>NZ_SAYT01000009.1 GCF_004296575.1 Dyella amyloliquefaciens | reverse complement strand
GCGCGACTAGCCCATCATGGCCCAGCACCGCTATGCGGTGTGGTTGTCAGAGGCCGGATATACGTGTGCAGTCGACACGGACGCCAGAGCACGGGAGGCTTGCAATGGGGAGGAGTCCATATACGGACATCGACGATCAGTGCAACCCATTCGCTCGAGTCGCCCAGATGTCGCCGTCAACTGGGCGACTCCGGATCGGTCGCTGCCGTGACGCTGGAAATCAGGCGCCTGGCAATCTTGTACGGTCGCATCACGAAGTACGAGCCGACACCTATCTCAAGCAAATCCAAGCCTGCGGCTACTTTTCCTTCTGCCCCCAGCAATGCGAAGGCTGTTTGTCCCGCTTCTGGAGAAAGGGCGACAGCCTTGAGCCAGAGACCCAGTAAGGGAAAGGTCGCCTCTTTCAGCCACCATAACCCCATGAGAACGCACCCAACTGCCACCAGATCGGTTGCCGAGACGCGTGCGTCTTCGACTCTGGACATGCCATAGGTGAGCATGCGGGACAACGGCGTACTAATTGCCCAAACGATAATGGCAACACCGATGAATATGCCGACGATCCACATACCAAGCCAGGGCGAATCTCCCCAGGAAGACGTCACCTTCCGCACGCTAGCGATCAAACCAAAAGCTTGAAACGCGGTGATGCACAACCAAATGGCAAACAGCCTGAAACCGACCGTTACCAGCTGCCTCACGACCATACGTCCCCCTGATTCACGGTAGAGCTTCGCCCGGACTTTGATAGCCCGAATTTCTGCTTTCGGGCCGAAAGAAGACACCCAAGCTACGGCGTGGACGCAGTAAGCCCAAACTTGGAGGCGCGCGCATCGACCTGCGCATCAAGCGATCGCGCGGCGGCGAGATCGGCATTGCCTGTTTCTGTCTGTCCACTGCGGATTCGCGCCAGGCCGAGGCCATAGCGTGACCATGCCGAATCCGGGTTTCCAGCGACTGCCTGCTCGTAGGCCTTGATCGACTCCGGGTAGTTTCCGAGTCGCAACTGCACCAGACCGAGGCTGTCGAGGTAGTAGGGCTTTTTGCCGTCACGGCTGATTGCCTTGCGGCAATCCTTGAGGGCGTCGTCCAGCAGCTGGTTGCTCAGGCCACGCGCCCAGCAGCGCTCGTTGAGCACGGTGCCGAGCATGGCGTCATCCCGATGCAGACGAACCCAATCGTCCAGCAGCGGCAACGCGGCGGCGGGTTGATCGAATTCGACATCGAAGTAGGCAACCGTGAGCGCGGCTTTGGAACCGGCAGGCGCCACGGAACTCGCCTGTGCCACATCGGCGGCGGCGCCGGCGCGGTCCTTGTGCTCGAGGCGGAGTCCTGCGCGCATCAGCAGGGCATCGACGTCCTTCGGGGCCAGGCTCAGGGATTTGTCGAGGTCGGCTAGCGCGGCATCGGCTTGGCTGTTTGCCTCGTGTGCCCTGGCACGGGCGACGTAATAGGCCGCCTGGTCGGGCGCCATGCGTATCGCTTCGTCCATGTCTGCAATGGAGGCGCCCAGTTCGCCACGCGACAGATGCGCCTCGCCTTGCAGGGCGTAATCAGCCGCCGTCTTTGGCGCGGCGTTGTTTCCGTTTGCGGCGTTGCCGGTATCCGCTGCTGCGTCATCGCCCTGAGCAGAGGCGTAGGTGAACACGCGTCCACCGTTATAGGTGAAGAAAGCTTTCTTCGTGCTGTTGGAGATGAACATGTGATGGGCGAGGAGAAAGTCCACGCCAAGCAACATGTCGGTCCGGTCGCCCATGCTGCCGTCCAGCACCTGCATCTGGCTGTGCTGGATCGTTTCGGAACCGACCGAGAATGAGTCGATGGGCACGGTCCATGTCCTTACCTGCCTGGTGCCGATACCCATGCTGGTACTGCCTGGTATGGCATTCGGCCCTTTCAGGTCGATGCCGAGGCGCTGGGCTGCGTCACGGCTCAACACGGTGGCGGACGCACCCGAGTCGAGCAGGGCCCGCACGGTCTTGCCATTGATCGTCACGTTGAAGAAGGTGCGTCGGTCATACGGAGTATCGAATGAATCGATGTCGGCGATGTTGTAACCGCCGCTGCCCTTGACCCAGTAGGCCAGCGATGCCTTGTCGCAATGCTCCGCCTTGAATAGCGTCAGCTTGCCATGGGCAAGATCGATCTCCACGTCGGCGAGGTCGAGCAGGTTGGCGCCGAGCAAGCCGTCGCCGGTGTCGGTGCCACCGACGATGAAGGCGATGTTCTTGAGCGTCGTATCGAGGATGCCGAATTCCTTGACGTGCGTCTGCTGGACGCTCACGTCGCCACCCACGCCGCGGAGACGGAATTCGAACGGTACCGGTTGCGTCTTCAGCCCCAACGCCGATGCCCTCGCTGCCGACATGGTGTTGAAGAAGGCACCGGTATCGAGCATGAAGCGCGTGTCGGTGCCGTTGATCTTCACCATGGTCGTCGCCTGATTGCCGACCATTTGCACGGGCAAGGTGCCGTAATCCTTCAGATTGCAGTCCTCGGCCAAGGCCGGCCCCGCCAGCAACATCGCTACGCCCACGCATCCTGCACGCCACATCGCCATCAACATCCCCTTGGTTGTCTCTGGTACCGAAACTGCCATCGGCTCCGGCTCGCGCCGGCATGCCTGTTTTCCCCGGCACTATGCCGCGCCCGGCGGTTCGAAGCATAGGTGTTTCAAGTCAAAAGCTGGCGCACCTTCGCTTGGCAGGTTCACACCGGAGATGCCCGCGGAACATCACCTGCGCCTTGGAGCGCCGCGACACAGGCCTCATGGCACTCGGGTGAAATCCATGACCCAGTTGACCTCCCAGGTCTTGCCGTCGTCGGCCGAATAAGCCTGCTCCCAGTGGGCGGTGGTCCTGGTGATCTTTGACCAGATGAAGCGCACGCGCACGGGTTTGCCGCGCAGGGTATCGGTGGAATAGAAGGTGCCGACGCCATTTTCGAAATGGCCTTTGACGGGCGGGTCGAGCTGGCCGAAGGGGTCACGTCCGTCCAGCCACCAGATGGCCCATTGGGCGGTCTTGGGATCGTAGGAGCGGAGACCGACGCCCCGGTAGGTGCCTTCCGCCGTCTTGAACACGTTGTCGTCGACGTTGGCATGGCCGTCCATCAGCTCGCGCATGCTCAGGGTGCCGTCGAACTCTTCCCAGTCGTGGCTGTTGGCGAGCCGTTCCTTGAGCTTGCGGTGATGGCTGGTCCAGTTTCCCTGCAGGAAGTCGAAATCATGCAGGCCCGAGAGATCGGGCTTTCCCTGCATGGACTTGGGCGTGTCCTGCGAGGCATGGACGGTGGGGATCAGGGCGAACATGAAGGCCACGAGGGTGGCGAGGCACACGGCGCGGAAACCATTCATCGGAGGATGCTCCTGCGGTGGTGGCCCGGTCGCCTTCCCCCAGTGTCCGCCGCGGGCCGGGACGGACCGGCGGAGGGTAGCCGATGCCGGGGCGGGCGTAGCGTGCCGTTGTCAGAATGCGCCGGTCCGCCTGGCCGTCCGTTACGCTGGCGCGTACGCGCTGCGAGGGATCCGCATGACCACCACCGACCCAGTCCGGCCGCAACGCCAGGGAACCGGCCGCTCACTACTGCTCCAGGCCTTGATCGAGGCTGGCGCCACCACGGCGGCGGCGCTCGCCACGGTGTTTTGCGGGCTGGCGATCGCGCCTGGACCAGGCGCGGCGGTACTGGGCGTGGTCCTGGCCTTGTCGCTGTCGCGCAGCCAGCTCGACCGTGACCGTCGCGGGCGGATCGAAGCCGCCCTCGTGCTGCCGGCGGTGGCTTTTGCCACCCTGAGCGTGGGCTGGTTGCTGCGGCATTGGCCATGGGTGGGCGCCGCCACGTTCATCACCGGCATGTTCGTTTCGATCTGGCTCCGCCGTTTCGGGCCGATGGCGCGACGGGCGGGCAGCCTGATCGCGCTGCCCTTCGTCACCCTGCTGACGGTGCCCCATGTGCATGCGAGCGCTGGCGGCCTGCTGCCACCACTGCTGGTGCCCGTGGTCATCGCACTGCTTGCATTGTTCTGGGTGAATGTCGCGCATCTGCTGATGAAGCGGATGCAGCTGCCCATGCCAGCGCCGCAGCATGCACCGGCGGTGGCAGCGGCGATGCGCGATGGCTCGCCGCGCATGGCCGCGAGCACGCGCATGGCGCTGCAGATGGCGGTCGCGCTCACGCTGGCTTTCGTCGTGGGTTTCGTGTTCTTTGCCGAGCGTTGGGCATGGATCGTGCTCACTGCCTTCATCGTCAACAGCGGCAACCGTGGTCGGCTCGACGTGCTCTACAAGAGCGGCATGCGCGTGGTTGGCGCAGCAGCGGGCACCTTTGTCGCACTGATGTTCAGTCTGCGTCTCGGGCTGGACGGAAGGGCCACGGGCGCGCTGATCCTCGCCTCGCTTTTCATGGGTGTCTGGCTGCGACCGTTTGCGTATGCGTGGTGGGCCTTGTTCGTCACCGTGGCGCTGGCCCTGCTGCAGGGCTTCGATGGCGGCACGCCGTCGGCGATGCTGTGGCTACGCCTGGAAGAAATCGCCATCGGCGCGGTCATCGGCGTGAGTGCGGCCTGGTTCGTGTGGCCCGTGCGGTCCACCGACGTGCTGCGACGACGTCTCGCCGATGCGCTTGCCGCACTCGTCGAGGCCGTCGACCCGGCGACGTCCACGCGCGATGCAACGCCATTCGATGACGCATGCGAGTTGCTCGTGCAGGTCACGCCTCCCTTCCGCGTCGTGCGGTGGCTGACGCGCCGGACGTACCCCATGCAACCGGCCGACTGGGCCGACACCTTGCTTGCCTGTCGCAGCGACGCGATTGCGGTGATCGTGCGAGGCGATGCGCCCGGCAAGTTGCGGCAAGCCATCGGTGCCTCCCGCAAGGCTCTGCGCGAACCCGAGTCGCTGCTACCGGCGCTTCAGAAACTGCAGCGGCTGCTGCATGAATGCGCCGCGGGTCCGCTCAGTGCAACAGCGGAAAGTCCGCGAGTCGCCGCCAGCGGCGATCCTCGCTAACCAGCAAGGTGACGTTGTCGCACCAGCAATAGATCGGACCATAGTCGGCAAGGCGGGCCTTCACTTCATTGGCGATGGCGTCCTTTTCCTTCGGCACGCGGCGCGCGACGGTGAGGTGCGGAATGTATTCGGGAAAGGCACCGCCGCCGATGGGCTGGTCGGGAAAGGCACGCTCGATCGCGCCCGCCAACTGCACGATGGAGCGCGTGGGCTCCGGTGCCAGCCAGACCACCGCGGGAAACATGCGCACTTCAACCAGGCGAAACATGGGCGCCGGCAGGTCGGCGATGGTGCTGCGCAGGCGCGCCAGCATCGTGGGCGACAGCAGTTCGCTTTCCACGAACGGATAGATCAGCGTGATGTGCGCGCCCAGCCCCCGGCGCGCCGAGGGGTCATGCTGATCCCGGAAGCTGGCGACGACGGGATCGGCTTCAGGAACCAGGAGTGCCAGCAGGGTTCGGGCCATGGCCGATCTTTGCACGGAACCGTGCCGTCGCCACGCCGCACGCGCACATGCGCTACGACGCACACATCGCCTTCACGCAACCATCGGCGTTCGCGTCAGAGGCGCTGCGGGGCCGACAGTACCGACACGCCGTGTTCGTCGAACGCTTCCACCGCCACCACGTAGTGCACGCCCTTGTTCAACGAGCGCAGCGTCAGTGTCGTGGGTTGGTCGGCGAAGCGCTGGTAGGTGCTGTGCAGGCGATCGGCGGCCAGGCCCCAGCGCACGTTGTAGCCCACGGCACCCGGCACGGGCGACCAGCTGATTTCCGCATTGCGCGTATCGGCCAGGCGCCGCGCGGTGACCTGCGCGGGTGCGGGTGGCGGCGCACCGTCGGCATGGCCGAACACGCGCAGGTCAGCGATGGCCAGCGTGTGCGCACCGACATGCCCATGCACGTAACGCACATAGCGCACGCGCGCCGCCTGCGGCAGCTCGAGGTAGGCGTTGGGGCGATCGCGCGTTTCGTGCGAGAGATCCGCCAGCGTGTCCCAGTGCTGGCCGTCGCGCGAACCCTCGATGCGGAACTGCGCCACGATGTCGGGCGCATCGCCGTAGCGGCCGGACTGGTAGTCGGCGAAGTTCACCTGCACCGCGCGCACCGTGCGTTCGCCGCCGAGATCGAGCGTGAGCGTCTGGCCCGGTGTGTTGCTTGCCGACACCCAGAAGGTACGCGGGTTTTCATCGGCGGCCGCCGAGGCCGGATGGCCGGGCAATGCCGAAGAGGCCGTTGCCGCCTTGCGATACGACAGCAGCATCCAGCCGGTAAACGTGTCCTCGTCTTCCTTCAGCAGGTGATCGGGCATGCGCTGCGGGAAGTCGCCGAAGCGCGTATCCACCCACATCTGGCCGTCTGCATGGAAGCCGGCGCGATACAGGCCGATGCGGCGCTCGAAGGTCCAGTTGCTGCCGATCCATGAGGTGCCGGTGTTCCACCAGTTGCCGTACGCGTCCTGGAAGGTGGAGCCGTGCCCCACGCCCTGCACGAAGCCGCCGGGCTTTTCGCCGATGGGGTTGTAGGGCGCGTAGTCGAACGGGCCCAGCGGACCTTTGCCCACGTAGACACCCGTGCCGTACGCGTTGTACTCGGTGCCGGGCGCGGCGTATTGCAGGTAGTAGCGGTCGCCATGGCGATTCATCCACGCGCCTTCCATGAAGGGCAGCGTGTGGTCGTCGGTGTGGTCCTGCCCGAAACGTTCCCAGCCATGTTCGGCGGGATGCAGCGTGAAGAGCGACTGCGGCTGGGTGACGAAAGCCAGCCGCTTGCCCTCGCCTTCCGTTTCGTCGCCAAGCTTGAGGTCGAGCTGCGCGGCGTACAGCGGATGGACGTTGGAGGAGCCCCAATAGAGGTAGGTCTTGCCATCCTCGTCCTGGAACAGGCCGGGATCCCACGGACCGGGTGGCAGCTCGCCGGGTTTGAGCGTGTAGTGCTCATCGCTGGAGACGGCGCCGGGCACCGGCGGCAGCAGGCGCGTCCAGAAATCCAGGCGTCCATGCGCGGGATCCGTGGAATACAGCAGCGGTCGTGGCTGCGTCGCCGCCTGCATCAGGAACAGCTTGCCGCCCGCCACCAGCGTGGCCGGCGCCACTTCGCTGTCGAACGGCCAGCGGCTGGGTTTGACGAACTGCCAGTGCAGCAGATCGGTGGAACGCCAGTAACCATCCGCCATCGTGAGGAACAGATAGTAGGCGTCGCCATAGCGCACCACCGCCGGGTCGGCGCCCGTGCGGTACGAGATGCCCTCGTTCATCTGCTCGAAGTTGTAGCGGTAGTCGATGTCGACGGGGTTCGCCCAGGTGTGCGAAGCGGCCTCTTGCGCTGCAACAAATGGAGCGGCCAGCGCGAGCATGGCGCCCAGCCATCCGGCCAAACGGCAGCGGCGCGGAAGGCTTGCCAGCGCGGTGGCGCGAGAACGAATCGAAGCACCCATGGACCCCACTCCCTACCTGTGCACCGCAACAGGGCCGACTTCTGCGATGCGCGCGTATTGATCGGGCGACCCGGTCTGTAAGAGACTCCGGCCCAGTCATGTAAACGTTTACATCCTAGCCCGGCCTCGATCGGCCGGCTACCCACCCTGCTGAAGGATCCGCCTCATGCCAGCCCCTTCCCCGCTCCGCCGCCTGGCTACCAGCGCCGCCATCTGCCTTGCCCTGATGGGCACGGCCCATGCCGCCACCGGCAACGACACCGTGCAACTGCAGGTGGACGCCACGGCCAAGGGCACGCCGCTGCCGCACTTCTGGGAACAGATGTTCGGTTCGGGCCGAGCCGTGCTCGCGCTGCGCGACGACTACCGCAAGGATCTCGAAGCGGTGAAGGGCGCCACCGGGTTCAGCTACATCCGCTTCCACGGAATCTTCGACCGCGACATGGGCGTGGCCTACCGCGATGCGCAGGGCAAGCTGCAGTTCAACTTCAGCTACGTGGACCAGGTCTATGACGGCCTGCTCGAGCGCGGCGTCAAACCGTTCGTGGAACTGGGCTTCATGCCGCCGGAACTGAGCACCGACCCGGCCAGCCACCACGACTTCTGGTACCACCCCAACGTGATGCCGGCGAAGGACTGGAACGAATGGGACGCGATGATGCGCGCGTTCCTGCAGCACCTGGTCGAGCGCTACGGCATCGAGGAAGTGCGCAGCTGGTATTTCGAGGTGTGGAATGAACCGAACCTCGCGTTCTGGGGTGGCAAGCCGGAACAGCCGACGTATTACGAGCTGTATGACCGCACCGCGCGCGTGGTGAAGTCCGTCGACCAGCAGTTCCGCGTCGGTGGCCCGGGCACGGCGCAGGCGGCATGGCTGCCGGACTTCCTCAAGCACGTGAAGCAGAGCGGCGCGCCGATCGACTTCGTCAGCACGCATGTCTACGGTGACGACACCGCGGACAACGTGTTCAAGACCAACGAGAAGATTCCACGCCGCGACATGGTGTGCCGCGCGGTGGACAAGTCGCACAAGGAAGTCGCCGCCTCGCCGTTCCCGAAGCTGCCGCTGATCTACAGCGAGTACAACGCCTCGTACGCGAACCTGCCTAATGTCACCGACAGCGTGTACATGGGCCCGTGGATGGCCAACACCATCCGCGAGTGCGCGGGCAAGGTCGACATGATGAGCTACTGGTCGTTCTCCGACGTGTTCGACGAACAGGGCGTGGTGAGGAACCCGTTCTACGGCGGCTTCGGCCTGATTGCCGCCGACCGCATCGAGAAGCCGGCCTTCAACGCCTTCGCCATGCTGCACAAGCTGGGAGATGTGCAGCTGCCGCTGAAGACCGACAGCGCACTGGCGACCAAGCGCAGCGACGGCACCGTGGTGCTTGCGCTGTGGAATTACACGCCGCCGCTGGGCAACACTGCCGACTACACGCCCGGCGTGCCCACCGGCGCTACCAAGCATTTCGACGTGGACGTAAAGCATCTAGGCAACGCCTCGCAGGCCACCGTGTGGCGTCTGGACGAAACGCATGGCAACGCCGTGTCTGCATTCGACAAGATGGGCCGCCCCAACACGCCGAGCCGCGAGCAGATCAAGCAGCTGCGTGAAGCGGGCAAGCTTTCCGCACCGGAACAGGCCAAGCTGAAGAACGGCAAACTCAGCATCGACGTGCCGGCGCAGGGATTGGTGGTGGTGGAGCTGCACTGAGGCCACGCACCGCACTTCCTCTCCTCCCTGTAGGAGCGCACCCAGTGCGCGACCGCGGAGGTGCGGTGTAGTCGTGTGTAGGGATTTTCGCGAGCCACGTTCCTGATGTCATTCACGGGAGCGTGGATCGCGCACTGGGTGCGCTCCTACAGTAGAAGGACGGGGCACGCCCAGTGACCTCCGGCAGTGGCGTTGCAGCGGCGACTGGCGAAAGCTCGGTGCTCCGTCGCGTGGAGCACCGTCCATGGCATGGCGCATCTTCCTGTTGTTCGCACTGGCTCTGATCAGCCCACTTGTCGTGGCGCAGCGTGCACCCGTCACGCAGTCATTCGATCTTCGCGTGCCGTGGGCGCCCGAGCCGGTCGTGGTCGCTGGCAAGGCGTCGCTGGTTTACGAGCTGCACCTCACCAGTTACGCGAAGGAGCCACTGCGCCTGGCAAGCATTGCTGTCATCGATGACGGTGGGCATCCGATCGCCACCTTCGAAGGCAAGGCGCTCGAAGCGATCCTGGGTCGTCCGGACCATCCTGCGGACAAGGACCTCGCGCGGATACCACCGGGCGTGGACGCGGTCGCCTATCTCACGGTGCCGTTCGATCCGGCCTCCGGGGCTGCGCGAAAGGTGCAGCATCGCATCGTCTACACGAGCGACACCGCCACGGCGGCGTCCGCGCCGATAGAGGGCGGTGCCTTCGACGTGTCATCACGTGCGCCGCTGAGGCTGGGACCACCCTTGCGTGGTGGCCCATGGGTGGCGATCTACAACGCACAGTGGGAACGCGGCCATCGTCGCGTGCTCTACGCCACCCACGGAGCCGTGCATGTGCCGGGTCGCTTTGCGATCGACTGGATCCGTGTAGGCGCGCAAGGTGGGTTTGCCCGCGGCGACGGTGCGAAGCCCGCCGAATGGCTGGGCTATGGTGCCGACGTACTGGCGGTCGCCGAGGCAACCGTGGCCTCGATCGGCGAAGGCATCGGCGAATCCGCCACGCTTGCCGAACATGCGTCGCAGAAAGTGCCGCTGGAGGACGCTGCCGGCAATTACGTGGCGCTCGATCTGGGCCACGGACGCTATGCGTTCTACGAGCACCTCAAACCCGGCAGCATCACCGTGAAAGCCGGGCAGCACGTGCGACGCGGCCAGGTGATCGGGCAACTCGGTTTCACCGGCGAGTCCACCGGCCCGCATCTGCATTTCCACGTCGCCGATGCCAACGCGCCACTCGCTGCCGAAGGCTTGCCCTATGGCTTCGAGCAACTGCACGTGGTCGGCCGTTACGACGACATCGAGGCGTTCGGACAAGGCAAGCCGTGGCAGCACGCCTCACCAGCCAGCGGCGAAAACCTCAGCGACACTTTCCCCGCGCCACTCGACGTGGTGGATTTCCCGGAGAAGTCCGCGCGCTGAAATCGCTTCAGCTCGAAGCGAGCGCCTTGCGCACGGCATCCACGAACGCCGGGTCGAGTCGCCCGATGGTGGTGGTGCGCGCGATGATGCGTCCGTCGGGATCAAGCAGGATCAGTTCGCTGGAGTGGTTGAAGTCACCATCCGGCAGCTGGCGGTACTGCAGGCCGAGCAATGCCGAGAGTGCGCGCACGTCCTGCGGTTCTGCACGCGCCAGGGTCCAGTGCGGTGCGTCGAGCTGGCGCTTCTGCGCGTACTGATGCAAGGCGGCCACGTTGTCCCGTGCGGGGTCGAAGCTCACCGCCAGCAGATCCAGCTTGTCGCGCGCCGGCTCGTCCACGGCCTTGCGCGTTGCCTTCATGGTGTCCACGATCATCGGGCAGACCATGGTGCAGGACGTGTAGAACATGGTCATCAACTGCACCTTGCCGCGACGCGCGGACAGCGGCCAGCTATGCCCGTCCTGGTCGGTAAGCTTGGCGCCAAGCTGGTAGATCGAATCCGTAGGCAGGGGTGCCGCCGCGATCACGGGGCCGACGAACAACAGGCACAACCACAACATCAGCAAGCGTTTCATGGGTTCCTCACTCGGGCCTGGCGCAGCGGAAGCCCATGTTGTTGGTGGTGTCGGACGCCTTGAGCGCGGAGAGCATCGCCACGCGCATCAGGGTGGCGTAGTTCTCCTTCTGCTGCATGTTGGCGGCACCGGCACCGCAGAAGCGCGCCTTGTCTGCGCCGTCCTGATCGCGACCATCGCCGCTCACCAGGAGTGCGTTGAAGTCATCCACCCATTCCCACACCAGGCCGTTGAGGTCACGCACGCCATGCACGTCCGCTTCGCCACCCACCTGGGGCAAAGCCGTGTTCGACGGACGGCTATACCAGTTGAGTACGTGATCGCGCCAGGCGGGGTCGCTGCGCGCATCGGCGCGATGCGCATCAGCCGCCGCCGCGTATTCCCACTCGTACCACGTGGGCAGGCGTGCCTTTTCGCTCTCGCAGAACGCCTGCGCCGCGAACCAGCTCACCCGGATCACCGGCTGGCGCGGCAACGCATTGGGGCCAAGCGCCTCGGCGCTGGCCCATTGCGACAGGTACTGCTTGTCGGCGAACACCCCGGCTATCTGATCGCGGCGCCATTGCGGATGCGCGCTGACGAACGCCAGGAACTCTGCGTTCGTCACCGGCTCGGTACGCAGGCGGAACGGCTTGATCTGAGCAGGCGCGGCCTTGTTGTCGGCCCCGAGCACACTGGCGAAACTGCCGCCGGGCAAGGGCACGTACTCCGCCGCCAGCGACGCCGACGTCGCGCACATGCCCATGACCAGCCACAACCCACGCATGACGATCGAACCCATCAATGCCCTGCCGCCGGTGCCGGTGCGGGCTTGGCGCGTACCTTTGCGACTTCTTCCTTGGTGATCTGCCCACCCGGGTTATCCCAGCTGTTAAGCACGAAGGTGAGGATGTTGGACACCTCGTCATCCGTCAGCTGGCTCATCGGCGGCATCACCGAGTCGTATTCCTTGCCGTTGACGGTGACCTTGCCGGTGTGCCCCTGCAGCGGGATGGCGATCAGCTCGTCCTTGCTCAGCTTGGCCAGGAAATCGGACTTGGCCAGCGGCGGGAACACGCCTTCCAGACCTTCGCCGTTGGCCTGATGGCAGACCGAGCAGGTGCCGGTGAACAACTGCTTGCCGGCGGCGATCTGCTCATCCTTGCTGAGCGTGCCGCTGGCATGCGCCGCCGCGGCCGTCGCCACTGCCTGCAGGTTCGGTTCGGCGCGATCACCCAGGTATACCGAGTCCACTTCCTTGCCCGAATAGATCGCCTTGTTCTCCGGACCATCCACCTTGAGGATGCCCATGGCGCCCTTGTTGAAGGCACGCAGGATCGAGTGGTCGACCAGCACGTAGCTGCCAGGCACGTCGACGTGGAACTCCGCCATCATCGCGCCACCGGCGGGAATCAGCGTGGTCTGCACGTTTTCCTGCGCGTGCTTGCCGCCTTCGTAATAGACCTTGTCGAAGATTTCGCCGATCACGTGGAAGCTCGATACCAGGTTCGGGCCGCCGTTGCCCACGAACAGGCGCACCGTCTCGCCCACCTTCGCGGTCAGGGCGTGATCACCGGTGAGCGAACCTTCGTGACCGTTGAAGAGCACGTAGGTCGGACGCTCGTCGATGGCCTTGTCCATGTCGAAGGGCTGATGGCCCTTCTCGCGGTATTTGCCGGTGGTATAGAAGTCACCCTGCATCACGTAGTACTCGTGATCCACCTTGGGCATGCCTTCCGGCGGCTCGACCAGGATCAGGCCGTACATGCCGTTGGCGATGTGCATGCCCACCGGCGCCGTCGCGCAGTGATAGACGAAGATGCCGGCGTTGAGCGCCTTGAAGGTGAACTGGCTTTCATGACCCGGCGCGGTGAAGCTCGACGCTGCGCCACCACCCGGACCCGTGACGCCATGCAGGTCGATGTTGTGCGGCATCTTGCTGTCCGGCGAGTTCTTCAGATGGAACTCCACCGTGTCGCCTTGGCGCACGCGGATGAAACTACCGGGCACGGTGCCGCCGAAGGTCCAGTAGGTGTAGGTGACGCCTTCGGAAATCGGCATCTCCTTCTCGATGACTTCGAGATCCACGATGACCTTCGCCGGATGATCGCGATGGATCGGCGGCGGCACGTTGGGCGGCACGCCCAGTTCGGCATGGATCGGGTCGCCCTGCGGCGGGCCGAAATCGCCGGGTACCTTCGAGGATGCGGTCTGGTCGGCGGGCGCTGCGGCCGAGCTGCTCGCGGCGGCATTGCCGGCAGCGGATTCGCCGGCCGGTTTGCCGGAACAAGCCGCCAACGCCAGCACGCAGCCGGCCACCAGCATGGTCTTCAACTGCTGCTTCATCATGATGCTCCCCATTTGATTCCCGCCACGCAGCCCGGCCAGCAAACCCCTCGATGACGCAGGCTGCAGGATCGCAGTGAATGGAAATACGCGGAACTCTGCGCCCGATGACGTGAGTGACCCGTCAACAGGGGCCATCCAGCAATACTGGCTCAACGTGTCTGCCGTATGGCACGCAGGCACCGAGCCGAGCTTCACCACCGGAGTCGCAATCCGACGTCGCCCGCAACACCATCGCGCTTCTCGTTGCCCGAGCTCACGCCGAACTGATAGCCCAGCTGGGCGTAAAAACTCAGCCCGGCCAGCAGCTTTGCGGTGACGCCCACGGCGGCGTCAGCGCGGGTGGTCTGCATGATCAGCGGCACCTGGTCCACCCCCGCGTATGTGGCGGTCGAACCACCACCCATGTCGCGCCAGACGTTGGCGCGCACATAGGGTTGCCACACTTGGCCGTTGTCACGAAGGATGGTCCATTGACCGCGCAGGCCCAGTCTCGCGGTAGTCCCGTTGCTCGACCCGAGCGACACCGTGCTGTAGGTGTCATCGGTGGGGCGGAACCAGACGTGCTGCCAGATCACCTGTGCCTGCGGTTCCAGGATGAAGTTGGGTCCCCATGCCAGCGCGAATGGGTAACCGCCTTCGAGCGACGCGAGCAGGCCATCGCCGCGTGCGATAAGCGAGGCGTACTCGGTGCGCGCGGTGCCGTTGTACCGCGTGCCCTGGACCACGCCATCGAGATACCAGCCGCTGGGCCCGTAATGGGTCCAGTAGCCGCCGCCCGACACCGCATCAAGGTTGACCCGCCCCGTGCGAACCAGCTCATACGCCGTTGCCTCCGGATTGGTGACCAGTCCATTCACGTCGATCCTGGTGTTGGCGTAGGCCATGTAAACACCGGCAGCATCGCGGTGTTCGGGGGCGAGGCTGCCCTGCCATACGTCGAAGCCCGCCTGTGCGCCCAGCAGGTGACCCTCCGTGCGCGGATCGGCATACGCACGATAGCGATCATCGATGTCGCGTCCGAAAACGCGGGCCCACGCCGATGTGGCCCAACCCTCGGGGTCACCCTGGGCATTGGCGCTGGTCTGCGTGTCGCCGATGCGTTCGTGCATGGTTCCCAGTGTCACCAGCCCCATCTCACGCGCCGTGGGTTGCACTACGCCATAAGTGGCCAGTTCCGGGCCGATGATCGGATAGGTCCCGGGCGGCAACGGTTCCGGCGGCGGGTCGGGTGGTAGCGGCGCAGGTGGCGCGGGCGGTTCCGGTGCCGGTGGGGCTGGTGGCGCTGGTGGCGCTGGTGGTGCAGGCGGCGCGGGAGGTTGCGGTGGCACCACGAATTCCGAGCGCAGGTACCAGCTTTCGGCGTTGCTGCCGTCGACGGCACCGCGTAGCAGTGCATAACTGTACGCACCGCCACGCACCTCGGTGCCCAGGCTGAACGCATCGCCCGTGGTGGTGGCGTTGTTGATCGCGCTCACCACGAGGATGCCGTTGGCGCGGGTCAGCGCGCCGGGACCGCCTGAATTGTGGATCACCAGCAACGTTTCGCCGGAAGCTGCACCGCCATTGAGGATCAACTGGTCCGAGGGTGAACCATCGCTGCCGAGATAGGTGTTCAAGGCAAGCGTGCCGTTGCTGCCGATGTACTGGTTGGCCACGGTCACACTGCGGTAGGCGCTGTCGGCTGTGGGATCTGCCGTGAGCGCCGCCGTCACCGGGAAATCGATCGTACTGTCGGTGTTGGACAGGTTGGTCAGGTTGGAGGTGGCGGCCACGTGCCAGGCACTGTCATTGCCCAGGTTCAACGCGGCCGTGCTGTTTGCGTCGGTGAAGATGCGGCCGTTCAGCACGGAATGGCTTGCGTCGATCGCCGCCGTTGCGCCCAGTCCACTTCGGGTCGTCGCATTGATGGCGCCACCACCGCCCGTCAGGGTGGAATCGACGAGGTGGACATTGGCGATGCCGCCATAGAGCCACAACGCCACGCCCGTATCCGACGTGACGCTGGTGCCCTGCAGGCTCATGTTGTAGCCCCCCGTGGTCGGCGGATCCGCCGCTGATCCAGCCACGCCGAGCGCAAGTGGCACGTCCGCCACTGAGCCGGAGGGCGGCACCGGATCCGGCGTGATGACCGCTGGCGGGGGCGGTGGTGTGGTCGAATCCTGCAGAGGCACGGTTGCCGGCAAGCCAGGCAAGGGCGGCGTTGCCGAGACAAGGGTGCCCGTCGTCAGTGTTTGCGGCGCGTCGAACACGATGGCGGCCGTGCCCGCACCCGAGGCGTGCAGCGTCGCGCCCGCAGCATTGAAGACTCCTCCGTTCTGTATACGCACGGCATAAGCATTGGTACCGGACGTGGTGATCGTGGTGCCGGCACCGCCGGCGTCCTGCAGCAGGTTGACGTTGCCTGCATTCGCATAGATACCGTAGGTACTGGCCTGGTCAGTCGTGATACTGCCGCCAGCAAAGTTGGTGGTGCTGCCGGTCCAGCCATAGATGCCGTAGGCCTGCGCACCATGCGTCGCGATGGCGAAATCGGTGAGGTTCACCGTCGCCGCGCCGGTACCCGAAAGAAGACCGTACGCTGTCTGTCCCTGGGTGGTGACCGAGCCACCGTTGATCGTGGCGGTCGTGCTACCGGATATCCACATGCCGTAGGCCGACGTGCCCAAGGTGTTGATGGCCACGATGGAGCCGGTGACGGTCGAGGTGCCGTTGGCCAGGAGGCCATAGGTCGCGTTCTTCGTCGTCGACAGGCTGAGTCGATTGAGGTTGCCCGTCGCCGTGCCAATTCGCACCGCGGTGCTGCCTGCGCCGGTGGTCGCCACGGTGACCGTGCCACTGGTGGACGAATCCGTATTGGTATTGAGGGTACCTCCCGATTCGGCGTTGAGACCGAGTGCGCCATCAACGCCGGTGGTGATGGTGGAGTTGCCATTGATGGTGGCGGTCGAGCCGTTGTAGACCTGCACGCCACCCGCACCAGAGACCTTGGGGCCATTCGCGGTAATGCTGCTGTCGGTCAAGGTGATCTGGCTGCCCCCCCACGAGCGCACACCCCAGCTGTCCTGGCCATTCGCCGTGATGGAGGTGTTGCTGAGATTGATGGTCGACGTGGCGCCATAGGGCCGCATGCCGTCGGCGCCGGTGCCATTGGTGACGATGGTGACGTTGGAGCCGGTGAGCAGCGAGTTGCCGGAACTCGACTCGGGCATGTACACGCCATGCACCGAAGTGCCGTTGCCGGTGAGCAACACGCCTGCCGTGCTTGCAACGATGTTGACCGTTCCGTTGGCGATATACAGCGCATCGTTCGGTGCGCCCGCCCGATAGTCCGACGTGATGGAGATGAGCCCCTCCGTGCCGGCATTGGGATTGAGGGTGACGTTGGCGCCACGGAATACGGAGACACCCGCGCCACCCAGTTGCGCCGGATAAGGCGGTGCGGGGTGGATGACGACGTTGCCCTGGATAAGACCCGTCGGAACGACATTGCCGTCGTAATACTGCTCGTCAGTGAGGATGGACCCCGATTCGGTGACGGCTTTGGGATAGATCTGCGCGTGGGCAGCTTCGGCCACGCACAGTGCGGCGGCGATGGCCATCGCCATGCGGCCGCGGCGGACAGGATGCGTATGAAGGCGCTTGGTCACGGAACCTCCCTGAATTCGCGAAACGGCGAGAGTCCTCTTGCCGTCGAACTGAAAACACGCCAGCCGCCCGGGCCGGCTTTGCCAACAAGCACCCGCGGCGAACCGAGTTGCAGCACGCGGGGCGTCTGGTGCCGTCGTGGGCAGGAACACTTGCCGAAGCTTGCGGACAGGCGGATAGCCGCGGGCAACGCACGCGACGCGTAAGGACCATGCATTCCCGTCAACCACTAGCCATGCATACCCCTGCCTCCCTGGCTCGACTACCGTGGCAGCGGACAATGGGCACCAAAACTAGAGGGGACCGCGTAGCGACTTTGTCTAGGAAACGTGGAGAGGGCAACGCCTGATCGCCGGCCTGCGCCACAGGCGCATGGTTAGAACTACGGAGTGGCCCCTAAGAAGTTTTACGCAGTTCGCGGTTGCAACGCGCGTGCATCCGCGGATGGCAACGGCACGACCCCATCGCGTGCTTGTCAGGTGCCTGCTGCTCTCGTCGATGACATCGGCACCTGCAGACCCGGCATATTCGCTGCCGTCGCGCGGTCCTCACCAGTTCCAGCGGAAGCCGACTTTGCCGTCCCAGGCATGGAAGCCCTGGCTGTTGAAACCCTTCTGGTAGCCGACGTTGGCGTAGAACGAGGTGTTCTTGTCGAGCTGCCAGGTCATGCCGCCGTTGAGCTGCCACCACGAGCCCTTGATGCTGCCATCGAACGGCACGAAGCCATCTTCCGACGAGAACGAGGTGGTCGGCTGCCCCTGGAATTCCTTCCACAGGTTGAAGCGCAGCCAGCCGGTGAACAGGCGACGGATGCCATCCGAGGTGGGATCGAGCGTCCAGGTGTTGGCCCAGCGCAGGCCTACGCGTCCCACCAGCGAGGTGACATCGTTGAACAGTACCTGCGCCGCCGCGTCGCTGGCCTGCCCGCTGTTGAAGCGCTGGTAGATCACCTGCGCTTGCGGCTCCCACACCTGCGACTCGTCATGGAACGGGTAGCCACCTTCCAGCGAGGCCGCCCAGCCGAAATTGGAGTTGTGCAGGCCCAGCCCTTCGGTCGACATCGCACTCTGCTTGGTCCAGGTGCCCTGCCACACCGCGTCGAGGTATTGGCCCTCGGTCCAGAAGTGGGTCCAGTACAGGCCCAGCGACTGGCCCTTCACTTCATCGCGACCGGCGTCGGTGCCATCCCAGCTGTCGACATCACTGCGGATGCGCCCGGTGCCTAGGTAGAAACCGGCGTGATCGCGCTGCTCGTTCTCGTGCTCCTCGGCAAACACATCCATGCCGGCCTGGAACGCCATGATGTTGTAGTCGTACTGAGGGCTGCCGTTGTAGATGCCTTGCGAGGCGCCACGCACATTGCCGTCCTCACCGATCACGCGCACCCATAGCGCGTTGAGGTAGTTGTCCTCGCGCAGGTCGCTGCGGTCGCGCAATTGTTCCTCTTCACCAACGCGCTCGTGCAGGTTGTCCAGCGTGGCCCAGCCGTAGCGCAGCGATAGACCCGGCAGCGCGGTATACAGGGAGACTTCCGGCCGGTAATTGGGAATGCCCGGATCGGTTGGTTCCCCCGGCTCGGTTGGCCCTGGAACGGGGGGAGGCGCCGGCGGATCCACCGGGGGCGACGGCGGCTGCGTCGGGTCGGTCGGTGCAGGGGGCGCAGGCGGCGAGGGTGGTGGCGACGGCGGCGCGGGCGGCTGTGGTACCGGCGGTGGCGCCGGGCAGTCAGGATGGCTAGCCACCGAGCCGCAGTCCTTACTTGAACGGAGGAACCAGTATTCTTCGGTGCCGGCGGTGATGCCCCCGCGTTCCAGCGTGTACTCATAAGGGCCTGCAACCACGGGGCTGGCCAAGGTAAACGTCCCCGCTGCCGTCGTACCGCCGTTCAGCACCTCGACCACGGGAATGCCGTTGCCACTGGTGAGGGCACCCGGCCCCCCCGTGTTGGTCACGGCAATAAGGCCATGACCACTGGTCGTGCCTCCGTTGATGATCAGCTGGTCCGACGGCGAGCTATCGTCCCCCAGATAGGCATGTATGCCCAGCGTGCCGCCATTGGCGACATAGGAACCGACGTACAGGGTCTTATAGGCATCGGGTGCCGTGAACTGGATCAAGCCCGCATTGGTCACCGTGTTCGACACCACGGAACTGGCGGGGATCGTCCAGCTGCTGGTGCCATCCACGTTGACATTGGTCACATAGAACGCCTCACCTATCCAACTGGAACGGTTTGCCAGCGAGATGTCCGCGCGGCTATAGGTATCCGCTTGGGCAAGGCCGCTCAGCGTACTGTCTGAGGCATCGAGCTGAACGTATGTCTGCTGTGGTTGCGTGGAGTAGCCCCTGTAAGCATAGAGCAGGCCCTCATCGCCACTTCCCGTGATGCTCGATCCCTGCTCGACGGTCAGTTGCAATGGACCGAAGGCATCTACCGCCACGCCGGTAAGGCTGGTCAGGCTCGTGCCCGAGAACGTCACCACGTTCTGCCAGCTGGGCGAATAATTGCTGGCGGCCAGACCTACCGAGTCATACGTGTAGTTGGTACCGTTGTAGCTGTAGACCCAGGTTCCACTCGCCTGCAAGGTACTTCCAGCGAGGCTGATATAGCCTGGCGAGACCCGACCCCCGAAGTTGGAAAGGTTAAGTGCTGATTGCCCGTTGGTGGTGGTGACCTGCACGTTGCTTCCGGTGATCTGACCGCCGTCGCCCGCGCGCAAGCCATCGGACGATGTGCCCGTCGCGTTGATGGTGACGCCGCTGAGGATCAGGTTCGATGCCTTGAAGGTTGACGACGTCGGTGTGGTCGAATTCGACGCGGCATAGCCACCGGCGCTGTCCATCGGCGAGGACATGTTTACTATCGTGCCTGTCGCATTGAGCGTACCGCCGTCATCCACCTTCAGGCCCGCATTGGGCGTACCGGAGTTCAGACTGAATCCGGGTGACGCGAGGGTGCCGGTCGAGGTGTTGATGAGGGTGGCGCCCATCACGTAGTACGCCGACTGCTTGTACGCGTCGATGTCCAGTTCACCGCCATTGAGCGTAGCCGTGGATCCGCCCCGGACCCAGATACCGGCCGCCACATCGGCTCCACTGACACGCAGGTTGTCCAGCGTTACCTGGCCACCATTGATCACCACGACGCCGGTCGAAGCATTGTTGACCTCGCTGGGGCTGTCGAAATGAAAGTTGATGCCGCTGCCAAGCACTCCGCTTCCGACCACGGTATTGTCTACCACCATGCCGACGCTGCCGCTGTCGTTGGGATTGTCGAACTCGAAGACTTGGTTGGAGGGCAACGAAACGATGCCTCCGTTCTTCATGTACACGCCGATCGCCGCCGGTGACTGCATGTCCACCGCCATCGGGTCATGCACGGTGACGACGCTACCCGCGCCGCTGGCGGCAAATCCAAGCTGATTCAAAACGCTACCGCGTGCCGTGAGCGACGAATTGCTGCCGTAGATATCCATGGTTGCCCCACCTTGCGCCACTGCGCCGCGGCCCGCCCCAGGCGTGGCGAGATTGAGCGTGACGTTGGTGGCGGACAAGCTTGCCGGAGCGCCATAGGCGGCCAAGGCACCACCGCCGCCGGTGACGTTGATGGTCGCCCCATTCGGGATGCTGATCGTGCTGCTGGCGGTGCCACTGCTGAAGGCGATGATGCCGTAGCCGCTGGCGGTCGTTACGTTGAGGCCGGCGTAGGGGATGCTGACGGTTCCATTGTAGTCCTGAATGCCGTTGCCGTTGACCGTAGTGACGTTGATGGTTCCCGTCGAGGGCACCTGGGTGTTCAGCTCCGCCAGATAGCCACCGTTGACGGTCAGGCCGATCGATGTACCACTGACCGTGATGTTCGTCCCGCTCTGTATCTGGGTATCTTGGGTGGCCGCCCCCACCGTCACCGTAGCGGTCTGATTGCCGCTGATGGTGGTATCAAATGTCTGTGCATGAAGAACCTGCCAAGACGAGACCGCAAAAAGCAAAGCGACTCCGCCACCAGCCATTACGCGTCGCGCAAAAGTCCTGTCGATCGCCAGGAAGATTGGCTTGCGACCGCGGGTACCCAAGTCCAAGTTCAGCGCAGCAGGATGCGTATCCACAACGGGCACCTTGGCGGAAGGGAACAATTCCGGTGCCGCGCGCAACGGCACGCGTGTACCGCATGTTCAAGACTCGGAAAAGCCCGATTTTTCGCGCTTCAGGGCGCAGTGACAACCGCAAAACTACCTATGAAGCACTCCGTAAAAGAACCGGACCTGCCTCGCGTTGGCCAGGGGCTGACAGGCTTCCGTGAAGTGCATGGCTACGATGGATAAAGGCCTTGTGAGCAGCTCCAAGCGCTAAAAACAACGGGCGCCGAAGCGCCCGTTGTCCCTCCACCCAGATTGTTTACGCGATCAGAGCGCGTAGTACATCTGGAATTCCAGCGGATGCGTGCTCGCGCGGTAGCGGGTCACTTCCTGCATCTTCAGCTCGATGTACGCATCGATGAAGTCGTCGTTGAACACGCCGCCGGCCTTGAGGAAGTCACGATCCTTGTCGAGCGCGTTGAGCGCTTCGTCCAGGCTCGAGCACACCTGCGGGATGTTCTTCTCTTCTTCGGGCGGCAGGTCGTACAGGTCCTTGTCGCTCGGTGCACCCGGGTCGATCTTGTTGATGATGCCGTCGAGGCCGGCCATCATCAGCGCGGTGAACACGAGGTAGCCCGAGTTCATCGGATCGGGGAAGCGCACTTCGATGCGACGGCCCTTCGGGCTCGACACGTACGGAATGCGACAGCTGGCCGAACGGTTGCGAGCCGAGTAGGCCAGCATCACCGGGGCTTCGAAGCCCGGCACCAGGCGCTTGTAGCTGTTGGTGGTG
The DNA here is from genome assembly GCF_004296575.1 of Dyella amyloliquefaciens. Lineage (GTDB taxonomy): Bacteria > Pseudomonadota > Gammaproteobacteria > Xanthomonadales > Rhodanobacteraceae > Dyella > Dyella amyloliquefaciens. The sequence goes on along the minus strand of NZ_SAYT01000009.1, from coordinate 130,073 downwards.
GAGTTGGCGAACGCGTTGATGGCCTTGGCGTGCTTGAAGATGCCGCCGATGTACCACAGCGCCGTCTGCGACAGGCCGCCGTACAGGTCGCCCGCGAACAGGTTGTTGCCGTCCTTCGCCAGCGACTGGTGCACGTGCATGCCGCTGCCGTTGTCGCCGACGATCGGCTTGGGCATGAAGGTCACGGTCTTGCCGTTCTGGTGGGCGACGTTCTTGATGACGTACTTCATGGTCATCAGTTCGTCGGCCTTCTGCACCAGCGTGTTGAACTTCACGCCGATCTCGCACTGGCCGGCATTGGCCACTTCGTGGTGGTGCACTTCCACCACCTGGCCCAGCGACTCGAGCACCTTGCACATGTCGGCGCGCAGGTCGCCCAGCGAGTCGACCGGGCTGACCGGGAAGTAGCCGCCCTTCACGCCCGGACGGTGGCCGGTGTTGTTGTCTTCGTACTTGTAGCGCGAGCTCCACGCGGCTTCCTCGGAGCCGATTTCGTAGAACACGCGGCCCATGTCGTTCTGCCAGCGCACCGAGTCGAAGATGAAGAATTCCGGCTCCGGACCGAAGAAGGCGGTGTCGGCGATGCCGGTCGACTTCAGGAACGCCTCACCGCGCTTGGCGATGGAGCGCGGGTCGCGGCCGTAGGCCTGCATGGTGGACGGCTCGAGCACGTCGCAATGCAGCACCATCTGGGTGTGGGCGCTGAACGGGTCGATGTAGGCGGTGTCCGGGTCGGGCATCAGCACCATGTCGGACTCGTTGATGCCCTTCCAGCCGGCGATCGACGAACCGTCGAACATCTTGCCGTCCTCGAAGGTGCCCTCGTCGATGGCGTGGGCCGGGAACGTCACGTGGTGGTGCTTGCCGAGCATGTCGGCGAAGCGGAGATCGACGAACTCGACCTCGTGTTCCTGGATCAGATCGAGCACTTTCTGGACGGCGGACGACATGGACAACCTCGGTGGGCAAAAGGTGTGGAAACAAGAGCCATTGAGCAAGGCCTGTGCCAAGCCAACGGAACCTTATGGATCAATCAATTACGACCGCAGCCGGATCGTAGCGCGACCCGATTGCACTTAGATGAAGCATCAATATGCACCATGTTGGTGCTTTCGAAAACCGTGATCGACGAGGCCCGCCAGGAGGGGATGCGCCACCAAAGGCATCCCGGCAGCCTTCCATGTCCTGCCGGAACCCAGCGCAAACGCAAAATCGCGCGACCCACCGAAGTGCCCGAAAACGCCACAGGGTTCGCTTAAGCTATTCCGCTTTGCGCCGGCATGGAACCCGGCCATCCGACCATGGGAGTTTTCGTGAGCGATCTGATCAACGTCATCCTGCTCGGCATCATCGAGGGCATCACCGAATTTCTGCCCATTTCCAGTACGGGGCACCTGCTGATCGCCGAGAAATTCGGCCTGGGAGCGCGGTCGGACCTGTTCAATGTGGGCATCCAGGCGGGCGCGATCCTGGCGGTCACCTTCATCTACTGGAACCGCATCTGGCAGCTCTTCACGCAGTGGCGTGATCCGGCCAACCGCAGCTACCTGGCCAAGCTGATCGTGGCATTCCTGATCACGGCGGTGCTGGGTTTCATCGCGGTGAAGATGGGCTTCAAGCTGCCCGAGGCGATCACCCCGGTGGCATGGGCACTGGTAATCGGCGGCGTGTGGATGCTCGCCGCCGAGCGTCTGGCCGCCCGCCAACCGGATCGCACCGAAGTGACCTGGCGCGTGGCGATCCTGGTCGGCTTCGCGCAGATGGTCGCGGGCATCTTCCCGGGCACGTCACGCTCGGCGGCCACGATCTTCACGGCGATGCTGTTTGGCACGAGCAACCGCGCTGCCGCTACCGAGTTTGCCTTCCTGGTGGGCATTCCCACGATGTATGCGGCGACCGGTTATGAGCTGCTGAAGGTGTTGAAGGAAGGCGGCGTGCATGAGGACTGGACGGCGTTCGGGGTGGGCTTCCTGGTGTCGGCTGTCGTTGCCTTCGTCGCGGTGAAGTGGCTGCTTGGCTACATCCGCGGACATCGGTTCACGCCGTTTGCGATTTATCGCATCGTGTTGGGCATCGCGCTGTTGCTGCTGGTGCCGGCGGGCGCCTGAGCTGTCACTGCTTTGGGCTCCCTCTCCCTCCGGGAGAGGGTTGGGGAGAGGGTGCGGATCTTGCGCCCTATCGCGATTTTGCGGATCTCTTTCGTCCTAACTCCGTTCCCGCCAGCTTGCCGCCTACGACGCAAAGCTAGTCCCTGTGGGACGCGGCGGGCGTTTCGATCCCCTGCCGGCGCTCGAGTCACTTTTCTTTTGCTGGCCCACGCACGCGCTCTTTGCGTGCGAACGGCGAAGCCGGCCCGAAGGGCGGAGGGCGAATGCCCGGAGTCAAAGAAAAGTAACCCAAAGAAAATGGCCTCCAGAGCCAGGGCTCATAGCGATATGTGGGATACCAGCCTGAACGTTTCGGAGCCCGGATTGCGACCGCCTCCGCCACTAGCCAGCGGCTACACCGCAACGCGTCAATGCGCTGAGGACTTAAAGCGGAGCCCGCTTCGCTCCCTCTCCCCCTCGGGCGACCCGAAGGTAGTCCCTGTGGGAGAGAGGGCTGGGGTGAGGGGCGGGTGCTCGCGGCAGCCTTGCCTGTTGCCCCACCTGTAGGAGCGCACCCAGTGAGCGACCGTGGCGCGGAGGCATCACCTCTGCGGTCGCGCACAGGGTGCGCTCCCACAACGAACGATGCCGCCACCATCGCTGCATCGCGATGTGCCGCTCAGCGGCACGAGCCTTCAAACATCCCCTGTGTGGCGGTGAGGGGTGGACGATCAGGCCCCGCAGGGGTGCCCGACAGGACGTCGGGCACTTTTCGTCCGGGCAGGAGCCCGGTCGAAAAGCCCGGCCGCCCCTCACGGACTGGCTGGGCGCAGCCCAGACAGCGCCACGCGGGGTGCCGTTCTCTTTGGTTACTTTCTCTTGGGCAAGCAAGAGAAAGTGACCCGGGCCGCGGCAGCGGCTCGGAAGCCCGCTGCAGGCGAGCAAGCTGGCCAAGACGTCCGGCCGAAAGCCAAGAGCCAAGGTGCTGGATTCCCGCTTGACCAGCCTGCGGCTGTTGAAAAGCGCCTCGCGGGAATGACGGTGAAGACTGAGGCAAAAGGCAGCCACACACAGATCAATCGCGGACGCCCTTTCTCCGACCATCCGCCTTATGCGCTCAACCGCTCCGGCACCGCAGCCACTACCGCCTTCTTGTGCTTCCCCGGCTCGTTAGTCTGCTCAAACACTTCCCGCACCCATTCGATGAAGGCTTGCACGCGAGCGGAGAGGTGCTTCTTCTGCGGGTAGACGATCCACACCGGCTTGCCGGTGGAGATGGTGTCCGTCATCACCAGTTCGAGCTTGCCGAAGTCCAGCATGCAGGACGCGATGACATGCGGTGCCTGCGTGATGCCGAGCCCCGACACCACCGCCTGGATCACCGACTCGGCATCGTTGATCAGAATGTGAGCGTCGATGTCGACGCCCACCTGCCCGCTCGGCGTATCGAACTGCCACTGGCGTGGGCGGCCGTTGGGCTGCACGTAGTTGATGCAGCGATGGTTTTTCAGGTCATCGAGGCTTTGCGGGGCGCCATGGCGGGCCAGGTACTCCGGCGAGGCGATGATCACGTTGCGCAGGTAGCCGATCTTGCGGGCGATCAGGCTGGAATCCTCAAGCGGCCCCACGCGGACGGCGCAATCGATGCCCTCCTCGTTGAGGTCGTAGGGGTAGTCGCACATCGACAGCTCCAGCCGGATATCCGGATAGCGCTGCTCGAATTCGGCCAGCCTCGGGATGATCACGGTGCGGCCTACCGACGCCGGCACACCGATGCGCAACTTGCCGGTCGGCTTGCGTGCGGCATAGCCCAGCGCCTCGGTCGCCTCGGCCAGATCAGCGAGGATTTCCTTGCAACGTGCATGGAAAGAGGCCCCATCGTCGGTCAAACGCAGCGAACGCGTTGACCGATAGAGCAGCCGGGCGCCCAGGCTTTCCTCCAGGCGGGACACGGCACGGCTGACGCCGGAAGGCGTCATGCCCAGTTGGGCGGCGGCGGCGGCGAAACTCTTGGCCTCGACCACCCGGACAAACGCGGAGATTGCGGCAAAGTCTTCCATAAGCTCGATTCTCTACCCATTCGTGACTGGGAGTCACTATTGCATTGCACAAGGAGGTATTTATTGAACCGCATCGTATACCTATTCTCTCGGCCCTGCTCACCAGCCACCCCCGATGCCGGTGAGGTCAATATGGGAGCCCGAAATGAAAAAACGATGGATCCTCGCCATTCTCACGCTCGCCGTGGTGGGCGGCAGCTGGGCCGTGCTCGGCCATAGCGGCGACACGCACGCCCAGGCCGGCCCGCCACCGGCACCCGCCGTCACCGTGGCCCAGGTGCTGGTACGCCCGGTGGACGACGCCGACGAATTCACCGGTCGCCTGCAGGCGGTCGACACCATCCAGATCCGTCCGCGCGTCAGCGGCTACGTGGACTCGGTGCACTTCAAGGAAGGTGCCGTGGTGCGCAAGGGCGACCTGCTGTTCCGCATCGACCCGCGGCCCTACCAGGCCGAAGTGGATCGCCTCTCCGCCAACCTCAGCCAGGCCAAGGCCGAACAGGCACTGGCCCAGGCCAACGCAGAACGCGCCGGCCGCCTGCTCGAGCAGCACGCCATCGCCAAGGAAGAGGCCGACCGCCAGGTGACCGCGTCGCAGAGCACCAAGGCGCAGGTGGCATCGACTGGCGCCGCCCTCGACGCCGCCCGCCTCAATCTCGGTTTCACCGAGGTACGCGCGCCGATCGACGGCCGCGTGAGCAATGCATTGGTGACGCCGGGCAACCTGGTCACCAGCAATGACGTGCTCACCAGCGTGGTGAGCGTCGATCCGATCTACGCCTACTTCGATGTCGACGAGCACAGCTTCCTCAAGTTCGACCGTCTTCGACGCGAGCAAAACGGCACGCTACAGGTGGCCATGGCCCTCGCCGACGAGAAAGGTTTTCCGCACACCGGTCGCGTCGACTTCGTGGACAACCAGCTTCGCGCCGGCAGCGGCACCATCCGCCTGCGCGCCGTGTTCGACAACGCCGATGCCAGCTACACGCCCGGTCTTTACGTTCGCGTGCAGCTGCGCAGCGACAGCCGACAGCCGCGCGCCCTGGTCGATGACCGCGCGGTGGGTTCGGATCTCGGCAACAAGTTCGTCTACGTCGTGGACAAGGACCGCAAGGTGGAATACCGCCGCGTGGTCACCGGCCCGCTACTGGACGGCCTCCGTGTGGTTACCGAAGGTCTGGACGCCAAGGACACCGTGATCGTCAACGGCATCCAGCACGTGCGCCCCGGCGTGGAAGTGAACCCGAGCAAGGTCGCGATGGAATCGCGCAGCCTCGATCCGAACAAGCAGCTTGCGATGGCCGGCAGCAGTTCGGGCAAGAACGCGGCGCAGAAGCAGTAAACGGCATGCACTGACTCTCTAGCTCGTCATTCCCGCGAAGGCAGGACAAGCGCGAAGCGCGCAGAACGCCCGTAGGGCGGCCCCGAAGGGGCGAGCTTCGCGAGTAATCCAGTGACTTCCGCCGCTATGGACAAAGGCGCTGGATGACCAGCTTCGCTGTTGTGAAGCGCCTCCCGCTTTCGCGGGGATGACGGATAGGAAGGTCTGCCTCAAGAAATGAATGCACGCCCTTGCTCTCAGGAGTCGAGGGCCAGGGAGTCTTTGTCCTCGCATAACGCGAACACGCCTCCCCAAGTCCCCGCTTCGCGCGGGAATGGTGCCTAGAGCAACCAGGACGAATGCAATGAAGATCGCTCAATACTTCGTGGACAGGCCGATTCTGGCCGGTGTCCTCTCCGTACTGATCGTCATCGCGGGCAGCATCGCGCTGTTCAAGCTGCCGATCAGCGAATACCCCGAAGTGGTGCCGCCGACCGTGGTGGTGCGCGCTTCCTATCCCGGCGCCAACCCCAAGGTGATCGCCGAAACCGTCGCAACGCCGCTGGAAGAACAGATCAACGGCGTGGAAGGCATGCTCTACACCAGCTCGCAGTCCACCAGCGACGGCGCGATGACGCTCACCGTCACCTTCGCGCTGGGCACCGACCTGGACAACGCGCAGGTACAGGTGCAGAACCGCGTGTCGCAGGCGTTGCCGCGCCTGCCTGAAGAAGTGCAGCGCCTAGGCGTCACCACGCAGAAGAGCTCGCCCGACCTCACCATGGTGGTGCACCTGATCTCGCCCGATCAGCGCTACGACATGTTGTACCTGTCGAACTATGCGCGCCTGCACATCAAGGATCAGCTCGCCCGCCTCGATGGCGTGGGTGACGTGCAGATCTTCGGTGCCGGCGAATACAGCATGCGTGTGTGGCTTGATCCACAGCGCCTTGCGTCGCGTCAGCTCACCACGGGTGACGTGGTGCACGCGATCCAGGAGCAGAACATCACGGTGGCGGCCGGTGCGCTGAATGCGCCCCCGGGGCCGACCAACTCGGCGTTCCAGCTCAACATCAACACGCAGGGCCGTCTGATCACCGAGGAAGACTTCCTCAACATCATCGTGCGCAAGGATGCCGACGGTTCGTTCACGCACCTGCGTGACGTGGCCCGCGTGGAGCTCGGTTCCAATAGCTACGCCCTGCGCAGCCTGCTCAACAACCAGCCGGCCGTGGCGCTGCCGATCTTCCAGCGCCCGGGTTCCAACGCCATCCAGATCTCCGACGAAGTCCGCGCCATGATGGCGGACCTGAAGAAGGACTTCCCGCAGGGCGTGGACTACCAGATCGTCTACGACCCGACCGTGTTCGTGCGCGGCTCGATCGAAGCGGTGGTGCATACGCTGTTCGAAGCGATCGCCCTCGTGGTGCTGGTGGTCATCCTGTTCCTGCAGACCTGGCGTGCATCGATCATCCCACTGGTGGCGGTGCCGGTATCCCTGATCGGCACGTTCGCCGTGATGCTGATGGCGGGCTTCTCGCTCAACGCGCTGTCGCTGTTCGGCCTGGTGCTCGCTATCGGCATCGTGGTGGACGACGCCATCGTGGTGGTGGAGAACGTCGAGCGTCATATCGAGCACGGCCTGTCGCCGAAGGAAGCGACACGCAAGGCGATGACCGAAGTGACCGGGCCGATCGTGGCTACGGCTCTGGTGCTGTGTGCGGTGTTCGTACCGGCGGCGTTCATCAGCGGTCTTACGGGCCAGTTCTATCGCCAGTTCGCACTGACCATCGCCATCTCCACGGTGATCTCGGCATTCAACTCGCTGACCCTGAGCCCCGCACTCGCTGCCCTGCTGCTGAAGGACCGCGACGCACCGAAGGACAAGCTCAGTATCTGGATCGACCGCGGCTTCGGCTGGCTGTTCCGTCCGTTCAACCGCCTGTTCGTGAGCAGTGCGAACCGTTACGTGGGTGGCGTGAAGCGCATCCTCCGTTCGGGTTCCATCGCGCTGGTCATCTACGGCGGACTGGTGCTACTGGGACTGTTCGGCTTCGCCCATGTACCGACCGGCTTCGTGCCGCCGCAGGACAAGCAGTACCTGGTGTCGTTCGCGCAGTTGCCGGATGCCGCCTCGCTGGATCGCTCGGAAGACGTGATTCGCCGCATGAGCGATATCGCGCTCAAGCAGCCGGGCGTGGAAAGCGCCGTCGCCTTCCCGGGCCTGTCCATCAACGGCTTCACCAACAGCACCAACTCCGGCATCGTGTTCGTGACGCTCAAGCCGTTCGAGGAACGTCGTGATGCGTCGCTGTCGGCGGGTGCGATCACAGCGGCGCTGCAGCAGAAATACGCGGCGATCCAGGATGCGTACATCGCGATCTTCCCGCCGCCGCCGGTGAATGGCCTGGGCACGATCGGTGGTTTCCGCCTGCAGGTGGAGGATCGTTCCGACGCCGGCTTCGAGGAGTTGTACAAGCAGACGCAGAACCTGATCGGGGCAAGCACCAAGGTGCCGACGCTGGCAGGCCTGTTCTCCAGCTACCAGGTGAGCGTGCCGCAGATCGATGCGGACGTGGACCGCGAGAAGGCGAAGGCCGAAGGCGTGGATCTGGCCGATGTGTACCAGACCATGCAGGCCTACCTCGGCTCGCTCTACGTGAACGACTTCAACCGCTTCGGTCGCACCTACCAGGTGAACGTGTCCGCCGAGCCGGGCTTCCGTCACGAGCCGAAGGACATCCTGGGCCTCAAGACGCGCAGCGCATCCGGTGAAATGATCCCGCTGGGTTCGTTCCTCACCGTGACGCAGACCGTCGGCCCGGATCGCGTGCAGCACTACAACGGCTATCCGACGGCCGAGATCAACGGTGGTCCGGCTCCGGGCTTCAGCAGTGGCCAGGCCCAGGCGGCGATCGAGAAGCTTGCCAAGGACAACCTGCCCAATGGCATGACGTTCGAGTGGACCGAGCTGACCTATCAGCAGATCCTCGCCGGCAATACCGCGGTACTGGTGTTCCCGTTGTGCGTGCTGCTGGTGTTCCTGGTGCTGGCCTCGCTGTATGAAAGCCTGCTGCTGCCGCTCGCGGTAATCCTGATCGTGCCGATGGTGCTGCTGTCCGCCATCTCGGGCGTGTGGATGTCCGGTGGCGACAACAACATCTTCACCCAGATCGGCCTGATCGTTCTGGTGGGCCTGGCGTGCAAGAACGCGATCCTCATCGTGGAGTTCGCCCGCGAAGCGCAGATCCTGGAAGGCATGGACCGCGTGCAGGCGGTGCTGGAAGCCGCCCGCCTGCGACTGCGCCCGATCCTGATGACGTCGTTCGCTTTCATCATGGGCGTGGTGCCGCTGGTGACCTCGCACGGCGCTGGCGCGGAGATGCGCCACGCGATGGGCGTGGCGGTATTCGCCGGCATGCTGGGCGTCACTTTCTTCGGCCTGATCTTTACCCCGCTGTTCTACGTGCTGGTGCGCGGCTGGGGCGAACGCATGAGCGAACGCCGCCGCGCCCGCAAGGCCGCGCGCCTCGCGCAGGCCGGCAACCTCCTAGAGGAGCATTGATATGTCTTTCTTCAAGAACCTCGCCGCCACCCTCCTCCCTCTCCCCTCCGGGGAGAGGGTCGGGGTGCGGGGCCAATCTAGCGACTCGCTTTCATCCGGCGTTGGCTTCATGGACGCTGCCGCCGCCGATGCATCCTGCGCCGCATGCCAACCCCGCTCCCGCCATGGCATGGCCAAGAAAGCCACCGCCATCGCCGCCGCCATCATGCTCTCCGGCTGCGTCAGCGTCGGCCCCGACTACCACGCACCGCAAGAGAAGCCTGCGGTCGTGCAAGGCATCAACGCCACGCAGGAATCGACCGCGAACTTCCAGGCCGACTGGTGGAAGCAGTTCAACGATCCCACGCTCGATGCATTGATCCAGCGCGCCGCCGCCAACGCACCGGACCTGAAGATCGCCTATGCCCATCTGCGTGAATCACGTGCGTTGTTGGGCGTGGCGAAATCGCAGCAGATCCCGGACGTCGAAACGGTCGCCAACTATTCGCGCAGCCGTGGGCAGCAGCCCGGCTTCACCGACCAGCGCACCACCGTGACCAGCTACCAGGCCGGTTTCGATGCCAGCTGGGAGATCGACCTGTTCGGCGGCGTACGCCGCTCGGTGGAGGCGGCGCGTGCGGATGCGGGCGCCAGCGAAGCCTCGCTGCAGGATGCGCAGGTGACTCTGTTCGCCGAAGTCGCGCGCTATTACTTCGACCTGCGTGGCGCACAGCTGCGCATCGACGTGGCCAACCGCGACATCGAGAACCAGCGCGAGTCGCTGAAGCTGATCCGCGCCCGCCTCGATGCCGGTACCGGCTCGGAGCAGGACGTGGCCAGCGCCAGCGCCCGACTTGCGGCGGTGGAGGCCCAGCTGCCGACGCTACAAACGCTGGCGCAGAACGACAGCGCGCGCCTCGCCGTGCTGCTGGGCGAACGCCCAGGTGAACTCGACGTCGACCTGTCGCCCAAGACCTTCAGGCCCATCGACGTCGCGCTCGCCATCGGCAACGCCGGCGACGTGCTGCAGCGTCGCCCGGACGTGCGCGTGGCCGAGCGTGAGCTCGCCGCCAGCAATGCGCGTATCGGCGTGGCCAAGGCGGACTACTACCCGCATATCTCGCTGGGCGGCTTCCTTGGCTTCCTGTCCGGTCGCAGCAACGACTTCGGCGGTGCGGCGTCGCGGGCATGGTCCATCGCGCCCAGCATCACCTGGTCGGGCCTCAACGTGCAGCGCGTGCGTTCCAACGTGAACGCCAGCGAGGCACGCAACGACGCGGCACTCGCCAACTACCAGCGCACCGTGCTGCAAGCACTGGAAGACGTGGACAACGCCATCGTCGGCTACAACCTGCAGCGCGAGCGCGTGCTGAAGCTGGAAGAACAGGTGACGCAGAGCCGTCATGCCGCCGACCTCGCGCGCATACGCTACAACGAAGGCGCCGCCGACTTCCTGCAGCTGCTGGATGCCGAACGCACCCAGCTTGCGGCGGAAGATTCGCTGGCCGATGCACAGGCGTCGATCAACCTGCGCGCCGTGTCGGTGTACAAGGCGCTGGGCGGTGGCTGGCAGGCCTGTGGCAGCGAGCGCTGCGACCAACTGGCCGCGACGCCATGAACGCGGTGGCGTTTCCGGGGAGGCCGCGTCGCCGCATGGGGGCGGCCGAACCGGAGCCGTCGCAGCGCATTGCGCTGGTAAGCGGCGCCAACCGTGGCCTTGGCTACGAGGTGTCGCGGCAGCTCGCGGCGCAAGGTGTCACCGTGCTGATGGGCGCACGGAAGCCGTTGCTCGGCGAGAAGGCCGCGCGACAACTGCGGCGTGAAGGCGGCACGGTTATTCCGGTGAAGCTCGATGTGACCTCAGTAGAGGATGTCCGCGAGCTCGGCGCGCGCATCGATGGCGAATACGGCCGGCTCGACATCCTGATCAACAACGCCGGTGCATATTTCGACATCGACGATGACCCGTCGTCTGTGAACCTGGATCTCGTGCGACAGGCACTGGAGACCAACCTGATCGGCGCCTGGCAACTCACTGAGGCCATGCTGCCGCTGATGCAGCGCCACGGTTACGGTCGCATCGTCAACGTCTCCAGCGGCTGCGGCGCCATCGAAAGCGAAGGTAGCGCCTGCCCTGCCTATCGGGTCTCCAAGTCCGCACTCAACAGCCATACGCGCATGCTTGCCACGGAACTGGCCGGCAGCGGCATCCTGGTGAACGCGGTATGCCCCGGCTGGGTTGCCACGGATATGGGCGGTCACGGTGGGCGTCCGGTAACCGAAGGTGCCGCTGGCATCGTATGGGCCGCGATGTTGCCCACGCGGCCGGCCGTTCATGGCGGCTTCTTCCGCGATCGTCAGCGCATCGACTGGTGAGCCACCTGCGAATACAGGCGCTACGTGTCGCGTACGCCTGACGCCGCTGGCCCACGCTGGCATGCCGCTCATGGACGCCAGCGCACCGCTCGTCACAGAAGCGGCGACTGGCGTTGGCTGGTGTCCTAGCTTGATGCGCTGCCCGCTTTTGCCGCGGATCGCCAGGAGACAACACCATGTGGCAACAAATGATCTGCGTCGTGCTGGTTCTGGTTTCGCCACTGATCACGTCCCTGCCCACCTCGTCCGACGCCCCGGCGCTATTCGCCCCGGGCGATCACGCCGACGCGGTGTCGCCCGCATTCACGCCGGACGGCAACACCGTGTACTTCATGCGCGGCAGTGATCAGGGCGCTTCCGTGATGGCCTCTCACCGCGTGAACGGGCAATGGTCGGCACCCGTCGTGGCTGCCTTCTCCGGCCACTGGCGCGACGGCGACCCGAGCATGGCGCCTGACGGTTCCTTCCTCGTGTTCTCTTCCAACCGCCCGGCCACCAAGGACGGGCAGCCCATCGACGCGGTGCGCAACGGCAAGGTGTTCAAGGGCCAGGGCATGAATCTGTGGCGCGTGGACCGCAAGGAAGACGGCTGGGACGAGCCCATGCGTCTTCCTGACGTGGTGAACACATGCAACAGCACGTTCGCGCCCAGCATCGCGCAGGATGGCAGCATCTATTACATCGGCTGCGCGCCGGATGGCGTCGTGCGCCCTCTACGCACCACTTACGAGAAAGGTAGCTACCAGAAACCCTACGTGGTGGCGGTCGGCGACAAGAACGCGAAGATCCGCGACGTCGCCATCGCACCGGACCGCTCCTTCATGGTCTTCAGCATCAAGGTGGACCCCGAGCAACCCTATCGCCTGGCCATCGCATTTCACACCGCGCAGAACTGGACCACGCCACAAGACCTGGGCGACGTGGTGAATGGCGGCACGCACAACATGGGCTCGCAGCTGGGATGCGACCATCGCACGCTGTATTACTCCAGCGACCGCCGCCTGCCTGGTCAGGACGCGAACGGCGCCAATACTGACGATCACATCTGGCGCATCTCGCTCACCCCGTGGCTCGAGGCACATGGCCAGGCCGAGCCCGCTACGCCGTCGCACTGCACGGTCGGATGACCCCGCAGGCACGCCTTCAGGCACTGTCGTCGCGCTGGCCGCCACCCCACACTGCAGCGGTTCGCTGCTGCGGCCGGCGCCGGGGAGGCTCCACGTGTCCAAGTTGATGACCGTGCCACGCTTGAAGACCCAGGGACTGGTCCTGGCGTTCTGGACGCTGCTGGCCACGTCTTACACCGTCAGCGCCATCCTTTCCTCGATCAGCGAGGGCATGCCGGTGATCTGGTATCGCCCGCTGGCATGGAACTTCACCAACTTCTACCTGTGGATGCTGCTGACGCCCGTGGTGGCATCGCTGGGCCGACGCACCGCCAACCATGGTTGGGGCCGCTTCTTCGCCATCCACCTGCCGGCAAGCGCACTGCTGGCGACGGTGCAGGTGCTGGTGATGCAATCGATCTACTGGTGGCTGTGCGGGCCTCCGACATCCCAGCCGCAGCTCACCCTCGGCGCATTCATGCGCATGCAGTTCGCCTACAACTTCCACCTGGCCTGGGTGACCTACGGCGTGCTGCTGGTGGTGCTGCGCGCGATCGACTCGCAGCGCCGCCTGCGCGACGAGCGCCTGCGCAGCTCGCAGCTGGAGACGCAACTGGTGCAATCGCAGCTGCAGACGTTGCGCGTGCAGCTGCAGCCGCACTTCCTGTTCAACACGCTCAACGCCATCTCGGCCCTGGCGCTCGCCGATCCCGTGCAGGCGCGACAGATGATCGCGCGACTCAGTGACTTCCTGCGGCTCACCCTGGAAGAGCGCCACGCGCAGCAGGTGCCGCTATCGCGCGAGATGGAGTTCCTGCAGTGCTACCTCGGCATCCAGCAGGTGCGCTTCCAGGATCGCCTCACCACGCACCTGGACGTCGCCACCGATACGGTGCGCGCGCTGGTGCCGAACATGATCCTGCAGCCGCTGGTGGAAAATGCGCTGCGCCACGGCCTGCTCGACAAGACCGAGCGCGGCACGCTGCACATCGTCACCCGTCGCGACGGCGATTCGCTGCTGCTGCGTGTCGACGACGATGGCATCGGCTTGCCACCCGACGGTCCGCGCGACGGCCTCGGCCTTGGCAATACGCGTACGCGACTGGACATGCTGTTCGGCAGCGAAGCCACGCTGGAACTGCAATCGCGAGCTCACGGTGGGACACGCGTGGAAATGCGCTTCCCCTATCGCGAGTGCGTGGCATGAACGCGCCGGCGATCCGCACGCTGCTGATCGACGATGAAGTGCTGGCGCGACTTGCGATCAGGCAGGCACTGGCCTCGCATGCGGACGTGGAGATCGTGGGCGAGTGCGGCAACGCCATCGAAGCCCAGCAGGCGATACGCGCGCTGGAGCCGGACCTGCTATTCCTCGATATCCGCATGCCGGGCATGGACGGCTTCAAGCTGCTGCATAGCCTGAAACCCGACACCTTGCCGATGGTCGTGTTCGCCACCGCGTTCGGCCAGCACGCCTTGCGCGCGTTCGACGCCAATGCACTGGACTACGTGCTCAAGCCCATCGACCAGGAGCGCTTCGACCAGGCCATGGTTCGGGTAAGGCAGCATTGGCGCGGGCTTCAGGCTGTGCCCCGGGTCGCCGCACCGGCCCCGGTGGCCAACCCCTATCTGCAGCGGCTGAGCGTGCAGCAGGGCGAGCATATCCGTGTCATTCCGGTGGCCGACATCGACTGGTTCCGCGCGGATGGCAACTATGTGCATATCCGCGTCGGTGCTGCCTCCTACCTGCATCGCGAATCGCTGCGCCATCTGCTCGGCACGCTCGACCCGACGCGCTTCCTGCGCATCCATCGCGGCATCGTGGTCAACGTGGAACGCATCCGCGAGGTGCACCCGCTGTTCCAGGGCAACGCCGAAGTGGTGCTGCAGGATGGTACGCGGCTCAACCTCAGCCGGCGCTTCCGCGCGCAGGCGCGCGGCGTGCTCGGCATGGCCTGACCGTCGGGCCGTTCGCACGCTGCACCCGACCGCTCGTCACCCACGCCCGACCGCCAGTCACATAGTGGCTGCACCACCTGCCCGCCTGCTCGATGCTTTCCGCAGATTTCATCCCTCTGCAGGAAAAGGAGCGCCACATGCAGTTCAAGCCATTCGCCCTCGCCCTATCGGTCTTCATGGCCACGCACGTCCCCAGTGCCAGCGCCGGAGAGCTTGTCGGCCCGAGCGTCATTTCCACGGGTCTGCAGGAAACATCTGCCGCGTTGAGCCCGGACGGCAACACGCTGTACTTCATGCGCTCGGATTTCGCTGAGAAGGACGACACCATCCTTGTGTCCCATCGCCGCGACGGACATTGGTCGGCACCCGAGGTAGTGTCGTTCTCCGGCCGGTGGCATGACTCGGAACCTGCGCTGTCTCCCGATGGCAAGCGCCTGTACTTCGTCTCCAACCGGCCGCCGCATCCGGGCGATGCGCCGGTGACAGCGGAAATGAACGGTCAACACTTCGCCGGCACGCATCTCTGGTACGTCGAACAGCAGCCGGATGGCCATTGGGGCCAGCCCGTGCACGTCGAGGGCGCACACAACGACGGCGCCATGATCTACAACCCGTCGGTGGCAGCCAACGGCGACGTCTACTTCTCCGCCCATCGCGGCGATTCGGGCAAGGCGTACCAGATCTATGTGGCACACCGCACGCCGAGCGGCTACGCCCCGCCGGAGCGCGTGGACCTGGGCGACATCGAGCACAACCGCATGGATCCGGGCGTGGATCCGCAACAGCGCTTCCTGGTTTACGCCGGCAACGAAGGCGACTCGTTGGGTAGCGCGGACATCTACATCGCTTTCCGCGAAAAGGATGGCCACTGGGGCAAGCCCATCCATCTGCCCGGCGAGGTCAACAGTCCCTCGCTGGAGAACGCGCCATCGGTGGGGCGCCATTTCGGCGAGCTGTATGTCTCCAGCAATCGGCAGGTCGAGATGCAGTTTCCCAAGATGCACGACGACGCGGCTTCGCTCCAGCGCCGGCTGGAATCACCGCTCAACGGCTCACGTAACCTCTGGCTGTTCGATATCAGCGACATCTTGAAGGCACACGGTATCGATCACTGATCGCGACGTTCCAGCCCCAGGCGTTGGCCTGATGCTCGTTCATCGCTCGCTAGCGAGCGGTGAACCACTCTGCCACCGCCTTGCGCACGTCGGCGAGCGACTGCGGGTCAGCGGCCCATTGATGCGACATGCCCTGGAGCTGCGTGAACTGCAGTCGTTTCGCGTGATCCCGATACAGGGGTTTCAGGCGCTCTTCGAGATCGTCCGCCGCGTGTGCATCGATGACGGAATCATCGGCGCCCCGCAGGAAGAGCAGCGCCGGTGGTGGCGTGCCTCTGGCGATCTCCATCACGTGGTTTGCGGCATCGGTTTCCTGTGCCAGCTCACGCGACGCAGGCGACCACGCGTACTTCTTGCCGGTTGCCTGCTCAAAGGCCTGCACCGATGCGGTCAGTCCGGTGGATGCATTGATAAGCACGGCCGAGTCGACGGGCCACTTGCGTTGTGCCAGGGCGTAAAGCGTAGCCGCACCGCCGGCCGAGAAACCCACCAGCCCGACGGCTTCACCTCGCCGCAGGCAACCCTGCTGCTGCAGGGCCCGTGCAACGCCGGACAATTCATCGCCCGCACCGACGACGACCGGTTTGAAGACCTCTAGTCCTACGTCCTCCGCCTGGCGGCGTGCGAGTTCCTTCATGCCGCCGGCGGGAGCCCGCTCTCCGAACAAGGGTAGACCGAGATACACCTTCACCGCGGGCACATCATCGAGCGGCAACGCCTCCATCATGGCCGCCTCGCTCGCCGGTGGTCCGAAGCCATGCCAGAGAAGAATGGGCGGCCTGCTCACATGTGCGGGTATGCGAACGATCGCGGGAACGCCGGCCAAGGTTGTTCGCCGGGTTTCCGCCCTGCCAGGGTCGGATGAGGGAGCGCAGAGTCGCGATGCATCGCCTGCCGATGCCACGGTCATAGGCATCAAACCCACAAGAAGCATCAGGAGCATCGCGAAGCTCGCGACCCAGGCTTTCGTTCGTACCAACATGAGTGGCGCGACTCGCATCGAATGACCTGCCTTGGAACGACGTCGGCCCGACGCTACAACGCCTTGCGGTACACCACAAATCCCGACTTCTCGGCCATCTTGTCGTAAAGCTGCATCGCGACGGTGCTGTTGAGGTACGGCTCGCCCCCAATCGCGAGACACGCAGCCTCCTTACCCTGCCGCTGCAGGGTCACTGATCGACGCCTGGCCCGTCTCCATCCGACCGGCGAATCGGTATTCAAATCCTTCAACCCGCGCGGTGAAGTCATACCAGTTCCCATGTTGACCTACGGCCCATTGCAGCCGCTGTTCGTCTCTGGACTCGACCAAGAGCTGCCACTCTCCACCGTCCATGTAAGCATTGGGAACCACCTTGACCACAAGCTTTTCTGCGCTGCCGTTGCGTACGCATAAGAGGAGTCGCTCATTGACCTCGTCATAAGCCACCTCCATGTCCAGGTCACGGCGCTTTGCGGCTCTCAGGTTGCCATGGAATGAGCGGAAGAAGCCGTTCGGTCCATGAATATCCAGTTCGAATCGTCCTTCGTCTTCAGCGGTTGGCTGCCAGTAATCGTCTTCGAGAGACGCACCGGCGGTAACCGTGTAGCGCCTGGGCAGGCGATCGAGATGACGTCGATCGTAGACATGAAACACTGCGCCCTGTGAGCCGGTATTGCCAAACTTCAGCACTAGGCGGTCTTCGGCGGTCCGCGCGCTTACGTGCAAGGCATAGGGCAATGCGTGTGATTTGCGGGTACCCGGCTCCTGGTAAAGCGGTTGGGGCGTCTTTGGCGCAACGGCCATGGGTAACTTTTTCGAGCGACTTTCGATGTCCGCATAGTCCTTCATGTTAGGTAGCGCGATGCGTTCAGAGTCGTTTGGCGTGAGGAAGTCGAACGCAGAGGTCAAGTCGCCGCTGACCGCCCGGTGCCAGGGGCTGATCGCATCAATCCGGATACCGAAACGCTTCTCCAGGAACATGCCAACCGAGGTGTGATCAAACACCTGGGAGTTGACCCAGCCACCACGGCTCCAAGGTGAAATCACGTACAGGGGGACCCGCGGACCCATGCCCCAGGGTCGAAGTTCGCGATAGTCCTTGTCCTCCGGCAACAGATATCTGCCTTCGCCTCCGGAGAAGTACATGCCATTGACGTCGATCGTCGATTTGCCAGCCAGCACACCATTGGCGTCGTATGACGGAACAGCCGGAGGCGGCACATGGTCAAAGAAACCATCGTTCTCGTCGAATGCTAGAAAGAGCGCAGTCTTACTCCAAACCTCAGGATTCGAGGTGAGTGCCTGCAGCACCTGTTCGACGAAGTTGCCGCCCTGCGCTGCGCTTGACGGTGCGCCCGGATGTTCAGACTTGAGCGGCGACGGCAGAATCCACGACACAGAGGGTAGTGTGTCCGCGGATACATCCTTCTTCAGGTCGTCGACGGAGTAATTCGTCATGCCCCTGTCGTAGTAGGGAGAACCTGGTTTCGCGTCGCGAAAAGCACGAAATGCCAGTCCGCCGTGCATCAGGCCGCTCCAATTGTCGTTTGGATCCTGATAGACCTTCCAGCTCACACCCGCCTCTTCGAGAAGCTCTGGAATACTCCGCCAAGGCAAAGGAGGTCCGTTGTACGCGTAACCAGGCATGGGCATGCTCCCGGAAACGCTGGTGCGTAGGTTTATCACCTCGGCCGAACGGTCATCGCTGTTGAGTCCATTACGACGCAAGTCAGGGTCGCTATTGGTACCTGACCAGAACATGATGCGATTTGGTCCTGTCGCCGCCTGCAGCGAACAGTGATAGGCGTCGCAGAGCGTGAATGCATCCGCCAGGGCGTACTGGAATGGAGCCTCCATCCGTGTGTAGTAACCCATTGAAGCGTCCGTCTTGAATTTCGGCCATGCGCTCAGGCGGCCTTGTTCCCAAGCGGCTTGTGCGTCGGGAAACGTATGCGGCATCGACGCGACCAATGCCGCGTTCATGACGCTCCCGTCCAGTCTGAACGGCAATACCTCCTTCTCACCGTTCCACTGATGCCATACCGGTCTGCCACGGCTCGTTGGAATGGGAAATCGGTCTTTGAAGCCACGCACGCCCCTCAACGCACCAAAGTAGTGGTCGAAGGACCGATTTTCCTGCATGAGGATCACGACATGCTGGACATCTTCGATGGTGCCGGTTCGAACGTTGGCGCCAATGGTAAGTGCATGGCGGAGAGTAGACGGTAGTGCCGCGAATCCCGCAGTTGCGGCGGTCAGGCCGCCCATCATCTTGATGAAGTCACGCCGTTTCATCTCGTCGCCCAGCTCCATGGTTGTTGCAATCTCCATCCATCATCGGCGGTCCACTTAACCAGCCGGTGACAATGGCGCAACCATCGACGGCGTCCTGGGTGCAGCGGCTGCCTTGCTGGCGTTCGAATGCGAAAAGCGCTGTTCATTCGGCCGAGTCGAAGACAATACGACTGATCACTTGCACAAGACTGACGACTGACTCGGCTACGCCACCACCCATTGGGCGGTAGATCTGAGTTCGCATACGCCGTTTTGACCAATAAGCGACTGTTTCCTTGCACAGCAGCCCGTCCAGCGTGAGGAGCCTCTCGGCCGGTGGCTGTCCCCGTTGCTTGTCTTGCTTGAATGAGGCTGGAGATGGACTAGGTCGGGCCGCTGCTCGCGACGCCTGACAGCGCGCGCCTAGATCGGTTTGCCATCAAGGAAGTCGTGCCTTGTGGGGTAATGAACCGACCTGTTGTTGCCTGGTGCACGCGCGCGTATGCCTGACAGTCGGCGGCCCATGGGTGCGATACGCCCTGCAGCTACCCCCTGGGTTACCTGCAATCCGATCGCAACGCTGCGACTCGCATCGAATGACCTGCCTTGGAACGACGTCGGTTCGACGCTACAACGGCTTGCGGTACACCACAAATCCCGACTTCTCGGCCACCTTGTCGTACAGCTGCATCGCGGTTGCGTTGCTCTCGTGGGTCTGCCAGTACACGCGCGAGGCGCCGGCCAGTCGTGCGCGTTCGTACACGGCCTCGATCAACGCACGCCCCACGCCCATCCCGCGTGCGGCTTGCACCGTGTACAGATCCTGCAGGTAACAGCTGTTTCCGATGCTGGTGGTGCTGCGGTGGTACAGGTAGTGCGTGAGGCCTAGCAATTGACCATCACGTTCCGCCACCAGCGCATGCACCGGTTCACCCGGATCGAAGAAGCGCGCCCAGGTGGAAAGCGTGATGGCCTCGGGCAAGGCGGTCTCCCCGCTGCGTCCATAGAAGGCGTTGTAGCCATCCCACAGCGGTTTCCATACCTCGAAATCGTCGGCGGTAATGTCGCGTACCACCAACGCGGTCATCAGCGCTGCACCATCAGCGCGAACCAGCGCCACCCACGCACGCGCTCGGCCACGAGCTTGGCGCTGGTAAGCATCGGCACCGCCAGCAACGCGCCGGGAATGCCCCACAACCAGCCCCAGATCAGCAGCCACAGCAGGATGGCGATCGGGCTCAGGCGCATGCGGCGCCCCTGGATCATCGGCGTGATGAGGTTGCCTTCGAAAGCGGTGATACCCGCGAAGGTCAGTGCCGGCAGCAGGGCGGAACCCGCATCATTGAAGTTGATCAGGCCGACCAGCGCGAGCACCGTGGTGGTGGTGATCGCGCCCACGTAGGGAATGAAGTTGGCCAGCATGGCCACCGCACCCCACAGCAGCGGATCGGGCATGTGATAGAGCCACAGCATGCCTGCGGTGATCGTACCCAGCATGAGGTTGATCAGGAACGTGGTGAGGATGTAGCGCGACACCTCGGTCTGGATGCTGCGCACGACCGATACCGCATGCCGCTTGTAGCTGAAGCTGGGTGCTGCCTCCACCAGGCGGCGCAACAGGTGGTCGCCGTAGACGAGGAAGAAGAACACCAGCAGCACCACCGTCAGCACGGCCGCGAGCACCTTGGGCGTGGTGGCGACCACGTCCCACGCATTGATGGCGAGCGAGGCCTGGTTGGGTGCCGGCGCACGCGACCCCTGCACCGCCACCAGGCTCTGCGTAGCGCGGCTGGCAGCTTCCAGCGGCTGCATGAAGGCCTTCATCTTGGGCACGAAGCTGCGGATCGCCGCCGGTGCCTCATGGAACCAGCCCAGTGCGGGCTGCGTGAGCATGCTCAACCCCGAGCCGATGCCGGCGATCAGGCCGATCATCAACACGCTTGCGCACAGCCAGCGCGGCAGTCCGAGGCGGGCGCCGCTCGCTACGATGGGATTGAGCGCGAGGCCGATGAAGGCCGCCAGCACCAGTGGGATCAGCAAAGCCTTGGTGATCGTGACGGTGTAAGCCAGCGCCAGCACCAGCAACAGGTTCAGTGTGATGCGGATGCCGCGCAGGTGGCGGCGTGCGCTGCGCGCGCGCATCAACCGATGCGCCATGAGGCGCGGCTCGTGTGGCGGGGATGCTTCTATGCGCGCCGCGTCACCGGAAGTGGCGGGCGTGCCGGAGGACGGATGCGCGTTCATGAGAAGTCGAAGTTGTCCTGCGCAAACTCGGCCAGCAGCCGCGTCGCTTGCCCGACCAGTTCGGCGGCGGTGCCGCTGAGCAGGGCGCCCAGGCCAGGCACGCGCAGCGGATGCACGTTGAGCTCTCCCAGCACAAAGCCCGCACCGGCGGCCATGCCGACCGTGGTCAGCGGGTAGCGTCGCCCGCGCGACAGCAGGGCCTGCGCCGGCACGGCCAGCTCGTGGCGTGCCTGCTGCGAACGTGCTTGCGCGTTACGTACGGCCTGCAGCTGCTTGAAGAGGCTCATGGCGCATCCTCCGGGCGGGACTCACCCTGCGAATCGGGACGATGCAGGACCTCATGCATCATCGCATTCCATTCGCCTCGCGTCGCGGGCAGGGACATCCAGTGCATGCAGCGCCGGAACAACACGATGGCGCCGGACAGGAAAGCCAGCTCCAGGAACGCCAGCGCGACCAGTGCCCAGGTCCATGAACCGAACCATTGGGCCAGCAGCCAGCCGGCCAACCCCAGCAGGGTGATGCCCAGGCCGACGGCCGCCACGGTAGCGACCAGCGCGGCGGCCAGCAGCCAGTGGACGGCGCTGCGCGCCAGGCCAAGTTCTGCCGCCAGCAGTCTCAGCTGGGCCCCGAACAAAGTGTGGAGGGCGCGGCCAAGCCGCCCCAGATCATCCAGCAGACCGGGCGGCGGTGGCGGCGCCGGTGTTTCCTCGGGTGCCGCAGGTGCACTGCCGCTATCGGTCTGACTCATCCCTCGCCCTCGCCGCTATCAGCGACGAAGTATGCGACCAAGCAGCCAACCGGCGCCAAGCGCGATGGCCACGGACTGTACAGGCTTCTCACGCACATACTCGCGCGCCCGGTCCAGCCACTCATCGGCGCGGTCGACCGCGTCGTCATACGCATCGCGCCCGCGCTGGCGGTATTCGTCGGCCTTGTCGCTGGCACGCGTAGCGGCGCCGGCGGCCTTGTCCGTCGCGCGATGCAAGCTTTCCTCAACATGGTCAGCAGCGCGCTCCACCGCTTCCTTGGTGCTCGATACCGCACTGGAGGTGGCCTGCTTGATGCGCTCGGCACGATCTTCAATGCGTTCGGCGGCGGTGCCGCCGCTTTCCTCGTGCGCCTGGACCTGCTTGTTCATGACGTTCTCCGGTGAGGCGGTAATGCAATGTCACCAGACTGGCATCGAGCGTATCGGGGCCGGCGAGCCCCGATACGCCGTCGATCAGCTGGCGCGGCGAAAGAAGGCAATCACGGCAAGGATCAGGAAGATGATGAACAGGATCTTCGCAATGCCGGCGGCCGTGCCGGCAATACCCGTGAAGCCGAACAAGGCGGCGATGATGGCAATGACCAGAAATACCAGGGCGTAATGCAGCATGGTGCTTTCCTCTAGACAGGGGCAATACTTCGCCCCGCGGTCATTCACCCACAGCGCATGCCTTGTGAGCGTGAAAATCAACGACAGCTTCGGCCGCGTTGGTTCCCGTTCACGCTGTTCAGGCCAGTGCGGGATTGAGTGTATACGTGCCCATCAGCTCCGTTTCGGCCAGCACGTGGCCGTCCATCGCGGCCCTCAGCTCCGCCACGGTGAAGCCGTCGGCGAGCTTCAGGTGCTCCACATCCAGCGCGTACAGGCGGAAGTGATAGTGGTGCACCAGTGAATCGTTCCATGGCGGGCACGGGCCGTCATAGCCCAGGTATTCGCCCTTCATGTCCGCGTCACCGGCGAACCAGCCGGTGTAGTCATTGATGCCCTGCACGCTGCCGGGTGGGCCGTAGGGCGCGCGCTTGCCGCGCGCGACGATGCCGTCGCTGCACGCGCCTTCGGCCAGCTCGCCGCACTCCACCGGGATATTGGCCATCAGCCAGTGCACGAACTCCACGCGCGGAAGGTCGGCCGGCACGGTGCGGCCCTCCTTGTTCACGTCATCGGGCTTGCTGGGCACGTCGAAGTCGATGCAGGTGAGCACGAACGAACGCGTGGCGAGCGGCGCTTCCTTCCATGCCAGGTGCGGGCTCAGGTTGTCCGAGAGCGCCACCGGCTGCCCGATCCGGCAGAACGCGTTGGCCGGCGGGATCGGTTGCCCATGAGTGAAATTGTCGCTGCGCAGTTGCACGGTGGTTCTCCTGCAGATGTTTCGTAAGGTCACATGCCGCGTCCCGTGGGGCGCGGCCTTGCATCAGGGCTGGTAGGTCACGCGATAGACCGCGCCGGCGAGATCGTCACTCACCAGCAGGCTGCCGTCGGGCAGCGGCTGCACGTCGGCCGGACGGCCCCAGGCCGTCTCGTTCTGCTGGAAGCCTTCGATCAGCGGTTCGTAGGACGCCACCTTGTCGCCATTGAGGCGCACCGTCATCACGCGATAGCCGGATTTCTTGGTGCGATTCCACGAACCGTGTTCGGCAATGATGATCGCGCCCTTGTAGCTGGCGGGAAACTGCTTGCCTTCATAGAAGCGCATGCCCAGCGAGGCAACGTGCGCGCCAAGCTTCAGCACGGGCGGCGTGTAGTCCTTGCAGTTCTTGCCCTTGCCGAACTCCGGATCGAGGGTGTCGCCCTGGTGGCAATAGGGATATCCGAAGTGCTCGCCGACGTGCGACAGACGGTTGAGCTCGTCGCTGGGCATGTCGTCGCCCATCAGGTCGCGCCCGTTGTCGGTGAACCACAGCTGCTTCGTGCCCGGCTGCCAGTCGAAGCCGACGGTGTTGCGGATGCCGTAGGCCACGTCTTCCAGGCCGCTGCCATCCGGGTTCATGCGCGTGAGCTTGGCGTAGTCCTTGCCCTTGTCACAGATGTTGCACGGCGCGCCGATCGGCACGTAGAGCTTGCCGTCGGGACCGAAGGCGATGAACTTCCAGCCGTGGTGCGTCTCGGTCGGGAACTTGTCGTAGATGACTTCCGGCTTCGGCGGATCGTCCAGGTGATTCTCGATGTCGCGCAGCACATAGATCTTGCTGACGGCGGAGATGTAGAGATCACCATTGCGGAACGCCACGCCCACCGGCAGCTGCAGCCCGCTGGCGATCACGCGCACCTTGTCGGCGTGGCCGGTGCCCTGGCTGTCGGTCAGCGCATAGACCTTGCCGGCGCTGTTCGAGCCGACGAAAACCGTGCCCTTCGCGCCCAGTGCCAATTCGCGCGCATTCGACACGTCGTCGGCGTACACGGCGATATGGAAACCCTTGGCCAGCGTGAGCTTGTCCAGTTGCGGCGCGGCGCCGGCCGTGTGGACGGCCAGCAGGCCAAACAGTGCGAACATCCAGCGACGCA
This sequence comes from Dyella amyloliquefaciens, assembly GCF_004296575.1. Classification (GTDB taxonomy): domain Bacteria; phylum Pseudomonadota; class Gammaproteobacteria; order Xanthomonadales; family Rhodanobacteraceae; genus Dyella; species Dyella amyloliquefaciens. The sequence goes on along the minus strand of NZ_SAYT01000009.1, from coordinate 105,731 downwards.
TGGGTCTAGCCTGCCGGGTGGTGGAAAGCCCGAAGCGTAGCGCGAGCGCCGCCCGCCTTCCACGGCCGCATGGGGTCACGCTTGGATGTAGCCCCGCCCGCTGCGGCATGCATCGGTGCTCGCGCGCGCAGAAAAGAGCCTGCGCGCAATCACTTGCCTACGGTATGTCAGGCAGGGAATAGGCCAGTTCGTAGTGATGCAAGCCATCGGCGATGCGGATGGTCAGTGCGCCGGCGATGCCGCTCAGCCCTTCCGTGCCGGAGTCCGGCACGATCGTGATCGCCAGCTGCGGCGTCCCGCGGTTCATGACGCCGTTGTGTTGCAGTGCAAAGCTGCCTTCGCGGCCATGCAGCACGCCGTGCACGCGCTCCATCGCCACATAGCCGGCCGAGCCATCGATGGCCGTGCCCACGGCAAGCATCTGGCCCCGGCCGGTACCCGCAAGGTCGCCCTTGAACTGCTTTTCGAGCGCCATGCGGCCCACGCTGGGATCGCCTACGCCATCCACGGGGGATTGCGGTGTCACCTTCACTTCGAAGGTGCCGGTAGCGCGCAGGGTCATGCTCGATCCTCCTTCATGGAATGTCCGTCCTGCCACGGCACGCTAGCTGCGATACCGCGATGGCGCCACATGAGCCGATCGGCGGTTACGGCACGATCGCGTTGAATCGCGTGGCGATGTACTCGTCCGTGAAGCTGGTCATGTCCCAGCCGCGGATGAAGCCACAATGCCCACCGAAGGTGGAGATATCCAGTTCCACGTTGGCCGGCAGTTCCAGTTTCTCGAACGCATCCACCGGAATGACGGGATCGTCACGCGCGGTGAGGATGGTGGCCGGCACGTGCAAGTCGGCCAGGGCGCGACCCGCGACCGAGTAACCGTCCAGGTAGGCTTCCAGCGAGCCGAAATCCGTATGGCGTGCCACCAACGACGCGGTGAGGCCCCGCAGGTTCTGCTTGAGCTCGGACAGCTCGAAGTATTCGCGCTGTGGAAACGCCGCCTGCTTGGCCTGCAGCGAACGTCGCCACTTGTGCATGAAGTACGCCTGGTAGAACCAGGGCGCGGATGCTTCCAGCGAGAACAGGCCTTCGCTGGGATCGATGATCGGGCACACCGCCAGCGCGTAGCTCAGCGGCAGGCCCGCTGCCGGCGCCTGCAACGCGGCGCGCAGCGCGAAATTGCCGCCCAGCGAGAAGCCCGCCAGCGCCATCGGCCGGTTCGGATAGCGCTGTGATATGTCGATCAGGGCATGCACCACCTCATCGATGCGGCACGAATGGAACAGCGCCTCGTTGAGATGATGGCTGTCGCCATGGTCGCGGAAATTCAGGCGGAAAATGTCCCAGCCGTCCGCAAGCAGGCGGCTGCCGGTCTGCAGCACATAGGTGGAATCGACGCTGCCTTCCCAGCCGTGGAACAGCACCGCCAGGCCACGCGGTTGCGCCCGCTGCTTCTGCGCGGTGTACGCCCCGGTCAGGCGTACGCCATCGCCGCCATTCACGGTCACCTGCTCGGCGCCATCCATGACCGCCTGGGCCGCCTTGGGCAACAGCACGCGCCGCACGCCGCTGGAGGACAGCATGGTCTGGATGTGGCCACTGCGTAGCGGCCACGGCGGCAGGAAATCCTTTCCCCTGGGGAGATTCATGCGCGGCTGTCGCGATTCGGCTGGTCTTCCAGCGCCATGGCAATGCGTTCGCGCGACAGCTCCGCCATGCGACGTCGCGCATCGGGCGTGGCCGGCACGGGTTCGAGGAAATGCACTTCCGCATCCAGCGGCGCTTCGCCGAGCAGGCGCAGGAAGTTCTGCATGAAGTTTTCGTGCTCGCGGAATCCGGCATCGACCACGCGGCGCCCGTCGCGCGCAAAGCGCAGCGCAACCGGCTGCACCGGCACTTCGGCATCCAGCGCGGCCTGGAAGATGCGCGCATGGAACACGCGCAGCACGCCGTTGTGGCCGGTACCCCCTTCCGGGAACACCGCCACCGAGCGACCGCCGCGCAGGCGGTCGACCATCACCTGCATCACCGCCGCCAGCGAGTGGTTGCTGCCCCGGCGATGGAAGATGGTGCCCCCAGAGGCGGCCAGCCAGCCCACCAGCGGCCAGCTGGCGATCTCGGCCTTGGCCACGAAGCAGGCCGCGCGCTGGCTGTGCAGCAGCTCGATGTCGATCCACGAGGTGTGGTTGGCCACGAACAGCACCGGATCGGCCAACGGCTTGCCCACGCGCACGGAGCGCAGGCCGAAGATGCGCAGCAGCGCCGTGGACCACCAGCGGATCATGCGGTGCGCGAACGGCTCGCGACCGTTCTGCATGACCGCATCGCGCTTCCAGGTGAGTACGAACCCACACAGCATGATGCCCAGCACCACGTGCAGCAGCAGCAGCGGTACGCGCCAGGCGTAACGCAGGGGTCGCATCAGGTCTCGGCGGGCCGGGGCGGAAACGGTGTGGGTACTCATCAGTCCAGTTAGTTTAGCGTTAGTCGGGCCGATCCTGTGCCCCGCGCCCATGCTTCAGCGTTCCACAGGATTCAGCGGTAAAGCAGCCGATCGCTTCACGGTACGCAGGACGAAGCTGGAATTGACGTCAGCCACGCCTGCGGCGTTCAGCAACCGGTCGAGCAGGAACCTCGAAAAATCCTGCAGGTCCGCCACGAAGACGTGCAGCAGGTAGTCCATGTCACCCGTGAGCGCATAGCACGCCACGACTTCGTCCCAGCCATTGACCAGCTCCACGAAGCGTTCCACCGCGGCGCTTTCGTGCTTGGTCAGCTGCACGCGCACGAAGGCCTGCAGCCCAAGACCCACCGCCTGGGGATCCACCTGGGCGGTATAGCCGGTGAGGATGCCGTCGGACTCCAGCCGCTGCAGGCGCCGCAGGCAGGCCGACGGCGACAGGCTGACCTTCTCGGCCAGTTCGGCATTGGTGATGCGGCCATCGCTCTGCAGCACCGCGAGAATGCGCAGGTCGGTACGGTCCAGGTTGGGCATGGCAATGAATATCCGAATATCGAGTCTAAGACGCAAGATTATTGCTTAAATGCGTGGTCATGAAGCAATAAAACAATCTTCGTGCGCGGCAACGGCCGTATGCTGAGCCATCCTCCCCTTACCCGGCCCCAGCTGCCAGGAGCCCGCCATGAGCACCACGCCCCGCCGCGTCGAACATCACCAGACCGACCGTGGTTATGTCCCGGTGTACGCCACCGGCGTGGTCGAACAGCCCTGGGCGGACTACACCGAGACCGACCACGAGGTGTGGGACACCCTCTACAAGCGCCAGCGCGAACTACTGCCGGGGCGTGCCTGCCAGGAGTTCCTGGATGGGGTGGAGCGTTTCGGCATGGGTGACGGCGGCATCCCGAAGTTCGCCGACCTCAACAAGGTGTTGGGCGAGACCACCGGCTGGGAACTGGTCGCCGTGGAAGGCCTGCTGCCCGATGAAGTGTTCTTCGACCACCTGGCCAACCGCCGTTTCCCGGTGAGCTGGTGGATCCGCAAGCCCGATCAGCTCGACTACCTCAGCGAGCCCGATCTGTTCCACGACCTGTTCGGCCACGTTCCGCTGCTGCTCAACCCGGTGTTCGCCGACTACATGCAGGCCTACGGCCGCGGCGGCATGAAGGCCTTCGCGATCGGCCCCGAAGCTCTGATGAACCTCACGCGCCTGTACTGGTACACGGTGGAGTTCGGCCTGATCAACACCAAGGACGGCATGCGCATCTATGGCGCGGGCATCGTCAGCTCGAAGGGCGAGTCGATCTACTCGCTGGACTCGCCCTCGCCGAATCGCATCGGCTTCGGCCTGGAACGCGTGATGAGCACGCGCTACCGCATCGACACCTACCAGCAAACCTATTTCGTGATCGACAGCTTCGAGCAGTTGTTCGAAGCCACTCATCCCGACTTCACGCCGATCTACGCCAAGCTGCGCGAAGAAAACCCGCATGCTGCGGGCGACGTGCTGGACAGCGACCGCGTGTTCACGCGCGGCAATCGCGAGGGTTGGGCGACCAACGCCGATACGTAAGCACTCAACGCATCATCAACACGAAAAGCCCGCCGAATGGCGGGCTTTTTCTTTTCGAGGTGCTGCAGGGCATGCGTCCGTATGCCCCAGTTTCGCTTGATGCAAGTCAAAACCGCACAACGAAATTCTCACGAGCATGGGCCCGTTCGAAACGATACCCACACGGATGAGCCCCATGAAAGTTCTGCTTCCCCTCGTCATCGCCGCAGTCCTCGGCGCCGTTGCCGCTCCCGCCGCCCATGCCGACAGCAACGACAACTGGGTCGTGCGCTTCGGTGCGCACGCGGTTGATCCCAAGAGCAACACCGGCAACCTGGCCGGCGCCCGTTCGACCACCAGCACCAGCGTGCGTCCGACCGGCAGCATCGAATACATGATCACGCCGAACCTCGGCGTGGACCTGCTGGCGGCCTGGCCGTTCCAGCACGACGTGAAGCTGTCTGGCGTGGGCAAGGTCGCGCAGACCAAGCAACTGCCGCCGACCCTGGGCATCAACTATCACTTCCTTCCCGATAGCCAGGTGTCACCGTTCGTGGGCGTGGGCGTGAACTACACCAACTTCTTCGACACCAAGGGCACCGGTGCACTCAAGGGCGCCAGCGTCAGCATCGACAACAGCTGGGGCGTGGCCGCACACGCCGGCATCGACGTGAAGCTCTCGCCGAAGTGGCTCTTCACCGCCGACCTGCGCTGGGTCGACATCGAGAGCGATGTGCACGTCAACGGCGCCAAGGTCGGCACCGCCAAGATCGATCCGCTCGTCTACGGCGTGAGCCTCGGCTACCGCTTCTGATTTCCTTGGAAAGGGCTTCCGGCAAGGATGCCGGGTGGGCCTCCCGTCATGGGAGGCCCTTTTTCTTTGTGACGACCCGTTACGAGTTCATCCGCGCTTCCACTCATCCACCGTGAGTACCTGGGCGATGCGCTTGCCGTCCCAGCGATACATCAGGTGCTGTGCCTGCACGCAGGGTGCTACGCGATCCGGGTAGAACACAGCCACGCATTCGCCGCCACGATGGCGCACGCTGTCGTACACGAGGCCGTCCGAACCTTCGTTGCGTAGGCGGCGCGCCAAAGCAACGCCCGCGGCGTAGTGGTCGGGATCGTGCTCGGCTTTCCAGCCACCACGCAGGTCGTGCAGCCTGGCCTGGATGCTGGTGCGATAACAGCGCATTTCGATATCGCAGGGTGGCTCCGCGGTGGCGGCGAGAAAGCGCTCGCGGTGATACACCGTTTCCTCCACCGCCGTGGCAATGCTGTGCCCCGCGTAGAACACGCCCCAGCTGCCGTCGGAGAAACGACTGCCTTCGGGATTGAGGTGGGTGAACGCCGCCATCACCGGCGTACTGCCGGGACCGCTGATGCGTCGCTCCCTCGGAACGAGCGGCAACTGGCCCAGTTCGTCGCGCAGGCGCGGATTGGTCATCGCTTCGATCGCGTAGAGCGCTTCCAGGTCGCCCGGTGCAGCGATGCGATCGAACACGCCCACCGGCGGAAAGCGGCTGGGCACGATGCGATACGCCTGGCTCCAGCGAACGCGTTTGAGTGGTGGAATGTCTGCCATGACGAGTGCTACTCACGCTGTCTGCCAGAGGTGGAAGTATGGCGGGCACCCGTATCGCCAGCTGCGACGTGGGCCGCACGCTGGTTGCCCGTGAGATTCGGCTGACACCCTGCGAGCGAATGCGTCTCGCACAGCGGGCCTCGTCCTTCGCAACGCGAGGCTGCCGCGCAGTCTTCAGTTCCAGCCGCGCTGGGCGTCCAGATACTGGCGAACCACATACAGGTCGGCCACGTTGCCCGACAACATGCGCTGCAAGGCCGACTGTCCGCCGAACAGCGATGCCTGGTTGGCGCGGTGGACCCATTCATCGGCCTGCTTGGGGTCCGGGAACAGGATCTGCAGGTCTTTCCAGATGCCGAGCAGGTAGCTGATGCGCTCGAGCGTGTCGCGGCCGAGCGTGCCTTCCTGCAGACGCTTCCACTTGTAGAAGGTGGATTCCGGCGGATCGCCCAACAGGCGGCGCTGGTCGGCGATGCGCAGGTTCCAGCGTTCGGCGAGGTTGAAGAAGCCGCGCAGGGCGGGGCCGCTCAGATCGGCCGCCGGGATGGCGTCGGACTGGAGATGTGCAGCCATGGCGTACTCTCCGTATAAACCTTGATGTCAATATACTGCATTGGTGAAGTTTTCGCCAGCAGCCTGTACGGCCGGACCGACTCCACCCGGACTCCCCCGCCCGTAACCAACCGTCCGCACCTCCGCCCGACGAAAGCCTCTACGCCAACCAGCCTATATGGGGCACCCAACACCCCGCGCATACTCCTGCCGCCTTCGTTGCGGGAGAACACCATGCGTGCCCTGCCCCTGCTTGTCGTGGCGTCCGTCGCCTGCTCGATCAGCGCGCACGCCGAGGTCAAGGAATCCAGCGCGGACCATCTGCTGATCGTCAATGCGCGGACGATCCAGGCGTCGCCGAACAAGGTATACGCCGCGCTGATCGACATCGGCCGCTGGTGGGACGGCGAACACACCTATTCCGGCGATGCCACGAACCTCAGCATGCAATCCGTGGCGGGTGGCTGTTTCTGCGAACGCTGGGCTACGCAGAGCGTGGCCCACGGGCGCGTGATCTGGGCAAACCCGGGCAAACTGCTGCGATTGGATACGGCACTGGGCCCGCTGCAAAGCATGGCGGTGCAAGGGGTGATGACGTTTGCACTCAAGCCGTCGGGCGATGGCACTGCGCTGCAGTTCGAGTACCGCGTGAATGGCTCAGGCAGCAGCGGGCTGGACAAGCTCGCCCCGTCGATTGACGGCGTACTGATGGCGCAGCTGCAGCGCTTGCAGAGCTATCTGGAAACCGGCAAAGCCCAGCCCGCCAAGCCTTGATCTTCGCCAGGCAAGGCAGGCGTCATGCGGCTACTGGCGGCAACTGCCCAACTGCATCCAGCGTAGGCCGAACCTGCCGGGATGAAGGCGGACGCAAACCATGTCGCCTTGGTTCACGGCGTCGAAGTAGGCGCGTGACACCATGACGCTGTCGTCGTCGATGGTGTCACCCCACGGCGCCAGATAGACCTCGTAGGTGGTGGATCTGCCGTGGCTCACATGCTTGCCGGTGATCGAAGTCTGGAACACCTGGACGGGTGCGTCGTCCCACATCGTATCGACGAGCGCCAGCAGGCCGACCCCATAGGCCGCCATGAAGGGCAACATGACGAGAGGCAGCGCCCACGGCTTTGGGGTCGTGGACGACGCCGCCTTCGGCGCCATCACGACCGCCAGGCAAAGCGGCATCCCCAACAGCGAACCCCACAGCAACAGCTGCTTGATGTCGATGACGTGGACGTCGAACAGCGCGCGCATCGCCAGCACCAGCGGCGGCATGATCAACAGAGTGGCGAGGTTCGGGCGCACATCGCGTTGCTTGCCATCGAGTTGGAACAGGTTCGGCTTTGCCCACGAGAGACCGATCGCCAACCACGGCATCAGTGCGGCACAGGCGATCATCGCGGCATACGGCCTGGGATACACGAAGCCCCACGCCAGCAGGGCCATCGGCAGCAGGTTGAGCACCTTGGCGGTCTGCTTCGCCTTTTCCAGTTTCGACAGGCGCTCCTGCGCGTTGCTGCCCAGCGTGGCGTCCTGCTCGACCATCGCCAGGGTCGACGCCCGCTCCTGCTCGTCTAAGTCAGGCAAGGCGCTGAACCAGGCGTTGAAGCGGTCGTCGAGGCCGAACGTCGCGCGGGTAAGCCTGAGCGGGCGCCCTTGCTTCGGGACGATTACGGGATAGACCACGCTGCGCCCGCTGACCAGGCGACGGCCCACGATGTCCCCCGTTTCCAACCGCCGCGTGCCAAAGGCACCGCGGACTTCGATGGCTCGCGCCTCCAGCGTCACCCGGGCGTTCATGGCGTAAGCGAGGGCGTAGACGGGAATAGCCAGAAGGCACATGGCCACGAAGCCGAGAAAGGCGCCGGAGGCGCCATCGGAGCGTCCGTTCTGCGCCAGATAAAACAGGCCGATGCCCATGGCACCGAACAGCAAGCCCAAAAACCCGCAAGCGATCTTCTGACCGGTCGTTACCCGATAGACCAACGGGTAACGGATGTCCTTGTGCCAGTCCTTGTCCAGCACTCCCTGCATGTCACTCATAACCTCGTTCCCCCTGAAACGGTGTCTGGCGATGGCGTTGGAGCTTAGCTGCTTTTCCGAGGAGGCAGGCGGGCCTCAAAGCTGGTTCAAACGGTGAGTTGCTATGGGTCAGCGATCTTCACTACCCGCACTACACCCCTCCCTCCGCAGGTTGCCTTGGCAGCAACTGCAGGAGAGAGAGGGCGTAGCCACGTGTGATTACGGAGTCTTCGGCTTGTCGCAATCGCAGCCGAAGTCCGGCTCGGGGCCGCCGTCGGCGATGAAGCGGTCGATGCGCTTTTCCAGGACCGGCAGTGGCACGGAGCCGAGCTGCAGGATGGTGTCGTGGAAGTGGCGCACGTCGAACCTGGTGCCCAGCGCCTGCTCGGCCTTCTGGCGCAGCTCGAGCATCTTCAGGTAGCCCAGTTCGTAGGACAGCGCCTGGCCAGGCCAGCTGATGTAGCGATCAACCTCGTTGGCGATCTCGCGATCGGATAGCGCGGTGTTCTGCGTCATGAAGTCGATCGCCTGCTGGCGCGTCCAACCGAGGTGATGGATGCCGGTGTCGACGACGAGACGGCAGGCGCGCCACATCTGGTAGGTGAGATAACCAAAGCGGTCATAGGGCGTCTTGTAGATGCCCATCTCGTTGCCGAGGTATTCGGAATACAGGCCCCAGCCTTCACCGTACGCGGAGATATAGCCTTCACGGCGGAACGCCGGCTGGCCCTTCTGTTCCGCCGCCAGCGCCAGCTGCAGCGAGTGACCCGGCGCCGATTCATGCAGGGTCAGCGCCGGCATGTTGTAGAGCGGGCGGGACGGCAGGTCGTAGGTGTTGACCAGGTAACTCGAGGCGCCGCCGCGGCCGGAGGTGTAGTACGGCGCGATGTCCGCCGGCACCGGCACGATGGCGAAGCGCTGGCGCGGCAGGCGACCGAACTCCTTGCCCAGTTGTGCGTCCACCTGCTTCGCCACCCAGGCGGTGCGCATCAGCAGTTCGTCGGGCGTCTTGGCGTAGAACTGCGGATCGGTGCGCAGGAAGTGCAGGAAGTCGGCGAAGCTTCCCTTGAAGCCCGTCTCCTGCATGGTCTTCACCATCTCGGCGTGGATCTTCGCCACCTGCTCCGTGCCCACCTTGTGGATGGTGTCGGGATCGAGATCGAGCGTGGTGTATTCGATGATCTGCTGGCGATACCACGCCTTGCCGTCTGGCATGGACTCGGCCGCGAGCGTGGTGCGCGCCTTGGGCACGTACTCGTTGCGGAAGAAGGTGAGCAGGGTGCTGTAGGCCGGAATCACCTTGCCGCCGATCACCTGCTTCGCCTCGTCCTGCAGCTTCGCCGCATCAGCGGGCGCGATCGAGGTCGGCATTTTTTCGAACGGCTTGTAGAAGCTGCTCTTGGTCGGATCCTTGAGGTCGGCCACAGCAGCGATCGACACGTCGCGGCCATTGAGCACCTCGCGCGGCACGCTGAAGCCGCGTGCAAGGCCGTCCCGCATGTTGTCGATCTGCTGGTTGAAGTACGACGGCACCTGGCCCAGGCGCTCGATGTAATGCTTGTAGTCCTGCGCGGTGCGCAAGTTGTCGCCTTCGAGCACGTAGCCGAGGTCGCTCCAGAACGCCGAGTCGCTGTTGAACGGCATCTGCCACTGCTTGAACGTCTGCACGGCGAGCAGGTTCTGGATCTGCGCACGGTAGATCGCGTAGTTGACCTGGTCCTCCGGCGACAGCTGCTTCACGTCGACGCCGTCGAGATCCTTCAGCACCTTCTGCCAGTAATCCTGTCGCTTCTGCTGGCTGGCGGCATCCACATTGTCCAGGCGCCCGCCATTGGGCTGCGCCTCGCCGGAAGAGGCAATCCCGGACTGACCGTTACGCCAGGCCCATTCGGTGTCATAGATCTGCTTGAAGCGGGCGGCGGCGTCCTGTGCAGCCAAGGCGGGCGCGGCAACGGCGAGGGCGGCCATGGCCAGCCAGGTCATGCGGATGGATCGGGTCACTACGAATTTCCCTTGTCCGAAGAAGAAGTGGGCGATGGTGCCAACACGGCATCCTCTACGCTCCAGTCGTCCAGCGCCTGTGGCGGAAGCTGGGGTAGCGCCATGCGGATGAGCGCGTCGCGGGCATCATCCTTCAATCGTGCCACGCGCAGCTCGATGCCACGAGCGTCCAGCCAGGTGACGAAATCTCCCAGCGACTCGAGCACGGTGCCGTCGAGATCGGGCGATTCCTCCAGGCTCAGGATCACCCGATGCAGCCCCTGCTTCGCCTCGACGCGATGGCGCGCCTGCGCCAGCACGGTTTCGGCGTTGGCGAAGAACAGCGGTTCCTCGGGACGCACGATCAACATGCCCGGCGGCGGTACCGCCTGGGGATGCTGGGCGATGTCCACGAAATCGTGGCTGTTGGAGAGGCGGCCCAGCACGCACAGCCGCGGCGTCGCCAGTTGGCGCAGCAACATCACCAGGCTGAAAGCGATGGCGAACAGCAGGCCATTGAGGATGCCCAGCGACAGCACGGCCAACACGGCGGCCAGCGCCACCAGCCGATCGCGATGCCAGCGCAGGTAGGGCGCGAAAGTGGACAGGCGCAGCGACTTGCTCACCGCATGAATCACGATCGCCGCCAGCACCGGCTGCGGTATGCGCTCGATCCAGCGCAACGCGAACAGCACCAGCAGCAGTACCGTGCCCGCGGCGATCAGGCCGGACAGGCGCGAACGTGCTCCCGCGGCTTCGTTGGCCGACGTCCCCGAATAACCGGCGCCGACCGGCATGCCATGCAGCGCACCCGACACCACGTTGGCGATGCCCAGCACGATCAGATCGCGGTTGGGCTCGACCTTGTCGCCGTGCTTGAGCGCGAAGCCTCGAATGGAGCTGTACGACTCCGCGTAGAGGATCAGCAGCAAGGCGGCCGCCAATTCCACGCTCGGCAACCATTGACCGCTTTCCGGCCAACGGGGCCAACCCAACGCCTGGGCCAGGTCGATCCGACCGGTGAGCTCGACGCCCTGCCCCTGCAGCCACCCCGATGCCGCCACGCCCAGCACGATCACCGCCAGGCTCCCGGGCACGCGCCGGAAGCGCTCACTGGCGAACAGCAGCAACAACGCGACCACGCCCGTGCCCACGGAAGCGAGCTTCATCTGTGGCGACACCGTGGCCAGTTCGTACAGCAGCTTTGGCACGAAATCACCGTGCAGGCCCGCCACGCCAAACAGGTGCGGCAGCTGCTTCAACGCGATGACGCAGGCGAGTCCGAAGGTGTAGCCACGCAGCACCGGCCGCGCGATCAGGTGCGAGAGGCCGCCCAGGCGCGCAGCGCCGGCAATCAGGAAACACACGCCCGTCAGCAGCACGAGCATGGCGCCTATGGCTGCGCGCGAGACGTTGTCGCCACCTGCCAACGCCAGCGTACCGGCCGCCAGCACGGCGGCCGACGAGGACGTGGCGGAAACGATGGCGTAGCGGCTGCGGCCCAGCAGGCCGTAGATGGCCAGGCCTACGAAGAGTGCAATCACACCCGCCTGTGGCGGCAGATTGGCGATGCCTGAGTAGGCCACCGCCTCTGGAAGCAGGAGGCCGGCGATGGAGAGGCCGGATACGAGGTCCAGATGCCAGGTGGGGGCAGCGTTGGGGTTCTCGGTCGCGGGCATCGGTGGCTCCGGCGCGGGTGGCGGGGTGAGGGTAACTGATGCGGTGGGGTGGGTCTCTTTTCTGTGTGGGGGATGGGATTACTTCTCTCTCGCCCCAGTAGGAGCGCTCTGGGTGCGCCCCTACAACGAGCTCTGCAGCTCCGCTGCTCGATGTGCCGCGCAGCGGCACGAGCCTTGAAACATCCCCTGTGTGGCGGTGAGGGGTGGACGAATAGGCCCCGCAGGGGTGCCCGACAGGACGTCGGGCACTTTTCGTCCGGGCAGGAGCCCGGTCGAAAAGCCCGGCCGCCCCTCACGGACTGGCTGGGCGCAGCCCAGACAGCGCCACGCGGGGTGATCTTTCTTTTGGTTACTTTTCTTTGAGCAAGCAAAGAAAAGTGACCCGGGCCGCGGCAGCGGTCCGGAAGCCCGCGGCAGGCGGGCAAGTCGGCGAGAACGCTAGATCAAAAGCGAAAGTCACTGGACTCCTGCCTGACCAGCCTCCGGCTGTTGAAAAGCGCCTCGCAGGAGTGACGGATCGGAAGGAGCGAGGCGAAAGGTGGTCGCGCACAGGGTGCGCTCCTACAGGGAGAGTGGGCTGGCGTGCATGAAGATTGAGGCGAAACGCGTGACGAAGAACTGTCCACCCATGTCGGCGCCAGCGCCGAAATCCCCTCAGCTCTCCATCCCCTCGTAATACCCCCGCATCGCCTGCAGGTACGCGTCGAGGTTGCGTCCATCCTCGCTGCCGAAGCGTTCCCCGGTAATGGTGCACCCTCGAATGCGATCCGGCCGGAAATTGCGGAAACCCACGCGCAAACGGCACCAGGTGCCTAGCGTCCACGCGCCGCCCCAGAAAGCGAGGCACAACGGTTCCACTTCGCGCATGCTCTCGCGCCCGGCTTCATCGGCGTATTCCAGCCGCAATACCTGGCTGTCAGTGATGGCCGCGTTGAGCCGATCGATGAGGGCCGCGAAATCGGTCTTGGTCTGGTCGCGCCAGATCGGCGCATAGATGCGCGTGCGCGTGGCGCGATCACGCAGTTCGGGTGGCAGCACGGCCTCGATCTTCAGCAACGCGGCCTGTGCGCTTTCGGCCAGCTTCTGCCCGGCGAAGGCGCGCACGAAGCGCGTGCCCACCACCAGCGATTCGAGTTCGTCGGCGGTGAACATCAGCGGCGGGATGTCCGAACCCTTGCGCAGGAGATAACCGACGCCGGCTTCACCTTCGATCGGTACGCCGGAAAGCTGCAGGTCGGCCACGTCGCGATAGACGGTGCGCAGCGATACGCCGAGCGTGCCGGCGAGCTGGCGCGCCTGCAGCGCGGTACGACGCCCGCGCAGGGCGTGGATGATGAGGAAGAGCCGGTCGGCGCGACGCATCGGTGCATGATGGCCGACCGACTGGGCCACGGCCAGCGCCGGGAGTCACGGTTGCGGGAAGTCATGCGGGCGAAGCCTCGACCTTTACCCGCAGCCGTCACCCCTGCGCAAGGAAGAACCCGGCGGCTTTGGCGTCCCTGCGAGAACGACAGCTACCGGGCTCCCGCTTGCACCGGGATGGCGGTGGGGAAAGTACGCGCGAAACATCGGACTCAGGCCGCCTGCGCTGCCGCCAGCTCGGCATCCAGCGCGGCGGCGCGCTGCATCGCCGGACGCGAGCCAACGCGCTCGATATACGAGGTGATCACCGGCAATTCCGGCACCAGCTTGAACATCGTGGTCCAGCGCAACGCGCTTCCCCACAACACGTCGAGCGCGCTGAAGCGTTCGCCCAGCATGTACGGGCCACGTTCGAGCTGCGCCACCAGCGTGTTGAACATGGTGTCCCAATCGCCGTAGGGACACGTCGACGGCTGCACCGGCTCGCGCTTCATCGCGCGATCCACCAACGCGGGCTCGAAGCTCGAACCATAGAACACCATCCAGCGCAGGTATGGCCCGCGCAACGGATCGCCGATGGGTGGGGCGAGTCCCTTCTCCGGATAAAGATCCGCGAGGTACAGGTACACCGCCGGCTGCTCGGTAACGAGGCCACCGTTGTGCCAGATGGCCGGCACCTTGCCCATCGGATTCACGTCCGTATACGGCGGCTGGCGCTGCTCGTTGTGCTTGAGGTTGAGCACGTGCAGGTCGTACTCGACACCGAGTTCTTCGAGCAGCGCACGCGTGCCGCCGGAACGGCTGTTGGGTGCGTGATAGAAGGTGACACGTGGCGTGGTCATGGCAATGCCTCCGCTCAGAGATAGCTGGTAACGGCAGGTGCGTTCCACCAGTTGTTGTCGCGACCGTCGGAGTAGCGGATCGGAGCGGCGGCCCACTCCTCGTCGCTGGCGTCATCCAGGCAGGCAAGATTGACGGACAGGAATTCGCCACCGATCTGCTCCACATAGCCGCGATGGAACGAGTGCACGCCGCAATGCCGGCAGAACAGATTGTGCGTGCTCTGGGTGTTGAACTGGTAATCGACCAGCGCCTCTTCGCCACTGATCAGGCGGAACGTCTCAAGCTTGGCCATGGCGCCCCAGAAGCGTAGCTTGCGGCAGATGGAGCAGTTGCAGCGACCGGTGCCGGCAGCCAGGTCCAGTTCGGCCTCGAAGCGGACGGCGCCGCAATGGCAACTGCCGTGATAGATGCGACTCATGACAGGGCTCCATGAAGGGGCTTGCTGGCGATGACCTTGGGCATGCGTTCGGTCTTCACCTCGGTGCTGGGGGCTTTCTCGCGCTTGCCAGCGACCGGTTCCCGGTTCGTGGCAGGCAGCTTGTACTGGCCGTCCATCAACAGGCCGCGCATGTAGAGCGGACGGTAGGCCATCAGGATCTTTCCAATCGGGAACGGCATGACATCCTCCTTTCGTCAGGCCGCCACGGCGGTGGCGGCATCGCCTGCACACCAGGGCGGCGGCAGGGCGTGCTTGAACAGGCGGAACCAGTGCTCGCGGTCGCTGGGGCTGTAGAGGTCGAGCGTGCGAATCACTTCGCGGGCGAACTCCACGCTGCCGAGCTGGCTGGCAGTGATCGTGCCGCCGTCGCTGACGGCGAGCACAGTCGGGTCGAACTGATCGGCACCTGCATAACCGGGCACGTGGGCGCCGATGTGGCCGGGCCAGCTGCCGGTATGACGGCAGGCATCCAGCAAACCGGCCCGCGCCAGCACCAGCACGCCGCTGTCGACGGCGGCCACCGGCGCACCGGCGGCGTGGATGCGGCGGACGGCTTCCACCGCTTCCTCGCCGTGCCCGTGTTCCCACAGGTAACCGCCCGGCACGATCAGCATCGCCGCGCGCTTCAGGTCCAGCCGCTCCAGGGTCAATTCGGGCACCACCCGCAGCCCACCCATCGAGAGCACCGGCTGCAGGGAAAAACCCACCGTCTTCAACTGCCATTCGCCGGGGCGACGGATCTCGCAGAGCGCATGCGCCGCATGCCAGTCCGCAAAGCCGTCGAACGCCAGGAAATACACCGTGTTGCGCATAAGACTCCCTCCTTCTGACGGCTGTCAGTGTGGGGACCCCCTGCTGCCAACGTATTGTCAGTAGGGGCTCACCCGCCAGTAATGTGGGAGCGCACCCTGTGCGCGACTGGGCTGGCGTGGCCTGAGGGTTTCGCGACAAGCGGCGGACCGAGGTATCGGCGTCGCTACGCGGTCGCGCACAGGGTGCGCTCCCACAGGGGAGCCTTGATGCGACTGGTTCGACCAAAAAGAGTTTCATGACATATAGATGAATGCACTGGTCACATTTTGAGCTGACAAGCGGCCGGTTCTGCCCGGACAATAGGCATCCCTTCGCTTGCGGGTTTGTCATGAAGTCCATCTCGCTGATCCAGTTCCTGATCGAGGAACGACGCGCCGGCCGCATCAATGCCGAGTTGTCCCTGCTGATCGAAGTCGTGGCGCGCGCCTGCAAGCGCATCGCGGTGGCCACCAACAAGGGCGCCCTGGGCGGCGTGCTCGGCGAGGCCGGCACCGGCAACATCCAGGGTGAGGCGCAGAAGAAGCTGGACGTGATCTCCAACGAGATCCTGCTCGAAGCCAACGCCTGGGGTGGCCAGCTCGCCGCCTGCGCGTCGGAGGAGATGGAAGACCCGCAGCCGATCCCCGACATGTACCCGAAAGGCAACCACCTGCTGTTGTTCGATCCGCTCGACGGCAGCTCCAACATCGACGTGAACATCTCGGTCGGCACGATCTTCTCGGTCCTGCGCTGTCCGGATGGCATCACCGAACCCAAGGCCGAACACTTCCTGCAGGCGGGCACCACCCAGCTCGCCGCCGGCTACGTGGTTTACGGCCCGGCCACGGTGCTGGTGCTGACCTTCGGCCACGGTACGCACGAGTTCACGCTGGACCGCGAAGTAGGCAGCTTCACCCTCAGCCGTCGCGACATCAGCATCCCGGAAGAGACTGGTGAGTTCGCCATCAACATGTCGAACCAGCGCCACTGGGAAGCGCCGATGCAGCGCTACATCGGCGAGCTGCTGGCCGGCCAGGAAGGCCCGCGCGGCAGGGACTTCAACATGCGCTGGGTGGCCTCGATGGTGGCCGACGTGCATCGCATCATCACGCGCGGCGGTGTGTTCTTCTATCCGCTGGACGCCAAGATCAAGTCCAAGGGCGGCAAGCTGCGCCTGATGTACGAAGCCAACCCGATGGCCTTCATCATCGAGCAGGCGGGCGGCGCGGCCACCACCGGTCGCGAGCGCATCATGGAGCTCCAGCCGAGCGGCCTGCACCAGCGCGTGCCGGTGTTCCTCGGTTCGAAGAAGGAAGTGGAAGTGGCCACGCACTACCACGTGGAAGCCGACGCGGCTGCCTGACCCCACGAGGGGAGACGGCCTGGCCGTCTCCCCCGGCTGGCGGATTTCTGAGCAGCGCCCAACAAGCGCCCGGCGCCGACAGCACGCCGCCCTTCGGCGGCCGTACACTCGCGCGCCAGTGACCACTTCGTTCAAGGCGGTCGCATTCAACCCACCGCGCCACGAGCCATGTCCACCATCCGCCGCTTTCGCCCGCTCCTGCCCCTGCTCGCCAGCCTCGTGCTGTGCGCCTGCTTCGGCAGCACCAAGCCCACGCCGCCGCCCGCACCGCTGGTGCCGCCGCCGGTGGTGAAGCTGCGTATCGGTCTGGCGCTCGGTGGCGGCGCGGCCAAGGGTTTCGCGCACATCGGCGTGATCAAGATGCTGGAAGCCAACGGCATCCGGCCGGACGTGGTGGCGGGCACCAGCGCGGGCAGCGTGGTGGGTTCGCTGTATGCCAGCGGCATGGATCCGTTCCAGTTGCAGGAGACGGCGTACACGCTGGACCAGGCCAACCTGCGCGACGTGCGCCTGTTCTCCGGCGGCGTGGTGCAGGGCCAGAAGCTGCAGGACTACGTGAACCAGCAGGTGAAGAACCGCACGCTCGACAAGCTCAACCTGCCGTTCGCCGCGGTGGCGACCCAGCTCGAAACCGGCCAGCGCACCGTGTTCGTGCGCGGCAACACCGGCCAGGCGGTACGCGCCTCCAGCAGCGTGCCCGGCGTGTTCGAGCCGGTGGAGATCAACGGCAAGCATTACATCGACGGCGGCGTGGTGAGCCCGGTGCCCGTGGACGCCGCGCGCCAGCTCGGCGCCGACGTGGTCATTGCCGTGGATATCTCCAGCAAGGCCGACGGCACCAACCCGCAGGGCATGTTCAACATCGTGGGCCAGTCGATCAGCATCATGGGCCAGAAGCTCGGCGAGCAGGAGCTGGCGCGCGCGGACATCGTGATACGCCCGAAGGTGAATCAGATCGGCGCGGCGGACTTCGAACAGAAGAATCAGGCGATCCTGGAAGGCGAACGCGCCGCGCTGGCGGCGATGCCGGCGATCAAGGCGAAGATCGCGGCGGTGCAGGCCGCGCACCAGCAGCAGGCGATTGCCGCGCACTGAGTCGCGCCGGCAGCGACATCGCAAGTTCCTGAGCGGCAAGCGGCAGCCGTGGCATGACTAATGGCGGGTTGCCTACACGAGGTGGAAGTGACCTGTTAGCGTTTACGGTTTCCATCGCTACAGGCACGTCCATGCCCCAGCCCACGCGTCTCCTACTGCCCGTGCTCATCGCTGCACTGGCACCCTCCGCGTTCGCCGCACCCACCCAAGTCGATCCGCGCATCGAACAGCTGCTGACCGAGCTCGGCAAGGTGCACCAGATCAGCGCCGTGCAGCTTTCGCCCGACGGCACGCAGCTCGCCTGGGTGGTGCGCAGCGAAGGCAAGGACGGCATCGAGGTGGCGAAGGCTGACGGCAGCGACGTGCACCGCGTCAGCGACAGCAAGCCGGGCAGCTGCAGCTCCAGCAACATGGTGTGGGCACCGGATTCGCATCGCCTGGCCTTCATCTCCAACTGCGCCAGCGGTGGCAAGCAGAAGGACTTGCTGGTGGTCGACGTGGCAGCCAAGGGCACGCCCAAGCGCGTGGTCGAACTGCCCGGCGTGAGCGACGATCTCACCTGGTCGCCGGACGGCAAGTCGCTGGGCTTCCTCTACGTGCCCAACGGCACCCGTCGCGCCAGCGCCGTCTACGCGGCCAAGCCGGCCTCCGGCGAAATCGGCGTGGATGGTCTGGAAGTGCAGCGCGTGGCGACGGTGGACGCCGCGGGCGGCGCGGTGCGCCTGCTCACCGACGCCAACACCTACACCTATGAGTACAGCTGGTCGCCTGACAGCAAGCGCATTGCCTACGTGGGCGCACCGCCGCCGGGCGACAACAACTGGTGGGTGGCCAAGCTCTACGTGCAGGACGCCAAGGTTGATGCCAAGGCGACCATGGTGCTCGATCCGACCACGGTGAAGGGCTCACTGCACGGCCTGCAGATGGCGCTGCCGCGCTTCTCGCCTGACGGCCAGCGCATCGCCTTCATCGGCGGCCTGATGAGCGACCAGGGCTCCACCGGCGGCGACATCTACGCGGTGCCCGCCAACGGCGGTGAGCCGGTCAACCTCACGCCGGACACCAAGGTGACCCTGGTGTGGTTCGCCTGGACGGCCAACGCGAACATGCTGGTCTCGCAGGTACGCAACGGCCAGAGCGAAGTGGCCCAGTACACGGTTACCGGCAACAAGGCCGAGCCGTCGGCCACGCTGTTCACGCTGCCGGCGAGCATCTACGACGGCACCGACTCGATGGCGTTGTCGCTGTCGGCAAACCAGACGAAGGTTGCCTTCATCCAGAGCTCTTACGAAACGGCGCCAGAGGTCCACGCCGGCGAACTCGGCAAGACGCCGCCGCCTGCCGTTACGCGTCTCAATGCCGGCCTGAAGCCGTCGTGGGGCAAGACCGAGTCGGTGGAATGGGACAACGAAGGCCGCCACGTGCAGGGCTGGCTGCTGTACCCGGCCAACTACGATCCGAAGAAGTCGTACCCGATGATCGTCACCGTGCACGGCGGTCCGTCCGCCGCGGTGATGCCGCGCTGGCCGGGCGTGGGCTTCGGCGGCGTGCCGTTCTCGGCGCTGGGCTACTTCGTGTTCATGCCGAACCCGCGCGGCAGTTTCGGCCAGGGCGAAGCCTATGTGCAGGCCAACCGCAAGGACTTCGGCCACGGTGACCTGCGCGACATCCTCGCCGGCATCGACACCATCGAGAAGAAGCTGCCGGTCGACGACAAGCGCCTCGGCCTCACCGGCTGGAGCTACGGCGGCTTCATGAGCATGTTCGTGCCGACGCAGACGCAGCGCTTCCGCGCGGTGGTGGCCGGTGCCGGCATCGCCAACTGGCAGAGCTACTACGGCCAGAACCTGATCGACCAGTGGATGCTGCCGTTCTTCGGCGCCTCGGTGTACGACGATCCGGCGGTATACGCCAAGAGCTCGGCGATCAACTACATCAAGCAGGTGAAGACGCCCACCTTGATTGTGGTCGGCGATCGCGACGCGGAATGCCCGGCGCCGCAGTCGTTCGAGTACTGGCATGCGCTGCGTGCACTGGGCGTGCCGACCTCGCTGGTGGTGTATCCGAACGAAGGCCATCACTTCGTCGATCCGGATCACCAGCGCGATGTGCTGCAGCGCGCACTGATGTGGTTCGACAAGTACCTGCCGGCGAAGGGCTGAGCCTTTCACCAGCTTCAGCAACACCGAGCCGCCGATGGAAACATCGGCGGCTTTTTTTAGCCACTCGTCAGCGCTTGGCCTTGGCTTCGTCGATCAGCAAGGTGCCCAGGCGAAAGCGGCACACGTGTCCGCCGCGCACGATGCATTCCATGTGGTGCACGCGTCGGCCAGTCGCGGCTTCCATATAGGACAGATCGAACTTGCACACCTGCGGGTGCTGCTGCGCCAGCGCATGGAATACGCAATTGAAGGCCTCGACCTGCCACTCCTCGCCATGCCGGGCGGCGACGGCTTCGTAGCCGAGTGCATCGAGTTTCTGCGCGAGCGATCGCACCACTTCCTCAGCGGGTGTATCGGCGCCGGGCGCCACTTCCTGGTTGCCAAGGCTACGACCGAGATCGCGCAACACCTGTTCCATGCCCGCATCACCGAGGCGATCCTGCAGTTGCGCCAGCAACGCCGTCGCGATGCTGCCGTAGTTGCGCGGAAACAAGGCACGCCCCGCTTCGGTGAGGCGATAGCAGGCCACCGGCCTGCCACCGCTCGGTCGCGACTGCGCGCGTTCCACCACATCGCGGGCGATCAGGGCGCTCAGGTGCTGGCGCACGGCGTTATGGCTGATGCGCAGTTGTTCGCACAGTGATTCCACCGTGGCGCCCTCGCTTGCCATCAGCAATTGCCGCAACAGCCGTTGCTGGGTACCACCGAGTTGCCTGAGCGCCGTCATCGTCAGCTTGCCTTGTCCGGGAACTGCTTGGCGATGCCGCTCGCCAGTGCGTCCGCAATGGTGTTCATGTGTGCCTGCATCTGCGTCCAGGTGACCTGCTCGCCCTTGGTGTCACCGCTCATGATCTGGCTGATCTGCGAGGCATGATGCGCCACATGGGCCGCGAACAAGCTCTGCACCGCATTCTCCGGCAGGTTGGGATTGGCACCGGAGAAGAACTTGGCGATCGCGGTGACATTAGTGTTGAGGTCGGCCATGGCCTTCTGTTCACCAGCGGTGTCCTTCGCTGCCGCGGCATCGGTGAGCGCCTTCACGCCCGCCCAGTGCCCCGCCAGCAACTGCAGCGTCTGCTCGCCTGCCGGCTTGCCGTAGAAACCGCCGACGGCATCGGCAATCTGCTTGGCATTCGCCACCACGGCGTCTTCGGCGGCCTTGGCCTTGGCCGTGTCATGCGCATGCACGGCCATCGCGTATTCGCGCGTATGAACCACATGGCCATGCCACAACGAGCGCATCGCGGCCTGCAGCTTGGGAGCGGGAACGGGCGCGGCGGCGGGTGCCGCCTGGGCCATCGCGGCCATGTCGTGCGAGGCCTGGGCTGTCGCGGCGATGCCGGCGGTCGCGCAGGCGCCGGCGAGTGCAAGGAACCACATCCTGGTCTTCATCGAGGTATCTCCGGTAAGTCGCCACAAGCGACACCGGTCAGTCTGGACACCTCTGATTTTCGCGCAACAGACCTATGTGTAAAGGGCTTTTTTGTTGGCTTTACCCAACCCTTTCGGGCGAATGTTCAGAACAATTGGCCCTGCGGCGACGGCTCGCGCGGCGGCACGAACTTCGAGGTGTCGAGCCACAGCTCGCGGGCGCGGCCAAAGCCGTGCTTGCGACAAGCCACATCGAAGCGGCGGCGTATCAATTCGGCGAATACCCCCTGCCCGCGCATGCGGGTGGTGAAGTCGCTGTCGTAATCGCGGCCGCCGTGCATCTGCTGCACCAGGCTCATCACATGAGCCGCACGTTGAGGTACATGCAAGGCCAGCCATTCGCGGAACAGCGCCTTCAGTTCGTACGGCAGGCGCAGCGTGGTGTAACCGGCGCAACGCGCGCCCGCATCGGCGGCCTGCTCAAGCACCGCTTCCAGGTCACGGTCGTTGAGTGCGGGAATGATCGGTGCCACCAGCACGCCTACCGGCACGCCGGCATCGGCCAAGGTGCGAATCGCCTTGATGCGCCGATGCGGCGCGCTCGCCCGCGGCTCAAGCTTTGCGGCGAGGTGATTGTCGAGCGAATTGATCGACACGAACACCTGCACCAGGTTTTCGCGCGCCATGGGCGCGAGGATGTCCAGGTCGCGCTCGACCATCGCGTTCTTGGTGACGATGGTGCACGGATGACGGCACTCGGCCAACACTTCCAACGCCGCGCGCGTCAGTTTCCAACGGCGCTCGATGGGCTGGTAGGGATCGGTGTTGCTGCCGATGTTGATTGGGCTGGCCACGTAGTTGCGACGCGCCAGCTCATGCCGCAGCACCTCGGCCAGGTTGCTCTTCGCGCGCAGCTTGGTTTCGAAATCCAGCCCCGGCGACAGATTGAGGTAGCTATGCGAGGGGCGCGCAAAACAATAAATGCAGCCATGCTCGCAACCCCGATACGGGTTGAGCGCCTGGTTGAAATGGATGTCCGGCGAATCGTTGCGCGTGATGACGCTGCGCGCACGTTCCTCGGTCACTTCCGTGCACGGGCGCGGCGCCGCTTCGTCCAGCAACAGGCTCTGCCAGCCATCGTCCTCGGCGTGGTGCCGGATCGACTCGAAGCGCCCCTCGGGATTGGAAGCGGCGCCCCGGCCCTTGAGAGCCTGCGGTGGAAGGAAGGATTCGGCCATGCCCCAGTGTGCGCCGCCGACGTCTCAGCGAGCGCGACACCTCTTGCTATCGCGTATCGGGCGCCAGTTGCACCTGCAGGGCGTGGACCATCGCCGGCAGCGGGTAATGCTGGTCGAGTTGCCGGTCCAGCTCGGTGAACACCGGCGTGGAAATCGTCCAGCCGAGCGGAATCGGATAGTTGCCGCGACACAGCCGGAAGTGCCAGAGCATGTCGCCCTGCGCGGGATCGGCATCGTTGGTCTTCAGCGCATTCAACAACTGCACGCGTGCGTACTCGCCGCGGGCCGTACGCGTGGCGAGCAATGCGTCAAGCGGCGCAATCGCTTCGCCGCGCACGCCGCCACGCACGGTGCCCGGCAGCGGCGGACAGGCGGTGGAATACAGCGGCAACGGGTTAGCCGGATCATGACGGTCGACGAAGTCGGTCATCTGCGGATCGTTGCTGATGTGGATGACGATGAAGCGCAACGCCAGGTTGCGTTGGTGAGCGCGCGCGCGAAGCAGGCGCATCACCTCCAGCAAGGTAGTGGTGCCCGAGTTCTCGAAATAGCCACCGTCGACGAGTTGCAGGCGAGCCGGTACCGGCGGATTCGGCTGCGCCGTCTCCAATGTTCCCGCCGGGCTCACGTAGGTAAAGCGCGCGCTGTTGAGCACTACCTCGCTCAACGGCACGCGCGGATCCAGCCAGCTCGATCCGTCGAAACCCGCGGTCCACGGCTGGCGCTGCGGCGTGGCAATGGGTTGGAACGGATGCTGGATGAACCGGCGCCCTTCGTTCACCGTGGTGCTGTTGAGGAACAAGGCAGGTACCGTGGGTGCGGCCGTACCGCCCGCCTGTGCATAAAGCGCTGCGAAGGGGTCGGCGAAGGCGGTGACGCCCTGCTTGCGCGCCGCCGATTCCCAGGCGCGGGTGAGTGCGCGCGAGCGGTCGTTCAGCCATGCGCCCGGCAACCATCGTTGGGTGAAATCGGCAAAGAACGCGTTGGCCAGCGTCGGTGCGAGGAAGTCGTGGCTCAACATCTCCTGCGCGCGTCCTTCCAGCGTCACCGTGTTGGTCGGCGAGGGTTGCGCCAGCATGCCCACATAAGTCGCCAAGCCGAGACTGCCACCGGACACGCCACTGGCCGCGAATAGGTAACGGGGAAACTGCGGTTCGCCGGATCCGTGCGATTGTGCATCGAGCGTCGCCGTGAGCCGGCTCAGCACCACCGCCGTCCACGCCGCACCGCGAATGCCGCCACCTTCCGCGGCCACCAGGATCACCGGGCACCGTTGATGTCCTGCACAGCGATCGGTGAGCCATGCATCGGCGTAGGCATCGAAACTCGGGCGCGAATCCGGTGGCGGCTTCATCGGATGCTCGTGCGTGCTCATGCCCGGGTACTGGCGCACCATATGGTTGTCGTTGAGGTGCAGCCAATGCAGCGATGCGCTCACCAACAGCATCGCGCTGAGCAAGGGCACGCCACGCCGGTCGCCGATCATGCACAACAGGCTGCCGCTGAAGCACAGGAACGCGGCGGAGATCAGCAGTTGCGCCAACGGCCCGATACCATCCAGCGCCTCGGGCCGCAGCACGATCAGGAGGGTGGCCAGGATGTTGAGCACCACCACCACCGCGTAGGACACGCATGGCATGACCCCGAGATCGCGCACGCGCCATACGCGCTTCTCGGCGGACGGTCGCGGGGCGGGCGGCGCCAGGGAGGGATTGCGCCGTGACAGCGCACTCCACATCCGGCGGCGGGTGGCGAAGAAGATGATCATCAGCGCCGACACCAGCAACAGTCCCATCGCACGCCAACTGCGCTGCTCGCAGGGATCGGTGGACCCGCACGTCCCGTGCGGCAAGCTGGCGAGTGCAAACACATAGCCCATGCAGACCAACAGCGGCACTGCAGCACCGAGCAGCCGAGGCAGCCAGTCGCGCAGCGGCGCGGCGCGTTCGTCCTGCAGGGCGGGCCAACGCGGATAGCGCAGTCGGTAAGCGTTGCGCGCCGCGTACCAGACCGAAAGGCCCGCCAGCGTGCTGGTGACCAGCAGCGTGAGGTAGCGCCATGGATTGGGATCGGTCCACAACGCGATCAGGAACAGTTCCGCCGCCTGGTCCACGCCAATCGCGACGCCGGCTCCCACCGCCAGTACCAGCAAGGACACGCGCACGGGCTTGAGGTGATCGAGCAGCAACGCCGTCCAGCCGAGCATGCGTCGCCAGTGGCGGCGCAGATGACGGCGTTGCCTGGCAGTGGGGCGGCCGGCTGTCGGCATGCGGTACTCGTGAGTCGCGCGGACGCCGTTATCTTACGTATCTTGCATGCCGCCGTTTTGTGTAGGCGCGCACCGAGTGCGCGATAGGCGCGGCATTTTGCCTGCGTGGCGGGTTGATGCGAGAGCCGCTGATCGAAGCCAGCCAGCGAAGTTGCGGTCGCGCACTGGGTCCGCTCCTACAAGGGAAGGGAAAGAAAAAGGGCGCGGCATAGCGATGCCGCGCCCCCTGCTTCGATCACACCGCGCGATCAGTGGCGGATATCGACGTCCTTGGTTTCGCGCAGGAACAACAGGCCGATGAAGAACGTGGCGATGGCCACGATGATCGGATACCACAGGCCGTAGTAGATATCGCCCTTCCACGCCACCAGCATGAAGCCGATGGTGGGCACGAAGCCGCCGAACCAGCCGTTGCCGATGTGATACGGCAGGCTCATCGAGGTGTAGCGGATGCGCGTGGGGAACATCTCAACCAGCCACGCCGCGATCGGTCCGTAGACCATCGTCACGTAGATCACCAGGATGGCTAGCAGCACGATCAGCATGACGTTGTTGGTCTGCTCCGGATTGGCCTTCTCCGGATAACCCGCCGTCTTCAGCGCGGCACCCAGCTGCGAGCCGAATGCCTTGCTCTGGTCGGCAAATGCCTTGCCTTCGAGCGAACCACCTTCGAAGGAACTGATGTTGGTATCGCCGATCTTCACTTCGGCGATCGCGCCACGCTCGGCGGTCACATTGGTATACGGAATACCCTTCTTCGCCAGCGCGCTCTTGGCAACGTCGCATGAGCTGGTGAACTTGCTCTTGCCCACCGGATCGAACTGGAAGCTGCACGCCTGCGGGTCGGCCACCACCTTCACCGGCGACGTCGCCGCCGCCTGCTCGATGGCCGGATTGCCGTAGTGCGTAAGGCCCTTGAAGATCGGGAAGTAGGTCAGCGCGGCCAGCAGGCAACCCGCCAGCACGATGGGCTTGCGACCGACGCGATCGGACAGCCAGCCGAACAGCACGAAGAACGGCGTGCCGATGGCGAGCGCCGCGGCGATCAGCAGGTTCGCCGTGGTGCCGTCGATCTTCAGGCTCTGGGTAAGGAAGTACAGCGCGTAGAACTGGCCCGTGTACCACACGACGGCCTGGCCGGCGGTGGCACCAAGCAGTGCAAGGATCACCAGCTTGAGGTTCTTCCACTGGCCGAACGCTTCGGTGAGCGGCGCCTTAGAGTGCTTGCCCTCGGCCTTCATCTGCTGGAACACCGGCGACTCGGACAGCTGCATGCGGATATAGACCGACACGATCAGCAGCAGCGAGGAGATCAGGAACGGAATGCGCCAGCCCCAGGCCTCGAAGCCTTCCGTGCCCATGCCCAGGCGGGTGCCGAGGATCACCAGCAGCGACAGGAACAGGCCGAACGTCGCCGTGATCTGGATGAAACTGGTGTACAGGCCGCGCTTGCCCTGTGGCGCATGTTCCGCCACGTAGGTTGCGGCACCACCGTATTCGCCACCCAGCGCCAGGCCCTGCAGCAGGCGCAGCGCGATCAGGATGGTGGGCGCGGCGACACCGATGGTGGCGTAGCCGGGCAGCACGCCGACGAAGAACGTCGAGAGGCCCATGATCACGATGGTGATGAGGAAGGTGTACTTGCGCCCGATCATGTCGCCCAGGCGGCCAAACACGATGGCGCCGAACGGACGCACCGCAAAGCCCGCCGCGAACGCGAGCAACGCGAAGATGAACTGGCTGGTCTCGTTGAGGCCGCTGAAGAAGTGCTTGCCGATGAGTGCGGCGAGCGAACCATAAAGATAGAAGTCGTACCACTCGAACACCGTGCCGAGGCTGGACGCCAGGATGACGCGGCGATGGTTGGTGTCGAGCGACCCGCGCATGTCGACTGCGGTCGTTGCCATGTTGTTGCCCTCGAGTTTGAGCTGTCCGGTCGGGACGCTGGATGGAAAACGCAGGGTGCAGCTGGCCGGAGCGGCCACGCCGCCCTTGCTCTCTCTCTCTCCGTTGTCGGGGCGAGCCCTCTCCCTTAGCCCGTTCCCGGCCGATGAGGCGGCGACGCCTCCTGCGTCGCCGCCGCGTTGCGTCAGAACTTGTACAGGCCGTTCAAGCTGACCTGGTTGCCGTTGATGTTCTGCATGTCGCCATGGATGCCGGGCTGGTACTTCAGCTTGTCGTACATCCATTCCACGCCAAGCTCGTAGGCACCGGACGCGTACTGCAGGCTGAGTGCACCCTGCTGCGTCCTCATCAGTCCATTAGCCGTGGTGCTGCTGCCGATCACCCAACGCCTGACATCACTCTGGCTCGGATTGGCCTGCGAATAGAATGCGTTGACGCTCCACTTCGGCGTGAAGTTATAGCCCGCCTGCACGAAGCCACCGGCCTCGCTGATGTCGCCGAACTGCGACATGGCGCCGAAGATCTGGCCCAACGCGTTACCCGTGTAGAGCAGGCCCTTGAACGTCCAGGGGCCGGGCTTCCACTGGCCGCCCAACTCGTAGCCGTAGCTGTTGATCGTGTCCTTGATGGGATCCGGCGCCTGGTCGTTCACGCCCTTGAGGTTGAGCGAGGCGTAATGCACCACGAAGTACGCCAGCCAATCCTTGTCGGCCACTCGCACGCGCGCTTCGATCTGTGGTCGGAAGTTCGCGTTGCCTGCCGTGAGGTAGTTGATGGTGGCCGTACCGCCCGCATTCTGGGGACCGCTCCAGTTGCCCGAGAACGCAGCCACATCCAACCGCCACTTGGCTCCGTCGGAACCGTGGTTGAGATCCTGCATCCACACGGCGCCCGGGAAGCGCCAGCCCACGAAGCCGCCTCCGAAGCCGAGCGGGAAGGCGATGTGCGAGAGCGAGGTGGGCGTGTTGTCCAGCGGGAACATCAGGTTCCACTGCTGGCCGATGCGAATCGTGCTGCCCGAGTCTGCGTTGGCGATATCCATGTAGGCCTGGCGCAGGCGTGGCGTCGGCTGCTGCTGTGCATACGCGCCGGTGCCGTTGAAGCCGCCGAAGAAGTCCATCTCGATACGGCCACCACCACCCCAGTTCTCATTGAACTTGGCACCGGTGAAGTCGAGCCAGAAGCGCGTGTTGCGCACGTCCACGCCGCTGAGTGCACCCGAGTTGGGCCCGGCAGGTACCGCGGGAATCTCGGCGTTCTGGCCGTTGCCGTAGGTGAAGTTCTTGTCCTGGCCGAACGCGCTGGCGCTTATAAACCCATGCAGCGCGACCGACATGCCCGGCGCGGTAGAGAACGTCGGCTTGCCGTTCGGTGCCACCGCTTCGACCTTGGTGGATGTCGCCTGAGCCGTGGTCGCGGCCTGCGTGGCCGTGGCCTGCGCCTGCTGCGCGGTCTGCGAAGCCTGCGTGGTTTCCTGCTTCTGTTCCTGGATCATGGCCTTCAATTCGGCCAGTTCCTGTTCCAGCTGGTTCACTCGTTGCTCGAGCTGCTGTTCCCGCGTGTTGCTCTTTCCCGTGCTCTTGGTCGTGCTTTGTGCGTGCACCCCAATCGGCAGGGCCAGCGCGCAGGCGATACTGATCGCCAGCAGCCGGGTGCCTCGGGTGGTGGTAGGAAATGTCATGGCAGGCCTCCCCAGGTCGATGACCGGCTCGAGCATGTCCATGCTGCAACGCGGGCGCCTATTCCCCATTGGTCGAACCTAGACCAAAGTCGAAAGCGTGGCGAAACGCCTCAATCACCGGGCAACCGCTACACTCGGGCGCTACCGCCGGCCATGGTGCGCTGCGGCGGATTCCACGCATGAGGAGGCCGGACCGCCGGCCGCAGGAGCCCCACGATGACCAAGCTCTACCCCGTCAAGCCCGATTTCGCCGCCAAGGCACGCATCCGCAAGGACGATTACGAGCGGCTGTACGCCGAGTCGGTGAAGGACCCGGAGGGCTTCTGGGGCAAGGTGGGCCAGCGCCTGGATTGGTCGAAGGCGCCGACGAAGATCAAGAACGTCTCCTACGACCCCAACAACCTGCACATCCGCTGGTATGAGGACGGCGAACTCAACGTCTCGGCCAACTGCCTGGACCGCCACCTGGCCGAGCGCGGAGACAAGACCGCCATCATCTTCGAGGGCGACGACCCGGGCGAGTCGCGCCACATCACCTACAAGGAACTGCACGCGGAAGTGTGCAAGTTCGCCAACACGCTGAAGCACTTGGGCGTCACCAAGGGTGACCGCGTGGCCGTCTATATGCCGATGGTGCCGGAAGCCGCCGTGGCCATGCTGGCCTGTGCGCGCATCGGCGCCATTCACTCGGTGGTGTTCGGTGGCTTCTCGCCCGATTCGCTGGCCGGCCGCATCGCCGACTCCACCTGCAAGGTGGTGGTCACCGCCGACGAAGGCGTGCGCGGCGGCAAGAAGATCCCGCTGAAGGCCAACGTGGACGCGGCGCTGGAGCGCCCCGGCACCAACAGCGTGGAGACCGTGATCGTGGTGCGCCGTACCGGCAGCGCCGTGCCGATGCAGTCGCCGCGCGACCGCTACTACCACACGCTGATGGACGGCCAGTCGACCGACTGCCCGCCGACCCCGGTGGACGCCGAGCATCCGCTGTTCATCCTCTACACCTCCGGTTCCACCGGCAAGCCGAAGGGCGTGCTGCACACTTCCGGCGGCTATCTCGTCTACACCAGCTACACGCACGAGCTGGTGTTCGACCTGCGTGAAGACGATGTGTACTGGTGCACCGCCGACGTGGGCTGGGTCACCGGCCACAGCTACGTGGTGTATGGCCCGCTGGCCAATGGCGCCACCACCGTGATGTTCGACGGCGTGCCGAACTACCCGGACACCAGCCGCTTCTGGAACGTGGTGGACAAGCACAAGGTCACCTTGTTCTATACCGCGCCGACTGCCATCCGCGCACTGATGCGCGAAGGCGAAGGTCCGGTGAAGAAGGCTTCGCGCGCCTCGCTGCGCCTGCTCGGTTCGGTGGGCGAGCCGATCAATCCGGAAGCGTGGGAGTGGTACTACCGCGTGGTGGGCGACGAGCGTTGCCCGATCGTGGATACCTGGTGGCAGACCGAGACGGGCGGCATCCTGATCACGCCGCTCGCCGGCGCCATCGACGCCAAGCCCGGTTCGGCGACCAAACCGTTCTTCGGCATCATCCCCGCCGTGGTGGACGCCTCTGGCACCGTGCTCGAAGGCGCTACCGAGGGCAACCTGGTGATCACCGATTCCTGGCCGGGCCAGATGCGCACGGTGTATGGCGACCACCAGCGCTTCATCGATACCTACTTCAGCGCCTATCCGGGCAATTACTTCACCGGCGACGGCGTGCGCCGCGACGAGGACGGTTACTACTGGATCACCGGCCGCGTCGACGACGTGATCAACGTGAGCGGCCACCGCATCGGCACCGCCGAAGTGGAGAGCGCATTGGTCTCACATCCCAAGGTGGCCGAAGCCGCCGTGGTCGGCGCGCCGCACGACATCAAGGGCCAGGGCATCTACGCCTTCGTCACGCTGATCGCCGGCGAGCAGGGCAACGACGAACTGCGCAAGGAGCTCGTCGCCTGGGTACGCAAGGAGATCGGTCCCATCGCCACGCCGGATTTCCTGCAGTGGGCGCCGGGCCTGCCGAAGACGCGATCGGGCAAGATCATGCGCCGCATCCTGCGCAAGATCGGCGAGAACCAACCCGACCAGCTCGGTGACATCTCCACGCTGGCCGATCCGGGCGTGGTGAAGAACCTGGTGGACGAGCGAATCATCAAGTAACCGAGAACGCCCCTGTAGGAGCGCACCCAGTGCGCGACCCGCAGAGATTCGCCCTACGCCAGTCTCCGCCTGTCGCGGAACAACCAACGTTTCGTTGCTTGTTCGCGTACTGGGTGCGCTCCTACAGGAAAGAATGAATCACCATGCCTGACGTCCTGATTGCCGACGACCACCCGCTGTTCCGCGACGCTCTGCAACGCGCAGTGGTGGCCGCCGTGCCTCACGCCAACGTGCACTGTGCGGACAGCGTGTACACCTTGCTCAGCCTGATCGAGCAGTATCCGGACGCCGAACTGCTGCTGCTCGATCTGCATATGCCAGGCGCGCGCGGCTACTCGGCGCTGGCGCATATCCGCGGGCAGTTCCCCGGGCTGCCCACCATCGTGGTGTCCGGCCATGAGGACGTGCAGGTGGCGCGCCGTGCGCTGGCACATGGAGCGTCGGCGTACATTCCGAAATCCACGCCGGGTGAAGACATCATCACCGCGATTCGCAAGGTGCTGGACGGCGACGTGTGGCTACCGCACCAGTTCGTCGGCGGTGGCACGGAGTTGAAGCCCGACGAAGCCGCCGTGGCCGATCGCATCGCCACGCTGACGCCGCAGCAGTTCCGCGTGCTCACCATGATCGCCGAAGGCCTGCTCAACAAGCAGATCGCCTATGACCTCGGTGTTTCCGAAGCCACGGTGAAGGCACACATGACGGCGATCATGCGCAAGCTGGGCGTGAACAACCGCACCCAGGTCGCACTGGCGGCCAGTCATCTGGCAATCGACCAGGAAGCGTTGCCGCCATTGCCGGCCGACGACGAATAACCTCGGCAGGCTTGCCGTAGCAGCGCACCCAGTGCGCGATCAAGCTACCCCGGCCCAACTACGCCGGCGTCTGCCTACGCACCAACGCCGTCAGCAACGCCCGCAATGCCGCGGGCCGCACCGGCTTGTGCAGGATGGGATAGCCCAACGCACGTGCGCGCTGTTTCAGTTCGCTGCTGCCGTCCGCGGTGATCATCGCCACCGGTGGCAGTTCTTCGACGCTGCTGCGCAGTTGCTGCAAGGCCTGCAGGCCATCCATGTCGTCGCTGAGGTGATAGTCGGCGAGTATGAGGTCGATATGCCCGCGCTGCAGTTCCTGCTGTGCCTGCGTCACGTCGAGTGCGGTGCGGCAATCCACGCCCCAGCGCTGCAGCAATGCACGCATGCCGTCGAGGATCGAAGGATCGTTGTCGAGGCACAACACGGTGAGTGGCAACTGCTCGTTGGGCAACGGATGCACCGAGGCACGACGACGCGACACTGCGCTTTCCGCACGCGGTACACGCACGGCAAACCGGCTCCCCTTGCCCTCGCGCGATTCGAGTTCCAGCGTGTGGTGGAGAATGCCGGCAATGCGTTCGCAGATCGACAAGCCCAGGCCCAGGCCCTTCTCACCCCACGGTGACGGACGATCGAGGCGCTGGAACTCGCCGAAGATGCGCGCGCGTTGCTCCTCCGCGATGCCCGGTCCGGTGTCCCACACTTCGATGCGAACTTCTTTGCCCATGCGTCGAGCGCCCAGCAGGATGCTGCCCGTGCGTGTGTAGCGCAGCGCGTTGGAAATGAAATTCTGCAGGATGCGCCTCAACAGCTGCGGATCGCTGCGCACGGCAAGCTTCGTCGGCACCACGCGCAGGCGCAGGCCACGCTGTTCGGACAACACCGCGAACTGCGCCTTCAGGGAATCGAACAGGTCGGACAATGCGATGTTGCTGATGTCGGCACGATAGCTACCCGCATCCAGACGCGACGTGTCGAGCAGCGCGTCGAGAAGATCTTCAGCCGCGCGGAATGAAGCATCGATGCGTTCGGCGAGCTGGCCTGCTTCCGCGTCCAGCCCTGGGTGCTGGCGCAAGGCGGCGGTGAACAGGCGTGCCGCATTCAGGGGCTGCAACAGATCATGGCTAGCCGCGGCCAGGAAGCGCGTCTTCGACGCGTTGGCCGTCTCGGCATCGCGCTGCGCATTGGCCGTGGCGTTGAGTGCTTCGCTCAATTCCGCGGTGCGCTGGTCCACGCGCTGCTCTAGGTTCTCGTTCGCCTCGATCAATGCCTGCTCGGCATGCTTGTAGGCGGTGACGTCGGTGTAGGTGGTGACATAGCCGCCACCGGGCAGTGCGCGCCCACGCATCTCGATCACCGTGCCATCGGGACGAACGCGTTGGAACAGATGCGGCGAGCCGGCGCGCATGTGGCCGATGCGCTTGGCCACGTGGGCTTCCACTTCGCCGGGGCCGCATTCGCCATGTTCGGCGTTCCAGCGGATCAGGTCGGCCACCGGCACCCCGACGTACACCATGCCGTCGGGATAATCGAACAATTCGAGGTAGCGCCTGTTCCATGCCACCAGGCGCATGTTCGCATCGACCACGCTGATGCCTTGCGACACGTTTTCCAGCGTGGTGGAGAGCAGTTCGCGATTGAAGCGTAGCTCCTGCGAAGCTTCGTCCATCAGCGCCATCGCTTCGGCGATATCGAGACCCGAACCGGACAGCGCGCCCATCAGGATGCGCCGCGCACTCGCCGCACCCACGGCGGAAGCGAGCAGGCGTTCGGTGTATTGGATCAACGCACGGTCGGCGGCTTCGCCAGGTTGCAATGGCTTGCCGCGGCGCTCGGCATAGTCATCGAACGCGCGCTGGCTGGTGCGCTCACCCACGATGCGCTCGGCAATCGTGCGCAGGTCGGCCACTGCAACGCGACCGCGCCAGTCGCCCGCACCGCGACTGTCGATCGCGTAGGGATCGATGAACATCGCCGCATGCAGGCGCTCCTCCAGGTTTGGCCGGAAGCGCAGTGACACGAAGATCAGGCAGGCCACATTCACCAGCAGCGACCAGAACGTGCCGTGCATCACCGGGTCCCAACCGCTGAGGTGGAACAGCGCTTGCGGCTGCAGCCAGCTGAGTCCCATCGGGCCCGTTTCCAGCCAGGTAGCTGGCCGGTTCATGGCGGGAACAAGCAGCGTGTAGACCCACACCAGGAAGCCCGCTGCCAAACCTACCGCCACGCCCTTGCGACTGGCACTGCGCCAGTACAGCGCCGCCACGATGCCCGGCGCAAACTGCGCGACCGCGGCAAAGGCGAGCAAACCGGTGTCGGCAAGGCTGGTGGTATCGGCGACCAGCCGGTAATAGAGATACGCCATCGCTGACAGGGCGATGATCGCGATGCGGCGCACCAGCAGGACGAGTTGCGAGAGATCGGTGCGCTGTTCAAGCTTGAAGCGCCGGACGCGCAACAGCATCGGCATGACCAGGTCGTTGCTGATCATCGTCGACAGCGCCACCGATGCCACGATCACCATGCCCGTGGCTGCAGAGAAGCCACCGATGAAGGCGAGCAGCGCCATGCCGCGATCGCCGTAGCTCATCGGCAGGGTCAGTACCCATGCATCCTTGTTGCCGCCCATCACCTGGGGCAGGTGCAGGCCCGCCGCCACGATGGGCAGCACCGCGAGGCTGACGATCGCCATGTAGAGGGGAAACAGCCAGCGCGCCCGCGACAGATCCGCAGGGTCTTCGCATTCCACCACGCCGATCTGGAACTGGCGCGGCAGACAGAACATGGCGCAGAAGGCCAGCAGCGTCTGTGCCAGGAAACCGGGCGACACGCCTGCCGAAATCTGCTGCAGCGGCAACTGGGCGGTGGCCTGCAGCCCAGGGCCGCGCCACAGGGCATAGCCGGCGAGCACGACGAAGGCCACCAGCTTGATCAGCGACTCGACTGCAATCGCCAGCATCATGCCGTGATGGTGCTCGGTGGCATCAATGGTGCGTGTGCCGAATAGAATGGCGAACGTCGCCAGCAGGATCGCGCACCACATGGCGCTGTCGCCGAACTGAGTCGCGCCCGGGATGCCGGCCGTCCCAAGCACCGCGTATGACATCGCCACGGCTTTGAACTGCAGCGCGAGATAGGGCACCACGGCGATTACCGCGATGATCGCCACCAGCGCCGCCAGTCCATGTGATTTGCCGAAGCGCGCGCCGATGAAGTCGGCGATCGAAGTGATGTTGCGCTGGCGCGCGAGCAGCACCAGTCGGCGCAACAGGCCAAAGCCGAACACGAACAGCACGATCGGCCCGAGATAGATCGGCAGGTAGCTCAGCCCTTCGCGCGCGGCGGTACCCACTGCGCCGTAGAACGTCCACGAAGAGCAGTACACCGCGAGAGCGAGGCTGTAGACCAGCGGGCGCAAGCGGGGCTGCCGCGGGTACAGCGGCCGCCGATCGCCCGCATAGGCCACCACGAACAAGAGGCCCACGTAGAGCAGTGACACCAGCAGCAGCAGCCATCCGGCGATCAAACGGTGGTTCTCCGTGAAGGGGCTTCCGTGCCGTGGCCAGGCCAGGCGGCGTACATCGCGAGGGCCGTCATGCTTGTAAGTATCGCCATACACCCGGCAACATGAGGGGATGATGACGACGGACGGCCAGACGCCAGCGAAAGTAGCAGAGCGGCTGGGCGATGACGAGATTCACGTTTGGCGGCTTGCCTACGACCATCACCAGGGCCGTGCGCCGCTGATCACCATGCTGGCTGCCTATCTGGGCGTACCGGTGGAAGCCGTGCAGCTGGAGGAATCCCAGCACGGCCGACCAGCCCTGGCGGGAGCGCACCGTGATGCCTTCGCCTTCAACTGGTCCCACAGCCACGACCAGGCGTTGATTGCCATTGCGCGTGGCATATCGCCCGGCGTCGACCTGGAACGGATGCGTCCGCATCCGAAGGCCCTGCCCATCGCCCGCCGTTATTTCAGCCAGGACGAGGCGACGTTGCTGGAGTCCGTGCCCGAAGCGCAACGCGACCGTACTTTCCTGGAGCTGTGGACAGCCAAGGAGGCGGTGCTCAAGGCGCTGGGGCGCGGCCTGGCTTTCGGCCTGGACCGGTTGAGCATCGGCGGCTCCTCCGAACTGCCCTTGCTCGGGCGCCTCGAGGGTTACGAAGCCGGCGAGTGGCAGTTGCATCGCCTCGCGCTCGACCATGACCACATCGGCTCGCTGGCCTGGCAGGGCGAGCCACGACACATCCGGCTGTGGACACTTGCCGGCACCGGTTGATCGGCGCACTGTTTCCAACCCGCCGCTGCCGCGGCGTACCGCTTGGCCTTTTCTGCGAGTAACGCACCTCCCATGACCTTGCTCAGCGTCAACCTCAACAAGATCGCGGTCCTGCGCAATTCGCGCGGCGACACCGAACCCGACATCCTTCGCGCAGCACATACCTGCATCGACGCCGGCTGCGGCGGCATCACCGTGCACCCGCGCCCGGACCAGCGCCACGTGCGCCCAGACGACGTGCGTGCCCTTGCCGGCATGTTGCGCGGCCGTGTCGAGTACAACATCGAAGGCAATCCATTCGCACCCGCGCGCGGTGCTTATCCCGGCCTGATTGCGCTTGCGCGCGAAGTGAGGCCCGCGCAGGTGACGCTGGTGCCCGACAGCGATGGCCAGATCACCTCCGACCATGGCTTCGACCTCGAGCGCGACATCGACATGCTTCGTCCCATCGTTGCCGAGCTTTCCGATATCGGCTGTCGCGTGAGCCTGTTCGTGGATGCCGGCGCCACCGGCTTCGAGGCGGCTGCGGCAATCGGCGTCCAACGCATCGAGATCTACACCGGCCCGTATGCGCACGCGTTCGCCTCGGGTGACGTACAGGACGAACTTGAGCGATGCGCCGATACCGCACGTCGTGCGCAGCATGCAGGCCTTGCCGTCAACGCTGGCCACGACCTGAGCCAGGCCAACCTCGGCACCTTCAAGGCTGCGATTCCAGGCCTGGCCGAAGTATCGATCGGTCATGCCCTGATCGGCGAGGCGCTGTACGAAGGCCTGGCGACCACGGTGCGCAACTACCTGCAGATCCTGCGCTGAGATTTTCTCGGGATGCTGTGTTGATCGCGCACTGGGTGCGCTCCTACAAGAGCTACGCGGCCCTGTAGGGGCGCACCCAGTGCACGATCGGCCTGCAGAACCTTTGGACGTCTAAACGCCCAAG
This sequence comes from Dyella amyloliquefaciens, assembly GCF_004296575.1. Classification (GTDB taxonomy): domain Bacteria; phylum Pseudomonadota; class Gammaproteobacteria; order Xanthomonadales; family Rhodanobacteraceae; genus Dyella; species Dyella amyloliquefaciens. Next base: position 69,191 of record NZ_SAYT01000009.1, on the reverse strand, counting down.
CCAGACTTCCCCACGACACCTCAAAAAAAACCCCCGCACAAGGCGGGGGTTTTAAGGGTAGTGTTACTGCGTTTTACTGCGAAATCACTGACCTTCGGTGAAGCCGATCTTGGTCAAGCCGTAGCTCTTCGCATCGGCCAGAACGCGGGCGACGTGCTCGTAGGCAACGCCATCGTCCGCATTGATCTGCACTTCCGGCTGCTTGGCCGGATCGCCCAGACCACCGATCACCGCGAGCTGTGCCTTGAGGCCCAGCTCATCGACCGGCGTATCGTTCCAGTACAGCGCACCGGACTGGTCGATCTTCAAGCGAACGGGTTCCGGCGGGTTTTCCGGCTGGACCACGTTCGGGTTCGGCTGCGGCAGATCGATCTTCACTTTATGGGTAAGCATCGGCGCCGTGATCATGAAGATGATCAGCAGCACCAGCATCACGTCGACCAGCGGCGTGACGTTGATGTCAGCCATCGGCCCCTTACCACTTCCAGAACTGAATGCCATGACTCTTACTCCTTGCCGGTCGTAATGAAACCGACATGGACCATGCCTGCTTCCTTGGCGTCGGCCAGGACCTTCTTCACGATCTTGTATTCCGTGGTCTTGTCCGCGCGGATCTGCAGTTCCGGTTGCGGGCTCTTCGACGCCGCAACCGCAAACTGCGCCTTCAGCTCGCCCTCGGTGACTTCGACGTCACTGAGGTACAGGGTGCCATCCGGCTTCACGGCCAAGTCCATCGGTTCCACCGGCTCGTTATCCGAGACTTTCGGATTCGCGGTCGGCAGATCCACCGTGATTCGATGGGACATCAGCGGTGCCGTGATCATGAAGATGATCAGGAGAACCAGCATCACGTCGACGAGCGGCGTAACGTTGATTTCCGACATCGGGCCGCCGGAATTATCTCCAGTGCTCATCGCCATGGGTCAGATCCTCACTTGCCTTCGACGCGAGCGCCGGTGGCAAAGAAGTCGTGCAGGTCGTGCGCAAACTCGTCGAACTGAGCGTACGTCAGACGGTTGGAGCGGTTGAAGAAGTTGTAAGCCAGCACGGCCGGGATAGCGGTGAACAGACCGAAGGCGGTCATGATCAGAGCTTCACCCACCGGACCTGCCACCGCTTCCATCGAAGCGTTGCCGGATGCCGAGATCGAGATCAGGGCGTGGTAGATGCCCCACACGGTACCGAGCAGACCGATGAACGGCGCCGACGAACCGACCGTGGCAAGCAGGGTCAGGCCGCCTTCCAGACGCAGGCTCTCGCGAGCAACGGCCTGGCGCAGGGCGCGGTCAATGAACTCGGAGCGGCTGAGCGACTCGGCGAGGCGACCACCGCCGGCCGAAGCCTGCTGATGGTGAGCAACGGCCGAGGCGGCGTCGAGGGCGATCTTCGAGAACGGTTCGCCCTTGGGCTGCGCTTCCAGTTCGCGAATAGCGTCCTGGGTCGAGCCGTTGGACCAAAAACCGTTGATGACCTTGTCAGCGCGACCGCGAACCATGGCGTTGCGGATCGCGTTGGCAATGATGAAGTACCAGGAGGAGAAGGACATCACCACCAGCACCACGAACACGATCCAGCCAAGGAAATCGAAGTGGTGAATGAGGTGGTCGAAGCCCATCGACTTCATGGCTTCGGCGTTGGTGGTACCGCCCGCGGGGGCCGGAGAAGTTTGCAGGAACATAACGCTACCCTTGGAAAGTCAAGCGTGAACTGATTGACCGTAACCGGAGTTACAGCTGATTGAGATTAAAGTTAACCGGGACTCGGACATAGCCTTCCGTCTTCTGTCCGTTCCTGATGTTCGGATTGAAGCGCCACTTGCGTGCCGTTTCAATCGCGGCCTGATCCAGCTCGCGGTAACCGCTGGATACTTCCACCTTGATGTCCTTGGGCGAACCATCCACGCCGACCAAGATCATCAGCGTAACCGTGCCCTCGTGACGCTGGCGAATCGCCTGCGGCGGATACTTGGGCTGAATACGGCTGTTGTAGCTGATGTCCTGACTGGCCGTGATGTCCGACGGCGGAGCCGGGGGAGCAGGCGGAGCCGGCGGCGGAGCCGGGATAGCGTTGGTCGACGCTTCCTCGACAGCCGGCGGCGGAGCCGGCGGCGGCGGTGTCGGCGGCGGCTTAACCTGCTGAATGATCTTCGGCGGCGGCTGCTTCGGCGGCTCCGGCGGCGGCGGCGGCGGGGGCGGCGGCGGCGGCGGGGGCTCGATGAAGTTCACCTGGACGGTGCGTTCCTTTTCCTTTTGGACCTGCTTCGGCGGTGCCATAGGCGCCACCAGCAACAGGAACGCGAACGCATGCAGCGCGATGGCTACGGCCAGCGCCCAGGTACGCCTCCAATTGAACGGCCCTTGGCCGGTTGCTTCGTTACTTGAGGCCATCTGTCACTATCTGGAGCTAATCAATCGGTGAGCCGTGGTCGCAGAATCCGCTGGCAATATCGATCCAAAAGGGATGACATTTGCCACTGGACGAGAGCACGGAAAGGTTTCAACGGTACAACAGCACATGGCATTTGTATAGCTCTTGCGGGGTAGACAAATGGACGTCTATCCGCCCCTCAATGGCGATACCTATGCCTTACTTGCTCACTGTCGGCGACTTCAGCCAAGCCTTGGCTTTTGCTGAGGTTTCCGGGTCCTGTGCCGCCTTCTCCATGGCTGCGATCGTGCCCGGCTTGTCCTTCAAGCCACGGCACGCTTCGGCCAGCAACATATAAGCAGTGCCCTTGTGCTGCACGCCCTTGTCGATGCCCTGTTGGATGAGGCCCTTGGCCTCGCTGTACTTGTTGTCCTGGATGAGCAGCTGGCCGGCGCGGATGTTCGCCTCGCCGTCCTTCGCCAGCGGGATCGCCTTCTGATAGGCGGCCAGCGCAGCCGAGGTGTTGTCGGACATGAAGGCGGCAGTGCCCAGCAGCTCGTAGTTCTCGGCGGTCTGGGTCACCACGCCCTTGCTGAAGCCATCCTGCAGGGTGGCGGCGGCCTTGGCTGCCGGTCCCTTCTGGTCATCGCTGTTCTGGCCGGTGATCAGGTAGAGCTTGGCGAGATTGACGTAGTCCTTCTCGCTCTTCATCTGGCCGCTGGCCTTGGCCTTCTCCATCAGCGTGATCGCTTCCGGATACTTCTGGGCCTGCATCAGCACGGCCACGGCGTTGTTCAGGGCGTTGGGATCGTTCGGGTTGGCAGCGAGCTGCTGCTGGGCCACCTGGGCGGCCTGGTCACCCTGGCCGGATTCCGAGTAGCTGGCCATCAGGATCTGGTTCCAGCTGTCGTTCGGCTTGTCGGTCATCGACTGCGCCTTCTTGATGGCGGCAATCGCTTCCGGGTACTTCTCGAGACGGTAGTAGGCGTTGCCTTCCAGGGCGTACGACTCGGCGGTTTCCTTCTTGCCCTCGGCGCGCCACTTGGTGATGGTGTCCAGCGCCGGCTGGTACTGCTCGTCGGCCAGGTAGAACTGGGCGAGCATGTACTCGAGCTGGAAGAAGGTGTCGTTCGGCATGACGCCGTTGTCGAGCGCGCGCTTCAGCAGGTCGATGGCGCCCTTAACGTCGCCGTCGTTGTAGTGCACGCTGGCCAGGCCCTGCAGGGCGAGTGCCTGGGCGTACTTGCTCTTGCTGTTGTCCACGATGGGCTGCAGCAGCTCGATGGCCTTGGCCTTGTCCTGCTCATTGACCGCGTCAAGACCGGCGTTGATTGCCTTCTGGTCCTTGTCGCTGGTCAGGTCGAGCTTGGGTTCCGCACGGGTAGCGTTCGGATACAGCGCTTCCTTCTTGTCCTTGGTGCTGCTGCTGCCCGCAATGACCGGGGTACTCACCACGGCCAGGGCCAGCGCCGTACCGGCAAGCAACTTGATCAGGGGAACACGCTTCATGGCAGTCCTCGGTGTAAGGTTTTTCACGCGCCAGCGACGCGGGGGGATCGCTGAGCGTAACCTGACTCGGCGGCAGATAACAAGTCGCAACGCGACAACAAAGATTGTTAAGAATCAATAAGTTGAACCATACGCCAGCGACTGGACATTATTTTCAAGTCGGCGAACCCCGTAAGTCCTGACTTTTTGCCCTGGAAAACCGCAGGTTACTCCCGCCTGTGGCGCGCATTAACGTGCTAATGCGCTAATACAACGCGGCAAAAACAATGCCGGTGTGACAGCCATCGCATGATGACTGCCAACACCGGCATGGGCGTCAGATGTCCAGGTTGGCCACCTTCAGGGCGTTCGCTTCGATGAAGTCGCGACGCGGCTCCACCGCCTCGCCCATCAGCATGGAGAACATCTGGTCGGCCGCGAAGGCGTCTTCGATGCCGACCTGCAGCATGCGGCGGGTTTCCGGATTCACCGTGGTTTCCCACAGCTGCTCCGGGTTCATTTCGCCCAGACCCTTGAAGCGCTGGATCATGCGGCCCTTCTTGCCCTCTTCCAGCAGCCAGCTGCGCGCTTCGGCGAAGCTCTGCACGCCGCGCGAACCGTTACCGCGGCGGACGACGGCATCGGCCTGCACCAGGCCGGCGAGCTGCTGGCTCACCTGCAGGACCGGACGGAACTCGCTGCCGGCGAAGAACGGCTGGGGCAGCAGCCAGGTGTGGCTGAGGCCGTGCTGGTCCTTCACCACCTCGATCGCGGCAGGCTGCTCATCGGCCGCAGGACGCAGCGCCAGGCGGTAACGCGGCTTGCCCAGCCCGGAAGCCGCCAGGCGCTTCTCCACGCCCGCCAGCCACGCCTGCATGGCCGCCGCATCGCCCCACAGCGCGGCGTCCAGCGGCGCGTGCTCGAGCATCGCCGTCAGCACGCTGGCGTCGAAGCGATGGCCCAGGCGCTCGATCTGGTCGAGGGCGACCTGGTAGTCGCGCAGCAGCTTTTCCAATGCTTCGCCGGAGATGCCCGGCGCATCGGCCGAGTACTGCAGTTCGGCGCCGTCGACGGCGCTGGACACCAGGTAGGCGTTCAGCGCGGCATCGTCCTTCAGGTACATCTCGTTCTTGCCCTGCTTGATCTTGTACAGCGGCGGCAGGCCGATGTAGACGTGGCCGCGCTCGATCAGCTCGGGCATCTGGCGGTAGAAGAAGGTCAGCAGCAGGGTGCGGATGTGCGAGCCGTCCACGTCCGCGTCGGTCATGATGACGATGCGGTGGTAGCGCAGCTTGTCCGGGTTGTACTCCTCCTTGCCGATGCCCGTGCCGAGCGCGGTGATCAGCGTGCCGACTTCGGCGGAGGACAGCATCTTGTCGAAGCGGGCCTTCTCCACGTTGAGGATCTTGCCCTTCAACGGCAGCACGGCCTGGGTCTTGCGGTTACGGCCCTGCTTGGCCGAGCCGCCTGCGGAGTCACCCTCGACCAGGAACAGTTCGCACAGCGCCGGATCCTTTTCCTGGCAGTCGGCGAGCTTGCCCGGCAAGCCGGCGATATCCAGCGCTCCCTTGCGGCGGGTCATCTCGCGAGCCTTGCGGGCCGCCTCGCGGGCACGTGCGGCGTCGACCACCTTGGAAGCGATGGCCTTAGCTTCGTTCGGGTGCTCCAGCAGGAACTCACCCAGCTTCTCGTTGACGGCCTGCTCCACCGCGGTCTTCACCTCGGAGGAAACCAGCTTGTCCTTGGTCTGCGAAGAGAACTTCGGGTCGGGCACCTTCACCGACAGCACGGCGATCAGGCCTTCGCGCATGTCGTCGCCGGACAGGGCGACCTTGGCGTTCTTGGCCAGGCCTTCCTTCTCGATGTAGCCCTGCAGCGAGCGCGTCAGCGCCGCGCGGAAGCCGGTCAGATGGGTGCCGCCGTCGCGCTGCGGGATGTTGTTGGTGAAGCAGTACATCGTTTCCTGGTACGCGTCGGTCCACTGCATCGCCAGTTCGACCGAGATGCCGTCCTGGTTCGCGTTGAGGCTGATCACGTTGGGGTGCAGCGCGGTCTTCAGCTGGGCCAGGTGCTGCACGAAGGACTTGATGCCGCCCTCGTAGGCGAAACGGTCGCTACGCCCTTCCCCACGCTCGTCCTTCAGGTCGATGGTGACGCCGGAGTTCAGGAACGCCAGCTCGCGCAGACGCTTCGCCAGGATGTCGTAGTGGAACTCGACGTTGGTGAAGGTCCCGGTACTGGGCAGGAAGCGCACCGTAGTGCCGCGCTTGGTGGAGTCACCTACCGGCTTGATGGGGTACTGCGGTTCGCCATGGGCGTATTCCTGCTGGTACTCCTTGCCTTCGCGGTAGATGGTCAGCCACAGGTGCGAGCTGAGTGCGTTCACCACGGACACGCCCACACCGTGCAGGCCGCCGGACACCTTGTAGGAGTTCGCGTCGAACTTGCCGCCGGCATGCAGCACCGTCATCACCACTTCGGCGGTGGAACGGCCCTCTTCCGGGTGCACATCGACCGGGATACCGCGCCCGTTGTCGCTGACGCTGACCGAGCCGTCTTCGAGGATGGTGACCGTGACATGGTCGCAGTAGCCAGCCAAAGCTTCGTCGATGGAGTTGTCGACGACTTCGAACACCATGTGATGAAGGCCGGTGCCGTCATCGGTGTCACCGATGTACATACCCGGGCGCTTGCGCACCGCTTCCAGACCTTTCAGAACCTTGATGTTGCTCGAATCGTAGGATGCGTTCATTCGTCGACCGTTTCCTGGGCGCCAGTTCCCGCCCGGTTTGGCGCCATGAAAGGCCGGGCGGAATACACAATTCGTTGATTATAGCAGGGGCCTGAGACCACCTTGTTCCACGTGGAACACGTGGGTCGAACCGTCCTGCAGGGCCTCCGGAACCTCGGTTCCGGTGACCAGTACTTGGGCTCCAACGTCCTTGAGCTGGCCGACCAGAGCCGCTTGATGAGCCTTGTCCAGCTCGGAGGCCAGGTCGTCCAGGCAGACGATAGGCCACTCCCCCCGCCGCTCGGCGTACAGCGCTGCCTGCGACAGGACGCAACCCAGCGCGGTCAGCTTCTCCTGCCCACGGGACAGATGTTCTCGCTGAGGTGCATGCTCGAATACCACCGCCCAGTCAGCGCGGTGGGATCCCAGCGTTGTATGCCCACGGGCCAAGTCCCGGCCGCGTTGCGCTGCATACAGATCACCAAGTTCCGCGTCATCGGCCCACCCGCGCTTGTATCGAAGCTCAAGCGATCCCAGCTCGGGCAGCAGCGCTCCCATCGCTTGTTCGATATGGGGGCGAAGTGCCGACAGATAAACCCGTCTCTGGCTGTCGATGACCGCGGCCGTTGACGCCAGCTCGGCCTCCCAAGGCAGGAACAGGGCATCGGAAACAGGGCCGGAAGCCCTGAGCAGACTGTTTCGCTGCTTGAGTGCCCGCTGATAGCGACGCCAGGCCAGAAAGAACTCATGTTCCACGTGGAACACGCCCCAATCCAGATAGCGACGTCGCTCCTCGGCCCCACCGGCGATCAGTGCGTGGGATCCGGGCTCGAAGCAGACGACGGCGCACTCCCCCACCAGTTCACTGAGGGTGACCGCCTGCCCGTCCATGCGGGCTTCCCAACGCACGCCTTGTCGACCCAGGCCCAATCGGCGGGACTGTCCATCCTCGTGGCGCAGTTCGGCGAACACCGAAAGCAGATCAGCCCCGCGTTGAAGCAAGGCATCCTTGGCGCCGGCCCTGAAAGACCGCGCATGCGAAAGAAGAAAAGCGGCCTCAAGCAGGCTGGTCTTGCCTGCTCCGTTGGGGCCCGCGAACACCGTCACGCCCGGCGACAAGGGCACGGTGATGTCCGCCAGGCACCGCAAGCCCTGGATACGGAGACTTTCCAACCGCATTCAGCGGGCCCTCGACGCAAGAACGCCGGGGTGTCTTGCGACAACCCCGGCGTTCATATGCGGCTTGCCCGATATCGGCAAACGCTTATCCGACATCAGAGGCGCAGCGGCATGATCACGTGGCGAGCCTGGTCGCTGTCGTCTTCCTGCACCAGACAGCTGGACTGCGCATCGCGAAGGTTGAGGCGAGCGCGATCACCACGCAGCGCACCCAGCGCATCGAGCAGATAACCGACGTTGAAGCCGACCGCGAGATCCGACACTACGGTCTCTGCCTCGACTTCTTCCACGGCTTCTTCCTGCTCCGGGTTGTGCGCCACGATGCGCAGCTTGCCCGGGGACAGTTCCAGCTTCACGCCGCGGTACTTCTCGTTGGAAAGAATCGCTGCACGTTGCAGGGCACCACGCAGCACTTCGCGATCCAGCGTAGCCTGCTTGTCGGCACCAAGCGGAATCACCGCTTCGTAATCCGGGAAACGGCCGTCGATCAGCTTCGAGGTGAAGACGACATCGCCACGACGGACGCGGAGGTGATTACGGCCAAACTCCAGCTCAACCTGCCCTTCGCCGGTTTCGAACAAACCGACCAGCTCATTCACGCCCTTACGCGGAATGATGATCTGACGGCGTGCGGCCACCTTGCTGTCCAGCTTGGTTTCCTTCAGGGCGAGGCGATGGCCGTCGGTGGCTACGCAGCGCAGCGTGTGCTCCTGCAGATCCAGCAGCATGCCGTTCAAGTAGTAGCGCACGTCCTGATTCGCCATCGCGAACGAAGTGCGCTCCATCAGGTCACGTAGAACTTCTTCCGGAAGCGAGACCCGCTCGACCAACTCGATTTCATCGATGGTCGGGAATTCGGTGGCAGGCAGCGTGGCCAGGGTGAACCGGCTACGGCCCGCATTCATGGCTACGCGGTCGCCATTGAGCTTCAGTTCGATCTGCGCGCCGTCGGGCAGCGCACGAACGATGTCGAACAGCTTGCGGGCGGGAATGGTGATTTCACCGTCGACCAGCTTATCGGCCGCCGTGGTAGCCACCATTTCGACTTCGAGGTCGGTGCCCGTCATCGACACTTTGCCGTCGGCGACTTTCACCAGCAGGTTGGCGAGAACCGGCAGCGTCTGGCGGCGTTCGACGACGCCTACGACCTGCTGCAACGGTTTGAGCAGAGCTTCTCTTTGAATGCTGAATTGCATGTATGCGCTTCCCCTAAACCTGCTTTTCTGTTTTTAAAAGAAGTTCTGTAGTGGTGGTAGGCGGCGTGGATAACTTTGAAAACGAAAAAAAACATTGAGAATCAAACATTTGCGCGATTCTCACCTTGTGTTCCCAAAAGCTGGATGACTGTGGGCCAGATGTGGATAACTTTGCCGGCCAAATCGTCCACCTATTATCCACAGGTTGCCACAGTACTTTTCAAGCACTTAGTGCACAGCCGCCTCAGCCGGTAAGGATGCGGATCAGCTGTTCCCAATCCTGCCGCATCCTCGTGTCCGTTTCGCACAGCTTCTTGATGGTGCGGCAGGCGTGCAGCACCGTCGTGTGGTCACGGCCACCGAACGCCTCGCCAATCTCCGGCAGGCTGTGTTCGGTCAATTCCTTGGACAGCGCCATGGCGATCTGGCGCGGACGCGCCAGCGAACGCACGCGACGCTTGGACAACAGGTCCTGCAGGCGCACCTGGTAGTAGTCGGCCACCGTCTTCTGGATGTTGGGCACGGTCACCGCCTGGGCGTGCGTGGCCAACAGGTCGCGCAGCGTCTCCTCGGCGAAGTCGATGGTGATCGGCTTGCCGTAGAAGTTGGCGCGCGCGGCCAGCGTGTTGAGCGCGCCCTCGAGGTCGCGCACGTTGGAGCGGATGCGCTTGGCCAGCAGCATCGCCACGTTCTCCCCCACCGCGACGCCCTTGTCGTGCGCCTTGGAGAGCAGGATCGCCGCGCGCGTCTCGAAGTCCGGCGGCTCGATCGCCACCGACAGGCCCCAGCCCAGGCGCGACTTCAGCCGTGGCTCGAGCTTGTCCACTTCCTTCGGATAGCGGTCGCAGGTCAGGATGATCTGTTGCTTGGACTCGAACAGCGCATTGAAGGTGTGGAAAAACTCTTCCTGCGTGGTGTCCTTGCCAGCGAAGAACTGGATGTCGTCGATCAGCAGCGCGTCCACCGAGCGGAAGCGGCGCTTGAACTCGTCCATGCTCTTGGTGCGCAGCGCCTCGATCATCGAGCCGACGAACTGCTCCGAACGCAGGTACAGCACCTTGAAGTCCGGATTGCGCTCGCGCATCAGGTTGCCGGTGGCGTGCATCAGGTGGGTCTTGCCCAGGCCGGTGCCGCCGTACAGCAGCAGCGGGTTGTAGGCGCGGCCCGGGTTCATCGCCACCTGCATGGCGGCGGCCTTGCCCAGCTGGTTGGACTTGCCCTCGACGAAGGTCTCGAAGGTGTAGTGCGGGTCCAGGTTGTGGGTAAAGCTGGGGGCCACCGGTTCCACCGCCACCGGGGCGGGCGCCGGCGCAGCCTTGGGCTGTGCACTGGCGGCCCTGCCACTGGCCGTGGCGCGGGGCGAGCTGGAGCCGACCTCGAGCTTTACGGTCAGCTCATGGCCGGTCAGCTGGCTGATCACCGTCTCGATGCGCGCCAGGTAGCGCTCGCGGACCGTGTCCAGGGTGTACGGATTGGGGGCGAACAGCTGCAGACCGTGGGTGTCGTCGCGCGCCTGCAGCGGCATCAGCCAGGTGTGCAGGTCTTCGGCGTTCAATTCGCCCTCGAGACGCTCGAGACAGCGCCGCCACAGGTCACTCATGGATACTTTTCAACCACTGGAAGGAGCGCTTTCGCGCGGGGTGGACCGGCAAGTCTAGCAGCACGAACCCTCCTTCATGGGAGGGATATCCACATGGATATCCACAGGAAGCCAACAGGCTTCTGTCAACCCTTTTCAGCAGGGATTTGACAGCACCCTTTGTAACCCCGCATAATTTCCAACCTTTTTATCACTTTAACTTCGGACTAAGCCATGTCGAAGCGAACCTTCCAGCCCAGCAAGCTCAAGCGCGCCCGTACCCACGGCTTCCGCGCCCGCATGGCGACGGCCGACGGCCGCAAGATCCTGAACGCGCGTCGCGCCAAGGGTCGCAAGCGTCTCATCCCGTAAGCGGCGCGCTCATCATGCGTGCCGCCGGCCTGCCGCGCGAGGCGCGGCTTCGCCGCGCCGGTGACTTCGCTGCCCTGCGTCATGTCAGCGGCCGCTTCGGCGGCCGCTGTTTTTCTGTGCGCTATCGTCCGAACGGCCTGGATCAACCCCGCATGGGGCTGGCCATTTCCAAGCGCGTGTCCAAGCGCGCGGTCGATCGCAACCGCATCAAGCGCCTGGTGCGCGAATCTTTCCGGCGCCACCGCCTTGAGCTTCCGCCCATCGACCTCATGGTGATGGCGCGCGAGCAGGCCGTTCACCTGCCGGGCCCCGAGCTGCTCGATGAATTGCAGCTGCTCTGGAAGAAACTGCGTTCCGTGAGGCTCGAGGCCACATTGAAGCCTGGCTATGCGGCCGGCACAATCGTGCGTTGACCTTTTCCACCCTCTTCCGCGGCCAAGCGTCGTGGCATGCACCGGATCTGCTCCGCGATGAATCAAACGCGCACGTTCCTCATCTTCGCCCTGCTGGCCGTGGCCTACTTGCTGTTCATGGCCTGGGAGAAGGATTACGGCCCGCAGCCGCAGCCTGCCGTTGCCTCCTCCTCCAGCGCAGCCGTACCCGCCGCTGACGCCAGCGTCCCAGGTGCCGCCGCACCGGCCGCGACCGCCGCCGTGCCGGGCACGACGACCGAAGCGTCCGCGCAACTCATCACCCTCAGCACCGACGTGCTGCGCCTCACCGTGGATACCCGCGGCGGCACGGTGGTGCGTTCGGAACTGCTCAACTATCCCTCGGTGCCGCGCACCAAGAAGGACCCGGACCCGGCGCCGGTGCGCCTGCTCGATGACGAGCGTTCGCAGTACTTCGTCGCGCAGACCGGCCTGGTGAGCAATCAGGGCACGGCGCCCGATCACCGCGCCGTGTTCCAGGCCGCGCAGACCAGCTATGCGCTGGCGCAGGGCCAGGACGAACTCAAGGTCGACCTGACCTGGACCGATGCCTCGGGCCTGAAGGTCACCAAGACCTTCGCGCTCAAGCGCGGCAGCTATGTGGTCAACCTCGACCAGAAGATCGAGAACGGCGGCAGCACCGCATGGCAGGGCAACGCCTACGAGCAGCTGCAGCGCGTGGCCCCCGTCCAGCAGAAGAGCTGGTGGCAGAACTTCAGCGACCCGTCCTCGCACAGCTTCTATGGCGCGGCCTGGTACAGCCCCGAAGACAAGATGTCCACGCTGCCCTTCACCGACTTCGCCAAGAAGCCGCTGAACCACGCGATCACCGGTGGCTGGGTATCGATGCTGCAGCACTACTTCTTCGTCGCCTGGATTCCGGGTGCACAGGACGCCAACACCTACAGCACCAGCGTGATCAACCCGGATACGGCCCAGCCGGTCTACCTGATCCGCGCCGTGGGTCCGTCGCTGAGCGTGGCCCCGGGCCAGAGCGTTGCCACTGCGTCGCGTCTTTATGTCGGTCCGAAGCTGCAGGGCACGCTCGACACCGTGGCGCCGGGCCTCGATCTCACCACCAACTACGGCTTGCTGACCGTGGTGGCGCAGCCGCTGCACTGGCTGCTGTCGCAGCTGCACGCGATCAGCGGCAACTGGGGTGTGGCGATCATCCTGCTGGTGCTGCTGCTGAAGGGCGCGCTGTGGAAGCTCACGGCCGCGCAGTTCCGCTCCGGCGCCAAGATGCGCAAGCTGCAGCCGCGCGTAACCGCTCTCAAGGAGCGTTACGGCGACGACAAGATGAAGATGCAGCAGGCCATGATGGAGCTGTACAAGAAGGAGAAGGTCAACCCGATGTCGGGCTGCCTGCCGATCCTGATCACCATGCCGGTGTTCTTTGGTCTGTACCGCGTGCTGATGGAAAGCGTGGAACTGCGCCACTCGCCGTTCTTCGGCTGGATCCATGACCTCTCCGCGCCCGATCCGTTCTTCGTGCTGCCGGTGATCTACATCCTGGTGATGCTTGCCACGCAGTGGCTCACGCCGGCTGCCGCGGGCATGGACCCGGCGCAGCAGAAGATGATGAAGGTGATGCCGGTGGTGTTCGGCTTCATGTTCCTGTTCTTCCCGGCCGGCCTGGTGCTGTACTGGGTGGTCAACGGCCTGACCAGCCTGACGCAGCAGTGGCTGATCACGCGCAGCGTGGAGCGCGCGGACGCGGCCAAGGCAGACTGAGTACCGCCGCAGGTTGGAGAAAAAGGCCGCTGATGCGGCTTTTTTCTTTTTGCGCCACGGAGGCGGCTCTCGTTCGTCGGCACAACTCACCTCCCCTCTTTCTGTAGGAGCGCACCCTGTGCGCGAGGCCTTTCGCCTCGGTCTTCGGGTGTTGTTGTTCTGGCTTGGGCCTGGCCTAAGGCTGGGTTGGAGCCAGGTTGCCGATTAAGCCGCGGGCAGAGCGTTAGTGGTGGGTGGCTACCGAAGTTGGCCACCCGCTCTGAAAAATGAAGAACATGCTTACCGGTGCGAGGTACGGCCGCGCACAGGGAAAAGAAAAGCGGGCAAGGACACGATCACGCGGCCCGCAGGCGCCAAACCAAACTCCTCAGCAGCGCGACCACCCTGCATAATTCGATTCATGATTTCCACCGACACCATAGCCGCCATTGCGAGCGCACCCGGCGCCGCCGGTGTCGGCATCCTGCGCGTGTCAGGCCCGGCCGTGCCGGCTATTGCCTGTGAGCTGCTCGGTCGCGAGCCGGAGCCGCGTCGCGCGCACTTCACACCTTTCCGCGACCGCGACGGTGAATTGATCGATCGCGGCCTGCTGCTCTATTTCCCGGGCCCCGCCTCTTACACCGGTGAACACGTGCTGGAACTGCAGGGTCACGGCAGCCCCGTGTTGCTCGATGCGCTTTTGCGTCGTGTCTGTGCGATGGGCGCGCGGTTGGCCCGGCCCGGCGAGTTCACAGAACGAGCCTTCTTGAACGGCAAACTCGACCTGGCGCAGGCCGAAGCCGTGGCCGACCTGATTGCCGCGCGCTCGCAGGCGGGCGCGCGTGCCGCCCTGCGTTCGATGGAAGGCGTGTTTTCGCACAAGGTGCACGAGCTGCTGCAGTCGCTGATCGGATTGCGCGTGCACATCGAAGCAGCCATCGATTTTCCCGAAGAGGAAATCGACTTCCTCGCCGATCCCGCGATCATGCAGAAGCTTGATGCTTTGCGCGCACGGCAGGCCGAACTCCTTCGTGAAGCGCAACGTGGTGTGCGGCTCAACGATGGCCTGCGAGTCGCGATCATCGGACGTCCAAATGCCGGCAAGTCCAGTTTGCTGAATGCACTGTCGGGCAGCGATCGCGCCATCGTCACCGACATTGCCGGTACCACGCGCGACGTACTGCGTGAGCACCTGAGCCTCGATGGCATTGCGCTTGAGCTCGCCGATACCGCAGGCCTGCGCGAAACCAATGATCCGGTCGAACAGGAAGGCGTGCGCCGTGCCCACGGCGAACTCGCGCGCGCCGATGTCGCCTTGCTGGTGACCGATGCGCAGCACGCCGAACACGATCTCTCGCTGCTGGCAGACCTGCCGACCAGCGTCGAGCGCCTGGTACTGGTCAACAAGATCGACATCGACCAGGCCGGTGCGCGCTACGAAGAACGCGACGAAGCGATCTGGGTCTGGGCGTCAGCGAAAACTGGCGAAGGCCTGGACGCCTTGCGCGATCACCTCAAGCAACTGGCCGGCGCCGGCAGTGGCGAAGGAGCCTTCAGCGCACGCCGCCGCCATGTGCTGGCGCTGGAACAGGTCGAGTACCACCTCGATCGCGCAGACGAAGTGCTGCGCCTGACCCAGGCCGGCGAGCTTGCCGCCGAAGAACTGCGCCAGGCCCAGCACGCCCTAGGCGAGATCACCGGCACCTATACCAGCGACGACCTGCTGGGGGCGATCTTCAGTTCGTTCTGCATTGGAAAATAGCCCCAGTCTATTTCCGTCAGACTGTTACGGGCTTTTCTGCTGACGCTTATCAGGCATTGGCGCTAACATGCTGAGTTTGCACGCTGCGGCTCCGAACACTCAGGCATGCTTTCTTTTCTCTTTGGCGGCTTCGGGCTGTCCACCCTCTGGTTGGCTCCCCTGTTCTGGCGTCTCGGCCATTCGCTGGTCGCGCGCCGCAAGTTATCCACAGGCGGGCAGGGAACGATCCGCTTCTGGCTGGGCGCGCTGCTGGTGCTGGTCGCCAGCGCAACGCTCGAGGGGCTGGTTGTTGACCAGTACACCGATGATCCGCAGCTTGGCGGCACGGTGTGCCGCGCGCTCTCGCATGGCCTTGGCGGATGGCTCGGCGGATGGCTGACGACGTGCGTGATGCTGGCGGTGCTCGCCGCCGCGCTGCCGTGGTATCTCGGGGTTGGCTGGCGGGCGATCTTCCAGCGAATCTCTGCAGGCATCGATGTTCTTGCTGCCCTGCTTCAACACGCTGTCGACGGCATGGCGGCGCGACGCGGCAAGACGAAAAGCGGCCGTCGCGCCAGCGGCGCGGTGCGTCGCCGCGAGAGCGCTTCCGACAAGCCTCGTCGCACGCCTTCGGTCGAGCAACGCCGAACCCAGGCACCAGCGCCACCGGTGCCGCCGCGTACCGCGCCAGACCCTGATATTTCGCAATCGACCGTCCCCGCTTGGCCGTCCCGTGCGCGTCATGCCGCCCGGCAGGAAACGGTCATCCGCGAACCGTGGTTGATGCCCAAGCATGGGCGCGCCACCTCCCCGCCGGCCATGCTTTCGGGCCGTGCCACCGCCAAGACGACCATCGGTGCGAGTGCATTCGCACCCGCTGCGTCGTCCATCGTGTCGCGAGCTGCCGAAGCTGCGATGCGCGCAGAAGAACCGGCGCCGCCTATGGTCCCCGCGGCAACAACCGCCTTTGCACCGCCCCTGGCGGTGGATATCCAGGCAACGCCCGAACCGATGTTGAGCGCCACGGCGCCACCGACCGAGACGGCATTCGAGGTGGAGGTCGTACCGATCACGGCACCGATGTCGTCCGCGCCAGTACAAGGGCGCAGCATCGCGGCCAACGACGACGAGCTGGTTTCCGCGCAGGTGGTCGTTTCATCGCCGCGTCCCGTTGCCCCACCCCGCCAGCCTTCGAATGCCATGTTGCCGCCGCTTTCCCTGCTGGCGGCGCCGCGTTCCGAAACCGCGCTCATTGACGATGCACAGCTGGCGGAAACCGGCGAACTGATCGAGCAGCGACTGCGCGAGTTCAAGGTACCGGTATCCGTTGTCGGCGCATCGGCAGGTCCGGTGATCACGCGGTTTGAAGTGGAGCCGGCCGTGGGCGTGCGCGGCAACCAGATCGTCGCCCTGATGAAGGATCTGGCGCGCGGCCTGGGCAGGACGTCCGTTCGCGTCGTGGAGACGATTCCCGGCAAGACCTGCATGGGGCTGGAGCTGCCGAACGAACAGCGCCAGATGATTGCGCTGTCCGAGATTCTCGACTCCGTCGAGTACCGCGATTCCGATTCGCTGCTCACGCTCGCGATGGGCAAGGGCATCACCGGCGAACCGGTGGTGGCGGATCTCGCCAAGGCGCCGCACATGCTGGTCGCAGGTACCACGGGTTCGGGCAAGTCGGTCGCGGTGAACGCGATGATCCTGTCGATGCTGTACAAGGCCACGCCAGATGACGTGCGCATGATCATGATCGATCCGAAGATGCTGGAGCTTTCGGTCTACGAAGGCATTCCGCATCTGCTCGCGCCCGTGGTCACCGACATGAAGCTCGCCGCCAACGCGCTGGCCTGGTGCGTGGGCGAGATGGAGAACCGCTATCGGCTGATGTCCGACCTGCGCGTGCGCAACCTTGCCGGCTTCAACCAGAAGGTGCGTGAGGCACGGGCGTCTGGACGTCCGTTGATGAACCCCTTCCCTGTGCATCCGGAAGTACCTGAGCTGCTCGATACATTGCCGATGATCGTGGTAGTGATCGACGAGCTGGCCGACCTGATGATGGTCGCGGGCAAGAAGATCGAAGAACTGATTGCGCGACTGGCGCAGAAAGCACGTGCCGCGGGCATTCATCTCATCCTCGCCACGCAGCGACCGTCGGTGGATGTGATCACCGGTCTGATCAAGGCCAACATCCCCACGCGCGTCGCCTTCCAGGTATCAAGCAAGATCGACTCGCGCACTATCCTCGACCAGATGGGAGCTGAAAGCCTGCTCGGTCAGGGCGACATGCTGTTCCTGCCACCGGGCACGGGTTATCCACAGCGCATCCACGGCGCCTTCGTTGCCGACGAGGAAGTGCATCGCGTGGTGGCGCATCTCAAGTTGTACGGTGAGCCGGACTACAAGGACGAGATCCTCGCGGGACCACCGAGCGAAGGTTCCGGCGAGCTGTTCGCCGAAGAAGGCGGCGATGCCGAACTCGATCCGTTGTACGACGAAGCCGCCGCGTTCGTGTTGCGCTCGCGCCGTGCCTCGATCTCTTTCGTGCAACGCCAGTTCCGCATTGGATACAACCGCGCGGCGCGACTGGTCGAGGCGATGGAAGCTGCCGGGCTCGTATCGTCGATGGGCATCAACGGTCAGCGTGAAGTGCTGGCGCCTGGGCCGTCGGATTGACCACGGCTCAGGGTGGCCTATCTTTCGGACAAACCGGTCACTGCAGCCCAGTCGAGATCGAAGCGGGCCAGGTACTTTCGAAGACGGTCGGTGTCGTTGCTACTGGACTTGCGTTCGCGTGAGGCGGCGAAGAGCTGGCGCCCGGCATCGGAGAGATGTCGGCTGCGACGACAGACCTTGATCACTTCGCGCAGCTGCAACTGGTCGAACAGATCGACTTCGTGCAGGCGTTCGCCCAGCAAAGCAGGCAGTGGATCGTCACCGGTTTCCTCGTGTCGCCACAAGCGGCGCAGTCGCGTGAGTTCTTCGTCCACGGTGTCCACGGTGATGCGCCCCGCGGGTGCTAGCGTGGCCATGCGCGTGAGCGATGCGCTCAGGTCGCGAAAGTTGCCTTGCCACGTCGCTTCGCCTGAGGTGGCGAAGCGCAGGTAGCGGTCGCGTGCTTCGCGGTTGAAGGTCACGCGCTGGTTGTGTTGTTGGGCGTGACGCTCCAGCTCGTAGTCGAGGTTGGGCTCGATGTCTTCCACGCGCTCGCTGAGGCCGGGCAGGTGGAAGCTCCAGATGTTGAGGCGCGCATAGAGGTCGTCGCGGAAGCGGCCTTCCGCCACGCGGCGGCCGAGATCGCGATTGGTGCCGGCGACCAGCTGGAAGTCGCTTTCCACTTCGCGGTCACTGCCCACGGGGAGGAAGCGCTTGTCCTCCAGGGCGCGCAGCAGCATGGCCTGTTCGTCCGCGCCCAGTTCGCCGATTTCGTCCAGGAATAGCAGGCCCTTGTGCGCACTGCGCAGCAGGCCGGCGCGCTCGCCGACGGCGCCGGTATAGGCGCCCTTGGTGTGGCCGAACAAGGTGCTCATGGCGCCGTCACCACGCAGGGTGGCGCAGTTCACTTCGACGAAGCGGCCGCTGAGTTCGTGGCGCGCTTTCTTCAGTTCGAACAGGCGACGTGCGAGCTGGCTCTTGCCCGCGCCGGTGGGGCCCATCAACAGGATGGGCGCGATGGAGCGGCTGCCCACGGTTTCGATCTGTTCGATCATCCGGTTGAACGCCGCATTGCGGGTGGCGATGCCGCTCTTGAGGTGGGTGCGGTCGTCTTCCTGCTCCGTCTGGAAACGTTGCGCGAGGCGGTCGTAGCGGGACAGGTCCAGGTCGATCACATTGATCGACCCGCCGTTGCTGTCGGCGTGTTGCTTGCGCGGCGGCGATACCTGCAGCAGGCGCGCCGGCAGGCGTCGGCTTTCGGTGAGCAGGAACAGGCAGATCTGGGCGACGTGCGTGCCGGTGGTGATGTGGACGTAGTAGTCCTCGTGGTCCGGATCGAACGGATAGCGTCGCGCGAAGTCGTGCAGCGCGCCGTACATGGATTCGAAATCCCAGGGATCGGCCACGTAGGTGTCGTGCAGCTTCACCTCTGTCTCCGGCGACACCTGGCCGAGGTCCTTGCGCACCAGTTCGGCGAGCTTGCCGTAGCGGCGCTGGTCCACCATCAGCTCCAGCCGGTGGACCAGGAAATCCTCGTGCATTCCCAGCGCCACCGTGGGGCGCCATTTGTCCCAACGCCCCGCGCCCTCGCCGGCGTCGAGCTGGGTGCCGAGAAAACCGATCACGACCTGCCTCTTCATGGTGCGACCAAAAGATAGAAAGTTATCTACGAGTATATAAACAGGTTGACCTGGTTGTGGTCGGTTTTGTGGGTAAGTGAGATTAATTGTAGTTAAAACAATTGGATAACTGTTGGATAAGTGGTTGGCACGGCTCCTGCTCTATCCACTGGGCAAACGGAGAAACGGCCATGTCGAACCTTCAACTCTTCCAAAGCTTTCGCGGTGCCCGGGTTGCCCGAGCCAGCGCTATCAACGAAGCCGGCGGCGCCGCCTACCAGCGCAGCCCCGAGGCGACCCTCGCGCTCTATGCGACCACCGGTTGCCTCAACGGCACCTTCTATGCGGATGCGCAGACCCAGCTCGATACGCTCGTCGGGATGTGCGATGCGGTATCGCCGGCCTTCGTGGCCAAGGTGGCGCTGTATGCCCGCAAGCACGCCCACATGAAGGACGTGCCGGCGTTGTTGCTCGCTTACCTGGCGTGTCGCGATGGCGCGTTGCTGGAGCAGGTGTTCGACCGGGTGATCGACAACGGCCGCATGCTGCGCAACTTCGTCCAGATCGTGCGCAGTGGCGTGCTCGGTCGCAAGTCACTGGGCTCGCGTCCCAAGCGCCTGGTGGCGAACTGGCTGACCAGGGCGTCGATGGAAGCGTTGATGTCGGCGGCCATCGGCGAGCAGCCCTCGCTGGCAGACGTGATCCGGATGGTGCACCCGCAGCCGCAGGATGCCGAGCGCGAGGCCTTGTATGCCTGGTTGATCGGCAAGCCCTGCGCGGTGGACAAGCTGCCGGCGATCGTGTGCGAGTACGAGGCGTTCAAGGCCGATCCGTCGGGCGACGTGCCGGACCTGCCGTTCCAGTACCTCACGGCGATGCCGTTGTCGGGCACGCACTGGAAGGCGGTGGCGTCGCGCAGCTCGTGGCAGGCCACGCGCATGAACCTCAATACGTTCCTGCGCAAGGGCGTGTTCGAGGACGAGCAGTTGGTGAAGCAGATAGCCGCGCGCCTGCGTGATCCGGCAGCCATCAAGCGGTCGCGGGTGTTCCCGTACCAGCTGATGGTGGCGTATCGCGCTGCGGTGGGAAGCATGCCGGAGGCGATTCTCGAGGCCTTGCAGGATGCGATGGAAGTGGCAACGGCGTCGGTGCCGACGCTGGCAGGCAACGTAGCGCTGGCGATCGACGTCTCCGGTTCCATGGCGTCGCCGGTCACCGGCTATCGCCGTGGCGCCACCACCAGTGTGACGTGTGTGGAGGTGGCGGCCTTGATGGTCGCCTGCATCAAGCGCGGCAACCCGAAGGCGCGGGTGATTCCCTTCGCCGAAACGGTGCGCGAGCTGAAGCTCAACGCCCGGGACAGCGTGCTGACCCAGGCGCAGCAGATGGCCCGCATGGTCGGTGGCGGTACCAGCGTCAGCGCGCCGTTGGCGCTGTTGAATCGCGAAGGCGTCGCGCCCGATCTGGTGGTGATCGCGTCGGACAACCAGAGCTGGGCGGATACGCGTCGCGGCGGTGGTACCGAGACGATGCGTCAGTGGGCCGCGCTGAAGGCGCGCAACCCCAAGGCACGCCTGGTGTGTATCGACCTGCAGCCGACGGCGACCAGCCAGGCGCAGGAAGCGCCGGATGTCACGCACATCGGTGGCTTCAGCGATGCGGTGTTCGCGCTGTTGGCGGACGTTGCACGAGGTGACCAGGCGCGTCGCTGGGTCGAGCGCATCGAGGAGATGGATCTGTAGCCGCCATGGAAGGCGGTGTTCTACCCCGGCAGGAATGAGCCTGCCGGGGCCAGGCTCCGGATGAGCCAGAAGAACAGTTTCGCAACGAATGCCGATGGAACTACACGGATAAGGCCTTCGGGCCCAGGGGTTCGAATCCCCGCCTGCAATGCAGGACGTTTCATCAACGATTGTCGTTGCACTTGCACGCGTTACGGCAAGGAATGCTGAAACGATATGCGCAGAGAGGTTGCCAGGGATGGCGTCGATACACCCGGTGGGAATAGGCCCGCCGGGACAGGCCTCACGCAAGAATAATGAATCAAGGAGTTTGTTCTGCAACGAATGCCAACGGAACTACATCTGGTAAGCCTTCGGGCGAAGGGGTTCGAGTCCCCTCCTGCACTGCAGGAAACGTTTCGTTACCACTTGTCGTTGCACCTTTTGTACTGGTTCGGCAGCGAATGCCGACGGACCTACTAGCCTGTCACGCTCCTGGTTGCGGGTTCGAATCCCGCCGACGTCAACCTCGGTTGCGTCGTAGCTCAACGGTTAGAGCAGGAACGGTTCGTCACTCTTTGTCGCTGCATCCGGACCGAACAACGCAGTAAACGTTTCAACCGCGGCGAATGCCGATGGACCTACTGTGTCGCGGGTTCGACTCCTGCCGACGTTGCCCGTTCGGAACGTCGTAGCTCAGTGGTAGAGCAAGATGCGGTTCGTCATGCCTTGTCGTCGCACTCATATCAACCAACGCTACACCAGCTTCAACCGCGGCGAATGCCGAGGGACTTACTAGCCTTCTAAGCTCCAGGCCGCGGGTTCGACTCCCGCCACCGCCGACACTGTGGCGGTGTAGCTCAGCGGATAGAGCGGGATGGTTCCTCAACTCTTGTCGTCGCATCCTGTTAAAACCTGGCTGGCGCAGAACCGCCGGCCTCCAGGGAAGTTATCCACATGGAATCGCAGAACTACAACGTCATCAACGAAGCGGGCGCCGTGCCGATCAAGCTGTGGACGCATGGCGTGCCGCTGGAAGACGAGGCGCGCGCGCAGCTGCTCAACATCGCTCGCCTGCCCTTCATCCATCGCTGGGTCGCCGTGATGCCGGACGTGCATCTGGGCAAGGGCGCCACCGTGGGCTCGGTGGTGCCGACTGTCGGCGCCATCGTGCCTGCCGCGGTGGGCGTCGATATTGGTTGCGGCATGATCGCCGCGCGCACCACGTTGACCGCCAGCGACCTGCCCGACAACCTGGCCGGCATCCGTTCGGCGATCGAGCGCGCCGTACCGCACGGTCGTACCGTGGGCGCGCGCGACAAGGGGGCGTGGTCCACGCCGCCGCAGGCCGCGCTGGACGGCTGGAGCAGCTTGCACGAAGACTTTGCGCGCATCGTGGAAAAGCATCCCAAGCTTGGGCGCACCAACAACCTCAACCATCTCGGTACGCTCGGTACGGGCAACCACTTCGTGGAAGTCTGCCTGGATGAGGAGCAGCGCGTGTGGTTCATGCTGCACTCCGGTTCGCGCGGCGTGGGCAACGCCATCGGTACGCACTTCATCGAGCTGGCCAAGCAGGACATGCGCCGCTGGATGATCAACCTGCCTGACCAGGACCTTGCGTACCTGCCCGAAGGCAGCGATCACTTTGGCGACTACGTGTTCGCGGTGGACTGGGCGCAGCGCTTTGCACGCACCAACCGCGTCATCATGATGCGGCACGTCGTGGAAGCCGTGCGCAAGGTTATCGACAAGCCCTTCGATGCCGAGGCGGAAGCCGTGAACTGCCACCACAACTACGTGAACCGCGAGCATCATTTCGGCAAGGACGTCCTGCTGACGCGCAAGGGCGCGGTGAGTGCGCGCAAGGGCGAGCTGGGCATCATCCCCGGTAGCATGGGCGCGAAGAGCTTCATCGTGCGCGGACTGGGCAACGCGGACAGCTTCCATAGCTGCAGCCACGGCGCCGGACGCGTGATGAGCCGTACCGCAGCGCGCAAGCAGATCACGCTGGAAGAACATCGCGCGGCAACCGCCCATGTGGAATGCCGCAAGGATGCGAGTGTGATCGATGAGTCACCGGCCGCGTACAAGTCCATCGATGCCGTGATGGCGGCACAGCAGGATCTGGTGGAAATCGTTCATACCTTGCGCCAGGTGGTTTGCGTCAAGGGTTGAGTGCTAAGGACAGGAAGATGTTGGAGATCAACGGAAAGGAAGGCGGTGGCCAGTTGTTGCGCACCGCGCTCGCACTCAGCCTGTGCACGGGTGAGGCGTTTCGCATGGAGCATATCCGTGCGAAACGCCCGCGTCCGGGTTTGATGCGCCAGCACCTGACGGCCGTGCAGGCGGCCCGCGACGTGGGCAACGCCACCGTCGCGGGTGCCGAGCCTGGTTCGCTCACGCTGGAGTTCACGCCGGGTGCCGTGCGTGGTGGCGACTATCACTGGCCCATCGGCACGGCGGGCTCCACCACGCTGGTGGTGCAGACTGTGCTGCCAGCGTTGTGGATGGCGCGCGTCGATGCCCGCTTGCTGCTGGAAGGCGGCACACACAATCCGCTGGCGCCCAGTGCGGACTTCATGGTGGACAGTTTTCTCCCGCTGATGCGGCGCATGGGACTGCAGGCGCATCTACGCCTTGAGCGCCACGGCTTCTATCCGGCCGGCGGCGGCGCTGTCTTGATGGATATCTCGGCGAGCAAGGCGCCTGTACCCCTGCATGTGCCCGAACGTGGCGAGGCCATCGGTATGTCTGTGACCGCACTGATGTCCTCGGTGCCGGGACGCGTGGGCGAACGCGAACTCGACGCCGTGAGGCGCCGGCTGCCGATCGCGGATGAGCATCGCCATATCCGTCAGGCCATCGGCTCTCCAGGACCTGGCAATGCCCTGATGGTGCGCGTGCAGTGCAGCGAGGTCACGGAGTTGTTCACCGCCTTCGGCGAGCGCGGTGTGACCGCTGAGCGCGTCGGCGAACGGGTGAGTGAAGAGGCGCGTGCCTACCTTGCAAGCGGTGCGGCCGTGGGACCGTATCTTGCGGACCAGTTGCTGCTGCCGCTGGCCCTGGCCGGCGGTGGCAACTTCACCACGCAGGCGCCCACCGAGCACTCGCGTACCAATGCAGCGCTAATCGAAAAATTCCTGCCGGTGCAGATCGATTTCGATGAACTCGGCGAGGATCTATGGGCCGTGACTGTAAGCGCCTGAAACTTAGGCGCGAGCGGTCAGAAACGCATCGAGTTCGCCGCGCGTGGGCATGCCACCTTGCGCGCCCAGCCGGGTAACCGACAGGGCCGCAGCCGCGCAGGCCTTGCGCGCTGCCGTCGGCAAGCCCTCGTGGAGAAACACGGCGAACGCGGCGTTGAACGTATCGCCTGCCCCGGTGGTATCGGCGACATCGACCTTGAAACCGGCCTGATGCACCGGCTCGCCTTCCTCGCGGAACCACGCACCGTCTCCTCCACGCGTAAGCACCACGGGCGCGGGCGAACGGCGCATCAGCGAGTGGAAATTCTCGTCGGCATCCGCGCCAAGCAGGATGGCGAGTTCATGCTGGTTGGGCGTGAGGTAGCGTGCGAGCTTGAGCCATTCCACCGGCAGCTTCCGTGCCGGTGCGGGATTGAGGATCACCGGCTTGCCCACGCGTTGCCCGAGCCGCAAGGTGGCTTCCACGCTCTCCGGCGGAATCTCCATCTGCACGAGGATCACGTCAGCGTGATCGAACGCCAGCCGTGCGCCTTCGATCTGCGCCGGTGTCACATGGGCGTTGGCGCCGGGCACCACCACGATGTTGTTGTCGCCTTCGGCGACGGTGATCGAAGCGGTTCCGCTGCTGCTGTCTGCGATGCGTGCGACATGCTCCAGCTGCACGTTCTCGCGCGCGAGTCCTTCGCGCAGCTGCTCGCCGAAGGCATCGTCGCCCACGGCGCCCACCAGCGTGACTTCGGCACCCAGTCGTGCCGCGGCGACGGCCTGGTTCGCGCCCTTGCCACCGTGCACGGTGAGGAAGCGCTCGCCCAGGATGGTTTCCCCGGGTGCGGGAAAACGTGGTGCCAGCGTCACCAGGTCCATATTGATGCTGCCGACCACGACGACGCGAGTCATAGGTGCTCCATCACGATGCTACGGAAAGCGTAAGAGGATACGTGATGGCAAGTGCCGCGGCACCGTCGCTGCCTGGGCGACGCTGCCGCGATCAGGCTCAGGGGTGAGCGCCGCTGCTGCTCGATGACGCGGGCATATGCTGTCCACGACGCTCCTCCATCCGCTCCATGGCCTTCTCGCGCATGGCTTTCGCCTTGGCCCGTTGCTGATCGTTGAGCACGGCGTCCATCTGCTCAGTGCTGTCCTGCACGATCGACATCGCTTTGGCGCGACGGTCAGCAGGCCTGAGGCTGCTGTCGCCGCGCAGCGCCTGCATCTGCTGGTCACGCTGCTGCAGGATGGGAAGGATCTTCGCCTGCTGATCGGAGGTCAGCTGCAATTGTTTGGTGAGATGTTCCAGCTGTTGCTGTGGATCGGCGGCACGTTGGTGCTTGGCCGCGGGTTCGGTGGTTGCCGTGCCCTGCTGGGCCCAGGCCGTGCCGGCAAGCGCGAGGCCCAGCGAAAGCAAGACGAGGTGAAACTGACGTGGCATGGTCGTTCTCCTGTCGGATTGGCCAGTGCGGGAACGCGGGTGCGGAGCGGTGCGTTGACCCGTCGCGGTCCGGGCGGTGTTGCTTGAATCCCAGCCTATCGCCCCGAACATCAATGAATCGTCCGCACCAAGGTCACCGCCCATGATCGAGCTTCACTACTGGCCCACGCCCAACGGCCACAAGATCACCCTGTTCCTGGAAGAGTCTGGTCTGCCTTACACCATCAGTCCGGTGAACATCGGCAAGGGCGAGCAGTTCCAGCCGTCATTCCTGGCCATCTCCCCCAACAACCGTATGCCGGCAATCGTCGATACCGCGCCGGCCGATGGCGGAGATCCGATCAGCGTGTTCGAGTCCGGCGCGATCCTGCAGTACCTCGCCGAAAAGAGCGGCCGCTTCCTTCCCGCCGATGTGCGCGAGAAGAACACGGTGCTGGAATGGCTGTACTGGCAGGTGGGCGGCCTCGGGCCGATGCTCGGCCAGAACCACCACTTCAACCGCTATGCGCCCGAGAAGATTCCTTACGCAATCGACCGCTACATCAACGAGACACGCCGTTTGTATGGCGTGTTGAACAAGCGTCTGGAAGGCCGCGCCTTCATCGCCGGCAGCGACTACAGCATCGCCGACATGGCCGCGTATCCGTGGATCGTGGGGTACGAAAACCAGGGCATGCGGCTGGAGGATTTCCCGCAGCTGAAGACCTGGTTCGAAGCCATCCGCGCGCGTCCTGCCACCCAACGTGCCTACGCACTGGGCGAGCAGATCAAGGACAAGTTCGACCTCACCACGGATGAGGCGGCGCGAAAGATCCTGTTCGGTCAGGGGGCCAAGGCCTGAGCTGTCCGCGACGCATCGAACCTGATGCGTCGCTTTTTCCCGAAAATCGCTGGCTTCCCCGGGCTCGACGCGTTCTAATCGCCGCTTGTTCTTACGTACGACGCGTCGCCCAAGGAAGTTCCCATGCGCGCCCTTTTGTTTGCCGCCCTCACGATGGTGGCCCTGCCGACCATGGCCGAAAAACTCACGATCGAACGCATCTTCGACGGTGGCAGCCTTGCCGGCGCCGCGCCGCGTGGCCTGCAGATCTCGCCCGACGGCACGCGCGTCACCTTCCTGCGTGCCAAGCCGGACGACCAGTTCCAGCTGGATCTGTGGGAATACCAGCTCAAGGACAACAAGACGCGCCTGTTGGTCGACTCGAAGAAGCTCGAGCCCAATGGCGAGCAGCTTTCCGATGCGGAGAAAGCGCGCCGCGAGCGCGAGCGCACCGCGGGCCTGCATGGCATCGTCAGCTACCAGTGGTCGCCCGACGGCAAGCAGTTGTTGTTTCCCATCGGCGGCAAGCTCTACGTGTATTCGCTGGCCACGCCCGATGCCGCGCCCAAGTCGCTGGACACGGGCGACAACGTGATCGATCCGAAGATCTCGCCGAAGGGCCGCTACGTGTCCTATGTGCGCGACCAGAACCTGTGGATAACTGACCTCACCACCGGTGAGGCAAAGCAGCTCACCCACGATGGCGGCGGCACCGTGCACAACGGCGAGGCCGAGTTCGTGGCGCAGGAAGAAATGGATCGCAGCACCGGTTACTGGTGGGCGCCGGACGATTCCTCCATCGCGTTCGAACGCTACGACGAAGCTCACGTGCAGGTGACCAAGCGCACCGAGCTCTACGCCGACCACACCGACGTGATCGACCAGCGCTATCCGGCCGCGGGCACGCCCAACGTGACGGTGAAGCTGGGTCTGGTGGCGCCGACCGGCGGCCAGCCGCGTTGGATTGACCTGGGCAAGGACGCCGACATCTACCTCACGCGCGTGAACTGGCTGCCGGACGGCAAGCACGTCTCCTACCAGCGCATGCCGCGCAACCAGCAGCGCCTCGAGCTGCGCCTGGTCGACGCGAAGACGCTGGCGCAGCGCACCCTGCTCACCGAGACCAGCGACAACTGGATCAACCTCAACGACGACCTCACCTTCCTCAAGGACGGCAAGTCGTTCCTGTGGGGCAGCGAGCGTACGGGTTACCACCACCTCTACCTGTATGGCATCGACGGCAAGCTCCGCCACGCGGTCAGCGAAGGCGAGTGGCCTATCGACGGCCTGCTGGCGGTGAACGAGCACAGCGGCATCGTCTATGTCAGCTCCAACAAGGACGCGGTGCCGGAGCGTCAGGTCTATGCGCTGAGGCTGGATGGCAGCACGGCCAAGGCGCCGGTGCGCATCAGTCAGGGCGCGGGCACGCACTTGGCCGAGTTCGCCCATGACGCCAGCTTCTATGTGGATAACTTCTCCAGCGTCGACACCCCGCCGCAGGTGAGCGTTCACAAACCCGACGGCGCGCAGCTCACCTGGATCGAGCAGAACAAGCTGGACGAGAAGCACCCGTTCTGGCCGTATCGCGACAGCCTGATCAAGCCGGAATTCGGCACGCTTAAGGCCGCCGACGGACAGACGCTGTATTACCGCGTGTACAAGCCGGCCGGGTTCGATCCGAGCAAGAAGTACCCGGTGTTTGACACCTACTACGGCGGTCCCAGCGCACAAGTAGTCGCCAACACATGGGGCGACTACTTCAACCAGTACATGGCGCAGCAGGGCTTCGTGGTGTTCAGCCTGGACAATCGCGGCATGGCCCGTCGCGGCCATGTGTTCGAGGCGCCGATCTACCAGCAGCTGGGTGCGGCCGAGGTGGATGACCAGCTGGTGGGCATCCAGTGGCTGAAGTCGCAGCCCTGGGTGGATGCGAAACACATCGGTGTATTCGGCTGGAGCTATGGCGGCTTCATGACCACCATGATGCTGGCCAAGGCGTCCGACCAGATCGCCGGGGGCGTGGCCGTGGCGCCGGTGACCAACTGGCGCCTGTACGACACCTTCTACACCGAGCGTTACCTGGGCCGTCCGCAGGACAACGATGCCGGCTACACGCGCAGCTCGCCGATGGCGTGGCTCGATGGCCTCACTGCCAAGCTCTACCTGGTGCACGGTATGGCGGACGACAACGTGCTGTTCCTCAACTCCACCGAGCTGATGGCGGAGCTGCAAAAGCGCGGCACGCAGTTCCAGTTCATGGCCTACCCCGGCGCCAAGCACGGCCTCAACCTGCCGGGGCAGCGCACGCACGTGTATCACCTGATCGAGAATTTCTTCCAGCAGCAGGTGAAGGGTGGGGCGCCGGCCACGCGCGCGGTGAAGGCGCCGACGCAGGATCCGATGCCGGCACCGGCGCCGGCGACAACGCGCTGAACCCCTGGCGGCGTTGATGTGGGAGCGCACCCTGTGCGCGACCGCGGACCCGCATTCAAACCGGGGTTGCCGGTTTTCGCGATCAGGCCATGCCACGCGTTTCGCTCCGCCGGGCTGTCGCGCACAGGGTGCGCTCCCACAGGGAAACGAAATCGAGATGGAAATAAAAAGGCCGGCTTCTCAGCCGGCCTTTTGCTTTCGATTACTGCACGTGCCCTACGCCCGAGTCGCCCTGCTCCAGCGGCGGTGGCGTACCCGCCACTGCAAGCAGCGACGTGGCGTAGCCGTCCTCGATGCTGACGGTGGAGACCTCGTCCCACGAGAAGAACGAAGGCTCGCGGAGCCATTCGGCGTCCGGCGAGATCTCCTGCATGTTGAAGCCGTCTTCTTCGACGCCGACCAGGCGACCGATGTAGCAGACCTCGGCCTCGTCCTCGCTGTCCACATGCACGCCGATCACCGGGGCCTGCGTCGCCGCGGCCTGGATCACGCCGCGGATATCGTCCAGCGGGAAACCCCGGGGAGGACGTGGCAGCAGGTGCTTGAGGGCGAGCGCCTTTTCCATGAAGGGCGCATGTTTGTCGGGCGCCTCCAGTTCGGAGACGTCCCGGTGGCGCATCACATACATGCCGTCATAGGTGATGCCGTCGCCGACCACCCACAGCAGGAAGAATTCGCGACCGACACCGCCCACGTAACCGCAGAAGCTGCCGTGTTCGAGTTCGCCGCGCCACAACCGGACCAGCTGGTGCTTCTGCTGCGCTTCGCGCAGCTGGGCACGCTGGCCGGTGGTCTTCAGTTCGATCACATTACTCATGGGCACAATTTTAACAGCTGGGGCCTGACCCCTTGTTTACAGGATGTAACGGCTGAGATCCTCGTCCTTGACCAGGGTTCCCAGGTTTTTATCCACATATTCGTCGTCGATCACGTAATTTTCGCCGGATTTGTCAGCAGCTTCGTAGGAGATCTTCTCCAGCAGCCGCTCCATGACCGTGTGCAGGCGGCGGGCGCCGATGTTCTCGGTCCGTTCGTTCACCTGGAAAGCGACCTCGGCCAGGCGGTCGATGCCGTTCTCGGTGAACTGCACGGTGACGCCCTCGGTGCCCAGCAGGGCGACGTATTGCTTCGTCAGCGCGTTGTGCGGCTCGCGCAGGATGCGCTTGAAGTCTTCCACCGACAGCGCGGACAGCTCCACGCGGATCGGCAGGCGACCCTGCAACTCGGGGATCAGGTCCGAAGGCTTGGCCAGCGAGAACGCGCCCGAGGCGATGAACAGCATATGGTCGGTTTTGATCGGGCCGTACTTGGTCGACACGGTCGAGCCTTCCACCAGCGGCAGCAGATCGCGCTGGACGCCTTCGCGGCTCACGCCCGCGCCGCCCCACTCGGAGCGCTGGGCGATCTTGTCGATCTCGTCGATGAAGACGATGCCGTTCTGCTCGGCCGCCTGCATCGCCTGCGCGCGCACCTCTTCCTCGTTGAGCAGCTTGGCGGCTTCTTCGTCGATCAGCAGCGGACGCGCGGCCTTGATCGCCAGCTTGCGCTGCTGCGTCTTGGCGCCACCGATGTTCTGGAACATCTGACGCAGCTGCTGGCCCATCTCCTCCATGCCCGGTGGCGACATGATCTCCACGCCCACATTCATGGCGAAGTCGAGTTCGATCTCGCGGTCGTCCAGTGCGCCTTCGCGCAGCTGCTTGCGCAGCTTCTGGCGGGTGTCGTTCTGGGCGTCATTGGCCGGGGCCGGGTCATGGCTCCAGTCGGACGGCTGCTGGCGGCGCGGCAACAATGCGTCGAGGATGCGGTCCTCGGCGCGGTCTTCGGCGACCGAGCGCACGCGCTTCATGGCCTGCTCGCGGGTGAGCTTGTAGGCCACGTCGGCGAGGTCGCGCACGATGGACTCGACGTCCTTTCCGACATAGCCCACCTCGGTGAACTTGGTGGCTTCCACCTTCACGAACGGCGCGTTGGCCAGCGAGGCCAGGCGGCGTGCGATCTCGGTCTTGCCCACGCCGGTGGGGCCGATCATCAGAATGTTCTTGGGTGTCACCTCGTCACGCAGGCCCGGCTCCAGCTGCATGCGGCGCCAGCGGTTGCGCAGCGCGATGGCCACGGCGCGCTTGGCGTCGTGCTGGCCGATGATGTAGCGGTCGAGTTCGTTGACGATTTCGCGAGGAGTGAGTTCGGACATGGGGTCACCGGAAGGTTTGGTTTTTGCCCGTCATCCCTGCGCACGCAGGGATCCAGTGGATTTGCCTTGAAGGCGCTGGGCCCCGGCTTTCGCCGGGGCGACGGAGGGGAAGGCCGTCGCGCCAGGCGCTTACAGCTCTTCGATCGTGGTGTTGTGGTTGGTGTAGATGCAGATATCACCCGCGATCTTCAGCGCGCGCTCGACAATCGCGCGTGCATCCATGTCGGTGTTCTCCATCAGCGCCAAGGCAGCCGATTGCGCATACGGGCCACCCGAACCGATGGCGATCAGGCCATGCTCGGGTTCCAGCACGTCGCCGTTGCCGGAGATCAGCAGCGAGGCTTCCTTGTCGGCCACCGCCAGCATGGCCTCGAGGCGGCCCAGGCGGCGGTCGGTACGCCATTCCTTGGCCAGCTCCACTGCCGCGCGGGTGAGGTTGCCGCCGTGCTTGTCCAGCTTCAGCTCGAACAGCTCGAACAAGGTAAACGCGTCCGCCGTGGCGCCGGCGAAGCCGGCCAGCACGTCGCCCTTGCCCAGGCGGCGGATCTTGCGCGCATTGGCCTTCATCACCGTGTTGCCGAGGGTGACCTGGCCGTCGCCGCCGATCACGACGCGGCCGTTGCGGCGCACCGAGACGATGGTGGTGGCGTGAAAGGATTCCATGGGAGCTCCGGAGAGTACGAATCTGCCAGAGGTGGGGTCGGGGCGGGCAAATCCAACCGGCCACACGGTCTGCCCCCTGTGGGAGCGCACCCTGTGCGCGACCGCGGCGCGGCGGTGAGGCCTCGGTAGAGGGTTGTCGCGACAGGCTATGGTTGCTGGATGGGGAGCGGCATCACCGCTCCGTAGGCTTGTCGCGCACAGGGTGCGCTCCCACAGGGAGAGCGGCGGTGCCAGGCCTACTTCCGCTTGGCGCGGGGATGGGCGGCGTCGTACACCTTGGCCAGGTGCTGGAAATCCAGGTGGGTATAGATCTGGGTGGTGGCGATGTCGGCGTGGCCGAGCAGTTCCTGCACGGCGCGCAGGTCGCCGGAGGATTCCAGCATGTGGCTGGCGAAGGTGTGGCGCAGCAGGTGAGGATGCACGCGCTTGGGCATGCCCTGCAGCAGCGCGATCTTCTTCAGTCGCAGCTGCACCGTGCGCGGGTTGATCGGCGCACCGCCGCGTCCCTTGAACACCGGCTGCTCGGGCACGACGCCTTCGGTTTCGCCCAGCGCCCTCAAGGCGGTCACGGCATGGCGCCCGACGGGCACGATGCGCGTCTTGTTGCCCTTGCCCAGCACGCGGACCTCGCCGGCGTGCAGGTCCAGGTCGATCCAGCGCAGGCCGGTGAGTTCGGAAAGGCGCAGGCCGGAGGAATAGAACAGCTCCAGCATGGCGCGGTCGCGCAGGTTCAGGGCGCCCTCGCCCTGCGCCTCCACCAGCGTGCCGGCTTCGTCGACGTCGAGCACTTCAGGCAGCTTGCGGTGCACCTTGGGCCCGTGCACGCCCGCCACGGGGTCATGGCCGAGCGACCCTTCGCGGGTCAGGTGACGGAACAGGCTGCGGCAGGACGACAACAGGCGCTGCAGGCTCTTGGGCGACAGGCCGCCACGATGCTCGCCGGCCACGAAGCCGCGCATGCGGTTGGGTTCGAGGTCGTCGAAACGGGTGACGCCTTGCGTTTCCATCCAGCGCAGCAGCTTGGACAGGTCGCGCCGATAGCCTTCCACCGTATGCACCGACGCCTTGCGCTCGTTCGCCAGTCGGGCGAGCCAGGCGTCGACCTGCTCCTGCGGTTTCATCCCCGGATTACACGCCTTCCTGCGAGCGCCGCAGCGCCGCCGAGACGGTGGCCGCGATCATCTTGAGGAACAGCGTGCCCATGCCGGGCTGGAAGTGGTCCACGTCGCCGCTGCCGATGGCGAGGATGCCGAATTCACCCAGCGGCATGATCGCGCTGGAGCGGATTTCGGGCGCGCGGTCGCCAAACAGGCGATACAGCCGCTCGGCCGAAAGTCGTCCGGCGATCGGTTCGTGATTGGCGATGAAATCGGCGAACTCCGGCATCGACGCGCGGCCGCCCGGTACATGGACCAGCCAGTCCGCGGGCGGCAGGCCGATGTTGCCGAACAGCACCAGGCGCACGTGGTCGGTCTGGAAATCCTCGCCCAGGCGCGTCACCACGCTGCGCGCGGCCACCGCGGGCGTGCTGGCGCGCAGCACGGCCACGTTGAGATCGTGGATGCGCTGCATCAGGCGCTCGTTGTCCGCCGCGATGCTGATCAGGCCGGCGAGCTGGCGCTCCAGCTCGGCGTTCTTCTCGCGCAGGCTCTGCAGCTGGTAGGCCGCCAGCGAGGCGACCGAACCCTGTTCGCGCGGCAGCGTGAGCTGGGCGGCGAGATCGGGAAAATCGGTGAGGAACTCCGGGTGCCGGCGCAGATAGGCCGCCACGTCGCTGGCGCTCAAGGTTTCGGCGAGTGCGGTGTCGGACATGCGGGTTACCTCGACAGGATCGATACGTCGTAGGCCCGAGTGTGCGATGTCCGGGTGTCCGCTTTCAACGTGCTGGCGAACTATCCAACCATTCGCCTTCGAACACGAAGGCGGCCGGACCGGTCATCCACAACGTGTGGCCGGGCCCTGCCCACTCGATGGTCAGCGTGCCGCCCGGCAATTCCACCCGGACGCGCTCGTCCACCTCGCCGCGGCGACGCAACACCGCCATGGCGGCGCAGGCGCCGGTGCCGCAGGCCTGGGTCCAACCACTGCCGCGCTCATGCACGCGCAGGCGCAGGTAGTCGCGCCCCATCGCCTGCACGAAGCCGGTGTTGGCGCCTTCCGTGAAGCGCTCATGCGTGGTGAGCAGCGGGCCGAGGTGGAACAGCGACGGCGCGTGCAGGTCGGGCACCACCACCACGGCGTGCGGATTGCCCATCGAGACCGAGCCGATCTCCAGCATCTCGCCGCCGACGTCGATGGCATAGGCATCCGCCTCGGCGTTCGCCGCGAAAGGAACCAGCGCGGGATCAAACGACGGCACGCCCATGTCCACGGTCACCTCGCTGGGACCGCTGAGGCGCACCGTCACCGGGCCGGACGGACTCTCCACCCGCACCGTGTCACCCACGGCCAGCTCGCCCGCGCGATGCAGCCACGCCGCGACGCAGCGGACGCCGTTGCCACACTGGCCCGACGGCGAGCCGTCGGCATTCCAGATGCCGTAATAGAACGCGCACGAGGGATCGCGCGGCGGCTCGATGCTGATCAGCTGATCGAAGCCCACGCCGGTATGGCGATCGGCGATGTCGCGGATCTGCGCCTCGCTGAGCGCAAACGGCTGCGCGCGGCAATCGACCATGACGAAGTCGTTGCCGATGCCATGCATCTTGGAGAACGGCAGCTTCATCACATGAACTTGCCGCCGGTGATGCGGCCGTCCTTGTCCAGCTCGGCGAAGTAGCGGCTGTTGTTGGTGCGGAATTCGCGCGTGGCGACCGTGCCAGGCAGTACCAGCAGCACATCGGGATACATCGCGTGGAACTGGTCAGGCGTCGGGTGGGTGGCGATGAAGGTGTCGAAGGCCGTCATGTCACTGACGAACCCGTGTACCGCCCCCGGCGCCAGCGCGACCGGTTTCGCGGCGGGAGCCACGGGCGCTGCGGCAGGTGCCGGCGTGGGCTTGGGCGTGTACAGCGGTCCCTTGTTGCCGCAACCGGCCAGCAAGGCCAGCCCGGCGCACAGCGGAAGCAGCAGGTGGAGTCGACGCATCGCAGGGTTTCCGTAGGGAACGGACGGAGTATAGGGAAGCCTCAAAATGGTGGCGAGCCAGCCGTGGAAAAGCGCATTCACGCCACGTTCTCCCCTGGGCTGCCGTTATCATGGCCTCGTCGCCGCCCTGCGCGGTACGGAAGTCTGAACTCACGACGATGGATTGGACCGCGCTGCTGCGTCTGCCCACGACGATCCTGCTGATCCTGGCAGCGATCGCCCTGCTCTTCACCCTGGTGCAGCTGGTCATCCTGCGCAATCGCCTGCACGACCACCAGAACCTGGCCGCCGCAGGGCGCACCTTGCTGGTGCTGATCGGGTTCGCACTCACCCTGGTGCTGACCGGCATGGGCTTCGCCCTGCGCGGCTATCGCCTGCTGGCGGACGAGACGCCGGTGGTGGAGATCGAATCCCGCATCCTCTCGCCGCAGCGCTGGGAGCTCATCCTGCACTGGCCGGATGGCACCATCCGCCAGATACCCGTGGCGGGCGATGCATGGCGGGTGGATGCCGTGGTGCTGAAGTGGAAGCTGCCGGCGCTACTGTCGGGTGTGCCGCCGCTGTACCGGTTGGACCGTGTCTCCGGCCGCTATGACGATCCCAACGATGAGGCACATGCGCCGCGGACGGTGACCGATTTCGGCGAGGCCGGCGGGTTCGACCTGCTCAACCTGCATAAGCAATACCCGCAATGGGTGCCCAACGTGGACGTGCTGTTCGGCAGTGGCGTGTATTTGCCGCTGGTGGACCAGGGGCATTACACGGTGAGCCTGATGCGTACGGGCGCGCTGGTGGCGCGGCCGGATGAGGCGACGCAGCAGCGCATCGCGCAGCCGTTCTGATTTTTTTGCGGGGACCGGCGGCACATGCTATTCGCCGCCAGCCACTCCCCTTGTAGGAGCGCACCCAGTGCGCGAAGGCTCTCGCCAAGCCTTCGTTCCTGTGTACTCCGGGTGGGGTGCGAACACCTTTCATGACGCGAGCTGTCACTCCCTCTCCCTCCGGGAGAGGGCTGGGGAGAGGGTGCGGTTCTAGCCTCAGCGGGCAGACCTGCCATCCCAGTACGGTTAGGCGTCAGAGCGTTCGTCGCCTCCGATGCGCTAGCGCCAGGTTGCCGCTTACGCAGCGGGCGTTTCGATCCCCTGCCGGTGCTCGAGTCACTTTTCTTTTGCTGGTCCAAAAGAAAAGTAACCCAAAGAAAACGACCTGATGAGCTGGCGGCGGAATGGTGGGAAAAACCTTGGAGTTTCCGGAGCCCGGATTGCGACCGCCTCCGCCGCCAGGCAGCGGCTACACCGCAACGCGCCATGGCGTAGAGGACTTAAAGCGATGCCACGCGTGAGCGAGCATCACCCCACCTTCTTCTCATACCGCCAGGCATCCGCCCCGTCGCCGTAATAGTGCTCATAGTGGCCGATGCGTACGTAGCCGAGCCGCTCGTAAAGTCGGATCGCGTCGTTGTTGTCGGTGCGCACTTCCAGCCGCAGCACCTTGCAGCGCCGCCGCTTCGCCAGTTGCTCGGAGGCTTCAAGCAAGGCCGAACCCACGCCCTTGCCACGCGCTTCCGCATGCGTGGCAATCGAATACAGCCGCGCCACCTTCGTGCCCTTGCGGAAGAACACCACGGCGGTGCCGAGGAAGCGGCGGTGGTTGGCGCTGGCGACCAGCACCTGGGCGGTTTCGCTGTCGAGATGCCGGCGGTATTGCTCGCGGCTCAGGCGGTCGGTGGCGAAGCTGCTTTCCTCGAGCGCCACCAGGTCATCGAGATCGGATAGTTCGGCACGGCGCACGCGCACGGCGGCGGTCGCGGGCATGGGGGTCATCAGGGGCGGATCCCATCGAGCGCAGAGTGGACCAAGCGGCGCACTCTAGACCTCGGAGACGCATGCGGCAATCGTGACCTTCGGCGCATTTAGGGCGGCTTCATAGCCACGCCCATTCCTGTGCCACACTGCGGCCCTTGCGCCGTGCCGCCTCGTTCCCCACGCGACGACACTTCCAACCGCCCGAGGTGTCATGACCCGTCTCGTCATCGTCGTCGAGAAAGCTTCCGACTGGAGTTCCTACTACCCCTCCGTCGACGTCGTCACCGCCATGGACTACCTGCGCGAGCCGGTAGGCGTGGACGAGGAACGCACGCACGTCCTCAACCTGTGCCGCAGCTACAAGTACCTGGGCACTGGCTATTACGTCTCGCTGCTGGCGGAGGCGCGCGGACACCGCGTGATGCCCACGGTGCGCACGGTGAACGACCTGCGCCGCCGCTCGCTGTACGGCCTGGACATCGAGGATCTCAGCACCAAGCTCACGCACTTCCTGCCGGCCGGTGGCCGCGACACCACTGACTTCGGCATCCTGGTCTACTTCGGGCAGACCGCGTATCCCGCGCTGCAGGATCTTGCGCGTCAGGTTTTCGAAATGTTCCCTTGCCCGCTGCTGCGCATCGAGTTCGAGCGCGACCGCGTGTGGCAGGTGAGTGCGATCAAACCGGTGGGCCTGCACACGCTGGTGGACCAACAGGAAGACGCGTTCGCCGAGGAGCTCGACCGCTTCAGCAAGAAGCTGTGGCGCAAGCCCAAGGCGCGCAAGCAGTTCCGCTACGACATCGCGATGCTGGTCGATCCGGCCGAGGCGATGCCGCCGTCGAACAAGAAGGCGTTGAAGTCCTTCATCGCGGCGGGCAAGGAGCTGGGGATCGAGGTCGATCCGATCAACAAGAACGACTACCAGCGCCTGGCCGAGTACGACGGGCTGTTCATCCGCGAGACCACGGCCAGCGACAACCACACCTATCGCTTCGCGCATCGCGCCGAACGCGAAGGCATGGTGGTGATGGACGATCCGGCATCGATCCTTCGCTGCACCAACAAGATCTTCCTCAACGACCTGATGGTGTCGCGAAAGCTCGCGGTGCCCCGCACCGAGATCCTCTATCGCGACGACGCCAAGGGCCTGAAGGACGTCGCCACCCGCCTCGGCTACCCGCTGGTGCTGAAGATTCCCGACGGTTCGTTCTCGCGCGGCGTGGTGAAGGTGGAAAACGAACAGGCGCTGGGGAAGGCCACCGCCGAGCTGTTCCAGCACAGCGCGCTGCTGCTGGCACAGGAATTCGTCTACACCGAATTCGACTGGCGCATCGGCGTGCTCAACAACGAAGCGCTGTACGCCTGCAAGTACTACATGTCGCGCGGCCATTGGCAGATCTACAACCACGGCGCGAAGGGCACGGCCAAATCCGGCGGTTTCGAGACCATTCCCGTGCGCGAGGCGCCGGTGGAAGTGGTGAAGCTGGCGCTCAAGGCCACGCAGGCGGTGGGCGATGGCCTCTACGGCGTGGACCTGAAGCAGGTTGGCGACAAGCCGGTGGTGATCGAGGTGAACGACAACCCGTCGATCGATGCCGGCGTGGAAGACGCCTACCTGGGCGAAGAGCTGTATGGCCGCATCATGCAGGAATTCCTGCGACGCATGGAGCGCAAGCGGCTGGGCATCGTCGACTAGGACCTTCCGTAGCGGCCCTTGTGGGAGCGCACCCTGTGCGCGACTGCGACGCTGCCTTCTTGCCGTGTCACGACATTAGGCGTCACCGCTTCGCATTCGTCGCGCACAGGGTGCGCTCCCACAATAAAGACGTCGATGAGCATGGGGTTATTCCGGCAGCCCGTCCCTGGGCTGCCGTCACGCCGGCGCCATCCTTTGCGCCGCTCCTGCGAAGGTGCCCGCCATCCCGGCCATCGCAAGACGTCCCACATCGCGGCGCTCCGCGCCGCGGGATCCACTGCCAGGTGAATTCAGTTCCAGATCAGTCGCGAAGCGGCACGGCGGCGCGGGCGCATGGCGCGCAGCAACTGGCGCGGCAGCGCCGGTTCCAGCGTCAGCAGCAGCACCAAGGGCGCGCCCACCAGCCAGAACGCCGGCGACCAGCCCAGCGTTTCCGTGCGGACCGGTACCAGGGTGGTGATCAGTAGCGCGCTACCGGCCAACAGCCACAGCAAGGCCGCACCAAGCAGGCGTTCGTGATGGGTGATGGAGGTATTCGGGCGCATGGGCTTCGGTCCGTGGGTGTCGATGGACCAAGCCTGCACGGCGCCCATCTCAAAACCTGCGATGGCAACCGCGACGCCGTTTCGCAGACACCCAAAGGAGTCGGTACCGCTAAAATGGGAGGCCCGCCCGGCTACCCGGAGGGGTATCAAAGCCACTAGGAGCTCGCATGAGTGCAGGACAGTTCGCGGTGTTTGGCCACCCCATCAGCCATTCGCTGTCGCCGCAGATCCACCAGGCTTTCGCCCGTCAGTTCGGGCTGGACCTGGAATACCGCACCATCGATGCCGCACCGGCGGACTTCGCCGCGGCCGTTCGCGAGTTCTTCGCTGCGGGCGGCCGTGGCGCCAATGTGACCCTGCCACACAAGGCCGCCGCGTTCGAGCTCGCTGACGAGAGCAGCGAGGCAGCGCGCCGCGCCGGCAGCGCCAATGTGCTGACCCTGCTGCCGGATGGCCGCCTTGCCGGACACAACACGGATGGTGACGGCATGGTGCGCGACATCACCGAGCGCCATCAGGTGGACCTGCGCGGTCATACGGCGCTCATGCTGGGCGCGGGCGGGGCTGCTCACGGGGCTGCCTGGGCCCTGCTCGATGCCGGCGTGGAAACGCTCACCATCGTCAATCGCACGCCCGAAACGGCCGATGCCCTGGCCGACGCCATCGGCGATCCGGTCCGTGCCCACACGCGCTATTGGGAAGACCTCGCCGACCTCGGCGCCTTCGACCTGATCGTGAACGCGACGTCCGCGGGCGTGCTGGGCAAGTCACTCGACCTGCCTTTCGCCATCGTCGGCAATCGCGCCCTGTGCTACGACCTTTCCTACGGCAAGGCCGCCACGGATTTCCTCGCCTGGGCACGTACGGCTGGCGCCCGCTATGCCTTCGACGGGCTCGGCATGCTGGTGGAAACGGCCGCCGATGCGTTCGAGTTGTGGCACGGCAAGCGCCCGGATACCGATCCGGTCTATCGGGAGTTGCACAAGCGCTACGGTTGATCCGGCCTGGGGCCTAATCGATCGGCATGCCGGTTCAGAGATGCAGGGTCGCCGACACCAGCATCGGCTGGTCCGGATGCCCGTTCGGGGAGCGGAACTCGTAGATCCAGCGAGCCTGCAATTCGAGGCCGCTCCCCAGCCAGCGGCTGCTCCAGCTGAGCTGCGGACCGACACCCATGGCCGTTCCTGCGCTCATGCTCGTCCCGGGCAAGCTTCCGGCCGCCGGCGAAAAGTCGACGTACGGTTGCTGGATCAGTGCGGCCACGCCGCCGTAGCCCCAGCCGCTGGCATTGCGATGCATCACCAGCGCCTCGATGCGGCCGACGGCGACATTCTGGTAGCCGTCGGTATCGGACCGGGAAAAGCTCCCTACAGCCACCACGGTGGAGCCGCCGGCATCGGACGAGGGCACGATCTTGGTGTAGGCAACCTTGGGCGTTAGCGTCCATATGTTCGCGCTCGCGGTGATCAGGCGAGCAACCCGCGACGGCTGGGTACTCATGCTCATCTGCAGCGATACGGCGATACGGTCGGTCGCGCTGATTCGATAGCTGGCCGCGAATGGGGTGAAGTCCACCACGCGAGGATCATCCGTGTCCGTCCAGTGGGGCGTATCCCAGGCGGTCGGTGCGGAGACTGAGGCCGGCGCAGGCGTGACATCGGGGACGGCGATGGCGGAGGCGACCGTCCAGCGTCCGAACGTCCTGGACGACACCTGGAGAAAGCCGGTGTTGGGGAACATGTGCCCATCGGCGACACCCATGGCGACCAGGTTGGCCTGGGTGAACGAGCTCGTCCCGGTGAGGGAGGCGGGGCCGAAGGTTGCGGTAGTTACCTGGGGTGTCCTGCTGGATCCCAGTGCATTGGCATACGGCAAATACGACGCCACCGTGCCGATTCCATCGGCATCCTGAGCGGTGGCGGATACGGGCATCGCTCCAGCCAAGGCCAGCAACGAAACCGCGGCCGTCCCAAGTACGTTCGGTGACATCCTCTTGCCCCCTAGGGAAGGAGCCGTCGTCAACCAACGCATTCGTAACCGCCACCGGATCTGTCCAACCCACCGGTGACGACGACGATCCACGCAAGACCCGGGAGGGTCCTGCCTCACTTGCAAGCGAAACAGTCAGAACGTTCGCCATTTAGGCACGGCGACCGTCAATCGCGCGTGCATTACGTTTGAAGCCTTCCTCCATAGGTTCACCAACGACGGCAAAAGGTTGCTCGCCCTCTTAGTGACGATTTCTTCACAGTGGCAAACGTCGCCGTTTCCATCACGGTTTCGAAAGCGATCGCAAAGACTTTTTTTGGACGTCCATAACCAACACACCGCCACCACATCACTGTGATAGCGTGCTGCGCCGCAGGGGGCACGACTCGGGGAGAGAACGTCATGGTGCCTTGGGGATTTGTCCGTCATCGTCTGGCGGTGGCTGCGTTGCTGGTCTTGCTTGGCGGCGCGGTCGCGCCGGCCAGCGCAGATCCGGCGATTGGCTCGAACAATGTGGTGACAGCGGACCCAACGGTGCCGCGACCACCGGGTCAGCCGTGCGTGGTGAACTTGTTCACCAACGTAAGTTTTGACGACTTCAACGCGAGGCCTTATGGCTATGCGCCGCCTGCGTCGTGCAAGGGTGCGTGGGCGAAGGTGGTGCTTGAAGCGGATTTCTCGGTGACGGCCGGTCGCCAGTACGACCGCACCGCCACGCTGTGGCTGGCGGGTGTGAATCTCCTCTTCGGCACCACGTCGGAACCCTCGGCTGCGGTGTCCCCGGCATGGCATGTGGAGCGCGACCTTACCGATTATTCGGCTTTGCTGCGCAGCGCGGGCCAGGGCCAGGCCGTGATCGGCAACCTGGTCAACGCCACCTATACCGGCGTGATCCATGGCAGTGCGCGCTTGCTGTTCTACCCGGCGACGCCGGCCGCACGCGCGGCAGAAGTGCCTGATGCGGTGTATCCGCTGGGCGCTGATCCGGTCGGCGGCACGGCCTCGCTGAATTCATCAAGCGACAAGCTGGCCAGGACGCTCACCCTGCCGACCAACATGGAGCGCGCCTATCTCGATGTGTTCACCCAAAGCCAGAGCGGTGACGAGTTCTGGTACACCTGCGTGCCCGATGAGTATGCCGCGCAGGCGCAGGAATGCGGCGGGGGCAATTTCCGCGAGGCGGAAATCAGCATCGACGGCCAGCCCGCCGGTGTGGCGCCGGTGTATCCGTGGATCTACACCGGCGGCATCGATCCCTACCTGTGGCGTCCCACGCCTGGCGTACAGGCCCTGAACTTCATGCCGTACCGCGTGGACCTCACGCCATTCGCCGGCCAGCTCAGCGATGGCAATCCGCATGAGGTGGCGCTGCAGGTCGCCGGTGCCAACGGCTATTTCTCCGCCACGGCGACGCTGCTGGTCTATCGCGATGCCCATGCCAAGCAGGTCACCGGCAAGGTCACGCGCAACACGCTGGTAGACCAGGCGCCGACGCCGACCATCGGCAGCACGCTCGCCACGGACAGCAGCGGCAACACGGCTGGCGACATCACCACGAAACTGGATCGCCGTTTCGTGATCGAGGGCTATGCCAACACTTCGCACGGGCGCGTGACCAGCTCGGTGACGCAACGCGTGGGCTTCGACGATCGCCAGACC
Organism: Dyella amyloliquefaciens; assembly: GCF_004296575.1. Classification (GTDB taxonomy): domain Bacteria; phylum Pseudomonadota; class Gammaproteobacteria; order Xanthomonadales; family Rhodanobacteraceae; genus Dyella; species Dyella amyloliquefaciens. Next base: position 26,873 of record NZ_SAYT01000009.1, on the reverse strand, counting down.
TTCACCATCACCGCGAGCATCTATCGCCAGCAGACCTGGCAGCGCACCTGGTCCGACAGCGTGAGCGAGAGCCGGCTGGGCAACCTGCTCACCGCGCAGCGCAGCCAGCGCTTCAGCTACCCCTTCACGCTCGACTACAACCAGCAGCTGGCCAGCGATGGCAGCCTCAGCGCGGCATCCACGGTGCACCAGGGCTATAGCCAGCATAGCGAGAGTCGCCTGTTCGGCATCAAGCTCTACGACTCCCATGTCGAGAACAGTGTCGACAGCGCGGACACGCTGGTGTTCGACGCCAGCGGCGCCCTAGCCAGCCACAGCGGCCAGCAGAGCGCGCAGGCGTTCCGCTTCCGGGATTCGCTGGGCGGTTGCTATCGCACATCGCTGACCACGAAGGCCGGCGCACTGGCGAGCTACGACGATGGAAAGGGGTGCCCCGGAGGCCAGAACCGGGTGTCCTGGTTTGCCCATCCTGATGGCTCACCGGACAGCAGCCTGCTGCCGGGCCACTGAGCAAGCGTTGCGCACACGCGGCGGTCAGAACCGCGTGTGCGCTGCGTCACAACTGGCGCAGGCAGGCAACATCTTCGCAACATGGCCTCACTAAAGTGGCGCGCCCGTCGACGCGCTGGTGCGTCGGCCTCCCTCCCCCGGTGTCTGCCGCCATGTCACCCGCCTCGTCGCACCATCGTCATCGTGGCGTCGTCCGCCACGGGTTGTTGATCGTCATCGTCCTCATCGTCGCTGCCGCTGCGGCGATCTTCTGGAAACTCAAGTACAGCGCTGGCACTGACGAACCGGCCCAGGACGTGGTGGCCGCCTCGGGGCCGATCGTGCGCGAAGGCGCCGGTACCGACGAACTGCTGCAGCACGCCCGCCAGGCCCTGGCTGCGCAGCGTCTGCTGGCGCCGGCCGGAAACAACGCATTCGAGTCGTACCTGGCTGTGCTCAAGCGCGAGCCCGGCAATCGCGCGGCGCAGGACGCCCTGCGCGAGACCTTCCCGTTCGCGGCGCACGCTGCCGAACAGACCATCGACGAAGGCAGCGATGCCGAAGCGCAACGCCAGATCGAGTTGCTCGCCAGGGCTGATCCGCAGAACTACACACTGACCCTGCTGCAATCGAAGTTGCAGGCACGGCGCGATGCAATCGCTCAGCAGGCGCAGCAGCCAGCAAAGCGCGAAGCTCCGGCCGCCGTGGTGGCAAACCATGTCGTGGCGCCGGTCCCGGTCCCGGCGGCACCCGCCGTGCAACCCGCACCGACACCACCTGCCCCCAAGCCATCGACGGCCCTCACGCCGGCGGAGCAGGCCATTGCACGACTGCAGGTGGAATCCACCACGGTCGAGGCGGCGCCGCGGTCGACCGTGCGTGCCCGTCCCGTCTCGACGGACGCGAACGGTAATGCCGCACCAGTACTGACGAAGCGTGTCGAACCGGTTTATCCGGCCGAGGCGCGACGCACGCGGCGGCAAGGCTGGGTCGATGTGGTGTTCACCGTGCAGACCGACGGCTCGGTCACCGGCGCCAGCGTCGCCGATGCCGACCCCCGCTACGTGTTCGATCGCGCGGCACTCGTTGCGGTGTCGCGCTGGCAGTTCACGCCGGGCGCGCAGGACGGCAAGACGGTGGTTTCCCAGGTGCGCCAGCGCATCGAGTTCCGCCTCTGAGTGCGCCAGGCGCATAATCCGCGGCGAGCCCGTCACGGAGAGATGCCATGCACCGTTCGCTGATCACCGCCGTTCTCGCCACGGCGTTTGCGCTCGGCGGCTGCCACGAGATGACGCAGCCTGAGCCTGTCGTCGTGCACGGCTACGTCACCGACATGAAGGCGTTCGATGCGTTCATCGCGACGCATCCGACGCCCGATCAGTTCCGCGCGCGCTATCCCGACGTGCTGCTGGTGATGCCGGGCGGCGTCACCACGCTGGAGTTCCGTACCAACAACAGCCGCTACTATCCCGAGCTGGACAAGGACGGCCGCATCATCGGCGGCCACTTCAGCTGATCGATGCGTTTGGACGTCCAGACAAGTCACATCGCTGACATCTGGCGTCGCTAATGTGACAGTTCCGCCGGGGCGATTGAGGAACAGTCGGCCCTGCGCGCGGTATTCCACTGCAGCGGTGCCATGTCCAGTCCAGTGTCTTCTGCGCCGAACCGGCGCGTACTTGTGGTTGCTTCCCTGGTCGCGGCGTTCGCCGTCGCGGGCGGCGTGTTCTGGTGGCTGGGCGGCGGCAAGACCTCGGTCATTGCCTCCGCGGGCGGCCAGGCTTCGGATGGCAAGGACGACAGTGGCGTCACGATCCTGCTCGATCTCGCCAAGACGGCGGTGAACGAGCAGCGCCTGGTGGCGCCGGCGGGCAGCAACGCCTACGAGTTTTATCTCTCCGTGCTTCAGCTCGACCCGCAGAACAAGGCGGCAATGGAACAGCTGCACGATGCCTTCCCGGCCGCGTCGGCCGACGTGGAGCGTTCGATCAACGATAACAGCCTGGACGAAGCGCAGCGCGAACTGTCACTGTTGCGCGAATTCGACAGCACCAACTACATCCTGTCGCTACTGGGCGGCAAGCTCGATGCGCAGCGGCAGATCCAGATCCATCAGGACGAAGCGCGCGCCGCGGTCATCCAGGCACAGCAGTCCGCGGGCGGCCCGGCGCAGTAAGCGCTCAGCGCAGCAGCGGTCCCACCTTGCGAAGCAACAGCTCGACCAGTTCGGGCTGCATATGGTCGTAGCGGTCGGGGATATCCAGGCAGACCATGCGCTTGCCGCGCAGCTGCGATCCGTGGCGCGCCTGCAGGCGACGGCGATGCGGGCTTTCCATCACCACGATGAGGTCGGCCCAGACCAGCTGGTCGGCGGATAGCGGCGTTTCCGCGTCGTCGGCCAACCCGGCGGAATCGACCTCGATGTCGGGCCAGTTCGCGAACACCGCCGCGGCAGTAGGACTGCGCAGCCGGTGGCGACTGCACAGGAACAATACGCGTCGCGGCTTCATTGCGCGGCGAGGTACTCGTCCTTCAGCCGCACGTAGTGGTCGGCCGAGTAGTGCAGCTGCTCGATTTGCTTGTCGGTGAGCACGCGCACGCGCTTTGCCGGATTACCCAGCCACAGCTCGGCCTCGCCCACCACTTTGCCCGGCGGGATCACGCTGCCCGCGCCGACGAAGCCGTGTTTCTTCACCACTGCGCCATCAAGCACCACCGCGTGCATGCCGATCAGGCAGTAGTCCTCGATGGTGCAGGCGTGCAGCACGGCGGCATGGCCGACGGTGACGCCCTCGCCGACGATGGTGGGCGTGCCACCCGGCGTATACGGACCATCGTGCGTGACATGCACGATGGCGCCGTCCTGCACATTGGTGCGCGCACCGATACGGATGAAGTTGACGTCGCCGCGCAGCACGGCGCCGGGCCAGATCGACACGTCATCAGCGAGTTCGACATCGCCGATCACGCTGGCCATCGGGTCGACGTACACGCGCTGGTGCAGGGTGGGCCAGATGCCCTTGTATTTGCGTAGAGGATCCATGCGCCTATGGTAACCCCGTCGCCCGTCTTATCACCTGTAGGAGCGCACCCAGTGCGCGATCGCGGCATCGCATCATCGCTGCAGTTTCAGGTTTCCGCGACATGCCGCTCACGGCGTCAGCGCTTCGTTGGCTTTTCGCGCACTGGGTGCGCTCCTACAGTGGCTGCTGTTTCTCCAGCATCTTCATGGTGTGCACGTAGCCGGCGTCGACCGCGCGTTGCCAGTCCTTCCAGTCCAGCATGCCGATGTGTTCCAGCGGTGGCGTGATGAGCAGGTCCGCGCGTTCGCGTCGGTGCTCGCTCGGGCCTTCGCTGTTGACCATGGCGGCGCGTACCAGTGTGGACACCAGGCCGGGACGACGGATGTCCTGATTGCGCCACAGCAGCTGCCACCAGGGAGGCGTCGCGAACTCCTCGGCGGTGGTGAGCAGCGAGATCTCCGCACGGATGTCGATGGCGGTGATGTGCGCAATGCCATCGCAAGCCATCACGTCGGTGGGCAAATTGTCGACCAGAGCGCCGTCCACATAGACGCGCCCCTGGTTCAGCACTGGCGGCAGGACGCCCGGGATGGCGCTGGACGCGCGCAGCCACAGCCACAGCGGTCCCCGCCGATGCACCACCATGCCCTCGCCCGACAGGCAGGTGGAGACGCAGAAGAACGGCATGCTGAGGTCTTCGATCGCGAGTGCGCCGAAGGCGTGGCGCAGCATGCTTGCCGCGCGCCGGCCGCGGGTGAGTGCCACCACCGGCACGGTCCAGTCCGACAGCGGGCGGCCTTCCACGAAGTGGCGGTGGAAGTCCTCCACCATCTCCTCCAGCTCCCAGCCCGCGGCGACCCCGGCGCCGATGATGGCGCCGATACTGGTACCGCCGACGGCATCGAACGTACGACCGGCCTCGTGCAACGCGCGCAGGGCCCCGAAGTGCGCCACGCCACGGGCGCCGCCGCCGGCCAGCACCAGTCCGCGGGCGTGGCCGCTGACCAGGCGCGCCAGCCGGGCAATATCGGTACGTCCGCCGACATGATGGTGCTGCAGCTCGCCGCTGAACTGGCTGCGCCAGCGTTGGGCGGCGCCCAGGCTGGGCTGTCGTCCGGCATGCAGCAGGATCAGGTGGCGTGTGCGGTGGCCGGCCAGGGCGGGGTCGCGCGGCATGGCCTCGGGCCAGGGGTGCGCCGCTCGCGAGGCCATGGCCGGCAACAGCAGCACATCCGCCTGGCGCAGGCAGCGCTGGCGCCAATGGCTGTCGCCGGTGCTGTCCAGATAGATAAGGAAGCGCACCTGCGATTCCTTCTCGGCGAACCAGTCGCTGCCCCGTCCGGCGCCGTGCTCGGCGTCGATCACCAGGCAGCTGCCCCACTGTTCAAGCTCGATCGCCAGCTGCATGGCCAGCGAACGCGCCGGCACCTCGGGGTCCGCCGGCAGCAGCGCAAAGGTGCGCGGCGCATCGGGAGGCTGGTCGCCGCGCATGCGTTCCTGCAGCCGCGCAATGGCCAGGCGCGCCACCCCCAGCATGGCGTGCGGATGTTCGCGCACCAGGGCCTCGAAGGCGACGCGATCCAGCCGCAGCAACTCGGTATCGCGCAGGGCGCGGGCCGTGTGCTGTCGACTTTCGCCGGTGATCAGTCCGACTTCGCCCACGCTGTCCCCGGCGGCCACCAGGCGCACCCGTTCGGTGGGTCCGTCGAACACGCCCAGACTGCCCCGCACCACCAGGTACAAGGCATCGGCCGGGTCATTCCGGTGGAACAAGGTGCGGCCGCCGGGGAGCGAAAACCAATGGAGTTCAGGGGCCAGCGCGGCGAGCGCCTCGTCCCCCAGGTGCCCGAACACGTCGCTTCGACGCAGCAGAGCGGAGAAATCAGGCATAAGGCGACACTGGGCAAATATCGCCATCGTCACCCGTCCTGTCTGTTCGCAGGGCACAGGGCGGTTGGCGAAGGCAGACTGGTTGTCTGTCGAGGCAACGGACCGAAGGCCTGTGGACAGACACGACGGGCCCCACGCACTGGATTTGAATGGATGGGGTGATGTCTGGAAGGCCCGCTGGCGGCGCCGCCCGGCTTGACAAGACGGCCAGTCTTGTCGGCGCCGTGCGGCGCCGCCAGCGGGCCTTCCAGACATCATGACGGTGGTGATATTTGCCCAGTGTCGCCTTACGCATGCCGGAAGGTTAGGCAGGGGATGTGACAAATCATGAGCGCAGGCTGGCTAGACGCTGGCGGCGCGCTTGATTTCGCCAGATCGGGTCGCCACGCTGGCGCGACTGGAGGAATTCAATGGAACAAGACAATCCGCTGCTGGCCGATGACGCGCTGCCGGCGTTTTCGCAGATCCGACCCGAGCAGGTCACCCCCGCCATCGACACCATCCTGGCCGACTATCGCACCGGTATCGATGCGCTGATCGCCCCCGGCGCGCCGCACGATTTCGCCAGCGTGATGCTCCCGCAGGAACGTCTCGAGCAACGCCTCGCCCGCGCCTGGGCGCCGGTGAGCCACCTGCACTCCGTGGCCGACAGCGAAGCGCTGCGCAAGGTCTACGGACCAGCGGAAGAAAAGCTCACCGACCACGCCATCGAGCTGGGCCAGAACCGCGCGCTCTACCAGGCCGTGCAGGCGCTGGCCGATGCGCCCGACTTCGCCAGCCTGCCGCGCCCGGAACGTGCGCTGGTGGAACACGCGTTGCGCGACTTCCGGCTGTCCGGCGTGGCGCTGGAAGAGCCGGCACGCACCCGCTTCCGCGAGATCGGCGTGGAGCTCAGCCGCCTGTCCACCGAGTTTTCCAACGCCGTGCTCGATGCGACGGATGCGTGGCACGAGCACATCACCGACGAACGCGACCTCGCCGGCATTCCCGAATCCGGCCGCGCGGTGCTGCGCCAGTACGCCAAGGAGCAGAAGCTCGAGGGTTACCTCGTCACGCTCAAGCAGCCCAGCGTGCAGGCCGTACTCACTTACGCCGACAACCGTGGCCTGCGCGAACGCGTGTACTGGGCGTACCAGACGCGCGCTTCCGACCAGGGACCGCACGCCGGCAAGTTCGACAACAGCGAACGCATCGACCGCATCATGGCGTTGCGCTTCGAGGCAGCCCAGCTGCTCGGCTTCGCGAACGCGGCGGAGGAATCGCTGGCCACCAAGATGGCGGCATCACCCGCCCAGGTGATGGAGTTCCTGCGTGATCTCGCCGAACGCGCCAAGCCGGTGGCGCGCGCCGAGCTGGTGGAGCTGCGCGACTTCGCCACCACCGAACTCAAGCTCGACAACCTCGAATCCTGGGACGTGGGCTACGCCTCGGAGAAGCTGCGCCAGCAGCAGTACGACCTGGACGAGGAACAGCTCAAGCCCTACTTCCCGCTGCCGGCGGTGATCGACGGCCTGTTCGGCCTCACCGAGCGCCTCTACGGCATTTCGCTCAGCGTGCGCGACGACGTCGATACGTGGCATGCGGACGTTCTCTACTACGACGTGCGCGATGCGGATGGGCGCGTGTTCGCTGGTGCCTACGTGGATCTCTATGCACGCAACGGCAAGCGTGGCGGCGCATGGATGGACGTGTGCCGCGCCCGCTTCCGAGATGGCGACCACGAGCAGCTGCCGGTGGCCTTCCTCACCTGCAATTTCGCACCGCCGACCGAGGGCCGCCCCGCGCTGCTCACGCACGACGACGTGCTCACCCTGTTCCACGAATTCGGCCACGGCCTGCACCACCTGCTTACCGAGATCGCGCTGCCGTCCATCGGTGGCATCGACGGCGTGGAGTGGGACGCAGTGGAACTGCCCAGCCAGTTCATGGAGAACTTCGGCTGGAACCGCGAAGCGCTGGACTTGTTCGCGCGTCACTACGAAACCGGCGAGCGCCTGCCCGACGAGCTGTTCGAGCGCATGCTGGCGGCGCGGCATTTCCATGCCGGCCTGTTCCTCGTGCGCCAGCTGGAATTCGCCATGTTCGACTTCCTGCTGCACCTGGAGTACGAGCCGGCGAAGGGTGCGCGCGCGATGGAGGTGCTGGAGCACGTGCGCCACGACGTCGCCGTACTGCATCCACCCGCATGGCAGCGCTTCCCGCATGCGTTCTCGCACATCTTCGCGGGCGGCTACGCAGCCGGTTACTACAGTTACCTGTGGGCCGAACTGCTGAGTGCCGATGCGTTCGGCGAGTTCGAGGAACACGGGGTGATCGACCGCGCTACCGGCGACCGCTTCCGTCGTGAAATCCTTGCGGTGGGCGCCAGCCGCCCGGCCATGGAGAGCTTCGTCGCCTTCCGCGGCCGAGCGCCGGAACCCGAGGCGCTGCTGCGCAGCCACGGCCTGGCATGAGCATCGCGACCGCCATCCGTTCGCGGGCGGCGGTCGCGGTTACAATGCGCCGATGAAAATCGCCTCATGGAACGTGAACTCGCTGAAGGTGCGCATGCCGCACCTCACCCAGTGGCTGGCCGATGCGCAGCCGGACGTGGTGGCGTTGCAGGAAACCAAGCTGGAAGACGCGAAGTTCCCCGTCGATGAGCTGGCCGCGGCCGGCTATCGCGCGGTGTTCTCCGGCCAGAAGACCTACAACGGCGTGGCTCTGCTCGCGCGCGCAGACGTGCATGGCGAGTTCGGCGATGTCGTCACCGACATTCCGAACCTGGACGATCCGCAACGCCGCATTCTCGCCGCCACCGTCGGTGGCGTGCGCGTGGTCGATCTCTACGTGGTCAACGGCAAGGCAGTGGGCGACGAGAAATACGCCTACAAGCTGGACTGGCTGGCCAAGATGCGCGAGTTCCTCGCCCGCGAAATCGAGCGCCATCCGAACCTGGTGGTGCTGGGTGATTTCAACATCGCGCCGGATGATCGCGACGTGTACGACCCGGTCGCCTGGGGCGAAGACATTCTGTGCTCGCCGCCGGAGCGCGAGGCGCTCAAGCGCATCACCGACCTGGGCCTGCACGACAGCTTCCGCCTGTTCGAACCAGCCGGTGAACACTACACTTGGTGGGACTACCGCCAGGGTGCGTTCCGGCGCAACATGGGTTTGCGCATCGACCTGATCCTGGTCGGCGATGCATTGAAATCCGCCGCAAAAGCCGCTGCCATCGATCGCACGCCGCGGACCTGGGAGCGACCTTCGGATCACACGCCGGTAACGGTTGATCTGGATATCTAGCAAAACGAAACACGGGTAGCTGATGAATACACCCAAGACCGACTGGCCCAGTTCGCTGGACGACAACGAACTAGAGGAACTGGACCAATACCTGCGCGCCCATGTCGGCGAGGGCGACTTGCTGCTGGACGGCGTGCACGGTCTGCTGTCGGCGCTGGCGGTGGGGCCGCTGCAGGTGCTGCCGGAAGAGTGGTTGCCGGAAGTGCTGCACGAACCGTTCGCGGATGAGACCGAAGGCAACCGCGTGCTCGCCTTGCTGGCGAAGCTCAACGACTCGATCAACGCCGAACTCGACGTTGACGCATACGAACCCATCCTCGGTGAAGTGGAAACCGAAACCGGCCCGGTGCTGTCAGCCGCTGGCTGGTGCGAAGGCTTCAGCCGCGGCATCGACCTGCGCGCCGGCCTGTGGGAAAAGCGCCTGGCCGACGATCCACAACTGATGGAAATGCTCGGTCCGGTGATGGCGCTGGCAGTGGACGAAGGCATCCTCAACGCGGATGCCGAGTTCGAAAAGCTCAGCGACGAGGAATACGACGAGTGCCTGACCCAGGTGCCGACCGTGCTTGGCGCGGTGAACCATTACTGGCACGAGCATCCCGCCACCGAGGCGGAACTGGAAGCGGCAGTGAAAGTGACCAGCGAGAGCGAACCGCACTCCCCGCCACCGCGCCACCGTAGCGGGCACTGGGTGCATTGAGGGCGGGAGTGATTGGAAAGGAGTAAGGGAAGGGCGCGTTACCGCCCTTCTCCGGTTACCCACTCCTCGCACTGCGCGAACAATCCGTTCCCGTTTCATGTCTTGGGTGGAAGCACGCGCAGCATCATCATGGTGGGCAGTCCAAATCCTTGGAGACCAGCCATGACCGAACGCAGCATTCTTCGCCGCATCCGCGGCACCGACACGTCCGATGGTGCGGGCGTGAAGCTCAAGCGCGTGATCGGCCAGCCGGGCCTGGACATGCTCGATCCGTTCCTGCTGCTGGACGAGTTTCGTTCCGACCAGGCGGGCGATTACATCGCCGGCTTTCCCGAGCATCCGCATCGCGGCTTCGAGACCGTGACCTACATGCTCGCCGGCCACATGAAGCACCACGACAACCACGGCAACAGTGGTGACCTTGTGCCGGGCAGCGTGCAGTGGATGACCGCGGGCCGCGGCATCCTGCATTCGGAAATGCCCGAGCAGGAAGACGGCCTGATGTGGGGTTTCCAGCTGTGGGTGAACCTGCCGGCGAAGGACAAGATGATCGCACCGCGCTATCAGGACATCGGTCCGGAGCGCATTCCGGTCGCGCGTCCGGCGGAAGGCGTCGAGGTGAAGGTGATCGCCGGCGAGTTCGCTGGCGCGACCGGCCCCGTGGCGGAGATCGTCACGCAGCCGATCTACCTCGACATCGCCGTGCAACCGGGTGCCTCGGTCACGATTCCGCTGCCGGAAGGCCACGCGGGCTTTGCCTACGTGTTCGACGGCAAGGACGCGGAGGTGGCCGGTGAACCGGTGGCCCGCAGCGAGCTGGCGGTGCTGTCGCGTAGTGGCGACTTGCGCATCGCAGCCCGGGACACGGCAACCCGCGTGTTGCTGGTGGCCGGCCACCCGCTCAATGAGGCCGTTACCCGCTACGGACCGTTCGTGATGAACACGCCCGCTGAGATCCATCAGGCGATCGCGGACTTTCGCGCCGGCAAGTTCTGATCCGCCCCGGAGCAGCCCTGCTAGAGGCTGCTCCGACTCCGCCGTTGAAGAAGCCACCCCTGCCAACGGAAGGGGTGGCTTTTTTGTGGGCGCGCTTAACATTCAAGCCGATTTTTCGCCGGCCGTTAACCTTTCGTAGGACGAAGTTGGTGAATAAATCACCACTTGGCCCGGTCGATGCATGCCCTTCTTGCCTGCCACTTGGTTCACAAAATCAGACACATACGCCAAAAGTGCAGTTGTTAGAAGGCCTTAGGTTGTCGTTAAATTGAGATTAATCTAAGGGGGCCCAATCGGCTGTACCATCAATCTACAGTCGATGCGGAAGATCCACACATAACTCGTTGTTTTCGCTAATGCCATGAATGCACTCATTACTCTCGTTGTCCTGGCCCTGATCGCGATGTTCGCCACCGCGATCAAGCGCGTACCGGCCGACCAGGTGCATAGCCTCTATCGGCGCGGCAAGCCCTACCGACTGCTCCAGCCCGGCGTCCACATGACGCTGCCCCTGGTCGACCACGTCGAGCACCACATCAACCTCAGCGGCCAGGTACTCCGTTTCCAGGAGCCGCTGCCGAACGCCCATGACGTGCGTGGCACGGTCTACTGGCAGGTGCTGGAGCCCGAGCGCGCCGATTCGGTCATCGAGCAGGCCGATCAGTTGATCCGTGGTGGCGCGTTGGCCGCGCTGCGCGAGGAGCCCGAGGCTTTCAGCGCTGATCGTCGCGACCTGGGTTCGCGCCTCAAGCAGGTGATGAACACCGCCCTGCGCGAGCGCGGCATGATGGTGACGCGCGTGGAACTGGAATTCGCCTGACCGGGCAGCAAGCCGGCAGGCCAAAAGGCGAGGTGGCCCACAAGATCGCCCGCCCAGGGGAGACCCTTTAGAACCCGCTTCGGCGGGTTTTTCTTTGCCCACGCTGGCGTCAGCGGCTGCGCGCCCGGATACTTGCGGCCCCGTTTCTCCAAGGTGTTCCCGCCATGACCGCCCGCCACGACCTGCAAACCCGGCTGGAACACGGCATCGCCGCGCTGGGCGTGCAGCTGCCGGCCGGCGCGGTTGAGCGGTTGCTCGACTACCAGGCCCTGCTCGCGCGCTGGAACGCCACCTACAATCTCACCGCCATTCGCGACCCGGCCGAGATGGTGAGCCGGCATCTGGTCGACTCGCTGGCGATCCTCCCCTACGTACAGGGCGCCACGCTGGCGGATCTCGGCACCGGCCCTGGCCTGCCCGGCATCCCCATCGCCATTGCCACACCGGAACGCCAGGTGTTGCTGGTCGACTCCAACGGCAAGAAGGTCCGCTTCCTGCGCGAGGCCATTCGTTCGCTGAAGCTGGAGAACGTGCGCGCGGTGCAGTCCCGCGTGGAAGAGGTGGAAGGCCAGTTCGATTGCATCACCGCCCGCGCCTTCGCGAGCCTCGACGACATGCTGACCTGGGGTGGTCATCTTTTGACCAAGGACGGCATATGGCTGGCCATGAAGGGCAGGCATCCCGAGGAGGAGCTGCCCGGCGTGCCGGAGGGCTTCGAGGTCCGCGCCATCCATGCGCTCGATGTGCCGGATGTCGGCGGTGAGCGGCATCTCGTCGTGCTCGGCCGGACAGGCTGCTAATCTAGCCCCCTTTTCCATCGTCCACGGTAACGACGACACATGGCTCGCATCATCGCTGTCGCCAACCAGAAGGGCGGCGTGGGCAAAACCACCACCGCCGTCAATCTCGCCGCTGCGCTGGCTGCCGCCAAGCGCAAGGTGCTGCTGGTCGATCTCGACCCGCAGGGCAACGCGACGATGGCGTCCGGTGTCGACAAGCGCGAAGCCAAGCCCAACGGCTGCGAAGTGCTGCTGGACGAAGCGCCGATCGACAAGGCGATCGTCCGCACCGAGGCGAACTATGACCTGCTGCCCGGCAACGGTGACCTCACCGCGGCCGAGCTGAAGCTGATGGACGCAATCGCGCGCGAGAGCCGGCTCAAGGAGCAGCTCGAAAAGATCGCCGACCGTTACGACACCATCCTGATCGACTGCCCGCCGTCGCTGCACCTGCTGACGCTCAACGCGCTGGCCGCCGCGAATGGCCTGCTGATCCCGGTGCAGTGCGAATACTTCGCGCTGGAAGGCCTTTCCAGCCTGCTCGACACGGTGAAGGCCGTGCGCCAGCGCCTCAATCCCGCGCTGGAAATCGAAGGCCTGCTGCGCACCATGTACGACGTGCGCAACAACCTCGGCAACGAAGTGTCGGCGCAGCTCACCCAGCATTTCGGCGACAAGGTGCTGCGCTCGATCATTCCGCGCAACGTGCGTCTCGCCGAAGCGCCCAGCCATGGGCAGCCGATCCACCTGTACGACCGCAGCTCACGCGGCGCCATCGCCTACATCGGCCTCGCCGGCGAAATGATCCGTCGCGAGCGCGGGTTGAACGCGGCCACGCAGGATGCCGCGAACGAGGTGGTGACGCCGATGCTGCACGACGACTCAGACGCGACGCTCGACGACATCGTCGACATCCATCAGGAGTAAGCATGTCCGCTGCGAAAAAACGGGGCCTGGGACGCGGGCTCGATGTGCTGCTGGGCGGCAACGACGAACCCGGCAAGCCCTCGGTGCTCGAGCAGGAAGGCGAGCTGCGCACGCTGCCGATCCAGCAGATCCAGCCCGGCAAGTACCAGCCGCGCCGCCACTGGAACGACGAGGCGCTGGACGAACTGGCCGCCTCCATCCGCGCGCAGGGCCTGATCCAGCCGGTGGTGGTCCGCGCCATCGGCAACAACATGTTCGAGCTGATCGCCGGCGAACGCCGCTGGCGCGCCGCCCAGCGCGCGCAGCTGCACGAGCTTCCGGTGCTGGTGAAGGACGTGCCGGAAGTGGCCGTGCCGGCCATGGCGCTGATCGAGAACATCCAGCGCCAGGACCTCACTCCGCTGGAAGAAGCCGACGCGCTGAAGCGCCTCATTGACGACTTCGACCTCACGCACCAGCAGGCTGCCGATGCGGTGGGCCGCTCGCGCGCTTCCGTGTCCAACATGCTGCGCCTCACCGAACTACCGGTGTCGATCAAGCGCCTGCTCGACGAGGGCAAGCTGGAGATGGGCCACGCGCGCTGCCTGATTACGCTGCCGGAGAGCATGGCCGAAGGCCTTGCCCTGGAAGCCTCCCGTCGCGGCTGGAGCGTGCGCGAGCTGGAAGAAGCTGCTCGTCGCGCGCAGACCGCGCCCAAGGGCAAAGCCAAGAACGCTCCCGCTCGCGATCCGAACGTCGATGCGCTGGAACGCGAACTGGCCGAGCGCTTTGCTACCCGCGTGGAAGTGGCACATGGCCGCGGCGGCAAGGGCAAGCTGGTGATCCACTATCACAGCAACGACGAGCTGGATGGAATCCTGGGGAAGATTCGCTGAGGGATGGCTGGCGCGGTGGCTGGCTTGGCTGCGCCTCGGGGTCCTTTTTGGCGGATGGGTAGATGGGGGCTCGCGACGTGGTCGCGGGCCCTTTCTTTTTGGCGGTCTTCTGTAGGAGCGCACCCAGTGCGCGATCGCCTTTCGCCTCGGTCTTCATGCTCGTCATTCCTGCGAAGGCAGGACAAGCGCGTAGCGCGCAGAACGCCCGTAGGGCGGCCCCGAAGGGGCGAGCGTAGCGAGTCATCCCGTGACTTTGGCCTTTGGTAGCTTCGTTATGGCCAGGGTGCCGCTTACGCAGCGGGCGTTTCGATCTCCTGCCGGAGCTCGAGTCACTTTTCTTTTGCTGGTCCAAAAGAAAAGTAACCCAAAGAAAATGACCTGAAGAGCTGGTAGCGATATGTAGGGAAAAGCTTTGGAAGGTTGCGGAGCCCTGATTGCGACGGCCTCCGCCGCTGGCGAGCGGCTACACCGCGACGCGTCGTGGCGGTGAGGACTTAAAGCGGGCTTTGGTGCCTTTGAGTGCTCTTGCGAGATTGTCCCCTCACCCCAGCCCTCTCCCCGGAGGGGAGAGGGAGAAGTGGGGTGGTTCGCGGAGTGCATTTGTCGTGCGCCAGTCCTGCCTTAAGTCCTCAGCGCATGGGCGTGTTGCGGTGTAGCCGCACCCTTGGAGGTAGCACGCCTCTGATTCGGCTTGCCACAGTCCTCCGGCGCTTCTATCCCTCGTACCGCTATGAGCCCTGGCTCTGAAGGCCATTTTCTTTGGGTTACTTTTCTTTGACTCCGGGCATCCTGCCCTCCGCCCTTCGGGCCGGCTTCGCCGTTAGCACGCGCTCTTGCGCGTGCGTGGGCCAGCAAAAGAAAAGTGACTCGAGCGTCCCACGGGACTAGCTTCGCGTCGCCGGCAGGGGATCGAAACGCCCGCCGCGTCCCACAGGGACTAGCTTTGCGTCGTAAGCGGCACCCTGGCGATAGCATGGCTACCGAAGGCCGAGTGACAACAAGAACTGATGACCGACGCCAAAGGCGGTCGCGCACAGGGTGCGCTCCCACAATGAGCGCCGAGCCTCAACAGCCTGGCCAGGTAGCCAGTGCGGTGGGATGCGTACCCCTCAGTCCACCCCACACCTGACGCCAAGCCTTCCACCCACTAGAATGGCGCCCTGGCGCCAAGCGCCCCCTGCTTCAGACAAGGCTTTCCCCATGCCCCAACTGTCCGTCGTCGTGCCGGTATTCAACGAGCGCGACAACATTCCGCCGCTGCTCGCCGAAATCGCCGCTGCCCTGCGTGGCAAGGTCGACTTCGAGGTCGTGTACGTGGACGACGACTCCAGCGACGACAGCGTGGCGGTGCTTGCCGGTCAGAAGCCGAATTACCCGGAGCTGCGCATCGTGCGGCACCTGACCCGCAGCGGGCAGAGCACGGCGGTGTGGAATGGCGTGCGCGCGGCGCGTTCGCCGTGGATCGCCACGCTGGACGGTGATGGCCAGAACGATCCGGCCGACATCCCCAAGCTGCTTGCCGAGCGTGACAAGGCCCAGGCCAACGTGCGCCTGTTCGCCGGCTGGCGTACCACGCGTCGCGACAGCTTCAACAAGCGCATCTCGTCCAAGATCGCCAACGCGGTGCGTTCGCGCATGCTCAAGGATTCCACGCCGGATACCGGCTGCGGCCTGAAGCTGTTCGATCGCGACGTGTTCATGCGCCTGCCCTACTTCGACCACATGCACCGCTATCTGCCTGCGCTGGTGAAGCGCGCGGGCTTCCAGAGCACCAGCGTGCCGGTCGGGCATCGTCCGCGCACGGCGGGCACGTCCAAGTACGGCATGCTCGATCGCCTGTGGGTCGGCATCGCGGATCTGCGCGGCGTGGCGTGGCTGATGCGTCGTGGCAAGGTCACCCAGGTCGAAGAACTCTAAGACAACGTTCATCTCGCCCGATGCGGGCGGGTAACGAGCCGTCAACGCGTTTTTCATCGGCGTATGCTGATGATCCTTGCTTTGGCAGGCCGCCCGCCCATGAGCATTGTCGTCAAGCGCGTCTATGAACCCGCCGCCAAGAGCGACGGTTATCGGGTGTTGGTCGATCGCCTGTGGCCGCGGGGACTCAAGAAGGAAGACGCGGCCCTGGACGAATGGCCCAAGGAGCTGGCGCCTTCGCAATCACTGCGCAAATGGTTCGGCCATGATCCTGCACGCTGGGAGGGATTCCGGCATCGCTACGCGACCGAACTCGACGATGCCGCGGAATACTGGCAACCGCTGGCCAGCAAGGCGTCGCGGCGCCGCATCACGCTGCTGTTTGGCGCACGCGACGAAGACCACAACAACGCCGTCGCGCTGAAGAGTTACCTCGACGCCTGGCTCAAGGCACACGGGCCCCATTGATGCGATGGTTCGGCTGCCAGCCTTCCAGCGCTGTCCTGGCCTGCTGGCGACCCATCTCGATCAGTTCGCGTGCGCGGTAGAACTCGTAGACGCTCGCGACGTTGCGCGGCAGCCGGATCAACAGGTCCGGCTCGTAGGCCGCCAGGCGAAGGCGTGACAGGTTGGCCTGCATCAGGTCCATCGACTGCGTGAGCAGTTCGAGCATGCCGGGTTCGCGTGGCTTGTCGACGCCTTGCGGCATCAGCTTGCTGATGAAATCACCGATGCGCGAGCGATAACTGTCCGGATCCTCGGTGGGTGTGGCCGGCACTTCTTCGGGCGTGCTCAGGTCCGGTGGCCCATCCACGCTGACGGCGAACAGGTAATCGGCGGCCTCGCGGATCAGCGGCGTCACCGGTACCGGATTGAGCAGGCCGCCGTCGATCAGGCGGCGATCCGAGAGCACGTAAGGGCGGAACACCGTGGGAATGGCGATGGACGCGCGGATGGCGTCGAACAGCGGGCCGCGGGTGAGCCACACCTCGCGTTCGCGATCGAGATCGGTGGCAACCGCGGTGAAGGCGAGCGGCAGGTCTTCGATGCGCGCATCGCCGATGAGCTCGCGCAGGGTCTCGATGATCCGCTCGCCCTTGATCAGGCCACCGCCGGAAAAGGTCCAGTCGACCAGCTTGAGCACGTCCATCTTGGCCAGCGCCGAGACCCATTCGCGATAGATGTCGAGCTTGCCCATCGCATAGATGCCGCCGATCAGCGCACCCATCGAGGTGCCGGCGATGGCGACGATGTCGTAGCCCTGCGCAACGATTTCCTCGATGGCGCCGATATGCGCCAGGCCTTTCGCACCACCGGAACCAAGTGCCAGCGCGACGGTCGGTTTTCGGATGGCAAGCGTATCGGTGGGAAGGGCTGAGGATTCGGCGATGTCGGTGGGCTTCATGAAACGCACGGCGGGGCGACGGACGATGGCGCTAGCCTCGCCCTGGCGTGTCGTAATGGCAAGAGGCGACGCCGGGGCACGCCATCGTCCTGGCGTGCGTGACCTCAAGTGCCGAAGAAGCAGGCGCTCAGCGCGGCGCCTGCTGGTAGCCGCCCAGAGCGAGCTGCAGCTGGATCTTCATTTCTTCGCGCAGCGACAGCGGCGCGACGACCTCTGCATCCGGACCATACTTGAGCACGTCCATCAGCAGTTCCTTGGAGTTGGAATAGGGCACCTGCAGCTCGTAGCGACCGTCGGTCAACCATTCGCCCTTCTGCTGCGAATGCCAGTGCTCGTCAGCCACCCAGCGTGCGGCGTGCTGCGAGAAGCGGATGGTGGCCCAGGCCTTGGGTGCGCCGGCGAAAATGCCGTAGCTGGAGGCCAGCGCGCCGTTGAGTTCCTGCTCGGGCACGTCGCGCGCGGCGTCTTCCAGCGCCTGCGGCTCGGCGATGCGATCCACCGCGAAACTGCGCAGCGCCTCGCGGTCGTGGTCCCATACATCGAGGTACCAGTTGTCGCGATAGTGGGTCAGGCGTTGCGGCGACACGCGGCGATGGCTGTCGGCGTTGGTGGTGCGCGCGCGATAGCGGAAACGCAGCTGCTTCCGCTCGAGCACCGCGCCGGCGACGATGCGGAACACCTGCTGGTCCAGCTTGCGTTCGCCCCACGCGATGACGCGGATGCGTTCGATTGGCAAGGCCTTGCCGCTGCCCTGGTCGGACAACAGGTGTTCAATGCGCGCCTTGAATGGCGCGAGCGCACCCGCAAGTACACCCGGACCACTGCGGCCGATCAGCTCGTTCAGCGCGAGCAGCGCGGCGAGTTCGTCGGAGGTCAACCACAAGCCCGGCAGTTCGAAGCGCTCGCCCTCGCCCACCGCATAGCGGAACGCGGCATGTTCGCCGCCCGCGCTTTCGATGGGGGCGCCGAGTGCGTCGCGCAGGAAGGCCACGTCGCGATACAGCGTCGCGCGCGAGCATTCCAGCTCGTCCATCAGGCGCGGCAGGGGCACCGGATAGTGCGCCGATTTCAGCAACCGGTGCAGGGTGAGAATGCGCTCGTAACGATCCATGAAATGATTTTCGCCGGCTGTCTCCGCGTAGCATGCGCACCGTTGGCAGTCGCCGCAAGTACATCGGATGGTGGAAGTGGATGGCATCACGCCGTGGTGATGCATCCATGATCCGCCCTTCACGCACAAAAGACACAAAACTCATGAAGCAGCGCCGCGCGACCAAGCAGCACGCCGTCTTCGACTCGGACGAAGGCTCTCCACTCGTCCAACGCCGTCGGCTGGGAAGCACCTTGCTGGTGGTATCCGGCCACGACGGTTTCGGCCTGTGGATGCTGGCCGGACTCGCGCTGGCGGTCGGCGTATTTCCCGATGGCCGTGGCGATGCGCTGGTGGCGCTGGCACTTGGTGGCGCGCTGGCGATCGCGGGCCTGGTCGCCGCCTGCCTGCATTCGCCGTGGATGCCCAGCTGGCATGGCTGGATCATTGGACGCGGCTCACGGCCCACCCGTGATGCGTTGATCGCCCTCGCGACCCTGCTGCCGGTGATGGCCGTGGCCGGTCTGGTTCGCGGCGACAACGCGTTCTGGGCCACGCGACTGACCGGCGCGGCGCTCGCGCTGAGCAGCCTGGTCAGCATCATCATCACGGCCCGCGGCGACGCGCGGCGGCAGGCGCCCGGCCTCGACGAGCGTCTGGCCACGCAGTTGCCGCTCAGCCGCGTGGTATCGGCCACGTATGGCGGTGGCCTGTGGCTGTGGTCATGTGTCGCAGCACAGGAGGGCGAAGACGCCATCCGCCATCCCATGCCCTGGATCATCGGCCTGCTGCTGCTGGCGCTGCTGCGTGGCCTGATCGAAAACCTGCGCTGGCAGGCCGTATTGCCTCACATGCCGGGGCCCAGGACGCGCTTCGAACTGCAGCCGCGGCGCTATCTGGCGGCCCTGATGGCGTACGCCATTCCCTGCCTGGGACTGGTGCTGGCCAGCTTCGGCCGGGGGGTGATGCCGATCACCCTGCTGGCCGCGGTGAGCTGCATGATCGGTATGGCGACCGAGCTTAGTTTGTATGATGGGGCCCTGGCGGCACTCCCTGACAGCCGCTGATTGGCTCCGTGGCGCCATTTCCGCCCCGCGTGAGGCGCCCGATTCACTGGCAGTTCAATCCGCTCCGCTAAGGTGGCGGCTGCCTTATTTTAACGAAAATGGAACGAATACCATGAAGAACACCCTGATGGCGGGCGCTTTGCTCGCGGCGCTGGTGAGTTTTGGCGCGCAGGCTGATGATGCGCCGGCCACCAACCCCGCCGACAACGGCGGCTGGACCGGCTCAGGCGAATTCGGCTTCGCGTCCTCCTACGGCAACTCCCGTTCCGAGAACGCCAACGCCAAGCTTGGCCTCAGCCAGGAAAACGACCTCTGGAAGAACAACTTCTTCCTCAACGGCCTGCGCTCCAAGGGCGATGTCGAAGTGCAGGACCAGCAAGGCAACACGATCGATCGCCTCACCACCACTGCCAATCGTTACGACGCGGGCGCTTCGGTGGGCTACAAGCTCGATCCGCGCAGCTACATCGTGACCGCGGCGCGTTACGAGCATGACGACTTCGGCGCCAACCTGTGGCAGGGCATCGTCTCGGTGGGCTACGGCTACATCGCGCTGAAGACGGAAAGCACCGAGCTGTCGTTCGAAGCCGGCCCCGGTTACAAGCAGTACCGTCCGGCCGATATCGATGAGACGGTGAACGGCGAAACCGTGAAGGTGAAGCAGGATTCGCAGAGCGAAGTGGTCGGCCGCGGACTGATCAACTACAAGTACCGCCTCACCACCAACACCGCGCTCGAAGACACGCTGCTGCTCGAAGCGGGTTCGAAGAACAAGTACTACCAGAACGACATCGGCCTGTCGGTCAGCATGACGCGCAAGATGGCGCTCAAGCTTGGCTACCAGGTGCGCTACAACAGCGACGTGCAGCCGGGCACGGACAACACCGATACGTTGCTGACCACGAATCTGGTCTACAACTTCTAAGCGTCATGCGACGGCCGTGCTGTGGGAGCGCACCCTGTGCGCGACCGCAGCGCAGTGGCGTGATCGTTTCAGCCGGCTGTCGCGATCACGTATTCCGCGCACGGGTTTTGTGGGCTCGTCGCGCACAGGGTGCGCTCCCACAACAAAGGTGGTTACGGCCCCAGCAATGCGCCGGCGCCTTGCTCGAACAAGGCCTCGGCCACGCGCTTGCCCAGCGCCTCGGCCTGGTCGCCTTCCGCCTGGGCTTCGGCCAGCAGCAGTCGTCCGCTGCTCACGTCACCCACCATGCCGCGCAGGTGCAAGCCGCGTTCGGTGAGGGTGCACCAGGCACCCACCGGCACCGTGCAGCTGCCGCCCAGGGCGTGGTTCATCGCGCGCTCGGCCGTCACGGCCAGCCGCGTCTGCGCATCGTCCAGCGCGGACAGCAGTTCGAGCACGGCCGGCTGGTCGCTGCGCGCCTCGATGGCGATGGCCGCCTGACCCGGTGCCGGCAGCCAGTCCGGCGCGGTGAGGCGACTGCGGATGCGCGAGGACAGTCCGAGTCGTTCCAGGCCCGCGCAGGCGAGCAGGATCGCGTCGTAGTGGCCGGCGTCCAGCTTGGACAGGCGCGTGCCCACGTTGCCGCGCAGATCGAGCAGGGTCAGGTCGGGCCGGGTGGCACGCAGCTGCGCCTGGCGGCGCAGCGAGGACGTGCCCACGCGGGCGCCCAGCGGCAGCGCGGCGAGATCCGCGTAGTCGTTGCTGACGAAGGCGTCGGCCGCATCCGCGCGCGGCAGGATCGCGGGCAGGGTAAAGCCCGGTTCCAGTTCGGCCGGCACGTCCTTCAGCGAATGCACCGCCAGATCGGCGCGTCCTTCCAGCATCGCCACTTCCAGTTCCTTGAGGAACAGGCCCTTGCCGCCGATGGTGGCCAGCGGCTTGTCCAGGATCTCGTCACCCCGCGTGGACATCGGCACCAGCTCGACCACCAGGCCGGGATGGGTCGCGCGCAATTCGGCGGCAACGTGCTCGGCCTGCCACAGGGCGAGCGCGCTCTTGCGGGTGGCGATGCGCAGGATGGATGGCGTCATGGGGCTCTCGGTGGAGGCGGCGCACGATGCGTCGTCGGGGATCGACATTGTCGCGTAATCAGGCCGCCAACGCAGTGCCCGTGCGCGTCGCACGAGGTCGCACGTGCTACCCCATGCGCAACAGCTTGCGCAGCGCAGGCAGGTTGCGGCGGCTCACCTCGGGCGTGAATTCGGTGCCGCTGAGGCGGGCCAGGACACGGCCGTCGGCGAGTGTCTTGAGCCCGACCAGCCGCTGTGACGGCACCAGGCAATTGCGGTGCAGGCGGATCAGCTGGTCCGGGTAGGCCTCTTCCAGCTGCCGCAGCGACTCCTCCAGCAACAGCTGCCCGCCGCGGTGTTGCACCACCACGTACTTTTCCTCGGCCAGCAGGCTGATCACGTCGTTGAGCGCCACCCTCACCTGCTCGCCACGCAGTCGACCGTGCAGGTAACTCACCGTTTCGCGCGGCAGCTGCTGCAGGCGCTGGCTGGCGCGTTGCAGGGCTTCGTTGAGCCGCTCCAGGCGCACGGGCTTGAGCAGGTAGTCGACCGCGCCAAGATCGAACGCGTGCAGCGCATGGTTCTCATAGGCCGTGCAGAACACCACCAGCGGGCGCTTGCGACCGGCCAGGCGCTGCGCGAGCGCCGTGCCGGTGAGGCCGGGCATGTTGATGTCCAGCAGCAGAACGTCGGGTTGCAGGTCGCCGAGCGCGGCCATCGCCGTGTCGCCGTCACTGACGCTGCCAACGACTTCGACGTCGTTGCATTCGCCAAGCAGCGAGGCGAGGCGCGCGCGTGCCAGCGGTTCGTCGTCAACGATCAGTACGCGCATGGAAACCTGCTTGTCCGGGAAGTTGCAGCCGCACCACGAAGCGATCGCCGACCGGGCCGACCGTGACGCGCCCGCGTGCGCCGTAACGATAGGCTACGCGCTGGCGCACGTTGTCCAGCCCGTGGCCGTGGCCGCCCGGCGTGGGTACGCCGGACAGTGGATTGTCGATCTCGATCAGGATGCCCTCGCCTTCGCGGTGCCCGCGCAGGATGATCTCGCCCCCCTCGCGCAGCGGCTGGATGCCGTGGCGCACCGCGTTCTCCACCAGCGGTTGCAGCAGCAGGCGCGGCAACGGGTAGTCCGCCGGCAGGTCGTGCAGCTCGCGGCGTATGCGCAGGCGTTCGCCCAGGCGCAGTTGTTCGATGTCGAGGTAGCGTTCGACCAGGCCCAGTTCGTCGCCCAGCGTGCCGTCGCGCGTGCTGTGTTCGCCCAGGGCTGCGCGGAAGAGCTCGGAAAGATCTTCCACCGTGCGCTCCGCCGCTGCGGGGTCGACGCGCACGAGGGCCGCCACGGTATTCATGCTGTTGAACAGGAAGTGCGGACGGATGCGTGCCTGCAGCGCCGCGACCTGTGCCTGCGTCACGGCTTCCAGGCGGGTCTGCCATTGCGCCTGCAGGTAGAAGTAGCGCAGCATCGCCGCGCCGAGCAGCGCGGCGATCGCGGTGTTGTTGAGCACGAAGTCGCCGGTGGTGTCCGTGAGCAACTGCATCTGCATCGCCCCGTCCATCCAGTGCACCACGACGCTGCCGGCGCCGACGATCAGCACCATCACCAGCCACACGCCGGCATAGGGTCCGTGGCCGGGCAGCCGTTGCAGCCAGGGGCTGAGCTTGCACAGCGCGACGCCGATCACCAGGGCCAGCCATTCGGCGAACAGCGTGCCGACGCTGTAGCCGCGCCAGCCATGGCTGTTGTTGGGCGCCAGCCACATCACGGTGACGGTGACCGCGGCCACCACCAGCAGCGCAAAGATCACCGGCGCGCTGCAGAAATCAGGCAGCGGGTGGGGACCCTTGCGGATGGGCGCGTGCGGATCGTCGTTGGACTCCCTCATGCGGCGGAGTATGCCGCATGCGTGTGGGTGCATCTGCGATCCGGCTCAGTCCGCCAGACGAGCGCTCATCCAGTTGCGCAGGTCAGTCACTTCCTCGGCGCATACCGAATGCGGCATCGGGTAGGTGTGCCAGGACACCTGGTAGCCCAGCGACTGCAACAGGTCGCGCGAGCCGACGCCGCGGGTGAGCGGCACGATCGGATCCCCGGTGCCATGGCCCCAGAAGATCGGCGCCACGGCGTTGGCTGCGGTGCGCTCTTCCGCAAACGAACCCTGCATGGGCAGGTAGGTGGACAGCGCGATGATGCCGGCCAGCCGGTCGGCATGGCGCAGGCCCGCGGCAAGCGCGATGGCGCCGCCCTGCGAGAAGCCGGCGAGCAGGATGCGGCTGGTGGGCACGCCGCGCTCGTTCTCGCGAGCGATCAGGGTTTCGACGCTGGCGATGGACGCGCGCATGCCGGTTTCGTCCTGGCGCGATACCAGGTCCACGCCGACGATGTCGTACCACGCGCGCATCGGCATGCCGCCGTTGACCGTGACCGGACGCACCGGCGCATGCGGAAACACGAAGCGCAGCGCAGGCCAGTTCGGGTCGACCAGTTCCGGCACGATGGGGGCGAAGTCGTTGCCGTCCGCGCCCAGGCCATGCAGCCAGATCACGCTATGCGTCGGGTTGGCGGAGGTTTCGATCTCGACGGTGGGAAGGGACATGGGGATCTGCCGGGGGAAGGGGGATCTTTACAGCCTGCCAGGCGGCACGCCACGAAACTCACTCAACGCGCCACCTGCACTTCAGCCGACAGGGAACCTGTTCAAGGTGAGGCCGCGCGGTGCTGTGGGGGAAGCAACCGGGCGGCAAGGCTAGCCAACAAGACTAGCTGCCTAGGTGGCTACTTTGAACCCATACCAACGGCGCTTGCCAGCCTCGCGCGTGCCGCTATGCTCCGCCCTTTTGACTGTGGAGCCTTCCATGCGCCAAATGCTGTTCGCTGGCCTTGCCGCCCTCGCCGCGTTGCCCGCGGCTGCCATGTCGCCACCTGCGCCAGGCGGACAGCTGGACCTGGAAACCGTCATGGCCAATCCGGACTGGATCGGTGCCGCGGTGGAGTCGCCCTACTGGAGCGCGGACGGCCGCAGCCTGTACTACGCACTCAAGCGCGATGGCAGCAAGGTGCGTGACCTGTATCGCGTCGATCCCGCCAGCGGGCAGAGCGTGAAGCTGGAACCGGCCGCGATGGCGCAGGCGGAAGGCCCGGCGGTGTTCGACCGCTCTCATCGCCATGCCGCCTATATCTTCCACGGCGACGTCTTCATGCTGGACCTCACCAGCGGCCGTCGCGTCCAGGTGACGCAGACGACGGAGGCGGAGTCCTCGCCGCGCTTCTCCAGCGACGGCCGCACGCTGCAGTACCGCCAGGGCATCAGCTGGTTCACCTATGACCTGGCCAGCGGCGTGACCGCGCCGGCCGCCGTGCTGCGCTTCATCGACGACCCGCAGGCCAAGGAGCCGGATGGCCTGGGCCGCGAACAGCTGTCGCTGTTCAAGTCGCTGCGCGAGAACAAGTCGGACAAGGACGCCCAGCGCTCCCGTGACGACGAACTGATCGCCGCCGATGCTGGCCGCGCACCCAAGCCGATCTACCTCGGCGAAGGCGGCGAGCCGGCCGATACCGAGCTTTCGCCCGATGGCCGCTGGATGGTGGTCGTCACCAAGCCCAAGGGTGCCAAGGGCGGCAAGCGCCCCGAGGTTACCCACTATGTCACCGAGTCCGGCTATGCCGAGCAGCAGGAAACGCGCACCTACGTGGGCCGCGACGATCCCGCGCCGCAGTCGCTGGTGCTGGTGGACCTCAAGTCCGCGAAGTTCTATCCGCTGAAGACCGACGGCCTGCCCGGCATCAAGGACGACCCGCTCAAGGACATTCGCGCCAAGACCATCGCGGCCCTGCAGAAGGACGGCAAGAGCGACGAAGCCAAGGCGCTGAAGGCGCCGGACCTGCGTGCCGTGCGCATCGTTTCCAACGCCGAGGACGGCGGTGGCGGCGGCATCGCATGGAGCGACGACGGCCAGAACGTCGCCATCCAGCTGCGCGCCATCGACAACAAGGACCGCTGGATCGCCAGCGTCGACTTCGACAAGCACGCGCTGGTGCCGCAGCACCGCCTCACCGACAACGCGTGGATCAACTGGAACTTCAACGATTTCGGCTGGCTCAAGGACGGCCGCACGCTGTGGTATCTCAGCGAAGAAACCGGCTACTCGCAGCTCTACACCAAGTCGCTCGCCAGCAAGGCAAAGGCGCTGACCAGCGGCAAGTTTGAGGTGAGCCATCCGGTGCTCAGCGAGGACGGCCAGTGGTTCTACCTGCGCACCAACCAGGTCGCGCCGTACAGCTATGACGTCTACCGCGTGCCGACCAATGGTGGCGCACTGACCCGCCTCACGCAGTACCAGGGCATGGACGATTTCGCGCTGTCGCCGGATGGTCGCCAGCTTGCCGTGCTGCATTCCTCGCCCTACGTGCTGGCGCAGCTGGCCGTGCAGGATGCCGCCGGTGGCGCGCCGCGCGAACTCACCAACACCATGAAGCCGGAGTACACCGCGCACCAGTGGCTGCAGCCGCAGATCGTGCCGGTGCCCTCCTCGCATGGCGCGGGCACGATCTGGTCGAAGTACTACGGCCCGGCCGATGCCGGTGCAGCCGCATCGCGTCCGGCGGTGATCTTCGTGCATGGCGCGGGCTACCTGCAGAACGTCACGCTGTCGTACTCCAACTACTTCCGTGAGCAGATGTTCCACAACCTGCTGGTGCAGCAGGGTTATGTAGTGCTGGACATGGATTACCGCGCCTCCGATGGCTACGGCCGCGACTGGCGCACTGCGATCTATCGCCAGATGGGTCATCCGGAACTGGAAGACCTGCTCGACGGCAAGGCGTGGCTGGTGAAGAACCGCGGCGTCGATCCGAAGCGCGTGGGCATTTATGGCGGCAGCTACGGCGGCTTCATGACGCTGATCGCGCTGCTGCGCGCGCCGGGTGAGTTTGCTGCCGGTTCCGCGTTGCGTCCGGTCACCGACTGGACCAGCTACAACCACGAATACACCTCCAACATCCTCAACGATCCCCAGCTGGATCCGGAGGCCTACGCGACCAGCTCGCCGATCATGTACGCCGACAAGCTGCAGGATCCGCTGCTGATGCAGCACGGCCTGATCGACGACAACGTGCTGACCAGCGACACCATTCGCCTGTACCAGCGCTTCATCGAGCTGCACAAGAGCAATTTCTGGATGTCGCTGTATCCGATGGAGCGCCATGGCTTTGTCCATCCGGATTCGTGGTACGACGAGTACCGTCGTATTGATGAGTTGTTCAATACGTATGTGAAGCCGGTGAAGCAGTAAGCGGTGCTGGCTTTCTGATCTGCTCTCTTCTTGGGCAGTAGATGGGCGAGGGCTCGCGACATGTTCGCGGGCCCTTTCTTTTTCTCTCTCGCTTTTTTGTAGGAGCGCACCCTGTGCGCGACCGCTTTTCGCCTCGGTTCGCACCGTCATTCCCGCGAAAGCGGGAATCCAGTGACTCTGCTCTCGGCTTCCGCATGTAACGTCCCCGGAAGACTGCTCGCCTGCCGCGGGCTTCCGGACCGCTGCCGCGGCCCGGGTCACTTTCTCTTGCTTGCCCAAGAGAAAGTAACCAAAGAGAACGGCACCCCGCGTGGCGCTGGCCGGGCCTACGGCCCAGCCAGTCC
>NZ_SAYT01000008.1 GCF_004296575.1 Dyella amyloliquefaciens | reverse complement strand
CCGGGCTCCTGCCCGGACGAAAAGTGCCCGACGTCCTGTCGGGCACCCCTGCGGGGCCTGATCGTCCACCCCTCACCGCCACACAGGGGATGGTTGAAGGCTCGTGCCGCTGCGCGGCACATCGCGTTGCGGTGATGGTGGAGGTCGTCGTTCGTTGTGGGAGCGCACCCTGTGCGCGACCGCAGAGGTGATGCTGTGCGCCTCGGTCGCGCGCTGGGTGCGCTCCTACAAAAGAAGAGGAGGCGCGGATCAAAGAGGTAACTACACCGCCGCCTGCGCCGCAAAGTACCTCGCCGGTGGCTGTCCGAAACTCCTGCGGAACATCGCCACGAAGGCACTGACGCTCGCATAGCCCAGTGCATCCGCCACCGCTGAAACCGCTTCACCATCCGCCAACCGTTCCAATCCTCGCGACAGCCTTGCCAGCTGCCTCCACTGCGCGAAACTCAACGCCGTTTCACTGCGGAACAAACGGCTCAGGCTGCGTGGCGAAAGTCCCGCCCACGCGGCCCACTCCTCCAGGCTGCGGTTGTCTTCCGGTCGTTCGATCAACGCGACCGCGATGCGCAACGCGCGGCGGTCGAGTGGCATCGGCAGGTGCAGGGGTTCGCGTTGTGCGCGGCAGATTTCTTCCAGCAACACGGTGGTGATCCGTTCCTGGCTTTCGTCCAGCTGCGTCGCCCACAGCCACGAGCTGGCGCGGCGAACCAGGGCGCGCATCAGTTCGGTAACACTGATGACGCAGGGCTCGGTGGGCAGGCAACCGCATTCGGGAGGGGTCACGAACACGCCCCAGCCACTCATGCGGCCGCTGAGGGTGACGGTGTGTTCCACGCCAGGCGGCATCCAGCCGGCGCGATGGGGTGGCAGCAGCCAGGAGCCCTTTGCCGTGCGCACATGCACCAGGCCGCTCTCCACGCAGTAGAGCTGGCCGCGCGCATGGGTATGCCAGCCGTACTCGCGGGTGCCTTCGTCGTATTCGCTGGCGGCCTCGCCCTCGGTCCAGTAGGCGATGACCGGCGGTCCATCGGTGCGCTCGATCAGCGCGTGGAACTCCAGCTCGTCCTTTTCGGCGACATGACCCATGGCCGGTTCTCGACAGATTTTGACCAAATAACGCTAACAGTATTCGGTGCGCCTGCCTAACATGCTCGGTCATCCCCACCGCTGCCGTCGCTCGCGGTGCCGAAGTGCCTCCGGGCGCGTCGAGCTGAGTGTCCGCCATCAACTTCCCTGCGTTCCGCCCCCAACGGAGCCTTGATCTGGCGCAGTCACGCCCGCACGCCTAGGTACGTCCTGGTTTCAGTAGCGGCGGCACATCGGATGCCGCCAGGGAGAGGCTGAGCATGTCGACGATCTTCGCCAAGGCGCCCAGCGCCGATATCCGGGTCACGCCGCTGGAAGCGTTCGTGGCCTGTGCCCACCAGATGCTCGATCCCACCACGCCTGAGACGGCGCGGCGGGCAATGGAGCCGCGCCTGCTGGCGCTGTTGCCGGCGTTGCGGGCACTGGGTGTATTCGAGCTGTTTGAAGTGCGCGATCCCGCGCTGCGCGCCTGGCTGGAGGACGAAATGATCGTCCCAACCGGTTGAGCCCGAAATTTTGCCGTAACAAAATAGGCCCAGAATATATTTGCCTTGACAAATATTATTCCGGCAATAAAATGCGCGGCTCATGAGCCCAAGCCATTCCTCCCTCTCCTTCCAGAAGGACAGCATCGGCGTCCTGATCGGGCTGGTCCGCAGCGAGCTGGTTCGTGCCCTGGAGGCGGAACTGCAGGCCTCGGGCGTGGACCTGCGCTTTACCCAGTTCCTGATCCTCAAGCGTCTGGCCGTGGCGGGCCCGATGTCGGCGAGCGAGCTGGCCCGGTCCGTGGAACTCGATGGCGGCGCCATGACGCGCCAGCTCGACCAGCTGGAAGGCCGTGGCCTGTTGCGCCGGCAACCGCACGAGCAGGACCGGCGCGCGCTGCGCATCGAGTTGACGCCGCTGGGCCGCACGACCTGGGAACAGATGACGCCTTGCAACGATCGTGTGCTCAAGGCGGCGCAAAAGGCGCTCGACGATACCGAGCGCGAGCAGTTGCGTGACTACCTGGAGCGCGTGTTGACGGCGCTCCGCGACAAGAACTGACGTTTCACCTTTTTCTGGAAACCAAGCCCATGCGTCTGCAAATCCTTGCGGCAGCCACCGGCCTTTCCCTCGCGCTGGCCGGTTGCGTCAGCAGCGGTGGCCTCCACCCGGAAGGCAAGCTGACTGATGCGACCACGCTGAAGAGCGATCGCAGCCTGTCCGGCGCCACGCTTTCCCCGGCCGCCTGGCCCGCCAACGACTGGTGGACCGGCCTGGGCGATCCCCAGCTCAGCGCCCTGATCAGCGAAGCGTTGAAGGACAACCCCACCCTCGCCGTGGCCGATGCCCGCGCCCGCCAGGCGCAGGCCGAGTCCGGTGCGACCGATGCCGAGCGCGGCCCCAGCGTCAACGCCGGCGCCAACGTGATCGGCCAGCGCCTTCCGCTGACGGCGGCACCGCCGGAGCTGGGCGGTGGCCACTTCACTTGGTTCAAGGACGCACGCGTCGGCCTCAGCTGGGGCCTGGACCTGTGGGGCGGCAAGCGTGCCGCGTGGGAAGCCGCCGTCGGCCAGCAGCATGCTGCCGAGATCGAGCAGCAGGCCGCGCGCATCGAGCTGTCCACCAATGTGGCCCGTGCGTACATCCAGCTTGCTTACGCCTATGCCCAGCAGGATGTGGCCAAGGCCGAGCATGATCGCGCCACCACCGCGCGCCAGCTGACCCAGCAGCGCGTCGCCGCCGGCGTCGACAACCAGCTGCAGCTGAAGCAGAGCGATACCGAGGTGGCGAATGCCGACCAGCGTCTCTCCGCTTCCAGCCGCTCCATCGATGCAGCGCGTTCGTCGTTGTCGGTGCTGCTCGGCAAGGGCCCGGATCGCGGCATGGACATCACCCGTCCGCAGGCCCTGGAGCCGGCGACGCTGGCGGTGCCCGCGGATCTGCCGTCCGAACTGCTCGGCCATCGTGCCGATCTGGTCGCCGCGCGCTGGCGCGTGGAATCGGCCGGCAAGCAGATCAAGGTCGCCAGGACCGAGTTCATGCCGAACATCAGCATCAGCGCGATGGCCGGCGTCGCCGCGTTCGGCAGCATCAACCCGCTGCAGTTGCCGGCGCGCTTCTACACCTTCGGTCCGTCGCTGAGCCTGCCGATCTTCGATGGCGGCCGCCTGCGTTCGAACCTAGCCGGCAAGGACGCGCAGTACGACGAAGCCGTGGCCCAGTACAACCAGACGCTGGTGCGCGCGGTGAACGAAGTGGCCGACGACTACGACGCCGTGCAGTCCGCGCAGGAACAGGTCGCCGCGCAGCAGCGCGCAGTGGATGCCGCCACGCAGGCGTGGCAGTTGTCCGAGCAGCGCTACAAGGCCGGCGTGGGCAGCTATCTGGAAGCACTGATCGTGCGCCAGCAGTTGCTCGGCGCGCAGCAGCACATGGCCGACCTCAAGGCGCAGCAGGTCGATTACTCCGTGCAACTGATCCAGGCGCTAGGCGGCGGTTTCCGCCCGCAAGGCGATGCGGCCAACGTCGCCGCCCAATCTTCCCCCCCCGAACATTCGCTCTGAAGGCTAATCCCCCATGTCTAGCCCAACCCCGAACGCGGCCGACACCGTGGCCGTCCAACCTCCGAAGAACCGTCGCGGGTTCCTGCTGCGCGCGCTGGTCGTGGTGCTGGTGCTCGCCGGCCTCGGCTGGGGCCTGTGGTACTTCCTGGAAGGCCGCTGGTACGAAGAGACCGACGACGCCTACATCAACGGCAACGTCGTGCAGATCACCCCGCAGGTGCCCGGCTCCGTCGTCACCATCGGCGCCGATGACGGT
This sequence comes from Dyella amyloliquefaciens, assembly GCF_004296575.1. Classification (GTDB taxonomy): domain Bacteria; phylum Pseudomonadota; class Gammaproteobacteria; order Xanthomonadales; family Rhodanobacteraceae; genus Dyella; species Dyella amyloliquefaciens. The sequence continues at coordinate 150,809 of NZ_SAYT01000008.1, read as the reverse complement.
GACCTGGTGCACGCCGGCGACGTGCTGGTGAAGCTCGACCCGGCCGATGCCGAGGTCGCGCTGCAGCAGGCTCGTGCCAACCTCGCCAGCACCGTGCGCAAGGTGCGCGGCCTGTACAGCAACGTGAGTGGTGCGCAGGCCGAAGTGGCCGTGCGCAAGGTGGCCGTGGACAAGGCGCAGGCCGACTACAACCGTCGCCGTGACCTCGCCAAGACAGGCGCCATCTCCGCCGAAGAGCTGTCGCACGCGCTCGATGCGCTGACCAGCGCACAGAGTGGCCTCACCACCGCTCAGCAGCAGCTGCAGACCAACAAGGTGCTGGTGGACGACACCGTCGTCGCCTCGCATCCGGACGTCCAGACGGCTGCCGCCCGCCTGCGTGCCGCCTACCTCGACGACCTGCGTACCTCGATCCTCGCGCCGGTGGACGGCTACGTCGCCAAGCGCTCGGTGCAGCTCGGCCAGCGCGTGGCCCCGGGCGCGCCGCTGATGGCGGTGGTGCCGCTGCATGAAGTGTGGATCGACGCCAACTTCAAGGAAACCCAGCTCAACAGCATGCGCATCGGCCAGCCGGTGGAAATCCGTGCCGACGTGTATGGCGGCAAGGTCACCTACAAGGGCAAGGTCGAGAGCCTGGGCGTGGGCACGGGCAGCGCGTTCTCGCTGCTGCCGGCGCAGAACGCCACGGGCAACTGGATCAAGATCGTCCAGCGCGTGCCGGTGCGCGTGTTCTTCACCGATCCCAAGCAGCTCGAGGAACATCCGCTGCGCATCGGCCTGTCGACCAAGGTGGAGGTGAACCTGCGTGACCAGAGCGGCGCGCTGCTCGCCAAGCAGGCCCCGACGCAGCCGGCATTCACCACCGATGTCTACAAGCAGCAGCTGGCCAAGGCCGACGGCATGATCGCCGAGATCATCCACGCCAACATGGCCGGCGAAAGCCACGAGAAGCAGTAGCAAGGTGGCATCCGGAATGCGAAGACACGCTTTCGGATGCTGCAACGACACAACGTAACAGCCGTCATTCCGGCGAAAGCCGGAATCCAGCGACTTTCCGCCGGTCTGAGGGCCGAGGCGCTGGATCCCGGCTTTCGCCGGGATGACGGACCCGCTAGATCGAGTGGTCCCTAGATAAGTCGTCTGACGGGCTCATACCCCATTCCGCAGGTTATCCGTGCGATGAACCAAGAATTTCGTCCCCCCAACCTGGCGCTTACCACGGTCGGCCTCTCGTTGGCGACCTTCATGCAGGTGCTCGACACGACGATCGCCAACGTGTCGCTGCCGACGATCGCCGGCAACCTCGGCGTGAGCGTCAACCAGAGCACCTGGGTCATCACGTCCTTCGCGGTGAGCATGGCGATCTCGCTGCCGCTCACCGGCTTCCTCACCCGCCGCTTCGGCGAGGTGAAGATGTTCATCTGGTCGACGCTGCTGTTCTCCGTCGCCTCGTTCCTGTGCGGCATTGCGCAGAGCATGCCGATGCTGATCCTGTTCCGTGCGATCCAGGGCGCGGTGGCCGGCCCGATGTACCCGGTCACGCAGAGTCTGCTGATCTCGATTTATCCACCCGCGAAACGCGGCATGGCGCTGGCGCTGCTGGCGATGGTGACGGTGGTGGCGCCGATTGCCGGCCCGATCCTGGGCGGCTGGATTACCGACAACTATTCGTGGCCGTGGATCTTCTTCATCAACGTGCCCATCGGCATCTTCGCCAGCATGGTGGTCGGCAACCAGATGAAGCTGCGCCCCGATGTCACCTCGCGTCCGAAGGTGGACTACGTGGGCCTGATCACGCTGATCATCGGCGTGGGCGCACTGCAGATCGTGCTGGACAAGGGCAACGACGAAGACTGGTTCAACTCGTCGTTCATCGTGATCACCAGCATCGTGTCGGCCGTGGCGCTGGCGGTGTTCCTGATCTGGGAGCTCACCGACGACGAGCCCATCGTCAACCTGCGTCTGCTGCGCCATCACAACTTTCGCGTGGGCACCATCGCGCTGGTGCTGGCCTACGCCGCGTTCTTCGCCATCGGCCTGCTGGTGCCGCAATGGCTGCAGCGGAACATGGGCTATACCTCGACGTGGGCGGGTTTCGCCGCCGCGCCGCTGGGCATCCTGCCAGTGATGCTGACCTTCATCGTGGGCAAGTACGCCTCGCGCACCGACATGCGCCTGCTCGCTTCCTGCGCGTTCCTGGTGATGGGCGCGACCTGCTTCATGCGGTCGGATTTCTTCCTGCAGGTGGACTTCATGCACGTCGCCGGCGTGCAGCTGTTCCAGGGCCTGGGTGTCGCGTTGTTCTTCATGCCGGTGACCACCATCCTGCTGTCGGACCTGAAGCCCCACGAGATTGCCTCGGGCGGCGGGCTGGCGACCTTCCTGCGTACGCTGGGCGCGAGTTTCTCCGCATCGCTCACCACCTTCCTGTGGGATCACCGCGCGATCGTGCATCACGCGCATTTGTCCGAGCACATCACGCCGTATGACAGCTCCACCCAGGCCATGCTGCAGTCGGCGGGCGTGAGTGGGCAGGCGGGCAATGCGTTGCTCGACCAGATGATCACGCAGCAGGGTTACCAGATCTCGTTCAACGAGGTGTTCCACATGCTGGGTTGGGTGTTCCTCAGCCTGATCGTGGTGGTATGGATGGCGCGTCCGCCATTCACCGCGAAGGCGGGTGGTGGCGGCGATCACTGATCGATCCGGACGTCCAAACGATAGCGGCCCCTTGCGGGGCCGTTGTCGTTTCAGGGCAGTGCCGACCGGGTCAGAGGTCGAAGGCCACGCCGACCGACGCCATCGTTTCGCCGCGGTTGGCACCGTCGAGGCCCGCGTTGGAGAGGTGGCGGACCTGGAACGTCCAGTGCCCGCCCTGCCAGCCCACCGAGTTGACGAATTCGCCGGCACTGCTCAGTGCGAGCGTGCGGCCGGTCTGCGCCGCGACCTGGGCCGTCCAGAACAGGTGGTGGTACCAGTCGCCCCCGCCGCCCATGCGGAAGCGGGCGCCGCCGGCGGCCAGCCAGAGGTTGTCGGACACCTGGTTGCCGTAGCGGGTGACGCTGCGGCCGTCGATATAGCCGAGGGACACATCGGGCGCCCAGCTGAAGCGGGTGTCGCCGATGCGGTGCTCGTTGAACACGGCTTCCACGAAGCCGGTGGTGGTCCAGTAGCCGTCCGAATAGCTGCGGCCGCCTTCGATTTCGATGCGGGGGCCCGCCAAGGCGGCCGCGGAGAAGCCCAGGAGGGCAAGCGCAGCGATGCTGCGACATAGCGGGGAACGCATGTGCTGTCTTTTTTTATGCGGGGAGGGTTTTAATGCACCGCATAGTTTATTAACTTACTGGACCGCCCGGTACTAGAAATACGTCGGATAGACACAACACTGAGTTGGCCGGGCGGCGATTGCGGCTAAACCCACGTCCCTGCTGGATTTCACGATGTCTCCGGGCGAGTGGAATCGACGCGGAAAGCAGGGGAAGGATTCGGACACCCGGCTTGGACCTTTAGACAAGGACCAAGGCCTGGACGCCGAGCATTGACGATGTGATTTAGCCCGGGCATTATTCCATCCACTTTTATCCGGGTAATAAAATGGCTTCGAACGACGAGCAGGCATGCATTGCCTTTGATGGCCTCCGCCGGATCGGCTCCGGCAGCCTGGCCACGGTGGTGCTGGCCGCCAAACACGCCATCGAAGGTGGCGCGGCGGGTCCCGTACTGATCTTTGACGACCGCAGCAGTCGGCCCATCGACGTGGATTTCCGGGGCACCGACCATGAAGTGCTTGCCCGCCTGCCGGTGTCGGCCGAGGCCGAGCCGCCCGTGGCGCGCGGTCCCGGCCGACCGAAGCTGGGCGTGGTGGCGCGCGAAGTGACCCTGCTGCCCCGCCACTGGGATTGGCTGGCTTCGCAACCCGGCGGTGCCTCCGGCACGCTGCGCCGGCTGGTCGAGGATGCGCGTCGGGCCAGCAGTGGCCAGGACCGTCGCCGCGAAGCCAGCGAAGCGATGGATCGCTTCATGCTCGCCATGGCGGGCAACCTGCCAGACTACGAAGAGGCATCACGTGCGTTCTGGCGGAGGGAAAGCGAGCGCTTCATTCAACTGACGGAGGCCTGGCCCGCGGATGTGCGGGAACATGTGCGCCTCCTGGCCGAACGGGCATGGGGTAGCGCACACGCCGAGGCGTGATCGGCCCTCCCACGTCCCAACTCCATTTCTGCGGAAAAACATCCGATGTCATCCCTCGCCGCGAGGCAACCCTTGCTCACCGAAGGTCCGATCGCCAAGACCTTGCTGATGTTCGCGCTGCCCATCCTGGGCAGCACCGTGCTGCAATCGCTCAACGGCTCGGTCAACGCGATGTGGATCGGCCACTACCTCGGCGAGGCCGCGCTTACCGCGGTGAGCAACGCCAACCTGATCCTGTTCCTGCTGCTGGGCGCGGTGTTCGGCCTGAGCATGGCCTGCACCATTCTCATCGGCCAGAGCCTGGGCGCGCGCAACATGCTCGAGGCCAAGCGCGTGGTCGGCACCGGCGTCACCTTCTTCGTGTCGGTGTCGGTGCTGGTGGCGATCGCCGGCTATCTCGGCACGCCGATGCTGCTGCGCGCCCTGGGCACGCCGGCCGATGCGCAACCGTTCGCGGTGCAGTACCTGCGCATCATCTTCGTGGCGGTGCCGTCGATGTACTTCTACAACTTCCTGATGATGACGCTGCGCGGCGCGGGTGATTCGCGCACGCCGTTCGTCTTCATGGCGTTGTCGGTGGTGATGGACATCGTGCTCAATCCGCTGCTGATCTTCGGCGTGGGTCCCTTTCCGAAGCTTGGCATCGCCGGCTCCGCCACCTCGACGCTGATCGCGCAGACCGTGGCGCTGATCGCCCTGCTCTCGACGCTGTACGCACGCAAGCACTTCCTGCGCCTTACGCGCGCTGAGCTGGGCTTCCTCCGGCCGGACAAGGAGATCCTGCGTTCGCTGGTCTTCAAGGGCCTGCCGATGGGCCTGCAGATGATCGTGATCTCCAGCTCCGCGATGATCATGATCCACATGGTCAACGGCTACGGCTCCAAGACCACGGCCGCCTACGGTGCCGCGACGCAGCTGTGGACCTATGTGCAGATGCCGGCGATGGCGATCGGCGCGGCGGTGTCGTCGATGGCGGCGCAGAACGTGGGCGCGCGCCTGTGGGATCGCGTGCGCCGCATCACCCGCGTGGGCGTGCTCTACAACTTCCTGCTCAGTGGTGCGCTGATCGCGTTGATCTATGTGTTCAATCATTCCGCGCTGAACCTGTTCCTGCCCAACGATGCCGAGGCGCTGACCCTGGCGCAGCACCTCAACGGCATCGCGGTGTGGTCGTTCATGTTCTTCGGCGTCACCTTCGTGCTATTTGGCGTGGTGCGTTCCACCGGCGCGGTGATGCCACCGCTGGTGATCCTGTTCATCTCGATGTGGCTGATCCGCCCGCCGTTCGCGGTGGCATTCGCGCATTCGCTGGGCGCGGACTCGATCTGGTGGAGTTTCCCGCTGGGATCGCTCGCCTCGATGCTGATGGCGATGGGCTACTACAAGTGGGGCGGCTGGCGCCGTGCACACATGCTCTCCAAGCCCATCGAAACGCCGGACGACAAGGCGGCCACCGCCGGCCAGCAGGCACCCACCACCGGCCAGGGCGTGCCCGCTTCGGCGGACTGAGTCACCCGCGCTGCCACGGATCTGTCATCCGGACCGCCTAGCGTGGCCGGATGACACGCGTGAATCACTCGCGCCGCCAGTTCCTGCGCGGTCTCCTGGATATGACGGGCGTCGCTGCCGCCGCCGACATGGGATTGCTGGCCTGGTCCGCGCCCGCCATGCCGGACGAGGGCATGGCACGCATGGCGATGCCGCAGCTCGCGGCGCCGAATGTGCCGCTGGTGAATCCGGTGACGCTGGCGCGTTTCGTCGATCCCCTGCCGATACCTGGCATCAAAAAGCCGGACGGGCAGCGTACCCATCCGGCTTATCCCGGCAAGTCGCTGCCCTGCTACCGCATGGAGATGCGTGCGTTCAGCACGGCGCTGCACCGGGACCTGCCACCCACGCGCCTGTGGGGCTACGACGGATCGTTTCCCGGCCCCACGCTGGAAGCGCGCCGCAACGAACCGCTGCTGGTGGAATGGGTCAACGCGCTGCCGCAGAAACACTTCCTGCCCATCGATCACAACATCCACGGTGCCGAACGCAGCAAGCCGGAAGTGCGCACGGTGGCGCATGTGCACGGCGCGCGTGCACCGGCGGCCAGCGACGGCTATCCCGAGGAGTGGTTCGCGCCCGGACGCTCGGCGCTCTATCACTATCCCAATGGCCAGGACGCCGCGACGCTGTGGTACCACGACCACGCGATGGGCATCACCCGGTTGAACATCTATGCGGGCCTGCTCGGCGCCTATCTCGTCCGCGATGAGGTGGAAGCTTCGCTTGGCCTGCCCACGGGCGAATGCGATCTGCCGCTGATCCTGTGCGATCGCCTGATCGCCAAGGACGGCCAGCTCTACTACCCGGTGTCGGACGATCCGCAGGCGCCCTGGGTGTCGGAGTGCCATGGCAACGCCATCCTGTGCAACGGCAAGCTGTATCCGTTCCTGGAGGTGGAGCCGCGGCGCTATCGCCTGCGGCTGATCAATGCGGCCAACACCCGCTATTACACGTTGTCGCTGTCCGATGGCCGGCCGTTCCAGCAGATCGCCAGCGACCAGGGGCTGCTCGGCGCACCGGTGCCGCGACAGCGCGTCGAGCTGTATCCCGCCGAGCGAGCCGATGTAGTGGTGGACTTTGCCGGCATGGATGGCAAGAGCATTCAACTACGCCAGCAGTCCGAGGCGATTCTCGAATTCCGCGTGCGCGATCGCGGCCGTCGCGACGCGGGCGCATTGCCCGCCAGGTTGCGCGACGTCGAACGCATGGCGCCGGCGAGTGCGGTCCGCGATCGCGTGCTGACGCTGGGCGAGCAGGACGATGCCGGCGGCAATCCGATGATGATGATGCTTGGCGGCAAGCACTGGTCGGCGCCGATCACCGAGGATCCGCGACAGAACAGCGTGGAGACCTGGAGCCTGGTGAATCTCACCGGCGATGTGCACCCGATACACCTGCATCTCGTGCGCTTCCAGGTACTCGGGCGGCGGCCCTTTGACCTGTTCGAGTGGAATGCCTCCAAGACACTGAAGTACACGGGGCCGGCGCAGCCGCCACCGGCGCATGAGATGGGCTGGAAGGATACGGTGCGGGCGGATCCCGGGTTTGTCACGCGCATCATCGCGAGGTTCGAGGGGGAGCCGGGGCGGTATGTCTGGCACTGCCACATGCTGGAGCATGAGGACAACGAGATGATGCGGCCGTTTCAGTTGTTGCCGGCGTAGTGTCGCGCCCGACCGCGCTCTTGTAGGAGCGCACCCAGTGCGCGATTGGTCGCGCCACTGCCTTTCCTGTAGGCATTTCTGCAGAAGCAGGAATCCAGCGACCTTGGCCTTCGGTTGCCGAGTTTCCGCCAGGGGTGCCGCTTACGACGCAAAGCTAGTCCCTGTGGGACGCGGCGGGCGTTTCGATCTCCTGCCGGCGAAGCGCAGCTAGTCCACGTGGGAAGCTCGAGTCACTTTTCTTTTGCTGGCCCACGCACGCGCTCTTAGCGTGCGAACGGCGGAGCCGGCCCGAAGGGCGAATGTCCGGAGTCAAAGTCCCACGGGATTAGCTTCGCGTCAAAAGTAACCCAAAGAAAATGGCCTAAAGAGCTTTTAGCGATATGCGGGATACAAGCGTCGGATGATTGGTGCAAGCCGAATCAGGGACGTGCTACCTCATAGGCCGCTGCTATACCGCGACGCGCCGTGGCGGTGAGGACTTAGAGCCCGGATTTGCCGACTGACTCACCGAGCACGTCGCTTTCGCTCCCTCTCCCCTGCGGGGAGAGGGTTGGGGTGAGGGGTGGGTGCTCGCGGTACCGTCCCCTATGACCTCATCGGGCGCATTCGCTACGCGATACCGCGCGCCGAACGTGTCTCACTGCACATTGCCCGCAATCCACATCACGCCAATGCACGGCAATTTCTTGCCGCAAGATCATTGCGAAAAGAGCACAAACGCTCGCCTTCCCGTTCGTACCAATACCTACGCCGATCCCCACACGCGCAAGGATTTTCGACGTCGCATCACTGTCATGTTCGACGTCATCGCTGTCGCAGAAGTGCCAAGGGATCGTCATCCGTGCGGACCAGACTCCCCGCCGGCCAAAGCACGCCCTTCGAGCATGCACGGTTGAAGCAGGGGGATCACTCGATTGCAGTCCACACAAGGGCGACTGCAGGAGATCGAAGTCATGTTCATGACGCATGTCCGCAAGCGGTACCTGCCGCTCATCATCGGCACACTCGCCGCCGGCCTCGCCGGTGTTGTCAGCGCACAGAACACCAGCACGACAGATCAGGACGCCCCGTTTCGCGACAAGGTGCCGGCGGCGGCCACGGGCAACCGTGCGGGCCTTCCGGGCGGCATCGCCGTGCTGCACAGGCCGGGCGATGGCGACGATCGCAGCGATCGCACCACCACGCCCATCAAGCACGTGATCCTGCTGATCGGCGAAAACCGCACCTTCGACCACGTCTACGCCACCTACACGCCGCCCAAGGGACAGAGCGTGCACAACCTGTTGTCCGAAGGCATCGTCAATGCCGACGGCACGCCGGGCCCCAACGTGGCCGCTGCACGCCAGTGGCAGGCGACCGCCACCGGCAAGTTCGCCCTCGCCCCGACGCACACCACCGCATACACGGCGCTGCCGGCAATGAACACCGGCGGTGCGCCGACGCAGGCACCGTTCTCGTCCGCAGCGCAGGCGCAGGCGGTGGAACCGGCCTTGCCCGATGACGCCTACGGCGAACTGGCAAACGGCGGCACTGGCCTGCCGGAGCATGTGCTGGACACGCGCTTCCCCGCGCAGCTTGCGAACGCCCCGGTGGACATGCACGCCTCGCTCAACTACGACGACTACGCCAACAGCCCGGTGCACCGCTTCTTCCAGATGTGGCAGCAGCTCGATTGCGACACGCATGCCGCCACCGCGAAGAACCCCAGCGGCTGCCGCGCGGACCTGTTCCCGTGGGTGGAAACCACGATCGGTGCGGGCACCAACGGCAAGCCGCTGCCGGCAAACTTCACCGACCAGACCACCGGTGAAGGTTCCACCGCGATGCAGTTCCTCAACATCGCGCAGGGTGATGCGCCCTACTTCGCCGAGCTGGCGCGCACCTACGCGCTGAGCGACAACTTCCACCAGTCGGTGATGGGCGGCACGGGTGCCAACCACATCATGCTGGGCTACGGTGACCTCATCTACTACGCCGACGCCAACGGCAACCCGGCCACGCCGCCGTCCAACCAGATCGAAAACCCGGATGCCCAGGCTGGCACCAACAACTGGTACGTGCAGGACGGTTACAGCGGTGGCTCCTACGTGAATTGCGCCGACGATACGCAGCCGGGCGTGGGCGCCGTGAAGGACTACCTGAAGTCGCTGCCGTACCACACGTTCCACGGCACCGACTGCAAGCGCGATGCCTACTACCTGGTGAACAACTACAACCCGGGTTACCTGGGCGACGGTACGGCGGCACCGCTGGGTGCCAGCCAGTTCACCATCCCGCCGACGCGCCAGGACAACCTCGCGTTACTGCTCACGCGCCATCACGTGACCTGGAAGTACTACGGTGAAGGCTGGGCGAGCGGCAAGGAGAGCGGCGAAGCCGGCACCTTCTGCAACATCTGCAACCCGTTCCTGTATTCCACGCAGGTGATGACCGATCCCAAGCTGCGTGCGAACAACCAGGACATCAACGATCTTTACAACGACATCCAGAACGACACGCTGCCGGCCGTTTCCATCGCCAAGCCCGACGGCATCCTGGACGGTCACCCGGCCTCGTCCAAGCTGGACCTGTTCGAAGGCTACGTGAAGAAGATCGTGGAGATGGCGAAGGCCAACCCGAAGGTGTGGAACGACACCGTCATCATGGTCACCTTCGACGAAGGCGGCGGCTACTACGACTCCGGTTACGTGCAGCCGGTCGATTTCTTCGGCGACGGCACGCGCATCCCGCTGCTGGTGGTGTCGCGCTTCTCCGAAGGCGGCCGCGTGGTGCACACCTACTACGACCACGTCTCCTTCGACAAATTCGTCGAAGCCAACTGGGGCCTGCACGAGACCATCTCCAACCGCAGCCGCGACAATTTGCCGAACCCGGTATCGCAGTCGGGCAACCCGTATGTGCCGCTCAACGCGCCGGCCATCGGCAACCTGATGAACATGTTCGACTTCGACCGCAACAGTCACGGCAACGTAGCAGCAGCTGAAACACAGGATTGATGGAATAGGACCGGACCCCGCTCGCACGTGCGAGCGGGGTTTTCCGTCGTCAGGAGTGCTGTCCACATGCATCCGTTTCATCAGCCTGGCCCCCGCGGGCATGCCGTAGTGCGCGTGGTGGCGCTGCTGGTACTGCTGGCGGCCGCCCTGGTGGGAGAGCCGGGACACGCTGATCCCGGCGATTTCCAGGCCATGCCGGGCCTGTGGAAGATCGTCACGCGGGTGATTGATCACGGCCATGCAGGAGCGCCGCAGGAGCAGTGGCATTGCGTGGACGAAAGCCCGGATCCGTGGGTCGAGTTCGCCGATCTGCCGGTGCCGGGGTATGTGCAGTGCGAGCGGAGCAGCCAGCATCGCGGCAGCACGGCGCTTTCGTGGACATCTAGCTGCCCGGGGCTGGCGCAGCCTGGGGCCCGTGGGCGGGTGGATTTTGATTCGCCGGAGCATTACACGGCGAGTGTGAGTGTTGGTGATCGGCAGGTGGTGCAGGTGGAGGGGACGCGGTACGCGGCGTGTACAAGTCCCAAGGATTAGGGTGTTTCTTTGCTTGGTTGGAGCACCGAGTGCGCGACCACCTTTCGCCTCGGCCTTTATTTTCGTCATTCCGGCGAGGCGCCTTTTAACAGCCGTAGGCTGGTCAAGCAGGAATCCAGTGACTTTTGTTCTTGCTCTGGCGTGTCCGCCAGCTTGCCGCTTACGACGCAAAGCTAGTCCCTGTGGGACGCAGCGGGCGTTTCGATCGTCTGCCGACGACGCGAAGCTAGTCCCGTGGGACGCTCGAGTCACTTTTCTTTTGCTGGCCCACGCACGCGCAGGAGCGCGTGCGAACGGCGAAGCCGGCCCGAAGGGCGGAGGGCAGGATGCCCGGAGTCAAAGAAAAGTAACCCAAAGAAAACGACCTTCAGAGCCAGAGCTGGCAGCACTCCGCGAGGAAAGGCCTTGGAGGTTCCGGAGCCCTGATTGCGACCGTCTCTGCCGCTAGCGAGCGGCTACACCGCAACGCGCCGATACGCAGAGGACTTAAAGCGGAGACCGCTCTGCTCCCTCTCCCCTGCGGGGAGAGGGCTGGGGTGAGGGGCCAACCTCGCGAGAGAATCCCAAAGCCGCCTTAGATAAGAACATACAGACCGAGGACGACTGGAGACTCACCCCGCCGCCGTCTGCGTCTTCAACGCCCGCTTCGCCGCGCGCTTCGCACGACGAGCCTCCTTGCGGATCTTGCGATCGTAGTTCCACAGATAGATCGCAGGTGTACTCAGCAAGGTCAGCAACTGCGAGACCAACAGGCCGCCGACGATCGCCACACCCAGCGGCTGGCGCATTTCCGAGCCCACGCCGAAACCGATGGCTAGCGGCAATGCGGCACCCATCGCCACCAGGGTGGTCATGGTGATCGGGCGGAAGCGTACCAGCGCGGCTTCGCGAATCGCTTCCGGTGGCGACAAGCCGTGTTCGCGTTGCGCCACCAGGGCGAAATCCACCATCAGGATCGCGTTCTTCTTCACGATACCGATCAGCATCAGGATCGCGATGATAGCCATCAGCGTGAGCTGCGTCTGTGTCACGAACATCGCGAGGAAGGCGCCAGCGCCGGCCGCGGGCAGCGTGGAAAGAATCGTCAGCGGATGGCCGAGGCTCTCGTAAAGGATGCCCAGCACGATGTACATCGCCACGATCGCGCCGATCAGCAGCACCAGGCCGTTGGACTTGGCCTGCTGCAGGCGCTGGTTCTGGCCGGTCCACTCGATTCTCACGCCTTCCGGCAGGCCCACGGCGATGCCCGCGTTCTCCACCAGCTTCACGCCGATGTCCTGGGTCACGTCCTTGGCCAGGTTGTAGCTGATGGTCGAAGCCTCCAGCTGGTTGTGATGGCGGATGCGCATCGGGCTCATGTTCGGCTCGATATGCGCCAGTGCCGATAGCGGAATCATCGCGCCCGCGGCGTTGCGTACGCGGATGTTGAGCAGCGAATCCGGGCTCAGTGACGTGGCGGAGCTTGAGGTGAGCACCACCCAATACTGGTTGATGTCCGAATAGATCACCGACACTTGGCGCTGGCCGAAGGAGTTGAGCAGCGCCGTGTCCACGTCGCCCATGCTCACCAGCAGGCGGCTGGCCGATTCACGGTCCACCTTCAGCATCTGCTGCTTGCCCACCAGGTCGAAGTTGCTGCCGACGTCGCGCATCTCCTTCATCTTGCGCATCTGCTGCACCATCTTCAGCGTCCACGGCTGCAGGTCTTCGCCATTGGTGCCGATCAGCTGGAATTCGTACTGGCCGCCCTTGTCGCCGCTGCCGCCGCCACCAAGGAACTGCATCGGGCTCAGCGAGACGCGCACGCCTGGCATGGCGTCGTATTGCTTGGACAGCCGCTCCACCACCACCTTTACCGGATCGTGGCGATCGTTCGGACCGCTGCCGCGCTGCTTCAGGTCGACGAACATGCTGCCCATGTTGCCCACGGCGCCGGAGCCGTCGTTGCCGCCAAGGATGGTGAGCACGTCGAGCACGGCCGGGTCGTCCCGCATGATCTTGGCGACGTTCTGCACCTGGGTCGTCATCATCGTGGGCGAAATGTTGGCGTCCGCACGGATGTCGGCCTGGATCATGCCGATGTCTTCCTCGGGCATGAAGTTGCCGCCGGCGGTCGCCACTACGGCAGCGCCCAGACCGAAGGTCGCAAACAGCAGGATGAGCGGGGTCCAGCGCATCAGGCGGCGCCAGTGCATGGCCCAGTCGAGCGCGCGTTCGTACGTCCGGTGGATGCTGCGGTCGAAGCGCTCCAGCGCTGCCTCCAGGCGTCCTGGTACATGCTCACCCGGTTCCTCGTGCTTGAGGAACTTGCCGCACAGCGCCGGCGTCAGCGTAAGCGAAACGATGGCCGATATCACCACCGCCACCGCCAGCGTCACCGAGAACTCGCGCAGCAGCATGATCAGCATGTTGTTGCCGAACAGCAGCGGCGCGAATACCGCCACCAGCGACAACGTGATCGATACCACGGTAAAGCCAATCTCGCGCACGCCGATCAACGCGGCCTGCAGCGGCGGCTCGCCCTTCTCCATATGGCGCACGATGTTCTCGATCACCACGATGGCGTCATCGACCACGAAACCGATGCACAGCACCAGCGCCACCAGCGACAGCGTGTTGAGCGTGTAGCCCAGCGCGAGCATCACCACGAACGCACCGGCCAGCGACAGCGGAACGCTCAGCGAGGCGATCAGGGTGGGACGCATGCGGCGCAGGAACACCAGCATCACCATCACCACCATCACGATGCTGATGAGCAGTGCCACCTGGACTTCGTGCAGCGCGGACTTGGTGGTCTGGGTGAGATCGAAGATGGGCGTGATCTGCACGTCAGCCGGCATCCACGCACGCAGTTCCGGCAGGCGCTTGCGGATCTCGTCCACCGTTTCGACCGCGTTCGCCTCGGGGCGTTTGCTGATCTGCATGGCCACGGTGGTCTTGTCATTGAACCAGGCACCTTGGTAGATGTCCTGCTGTCCGCTGGTCACCTTTGCCACGTCGGACAGGCGCACGGGCGCGCCGTTCTTGCTGGCGACCAGCACGTTGGCGAAGTCGTGTGCTTCGGACAGGCCATCGTTGGCCGTCACCGTCATCTGCGTCTTGCCGTCGGTGAGGATGCCCTGCGGCGAGGTGACATTGGCCGCGATCAGCGCGTTGCGCACATCGTTGGCGGTGAGGCCCTTGGCGGCGAGCGCATTGATGTCCAGCTCCACGCGCACGGCGTGCGGCGTGCCGCCGAACACCTGCACCTGAGCAACGCCCGGAATCTGCGCCACGGCGGGCTTGAGCAGCGTATCGGTGAGATCGTAGAGCTTGTCCTGCGGCAGGCCGGTGGACGTCAGCGAGACCAGCAGGATGGGGAACTGCGACGTATCGAACTTGAAGTACTGCGGCGGGCTGGGCATCTCCGGCAGATCGGCCTGCGCCGCATTGATCGCCGCCTGCACATCGCGTGCCGCCTTGTCGGCGGTGCGGTCAAAGGTGAAACGGACCTGGATCGATGCGCTGCCTTCGGTGGCATTGCCGTACATGTCATCGATGCCGGGAATGCGACCGATATGGCGCTCCAGCGGCGCCAGCACGGTGGATGCCATGGTCTGCGCACTCGCGCCCGGCACCGACGCCACGATGTACACGCCCGGAAACTCCAGCGACGGCAGCGCAGCCACGCCCAGCAATCGATAGGCAAAAACGCCGGCCAGCAGCAATCCTAGTGCCAGCAGCGAGGTGCCCACAGGGCGTTTGATCAATGGGGCGAAAATATTCACTAAGGTTTCCGTACCAGTAGGGGGCCGCGCTCACCCGCCGCCCAGACAGACCAGCAGCCAAGGCATACGTTCCGCGCAAGGCGGGCGTAAGGGGCTGTCTTGCTTCCTTATTGGACTGCGGGGGAGGAGGAGATGAATGTGCCTGAAGTCGGTCCGTGCCGAAAGGCATGGGGAGGGGGATTTTTGGTTTTTTGGGCTGGCGAGGCCGCTTCGTTGGGGACTCGGCGTGCGCATTCTGTGGGGCGCACGGGGTGCGCGATTGCTTTTCGCCTCTGTCTCTATTTTCGTCATTCCTGCGTAAGCAGGAATCCAGTGACTTTGGCCTTCGGTAGCGTCGTTATGGCCAGGGTGCCGCTTACGACGCAAAGCTAGTCCCTGTGGGACGCGGCGGGCGTTTCGATCTCCTGTCGGCGACGCGCAGCTAGTCCCCGTGGGAAGCTCGAGTCACTTTTCTTTTGCTGGCCCACGCACGCGCTCTTTGCGTGCGAACGGCGAAGCCGGCCCGGAGGGCGAAGGGCGGAACGCCCGGAGTCAAATAAAAGTAACCCAAAGAAAACGACCTTCAGAGCCAGAGCTGGTGGCGGAATGGTGGGAAAAGCTTTGGAAGGTTCCGGAGCACTGATTGCGACCATCTCCGCCGCTGGCGAGCGGCTACACCGCCACGCGCTGTGGCGGTGAGGACTTAAAGCGGGCTTGGGTGCCTTTGAGTGCTCTCGCAAGATTGGCCCCTCACCCCGGCCCTCTCCCCGGAGGGGAGAGGGAGAAGTGGGGTGGCTCGCGGAGTGCATTTGCCGGGCGCCAAGGCTGCTTTAAGTCCTCAGCACCACGGCGCGTGGCGGTGTAGCCGCACCCTATGAGGTAGCACGTCCGTAATTCGGCTTGCCTCAGTAACCCGACGCTTCTATCCCCTGCACTGCTATGAGCCCTGGCTCTGAAGGCCATTTTCTTTGGGTTACTTTTCTTTGACTCCGGGCATCCTGCCCTCCGCCCTTCGGGCCGGCTTCGCCGTTCGCACGCGCTCCTGCACGTGCGTGGGCCAGCAAAAGAAAAGTGACTCGAGCGTCCCACGGGACTAGCTTCGCGTCGCCGGCAGGGGATCGAAACGCCCGCCGCGTCCCACAGGGACTAGCTTTGCGTCGTAAGCGGCACCCTGGCGGTAACGCCACTACCGGAGGCAAACCTCCCCGGCTCTCACGAGATCAAAAAGCGTAACGACTAACGTGAAGGGCAGCCGCACACAGGGCACGCCCCAAACAAGAAAAACCTCACCCAATCGCCGTCTGCGCCTTCAACGCCCGCTTCGCCGCCCGGCGCGCCAACCGTGCCGCCTTGCGCTCCTTGCGATCGTGATTCCACAGATAAATCGCAGGCGTACTCAGCAAGGTCAGCAACTGCGACACCAACAGACCGCCCACGATCGCCACACCCAGCGGCTGGCGCATTTCCGAGCCCACGCCAAAACCGATCGCCAGCGGCAGCGCAGCACCCATCGCCACCAGGGTGGTCATGGTGATCGGGCGAAAGCGCACGAGGGCGGCTTCGCGGATCGCATCAGGCGCGGATAGCCCCCGCTCGCGTTGCGCGACCAGCGCGAAATCCACCATCAGGATCGCGTTCTTCTTCACGATGCCGATCAGCATCAGGATCGCGATGATCGCCATCAGCGACATCGGAGTGCCGGTGGCCAGCATGGCGAGGAAGGCGCCTGCACCAGCGGCCGGGAGCGTGGAGAGGATGGTCAGTGGATGGCCCAGGCTCTCATAGAGAATGCCGAGCACGATGTACATCGCGAGGATCGAGCCGATCAGCAGCACATTCGCGTTGGAGCGTGTCTCCTCGAGGTTCTCCGCGCTGCCGGAGTAGCCGATCTGCACGCCGGCGGGCAGGCGTGCATCGGCCACGATCTGGCCGATCAGGTCCATTGCCTTGTCCTGCGGGAAGTCAGGGTCGATGTTGTAGTAGATCTTGGCGGCTTCGAGCTGGTTGGTGTGGATGATGAACGACGGCGTCACCTGCGGCTGGATATGCGCGATCGCCGAGAGCGGCACCATGTTGCCGGTGCTGCCGCGCACGTAGGTGTTGAGCAGCGTGTTGGGACTCAGCGAGCGTTCGGCGGCCGACGTCAGCACGACCCAGTACTGGTTGATGTCCGAATAGATGATCGACACCTGGCGCTGGCCGAAGGCGTTGTACAGCGCGGTATCGACCAGGCCCATGTTCAGCTGCAGCCGCGCGGCCGCCGAACGATCCACGGTGAGCGTCTGCTGCTTGTCGATGTCGTCGTAGTCGCTGCTGACGTCGTGGAATTCCTTGTGCTTGCGCATCAGCCGCGTCACTTCCAGCGCCAGCGGCTGCAGGTCTACGCCCATGTTGCTGCTGACCAGCTCGAAGCTCTGGCTGCCGCGGTCGCTGTCGTTATTGTCGTTGAAGAAGCCGATGGCGTTCAGCGAGACGCGCAGTTCGGGCAACTTCGCGTACGTCTTGTTGAGCCGGGTGATGACGTCCTTGAGGGCATCGGGCCGCTCGCCGGGCCCGTGGCCGCGTGGCTTGAGGTCCACGAACATGGTGGCCTGGTTGCCCACTGAACCACCCGCACGGTCGCTGCCGAGGAAGGTGGTGACGTCCAGCACCGCGGGGTCCTTGCGCATGATCGCCGCGGCGCGCTGCGCGCGCTGGGCCATCAAGGTGGGCGAGATGTTGGAATCGGCGCGGATGTCGCCCTGGATCATGCCGATGTCTTCCTGCGGCATGAAGTTGAAGCCGAACAGCTTCACCACCAAGGTCGCCATGCCGATGGTGAGGCCGAGCAGGATGATCGGCTGCCAGCGCATCACGCGCCGGTGGCGCATGGCCCAGTCCAGCGAGCGCTCGTAGACGTGATGCAGCCCGCGATCGAAGCGTTCCAGTGCGCGTTCCATGCGGTTGGGCACGCGGCCGCCGGCATTGGCCAGGGTCAGGTAGCGGCCGCACAGCGCGGGCGTCAGCGTGAGGGAGATGATGGCCGAGATCACCACCGCCGAGGTCAGCGTTACCGAGAACTCGCGCAGCAGCAGGGTGAACTGGTTGTTGCCGAACAGCAGTGGTGCGAACACCGCGATCAGCGACAGCGTGATGGAAACGACGGTGAAGCCGATCTCCTGCACGCCGGTCAGCGCGGCTTCCAGCGGCGGCGCACCGTGTTCCATGTGGCGCACGATGTTCTCGATCACCACGATGGCGTCGTCCACCACGAATCCGATGCACAGCACCAGCGCCACCAGTGACAGCGTGTTGAGCGTATAGCCCAGAGCCCACATTACCGTGAACGCGCCGGCCAGGGACAACGGCACGCTCAGCATGGCGATCAGGGTGGGCCCCAGGCGCCGCAGGAACACCAGCATCACCATGGCCACCATCACCACGCTCAGCAGCAGCGCCACCTCCACTTCGTGCAGTGCGGACTTGGTGGTCTGGGTGAGGTCGAAGATCGGGGTGATGGTGAGGTCCGCCGGCAGCCACGCGCGCATCTGTGGCAGCTTCGCGCGCACGGCGTCGGCGGTCGCCACCGCGTTGGCTTCGGGCCGCTTGCTGACGCGGAGCGCGACCGCGCGCTGGTCGTTGAACCAGGCGGCCTGGTATTCGTCCTGCTGGCCGCTGGTGACGCGGGCCACGTCGGAGAGCCGTACCGGTGCGCCGTTGTGGGTGGCGATCAGCAGGTTGGCGAATTCCTCCGGGTTATGCAGCGCATCGTTCGCCGATACCGTCATCTGCGTGCGGCCGTCGCTGAGCATGCCCTGCGGCGAGGTGACGTTGGCGGCGCGCAACGCGTTCGCCACGTCGTTGGCGGTCAGCCCCTTGTTGGCGAGCGAGTCGGTATTGAGTTCAACGCGCACCGCACGCGGGCGGCCGCCGATCACGCGCACCTGCGCCACGCCGGGAATCTGCGAGATGGCGGGATTGAGCAGCGTGTCGGCGAGGTCGTAGAGCTTGTCCGGCGGCAGCGTCTGCGAAGTGAGCGACAGCAGCAGCACCGGGATGTTGGCGGTGTTGAATTTGAAGTAGCGCGGCAGCGACGGCATGTTCGCGATGGGCAGGTCGGCCGTGCTGGCGTTGATCGCCGCTTGCACGTCGCGCGCGAGCTTGTCGGTGTTGTTGCCGAAGTTGAAGATGATGCGTATCGAGGTGGAGCCGTCGTTGCTCTCCGAGTGCATCTCCTTGATGCCCGGGATGCGACCGAGATGGCGTTCCAGCGGTGCGGCCACGGTGGATGCCATGGTCTGCGCGTTGGCGCCCGGCATCTCCACGTACACCACCATGCCGGGGAACTCGAGCTGCGGCAGCGCAGCCACGCCCAGCAACAGGTAGGCCCAGATGCCGGCCAGCGCGAGGCCTACGGCCAGCACGGAAGTGCCGATGGGACGGCGTATCAGTGGCGCGAACAGATTCACGGGCGTCAGGGATCGTTGGTGGTGGCGCGCCCCCGCCGCGCCTCGGCGTGAGGCTGACCAGGGCGACGACCTCGGCGGTCTTTATGCACGCAAACTCAGCGCGATGAATGTGCCGTTAGTCGGTCCGGCGCAAGGTTCCATGGCCGTCATCCCAGCTTTTGCCGGGACGACGGAAGCGAAGATTACGTGGACCTTGCTGCTGTGCTTTGTGAGCGTCAGCGCAGCGCGGGGCTATAACGCAGCGTGAGGAACCAGCTGCGACCCGGCTGATTGAAGTAGTACGCCGTCTCGTAGTTGCGATCGAATGCATTGGCGAGCCTGGCCTCGACGCGCCAGTTCGGCAGGAAATCGTAACTGGCGCGCAGGTCGGTCGTCGTATAGCCGCCGAGACGATGCAGGTTGGCCTGGTCGTCATAGGCCTTGCCCGAGGCGAAGAAGGTGGCGCCGACGCCGAAGGCGCCGAAATGGCGATCCAGGTCCACGCGCGCCGTCTGTTCCGGGCGGCGCGGCAACAGGTTGCCGTCGTACGTGCCTTCCTGGTTCTTGGGCTGCATCAAGGTCAGGTAGCTCTGTACCTGCCAGCCATCGAGGTTGATGCCGAACTGCCCTTCCAGGCCACGGATGCGCGCCTGGCTGATGTTCTGCGGCACGAAGTTCTCGTCCAGCGTGATCAGGTCGGTGATGGTGGTCTGGTAGACGTTGACGGCCCAGTTCCACGCGCCCTGGGCCTGGGTCAGGCCCAGCTCGCCGGAACGCGACTTCTCCGGCTTCAGGTCGGGATTGCCGAGGCCGAACGGGTAGTAGATGTCGTTGAACGTCGGCGCGTGGAAAGCGGTGCCATAGCTCGCCGACAGGCGCAGGCCATGGTCGAACGCGTAGCCCCACGCCGCCGAACCGGTGTCGTGGTTGCCGAACTGGTCGTTGTGGTCGTGGCGCGCCGACAGCTGCACTTCGTTGCGTCCGAACGTGCCCATGTACTGCGCGTAGACGCCGGCGTCCTCACGCGTGCTCTTCAGGTAGCCGGTATCGCTGTCGATGTGTTCCTGCTGGTAATCCACGCCCGCCGTCAGCAACTGGTTGGCATCGAGCGTGATGTCGTTCTGCCACGACGCCTGGTTGCGGCGCGAGAAGGTGTGGCCCACCGGCGTGCGCGGGTAGTACGTGAGCGGCGTGTAGAAGTCGCTGTAGGTGCCCTGGAAGTAGGTGGCGTTGTCGTCGCGGCTCTGGCCCGCGTTGAGCGTGACCTTCCACGGCGCCAGCGGCGCGAAGCTCAGGCGTGCACCACCCACTTCCTGCTCGTTCTGCGCCTGGTTGCCACCGTACGGGCTGCCGTCATATTCCACGAAGCTCTTGCTGCGCAGCCAGGTGGCGGCAAGCTCGGTGCCGTTGTCCCAGCGATAGCCGCCGTTGGCCATGCCGTTCCAGTTGCGGTAGGCGTCGTTGTCGGGCTGGTCCACGAAGCAGGCCACGCCCAGCTCGGCCGCGCCGACGCGGCAGGCATTGATGCCGGAGGTGTACTGGCCGCCGAGGCCGGCGTTGAACCACGCATGCGAATCGCCGCCGGACAGGCCGGCGTGGCCATCCATGTAGCTGCGGCTGCCGGTGGATACGCTCAGCGACGGATCGAGCTTGCCGTCCTGCGCGCCATGGCGGGTGAAGATCTGGATGACACCGCCGATCGCATCGGCGCCGTACAGGCTGGAGCGCGGACCGCGCACGATCTCGATGCGTTCGATCTGGTCGACCGGAATCTGCTCGAACGCCGGCTGGCCCGCGCCCACCGCGCCGATGCGCACGCCATCGATCAGCACCAGCACATGCGTGGAGTTGGTGCCGCGCAGGAACAGCGAGCTCAACTGGCCCATGCCGCCGGACTGCGCGAAGGACACGCCCGGCAGGCCCACCAGCAGGTCGCGCACCGAGGCCGGCTGCAGCCGCTCGATGTCGGCGCGGGTGATCACGCTGACCGAGGACAACGCCTCGTCGGTGGTGATCGAGGTGCGCGTGGCGGTGACGATGACGGACGACAGCGAGGTCGCCTGGTCCGCGTCGTTCGCCTGGACGGCCATCGTGGCGGAGAGCAGCGCGGCTGCGAGCAGGGTCTTCTTCATGCGTGTTCCTTGCGGACGCGCCCACACGCGCATCCAGGTGGTGAGGCGCGTGGCGTGGGTGGATGGGGAACGGCGGCAGGCCAGGAGCCATGCAGACGTCCGGCTCCGCCCACCGCGAGCCGCGCGCTGAAACCCGCCGCAGGGGCGGGTCTGTCCGATCGGGCCGGTCTCCGGACTCGCGAGTGCCATGCCGTGGCATGCAACCCAGGGCGCCTTCCCGTGCCTTGGCACAGTGGCGTCTTGCCCGTGGTTTCACTCGCTTACCGTTGCGGGGGCAGTGCCGGCCTTGCGTGAGCGCACCGGCTTCCCGTTTCATCCCGGCCAAGCCGGGACACCCGAACGGGCGGCATTTTAATCGCTCGCGGACGAGAAACAGAGGCCGTGATCGACAAGACAGCCTCACGACAGCCTTGGCCGCCGAGATCGCCTTGCCCGCTATGGGGAATCGGCGGGTGCCGGGTTCGACCTCATTCGCGCGCCACGATGCGCAGCCCACGCGGCGTCAGCCAGCGCTCGACACCTTCGAACAGCAGCTGCACGAGGATGGCCAGCAACGCCGCGGGCACCGCGCCTTCCAGGATCAGCCCCACGTCGTTGAGGCGGATGCCGGTGAGGATGGGCTGGCCGTAACCGCCCGCGCCAATCAGTGCCGCGAGCGTCGCCGTGCCCACATTGATCACCGAAGCGGTCTTGATGCCGGCGAGGATGGAACGCGCCGCCAGCGGAAGCTCCACCCGGTGCAGCCGGGTCAGCCATGGCAGCCCGAGCGCGGCGGCCGATTCGCGCAGTTCCAGTGGTATGCCGAGCAGGCCTGCATGCGTGTTGCGCACGATCGGCAGCAGGCTATAGAGGAACAGCGCGGCCAGGGCCGGCCATGCGCCGATGCCGAACAGCGGAATCATGAAGACGAACATCGCCAGCGACGGCACCGTCTGCAGCACGCCGGTAAGGCCAATCACCCACAGGCCGAGTCGCCGCCAGCGTGCCGCCACGATGCCCAGCGGGATGGCGAACAACACCGCCAGTGCAAGCGACGAAGCGGCGAGGCTCACATGCTCCGCCGTGCGCTGCAGCAGCCGTTGCCAGAAACCGTCGCCCTGCCCTTCGGAGGGCAGATGGAGGAAGTGCGCGGCAACGTCCGCCTCGCGCTGGCCTTCGAGTTTCGCCTGCGCATTCATGCGTCGCATGGCCGGCTCGTCGATCTTGCCCACCAGGCCTTGCAGCGCGGCTACGAAACCGGGCGCCTGCTGTTCCAGCGACAACCGATAGAGAAACACCGCCTGGTAGCTCGGGAAATAGTGCCGGTCGTCCTCAAGCACGCGCAGGTGGTAATAGGCGATCTCGGCGTCGGTGCTGTAGAGGTCGGTAAGGTCCACGGCGCCGCTGGCCAGTGCGCGATACGACAGCGCGTGATCCAGGCCCTGCACGTGCGTGGGTGCCAGCCCGTAGCGCTGGCGAAGCCCGGGCCAGCCATCGCCGCGGTCCATGAATTCGTTGGAGAAGCCGTAGTGCAGGTCCGGATGCGCCGCCAGATCGCTGATGCGCCGGATGCCCAGCTCGGCGGCGCGCTGCTCGCGCATGCCGATGGCGTAGTTGTCGTCAAAGCCCAGCGAGTCGGTGATGCCGATGCCCATGGGAGCGAGCCGTGCGCGCAGGGCCTTGATGTCCGCATCGGGCGCCACGTCTTTCAGGAGCTCCTGCGTGAGCGTGCCCGTGTACTCGGGATAGGCGTCGATGTCGCCATGCCGCAAGGCGCTCCACAGGATCGCGGTGCCGCCGAGTTCGCGCCGATGTTCCACATCGAGACCTGCGCGGTGCGCTTCGCCACGTGCGATCTCAGCCAGGATCACCGATTCGGTGAACTGCTTTGAGCCGATGCGCAAGGGCTTCGCCACGCCCAGCACGGGCAGCAGTGCGAGCAATGCCAGCAGCAGCCCCCTCATTCCCCTGCACCCGGCAGGGGGCGTTGCGCATGGATGAACGCGCGGACGAAGTCATCCGCGGGGCGGTCGCGCAAGTCCTCGTAACGGCCGTCCTGCACCACGCGCCCTTCGCGCAGCAGCACCAGCCGATCGGCAAACCAGGCTGCTTCGGCGAGGTCATGCGTCACCACGATCACGGTCTTTCCCAGCTGGCTGAAGATCTGCTTCAGCTCGTCCTGCAGTTCATGGCGCACGACGGGATCCAGCGCGCCGAGCGGTTCGTCCAGCAACAGGGCATCAGGGTCAGCCATCAGCCCACGCATCAATGCCACGCGCTGGCGCTGGCCGCCCGACAGTTCGGCCGGATAGCGTTCCAGTGCATCGAGCGGTAGCCGGGTCAGTTCGGCCAGTTCGTGCGCGCGTTGCCGGATGCGCTGGGCGTTCCAGCCCAGGTAGCGCGGCTGCAGGGCGAGGTTGCCCAGCGCAGTCAGGTGCGGAAACAGGCCGCCTTCCTGGATCACATAACCCACGCGCTGGCGTAACGACAGCAGGCCATTGCGTTGCAGCGGCTGTCCCCAGGCGGAGACCTCGCCATCGTCGGGCCAGTCCAGCCCCAGCAGCAGGCGAAGCACCGTGGACTTGCCGGCACCGCTGCCACCGATCAGCGCCGTGGTGCTGTCGGCCGCGAAGGACAGGCTGACCCGATCGAGCGCCGTCACTCCGTTGTAGCGCTTGGTCACCTTGCGCAGTGCAAAGTCCGCGACAGCATCCGGCGACAGGTGGGCGTGGGCTGGGGACGACATGGCTCCGGACTCTACCATCGCCTCTCCGACTCCGCGCCGTACGGCGGACGTCCATCTGCCCTCCGAGGGGCGCAGCGATGGCGTAGTCCGGGTAGGCCGTTCGTCGTTGTGCCTTTCGACATGGCGTGACTCAAGACACTCCATCACCTCAAGCAGGCTCACCTAACGTTGCCACGGTTCATTCCGCAGGGAACAAAGGACGATGTACCTCTCGCGTGAAGAGTTGCAGGCCCGGTTCATGGCGCTCGATCAGCGCATGACGACCTTGCGCAACGTGCGTACCGCCGATGTCGCGCTATGGAAAGCCATGGAGGACGAGCTGCTCGAGCCGTCGGGCACAGTGGCGCCCCACGATCGCGCCTGGTGGTGGTTGCAGCTGTGCGCCCTGATGGAACATCACGAGTTGTCCGCCGAACCGATGTGGCTGGGCTGAGACAGTCTCTCCGAGGACGCCGGGCATCCTCGCGCACGGGAGACGTGGTGGTTAAGTAGATTTACCTATCGCACTCGCGCGGTGGCTCGCACACACTGATGCAGGCCGCGAGCGCGCTTTCCGTGGATGCATGATCGAGCCGAATCGACGCGATGCTCATGACGGCGCATGAGGTCTGACAGGATGGGTGGCAATGCGCGAGTGGGCGGTTCGGGCATTTCTGGTCGCGGCCTTCGTGGGGCTCATGCTTCATGCCGCGATGGCGCCTGCGCAGGAGCTGGAGCCGCGCGCGTATTCCTCGTCACCCGTGGGCACGAACTTCATCGGTGCCAGCTACACCTATCTCACGGGTGATGTGCTCACGGATCCGTCGTTGCCGGTCACCAACGTCGAAGCGCACATTGGTACCACGGCACTCGCCTATGTGCATACGTTCGGCCTGGCAGGTCACGGTGCGTCCATCGGCATCGTGCTTCCGGTCGTCAGCGGTGACCTCACGGGCACCGTGATCGATGCTCCCACCGAGATCCATCGCGGTGGCATGGGCGATGCGCGCTTTCGCTTTGCGTACAGCGTGTTCGGCAATCCGGCGCTGACTCCGGGAGAATTCGCGCATACGCCACCCAGCACGTCGCTGGGCGTGAGCCTGACGGTGTCCGCGCCGACCGGCGTGTACGACGCGTCGCGGCTGGTCAACGTCGGTACCAACCGGTGGTCGTTCAAACCGGAGATCGGACTTTCGCACCCCTGGGGCCGCTGGTTCCTCGAGGCGTCGGCGGGTGCGTGGTTCTTCACCGACAACCATGACTTCTATGGCGGCAAGGACCGCAGCCAGGATCCCATCTTCACGGCCCAGTTGTATGGCGGCTACACGTTCCGCCCGGGCATGTGGCTCGCCGGCGCCGTCGGCTACGCTGAAGGTGGCCAGACCACGGTGAACGGTGTCACCGACCGCAACCGGCAATCGAATGCACGCTACGGCCTCACCTTTTCCGCGCCGTTTGCGCGCGGCTGGTCTACCAAGGTGGCCATTTCGAACGGCTTGGTGACGCGCATCGGCGGCGACTACAAGAGCATCTCGGTGGCCGTGCAGTACCGCTGGTTCGACAAGTGAGTCGAGCGGGCCGGTGAGAGAGGTTCGCGCGGATGATACGGCCCGTGCTTGTACTCGCCCTGCATCGGGCGAAGCCTGCCGCAGGCAGCGACATGGCCGCGTTGTTCGGCGAAGAAGGCTTCAGGCCCGAATGGTAGAGTAGGTCTTTCTCGACACGATGGTTTCGCCCATGAGCACGCAGGCTTTCTATTGCATTGGCACACCCGGACAGCCCTGGGGCGAGGCAGAGCGAGCCAGCTGGCTTGCCAGACAGGTCAAGCATCGCAGCTACGCCGATGATGTCCTGAGCGTCATTGAGAAGCTGCGCGAATCGCACGACGTCGCCCAGTACGGCACGCTGGATTACGGCGTCGAGCATTACCCGCTGATGGTCGTACGCAGCCGTGACTGGCGCGACGACCTGCCGGTCATGCTGGTGACGGGTGGCGTGCACGGCTATGAGACCAGTGGCGTGCATGGCGCGCTGCAGTTCCTGCAGCAGCATGGTCGCGACTATGCCGGTCGCGCCAACCTTCTGGTGGTGCCGTGCGTGAGCCCGTGGGCGTATGAGCGGATCCACCGGTGGAATCCGCATGCACTCGATCCCAACCGCAATTTCCGCAAGGGCAGCCCGGCGGGTGAATCCGCGGCGCTGGTCGATCTGCTGGAGCCATTGCGCGATGTCGCGCTGATGCATATCGATCTGCACGAGACCACCGATTCGGATGAGTCGGAATTCCGTCCCGCGCTTGCCGCCCGCGACGGCAAGGACTTCGAGCCGGGCGAGATTCCCGACGGCTTCTACCTGGTCGATGATGCCGACCAGCCGCAGCCCGCGTTCCAGCAGACCGTGATCGAAGCCGTGGCCAAGGTGACGCACATCGCGGATGCGGACGCGCGCGGCGAGATCATCGGCTCACCGCTGCTGTTGCCAGGTGTCATCAAGTTCCCGGTGAAGCAGTGGAACCTGTGCGCGGGCATCACCAACGCACGTTACGCGACCACCACCGAGGTCTATCCGGACAGCCCGCGTGCCACGCCGCAACAGTGCAACGATGCGCAAGTGGCGGCGATCCGTGCTGCCATCGATTACGCACTCGCGCACCACCAGGACTGATGCAGGGCGTGCACTGAGCGGTGATGGGGTTGATGGCGACGCTTGCTTCGAAGGCACTTCGATCAAGGGAAAGGACGGCGGGTTGCCCATGAAAAAATCGCTCACGCAAGCCTTGTCGGGGTTGAAGCACTTGCCGCATCGAACGCCAGCGATGGCGTTCGATTCCGACGCCAGCGTAGCCTTTGCCGAGGTCGCTCCCTATCGCGACGGTGCCGTCTATGTGAGCTACTACTCCGGCTCCAGCGAGTGGGAGCGTCATCCCAATGGCGATGAAGTCGTCATGGTGCTGGCAGGAAGGACGACCGTCATCCTGCTATTGGACGCGATGGAAGAACGCATCGCGCTAGCTGAAAACGAACTCGTCGTGATCCCGGTGGGTGTGTGGCATCGCTTTGAGGATTCGGACCAGCTCAAGGTGATGACCATTACGCCCCAGCCTACGGAACACAGCCTCGAGACGCCGGCCGGCTAATCATTTGCATCGCTGATGGCGGCAGGCATGAGCGATGTTCACCCGCCGAAGACCGTTGTTGCACGTGACGGCATCTGGTCGGGAAGGCCAGCCACGCCAGACTTGCCCGCTACTTGCCTTTGCCGATACGCCAGCAGGCTTCAAGGAAGATGCGCCGCTCCTGCTCGCCGTCGATCTCGGGCGCCAGGCGTCGTGCGAGCGCATCCAGGTCGCCTCCACCTTGCGTCGCGCGACGTACCAGATGCCCGGCCACGGGCCCTATGCGTTTGGCCAGTTCGGTTTCCAGCAGGCGCAGCTGTGCCGCATCGACGCCGCCAGCCGACGGGCTGGCGTGGATCGGCCCGGTGCCTTGTGCCGGTCCAGGTGCGCTGGAAGCGTTGTGGGTGGCATGGCTGCCGAGGGCCGTGTGGAGGTAATCGCACAGGCGATCCACATGCGTTTCGAGCGGTGGCGGAAAGGCATCCATCCAGTGCTGTGTGCTGAGGAAGTACTCCAGGCTCCGCGATGGCAGCACGTCCTCGATACGAAACGGCAGGATCGGCAGCTGCTTGTGCACGGCCCGCTCGACCTCGCGCCGCACCTGCCCCGAGTCGTTGCTGCTGCGGGAAAACACCAGGACCATGAGTCGCGCACTGGAGATCGCATCGATGATCTCGGCAGCCCAGTCGGCGGCTGGCGACACGTCGCGCGGCGCGATCCACACGCTGAGGCCACGCGTCTCGATGCGTTGCACGAGCGAGAAGGCCGCTTCACGATCCGGCTGCGAATAGCTGACGAAAAGATCGTGTGCCATGGCTCAGTCGCCCAGCATCCGCAGCGCCTTGTCCAGGCTCTTGCGCATGCGGTTGAAGGCGGCCGACAGCGCCGACACCTCGGGTCCTCCGCCACGCGGAAATTCCGGGGCGGCGGTGTCGCCAAGGCTTACCTGGTCGGCAATGCGCGCGATCTGGCGCACCGGTCGGATGACCAGCACATAGAGTGATACGTTGACGACCAGCAGTATGCCGATGAGCATTGCGGCGATGGCGGTCAGCACGTCGCGCCGGACACGTGCCGCACTCGATTCTGCACTGGCGAACGGCACGGAAACGATCTGCGCGCCGACGATCTCGTTGGGCTGCCAGCCAAACCCGTTGTCGCTGCCATAACGCGCAAGCATCGTGGCGGGTGCCGCCGAAGGCAGGCTGTGGCAACCCAGGCAACCCGCATCGACGCGGATCGGGCGTGCCAGATAAAGCACCTTGCCCATCGGCGTGTCCCGGGTACCGCTCATTTCCCTGGCGTTACTGTCGTTGCGGAATCGCTGCACGATGTCCGCCTCCCAATCCGTCGCGCGATCGCGCGGATTGGTGGGGTTGAGCGTGGCTTCCTTGTACGAATAGTCGGGATGCGTCTTGTGCAGCGTGAGGAAGTTCTGCGTAGCCGCATAGAACGGCACGCTCTGCGGACGGAACGCGCTGACCATCTTTTCGTCGAGCAATGGCCCGATCTCGGTTTCCGTATAGGAGCGGATCGCTGCGGCGCTGTCGATCATCAGGCCGGCCTGGGCGAGTACCTCGCGCGCCGCGTTGTCCTGCAGTGTCGATGTCACGACGAGGGAGATCGCGATCATGCCGAGCGCGAACGCGACAAGCAGTATCAGGTTGATCCGCAGCAGCACGCTCTACCCCCTTGCCGGAGGCCAGGTTCACCTACCCGGTCCCCGCGATATTCTCGGCGGTTGGAACTCCCGCAGCGCGCCTCCGGCGCACCACTCATGCCACGCCAGGAATCATGACACAAAGCGCCAGACCGGGGCTTCCCCGCCAACCGCGGCCCTGGCCATACGCTTCGTTTGGGCGGCTATTCACCGACTGGCCGGGTGCCTCCGTTCGCCAGTTCAGGAATCGCCGGGCTTTCCACGCACTTCATAACAAAGCTCCACGATGCCGCTCTTGAAGGCTTTGACCTCCGCAAGATGGAGCGGGATATCCCGCCCCAGGCTCCCGAAGAAGGAAATGCCTTCGCCGATCACGATGGGCAGGATCGAATAACGGACCTCATCGGCCAAGCCGAGACGCAGGCATTCGCCGGCCACCGAGCCACCGCCCACAAACCAGATGCCACGGAAAGCCGTCCGCAGGCGTTCGTTGACCAGTCGCGCAAGATCGCCCGAGCAGAACTCGACCGACTCCCGCGTGCGAGGCAGCGCGCGCGTGGTAAGTACAAAGACGGGCTTGTCGCCGTATGACCAGCCAAAACCCTTGGTTTCGAAACCCCGTGCGGTCTCATAGGTTCGTGAACCCATCACGTAGCAGTCGATGGTCTTGAGGAAGGCTTCGACGAAAGCGGGATCCAGGACTTCACCGCCAGGGAACTCATCGGACGTTTCAAGCCAGTCGACGCTGCCGTCCTTCCGAGCGATGTAGCCGTCGAGGCTCGCCGCCATGTGGATCGTTACGCGGGAATCAGCGCGGGTCATGCTGCCGCCCTCATGTCGTGGCTCGAATATCCTGTCCCCTCGTCGCTCGCGGCGCCTATTCTGCGCTCCGGCGGCAACAGCTGCGCATGATCCGTCTGGTGCCAGGGGCCCGCCAGGCGTTGGTGTCCGTGATGGGGGCGGGCATCGGAAAGTCGAAGGTCCTGCCGGACCGTCCGGCCTTCCCCGTTTGCGGCGTGTTATTGCCGGGAACACGGCGCCTATAATGGCGCTCGTCCAACCTCCGAAACGCCCATGACAGAGCCCGTACGCCTCGCCAAACGTGTCGCCGCCCTGGCTCAATGCTCGCGGCGCGACGCGGAAATGTATATCGAGGGTGGTTGGGTGCGCGTGGACGGCGTGACCGTGGAAGAGCCGCAGTTCAAGGTGCTGGAGCAGCAGGTCGAGATCGATCCGGATGCCCGCCTCGAGCAGACCGAACCCGCTACCTTGTTGCTGCACAAGCCCGCCGGCGTCTCGGTGGAAGAGGCTCGCGCCTTGATCAGCGCGGAAAGCCACGCCGAGGACGACGCCTCTGGTGTGCGCCCCCTGAAACGGCACTTTTCCCGCCTCGACCTGCTGCTGCCGCTGCCCGACAAGGCCAGTGGCCTGGTCGTGCTCACCCAGGACTGGCGGGTGAAGCGCCGCCTGGAAGAGGACTTCGATCGCATCGAGCAGGAAGTCGTGGTCGAAGTGGCGGGCAAGTTGGCGCCCAATGGCCTGGCCCTGCTCAACCATGGACTCAGCTTCAACAACTATGCGCTGCCGCCGATCAAGGTGAGCTGGCAGAACGAAACCCACCTGCGCTTCGCCCTGAAGCGCATCGGGCCCGACAAGATCGAGCGCATGTGCGACGCGGTCGGCTTGAAGACCCTCGCCATCAAGCGCATCCGCATCGGACGTGTCCCCATGTCCAAGCTGCAGCCGGGCCAATGGCGTTATCTGGCCAGCTCCGATCGCTTCTGATGTCCTGAAAGGCGCGCCCCTGGCCGCGCGCCGACCGTGCTTTCCTTGTCCATCAGGCAGCGCTGTCTCACGGGGTGATAAGCGGTCGCCGCAAACTCATCATCCGGTCGAGACGTGGCGCATCCGGCCAAATATTTAGTCGGCAAAGCGCTCCGCTGTCTCTACAATGCGCCGCCTTTCGTCACTCCCCGGATCTGGTGTTCATGGACATCGTCGTCAATGAAGAACTGAAAGCCTATATCGACCCCATGACGCCTGAAGAGTACGAGGCGCTGGAGCGAAGCATTCTGGCCGAAGGTTGTCGTGACGCGCTCGTGTTGTGGGGCAACATCCTTGTCGATGGTCATCACCGTTACAGCGTCTGCCGCAAGCATGATCTGCCCTTCCAGACCATGCAGCATGCGCAGTTCCGCAGCATGGACGATGTCCATCTGTGGATGATCGACCAGCACCTGGGCCGTCGTAGCGTTTCGGCCTTCCAGCGCGGCGTGCTGGCCTTGCGCAAGCGCGAGATCCTGGCCGAGCGACGTACGCGGTCGCGGAAAGTTGATGACCCGGTGCCGGCGCAAGCCTCATCCGAAGAAGAGTCCACGCACAACGACAGCGCGCCAGACGGCCAGGCAGTCGTTGACACGCCATCGAACGAGCCGGCGAACAGCCGGGAGTCGTTGGCTCGCGAAGCTCGCCTGAGCAACAGCCAGATCGGATTGATCGAGAAGATCCAGAAGCAGGCGACCGAGGAAGTGGTGGCCGCAGTAAAGTCCGGCACACTCTCGATCAACGCCGCGGCCGCTGTCGCGAGCTTGCCGGCCGAGGAACAGCGGGCCGCCGCCGTCGCGGGTGGAGACGAACTCAAGCAGGCCGCCAAGCGCGTTCGCGAAGCGCGGCGCAAGCCACGCGATGAAGCCGCAACCGCGCCCGCCCCGACTGCGGACAATGAGCTCGAGCAACTCCGCCAACGCGTGATTGAGCTGACCGCCGAGAACGAAGCTTTGCGTCGCCAGCTGGCGGAGCTGACAGGCTAGAACGATGGCGCCTGCCGCGAGAGGCGGGCGCGCGCATCTACTGCCAATGGATTGCCGGCAGCCACATGCCGATGGCTGCCCGGTAGACACCGTATCCCATGGCCATTGCCGACGTTACGAGCAGCGTGGCGACGGCATAACGAGCCATGGCGCCACGTGCCCTTTCCGCCCGTAAATAGAGCTCGAGGATGGCCAGTGGCACGATCCACTGCCCCAGTGCCAAGGCTGACAGGGCGGGGCCTCGCATCGTCCCCGGGTCAAAGCCTGCGATCCCGTGATGGATGGCAATCCAGGCCGCGAGACCGATGCGGAAAAACCATACGCCCGCCGCAAGTACAAACAGCCGCAACGCCCAGCGTCGATGCGCGGCAAAGTTGCGAGCGCGAGCGTAAAGCCACGCTAGCATTGCGCACGCGACCAGGAGCACGCCATTGATCGCCACGCTGCCGTTCTGGGAGGCGCCCACGAAACCACGGTCATCGGCCAGCACCGCAAGTCCTCCCAAGCCGACGATGATCGCGACCGTTGCATAGATGCGGCCGTTCCACCGATGGAGCCAGGGTGCGCGGCGGCGCAACGCGGGCACCAGTTGCAGCGGTCCGAAGACCGCAACCATGGCAGCCAGCAGCACGTGAATCGCCACGATCAAATTGCCCAGTGGTTGGGCCGGGATATAGCCAGTGGGCCACACGCGGTTCCAGGCAGCGGTGTCGCCATGCAGCGTTGCTACACCGTAACTGCCGACAATGTAGATCCCGAAAATGAAGTGGCCCACACAGGCGACCGTCCACCAGATGACGGCGGCGAGCTGCATGGCGCCCTTACCTTCGATCGGTGCACGTCCGCTCGCAGGTTTGTTTGAAGCGTTTCCCGTGTCGTCCCGGTCGCCTGCGTCGCCATCGGCCCGCGCAAGCGGTGAGTTCATGGTGGTATCCGGCATCGACTTCTCCCATCTCCCTATAGGTTCCATCGGTCTGGCCCCGACAATAGGCAGAACCACGAGGCCTGAAATGCCCCGCCCTGACTTTAGCGCATCACCCGCCAGGCGATACCCGCGTCATCGCGTGCATTGATGGTCACGCTGGAGCCTGGATCGAACCGGCGCAACGAGCAGGCAATGCCTGGGTATCTCGGTGATCAACCAAGTGCGGGAAAAGCCGTGATACGCAACTTGGCTCCGGCATAAGGCACCAGGGTGACGGCTTGCATGCCCTCGTCCGAGGATGGCTCGGCGTTGGCCGGCACCGGTTCGGCATTGCCCTCCGATGCTTTCCATGCCGGCACATGACGTCCTTGCACGGAGAGTTGCACAGCCGCCGAGGCGCCGGCGAACGGCCGTTCGCCGATCGGATGCTCACTCACCGTGATCGGCGCATCGGGTTTGAAGCCGACATTCCAGCGCGAGCCGGGGTACACCTGCCAATCGTTGGTAGGACCACGCTTGCGCCAGATGACCCAGTTCTCCTGGATGGGCAATGCGTAGACCAACGCACCGCGGCTGAAACTCAATGCGCCGTTGTAGCCGCGCTCGACCTTCACCTCGGCGTCGAATTGCACTTCGATCGTGTCGCCCGGTGCCCAGGTGCGATCGATGGTCGTGAAGCCGGATGTCGTTTCGACGGGCTTGCCGTTCACCGCAATGCGCGTGCCCGCCGACCATGCGGGCACACGCAACCGCAGGGGAAATGCGATAGCACGTTGCGGGCGCACGGTGATGCGGGCTATCTGTCGGAACGGGTAGTCGCTGACCTGCTCGACGATCACCGGCACCGAGCGCACTACGGTCGTCACCGTGCATGGCGCGTAGCTCATTGCGGCCAGACCCTGTTCGGCAGTCGCCATCCACAGGCTGTTGGCGAACTTGGGCCAGCCTTGGTGGAAATTCGCGGTGCAGCAGCGGAAATTGGGTTCGAGTCCGAACAGATTCGATTCCGGACCGTCCGTGGTCCAGGGTTCGCGGTGCAGGCTGCATTCGACCTGGTTGGGTTGCTGGTTGTACTGATGCGCCCACATGTCATCGGTCAGCGCGGCAGGCAGTGCATTGAATGCCACGCGCTCCAGCCGATCCCCCAGCGCAGCATCGCCGGTGATGGCCAGCGCCACTTCCAGCGAGAACATGGTTTCCACCACGGTGCACAGCTCGGTCCCCTGCGAAGGGCTGCGGCCGGCAAGATGTTCATCCGCGGAGAACATGCCGTTGGGCAAACCGTGATACGTGTCGAGCATCTGCAGTTGATGCTGCAGCGCTGCGCGATCTGACGCGCTGCCGGAGGTAACGGACCACGCCGGCGAAGCCTTCAATGACTGCGCCACATTGACGCCGTGCACCTGCAGGCCGAGATCCTGCATGAACGCATCGGATCCGCCGGCCTGTTTGCGCAGTGCATCGGCATCGGTCTTCTGCGTGAAGGGGAAATGGGCAAACATGCCCTGCCAGTCGTAACCTTGCTGCTTGAGAAGATGTACCAGTTCGAGCAACGACGCATCATGCGTGCGCTGATAGAGCCACTGGACGGAAATAAGTTCGTCCTGCCAGCGCATGCGTCCCCAGTCGCGTAGCGGCCGGGCAGGCAAGGCCTGCAGCTGATGATGAAAATAGTTCGTCATCAACGGCATGACGCGAGGATCGCCGGTCAGCTCGTGATACTGCGTCAGCACCTTGAGCATGACCATGCGCGGCCACCAGTCGTCATTGCTGCGCGGGCCGAACATGCCGTTTTCCCAGGGATGGTCCAGCGTCCAGTCGATGAAGCGCATCGCCTTCGCCTTGAGCGTCGGCGAATCCAGTTGCCATGCCAGTGGAACCAGGCCGTCGAGAAAATACGGACCGTCTTCCCACGACTCGCCATTGCCGCCCGACCATCCGCTGTCCGGCCCGACGATCGGCCAGAACTCGTCGAGATGTCCGCCCAGGCCACCGGCCTGGATCTGCAGCTGCCGCAACAGCCAGCCACTGGCCTTGATCGAGCCGGTCGGGAGCAAGGCAAAGGGCTGTTGCATCAAGGGTGCCTGGGGAAAGAGCGGCGCCTGCTGCGCACGCCCGGCCTCCGTCGCCGCCGCCGATGTCGAGGCTGCGCGTAGCGGGCGGAAGGTCATCGCACCCATTACTCCCGCCAAGGCCAGGCCCTGCAGAAACGAGCGGCGGCTCATCGAAGGCAGTGGAGGCATGGGATGACTCTCGGTTTGGGCGGCCAACCGAGTGTTGTTCAATTGTCCGACAAATTCAAATCAGCAGGGTCGCCAGCGTGAGGTTTGAAGCGAACATGCTGTGATGGCGACTGGGCTGTGCGGCCCATGCTGCGCTCATGGACGGGACGGGGCTCATTGGCGTGAGCGAAATAATCGGACGATTTCGCTGACCTGAATCAGCGACATCGAACGGGCGGGGACCTACGTTGGCTCCCCCGCATCGACCGGTTTGCCGCTCTCCATGTCCGTAGACACCTCTCTTGAAGCCAGCATCCACAGCTTTGACGCCCGTGGCGTTGCCCGCCGCTTTCGCCACGCGGCCATTTTCGGCGCCCTGGACGCACTGCACCCTGGCGAAACCATGCGCTTCTTCAACGACCACAATCCGCTTCCGCTGATTGCCCAGTTGCGCGATCGATTTGGCGACAAGCTCGCCATCGAATACCGGCAAACGGGTCATGACCTCACCGTTATCGACATCAGCGTGGTCGATCCTTCGCCCAAGGCGCGTAACAAGCACGCCGATGGCGGGTGCTGCGGAAGCTGCGGTTGAGGTGATGACGAATACTCGCCGAGACGAACTCGGCGGGTGACCTCAGCTCGCCGCGATGATCGCCGTCGGAGGGATGAATCGCACGCACGGTCCGACGGGGCTGACGCGGGTCAAATAGGCCTGCGCGGCGGCAGCGTCCTTCTCGTGGAACCTCATGGTTGGTTCCGCGGAGCGGATACGTTCGGCCGCCAGCACCACCCGGGCCTTGAGCTCATCCGGCATTTCGCAGAACCCTGTAGCGGCGGCGATCTCTGCGTAAGCCGCAAGGGAGATCTGTCGCGTCGCTACTACTTCCTGTGTACGTGCCTTTGAGGTGGCTGGAACGGTCAGCTCCTGGCTTCGTCGTTCCAGATTCTCGACAAGCCCCTTGAGTGGGCCGCCGTGTCCGTTGATCGACAGATACAGAGGCGTGGCACCTACGAAAAAGCCGGCGCATCCGCCGACTGCGAAGGCAACCAAGGCGATCAACCAGCGCGGCATGGGCGCGTCCTCATGGGTTCTGGATGCAGCAGTCCGCCGACGCAACTTCGTGCAGCCATAGCTTCGCAGCGAGCAGCGCGCCATCGCTATCCGCGTGGATTGCCGCATCCGGCGCCACTGCCACGTCGGGTGCGATGGGGCCGTCGTACTCCATCTGGGCGCGGTCCAGTTCAACCGTCGTCGCCAAGGCGATCTCGGCGCCATCGGGCAACTTGAATGCCCGGTTGCCTGTGGGGACCCCAGCCGTCGGCAAGCCAAAGAAGCGTGTATGAGGACGGCCCTTGAGGGCGATGATCACGGCTTCCCCCGCGCTGGCCGTATGCGGGCCGGTGAGTACGGCCAGTGGAGCGGCGCTCAGGTTGACGGAGCTCGCCATCGGATGCAGCTGGTCGAGTTGAGCCTTCCATGATGTGGAAAGTCCATCGCGGCCCTTGAAGTAGCCCAGCGGTGCGTCGCCGAGGAAGGGACGGAGGGCGGCCAACATGGGCCACATGTTGCCGCCTTCGTCGTTGCGCAGGTCGAGGATCCATCCGGATGCCGCGCTGCCTGCGATCTGCGCCATACCGGACGAAGCGGCTTCCACGTAAGACGCGACGTGGTGTGGTTCCGTGCTGTTGAATCCGAGCAGGG
Organism: Dyella amyloliquefaciens; assembly: GCF_004296575.1. Taxonomy (GTDB): domain Bacteria; phylum Pseudomonadota; class Gammaproteobacteria; order Xanthomonadales; family Rhodanobacteraceae; genus Dyella; species Dyella amyloliquefaciens. The sequence goes on along the minus strand of NZ_SAYT01000008.1, from coordinate 114,427 downwards.
CGATGTAGCCGAAATCGCCCTGCTGCGGTTCGACGACAGGCAACACGACGGTCGTCTCCGGTGAACGCGTTGCCCTTGCCTCCTCAGCGGCAAGCAGGTGGCTGTGATGGTCCTGCAGGGCGCCGAGCAACTCGCGAATCGGCGGGTAGGCATCCAGTGACCAGCCGCTCTTGTCCGTCTGTGCGCGCAGCTTTGGCAATAGCGTGTTCCAGTCGAGCGAAGACGAGCGCAGCGCATGCTCTTTCACGATCTCGATGGCGGCTTCCAGTTCCTTATCCGCGGGAACGATCCCCGTCAGGGAAATGGCATCGCCTGAGCGCAATGACAGGTGATCGACCGAGGACTGGCCATCGCCGAACAACAGCGTGCCGAATACCAGGGTCGTCGCGGATGGCGGTACGGGAATCTCGACCTCCCGCTGCTGGGCAGACGCATTGCCCACGACCAAGGAGGCCTGTGAATTGGCAAAGGCCAGCCTGCCCTGGGGGCCATCGGCGCGGAGCCACAGACCGGCGCCGTGGCGCGCGTCGGTCGTGCTGATCAAGCCGGAGAGTTTGACGCTATGTCCCCGATAGGCGGCGGCGCTCACGCTCGCGATCGAACTGCCCATCGGTGCGGTGCGACCTGGGGAGGCCGTGAGTCCGACATGCGCACCTTCACCATCGAGCACGCTTCCGTGGGAGTCGAGCACATAGTCTGTCTGGCCCAGAGACAGCATCCAGTGCGATTCGTCCGCTGCATTCGCGAGAGCCCGCGTGGCATCCGCAACAGTGAACAGGTACAGCATCGCCGCTGCCGGCCATATCATTCGAAGACAACGGGACTGCATTCGCTTCATGCGGCGTCCTCCTGACGCTGGGTTGATGCGCCATCGTGGCTATAGGGTGTCGATTCGAAAGCCGTCGGTGCAGCTTGCCTTGCAGGCTCAGGCAGAGGCAAGCGCTGCGTGGCCCGCTGAGGCTGGCGCGTGTTCACACCGCCACGATCTATTTATGCGGCCACAGGCACGGCAGCGCCGTATCGCGGATCGCCATGCATTTTTCCGAAGTCCCTCTTAGACTCCGACAGGTAACCATCAGGGAGTGATGTGATGCGAAGTTCAGGAGTGCTGATTTCCGTTTGCATGTTTGTGGCGCTTCTGATCGGAAGTCGCCTGGCATCGGCGGAGCCTGCACCGACTGCACACGTCACCCTGGGTCACTCGACGGTCGCCTTGAATGGACCGTGGCGGTTCCATATCGGCGATGACCCACGCTGGTCTTCACCGGACTTCGATGACAGTGCATGGGAAGCCGTCGACCTGACTCCCGAGCCGGGTTCGCATGATGGCGATGTCGGATTGCCGGGCTACGTGTCGGGATGGAGTCGACGTGGCCATGCACGCTATACCGGGTATGCCTGGTATCGGATGAAAGTCACCGTCGATAGCGGTGCGGGTGTGCCGCTTGCGTTGGCAGGACCGACCCTGGTCGATTCGACCTATCAGCTTTACGTCAACGGCACGCTGCTTGGCGGGTCGGGTGATTTTTCCAGCGCCAGGCCCCGGGTATTCGGCGTGCGGCCGACCGTATTTCCGTTGCCTTCGTCGTCACCGGAAGGCGCGCAAACCTATCTCATCGCCTTTCGCGTGTGGATGGATCCCATCGACGCGGGTGAGGACAACGGTGGTATCCACGTGTCCCCCACGATCGGCGATGCGGATGGCATCGACCAGCTGTACCGCGTGCAGTGGCTGAAAACGTTCACGGGTTACGTCGCCGACACGATCGAGCCGCTCGCCTTCGTCCTGCTAGGCCTGATGGTCGTTGGATTGATCGCATGCCGCACCGGCGACTCCTATCGCTGGCTTGCGGTGGCGCTGCTTCTGCTCGCACTGCTGCGCATCAACCAGGTGTTGTTCTATTGGACGCATCTTCTGGATCTGCGCTGCTACGACATCGTGACCACCGTGATACTCCGGCCTCTCAATCTGGCGGTTTGGACGCTGGCCTGGCGTGACTGGTTCCGTCTGAAGCGCTATCCATGGCTTCGCCTCGGGATCGTCGCGTTGACCGTGATCTATATGGTCTTCGCACTTGTCGGTCGCCCCTGGCCTGTGCCGGACGCAAACCATGGCCTCAAGACCGTTGCGGGTTTCGCCGTCGAGCTCGTTCGCGTGGCCTATGCCGGTTTGTATCTATGGATCATTGGTCTGGGCGTGATCCGGTCGGCGAAGCCATCGGCCTATCTGGCGGCGCTCGGCGCCATCCTCGTTGGCGTTGGCCTGTTTGCCACGGAACTCAACGGGCTGGGCATCCCCGGCATCTGGTTTCCCTACGGAACGGGCGTGGCCAGGGGCCAGTACGCGTATGCGGCTTTTATCCCGCTTTTGTTCGCGCTGATATTGCTGCGATTCGTCGGCTATGTGCGGAGAAGGTGACTTAGGTTGTTCGCGGAGTCCGATCAAAAGCCGCTTTTGGCTGTTGTCGATAAGCATGTAGCGAGCGGATGCCGAAGCGCCAACTTCCGGGTGCGAATCGGCGAATTGCCGCCTAACCGGCAAGCCTGGGCAGCTGCCAGCCGAATTGGACTGCCGCCATGCGCAGCGCGAAGCAGACGATGAAGCCAAGCACGGCAGCGACGGCCGGAGGACACCCAAGCCGGCGGCCGACCACCACCACGCATGCACCGAGCAAGGCCGCGCTCGCGTAGATGTCGGCGACCAGCACCATGGGCACGCGTGCCAGCAGGATGTCGCGCATGACCCCACCACCGCAGCCTGTCATCGCACCCATCAGCATCGCGATGAAGGGGTTGATGCCGAAGTCGAGTGCTTTCTCGGCACCGGCCACGGCGAACAGCGCGAGGCCCGCGGCATCGAGTGTGGTCAGCAGCAGCGTGGGCACCGCCTGCATCTGCAGATGCAGCAGGAAAGTCACCAGCCCCGCGGCAAACGCGAGCGCCGGATAGCGCCAGTCGCGCATCGCACTCGGCGGTGTCGCCCCGATCAGAAGGTCGCGGATCACGCCACCACCCAGCGCCACCATGAATGACAGCACCAGGACGCCGAGCAGATCCAGGCCAGCGCGAATAGCCGCATTGGCACCCTCGATGGCGAATACCACCGTGCCGGCGAGATCCGCCGCGAGCACGACCTGTTTGCGAATCATGGCAGGTGCCTGCCCGGAAGACGGGTCGCCCACGATCAGCATCCCACCTGCGTGTTGAAGTCGGCCATCGAGTGCCCCCGGGATGTCCCGAGGTCGATCTTGTCGAAAGGCCCCAGGGAGTTCAATGGGCGAGGTCCGACATGTGCTCTACGCCAAAGCAGGCGCTTTGATTTTGTTGTACCGGACCGATATCCTCCCGAAGCCCGCCGCTTTTCGCTGTGGCCGCTTAGCGCGCGCAGCATGACCAGATCGGCGGGAAGATCACGTAGTACCTGAGCCGCCTCCGTCCGGAGGTGGTCATGGGGAGCGGTCGTGCGCAAGCGTGGCCAGCAGGAATAGCCGGTGACGCGTAGCCCCGGGGCGTGCGTCACGACGAAAGGGAACAGGGGACAATCCATGTTTGGGTACCGTATTCGGACGGCCATGGGCCGTGGCCGGGATGTGTTTGGGCGTGTCTATGCGCGTTTTTGCGGCATGCATACCGCACACACCACGCCAATCGCTCATGCCTGTACGGATAATGCTGCGGCGAAGGCGCCGGGCCGTACGCGCCACTGGCGGATGTTTGGATCACTGATGGTGTTGCTGCTGCTTTCGGTGACGTCATTCGCTGCGGAGGCGAGCACCTGTTCGTTCAACTGGACGCCCACGCCTGCGCAACTTTCCGGAGGCAGCTATTCGGTCTCGACGAACAACGCCTCCGCGCTGAATGCGTGTGATCCGACTATGGATGGCCTGTATACGGACAGCATTGGGAATACAGGAACCCTGCGAGCTTCCGATGGCTCGACGTTGGGTGTCGATCTCAATGACCCCTCGCAAGATATCCTGATATTTACGCCGGCGCCGGGCACCATTCAGAGCACGTGGAACTTCACGCTCTATCAGTTCAATGCGACACCGGTTTTCATAACGATAACCTTGTCTGCGGGCACGCCGACGCTTTCCTCGGTTTCGCCAGGATTGGGTCCGACGGCTGGCGGCAACTCGGTAACGCTCACCGGCACGAATTTTGTAACCGGTGCCACCGTAACGGTTGGCAGCACTCCTGCTACCGGCGTGACGGTCAACAGTTCGAACTCGATCAGTGCCGTGGTGCCTGCACATGCGGCGGGTGCTGTCGACGTGGTGGTCACCACATCCGGTGGGTCCGCAAAGATCGTTAATGCCTATACGTACTTGCCGGCACCCACGGTGACGGGCCTCAGTGTGACCTCGGGTGGCACGGGTGGCGCTACGTCGGTGACGATCACCGGCACGAATTTTGTCTCCGGTGCCACCGTTACGTTTGGTGGTACCTCTGCTACCGGCGTGACGGTCAACAATTCGAACTCGATCAGTGCCGTGGTGCCTGCTCATGCGGCGGGTGTTGTCGACCTGGTGGTCACCACATCCGGCGGATCCACAACGATCCCTAGTGCCTATACGTACTTGCCGGTGCCCACGGTGACGGGCCTCAGTGCGACCTCGGGGGGCACGGGTGGCGCAACATCCGTGACGATTACCGGTACCAATTTCACGGGTGCCACCGCGGTCACGTTCGGTGCCACGGCGGCAACGAGTTTCACGGTCAACAGCGCAACTTCGATCACGGCAACCTCGCCGGCCGGAAGCGCTGGAACGGTGGATGTGAAAGTGACGACACCGGGCGGTACGAGTACCACCGGCTTGGCGGATCAGTTCACTTATGTCGCTACACCCACGGTGACGAGCCTCAGTGTGACCTCGGGACTCACGTCTGGGGGTACGACGTTGACGATCACGGGCACCGATTTTATCGGAGTCACGGCGGTCAGGTTCGGTCTCACGAACGTCGGTTTCCTTGTCAATAGCGCGACATCCATCACCGTGACTGCGCCTGGCCATAGCGCCGGAACAATCGATGTGACGGTGACGACGGCGGGTGGTACGAGTGCCACCAGCGCATCGGATCAGTTCACCTATATCGCAGCGCCCACGGTAACGGGCATTAGCCCGACCTCAGGGTCGACGGCTGGCGGTACGTCGGTGACGATCACGGGCACCGATTTCAGCGGAGCCATGGCGGTCACGTTCGGTGCCACGGCGGCAACGAGTTTCACGGTCAACAGCGCAACCTCGATCACGGCAACCTCGCCGGCCGGCAGCGCGGGCGCAGTCGATGTGACGGTGGCGACGGCGGGTGGTACGAGTGCTACCAGCGCATCGGATCAGTTCACCTATATCGCGTCACCCACGGTGACCAGTCTCAGTCCGACGAGGGGTCCGGCCGCCGGTGGCAGCTCCGTCACGATTACCGGCGCCAACTTCAGCGCTGTCACCGCGGTCACGTTCGGCGCCACGGCGGCGGCCAGTTTCACCGTCAACAGCGCGACCTCGATCACGGCAGTGGCACCCGCGGGTACCGGCACGGTCGACGTGCGCGTGACGACCTTCGGCGGCACCAGCGCGACTGGCCCCGAGGACCAGTTCACCTACGCGTTGCCTCCCACAGTCACGTCCATCAGCCCGAATGCGGGCACGTCGGCAGGCAGCACGACGGTGACGATCACTGGCACCAACCTCAGTGCTGCCACGGCGGTCAAGTTTGGTGGCACGCCAGCCACGGGCTTCACGGTCAACAGCGCCACTTCGATCACGGCTACCTCGCCTGCAGGCAGCGCGGGCACCGTCGATGTGACGGTGACGACGGCGGGCGGCACCAGCGCCATCAGTGCGTCGGATCGATTCACCTATGTGGTGGCTCCGACAGTGACCTCCATCAGTCCGACCTGGGGCGTACTCGCCGGCGGTACAACCGTGACGATCACCGGTACCGACTTCACCGCTGCGACGGCGGTCCGGTTTGGCAGCACGGCAGCCTCGAGTTTCACCGTCAACAGCCCTACTTCGATCACCGCCACTTCACCTGCCGCCAGTGCTGGCACGGTCCATGTGACGGTGACGACGGCCGGTGGCACGAGCGCTGCCAGTGCGGCCGACCAGTACACCTACCTGGCGGTGCCGACCGTGAGCTCCGCCAGTCCGTCCGCAGGACTGACGTCCGGCGGTACCATGGTCACGATCCTCGGCGCCAACTTCGGCAGCGCCACATCCGTCACGTTCGGCGGTACTGCCGCGACGAGCTTCACAGTCGACAGCGCCACCCAGATCACGGCCATGTCGCCGGCAGGAAGTGCGGGCACGGTTGATATCCGGGTGACGACGCCGGGCGGTTCGGGCACGCTCGCGGGCGCATTCACCTACGCGAATCTCCCGTCCATCACGTCGGTCAGCCCGAACGCGGGTGCGTCCGCGGGCGGTACGAGCGTCACGATCACCGGAACCAGCCTGTTGGGCGCGACGTCCGTCAAGTTCGGTAGTACCAGCGCGACTTCGTTCACCGTCAACAGCGCAACGATGCTCACCGCGATCAGCCCGGCGGGCGCCGGCGTGGTCGATGTCACCGTCACGACGCCCGGCGGCACCACCGCTGCCATCGGGGCGGATCGCTACATTTATTTCACCGCGCCCGGCGCGCCTGCCATCGGCACGGCGACGGCCGGCGACGGCCAGGCAAACGTGAGCTTCACGGCGCCGGACAGCAATGGCGGCGCACCCATCACCAGCTATACGGTGACGTCCCATCCGGGCGGACTCGTCGGTACCGGCAGCACCAGTCCGATCATGGTCACCGGACTCACCAATGGCACGGCCTACACGTTCACCGTGACCGCGACCAGCAGCGAAGGCATGGGAGCGGCATCCGCAGCGTCCAACAGCGTGACACCAGCCGGGCCGCAGACGATCACGTTCAACAACCCGGGCGCGCAGAACTTCGGCACGACGCCCACACTGACGGCAACGGCGAGCTCCGGGCTGACGGTGACGTTCACGTCCAGCACGACTGGCGTCTGCACGATCACTTCAGGCGGCGCCCTGACCTTCGTCGCGACGGGCAACTGCACGATCGACGCCAATCAGGCGGGCAACGGCGTGTATGTCGCCGCATCCGTCTCTCGCTCCTTCATAGTCAATGCCGTCGTGCCAGGTGCGCCGGTGATCGGTACGGCGACGGCGGGCAACGCACAGGCCGCCGTTGCATTCAGCGCACCGGCGTTCACCGGTGGCTCGACGGTGACCAGCTACACCGTGACGTCGAATCCTGGCCATGTCGCCGCGACCGGCAGCACAAGCCCGGTTACCGTGACCGGCCTCGCCAACGGCACGTCGTATACCTTCACGGTGACGGCGACCAATAGCGTGGGCACCGGTGCAGCATCCGCCGCATCCAACAGCGCCCTGCCCCAGGGCGTGCAAACCATCACCTTCGACAATCCTGGATCGCAGCCCTTCGGTACATCGCCCTCGCTGGTGGCGACCGCCAGCTCGGGGCTTCCCGTGGCGTTCTCCTCGAGTACGGGCAACATCTGTACGGTGACGGCGACAGGCCTGCTCACCATGCTGTCGCCGGGCATGTGCACCATCAACGCGGACCAGAGCGGCGACAGCGCCTATCCCGCAGCCACGCGCGTGTCGCAGTCGTTTGCCGTGGTCGTTCCGGGCGGTGTCGTGTCGATCACCACGCCGTCCTTGCCCGCGGCCGATGTTGCCGTGGCCTATAGCCTGGCGATCGGTGTCAGCGGTGGCGCTTCGCCGTACCACTTCGCCGTGGTGTCCGGCGCGTTGCCTGCCGACATCCACCTGTCGTCGGCGACGGGCCAGTTGACCGGTACATCCACTGTCAGCGGCAGCTACAGCTTTACCGTACGCGTGACGGACGCCGCGACGCAGACCGCCGACAAGACGTACACGCTGACCATCAACCGCCCGACCATCGTGCTCACGCCGGCGGGTCTGCCGAACGGGCAGGTGGCCGTGGCCTACGGCCAGCAGCTGACGGCCAGCGGCAGCGCGACGGGCGGTTACAGCTATGCGATCACCGGCGGCGCACTGCCGTCCGGCCTGACCCTGAGTCCGGGCGGCCAGTTGTCGGGTACGCCGACCGCGGCGGGCAACTACTCCATCACGGTGACGGCCACGGACAGCCTCAACTACACGGGCAGCCAGGCTTATACCTTTGCCATCAGCCAGCCGGTGCCCGTGGCTGCCAACGACGCGGCCAGCACGCCGGCCAACGCCAGCGTGACCATTCCGGTGACCGGCAACGATACCGGTCCGATCACCGGCATCGCGGTGGCGCAGGCACCGGCGCACGGTACAGCCACGATCAACGGTTTGAACGTGGTGTATGCGCCAAACAACAATTACTACGGCACCGACACCTTCACCTACACCGCGACCGGCCCGGGCGGTACTTCGGCGCCGGCGACGGTGACGGTTGCCGTGACGCCGCTGGCGGTACCCGTGGCGCAGCCCATGAGCGCCACTGTGCTCGCCGGCAACGCGGTGACGCTGCATGGTGCACAGGGTGCGACGGGTGGACCGTTCACCGCACTCATCGTGGCGACGCCGCCGGCGAGTGGCACGCTCGCCATCAGAGGCACCGACATGGTCTACACGCCCACGGTCGAGGCCGAAGGCGTGGTGAGTTTCGATTACACCTTGAGCAATGCTTTCGGTGTATCGCAACCCGTGCGCGTGACGATCACGGTCAATCCGATGCCGGCCGCGCCTGCGCTCAGTGCCAAGGTGCTGGCGGGGTCGTCGGTGCAGGTCGACCTGACCACGGCTGCGCATGGCGGTCCGTTCACTGCAGCCACGCTCGTATCTGTATCTCCGAGCAACGCAGGCAGTGCGAATATTCAAGCGACCGCCAGTGGTTATGCACTCACGTTCACTGCGGCAGCGACCTTCGGTGGCTCGGCACAAGTGAGCTATACGCTGACCAATGCTTACGCCACCTCGGCACCGGGCAACATCAGCGTGGTGGTGACGGCTCGCCAGGATCCGTCCAAGGACGCAGAAGTATTGGGCATCCTCAATGCCCAGGCGGACTCTGCACGCCGCATGGCGCAGGGCCAGATCAGCAACTTCCAGCAGCGGCTGGAAAGCCTGCACAACGCTGGCGGTGCTGGTGGCTTCACCAATGGCATCACGCTGACTTCGGCGAACATGCAGAATCGTGATCCCATGCAGGCCCTGCGCAGTGGCGATGGCGATGCATGGGCACGTCGTTACATCGTGCAGCCCGACGAGCCCGGCAGTATGCCGGTCGCAAGTCCAGCGGATGCGCGTAGCCTGCCGGGCGGCATCACGTTGTGGACCGGTGGTGCCCTGAACTTCGGCAAGACGCAGCCTGGCAGCAGCGACAACGGCGTCGACTTCAGCACCTCGGGCGTGAGCGTGGGCGTGGACAAGCGCATCAACGACGCCATCGCACTGGGTGCAGGCGTTGGCTATGGCCACGACACTTCGGATATCGGCCGTCACGGCAGCCGCAGCACTACCGACAGCTACAGCGCGGCGCTCTATGCCAGCTATCGTCCCATCGCGAACGTGTACCTCGATGGCCTGCTCGGCTACCAGTGGCTCTCGTTCGACTCGCGCCGTTATGTCACCGGCGACGGCAGCCTTGCGACCGGCAGTCGTGACGGTACGCAATGGTTCGGATCGCTCGCGCTCGGTTACGAGCACCGCACTCAGGACTGGCTGTTGTCGCCCTACGCGCGCCTGGACCTGTCCAACGCACGCCTCGACGCTTACACCGAACAGGGACAGGTGACCGATACGTTGAGCTATGACCGCCAGACGGTGAAGACCACCACCGGCAACCTGGGCCTGCGTGCGGAGTGGACCGTCAAGACCGAGTACGGCTTGTGGTTGCCGACCTTGCGCGCCGAGTACGAGCACGATTTCCAGGGTTCCAGCGTCGCGGCGATGCGCTATGCGGACCTGCTCGCCGGTCCGCTGTACCAGACTTCGCTGGCGGGTCAGTCGAGCAACCGCACGCTGCTGGGTGCCGGCATCCAGTTGCAGACCCTGAAGGGTTGGCTGCTGCGCTTCGAGTATCAGAACCTGTTCGAGAGCAGCACGCGCAGCAACCAGTCGGTGCTGCTGGGCGTGGAGAAGAAGTTCGATCCGTAAGCATGGCGAGGCGGGGCCGCGCGGCCCCGCCTTCATCGGATACGCGGGTATGTGCGGTGCCGTGTTGGATGCCGATGCCCGACGTCTCCGCGCCCGCTGGAAGCCGTGCCACGAGTGGCACGCCAGTGCATCGCGCGCGGCGTCGGCCTGGGTCTGGACGTCAGCGTCTGATCGCGGCAATGCCAGGCCGGGAAAGCCTGCCATCGAAGGCCGTGCTTCCGTTTAGGGCGCTGCTGCCTTGCCCCGACTGCGCTTCCTGCCACCCACGGTCGGCGCGGACTCCCTGGCTGGCGCCATGCCTGCGGCGCTCATCTGTTCGATCCAGGCCAGGTCATCCACGTACGATAGGAACTGTTGCAGGTAGCCTGGCGACAGTTCGCGCATCAGGGCGATCGAGCGATGGACAAGCGCGCTGGAGTTGAGCGGGCCGGCGCCGGTAGGCGCCTGTTGCATCGACTGGCGGACCTGGCTTTGCGTGCGCACCTGGCTCCAGATCTGCTGGAACTCGTCGAGCGTCGCAAGCGCCGGAAACTCGCTGCTGTCCGCGGTGGTTTCGTCAGGTACTGCGCGCGCATCGCGTTCCGCAGCGTGTAGCGTCAGGCGATCGACCAGTTCGCCCAGTGCGCCACGATTGCGCTCATCGAGCGACGCTGGCGCACCGGCTTTATCGATGCGTTTCGCCGCCTTCTTCAGGTCGCGTGTATACGCTTCGATCAGCGTCGACAGCTTGCCGTCGAGCAAGCGGCGCACTTCCCCTTGTTGATGGGAGGCGCGCTTCTCCAGCGCATCGATGAAGTGAAAGCGCACGGGATCAAGCCGGTCGGCGTGCGCTTCGCGCCACGCGTCCAGCTGGGTCCGGGCGTCTTTCGGCGGCTTACTCATGGTCCGCCGTAGTCGCATGGGAGGGCTTGGGAATCGGCGCAATCTCCACGCGGCGATTCTTGGCGCGTCCATCCTCGTTGCTGTTCGGGCTGACCGGCTGTTCCGCACCGAAGGCTGCGGCGAACACTGATGAAGCCGGCACGCCTTCGGCAATCAGGGCGCGGGTCACGGTCAATGCGCGCTCGGCAGAGAGTTCCCAGTTGTCGGCGAACTGGCGGTTGCCGTCGCGCACCTGGCGGTCGTCGGTGAAGCCGCTCACCATCAGGATTTCATCGCGCGACTTCAGGTAATCGGTAAGCGGGCCGGCCAGGCTCTTCAACAGCTCCCGGCCTTCCGGCTGCAACTGGTCGGAGTTGAGCGCAAACAGCACGTTGCCGCGAATGCCGATGCGGCCGTTGACCAGGGTCACGCGGCCCGCGGCGAGCGGGGCCGCCAGCGCCTGTTCCAGCGTCATGCGGCGTTGCGCTTCGGCCTGTCGTTGCTTGACCTCTTCGTCCAGCCGGTTCGAGAGCTGCAATTGCACGCCGATCACGCCCACCAGGATCAGCACGAACGCGCCCAGCAGCACCGACATCAGGTCGCCGAAGGCGGCCCAGATCGGTGCGGAGGATTCGCCTTCGAGCTCGATGTCGTCGCTCATGCCTCTTCGGCCCCGGCGAGCGCACGTTGTGCGGCGAGCTGCTGCATTTCCTCGATGATCTGCTTCTGCGACAGCATGCTGAGGTCGATGACTTCGCGCGCCTGCGCGACGTAGTACGCCAGCTGTTCGTCGCTGCGCGAGAGCGACTTGTCCAGCGCGGCTTCGATGCCCTGCAGTCGTTCCATCAGCATCTCGTTGGACTGGCCGAACAGCTGCACGGCCGCACCGAACGCATCGCCCAGGCTGGCCACTTCAATGGCGCTGCTGGTGACCTGGGCGGATACGGTCTCGAGCTTGCCGGTCTCGGCTTCGATATGGTCGGTGAAGCGCGTGCCGACGCGATCCAGCAGATCGGCCGAGGTGCCGACCAGTGCATCGACGGCGAGACGCTGCTCGTTGGACGAGTGGTTGACCGCATCGAGCAGGGTTTCCACCGTGCCCAGCAGGCGGCTGCGTTCTTCCAGCATCGCGGTATCGCGCACCATGCTGTCGGAGAGCTTCTGGCGCAGCTCGGCGATGACGTCGGCGGCCGCCCTGGGGGCTTCCGAGGCAACCTGGACCAGTCGCGAGATTTCCGCGATGGTGTCCTTGGCGTGCGCCTGCGCTTCCGCGGTGATGTCGCGCGCCGTCTGCGCAAGGGCGTCGCAGATGGCCTGCTGCCGGCTCGCGACCTGCTCGCCCGCCTGCTCCCAGTGCTGGCCCAGTGCGGTGGTCATCGAACCCAGCGTTTCGTTCCAGGTGGCAAGGCGCCGCTGATCGCGTGCTTCCAGTGCGGTCTGCAGATCGGTATGCGAGGTCTGCACGACCTGCACCAGCGTCGCGGCATGTTGCTCGAACGTCGCGGCAGCGGCGGTCAGCGCCTGCTGGTTGCGGGAAGCGAGGCTCTCGTTGAGCGTTTCCTGGCGGGCCAGCGTGTTGTTCCACGCGTCCGCGGCGTGGCCCGTCGCGGCTTCCAGATGCGTCGAGGCGCCTTGCAGCAGTTGCTCGGCGCGCTGCTCGTAGTTTGCGCTGAACTGCTCCAGCGTCTGTTCCAACTGCCCGGCCAGCGTCTGGTTGCTCTGGCGGTGTTCCACCAGTGCGTTCTGCCAGATACCCGCCACCGTGGCGGTGGTGTTCTCGAGGCTGCTCGACACGCCCTCGAGCTGGCGCTGTACGGCCTGCGTGACGGTCCCATGCAGCGTGGCGGTTTCCCGCGTGAGGCCCGCCATGGTGGCCTCGACCACGGGCTGCAGCGCGGCGCTGGCGGCCTGGGCACTGCCGGCGATGCTGTCCTTCAGCGAGGTTTCGACGGACGAGGCGAGGCGCGTATAGACCGCCTCGGTCTTCGCATGGAAGTCGTTGTGACTGGCCAGCTGGCGCTCGTTGGCGGCGAGGTTCTGCTGCTCGATGGTCGCCATCATCGTCTGCAGCTGTTCGACCAGCGCCGGCATCAGTGCCGTCTGCTGCTGCAGGAGCTTGAAGGATTCCTCGCGCTGGTAAGCCTGCGAGTAGACGCGCAGCGTCGTCCCGATCTTCGCGTCCAGCAGCTGCACCGCATGCAGGCGCTCGCGCCGGCTGAGCGCGGAGAGCAGTCCGAGCATGGCCGAGCTGGCCACGCCGGCGATCGAGGTGCCGAACGCAAAGCCGAGGCCCTTGACCGGCGCCGCGAGCGAGCTGCGCATGGCCTGCAGGTCGGTCGCGCTTTCCAGCGCCAGGCCGGTGCCGCGCAGGGTCGCCATCATGCCGAGCAGCGTGCCCAGCATGCCGAGCAGCACCAGCATGCCGACCAGATAAGGCGTCAGGGCCGGCGTGGGCATGGCGGCGCGCTCGCCTTCGACACGCAGGCGAGCGGTATTGCGCAGGCTGGGATGCAGGCGATCGAGCCATTCGCCCAGGCTGGAGGGTGTCGCCGATAGACCCGCTACGGCATCCGTCAGCGTGCCGGTGGCTTGGCGGTAGCGATGCAGCTCGAGCGCGCCGGCGAGATAGCAGGCAGCGATCAACATCGCGACGGCGGCGCCGAGCGGGTTGGAGCCGATATAGCCGATGCCGATCCAGCACACAGCTGCCAGGCCGACGAGGAACACACCGAGATTGAGGAGATTTCTGACCATGACTAACCAGTTAGCGGGTGCGGAGGGCGGCGAGCAGCCCTTCGACCGGTTGAAAACGAACATCCAGTTCGGCCAGCAACACGCTCTGCATGTCCCTGCGGAAGGTGTCGAGCCACGCACTCGTCGTGGCGGTTGAGCTGTTCTCGTCGGAAGGCGCATCGACCGGCGCCTGCCCGGTCTTGCGCAATCGTTCGAAGTGTTCCCCGAGTACGGCAGGCACGGCGGCGAGCAGTGTGTGCTCGCGCGGGCTCAGCGCACGCTCCATCACGGCATCCACTTCCGCGAGGCGAGCCATCTCCGGCGTCTTCTGCGCCAGCAAATCGCGCAGCCGCCCGCGCAGGTTGCCGGTGGCGGACTGCATGCGGCGCTGCAGGGTGAGATAGCGCTGGCGGAATACGGTGTATTCCACCTCGGCGGCATCAGCCTGCCCGGCGGCGAGTTCCGCGTCTCCCTTGATGGTTTCCGCCAGCGAGGCGCGCACGCGGGCGCACTCCTCCGCTTCGGCCAGGCCAAAGCTGGGCGCATCGAAGATATCCGTGGACGCCCGGCGATCGATGGCCGTCGACAGCGCAATGGCATGCGTCCAGTCGAGCCACTGGCTCAACCGGTCCGACAGTGATTGCCTGGAGGGCGAAACATCGGCATCCGTCAGGCGGGCCAGCAAGCGTATGAACGTCGAGCCGCGGATGCTTGTTCGTTGGGGATCCTGCACCAATACTACCGACGCCAAAAACGCCATATTTTACACGTATATGGAACGGGGACGCCCGGTCTCCGGCGCATGTCGGTCCGCGTGAGATCCCGTGCCCCGACGCATCGTTCCGCATCCGCCAAACAGGTGGCCCATGCAGCTCATCTTCACCAAAGGTGCCGGCAAATTCGACCAAATGGACGCCATCCGCGCGGATGGCCCGCCGGAACGTGTCGAGTGCCCGAAGCAGGGCATCATCCCGCACGACATGGTGCACTACGCCGTGGAGAGCGTGCTGCTCAGGCGCGGCTTCGTCACGCGGCTGGCTGCGGGCGAGGCGCTGGACTACCGCATGGGCGCGGAACCGGAGAGTGACGGCGTCGAGCGCCTGGTCGAAGTGTTCCAGGCCGATGGCTGGGCTGGCTGGAGCAGCGCGCCTGCGGACATGCTGGACCTGTACCAGGTGACCTGTCGCGCCAGGCAGTGCGATGCCCTGGCCGTCGACGAGCAGGACGTGGAAGCCGTGCGTGAGTGCATTCTGACGCTGACCGCACGCTGGCAGGCCACGGGCGTGGGTCAGTCGGTCACGCTCGAGTTCTAGTCCCGGGCTGGCGGCATCAGTCCGTCTGCAGCTCGGCCACGAAGTCGTAGATGTCGCCGCGATACCAGGAGGTGGTGAATTCCACTACGCGGCCGTCGTCGAGGAAGCTGCGTCGCTCGATATTGAGACCCGCGCTGCCGGCCGGTACGTGCAGCAGACGCGCCTGCTGGGCGCCCAGCGACACGGCGCGCAGGCGCTGCAGTGCGCGGCGCGGCCGTGCGCCGAGGGTTTCAAGCACCTGGTAAAGCGAGTCGTGCACGATCAACGGATCGGGCAGCACGCTGGCGGGCACCACGCTGCGCTCGATCGCCAGGGGTTCGTCCTTCGCATAGCGCACGCGGTGCAGGCGGGCTACCAGCACGCCCGGCGACAGGTTGAGCGCCATCGATTCCTCGGGAGTCACTTCGCCCAGGCTGCGCTCGAAGAACTCAGAGCGCGGGTTGAGGCCGCGTGCGCGCAGGTCTTCGGTAAAGCTGGTGAGGCGCGACATTGGCTTGATGATGCGCTCGGCCACGAAGGTGCCCGCGCCGTGGCGCTGGTTGAGCAGGCCTTCCTCGACCAGGCCGGCGATCGCCTTGCGCACGGTGACGCGCGACAGCTGCAACAGGCGCGACAGGTCGCGTTCGCTGGGCAGGGCCTGGCCCGGTTCGATGTCGCGGTGCTCGACCACGTTGCGGATGGCCCGGCGCAGGCGCAGGTAGGCCAGCGGCTGATTCACGGCCGGGTCACGGCTGAGGCGGCGATATTCGTTGACGAGGGCGGTTTCCATAGCCCGCACGATACCAATGAGCATACCAATCTTGCAATCGGCCGCAGCGACGGGGCTTTACGGTGGTACCAATTCACCTGCCCAATCCTTGCCCAGCGCAGGCTGACAAAGGCATGCCGGGGAACTGGTGTTGTCTGGTATTTCACTGGTACGATCTTCGGGCATTGCACGTGGTATGCATGCCACGTGTCGCTCCCCGCATCGCCTTGAGGTGACTGAAGTGACTGCTTCTCCCCTGCCGGTCGAACCCTTCGACCTGGTGATTTTCGGCGGAACCGGCGATCTCGCCGTACGCAAGCTGCTGCCGGCCCTGTACCACCGCTATGTCGACGGCCAGATTCCCGAGACCAGTCGCGTCATCGGCATCGCCCGTGAAGGCCTGGACGACGAGGGTTACCGCGCCCATGCGCGCAAGGCGCTGCAGGAGAACGGCGGCGACAAGAGCAAGGTCGACGATTTCCTCAAGCTGGTGCACTACCGCTCGCTGGACGCGCGCAAGGACGAGGGCTGGGACGACTTCGCCGCACTGATCGGCGGGCAGCCCGACCACGTGCGCGTGTTCTACCTCTCCACCTCGCCCGACCTGTTCGTGGATATCTGCAATCGCCTCGGTGCGTACGAGCTCAACAAGGGCAAGGCCCGCGTGGTGCTGGAGAAGCCGATCGGCCGCGACCTGAAGAGCGCAAACCAGATCAACGACGCCGTAGGTCGCGTGTTCGACGAATCGCAGACCTTCCGCATCGACCACTACCTCGGCAAGGAGACGGTGCAGAACCTGCTGGCGCTGCGCTTCGGCAACATCCTGTTCGAGCCGTTGTGGAACGCCGAACACATCGACCACGTGCAGATCACCGTCGCCGAAACCCTGGGCGTCGGCCAGCGCGCGGGTTACTACGACCATGCCGGCGCGCTGCGCGACATGGTGCAGAACCACATCCTGCAGCTGCTCTGCATGGTGGCGATGGAACCGCCCTCCTCGCTCTCGCCCGACGCCGTGCGCGACGAGAAGCTCAAGGTGCTGCGCTCGCTCAAGCCCATCGACGAGAGCAACTCGGCGCAGCTCACCGTGCGCGGCCAGTACCGCGCCGGTGCGGCCGAAGGCCAGAGCGTGCCGGGATATCTGGACGAGCTGAAGGACCACAAGTCGCACACCGAAACCTTCGTGGCGGTGAAGGCGGAGATCGCCAACTGGCGCTGGGCCGGCGTGCCGTTCTACCTGCGTACCGGCAAGCGTCTGCCCGAGCGCGTGTCCGAGATCGTGGTGGTGTTCAAGCCGGTGCCGCACTCCATCTTCGATCCGTCGGCGGGCGTGCTCGCGCAGAACCGCCTGGTGCTGCGCCTGCAGCCGGACGAGAACATCAAGCTGTGGGTCACCATCAAGCATCCGGGGCCGGGCGGATTGCGCCTGCGCCACGTGTCGCTGGACATGAGCTTCGCCGAAGCCTTCGGCGTGCAGCAGCCCGATGCGTACGAGCGCCTGATACTCGATGTGGTGCGCGGCAATCCCACGTTGTTCATGCGTCGCGACGAAGTGGAGGCGGCGTGGCACTGGGCCGATCCCATTCTCGGGGCCTGGGCCGACAGCGGCGAGGCGCCGCGTCCCTACACGTCGGGCACCTGGGGCCCGAGCGCGGCGGTGGCGCTGATCGAGCGCGACGGCCGCACGTGGAACGAGGACAGTGAATAAGCCACGGCTCGCTATCGTTGATCGCCATGCACGGGTGTTTCACCTGTGCGTGGCGGTCCCCTGCCTAGACTCATTTTCATCGCCACGCGTGTGTCATCCGCGCAGCCCTATCCAGCTTCCACCATGTCCCCGATCCTGAACGTCACTACCCACAGTTTCACCGATTGCCACGCGCTGGCCGACGCACTGGCCGAGCGCATCGGCGACCGCCTGCGCGAAGGCATCGCCGAACGCGGCCACGCGCTGCTCGCGGTATCGGGCGGCAGCACGCCCCGGCATTTCTTCGAACGTCTTTCGCGGCAGGCCGTGGAGTGGGCCAAGGTGCAGGTCACCCTGGTCGACGAGCGCTGGGTGCCGGAAACCAGCGAGCGTTCCAACGCGGGCATGGTGAAAGCGCTGCTGCTGCAACATGTGGCGTCGGTAGCCCAGTTCGTACCGTTGTATGCCGACGCGCCGACGCCGGAAGCCGGCCTGGTCACCTTGCGCACGCGCATGGCCTCGCTGCAGTTGCCGTTCGATGCCGTGGTGCTTGGCATGGGCAACGACGGCCACACGGCCTCGTTCTTCCCGGGCGGCGACAGGTTGCCGGAAGCGCTCGACGCCAGCAGTGACGTGCGCGTACTGCCGATGCGCGCACCGGGTGCGGGCGAGCCGCGCATCACCTTCACGCTGGCCGCATTGCTGCAGACGCGTGCGCTGTACCTGCATATCGAAGGCGAAACCAAGCGCCAGTTGCTGGCCGACGCACGACTCGGCCTGGGCGAAGCCGTCCAGTTCCCGGTACGCGCCGTGCTGACGCAGGAGCGCGTGCCGGTCGCCGTCTACTGGTGCCCGTAAGACACCGGTTCTCCCCTGATTGATGGGCGCGCACCACGACGCGCCACCCGAATACCGGAGTTCAAACATGACCGTGCTTCACCCCGTTCTTGCCGAAGTCACCGAGCGCCTGCGCGAGCGCAGCCGCGAATCGCGTGCCGACTACCTGCGCCGCATCGACGGCGCCCAGGGCAGCGGCGTGCACCGCGAGCGCCTTTCCTGCGGCAACCTCGCGCATGGTTTCGCCGCCTGTGGCAGCACCGACAAGGAGCGCCTGCGCGAAGGCCATACGCCGAACCTCGCCATCATCAATGCGTACAACGACATGCTCTCGGCGCATCAGCCGTACGAGCGCTACCCCGAGCTGATCCGCAACGTGGCCCGCGAAGCAGGCATCACCGCGCAGATGGCCGGCGGCGTGCCGGCGATGTGCGACGGCATCACGCAGGGTCGCGCCGGCATGGAGCTGTCGCTGTTCTCGCGCGACCTGATCGCCATGGCGACAGCGGTGTCGCTTTCGCACGACATGTTCGACGGTGCGCTGTACCTGGGCATCTGCGACAAGATCGTGCCGGGCCTGCTGATTGGCGCACTGAGCTTCGGCCACCTGCCGGGCATCTTCGTGCCCAGCGGCCCGATGCCGAGCGGCATCAGCAACGAACAGAAATCGAAGGTGCGCCAGGCCTACGCCGAGGGCAAGGCCACCAAGGCCGAGCTGCTGGAAGCCGAGGCCGCCTCGTACCACGCGGCAGGCACCTGCACGTTCTACGGCACCGCCAATTCCAACCAGATGCTGATGGAGATCATGGGCCTGCACCTGCCGGGCTCCAGCTTCGTCGCGCCGGATACGCCACTGCGCGATGCGCTGACGCGCGAGGCCGTGCATCGTGTGGCCGAACTGAGCGCGCCGGGGTCTTCGCACCTGCCGCTGGGCCGCATCATCGACGAGCGCGCCATCATCAATGGCGTGATCGGCCTGCATGCCACCGGCGGTTCCACCAATCACCTGCTGCATCTCGTGGCGATCGCGCGTGCCGCGGGCATCGAGTTGCGCTGGGACGATTTCGACGCACTGTCGTCGGTGATTCCGCTGCTGGCTCGCGTGTATCCGAACGGCTACGCCGACGTGAACCAGTTCCACGAAGCGGGCGGCATGGGTTTCCTGATCGACCAGTTGCTCAGCGAGGGCCTGCTGCATGCCGACGTGCGCACGGTGTTCGGTACCGGCATGGAAGGCTATACGCAGGTGCCTTACATCGACGATGCGGGCGCTCTCGCGTGGAAGCCGGTATCGAAGGAAAGCGGCAACCGTGGCGTGCTGCGCGGCGTGGCCGAACCGTTCCGCGCCGATGGTGGCCTGCGCATGCTGAGCGGCAACCTGGGACGCGCGGTGATCAAGGTGTCGTCGGTGCCGGACGATCGTCTGGTGATCGAAGCGCCGGCCATCGTGTTCCACGACCAGGACGACGTGCGCAAGGCCTTCGAGCGCGGCGAGCTCAATCGCGACTTCGTCGCGGTGGTGCGCTTCCAGGGTCCGCAGGCGATCGGCATGCCGGAGCTGCACAAGCTCACGCCGACGCTGTCGGTGCTGCAGGATCGCGGGCATCGCATCGCGCTGCTTACCGATGGCCGCATGTCGGGCGCTTCCGGCCGCGTACCCGCCGCCATCCACGTGACGCCCGAAGCGCAGGACAACGGTGCCGTCGCGCGCATCCGCGACGGCGACATCGTGCGTCTCGACGCCGTGCATGGCCGTGTGGACGTGCTGGTGGAAGCGGCCGAATTTGCCGCGCGTGTACCGGCTACGGCAGATCTCTCCACGCATCAGCACGGCATGGGACGCGACCTGTTCGGCCTGTTCCGTCGCAACGCCACTACCGCCGATCTCGGCGCGGGCGTGTTCTGAGGCACGGTTCTTTCTTTCCCAGCATTTACGGAACGCCATGAGCATCGAACAGAAGCAGAAGCAGGTTGAAGCCACCTTGCGCCTGGCGCCGGTGGTGCCGGTGGTAATCATCGAGGACGCCCGCGCTGCGGTGGCGATGGCACGCGCGCTGGTCGCCGGTGGCACGCCCGCCATTGAAATCACGCTGCGCACGCCCGCCGCGCTCGATGCCATCAAGGCCATCGCCGAGGAAGTGGAAGGCGCCGTGGTGGGCGTGGGCACGGTGCTGAGCGCCAAGGACCTGCGCGCCGCGCACAAGGCGGGCGCACGCTTCGCGGTGTCACCTGGCGTGTCGCCGGGTCTGCTCGACGCGGCCGACGATAGCGAACTGCCGCTGTTGCCGGGCACCGCCACCGCCAGCGAAGTGATGACCCTGCTCGAGCGCGGCTACCGCCACGTGAAGTTCTTTCCGGCCGTGCCGGCCGGTGGCGCCAAGCTGGTCGGCGCCTGGGCCAGCCCGCTGCCGCAGATGAAGTTCTGCCCCACCGGCGGCATCTCGCTCGCCACCGCGCCGGATTTCCTCGCGCTGCCCAACGTCATCTGCGTGGGTGGCTCGTGGCTGACGCCGGCCGACAAGCTGCATGGCGGTGACTGGGCTGGCATCGAGCAGCTTGCCCGCGAAGCGGCCGCCTTGCGCACCAGGTAATTGCCCTGCAGGAGCGCACTCGGTGCGCTGTCGCAACCCACGCAATGACCCCTCGCATTGCTGCGGTCGCGTACGGGGTGCGCTCCTGCAGCGCTGGATCAGCGCACGGCCAGCGTGATGGTGAACGTCGGGTTCTTGCCCTGTCGGGCGGCGGCGCGCATCTGGTACACCCGCACGGTGTAATCGCCATCCTGCGGGACGACACTGGTCCAATGGGCGTCGCCCGTGACGGACGTGTTGACCAGCGCATCCTGGCTACGGGGCGGCAGCACGTTGAAGTAGACACCGCTGGGTCCCTGCAGTGACACCGTCAGGGTCTGCCCGGCCTTCGCGCCCAGCACGTAGTCGTGGCCTTCTCCCAGTGGCGCGGTGAACGTGGTGGAACTGGCGCCCTTGTCGAAACTGATGCGCTCGGATGCCGCGCTGCCAAAGCCGGTCAGTGCCACCACGACAAACAGCAATACAGCGGTCCAGACACGCTCACGTTTCTTCATCGTTACCATGGCTGCGACTCCGTCGAGTGGCCGTAGCGTGTTGAGCGATGGACTGGTTTGGGTGAATGGCAGCGCAGGGTATGCACCGGCCTTCGTTGCCACTATCGCGGCGGTTTCGTGAAGCCATCGTGGAGCCGGAGGGGTGCTGACGCAGTCGTAACGACGCTGGGTGTTGAATGCGCGAACCTGACGGAGGGACGGACATGAACAAGCGCATCAACCGCATCGGCACGGCCTGCGCGGCCATCGCTCTCGGCGTGGCCTGCGGTACCAGCGGCGCGCAGGATCTGGGCAAGCTGGGCAGCATGATTCCCGGTGGCAGCTCCATGGCCTCGGGCAGCATGGGCAATGTGGCAGGCCTGCTGGAGTACTGCGTGAAGAACAACTATCTCGGCGGCGATTCGGGCGCGTCGGGTATCCAGCAGCAGTTGATGGGCAAGCTGGGCGGCGGGTCCGGCTCGACCGCGAGCAGCGGCAATCAGGGCTCAAGCACCAGCGACATGCTGGGCGAACTCACCGGCAAGAAGAAATCCAGCTCGGATACCGCGAGCAGCGGAGGCAGCGCCACCAGCGATCCGGGCTACCTCAGCGGCGCCAAGGGCATCCTGCAAGGAAGCAACGGCCAGCACATGGATCTCAACAGCCTGGGCGGCGGTTCGAGCGACATGAAATCGCAGCTCACCACCAAGGTATGCGACACGGTGCTGAAGCAGGGCAAATCGTTCCTGCACATGTAGCCTCAAGCCCCATCTGTAGGAGCGCACCCTGTGCGCGACCGCGGCGATGCCAGGTTTCCTCGGCGTGCAGTTGTCGCGCACAGGGTGCGCTCCCACAGTGGATGGCGTCATCCCGTCTTGCGCAGTCGATACTCGTCGCGCCCCACGTAGATGCCCGCACCTAGCACCATCAGCGCCAGCGCATACCACGTGATGAGATAGCTCAGGTGATTGTTGGGGAAGGCGATGACGGTAAGGCCACCTTGCGGCCATGCCGGCTTGCCCCGATCGAGCGTGCCGGGCGCGGCGTCTTCGTCGACGAAGTAAGGAGCTACCCGACCGAGGCCGCGCGCTTTGGCGATGTCGGCGACATTGCGCGTGTACCAGCTGTCGCGCGCCGGATCGTTGTGGCGGAACAGGCGTGGCGGCTCACTGATGCGCAGCAGGCCGGTGATGGACGTTTCGCCATCGGGGCCGCGCGCGCACGTACCATGGATACCGCACCAGTCGGCCGGCACGAAGCCGCGATTGACCAGCACGATCGATCCGTCGTCCTCCTGCAGCGGCGTCATCACCCAGAAGCCGCTGCCCAGGTCGGTCGCCGTCCATACCAGGGTCTGCTGGTCATGCAGGAAATGCCCCTGTAGCTGCACATGGCGGTATTCGGCGGACTGCGCCGTGATGCTTCCCCACTCGGCGGCGCCGGGTGCCGGTGTCGGCGCGGCATGCACGCGGGCGTCCACGCGGGTGATCAGGTCGCGCTTCCATCCCAGGCGGTATACCTGCCAGGTGCCGAGTGCCACGAAGCCGGCGAACAGCAACACGCCCAGCAGGGTGAGCAAGGTCAGCGCGACAGGGCCGCGCGGCGGTCGGGGGGATTCGTCAGTCATCGGGAAACGCAGGAGTGAGGGCGCGCGTGATGCGTCACGGCAGGTTCGACGGATCCAGCACCGGCATCATGTTGTTGTTGAGATGGAACATGATCCAGATCGATCCGCTCAGCGTGATCACCACCAGCACGATGGTAAACACCAGCGCGAGCATGTTCCAGCCGCCCTCCGATTTCGTGTTCATGTGCAGGAAGTAGATCATGTGCACCACGATCTGCACCGCCGCGAGCCCGAGGATGAATACGGCCGCCGTGCTGGACTTGTCGAACACGTGGCCCATGACCAGCCAGAACGCGATGACGGTGAGGATCACCGCCAGCACGAAGCCCGTCATGTAGCCCTTGAAGGTGGCGTGGATGCCCAGGTCGTCGTGGCCGTGGCTGTCGTGGGCATGCTCGTCATGCGCGCTCATGGCAGCACTCCCATCAGGTAGACGAAGCTGAAGACACCCACCCACACCACGTCGAGAAAGTGCCAGAACATCGACAGGCACATCAGGCGCCGCTTGTTGGCGGTAATCAGGCCCTTCTTCAGCACCTGCACGATCAGCACGATCATCCACAGGATGCCGCAGGTCACGTGCAGGCCGTGGGTGCCGACCAGGGTGAAGAACGAGGACAGGAACGCGCTGCGCTGCGGGCCGTTGCCTTCCGCGATCAGGTGCGCGAACTCGCGCAACTCGATGGTAAGAAAGCCGGCGCCCAGCAGACCGGTGATCACCAGCCACACCAGCATCGGGTTCTGCCGGTCGCGCTGCATCTCCAGCACGGCAAAGCCGTAGGTGATCGAGGACAGCAGCAGCAAGGTGGTGTTGAGCGCGACGGTGGGGATCTCAAGCACTTCCATGCCGGTGGGCCCGCCCGCGTACTCGCGCCCCAGTACGCCGTAGGCGGCGAACAGGCAGGCGAAGACGAGGCAGTCGCTCATCAGGTAGACCCAGAAGCCCAGCAGGGTGCCGTTTTCCGGGTGAAGGTCCTTCGTTTCGTGGAAGACCAGCGCCTGGCTGGGCCCGCGATCGGCCGGGAAGGTGGAGGAGATGTCAGACATGGCGGG
Source organism: Dyella amyloliquefaciens (assembly GCF_004296575.1). Classification (GTDB taxonomy): domain Bacteria; phylum Pseudomonadota; class Gammaproteobacteria; order Xanthomonadales; family Rhodanobacteraceae; genus Dyella; species Dyella amyloliquefaciens. Next base: position 90,350 of record NZ_SAYT01000008.1, on the reverse strand, counting down.
CCAGCAGCTCCGTACGCAGTGCCTCGACGCGGCTCACTTCCTCAGCCGGCAGGTAATAGTCGCGGTGGTAGTTGAAGGTGTGTGCAATGGCCACGATGAGCAGCGCGGCGAATGACAGCGCCGCGACCAGCCACATGTACCAGATCATCGCGAAGCCGAACACGAAGCTCAGGCCGCCCAGGATGATGCCGGTGCTGGTGTTGAGCGGCATGTGGATGGGCAGGAAGCCGCCGATCGGCCGCTGGTACTGATGCTTCTTCATCATCCACCACGCATCGTGGTCGTGCACGCGCGGGGTGAAGGCGAAGTTGTATGGCGGTGGCGGCGAGGAGGTCGACCACTCCAGCGTGCGGCCATCCCACGGGTCGCCGGTGACATCGCGCAGCTGTTCGCGACGCAGGATGCTCACGCCGATCTGGATCAGCATGCTGATGATGCCAAGCAGGATCAGGAACGCACCGAACGCAGCGATCTGGAACCAGATCTGCAGCGAGGGATCGCTGAAGTGATTGAGTCGCCGCGTCACGCCCATCAGGCCCAGCACGTACAGCGGCATGAAGGCGAAGTAGAAGCCGGTGACCCAGAACCAGAACGCGCACTTGCCCCAGAACGGATCGAGCCGGAAGCCGAACGCCTTGGGGAACCAGTAGTAGATGCCGGCGAACAGGCCAAACAGCACGCCGCCGATGATCACGTTGTGGAAGTGCGCGATCAGGAACAGGCTGTTGTGCAGCGAGAAGTCCGCCGGCGGCACCGCCAGCAGCACGCCGGTCATGCCGCCGATCACGAAGGTGATCATGAAGGCCACCGTCCACATCATCGGCAGGTCGAATACCACGCGGCCCCTGTACATGGTGAACAGCCAGTTGAAGATCTTCGCGCCCGTGGGGATCGAGATGATCATGGTGGTGATGCCGAAGAACGAATTGACGCTGGCGCCCGAGCCCATGGTGAAGAAGTGGTGCAGCCATACCAGGTACGACAGCACCGTGATCACCACGGTCGCGTAGACCATCGAGGCGTAGCCGAACAGCGGTTTGCGGCTGAAGGTGGCGGTCACCTCCGAATAGATGCCGAACACCGGAAGGACCAGGATGTACACCTCCGGGTGTCCCCAGATCCAGATCAGGTTCACATACATCATGGCGTTGCCGCCAAGCTCGGTAGTGAAGAAGTTGGTGCCCACGTAGCGGTCCAGCGCCAGCATGGCGAGCACGGCGGTGAGCACCGGGAAGGCGGCAACGATCAGCACGTTGGTGCACAGCGCCGTCCAGGTGAATACCGGCATCTTCATCATGGTCATGCCGGGCGCACGCATCTTCACGATGGTCACGAGCAGGTTGATGCCCGATAACAACGTGCCCACGCCCGCGATCTGCAGGGCCCAGATGTAATAGTCCACGCCGGCATCGGGGCTGGAGGCGATGTCCGACAGCGGTGGATAGGCCAGCCAGCCGGTGCGGGCGAACTCGCCGATGAACAAGGAGGCCATCACCAGCATCGCGCCAGCCACGGTCATCCAGAAGCTGAAGTTGTTGAGGAACGGAAACGCCACGTCGCGCGCGCCGATCTGCAGCGGCATTACGAAGTTCATCAGGCCAGTCACCATCGGCATGGCGACGAAGAAGATCATGATCACGCCGTGCGCGGTGAAGATCTGGTCATAGTGTTCGGGCGGCAGATAGCCCGTGGAGCCGTTGAACGCGACCGCCTGCTGGGCACGCATCATGATGGCGTCGGCAAAGCCGCGCAGCAGCATCACGAAGCCGAGCACCATGTACATGATGCCGATCTTCTTGTGGTCGATGCTGGTGAACCATTCGCGCCACAGGTAGCCCCACAGCTTGAAATAGGTGATCGCGCCCAGCACCGCGAGGGCACCAATGGCGACACCGATGAAGGTGATCACCACGATCGGCTCATGCAGCGGCAGCGAGTCCAGGGTCAGGCGACCGAAGATCAGCTTGGCAAGGTCGGGATGCGCGCTCATCGTGGAAATCACCGGTGCATGGGTCAGTGCGGCGTGGTGGGAGGCATGGACATGCCGGCCATGCCGGTGGCTTCGCCGCCGTTCTTCGTGTGCATGCGGCTCATGCACGAAGGGCTGTCCGGTTGCAGGCAATGCGTGAGGATGGCCTGGTACAGGCCCGGAGCCACCGTGGCGTAGTAACGGGGCGGCTCGTTCTCGCTGGGTTCGGCCAGCTTCACGTAGGCGTCACGACTGAGATCGCCGCCGCTGGCCTTGGCCTTCTGCACCCATTGCGCGAAGCCGTCTTCACTCATGCCATGGAAGGTGAAATGCATGCCCGAGAAGCCGCGGCCGCTGTAATTGGCAGAGAAGCCCTCGAACTCCCCGGGGCGATTGATCACCGCCTGCAGCGTGGTCTGCATGCCGGGCATCGCGTAGATCTGTCCGGCCAGCGCCGGGATGAAGAACGAGTTCATCACCGTGCTCGCCGTAATGTTGAAACTGATCGGGCGATCCACCGGCGCAGCCAGTTCGTTCACGGTGGCAATGCCTTGCTCGGGGTATATGAACAACCACTTCCAGTCGAGCGCGACCACGTTCACGGTGAGCGGGCGCGCTTCGGTGGGAACGGGACGTCCCGCGGCAATACGATCGAGCGGACGATACGGGTCAAGCTTGTGCGTGCTGACCCAGGTGATCGCGCCGAGTGCAATGATGATCAGCAGCGGTGCGGACCAGATCAGCAGCTCGAGGATGGTGGAGTGATCCCAGTCGGGATCGTAAGTGGCCTTCTTGTTGGAAGCGCGAAAATGCCAGGCGAACAGCAGCGTCAGTGCGATCACGGGAACGATGATGAGCAGCATCAGCACGGTTGAAGTGATGATGAGGTTGCGCTGTTGCACCGCGAGGTCGCCGGATGGCGACATCAGCACGGTCTGGCATCCCGCTAGCAGGGCGGCGACAGGTAGCAGTAGTCCACGAAAAGCCTTCATAGACATAAGCGACGATGCAACCGGTGTGATGGATGATGGAATTCGGCACGCCGTGCAGCGCGTGACAGGAGCAGGTGGCCTATTCCCATGACGCGTGAGGCGTGGCGGTGCCAAGCTCAGGCCGGCTCATCCTCCCTCTTTCCGAGTAACGACTATGTCAAGCACGTTCCCTGAACATGACGGCAGGACGGGTACCTCGGCGGAGGACATCCATCGCCTGCATGCCCATGCGCGAGTGGCGCCCGGCGAGATCGCGGTCGGCGTCATCATCGGACGTACCTCGGAGCATTTCGATTTCTTCGTGTTCGGTATTTCCTGCGCGCTGGTGTTTCCGCAGGTGCTGTTTTCCTTTGCCGATACCTTGCACGGCATGCTGTATGCCTTCACGGTCTTTTCACTGGCCTTCATCGCGCGCCCGTTCGGTACCGCCCTCTTCATGGATTTCCAGCGGCGCTGGAGCCGTGGCACCAAGCTCACCATCGCGTTGTTCCTGCTGGGCAGCGCCACCGCGGGCATGGCGTTCCTGCCGAGCTACAAGGAGATCGGCGACTGGGCGATCGGCCTGCTGGTGCTGTTCCGCATCCTGCAGGGCATCGCGCTGGGCGGCTCGTGGGATGGCCTGCCCTCGCTGCTCGCGCTCAATGCGCCGCCGGACAAGCGCGGCTGGTACGCCATGCTGGGCCAGCTTTCGGCACCGATCGGTTTCCTGATGGCTGCCGCCTTGTTCCTGTTCCTGCACTCGAACCTGTCGGACGAGGACTTCATCGACTGGGGCTGGCGCTATCCCTTCTTCGTCGCGTTTGCCATCAATGTGGTCGCGCTGTTCGCGCGCCTGCGCCTGGTGGTGACCGAGGAGTACACGGTCGCCATGGAGGAAAGGGAGCTACAGCCCGTCGGCAGCCTGACGATCCTGCGCACGCAGGGCTACAACATCTTCGTCGGCGCATTCGCGGCGTTGGCCAGCTATGCGCTGTTCCACCTGGTGACGATTTTCCCGCTGTCGTGGATCGTGCTGGGGGCCATGCAGCCCGCGGATTCGGTGCTGGTGGCGGAGATCATCGGCGCCTTCGCCTGCATCCTGGGCATGATCATCTCGGGCCTGCTGGCCGATCGCATCGGCCGACGCACCACGCTGGGGCTGATGGCGGCGCTGATCGCGATCTTTGCGCTGATCACGCCCTGGCTGCTGGGCGGCGGCAAGTTGGGCCAGGACGCCTTCATCATCCTGGGCTTCGGTGGCCTGGGCCTGTCCTACGGCCAGTCGGCCGGCAGCGTGACCTCGAACTTCGAGATCCAGCTGCGCTATACGGGCGCGGCGTTCACCACCGACTTCGCATGGTTGATCGGTGCAGCTTTCGCCCCGCTGGTGGCGCTGGGCTTGTCGATGCGCTTCGGACTGGTGGCGGTCAGCGCCTATCTTCTGTCCGGCGTGCTGTGCACGCTGTTGGCGTTGCGCGTGAACAAGGCGCTGGCGGAACGCGAGTAGCCCACCCCTTCAGTCGCAATCGGTGACGATGCGGTAGCCGGCGCGTCCCCCGTCCTTGGCCTGGTAAAGCGCCTCGTCGGCGCGCTGGATCAGTGCGTCCGATGAGGGAATATCGCGGCACAGTGCCCCGCCGACGCTCAGCGTCACCTTCAGGCTGGCCGTGCCGACGGATACGGATGACTGCATCGCATCGATGAACTTCTGTGCCAGTTGCCGCGCCGTGGCGACATCGGCGACGTCGCGGCACAGGACGATGAACTCGTCGCCGCCCAGGCGCGCAAGCAGATCGGTCTTGCGGACATTCGCCCTCAGCCGGGCTGCGACCTCGACGAGCGCGAGGTCGCCGGCCGCATGGCCGTAGGTATCGTTGATCTGCTTGAAGTGATCCACATCGATCATCAGTAGAAGCAGGGGCCCGTGAGTGATGCTGGCGTGCTGGATGGAGGCCTTGATGCGTTCGCGGAACGACAATCGATTGGCGATACCCGTCAGCGCATCGTGGTGGGCGAGGAAATCCAGCTTCTGCTCGGCCAGCTTGATGCGGGTGATCTCCGTGGTAAGCATGTAAAGGCCGCTGGTTTCCCCGTCGGCCGTGATGGCGGGAAGATACGTGGCCTGGAAATAGCGGTGCTGCTCGCCCGCGAGCACATCGTATTCGAAGGTGGTGGCCTTTCCGCGCAGGGCCAGTTCGATGTGAGGCTTGAGCAGCGCGTAGACGACCGGCCCCCGCATCTGCTCGACGGTATGACCGATATTCAACAAAGCCTCGCGACCGATCACTTCCGAGGCATAGGCATTGATGAAGGTGTAGCGCTGTTCGGTATCGATGTGCGCGATGACGGCCGGTACGTTGTCCGTGATGGTGCGAAGGCGTTTCTCACTGTCGGCCAGGGCCTCTTCGGCAAGTACCCGCTCGGTGACGTCGCGTCCCGCGTAGACGACTTCGACCTCGCCTGGATGATCCGGGCTGGGCGCGAGCTTGCCCAGGGCTTCGATCCACTGATGGCCTCCCACGCGATTGCGCACCCTAAAACGCACGAAAGGCTCGTTACCTGTCTCGCGGAGTCGCTTGAGTACCACGCGGACGCGCTCCTGGTCGTCGGGATGGATCAATGCGTCCCGTTGCGTGGCGAACTCCTCCGGCGTCCATCCCAGCATGTCCTTGACCGAGGGCGATACGTAGCGTCGGGTGCCATCGTCGGCAATGCGCACGACCAGGTCGCCGGCATAGTCCGCCAGCAGGCGATACAGGTTTTCACTCTCGGCCACTTGCGTGGTGAGCCGTTGCCTGTCGGCGAGTGCCAGCGCCACGGGTACCGTCACCAGGCAGACGATGCCAAGAAAGATCTGCGCCAGCAGGGCCGGCTCCGTGCGATCGGTCGTGGGAATCAGCGCGAACGGTCCCGTGCCCAGGGTCGTGGACACATTCGCCACCAATGTCACGATTGCTACGCCGATCACCAGGCCTGGAAAGCGGTACTGGAAGATCAGGTAAAGCAGTGGCGCGAAGAGGACGAACAACAGCGGATGGCGCGCCTGCAGGAACACGCCAAGCGTGATGGCGAACAGCACCACCACGTCACGCAGCATGCGCAGGCGCTTGCCCGGCGGACCGAGCATGCGGCCTCGTTCGCGAAACGCCACCAGCGTGAGCATGCCAACGATCACCATGCCGAGCAGGTGTGCGCGAAACCATTGCTGGGCAGAGACGATGAGCGCGCCTCCGTTCACCATCTGCTGCGCACCGGTGGCCAGCAAGGTGGATGCGATGCAACCGGCAAGGGTGGCGATGATTGCCACGCGGCCGAGCCGCAGATAGCCACTTGTTTCCCCACTGATGACCGGCTGGTATCGACGGATTACGGCCGATACGACGAGGATTTCCACGAGATCCGCAAGTATGAGCACCAGGTGATCGGCGCGCAGTGCACCTAGCGCGACGTACTGTCCCGTCGCGAGCGCGGCAAAGACGGTGGCAACGAGCAAAGGCCAGTGGCGTCGCGGCACGGATGCCAGTACGCCGGCTGCGAGGCCGTTGGCAGTCCACACCGAGACCATCGCGCCGCCGTGGAAGGCAACCAGCAGCGAAACCGCATCCAGCACGAAAATGGCAAGGAACAGCACCGCCGCCCCGCCCAGCGGGATCGGTCGTGCGGGGTTCAATGAACGTGGCTCGTGCGTGGGCATGCTCCGGAATGCAGTGGCCGCCTGCCGTGCGAGGCGAGGACCATCATTAGGACCCCGCGCGTCAATGCGCCGTGGTCGCGCCGTTTGGCTCCGGGAAAATCGGGCTCAGCGCTGCTCCGGTGGCCTGCCGCCAAGTGCTGCGACGATGGCGGCGTGATCCGCCCATACGACAGGCTTGTGCGTGACCTCCCGGGTCGCCGGGTGATTGCTCAGCGAGGCGCCCGCTTTCCACGCATGGATAGGACGGATGGGGCGCGGTGCGAAGCCGCCGCCGCAGTTGGGGCATACGTCCTGCAGCAACGCCACGCAATCGCGGCAGAACGTGCATTCGAACGAGCAGATCATCGCCTCGGTGGAAGCCGGTGGCAGGGCCTTGTTGCAGTGTTCGCAGGTGGGACGAAGTTCCAGCATGAAACCTCCTGCCGCGTGGTGGGTACCGTGATCGTATCGCCCGGCACCCCCGACGCCGCGGCGTCAGTCCATCAGCGACAGGCCATAGCGCAGCTTGGCGGTCTCGTTGGCGCCTAGCCGGCGGTAGAAACGTGCCGCCTCCACGTTCCAGCTCGGGGTCTGCCATTGCATCGCGCTGCAGCCCCGGGTCTTCGCGAAGGCACGCACGGTGCTCCAAAGTTCAAGGCCGATACGATGTCCTCGCCAACGCTCGCGAACGTACAGGCAGTCCATGTGCAGATAGGTCGTGCCGTCGAGCGTTGAGAAATCCACGGTGGCGCTGGCATAGCCCACGCTGTCGGCATCGACAAAGGCGATCCAGGCATGCAGCCGCGGCGGATCACCCTCAAGCGCGCTTGCCAGCGCTGCGCCACGTTTGCCCGCCCCGTGCGGAAGGCGTTCGAAGGCCGCATGTTCGGCACCCAGCGCCAGCAGGACGGGTGCATCCTCACCGCTGGCGCGTCGTACGGCGAAGCGGTTTTGCACCTCAGCGTTCCAGGCCAAAGCCCTCGTCCATCCAGCCGGTGAGGCCGCCGATCATCTCCTTCACCGGTCGTCCCAGCTGCGCCAGCTTCACGGCGGCCTTGTTGGCGCCGTTGCAATGCGGACCTGCGCAATACACGACGAACAAGGTGTCGGTCGGATAGTCGGCCAGCCGTTGCTCGCTGATCGTGCGCGTGGGCATGTTGATGGCGCCCGGCACATGGCCGGCGGCGTAAAGCGTGGGCGTGCGCACGTCCAGCAGCACGAAATCCTTCGCTTCGTGGTTCGTTGCGTAATGGACGTCGGCACAGTCGGTTTCGAAGCCCAGGCGGGCGTGGAAATGCGTCAGGGCATCGGTGCTGGCGGCGGCGGGGAAACGCTGGACGACACTGCTCATGGCGGGCTCCGTGGTGAAGGACGGAGCCAGTATCGGCACTGGCGCCCGTGCCCGACATTGGCAAGAATGCCATGCATCATGAAAAATTCGCCAAAACGTGTCAGGCGTCCATCCGGGCCTGCCAATCGCGACGTGGCCGTGCTGGTGTACGACGGCCTGTGCACGTTCGAGTTCGGCATTGCCGTGGAGATGTTCGGCTTGCCGCGTCCGGAATGGCCGGACTGGTACCGCTTCGGCCTGTGTGCGGTGGACCAGGGACCGATGCGTGCCGCGGGTGGCATGCGCGTGCTGGCCGATACGGGCCTGGAAGGCCTTGCCGATGCGGGGACGGTGATCGTCCCCGGCTGGCGCGGAGTGGCCGCGGAACCACCCGCGGACCTGCTCGATGCCCTGCGCAAGGCGCATGCGCGTGGCGCAAGGCTGCTTTCGTTCTGTTCCGGCGTGTTCGTGCTGGCCGCCACCGGTTTGCTCGACGGCCGGCGTGCCACCACTCACTGGCGCTACGTCGATGCGCTGGCGGAGCGCTTCCCGCGCATCCGCATCGAACCCGACGTGCTCTACGTGGACGAAGGCGATCTGCTCACGTCGGCAGGCTCCGCCGCGGCGCTGGATCTTTCGCTGCACCTGATCCGCCGCGACTACGGCCCGGAAGTCGCCAACTCGGTGGCGCGTCGCGCCGTGGTGCCGGCTCATCGTGACGGCGGGCAGGCGCAATTCATCCAGTCACCGCTTCCCGAGCAAGGCGCCACGCTGGGCAAGTTGCTGGACTGGATGCGTCGCCATCTCGACCAACCGCTGCCGCTGCAGGAGCTCGCCGAGCGTGCACGCATGAGCGAGCGCACGTTGCTGCGCCGCTTCGAAGAGGCAACCGGTTGCTCACCCAAACAATGGGTGACCCGCGAGCGGCTCAACCGTGCACGCGAGCTGCTGGAAGGCAGCGATCTCCCGGTGGAGCGCGTAGCCGATGTCTGCGGCTTCGGCAGCGCCGATACGTTGCGCCACCATTTCCGTCATCATCTGAAGCTGAGCCCCGCGCGTTATCGCGAACGATTCACGCACGGCAGCTGATCCCCAGCCCAGAAGCTCGCCTTGCCGGGATGACGCCCGCAAGGCGATCCGGTGTATAGGCATGGCCCGCCCGGCCACGGCCTGTGACAAGGATTTTTCATGATTTACGTGTTGATGAGCGTTGTCTGCAGCGTGCTGGTATCGGTGCTGCTGAAGCTCGCGCGGCGATTGGAAGTGGATGTCGGCCAGGCCATCGCCTGGAACTACGTCGCGACCAGCGTGCTCACCGCGATGGTGTTCCATCCGTCACTGGACGTGCTGCGCAGTACCCAGGCGCCTTGGCTGGGCTTCGTCGGCCTTGGCTTGCTGTTGCCCTTGATCTTCCTCGCACTGGCGGCCTCCGTGCGCAGCGCGGGCATCGTGCGCACGGACGCGGCACAACGGTTGTCACTGCTGATTTCGCTGTTGGCCGCCTTCCTGTTGTTCGGCGAAACCTTGAACGCGTACAAGGGAGTGGGCATCGCCGTCGGACTGCTCGCCTTGCTGTGCATGGTGTGGAAGGTCGATGCGCGCGGCGCAGACGAAGTGCGCAGCTGGCTGTGGCCGCTGGTGGTGTTCATCGGCTTCGGCCTCATCGACATCCTGTTCAAGCACGTGGCGCGTGCCGGCACGCCATTTGCCGCGTCGCTGCAAGCCATGTTCGCGCTCGCTTTCGTGGTGTCCCTCGCCCTGCTGCTATGGCGCCGCTGGCACGACCGCACCTTCTTCACGTTGCGCGACGCCGTCGCCGGCCTGCTGCTGGGCCTGGCCAACTTCGGCAACATCGTGTTCTACGTGCGCGGCCATCAGGCACTGCCCGACCACCCGTCGCTGGTATTCGCCAGCATGAACCTCGGCGTGGTGGCGCTGGGCGCCGTGGTGGGCACGGTGGCGTTCCGTGAGCGGCTCAGCGTGGGTAACGCTGCGGGTGTACTGCTCGCCCTGATTTCGATCGCGATGATTGCTTGGGGATGACATGCCAAGGCCATCCACGTCGCATCTGAAGCATTGGCGATGGTGATCTTTGGCCTTGCTCGTGAAACTTGCGAATCTTGCTAAGAGTGCGTCGCCGTTAACGCCGCAGGTTCGCAAGTTCACAGTGGCTCACGCTCACGTCAGTGGAAATATCACCAACTGCAGCGGCTTAGCAGCCATGACAACTGTGAATATGAGCGAATGAATTTGCGGCTATACATTCGCGCTTCACGCACATCGTGACGACGTCGAGTCGGTCAGCAATGTGAAGGGCGAGGACTACAACCACAACTTCATTGCGTGCTCAAAAATCCTCTGTTAGAAACCAACGCTGGTCGTGAGTCAGTCGTGACCGTTGCAAGTTCTTCTAGTTCATTGTGCGGCACGCACAGTACGGCCAAGCAGCCCAGGACACTCGACTCCAGGGGCTGATTCCGCAAGCTGAATGTCCTGGGTTTTTGATGTTTACGCATCCATTACTTCATAAGGATTTACTGCTATGGACTACAACGAGAGTTCGGCTGAAGCCCTAGAAGTCAGCGCATCCTGCGGGTTTGGTCGCAGCGAAAACGACAAGCCGAAGGAAATGAGTCAGCTGGTGATCTCCCACTCGAACGAAACCGCGGGCGATCTGGCGAAGTACAGCACCTGGTTCAGCATTTTCTAAAGCCACTGCTGCTCAATAGGCCTGCCGGGCAGCTGTCCACGCATGCGCGGAGGTCAATGCGTCCAACTTCGGGAGCCGACCGGGTGTCGGCTCCCGTTCTGACTTCGCACGTTGCTGAGTCTGGAGATAGCCATGCGCTTGATGACCACACGAATGGAGAGCAGGAAGCTATTTGTGAGCTTCAAGATGTCGGAAGTATGCAATCTCGATTGTCCCTACTGCTATTTCTTCTTTAATGGCGATGAAAGCCATAAGGACAATCCGGCGCGCATGTCCGTTGAAACGGCGGAGCGTGCGGGGAAGTTTCTCGCCGAAGGAGCACGTGAGCTCAGTATCCCCACCGTTTCCGTGGCTCTCCATGGTGGCGAGCCGTTGATGGTCGGAAAAAAGCGGTTCAGGGAAATTGCGGAAACCCTGATGCGGACCATTGCGCCGCACGCCGAACTACAGATGGGAGTGCAAACCAACGGGATACTGCTGGACGAAGAGTGGATCAAGCTGTTTTCCGAGCTGAACATCAGCGTCGGGATAAGTATCGATGGGCCTAAGCACGTCAACGACTCGGTCAGGTACGACAAAAAGAGGCGTGGCAGCTACGACCGCATCGTCAAGGCGATATCGCTGCTGCAGAAGAGCCATGAAGACGGTCTCATCGGTGAGCCGGGCGCGTTGGCGGTCATTCTTCCTGGCACCTCAGCCAGGGAGATTTACACGCATATCGTCCATGACCTCGGCCTGCAGAAATTTGACTTCATGCTCCCCAAGGATAGCTGGGAGAACTATTCGCCCGAGATGACTGACTTCATCGAGAATTTTTCGCTGGAGCTTCTCGAGTGCTGGCTGCAGGATGACAACCCGAAGATCAACATCCGTTCCATGAAGAACGTGTTTGCACCGTTCCTGACGGACTTTGGCGTCGACATGCGTATCAACTACATCGTCGACCTGATCGAGACCATTACCATCCGCAGTAACGGCGATGTATCGCCTGATGATTCGTTGCCGTCCATCAGCGAGGAATATCGTCACACGGGATGTAACGTTGCGACGTCCTCCTTGAAGGAGTTCTATTCCAAGCCCTTCTGGATGGACCTGCGGCGCACGGTGTCGACGCCGCCAGAGACCTGCGCCAAATGCGAGTGGCTGGGCTATTGCGGTGGCGGCGAACTCATAACGCGCTACTCCAAGCAGCGGAAATTCAACAATCCGACCATCTACTGCAGCAGGAACAAGGCGTTGTACACCCGCATTCGGCAGTACCTGTCGAACTACATGGATCTGCATGAAATCGACGAACGGACGCGGCGGAGCAACGAGCTCGCATTGAACGAGCTGGCGTTCGAAGCCTGACCTGAAAGTGGTTGGTGCTACTGCCTTCCGCAAAAGTTGGCCATTGATGCGTCGCCAGGCGCGAGGCCTGGCGCATCCTGCAGTGACGTTCGGCGTTCTGCTCGGGAGGAAGTGCTTCTTCTCACTAGCCTGCGGCTCATGGCGTAGGCCATGCGGAGTCGCTGCACGGAGATGTTCGCGCCGGCGTTCCGCGAGCGGTTGAGCGGTGTGAATGTGTCGGGCTCGGGTTGGCGTTGGGGGCGATTGGCTCGATCGCCTGGGGATGATGCTGAGGCGCTGACGCCTTTGCCGTCGCCCCGCGCCGCAAGCCAAACAGTCGGTCCTCTTCTGTAGGAGCGCACCCAGTGCGCGATCGCGTGGTGGCGGTATGCCGCCCCGTAGGAATCGCGCACCGGGTGCGCTCCTACACCCCCCAAAAGGTAGGCGCCCCGGTCACCCAATGACTTCTGGGGTATGAAAACCCTCCCCCTCGCTCCCTAATCTGGGGGTCTCGCGCTTCGCGCGCCCTCCCAAGGTTCGACCCTCCATGCGCAAGCTCCCCCTCGCCATCGCCCTGGCCGCGCTCACCCTCGGCACGGGCGCTTACGCCGCCGACAAGCAGGACAAGGACGCCAAGCCGGACGACAAGCCCGAGGCCGCGCTGCTCAAGCCGCAGTCGTCGGAAACGTCGGGCACGGTGAAGGTCGAGGGCAAGAGTATCGACTACAAGGCGGTGGCCGGCACCCTGGTGCTGCACGGCACCGGCGACAAGGAGAACGAGCCGCAGGTCAGCATGTTCTACGCGGCCTACTTCAAGAAGGGCGTGGAGCCGGGCAAGCGGCCGATCACCTTCATCTACAACGGCGGCCCGGGGTCGGCCACGGTGTGGCTGCACATGGGTGCCTTCGGTCCCAAGCGCGTGGTGACCAGCGACGATTCGCATACGCCTGCTGCGCCCTACGGGCTGGTCAACAATGACTACAGCCTGCTCGATGCCTCCGACCTCGTCTTCATCGACGCGCCCGGTGCGGGCTTCAGCCGCTTGCTCGCCGACGAGCAGGACAAGGGCAAGCGCGATGAGCAGATGAAGGATCGCAAGAAGCAGATCTACGGCGTGGACGGCGACGGCCATGCCTTCGCGCAGTTCATCACGCAGTTCCTCTCCAAGTACAACCGCTGGAACTCGCCAAAGTATCTGTTCGGCGAAAGCTACGGCACCACGCGTTCGGCGGTCGTGGCGAACATCCTGGAGAACGAGGACAGCGTCGACCTGAACGGCGTGATCCTGCTTTCGCAGATCCTCAACTTCGATACCAGCATCGACGGCGCGGCGAACAACCCGGGCGTCGATCTTCCGTATGTGGTGGGCCTGCCCACCTATGCGGCCACGGCCTACTACCACCACAAGCTGCCGCAGCAGCCGGCGGCGCTGGAGCCGTTCCTGCGCGAGGTGGAGCAGTTTGCACTGACCGACTATGCCTCCGCCCTGATGGCGGGCTCGCGCCTGGATGATGCCCGCAAGCAGGCCGTGGCGCAGCGGCTGCACCAGTACACCGGCCTGCCGGTGAGTTATCTGATGAAGGCCAACCTGCGCGTCGACGGCGGCATGTTCGAGCATGAGCTGCAGGCCGACGGTGATATCACCACCGGCCGTCTGGACACCCGTTTCTCCGGCCCGTCGCTCGATCCGTTGAGCAAGGCGTCCGAATACGATCCGCAGTCCTCGTCGATCAGCTCGGCTTACGTCGCCGCATTCAACGACTACGTGCGCCGCGACCTCAAGTTCGGCGATGGCCAGAGCTACCGCCTGTTCGCCGACATCGACCACTGGGAGTTCTCGCACAAGGCACCGGGCGCGACCGAAGCGCTGCAGCAGTCCACCAACGTGATGGGCGACCTCGCCACGGCGATGAAGACCAATCCGAACCTGCGCGTGTCGCTGCATGGCGGCTACTACGATCTCGCCACGCCGTACTTCGCGGCCGACTACGAGATGCATCACATGCCGATCCCGGCGAACCTGCAGAAGAACATCTCGTACGCCTGGTACCCGTCGGGCCACATGGTCTACGCGCACGAGGATTCGCTGAAGCAGCTGCATGACAACGTGGCGCGTTTCATCGGCGAAACCGACAACGTCGGCAAGCACTGACCTCGTTGGCGCGGCGGCCGACCGCCGCCGCGCCTTCACGCCCGGATTCCGGGCGTGGCGCTAGCCTCGGCAAACCACTTTGCCGGAGTTGTCGCCATGAGTACCGAAGCCGTCGCCAAGCGCCTGATCGCCATGTGTCGCCATGGCCAGTTCGAGGAAGCGCAGCACGAGCTGTATGCGAAGGACGCGGTCAGCATCGAACCCGAAGCGGCGGCGAATGGTCCGCTGGGTAACGTGAAAGGCCTCGACGCGATCCTGGAGAAAGGCAAGCGCTTCCAGGCCAGCGTGGCGGAGATGCACGGCCTGGAGGTGAGCGAACCGCTCATTGCCGGGAACTGGTTCAGCGTGACCATGACCATGGATGTGACGATGAAGGAGTACGGCCGTATGACCATGGCCGAGGTGTGTGTCTATCACGTCAAGGACGACAAGATCGTCTCGGAGCAGTTTTTCTACGACATGGGATAGTGCGGTCTCAGCTCTCTGTAGGAGCGCACCCAGTGCGCGATCGCGGACCGCCCGGACAGGCTGCTGCTCGGTTGTCGCCACAGAAGACTAACCGCAGGTCGATACGCCTATCGCGCACTGGGTGCGCTCCTACAGCAGCAGAAAGTTGTCGCCCCAAACAAAAAGCCCCGCTTTCGCGGGACTTCGTGTACTTGCTTAAGCGCCGTGCTCAGTCGATATCGAGGAACGAGCGCAGCTGCTCCGAGCGGCTCGGGTGACGCAGCTTGCGCAGCGCCTTGGCTTCGATCTGGCGGATGCGCTCGCGCGTCACGTCGAACTGCTTGCCGACCTCTTCCAGCGTGTGGTCGGTGTTCATGTCGATGCCGAAGCGCATGCGCAGCACCTTGGCCTCGCGCGGGGTGAGGCCGGCGAGCACGTCGCGCACGGTTTCCATCAGGCCCGTCTCGGTGGCCGACTCGATCGGCGAGGACGCGTTGGTGTCCTCGATGAAGTCGCCCAGATGCGAATCCTCGTCGTCGCCGATCGGGGTTTCCATCGAGATCGGTTCCTTCGCGATCTTCAGCACCTTGCGGATCTTGTCCTCGGGCATGTCCATTTCCTTGGCCAGCTCCTCCGGCGTCGGCTCGCGGCCGAACTGCTGCAGCATCTGGCGGGAAATGCGGTTCAACTTGTTGATCGTCTCGATCATGTGCACCGGGATACGGATGGTGCGCGCCTGGTCGGCGATCGAGCGGGTAATGGCCTGGCGGATCCACCACGTGGCGTACGTGGAGAACTTGTAGCCGCGGCGGTATTCGAACTTGTCCACCGCCTTCATCAGGCCGATGTTGCCTTCCTGGATGAGGTCGAGGAACTGCAGGCCGCGGTTGGTGTACTTCTTGGCGATCGAGATCACCAGGCGCAGGTTCGCCTCCACCATTTCCTTCTTGGCGCGACGGGCCTTGGCCTCGCCGATCGACATCGTGCGGTTGATTTCCTTGATGTCGGTGAGCGGCAGGAACAGCTTGCGCTCGATGGAACCGAGCTTGTCCTGTTCGGCGTCGATCGCTTCCTTGTGCGGCTTGATGTTCGGCGACCACTTCTGGCGCTTGCGACCCAGCTCTTCGGCCCACGCGAGGTTACCCTCGTTGCTTGGGAACGCCTTCAGGAATTCGGCCTTGGGCATCTTCACGTGCTTGACGAAGATGTCCATCAGCACGCGCTCGTGGTGACGGATGTCGTTCACCACTTCGCGCAGCTTGCGCACGAAGCCGTCGATCAGCGCGGACGGCAACTTGAGCTTGAGGAACTCCTCAGCCATCTGCTCGCGCAGCTTGACGACCTTCTTGTCATTGATGTCGGTGGCCTTGGCGGCCGCCTTCTGGAACTTGCTGGAGTAGTCGCGCAGCAACTCCATGCGGCGCTTGACCTCTTCCGGGTCCGGACCGGTCGGGCCAGCCTCTTCTTCTTCGCCGGCCTCGCCGTCGTCTTCTTCCTCGACCTCGGCGTCGGCGTCGTCCACCTCGGCATCAGCCAGGGCGGCCTGGGCGGCATCGGCGGCTTCTTCCAGGTCGGCGAAGCCGGCCAGGATTTCGCTCAGGCGGCGCTTGCCGTCCAGGTGCTGGTCGTATTCCTCGAGCAGCAGCTCGATGGTCAGCGGGAAGGTGGCGAGTGCGGTCTGCACCTGGCCCAGGCCTTCCTCGATGCGCTTGGCGATGGCGATTTCACCTTCGCGGGTCAGCAGCTCGACCGTACCCATCTCGCGCATGTACATGCGCACCGGGTCGGTGGTGCGGCCCACTTCGGAGTCGACGGCCGACAGCAGCGCCACGGCTTCTTCGGCGGCGGCTTCATCGTCGGTGGAGGCGCCCGGGGCGTTGTCCGACAGCGGGTCGGCGTCCGGTGCGGCGTCGTGGACTTCGATGCCGACGCCCTTGAGCACCGCCATGATGTCTTCGATCTGCTCCGGATCGACGATGTCGTCGGGCAGGTGGTCGTTGATCTCGGCGTAGGTCAGGTAGCCCTGCTCCAGACCCTTGGAGATGAGCGCCTTGATTTCAGACTGTTGCTCAGGAGCTTTGTTATTCATACCTACCGCCGCGTATGCAGGAACCGATCAGTATACCCATGTGATGCTTTTTTGACCAGTTTTCAAGTAAGAAAAGTGGTGGCGGCGATACGCAAAAATCGCGCCAAATCGGCATCTTTCGGGGATTTTTTCGAAAAGGGACGACATGTGCCTTGGGTGGTGACGGTCATGGCGTCTCCAGCCAGAAAGTGACTGGCCCGTCGTTCACCAGCTGCACCTTCATATGGGCGCCGAAGCGGCCGATTTCCACCCTGGGGTGCGCCGCGCGCGCCAGTTCCACCAGTCGTTCGAACCAACGCCGGCCTTCGTCGGGCGTGGCTGCGCTGGTGAAGCTGGGGCGCATGCCCGAACGGGTGTCGGCGGCCAGGGTGAACTGGCTGACCAGGAGCAGCTCACCACCGGTGTCGACCAATGAACGGTTCATGCGGCCCTGCTCGTCGGCGAAGACGCGGTAACCCAGCAGGCGTTCGAGCATGCGTTTCGTGCGCGGCTCGTCGTCACCGGGTTGCACGGCGACGAGCGCCAGCAGGCCGGGACCGATGGCTCCCACGGTTTCGTTGTCGACATCCACACGGGCAGACAGGACGCGCTGAATCAGGGCGATCATGGAAGAGGTAACGGCTGGGATGGGCGGAAGCTTAGGGCCTGGCTACCACTGACGGTAGCCCGTGCCGGAGGAACGAGAACAGGTGTTGCGTGGTTGACCCGTGAACCGATGCGTCGGCCGGTTACACTGCGGCGCTCATGCGATTCGACATCACCATCCTCTATCTCTTCCTGCGCCTGTTAGGAAAGCTGCCGCTGCGTGCGCTGCACCGCTTGGGCGCCGCCATTGGCCGCTTCTCGTTGTGGCGGCGCAGCCGCACCGCACACAACACCTCGGTCAACCTGCGCATCGTCCGACGCGGACTCGACGAAGCGGCGCATGCGGCGCTGCTGCGCACCGTGATGGAGGAAAGCGGCAAGTCGGCCACCGAGATCGCCGGCATCTGGGGCCGCGATGCCGAGCGTGCCCTGGACCTGGTGCGCGAAGTGCGCGGCGAGGCGCTGTTCGACGCGGCACTGGCCGCGGGCAAGGGTGTGATCATCGCCGCGCCGCATCTGGGTTGCTGGGAGCTGCTCAACTACTGGCTGTGCCGCAAGACGCCGATGGCCATCCTCTATCGCCCGCCGCGCATCGCCGCGGTGGAGGGTTTGCTGCGCAAGGTGCGCGGCGCATTGGCGCCCGAGCAGGTGCGCGCCGAGGGGGCCGGTGTGCGTACGCTGTACAAGCGGCTGGCCGCCGGTGGCACCGTAGGCATCCTGCCTGACCAGAAGCCGCGTGCCGGCGAAGGTGAATTCGCACCATTCTTCGGCCGCGACGCGCTCACCATGGTGCTGCTGCCGCGGCTGGCGGCGCGCACCGGCGCCACCGTGCTGTTCGCGTTTGCCGAACGCCTTCCGGATGGCGCGGGTTATCGCATCCATCTGCTGCCCGCACCGGAAGGCCTGGCCGATACCGACCTCGCGGTGGCGTGCCGGGCCTTGAACCAGGGCGTGGAGAACTGCGTCGAGCTAGCGTTCGCACAGTACCAGTGGCACTACAAGCGCTACTCGGCGGACGACCGGACCAGTCCCTACGATCACCCGGAAGTGATCTAGCGCCCTTGGCGTCAGCCCAGGCGCTTCAGGAACACCGTCATTTCCTTTTCGGCCTGCTTGTCGCCGCGCGCCTGCGCCACGGCGATGCCCTGCCGCCAGGCTTCGGCGGCGCCGGGCTTGTCGTCCAGCGCCAGGCAGGCCTTGCCCAGCAGTTTCCACGCGGCCGAATAGCTCGGGTCAAAGCCCACGGCATGCCTCAGCTCGCCGGCGGCGGCCGTGGCATCCCCAGCGGTGAGCAGTGCATTGCCCAGCGAGAAGCGCAGCAGCGCACCGTCACGCGGACCACCGCATTGCGCGCGCAGGTTGGCGATCAGCGCATCATTCATGGGCTTACTGCAGGGCGCGGAAGCGCCACTCGTCGACCTGGTAGACGCGGGTGGGATGCGGCGGCTCGGCGGGTACGCGGCCCGCACGCAGGTCGGCCAGGGACTTGGCCGGCCAGATCACCACCCACGAGGAGCGGAACGGCTGCACCAGCAGCGGATAACGCAGGTCGGTCGGATCGAGCTTTTCGGGGCGCGCCACGACCAGGCCGTCCGGGTGTTCCTGCGCGAACTTCTGCAGGGAGTCGCCCTCGGCCAACCGCTCGATCGAACGGGTGATGCGCCCTTCGAAGTGGAACTGGCCCTCGTAGTTGCCCAGGTAGCCGATCGCCCGACCTTCGGCATCCGCGGCGCCCAGCAGGTGGGCGGACGGACGCAGGTCGAAGTTCTGCCACATGGTCAGGGTGAACAGCGTGTTGAGCGCCAGCGTGCCGACTAGACCGGCGAAGGCCAGGCGACGCACCTCGCCGCGACCGCGCACCAGCAACAGCAGGCCGAGCAGCACGAATACGATGCTGAAGAAGCGGCTGTAGCGCTGGGTGTTGTCGAACCACTCGCCGTGCAGGTCGTTGTGCGAGACCAGCACCGGCAGCACGAACAGGAAGATGCCAAAAAGGATGCCACCCACGCCGAGCGGCCAGGTGCCCAGCCAGTGGCTGTTGGCCAGCGCCGGACGCTGATCGCGCAGTACGGCCACGGCGCCCGCGATCAGCAGGGCCGCACCGGCGAACTCCGGCAGCGGGTAGTACAGCTGCTTGCCGCTGATGAAGGAGAAACAAATCATCACCGGCAGCAGCCAGCACAGCGCGAAGCGGATGCCGCTGTCGAGCGGGCGGCGCAGTGTGATCAGCGCCGCCCAGGCGCGCGGCCAGCCGCTGAAGGGGAACAGCAGCGCCGGGATCATCGGCACATACCACCAGAACGGGCGGGCGTGGTCGAACGCATCCACCACGCGGCCGGCGGTCTGGGTGAAGAACAGGCGCTGGCGGTAGGCCTCGCCGCCGGAGAAACCGGCGGGCAGCGCCCAGGCCAGCAGCATGGCGCCGCCTAGCAGCACGGCAAGCACGCCGCGGCCGTACCAGCGAGCGCGGTTGTCGCGGGCCCAGTCGTTCCACAGCGGGCCCAGCAGCCACGGGAACACGACGTGCAGCAGCATTACCGGGCCCTTGGTCAGCAGGCCGGCGCCGATGCACAGGCCGAACAGCAGCCATCGCGGTTCCGCGCGCTGCGGCTTGGGCGTCAGGCACAGCAACGAGGCCAGCACGCACACGGCCAGCAGCACCTCGTACATGATCTGCAGGCCGAACAGGAACGCATAACCCAGCGCCAGCAGCATCCACGGCGCGCCCTTGGCCACCCATGGGCGGTTCGGGAACAGGCGAGCGGCCAGCACCGAGACCAGCACCAGCTGGGCCCCGCCGAAGATCACTTCCAGCACGCGCGGCCAGATGTCGTTGACGCCGAACACCGCCCAGCCGGCATGGATCAGCCAGAACAGTAGCGGCACTTTCTCGCTGTACGGCTGGCCGTTGATGTGCGGCACCAGCCAGTAGTGGTGGTTCCACATCTCCCACGCCACGGCGAGGGTGCGGGTGGAGTACAGCGGCATCGGACCGTGCGAGAAGATCGCCAGCAACGCGGCCAGGCCCCACAGCGGCAGCCAGGGCCAGAGGGAACGCAGGTGTTCGGAGCGGCTGTAGCTGCTGGATGCCACGGGCAGTCTTCTTGATGGGATTGAGACGATTCTATCCCGAGCGAGCCTTGCTCCATGCTTACTGGTTGCCGACTGGGCAGCGCCCGGCTCAGTAGCCGGCCGGTCCCCAGTAGCCGATGCGTCGGCGGATCTTCAGTTTTCGCCACAAATTCCACGGTTTGCGGCGCCGGTTGCGACCGCCGGCGGCGATGAAGCTGTCGATGGCCTTCAGGATCCGTTCGCTGGACTGGCCGTCCCGGTAGGGATGGATGGCATCGCCATATTCCCGGATGGCCTGCATCAGCTCGGGTGGCCGCGACAGCGCCCGCTCGATCGCTGGCTCGAACTGGGCCGCATCGTCGATGTCGATCAGCTGCGGACCCGGGCGGCGGTTCTTGAAGGTCACCACCGGCTTGCCCGTGAGCAGGAACTCGTTGAGCGCCGAGGAGGTGTCCGAGCACATCATGTCGACCTGCGGGAACAGTTCGAGGATGTTGTCGTTCTCGGCGAAGGTCAGGTACTCGTTCTGCAGTGCCTTGTACTTGGCCGTCGTTTCGGGATTCATCTTCGGATGGAAGGTGACGATCCAGCGCCAGCGGCCATCGCGCGAAAGGCGTTTCACCTCCTCATACAAGGTTTCCGCCGCGCTCCACGAGGGCGAGAAGGTGGAGTGGTAGAGGATCACGGGCGGCTGGCGCACCGGCGGCAGCGGTCCGCTGATTTCCTTCATGAAGGGGTCGAGCTTGGGAAAGCCCGTCTCCGCCACCGAGAAGTGACCCGTGCGGTCGGCGATCTCCTTGAACTTCGCCGTGTCGCGCGGACCGGTGGTGCAGTACAGGTCGAAGAAGCCACGCACATAGATGTGCCGCGGCTTGCCGGCATCGAAGCCGTGGAAGGTTTCCACCTTCACGCCGGGAAAGAAGTGCGGAACGGCGTTGCTGGAGGTGATCACGGCGCGCGGCTTCCACGCGCGCACCTCCTGCACGGTGAGCAGGCGCTCGCCTTCCACCAGGTCTTCCGCACCGGGGCCGTCGAAGAACCAGGCGGCCTCGTCGCCGCGGGCGCGGATCGCCTCCTGCACCGGGCGCAGGATGGCCAGCGCGTAGCGCTCCGAGCCGTAGAGTAGGTAATGCTGCTTGCTCATCGATCGATACCGTGGCGGGTCAGTGCGTCCGCCGCACTCGCGACCGAGGCGGGGTTGCGGCGCATCTCGTAGTAACGCATGCGCTTGTACGCCGCGTACGAGGCGGCCGTCTGGGCAATCACGAAGCCGCGCCAGCCGTCGAGGAAGGCAAGGCGGAAGAAGTAATCCTTGATGAAGGCCAGCAGGTACACGAACGGCGTCTGCCACATGCGCACCGGCTTGTTTTTCTCCAGCCAGTCGCGGCACTTCAGCTCTGCATAGCGCAGCACCTTGATCTGCTTCTGCGGCAGGCTGGGATTGTTCTCGTGGTTGAAGCGCGCGTGCAGCGTCACCGACGGGCCGTCGAACACCAGCGATTCATGCACCCGCACGTCCTTCCAGCGCGCGCGGCCGCGATGGAACAGGCGCGCCATCTTCTCGCCCATCGACGGCAGGTACCAGCGCATCGGCGCGCCCATGTAGATGGTGGCGCGGCGCAATATCACAGCGCTGTTGTCGCTGGCCATCAGCTGGGGCAGGCGCCGTTCCAGTTCGGCAGCCAGCTCGGGCGAGAGGTACTCGTCGGCATCCAGCGCCAGGATCCAGTCGTGGCTGCACTGGGTGGTGGCGAAGTTGCGCTGCGCGCCGAAGCCCAGCCAGTCCTGGTGCACCACGCGCGCGCCGTGCGCCTGCGCGATGGCGATGGTGTCGTCGGTGCTGCCACTGTCGATCACCAGTTTCTCGGCCGCGAACGGCACGCTGTCGAGGCAGCGGGCGATGCTGTTCGCCTCGTTGTAGGTGATGACCACGAGGGTGAGGGGGAAGGTCGTCATGGCGAGATTCTAGAGTCGGCGGGAAGCCCAAAGCCACGAGTCCGTGCTGCAAGCGGCCCCGCCGCGCCTAGAGCAGCTGTTGCAGGGCCATTTCCAGCCGCGCCCCGAAGCCTTGCTGGTTGTCCACGTACCACTCGCGGGCGGCCGTGCCCAGTTGCTCCCATTCGGCGCGTTCCATGCGGATGCAGCGCTCGACGGCCGCTTCCAGCGCCGCCTCGTCGAACAGGTAGCGGGTAGCCAGGTTGAGCAGGCCGTCCGGCGCCGCTGCGACCAGTACGCCGCGCGTGTCGGTCACCAGCTCGTTCATGGGGGCCGCATCGCAGGTCAGTACCACGGCGCCGCAGCTCAGCGCCTCGGCGATGTAGTGGCCCCACCCTTCCGTCTCGGACAGGCACAGGTGGAACACATGGCTGTTCTGCAGCTGGCGGATCTCGGCGATATCGGCCACGTACTCGCGCCGATGCACGATGTTGGGTGCCGACCAGTCCGTGTCCGAACCCACGCCCGGTGCCTGCAGCACATGCAGCACCGGCCACTCGGGGTGCCGCCGCCACGTCGCCAGCAACCGTTCGGTGCCCTTCATGCGACTGGCACCGGCCAGATGCAGGAAGCTGGGCTGGGCTACGCGCGGGGAGTGCAGGCAATCGGTGCTCTGGAAGCCGATGGGGAGCGTGCGTACGCCCAGCCCCTCGAAGATGTCTGTCGCGGCACGGGTCTTCGTCAGCACGGCGTCGTACCGGGCAAGCTGCTTGCGGTCGCGCTGGGAGAACCACTCGGGATTGGGGATGAACGCATTGCAACGCGCCAGGCGCAGATGGTCCGGGCTGGCGTGCTCGAGCGTGATGTTGAGGTCGTAGGGTGCCTCACTCCGCCAGGCGTGGTTCCATCGCAACGCAAGCGACTGCCACCAGCGCCGTTTCCGCGGTGGGGTCGCCGGCGTGAAGCTCACTTCATGGCCCAGCCCGCGCAAGGCGTCGCGAAGGAGTCGTATGTCGTGGCTGAGGCCACGGTTGTTGTCCCACGCAATGAGGTTGATGCGGGCCATGGAGTCGTGATGTGGTGGAGGAAGTGAAGCCGGCGCCCGGCCAGCGCAGTCAGGGCGAGGTCGCGCGTAGCCGGCTGATCTGCACCATCATGCCGAGCGTCAGGAAGAAGAACAGCGAGTGCGGCATCGCGCGATAAAGCACATTGTCCGTCAGCCCGCACAGCGCATACATCATCACGGTCAGCAGGCCGACGGTGGCCGAGGTCGCGATGGCGTCGTCGGAATCAAACACGCGGCGCGCAAAGAACACCAGCGGCATGCCGAACAGCAGCAACAGCAGGATCAGGCCAGGAATGCCGCCGGCCACCGCCGCCTCCAGGTACTCGCTATGCGGATGCTCGTATTTGGCGATGGAGTCGCTGGCCCGCCCCAGCTTTACCTGCGATTGCGTATAAGTACCGAACTGGTCGATGCCCACGCCGGTGACCGGGTGCTCGAGGAAGGCGCGGCGGGCGACCCGCCACATTTCCAGGCGTTCGCGCACGGCACCCTGGGTGTCGGTGCTGCTGTAGGTGCGCACCTCATGGCCGATGGCGTCGAAGCGGGCGACGATCTCGCCCCGCATCAGGAAAACGGCTGCCGCCGCGACCACCACCGCGCCGACCAGTACGATCACGGGTTCGCGCCAGCGTCGGGTACGGTAGATGGCGAACCCGATCACCAGCGCGAACGCGGGAACGCAGGCCAGCAACGGGCCGCGACTTTGCGTCAGCAGCGCACCGAACATGCCGAGCGCAGCGCACAAGGCATGGAAGAGGCGCATGGGCAGCCCGACTTGCGGTCGCAGCAGTTGCACCACGCCATTCAGCGACAGCACCAGCATGAACATCGCCAGCTCGATCACGCCCCAGTCGCTGGCGTCGATGCCCGACGCACGCTCGGCACCCTGAAAATAGTGTTGATAGATGCAAACCAGGCCGAGTACCGCCGCGGTCAGGCTGAGCCCGCGCCAGAACCACGGAAGTCGCAGCGGCTGGGTGAATACGGCGGCGATGGCGAGGAACATCAGGATGTGCGAGGGCAGGTCGAACTCGTTCCAGCGCAGCCCGTGCCCCAGGATGTTGGCCGCCGAATACAGCACGATGACCCAGCAGAGCCAGGTGAAAGGCCGTGCGCCGGCATAGATGGCTCGCGCCTGTCGGTTGGCGATCAGCAGGTACAGCCCATAGAAGAACAGCGTGCCGAACAGGGCCGCCTTGGCCCGGCCCGGGGTGGCGAATGAGAGGGGAAGCAAGGCGAGCAACAACGTGGATACCAGCGGGGCAATACGTGCGGCCACGGTGGCATGGGGAACTACTCTCATCCGATCCTCGATTTTTCCCGGCCAGCGAAGCCAGGCCAACGCACCTACAGCCGCGAAGGCCACTGCCCCACTCGTACCTGGAGGGAACAGGAATCCGCCTGTGCAATCTATGACATTCTATGAGGAAATCCGGGCCCTTCCCCTAGTACAAGAGAGATAGGGTTCATATCCCGGCAG
Organism: Dyella amyloliquefaciens; assembly: GCF_004296575.1. Lineage (GTDB taxonomy): Bacteria > Pseudomonadota > Gammaproteobacteria > Xanthomonadales > Rhodanobacteraceae > Dyella > Dyella amyloliquefaciens. Next base: position 65,542 of record NZ_SAYT01000008.1, on the reverse strand, counting down.
GTTCCTGCATCGGGTCGTCGTCGCTCCTTGAGGCTTGGGCGTGAAGCTTTTGTTCACCAACTTCCACTCGGGTGATGGTGGAGGTCACACCACCTACATCCGTACCCTGGCTGCCGCACTGGCTGCGCGCCACGAGATTCACGTGGCGGCTCCGCCCGGCAGCCGCCTCCATCGGGAAGCACGCGCCCTGCCCGGCGTGTTCGTGTTGGACCAGCCCTTTCCCAATGGACTGGGTCGATGGCGGGCTCGTGGGCGCGCGCGCCAGCAACTGGCGCGCTACCTGCGTGAGCACGCTTTCGACATCATTCATGTGAATGGCTCGGCCGATCATCGCCTGGTGCTCTCGGCGATGCCGGCGAAACGGCCGGCCCTGGTCTGGACCAAGCACAACTCCAAGCCCGTGCGCGGCATCGGCCACTGGCTTCGCGCGCGCCGCACCGATCAGGTGATCGCCGTCTGCGACTACACGCGACGCGAACTGGCGGCCACCGCCTACCGGCGTTGCCGCCTGTCCACCGTCCACAACGGCATCGACATCGATCACTGGTCGCCGTGGCCTGCGGAAGCGGCGGCGACGGAACGATCCCGCTGGTGCGCCGACGACGGCATGCTGTTGCTCGGCAGCAATGCCGGTACGGCGGCCTACAAAGGCTGGATGGATCTGCTGGAGGCTGTCGCCTCGCTTTCGCCGGACCAGCGCCAACGCCTGCGCATCCTGATCGCCGGCGTGCCGCCCAAGGCCGCCGAGCTGGAACGTGTCGCGGCGCTGGGTTTGCAGGACAACGTGGTATTTCCCGGCGTGCTTGCCGATCCGCGCCCGTTGGTCGCGGCGCTCGATGCGGGTTTCGTGCTGTCGTACGACGTCGAGACGATCTCGTTCGCCTGCCGCGAAATGATGGCGATGGGCAAGCCCGTGCTGCTCAGCGATTACGCCGGCCTGCCCGAGAACGTGGAGCCGGGCAAGGATGGCTGGCTGGTGCCGGTGCGCGACCGGTCCGCGATCGCCGCTGCCGTCGCGAAACTCCTGGAAGAACGCGAGCCGCTGCCGGCCATGGGTCTGGCAGCGCGCGAGCATGCCGAGCGGGACTTCGGGCTTCCCTTGTTCGTCCAGCGCACCGAAGCGGTGTACCAGGCGCTGCTGGCGGCGGGATAAGGTGAGGCGGCCGCCATGCTGGCGGTCGCCCATGCATGCGTCAGTCGTCGATGGCCGCCGCCGGCAGGCGATCGACACTTTCGTCAGGCTGGCATCCCGGCACCACGGCGTCGGCCTTGAACATCCACCACTCGCGGCGGTTGGCGTGACCCAGGCTGATTGCCTTGCTGCGGTCCACGCACTGGCCCATCACCGGGTCCAGCACGAACAGCCAGCGATGCGCGGGGTCCTGCGCCTGCCACTTCACGGCCGCTGCGTATTGATCGTGCCAGGGCTGGGTAAAGCCGAAATCGACGGCTGGACGATTGAGCATCAGGAGGTTCTGCTCCTTCCACGCCACCATGCCGAGCTGGTCGCCGGCCGGCAAGCGCTCGCGCACTTCCTGCATGACGCCGGCGGCGGAGCTCGAATCGTTGAGGATCGGGTAGGCCCAGAAACCCAGCACCAGCCACATCGCCGCCATGCCGCATGCCACGGCCGTCACGGCCCGGCGCTCGCGCAGCACCGCAACCAGCAACAACAGGACGGCGCCGAGGGTCGCGGCCATCCACAGCAGCGCCCGCCCGCCATCTTCGAAGCCACGCGCGGTGGCGAACTCGCTGGCGAACTTGGGATGCGCCACCAGTGCCGCTGCGCCCACGCCGAGCATCGCCGCGCCCATCACGCCGATGAAGGCCAGCCCCGCGATGCGCAGCCAGCGCTTCTGCAGCAGTTCGCCCAGATAAGGCGCAGTCACCAGCGCCAGCATCGGCAGCGCCGGCATGATGTAGACATCGCGCTTGCCCTTGGGAATGGAGAAGAACACCAGCAGCAGCACGATCCAGCCCAGCGGCAGCAGGATGCGCGCATCCTTCGCCTTCAACGCGCGCCACCAGCGCGGCAGCGTGCCCGGATAGGTCAGCGACAGCGGCAGCCAGGTGAACAGCACGATGGGCAGGTAGTACAGCACCGGGTGGTGGTGGTCCCACGACTTGCCGTAGCGCCCCGCGGTCTGGTGGAACAGGATGTCGTTGACGTAGGCAGCGTACGCCGGATCGTTCGCGTGGGCCTTCGCGCCCAGCAGCATCGGCACCAGCCACAACGCCATGGCAATCAGCAAAGCGACCAATCCCATCGCCCAGCGCCACCATGCGCCGGGGCCCATGCGCGCGACGCCGTTCCAATGGCCGAAGCTGGCGACGAGGTACGGCACCAGCATCAACAGCGCGAGCACGCCCACGCCCTTGGTGATCACGCCCAATCCCGCGCAGAAACAGCCGAACCAGAACGCCCGCCAGTTAGGTCCCTTGAGCAGATGCACCAGCAGGCCCCAGTTCGCCGCGGTGATGTAGAACATCACCAACGGATCGATCTGCGCGCGCTTGGTCTGGTAGACGAACTGGAAGGTGATCAGCAGCGCCGAGGCGGCGTACAGGCCCACCTGGCGGTTCCACAGGCGCCGACCGAGGTCGTACACGCACAGCAGGCAACCGAGTGCAGCCAGCAACGACGGCAGCAGGAACGCGATGCGCCAGTTGCCGATCACCGTGTAGCTGGCAGCCTCCAGCCAGAACAGCATCGGCGGTTTGTCCGAGTAAAGCTCACTGCCGCGATGCGGGAACAACCAGTCGCCGCTTTCCACCATCTGCTTGGCGGCCAGCGCGAAGCGCGGCTCGTCGGAGGGCCAGGGATCGCGCAGGCCCATGCCGGCGCCGATCACCACCAGGGCGATCAACAAAAGCAGCCAGAACTGGCGGCGTTCCTGCGAGGTGGCTTGGGAGGTGGCGTGCATGCGTGGGTTCCGGGGAGACGGCGTGGCCGCGTCGCAAACGTTCTATAGCGTAACGGGCCATCGCCCACGCCGTGCGGCGCCGTGGCGGGCGCGCTCGTGGCGCGCGAAGGGTGGCCTCAGGGCTTCTCGAGGACGGCATAGTACATGCCGTCCAGATCGCCATCGCCGGGCAGCACCTGCCAGCCCACGGCGGCCGGCTGTCCCGCAGGCAGCGAGAAACTCACGGCCCGGGCGTCCTGGCGCCCTTCCAGCCAACGGCTCACCACGGCTTCGTTCTCGGTGCGCAACAGCGAGCAGGTGATGTAGACGAGCTTGCCGCCCGGGGCCAGCAAGGGCCACAACGCGTCCAGGATGCGCTGCTGCTGTGCGACCAGCGGCGCAATATCGCTGTCGCGACGGTGCAGGCGCACGTCGGGGCGGCGGCGCAATACACCGGTGGCGGAGCAGGGCGCATCGATGAAGATGCGATCGAAAGCCTTGCCGTCCCACCAGGCCGACGGCTCGCCGGCGTCGCCGATGACGACGTCGGCCTTGAGGCCGAGGCGTTCGAGGTTCTGGGTGATGCGCTGCGCGCGCTTCGGATCGAACTCCAGCGCGGTGAGCGCGATGTCCTCGCGCTCCAGCAGGTGACAGGCCTTGCCGCCCGGGGCGGCGCAGGCGTCGAGCACGCGCTGTGCACGGTGAAGATCGGCCAGGTCGCCCGCGATCTGCGCGGCACCGTCCTGCACGGCGAATTCCCCGGCGGCGAAGCCGGGCATGCGGGTGACGTCGGTGCTGTGTGGGAGCACGATGCCGTCCGCCAGCCAAGGGTGTGCATCCGCCGTATAGCCATCCAAACGCAGGCGCTCGATGAGCGACTCGCGGTCGGTGCGCCGGCGATTCACGCGCAGCATCAGTGGCGGCTCGCGATTGTCGGCGGCCATGACCGCGTCGGCCTGTTCCGGCCAGTCGCGCGTGATCGCCTTGGCCAGCCACGCCGGGTGCGCATGGCGCGTCTGCGGCTTCGCATCGAGCGCGGCCAGCAGTTCGACGCGTTCGCGCTGCCAGCGTCGCAATACGGCGTTGACCAGCCCCGCGTGCCGTGGGCGTTGCAGTGCCTTGGCAGCCTGCACGGTGGCGGCTACCGCGGCATAGTCGGGCAGTTGCAGGATTTCCAGTTGCACCAGGCCCAACACGAGCAGCGCATGGATGGCCGGTTCCTTCTGGCGCAGCGGTTTGTCGAGCAGGCGGTCGAGCGCCGGGTCGAAGCGCAGCCACCAGCGTGATCCATCGCTCAGCAGTGCCATCAGCAGCGCGCGGTCGCGCGCATCCGCCAGGCGCGGCGCGTAACGTTCCATGGCGTCGCGCAGCGAAGCACCGCGCAGGGCGACGTCGGCAAGGGCCTGTGCGGCAAGGGCGCGGGTATCGGTCATGGCAGGAAACTTAGCGGAGGGGAATGAAAAGCGGAGTCAACGACCAGGCCCTCAATCGCTTCCGGTCCGCCGGGAACGGAAAGCTTCAGCTGCTGCGGGTCTTCATCCCATTGAGGTAGTCAGCCGCGGTGATGCGCTTGCCGCCGGCGCGCTGCAGCGCGGTGATGCGCAGGGCACCCTCGGCGCAGGCGACGTCGATGCCATCGCGGCTCATGCCGATCACGGTGCCGGGCGTGGCATCGGGGCGACCATCGACGGCGCGGGCTGCCCATACGCGCAGCAGCTCGCCGCTGATCTCGCCCTCGGCCACCGGCCACGGATCGAACGCACGCACCTGGCGCTCCAGTTCGATCGCGGGACGCTGGAAATCCAGCCGAGCCTCGGCCTTGTCCAGCTTGTGTGCGTAAGTGACGCCCTCTTCCGGCTGCACGCGCGCCGCCAGCGTTTCGCCGGCCATGACCCGAGCCAGGCCTTCGGCGAGCACGTCCGCGCCCAGTGCGGCGAGGCGGTCGTGCAGCGAGCCGCCGGTGTCGTCGCGGCTGATGGGCGTGCGCCGTTCCAGCAGTACCGGACCGGTATCGAGGCCCGCCTCCATCTGCATCAGGTCGACGCCGCTCTCGGCATCGCCGGCGAGGATCGCGCGCTGGATCGGCGCGGCGCCGCGCCAGCGCGGCAGCAGGCTGGCATGCACGTTCCAGCAGCCCAGGCGCGGGATCGCCAGCACCTTGCGCGGCAGGATCAGGCCATACGCCACGACCACCATCAGGTCGGGGGCATAGGACGCGAGCGTGGCCTGCGCCTCGGCGGACTTCAGGGATTCGGGCTGTTCGACCGGGATGCCGGCCGCTTCGGCCGCCTGCTTCACCGGGCTGGGCGTCAGCTTGCGGCCGCGACCGGCCGGGCGGTCCGGCTGGGTGTAAACGGCCACCACCTCGGCGCCGCTGGCGCGGCAGGCTTCAAGGCAGGGGACGGAAAAGTCGGGGGTGCCCGCGAAAACGACGCGGAGCTTCAAGCGCTGGCCGCCTGCTTGCGCTGCTTCTCCAGGCGCTTGAGCAGCATGGAGCGCTTGAGCGGCGAGAGGTAATCCACGAAGACCTTGCCGGCGAGGTGGTCCATCTCGTGCTGGATGCATACGGCCAGCGGCCCTTCGAACTCGCGCTCGATGGTGTTGCCGTCCACGTCCTGAGCCTTCACCTTCACCTTGAGCGCGCGGGTGACGTCGGCATAGATACCGGGGAACGACAGGCAGCCTTCCTGGTAGACCTGCGCACCGTCCTTTTCGACGATCTGCGCATTGATCAGCGCCAGCGGCTGGTTGCTTTCCTCGCTCATGTCGGCCACCAGTACCTGCTGGTGCACGTTGACCTGGGTGGCGGCCAAGCCCACGCCGTTGGCGTCGTACATGGTTTCGAACATGTCAGCCACGAACTGCTTGAGCTCCGCGTCGAAAACGCGCACGGGCTCGGCCTTGGTACGCAGGCGGGGATCGGGGAATTCGAGAATGGTCAGGACGGACATGGCTTTACCTCAGGCGCTCAAACTGCGGGCGAATCGGTGAAAACCAAGCCCGGGCGCGATCTAGAATGGGCCTTATTGTACGCCGCCAAGCCCCCGGAAGGCATGCCATTTTGCCAACTGGGCACGGTTGCGTGAACAAGCGGTTCGGTTACACTCGCCCGAGCGTCGGGGGATGGGGGATTCCCGTTTATGATCAGAAAGTCCATTGGGCTGCTGGCCGGCATGCTGGTCACAGTGGCTGTTTATGCTGCAGGTGCGCAACTGCGCGCCGATCACCCCGATACCTATACGGTGCGCAAGGGCGACACGCTCTGGGCGATCTCTGCACGATTCCTGTCCAAGCCGTGGCTGTGGCCCGAGATCTGGCAGGCCAATCCGCAGGTGCAGAATCCGCACCTGATTTATCCGGGGGATGTGCTCAACCTGTCCTTCATCAACGGTCCGCGCGTGGGCTTGCAGCCCCGCGTACGCACCGAAGGTGACGCGATTCCTGCGATTCCGCTTTCCGAGCTGCACATGTTTCTCAAGGAAATGCGCGTGCTGGACTCCAACGAGGTATCGGCGCTGCCGTACGTCGTGGGTTTCGAAGAGGCGGATTTGCGTGGCACGGTGGGCAGGAATGTCTATGTGCGACATCTTGATGCCCAGCCCGGCCAGCGTTTCGTCATCGTGCGTCCGACCCAGGTCTTCCGCAATTTCGACGGCGACAAGGGCCGCGATAACGGCGCCGACCTTGTGGCCCATCCGCTGGACAGCGATGTGTCCATGATCCGTACGCCGTGGAAGGAAGATTTTCGCAATGACGGCCACTACGGCCGCGGCAAGGAAATCGGCACTGAAGTCAGCGTCATCGGCACCGCCGAAGTGCTGCGCACGGGTGATCCGTCTACCCTGCTCCTGCTGGATTCCACTATGGAGATCCGCAAGGGCGACCGCATCCTGCCGGTCGATGACAAGCCGTACGACCCGTATTACTACCCGCATGCGCCGAAGTCGCTGCCGGGCAATGCACGCGTCATCGCCTTCACCGATGCCTACGACGCGGTGGGTCCGCGCCAGGTGGTGGCACTGAACATCGGTGCGCAGGACGGCGTGGAGAACGGCCAGACCTACTCGATCTACCAGCCGGGCGAAACGATTGCCGACGACGTGGCCAGCAACAGCTGGGATCGCGGCACCGGCCAGAGCGTGACGCTGCCGCAGGAGTTCGTGGGCCACGTGATGGTGTTCCGCACCTTCGATCGCGTGAGCTACGGCCTGATCATGGACGGCCTGCGCCCCGTGCACAGGCAGGACAAGCTCGAACTGCCGGAATAAGCCTCGCGGCATCGGATGACAGAACGGCGCGGTGACCACCGCGCCGTTTCTTTTTGGGGCCGCCCTAGGCTGGGCGGCCATGATCGATACCGACCTATGCCGCGCCTGGCTGATCCTGTTGCGTACGCCAGGCCTGGGGCCAGCCGGCTTGCGCGAACAGCTCGTCGCCCATGACGGTGACATCCAGTGCGTGCTGGATGGCCTCCGGCGGCACGCGGCGACGCTGCCCGAGGCCGCTCGTGGCTGGCTGAGGCAACCGGACGCAGCACGCGTGGCCGCGGACCTGGCGTGGCTGGCCCGGCCGGGTCATCGCCTGCTGTGCTGCACCGATGAAGACTTCCCGCCGCTGCTGGAGACCATTCCGCAGCCGCCTGCTGCCCTCTTCGTGGCGGGCGAGCCGCAGTGGCTGCTGTATCCGCAGGTGGCCATCGTCGGCGCACGCGCTGCCAGCCTGAGCGGGCGGGCGCATGCGCGTGCCTTCGCCCAGGCGCTGGGACGGGCAGGGCTGGTCATCACCAGCGGCATGGCGGACGGGATCGACGGCGCGGCGCACCTGGCGGCGCTGGACGCCGGCGTGCCCACGGTGGCGGTGATCGGCACCGGGCCGGATCGCGTCTATCCACGCAAGCATCACGAGCTGGCTCGCCGTATCGCGGCCCAAGGGGCAGTGGTAAGCGAGTTTCCGCCGGGAACCCAGGCTCGGGCCGACCACTTCCCACGCCGCAATCGTCTGCTGGCGGGCCTCTCCCTGGGCACGCTGGTGGTGGAGGCGGGGCTGCATTCGGGCTCGCTGATCACCGCCCGCTTGGCAGTCGAGCAGAGCCGGGAGGTATTCGCCTTGCCCGGTTCCATTCATAATCCGCTCGCCCGCGGCTGCCACCAATTGATCCGCGATGGCGCACGACTGGTTGAGACGGCCAGTGAGATCGTGGAAGTGCTTGTCCCGGCGGCGATTGCGCTGGGGCGGGAACTGGCCAGCCGGCTCGAAGATACGGCAGCCCTCTCGCCGCCCGCACCGATGGATGCGGCCAGCGAGGCGTTGCTGGATGCGCTGGGGCATGCGCCCACGGCCATCGACGAGTTGGCCGACCGCACGGGTCAAGCTGTCGCCGGCCTGACGTCCGCCCTGTTGTTGCTGGAACTGGAAGGCAAGGTCGAAGCCCTGCCCGGCAATCGCTTTCAGCGCCTGCCGGATTGAGGCAAAGCCGTAGCGCGACTCGTTTTCACATGATCGAGCTTGACGCGGTTGAGTCGGCATGCCTTTAACTAAATATAGAGGCTGGCCCCGGACGGGCGTGGCCATTGATGGCGGATACCGAGTTTCATGGCAAAAAACCTGCTTATCGTCGAGTCGCCGGCCAAGGCCAAGACGATCAACAAGTACCTCGGCAAGGACTTCCAGGTCCTCGCCTCGTACGGTCACGTGCGTGACCTGAAGCCGAAGGAAGGGGCCGTGGACCCCGACCACGGCTTTGCCATGGCCTATGAGGTCATCGACCGCAACGAGAAACACGTCGATGCCATCGCCAAGGCGGCCAAGGTGGCCGACGACATCTACCTCGCGACCGACTTGGATCGCGAGGGTGAGGCCATTTCCTGGCACATCAGCGAGATCCTCAAGGAGCGCGGCCTGACCAAGGGCAAGCAGCTCCATCGCGTGGTGTTCTCCGAGATCACGCCCAAGGCGATCAAGGCTGCCGTCGCGGCGCCGCGCGAACTGTCGCTGGACATGGTCGACGCGCAGCAGGCGCGCCGCGCGCTGGACTACCTGGTCGGCTTCAACCTGTCGCCGGTGTTGTGGCGCAAGGTACAGCGCGGCCTGTCCGCCGGCCGCGTGCAGTCGCCGGCCTTGCGCATGATCGTCGAGCGCGAGGAAGAGATCGAAGCGTTCAAGGCGCGCGAGTACTGGACCATCGAGGCGCAGCTGCGCCATGCCGAGGGTGATTTCACCGCCAGGCTCACCAAGCTGCACGGCAAGAAGTTCGAGCAGTTCGACCTCACCAACGAGCACGACGCGATGGCTGCGCGTGCGGCGCTGAAGGAAGCAGCGCATGGCCGCCTCACCGTCAGCGACGTGGGCAGCAAGGAACGCAAGCGCCGTCCGGCGCCGCCGTTCACCACCTCCACGCTGCAGCAGGAGGCCGCGCGCAAGCTCGGCTTCTCCACCAGCCGCACCATGAAGGTGGCGCAGGGTTTGTACGAAGGCGTCTCGCTGGGCAGCGAAGGCAACGTCGGCCTGATCACCTACATGCGTACCGACTCGGTGGCGCTGTCCGAGGATGCGCTGGGCGAGCTGCGCGAGCTGATCACGCGCGACTTCGGCCGCAAGGCGTTGCCGGACCATCCGCAGACCTACAAGTCCAAGTCCAAGAATGCGCAGGAAGCGCATGAGGCGATCCGTCCGACCTCGGCCATGCGCACGCCGCGCGAAGTGGCCTCGTTCCTCAACGACGAGCAGCGCAAGCTGTACGAGTTGATCTGGAAGCGCACGGTCGCCTGCCAGATGATCCACGCCACGATGAACACCGTGTCGGTGGACTTCGAAGTCAAGCATGTCGCCGGTGGCGACGCCGCGTTCCGCTCGACCGGCACGACCGTGATCGATCCGGGCTTCCTGGCGGTGTACGAGGAAGGTCGCGACCAGAAGAACGCGGACGATGACGACGAAGGCCGCCGCCTGCCGAAGCTCGAAGTGGGCGAGCAGGTCGCGCTGCACGACATCGCGGCCGACCAGCATTTCACCGAACCGCCGCCGCGCTATTCCGAAGCGAGCCTGGTGAAGACACTGGAGGAATACGGCATCGGCCGTCCGTCCACCTACGCCAGCATCATCCAGGTGCTGTTGAACCGCGAATACGTGTTGCTCGACAGTCGCCGCTTCAAGCCGACCGACGTGGGTCGCGCGGTGAGCAAGTTCCTCACCTCGCATTTCACCCGCTACGTCGACTACGACTTCACCGCCAAGCTCGAGGATGAGCTGGACGCGGTGAGCCGTGGCGAGGAAGCCTGGGTGCCGCTGATGGAGCGCTTCTGGCAGCCGTTCAAGCAGCAGGTGGACGAAAAGACCGAGTCGGTCGATCGCAGCGAAGCCACCGGCGCGCGCGAGCTGGGCACTGATCCGAAATCCGGCAAGCCGGTTTCGGTGCGCCTGGGCCGCTACGGGCCGTATGCGCAGATCGGCGACAAGGACACCGACGAGAAGCTGCAGTTCGCCAGCCTGCGTCCGGGCACCAGCATGCACACCATCACGCTGGAAGAGGCACTGGAGCTGTTCAAGCTGCCGCGCAAGCTCGGCCAGGCCGACAACGGTGACGAGGTGAGCGTGGGCGTGGGCCGCTTCGGTCCGTTCGTGAAGCAGGGCAGCACCTATGCCTCGCTCAAGCCCGAGGACGATCCGTACACCATCGAGCTGCCGCGCGCCCTGCAGATCGTGCAGGAAAAGCTGGAGATGATTGCCAACCGCACCATCCTGGACTTCGGCAACGGCGTGCAGGTGCTCAATGGCCGCTTTGGTCCTTACATCACCGATGGCGAGAAGAACGCGCGCATCCCGAAGGACCAGGAGCCGAAGGCGCTGACCGAGGCCCAGTGCATCGAGTTGCTCGCGGCGGCGCCGGTCAAGAAGGGGCGTGGCGCGTTCAAGAAGGCAGCGGCAAAGAAGGCTGCTGCGGAGAAGAAGCCCGCCGCGAAGAAGGCCACGGCCAAGACGGCGACCGCCAAGAAGGCTGCGACCAAGAAGGCTGCGGCAACCAAGACGGCCACGAAGAAGACGGTCGCCAAGAAGACCACGGCGAAGAAGGCCGCCACGAAGAAGGCCACCGCCAAAAAGGCGGCCAGCAAGAAGACGACCGCCTGAGTGGCGGCTCGCTTCACTCTTGCCGACCTTGATGCCGCCGCTGCGCTGCTGCGCCGTGGCGGCGTCCTCGCCTACCCCACCGAGGCCGTCTTCGGCCTCGGCTGCGATCCACATGATCAGGGAGCGTTCGAGCATGTGTTCGCGCTCAAACAGCGCCCGGCCACGCAGGGCGTGCTGCTGATCGCGGCGGATTTTTCCCAGGTCGAACGCTACATCGACCTCAGTGCCGTGCCGTCCGAGGTGCTGGCCCAGGTGCGGGCCAGCTGGCCGGGTCCCCATACCTGGATCTTCCCCCGTTCGCCGGCGGTGCCCGACTGGGTGGCCGGTGCGCACGCCGGCATCGCCTTGCGGGTGACCGCGCACGCCCCCGCCGCCGCACTCTGCCGCGCCTTCGGTGGCGCGCTGGTGTCCACCAGCGCCAACCCCCATGGCGAGCCACCGGCGCGTACCGCGGCGACCGTCGAGGCCTACTTCGGCGACGCCCTCGAGGGCATGCTGGATGCCCCGGTGGGGGATCAGCAGAAACCGACCGTCATACGCGACGCCATCTCAGGCGCTATCATCCGAGCCTGACTGAGGTTGTTCGTTTCGCAAAATGGTGCGAATCATGAACAGCCTCCGCATGCCACGGCTCGCCGGTAGGGGCGGATTCAGTGGCTGCCCTGAGGATGGGGACCTCAACGGGCTCACAGCGTTTACCCGTTCGCATGGCGGCCTGCGCTTGCCGGCTCGTCGGTTTGACTTGCAGCCTTGGAGATGAGCTTGGCCATCGTTTTCGAAAGCTTCCAGCGGGATCAGGCGGCCAACGGCCTGCCCTTGCTGGTGGCCGGCCGGCCGGAGCGCACCGTGGCCTGGCGCGAGGGCAAGCCCGTGAGCGCTGCGCAGTTCCTGGCGCATGTGCAGGCAATCGCCGCCCAGTTGCCGCCTGCCGCCACCGCGGTGAACCTGTGCGAAGACCGCTATGCCTTCCTGGTGGCGTTCTGCGCCATCGCGCTGCGTGGCCAGGCCAACCTGCTGCCGTCCTCGCGCGCACCGCAAGCCGTGGCCGAGGTGATGGCCACGCATCCGGGTTGCTATGCCGTAGGCGAGTTGGCGCTGGACAACCCGCCGCCGCACTACCGCCACCTGCCCGCCCTGCTCGATACGCCCGACGCTGCCGACGGCTGCGCCTGGATGGATATTCCCGCCGAGCAGGTGGTGGCCATCGGCTACACCTCCGGCTCCACCGGCGTGCCCAAGGGCAATGCCAAGACCTGGCGCAGTTTCCACGCCAGCAACGCCGGCAACCTGCGCATGCTGCATGCCGCGGTAGGCAAGGGTTTCCACGTGGTGGCGACGGTGCCGCCCCAGCACATGTACGGCATGGAGATGTCCGTGCTGCTGCCGCTGCTGGACGACGTCAGCGTGCATGCCGGGCGCCCGTTCTTTCCTGGCGATGTCGCCGCTGCGCTGGCGGAGGTACCCGAGCCACGTGTCCTGGTGACCACGCCCGTGCATCTGCGCGCCCTGATCGAATCCGGCGTGGCGATGCCATCCATTGCTGCCATGGTGTCCGCTACCGCGCCCATGCCGGTGGAGCTGGCGCAGGCGGCCGAGGAGCGCTACGGCGCCCCGCTGCTGGAGGTCTTCGGCTCCACCGAGACCTGCGTCTTCGCCAGCCGCCGCGCGGCGGCAGACGAGCCGTGGACCCTGTTCGACGGCGTTCACCTGCACCCGCAGCCCGATGGCACGCAGGTACGCGCGCCGCAGCTGGACGAGCCGATGACGCTGGCCGACATCGTCTCCCTGCATGACGGCGGCCAGCGCTTCCGCCTGCGTGGACGCCATGCCGACATGCTGGAAATCGCCGGCAAGCGCGCTTCGCTCGGTGACCTGACGCGCCGTCTGCTGGCGATCCCGGGCGTGAAGGACGGCGTCGTGTTCCAGCTCGATGGCGGCGACCCGCTGGGTGTCCATCGCATCGCAGCGTTGGCCGTGGCCCCCGGCATGCACGAGCACTCCATCCTCGATGGTTTGCGCCAGGCGGTGGATCCGGTGTTCCTGCCGCGGCCGCTCAAGCTGGTGGATGCATTGCCGCGTAACGAGACGGGTAAGTTGCCGCGGGCGGCGTTGCTGGCGCTGCTGTAGGCCCGGCTCTTCTAGCTTCCGCGCGATTTTGTGGGGGCGGACCCTGTGCGCGACAGGCGCATCATGCCCCACCTCTCAGGTGAGCGAGCGGTAGCTCCCTCTCCCTCCGGCGACCCGAAGGTAGTCCCTGTGGGAGAGAGGGTTGGGGAGAGGGTGCGGTTCTCGCCCCTGTTCGTCATCACTGCGCAGGCCAGAAGGGCTTTACAACAGCCAAAGGCTGGTCATCCAGGGCTCGGCTCCTGCTTGATGCGCGATCGCCAGCGTGCCGCCTACGCGGCGGGCGTTTCGATCCCCTGCCGGCGCTCGAGTCACTTTTCTTTTGCTGGTCCAAAAGAAAAGTAACCCAAAGAAAACGACCTGAAGAGCTGGCAGCATTTCGATGGGAAAAGCTTTGAAGGTTCCCGAGCACGGATTGCGACTGCCTCCGCCGTCAAACAGCGGCTACACCGCAACGCGCCGTGACGCTGAGGACTTAAGGCAGCCCCGTTGTTTCCACCGGTCTATCACTTCTCCCTCTCCCCGCCGGGGAGAGGGTCGGGGTGAGGGGCGGGTGCTCGCGGCGGGATCACCTACCAGGGATACCCCGCCCTTGGTTACCTGGTTGCCGCCCCCTTGCTGCGCTGCGCAAACCCACCCCAACCACTACAATGACCGACTGCGCCCCCTCGGCGCTGTCCTCAAGCAGTGGAGTGAGCATGAAAGTCCTGGTCATCGGCAGCGGTGGGCGCGAACACGCGCTGGCGTGGAAGCTCAAGCAGTCGCCGCGCGTGAGCGAGGTGATCGTTGCTCCCGGCAACGCCGGCACGGCGCGCGAGAAGGGCCTGCGCAATGTGAATGTGGCCGTCACTGACATCGATGGCCTGCTCAAGTTGGCCAAGGACGAGAAGATCGAGCTGACCGTGGTCGGCCCCGAAGTGCCGCTGGTGGCCGGTGTGGTCGACAAGTTCCGTGCGGCGAGCCTGCGCTGCTTCGGCCCGCGCGCCGTGGCCGCCCAGCTGGAGGGCTCCAAGGCCTTCGCCAAGGACTTCCTGCACCGCCACAACATTCCCACCGCCTACTACGCGGTGTTCACCGAGCTCAATCCGGCACTGGCCTACGTGCGCAAGCACGGCGCGCCGATCGTCATCAAGGCCGATGGCCTTGCCGCCGGCAAGGGCGTGGTGGTCGCGCTGACCCAGGCCGACGCGGAACAGGCACTGCACGACATGCTCGGCGCGCACCAGTTCGGCGACGCGTCCGCGCGCGTGGTGATCGAGGAATTCCTCGATGGCGAGGAAGCCAGCTACATCGTGATGAGCGATGGCCAGCACGCGCTCCCGATGGCCAGCAGCCAGGACCACAAGCGCCGCGACGAAGGCGACCTCGGTCCGAATACCGGCGGCATGGGTGCCTATTCGCCCGCGCCGGTAGTCACCCCGGACGTGGAAAAGCGCATCCTCAAGGAAGTCATCGAGCCGACGCTGCGCGGCATGGCGATGGAAGGTGCGCCCTTCATCGGTTTCCTCTACGCGGGCCTGATGATCGACAAGAGCGGAGCGCCCAAGGTCATCGAATTCAACGTGCGTTTCGGCGACCCGGAAACGCAGCCCGTCATGCTGCGCCTGAAGTCCGACCTGGTCGAGCTGATCGAAGCCGCGCTCGACGGAGAGCTGCACCACACCCACGCGCAGTGGGATCCGCGTCCGTCGCTGGGCGTGGTGATGGCGGCAGGAGGCTATCCGGGCAAGGTACGCAACGGCGACGTCATCACTGGCCTGGACAGCGACTTCGGTCCTGACTCCAAGGTTTTCCACGCGGGCACCCAGCTCGATGGCAAGGGTGAGGTCGTGACGGCGGGCGGCCGTGTGCTCACCGTGTGCGCGCTCGGCAAGGACATCGCCGCGGCACGCGAACATGCCTACGCCGCGGTCGGCAAGATCCATTACGAAGGCGCGTTCTGTCGCCGCGACATCGCCCATCGGGCCCTGCATCGCGGTTGAGCGCATCATCCCGCACGATAACGAAAGCCCCGGTTTTGCCGGGGCTTTCGTTTTGATCAAGGCGCACTTGCGGCGTTTCGGGTGGCTCATGCCACCGCACACTCAAGGTTGTTCGGCCAGCGCCTTCAGCCCGCGCAGCACCTCACCGAAATCACCGGTCACCATGGGCCCGAAGGCTTCGGCGGAGGGGCCGGTGATCCGGGTGCGATAAACGACACGCACACCACCCGAGCCCTGAGGCTCGATGCAGTGCTCGACGACGACACAGGTACCGTCGATGACGGTCTCGTCCGTAAAGCCTTCGTGGTCACGGACATCAACCAGCGTACTGACGAAGGCTTCCGAGCCCGGCGGTTGCATCGTGAAGGTCGTACCGGCGACGAAGGGGCCATGCAGTTCGATGCGATCGATGCCTGCGTTCCACGCCTTCCATCCTGGAACATCCGCGAACAGCTGCCAGATGCGTTCGGGCGAGGTGCGGATGTCTATGCTCTCTTCATGAGTCCACATGGCAACTTCCTGTTGTGTGCGATCGATGAACTTCGTTCGCAATGGGCGGGTGTGATGCGTACGTTCCCGTCTGTCGAGCGACAGACCGCTTCTTATCCCGGGATCTCCGGCTCAACCAGAGCCGCCAGATGAAGCAGCGACTCCTGCCAGCCGAGATAGCACCCATCGACGGGGATGATGTCGGGGATGCCTTCCTGCACGACGTTCAGCTCGGTACCGCAGGACACCTTGCGCAGCGTGATGGTGGTCTGCATCTCGCCCGGCAGGTTCGGATCGTCGAACGTGCCCGAATAACGCAGGCGCTCGCCCGGAACGAGCTCGTGATAGGTGCCACCGAAGGCGTGGCTGTGGCCCGTGCTGAAGTTGGTGAACGACATCCGGTAGGTGCCACCCACCTTGGCATCCAGCTGATGCACCTTGCCGGTGAAACCATTAGGCGGCAGCCAGCGCGCCATGGCATCCACGTCCGTGAAAGCGCGATAGATCTTCTCCGGCGTGGTGCGGAGCACTCGGTGAAGCTTGACGGTGTTGCTGCCCATGACTCGTTCTCCTGATGATCGCTGGAGCGTGAAGTTCAAGCGCGCCGTGTTGGCATGGGTTTGACGAATCAGCGGAACGCCATTCGACACAGGGCGCTGACGAGCACGTCGTGCTTAGGCCCGCTTGCGCAGGAAGACATGCTGCGTCCGCTCACCGGGCACGCTGCGATGGCACTCATAACCGAGAGACCGCAGGTCGAGACCCTGGAACAGGTTCTCGCCGGAGCCTAGCAGCACCGGACGGACGGCCAGATGCAACTCATCGACCAGTCCTGCCTGCAAATACTGGCGCACCGTGGATACGCCGCCGCCAAGGCGAACATCGAGGTCCCCGGCTGCGGCCTTCGCCTGCGCCAGAGCGGCCTGGATGCCTTCGGTGACGAAATGGAACACTGTGCCACCCTGCATCGTCAGCGATGGCCGCGGATAGTTCGTCAGCACGAACACGGGCACGTGATACGGCGGCTCCTCGCCCCACCATCCTCTCCAGCTCTCGTCCGGCCACGGTCCGCGAATCGGGCCGAACATGTTGCGGCCCAGGATCCAGGCGCCGATGCCGTTGAACCCTTCCTCCGCCATCGTGTTGTCCACGCCGGTCGCGCCGACGTCACCGCCATACATGGTCTGCCACAGGCGCGTGTGGAAGAACCATTCCATCAGTTCCGGGCCGCCCACGCCCAGCGGGTTTTCCAGATCCTGGCGGGGGCCGGCGCCATATCCATCGAGGGACAAGGAAAAGCTCTGCACGCGGAGTTTCGACATGGCCTGCTCGCAGTCAGTGGACGGGATCATCTATACGACGAATCACCTGCGTGGATTTCGACATGAAACCCGGTCGTGGTGGGATGGATCATGCACGCACCTTCCGACGGCGCCCTGCGCGTCGACGCGGTCGCTGGCACAGTGTGCGCCATCATGCGTCGGCCAGTGCCAGGGCGTAGAACCGCGTGCCCGGCAGGTGCTTGTCGTTGTACGGCGGAATCTCGACGAAGCCGAGGCGTCGATAGAGCGACTGTGCTGATGCCATGGTGGGCAACGTATCGAGAAGAAGCTCGCGGAATCCCGCATGCCGCGCGGCGGCAATCACGGCCTCCACCAATTGCCGCCCCAGGCCCAGGCTGCGATACGCCGGCCGCACGTACAACCGCTTCATCTCACCCATCTGGCCATGCAGGGGGCGCAGCGCCACGCAACCGGCGAGCTCCTCGTCCACGTGTGCGAGATACAGCGCGCCCCTGGGCGGTACATAAGGATCTGGCAATGCCGCGAGTTCGGCGGAAAAGCCCTGGTATTCGAGATCGGTGCCAATGGCTTCGGCGTACTCGCGAAAGAGATCGCGTGCATCCGCGGCGAGTCCGGTGTCCGTCACCTGTTTCAACACGATATGCGTGGCTTGCATGATCGATGGCCATCCTGTCCAGGGAAAAAGCCGTTATCCGGGATCCTTGTCGAACGCCTGCGCTCCCGCGGGCAACCGGACCCAGGGGTGCCTGCGGCAGTCATAGACCGAAACCGTCGGCGCGGGAAAACCCGGATCGGCGAACGCCCCTACGGCGACGCTCACGCGATCGTCTTCACCTTCTTCGGTATGAAAGACCGTGGTTCCGCATACCGGGCAGAACCGGAAGGTGAAACGCGAGCCGTGGTCGCCGGTACGTACGTATTCTGTCGCCGTGCCGAAGACGCGAAACGGTGCGCTGAAACCCGCCAGTGCCGCAAAGACGCTACCCGTCCGGCGCTGGCAGGCAAGGCAGTGGCATACACCGACGCCGCGCGGTTCACCGTTGACCTCGATACGAAGCTGGCCGCAACTGCAGGATGCTGTTCGTGAAGTCATGGGTTGCCTCGCAGAAGAATCGACAGGTTCCATGTTTCGGTTGAAACGCGTCGCGAACCGTGGCGTCAGGCGTGAGCCTGGACAAGGCCCAGGGCGCGAAGCTGTTGCTCGAGTTCCACCACCGAGCCCCAGGGCAGGATGGGTGAGTTCTGGCGTTCGTCCGGTGGGTTAGATGGAAGCCCGTCGGACCAGCCGCCGCAGCCCACGAGCGGAAGCAGCGGTCGCTTGTGCAGCCAGGCCAGACAGACTTCCGAGATCGTGCCTGCACGACCGCCGATGACGATGCAGGCATCGCCGGCAAGCGCCATCAGCAGGTTGCGGGCATCGCCCATGCCGCAAGGGATGACGACGTTGGCGGGCCACTCCGGGGCGGGCATCTGGCCCGGGGGAATGATACTGACCACCATGCCACCAGCTTCGATGGCGCGCTCGGCGGCTACACGGGTGGCCGGGCTTCCGCAACCGCTGACCACGGTGATGCCGAGTTTCGTGAGCAGCGCTCCGGCTGCGCCGGCCAGCTCGTAGGCTGCGGAGTCCGGCTCCGCGCTACCCAGGACGCATACCTGGGGGCGACGATGGGATGTTGTCATGTGCAGTCCTTTGATCGGTGTCCGGCGTTTGACTTGGGCCGGGCGATATCCGTCGAAGCAATTCACTTCCGCAGCATTGCCGGGGACGACGGTGGGGCTCTGCAGTCTTGCATAGGGCGAAGTCGAGATGCGCGTGTCGAAAACGCGTGTTCAGCCGCGATGCGCCGCCTCGATGGTTGCGATATCGATCTTCTTCATCGTCATCATTGCGTCGAACGCACGCTTGGCGGCGACGCGGTCGGGATCGGTGAACGCCCTGGTCAGCGCGATCGGCGTGATCTGCCATGACAATCCCCAGCGATCCTTGCACCAGCCGCAATCGCTCTCCTGCCCGCCGTTGCCGACGATCGCATTCCAGTAGCGATCCGTTTCGGCCTGGTCGGCCGTCGCGACCTGGAACGAGAACGCCTCGCTGTGCTTGAACACCGGGCCGCCGTTGAGTCCGAGGCACGGAATACCCATCACGGTGAACTCGACGGTCAATACGTCTCCTTGCTTGCCTGACGGATATTCCCCCGGGGCGCGGTGCACCGCGTTGACGGATGAATCGGGAAAGGTCGCTGCGTAGAAACGTGCCGCTTCCTCGGCGTTGCCATCGAACCAGAGACACACCGTGTTCTTCGCCGGGTTTGCCATGTCACTTCTCCATTGAACAAGTCTACCCCCGGGCGAGTTGGAGCCGGGGAATACTCGAGCCTAGGAGCCCGGTAGGCATTTTTGCGTCAACGCCCATGGCATCCTGAAGGCGGCGAATACATACACCACCCGATCCGCGGCCACGTATAGCGCATGGTGTGGTTGACGAGGCGACGCGCCCACCTGTTGCCGACAGCGGTGTCCCAGTCCGGATGATCGACAGCTAGTTTTCGCGCTAGGCTTGCGCCGTCATCGCGCCAGGGACCCGCATGAGCCAGTTCAACCTGCTTGGAAGCCGCCGCTTCGCCCCGTTCTTCTGGACGCAGGCTCTGGGTGCGTTCAACGACAACGCGTTCCGTAATGCGATGGTCATGCTGGTGGCGTTCCAGATGGGGCTGGATGACCACACGGTGTCGCTCTACACCAACCTCGCGCCGGCATTGTTCATCCTGCCCTATTTCCTGTTCTCGGCTACGGCAGGACAGCTGGCGGAGAAGTACGAGAAGTCGCGCATCATCCGCTACGTGAAGCTGTTCGAGATCGCCGCGATGGTGATCGCGGCGATCGGCTTCTACACGCACCACACCACGCTGCTGCTGGTGGTGCTGTTCCTGATGGGCCTGCACTCGACCACGTTCGGCCCGATCAAGTACGCGATCCTGCCGCAGGCGCTCAAGCCCGAGGAACTGGTGGGCGGCAACGGCCTGGTGGAAATGGGTACGCAGCTGGCCATGCTGATCGGCATGATTGCCGGCAACTCGCTGATGCTCATCGCTGGTTACGGGCCGGTGGCGGCCTCTTCGGCCACGATCCTCATCGCGGTGCTGGGCTACCTTGCCAGCCGCCGTATTCCGCCGGCGCCGGCCACGGCACCGGACCTGGTGTTCAACTGGAACCCGATTACCGAAACGGTGCGCGTGCTGGGCATCACGCGCGAGGACCGCCGGGTATTCAATGCGGTGCTCGGCATCTCTTGGTTCTGGTTCTTTGGCACGGTGCTGGTGGCGCAACTGCCCAACTACACGCGCATGAACCTGGGCGGAGACGGCTCGGTGAACACGCTGGTGCTCACGCTGTTTTCGCTCGGCACCGGCATCGGCGCGCTGTTGTGCGAGCGCATGTCGGGGCGTCGCGTGGAGGTGGGCCTGGTGCCGCTGGGCGCGTTTGGTCTCACGGCCTTCGGCGTGGATCTGTATTTCGCGCATCCGCACCTGGCCGCCGTGCACGGCCTGGACTGGCATGGCTTCCTGCGCAGCGCCGGAAGCTGGCGCGTGGTGATGGATCTCACGCTGATCGGCGTGTTCAGCGGCTTCTACGTGGTGCCGCTGTTCGCCTACGTGCAGGCGCGCACGCCGCGCGAGCGACTCTCGCGCGTGATCGCGGGCAACAACATCCTCAACGCGTTGCTGATCTGCATGGCCTCCGGCTTCGGCCTCGCCCTGGGTGCGCTCGGCCTCACTGCGGTACAGATTTTCCTCGCGGCGGCGGTGCTCAACGTGGTGGTGGCGGTCTACATCTTCACGATCGTGCCCGAGTTCCTGATGCGCTTCATCACCTGGGTGCTGGTGAACACGCTGTACCGCGTGCGCATGGACGGGCTGGAGCAGATTCCGGAGGAGGGGCCCGCTTTGCTGGTGTGCAACCACGTCAGCTTCATGGACCCGCTGGTGCTGATGGCGAACCTGCGCCGCCCTGCCCGCTTCGTCATGTATTACAAGATATTCAACATCCCGGTGCTGAACTTCGTGTTCCACACCGCGAAGGCGATACCCATCGCCGGGCAGAAGGAAGATCCCGCGGTGCTGCAGCGCGCCTACGACGACGTGGATGCGGCGCTCGCCGATGGCGAACTGGTGTGCATCTTTCCCGAAGGTGGGCTGACGCGTGACGGCGACATCGCGCCGTTCCGCCCGGGCGTGGCGCGCATCCTCGACCGCCGCCCGGTGCCCGTGGTGCCGCTGGCGCTGCGCGGCCTGTGGGGCAGCGTGTGGAGCCGGCGCGATTCGATGCTGCACCGGTCGCGCTTGCCGCGGCGCTTCCGTGCGAGGGTGGAGCTGGTGGCGGGTGCGCCGATCGCACCGACGGATGCGCGCATGGCGACGCTGGAGGCACGGGTGCGGGAGTTGCGCGGCGATTTCGCCTGAGCGCGTTTTGCCTGTTTGTGGGAGCGCACCCTGTGCGCGACAAGCCTACGGAGTGGTAACGGCGATATTCCGCGGTCGCGCACAGGGTGCGCTCCCACAGCGGAAGGCGTCGTCAGGCCATCCAACCCGCCAGCACGACCAGTGCGACCACGCTCAACCAGGCGAGCAGGGCACGCAGCAATGCGCCGCGCAAACGGATCAGCTCGCCGATGATGTCGGTGCGCTCTTCGGCATAACCGTCGCCGGCTTCGATATCGACCCGCACGTCGGCACGCGCGGCGGCGCCGAGAAAACCCGGGCCTTCCACGTACCAGCTGTTCGGCGACTGCTGCTGGTGCCAGCGCTTCCACGCGCCGATCACCGCGTCCCAATGGCCGACCAGGGCCAGGGTGAACACCATGAGCTGCGCCGGCAGCCAGTCCGCCACGTTGGCGAAGGCGCGGGCTGCATTGTGGGCCTGCGGATCGAGGCGCAGGCTGGGATCGTGTCCCATCGTCTGTGCGAGGCGATACAACAGCGCGCCGGCAGGGCCGAGTATGAAAAACCACAGCAGCACACCGAAGCGACGGCGCAGCGCGGCATAGGCCGTGGCTTCGCCGAGCGCGATGGCATTCCACTGCACCGCTTCGCCGTCATCGGAAAGCGCCTGCGCGGCAGCCTCGCGTGACGGTTGGTCGGGCGCCTTGAGGATGGCTTCAAGGTCCGCTTCGAATGCATGCGGGCCAAAGCAATAAAGCAGCACGACCAGCGAGAAGATCAGGCGCAGCAGGTCGCTGGCGGGCATCAGGCCGATCAGCCACATCACCAGCAGGCACAGCACCACCGGTACGCCGAGCGTAACCGTGGCACGCGCCGGGCCGCTGGTGTCGCCGAGTTGCGCCACCCAGCGCCGGAAACCGCCATCGCCACGCCAGTGCGTCAGTTGCGGCGCAACGTGCACCAGTCCGAGTGCGATAAGGGCAGTGAGCAGGCTGACAGCCATGAAACGGTCTCCGGTCGTTGGCCGCATTGTAGGTCATGGGTATGACGGCAAGCAGCCAGTGCACCCATGCCTATCCCTTGTAGGAGCGCACCCAGTGCGCGATCAGTGCCTGGTTGTGCCCGCGAAAACCGGTGGTCGAGGTGGGGTGCCGTTCTGCGGTCGCGCACTGGGTGCGCTCCTACAGGGAACAGCGAGGCTCAACGCCTGTACTGCGCCACCAACGCATCGAGGTCCAGCCCTGCTCGCTGCTTCAGCCAATGCTCGAGCAGGCGATAGGACACCGACAACGGCAACGAGGGCAGGAAACTTCCATCCGCCAGGCCATCCACGATGTCCTGTGGGGTGAACCAGCGGGCTTCCTCCAGTTCGCGGTCACGCAGCCGGATCTCGCGCGAGATCGCCTTGGCGGTAAACCCCACCATCAGCGATTGCGGCAGTGGCCACGGTTGCGAAGAGTGGTAATGCACCTCGCCGACGATCACGCCCGATTCCTCGGCCACCTCGCGGCGGACGGCGTCTTCCAGTGCTTCGCCCGGTTCGACAAAACCGGCGAGGGTCGAGTAGCGACCCTTCGGCCAGCCGGCCTGGCGGCCCAGCAGGCAGGCGCCTTCGTGTTCCACGATGACGATGACCGCGGCATCGGTGCGCGGGAAATGCATGCGGCCGCAGTTGTTGTTGGTGCACTGGGCGCGGTGGCCGGAAGCCACCAGGATCAGTGGCGATCCGCAGTAGGCGCAATAACGGGTTTCACGCTGCCAGTGGGCGAGGCCCTTGGCATAGGCGAACAACCCGGCTTCGTCGGCGGCGAGCAGCAGGCCTACGTCGCGCAGGCCGGCGCGACGCGCACCGAGTTCGGCTTCCAGCTCGGCGGCGCGATCGGTGTTGTCGAGTGCGAGCAGGAAATGCGGCCGTTCGCTCGCAAAGCCGAGGAACGTCGCCTTCACTTCGCCGAGCAGTCGTTCGCGCTCGCCGCTGTCCAGCCAGCGCAGCGTGTCGCTGCCGGGCAGCAGATAGGTCTGGCCCAGCGCGTCGAGCAGGAGGTAGCGGGCATGTTCGGACGCGGCGTGTTCATTCACCCACATCGACTCGTCGCGCTTCTCGGCGACCCGGTCGAGGATGAGGCTTAGTCCCGCGAAGGTGTTGAGGCGCGGCGTCGTGGTGCGGTCCATGCCTCGTCGGCGCTCAGGTAGAGAAGGAGGAGCCGCAGCCGCAGGTGGTCTTGGCGTTGGGGTTGCGGATGACGAACTGCGAGCCGCTCAGGCTTTCCGAATAGTCGATCTCGGCGCCGGTGAGGTACTGCAGCGACAGCGGGTCGACCAGCAGGGTGACACCTTCGCGGTTGATCGCGAAGTCGTCTTCGGCCTGGGCCTCATCGAAGGTGAAGCCGTACTGGAAGCCCGAGCAGCCGCCGCCCGTGATGTACACGCGCAGCTTCAGCTCCGGATTGCCTTCCTCGACGATCAGCTCGCGCACCTTGCGGGCGGCGGCCTCGGTGAAGACCAGAGGCACGTTGGCGCTGCGATAGTCGGGAATGCTGGGAAGGGGAACGACGGTATCCATCATGCTCAGGTGGGGGTGATGCGGCTTGCGCGCAAGGATACCCCGATCAGGCCGGTACCGGTTCCGCGCCGGCCAGCGAGGGTGCCGGCAGTTCACGCGGCAGCTCGACGGCGTGATGGCTCATGCGGCCGTTCACCTGGGCGCCGGCAGCCATTTCCAGGGTGCGGTAGTGCACGTCGCCGATGATGCGGGCCTCCGGAGCCAGTTCCAGGCGCTCGGTGGCATGGATGTCGCCTTGCACGCGCCCATTGATGATGGCGTGCGGCACGCGAATCTCACCCTGCACGATACCGCTCTCGCTCAACGTGAACACGGCGCCGTCCTCTTCGGCCAGCACCGAGCCCTCGATCTGCCCATCCAGGTGCAGCGTGCCGCTGAAGCGCACGTCGCCGCGAATCAGGGTGCCGCGTGCGATCAGGCTGGTGTCGGAAGCGTGAGAGGCGGGCGCGCGGTCGGAGCGCTTACGGTTGAGCATCTTGTTCCCCTTGAGTCGGTGTGAGATGGCCGGACAGGGCGTCGCCCCAGGTCACGGCCCGGCTGACCGCGTCGTCCCCTGCCGGCTGGGCGGTGACTACCAGCCGGGTCGGCTGGAAATCGGCGGGCAGCACGATGGTCGCGTGCAACTGTTGAAAATATTTGAAGCGGAACGCCATGCCGCCGCTTTGCGAGGTGTCGCCCAGCGTGTCCCAGGTGAGCCGCACCACCTTGTCACCGCGCAGCCCTTCCACGGCGACGGTGGCGTTGCCAGTCACGTCTTCGCCACGCTTGGCGTTCTGTGTGAGGCTGAGGGTGAGGTTCCAGGCGCGCGAGCCGCTGACCGGCTGCAGCCGCACTTCCTGCACCTTGAGCCCTTCGCGCTGCGCATCGCCGCCGGTGAGGCGCGAGTAAAAGCCGAGATCGGCGCGCAGCCCGCTGATTTCCTCCTCGCGCTCGGCGAGGGTCTTGCGCAGCGACTGGTTGGCGATGTCTCCCACCTGGCCGCCGCGCTGCAGGTTGGCTACCTGCTGCTGCAAATCGTCGTTCTGCCTGCCCAACACCTTGAGCTCGCGTTGTTCGGTGGCGGCGGGTGTCGCATGGCGTACCAAGGCCCCCACGATCACGCCCGTCAGCGCGAGGCTGAGCAGCCATGCGCCGGCCAGCCACCAGGCACGCCGCCGCCAGCCGGCCGCGTCATGCGGACGTACCACGAAGCGCGGTGGTGGGCGTGAAGCCATGCGCGGCCTTCCCGGAGAAAACCAAGGTATAGCCGCGCCGTGACGAAAGCGTCAAGGAACGACGCCACGCTTTGGGGCGGGCCAGGACGGCCCCGCCCGGTCAGCTGTCGATCTTGGACTGCAGGTAGCGCTCGGCGCTGAGGTCCTTGATCAGGCTGAACTGGGTCTCCAGCCAGTCGATGTGTTCTTCCTCATCGTGCAGGATGGACTTGAACAGGTCGCGGCTGACGTAGTCGGAGATGCCTTCGCTGTAGGCGATGGCTTCGCGCAGGTCCTTCACCGCGGCCATTTCCAGATCCAGGTCGCCCTGCAGGCATTCCACCGGGTTCTCGCCGATGCGCAGCTTGCCCAGGTGCTGAAGGTTCGGCAGGCCGTCGAGGAACAGGATGCGCTCGATCAGGTGATCGGCATGCTTCATTTCCTCGATCGATTCCTTGTGCTCGTGCTCCGCCAGTTCGCCGTAGCCCCAGTCCTTGTACATGCGGTAATGCAGCCAGTACTGGTTGATGGCGGTGAGCTCGTTGTAGAGCACCTTGTTGAGGAACTCGATGACCTTCGCGTCGCCCTTCATGAGAAGTCTCCTTGCGTCTACAGCGAACGACTATACGTCGCCCTTGACGGCGATGACGGAACGAGAATAAGTCCGAATCGGCCAAACAAAAACGCGCAGCCAAAGCTGCGCGTTCCGGGGCATTCGTGTTGTCCGCGTGCGACTCAGGCGACGGCGGCGATCGGCAAGGCAAGCATCACTTGCTGCACCGCCTTGTCGAGCGTGGTGCGCGCTTCCTGCTCGCAGCAGCCGCAGCAGTCGGAACAACCGGTGCGCGCCTGCAGGTCGGCGAAGTGATGGACGCCCTCGGCGGCGGCCCGTCGGATGTCACCGTCGGTGACGGCGTTGCACATGCAGATATACATGGGTGCATATGGGAACGCAAATGCGAATGATTGTCAACTAGCGGTGACTCCGGGGCCGCTGGGGCCGGTCCGCCGCTCAGGCGGCGGCGTGGCCCTTGCGGGGCGTGTGTCCCGGTTCCTGACCCGGGCGCTGGGGCAGCTCGCCCAGTTCCAGGCTCAGCAGGGCTTCCACCAACGGTGCGAAATGCCGTAGCGCGCGTTCGTAGACCTGGCGCTTGAAGTTGACCACGTGGGAGGCCGGATACCAGAAGTCCACCCAGCGCCAATGGTCGAACTCGGGCTTCTCACAGGCATCGAGGCGCAGGTCCTGCTCATTGCCGACCAGGCGCAGCAGGAACCACACCTGCTTCTGCCCGATGCAGGTCGGGCGCTGGTGGTGGCGTACGTAACGGCTGGGCAGGCGGTAGCGCAACCAGCCACGGGTGGCGCCGATCACTTCCACATGATGCGCGGCGAGGCCGGTTTCCTCTTCCAGTTCGCGGTACATGGCTTCCAGCGGCGTCTCGTCGCTGCGCATGCCGCCCTGGGGAAACTGCCAGCCATCACGATTGACGCGGCGCGCCCAGAACAGTCGGCCGTCCGCATTCAGCAGAACGATGCCCACATTCGGACGATAACCATCGACGTCGATCATGTTGCCTCCTGGGCCGGCCGCATGAAGGAAACACAGGTTTCCAGATAAGGCTGCCCGGGGTCGATTCAATCACGCCCACCAGGACGCGGCAAGCCAAACACTTGAACCGGAGAGCCGGTCCGACTAGACTGCCGGGCCCCGCCTGATCGACGCCACGTCGACGACCCTGGTCGGGGACGCACCCAAGGCTATGTAGCTCAGCCGGTTAGAGCACAGCACTCATAATGCTGGGGTCGGTGGTTCGAGTCCACCCATAGCCACCATTGCGCGTATTCGAAAGCCCTGCAGCCATGCGGGGCTTTTTGTTTTGGTGGCATGCGCGCCAACCGTGTCTCGTCGAATTTGATCCGCCGCGACGGGTACGCGGGCATCCGCGCGCCGTGCCTTTGGGAGCGGCACCGAACGGACCCTCCGGGGTACGGCCATGACACCCGGAGGCAGCGGGGGCATGGAGGGCGGGTCCACCCTTTTCTTGGTGCGCTGCACCGCACGATTTCAAAAAGCTTCCGGGCGGGAGGGAGGCTCCATACGCGCGCTGTTCGCAGTAAATGCGGCGACAGCAAACGAAGAAACATGAAGCGCCGCCCGCTTTTTGACAATTGTTTGGCAGGACGCCGTCCTATTCACTACGCCGACGCCGAAGACCGCGCGATGGGGATCGCGCCGCCCAGCGAACTGCGGGGCAGGCTTCCAGCGTAGGCACATAACAGGAACCGAGCGGCCAAGGCCATCGGTGACATCACATCCCGGGGGAGTGAGTTCGAATGAAGGGCAAGATGCAAACGACTGATTTGCAGCATGGGGCGCACCCGTTGTTCGCCGCCACGCTGTCCCGTGGCCGCCTGGCGGCAGGTATCGCCCTCGGCCTGGCGCTGATGCACGCGCCGACCCTGGCATTCTCCCAGGACAGCACGCAGCCGGCAGGCAGCGCGGCGCAGGGGCCGTCCACGGCTGCCGCCAAGGCCGACGCCAACAAGAAGAAAGACGGCAAGAAGGACGACGACAAGAAGGATGTGCAGAACCTCGACGGCGTGACCGTGACCGGCATCCGCGCCAGCCTCGAGTCCTCGCAGTCGCTGAAGCAGAACGCCAGCCAGATCGTGGATTCCATCACCGCGACGGACATGAATGCCCTGCCTGATCGCAGCGTGACCGAAACCCTGCAGCGCATCAGTGGCGTCACGGTGGACCACTTCCTCGCCGACAACGATCCCGATCATCCGTCCTCCGAAGGCAGCGGCGTGCTGATCCGCGGCCTGCCCTACGTGGCCAGCCAGTTGAACGGCCGCGACAGCTTCTCGGCCAACAACGGCCGCTCGCTGGGCTTCGAGGATGTGCCGGCCGAGCTGATGGCCGGCGTGGACGTGTACAAGAACCCGTCGGCGGAGCTCATCGAGGGCGGCATCGCCGGCACGGTGAACCTGCGCACGCGCATGCCGTTCGACAATCCGGGCGAGGTGACCAGCTTCTCCTACGGCATCAACGAAGGCGACATGGCGAAGAAGAGCAAGCCGTCGGCCTCGTTCCTGTACAGCAACCGCTGGAAGACCGACAGCCTGGGCGAGTTCGGCGCGCTGATCGACGTCTCCTACTCGGAGCTGGCGTCGCGCAACGACGGCATCCAGACCAACCCGTACGTGATGCGCCCGAATGCGACGGATACGGCGTACTACGCGCCGAATATCGCCGCCGGATCACCCACCAGCACCGTGTACGTGCCCGGCGACATCAACTGGCTGGAAATGGAGATGCAGCGCCGCCGCATCGGCCTGTACGGCGCGCTCCAGTGGCGCCCGACCAGCGATCTCGAGTTCTACTCGCAGTTCTTCCGCTCCGACTACAACCTGGAGTGGGACCAGCACAACGTGCAGACCAACGAGAGCGCGTACAACAACGTGCTGCCGGCGCCGGGCACCCAGTTCAACTACAACGGACAGGGTGTGTTCCAGAGTGGCACCATGGCGTCAAATGCGTGGCGTGGCGACGCATCGATGGGCATTCCCGACGGCTACGTGAACTACTACACGGACAACCGCATCCAGCACCAGCACACGCGCACCACGGACTGGTCGAACGGCTTCAAGTACAACATCAACGATCACGTCCTGCTCAGCGGTGACTTCCAGTTCGTGAAGTCGACCAGTGACATGAACGACTTCTCGGTGTTCGGCCAGTTCTACATGCCGCCGGCCAACGTGAGCGTGGTGGGCACGCCGAGCCTGACGCTGGCCGATCCCAGCTATCTCGCCAACCCCGCCAACTATTACCTCGGCGCGGCGATGGATCACCTGGAATACGACTACGCCGTGCAGCGCACCGGTCGCCTGGACCTGGAATACAACTTCCAGGACAGCAGCTGGCTGCAGTTCGCCCGCGTCGGCGTGCGCGCCACCAATCGCGATGCCTCCAGCAACAACACCAGCGGCAACTACAACTGGGGCGCGATCAGCCAGATCTGGAAGGCGTCCGGTTACACCTCGACCGGCCTGGACTGGTTCAACCAGATTCCGGCGTGGATGTCCGAGCAGTACACGATGTCCAACTTCTACCGTGGCGCCAAGCTGCCGACCACGCTGTGGTTCCCCAGCACCGCGCTGGTGAGCAACTACCGCAAGGCGATCCAGGCCCTGTACGCGATCGAGGCCGATGGTGGCTGGCAGGCACAGGTGCCGGGCCTGGCCGGTGAAAACAACCAACAGAACGAAGACACCAAGGCCATCTACGGCTCGCTGTACTTCGGCAACGACGACGCGCTGGGTGTTCCCTTCGATGGCAACATCGGCCTGCGCTACGTGACTACCGACGTCAGCGCGAACGGTGCCATCCAGTACCCGTCCGCCAGCAACATCAGCGGCAGCACCGCCAACCTCACGCCGGAACAGCTGGCCCTGTTCAGTGGCGCCTACGTGCCGATCTCCGGCAAGGGCAGCTACCACAACCTGTTGCCCAGCCTGAACGTGCGCTTCAAGCTCACCGACCAGCTGCAGCTGCGCTTCGCCGGCTCCAAGGCGATGACTCGCCCGGACATCAACCAGCTCAACTCGTACATGAAGCTCGGCGCTTCGTGGGGCGGCCCGGCCGGACAGGAGCCGACCATCACCGGCTGGACTGCGAGCACCGGCGGCAATCCGGACCTGAAGCCGCTGGAGGCCACCCAGTTCGACTCCGCGCTCGAATGGTACTTCTCGCCCACCGGCATGCTGTACACGACGGTGTTCTACAAGAAGATCAAGAACTACATCACCAATGAAGTCACGGTCGAGAACATCGGTGGCCAGGACTTCGCGGTGACCGGTCCGCAGAACGCCGGCAACGGCAACGTAAAGGGCATCGAGGCGGGCTACTCGCAGTTCTTCGACTTCCTGCCGGGGGCATGGAAGGGACTGGGCGTGCAGGCCAACTACACGTTCCTGCGCAGCAGCAAGATCGCCGGCACCACGTCCTGCGATCCCGACCACGCCAACGGCTCCTGCGGTGCAGACTTCATCGTCACCAATCCGCCGTTGCCGATGGCCGGCCTGTCACAGAACAGCTACAACCTGATCGGCATGTACGAGTACTCCAACTGGTCGGCCCGCGTGGCGTGGTCGTGGCGCAGCCGCTACCTGATCACGGCGGAGGATTCGGGCGATACCTACCTGCCGATGTGGAACGACGCCTACGGCCAGCTCGACGCCTCGGTGTTCTACCACATCAACAAGAACATGCAGGTCGGCCTGCAGATGAACAACCTCACCAACTCGACCACGCGCGTGCTGATGGGCCCGGCTACCTACGTCGATGGCGTGGTGGATCCGAAGCTGTACACCCGTGCGATCTTCGAGAACGACCGCCGCTACGAACTGGTGTTCCGCGCCACGTTCTGACGGGCTTCACGGTCCCGTAGGCAAGTCCGCGTCCGCTGCCGTCATGCCCTCCCGTGCATGCTGGCAGCGGACGTGGCGACTTTGCGGTCTACGTCCGCAGCTGTTCCTGGTACTGCTTGGGCGTGCAGTCGAACTCGCGGCGGAACACCACGTACATGTATTGCAGCGAGGTGAAGCCGCTGCGCACGGCCACGTCGGTCAGCGACATCGCGGGGTCGGTCAGCAGGTGGCGTGCGCGTTCCAGCTTGTGCTCCAGGATCACCTGGTGCACCGATTTCTTCAGCTCGCGCTTGAAGTGCTCTTCCAGCAGCGTGCGCGAGACGTTGACGTAGCCGGCCACCTGCTCGGCCTTGATGCCCATGCAGGCGTACTGGCGGATGTAGTGCCGCGCCCGCATCACGTGCGGGCTGCGGATGCACTGGTACTGGCTGCTGGCCTGCACGTTGATGCCGGCCGGCGGCACCAGCACGCGTGACCCGGAGCAATCACCGCCATGCAACATCTGGTGCAGCAACTGCGCGGCCGTACGGCCCATCTCCTCGGCGCCCTGCATCACCGAGCTGAGGCGGATGGAGCTGAGCACCTGCACGATGGGATCGTTGTCGATGCCGATGATGGCCACCTGCTCGGGCACCGGCACGTCGCCGACGATGCAGGCCTGCAGCAGCTGCCTTGCCCGCGCGTCGGTCGCGGCGATGATGCCTATCGGCTTGGGCAGTCCGCGGATCCATTCGGCCACCTCATGCTGCGCGCGGCCCCAGCCGCCCGCGCTGGTGGACGAGCCGTGGTAGACGATACCTTCCAGCCCGTCAGCCGCGGTCAGGTGACGGAACCACATCTCGCGTTCGTGGGCCCAGCGGTTGTCGGGCTCGGGCGGCTTGCCGAAGAATGCGAAGCGTTCCAGCCCGTGCTCGGTCAGATGGCCGTAGGCCAGCTGCACGAGCTTGCGGTTGTCTGTCGCGACATAGGGAATGCCCGACGGATAGTGCGAGTCATCGGCGTACGAGCCGCCCACGGCCACTACCGGAATGGGGAGCGCCGACACAGACTCGGCCACGACCGGGTCGTCGAAGTCGGCAATGATGCCGTCGCCCCGCCACTGGCGGATGCCCAGGGTGCGACAGCGGAAGTCCTCTTCCATGAAGAGGTCCCACTTCACGCGGGTAAACGTGAGGTATTCCCCGATGCCTGCGATGACCTGCCGGTCGTAGACCTTGTTTGCATTGAAGAGCAGTGCGACGCGATGGGGCAGCATCCGTCAACCCTTGGCGATGGGCACAGACGCCGGAAGGTAGCGTCTTGAATTTCCCGCGACACGCTGCGCTGCATCATCCGGGTGCCGGCGTGTCGGTGCACGTCGTCGATGTCGCCACTCGGACGTCTATACTGCCGTTCGATCGTGCCGCGGCGGACGGCCCGCTGCGCGGATCGCGGCAGGGGAAACCCGGTCGTTTCGCTCCTGCCGGCGCGATCGGCCCCGCCGGTCGCCGATGGGGGGTGCCTGGCCCCGTGGCTGCCGGAACGGTCATCCAGGCGCCGCGGGCGCCGTGCCCGAACACCGCTTTTTCGGCTTTTTTGCATTGCGGCATGGCATTTCCGCAAAGCGCTAGTACAGTCTGCAGCGTTCACCCCCCTTCCGGTGGCAGGGCCGTTCCAGGCGCTGCGGAATGGATCGGGGGTTTTATTAGACCGATTCATGGTAGCGCTAACATTTCGGACCCCTGAAAACGTATGAGCCTTGTGGTTGGACTCGATGTCGGTACCCAGAGCGTCAAGCTGGTCGCATACGACGCGGCCGCGCGTCGCGTGGTTTCCACCCATGGCCATCCACTGGAGCTGATCGCCGGCGATGACGGCAGTCGCGAGCAGCAGGCCCAGTGGTGGATCGATGCGATCCGCGCCTGCTTCGCCAAACTGGATCCCGCGTCGCGCGCGCGCGTGAGCGCGATCGGCGTGTCCGGCCAGCAGCACGGTTTCGTGCCGCTGGATGCGGCGGGCAAGGTGCTGGCGCCGGCGAAGCTGTGGTGCGACACCAGCACGCAGCGCGAATGCGACGAAATCATGGGCGCGGCCGGTGGCCCCGGATGCTGCGTCGAACTGGCGGGCAATCCGATCCTGGCCGGCTACACGGCGTCCAAGCTGCCCTGGACGCGCAAGCATCGGCCCGATGTCTATGCGCAGCTGGCGACGATCCTGTTGCCGCACGACTACGTGAATTTCTGGCTCACCGGCGAGCGCTGGATGGAATACGGCGACGCCTCCGGCACCGGCTGGCTGGACGTGCGCACGCGCCAATGGTCGCCCGAGCTGCTGGCGGCCACCGACGCGGGCCGCGACCTGGCCGCGTGCCTGCCGCCGCTGGTGCAAGCGGACGCGAGCTTCCCGATCGCGCCCGCGATTGCTGACGAGCTCGGCTTGTCGCGTTCGGTGCGCGTGTCCGCCGGTGGCGGCGACAACATGATGGCGGCGATCGGCACCGGCAACGTGGAGCCGGGCGTGCTCAGCATGAGCCTGGGCACCTCGGGCACGCTGTTCGCGTTTGCCGACCATCCCGTCGTGGATGACGGCGCCGGCTGGGCCGCGTTCTGTTCGTCGACCGGCGG
Source organism: Dyella amyloliquefaciens (assembly GCF_004296575.1). GTDB lineage: Bacteria > Pseudomonadota > Gammaproteobacteria > Xanthomonadales > Rhodanobacteraceae > Dyella > Dyella amyloliquefaciens. The sequence continues at coordinate 32,379 of NZ_SAYT01000008.1, read as the reverse complement.
CTGGCTGCCGCTGATCTGCACCATGAACTGCACGATCGCCACCGAAGGCGTGGCCAAGGCCTTCGGTTTCAGCACGCGTGACGGTGATGCCGTGATGGTGGGCACCTCGCCGGGCGCCGCGGGCCTGGTGATGCTGCCGTTCTTCAACGGCGAGCGCACGCCGGACCTGCCGCATGCGCGCGGAAGCCTGCAGGGCATGGACCTGGGCAACTTCACGCGTGGCAACATCTATCGCGCCGCGATGGAAGGCGCGACCTATGCGCTGCGCAACGGCTACGACGCGCTGCTGGCCGCCGGCCTGCGCTTCGACGCGATCCGCCTCACCGGCGGCGGCAGCCACAGCGCGGCGTGGCGCCAGATGATCGCCGACGTGTTCGAGCTGCCGGTGGAAGTGCCGCTGCAGGCGGAAGGCGCCGCCTTCGGCGCCGCGCTGCAGGCGCTGTGGGCACAGGAGCGCGCGCTCGACCGCGATGCCGACCTCGCCGCGATGGCCCGCGAGCACGTACTGATCGCCCCCGGACTTTCCACGCGCCCGGACGGCAAGAACATCCCCGCCTACCAGGCGTCGTACCAGCAGTTCCTGCGCCATCTCGATGGCGCCAAGACCTTCTACGCCAGTCACCCGGCGGGCATCGCCTGACGCCCCGCCCAGCCTGTTGCCTCATCCATCCTCGACCAGGACCACAAGATCATGAGCACCCCCTTCATCGGCAAGCGTGAATTCTTCCCCGGCATCGGCCGTGTCCCGTTCGAGGGGCTGGGTTCGGACAATCCGCTGGCGTTCAAGCACTACGACGCCAACAAGAAGATCGGCGACAAGACCATGGCCGAGCACCTGCGTTTCGCGGTGTGCTACTGGCACAGCTTCTGCAACGCCGGCCACGATCCGTTCGGTCCGGGCACGCGCAATTACCCGTGGGATGCGGAAGGCACGCCGATCGCGCGCGCCGAGGCGAAGATGGACGCCGCGTTCGAGTTCTTCACCAAGCTCGGCGTGCCCTACTACTGCTTCCACGACATCGACATGGCGCCCGACGCCGATGACGTGGGCGAGTACGAGAAGAACCTCAAGCACATGGTCGCGCTCGCCAAGGAGCGTCAGCAGGCCACCGGCATCAAGCTGCTGTGGGGTACGGCGAACCTGTTCAGCCATCCGCGCTACATGAACGGTGCGGCGACCAATCCGGATTTTGCCGTGGTGGCCCGCGCGGGCGTGCAGATCAAGGCGGCGCTGGATGCCACCGTGGAACTGGGCGGCAGCAACTACGTGTTCTGGGGTGGCCGCGAAGGCTACGCCTCGCTGCACAACACGCAGATGAAGCGTGAGCTCGAGCACTTTGCGCGTTTCCTCACCATGGCGCGCGATTACGGTCGCAGCATCGGCTTCAAGGGCAACTTCCTGATCGAGCCCAAGCCGATGGAGCCGATGAAGCACCAGTACGACTTTGATTCGGCGACGGTTGCGGGCTTCCTGCAGCAGCACGGCCTGGAGAAGGACTTCAAGCTCAACATCGAAGCGAACCACGCCACGCTGTCGGGCCACACCTTCGAGCACGACCTGCAGGTGGCTTCCGATCACGGCCTGCTTGGCAGCATCGACGCCAACCGCGGCAATGCGCAGAACGGCTGGGACACCGACCAGTTCCCGTCCGACCTGTACGACACCGTGGGCGCCATGCTGGTGGTGCTGCGCCAGGGCGGGCTCGCTCCGGGCGGCCTCAATTTCGATGCGAAGGTGCGTCGCGAATCCACCGACGCGGATGATCTGTTCATCGCCCACATCGGCGGCATGGATGCGTTTGCGCGCGGCCTGGAAGTGGCGCACGCGCTGCTCACGCAGTCGCCGCTGGAGCAGTGGCGCGCGGAGCGCTACGCCAGCTTCGACCATGGCGCGGGGCGCGATTTCGCCCAGGGCAAGCTCAGCCTGGCCGACCTGCACGCGCTGGCCGTGAAAGCCGGTGAGCCGGCCAAGCGCAGCGGCAAGCAGGAGCGCTACGAGAACCTGATCAACCAGTACCTGCTGCGCTGACGGCATCGCGGGTCATGCCCGCGGGTCTGATCTGAGTGGTCGGCAAGGTGCACGGGGACGTGCCTTGCCGACTTGGGGAGCCGGAAATACGACATGAGACACCGACGGCATGAACAGCGTAACGCTCGATAGCGCACCAGGCACGGTCAGCGCGGAAAACACCCGACTCATCGTCCAGATCAGTTGCGTCGCCACGCTCGGCGGCTTCCTGTTCGGGTTCGACAGCGGCGTCATCAACGGCACGGTGGACGGCATCAAGCAGGCCTTCCAGTCCACCTCGGCCCAGATCGGCTTCGAAGTGGCGTCGATGCTGCTCGGCTGCGCACTCGGCGCATTCTTCGCCGGTCGCGTGGCCGATGTCTGGGGGCGCCGCTCGGTGCTCATCATCTCGGCGGTGTTGTTCCTGCTGTCGGCGCTGGGCGCTGGCGCGGCGCATGACGCCACCTTGTTCGTGATGGCGCGCATCATGGGTGGCTTCGCCGTCGGCGCGGCCAGCGTGATCGCACCGGCCTACATCGCGGAGGTCGCGCCGGCGCGCTATCGCGGCAGGCTCGCCACCGTGCAGCAGATCGCCATCATCAGCGGCCTGTTCAGCGCCTTCCTCAGCAACTTCCTGCTGGCCAAGGCGGCGGGTGCATCCACCGGCGTACTCTGGCTGAATCAGGATGCATGGCGCTGGATGTTCTGGATGCAGGTACTGCCGTCCTCGTTGTTCCTGGTGTCGCTGCTGTTCATCCCCGAGAGTCCCCGCTTCCTGGTGGTGCGCAAACGCGACAGCGAAGCCCGCGCCGTGCTGGCACGCCTGTATGGCGAACGGGCGGCCGACACGACGCTGGCCGAGATCGGCGCGTCGCTGTCGCAGGATCGGCATCGCCCGAAGCTGTCCGACCTTATCGACAAGACCAGTGGCCGCATGCGGCGCATCGTATGGGTGGGCATCGGCCTGGCCACCTTCCAGCAGCTGGTGGGCATCAACGTGGTGTTCTACTACGGCGCGGTGTTGTGGCAGGCCGTGGGCTTCTCCGAAAACGACGCACTGCTGATCAACGTGTTCTCCGGCGCGCTCAGCATCGGCGCCTGTCTGGTCGCGGTGATGCTGATCGACCGCGTGGGCCGCAAGCCATTGCTGTGGATCGGCTCGGTGGGCATGACGGTGTCGCTTGCGCTGGTCACCTTCGCGTTCGCGCATGCCGGCCTCGATGCCAGCGGCAAGCTGGCGCTCCCGCCGGCCATGGGCACGCTCGCGCTGGTGGCGGCCAACGTCTACGTGGCGTTCTTCAACATGTCGTGGGGCCCGGTGATGTGGGTGATGCTGGGCGAGATGTTCCCCAACCAGATCCGCGGCTCGGGTCTGGCGGTGGCCGGCGCGGCGCAGTGGACCTCCAACTTCGCCATCACCGTGACCTTCCCGATCCTGCTGGCCAGCATCGGCCTTGCCGGCGCCTACGGCATCTACGCCGTGGCAGCCGCGATCTCCGCGGTATTCGTGCTGCGCTGCGTGCACGAGACGCGCGGCAAGGAACTGGAACAGATGGAGGGCTAGCGTGGTGCGTGGCGCCAGCCTCCCCCGTTGCCGGCGCTCAGCCCCTGGGCTTGGTGCCGGCACCCACCGGTGGCGCTACGGAATCGCGCTTGATCAGCTGATGGGCGACCACATGATCGACCACCACCTTCGTCTCGGTATCCTTGCGGCGGATCGCGCGCTGCAGGATGTCGATCGCCGAGTCGGCCATGCTGGCGATCGGCTGGCGCACGGTGGACAGCTCCGGCCAGACGGTGGTGGCGGCCGAGGTATCGTCGAAGCCGACGATGGAGACATCGCGCGGCACGTCCAGCCCCCGGCGATGCGCCACCGAGATCGCCGCGGCCGCCATGTCGTCGTTGCTGGCGAAGATCGCGGTGGGCGCCTTGCGCAGCGACAGCAGTTTTTCCACCGCCTCCAGCCCGGAGCGATAGGTGAAGTAGCCCTGCTGCACCAGGCTGGCGTCATACGCGATGCCGGCGTCCTTCAGCGCCGCCTGGTAGCCCTCGAAGCGGCGTGCGCTGGCGGTCTGGTTCGGGTGGCCCTTGATGAAGGCGATGCGCGCATGGCCCATGCGGATCAGGTGCTCGGTGACCTCCTTGCTGGCGAGGTGGTCGTCGATGCGTACGCTGGAGATGTCGTGGTTGAAGCGGCCCGAGGCGATCGCCACCACCGGCACGCCGGCGTTGACCAGTTCCTCGATCACCACCTTCGATTCGCACAGCGGTGGCGGCAGGATCACGCCGGCCACGCTCTTGGCCAGCGTCCGCGCGGCCTTGCGTTCGCCGCCGGCGCCGAGTTCGTCCCAGTCGTCGATGACCAGCTGGGCCGCGGTGCGCGCGGAGCCGCGCAGCGCACCGAGCAGCAGTTCGCGCAGGTAGCCGGCGCTGGGGTTGGTGTAGATCAGCGCGATACGCGCGTCCTGCGCCGCGGCCAGAGAGCTGGCCGCGAGATTGGGGATGTAGCCCAGTTCGCGCACCGCTGCCATCACCCGTTCACGCGTGGCGTCGCGCACCTTGCTGTGGCCGTTGACGACACGCGATACCGTCATGGCCGAGACTTTCGCCAGTGCGGCCACGTCGTCGATGGTTACCGCGGCCCCCTTGCGGCGAACCGACTTCCTGCCTGTCTTCTTCAATGCCGTTTTTCCTCGCGCGGCGCTGACACCACGAGGCCCGTGCTGCACCGGCCTCGGCCGTCGCTGTCAGTGCTGATGTCGGATCGGATAGGAGTTCATTCTTGCATATGTTAGCGATAACCGCCGTCGGACTTTTTCTACCATTTCGCTGCGCAAAGCATGCGGGAAGCCGCCTGACGGCTGCGTTTCGGCTCGTGCTGGTGCTCGTGCTTGCGCTGTCGGGGGCGGGCCTGGCGCACGCGGAGGACGGCTACGACCTGTGGCTGCGCTATCGCCCGCTACCCGAGGCGCAGGCGGCTGCTTACCGAGGCCATGTGGCGCAGCTGGTGCTGCCGGCCGCCACGCCGAGACAGCAGGCCGCACGCGACGAGTTGCTGCGTGGTCTGGGCGGCCTGCTGGGACAGACGCCCCCCACCTCCGATGCAGTGAGCGTGGACGGCGCCGTCGTGGTCGGCACGCCGGCCTCGTCGCCCACCATCGCGCGTCTGAGGCTCGACACCCGCGGTCTCGGTCATGATGGCTACCTCATCCGCAGCGCGGTGATAGCCGGCCATCCGGTGACGGTGGTTGCTGCTGCGGACGATGTCGGCGCCCTGTACGGCGCGTTCCACCTGCTTCGCCTGCTGCAGACCGGCGGCTCCATCGCCGGACTGGACCTGCGCGAGACCACGCGCATGAAGCTGCGCGTACTCGACCACTGGGACGATCTGAACGGCCACGTGGAGCGCGGCTACGCCGGCAACTCGATCTGGGGCTGGCAGAAGCTGCCCGACTGGCTCGAGCCGCGCTACACCGACTACGCGCGCGCCAATGCCTCCATCGGCATCAACGGCACGGTGCTCAACAACGTCAATGCGAATGCCGCGATCCTCACGCCGCCGTACCTCGACAAGGTGAAGGCGCTGGCGGGCGTGTTCCGCCCGTACGGCATCCGCGTCTACCTCAGCGTGAAGTTCAGCGCGCCGATCGAGATCGGCGGCCTGAAGACCGCCGATCCGCTCGACCCCGCCGTGCAGCGCTGGTGGCGTGCCAAGGCGGACGAGATCTATGCGCTGATTCCCGACTTCGGCGGCTTCCTGGTCAAGGCGAACTCCGAAGGCCAGCCCGGTCCGCAGGATTACGGCCGCACCCACGCCGACGGCGCCAACATGCTCGCCGATGCCGTGGCGCCGCATGGCGGTATCGTGATGTGGCGTGCGTTCGTGTACTCGCAGGCCAATACGGACGACCGCGCCAAGCAGGCCTATACCGAGTTCAAGCCGCTGGACGGCAAGTTCCGCGCGAATGTGCTGCTGCAGGTGAAGAACGGCCCGATCGACTTTCAGCCGCGCGAGCCGTTCAACCCGCTGTTCGGCGCGATGCCCAAGACGCCGCTGATGATGGAGTTCCAGGTCACCAAGGAGTACCTGGGCTTTGCCACGCACCTGGCCTACCTCGGCCCGCTGTTCGAAGAGACGCTGCGTGCCGACACCATGGCCCGGGGCAAGGGCTCCACCGTCGCCAGGGTGATCGACGGCGAACTCGACGGCCATGCGCTCACCGGCATCGCCGGCGTGGCGAACATCGGCACCGATCGCGACTGGAGCGGTTCGGATTTCAACCAGGCCAACTGGTACGCCTACGGGCGCCTGGCCTGGAACCCCATGCTGGACGCGCGCAGCATCGCGGAAGAATGGGTACGCATGACCTTCTCCGACGACGCGGCGTTCGTGAAGCCGGTGGTCGACATGATGATGCAGTCGCGCGAAGCGGTGGTCGACTACATGACGCCGCTGGGCCTGCACCACCTGATGGGCAAGGGCCATCACTATGGGCCGGCACCGTGGGATGCCAGCGGCCCGCGCGCCGACTGGACGCCGGTGTACTACCACCGCGCCGACCATGATGGCATCGGCTTCGACCGCAGCAGCAGCGGCAGCAATGCCGTGGCGCAGTACGCGCCACCCGTGGCGGGCACCTTCAACGACCTGAGCAAGATTCCCGATGCCTATCTGCTGTGGTTCCACCATGTGCCGTGGAATTACCGCATGCGTTCGGGCCGCACGCTGTGGGACGAACTCGTCGTGCATTACACGCAGGGCGTCGACGAGGTGAAGCAGATGCGCGCGACCTGGCAGCGCATGGATGGCCGGATCGACGCCGAACGCTATCGCAAGGCCGCGGTCTTCCTCGGCATCCAGGAGAAGGAGGCGCTGTGGTGGCGCGATGCCAGCATCGCCTATTTCCAGAGCCTCAACGGCCTGCCGCTGCCGGCCGGCTACGCGCCGCCGCAACACCCGCTCTCCTATTACGAATCGCTTTCCTTTCCCTTCGTGCCGGGCTATCGACCATGATCCGTGCTGTGTCCGCCGTTCCCATGAAGCGTCGCCTTGCCGCCACGCTGCTGCTGTGTTGCCTCGGCGCCGGTGCGGCCCATGCCGACGAGGCCCTGCTCAACCCGCTGTTCCAGGACCATGCGGTGCTGCAGCGCGAGCACGCGAACCCGGTATGGGGCCAGGCCAGGCCGGGCGAAAAGCTCACCGTCGAGTTCGCCGGCAAGCGCATCAGTGCCCGTGCCGATGCACAGGGTCGCTGGCAGGCCACGTTGCCGGCGCTCAAGGCCGGCGGTCCGTACACGCTGCGGGTATCCGTGGCCGGCGGTGCATCGCAGAGCATCGACGATGTGCTGCTGGGTGACGTGTGGCTCTGTTCCGGCCAGTCGAACATGGTGCTGCAGGTGAAGCGCACGCTCGATGCCCGTTCGGAAGTGCAGAACGCGGACAACGACCGCATCCGCATGCTCACCGTGGACAACGTCAGCAGCATCACGCCGCTGGATCGCATCCCCGCGGGCGATCACTGGCTGAAGACCACGCCGGAGAACGTCGGCGAATTCTCGGCGGCCTGCTACTACTTTGCCCGCGAGCTGCAGAAGACCGAGGCCGTGCCGATGGGCCTGATCGTCTCCGCCTGGGGCGGCTCGCGCATCGAGCCGTGGATGAGCATGCAGGCGCTGCGCAAGGTCGGCGGCTTCGACGGCGGGCTGGATCTGCTCGAGCTGCACCAGAAGGATGCCGCGCAGGCCGGCGAGCAATGGAGCCGGCAGTGGCAGGCGTGGTGGCACGGCCGGCCCGGCGTTACCGCGGACAACGAACCGTGGAACCCGGGGCGCGTCAGCCACGAGGGCTGGCAGCATGCACCGCTCGACAAGGGCGCGTGGCAGCGCTGGGGCCTGCCGGAGCTGGCCAATTTCACCGGCATGCTGTGGTACCGCACCACGCTGAAGCTCACCAGGGCGCAGGCCGCGCAGGCCCATGAGCTGTCGCTGGGCGCCATCAACGAAACCGACCAGACCTGGGTGAACGGTCATTGGGTGGGTACCGGCTACGGTGGTGAACGCACCTACAAGGTACCGGCCGGCCTGCTGCACGAGGGCGACAACCTGATCGCCATCAACGTGCTCGGCACCTATCGCGACGATGGCCTCTATGGCCCTGCCGACAAGCGTGCTCTGCGCCTCGCGGATGGTTCCTCCGTATCGCTGGGCGATGCCTGGGAATACCAGGTGGTGCCCAAGGCCTACGGTTCGGCGCCGAGCCTGCCATGGCATCCCACGGCGGGCCTCGCCACCTTGCACAACGGCATGATCGCGCCACTGGGTGCGTACGGCGTGCGTGGCGCGTTGTGGTACCAGGGCGAGTCCAACACCGGCGATCCAGCCAACTACCGCGTGTTGCTGGAAGCGCTGCGCGGCGACTTCCGCGCGCAATTCGGCGCGAACCTGCCGATGCTCATCGTGCAGCTGGCCGGCTACGGTCCGGCGCCGACCCATCCGGTGGAAAGCGGCTCGGCGCAGGTGCGCGAAGCGCAGCGGCTTGCCGCACAGGACGATGCGCAATCGGGGCTCGCGGTGGCGGTCGACATCGGCGAGCGCACCGACATCCATCCCGCCAACAAGCAGGAGCTGGGACGCCGGCTGGCGCGTGCAGCGCGACATGTGGTCTATGGCGAGGCGTTGCCGCCTTCGGGCCCGGTCGCGAACGCGGCCAAGCGCGACGGCGAGGCGGTGACGCTGAGCTTCGGTGACGTCACCGGCGCCTTGCTCGCCTATGGCGCGGACCAACCGATCGGCTTCGAGCTCTGCGGCGAGCAGCCCGGCTCCTGCCATTACGCCAGTGCGGACATCCAGCAGCACCAGGTGGTGCTGCGCGCGCCGAAGGGGTCCTCGCCGATCACCCGCGTGCGCTACTGCTGGGCCGACAGCCCGATCTGCACGCTCTACGACGAATCGGGCCTGCCCGCCGGCCCGTTCGAGTTGTCCCTCTCCCCGACGCCCGACCAGAGAAACCATCCATGAGCAGCACCCCCGCCACTCCCCAGGGCTCCTCGCGTGATCGCGAAATCGTCGCGGCGCGCGTCGTCGTCACCTGTCCCGGCCGCAACTTCGTCACCCTGGTGATCGAAACCCGTTCGGGCATCACCGGCCTCGGCGATGCCACCCTCAACGGCCGCGAACTGGCGGTGGCCTCGTACCTGCAGGACCACGTCGTGCCGAACCTGATCGGTCGCGACGCCGGCCGCATCGAGGACATCTGGCAGTTCTTCTATCGCGGCGCGTACTGGCGTCGCGGCCCGGTCACCATGACGGCGATCGCCGCGGTGGACGTGGCGCTGTGGGACATCCTGGGCAAGATGGCGGGACTGCCGGTCTACCAGCTGCTCGGCGGCCGTTCGCGCGAAGGCGCGCTGGTGTATGGCCACGCCAACGGTCGCGACATCAGCGAGGCCAGCGACGAAGTCGGCCGTTTCAGGGAAAAGGGTTTCCTCGCCATCCGTGCGCAATGCGGCGTGCCCGGCGTGAAGAAGGCCTATGGCATCTCCGTCGGCGGCAAGCCGTATGAGCCGGCGGAAAGCGAGCTGCCGGCGGAAACCGTGTGGTCCACGCCGCGCTACCTCGAGGTGGTGCCCAAGTTGTTCGAGCGCCTGCGCGCCGATCATGGCGACGATGTGGAACTGCTGCACGACGTGCACCATCGCCTCACCCCGATCGAGGCCGCCCGCCTGGCGCGCAGCCTCGAGCCGTATCGACTGTTCTGGCTGGAAGACGCCACGCCCGCCGAAAACCAGAAGTCGTTCGAGCTGATTCGCCAGCATTCGGTCACGCCGCTGGCGGTGGGCGAGGTGTTCAACTCGATCTGGGACTGCAAGCACCTGATCGAGAACCAGCTGATCGATTACATCCGCACCACCATCGTGCACGGCGGCGGCATCACCCACCTGCGCCGACTGGCGGACTTCGCCGCGTTGCACCAGGTGCGCACGGGCTTCCACGGTGCCACCGACCTTTCACCGGTATGCATGGGCGCGGCACTGCACTTCGACACCTGGGTACCGAACTTCGGCATCCAGGAATACATGTTCCATTCCGACGAGACGAACGAGGTGTTCCCGCACGACTACGTGTTCCGCGACGGTCGCCTGCACTGCGGCGAAGCGCCGGGCCACGGCGTCAGCCTCGACGAAAAGCTCGCGGCCCGCTTCCCGTATGCGCCCAAGCAGTTGCCGATCGCGCGCCTGGAAGACGGCTCGATGTGGGACTGGTGATGTCGCCGGCCGGGTGGTTGCGTGCATGCGTGGCGTGGCTGCTGCCCTTGGCGGGCATGGCCGCGCATGCGCAGGATGCGGTGCAGTTCGACTGGTTCGAATACCGCGGCCACGACGCGGCGTTCGAACAGCCGCTGCCACCGGGCCATTACTACAACCCGGTGCTCGCGGGCTTCAGCCCCGACCCCAGCGTCGTGCGGGTGGGCGATCGCTACTACCTGGTCAACTCCAGCTTCGCGTACTTCCCCGGCATTCCTGTCTACGAGAGCCGCGACCTGGTGCACTGGAAGGCGGTCGGCCACGTGATCGAGCGGCCGTCGCAGCTCGGCTTCGACGGACTGGGCATGTCGCGTGGCGTATTTGCGCCGGCGATCGCGCATCACGACGGCACGTTCTACGTGGTCAACACCGCGGTGGACAGCGGCGGCAACTTCATCGCGACGGCGAAGGACCCGGCTGGGCCGTGGTCCGATCCGATCTGGCTGGCCGGTCTGGATGGCGCCATCGACCCGTCGCTGTTCTTCGATGAGGACGGCAAGGTCTACCTTGTCAACAACGGCGCTCCCGCGGGCCAGCCGAAATACCAGGGTCATCGCGCGATCTGGATGCAGCAACTGGACCTCGAGCGGCACGCGCTGGTCGGGCCTCGCCGGGTGATCCTCGATGGTGGCGTCGATCCGTCGAAGCAGCCGATCTGGATCGAAGGTCCGCATGTCTACAAGCGGGATGGCTGGTACTACCTGATGTGCGCCGAGGGCGGCACCGGCCCCCAGCATTCCGAAGTGGTGCTGCGCAGTCGTGCGGTATGGGGGCCGTATACGCCGTACCAGGGCAATCCGATTCTCACCCAGCGCGATCTGCCTGCGGACAGGGCGAACCCGGTCATCAACGCGGGCCATGCCGACCTGGTCGATGCGACCGACGGCAGCTGGTGGGCCGTATTCCTGGCGAGTCGCGCGTATGGGCACGGTCACTACAACACGGGACGCGAGACCTTCGTCCTGCCGGTGACGTGGAAGGACGGCTGGCCGACCATCCTGCCGCCGGGGCAGGCGATCGGGCCCGTCGCGCAGGGGCCGGCCTTCCTCCAGAAGGACGCGACGCAGGCGCCGCACAGCGGCAACTTCAGCTGGCGCGACGAGTTCGACCAGGCAACGCTCGACCCGTCGTGGCTGTTCGTACGCGTGCCGAGCCGGCCCTGGGCGGACCTGGCATCGCAGCCGGGGCAACTGACCATCCATCCGCTGGCGGAAGACCTGGACAGCCTGCGCAATCCCTCTTTCCTCGCGCGGCCGCAGCAGCACCTCGCCTTCGAAGCAAGCACCGCCCTGGCCGTGCCGGCACACGAAGGCGTCGAGGCGGGGCTGGCCGCTTTCCAGAACGAACACTACTGGTACGCGCTCGGCGTGCAGCGCCATGGCAGCGAGTGGATCCTCGCATTGCGCCGGCATCGCGGCGACGACGTGGCGGTGGTCGCCACCACCACGCTGCCGCATGACATCAAGACACTGAAGCTGAAGATCGCGGGTGATGGCGGCCACTACGGTTTTGCTTATGACGACGGCACGGGCTGGCATTGGCTGCGGCGCGACGAGGACGGCACGTTGCTGAGCACCGACGTGGCTGGTGGATTCATTGGCACGACGGTGGGCCCGTATGCCCGCCGGCTGGGCAAGGACTGAGGGGAAAGGTGAGATGCGCAAGGGTTTGGGGATGGCAGGCATGACGGCGACGGGCAGTCGTCGTGGCAAGGACGCGACGCGCGCCGTGCGGGGAACGCGGCTTCTCGCGGCGATGGTGTCGGTCGCATGGCTGGCGATGGCGCTGCCTTCGCTGGCGGCAGCGCCCGACGCGGCGGCGAAGACCGCGACCGCGACGCCGGTTTATCTCGATCTCCATCGCAGCTTCGAGGAGCGTGCCGCCGACCTGGTCTCGCACATGACGCTGGAGGAGAAAGTCGCGCAGATGCAGAACAGCGCGCCGGCGATTCCACGCCTCGGCGTGCCGGCGTACGACTGGTGGAACGAAGCCCTGCACGGTGTCGCCCGCGCCGGCGGCGCCACCGTGTTTCCGCAGGCCATCGGTCTTGCGGCGACCTTCGACACGTCGCTGATGAGCGACTTGTCCACGGCGATCAGCGACGAGGCGCGCGCCAAGCACAGCGAATTCCTCAAGCGCGACATGCACGGGCGCTACCAGGGCCTTACCTTCTGGTCGCCCAACATCAACATCTTCCGCGATCCACGCTGGGGACGCGGCCAGGAAACCTACGGCGAAGATCCCTATCTCACCTCGCGCATGGGCGTGACCTTCGTGCGCGGCCTGCAGGGTGACGATCCGGTGTATCGCAAGCTCGACGCCACTGCCAAGCACTTCGCGGTGCACAGCGGCCCGGAATCCGAGCGTCACCGGTTCGACGTGCATCCCAGTGAGCGTGACCTGCACGAAACCTATCTGCCGGCTTTCCAGGCACTGGTGCAGGAAGGCGGGGTCGATGCAGTGATGGGCGCGTACAACCGTGTGAACGGCGAGAGCGCCTCGGCCAGCCCGCGCCTGCTCGGCGATATCCTGCGCAAGACCTGGGGTTTCCAGGGCTACGTGGTATCCGACTGCGACTCGGTGGAAGACATCTTTGCGCACCACAAGATCGTCGCGACAGCCGAGCAGGCCGCGGCACTCGCGGTGAAGAACGGCGACGACCTCAATTGCGGCAAGACCTATGCCGCGCTGTCCAGCGCGGTACGGCAGGGCCTGGTCAGCGAAGCGGTCATCGACACGGCGCTCACCCGGCTGATGCTCGCCCGCTTTCGCCTGGGCATGTTCGATCCGCCGGAACGCGTGCGCTGGGCGCAGATCCCGTACTCCGCGAACCAGTCGCCGGCGCACGACGCGCTGGCGCGCCGCGCGGCGCAGGAATCGATCGTGCTGCTGAAGAACGACGGCATCCTGCCCTTGTCGCGCGACCTGCACCGTGTCGCGGTGATCGGCCCGACCGCGGACGACGTGACCGCCCTGCTGGGCAACTACCACGGCACGCCGGCCGCGCCGGTGACCATCCTCGAAGGCATCCGCGAAGCGCTGCCGCACGCCGAGGTTACCTATGCCCAGGGTGCGCCACTGGTCGAAGGCTTCGACGGCCAGGGGGCCGGGACTGTGATCGCCGCACGCTACCTTCGGGCGGCGGCCGGCGGTGCCGAGCAGGGACTCAAGGGCGAGTACTTCCGTGGCGACGACTTCAAGTCGGCGCCGGTGCTGACGCGCGTCGATGCGAAGATCGGCTTCAAGTGGGACCACGGCACGCCCACCGACGACCTGGTCGCGCGCGGCGAGTTTCCCGCCGATCGCGCGCTGGAAAACGACCATTTCAGCGTGCGCTGGACCGGCCAGCTGCTGCCGCCGGTCACCGGACGCTACGAACTCGCCGCCGCTGCCACCGAGGGCTTCCGCCTGTATGTCGACGGCCGCCTGTTGCTCGATGCATGGGACGGCAAGGCGACGCATCCCGCGAGCGCGTTCGTCGACCTGCAGGCCGGCAAGGCCTACGACGTACGGCTGGAATACGCCAAGCACTACGGCAACTCCGACGTGCGGCTGGCCTGGCGATTGCCGGGCGCCAAGCCGCCGTTCGACGAAGCGATCGATGCGGCGAAACAAGCCGATGCGGTGGTCTTCGTCGGTGGCCTCAACAGCGACGTGGAAGGCGAGGAGATGAAGGTCGGCTATCCCGGCTTCGCCGGCGGCGACCGCACCGACATTCGCCTGCCGGCCACGCAGGAGAAGCTGCTGGAAGCGCTGCAGGCCACCGGCAAGCCCGTGGTGCTGGTGCTGACCTCCGGCTCCGCGCTGGCCATCGACTGGGCGCAGCAGCATGTACCCGGCATCGTGCTGGCGTGGTATCCGGGCCAGCGCGGCGGCAATGCCGTGGCTGACGTGCTGTTCGGCGCCGCCAACCCCGCTGGTCGACTGCCCGTGACCTTCTACAAGGCCAGCGAGAAGCTACCCGCGTTCGACGACTACAGCATGCGAGGGCGCACCTATCGCTACTTCGAGGGCACGCCGCTGTATCCGTTCGGCTACGGCCTGTCCTACACCACGTTCGCGTACTCCGGTCTTGCGCTCGACCAGGCCAGCGTGCGAACCGACGGGCACCTCAAGGTCACGCTGAAGGTGAAGAACACCGGCAAGCGGGCAGGCGACGAGGTGGTCCAGCTCTACCTGCGGCCGCTGCATCCGCGCCAGTCGCGTGCGATCCGCGAGCTGCATGGCTTCCAGCGTGTATCGCTGGCGCCGGGCGAGGAGCGCAGCGTCGCCTTTGACGTGGTGCCGCGCAACGATCTGCGTTACTACGACGACCAGCATCACGCCTACGCCGTCGATCCCGGCGAGTACGAGGTGCAGGTGGGCGCGTCCAGTTCCGATGTGCGTGCCGCCAGGACGTTCAAGGTACAACCGTGAGAGAGATGATCCATGTCTGACGTGACAACCACGCATCCCGGGTCGGGCCGCGTCGTTTTTTTCGGCGAACTTCTGCTGAGGTTGTCGCCACCCGGCCATGAACTGCCACTGCAGTCGCCGCGCTTCGAGGCGCGCTTCGGCGGTGCGGAGGCGAACGTCGCATCGTCGCTTGCCATCCTGGGCCATCACTGCACGATGGTCAGTGCCCTGCCGGATCACGCGATCGGCCATGCCTGCGCGGGCGAGTTGCGCCGCCATGGCGTGGATACGTCGGGCTTGCAGTATGCCGACGGTCGCATGGGCATCTATTTCCTCTCGCCGGGGGCGATGCAGCGACCACCCGAGGTGCTGTACGACCGTGCCGACTCGGTATTCTCGCGTACGCCTGCGGAGGCCTATGACTGGCCGCGCCTGTTGGCGGGAGCGCAGTGGCTGCATCTGTCCGGCATCAACCTGGCCCTGGGTCAGACCACGACGAATGCAGCCCTCGCCGCCGTGCGTGCAGCGCGTGCGGCGGGTGTGCGCGTGTCCTTCGACTGCAACTACCGCAGCAGGCTGTGGGGAGCGCGATCACCGAAAGCGCCCGCGGTGTTGCGCGAGCTGGTGGCGGAGGCCGAACTGGTGTTCGGCAATGATCGCGACATCGCCCTGATGCTCGACCAGTCCTTCGAGCAAGCAGGCGCGACCGACCGCTTTCGTGCGGCGGCCACGGCCGCCTTTGCGGCATGGCCTGCGTTGCGCCGCCTGGTGGCGACCGAGCGACATCACCACAACGTCGACGACCAGGAACTCACCGGCATGCTGGCCCTGCGTGACGGTGTACTGACCACGGCACCGCGCCGGCTCTCCGGCATCGTCGATCGCATCGGTGGCGGTGATGCCTTCGCCGCCGGTTTCCTGCACGGTCTTCTGCGGGGCCTGGGTGATGCGCCGTCGCTGGAGTTCGCGCTCGCGGCGACCTGTCTCAAGCACGCCATTCCCGGCGACGTGAACCTGTCACGCGAGGCGGACATCCACGCCTTGCTCGCCGAGGGCGGCTTCGAGGTGAAGCGTTGATGGCCATCGAATCTTCGACACCGCGTCTGTCGTCGCAGGCTCTGGACCAACTTCCAGCGACCGTGCAGCGGCCCGCCTATGCACGGGAAGGCGTGAACATCGGCGTCGTGCACATCGGTGCCGGCGCATTCCATCGCGCGCATCAGGCGGTCGCCATCGACGACCTGCTGGCCGACCATCCCGACTGGGCGATCTGCGGCGTGTCGCTGCACAGCAGCGACGCCCGCGATGCGATGCGTCCGCAGGACGGGCTCTACACGCTGGCCCTGCTCGGCGAGGAAAGCCGGTTGCGCATCATCGGCTCGATCCGCGAATGGCTGTGCGCCCGCGACGAATCCGCCGCCGTGCTCGCGCGTCTTGCCGATCCGGCGGTGAAGCTGGTGACTCTGACCATCACCGAGAAGGGCTATTGCCTCGCGGGCCAGGACCTGGACCTCGCCCATCCCGACATCGAGCATGACCTTGCCTCGCCCGACGAGCCGCGCAGTGCCATCGGCTATCTGGTGGCAGGCCTGCGAGCGCGCTACCAGCAAGGCATCGCGCCCTACACGGTGCTCAGTTGCGACAACCTCGCCGACAACGGTCACCGCCTGCGCCGCGCCTTGCTGCAGTACGCACGCATTGTCGACACCGCGCTGGCCTCGTGGATAGACGCGCAGGCCGCGTTTCCCTGCTCGATGGTCGACAGCATCACGCCGGCCACCGATGACGCCCTGCGCGAGCGTGTGCGGCATGAGCTTGGACTCGTGGATGCGTGGCCGATCCAGCGCGAGACCTATACGCAATGGGTGGTCGAGGATCACTTCTGCAACGATCGCCCGCCACTGGAGCTGGCCGGTGTCACCCTGAGCAGCGACATCGCGGGCTACGATCGCGCCAAGCTGCGACTGCTCAACGGCGCGCATTCGACGCTAGCCTATCTTGGCTCGCTGATGGAGATCGACAGCGTGGGTGATGCGATGGCCGAGCCGGCCCTGGCCGCCTTCGTCGAACGCCTGATGCGCGAACACATCGCGCCGGTCATCGCGCTTCCGCAGGGCCTGGATGCGGGTGCCTACATCGACGCGATCCTGCAGCGCTTCCGCAATCCTTCCATTCGCCATCGCCTTTCGCAGATCGCGTGGGACGGTTCGCAGAAGTTGCCGGTGCGCCTGCTCAGCACCATCGGCGAAGCGCTGCGCCAGCAACGCACCATCGCGCCCTTGTGCGTGCCGATCGCGGCATGGATGCATTTCGTGCGGCGGCAGGCGCATCGCGGCGTGGCGCTGGTGGATCCGCTCAACGAGGTGCTGTCGGCCGTGGGGCGCGAGTGCAGCGGCGATCCGGAGACGGACGTGCCCGCCTTCCTTGCCCTGGACGCGGTGTTTGCGCCGCTGTCGGGCGATGCGCGCTTCCGCACGTGGCTGTTGCGTGCCTACGGGGCGCTGGGCGATGCCTTGCCAGGCACGTTGGCGCGCGTGCTGAAGGCGGCATGACATGGAAGCACGGCAACGGATGAGAGCGAACCGGATGAAACAGACGACGAATCGCCTGCGTGCGTGCATGGGTGCGCTGGCCCTGCTGGCCTGCAGCGCGCAGGCCAGCGAGTTGCCGCGGGTGACCTTGGCGCAGGGCGCCAGCCAGCTGATCGTGGACGGCAAGCCGTATGTGATCCTGGGTGGCGAACTGGGCAATTCGTCGGCGGGCACCGAGGCCCAGGCCGAGGCCATCCTGCCGCGGCTGGCCTCGCTGCACGTCAACACGGTGCTGGTGCCGGTGGCCTGGGACCAGCTGGAGCCACGTGAAGGCAGCTACGATTTCCGCCTGCTGGACCGTTGGATCGATCAGGCCCGCGCACAGCGCATGCACCTCGTCCTGCTGTGGTTCGGCAGCTGGAAGAACAGCTTCTCCGAGTACGCGCCGGCCTGGGTGAAGGCCGACACACGCCGCTTTCCGCGTGCGCGTGGCATCGATGGCGCACCGCTGGAAATCCTCTCCACCTTCGGCGAGGAAACGCTGCGCCTGGACAGCAAGGCGTTCGCGGCGCTGATGGCGCACCTGCGTACGAAGGACAGGCAACAGACCGTGCTGATGGTGCAGGTGGAGAACGAGGTGGGCGTGCTTGGCGAACGCCGTGACCGCTCCGACGCCGCCAATCGCGCCTTCGGTGGTGACGTGCCTGCCGCCCTGCTGCAGGCGTTGCAGGCGCGCCGCGCCACGCTGTCGCCCGAGCTGGCCGCGCATTTCAATGCGCAGGGACACACGTGGAAGGACGTGTTCGGCGATGCCGCGGACGAAGTGTTCATGGCATGGCGCTATGCCACCTATATCGATGCCGTGGCCGGTGCCGGCAAGGCGCAGTACGCGTTGCCGATGTACCTGAACGTGCAGCTGCCCGCGCCGCAGGAACGGGCCGGCGAGTATCCAAGCGGCGGCTCCCACCCCTATTTCCAGCAGGTGTACCAGGCGGTCGCGAGCCATATCGACTTCTATTCGCCCGATATCTACTGGCCGGAGTTCGCCCATTGGGTGCAGCGCTACCAGGCACTGGGCAACCCCGTATTCGTGCCCGAGGCGCGGCTGGAAGTGGCGCCGTACAACGCGCTTTACCTGTACGGCGAGGCGCGCGGCTTTGGTTTCAGTCCGTTCGACATCGACAGCCTGCCCGCACCGGACGACGACGCGGCGGCATCGCCGCTGCTGATGCAGGTGTACGGCGGACTGCGTGATCTGGGCGACATGCTTCCCGCGGCACAGGCCGACGGGCGCACGCGGGGACTGGTTCTGCACGCCAGCAGCCCGCGACCGACGCAGACGGTCGCGCTGGGCGGCTACCTGTTCGAAGGCACGCTGTCGCGTTCATGGCCGGCGAAGACGCTGGAAACCCAAGACGGCGCGATGCTGGTGCTGCAGTCGGCGCCGGACGAGTTCTACATCCTCGGCACCGGCCTTACCGTCAACATCCGTCGGGATCCGGACGTGGATGCGCGCGTGGCGGGCATCGGGAGCATCGAGGAAGTGTCCCGCAACGGCGCCGCGTGGCAGACCCTGCGGCGACTGAACGGTGACCAGAGCAACCAGGGACGGCAGTTGATGATGGATCCGCGCCACGCCCGGCTCTATCGCGTCAGGATGCACGCCATCGAGCGCTGAGCACCCGGCCTCCGCTGCACATGGGGGCGGAGGCCGGCTGTCGCCTCAATCGAGCTTGTAGGCTTTCTTCGGCAGGCGATAGGCGAGGTCGCGGGCGACTTCGGCGGCTTCGTCCTCCTCCATGCGGTGTTCCGCCACCAGCCTGGCCAGGAACGCGCAGTCGATGCGGCGGGCCACGTCGTGGCGCGCCGGAATGGAGAGGAAGGCGCGCGTGTCGTCGTTGAAGCCCACCGTGTTGTAGAAGCCGCCGCTGGCCAGGGTCTGCTCGCGGAAGCGCCACATGCCCTCCGGCGCGTCGTGGAACCACCATGCCGGCCCCAGCAACAGCGAGGGGTAGTGGCCGGCCAGCGGTGCCAGTTCGCGGCTGTAGTTGCTCTCGTCCAGCGTGAACAGGATGAGCTGGAAGCCCGGCTCGTTGCCGAAGCGGTCGAGCAGCGGCTTGAGCGCGCGAACGTATTCGGTGCGCAGGGGGATATCCGCGCCCTTGTCGCGCCCGTAGCGCTCGAACAGCCCGAGGTTGTGGTTGCGATAGCAGCCCGGGTGCAGTTGCATCACCAGGCCGTCGTCCACGCTCATCGCCGCCATCTCGGTCAGCACCTGCGCACGGAACAGTTCTGCTTCCGCAGCGCTTGCCTGGCCACGCACCACGGTGTCGAACAGGCGGGCCGCCTCGGCCTGCGAGAGGTTCGCGGTGGCCGCGGTGGGATGCCCGTGATCGGTGGACGTGGCGCCCATGCTGGCGAAGAAGGCGCGCCGCTGGCGATGCGCCCTGAGATAGCCGTCCCAGCGGTGCACGTCCTCGCCGGTGAGTTCGCCGAAGCGCTGCAGGGCGGCAGGGAACTGCTCGTGTTCCGGATCGACCACGGCATCGGGCCGATACGCGGTGATCACGCGACCCTGCCAGCCACTGTCGCGGATCGCCGCGTGATGCTCGAGCGGATCGAGCGGTGACTCGGTGGTGGCGATCACTTCGATCTGGAAGCGCTCGAACAGGGCCCGCGGCCTGAACCCGGGCTGCCGCAGCGCCTCATTGATGTGGTCGAAATACAGGTCGGCGGTGGCCGCGTCCAGGCTCACGCGCAGGCCGAACACGTCGTGGAAGACATGGTTCAGCCACATCGACGACGGCGTACCCCGGAACAGGTGGAAGCGCTCGGCGAACACCCGCCATGCATCGCGCGGGTCGACCCCGGCGCGCGAGCCGTCGGAACGCGGAATGCCCAGCGCATCGAGCGGGACGCCCTGGCTGTAGAGCATGCGGAACACGTAGTGGTCCGGTACCAGCAGCAGCTCCGTCGCGTTGGCGAACGGCTCGTTGCCGGCGAACCACGCCGGATCCGTATGGCCGTGGGGGCTGATGATGGGCAAGTTCGCCACGTCCGCGTACAGGCGCCGGGCGATGGCCCGTTGCAGCGGGTCGGAGGAGAACAGGCGGTCTTCGTGCAGGGTCAGGGGGCGGATCGCGGTGGGCATGGTCGGGAGATCAGGTGAGAGGGATGCGTGGAGGCGTGGACGCGACGATCACGGTGCGGGGGTGGGCTTCGTGCCGCTGACATACGAGCGCAGCCAGGCCAGCGCGGGACGTTCGCTGCCGTCCTTGCGTACCAGGTAGGCGCCCTGCTTGTCGCGCCACAGGCCTGGCCGGAAGCCCCACAAGGTGATGCCCTTGACGTCCGGATGCTGCCAGAACACGGGGAATACGCGCTGGTAGTCCTTCAGTTGGCGCGCGTCGTCGCGGCCGTCGATGTCCAGCTCCGTGATGTAGATCGGCAGCCCCGTGGACGCCAGCCGGTCGAGGTTGGCGCGATGGACCGCCATCGGCACGTCCGGCGTGGTCTCGAAGGCGTGTTCCTGCAGGCCGATGCCGTCGACGAGGTGCTCCTTCTGCAGCAGCTCGATGATCTGCAGGTACTGTCCGGTCGATTTGTCGCTGCGCGTGATGCTGTAGTCGTTGATCAGCAGCCTGGCATGCGGAAAGCGCTGGCGCGCCAGGCGGAACGCGGTGACCACCCAGTCCCAGCCGGTGGCGCCGTCGCCGCCCAGCGCCTGCCGGTAGTTGCCGCCATCCTTGCGCTTGGCACTGGGCGGGCTGTGCAGCGCCTCGTTCACCACCTCGACGAAATCGGCGTCGGGATAGCGGGCCGAAACGGCGTCGAACCAATGTTCGATGGCGCGGCGCTGTTCGTCGGGCGGCAGCTTGAGCAGCCATGCGGGTTGCTGCTGGCCCCAGGTCAGCACGTGCAGGTGGAACGGGAAGCCATGGTCCTTGGCGAAGCGGTAGGCCTCGTCCAGCTTCGTCCATTCCATGGTGCCGCGCACGGCTTCGACGCTGCCCCACTTGCCGGCATTCTCGGGCGTCACCTTGTTCCAGTAGCGGGCGAAGTCAGGCGCCTGGGTTGCGCTGTAGGCGCTGCCCAGGAATTTCGGCGAACCCGCGGCCAGCGGCACGTCCTGCGCCTGCAGCGCCGGCGCGCCGACGGCGAGTGCGAGCCAGAACAGGATCGATACCCTCATCGCTTCACGCCATGGTTGTTGAGGTGGAAGGTTGGACGTCCATCTGCGCGGGTGCCAGCGTAGGCGAAAGCAGTTGCACGACCGCCAGTGCAAGCAGGTAGGCACCACCCGCCATCACGAATACCGGCACGTAGCTGCCGGTGGCCTGTAGCAGCAGACCCGTCACGGTCGAGATCAGCATGCCGCCCACTGCGCCGGCGAAACCGCCGATGCCGACCACCGAGGCGACCGCGTAACGGGGAAACATGTCCGAGGTCAGCGTGTACACGTTGGCCGACCAGCCCTGGTGGCCCGCCGTGGCGAGGCCCACCAGCACCACCGCGAGCCACAGGTGGTTGGCCCTGGCGGCGAACACGATGGGTACGATCACCAGCGCGCACAGGAGCATGGTGCCCTTGCGTGCGCGGTTGACGCTCCAGCCGCGACGGATCAGGCGTCCGGCAAGCCAGCCTCCGGCGATGCTGCCGGCGTCGGCAAGCAGGAACACGGTGATCAGCGGCAGGCCCAGTTCCATCAGGCTGAGGCCGTATTGCGCGTGAAGGAACTTGGGCAGCCAGAACAGGAAGAACCACCAGATCGGATCGGTGATGAACTTGGCCGCGGCGAACGCCCAGGTCTGGCGGTGGCGCAGCAGTTGCGACCATGCCACGCGCCGTGCGGGTGGTTCGTGGTCGCTGCAGATGTAGGCGCGTTCGGCGGCTGACAGTCGCGGTTGGCTGTCGGGTGTCCGATAGGTGATCAGCCAGGCCATCAGCCAGGTGGCACTCAATGCACCGGTGAACAGAAACGCCGCCTGCCAGCCCCAGCGGGCGGCGATGAACGGGGCGGCCAGGGGTGCAACGATGGCGCCAATATTCGATCCGGAATTGAAGATGCCCGCGGCCAGCGCCCGTTCGCGCTGCGGAAACCATTCGGCCACGGCCTTGATCGCGGCGGGGAAGTTGCCGGACTCGCCCAGCCCGAGCGCGAAGCGCGCCGCGGCGAAACTGACCACGCCGGTGGCGAGCGCATGGCTCATCGCCGCGATGCTCCAGATGCCGATGGCGATCGCATAGCCAATGCGCGTGCCGAAGCGGTCGATCACGGCGCCGGCGCAAAGCAGGCCGATCGCGTAGGCCGCCTGGAACGAGGTGACGATGGTGCTGTATTCCAGTTCGCTCCAGCCGATCTTGTCCTGCAGGAACGGCGCGAGCACACCGAGCACCTGGCGATCCACGTAACTGATGGTGGTTGCCGCAAGCAGCATGGCGCAAACACGCCAGCGATAACGACCGACGCTCGCGCCATGCGCAGGCGCGGCACCCTGAGTCGCCGCAGGGCCACCTGCGCCGGTATCGCGTTCGCTGCCATGCGGGCGCGAAACGACATCGGCTCCGGACTGCGGTGGACTGCGCTGCATGTGGACGTCTCCCCTCGTCACCGGCGGCCTTCGGATGGCCTGTTTTGGTAGCGCTACCATTATTAGCGAGGCCAAACAGGAAAGTCATCACTCGCTGCCCGCAAGAAAACGATGGGCCGTGACTCACGAATCCGGCCGTTTTTAAGGCTTATTAACGAACCTGAATTCCAATGCTGCCCTGCAGCGTGCGGCCCCAAAGTGTTAGCGCTACCTTTTCGGCGCATCGCGATGCCAGCAGGCGTCGCGTTGGCGGATTGATCCGAATCAGATCACCGGGCGGGTGCCGCAATAGCGCCCTGGGGACGATCGCGATACCAGAATCGAGAGGGGAGTATGGTGCAGAGTCAGTTTGCAAGAACCCTGTTGTCCAGCGCATTGAGTCTTGCCTTGTTTGGCGTGGTGGGGACCGCCCAGGCACAGGATCAGTCGACGACGCAGGCCGCCGCGCCGCAGGCCAATGGCAAGACCCAGGCCAGCGGGCAGGACCAGGGCAAGGCCGACCAGTCGGCCAAGACGCTGGGCGCAGTCAACGTCAGTGGCAGCTACCGCAGCAGCATCCAGTTCTCCACGGATGCCAAGCGTGATGCCACCAATGTCACCGACTCGGTATTTGCCGAAGACATCGGCAAGTTCCCCGATACCAACATCGCCGAGTCGCTCACTCGCGTGCCGGGTGTGCAGTTGACCCGCGACGTGGACGGCGAAGGCGTGAACGTGCAGATCCGCGGCCTCGGCACGGACTTCACCAAGATCCTGCTCAACGGATCCCAGCTGGCCGTGGCATCTGCCGGCGGCCTGAACGCACAGAACCAGAACCGCGAGGTCGACCTCGACCTGCTGCCGACCGAGTTCTTCACGCAGTTGACCGTCAACAAGACGCCGACGCCGAGCATGACCGAGGGCGGCATCGCCGGCGTGGTCGACATGCGCACCACCCGTCCGTTCGACAATCCGGGTACGCACCTGACCTATTCGGCGCAGGCCAGCTACAACTCGATCGGCAGCAACGTGCGCCCGCGTGGCGCCCTGATCGGCAGCTGGACCAACGCCGACAACACGTTCGGTGCCCTGGTCGGCGTGCAGGCGTCCAACAACGACTACGACGTGCGCGGCTTCGAGACCGTGGGCTGGACCACGCCGCAGCTGACCGCCGCCCAATGCGGCACCGTCGCTGGCCATTGCAGCCCGGCCGGTGGCAGCTGGGTCATCCCGGGCACGGTGCCGGCCGGCGCTGGCGCGGGCCTCGTGGCAGGCACGGCGCTCAACAACGCGTCGCTGCTGGCCCTCAATCCGGGCCTGACCACCTCGCAGCTTGCCAATGCGCTGATCCCGCGCCTGGGCCGCGATGCCTACACCGACGGCACCAACGACCACCAGTCCGCGATGGCCTCGGTGGAATGGCGTCCGGCCGACTGGGCGCATTTCTACCTGGACACCTTGTTCTCGCAGAAGGACCGCGAGTTCGACCGCGCCGACATGAACCTGGTGGGCCGCAGCGGCCAGATGATCCCGGTGGGCATGCAGGTCGACCAGAACAACGTGGTGACCCAGGCGACCTTCGCCAACGCGCAGTACTTCCTTGAAGATCGTCCGTACGACCAGCACACCAAGTTCTACAACATCAATCCGGGCGGCGAGCTGCTGTTCGGTGACGAAGGCAACATGAAGCTGGACTTCCAGGGTTATGTCCAGCGCAGCTGGTACCGCCAGGAAGCGCCGTCGATCGACGTCAGCTCGCCGACGACCACGGTGTCCTACAACAACACCGGCGGCAGCTATCCGTCGATCTCGCCGGCGATCAACCTCAACGACCCGACGCTGCCGTGGACCACGTACCGCGTCAACATCCAGAACGAGGCTCGCGTCACCGACAACCAGGGTACGCGCTGGGACTTCCAGTACGGCGACGACAGCAACAACCTGCGCGCCGGTGTCGCCTACGACGACATCTCGCGCGACATCAAGGCCTACGACAACAGCGCCGCCTGGCAGACCGAGGTGAATGCCGTCATCGCCAAGAATGGCTGGGGTCCGTACCTGTCGGCGGGTCCGAACGGCTTCATCACGGTCAATTCGGCCGCGCTGATGGCCGCGACCAACTATGCCTACCTCAATGCCAACGCCCCGCTGACCACCTCGGCCGCCAGCGGTGCCAACGCCGGCAACATCGAGGAAAGCACCTGGGGCATGTACCTGGAAGGCAACGGCAAGTGGGACCTGAACGGTCATGACCTGCGCGTCAACGGCGGTATCCGCCATGCCTCCACCGACCAGACCATTTCCGGTCCGTCCAATCTCGGTGGCCAGATCCAGTACATCACGCTGAAGAACAACTACGGTTACTACCTGCCGTCGTTGAACGTCGCCTACAACGCTACCGACAGCGTGATCCTGCGCCTGGCGGCCTCGCGCTCGATGACCCGTCCGGATCCGAGCGCGATGATGCCCAACACCAACTTCAGCGACCCGGCGGCGGAAATCGCCTCCGAAGGCAATCCGAAGCTGAAGCCGTACCTGTCCACCAACCTGGACCTCGGTGGCGAGTGGTACACCGGCAACGAAGGCTATGTGGCGCTGGATCTGTTCGGCAAGCGCATCACCGGCTTCACCGTGAACGGAACCAACCTCATTCCGTTCAGCCAGCTC
Organism: Dyella amyloliquefaciens; assembly: GCF_004296575.1. Classification (GTDB taxonomy): domain Bacteria; phylum Pseudomonadota; class Gammaproteobacteria; order Xanthomonadales; family Rhodanobacteraceae; genus Dyella; species Dyella amyloliquefaciens. The sequence goes on along the minus strand of NZ_SAYT01000008.1, from coordinate 6,905 downwards.
GGCGTTCCGTTCGCCACCCTGACCGACACGCAGCAGCAGGCCATCAACCTGCGCGGCGGGCCGAATTCGGCGATGGTGCAGGTGACCCAGCAAGTCAACGCTGACGGGCTCCTGCAGATCAAGGGTGCGGAAGCGAACTGGGTGCAGCCGCTGGACTTCGTGTTCAAGGGCCTGGGCTTCCAGGCGAACTACACCGTGGTCTCGCAAAAGAGCATCGGCGGCGGCGTGCCCGCACAGGCGATCGGCATCTCGCCGCACACCTACAACCTCACCGGTTACTGGGAAGGCTACGGTGCGATGGTCCGCCTGGCCTACACCTGGAACTCCTCGCAGATCAGCTCCACGGCGAACCAGAACGGCCTGCCGTTCGCGGTGATCAAGACCGACGCCCGTGGCCAGCTCGACCTGTCGGCGAGCTACGACCTGCCGAACCTGCCGTCCAAGCCGAGCATCACCTTCAACGTGATCAACCTGACGAAGGAGAACTTCCGTCAGACGCTCACCTACGACAACGCTGCCTACACGTACTACACGCCGGGCTACACCGTCATGCTCGGCATCCGCGGCAGCTTCTGATTGCACCACGCCTGAAGCAGTCGCGGTCCGTCCGGCTCACCCGAGCCGGACGGACCGCGCCCTGTCATGATGGAAGTTCGACCGCAGGAGCATCGGATGGCAAAGTTCACACAGGCACACCAGCGCACATGAACAGCAGTACTCCGCAACGGCTCACGGTGGTGGAAAAGGTCGGCTACAGCCTGGGCGATCTGGCCGCGAACCTGATCTTCCAGACGCTGGTGACCTTCCTGGCGTTCTTCTACACCGACGTGTTCCGCATTCCCGCGGCCACGGCGGCCACGCTGATCTTCGTGGTTGGCCTGCTGGGTGCGTTCGTGTTCACGCCGATCATGGGCCTGGTGGCGGACCGCACGCGTACGCGCTGGGGCAAGTTCCGCCCCTGGGTGCTGTGGACGGCGATCCCGTTCGGCGCGCTGTCGCTGCTGGCCTTCAGCACGCCGGCGCTGGGCGAGCAGGCCAAGGTCACCTATGCGATGGCGACCTACACCCTGCTGGTGCTGGTGTACGTGGCCAACAATCTGCCCTACTCGGCCCTGAGCGGCGTGCTCACCGGCAGCATGGCCGAGCGCAACAGCCTCTCTGCCTATCGCTTCGTGGCCGTGATGGTCGCCCAGTTCGTTATCCAGGTCCTGCTGCTGCCGTTGGTGCTGATCCTCGGTGACGGCGACAAGGCGCTCGGCTTCCACCGCACCATGACCATCTTCGCCATCGTGGGAACGGTGTTCTTCCTGGTCACCTTCCTCACCACCCGCGAACGCATCGTGCCGGTGAACGAGCAGGCCTCCAGCGTCCGCGAGGACCTGGCCGACCTCATGCGCAACCGACCCTGGCAGATCATGCTGGCGATCACCGTGCTGCTGTTCGTCAACCTGGCCCTGAAGGGCGGTACGTACATCTATTACTTCAAGTACTACCTGGACGAAGCCCAGCTGTCCGCGTTCCTCGACCAGGTCGGCTTCAACGGCTTCATCGCCGGGCTCAATACGCTGCTCGGCCACCTGGGCCTGACCGAATTCCGTTGGCCGAAGGATGCGCCGACTTCGGCGTTCAGCCTGTTCAACGCGCTGGGGATCATCTTCATGATCGTCGGCATCGGCTTTTCCAAGCGTCTCGCCGACCGCTTCGGCAAGCGCGATGTGTTCGGTGGCGCGCTGCTCGCCTCCACCGTGTTCCTGCTGGCGTTCTATGTGTATACGCCGGCCTCGATCGGTCTGGTGGTGGGCTCGTACATCCTCCACGGCTTCTTCTACGGCATCACCATCCCGCTGTTGTGGGCGATGATCGCGGACGTCGCCGATTACTCCGAATGGAAGAACAGTCGTCGCGCTACCGCAATCATCTTCTCGGCGATGCTGTGTGGCCTGAAGGTGGGCCTGAGCATCGGCGGCGCACTGGTGGCGGGCATCCTTGCCCATCACGGCTACGTTCCCGACGCGGCAACGCAGACGCCCGAGGTGGTCGACGGCATCCGCCTGACCGTGAGCCTGTTCTGCTCGCTGCCGTTCCTGCTCGCGGTCGGGCTGTTGTTCTTCTACCGCATCAACAAGTCGATGGAACTGCGCATCGAGCAGGAACTCGGCGCCCGCCGCCTCGCCGCAGGCCACGCCTGCTGAGCGGGCGCCGGTCTCAGTCACCAGGTATCGCCATGTCGGACGACATTCCCACCCAAGACCTCGCCGCGCTAGCGGCACGCGCCATCTCGGTGCCGCTGGTAACGCACATCTATACGGCTGATCCCTCGGCGCATGTGTTCGACGGGAAGATCTACATCTATCCCTCGCATGACATCGAGGGCGGTGTGCCCTTCAACGACAATGGCGATCATTTTTGCATGGAGGACTACCACGTCTTCCGCATGGACACGCCGGAAAGCGAAGCGGTCGACTGTGGCGTCGCGCTGCATGTGAAGGACGTGCCGTGGGCCGATCGCCAGATGTGGGCGCCGGATGCGGCGCGCAAGGATGGCCACTACTACCTGTATTTCCCCGCCAAGCGCAGCAACGGCCTGTTCCAGATCGGCGTGGCCGTGTCCGATCGGCCGGAGGGACCCTTCACTCCCGAACCCGAAGCCATCGAAGGCAGCTATTCGATCGATCCGGCGGTGTTCGAGGACAAGGACGGCGCGTTCTACATGATTTTCGGCGGCATCTGGGGCGGCCAGTTGCAGAAGTATCGCGACAACCTCCATGACGCGTCCCACGAGGAGCCGCCTGCGCACGAGCCCGCGCTGGGGCCGCGCATCGCCAGGCTCGCGGCGGACATGAAGTCGTTCGCGGAGGCGCCGCGCGAGATCAGCATCGTGGATGGGCAGGGCCGGCCGCTGCTGGCCGGCGACCACGAGCGCCGCTACTTCGAAGGGCCGTGGATGCACGCCTATCGCGGCAGGTACTACCTGTCGTATTCGACCGGCGACACCCACTTCCTGTGCTATGCGATCAGCGACAGCCCGTATGGTCCGTTCACCTACCAGGGCAGGATCCTCACCGAGGTGGTCGGCTGGACCACGCATCACTCCATCTGCGAAGTGGGTGATCGCTGGTTCCTGTTCTATCACGACTCGATCCTGTCGGGCGGCGTGACCCACCTGCGCTCGATCAAGATGGTGAAGCTGACCTACGACGACGACGGCGGCATCGTCTGCCTGCATCCGTATGGCGAGTGACGCTCAGGTGCCGGTGTCGGGTGGCGACGACGCGCTGGCGCCGATGGCCCCCGGTCCGCTGGTCGGCATCCGGCATGCTGCGCTGGAAGTGACGGTGGCACCGGCCGCGGGCGGGCGCGTGGCGCGAATCCGCTTCGATGGCCTCGACTGGCTGGTGGGCCACGACGAGCACACCCAGGCCATGATCGCCTGGGGCAGCTATCCGATGGTGCCGTGGGCGGGTCGCGTGCGTGCGGGGCGTTTCGAATGGCAGGGCAGGCGGCACGCCTTGCCGATCAATCTTGGCAACCACGCCATCCATGGCGTGGGCTTTGCCCTGCCGTGGCAGGTCGAGGCGCAATCGTCGAGCCACGTGGAGCTGTCGCTGGCGCTGCCACAGGACAAGCGCTGGCCGTTCGGTGGGCGAGTCATCCAGCGCATCGAGGTCGCCGATCGGCAGCTGCGCTTGGTGTTGACGTTGACGGCGGGCGAGCACGACATGCCGGCCGTGCTTGGCTGGCACCCCTGGTTCCGCAAGCCCGACCGCCTCGAGTTCGAGCCAAGCCGATGCTATCCGCGCGATGCGGAAGGGTTGGCGCTTCTGCCCCTGGTCGAGCCGCCTCCCGCACCGTGGGACGACTGTTTCCTCAACGAGCGGCCGGTGGAGCTGCACCGGAACGGGCAGCGCATCCGGCTCAGCTCCGACTGCCACCATTGGGTGGTGTACGACGAACCCCGGCACGCCACCTGCGTCGAGCCACAGACCGGGCCGCCCGACGCCTTCAACCTCGGTCTGGCCGCGACCGTCGCCGCGGGCGCCTCGCTTTCGGCCTGGTTCCAGATCGACTGGCTCTAGCGGCTTTCCCAGTAGAACTACGCAGTTGCCGTCGCACTTCGGTTGACGGGGGCTTGATGGCCCTGCTGTCACGCTGATCGTGTGTAAAGCGGCGACCGGTGATGGTGGCCGGCAGGGCGGCGCCGTGCATCGGCGACGCCTCTGTGCGTGTTTTGTGCCGGGTGGTTTACCGGAGTCGTTGCGGGTGATCTCTCAAGCGAGGGGCGCGATGCCATGGCAAAGGGCAAGAAGGAAGCGGAGCAGCCGGCTCCCGTCGAAGATGTCCGCCTGACGGGCAAGGCATACGCCAAGGAGCTGGAAAAGCTCCACGTCGAGCTGGTCAAGCTGCAGCTGTGGGTGCAGAAGTCGGGCGCCAAGGTCTGCATCGTCTTCGAAGGGCGCGATGGTGCGGGCAAGGGCGGCACCATCAAGGCGATCACCGAGCGCGTCAGTCCGCGCGTGTTCCGCGTGATGGCGCTGCCGGCGCCGACCGAGCGCGAGAAAAGCCAAATGTACATCCAGCGCTACCTGCCGCATCTGCCGGCGGCCGGCGAGATCGTGATCTTCGATCGCAGCTGGTACAACCGGGCTGGCGTGGAACGGGTGATGGGCTTCTGCAGCGAAGAGCAGGTCGAAAGCTTCCTGCGCGTGGCGCCGCTGGTGGAGCGGGGCATCGTCACCTCGGGCGTCATCCTGCTCAAGTACTGGCTGGAAGTGAGCGAGGAAGAGCAGACCCGTCGGCTCAAGGGCCGCATCCACGACGGGCGCAAGGTTTGGAAGCTGTCGCCGATGGACCTGAAGTCGTACAGCCGCTGGTACGACTACTCGCGTGCGCGCGACGAGATGTTCAAGGCGACCGATACGCAGTTCGCGCCATGGCTGGTGGTGGATTCCAACGACAAGCGACGCGCGCGCCTCAACATCATCGCCGACCTGCTCAGCCGCATTCCCTACGAAGAGGTGGATCGGCCGAAGATCGAGCTGCCCAAGCGTCAGAAGCGCGGCGACTATCGCGAACCCGAGTATCCCTTCCGCTTCATTCCGGTGAAGTACTGACGATCGCCACGATCGTTGCCGTCAGCGAGGCTGATCGGCGGCGTTGCAGGAGGAACGACCATGCTGCGTCTACTGCTGGGCAACATCGAACCGGGAACGTCGGACGAGGAACTCGGCGAGTTCCTGGCCAAGTACGGTTTCCCGGCTTGGGACGGCATCGAACACGTTCCGGGCGATGGCTCGCGGCCTGCGGTGATGCTCAGCTTCGGCGACATCAGCTCGAAGTCACTGGAGAAGCTGAGCGAGCGGATCCACCACATGTTCTGGAAGGGGCGCCAGCTCAACGCCATGATCATCGGGCAATACATGCCCTGAAACCGTCACTCTCCCGTGGTCGGCAGCGGCGCGGTGGCGGGTAGATCATCGCTCGGTGGTGGCAACGGTTCGGCTTCTGCCGAGCCGTGACGCAAGCCGCCGCGCTTCATCGACAGACAGGGACGCTCCACCCACACCCACGACAGCGTGGCCATCAGCGCAACGGCGATATAGGTGATGCCCAGCGCGTACGCGTGGCCCTTCATGCCCAGGTACAGCAGCACGTTGATGCAGGGCATGTGATAGATGTACACGCCATAGGAAATGTCCTGCCGATGCAGCAGTTTCTCGGCGGTGCCGGGCCACGTGTAGGCGAGCGAGAACACGAACGCGGCCAGCAGCAGATAGAGCACGGGATGAATGTCGTTGCTGGCGCCCCAGCCCAGCATTTGCACCGCGACGTGGGTGGCGCCGAGGTAGATCGCGCCGGCAAGCAGCGCCCTGCCCGCGAGCAGCCTGTGCAGCTGATGGAAGTTGCGCTGCGCGAGCACGCCGACAAGAAACATCGTGTACCACGGCAGGAACGTCACTCCGAACAATTTGAGCAGCGCGCCGGGGTGATTCTCCGGATCGGCATGCCAATACCCGAGGTTCGGCACGAGCAGAGCCAGGGCCAGCAGCGCCAGTGATAGCGTGCCGCGCCGGTGTTTGAGACCGAGGACGGCGTAGAGCAGCGGCGTGACGAGATAGAACTGCAGTTCCACCGTGATCGTCCACAGGCTGCCGTTGAGCACGCCCACGCCGAACGCGCGCATGAAGTCCGGGTTGTAGAACTGCACAATGCTCATCTGCGCGAGCATCCACAGCGCCAGCCGGGGAGGCGGCGCATCGGGCCTGGGCAGGTAGCCGAGCGCGAACACGGCCATCACGCTCAGCACGGTGCATACGATGAGCGCGGGATAGATGCGCAGCACGCGATTGCGCGCGTACTCGAGCACGCTCGGGCTGCTCTCGTAGGATTTGCTGATCAGGAAGCCGCTGACGAAGAAGAAGACAGGGACGCCGGGCAAGTAACGGATCGCCGTCGCGAGCACGCCGACGATGCCGCTGTGGCGGTCCAGGCCCAGATGATCGATGCCGTGATGCGCGACGACCTGCGCCGCCGCCAGCAAGCGGATGAGGTCGAAATTGTTCGTCCTGATGGGCGATTTCATGGTGTGCGACCCCCCGTCAGATCACCGGCGCCGCCCGATGAGCGGCCTGCCCTTCCGATCTTTCGCAGCGGCAAGCTACCACCGGGTCCGTGTGGCGACCCTTGGCCATGTGGGCGGAACGCGCCGGGTACTTGGTCTATGCCGTTCGGGGAGGCCGGCCACGCTCGTCGACGTGCGCAGGGGTCGTCCAATCAACCGTATATGGACTCCTCCCCATTGCAAGCCTCCCGTGCTCTGGCGTCCGTGTCGACTGCACACGTATATCCGGCCTCTGACAACCACACCGCATAGCGGTGCTGGGCCATGATGGGCTAGTCGCGCGCCG
>NZ_SAYT01000007.1 GCF_004296575.1 Dyella amyloliquefaciens | reverse complement strand
GCGCGACTAGCCCATCATGGCCCAGCACCGCTATGCGGTGTGGTTGTCAGAGGCCGGATATACGTGTGCAGTCGACACGGACGCCAGAGCACGGGAGGCTTGCAATGGGGAGGAGTCCATATACGGACATTCCCGATTTAGCGATCGCAGCTTAATCTTCGTCGGGCAGGGTCCGCTATGGGCAGGAAGCGGACCTCCCGCCCGCGGCAACCTATGGGGCACCAACGTCTAGCGATCCGCAGAGGCGCGTTGCGCCTCGCGCGCCAGGTCGTAGTGCGCTTGCAGTACCAGCCAGTAGAGCGGTGACGTGTCCAGTACGAGGGCGAGGCGGATGGCTTGCCGGGGAGTCATGGGGCGGGCGTCGGTGAGGAACTCTCTGAGATGCGGCGCGCGGATACCTGTGCGGCGGGCGAGCTGCTGGTGATTCATGGTTGCCGGGAGCATGTAGTCGAGCAGCAATACTTCGCCGGGGGAGCGGAGGTGCAGTGACGGGTCAACGTCCATGCGTGGGGAGAGCTGGATCAGTTCCATGGCTTCGCTTCCTTGTCAGACACGACTGCAGAACGGGCGGGCGCTTGCAGCCGTCCGTGTCAGTGCATGCCTAGTGGCTGCGTCAGTGATCGCCTGAGCGTGGCGCATCGCCATGCAAGGCGACGCGCCGCGCAGGCGATCATCGGATGCGTGATGGGTTCACTCGGGGCTCGTGACCGAGCAGGCTGGCGTATTGCTGGAGGCATTGGATGGCGGTGCCCAGGCTGGCCGTGACGGCCGTGGGAAGCGGCCATTCCAGTGGCCTGCCGGGGAATCCACGCGCCCTCGCCCTGCGGCATTGCTCGCTGTCATGACGCAGTCGCGTGAGGGCGAGCACCGCCAGGGCGATGTCGCCGCGAGCGCTGGAACGCCGGGTTTCGGGCCATGCCACACGCGTGGATGACGAGGTGCCAGATGGAGGAGTGAGGGCGCCGTCGGGGGGAACGGACGGGCGAATGCGTACCGTATGATCGTGGTTAGCCATGATCAACTGTCCCGTAGTTGGTGATGGTCAGCGGGCCGTTTGAGGTGCAACTCACTCGGTCCGCGCTACTCGACCTTGCTGTCGAGGTCACTCACGACATCCTTTGCTCGATCCCACGAGTGACCTTGAAACCCTAGCAAGCACAAGCAAGAACGCCTGTCGGCGTTGCCCCCGCGCGACCATCAGCATGCAGCGTACCCGCGTAGGGGTGGATGTCCGTGGCGATGCGCTCTTTTCCTACGCAGCCGTGCATCGATGCGCCGCCAAAGAAAAGGCCGGCAATGCCGGCCCTTTCTGCTCACGATGGATAACGCCTTACTTCTTCTGCGGCGCTTCCTTCAGGCCACGGTTCAGCAGCATCGGCTCGATGCTGGGATCCTTGCCGCGCCAGTCCTTGTACATCTTGGCCAGGTCTTCGGTGTTGCCGCGCGAGAGGATCATCTCGCGGAAGCGATCACCGTTCGCACGGGTCATGCCACCCTTGTCGACGAAGCCCTGGAACGCGTCGTCAGCCAGCATCTCGGTCCACAGGTAGGCGTAGTAACCGGCGGCGTAGCCGTTGCCCCAGATGTGCTGGAAGTAGCTCGAGCGGTAGCGCGGCGGCACGTAGCTCAGGTTGATCTTGGCCTTGGCCAGTGCGTCGGCTTCGAACTTGTCCGGATCCTGCTTCGGTGCATCCGGGCCCAGGCTGTGCCAGCTCATGTCGAGCAGTGCGGCCGAGAGCAGTTCGGTCATGTCGTAGCCCTTGTTGAAGGTCTTCGACTTCTTGATCTTCTCCACCAGCTCGGCCGGCATCGGCTCGCCCGTCTTATAGTTCTTCGCGTAGTTGGCGAAGATCTTCGGATCGGTCGCCCAGTGTTCGTTGAACTGCGACGGAAATTCCACGAAGTCGCGCGCCGTGGCGGAGCCGGACAGGCTCGGGTACTGCGAGTTGGCGAAGATGCCGTGCAGGCCATGGCCGAACTCGTGGAACATGGTGATCACGTCGTCGAACGACAGCAGCGCCGGCTGGCCTTCGGCCGGCTTGGTGAAGTTGGCGACGTTAAACACCACCGGCTTGGTGCCCATCAGCTTGGACTGGCCCACCAGGTTGCTCATCCAGGCGCCGCCGTTCTTGTTGTCGCGCTTGAAGTAGTCGCAATAGAACAGCGCGAGCGACGAACCGTCCTTGTCGAACACTTCGAACACGCGCACGTCCGGCTGCCACACCGGGATGTCCTTGCGCTCCTTGAAGGTCAGGCCGTAGAGCTGGTTGGCGGCATAGAACACGCCGTTCTGCAGCACGTTGTCCAGCTCGAAGTACGGCTTGATCTGCGACTCATCCAGATCGTACTTGGCCTTGCGGACCTGTTCCGAATAGTGGTTCCAGTCCCACGCCTCGACCTTGAAGCCACCGTTCTGCTGGTCGATCACGTCCTGGATATCTTTTGCCTCGCGCTCGGCGCGCGCAGTGGCGGCCGGGGCGATTTTGTCCATGAAGCCCAGCGCCGCTTCCGGTGTCTTGGCCATCTGGTCTTCGAGCTTCCATGCGGCATAGCTGGAGAAGCCCAACACTTTGGCCTGCTCGGCACGGATCTGCGCGATGCGCGCAATCAGGTCACGCGTGTCGTTGGCGTCGCCCTTCTCGGCGCGGTTCCACGAGTCGTTGAACAGCTGCTCACGCGTGGCGCGGTCGTTGAGACCCTGCAGCGCCGGCTGCTGGGTGGTGTTCTGCAGCGGGATCACCCACTTGCCGTCCAGCTTGCGATTCGCCGCGGCCTGCGAGGCGGCGGCGATGTCGCCGTCGGACAACCCGTCAAGCTTGCTCTTGTCATCCACCACCAGCGCACCGGCCTTGGTGGCGGCCAGCAGCTTCGTGGTGAACTGCGTGCGCAGGCCGGATTCTTCCTTGTTGAGATCCTTCAGCTTGGCCTTGTCGGCATCGGACAGCTTGGCGCCGCCACGCACGAAGTTCTTGTAGGTGACTTCGACGAGGCGCTTGGATTCCGGATCGAGCTTGAGCGAATCGCGCTGGTCGTAGATGGTCTCGATGCGCTTGAACAACTTGTCGTTGAGGACGATCGCATCCTGGTGCTCGGCAAACTTGGGCGCCTCTTCCTGCTGCACCTTCTGCAGCGTGTCGTTGGTGTTGGCACCGGTGACGGCAAAGAACGCACGACGCACGCGCGACAGCAGCTGGCCCGACTTTTCCATCGGGATGAAGGTGTTCTCGAAGGTCGGCGGCTCCGGGTTATCGGCGATCTTGTTCATCTCCTCCAGGTGCTGCTTCATGCCTTCTTCGAGGGCCGGCTGGTAGTCACCGTCCTTGATCTTGTCGAACGGCGGTGCCTGGAACGGCAGCGTGCTGGGCTCGAGGAACGGGTTCACGGCGCTGACCTCGGGCGCGGCAGGTGCGGTGGACGCCTTGGCAGGCGCGGTGCTGGCCGGAGCCGGAGCGGGCTGCTGGGCCTGCTCGTTCGACTGCTGCGAGCAGGCGGCGAGTGCGATGGACGTGGCAACCACGAGCGTACGAAGACGAAGCATCTGAATCCCCCGAATGAACGGCGTAAAAAGGACACCTAAGCACACCTCGGCGCGGATGCCATGGGTAGGAAGTCAGGCCCTGCCCCGGCAAACCGCGCCTAAGGGTGCACCCATCGTTACTTGCGCGGCGCGATGATCTCGCTGAGGTAGTCGGGCTTGCCGCTCACGCGCACCAGGTGCGGGTACTGCAAGCCATCGTGGTAATCCACGGCGACGTTGCGATAACCACCCTGGTACTTGAGCAGGAGCTGGATCGGCGTCTTGGTGCCCTTGGCCGCCGTGATCGCCGCCTTCAGCGCATCAGTCGAATAGTTCTCGCCGTTCACCGCGACCAGGGTGGCGCCGGTGCTGACGCCGGCCTTGAAGGCCGGCCCGTTCCAGCGCACGTCGTTGACCTGGCCCTTGTCGTTCATGGTCAGGCCGATCGACCAGGCGAAGTTGTAGAGGTGACGGGCCGGCTCGGAGCGGCTGTTGTACTGCTTCTCGTAGCCGCTCTCCTGGTCGGTGTAGACGAGCTTCCAGCCGGTGGCTTCGAGGCCGTTCTGCAGCGGAGGGTTGAGCACGTTGACGCGGTTGCGCAGGAAGCTCGCCCAGTCGTACTTCGCCACGCCATCCAGCGTCGACACGACGTCGTCGAAGGTGTAGGTCTTGGTGACGTAGCTGCCGTTGTCGACGCCGAAGAAGGCCTTCGCGAAATCGTCCAGCGACTTCTTGTCGTTGGTGAGCTCGCGCAGCTTGCCGTCGACTTCCAGCCACATCATCTGGCCACCGCTGTAGTACTCCTCGCTCATCTGCCAGCTGCGGAACGGCAGGCTGGCGCGGCGCGCGATGGTGGCATCGTTGGTGGTGTCCTCCAGCGTGCGCCACTCAAAGCCCACGCGGTTTCGATCGTAGTTGGCGGCCGTCATGGCCAGCGCATCGCGGAATTCCTGCGGCGACCACATGCCGGCGCGTGCGGTCAGCACGAAACCCCAGTACTGCGTCTGGCCTTCGTACACCCACAGCAGCGAGTCGCCCATCGGCACGTTGAAGTTGGGCGTCCACAGGTCCTCGCCGCGACGGAACTTGCCGTTCCACGAATGCGTGTATTCATGGGCCAGCAGATCACGGCCGGGCGCAGCCTCCTTCCACGCGGTGAAATAGTCGGCGTCCAGGCCGTCTTCGCTGGACTGGTGGTGTTCGGTGCCGTGACCGGACATCTCGTCCGACAGCGAGAACAGGAAATCGTAGTGGTCGTAATGGTGCGAGCCGAACAGCTTGATTGCCTGCGTCACCAGGTTGCGGTGCACGGTCACCTGTTCCGGCGTCATTTCCAGGTACTTCGGCGCATCGGCGAAGATGTCGAGGTAGACCGGGACCTTGTCGAACGAGGTGAGATCGACTCGCTTGAAGTACTGGCCCGCGTACACCGGCGAATCGACCAGGTTGTTGAGCGTCACCGGCTTGAAGGTCACCGTGTCACCCGAGCGCGAAGCCGTTTCCAGCGCCGTGGCGATCTGCCAGTCGTGCGGAACGGTCATGCTGGGGGCGAAGGTGATCTGGCGCGAGTAGTGACCCGCCGGATACAGCAGCATCGAGCTCCACTCGACGTCCGTCATGCGCTGGGTGATCTCGAAGCCCTGGTCGTCGGTGCGGCCCGACAGGTACTGGAACTCCGCATCGATGCTGGAGACGCCTTCGGGCACGTCGAGGTGGTAGGCGTACACGTTGTACTTGTCGCGCTTCCACATCAGGGTCTTGCCGTTGGCGGTGAGCTTCACGCCCGCGAGGTTGGCAATGGGGCCGGTCGGCGAGTGGTCGCCGGGAATCCACTGCGGATACAGCAGCGTCAACGGACCCGCCTTCACCGCGATGGTTTCGCGGACGCGGAAGATGCCCTGCGTGGTGTCGTTGGCATCGATATGGATGGATACCGTGCCGGGGTACGGCGTGTCCTGCGGCGGCGGCACGCTATCCGCACGATTGTCCTGGGCTACCGCTGCGCCACCGGCGAGCACCATCGCCACGGCCAGGGCCAATCGCGAAAACATACGAGGCTTGGCCAGCGGCGAAGCAGCGGAAGGGACACGGGACATGAGCGACTCCGGCAAACGGGTGGATGATCCCGCTACTTAACACCACAGATGCCGGGTCGAGCTAGGGGGGCTTTGCGTCCTTCGGCAGGACGCTGTTGCCCTATGGCTGCTAGCGTCGCGTCGCCAGCACGCCATCCAGCGCCAGCTGCGCCTTGAAGCCCGCCTTCTCAAGCCGCTTCTCCACTTCGCGGGGAACGTCGCGGTCGCTGGTGAGCTTGTTGGGGCTGCCGGTGTAGTGGAACAGGCGCCCGCCGCGACGCAGTACGCGCGCGAGCTGGTTGTAGAACACCTGGGAATACAGCTCGCCGGCAATACCGAAGCGCGGCGGATCGTGCAGCAGCGCATCCACTGAGGCGTCGGCGATCTGCGTGATTGCCTGCGAGACGTCGGCATGGGCAAGCTGAAGGCGGCCGCCGCTGGCGGGAGCGTCCGGATCCGGCGACCACGGATTGAGCGTGCGCAGCCACAGCACGTCGGGGTTCTTTTCGAATGACTGGATGCGAGCAACGCCGGCCTCCAGGCAGCAGGCCGCGAAGTAGCCCAGGCCGCCGCAGGTGTCGAGCACCACCTTGCCGCGCGGCTCGACCAGCGCCACCTTCCGGCGCGCGTCGTCAACCGGTGACTCCTTCGAGGTGGGCAGCATCTTGATGCCGTCGATCTCAAACGTGGGGGCGCCCCACTCCGTCGGCACCAGCTTGATCAGCGAGCCGGAAAAGCGGGAGATCACGGCGAACTCGTCGCCATCCCAGTAGTAGATCGTGCGGTCCTTGAGCTTGCCCGGATAGGGATAGGACTGGCCGTTCCACTGCCACGCATCCGTCTGCAGCGTCACGCTGCCGGTGGAGCGGCCCAGGTCGAGCGAACCGGTCCATTCGGTCGCGCCAGCCGTTCGCGCGGCGAGGAGCGCTTCCCCGGCGGGGCGCGTGAGCAAGGGGCCGGCATAGTGCGACACGGCAGATGATCTCCTGGTGGCGGCCTGCCCCGTTATTTGCCCAGGCAGCGCGCGTCGGTGTGAGGCCGGCAAGCCCGCCGGCACGCCCGGTCGTCCCGGGAAAAGTGGAAGTGTGCCATGCGCCGCCCGCGCCGTGGCCGGAAAACCGCGTTGCGGCCCCGCTCCCGGCCTCCCGGGCGCAGCTCATCACGCCGCCAACATGCCTCCTCATTCACCTTGGCGCCGGCCGTGCGCAGCGCGTTTCCGCCCCTGGGGAATCGGTCGGAAAGAGGAGGCCGCCTGTTCAACGTGCCACCGCCCCGGTGAAGTCCGGAGCGACCCGCCATCTGCCGACATGCATCGAGGAAGACCCGCTGTCATGCCAAGCCATGTGCCAGCCAGCGACTCCGTCAACCGGCGATTCCGCCGCATCGTCAGCGTCATCTACATCGTCGTACTGGCCCTGGTGCTGTGGGTGTTCGCCGAGCAATGGCAGGGCTACCGGGATGCCCGCGAGGCCGACCAGCAGTACGCGGTGATGCAGGCCGCGCTGCGCGCCATGGCCAATATTTCCGCCGAGCGTCGACCGACTTTCGTCGTGCTCGAGCAACCGGAGTCAGCGACGGAGACGCAGATCGCAGCCATCAACAAGATGCGGCAGGCCACCGATGCGCAGTTGAAGGCGCTGGATGCCGCACTGCATAACAACGATTGCGATACCTGCGCTTCGCTCTCCGGCCCCTTTGCCGAGGCGGCATCGACCGTGGCACGAGCCAGGCAGGCGCTCGACGAGATTGCCAAACGGCCGCGTGCCGATCGATCCGACGAAGAAGTCCTGCGCACCTTCGACGATTTGACGACGGCGATACCCATGCTCGCCTCCATCGGCGATGTGACGGCGATGGGCGTGATCCGCGAGAACGCGGACGTGCAGACCTACCTCACTGCCGCGCGACTCGCGGCGCTGCTGCGCGAGCAGTCGGGAAAGCTCGCGTCGCAACTCATTGCGCCCCTGGCGGGCCATCGCGAACTCTCGCCCGACGAGCAGTTCACGATCGGGCAGACGCTGGGCAAGATCGATCAGCTGCGCTTCCTGCTCACGCCCAGCCTGCGCGGACTTCCACCGCCGCTGCACACCGACTTCGAAAAACTCTCCCAAACGTTTTTCGCCGACGCACTGACCTATATCGACCAGCTGCGCGATTCAGCGTCGAAGCCCGGTGGCGCCGCGGTCACGCCCGCCGAACTGGCCGCGCGATACGGACCTGCGGTAGCGTCGATCGACCGCTTTCGTGACGACGCGCTTGGTCTCGCCCACAGCACCATTCTTTCCAGCCTGAAGCGACACAGGGCATTGGTGATCGGCTCGGGTATGCTCGCGTCGGCACTCACCGGCGTGTTGCTGCTGGTGACCTGGCGCTTCCGCGAAAAGATCGTGCGCCCATTTGTGGAGGCGCGCCGGCTCATCCTCGCCATGGCCTCCGGTGACCTCACTGCCACCGTTCCCGCTGCCGGCTACAGCGGCGAGATCAAGGACATGTTCGGTGCGTTGAACGTGCTGAAGCAGCACAGCATCGAACGCCTGCGGCTGGAACAGGAGCGCAAGCGCCTGATTGGCGAGCTGCGCACCATGGCCGACACCGACGCACTCACCGGCCTGCTCAATCGCCGCGCCTTCGAAGCCAAGGCCACGCAGCAGTTGTCGGACCAGCGCACCGGCTCGCGCTATCTCGCACTGGTGATGCTCGATATCGACCACTTCAAGCGGATCAACGACAGCTACGGCCACGAAACCGGCGACCGCGCACTGGTGAAGCTTGCCGCGCTGTGCCGCGACGCCCTGCGCGCGGACGATATCGTCGCCCGCATCGGCGGCGAGGAATTCACCGTGCTGCTCGGCGTCGACAGTCTCGACCAGGCCAACGAACTGGCCGAACGCATCCGCACGAAACTGCACGAGGAAAGCATCGTTGCCGTGGGCGGCGAGGTTTTCCATATGACCGCCAGCTTCGGCATTGCCCTCGCGCGGCGTGGTGAAAACGCCCGCCTGGACGAACTGGTTCGCCGCGCGGATGCCCTGCTCTACCAGGCCAAGGAGAATGGCCGCGACCGCATCGAGT
Source organism: Dyella amyloliquefaciens (assembly GCF_004296575.1). GTDB lineage: Bacteria > Pseudomonadota > Gammaproteobacteria > Xanthomonadales > Rhodanobacteraceae > Dyella > Dyella amyloliquefaciens. The sequence continues at coordinate 622,258 of NZ_SAYT01000007.1, read as the reverse complement.
TCGAAACGGCGGCCTGAGTCATCTTGCGCGCGCCGGGTCGGCCCGGCTTATGCGTGATCGTCCGAATGATCCGCCTCGGGATACAAGGCCGATGCCAGCAACGGCCACCGCTTTCGGGCTGCCAGCCAGACTTCCTGCGCCTGGCTGTCGAAGTAGCGGGCAGGATCAATACCTTCGACCGAGTGCGCGTACGCATCGATGTCGTTGGGCAGAAGATTGACGTGTTCGTCCTTTGGCGTCGCCATTACTTGCCCTCCACCCACACACCCTCCGGCGTGTGGATCACATAACCGTCGGCAGTGCCCATGGTGACGGTGTTTTCGTTCTCGCCGACCAGGCGCGTCTGTGGCAGATCGTTGGCGTACTGCTGCAGCGCCGGCGCATCCGAGGCGAACGGACTGTGCGACATCAGGTTGGACATCAGCTGCGCGAGGGCCAGGTAACTGGTGGGTTTGTCGATGACCACGCCCTTGCCCTGGGGCTCCTTGTCCGCCGGCAGGCCGATCAGCTTGACGCCCACCGGTACGCGAATGATGCGCGGCGTGGGAATTTCACGCAGGCCCGAAATCTGTCCGGCGTCACCGCGCAGCGCGGCCCCATGTTCGGGCACGAAGACCAGTACGGCCTTGCGGCCCGAGTGGCTGATCACATCGATCAGCCGGTCGATGTCGTCCATCAGCTTCTTCAGGCGGATGGGATAGGACTGCAGGCTGCTGAGGTTGCTGTTCGGCAGGCGATTGCCGTCATGCAGCGAGACCGTGTTGTAGTACAACGCCACCGGACCGCCGCCCTTGGCCACGCGCCCCTGGTACCACTTCGCCAGAGCGTCGTAGTCGCCGACCAGAGGCGAACCCTCGAATTCGCGCATGACGGTGGGCAGACCTTCGGTGGACTGCGGCTGCAGGCCTGGTACGCCGATTTCACGCTGGATCACGCCGAGAAAGTCGTCGAAGCGGCCGTTGTGGTTCATCAGGAACTGCACGTCGTAACCGGCCGCGGCGAGGTCAGCGAAGATGTGGCAGTCCGGCGAGGTTTCGCCGTAGAGCTCCTGGTGTGCCTCCTGCCCGCACGAGGCGCGCAACAGGCGTATCGCGGCGGGACCACTGTAGCTGGCCGCGCTGCTGAAGTTCTTGAAGACGTAGTCGAAGCGGCTGAGCAGCGGCGCGTCGGTCATGTTGGAGACGTCGATGTCATCCCATGACAGCGAGCAGATGTGGATCACGATGACGTCGAACTGCGACGCCGGGTCGGCGCTTGCTGGCGTGAACGCCACTCGGCGATTCTTCTCGGCGTGATGGAACGCGGCGAGCTGCTCGTCGTAGCTTCCCGTCTGCCCATCGGCGCCCGCGTTGGCGAGGTTGGCGTCGGCACGCGGATTGGCGGCAAGGCCGGAGGGCGCGGCAGACTGCGCGACCAGCGTGCCGATGCCCTGCCATATCGGCAGCGCGATCAGCGCCAGCAGCACGAACGTGGTGACACGCACCCAGCGATTGACCGCGGCGTAAATCGCGATTGCCAGGATGGGGATGTAGACCATCGCCGGGGTGAACGCGCGCCGCGCCAATTCCAGCAGATAGGTCGGCGAGAACGAGGCCAGGCCCGGCAGCTGCTTCAGCAGGTAGCCGAAGGGAGGCAAGTTCGACTCGTGGTAGAGCAACGCGATGCCCACCAGGATCGCCAGCACCAGCCGCAGCGTGCGCTGCCACCGCTGGCGCAGCGGCACGATCAGGCACACCGCGAACAGCAGGTTGAGCCACCAGTTCGGCTTCAGCGAACCGATGGAGGCCAGGTAGATCTTGGCGATGAAATAGAGATTCCAGAATCCCATGAGCTATCCCGTTATTCAGACCGACGAGGCCGGCGGAGCGCCACCGCTTCGACGGCATCCAGGCCGGCGTCGAACAGGCGCAACACACCCTGGAAACCCATCTCGATCACTTCGACAAAACTGTGCAGCGGCGCGTCGGTGACCAGTTCCTTCTCCCAGTTCGCCCACGCGTCGGCACGGCCGAAGGTGCACTGGATCAGCTGCGTCTCCTTCTCGTGGGACCAGTCTTCGAACTTCAGTCCCAGGTGTGTTTCGGAAGAGCGCGCGACCACGGCGGAGAAGTAATAGTCCATTGCGCCGCGCGACAAGCTCACGCCGATGGGGTCGCCCCGCTTCAGGCCCATCGTCTTCGGCAACACGATGCCCAGGCCGCCGGTCGAATAGTTCTCGGTATGGCAGGCGACGGTCTTGCCATCGGCAAGAATCAGCGTGGCCGGCACCTTCAGCGGGATGTGATGCGAAACGCGCACCTGCCGCGTCTCGCGCGCCACGCCGACGGCGGCACCGAGCATCGCCACGTTGAACAGGCCCCACACCATGTTCATCAGCACCGAGACCGGCTCGTCGCGGTCGGCCGTGAACAGCCGCACGATGCCCGCCACCAGCGCCGCCAGGTTGATCGCCAGCAGCCACACATACGGCTTGGAGGTGGCCCAGTCGAGGTACTCCTGCTCGATCAGGCCGCCCTTGGCCGTGACGTTGAACTTGCCCTTCTTGGGATTGATGAAGGCGACGGTGGTGGGCAGCACGGTGTACCAAGCCAGTACCGACTCGTAGACCTCCGCCCAGAACGAATGGCGGTACTGGCCCTGGATGCGCGAGTTGGCCAGTCCTGACACGAACAGATAAGGCAGCACATAGGCCATCACGGAAACCGCGTCCGCGCCAAACACATGCAGACCGAAGAACATGTAAGCGCTAGGCATCAGCATGAAGGTCAGGCGCGGGATGCCATAGAAGAAATGCAGCATCGCGTTGCTGTAGCAGATGCGCTGGAAGAAGCTGAGGCCCTTGCCCAGCCAGGGATTGTCCACGCGGAAAATCTGCGCCATGCCGCGCGCCCAGCGGATGCGCTGGCCGATGTGGCCGGACAGGCTTTCGGTTGCCAGGCCCGCGGCCTGCACGATGCGCAGATAGGCAGAACGGTAGCCGCGCCGGTGCAACTTGAGGGCGGTGTGCGCATCCTCGGTGACGGTTTCCACTGCGATGCCACCCACCTCCTCCAGCGGTCCGCGCCGGATTACCGCGCAGGAGCCGCAGAAGAACGCCGCATTCCAGAAATCGTTGCCGTCCTGGATCAATCCATAGAACAGGCTGCCCTCGTTGGGGATCCGCATGAAGGTGTCGAAGTTGCGCTCGAACGGGTCCGGCGAGAAGAAGTGATGTGGCGTCTGCACCAGCGCGCACTTCGGATCGACGATGAACTCGCCCATGGTGGTCTGCAGGAACGAGCGCGTCGGGATATGGTCGCAATCGAAGATGGCGACGAATTCGCCACTGGTGAGCTTCAACGCATGGTTGATATTGCCCGCCTTGGCGTAACGATGTTCTTCGCGGGTGATATAGCCCACCCCCACTTCGGTGGCGAAGCGATGGAACTCTTCGCGGGTGCCGTCGTCGAGCAGGTAGACGCGCAGCTTGTCGCGCGGCCAGTCCATGCTCTTGGCGGCGAGCACGGTGGGGCTCACCACCGACAAGGGTTCGTTGTAGGTGGGAATGTAGATGTCGACCGTCGGCCACTCGGCCGGATCATCCGGCAAGGGCTGAGGCTGGCGATTGAGCGGCCACACCGTCTGGATATAGCCGAAGAACAGCACGATCCAGGTGTAGATCTCGGCCATGAACAGGATGTAGCCGAAGATGGCTTCTATCGTCGACGCGAAGTTCAGCGTCTGCGTGGTGCGCCACCAGATGTAGCGCCCGGTCATCAGGATCGACAGCGACACCATCAACATGGTGGGCCAGCGCCCCGGAATGCGCCTCGCGATGAACATCACCACGCATACCAGGATGAACAGGCGGAACTGGTCGGCGATGGCCAGCGGTGTCGTCCAGAACGCCAGCGTGACCGCCAGCGCAAGCAGCAGGATCAGCGGCTTGAGATAAGGCACGCGGTCCATGGTTTCCGACGACTGATGCACCCGCTCGCTGACCTTCATCCACGGGATGGACGGCAGGCGCGAGCTGACGGCATGGCCGGTGCGTATGAACACGCCGTTCACGGGCTTGAGCCACTCGCCGATGCGGCCCAGCAACATCGAGCGACGCTGTTTCGCGCGAAGGTGGCGCGCGCGGCGAAGATCCATTGCCAGCCGTCCGCGACGACGGCGAGGCCTGAAGAAGAGTCGGGTACACCAGGTACGGAAGCCATCGTCCTTACCCACCGCCAGCTCGTCACGCAACTGGTTCGACAGCGCATTGGCGCCATGCAGTGCCCAGTCGCGCTTACCCTCCCTCGGTTCGCGGAACAGCAGACGAACCGCCCACACGCGCGCTGCCGCATCGGCCTCGACACCGATCTGCCTCGCCAACAGCAGCTTGAGACGCGTGGTCATGCGCGGGCTGGCGGCGGCTTCGCTCACGTCGCGCCTCCTGCCGACGAAGCGGAAGCACGAGCGGACTGGCGGGTCCAGGTGGACAGCCACGTCGCCAGGCCCTGCAGGTCATGGGCTGCCTGTGAATGCGGTTGGCTGATGCAGAAATTCTCGTTGCGCGCCAAGGCTTCGGGAATGCCCGTGTCCGCATGGATGCGGTACGGGGACAGTTCCGTCCCGAGCAGGTTGCGCAGCAAGGTGAGAATGTCCGTGTGCAGCTGCGCCGCCGGCGATACCGCGTTGGCGACGTAGAGGGTGGCCTTGCCAAGCGCCTTCAGTTCGCCGCGCAATCGCGGCAAGGTGATGCAGGCCAGCGGTTGCGGAGGCACCACGACGAGCACCAGGTCCGCCGCGTCGATCGCCTGCGCGGCGTGCACCGAGGGCCAGGTCGCCGCATCGATCAGGACGACACCGTGCCCGGGCAGGTCCACGCGCGCCAGCAGCTGCCGCAACCAGGAATGCTGCCCATGCAAGGTGGCGGAGACTTTTGCCGCTTGCACGGCGTCCAGTGTGCTGCTGTCGTCGCGCGCACCGCCCCATGGCAGCCACAGCACGCCGTCCTCGCTTTCCAGTGCAGCCGCACCCACGTCGCCGCTCGGCGCGAGCATGTGCGACACGAGACCTGCGCGCGCGGGATCGTGCAGGCCGCAGTACAACGCCAGCGTATTGCGCGGATCGCATTCAACGGCGAGCACCGCGTGCCTGCGGTTCGTCAACAGCCCTGCCAGCGCGGCTGTGAGCATCGTGCGCCCCGCGCCACCTACCGAAGAAATGACGGCGATGGTCCTCACGCTTTCCTCCCCTCGCCGCCGTGCTGACGCTTGCCGAGAATGACCAGCGGCTCGATCTGCGGCGGCAACTGCACCACGCGCCGGCGCAGCAGCGAACGCAACCGCGGCAGCCAGGACACGATGTTGAATCGCCATGCGATCCACCACAGCGGTGCCGCCAGCAGCAGGCCCCAGATGAAATAGCCGAAGAAGAGATTGTCCATCGGGTTATCCCCGCGCCTTCATGGGCAGCGAGGCGGGGCGTGGCGGCCGGCGGGTGAGCGCGGTCCCGTCTTCCCCCCGGGCATCCAGTTCCGACAGCCCCCACAGCGGCACATCCGTCGGTTTGGCAGCTTCGGGGGCGCTCGCTCCCGCACCCGTCGCAGCCCCTGCTCCCTCCGGCTCCGATCCCTCTTTCGCAGGTGACACGGCAGGCGCGACGACCTCCACCAGGCTGGAATAATCGGGCGGCGGCAATTCGGTGATTTCATCCTCGAGCGTGTTGAGCATGCCGTAGATGGTTTCGGGGTCGCCGCAACGCAGCTCGCCACGGAACATGTCGGCGAGCGGTCGGTTGAACACTTTCGCCGTGGCCTTGCTCGCGTCATCCACGTGGCAGGCGAAGAAGAACAGGTACAGGCTGTCGCCACTGGCGGTGCACATGTCGCCGGTGCGCCGGACCTTGCACGCCTGCAGCGCATCGAGACTGGACTCGTCCGCCTCCAGCAGCAACCGCAGCAGCACGTTCGGCAGGCGGATGGTGCGACTGCGCTCCACCGCTTCGCGCACCAGTTTCACGAATTGCTGTGCGGGCACGTAGCCGGTGGTGGAATCGCGCATCGCGGCGGCGATCGCGGCGCGATAATCCTCGGGCACGGCACGCGAGAACAGCTGGCCTTGCACGCTGTCGACGGCGATCTCCACCTGGGCGATCGACGTGCTGCGCGGAATGATCGCGTTGGCGCCGAGGTTCAGCATCAAGAGTTCATAGCGGATGCTTACGTTGTCCTCGCGGATGAGGATCTTGAGCGCCTTGCCACAGGTCCGCCTCAGCAGGTTCACCTGCTTGGCGAGCCTGGCGAGGTTGCCCTTGATGCCGTAATGGAGGATCACCGTGGCCGCCACCGCGTGGCTGGCCTCCGCCACCAGATCGTCATTGTCGGCCAGCACCCGCCAGTCCTTGGGCACCGAGCGCTCATGCTGCACGGCATGGCGTGACACCATGACCACCATCTCGTCGGGTGCGATCAGGCCGGTACGTTCGGTACGCTCCCTCATCGCGTCGCTGACGGCCACCAGGCGATGATCAGTCGGCGAGAAACGCAAGGGAATCGATTCGCTGGCTGCGAGCGTGTTGTTGGCGTCGCGCCAGAACGCCACCTCCCAGCGAAATTCGCCCTGCACCTGCACCAGTTGCGCGGCGCCGCCAAAGCGAACCTGGAAGTCGGAGAGCGGCAGGAAGCCATCGCCCTGCTCCACCAGCGGCGGCAGCATGACCAGCAGTACCGTGTGGCGACTCTGCGCACACCAGCCGGCGAGCGCCGCACCCTGGCGGGTCAGCGCGGTGCGATCGTGCCAGGCGAAGCATGCCGCCGTGCCCTCGATCAGGAAGGACGTGGCCGGCGCGGCGCACTGCTCGGACAGTGCCTGCAACGCCTCGATCAGCACATCGCAGCCATCGCGGTCGGGCGGCAGGCGCAGCGCGCACACGTTCGAGCGGGGATGCACCGCGCCCGGCTGGTCGATGTCCAGTCCGTGCTGTTTCAGTGCCAGCGCGATGTCTTCGGAGGAGCGCGTGGACATCACGGTGACCGGCGTCGGCAAGGCGTTGGCGGCCGTCTTCCAGAACAGTGCATCGCGCGCCGCCGAACGGCTCGCGTACACCGCGTACACCTGCCCCGTCGCCAGCGCGGCGAGCGACGGCGGCAGGCCGTCGATGGCGAGCGACTGGTTCAGGCGCAACCGAGCCCGCGACAGCCCTTGCTGCGGCAGTTCGGAACCTTGCTGGACAGTGTTCATCGCGACGATGGTTTCCAGTGGCTGCGGTTCAGTAGGCCGAATACGGCTGGACCGGGTTGGGCGGATAAGGCACTGGCATGCGCTGATCGTCAAAGAAGTAGCGCAGGTAGATCGTGCCAAGGTTGGGGGCGTAGTCATGTGAACGGTCGAGCTTGAAGCGCGTGCCCGCCACCCAGTGCGAAGTGAGGCGATACTCCAATGCGCCAGCCACGGTGTAGCTGAAGCCGCCGCCCGTGCCGGTGCCGAAGTACGGCGAGCCGAGATCGGCCGCATCCATGCGTGCCACGGCCGCCTGCTGCAGGTCGGGGCGCGTGGGGAAGAATGGCGCTTCGTCTTCGCGCGTGAACGACTTGCCCACCGAACCTTCCAGCTCCCACGCCCAACGTCCGCGGCGGCCGGTCCAGTCCAGCGGGATGGAGATGGAGACGTATTTCTGGGGGCTGTAATAGCCGCCGTTACCAAACGTGTAGAAATGCTGGTTGTTGTCGTAACGCCAGTAATTGACGACCAGGCCGCTGCTGAAGCGCTGGTCGGGTTGAACCATCACCGGCCAGTCGACGCCCGTGCGTATCTTGAAGTCGTGGTTGGTCTCCACATTGTGGCCGGTCAACGCGCCGTATCCCACGGATGCGAACAGCGTGACGCGCCCCACGTCCTGCGCACCGCGCACGTTGACGCCGGTTCGCACCACGCCGCCCCAGGTTTCGCCGGTGACTGGATCCCTGACGCCGGCGTAGGACACCAGACTGCTGGTCACCGGACGGCGCGAGACGTCTGCCGAGAGCGATGAACTGTAGAAATCGTGCCGGTAGAAAAATCCGCCGAGCACATTGGTGACGGTGAACCCCTGCGGCGAGGTGCCGATGTCCGCTCGCCAGGTATTGTCGACGCCGTTGAAGTCGTAACCGGCCGCCAGCGCCACGCCTTTATCGTCCTGGGTTGTCGGCGCCAGGCCACTATTGCCCAGCGCCGCGATCTTTCCGAACTTGTACGCCGGATCGAACTGATCCGCCGGCAGGCGCCCGGCATCGAGCAGCACGGAATCGGCATGGAAGAAGTAGTGCCCGGTATAGCCGTCCGGTATGCGCACGTAAACCGGTATCTCCGTGGCGTAAAGGCGCGACATGCCATCGCTGCCCGATTCGTTGGACTGGATCACCGCCGTGGCCACCTGCCCCTGGCGGCGATCCTCCAGGCCCTGCATCGCACGCCCGGCCGAGGTGAGGCCGTCCTCCGGACTCGGCGATTCGCCCTCGCCCTGCTCCTGCGTCTGGGCGGTGCGGTAGTAGTCGGCCGCGTCGTTGAAATCTCCCTGCGCCTGCGCGATGCGGCCGCGCTGCAGAGTGACATCGGAACGGTCCGGGTATTGCTGGTGAAGCGGATCGACCACCACCAGCGCATCGTTCGAGCGTCCCTGCGCCGTATAGCGGCGCGCGATCGCCAGCCGCGTGCTGATGTCGTCGGGTGGCGTATCCGCCAGCACCTGGCGCACTGTCTCCGCGGCTTCCTTGCGTTGTCCGAGTCGTTCCTGCATGCGGGCGATGGTGAGGCGCGCGTCGAGATCGCCGGGATGCTTCACCAGTACTTCGCGGGCCGAATCCATCGCGCCGCGATAATCACGCTTTGCCTCTCGCAGGTCCGCCTGCGCCAGCAGCCAGCGACGGTCCTCCTTGCCGGCTGCGGGCACCGCATCAAGCGTGTTCGTCGCTCCGGCGAGATCACCGGCGTCAATCTGGCGGCCCGCCTTGCGCAACGAAAGGCGCAACAGTTGGTCGTCGAACTGGGCCTGCTGTTCGGCGGTCACGCCCGGACGCGCACGCGCATCGGCAATCCACGCAGGCAACTGGTCATCGCGGTTGGCGGCCGCCAGCAGTTCGCCATAGCGGAGGCGAACGCCGATGGCCGGATCGCCGGGATGCGCATCGAGCCAGTCGCGCACCAGCTTGAGGCCCTTGTCCGGTTCGCCGAGCGCGATCCATTCACGACCCACGCTTGCCAGCATCTGCGGATCGTCCTGCACCTCGGTGGCGATGCGATCCAGACGTTGCGCGGCCTCCGCACGGCGTCCCTGTGCCGCAAGCTGCCGCGCATCGCGCAGATCCTGCTGGGCTTTGAGATTGCGCGCGAGCGAGCGCATGCCGTCGGAGCGATCCGCTTCGGGCACCTGGGCCAACACGGCGCTTGCCGTGTCGATGTCGTCCAGCGAATTGAGATAGAGCGCGCTCGCGTAGCGCATGTCCGGCGACGGTGCGGCCTTCAGGCCGTCTTCCATCACGCCGCGTCCCAGCGCAGGCAGGCCGAGCTCGCGGTACTGCCGCGCCAGCGTGTAACGCAGCCACGCATCTTTGGGCGTGAGGCCCACCGCCTGCTCGAGCTTGAGCACGGCGGGGCCGCGCTTCTCTTCCGCGATCAACTGGTCGGCCTGGATCGACAGCAGGTGGGCCCGCAGCGCGTCCATCTGCGGACCCGAGCCCTGGTAGCGTTGTGCGACCTGGTCGATCAGGGGCGCGACTTCGTCGGTGCGATGCGTTTCGATCAGTACCTTGACCAGCAGCTCCAGTGCATCGACGTCGGGCTTGGGCGCCTCCACCATCGGACGCAGCACGGCTTCGGCCTCGGGCCACTTCTTCTGCGCGATCAGCGCACTGGCAAGCACCTTGCTCGCATCGGCCTGGTGTGGCTGCTGGCGCAGCGCATCGCGTGCAAGTGCTTCGCCCTGCTCCGGGTGTCCCTGCGCGTTGGCCGTCCGCGCTTTCGACAGCGTGCCCCAGAAGGTGGCCGTCGCCATCAGGCCACGCCATTTGGAAGCGTTGTCCGGATCGAGCTTCAACGCACGCGCGAACAGTGCGCGCGCCTCGTCGTGCTTGCCTTCGCGCAAGCGTGCAAGACCCTGCTCACCCAGCGCCGCCCCCTGTCGCGCCGATGCCGAGGACTCGGAAGATGCGCGAGCGCCTCCACCTTCTCCTGCCACCGCGGCGGAACCAGGAGGCGGTGCGACATAGGTTGCACCGCCCTTCTTGGCCAGTGCCGCCAAGGCTTCCTTGGCGCTGCTGTCATCCGGCACTTCCTTGAGATAGCGCTGGTACCAGACGTAGTACGCCGGATCGTCCTGCCCTGCACTGTTGAGCGCCCGCCGCCACAGCTCGAGTGCCTGTGCGCGATTGCTGTCGGGCCGCTGGTAGACCCGATAGATGATCTGCAGTCCTTCGATGCGCGTGCCGGCGCGATCGGTAAGCAGGTCGGCCAGTGTCAGTGCGAGGCCGAGATCGTCAGGATGCTGTGCCATGCGCTGGCGCAACTCGGCCAGCGCACGATCACGGCCGCCGGTCGCGCCGGCCATGATGCGGTAGTAGTCCTGCGCCACCGCACCGCTGGGTGCGCCGCGGGGAAACAGTGCCTGCATGCGCTGCCACGCTTCGTCCGACTTGCCTGAGCGTGCCAGCAGGCGCGCCTGGGCCAATGCCATCTTGTCGGTAGTGGCAAGACGGTACGCATCGGCCAGCTCCAGCGTGGCCGGATGGTTCGGATGACTCTTCTGCAGCTGCTGCAGCACCTTGCCAGCTTCCGCGGGCCGGTTCGACGTCAGCTCGATCTGGCCCAGCAGCCCGAGCGCATCGGGTTGCGTGGGGTCGATCAGCAGGATCTTCTCGACGATGCCGCGCGCCATGTCGGGGCGGCTCTTGGCCTGCCAGGTCCGCGCCGAATCCAGCAGCTGCTTTACCTGCGGGCTGGGCGCGGCATCCTGCGCGAGCACGATCGCGGGCGCGCCGCCGATCATCAGCAACACACCGAGCGGTGTGAGCCACCCCATCAATGGGCCGCGGGACATGTCGACGTCCAGGCGGGAATGACGGCGCCGCTCGCATCGAAGCGATACTGGCCATCAAGATAGCCAAGGCCGAACAGCACCAGCACGCTGCTGTAATAGCCCAGCGGCTCCTTCGCGGTGAGCGAACGCACGCGCTGCTCTTGTGCCTGCGCCAGATCGTTGCGGCCCAACGCTGCGAGATAGGGCGCCACCGCGGCGGAGAAGCCGGCGTTGCCGGCGTTGGCACCCGCGACGCCGGTCTGCGTATCGACGCGCTCCGGCGGAAAACCATGCGCCTGCACGAACTCCGCCAACGGACGGAAGGCGTCGAGCGCGGCGCCACGCGATGGCGCATCCGCAGCCATCGTGCCCGCCCACAGGTACACGCGGATCGCGTTGTATGCGCTCTCGGCCTTCGACGGCTCATCCGGGCCGAAGCCCTTGTCGCGGCGATAGATCACCCAGTCGGGAGAGAAACCGTGCGGCGCCGTGTCCGTGACGACCTTGATCGAGCTGTCGCGTATGGCCGTCCATTCGCTTTGCTCGGGCAAGGCCGTGGCAAGGCGCTGCATCACCTGCAGCGGAACATAGCTAGGGTTGAGCCGCCACGCGCCCTCCTGCGGCCGGAAGCCGACGGGCCCGGGCAGCACGGTACGTCCCAACCCTGGCAGGGTTTCGGTTTCCTTCGCCAGGATGGTTCGAGCGAGCACGGTGCCGAGCGCCGTGTAGCTGCGCTCGTGCCAGAGCCGACCAGCCTCGATCAGGGTATAGGCGATCCAAAGGTCCGCATCCGATGCCGAATTGGTGTCGAGCACGCCCCAGCCTGCAGGCGTCTTGCCCTTGGCTTCAGCCGACGTACTCCCCGCTTCATGCTGGCCCCAGATCCACGCGGGCAGATGCGCCGTGAGGTCGCCCTGCGCCAGGTTGTTCTGCGTCCAGTTCAGCACGCGGTCGAAAGTCTTGCGGTCATTGGCCACGAGCGCGAAGAACAAGGCATAGGCCTGCCCTTCCGATACCGTGATCTGCTGCGGCGAACTGTGGTCGATGACGCGGCCGTCCGGGCTCATCGTGGCTTGCTTGAACGTGTCCCAGTCCGGCCACGCGCAGGTGCCCGCCGATGCGGCGCCGGACGCCAGCACCGTAACGGCGGTCAACAGCATGCGTAGCAGGGGCATCGGAGTGCGGGCCACGGGTCACCTTTCGAGGCGGCGGGCGGCGATGCGTCCCAGCGCCCAGAACACGGTGAGTGCAACGAACAGGCCCGCCAGGATGCCCGCAAGCGCCATCAGCCCCGGATGCTGCGAAATCCGCACCCAAAGCCACGCGTACCACGGCAGGTGGCCCACGTAATAGGTATCGCCCACCGAGAGCGAGACGATGGATTTCTGCCGCACCACGGCCAGGTCGCCCCGTATCTCGCCCACACGGGCATCGTCGGCCAGCATGTCGAGCAGGTCGCCAAGCTGCGTCGAGCCACTGGCCGACAACGCCACCACGCTCTTGCCCTTGGCGTAAGGCGACTGGAAACCCACGAAAGCAGCCGTGGGCCCGTTGACGCTCATCGCTGCACGGCCGATCGGACCGCCCGCGGACTGGCTGCGATCGCCGAAACGCTCGCGCAGCGCGAGTTCGTTCTGGCTGCGCTCGATCAGCATGGGCAGGCCCTTGCCCCATTTCGCCAGCAGATCCGAGGCCGACCCCGTGCCGATCACCAGCAGGTCGCGATCCCGCACGCTGTCCGCGGCTCCCGCGGGTACGACCGACACGCGCAAGGCTGGCAGCCCGCTCCATCGCCCCATCTGTCCCAGCATGGTGAGCATCGCTTCCACTTCATTGGCGTCCGGCTTGTCGGGCATCACCACCGCCGTATCCGCGAGGTCGGCCATGCGGGTGAACGGGAAACCGCTGGCGGCGAAGAACGCGAGGTTTGGCATCGCCGTGTAGTGCACGAACTGGCTGAAGTCGATGCTGGAATCGGGATCGATTGCAGCACGCGCACTGTTGGTGGCGGTCGAGACGCACAAGCCCGTCTTCTGCGAATCCATGTGGAACTGGAACTGGAACTGGTTGTTGGCGCCGATGACCAACGCCGGCACGCGGACTTCTTCCGTGCCGCGCGCTTCGGATCCGGACAGCAACGGCACGTTGAGCTGTCGCTCGACACCCGAGGGATCGGCCGGACGCAGGCGCACCGAACGCAGCAGCTGATCGTTGACGCCGATGTTGATCACCGAATCGTTGTAGCTGGACGGCGCGGTGTAGCGATAGCGAACGTCCAGCGGCACGCTGTGCCGTGCCCAGGCGAACAGGTCGGGCGGCAGCCGCACATCCACCCGGATCGGCTGCGGATTGAACCCCGAGGTTTCGAGCTGCTGCGGATCGGTGACCAGCTCCTTGAAACCCACGGGGCGATCCACCGGCGCCCAGTTGGGCGCGTCATAGGGCTTGCGTTCCGGTCCCAGGTCCACGGACTTCACGAGCGCCTGGTCGCCCGACATGCCGACCTGCCCCAGCACCAGCGCTTCGGCAGCCAGCTGCAGTTCCTTGGTATCGCGCCCGGCGATGACCAGCAGCTTGCGACCCGATTCCGGCGGGCTGGCAGGGTTGGGCACCACCATCACGGTGGGTCCCTTGATCTCGCCCAGCATCAGTCCTTCCGGATGCGCATTGGGCAGGGCGAACGCGATTGCATTGGCATCCTGCGGCGGAGCGGAGGCCACCGGGAAACGCGCACCACGCCAGCCCGCCAGCGCACCGAACCAGGACGACACCACGCCCGCAGCACGCAGCGTGGCGGCATCCGCCTGCGCGGGAAGCACGAAGGGAAGCGTGAGGCGACGATTGTCACGGCGATCGAAGAACGGCGCCGGCAGCAAGGCGAGACTGTTGGGGAGACCGATGCGCGACGTCGTCAGCGTCAGCACGGTGTCGGGACTGATGTCGGTCCACAGGGCCGAGTGATAAGGGTCCTCGCAATGATCCAGCGTGTAGTGCGCGATCATCTGCACGCTGACGCGATTGAAATCGGTGAACAGGTGCGGGTCGAGATCGACCACCCGTGTCACCGGATGGCCTGCCGAATCCTTGTCCAGCGGCAGCGTCGCGACCACTTCGCCATTGACGTACACCTTGAGGTGCGACAGCTCGTAGATGAGCGAAGGCGAGTACGTATAGGTCAGCTTGAGCTTCGCGCCGGTCACCACCTCGTCGTTGCGGACCGAAACGTTCAAGGTGCTGGTGGGATCGAGGCCGCGCAACTTGATGCCGCCGTACGCTCCCATCTGGCCCATCGAGAGGTCGCGCGACTGGACGGCCATCGTGCCCTGGCTCGCGATGACATCGGCGGTCGCCGGCGGCGCTATCGAACCTGCAGGTACAACCTGTTCGGTGCCATGCGACGCGGGCGTGCTCTCGCGCGTGGTGTCCTGTGGCGGCGACGCCTGGGCACCCAGCCCAATGCACCAGCCCAGGAGAGCGAAACCCAAACAAGCATGAGGAGAGAACCGCATGGAATGTTTCCTTGGGTCAGTAGCGGAGGGCCACGGAGTGTTCGCGCGGCTTCGCGAGCTTGACGCCCCGCACTTCTACGCACGCCGATGAAACGGCGTCGTGCCTCCTTCGTGTCGTCGAGCCCGTGCTCGATGATCCTTGCCGTGCAGTTGCGACGAACCCGACACGACCGTCGGCGACACCTTCGAAGATCAAGTTTCCGTGGGTGCTGCAGTCATCCGCTGTGCGGTGCATCACTTCCCCCGGCTTCATTGAGATTGTCGGCGGCGTGGCTCGGGCCAGCACGCAAGTCCTTTCCGCGCACGCGCATCAGGACACCGCCACTTGTCGGCAGACGATTAAAAAAGCGGGATAAAAGAAACGTGAATCGCAGTCCGCGAATGCGTGACTGCTTGGCTGGCTCGACTCGTGTTGCCCGGACTGCACTGTCATCAGTACCTGCCCCCACATGTCAGCTCGCGATGCCCCGTACGCGTACGGCTTGATGCCATGCAACGAAGATCAGATCACGCTCGATTTTCCACCATCCATCGGAATCACCGCGCCCGTGACATAACTGGCTCGCGGCGATGCAAGGAACACGGCGACGTCGGCCACTTCTTCGGGCTCGGCCATGCGTCCCATGGGGATTTCCGCCAGTTGTTCGGCAAGCACTTCGTCTGAGGACCGACCGCTGGCGCGTGACGATGCGCTGAGACCCTCCTGCACCCGCCCCGTGTTCGTCATGCCCGGATTGATCACGTTCACCCGCACGCCCTTCGCGGCATAGGCATTGGCATAACCGACCGAAGCGAGCATCAAGGCGGCATTGGCGGCACCACCGCCAATATGGATGGGATTGGCCTGCTTGCCGCCCTGCCCGACCACGTTGACGATGCTGCCGCGGCCACGCGCCGCCATGTGGCGGATCACCGGATCGGTGATGTGCATATAAGTGAAGTACTTCGCCTGCATCGCCGCCTGCATGGCGTCCGCATGCAGCTCGTGGATGGGCGTGCGTTTGGCGGCGCCGGCGCAGTTGACCAGCACGTCGATCGGGCCGAATGCGTTCTCGATGTACTCGACGACCATCTGCGCCGCCACGCTGTCGCGCAGGTCCGCCGCCGCGATATCCAGATGCAGTCCTTCCTGCTGGAGCTCCCGCTGCGCAGCGTGCAGGTGGCCAAGGTCACGCGACACGCCGACCACCTTGGCGCCTTCGCGCGCGAACGCTTTCGCACACGCCAGGCCAATCCCCTTGCTTGCGCCGGTGATGACAACGACGCGTCCGGTCAGACCGACATCCATGGAGTGCCTTCCTGTGGGTCGATGGCGTCATTGAACCATGGCGATACCCCACGCGACACGAGGTGATGCCTGTCACCCGCGATGGCTGATGACCGCTTCTGCCAGTCCGACGCCCCGAGGGGGAAGCTAAGCGTCACCGGGAGGGCCCGGCCTGGCCCGAACACTCGTTCAGCTTTATAGGCCATCAGTCATGTTGCGAATTTCAGCCCGAGCTATTGACCGTTTCGATTATGGTGTTATAGTTCACTACAACACCGGTCCACGAGGTCACTAAAGGAGACCCGCCATGAAAGCGAATAACCTGCTAGCACTGGCCGCCGCTGCCCTGTTCACTACGGTAGGCCTGGCCGCCATCAACTCCAACGTCCGCAGTCTCCCGGTTTCTGAGATCAACGGCGTCAAGGTCATCGACCTGGCTCCGGTGGTGGTCCACCCGACGGCTGAGGATCTGCGCACTGCCGCCCTGTATTCCGACGCCGGCGTGGCAGCCCTGGCCACCCCGCTGCTCCGTACGGAAGCCGCCGCCAGTCATGGCGTGCTCGGGGCACAGCTGGCCATGCCCTACTATTCGTTTGGCAATCAGTTCGGCCGTATCAGCAAGGAATAACCGTATGACCATTACCTGGAACGACAGCGTCCCGATTTACCGCCAGCTCCGCGAACGCGTGGTGGCGATGATTCTGGACGGCGCCTTGAACGAGGGCGACCCGCTGCCGTCAGTACGCCAGGTTGCTGCAGACTTTCAGATCAACCCTCTGACTGTCTCGAAGGCGTACCAGGAACTGGTCGACGATCAACTGGTGGAAAAAAGGAGGGGATTGGGCATGTTCGTGATCGATGGAGCCAGGGAAGCGCTGCTCAAGTCCGAACGGGAGCGCTTCCTGCGCGAGGAATGGCCGGCGCTGTTTGCGCGCCTGCAGCGCCTCGGGCTGGATCTGAAGACCCTGATGCGTGAAGCGTCGGACAACACGTCGGCCAATGGGGAGAGCCAGTCATGAACGCGGTCGTGACCGCCAACGGTCTCAATAAGCGCTACAAGAATGCCTTGGCGCTGGATCATGTGAATTTCCGCATCGAGTCGGGCCGCATCGTGGGGCTGATCGGCCCGAACGGAGCCGGCAAGACCACGGCGCTCAAGGCCATCCTCGGCCTTACCGATTTCCAGGGAGAGCTGAACGTGCTGGGCTTCGACCCGCGCACCCAGCGTGACCGCCTGATGGAACAGGTGTGCTTCATCGCCGACGTGGCGGTGCTGCCGCGCTGGCTGAAGGTTCGCGAGGCCGTCGATTTCGTGGCCAACGTGCACCCCCGCTTCAACCGGGCCAAGTGCGAGGCCTTCCTGGCGCGCACCAAGCTCCAGCCGGAACAGCGCGTCAAGCAGATGTCCAAGGGCATGATCGTGCAGCTGCACCTGGCCCTGGTGATGGCGATCGACGCCCGCCTGCTGGTGCTGGACGAGCCGACGCTGGGCCTGGACATCCTCTACCGCAAGCAGTTCTACCAGAGCCTGCTTGAAGACTATTTCGACGAGAACAAGACCATCATCGTCACCACCCACCAGGTGGAAGAGATCGAACACATCCTCACCGACCTGATGTTCATCCGCGACGGCAAGATCGTGCTGGATACCGACATGGAAGCCGTCGGCGAGCGTTTCGCCGAAGTGATGGTAAGCGCCGACCAGGCCGCCACCGCACGCAGCATGAAGCCGCTGGACGAGCGCCAGGTGTTCGGCAAGAGCATCTTCCTGTTCGACGGCGCCGACCGCGCCACGCTCGAAAGCATAGGCGAGGTACGCAGGCCCACCGTCAGCGACCTGTTTGTTGCCACCATGAAGGGAACCTACGCATGAAAACCTTCTACTGGCTCGTGAAACGCGAATTCTGGGAGCACCGGGGCGGCTTCCTGTGGGCCCCGATCGTCACCGGCGTGGTGTTCCTGGTCCTGAACGTCATGGCCATCATCACGGCCGAAGTGGTCGGTGCACGCCACGGCTTCAACATCGGCGGCAACAACGTGCAGATGATGATCGCGCAGGCCAACCAGGGCGACCTGGCGCAGATCGGCACCGGACTCGACATCGCGATGCTGTCCTCGATGGGACTGATCAGCATGGTCATGGGCATCGTGGTGCTGTTCTACTGCCTGGGTGCGCTGTACGACGATCGCCGCGACCGCAGCATCCTGTTCTGGAAATCGCTGCCTATCTCCAACACCAGCACGGTGCTGTCGAAAGTCGTTAGCGCGACGGTCCTGGCACCGGTCATCGCCGTGGTCGTGGGCGTAATCATCGGCCTCGTACAGCTGGTGATCTTTGCCCTGGTGCTGTCGATGCACCACGTGAACGCCTGGCAGCTGATCACGCTGTCCCATCCGTTCCGCGCCATCGGCACGCTGGTCAGCAACATCCCGCTGTACGCACTGTGGGCCATCCCCTCGGTGGGCTGGCTGATGTTCTGCTCGGCCTGGACGCGCAGCAAGCCCTTCCTGTGGGCGGTGGCGGTGCCGGCGGTGCTGGGTCTGCTGGTGAGCTGGTTCGGCATCATGGGCCTGTTCAACCTGCCGACCGTGTGGTTCTGGAAGAACATCGTGCAGCGCGCCCTGCTGAGCGTGTTCCCCGGCTCCAATATCGCCTACAGCGATAGCGCCCTGGAGGATCTCGGCGACTCCCACGACCCGCTGAGCGTGCTGTCGCCGATGCACTCCTACACCCTGCTCGCCTCGCCGAACCTGTGGCTGGGTGTGCTGGCCGGTGCGGTGCTGATCGCCGGTGCCATCTGGTATCGCCGGGTCCGCGACGACAGCTGACATCCAAACGCATTCGCAAGGGGAATTCATCATGGGCACCAACGCATTCGCCAGCCGCTTCATGGCATTGACCCTGCTGCTGCCGCTGGCCGCCTGCAGCCAGTCCGACCAGGGCAACAGCGATGTAGCACAGGCGGTAAAACAGGCGCAGGAGCAAACCTCCCCGACGTTCATCGGCGCGCAGATCCAGAAAGGCATCGAGAAGGCCAAGCAGGAGCTGCCGACCAAGGACATCGACGTCACCAATGTCCACGTCGGCAACCATTCGCACAGCACCGGCCACCGAGAGAAGGCCGTGATCACTCCGGAAGGCACCCTGGTGATCGACGGCAGCCCGGTAAAGGACACGCCCGAACAGCACGCCTTGCTGGTGGACTACCGCCAGCAGATCCTGGGCATCGCCATGGCCGGCATGGACATCGGTGCAAACAGCGCCAACATGGGCCTCGGCATCGCCAGGGAGGCGATCTTCGGCAAGCTCAGCGGCAAGAGCGACAAGGAAATCGAAAGCGACATCAAGCCGCAGACGGACAAGATCGAGGCCGCCGCCATCCAACTGTGCAAGCGCATGCCCGACCTGATGGCTTCGCAGCAGAAACTGGCGGCCGCCATGCCGGCCTTCCAGCCCTACGCGACGATGACGCAGAAAGACGTGGACGATTGCGGCAAGCACACTGACGAGAACGGCAAGCCGGGCTTTGCCGTGTTCTCGGACTGATCAGGATTTATCCGGCGCCTGCGCCGGTCGTTACGGTCGCCTCTGCCATCGGTTTCCGACGGATGCGCGACGAAGGTTGACGGTCATGTCCCGCCCGTACCTTCCGCATGGATGCGGAGTGCGGGTGGGGCATCTCTTCAGGCGAGCAGTCTGGTGGGTTCATGACCATAGGGACAGGCGATATACCGGCCCGCGCCGCTACGATCAGGCGTCATTGGCGGAGCCACTTCCGCTGCTGCCCTCTCATGCCAAGGAGTCCCGCCATGTCTTTCCGCTACCTGCCCTGCGTACTCATCCTGGCGGCACTGACCACTGCATGCAGCGGTTCGGACGACGACGTGCATGTATTGGGCGGCAGCACCGACTTCATCAACAATCGCATCACGCTGCATGACGGGGTCGTCACCATCAAGGCGTCCGGCGTGCCCGATGCAACGGTGAACGCACAGGGACAACTTGCCATCGACGGCCATGATGTCGCCGTAAACGATGCGCAGCGCACCCTGCTGCAAAGCTACAACGCCGCCGCGCAGACCATGCGCACCGATGCCATTGCCACAGGCAAAGCGGGCGCCTCCACCGCAACGCAGGCCGTGACAGCCGCGGCCGACAAGATCACCGGTGCCGAAGGCGCCGAAGCCGTGCGTGCCAAGGCCGAGGAAGCCGCGGCGAACGTGAAGCAGGCGGCCGCGAAGATCTGCGAAGACGTGGCGACCATGAAATCCGCACAGGACGAACTGGCTACGCAGCTGGAAGCGTTCAAGCCCTATGCGCACGCGCTGGGCGATGCGAATGTCGAGAAGTGCCGCAAGGACACTGCGCAGTAAAACGAAGAAACACTGTGGGAGCGCACCCTGTGCGCGACGGCCTTACGAAGCGGCGACCATGAGGCTCCGCAGTCGCGCACAGGGTGCGCTCCCACAGGTAGAGCGATCTGTTGCGTTGATGTCGGCTCAACCGCCCCCGCCACCACCGCCATGGATGCCTCCCTTGGTCAGCGCCATCGGATCGAGCAGCTTCTGCAGATCCGCCTTCGGCAGGCCGGTCGTCTCCAGCGCCACGTCGAGGATCGGCCGCTTTTCCTTGTAAGCCTGCTTGGCCGTCGCCGCGCCCTTCTCGTACCCGATCACCGGATTGAGTGCCGTCACCAGGATCGGATTCTTCGCCAGCGCTTCCTTTACGTGTGCCGTGTTCACCTTGAAACCGGCGATGGCCTTGTCGGCCAGCAGCACACTCACGTTGGACAGGATGCCGATCGACTGCAGCAGGTTATGCGCCACCAGCGGCAGCATCACGTTGAGCTGGAAGTTGCCCGACTGACCGGCAATGGTGATTGCCGCGTCGCTGCCGATCACCTGCGCCGCCACCATCGCGGTGGCTTCGGGAATCACCGGATTCACCTTGCCCGGCATGATCGACGAACCCGGCTGGAGTGCGGGCAGCTCGATCTCGCCAAGGCCGGCGAGCGGTCCGGAGTTCATCCAGCGCAGATCGTTGGCGATCTTCATGAGCGCCACCGCCAGCGTCTTGAGCTGGCCCGACAACTCCACCGCCGCGTCTTGCGCCGCCATGCCCTCGAAGAAATTGCCGGCCGATTCGAAGCTCACGCCAGTGAGCTTCTTCAATTCCCGCGCCACCGCCAGGCCGAACTTCGGATCGGCATTGATGCCCGTGCCCACTGCCGTACCACCCAGCGGCAGGCGCCGCATGCGCATCAGGCTGTCCTGGATACGCTCGATCGCCGAACCGATCTGCGCGGCCCAACCCGACAACTCCTGACCGAACGTCACCGGCATCGCATCCATCAAGTGCGTGCGACCAGTCTTGGGCACGTTACGCAATTCACGCGCGCGCCGGTCGATGGTGCGCTTGAGATGCTTGAGCGCGGGCAGCAACCTCTGGCTGGTGGTGAGCGTGGCGCTCACATGGATGGTCGTCGGGATCACATCGTTGGAGCTTTGCCCGTAATTGACGTGATCGTTGGGGTGCACCTTCAGGCTGCCCTGGCTGGCGACGTGGGCGATCACCTCGTTGG
This sequence comes from Dyella amyloliquefaciens, assembly GCF_004296575.1. Lineage (GTDB taxonomy): Bacteria > Pseudomonadota > Gammaproteobacteria > Xanthomonadales > Rhodanobacteraceae > Dyella > Dyella amyloliquefaciens. Next base: position 600,881 of record NZ_SAYT01000007.1, on the reverse strand, counting down.
CGTTCATGTTGGTGCTGGTGCCGGAGCCGGTCTGGAACACGTCGATCGGAAACTGGTCGTCGTACTCGCCTTCGGCCACCGCCAGGGCGGCCTTGCGGATCGCGTGCGCCTGGTTCTTCTTCACATGCCCGAGCAGGAAATTCGCATCGGCCGCAGCTGCCTTGATCAGACCCAGCGCGCGGATGAAGTCGCGTGGCATGTGCATGCCGGAGATCGGGAAGTTGTCGACTGCGCGCTGGGTCTGCGCGCCATACAGTGCTTTGGCCGGCACCTTGAGCTCGCCCATGCTGTCGTGTTCGATGCGGAACTGGCTCATGACCTTGGGAGTCCTCGGGGAGATGGGTTGGACTATAGGTCGGGGCGCGTTAGAGAGCTGCCAAGGGAGGCGCGCAATCACCTCCCCCTTCCTGTAGGAGCGCACCCAGTGCGCGATCGCCTTTCGCGACGTCGGGCACTTTTCGTCCGGGCAGGAGACCGGTCGACTCGGTCCGCATCGTCATTCCCGCGAATGCGGGAATCCAGTGACTTTCGCTTTTGATCTGGCATTGCGGAGACCTTGCCCGCCTGCCGCGGGCTTCCGAGCCGCTGCCGCGGCCCGGGTCACTTTTCTTTGCTTGCTCAAAGAAAAGTAACCAAAAGAAAGAGCACCCCGCGTGGCGCTGGCCGGGCCTGTGGCCCAGCCAGTCCGTGAGGGGCGGCCGGGCTTTTCGACCGGGCTCCTGCCCGGACGAAAAGTGCCCGACATCCTTGTCGGGCACCCCTGCGGGGCCTGTTCGTCCACCCCTCACCGCCACACAGGGGAGGTTTACAGGCTCGTGCCGCTGCGCGGCACATCGTGGTGGGCAAAGAAGTAGCAGTGCGTATCGGCCTGCTTTGGCATCAAGCATTTAGAGCATCTATCCACAGGCTTCGCCCATGGGCTTCCACACGGGCTGTGGAAAACATTCGCGTGCGTGGCCGATGTTTGCTGCGAGTCGCGCATTCACACTGCCCTCGGCTCAGCCTCAGCTTTGGTTTTGGCGTTTGCTTTTGGCTTTTGACCTCCGAGACCGGGGCGCAAGGCGGTCGCGCACTGGGTGCGCTCCTACAGGGAGAGGAGTCGGCTCTTCGTTTTGGCTTTTGATCTCCCCTCCCCTATGACGCGGCGGGCGGGTGGAGGAACAGCCCGAAGGGTGGCCGGCAAGGACGCCGGCCAGTTTGTCGTCAGGGCAGGACGCCCTGTCGACAAACCCCGCAACCCGCCCGCGAACCTTCCGGGCGATAGCCCGGAAGGCGCGGCATCGGGGTGGCCTTTCTCTTGGTTACTTCTCTTTGGCCACGCAAAGAGAAGTAACCCGGCGGCCGGCAGGCCGGCGGAAGCCCGCGGCAGGCGAGCAAGCTGGCCGGAACATCACGCCCGGAAGCAGAGAGCCAAATCACTGGATGACTCACTACGCTCGCCCCTTCGGAGTAGCCCTGCGGGCGTTCTGCGCGCTACGCGCTTGTCCAGCCTTCGCTGGGATGATGAGCGATAAAGACCGGGGCGAAAGGCGGTCGCGCACATGGTGCGCTCCTACAAGGGAGTGCGGGCGCTGCCATGGGGCGTGAGGCTAGATTGGCCCCTCACCCCAACCCTCTCCCCGGCGGGGAGAGGGAGAAAAGGCTACGCCCTGGTCGGGGGCGCAAAACGCCCCCTTCCTCCCCTGTTGTAAAATCTCCCCTTTCCCGCCTTGGAACACCCCCGATGTCCTCCCATGCCCTGACCGCCCTGTCGCCGCTGGACGGCCGCTACGCCAGCAAGGTCGAAACGCTGCGCCCGATCTTCAGCGAGTTCGGCCTGATGCATCGCCGCGTGCATGTGGAGATCGAGTGGCTGCTGGCGCTGGCCGCGGACAAGGGCATCGAGGAGCTGCCGGCATTCACCGCCGAGCAGATCGCCAAGCTCAAGGGCATCGCCGCCGACTTCAGCGTGGATGACGGCGCGCGCATCAAGACCATCGAGGCCACCACCAACCACGACGTCAAGGCGGTGGAGTACTTCATCAAGGAACGCATCGGCAACGACGCGTCGCTGGCCCAGGCCAAGGAATTCGTGCACTTCGCCTGCACCAGCGAAGACATCAACAATCTTTCCTACGCGCTGATGCTGCGCGATGCGCGCGAGCAGGTGCTGCTGCCGATGATCGACGGCATCATCGCCAAGCTGCGCGCACTGGCGCACGAGAACGCTGCGCTGCCGATGCTCTCGCGCACGCACGGACAGACCGCTTCGCCGAGCACGTTGGGCAAGGAGCTGGCCAACGTGGTCGCTCGCCTGGAGCGCCAGCGCAAGCAGCTCGTCGCGCTGGAAGTCCCAGGCAAGATCAACGGCGCCGTGGGCAACTACAACGCCCATGCCATCACCTACCCGGAACTCGACTGGCGCGCGTTCTCGCAGCGTTTCGTGGAAAGCCTGGGCCTGGACTACAACCCGTACACCACGCAGATCGAACCGCATGACGGCGTCGCCGAATACTGCGACGTGATCCGCCGCGCCAACATCATCCTGATCGACCTGGCGCGCGACATCTGGGGCTACATTTCGCTGGGCTACTTCAAGCAGGCATTGAAGGCGGGCGAAGTGGGCTCGTCGACCATGCCACACAAGGTCAACCCGATTGACTTCGAGAATGCCGAAGGCAACTTCGGCCTCGCCAACGCCCTGCTCGGCCACTTTGCCGAGAAGCTGCCGATCAGCCGCTGGCAGCGCGACCTCACCGACTCCACCGTGCTGCGCGCGCTGGGCACGGCGTTCGGCCACACCCTGGTGGCGCTGGAATCGCTGAAGAAGGGCCTGGGCAAGCTCACCATCAATGCCGACCGCCTCGCCGCCGATCTCGACGCGAGCTGGGAAGTACTGGCCGAAGCCGTGCAGACCGTGATGCGCCGCTATGGCCTGCCGGAACCGTACGAGCAGCTGAAGGCGCTGACGCGCGGCCAGGGCATCACCAGGGACTCGATGCGCACCTTCATCACCGGCCTGGACCTACCGGCCGATGCAAAGCAGCGCCTGCTTGACCTGACGCCGGGCGGTTACATCGGCCTCGCCGAACCGCTGGCGAAGGACATCTGATCCACCTCACAGCAGATGAGCAAAAGGGCCGCCCTTCCGAGCGGCCCTTTTTCTGTTTGCACCCTATGCATTCGGGTGGGAAGCAGCCCATTGCGAGCTGGCTCGCGGGCTGCTCGAACCCAGGGCACGCCCTTCCATCACGCTTACTCGGCAGACTTCTCCATCTGGCCGCTCGCGTTTGCCGGGCGTTCGGCCGGAACCCATACGTCGCCATCCTCTGTGCCATTCGTCGTGAAATAGACGGAGGCCTGTCTGCTGAAGTCCGGGGGAATCACTTGACGCATGGCATCCAACGCGTCAGCACGCCTTTGAGCCTGCGCCTCGTGCTCCGCAATGAAGTCTTCCCGCTGCTGCCTTGAGGGGTTGTAAATGCGGATCGAGTGGACCATGTCCAACGCGTTGTTGCCAAAAGACTTCCAGCACACTGTCAAGTACTCGACGAAGGTATTGCCCAATACGGGGTAACCGGCGCAAATCCGGCCCGCGTTCGCTGCAAGCCGCTTGAAATGTGGATTCCCAAGCTTTGCCTGTCCCGTTTCGATCGACTCGAAAACCTGCTGTGGAGTCACGCCAGGCGGATTCAGGTAGGAGGACACCATTTCCCTCCATTGCCCGAGATTCTGCCCCTGGGGCAAATACTCCAAATATCGCCTGCCGTCCTGCTCTTGTGCCGCATAGGCCAGGAAATACTCTCCCTCCTCAAACGGAAGCCGGAGAGGCAAGGCTCGTCCGCCCGGCAAGGTTCTCAACGCCTGAATGCCGACGCGCGCAGACCATTCCGGAGCGACAAGATCGGAGCGAGCTCCCTTGCAACGTACGGAGGCCATGACGGCCTTGCTGTCCTTATAGGTAACACCGGGCTCACGTATGAACAGGACGCGGACCGAATCTCCTGCATCGTTTGCCCACTGGTAGGTGACCTGTCCTCCACCCAGTTCAACACTCGATGGATTTCCCAGCAGGTGTTTCAGCTGCTTTTCGGCCATGCCCAGTTGCACCTTGGCCGTCTTTTCGCAGTCAGCAACCGGCTCTGCGGATAAAGCCAGATGGCTGACAAACATCGATAGCAAAAGCACGCCAACCGCGAATCGTTGTCCAGAATTCACACATGCCATCCTTGTCGAGGGTTGCGGACGGCGTAGGCCGCCAACATCCCTCGCAATATATCGCATGCTTCGGGAGCGACTGCAGGCGCTCCCGCGTGAGTCTTAGTCTTGGATCAACGTCGTCCGTAACCTCGCAAACCCTGTCCAGCTAAACATCGAGAGATTGCACTGTTCAGCATCCTGCAGCACCGCAATACACGATGCCATCCAGCACATCTGCGGCCGGCAGCAGCCGGGCAGTTGCCGAGACACAGAATGAAACATCTTTGATCGCGGCATTGGCTGCCCCGCTGTGCACAGGGTGGACTCCGGGGAGTTGTGTCGATGAATCAGGCGGCCTTCAGCAGACCCTCCACTTCCAGCGCCTTCTGCACGTTCGGCCGCTCGCTCACACGCTTCTGAAAGGCCTGCAGCGCGGGGAAATCCGAAAGGTCGAGCGCCACGTGCTTGGCCCAGTTGGTCACGGTGAACAGATAGGCATCGGCCACGCTGAAATGGTCGCCCACCAGCCAGTCATGCTTGGCCAGATGCTGCTCAAGCAAGGTGTAGCGCTTGCGCAGGTAGTCCTTGCGCTCCTGGCGCACCGCGTCCGGCGTATCGGGCTTGAACAGCGGCGTGTAGGTCTTGTGCAGCTCGGAGTTGATGTAGCCCAACATCTCCTGCAGGCGATAGCGCGCGGCGGTGCCGTTGGCCGGCGCGAGCTTGCTGTCGGGCTTCTGGTCCGCGAGGTACTGCACGATGGCCGGGCCTTCGGTGAGCAGCTCGCCATCGTCCAGCACCAGCGCCGGCACATAGCCCTTGGGATTGATCTGCCAGTAGTCGGCGCCGCTCGCAGTGCGCTTCTCCTTGGTGTCCACCTTCTCCAGCTCCAGCGGAATGCCGGCTTCCAGGGCCACGATGTGCGGGGAAAGCGAGCAGGCGCCGGCGGCGTAGTAAAGCTTCATGGCATATCTCCAGTGGTGGGGAACCTTCGTCGCGACGTCCCGTCGCGGAGGAAGCGCCATGCTAGCCACCCATGGTTACTATTGGATACCACCTAACCCATGGTTACGCCTAAAATGCGGTAACCATCCAGTTACCGGTAGCGCCATGGGCCTCCCCGTCCGCAAGAGCAAAGTCGCCCCACCACCCACCTGCCCGCTCAGCGAGGTACTGGGCCTGCTGCGTGGCGCTTGGGCACCCAATGTCGTGTGGTCGCTGAGCGGTGAACCGCGACGCTTCGGTGAGCTGCGCCATGACCTGCCGCGCATCTCGGCGCGCGTGCTGAGTGCACGCCTGCGCGAACTGGAATCGAGGGGACTGGTGACACGCCGCGTGCTGCATACCTCGCCACCGTCGGCGGAATACGCGCTGACGCCGCTGGGCCGGGAGCTGCTGCCTGCGATCAATGCCTTGGCATCGGTGGGCCAGAAACTGATCGCGGAATGGGAAACCGCGCATCGGCGCTAAAACCGCAAGACATCAGCATCTTGCGCCGGAATGCCGTGACCTGTGGGAGCGCACCCTGTGCGCGACTGCGGAACCGCGATATCGCCACTCCGTAGGCTTGTCGCGCACAAGGTGCGCTCCCACAAGGAAGACCGGGAATCAGGGCAATGTCATGCCTCGATTCACTCGATTTCGTCCGAGCCTTCGTTGACACCTTCCAACAGGAAGGTCGAGAGGTAGCGTTCGCCGGTGTCCGGCAGCATCGCCAGCAGCACGGCGCCTTCCGGCGCATCCTTGGCCACCTGTAGCGCGGCAGCCACCGTGGCACCGGCCGAGATGCCCACGAAGATGCCTTCCTTCTGCGCCAGCGCACGCGAGGTATCGCGGGCCACCACGTCATCGACCGGCACGATCTGGTGTGCCACCTCGCGGTTGAGCACGGCGGGCACGAAGTCCGGGGTCCAGCCCTGGATCTTGTGCGGCTGCCACTCCTTGCCCGACAGCAGCGAGGCGCCCGCCGGTTCGGTGGCGATCACCTTCACCTCGGGGCGAGCCACCCTGAGCACCTCGCCCACGCCGGTAAGCGTGCCGCCGGTGCCCCAGCCGCTGACGAAGTAGTCGAGCCGCTTGCCGGCGAAATCCCGCAGGATTTCCGGCGCCGTGGTGTTGCGGTGATAAGACGGGTTGGCCGGGTTCTCGAACTGCCGTGCCAGGAACCAGCCGTGCTTCTCGGCGAGTTCCTTCGCCTTGCGAACCATGCCGGTGCCGCGCTCGGCAGCGGGTGTCAGCACCACCTTGGCGCCATAGGCACGCATCAGCTTGCGGCGCTCGATCGAGAAGGTTTCCGTCATCACCGCCACGAAGGGATAGCCACGCGCCGCGCATACCGCCGCCAGCGCCACGCCCGTATTGCCCGAGGTCGCCTCCACCACGGTCTGCCCGGGCTTGATCAGGCCCTTCTGCTCCGCGTCGATGATGATGGCGTAGGCCAGACGATCCTTCACCGAGCCGGCCGGATTGAAGGCCTCCACCTTGGCGTACAGCGTCACGTGCTTCGGCGCCAGGCGGTGGATGCGCACGATGGGCGTATTGCCGATGGTGTCGAGGATGCTGTCGTAAATCATGAAGTCACTCCGTGGCGCGACATGGATGGGATGGACGGCGCACGCGATGGTGCGCCTGCATGGGCTAAGGTTGTGTCAAGCCGCCTCGACCAAGGGTGGCGCAGCGTCGAGCGGCGGACGTCCGAACCAGGCCAGCGTCTTCGCGAGTGCAGCCACTTCGCCGACGATCAGCAGCGCCGGCGAGCGTACTTCGCTGGCCGCGGCGCGCTCCGCCAGGCTGTCCAGCGTGCCGGTGATGACGCGCTGCTCGGGGCGCGATCCATTCTCCACCAGCGCAAACGGCGTGTGGCTGGAGCGACCGTGGGCGATCAGCCGCTGCTGGATCACCGGCAATTCGCTGGTGCCCATATAGACGGCCAGCGTCTGCTTCTCCTGGGCCAATGCCGGCCAGTCCAGGGTATCGATGGAGTCGCGGCAATGGGCGGTCACCAGTCGCACCGACTGCGCGTGATCGCGATGGGTCAGCGGCACGCCGGCATACGCCGCGCAGGCCAGCGCAGCAGTGATGCCGGGCACCACTTCATAGGGAATGCCGTGTTGGCGAAGGAACTCGAGTTCTTCGCCGCCACGCCCGAACACGAAGGGATCGCCACCCTTCAACCGCACCACGCGTTTGCCGGCAGCGGCGTGCTCCAGCATCAACGCATGGATCTGCGCCTGCGTCGTGTGATGGTTGCCGGCCTGCTTGGCCACCTCGATGCGCTCGGCATCACGGCGCGCCAGCGCCAGTACGTCATGGCTCACCAGGCGGTCGTGGAGGATCACGTCGGCTTCGTTGAGCGCGCGCAGCCCACGCAAGGTGAGCAGCCCCGGATCGCCCGGACCCGCGCCGAGCAGAACGACCGAACCGGCTCGCGGCACATCGAACGATTCGAGCAACCGCTCCGCCGAGGCTTCGGCCAAAGCGCGCTGCCCACGGCGCAGCAGACTCTGTACGGGACCGACCAGCAGGCGCTCGTAGTAGCGCCTGCGCAGCGCTACGTCCGGCAAGTGCTTGCGGATTTGCCCGCGCATATCGGCCAGCAATGCAGCGAGCGGGCCCACCACGGGATCGACCAGCACTTCCAGGCGCTCACGCAGCAGGCGCGCCAGCATCGGTGCATGTCCACCGCTGGAGATGGCGATGGTGACGGGTGAGCGGTCAATCACCGCCGGCACGTGGAAACTCGACTGCTCGGCATCGTCCACCACATTGACGAACAGCTGCCGCGCCTCGGCCAACTCACGAATGCGCCGATGCAAGGTGGCGTCATCGGTCGCAGCGATCACCAGCCACACGTTCTCCAGCCACGATGCCTCGAAAAGACCGATGCGCCACCGCACGCGCCCCTGCGCCACCCATGCCTGCAAGGCGGGCGAGAGCTCGGGGGCGCCGACGATCACGGTGGCGCCCGCCTCCACCAGCGCCGCAGCCTTGCGCTCGCCCACCAGGCCGCCGCCGACCACCAGCACCTGGCGACCGGAGAGATCAGCGAACAGTGGATACAGCTTCATCGAACGACAGACTCCGGCTGGGGAAACGGGATGGTCCGCATCACGCTAGGTAGCCGCCTGCCGCCGCACAAATGATTTATCGGGCGCGGAATATCACCCGTGGTTATAAGTCCGCAGCGCAGCCCCGAGTGTTGACGCATCGCAACAATCACTGTATAGACGTCTAAATCCAGACATCCCACGAACCCGAGCCCATGGATAGCCATCGCAAACCAAGGGGTACGCACATGGCCTGCTGCAACGGCAGCCGGCCATCAGGCAGGTCCGCGCGATGTATCCGTTCCGCGACTGCGAGCCACCACTCCCTCGATTGCCTGCGGAACCTGAGCCATGACCCTTACCCAACTGCGCTACCTGGTCGCCATCGCTGATGCCGGCCTGAACATCACCCTGGCAGCCGAGCGGGTGCACGCCACCCAGCCGGGCCTCAGCAAGTTGCTGCGCCAGCTCGAAGACGAACTCGGCTTCCAGCTGTTCCATCGCAAGGGGCGCAGCTTGCACGCGATCACGAACGCTGGCACCCATGTGCTCGAGCGCGCGCGCGTCATCCTGGCCGAAGCAGCCAATATCCGCTCCATCGCCGCCAACCTGCGCAACGAATCGCACGGAACGCTGCGCATCGCCACCACGCACACGCAAGCGCGCTTCGCGCTGCCCAGCTCGGTCGCCTCGTTGAGCCGGAGCTATCCGCAGGTAAGCGTGCATCTGCAGCCTGTCAGCGATTCGGATGTGATGTCGCTGCTGGAAGGTGGCCAGGTGGATCTGGCCATCGTCAGTACCGCCGCTGGTGCACCGCCGCCGAGCGGCATCGCCCTGCCCGCCTATCGCTGGAACCGCATCGTACTGGTGCCTGGCAGTCATCCGCTGGCCAGGCAGAAACAGGCGCCCACGCTGCAGCAACTGGCGGCACATCCGATCATCAGCTATGACTCCTCGCTCAAGCCGGAGTCCTCACTGGCGCGCGCCTTCCATGCCGCCAACCTGCATCCGCAGATCGCGATGACGGCGAGTGATGCGGACCTGATCAAGACTTATGTCCGCGAGGGTCTCGGCATTGGCGTGCTGGCGGAGATGGCGTTCCAGCGGGAGCTCGATACGGATTTGCGCGAGCTGGATGCGGACCAGTTGTTCGAGCCGTGCACGACGTGGATCGTGCTGCGCCGTGAGAGTGTGCTGCGCGAGTACGCGCTGGATTTCATCAGTGTGTTTGCGCCGCATCTGGAGCGTCGTGCGGTGAGTCGCGCGTTGGCCAATGGGACGGCGGGCACGTCGTGGAGCGGTGTGCCGCATTGGCGGGAGCGGAAAGTTCCGCACAAGGTGGCGGAGTTGGCGGTTGAGGTGGAGTGATACGCGGGTCGTTGGGGCGCGAGTTTGATTATCGCGTCATTGCCGGCCCACCCGGCCGTCCTTTGTAGGAGCGCACCCAGTGCGCGACAGCCTTTCGCCGCGATCCTTCCTATCCGTCACTCCTGCGTAGGCAGGACAAGCGCGAAGCGGACAGAACGCCCGTAGGTCGGCCCCGAAGGGGCGAGCTTTGCGAGTAGTGCAGTGACTTTGGCTTTTGATCTGGCATTGTCGCCAACTTGCTCGCCTGCCGCGGGCTTCCGTCCTCCTGCCGGAGGCCGGGTCACTTTTCTTTGCTTGCTCAAAGAAAAGTAACCAAAAGAAAGAGCACCCCGCGTGGCGCTGGCCGGGCTGCGCCCGACCAGTCCGTGAGGGGCGGCCGGGCTTTTCGACCGGGCTCCTGCCCGGACGAAAAGTGCCCGACATCCTTGTCGGGCACCCCTGCGGGGCCTGATCGTCCGCCCCTCACCGCCACACAGGGGAGGTTTAAAGGCTCGTGCCGCTGCGCGGCACATCGCATCATCTCGTTGTAGGAGCGCACCCAGTGCGCGACCGCAGAGGTCATGCCACGCGCTGCGGTCGCGCACTGGGTGCGCTCCTACAGGGGAGAGGAGTCGGCTCTTCGCTCTGGTTCTTGATCTCCCCTCCCCTATGTCGCGGCGGGCGGGTGGAGGAACAGCCCGAAGGGTGGCCGGCAGGGACGCCGGCCAGTTTGTCGTCAGGGCAGGAGGCCCTGTCGACAAACCCCGCAACCCGCCCGCGGACCTTCCGGGCGATAGCCCGGAAGGCGCGGCATCGGGGTGGCCTTTCTCTGGGTTACTTCTCTTTGGCCATGCAAAGAGAAGTGACCCGGCGGCCGGCAGGCCGGCGGAAGCCCGCGGCAGGCGAGCAAGCTAGCCGGAACATCACGCCCGGAAGCAGAGAGCCAAGTCACTGGATGACCAGCTCCGCTGTTGTGAAGCGCCTCCCGCTTTCGCGGGAATGACGGATAGGAGAGACAGGGGCGCAAAGCGGTCGCGCACAGGGTGCGCTCCTACAGGGAGCACGGTCGAATAACGCGTCGACCGGGAAGCCCCCCCGTCACACCTTCAACAACCCACGCTGCTGCAACAACTCCACGATGTGCTGCGCCAAAACTGCCGGCTCACCCGCATTGCCATCCACCCGCAACTCCGGCTGCTCCGGCACCTCATAGGGATCGCTGATCCCCGTGAACTGGGCAATCGTCCCGGCCCGCGCCTGCGCATAAAGTCCCTTGCGATCACGCGCCTCGCACACCTCCAGTTCGGTGGCGACATGGATCTCGATGAAGTCGCCGTGCGCCTCGACCAACCCACGCGCCTCAGCACGCGACTCCGAGTAAGGCGCGATCGGCGCGCAAACGGCAATGCCGCCATGGCGCACGATCTCGCTCGCAACATATCCGATGCGCGTCACGTTGGCGTGCCGGTCCTCCTTCGAGAAACCCAGGCCACGCGAGAGATGCTTGCGCACCTCGTCACCGTCCAGCACCGTGATCGAACGACTGGTCCGCTCCAGCAACTGCGCCACTACCGCCTGCGCGATGGTCGACTTGCCCGCTCCCGACAGTCCCGTGAAGAACAGCGCGAATCCGCGCGGCGCCTGCGCCGGGTGACGCTCGCGCAGGATCTTCACTACCTCGGGGAAAGAGAACCACGAAGGGATATCGCTGCCTTCATGCAGATGCCGCCGCAGCTGCGTGCCGGAGATGTCGCGTACCTCGTCGTCCGGCTGCACTTCCGTGGATGGCAGGTAGGTGTCGCGATTGGCCACGTAGACCATCGCGGGGAATGGCACGACCTGGATGCCAAGTTCGTGCTGATAGCGCTCCAGCAGGTGCTGCGCGTCGAAGGGACCGTAGAACGGCTTGCCTTCGGCGTCCTTGCCCGGGCCGGCATGATCGCGCCCGACGATGAAATGGCTGGCGCCGTAGTTCTTGCGGATGATCGCGTGCCACAGCGCCTCGCGCGGTCCACCCATGCGCATCGCCAGCGGCAACAGCGACAGCTTCGCGCTGTGGGCCGGGTATTGCGGCAGCAGGGCCTGGTAGCAGCGCACGCGGGTGTAGTGGTCGACGTCACCCGGCTTGGTCCGCCCCACGGACGGCTGCACCAGCAGCTTTGCACCCACCTGTTGCGCGGCGCGCAAGGTCAGCTCGCGATGCGCGCGATGCATCGGATTGCGCGTCTGGAAGGCGACGATGCGTTGCCAGCCGTTATCGGCAAACCAGGCGCGCAGGCTGCGCGGCGTGTCGCGCAAGGTGGCGAAATCGAAATGCGCCGGCGACTGGATGCCCTTCACGCGCCCGCCAAGATAGACCGGGCGGAAACGCTCCAGCAGCTCGGCGACGCCGGGATGCGTGCGATCGGTGGTGCCGAAAACCTTGAGCGCCTCGTGCTCGCGATCGGGGCGATAGATGTCCTCCACTTCCAGCACCGCCAGCGGCACGCCCTGCGTGTCACGCAGGGCCACTTCGCTGCCCGGTGCGAGCTTGGCGGCAAACGCTTCGCTGACATCCAGCGTGATCGGTATCGGCCACAAAGTGCCGTCGGCGAGGCGAAGTTCCTCGACGACGCGCTCGTAGTCGCGCTGGGTCAGGAACCCCTCCAGTGGCGAGAAGGCACCGCTGAGCAGCAGCTCCAAGTCGCAGAGCTGTCGCGTGTCGAGATCCACGCCGGGCAAGCCGGCACTACGCTGCTTCAGCTGTTCCGCCTCGGCGGGCGGCAGGTAGAGTTCCTTGAGTTCGCCGCCATGCGGCGGCACCAACTCGTCGGTGGAAAAGGCGCTATCGGTCTTGGCAAGGGCTGTCTGGCTCATGGTGTTTTCTTGTCGTGTCGGGGCATCGGCCAGCGTCGTGCGCTGGGCTGGTTGTGGCGGCCGTGGCGATCAAGCCAGTCCGTGCAGGCCGCATTCGCGCTTGAGTCCGAAGAAGCGTGTGGTATCGAGATCGGAACCGGGCTCCCAGCGATGCGTGGTGTGCACGTCGCCGATGGAGATGTAGCCCTGGTCCCACAACGGGTGATAAGGCAAGCCGTGGCGGCGCAGGTACATGCCTACGTCGCGATCGGTCCAGTCCGCGATGGGATGGAATTTCCAGCGTCCGTCGCGGTGTTCGGCATAGGGGATGGCGGCACGCGTGCGTGCCTGGCTGCGCCTGAGGCCAGCAAACCAGGTACCCGCCTGCAGCTCTGCCAGCGCACGCTGCATCGGCTCCACCTTGCGCAACTGGTTGTAGCGATCGATGCCCGGCACGCCCTGCTCCCACAACCGCCCTTCGCGCGCCTCCATCCAGGCCGGGCTTTCGGTGGCGCTATAGACCTGCAGATTCAGGCTCAGCCGGCCACGCAGTTCGTCAATGAACTGGTAGGTCTCGGGAAACAGGTAGCCGGTATCGATCAACACCACGGGCAGGTCGGGCCGCAGCCGCGTCAACAGGTGCAGGGACACCGCGGCCTGCGCGCCGAAGCTAGAGGACAGCACGTGGGTACCCGGCGCATAAGCCAATGCCCACACCACGCGCCGCTCGCCGCTCAGCGTACCCAGCCACTCGTTCAGCTCACTTGATGCCTTGGGATCGTGCTGCGCATCCTCAAGCAGCACCTGCTTCATGCCGCCACCTCGTCCACCACCGGCTTCGCCTGGTCGGCAATCACACCGGAGCGGACCAGGAAATCGCCGAAGTACTCGCCCTGCAGACGTTCGGCCGCGTAACCGGCGAACAGCGGCGCAAGGGCTTCGAGAATCGCTGCTTCGTCGACGTTCTCGCGATAGGACCGGTTGAGCCGCTGCCCACGGAAGTCCGCACCCAGTCGCAGGTCGTAGCGACCCGGTCCGCGTCCGACCAGCGCGATCTCGCCCAGGTATGGCCGCGAGCAACCGTTGGGGCAACCGGACAGGCGCAACAGGATCGGCGCGTCTCTCAGGCCATGGCTTTCGAGCAAGGCCTCCAGCTTGGGCAGGATCGCCGGGAGATAGCGCTCGCTTTCAGCCATCGCCAGCCCGCAGGTCGGCAAGGCCACGCAGGCCACAGCGTGGCGCCGAATGCCGCTATCCGTACGATAGCCATCCAGGCCGTGTGCCGCCACGATGGCATCGATGTGCGCGCGCTGGTCGACGGCAACGTTGGCGATGATCACGTTCTGGTTGCAGGTGAGCCGGAAATCGCCCTGGTGCACGTTGGCGAGTTCACGCAGGCCGGTCAGCCAGCGTCGTTCACCCACGTCGGCCAGGCGGCCGGATTCGATCTGCAAGGTGAGGTGCCAGCGACCGTCGCTGCCTTCGACCCAGCCGTAACGGTCACCGTTGTGATCGAAGTGGAAGGCGCGCTCGGGCGACAGTGCAAAGCCGAGGCGCTTTTCCACTTCCGCCTTGAATGCGGCCAACCCGTGCTTGTCGATGGTGTACTTCAGGCGCGCATGCTTGCGCTCGCTGCGATTGCCCCAGTCGCGCTGGACGGCCACCGCGGCTTCGGCCACGGCCAGCACGCGATCCGGCGTAACGAATCCCATCACGCTGGCAAGGCGCGGATAGGTCGAGCCGTCGCCATGCGTGGCACCCATGCCACCGCCGACCGCGACGTTGAAGCCCTTCAACTCACCGGCCTCGATAATGGCGATCAGGCCGAGATCCTGCGCAAACACGTCGATATCGTTGAGCGGCGGTATCGCCAGGCCGATCTTGAACTTGCGCGGCAGATACGTGGTTCCGTACAGCGGCTCCTCTTGCTTGGGCTCGTCCACCAGCGGCTCGCCGTCGAGCCATATCTCGTGATACGCGCGCGTCTTCGGCGACAGCTCTTCGGACAGATACGTGGCCCACTGATAGGCCTGCGCGTGCGCTTCGGACTCCACCGGGTTCGGCGTGCTCACCACGTTGCGCACCACGTCGCCGCAAGCCGCGATCGTGGTGGCCAGCGCCTCGTGGATCGCGGCGATGGTGGGCTTGAGGTGGCGCTTGATGATGCCGTGCCACTGGAAGGTCTGCCGCGTGGTGATACGCAGCGTGCCATTGGCGTACTCGCGGGCGAGACGATCGAAAACAAGCCATTGCGCCGGGGTTAGCACGCCCGAGGGAAGGCGCGCACGCAGCATGAACGCATACGCCGGTTCCAGCTTTTGCCGGCGCCGCTCGTCGCGCAGGTCGCGGTCGTCCTGCAGGTAGCTGCCGTGGAACTTCAGCAACTTGTTGTCGTCTTCGCTGATGGCGTTGGTGACCGGGTCGCGCAGACCTTCGGCCAGGGTGCCGCGCAGGTGGCGGCTCTCGGCCTTGATGCGTTCGAGATCGGAAAGCTCGGTGCTCATGTCAGTACACGTCGCGGGCATAGCGCCCTTGTTGCAGGAGGCCGGACAGCCATTCCTTCGCCTGTTCCGGTGTATGTCCGCCATGCGCGACGGCCACGTCGATCAGTGCCGCGTGCACGTCCTTCGCCATGTGGTTGGCGTCGCCGCAGACATACAGATGGGCGCCGTCCTGCAGCCACGCATAGAGCTCGCGGCCCTGCTCGCGCAGGCGCTGCTGCACGTAGACCTTGGCCGCGTCGTCGCGCGAGAAAGCCAGGTCAAGCCGGTGCAATGAGCCATCGCGCAGCGCCGCCTGCCATTCCACCTGGTAGAGAAACTCGCTGGTGAAGTGGCGATTGCCGAAGAACAGCCAATTGCGTCCTCGCGCTGCGGTTTCGCGGCGCTCCTGCACGAAGGCACGGAACGGTGCGACACCCGTGCCAGGGCCGATCATGATGATGTCGCGCGCATCGTCCTGCGGAAGGCGGAAGCGCTCGTTGGGTTCGATATAGATCGGCAGCGGCTGCTCGTCACCTGCCTGTGCAAGGAATGACGAAGCCGCGCCCCAATGGCGTTCGCCGTGCGCGAGGTAATCCACCACGCCCACGGTGAGATGCACTTCTTCGCCTACCGCCTTCTGGCTGGAAGCGATGGAGTACAGGCGCGACGTCAGCGGACGCAGCGCCGCTACCAGTTCTTCCGCCGACCATGCGCTGTGATAGCGGCGCCACAGATCGATGGGCTGGTGATCCGCCATCAGCTTCGCCAGCGTGGCGGACTGGTCCGGACGCAGCAGTCGGGCCAGATCCTCGTCGCCACTGGCATCTGCCAGCACGGCGACCAGCGGGCGACTCAGGCGCGTCAGTTCGCGCTCGGTGGACAGCCATTGCCGCAGCGGCAGGTTGCGACCGTCATGGGCCACCGCCTGCTCGCCATCCAGCTTCAATGAAGCGAGCCACTGGTCCACCAGCACCGACGGATTACGCGGCCACACGCCCAGCGAATCACCGGGCTCATAGCTCAGGCCCGAAGCCTCAAGCGACAGCTCCACATGGCGTACGTCGCGCCCCGCGTCGCGCGCCACGATCGACTGGTTGTCCAGTACCGGCGCGAGAAAGGGACGCTCGCGGGTAGGCGTCGCGCGATGGGGCACGGATTGCAACGTGGTGACCCGCGCCGGCTGTGTT
The DNA here is from genome assembly GCF_004296575.1 of Dyella amyloliquefaciens. Taxonomy (GTDB): domain Bacteria; phylum Pseudomonadota; class Gammaproteobacteria; order Xanthomonadales; family Rhodanobacteraceae; genus Dyella; species Dyella amyloliquefaciens. The sequence continues at coordinate 584,807 of NZ_SAYT01000007.1, read as the reverse complement.
GTACCCAGCGCCTGCTTCGCCTGCTCCAGCGTGCTGTCCGACCAGGGCGAGGCCACGGCATCAACATCCACGTCGGCCTCGCCGAATGCAGCGAAGCGCGTTGCGCCCAGTCCCGCCAGCCGTTCGTCGAGCTGCCGGCCGATGGCGCAGAACTCCGGGTAGCTGGAATCGCCCAGGCCCAGCACGGCGAAATGCAGGCCGGGCAGCTTCGGTGCACGCTTGCCCAGCACGAATTCGACCAGCCCGCGGGCGTCATCCGGCGGCTCGGCATCGCCCTGGGTGCTGATCACCACGACGAGGTGGGTTTCCTTGGCCAGATCGCGCTGCGGATACGCATCAGCGCGGACCAGCCGCGCGGCAAGGCCCGCGGCTTCGGCACGCGCATGCAGCTGGGAGGCCACGCGCCTGGCCTGGCCGGTCTGGCTGCCGTAGAGAATGGTGAGCTGCTCGGCCGGGGCCTTCGCGACCGACACGCTGGCTTCGCCCCGTTGCAGGCGCTCCGCCCTGGCGGCGCTCCACGCGGCGATCCAGTAAAGCTCGGCGGAGCCCAGTCCATCGGCGACCCGCTCAAGGGCTGCCAGCCTTGAGGCATCTATCGATGGCAGGCGATTTTCCATCGCAACGACCGCATTCACATCGACTTCCTTTGGACGTCCATACATCTGGCCACCCAAAGTAGTCATCGCGTTTTGTCATGTGAAAGGACGTGTTGGCATATGCACATGTCCTCGGGCTTATTTCCCGGGAGATCAGCCACGCCAGGCGCCGGCCTGCCGCCCGGGCCGCCTTCCTTCACGCACTGACCACGATCAACCGGACATCGAGCCGGGTTGGCTTAGAATGGCCCGATGACTACACCACTCCCCCTCCCCATCGAAGTCCGCGGCTCCGCCAAGCAGCCCCTGGGCATGAGCCCGGCGCAGTTCCTGCGCGACTACTGGCAGAAGCACCCCCTGCTGATCCGCCAAGCCTTCCCCGGTTTCGAGCCGCCGATCCAGCCGGACGACCTGGCCGGCCTGGCGCTGGAAGAAACCGCCCTGTCGCGCCTGATCATCCATGACGAGGCCCGCGACCGCTGGAAGATCAAGTCCGGCCCGCTGACCGAGAAGGACTTCGCCAGCACGCCCGACCGCAACTGGACCCTGCTGGTGCAGGACGTCGACAAGTGGGACGCCGACGTGGCCGCCCTGCTCGAGCAGTTCAGCTTCCTGCCAAGCTGGCGCCTGGACGACATCATGATTTCCTACGCGGAGCCGGGTGGCGGCGTGGGCGCGCACGTGGACCAGTACGACGTGTTCCTGTTGCAGGGCATCGGCCAGCGCCACTGGGCCATCAGCACCGACCCCGCCGCGCCCAAGGATTTCCGCCCGGACGTGGAACTGAAGCAGCTCGCCCACTTCGAACCCACCCACGAGTGGTTGCTCGAGCCGGGCGACATGCTCTACCTGCCGCCGGACGTACCGCACGACGGCGTGGCCTTCGGCGGTCCCTGCATGACCATCTCGGTGGGCATGCGCGCCCCGTCCCGGGCCGAGCTGACCGGCGACCTGGCGGACTACCTCGCCGAACGCCTGCCCGACGAACTGCGCTACGCCGACCCCGACCTGGCCCCGGTCAAGGCCGTCGGCGAGATCGATCGCGCGGCGCTGGCCCGCCTCCGTCTGGCCCTGCCCTTCGCGGCCGGACTGGACGACGCCCCCCTCACCGACTGGTTCGGGCGTTTCATCACCCGCTATCGCAATGCCCAGATGCCGGTGCCGCCGGAGAAGGAGCTGACCGAGGCCGCCCTGCGCAAGCAACTGGACGCCGGTGCCTCGCTGCTACGCCATCCCTGGGCACGCATGGCGTGGGCACGCGGCAAGCGCGGCGCCACGCTGTTCGTCAACGGCCACGCCTACCCCGCCTCGGTGGAGTCGGCCCTGCAGCTTTGCAGCGAGCGGGAACTCACCCCCGGCAAGAACTTGTCGGCGGCCGAAGCCGGCCTGTTGCTGGCCCTGGTCAATGATGGCCACCTGGTCGTGCGCAAGGGCCGCCGGAAGTGAAATTGCAGGACTTCCATGTCGAGCACGCCGACTGGGCGCGCGCGGGTGACCGCGACGCGCTGCGGGCGATCCGGCTGGAAGTCTTCGTGGGGGAGCAGTCGGTCCCCGAGTCGCTCGAATGGGACGACCTCGACCCGCTGTCCTTCCACCTGCTGGCCCGCAGCGAAGGGGGCGAGCCGATCGGCTGCGCCCGCCTGACGCCCCACGGGAAGATCGGTCGGGTGGCCGTGCGCCAGCCCTGGCGAGGCCAGGGCGTGGGACTGGGTCTGCTGCGCTCGATGGTGGCCCGGGCGCGCGCCCAGGGCCGGGCGGACGTCGCGCTGGATGCCCAGGTCGCGGCAGTGACCTTCTATGAGCGCGAGGGTTTCGTCGCGCACGGCGACACCTTCGAGGATGCCGGCATCCTCCATCGGGCCATGCGACTGGCACTGGATGACGATGACGCCCCGGCCACTGCGGATCGTGATGCCGGCCGGCTTCCCGCCGGAAGCCGTAGCGAGATCGCGGCCAGCCGGCTGCAGCTCCTCACCGAGGCGAGGTACCGGCTCTCCATCTACCAGCCCGCACTCGACACCGACCTCTATGCCAGCCTCGGAGAAATGGCCGAACTCCGGCGCATCGCCACCTCGGGGCGCGGTGCGGAGATCCGCATCCTGCTGCACGATCCGGAGGCGGCACTGCGCGACAGCCACCGCCTGGTCGCCCTGGCCCAGCGCCTGCCGAGCGTGCTGCACATCCGAACGCCGCTGGAAGAGGTCGACCTGACCTACGCCTCCGCTTACCTGCTGACCGACCAGGGCGGCTACCTGTTCCAGCCCGATGCGAGGCGAGCGGACGCCCGCGCCGCACGTAGCGACCGGGCCGCCCAGGCGCCTCTGGCGCAACACTTCAATGAAGTCTGGGAGCGTTCGGCGCCCGCACGGGCCCTGCAGCCGCTCGATCTCTAGCCGTTCGCTGAACGGCGCGGCGCCCATCGCCCGACGAGCCAACGCGCGTTATTCACCGTGAAAACCGCGGTCTACGACGATGGTCGGTACCCTCGGGGTCGAAATATCGATCACCAACCCCATTTCAGGTGAGCTTCTTGGGTTGCCGCGTCGCAGCACCCCAAGGCTATAATTAACGGGATTTTTCCCAGCCAACTGGCCCTCCCCGGCCGGAACCGCTGCAAGCCTCCCTTCCTCACCGGTGGTGACGTGAGCACTAATCTGATCCGCGAGTTTTTCGAATCCTCCCAACTCGCCGGCGGCAACGCCGATTACGTTGAACAGCTCTATGAATCCTGGTTGGCGGACCCTTCGTCGGTCGACGCCACCTGGAGCAAATACTTCGAGACTTTCAAAGGCCGCGAGTCGGGGGACGTGCCCCACTCTGCGGCCATTGCGCGTATAGAGGCTGCACAAAAGCAGCGTCGCAACGGCGTCGCCGTGGCCGCAGGCCCGGTGGACGACGCCCACGCCCGCAAGCAAGCCGGCGTACTGCGCATCCTTACCGCCTACCGTTCGCGCGGCCACCTGGCCGCCAACCTGGATCCGCTGGGCCTGGCCGAAAAGCTGCCGGCGCCGGATCTGGAGCCCGCTTTCCACGGCCTCTCCGACGCCGACCTGGATACCGAGTTCGACTGCGGCAACTTCGCCGGTGGCGGCCAGCGCATGAAGCTGCGCGACCTGCTGGCTCGACTGAAGAAGGTGTACACCAACACCCTCGGCGTCGAGTTCATGCACATCAGCAACCATGAGCAGCGCAACTGGCTCTACACGCGCATGGAGCAGGCCAACGGCAGCGCCGGCCTCGACGCTGTGGGCAAGAAGCGCATCCTCGCCGAGCTGACCGCGGCCGAAGGCCTCGAGCGCTACCTGCACACCAAGTACGTGGGCCAGAAGCGCTTCTCGCTGGAAGGCGGCGACAGCCTGATCCCGATGGTGGACGACGTGGTCCGCGCCGCGGGCGACAACGGCATCAAGGAAGTCGTGATCGGCATGGCCCACCGTGGCCGCCTCAACATGCTGGTCAACATCCTGGGCAAGCCGCCGCGCACCCTGTTCAACGAGTTCGAAGGCAAGTGGGACCACCCGGATGACCCGGCCCACTCCGGCGACGTGAAGTACCACATGGGCTTCTCCGCCGACGTCAAGACGCCGAATGGAGGCACCCACGTCGCGCTGGCGTTCAACCCGTCGCACCTGGAAATCGTCAACCCGGTGGTGGCCGGTTCGGTGCATTCGCGCCAGATCCGTCGCCGCGACACCGAGCGCAAGCAGTCGATGGCCGTCATCGTGCACGGCGACTCGGCGCTGGCCGGCCAGGGCGTGAACATGGAATTGTTCAACATGTCCCAGGCCCGCGGGTTCAAGATCGGCGGCAGCCTGCACATCGTGGTGAACAACCAGGTGGGCTTCACCACCTCCAACCCGCAGGACACCCGCTCCACGCTGTACTGCACCGACATCGCCAAGATGGTGAATGCGCCGGTGTTCCACGTGAACGGCGACGACCCGGAAGCGGTGATCCAGGCCACCCGCCTTGCCTATGACTTCCGCAAGGAGTTCCGCAAGGACGTGGTGATCGACTTGGTGTGCTACCGCCGCCACGGCCACAACGAGGCCGACGAGCCGTCCGCCACGCAGCCGGTGATGTACCAGATCATCCGCAAGCGCCCGACCACCCGCGACCTGTATGCGCAGGAGCTGGTCAAGCAGGGCGTGATCGCCGACGGCGACGGCCAGAAGATGTTCGAGGACTACCGCAGCCGCCTCGAGGCGGGCGAGCCGATGACCGAACTGACCACGGCCCTTATCAAGGACATCGAGGTCGACTGGGACAAGTTCATCGGCGGCAAGCTGTCCACCGAGACCAATACCGGTTATTCGAAGCAGCGCCTGGTCGAACTGGCCAACCAGATCCTGGTCGTGCCCAAGGACATGACGCTGCAGTCGCGCGTGGCCAAGATCTACGAAGACCGCGCCAAGATGGCCGCCGGCGAGCAGGCGGGCGACTGGGGCTTCGCCGAGAACCTGGCCTACGCCACGCTCATCGACGAAAACTACAACCTGCGCCTGGTCGGCCAGGACGTGGGCCGCGGTACGTTCTTCCATCGTCATGCCGTGCTGCATGACCAGAAGACCGGCTATACCTATATGCCGCTGGCCGACGTGCGCTCCGGCGCCGACGTCGAAGTCATCGACTCGCTGCTCAGCGAAGAAGCGGTCATGGCGTTCGAATACGGCAGCGCCACCACCGACCCGTTCACCCTGCATATCTGGGAAGGCCAGTTCGGCGACTTCGCCAATGGCGCCCAGGTGGTGATCGACCAGTTCATCAGCTCGGGCGAATCCAAGTGGAACCGCCTGTGCGGCCTGGCGCTGTTCCTGCCCCACGGCTACGAAGGCCAGGGCCCGGAGCACTCCTCCGCCCGCCTCGAGCGCTTCCTGCAGCTGTGCGCGCTGGACAACATGCAGGTCTGCGTGCCGACCACGCCGGCCCAGGCGTTCCACATGATCCGCCGCCAGATGGTCCGTCCGACCCGCAAGCCGCTGATCGTGATGACGCCCAAGTCGCTGCTGCGCCACAAGCTGGCCGTGTCGACGCTGGACGAGCTGGCCACCGGCAGCTTCCAGCTGGTAATCCCGGAGCATCGCGACCTGGCCGCCAAGAAGGTCAAGCGCGTGGTGCTGTGCTCGGGCAAGGTCTACTACGACCTGCTGGAAGATGCGGAGAAGCGTGGCGCCAACGACGTGGCCATCGTGCGCGTCGAGCAGCTGTATCCGTTCCCGCGTCCGCAGGTCACCGCGGAGCTCGAGAAGTACAGCGGCGCGAAGGAAGTCATCTGGTGTCAGGAAGAACCGATGAACCAGGGCGCCTGGTTCCAGATCCGCCATCACCTGCAGGCCTGCATCAGCAGCAAGCAGAGCCTGTCCTACGCTGGCCGCGCACGTTCGCCGGCCCCGGCGGCGGGTCACCTCAATACCCACGTCGCTGAGCAGGCGGCACTCGTCGAGCAGGCACTGGTCGCGCCGATCGGCACCGACCACTCGGCCGAATAAAGACATCCTGAAAAGTGCGGCCACGGATGGCCGCTTTTTGACTTTAGCGTCCAGGGATGGATGCACTAACTCAAGGAACATTTATGTCCATCGAAGTCAAAGTCCCCGTCCTGCCCGAATCCGTCTCCGACGCCACCATCGCCACCTGGCACAAGAAGGCCGGCGAAGCGGTCAAGCGCGACGAGAACCTGGTCGACCTCGAAACCGACAAGGTCGTGCTGGAAGTGCCCTCCCCGGTGGACGGCGTGCTGAAGGAAATCAAGTTCCAGTCCGGTGACACCGTGACCAGCCAGCAGGTCATCGCGGTGATCGAGGAAGGCGCTGCCGCCGCTGCCCCGGCCCCGGCTGCTGCCCCCGCCGCGGCTCCGGCTCCGGCCGCTGCTGCCCCGGCCGCTCCGGCTGCCGCCAAGGCTGGCAACGCCGACCTGTCGCCGGCCGGCCTGCGCGTGGCCACCGAGCAGAACATCGACGCATCGCAGGTTGCCGGCACCGGCCGCGACGGCCGCGTGACCAAGGAAGACCTGGTCAATTACGGCAAGGGTGGCGCTCCCGCCGCTGCCGCTGCACCGGCTGCCAAGCCGACCCCGGGCGCCCGTCCGGAAGAGCGCGTGCCGATGACCCGCATGCGCGCCCGCATCGCCGAGCGCCTGATGCAGTCGAAGAACTCTATCGCCATGCTCACCTCGTTCAACGAAGTGAACCTGGCCGAAGTGGTGAAGATGCGCAAGGCGCTGGGCGAGTCGTTCGAGAAGACCAACGGCGTGAAGCTTGGCTTCATGAGCTTCTTCGTCAAGGCCGCCGCCGAAGCGCTGAAGCGTCACCCGATCGTCAACGCTTCGGTCGATGGCAACGACGTCATCTATCACGGCTACCAGGACATCTCCATCGCCGTGTCCACCGACAAGGGCCTGGTGACGCCGGTGCTGCGCGACGTGCAGGACATGGGCTTCGCCGATGTCGAGAAGGGCATCCTCAACTACGCCAAGAAGGCGCGTGACGGCAAGCTGGGCCTGGACGACCTGCAGGGCGGCACCTTCACCATCACCAACGGCGGCACCTTCGGTTCGCTGCTGTCGACCCCGATCGTGAACCCGCCGCAGAGCGCCATCCTGGGCATGCACACCATCAAGGAGCGTCCCATCGTCGAGAACGGCCAGGTGATCGCCGCCCCGATGATGTACCTGGCGCTGTCCTACGACCATCGCATCATCGACGGCAAGGACGCGGTGCTGTTCCTGGTCGACATCAAGAACCAGCTGGAAAACCCGCAGCGCATGCTTCTTGGTCTCTGACCAAGAAGCAAAATCAGGCACGAAGCTCTGGCGGTGAGCGTAGATATTGCATCCACGCTCGCCGCACACATATCCCGCTTTACCTGTGACGCGCCCTCCCCAGGCATGTCACTCAGCAAGGAAAAACCATGAGCGAAAAATTCGACGTCATCGTCATCGGTGCAGGCCCTGCCGGCTATGTGGCCGCGATCCGCGCCGCGCAGCTGGGCCTGAAGACCGCCTGCGTGGACGCCTTCGTCGGCAAGGACGGCAAGCAGGCCCTCGGCGGCACCTGCCTCAACGTGGGCTGCATCCCGTCCAAGGCACTGCTGGATTCGTCCAAGCAGTACTACAACATCGCCCACAACCTGCCGGTCCACGGCATCACGGTGGAAGGCGCCAAGGTCGACCTGGGCACCTTCATCGGCCGCAAGGACAAGATCGTCAAGCAGTTCACCGGCGGCATCGGCCAGCTGTTCAAGGCCAACAAGGTCACTGCGTTCTTCGGCAAGGGCAAGCTGCTGAAAGGCAATGAAGTCGAAATCACCGGCAACGACGGCGCCAAGCAGACCATCAGCGCCACCAACGTGATCCTCGCTTCCGGTTCGGTGCCGATCGAGCTGCCGTTCGCCAAGTTCGACAACAAGTTCATCGTCGACAACGCCGGCGCCCTGGACTTCACCGAAGTGCCGAAGCGCCTGGGCGTGATCGGCGCTGGTGTGATCGGCCTGGAGCTGGGCAGCGTGTGGAAGCGCCTGGGTTCGGACGTGACCGTGCTCGAAGCGCTGCCGGACTTCCTCAGCGTCGCCGACGCGGACATCGCCAAGATCGCCGCCAAGGAATTCGCCAAGATGGGCTTGAACATCAAGCTCGGCGCCAAGCTGACCAAGGCCGAAGTGAAGGGCAACGAAGTCGCCCTCACCTATGAAGACAAGGACGGCGCACACGACCTGGTGGTCGACAAGCTGCTGGTCGCCGTGGGCCGTCGCGCCTACTCCGACGGCCTGCTGGCCGACGACACCGGCGTGAAGCTGGACGAGCGCGGCCGCATCGTGGTCGACGAGCACAACCACACCGGCGTGAACGGCGTGTGGGCCATCGGCGACGCCGTGCGCGGCCCGATGCTGGCGCACAAGGGTTCCGAGGAAGGCGTGGCCGTGGCCGAGTGGATCGCCGGCAAGGCGGGCCACATCAACCTCGACACCGTGCCGTGGGTGATCTACACCGAGCCGGAAATCGCCTGGGCAGGCAAGACCGAGAAGCAGCTGAAGGAAGAAGGCGTCCCCTACAAGGTCGGCACCTTCCCGTTCGCCGCCATCGGCCGCGCCGTGGCCATGAACGAGGCCATCGGCCAGGTGAAGATGCTCGCCCACGCCGAGACGGATCGCATCCTGGGCGTGCACATGGTCGGCCCGGGCGTGTCCGAGCTGATCGCCGAGTGCGTCGTCGCGATGGAGTTCAAGGGCTCCTCCGAAGACCTCGCCCGCATCGTCCACGCGCACCCGACGCTGTCGGAAGCCGTGCATGAGGCGGCGCTGTCGGTCGACAAGCGCGCGATCCACAAGGGCAACTAAGCCCTGCTGCAAGGCCACTTCGGCCCGCTCGTGGCAACATGAGCGGGCCGTTTGCTTTTCATGGCATAGATCGAGGTATAGCTTTTACCTCACCGTCATTCCGGCGAAAGCCGGAATCCAGTGACTCACGCATTTCGAAGCCGAAGGCGCTGGATTCCGGCTTTCGCCGGAATGACGACCACTTCCTTCTGCGTACTGACACACATGTCCCAACCCACCGCCCTTTGCGTCTACTGCGGCTCCAGCAGCGGCAAGCACCCCGAATATCTCGAACAGGCCCGCGCCTTCGGCGCCGAAATGGCCCGGCGTGGCATCGCCCTGGTCTACGGCGGCGGCAAGGTGGGCCTGATGGGCACGGTGGCCGACGCCGTGCTGGCCGGCGGCGGCAAGGTCATCGGCGTGATCCCGCGCCAGCTGGTCGAGCGCGAAGTGGCGCACACCGGCCTCACCGAACTGGTGGTGGTCGACACCATGCACCAGCGCAAGACGCGCATGTTCGAGCTGTCCGATGCCTTCGTCGCCCTGCCCGGCGGCTTCGGCACCATGGATGAGATGTTCGAGATGCTCACCTGGGCCCAGCTGGGCCTGCACCGTTATCCCTGCGCCTTCCTCAATGTGCGCGGTTACTACAACGCGCTGCGCGGAATGGTCGACCATATGGTCGACGAAGGTTTCATTACGCCGGGACAACACGAAAGTGTATGGTTTGGTGACGACATGACCACGCTGTTCGACTGGATGCCCACCTATCGCGGCGAGCGCGCCTCGCGCCTGATCGACAAGCGCATCGTCGACGCCTGACCAACACGCTGCACGGCACGCTGCAAAAGGAATCCCCCATGAGTTCCCCCTCCGCCTTTCGCGCCTTCCGCATCCACAACGACGACACCGGCTACCGCGGCGGCATCGAGACGATCAACGCCGATGCCTTGAGCCCCGGCGAAGTGCTGGTGCAGGTCGCCTACTCCTCGGTCAACTACAAGGACGCGCTTGCCGGCACCGGCAAGGGCAAGATTCTTCGCCAGTACCCGCTCAATGGCGGCATCGACGCGGCCGGCACCGTGGTCGCCTCGACCGATCCCGCATTCAAGGAGGGCGATGCCGTGCTGTGCACGGGCAGCGGGCTTTCCGAAGTGCGCGACGGTGGCTACGGTGAGTACATCCGTCTTCCGTCCGCGTGGGCTATTCCGCTGCCCAAGGGCCTGAGCCTGCGCGAGAGCATGATCATCGGTACGGCCGGCTTTACCGCCGCACTGGCACTGCTGCGGATGGAAGACAACCGGCAGGTGCCGGCGCTCGGCCCGCTCGCCGTTACCGGTGCCACCGGTGGCGTGGGCATGCTGGCCATCGACATCTTCACCCGCGCCGGCTACGCCGTGCACGCCATCAGCGGGAAAAGCACGCACTTCGATTTCCTGCGCGATCTCGGTGCTGCCGAATGCATCGATCGTCACCAGCTGGCTTTCAGCGGCAAGCCGATGGACTCGGCACGCTTCGGCGGCGCGCTGGACAACGTCGGCGGCAGCATGCTGGCCGGCCTGCTGCCGCTGATCGCGCCCTACGGCAACGTCGCCATCTGCGGCAATGCCGGTGGCATCGGCTTCGAAAGTACCGTGATGCCGTTCATCATCCGTGGCGCCAGCCTGCTGGGCATCGCGTCGGCGGGTACGGCCCGGGACATCCGCGACCGCGTGTGGCAGCGTCTCGCCACCGACTGGAAGCCGCAGCACCTGGAGCGCATTGCCACCCGCGAAGTGACGCTGGAGCAGTTGCCGGGTATTTTCGACCACATGCTCGCAGGCGAGTCATTCGGGCGTACTCTGGTACGCGTGGGCGCCGCCGCCTGACCGCCCCGCTTGGAAGCGCGGCGACAGCGCCTTAGAATCAAACGAAACAACAAGGGGAACCCCACCTTATGGCACGCATCCTGATCGTCGACGACTCGCCGTCGCAGCTGTTGGGCATCAAGCGTATCGTCGAAAAGCTCGGGCATGAGGCCCTCACCGCGGAAGATGGCGCGGCGGGCGTGGAAGCGGCCAGGCGTGAACGTCCCGACCTGATTCTGATGGACGTGGTGATGCCGAACCTCAACGGTTTCCAGGCTACCCGCACCATCAGCAAGGACCCGGACACCTCGCACATCCCGGTCGTGCTGGTCACCACCAAGGATCAGGAAACCGACAAGGTGTGGGGCCTGCGCCAGGGTGCCAAGGCTTACGTCACCAAGCCGATCAAGGAAGAGGAACTGGTGACCACGCTCAAGGAACTGCTGCCGGCCTGACGGCTGCGGCATGCTCCACAAGAAAACGGCGCCTCGTGGCGCCGTTTTTTCATTTGGCCTTCCGTACGGCCATCAGTGGCGAGGATCGTATCCCTCGAACTGCTCGCGCAACGCCTCATAGGCCTTGCGTTGCTCGTCACTCTCCGCCGCGGGAACGCGGATCGACAGTTCCACCAGCTGGTCGCCCGGATGCGCTCCCGGCAGGCCACGCCCCTTGAGCCGGAGCTTGCGTCCGGACTGCGAGCCCGCGGGAATGCGCAGATCCACCGTGCCCGCCAGCGTCGGCACCGGCACCGTAGCGCCCAGCGCGGCTTCCCATGGCGTGATCGGCAGCACATGCAGCACGTTGCGACCGTCCAGCTTGAAACGGGCATCGTCGCGAATGCCGACCTCGAGCAGCAGGTCGCCGTTGCCGGCACCACCGCTTCCCGCATGCCCCTGCCCGGCCAGGCGAATCACCTGCCCCGGCTGGATGCCCGCGGGAATCTTCACTTCCAGCACTCGCTCGCCGCCATGGCCATCCTGCAGGGCCAGCCGCGTGCGACCACCATCGAAGGCCGTCTGCAGGTCGATCTGCACGTGTGCATGCACGTCACCGCCGCGTCGTGCGCGAGGCGCAGCACGAGGGCCGGCACCACCGCCACGCCCGAACAGGCTTTCGAAGAAGTCGCTGAAATCACCGCCGCCTTCGCCACCGAAATCGAAACCGTGGCTCTGCCCCCAGCCCGGCGGCGGACGGAACTGCTCACCGCCGCGATAGCCACCGGCGCGCAACTCGTCGTAGGCGCGGCGCTTCTCGGTGTCGCGAAGCACTTCGTTCGCTTCGTTGATCGACTTGAATTTCTCTTCCGCGCCGGCGTCCTTGTTCCGGTCCGGATGGTATTTCTTGGCCAGCTTGCGATAAGCCGCCTTGATGTCGGCCTCGCTGGCCTCGGGCTTGACGCCCAGGATGTCGTAATAATCTTTGAATTCCACTACCGCTCCCCGGCGATCGTTCCGCCCTAACCAGCATGCGGGAAATATCGCTTCCCCGCCGACCGACCGGCAAGGCCGAACTCGCCTGACTCGTCTGGGTGATGCATGGCGTCGAACGCCACCCTCTCTATGGTGGTTGAGATGGGTGCTAAAACGGCGTGATTCAAGGCGACAACCCACCCTTCCTGGCGCTAGCATCCGCCTCCTCTTCCCTAGCCAAGGCAGCCCCCTCATGAGCATCCAGATCGGCCAGACCGTGCCCGATGTCGAGATCCGCGCCATCGGCGAGAGCATCGAGCAGACCCACACCGGCTCCCTCTTCGCCGGCCGCAAGGTGGTGATGTTCGCCGTGCCCGGCGCCTTCACGCCTACCTGTTCCAACCGCCACCTGCCGGGCTATGTCCAGCACTACGCCGAATTTCAGGCGCGTGGCATCGAAGTGATGTGCCTCGCGGTCAACGACGCCTACGTGATGCAGGCCTGGGCGGCCTCCCAGAACGTGCCGCACGGACTGCTGATGCTGGCCGACGGCAATGGCAGCTTCACCCGCGCACTGGGCCTGGAGCTGGACGGCAGCGGCTATGGCATGGGTCTTCGTTCCCGCCGTTTCGCGCTGTATGCGGAAGATGGCGTGGTGAAGGTGCTGCAGGTCGAAGCGCCGGGCGAGTTCCGCGTCTCCGCGGCCGAAGCGATGCTGGAAGCCACGGCCTGAGATCCACCGCCTGCACGCGGACTGATCACGGAGGGGAGTAGCCTCGCATCTCCCTCTTCCGGACTGATGCCATGAACAGCCGAGTGCAGCGGATACCGGGCCCCGATCATCCGATCGAGGTCAGGCCTGATTCCTCCCACATCGTCGTTCGCGTCGGCGGGCGTGTCGTGGCCGATACACGATCCGCGCTCTCGCTGAGCGAAGCGTCCTACCCGCCGGTGCACTACATCCCGCGCAAGGACGTCGACATGTCGCTGCTCGAACGCACCGACCACCAGACCTACTGCCCGTACAAGGGCGACTGTTCGTACTACAGCATTCCGCTGGGTGGGCAGCGTTCGGCAAACGCCGTGTGGACGTACGAGCACCCCTACGACGCGGTGTCACCGATCAAGGACTACCTGGCGTTCTATCCCACCCGCGTGGACGAGTTCAGCGTCTCTCCCGGCTGACGAAGCACACGGCACGCGCACTGGCGCTCCCGAATCCGGCCGGGTAACGTCGCGGCGTCCCGGCCGCTGTCGAGACGCCACTGATACCCCGCGCAAGGAGCCGTCCATGAAGCTGGAGTGTGCAAGTGCGTTCGTCGTCGCAGCAGCCCTCGCCTTCGCTTCATCAAGCCTCCATGCACAGGCATCCCAGCCGAACGAACAAGGCAGCTTCGTGCTGCACAAGTTCGCGCGTGCGATCGGCAAGGAAACCTATACGCTCCAGCGCAAGGACGGGCAGTTACTGCTCGAGTCGGATTTTCTTTTCACCGATCGCGGCACGCCGGTACCTCTCAAGACCACCTACCGCGCAACGGATGACGCACATCCGCTGTCGCTGAGCACCCGCGGCCAGTCCTCGCGCTCCAGCGATCTGAACGATGACTTCTCGATCGACGCGTCGCGCACGCAGGTATCGCTGCTGCGCGATGGCAAGAAGACACAGTATCCCGCCACCGGGCACACCTTCCTGATGGACGGCTATTCGCCCGTCGCCATGCAGCAGATGTTGATGCGGTATTGGCTGTCGCAAGGACGACCGGAGCGTATTGCGGCACCGCCGGGCAACGACATTCGCATCCAGCCCACCGCCGAGCTTCACGTGAAAGCGGCAGGCCACGACGTCACCCTGCACGGTTATCAGGTGTCGGGGCTCGCCTGGGGAAGCGAAGCGCTTTGGATGGACGACAACAACCAGTTGGTGGCCCTGGTCACGCGCGACGCCGAGTTCGATCACTTCGAGGCCGTGCGCGAAGACTACGAACCGGAACTGGCGACCTTCATGCAGCACGCCGCGATCGACGGGCTGACCTCTCTGGCCCAGCTCGCAGCGAAAGGCCGCCAGCCCGTCGTCAAACGCTTGGCCGTTACACATGCCACGCTGATCGATGGCACCGGCGCGCCGGCACAGGGCGACGTAACGGTGTTCATGGACGATGGACACATCAGCCGCATCGCCTCAGCGAAGGAGCAGGTGGCGACTCAAGGCTACGAAGTGATCAATGGCAGCGGCAAGTTCCTCATCCCCGGCCTGTGGGACATGCATGCCCACTACGAGCAGGTCGAATGGGGACCCGTGTATCTCGCCTCGGGCATCACCACCGTGCGCGATTGCGGCAACATTTTCGATTTCATCACTGCGGTGCGCGACGCGATCGACCAGGGGCGCGGCATCGGCCCCCGCATCCTGATCGCAGGCGTCATCGATGGCACCGGCCCGATCACGTTGGGTGCGGTCGTCGCCGACACGCCTGAGCAGGCCAAGGCCTGGGTCAAGCGCTACAAGGACGTCGGCGCACGACAGATCAAGATCTACGGCAGCATGAAGCCCGAACTGGTACCGGTAATCACCGCGGAAGCACACCGCGTGGGCATGACCGTGACCGGCCATGTCCCCGAAGGCATGACCACCGAGCAGGCCGTCAAAGACGGTTACGACGGCATCAACCACATTCATTACGTGGCGCGCGACCTGCTGCATATGGAACGCAACAAGCCGCTTCCGCCGCTGGACTTCACCACGCCGGATGCGACACGCCAGCTGGCGCTGTTCCGCGAACATCACACCGTCTTCGACGACACCATCGCGCTGTTCGAAGCAGAGATGCATCCGGAATCCACGCCATTGAGCGCCATCGAGCCGGGCATCACGCACGTGGCGCCCGAGCTTGCCGCCGCGCTCGACAGCCCGGGCGTCAAGCCGGACCGCGCCAAGCGCTACGACTATCTGCTCGCCACGTTGCGCGAATTGCACCGCCAGGGCCTGACCATCGTTGCCGGCACAGACCAGTCCATTCCCGGCTATTCGCTGCACCGGGAATTGGAGATCTACGTCCAGGCGGGATTCACGCCGATGGAAGCGCTGATGGCGGCGACCAGCGTACCCGCGCGCGTGATGGGGCTCGACGGCGAAGTCGGCACGCTGACCGTCGGCAAGCGCGCCGACATGGTGCTGCTCGACGGCGATCCGCTGGCCGACATCCACAACACGCGCCGTGTCGCCAAGACCATCGAAGCAGGTGCTGTCTATGATCCAGCGCCACTATGGCAATCGGTCGGCTTCAAGCCTTGATGGGATAGAAAAAGAAAACCCCGGCATGGCCGGGGTTTTCTTTTTTACATCGCGCTGGGATCACTCGGCGTCGGTGGGAACGTCATCACCGGCAGCAGGCAGATCACCTTCGGTCACGTCGGGGGCTGCACCCTCTTCGCCTTCACCGCTCTCGACTTCCGCATCGAGACGAACCACGCTGACCAGCTTCTCGTCCGCCGGCAGGCGAATGAGCGTCACGCCCTGGGTATTGCGGCTGAGCTGCGAGACTTCCGCCACGCGGGTACGCACCAGCGTGCCCTGATCGGAGATCAGCATCATCTCGTGCGCCTCGGTGGCCTGCGTTGCGGCCACCAGCGCGCCATTGCGCTCGGAGCACTGGATGCCGATCACGCCCTGCGTGCCGCGTCCCTTCTTCGGGAACTCGTCGAGCATGGTGCGCTTGCCGTAGCCACGTTCGGTAGCGGTGAGGATGTCGCCCTCGGCCGCCACGATCAGCGACACCACTTCGGCATCGTCGGCCAGCTTCATGCCACGCACGCCGGTCGCGGTACGACCCATCGAACGCACTTCCGACTCGTCGAAGCGCACCGTCTTGCCGTTGGAGGCGAACAGCAGCACGTCGCTGTTGCCGTCGGTCAGCGCCACGTTGACCAGCGCATCGCCCTCGTCGAGGTTGATGGCGATCTTGCCCTTCTGCAGCTGGAACGCGAACTCGGTCAGCGGCGTCTTCTTCACCGTGCCCTGCTTGGTGGCGAAGAACACGAAGCGGTCTTCCGCGTACTCGCGCACCGGCAGCACGGCCTGCACCTTCTCGCCCTCGCCCAGCGGCAACAGGTTCACCATCGGCTTGCCACGCGCGTTCGGGCCCGACTCCGGCATCTGGTACACGTTGAGCCAGTACACGCGGCCGGTGCTGGTGAAGGTGAGCAGCGTGTCGTGGGTGTTCACCACCCACAGCTGCTCGACGAAATCCTCGTCCTTCAGCGCCGAGGCCGACCGGCCCTTGCCGCCGCGACGCTGTGCGCGATACGTGCTTGCCGGCTGGCGCTTCACGTAACCGGTGTGCGACAGCGTGACGACCACGTCTTCCGGGGCGATCAGGTCGAGGACGTTGAGGTCTTCCTGCGAATGCTGGATCTCGGTGCGGCGCTTGTCGCCGAACTCTTCCTTGATGGCTTCGAGTTCGCCGCGGATCACCGCGAGCAGGCGGGCCGGATCTTCGAGGATCTCGATCAGGCCACGAATCGTCTCGAGCACCTGGCGGTATTCGTCGGAAAGCTTTTCCTGCTCCAGGCCGGTGAGGCGATGCAGGCGCATGGCCAGGATTTCCTGGGCCTGCACTTCGGAAAGCTGGTAGCCCTCGGCCTTGAGGCCATCGCGCGGGTCCATGTCTTCGGGACGCGACGCTTCGGCGCCGGCGGCCTCGAGCAACGTGGCCACCATGCCCGGCTGCCACTTGCGCGCCAGCATGCGCTCGCGCGCTTCCTGCGGCGACGCCGAGGTGCGGATCAGCTCGATCATCTCGTCGATGTTGGCGAGCGCGACCGTGAGACCTTCCAGGATATGCGCGCGGGCACGGGCCTTGCGCAGTTCGAAGATGGTACGGCGCGTCACCACTTCACGACGGTGACGGATGAACGCCTCGAGGATGTCCTTGAGGTTCAGCAGGCGCGGCTGGCCGTCCAGCAGGGCGACCATGTTGATGCCGAACGTCACCTGCAGCTGCGTCTGCTGGAACAGGTTGTTGAGCACCACGTCGGCCATCGCATCGCGACGGATCTCGATCACCACGCGCATGCCGTCCTTGTCGGACTCGTCGCGCAGCTCGCTGATGCCCTCGATCTTCTTTTCCTTGACCAGCTCGGCGATCTTCTCGATCAGGCGGGCCTTGTTCACCTGGTACGGCAGCTCGTGGACAAGGATCGTCTCGCGACCGTTCGACTCGGTTTCGATCTCGGTGCGAGCACGCACCAGGATGCGACCGCGACCGGTGCGATAAGCCTCGATGATGCCCGAGGAGCCGTTGATGATGCCGGCGGTCGGGAAGTCCGGGCCGGGGATGAACTGCATCAGGTCATCGATCGACAGCGACGGATCGTCGATCAGGCCGATCGTCGCGGAGACGACTTCAGTGAGGTTGTGCGGCGGCACGTTGGTGGCCATACCCACCGCGATACCGGCCGAACCGTTCACCAGCAGGTTGGGCACGCGCGTCGGCAGGACCAGCGGTTCCTGCTCGCTTTCGTCGTAGTTGGGACCGAAGTCGACGGTGTCCTTGTCGATGTCGGCCAGCAGCTCCTGCGTGAGGCGCGACATGCGCACCTCGGTGTATCGCATGGCTGCGGCGTTGTCGCCGTCGACCGAACCGAAGTTACCCTGGCCATCGACCAGCATGTAACGCAGCGAGAACGGCTGGGCCATGCGCACGATCGCGTCGTAGACCGATGCGTCGCCGTGCGGGTGGTATTTACCGATGACGTCACCGACCACGCGGGCCGATTTCTTGTAGGGCTTGTTCCAGGCGTTGCCCAGTTCGTTCATGGCGAACAGGACGCGGCGGTGCACAGGCTTGAGGCCGTCGCGGACATCCGGGAGGGCGCGTCCCACGATCACGCTCATGGCGTAATCGAGGTAGCTCTGGCGCATCTCGTCTTCGATGTTGACGCGGATGACTTCTTTGGCGAGTTCTGCCATCAATCGGCTTCCCTGAGGATGAAAAGGGTCGCGGCGCACGCACCCTCCGTGCGTGGGCGAGCGACCTGGAAACAACCTATGGAGTGTAACACGTTTGACGCCAAATTCACAGTATTTTTTCTTTGTGAATCAATGGCTTAAACGGAAGTTTTGGCTCGCTTGAAAAGCACGCCGCGGGCTGTCGAAAAATTAACCAGCGCCGCGGCCGCGGAGCTTGCCGCGACAGCCACGGCAGGCCAGCGATGCAGCCATGGATAGAACATCAGAATCACGGCGTAGGCGGCGTAATTGACCACTGCCCCTACGCTCATCAGTGCAATCCACTGCAGCCATTCGGCACGCAGCGAGCGCCCGCTATGGCGGTGCGCGAAGGTATAGCGACGGTTCCACAGCCAGGTGGCCGTCGCCGCCGAAAGGAAGGACACCACACGCGCCAGGTAGGGGTTCCAGTGCCCCCAGCTCACCAGCGCCTGCACCACACCGGCGTCGACCACCAGGCCAATGGCGCCGCCGACGCCGAACAGCAGGAACTGTCGGCGCACCCCCATCAGCCGAACAGCGCCTGCATGGCCAGGGTGGTCGGGTGTTCGATCACGCCACGCTCGGTGACGATGGCATCGATGAGCGACGCCGGCGTGACGTCGAACACCGGGTTCCAGGCCTGCGCGCCGTCCACGACGGTACGGCGGCCGGCCACGGCCAGCAGTTCGGCCGGGTCGCGCAATTCGATCTCGATGTCTTCGCCCGACGCCGTAGCCATGTCCACCGTGGACGACGGTGCGACGACCATGAACTTCACGCCATGGTGGCGCGCGGCGATGGCCAGCTGGTAGGTGCCGATCTTGTTGGCGGTGTCGCCGTTGGCGGCGATGCGGTCCGCACCCACGATCACCCACTGCACCTCGCCCAAGCGCATCAGGTGCGCGGCGGCCGAATCGGCGATGAGCTTGGCTGGCACGCCATCGCGCACCAGCTCCCACATGG
The DNA here is from genome assembly GCF_004296575.1 of Dyella amyloliquefaciens. Classification (GTDB taxonomy): domain Bacteria; phylum Pseudomonadota; class Gammaproteobacteria; order Xanthomonadales; family Rhodanobacteraceae; genus Dyella; species Dyella amyloliquefaciens. The sequence continues at coordinate 565,690 of NZ_SAYT01000007.1, read as the reverse complement.
TAAGGCGCGCGCCCTGCTGCCACGGCCGCGTCTCGCCGGCATACACACGTTCGACGCGACCGCTGGCCACGCCAGCACGGATCACGCCCAGCGCCGTACCAAAGCCTGCGGTGGCGAGCGAACCGGTATTGCAGTGCGTGAGCACGCCCGAAAGCGGCGCGATCAGCGAGGCGCCCAATTCGCCCATGTGGCGATTGGCGGCCAGGTCTTCGTCCTGGATCAGCTGCGCTTCGCGCTCGAGAGCCTCGGCATTGGCACCGGCGGCAATGCGCGCCTTCATGCGATCCAGTGCCCACATCAGGTTCACCGCCGTGGGACGCGCGGCACGCAACATGGCCAGTGCAGCATCCAGCGGCTCACCCTGCTTCGCAGCCAGTACCACGCCCCACGCCGCGGCGATGCCGATGGCGGGCGCGCCACGCACGGCCAGGTCCTTGATGGCCTGGGTCACTTGGGCCGCGTCCGTGCAGTCGATCCAGCGCTCTTCCTGCGGAAGCAGACGCTGGTCGAGCAGGCGCAGGTGATCGCCTTGCCATTGCACGGCGCGAATGCGGTCGAAACGGTCGTAATCCATAAACGGTCTTGCCAATCGAAATAAACGGAATGCGGGCAGCATGCCCGCCGCGGGGAATCAGGCGCCTTCGGGCATCAGCAGCCACAACACCAGGTAGGCGACGATGCCCGAGCCACCCATGAAGGTGAGCACCACCCACAGGATGCGGACCAGGGTCGGGTCCCAGCCCAGGTATTCGGCGATGCCGCCGCAGACGCCGGCGAGCTTCCTGTCAGAGAGTGAACGGTGCAGACGCTTTTCCATGAGCGAACTCTTCCTGGGGCCAGCGCTCAGTTTCGCGTACTGAGCCACTGGTGGATAGCCGGGGGCACCTCGCGCTGGGCACGACCGGAGACATAGATGCCGATGTGCCCACCCTTGAAGGCGAGCTGGGTGTAATCGGTGGTGCCTACATGGCGCCCAAGGACGCGCGAAGCATCGGGCGGCACCAGGTGGTCCTGCTCGGCGAAGATGTTGAGCACCGGCTGGGTGATCATGCCCAGATCGACCGGCTTGCCGCCGATCACCAGGTCGCCCTTGATCAGCTTGTTCTGCTGGTAGAACTCCTTGATGAACTCGCGGAACGCTTCGCCTGCCTGGTCCGGCGAATCGAAGATCCAGCGCTCCATGCGCAGAAAGTTCTGCAACTCCTTCGGGTTGTCGAGGATGTCGACCAGGCTCACGTACTTCTGCTGGTTGAGGCGCACCGGCTTGAGCGTGAGGTACACCCAGTTGAGCAGTTCGGCCGGAATGTTGCCCATGGTGTCGACGAACAGGTCGACATCCAGCTCGCGCGTCCAGTTCGAGAGCATGTTGTCCGGTGTCTGGAAGTCCACCGGCGTCACCATGGTGATCAGGTTCTTCACCTTGTCGCCGTGGGTGGCCGTGTAGCACAGCGAGAACGTGCCGCCCTGGCAGATGCCGAGCAGGTTGATCGCATCGACGCCCGCGGCCTTGCACACCGCATCGACGCAGCGATCGAGATAACCGTTGATGTAGTCATCCAGCGTCAGCCAACGGTCGGCGCCATCCGGATAACCCCAGTCGATCAGGTAGACGTCTTCGCCCTGCTCAAGCAGGTTGCGCACCATCGAGCGATCGTCCTGCAGGTCGGTCATCCACACCGTGTTGACCAACGCATAGACGATCAGCGTCGGCGTCCTAGTGGTGGGCTTGCCCTGCCCCTTCATGTGCCACACCGTGAGCTTGTCCTCGCGGTAGATGGCTACGCGCGGCGTGTTGGCGTATTCCGGCTCCAGCTGGTGCCGGAGATTGCCCAGGCCGGCGGCCAGCTTGCGCTGGAAGGCGGCGATCTCGCCCGTCAACGCGGCCGGATCGAGGCGTAGCGGTGGAAACATGGATGCTCCTTACTTGCGCGTGCGCGTGGTGCCGCGCGCGACAGTCTTGCGGGCGCCCACCGTGGCGGCCGGCTTGGCACGGCGCACGACGGCATCTTTTTCGGGCTCGCGCTTGCTGCTGCGCGAGGCCGGTCGCTTCGCTTCCCCGGCCTTGCCGGCCAGCTGGCGCTTGAGCGCAGCCACTTCCGCACGCAGCGTCGCCAGTTCGTCGGACTCGCGGGAAACACCCTGCCCGCGCACCTCGCGCCGCAACTCTTGCAGGCGCTTGCCCAGCGCCGATACCTCGCTGCGCGTCGGCATGCCCAGTTCGCGGCACATCGCTTCGAGCTGTTGCTGCTGCAGCTGGCGCAGGCGCCCCTGCGCATTCACCATTTCGCCGTAGACGTGGCGAAACTCCTCGGACAGGGCGATCTGCGCGTAAGCCTCTTCGGCACCGTCCACCCACAGGTCGTACAGCGCCTTGAGCGATTCGATCTGGCGCGTCGAGTCGGTGAAGTCGGCCAGCTTGGCCTGCAGGCGCTCGAAACCTTCGGTGTTCGCGCGCTGGATCAAGGCCTGGTACTTGCTCGACCAGTCCAGGTACTCCTGCATGGCCGCCGCGATTTCCTGCTGCTGCAGCTGGCGCTCGCGGGTGAAGCCGAACGCCGCCATGTGCTCCACATCGAAGCGCATGCCGGACTGGCTGGACTGCAACCAGGACTGCCACAGCTGGCCGAAGCTGCGCGCCGCTTCGCTGTCGATGGACGCGAAGGCATGCGCGAACGGTTGGCCGCCCAGGCTGGAAAACAGGTTCTGCAGCGATTGCTGCCAATCGGTGGACCCTTGGCCCAGGCCGCTGCCTACCGCGCCCTGCAACCACTCGTTGTAGCCCTTGAGCGCGGCCATACTGCGTGCCAGCAGGTCATCGCCTGCACCGGCATGGGAAGAGGCCGCCTGCGCGCAGGGCGCCGCCGAGGCTGTTTGCTGTTGCAGATAACGGGTCCAGGTGTCCCAGGACTGCTGTGCCAGCGCCTGGTAATCCTTCAAGAAATCGCTTGCCTGGTCGGCCATGCCCACATCCTCATCGCACTGCCGGCATCGTAGCAAATGCACCTCAGGGCGAACGCAAAAACGCTATTAGTTCCAGCGCCAGATCCGACATCCCTCAGGCGCGTCATCTGCGTGAAACCCGGGATGGCGACGCAGGGGCCAAATCACAAACCCCGACCCCGAAAAACAAAAGCCCGGCATAAGCCGGGCTTTTGTCGCTTGCTGCAGTGCAGAAGACTTAGGCGTTGGCGCCTTCGTCCTCGGCCACGGCCTTCATGGACAGGCGGATACGGCCCTGCTTGTCCACTTCCAGCACCTTGACCTTGACGATATCGCCTTCCTTCAGCTTGTCGGAGACCTTCTCCACGCGCTCGCTGGAAATCTGCGAGACGTGCACCAGGCCGTCCTTGCCCGGCATGATGGTCACGAACGCGCCGAAGTCCATCAGCTTGGCGACCTTGCCTTCGTAGATGCGGCCCGGCTCGACGTCGGAGACGATCTGCTCGATGCGCGCCTTGGCGGCATTGGCGGCTTCACGATTGACCGAAGCGATGATGACGGTGCCGTCGTCGCTGATGTCGATCGTGGTGCCCGTCTCCTCGGTGATGGAGCGGATGGTCGCGCCACCCTTGCCGATCACTTCGCGGATCTTGTCCGGGTGGATCTTGATGGTGAGCAGGCGCGGGGCGAACTCGCTCATCTCGGTGCGCGCGGTGCTGATCACCTTGGCCATTTCGCCGAGGATGTGCAGACGGCCACGCTTGGCCTGTTCCAGCGCCACCTTCATGATCTCTTCGGTGATGCCGTCGATCTTGATGTCCATCTGCAGCGCGGAGATGCCATCGGCACTACCGGCCACCTTGAAGTCCATGTCGCCGAGGTGATCTTCGTCACCCAGGATGTCGGACAGCACGACGAAGTCGTTGCCTTCCTTCACCAGGCCCATGGCGATACCGGCCACCGGAGCCTTCAGCGGCACGCCGGCGTCCATCATGGCGAGCGAGGAACCGCACACCGAAGCCATCGACGAGGAACCGTTGGACTCGGTGATTTCCGAGACCACGCGGACCACGTACGGGAACTCTTCGATGGTCGGCTTGACGGCCTGCACGCCGCGCTTGGCGAGACGGCCGTGGCCGATTTCGCGACGCTTCGGCGCGCCGAAGCGACCAGCTTCACCCACCGAGAACGGCGGGAAGTTGTAATGGAACAGGAACGGATCCTTCGATTCGCCTTCCGGCGCGTCGATGATCTGCGCATCACGCGTGGTGCCCAGCGTGGTGACGACCAGCGCCTGGGTTTCGCCGCGGGTGAACAGCGCCGAACCATGGGTGCGCGGCAGCACGCCGACGCGGATCGAGATCGCGCGGACATCGTCCAGGTTGCGACCGTCGATGCGGACCTTGGTCTTCAGCACGCCGTCGCGCATGGTGCGGTATTCGAGCTCGGCGAATTCCTTCGACAGCTCAGCCTTGTCCCAGCCCTTGGCTTCCACATCGGCAGCCAGCGAGGCGAGCACGTCGCTCTTGATGGCCGAGATGGCATCGCGGCGCTGCAGCTTGTCACGCACCTGGAAGGCGGTTTCCAGCTGGTTGCCGACGGCACCCGTGAGGGCGGCGACGAGCGCTTCGTTGCGGGCCGGAGCCTGCCAGGCCATGGACGGACGGGCGGCTTCGGTGGCCAGCTCGGCGATGGCGCGGATGGCCACCTGCATCTGCTGGTGACCGAACACCACGGCGCCCAGCATGACCTCTTCCGACAGCAGCTTGGCTTCGGATTCGACCATCAGCACGGCGTTGGAAGTACCGGCGACGACCAGGTCCAGATCCGAGGTCTTCAGCTCGGTGGCGGTCGGGTTCAGCAGGTACTTGCCATTGGCATAACCGACACGGGCAGCGCCGATCGGACCCTTGAACGGGATGCCGGCGAGGCTCAGCGCGGCGGAGGCGCCCAGCATGGCCGGGATGTCACCGTCGATTTCCGGGTTCAGCGACACGACCTGTGCGATGACCTGCACTTCGTTCTTGAACTCTTCCGGGAACAGCGGGCGCACCGGACGATCGATCAGACGCGAGGTCAGCGTCTCCTTCTCGGTCGGGCGGCCTTCGCGCTTGAAGAAGCCACCGGGGATGCGACCGGCCGAGTAGAACTTCTCGACGTAGTCGACGGTGAGCGGGAAGAAGTCCTGACCTTCCTTCGCCTTGGCATTGGCCACCACGGTGACCAGCACGACGGTGCCGCCCATGCTGACCATGACGGCACCGGAAGCCTGGCGGGCGATTTCGCCCGTCTCCAGTGTGACTTCGTGATTACCGAACTGGAATGACTTGGTTACTTTCGCCACTTTATTTGTCCTAGTGAGGATTAGCGACGGAGGCCGAGGCGCTCGATGAGGCCCTGGTAACGAGCCAGGTCACGATCCTTCAGGTAGCTCAGCAGGCGCTTGCGCTGGTTGACCAGCTTCAGCAGGCCGCGGCGGGAATGGTGATCCTGCTTGTGAGCCTTGAAGTGATCGGTGAGGTGGTCGATGCGGGCCGACAGCAGGGCGACCTGCACTTCCGGCGAACCCGTGTCGTTCGGCACGCGGCCGAAGTCAGCGATGATCTTGCCGGTCTGTTCTGCGGTAAGGGACATGATTAGCTCTTCCTAAAAAAACGGGTGCGAAGCTTGCGCAACGTCACGTGATGACGTTGCGCAAGCTTCGCCTAGATGAATGAAAATACTGAAACAAGCTCCGTATTGTAGCGAGCGGAGCCCAATGACAACAAGACCGTCATGGACATTCGGCATTCTGCCCGGTCGGCGGCAGGTTGAAGCCCCGCACAATGCGCAGTTTTCCGTCCACGGCGTCGCCCAGGATCAGCAAGCGGCCATCCTCGCCGAACACCGCGTGCTGCCCCGACAGCGCCGGATCGACCGGAATCTGCTGCCCCTGTGAGACAGCCAGGGTGCGCTCGGCATCCAGCCTCAACTCGGGCAGCCCCTCCAGGCCTGCCGACACCGGCAGCAGCAACGCCAGCAAGGCGTCATCACCCTGCCCGGCCGCCGCCTGCAGCTGCTCGACCGTGACCATGGCGGGCTCCCTGAACGGGTCCACCCAGAGGCGACGGAGCGCCGTCAGGTGGGCCCCGCAACCCAGGTCCTCTCCCAAGTCGACTGCCAGGCTGCGCACGTAAGTGCCCGAACCGCATTCGACGTACAGGGTGAGACTGTCCTCCGAGCGACTGACCAGCTCCAGCCGATAGACGTCCACCTCACGCGAGGGCACGTCCACAGCCTCGCCGCGCCGTGCCTTGACGTAGAGCGGCTCGCCGTCGAGCTTGATGGCCGAATACACGGGTGGCACCTGGGTAATGCGCCCGCGCAGCTTGGCCAGGGCGGCCTCGATGGCCGCTTCGGCAAGTTCAGGCACCGGCCGAACCTGGACCACCTCGCCTTCGAGATCGGCGGTGCTGGTGGTGGCGCCGAGCTTGCACTCGGCCAGATAGGCCTTGCGGGAACCCAGCAGCATGCCGGCGAGCTTGGTGGCCTCGCCGAAGCACAGAGGCAGCAGGCCGGTGGCCAGCGGGTCGAGCGCGCCGGTATGGCCGCCCTTCTCCGCGCGAAAAATACCTTTGCGAACCACCTGCAGGGCTTCGTTCGAACTCAAGCCCAAGGGCTTGTCCAGCAGGACGATGCCGTGCAGGTCGCGAAAACGGATGTGGCTTTTCTTCTTGCTCATGAGGTCATGCGGCCCCGCCGCCCTGCCCGAGCGACACGGGCCACCCCGTTACGATAGACACGCCTCAGTCCTCGGCAGCGTCCTCGGCAGCGTCCGTGGACGGCGCCGGGTTACGCTCGCTGTCCTGGCGCAGCAGCGTTTCGATGCGCTCGCCCTTGTCGACCGAGTCGTCGTACTTGAAGCGCAGCTCCGGCACCCGGCGCAGTCGCATGCTGCGCGACAGCTCGCGGCGGAACTCGACGGCCAGCTCCTTGAGCGCCTTGACGGCCTCCAGGGAGCGTTCCGGCTGCAGCGCGGTGACCCAGACGGTGGCCCAGTCCAGATCGCGGGTGACCTCCACATCGGACACGCTCACCGACGGCAACCCGTGATCGCGCACGGCAGCATGGACCAGCAGGCCAATTTCGCGGCGCAGCTCGGCGCCGACGCGGTCGGTACGTTTGAAGTCGCGTGAGGGCATGGGTAACTCCTTCGTCGTCACGGGGACGAGAGACACATGGCGAGGGCGCCAATGTCGCAGTTTACGTAGAAAAACGAAGCCCGGACAAAGCTGCCCGGGCTTCGAGAACTTGCCAGACGTGGAGTTTTCGCGCCCTCGCTACTCGCTCCCCGTCCCTTGTTACAGCGTGCGGGCAACCTCGATACGCTCGAAGCACTCGATCTGGTCGCCGACCTTGACGTCGTTGTACTGCTTCACGGCGATACCGCATTCCATACCGTTACGCACTTCGTCGACGAGGTCCTTGAAGCGACGCAGCGATTCCAGTTCGCCCTGGAAGACCACGGTGTTGTCGCGGAGCACGCGGATCGGCTTGCTGCGCTTGACCGTGCCTTCGGTGACCATGCAACCGGCCACCGCGCCGAACTTGGAGCTGCGGAAGACTTCGCGCACCTGGGCGATGCCGATGATCTCTTCGCGCACTTCCTTGCCCAGCAGACCGGACGCAGCCTGCTTCACCTGGTCGATCACGTCGTAGATGATCGAGAAGTAACGGACGTCGAGGCCCGAGGTATCGATCACCTTGCGTGCCGAGGCGTCAGCACGGACGTTGAAGCCGATCACCAGCGCCTTGGAAGCGGCGGCGAGCGTCGCGTCGGACTCGGTAATGCCGCCGACGCCGGCTGCAATCACGTTGACCTTCACGTTTTCGTTGCCGATCTGGCTGAGCGACTCACGCAGCGCCTGCACCGAACCCTGCACGTCGGCCTTGACCAGGATGTTGAGCGTCTGCTGCTGGCCCTGACCCATCTGGGCCATGATGTCTTCAAGGCGGTTGGCCTTGCTGACCATGCGCGTCTCGCGGCGCTTGAGCTGACGCTCCGCGGCCACTTCACGGGCAAGGCGCTCGTCAGCGACGACCACGAAGTCGTCACCCGATTCCGGCACGCCGGACAGACCCAGCACCTGCACAGGAATGGACGGACCGGCTTCCTGCACGGTCTTGCCACTCTCGTCGATCAGCGCACGCATGCGGCCATACTCGATACCGCAGACGACGAAGTCGCCGCGCTTGAGCGTGCCCTGCTGCACCAGCACCGTCGCCACCGGGCCGCGACCGCGATCCAGGCTCGATTCGATCACCACACCGGATGCCGGGCCGTCTTCGACGGCGGTCAGCTCCATCACTTCGGCCTGCACCAGGATCGCGTCGAGCAGGTCGTCGATGCCCATGCCGGTCTTGGCCGAGATCGGGATGAACGGCGTGTCACCACCCCACTCTTCCGGAATCACTTCCAGATTGCCGAGGCCCTGCTTGACGTGGTCCGGATTGGCGTCGGACTTGTCCATCTTGTTGAGCGCAACGATGAGCGGCACCTTGGCGGCGCGCGCATGCTGCACGGCTTCCGCCGTCTGCGGCATCACGCCGTCGTCGGCCGCGACCACCAGCACCACGATATCGGTGGACTGGGCGCCGCGGGCACGCATCGACGTGAACGCCGCGTGGCCCGGGGTATCCAGGAACGTGATGACGCCCTTGGGCGTTTCCACGTGGTACGCACCGATGTGCTGGGTGATGCCGCCGGCTTCACCCGAGGCCACCTTGGTGCGGCGGATGTAGTCGAGCGTCGAGGTCTTGCCGTGGTCGACGTGGCCCATGATGGTGACCACCGGCGGACGCGGCTTCTTCTCGCCTTCCAGCTCCGCGTTCTGCGTGTGGGCAGCCAGCGCAGCCTCGGCGTTGTTCTCGCTCACCGCCACCGGAGTGTGACCCAGCTCTTCGACCACCAGCACCGCGGTGTCGTGATCGATGGTCTGGTTGATGGTGGCCATCACGCCCATCTTGAAGAGGGCCTTGACCACTTCCGAACCCTTCACCGCCATCTTGTTCGCAAGATCGGCAACGACGTTGTTGTCACCGATCACGACCTCACGCACCACGGCGGCGGTCGGACGGGTGAAACCATGCGGACCGCTGGAGGCCGGCGAGCCACCACGCGGTGCATCGCGATGCGGACCCTTGCCAGGCTTGCCACGCTTGTTGTTGGAACGGCGCGCGCGATCGGCATCGCTCAGATGCAGTTCGCCCGCGGCAAAACGCTTGCCACCCGGCGTGTCGTCACGGTCGCGACCATGGCGAGCCTTGTTGCGGCTGTCGCCAGCCGCGCCAGCGGCAGGCGCGGCAGCACCCGCAGCAGGCTGACCTGGCCGGTTGGCAGCCGGCGCTGCGCCCGGGGCGGGCTTCGCCGCCGGGGCAGTCTTCGATGCCGCGGGGGCCGGCGTAATGACGACCTTCTTCTCGCGACGACGCGGCTCGTGAATGGTCGGCACGATCATGCCGAGCGAACTGTGGTCAATGCGCTGCACCACCGGCTCGGCGGCCGCAGCCGCAGCCGCAGCCGCAGCCGCGGGCTTCTCGGATGCTTCGACCGGCGCTTCCACCGGCTCGGGAGCAGCGGCTTCCGGAGCAGCGGTACGCTGTGCCTGCTCGTGCGCACGCGCGGCGGCTTCGGCCTCGGCGGCCTGCTGCTGACGGCGCTGCTCTTCCTCGGCTTCGCGCTGGCGCTGTGCTTCGGCTTCACGCTGATGCGCTTCTTCCTGGCGGCGGCGATCCGCTTCCAGGCGCTCGGTTTCCTCGTGATCGCGCTGCTGCTGCGATTCCTGCAGCTTGCGCACGGCGTCTTCACGCTCGACGTCGCTGCCGGCTTCCTCGGCGATGACGCTGCGCTTGACGTAGGTACGCTTGGCGCGGACCTCGACGTTCACCGTCTTGGCGCCAGCGGCGCCGCGGGCGCCAGGCGTGGCCACCTTCAGCTCACTCACCTTGCGGCGCTTGAGCGTGATCTGGCGAGGCGAGCTGTCCTCCGCCTCGGCGGCGTTGAGTTCGCTCTTGCCGTGGGTTCGGCGCAGGAAGCCGAGCAGCTTCACCTTCTCGGTGCTGCTGATGATCTGCTCCGGATCGGAGAATTTCATACCGGCCTCGGCCAGCTGTCCGAGCAGCTTGTCCACCGGCATGCCAAGTACCTTGGCGAGTTGTTTGATCGTTACGTCCGACATCGTGTTCTTTCTCCGCCGTTCCCGCGCTAGGCCATGCAGTCAGTTCCGCACGGCCACCCCCATCCCTGGTGGAAGGCGTTTCAGCCTTCCTCGGCGCGCCCATCCAGGACGCTACCGCGCGCGGTTAGCCACCCTTCTCCAGACGCTCGATCATCGGCGCGCGTGCAGCCATGATCAGCGCCGCAGCGCGATCTTCGTTCATGCCATCGATGTCGATCAGGTCGTCGACCGCGAGGTCACCCAGATCGTCCACCGTCACTACTTCACGAGCCGCCAGCGCGTACGCCGTGGCTTCGTCCATGCCCGGCAGCTGCAGGAGCTCTTCCGACGGCTGGTGCTCGTCGATGCTCTCCTCTACCGCCAGTGCCTCGGTCAGCAGCGCGTCGCGGGCGCGGGCGCGCAGTTCTTCGACGATGTCCTCGTCGAAGCCTTCGACCGCCAGCAGCTCGGCGCTGGGCACGTAGGCAATTTCCTCGACGCTGGAGAAGCCTTCCTGCACGAGGATGTTGGCGATCTCCTGGTCCACTTCCAGCTTGTCCATGAACAGCTGGCGGGCGGATTCCTGCTCGGCCTCGCTCTTGGCGGCGACCTGGTCCTGCGTCATCACGTTGAGCTGCCAGCCGGTGAGCTTGCTGGCGAGGCGCACGTTCTGGCCACCGCGACCGATGGCCTGGGACAGCTTGTCCTCAGCCACGGCGATGTCCATGGAGTGCTTTTCCTCGTCCATGATGATGGACTGCACTTCCGCCGGCGCCATCGCGTTGATGACGTACTGGGCCTGGTTTTCATGCCACAGGATGATGTCGACGCGCTCGCCGTTGAGCTCGTTGGACACGGCCTGCACGCGCGAACCGCGCATGCCAATGCAGGCGCCGATGGGATCGGTGCGCGTGTCGTGGGCCACCACGGCGATCTTGGCGCGATCGCCCGGATCGCGGGCGCAGCCCTTGATCTCGACCAGGCCCTGGCCGACTTCCGGCACTTCGAGCTTGAACAGCTCGATCATGAACTCCGGCGCGGCACGCGACACGAACAGCTGCGGGCCACGGGCTTCGGAACGCACTTCGTACAGGTAACCGCGGACGCGGTCGCCGACGCGGGCCGACTCACGCGGAATCGTCTTGTCGCGCGGGATGAAGGCTTCGGCGTTGCCGCCCAGGTCCAGATAGACGTTGCCGCGCTCGACGCGCTTGACGATGCCGGTGACCAGCTCGCCCACGCGCTCCTGGAACGCGTCGACCACCTGCTGGCGCTCGGCTTCGCGAACGCGCTGCACGATCACCTGCTTGGCGGCCTGCGCCGCGATGCGGCCGAACTCGGCGTTCTCGATCTGCTGTTCGACGTACTCGCCGACCTGCGCGTCTTCGCGCTCGTCGACGGCGTCCATCAGGCGCACCTGGTGGTACGGGGATTCCATCTCACCGTCGTCGGCGATGACTTCCCAGCGACGGAAAGTCTCGTAGTCGCCGGTGTGACGATCGATGCTCACGCGGATATCCGGATCCTCGTCCGGATAGCGCTTCTTGGCCGCGGACGCGAGCGCCGCTTCCATGGCCTGGAAAATCACTTCACGCGATACGCCCTTTTCATTGGCAACCGCGTCAACCACCAGCAAAAGTTCTTTGCTCATTGCAGCAACTCCGTAGACACCACAGGCGTCCGATCGGTTTCGAATGGTTTAGTTCTTTGACGACTTCTTGGCCGGACCCTTGCCGGGCTTGGGCTGGGGCGCATAACCGAGCGCCACCCAGTCAGGCACCACGCGCGCGCTTTCCACCGCGTCATGGTCAAACTCGAAGGTCTTGCCTTCGGCTTCCAGCGAAATATGTTCGCCTTCCACCGCCGTTACCTTGCCGCGAAGACGACGCCGGCCTTCCAGCGGCGCCTTCAGCAGAATCTTCACTTCCTTCCCGGCCACCTTGGCAAACTGCGCCGCAGTGAAGAGCGGGCGGTCAATGCCGGGGGAGGACACTTCCAGGACGTAATGGCCGGGAATCGGGTCTTCCACATCCAACATCGCCGACAGCTCGCGGCTGCCCGCTTCGCAATCGTCCACCGTCACTTCGCGCCCTTCGGCGTCGATGTAGACACGCAGGGTACTCTGCCCCTGCGACGGGGAGAACTCCACGCCGATGCATTCCAGCCCCAAATCGGCCAGAACCTCGGTGAAGCGTTGCGCCAATGCCTGCGTATCCATGATCTCGTCCACCGTTACCGTCGCCAGAAACAAAAAATGGGCTCAAGCGGCCCATTCCCTGCTCTTTCACAAGAGCGTTCTCGCCGATGTCCCGACCCATCCAGACTCTTCCGGGGCACCGCACAGCCAGCATCGAAGCGGCATGTGACATATGTGCGACGCTTCCTTGCGCCCAACAAAAAAGCCTCACGAGGAGGCTTTCTTGTTCTAAGAAAGATCTGGTAGCGGGGGCAGGATTCGAACCTGCGACCTTCGGGTTATGAGCCCGACGAGCTGCCAGACTGCTCCACCCCGCATCAGAGTCCGGAAATATTAGCGAGATGGCCGAATTCTTGCAAGCCTATTTCGCGAAATAATTTCAGTTCTTCAGCAAAAACCATCGTGACGGACGAATCCGCCACGATGCACATCAACCCACGAATACGCGCTGGCACCAGCCAAACAGCGGGCCCCAGGCGAAGCCCAGCACCAACAGCGCCAGCACGTTCAACGACAACACCAGGCGGACCGAAGCATCGCCCTGCAGGCGGATCTCGGTGCCTTCCACCGGCTTGTCGAAGTACATCACCTTCACCACGCGCAGGTAGTAGTAGAGGCCGATGATGGCGAACACGGCGCCCACAATGGCCAGCCACAGGAACCCGGCATGGATGGCGGCCTGCAGCACCAGCAGCTTGGCAAAGAAGCCAAACAGCGGCGGCACGCCGGCCAGCGAGAACATCACCAGCATCATCAGGAACGCAGCCCACGGCGAACGCTGGTTGAGGCCCTTGAGATCGTCGATCTCTTCGCACTCGAAACCCGCACGGGCCAGCGCCAGGATGATGCCAAAGGCCGCGGTGCCCATCAGCGCGTAGCTGATCGCGTAGAACAGCGCAGCGGCATAACCCTCGGGACCGGCGTTGACCAGGCCCAGCAGCAGGTAACCCATGTGCGAGATCGTCGAGTACGCGAGCAGGCGCTTCAGGTTGGTCTGCACGATGGCCACGATGTTGCCGATCGCCAGCGACAGCACGGCCAGGCAGGCCAGCATCAGCTGCCAGTGCTGTGACAGGTCACCCAGGCCGGACTCCAGCAGGCGGTAGGCCATGCCGAACGCCGCCAGCTTCGGGGCGGAGCCGATGAAGATGGTGACGGCCGTCGGGGAGCCCTGGTAAACGTCCGGAATCCACATGTGGAACGGCGCCGCGCCCAGCTTGAAGGCAATACCCACGATCATGAAGATCAGGCCGAACACCAGCAGGTGCGGCATGCCCGTGTGGCCGGCGGCCAGGTGCAGGCGGGCCAGGTCCAGCGTACCGGTGGCGCCGTACACCATCGACATGCCGTACAGCAGCATGCCCGAGGCCAACGCACCCAGCACGAAGTACTTGATGGCCGCTTCCGAGGACAGGCGCGAATCGCGGTTCAGCGCGACCAGCGCGTAGGACGACAGCGTCAGCTGCTCCAGGCCCAGGTACACGGTCAGCAGGTTGCCGGCCGAAACCAGCAGCATGATGCCGATGACCGCGAAGATCGACAGCGTGTAGTACTCGCCGACGAACAGCTTGCGATCCGTCAGGTAGGGCTTGGCGTAGACGAACACCAGGGCCGTGCACAGCAGCGCGAAGACCTTGAGGACTTCGGACACGCCATCGCGCACGAACATGCCGCCGAAGGCGGTCACCGGCTGGCTCGGCTGGCCGCCCACCACGAGGTAGATGGCCACCAGCAGCACGGCGATGGAGAGCCAGTGCAGCAGCGGGCGCTGTTCGGCCTTCATGAAGGCGTCCAGCAGCAGCAGCAAGCACGCGGCCGCCACCAGGTACAGCTCTGGCAACAGGATCAGAATGTCATTGAGATTCGGCATGATCAGTCCTGCTTAGATCTTGTGGTTGCCAAGCTGCGTGACCAGCTGCGTGACCGAGGTATCCATCAGCTGCACCAGCGGATGCGGCCACACGCCCAGGACCAGCACGGCGGCGGCGAACGCGCCCAGCACGAACAGCTCGCGACCGTTGATGTCCTTCATCTCGGCCACGTGCGGATTGGTGATGTCGCCCCACAGCACGCGCTTGACCATGTACAGCGTGTAGGCGGCGCCAATGATCAGGGTGAAGGCGGCGAAGAACGCGATCCACGCGTTGGCCTGGAAGCTGGCCAGGATCACCTGGAACTCGCCCACGAAACCGCTGGTACCCGGCAGGCCGCTGTTGGCCATGGCGAACAACACGTAGAAGAAGCCGAACCACGGCATCACGTTGATGACGCCGCCGTAGTCCTTGATCTGGCGGGTGTGCAGGCGGTCATACAGCACGCCGATGCACGAGAACATCGCGCCCGACACGAAGCCGTGCGAAATCATCTGCACCATCGCGCCCTGCATGCCCAGCTTGGCGGCGTCGAGGTTGTCGGCGCCACGCACCAGCATGAAGGCGATGAAGATGCCCAGGGTGACGAAGCCCATGTGCGCCACGGACGAATACGCCACCAGCTTCTTCATGTCCTCCTGCACCAGCGCGATGTAGCCGATGTAGACCACCGCGATCAGGCTCAGGCCGATCACCACCCATGCATACGCTTCGGACGCATCCGGCACGATCGGCAGCGAGAAGCGCAGGAAACCGTAGCCACCGATCTTCAGCATCACCGCGGCCAGCACCACCGAACCGCCGGTCGGCGCCTCCACGTGGGCATCCGGCAACCAGGTGTGCACCGGGACCATCGGCACCTTCACCGCGAAGGCGATGAGGAAGGCGAAGAACAGCCAGGTCTGCTCCTTCATGCTCAGCGGCAGCGCGGCCAGCTGGGCCAGGTCGAACGAGCCCGCCTTCAGGTACAGGTAGATCAGGCCCACCAGCATGAAGATGGAGCCGAAGAACGTGTAGATGAAGAACTTCAGCGTGGCGTACACGCGACGCGGACCACCCCAGACACCGATGAGGATGAACATCGGGATCAGCATGGCCTCGAAGAACACGTAGAACAGCAACGCGTCGGTGGCGCAGAACACGCCGATCATCAGGCCCTCGAGCACCAGCATGGCAGCCATGTACTGGTGCGGGTTGACCTGGATGACCTCCCAGGCGCCCACGATGACCAGGATGCCCACGAAGGTGGTCAGCAGGATCAGGGCGATGGAGATGCCGTCGACGGCCAGTGCGTAATGCACGTTGAGGCCGGCGATCCAGAGGTGGTCTTCCACCATCTGCTTGGCGGCATCGGCCGAGTTGTACTGCGGCAGCAGGTAGAGGCTGACCGCGAAGGTGGCAATGGCCACCAGCAGCGAGATCCAGCGCGCGGCATTCGGACGGCTGGAGCCGGCGAGCAGCACGGGGATGGCACCCACGATGGGGAGCCAGATCAGCAGGCTGAGCAAATGATTGAACATGGAGCAGGTTCCCTTATTGCTCGACCAGCCAATACCCGCCAAGCAGCAGGATAAGGCCGAGAATCATCGCGAAGGCGTAGTGATAGAGGTAACCGGACTGCAGGCGGCGCACGCCACCGGCAATGCGATCCACCAGACCCGCCGAACCATTGACCAGCACGCCGTCGATCACGGCGGCATCACCGCCCTTCCACAGGGCGCGACCCAACGCCATGCCACCGCGTGCGAACACGATGAAGTACACGGCGTCGAACCAGTACTTGTGGTTCAGCATGTTGTAGATCGGCTTGAGCGCAGTCTTGATGCGATCGGCAACCGACGGGTTGAACAGGTAGATGTAGGTCTGGATGGCGAACGCCGCGGCCACCAGCCAGAACGGCAGCTGGGTGAAGCCATGCAGCGCCATCGATGCCGCACCGTGGAATTCCTTGCCGATCTCGCCGAGGACGTTGTTCGCCTCGTTGATATGGATAGCACTGCCGAACCAGTCGCCGAACAGCATCGGCTGGATCGCGAAGAAGCCCACCAGCACCGACGGAATCGCCAGCAGCACCAGCGGCAGCGTGACCACCCACGGCGTCTCGTGCGGGGTCTCGTGCATGATGCCCGGCTCGTGATGGCCGTGATCGTCCTTGTGCTCCACGTGATGGCCGTGGCCATGGTCGTGGACCACCGTGAAGCGTTCCTTGCCGTGGAACGTCAGGTACATCTGGCGGAACGTGTACAGCGCGGTCACGAAGGCACCGGCCATCACGCAGAAGTAGGCGTAGCCCGAGCCCCAGCGATGCGACTCGCCCACGGCTTCGATGATCGCGTCCTTCGAATAGAAGCCCGCGAAGAACGGCACGCCGCACAGCGCCAGCGAACCGATCCACATGGTGATCCAGGTGATCGGCATGTACTTGCGCAGGCCGCCCATGTAGCGCATGTCCTGCTCATGGTGCATGGCGATGATCACCGAGCCCGCGCCCAGGAACAGCAGCGCCTTGAAGAAGGCGTGGGTCATCAGATGGAACACGGCGCCGGAGTAAGCAGACACGCCCAGCGCCACCGTCATGTAGCCCAGCTGCGACAGCGTGGAGTACGCGACGACGCGCTTGATGTCGTTCTGCACGATGCCGATCAGACCGGTGAACAGCGCGCCGGTGGCGCCGATGATCATCACGAAGCTCAGCGCCTGCTCCGACAGCTCGAAGATCGGCGACATGCGGGCGACCATGAAGATGCCGGCGGTCACCATCGTCGCGGCGTGGATCAGTGCCGAGATCGGGGTCGGGCCTTCCATCGAGTCCGGCAGCCACACGTGCAGCGGCACCTGGGCCGACTTGCCCATGGCACCGATGAACAGCAGGATGCAGATCACCGTGGCGGCATCCCAGTGGGTGTTCTGCGTGATCTGCAGGGTCTTGCCCACCAGGGTCGGCGCCGCCGTGAAGGCCGTGGCGTAATCCAGCGTGCCCAGGAAGTACAGCACGCCCGCGATGCCCAGCAGGAAGCCGAAGTCGCCGACGCGGTTGACCAGGAACGCCTTGAGGTTGGCGAAGATCGCCGTCGGGCGCTTGTACCAGAAGCCGATCAGCAGGTACGACACCAGGCCCACTGCTTCCCAGCCGAAGAACAGCTGCATGAAGTTGTTGCTCATCACGAGCATCAACATCGAGAAGGTGAACAGCGAGATGTAGCTGAAGAAGCGCTGGTAACCCGGGTCCTCATGCATGTAGCCGATGGTGTAGATGTGCACCAGCAGCGACACGAAGGTGACCACCACCATCATCATGGCGGTGAGGCGATCGACCAGGAAGCCCACGTGGGCGTTGTACTTGCCGATCTCGAACCAGGTGTAGATGTTCTGGTTGTAGACCGGGGCACCGCCCGCGGTGAGCTGGTACAGCACGTAGAACGACAGGCCGCAGGCGATCGCCACGCCGAGGATGGTCGCGGTGTGCGAGCCGGCTCGGCCGATGATGCGACCGAGGAAGCCCGCCAGCAGGCAGCCGACGAGCGGCGCCAGGGCGATGGTCAGCAAAATGGAGGTAGACAGTTCCATCGGCTCAGCCCTTCATGCTGTCGATTTCGGCGACATTGATGGTGCTGCGGTTGCGGAACAGCAGGACCAGAATCGCCAGGCCGATGGCGGTTTCTGCCGCGGCCACGGTAAGGATGAAGAACACGAACACCTGCCCTGCCACGTCTCCCAGGAAGCGGGAGAACGCCACGAAGTTGATGTTGACGGCGAGCAGCATGAGCTCGATCGACATCAGCAGCACGATCACGTTCTTGCGATTGATGAAGAGGCTGGCCAGGGCGATGCTGAAGAGCACCGCGCCGAGCACGATGAAATGGGCGAGCGTGATCATGGGGTGGTCTCCTTGCCCGCTTCCGGCTGGGGCGCGGCGGGCACTTCCGCCGCCATCTTCACTACGCGGATGCGGCTGGCTGGCTGGACGCGAACCTGCTGCGATGCCTGCTGGTGACGCACGCCGGTACGATGACGCAGGGTCAGCACCACGGCAGCGACGACGCCCACGGTGAGGATCAACGCGGCGATCTCGAACGGCAGCAGGAACTGGGTGTACAGCGCATGGCCCAGCCATTCGGTGTTGGACATGCCGGCAACAGTCGCGGGGTTCGCACCCATCACGGCCTCGTGCATGGCACGCACGCCGATCAGCGCGAGCATTTCACCCAGCATGACCAGGGCGACGATGATGCCCACCGGCAGGAACTTGATGAAGCCTTCGCGCAACCGCTCCTGGTTGATGTCGAGCATCATCACCACGAACAGGAACAGCACCATCACCGCGCCCACGTAGACCACGATGAGGGCGATGGCGAGGAACTCCGCTTCGGCCAGCAGCCAGATGCAGGCGGTGCTGAAGAAGGTGAGCACCAGCGACAGCACGGCATGCACCGTGTTGCGCAGGGTGATCACGCCCAGCGCGGCCACCACGGTCACCGCGGCGAACGCATAGAAGCAGACGAGTTGGAACATTTGAGGATCGATCATGATGTCCCTGCTCCTCAGCGGTACGCGGCGTCTTGAGCGCGGGCCGCGGCGATGTCCGCTTCGAAGCGGTCACCGATGGCCAGCAGCTGCGGCTTGGTCACCACGTTCTCGCCACGCTGCTCGAAGTGGTATTCATGGATATGCGTCTCGACGATCGAGTCGACCGGGCAGCTCTCTTCGCAGAAGCCGCAGAAGATGCACTTGAACAGGTCGATGTCGTAGCGCGTGGTGCGGCGCTGGCCGTCGCTCTCGCGCGGCGCCGAGTCGATGGTGATGGCCAGGGCCGGGCACACCGCCTCGCACAGCTTGCACGCGATGCAGCGCTCTTCACCGTTGGCGTAACGACGAAGCGCATGCAGACCGCGGAAGCGGTTGGACTTGGGGATGTGCTCCATCGGGTAGCGCATCGTGTACTTCGGGCTGAACATGTAGCGCATGGTCAGCGCCATGCCCTTGAACAGCTCGATGAGCAGCAGGCTCTTGAAATAGTGAGTAACGCGGGACATGGTTTTCTTCAGCCTCCCGTGCCGACGGTGACCCAGCCGAAATACTTCATGCAGCCGGCGACGAGGACCCAGACGATGGTGATGGGGATGAACACCTTCCAGCCCAGACGCATGATCTGGTCATAGCGGTAGCGCGGGAAACTGGCGCGGAACCACAGGAAGAGGAATGCGAACGCAAAGACCTTGGCGAACAGCCACAGGATGCTCGGATGGCCCAGGAAGCCCCACGAGGCCGGCAGCGGCGACAGCCAGCCGCCCATGAACAGGATCGGGGCCAGGAAGCTGACCAGGATCATGTTGGCGTATTCGGCCAGGAAGAACAGCGCGAAGGCCGAACCGGAGTATTCCACGTGGAAACCGGCGACGATTTCCGACTCACCTTCCGCCACGTCGAACGGCGCGCGGTTGGTTTCGGCCACGCCCGAGATGAAGTAGATGATGAAGACCGGCAGCAGCGGCCACATGAACCAGTCGCCGATGCCCTTGGTACCGGCCTGCGCGTGAACGATGTCGGTGAGGTTCAGCGAACCCGCCAGCACCAGCACGCAAACCAGGCACAAGCCCATGGCCAGTTCGTAGGAGATGACCTGCGCGGCGGAGCGCATGGCGCCCAGCAACGCGTAGCGCGAGTTGGAGGCCCAGCCGGCGAGGATGATGCCGTACACGCCCAGCGAGGTCATCGCCAGCAGGTAGAGCACGCCGGCATTGACGTTCGCCAGCACCATCTGGTCGTTGAACGGGATCACCGCCCAGGCGGCCAGCGCCGGCACCAATGCGATCAGCGGCGCCATGTAATACAGCGCCTTGTTCGCGCTGGTCGGAAGGATCACTTCCTTCAGCAGCAGCTTGGTCACGTCGGCGAAGGCCTGCAGCAGGCCGAAGGGACCGATCTTGTTGGGTCCCATGCGCACGTGCATCCAGCCGAGGACCTTGCGCTCCCACCACACGTACAGCGCCACCGTGATCACCAGCGGCAGGACGATGCACAGGATGTAGATGACCGGCCAGATGAGCTGGTTGAGAATCTGTTCGCCCATGTGCTTACGCCTTGCTCAGGGTGAGGGCCGCGCCGTACGGCGGCAGCGTGACGGTGTCGTCGTGTGCGCCTTCGATCCAGGCGGCGCCATCGGGCACGCTTGCATCGATGACCAGCGGCAGCACCGCGTCCGCGATGCGGACCGCAGCGCCCTCGCCCAGACCCTGGCGCTGCGCTTCATCGGCATTCACGCGCACGGCGGGTGCGCGGTTCAGCGGATGCTTGCTCAGCGCCGTGGCACGACGGAGCACCGCGTCGGTGCGGTAGATCGGCCAGGTGGCGAGACGGGTGAGGCCCGAAGCCGCGGGACGCGAAGCCAACTCGGCGCGCGGCTGGTGGCCACGGTCGCTGATGCCTTCGCGCAGGCCGGCCAGGTCGTCAAACTCGAAGCCCGCGACCTTGAGCACGCCACCCAGGGCACGCAGCACCTTCCAACCCGGACGGGCTTCGCCCGGTGCCTTGGCGCCGGCGGCCACGCTCTGGGCGAGACCATCGACGTTCACCAGCGTGCCGTCATTTTCCGGCAGCAGCGCGATCGGCAGGATCACGTTGGCCACGTCGCGCAGCGCGGGGCTGGCGTAGGCGGAGAACGCAACGACCTGCTGGGCACCCTTGAGGGCCTTGAGCAAGGCCGCGCCGTCGGCGACGTCCTGCGGCTCGACGCCGTACAGCACGTAGGCCTTGCGCGACTGCGCCAGCATGGCCTGCGCGTCGAGGCCGCCATTGCCCGGCAGCACGCCGACCTTGGCCAGACCCAGCGCATTCGCACCGACCGGCAGTTCGTTGTAGCCCGCACCGGTGGCTTCCGCGATGAAGCGGGCTACGGCACGCAGCCACGAGGCCTGCGGATGGGTGACAGCCGCCTCGCCGAGGATGACCACGGCGCTGCCGCTCTTCATCGCGGCGATGGCGTCCTTGTCGCCCTGGTCGGACGAGGCGCCATCGATGGCCGAAGCCAGCGCCGACGGTGCGCTCGCACCGCCTTCGACGGCCGCCTTGGCCAGCGCCAGCAGCGCATCGACCAGCGCCTGCGGCGCTACGATAGCTTCGCCGGCCAGCTTGTAGTTGAAGTTGAAGCTCGCCGGGTTGACGGCGTAGACCTTGGCGCCCTTCTTCACCGCCTGGTGGATGCGGTGGTTGAGCAGCGGCATTTCATGGCGCAGGTCCGAGCCGACCAGCAGCGCGGCCTTCACCTTGTCCAGCTCGGCGACCGGCTTGGCAAAGGCCACGGCGGCGGCGTTGTCGGCAAAGTCGAGCTGGCGCAGGCGATGGTCGACATGGGCGCTGCCCAGGCCACGGGCCATGCGCACCAGCAGGTCGCCTTCCTCGTTGGTGGTGGCCGGATGGACCAGCACGCCCAGCTCGCTGCCCGGCACCGCCTTCAGCGATTCCACGGCCGCACCCAGCGCGTCTTCCCACGTGGTGGTCTGCCACTGGCCGTTGCGCTTCACCTGCGGCGCGCTCACGCGGTCCGCGGCGTACAGGCCCTGGTGGCTGTAGCGGTCACGGTCGGACAGCCAGCATTCGTTGATCGATTCGTTGTCGCGCGGCACCGTGCGCAGCACCTCACCGCGGCGCGTATGCAGCCACAGGTTGGAACCCAGCGCATCGTGATAGGCGACCGACGGCTTGGCGACCAGCTCCCAGGCGCGGGCCTGGAACTGGAACGGCTTGTTGGTCAGTGCGCCGACCGGGCAGACGTCGATGATGTTGCCCGACAGTTCCGTCTCGATGGTCTTGCCGATATAGGTGCCGATCTGCAGGTTGTCACCACGGCTCAAGCCGCCCAACTCGTAGGTGCCGGCGATCTCGCTGGTGAAGCGCACGCAACGGGTGCACTGGATGCAGCGGGTCATCTCGGTGGCGACCAGCGGGCCGAGGTTCTCGTCCGCGATGGTGCGCTTGCGCTCGGTGTAGCGCGACACGCTGCGGCCGTAGCCCAGCGCGACGTCCTGCAGTTCGCACTCGCCGCCCTGATCGCAGATCGGGCAATCCAGCGGGTGGTTGATCAGCAGGAACTCCATGACGTCCTTCTGATACTTCAGGGCGACGTCAGTGCGGGTCTTCACCTTCATGCCTTCCGCCACCGGGGTGGCGCAGGCCGGCTGCGGCTTGGGCATGGGCTTGCCGCCCATCTCCACTTCCACCAGGCACATGCGGCAGTTGGCGGCGATGGGGAGCTTGCGGTGGTAGCAGAAACGCGGGATCGACACGCCAATGGCGTCGGCCGCTTCGATGATCATGGCGCCCTTGCGGATCTGCGTGGGCTTGCCATCGACCTCGATGTTCACCAGGTCGAGGTTGGGCGTAGCGGGCTGCGCACTCATGCGGCGGCTCCAAGCTTGTCGTCGACGATGGAGCGACCGTTGACGATGTAGTACTCGAATTCATCCCAGAACTGGCGCAGGAAGCCCTGCACCGGCCACGCCGCGGCTTCGCCGAACGCGCAGATGGTGTGGCCTTCAATCTGGCCGGCAATGGCCTTCAGGCGGTGCAGGTCGTCCATCGTGCCCTGGCCTTCCACGATGCGGTCCAGCACGCGGTGCATCCAGCCGGTGCCTTCGCGGCACGGCGTGCACTGGCCGCAGGACTCCTTGTGGAAGAACTGCGAGATGCGGCGGGTGAAGCGCACCGTGCAGACGGTATCGTCGAGCACCACGATGGCGCCCGAGCCGAGGCCCGTCTTGAGGTCACGCAGGGTGTCGTAGTCGAACGGCAGGCCCTTCAGCTGTTCGGCACGCAGCACCGGCATCGACACGCCGCCCGGAATCGCGCCCTTCAGCGTACGGCCCGGACGCAGGCCGCCGGCCATTTCCAGCAGCTCGTCGAAAGTGGTGCCCAGCGGCACTTCGAAGTTGCCGCCCTTCTGCACGCAGCCGGAGACCGAGAAGATCTTCGGACCACCGTTCTTGGTCTTGCTCTGCGCCAGGAACCAGTCCGCGCCCTTGCGCAGGATGGCCGGCACCGAGGCATAGGTTTCGGTGTTGTTGATGGTGCTGGGCTTGCCGTACAGGCCGAAGTTGGCCGGGAACGGCGGCTTGAAGCGTGGCTGGCCCTTCTTGCCTTCCAGCGATTCCATCAGCGCGGTTTCTTCGCCGCAGATGTAGGCGCCGGCGCCAAGCGCGCCATAGATGTCCACGTTGAGGCCGGTGCCCTGGATGTTCTTGCCCAGCAGGCCGGCCGCGTAGGCTTCCTTCAGCGCCTCTTCGAAATGCTCGAACGGCTCGTGATGGAATTCGCCACGCAGGTAGTTGTAGGCGACGGTCGAGCCCGTGCAGTAGCACGCGATCGCCATGCCTTCGATCACCGCATGCGGGTTGAAGCGCAGGATGTCGCGGTCCTTGCAGGTGCCCGGCTCGGATTCGTCCGAGTTGCAGAGGATGTACTTCTGCATGTCGCCCTTCGGCATGAAGGACCACTTCAGGCCGGTCGGGAAGCCTGCGCCGCCGCGGCCGCGCAGGTTGCTCTTCTTGATCTCTTCGATCAGAGCGTTCGGGTCGGGCTTCTCGGCGAGGATCTTCTTCCACGCTTCATAACCACCGACCTGGGTGTAGCTGTCCATCGCCCACGGCTTGTCGAAATGCAGCGTGGTGTAGACGACCTGGTGTTCCTGGGGTGCGGGTCCGTAAGCCATTGCGCCCTGCCCTTACTTGAGACCGTCGAGAATCTCGTCGATCTTCTGGATCGACAGACGCTCGTGGTAGTGACCATTGACGGTCATCGCCGGCGCGCTGGCGCAGGCGGCGATGCATTCTTCTTCGCGCTTCAGATACACGCGGCCATCGGCGGTGCTTTCACCGAGCTTGATGCCCAGCTTCTGCTCGCAATGTTTCACCAGATCGTCGGCGCCGTTGAGCCAGCACGACACGTTGGTGCAGATGGCGACGTTGTTGCGGCCGACCGGCTTGGTCTCGAGCATCGAGTAGAAGCTGGCGACCTCGTAGGCCCACACGGCGGGCAGCTCAAGGTACTTGGCGACGGCCGTGATCAGCTCATCGGTGAGGAAGCCCTGGTTCTGCTCCTGCGCGGCAAACAGCGCCTGGATCAGCGCCGAACGCTTGCGGTCCGCAGGAAAGCGGGCAACCCACTCCTCGATGTGATGACGAGTGTGTTCGTTGAGTACGGCGAGCGGGTCGACGTTCTTGACCTGCTCGTAATTTCCGGTGGCTTTCATATATGCGTTCCTCCGGGCTCAGCGATCGACTTCGCCGAACACGAGGTCATAGGTACCGATCATCGCCACCACGTCGGCCAGCATGTGGCCACGCACGAAGGCGTCCATCGAGGACAGGTGGGCGAAGCCCGGTGCGCGCAGGTGCACGCGGAACGGCTTGTTGGCGCCATCGGACACCAGGTAGCAGCCGAACTCGCCCTTCGGCGCTTCGACGGCGGCATAGGTCTCACCCGCGGGCACGCCATAGCCTTCCGTGAAGAGCTTGAAGTGGTGGATCAGCGCTTCCATGTCCTCCTTCATCTCTTCGCGCTTGGGCGGCGCGACCTTGAAGTTCTGGACCATGACCGGGCCGGGATTGGCCTTCAGCCACTTCACGCACTGCTGGATGATGCGGTTGGACTGGCGCATCTCCTCGACGCGCACCAGGTAACGGTCGTAGCAGTCGCCGCCCGAAGCCACCGGGATGTCGAAATCCATCTCGGCGTACTTGGCGTACGGCTGCTTCTTGCGCAGGTCCCACTCGATGCCCGAGCCGCGCAGCATCACGCCGGTCAGGCCCCAGGCCTGTGCCATCTCCGGCGAGATCACGCCGATGCCGACGGTGCGCTGCTTCCAGATGCGGTTGTTGGTGAGCAGTTCCTCGTACTCGTCCACCTTCGACGGGAAGTCGTTGGCGAACGCTTCGATGAAGTCGAGCATGGAACCTTCGCGCCAGCTGTTGAGGCGCTTGAGGTCCTTGCCCTTGTGCCAGGGCGATTCGCGGTACTGCGACATGCGCTCCGGCAGGTCGCGGTAGACGCCGCCCGGACGGTAGTAGGTCGCGTGCATGCGCGCGCCCGAGACCGCCTCATAGACGTCCATCAGTTCCTCGCGCTCACGGAACGCGTACAGGAACACGGCCATCGCGCCCAGGTCGAGCGCGTTGGAGCCGATCCACATCAGGTGGTTCAGGATGCGGGTGATCTCGTCGAACATGGTGCGGATGTACTGCGCACGCTCCGGCGCCTCGATACCCAGCAGGGTTTCGATGGCACGCACGTAGGCGTGCTCGTTGCACATCATCGACACGTAGTCGAGGCGATCCATGTAACCGATCGACTGGTTGAACGGCTTGGACTCGGCCAGCTTCTCGGTGCCGCGGTGGAGCAGGCCCACATGCGGGTCGGCGCGGACGACGGTTTCGCCATCCATCTCCAGCACCAGGCGCAGCACGCCGTGCGCAGCGGGATGCTGCGGGCCGAAGTTCATCGTGTAGTTGCGGATCTCTTGCATGATCAGTTGTTCCGCCAGTTGTCGGCCGCTTCGGCCTTGGCCTGCAGCAGGTCGGCGTCGTCACGGATGACGCGCGGCACCAGCACGCGCGGCTCGATCGACACGGGTTCGTACACCACGCGCTTCTGTTCGGGGTCGTAGCGCACTTCGACGTTGCCGATCAGCGGGAAGTCCTTGCGGAACGGATGGCCGACGAAGCCGTAGTCGGTGAGGATGCGGCGCAGGTCCGGATGGCCCGCATAGACGATACCGAACAGGTCGAACGACTCGCGCTCGAACCAGTTCACGCCCGGCCAGATGCCCGTCAGCGAGGGCACCATCGGCAGCGTGTCGTCTTCGCAGAACACATGCAGGCGCAGGCGCTGGTTGTTTTCCAGCGACAGCAGGTGCACGACGGAAGCAAAGCGGCGCTTCTGCCCTTCCGGGCGCGGACGGTCGGCCCACGTGAAGCGGCCCACGGCCTCGCCTTCCACGCCACGCGAGAAACCGGTGCCGGACACGGTTTCCGTGTCCCACTCGGTCTGGCCGTAGCCCAGGTAATCGATGCCGCACACGTCGATCGGCACGCCAAAGCGGAACGGCGCCTCGTCGCGCAGCGCCGTAGCCACCGCGAGCAGGTCGTCGGCGGCCACTTCGGCGGTGACTTCACGGCGTACGACGCTGATCTTCAGCGTGTCGCCGAATCGCGCAGAGAGACGCTCGGCCAGCGAGTTCGTTGGTGTATCAGTCATGGCTCAGCTGCGCCTTTGTCAGGAACGCGCGATGGTGTTGGTACGGCGGATTTTCTTCTGCAACTGCAGGATGCCGTGGATCAGCGCTTCGGCCGTCGGCGGGCAGCCCGGCACGTAGATGTCCACCGGCACGATGCGGTCGCAGCCACGCACCACGGAATAGGAGTAGTGGTAGTAACCGCCACCGTTGGCGCAGCTGCCCATCGAGATGACCCACTTGGGATCCGGCATCTGGTCGTAGACCTTGCGCAGCGCCGGGGCCATCTTGTTGACCAAGGTGCCGGCCACGATCATCACGTCGGACTGGCGCGGACTGGGGCGGAACACCACGCCATAGCGGTCCAGGTCCAGGCGCGCGGCGCCGGCGTGCATCATTTCCACGGCACAGCAGGCGAGACCGAAGGTCATCGGCCACATCGAGCCGGTGCGCGCCCAGTTCATCAGCGCGTCGACGCTGGTGGTGGCGAAGCCGCGCTGGACGATCGGGTTGTCCTCGGCCGGACGCAGGATGTCGTCCACCAGGTTCAACGGCTGCGGGTTGTGCATCACCCGATCAAGGGACGAGATCACTCCCATTCCAGTGCTCCCTTCTTCCACACGTAAGCGAAACCGATGACCAAGAGCAGCAGGAACGTCGCCATTTCAATCAGCGCGATGATGCCGATCTTCTGGAACACGACTGCCCACGGGAACAGGAAGGCGATTTCCAGGTCGAAAATGATGAAGAGGATCGCCAGCAGGTAGTAGCGCACGTCGAAGCGCATGCGGGCGTCTTCGAAGGCTTCGAAGCCGCACTCGTAGGGCGAGAGCTTCTCCGCTTCGGGGCGACGGGGTCCAGCAAGCAGGCCAATGACCAGCAGGACCACGCCCAGGCCGGCGGCGACGCCGATGAACAGCAAGATGGGCCAATATTCGGCAAGCACGGTGAAACGTACCTCCGCGCCTTCATTGGCGCATCAGTGACCGTCGGGGAAAAACGGTCCGGAACCGGATTCGGCAGGGCCTCGAAGGGCCAAGGGCTATGCGCCACGCTCACAGGCAATGCAGCCGCGAACGTCCGACTTTCCACGATCTGAGTCGGGAATCGCGACATTGTATCAGCGCGCTTAACAACAACAAGCCTTGACGGGTATCTGCGAGGCGATTCGCACGCACCTTCGAACGCCTCTCGGCGAGCCGGTGCCAGCCATGTCGACCAAGGTCTTACATGGTGAGTGTGGGACGCTCGGACGAGGTCATGCCGACCAGCAGGTTCTCGATGCGGGCACGGGCCGCTTCGCCGTCGGCCGATTCGTTGAAATGGACGCCGATGCCGGCGGTACGGTTGCCCTGGGCGCCGACCGGCGTGACCCAGACCACCTTGCCGGCGACCGACAGGCGCTCGCCTTCATCGGTCAGGTTAATGAGGAGCACCACTTCGTCACCCAACGCATAACGCTGGGCCGTGGGGGCGAACAGGCCACCGTTCTTCAGATAGGGCATGTAGGCGTTGTACAACGCCGCCGTGTCCTTGATCTTCAACGAAATAATGCCCTGGCGGGCAGCAATGGCCGGATTCATGACAGCTCCTGCGGACCACATCCGGTCCGACACCCCTTATGCAGCGCATCCTAGCGACCGGCCTGCCCCACCGACAAGCGATGCGTCGACGGAATGTGACGAAAAGTGCGGCTCAGAGCTCACACCAGCCCCAACGATCGAAGATCCAGGGCGACGGCAGGTTCATGTAGAGCTTGGCGAAGGCGGGGCCCGGCGCCTTGTCGTCGAAGGCATGCAGCACATAGCGCCCCTGCCCGTCGCGGACCAGTGGCGCCTGGCGCCAGGGCCAACTGCGCTCTCCCTGTCCATCCACCACCATGAGGTGCAGCCAGGATTGCAGGGCAGCGGATGGTTGCCACGGCAGGACCGGCGTCGGAGCAACAGCCCCCGATCCCCGCACCTGCAGGTAACGCTCCGCACGATCGGCCATACGCCGCATGCGCTTTCCGCTCAGCGCCATCTGGCTGCGATGACAAGCAAGCGCGGCGAGCTTGTTGGCGTGCACGCCTACCGAAGAGTCCAGCTTCACCCGGCCTGTCACATGGTCTTCACGGCCGTGAACCAGATAGGCCAGCCGTTCCGGCGCCGGACCCTGCCATTGCTCCAGGGCCAGCCGGGTGATCACGTGGGCCGCGCTGTGATCCGGGTGATGGTCGCCCAGAGCAGGCATGGCCACGAGATTGGGCCGAGCGGCATCCAGTGCAGCGAGGATGACGGCAATGCTCGCCTTGAGGTCCGCACGCAACAGGTCGGTCACCCCCATGTCCGGCCAACCCGCCGCCTGCAGTGCGGAAACATCCACGCCCAATTGAGTCAGCGCGTGCCCGACCTCGTTACGCCGTCGCTCGCCCCAGCGACGGCGATCATCGGCGCCGATGCGCAAGCGGCGCTCCACCCAGCGTTGCGGCCAGGGGTTGTTGTCGCCATTGGTGAGCAGCAGGATGCGCACCTCGCCACCCAGCTGCCTGACCTGCTGGATCAGCTCACCGGTGGCTATCGACTCGTCATCGGGGTGAGGAGCGATCACCAGCAACCGCGTCCTTGCATTGAGACTGAACGCCATCTCAGCCCCCCTGCCCCTGCGGAGTCGCCGGTCGCCAGCCGCGATCGAAGGCCTGGCTCCACACCAGGGCCACCGGGATGCCGCCGGTGGCCTTGAGGTGATGCACGCCACGATCGAGGTGCCAGTGGTCGGCGGCCGGCGCGCCATCCAGGCTTCCGCTCAGTCGCCGGAAACCATCCGTCAGCACGTAATCGCCAGGCACGGCCACATCGACCACCTGCTCGGGCTCGGGCTTGGGAAACATGCGGCCGGCGATCCAGACCTCGCGCCCGGCGGGCACATAGTTCTCCACCACGAAGTGCGCACTGGCATAAGGCAGGCGACGCGGCACGACCAGCATGGTGCCGTGACTCTCAAGCTCATCGACGATGGTGTCGGTCATCAATCCCTTGCGCAGCCGTCGCACGGCGAGACTCTCGAGTACAGGGTAATAGGGGCGCATGCGGAAAATGGTATCGCCCTTGGGATCCATGACTGTGTCGGTCTTATCCGTATAGCGAAGGACCAGGGCCAATTCTGCACGCTGATCGGCCAGTTGATCTTCCCAGGGAGGCGCATAGGCCACCACCGTTGCCAGCTCGGCTCCGAGGATCACCAGCAGCAGCACACCGCGAAGTCGCGGCCTGATACCCAGCCACGCCCATTGTGAAGCCCAGCCGCCGAACGCGAGCACCAGCGTCGGAAGCACGGGCAGAAAGTCCTGCCTGGTGATCAATGGCCAGATGAACCAGATCAACAGCAGATACAAACCGCCCTGCATGGCGAAGAACACGGTCCAGTCGAACTCGCCGAGCGCGCGCCGCCGCACCTCGCGAACGGCGAGCAACAGCGCGGCCGAGCCCAGCACCAGGAACCAGAGCAACTGCAGGGCGGCATGACGCTTGGACGCTCCTCCAAGGTTGTAGAGCGCCAGTCCGTACCATGCATCGCCCAGCACGCCATGCGCGGCCAGCCAGACAACGAAGACCAACGGGACGACCATCAGGCCGATGGCGGCAGCCACCCAGCAGCGCAGATTGGCCTTCGGCGCGCCGGCGGGCAGCAACAGGCGGAGCACGAGGACCGTCATCAGCGTGGTGGCAATCAGCACCAGCGTCTTCTGCGACACGGAGAGTGCGCAACCGACCAGCAGGCCGGTCATGAAAAAGCGCCATGCGCGCGGCGGCACGCCTACAACGAAGGCCAGCCCCGCCAGCCACAAGGCCATCCACATGTCGTCGGTGCGGAACTGTCCGCTGACGATGAAGAAGCGCGGAAACAGGCCCGCGACCAACACCACCACCAACGCGACACGCCAGCCGTAAAGACGCCGCGCCATCCAGCCGGCGGAACCCAGGGCGATCACGTACCAGAACTGCATGGCCAGACGCAGCCAGGTGAGCACGTCAGGGCGATCGTTCAGCAGCTTCAGCAATGGCGAATGCAGCCAGCCGAACAGCGGGCCGTGATTGTCAAAGACATCCCGATAAGGCAACAAACCCTGCGTCCACGCCCACGCGACGTGCGCGTGCTGCGCTTCGTCGGAGTTGTGCGTGTACGCATTGAGCCAGGCCAGCCGCAGGACCAGCAGAAGCAACAGCGAAATCCAGGGCCAGATGGGGAAGCGTTGCTGAAGTGGGGACTTCATCTCTCCAGCCTAGGGAGACGGCCTGTCACCGGGCTTTCCCTTGTGCGGCGGCTCTTTGACGCGATCACCCCGTACCGACTCAACGCCAGCCGGCGAGCAACTCCAGCAGCAACAGGTCCCCGCGCAAGGGGCCGCGCAGCGATTCGCGCGTGCGGTTGGCGGACATGTACCAGCGGTCCAGTGCCTCGTTGTCCAACTGGCTGGCCAACGGACCGGCGGCACCGGAGGTGGCCCGCATCTTCATCTCGTCCGCCACTGCCTGCGCGGCGAACCACAGTCGCTGTTCGGGTTCGTTGTCGAGCCAGCGACGCGCCACTTCCATCGCTTCGCCACGGCCGGCCGCGAGCGCGCCGAGATCCTTGCGCACCTCCTGCCGTCGGGCCAAGGAGCCCTCTTCCGCCCAGACCCGCGCCATGCCGGGATTGCCGCCCGCGGCGTCGAGCGCCACGGCGGCATCCTTGACCCCGGCCTGCTGCAGCCAGGCGAGCGCCGTCTCGCGGGACGGCAAATGGAACTCGATGCGCTGGCAGCGACTGCGGATGGTCTGCGGCAGACGCCAGGGAGCATCGGCCACCAGCAACAGCAACGTCTGCGACGAGGGCTCTTCGAGCGTCTTGAGCAGTGCATTCGCCGCGGCCGCATTCATCGCATCGGCGGGATCGATGCAGACGATCTGCCAGCCACCGAACTGGCTGGCCATGGCGAGGCGCGCGGACAATTCGCGGATCTGGTCGACCACGATCTCGCTGCGCTGCACGCCGTCCTTGCGCAGGCCGAAACTCAGCACCGCATAGTCGGGGTGCGTGCCCGCCTCGAACAGCAGGCAGCTGCGACACTGCCCGCAAGGCTCGCCGTCATGCGCCTGCTGGCACAGCAGGCCCTGCGCAAAGCGATGCATGAACTCGCGCTTGCCCAGGCCCGCCGGACCACACAACAGCAACGCATGCGGCATGGCATCGCGCGCGCGCCGGGCCTGCAGCCGGGCCCAATGTTCCTCGTGCCAGGGCATGACACTCACGCGATGGCTCCAAACAGATGGCGCGTAGCGTCAATCGCCGCGTCGAGCACCTGTGCTTGCGTGAGGCTCGCATCGATGACGCGGAATCGCTCAGGCTGCGCGGCGGCGCGCGTGCGATAGGTCGCGCGCACGCGCTCGAAGAACGCATCGGCTTCGTTCTCGATGCGGTCGGCTTCGCCGCGGCCCGCAGCGCGCGCGCGACCGGTGGCCACCGGCAGATCGAGCAGCAGGGTAAGGTCGGGAGTCAGTCCCTCGGTCGCCCATTGCTCGAGCAAGGCGATACGCTCCATCGGCACGCCGCGCCCCCCGCCCTGGTAGGCATAGCTGGCGTCGGTGAAGCGATCGCACAGCACCCACTTGCCCGCAGCAAGCGCCGGCTCGATGCACTCGCGCACCAGCTGCGCGCGCGAGGCGAACATCAGCAGCAGCTCCGCCTCGGCGCTCATGTCGCGGCGCGCGGCGTCGAGCACGATGGCGCGCACGGCTTCGCCCAGGGGCGTGCCACCGGGCTCGCGCGTCTGCACCAGGGATACACCCTGTTCGACCAGGTGCTTTTGCAGGCCGGCCAGCAAAGTGCTCTTGCCGGCGCCTTCGCCACCTTCGAGCGAAATGAATTTGCCTCGTACGGTCATTGGCAGCGCTTCAACTGATAGCAGGCGACGTTGTGATTGTGCTCGTCCAGCGTCGAGGAGAACACATGCGAGCCGTCGCCACGAGCGACGAAATAGAGTTCCGTGCCCTGGGCCGGATGCAACGCCGCCTCGATGGCCGGCTTGCCGGGCATCGCGATCGGTGTCGGCGGCAGCCCCGGGCGCGTATACGTATTGTAGGGCGTGTCGGTGGTGAGATCCGACTTGTGGATATTGCCGGCGTAACTGTCGCCCATGCCGTAGATCACCGTGGGGTCGGTCTGCAGCAGCATGTGGATCTGCAGGCGACGCACGAACACGCCAGCGATGCGCGGGCGCTCGTCGGCGCGCCCGGTCTCCTTCTCCACGATGGAGGCGAGGATCAGCGCGTCGTAGGGCGTGGCCAGCGGCAGGTCCTTGTCGCGCTGCGCCCACAGCGCATCGAGCATCTTCGCCATCGCCGCATGGGCGCGACGGAGAATGTCGAGATCGCTGTCACCCTTCACGTAGGCGTAGGTCTCCGGCAGAAAGCGGCCCTCCGGCATTTCGCCCGGGGCACCGATCTTCGTCATCAGCTGGGCGTCGTCCAGGCTTGCACCGTCCTGGCGCAGTTTGTCGGCCTTGGCCAGCGCCTGGCGCAGGTCGCGGAAGGTCCAGCCATCGACGATGGTGAAGTTGCGCTGCAGGACCCGCCCCGCCGCCATGTTGAGCAGCAGGTCGCGCGGGGTCATGCCGGCCGGCAACGCGTATTCGCCGGCGTGCAGGCGACCGGCAACGCGCAGCTGCTCGGCCAGCACACGCCAGTACAGCGGCCCTGTCGTCGTAACGTGCTGCTCGCGCAGCAGGCCGACGACATCGCGCAGATTGCTGCCCTTGCCCACGTCGACGCTCGGCGTCTGTGCGGACACCGTCAGCGGGGTCCGCACGAAACGCTGGTAATCGATCCAACCGTAGGCCACGGCACCCGCCACGGCCAATAGCACCAGCACGGCAAGCACACGCCAGGGCGCCCGTCCGTGCATCTTCATTCGGTTCATGCCTGCTCCATCGGAAAACCCAGCCCGCGCCAGTGCTGCTGCAAGGCGCGAGTGACCGGCCCGGGAACATACACCGTATCGCCCACGGCCTGAACCGGCAGGATGCCCCGGACGCTGGAACTGAGGAAGACCTCGCCCGCACGCGCCAGGTGTTCCGCGCGCAACGGCATGACCTGTGTATCCGCATAGGCCGCCAGCACTTCGGCGCGGGCCACGCCCGCCACGCCGCAGCGCTCGATCGACGGGGTGACCAATGCCCCGTCAACCACCGCGAACAGATTGGCCATGGTGGCCGAAACGATGTTGCCGTCGAGATCGAGCAGCAGCCCCTCCGGGATGGCGGCATCGCTCCATTCGGCTCGCGCCAGCACCTGCTCCAGTCGATTGAGGTGTTTCATGCCCGCCAGCAGCGGTTGCAGGCCCAGGCGCGTGTTGCACCAGCGCACGCGGATGCCGCGCACGTAGACTTCGCCGTGCATCGCCGGCGCGTCGAAGCCGGCCACGATGCGCGTCGGTTGCGGCGTGGCCGGCGGTGCGTAACCACGCGCGCCCGTGCCCCGTGTCAGGGTGATACGGACAACGGCGTGTTCCAGGCCGCACGATACCGCCAACGCTTCGCGCAACAGTCGTTCGCCATCGGGCACAGGCATCGCCAGCCTGCGGCAGCCATCGCGCAGGCGCTGCATGTGGCGCACCCACAACGGAGCCATGCCGTGAACGAAACGAATCGTTTCGAACAGGCCGTCACCGTAGGAAAGTCCACGGTCGAGCACGGAAACGGTATCGGCCGGCGCACCATCGACGAGGACGCGCGCGGCGGACATCAGCCCTGCACTCCCAGTGCGCGCAGCAGGCCGCGCGCCTTGGCGCGGGTTTCGTCCAGTTCCTTCTCCGCCACCGAGTCGGCCACGATACCCGCGCCGGCGCGCAAGGTGACCTCGGAACCGGACAACGTGAAGGTACGGATGAGGATGTTGAGGTCCAGGTCGCCGTTGCGGTCGAGATAGCCGAGCGCGCCCGTATAGGCGCCGCGTGGCGCGTCCTCGATCGCTGCGATGATCTCCATGCAGCGCACCTTGGGACAGCCGGTGATGGTGCCGCCCGGGAAGGTCGCCGCGATCACCTGCCCCGGCGTCACCTCGGCACGCAGCCGACCGCGCACGTTCGACACGATGTGGTGCACGTGCGCATAGCTCTCCACCACCATCAGTTCGTTCACCTCGACCGTGCCCGGCACGCAGACGCGCCCCAGGTCGTTGCGCTCCAGGTCGATCAGCATCACGTGCTCGGCACGCTCCTTCGGGTGCGTGCTGAGTTCACGGATGCGCGCACTTTCATCATCGCCGGGCGTTCGCGGCCGCGTGCCTGCAATGGGACGTGTTTGCGCAAGGCCATGGCGCACTTCCACCAGCCGCTCCGGCGAGGAGCTCACCACCGCCCAGCCGGGCTGCTGCAGCAAACCGGCAAACGGTGCCGGATTCGCCTGCCTCAGCGCCGCGTACAGCGATGTGGGTGACGGGGGGGCCGCATAACGCGCATGCCATGCCCGCGAAAGATTGACCTGGAAAATATCGCCAGCGTGCAGGTGCTCGTGGATGCGCTCCACGCCACGCAGGAAGTTCGCAGGCTCGTCTTCACCGCACCATTCAGGCGCAGCCAGCGCTGGTGGTGCAAAACCAGTCGCGAGATCAGCCTCCATCGCGTCGAGCAGCGCTTCGTGGCCGGGCTCGGCGATAAGCACGGTACGGTGACGCTCATGATCGACCACGATGGCCGCGGGGCAACGCAAAGCCAGCGCCACCGGAATCGCTTCAGGCATGCGCAAGCGCAAGCGTGGCTCGATATCACCGGCCAGTTCGTAAGCAAGCAGCAACAGCCAGCCGCCATGGAACGGGAGATCGTCGGCGGCGTCGCGCGGAAGCTTCTCGGCCTTCCACGCCTCGTCGAGCACATCGAGAAATCGGCCAGGGCGCTCGTCGCCATTCCCGTCGCGAAGCCGGCCATCCATGCACAGCGTCAGGCTGTCCTGCGGAAAGGCAAACAGGATGTCGTAGCGCGCCTGCGGCGTGCCGGGCGTGACACTCTGCAACAGGCCCGGATAGCGCTCCGGAAATGCAGCGGCCGGCGCGAGAAGATCGCGCCGGCCGTGCAAGGTCCTTCGATGAAACGCGGTCACGTCGCTCAAACGCGACGGAACGCCAGCGTGCCGTTGGTGCCGCCAAAACCGAACGAGTTGGAGATGGCCACGTCGAGCTTGGCCTCGCGTGCGGTGTGCGCCACGAAGTCGAGGTCGCAGCCTTCGCTCGGCTCGTCCAGGTTGATGGTCGGCGGCAGCACCTGGTCGCGCAGCGCCAGGATGGTGAAGATCGCTTCCACGCCACCGGCGGCACCGAGCAGATGGCCGGTGACCGACTTGGTCGAGCTCATCGCCAGCTTGTAGGCGTGATCGCCGAACACACGCTTGGCCGCGAGCACTTCGCCGAGGTCGCCCAGCGGCGTGGAGGTGCCGTGCGCGTTGATGTACTGCACTTCGGTCGGATTGAGGCCGGCATCCTTCAGCGCGCTCTCCATGCAACGCGCCGCACCTTCGCCACCTTCGCTGGGCGCGGTGATATGGAAAGCGTCGCCGCTCATGCCGAAGCCCACGAGCTCGGCGTAAATCTTCGCGCCACGCGCCTTGGCGTGTTCGTACTCTTCCAGCACCAGCACGCCCGCGCCGTCAGACAGCACGAAACCGTCACGATCCTTGTCCCACGGACGGCTGGCCTTGGTCGGCTCGTCGTTGCGGGTGGACATGGCCTTGGCCGAGCAGAAGCCCGCCATCGCCGTGCCGGTGGTGGCGAACTCGGCGCCGCCGGCGATCATCACGTCGGCGTCGCCGTACTGGATCATGCGCGCGGCGAGACCGATGTTGTGCGTACCGGTGGTGCAGGCGGTCACGCACGCGATGTTCGGGCCCTTCAGGCCATTCATGATCGACAGGTGACCGGAGACCATGTTGATGATCGAACTGGGCACGAAGAACGGGGACACGCGACGCGGGCCCTTGTCGTGCAGTTCGATCGAGGTGTGTTCGATGGTATGCAGGCCGCCGATGCCGGCCGCCACGGCCACGCCGATGCGCGGCGCGTTCGCTTCCGTCACTTCCAGGCCGGAATCGCGCAGGGCTTGCGTGCCCGCGGCGATGCCGTAGTGGATGAACGGATCCATCTTCTTAATTTCTTTCGGGGCGATCCATTGCGCGGGATCGAAATCACGTACCTGACCAGCGATGCGCGTGGCATACGTGGTGGCGTCGAAATGGGTAACCGCGCCGATCCCGCTCACGCCCTTGAGGATGTTGTCCCAGGCGGTAGCGATATCGTTGCCGACCGGCGAGATGATGCCGAGACCGGTTACAACCACACGTCGTTTGCTCATACTGATCTTCCCTCGAGTTTCCGTGGTCCCGCCGCATCGGAGGGACTTTCCGCGCTATCGCGGCCACGTCATCCGGGCCCTTCGGTGCGCGGCGCACACCATACGGGATCGGACGTTGCAAATTGCAGAAACGAAAACTGCGCCAATGTGGCGCAGCTTCCGATATCGCCGGTGGTCGGGCGCATGGTGAGATGCGCCGGCCACAACGGAGCGATCACTCCTTGGTGTGGGCCTTGATGTAGTCAACAGCCTGCTGCACCGTGGTGATCTTCTCGGCCTCTTCGTCCGGAATCTCGGTCTCGAACTCTTCCTCGAGAGCCATCACCAGTTCAACGGTGTCCAGCGAATCAGCGCCCAGATCGTCCACGAACGAAGCGTTCGCCGTGACTTCATCTTCCTTCACGCCCAACTGCTCGACGACGATTTTCTTGACGCGCTCTTCGATGGTGCTCATGTTGCCAATACCTCCCAAGGAGTAGTTACCTGTCACACCGGCCATGGAGCCGGCATATGGCCGCGGATTGTAGTGGCTAACCCTCAGGGCTGCCATGGTCCGCCAGCGGTGGTGATACGCAGGCCACGGGACCGGCGCGAAAGAAGCAATTGTCGCCTAAAACGAACTTGCGTGCGACAACTCCTTGTTAAACCGGCCCGTGCCGGCAAGCCGGGCGCCCTGCCAGCAGGCTGGATGGGCACTCGACCGTTTCAAACAATGCAGCGTGCGGCGGGGCTTGCCGCAATTTCTTCACCCCTTACGGCATGTACATGCCGCCATTGACGTGCAGGGTCTCGCCCGTGATGTAGGAGGCCGCCGGAGACGCCAGGAAGGCCACCGCCTTCGCGATGTCACTGGCTTCGCCGAGGCGACCGAGCGCGATCTGACCCAGCAGCGCCGTCTTGGATTCCTCCGGCAGCGAACGCGTCATGTCGGTATCGATGAAGCCCGGGGCCACCACATTGACCGTGATGCCGCGCGAACCGATCTCGCGCGCCAGCGACTTGGAGAACGCGATGATGCCGGCCTTGGCCGCGGCGTAGTTGGACTGGCCCGGATTGCCGGTCAGGCCGATCACCGAGGCAATGGAAATGATGCGGCCCTTGCGCGCCTTCATCATGCCGCGCATGACCGCCTTCGACGTGCGATACACCGAGGTCAGATTGGTATCGAGGATCGCCTGCCAGTCTTCGTCGCGCATGCGCATCAGCAACTGGTCGCGGGTGATGCCGGCGTTGTTCACCAGGACCGACACCGGCCCGAATTCCTTGGTGATGTTGTCGATCAGCGCTTCGACAGCGCCCTCTCCGGTGACGTTGAGCACGCGACCATGGCCGCCGTGCGGGGCCAGGCGCTCGCCGATCGCAGCTGCGCCGCTTTCGCTGGTGGCCGTGCCGATGACGGTCGCGCCAAGCGACGCCAGTTCGTCGGCGATGGCGGCACCGATGCCGCGGCTGGCGCCGGTGACGAGGGCGATCTCACCTTGCAGTGTCTTGCTCATCTGTCATTTCCCTTTGGATGGCCGGACGTCGATACGTCCGGCGCATGATGTCTTTAAAGCGGCTCAGGCCCACTCGGCGCGCGCGGCGTCGAGTTCCGCAGGCGTACCGATGGCGCGCGCCTCGACACTCTTGTCGATGCGCTTGATGAGACCAGCGAGCACCTTGCCCGGGCCAGCTTCGGCCACGCGCGTGGCGCCACCGGCCACCAGCGCCTGCACGCATTCGGTCCAGCGCACCGGCAGGTACAGCTGGCGCTGCAGCGCACCGCGGATATCTTCGATCGTGCTGTAGCTGCGCGCTTCGGCGTTCTGGATCACGGGGATCGACGGCAGCTGCCACTGGATGGACGCCATGCGCTCGCCGAGACGATCGGAAGCGTCGCGCATGAGCGCGCAATGCGACGGCACGGACACGGCGAGCTTGATCGCCTTCTTCACGCCCTGCTCCGCCAGCTTGGCGAGCGCACGATCCACGGCTTCGGCGTTGCCGGCAATGACAAGCTGGCCCGGTGAGTTGAAGTTGGCCGGTGAGACCACCTGACCCTGCGCCACTTCGTCGCACACAGCTGCAATCTGTGCGTCGTCGCCACCCAGGATGGCCGCCATGGCGCCTACGCCCGGCGGCACCGCCGCCTGCATCAAGCGGCCGCGCTCGGCCACGAGGGCCGCCGCGTCATGCAATGAAAGCGCGCCGGCACACACGAGTGCGCTGTACTCGCCCAGGCTATGGCCCGACAGCTGCGCAGGCTGCCCACCGCCAAGCTTCTGCCACACGCGCCACACGGCCACGCTTGCTGCCAGCAAGGCGGGCTGCGTGTTCTCGGTGCGGTTGAGATCCTCTTCCGGCCCCTGCTGGCTCAGCGCCCACAAGTCGACACCGGCGCCCTGCGAAACCTCGTCGAACGTGGCCTTCACTTCCGGATGGGCGGCGGCCAGCTCGGCCAGCATGCCCACCGACTGGGAGCCCTGCCCCGGGAAAACGAAAGCGAGCGTAGCGGCGGTCTGAGTCATGGAGCGTGGATGTTCCGAAGCGAAAAATGGAATGGTGCCAGCATTAGCCGCCATACGCAGCTGTATCCGCGCACGCGGGGCTGTTTCAGGCCCGTTTTGGGCGCCGGATCACCTGGTATTGCTTGATGCAGATCAATGCCATCCCGATGCGGCATCTTTCGGCCACTGAACGCGCGTCAGGCGACGAGCCTGCACCTTTTCACTTCCAGCTAACGCACGCGGGTACAGCCCCCCCCCCTGCTTCCGCAGTACCCCCAAGCGGAAGTCCGGGTGCCATGAAACAAAAATGCCGCCCTTTCGGGCGGCATTCGCGACTTCGGGCTAAGCGAGGGGCTCAGTAGCGCAGCAGCGCCGAGGCCCAGGTAAAGCCGCCACCGAAGGCTTCCAACAGCAGGTTCTGGCCACGCTGCACCTTGCCCGAACGCACGGCGTAATCCAGCGCCAGCGGCACCGAGCCCGAGGACGTGTTGGCGTGTTCCTGCACGGTGACGATCACCTGCTCCATCGGCATCGCCAGGCGCTTGGCCGTGGCTTCGATGATGCGCAGGTTGGCCTGGTGCGGAATCAGCCAGTCGATCTGCGAGGCTTCCATGCCGGCGGCCTGCAGGGTTTCGTCGACCAGCGAGTCGAGCGTCTTCACCGCGACCTTGAACACTTCGCGGCCGGACATGTTGATGCGCACGCCGTGATTGGGCTCGTCCTTGAAACCGACCGAAACACCGACCGGGTTGTACAGCAGATGCTTGAAGCCGCCATCGGCATGCAGCAGCGTGGCGTAGATGCCGGGCTCCTCGGAAGCCTCCAGCACCACCGCGCCAGCGCCATCGCCGAACAGCACGCAGGTCTCGCGCTCGTTCCAGTCGATCATGCGGGTCAGCGTTTCCGCACCGATCACCAGCACCTTCTTGGACTGGCCGCTGCGAATGAACTTGTCGGCAATGCCCAGCGCGTAGACGAAACCCGAGCAGGCGGCATTGACGTCAAAAGCGGCGCAACCATTCGCACCCAGGCGGTGCTGCACCAGGCAGGCGGTGGACGGGAAGATGATGTCGGGCGTGGTCGTGCCCAGCACGATCAGGTCGAGCTCGGACGGCTTGACCCCTGCGGCCTCGAGGGCGCGCAACGCGGCCTGGGTGGCCAGGTCACCAGTGGTCTCGCCTTCGGCGGCGATGTGGCGGCGCTGGATACCGGTGCGACTGCGAATCCATTCGTCACTGGTCTCGACAACTTTCTCGAGATCGGCGTTGGTCACCACTCGCTCGGGCAGCGCGCTGCCGGTACCGGTGATGCGGGCGTAAATCTGGGCCATTAACTTTCCATGCGACGGACTGGGACGAAAGAGCCGCGCAGCGTGCTGCAGCCGGCCGCCAATCCGCCAACGTTACGTGTGTGATCGCATAAACGCAAAGCGGCGCGAAATCGCGCCGCCCTGCGGAACCGTATCCCTTGCGGGAACGATCAATCCTCTTCGACCACCGCGGTGTTGGTGTCGATGACCTTCTTGCCGCGGTAGTAGCCATCCTTGGTGACGTGGTGGCGCAGGTGCACCTCGCCACTGGTCGGATCGGTGGCCAGCTGCACGGTCTTCAGCGCATCGTGCGAACGACGCATGCCGCGGGTGGACGGGGTCTTGCGGCTCTTGGCAACGGCCATGGCGAATCTCCAGCTAAATCAACGTTTCTTGAGTTCGCGCAAAACCGCGAACGGGTTATCGGAACGCCCTTCGCCAGAGGAGACTTCCTCCGGCCCGGGGCCTACTACTTCTTCGGGCAGCGTGCTGTCCGGATTCACCGGGATCAGCGGCAGCGCCAACAACAATTCGTCTTCAATCA
This sequence comes from Dyella amyloliquefaciens, assembly GCF_004296575.1. GTDB lineage: Bacteria > Pseudomonadota > Gammaproteobacteria > Xanthomonadales > Rhodanobacteraceae > Dyella > Dyella amyloliquefaciens. Next base: position 524,568 of record NZ_SAYT01000007.1, on the reverse strand, counting down.
CATCCGCCAGGTTCAGCTTGCCGTCGTCGGCGACGAGCAAGGGCTCGACCTCCGGCGGTAACGCTGCTTCCTCGCGCTCGAAACGGATCAATCCAAGCCGGCTGTCCACCGTCACCGGCAGCACGAACGGCTCCAAGGTGCGTTGGCAGGTCAGCGTGAGCGGTGCCTGGACGCGCAGGTCCAGGTACGCCGTACCGAACTCGTCGCGACCAAAATCCAGCTCGTATTGCGCGGTTCCTTCCGTACCGGCCAAGGCCTCACCCAGTCGCCGCAAAGCAGCGATGGGAAGTACTCCCTGGAAAGAACGCCGCGCCGAGACCATGCGCCAAGCGTCCACGGACTCTGGCAGTGTCACGGACATAGACATGAAATCTTAGGATTACAACACTTTGAAGTCAACGGGTGACCCGGAATTCAGTCGCCATCCCGGCTATTTTGCCTGAATTCGCCCGGTACGGCAGACTGCGGGCACCTCCATCGACGAACCGGCCGATACCGTGAACCCCTACCTGATGATCGGCCTGGCTGCACTGGTGGTGCTGGCTGCAGCGATGATCGGCATGACTGCGGCCTATCGGCGCCGGGCTGAGCGTCGCGCCGGCAGCCTGCATCGCCTGCTGGAGCTGGCCGACCGCCTGGAACTGGACCTGCGGACCTGCCGGACCGGCCTGCAGCAGGCTCATGCCGTGATGTCGGTGAACCCTGATCTTCCGGCCAGCAGCGAGCAGGAAGCCCGCCACGCCGTCGATGCCGGGCTGCGCTCCCTGTTGCAGCAACGCATCTGGATCCGGGACCAGGCTCCCCGCGCCAGCCAGCAACAGCTGGATGAGGCGGCGGCAGCGATGAATGATACCCGCGACAAGTTGCGCCCTCTGCTGGCCGCACTGGATCGCGCCCAACATGACCTGGACAGCGCCATGCGCGAGCACCTGCGGCGGGAACACGACGCGTGACCCTTCCAACCCTGGTGCTGGGCTCCACCTCACGTTACCGCGCCGAATTGCTGCGCCGGCTCTACCCCTCGTTCGAACAGCGCTCGCCGGGCACTGACGAAAGCCATCTGCCTGACGAGACGCCCCGGGACCGCGCCCTGCGCCTGGCCGTCGCCAAGGCGCGAGCGGCCGCGGAAGGGCTGGATGACGCCCTGGTGATCGGCTCAGACCAGGTCGCCGAACTCGAAGGCCTGGTACTGGACAAGCCGGGCACGGTGGAACGGGCCCGCGCCCAGCTCGCCGCCAGCTCGGGCCGCGAGGTGCATTTCCATACGGCGCTGTGCCTTCACGACACACGCAGCGGGCAGGATCGGGTCCACGTTGACCATACCCGCGTACGTTTCCGTAGCCTGGATGCGGACGAGATCGCCCGTTACGTCGAGCGGGAACGACCGCTGGACTGCGCCGGCAGCTTCAAGTGCGAAGGCCTGGGCATCAGCCTGTTCGAGCGCATCGACAACGAAGACCCCAGTGCACTGATCGGCCTGCCGCTGATCGCGTTGGCACGGCTACTGCGCGAAGCAGGCATCACGCTCCCCTGAAGAACGCCAGCCTTGCCCCGAATCGGCTGCAACGGCGGCGTGCCAGGACATGCGCCGTTCATCCGCTAACACCACGACAGGCGACACCTCGGGTACCCGCCCTCCTTGGTGAAGGCGCCGCGGCGGCACCCCGCCGTGGCGCCGCCTCGAGGCTTCATCACGCTCCCGCATGGCGTGCTGCGGAGCGCGCCCGCGCTTCACGTTGAGTCGCGCACCAGCCACGGCAACGCGCTACCCAGCACAAGGAAGCGCCAGCGCATGCCGAGCAAACCACGGCCAGCCACGCCTTCACCCAGGCGAGTAGGCCACGCCACCGGCGCTGGAAGGTCGCTCTAGCCCCAGGCGAGGTGGCAGCCTTCCTGCCCATAGAACGCCTCGTCACCGAATGGCGACAGCGTCACGGCAAGCATGAGCTTGGGCAGGAACGGCATCACGAAACCGGCCAGGAACGCGGCTCGCCAGCGCGCAACGCCCACGGCTACACTGCCGACACCACGCACGAGCCTTGCCCTGCATCGCCCTTCCCCACTGCCAGAACCCCATGTCCGCGATTACTCCGTTGCACGATGAAACGCTGCACGCTCGACTGGAGGCCGCCATGGGCCAGGTCAATCGTGTGCTGCTGGGCAAGCCGCGCCAGGTCAAGCTGGCCTTTACCTGCCTGATCGCAGGCGGCCATCTGCTGCTGGAAGACGTTCCCGGCGTGGGCAAGACCACGCTGGCACATGCGCTCGCTGCAAGCTTCGCGCTGGAGTTCCAGCGCGTGCAGTTCACCAGCGATCTGTTGCCGTCGGACATCATCGGGGTAAGCGTCTACGAGCGCGAAACCGGGCAGTTCCGCTTCCATCCCGGCCCCATCTTCACCGGCCTGCTGCTGGCCGACGAAATCAATCGCGCGACACCCAAGACGCAAAGCGCCTTGCTGGAAGCGATGGCGGAATCCCAGGTCACCGTGGACGGGCAGACGCATGCGCTGCCGCAGCCGTTCTTCGTCGTGGCCACGCAGAACCCGCTGGACCTCGCCGGCACCTTTCCGTTGCCCGATTCCCAGCTCGACCGGTTCATGCTGCGCGTCTCGCTGGACTATCCGGATGCCACCGCGGAACGTGCACTGCTCACCGGCAGCGATCGACGCGACCTGCTCGCCCAGCTGTCGCCACAACTGGACAACACCGGCCTGAACGAACTGTCGCGACGGGCACAGGGCGTCACCGCCAGCAGTGCGTTGCTGGACTATCTGCAGGCCCTGCTCGCTGCCAGCCGCCGCCACGCCGACATCCGCGTGGGCCTTTCGCCTCGCGCGGGCCTGGCCCTGCTTGGTGCAGCGCGTGCCTGGGCGATGCTGAGCGGTCGCTCGCACGTGATCCCGGAAGACATCCAGGCCTTGTTCGTGCCATTGGCCGCGCACCGCCTGGTCACCACGCGCGGCGCCAGCGGTGAAAGCCTGGCGCGCGCGCTGCTGGCCGACGTCGCGGTGGATTGATGCCGGCGGCCTTCCGTCGCCTCCAGGCCTGGGCCGAACGGCGCCTGCCCGCGCTCACCCGCTACAAGCGGCCCGAAAGCCTGCCCATCACGCTGCACCGCCGGCGCGTCTACATCGTGCCGACCGCCTTTGGCATCGCATTCACCCTGTTGCTGCTGGTAATGCTGCTTGGCGCACTCAACTATGCGAACAATGCCGCGCTGCTCCTCACCTGCATGCTTGGCTCGGCATGCACCGCCAGCATGCTGGTGGCATTTCGAAGCCTGCACCGCCTGCGCCTGACCGCCATCCGCCATGGCCAGGCCATGGCCGGCGAACCCATGGTGATCCAGCTGGTCTTTACCGGCGAGGATCACACCCACCCATCCGTGCACGCCGATATGGACGGCCAAACGGAAACGTTCATGGTCGCCGCCCGCGCAGAAGCCTGGGTGTCGCTGAATCTCGCCACTTCGCAGCGCGGCTGGCAGCCGCTGCCGAGAATCAAGCTGTGGAGCAATTGGCCGCTGGGGCTGTTCCATGCGTGGAGCTGGATTCATCCCGACCATGCCGTGCTGGTGTGGCCACGCCCCGAACCCGCCGGCCCGCCCCCCATGCTTCAGGGTGAACAGGATCTGCGCCGCCGCCTGCACCAGGGCGAAGACATTGCGGCACTGCGCGATTACCGCGCGGGCGATCCGCAACGCCACATCGCATGGAAGCACAGCGCACGCCACGAACACCTGCTGGTGAAGGATTTCGAACAACCGGAAGCGCAGGAGGAATGGCGGCTGGACTGGCGTAGCCTGTCGACGCTTTCGCCGGAGGCACGCATTGCCCGCCTGGCGCGATGGCTCGGCGAAGCCGAGGCCGTGGGCCGGCCTACCGCCCTCTGGCTGCCGGGTGAAGACATCGGCCTCGGCCATGGCCGCAGTCACTACGCGCATTGCATGAATGCGCTGGCACGGCTGCCATGATCTGCTTCGCATGGTTTCGCCACCGTCATCGCGAACCGTTGGACGTCCGTCCCTTCGACCTGCTCTGCCTCACCGTCGCCGTGGTGCTCGCGGTGCATGCGCCCCACATGCCGGCATGGCTGAGCCTGGCGCTGGCCGCGACCCTGGCAGCGCGCTGGTGGCAGCGTCGCCGCTACGGCGGTCGTGCACCGATCGCCCTGAAGATACCGCTGGTCGCCTTGTTGTCAGGCGCCGTGATTTTTCACTACGGCAACCTGTTCGGGCGCGAGCCCGGCGCGGCGCTGGCCGTCGGCCTGCTCGTACTGAAACTGCTGGAAACTGAAACGACCCGCGATGCTCGCGTGGGTGCAGCGTTCTCCTGCTTCGCGCTGATGAGTGCCCTGCTTTTCGACCAGGGCATGGTGGCCACCGTACTGGTGGCGCTTGGCCTGTTGCCTGCGCTGGCCACCTTGCGCGCACTGGAACCCGCACACGCGGCAACGCCCCTGCCTCGCGAATTGCTGCCGGCGCTCGGCCTGCTGGGTGCCTCGCTGCCGCTGGCCTTGCTGGCTTTCCTGTTTGTGCCCCGCCTGAGCACCCCGCTGTGGGGCGCCCCAAACACCGGGCAGACACGCACCGGCCTCAGCGAAGACATGTCGCCGGGTGATTTCACCGAGTTGCTCGTCGACGATCGCCCCGCCATGCGGGTGACGTTCGATGGCGTGCTGCCTCCGCCCTCGCAGCGTTACTTCCGCGCCTATGTCATGTGGAATTACGACGGGCGCCGCTGGAGCCACCTGGGCACGGGTGGTGCACCCGGCGAGGTAGAGCACGGCAGCGTCCTGACGAGCTATACGGTCAGCCTGGAGGCGACCGGGCAGCGCATCCTGCCGGCGCTGGACGTACCTGTCGAAGCACCCGACCAGGCACGCCTGAGCTCCGATCACGAGGTGCTTTCCGCCAGCCCGGTCAATGCCACGCTCACCTACAGCCTTCGCTCGGCCTCTTCCTATCGACTGGAGCCACAACTCGACGAACGGGAACGTCGCCGCGGACTGCGGCTTCCTGCGGGATTCAATCCCCGCACGCTGGCATTGGCCCAACGCTGGCGCACCGAGTTCGGCAACAACGACAAAGCCATCGTCCAGACGGCACTGAAGCTGTTCCACGACGGCGGGTTCAGCTACACGCTCGCGCCCGCTCCATTGGGCAGGGATGCCGTGGATGATTTCCTGTTCTCCACCCACGAAGGTTTTTGCGAACACTATTCGTCAGCCTTCACCGTGCTCATGCGTGCAGCCGGGATTCCTGCACGGGTAGTCACCGGTTACCAGGGTGGCTACTGGAATGAACTAGGCAGTTACCTCCTGGTCCGACAGTCCGATGCCCACGCATGGAGCGAAGTCTGGCTGCCTGGCGAGGGCTGGCAACGCGTGGATCCCACCGCCGCGGTACGCCCCGAACGCGTCGACCTCGGCGCCGCCGCGGCGGCTGCGCAAGAAAGCGCAGGATGGTCGCCTGGCCAATGGTGGCTGGGCATGCGCAATCAATGGGATGTCGTCAACCGCTGGTGGAACCAAGGCGTTATCGGCTTTGACACACTGCGACAGCATGGATTGCTGACGCCGTTCGGCCTGCATGACACCGACCCGGGCATGTTGGGGTTGCTGCTGGCCGTCGGCGGTTCGTTGTTCGCGGCACTGGGGCTTTTGTGGGCGATGTGGAAACGCCCCGCCAATGATCCGGTGCGCACGTCGATGCAGTTGCTGGAACGACGACTGGCCGCGTTGGGCGTGGTCCGCCGTCACAGTGAAGGACCGCAGCACTTCTTCATTCGCGCGACACGGGCCCTCCCCACCCACCGCGCCGAATTGGAGGTCTTGATGAGGACGTATCTGGAATTGCGTTACGCCTACGACGAACCGCCAGCGGAGCTGCTGAAGAACTTTCGACAGGCCGCACGGGACTTTCGACCGCGTCGCATGGTCAAATGATATTGAACCGCGGGTGCGCCGCGCCCGCTACACGATGGAGAAAGCGTCATGTCCATGTACAAGCCGTTGATTCTCGCGACCGCCATCGGCACGCTGGCCGCCTGCGCAACGGTGCCGCAACCGCTGCAAGGCACGTTCACCGATATCACTTCCGTCGGCGCTCAGCAGGGCGGTGGCGGTGAAGTGCAGGTGCGCTGGGGTGGCCAGATCATCGAAACCCGGCCGGGTCCCAATGAAACCTGCTTCTTCATCCTGCAGCGTCCGCTGGACGACCAGGCGCGGCCGAAGATGGCCAGCAGCAGCAACAGCGACACGCAGGGCCGTTTCGTTGCCTGCCGCGCGGGCTTCTACGATCCGGAAGTGTTCACGCGCGATCGCGACATCACTGTCACCGGCGTCTTGCACGGCACCATGCAGGAGAAGGTAGGCGAGTACAACTACGCCTATCCTCGCGTGGAAGCGAGCGTGGTCTACCTGTGGCCCGAGCGCGTGATGATGAACTACGGTCCTGGCTGGTACGACCCGTTCTGGGGCCCGTACTGGGGTCCGTGGGGACCGTATGGCTGGGGTGGCTATGGCTACTGGGGTGGTTACTACCCCACGCGCGTGATCGTGCGGCCGGCACCTCGCCCCATGCCGCACCCGTGATGCACATGAAAACGCCGGCCTCGCGCCGGCGTTTTCTTTTTCGGCAAGGACAGGTGCAGCTCCCGCGCACCGACCTCCAAGAGCGCTGTGTCAGCCCGGCGGCCAATGCATCTGGCGACCGGCGAGCAGGTGAACGTGCAGATGGAACACCGTCTGGCCACCGTGCTCGTTGCAGTTGATCACGGTGCGATAGCCCTGCTCCGCCAAGCCCTCGCGGCGCGCATAGGCCGCCGTGGCAAGCAGCAGCCGGCCCAGCAGCTCCGCATCGGTGGCCACGGCGGCATCCAGCGTGGCGATGGCTCGTTTCGGCACGAACAGCACGTGCACGGGGGCCTGCCCATTGAGGTCGCGGAAGGCCAGCACGTCGTCGTCTTCGTAGACGATGTCTGCGGGGATTTCACGACGGATGATCTTGCCGAAGATGGTATCGCCCATGTCGGGACTCCTTTCGTTCAAAGACGCAGCAACATGCCGTGCGCACCGGGCGCCACCAGCTTGAAGCCGAACTTTTCGTAGAGCTCGTGTGCGGTGCCGTCGGCGATCAGGCCGACCATGGTGCGCCTGGGCGCCCGCGCATGCACTTCATCCATCAACGCCTGCATGATGCGCCGGCCCCAGCCCTGGCCCTGCCTTGCCGGCGTCACCGCGATATCGACGACCCACAGGAACAGCCCACCGTCGCCGACCACGCGACCCATGCCGATCAGTTCGCCGCCGTCGCGCACGCACACGGCGCACCAGCTGGCTGGCAAACCGGTGGCGGCCCCCTCTTCGCTCATCGCGCTGAGGCCTGCCGCCACGCGCAGCGCGCGGTATTCATCGTTGCCGGGAATTTCGCGGGCAATCTGCGGTGCCATCGATGCTCAGTCCAGCGCCTGCCGGCTGCCGAAGGCATGAGCCAGGGTGCCGCGATCCACGTATTCCAGTTCGCCACCCAGCGGCACACCATGCGCCAGGCGCGTGGGTCGCACTTCCGCGGCGCGTGCGAGCTGGGCGAGGTAGTGCGCAGTGGCCTCGCCTTCCACGGTGGGATTGGTGGCGATGATCATCTCTTCGATCTCGCCTTCGCCCAGCCGGTCGGCCAGCAGATCCAGGCCCAGCTCCCTGGGTCCCAGGCCGTCCAGCGGTGACAGTCGACCCAGCAGCACGAAGTACTGGCCGCGATAGCCGGTAGCCTGTTCGATCGCCGCAAGTTCTGTCGGCGACTCGACCACGCACAACACCTGACGGTCGCGGCTGCTGCTGGAGCAAAGCGCGCACACCGGCGTCTCGCTGAAGTTGCGGCAGCGCGAGCAGTTGCCGATATCGCGCATGGCCTGATCCAGCACCTGCGCCAGGCGCAGGCCACGCTCGCGATCACGCTCCAGCAGATGGAAGGCCATCCGCTGGGCGCTCTTGCCGCCCACACCGGGGAGGCAACGCAGGGCTTCGATGAGGTCGGTAAGGAGTTTGCTCATGGATCAGGGACTGGTTGTAGGAGCGCACCCAGTGCGCGATCAACCTGCGCCGGACGACGTCGATGCAGGCATCCGCATGGATTCAGGTATCGCACACCCAGATTCTGCGGTCGCGCACTGGGTGCGCTCCTACAGGCACTGTCTTAGAACGGCATCTTGAAGCCAGGCGGCAGGTTCATGCCGGAGGTGACGCCGCCGAGCTTGTTCTTGCTGACTTCGGCGACCTTGTTCACGGCGTCGTTGACCGCCGCCGCCACCAGGTCTTCGGCCATTTCCGGGTCGTCCGCAAACAGCTTGCGGTCGATCTGCACGCGGCGCACTTCGTGCGCGCCAGTCATCAGCACGGATACCAGACCGCCGCCGGCGCTGCCGGTCACTTCGAGCTTGGCGATCTCTTCCTGCGCACGCTTCATCTCGTCCTGCATGCGCTGGGCCTGCTGCATCAGCTGACCGATCTGTCCTCTCATGGCGTTACTCCGCTATCTCTTTCAGTTCTCAAAGGGCTTGATCGACTGGGGCACCACGCGCGCGCCGAATTCGCGCTTGAGGGACTGCACCAGCGGATCCTCGTCGATGGCCTGTTCCGCGGCCGACTGGGCCGCCTCACGGGCGTTGGCGGCGCGCGCCGCGGGTGTCTCCGAAACGGCGGTACGCTCCTCGGTGAAGCGCAGCTTGATGCGCTCGCCCAGCGCCTGGCTGATGCGATCTTCCATCTGGCCCATCATGGGTTCCACAGCCAGATGCATGTGCGCCGGCTGCAGGGCCAGGATCAGGGTCTGCCCTTCGCGTCCGCGCAGGGCAGCGTTCTGCGCCAGCTGCCCCAGGGGGCCACGCAGATTCGCTTGCTCGATCAGGCTTTCCCAGTGCGGCAGGCCATTCGCATCGCGAGCCACCGGTTCGCGTGCGGCGACCGGGGCCGGAGCCACGGGCGCCGGGGCGGCACGCGGAGCCTCCGTCACGCTCGCCACATGCATCCGTTCGTTCGCCACAGGCGCAGCGGCGCGTGGCGGCATCGGAGCGGCGGCGCGCGGCGCAGCGCTTGCCGCGGGGCGCTCGACCGGTGCACCGCTGCTGTCGCCGGGACGGAACGCCAGCATGCGCAGCAGTGCCATTTCGAAGCCCGTGCGCGCGTCCGGCGCCAGCGACAAGTCGCGCCGACCCGTGGTGGCGATCTGGTAATAGAGCTGTACGTCTTCGGGCGCGAACTGCTGCGCCAGCGCCGCGAGCGCACTGTCGTCGCCCTCGTCGTCAGGGCGATAGCCCGGCACCAACTGGATCAGCTGGATGCGATGCAGCACGCTGGCGAGGTCGTCCAGCACGCCGCCGAAATCCGGCGAGAACGAGGCAATGCGCGTGCATTCGGTCATCAGCGTTTCGCCGTTGCCGTCCGCCAGCGCCTGCAGCACGCCCATCACCTGGCCACGCGCCACGCTGCCGAGCATCGCGCGCACGTCATCCACGCGCAGCGAGCCGCCGCCGTAGGCGATGGCCTGGTCCAGCAACGACAGGCCGTCGCGCAGCGAACCGTCGGCGCCGCGTGCCAGTTCGGCGATCGCCGCATCCTCGTAGGGAATGTTTTCGGCGCCCAGGATGTGGCGCATCTGGCCCGAGATCTGCTCGGGCAGCAGCCGCTTGAGATTGAACTTCAGGCAGCGCGACAACACCGTCACCGGCAGCTTCTGCGGGTCGGTGGTGGCGAGCAGGAACTTCACGTGCGGCGGCGGCTCTTCCAGCGTCTTCAGCAACGCGTTGAAGGCCGGCTTGGAGAGCATGTGCACCTCGTCGACCAGGTACACCTTGAAGCGGCCGCGGGCGGGCGCGTACTGGGCGTTCTCGATCACCTCGCGCACATCGTCCACGCCGGTGTTGCTGGCCGCGTCGATCTCGAGCAGGTCCACGAAGCGACCGGCGTCGACCGCGGTGCAGACCGCGCACTCGCCGCAGGGATCAGCCGATTCGCCGCGCTCGCAGTTCAGCGACTTGGCGAAAATGCGCGCGATGGTGGTCTTGCCTACGCCGCGCGTACCGGTGAACAGATAGGCGTGGTGCATGCGCCCGGTGTCGAGCGCGTTGGTGAGCGCGCGCACCACATGTTCCTGGCCGACGAGTTCGGCGAACTTGCGGGGGCGCCACTTGCGAGCGAGTACCTGATAGGACATGCCGGGATACCTTGGGGCGAATGCCGATTGTGCCAAGTCGCCGACAGCAAGTCAGTACGATCCGACGACCAACCGCCGGGATAAGCATCGGCGGCCTGGTTCCGAAAAGGCGGCGGCCCTGCCAGCCACACCCCGGCACCCGAATCATTCGCTACCGTTGCTCCCTTCCGGGCCTGGCGGAGTTTACGAACTATCGTCGCGGGGGGACCGACAGGGCCACCATAGAGACGTTCTTTGTACGTCAGCTTTGCTGACGGCGGGCTTCACTCACTGGCGGAGAGGGCGGGATTCGAACCCGCGATACGGGGATAAGCCGTATACACACTTTCCAGGCGTGCTCCTTCAACCACTCGGACACCTCTCCGCAATGGTGAAACCTGCCTGCAGGGCACTCGGGCCCGGCAAAGAGGCGAAAGGATACCGGCACGGCGCCGTTCGTACAAGATAGTACCGCCGGATCTCAGCGCGCCGGCTGCGGCACATCGCGCAGGAAGACGGGCAAGTCCGTCGCCGGCGGCCTCGCCGGCACCTGGTAGAACATGTCGGCCACGAAACCTCGGTGGTACGTGGCATGGTTGACCACGTGCAGGATGATGTCCTCGCGGCTCATGCACCCTTCCCCGCCGCCGATGAACTGGAAATCCACCATCTCGGCCGCCCGTTCGGGCGTCAGACCTTCTGCATATTCGAGATACCAGGCATTCATCGCCTGCTGGCGTGGCCACAGCTCGTCGAACGGCAACGGCTCGGGCGTGTTGCGACTGGTGTAGCCATGCTCGCGCCCGGTCAGGTGTGCCTTGAAGATGTCGTCGACTACCCAAGTGTGGCTGAGCGTGCGCAGCATGTTGCCGAAGATGGTGAGCCGGGGCGCCGTCGCGGCGCCTTCCGGCAATGCCGCCACGGCATCAAAGGTCAGACGATCGGCCCAGGCGCGGTAGTGAAGCAGCTTCAGCACATGATTCGAGTACATCGCATTCGCTCGCATCCGGGAGTCCGACGGTCATCCCGCATCCGGCCGCAGCGGCGCTGGTGCCGGCAGCGCAATGCGATCCCCCGCACGCGCAATCGTGTAACCGCGCGCCTGCAGCGCAGCGCCGTCCGCCTCGCTGCCGTAGTGATAAAGGCGCAGGCGTTGGCGCAGCGAATCGGGATATTCGCGCTCGATGTCATCGATGCCGGTATGCGAAGGATTGCCGACCAGCCCGCAATCGTGGGCGATCACCTCGCCGGCATCCGCCACCCGCGCCAGCACCTCGGAAATCGGCCGCGTGTCGCCTGTGTAGGCGAAGCTGCCAGCCAGCGCCACGCCATATGACGTGCCCGCCATGTGGTGCCGCGTACCAAATACGTCGAACCACTGGCCGTCCAGCCAGAAGCCGCGCGTGCAAGGCACCAGGTGGAAGGCTTCCCAGAAGTTCACGCCACCCTCGGCCAGCACGTTCGGGTAGTCGGCTATCCGCCCCTGCAGCCAGGTCATCAGGCCCGCATGGATGAACACGCGCGTGCGACCACGCCATTGCTCGTCGAACCACAGGCGGAAGAACAGCCGCTCCATGCCGCCCACGTGATCCATGTGCGTGTGCGTGATGTAGAGCGCGCGCGGCGGCTCGCCATAGGCGGCGAGGTAACGGTCCAGCGTATCGGGACCGCAGTCGATCAGCAGCACTGGTGCGCCATCGCGTTCGAGCACCACGGCCGACGAGCCCAGCTCCACGGCGTGAGCGGCGCCGACGCCTAGGAAATGCAGGTTCCAGTTCATGCGCGAAGGGTACGCTCGTAACGGTAGATGAGGGGTTTCCACAGCTGTTCTTCGAAGGCGGCTTCGCCCTGAGCGGCAGCGCCGAGCTTCACCAGCGAGCGGCGCAGGCGCTGGAGATTGCCCTGCTGCCAGGCTTCGGCCGGTTCACGCTGGCAGCCGCGATCGAAATCGATCAGGTACAGCTGCTCTGCCGCCACCAGCACATTGTGCGCGTTGAGGTCGGCGTGCCAGATGCCGGCGCGATGAAAACGGGCAACGAGGGCGCCTACCAGCTCGGCCATCTCGCCATCCAGCACTCTGTCCGCCAGGCACTCGGCCAGCGTCCGGGTGTCGGCGATGCGGCGGGTGATCAGATCGGCAGTGTAGAAGAGCCCTTCGCGGCGATACCGGCAGGCGACGGCCTGCGGCCCCGGGAGGCCCAGCGAAGCAATCCGTCCGAGCAATCGGAATTCGGCAAAGCAGCGCGTCCGGTCGGCGCCCTTCCACAGGTAGCGATCGCCCATCAGCTTCGCCACCATGCCGCCGCGGCGATAATGCCGCAGCACGCATTCGCCGGCGGGCGTATCGATGATGGCCACGCCACCCCGGCCGCCTTGTTGCCGGCGCAGGGCACCACGCGCCTGCCATGCCTCGGGATCGAACCAGTCGGCATCGACTTGTGGCGACACCGCAGCGTCGAACAGAATCGCTCCAGCGGCGTCTTCGCGGATTCGTTCCTGCATCGCCATACCCTGTGCTTCCGACGCCGCTCCAAGCCCTATTCCAGCGATTCTAGCCTAATGACTGCTCCTGCCTCGATCTGCCTGCTGCGCACGTCCGCCATTGGCGACGTCACCCATGTCGTACCACTGGTGCGCACGCTACAGGCCGCCTGGCCGCAGACCGAGCTGACCTGGATCGCAGGCAAGCTCGAGCGCCGCCTGGTCGGTGACCTGCCCGGCGTGACCTTCGTGACGTTCGACAAGAGCGCTGGCTTCGCCGGCATGCGCGAGGTCGGCAAGGCACTGGAGGGCAAGCGCTTCGATGCGCTGCTGCACATGCAGGTGGCACTGCGCTCCAACCTGCTCAGCCTGTTCGTGAAGGCGGACCGGCGCATCGGTTACGACAAGGCTCGCGCCAAGGACGGTCATGGCCTGGTTGTCGGCGAGCGCATCCCCGCCCGCACCGGCGAGCACGTGCTCGATGCCATGGGTAGCTTTTGCGAACCGTTGGGCCTCGAGCAGACCCAGGTGCGCTGGGACATCCCCATTCCCGAGGATGCCCATGCCTGGGCCGAAGAACAGCTGCCCGGCGATGCTCCCACCTTGCTGGTGAGTCCTACCTCCAGCCACACCCTGCGAAATTGGCGACCCGAGCGCTACGCCGCCGTGATGGACCATGCGAGCGCACGCGGCTGGCGCGTGGTGCTGGTCGGCGGGCCCTCACCGCTGGAACGCAGCATGGCCGACGCCGTGCTCGCGGCTTGCAAACATGCCCCGCTGGACCTCACCGGCAAGGACACGCTCAAGAAGATGATGGCCATGCTCACGCGCGCGCCCATGCTGCTGACCCCGGACTCGGGGCCGATGCACATGGGCAATGCGGTGGGTTGCAAGGTGCTGGGACTGCACGCCGCCAGCAATCCGGATCGTTCAGGCCCCTACTCCGATCGTCGCTGGTGCGTGGACAAGTACGACGAAGCGTCACGCAAGTACCTGGGCAAACCCGCCAGCGACATCCCGTGGGGCAGCAAGATCGAAAGACCCGGCGTGATGGACCTCATCGGCGTGGATGAGGTGATCGAGCGTTTTGAGGCCTGTGCCGCGCACCTGGGCCTCGCATAGCCGAACCGCTTTTTGTAGGAGCGCACCCAGTGCGCGATCGGCGTAACGGCCACGCCGCTCCGTCGGCTTTTCGCGCACTGGGTGCGCTCCTACAAAGGGCAGGAAGGGTCAGGGCGCCCGATAGTCCTGGTATGACTTTTCCTCAACCAGCTGCGAGCCCAGCTTGAGGTTGATCTCGCGCTTCACCGCAGCGCGCTCGTCGTTGCGGAAATACACCGCACGGGCCAGCTCGATGAACTCGGCGTCGAACGCCTGGGCCTTTTCCTTGAGGCGGATGCGATCCTCGATATCCCACAGCGCCTCGTTCACCGCCAGCAGGCGGGCACGCTCGTCGCTGATGTCGGTCTTGGACGCCGGATGTGACGCCCAGGTGGCGTTGAGCAGGTCCAGCTCCGTACGCACATTGGCCAGCTTGGCGGCGTCCGAGATCTGCTTGGACTTGATCTCCAGGATGGTGATCTTGTCGATCAGCTCGCCGTAGGAAACCGGAACTTGGATGAGGCTCATGGGAACTCCGCAAATGACGGTGGACGCCGTGCTGTTTCAGTCACGGTGCCGACAGGTCGAAGCGCACATCATAGCGGGGACTTGTCCGCCGGTTCAGTCTGTATGGATAGACTGATGCCGAACCCGACCCAAGGAGAGAGAGTTCATGCTTAACCCCCGTATTCTCGTGCTGTCGCTGGCCGCCCTGCTGGCTGCCGGCCCGATGGCCGCAAGCGCCCAGTCCAGCCGCAGCAATGGCAATGTGCTGGTCCGCAACGACGGCATCTTCATTCGCTGCGACCAGTGCGGCACCGTGGAAGCCATCGACCAGAACGTTACCCAGGGCAACGACCACAGCATGGCCGGCACCATCATCGGCGGCATCGCCGGTGGCGTGCTGGGCAACCAGGTGGGCAAGGGCAAGGGCAACACCCTCGCCACGGTGGCCGGCGCAGTGGGCGGCGGCTACGCGGGCAACCGCATCGGCGCCAACAGCGGTCGTCCGAACGCCAGCTACACCCTGCGCATCCGCATGGGCAACGGTGCCTACAGCAACGTGACCGTGCCCGATGCCAGCGCGATCCGCACCGGTGACCTCGTGCAGATCGATCCGAACGGCAACATCGTTCGCATCCAGTAAGCGCGATTCGGCTCCAACGAAAAAGCCGGCCGATGTGGCCGGCTTTTTTCTTGCGGGCTCTTCCGTGCTCAGCGCGCGGAGGCCTGCCTCAAGCGCCCATCAAGCTCGTCAAAAAATGCCTGCGGGAGCACCGCCCGTACCGGCACCACCCACCAGTGCGCCTGGGCGAACGAACGGCACTTCACGGCATCCTTTTCGGTCATCAGCACCGGCTTGTCGTCGCCGAACGTGAGGTCGCCGCGTGTGAAAGCATGATGGTCCGGAAACGCATGCTCGATGACCTGCAGGCCTTGCGAGCGCAGGCTGGCAAAGAATCGCTGCGGATGACCAATGGCGGCCACCGCGTGCACCTCCTGCCCGGCGAAATCGGCAAGCGGCTTCTCCTGCCCATCCACCAGCGCCCTTACCTGGCCTCCCTGCAGCTGCATGGGAACATCGTCTGGCGCGACGGCACCGCCGTTGCAGATGCGAAAGTCCACCCGCTCCAACCGGGACAGCGGTTCACGCAACGGTCCCGCCGGGAGCAGGCGGCCGTTGCCGAAGCGGCGCACACCATCGATCACGCAGATCTCGACATCGCGAGCCAGCGCGTAGTGCTGCAGGCCGTCATCGGCGATGACCACGTCGCAGCCGGCGTCGATCAGCAGTTTTGCCGCGGCAGGCCGCTTGCGCCCCACCGCGACGGCAGCGCCGCTGGCACGGATCAGGCTAGGCTCGTCGCCCACGACGGAGGGATCCGGCGACTCGCCCAGCAATGCGGGTTCTCTTTGCGATCCGCCATAGCCACGACTCACCACGCCCGGCCGATAACCGCGGCGACGCAATGAGTCTGCGATGGCGATGGTCACGGGGGTCTTGCCGGTGCCACCGACGCTGAGGTTGCCGATGACGACCACCGGCACCGAAAGGCGCGTACTGCGCAGCACGCCAAGCCGGTACAACCCGCGCCGCAGGCTGGTCAATGCGCCGTACAACGCCGCGAGCGGCCCGGTCCACCATGGCGCGCGGCCGGTGCCGTACCACGCCGATTCAAGGCGGTCGGCCAAGGCCATCGCGTGTCCCTCAGTCGCCGCTCTGGTGGAACTGCATGC
This sequence comes from Dyella amyloliquefaciens, assembly GCF_004296575.1. Lineage (GTDB taxonomy): Bacteria > Pseudomonadota > Gammaproteobacteria > Xanthomonadales > Rhodanobacteraceae > Dyella > Dyella amyloliquefaciens. The sequence goes on along the minus strand of NZ_SAYT01000007.1, from coordinate 508,559 downwards.
GATGCAGCGCCGCGTATTGTCCGTCCAGCGCCAACAATTCGCCGTGCGTGCCCTGCTCCACGATGCGTCCCTGATCCATTACCGCGATCTGGTCGGCGTGCTCGATGGTGGACAGGCGGTGTGCGATCACCAGCGTGGTGCGGTCACGCATCAGGTGCTGCAGCGCCTGCTGGATCAGTCGTTCGGATTCCGTATCGAGCGCGCTGGTGGCCTCGTCCAGGACAAGAATCGGCGCGTTCTTGAGGATCGCACGGGCAATCGCGATGCGCTGGCGCTGGCCGCCGGAAAGCCGGTTCCCGCCTTCGCCGATCTGGCCGTGGATGCCGTCCGGCAACTTGGCAATGAATTCCATCGCATGGGCCGCTTCGGCCGCAGCGATGATGTCCTGCTCGCTGGCGCCAGCCAGCTCGCCATAGGCGATGTTCTCGGCCACGGTGCCGTCGAACAGCACCACGTTCTGCCCCACCCAGGCGATCTGGTGACGCAAGGAGGCCAGGGTGTAGCTCGTGTAGTCCTCGCCATCGAGCAGAATGCGCCCGCTGGTCGGCTCGTTGAATCGCGGCAGCAGGCTGACCAGGCTGCTCTTGCCGCTGCCCGAACGCCCCACCAGGGCGGTGACGGTGCCGGGCGCGCAACGCAGGTCCACCCCACGCAGGGCTTCGAAATGGTCCCGCGGATAGATCAGCCCGACCTGCTCGAAACGCAGGTCACCCTTGGTGCGTTCCAGTACCTGGGTGCCGCTGTCCACTTCCGGCGGCATGTCGAGTATTGCGAACAGGTTCTCCGCCGCCGCAATGCCCGTCTGCATCGTGGACTGCACGTTGGTGAGCCGCTTGAGCGATGACAGCATGCCGCCCATGGCGGTGAGCACGGCGATGAATACGCCGGGAGAGATGTGATCGATCTGGGACGGACGCGAAGCCAGGTACACCATGCCGGCCAGCGCCAATGACGCCACGGTCTGCGTGGACGAGCCCGAGATGGCGCTGGTGGCGACGATCTTGAGGTTGAGATAGCGCGCCCGGTCGGACACCTGCTTGAAGTGCTCGTCCGCCTGCTGCTGACCACCGTAGATGCGCACTTCGCGATGAGCCTTGACGGCCTCTTCCACGGTGCCGGTGACCGAACCCATCATGCCCTGGATACGCCGGCTGACCGTGCGATAGCGGCGACTGACGGCCGAAGCGATAAGCACGATGGCGGGCACCAGGATCAGCAGCGCCATGGTGAGATAAACACTCTTGTACAGCATGACCGCGAACATGCCGATGACGGTGATGCTCTCCGTCACGGTCACTTTCAGTGCGTCCGTGGACGCACCGGCAATCTGCTCGCTGGTGTAGGTGATGCGCGATATCTGGTGGCCGGAATGCTCGCTGCCAAAGAACGACGCGGGCAAGCGCAGATAGGCCGCAAACACATCGCGCTGCATCGACTGCACCACGTTGCGCGACACGTAGCCCATGCCGTAGTTGCTGATCAGGATCGCCACGCCACGCACCAGGAAGATGCCGATGATCCACAGCGGCATCCAGCGGATGAGGTACGGGTCCTTTTGTTCCAGCAACTTGTCCATGATCGGCTGCAGCTTGCTGGTGAAATAAGCCAGCGCACCGCCATCCAGGGCGAAGCCAATCATGGAAATCAGGATGACCGGCCAGTAGCGGGCCGAGTAGCCCAGCAGCCGCTTGTAGACCTGGCGGCTTGCAGCATCCCAGAGAGCTACGTTCTTCTTGCCTTCGCTCATTGAGCCTTGTCTTCCTGACTAGGCGTCGTGGCAATGGAGAGCTTGGTGAAGCCCAGCTGGCCCAGCGCGTCCATGGCCGTCACCACGTTCTGGTGCGGCGTCATCGCATCCGCACGGATGGTCACCTGACGCTCGCGATCGTCCCCGGCCACGTTGGCGATGGCCTGCTTGAGCGGCTCGATGCCCTCGCCCAGCACCTCGTCGCTGCCGACGTAGAAATGGCCGTCGCGATCCACCACGACGGTGAGCGCGGGCACCTGCATGTCGCGCTCCTCGGCGCTGGCCTTGGGCAGCGTCACCTGCATCCGCGAGTGCTGGATGAAGGTGGTGGTGAGCACGAAGAACATCAGCAGGGTAAGCAGCACGTCGATCAACGAAATCACGTTGATCTCGAAATCATCCTGCCGGCGGTCATTGCCGATACGCATGCGTCAGCTCGCGCTCGACTCGGTGGTGCGCGGAGTACGCGCGCGGACGGCGGACTGGTTGACGGTCAGTTCGTCGAGCAGCTGGGTGGCCTGCTTCTCCATCTCCACGCAGTAGCCGGCCACCTTGGAACGGAAATAGCGGTGCAGCACATAGGCCGGAATCGCCACGATCAGACCCGTGGCGGTACAGATCAGCGCCTCGCCGATGCCGCCGGCCATCTTCATGGGATCGCCCACGCCACCGCGCATCACTTCCATGAACATGCGGATCAGGCCGATTACGGTGCCGAGCAGGCCCAGCAGAGGGCCGATCAGCGCGATGGTGCCGAGTGTATTGAGGTAGCGCTCCATGCGATGCACCACATGACGGCCGGTGTCCTCGATGCGCTCCTTGATCAGCTCGCGCGGACGGTTGCGCACTGCTACCGCGGAAGCCAGCAGTTCACCCAACGGCGAACCGCTGGCCAGGGTATTCAGATGGTTGGGATCGAGCTGGCCGGAGCGCGCCCAGTTGCGCACTTCCTCGCCCAGACCGGGCGGCAGCACCGAGCGACGGCGCAAGGTCCAGCAACGCTCCAGCACGATCGCCAGCGCGACCGCCGAACAGATCAGGATGGGCAGCATCGCCCAGCCACCAGCCATCAGGATTTCCAGCACAACGACTCCGGACCACTCGATCGTTTAGGAGGGGGGCATCATAACAGTCTCGCCCGACCGTTCCGCGGCACCGGTGGCAGTTGCGGGAAGGCCTCGACCCAGTCTCAGCCTCACTCGCGCCAGTAGCGCGATTGACGCTGCCGCCACTGCGCTGCCACGTAAGGCGCCGCGTCCGGCGGAAAGACCACCTCAATGGCGCCGCCGACAGCCGTATTCAACCAAGGAATGCCGGCGTCCTCGTAGCGCTTCACGATCAGCGGATGGGGATGGCCGAAACGGTTGCGCCACCCGGAGGAAATCAGCGCCAATACGGGCTCCGTGCCGGCCAGAAACGCAGCGCTGGACGATGTGCGGCTGCCGTGGTGTGGCACCGAGAGCACCAGCGGAGGCCCAGGCGGGATGGCGGCGGCCACCGTGGGCTCGATGCGGGAGGTGATGTCACCGGTGAGCAGGGCTCGTCCACCGCTCCCCTCGACCAGCAGCACACAGGACCGATCATTGGCTGGCGCACCCGCCGCGCCTGATGGCAGCACGCTCACCACGACCCCGTCCCAGGACCACGACTGCCCTGGCACACAGTGTTTCATCGGCAGGGTCAGGCGCTCGGGCTCGCCGGAGTAGCGCTCCGCCTCCGGATACTCGACAGCCACCGCGGGTATGCCGCCCGAATGATCGTTGTCCGCATGGCTGGCCACCAACAGGTCCAGCTTCCGGATACCCAACGCGTGCAGCGATGGCAGCACCGCCGCCTCGCCCATGTCGAAATCGGAAGGAAACTTCGCACCAGCGTCATAGACCAGCGCATGATTTTCGGTGCGTACGAGCACCGACAGCCCCTGCCCTACATCGAGGGCCCACAACTGGAACCCGCCGTGTGTCGGCACATCGCGGATCGGCAGCACCAGCGGCAGGAACAGCAGGCCACCCATCCAGCGCATGGGCACGCCTCTGGGCATGAACAGCCAGAGCGCCCCCAGCATGGCAAGCAACAAGGCCCATAGCGTCACTTCCGGCAGGTACCAGAGGGCACCCGGCCATGTCGCCATTTCATCCAGCAACCACCATTGCGCATGTACCAGGTGCCCGGCCACCCACAACACGGGCGACGCCAGCGGCGGGCATAACCCGAGCAGCAGCATGCTCGCCAGGGTGCAGGGCACGATCACGAAGCTGACGAACGGCACGGCGACGAGGTTGGACAGGGCCCCCACCAGCGAGGCCTGACCGAAGAACCACATCGTCAGCGGCAGCAGCGATACCGTCATCAGCCATTGCGTCGAGGTCAGGTCGTGCACGAAGCCACGCAACCCATGACCACGATTCGTCATGCACAGCATCAGGAATGCCACGCCAACGAAAGACAGCCAGAATCCCGCCGCCAGCACGCACAGCGGATCGAACAGCACCACCACGAACAAAGCCAGGGCCAACGACTGCAATCCGTTCGGTGCGCGACGCAATCCCCGGGCGAGCGCGACCACGGCGATCATCAGCAAGGTTCTCACGGTGGGCAATCCGAACCCTGCCAGCGCGCTGTAGATACCCGCCGCCAGCAAGGCCGATGCGGCCTGCACCGGCATGCGCGGCATCCGCAAGGCAAGCGTTGGCCAGAGCATATAGAGCAGCCTCGCCAACCACACCCCAAACACGGCCGCCACGCCGACATGGAATCCCGAGATCGCAAGCAGGTGGGGAATGCCGTTGGCGCGCGCCACGGCCCAGTCACGTGGCGTGAGCCCGCGCGTGTCGCCTACCGCGAAGGCCCGCAGCAGCGCCGAGTCACGCGGGTCGTCCACCCGCCCGGCGATGGCGCTGCTGATCGCCGCGCGCACGCCGTCGATGCAGTGGTCGACTTGCAGGAGTCTATTGTCGGGATCGTCGCGAACGTATCCCGTCGCCACGATGCCCCGTTCCAGGGCGCTGCGTTCGCCATCCGCACTGCCGGGATTCATCAGGCCACGCGGCCGCTTCAATCTCACCACGAGTTGCCAGCGGCTACACGGCGACAACGATGACGGAGCACTGTCGTACCAGTTAACGCGCAGGCGTCCGTGCAGCGCCAGATCACGTTCGGCCAACGTCGCGCTCTCGATCATCATCAGAAAGCCGGTGGCGTCGTCGCGTATCGACGGAAGGTCGATAACGCGCCCCACGATGTGTACATCCATGCCTTCCAGCTCTCGCGGAAGTCGGGCATCCATCGCCATGCCGCCCCGCCAGCACGCCCAGGCAACGCCGAATGCACACCACGCCAGCCAGCGCCAACTCGGAGCGAAGCGCCACGTCAAAAGGGACATCATTGCCAAGGCCAGGCAGAACCAGCGTGGCGGCAAGGCCGGCAGCCACTGCACCACCAGCACGCCGATCAACAGCATGATCGCCGGCGTGATCGCACCATCCTTGCGCACGCTGATCCCCTTCCAAAGGAAGGGGCCAGCTTAGTGTGCGAATCCCCGCGCGACGCCGGAAAAGCATGTAGGCGTCGGCTCCTTTCGCCGACGCTCGACTTGCCGGAAGATCAGGCGTAGATCTTGTCGACCAACTTGCCGTTGTGGAGCTCCAGCGTGCGATCCATGCGCTGGGCGAGTCGGCTGTCATGGGTGACGAGGATGAAGCTGGTGCCGATCTCGCGATTGAGCTCCAGCATCAGGTCGTAGACCTGCGCTGCATTGCCTTCATCGAGATTACCGGTGGGCTCATCGCCGAGCACCACCGCCGGACGCGTCACCAGGGCACGTGCCACCGCGCAGCGCTGGCGCTCGCCACCGGACAGCTCGGCGGGCTTGTGGCCGAGACGCTTGCTCAAGCCCACGCGGCCAAGCAGCTCGCTAGCCTGGCGCTCCGCTTCCGCGATCGCGACGCCGCGGATCAGCAGCGGCATGCACACGTTCTCCAGCGCGGTGAACTCGGGCAGCAAGTGATGGAACTGGTAGATGAAACCCATCGAGCGATTGCGCACGCGGCCACGGTCGGCATCGGAAAGACGCGAGAGATTCTTCCCCTCCACTTCCACTTCGCCGCGGGTCAGCGTGTCCAGGCCGCCGATGATGTGCAGCAGCGTGCTCTTGCCCGAGCCCGAGGCGCCCACGATGGCCAGCGTCTCGCCACGCTTCAGCGTGAAGCTCACGTCGGCAAGCACGTCGGTCTTCAGGTCGCCCTCTTCGTAGACCTTGGCGATGTTGCTGGCGCGCAGGACGATATTGTTGTTCATGGCATTACTCATAGCGCAGCGCCTGCGCAGGCTGGGTGCGCGACGCACGCCATGCGGGGTAAAGGGTGGCCAGCAGCGAGAACAGGAAGGTGATCAAGGCCACCCAGCCCACGTCGCCAGCATCGAGCTTGCTCGGCAGCTCGCTGATGTAATAGACGTCCGGCGAGAGGAAGGTGATGCCGGTGACGTGTTCGATCCACTTGACGATGCCCGGCAGCTTCCACGACAGCAGCGACCCCAGCGTCACGCCGAAGCCAATGCCCACGAAGCCCACCAGCACGCCCTGCACCATGAACATGCCCATGATGCTGCGCGGCGTGGAGCCCAGCGTGCGCAGGATGGCGATGTCGGCCTGCTTGTCGGTGACCAGCATCATCAGCATCGAGATGAGGTTGATCACCGCGACCAGGATGATCAGCGAGAGGATGATGAACATCACCTTCTTCTCCATCGAGATGGCGGAGAAGAAGTTGGCGTGGCTGTCCATCCAGGTTTCCACGCGATAGACCTGGCCCAGCTGGTCAGCCAGCTCGTGCGCCACGCTGCGCGCATTGAACATGTCGTCCAGACGCAGACGGATGCCGGTGGGGCCGTCGATCTGGTTGATGCGCTCGGCATCGGCCATGTTGACCAGGGCCAGCCCGGAGTCGAACTCCTGCATGCCCATCTCGAACACGCCGGCGACCTTGAAACTGCGCAGGTTCGGCACGCTGCCGGTGATGGGCGAAGAATGGAACGCGGGCACGGCCATGATGACCTTGTCGCCCACGGCCACGCCCAGCGTCATCGCCAGTTCGCGACCCAGCACGATGTTCCAGCTGCCCGGCGTCAGGTCGCTCAACTGGCCTTCGACCATGTGCTGGCCGATGTCTGACACCTTGGGTTCCTGCGCGGGTTCGATGCCGCGCACCACCGCACCGCTGGGGCGACGCGCCTGCAGGAAGGCTTCGGTTTCCACGTAGGGCGCCGCGCCCTTCACGTGCTTGTTGGCTTCGGCGATCTGCACCGCGCGCGGCCAGTCCTGCACGCTCTGTCCCGGCATGCCGGATACGGTGGCGTGCGAGATGGCGCCGAGGATGCGCGAGCGCAACTCGTCATCGAAGCCGTTCATCACCGACATCACCGTGATCAGCGCGGTCACGCTGATGGCGATGCACACGATGGAAACCGTCGAAATGAAGGAGATGAACTGGTTGCGACGCTTGGCGCGGGTGTATCGCAGGCCGATGAATAACTCGAGCGGTCGGAACATTAGGGCGGTCGCTTGTGGGTTCTTGGGGGCTGGCCGCCCGAATGGCGATGATTATCGCCTGAGACGCGGCTAAACCGTAGGACCGCGTTCAGCCGGCAGAGTGCCCGGCGCATGGGAAGTGGCCCTATCGGCCAGCGCCAGGCGCATGCGAAGCCGCCGCCGGATGTCGGCATCGCTGTTGTCGGGGGCGAGCAGCATGGAAACAGCGCCGTGCCCCGGCACGCCCAGGCGCAACCAGATCATTCGCTCGCCGGCCACGCGAAACGCGAGCAATGACGCCGGCTTGTCCTCGCCATCGGCCATACGGACGGTCCAACCGCTCCGTTGACTCCACCCCGTGCCCCTTACCGGCGAGCGCACGAACATCGCCAGGGATCGCCATGCGGCGGCGACCAACAAGGCGGTCACCAAGGCTTTCAGTAGATAAGGAATCGCGCTCAGCCAAGCGGCGGCGACAGCCAGCGAGACCATGGGGACAAGGACACGTCCCAGCCAGCGCGAGGGCCGGTATTCAAAGCCGATGGCGGGAGCGGATGTCATCGATGATGGCCTGCCAGTCGGGGCGCGTCGCCTTGGCGTGGCCCATCACCCAGTCCCACAGGTCCGGGTCCTGCACATCGAGGAGTTCATCGAAGGCTTGGCGCTGTGCTTCGTCGGCAGCGGCAAAGCGTTCGTCGAGCCAGCCGCCAAAGAGCGCGTCGAGCTCACGGGTGCCGCGGCGGGTGCGCCAGCGGAGGCGTTTGATACGGGCTTCGTCCATTGCGGGTTGCCTCCGACTTTCTTCCTCTCCCCTCCGGGCGACCCGAAGGTAGTCCCCTCCTCGGGAGAGAGGACCGAGGCAGTGCCACCTTTATGGTGGTGAGGGGTCAATCTTGCCTCAGTCTTGGCAAGTGGAAGCTCTTTCGCGAGCACCCACCCCTCACCCTGCCCTCTCCCCGAAGGGGAGAGGGAAAACGAGACGCTTACGAGCGACGCTCGACGATCAGCTTCTTGATCTCCGCAATCGCCTTGGCCGGGTTCAGACCCTTCGGACAGGTGCGCGCGCAGTTCATGATGGTGTGGCAGCGGTACAGCTTGAACGGATCTTCCAGATCGTCCAGGCGGTTGCCGGTGTCTTCATCGCGACTGTCCACGATCCAGCGGTAGGCCTGCAGCAGGATGGCCGGACCGAGGTAGCGGTCGCCGTTCCACCAGTAGCTCGGGCAGCTGGTCGAGCAGCACGCGCACAGGATGCACTCGTACAGGCCGTCGAGCTTCTTGCGGTCTTCCGGCGACTGCAGGCGCTCGCGGTCCGGCGCCGCACTCTGCGTACGCAGCCACGGCTTGATCGAGGCGAACTGTGCGTAGAAGTGCGTGAGGTCCGGCACCAGATCCTTAACCACCGGCATGTGCGGCAGCGGGTAGATCTTCACATCGCCCGACTCGCAGTCACCGATGGCCTTGGTGCAGGCCAGGGTGTTGGTGCCGTCGATGTTCATGGCGCACGAACCGCAGATGCCTTCGCGGCACGAACGGCGCAGCGTCAGCGTCGGATCGATCTCGTTCTTGATCTTCAGCAGGGCGTCCAGAACCATCGGACCGCACGCGGCGAGGTCAACCTCGTACGTGTCGATGCGCGGGTTCTGGCCGTCGTCCGGCGACCAGCGGTAAATGCGGAACGTGCGGGGTTTCTTCGCGTCCTTCGCCGGAAAGTGCTTGCCCGGCTGGACCTTGGAATTCTTGGGTAGCGAAAACTCGGCCACAATGGCTCTCCAGTCCGGGTATCAGTAAACGCGCTTCTTCGGCGGGACGACTTCGACATCGCTCGTCATGGTGTACATGTGCACCGGACGGAAGTCGAAGCTGGCCTTGCCGTTCTCATCGACCGCCACCAGCGTGTGCTTCTGCCAGGTGTGGTCGTCGCGGTCCGGGAAGTCCTCGCGGGCGTGAGCGCCACGGCTCTCCTCGCGCTGGGCCGCCGAATACATGGTGGCCACGGCCTGGTCGAGCAGGTTGGCGAGTTCCAGCGTTTCGATCAGGTCGGAGTTCCACACCAGCGAACGATCGCTGACGCCCACGTCCTTGAACGAATCGCGCACCTTGGAGATCTTCTCGCAGCCTTCCTGGAGCGATTCGCCGGTGCGGAACACGGCAGCATCGGACTGCATGGTGCGCTGCATTTCCGCACGGATTTTCGCGGTCGGCTGGCTGCCCTTGGCGTTGCGCAGGCCGTCGAAACGGGTCAGCGCCTTGTCCAGCACGCTGGCCGGCAGGTCCTTGTGCGGCGCGCCCGGGGTGACGATCTCCGCGCAGCGGTTCGCCACGGCACGACCGAACACCACCAGGTCGAGCAGCGAATTGGAGCCCAGGCGGTTGGCGCCGTGCACCGACACGCAGGCCGCTTCGCCGATGGCGAACAGGCCCGGCACGACGGCGTCGACGTCGTCGCCGCGCTTCTGCACCACTTCGCCGTGGTAGTTGGTCGGGATGCCGCCCATGTTGTAGTGGACGGTCGGGATCACCGGGATCGGCTCCTTGGTCACGTCCACGCCGGCAAAGATGCGCGCCGACTCGGCGATGCCCGGCAGGCGCTCGTGGATCACTTCGGCGCCCAGGTGCATCAGGTTGATGTGGATGTGGTCCTTGTGCTCGCCCACGCCACGGCCTTCGCGGATTTCCATGGTCATGGCGCGGCTGACCACGTCACGGGAGGCGAGATCCTTGGCGTTCGGGGCATAGCGCTCCATGAAGCGCTCGCCGTTGGAGTTGGTGAGGTAACCGCCCTCGCCACGCACGCCTTCGGTGATCAGGCAGCCCGAGCCGTAGATGCCGGTCGGGTGGAACTGCACGAACTCCATGTCCTGCAACGCGAGGCCCGCGCGCAGCACCATGCCGCCACCGTCGCCGGTGCAGGTATGCGCCGAGGTGGCGCTGAAGTAGGCGCGGCCGTAGCCACCGGTCGCCAGCACCACGGACTGTCCGCGGAAGAAGTGCAGCGTACCTTCGTTCATGTCCAGCGCGAGCACGCCGCGGCACACACCTTCTTCGTCGAAGATGAGGTCGATGGCGAAGTACTCGATGAAGAACGTGGCGTCATGCGCCAGCGCCTGCTGGTACAGCGTATGCAGGATGGCGTGACCGGTACGGTCGGCCGCGGCGCAGGTGCGCTGCGCGGTGCCCTTGCCGTAATGGGTGGTCATGCCGCCGAACGGACGCTGGTAGATCTTGCCTTCCTCGGTACGCGAGAACGGCACGCCGTAGTGTTCCAGCTCGATGATGGCCGGAATCGCCTCGCGGCACATGTACTCGATCGCATCCTGGTCGCCGAGCCAGTCGGAACCCTTGATCGTGTCGTAGAAGTGGAAGCGCCAGTCGTCCTCGCCCATGTTGCCGAGTGCGGCGGAGATACCGCCCTGCGCCGCCACGGTGTGCGAGCGGGTCGGGAACACCTTGGTGATGCACGCGGCCTTGAGGCCCTTCTCGGCCAGGCCGAAGGTGGCGCGCAGGCCCGCGCCGCCGGCGCCGACCACGATGACGTCGTACTTATGCTGTTGGATCTTGTAGCTTTCCATGGAATCAGGCTCCCAGCGCCACGCGCAGCACGGCCATCAACGTGGCCAGCGTGCCGAGCACTGCAATGAACTTCACCAGCACCAGGAGGGCAACTTCCTTCCAGCGCGTATGCACGTAGTCCTCGATCACGATCTGCAGGCCGAGCACGGCGTGCCAGCACATGGTGAGCACGAAGGCCACCAGCAGCACTGCGTTCCACGGCTTGGCGACGATCGAGCGGGCCGTGGCGTAGTCGGCGTGGATCATGCCGAGCACGGTCAGCACGAACCAGATGCCGAGGAACACCAGCGCCGTCGCGGTGACGCGCTGCGTCCACCAATGGCCGACGCCAGACTGCGCCGAACCAAGGCCGCGGGCTCGCTTGAGCGGATTGCGCATGTCGTTGCGCACGTCATGCTTCTGGCCGTTCGCGCTCATGCCGCACCTCCGGAAGTCAGCACGTAGGCCCAGACCAGCACCGTCAGCACGATGCTCACGATGATCGAGAGCCAGCTGGAGCGCACGAACTGCGGAATGGCATAACCCATGCCGCCGTCCTGCAGCAGATGACGGATGCCATTGCACAGGTGATAGAACAGCGCCCAGGTCCAACCAAACATGAGGATCAGCCCGATCGGGCTGCCGATGCAGGTCCTGAACTGGCTGTAGCTGTCTTCGCCAGTGGCGAGGGAGAACACTCCCCACAGTACGATCAGGGTTCCAACGGAGAGGGCGATGCCAGTAGCGCGATGCAAGATGGATGTCACCATCTGTACCTGCCACTTATATATGCCCATGTGTGGAGAGAGCGGTCGTTGCGTGTCTGCCATGGCGGCTATCCTGGGTGGAATCGCTGATGCCCTTTACCGCCCTTCCCTATCTCCAGCGACGCCGGCGCGGAGCCGGCGCGGCGAAGATCAGAAGTCGATACAGCGCCCGTTTTTTTCCCAATCGCCGTAGCGGGTGGGATCCGGGGCCGGCCGCTCAGCCGGGGTCTTTTCCGTCGCCGGAACGGCAGGCACGGTCGCTTGTTCCGCAGGAGCGGAAGCCGGCGAGGACTTTGGCTGGGAGGACGTATCGGACATGGTATGTGAAAGCTGTAAAAGCGTAATACTTGCGTAAATTCAGCACAACCTTGACGGCGACGTGATCGTCTGACAGTAAGCAGACCACACTTGTATGGCCAGCGCCCTGCCCTCACCTCGCCCATCTATGGCTACACACCACTCTGCTCAGACCCTGTCCATCGAAGGCGCCGACGCCCTTGCGTTCGCCCAGGCCCAATTCAGCGGCAACGTCCATACGCTTGCCGTCGGGCAATGGCAATTCAATGCGTGGCTCGATGCGCAAGGCCGGGTGCTCGCCCTGTTCCACCTTGCCCGCGTTGCCGACGACGGATTGCTCTTGCTGTTGCGCGGGGGCGATACCGCTTCCATGGCGCAGTCACTGCAGCGCTTCGTATTCCGCGCCAAAGTCAGACTGACCGCCCATGCACCAATCTCCCTCGGCACCGGCCCTGCGCTCGACACTTACGCTGTCACTCGTGAAGGCGATGGTTACACGTTCGGCTGCGGCGACCACAGTCTCGTCGTGGGCGCCAACCAAGAGAGCGACGACTGGCGCCTGTCGCAGGTTCTCGCTGGCTGGCCATGGCTGCCCGCCGATGCACTAGGAGCGCTGCTGCCACCCGCCCTCTCGCTCGAGCGCCTGCGGGCAGTGTCATTCGACAAAGGTTGTTACCCGGGACAGGAGATCGTGGCCCGCCTGCACTATCGCGGCGGACACAAGCGGCATATGCATTGCGTCGTATTGTCGCAGCACTTGACTGGGGGCACCTTGCTGCGCCATGGCGATAAAGGAGCCGTCCATTTGCTCCAAGTCGCCGGCGAAGGGGCACGCGCCCTGGCACTCGCCGTCATCGATGACGAACTCGCTGGAGCACTTGAAAACAGCACGTTCGATATCGATGGCAACGTCATCACGATGCATATCGAAGAGAGTTGGCCGGCATGAAGCAATTGCTTGCGAAGGGATTCGCGATCGCTTCAGCAAGCGTGAGCACAATGTGAATCTGAACTGCCAGGCACTTGCCAGATCGGAAACTCGCCACTAGTCTCCGCCAGCCAATTCAGTGGCGCCCGATGCCCAAGGGTGCCGACATACGCGACGAACCGGAGGGGTCCGGATCAGCGCGACCCGGCAGATAACGCCGGAGTACCTGCCGCCATAGACGCGGTGTAGTTGCAGGCAACGCGGTCGTCGTACCCGTAACCAAGCCATTGCAGCACGTACAAGTAGAGAGCGGCGCCGGATCAGCCGCTCGACTGGCCACAATCCCGTGGCAAACCGCCTTGACCACAAGTTTCGGCCAAGGTGTTCAATCCAGATGGAACGGCCTGCCCGCCCGTCCATCGCAACGGCGCTCGAAGTCACGCATCACCGGCTTCGCGCGTACAGCACGCTGGAGGCAGACAATGAAACTTTCGATGCTGTTGTGGTTAGCGTCCGTGCTACCCCAGCCCCTCGCGGACCAGACCTGCCTGGCCACGACGGTATATCTCGAGGCACGCAGTGAATCGACCATCGGGCAGTATGCAGTGGCCGAGGTTGCCCTTCGGCGTCGCGATCGCGGCACCTGGGGCGGAAGTGTTTGCGACGTGGTTACTTCTCCGCGTCAGTTTGCACTGACAACGACCGCAAGCACCTTCGAGGTCACCGACCTCAACTCGTGGACGAAGGCGTGGAAAATCGCCGGCGACTCCATCAGCAACTGGAGCCTTCCGAAGGGCGAACGCACCGTCTACGTTCCGCAGGCCGACCACTTCGCCACGCTGGCCGTGGCACCTGCATGGTCGACCAAGCGCGTGGTGAAGACCATCGGCGACCACGCCTTCTACGCGGTCAACTGACCACACAACCATCACCCATGAAAAAAGGCCCTCGCATGAGGGCCTTTTTATTTGGACGTCTATACGTCTTAAACGTCAGAGCCGATAGACAAGATTGTTGCGGATCTGCACGTAGTCACCGGGGCGCACCTGCGGATCAGCACCTTGCGTCACCGTGGCGTAGCGACCATCGTCCAGCTTGATCGTCACCTGCCAGGCCACGTCCGGGCTACTGTTGTTCTTGCCGACCTGGTTGCCGATGGCACCACCGGCAACCGCACCAGCCACCGTCGTCAGGGTCTTGCCGCTGCCGCCGCCGAACTGATTGCCGATCACGCCACCGGCGATACCACCGATCACCATGCCCAGCGGGGAAGAACCCTTCTGTGTCTGGACCTGGCGTATGTCACTCACCACGCCACATTGCTCGCAACGACTTGAACTACCGCTATAGACCACCTGCCGCTGGGGCGGTGTCTCGCAACCGGAAAGAATCCCTAGAACTGAAATCAATCCAACGACAGCCAAATGTCTAAGCAATGTCCGCATGGCGTGAATCCTCAGTGAGCGTCGGAAACGGCTACCACACCTTCCTGTACCTGCAGCCTGTCGCCCGGATCGTGATCCATGCGCACAGTGCGAGTAACACCGTTGTACTCGTAACTCACATCGTACGCCACCACCTTGTCGCCACCATTACCCGGCACGGTTTCGCAACGACGCTGCGTGGACTGTGTCGTGGCATTGCGCTGATGATTCGCCTGGATTTCGTGACCGGCGTAGCCGCCGCCGACCGCACCCGCCACCGTGGCGAGCGTGCGTCCCTTGCCGCCGCCGACCTGATTGCCGAGCAAGCCACCGGCAACCGCACCAATGGCGGTACCTGCAATCTGATGGGTGTCCTGCACCGGCTTGTGCTGCGTCACGACTTCGTCATGACACACCTGCTGCGGCGCCGATGCCTGATCGCGCACCGGCGTTACGCTCACCACGCGGGCGTACTTCGCCCCGTCCTGGCCTGCGGCCTGCTGCGCCGTGGAACCCACGCCACCGTCGGCATTGGCGTCGCGGTTGCACGCCGAAAGACCAAATACCAACACAGCGCCCATGCCCACATGCAGCGCTGAAGCGACCAACCTGTTCATAATGCTCTCCTGTCTGGATCGGCGGAGCACCCCGCAACCGCCTGATTCGATCCTTACGTGCCGTCATTGAACCCTTGATTCACTGAATGCTCGCTTAGACCGCAGCCGACCATTTTGAGCGGATAGGAAGCCTTAATCTGTGCTCGAACTCACCGACAGCCATGCGCATATCGACGACGCGGGTTTCGCAGCCGACCGGGAGGCGATGTTCGAGCGCGCCCGCGAGGCCGGCATCCAGCACATTGTGGTCCCTGCGGTCGACCAGGCCTCTTGGTCGCGTATCGCCACGATTAGCGCAGCCCATGCGCAGGTGCACCCCGCCTATGGCCTGCATCCCATGTACCTCGCGGAGCACCGACCGGAGCACCTCGACGCGCTGGTGATGCAGCTGGAGACTCATCGAGCCGTCGCGGTGGGCGAGATCGGTCTCGACTTTTTTGTCCCCCAACTGGATGCTGAACAGCAGCGCGAATATTTCCATCGCCAGTTGCGCATAGCGCGCGATTTCGACCTGCCGGTGATCGTCCATGCCCGACGCGCGATGGACGAAGTGACCTCGACCATGAAGCGACTTGGTGGCCTTCGCGGCGTGGTGCACAGCTTTTCCGGCAGCCTGCAGCAGGCCCAGCGATTGTGGGACATCGGCTTTCATATCGGCATTGGCGGCCCGGTGACCTACGAAAGGGCGCAGCGCCTGCGCCAGATCATCGCCGCCATGCCCATCGAACACCTGCTGCTTGAAACGGACGCACCCGACCAGCCGGGCGCCTGCCATCGAGGCCAACGCAACGAGCCGGCGAACATCACCGAGGTGCTTCAGGTGATCGCACAGTTGCGCGGCGAAAGCGAAACTTCGGTTGCCGCCGCCACCACGGCCAATGCGGCCATGCTGTTCGGCTTCACCCACGCTTGACCTACCGCATCGCCTCGTAGACCCCCGATTCGCTCCACCTTGACGCGGCACTTGTGATCTTCAGGCGTGAACGAGTACCGTTATATTTCACCAGTGAACTATTCCTTGATGAAATGAGCAATCTGCGCGAAGGGCTCAGCCGCATGGATGCCGGGATCGCCCGCGTGGGCGAGATGATCCCGGAAGCTCCGCAGCAGGAGGTCCGGTTGACCCGCCTGCTGTTGCTGGTGGGCGGCACCCTGCTCGGCGAAGTCGAGGCGTACCTCAAACCGCACGGCCTCAACGACAGCGACTTCCGCACCCTGATGGCTCTCTACAGCAGCCCGGATGGCGCGACGCCCAGCGAGTTGTGCGGGTTCGCGCAGCAAGGCGCCACCAACATGACGCGCATCGGCAACGCGCTGGTCAAGGCCGGGCTTGCCGCGCGCTCGCACAGCGCGGAAGACCGGCGTCGCATCCTGCTCAACATCACCCCGACCGGAAAGCGCCTGGTGCGGAAAATTCTTCCCCCGCTCTTTCCCAGGGTGCTCGGTGCCTACGCCTCATTGAGCGCTGGCGACAAGCGCACCCTCGAGCGCCTGCTGCGCCAGGTCGCGCTGAATATCGACTCTCTTCAATCTTCGGATCCCAGTCCATGACTTCACGTGTTCCGATTCGCCACGGCCTGGTTACGCGATCACTGCTCGCGTGCGCCGTGGCCATGGCCATCGCCAGCTGCTCGATCCCGGCGAAGCTGGGTCACCCGGCCATTCGCGATGACGTCCCGCTCGCGGGCCTCGATGCCGGCCATCGTGCTGGCTGGCCCGATGCCGAATGGTGGCGCCAGTACAACGATCCCCAGCTGGACACGCTTGTCGCGCTGGCGATGAAGGATTCGCCCGATCTTGAACAGGCGCGTTCCCGCGTCGCGTCTGCGCAGCAGTCCATTCGTGCCGCCACGGCGCAGTCTGGACTCAACGTGAGCGGCAGCGCGCAGGTCGAACGCCAGAAGCTGAGCGAGAACGGGCTGATCCCGCCGAAGTTCCTCGGCTTCACCTGGTACAACCAGGGCGACATCGGCGTGCAGGCGCAGTACGACTTCGACTGGTGGGGCAAGAAGCGCGCGACCATCGAATCGGCCGTGGACCAGGCCCATGCCGCCGAGGCGCAGCACAGCGCGGCGGCACTCGCCATCCAGAGTACGGTGGCCGACACGTATTTCGGCTGGCTCGCGGACGAGGCTCGCATCAACATCGCGCAACAGGGCGTGCAGATACAGGAGCAACTGCTGCGAATCGCGGAATTGCGCGTGCGCCAAGGCGTGGATCGCCCGGATACCGTGCAATCGGCCCAGGCCCAACTCGCCGGCACGCGGCAGATGCTGGTCGCGCTGCAGAGCTCGGCCAAGATTCGCCAGGCCGCGCTGGCCAGCCTCGTCGGCGTCGCGCCGGCACAACTGCCTTCGCTTGAGCCGCATGCCCTGCCCTCCGCCACCAGCGGGCTTCCCGACAACGTGGGCGTGGACCTTATGGCGCGCCGCCCCGATATCGCCGCCAGTCGCTGGCAGGTCGAGTCGGCCTTGCGGCAGACCGACGTGGCGCGCGCGGAGTTCTATCCTGACATCAGCATCAGCGCGATGGCGGGGCTCTCCAGCATCGACCTGGACAAGATGTTCAATGCCGGCAACCGTGTGTTCGCCCTGACGCCGGCGTTGCACCTGCCCATCTTCACCGGCGGCCTGCTCGAGGCGAACTACGGCGTGAGCAAGGCGCAGCTCGACGCAGCCGTCGCGCAGTACAACAGCACCGTGCTCAGCGCGGCACGCGACGTCGCCACGCAAAGCCTCACCGCGCAGCAGATCGAAGGTCGCCGCAAGGAGCAGGCGCACGAGATTGCCGCCAATCAAACACTGCTGGCCAACGCGCAGTCGCGCGTGCACCGTGGTGTGAGCGACGTGCGCGAAGCCCTCGCCGCAAGGGGACAGCTGCTGCAGCAACAGGATGACGACGTCAGCCTGCAGGCGCAGGCCCTGTCCACCGACATCTCGCTGATCAAGGCGCTGGGCGGCGGCTATCGCGCCGTGACGCCGGAACAGGCCGCCAGCGACACCTCATCTTCCGCATCGAACCCTTCCGGAGACGCCACCCATGAGCGCCACTGATTCCAACGCCAAACCGCAGGACAACGACAGCGGCATGGCCGCGAAGGATCCGGCCAAGCGCCGCCGCGCGCTGCTGATCGTCGCCACGGTGTTCATTCTTGCTGGCGTCGCATGGGTATTGCTGTGGATGTTCGTGTTCTCCACGCGCGAGAAGACCGACAACGCGTACGTGGGCGGCAACCAGGTGGCGATCTCCGCACAGGTGCCCGGCACCGTGATCGCCATCCTTGCCGACGACACGCAGCGCGTCGAAGCCGGCCAGGTGCTGGTGAAGCTCGACAACACTGATGCCGACGTGCGCCTGCAGCAAGCCAGCAGCGCGCTGGCACAGGCCGTGCGCCAGGTGCGCCAACAGACGGATTCGGCCACCAGCGCCGATGCCCAGGTGGCCAGGGCCAAGGTGGACCTGAAGAAGGCACAGGCAGACCTGGCCCGCCGCCAGCCGCTGATCGCCGAACAAGCGGAAGCGCCGGAAGTAGTGCAGCATCTGCGCGACGGCGTCGACCAGGCCCAGGCCGCGCTTGGCGCGGCGCAGGCGCAGGCACAGGCCGCGCATGCCGCCATCGAAGGCACGGTGGTCGCCAACAATCCCGCGGTGGAACAGGCGCGCGCGAATTTCCACGCCGCGTGGATCGCCGCGCAGCGCAACAGCATCTACGCGCCGGTGACGGGTTACGTCGCCCAGCGCAGCGTGCAGCTCGGCAACAGCGTGCAGCCGGGCCAGCAGCTGATGAGCGTGGTGCCGCTGCA
This sequence comes from Dyella amyloliquefaciens, assembly GCF_004296575.1. Lineage (GTDB taxonomy): Bacteria > Pseudomonadota > Gammaproteobacteria > Xanthomonadales > Rhodanobacteraceae > Dyella > Dyella amyloliquefaciens. The sequence continues at coordinate 489,897 of NZ_SAYT01000007.1, read as the reverse complement.
TGACCTGTGGGTGGACGCGAACTTCAAGGAAAACCAGCTGCGCCACATCCGCGTGGGCCAGCCGGCGACGATCGAATCCGACGTCTACGGCGGCAGCGTGGAATTCCACGGCAAGGTGATTGGCCTGGGCGCCGGCACCGGCAGCGTGTTCTCGCTGCTGCCCGCGCAGAACGCCACCGGCAACTGGATCAAGGTGATCCAGCGCGTACCGGTGCGCATCGCGCTGGACGACAAGGAGCTCGACCAGCATCCGCTGCGCGTGGGCCTGTCCACCGAAGTGACCGTGGACATCACCAACGACAAGGGCGCAATGATGGCGCCCCAGGGCAGCGGCCAGCCGATCGCGCAGACCGACGTCTACGAGCAGATGGCCACCAAGGCGGATGCGGAGGCCGAGAAGATCATCAAGGCCAACGTTCGCCAGGGCGACGCGAACTGACACGACGGACACGCCGACATGGCCGACCAATCGAACGACCAGAAGACCGCCGAGGGCTTGCCGCCCTTGCACGGCACCGCGCTGGTCCTTTTGACCATCGCAGTCGCGTTCAGCACCTTCATGGAGGTGCTGGACATGACCATCGTGAACGTCGCGGTGCCGCATATCGCCGGCAGCCTCGGCGTGAGTGCGAGTGAAGGCACCTGGACCATCAGCTCCTACTCGCTGGCCAGCGCGATCATGCAGCCGCTCACCGGCTGGATCGCGCGACGCTTCGGCGAAGTGAAGACCTTCGTCTTCTCGGTATTCCTCTTCGTCGTGTTCTCGATGATGTGCGGCCTGGCCACGTCGATGCCGATGCTGGTGGTCGCGCGCCTGATGCAGGGTGCCGGTTCCGGCCCGATGGTGGCGCTGTCGCTGACCCTGCTGCTGGCCAGCTATCCCAAGGCCAAGCAGGGCATCGCGCTGGCGCTATGGGCGATGACCGTGGTGGTGGCGCCGATCTTCGGCCCGATCCTGGGCGGCTACCTCACCGACAACTTCTCCTGGCCGTGGATCTTCTACATCAACCTGCCCGTCGGCATTGCGGCCGGCGTCATTACCTGGTCGCTGCTGCGCAAGCGTGAGACCAAGACCTTCCAGTCGCCCATCGACGTCATCGGACTGGTGCTGCTGGTGGCGGGCGTCGGCTGCCTGCAGTTCATGCTGGACAACGGCAACGACCATGACTGGTTCTCCTCGCCGATGATCACCACGCTGGGCCTGACCGCGCTGGTCTGCCTGGTCTTCCTGGTGGTGTGGGAGCTGCACGCCAAGCATCCGGTGATCGACCTCAGCCTGTTCCGCCAGCGGAACTTCACCGTGGGCGTGACAGCGCTGTCGCTGGGGATGTTCGCCTTCTTCGGCATCAACGTGGTGTTCCCGCTGTGGCTGCAGACGACGCTGGGCTACACCGCCACCTGGGCGGGCCTGGCCACGGCGCCGGTGGGCATCCTCGCCTTCCTGCTGTCCCCGGTGCTGGGACGCAACATGGACCGGCTGGAGCTGCGCGCCGTAGTGACGTTCTCCTTCGTCATGTTCGCGGCCACCTCGTACTGGTTCTCCACCTTCGACAGCTCCGCGTCGTTCAGTTCGCTGGTGCTGCCCCGCTTCGTGATGGGCATTGCCATTCCCTGCTTCTTCATCCCGCTCAACCAGATCTACCTCGCCGGGCTGCCGGCCGATCAGATCGCCAGTGCCTCCGGTCTCGCCAACTTCTTCCGCACCCTGGGCTCCAGCGTCTCAACTGCCGTGACCGTCACCCTGTGGCAGCACCGCGGCATCCTGCACCACGCCACGCTGACGGAATACGTGGCGCCCTCCAATCCGGCGGCCACGCAGGTTTTGCAGGGGTTGCGCCACGGCGGCTTCGGCCAGACCCAGGCCCTGGGCATCGCTGACCAGCTGGTGAGCCGGGAGGCCCTGACCCTGGCCGTGAACGACATCTTCTGGATGTGCACGATCCTGTTCGTGCTGCTGATCCCCGTGCTCTGGTTCGCCAAGCCCCCGTTCGGCGCCGCGGGTGGCGCGGTAGGTCACTGATATTTAACGAATGCTGCACTCGCCGGTGCAGCATGACTTTCGTAAGGGATGACTGGTGCGGCGCAATACCTTCTGCTAGTTTGTGTGCATGGCACAAACGATCCGCACCATACAAGAAGTATCCGAACCGTCGGCTCTACGACACGGAAATCTCCAGCTACATCACGCTGGAAGAGGTCCGTCAGTTGGTATTGGACGGCGAAACTTTCGAGGTCCGCGACGCCAAGAGCGGCGAGGATCTGACTCGCTCGGTGCTCCTGCAGATCATCTCCGAGCATGAGGAGAAGGGGCAGCCGATGCTGTCGCCCCAACTGCTCAGCCAGATCATCCGTTTCTACGGTGATTCGTTGCAGGGCTTCATGGGGCCTTACCTGGAACGCAGCCTGCAGGTCTTCCTCGACCAGCAGCAGCAGTTCCGCACCCAGCTCAACAGCCTGCTGGGCCAGACGCCCTGGTCGATGCTCAACGACCTGACCGAGCGCAACATGGAAGCCTGGCGCAACATGCAGAGCGGCCTGCTCAATACCGCAAACCAGGGTCAGCCGCCTCGCGGCAACAAGAAGCCCTGAACCTACGGCCGGCAACTTAAGCCGGCCGTTCCGTTTTAGACGCCGCTGCAGCACAACACGTGCTGCTCTGCGGCATGTGCACGAGTCCTTCACATGAGCTCTTCCGCCCGCATCCCGCGCGTTGCCCTCGTGACCGGAGGCATCGGCGGTCTCGGTACCGAGATCTGTCGCCAGCTGGCGGAGTCCGGCCGTCAAGTTATTGCGGTGGATCTGCCCGCACGCGCGGAACGGCTGCATGCCTTCCAGCGTGAACTCGCCGATCTCGATGGCGCAGTGAAGTTCGAGCCCGCGGATGTGAGCCAGTTCGACAGCTGCGCCGCACTTGTGGAGCGCGTGCAGCAACAGCATGGCAGCGTGGACATCCTGGTCAACGCCGCCGGCATCACGCGAGATACCAGCCTGCGCAAGATGACTCCGCAGCAGTGGCATGAGCTGATGCGGGTGAACCTCGACGGCGTGTTCAACATGTGCCGCAACGTGGTCGAAGGCATGAGCGAGCGAGGCTTCGGCCGCATCGTGAACCTGAGCTCGGTAAACGGTCAGACCGGCCAGTTCGGCCAGACCAACTACTCGGCCGCCAAGGCCGGCGTGCACGGCTTCGGCATGGCGCTGGCGCGCGAGACAGCCCGCAAGGGCATCACCGTGAACACCGTTTCCCCTGGCTACTGCGACACGGCGCTGGTGGCTGCCGTACCTGAAGACATCCGTGCGCAGATCATCTCGGACATTCCGGTGGGCCGCCTGGGCTCGCCCGGCGACATCGCGCGTGCCGTGGCCTTTCTGACGGCCGACGACGCCGGCTACATCACGGGCGCGAACCTGCCGGTCAACGGCGGGTACTTCATGAGCTTCTGAGGCCGTCCCGGTCGACAGCACCGCTCGAAAAGCCGGGCCCGAAAGGTGTTGCGCACCGCCCATGGCTGCCGCCGGATGACCGCTTCGCCTGCATGATGGCAACCCGCTACTCTTGGCGCCCTACGCGTTGACCACTTTCAGCGGAGCCCCATGGCGCAGCAAATCACCCTTATCGGCGGCGGTCTCGTTGGTGCACTGCTGGCCCAACAACTCGCGGGACGTGGTTTCAAGGTCGACGTATTCGAGAAGCGCCCGGATCCGCGCATCGCCGGTTTCGTAGGCGGCCGCTCGATCAACCTCGCGCTGGCCGAACGTGGCTTGCACGCCCTGCGCCAGGCCGGCCTCGCCGACGACGTACTGCAGCGCGCGGTGATGATGCGCGGCCGCATGGTGCACACGCGCGATGGCCGCTCGGGGCTCCAGCGCTACGGCGTCGACGACAGCGAAGTGATCTGGTCCGTCTCGCGCGGCGCACTCAACATGCTGTTGCTGGATGCCGCCGAAGCGGCCGGTGTGCGTTTCCATTTCGGACAATCGCTGGTCGATGCTGACTTCGATGCCGGACGCATCTGCCTTGCCGATGAAGCGGGAGTCACGCGCGAAATCGACGCCCCGGTGGTGATCGGTGCCGACGGCGCAGGCTCGGCCCTGCGCGCGGCGATGAACCAGCACTCTCCGCTGGGCGAGCGCGTCGAAGCATTGGGACACGCCTACAAGGAACTCGAAATCCCTCCGGCTGGCACCCTGCCTGCCGACCTGGTCGACCGCAGCGGCGGCCACGACCAGTTCGCGCTGGAGCCGCATGCCCTGCATATCTGGCCGCGCGGCGGCTATATGTGCATTGCCCTGCCGAACACCGAGGGCAGCTTCACCGTCACGCTGTTCCTGCCTGCGCAGGGTGCGCACCCCAGCTTCGCGACACTGCCCGACGCCCAGGCCGCCCGTGCGTTCTTCGAGCACGATTTCCCGGACGTGCTCCCGCTCGTTCCCGATTTCGCCAACGACTACGACAGTCACCCGGTCGGCACGCTGTCCACCCTGTACCTGCAGCGATGGCACCTCGGTGGCCGGGCCCTGCTGGTCGGCGACGCCGCGCATGCCATCGTGCCGTTCCACGGCCAGGGCATGAATTGCGGCTTCGAGGACACCGTGGTGCTGGCCTCGCTGATGGCCGAGGCGCCGGGCGACACCGCCGAGGTGTTCGCCGAATTCCAGCGCATCCGCCAGCCCAACAGCGACGCGATCGCTGCCATGGCGCTGGAGAACTATGTGGAAATGCGCGACTCGGTGGCGGACCCGCACTACCTGGCCAAGCGCGAGCTGGGCGCCCTGCTGGCCGAGCGCGTGCCGCAGCACTTCATGGCGCGCTACCGCATGGTCACCTTCACCCACCTGCCCTATGCGTACGCCTATGAGCGTGGGCGTGCCCAGGACGTGCTGCTGGAACAGCTGCTGCGCGGCTCGACGCAGGCGAGCTCGGTCGACCTGGGCGCGGCCGCAGCCACGCTGCAGGCTACCTTGCCGCCACTGCCCGACCTGCATGGATGAGGCGCTGATTGCCGCCTACCGGGGCACCGATTACCGGGTGCGTCTCGCTGGCGGCGGGTACGCAAGCATCCGCATCGGTCAACCGCTGCCTGCATCGCTCGCGCCATGGGTGAATGAGTACCCCTGGGGATTCATCACGGCTTGGAACCCGCGCTCGCAGCCGCTCTCGCGGGCGCATAACCGTCAGGCCCAACGGCTACTGCTGCGCGCGCTCCGCGAGTCGCCGGCCACTCGTCAGATCGCAGCAGGCGTTGGCATCGGTTCCAACGGCTGGAAAGAGCGCAGCCTGTTCGTAGTGGGTCCCGAGGCGGGTCCGCTGGACGCGCTGGCCCGCCGCTTCGGCCAGCATGGCTACGTCTACGGCCGAGGCAACGGAACGGCACAACTGCGATTGCCGCCCTGACCGGATGCACCCACCCCTTCCGAGTCGCTTGGCGGCAGCACGCCGCATGGACAACCCTGTCAGCGTTTGCGGACAATCGCGCGATGACTAACCTGTCTGCCACCACCCCGATCCTGCTGGAAGCACGGGGCCTCGCCTTCTACCGCCAGGACGAACCCGTGTTCGGCCCCCTGGATTTCAGCGTGCGCGAAGGCGAAGTGGCCCTGGTCGAGGGCGACAACGGCAGCGGCAAGACCACCTTGCTGCGCATCCTGGCCGGCCTGCTGCATCTGGACGAAGGTGAGCTGAGCTGGCGCGGCCGCCCCTGGCGGCGCATCGAGCACCTGGGCGACACCTTGTTCCTGGGTCATCACCTGGGTCTCAAGGGCGATCTCAGCGCCCGCGAGAACCTCGCCGTCGCTGCCGGTACCTACGGCATGCGCGACGGCCGGGACGTGGCGAGCGCGCTGTCCAGCATCGGGCTGGCGGGCTACGAAGACGAACCCGTGCGACGCCTGTCCGCCGGCCAGAAGAAACGTGCCGCCCTTGCTCGACTGCTGTTGCTGCCTGCCACGCTGTGGCTGCTGGACGAGCCCTACGCCAATCTCGACCGCACCGGCATCGAGCTGGTGAACCGCCTGCTGGCCGAGCATTCTGCCGAAGGCGGCGCCGCGCTGGTGACCAGCCATGGCGCGGTGAGCTTTCTGGGCGGCGAACCGACACGGGTACGCATGCACGCATGAGTCACGCGACGCTTGCCTCCGCCTGCGCCGCCACGTTGCGCCGCGACCTCACCCTGGCCTGGCGCCGCCGTGGCGACATCACCATGCCGGTGCTCTATGCACTGATCGTGGTCACCCTGTTTCCGTTCGCGCTGGGTCCTGAAGACGCACTGTTGCAGCGCATTGCCGGCGGCGTGGTGTTGCTGACCATGCTGCTGGCCATGCTGCTTGCGCTGGACGCGATGTTCCGCAGCGATATCGAGGACGGTTCGCTGGAGCAGTTGATGCTCTCGCCGCAACCGCTGGCGATGATGCTGGCCATGAAGATCCTGGCGCACTGGATCACCACTGCGCTGCCGCTGATCGTGGTCGCACCGCTGCTGGCCGGCATGCTGCACCTGCCGGCGCCGGTGATGCCGGTGCTGGTCTACGCGTTGCTGCTCGCCACGCCGCTGCTCAGCCTGCTGGGCGCGGTATTGGTGGCGCTGACGGCCGGCAGCCGGCGCTCTGGTATGCTGCTGGCCTTGATGCTGCTGCCGCTTTGCGTGCCAGTGGTGATCTTCGCCGCCGGCGCCGTCGCCGCGGCACAACAGGGGCTGCCGTGGCTCGCTCCCATCGCCTGGCTGGGGGCCGCGCTGGTCATGGCCCTGGTGCTGGCGCCGCTCGCCTGCGCCGCCGCCCTTCGGATAGCTCTGGACGCATAAGACGATGGCCAACTGGATCCCGCTCTGGGTTCACAAGCTCAGCTCGCCGCCGAACTTCTACCGTTTCGCTGGAGTGCTACGTCCCTGGGCGCTGGCCCTGGCGCTGCTGCTCGGTGCCGTGGCGCTGTATGGCGGACTGGTCCTCGCTCCCGCCGATTACCAGCAGGGTGATGCCTACCGCATCATTTTCATTCACGTGCCCAGTGCCTGGATGAGCCTTTTCATCTACGGCGTGATGGCCGTGGCGGCGTTCATCTCGCTGGTGTGGCGTATCAAGCTGGCTGAGGTGGTCGCGATGGAATCGGCGCCGATCGGCGCGGCTTTCACCTTCATCACCCTGGTCACCGGCTCCCTGTGGGGCAAGCCGATGTGGGGCACCTGGTGGACCTGGGACGCGCGGCTGACTTCCGAGCTGGTGCTGCTGTTCCTGTATCTCGGCGTGATCGGCCTGTATCACTCCTTCGAAGATCGCCGCCAGGGTGCACGTGCCGCAGCCTTCCTCGCCATCATCGGCATCATCAACGTGCCGATCGTGCATTTCTCGGTGAACTGGTGGAACACGCTGCACCAGGGTTCCACCGTACGCATCCTCGGTCCGTCCAAGATGAGCGGCGACATGCTGTGGCCCCTGCTTACCATGATGGCCGCTACCAAGTTCTATTACATCGCCAGCCTGTTCGGCCGCGTGCGCACCGACCTGCTGTCGCTGGAAAGCGGCAAGGATTGGGTGCGACAGATTGCAGAGAAGGAGGGCCTGCGATGACGCCGTTCTCGTGGGACCACTTCCTCGCCATGGGCGGTTATGCCGCCTATGTGTGGCCTTCATTCGCACTGTTCTTCATCGTGCTGACCGCCGACTACCTCAGCCCCAGCTTCCGCCGTCGCCGCCAGCTGCGCGAACTGCGCGGCCGCTTGGCGCGGCAGGCTGCACGGCAGCAACGCAACCCTTCAGTGCCATGACCGGCACCTACAGAGTCTTATGAATCCCACCCGCAAGCGCAGGCTCATCATTGTTCTCCTCGTGGTCGCAGCAGCCGTGGTCGCGGTCGGACTGACCGTCTTCGCGCTGCAGCAGAACATGAATTACCTGTTCACCCCCAGCCAGGTGCAGACCGGCGAGGCCCGCAGCTACAAGTCGTTCCGCCTCGGCGGCATGGTGAAGGCCGGCTCGATCCAGCGCAGCAGCGATTCGCTGAAGGTCACTTTCACCGTGGTCGATGCGAGCGGTTCGATGCCGGTGGAATACACCGGCATCCTTCCCGACCTGTTCCGCGACAACCAGTCGGTGATCGCGACGGGTCACATGGACAACGCGCGCTTCATCGCGACCGAAGTGCTCGCCAAGCATGACGAAACCTACATGCCCAAGGAGTTGAAGGACGCCATGGCCAAGGCGCACGAGGGCAAACAGGTCAACGAGGCCGCCGGCCAGGACAAACCGCAATGACTCCGGAGCTCGGGCAACTCGCCCTGATCCTCGCCCTGCTGCTGGCGTTCGCGCAGGGTGTGTTGCCGCTGGTCGGCGCGTGGCGCAACAACCGCGCGCTGATGGCCGTGGCGCGTACCGCCGCGACGGGCCAGGCGGTGTTCGTCACCATGGCCTTCCTGTTGCTGGTGTGGGCATTCCTGCAGTTCGATTTCTCGGTGCAATACGTCGCCGACAACTCCAATCTCGCGCTGCCCTGGTACTACCGCGTCGCGGCGGTGTGGGGCGCGCACGAGGGTTCGCTGCTGCTGTGGATCTTCATCCTCAACCTGTGGACGCTGGCATTGGCCGTCTTGAGCCGTCGCCTGCCCGAGGTGTTCATCGCGCGCGTACTCGGCGTGCTCGGCCTGGTATCGGTGGGCTTCCTCGCCTTCATCATCTTCACCTCCAATCCGTTCATGCGCCTGTTGCCGATGCCGCCCGATGGCGGCGATCTCAACCCGGTGCTGCAGGACCCGGGCATGACCTTCCACCCGCCCGTGCTCTACATGGGCTACGTGGGTTTCTCGGTGGCGTTCGCGTTCTCCATCGCCGCGCTGCTGGGCGGTGAGCTGGAGCAGGCCTGGGTGCGCTGGGCGCGCCCCTGGACCAACGTGGCCTGGGGCTTCCTCTCCGCGGGCATCGTCGCCGGCAGCTGGTGGGCGTATGCCGAGTTGGGCTGGGGCGGCTGGTGGTTCTGGGATCCGGTGGAGAATGCCAGCTTCATGCCGTGGCTGGTGGGCGCGGCGCTGGTCCATGCGCAGGCCGTGACGGAAAAGCGTGGCGGTCTGCGCGCGTGGACCATCCTGCTGTCGATCTTCGCCTTCTCGCTGTCGCTGCTGGGCACGTTCCTGGTGCGCTCGGGCGTGCTCACCTCGGTGCATGCGTTCGCCTCCGATCCGAAGCGCGGCCTGTTCATCCTGTGCTTCCTCGCCGTGGTGGTCGGTGGCTCGCTGCTGCTCTATGCGCTGCGCGCGCCCAAGGTCGCCGGTGGCAAGCCGTTCAACGTGGTATCGCGCGAGACGGCGATCCTCATCGGCAACCTGATGCTGACGGTGGCTGCCGCGATGGTGCTGCTGGGCACGCTGTTCCCGCTGCTCGGCGATGCGCTGAACCTCGGCAAGATCTCGGTCGGCCCGCCCTACTTCGGCTTCCTGTTCACCCTGCTGATGATTCCGGTGGTGGTGCTGTTGCCGTTCGGCCCTTACCTGCGCTGGGGCAAGAGCGATACGCCGATCCTCAAGCGTGTTATGTGGCGTGCCGGTCTCGCCACGGTGGCTTGCGCGATCGTCGCTGCCTTCATCACCGACGGCGAAGGCAAGGCGATTGCCGGCACGGCCGCCGCGGTGTGGTGCGGCTTCGGCACCCTGCTGTATGTGTTCAAGCGCTGGCGCGAAATGCCGGCAGGCCGCCGCTATCCGGCCGAGATGGCTGGCATGCTGCTGGCGCATTTCGGCGTCGGCGTGTTCCTCGCCGGCGTGCTGCTCACCAATGCGCTGAGTGTCGAGCGCGACGTACGCATGAGCCCGGGCGAGACCTCCACCATTGGTGGCTACGATTTCCGCTTCGACGGCGTGCAGCACACCACCGGCCCCAACTGGCAGGGCGACCAGGGCACGGTGACGGTGATGCGCTCGGGTCGCGAGATCGCCGTGATGCATCCGCAGAAGCGCACCTACACGCGCGGCCAGGTGCAGACGGAATCGGCCATCAACCCCGGCCTGTTCCGCGACCTGTACGTGGCGCTGGGCGAGCCGATGGATCGCACGCAGCCCGAAGGCGCGTGGGCACTGCGTCTCTACGACAAGCCCTTCGTTCGCTGGATCTGGGCCGGTGGCCTGTTCATGATGCTCGGCGGCTTCTTCGCCGCCGCGGATCGCCGCTTCCGTACCAAGCGCGTCGCTGAAACCGAAACCGTCCCGGCCTCGGCCCTGCAGGAGTCGCGCGCATGAGCCGCCTCGTGCCGTTCTTCGGTTTCCTGCTGCTGGTGGCGTTGTTCGGCTTCGGCATCTGGTGGAACGCCCAGCACGACCAGCGCGAAGTACCGTCGCCGCTGATCAACAAGCCGGCCCCCGCCTTCGTGCTGCCGAAGCTGGATGATCCGTCCCAGACGGTCAGCCGCGACAACCTGATGGGCAAGCCTTATCTCATCAACGTGTTCGCCAGCTGGTGCATCGCCTGCGGCGAGGAGCACCCGGTGCTGATGACGCAGGGCAAGTCCATCGGCGTGCCCATCGTCGGCTACAACTACAAGGATGCGCCGGAAGACGCCAAGGCGTGGCTGGCGAAGCATGGCAATCCGTATGACATGGTCATCGTCGACCAGGAAGGTCGCACGGCGATCGACTTCGGCGTGTATGGCGCTCCCGAGAGTTTCCTCGTCGATGGCAAAGGCGTGATCCGCTACAAGCGCATCGGCCCTCTGACGCCCGAAGCCATCGAGAAGGAACTGAAGCCCGCGATCGCGGCACTGGCGAAGGAGCCTGCCCCGTGAGCAAACCTGCTTTTGTAGGAGCGCACCCAGTGCGCGAAAAGCCTACGCAGCGGCGACTCCGTAATCGCGCACTGGGTGCGCTCCTGCAGTTGGGGCTGCTGCTGTTCGCGAGCACGTCGCTGGCCCAGGCCATCGACCCCCTCCCGTTCAAGGACCATGCCCAGGAAGTCCGCTTCCAGGCGCTCACGCGCGAGCTGCGCTGCCTGGTCTGCCAGAACGAAAACCTTGCCGACTCCAACGCGGATCTCGCGCGCGATCTGCGCCACGAAGTGTTCGACCTGATGCAACAAGGCAAGAGCGACGACGAGATCAAGCAATACCTCGTCGATCGCTACTCCGATTTCGTGCTGTACGACCCGCCGGTGAAGTCCAGCACGGTGCTGCTGTGGTTCGGCCCGCTGGCGATCCTGCTGGCCGGCGCCGTGGTGGTGGTGGTGACGATACGTCGCCGTGGCCGCGCTGCGCCGGTCGCAGTCACGGACGACAAGCCGAACGACGAAGGGGACGATTGGTGAAGCTGGCTTTTTTCCTGATCGCCGCAGCGATGATCGCCGCGGCGCTGTTGCTGCTGCTTTGGCCCCTGATGCGCCATGGCCGCCAGCATGGTCGCTCCCGCCGGGTCTTTGCGCTCGCTTTGGCGTTGGCCTTCGTCCTGCCGATCGCAGCCATCGGGCTGTATCTCGCGGTGGGCACGCCGGTCGCGCTCAATGGCGTGCAGCAGCAACCCAAGAGCATGAATATCGATCAGGCCGTCGCCGAGCTGAAGGATCACCTCGCGCAGCAGCCGGACGATCTGCAGGGCTGGATGCTGCTGGCGCAGACCTACAGCGTGATGCACCGCGCCAGCGAAGCGCGTGATGCCTACGACCAGGTGCTGCACCTCGACGCCAACAACAGTGCCGCCATGGTCGGCTGGGCCGAAGCCGACTCGCTGCAACGCGAAGACCATCGCATCGAGGGGCGCGCCGTCGAGCTGTTGGAGCGCGCGGTGAAGCTGGACCCGCAAAGCCAACGCGGACTTTGGCTGCTGGGCATCAGCCAGTTCCAGCGCGACCACTACGCCGAAGCGGCCGCCACCTGGCGTCAGCTGCAGCCCCAACTTGATCCCGGCTCCAGCGTGGCCAAAGCCGTCACCGAGCAGATTGCCGTGGCCGACGCACGTGCAGGCAATGGCGGCAAGACTGCCCCGGAAGCACCCGCCGCTGCAGCCGACGAAGCACAAGGCCCCGCGCTGCAGGTGCAGGTGAGCCTGTCGCCGACCCTCAAGGACAAGCTGAGCCCTGGCGACACGCTGTTCGTCTATGCCCGGGCCGAGCAAGGACCGCCCATGCCGCTGGCCGTGGCGAAGCTGGATGCCGCAGCGCTGCCTGCCACGGTGACGCTCACCGATGCGATGGGCATGACGCCCCAGTTCAAACTATCCTCGGCATCGCGCGTGTTCGTCGGTGCCCGTATCAGCAAGCACGGGCAGGCCATGCCGCAGGCGGGCGACCTCGAAGGCGACGCCGGCGTGGTCGACGTCACTACGCGCAACCCGATCAGGATCACCATCGACAAGGTTCATTGATGAACGACGCGCGCCGTTACTTTGCCCTGCCCTCGCCATTCGCGATGAAGCGCGGCGGCGAACTCCACGGCGCGCGCGTCGCCTATGAAGCCTGGGGCGAGTTGAGCCCGGCGCGCGACAACGCCGTACTGATCCTCACCGGCCTCTCGCCCAGCGCCCACGCCACCTCCAACGCCGAAGACCCCTCGCCCGGCTGGTGGGAGGCGATGATCGGTCCCGGCAAGGCCATCGATACCTCACGCTGGTACGTCATCTGCGTCAACTCGCTGGGCAGCGACAAAGGCTCTACCTGCGCCGCTTCGATCAACCCGGCCACGGGCGAAGCCTACCGCCTCGACTTCCCCGAGCTGTCGCTGGAAGACGTCGCCAATGCGGCGCACGCCGCCGTCACCAGCCTGGGCATCGACCAGTTGGCCTGCCTCATCGGCTGCTCGATGGGCGGCATGAGCGCGCTGGCCTACATGGTGTTGCACCCGGGCAGCGTGCGCGCGCATATCAGCGTGGATACGGCGCCCCAGGCGCAGCCGTTCGCCATCGCCATCCGCTCGCTGCAACGCGAGGCCATCCGCCTCGATCCCGATTGGGACAACGGCCGCTACGACCACGCACACTACCCCGAAGCGGGCATGAGCATCGCGCGCAAGCTGGGCGTGATCACCTACCGCTCGGCCATGGAGTGGAATGGCCGCTTCGCGCGCATCCGTCTCGATCCCGAGCAGCGTGACGACAACCCGTTCGGCATGGAATTCGAAGTCGAGTCGTACCTGGAAGGCCATGCACAACGCTTCGTGCATACCTTCGATCCCAACAGCTATCTCTACCTCTCGCGCGCCAGTGACTGGTTCGATATCGCCGAGTACGGCAATGGCAGCGTGATGGAAGGCCTCAAGCGCATCCGTATCGAGCAGGCGATGGTGATCGGCGTCAGCACGGACATCCTGTTCCCGCTGGAGCAGCAAGAGCAGATCGCCGATGGCCTGCGCGCCGCAGGCGCCGAGGTCGACTTCGTGGCCCTCAATTCGCCGCAGGGGCACGACGCCTTCCTGGTCGACATCCCCAACTACAGCCGCGCCATTGGCGGTTTCCTGGGGCGCCTCTGAGCGGGCGCCTGCGAGCACCTGCCGGCGCTGCTAAGATGGATGGGCAGCACCATCATCCGAGAACGACATGCTCACCCTGGATTTTCCTGGCTCCCGCCAACTAATCGACGCCATCGACGCCGCCGTCGCTGAGGATTCCACCCGCGCTGTTACCGACAGCCTGCGCAACAGCCTGTGCAAGCTCATTCGCGGCAAGGAAGTGAAGTTGCCCGACTGCGTGTTCGAGACCGCGGAAGGCCGCTACGCGCGCCGCGAGCTGTACCGCAGCGAAGAGCATGGCTATTGCGTGGTAGCGATGACCTGGGGCCCGGGCCAGGGCACGCCCATTCACGATCATTGCGGCATGTGGTGCGTGGAAGGTGTCTGGAGTGGCGCGCTCGAGGTGGTGCAGTACGAACGCCTGGCCGACGAAGATGGCCACTACCGCTTCCAGCCGGTAGGTTCCATCCAGGCAGGCCCCGGTTCCGCCGGCAGCCTGATCCCGCCGCACGAGTACCACACCATCCGCAACCCCAGCGATGATGCCGTGGCCGTCAGCCTCCACATCTATTCAGGCCAGATGACCCACTGCGCCGTGTTCCAGCCGCTCGGCCAGGACCACTACCAGCGCAGCGATCGTCAACTGGGTCTCGACCCGGTGCACTGAACCCGGCATAATGCCTCGCTGCAATGCCGGTGTGGCGGAATGGTAGACGCGGCGGACTCAAAATCCGCTTCTGGCGACAGAGTGTAGGTTCGAGTCCTATCACCGGTACCAAATAGCTCGATGAAAAAAGCCCGCTTCATGCGGGCTTTTTCATGCGTGCTCTGAATGCCCACCACGCTTCCTCAACGAGAGGAACGCGCAAGGCGCCATCAGTGGAGCGCGAATGATCGCCTTGCGGGAGCCACTGTCTCCCGCAAGGGAGCTTTCACTTGAAGTTCTTCGGCGATCATCGGCTCGAGACCATCGTCTCCCTGCAGCATTCTCGCGAATGTCGTGCCTTCGTCCTGACCGGCGCGCAAGGCGTCTGCTTCACGAGGAAAAGTGCGCGGCGTATCGCGCTGCACCAGCAACTCCCAGTCGAGATGATTGCCTGACGGGGAGCGCAGAAGTGTCCATGTAGCCGTCCATGAACTCGCGCCATCGCGAGGGACTTCAACGGACTCGACTTGCAGAAGATAGATACCGACGAGCATGGCCATGCGCGGACTCCATTTCCGGGCCTCGCCACGCGTGTCAGGGGGAAACTATGGTCGTGTGGGGACACGGCCATCAAGGGCGCGGAAGGCAATGACACCAGAAGCTTACGCATGACTTACAAGTCACGGAACGTGGCAAAGGTCACGGGTGCGATCGTTATATCTTGCGATGCCCGCCGCGCGGCGTCACGTTCACCGCACCGGCGTCCTGTCAGCACCATGCCCGTTCTCAAGCCAATGTTCGGACCGATCGAGCAGCGCTTCGAGCTCGCCGAGGTAACGCTTCAGCTCGTCGCGTTGGTGCTTATTGTCCCCCACATCATCGGGGGCGCCCTCACCGACAAGGCGCAGTGCACCGCGAATGCGGTGAAGCAGTTCGCCTTGCCGATAGGAGCTGCCGCGCTCGATGGCGCGATCGAGTTCCACGAAGTCACGCCGGGTAGCGTCGATCAAGCTGCGCAACACGTCGCGCACCCGCGCCGGCGAGCCATAGGCTTCCAGCAGCAGCCGCCATTGTCCCGTCTCTGCAGCCGGCGTGCGGTTATCGGCACGGGATGCATCGCGCTCCTTGCCCGCGAGGGACGCCGACATCATCGCCGCGAGTTCGGCCAATTGCACGGGCTTGGCGAGGAACTCATCCATGCCCGCCTCGCGGCAACGGGAGACTTCCTCCGGTAAGGCGCTGGCGGAAAGCGCCACGATGGGCAGATGGGTGCCACTTCCCTTCTCGATGTCGCGAATCCTCCGCGCCAGCATGTAGCCGTCGAGGACCGGCATATGGCAGTCCGTGATCAGCAGGTCGTAGCGCGACGTCGCCAACGCTCGCAATGCCTCCTGGCCGTTATCAACAATGGTGTGCGGATAACCCAGGCGATCCAGCTGACGACTGATGACGGCACGGTTGATGGGATGATCTTCCGCCACCAGGATGCGCGCATCGTGGCGTCGTGGAGTACCAGCCTCGACGTTGGCGTGAGGCGGCAGGGGCAGGCCCAGCGCAACATGGCAGGCATCGATGGCAGAACGCCATAGCAGTGGCTGGCCACCCAGCATCACGTCACCGTGTTCGAGGTAGAAGCCACGCGGGTCGGGAACATCCAGCAGGCGGATGGCATGCGCTCCTTCGGGGAACTCCCCGCGTGCCGCTACGTCCAGGTCGACCACATAGAGGTCGATGTCCTCCGGATCGTATTCGGCAAGGTCCTTCGGGTCCGCCCCCACGATGGACATGCCGAGTGCCGACATGGTGTTCGACAGTTCACGCTCCAACAGGATGTCGCCGGTGCACAGCAGCGCTCTTTTTCCAGCCAGCCCTGGTTGAGGCCGGAGTGACTGCTCCACCGGAAGTCGAACTTCGAAGGTCGACTGGGTGCCGAAGCCAGGCGTGCTGGCGAGCCGGATTTCACCACCCATCATGTGCGCCAGGCGACGGCATATGGTCAAGCCAAGCCCTGTGCCGCCATAACGGCGGGACGTGGAGGCTTCCGCCTGCGCGAAAGGCTGGAACAGGCGGTCCAGCTGATCCTGCGACATGCCAATGCCAGTGTCCGAAACAGTGATGCCAAGACGATGGCCTTCGAGGGAGTCTTCCAGCAGCTCCATGTGCAGTTCGACGCGCCCTTTGGCGGTGAACTTCAGTGCGTTGCTCAACAGGTTGGTGATGATCTGCCGTACACGGGTCATGTCGCCCCGATATTCGGCCGCCAGGCGCCAGTCGAGGCTGGCGTAAAGCCGCACGCCCTTCTCGCGCGACAGGGAAGCGAACAAGCCAAGCACGCCGTCCGTCATCAGGCGCAGGTCGAAGGCATGTTCATGCAATTGCAGGCGACCCGCCTCGATCCGCGAGAAATCGAGAATGTCGTCCAGGATCTGCAACAGTGCATCGGCCGAGTCATGCACCATTTCGAGCATATGCGCCTGCTCGCCATCGAGCCGCGTCTTGCCAAGCAGTTCGACCAGGCTGAGCACGCCCGCCATCGGCGTGCGGATTTCGTGGCTCATCATGGCGAGAAATGCACTCTTGGCCACCACGGCCGCTTCGGCCGCTGCCTTGGCCTCGATCAAGGCCTGGGCCTGCGCTTTCTCGGTAGTGACGTCGATGCAGAAGACGCTACAACTGACCACGCCATCCGCTTCATTGCGCGGCGGACCGAATGACGCTCGGACCCAGCGAGTGCCCGCTGGTGACATCACGCGGTATTCCACGCTGTGCGCGCCCTGCCCCGCCTGCACCTGTTCGATCGCCGCGCGTACGCGGGGCTTGTCTTCCTCGATCATCACGTCGAAGGGGCGACGCAGGCCTTGCAGCAATTCGTCGTGGGTCAGGCCAAACAACGCTACGGTTTCACCGCCGACATAGTCGAAGCTGCTCAATCCATCCGGTGCATAGCGCACGCGCATGACGACGCCAGGCAGGCTTTCGTTCGTATCGATGAGCTTCTGTTCGGAGGCCAGTGCGCGGGCTTCGGCCCGGCGCAGATCGCTCACGTCCACCAGGGTGCCGAGCAGGCCCATGCCCTGGCCCGGCCCTCGTTCGAAGGTATGCCTCCACAGCAACGCGTCTCGCGCGGCCCCGCACTCCTCCTTGGGCCCGATGTAGAGCTCACGATGACCGCCCTGATTGTGCGCAATCACTTGCATGTCGGCCTCGTGCAACGCCTTGGCATCCATGCCGGAGGCATGCCGCGTTTCCACGATGGTGTGACCCAGCAGCGTATCGCGCGAGCAGCCGAACATTTCTTCGTAGGCGCGATTGACAGCGATGTAGCGCCCACCTTCGTCTTTCACAAAGACCGGATAGGGAATCGTCTCGAGCAGCGCCTGCTGGAACTTGAGCTGCGCAGCAAGCGCCTGCTCAGCCAGGCGTTGTGCACGCATGGCGCGATGCTGCCGCAGATAGGAGACACTCACGAGGCCGACAACCAGCAAGGCCACGCCCATCCCCGCCAGCACCCATGCCCACGGCACGCCGTAGTGGTATTGCGCCGTCAACCATCGGCCACGGGTCGATTGCCGCTCGCTGTCCTTCACACTGGCCAGCACGCGATTGAGCATGGGCGCCAGGCGCTCATAGCGGTTGGCGACACCTACGGTGAAGTCCTGGTCCACGCCAGCGGGTCCCACGACGCGCAGGGTCGCCGCGTAGCGGTCGCGTATCAGCGCGTCCAGTGCGGGCAAGGTGCCCACATAGGCGTCGGCGCGACCCGAGGCCACCATGGCCAGTCCTTCCTCGTTGCTGCCCACGGAAAGCCAGTGCGTGCCCGGCGAGAGCGCTCGCAGGTGCGACAGCAAGCCGGCCTCATCGCGCACGGCCACCTTGTGCCCGGCGAGATCCTCCGGCCCCAGCAGGGTTGGACCATGGACCCGGGCCACGATCACGGCGGGAAAATGTTCGTAGCTGCGGCTGAACACCATGTACTGCGCGCCGAAGTCGTCCGGCATGGCAGCGGCCACCATGTCGATCTCTCCCGAACGCACCATGCGCTGGAGCTCGCTCCAGTCCCTGGCCGGCACGGGCTCGATCTGCAGACCGAGCTGCTTCTGCAGGAGCACGACATAGTCCGCCGCCAGGCCGTCGAACTGTCCGCGGCTGTTCCGGAACGTGTACGGATAGCGATCGATTTCGTAACCCACGCGCAGCGGCGGCAAGGCACGCAGCCAGTCACGTTCCGATGTGGTCGGCTCGCGAACCAATGGCGTGGTGCTGTCGTTGTTCAGGCCCCAGCGCATGCGCAGTCGCGCGATTTCCTCGACCGTTACGGCGGCTTCGGCCTTGCGCAACAGTTGCAACAGCATGGCGCGGTCGTGCGGCACGGCCAGTCCGATACTGATTGACGGAAGATCCAGTGGCCCGAGGGCAACCAGGTCATCGTCACTACGCTCGAGCAGCAACATCTGCGTGCGCGATGACGTGGCCCCCACGTAGGCATCTGCTCTGCCTGTCGCAACCAGATTCAAGGCCTGCCGACCATCATCGGCAAACACGAGCGTGGCCCCCGGAAACCGCCTGGCCAGCAGATCGGCAACGCGGCGAAAATCACGCTCGATGGCAATGCGTGAATGCTCCAGGTCGCTTTCGGTCCTGATGCGCTCGTCATCCTTGCGGCCGACGAGGATCAACGGACCCGAGCCATACGGCCTGAGCATGTCGAAGCCGACGGTCTCGGCCTGCAGCGTCGACATCGCCGTGAGCAGGTCGTAAGCAGCGACCGGATGCGCGGCAGACGCGATGTTGGTATCGGTATAGGGGTGGAACGACAGTCGAAGGCCGATCTTGCCTGCCAGCAGCCGGGCATAGTCCACGCCGAAGCCTTCGGGACGGCCCGCCACCCACGTCTCCGCCGGCAGATGATCGCCCGCGTAAACACCTACCTCGACGACCGGATGCTGACGACGCCAGGCGTCTTCTTCCGGTGTCAGCGACAGCCCGCTGGCGTTCGATTCCTTGACGGTTGAAGTCGTACCGTCCTGTCCGCGGCCTTCCTGTGCCGCGAAGGCTGGGGCCGATGCTGCCAGCCAGCAAACCAGGGTGAGCCCGATAAGCCAACGCCATAGCGGAGTGCTGGTGCTGAACCAGCGATATCGAGGGCGATCAGATGTCGCGTCACTGTGAAAAACGTCGTTGACGTCCATGGGTGCGCCCGGATTCCAGCCAGCCAAGGAGGGATGGAGCTTAGTGACCCGACTACATCATGCTCTATAAGAATTGTCTGAAGATGGCCCGGCAACGAGTAGGGCTTTATCGCCTCTGCATGCCATGCGCAATCGGCTAACCTACAGCCCTCACCGGCGTGCGACCTGAACAGCCATGACTTTGCGCATCATTCTGGCCGATGACCACCCCATTGTCCGCAGCGGAGTCCGTACGCTGCTGGAGAGCCAGGCACAGGCCGCCGTGGTAGCGGATGTCAGCTCGCCCGCGGAGTTGGTCGAGGCGATCCACGCGCATGCCTGCGATATCGTCCTCACCGATTTCAGCATGCCTGGCGGACAAGTCGCCGATGGTCTGCACATGCTCGGACTCATCCACCGGCGCTGGCCCACGCTGCCGGTGATCGTGCTCACCATGGTCAACAACGCTGGCGTGCTGAATTCCATCCTCGCGACCGGTGTGCGTGGCCTGCTCGGCAAGTCCGATGCACTGACCGAACTGACGCTGGCCGTACAGGCGGTTTCCCACGGGCGTGACTACTTGAGTGCAGGCATTCGCAAGGCGCTGGACATGGCGCGTTCCGGAAGCAATCTCTCAATGCAGCCGGTGCTTTCCAAGCGTGAGACCGAAGTGCTGCGCCTGTTCGCTTCCGGTTTCACGGTTTCCGAAATCGCAAGCCAGCTCAGCCGCAGTGTGAAGACCATCAGCCGCCAGAAAATGGATGCGATGGCGAAGCTTGGCCTGAAGAGCGACCTGGACGTTTACGCCTATGCGCGCGAGCACGGGATGCTGACGTAAGCCGCGAGCGGTTCGTAGACAAGCCACATCCATGGCCTGAATGGCTGTCGCTCCCCGGCGGCATATCCAAGCCTTCGGCAGCCTCTCCCGAGGAACGCCGGTCCGCCCGGTGGCGAAGTGCTTGCTGGTAGCTCGCGCGGCATGACAGCGAGGCTCAATGTGCTGCTGCAGCATGAATCCTCGTTCATGCGGCCACGCCATGGCGAAAAGCAAAGAGCCGGCATGAGCCGGCCCTTTGCAGATGCTTCGAATGGTGCCCCCGATACGATTCGAACGTACGACCTTCCCCTTAGGAGGGGGACGCTCTATCCAACTGAGCTACGGGGGCAACAGCGCGGATTTTGGCATGGATCGGCAGCCAAGGCGATCCGTGGCAGGGGGCCTGCTAGAATGACGGTTTTCATCCCGGCGCCTTCCTCAGCGCCACGGTCCGGAGTCAAGCATGTCCCACGAAATCCTCACCGCACTTGGTCTCGGCGCCTCTCACTCGGGCACGTACCTGGGTCAAGGCGAGTGGTCCAAGACGACCGACGCCGGCACGCTGCAGCCGGTCAACCCGGCCACCGGCGAAGTGATCGCCGCCGTACATGCCTCCAGCGCCGCCGACTACGACATCATCGTCAAGCGCGCGCAGGAAGCGTTCAAGGTGTGGCGTACCACGCCGGCACCGCGCCGCGGTGAAGCGATCCGCCTGTGCGGCGAAGCGCTGCGCAAGCACAAGGACGCGCTGGGTTCGCTGGTCGCGCTGGAAATGGGCAAGATCAAGCCCGAAGGCGACGGCGAAGTGCAGGAGATGATCGACATCGCCGACTTCGCGGTGGGCCAGAGCCGCATGCTCTACGGCTACACCATGCACTCGGAGCGTCCGGGCCACCGCATGTACGAGCAGTACCAGCCGCTGGGCCTGGTCGGCATCATCAGTGCGTTCAACTTCCCTGTCGCGGTGTGGGCGTGGAACGCGTTCCTCGCCGGCATCTGCGGCGACATCTGCATCTGGAAGCCGTCGCCGAAGACACCGCTGTCGGCCATCGCCACGATGAAGATCGTCAACGAAGCGCTGAAGGAAGCCGGCTTCCCGGACATCTTCTTCCTGTTCAACGATGCCGGCACCGATCTGTCGCAGGCCTTCGTGGATGATCATCGCATTCCGCTGATCAGCTTCACCGGTTCCACCAAGGTGGGCCGTCACGTGGGTGAGCGCGTCGCCAAGCGCATGGGACGTTCGCTGCTGGAGCTGGGCGGCAACAACGCCATCATCCTCGACGAAAGCGCGGACCTGAAGCTGGCTATCCCCGCCATCGTGTTCGGCGCCGTCGGCACGGCCGGCCAGCGTTGCACCACCACGCGCCGCCTGTTCGTGCACGAGTCGATCGTGGACGAAGTGACGGACAAGCTGATCACCGCCTACAAGCAGGTGGAAGGCAAGATCGGCGATCCCACGCTGGCCACCACGCTGATGGGCCCGCTCAACAGCCCGGAGGCCGTGAAGGCCTACCTTGCCTCCGTGGAGAAGGCCAAGGCCTCCGGCGGCACGGTGCGCACCGGCGGCACCGCGCTGACCGACCGCAAGGGCAACTTCGTGCTGCCGACCATCATTACCGGCGTGAAGAACAGCGACGAGGTCGTGCAGACCGAAACCTTCGCCCCGATCCTCTACGTGATGCCGTTCAAGACGCTGGATGAGGCGATCGACCTGCAGAACAGCGTGCCGCAGGGTCTGTCCTCGGCCATCTTCACGCAGAACCTGAAGTCGGCCGAGCAGTATCTGTCGGCAGCCGGTTCGGACTGCGGCATCGCGAACGTCAACATCGGCACTTCGGGCGCGGAAATCGGCGGCGCCTTCGGTGGCGAAAAGGAAACCGGCGGTGGTCGCGAGTCGGGCTCGGATGCGTGGAAGGTCTACATGCGCCGCCAGACCAATACCATCAACTACTCGAACTCGCTGCCGTTGGCGCAGGGCATCAAGTTCGACCTGTAAGAAAGCACCGGCGACCGGCAGCTGCCGGTTGCCGCTATCCACCGCCAAGCGTGCATCGTCATGAGCTATCAGTCGCCCACTTATCGAAGCACCAACTCTTTGGCGGTCGTCAGCCTGATCTTCGGCATTGTCTGCTGGCTCGTGCTGCCCTTCATCGGCGCCATCGTGGCCATCGTCTGCGGGCATCTGGCACGGGGTGAAATCCGGCGTGCCGAACCCGGCACCATGGAGGGTGATGGCCTGGCCGTCACCGGACTGGTGCTCGGCTACGTACACCTCGCCATCGCCCTGCTTGCCGCCGCGGTCGTCATCGCCATCCTCGTGCTTGGCTTTGGCGTCGGCATCCACTCACTGCATTGGTGACGGCATGAACGCGCAAGACGCCACGATGCCCTCGCCCTTCGACTTCCGCGGTTATCGCGTCGTGGTGGCGGGCGGCAGCAAGGGCATCGGCCGCAGCATCGCGCTCGCTTTCGCGCAATCCGGTGCCTCGGTGTCGGTGTGCGCGCGCGGCGAAACAGCACTGGACGAAGTGCGCCATGCCATCGCCGCCTACGGCGTGACCGCACATACGCGACGCTGCGATCTCGCTGATGCGGAAGCCATCGACGGTTACATCCGCGAAGCCTCGGAAGTGCTCGGCGGCATCGACGTGCTGGTGAACAATGCCAGCGGCTACGGCTTCACCAACGATGACGCCAGCTGGCTGGCCGGCTTCAACGTCGACATCATGGCGGCGGTGCGTGCGTCGCATGCGGCCCTGCCCCATCTCAAGGCGTCGCCGCATGCATGCATCCTGCATACGTCGTCGATTGCCGCGTTCCACCCCAGCACGCGCAGCGCGCCGTACGCCGCCGCCAAGGCCGCGCTGAACCAGTACACCACCTCGCAGGCCATGACCCTGGCCAGGCACCGCATTCGCGTGAATGCCATCGCGCCGGGTTCCATCGAGTTTCCGGAAGGCCTGTGGGATCGCCGCAAGGCGGAAGCTCCGGAGCTTTACCAGCAGACGCTGGCGAAGATTCCGTTCGGCCGCTACGGCAAGCCGGAGGAGATCGCGAACGTCGCCTTGTTCCTCGCCTCTCCATTCGCCAACTGGATCACCGGCCAGACGCTCTGCGTGGACGGCGGCCAGCTGCTGTCGGGTTGATGACCATGACTGACCTGAACTCCACCGGACGTTTCAGTGATCGCGTCGCCGACTATGTGCGCTATCGCCCCGACTATCCCGTGGCGATGCTGGAGTGGCTGCAGCGCACCTACGGCGTGAACCCGCATTGGCTGGTGGCCGATGTGGGCGCGGGTACCGGCATCTCCAGCAAGCTGTTCCTGGATGGTGGCTATCGCGTAATCGCGGTGGAGCCGAACGAGCCGATGCGCAAGGCCGCGGAGCAGTGGCTGGGCGACAACGAGCGCTTCCGCACCATCGAAGGCCATGCGACCGCCACGCGGCTGGATGATGCCAGCGTCGACCTGGTGACGGTCGCGCAGGCGTTCCACTGGTTCGACCAGGCGGCGACACGCGAGGAATTTCAGCGCATCCTCAAGCCGTCCGGACTGGTGGCCATCGTCTGGAACTCGCGTCGGCTGGTGGGCACGCCGTTCCTCGAAGGTTACGAGGCGCTGTTGCGGGAGTACGGCACCGACTACACCAGCGTGGCCGAACGCTATGGCGACGAGCCACAGATGCGCGCGTGGTTCGGCATCGGCTACTTGGGCATGGGGCGTTTCGACCACGGCCAGCTGCTCGATTTCGATGGCGTGCGCGGACGGCTGATGTCCTCCTCCTACGCGCCTCGCGAAGGTCACCCGCAACACGAACCGATGATGCGCGCCTTGCGCGAGCTGTTCGACAGCTGCGCCGTCGACGGCCACATCAGTTTCGACTACGACACCGTCATCTACGTGGGCACGCTGCCTTGAGCATGTACAACCTGATCCGCCCCCTGCTGTTCGCGCTCGACGCGGAAACGGCGCATGGCCTGACGCTGTATGGCCTGGACGTGGCCCAGCGCAGCAACTTTTCGCACCTCGTTGCCAAGCCGCCGGCCGACCTGCCGACCACGGCATTCGGCATCCGCTTTCCCAATCCGGTCGGTCTCGCGGCCGGCCTGGACAAGAACGCCGATCATCTCGATGGGCTGGGGGCGCTGGGCTTCGGTTTCGTCGAGGTCGGAACCACCACGCCGCGCCCGCAGCCGGGCAACGACAAGCCGCGCATGTTCCGCCTGCCGCGCCACGAGGCGGTAATCAACCGCCTGGGCTTCAACAACGCGGGCGTGGATGCGCTGGTGCGCAACGTGCAGCGATCCAGATACCAGGGCGTGCTCGGTATCAATATCGGCAAGAACAAGGACACGCCGAACGAAAAGGCGGTGGACGACTACCTGTTCTGCCTGGAGCGCGTGTACGCACTCGCCAGCTACATCACGGTCAACATTTCTTCGCCGAACACGCAGGGCCTGCGTGACCTGCAGGAAGAAGCCACGCTGCGCCGCTTCATCGAGACGCTGCGCGAGGCACAGGAGCGCCTGGGATCGCAGACCGGCAAGCGCAAGCCGATGCTGCTGAAGATCGCGCCCGACCTCAGCGAAACCGAGCTCGACGCCATGGCCGAAGTGTTGCTGGTCGCCAAGGTCGACGGTGTCATCTGCACCAACACCACCATCGACCATTCGGCCGTTGCCAGCGACCCGCATGGCAACGAAACGGGCGGCCTGTCCGGCAAGCCGTTGTTCGCGCGCTCCACGGCGGTGCTTCGCGGCATGCGCAAGCGTGTCGGCGACAAGCTCGACATCATCGGCGTGGGCGGCATCCTTGATGGCAGCGACGCGGTCGAGAAGCTCGATGCCGGCGCTTCGCTGGTGCAGATCTATTCCGGCATGGTCTTCCGCGGTCCGGCGCTGATCGCCGAATGCGTGGATGAGATCCGCCGCCAGCGCGAGGACACCCATGGCGGTTGAACGCATCGATATGGGCGGCTACACGCTGATCGAGAGCGCCCCGCTGGGTACGCGCAACACGCTGCGCGTCAATGCACGCGCAAGGCTGCTGGCCGAGATCCGTGACGCCTCCAAGCTGCCTGAACTGCTGGCCTTTCCCGCGGTAAGCCAGGGCAAGCTGCTGGTGCTGGGCGAAGGCAGCAACATGCTGTTCACCGGTGACTTCGACGGCACCGTGCTGGCCATGGCCACGCACGGTGTGCAGGTGGAGCAGGATGGCGACGTCGCGCGTATCGCCGTGGCCGCCGGCGAGCGCTGGGACGATTTCGTGCGCTGGACGCTGGGCCGGGGCTTTGCCGGGCTGGAAAATCTGATCCTGATTCCCGGCACCGTCGGCGCTGCACCGATCCAGAACATCGGCGCGTACGGCACGGAAGTCGCCGAGTTCATCGAAAGCGTGGAGGCCTGGGACACGCAGGAACAGCGCGTGGCGATACTGGATCGCGCGGCCTGCGCGTTCGCCTATCGCGACTCCGTGTTCAAGCACGAGCCGGACCGATACATCGTTACCGCCGTGCGCTTTGCCCTGCCCCGTTCGCGCGAGCTGAGGCTGGACTATGCCGGTATCCGCGAGGAGCTGGCGCGCATGGGCGTGGACAAGCCCGCGCCGTTCCATGTGGCCGAGGCCGTGGTGCATCTGCGCACGAAGAAACTCCCCGACCCCGCCGTGATCGGTAACGCGGGCAGTTTCTTCAAGAATCCGATCGTGGAGGCGTCGCTCGGCGAGGCCGTCAAGCGCGAGCATCCTGAGCTGGTGTCGTGGGTCGGGGCCGATGGTCGCTGGAAACTCTCTGCGGCGTGGCTGATCGAGCAAAGCGGCTTCAAGGGCGAGCGCGACGGCGACGCGGGCATTTCCAATCGCCATGCCCTGGTGCTGGTGAACCATGGGCGCGCCACGGGGGCCGATCTGTGGTCCTTCGCGCAGAGGGTGATCGAGGGCGTCCACGAGAAATTCGGCGTGGTGCTGGAGCCCGAACCCATCGTGGTTTGATGCGGGGGACGGCCATCGCCCCGTGTGGGAGCCCACCCTGTGGGCGACTGCAGACTTTCGGCGCACCGCTTCGTCGGGTGATCGCGCACTGGGTGCGCTCCTACACGAGAGCCCTCGGCCCGTTAATCTTCAGGACTCACGGCTCCCTTGTGGGAGCGCACCCTGTGCGCGACGACCTCACGGAGCGGAGCGCCGGCAGTCTGAGGTCGCGCACAGGGTGCGCTCCCACACAAAACCGAGCGCGCGGATGAGACTTCTGGCAGGTCGGATGCGCGACGCGATGCGTTAGCCTTGCAGGCTCCCCTCGTTGCCGGAGCTCGTTGCATGCGCCTTCGCACGTCCCTGATCCAAGCCACCCTCGCCGCCTGTCTGGCCTTCACCCCGTTCGCGCACGCCGGCAATCCGGTATTTCCGGGCTGGTACGCCGATCCGGAAGCGGCGATCTTCCAGGGCCAGTACTGGATCTATCCGACGACGTCCGAGCGCTACAGCCTGCAGACGCGCTTCGACGCGTTCTCCTCGAACGACCTCGTCCATTGGACCAGGCACGAAGGCGTGCTGCGCATGGCCGACGTGCCGTGGGCGAAGAAGGCGATGTGGGCGCCGGCCATGGTGGAGAAGGACGGCAAGTACTACTTCTTCTTCTCCGCCAACGACATCCAGAGCGACAAGGAAGTGGGCGGCATCGGCGTGGCGGTGGCGGATCATCCCGAAGGTCCCTTCAAGGACCTGATTGGCAAACCGCTGGTCGACGCCTTCCACAATGGCGCGCAACCGATCGATCCGTTCGTGTTCCACGATGATGACGGCAGCTGGTACCTGATCTACGGCGGCTGGAAGCACGCCAACGTGGTGAAGCTCAAGCCCGATTTCAGCGGCGTGGAGCCGGCCGCGGACGGCAAGACCTGGCACGAGATCACACCGGAGAAGTACGTCGAAGGCCCGCTGATGTTCAAGCGCAACGGCAAGTACTACTTCATGTGGTCCGAAGGCGGCTGGACCGGTCCGGACTATTCGGTGGCCTACGCCATCGGCGACTCACCGCTGGGTCCGTTCAAGCGCATTGGCAAGATCCTGCAGCAGGATCCGAAGATCGCCACCGGCGCGGGGCACCATTCGCTGTTCCATGTGGCGCGCGACGACAGCTGGTTCATCGTCTATCACCGCCACCCGCTGGGCGACACCAACGGGAACCATCGCGAGGTCAGCATCGACCGCATGGACTTCGATGCGCAGGGCCACATCCTGCCGGTCACCATGACCAACGAAGGCGTGCCACCGCACGCGCTGTGAGGCGCGTGCGACGGGATCAGGCGTGGCGGCGTTCCAGGTTGGGCAGGAACGCCGTGATGATGCCGATCAACGGCAGGTAGGCGCACAGTCCATAGACGTACTCGATGCCACGCGCATCGGCGATATGGCCCAGCACGGCGGCACCAATGCCGCCCATGCCGAAGGCGAAGCCGAAGAACAGGCCCGAGATCATGCCCACGCGGCCCGGGATCAACTCCTGCGCATAGACCAGGATCGCCGAGAACGCGGACGACAGGATCAGTCCGATGATCACCGTCAGCACGCCGGTCCAGAACAGGTCGACGTGCGGCAGCAGCAACGAGAACGGCGCCACGCCGAGGATCGACGCCCAGATCACCCACTTGCGCCCGATGCGGTCACCCACCGGGCCGCCGATCAGCGAACCCGCGGCCACGGCGAACAGGAACACGAACAGGTGCGTCTGCGCGTTGGGCACCGACACGCCGAACTTGTGCATCAGGTAGAACGTGTAATAGCTGCTGATGCTGGCCAGGTAGAAATACTTGGAGAAGATCAGCACGCCGAGAACGAACAGCGATGCGCCGACCTGCGAGCGCGTCAGCGACACCGCCGAAGCATGCCGCGCCTTGGGCTTGCCCCGCTCCGCATGGTGGTCGCGATACCAGCGGCTCACCTGCATCAGCACCACCATGGCCAGCAATGCCGCGAGCGAGAACCAGGCGACGCTGCCACGACCATGCGGCACGATGATCCATGCCGCGAGCAGCGGGCCGAGAGAGGCACCGGTATTGCCGCCCACCTGGAACAGTGACTGGGCGAGACCGTGACGTCCGCCCGACGCCATGCGCGCGACGCGTGAAGATTCCGGATGGAACACCGAGGAACCCGTGCCCACCAACGCCGCGGCCACCAGTAGCACCGCGAAGTTCGGGGCGGTGGCGAGCAACAGAAGCCCGCACAGGGTGAAGCCCATGCCTATCGGCAACGAATACGGCATCGGCTTCTTGTCGGTGATCATGCCCACCGCCGGCTGCAGCAACGACGCGGTGAGCTGGTAGGTCAGCGTGATCAGGCCCACCTGGGCGAAGCTCAGATGGAAGCCATCCTTGAGGATCGGATAGATCGCCAGGATCAACGACTGGATCATGTCGTTGAGCAGGTGCGAGAAGCTGATCGCGCCCAGGATGCGGAATTCGGTGCCGTGCTCCGTGCGGGCAGGCAGCACGGCGGTGGGGGAAATCTCTTCGACGCGGGTTTGCATAGGGACTCGGATCGGTGGTCTGCGGCAAGCCGCCGCAGGTTGCATGGCCAGGGTCGTCACCTTAGAGTGGCCAAAGCCGGCCCGCATTCATCAACGGGTCAACTACTTATGAATTTGGGCCATCCCCGTGCGCAACACCCGTGCCGATGCCTACGAGAACACCCCGCGCGACGTGATCGCGACGGGCAACGAGTACCCACCCCACTACGTGCTTCCCGCCCATTCGCACCGGCGCGGCCAGCTGCTCTACGCCTCCACCGGGGTACTCACCACCATCACCAGCGAGGGCAGTTGGGTGGTACCGCCACGACGCGCGTTGTGGATTCCGCCGGGGGTTTCCCACGAGGTGCACATGGGCGGACCGGTCGCCACGCGCAGCGTCTACGTGACCCCCGAAGCGGCCCGGGCGGCCAGCCTGCCGGAACGCTGCCAGGTGATCGCCGTGTCTCCCCTGCTCCACGAGCTGCTGATGGAAGCCGTGGACCTGCCGGCCGAATACGACCTCGACAGCCGCGATGGCCGGGTCATGGCGCTGCTGCTGGACGAGATCCGGCGCATGCCCGCACTTCCGCTCAGCACGCCGCTGCCACACGAAAAACGGCTGGCCGCGCTGTGCCGCGAGCTACTCGACCATCCTTCGCAGGAGACCAGGATCGACGACATGGCGCGACGCGCCGGCATGAGCCGCCGACACTTCACCCGTACCTTCCGCGAAGAGACCGGGATGAGTTTCACCGCATGGCGCCAACAGGCCTGCCTGCTCGCCGCGCTCACGCGGCTGGGCAACGGGGAAGCCATCACGCAGGTGGCGATGGATCTGGGCTACGGAAATCCGAGTGCGTTCACGGCAGCATTCCGGCGCGTGCTTGGCGTGGCGCCGAGTCGTTACCTCGGCATGTCCTGATGCCGCGCCTCTTCGTTTTTATGTAGGAGCGCACCCAGTGCGCGAAAAGCCTACGGAGCGACTTTGACGAAACTCTGCGGTCGCGCACTGGGTGCGCTCCTACAGGGCTACGCGCAATCCAGGGGAATCGTGAAGGTCAACGTCACGAACCCATGACATCGCCATCGGCATTGTCACGAATGTGTCAAATGCAATCCGCAACATGTCGGTCGCGTGACAGCGCGTGAGTGCTTGCTGCGCTGCCATGGCCCGGTCTTATTCGGCGCCGTACTATGCCCCTTTGCGGACCCGCGCGCCTGCCGCGCATCCGCCCGTCGAACGGTGAGCCGATGAGTAACGATGTCGTCCAACCCAGTGCAGTTCGTGAGGACAGCTCCGCGCCCTCCACGCAGGTGCTGCCCGCCAATGACACTACGGCAGCGGCTCCCCCCGTTCCCACACCGGACTTGAACGACCCCAATCTCTATATCAACCGCGAGCTGTCGCAGTTGCAGTTCAACATCCGCGTGCTCGACCAGGCGCTGGACGAGAGCAAGCCGATCCTGGAGCGGCTGAAGTTTCTGCTGATCTTCTCCAGCAACCTGGACGAGTTCTTCGAGATCCGCGTGGCCGGCCTGAAGAGCCAGATCGCCTTCGACCACGAGATCGTCGGCTCCGACGGCATTGCGCCACGCAAGGCGCTCACCGAGATCAGCGAGATCACGCACAAGCAGATCGAGCGGCAGTACGCGATCCTCAACGACCGCATCCTGCCGGAGCTGGCACGCCAGGGCATCCGCATCGTGCGCCGCAACGAGTGGTCGCACAAACAGAAGATGTGGGTGCGCCGCTATTTCAGGCATGAAGTGGCGCCGCTGGTCACGCCGATCGGACTGGACCCCACCCATCCGTTCCCGCTGCTGGTCAACAAGAGCCTCAACTTCATCGTGCAGTTGGAAGGCACCGACGCGTTCGGGCGCGACTCCGGCCTCGCTATCGTACCCGCGCCGCGCGTGCTGCCGCGCCTGATCCGCCTCCCCGACGACGTGAGCGAAGGCGGCGAGAACTTCGTACTGCTTTCCTCGATCATCCACGCGCATGCCGAGGAATTGTTCCCGGGCATGTCGGTGCGTGGCTGCTACCAGTTCCGCCTGACCCGCAACGCCGACCTCACCATCGATCCGGAAGACGTCGAAGACCTGGCGCGCGCGCTGCGCGGCGAGCTCTATTCGCGACGCTTCGGCGATGCCGTGCGCCTGGAGGTGGCGGACAACTGCCCGCCGGAACTCACCGACTACCTGCTGCGCCAGTTCGGCCTCACCGCTGCGGAGATGTACGAGGTCAACGGTCCGGTCAATCTTTCGCGCCTGTTCGGCCTGATCACCAAAACGCATCATCCGAACCTCGAGTATCCGCCGTTCACGCCGTCCATCCCCAAGGCGCTCAAGAAAGCCGAGGACCTGTTCGCGGTGATCAGCCGCCAGGACGTGCTGTTGCTGCACCCCTACGAGTCGTTCGCGCCCGTGGTGGATCTGTTGCATCAGGCCGCGAAGGATCCGAACGTGCTGGCGATCAAGCAGACGCTGTATCGCAGCGGCGCCAATTCCGAGATCGTCGACGCGCTGGTGGATGCCGCGCGCGCGGGCAAGGAAGTGACCGTAGTGGTGGAGCTGCGTGCGCGTTTCGATGAAGAGTCGAACCTGTCGTTGGCTTCGCGCCTGCAGCAGGCCGGCGCCATGGTGATCTATGGCGTGGTGGGCGTGAAGACGCATGCCAAGCTGATGCTGATCCAGCGTCGCGAAGGCGAAGAGCTGGTGCGCTACGCGCATCTGGGCACCGGCAACTACCACACTGGCAATGCGCGCCTGTACACCGACTACAGCCTGCTCACTTCCGATCACGCGCTGTGCGAGGACGTGCACAAGCTGTTCAGCCAGCTCACCGGCATGGGCAAGCTGCTGCAGATGAAGAAGCTGCTGCATGCGCCGTTCACGCTGAAGAAGACCCTGCTTGAGTTGATCGCAAAGGAAACTGTGCACGCGGCAGCAGGCAAGCCGGCGCAGATCATCATCAAGGCGAACGCGGTGACCGACGCCAAGATGATCCGCGCGCTGTACAAGGCCAGCATGGCGGGCGTAAAGGTCGACCTGATCGTGCGTGGCATGTGCTGCCTGCGCCCTGGCGTAACCGGTGTGTCGAGCAACATCCGCGTGCGCTCGATCGTCGGTCGCTTCCTGGAACACAGTCGCGTGTACTGGTTCCTCAACAACGGCGAAGAGAAGTTCTACCTCGCCAGCGCGGACCTCATGGAACGCAACCTGGACCGCCGCGTGGAAACCGGCTTCCCCATCGAGGGCAAGAAGCTGCAGAACCGGTTGAAAAAGGAACTCGAGCTGTATCTGTCCGACAACTCCAGCACCTGGCTGCTACGCCCCGATGGCCGCTACACGCGCATGCAACCGGGCCCGAACCAGGCCACGCGCAACGTGCAGGCGCAGTTGCTGGACAAGCTTTGCGGGTCAGGCGCCGCCATCGAAGTCTGAGTGGTCGGCTGACAACACGCCGTCGTTGACCTACGGCCGCACAGGCTGTTCCCTCAGCCGCGCCGCATCTCGCGGCTGACTTCGGCTTCGTCGCTCGCTCCCTAAGGTTCCCGGAGTTCGGTTTCGACCATCCGGGTCACCACAGGGAGCTCCCATGAAAAAGCTAGTCGCCGCCATCGTCATGGCCGGCCTGATCGCGCACGCATACGCTGAAACACCGACCGCCGCCGCTCAGGGTCAGGCGAAGGCTCCCGCTGCTGAGCAGGCTTCCTCCGACCAGCAAAAGCAAGACGGCATCATCCCGGGGGCCGGCGCGGCGGGCGCCGCCGAAGGCAATCTCACGCCGGTGTACGTAGGTGCCGCCGTGGCGGGGGTTGCCGTCGTTGCCGGTGCGCTCTCCGGTGGCGGCAGTCACGATGGCACCAGCGGTACCGGGGGCACGACCGGAACGACCGGGACCACCGGCACCCACTGAGCATCCTGCTTTCCAGTCGCCTGCCGAAGGCGCGCTGCATTTCGTAGCGCGCCTTCGTGCATTGGCCTACTTCGCGAAGCGGCGCACCCACGCCACGTAGCGATCCACGAAGCCTTGCAGGAATTTCTGCGTGCCTTCGTTGCCGATATGGCCTTCGGCGTCGAACAGGCCTTCCTTGTTCTGGATGAACACTTCGGGCTGACCCAGCGTCGGCACGTCCAGGTAAGCCAGCACGTTGCGCAGATGTTGTTGCGACAACGCCGTGCCGGTAGCCCCCACCGAGACGCCGATCACCGCGCCGGGCTTTCCGGCAAACGAGTTCGTGCCCCAGGGGCGAGAGGCGATATCGATGGCGTTCTTCAGCACGCCGGGAATCGAGCGGTTGTATTCCGGGGTAACGAACAGCAGCGCATCCGCCGCGGATACCTCGTCCTTCAGCCGCTTGCACTCGGCCGGGTAGTTGCCATCGAAATCCTGGTCGTACAGCGGCAGGTTGTCGATGCGCAGGTGTTCGAAACTGAAGTCGCCGGGCGCCAGCCGCTCGACGGCCCGGGCCAGATGCCGGTTGAAGGACTCCTTGCGCAGGCTGCCTACCAATACGGCCACACGGATCTTGCTCATGCTTGTCTGCTCCGTCGCCATGGGGAATGGGAAAGCGGAAGGAAGCATGGCAGCCCGAGGGGTTAATCCACCGTGAGCACCGGCAACCGGCCCAAAGGCCGGCCTCGACTATGCCTTTTGGCGTAGCCGTCGCTGCCCCGCAGGCCACCCCGTGCAAGGTACGCTACAGGCTGGCTACCCCACGCGCCGTCGCGCGACCGGGGATCATCATCAGGGATGGCCGCAAACGCCACGGACGCACGCGCACGTTCCACGACGGAGCAAGGCGCCGACACAGGGGTACGGCGGATGGGAGGGCTGGTCGCAGCATTAGCGAGGCGTTGCCAATGGTGGATGCTGTGCATCCTCGCCATGGGCCTGCTCGCGTCTGCAGCCCACGCGGACACCCCGTTGCAAGGCGCCTCGCGCGAAGTGCACGCGGGCGACACGCCGCAGATCCTGCTCGATGCGTTTCGGCGAGGAGAGCTGCAGGCATTCGACCCCAGGCTGCTGCAGCGCTTTTCCGATGACGACAAAGGCACGTGGGTGGTGCTGCAGCCGCAACCGCCGCTGGTGAGCGAGGAGCGCGTACTCACCATCTACCCGCCCCCGCTTTCGTCCGTGACCCTGTTCGACGCACGCGGCAAGACGGTCACGCAGTCGCTGGACGACTTCTCTCCCATGGCACACGGCAACGGTCGCCTGGCCTATCGCATCGGTCCCGACGTGCCCGCGTCCGCGCCCATCCTGGTGCGCTTCGACCCGGCACCGGTGCGCACCATGCCGGTGAGTTTCCAGCTGCAGTCGTGGCAGGAATACCTGCAGCAGGATGCACACTGGCTGGTGTTTGCCAGCGCATGCTTCGCGGTCATGCTTGCCATGTCGCTGATGGCGCTTTGCCTGGCCATGATGCTGCGCGATGCCACCTTCGCCTGGTACGCGGGCTACGTGCTTTGCTACGCCCTGATCCAGGGCCTGCAGACCGGTTACCTGTTCCATCCGCTGGAAGTGACCTGGCTGGCCGGCAGCGCCGCCCTGGTCAGTTCGTCGGCCATGGCGCTGTCGCTCGCGTTTGCCGCCATGTTCATGGCGCGCTTCTGCGAGCTACCGCGTTTCGCCCCATGGCTGCATACCCCCACGCTGGCACTGGCCGTGGGCATGCCGCTGGTGGCGCTGTTGCGCAGTTGCCAGATTCCGCTGCTGCAAGAGACGGCGCAGGCCTTGATCAGTCCGCTGCTGATCATTGGCACCGTACTGCTTCTGTTGGCTGCCGTGATGGCGGCCGTACGGGGCGCGCGGCCCGCATGGTTCTTCCTGGCCGGATGGACGCCGCTGCTCGCCTTGACCGCCCTCTCCAACAGCCAGGCCGGCGGCACGCTGGCCGACGTGATCTGGCTGAGCGACGCCTGCCTCGCCGCCGGCGCGTTCGAGGCCGTGGTGTTGTCGCTGGGCCTGGCCGATCGCGCCCTCATCATGCGCCGCGACCGCGACCTGGTGCAGGGACTGGCCGACAACGACGCACTGACCAACGTGCTCAATCGTCGCGCATGGGCCGAAAGCGTTTCCCGCCTGCTGGACAGCGGCACCACCCAACCGGTGGCTTTGCTGTTCCTGGACCTGGATCACTTCAAGATGCTCAACGATCGCCAGGGGCACGCCGCCGGCGATCGCGCCCTGATCGCCGTCGCGGATGCGCTTCGCCACGAACTGCGTCCGCACGACCTGCTGGGGCGCTATGGCGGCGAAGAGTTCGTGGCGATGCTTTATGGCGTGGAGCAGGCGCAGGCCATGCAGGTGGCCACGCGGCTCTGCCGGCGCGTGCACCGCCTGGACATTCCCGTCAACGACGACGGCCTGGTGCTCAGCGTGAGCATCGGCATCGCCATGCGCGTCATGGAAGACAACGTGGAGTCGCTGGTGGATCGTGCCGACCACGCGATGTATCGCGCCAAGCTGGCCGGCCGCAACCGCGCCCGGCTCGACGAAAAGCTGGAAACGCCAGCGCGACGCAGCTGGCCACGCGCCGTGGAAGGCGATCGCCGCCGTTGAATCCCGCGGGGTCCGACTCCGAAAATCGCCAAGACATATGCCGCGGCCCCGCTAGGCTGGCGTTACCGATGACCCGTGAGGCATGTATGAGCCAACCCAATGTTTCCGGCAGCACCATCATTCCCTGCCTGCGATACCGCGACGCCCATGTCGCGATCGAATGGCTGTGCAAGGCGTTCGGCTTCCAGAAGCAGGCCGTCTACGACGACGAGCAGGGCGGCGTGGCCCACGCGCAGCTGGTTTACGGCAACGGCATGCTGATGCTCGGGTCCGTGCGCGACGGCGATTTCGGTCGTCATCTGTTGCAGCCCGACGAGGCGAACGGCCGCGAGACACAGTGTCCCTGCGTGATCGTGAAGGATTGCAAGGCGCACTACGAACAGGCGAAGGCGGCGGGCGCCAGCATCGTCGACGACTACGCCGAGAAGGACTACGGCGGTGCCGGCTACAGCTGTCGTGACCCGGAGGGGCATCTGTGGTGGTTCGGCAGCTATGACCCGTGGGCGGAACACACCGGGTAGGTGCCGCGATCAGCAGGCCTCCACCGGCAGGTAGATGTCGGCACGCAGCACGGCCTCCGGCGTTTGCTCGGGATCGTCGAGGAAATGCCGGAACGGCAACTCGTCGCGCAGCGCATGGCCGCTGCCCGGCAACCAGTCTGCGATGAACCGGTCGGTCGCCAGGTCAAGGGCGTTGTACGAACCGACATGACGACAACGCGCCCAGGTGCCGCCGCCCAGCGCCAGAGGCCACACGAGCGCATCGCCCTCAAAGGCATCACCGGTGAATGCCAGGGCGCAGTCGAACCGGCACTGTTCCGCCGGCGTCTCGCGGACTTCGTCATGCGGCACACCATAAATACCGGCCATACGCTCCAGCACACCTTGCGCCGCGGCCCACTGGAACAGACGTTCATACGCCCGATCGAGATCGACCTGATGGCCCGTGTAGCGCATTGCCATGACGCGAAACGGATCGACCGACACCACCTCCACCTTCAACGCGACCTGCGATGCCTCTACGGCCGGCGGGCGACGCAGGCGCTCGATCTCCGCCTGCAGGCGCTCGCCCTGCCCGCGCATCTCGCTGGGCGACGCGTCGAATGCCTGCCGGAAGGCGCGGGCGAAGGCCTGTGGGGTGTCATAGCCGATGGCCAGCGCCGTCTCGGTGACCCGGC
Organism: Dyella amyloliquefaciens; assembly: GCF_004296575.1. Classification (GTDB taxonomy): domain Bacteria; phylum Pseudomonadota; class Gammaproteobacteria; order Xanthomonadales; family Rhodanobacteraceae; genus Dyella; species Dyella amyloliquefaciens. The sequence goes on along the minus strand of NZ_SAYT01000007.1, from coordinate 453,606 downwards.
CATCGGGATCGGTGAGCAAGTGCAGCGCCCGCAGCAGGCGCAGGCGTGCCACGGTCTGGCCCACCGTCTCGCCCGACAGGGCGCGATAGATGCGATGGAAGTGGAAAGGCGACAGATGGGCCGCGGCGGCGAGACGCGACAACTCCGGCAATTCAACACCCTGCTCCACCGATGACTGCAACAACGCGATGACGCGGTCGATGCGCTGCAGGTAATCGTGACGCGTACTGGGTTTCATGGCGCGACTTCCTGGATGGGTCGGAGCCAGTGTGTTCGACGCCATCGGGCGTCACGGCTCCATTCTTGCGCATTTGGCGCCGAGAGCCGGTGGGCTGGTGCCGCCCATATAGGCAGGAAGTCATGGTGGGAGCCTGCGCGCACGTCCCGTAAAGTCGGTTGCTGAACCAACCGCCCACCGCTGACCAGTCCGGAACGGCCGTCTTTACGGCCCGCCCGCTTGGAGGATCCATGCGCATCCGCCGTACCCTGCTTGCCGCCGCCACGCTTGCCATCTTCACCGCCGGCCTCGTCCAGGCCCAGACCACACCGCTGACCCCGGACGTGCCCCAGGCCAAGTTCGTCCAGCCCACCGCCGGCTACGACTACGTGAAGCGCGAGGTGATGATCCCGATGCGCGACGGGGTGAAGCTGCATACGGTGATCGTGATCCCCAAGGGCGCCAGGCATGCACCGATCCTGCTGACGCGCACGCCCTACAACGCCGATGGCCGCGCGGAGCGTTTCCAGTCCCCGCACATGGACGCGACGCTGCCCCAAGGCGATGAGGTGTTCGTCAAGGGCGGCTATATCCGCGTGTTCCAGGACGTGCGCGGCAAGTACGGCTCCGAGGGTGAGTACGTGATGACCCGTCCGCTGCGCGGCCCGCTCAATTCCAGCGAGGTGGATCATTCCACCGACGCCTACGACACCATCGACTGGCTGGTGAAGAACATCCCCGAGTCGAACGGCAAGGTCGGCATGCTCGGTTCGTCCTATGAAGGCTTCACCGTGGTGATGGCGCTGGTCCATCCGCACCCGGCGCTGAAAGTAGCCGCACCGGAAAGCCCGATGATCGATGGCTGGATGGGCGACGACTGGTTCCACTACGGCGCCTACCGCCAGACCAACTTCGACTACATCTCCGGCCAGACCGAGCAAAGGGGCAAGGGCGACGCCGTGCCCCGCGTGGGCTTCGACGACTACAGCAACTTCCTCGCAGCGGGCTCCGCCGGCGATTACGCACGCGCCAACGGCTTCGAGCAGCTGCCGTTCTGGCGCAAGCTGCACGAGCACCCGGCCTATGACGCATTCTGGCAGGGCCAGGCGCTGGACAAGGTGATGGCCGAGCAGCCGCTCACGGTGCCCACCATGTGGCTGCAGGGCCTGTGGGACCAGGAGGACATGTGGGGCGCCATCCACAGCTACATGGCGACGGAACCCAAGGACAAGGGCAACGACAAGAACTTCCTGGTGATGGGCCCGTGGCGCCACAGCCAGGTGAACTACGACGGCAGCTCGCTTGGCCCACTCCAGTGGGATGGCGATACCTCGCTGCAGTTCCGCCGCGATGTGCTCAAGCCGTTCTTCGACCAGTACCTGGTGGACGGCGCGCCCAAGGCCAACACGCCGCCGGTGCTGATCTACAACACCGGCGAGAACCACTGGGACCGCTTCAAGTCCTGGCCGCTCAGCTGCGACAAGGGCTGTGCCAACAAGCCCAAGGCCTTGTACCTCGGCGCCAACGGTGCGCTGTCGTTCAACGCACCGACGGGCGACGCCAACAAGTACGACGAGTACGTGTCCGATCCCGCCAAGCCGGTGCCCTACCAGCCGCGCCCCGTGCGTTTCGCCGACCACGACGCCTGGACGCGCTGGCTGGTCAATGACCAGCGCTTTGCGGATGGACGTCCAGACGTCCTCACCTACGTCACCGAGCCGCTGACCGCGCCGGTGCACATCGGCGGCGTGCCGCAGGTGAACCTGTACGCATCGACCAGCGGCACCGACAGCGACTGGGTGGTGAAGCTGATCGACGTCTATCCGGATACGGTGCCGTCGAACCCGTCCATGGGCGGTTACGAGCTGGCCGTGTCGCTGGACATCTTCCGCGGCCGCTACCGCACCAGTTTCGAGCACCCTGCAGCACTCACGCCGGACCAGCCGCTGCTGTACAGCTTCGGCCTGCCCACCACCAACCATGTGTTCCAGCCGGGACATCGCATCATGGTGCAGGTGCAGTCCAGCCTGTTCCCGCTGTACGACCGCAACCCGCAGACCTTCGTGCCGAACATCTTCGACGCGAAGCCTGCGGATTATCAGAAGGCCACGCAGCGCGTGTGGCACACGCCGGGTACTGCAAGCTCCATCAGCCTGCCGGTGGTGCCGAACGGCTAAGGCCTCGTGGCGCCCGCCCAGCAGGGTGGGCGCCACGCACTCGAGGGATGCCATTGCCCGCAAACGGACGCATCACGCACTCGTCCGTGCCCCACAGGACCGATAAGAAGCCAGGGAAGCCGCCGAGCCTTCCGCTTCGGCACTACGACCATGGACAGCATGCAAGGCTGTCCGGAATGGCCTTGGATGTCCGCCAGAGTCCCTACCATGCACGGATCGCTCAAGACATCACTGATCACAGGGAACAACTTCGACGCCCTTCGTCTCATCGGGGCCCTGCTGGTGGTCTTCAGTCACCAATTCGCCCTGTCGGGTCGATGGGAACCCAGGTTTGTAGGCAACCACTCGTTCGGCAATCTCGGCGTCCTGATTTTTTTCTCGATCAGCGGATACCTCGTCACCGCCAGCTGGATGAATGATCCGCACCTGGGAAGATTTGCCGTTCGCCGGCTTGCGCGACTGCTTCCCGCTTTGGCCGTAGCCATGCCTTGCACCTTTGCGATCGTAAGCGCGCTCGGACTATTGGGATTTCCCGATAACGCACACCACAAACTCAACGGTTCGCTCTGGACGATTCCGTTCGAGGTGGCGTGCTACGTCCTTCTCGCCTTGATGGGCTCGATATCCAGCCGACCCGCTCTGTGGCTGGCCATTGCCATCTCCACGTCGTTTGCCATCACCGGGCTCCAGACCGGGACGAGCTTTATCGCCTATTTCGGGCTGTTTTTTGGCATGGGTGCGTTGCTGCGGACTTACCCCTGTCTATCCAGGCCGTTGGTTAGCGTTCTCTTTTGCGTGGTGGCCTGCGCGCTGATTGCCATCAACCAGACGAAGCTCGGTCTCGCATTCATCGTGCCGCCTCTCACCATCGCCGTCGGCAGGCAGTCGTGGCCGCTCTTGCGATCGGCGGGGCGACTCGGCGACCTGTCCTACGGGATCTACATCTACGCATGGCCAGTGCAACAAATCACCGTTGCACTGTTGGGGTCTGACACCAGCTACTTCGGACTACTCAGCGTCTCTCTCCCGATGACGGTCGTGCTGGCTTACCTCTCCTGGCACTTGGTGGAGAAAGTTGCGCTACGGCACAAACCCGCTCCACCACGTGCGAAAGCTGCAGTCGATATTGAAGTGGCTACCTGACGGGAGCCCCGACACCTCCGATTACCTGTTCGGCAGCGTTCGACCGCGCATGCCCTTCCCAGGCCGGTTTCAACCGGCCTTTTTTGCGACAAAACGCCCACCTGCCAATCACTTGAAATTAATTATATGTATGATTAATTTGTTGGCATGAGCCCGTCCAAACCCAAGGCACCCACTCGGCGTGCGCCTGGCCGCCCCGGCACCGACAGCCCGGAGCTGCGCCCCCGCCTGATCGAGGCCGCGCTCGAATGCTTCGTGCGCGACGGCATGGCCGCCACCTCCCTGCGCAGCATCGCCACCCAGGCCGGCGTGACACCCGCCCTGCTCAACTACTACTTCGGCAGCAAGCTGGCCTTGCGCGATGCAGTATTCGAGGAACGCCTGATGCCCGCGGTGAAGACGCTGCGCGAACATGTGGCGAATGCCGGTGACGACGTGCATGCGATCACCCGGAGCTTCGTGCGCGGGGTCTTCGGCGTACTGGACACCTATCCGTGGTTTCCGGCCCTGTGGGTGCGTGAAGTGCTTTGCGAAGGCGGCGCGCTGCGCGAGTTGCTGCTTTCGCGCATCGGCCCGGACTTGCCGCACATGCTCGCGGGTCGCTTCGCCGAAGCCCAGCGGCGCGGCGAACTCAATCCGGCACTGGACCCGCGCCTGCTGGTGGTTTCAATGATCGGACTTACGCTGTTCCCCGCCGCCGGCGCACCGATCTGGCGGCAGATCTTCCAGGCGGAACTGAGCAGCGAGGTCCTCGCCAATCACGCCCTCGCCCTGCTTGGCCATGGCATGGAGCCCACGCATGAAGACTGAACGCTACGCGTCGTTGGCCTGCACACTGCTGGCGCTGGGGCTGCTCGCGGCTTGCCATGCGCAACCGCCGCAGGTGCTTGGTACGGTGGAATTCGATCGCATCACCCTGCCCGCCCCGGCAGCCGAGCACATCGTGACCATCGATGTCCGCGAAGGGCAGTACGTGCCTGCGGGCACGCGCATCATGCAGTTGGAGACGACCCGCACGCAGGCTGCACTCGATACGGCCAAGGCCGATGTGCAGCAGCAACAGCAGGCGTTGCTCGAACTCGAACATGGACCGCGCGAAGAACAGATTCGTCAGGCGCGCGCCAATCTCGTCGGTGCCCAGGCCGAAGCGCGCGATGCCAATGCTTACTACCAGCGGCTCGCGGCGCTCGCACGCCAGCAGTTCGTGTCGGCAGCGGATCTCGACCGCGCCAAGGCGGCAGCCGGCAATGCCGACGCAACGGTCGCCGCCGACCGCGCCATGCTCGATCAGCTGGTGAACGGCTCGCGCGCGGAGGACATCGCCCAGGCGCGTGCCGCCGTCGCGGCGGCGATGGCAACCGCCGCATCGCGATCCGTCGACCTGGAAAAGCTGGACCTTACGGCGCCACGCGACGTGCGCGTCGACAGCCTGCCCTACAAGCTCGGTGACCAGGCCCAGCCAGGCACGCCGCTGGTCATCCTGCTCGCCAGCGATACGCCGTATGCCCGCGTGTACGTGCCTGCAGCGTTGCGCCCCTCCGTGAAGGTCGGCGACGCCGCCGTGATCACCCTGCACGACGGCAAGCATCAGTTCCAGGGCAAGGTACGCATGATCCGCAGCGAACCCACCTTCACGCCCTACTTCGCCCTGAGTGGCGATGACGCCACGCGGCTGAGCTACCTCGCCGAAATTGCGCTTGGCCAGGATGCGAAGGATCTGCCGCAGGGCTTCCCCGTCTCGGCGGTGTTTCCCGGAAAACAGGCGAATGAGTGAATCAGCCATCCATGCACAGGACCTCACCAAGCGCTTCGGTGCCCTGGTGGCGGTCAATGCGGTGAACCTGGAGGTGCCGCGCGCCTGCGTGTACGGCTTCCTCGGCCCCAATGGCTCGGGCAAGTCCACGACCATTCGCATGCTGTGCGGCTTGCTGACACCGAGTGAGGGCGACATCGAAGTACTGGGATTGCGCATTCCCGAACAGGCCGAGCAGCTCAAGCAGCACATCGGCTACATGACGCAGAAGTTCTCCCTGTTCGACGACCTGTCCGTACGCCAGAACCTGGAATTCCTCGCCACCGTGCAAGGCCTGTCCCGACGCGAGGAAAAAACGCGCGTCGACGATCTGCTCAAGCGCTATCGTCTCGATGATCGTGAGGAACAGCTTGCCGGCACGCTCAGCGGCGGCCAGAAGCAGCGCCTCGCACTCGCAGGCGCCATCGTGCACCGTCCCGAACTTTTGTTTCTGGATGAACCCACCAGCGCGGTCGATCCGGAATCGCGCCGCGATTTCTGGGAGAAGCTGTTTGAGCTGGCCGATGAGGGCACCACCATCCTCGTATCCACGCACTACATGGACGAAGCTGAGCGCTGCCATCGACTGGCCATCCTCGACACCGGCAACCTCGTGGCCGACGGCACGCCCGCCGAGCTCACCGCAAAGCTGGAAGGCCGTACCTTCCTTGTACGCTCGGGCACGCCCCGCAAGGCCAAGGAGGCGCTGGATGACCGGCCTGACGTGCTCAGCGTGGCGCAGATCGGCAACGAGCTTCGCGTGTTGATGCGCGAAGGCGATGCGTCCATCGACTCGCTGCGTCATCACCTCGAGCAAGCCGGCGCACAAGCCGAGGTGGAGAGCGTGCCGCCCAACCTGGAAGACGTCTTCGTGGTCGCCACGCGCAGGCATGCAGCCCACCAGGAGCAGCCCGCGTGAACCTGCGCCGCCTGTGGGCCATCATGATCAAGGAACTGCGCCAGCTGCGGCGCGATCGCATCACGCTGGCGATGATCATGGGTATGCCGGTGCTGCAACTGGTGCTGTTCGGCTACGCCATCAACCTCAACCTGCGCCACCTGCCTGCCGCGGTGGTGGACCAGGCGCAGACCGCCGGCTCACGCGCCGCCGTGCAGGATCTGCTCGCCAGCGGCGTGATCGAACTGCGCGCCACGGCCCAGAGTCCGCAGCAGCTGATCGATCTTCTGCGCGAGGGACGCGTGAGCGTGGCAATCGCCGTGCCGCCCGACTTCGAGCGACGCAAGTTGGATGGACGCGAAGCCATCCAGGTCATGGTGGACGGCAGCGACAACGTGGTGCAGGCCGCCGCCGCGCAACTGGCCCAATACCCGCTCAACCAACCTGACGATTTCCACGCGATGACGGAGAAGCCGATCAGTGTGGTGAGTTTCTACAATCCCGAGCGGCGCTCGCCCGTGAACATCGTGCCCGGACTGGTAGGCGTCATCCTCACCATGACCATGGTGCTTTTCACCGCGGTGGCGATCGTGCGTGAAACCGAACGCGGCAACATGGAGCTGCTGATCACCACGCCGGTGAGCCGCACGGAACTGATGATCGGCAAGGTGCTGCCGTACGCGGCCATCGGCCTGGTACAGACCAGCATGGTGCTGCTGCTCGGTGTCTGGCTGTTCGACGTCCCGATACGCGGCAGCCTGTGGGACGTCTATATGGCGTCCAGCCTGCTGATCCTCGCCAACCTGTCGCTTGGGCTGCTGATCTCCACCCGCGCGAAATCGCAGTTCCAGGCGATGCAGATGACCTTCTTCGTCTTTCTGCCGTCGATCCTGCTCTCGGGTTTCATGTTTCCCTACGACGGCATGCCCCGCCCGGCACAGTGGATCGCCGAGCTGTTGCCACTCACGCATTTCATGCGCCTGATCCGCGGCATCATGCTGCGCGGCGCCGACCTTGGCGATCTCTGGCAGGACAGCGTGGCGCTGGCGGCGTTCATCGCCATCATGCTCACGCTGGCCATTCGCCTGTTCCACAAGCGCCTCGACTGATCGCCGCTCATGGCGCCTCAAACGAAAGGGCCGGCATATGCCGGCCCTTTGCTTTCCCGCGAATGCAGGCAACGACTTACTGCGTGCACGCCTTGTTGTGATCGGCGTGGAAGCCCTTGGCCTTCGCGTCGGCTTCGCTCATGTACGAGCCGGCCTTGGTCTTGCCGTACCACTTGTCACCCGGGCAGTGATAGACCTTGCTGCTGGAGTTGACCCAGACCATGCCCGGGCCGCCGCCCGGCGCGGCGGTTGCCGCCGGCTCGGACTTGGACTTGCTCGGTGCCGCGGCGGTCTTCGCCGGCGCGCTGGGGGCCGGTGCGGCAGCGGGCGCAGCCGCAGCGCCGGCGGCTGCCGGTGCGGCAGACTCGCTGCTGTACCACTCCTTCACGCCCTTGTGGCCCGAGCAGGCACCCTTCTTCGTGGCATTGCTGGTGTAACTGCCGTCCTTGCATTGCCCGGTGGATCCAGCAGGCGCGGACGCCTGTTGCGCATAGACAGCCGGACCAGCCAACAGACCTGCGATCAACACTGCGATCAAACCGTACGATTTCATCTTCGATCCCTCCAGCGCGAACTCGTCTGTTCCATGGAGACGCCGTCTGGCATGGCGGCCGTGCTCCCCCGCGCATCGCCCCGCGTGGACTCCGACAGTACGCGGCGAATACGCGCAAGCGTCTACGCGCCTGCGTGCATGACTATGCATCAAGCATGTGTGGTGCAAACGTCGTCGACCTGGGAACCGTCACGCACGTGAGGCCGTATCGAAAGAAATTGCGCGGATGAAAAGAGCGGCTGGCCTTGCCTGCAAGCCAGGCGCAAGGCCGCACCGCGATCACGCGCGGTGCGGCCATACCATCAATGGCTGTTGATGATGATGTCGGTGATGACGCCCGTGGCAGCCGCCACCAGCAGGAACTCACCCGTATCGCTGCGGACCCACTGGTGATCACGCGGCGGCGGCGCCAGGTTGTAGGTACGCCAGTCCTGCACCACGTAACGGCTGTCGCGATATTCCGCCGGGACGTAGCCGCCACGGTGATACCAGCCCTCGTGCATGCCCCGGTCGTGCACGATCACGTATTCACGGCGATCATGATCTTCGTGGCGTTCGTGCTCATAGCGATCACGGTCATGATCGTGGTCGTGATCGCGATCATGGTCGTGATCGCGGTCCTGACCATGGTCGTAGTAGTCGTGATCCTGGCCGTACGGCGCAGGCGCCGCCATCAGCGCCGGGGCGGTCATCACGGCACCCAGCGTCAGGGCGAACAGTACTTTCTTCATGCATCTCTCCATCGTGATTCGCCGGAAGCCGCGCCCCCTGGGTGCGCTTGGCCGGCGGCGCAACATGATGGGTTCCTGCGACGGACGCAAGGAGTGATTCGACTCGCAAAAACGCAAGGCCGAAAGGCGCAAGTTCATGCGTTAAAGCGGCAGCAGGTTTACGTCCTTCGACACCCTCAGCACCGGCCTCAATGCAGGGTTTCGCCAGCCAGGCGGGCCTTGAGGGGGGCCGCATCCAGCAGCATCAACGTCCGTTGATCCGGCAGCTCGACCACTTCCTTCATGTCGTTGCGCAGCGCCTGGTCGATCTGGTTGCTGAGCACGCTGGGGACGCGAAGTTTGTCCTGAGCATCGATGGTGACGATGTTTTCAATGGCATCCACGACCAGACCGAATTTCTCCTCGCCATTCTCGACCACCAGCACCTTGGATTCGCCGAGATCGCTGTAGCCCCTCATGCCGTACAGAGCGCGCAGGTCGATGATGGTCACCAGCCGATGTCGAAGATTGAGGATGCCACGCACATAGTCAGGCGCACCCGGCGGCTGCATCACCGCGGGAGGGTAATCGATCACCTCGCGAAGCTGTTCGATGCGCATCCCCATCAACTGATCGAGCCGGAACGTCACATAGGTTTCCCGCGCCCCCGGACGACGCTTGCCCCGCCCGACCTGGCCGTCTTGCTCGGCCCTGTAGAGCTCGCGGTGACCGTCGGTCACGTCGAGTAGCGTGGTGTCCGCCACCAGCGCCGCCTCGCTCAACAGCAGGATATGCCGGCCATCGGGCTTGCTGATGCAGCCGGCGAAACATTCCGTGCGCCATGCATGGAACGAAGGTATGGCTAGCAGTTCCTCGTCGCGATAGCTCACGATGCTCTCCACATCGTCCACCAGCAGGCCAAGGCAGATGTCGCGCTGGCGAATGACAAGGATCCGGCGCGGATCGTCGAAGTCGCCCGGTGCAATATCGCCAGTCGTCGAAGAAGCGAGTCCCAGGAACCGCGCGAAGTCGAGCACGGGCAACGTATCGCCGCGCAGGTTGAGCATGCCCAGGCAAAGCTCGCTGGCGAGCACGGAACTGAGCAGTTCCGGTACGCGGATGATCTCGTGGATGGATCCCATCGGCAGGGCCAGGTAGCTGTCGCCCACGCGGAAAGACACGCCCTGCCGACGCTGCCCCTGGGCAGCGCGAAGCCGATTCGAGGCTCGGGATTGTGCGTCCCCTTTGAGCACGGGCATGCCAGGCAAGCTGGCCAGTGCCTCGACGGAGAGCATCTGCAGGATGCGGTTGCCTTCATCGAGCTTCAGCACACCGCCGATCAACGAGGCACCGGCGCCGCCAAACATCACTTTTTCTTCGCCATGGACGCGCAGGATTTCACCGGTGGCGTCGAACAGCAGGCCCACGCATCCTTCCGGCAGCTCGACGATGGCGACCTTTGCCTCGGTGCGTTCGCCCCTGTCGGCAATCTTCAGAAGCTGCCCAAGATGCACGATCGGTATGAGCCTGCCACGCAGGTTGAACAGCCCCAGCAAATGCGCCGGTGACAGCGGCAAGGCCGTGATGGCCTGTGGATAGTTCACCACCTCCTGCACCACCGCCACGGGAAGCACCAGCTCGGCGTCGCCCAGGTGGAACGAACCGAACAACTCGGCGCCATTTTTCCGCACGGACGATGCGATGCTCTGTTCCACGACAGGACTCCTATGCAACGGGGCGGCCGATGATGCGAACCGCGTAATGATGTTGGGCGCAATCGATCACGATCTGGCGCCCGTTTTCGCCGCCGACATCCACATGCACCACGTGAATGCCGGTCTGCGCCAGCAAGCGCCGAGCCATGCTTGCGTTCTGCTCGCCGATCAGTCCATGCCTGGGCGGCGTGGCGTGTTGCACCATGCAGGCACCTCCGGCGATGACCGCTTCGACCTCCCCGTGATGCGACCGGTCCAGCTGCATCATCGAGAGCAAGGTCGGCAACGCCGTCGTCACGTACTTCGCACCGTGGCCTTCGACCGGCTGCGGCGGCTCAGGCAGCAGGCAGTGCGCGAGCCCGTAGAGACCCCGCTGCCGCCACAGCAGGCCGATGCCCACGCACGATCCGAGGATGGCATGCAGCACGTCATCGCCACGCCCTACCCTGACCTCGCACATGCGCACCTGGATGTCTTCCCGGTCACGCATCCACGCGATCCTTCCGCCGATAGATCAGCGGCTGCTCGAAATCGAAGCCCACGTTGAGCCGTGTCAGCGACTCGGATTCGCCGATGATCAGCACACCATCGGGTGCCATCGCACGCCGCACATGCTCGAGGACCGTGCGCTGCCCCTCGTCATCGAAATAGATGAGCACGTTGCGCAGCAGCGTGATGTCGAAGCGCGCCGCCCCATCGAGGCGCTTGTGCAAATGGTGCTCTCTGAACACCACGTGGGCACGAAGTGAGGGCGAGACGGTGAAACCGTCACCATCCGCCTCGAAATATTTCGACGCCATGGCAGGCCGGGCCCGCAAGAGGCCATCGACATTGCGCCCCTGGTAACGCCCCGCGCGGCCTGCCTGCAAGACCTGCGAAGCGATGTCGGTGGCCAGGATCTGGTACTTGAACGCCGGATGCTGCTCGCGGAACTCTTCGCAAAGCATGGCCATGGAATACGCTTCTTCACCGGTGGAAGCCGCGGCCGACCATATCTGCAACGTGGCACCGCGATTCCGCCGAAACCACTCGGGGAGCGCCTGCTGCCAGAGATACTCCCAGATGCGTGGCGTCCGGAAGAACGAGGTCTCGTTGGTGGTGACCAGGTTGATGAAATGCCCTACCTCATCCGGCCGCTCTTCGAGCACCGACAGATAGTCCCGGTAGCTGTCCAGCGTCAGTGTCTGCAGGCGCCGGCGCAGCCGGCCCTGCAGCAGGGTCCATTTCCTGTCCGCCATATGGATGCCCGTATGGCGGTGCACACGATCCAGCAGCGCGCGCTGGATGGCCTGGTCGATCTCACCCTCGCATTCCATGGCGCTGCCTCAGACGACGAAGCGGCGGACCGTCGTGTTCAACACCTCGGCCCCCTGGTTCAGAGCGGTCGTGGAGCGCGCGATGGTGTCGCACGAGGCGGCCGACTTCTCGGTTTCCTCCGCCACCTGCTGGATAGCGGCGCTCACTTCGCGAGCCGCCACCAACTGTTCGTCCGCGCCACAGGAAATCTCCGAGATCGCTTGCGTCGTTCGGCTTACACCAGCCACGATCTTCTCGAACGCCTCACCCGCCTGGCGGGAGATTTCGCTGCCCTGCGTGACGCGCTTGACCGATTCATTGATGAGCTTCGAGATCTCCTTGGTCGCCTGGGACGAACGCTCGGCCAGCTTGCGCACCTCGTCCGCCACTACCGAGAAACCGAGACCGTGCTCGCCCGCGCGGGCCGCTTCGATCGCCGCGTTGAATGCAAGCAGGTTGGTCTGGCTGGCAATCTCACCGATGACCTTGATGATCTCGCTGATGTCCTCGGACGAGCGATTGATCAGCTCCATCGCCTCGATGGAGCGCGCGATCGCCTTGGCTCCGCGTTCGGCCTCCTGGTGCGTATCCTTTGCCACCTGGTCGGCGCTGCGCGAGTTCGTGGCGATCGAGTTGATCGAGGCCGTGAGTTCCTCGATCGAGGCATTCATTTCCTCCACCGTCGCCCCCAGCAGCTGGGCTCCGCTGGCAACCGTGCCGGCACGGCCCGCGATCTCGTGCGACGACGAGGAGAAGCCACCGGCCGAATCGATGACCTTGGAGATCACCGAGCGCAGGTCGCCCATCATCTGCTGGATGCCATCGGCGAGCTGGTCGATGGGTTCGCTACCCTCCACATGCACGGTGCCGGTGAGATCGCCCTCGGCGGCGCGACGCACCACCTTCAGGAGCTCCTCGACCTTGCGCTGGTCTTCCGCCGCCCGCCACTTAACGGACTCCTCCAGTTCGACCTGGGAGGTGACGTCGGTGGCGAACTTCACCACTTTCTGCAGGCGGCCGTTGCCGTCGAAGATCGGGTTGTAGGTCGCCTGGATCCAGATGACCTTGCCGCCCTTGCCTACGCGCTTGTAACGACCGGTATCGAATTCGCCGCGGTTGAGCTTGGCCCAGAACTCGGCGTACGCCTGGCTGGCCGTGTAGCTCTCCTCGCAGAACATGCGGTGATGCTGCCCCTGGATCTCCTCCAGCCGATAACCCAACGCTGCCAGGAAGTTCTCGTTGGCCTGGAGCACTTGGCCGTCCAGTCCGAACTCGATGATCGCCTGTGCCTTGCCGATGGCGTTGACCTTGCCCTCGTATTCCGCCCTCTGCTCGCGACTGGCAGTGACGTCGGTGGCGAACTTGATCACCTTGTAGGGCTTGCCCGCTTCGTCGAATACCGGGTTGTACGAGGCGTTGATCCACACTTCGCGACCATCGCCGGCGATGCGCTTGTATTCACCGCGATCGAGGATGCCTTTGCCCAGGTTCTCCCAGAACGCCTTGTACTCGGCGCTGGCGGCGTAGGCTGGCTCGCAGAAGATGCGATGATGCTGGCCCTGGATCTCGTCCAGCGTGTAGCCCAGCGTGCTGAGGAAGTTTTCGTTGGCATGAAGGATCTTGCCCTTCAGATCGAACTCGATCACCGCCTGCACGCGATTCAAGGCGTCGCTGACGGCCTTCAGTTCCTGCGGCTCCAGCGGCATATCCGGCGTCTCTTTGCCCATGGCCTGTTCCTCGATGTGATGTTTTCCAGACACGCACGGCGTGCCCGGATATGAAGGCTCAGGGGACGGTTCTTGCACGCTCTTGCGCAGGCAACCCGATGCGACCACCGCAGACATTCCCACGAACTGCAGGCGCATGACTGCCCGTCATGTCTCCATGAGACATGAGTGATTTCGCCTGCGGATGTTTCCCCCTTACCTTCGGTATCGGCGTTCGGGAGGCGGCCTTTAGGGCTTTTTTTAAAGAATATTTGCGTGAAAATCCAGCAACATCCTGCATGTTGCCGATAACGTGCAGCAGGCAAATCCCTCTGCTGCTACGACACCCGTTGCGGGTGTCGGGGGCGGATTGATCCCGACGAGAGACGCCATCGTCATGGATGGCGTCTCATATATCGTGCGTTCGCCGTCAGTGTGACGCGGCTGCCTTCGCTTCCTTCACCGGCGTGAGGCGAAGGTCCTGGAAGTCGAAGCTGAAGTCGGTGAGTGGCGAGATCGGCTGCATGCGTACATCACGCACCTTGCCGTCCGCATCCAATGCATAGGTCACGAAGGCATCGGCGTTGAGTGCGCGATCGTCCCAGCGCACGATGAAGGTGTCGTGCTGCCACGGCTCCATGGTGCCCACCAGCTGCGCGGTCTTGGAGAACTTGAGGCGCAGCTTGCCGCCCTGCTGGCTCACCACGATGTCGCCATACCACGGGTCACGGAAGGTGCCGGCGTAACTGGCCAGCGACAGCGAAGGCTTGCTGTTCTTGTCGCGTGCCGCGAGGTGCTTCTGCCAGCTGTCGTCCGCGCCGCCTTCTGATTTCTTCACGGCCGCGGCATAGGCGGCGACCCAGTCCTTCTTGTCATGCCCCATATAGGCATCGAGCACGCGATAGGTCACGGCGTTGAAGGCGGCGCCGGATTCCTGGTTGGTGAGCACCACCACGCCCAGCTTCAGTTCCGGCACCAGCGTGACGCGCGACACCATGCCGGGCCAGCCGCCCGTGTGCCACACCAGGCGCTGTCCGCGATAGTCGGACAGCGACCAGCCTTCGCCGTAGCCGGCGAAATTGGGACGCGTATCCTTCAGCTCCGGCACCGACGGCTCGCCGATCTTTATCGGAATCAGCATCGACCACATCTGCTTCTGGCTGTCTTCCGAGAACAGCGGCTTGCCGTTGGGCAACTTTCCGCCAGCAAGTTGCACGTTCATCCACTTCGCCAGGTCATGCACGCTGGAATAGATGCCACCCGCGCCCGAGTTGTTGGACCACGCCATCGGCGGTACCGGCTTGAGCTCGGTGAAGTTGAACTTCGCGTGGCCCATGGCGACGTCCATGCCAGGCTTGAGCGCCGTCATGTCGACCAGCGACTCGTCCATGCCTACCGGCTTGAAGATGCGATCGCGGATGAAGTCGGCGTAACTCTGTCCCGACACCTGCTCGATCACCAGCGTAGCCACGGCGAACAGGATGTTGTCGTAGGCGTACGCGCTGCGGAAGCTGGTGGCCAGCGGCACGTTGCGCAGACGCTGCACCACTTCCTTGGTGGAATACGCCGTGGGCGGCCAGTACAGCAGGTCGCCCGCGCCGAGACCGAGACCGCTGCGATGCGCGAGCAGGTCACGCACGCGCATTTCGCGGGTGACGTACGGATCGGACATCTGGAACCACGGCAGATGATCGATCACGCGATCATCCATGTTGAGCTTGCCTTCCTCGGCCAGCATCTGCAGCGAGGCGGCGGTGAAGGCCTTGGTGTTGGAAGCGATCGCGAACAGCGTGCGCGCATCCACCGGCTCCGGCTTGCCCTGCTCGCGCACGCCAAAGCCCTGCTCCATCACCACCTGTCCATCCTTGACGATGGCAACCGCGATGCCCGGCACGTCGAACTGCTTGCGGACGCTGTCCATGTACGCACTAAAATCCTGCAACTGCGCGGGCAGCGCCGGCTGGGCGGCGGTGGCTGCCACCACCGGTGCGGCTGCGGGAGCACTGGTCTGCGCCCACACCGGTGCGGCCAGCACCAACAGGGCGCAATAACCTGCCAGGCGTGGAGAAAAGCGTCGCTGGGACATCGTGGGCTCCTGGGCTATGAATCGCGCCACTATCGCGGCAAACGCGGGCGCTGACCAGCACTGGAAGTCATGCCGTGAGCGAACCCTCGACGACTGTCGTCCCAGCAGGGATCATGGCGCGCCAGCCCCTGGACCTGCCCTTGATGACCGAACTGGTGGAATGGATTGCCGCGCACGCCCTGCCACTCTGGGCGGCCCTGCTGGTGCTCGCCTGCCTGACAGGCGACCTCGCCTGGCAATGGAATCGCCGCCAGCGCGACTTCGCGCTGCAGCAGGGGCGCGAGCCGGTGGTGATGCGAACGCGCACGGCCGTAGCCCTGCTGCTGGCTGCCCTGCTCCTGTTCGCCGCGATCGCGCTCGCCATCGGCGTGGAGGCTGGCAACGGACTGCCGGGCTTTGACTCCACGCTGGCCGAGGATCTGCACCAGCGCATGCAACCCTCGGTATTGCGCGTCGTTGCCGCCGTGTCCCACCTCGGCGACCTCGGCTCGGTCGCCACGATCACCGTCGTGGTCCTGGCGATCCTGCTGATGCGCCGGCAGCTGCAGCTGGCTACCTGCTGGGCCATCGCCATGGCCGCCATCGTTCCGCTCAACAGCGGGCTGAAGGCGCTGTTCCGGCGTCCGCGTCCGTTGCACAACCACGGCTTCATCGTCGAGCACGGCTGGAGTTTCCCCAGCGGCCACGCGTTCGGCGCCATGGTGTTCTACGGCATGCTCGCCTACGTGCTGCTACGCCTGTTGCCGCATCGATGGCATCGCCTCGTGATCGCCGCTGCGGTCGCCATGGTGACGGTGATCGGACTGAGCCGCATCGTGCTGCAGGTGCATTACTTCAGCGACGTCATGGCAGGTTACGCGAGCGGCCTGATATGGCTCGTGATCTGCATTGCCGGCGCGGAAAACTGGCGGCAGCGACATCGCGCTCCATAAGCAGGCATCCGAGTGGCGTAGACGGCACCAGGAGAATCTGGCGTCGCCTACTTCGACGAGTACATGCGCTCGTGCAGAAACTGCTTCGTCTGGTCGTCCGGAACACCGAGCCAGGTCAGCTCGTCGTTGGTCGGGTCGTTGCTGTCGATATCCATGGCCTGCTCCTTGCGGCGCGCGAACAGGCCCGTCATCGCGTGTGCATTGGCGTCGTACAGCACCAGGATGCGTTCCGTCGGGCAATCGTGCGGCTTGCAGGCTCCGGCCAGCCATTGTTCGTGGCCCGCCACCTCGACCCTCTGCGCTGGAGTGGAGGTCCCGTCATGTCGCGTCCACGAAGGGAGCTGCCCCGTGCCGGGCATGGCGGCGAAAGCCAGTGAAAAGTCCGGCCTCTGCAAGAGCCCGTAGAAGTACAGCGTCCCGCTCTTGTCGAGACTGGGAACAGCCTGCGTGGCGGCCACCGGGGCTGGTGCGCCCGCCTGCTCGTGTGGCGTCGAACAGGCAGCCATCGAAATCGACAAGACCAGCAAGGGTGCAAAGCGACACGTCATGGGAACCCTTTCCGCGCCGGATCGCGACGAACCGCCCCGAGGCACACCGGCCCAGAACCGGTGCACCGTGCGCTCGTCAGGCCAGCTTGCGTGCCGCGGCGACGACGTCCACCTCGCCTGGCAACACCAGCAATGCGGCGCCTGCAAGCGGCGTGTAGGTGTCCGCACCTACCACGCGTTGCAGCGGCGTGGCGCCATGACCACCTTCCACGATAGCCGTGATGATGCCCTCGCCCACCCCCGCACTGCGTCGACCCTCGTCCAGCACGATAATGCGCTTCGCCGATTGTGCCTGTTCCGCGATGAAGGCGTTGTTGAGAGGCGCCAGCCAGCGCAGGTCGACCACCCGAACCTTCCAGCCGAGTTCCGCTTCGATGGTCTTCGCGGCCTTCAGGGACATCGGCACGCCGTTGCCGAATGTGAAGACCACCAGGTCGTTGGCCGTTTCGTTGTACACGCGCCCCTCGCCCAACGTCATCGCTTCGCCCGGTGCCGGATAGCTGAACTGCCATTGGCCGTCACCGGCTTCGTACAGATCCTTGGTCATGTACAGCGCAATGGGCTCGAGGTAAGCGCATACGCGGCCATCCACCTTCGACAGCGCAGTCATGGTACGCAGCATGGTGGCCGCGTCGTCACCGCGACTGGGGCAACCGACCACGAGACCCGGGATGTCGCGCAGCGGGGCAATCGAGTTGTCGTTGTGGAAATGCCCGCCGAAGCCCTTCTGGTAGCCCAGGCTCGCCACGCGCATGACGATCGGGTTGCGGTACTGGTCGTTGGAGAAGAACTGCAGCGACGCCGCTTCGCCACGGATCTGGTCGCAGGCGTTGTGGAAATACGCGAGGTACTGGATCTCGGGGATCGGCAGCATGCCCATGTTGGCGTAGCCCTGGGCAAGACCGAGGATGATGGTCTCGTCCAGCAGCGTGTTGAACACGCGGCTGCCCTTGAAGGTCTTGTGCAGGCCCTTGGTGACGGTATACACGCCACCCTTCTGCGCGACGTCTTCGCCGAACAGCAGCGACTCCGGATACTTCGCCATGATGTCGTGCAGCGCCTGGCCGATCTGGATGGCCAGATGGCGCGGCGGCTGCTTCTCGGGCAGCTTGTCTTCGCTACCGAAGGCGGCGATGCGGCGATCCTGGTAATCGGTGCGCTCTGCTTCGACCTTCACCGCCTCGGGCGTGTACGGCGCCAGTGGCTTCATCACCTGTTCGAGCGTGGTCAGGCGCGGGCGACGATCGGCATCCTCGGCGGCCTCGAAGCAGCGCTTGCGCGTGGCTTCGTACAGCGCCAGCAGCGATTCCTTGGTGTACAAGCCGGAGGACAAGGCAATTTCCGCGGAGCGCAGCAGCGGATCGCTGGCCTCCACGGCAAACAGTTCTTCCACGCTGCGCCATTCGATTTCGAAATCGGTGCCCGCGTGGCCCATCACGCGCGTGGTGCGCAGATGCAGGAAGGTCGGGCGCCGCGTGGTGCGGCAGTGCTCCACCGCCTCCTGCACCTGCGCGTAACCGTTCGCGAGATCGAGACCATCCGCAAAGAAGTAGTCGAGGTCGGCGCGATGACGGAAATTGTTCGCCACCCATCCGCTCGGCGTCTTCACCGAGATGCCGATGCCGTTGTCCTCGCACACGTAGAGCACGGGCGCCGGCAGTTTCTGGTAAGCCGTCCATGCTGCAGCGTTGAAGGCGGTCTGGGCGGTGGCATGATTCGACGAGGCATCGCCGAACGAGCAGATCGCGATGCTGTCCTCGGGAATCGGCAGCTTGTGACCGATGCGACGCGCCTGTTCGATGGCAACCGCGGTACCCAGCGCCTTGGGAAGGTGCGAGGCGATGGTGGAGGTCTGCGGCAAGACCCAGAGCGGCTTGCTGCCCCACACCTTGTGGCGCCCGCCGGAAGCCGGATCTTCCATGCTTGCAGCGAACGAGAGCGCCGAGTCCATCACCGGGTCCATGCCCGGCAGCTTGCGGAAGCGCTCGGCCATGAAGCCGCCCGAGCGGTAGTGCAGGAAGGCCGGATCGGTATGGCGCGTGAGACGCGCAACCATCGCGTTGCCTTCGTGGCCACTGGAGCCGATGGTGTAGAACACCTTGTTCTGCACGCGCAAAACGCGCGCCATCAAGTCGAGGTGACGGCTGATCAGCTGCGATTCCAGCAGCTCGCGAAAGCCCGTCGCATCGAGCGAGCTGCCAGGCAGCACCGGCGAATGGGCACCGTGCGGCGCATGCACCTCACCGTTCCACAGCTGGACGAACTCGGTGAAGTTCTGGTCGACGATTTCGGCGCGGTTGAAACCCTTGTGGCGTGCCGTGAGGGAATACGGAATGGCGGTCATGATGTCTCGTCAACGAACAGCCGCGGGGGCGGCAGAGTGGGAATAATGATCAGACGCGCGCACGGTCTCGCCGCGCATCTGCTCCCTCTCCCCTTCGGGGAGAGGGTTGGGGTGAGGGGCCAATCTTGCGATGCGGCCATGTCGAAGCATGCTCCGTAGCGACGTCATCGCGAGCACCCGCCCCTCACCTCAGTCCTCTCTCCCACGGGACTACCTCCGGGTCGCCCGGAGGGGAGAGGAAGTGAAAGCGCGCAGCGACTTCGCGCGTGCCAGATCTTTCTCTCGGCCAAAGCTCTCGAGTATCCGAATCTGGTCATCGACCGATGGCATCGGCACGGCGAGCCCGTTCAATCCGGCCAGCACCAGACGGCCTGCGGATACGGGCGTCCAACCATCGCCCTGATTGAGCTCCAGCCCGCCCATCACCTCAACGGGCAGCCCCGGAAAACGGAATCGCGCGAAGTACGAACGAAAACGCTCCGCTCCTTCAGGCTCGTGCGTGGATTCGCGCCGCTCAGCCCACAGCGCCATCAACCGCCCGGCGTCCTCGCGTGACGTGAGCACATCCACATCGGCCACGCTCACTTCGGCGCCCGCCAGCAACGCGGCGGCACTGCCGATCACGCACCACGGATCGAGGCAATGCACATGCAGTTCCGGCACGATCTCGGCCAGCGTGGCGAACAGCGCGGGCGTGACGTGGCTCACTTGCGGCGACTCCGCCACTGCTCGCGCGACTGGCCCCAGACTTCGACCGTCACGTGCTCGAACGGCGCCGGCAACTGGCCGGGACCGCGCAAGGTCGAACCCAGCTTGCGCGCCACGATCTGCGAGGCGGTGTTGTCGGGTGCGATGGTGTGGATCACTTCGCTCCAGCCCAGCGTGTCGAATGCCCAGTCGATCGCGGCCACGGCGCCTTCGGTCGCATAGCCCTTGCCCCAGGCGTCGCGCACGATGCCCCAGCCCACCTCGGTGCCGGGCCAACCCTCGGGCATCCACGGGCCCAGGCGTCCGATCCAGCGCCCGCTGTCCTTCTCGATCACCGAGAACATGGCGTAACCCTGGATGGCCCAGGCGCCGGCCATCGACAGGAATCCTCGCCACGCGGTAGCGCGCGGCTGCGGGCCACCGATATGGCGCGAGTTCTCCTCGTCGGCCATCAACGCCGCCCAGCCTTCGAAATCCTCCGCCCTGGTGGGACGGAGGATGAGTCGATCGGTTTCGATGCGAATGTCTTGCCAGCTCATGGAGTGAATCCAGCCATCATCGCCCGTCTCCCCTCACCGTCATTTGCCCTACGGAAATCGTGATTGGCCCTTCAGAACGCGTTGATGCCGGTCAACTCACGACCGACCACCAGCTGATGCACCGTCTCGGTGCCTTCATAGGTGATGACCGATTCCAGGTTCAACGCGTGACGGATGGCCACATGTTCCGTCGTGATACCGGCGCCGCCGAGGATGTCGCGGCATTCGCGCGCAATGTCGATGGCGATGCGGCAATTGTTCCACTTGGCCAGCGACACCTGCGTCGGCTGCATGTTGCCGGCATCCTTCAGGCGGCCGAGCTGCAGCGACAGCAGCTGCGCCATGGTGATGCGGCGGGCCATCTCGGCCATCTTGATCTGGATGGCCTGGTTGGAAGCCAACGGGCGACCGAACAGCACGCGCTCCTGCGTGTAGTCGAGCACTTCCTTCAGGCAGGCCTGCGCAGCGCCGATCGGGCCCCAGGTGATGCCGTAGCGCGCCTGCGTGAGGCAGCCCAGCGGACCCTTCAGGCCCTTCACGTTAGGCAGGCGGTTGGCTTCCGGCACGCGCACGTTGTCGAAGAACAGCGCGGACGTCACCGACGCGCGCAGGCTCATCTTCTTGTGCACTTCCTGCGCGGTGAAACCCTTGGTGTCGGTGGGCACGATGAAGCCCTGGATACCGTCCTCGGTCTGCGCCCACACGATGGCGATGTGCGCGAGGTTGCCGTTGGTGATCCACATCTTGGCGCCGTTGATGACCCAGTCGCCGCCGTCCTTCTTGGCATTCGTCTTCATGTTGGCCGGATCGGAACCGCCGTGCGGCTCGGTGAGGCCGAAGCAGCCGATGACCTCGCCCGCCGCCATCTTCGGCAGGTAGTGCATCTTCTGCTCTTCGGTGCCGTAGGCGTAGATCGGATACATGCACAGCGAGCTCTGCACCGAGGCGAAGCTGCGCAGGCCGGAATCGCCGCGCTCCAGCTCCTGGCAGATCAGGCCGTAGCTCACGCCGTTCATGCCGGCGCAGCCGTACTTTTCCGGAATGGTGGCGCCCAGCAGACCCAGGCTGGCGATCTCGGGGACCAGCTCCTTGGGAAAGCGGCCCTGGTCGAAGCAGTCGCCGATGATCGGCAACACCCTCTCGTCGACGAAACGGCCAACCGAGTCCTGCACCATGCGTTCTTCGTCGGACAGCAGCGAGCGGACGTCGTAGAGATCGAGCGGGTTCAGGCGAGCGGACATGCGGGAGTTCCGTGACTGGGGACAAACTCCCATTCTAGCGGGCCCTTACGTGCGGGTCATGGCGGGGTGCAGCAGGCGCGGGGTAGGCGCCCGGGGCCCGCTGTGGGACCATGCACGGCGCTTTCCGCCATTCCGGCGCGCCCCGACGGGCGTGGGCCGGGCTTTGCCGGGTTTCCACCGATGCTCCGGTTCATGCCTCGGCGGGACGGCACACAGGTACCCCGCTCCCCCGCCGGACCATTCATGTTCAAAGGTGTTCTTCTAGGCTTCGCCTGCTACGCCGCCTACGCGATCAGCGACGCCTTCGTGAAATCCCTGCACGGCACCCTGCCCGCCTACGAGGCGGTGTTTTTTGGTGCCGTGCTGATGCTCAGCGCCCTGCCGTTCATCCGCAAGCCGGGCGACCGCTATCTCGACGTATTTCACGCGCGCAAACCGAGCCTGTGGTGGATCCGCGCGATCACCGGCGCCATCTGCAACATCTCGGCGGTGATCGCGTTCACCGCGCTGCCGATGGCGGAGGCGTTCGCGCTGATCTTCCTGCTGCCGATCTTCGTGACCCTGCTGTCGGTGGTTTTCCTCAAGGAACACGTGGGCTGGCGACGCTGGTCGGCAGTGATCGTGGGCTTCATCGGCGTACTGGTGGTGTTGCGCCCCGGCTTTCGCGCACTCGGCGTGGGCCACTTCGCGGCGATGAGCTGCGGCCTCTCCGGCGCCGTGTCGGTGGTGGCCCTGCGCATGGCCGGACCGCACGAAAAGCGCATCAGCCTCTACGGCGCCGGCGTCATCGGACCGCTGGTCAGCGGCGGCGCATTGATGCTGCCCGCGTTCGTGTGGCCCAACGCGCACCAGTGGATCCTGCTCGCAGGTTACGGCCTGCTGGCCGGACTTGCCGGCGTGCTGCTGATGCTGGCGACGCATCACGCGCCGGCCAACCGCGTCGCACCCACGCAGTACAGCCAGATGCTGTGGGCCATCTTCTTCGGCTACTGGCTGTTCGGCGATCACCTGGACTGGCCCATGCTGGTCGGCATCGTGCTCATCCTCGGTTCGGGCCTGTTCACACTCGTACGCGAGGAACAGGTCACGGGCTGGTGGAAACGCACGCGCATGGTCTGAGCGGCGCCCGCTGCTTTCTCCCTGGCCGCCCCGCCATAGGTGGCATCACTCCTCCATGACGATGCCTGTGCGATCAGTGCACAGGCTGCGGCTGCGCGTGGACGCGATGACCTCACTGGCACGCAGGGGTCTGGCGTCAACCCTGAACCGCACGGGTCGTTAATAGATGCTCCGGCAGCTTTCAGGGTGGCCTTCACGCTGATCGGCTGCGCTGACGCAAGGGTGATGCCGTGCCATGGCTCGACGCTGTGAACGTTGCATTGAAGCTGGGAGATAGCGCATGAGCGCCGATGCCGCGACGGCATCCCGGCCGCGCCCCAGGCGCCGTGGCGCATGGATCGCCGGACTGGTCATCGCCACGCTGGTGGTGTTGATGATCGTCCACATCCTCACCGGCCAGAAAACGCGCACCGGCAGTCCTCCGCAGGTCGTCAGCACGGCAGCGGCTACGCTCGGTGACATGCCGGAGCGATTGAGCGCGCTGGGCACCGTGACGCCCATCGCCACCGTCAACGTGCTGCCGCAACTGAGCGGCTACCTCACCGAAGTGGGCTATCAGGAAGGCCAGGACGTGGCGAAGGGCCAGTTTCTTGCCCAGATCGACCCGCGCCAGTACGAGATCAACAAGCAACAGGCCGAGGCACAACTGGCGAAGGACCAGGCCAGCCTGGACCAGGCGCGCGCTGACCTGGCCCGCTATACGCAGTTGCACGAGCAGAAGTCGATCGCGGAGCAGACCTACAGCGACCAGAAATTCACGGTGCAGCAGGACGAGGCCGCGGTGAAGGCGGACAAGGCCGCCATCGCGCAAGACGAGCTGGACCTTGCGTACTGCCATATCACCGCACCGGTGGCCGGACGCGTTGGGCTGCGCCTGGTCGATCCGGGCAACTACGTCACGCAGTCGAGCTCGCCGGGCATCGTCACCATCACCACCATGAAGCCGACCACCGTGCAGTTCACCGTGCCGCAGAACTCGCTGGGCCAGGTGCTGCAGCGGGTCAACGGCGGCACCAAGCTGCCGGTCACCGTGTTCAACAGCGACAACAGCAAGCAACTGGCCACCGGCGAGTTGTATGCGCTGAGCAACCAGATGGCGACCAGCACCGGCACGGTGACCTTGCGCGCCACCTTCCCCAACGACGACGAGGTGCTGTTCCCGAACGAATTCGTCAACGTGCAGTTGCTGGTCGACACGCTGCACAACGCCGTGCAGGTGCCCACGCCCGCCGTGCAGAGCGGCGCGCCGGGCTATTACGTGTATCTGGTCAATGCCGACCAGACCGTGTCGGTGCACAAGGTGACCCCCGGCCCCAGCGACGGCAAGCACACCGTGATCCTGGCCGGCCTCAGCGCCGGCCAGCAGGTGGTGACCGATGGCATGGATCGCCTGAGCGATGGCGCCAAGATCAAGGCCGCATCGGCCCAACCCGCCGCAGCCAGCAGCACGGGCGCGTCGCATGCCTCACACGCCAGCGGCAAGCGATCGCACGGCGCGGCCTCCAGCGCTTCCTGAGCGACGGGTCAGCGTCTGATGAACATCTCCCGGCTGTTCGTACTCAGGCCGGTGGCGACGTCGCTGCTGATGATCGCCCTCGTGCTGGTCGGCCTCGTCGCGATCCGCTTCCTGCCGGTGTCCTCGCTGCCCAACGTCGACTATCCGACGATCCAGGTGCAGACCTTCTATCCCGGCGCGAGCCCCACCGTGATGGCAACCACGGTGACCGCACCGCTGGAGGTGCAACTGGGTGAGATTCCCGGCCTGCAGCAGATGACCTCCAACAGTTCGGCGGGCGCTTCCATCATTACGCTGCAGTTCGACCTGTCGCTCAACCTGGACGTGGCCGAACAGAACGTGCAGGAGGCAATCAACGCAGCCAACAGCCTGCTGCCCTCGGGCCTGCCCGCGCCGCCCACCTACGCCAAGGTGAACCCGGCCGATCGGCCCATCCTCACTCTCGCGGTCACGTCCCACTCGATGTCGCTGCCGCAACTGCAGGACATCGCCAACAACCGGCTGGGCGCGAAGATCTCGCAGGTGCCGGGCGTGGGCCTGGTGACGCCGGCCGGTGGCAATGTGCCGGCCATCCGCGTCGAGGCCGATCCGAAGAAACTCGCCGGATACGGGCTCAACATCGACGACCTGCGTTCGCTGATCGCCAACGTCAACGTAAGCCAGCCCAAGGGCAACATCGACGGCCCGGATCTGGACTACACCATCAACGGCAACGACCAGATCCACGATCCGCAGGATTACCTCGACACCATCGTGTCGTACCAGAACGGCGCGCCGGTCTATCTGCGCGACGTGGCCCGCGTCAGCCAGGCCGCGCAGAACACCGAGCAAGGCGCCTGGTACGACAGGACGCAGGCCATCGTGCTCAACGTGCAGCGCCAGCCCGGCGCGAACGTGATCGCCACCGTCGACCAGATCATGAAGGAGCTGCCGCAGCTCGAATCGACGCTGCCGGCAGGCATGCATGTCGAGGTGGTCTCCGACAGCACGGGCGTGATCCGCTCGTCGGTGACCGACGCCGCCTTCGAGCTGGTGTTGGCGGTGGTGCTGGTGGTGCTGGTGATCTTCGTGTTCCTGCGCAATCTGCCGGCCACCTTCATCCCCAGCATCTCGGTGCCGGTATCGCTGGTGGGCACGCTGGCGTTGATGTACGAACTCAACTATTCGATCGACAACCTGTCGCTGATGGCGCTGATCATCGCCACCGGTTTCGTGGTGGACGATTCGATCGTGATGATCGAGAACATCGTGCGCTATCTGGAGGAAGGCAAGACGCCGCTGGAAGCCGCCCTGGAAGGCGCCGGGCAGATCGGCTTCACCATCCTGTCTCTGACCATATCGCTGATCGCCGTGTTGATCCCGCTGCTGTTCATGGGCGGCGTGATCGGCCGCCTGTTCAGCGAGTTCGCGGTCACCCTCGCGGTGACCATCGTGCTCTCGGCAGTGGTGTCGCTGACCCTCGTGCCGATGCTGTGCGCGCGCCTGTTGCGTGCGCAGGCCGAGCGCCACCCCAGCCGCTTCGAACGCGTCAGCGAGCATCTGTTCGACAAGACCCTGGCAGCCTACAAGCGCGGGCTCCACATCGTGATGGAGCACCAGACCGCCACGCTGCTGGTGTTCCTGGTCACGCTGGCCTTAACCATCGTGCTGTACGTGGTGATTCCCAAGGGCCTGTTTCCGGTGCAGGACGTGGGCGTGCTGCAGGGCATCAGCGTGGCCGACAACTCGGCGTCCTACAGCACCATGGTCACCCGCCAGCAGGCGCTCGCCGATGCGATCCTGAAAGATGCCGATGTCACCAGCCTTACCTCCTACGTCGGCATCGACGGCACCAATACCACGCTCAACAACGGCCGCTTCCTGATCAACCTGAAGGCGCGCGACGATCGCTCGTCCAGCGCGGCGGAGATCGCACGCCGCCTGCAGGACGAAACGGCCAGCGTATCCGGCATCCGGCTGTTCCTGCAGCCGGAGCAGGACCTCACCCTGGACACCACCATCTCGCCCAACCAGTACCAGTTCGTGCTGCGCGGGCCGAGCCAGCAGGCCTTCCTGCAATACGTGCCCGAGCTGATCACGCGCATGAAGCAGATCCGCTCGATCACCGACGTCACCAGCGACCTCAACAATGATGGCCTCAGCGTCAACGTCGAGGTGAACCGCCAGCTCGCCGCGCGCTACGGCATCACCGCCGCCACCATCGACAACGCGCTGTACGACGCGCTGGGCCAGCGCATCGTCTCCACCATCTTCGAGCAGGCCAGCCAGTACCGTGTGATCCTGGTGGCGAAACCCGAGAGCATTCCCACCGTGGAATCGCTGGGCGACCTGTACCTGCCCAGCCAGACCGGCAGCACTGGCCAGGTGCCGCTCAAGGGCATCGCCACCATCAAGACCGCCAAGTCACCGCTGGTGATCAGCCACCTGGCGCAGTTTCCCGCCATCACCATCTCGTTCAACCTGGCCAAGGATGCATCGCTCAGCAAGGCGGTGAAGGAGATCAACGATGTCGAGCAGGCCGTGCACCTGCCCTCGTCGATCACTTCCACCTTCCAGGGCGCGGCGCAGGCCTTCCAGGATTCACTGTCCAGCGAGGTCTACCTGCTGATCGCCGCGCTAGTGGCCGTCTATATCGTGCTGGGCGTGCTGTACGAGAGCTTCATCCATCCGGTGACCATCCTCTCCACCCTGCCCTCGGCCGGCATCGGCGCGCTGCTCGCACTGATGATCGCCGGCAGCGACCTGGACGTGATCGGCATCATCGGTATCGTGCTGCTGATCGGCATCGTGAAGAAGAACGCGATCATGATCGTGGACTTCGCGCTGGAGGCTGAGCGCGTGCAGGGCAAGCCACCGGAAGAAGCCATCTTCGAGGCCTCGCTGCTGCGCTTCCGCCCGATCCTGATGACCACGCTCGCGGCCATGCTGGGCGCGCTACCCATGTTGCTTGGCTCGGGCACCGGCTCGGAACTGCGTCGCCCGTTGGGCCTGGCGATCATCGGCGGCCTGGCGCTTAGCCAGATGCTCACCTTGTTCACCACGCCGGTGATCTACCTGTTCTTCGATCGCCTGGCGCAGCGCGTCGGACGCAAGGCCAGCGGCGAGCCCGCGGAAGAGTCGCCGTGAACATCCCCGGCGTCTTCATCCAGCGCCCGGTGGCGACCACCCTGTTGGCCGCCGCCATCCTGCTGTCCGGTTTCCTGGCGTATTTCCACCTTCCGGTGGCGCCGCTGCCCAACATCACCTTCCCCGTGGTCGTCGTGCAGGCCAGCATGGCCGGCGCCAGTCCCGCCATCATGGCCTCCACCGTGGCAGAACCACTGGAACGCCGCCTGGGCACCATCGCAGGCGTCACCGAACTGACCTCGCAGAACACCGTGGGCACCTCGATAATCGTGGCGCAGTTCGGCCTCAACCGCGACATCAACGGCGCCGCGCGCGATGTGCAGGCCGCCATCCAGGCCTCGCGCGCCGATCTGCCCAGCACGTTGCGCAACAACCCGACCTATCGCGAATACAACCCCGCCGACTCGCCGATCATGGTGCTGGCGCTGACCTCGCACACGCTTACTCGCGCCCAGCTCTACGACTCGGCCGACTCGGTGATCCAGCAGCAGCTGTCGCAGGTCGACGGCGTGGGCCAGATCACCCTCGGCGGCAGCGCGCTGCCGTCGGTGCGCGTGGAGCTGGAGCCGGACCGGCTCAACAGCTACGGCATCGGCCTGGAAGACGTACGCGCCGCCATCAGTGCCGCCAATGCCGACAGCGTGAAAGGCCATATCGACGAGAACGGCCAGCGTTACGAGGTGCTGTCCAACGACCAGATCAGCAAGGCCGCGCCCTATCGCGACCTGGTGATCGCCTACCGCAACAACGCCCCTGTGCAGTTGCGCGATGTGGCCGCGGTGAGCGATTCGGCTGAAAACCTCCGCAACGCTGGCCTCTACAACGGGCAGGAGGCGGTGCTGGTGATCGTGTATCCGTTGCCCGGCAGCAACATCGTCAACACCGTGGCGCAGATCCACCGCGTGCTGCCCTCGATCGAGGCGACCCTGCCGCACAACGTGCACATCGGTGTCGCGGTGGATCGCTCGCAATCGGTGAACGCCGCGGTGAACGACACCGAACGCACGCTGTGCATTGCCGTGCTGCTGGTGATCGGCGTGGTCTACATCTTCCTGCAGTCGCCACGCGCCATCCTGGTACCGGCGGTGGCGCTGCCACTGTCCATCATCGGCACCTTCGGCCCGATGTACCTGATGGGCTACAGCATCGACAACCTGTCGCTGATGGCGCTGACCATCGGCACCGGTTTCGTGGTCGATGACGCGGTGGTGGTGCTTGAAAACATCGTGCGCCACGTCGAGGCCGGCATGGATGTGCGCGAGGCGGCGATGCTCGGCAGTGCCGAGGTCAGCTTCACCGTGATCTCGATGAGCCTGTCGCTGATCGCGGTGTTCCTGCCGATCCTGCTGATGCCGGGCATCGTCGGCCTGCTGTTCCACGAATTCGCGGTGACGCTGTCCACCGCCATCCTGCTGTCACTGGTCATCTCGCTCACCGTCACGCCCACGATGGCGGCCCACGTACTGAGCCGTCGCACGCTGCATTCTCGCGCGCGCTGGGCCGTCTGGTACGAGCGTCAGTTCGATCGCTTCCGGCAGGCCTATTCGCGATCGCTGCACACGGTGATCGATCGCGCGGGGCTGGTGATCCTGTGCCTGATCGGACTGATCGTGCTCAACGTGCTCCTGGTGCGGCTGCTGCCATCCACCTTCTTCCCCGAGCAGGACAACGGCATCCTGGTCGGCCAGATCATTGCCGACCAGAGCATCTCGTTCCAGGCCATGGAACAGAAGCTCGCGCAGTTGCAGGAAATCGTGCAGAAGGATCCGGCGGTGGCATCCGTTGCCGGCTTCACCGGTGGCCGCGCGCTCAACTCCGCCAACGTGTTCATCGAACTGAAGCCGCTGGCGCAGCGCAAGCTGTCCGCCGCGCAAGTGGTGGAGCGGTTGCGACCCAGGCTCAATGCAGTGTCCGGCGCCAAGCTGTTCCTGCAGGCGGCGCAGGACCTGCATATCGGTGGTCGCCAGTCCGCCGCGGAATATCAGTACACGCTGACCAGCGACGACCCGGACAGCTTGTTCACGTGGGTGCCACGGCTGGTGACGGCACTGGGCAAGGATCGCGACAAGCTCATCGACGTGAATTCCGACCTGCAGCAGAACGGCCTGCAGATCTACGTGAACATCGATCGCGCCACCGCTGCGCGCTACGGCTTCGCGCCCAACCAGATCGACAGCGTGCTGTACGACGCCTTCGGCCAGCGCACCGTCTCCACCATCTACAACCAGCTCAACCAGTACTACGTGGTGATGGAAGTCGCGCCCCGGTATTGGCAATACCCGCAGACCATCGACCGCCTGCGCTTCAGCACCGCCGCCGGCAATCCCACCGGCACGCAGCAGACGCAGATGTCCAAGGCGCTGGTCTCGGGCGTCACCTTGCCGAAGGCAGTGACCGCCACCAGTGCCACATCCAGCACCAATGCGCTCAATGCCGACGCGGAGGCCAACCAGCTGACGAATGCGATTTCCAACGCCAAAGGCGGCAGCTCCAGCGGCAGCGCCGACAGCACGGCGGCCGAGACCATGGTGCCGTTCCCGGCGCTGGCCAGCTATATCAGCAACCACACCGCCACCCAGGTCAACCACCAGGGCGGCCTGGTGGCAGGCACCATCTCGTTCAACCTGCCGCCGGGCGGTTCGCTGAGCGCGGCACTGGCGGCCATCAACCAGGCAGGCACAGACATCGGCATGCCCGCGGCCATCCACGGCGGCAGTGCCGGCGCCGCGCAGGTGTACGCGCAGTCGATGGGCACCATGCCGCTGCTGATCCTGGCCGCGCTGGCTGCGGTCTACATCGTGCTGGGCGTGCTCTACGAGAACACCGTGCACCCCATCACCATCCTGTCCACCCTGCCGTCGGCGGGCATCGGCGCGACGCTGGCGCTGCTGATCTTCGGCACGCCGTTCTCGGTGATCGCGATGATCGGCATCATCCTGTTGATCGGCATCGTCAAGAAGAACGCGATCATGATGATCGACGTAGCCATCCATTTGCAGCGCGACCAGGGCATGGAGCCGAAGAAGGCCATCCACGATGCCGCCGTGGTGCGCTTGCGCCCGATCATGATGACGACCGCGGCAGCGGTGCTCGGCGCCGTGCCGCTCGCGGTCGGTATCGGCCAGGGTGCCTCGCTGCGCCAGCCGCTGGGCATCACCGTGATGGGCGGACTGATCCTCAGCCAGATCTTCACCCTGTACACCACGCCGGTGATCTATCTCTATCTCGATCGCCTGCGCGTCAGGCTTGCCCACTGGTCGGAGGGCCTGCCGTGGAACCGCTCGGACGTGAACGCATGAACACGAAGCTATGCCGCAAGCTGCTTGCCGTGTCGCTGGCCGTGGGGCTCGGCGGCTGCATGGTCGGACCGGACTATCACCGCCCCGCGGTGAACGTGCCCACCCACTACGAGGAACTGCCCGGCTGGACCGCGGCGACGCCCAGCGCTGCCGAAGCCCCCAAGGGTGACTGGTGGACTGCCTTCAACGATCCGCTGCTCAACGAGCTGGAGCCGCAGGTATCGGTGTCCAACCAGACCGTCGCTCAGAGCTACGCCAACTACCAGGCCGCCCTGGCCGAAGTGCAGGTGGCGCGCGCCTCGCTGTTTCCCACCATCGGCATCAGCGGCGCCGCCAGCAAGCAACGCGCCGCCGCAGGCAACGCCGGCAGCGGCGTGGAACATCTGTCGCCCATCAGCACCAGCGGCTCGCTGGAAGGCAATGTGAGCTGGGCGCCCGACCTGTGGGGCAAGGTGCGCCGCACCGTGGAGGAGAACAAGGCCAATGCCGAGGCCAGCCAGGCCACCCTGGCGAATGCGACGCTGTCCGAGCAGACCGCGCTGGCAACGGCGGTGATCGAACTGCGCGTGACCGACGCCAACATCGACCTGCTGAACAAGACCGTGGCCGCCTACCAGGAATCCCTGCGCGTGGTGGACAACCAGGGCAAGGCAGGCACCGTGCCGCCATCCGATGTCATCACCGCCCGCACGCAACTGGAGAACGCCCAGTCCAGCCTGCTTGCGCTTGGCGTGGCGCGCGCGCAGTACGCGCATGCCATCGCGGTGCTGGTCGGCAAGAACCCGGAAGAGCTGCCGATTCCCCACAGTACGGCGATGCCCTCGCTGCCCGACGTGCCCAGCGGCGTACCCTCCACCCTGTTGCAGCGGCGCCCGGATATCTCCGTGGCCGAACGCGACATGGCGGCGCAGAACGCGGCAATCGGCGTGGCGGTGGCCGCCTATTATCCCTCCCTCTCGCTGTCCGCCGCCGATGGTTTTTCGCAGTCGCCGCTTGCTGGCCTGCTGCACGTGGCCAACCACGTGTGGTCACTCGGCGCGGATGTCGGCGAAACCATCTTCGACGCCGGCGCGCGCCATGGTCAGGTGGCCGAGGCACGAGCCAACTACGAGGCTGCCGTCGCCAATTACCGACAGACCGTGCTGACCGCGCTCAAGAACGTGGAAGACGATCTTTCAGGCCTCAACATCCTGGCCCAGCAGGCCAAGGTGCTGGATGCGGCGGTAAGCGACGCCACCCGCGGCGCGGAGATAGCCCTCAACGAATACCAGGCCGGCACCGTGGACTACACCACTGCCGCCGTGGCGCAGGCCACCCAGCTCAGCACGCAGGAGACCGCCCTCAACGTGCAGCAGCAACGACTGCTCGATGCGGTGTCGTTGATCGGTGACCTGGGCGGGGGCTGGTCGGCCGACCAGCTGAGCGACACGAAAACCGCCGACGCGAACCCACCCCGGCACTGAAGCCGGTGCTGGCAGACCCG
Organism: Dyella amyloliquefaciens; assembly: GCF_004296575.1. Taxonomy (GTDB): domain Bacteria; phylum Pseudomonadota; class Gammaproteobacteria; order Xanthomonadales; family Rhodanobacteraceae; genus Dyella; species Dyella amyloliquefaciens. The sequence goes on along the minus strand of NZ_SAYT01000007.1, from coordinate 421,349 downwards.
CGCGGTGCTTGGCACACTGCGTGCCCCACTCGCTTTCCGATGACCATGCAGCCAGCCTCCTTCTCACTCTCGCCTATCGTCGCCGGCCTCTGGCGCATCACCGACTGGCAACTCAGCGTGGCCGAACGCGTGCGCTGGATCGAGCAGGCGCTGGAGCTGGGCATCACCTCGTTCGACCACGCCGACATCTACGGCAGCTACCAGGCGGAGGCGCAATTCGGCGAAGCGCTGAAGGCTTCGCCCACGCTGCGCGGACGCATGCAGCTGGTGACCAAGTGCGGGATTCGCCTGCGCTCGACGGATCGCCCGTATCGCGTCAATTACTACGACACCTCGGCGGCCTACGTGCGCACCCAGGTGGCGCAGTCACTGCGCAACCTGCACACCGAACAGCTGGACCTGGTGCTGATCCACCGCCCGGACTACCTGATGGACGCGGCTGCACTGGCCGACACGTTCACGGCGCTGACCCGCGAAGGCAAGGTCGCGCATTGGGGCGTGTCCAACCACACCACCAGCCAGTTCGCGCTGCTTCAGCAGCACCACCCGCTCGTCACCAACCAAGTGGAGCTTTCGCCACTGCAGATGGACGCACTGGACGACGGCACGCTCGACCAGGCCCAGCAACTCGGGTTGCGCCCGATGATCTGGTCGCCGCTTGCAGGCGGTCGCCTGTTCAATGGCGAAGACGAGCAAGCCATGCGCACGCGCACCACCATGCTCGACATCGCCGCACGCTACGGCATCAGCCTGACCACGCTGGCGTTCGCCTGGATCCTGCGCCATCCGTCACGCCCGCACCCCATCACGGGCAGCGGCCGCATGGTGAATCTGCAGGATGCAGTGAAGGCACTGGATGTCACGCTGGACGCAGAAGACTGGTACGCAATCTGGACGGCGAGCAAGGACCACTCAGTGCCCTGAAGGGCACGTTGCCTCGCTTACGGGAGTGTTGGACGCATCGTGTACGCGAACGGTCGCACTCCCACCCGTCACGATGTCATCGCTTCGCCTCCCTTGTGGGAGCGCACCCTGTGCGCGACGCGCGCATCGCGACCAGGTGGTCGCGCACCTATCCGTCACAACGTCATCGCTTCGTAGTCGTCGCGCACAGGGTGCGCTCCCACAAGGGCCTGGCGTCGGCTAGCGGTTGCTCACGCCGTGCGGCACGTGGCCGGTCGCCACGTGCTTGCGTGCCGACTCCACATTGGCCGGCGAATCATCGAAGAAGATGTCTGCACCGAACGCATCCAGGAACGGCCCCTTGTCGCGGCCGCCCAGGAACAGCGCTTCGTCGATACGCACGCCCCAGCGCCGCAAGGTCAGGATCACGCGCTTGTGAGCCGGCGCGGAGCGCGCGGTGACGAGCGCCGTGCGGATCGGGGAATCCTCGGCGGGGAAAGCCGCCTGCAAGCGATGCACGGCCGTGAGGAATCCGCGGAACGGCCCCACCGACAGCGGCTCCTCGGCCAGCTCCCGCTCGCTGCGGTGGAACGCTTCCAGGCCTTCCTCGCGCGAGACGCGCTCGCCTTCGTCACCAAAGATCACGGCGTCGCCGTCGAAGGCGATGCGCAGCTGCTCGGTGGCACGCGGCGGCGCGACCGACGGCAGGATGGTGGCTGCTGCCACGCCCGCGGCTAGCGCCCGACCCACGTCCTCGGCATTGGCAGACAGGAACAGGTCGGCCTTGAACGGCGCGATGTAATCGGACGTCGGCGCGCCGCTGGTAAACGCCGCGCGACTGATTTCCAGGCCGTAATGCTGGATGGCATTGAAAATGCGCAGCCCCGTATCGCCCGAGTTGCGCGACAGCAGGATCACCTCCACCGGCGGCACGTCTCCGGCCAGCTTGTTGAGATCCAGCAGTTTCTGCACCAGCGGAAACGCCACGCCCGGCTTGAGGATGTCGTTCTCGTGCTCGATCTGGAACGAGCGATAGGCATCCAGGCCTTGTCGCTCGAACAGGTCGTTGCTTTCGCCGAGGTCGAACAGGGCACGGGACGAGATGGCCACCACGAGGCGGTTGTCGCCAACGGAGGCAGGATCGTGGGCGTCTGGGGTGGTCTGCTTCATGGCGCCAATCTAGCAAAAGACATCGTTCAACAGATGTCTGTGCACGCAACGGAGAGGTGACACGGGATGCCGGCGGGTATCCGGGACGGGCCACTCGTTGAATCCTGGAGAAGGTTAAAGGCGCTGGATCCCCGCTTTCGCGGGGATGACGGAGGGGGTACGTGATGACGTCCGCTTCCTGTACCGCCATCGCCGAGCTACGGTTGGGCAGGATCGATTTCGACGTGCTTGTTCGTCATCCCCGCGAAAGCGGGAGGTGCTCCACCACAGCGAAGCTGGTCAGCCAGCGTCTTACGATGCCCGCCCCAAAGGCGCGCCTCATCAATCCGGCGCGAACTGCTCGTCCAGGATGCGCTGTTCCAGGTTGTGTTCCGGATCGAACAACAGACGCACGCCCTGCCCTTCGGACTGGCGGATCTGTACCTCGCGGATGTCACGCACCTCGAGGTAATCGGCCGTGGCGCTCACCGGGCGCTTGCCCGGATCGAGCACGCGCAGGGTCACCAGCGTCCGGTGCGGCAGGATCGCGCCGCGCCAGCGACGCGGGCGGAACGGGCTGATCGGCGTCAGCGCTAGCACATTCGCGTCGAGCGGCAGGATCGGTCCATGCGCGGAAAGGTTGTAGGCGGTCGATCCGGCCGGGGTGGACACCAGGATGCCGTCGCACACCAGGGTGGGAAGCTTCACTTGATCGTTGAGCTTCACTTCGAGGTGCGCCGCCTGGTTGCTCTGGCGCAGCAGCGAGACTTCGTTGAAGGCCAGGGCATGATGCACTTCCCCGGAGGCGTCCACGGTGCGCATCTCCAGCGGATACAGCACGGCGGCATGCGCTCGCGCAATGCGCTCCTCCAGCTCATCGACGCGATGCTTGTTCATCAGGAAACCGACGCGCCCGAGCTTCATGCCGTATACCGGCGCCGGCAGCGCGCGGTACGCGTGCAGCGTACGCAACATGAAGCCGTCGCCGCCCAGCGCCACGATCACATCCGCCTGTTCCGGCGGTACGTCGCCATAGCGGTCGATGAACTTGCGTTGCGCCTGCTGGGCAACGTGGGTTTCGCTGGCGACGAAGGCGAAGCGCATGGGGCCTGACATCGTTCGGGAAGAGAGGTCGCCAGTTGAACGTAGATGGACGAAGGGCGCAAGACCGTTGCCGGCCTGCGCCCTTCGAGGTACCGCGACAAATCCACTCGACACCCCGGCAAACACCGGGGTGTCGGGCTGCTTACTGGTTCACCGGCACTTGGGCCAGCTGGGCCAGGCGACGGACCGCGACCGAAGCGATCGGGTAGTCCGCGTTCTGCGTGAGGATTTCCGCCAGCATGGCGCGGGTGTACTTCAGCGTGGCGTCGTCACGTTGTAGCCACGCCTGTACCGGCGATACGTCCTTGGTGCCAGCATTCATGGACAGCACCTGCAGGGCCAGCGCGCGATGCTGGTGGTTGAGCTCGTCCAGCAGCGAACCGCGGGCCTGGGCATGCCATGCGCCTTCCACCGGCAGCACCTCGATCTGGCTACGCAGCCACTCCAGGTCCAGCGACTCACCCAGTTCGTAGAACACGCCGGCCACCGCACCGATCGGTTGGCCGCTCTGCTGGGCCACCTCGACGATGTCGAGCATCGCGCGCAGTTCGGGCAGGCGAGCCATGCGCAACGACAGCTCCACCGGCAGACCGAGGCCTTCCCACTTCTCCTGGCTCGTGGCGAAATCCGCACGACCGGTTTCGGTAAGTGCACTCGGCAGGGCCGCACGCAGCTCAGTGACGCCCGCCTGGTAACGGTCGACGTTGGCGTTGATGTCCAGCGTGCCGCCCGGACGGTTGAGCAGCCAGCGGGCCATATGGCGCAGCAGCGACCAGATCTGCAGGATCGCGTCGATCTGCGTGTTCTCGGCCACCTTGCCGTCCAACGCCTCGATCTCGGACCACAGCTCGCGGGCACCGAGGATCTCACGCGCCGCCGTATATGCCTTGGCGATCGCCGCCGGCCCCTGTCCGGTGTCTTCCTGCATGCGCATCATGAAAGTGGCGCCCATGCGGTTGATCGTCGAGTTGGTCACCGCGGTGGCGATGATCTCGCGCTTCAGGCGATGGCGCTGCATGTGATCCGCGTACTGCGTGTGCAGCGGTTCGGGGAAGTAGCGCACCAGCTCCTTGGAGAGGTACGGATCTTCCGGCACGTCGGAGTCGAGCAGCTGCTGGTACAGCTTGATCTTGTCGTAGGACAGCAGCACCGACAGTTCCGGACGCGTCATGCCGATGCCGCGGGTCTTGCGCTCGGTCAGCTCGGCTTCGCTCGGAAGGTTTTCCACCTGGCGATCGAGCAGGCCTTCCTGTTCCAGCATGCGGATGAAGTGCGCCATCGAGCCGATGCGATGCACCGACTGGTGCTCCATCAGCGTAATGGCCTGGTTCTGGCGGTAGTTGTCCCACAGCACCAGCTGGCCGACTTCGTCGGTCATGCTGGCCAGCAGGGTGTTGCGCTGGTCGAGCGTGAGCTCGCCACGCTGCACGGCATCGCCGAGCAGGATCTTGATGTTCACCTCGTGATCGGAGGTGTCCACACCGGCCGAGTTGTCGATGAAGTCGGTGTTGAGCAGCACGCCATGATGGGCAGCCTCGATGCGGCCCTTCTGGGTGAAGCCCAGGTTGCCGCCCTCGCCCACCACCTTGCAGCGCAGCTCGGCGCCGTTGACGCGCAGCGCGTTGTTGGCGCGGTCGCCCACGTCGGCGTGCGTTTCGCCGGCCGACTTCACGTAGGTACCGATACCGCCGTTCCACAGCAGGTCCACCGGCGCCTTGAGGATGGCACTGAGCAGCTCAGCCGGCGGCAACTGCGTGACTTCGGGCTTGAGGCCCAGCACCACGCGCACTTCCGGCGAGACCGGAATCGACTTCAACGAACGCGGATAGATGCCGCCACCCGCCGAGATAAGCGACTTGTCGTAGTCGTCCCAGCTCGAACGCGGCACCTTGAACATGCGCTCGCGCTCCACGAACGAACGCTCGGCATCCGGGTTCGGGTCGAGGAAGATGTGGCGATGGTCGAACGCGGCCACCAGGCGGATGTGGCGCGACAGCAGCATACCGTTGCCGAACACGTCGCCCGACATGTCGCCGACGCCCACGCAGGTGAAGTCTTCCGTCTGGCTGTTGCGGCCCATGGCGCGGAAGTGGCGCTTCACCGACTCCCAGGCGCCCTTGGCGGTAATGCCCATGCCCTTGTGGTCGTAACCGTTCGAACCGCCGGAGGCGAACGCATCGCCCAGCCAGAAGCCGTGTTCGACGGAGATGGCATTGGCGATATCCGAGAACGTCGCCGTGCCCTTGTCGGCGGCCACCACCAGGTACGGATCGTCGTTGTCGTGGCGAACCACCTCATGCGGCGGCACGACCTTGCCTTCGATCAGGTTGTCGGTGATGTCGAGCAGGCCGCTGATGAACATGCGGTAGCAGGCAATGCCTTCGGCCAGCTGCGCATCGCGGTCACCGTTCACCGGCGGACGCTTCACGAAGAAGCCGCCCTTCGAGCCCACCGGCACGATCACCGTGTTCTTCACCATCTGCGCCTTCACCAGGCCCAGCACTTCGGTGCGGAAGTCTTCGCGACGATCGGACCAGCGCAGGCCGCCACGCGCCACCGAGCCGAAGCGCAGGTGGATGCCTTCCACGCGCGGGGCACTGACGAAGATTTCGCGGTACGGTACCGGCTTCGGCAGGTCCGGCACGCGATGCGAGTCGAACTTGTAGCTGATGTAGGAGCGATGCGCGCCATCCCACTGCTGGAAGAAGCTGGTGCGCAGCGTGGAGCGGATCAGCGCCATGAAGCTGCGCAGGATGCGGTCGTCGTCCAGGCTCGACACCGTCTCGAGCAGCGTACCGATGGACTCTTCCAACACGGCGATCTGCTCGTCACGAGGCTTGGACAGCGCCGCCACCAGGTCATCGACCAGGCCCGGATGTGCCGTGCGCACGGACTCGGGGATCAGCACCTGCATCTCGCCTCGCAGCAGTTCACCGGCGCGCTTCAGCTCGTCGGAGGACAGCGTTTCGCGGCGCGGATCGAACTTGGCGAGGAACAGTTCCACCAGCAGGCCGGCAATGGCCGGATAGTGGTTGAACGCGTCTTCCATGTAGCTCTGGGAGAACGCCACACCGGTCTGCAGCAGGTACTTGCAGTAGCCGCGCAGCATGGCGATCTGGCGCCAGCTCAGCTTGGCGCCGAGCACCAGGCGGTTGAAGCCATCGTTCTCGGCGTTGCCGCGCCAGATCTGCTCGAACGCATCTTCGAACAACGTACCCACTTGCTCCACGCTGAAGGTGAGGCTGCCGCTGGTCTGTACTTCGAAGTCCTGGATGTACAGCGTGCGGTCGCCCAGCTTGACGTCGTAGAGATGCTCGGTGAGCACGCGCAGGCCCAGGTTCTCCAGCTGCGGCAGCACCTCGGACAGCGCGATGTCGCCACCGCTGCGGTAGACCTTGAAGCGCAGCTCTTCCGGGCGCGACGCCGGGTGGTAGAACGACATGCGTATCGCATCGTCACCCTTCAGCAGCGACAGCTGGTGCACGTCCTCGGCGGCAGCGGCGGGCGCCACGTCCTCGACGTAGCCGGCCGGCAGCGCCTTGCCGTAGCGGTTGGCCAGCACCACGCCATCGTGATCGCCCAGCTTCGCCACCAGCGCATCGCGCAGGTCGTCCTGCCAGTTGCGCACGATCGTCTCGACGCCCTTCTCGAGCGCAGCCACGTCGAAATGCACCTGGTCGCCGATCTTCGGGCGCACCACCACGTGCAGGCGCACCAGCGCCGCCTCGCCCATCAGCACGGACGAGTCGAGATGTTCGCCACGCATGGTTTCGCGCAGCAGGGCTTCAATGCGCTCGCGCACCGAGGTGTTGAAGCGGTCACGCGGCACAAACACCGTGCAGGTGATGAAACGGCCGTAGCGGTCGCGACGCACGAACAGGCGGGTGCGTGCGCGCTGGCGCAGCTCGAGGATGCCCATCGAGATGCTGTACAGCTCTTCTTCGCTCGCCTGGAACAGTTCGTCGCGCGGCAGGAATTCGAGGATGTGGCGCAGCGCCTTGCCCGAGTGCGAATCTCGCTTGAGGCCCGAGCGGTCCATCACGTATTCGAACTTCTGGCGCACCAGCGGCACGTTCTGCGGACGCGACATGTAGGCGCTGGACGTGAACAGGCCCAGGAAACGCTGCTCGGCCACCGGCTTGCCGTTGGCGTCGAACTTCAGCACGCCCACGTAATCCATGTAGCCCGAACGATGCGCATGCGAACGCGCGTTCGTCTTGGTCAGGATGATGGCGTCGGTCGAGCCCGACTGCGGCAGGTCGCTGGCGACCAGCGAACGCAGCGAACGCGGCGCCAGCGAGCGCTCGCTCCGGTGCAGGATGCCCATGCCCGAGCTTTCATTGGCGCGCAGCACTTCCTCGCCATCGGCCTCGGTCACTTCGTATTCGCGATAACCCAGGAAGGTGAAGTTGTCTTCGGCAAGCCAGCGCAGGAATTCGGACGCTTCCTGAACCGCGGCGGCATCCAGCGGCAGCTGGCGCGACGGCAGCTCGACAGCGATGTCCAGCATCCTGTCGCGCATCTTCATCCAGTCGCCGACCACCACGCGCACGTCTTCCAGCGCGCCTTCCAGCTGCGCCTTGAGCTGGGCCTGCTCGGCCTCGCCCGCGACGCGGTCCACTTCGAAATGCATCACCGATTCGGGCTGGCCACCTTCGGCGCCCATCTTCACCAGCTTGCCCGCGGTGTCACGGGTCAGCTCCATCACCGGATGGATCACGGCGTGGATCTGCAGGTGTTCGGCCGCCACCATGGTGACGGTGTCCACCAGGAACGGCATGTCGTCGGTGGCAACCTGGATGTAGCTGCGACCGGCGTGACCGGTTTCCGGGTTGAGCACGCGCACCGAGGCGCGGCCCGGCTGGCGCTGCTGCAGGAAGCCGAGCAGGTCGCCAACCAGGGCGGCCCACTCGGCTGCGGTATGGAGTTCAAGATCGCTGTCCGCGATGCGCGCGAAGAAGGCGCTGATAAAAAATTGCGCCTCATCAAGGCGCTGGGTAGGAAATCCGCTTTGCTTCAGTTCTTCGAGAACAACAGTGGGGAATGAGCTGTTGCTAGCCGCACGAATCGCGTTCATGGCATCTACTGTTTTGGGGAGACGGAATGAGGCTAAAAAAGCTTTAAAAGGATACGCTTCGCGTCAGGCCTAATCCAGCTTTGCGACCAGACCACTTCAGCTGCCGTGTAGCCATGACGCCATTGCAGCAGAGTCCGGCGACATGCCTTCAACGCAAAGAACGGGCCTGTTTCGCAGCATGACAAAAGGGTTGCCGCCACAGGAAAAAGCCCGCAGCCACCACGTGTTGCCCGCAGCCTGCCGCACGCACGTGACAACCATGTCACGGCAATACCAGTGCGTATGTCGGCACTCGCAACGTCATGATCCGTTGCGGCGCAACAGGTAAAGCGCCCTCGCAAAACGATGCTCTTGCATGGATACGAACGCAGCGCATGGGCGTCCCATCAAGCATCTCGTACCCGGGTCGGCTTGCCTTTGCCGTAGCGGTCACGATTCGATCGGATTCGCCAACCGGACCAACGGCACAGGCTGCAAACAGGCTGTTGCTGGCACCATCAACGCCATGGCGTCAGCCCCTATGCGCCTCCCCCGACACTCTTCTTTCACGGAACTCAGCCAAAATTGCTAACCCTGGACTGGACCAAGGGGACCGTCACAACTGCTGCCCCCCCTCACCCGACACGGCCCAGGGAGCTCGAAGGCAGCCAGGAGGCAGGACAACGGCGCTACAAATTTGTAAACTGTACGGTATAGTCCAAGGCCGTCCGCTTTTGATCTGAGCCATGGCAACCGCCCCCGTGCCGCTTTAGGCCCTGCCAAGGACCTGAAATCCACACGGGGCAGCCGTGTGCTCATGACTTGCTCGACCCCCGTCGCCGTCCGGAGAGACGTCGACATGCCGCATCTCCCCCGACCACATTACAAAGAAGAATGGAGCCCACATGAAGTCCACGTCACTGCGCACACTCATGTTGTGCCTTGGCCTGCTCTCTCTGGCCGCCTGTGGCAAAGGCAAGGAACAAGGCCAGCAGCAAATGCCCCCGCCGGAGGTCGGCGTGATCCGGGCCCAGCCGCAGAGCACGCCGCTGACCAAGGACCTGGTGGGCCGCGTGTCGGCCTTCCGCAGCGCCGATGTGCGTGCGCGCGTGTCCGGCGTGCTGCTCAAGCGCGTCTACCAGGAAGGCACCGACGTGAAGCAGGGCCAGGTGCTGTTCGAGATCGATCCGTCGGTCTATCAGGCCAGCCTGCAGTCCGCCCAGGGCAACCTGGCGTCGGCCCAGGCCACCTACGTGAACTATCACAAGGCCGCCGAGCGTTACCGCCAGCTGCGTCCGCAGGGCTATGTGTCGCAGTCCGACCTTGACCTGGCCGAAGCGAACGAGCGCAGCAGCGCCGCCGCCGTGCAGCAGGCCAAGGCCGCCGTGGAAACCGCCCGCATCAACCTGGGCTTCACCCGCGTCACCGCGCCGATCGACGGCCGCGCCGGCCAGCAGCAGGTCACCGAAGGCGCCATCGTCGGCAACAGCACCACCGACGCCGGCAGCAACGCCACCCTGCTCACCACGGTCGACCAGCTCGACCCGCTGTACGTCAACTTCACCGTCAGCTCGACCGATCTGGATCGCCTGCGTGCCGCGCAGTCGGCCGGCAAGGTGGTGCTGACCGAGCAGAACAAGACGACCGTGCAGGTCACCCTGCCCGACGGCAGCAAGTACGACCAGGTGGGCACGCTGGACTTCTCCGGTGCCACGGTCGATCCGACCACGGGCGCAGTGAACCTGCGCGCGCAGCTGCCCAATCCGGCGCATCGCCTGTTGCCGGGCACCTACGTGACCATCAGCGCCAACCTCGGCGAGCAGCAGAGCGTGTTCCTGATCCCGCAGCAGGGCATCCTGCGCGACGTCGCGGGCGCCTATGCACTCGTGGTCAGCCAGGAAGGCAAGGTCGTGCGCAAGGACGTCACCGCCGACAACATGCGTGCGGGCAACTGGATCGTCACCAACGGCCTCGCCACGGGCGACCAGGTCATCGTCTCGGGCCTGCAGACCGTGCAGCCGGGTGCGCCTGCCAAGGCCTCGCCGTGGCAGCCCGACCAGAAGGCTCCGCAGGGAGCGGCGGGTAACGCCAAGCCTGCTGCCGGCAAGCAGTAAGGGAGTCGACAGACATGCCGAGTTTCTTTATTGACCGCCCCATCTTTGCGTGGGTGGTCGCCATTCTGATCACCCTGGTCGGCACGATCTCCGTGCTGAACATGGGCATCGAGTCGTATCCCAATATCGCGCCGCCGCAGGTGGTGGTGTCCGCGACCTATCCCGGCGCCAACGCCGATACGGTGGAAAAGAACGTTACCCAGGTGATCGAGCAGCAGCTCACCGGCATCGACCACCTGCTGTATTTCAGCTCCTCGTCCAGCGCCAGCGGTTCGGCCACGATCACCCTCACCTTCGAGACCGGTACCGATCCGGACATCGCCCAGGTGCAGGTGCAGAACAAGGTGCAGCTGGCTCAGCCGCGCCTGCCGACCGCAGTGACGCAGCAGGGTGTGGTGGTTGCCAAGAACAACCCCGACTTCCTGATGTTCGTGTCGCTGGTGTCCACCAACAAGGACATCGACGGCAACCGCCTGGCCGACATCATTGCCTCGCAGGTCGCCGACCAGGTCGGCCGTATCCCGGGCGTGGGCAACACGCGCGTGATCGGTTCCGAATACGCCGTGCGCATCTGGCTCAACCCGGACAAGCTTCAGGGTTACGGCTTGTCGGCGAGCTCGGTCTACAACGCCATCGCCACGCAGAACGTGCAGTTCGCTGCCGGCTCGCTGGGTGCCGATCCGTCGCCGGAAGGCCAGGGCTTCACCGCCACGGTGTCGGCCGAAGGCCGTTTCTCCTCGCCGGAAGAGTTCGGCAACATCATCCTTCGCGCCAATAGCGACGGCACGGTGGTGAAGCTCAGCGACGTCGCTCGCATCAGCTTCGGCCCGGGCAGCTATGGCCTGGGCGCCACGTGGAACGGCCAGCAGGTCGGCGGCCTCGGCGTGCAGCTGCTGCCGGGCGCGAACGCGCTGGACGTGGCCGACGCGGTGAAGGCCAAGATGGCCGAGCTTTCCAAGGACTTCCCGGAAGGCGTCACCTGGTTTGCGCCGTACGACACCACCCCGTTCGTGAAGATCTCGATCGAGGAAGTGATCCACACGCTGGTGGAGGCCATCATCCTGGTCTTCCTGGTGATGCTGATCTTCCTGCAGAACTTCCGCGCCACGGTGATCCCCACCCTGGTGATCCCGGTCGCGCTGCTCGGCACCTTCATCGGCCTCGTCGCGCTCGGCTTCACCATCAACCAGCTGACCTTGTTCGGCATGGTGCTGGCCATCGGTATCGTGGTGGACGACGCGATCGTGGTGATCGAGAACGTCGAACGCATCATGTCCGAGGAAGGGCTCTCGCCGAAGGAAGCCACACGCAAAGCGATGGGCCAGATCACCGGCGCCGTGGTGGCGATCACGGTGGTGCTGGCGGCAGTGTTCGTGCCGTCCGCGCTGCAGCCGGGTGCATCCGGCGTGATCTACAAGCAGTTCGCGTTGACCATCGCCGTATCGATGGGCTTCTCGGCCTTCCTCGCGCTGTCGTTCACCCCGGCGCTGTGCGCGACCATGCTCAAGCCCGAGCATGACCACAAGAAGAACATCATCTACCGCGGCTTCAACCGCATCTTCGATCGCGTCACGCACACCTACAGCGGCCACATCGGCAGCGCGGCACGTCATGCGCCCCGCTGGATGCTGGTGTTCGCACTGGTCGCCGCACTGGCGGGCTTCCTGTACACCAGGCTGCCGACCAGCTTCGTGCCCAGCGAAGACCAGGGCTTCGCCCTCGCCATCGTCAACCTGCCGCCGGGTGCCACCCTGCACCGCACGCAGGAAGTGATGACGGAAATGCGCGAACGCCTGAATAAGAGTCCGCAGAACGACAGCATCGTGGGCATGTACCAGATCTCCGGCTTCAGCTTCATCGGCCAGAGTGAAAGCACCGGCATGGCCTTCATCAAGTTGAAGGACTGGAAGGAACGCTCGGTCACCGCCGACGACCTGATCATGCAGTTGAATGGCGTGTTCCACGGCATTCGCGATGCGCAGATCTTCGTGGTGAACCTGCCGACCATCCGCGGCCTCAGCCAGTTCGGCGGCATCGACATGTACCTGCAGGCTCGCGCCGGCCAGACGCATGGCGAGCTGATGCAGGCGATGGGCATGGCGCTGGGCAAGGCCAAGGACAACAAGGCCCTGTTCGGCGTCCGTCCGAACTCGCTGCCCGATGCCCCGCAGTGGGACCTGAAGGTGGACCGCACGCAGGCGCAGGCCATGGGCCTGTCGGTCAGCGATGTGTACACGGCCATCCAGCTCGCGCTGGCGCCGGTGTACGTCAACGACTTCGTCTACGGCGGCCGCGTGAAGCGTGTCTACATGCAGGCGGACCAGCCCTATCGCATGGGTCCGGATGCGCTGCAGCACCTGTACACGCCGAGCAGCCTGGCGACCGGGTCCACCAGTGCGTCGACGGTGTCGACCACCAACCCGTACAACATGATTCCGATCTCCAGCGTGGTGCAGTCGAAGTGGGACATGGGCTCGCCTGCCCTCACCCGCTACAACGGCTACGCGGCCGTGGAAATCGTGGGTAATGAAGCGCCGGGTTATTCCACCGGCCAGGCCATGGCGGCGCTGCAGGGCATCGTCGAGAACGACCTGCCCAAGGGCTTCGGCTCCGACTGGACGGGTCAGTCGTACCAGGAAATCCTGGCCGGCAACTCGGCCACGCTGCTGATGGTGCTGTCGATCCTGATCGTGTTCCTCTGCCTGGCCGCCCTGTACGAAAGCTGGTCGATCCCGGTGGCCGTGCTGCTGGTGGTTCCGCTCGGCCTGCTCGGCACCGTGGTGTTCTCGATGCTGCGCGGCCTGCCGAACGACATGTACTTCAAGATCGGCCTGATCACGGTGATCGGTCTGGCGGCGAAGAACGCGATCCTGATCGTGGAGTTCGCGGTGGAGCAGCAGCAGGACGGCAAGTCGCTGTTCGATGCGGTGGTCACGGCCTCCCGCCAGCGACTGCGCCCGATCCTGATGACCTCACTGGCGTTCATCCTCGGTGTGTTCCCGCTGGCCATCTCCACCGGTGCGGGCGCCAACTCCCGTCACGCCATTGGTACGGGCGTGATCGGCGGCATGATGTTCGCCACGTTCCTGGGCCTGCTGCTGATCCCGGTGTTCTACGTGACGGTGCGTCGCCTGCTGGGCGACAAGCTGGACGAGGCGTCGCACACCATCCGTCATGCACATGGCGAGGACGCTACGCCGACCCCGGGCAACAACCCGCCGTCGCAGGGTGGCGCATCGGGCGGCATGCAGCCGTTCGATTCCGACCCGCGCCGCGGTTCGTAAGCCCCGTACGTCGCAACAAAGAAAAAGCCCCGGTCGCAGGACCGGGGCTTTTTTCTTGCCTCGTGGAAAACTCAGTCGCCGTCGGCGATGCGGTTGCGACCGCCCAGCTTGGCCTGGTACAGGCGGCGATCCACCAGCTCGAGAAACGCCTGGCGCTCGTCGCCGTACATGGGCACCACGGTGCCCACGCCGATGCTCATGGTCAGCGCCTTGCCCGCCATCGAGCGCTCGTGCGGAATCCACTCCTGCGCCAGCAGTTCCTGGCAGCGTTCGGCCACGTGGCGCGCCGATGCAGCGTCGGTCTCGGGCAGCAGCAGCACGAACTCCTCGCCACCGAAGCGCGCGAGGAATTCGTGGCTGCGGCGCACGGCCTTGCCCAGCACCTTGGCCACCATCTTCAGGCAGTAGTCGCCCTGCACGTGGCCGTAGTGGTCGTTGTACTGCTTGAAGTAGTCGATATCGAGCACCAGCAACGACAGCGGCTTGCCGCTGCGGCGGGCATCGACCCAGTCTTCCTCGAACACGGCGTCGAAGCGGCGGCGATTGGCGATGCCGGTAAGGCCATCCTTGAAGGACAGCGCCTCCAGCTCGCGCTGCAGCTCGATCAGCCGTTGCTCGGTGCGCTTGCGCTCGCTGATATCGAACATGAAGCCGACCAGCGAATCCACGCTGCCGTCTTCCTTGCGCACCACGTGCACGACGTCGCGGATCCATACATAGCTGCCGTCCTTGCACAGCGCGCGATAGTCCGCCTCATGGTCCACGCCGGCCTTGGACTGGGCCACGCAGAAATTGACCGCCCACTCGCGGTCCTCGGGATGGATACGGTCGGCCCAGTCCTGCACGCTGACCCAGCTGGCCGGTTCCCAACCAAGCAGGGCTTCGATCTGGGGGCCGATGTAGGAGAACGACAGGCTGTCCCAATGGATGCTCCAGGGAATGGCCTTGGTGGATTCCAGCAGCGTCTTGTAGACGGCGCTTTCTTCGTCGAGGGCGATGTCGATTTGGGTCATGGGGCTTGCTCGCGTCGCGGGGTGTCAGACCCATGGAAACAAGCAACCACCATGCCGCCACCTCCCGCCTGCCCGAAAATGGCTCAGCGGTGGGGCTTCCGGCTACGCGCGGAATGGGGAGACCAGCCAACCGGAATGCCCGATACCGCCCCACCCGGTCAGTTCACGACGCGGCCCGGTAGAAACGTTCGGTGGGGTCAGGCAAGGCGCCCAGGTAGCGCCATGAGGATCATCGACACCTGCTCCGCACCCGCGTGATGGCCAACCACCAGCTTGATGAGCAGCAGCAGCCCGATGATCGCGATCACCGAACTGACAAGGCTGATGAGCAGTGCCCGCGTGTAGGTGGTCACCATCACCATCTGGATGATGAGGGCGCCACCGAAGAATCCGGCCAGGCCGCCGATCAGCCCGGACGAGATGATCGCCTCCACCAGCTTCGACAGGCAGAGTTGCAGGACCAGCACCAGCAGGACGGTGCCAAGCCCGGTCTTTTCCGCTCCCAGCGCGCGCGCCGTATACATGACGGGGAAAACCGCCAGCGCTATCAATGCAAGCAGGACGAGCAGAAACGTCAACATGGGGCCATCCTTGGCGGAGGGGGACCTAGCTCCCTGGCGAGTCGCAAGTATTTGCGATCAATAGGCGAGGAGTCAACCAGGCCACCCGTGCATCGCGCGACGGCATGTCAGGAACAGCCCACAAGGCGTACCCGAGGACCAAACGGAAGCTCTCGGCCAGCGCCGGGAGCTTCGCGGCAGCCTCAGCGCAGGCCGGTTTCGGCGCGCGCGATCACGATGCGCTGGATCTCGCTGGTGCCCTCGTAGATCTCGGTGATCTTGGCATCGCGGAAATAACGCTCCAGCGGCATTTCGCGGGAGTAGCCCATGCCGCCATGGATCTGCACCGCCTGGTGCGAGATCCACATCGCGGCTTCGGACGCCATGAGCTTGGCCATGGAAGCCTCGGTGCCGAAACGGCCGCCGTGCTTCTCCACCTCGCCCTTGGTCCAGGCGGCGCGCAGCGTCAGCAGCGTGGCGGCGTCGAGCTTGCACTTCATGTCGGCGATCTTCGCCTGGGTCATCTGGAACGTGCCGATCGGCTGGCCGAAGGCCTTGCGGTCGCGGGACCACTGCACCGAAGCCTCATAGGCGGCGCGCGCAATGCCCACGGCCTGCGACGCGATGCCGATGCGGCCCGCGTCGAGCAGGCTCATGCCCATCGCAAAGCCCTTGCCTTCTGCGCCCAGCAGGTTTTCCTTCGGGCACACGTAATCGGTGAATTCGATTTCGCAGGTCGCCGAGGCGCGAATGCCCAGCTTGGGCTCGCTCTTGCCGGCGTGGAAGCCCGGCAGCTGGGTGTCGATGACGAAGGCCGACACACCCTTCGCGCCGATACCCGGCGTGGTGATGGCGAACAGGATGATGTAGCGCGCCACCATGCCGGAGGTGATCCAGCTCTTCTTGCCGTTGATGACCCAGTCGCCGTTGGCGTTCCTGGTCGCGCGGGTGTGCATGGCCGATGCGTCCGAGCCGGACTGCGGCTCGGTCAGCGCGTAGGCGCCGATGGCCTCGCCCTGCGCAATGGCGCGCACGAACTTCTGTTTCTGCTCTTCCGTGCCGTGCTTGAGAATGCCGGTGCAGAACAGCGAATTGTTGACCGACATGATGGTCGCAGTGGCGGCGTCAGCCGCGGCGATCTCGATCATCGCCAGCACGTAGGCGATCGGGTCCATCCCCGCGCCGCCGTACTCGGTCGGCACCTCGATGCCCATCAGGCCCAGCTGGCCCATCTCACGGATGTTGTCGAGCGGGAACTCCCCCTTCTCATCCAGCTCGGCAGCCACCGGCGCGATGCGCTTCTGCGCGAAATCGCGGGCAATGGCCTGAATCGACAGCTGGTCTTCGGTAAAACGGAAATCCATGACGGTTCCAAGGGGAAGTAGGAAGCCGCCTATTTTAGCCCGCCCGCGCCCATACCCTCTGTGCAGGTGCAGCAAGGCCGGGCCTCGCCCTCCCTGTAGGAGCGCACCCAGTGCGCGAAAAGCCTACAGCGCGGCAACAACGAGACTCCGCGACCCCGCAAAGGGTGGCCCCCAAGACCAGTACCCTCTCCCCCTGTAGGAGCGCACCCAGTGCGCGACCGCGGCGCCTGGCATCAACGCTCCGTAGGCTTTTCGCGCACTGGGTGCGCTCCTACATAAGCAGGCCAACATAAGCAGGCCGAACTTGACGCCCCGCGACCCTAGGCCTAGCCTATTGCATCTCTGTATCGCGATATAAGGATAACCATGGATCTGGCCACCGCCTCCAGCATCCTGCGCCTGCTGGCGGACCCGACCCGGGTGCGGCTGCTGGCGCTGCTCGAGCGGGAGGAGCTGACCGTGGCCGAGCTGGCCGCCGTGCTGCACCTGGCCCAGCCACGCGTGTCCACCCACCTGGCCAAGCTCAAGGAAGCGGAACTGGTGCGCGACCGTCGCGCCGGCGTCTCGGCTTACTACCGCGCCAACGGCGATACCGACGAACACCAGTACGCCCTGCTGAAGTCGCTGCGCGAGAGCATCGACGATGCCCTGCTGCGCGAAGACGCCGCCCGCCTGCCGGGCGTACTGGCGCAACGTGCCCGTGAGGAAGGCTGGGCCGACACCGTGGCCGGCGACATGGAGCGCCACTACTCGCCGGGCCGCACCTGGGAAACCCTCGCCCGCTCGCTGCTGCAATTGCTGGAAACCGGCGACGTACTCGACATCGCCTCGGGCGATGGCATCACCGCCGAACTGCTGGCGCCGCATGCACGTTCCATCGTGTGCGTGGACAGCAGCGACCGCGTCGTGGAAGCGGCATCCCAGCGCCTCAAGCCGTTCGCCAACGTGGAAGTACGCCTGGGCGACATGCATGCGCTGGACCTGGGAGAGCGTCGCTTCGACCTGGTGCTGATGCTGCACGCCCTCACCTACGCGGAGCATCCGGCGAAGGCCGTCGCCGAGGCTTCGCGCCTGCTGCGCAACGGCGGCCGACTGCTCGCCGTCACGCTGGGCAAGCACGATCACCGTGCGGTGGTGGAACCGTTCGACCATCGCAACCTCGGTTTCTCCGCCAGCGAACTGGATGGTTTCGCCACCTCTGCCGGACTGGAAGTCCTCAGCTGCAACCGCATCAGCCGCGAACGCAAGGCACCTCACTTTGAAGTGATGAGCCTGCTCGCACGCAAACCCTCCTGAGGTATCCATGAGCACGATTCCCTGGCTCCACCCCGAACGCGTCGCGCTGCTGCAGCGCCTGCTGGGCGAGCGCATCCTGATCCTGGACGGTGGCATGGGCACCATGCTGCAGCGTCACTCGCTGGACGAAGGCGCCTTTCGTGGCGAACGCTTCGTCGACGGGCATGACAGCGCGCATACACACGACCATCCCGGCAGTTGCGACCTCAAGGGCAACAACGACCTGCTCACGCTGACCAACCCGGACATCATCCGGGGTGTGCACGAAGCGTATCTGGAAGCCGGCGCTGATCTGGTCGAAACCAATACCTTCAACTCCACCCGCATCAGCCAGGCCGACTACCACCTAGAGCACCTCGCCTACGAGTTGAACCGGGAAGGTGCGCGCCTTGCGCGTGCGGCCTGCGACAAGTGGGAGTCGAAGACGCCGGACAAGCCGCGCTTCGTCATCGGCGTGCTGGGCCCCACCAGCCGTACGGCGTCGCTCTCGCCGGACGTCAATGATCCCGGCTTCCGCAACGTCACTTTCGAAGAACTGGCCAGCAACTACACCGAAGCGGCAAGCGGACTCATCGACGGCGGCGCCGACCTCATCATGGTCGAAACCATCTTCGATACCCTGAATGCCAAGGCCGCGCTGTTCGCACTGAGCGAGCTGTTCCACCAGCGCGGCACGCGCATGCCCGTGATGATCTCCGGCACCATCACCGACCGCTCCGGTCGCACGCTGTCGGGCCAGACGGCCGAGGCGTTCTATTACTCCGTGCAGCACGCGCGCCCCATCTCGGTGGGTCTCAACTGCGCACTCGGCGCCGCGGACCTGCGACCGCACGTGCAGACGCTGTCCAACGTCTCCCAGTGCTTTGTCAGCACGCACCCCAACGCCGGATTGCCCAACGCGTTCGGCGAGTACGACGAAACGCCCGAACAGATGGCCGCGGTGATCGGCAGCTTCGCCCGCGACGGCCTGCTCAACCTGGTGGGCGGCTGTTGCGGCACCACGCCCGACCACATCAAGGCCATCGCCGACGCCGTGCGCGACTGCGCGCCGCGCGCCCTCCCTTCCGCCAACGCCAAGGTTGCCTGAGTCCCGATGATGTCCCGTCACACCCGCCTTTCCGGACTCGAACCACTGGTCATCACGCCCGACCTGCTGTTCGTCAACGTGGGCGAACGCACCAACGTCACCGGCTCCGCCCAGTTCCGCAAGCTGATCAAGGAAGATCGCTACGAAGAAGCCGTGGAGGTCGCGCGCCAGCAGGTCGCCAGCGGCGCGCAGATCGTCGACGTCAACATGGACGAGGGCCTGATCGACTCGGAAGCCGCGATGACGCGCTTCCTCAACCTGATCGCCGCCGAACCCGATATCGCCCGCGTGCCGGTGATGGTCGACTCGTCCAAGTGGACCGTGATCGAAGCCGGCCTGCGCTGCCTGCAGGGCAAGGGCATCGTCAATTCGATCTCGATGAAGGAAGGCGAGGAGATCTTCCTCGAGCACGCGCGCAAGGTGCAGCAGTACGGCGCCGCCGTGGTGGTGATGGCGTTCGACGAACAAGGCCAGGCCGACACCTGCGAACGCAAGGTGGAAATCTGCTCGCGCGCCTACGAACTGCTGACCACGAAGCTCGACTTTCCGCCCGAAGACATCATCTTCGACCCGAACATCTTCGCGATCGCCACCGGCATCGAGGAGCACAACAACTACGCGGTGGATTTCATCGAGGCAACGCGCGAGATCAAGCGTCGCTTTCCCGAAACCCACGTGTCGGGCGGCGTCTCCAACGTGTCGTTCTCGTTCCGCGGCAACAACACGGTGCGCGAGGCGATCCACTCAGTGTTCCTGTACCACGCCATCAAGGCGGGCATGGACATGGGTATCGTCAACGCCGGCGCGTTGATGATCTACGACGACGTGCCCGAAGAACTGCGCGAGCGCGTGGAAGACGTGGTGCTTAACCGCCGCGCGGATGCCACCGAGCGCCTGCTCGAGATCGCCGAGAAGTTCAAGGCCAAGAAAGGCGAGGTGGTCGTCGAGAACCTCGCCTGGCGCGAGAAGCCGGTGCGGGCTCGCCTCAGCCATGCTTTGGTGCACGGCATCGACCAGTTCGTCAACGAAGATACCGAGGAAGCACGCAAACTCTCCACGCGCCCGCTCGACGTGATCGAAGGCCCGCTGATGGACGGCATGAACGTGGTCGGCGACCTGTTCGGCGCCGGCAAGATGTTCCTGCCGCAGGTGGTGAAATCCGCGCGCGTGATGAAGAAGGCCGTGGCCTATCTGCTGCCCTACATCGAAGAAGAAAAGCTGCGCACCGGCGATACCGGCAAGAACAACGGCACCATCGTCATGGCCACGGTCAAGGGCGACGTGCATGACATCGGCAAGAACATCGTCGCCGTGGTACTCCGCTGCAACAACTTCGAGGTGATCGACCTCGGTGTGATGGTGCCGGCACAGAAGATCCTCGACACGGCCCGCGAACACAACGCCGACATCATCGGCCTGTCCGGCCTGATCACGCCGTCACTGGAAGAGATGAGTCAGGTCGCCCGCGAGATGCAGCGTCAGGATTTCCATATCCCGCTGCTGATCGGCGGCGCCACCACGTCGCGAGCGCACACCGCACTGAAGATCGAGCCGCACTACAAGTCGCCCACGGTATGGGTGAAGGACGCTTCGCGCGCCGTCGGCGTGGCTCAGTCGCTGGTCAGCAAGGAGTTGGTCGACAACTTCATGGCCAAGGTCCGCGCCGAATACGCCGAAGTGCGCGAGCGCCACAAGCAGCGCGGCAGCGGAAAGTCGCTGGTCTCACTGGACAAGGCGCGCGCGCAGCGCTTCAGCACCGACTGGGCCAGTTACGAACCACCTGCACCGCGCCAACCGGGTGTTACGGTGTTCGACAACTACGACCTGGCAGAGCTGCGTCGCTATATCGACTGGTCGCCGTTCTTCAATGCATGGGAGCTGGCAGGACGTTACCCCGCCATCCTCAGCGACGAGATCGTGGGCAAGCAGGCGACCGAGCTGTTCAACGACGCGCAGGCCATGCTGGACAAGCTCATCGCGGAGAAGTGGCTTACGGCCCGCGGAGTGATCGGTTTCTGGCCGGCGGCCGGCACCGGCGACGATGTCGAGGTACAGCTGGAAAACGGCAAGACCGTTGCCCTGCATCACCTGCGACAGCAGGCAGACAAGCCAGTCGAGCGACCGGATTTCTGTTTGTCCGATTTCGTGTCGCCCAAGAGCAGCGGCAAGTCGGACTGGGTGGGTGGCTTCGCCGTCACCGCCGGCATCGGCATCGACGCCCATGTCGCGCGCTTCGAAGCCGACCACGACGACTACTCAGCCATCCTGCTCAAGGCGCTGGCCGACCGCCTCGCCGAGGCGTTCGCCGAACGCATGCACGAACGCGTGCGCCATGAGTACTGGGGCTATGCCCCGGACGAGTCGCTCGACAACGAGGCGCTGATCGACGAGAAGTACAGCGGCATCCGCCCGGCCCCGGGTTACCCCGCCTGCCCCGACCACACCGAGAAGGCGACGCTGTTCCGGCTGCTCGATGCCACGCGGAATACCGGTATCGAACTCACCGAAGGCTTTGCGATGTACCCGACCGCCGCCGTCTCCGGCTGGTACTTCTCCCATCCGGACAGCCAGTACTTCGTGGTGGGCCGCCTCACCCGCGAACAGGTCGAGGACTACGCCAAGCGCAAGGGCTGGACGCGCGAGGAAGCCGAACGCTGGCTGGCCCCCAACCTCGACTACGACCCCGACTGACACCAACCAGTCAATCAGGCACCTCGATGCATTGGTGGGTGCCTGATGCATTTGTGGGAGCGCACCCTGTGCGCGACAAACGCTGCGGCATCACCGCTTCGTTGGCTCGTCGCGCACAGGGTGCGCTCCCACAAACAGCCGGCTAAAGAACGAACCGCTGAAGGCCGGTCGCCGCCCTCAAACCTCACTCTCAACCAACGACCGCCGCTTCACCTCGCGCATATGCACAACGAGGTTGTAGACCGACACAAACGCCGGGAAGAAGTTGGAAAGAATGCCCACCGAGTCGTTCTTGCCAAAAACGAAGTAAGACAACAGCAACGCACTGCCGACCACCGACAGCCACCAGAACGACAGCGGCATCACCACCCGTCCCAGCTTGCGCGTGTAGTAGAGCTGCACGAACCAGCGGCTGGTGAACATGATCGAGCCCAGGAAACCGACCACCTTCCAGGGCGTGAACTCGAAATTATGCAGGGCCTGGAAGATGTGGTTGAGTTGATGCTGCAGGAAGTCCATGAGCCTGGGCCGGTAACGTGTTAAACGCGACATTGTACGCGTTCACCTTTCACAGGCCTGCCCAGCCCATGGCAATTTTTGGACCGAAAGCCTTGACCCCGCCCCCGGGGCACCGTATATTTGCGCGCTCGGCGGGCGATTAGCTCAGCGGTAGAGCACTGCCTTCACACGGCAGGTGTCGCAAGTTCGATCCTTGCATCGCCCACCACCGAATAAACCCTTGTTCCAAGGGACTTCAGAGGCTCCAGAGATGGGGCCTTTTTTGTTGCCTGCGCTTAGGGACGTGTGCACTTTTGGGTCCCTCATTCACTGGGGCAGTCTACGGACTCCCCATGCGCACTCCCCTATACAGCCTCAGTGTCTGCCATGGGTGCCGTTGTGCCAAGGGGAGGCAGCCCCTTAGCACTTTCGAGCAGCGACGATGCCCTGCGCGCGCCTCAACCGCTTGGGTGCAGATTGGTGCATTGCCAAGAGTCCGGCTTGCATCCCACATTGCTGGCTTCCGAACTAGACCAATGGCTTGCCGCCTGCAACAAGAGTCCTGGCCAATGAGTGGCCTCCGACATAGGGCAACCCAGCCACCAAGAACATAGGGCGAATTAGCGTCGACATAAACCATGTCACGGATGTGATGACGCCATGAACATTTCATTTTCAGAAAATCACATAGCAAATCACATTGCACCGTTATTCGATGAATTCGACGATGATGGTCGCGACCTCGGGATCGAGCCCGATCTTCGATGAAAGTTCGCCCAGATCCGCGTTGTTCAATTCGCGCACTACACTGCGCACCGCACTGCGACGGCCCTCCTGGCACCACACATTGAGCAGGGAAACCAGCGGCAGCAGCGTGTCCGCAGCGAGTACATCGGGCACGGTCTCGATCTTCCGGCGCAGGCGTGTCCGAACCACGTAGCTGGAGCGCGCGTGCCAGGCCACCACGGGATATTCGAGGAGGCGTCCGGAAAATGCCCGGTTGCATTGATTGATCAGGCGCTCGGCCACCTTTTCCTGCTGTGCCTCGATGAGATGCCTGAGGGCTTGCGAAAATGCGGCCAGCCGACCACCTTCCCGGTGGTCTACGGGTATTTCCATGGCCATCGAATTAATAATCCATAGGTGGCGCGCGAGCTCGTTATTGGAAAAACTAAATAAGGAACCCTGCCGGGCATGAAAAGCCCGCCCGCATTGCTGAATTCGAGCATTTCCGACGAAGGGAGGACCAACCAGCCGCCATTCGCCGATTACCCGGGCCGCGCGCGAAGGTGCGCACGGCCCGTTCCAGTGAAAACCTTGCTCACTGCGCCATCCGGGCGCGCTCCTCCGGCGTCAATTGCTCCTTGGCACGCATGCTCAGCTGACCGGCGCCCAGTACCTGCACGGGACTGCTGGGATCGTAGCGACGGCGGCGATCCTTCTCGTCGATGGCGCCCGTGCCATCGCCGAAGCCAAGCACCTGCACCGAAATCACGGAGGGCAACTTGTTGCGTGCGTCATCCTGCTGCTGCCGGCTCACGTCGTCGACCGCCTTGGTCACAGCGTTGGCAGCGGCGCTCGCCGCATTCAACGCACCGATATTGACCGCCTGCGCAACCGGCACGCCGATCTTTTCACCCTGCACCTGGATGTTGTCCGCATTGGCCACCTGTGCCGCGGCGACGATCAGGTTGCCCGATACGCGGATGCCTGCATCGCCCGCGTCGACCGTGCCGCGCGGCGCGATCAGATAGACGTCACCGGACGGGCCACCGGGCAGTGTCTGCAGCGTGGCAATGCCTGCGCCACTCACCTGTCCGCGCGCGTCGATACGACACCAGGCATCGATGGTACACAGGTAGGTCGGCGGCGGAATTTCCGCTGTGGTCTTGGCGCCCTGGCCGGCGTTGATGTCGCCATTGGAACTCCACATCACCAGATCGCCGCCCTGCTCGGTGAAGATGCGACTTTGCGCGAGCAGCACGCTGCGATCGGTGAAGACGTTGATGTCGCCCTTCTCCATCGACAGGATGCCCATGCTGTTCGGGCCGGCAATGACGTTACCCGCGCCATCGGTGATCACCGGCGGCGCGGATGCACTGCCCACCAATGCCTCGCCACCGGGGCCGAGGATGGTGATGTTGCCGCCCTGCTGGGTCTGGATCGTGGAACTGCGAATATCCAGATCGCCCGTATCGACGGTCTTGGCCGCGCCATTGATGCCGCCCTGCCCGCTGCCATTGGAGGTATAGCCGAGCGACGCAGGGAACAGCGTATCGATGGCGGCGTAGCCGCGCGCATATTTGCCGTAGTAGGCGCTGCTGGGATTGTTGTAGTCGCTGCCCACCGCCGCGAGGATCTTGAACAGCGACTGCTCCACGAATTGCCGCTGCACATAATCGGGCTGCTGGTTGAACAACTGGCGGGCCTGCTCCGGCGTCAGGGTCACGCTGAGCTTGTCCTGGGCGAACCCGGTATCCACCACCTGGCCCGCCACGCGACGCTCCATGAAGGCGACCAGATCCGGCATCAGGCTGTCCACGCCCGTCGACGCATCGGCACCGTCGACATAGGCGGCGATAAAGGCCTGCGTATCCATGCCGGGTCCAACGCCGAAGAGCACATTGATGTCCGCGCCGGCATGCGGCAGATAAGGATTGAGCAGGTTGCCCACGGTGTCGATGCCGGTGCCGACACCACCCGATTGCACCGCGATGTTGCCGGCCGCTTCCGTCTCGTTGGCCAGCGGCCCGATATTGCGTCCCGCCTCGACCAGGAAGCTGCCCGGGCCGCCGAGCATCAGGATCGGCGTCAGCTGATAGGCGAAGGGATCCTTGGACGTCTGCACGAATGTGGTGCTGAGCGGCGTGTCGTAGATGTCGTTGCCGGCGGAGATGCGGGTCACGTCGGCGTCGCGCACGTGTTGCCCGGCGAAATACAGGTTCACGATGTCGTGTCCGGCGTACACCAGCGCCTGCTTGGCCGGTGCAATCTCCAGCGAGCGCTCGTTGAACCCGCCGGGCGAGTCGATGCCGTCCGTGATGTCGCCCGTCAGGGCA
Organism: Dyella amyloliquefaciens; assembly: GCF_004296575.1. GTDB lineage: Bacteria > Pseudomonadota > Gammaproteobacteria > Xanthomonadales > Rhodanobacteraceae > Dyella > Dyella amyloliquefaciens. Next base: position 396,171 of record NZ_SAYT01000007.1, on the reverse strand, counting down.
TAGATCTTCACCGGTTGCGTGTCGTCGGCGTGCAGCGGCGTTGAAGCGTGCAGCACGCTGCCATAGATGCTTGCCGTACTCGCATCGGCATCGATGTAGCCGAGAGTCCAGAGCGCTTTGAAGTTCGTGGACGCCAAGGCATTGCCGGACGGCAGCAGCGCGGATGGCAGCGCATCGGCGTCGACGTCGATCAAGCCGAAGCCGGTCGTACCCGCGGAGATGCCTGGAGTGGATACCGGATAAACCTGCTGGCTGAAACGGATGTCCCCGTTGGCCAGCAGGTCGAGATTGCCCGTCGCCGACGGATACAGGCTGCCTGCACCCAGGATATTGAGATTGCCCGACAAGGCCTGCAGATCAACCGTCGCCGGCAGTATCGAGCCCGGATCCAAGGCAATGCCGCTGCCATATCCGAACAACGCGCCCGGCACCTTGAGCGAGTCCAGGCTCACATCGCCCTGACTGGCCGTCACACTCAACGATGAAGCCGCACTGTAGCTCTGGCTATCGAAGCGCCCTGCCGTCAGCGCCGCGCCGAACTGACCGGCATCACCATTGGCGCCCAGCAGATACGAGGGATCGAACACGCCGCCGATATCCACACCGAGTCGAGCATGCACATCCAGCTGGGCATCCTGCAGGGCGAGCAGGGTCGACACCGTCGTCGTCGTGCCGCCGTAGTTGCCGCCCGAGGGCGCCGTGTAGCTCAGGTCGCTTGCCACGGCGCCACCGGCCTGCAGGCTGCCCTCGCCCTTGGCGACGAAATACGTGCCACTCAGGATGTCGCCACCCGCATGCACCTGCAGGTTGCCGCCGCCGACGGTGGTCACGCTGGTGCCGTCCGCGTTGGCATACCAGGTGGTCGGCAGCGATACCGACAGCTGACGGATATCGCCGCCCGCATTCACCGACACATTGCCGCCGGCGCTCATCACGCCCTGGTCGAAGTTGGCGAAATTGATGGACGAGGCGTTGCCGCTGGCAGCATTGGCCGTCTGCATCCACGGCCACCAGTACTGCGAGATGTTGCTGCCCGCGCTGCCCTTGGTGACGGCGCCGGTCGTATCCAGCACCTGCTGGATGGCGTTGATGTCGCCCTGTGCCGCAAGGCTCACGTCGCCACCCTCGTCGGGATTGACCTGGCCCGTGCTCAGCATGGTCGGCAGGGTAGCGCTCGCGGCCGGATTCCAATTCGCGCGGAGTACCGAAACACTGGTGTCCGCCGTGGTCCCCGTAGCCGGCGTGCCAGCCGTATAGACGGCCGCTGGCGAGCTGCTGTCCAGCCAGTCGATGTCGCCGCCCGCGGCCACGTCGATGGTACCGGTGCCGGTACGCACCACCGTGGGAAGCAACAGCGTCTTGTTGTTGAAAATACTGGAGCTTGGCGCGGTAAGCGTATCGACCACGGTGAAATGACCATCCAGCAATACGTTGCCGGCATCGGCCACCGTGCTGAGGGGATCGGCAGCATCCATCTGCGCACCGGCCACCAGGCGATACGACGAGCTCGATCCGCCCAGCAGCGTCGCCGACGCCAGCGACGCAGGACTACCCAGCGACGGCATATTCGACGGGCTGTTGTTGGCCGCACTTGCCGGTACGTCCACCTTGGTAGGCGGCGTGGACGGGCCCGTGCCTCCCGAAGAGAACGGGTCGGACGCCGGTGCAAACGGCGCATAGAACAGCTGGCTTCCCACCACGCCGCTGCCCACGTGCACCGATACGTAGTTGTAGTAATCGTTGTGTCCCTGGATGTAGGTGGCGTAGTCGCTCGTGTAATCGGTGTAGTTCGCGTCGATCGGCAGCAGCAAGGGCGACGGCGTGGTGTTGCGCTTGCTCACCGGCGAGAACGCGAAGTTCGTCTGCAGCCAACTCTGGTAAGCCGCCACATAGTCGGAGTAGTCGGTATAGGCGCCCGGCTGCGGCGCGACCAGCGTCGTAGGGCTATAGGCCAGGAAGTTACGCGATGCCACGTTGTTGACGTTGATGAAAGCCTGCGCCCAACTACTCGACTGCGTGCCATCGCCGATCTCGCCGAGATAGGCATCGTAGTTGGTGTAGTAATTGGCCGATTGCGCCGTCAACGGCGCCTGGATTGCCTGATAGTACGGGTCGCTGGTGATGCTGATGGTGCCGCCGCCCGGCGTCAGGCCTTGCGCGACGGTGCCTGCCTTGAGGTTGATCGTGCCGTTCCACACGCCATTGGCATCAAGGAACTGTTGCGTTTTCTGATATTCCGCCAGCGCCTTCGCGTAAGCAGGGTCCGTCGGATCCGCGGCCGGTGCAAACGGCGCATAGAACAGCTGGCTTCCCACCACGCCGCTGCCCACGTGCACCGATACGTAGTTGTAGTAATCGTTGTGTCCCTGGATGTAAGTGGCGTAGTCGCTCGTGTAATCGGTGTAGTTCGCGTCGATCGGCAGCAGCAACGGCGACGGCGTGGTGTTGCGCTTGCTCACCGGCGAGAACGCGAAGTTCGTCTGCAGCCAACTCTGGTAAGCCGCCACATAGTCGGAGTAGTCGGTATAGGCGCCCGGCTGCGGCGCGACCAGCGTCGTAGGGCTATAGGCCAGGAAGTTACGCGATGCCACGTTGTTGACGTTGATGAAAGCCTGCGCCCAACTACTCGACTGCGTGCCGTCGCCAATCTCGCCGAGATAGGCATCGTAGTTGGTGTAGTAATTGGCCGATTGCGCCGTCAACGGCGCCTGGATTGCCTGATAGTACGGGTCGCTGGTGATGCTGATGGTGCCGCCGCCCGGCGTCAGGCCTTGCGCGACGGTACCTGCCTTCAGGTTGATCGTGCCGTTCCACACGCCATTGGCGTCCAGGAACTGCTGCGTCTTCTGGTATTCCGCCAGTGCGTCGCCATAACCGTTGTCCGAGACCGGCGGCGGTGGTGCAGGCGGTGCTGGCGGCGTCGCTGCATTGGCCAGCGTCGCACCGTCGTTCTGCTGATAGAAACCGTCGGTGATGCTGGCCTGGACGTCCAGATCGCCGGCGGCGCGCACGGTGAGGATGGGTGCCATGCCCTGGTAGCGATAAGCCAGCACGATGCTGCCATCGGCTTGCGTCGTTCCCGCGCCGAGGTTCCAGTTGGTCAGCACGGAGATCTTGCCCTGCTGCGTACCGTCGGCCGGATTGTCCAGCTCGATGCCCGGCCGCAACTGCACATTGGCGATGCCGGCGTAACGGCCGCCAAAGCTGTAGCCCGGCTGCTGCACATAGGACATCAACGTGCCGGCGCCCTTGCTGGCATCGCCGTCGACGTAGCCGTAGAAACCCGCGTGCGCGGCATCCAAGCTGTCAGGCATGAAGTAATCGTTCTGCAGATACTGCGTCAGCGTGGCCGCATCGGCCGGCGCGGCGAGGATCTTGCCCGAGGCATCCGTCCAGGTACCCGCCACCATGCTGCCGTCGGCGCTGTACCAGCCGGCCGGGTCGATCAATCCATCGAAGTACTTGGCCGGGTCCGCGGGTTTGTCCTTGGTGCTCCACACGGCATACGGCTCGATGGTGACGACGCGCGCGCCGACGATCCGGCCATCCACACCGATCTGCACGTCACCGTTCGCCAACAGCGGCGCGCGCAGGCTCACCGAGCCGCCCGACAACGCGTCGGCGGAACCGCCGGAAACATTGATGAGCGCATGGGCGCCGATCTCGATGCGACCGGAGTCCGCGGCCTGCACGTTCTCGTAGCCGTACGTGGTATTGAGCGAACCGTCCGGCGTGCCGCTGGTCGCGATGGTGACGCTGCCGCCGCGCTGGGCGGGAACGTCGCTCGTGGCGATCAGCGAACCTTCGACGTCGACGCCCTTGTTGCCGAACAGCGAAATGGTGCTGCCATAGTGACCGGCGGCATTGACCGTGCCGTCGATCAGCACCTGGCCGCCGCCGGCATCGCTGCCGTTGGCGCTGAGGTACACCTGCTGCGCCTGCAACGTGTGCCCGGCCGCAAGACTCAGGTTGCCCGCACCGCTCACCACCTGGAACAGCCCGGTGGCGCCGGAAGCATTGGCAACGTCGACCATCGCATCGAGATCGACCGCACTGCCGCTGCCCAGCGTGAAGTAACCACCGCGATAACCGCTGATGGCGCCACCCGACAGCGTGCCGCCGAAGTTGGCCTGGGTCGCCGCCTGCACGGACAGGCTGCCCGCATCACCACCGGCGCCAGCACCGGAGAAGTCCAGCATCGAGCCCGACGCGAACGTCACCGCGCCATGCTCGGAGGTGATGCTCAAGGCACCACCCGGCGCGTACGTCGTGGTGTCGAAGAAGGTCTTGTTGACACCCGCGACGGACAACTTGCCGCCCGCGGCAACCATCACGTCGCCGTTGCTGGCGTCGATGGTGAGATTGCCCGCTGGTGCGCCTACCAGGGTGCCGATGGCTACCGTACCGCCGTTGAGCTGCAGCGCGCCGCCCATGACGTCGGTCAGTAGCGCCCCCTGTGTACCGATGACGCTCAACGCGCCCGTGGTGGTCAGCTGGCTGTCCGCTGCGTTGTCTGCCAGCAGCCAGGGCGTGGTCAGGTCGACGTCCACCGAACCCGCATTGAACGAACCGCTGCCCTGCCCCTTCATGCCCTGGGCGGCCGTGGCGGCGAAGCGGCCGAAGCCGCTCAAGCCCGTGTTGCCTGCGCCGAAATCCACTTCGCTGGCGTGCACGGTCAGTTGTCCGTTGCCCGCGGTGAAGGCCAGATTGGCCGCGCCCAGGTCATTCGAAAGACTGAGGTGATCGGCCTGGATGCTGACCGCGCCACCATCGCTGGTGAACGTCCCCGCGCTAAGCCCAAGGTCGTGCGCCAGATCGATGGTGACGTCGCCGTAGAAGCCGATGTTGCCGCGGCTGCGCAGGGTGACGCTCTGCGCGCCGCGCAGCAGGTTCAGCGTGTCCGGGCCGATGACGAAACCGCCGCCGCCCGACGCCAGCGATGCATCGCTGCCCACGAAGGAGATCTGGTTGCTGTAGCTGTCGATGGCCTTGGCCGACAGCGCCGCGGTGGCGTCCACGCTGGTCGCGCCGGTGGCGTCCAGGGTCAGGGCATTGCCGCCGTTGACCAGGGCGCCCGCACCGATGGTGAGCTGGCCCACGCCGGTGGTGGAGGTGTCGTTGCGTACGATTCCGGTTGCGCCGTTCTGCGAGACACGCAGCAAGGCGCCATCGCCGTCGACACCGGCAATCGCCTTGCCACTGGCATCCGTGCCAGCCGCCACGCCGAACACCAGCGGCAGGCTGGTGCTGCCTGATGCCGTGCCGCTGGCCACCAGTGCGCTGCCATCCTTCAGCACCACGCCCTGCGCGCCGGCATGCCCCAATCCGTTCGCAGCCAGCAGGATTTCCGGGCCCTGCAGCGGATGCGCCGCATCGTTGGACAGCACCACGCTGTCCGCCGAGGTGGTTACCTGGTAACCGTTGCCGGTTAACTGGCGCGTGCCGCCGAGCAACAGGCTTCCGGCACCAAGCGCATCGAGACCGTCGGCGGTCACCGTCAAATAGCCGTCCATACCGGACTGGCCCGCGCTGACCACGTCGATGGCCTGCGCGGCGATATCCACCAACGAACCGCGGCCACCCGTAGCGGGCGTCGCGGTCAGGGTGGCGCCCAGATCGAGCGTCTGCCCGGCGGCGAGCGCAAGGCGTCCCGCATCGGCGACGGCGGCCGGCGCCACCAGGCCGCTCTTGGCGGCGAGGCTCGGGAAGAAGGTGTCCGCGTCGGTCAGCGTGTACTGCGAATACTGCTGCCACACCGGCTGCGACTGCACCAGGAAGGTGGTGTTGCGTGCGGCATGCGCGCCCGTCAGTGCGTCGGCAAAATAGCCGTTCACCGCGAGCGTGCCGTCGGGCTGCGTGGCCGACTGGCCAAGCACCGTGTCGACCGCGCTGGTGTCCTGCACCACGCGGTACGCGCCCGGCAAGGTCGCGTACTTGGCTGGCAGCAAGGTGTAATAGCCGGCTGGCAGGCCCGGCGCGCCGGACAGATAGACCTGCTGACCCACCGCAGGGCCCGCGCCGGCGCCGTTCTGGAATGCCGCGTCCTGCGCGGCGACCGGCGAAGCATAGCCGGGGATGATCGCGTAGATGGCCCGGCCATCCGCGTACTGCGGCACCTGCACGCCGGTGGTGCTGGCGACATAACTGGTCCCGTATTGCGACAGCACGTCCCGCGAACCGCCCGTGCCGGCCACCCATTCGGCGGCCTGCAGATGCCCGCCGCCGGAAACGTCGATGCCTGCACCGGCATCGAGCGACAAGGTGCTGCCGTACAGCTCGATCTGCTTCGACGGTGCCGAAGCCAGATCCGGCGAACTTGCCAGGGGATCGCCGCTGTAGCGCCACTCCACGCCGTCGACTGTGGTGCCGTAGGGCACGGTCTGCCCATCCAGCGACACGGACGTAAGGCTGCCCGGCGCCAGATGCACCGACTGGGTGACCGCCAGCGGGAACACGCTGGGATCGATGCCGAACGCCGCGGCCTGCGCCACAGGATCGCTCACGCCCAGCACCAGCGTGCCGGACTGCACCCGCAGCGTGCCTTGCTGCTCGATGCGATCGGCACTGATGAGCAACGCACCGCCGGCCGACAGCGGCGCCGTGCTGTTGCCATTGGGCAGAATGGACACCGTGGTCGACAATGCATTGCCGGCTGCATCCTTGATGCCCGATGCATTGGCGTCGATCACGAAGTGATAGTCGCTGGCCGGATAGACCTGCGCCGCCTGCAACTGCAGGTTGCCAGTGGTGAACAGCAGGCCCGCGTGCTCCACGGCCTTCGTATAGGCGAGGTTCGCCGGCGCGGTGAAACGGATGTCGCCGCTGGAAACAAAGTCCGCATTGGCCCAGCGCTGCAGGTCCAGCCAGCCACCCATGTCGATGAAGGCGGCATCGATCTGCAATGTGCCGTCGCCGGCCTGTGCGACCGGCGCTGCCTGCGCCGCCGTGCTGCCGTTCACGCCTCCGGTGAGGCTGACATAGGGGGCAGTGATCTGCACATGGCCGCCACCGGCAACATAGCCTGTGCCGGAATCCAGCGTAGTCGCTCCGGTGGACAGCGCCTGCAAGGCCGGTGCATTGACCACGAACAAGCGGCCCAGCGAAAGGTTCACGTCGCCGGCAAACGCGAGCGGCACCGCGACCGAGAAGTTCGCGTCGGCATTGATCGAGGGGTCCGGCCCTATCGTCAGCGATGTGATACCCGAGTTCGCCAGTCGATCGACAGCGAAATGCAGCACGCCCGACGGCGCGCCCTGTTCCACGGCAGTGCCGGGCGCCAGCCCATCGGGCACGAGCATGCCGGACTGCTGCAGGATGATGCCTGTCGCCGCCGGCGCCCCTTGCTGGGGGCTCACCTTGCCAAGGCCGGAAAGACTGAGGCTGCCGCCTTCTGCCTGCGCCGCACCGCCATGCGCATCCAGCGTGGCGTCGACATACAGCCCTGCCGCGGCGGCGAGCGAGATGCTACCGGCATCGCTCCACACCGGCGTCGGCGTGTACTGCGTCGTGGCGCCGAGCACGCCACCGCCCTGCGTCGGAAGATCGAAAGTGTCCGAGGCACCCGACACATCGATGACGCTGCCCTGCTGCGCCACCACATAGCCACCACGCGCCATCAGCGTCACGTCGCCGCCATCGAGCACCACGCCCGTGCGTGGCACGCGCTGACCGAGCAGGCCGCTCGCCGCATCGGCGGTATTGACCGCGGTTGCCCACGGGTCGATCAGGCTCACGCCCGACGCATCGAGCAGCGAGGAAGCCCCTAGCCACACTTCGGGCGTGACTGCCGGCAGCCCCTTCAGGCGGCGCAGCTGATTGGTGGACAGGCTGATGCTTCCGCCCGGCGCTGTGATATTCCCCTGCACGACAGTCGCCTGCGTACCGGCAAGTGCAACGTTGCCGCCCGCATCGACCACGATGTCAGCACCCTGCCCCAGCGTCACCGACCCGCTCACGCCCGCGTAGGACGGTATGCTGGCGCTCTGGTTGAGTTCCTTCAACCAATTGAGATACCCGCCCGCCGTCAGCGAAAAACCAGGGCCGTGATCAGCGGATGTCTCACGCGTGACGTAACGATGATAGGCATCCAGCGCGCCCTCCATGGCATAGATGCCATCGGGATGCGCTGCATCGGTGGCGTAGAGATCCGTCCCCGTCGGGGCCGTGAGCAAGGCCTGGTCAATCGGCAACAGATTGTTGCGCGCGACGACCACTTGCGCGCCCGGCGCGATGGTGCCGTCGGTGATGGCGGTGAGCTGGTAGTTGTCGAAACCCTTGCCGCTGAAGAACGACGGATCGAGATAGAGCCCGCTGGTCACCGGGACGGAAGCCGGATCGCCACCGATCTGGATCGCCGATGCCTGCAGCGCCAAGGTGCCGCCACCGCTGAAACCATCGCCAAGCAACCTGCCATCAAGCACCAGGGCACCACTGTCCAGCGAGCTGGGAGGTGAGACACCGCTGCCGAATGCCGCACTTCCGACCGCATAGGTCGTGAGGGTGATGTCACCTCCGTGCCCCACTGGCACACCCTGGCTGCGTTCAACCACATCGTTGATGCCGACATAACCGCCACCGGACACATCCAGCGTGCTGCCGTTTTGCAGGATGATCGAGCCCGTGCCGTCAAGGCTGCCGTTCGTCGGCTGCAAAGCCTGCTGCGTGGTCAGCGAAATCGAGCCGCCGTTGACGTAGCGATCGCCGATCTGGCCGTCTGCACCGCGGCCGCTGTCGTTCACCCACAGGCCGCGCGTGCTCAGCGTCGCGCCGGTCCCGACGGTGATGTTGCCGTCGACAGGAAGGTCCGGCGACGCCTGCGTGCCCAAGCCCAATGTCACGGAAGGCCCCACCGACGTGACCGCGATGGTTCCGGCAGCAGCGCTCAGCGTGCCGAACAGGTCGATGTGTGATCCGGACAGCGCAATGCTGCCGCCCGGCACGACGCTGAACTGCGTGCCGGCCTGCTCGACAATCTCACCGCTGGATGATGACTTGCCACCCTGACTCGCGGTAAGGCTGACGTTGGCAAGCCCCGCGTTTTGGATCATGTCGGCCGACACCGGCAGCCAGTAGCGCTGATCCGTCGCGACGCCGGTATCCGCGGGTTGCGATGCCAATACAGCATCCCACGACGTGCTTGCGTCGAAACCCGGTACTTCGTTGTCCAGCACCAGCGCGGACTGCTGCAACAGGATGCCCTTGGCGTAATTGGTCCGCTCGAAGTAAGCCGTGCCGATATCGTTCAGGTCGAAGGTGCCACCGCTGGGCTGCTTGCCCTGCTCCGCCTGGTTGCGACCCGTAAAGGCTTGCGCGCTGATCTGTCCATCCAGCACCAGCGCGTTGCCCGCTGTCACGCTGAGCGTACCGGCATCGCTACCCACGACGTAGCCCGGGTCCCACCGCCCGACACCGGCGAGCAAGGGGTTGTTGTAGCTTTCGGTAATGCCCCAGCGCGAATGCACCACCGAGAAATCGCCCGCGAAACCCACGTAATCCATGTTGGGATCGGCGTTGGCGATGTTGTAGACGCGACCATTCGCGCCCAGCAGATTCGGCGTGGTCACCCAGCCCGCCTGGTAGGCGACATAGCCGCCATCCAGGTTCAGTTGCGCGCCATTGCGCACGATGACCTCGTCGCCGTTGAGCGAGACGGCACCGCCCTTGGTCATCAGCTGCTGGATGTCGCGCGGCATGTTCCGCACGTAGCCGGCCACATTGAGGATGGGGCTCCCCACCCAGTCGAGCCCGTCGGCACGCGTGCCACTCTGCGTGCTGTCGATCAGCACGTTCTTTTGCGTGTAGAGAAAGCTGTTGCGCAACAACGGCGAGTCAGCCAACTCGTTCTGGCCGACTCGCGGCACGGTCACCAACAGCGCCGACATGGGCAGGCTGACGTTTGCGAGACCTGATACATCGACCACGGCGCCCGCATCGACATAGATCCGGCCAGACGTGGGGCGTGTATCGCCCTGATCGGTCATGGCCGTGACGCTGAGCGAGGCACTCGGTGCTTCCAGCAGCGAACCCGCCTGGAAGGTAGCCGTTCCGCCGTAAAGGGCGAGCGAGCTTTCCTTGAAAGCCGCGTCCGCCGCCGCGGTGGATGACGTGGTACTGCCGTCCTTCTCCGGCAGGATCGCAGTGACCGAGCCTGGCGCGAGTACCAGGCTACCGCTCTGAGTGAAAAGCGCGCCACCGGGTGCCGACGCATCCGGCACGCCTCCCAGCCCGGCGGTAAGTTCGATGCTGCCCGGGTAACTGATGCTGGTCGAAGCCAGCGCCACGCCACCCTGCAGCACGTTATAGCCGAGCATATGCACTTGCCCACGCCGCGACTCGATCAGGCCGGTGTTCGATGCATTGCCCTGCCCCGTGCTGGCCGTCGACGTATTGAGCAGCTGGAGCGCGCCGCCGCTGGCGCTTCCCTTGGGATTGGCGAAGCTGGAACCGGCGGCAAGAATGGCTTGCCCATCGTTGGCAACGATCGATCCTGCGTTGGATACATTCGGCGCAGCGATCAGCGCGAAGCCCTGCGCGCCCGTGGTGATCGACGCACCCTTTTCAATCACCACATCGTGGTTTCGTCCATCGGTGAATGCACTCGAAAACAAGCCGTTGTTCGACTGCGCCCCTGAAATGCCGCCATTGAAGAAGGCCGCATTGCTGGCATTGACGTCACTACTGAACAGGTCCAACGAACTGGCCAGCAACGAGCCCGTGTTCACCTGGCTGCCCGCGCCAAACAGGATGCCGTTGCGGTTGAGCAGGTAGACCGTACCTTCGGCCTTGATCTGGCCAAAGATCTGACTGGGATTGCCACTGGGATCGGTGATGCGGTTGAGCACGATCCAGTTGTTGCTGTTATCCGATTGCGTGCCGCCGCTCTGGTTGAAATAGAGCGTGGTGTTGCGGCCAATGTTGAAGCTGTCCCAGGTAAGGATGGCCTTCTGCGCCGTCTGCTTGACCTGCACCGTGGTCTTGCCGGCGCCGGTGGTCTGCACGGGCACGCTGGCGTTCTGCCACAGCAAGGGATTGCTGGACACACCCGCCGCCACCTGCAGGCCGCCTGCGGCGATGCCATCGGGTACCGGATTGGCCAACTGCTGCGCGGCCTGCTGGGCAACCTGTTGCGCGCTGATCTGCGCGGCGACGGCCGCCGCCGCATTGTTGAGATTGGCGATGGATTGCTGCACCACGCGTTGCTGCAACAACTGCCCCGAGGTCTGCGCGGCCAGTCCGCTTGTATCGGGCAGATTGCCGGTGGCGGCGTTCGCATTGGGCGTTGGCGCGGCGGCGTTGTTACGCTGCCCGGCCAGCCAGGCCTGGCTGAGCGCCGGTGTGCCGGCATGCGCATGCATGGCACTCATGGCCAGTGCAGCGGCAATCCACTGCGCCAGGGGGCGTCGGCCAGGTACGGCGCGCGACGATGTGGCGGAAACCTTTTGCGACCTGACCGTCTTGCTCACGAGACCCCTATCCCTTGTCGTTTCATGGCTGCTGGCGTTCGCGTCCCGGACGCGTAGAGACGCTTTCCCCATGCGCGGAAAGCCGCTCGAAAAGACGCTGCGTATCGGAAGTAAAGACGTCCGCCATGCAGCGCGACTGAACCGTTGTCACCAAAACTTCATGAGCACGCCCTGCTTCGCTCCACCTGTCTCACGGACACGGGGTCGTCACATCGGCTGTCATGGATGTGCATTCAATGCCCCGGCGCGAGCTGCATGGCGGGTGTCGGCGGTATGGCCGCCGGCGGACGCTGCGGCAAGACCGACTTACCGAGGTTGGAACCCATGCGATGGCTCAGCGCGGAAAAGTTGTACTGCCCCACCTGCCGATTGGATGGCTCGCTTGCCACCGGATCGAGCGCAGGCGCTGGCGCTGCCGGCGCGGTGGAGCCGCCCGCCAGCGCGCGACTCAGGCAATCGAACGCCAGCACCGAGTGCTGGTTGATGCTGACGTCCACGCAACTGGGGGGCGGCACCGACGCCGATGACGCCGGCTCGGCCGCCGTGACGGGTGCACCGCTGGCCCACACCCACACCGAACAGGCAACGAAGCACCACCATGCGCGAAGCGGCTTGTGTCCGCTCGCGCACCGGGCCATCACGGCTGCGGCACCTCGGCGGCGGGCCGGTATCGCTGTTCGTAGAGACGATCGCCGTAACCCTGTGCCGCGTCTTCCAGTTTCACCCGCGCCGAGGCGGCGAACGGCTGGCGCGAAGCCATGACGGTGCCCATGTCCATATGGGCATAGGCGTCGACCACTTCGTTGCCGACCTTGTACAGCGCCTCGTTTCGCGCCGTGCAGGTGGAAAGCTCCTTGCGGGTCGATTCCAGTTGCGTAGCGAGCGCGGTGTTGCGGCCCTGCTGCTCCTGCAGGCGTGCCGCGTTCTGCGCGGTGGCTGCACGGTCCTGCTGCAACGATGCTTCGGCGCGCTGCCGTGCGTCGCGTTCGTTCTTCAACGCAGCGCCATCGCCGGCGGCGCCGGACTTGTACCGGGCAAGCTCCGCCTGCGACTGCTCCAGCGCCTTGCGGGCCTGGTCGCGCTCGGTTTCGGCGGAGGCCTTCTGCGCCTGCCAGCTGGCCTGCTCGTTCTGCAGATCCTGCAACTGGCTGCGAGCATCACGCAGCTGGCTGCGCAATTGCTCCTCCAGGGCTTGCGCGTGCAGCGAGCTACCGAGTCCTAGCACCACAAGGGCAACGCCCAGGCGAGATGGGATATTCATGCGCGACCTCCTCAGAACTTGGTGTTGATCTCAAGCTGCACCACGTCGATGGACAGCGGCGGGCCGTACACCTGCTTGGCGTTGAAGTAGCGCGCAGACAGCCAGGTGCGCGTGGCGATGCCGTAGTCCGCGGTGAAGACGAAGCCCTTGGCATTGGTGCCGCCCAGGTGGAAGTTCACGTCGGTCAGGCCATCGATTGCGGCGTCGGGCTCCAGGTACTTGTAGCCGAAGGTGACGTTCCAGTCGTTCGCCGCCATCGGGTTGGGATTGCCCAGGATGCCGCGCACCAGCCAGCCCACCGGGCCGCTCTTGTACGGACCGGTCTCCGCCGGGGTGGTACCGCTTTCGTAGTTGTTCACCGGCGTGCCGAGACCGTTGGCGTAACGCGTCAGCGCGTCCTTGGCGTGGTAGGCCATGTTGCGCACATAGTCGGCCTGGATGCGTGCAGGGGTCTCGCCGATCTTGAAGTCGAACGTCGAAGTGACGTTGGCCAGGTGATAGTCGTAGGACAAGCCGACGAACTGCGGCTGCGCGTAATTGGACGGCGAGGACGGATCCGGCACGATGTCGCGCAGCAGGAACAGCGTATTGCCCTTCAGCATGTACGAGGGCGCATCGTCATCCGTGCTGCAGTAGTTGATGCCGGTATAGATGGGGCACGGCTCGGACAGCTTGCCGCGCATGCCATCGAAGAAGTAGTAGGCCAGCGCCGCCTTCCACTGCATGTCGTCGTTGATGTGCCAGGTCACGCCCAGCTGCGCGGCAGAGAGCCAGCGCTCGTCCGAATGGTTCTTGTCGTAGCCGAACGCCTGCGACGGCGAGTTGTTGCCCGTGTACTGGATCGGGAACATGCCGGCCGTGGCAAAGCCTTCGAACTCGTCGTTGAACGGCACCTTGAACTTGCCGGCAATGCCGTCGAAGTTCAGTTCCGGCGAATAGATAAGGTCAGTAACGAAGAACGGGTCTTCCATGCGACCGGCCGTGAACGAACCCCACGCGTACGGATGCCAGTTGATCCACGCGCGGTCCAGCCAGAGATCCTTCTTCACCAGGCCGCCGCCGAGGTATTGCGTGGTGGACACGGGGTTGTTGTCGTTGCCAGTGCCGATGCGCACACCCGCCGTCACCGTGTCGGCCACCTTGGCGGTCAAGGCCAGGTGAGCCTGCATGTCCAGGATGGACATGCGGTTCTGCTGCGAATTGAGGATGGGCGGATTGGTGCCCTGCGAAATCTGGTTGATGTCGAACGGGCCGTTCTTGTTGAGCGTCGCGTAGTCGATGAAGTACGGCGAATTGCTGCGGCTGTACAGCCACGATTCGTCGCGCACGCGGATGTCCCCCGACCAGCTGATCCGGTCCAGCCATTCCGGCAGGGCATTGGGCTCGGCCCAGTGCTCGGTCTTGGCCTGCGCGATGACTTCCTGCTTTACCTGGTCGCGGATCTCGTTTCGCACGCTCTGGGGCACATAAGTGACGCGCACGTCGCCCGGATGCGCACCGTCGGCCGGCGCCGTCGCTGCCTGGGCCGCGGTGGCGGCACGCTGCGCCTGTGCGGCTTCCGTATTCGCCTGCGAGATGAGGCCATCGGCATCGGACTGCGTGATCAACCCCTTCTTCACCATCAGCCGGATCAGGTTGATGGTGGCGTTGGGCGACGGGGCCGCATCCTGCGCCAGCGCGGGCAACGCGGTGGCCGCCAGCAGCATGGCGATACTGACGCACAGCGCGCGGCGCAAAGGGCGCGCGCCCGCGCGAAGAGCATTCCTGGAACTCATGACTTTCTCCAATGCGTGGTGTTGCCGTGCGGCAAGCAAGGGAAGAGCAAAAAAGAGGTGTTCATGCGGGTCGCCGTCCCCGGATGGCCGCGCGCACGGGCATGCGCAATGTGGCCGGTGGCGGCGTATCGATATGCAGGCCCTGCAGCACGCTGATCAGGGCCTGGTCGGTCGTGGAGGAACCGCTGGGCGTCAGCAGCTCCACGCGGGAGATGCGCCCGTCGGACTCGATCCACAGGCTGGCCTTGACCTCGAACGCCAGCCGGCGCGTGCGGTCGTCGCGCTCGATCGCCTGCTGTAGCGCATAGCCGAGGTACTGCTCGTACGACGCACCACCGATGCCGTTCCCGCCGCCGTTGCCGACCATGCCGCCGCCATCGCCCGCGCCGATGTTGAACGAGTCGTTGCCCGCCTGGGCCGGCCCGTTGATGGTCACCTGCTTGGCGAGATCGGGCGCCTGCTTGGGCGCGTCCACCGGCTTCATCGGCTCGTTGGGCTTGGGTACTTCCTGCTTGGTTTCCTCGACCTTCTTGGGTTCGGGCGGCTTTTCCTTTGGCGGAGGCGGCGGTGGCGGCAGCGGCGTGATGGTGGCGATGCGCGGCGCCGAACGCCGCACGCCCACCTGGTGCCCCGCGAAATGCCACAGCAACAACCCGACGACGATCACCACTGCCGCGACGACGATGCGTCCGCGCCAGCGCTTCCATGCGCCATTCCTTGATGCCGGTGCGTTCATGAAGGGTCCTCGCACCGTCAGTCTTGCTGCTTGCCGGTGACCAGACCGACCTGCGAGAGATCGAGCCGCCGCAGTAGATCGAGAATGTCGACCACCTTCTGGTACTGCACGTTGGCATCGCCCTTCACGATCACCGGGAAATCGGGCGTGACGGCCTTCTGCGTGCGCAGGCGCTGCTCCAGCTCACCCAGGGTCACCGGGAACGCATCCAGGAAGATCTGCCCGCTGTCGGACACCGTGATGGCCTTGGTCTGCGGCTTGGCCAGGCTCACCGAAGCGCTGGCCTTGGGCAGGTTCACCTTCACTCCCTGCACCGAGGCCGTGGTCATGATGATGAAGATCACCAGCAGCACGTAAGCCAGGTCCAGCATGGGCGTGATGTTGATGTCGTCGTACGGCTTGTCGTCGTCTTGGACCTGCATGGCCGCTCTCCTCAGGCAGTGACCGTGATCTGGTCTATGTCCCGATGAAGCTCGGCGAGGCGCGTCACGAACTCGTCGACGAACACCTGCATGTTCGCCGTCACCGCCTTGTTTCGCGTCAACAGGTAGTTGTAGCCAAACAGCGCGGGAATCGCGACGAACAGGCCGGCGACGGTCGCCAGCAGCGCGGCGGCGATACCGGGCGCGATGGCGTTGACGTTGACGTCGCCTGCCGCGGCGATGGCGGCGAAGGTGATCATCACGCCCACCACCGTACCGAGCAGGCCCAGGAACGGACCGCCGGAAATGGCGATGGTCAGCATCACCATCGAGCGCGACAGCTTCTGGTTCTCGCGCACCAGGGTCGAATCCATCACGGCGCGGATGGCCGCGATCGACTCGCTGGCGATCACCACGCGACCGTGGCTGTCGCGGCGGCGCCACACCTCCTTCTTGCCGATCTCATAGAGGCGATACAGCGAGGAATCGGCGAAGTCCTTGGAGCTACCCTGCGCGTCGGACATGCCGAGCAGGTCGCTGCCCAAGCCGCGGAAGCGATCGAGGAAGCGGTCGTTGGCGTTGGTCACCGTGCCGACGTAGCGGGCCTTGTTCCACATCACCACCCAGGAAATCAGCGCCATCACCAGCAGGATGCCGATCACCACCCACGCATCGGCCGTCACCGACTTCACGATGATGCCGAAGTAGCCGAAACCGAAGCCGGCCTTCTTCTCGTCCTCGCCGTACTGCAGCAGGCGCGATTCCGCACCCTGCGTCACCGCATCCATGGCGATCAGCGCTTCCGGACGCGCCACACGCGACAGACGCAGCTCGTCCATCTCGCCGTTGAAGTTGCCCAGCGCCGTTTCGCCGGGACCGGCGACATCACCACCTAGCGTGGCGGCTGAGCTGAGCGCCGGAAGCGACGAAGCCACTTCACCGTACGGACGGCCATTCACGTAAAGGCGCACATGGCCCGCCTCGCCGGTGACAGCGAGATAGGTCCACTGCCCGGCCTTCAGCGGCTCGCCGGCGGTCGAACGCTGCGGCTGCGCGCCGTCGACCTCGACGAAGGGGGCGCCGCCGTCCAGGCCGATCAACAAGGCGTGGCCCTGATGGCGACGTGCATACAGCGCCGTCGGCGTCGTCGGCAAGGTATCCAGCTTGATCCAGGCGCTGAAGGTGAAGCTGCCACCATCGGTAACGTTGAGCGACGTGCTGGCCGGCAGTTCGATCGACCCAGTGCCATCGAAACGCGCGGCACGGCCGACGATGCCGCCGTCGACCGTGCGCACGCTGCCCTTCTGGGCGTGGTTGGCGTAGGCCGTGGCGTCCTTGGACGGCGTGCCCGCGGCTTCGTCGAAGTGATACACCAGCGTGTAGTCGGCATCGAAGGTCGCCGCACCGCTGCTCTGCACCGGCGCCTTGCTGTTGCCGTAGTACATCCAGATGGCCTGCTGCCCGTTGGTCGGCAGGTCGCTGGTGTCCACCCAGATCTGGCCCACGCCCATCACGGGGTCGAAGGTTTCCACTTCATAGTTCAGCGGCGTCTTGCCGTCGGCGGCGATGAAGCGCAGGTCAGCGCCGTTCTTCGCTACACCGTCGAACTGGAAGTTGCCCGAGTGCAGGCGCACCAGCAGCGGCACGCGCCCAGCGGCCGGCGTCATGGCGCCGCCCTTGGGCGTGGTGTCGATGGTGATGGCCTTGCGGTAGGTCCAGTCGTCGTTCCACCAGGCGACGTCGGCGGCCTGGGCGGGACGCGCCAGCCACGAAAGGCATAGCAGGCATGCAAAGATCAGGTAACGCATCGTAGTTCCACCCCTAGACGTCGGAAATCCATGTGTTGAGCGGGTCATGACCATGTCCTTCACAGGCTGGCCTTCAGGCTGAAGAGCACCTGCCCGTTGTGGGCACGCGTGCGGGTTCCGTCATGCAACGGATAGGCGAATTCGAGTTCGCCGCTCACCGCGCGGAACAGGCTGAAGCGCGTGCCCACGCCGGTGCTGAGCAGGTTGAAGCGGCTTTGCTGGTCGGGCAGCGGATCGATCAGCAGGACACGCCCGCCATCGAGGAACAGATGAAAGCGCCAGTCGTCGACGAAATTGCCGACGACGCCGGCCAGCGACGGACTGCGCAACTCCACCGATGCCACCGCGCCGTTGTCGCCGGTTTCCTCGGCCGCCAGGTAGCCACGCACGCTGCTGGCGCCACCGGCGGCGAACTGTTCGCTGGATACCAGCGGCGAATCGGATACCTGCAGGCTGCCGCGCACGGCCAGCGAGAAATCGCCACCCAGCAAGTGCGAGTAGCTGATATCCGAATGCACGTAGATGTAGTTGTCCTTGCCCTTGTAGCGCAGATTGTCGAAGTCCGTGCGCGAACTGCCCATGCCGCTGAGGCCCAGGTTGCCGACCAGCGTGAAGGACAGGTTCGAGCGATCACCGCTGCGCTGCCCCGCATACGACACCATCAGCGGGTCGTAGGTGATCGGCACCTTGGAAGTCTGGTCGCCCAGCGTGATGTTCTGGTCGAAATGCTTGTGGCTGATGCCGAACGAGAGCGACTGGCTGTAGGTGCCCAGCAGCGGCAGGTTGCGTGTTGCCTGCAGCGTTTCGGCATTGCCCTTGCCGAGTACGGTGGTGCCGCCCAGCGTGTTCGCATTGCTGTTGGACTTGTAGCCCGTGCCGAGAAGTGCCCAGTTGCTGCTGAGCGGCGCCAGGTACGACAAGGCATACACCTCGGCCGCATGGCGATCCTGCGGCGCAACGATATAAGTCGCCGAGATGGTGTGCCCCGCCTGCCACAGGTTGTCGTAGCGGACATTGGCGATGGTGCGCAGTTCGGGCGTATCGGCGCTGTGGTCGTTGTTCACTTCCACGCTGGCGTGCAGCGGATAGCTGTCGTTGACCTTCAACGTCACGTCCATGGTCTGCGGCAGCGTGCCGGGCTTGAGCACCGGCACCACCTGCTGGCCCGGCTGCGTATTGACTTGGGCCAGCTCCGCCTGGGCCTTGGTGAAGTTGGGCACGCTGCCTTCGGCCAGCGAGGGCACTGCGTCGCGTATCGCTTCCGGCGAATGGTATTTCGCGCCTTCCACGCGCACGCGGCCGATGCTGTTCTCCGTCACCTGCAGGAGCAGCACGCCGTTCTTCACCTGTTGCGGCGGCACTTCCACCACCACCGACTGGTAACCCTTGGCCTGGTAGACCTTCTGCAGCGCATCGCGCGCCGCATGCACGTCATCCAGGCTGCGGTTGGGACCCAGGTAGGGCTCCACCGTCTGCTCGATCTCCACCGAGTCGAGCAGGTGATTGCCACGTACCAGGTACTCGTTGACGTCGAAGTGCGCCGGCGACTGGCCGGCATCCTGCTGCGCGTGCACCGTGCCCAGCGCACACGACAACGCCATCGCCAACGCGCTCAACGGCCATCGCCACCGCGCCATTCCCTTGCCGCTCATGCGCACGCCTGCCCCCTGTTCGTCCGCAGCGTGTGTCGCGCGAAGGCGAACCGGGAGCTTAGGCCGGCGTTTCTAACCACCATGCGACAGCGGGATGTCCGGCTCGCTTCGCGCGAGCCGGTCCTGCCGGGGCGGATGCGGCGTTCGGCAAACACCGCCATGCCATGGCCTGGAACAAAGCCGGCATCCCTGTCCGATAACGGCCTTCCAAACGGCCAGACGTCGTTCGTAACCATCGCGCAAAACCTTCCCCGGGGCGGGCCCGCTGGCCCGCCCTTCCCTCTCGCCCATATGACCGCCCCGGCGATGCCCGGGCGGAAGAGAAAGTGGGCATCCAAGCCCTAGCATTCGTCCTTGCCAAGAAAGACGGAGGACCGGATGACGGACTGAACCAAGTCACGAAAAATTCATGTCAGCGACTGTTTCAGCGGCTCTTCCGCCTCACGGAAACGAATCTGTCATTTGGGCGGTCACGCGACGACGCCACAAACGCGCGCAGGATGGACCGCCCGCTTGGGCAGCCGTCCGATATCGAAAAAGGAAGGAGATCAGCTCACCAGCACGATGCCGCCGGGCAAGGAACGCACCGACGCACCAAAGGCCTGGTGAATGAGCGACGCGACGTCGCCGAGCTGGTTAAGCGATACCTGCGCGTGCACCTTGCGCGCCGCGAGCACATCGTTGGTGAGGATAATCTTGCCGGGCCGGTAGCGGTTGATCTCGGTGATCACCTCCGACAGCGGACGGTCGTCGAAGACCAGCACGCGACGACGCCATGCTACCGCTTCGTCCGTATCTGCCACGGCCACGGCACTGAGCCCCTGGCTTCCATAGCCGGTCTGCTGGGCTCGTCCCAGCAGCTCGGACCGTCCCTGGCACTCCACCCGGACGTTGCCGTCCAGGCCGGTGACCTGTACCTGGCCATCAAGGCAGCGCACATTGCAAAGCGCGCCCGAGGCCGCGTGGATGCCTCCATGCAAAGCTCGTATCTCGAAGCTGCCGGCCAGTTCCCTGGACACCTGCAGCTGGATTTCCCCGGTAAGCAGTTCGACGCCCACCACGCGCCCACCGGATGTGCGCACGTTCATGGCCGTTTGCGTGTTCATTTCCACTACCACGCCGGAAGTCAGCTCGACCTGTCGCTGCTCACCCGTCGCCGTCCGATAGTCGGCCATGGCATCAGGCAGGCTGGGCCACAGGTTCAGCGGCGAACGCGCCGCCAGCAAGGCGGCCGACGCGGCCACGGCACCGCCCAGGAAGGCGCGCCGGCTCATGCGGCGGGACGCTGGCACCACCACAGCCTGTTCCCGCTGGTGCAGGCTCCGCGCGGCCACGCCCAGGTTGTCCCAGAGCAGGCGCGTCTCCGCGAACGCCTGTGCGTGCATTTCGCTCAGGGAACACCAACGCCGGAACGCCGAAGCGTCGTCGGTGGTGGCCCGCCCGGAGGTAAGCAGGAGCAGCCAGTCGCGCGCCTCGCCATGCAGCGCCGAATCGTGGCCGGGATGGGAAAAACGTTCACTCATACGCTCAAGACTCTTTTCCGGCCCCGGGACCGAACCGCTGAACCACACGCCGATCGAGACGCTGTCCACAATGTTCGAGCGCCCGCTTGAGTTCCTTGCCCACCATGCGGACCGAAATCCGGAAACGGTCGGCAATGTCTTGCTGCGGCAGGTCCTCGACCCGGGCGGCGATCAGGATGGCCCGCTGGCGCTCCGTCAACTCGCCCATGGCCCGCTCCAGCGCGGCAACCTCCAGGCGCGCGTGGACCACGCGCGCTGGATCGAGCGAGTCGTCGGCGAAGTGCAGCAGGTCCTCCACTTCCTCACCCGTCAGGTAGCGGGACTCCGACTGGCGCTGGTCGGCAGCGACGTTCAACGCCATGCGGAACAGGTAACCGGCGGGGTTGTGCGCCACCACCGACGCATCGCCCATCCGCTCCACGCGCAGATAGGTTTCCTGCAGCACATCGTTGACCAGTTCGTCGGAGCCCAGGCGCCGGCGCAGACGCCGACGCAATTCGGGTTGCCACTCCAGGAACAGGCCTAGCAGGGACACGGTAGGCGTCTCCATCGCCGGCTCAGGCGCGCGCAGCGACGGGGGTGTCGCAACGCAGGGCGTGCGCGGCGCCCGCAGGCAGCAGCAACAAGGTCATTGGCTGGCCGAGGCCGGCCGGCGGCGGCTCCACGCGTATGCCCTCCAGCGCCTGACTGATCGACGCATCGCGTGCCTGTAGCCCGGTACTGCCAAGCAGGCGCACGCGATTCACCGTGCCTGCTTCATCGATCCACACCTGCAGCGCCAGCCGGTAACTGCCGGGCTTTGCGCCCGGCACCCGGCACAGCTCATGTTCAAGCGAGGCCTGCAACGAGGCGCCATAGACTTCCCAGCGGGAGTCGCTCGCGTCCTGTGCAAGCTCATCGCCGGCACTGCCTGCACTGCCGCTGTCGAACGACTCAAGCGTGAAGGCCTTGTCCGATGCGTAACGCTCGCGCAGGCCGGTGCCGGCTAGCAGTCGACTCAAGGCGTCCTCGGCCGAGAACTGGCCGCGCACGCCGGCCGACATCTTTCCGGCAAGCAGGCTCTCGTCCACCAACAAGGACTGCCCGGTGACATCACTGAATGATTTCACGGCGGCACTCAACGGTTGCGGGCCCATATCGAACGAGTAGAGACCCGTCGTTGCGCCTGCTGCCGTACCAGCCGTCGACTGTAATCCGCCTGCATGGCTCGTCCCCCAACAAAGCCAACCCGACAACGCGAGCGCCCACCAGGCGTGCGACATGAAGTACTTCCCCAAGACCCGCTGGCGAGTCCTTGCGTCGAGCGTCGCCACGCAAATAACCCGAAAGAGGATAACGGTAACTTATGTCAATTGAATAACGCGAGGAGTCTTTTAAAGCTTCGTTTGTGACGCGCGAATATGACAACGAAGTTATCCGTTTCGTGACAAAACCATCCATGAAAATCCGGGCGCGCCCCGCGACGCGCTAACGCTGCGGCCAATGCCAGGCGGGTTCGTCCAGCATGCCCTGCCCCACGATGCGTGGCCTGGCTGATGTCTTTTTCCAGCGCGATGGGCTGGCACGCACGATCCGCCTCCAGCGCACTGATCAGCCGCGAGGCATGCGAAACCATCCACACCTGGCTGCGCGACGACGCGTGCACGATCAGTCGCGCGAGCGCAGGTAGAAGATTCGGATGCAGGCTGGTCTCCGGTTCGTTCAACACCATCAGCGGCGGCGGTCGTGGTGTGTGCATCGCCGCGATCCACAGCACGTAGCGCAGCGTGCCATCGGACAGCTCCATCGCATTGAGCGGACGCAACAGACCGTGCTGCGCGAACTGCAGGGTGAAGCGCCCATCGTCCACCGACACGCTGACTCTCGCGCCGGGAAACGCATCCTCCACCGCCTTGTCGAGCGCACGCTCGTCGCCGATCTCACGAATGGTTTGCCACGCTGCCGCGAGGTCCGCACCATCGTGGCCGAATACCGACGTGCGCGTGCCCAATTGCGTGTGCCTGGGTGGCGCATCGCGATCCGAGCGGAAGTGATCGTAGTGGCGCCAGCCTCGCACTACCTCGCGTACGCGCAGGACTTCCGGCGCGCGCTCAGGATCGGCAATCTGCGTGAACATGCTTTCGAACGCGCTGAGATGAGTGGACGCCCCCCGCGACCAGAGCAGCCCCAACAGCGGGCAGGCATTTCATTCGACGTTCCACGTCATCGCCCCCTTTTGACATGGCCGAAGTCTCGCCCCAATTTGTGCCACAGAGCTGCCCGCGTTATGTCTGCTTCGACTCGAAAGCGCCCCCCCAGGAGTCGTCCTTGGCAACCTCGAGGATTCGGTAAAGCTACTTCATCCAGTATCGCCAACTTACTGATGCAAGGTACACCCTCCCAGGCGAAACCTATGGCCTATTAAGGCGCCACGACCTGACCTCCGAAATCTGCGCTGTCAACGACCAGGATCGGGCCCCAGGTACAGCGGGCGAGGCCACAACATTGCCGCCTTTACCTGACGCGCGGTGTCATCTACGAGAATCTCTTCGTCGCCCCGCTCTATCGCCTCCAGCACCCGCGTTGCAACGACATCGGGCGCGAGTTTTGGTGCGTTGACGGCACGTGCCATGTCGGTATCGACATAGCCCACATGGACGGCGATTACCTGCGTGCGCTGTGCGCGCAGTTCGTTGCGAAGGCCATTGGTCAGGGACCATGCTGCCGCCTTGCTGACTGAGTAGGTCGATGTATGCGGCAGACTGGCCCAGCTCAACGCGGACAGCATGTTCACCACGCAACCACCACCCGCATCCGCGAGTGACGGCGCAAATGCTCGTGTGACATCCAGCATGCCAAACAGGTTGACCGCGAGCTGTTCATGCAGGTCATTGCTTCCCTGCACATCGAGCAGGCATGCGTCGGGTTTCATCACGCCGGCATTGTTGATCAGCAAACTGACGTCACTGCAGCGCGTGGCGGCCGCCGCAATGCTGTCAGGGTCACTGACGTCGAGCGCGACGGGAATCAGGCCTGGTTGGTTGAGCTCGCGAGGCTCACGCATGCCCACATAAATGGTGTCGGCCCCCGCGCGACGCAGACTCTGGACAAATGCCGCGCCCAGTCCGCGCCCCGCCCCGGTCACCAAGGCCCTACAGCCACCGATACGCATGTTGGCGCCCAACCGGAAAGGGCGCTCATCCAGCCCCAGCGCTTGTCGATGGAGGGTGAATGTCAGCGCTGTCTCGATGATTTACACACCCTGATGACGGCAATTTCATTTCAGGAAGGCTATTTACGACCTGATAGGGGGATTCGTTCGCCGCGAGATATATCGGTGGAGCGGCGGTGCGAGACGTGTGCGGGCCATCCGGCCGCCGTACACATGCGCCAACAGGAGTTAGCGTCATGTCCAGCCATGCAGGTCGTGTGATGGCCCACCGTCGTGATGAGCGCCTGCCCGCCCGGCTCAAACTCTCCATTGGCATTACCGCGGCGCTGGGTTCGGCGCTGGTGGCAGAGCACGTGCAGGCCCAGCAATGGAGCGGCGCGGTAAGCAGCGATGTCACCAATTCCAACAACTGGAGCCCGGTACCGACGGACAGCTTCGGTGATGTCGTCATCAATGCAGGCACCCATCCGGCCGTTTGGACGGCGGGAGCTGACCTTGCTTCGCCCACGATCTGGAGCAGCAGCACGTACTGGTTCGTCAACTCGCTGAGCGTGGGCAGTGGCGGCACCGGCCAACTGACGTTCAATGTTGCTACCGGAAATACCGCCGACCAGGCTTATATCTATGCCGCCAACGGCACCGCCTTTGCGGTGGGTGCGGCGGGTGGCAATGGCACCGTGACGCTCAACCTGCGCAACGGCACCGAGCCAGGCATCAACGTGCAGTTTGCGACGAGCGACCCGAATCCGGGCTTTGTGGTCGGCGACGGCCCAGGAAGCCAGGGCACCGTGAATGTGCTCGGCTCGGGCAAGAGCGTGCAATCGCAAGGCATGAATTCACGCAACCAGTTTTCGGCAGGCAAGGCCGGAAGCACCTCCCTCAACAATGTGGTCGGCACCAACGGTGGTACCGGCACGGTCACCGTGCAGGACGGCGCACTGGTGTTCAACGGCTACTCTCGCGGCGAGGCCGGCATGACGGCCTTTGCCATCGGCGAGGCGGCGGGCAGTCATGGACAGGTCAACGTGCTCTCGGGCGGCAAGCTCGCAGTCAGCCCGAACTACAGTGGCAGCCAGGCCCAGCAGGACTTTGTCATCGGGGCCGAAGGTGGCGTGGGCGTGCTGCAGATTTCCGGATTGAATGCCGGCGGCTACAGCAGCCGCGCAAGCATTGGCAACGGCGTGGACATCGGGCGTGGCGTGGATACCGCGTCCGGCACGCCAGGCCAGGGCTCGCTCAACATCCTGGCAGGCGGCAAGGCCGTCAATTACCAGGCCTACAACTCGGGCAGCGGCAGCCCGCTTGCGACAGCCCGCGTCGGGGTCGATGGCGGTGTCGGCAACGTACTCGTGTCGGGCAGCGGATCGGTGTGGGATGTGGGTGGTGTCGCTGTATACGACTACTACGATTCCAGCAACGACACTATCGTGGTCGGTCCCGTGGCAGCCGAAAACATCGGCGCACTTCATGTCGGCGTCAGTGGTACCGGCAGTCTCACGCTCGCCGACGGCGGCGTGGCCAGCGTCGGCGCGTTTCATTATCTCTCACGCTACGGTACCGACAGCACCGGTCAGTACGCTAGCTGGTACGAGATGGATCAGTTCGACGATGGCTTGGGCACGCTCTATCTCGGCGAGAACGCCAGTGGAAACGGCACGCTGAACATCGGTGCTCCCGCTGGCCAGGCGGCTGCCGCACCAGGCACGCTCAAGGCAGCGCAGATCGACCTTGGCCCCGGTTCCGCCACGGTTGCCTTCAATCACACGGCAAGTGACTACGTGTTCTCGGTGCCCCTGGTGGGCACGGGCACGCTAGCCAGCTATGGCGGTACGACGTACCTGGAGCCGGCACCGAGTCCCCCTGCCGGCGCCGCCACCGACAACAGTGGCTTCAGCGGCACCACGGCGATCTACGGCGGAGCGCTCGGATTGCGTTACAACGCCGCACTGGGAAGCAGTGTAGTGAGAGTGCTCGGCAGCGGTGGCGGACTGATCTACGGTGCGGGCACCAGCATTGCGAACACCATTGATATTGCTGCCGGCGCCACGTTGACCGCCACCAACGAAAACGGCGCATCGGCCACACAGACCGGTGCGATCTCCGGTGCCGGCAACCTCACCCGATCCGGCGTCGGTACGCTTGCACTGACCGCGGTGAATACCTATACCGGCGAAACCAACATCCAGTCCGGCACCTTGGCGCTGACAGGCAACGGCAGCATCGCGCAATCCAGTCGCGTGGTGGCCGATGGCACATTCGACATCAGCACCGCCAACGTCGACCCTTACATCATCAGCCTCGCTGGCAGCGGCCTGGTAACCCTTGGTGCCTCGCAGCTCACTTTGACGGCAGCCAACGACACCTTCGCCGGTCAGTTCGTCGGCAGCGGGCCACTCACGCTGGCCGCCGGCAACGAGGTGCTGACCGGCAACAGCAGCACCTTTACGGGCAACACGACCGTGGCCGGTGGCTCACTGTGGGTCAATGGCGTGCTCGGTGCAGCAGGCACGTCGGTAACCGTCGACAGCGGCGCGCGACTTGGCGGCAATGGCGCCTTGGGGGGCAATGTCAGCGTAGCCGGCGGCGGCTTCCTCACCCCCGGCAGCGGTCCGCTGCAGCCTGGCCTGCTCGGCATCGGCGGCAACCTGGCGCTGTCGCCGGGAGCCGTACTCGAATACGACTACGGCCAGGCCGGAACGCCGGGAGGCTCCTTCAACGACCTGATCAATGTCGGCGGCAACCTGACCCTGGCCGGCACGATCAACATCACCGAAGCGCCGGGCGGCAGCTTCGAGCCGGGCATCTATCGCGTGATCAACTACGGCGGCACGCTGACGGATCTTGGCCTGGCCATCGGCACCACGCCCGTGACTGGACTGGAGGTACTTACCGCCATTCCGCAGCAGGTGGACCTGGTGTACACGCTCCCGGGCATCCCCCTGAGTTTCTGGGATGGCGACGCCGGCCCGAAGAACAACGGCGTGATCGACGGCGGCAACGGCACGTGGCAGGCCTTGGCCGGCAACAACAACTGGACCAATGTGAAAGGTACGCCCAATGCGCCCTATGCCGATGGTGCCTTTGCCGTGTTTGCGGGCGCGCCGGGCACGGTGACCATCGACAACAGCCTTGGCGCGGTCACAGCCGCCGGCCTTCAGTTCGCCACCAGCGGGTATGTCGTTCAAGGCGGTACGCTTACCCTCGTGGGAAGCGAGGCCTATATCCGCGTTGGCGAGGGTTTGTCGCGCGAGCTGCTGGCGACGAGTGCGGCGCTGCCGACCGCCATCATCAATGCCAGCATTGCAGGAAGCGCCGAGCTGGTGAAAGACGATCTGGGCACGCTGATCCTGGGCGGCGCCAATACCTACAGCGGTGGCACCCGCGTGCAGGGCGGCACGATGCAGGTCTCGGCGGACAATAATCTCGGTGAGGCCGCAGGCGTCGTCACCCTCGCCGGTGGTGCACTGGAAACGACGGCAAGTTTCAGCTCCGCACGCACCGTGACCGTAGAAAATTCTGGCGACATCGCGACGGACAACGGCAGCACGCTGACCCTGACCGGCGCGCTCGGCGGCAACGGCACGTTGGTAAAGAGCGGCACAGGCACGCTGGCCATCGAAGGCAACGGCGGATTCACCGGCCCTGCCCTGGTGAACGGCGGCACCTTGTCGGTCGACGGAAACGTCGCTGGTGCCGCGGTGACGCTGGCCCAGGGCACGTCGCTGATCGGCAACGGCACCGTAGGTGCCACCACCCTGCAGGGCGGGTCAACCATCGCACCGGGTCATTCCATCGGCACGCTCACGGTGCAAGGCAACTACCTGCAGAACGCGGGCGCTATCTACCAGGTGCAGCTCGATCCTGCCTCGGCCAATGCCGATCTCGTCCGGGTCAACGGCAGCGCCACGCTCGCGCCCGGCGCGATATTGCAGGTATCGCGCATCAGCAACACGCTCTACTCCCTGGGAACGCGTTACACGGTGCTCGATGCCAGCGACGGCGTCAGCGGCACCTATACGCTGACGGGTGATATCGCGGTGTCACCGTTTGCAACCCTGCAGGACAGGTACGACGCGAACCATGCGTACCTACAGGTGAACCAGACCCGTTCACTGACCAACCTGACCTGCAACCGTAATGCGACCGCCGCGGCGGGCGGCCTGCAATCCACCGGCACAGACAATGCAGCGCTGAATGCCATCGTGATGCAATCCACCAGTGATGCCAACGCATGCCACTCGCTGGGGGCCCTCTCGGGCGAGGCGTATGCGTCGCTGCGCGGCCTGTTCGTCGACGACAGTCGCTTCCTGCGTGAGGCTGTGAGCTACCGGATGCGCGGCGACGCCAGCCCGGCAACCAGCGCCGGCAACGACGTCTCGACGGCCACCGGCTTGTGGGGTCACGCGTTCGGTTCCTGGGGTGACTACGATGGTCATGACGACACCGCGAAGGTAGATCGCAATATCGGCGGCTTCTTCATCGGCGGCGATCGCGACCTGGGCGGTTGGCGTCTGGGCGCCGTGGCCGGCTACAGTCGTACCAGTTTCAACATGGATGACCTGCAATCGTCCGGTTCCAGTGACGACTACCACCTGGGGCTTTACGCCGGCAACGATCAGGGAGCCATCCGTGTTCACGGTGGACTGGCATACACCTGGCACGACGTATCCCTGACGCGGCGTCCGTCGTTCGCTGGGTACGGCGCCACCCTGTCCTCGGATTTCGACGCCGGCACGGCGCAGGCCTGGGGCGAAGTCGCCTATGACATGCCTGGTCGCGACGCCGACCTGCAACCCTTCTTCAACGCGGCCTACGTGCAGCTTCACACAACCGGTTTCCAGGAAACCGGCGACAGTGCTGCCGCCCTTGCCGGCCGCGGCGACCACAGCAGCAACACCTTCAGCACGTTGGGCGCGCGCCTCACTGCCCCACTCAACATCAGCGAGGCCGCTTCACTGGAACTGCGCATGAGCGCGGGCTGGCGGCATGCCTATGGTCAGCTGTCGCCCTCCGCGGTGTTGCAGTTCGCCAGCGGCTCGCCCTTCAGCGTGATCGGCGCGCCGCTGGACCGGGATGCGCTGGCGGTGGACCTGGGCATCGGCGGCAAATTCGCGCCAGCGTGGGATGGCGGGATCAGCTATTCGGGCGTGATCGGCAGCAACAGCAGCGATCACGGCGTAAAGGCCTATGTGCGTTGGCAGTTCTAGCGAGACCCGGTGACCGGATGCCCAACCTGCAATGGACACTCAGCACCCTGCCCGCCGGCAACCCGCCGCGCGCCACGACGCATCTGCGCGCCGTGGCTCCCGTGCATATCGAAACCCATGGCTATCTGCTGCGTACCGTCGTTCCGGGCGACATCACGACGCGCATGGTGGACTGGGTCAACAGCGAGGCGATGCGGACCGGACTCAACCTTCCGCCGCTCAACTTCAGCCTTGACCGTCTGCGGGCCTTCGTCGACGGGTTCGATAGCCTGAACAACCA
Organism: Dyella amyloliquefaciens; assembly: GCF_004296575.1. Lineage (GTDB taxonomy): Bacteria > Pseudomonadota > Gammaproteobacteria > Xanthomonadales > Rhodanobacteraceae > Dyella > Dyella amyloliquefaciens. The sequence continues at coordinate 366,894 of NZ_SAYT01000007.1, read as the reverse complement.
CTTCATCGGCATTTTTGATCGCGCCACGGCACAGCTGATCGGCTTCTATACCCTGGACGTCAATCTTGCGCACAAGGTCGGCAATATCACCTGCGGCATTGGCGAGCCGGAATACCTGGGGCGACGCGTGCTGTGGCACACCATAGATGCCCTGCTCGACCACTTCTTCACCTATCGCGACGTGCACAAGGTCACTGCGCGCATCCTGGCGAAGAACCAGCACATGCTGTTCAACTTCATCGACAACACACGCTTCGTGTGGGAAGCCAAACTGCAGCGCGAATGCCTTGCCGCCAACGGCGAGCGCCTCGACGTGCTGGTGTTCGCTGCGCATCGGGACGGCTGCCGTGAGGATGGCACGGCACCATGACAACCCCCACGCGCAACCTCCACTGCCCTCTGCGGCTGGGTGGCTTTGCAGCGCTCCGTGACGCGCTGGACTATGCCGCCCATGGCGAGACGGGCATCAACTTCTTTGACCTGCGCGGCCGGGTCATCGACACGCTGACGTATCGTGCGTTGCGCGGCCGGGCGCTGGATGCTGCTTGGTGGCTGCACGGCTCTGGACTGCCTGCGGGAGCGCGTGTCGCCCTGGTCGCAGAAACCAGCGTCGACTTCCTCACCTTGTTCTATGCCTGCCAGTACGCCGGACTGGTCCCCTGTCCTCTGGCCGACCGCCCGCCCGCCGGCAAGGCGGATACCTATGTGGATACTTTGCGCCGCTGGTTGATGCGTGCTGGAGCAGCCTTGCTGATGGTACCTGCGCGACTTGGCGAGTGCGCGCGGCTCGCCGCGGCGGGCACGCCGACGGTGGTGCATGGCTATGGCGAAGCAACCCTGGCGAAGAATCATGACGAAGGCGCGCCGGCCGGTCAGGCTCACACCATTGCCTATGTGCAGTTCTCTTCCGGCTCCACGGCTGAACCCAAGGGCGTCGTGGTGACTCAGCGCGCGCTGATGTCCAATGCCACGTCCATTGCGCGCGACGGATTGCGCATGGGTCCCAATGATCGTGCCTTTTCGTGGCTGCCGCTGTACCACGACATGGGGCTGGTGGGCTTCTCCGTCGTGGCGCTTTGCGGTCAACGCAGCGTGGACTATCTGGCACCCGCGAGTTTCGCCGCACGGCCGCTGCTCTGGCTTCGCCTCATGAGCGCGCAGGGCTCCACCATCGTGTACGCACCGCCCTTTGCCTGGGAGTTGGCAGCCCAACGCTACAACGGTGAAGCTGACATTGATCTGCATGGGCTCCGCATCGCTGGCGTGGGCGGCGACATGCTCGATGCGCGAACGCTGCAAGCCTGCGTCGAGCGACTTGCACCCGCCGGCCTGCGCGACACGGCCATGCAGCCGAGCTACGGCATGGCGGAGGCAACGCTGGCCATCAGCATGACCCGCGCCGGGGAGGCGCCCCGTCTGGATCATGTGCGCATGACCCGTGCCAGCAATGGCAATCCGGTGGCCATGAGCGTTACGCCGCAGCAAGCCACGCATCACCTGGTCAGCAGTGGACGCGTACTCCCAGGACTCGAGCTGCAGGCGCGGGACGCCACAGGCGTGAAGCTTCCCGATCGCCACGTCGGCCACCTGTGGGTGATCGGCGACAGCATCCTGCAGCGGTATCTCGACACGCCGGACCGGGATGTACGCGACGAGCACGGTTTCTTCGACACAGGCGACCTCGGCTATATCCATGGTGACCAGGTCTTCGTAACCGGTCGCGCCAAGGACATGGTGCCCATACGTGGTCGCAATCTCTGGCTCGCCGACATCGAATGGGCGGCCGACCGTGTCGCACCTCTGAGCAATGGCGACGCCTCGGCGATCGTTCTGGAGGATGGCACGGAGGTCCGCGTTGCCCTGTTTCTGCAGCGCGCGCCTTCCACCGCGGCAGAACGCGAGGCGTTGCGCGACAAGGTCGCAGCTGCTGTTCTGCAGGGTTGCGGCATCCCCGTTCGCGTCCACTTCGTCGCGCCGGGAAGCCTGCCTTACACCACATCCGGCAAGCTGGCCAGACAGCGTCTGCGCGACCTATATCTCAGCGGATCGCTGGTGATGGAGCCGCCTGTGCACACGCCGTCCCAACCCATGGAGGCCATGACGTGACCGCTCTTCTGGAAGCCAAGGAAATTCTCTCCGGATGCCTGTTCGTGCCGATGGAGCGCATCGAGGACGATGCCTCCATGCAATCCATCAAGGAGCTCGACAGCCTGTCCTTCGCTGCGATTGCCACGGAACTGGAGGATAGGCTGGGACGCCCGATTGACCCGGTCGACCTGATCAAGCTGCGCACCGTACGAGATCTTGCCGTCCTTATCGAACGCTATCGCTGATGCGTTCCACGGACTTCTGCAACTCGCTATATCGCTACGCCCGCGAACAAAACGGCAGCAACCTCGACATTGAACTCAATGGCGTTCCCGTCCTGCTGATCCAGCGGCACGAAGAAGCCGATCACATCCTGCGCGTGCGTTCATCCGGATATCGGAAGAACATGGACTGGTTCCGCCAGGCCCTCGGTGCATCACGGTTCTCCGAAGACGGCGAGGCATGGCGCGTCCGCCGCGCGCTGACCCACGACTACTTCACCCAGTTCGACCGCGAGCGCACGACCGCGCTGGCCTGCCGTTACGCTGACGAAGCTGGGCGGCAACTGACCGCAAACAGCACCCGGGGCGCGCTTCAGGTCGATGACGGTGTGCTGCGGCGCATGGCCGTATCCGTGCTGGTGGAAAACTTCTTCGGCCTTCCCTTCGCCGACACCGGGATCGATCTCGATCGCATCGCCGACCTGATGGAATATGGATCGGCATACTCCTTCGTCCCCGCCGGCCGAACCGATGCCCTCTATGGCAACGCATTGCGACGACTACCCGCATTGCGTCGCCAGGTGTTGCAAGACCTGCAGATCTTCCGCAGCTCGCGCGTACCCGCTGGCACCATGCTCACTGGCATGCTCCAGGCCGACAGCAACCGGGACACCGGTGTGGTTCTGGAACACGAACTCCTCACGTTCTTTGCCGCCGGCGCGGAAACGTCGGCAGCCACGGTCGGCTGGGCGTTGTACCTGCTTGCCTTGTACCCTGACGTTCAGGAGCGGCTGCGTGCCCGTGCCCGTGAGCTAGCTCCGCGGGTGAGCGTCGACGGCTGGCGTGCATTGTCGGAGTTCGGGGAGCTGGCCACGCTGATTTCCGAAACGTTGCGGCTCTATCCGCCAACACCGATCATCGCGCGCCTCGCCATAGAGGCCGACCAGATTGACGGACGCACAGTGGCCCCGGGGCAGAATGTGCTGATCTCATTCGTGGGCATACAGCATGACGCTCGACATCGGGCCGAACCATGGACACTTGGCCTGGATGAACAGAGCCGACGCGGCCCCACTGCCGGCTCAAACACTGCTTTCAGCTTTGGTCCGCGCATTTGTGGCGGCAAACAATTCGCGCTGACCGAACTGATGGCGTTTCTGCATACCCTGCTGCTGCGCGTGCGCTTCGAGACGACCTCGCTCGAACCCCCGCGATTCCATTGGAAATCGCAGATGCTTCGCGAAGGCGGGCAGCCGGTGCGCTGCTTAGACATAACTGCCTGAGATGCGCATTCACCGGCAACCGTCTCATGGCGCGGCGGCGTTGCAGTATCGGTGGAGCCGGCCTTGTAACGGGTATGGCCAGTGCCTTCAGCTGAGGCCCACCCTGCTTCCCGCAGGTCCCAGGGAGTAGACAATTCTGCCTAGGCGCGACAGGAAGACGACCGGGCCGCCCAAGCTACGCGTCCTCCACTCGCCAAAACTCCCAGCCACCCCATCTTGGCACGACTACTGGGCCAGACCCAGTTCTGCGTCGTACCGTGCCCAGTTCGGTAGCCAGACACCCTCACCGACCTCCGCGTGGCCGACGCAACACACCCCCAATTACGCTCCCTGAGCAACTTACGCCGCGGCGCCGCGGGGAGGTCAATGGTGGACCTGGCTAAGGTCGGCTTTGGTCGAAGGCGGACATTCAGTCCCCGTCTTGACGGACAGAGAGCCGCCGCGGACCTCATCGATCAGTGCGCCATGGCGACGAATTCACTGCGCTGAAAACTCCACATTCCAATCATTTCCTCGCTTGCTGAGGATGCTGCCGTCACTGGCAATGCAGTACACCGGCAGGGATGCCGATACGCGTTGTGGCACGCACAAGGGTGGCGCTTTTGATTCCTGGATCCAATCATCGGCGCTCGCGTCGTAGGTATAGATCTCCCAGGTCACTTTGAAGGCACCGGATTCGGCGCGAATGGCGTAACCCTTTGTCGGGTTATCAAACTGTACGTCCGCGATGAGGTACGGCGGCCGCTTCACTCCTTTCCAGCTATCTCCCTTGTCACTGGAGATGAAGACCTTGGAGAAAGCACCCTTGCTGAGCAACGTGGAAACAACGCCGGTAGCCGGATCCACATGAAAGGTTGTGATGTTTGACGGCGGCGTAACCGTCTTCCACTGGCGCGGCGCCAGGTCATAGCGATATAGGCCATCGTGGGTGCTGATGAAATAAGAACCATGGACAAGTTGGCCCATGGCGCCAACCCAGCCGAGCAACTTCTTTTCCAAGAGAAACTCGCGAGACTTCTCCAACGCGTCCAGACCGCCTTGTTGCGTCGTGTAAACCGTCATCTCATCCGGCCTCACGGCGCCGTTGTCCGTCAGGAGTTGATGGGCCGTGGTTACGATCCAAGTGGTGTCTTCATGCTCGATATCGATAATGGCCTGATCCTTGCCGAACGACCGAACATCGTGCCAGGTCTGCCCTCCGTCGGCACTAGACCGGAGCACGCCGTCATCCGAACCGGCGTAGAGCACACCATCGACATAGGCGACAGCGGAGAGGCTGTGCAGTGTGTCCATGCCTATGCCGCTCCAATTGCCGTCGGCATGGCGAATGCGTATTTGGCCCAAGTCCGCGCCGAAGTAAAAATTGCCGCCTGGATCCTGTGCCGGATGAATATAGAGCGGCGCGGTCACGCTCCTGGCCAGATGGAGAAATTCCTCCGTGCTGGTCGCGCCCTTGAGCTGGGCGATCGTCGAGGGTTTGTTGACCTTGCGATCGTGGGCCATCAGCATGTCGGCGATCAAGCCCAGGCCGGTGTAACCTTGGGTCAGCTGAATCGGTTGGGGTACCGACGTAGGTGTCCAGGTAATGGGATCGGTGGATGTGAGCAGCGAGCCATACTGCTTGAACACCTCATCGACGACGTGGGCGTTTTCCGCCGCACGCAGCGGCAGCACCACTTCTTGGTAGCCGCCGATGTTGTATGGCATTAGGCTGCCAAGATCAGTGACGCGGCCAGCCTCCACCCGGAAGCTCGCGTAGTCGCCCCATGGATAGGTATCCCAGTTGGATAGGCGGTACTCGCCGGGCGCCAGCCAGGCGCCAAACGCGCGACCACCAGCCCCTTCGCGCTGACGCAGTTTCACCGTTGAACCGCCGCTGACGGGACGTACTTCCAGCACTCCCAGTCGCTTTGGGAAATAGATGAAAACATAGCCCTTGCCCGCAGCCTGCTCCGGCGTTACTTCGTGCGCGTGAGCAGTAGGCACGCACGACCAAGCGAGCGTCAGAAAGAAACAGGCAAAAATACGGCCAATGGGCGCCCATGGCGACGCCAGCCGCATTGACGAGAATGCAGTGAACACTGATGTCACGAGCTCCCCCTTGAGCTTCCGTACTGGTCGCCGCCCAAGGCGGATAGCATTAGCTTGCCGTGCTTCGCTGACCGTCGCAAGAAATCGGCAGGCACCGTGCCCATCAGCGTTCCCTTCAGTCCGCTTTTTTGGTCTGCAATGGGTTGCGGATTCAGCCGGTCGTTGCAACGGCCGGCTGAATCCGCAGTCGGAAGCGGGCCCAACCACCAGGTCTAGATGCGCAGATTGTTGAAGGCGACGACTGCCGCCCACAACACGCCAAGCGACGCGACCCCGACCCATTGGATTCGGCCGCGTGATTGCGTGCAGTCCCTGCGGGTCGGATAACCGCCTAGAGTGGCTGCGAGAAGCACAAGGCGGCCCAGCTGGAAAAGCACGAAGTCCCAAATGACCGCCCTGAAGAAAAATCTGGCGGTCGCACCTACTGCATTCCCGATCTCCTCGCGCACCATTCCCCCTTGATGAGTCCGCCTCTGTGTCGTCGCCACGGACAATGTCGGCACATCCCTATCTTTTCGGCATGTCCGCTCTAGGTCACAAGCGGACTTGACGCGAATGCCGAAACCAAAGCGCTGGCGAAACACTACCTTTGACCGCCAGTTAGTGAGATGAGTAGTAGCTGCTTTCGTCAAGCATCTGCTGATAGAGGCTCGGCGTCATGAATTTCATATTGTCTCGGGCCAGCGCCAAAGCCTGGGAATACTCCACTAACGCCTCGGGCTTTCTGTTCTGCCGAATCTTCACCCAGGCATCATCGGCTAGCACCATCGCCTCAAGTGCACCTGTCTGAGATTCACTCAAGCCGGCTTCCTTGCAAGTTTGTAGAAACGCTTGCATCGCTTTTGGACTTCCCAGCCACCGGGATGTCAACGCCAACATGTATTGGCGGCGCACGATGAAGTTCTTGGGTGAAACCCGAACAGACTCGCTCAGAGCCTTATTCAGCCGTTCTCGATCACCCTGGAACATGGCGATATCCAGTAGATGGAGGTCAGTGATTACCGGAATCTCGGCTAATGTCGTCGATTGCTCTAACTCCGGAATGGCCTTCCGGAAGTAGAACTCCATCACATCCATTTGCATTACGCCTGTGTCTGAAACAAACGCACACCCCCGTGCCTCACGCGCCAAGTACTTGTAGTAAATGCCGTGAGCCAAGTGCGCCGCATAGGAGGCGGGATACTTGGCCAGCCACTCGCGATAGTTCGGCTCGAGATCCGGGTCGGCGATATAGAAGGCTCGAAAACCGTCAAGAAGAGCCAGCTCGTCAATCTTTCCTTGCTCATACGCAACCTGAAGAGCATTCATTTGCTTATCGAGATCGTCGTACCGCTTTGCCACCAGAAGTCTTAGGGGAGAGGAATCAGGAGCGGTGTTCAATGATCCGCAGGCGAGCGCCCCCAGGGGGAAGGTGACGGCAAAAATAACGATGAGAGCAATCAACCAACGCTCTACCGGCAACAGTCGTACAGGCACGCACTACGCTCCATGAGTGAAATCGGCAGCATTCAGGTTAGCGCAGAACGTCGCCCATAGCGGACGACGCCCGCTCTTTTGCGTCTCACTCAGATCGGAAGCGGACCTTCCGGCCGGGTCAACCCATGAGGCTCCAACGTCTAGCGATCCGCAGAGGCGCGCTGGGCCTCGCGGGCCAGATCGTAGCGCGCTTGCAGCACCAGCCAATAGAGCGGTGAGGTGTCCAGCACGAGGGCAAGCCGTATCGCTTGCCGGGGAGTCATGGGGCGAGTGTCGGTAATGAACTCCCTGAGGTGTGGCGCGCGGATACCCGTTCGGCGGGCGAGTTGCTGGTGATTCATCGTCGTCGGGAGCATGTAGTCGAGTAGCAGCACTTCGCCGGGGGAGCGCAGGTGCTGTGATGGATCCACGTCCAGGTGCGGGGAGAGTTGGATCAGTTCCATGGGTTTCCCTTCCTTGTCAGGCACGACTGCACAACAGGCGGGCGCTTGCAGCCGCTCGTGTAGGTGCATGCCGGGTGGTTAGGTCGGTGATTGCCAGGGTGCGGCGCATCGCGATGCCAGCCGATGCGCCGCGGGGGCGATCATCGGACGCGTGGCGGGTTCACTCGGGAGTCGTGGCCGAGCAGGCTGGCGTACTGCTGGAGGCATTGGATGGCGGCGCCCAGGCTGGCTGTGACGGCCACCGGAAGCGGCCATTCCAGCGGCCTGCCGGGGAATCCCCGAGCCTCCGCGTTGCGGCACTGCTCGCTGTCATGACGCAATCGTGTGAGTGCGAGCACCGCCAAGGCGATGTCGCCGCGCGTGCCATGGCGCAGAGTTTCGGGCCACGCCACACGCGTGTGTGGCGGCTCGCCGGTCGGAGGAGTGAGGGTGCCGTCAGGGGGAACGGACGGGCGAATGCGTCCCGTATGATCGCGGATAGCCATGATCAACTCTCTCTAAGTTGGTGATGGTTAGCGGGTCGTGGGTGTTAGCGCACTCACGGCTCGCGCCTCATGACCTGGTAGTCATGGTCATTCGCGAGCCCCTACAGCGAGACGGCGCGAATGACTGCCCGACCCTAACAAGCAGGGTCGGCATCGTCTGTCGGAGTTGGGTGAGAGGGGTGTCCGTCTGGCCGGTCGAGCCCGTGACGGCGCAAGGCGGAAAGCGTGTCGGCGTTTGCCACGGGGGCGTCAGTCGGACCCAAGCCATTGATTCCACGTAAGACTGTCATCGCCTGCCGGGTACCGACCTGCCCCGCCCCTTCCTGCGATTCGCAGGGAAACGGGGCCGGCACATTTTCCGATATCCAAAGCACCCCGGGACGTGGAGAATACGGCTCCAATTCTCCGAGGGGGCGGAACCATGGATCACAGTGACGTGACGGCGAACCCCGTTGCGCAGTTGCTCGTTGTCACGCGCAGTCTGGTGGAGCTCACTGATCGGGCGATGTCCGACAGCGAACTTTCCCGGGCTGCCGCCGACGTCCTGGTATTCGCCGCGCGCCAGGCGGCGCGACTGGTGGAGGATCTGGTGAGCGTCCGCTCGCACGATGCCATCCGCGCCCGCGACTTCGTGCAGTGCAGCAGCAGCACGGATCTCGACCGCGCCTATACCGACCTGGAGTGCCTCGCTGAAGCGGCAGGCATGATCCGCGCGCATGGCATCGGCTCGCAGTACCGCGCTCACCTCGCCTACCTGATGCGCTATGCCGCCGAATCGGCATGCTCGGCGCTGGAGCGCGCCGAGCGCGCGATGGCGACGGCCGAACTCGCGCCAAGCACCACCGCACTGCCTGAGGCGCTGCACATCTGAGCTTGGGTGCTGATGCGCGGCACGACGTGCGGCGCATCGGCAGTAGCGGTATCGGATGGGGCGGACCCGCCCTTCCCTGGACGAATGACCACCCGGCACATCCACCATCCCTGATGGACCCGGCACGTGCCAGCAGGCACGTTGCCTCCCCCTTATGAATGCGGGGTCTTTCGGCACCTCGCCGGACGATGGCGGGCAAGCGGCCCAGGCAAGTACCCGGTCATCATCTCGGCGAGGCCGGCGAATTGTGGATATCCGACGTCAGGTCATCCATGAGACGACTCTCAATTCCGCCGTGCACCTTCACGCGGCATCGGAATGTGTGACCCGCGTAGCCATTGAAAGCAGAACCAGCACGATGGCAAGCACGCCGTAGGCGCCGGCAAACTGCCATACCAACAGGCGCGAAGCATCATCGAGCAACCACGGCAGGTAGATGCCGCCACTCAACTGCACCGAGTGGATGATGCCGAACAGTGCCAGCGCGCTACCGAGCAGCAGGATCCACGCGGCACGCAACGTTCGTCCGTCGATCAATGCAACCAGGAAGCTGGCCCAGATCATCGCCGTGATGATGAAGCCGTTGCCCAGCACGGTGATCACTGCAAGCTCCGATATCCCATGCGCCCGATCGGAAAACAGGGCCTGCACGCGATCGCCCGGCACGTAGGTGGGATCGATCAGCTTGATGGTCACCATGCGCGCGATGGCCGGAAAGAAACTGAAGACCACGGCCGCCGCATAACGCATCGGCGTCGCCTCGAACGCCTGCACCGTGATGCCGATGGCGACAAACACGAGGATGGGCGCGAGCACGGAAAGCGGCACCAGCTCGACGATATTGGACAGATAACCGAACACGCCGCCCAACCCGATCACCAGGCCGGTCAGCAGCGTGTAGCCGCTGCGAGCGCCCATCGCCTTGTAGGACGGCTGCCCGATGTACGGCGTGGTCTGCGCCACGCCACCACAGAAGCCTGCAACGAGGGTAGCCAGCGCTTCCACCAGCAGGATGTCGCGGGTGCGGTAGTCGTCGCCGGCAGCACGCGCGCTTTCCGTGACGTTGATGCCGCCCACCACCATCAGCAGTCCAAAGGGCAGGATCAGCGGCAGGTAGGGCACCACGGCAGGAACACCCTTGATCCATTCCAGCGTCGGCACCGGCAGCGCGAAGCGCCATTGCCATGCCACCGGCGCCTGGTAGCCCGTACCCAGCCAACCCAAGGGGCCCAGCGTGTAGTACAGGCCGGCCGCCACGAGAAATGCCACCAGCACGCCCGGCAAGCCCCACGGCATGCGTGCGCGTGCCACCAAGGCATAAAGCACGACACCCAGGCCTGCGAATCCCACGATGGGTTGCTTGAGAATCTCCACCAGCGGCAGGAAGCCCATCAGCACCAGCGCAATACCGGCGATCGAGCCCAGCAGGCCGGCACGCGGCACATGCCGCTGCACCATGCCGCCAAAGAACGACAGCACGAACTTCAGCACGCCCATGATCACCAGCGAGGCCATGCTCAGTTGCCAGGTCGCCACGCCTGCTGCGTGCTCATCCAGCCCTGATTGCTTGAAGTGCAGGAACGCGGGGCCCAGCACCAGCAAGGCGAGACCGATGCTGGTGGGCGCATCCAGGCCCAGCGGCATGGCGGTGACATCCTCTCGGCCTGTTCGTTGCGCGAGCCGCCGCGCCATCGCGGTGTAGGCAAGGTTGCCCAGCAGCACGCCGAACGTGGTGCCGGGAAACATGCGCAGGAAGACGATGTCGGCAGGGAAACCGAATATGCCGATCAATGCGGTGGCGAGGAAGGCCATGATCGACAGGTTGTCGACCACCAGGCCCAGGAAGCCGTTGAGATCGCCGGAAGAGAACCAGCGTGGACGCGCGATCACAGCCATGTCAGAACGAGACCTCGGCCGGCTGCGTCACGCGCAACACCGACTGGTCGCCCGTCCGCTGTTTCCAGGCTGCGCGGATCGCTTCGACCTTGTCGCGATTGGCGGGAGTGTCGGGATAATCGATCAGCAGCAACTTGGAGCGCAGGCGCTCGGGTACCGCCTGGCCCTTGCCCTGCCACTGGCCATACACGTCCACCACGCTCAGGCCGTCGGGGAAACGCGGCGTCACCTCGGCATCGAGGAAGCTGCGCCAGCCCTGCTCGCTTACCCCGTTAGCAGGATTGTCCGCCAGGCCGAGCCCGAAATAGAGCTTGGTTTCCACCCAACCCTGCGTTTGCGCGGGATGCGCGGCATCGCCCTGCAGCGTGGAATGGGTGGCAGGCGCAGTGGCCGCGCAGCCGGCAGCCAGACCGAGCCACAGCACCGTGGAGGCGAATCGCAGATAACGCATGGTTATGTCCTTATGTTCGTTTGGACATCCATACGGATAGACGCCGATGAATGTCGTCGCAAAGTATTGACAACGACACTTGCGCAATGCAACAAATAATTGCGGATCGCATCATCATCCGTGCCCACTGCCAGCCATACCAGGGAAACAGGCTTGCCTGACATGAAGGTCAACGCTCTCGATCATCCGATGTCGTTGCGTGGCGCACCCATGCTCCGATGTAGCAAGCGCTGACGCTCCACCGTCGCTCGCCCTTCCCTTCGTTTCCAAACCCCCAGCCCGCCCCGGCCATACGCACGGAGGCGATGGCCTGTTGCACCCCAAGGAATCCACATGCCCAGCCATGCGAGGCCTTTGCGCCGCCGTCTCCTGCCCGTGTTGATCGCAGCGTGGTCGGCATCCGCTGCCCATGCGCAATCCCAACCCGACGACGGCCAGGCGAAGACGCTCGACCAGGTGATCGTTACCGGTGTCCGCGCCAGCCACCGTACTGCGCTGGAATCGCCGGTGCCGGTCGACGTGCTCACGCAGGACGACCTGCGCGCCGCCGGTGCGGTGAACGGCGAACTGGGCCAGGCCCTGGCCACCCTGCTGCCTTCCTTCAACTTCCCGCGCCAGTCGAACTCGGGCGGCTCGGACCATGTGCGCGCAGCGCAGCTGCGTGGTCTGTCGCCCGACCAGGTGCTGGTGTTGGTGAACGGCAAGCGCTTCCACACCTCGGCGCTGGTCAATACCGACACCAAGATCGGCCGCGGCACCACGCCGGTGGATTTCAACGCCATTCCGATCAGCGCGATCAAGCGGGTGGAAGTACTGCGCGACGGCGCCGGCGCGCAGTACGGCTCCGATGCCATCGCGGGCGTGGTGAACATCATCCTCGATGACGCTCCAGAAGGCGGCGAGGTGACGGCAACCGGCGGCGCGTATCACACGCATTTCCGCCCGAACGACCGAGACATCACCGATGGCGACACCGGCTATGCCGCCGCCAAGTGGGGTACGCGCCTGGCCGGTACCGGCTTCTTCCGCTTTGGCCTGGAGGCGAACAACCACGGCTCCACCAATCGTGCCGGTTACGACACCGTGCCGGACTGGCTGGCCGATCCCACGCCGGCCAACCTGGCCCTGCGTGGTCAGCGCAATTACGCGGCGGGCGATCCGAAAGCCGAGAGCTACAACGGCTGGCTCAACAGCGAGGTGCCACTGAGTGGCAACGCCACGCTGTACTGGTTCGGCACCTATACCCAACGCCACAGCATCGGCGACAACTATTTCCGCTACCCGGACAGCAGCGCGAACGTCACGTCGATCTATCCCGACGGCTTCCTGCCGCAATCGATCGGTACCGACCGCGACGTGCAGACGGCCGCCGGCGTGCGCGGCCTGCTGGGCGACTGGCGCTACGACGGCAGCCTCAACTGGGGCAGCAACGCGTTCGGTTACGACCTGCGCGACTCGCTCAACGCTTCGCTCGGGCCGGAAAGCCCCACCTCGTTCCATATCGGCAGTTATCGCTTCAACCAGGGCAGCGTCAACGGCGATTTCAGCCGGGATTTCGGCGTCGGCTCGCGCGTGGCCACCCTGGCCGCGGGTGTGGAGTACCGGCACGAGAACTTCCGCACGCTGCCGGGCGATGTCGCCTCCTACGCGGCCGGGCCTTACGTCGATGCACCGGTCGGCGCACAGGCCGGCGGTGGACTGCAGCCGCAGGATGCGGCGAATCTCTCGCGCGACGTGGGGGCTGCCTATGGCGAGCTGTCCAGTGACGTGACCGAGCACATCTTCGTCGACGCCGCCGCGCGCTACGAGCATTACAGCGATTTCGGCGGCAACTGGAGCGGCAAGCTGAGCGGCCGCTGGGAGTTCGCGCCGGGGTATGCGCTACGCGCCGCGTATTCCAACAACTTCCGCGCGCCCTCGCTGAGCCAGATCGGCTACGAAGCCACCACCACCGGCTACGGCGCTGATGGCAAGCTGGTCACCGGTCGCATCCTCTCGGTGAACAACCCGATTGCCCAGGGCCTGGGCGCGCAGTCGCTGCGTCCCGAGAAGTCGCGCAACGCCAGCGTCGGCTTCACCGGCCAGATCGATGAGCACTTCGACTTCAGCCTCGATGCGTACCAGATCGACATCGACCATCGCGTCACGCTCTCCGAAACCATCGACAGTCCGGGCCTGAAGGATTACATCCTGCAGCACTTCGGTGTGGCGGGCGTACAGAGCGTGGCGTTCTTCACCAATGCCGTGGATACGCGTACGCGTGGCGTCGAGCTGGTGGGCAACTACCGCACGCCGCTGGCCGGCGGCGGGTTGCTGCTGACCCTGGCTTATAGCCACAACCACACCGACATCCGCCATGTGATGGATACGCCGGCGGCACTGGCGGCCACGGGGGCCGGCAACGTGCTGTTCGGCGTGGAGGAGCGCAACACCCTCACCGATGCGGCGCCCGAGCAACGCGGCTCGTTCACCGCCAACTGGAGCAGCACGCGCTGGAACCTGCTGGGCCGTGTCACACGCCAGGGTGCGGTCACCCGCGTGTTCGACTTCGGTGACGGTTACGTACCCACGCAGACCTACGCCGCCCGCTGGCAGCTCGATGCCGAGGCGGAGTTCAAGCTGACGCCCCAGCTGAGTTTCGCCATCGGCGGCTACAACCTCACCAACCAGTACCCGACGCGCTCCAACAGCGACATCAACTACGCAGGCAACTTCCCCTACGACGTGATTTCGCCCATCGGCATCAACGGGGCCTATTGGTACGGACGGGTGCGCTACACGTTCTGATCGAACCCGGCCGCCTTCTCAGGTCCTGGGACGGCGGCCCGGCAGGATACGGGACATCCTTCGCCCGCTCGGCGAGAATGCCCCCATGAGCGAAACCGCCCCGTGCCTGCCGTGAGCCACAGCCTGGACCTGCCCTTCGAGGCCCCGATCAAGCCTGGCCTCATGGTCATCCATGGCAATCGCATGGAAGACCTGCGTGACCTGCTGACCGCCTGGCTTGCGCGCGCGCCACTGCGACCGCTGGAAGACGAGTTGATGCTGGTGCAGAGCAACGGCATCGCCCAATGGCTGAAGTGGGCGCTGGCGCGACCGGCAGAGCATGGTGGGCTGGGCATCAGCGCGGCCATCGACGTGCAGCTGCCCGGTCGATTCCTCTGGGCTGCCTATCGCAGCGTGCTCGGTCGCGAAGCCGTGGCGACCACCTCGCCGTTCGACAAATCGCGCCTGTGCTGGCGCTTGCTGCGCCTGCTGCCCGAGCACCTGCACGAGGCAGACTTCACCCCGCTGCGCGACTTCCTCCGCGACGATCCCGACGAGCGCAAGCGCTTCCAGCTGGCCGAGCGGGTCGCCGACTTGTTCGACCAGTATCAGGTGTATCGTGCCGACTGGCTGGCCGACTGGGAACAGGGGCAGTTCCAGCTGCGCGACGACCTGCGTGATCGCCACGCTTCGCTGGGACCCGACCAGCGCTGGCAGGCGCGGCTCTGGCAGTTGCTGCTGGACGATGTGGGCCCCGAGCGCCACAACCACCGCGCTGCCGTGCACCAGGCCTTCCTGCAGCGCATTGCGAGCATGGAGACACGCCCGGCCCATCTGCCTCGCCGCATCGTGGTCTTCGGCATCTCGTCACTGCCGCAACAGACCTTGGAAGCGCTCACCGCGCTTGCGCGTTTCAGCCAGGTGATGCTGCTGGTGGCCAATCCGTGTCGCCATTACTGGGCCGACATCATCGAGGATCGCGAGCTGCTCAAGGCGGCCCAGCGCCGTCATGCCGGCAAGCCGGGGCTGCCGGCCGAACCGCGCTACGAAGATCTCCACCTGCACGCCAATCCGCTGCTGGCCGCCTGGGGGCGGCAGGGGCGCGACTATATCCGCCTGCTCGACGCGTTCGATCGCCCGGACGGCTATCGCCAGCAGTTCGCCGCGTGGAACCGCAGCATCGACCTGTTTGCCGACACCGACGGCAGCACGCTGCTGCGCCAGATGCAGCAGGCCATTCTCGATCTCGAACCGCTGCCGGCAACGCCGGAACAGCGCAAACCGTGGCGCCCAGGCGACGACTCGCTGCACTTCCATATCGCGCACAGCCCGCAGCGCGAGGTGGAAATCCTGCACGACCGCTTGCTGGCGATGTTCGAGGAGGCGAACCGGCGCGGCGCGCCCCTTTCACCGCGCGACGTGATCGTGATGGTGCCCGACATCCAGACCTATGCACCTCATGTGCAGGCCGTCTTCGGGCGCCTGCCTCTGGATGATGCGCGCCACCTGCCCTACTCCGTGGCCGATCAACCCGCGCGCGGTACCCAGCCGCTGATGGTCGCGCTGGAGCATCTGCTGTCACTGCCCGACTCGCGTTTCGCGGTAAGCAGCCTGCTGGACCTTCTGGATGTACCGTCCCTGCGGTCGCGCTTCGACATCGACGAAGGGGGGTTGCCGACGCTGCGCCGCTGGATCGAAGGCGCCGGTATCCGTTGGGGACTCGACGCCACTCAGAAGCAAAGCCTTGATCTTCCCGGCATCGAACAGAACAGCTGGCGCTTCGGCCTGCGACGCATGCTGCTCGGCTATGCCGTGGGCGATGGCGGTACCTGGCAAGGCATTGCCCCGTATGGCGATGTCGGCGGACTCGACGCCGCGCAGATCGGCCCGCTGATCCTGCTGCTCGACCAGCTGGAACATTACTGGCAGTTGATGCGCGAACCAGCGACACCGACGCAATGGCATGAACGCCTGCACGCGCTGCTCAACACCTTCTTCGACGCCGCCGATGCGGACGATGGCGATCGCCTCTCGCGCCTGGGCGATGCCCTGGACGCATGGCGCGACGCCTGTGCCGAAGGCGATTTCGCCATGCCAGTGCCGATCGGCATCGTGCGCGAGCACTGGCTGGGCAGCATGGACGAACATCGTCTTTCGCAGCGTTTCATGGGAGGCGCGATCAGCTTCTGCACGCTGATGCCCATGCGCGCCATTCCGTTCCGCGTGGTGTGCCTGCTCGGCATGAACGATGGCGACTATCCGCGTCGCCAGGCACCCGCCGATTTCGACCTGATGGCACAGCCCGGACACGCGCGACCGGGCGATCGCTCGCGCCGCGAAGACGACCGTTATCTGTTCCTGGAAGCCCTGGTATCCGCGCGCGATGCGCTGCATATCAGCTGGGTGGGCCGCAACGTGCGCGACAACAGCCCGCTGCCTCCCTCGGTACTCGTCGGGCAGCTACGCGACTACATCGCCGCGGGCTGGCACGGAGACACCGGCGAAGATACACACGCGGAACAGCTGCTCGATGCATTGACCATCGAGCATCCGCTGCAGCCCTTCAGTCGGCGCTATTTCAGTGCAGGAACCGATCCGCGCCTGTTCACCTATGCCAGCGAATGGCGCCAGGCCCATCGCTCGCCGGATGCGTCGGCGATCGCTTCGCCGCTGTCCGAATGGCAGCCGGACGCCGCCATCGGCGTGGGTCAGCTGCAAGGCTTCATCAGCCGCCCGGTGCGGTATTTCTTCAACCAGCGGCTGAAGGTTCATTTCGGCGAGCTCGATGAAGAAGCGCCTGACGACGAATCGTTCGGCCTCAATGCCCTGGAGCAGCATCTCGCCATGGCTGCGGTGCTGCGTGCGTCGACCATGGCTGGCAACGAACCGGCCGCCATCGACGTGGCCACCCGCCAACTCGTCGACCAGGGTGCGTTGCCACCGGGGGGCTTTGGTGCACTGACCGAGCAGTCACTGCATCGCGAAGGCTCCGCGCTGGCCAACGCATGGCGGCAAGCCGACCAGCGCTGGCCCCTGCTACCCGACAAGATCGAGCTGCAGTACGCCGCGCATGGCGTGAAAGTGGAAGACTGGCTGACCGACCTGCGCCGCGGCGATGCGACGCCCCATGCCCGGCTGGAACTCGTGATCGGCAAGCTGCTGCAGAAGAACGGCGATATCCGTTTCGATCGATTGCTTGCACCCTGGATCATCCATCTGCTGGCGCACGCGCAAGGCTTGAGCATGCAGACCCGCGTGGTGAGCCAGGACACGCAACTGGTGATGCGCGCGCTCGATCCGGCCGAGGCCGGCGCATGGCTCGACACGCTGCTTGCAACGCTGCGGGAGGGCATGCGCGGCCCGCTGCCGCTGGCACGCAAGACCGCCTTCGCATGGCTTTTGGGTGGAGACGAGGAAACGGCCAGGAAACAGGCACTGGCCGCATACGAAGGCAGCGGCTTTTACCTGGCTCGCGGCGAGGTGGAAGAAGATCCCTACCTTTCCCGCGCATGGCCGAACTTTGACGCGATGGAAACCGGCGGATTTACCCGCTGGCTGGACATCTACCGGCCACTGCTGGATGTCACGGCCAAGGGAGAGGACGCATGAGCACCATGGCTCCCCTCAAGCCGCTGCACCTGCCGCTGCAGGGCATCCAACTGATCGAAGCCAGCGCGGGCACGGGCAAGACCTGGACGATTGCCGCGCTCTACCTGCGACTCGTGCTTGGCCACGGTGCGCCGGGCGGCACGCCGCTGTTGCCCGCTCAGATCCTCGTACTTACCTTCACCAAGGCGGCCACGGCCGAATTGCGCGAACGCATCCGTGAGCGACTGGGCGAAGCTGCCGACGCATTCCGCGGCCAGCATGTGCCCGATGATTTCCTGCGCGAACTCATTGCCGTCTATCCCGATGACGATTCAAGGGCGCGTGCCGCGCGCCAACTCGAACTGGCGGCGCAATGGATGGACGAAGCCGCCATCCACACCATCCACGCATGGTGCCAGCGCATGCTCAGCCAGCATGCGTTCGACAGTGGCCATCCCTTCGTACAGGACACCGAAACCGACGAAAGCGCGCTGCTGGCGGAAACGGTACGCGACTACTGGCGCTGCCACTTCTTTCCGCTGGACCGCGACGGTGCCGCATCGATCATGGGCTGGTGGTCCGGCCCGGATGACCTTCAGCGCGCACTCAAGCCGCTGCTGAAGCAGCCGTACGAGAGCCTGCGCCTGGAGGGCCGCGCACTGCCCGAAGCCTCTATGGCACTCGACCATCTCCAGCACCGCGTGGCCAGCGCCAGCGATGCCGAAGCCGAAGCTCGTCGCCTTTGGCTTGCCGATGTCGACGGCATCGAAGCGCTGTTCGCTGAGGCTCTGCAGCAAGGCGCGTTGAACGCGACCAAGATGAAGCGCGAGAAGGTGCTCATCGAGCTGGCCCTGCTCAGGCAGTGGGCCCAAGGCCTTGGCGATGCCGATGACACGTTGCCTCGATATGCCCAGGGTGCGTTGAATTCGGCCTTGAAGAAAGGCGCCCAGCCACTGGTGCACGACGCCTTCGCAGCGATCGAAAGCTGCGTCGCGGAACACAAGACGCTCACGCCACTGCGTGGTCCGATCCTGGCCCATGCCACGCTGTGGGTGTCACAACGGCTGGAGCAGACCAAGCAGCGTCGCGCCCAGCTCGGCTTCGATGACATGTTGCGGCGACTCGACGGCGCCCTGCACAGCGCTGCAGGCGTGCGGCTGGCCGATACCATCGCCACGCAGTATCCGGTGGCGCTGATCGACGAATTCCAGGACACCGACCCGCTGCAATGGCGCATCTTCCACCGGGTGTATGGCGACCGCGCCGCGAAGGGACTGCTGCTGATCGGCGATCCCAAGCAGGCGATCTACGGGTTCCGCGGCGCAGATATCCACACGTATATCCGGGCCAGGTCGACTGCCCGGCAGCCGACCTGGACGCTGGATACCAACTACCGATCCACGCGTGCGCTGGTGGATGCCGTGAACCAGGTGTTCGCGCACGCCGAGCAGCACAGTGAAGGTGCCTTTGCCTTCGGTCACGGCAAGAATGCGCTGCCCTTCCATCCTGTCGCCGCGCGCGGCCGTGCTGACGAGCTGGTACTCGATGGCAAGCCACTACCCCCACTGCAGCTTGCTGTGCACGACGCCAGCGAAGCCATCAGCAGCGGTGCGTATACCGACCTGATGGCGAAACAGGCAGCGGCTTACCTGGTGGACCTGTTGTCCGCCGCCCAGGAGGGGCGTTGCGGTTTCCAGGCGGACGGAGGCGCGCTGAAGCCACTCAAGCCGGGCGATATCGCCATCCTCGTGCGCAAGGGTTCGGAAGCGTCCAGGGTGCGTGAGGAACTGCAGCGGCGCGGTCTGCGCAGTGTCTATCTGTCCGATCGCGATTCCGTCTATGCCTCAGCCGAGGCGACCGATCTGTTGCGCTGGCTGCGTGCCTGCGCCGAGCCGGGTTCCGATCGCGCCATGCGCGCGGCCCTCGCTACGCCCACCCTGGGCCAAAGCGATGACGAGCTGGACCGCCTGAATCTCGACGAGCAACACTGGGAAGCCTGCGGCGAACGCTTCCGCCAGCTGCACAACGCCTGGCTGCGCCACGGCGTGCTGGCGATGCTTCACGACCTGCTGCACGCCTTCGACCTGCCAGCCCGCTTGCTCGCGCGCCTCGATGGCGAACGTGCACTGACCAACCTGCTCCATCTGGCCGAACTGTTGCAGCACGCGGCAGCGAGCCTCGATGGCGAGCATGCGCTGATCCGCCACCTCGCCACCCAGATCGCTCATGCGACGGACGCGCAGTCTGAGACCGCCGAGGAACAGATCGTCCGGTTGGAGAGCGAAGCCGAGCTGATCAAGGTCATCACCATCCACAAGTCCAAGGGCCTGGAATATCCGTTGGTTTTGCTGCCTTTCGCCTGTTCGATGCGTGAGGTGGATGCCAAGGGCAGTTTCGTGTGGCATGACGAACACGGCGAGTCGCGCATGGACCTCGCCGCCAATGATTCGGCATGGATGCAGGCCGAACGCGAGCGCCTGCAGGAAGACCTGCGGCTGCTCTACGTGGCGCTGACCCGTGCGCGCTATGCGTGCTGGCTGGGCATCGCGTGCTATCGCGTCGGCAACAGCAAGACACCCGCGCTGCACAAGTCGGCCTTCGGCCACGTGCTTTCCGGCGGCGAAGTGATCCAGCCGCAAGACCTGCTGCCACGACTGCAAGCGCTGCGTGGCGACCACCCCGGCCTGCACATCCAGACCCTGCCCGCGCCTGCCACCCACCCGCTCAAGCCCACGAGTGATGCCGTCGCGCCGCTATGGGAGGCGCGCATCTATCAAGGACGTCCAACGGAACGTTGGTGGGTGGCCAGCTACAGCTCGCTCAAATATGCCGAGTCCGACGAGATCCGCGCACCCGCGCCGGAAACCGCGAATCAGGACATCCTCATCGAACTGGGTACCGAGCAGCCTGCGCCATCCGAGCTTGTGCCCGCACCGGCGCAAGGCATGCACGCGTTTCACGCCGGTGCGGAAGCCGGCACCTTCCTGCACGACCTGCTCGAATGGACGGCCGACGAAGGGTTCGCCGACGTATCGCGCGATACCGTCGCACTGGAGAAGGAAATCGCCCGTCGCTGCCAGCGTCGCGGCTGGCAGGCCAGCATCCCATTGCTGAGCCATTGGCTGCCTTCGCTGATACGCGCACCGCTGCCTCTACCGGACGGTGCAGTTGCCAGCCTCGCCGACATGGACAGCTACTACGCCGAACTGGAATTCTGGTTTGAAGCACAACACGTCGATACGCTGGCGCTGGATCGCCTGGTCACCACGCATACGCTCGAAGCACGCCCGCGCCAGGCCCTGCTGGCTGATCACATCAACGGACTGCTCAAGGGCTTCATCGACCTGGTGGCCGAATACCGCGGCCGCTATTACGTGATCGACTACAAGTCGAACAAGCTCGGCACTGACGCCAGCGCCTATACGCGCGACGCCATGCGCGATTCGGTGCTGCGCGAACGCTACGACCTGCAATATGCGATTTACACCCTGGCGCTGCATCGCCAACTGCGTGCGCGATTGCCGGGTTACGACTATGAACGACACATGGGTGGCGTCGCCTATCTCTACCTGCGTGGCATCGATGGTGCCAGTGGAGGCGTGCACGGCGAACGCCTGCCCTATGCGCTGATCGATGCGATGGATCGCCTGTTTGCCGAGGGAGGCCGCGCCCATGCGGCATGACGCGACGCACGCCCTGTTCGAGCAAGCGCTGGAGCGCGGCCAGCTGCGCGCGCTGGACGTCGCTTTCGCCCGCTTCCTCGCCGAGCAGGATCCCGACGCACCGCTTGCGTTGCCTCTGCTCGGCGCACTGGTCAGCCGGCAGCAGGCCGATGGACATCTCTGCCTGGACCTGAGTGCGTGGGAAGCGCTGGCCGACGATGCCGCCTGGCCTGTCAGTTGGCGCACGGCCATCGGTTCGGTAACAGCGCAGTCACAGGTCGGCTCATCCCCGCTGCTTGCCACACCCGACAGCGTCGCACACGCGGGTTCACCGCTGGTGCTCGATGGCACGCGCGTATACCTGCGTCGTTATTGGGACCACGAGCAGCGCGTGGCCCAGGCCATCACGCAACGGCTGGTGTCGGCTCCCACCCTGCCCGCGCAGTTGCCGGAGCAACTGGCGCGACTGTTTCCCCATGCATCGCCCGACGCTCCCGATTGGCAGCGCGTCGCGTGCGCCCTGGCCGTACGCGGCGCCTTTACCGTGATCACCGGAGGCCCGGGTACCGGCAAGACCACCACCGTCGTGCGCCTGCTCGGCCTGCTGCAGACCCTGCATCGTGGCGAGCAGCCGCGTCCGCTGCGGATCCGGCTCGCCGCGCCGACCGGCAAGGCTGCCGCACGCCTGCAGGCGTCCATCAGCACGCAGATCGCCCAACTCGATGTCGACGATGAGGTGCGTGCCACCATCCCCAGTCGCGTGGACACATTGCATCGCTTGCTGGGTGCCCGTTCCGATACGCGCCGCTTCCGTCACGACCGCGCCAATCCCTTGCACGTCGACGTGCTGGTCATCGACGAGGCATCGATGATCGACCTGGAGATGATGTCGGCCGTGCTGGACGCCCTGCCCGATGACGCCCGCCTCGTACTGCTGGGCGACAAGGACCAGCTTTCCTCGGTGGAGGCCGGTGCCGTGCTCGGCGACCTCTGTCGGCGCGCCGACGCCGCCCACTACAGCGAGGGAACGGCGAACTGGCTCCGCGCCACCAGCGGCGACCGGGTTGATGCCTGGGTGCGCGACGATGCGCTTCCGCTCGACCAGCACGTCGCCATGCTGCGCCATAGCCATCGCTTTGGTGCAAACAGCGGCATCGGCCAGCTCGCGCAGCGCATCAACGAAGGCGATGCGGCGCGCGTTCGGCGGCTGCTGTCGGAGCCGCACGGCGATATCGCCTGGATCGACGCTACCGCCAATACGGCGCGCCTGGCCGAGCTCGTCCTCGATGGTGGCCGCCCCCACTTCGCCACGCGCGACGACGGTGCCGAACCGCAGGGTTATCGCCACTATCTGCAATGGCTGCGCGAACACCGCCCCCATGCCCAGGCAGATGGCCCAACGCACGAAGCATGGGCACGTGGCGTGTTGCAGGCCTTCGGTAACTTCCAGTTGCTGTGCGCGCTGCGCCAAGGGCCGTTCGGCGCGGAAGGGCTCAACCGCCAGATCACCGCCATCCTTCAACAGGCGAACCTGATCGAGAGTGGACAGGAGTGGTACGAAGGCCGCCCCGTGCTGGTCACCCGCAACGACTACAGCCTCGGACTCATGAACGGCGACATCGGCATCGCGCTACGCGTGCCTGACGAGCAGGGCAGGCTGCACCTGCGCGTTGCCTTCGAGGTCGCCGGTGAGGCTGGCGATGACGCCACGCGGATCCGCTTTGTGCTGCCGTCACGCCTGGGCGAACGCGAAACCGTCTACGCCATGACAGTGCACAAGTCCCAGGGCTCCGAATTCGATCACGCGGCCCTCGTGCTGCCGGACGCGGCGAGCGCGGTGCTCACGCGGGAACTGCTTTATACAGGCGTCACCCGCGCACGACGCTGGTTCAGCCTGATGGGATCGGGAGAGCGCGTCACAGCCGCGATCGAACAATCGACCCGCCGTCACTCGGGCCTGTGGCCTCGCTTCGCACCGCACGCCTCGCCCTGAATCACCCGATCAGGGATGGGGCGGCACGCAACTCGCGCCAACCGCCAGGCGCTGTCGTTGCAAGCTGCCGGAACCGGCCATGGTGAGTTCCACGCCGGGCACGCCTTGTGTCGCCTCGCCTTGCAGCGGATCGCCGCGGTCGGCCCGTGCACACAACCACCATGACAGGGTGCCGCGCTCCGATGTCGACTTGAAGTGTCCTTGCTGACCGAAGGTTACGACCCCGGCATCGGCGGCATTCGCCACCATCGCCCCGGATGGCACGGTATGCCGAAGCAGAGTGAAGTCTTGTACTCCTTCGGCATAAGAGCGATTCGCCCCTTTCGTGCCTGCCGCATAGGCGTAGACGATCCAGCCATCGGCGTAGGACGCATCGTCCGAACAATCCTCACCGGTGCTGCTCGGGCAGAGCGAGACAAAGGACGCCCGCTGCACGGCTTCGTAACGCGCATAGGTGAGGTCTGCCCACAAGGCATTGGCGGCTCCGTTGACTTGATGGCGAAGCCAGAGGTCGCGGAAGCTCGGAGCCGCGATCGTCGCCAGCACTACCAGTACAGCCAGCGTGATGATGAGTTCCACCAGCGTGACGCCTCGCGTCCGTCTCTTGTCACTTCGCGTCGGCATCACCAGCAACGCCCATTGGAATTTCGCGATGCATCGGATGCCCCGGGCAACCGGGTACCGGTGTTGTCGATGGACAACGCACCACACACATCCGCGCCCTGCATGCCCTGCCCTGTTGCCGTAGCGACATAGGCCTGCCCCTCGCCGTTCGTGTCCTGCAAGGTGACTTGCGCCAGGTAGTGCCCCGACTCGGAGAGTGCGGATGCTGTCGACGCGTAACCGATCGCCACGAGATCGCCATAGCGATGCTGGACGGCGTAGTAACGCTCCTGCGCGTTGGCGATGTGCATGAGCAGCGCCTGTCCTTCGGCACGGCGTGCGCGATACGTGTAACGGCTGTACGACGGTATCGCGATCGCGGCAAGTATCGCCACGATGGCCACCACCACCATGAGTTCGATCAGCGTAAAGCCGCGCAAGCGGTTCATGACTTGCTCCCTGTCATTGATTGTTGATGAGCGCGCGCCACGAGCGGCGACGCCAGATGGCGTCGCCCACGGAGAACGCGCTTCCGTCAGCGGACAAGGTAATGCCCGGCAGATAAACCTTCCCTCCGCCCACGCTGATGGCGGCAGGTAACGAACCGCCAGTCGGAGCATTGGTAATGCGCGCTCCTGCTTGTGCGTAACCCGAATCCCAGCCACCGACGGCGCCAAAGTCGATGCCACTGGCGGCGCCACCGGTGGCCGCATCCACTACAAGCACGGCGCCCTGCGTGGCGGGATTGCAGGGATCGCTCTTCTGCGGAATGAGCGTCGTGACAATGGCACGATTGCTGTCGAACAGCGCCGTGGCGTCCACGACGACGCGCTCGCCCGGATTGGTCTGCTTGCCGTCGCTACCCGCGATCTGCAGCAGGAAATACCAACCTCCCACGGCATTACCCGCCGAATTGGTCAGTGGCATCGCGTGCCTGGTCAGGCCGCGCACATCGCCCTTTTCATAGAGCACCTGCTGCACCAGCGGCGTGACTCCCTCGATCACCGCTGCGGCTCCTGTCGTGCCGGGATCCCGGATGCCATATACAGCCTGCACCTTCGTCGCCCCGTCGATGACGTTGTCGCTGCTGCCGAGGTACTTTCCGGTACCGAACACCACGACGAAATTGCGCGTGGCCGGATCGGGAAACAGCCGCGGCATCACCGTAATCGGGCGTTGCCCCGGCACGGCTGGCTGGAACAGCAGATCCACGCTCCAGCGTGATGGATCCTCGTCGCTCAGGTCGAACCGCCAGACGTTGCCCTGCAGGTCGCCGGCAAACGCCACGTCATCCACCTGATCGCCCTGGTAGTCGCCGAGCACGGGCGTGGTGAGCCCGTCGCTGGCGATGCTTTTGCCGGCCACGGTGACGGGCGTGCGCAGCTCCCTCAGCAGCGTGCCGGTCTGGGCGTCGAGCACGAACAGCGAGCTGAACTTATTGGACGCCGCCGGCGCCGTGCTGTCTGCGGGAAAATAGCCGCTTGGCACCAGCACGACCCATTTCCCATTGGCCAGGCGCCCTATGTTCGGACGGCCGAAGGTATATCCCAGGTTGGAAGCGTCCCCCGTTTCACTGGTGGACGTATGGTGAAACTCCCACAACACCTTGTCCGCGGGACCTGGTGAGCCACGCGTGCTTCCAACCTCCACCGCTCCCGGCTCGGTGATATCCAAGGCATAGACGCCACGCCCGCCCAGGCGAACGCCGGCGACAAGCAGGGTGTGCCATCCCACACGACTGCCTGAGCTGAAGTACACGTCGCGAACCACGGGCGTGCCATCCACTGTCGGCGCGTAC
Source organism: Dyella amyloliquefaciens (assembly GCF_004296575.1). GTDB lineage: Bacteria > Pseudomonadota > Gammaproteobacteria > Xanthomonadales > Rhodanobacteraceae > Dyella > Dyella amyloliquefaciens. The sequence continues at coordinate 341,179 of NZ_SAYT01000007.1, read as the reverse complement.
TGGAAATGGGTCAGCGCACTCAGCCCGCGCAACCCTCCATAGACGGCATAGGGCACATAGGCCCAACGCTCCGCACCGGGATGCGGCGCGACATCGACAGACGCAGGATCGGTACCCGCAGCGGTGGCATCGAAAGCATGCAACATGCCGTCGTTGGCACCGACATAGAGCGTCGGGGCACGTTTGAGGTGATCGGCGACGAACTGCTCGTAGCTGTGCAGCAAGCGACCATCGGGCCCAACGGCCATTTCCGGCGCTCTTTCTTCAGGATGGCCGGGTCTGGAAGGAAAGGCATCGCGATAACCGCTGGCGGGATATGCGACGTAGGCAGCCTGCGCATTGACCACCGCGCCGAGCACGGAACTGCGCTGACGGAACGTTATCCCCTCCTTGGCCCGGACGCCGCGGATCCAGTCCAGTCGTTCGCTGCCGGTGGAGTCAGTGGCAAACGCGGGATCGACCGAGCGAATGGCATCGAGTACGTCGGTCCCTCGGAATGCGGCCCCATGACCGGCGCCAGGGGCCGTGCTGGTGAGGATGATGCGATTGTCCGTGGTACCGGCACGAGCCTCCAGAAGGTCAGAGGCGCTCCATAGGGATCCGCCGAGGTTGCCCGATTCATCCACGCGCACCGCCTGCACCACGCCGCTCCAGTCATCGCTGCTGAAACCGGTCCGGAAGTAGGCGGCATCCGTGCCGAGCACCGTGCTGCTTATCGCGCCTGCGGTCGATGCACCGCTCCTTGCGACGATACTGTTGATGACCTGCCGGATCTGATCGATCAGCTGTTGCGGATTGTTGGCGTTGAACAAATCGCCACGACTGTTGATGGCGGCATGCCAGGTGTCGTCAGTCTTTGCCGGCATATCCAAAAGTTCGTCGTTTGGCAGCGTTGCCCAATCGGACCAGGTCTTCAGTCCCTTGCGCAGATCGGTAAGGTCATCAGGAACACTGAGTTCACCGTCCAGGCCGAAGGTCACCACGAACTGCACCAGGTGCTGCCAGGTGGCCGGATCGTTGGCGGGATTGAAATAGACCTCATCGGGCAGCGACTTGGGATCGCTGCCTATGGGCGTCGAGATCGTCGTGCCGGTGACACCTGTTGTCCTGTCCGGCAGGTATGGCACCACGTCGTTCTTAAGGTCGGGACGCAGATCTGTTGCCCAGTAGTGGAAGGCAACGTCGGCAAATCCCGAGAGATTGTGTTGCGAAGGCCCGCCACCAAATATCGTCGCAGCCGCACTACGTGGGTCGTATCTGCGGCCGTCGGGCAACGTGATGGCTGTCTGGTCGGGATTCGCTGCCACGTGTACGGAACCACCCGACCCCGTCGAGTCCACCCAGCTCGAGGTGAATCCGGAATCCTGGTTCCAGCCGCCATCCGTGACCAATAGGCTGTAATTGCGGCGACAGCTCAGCTCCTTGCCGGACGCCGCGTCAAAGTAAGGGTTGGTCTCGGACATTTTTGCGTTGGACGGACCGAAATAGTTGGCCACCCTGGTCATGGCGCCGCGCGTCGGCGTCCCGCCGTTGGGCTGACTGGCAAGCACGAAGTCCATCAGTGCCTTGAATTGCGTCTCGTCGGACAGCGGCCGGATGATCGCCGAGTTGCTCAATAGTCCCTCACTCAGTCGCTGCCACTGCACACGGATGGTCCTCGGCACGCTGTCAAAGGCGCGCGCGAGCGCCGAGCGTGCAGCCTGGTTACGCGTGCGATAGAACCCGTACCAGATCGTGAAATTCTTCTTCTGCGCATCGCTCAGCGTGGACACGTCGACGGCCACGTACTTGGTGGGATCGAACAGATCGCGCCTGCTCGCGGGATTCCCCAGGAAGCGGTAGAAAAAAGCGCGGGCATTGCCACCATCGGGGTCAGCGAATGGGAACGGCATGTAGCCGTCTGCCACCTTGCATTGCATCGAGGCAGGATGACTCTTGCTCGCCGGATAGATCGTCTCAGGCTCGATCGTGTTGCCGCCCCACCAGTAGATGGCGTAACTCGTCAGCAGATTGCGCACAGCCTTGCTTCCACCCGTATTGGCGGCAACCCCGTCTTCCCATGCGGCGGTGAAACTCCCCGGATCCATGGGCGTGCCGTCCGACTTCTTCGGAGCAACGTAGGTCTGGCTCTCGTCGTAGTAGATCGTGTTAACCGCCGGCGAAAAATTCCAGGGATGAACGACCTTGGTTGCATCGGCGCTATACCAGCCGCAGATGCGCGCACCGCTGATCGGATCGGTGATGTAGCCGGAATACGCGCCGTAGGCCGTCTCTCCGTCCCCCAGGTACCCGGGCACGAATGTCTTCTTCATGCTGTTGGAGTCGTCGTAGGTCAGGACGATATTGGGCGCCACCGCCGGTGTGAGCTCCGGGGGCGTCGCCGACAAATCCACCGTCCCGGCATGTACCGCCGACGTCATCGCAGCGCCGCCTAATACAACCATCAGCGCCAACCCTGGCACCATCATTGAACGCATGGGCAGCTCCTTCTAATCGCCCTTGGCTGAGAACGTGCTCTCGAACACGCGGACGGTGTTTGCGTTTCCGCCGGTCGAGCGCGCCGTGATTCGATAGACGTGACGCGACGTCGACGTATAGCCGACGCTCCCCGCACCACTCGCACCCGACTCATGCTGAATGCCCGTATCCGGAGGCAATTCCGGGCCCAGGTCTTCGATGAGGTAGCGCGGATTGCGCGCCAGCGCGGCGTTGCCTGCCTGCGACGCGGGACTGGTAAAGTCGACGCCGCCACTGCCTGCGTTGTATTCGGTGCCGTATGCGGACACCCAGCCAGCGCTTGTACGAAAGACTTTCACCGCTTCGACCGGACCGGTGAGCGGATCGTTGAGATAGCAGTCCGTGAGCACGGCACTTCCGCACCTCAGCGCCGATGAGGTGGCGCTTGCCGTCCACAACCGCCACTCGGCACCGCGCAGCGCTGCTTCGGCCCCCATCTCCGCCTGCTGCGCATCGCGGAGCCCGCCGGCCATACGCTGCTGGAGCAGCGAGTGACTGGCCGCGGCAATGCTCAGCAACGTGATCAACATGAGGAAGACCAAGGCGACAACGAGCACGGCCCCCTGCTCACCCCGGCGGCCTGTCACTCTTCGACGAAACGTGTGATGCATCAGCATGCTGTCCTGTCCAGAAACCCCATCAGCGATGTGCCCAGCTCAAGGGTTGTAGTTGCGCACGGAAACCAGCGCGATGAATTCGCGCCTGACTTTCTGCTTGGCGAAGCCTTGCGCCATCGGCGTGATCCGCCGCCCCTGCGCATCGGGTGCGGCGGGCGTCGCGATGCCATCGAGTTGGTACGCGTACATCTGCTCCTGCGGGGTAAGCGTGTAGAGAGGCTTGTCCGCTGCTACGAGCAGGCGCACCTCGATGCTCTTCACCGCACGCCACAGGCATCCCGGGTCGCGCTCCAACGGAAGCGGCGCAGCAGGCGGACAAGCGATCGCTCCGCTTCCATTGCTGTCCACCTCCTCTGCCGAGAGGTAACGGGTGTGACCGTTGCTGTCTTCAATGCCATACAGGAAATCGAGCCGCTCCACACCGCGAACCATCTCCTGGCTTCCATTGCGGTCCTTTCGCATCAAGGCCCCGGTCGTCGTGCCATCGTCATTGGAGACCACCTTCACGAAATAGGTCACCGTGAGGAAATCGGTATTGAAGTCGAACAGCCGCGGTGCAGCCTGGGCGGGGCGCGCCACCGGAGCGGTGAAGTTGAGCGTGGGTTCGGGCACCAGATCAGCATTGCCGCTGACGGCAAAGACCTGTCCACCCGAGCAGTCGGACAGCATCGCGAGATCGCCCGCCTTGAGCTCCGTCAGCGGTGGCTCACCACTGGCCGGGGCGAGGTGAATGGAAACGATGCTCCCGGATGGCTCGCTCACGACATAGCTGCTTCCACCCAGCGCCCAGCCTCGCGAGCCATCCACGTAACGCAACGTGAGCACGCTCGTGCCGATGACACGGCTATCGGGCGACTGGCCCATTGAAGGCACCACGGTCGTAGGCGGATTGATCGGCTTGCACGTCGCACCGTCGCAATCGTATCCGCGCATCCATAGGAACGACGGCAGCGAATAGGGTTCCATGGGTGTCGCCGGATAGGTATTGCTTCCCGACACGGATCCCCACCGCGTGGTGAGGTCGCCCGCGTTCAAGGCGCCCAGCAGGTTTCTCGCATAAACCACCGGTGCACGAAGGCCATCCAGATAAACGCCGCTACCTGCCTGCGATGCAACGCCGCCCGTCGACGTGCAGTACTGCGCATTGGCCATGCGGAGATCGTCAACAATACGCCCCACCGCATAGCGCCCCTCTTCCTGCACCTGCGCCAGCTGGTTCTGTGCACGACTGCTGGCCGATGTCGAAAGGAAAATGCTCACGATGCCCGCCGCCACCAGCAGGCCAAGCGCCATGGCCACCATCAGTTCGACCAGCGAGAGGCCGACCGTCTTTCGCCAATGCATCTTGCGCGTCATGGCTGGAATACCCAGGCGAACGTCTGACCCGCCGCGTCAGCGTTCTGATGGTCGCCGGCTTTTTGTTCAATCCACGAAACCGTCATCGTGCAATGACCGCCGTAAGGAGGCCGCATGCCGATCTGGGCGGAGGGGTTGTAGCTGAGCGAGCCCATGCCCCTGCATTGGATGCGCGCGCTCGCGCCAGGCAACTGGCTGTCGAGCAAGCGACTCCACAGCACCTGGTCACGCGTCGCCACCGCGGCGGGCGCGCATGGCGTGCGCGTGTCGCACGACGTCGCTCCCGTGCCGATGGGATAAGCGTCGCTGTTGTAGTTCCCGCTCCAGACGCCAATGGGATTTGCGCGCATGCGATCGGCCATGTTGTTGGCCAGAAATGCGACCTGCGTGCGCAGGTAGGCCGACTGGTTGGAGCGCGCGGACATCACCATCATGCCGGCCAGGCCTACCAGGCCGAACGCAAAGACAAACACCGCCACGAGTACTTCGATCAGCGACACGCCGCGCTGGACATACTGGCCATCCATGACCGCTGCTCCCTTCAGACAGGAACAAACTCTAGGATTCGTTTTTCCTTATCGCGCCGGAGTCCCGACGAAAGGCGTGAAAAGGCGGATGAATGGCAAGCGCCATGGCGCCAGCACCGGTAAGCGTCATAGCGCTGTGGTGCATTGCCACGCCTCACTGGCGTTCTACGACACGAGCGCTCGCGATTTCCGACAAATGTTGAAGCTGTCGGCTTACACGTGCCCGCAGAGAAGGCGTGATTGCGAAGAACCATCTCGTGTGCCTGGCAGATGGTGATCGAGTTCTTCTTCTTTTCCACCAGCAATCTGGCTCTCGCGGAATCGCCGCGAGGCACAAGCCACTTCGATGGAGCGGACTCCTTTACAGCAAAGCGAAGTCTTGCGATGCGCCCCTACCGCAGACGTCTACCATCGCGAGTGATGGCGTCGACATCGACTAGCCAGGCGAGTGATGCCCGAGATTCTCGCCCTTCTCGATCGCCGTCTCGACGGCGAGTCGAACGCGTGCCTCGCAGCCGGTATCGCTTGACTCCCGGGACATCACTGTTCCGTTTGGGTGTCCACACCAGTTGCCGGCAGAGGTGTGCACCACTGCGTCCCACCTGATGTGGTCGCCGTCAGCGCGGCTCCAGTCGGCACTGTAGGAATATCCGTCGTGCGTTCCCGTGAAGGCTGCCATATACGAGGTCCTCCCCCGCAGGTCGCCCCGGTACCGGGGCATGGCTAACGGTCGGATTGCGAAACCCATTCCAGTCCTCGCATGACCGAGGCTTCGATGGCGGTTTCGATGAGTGAGGGCGGCCAGTCTTCGACGTAGGTGGCGCCATCGATACTTCGAACGCAATTACCCTCCGTCATGGTCGCGATCCAGATCGCGTCACCATGGATGCCGCTCTCGTACGAGATGCGGACTTGCGCCCCTCGGAAGTCGAAGGAGAACGATGGCATGCCACGTCACACCTTTCCCCCTGGTCGGGCCCATCGTCTGCCTCACGCATGAGGGCTGCAAGTCAGCCATTCGGCAGATCGCGGACCTGGCATGGCGCGGGACCGCGCCGGGCAAGTAAGCGGCGGCATGCGAGCGCAGGTAGAACAGGCGGCTGCCGGCCAGAAACCGACATCGCCGCTACGCAGGGATGTTCGATCCGCCCTCAGTTTCTTGCGGGAGCGTCGGGCGAATCGTACAGGACGGCTCGCCCGGACATGGCCCGGCTCACCAGCAGCCAGCGGTAACCGGTCCCCGCGTGCCGGCCTGATCAAGCGTCAGGCTGCCACAGACGGTATCGCGCTTCTGCTGCGCATTGATGGGTTTGGCCTGGATCTGGTAGCTCGTTGTCTTGAGCACGGGCAACGAATACTCGTAGTTGTTGCCCGTCTGCGCCACCGTCATGCAATCGAGCGTGGGCAGGCTGTTGCCCGCAGCCGTGGCGCTGTTGCCAGCCTGGTCATAACGCATGTACGTCGCGTAGTAACGCTCCATATAGTTGGCGGCCTGCGCCAGGCAGCCTTCGGCAGCCACGCGATTGCCCTTCACCACTTGCTTGGAATACGACGCGATGGCAATGGAGGCCAGAATGGCGACGATGGCCACGACGATCATCATTTCGATCAGCGTGAAGCCGGCGCTTTTCATGCGTCGCAACCGCTCGGCCCGACCGGACTGCGCCGGGACCTTCGGGTGCTGGCCGACCTGCGCAATGCACTTGCTCATGTAACGCTCCTTCACTGTGCGATCAGCTCACGCCACGACACGCGCGTCTTGTTGGTGCCGCCGCCCGAGGTCTGAATGCTGCTGTGGCTACCGTTGTCGAAACTCGTCAACATCGTGCCGCCGGTAAAGATTGGGTTGTTCGGCAAGGAGCTGAAGCCGATGCCGGCCGAAGGCGTGCCGTTGACGCCGTCGGACGAATTGACCTTGCCGTCACCGTTGAGATCGAAGAAGTTCGTCTGCGGATTGGTGCCAGTGAACGGGTCTACTGCCATTACCCAACCGGTACCCGACGGGTTGCACGCGTCGTCCGAATTGGGGATGCGTGTGGTGCCGAGCAGGTAGCTTCCCTGGAACTGGTTGGGCGTCACCATGCGTTCGCCCTGCTGCTTGTACGTGGTTGTCTTGGTGCTACCCGTGCCGCTGCTTGAGGGTTGCTGCAGGTCCATGAACCAACCGGAGAGGCCCGTCATCGAAGCGGCGTCTGCCGTCGTCGTGACCGTACGGCCAGCCGAGGTCGTCTGGGTGGAGCCATCTGCCAATGTCTTCGTGACGGCCGCCGTCTCCGAGGTGATGTAGCGCTGCACCAGCGATGCGCGCGTCTTGTCGGTCTGCGCCGAGATGGCCGTGTTGCTGCTGCTCGGCGTCGAAACGATCAGGCCATACCAGGTCTGCGTGCTCGTATCCGACAGGTCGGCGTGGGTGAGGTACTTGCCGGTGCCGAAGAACAACCAGACATCGCCATTGGAGTTCTTGCCCACCAGCATGCCCGCGGTTATCGGCTGCCGCTTCTTGCTGCTGTCGGTTGCGGTGAACAGCAGCGTCCCCGCGCTGGATCCGCCGGTCAGGTCGAACGACCAGACATTACCGTTGAGATCACCGGCATACGCCACGGTGCTGATGCCGGTCGTGGGCGAGTTCATCCAGACGGCGGGAGCGGCAAGACCCGTTGTATCCGTCGTCGTGTAGACGCTCAGGGCCCCGTCGGCGAGGGCAAACTGCAGGAGCGCGGATTTACCCGCAGCACTGTTGTAGCCGTTGCCGATCAGTACGGCCCAGGTTCCGTCGGCGACCTGCGCGACCACCGGCTTGCCGGTCATCTGCCCGATGTACTTGCTATTGTCGTCGGGCCAGGTGGCCGACGAGTCAGCGGCGGAACGCTCCCACAGGAACTTGATCTTCGTCGGATCGGTGACATCCAGGGCATACACCGCCCTGGCCAGGCCACGGCCGGTCGTTCCCACCAGTACCGTCTTCCAGGCTTTGCCGACATAGACGTCGGCCACGGTCAGTTCGCCATCGTTGAAGAACTGGTGCGGCAGGCTGTCGGCACCGTAGTTCTTGTTGGAGAGATCGACGATGCCCGTCGCGCTGCCGCCGGTAATGACCGCGCCAGGAAGATAGGCGTAGCTCTCGACACCCGTGGAGGCATTGAACGCGTGCAGATAACCGTCGTTCGCCGCCACGTAGAGGGTTCCCGCACGATTGGCGGCCGCACCCGTGGCATAGGTCGAATAGCTGCTCACGGCCGAGAACGATTCACCGAGAAACTGGTTAGCGGTGGGCGCACCGACATAGACCGGCTGGGAGTTCACGATGTCGCCGATCGGCGTGGCGCGGGTGCGGTAGACACCGTTCTTCTGGCTGACTTCCTTCGACTGGTCCCCGCGCAGGTAATTGATCATGTCGGTCTGCGCGCTCGCGCTGGAACCCAGTGCAGTCAACTGGCCCGTCGACAGTGCCGGCAGGGTCGTGCCGTTCATCTGGAACGCCAGATAGGCCTGGCTGCTCGGGTTATAGGTATAGATGTTGCGGCTCGCTGCAACGGGCAGCATCTGCGAGGCCGTCCAGTTCGGGTTGAGCGCGAATGTGCCTGTCGTGGAATCGATCTGGTAAGCCATCAGGTCGCCCGTCCACAGGGAGGTGTGGTAGGTCGCCTGGTAGGCAAAGGTGCCCGACTGCAGCTGCGTGGAATTCGCTGCCAGGCTGGAACCCGTACCGGTACGTTCCGTCGCGCGCTTGAGCGCTTCGGCCAGGCCATTGGTGAATGCTGTCGGGCTGGTAGCCGAATAGAACCCACCATGCCCGTTCACGGCGGCGTGCGCGAGGTCGGCGATGTTGTTGATGTTGTCGGCTGCAGGAACCGGCCAGCTGAAATCCTTCGCCCAGGTGGGCGTACTGGTGCCATTGGCCCAGGTGAAAATATCGGCGATCTGGTCGCCTGAAGGCGTGGTGGTGGCCGGTGTAATGCCGGAAGGCGTGAAGCCCAATCCCATGGTGAAGGTCACCATGTGCTGCCAGAACGCCTTGTCCTCCGAGTTGATCGGGACTTCGTTGAGGGTGTTCTTGCGCAGGTCGGTGGCCCAATATTTCATGGCCACGTCAGCCAGCGTATTGGGCTGGCTGTCGCTATAAGGCGCCTTGGCCGTATAGGTGTAGCTCTGCTGGTTCGGCCCGGTGATAGCCGAGGTTGCGCTGGTTCCGTCGAAGTTGCCCACTCCCGGGGAGTTGCTCTCGTTCCAGAAGCCGTCAGTGGTGAGAATCGTGTAGGACTGGCGGCAGGCCAGCTCAGGCGTGGTGATCACCACGGGGTCGGTCGACATCGTGGACCACGGCTGGTCCTGCGTGTAGTAACTGCCAACGGCATTCAGGGCCTGGCGCAAAGGCGTGCCACCCGATGCCTGCACTTTGGACACCCAGTTCCAGAACAGCGACTTCTGGTCGTTGGATTGGGAGCCATCACCAAAGGGCTTCACCAACGCGATGTAATTGGTGCCGCTGTTGTACGTATCGGTATACGGATACAACGTTGAATTCGCACCATCAGACACCTTGGGCGGACTGGAACCACCGGGCAGGTTCTTGTAGTTGGAATTGCCGCTGCCGCCACCGTCGATCGAGCCGAAACCGACGCGGTAGTTGCTGTTGAGTCCGACAAACGCGTTCATCAGCCCGCTTTGGGCCATCAGGATGCGGGTGTGATAGTACGAGAACCAGTTGGCGGCGTTTTGCTGGTCCGACGGTTTTTCACTGCAGACGCTCGTGCTCACGCCCGCGGCGGCGCAATCGCCGGTGTGGCTGGCGATGTAATAGCGCGTATAGGAGCTGCCGCTCTTCACCGTATAGGTGAACAGACTTACCGGGCTTTGCTTGCAGAGCTTGGTGCTTGACGTGTACGTGCTACCGCTGTCGCAGGTTGCCGTGGGCGCGTAGTAGGAAATCGTGCCGCCACTACCCGTCTTCTGGCACTGCCCGATCTTGCTGCCGCTGGTGAGCGGTCCCGTGTCACCGGAGTTGCAGACCATGGTCGGCGAATAGGTATTGCTGGTGTTCGAGTAGCTCTTGCTGTAGGCGAGGCTGCTGGAATTCGCGCCATTCTTGCTCGAATCGGAGGAACCATCGTAGCGAGACAGATTGACCGTGCCTGCGGACTGCTTGAAACCATTGATCCAGGCGCTGACGAAGCTGGCATCGGGGTACGCGTTCGGGGTGGCCGCAGGGTTGGCCAGGGGCGGCGGTGAATACGTCGTTTGCGGGTTGTAATAGACGCCATTGACGCTGGAGCTGACCAGGGCGTCTGCGGTGGTGGCACTCAGGGAGCCGTAATCCGGCATGACGTCCCATGCCATGGACCCGGAGTCGTCGAGCATCAGCACGATATTGGGTGGCACGGACGGCTGCTGGATGAGCGGGCCGGAGTCAACCGTTACCGCCGCGAGCGATGATTCGCTGACGCCCCCCAGGCCACACACCAACAGGGCGGTGCACGCCAGTCGGCCGAGGAAACGTACCGTCAATGTGCGCTTTCGGGTCGACGTAGTCATGGTTTGGAAGCCGTCAGTGGGTTTGGCATGGAATACGGGTTGCCGTGCAAGCGCGTCTGGCATCAGCTCAGTGCTGCTTGATCATGGCTTGCAGGGTGACGACGGCGCGGCCTTGCGCCGCCGTCGGGGCGCCACTGCGTGCCGTAACGCGGTAATAGTTCACCGTCGTAGATAAGCCTTGCGCGCCGTAGTTGTGCGCGTTGGCACTCTGGTTGTAGCCCGTGCTTGAGTCGGGGTCTTGCCAGGTGCCCATGTTCTCGACGATGTACTCCGGCTGCCCCGTTGCCAGCCCGTCGACGGTGTAGAGACCACTGCCGGTACCACTGGATACCGGCATGATCTTTGCGGCCGTATCGGTGAACGGATTGGCGGGACACACCACGCCACCGGCCTGGCAATTGCGCGCGATATCGCCTGTTTCGACGCCAATCCGCTGCTGCGCGACGCGCATGGCCGCTTCGGCATTCTGGAAGGCGATCTGTCGGTCGTAGAGATTCGCCGACATCTTCTGCTGCATCAGCGTGCCTCGCACGGCAGCGAATCCCACCAGCGTGACTACCACGAGGAGAATCAATGCCACGACCAGCGCGACACCGCGCTGCTGAACCATGTTCGGCCTGCGATGGCACTGCCGGCGAACCACGGCAGCCGATTGGAGGGAGCGCGTCATGTCACTGGACTCGGTTGCGGAGCGTGGTGGTGGAGGTGAACGTGCGTGAGATCGGTGCCGCGTTGACACCCGCGCGCTGGTCCACGCTGATCGTGGTCAGGGTGATCTGCAGCGCATCCACGGAAGGCCAGTTGGTGACGTTGTCGGCGGTGACGAAGGCGACATCCCCGCTCTGGTGGTACTGCAGGCTCATCGCGCTCACGTCACGCACCATTTCATCGGTCGAAAGCGTGCCACCCGGGCCCAACGACTTGCGAAAAAGCGAGGAGCCGTTGACTGCATTGGTTCCCACATACCAGCTGCTGGCGGTGAGCCGGGCGACCAGGGCGTTGGCGCTGAACGTATAAGTGTTGGAGCTGGCGCATACGGTCGGGTAGCTCAGGTCCAGCGTGCAGTTACCCGGCGTACCCGTCTTTGCATGCGTCAGCGTGCTGCCCGAAACGCCGGACAATTGGGCGATGACAGCATGATCGGGGTCGCAGATGACGACGAAATCGCCCGCCGCCAGACTGGTTTTCGCCTCGTTGAGCACGATGGTCGCGCTCGATGCGGTGTCCGTCTTTACACTGACACCGGAGCCTTCGGCGCCGAGCAGCACCAGAGAGTCCGAACCCGTGCGGTCAGTACCGGCCACGGGATCCGTCTGGCTTGCGGCGTAGCCCGCGACCGGCGCGGTCCAGTTGACGAACCAGTTGGCCGCCGCCGTGTTGTTGTTGACGACGTTGGCGATGCGTGAGGCGTTACCGCAACCCGTAAGGCCGGCGGTCCGCGCGTCCCTTGCCATCAACTCGAACGCGATACGCGAGTTGCCTTGCACGTCGCTCATCGCCTTGTTGGTCCGGTAGACCTGCTGGTTGGCGAGAAACACGCTCACCACACCGCCGATCACCACCAGCCCGAGCACCATGGCCACCATCAATTCGACCAGGGTGAAGCCCTGCATGCGCCGCGTGCTCATAGCATGGCCCTCGTGGTCACCGTCTGCTGCTTGTTGCCGTCCGCGCCCTGGCGGACATCCACGAAGGTAATCGTGATGGTGCAGTCGCCGACCGACGAGCAATTGATCGCCCCCGTGGTGGTCTCGGCCACACCCAAGGTGCCGCCCAGCAGGCCGCACCACTGCACGCGCTGGCTATTGGCGAGCGTGCTCGTGTCCGTGGGACAGCTGCTCGCCTTCAACGCGGCATCGGTGTTGTAGGCGCCGCCGGTCGCATTCGTGTAGTCGGCGCGCATCGCGTCCAGGATCGAGTAGCTGGCGATGGTCGCCATGCTGCGAGCCATGGCGGTGTTGTTCGCAGACAGGGACATCGCCTGCAATGCGGCAATGCCAAGGAAGGCCACGGACAGGATCAGCACTGCGATCAGGACTTCGATCAGGCCGACGCCCCGTTGAAGCGCGGACGTGCCGGTGCGCGGCATGCGCTGCGTTCCCTCGCTGAAGGCTTCGTCCAGATAGCCATCGGCATCCTGCACGGCAGCTCCATGCCACCGCGTCTTGTCGATATTCAAGCGAATCATCAGCAGTTCACCGATTGGACTTGAACGATCGAGCCCGCGGCAATGGAAATGCGGCGACCGTTATCAGTATTGAGACCGGCAGTGCAGATCAGCACTACCTGGCCGGTGTAGGGCGATGAAGTGCCCGCCTTGGCTCCCAGGCCCTGCGGATTGAAACGCAATGCAGCGAAATCGCCGGACAGCTGGAGTGGCGCGGTGATTTCGGAGGGGCTCTTCTGGATGAGGTCCGCGGTGGTCTTGCCGGTGTCGTCCACGCCCAGGGCCATCACCGCACCTGAGTCGGTGCCGCAAGCCGTGCCGACCACATCGCTCTGGTTGAGCGCCGCCGAACTGCCACAGAGCTGCACGTAGTTGTTGCGCTTGATCGCCTCGACCCTTGCCGCGTTGATCGCATCAACGACCTCATTGGCCGCCGTGGTGAGACGGTTGGACAAGGTGATATTGCGGAAGCTGGGCACTGCAATCATGAGGAGGATGGCCGCTATCGCTAGCGTGACCATCAACTCAACGAGAGTGACACCCCGTCCCTTCGTTCGCCCACCCGGCGAACGACGCCCCTTAGGCACAAGCTGCATCGCGTTGCCCACCCCTGAGAATTCGACACGGGGGCGAATCTAGTGGGGACTTAAATGTACGTAAAGTCTTACGCCGATGAGCGGTATATTCTGGCCGGCGAACGGCATGTATTTACGGAACTATGTGACTTGGTCGACAGCTACACGTAATGAACATCTAAATCAACGTGTTATAGCTTTCTCTGAGCTGACAAAATTTAATTAAAGCAATAACTTACGCAAAATAATCGCAATTATTAGCGCAATATCCCCCGGACCGGCGCACCGTGCCGTGCCCTTCCGACAGGCACAAAAAAACCCGCTTGCGCGGGTTTCTTTGAAGACTGGTGCCGGAAACAGGAGTCGAACCTGCGACCTACGCATTACGAATGCGCCGCTCTACCAACTGAGCTATTCCGGCGAGGAACCGCTAATTCTACGTACGCAAAACAAGACGCGCAAGACGTCAGAGGCTGGCAGAAGCGCTGCCGGCGATGCGTAGTTCCTTGGGCAGGGCGAAGGTGATGGTTTCGGGCTCACCATCGAGCTCGCGGACGGCGCCGGCGCCCCAGGACTGCAGGCGCGCGATCACGTCCTTGACTAGTTTTTCGGGCGCGGAGGCGCCGGCGGTCAGACCGATGCGCGTGACGCCATCGAGCCAGCGCTGCTCGATGTGCTCTGCACCGTCGATGAGATAGGCGCTCACGCCCTGCTTCTCCGCCAGCTCGCGCAGGCGATTGGAGTTGGAGCTGTTGATGGAGCCCACCACGAGCATGAGGTCGACGGCATCCGCCAGGCGGCGCACGGCATCCTGGCGATTCTGCGTGGCGTAGCAGATGTCGTCCTTGCGCGGACCATCGATGTCCGTGAACTTGGTGCGCAACGCCTCGATGATGGCCTTGGTGTCGTCCACCGAAAGCGTGGTCTGGGTGACGTAGGAAAGCTCATGCGGGAACCTGGGTTCGAGTTCGGCGACATCCTCGACCGATTCCACCAGCAGGATTTCGCCGCGATTGGCGGGATTCCACTGCCCCATGGTGCCTTCCACTTCCGGATGGCCGGCATGACCGATCAGCACCACGCTACGGCCGGTGCGACCGAGGCGGGCGACCTCCATGTGCACCTTGGTCACCAGCGGACAGGTGGCGTCGAACACCTTGAGACCGCGCTGGTCGGCTTCTTCGCGTACGGCCTTGGAAACGCCGTGGGCGCTGAAGATCACCGTGGCGCCGTCAGGCACTTCGCTGAGTTCCTCGACGAAAACCGCGCCATCGGCGCGCAGCTTGTCCACCACGTAGCGGTTGTGCACCACTTCATGCCGCACGTAGATCGGTGCGCCGTAGGATTCGAGCGCACGCTCGACGATGGCGATGGCGCGATCGACGCCGGCACAAAAACCGCGGGGATTGGCGAGCAGGATATCCACGAAAACTCCGGACCCGGCAGGGTCGAATCACAGGCCCGTATTATCGCACGCCCCTCCTCACCCCATGTGAGGGGGCGTTCAGGCCTTGGCTTTACCTGTAAAAAGGCCGAATACGACCAGCATCACCGCGCCCACCGTGATGCCGCAATCAGCCACGTTGAACACCGGGTAGTTCCACTCGCGGAAGTACACGTGGATGAAATCGGTCACCTGGGCCGCGTGCAGGCGATCGATCAGATTGCCCAGCGCGCCGCCAACGATCAGCGCCAACGGCATTGCCGTCTTCCAGTCGCTGCGCGGCGTGCGATGCAGCCATACGACCAGCACGGCGCTGATGGCCACCGCCAGCAGCACGAAGAACCAACGCTGCCAGCCGTCGCCAGTGGCGAGGAAGCTGAACGCGGCACCGGTATTGAAGGCCAGCGTCCAGTTGAGGAAACCTGGGATCACCGGATGCGGAAGGCCGGCCGGCTGCAATGCGGTGAGCGCCCACCATTTGCTGAGCTGGTCGAGAACGATCACGACCACCGAGAGCAGTAGCCAGGAAAGGGCGTTGGGTTTGGGTTTCATCATGGGTCAAATCTTGCCTGGAAGCTCCCTCTCCCCTTTGGGGAGAGGGTTGGGGTGAGGGGTCAATCTTGCGACGAGCGGGGAACGAAGCGACCTCTGCTCTTTTGAAGCCTCGTTGCAAGCACCCGCCCCTCACCTCGGTCCTCTCCCCGAAGGGGAGAGGAAGAAGTGCGGTCAGAACCAGCGACGATCCTCGCCCGGCCCTTCCACATTGCTGATGCAGCGATCGCACAGCTCCGGATGATTCGCATGCGTGCCGACGTCATCGCGACGATGCCAGCAGCGCACGCACTTGGCGGCATCGCTGACGGTCGCCGAGACCCACACGTCGGCACCTTCCAGTTCGGTCAGCACGGCGTCGGCCGGCTGGCCGCCGGCCAGGTCCAGGCGCAGGTCCGAGGTGATGAAGAAGAAGCGCAGTTCCGACGCTGCCGGCTGGTAGCGCGCGACAATGGCGGGATCGGCATGGATAGCCAGCTTCGCCTCCAGCGAGGCGCCGATCTGCTCGCCCTTGCGCATGCCTTCGAGCACGCGCGAAGCGGTCTCGCGGATGGCCAGCAGGTCGGACCAGTAGCGACGCTGCTCCGGCGAACCCTGCGTGGCGGCCAGGCCTTCGTACCAGGTTTCGAACAGCACGCTCTCGCTGCGCTCGCCCGGCATGTTCTGCCAGATTTCTTCGGCAGTGAAAGTGAGCACCGGCGCCAGCCAGCGCACCAGCGCTTCGGCGATGCGGTACATCGCACTCTGCGCGCTGCGACGACCGTGACTTTCGGTCGGCATCGTGTAGAGACGATCCTTGGTGATATCGAGGTACAACGCGCCCAGCTCGTTGGTGCAGTAGTTCTGCACGCGCTGCACGATTTCCGGGAAATCGTAGCGGTCGTAGGCCGCCATCACCGCCTGCTGTGTGTCGTACGCCTGCTGCACGGCCCACTGGTCGAGCGCCAGGCTTTCTTCCACCGGCACGAGGTGCTTGGTGGGGTCGAAGCCATCGAGGTTGCCGAGCAGGAAGCGCGCGGTGTTGCGGATGCGGCGATACGTATCCGACACACGCTTGAGGATCTCGTCCGACAACGACATCTCGTTGCGGTAATCCGTCGAGCAGATCCAAAGGCGCAGGATGTCCGCGCCCAGGTTCTTCATGATGTCCTGCGGCTCGATGCCGTTGCCCAACGACTTGGACATCTTGCGGCCCTGCGCATCCACGGTGAAACCGTGGGTGAGCACGTCGTTGTAAGGCGCCTTGGCGAACATCGCCGACGAAGTCAGCAGCGACGACTGGAACCAGCCGCGATGCTGGTCCGAGCCTTCCAGGTACATCACCTTGTAGCTTGAGGCCTTGCCCTGCTGCAGTTCCTGACGCTGGCCGACCACCGCGAAATGGCTGACGCCGGAGTCGAACCACACGTCGAGCACGTCGAGGACTTTTTCATAGTCCTTGGCCTGGTCGCCCAGCAGCTCGGCCGCATCCAGCGCGTACCACGCATCGATGCCGCCCTGCTCCACGCGCTTGGCCACCTGCTCCAGCAGCGCGACGGAATCCGGATGCGGTTCCTGCGTACCCTTGTGGATGAACAGCGCGATCGGCACGCCCCAGGTGCGCTGGCGCGAGATGCACCAGTCGGGACGATCGCCGACCATGCCGGCGATACGCTCCTCGCCCCAGCCCGGCACCCAGCGCACGTGCTTGATTGCATCGAGCGCGGTCGGGCGCAGCCCTTCCTTCTCCATGCTGATGAACCACTGCGGCGTGGTGCGGAAGATCACCGGCGTCTTGTGGCGCCAGCAATGCGGATAGCTGTGTTCGATCCTGGCGAAGGCCAGCAGCACACCACGACGGCGCAGCAGCTCGACGATCTCGTCGTTGGCCTTCCACAGGTGCTTGCCGGCGATCACGGTGCCGTCGAGCGCCACCGGCGTGTCCGCGCGATAGGTGCCGCGAGCTTCGGTGTAGTTGAGCGTCTCGATGCCGTACTTGCGCGAGACGACGAAGTCTTCCACGCCGTGGTCCGGCGAGGTGTGCACGGCGCCGGTACCGTCTTCGGCCGACACGTGGTCGCCGATCAGCACGGGCACTTCGCGTGCATAGAACGGATGCTTCAGCAGCACGCCTTCCAGCGACTGGCCGGCAACGTGGCCGAGCACGTTGACCTCGCCTTCGATGCCGTAGCGATGCGAGACCTTTTCCACCAGCGCGCTGGCCACGACCAGCAGCAGACGATGGCCGTCACGCGACGGGCCTTCGATCAGCGCGTATTCGAGGTCACCGCCCAGCGACACGGCCTGGCTTTCCGGCAGCGTCCACGGCGTGGTGGTCCAGATCGGGATGGCGACGATGGCGTCGCCTGCATCCACGCCGAACTTCTGTGCGAGCGCCTTCGCGTCCACTGCGTCGTAAGCAACGTCGACGGCCGGCGAGGTCTTGTCGGCATATTCGATCTCGGCTTCGGCCAATGCCGAGCCGCAGTCGAAGCACCAGTACACCGGCTTGGCGCCACGCACGACGTGGCCGTTGCCGACGATCTTCGCCAGCGCGCGCACCATGTCGGCTTCGTACTTGAAGTCCATGGTGCGGTACGGGTTTTCCCAGTCACCCAGCACGCCGAGGCGCTTGAAGTCGGTGCGCTGCAGGTCGATCTGCTGTTGCGCGTATTCGCGGCACTTCTGGCGGAATGCGGCGGCGTCGAGCTTGTCGCCCACGCGACCGAATTTCTTCTCCACCGCCACTTCGATCGGCAGACCGTGGCAGTCCCAGCCCGGCACGTAGGGCGCGCGGTAGCCGGCCAGAAGGCGCGACTTCACCACCACGTCCTTGAGCACCTTGTTCACCGCATGGCCCAGGTGGATCGCACCGTTGGCGTACGGCGGGCCGTCATGCAGCACGAACACCTTGTCGCGGTTCGCCGCGCGCTCCTGGATCTGCACGTAGCGGTTCACCTGCTGCCAGTCGGCCAGCCACTTGGGCTCGCGCTTGGGCAGGTCGCCGCGCATCGGGAATTCCGTCTGCGGCAGGTTGATGGTGTTCTTGTAATCCTGGGTCATTGCCTGGGGATGCTCTGATCGGGGTCTGGCGCGGTCCTGCGGGCGCCGTCATTGCCTGGCGCCGCCAAGGACACGGCGGAAACGCCAACGTTACCGGATTTGGGGCCGTTACGCCTCGCTGAGGCGCGGATTCATGCCCAACAACTCACGCGCCTGGCGGGCGTCTTTGGCCATCTGGACGGTCAAAGCCTCGACGCCGTCGAATTTCTGCTCGTCGCGCAGCTTGGCCACGAATTCCACCGCCATGCGCTGGCCGTAGAGGTCGCCTTCGAAATCGAACAAATGGACTTCCAGCAGCGGCTCGGGCACTTCGTTGACGGTGGGGCGGACGCCGAGGCTGGCCACGCCCGGCCAGCTGCACTCGCCCTCGCCCAGCCCCACCCGCACCGCGAAAATGCCGTGCACGGGGCTGGAACGGTCCCGCAGGTGGATGTTGGCGGTGGGATAACCCAGCTGGCGCCCCAGCTGCTTGCCGTACTCCACCTTGCCCTCCATCACGAACGGACGGCCGAGCAGCGGCGTCGCCCCGGCAAACTCGCCGGCCGCCAGCAGCATGCGCACGCGGCTGGCCGATACGCGGGCGCCCTCCAGCAGCACGGCCGGCATGGTGCGGGCACTGAAACCCAGTTGCTGCCCCATCGCCTCGAGCAGGGCCACGTCGCCGCCGCGCTTGTGCCCGAAGCGGAAGTCGCCGCCGACCCACACCTCGCGGGCCGCGAGGCGGTCGATCAGCACGCGCTGCACAAAATCCTCGGCCGACATGGCCGTCAGTGCGCCGTTGAAACGCAGCAGCAGCACCTGCTCCATCCCGGCCGCATCGAAGCCACGCAGCTTCTCGCGCACGCTGGACAGCCGCGCCACCGGGTCGGGCGAAAAGAAGGCCCGGGGAAGCGGCTCGAAGCTCACGACCACCGGCGTCAGGCCAAGTGCATCAGCTCGCTCGCGCACTTCGGCAAGCAAGGCCTGGTGACCACGATGCAGTCCGTCGAACGCCCCAACGGCTACCACACTGCCGCCGGGCGCCAGACAGGGGCCGGCGACATCCCTGGAAAGTCTCATCATCGGGCGAGTATAGCGGGTGATGGCCGCCAGCCCCGCCCTGTAGGAGCGCACCCAGTGCGCGATCAGGGCATGGCGTGGAGCAAGGCTCGTCACCTCAGCGATGGCTTCGGGAACGAACCGCTTGTCACCCCAAACGGCAATCGCGCACTGGGTGCGCTCCTACAAAGCCGCCTCAGGCGCCGCGCAGTTCGCGCATACGGAAGCCCGCTGCGAACAGGGTCACTACATAAGCGCCGCCGCCGGCGATCACCAGCACCGCCAGGCGCCATACACGGGTCCTGTTGTTGACATCCGTCCAGTCGGGCCAGATCCACATGCCCACCAGCAGTACGGCGATCATCACGGCACAGGACAGCACCAGGCGCAGCATGTGCCGCGTCCAGCCCGGCTGGCGCTGGTAGACGCCAGCCTGCTTCAGCCAGCGCCACAGCAGGCCCAGGTTGATGTAGCTGGCCAGCGCGCTGGCCATGCCGAGCGCCATGTGCAGGCCGGGCACCGCGGCGATGCCGTCCATCCAGGGCAGTTGGCGCTGCTCCGGCGTAGCCCACAGCGTGAACAGCATCGCCACGAACACCACGTTGAGCACCATGTTGGCCACCAGCGAAGCCACGCCCGCGCGCACCGGCGTGCGCGTGTCCTGGCGTGCGTAGAACGCCGGCAGCGCCACCTTCACCAGCGCGAAAGCCGGCAGGCCGAAGCTCAGCGCCGTGATGGACAGCGTCGCCATATGGGTATCGAACGGCGTGAACTGGCCATGCTGGAACAGCGTGGCCACCAGCGGACGCGCCAGCAGCATCAGGGCGAACATCGCCGGCACCGCGATCAGCAGCGTGATGCGCAGGCCCCAGTCCAGCGCCTTGGAAAAGCCGTCTTTGTCGGTGGTGACGTGGTGGCGCGACAGCGACGGCAGGATCACCGTGCCCAGCGCGACGCCGAACAGGCCCAGGGGCAGTTCGAGGAAGCGGTCAGCCTGCGACAGCCAGCTCTGCGAACCGGTCATCAGGTAGGCGGCAATCACCGTATCCAGCAGCAGGTTGACCTGGGCCACCGACGAACCGAACAGCGTCGGCACCATCAGCTTGAGGATGCGGCGCACGTCCGGATGGCTCCAGCCCCAGCGCGGCAGGGCGAGCAGGTTCAGACCCTTCAGCGACGGCAGCTGAAACAGCAGCTGCAGGATGCCAGCCGCCAGGATCGCCCAACCCATCGCCATGATCGGCGGATTCAGGTAGCGCGAGAGCCACAGCGCGCCGCTGATCATGCACAGGTTGAGGATCACCGGCGTCAGTGCCGGCAAGGCGAAGCGATGGAAGCTGTTGAGCGCGCCGCCGCACAGCGCCGTCAGCGACACGAACAACAGGAACGGAAAGGTCAGGCGCAGCAACTGGGTGGTCAGCGCGAACTTCTCCGGCGTATCCGCCGCGCCCTGCGAGAACAGCGACGCCACCTGCGGCGCGAAGATCACACCAATCGCCGTGATCACCAGCAGCACACCGCCCAGCGTGCCGGAGACGCGCGCCATCAGTTCCTTCAGGTCCTCGTGGCTTCGCTTCTCCTTCACCTCGGTGAAGACGGGCACGAAGGCCGTGGAGAACGAACCTTCCGCAAACAGGCGGCGCATGAAGTTGGGAATGCGGAACGCCACCCAGAACGCATCCGTGGCGGCATTGGCACCGAACGTCGCATTGATGGATATGTCCCGGACCAGACCGAGCACGCGCGAAATCATGGTCATGCTGCTGAAGGACAGCAGCCCGCGGAACATGCTGGGAGACTTCATGCGTGGAAACAGTGCCTTTGCTGGTGAGACGCTGCGGGCGCGGATCGCCCTGCCCGGGCCGAAAGGCGCGTAGTGTGACAGCCGCGAAGAGCAAGTTCACGGTCCAGGCATGGCATAATCGTGGCTGGTTCATCCGAGCCATCGTCGCTGCAGCGGCGTCTGGCGCCCGTTGGCGCCTTGACAAACAGCTAAGCTGTTGACGCAACGGCGCATTGCCCGCATAATCGACAGTCTTTTTCCAACCCAGCAATTCATTTCGGAGTTCTACCTTGGCCAACATCAAGTCCGCGAAGAAGCGCGCGCGCCAGTCCGAGCAGCGCCGCCTGCGCAACGTCAGCGCCCGTTCCATGGTGCGCACCGCCCTCAAGAAGGTCGTCAAGGCCATCGAGAACAAGGACAAGGCTGCTGCTGTCGAGGCGTTCGCCGCCGCCCAGCCGGTCATGGATCGCTACGCCGCCCGCGGCCTGATCCACAAGAACAAGGCTGCTCGCCATAAGAGCCGCCTCAACGCGAAGATCCGCGAACTGGCGTAAGCCAGTTCCGCGTATTGCATCTCGGGTTGGTAGGAAAGCCGGCGCAAGCCGGCTTTTCTGTGCGCGAACGAAACATCGGCCGGCGAAAGCCGGTTTTTTTGTGCCCGGGCTTTTACCCCCTCTCCCCTCCGGGCGACCCGAAGGTAGTCCCCTTTTGGGGAGAGAGGGTTGGGGTGAGGGGCCAGTCTTGCGGCATGACTGACTACAGCACGCTCTTCCGGGGCGCCTCCGCGAGCACCCGCCCCCTCACCCTACCCTCTCCCCTGCGGGGAGAGGGGAAAAGAAAAAGGCGGCCACTGGGCCGCCTTTTCTGAATACCTTGTCGAAGCGGCTTACTCCGCCGCCCCGTCACCCCGCAGCCGCACATCCCCCGGCAGCATGTCGGTGCGCTCTTCATGCGCCATTCGCTGCTCGGTAAGGAAGTGCCAAATCTGCTGACACACCGGCATGGTGTTCTCGCGGGCGATGGCGGAGACCAGGAACCACGGCTCCTTCCACTCCAGGCGCTGCACGATGTCCTCGGCCATGGCCTGGCGCTCGTCATCGGGCAGCACGTCGGCCTTGTTCAGCACCAGCCAGCGCGGCCGCTGCAGCAGCTCCGCATCGAATTTCTCCAGCTCCTGCTCGATCGCATGGACCTGCTCCACCGGGTCGGTACCGTCGATCGGCGCGATGTCGACCACGTGCAGCAACAGGCGCGTGCGCGACACATGACGCAGGAACTGGATACCCAGGCCCGCACCATCCGCAGCACCCTCGATCAGGCCCGGGATATCGGCGATCACGAAGCTCTGGTCGGTGCCCAGGCTGACCACGCCAAGGTTGGGGTGCAGCGTGGTGAACGGGTAATCGGCCACGCGCGGGGTCGCGGCGGACACGGCGCGGATGAAGGTCGACTTGCCGGCATTAGGGAAGCCCAGCAGGCCCACGTCGGCCAGCAGCTTCAGCTCCATCTTCAGCTCGCGCACGTCACCGGGCGTGCCCGGCGTGGACTTGCGCGGCGCGCGGTTCACCGAGCTCTTGAAGTGGATATTGCCAAGGCCACCCTTGCCACCCTGTGCCACCAGCAGGCGCTGGCCGTGCTGGGTGAGGTCGCCGATGGTCTCGTCGGTGTCGACGTTGGTGATCACGGTGCCCACCGGCACGCGGATATAGGTGTCTTCGCCGCCCTTGCCGTACATCTGGCTGCCCATGCCGTTCTGGCCGCGCTGGGCCTTGAACATGCGCTGGTGGCGGAAATCGATCAGCGTGTTGAGGCCCTCATCGGCCACCAGCCACACCGAGCCGCCGCTGCCGCCGTCGCCGCCGTCAGGACCGCCAAAGGGAATGAATTTTTCGCGACGGAAGCTGATGCATCCGTTGCCGCCGTCACCGGCCTGGACCTTGATGAGGGCTTCGTCGACGAATTTCATGGAAGGAATCCGGGGGAAAGGAGACTGGAAAACAGGACCCGCAGCCGTGCTGCATCATAAGGGAATCCGACACTTGCGCCTTGCGCACCCAGCCGGACTACCTGCTTCCCTATAAAAACAAAGGCCCCGCCGAGGGCGGGGCCTTCGCTGCAACATCGAAGGGGATTAAGCCTTGACGACGCTGACGAACTTGCGACCTTCGGCGCCGCGAGCCTTGAATTCGACGGTGCCGTCGACCAGGGCGAACAGCGTGTGGTCACGACCCAGGCCCACGCCGGTACCGGCATGGAACTTGGTGCCGCGCTGACGCACGATGATGTTGCCGGCTTCGATGGCCTGGCCACCGTACACCTTCACGCCGAGGTACTTCGGGTTCGAATCGCGACCGTTGCGGCTGGAACCTACGCCTTTTTTATGTGCCATGACTCAATGCTCCAGTTGCTCAGGCGTTGATGCCCGTGATCTCGACTTCGGTGAAATGCTGACGATGTCCCTGCTGCTTCTTGTGGTGCTTGCGGCGGCGGAACTTGATGATGCGGACCTTGTCGGCGCGGCCGTGCTTGCGCACGGTGGCACTGACAGTGGCACCGGCCACAACGGGCGCACCGACGGTGATCGACTCACCGGCGCCGACCAGGAGGACCTGATCGAAGGTGAAGGCGGCGCCTTCTTCGGCGTTCAGCAGCTCCACGCGCAGGACGTCGCCCTGCTGAACGCGGTACTGCTTGCCACCGGTCTTGATGACTGCGTAACTCATGGGAATATCCCTTCTGTCGTTATTCTCTTGGGTTCGCCAGGCCCAAATGGGCACCGGCGAACTCGGGAGTATAGCGGGCCCTTCGGGCGCTGGTCAATTACTGACCAGCTTTACCTTCAGGCGTTTGCCGCCGGAGGTCACTGCCCACTCGCGGCCGGGGCCGTCTGGCTCGGGGTCTTGGCCGGAGCCGCCTTGGCATCGGATGGAGCCGGGGCCTTCGAGTCCGTCTTGGCGGGTGCCTTGGTCGCCGGCTTCTTGGCAGCGGGCTTCGCCGGTGCCTTCTTGACCGGCGCCTTCGCCTTGGACTTAACCGGCGCCTTGGCGGCCGGCTTGGCCGGCGCGTCCTCGTCATCGGCGTCCGCCTGCGCTCCCACCGCCACTGCGCCCAGAGCCGGTGCGGTCGTCGCCACCTTCGAGGGACAACGGCCATTGGCGTCCAGGCTGCCCTTCTGCTTGAGCTCGGCGATCAGCTGGTCACTACGTTCCTGGCTCCACTGGCGTCCCGCCTGATTGGCCTCGGCCATGGTGGTGGGCATCTCGTTGATGACCTTCTGGCCCAGCGGGGAGCGGTAGAACTTCAGCAGGCCGTCCAGCTCATCGGCGTTGAAGTGCTTCTGGTAGACCGGCACCAGGCGCCCGATGAACTGCTGGGTCGCGTTGGCATCCATGTAGTTCTGCCAGTACTCGGCCGGCACGCACGGCAGCGACTGCTGCATGGTGGTCACCGCCTGGTAATTCATCTGGCTCAGCATCTTGCCCACGCCGACGACGTCCATCAGCTGGCGAACCTGGGCCTCGCTGGCCGGTCCCGAGGCGGCCATGGCCTGCGCGCCCGCCATTGCAAGCGCCAGTCCGGCGCCCCATCTCATCCACTTAAGCATCCGCACTCTCTATCGAATCGAAGCCAGGGCCCGTCGAGCCCAAAGAACCTATTTAGCCATAGTTGATCCGATCTTCCCTGAAGATCGACGGCCTGGCGTCAGGGGTAATAACTAACCTGATTGGTTTGATATAGTGCAGTTTTTCCCTTTCCCCCACCTTCCCGGGCGACATGGACACCATCCGCATCCGCGGTGCGCGTACGCACAACCTCAAGAACATCGACCTGGACCTGCCCCGTGATCAGCTGATCGTGATCACGGGTCTCTCCGGCTCCGGCAAGTCGTCGCTGGCCTTCGACACCATCTATGCGGAGGGCCAGCGCCGCTACGTCGAGTCGTTGTCGGCCTACGCCCGGCAATTCCTCTCGATGATGGAGAAGCCGGACGTCGACCACATCGAAGGTCTCTCGCCGGCCATTTCCATCGAGCAGAAGTCCACCTCGCACAACCCGCGTTCCACCGTGGGCACGATCACCGAGGTGTACGACTACCTGCGCCTGCTCTATGCCCGCGTGGGTACGCCGCGCTGCCCTGACCACGGTATCCCGCTGGAAGCGCAGACGGTGAGCCAGATGGTGGACAGCACGCTCGCACTCGATCCCGAGAAGCGCTTCATGCTGCTCGCCCCGGTGATCCGCGAGCGCAAGGGCGAACACGTGCAGGTCTTCGACCAGCTGCGCGCGCAGGGTTTCGTGCGTGCGCGCGTCGACGGCGTCGTTTACGACCTCGACGCCGTGCCCCCGCTCACGCTGCGCCAGAAGCACACCATCGAGGCGGTGATTGATCGCTTCCGTCCGCGCGACGACATCAAGCAGCGCCTGGCCGAATCGTTCGAAACCGCGCTTCGCCTCGGCGACGGCCTGGTGATTCTGGCCGACATGGACGACGCGAAGGCACCGGAGCAGTTGCTGTCCTCGCGCTACTCCTGCCCGGTCTGCGACTACTCGCTGCCCGAGCTGGAACCGCGCCTGTTCTCCTTCAATTCGCCGATCGGCGCCTGCCCGACTTGCGATGGCCTGGGCGTGACCCAGGTGTTCGATCCCGCGCGCGTGGTGGCGCATCCGGAACTGTCGCTCGCCGGCGGCGCGATCCGCGGCTGGGACCGTCGCAACGCCCATTACTTCCAGTTGCTGATGTCGCTGGCCAACCACTACAAGTTCGACGTCGAAACGCCGTGGCGCAAGCTGCCGGCGGACGTGCAGAAGGCCGTCCTGTACGGCAGCGGCAAGGAGATGATCGCGTTCAAGTACCTCACCGAACGCGGCGGCCGCGTCACGCGCGAGCATGCATTCGAAGGCATCCTTCCGAACATGGAGCGCCGCTACAAGGAAACCGAGTCGCCCGCCGTGCGCGAGGAACTGGCCAAGTACATCAGCGACCAGGCTTGCCCCGAGTGCCAGGGCCAGCGCCTCAATCGTTCGGCACGCAATGTGTTCGTGGCGGACCACGCGCTTCCCTCGCTCACCTCGCGCTCGATCGACGACTCACTCGCCTTCTTCGAAAAGCTCAAGCTCAGCGGCTGGCGCGGCGAGATCGCGGTGAAGATCGTCAAGGAGATCCGCGAGCGTCTTACCTTCCTCAACGACGTGGGTCTCAACTACCTCACGCTGGATCGTCAGGCCGATTCGCTGTCCGGTGGCGAGGCACAGCGCATCCGACTGGCTTCGCAGATCGGCGCCGGCCTCGTCGGCGTGATGTACGTGCTCGACGAGCCATCCATCGGCCTGCACCAGCGCGACAATGAACGCCTGCTCGGCACGCTGACGCGACTGCGCGACCTCGGCAACACGGTGATCGTGGTCGAGCATGACGAAGACGCCATCCGCATGGCGGACTACGTCCTCGACATCGGCCCCGGTGCAGGCGTGCACGGCGGCGAAGTGGTCGCGCAGGGTTCGCTGAAGGACATCCTGACAACGCCGCGTTCCGTCACCGGCCAATACCTGTCGGGCAAGCGTGGCATCAAGGTGCCGACCGAGCGTCGCCAGCAGCTGGACGCCGATTCGTGGCTGCACCTGAAGGGTGCCAGCGGCAACAACTTGAAGAACGTGGATCTCGCCATTCCCGCGGGCCTGTTCACGTGCGTCACCGGTGTGTCCGGTTCGGGCAAGTCCACGCTGATCAACGACACGCTGTTCCGCCTCGCCGCCGCCGAATTGAACGGCTCCAGCGAGCAGGCAGCGCCGCACAAGTCGGTCGAAGGCCTGGAGCTGTTCGACAAGGTAGTCGACATCGACCAGTCGCCGATCGGCCGCACGCCGCGTTCCAATCCGGCCACCTACACCGGCCTGTTCACGCCGCTGCGCGAACTGTACGCGCAGGTGCCGGAAGCGCGTGCGCGCGGTTACACGCCAGGCCGCTTCAGCTTCAACGTGCGCGGCGGCCGCTGCGAAGCCTGCGAAGGCGACGGCATGATCAAGGTGGAGATGCACTTCCTGCCGGACGTGTACGTGCCTTGCGACGTGTGCCACGGCAAGCGCTACAACCGCGAAACGCTGGAAGTGCACTACAAGGGCCACACGATTGCCGATGTACTCAACATGACGGTGGAAGATGCGCTGAAACTGTTCGAGAACGTGCCGACCATCGCACGCAAGCTGGAAACGCTGCGCGCCGTGGGCCTGGATTACATCAAGCTCGGCCAGAGCGCCACTACGCTCTCTGGCGGCGAAGCACAGCGCGTGAAGCTGTCCAAGGAATTGTCCAAGCGCGACACCGGCCGCACGCTCTACATCCTCGACGAGCCGACCACCGGCCTGCACTTCCACGACATCGAGCAGTTGCTCGACGTGCTGCACCAGTTGGTGGAACAGGGCAACACCGTGGTCGTGATCGAGCATAATCTGGACGTGATCAAGACCGCCGATTGGCTGGTCGATCTCGGCCCGGAAGGCGGCGCCGGCGGCGGTCGCATCCTGGTGACCGGCACGCCGGAACAGGTCGCGGCCACGCCCGGTTCGCATACCGGACGTTTCCTTGCTCCCCATCTCAACGTGAAGCCTGCCAAGGCGGCCAAGACCGAGAGCAACGGCAAGAGCAAACCTGCACTACGGAAGAAGACTGCATGAGTTCCACCCAACCGGCGCCGCAGAAACGCACGCGCGCACGCAAGGCCGAGGCGCCGGAGAGCGCCCCGGCCACCGATCACATCGACACCCCGGCAACGCAGCCGCAGGCGCTGTTCATCGCGCCCATTGGGGTGCGCTGGCGCGACCTCGACGCGTTCAACCACGTCAACAATTCCAACTACCTCACCTATCTGGAAGAGGCACGCCTGCAATGGCTGCGCCATGTGCCCGGCTGGTTCGACGAACAGTCGATGCCGGTACTGGCCGCCAGCGAAATCAACTATCGCCGTCCCATCGAGTG
Organism: Dyella amyloliquefaciens; assembly: GCF_004296575.1. Classification (GTDB taxonomy): domain Bacteria; phylum Pseudomonadota; class Gammaproteobacteria; order Xanthomonadales; family Rhodanobacteraceae; genus Dyella; species Dyella amyloliquefaciens. The sequence continues at coordinate 313,056 of NZ_SAYT01000007.1, read as the reverse complement.
GCCCGCGCAGCTGCATGTGGAACTTTTCTGCGAACGGCTGGGCAACAGCTCAATCACCCTGGCCCACCGCATCGTCGATGCAGACGACGACACGCAGCTGTACAGCGACGGCAAGGTCGTGATGGTGTGGATGAATCCCTCGACGGGAAAGCCGGTATCGCTGCCGCAGTCGATCCGCGACGCCGCCGAAGGCGTGGCTTGAACGACCCATCCGGCGTTTGGGGTTAAGCTCCCGCGAACGCCGGATGCCCCAGCTTCATGCGGCATCCGTAACATCCACGGCGACCACCCCGAAAGGAGTTCGACCGTGCGCCAGCTTTCCCTCACCACCCTCGCCTTCGCCATCGCCGCCAGCACGTCGGCGGGCGCGGCTGCCGCGTCATCGCCGTCCACCAGCCTCACCCTCTATCGCAGCGACGACGCTGCGCTGTTCAGCGCGGGCGACAGCGGCGGTGTACAGGCCGGCTATGCGGTAGCACGCGAGCCGCGCGAGCTGCAGCTGAAGAACGGCGTACAGGACGTCAACCTCGGCGGGTTGCCGCAATACCTCGATCCCGAAGCGATGGCGCTGACCATCGAAGGCAACAGCGCACAGGTGCTCTCCCAGCGCCTGCTGCTCGGCCAGGGCCAGAACGCTGCGTTGGCCAGCCTGGTGGGGCAACCGGTGAGCGTGCTCGGCAGCAACGGCCAGCCCATCGCCTCCGGCACCCTGCTGCGCGCGGGCGACGGCCTGCTTGTGCAAGGCAGCGACGGTGGCACGAGCCTCATTCGCGAGTACGCGGCCGTGCGCGCGCAGGGCAGCTTCCAGACGGGCTCCGCCCTGCAGCTGCGCATCGACGCCCAGCGTGCGGGCGCCACTGCAGCAACGCTGAGCTACACCACGGCGGGCCTGGGATGGCGTGCGGCGTATGTCGGCACGCTGTTGCCGGGCGACCGCTGCCAGATGCAGTTCGAGTCGCGCGCCAGCATCGCCAACCGCAGCGGTCGTGACTGGAAGGATGCACAACTGACCCTGGTGGCCGGCGAACCCAACTTCGCCAAGCCATCGGCACCCCGCCCCATGGCGGCCCCTGTGGCCTACGCGATGCGTGCGAAGGCGGATACCGCCCCGTTGCCCGAGCAGGACACGCTCGCGGACTACCGTACCTACACACTGCCCGGCGCCGTCGACCTTCCCGATGGCAGCGTCAGCCAGGTGCCGCTGTATGCCACGCGTACCATCGCCTGCGAGCGCACCTCGCTGTTCGAGAACGGCGGCGGCTGGGTGCCCCCGCAACCGATGATCGGTCGCGACTACCTACCAGGTGGCAGCGGCGCCATCGCCAGCACCCTGCAGTTGCGCGCTTTCGACAGCCTGCCCGCCGGCTACCTGCGCGTGTTGACGGCCGACCGCAATGGCACGCCGCAGTTCATTGGCGAGGGCCGCATCAACGACACGCTCAAGGGCAGCGATGCGCATATCACGCTGGGCACGGCAATCGACCTGCGTGGCGAGCGCGAGCGCACGACCTTCAACGTGGACAAGGCTGGCCGCACGCTCGATGAATCGTTCCGCATCACCCTCACCAATGCCGGCGACAGCGCACGCGTGGTGACGGTCCGCGAGCATCCTTCGCGCTGGCGCCAGTGGACCCTGGTGTCTTCGAACAACAAGCCCGACCAGCAGACGCCCGACACGCTGGAATTTCGAGTGACCGTTCCGGCGGGCGGCAAGGCCACGCTGGACTACGCGGTGCGCTACCAGTGGTCTGCCGAAGACCATCCGCAAGGGTGAAGATGGGCATGTGCAACGGGAGGAAGCCAGCCGCAACCCGGTTTGCTACTCTCGTTGCCTATTGCCGCCATCCACCTGACGGGCCCTTGCCATGCTCAACCTGATCACCCACGACGCCATCACCGAAATCAACCTGGCACGCCCGCCGGTGAACGCGCTCAACATCGAGCTGCTGCGCGCCATACGCCACGCGGTCGATGACGCGGTCCGTGCCGGTGCGCGCGGATTGGTGCTGTCCGGTGCGCCCGGCATGTTTTCCGCTGGCGTCGATGTGCCCGCCTTGCTGGGTCGCGATCGCGAGGGGGTACAGCAATTCTGGCGCGAGTTCTTCCTTACCAGTTCGAAGCTGGCGATGTCGCCCGTACCCATCGTTGCGGCCATCACCGGCCACAGCCCGGCGGGCGGCGCGGTGCTGTCGCTGTTCTGCGACTACCGTGTCATGGCCGAAGGTCCGTTCCGCATCGGCTTGAACGAAGTGCAGGTCGGCCTGGTCGTGCCGGAAAGCATCCAGCACGCGCTGCGCCGCATCGTGGGCCCTTATCGTGCGGAACGACTGATGGTGGCCGGCGCGATGATCGAATCCGCGGAAGCGCTGGCCTGCGGCCTGGTCGATGAACTCACCAACGTCGAGCAGGTCGTGACGCGCGCCCTCCACTGGATGCAGGGCATGCTGGCCTTGCCGTCCAACGCGATGCTCAAGACCCGCGCCATTGCGCGCGCCGACCTCACCCGGATGTGGGCCGATCCGGATGCGCTGTCCATCGACGAATTCATCGATGCGTACTTCCACCCGGAAACCCAGGCCGTGCTGCAGCAGCTGGTGGCGCGCCTCAAAAAGAAGGACTGAGGGCGTCCTCATCCTTCTCGTTGTAGGAGCGCACCCAGTGCGCGATCGCGGAGTGGGGGCATAACCGCTTCGCTACGTCCCCTTGGGGGATAGGCTTTTCGCGCACTGGGTGCGCTCATACAACGGTGGCGGCGTCAGCCGGGCAATTCGCCCTTGGCGACCGGCCGCGCCGGATCGCTGACCCAGCCGCTCCACGACGGTGCATACAGACGCGAACCCGTCAGACCGGCGACTTCCATCGCCAGCAGGTTGTGGCATGCGGTGACACCGGAACCGCACATGTGGACGACATCCTGCGGCGTGTGCGTGCCCAGCAAGGCAAGGAAATCTTCGCGAAGGATGGCAGCGGACTTGAAGCGGCCATCCGTATCCAGGTTGTCGGCGAACGGGCGATTCAACGCACCTGGCACATGGCCGCCGACGCGATCGATGGGTTCCACTTCGCCGCGATAGCGCGGAGCCGCACGCGCATCCAACAGGACACGAGCGGGCTCATCCCTAAGGTGCGCATGATCGAGCAGGTATTGGTTCGCGTCGAAATGCAGGTCCACTTTCGTGGGTGTGCGAACCGTCACGCCCGACTCCACCGGCAGGCCTGCCGCCACCCACGCCGGATAGCCGCCATCGAGTACCGCAACCTCGCGCGCTCCCACAAGCTTCAGCAACCACCAGAGGCGCGCAGCGGCCAGCGCGCCATTGGCGGCGTCGTAGCACACGACCTGCATGCCCGGTCGCCAGCCCCAGCGCGAGAGCACAGTGGAAAACGCGGATTCCAGTGGCAATGGATGGCGCCCCAACCCTTCTGCCTGGCGCGAGAGATCTGACAGATCCGTATCCAGGCTCGCGTACACAGCACCCGGAATATGCGCCTCGCGATAGTCCCGCTCGCCCTTGCCCGGATCGCGATCACCGGTGCCGGGGGCCATCAGGTCGAACCGGCAGTCAACGATGAGCACGGCGTCGGGTGCCAGCGACGCAAGCTCGTCGGTGCTGATCAAGGTGGTCTTGACGGTCATGCGCGCCCCATCCTCTGCAACAGGTTGAACATCATGGCGGCCGTGGCGCCCCAGATGCGATGTCCGCCGTGCACGAACTCCACCATGTCACGGCGGTGCCCGCGAAACTCCATCGTATAGCGCCGCAGGTTGGCCGGCTCCAGGAAGAACGACAGCGGCACCTCGAATACCTCGGCCACTTCCGCGGGTGCGGGATACAGGCGCGCCTCCGGATCGATACGCGCCACCACCGGCGTGATGTTGTAGCCGCTGATCGTCTCGAAGCGATCGAGGAAGCCCAGCGGCGTCACCAGCTTGCGCTCCAGGCCAATCTCCTCCTCGCTCTCACGCAAGGCGGTGGCAATGGCGTCGACATCACCGGGGTCCGTGCCGCCACCAGGAAACGCCACCTGTCCCGCATGCGAAGGCAGGTCATTGGTCCGCACCGTAAGCACCAGCCGGGGCTGCACGCCTTCGCGCACGCCGATCAATACGGCGGCGGGCCGTCGCGGCGTATCGCCGAGCAGCTCCGCCATCTGTGCATGATTCCAGCCCTGCCCATCCGGCGGCGAGGACAGCGGCAGCAACGCCGCACCCACGTCCGCGAGCAGGGCGCTCACAGCGGCGCCTTGCGCGTCGGCAGGACGTCAAGCATGAGGTGCAGTCGCTCGCGGTCATTCATGCCGCGCCAGCGTGCGATCTCGTCGCCCGTACGCAGGCAACCTAGGCAATAGCCACGGGCATCGAGTTTGCAGATGCCGGTGCACGGCGACAGCGGTGCAGGCGCGGGAGGGAGGGGATCGTTGAGCATGAGCCCCATCATGCTAGCCGATTCCCTGCCTTCAGGCAGGGTCGCGCGTCACTGCTGGATGTCCAGCAGCTCGATCTCGAACACCAGCGCCTCGTTGGGGCCGATCCGTGGCAGGGCGCCACGTTGCCCATAGGCCAGTTGCGGCGGGATCACGACCCGCCAGCGGTCGCCCACATGCATGCGCGGAATCACGTCCTGCCAGCCCGGGATCACCTTGTCCACCATGAAGCGGACCGGCGCACCGTGCGCCCAGGTGCTGTCGAACTCGGTGCCGTCAACCAGCATGCCTCGATAGTTCACGGTCACCTGGCTGGTGACCTTGGGGGTGGCCGTACCGTCACCCTTCTTCATCACCGCGTACTGGATGCCCGAGGGTAACTGGATCACGCCAGGCTGCTGCCGATTGCGCTCCATGTACTCAGTGCTCTTGCGCGCATTGGCCTCGGCGATGCGCTTGTATTCGGCCAGCGCCTTGGAATGCATTTCCTCGTCGAGCCGCTGCAGCTGGTCGTGCATGTCCTGCATGGACACGGAGGGCTGCTTCTTCGAATAGGCGTCCTGGATCGCCTTCTGCAGTGTGGGAATGTCCACGTCCGGCTCGCCGTTCGCGAACTGGCTGCCGATCTGGAAACCGATCGCATAGGACAACTTGGTCTTGTCCAGCCGGACTCGTGATGCGTCAGGCGAGGCGCCGCCATCCTGCGCATGCGCCATCGCACCCCACAGCAGGATGCCCAGAGCCAGCCAACGCAGTTGTGCCATGCCTATCTCCATTGCAGCGCGAACTTGAAGGCGACACTGACTAAGTATCGTCGTCGTCATGATGCCTGGAAGGCCCACAGGTTGTGCCGTGTGGCGCCGGCAAGACTGGCTGTCTTGCCTAGCCTCGCGGCGCAGCCTGTGGGCCTTCCAGGCATCACCTCGTCCCTTGCATTTCAACATGCTGGGGCCAGCCCTGTCTGTCCGCATACCTTCGGTCCGTCGTCTCGACAGCCAGCGAGGCGGCCTTCGCCAACAGCCCTATGGTCTCCGAACAGACAGGGCTGGTGACGGCGACGATACTTAGTCAGTGTTGCCTTATCCATCGTAAGCGGTCCGGGCCTATCGTGCAGCGAACGCCTCTCAAGCGGGGCGCCCCTGCTGAGAACACCGGGAGTCCCAAAGGTTCCCACTGGTACCATAGCGGCTTTACCTGTGGAGTGAGGCCATGGCCTACCGGAACCTGGAAATCACCAACCGCGGCGCGGTGCGCACGATCACCGTCAACCGCCCGGACAAGCTCAACGCGCTCAATCGCGAAACGCTCAATGAGCTGACCCTCGCCTTCACCCAGGCCGCCCAGGACGATGCCGTGCGCGCCGTGGTGCTGGCCGGTGCAGGTGAAAAGGCATTCGTGGCCGGGGCCGATATTTCCGAGATGAATGGCTACACCCCGGTCCAGGCGCAGGGCTTCTCGCGCGCCGGACAACGCCTGATGAGCCTGGTCGAGCGCCTCGGCAAGCCGGTGATCGCGCGCATCCAGGGCTTTGCCCTGGGCGGGGGCATGGAACTGGCCATGTGCTGCCACCTGCGCGTAGCCAGCGAAAAGGCGAAGTTCGGCCAGCCGGAGATCAACCTCGGCCTCATCCCCGGCTTCGGCGGCACGCAGCGCCTGCTGCGTCTGGCCGGCCGCGCCGCCGCGCTGGAACTGTGCCTGCTCGGCGCACCGATCAGCGCGCAGCGCGCCTATGAGCTCGGTGTGGTGACCCGCGTAGTGGCGCCCGAAGCGCTGGACGAAACTGTCAATGCCATGGCCGACCAGCTGGCCGCGTCCGCGCCGCTCGCCGCGGCCGGCATTCTCGACGCCGTGCTGCAGGGTGGCGAAACCAGCATCGACCAGGGCCTGGAGTTTGAAACGCAGGCCTTCGCCCTTGCCTTTTCCACGGAGGATATGCGCGAAGGCACCACCGCGTTCCTGGAAAAGCGCAAGGCCGAGTTCAAGGGCCGCTGAGAAAAGCATGACGGCCAGGCGAATGGCCTGGCCGTCATGGGTAGCTGCAACAAGTATCGATCGCTGCGGATCGGCGGCGATCAATGCCCGCCGCGGTACTTCTTCTCGCCTGCCGTCACGGCCAGGTCCATGCGGTTTTCCGGCGGCGCCAGCGGACAGGTCGCGTACGGCGTGAACGCGCAAGGCGGGTTGTAGGCACGGTTGAAATCGAGCACGACCTTGCCGTCCTTGGGCAGGTCGGCATAGAGGAACCGCGCCGCGCCATAGGTTTCGCGGCCGGAGGTGCGATCGGCGAGCACGAAGAACAGCGTATCGGGCTCTTCCTGGATCGGCATGAGTTCGTAGGTATGGCCATCGCGATGGAAGACCGCCTTGCCTGGCACCTTTTCCTTGTTGATGGTGCCAAGCACCGAACCGATTTCCAGCTCATGCGGCGGATCGAACGGCACCCAGTCCGCCACGATGCGCCACGAAGGATCGGCGGGGTAGTAATCCAGTCCGGCGAAATGCTTCCGCGTTTCCGCATCGCTGTCCTTCACGCGCAGCGCCTTGCGGCCATCACGCTCGATCACCAGGAAGCTCGCGTTGCCGAACGCCACCACCGAAGGACCTGCATCACCGGCATGCATGTCATCGACCAGATCGGCTTCATGCACCGCCTTGCCGTCGACTGTCGCGCCGCTGTCCTTGTCCAGCGCGATATGCAACGCACCGCCCTTCGCCAGGGTCACCACGCCAAGATGCGCAGGCCCTGCCTTGAGCACGATGTCGTTGTCGGCGGCGCTACCCACCCGATTGGCGCCCTCCTGCAACCAGTCCAATCCGATCAGGCTGAGCCAGCCATTGGGTGCGGTGAGACCGGCCAGGCGCGTCGCGCGCCACTGGGCAATCTGCTGGGAAAAATCGCTGGTATCGGCGGGGGTAGCAGTCTGAGCTTGCACGGTGGCAACTCCAAGGCTCAAGGCAAAAGCGAGAACGGCGGTACGCAACATGGCAGGCCCCGTCGGAACGAGGTTCCGAGTATGGCCGTCCATTTGCCGGCGTGGCAAGCAGCACCGCCCAACGGTGAGAACGCATCACTCCTTCATGTGGGAGCGCATCCTGTGCGCGACAAGCCCCCTCATAGCGAAAAAGGGGCCGTCGCGGTCGCGCACAGGGTGCGCTCCCACAGGTGTCCTGCCCACTCAGCGTCCGCGCAGGAACAGCCGGTCCAACTCGGGCAGGCTCAGCTGCGTCCAGGTGGGACGTCCGTGGTTGCACTGGCCTGAGCGCTCGGTTGCTTCCATTTCACGCAGCAGGGCATTCATTTCCGGCACCGTGAGACGCCGCCCTGCACGCACCGAGCCATGACAGGCCATGGTGGAGAGCAGTTCGTTCTCCAGTTCCTGCAATCGGCGCGAGCTGCCGTGCTGTGCAAGCTCGGACAATACATCGCGACACAGTTGCGCGACGTCGGCGCCTTCCAGCAGCGCCGGGATGCGTCGCACCACGACGCCGGAGGGGCCACTGCGCGACAACTCCAGCCCCCAGTCAGCCAGCGCGTCGGCGTGCTCTTCGGCGGCAGCGGCTTCCTTTGCGCTCACCGACACGTTCAACGGCACCAGCAACAACTGTGACCGCAGGTTGCTGCAGGCGCGACCTGTCTTGAGCTTTTCGTAGGTGATGCGCTCGTGCGCTGCGTGCATGTCCACCAGCACCAGGCCGTGCGCATTCTCGGCAAGGATGTAGATGTTCTTGAGTTGCGCGATGGCGAAACCGAGCGGCGGCGCTTCGTCATCGCTGGCCTCGGGCATCGGCGCATTGGCGGCAAAACCCAGGGATGCAGAAGGAGTAGCGGGTTCACCCAACAGCGCGGCGTAACCCGCCAGAGGCTCGTCGCGTACGCCAAGACTCAGACGGCTCTGGCTGAAGGCATTCGGCCACGCCGGTGCCGACGGCGCCGAAACGGACGAGAAACCGTAGGACGGCTGGGTCGCGGTGACGATCGGCTCCTGCGTTGGCGTGCCGACGCCCTGCCCTGCACGCGTCTGCGCCAACGCCTCATGCAGCGTGCGGAACAGGAAATCGTGGACCAGCCGCTGCTCGCGGAAGCGCACCTCGTGCTTGGCCGGATGGACATTCACATCCACGCCTGCCGGATCGAGTTCGAGGTAAAGCACGAACGTCGGATGACGGCCATGGAACAATACGTCCGCATAAGCCTGCCGTACCGCATGCGCCACGACGCGATCGCGGACCAAGCGTCCGTTGACGTAGAAATACTGCGAATCGGCCTGCGATCGCGATGCGGTCGGCAAGCCAACCCAGCCCGAGAGATGCAAGCCCGCGGCAGCATGGTCGATGCGCAGGCTCTGCGCCGGAAAATCCTCGCCCAACACTTCCGCCACGCGCTGCAAGGCGGCACTTTCATCGCGCGCGGCCTTGAGGATACGTACCGGTTTGCCGTTATGGCTCAGGCGAAACTCCACCGAACGACGCGCGAGTGCCAGCGACTTCAGCAGATCATCGATATGCGCGAACTCCGTGCGCTCTGCGCGGAGAAATTTCCGGCGCGCCGGTACGTTGTAGAACAGGTCGCGCACTTCGACGCTGCTGCCCTGCGGATGCTGTGCAGGACGCGCCGCCTGCATCTTGCCGCCGTCCACTTCGATGCGGAACGCGGCCTCCTGCCCCTGTGCGCGCGAGGTCAGCGTGAAGCGCGCCACCGACGACACCGAAGCCAACGCCTCTCCACGGAAACCCATGCTGGCCACGTGCTCAAGATCGTCGAAGCTGCCGATCTTGCTGGTGGCGTGGGACGCCACGGCTAGTTGCAGTTCGTCCGGCGCGATGCCGCACCCGTCGTCGCGCACACGGATCAGTCGTGCACCGCCCTGCTCGATGTCGACTTCGACGCGCGTGGCACCGGCATCCAGGCTGTTTTCTACCAGCTCTTTGACGACGGACGAGGGGCGCTCGATGACTTCGCCGGCGGCAATCTGGTTGATGAGTTCGGGAGGAAGGGGGCGGATAACAGGCATCGGTGAAGCTTAGAGCCTGCCGCCCGGCGGCGAAAGCAAAAGCGCCGCCCGAAGGCGGTGCCACCTGCACTCCCCCAACGCTGGTGTATCAGCTGGACGGAATGGCCAACGTCATGCCGACGCGGACGCTGCTGTCGCTGTCCAGCCGGTTGGCGCTCTTCAAGGCATTTATGCTCACGCCGTACTGGCGGGCGATGCTGCGCAGGCTTTCGCCGCGCTCGACGCGGTGCATGTCGCGCACGCCGTCGTCGGCCCGCGAGCTATCCGATTTGGACGCCATCGCCTGCGCCACGGCCTTGGTGGCCTTGGTCGAGGTGTCGTCGTCCCCCTGAGAGGAAGCGACCGCCGTCGCCACGCCGTTGCGACGCGCTGCCTGCGCGGCAAACCAGCTGCCAGGCGGCGGCGTGGCTTCGAAATAGCCGCGCACGCCATTCATCACCGCAGTCGCCAGGCGCGACTGGTGCGAGGGATCGCGCAGCTTGCGCTCCTCGTCCGGATTGCTGATGAACGCGGTCTCGACCAGGATCGAAGGCACGTCCGGCGAGCGCAGCACCACGAAGTTCGCGCGCTCGACGTAGCCACGATGCGTGGGGCCGAGATTACCCAAGGCCTTCAGCACGTTGCCGGCCACCGTTTCGCTGGCTTGCATCGAATAACCCTGCTGCAGGTCGAGCAGCACCGCGGCCAGGCCGTCGTTCTTGTCGTCCAGCGTCACGCCACCAATCAGGTCGGCGCGGTTCTGGCCGTCCGCCAGCCAGCGGGCCGCCATGCTGGTCTTGCCGCGCGGCGACAGCACCCAGACCGACGAACCCTTGGCATCGCCGTTGATGAAGGCGTCGGCGTGGATCGAGATGAACAGGTCGGCCGAGTTGTTACGGGCGATCTGGTAGCGCTGGGCCAGCGGGATGAAGAAGTCCGCACTGCGCGTGAGTACCGCGCGCATGCCCGGCTGCTGATTGATCTGGTCAGCCAACTGGCGCGCCACGGCGAGCGTGACGTTCTTTTCCAGCGTGCCGCCCGGACCGTGGGCACCCGGGTCATCGCCGCCGTGACCGGCGTCGACGGCGATTACCACCTTGCGCTCACCATTCAACATCGCGGCGGCCGCACGGGTGGAGGCCATGCCGCTCTGGGTGGGCTTGAGCGAGGACTTGGCGACGCTGCGGGACGCGACAACCGGCTCGGGAGCCGGCGGCGGAGGCAGCGTTTCAGCCACCGGGGCCGGAGTGGAATCGCTGTCGCTGCTGTCGTCGCTGTCGCTCGACGGCGCTGCAGGCTTGGGCGTCGACTTGGCCGACGCGACCTCGTGCCCCGGATACAGATCGACCACCAGCCGGTAGCCGTATTCGGCCTGCGGGCTGAGTACGAAGCTCTTCACCGTGGTGGCCGGATCGACCTTGGCCGTCAACCGGGCGCTGCTGCCCTGTTTGGTACCACTCAGGCCCTTGTACAGACCCTGGGCGGCCGGCGAGCTGAAGCTGCTGCTGATAGAGCTGCTGTCCAGGTCGATGGTGACCTGGTCGCCATCCTGCTTGATCTTGTAGGTGACCGGGCCGGAGACATCCAGCACGACGCGGGTGTACTCGGAGCCCGCCCATACGCGGGCCGACTTCACGTCGGCCGCCTGCGCGACGCAAAACGGGGCCAGGGCCATCAAGGCCACGGCGCCTAACCAAGCAGGATGCGTCCTATATCCCTTCATGGAGCGGAATTGAAGCCCAGAGCACCGCCGAAAGCAAGAGGTTTTCCCTTGAATATCCATAACCTGCACGAGGTTTGTCAGACTGCCTCCAGCTATCGGCCGCAACCCACGCAAACTGAAGGCTTCGGCACCAAGGCATTGCCCGAGCCTAAAATCTCAAGAATGGCAGATACTTAGCTTGCAACAGGAGCTTGGGTGACGGCCTCAGCCGAGGCTCAGGCGAGCCTGGAAACCACCCGGCGGCCACGTTCGGTACGGGGCTCCATCAGCGCCTTCCGGCCCAGGCCGGCATAGCCGAGGTGGATGATCAGATCCGGTGTCGGCAAGGCGCCAGCACCCCGCTCCGGCCATTCCACCAACACCAGCGCAGCTGGGTCGGACAGCGCGTCCAGGCCCAACCACTCCAGCTCGCCGGGATCGGCGATGCGATAGAGGTCGAGGTGCCAGGCCGGCTGACCCTGCGCCCTATAGGACTCGACCAGGCTGTACGTTGGGCTCTTGATCCGCTCACCCACGCCCAGTGCACCCAGTAGCGCGCGGGCAAAGCTCGTCTTGCCGGCACCCAGGTCACCGTGCAGATAGACCACCAGACCTCCGTCCAGCGCGCCGGCCATGCGATGGGCCAGCGCCGCCGTTGCCGCTTCGTCCGGAAGCTCCCAACCGTGTCCCGTCATGATTCCCGTCCGTTGAGCAGCAGCCTGAGGGGTTCCAGCAAGTCGCTGGCAAGCAGGCCACGCTCGCCATGCTGCCGCGCGGCGAGATCGCCGGCACGTGCGTGCAGGCCCACGCCAAGGGAGGCAGCCTGCCACGCGTCACATCCCTGGGCCAGCAGGGCCGCCACGATGCCGGTGAGCAGGTCGCCCATGCCACCGGTGGCCATGCCCGGGTTGCCCCAGCGGCACACCGCGACCCGACCGTCCGGATCAGCCACGAGGCTCCCCGCCCCCTTGAGGACGACCACCGCGCCGTAGCGGCTTGCCAGCTCGCGCACCGCGGCGAATCGATCCGCCGCGATCGCGGCCGTATCGCACCCGAGCAGGCGCGCCGCCTCGCCCGGATGCGGCGTCAGCACGGTGGGGCCCGCGAAAGGCCGCGGCTCAAGCGCCAGCAGGTTCAGCCCGTCTGCGTCCAAAACCATCGGTTTCCCCGCGTCCAGCGCGGTCACCCACAGCGCATGCCCCCAAGCGCCCTGCCCCAGGCCCGGCCCCACGGCCAGTACCGTGGCTCGCCGCAGCAAATCGTCCAGCGCCTGCGGCCCGTGGACCTCATGCGCCATCAGTTCGGGCCGCGCGGCATTCAGCGCCGGCAGATGCTCGCCGCGAGTCGCGACGCTCACCAGTCCGGCGCCAGCGCGCAAGGCGGCCTCACCGCACAACCGGATGGCGCCAGCCGTGCCGTGGTCGCCGCCGATCGCCAGCACGTGACCGTTATCGCCCTTGTGCGCCTGCCTTGGCCGCGCCGGCAGCGTGGCGGGTTCCATCAACTGCGCATCGGCCCGGGAAGCCTCCCACAGCGCTTCCGGTAGCCCGAGCGACTCCCATTGCACATGACCGACATGACCCGGCGCGAAGCCCGTGTAGAGCCCGCGCTTGGCGGCGATGAAAGTGACCGTGACGTCCGCGCGGATCGCCTCGCCCGGCACGGCCCCCGTATCGGCATTGACGCCGGAAGGCACGTCGAGTGCGAGCACGGGTTTCCCGGTGGCGCGGATGTGCTGGACCAGCGCGGCCACGTCGGGCGCCAGCGCACGCTGCAGCCCCGTGCCGAACAACGCATCCACCTGCACATCCGACTCGGGCAGCGCGAGGTCATCGCGCCAGGCATGCACGATACCGCCGCCATGTTCGTATTCGTGCCGCGCACGTACCGCATCGTCGCCACGGCTGTCGCCGAGCGCGATCACTTCGGCCTGCAGCCCGGCCTCACGCGCCAGCGCCGCCAGCAGGAAGCCGTCGCCACCGTTATTGCCGGGACCGCAGTACACGCCGATGCACCGGGCATGTGGCCAATGCTGGCGAAGACACACCAATGCGGCGGCGGCCGCACGCTGCATCAGCTCATAACCGGGTATGCCAAGGACATCGATGGCACGGCGATCGAGCGCACGCACCTGGTCGACGGTGTAGAGCTCATGGCGATGGACGCTGGCAGTCATGCGGGAATTATAGGCATGCCGTGCGAAGGCTCCACGCGCTTAACGCCTACAATAGGCGCATGCCCGCCGCCCAGCACACATCGACCGACTACGCCGCACTCGCCCGCGACATCAAGCAGTGGGCGCGCGAGCTGGGTTTTGCCGATGCGGGCATTGCCGGCACCGACCTCGGCGAGGACGAGCTGCATCTCAAGCGCTGGCTCGATGAAGGCCATCACGGCGAGATGGATTACATGGCGCGCCATGGCGACAAGCGCAGCCGTCCGGATGAACTGGAACCAGGCACGGTGCGCGTCATCACGGTGCGCATGGATTACGTGCCACCCGGCACGCGCAACGCGTGGAACGTGCTGGAGGACGCCGAGGCAGGCTACGTGGCTCGCTACGCGCTGGGCCGCGACTATCACAAGCTGATGCGCAACCGCCTGCAGAAACTGGCCACCCGCATCCACGATGCGATCGGCGATTTCGGCTATCGCGCCTTCGTCGATTCTGCTCCCGTGCTGGAAAAGGCCTTGGCCCGCAATGCCGGCATGGGCTGGATCGGCAAGCACACGGTGCTGATCAACCGGCGGGCCGGTTCGTATTTCTTCCTTGGCGAGCTCTATACGGATTTGCCGTTACCGATCGACGAGCCGGCCAGCGCGCATTGCGGCAGTTGCCACCGCTGCATCGACATCTGTCCGACGCAGGCGATCATCGCGCCGTACAAGCTCGATGCGCGCCGCTGCATTTCCTATCTCACCATCGAGTTGCGCGGCAGCATCCCCGAGGAGCTGCGTGCGCCGATGGGCAACCGCATCTTCGGCTGTGACGACTGCCAGCTCATCTGCCCGTGGAACAAGTTCGCGCAGGACGCCACCGAACCCGACTTTGCTCCACGCCATCAGCTCGATGGCGCGAAGCTGGTGGAACTGTTCGCCTGGAGCGAACAGGAATTCCTGCAACGCACCGAAGGCATGGCGATCCGCCGCACCGGTTACGAAGGTTGGTTGCGCAACATCGCGGTTGCACTGGGCAACGCGCCAACGACGCCGGACGTGCGGAAGGCCCTGCAATCCCGCGCCGACGATCCCTCGCCGATCGTGCGCGAGCACGTCGCATGGGCACTGGCCAGGCACGTCGGCTAGGCCAGCCCGGAAATCCTGCTTAGCGGTTGTGCTTGGCGAGCGTCAGCCGCCGCTCGTGGATGGTTTCGAGCAAGGCCTGGGTCGACAGGTCGAACGCCGAAGCATCGCCACCTTCGTTTTCCAGCGCCGGCAGGATCTGCCGCGCGATGGACTTGCCCAGCTCCACGCCCCACTGATCGAACGCGTTGATGCCCCACAGGTGGCCGAGCATGAACACCTTGTGCTCGTAGAGCGCAATCAGCGCACCCAGGCTCTCGGGCGTGAGCTGGTCGAGCAGGATCACCGTGCTCGGGCGATCGCCCGGAAAGGTGCGCTGCGCCGCAAGGACGCGACGCTCGTCATCGCTGCCCTGCTTCGCCTCGGCCAACGCTTCGTCGAAGGTCTTGCCCAACGCCAGCGCGGCGGCTTGCGCGAGCAGGTTGGAGAGCAGTGCGTCATGGTTGGCGGCGAGATGATGCGCCGGCTTCACCACGCCGATGAACTCCAGCGGCACCACGTCGGTGCCCTGGTGCAGTGCCTGGAAATACGCATGCTGCGCATTGGTGCCGACACTGCCCCACACCACCGGCGAGGTGGATTGCGTCACAGGCTTGCCCTGCGGCGTCACCTGCTTGCCAAGACTCTCCATCTCCAACTGCTGCAGGTAGGACGTGAGGTCCATCAGCAGGTCCGCATACGGCACGACGGCACGGCTGGTGCGTCCCTGCGCGTTGCGGTTCCACAACTCCACGAGGCTGAGCAGCACCGGCAGGTTCTCCTGCCACGGCGCCGTGCGGAAGTGATCGTCGATGAGCGCCGCGCCCTTCAGCAGTGCGTGGAAGTTGTAGCTGCCGATGGCGATCGCCAGCGAGAGACCCACGGCGGACCACAGCGAGAAGCGGCCACCGACAAAGTCCCACATCGGATACACCTGCGCAGCCGGCACGCCCCAGGCTTCGGCTGCAGCGACGTTCGCACTGACGGCAAGGAAGTGGCGCGACACCGCAGCGACATCGCCGTTGTATGCACGACTGATCCAGTCACGCATCACGTTGCCGTTGAGCAGCGTCTCCTGCGTGGTGAAGGTCTTGGAGACCACCACGACCAGGGTGCGCTTGGGATCGAGCTGGTGCATCAGCTCGTAGGCCGATTGGCCGTCCACATTGGTGAGGAAGTGACTGCGCACGCCCGGCACGTGATACGGCTCCAGCGCGCGCACCGCCAAGCGCGGTCCGAGGTCGGAACCGCCGATGCCGATGTTGACCACGTCGGTGATGCCCGGCGCCACGCCGAAGGCCGAGGCATCGCCCAGGCCGATCGCATGCACCAGGGCATCGATACGTTTCAGGGTTTCAGCGATTTCGTCCAGCGCCTCGCGAGGAGCGGGCGACGGCAGCTTGGAGCCACTCGCGCGCAGCGCCGTATGAAGCACCGCGCGACCTTCAGAAGTATTGATGGGCGCGCCGGCGAACATCGCATCGCGCGCGGCCTGCCAGCCGCTGGCCTCGACATGGGCGCCGAGGGCATCCAGCGCCTTGTCGTCCAGCTTCTGCCGGCTGAGATCCAGCAGCAGCGGTCCCACGCGGTGTCTCAGGCGTTTGCCGCGTACGGCGTCCTTCAGCAATTCACGCAGATGGGTGCGTGCGAGACGGTCGACGTGCTCTGCCAGGAAGGACGAACGTAGCTCGGGCGACATGGGTGCTCATGCTTGGCGGGAGGGAACGCCGATCTTACGCAGCTTTCCGCGTCCCATGCCAGCAAATTGTTGCACCGCAACCACGTCCCGCCGTTGGCGGGGCGCGAGGTATTACGCCGCAGCCATCTGCTTGGGGATGGAGCGATTGGTGTGCGAGATGCGATTGTTCGCGTCCACGTAGACCAGGGTCGGCTGGAACTGCTCGACTTCGGCCTCGGACAGCTGGGCGAACGCGGCGATGATGATCAGGTCGCCCGGCTGCGCACGATGAGCGGCGCTGCCGTTCACGGAAATGATGCCGGAGCCTTCCTCGGCGCGCAGCGCATACGTCACGAAGCGCTTGCCGTTGTTGATGTTCCACGCATGGATCTGTTCGTACTCGCGAATGCCGGAGGCATCGAGCAACAGGCCATCGATCGCGATGGAGCCTTCGTAATGGAGCTCGGCATGAGTCACCGTTGCACGGTGGATCTTGCACTTGAGCATGTTCAGGTTCATGACTTCACTTATCCGGCAGGTACGGCCCGCTTAGCGCGCCATTATCCGGCCGGGGCACGTCGCGCTGCAACATGGCCCGGCCTAACCCCCATATGGGGATGCTCAGTCGAACGGCAAGTTGTCGATCAGGCGGGTGGCGCCCAGGCGAGCGGCGATCAGCGCCACCAGGCCTTCGTGCTCACCATCGGCGGGCTCGGCCAGGTCCTCGGAGCGACGGATGGCGGCGTAGTCCACCTCGAAGCCCGCCCGGCCCAGCTTGGAAGCCGCCGCCTGCTCGACCACGGAACGGGCATGGCCCTTCGCGACCAGGTCGCGCATCTGCAGCAGGGTGGCGTGGATCTGCGGTGCCAGGGCGCGATTCTCGGGCGACAGGTACTGGTTGCGCGAGCTCAGGGCCAGGCCGTCCTCGGCACGCAGGGTCGCGGCGGCCATGATCTTTATCGGCAGCGACAGGTCGCGAACCATCCGCTCGATCACCTTGAGCTGCTGGAAATCCTTCTGCCCGAATACGGCCAGGTCCGGCTGCACCAGGTTGAACAGCTTGCAGACCACGGTGGCGACACCATCGAAATGGCCCGGGCGGTGCGCCCCTTCCAGCGTCTCAGTGAGCAGTGGCACGTGGATGCTCACGCTGCTGGCGGCGCCGAATGGGTACAGCGTGGTCACTTCCGGCGCGAACAGCAGGTCGCAGTCTTGCTCGGCGAGGCCGACCTGATCCTGCACCAGGGTGCGCGGATAGCGCTCGAAATCCTCGTTCGGCCCGAACTGGGTGGGATTGACGAACACGCTCGCCACCACGCGATCGGCACGGGCACGGGCCAGCTTGATCAACGAATGATGGCCCGCGTGCAGGTTGCCCATGGTGGGCACGAAACCCACGGTCTGGCCTTGGCCGCGCCAACCGCGGATCACGGCGCGTAGCGCCGCGGCGTCTTGCACTGTTTGCATGGGTGCTCTGCTCTATGGCTTCAGTCGAAGCTGTGTTCCTGAGCCGGGAAGGCGCCGCTGCGCACGTCCTCGGCATAGGCCGCGATCGCCGCAGCCACCGAGTCGCGTCCTGCGAGGAAATCCTTGCTGAACTTCGGGCGCTTGCCCGGGGTAACGCCCAGCATGTCGTGCAGCACCAGCACCTGGCCATCGCAATGCGGGCCGGCGCCAATGCCGATGGTCGGGATGGAGACGGCGCGCGTGATGCGCTCGCCCAGGGCCGTCGGGATACCTTCCAGCACCAGCAGCTCGGCACCCGCCGCTTCCACGGCCTCGGCCTGCGCCACCAGATGGTCGGCCGCATCCTGGGCGCGTCCCTGGATGCGGAAGCCGCCGAACTTGTGCACCGACTGCGGCGTAAGGCCGAGATGCGCGCACACCGGAATGGCGCGCGCGACCAGCGCGGAAATCGCATCGAGGATATGCGGCGCGGCGCCTTCGATCTTCACCATCGCAGCACCACCCTCGCCCACCAGCTGAGCTCCCGCTTCGAGCGCATGCCCCACGTCGCGGTCGGCCATGAACGGCAGGTCGGCGACCAGCAGGGTCGAGTTCAGGCCACGAGCCACGATGCTGGTGTGATAGACCATGTGGTCCAGCGTTACCGGCAGCGTGCTGGAATGCCCCTGTACCACCATGCCGAGCGAATCGCCCACCAGGGCGACGTCCACGCCGGCCATTTCCAGTTGCGCGGCGAAGCTGGCGTCATAGACGGTCAGCATGACGATACGGCGACCATCCGCCTTCATGGCACGCAGCGACGGCACGGTAACCGGCTTGCGTGAGGGTGCGTTCGCTTTCTGCGCGTACACAAAGGTTCCTTGAGGCGGAAACAGACGCCGATTATCTCGTGTGGGACGTGAAGGGCTCAAGGCAGGCGTTCAAGCCCTGCCGTATCCAGCATCGCCAGCAGGTCCGCCACGCGGCCCTGGCCCGGAAGCGCCAGGTCCGGAGCGAGATCGTTCAGCGGTAGCAGCACGAACGCGCGGTCGCGGATGCGCGGATGCGGCAGCGAGAGCCGCTCGTCGTCCAGCGCCACGCCATCCATGTGCAGGATGTCGAGGTCGAGCGTACGGGGGCCCCACCGCTCGCCATCACGCACGCGGCCCGCGGCGCGCTCGATCGCCAGCAAGGCATCGAGCAAGGCGTGGGGGGACAGCGTCGTCCCGACTCGTGCCACCGCATTGACGAACGGGGGCTGCTCGAGCATCCCCCAGGGCGGCGTCAGGTACAGCGGCGAATGGGCCAGCAACTGCGTCCCAGGCAGGCGCGCCAGCGCATCGAACGCGCCCAGCACGTGGCCGCGCGCATTACCCAGGTTGCTGCCCAGCGCGATATAGGCTTCGGTCACGCCTGGTCCGACTTGTTGCCGGACTTGCCGGAGGGCTTGCGGCGACGGCGCTTGCGCGGCTTCGTCGGCGCGGCAGACTCCGTCGACGGCCCGGACGACGTGCCGGCCAGCGCGGCCGCCAGGGTTTCGTGCGGCAACTGCTGCGCATGCGCCCACCAGTCACCCAGTTCCTTGACCGCCGGCGACTCGGCCGCACGCAGCACGAGGAAATCGAAGGCAGCGCGGAAGCGCGGATGCGCCATCAGGCGGAACACGCGCTTGCGTTGCACCTGTTCGAAGCGCGGCTGCAGCGCCCAGATTTCTTCCATGGTGAGAGTGAAGCGCCGCGGTATGGCCACGCGCTGGCACTGCTCGCCGATCACATGGACGGCTGCGCGCTCCCACGCCGCATTGGGCTCCAGACCCTTGGTGATCCAGGTATGCGCCAGGTCGCGCACTTCGCCCCACAGCAACACGGCAAACAGGAACGCCGGCGTGACCGACTTGCCTTCGGCCACGCGTGCATCGGTATTGGCCAGGCCCTGCTCGACCAGCGCGCGCAACGCATGGTCGCCGCGCTTGAGTGCGCGCGCCGTGGCCGGGAACATGAACTTCAACAGCCCGGTCTGCTCGAGCATGTGGAAGCTCTTGAGGCCATGACCTGCGAGGAACAGCTTGAGCGATTCGTCGAACAGGCGTGCCGGCGCGGCTTCGGCGAGCAGCGGACCGAGTTCGTCGAACGGCGCGGCCGCCTTGGCGTCGATGCGGAAGTTCAGCTTGGCCGCGAGGCGCACGGCGCGCAGCATGCGCACCGGGTCCTCGCGATAGCGCGTGGCCGGATCGCCGATCAGGTGCAGCACGCGACCTTCCACGTCCTGCATCCCGCCGACGTAGTCGCGCACCGAGAAATCACTGATGTCGTAGTAGAGCGCGTTGACGCGGAAATCGCGGCGCAGCGCGTCCTCTTCGACGGTGCCCCACACGTTGTCGCGCACGATGCGGCCATCGACGATATGGCGATCGCCCTCGCCCTCTTCCTCGCCGGTGCCGCGGAAGGTGGCGACCTCGATGATCTCCGGCCCGTACACCACGTGGGCGAGGCGGAAGCGGCGACCGATCAGGCGCGAGTTGCGGAACAACTTCTTCACCTCGTCCGGCGTGGCATTGGTGGCCACGTCGAAATCCTTCGGGTGCCCGCCCAGCAGGAGGTCGCGCACGGCGCCGCCCACCAGATAGGCCTGGAAGCCGGCCTCGTTGAGCCGATAGAGCACGCGCAGCGCTGCCTTGCTGATGTTCTTGCGCGAGATCACATGCTGCTCGCGCGGAATGATGCGCAGTGCAGGCTTGGCGTTGGTCCTTGCGTCTTGACTCAAGCGGTTTGGATCCTTGCAGGCGCTACGCGCCGTTCTAAGCGATCATTCGCGGCAGGGTTGCCGCATCCACATCCCACCATAGCCTAGTGAGGCTGGCGAGACCGTTTCGCGGAGGGCCGGAACACGGCCCCGGGCATTGCCGGGCGAAACAATTCCGTTATACTAGCGCGCTCCGGTGCATTTCGCTCCCTTCGTCTAGTGGCCTAGGACACCGCCCTCTCAAGGCGGGAACACGAGTTCGAACCTCGTAGGGAGCGCCACTTCCGGCCTGGCACGGGCCGCAGCCCTTCAGAACAGGCCGCGACAGCATGACTTTTGTCGTCACCGACAACTGCATCAAGTGCAAATACACCGATTGCGTCGAGGTTTGCCCCGTCGACGCCTTCCACGAAGGCCCCAACTTCCTCGTCATCAATCCGGACGAGTGCATCGACTGCACCTTGTGCGAGCCGGAGTGCCCGATCAACGCCATCTATCCCGAAGACGACGTGCCTGCCGGGCAGGAATCGTTCGTGGCGCTGAACGCGGACCTGGCCAAGAACTGGCCGGTGATCACCGAGCGCAAGGACGGCCTGGCCGATGCCAAGGACTGGGAAAACAAGCCCAACAAGATCGATCTGCTCGAGCGCTGAGTGCTGCTTGAAACCAAGGCGGCGAATTCCACGAAACCAGCCGCCCCATGAAAAAAGCCGCCCAAGGGCGGCTTTTTTGCGGGTTTGCTAAAGACTCAACCGCCGCCGAGGCGACCCTTGAGCGTGTCGATGACCTTCGCCACCGCCGCCGCGTCGCCCTGTGCGCGCACTTCGCTCGCCTTCTCGCCGCTGCTGCTGATGGTCAGCTGCACCTGCTTCGGCGCGGCACCCGGCGCGTCCGCGGTCTGCTTCGACTTACCGTTGAACATGCTGCTGAAGAAGCCCTTCTTGTCGGTCGGCTCATCCGAAGCCATCACGCTCAGCGAATAGGTGTGCGCGTCGTCGTCATGCGCCACGACCTGGCCGATGTCGCCCTTTTCGAGCGTCTGCGCCACGCGGCGGTAGGTGTTCTCGACGGTGTCGTTCAGCACGAAGCCGTCGGCGATCTGGTTGCCACCCTTGCCCACGTTCGCCGTGGCACCGTTGGACGTGGGGTTGTTGGCGCCCTGCTCGGGGATCACCAGCGCGGCGTTGCTGGACGGCGTGTCCAGGCCCGGCGGGATTTCAAGCGGTGTTTCCTGTTTGGCGGTTTCCCAGGCCTTCTGCGAACGGAACATGCCGCAGCCGGAGAGCAACAGGGCAGACACGGCCAGGATCGGCAGGGCCACGACAAGCGGGGATTTCTTCATGTAAGCAGATTCCGTAGGATTATCAGGTGCCCGAAACGTCAGGCCGCATTCGCCAAGGATGCCAGAGCCGCCACCGCTTCGCGAAGTCGCGCACGATCCGGCCCCTCTTCCAGTTCCACCAGGGGCAGACGCGGCGACGCCAACCCCAGCCCGAGCGACGGCAACCCCGCCTTGACCGCAATCGGATTCGGCGCGCAGTTGAGCGCCTGCACCAACGGTTCCAGGACGGCGTCGCAACGCTGCGCCTCGAGCCGGTCCCCGGCCGTGGCGGCGTCGCACAACATGCGGAACGCACGAGGCGCCAGATTGGCTACCACCGAGATGGTACCGGCACCGCCTGCGAGCATGGCCTTGCAGGCCGTACCGTCATCGCCGGACAGATAGACGAAATCCGGGCGCGCAAGTTCCGCACAGGCTCGGATGCGCTCATCCGTGGAGAGGGCTTCCTTGATGCCGATGATGGCCGGGTGATCGCGCAACAGCGCCATCGTCTCCGGCAGCAGATCGCACGCGGTGCGGGTCGGCACATTGTAGAGCACGACCGGCAGGCCGCCCTGCTCGGCCACTTCCAGGAAGTGTCGGCGCAGGCCTTCCTGCGTGGGACGCACGTAATACGGCGCCACCACCAGCGCCGCATCGGCGCCCAGCGCCTTGGCGCGACGGGTCAGGGCCACGGTCTTGGCCGTACCGGCCTCGCCCGTGCCGGCGATCACCGGGATGCGCCCGGCAACGCGTTCCACCGCAAAAGCGAGCAGGCGGTCGTATTCGTCATGCTCGAGCATGTGCGCCTCGCCGGTGGACCCGGCGACGACCACACCTTCCGTGCCGCCGGCGATCTGGAAGTCGAGCAGGCGCCCGAATGCCTCCAGATCGAGTGCCCCGTCCGCCGTGAACGGCGTCGCCAGGGCACAGATGCTTCCACGAATGTTCAAGACCCACTCCGGCCAAAATCCAAGCCCTGCATATTACTTGCGGCTTTGCGGGGGCGACAAGTAAGCTCGGGAGACCGATCGTCCCCCGCCGCTGCGGGGGCTGCCACAGGCGGATCTCCTTGAATCGTTCCTCCACGCGTACCGGCACTGACAACCAGCTGCTGATCCAGACGCTGACCCCCTCTCCGCGGACGCCGCTGCTCACGCTGGCCAAGCGCATCGCCGAGGCCGGCTGCAACCTGGCCGACGCACGGGTCGCCACCCTTGGCCCGGACACGTCGCTGACGCTGCTCGCCACGGGCGCATGGGACGCGGTGGCCAAGCTGGAATCCGCCCTGACCAAGCTGGCACGCGACGAGGACCTGCGCCTGGTGCACTACCGCACCGGTCCGCGCGAGCATCATTCGCACCTGCTGCCTTACCTGGTCGAAGTCATTTCGGCCGATCGACCGGGCATCCTGGTGAAGATCATCGATTTCTTCGACCGCCGCGACATCGTGATCGAACAGCTCAGCTCGCTGCGCTACCAGGCCATGCAGACGGGCGCGGACATGTTCCAGGCGCAGATCACCATCGGCATTCCGGCAGCGACGCACATCGCCGCGCTACGCGACGATTTCCTGGAATTCTGCGACGGGTTGAACCTCGACGCGATCATGGATCCAGTGAAGTTCTGATCCACGCGTTAGCTGCACGCGACGCCGTGAAATCCGTTTTTGCGGGGCCGGCATCGGGTCCTTGAGAATGCCCCTTGGCGACATCCCACGCAAGGGCTTTCATTCGTCGTCGCAAGCGCTAGTCTCTGTCTCCAGGCAGTACCGGAGAGCGCGCATGCAACGAGCGGATCGAGCGGCACCGATCGCAGGGCACTCGCTTCCCGCCGGCACGTCTCCACTCGCTGCCCGTTTCCCCCTCGATTCCCGCCATGCGTCGAAGCCGGTCCCGGCTTCGCAGGAGAACCCATGCCCGAAGTTGGCAAGAAAGCCCCAAAACTCAAAGGCCTTACCGGTGACGGCAGCGAGCTGAAGCTCGACAGCCTGAAGGGCCAATGGGTCGTGGTGTACTTCTATCCGAAGGACAGCACGCCCGGTTGCACCAACGAAGCGAAGGATTTCCGCGACCTGTACCCGAAGTTCCAGAAGCGCCACGCGCAAGTCATCGGCGTATCGCGCGACTCGGTGAAATCGCACGCCAACTTCGCCACCAAGCAGGAGCTGCCGTTCCCGCTGGTCTCCGACCCCGACGAAACCTGGTGCCAGGCCTTCGACGTGATCCACGAGAAGGTGCTGTACGGAAAACGTCACATGGGTGTCGTACGAAGTAGCTTCCTGATCGATCCCGAAGGAAGGCTGGTCCAGGAATGGCGAAACGTGAAAGTCACCGGACACGCCCAGGCCGTGCTAGACGCCATTCCCGCCAAGTGATCGACGCCCCCGCCTCCCGCCGTGTTTCCCGTCGCCGCCCGCGGCGATCGGGAAACGCCGCGCTCGGCATCCCGGCCCTGACGGCCGGCTTCCCGCGGCGTACCCAGCGCCGCAGTTCACTCACCTCGCACGCACAAGAGGTTTCTTCCGTATGACCGGAAGCAAGCGCATCTACGCTCTCGACACCAATGTCCTGCTGCACGATCCGACCTCGCTGTTCCGTTTCGAAGAACACGACATCTTCATACCCATGACGGTGCTGGAGGAGCTGGACGACAAGAAGAAAGGCGGCTCGGAAGTCTCACGCAACGGCCGCCAGGTCAGCCGTTTCCTCAATGAACTGATCGAGCATGGCAACGGCCATGGCATCAGCAACGGGCTTGAACTGATCAACCCCGAGGGCGTCAACCTCAAGCGCGGCAACGAAGTGGGCCGGCTGTATTTCCAGCAGCGCACCACCAACGGCCACGGCAAGGCGGATAACCTGATCCTGTCCGCAGTGATCGAGCTGCGCGACCAGAACCCCGATCGCGCCGTGGTGCTGATCACCAAGGACATCAACCTTCGCATCAAGGCCAAGATCTACGGCATTCATGCGGAGGACTACCAGAACGATCGCGCACTCGACGATTTCACCCTGCTCTATACCGGCTCGACCGAGCTCTCCGAGGATTTCTGGGACCGCCATCCGGAAGTGCAGTCGTGGAACGAGCGCGGGCGCACCTTCTACAAGCTCGACCGGCATGAAGACGAGGACTGGTACGCCAACCAGTGCCTGTTCCTGCCCGGAGACAACAGCGTGGAACTACGCGTGCTGCGCGTGGACGACACCAAGGCCACGCTCGTGCTGCTGGATGACCACAGCCACGCGAACCACGGCGTGTGGGGCATCGCCGCACGCAACCGCGAGCAGAATTTCGCGCTCAACGTGCTGATGGATCCCGACGTTGATTTCGTCACCCTGCTCGGCACCGCCGGCACCGGCAAGACCCTGCTCGCGCTGGCAGCGGGCCTGGCGCAGGTGATGGATCAGCAGCGCTACCGCGAAATCATCATGACGCGCGCCACGGTGTCGGTCGGCGAGGACATCGGCTTCCTGCCCGGTACGGAGGAAGAAAAGATGACGCCGTGGATGGGTGCGCTCACCGACAACCTCGAAGTGCTCGCCAATCCCGAGGAAGGCGGCAGCTGGGGACGCCAGGCCACCAACGACCTGCTCGCTTCGCGCATCAAGATCCGTTCGCTGAACTTCATGCGCGGCCGCACCTTCCTGTCGCGTTACCTGATCATCGACGAAGCGCAGAACCTCACGCCCAAGCAGATGAAGACGCTGATCACCCGTGCCGGCCCCGGCACCAAGATCGTGTGCCTGGGCAACGTGGAGCAGATCGACACGCCCTACCTCACGGAAACGACGTCCGGCCTCACCTACGCCGTGGACCGCTTCAAGCACTGGGAACACTCGGCGCACATCACCCTGCGTCGCGGCGAACGTTCGCGTCTGGCGGATTTCGCCTCCGAGGCGCTGTAAGCTCGCGGGATGTCTCGCACATCCCCACCCATCGCCCTCACCATCGCCGGCTCCGACTCCGGCGGTGGTGCGGGTATCCAGGCCGATCTGAAGACGTTCCACGCGCGTGGCGTGCATGGCTTGTCCGTCATCGCGGCGATTACGTCGCAGAACACCCGCGGCGTCACGGCGGTGCACACGGTGCCGCTCAAGCACATCCACAGCCAGCTCGAAGCGGTGTTCGATGACTTCCCCATCGGCGCGGTGAAAACCGGCATGCTGGGCAGCGCATCGGTCACGCGACTGGTGGCCAAGGACATGCGCACGCGCAAGCCGGCATGGCTGGTGGTGGATCCGGTGATGATTTCGACCAGCGGCGCGCGCCTGCTCGACGAAGACGCCGTGCAAGCCATGGTGGACGAACTGATTCCTCTCGCAGACATACTGACGCCGAACTTGCCCGAAGCCGAGGCACTGCTCGGGCGCAAGCTGCGCAGCCCCAAGGATTACGACAAGGCCGGCGAGTCGCTGCTGGGCCTGGGTGCGACAGCGGTCCTGTTGAAGGGGGGGCACTCCAGCGAACGCGAAGTCGTGGATCGCCTCTACGACGGCCGCGGCGTGATGGAGCTGCGCCATCCTCGCCTCCCCATCGAAGGCCATGGCACCGGCTGCACGCTGGCCTCTGCCATTGCCGCGGAGCTGGCGAACGGGCATCCGCCCCGCTCCGCCGTTCGCCGCGCCGTGGCCTACGTCCACCGCGCCCTGGCGCGAGGCTATCGCCCTGGCGGCGGCCCGGTGCACGTGCTCGGCCACTGAATCCGCCCCGTAGCTGAACCGGACCGCGGGCCCGGGGCGGGCCAGGCGCTACAATGGGTACTTCGCCCTACGGCCGCGTCCTGACCCATGATTCTTGCCCCGCGCCTCGTCCTGCTGATCGTGTTGCTGGTGTTCGTGCTCTGCGTGCTGCTGGTGCATCTGCGTGGCCGCGCAAAGCTGCGCTTCGATCGCCAGCTGGTGGATCACTCGGCCGTGTTCGCGCCGTACAACCTGCTGATGTATGCCTTCTCGGCGGTACCGGCCACGCCCATCCTCGACCGCCGCGGATTCCCGCAGCTCGATCTGCTGCAGGCGAACTGGCAGGCCATCCGCGAGGAAGCGTTGCATCTGTTCGACGAGGGCTACATCCGCGCGGCGGAAAAGCACAATGACGCCAGCTTCAACAGCTTCTTCAAGCAGGGTTGGAAGCGCTTCTACCTGAAGTGGTACGGCGAACCGCTGTCGTCCGCCCACACGCTGTGCCCGAAGACGGTGGAACTGCTCAACGCCATCCCCAGCGTCAAGGCCGCGATGTTTGCGTTGCTGCCGCCGGGCAGCAAGCTCAACCCGCACCGCGATCCGTTTGCCGGCTCGCTGCGCTATCACCTGGGCCTGATCACGCCCAACTCCGAGGATTGCCGCATCTTCGTCGACGGCGAGATCCACAGCTGGGGTGACGGCAAGGACGTCGTATTCGACGAAACCTACGTGCACTGGGCCGAAAACCGCACCGACCAGACCCGCGTGATCCTGTTCGCCGACGTGGAGCGCCCGCTGCGCACGCGCTTCATGAACGCGATCAATCACCGCGTGGGTGCCTTCATGGGCAAAATCACCGCCTCGCCCAATACCGAATCGCCGGAAGAGAAGACCGGCTTCGTCAACCGCGTGTTCGCGCTCAACCAGCGCAGCCGCGAGCGCAACCGGGTATTCAAGAAGAAGCACCCTAAGCTGTTCCGCGCCGTGAAGTACGTGGGCATGCTGTTCCTGATCTGGCTCATCTTCCTGGCGCCCTGGCCGCTGGTGCACTGACCGGTCACGAAAGGCGGGCCTCGTGCGTCCTAGAGTGGAGCCTCCCAAGGAATCCTCCATGGACCACGCCACCAACCTCTTCCAGCAACACCGGCCCCGTTTGCTGGGGCTGGCCTACCGCATGCTCGGTACGCAGGCCGATGCCGAAGACGTACTGCACGATGCCTGGCTGCGCTGGCACCAGCAGGACAAGGGTGCGCTCGACGATGCGGAGGCATGGCTGGTAACGGTCACCACGCGCATCGCGCTCGACCGCCTGCGTCGCGCCAAGACCGAGCGTGCGCACTACACCGGCCCGTGGCTGCCTGAGCCTCTGGTGGACGATGTGGACCAGCCCGAGGCGCAACTGGAGCGTGTGGAGAGCCTCAACCTCTCTTTCCTGGCGCTGCTCGAACGCCTCAGCCCCGACGAGCGCGCCGCGTTTCTGCTCGTCCAGGTCTTCGACTACAGCAACGCCGAGGCGGCCACGATGCTGGAGATCGCCGAAGACGCCTGCCGCCAGCGCGTGCACCGCGCGCGCCAACGGCTGCGTGAGGGCCGCCCCCGCTTCACGCATTCGCCCGACGCGCAGCGGCGCCTGCTGGAAAAGTTTCGCGACGCGCTGGAACAGGCCAATGTGCCGGCGCTGCAGGCGTTGTTTGCCGAAGATGCGGTCCATCTCGCCGATGGCGGCGGCAAGGTGAGCGCCATGTTGCGGCCGCTGCATGGCGGCGATCGCGTCGTACGGCTGTATTCGATCATCGCGGAGCGCTATCGCAGCCTGTCCATCGTGCATCGCCTGCAATGGATCAATGGCGCGCCGGCCCTGCTCACCTGGGTGGATGCGAAGCTCGCGACGGTCGCCTGGATCGAAACGGACGGCGAGCACATCACCAGCATCCACTCGCTGCGCAACCCGGAAAAGCTCGCTCGACTCGAAGCTGTCACGAATCCGCTGGGACGCACGTCCTTGTCATGAGCGGCCACTGTGGCCGCATTCCAAGGAGTTCGTCATGTCCAAGCGCTTTTCCATCATGAAGTATCCCCAGGCCCTGAAGCCCCTGCTCGACTATGGCGTGGCGCTGCACAAGTGCGGGTTGGAGGCGTCGCTGGTCGAGCTCGTGCAGATGCGCGTGTCGCAGATCAACGGTTGCGCGTATTGCCTGGACATGCACAGCAAGGATGCGCGCACCGCCGGCGAAACCGAGCAGCGCCTCTACATGCTTGCCGGTTGGCGCGAAGCGCCCGCGATCTACAGCGAGCGCGAATGCGCCGCCTTCGCCTGGGCCGAAGCGGTGACACGCCTTGGCGCGGACGGCGTTCCGGACGAGGTCTACCAGCGCGCCCTCGCCTCCTTCAGCGAGGAAGAACTGCTGAACCTCACGCTGGCCGTCAATCTCATCAATACCTGGAACCGGATCAACGTGGCCTTCCAGACGCCGGGCGGCAGCTATCGTCCGGCGGCAAGGCAGGCCGCCTGACGCGAGTCAGGCAGGACCGGACACCGGATCCCGCGCACCCCGGGCGGCCTGCAACGGCCGCCCGCTCCTCTCCAGCGCATGAAGATCGATATGCCGGACGGACACGGGCCGGTAGCGCTCGTCGAACGCCACGTCGCCCGGCATCCAGCCGGCGCGGCAACGGATCGCGCCCCACCACCGGCGCAGCGTCATCCATTGCTGGGCGAGGATGCCGTAGCGATTGTCGGCATTGACCATGGGATCGCATACGCCGGTGGGCCGTGACGCTTCGCCATAGAGCGCCGTGCCGAACAGGATGTCCCAGATCGGGAAAATGAAGGCGTAGTTGCAGGCGTGCAGCGTCGGGCGATCCGGATCGACGCGCATGTGATGCAAGCGGTGGTAGCGCGGGTCGACCAGCACGCGCCCCAGCACCGGCCCGAAATGCAGGCGGATGTTCGCGTGCCCGAGGTTCTGCAACAGCTCGCCGAACAGCACCAGCAACGCATAGTCCGTCGGCGCCACGCCGATCGCCACACCTACCGCAGCGACGATGAGCGCTTCAAGCAAATCGTCGAGATAGTGATCGCGATCGTTCGACCAGCAACTCAGTTGGCGCTGGCTGTGGTGCAGGCTGTGCAATGCCCACCACCACGGGATGCCGTGCTGCAGGCGGTGCACCACATACAGCACGAAATCGTAGATCGCGTAATAGACCAGGAACAGCGCCACTGGATGCTCGCGCAACCAGGGTACGCCCTGCTGCAGGCTCACCAGGCCGGCCCCGTCACCCTCGCTGTCACCGCCCATCCACTGGTTGAGCGGGAACAGCACCAGGTAGGTGAACAGCGGCAACACCACGAACAGCTTGATCAGCGTGTAACGACAATCGATCGCTGTGGTCCGGCGCTGCGACCAGCGCTCCGCCGGCCACACGTCTTCCAGCGGCCGCAGCACCGCGGCGATGACGGCGACCTGTATCGAGGTGAGCAGGAAGTAGCGGGCGATCCCGGAAGCCTGGCCCTGGAGCCACGACAGGTGCAGCACACTCAGGGCCGGATCGACGGCATGCAGCGTCGTCCAGTCCAAAGCCACGGACCACAAGTTGGCCAGGGCAGCCATCGTGCATCGGTCCCACAACACAGACCCTCATTCTAAGGCCGGCCCGGCAGCATGATCTTGGCAATTGCAGGCGCACGATTCTGCGCTTGCCAATGATTGACGCGCACAAAAAAAGCCCCTCTTGCGAGGGGCTTTTTCAGCGGAAGCGGAAACCTCAGGCTGCGCGCACGCGCTTGACGATGGCGTCGCCGAACGTGTCCGTGGTGCCCTTGCCGCCGATGTCCGGTGTGACGCTGTCGCGGTCGTTGGTCATGGTGTCGCGGATCGCATTGCGCACCTTGTCACCCTTGTCGACCATGCCGAGGTGATCGAGCATGTCGGCCGCGGCGAGCAGCAGCGCGCACGGGTTGGCGATGCCCTTGCCGGCGATGTCCGGTGCCGAGCCGTGCACGGCTTCGAAGATCGCCGCCTCGGTACCGATGTTGTCGCCCGGGGCCAGCCCCAGGCCACCGACCAGGCCGGCGCACAGGTCGGACAGGATGTCGCCGAACAGGTTGGTGGTGACGATCACGTCGAACTGCTCGGGCTTCATCACCAGCTGCATGCAGGCGTTGTCAACGATCATCTCGTTGAACTCGATCTGCGGGTATTCCTTGGCGATTTCGCGCGCCACGTTGAGGAACAGGCCCGAAGCGGTCTTGATGATGTTGGCCTTGTGCACGGCCGTGACCTTCTTGCGGCCCTTCTTCACGGCCAGCTCGAAGGCATAGCGAACGATGCGGCTGGAACCCTTGCGAGTGTTGCGCACCATCGAGATGGCGGTCTCGCCGTCTTCGGACAACGTCTGGCCTTCGGACAGGTACGCACCCTCGGTGTTTTCGCGCACCGTGATGATGTCGATGTTCTCGAAGCGCGCCTTGGTGCCCGGGAAGCTGATCGCCGGACGCACGTTGGCGTACAGGTCGAAGTGGCGACGCAGGGTCACGTTGATCGAGGTGAAGCCACCGCCCACCGGGGTGGTAAGCGGGCCCTTGAGGGCCACCTTGTGCTTGGCGATGGAATCGAGCGTCGGCTGCGGCAGGAGATCGCCGCTCTTTTCCAGCGCGACCATGCCGGCATCGACGAACTCATAGGACAGGCCGCAGTCCAGGGCGTCGAGCACGCGCAGCGTGGCGTTCATGATCTCGGGGCCGATACCGTCGCCCGGAATCACGGCAATGGTCTTGCTCATGGGACACTCCTTGGGGGATAAGAATCTTGCAACCCTGAAGCGGGGGACGTCAGGGCCATAAATCCCTTCAATTATCCCCCATGCCGCACCGAGCGGCCAGAGCGAAAGCCCCGGCGGCCGTTGCAAATCCTCGCATGCAGCATTGAATAAACTCGCATGCGTCAACGGAGCGGCAAGGAGGCAGCCGCTCCGCTGTCCCGGGGCTCAGCCGTGGCTGGAGCAATCCGACGCGGCTGCGCCATCGCCGGATTCGAGCTGGTCGAGGAAATCCACCGCGCGGCGCAGGTGCGGGATCACGATGGAACCGCCCACCACCAGGCCTACGCTGAAGGTCTCGAAGAATTCCTCGCGCGTCACGCCGGCTTCCTTGCACTGGGCGACGTGGTAGCTGATGCAGTCGTCGCAGCGCAGCACCATGGAGGCAACCAGGCCCAGCAGCTCCTTGGTCTTCACGTCCAGGGCGCCGGGCTTGTAGGTCTGGGTGTCCAGCGCGAAGAAGCGGCGCACCACCTGGTTGTCTTCGGACAGGATCCGTTCGTTCATGCGGTGGCGGAACGCGGTGAATTCCGCCACGCGGTCCTTGCCGGCCTGCTCGTCGGTGGGCTTGCTCATGCGGCAGCTCCCAGCAGTTCGGCGAGCTTGCCGCTACGGTCCGCGGCCACCAGATCGTCGAAGCCGCCGACGTGGTGATCGTTGATGAAGATCTGCGGCACCGTGCGACGGCCGCCGCTGCGCGCCAGCATCACCTCGCGCTGCGTAGGATCCATGTCGATGCGCACTTCGCTCCATTCCAGCCCCTTGGACTTGAGCAGGTTCTTGGCGGACACGCAGTAAGGGCACACCGCAGTGGAATAGACCTCAATCTTGGGCACGACAAACTCCGGAACCGAAAATTAATACGACTGTTTCAAAATGGGGGCAACCGCACTTTGAAACAAGCCAATAGTTACTGAACTGACACCCCGGACGGGTGTCTCACAATGGTATTGTCGCTGACCTATGCGAATGGCACCACGCCCCGTTCCCAAGGCCCCAGGATTCCGTTGCCACCCCAGACCGGCCGATTGGCGCGGGGGCGATCCAAGGACAGCAAAACGCATGTCGACACCGCTTTTCGGGACAGGATGCCCATGACCCGTTTTTTGCCTTCCCGCCTGCTGACGGCGCTGGTTTGCGCCGGCCTGACGCTTAGCGCCCAGGCCCAGGATCGCGACGTGCGGCTGCCCGACCTGGGCAGCTCGGCCAATGCGCTGATCTCCCCGCAGGAAGCGCAGGACTACGGTGCCGCCATGCTGCGCCAAATGCGCGCGCTCGACATGGTGCTCGACGACGCCCTGCTCGACGACTACATCAACGATCTTGGCTATCGCCTGGTGTCCGGCAGCGAGAAGCCCAAGGACCATTTCCAGTTCTTCATCGCCAAGGACAACATCATCAACGCGTTTGCCGCCCCTGGTGGCTATATCGCGGTGAACTCGGGCCTGATCGTCCTCACCAACAACGAGAGCGAGCTGGCCGGCGTGATTGCCCACGAAATCGGCCACATCACGCAGAACCATCTGCAACGCGCGTTCGAGGCATCCAAGAAGGACACGCCACTGATGGCGCTGGTGTTGCTGGGCGCCATCGCCGCAGGCGCGGGCGCCGGGGCCGGCGACGCGGCAGGCGCGATCCTGATGGGCGGCCAGGGCCTGCTGATGCAGCGCCAGATCAACTTCACCCGCAAGGACGAAATCGAAGCCGACCGCGCCGGCATCCAGACCCTGGCCAACGCCGGCTACGACCCGAGCGCCATGGCGTCCTTCTTCGGGCGCATGGAAGACACGCTGCGCGTGGGCAGCGGCGGCGACCTGGGCGACACGCCCGCGCTGCTGCAGGACCACCCGGTGACCATGGACCGCATCAGCGATGCCAAGGCACGCGCGGGTACCTTGATCGCCAGGCAGAAAGAACGACCGGCGGGTTCGACGCTGGACAAGACGCAATGGGAAAAAAGCACCGCCCCGATTGCCTTCGTGAAGGACCCTACGTCCCTCACCAACCACGACGGCAAGGGCGGCGTGGACAACTTCCTGCTGATGCGCGAACGCGTGCGCGTGCTGTCCAACGACCCCGGCCAGATGACGTCGTACTACGCATCCAGCCTGAAGAACGACCGCAGTTTCGACGTTCCGTCGAATCACTACGGCTACGCACTCGCGCTGATACGCAGCAACAACGGCAGCAAGGCCATCGACGAGTTGCAGCCGCTGCTGACGGCGCACCCGGACAACCAGGTGCTGCGCCTGGCCATGGCCGATGCCAAGCTGCAGGCGGGGCATCGCGCGGAAGCGTTGACCCTGTACGCCGACCTCAACCGGCAATCGCCGCGCAACCGCGCCATCGCATTGGGTTATGCCAAGGCCCTCATCGAAGGTGGTAGCCAGGACGATGCCCGCCAGGCGGCCACCATGCTGATGCCCATGCTCGACAACAACGACGAGCCTGAGCTTTATCGGACGTACGCCCGCGCCAGCGACAAAGCCGGCGATACGGTACGCGCCGGCGAAGCCTATGCCGATGCGTCCTACCTCTCCGGTCGGCCGTTCGACGCCATGGAGCAGCTCAAGAACCTGCTGAAGCGCCCCGACCTCGATTACTACGCCCGCGCCCGCATCCAGGCCCGCATCAACGACCTGACGCCGCTGGTGATGGAGCTCCGCAAGCGCCGGGTGCAGACCGACGACAACCCCGACGGCCGCAGCCAGCAACCCCTGCAAAATGGCTCCAACTGCCAGGGCCGGGTCTGCTTCAGCGCCCGCGAGGCCAGCCGCTGAACCTTCGTTCCGTGACGGCGAGACACTGCCGTCACGTTGCGCTGACGTGAAATGTCATCGCGGCGTAACATTTCCCCGTTGCAATAATTGCGTCATAGGCCCCCAAGCGGACCCCACGCGTGCACAAACGCATTCTGATCGTCGAAGACGAAGCCTCGATCCGCGACATGGTCGCCTTTGCCCTCCGCAAGGCGGGCATGGACGCCATCCACGCTGCCGACGCCCGTGCTGCCCAGCTCGCCATCGCCGAACAGGTGCCGGATCTCATCCTGCTCGACTGGATGCTGCCCGGTACCAGTGGCCTAGAACTGGCCCGTCGCCTGCGCAAGGAGGAGCTGAGCCGCGAAGTACCGATCATCATGCTCACCGCGCGCGGTGAGGAGATGGATCGCGTCAACGGCCTGGAAGCCGGCGTCGACGACTACGTCGTCAAGCCGTTCTCCACCCGCGAACTCGTAGCCCGCATCAAGGCGGTACTGCGCCGCAGCCAGGGCGACGACGGCTCGGGCATGGTCGAACTCGGCGGCCTGCGCATCGACGGCCCCGCGCATCGCGTGTTTGCCGGCGACGACGCGGTCACCATCGGGCCGACCGAATATCGCCTGCTGTATTTCTTCATGACGCATCCGGAGCGTGTCTACTCACGCGCACAGCTGCTCGACCATGTATGGGGCGGCAGCGTGTACGTGGAAGAACGCACGGTGGACGTGCACATCCGCCGCCTGCGCAAGACGCTTGAACCATGGAAGCTGGATGACATGGTTCAGACGGTCCGTGGCGCGGGTTACCGTTTTTCCGCCAGCCCCTGAGGCGCCCGACAGCGCTATTGCGGGCAAGCAGGCTTTTGCCGATGCTGGCGCACCGCCAGCCCGGCATTCATGACTGACCGCCCATGCCCTATCTCTTCGACCGCTCATGGAAGCTGCCGGCCGCAATGGTCGCCGGATGGCTTGTGGGCGGCGTCATCGGCTGGTTTGCGGGAGGCCATGTCGCCACGGGCGTGGCGCTGGTTGCCATCGCGGAAATCGTCTTGCTTCTGACCCAAATCCGTCATCAAGCGCAGCTCATGATGACGCAGAGTTCCTCGGTGACTTCCCTTCAGCATGACCGTTTCATGACGCGTTCCCGCCGCATCGCCTCCAGTCTGCGCGACCTGCGCAGCGCCGCCGGCAGCCTGCCGGATGCAGTCGTCCTGCTCGACAACGAGCAGCACGTCCGTTGGTTCAACCATGCCGCCGAAGAGCTGCTGGGCCTGCGTCGCCCACAGGATCGTGGCGCGCATCTGGATGAGCGTCTCAGCACGACCGAACTCGCCTCGTGGCTGAAGGAAGGCGCGCGCGAACCGCTCAACGACGTGGCGGCGCCGGGCCATCCGAATCGACACATCAATGTCACGCTGTTGCCGTTCGGTCGCCGCCAGCGTTTGTTGCTCGCACGTGACATCAGCCACCTCACCCGGCTGGAACAGATCCGCCGCGATTTCGTGGCCAACGTGTCGCACGAATTGCGCACGCCGCTCACGGTAATCCACGGCTATCTCGAGTTGATCGACCCGGAAGACGTGCCCGAACTCGCCCCCGTGCTCAACGAGATGCGCGCGCAATCCAAGCGCATGGGCCAGATCGTCGAAGATCTGCTGACGCTATCGCGCCTGGAAACCCAGGAGCACGTGCAGGACGAGCGCGTGCAGATGACGCCGCTGCTCGCCACGATCCGCAAGGAAGCCGAGGCGCTGAGCCAGGGGCGCCACCAGATCACCGTGGAGTGCACTGCCGAAGCCGACCTGCTCGGCTCGGTGAAAGACCTGCACAGCGCGTTCTCCAACCTGGTGAGCAACGCCGTGCGCTACACACCCACCGGTGGCCGTATCACGGTGCGCTGGCGCCGCACGCCGGAAGGCGCGGTGTATTCGGTGAGCGACACCGGCTATGGCATCCCGGCCACGCACCTGGCTCGCCTTACCGAGCGCTTCTACCGCGTGTCGTCCAGCCGTTCGCGCGAAAGCGGCGGCACCGGCCTGGGCCTGTCCATCGTCAAGCACGTGCTGAATCTGCACCAGGCGCGACTGGACATCCAGAGCGAGCCTGGCCAGGGCTCCACCTTCTCCTGCTGGTTCAGCGGCGAGCGCCTGCTGGCACCGGGTGGCAATGATCCGGACTGATCTACGGACCCGTTCGGGGCGCTACCTGAACGGCCGTCACAGTCCGCCGCATTGCGCCATGTAACAAAACGTCGCATCGGCCAGAATGGCGGGATGCGCCGTAAACCCGCCACTCCTTCGCCCGTTGCCGACCGAGCTGCTCCTGAGTTCTACCTCAGCCGCGAACTGGCGGCGCTCGAGTTCAATTTCCGCGTGCTGGCCCAGGCCCGCGACACGCGCATTCCCCTGCTGGAGCGGCTGCGCTTCCTGAGCATCGTGGCCAACAACCTCGACGAGTTCTTCGAGGTGCGCGTGGCCATGCTCAAGCATCACCACATGTTCGGTTCGGCGGCGCCGGGGCCAGATGGTCTTTCCTCCGGCGAGTTGCTGACGCGCATCCGCAAGCGCGTGCTGGACCTGGTGGCCGAGCAGTACACCACCTGGCAGGAGGAGCTTCGCCCCGCGCTGGATGAGGAGAACATCCATTTCCTGACCCGCTCGCGCTGGACCGAGCGGCAGCGCGGCTGG
Organism: Dyella amyloliquefaciens; assembly: GCF_004296575.1. Lineage (GTDB taxonomy): Bacteria > Pseudomonadota > Gammaproteobacteria > Xanthomonadales > Rhodanobacteraceae > Dyella > Dyella amyloliquefaciens. The sequence goes on along the minus strand of NZ_SAYT01000007.1, from coordinate 276,518 downwards.
CTGCAAGGCTACTTCGAGAATGAAGTGATGCCGGTGCTGTCGCCGCTGGGACTGGATCCGGCGCATCCGTTCCCGCGCATCCTCAACAAGACCCTCAACATCGCAGTGGTGCTGAAGGGACGCGATGCGTTCGGCCGCGAGGGACACATGGCGCTGGTGCGTGCGCCGCGCTCGCTGCCGCGCATCATCCGCCTGCCGGACGAGGTGTGCGACGGCGGCGAGCACTATATCTTCCTGGCCGAGCTGCTGCAGGGCTTCGTCGACCTGATGTTCCCGGGCTTCAAGGTGGCCGGCGCCTATCAGTTCCGCGTGACCCGCAACAGCGAGCTGATGGTGGAGGAAGCCGAAGTCGACAACCTCGCCCGCGCCTTGAGCGAGGAACTCATAGGCCGTGGCTACGCCCGCCCGGTGCGCCTGGAGATCGGCGCCGACTGTCCCAAATCCATCGTCTCCATGCTGATCGCGAATTTCGAGCTGGAAGATACCGACGTCTACCGCTGCGATGGCCCGGTCAACATCATCCGCGCCGGCACCATCTACGACGGCCTCGATCGGCCCGATCTGAAGTTCCCCCGCTTCATCCCGCAGCTGCCGCAGGCCTTCAACGACAGCCGCTGCAAGTTCGAAGTGCTGCGCCAGCGCGATGTGCTGCTGCACCACCCCTACGAATCCTTCGCCGCGGTGGTGGATTTGCTGCGCCAGGCGGCTCAGGATCCGGCCGTGCTCGCTATCAAGCAGACGCTCTATCGTGCCGGCGTCGATACGCCGCTGGTGGACCTGCTGGTGGAAGCGGCGCGCAACGGCAAGGACGTCACCGTCGTCATCGAGCTGCGCGCGCGCTTCGACGAGGAGGCCAATATCCGCCTCGCCACGCGCCTGCAGGAAGCCGGCGTGCAAGTGGTGTACGGCGTGGTGGGCTTCAAGACGCACGCCAAGATGCTGTTGATCGTGCGCCGCGAAGACGACAGCCTGCGCCGTTACGTGCACCTGTCCACCGGCAACTATCACCAGGCCAACAGCCGCAGCTATACCGACATCGGCCTGATGACGGCACACCCGGGCATCGGCGAGGACCTGCACAAGGTCTTCCAGCAGCTGTCCGGGCTGGGCCCGATGATCGAGCTGCAGCACCTGCTGCATTCGCCGTTCACGCTGTATGGCAAGGTGCTGGAGAAGATCGAGCGCGAAACGGCCCACGCACTCGCGGGCAAGCCCGCGCGCATCGTCGCCAAGCTCAACGCGCTCAACGAGGCGCATGTGATCCAGGCCTTGTACCGTGCATCGCAGGCCGGCGTGGAAATCGACCTGATCGTGCGCGGTGCCTGCACCCTTCGCCCCGGCCTGGCCGGTGTGTCCGAGCGCATCCGCGTACGCTCGATCGTCGGGCGTTTCCTCGAGCACAGCCGCGTGTACTGGTTTGCCAACGACGGCGCGCCGGAGCTGTACTGTGCCAGTGCCGACTGGATGGAACGCAACCTGATGCGCCGCATCGAAGTGGCCTTCCCCATCCTCGATCCGGTGCTGGCCAAGCGGGTCTATGACGAGACGCTGGCCAACTACCTGGCCGACAATGTCGATGCCTGGCTGCTCGACGGCAAGGGGCGCTATACGCGGGCACGCTCCGGCGACGAGCTACCCCATAGCGCCCAGCAATGGTTGCTGGATCGGATCGTGCCAGTCACCGCCTGAGTCGGCCATGCGGCTTCGCGACAGCGCGCCAGCGTGAGAGAATCCACGTCTTGCAGCCCGACGTGAGCCCCGCATGAGCCAAGGCGATCAGACCCCGATCAAGGACGGCGAACTGATCGCCGCCGTGGACATGGGCTCCAACAGCTACCACATGGTGGTGGCGCGCGTGGAGCACGGTGAGCCACGCGTGATCGATCGCCTGCGCGAGACAGTACGCATGGCCGCGGGCCTGCGCGCCGACGGCACGCTGGATGCCGAACACCGCGCCCGCGCGCTCAACTGCCTTGCCCGCTTTGGCCAGCGCATCGCTGGCGTGCCCTCGATCCGCGTCCGCGCCGTCGCCACCAACACCGTCCGCCGGCTGGCCTCGCCACAATCGTTTCTTACCGCCGCCGAAGCGGAACTCGGCCACCCCGTGGAAATCGTCTCGGGTCGCGAGGAAGGCCGCCTGATCTTCCTGGGCAGCTCGCACGACCTGCCCGCCTCGCGCGAAAGCCGGCTGGTGATCGACGTCGGCGGTGGCAGTACCGAATTCATCATTGGCCGTGGCTTTGCACCGATGCACACGGAAAGCGTGCAGGCCGGCTGCATCGCCTCGACGCTGCGCTTCTTCCCCGGCGGCAAGCTCAACCGCAAGCGCTGGCAGCGCGCCAACAACGAAATCGGCGTGCTGCTGCAGCAGTTCGCGGAGGACTACCGAGAATCGGGCTGGGTCGAGGCCTATGGCTCATCCGGCACCGCCAAGGCCATCGGCTCGGTGGTGCAGGCCATGAAGTTCTCCGACGACGGCATCACGCCGGCGTCCATTGCCGCGTTGCGCGACGCCCTGCTTAGCCAGGGCCAGATCAACACGCTGAAGCTCCCCGGCCTTACCGAGGATCGCGCCCCGGTGATCGCTGGCGGCGTGGTGATCTTCGAGGCGGCGTTCGAGGCACTGGGCATCGAGCGCATGCGCGTATGCGAAAGCTCGATGCGCGAAGGCCTGCTGTGGGACCTGATCGGTCGTGCAGGCGGCACCGATCCGCGCACTTCCAGCGTCGACGCGCTGGCCAACCGCTACGGCGTGGATCGTGCGCAGGCGCGCCGCGTGGAGTCGACCGCGTTGATGCTGTTCGACCAGATCGCCCGCTCGTGGAAGCTCGATGCCGAGGCGCGCGAGTGGCTGTCGTGGGCTTCCCGCGTGCACGAGATCGGCCTCGCCATTGCGCACAGCCAGCACCACCACCACGGTGCCTACATCCTGCGCAACGCCGACCTGGCGGGCTTCTCCCGGCAGGAGCAGCAGTTGCTCGCGGCCATCGTGGAGGCGCATCGCCGCAAGCCGGACAAGGCCACCTTCTCCGCGCTGCCGCAACGCTATCGCCAGCTGGCGCGTTACATCACCGCCCTGTTGCGCCTTGCCGTGCTGTTCCGCCGTGCGCGCCGCGCCGAATCGCTGCCGCAGATGCAGCTGGCGGCCACCAGCCACCGCGTGCGGCTGGTGCTGCCCTCGGCGTGGCTGGAGCAGCACCCGCTCAGCGAGGCCGATCTGGAACAGGAGCAGGTGCCCATGAACGAGCTGGGCCTGCTACTGGAAGTCCATCCGTCCTGAGCCTGACCGACCCTTGCTCCAGCCGGCCCACTGCGTCTCTTCGCCGCGTATCATGTCCTGATGCCACACGTCGCCCAGCCCGCCATGACTCGAATCCTGCTCGCCGTCGCCCTGTTGATGTCGCCGCTCGCGCTGCTGGCCCAGGCCGCCAAGCCCGCCACGACACCGGCTGCCGCACCTCATCCGGAAGTAGTGCTGCATACCTCGCAGGGTGACGTCACCATCGAGCTCTTTCCGGACAAGTCGCCCAAGAGCGTCGCCAACTTCCTGCAATACGTGCGCGACGGCTTCTACAGCGGCACCGTGTTTCATCGCGCCATCCAGGGTTATCTGGTGCAGGGCGGCCTGTACACACGCGACCTGCAAGCCAAGCGCACACGTTCGGCCATCCCGAGTGAAGCGGACAACGGCCTGTCCAACCTGCGCGGCACCGTCGCCGTGGCACGCGCCGCAGACCCCAATTCGGGTACCGCGCAATTCTTCTTCAACCTCGTCGACAACCGTCGCCTCGATTTCGTCGGCAACCAGAGCGGGCTGACCTGGGGCTATACGGTGTTCGGCAAGGTCGTCAAAGGCATGGACGTGGTCGACAAGATCGCCGGCCTGCCCACGCGTGGCCTGGGTCCGTTTGCGACCGACGTGCCCAACCCGCTGGTGGTGATCGACAGTGCCAACGTCGTCGGCGAGGAAGCCGCCGGCAGCGAACAGAAGCCAGCTGCCGAGAAGACCGGTGCGGACAAGCCTGCCGCACCCGCGCCTGCCAAGAGCACCGACAAGCCCAAGAGCAAGGGCTGAAGCTTCATGGCCACGCTGTTCATTGCCGACCTGCACCTGGACGACAGCCGTCCGCAGATCACCCAGCTGTTCGAACAGTTCCTCGCCAGTGACGAGGCACGTTCGGCCGATGCGCTCTATATCCTAGGCGACCTTGTCGAAGCGTGGATCGGTGACGACGACGATGCCGAGCTCCCCGGACGCATAGCGCAGGCCACCAGGGCGCTGCGCGACAGCGGGGTGCCGGTGTACTTCATGGTCGGCAATCGCGACTTCCTGCTGGGTGAAGATTTCGCCAGGCGCGCGGGCTTCACCCTGCTCAACGACGGCACCATGCACGACCTCTACGGCCGCCCCACCCTGCTGATGCACGGCGACGTGCTCTGCACCGACGACGTCGCCTACCAGACCGTGCGCCAACAGGTGCGCACGCCGGAATGGATGGCGCAGGTGCTCTCGATGCCACTCGCGGCGCGCCGTGCGTTCGCCGCGAAAGCGCGCGAGGACAGCCGTGCGCATACGGGCAGCACGATGGAAACCATCATGGACGTCAATGCCGACGCCGTGGCCGACACCATGCGCAAGGCGGGCGTCACGCGCCTCATCCACGGCCACACGCATCGCCCGGCCGTCCACCGTTTCGATATCGATGGACAAGCCGCCGAACGCATCGTGCTCGGCGACTGGTACGAACACGGCTCGGTGCTGCGCGTCTCGCCGGAAGGCAGCGAACTGCGCGGCCTCTCCATCGCATAAGGCGCCCCTCGGCCGCTCCTGCGGCCCGCGCGAAAGCCCTGGGATGAATATTCCGCACGGGCCGCCACGCGTGCCGGATGCGTTGAATCGCAGAGACAGCAAGGCTCGGCTTCACCCTCTTCCGGGCGGCAAGGTCTCAACCGTTACCTGGCAACATTCGCGATCGCGAAAAGCGCATCAGCTTCAAGGCCGATCAACATCGGAGACAAGGCGCGCGCGTGCCGATTCCAGGCGCGTTCGCTGATGAAAATAATCAGCCGTGAATTCCACGCAATAAAAAACCCCGGCATTCATGCCGGGGTTTTTTATTACTGGCGGAGAGAGAGGGATTCGAACCCTCGATAAGGCTTTTGACCCTATACTCCCTTAGCAGGGGAGCCCCTTCGGCCTCTCGGGCATCTCTCCGAATTTTGTCCGCATTACTGCGGAGCCGGCAAGGATACTAACCGGCGCGCTTCAGGTAAAGCTTTTATTGCCTGTCAGTGTTCGCCAGCGTCGCCGGATGCATCCGGCTCGTGCTCGTTCTTGATCCGCTGATAGATCTCTTCACGATGCACCGCGACGTTCTTGGGGGCATTGATGCCAATTCGCACCTGGTTGCCCTTCACGCCCAGAACGGTAACGGTCACCTCGTCACCGATCATCAAGGTTTCACCGACCCTGCGGGTCAGAATCAACATGTTTGCCACTCCATGAATACTTTGGTCATAGGCCAACAGACGGTTATGCCTCACCCCTGAGCTTCACCGTCTGGACAGTTCGACGATTCTACCGCCGAAGGCCCTACCGCCTTCCCCGGTTCACAGACCTAGCATCCCCTGCGATGCCATGTCGGTCGACACCGTCGCAACCAGCGGTGTCGGCAGTGTTTGATACTAGCCGAGCGTCCGCGGGCAGTGCAATGCGTAAACGGGAACGGAGTCTGAGCGATAGCTTCGCTTCAGGAAGCCAAACGCTCACCGATCCAACCGGCAAGACCGTTCAGGATGCGGGGGAGTTCCGGGCTGTCCGTACCACCGCCCTGGGCCATGTCCGGACGCCCGCCGCCCTTGCCGTCGATCTGGCTGGCCACATGGGCCACCACGTCGCCGGCCTTGATGCGGCCAAGCGCCTTGCCGTTCACGCCAGCCACCAGCGACACACGCCCGTCGGCCGCGCCTGCGAGCAGGATCACGCAATCGCTGAGCTGCTGCTTGAGCTGGTCCATGCTGTCGCGCAGCGCCTTGGCGTCGAGGCCCTCGAGACGAGCCACGATGAGTTTGATGCCATCAATATCCTGCGCCGTGGACGCAAGATCAGCCGTGGCCGAACCCGCCGCCTTGGCCCGCAATGATTCCAGTTCGCGTTCGAGCTTCTTCTGCTTGTCGAAGATCTGGCGCAGCTTCTCCACGGCGTCATCACCCGTGGACGACAGCAGCTGGGAGAACTCGCCCAGGCGGCGCTCTTCATCGGCCACGTAGGCCAGCGCACCCGAACCGGTCACCGCCTCGATACGGCGCACGCCGGAAGCCACACCGGCCTCGCTGACGATCTTGAACAGGCCGATATCACCGGTGCGGCCCACATGAGTGCCGCCGCACAACTCGGTGGAGAAATCGCCCATCTTCAGCACGCGCACTTCGTCGCCGTACTTTTCGCCGAACAGCGCCATCGCACCGAACTCGATCGCGGCGTCGTAGCCCATCTGATGGATTTCAGCCGCTTCGTTGCGACGCACTTCGGCGTTGACGAGGCTTTCGATCTCGCGCAGTTCATCTGCGCTCATCGGCTTGAAATGCGAGAAGTCGAAGCGCAGGCGCTCTGGTGCCACCAGCGAGCCCTTCTGGGTGACATGCTCACCCAGCACCTTGCGCAACGCGGCGTGCAACAGATGCGTGGCAGAGTGATTCAACACGATCGCCTGGCGGCGCGTGCCGTCGACGCTGGCGTCGACCACATCGCCCACGCGCAGGGCCTGCTTGCCGCTCCAGCGACCCGCATGACCGAAGAACACACCGCCCATCTTGAGCGTGTCGCCCACGGCGAGCGTGCCGGAGGCATTCACCAAGGAACCGGTATCGCCCACCTGGCCGCCGGACTCGGCGTAGAACGGCGTGCGGTCGAGAATGACCAGGCCATCCTCGCCCTCCTCCAGCGCGTCGAACTGCTTGCCGCCACGCACGATGCCGACGACCTTGCTGCCCTGGCTGGTCAGCGCCTCGTAGCCGAGGAAGACGGTGGGCGACAGCTGGCTCGCCAGCTCGGCCGGCATCTGGCCCTTGGCCTCGAACTTGCCGCCTTCGCGGCTGCGCTCCTGCTGTTCCTTCATGGACTGCTCGAAGCCGTCCATGTCCACGGTGAGGCCGCGCTCGCGCGCGATATCCGCCGTGAGGTCCACTGGGAAACCGTAGGTGTCGTACAGGCGGAACGCGTCTGCGCCCGGGATCGTGCCGTTGGCCTTGGCGGCGACGGCGTCGAACAGGCGCATGCCGTTCTCCAGCGTCTCGCCGAAGCGGCGTTCTTCGGTGCGCAACGCCTCTTCCACGAAGCCCTGCTTCTGCGCCAGTTCCGGATAGGCCTCGCCCATCTCCTCGACCAGCGGCTGCAGCATCTTCCAGAAGAAATCGCCGCGCACGCCCAGCATCCAGCCATGGCGCAGCGCGCGGCGGATGATGCGGCGAAGCACGTAGCCGCGACCCTCGTTGGACGGCAGCACGCCGTCGACGATCAGGAACGAGCAGGCACGGATGTGATCGGCGATCACGCGCAGCGACTTGTTGGCGAGATCCTTGGTGCCGGTCAGCTCCGCCGCGACCTTGATCAGGTGCTGGAACAGGTCGATCTCGTAGTTGGAATGCACGTGCTGCAGCACGGCGGCCAGGCGCTCCAGGCCCATGCCGGTGTCCACGCACGGCGCCGGCAGGGGCGACAGCGTGCCATCGGGCGCGCGATCGAACTGCATGAACACGAGATTCCAGATCTCGATGTAGCGATCGCCGTCCTCATCGGGCGAGCCCGGCGGGCCGCCGGCGATGCCTTCGCCGTGGTCGAAGAAGATTTCGGTACACGGGCCGCACGGACCGGTGTCGGCCATCTGCCAGAAATTGTCGGAAGCGAACGGCGCGCCCTTGTTGTCGCCGATGCGCACGATGCGCTCGGCCGGCACGCCCACTTCCTTGTTCCACAGGTCGTAGGCTTCGTCATCGGTGTGATAGACGGTGACCCACAGCTTGTCCTTGGGCAGCTTGAGGACGTCGGTCAGCAGCTCCCACGCATAGGCGATGGCGTCGCGCTTGAAGTAGTCGCCGAACGACCAGTTGCCCAGCATCTCGAAGAAGGTGTGGTGGCGGGCGGTGTAGCCCACCGAGTCCAGGTCGTTGTGCTTGCCGCCGGCACGCAGGCAGCGCTGCACATCGGCCGCCCGCACGTACGACAGCTTCTCGCTGCCCAGGAATACGTTCTTGAACTGCACCATGCCCGAGTTGGTGAACAGCAGCGTGGGATCGCTGGCCGGCACCAGGGAGCTGGACGGCACGATGGTGTGCCCTTTCGAACGGAAATAGTCGAGGAAAGTCGAGCGGATTTCGGCAGTTTTCATGCGGCTGGGGAAGACCTGGCGGAGAGGTCACGCCCGGGAAACGGCGCCGCAACGGCGCTCATCCGCCCCAGCTATCGGGGAGGTCAGGCTTCGTCGTCGGCTGCGTCGTCCACGTCGGCGTGGGTAACACTCCGTACTGTGGCGGCGGGAAAGCCACGACGCAAGAGAAATTGAGCCCGGCGGGCCATTTCTGCGGCATCTGGCGCCGATTTGGCGCCATATCGGCGCCGAAGCTGCGCGGCGGCCTGCGCGTTCCAGTCCACCTCGGCGGCGTCCAGCACGGCCCGGATGCGGGCATCGGCCAACCCGTGGCTCTTCAATTCGGCGCGCAACCGCATGGGGCCGTAGCCTTGGGCCACCCGGCTGCGCACCAGCATCTCGGCGAAACGATCATCGTCCTGGTAGTGCTGCTCACCCAGGCGGTCGAGTGCCTCGCCCGCTTCTTCGCCCTCGTAGCCGCCCTGGCGCAGCTTGAGCTTCAGCTCGCGCCGGGAATGCTCACGGCGCGCAAGCAAGCCCAGCGCCTTGCTGTAGGCGCTGGGCTTATCCGGTTTGTCGCTACTACGGCGAGGCATCCGGCGACACGCAACGGGAGGATCAGGCCTCTTCGACCTCGACCGCCGGCAGCGGCGAGTTGCCGCTGCTTACCAGCAGCTTGGCGCGCAGGTCGGCGTCGATCTCGTTGGCGATGGCCGGGTTGTCGCGCAGGAACTGGCGCACGTTCTCCTTGCCCTGGCCGATACGGTCGCCCTTGTAGCTGTACCAGGCGCCGGACTTGTCGATCAGGTTCTGGGCCACGCCCAGCTCGATGATCTCGCCTTCGCGCGAGGTGCCCTCGCCGTAGAGGATCTCGAACTCGGCCTGGCGGAACGGCGGCGCGACCTTGTTCTTGACCACCTTGACGCGGGTTTCCGAACCGATGACTTCTTCGCCCTTCTTCACCGCGCCGGTACGGCGGATGTCCAGGCGCACCGAGGCGTAGAACTTCAGCGCGTTGCCGCCGGTGGTGGTTTCCGGGCTGCCGAACATCACGCCGATCTTCATGCGGATCTGGTTGATGAAGACGACCAGGCAGTTGGACTTCTTGATGTTGGCGGTGAGCTTGCGCAGCGCCTGGCTCATCAGGCGGGCATGCAGGCCAACGTGGGAGTCACCCATTTCGCCTTCGATTTCAGCCTTGGGAGTGAGCGCGGCGACGGAGTCGACCACCACCACGTCCACCGCACCCGAGCGCACCAGCATGTCGGCGATTTCCAGCGCCTGCTCGCCGGTGTCCGGCTGGGAGACCAGCAGGTCGTCCACGTTGACGCCCAGCTTGGCGGCGTAGGTCGGGTCCAGCGCGTGCTCGGCGTCCACGAAGGCAGCGGTGCCGCCGTTCTTCTGGCAGTTGGCGATGACCTGCAGGGTCAGCGTGGTCTTGCCGGAGGATTCCGGACCGTAGATTTCCACTACGCGGCCGCGCGGCAGACCGCCGACGCCCAGCGCGATATCCAGGCCCAGCGAGCCGGTGGAGACCGTTTCGATGCCTTCATCGGTACGATCACCCAGGCGCATGACGGCACCCTTGCCAAACTGCTTTTCGATCTGGCCGAGGGCCGAGGTGAGCGCCTTGCGCTTGTTGTCATCCATCGTCTTGAATCCTGGGTGGCAGTGAATGAAGGGCATGATGCCCGCGTCTGGTCTCACGGGCTGCGATCTGTGATCAAGAGCCTGTTCAATATCTCTGCATAGCTCGCGTTGACCATCTGTGCCCGCGAGGGAGTGGGGCGTGGCGCAGCGCCTGACTGGCTGTCAGGTCAAGCCGCGCACCGCTTCCTGGCGGGCACAGATGGGCAACCCTCCGGGCCGGGTCTGTTTGCCCGCACGCCGGCGTCAACACTCGGTTGTGTATCGACATACACGCCCTCGTTCTTCCTTGACCTGCGGGCAAACAGCTCCCGGCGCGGGCTATGCAGAGATCTTGAACAGGCTCTAAGTATCCCACACCGGTCAAGCCGGTCAGGAAAGGCTTGGAGAATCAGTCCGTCAGCGCCTTGATGATGCCGTTGAGGGCCGCCGCCACGGTCTGACGGCGCACCGCCTCGCGATCGCCGTCGAAGTGGAACAGGCGCGCATGGGCATACCCGCCGCGGCGCTTCCAGCCGATCCAGACAGTGCCGACGGGTTTGTCCTGGGTGCCGCCGCCGGGGCCGGCGATGCCGGTCACCGCCACCGCCATACCCGCGCCGAAGCGCGCGAGTGCGCCCGACACCATTTCCAGTGCGGTTTCTTCACTGACGGCGCCGGTGCGCTCCAAGGTGCGCGGGTTGACGCCGAGCAACGCTTCCTTGGCTTCGTAGCTGTAGGTCACCACGCCGGCATCGAACCAGGCAGAGCTACCCGCGAGATCGGTGAGCGTCTTGGCGATCCAGCCGCCCGTGCACGACTCGGCCGTGACCAGCATCAGGCGCTGCCGCAGCGCGGCAGCCGCGATCTGCTCGGCCAGCTCCTTGAGTTCGGCATCGGTGGGGACAGGGACGGACATGGGGGATTCCTGGGGGACGGACGCAAGCGCCACCTTCTACCTCGCCTGCGCCGCCCCGCCAAGGGCCGGGCCGTGCGAGAACACGTCGCACGGAGCCGGCCGCAGCCCCTCTAGCCCCAGATGGTCTCGGCAAAACGCAGGAAGTTCAGGCCAAGGATCTTTTCGATCCGGGCACTCGAATACCCTTTCTGCGCGAGCAGTTGCGCCAGCTTGTGGAACTGCTGAGGCCCGCGCAGATCGACCACGAACGGATAGGTATCGGGACGCTCGCCCGCAGCACTGATGCCGGCGGCCTTGCGTTCGGCGATCTCCTTGGCCAGCGTGGCCTGGTAGGCATGGAGATCATCGATCTGGCTCACTGAACCATCGGTGCCGATGCCAACGTGGTCCTCGCCGCACACCTTCACTGCGTGATCGATGTGCGCCACGACGTCCTCCGCCCTGGCGTGGCCGGACGCGTTGAGGAACGGCATGAAGTAAATGCCGACGAAGCCGCCCCGCTCCGCCACCAGGCGCAGTTCTGCGTCGGTCTTGTTGCGCGGCAGGTCGGTCACCGCGCGGCAACCGGTGTGGTTGATCGAAATGGGCGACTTGGAAGCACGTGCGGCGTCCAGGCAGGTTCGCTCGCCGCTGTGGGAAAGATCGACCATGACGCGACGCTCATTGAGCCGCGCGACCACCTCGCGACCGAACGGCGTGAGGCCACGGTTCTCCGGCGCCATCGAGCCGTCGCCCAGCTGGTTGGCCGGGTTGTAGGTGAGCTGGAAAACGCGCACGCCCAGGTTCGCGAAGATGTCGACGCGCTTGGCATCGTTGCCCATCATCGCGCCGTTCTGGAAACCGTAGATCAGCCCGATCTTCCTGTCGGCCTTGGCACGGCGGATATCGCCGGCAGTCAGCACCTTCAGCAGGTCGCGGTCATGGGCCCGCACCAGCGCGTCGGTGGCGGCGATATCGCGCACGCTGGCTTCGAACGGATCATCCGGCCCGGACACATAGCCCAGCGTGATGTTCACCGCCGTCAGTCCAGAGGCATGGGCTTCCGACAACACGCGCGGCGAGAATTCCGGCACGAGCCCATCGGCGCCACGATTGGGATCGTCGAGCCCACCCAGCGCGTTGATGATGATGCCGCTGTCGGCCGGGCCAGCGCCCTCCACCGATGCACCGCGTGCCTCCCACGGCAACATGGCAGCCGCTGCCGTCCAGGTCATGCCTGTCAGGAACGTCCGTCGATCAATCGTCGTCATCGCCCATCTCTTCCTTGGTCACCGGCCGATAGTCGGCACGCGGATAAACATGTCCACGCTTCACCGTCATGCGAATGCTGCGGAGGTTGCCGATGTCCTTCACGGGATCGGCCGAGAGCACGGCAAAGTTCGCCAGCTTGCCCGCCGCGATGGAACCCATGTCCTGCGCCTGCCCGGCCGCCTGGGCGCCGATCAGCGTGGCGGAATGGATCACCTGCAGCGACGGCATGCCCACGTCATGCGCCAGGAAGAACATCTCGTCGTAGACGGAAGGCCACGCGCTCTTGAAACCACCGTCGTCGTCGGTGCCGGTCGAAATCGGCACGCCGGCCTGCCACGCCTGGCGTACCAGCCGGATGGTGGTCGGACCGGTGCAACGCAGCGGCTTCCGATCAGGATGGTTCTTGCGTTCGGCGTCATAGCGCACGAACAGGCTGCCGGTCGCATCCAGGATCGTGCCGTGCTTGAGCATGTCGCGGTAAAGGCCGGCGATGACCGGATCGTCCCCGTTTTTCGCCAGCAGCTCGTCGTGGAACGGCGTGTGGTCCTCGTAGGACTTCAGCATCACCGGTTCCAGCTGATAGGCGAGATAACAGGCATGGCTGACCACATCCACGCCGGCGTTAATGACGTCCGCAGGGCGGGTCGGAAACACCGCGCTGTGTGCCCACACCAAGATGTGCTGCCGATGCGCCTCGGCCGTGATCGCTGCCACGAGTTCCGGCGGCAGATCCGCATACACCTTGATCGCCGTGGCGGAGGTGCCGCGCGCCAGCGTCACCGCTTCGCGCAGATCAGTGTCCTTGTCGATGGCCTGCATCCACGGGCTCTTGCCCGGCGTTACGCCGTAGCTCGCTGCCGCCACGCGCGGATCGGCGAAGAAATCGGGACCCGCCATCACCGCGGCGTAGTAGATGTCGGGCGACGGGATCTCGCTCACCCGCGCCTCGCGCGTCAGTTCGCCGATCGAACGCAGGTCGTCGGCCATGTCGCGCACTGCGGTGACACCCGCATAGAGGTTGCGCCGCAGGATGGCCTGCGCGCGCTTTGCATCGGGCGGCGTGGCCAGGTGGACATGGCTGTCGATCAGGCCAGGGATGACATAGCTGCCATGGAGGTCGACCGTATGGACGCCGGCCTCTTTCGAACCGGCGAGCGACCCGTGCGGTCCGACCGCCACGATCCGCTCGCCGCGCACCAGGATGTCCTGATTGGCAACAGGCGCTGCACCGGTACCGTCGATGACAGTGGCACCGGCGTAAAGCGTCGCGACCTCAGCGGCTGATGGTTTGGACGGCCCACCGCCTGCGCAGTAGGCGGCGGAAGCGGACAGCGCCAAGGTCAGCGCTGCCATCCGATGGAAGGCAGATCGGTAGGGTCTATGCATGGCGGTCGATCCTACACAGCGGATTCCGGGGGCCACAAGGGCAGCGACGGCCTGGCAATTCGGTTATCTTGGCAGGCCTTTTTTCGAACGGCGCCTCGCGCCGTCCCGCCACGGCGCACGCCACCGTCAGGCCAGGTAAAACAGCACGTTATGGTTGCCCAGGATTTCGAAACCCATACCCCGTTCATGCGACAGTACCTCGGCGCGAAGGCCGAGCACCCGGATGTGCTGCTGTTCTTCCGGATGGGCGACTTCTACGAGCTGTTCTACGACGACGCGCGCAAGGCCGCACGTCTGCTGGATATCACGCTGACCCAGCGCGGCCAGTCGGCGGGCCAGCCGATTCCCATGGCGGGCGTGCCCTATCACGCGGCGGAAAACTATCTGGCGCGCCTGGTGCGACTGGGCGAATCCGTGGCGATCTGCGAGCAGATCGGCGATCCGGCGCTGGCCAAGGGCCCGGTGGAACGCAAGGTCGTGCGCATCGTCACGCCGGGTACGGTGACCGATGCTGCGCTGCTGGAAGAACGCAGGGACAACCTGCTGATGGCGATCAGCGCGGGCGCGCATGGCGCGTATGGCCTCGCCTGGGTGGATCTGGCCAGTGGCCGCTTCCTGCTCAGCGAAGTGCCCAGTGCCGAAGCGCTTGCCTCCGAATTGGCACGACTGCAGCCCGCCGAGACGCTGGTCGGTGAAGACGTGGCCTGGCCGAAGTTCGTCAGCTCCCTGCCCGGCCTGCGCAAGCGTCCGCCGTGGCATTTCGACGGCGATGCCGCACGCCGCGAACTCAATCGTTTCTTCGGCACGCGCGACCTCGGCGGTTTCGGCGTGGATCGCATGCCGTTGGCAATCGCCGCGGCGGGCTGCCTGCTCGGCTACGTCGAAGAAACGCAGAAGAGCGCATTGCCGCATCTTTCCGGCATGGCGGTGGAAAGCGCGGGCGAGACCATCGCGCTCGACGCCGCCACGCGTCGCAACCTCGAACTCGATACGCATCCCAGCGGACGCACAGAACACACCCTGCTCGGCGTGCTCGATGAATCGGTGACGCCGATGGGTGCGCGCCTGCTGCGCCGCTGGCTCAACCGCCCGCTGCGCTCGCGCGATCAGCTGCGCAGCCGCCACCAGGCGATCGGCACGCTGATCGACAATCGCCAGTACGAACCGCTGCGCGAACAGCTGCGCGGCATCGGCGATCTGGAACGCATCCTCGCACGCGTGGCGTTGCGCTCAGCACGTCCGCGCGACCTTTCCACCTTGCGTGATGGCCTCGCCGCAGCGCCTGCATTGCGCGCGCTGATCGCTTCGCTCGACAGTCCGCTGCTGCATGCGCTGGTGGAACGCATCGGCGACCACGCCGGCACGGCGGCCCTGCTCGCCCGCGCCGTAGTGGCGCAACCGCCCGTGCTCCAGCGCGATGGCGGTGTGATCGCCGACGGCTACGACGCCGAGCTCGACGAGCTGCGCCGCCTCTCCACCCACGCCGACCAGTATCTGGTCGAACTGGAAGAACGCGAGAAAGCCGCCAGCGGCATCACCACGCTCAAGGTTGGCTACAACCGCGTGCACGGCTACTACATCGAAATCAGCAAGGGCCAGGCGGACAAGGCGCCCACGCACTACACGCGTCGCCAGACCACCAAGAACGCCGAGCGCTACATCACCGAGGAACTGAAGACTTTCGAGGACAAGGTACTCTCGGCCAAGGAACGCTCGCTGATGCGCGAGCGTGCGCTGTACGAGGCCTTGCTCGACACGCTGATCGGCGAGCTGGAACCACTGAAGAGTGCCGGCTCCGCGATGGCGGAACTCGACGTGCTCGCCACGCTGGCGGAACGTGCCTCGACGCTGGACTGGAGCGCGCCGGAACTCACTGATGAACCGGGCGTGGCCATCGAGCGCGGCCGCCACCCGGTGGTGGAGAAAGTGCGCGACGAACCGTTCGAGCCGAACGACCTCGCGCTGGACGACAGCCGCCGCATGCTGGTGATCACCGGCCCGAACATGGGCGGTAAGTCGACCTACATGCGCCAGAACGCATTGATCGTGCTGCTCGCCCATATCGGCAGCTACGTGCCGGCCTCGCGCGCGGTGATCGGTCCGATCGATCGCATCTTCACCCGCATCGGTGCAGGTGACGATCTTTCGCGCGGCCAGTCCACCTTCATGGTGGAGATGAGCGAAACGGCCAATATCCTGCACAACGCCACCGAGCACAGCCTGGTGCTGATGGATGAAGTGGGCCGCGGCACCAGTACCTACGACGGCCTGGCGCTGGCGCGCGCCGCCGCCGTGCATCTTGCCGCGAACAGCCGCTCGTACACGCTGTTCGCCACGCACTACTTCGAACTGACCGAGCTGGCCAACGAATATCCGTCCATCGCGAACGTGCACCTGGACGCGGTCGAGTACGGCGAGCAACTGGTGTTCATGCACGCGGTCAAGGAAGGCCCGGCCAACCGCAGCTTCGGCCTGCAGGTGGCGGCGTTGGCCGGCCTGCCGAAGTCGGTGATCGCCGATGCGCGACGCACCCTCGCCGAACTCGAACGCGGCATGTACCAGCACGCTTCGGCGGCCACCGGCAAGACGCCGGCAGACGAATCACCGCAACTGGGACTGTTCGCCGCCGCGCCATCGGTGGTGGAACGCGCGCTGGAGGACATCGATCCGGACGCGATGACCCCGCGCGAGGCGCTGGAAGCGCTCTACCGCCTGAAGTCCCTCGCCTGAGCGCGCATCCCCTTCCGCCGTGACGGCGAGAGGGGATTGCCGCTCAATGCGGATATTCCGACTTGCGCGCCCTGCTGATCGCCTCGAGCACAGGGCGCGGCAGGTGATCGGTATCCAGGATGACCTTGCCCGCATGCACCGTGCGCACGCCGTGCGCGGGGATCAGAAAGTCGCCTGAGTTTTCTATATAGACGACGATCGCGTTCTCCTCGGGCAATAGCCGCCTTACCGCGCCCACCCCGTCCTCGCCATCGGCGACGAACACCAGCGAACCTTCTTCGATCGACTCGGCCATGGTCGGCCTCCACGCGTGGTCCGGAAGCAAATCGTCGGCAAGCATCCGTGGGGCCGATGTGAATCGCTTGCGCGAGGCATTCAGCCCGATCGTCACACGGCCATCACCGGGTGCGGCGCGAAGCTCAAAGGGTTGTGCTCCCGCTCCGCCAGTCGATAGCTGCCGCCTATGGAATGCATCGAAACAATCGAATTCCCCCACGGGGAATGCGTGCGTACATTGGTTGAGAAGCCAGCTGTCGCCAGCCATCCCCTGCCGCAAGGAACCGCAGCCATGGGAAGCATTCGCAAACGCTCCGCCCCCATCCCGGGTAAGGCGCCCTGTGCGGCCGAAACCCGAGGCCTCCCGAAGCCGGTGCGTCGCCCGGCGCGTGGACATGCATACCCTTTTTTCCGTGCTCGGACTTCAGACAGTCCCGAGTCGTTGGATCCCCGTGGCCAAAGGTAGAGAACCCATGTCAGCTCAAATGCAATGCCCGTTCCACAACACCGCCGGCACCGGTACCACCAACCGCGACTGGTGGCCGGAACAACTGAACCTGAAGATCCTGTCCCAGCACTCGGCCAGGACTGACCCCATGGGCCAGGAGTTCGAGTACGCCAAGGAGTTCAAGACCCTCGACTTCGGCGCCGTGAAGAAGGATCTGCATGCGCTGATGACCGATTCGCAGGACTGGTGGCCCGCAGACTTCGGCCACTATGGCCCACTCTTCATCCGCATGGCCTGGCACGCTGCCGGTACTTACCGCATCGGCGATGGTCGTGGCGGCGCCGGCAGTGGTCAGCAGCGTTTCGCACCGCTCAACAGCTGGCCCGATAACGTCAGCCTCGACAAGGCCCGCCGCCTGCTGTGGCCGATCAAGCAGAAGTACGGCCGCAAGCTCTCCTGGGCTGACCTGCTGGTGCTCACCGGCAACGTCGCGCTGGAATCGATGGGCTTCAAGACGGTCGGTTTCGGCGGCGGCCGCCCCGACGTGTGGGAGCCCGATGACGACGTGTATTGGGGCAACGAGAAAACCTGGCTGGGCGGAGACATCCGTTACGGCAAGGGGCCGGGCGGCGAAAAGGAAGCCGTGCTGGTAGCGGAGAAGGAGCTGCATGGCAGCGAAACCAGCCGCACCGACCATGGGCGCAACCTGGAAAACCCGCTGGCGGCGGTGCAGATGGGCCTGATCTACGTGAACCCGGAAGGCCCGGACGGCCATCCCGACCCGGCAGCCGCGGCACACGACATCCGCGACACCTTCGGTCGCATGGCGATGAATGATGAGGAGACCGTCGCACTGATCGCGGGCGGCCATACCTTCGGCAAGACCCACGGTGCTGGTCCGGCGACCCATGTGGGCGCCGAGCCGGAGGCAGCCGGCCTCGAGGAACAGGGTCTGGGCTGGCGCAGCAGCTTCCGCTCTGGCGTGGGCGGCGACACGATCACCAGCGGCCTGGAAGTCACCTGGTCGCAGACGCCGACCCAGTGGAGCAACTACTTCTTCGACAACCTGTTCGGCTACGAGTGGGAGCTGACCAAGAGCCCCGCCGGTGCGAACCAGTGGACGCCGAAGAACGGTGCTGGCGCAGGCACCATTCCCGACGCGCATGACTCAGGCAAGAAGCATTCGCCGACCATGCTGACCACGGACCTTTCGCTGCGCGTCGATCCCGCCTACGAGAAGATCTCGCGCCGCTTCCACCAGCATCCGGAAGAGCTGGCCGATGCGTTCGCCCGCGCCTGGTTCAAGCTGACCCATCGCGACATGGGGCCGCGTGCCCGCTATCTGGGCCCGGAAGTCCCCAAGGAAGACTTCATCTGGCAGGACCCGGTCCCGGCGGTCGATCACCCGCTGGTCGATGACAAGGACGTCGCCTCGCTCAAGGCCAAGATCCTCGCCTCGGGCCTGTCGGTTGCGGAGCTGGTTTCCACGGCATGGGCGTCGGCTTCCACCTTCCGCGGTTCGGACAAGCGTGGCGGCGCCAATGGCGCGCGCATCCGCCTCGCGCCGCAGAAGGATTGGGCAGCCAACGAACCGCAGCAGCTGGCGAAGGTGCTGAAGGCGTTGGAAGGCGTGCAGCGCGACTTCAACGGCAGCGCGTCGGGCGGCAAGAAGGTGTCGCTCGCCGACCTGATCGTGCTCGGAGGCAACGCCGCCATCGAGCAGGCTGCGAAGAGCGGTGGCGTCAACGTCACCGTTCCGTTCTCGCCGGGCCGCACGGACGCCTCGCAGGAGCAGACCGACGTGGAATCGTTCGAGGTGCTCGAGCCGCTGGCCGATGGTTTCCGCAACTTCCTCAAGGGTCGTTACAGCGTGCCTGCCGAGAAGTTGCTGGTGAACAGGGCGCAGCTGCTCACGCTTACCGCACCGGAAATGACGGTACTGGTCGGCGGCATGCGCGTGCTGGACACCAACATCGGCCACAGCAAGCACGGCGTCTTCACCAAGCACCCGGGTTCGCTGACCAACGACTTCTTCGTGAACCTGCTCGACATGGGTACGGCGTGGAAGCCGACCACGGAGGCTGGCGAGCAATTCGAAGGCAGCGACCGCAAGACGGGCGCCGCACGCTGGACTGGTACGCGCATCGACCTCATCTTCGGTTCCAACTCGCAGTTGCGTGCGGTGGCCGAGGTTTACGGCAGCGCGGACGCCAAGGAGAAGTTCGTGAAGGACTTCGTCGCGGCCTGGACCAAGGTGATGAACCTCGACCGCTTCGACCTGCCCTGATCAGCCAGGAAGGCGCAAAGCAAAGGGCGGTCATCCCACGGGATGGCCGCCCTCTTTCATGCCGGCACGAGGGGATGCCGGCAAATGTCAGGCGGCGAGCTCCGGCACGCTGCCGTTTCCGGTGGCCTCGATGGTCGCATTGGCCAGCATCGCCGGAATGGTCTCCACCGGTACCGACACCGGCAGGCTGACGACGTTGGCAATCTCGCGTGCAGGCAACCGCCCCAGCTGTACCAGGCGACCAATACTGCGCGCTACCTCCGCCTGCCCGAACGGCTTGCTGATGAAATCATCCGCGCCGAAGCGCTGCACGTAGAACTGCTCGGTCGCCTGCTGGTTGCCGCTGATCATCACGATGGGGATGTGCTGGGTCGCCGGGTCATGGCGCAGCGAGCGCAACACGGAGAAACCGTTGATGCCGGGCAGGACGATGTCCAGGAAGATCATGGACGGCGGTTCCGCGCGGGCCATGTCCAGCGCACTCTCGCCATCCGCCGCCCGCGCCACCTCGTAACCGTCGACCTCGAGCATCCGTCCGAGCACCGCCCGGATCGTCGCCGAATCGTCCACGACCAGCACCCGCGCTCCCAGCGTCGTCTTGCGCATTGAGTCCAGTGCCGGCTCTTGCGCCGCACCACCCAGCAATCGCTTCAGAAAGGCCAAGCCCGTCATTGTCGTCCTCCCACATCACGTCCAAGGGGGAACCGTCTCTTTCGCGGCTCTTCCGGTGGAGATGCTCCCGCAGAATGCGGCCGCATTCTGCGATGGGTGACTCACATGGAATCCTTAAGGCGTCGCAATTCTCGACGTGCCTGCTTGTCCGGACGCCTCGGAGGCGCCATGGCGCCGACCAGCTTACGCTGGGCCTTCGCCGCCTCGCGCGCCGCCGCACTGGCTTCCGATTCGCGATAGAGCGCCTGGGCTACGGTGGCCGGGCCTCTTTTTTCGGAAAGGCCCAGCACCTCGACCTCAAGGCGCTCCTCTCCTCGACTGATGCGAAATACGTCGCCCACCTGCACCGCTTTGGCCGGCTTGCAGTTGGCGTCATTGAGGTCGATCTTGCCGCCGTCGATGGCTTGCTTGGCCAGGCTGCGTGTCTTGAAGAATCGCGCGGCCCAGAGCCAGACGTCGGCGCGCACCAGGAGAACATGGGGAGATGGAGCAGATGACATGAGCTCATTGTCGCTCATCTGCGCTTCCTGGCGCCCCCGGGCCCTCTATTTGTAGGAGCGCACCCAGTGCGCGAAAGCCTGCGAAGCGGTAATGACGAAACGCTGCGGTCGCCCACTGGGTGGGCTCCTACAAAAAAAAATATACCGAGCCGCCACGCCACACCTGTAGAAGCGCACCCAGTGCGCGATAAGCCTACGAAGCGATAACGGCAAAACGCTGCGGTCGCCCACTGGGTAGGCTCCTACAAAAAACGACCGAACCACCACGCCACACCTGTAGGAGCGCACCCAGTGCGCGATAAGCCTGCGAAACGGTAACGACGAAACGCTGCGGTCGCCCACTGGGTGGGCTCCTACAAAAAAAGACCGAACCGCCACGTCACACCTGTAGGAGCGCACCCAGTGCGCGATAAGCCTACGAAGCGATAACGGCAAAACGCTGCGGTCGCCCACTGGGTGGGCTCCTACAAAAAAAAATATACCGAGCCGCCACGCCACACCTGTAGAAGCGCACCCAGTGCGCGATAAGCCTACGAAGCGGTAACGACGAAACGCTGCGGTCGCCCACTGGGTGGGCTCCTACAAAAAAAGACCGAACCGCCACGCCACACCTGTAGGAGCGCACCCAGTGCGCGAAAGGCCTACGGAGCGGAAAAGACGAGATCTCCCTTCACCCGAAAATCGCCCCTATCAAAGCGGCGTTCCCTGATGAAACACCATCTGCCACTGCCCCTCATGCAGCCGCCAGATCGAACTGCGCAGCGAATCGGCGGCGGGGCGCGCGGCAGTAGCGACTCGGTGCGCGCGATACGTCAGCAACGCCGCACCGTCGGCGAGCAGGGTCAGGCGAAAATCGTTCGCCTCACGCGGCGAGAACGCCTCGTCCTTCAGCGCGTCGATCACCGCCTCCCGCGTCCACACCGTGCCCGACACGCCGAACTCGAAGAAATCCCCGGCGATCAGCCTCCGCAAGGCGTCCGCATCGGCACGTACGTCCTGCCGGTGCAGCTGTGTTTCAAGGTCGATCAGATGCGCCTCGAGATCCATGGAATGCCTACCCTCCCAGCCACAGGTTGCCCAGGGGAACGGTGATCAGCGACAACACGATGCCCGCACCCAGGATCGTATTCGCCAGCGCCGGCTCCAGCCTGTACTCGTCGGCGAGAATGGTCGCCGACACCATCGGCGCCATCGCGGCCTGCAACACGCCCACGGTCAGGGGCAGTCCGCCGACGCCGGCAGCCACGCCCAATCCCCATGCGGCCAGCGGCGCCAGCAGCAGCTTCCACCCCAGGCCGACCACCAACGCGGAGAGCTGCTTTTCGCCAAGCTGAAACTTGAACTGCAGGCCGACCGAGAACAGCGCCAACGGGGTCAACGTCGCGCCAATGGGTGCGAGCACACTGTCTGCCGCTTCCGGCCAGCCGCCCAAAGCCCCCACCACGAGGGCCAGCACGAGGCAGAGAAACGCGGGAAAAGTGAGGATGCGTCGTGCGATGGCTTTCACCTCCGGCGATTTGCCGGCGTATATCGACGCCACCGCCACGCCTGCCGAAGCCAGCAATGGAAAACAGCCCAGCTGGTCCGCCACGACAGCGACCGCCAGACCTTCCTTGCCGTGCATCGCCTGCATCATGGGATACCCCATGAACGAGGTATTGCCCAGGCCGCACACCAGCGTCACCGCACCGATACGCGCGCGCGACCAACCCAGCCACGCACCCACGCACGCCGCCAGCAGCCACGCACCGAAAAACACCACCCACATCGCGACCGCCGGGAACCACAGCTGCGTGCCGATCTTGAGCCGCGGCACGAGTTCCAGCACCAGCGCCGGCAGTGCGATGTTGATCAACCACCAGTTGATGCCGTGCACGGTGCCCGCCGGCGGCTTGGCGAAGCGCGCGACCAGTGCACCGAGCAACAGGCAGGCGAACAGCAGCAGCAAGGCGCCCATGGGTCTTCCGTGCAAAGAAACGGCCGCAGTATAGCGGCCGTCGGTCAGGAGCCCTTTGCTCAAACGGCGGGGAGGAAAGGCTCCTCTCCGCACTCCCGGTCAATCCTGCTCACGCAGGACTGACCAGGCCATGCCTGGACGCCCTCAGCCCACGATCAGGCGATTGAGGCGCTGTACGAAGGCCGCCGGATCGGGCAGCTGAGCGCCCGCCGCGATCTCGGCCTGGTCGAGCAACAGGTTGGCAAGGTCGGCGGCCTTGCCCGAGTCACCCTCGCTCTCCACGCGCTTGAGCAAGGGATGCTGCGGATTGATCTCCAGCGTCGGCTTGCTTTCCGGCATCTCGTGACCCGCCTCGCGCAACAGCCGCGCCAGGTGCGGCGCCATCTCGAAATCGGACAGCGCCAGGCACGACGGCGAGTCAGTGAGGCGTGCGGACACGCGCACCTCGTTCACGCGATCGCCCAGCAGGTCCTTGAGCTTCTTCAGCACCGGCTCGGCCGCCTTGTTGGCTTCCTCCTGCTGCTTCTTGCCGGCATCGTCCAGCGGCAACTCGCCCTTGGCCACGTTGCGGAGCTTCTTGTCCGCATATTCGTTGAGGCTGCCGAGCATCCATTCGTCGACGCGGTCGGACATCAGCAGCACTTCGATGCCCTTGGCCTTGAACGCTTCGAGCTGCGGGCTGCCCATGGCGGCGGTGTAGCTGTCCGCCGTAATGAACCAGATGGTGTCCTGACCCACTTCCATGCGGCCGATGTAGTCGTCCAGCGACACCGACTGCTTCGCGCCCTCACCCTTGGTCGAAGCAAAACGCAGCAGCTTGGCGATGCGCTCGCGATTGCCCGCGTCTTCCACGATGCCCTCCTTCAGCGTATTGCCGAAGGACTTGTAGAAGGTGGCGAACTTCTCGGGTTCGTCGCGCGAAAGCTTCTCGATGAGATCGAGCACGCGCTTCACGCAGGCCGCACGGATGCGCTCGAGCTGGCGATTGTGCTGCAGGATCTCGCGGCTTACGTTGAGCGGCAGGTCGTCGGCGTCCACCACGCCGCGCACGAAGCGCAGGTAGTTCGGCAACAGGTCTTCGGCCGCGTCCATGATGAAGACGCGCTTGATGTAGAGCTTGAGGCCCTTGCGCTCGTCGCGTCCGCCCATCATCAGGTCGAACGGCGGCTGCTCGGGAAGATACAGCAGCGTGGTGAAGCTCTGGCTGCCTTCCACACGGTTGTGGGTCCACGCGAGCGCGTCGTTGAAGTCGTGGCCCAACGACTTGTAGAAGCTCTGGTATTCCTCGTCGGAAATCTCGCTGCGCGACTTCGCCCACAGCGCCGAGGCGTCGTTGATGGTTTCCCACTCGTCCGAAGGCTTGCCGTCCTTTTCCTCCGGCATGCGGATCGGGAAGGCCACGTGATCGGAGTACTTGCGGATCAGCGAGCGCAGCTCCCAGCCCTTGAGGAATTCATCTTCGTCGGCCTTCAGGTGCAGGATCACCGACGTACCGCGTTCCGTCAGATCGACCTGGGTCAAGCTGTACTCGCCCTTGCCGTCGCTTTCCCACTTCACGCCCTCGCCCACCGGCTGGTCAGCACGGCGGCTCAGCACGGTAACGCGGTCGGCCACCACGAAGGCGGAATAGAAACCCACGCCGAACTGGCCGATCAAGCGCGCGTCGGTCTTCTGCTCGGCACTCATCGCCTCCAGGAAACGGCGCGTACCCGAGCTCGCGATGGTGCCGATGTTCGCCACCACTTCGTCGCGCGTCATGCCGATGCCGTTGTCGCGCACGGTGACGGTACGTGCTTCCGGGTCCCAGCTGACGTGGATCTGCAGGTCACCGTCGCCGGACAGCAGGTCCGGGTTGCCGATTGATTCGAAGCGAAGCTTGTCGCAGGCGTCGGAGGCGTTGGAGATCAGCTCGCGCAGGAAAATCTCCTTGTGCGAGTACAGCGAATGCGTGACCAGGTGCAGGACCTGGGCGACTTCGGCTTCGAATTTGCGGGTTTCGGGCGCGGCGTTCGTCATACGGAAAGGCTCATGCGGAAATCGGGCAAGGGGAAGGACATACAAGCGAAGGGGCCGACGAATCGGCCCCTCAGGCTACCGCCTTCGCTGGGAAGGCGGGTGAAGATCAGGCGTTGGTCGCGCTCTGCAGCGCGGCGATGCGCTCTTCCAGCGGCGGGTGGCTCATGAACAGGCGCTTGAAGCCCGTGGCCAGATGGCCGGAGATACCGAACGCGGCGATGGTCTGCGGCAAGGTGCTTTCACCGTGCTGCACCTGCAGGCGCTGCAGGGCGGAGATCATCGCACCGCGGCCGGCCAGCTTGGCGCCCGCCGCATCGGCGCGGAATTCGCGCCAGCGCGAGAAGGCCATCACGATCATCGAGGCGAACAGGCCGAACACCAGCTGCAGCACCATCACCGACATGAAGTAGCCGATGCCGCCACCGCCGTCGCGGTCACGACCGCCCGACAGCCAGCTGTCGACCAGCCGCCCAACCACACGGGCAGCCACGATCACCAGCGTGTTCACCACGCCCTGGATCAGCGTCAGCGTGACCATGTCGCCGTTGGCGATGTGGCCGATCTCGTGACCCAGCACGGCCGCGACCTGCTCGCGATCCATCTGCTGCAGCAGGCCCGTGCTCACCGCCACCAGCGAGCTGTTCTTGGTCATGCCGGTGGCGAAGGCGTTCATTTCCGGCGCGTCGTAGATCGCCACCTCGGGCATGCCGATGCCTGCGTTCTGTGCATGGCGACGCACGGTCTCCACCAGCCAGCGCTCGGCTTCGTTCTGCGGCTGCTCGATCACGCGGGCGCCGGTGGACATCTTGGCCATCCACTTGGACATGGCCAGCGAGATGAAGGCGCCGCCCATGCCGAACACGGCGGCATAGATCAGCAAGCCTCCCATGCCGCCGTAACCACGGGCGGCGGCCCACTGATCGACGCCAAACAGATGGCAGACGATGCTCAGCAGGAACAGGACGGCGATATTGGTAAGCAGGAACAGTGCGATGCGACGCATGGCTGTCTCTTTGGCAGTCATGAAGGAACACAGACGGCTCTCGCCGTCACCCAAGGATCGTGGCGAAATCTTGCGGTTTCAAGGCCACCCAGTTGGAACCTCGCCATTATGCGCGGTCGACGTTCATGCAGGTTCGTGCCGTCGTTCCCGAGCAGGGTGTCGAACCACGCACGAGGTACGCGCCAACAGAGAAGGGCTTCCTTCGTACAATGACCGGATGACCTACCGCGGACGTTTCGCCCCTTCTCCGACCGGCCATTTGCATTTCGGTTCACTCGTCGCCGCGGTGGGCAGCTGGCTGTGTGCCCGTCATGCCGGTGGGCAATGGTTGCTGAGGGTGGAAGACATCGACCCGCCCCGCGAGATGCCAGGGTCCGCCGAAAGCATCCTGGCCGCCTTGCCCGCCTTCGGGCTGATGGCGGACGGCCCCGCCCTGTTCCAGTCGAACCGGCAGGCCGCCTACGACGCCGCATTCGAGCAACTCAAGGCGACCGACCAGGTCTTTCCGTGCTGGTGCAGCCGCAATGACCTGGCCGGTGGCCTGCATCTGGACGGACGCTGCCTGGCCGCTCCCAGCCCGGGGCGGGAACCGGCCTGGCGGCTGCGCGTCCCGGACATCGACGTCAGCTTCGACGACGCCCTGCAAGGCCCCCAGGCCCAGAACCTGCGCAGCACGGCGGGCGACTTCGTGATTCGCCGGGTCGAGGGCTATTACGCCTACCAACTGGCCTGCGTGGTGGACGATGCCTCCCAGGGCATCACCGAAGTCGTGCGCGGCAACGACCTGCTCGACTCCACGCCGCGTCAGATCTTCCTGCAGCGTTGCCTGAATCTGCCCACGCCCAGCTACCTGCACCTGCCACTGGCGCTGGACGGCAGCGGGCGCAAACTCTCCAAGTCCGAGCAGGCGCATCCGGTCGACCCTACGGATCCCCTGCCCGCGCTGGGGCGGGCCCTGGCGTTCCTCGAGTTGCCGGTGTCGTCCACGGCCCGGGAGCCAGGCGACCTGCTTGACCATGCGCTCGAGCGATTCGACCCCACGCGCTTGCCGCACTGCAGCGAACGCATGGCCGCCTAAACGACGCCCAACCTTCGGTCGGCAAACTCACCTCACGTTGCCGTCGAATTTGCGTATGCTCCGTAGACGTTTTGCCATGTAGAACGGTTACACATGGCGTCGCCCGGCAACGGGGCGAACAGGCACCAGTCATCATTCGGAGAACAGGCATGACGCAGCGCACGGCATTGGTCACTGGCGGCACGGGCGGAATCGGCACCGCGATCATCCGGTATCTGGCCCGCCAGGGGCATCGGGTCGCCACCAACTATCGCGACCAGGCCAAGGCGGAAGCGATGAAGGAAATGATGGCGAAGGAAGGCATCGAGGTGATGCTGGTGCCCGGCGACGTGAAGGATCCCGACTCCTGCGAAGACATGGTGCGCATCATCGAGGCCGCCATGGGCCCGATCGGGATTCTGGTCAACAACGCGGGCATCACCCGCGACACCACCTTCCACAAGATGACCTATCCGCAGTGGATGGAAGTGGTGAACACCAACCTCAACGCCTGCTTCAACGTGACGCGCCCCGTGATCGAAGGCATGCGCACGCACAAGTGGGGCCGCATCGTGCAGATCAGCTCGATCAACGGCCAAAAGGGTCAATACGGCCAGGCCAACTACGCCGCGGCGAAAGCCGGCATGCACGGCTTCACCATCTCGCTGGCACAGGAGAACGCCAAGTTCGGCATCACCGTGAACACGGTGTCGCCCGGCTACGTGGGCACCGACATGGTGATGGCCGTGCCGGAGGAAGTGCGCGAGAAGATCATTGCGCAGATCCCGGTGGGGCGCCTCGGCAAGCCCGAGGAGATCGCCCACGCCGTGGCCTTCCTCACCGGCGAAGAAGCGGCCTGGATCACGGGTGCCAACCTGTCGATCAACGGCGGCCACTACATGGGCTGGTAAGCCCGGCCCGAAAGACCGTGGGCAGCAACGAAAAAGCGCCGGCATGACCGGCGCTTTTTCGTTTCCTATTTCCCGTCCTGAAGCAGCCGTTCCATCACCCGGCCCACTGCCGCGAACGCGAATGCGCCGGTGACGTGGGTAGCGGCGCCCAGGCCGCCGCCGCAGGCGAGGTTCAGCGCCTCGGTACCGTTGGCCACCGGCGGACGCGTGCCGCACACCGTACCGTCCGGCTGCGGGTACTGGACGTTCTGCAGCGAGTACACGGCCGACACGCCGAAATAGCGATCCGGGTTGCGCGGGAAACCGAAATCCTGGCGGAGCTTTTTGCGGATCAGGCTGAACATTGCATCGTGCTCGGTGCGCGACAGGTCGCGCACGCGGATCTGCGTGGCATCGGTGCGGCCACCGGCCGAACCCACCGTCACCATCGGCAACTTGCGACGGCGGCACCAGGCGATGGCCTCCAGCTTCACGCGGAATGCATCGCACGCATCCAGCACCACGTCGTAGCCACGGTCGAGCAGCTCGTCCAGCGTGGACGTGGTGAGGAAGCGCTCGATCGCGTCGACCTTGATGGCCGGATTGATCGCGCGCAGGCGCTTTTCGATCACGCCGACCTTGGACTTGCCGAACTCGCCATTGAGCGCATGCAACTGGCGATTGGTGTTGGACACGCAGATGTCGTCAGCATCGATCAGCGTGAGATGCCCCACCCCGCTGCGCGCCAGCGCCTCGGCCGCCCACGAACCCACGCCACCGATGCCGATCACGCACACATGGGCCTGGGCCAGCCGATCGATCGTGCCGGTGCCGTACAGGCGCTCCACGCCGGCAAAACGCTCGCGCGGAAACGCCACCTCGCCCGCGGGCGTGGCATCAGGGGTATGTCGCGCTATGGCCACACCGGCCGCGCCATCAGGGTGCTTCACAAGGAACCTACCAACATCTTGAAGACAGTACATTTTAGCGGGAGGCGCGCCGCCGTGCAGGGCGCCGGTTATGCTTGGCCTCTTTGTGCCATTTCGCGGGAATCCATCGCATGCGCGCTGCTCTACTGATCGTGCTCGGCCTCTTCATCGGCATCGTCGGCACGGTGTTCGCCCTCAACGCATTACGCCAGCACCAGCCGCTGTCCCATTCGGTGATGTCGCTGATGGACCACCACGCCGGCGAACTTCGCGCCGCCCTCAAGGCCCAGCACTGCGATGCCACCCCCGTGCGCCAGCACCTCACCCGCTTGCTGGAAACCCAGGCCGACATCGGCGATGCCTTCCCTGGTGTCGACCAGCCCTTCCTGGACGAAGCGAAGAAGCTGCACGACAAGACCCAGGCCGCCATCGACGCCGCACCGGCTGACTGCAAGGCGCTTGCCGCGGTGCTCAAGCCGATCGGCGAGACCTGCCAGTCCTGCCACCAGCAATACCGCTGAGCGCCCCAAATAACCTGTAGGAGCGCACCCAGTGCGCGACCGCGGAGTTTCGGCACCTCCGCTCCGTCGGCTTTTCGCGCACTGGGTGCGCTCCTACAAAAGAGCGGCTGGGCGATTTCTCAGAGCTTGATCCTGCCCCGCAGGATGTCCCAGTACATCACCCAATCACCCATCAGGCTGTAGAGCGGATGGGTGAAGGTGGCGGGCCGGTTCTTCTCGAACACGAAATGGCCGATCCAGGCGAAGCCATAACCCGCCACCGGCGCCGCCAGCAGCCACCAGGCGTTGCCTGTCACCAGCGCGACCACGATCACCCCCAGCACCAGCGAGCTGCCGATGAAATGCATGCGGCGGCATTGACGGTCGCTGTGCTCGTTCAGATAGAACGGATAGAAATCGCGGAAGCTGGCATAGCCGGACATGCAGTTCACCCCTGTCGTGACGGCGACAGCGTAAACCGGCGCGCCCGACCATGCATGCGCCCTTGCAGCATCGAGATCAGGGCGGCAGCGGGATGAACTCCGCCTCGTCGCCAACCACCGTGCCCATGCGCTGCGCTGCCCAGTCGGCCTTGGCCTGCTCGATGCGCTCGCGGCTGCTGGCGACGAAGTTCCACCACAGGTGCCGCTCGCCATCCAGCGGCGCACCGCCGAACAACATCACCCGGCTGGCCGTGCGTGCGCGCAGCGGTGGCGAATCCGGACCAGTCTGCACGGCGGCCTGCATCGGCTTCACCGAGACACCATCCCATTCCACCTCGCCGTCGACCACGCATACGCCACGTTCCACGTGATCCTCGGGCCAGGACAGCTCGGCGCCCGCCTCCAGCGTGGCCTCGATGAAGAACATCGGGGCGAATACCTTCACCGGCGATTGCTGCCCGTAGCCCGTGCCCGCGATCAGCACCAGCTTCGCACCCGGCAATGCGATGCGCGGCAGCTCCTCGGCGTCGTGGTGATGGAACTCCGGCTCCACCTCCGCATCCTTCTGCGGCAAAGCCACCCACACCTGGATGCCATGCGCACGCTGTCCGCCACCGCGCGCTTCGGGCGGCGTGCGCTCCGAATGCACGATGCCGCGCCCGGCCGTCATCCAGTTCACCTCGCCCGGGCGGATATCCGCGATGCTGCCGAGGCTGTCGCGATGACGGATCACGCCTTCGAACAACCACGTCACCGTGGCCAGCCCGATATGCGGATGCGGGCGTACGTCCATGCCCTTGTCCTCGAGGAAAGTCACGGGGCCCATGTAGTCGAAGAACACGAACGGCCCCACATGCCGTGCCTGCAGTACGGGCAACAGGCGTCGCACATTGAAGCCATCGCCCAGGTCGTGTACACGACCGTCGATCAGGATCGGCTGCTGTTCCATGTCGGCTCCTCTGGTTACCACGCCCGCTGATATTGCACCGGTGCCGTGATCGACACCCCCAGTTCCTGCGCCGCACGGCGCGGGAAATAAGGATCGCGCAGGCTCTCTCGCGCGATCAGCACCACGTCGGCGGCGCCCTCGTCGATGATGCGCGCGGCATGTGTGGATTCGGTGATGAGCCCCACCGCGCCCGTCGCAATGTCGGCATCGTGCCGAATGCGCGAAGCGAACGGCACCTGGTAACCGGGCGACACCGGAATCTTGGCGTGCGGGATCAATCCTCCGCTGGAGACGTCGATGAGATCGATGCCGAGCGGCTTGACGTCGCGCGCCAGCTGCACGCTCTGCTCGACGTCCCAGCCGCCATCGGTCCAGTCCGTGGCGGAGACGCGCAGCCACAGTGGCAGATGTTCCGACCACACTTCGCGCACGGCGCTGACCACTTCGCGCACGAGGCGTGTGCGGTTCTCGAAACTGCCACCGTAGGCGTCGGTGCGATGGTTGCTCAACGGCGACATGAACTGGTGCAGCAGGTAGCCATGGGCCGCATGCACTTCGACGAGCTGGAACCCAGCCTCGAGCGCCCGCACCGCCGCCGCACGGAAGTCCGCGATGACCTTGGCGATGCCGGCCGCATCGAGCGCCCGGGGCACGTGCCAGTGCGCGTCAAACGGCACGGCGGACGGCGCCACGGTCTGCCAGGCGCCAGCGTCCGCCGCCAGCGGATGACCACCCTCCCATGGCGGCAACACGCTGGCCTTGCGGCCGGCATGCGCCAACTGCACGCCCGCGACAGCGCCTTGCGCGGTCAGGAACCGGGTGATCGGCTGCCACGCGGCGAGCTGCGCGTCGTTCCACAAACCGACGTCGCCGGCCGAGATGCGCCCCTCCGCCGATACGGCAGTCGCTTCCGCTATCACCGCACCTGCACCGCCCACGGCGCGGCTGCCGAGATGGACCAGATGCCAGTCATCGGGCACGCCCTCGTTGGCCGAGTACTGGCACATGGGCGCGATCGCCAGGCGATTGCGCAGGGAAAGGCCGCGTTGGGCGAGAGGCGTAAAGAGATTCATCGAACCGGGTCCGTGAAAAAGATCAGGCAGACATGCCGGCGATGCGCGCCGGCTTCAAGGGTCGGAAACAGGCGACAGCCCTGCCGACCATGCCGCGATGCGCCCCGCCACCGGCCGGGGTGCCTTCATCCAGCCGAAGTGATCCGCAGGCCTGCCATCCATGTCGCGTGAGGTGATGAGCTGCTGCTCGCTACGTGTCTGCGGCATCTTGCCGAGCAACCACGACAGGGATGCTTCAGGCGCCAACCAGTCGTCAGCGAGGCGCAGGGCCAGCAGGGGCTGCGTCAGGCGTCCCAGGCGCGCCTCGAAATCGTCAGGCATACCGACGGCGGCATATCGCCCTGTGCGCCCGCTACGCGCCCAATCGTCGATCACCCCGCGCGCCTCATTGCCGCCGAAACCCATCCTGCGTCCGGGAAGGTAGCCACATAGCCGCGCCAGCCACGGTGCCGCGGTCAAGGCCAGCCAGATCAGGCGATCCTGAGGAAATTGCCGCCAGTACGGCGAGCCGCTGGCCACCAGCACCAGGCCGGCGACACGTTCCGGATGCAGGCCGGCGTAGAGCGAGGCCAGTTGAGCCCCCAGGCTATGCCCGCCGAACAGGCAGCGCGCGACCGGAAGACGTTGCCGTACAGCGGCAAGCCCCGCGGGCAGGTCGTCTTCGAGAAGATTGCGATAGCTCCAGTTCGCTTGGCGACTCGCGCGCCTATCGCTGGAGCCGATGCCGCGCCACTCGTGGATCGCCACGGCAACGCCCGATTGGGCCAGTGCTTGCGCAAGCGGCAGGTATTGCCTGGCCGACACGCCCAACGCCGGCAACCAGTAAAGCACTCGATGCGGCGAGCCCGCGGGCAACTGCAACAACACCTCGGCATATGCGCCATCGGCAGCGCGTGCAGGCAAAACTTCGCAGACCGGCAGTGATGATGTTGGAGGCAAAAGCGTGGACATGATTATCCGCATGAGAATGAAACGAAACGACGCAGGCTAACGAATCCACGCAATGGGAAAAAGCGGCGCATAAAAAAGGCCGGCTTGCGCCGGCCTTTTCTATTGGAGAGAGAGACGTAAATCAGGCAGGTGCGACTTCATCGGCTTGCAGGCCCTTCTGGCCCTGCACCACCTTGAAGCTCACCTTCTGTCCCTCCTTGAGGCTACGGAAACCCGAGCCGCTGATTGCCCTGAAATGCACGAAGACGTCGGGTCCGCTTTCACGACTTATAAAGCCAAACCCTTTGGCGTCGTTGAACCATTTGACTGTGCCAACTTCACGATCCGACATGACTCACTCCGATCTGCTCGACGCTGAGACAAGTCAGCCTCCCCTTTGGCCGACGGCTTACTGGGCATGCAGGGATCGGGTGAAGCGATGTGGACCCGGGTGGGTCACGCATCGGGCACGCACGTGACCGAGCAACCACAGTGAATCCAGCATAACGGATTTCTTTAATGGAAGTGAATGACTTTAATCATTTTCACATTTCAACGACATTTGCGAAGAAAATAAAAAAGCCAGGCATTGCTGCCTGGCTTTTTAATTGCGTTATGAATAACGCTTTTTACTGCGGCATCACTTCGTCAGCCTGCAGGCCCTTCTGGCCCTGCACGACCTTGAAGCTGACCTTCTGGCCTTCCTGCAGGCTCTTGAAGCCATTGCCCTGGATCGCGCGGAAATGCACGAAAACGTCCGGGCCGTTGTCACGGCTGATGAAGCCGAAACCCTTGGCATCGTTGAACCACTTGACGGTACCGATCTGACGATCAGACATGTAAATCACTCCGTAGGATAAAAAGACTCAACCTGCGCAACGTGCGCAGGCCGACTTACTGGTATGCAAGGAAACCCTAGGGGTGATGCGATGAGGCTAGATCGAGATCAGGCGGCATCGGGTCACAAAACTTTGGTGACCCCGGCAAACTCAGTCTATACATCATAACCGGTCCTTGGACGCATAGCTAATCGCAGGTCTTACTCAAACTGAATGAATCCCACACGACAAAACGGGGTTACCGTTTGATTTTCACGCCGTCTTCTCATTTCATCCGTTCTTTACCGTGAAGGACGAGTATGTGGATTCTGTTTCCCCTCGCAGCGGCCCATGAGACCGCCGGGGCGTCCGACCGGCCATTTGAAGGAGAAGATTCATGATGTCCCGTCGTTCCCGCCTGGCCCTGTTCTCCCTGATCGCCGGCGGCGTCGCGCTGGCCGGCTGTGCCAGCAACCCCTCCTCCACCACCACGACGACGTCGACGCACGCCAGATCGCAGACGGTGACCGGCTCAGCCTCAACCACCGCCACGCCCCGCAGCGGAGGCAACGCGACTACCCGCTCCAGGGCCGCCGCCAGCTCATCGCCTTCACCGACGACCAGCGCCCCCCAGGCCGGCAGCACCGGTATTCCGGCCTGCGACGACTATCTGGCCAGCTATGTCGCCTGTCATCGCACGGCGGCGATCTATGCGCCCGACCAGATCGAAGGGCATTACGAAGCCATGCGCGACAGCCTGATGCGTGACTCGCAGGATCCCAACACGCGGCCACAGCTCAGCGGGCGGTGTACGGCACTGGCCCAGACACTGCGCCAGGCGCTGCATGGCAAGGCCTGCGGGCCGACCAGCCCGGCTACGTCCTCTTCCGCATCGGGCACGACCCGCTGAGACTCAGCGTTCGCGCCACCATGCACGCAACGCGCCCGCAACATTGGCCGGGCGCGTTCGTCCCAGGCGAATCCTCGGCGTGCCATGCCAGTGCGCGGTCGTGCTCACGGCCTCGGCGATGTCCTGGAGCAAGCTTGGCGTCGGGTCGATACCCGGCTCGAGAAACAGCGCCTTGATTTCGAACACGCCCTCCGCCCGGTGCGCCTTCGCATCGACACGCCCCACCAGTCGTCCCCGATGCAGGATGGGCAACACGTAATAGCCGTAACGCCGCTTGGGTGCCGGCACATAGCACTCGATGGTGTATTCGAATCCGAACAATGCCTCTGCCCGCGCGCGGTCCCACACGACCGGATCGAACGGCGACAGCAACGCGGTGTAGGTGCCGCGTAGTTTCCCGCCAGCGGCCTGCGAGAGCAGGTCCGCGTGATCGGGATGTACATAGGCGGGCACGGCCCAGTCCGCCACATTCACTGCCACCAACTGCCCGGACTCGACCAACGGCGCGAGTTCGCGATCGGTGACGGCGGGCTTCAAGCGATAGTAATCGGCGATCCAGCGTGCCTGCGTCACGCCCAGTGCGCGCACGCTGTCGAGGATGAAACGCTGTCGTAGTGCGGCGTGATCCATCTGCATCAAGGTCCCGTCGAGCGGCGGATCGAGCTTGGCCAGTACCCGTTCGGCGAGATCGTAGACACGCTGGAATCGCTCGCGCCGCGTCACCATCAGCTCCCCCAGCGCAAACCACGCCTCGAGCCAACGTTTCTCGGGCTTCCACGACCACCATCCTCCAGCGCCACGCTGTTCGCTCTCGAAATCGGCGGCGCGGGCCGCGCCCGCTTCGCGGATGCGCGAAAGCACGGCATCCATGCCATCGCGGTGCTCGCGATGCATGCGCGAGGCGTGCTTGTACGCCCAGTGCATCGATCGCTGCATGCGCCAGGCCTGGTGCAACGGGAGGTCTGCAGCAGGCACGAAACACGCTTCGTGTGCCCAGCACTCGGCTACACGACCGGCCTCCAGCGCATCGTCCAGCCATTGCGGATCGTAATCACCCAGGCGGGCGTGCAGCACCATGTACGGGCTGCGCGCAATCACATGGATGCTGTCGATCTGCAGCAAGCGCATGCGCGCGATCGTCGCCACGACATCGGCAGCCCTTGCCTTTGCCCGGGGTTTGCGCAGCAGGCCTTGCGCGGCGAGGTGAAGTCGCTGCGCCTGTGCGAGCGACAGATGCAGCGACGCGCTACATGAAGGAACCGACAACGGTAACGATGACTTCACGCGTTCTCGATGCCTGTATTGAGGCGGCATTTATAGGGCCTTTGATAGCGTGGTGATCAGCGAGGAGGTGCTCTCAGCGCGATATCGCCACGTTCACCGCCCCGCGCACATCCGTCCACTAGCCACGCATTCTGGCATGGAGTAAAGACGATGAAATCACGCAAATCACTGCTCGCGCTTCTGATCGCCGGTTCTATGACGTTCGCTGGCTCGCTGCTTGCCCAGGACCAAAGCATGCAGACTCCGCCGCCACCGCCGCCGGCTCCCGCAGCGCCCATGCCTGCCACGCCACCTCCGCCGCCGGCCCCGAGGTCCGCCACCCTGCCCTCGACCGCCGCTGCGCCAGCGGCACCGACAACGACCATGCCTGCCGCAACGCCGACGCCGGCACCACCGGGAGGCACCCAGGCCAACGTCAACAGCCCGCAGGGCCAAGTGACGATTAACTCCAGCGTGCCCCCTGTGGTTGCGGGCCCCGCACCGAGCTTCGAACAACTCTCGGGCGGCACCCGCTTCATCACCGAGGACCAGGCCACTGCATATCCGCTGCTGGCCAATGACTTCCTCTACGTCGACAAGGGTCATACGGGTCACATCACCAAGGCCCAGTACGATCGCTGGTTGAACAACCAGTAAGATAGTGCTCCCCCAGCGGGCCAGTCCTGCGGACTGGCCCGCTTTTTTGCGCGACCTGCCTGCGTTCGGGCATGAGCGCTGCGAACCGGAGATTGCCGGTATCGCGCCAGACGTGGACGGAGCCCACCGATGCGATTGATTCCATGCGTGGCCGTGATGCTCGTGCTTGGCCAGCCCCTGACCGTTCGTGCGCAAAATCCGGATCCGATGGACATTCGCGCCTGCACGGCCATCGAAACCGATTCGCAACGCCTGGCCTGTTATGACCGCGCCACTGGTCGAGCCAGTCTCCCTGCCGCTCAGAAGAAGAGCGAGCCGACCACGCAGACAACCAAGTCGCCGAACGCCGCGGTTTTCGGGCACGAGGCACCAGCGCAGGCGGATACATCGCCCGAGGAGAACGAGGTGAAGTCTCTCTCGCTACTCGACAGTCGCTGGGAGCTCACACCCGAGAGCAAGCTCGGTACGTTCAACCTGCGTGGCTATAAGCCGATCACGATCATGCCGGTGTTCGCCACCAGCAACCAGAACACGCAGCCACACAGCCCGAACCCGATCAACACCGTCAACACGCCGCAGGACCTGGATAACATCGAAGCCAAGTTCCAGCTCAGCCTGAAGACCAAGGTGTGGCAGGGCGTGTTCGGTGATGCCGGCGATGTGTGGGTCGCCTATACGCAAACCTCCCACTGGCAGGTCTACAACAAGGACATCTCGCGACCGTTCCGCGAAACCAACTACGAGCCCGAGGCCATGCTGGTGTTCAACACCAACTACGACGTGGCCGGCTGGAGCGGGCGGCTGCTCGGCATCGGTGTCAATCACGAATCCAACGGCCGCTCCGACCCTTTGTCACGCAGCTGGAATCGCGTGATGGGTTATGCGGGTTTCGAGCGCGACGGCTGGACGGTGATGCTCAGGCCCTGGTGGCGCGTTCCCGAAGGCGGCACGGACGACAACAATCCCGACATCAGCAACTACATGGGCCGGGCCGACATGCAGATCATCCGCGAATGGAAGGGCCAGGAGTTTGGGCTGATGCTGCGCCATTCGCTGCGGGGCGGCAGCGAAAGCCATGGTGCCGCGCAATTCACCTGGGCATTCCCCATCGCCGGCAACCTGCGCGGCTACATGGAGCTGTTCAAGGGTTATGGTGAAAGCATGATCGACTACAACCACAACGCCACGTACCTGGGCATCGGCCTCTCGTTGCTCGATTGGTATTGACGAAGAACGCCGCCGTCGGATGCGATGGCGGCGCTCCTTTTTGCACGCTGGCGAATCAAAGACCGCCGGATACGTCGATAACGACACCGCTGGAGATCAGGGTCAGGTAGAACTGGCCACCGTCGGCACGCACCCAGCGATAACCGGGATCCGGTCGACGCAGGTGATACCGCTGGTAATCGGTGACGTAGTAGTCGCGCGAGTAGTAGCGATCCGGCAAGCGATCGCCCTTCTTGTACCAACCCTTGTGCTGCCCGTTGTCATGCCGCCCCTCGTCCTTGGGGTTGTGGCCATGATCGTGGTCGTGATCGTCCCAATGCTTGTCGTCGCCGTGTCCTTCCTGTGGACCGGCGATGGCCATCCCACTTCCGGCGAACAACACAGCCGTCGTAAAGGCAAGAATCAGCAGACGTTTCATGGAAACTCCATCCAGACAGTGAAAAGGATTTCGGCACGCATGAAATAGGTGCCGGGTGCGCGGCATCAAACCCATCCAGCGCATAGTCAACATGGCACAAACCTTCAGCCCTTGGCCGAATCCAGGCAAAACGGTGGCATGCCATGCGGGATTCGTTCATCGTCACCGCCATAGCCTCGACCTCCCTCGTTATGCGATGCACGGCACAGAATGGATGGCCAAACCGACCGCAATCGATGACTTCGTTCGCCCCTGCACGCCGAAGCTGCGAACCGCGGCCCTTTTCACGCGGGATCCGTTAGGCGACTATCCGTCGCCCGGGCGATAGCACGCCCCGCCTTTTGCTGCAGCACCGCATCGCCACTGCACAGTCCGTCAGGAACTCCCTTGGAATCACCAGGGAGTACGCACGTCCATCCTCCAAAGGCACACCATGAAAAAGCATTTGCAGCTGTTTTCATCGTTGGGCATGGCCATGATTCTTTGCATGATCAGTTCGCTTGCGTTCGCAACGGAGCCGCCCGCGGCGCCTTCCAGCGAGCAGGAGAAAACCGGACTGGCCGATACTTATGCCACCTTTGCGGGCTCTCGCAGCAATGCGCAGGCGCTCATCGAGGGGCTATTCAACGGAACCCGGGGCACGCTGGTCATGCCAACGTCGCCAACGACCCGAGCAGCACAGAGCACCTTCGCACCGAGAACCGGCAAACTGGGCTACGACAACATCAGGATGGCGCTGGCGCTCGCGCAGGCAGCCTTGCTCAAGGTGGGTATCACGCAGCCGACGGCGGGGCAGATCGAGGCAGTCTTGAATGGCGGAGCGATCATGGCGCCTGATGGTCCCGCGCAGACGCCTGGCGTGCTCGCCCTTCGCAGCCAAGGCCAGGTGTGGGGAAATATTTCCAAGGCACTGGGCGTCAAGCTCGCGGCTGACGGCAGCGTGGCCGCAGCGACCAGCCCCTGACGATCCACACGCAACACGCGGACCATTTGCGGACGGCGCACCGTTGCGATGCGCCGCTTGCGACATGGGGCGCCGGCCGTCATGCCAGCGCTCCATCGACCACTCAGTGGTGGTGGCCACCTTCGCCGTGCACATGGCCATGGGCGAGCTCTTCCTCGCTGGCCTGGCGCACGTCGGTCACTTCCACATCGAAATGCAGGGTCTGGCCGGCGAGCGGGTGGTTGCCGTCGATGTGCACCTTCTCGTCGTCGACCTTGGTCACGGTGACGTTGATGACGCCCTGCGGGCCGCGGCCCTGGAACTGCATGCCCGGCTGGATGTCTTCCACGCCCTGGAACGCTTCACGCGGCACTTCCTGCATCAGTTCCGGGTGGTGCACGCCGTAGCCTTCTTCCGGCACGA
Source organism: Dyella amyloliquefaciens (assembly GCF_004296575.1). Lineage (GTDB taxonomy): Bacteria > Pseudomonadota > Gammaproteobacteria > Xanthomonadales > Rhodanobacteraceae > Dyella > Dyella amyloliquefaciens. The sequence goes on along the minus strand of NZ_SAYT01000007.1, from coordinate 237,651 downwards.
CGTCGACCTTGAACTGGTCGCCCACCTTGCGGCCTTCCATCGCCTTCTCGAGGCCCGGCACGATCTGGCCCACGCCCTGCAGGTAGACCAACGGCTCGCGACCTTCCGAGCTGTCGAGCACCTGGCCCTGGTCGTCAGTCAGCGTGTAATGGAAGGACACAACGGAATTCTGTGCGATCTGCATGATGATCTCGAATGGGGAAGGAAGCGCCAGGAGTCGCGGCGCGAACGACAAGGGTAACAGACCCCGCCCATAGGCACCGACGGGCCGGATTGGCGATACTCCACCCATGGGCACGTCACACCCCCTATTTCGCCGCTGTTTCGCCGTCATGCTCGGTGCCGTGCTGGGTTGCCTCGTGACGGCGGCATGTGCCAGGGACGAGCCGCCACGGGCCACACAGGCGCCCTCTACGCTCACCGAGCAGATCGATGGCGTAATCAGCCAGCCGCGCTTTGCCGGGGCCGACTGGGGCATATCGGTGATCTCGCTGGACAGCGGACGCACGGTCTACAGCCATCGCGCCGACCAGCTTTTCCAGCCGGCCTCCACCGCCAAGCTCTTTACTGCGGCGGTGACGCTGAGCGAACTGGGGCCCGATTACCGCATTCCCACCCGCGTGCTCGCCGCCAGCGAGATCCGCAACGGCCGTCTGAACGGGCCATTGGTGCTGTATGGCATGGGCGATCCGACGCTGGGTGTCGATCCGTCGACCGCCCAGTGGGCGGATCAGCTCGCTGGACAACTGGCAGCGCAGGGTCTGCGCCGCGTGCACGGCGACCTGGTGGCGGATGCCACGTATTTCGCAAGCCCGATGATGGGCACCGGCTGGGAAGCGATCGACCTGCAGAGCTGGTTCGCGGTGCCCGCCACGGCATTGAGCGTTCGCGAGAACCAGGTGGACGTCACCCTCACGCCGGCCTCCAGCGCCGGCGCCGCGGCCTCGGTCAGCCTCGAACCGAGTGACGCGATGCCCAGCGTGGTGAGCGAGGTCGTAACGAGCGCGGCGCATTCGCGCAGCGACATCAACCTCTACCGGGCCCCGGGCGACAGCGTGCTGTATGCCTTCGGCAACATGGCGGCGAAATCGCCCGCGCAGACCTACAAGCTCGCGGTGCCGGACCCCGCCCGTTTCGCCGGCACCCTGTTGCAACAGGCGCTGGCGCGCCATGGCATCGAGCTCGACGGCAAGGTGGTCTCGGTACATTGGCCGCGCCGCGATACCGTGCTGGATGCCCAGCCACGCACGCTGGCCGAGGTGCTGTCGCCTCCAGTGAGTGAAATCCTGGATCGTGGCCTGAAGCGCTCGCAGAACCTCTATCTGCAGAACCTGTTGCTGCTCTCCGGCGTCAAGGCGCAGGCCGACGCTGCGCAGCAGAACGGCGACACCGGTTTCATCACCAGCGAACGCTGGGGCATACGCGCCATGCAGCAGCTGCTCGAGCACATGGGCATTGCGCCCGCGGCCAGCGTGATCGAGGAAGGTACCGGGCTCTCCCGTCGCAATCTCGCCACACCGAACGCCATGGCACGGTTGCTCGCCTTCCTCGCCACCCAACCCTATGCCGCCGCGCTGCAGGAAGCACTGCCGCTTGCCGGCGTGGATGGCACCCTGCAGTGGCGCATGCGTAACACGCCTGCCCAGAACAACCTGCGCGCCAAGACCGGCAGCATGAGCTACGTGCACTGCCTGGCCGGCTACGTCACTACCGGCGATGGCGAACGGCTGGCGTTCGCCATCATGCTCAACAATTACGATCCGCCGCCGGGCGCGCCCAGCGCCACGCGCGACATCGATGCGATTGCGGTGTTGCTAGCCAGCTTGCGCAACCGCATCACGGTGCCGCCATCGGCACCGAGCGTGGCGACTCATCCGGCCAACTGAGCCTTGAGGTCCTTGCCGATCTTTTCGGGCGTATCGGTGGGCGCATAGCGCTTCACCACCTGCCCGTTGTGGTCGACCAGGAACTTGGTGAAGTTCCACTTGATCCCCTCGCTGCCCAGGATGCCCTTGCCCTCGCTCTTGAGCCACTTGTAGAGCGGGTGCGCGCCCTCGCCGTTCACCTCGACCTTGGCGAACATCGGGAAACTCACGTCGTAGCTGGTGGAGCAAAAATTGCGGATCTCGGCTTCGTCACCCGGCTCCTGGTGGCCGAACTGGTCACATGGGAAACCCAGCACCACCAGCCCCTTGTCGCGATCGCCGCGCCACAGCGCCTCCAGCCCGGTGTATTGGGGCGTGAACCCGCACTTGGAGGCCACGTTGACGATCAGCAGGGTCTTGCCGCGAAACTCGGCGAGCGAGCGCTCCTGGCCATCGATGTCGCGGGCGGAAAAGTCATAGACGGACGTCATGGCGGCGATCCTCAGGATGGGGTGCACAGTTTAGTCGCGCCCGCCCTGCCCGGCACATGCCTTATGCTTTGCGTCCACCGGCCACGCCGGTGCCTGACCCCAGGCCCATGCCGCAGGCTCCCCCAGAAGGTATCCCGTGATCAGATTCCAGGCCGTGCACAAGTCCTACCGCGTCGTCGGCAAGGACGTTCCCGCCCTGCACACGTTCGACCTCGACATCGCCAGTGGCGAGGTGTTTGGCATCATCGGCCACTCGGGCGCGGGCAAATCGACGCTTATACGTCTGATCAACCTGCTCGAACGCCCGAGCGGCGGTCACATCTTCGTGGACGACACCGACATGACGTCGCTGAGCGACGCGCAGCTGCGCGAAAAGCGGCAGCGGATCGGCATGATTTTCCAGCACTTCAACCTGCTGGCCTCGCAGACGGTGGCGCAGAACGTGGCTTTCCCGCTGCGCCTCGCCGGCGAGCGGGACGCAACGGCCATCCGCCGCCGCGTTGACGAGCTTCTCGCCCGCGTGGGCCTGAGCGCGCATGCGGACAAGTACCCCTCGCAGTTGTCCGGCGGCCAGAAGCAGCGCGTAGGCATTGCGCGCGCACTGGCCAACCAGCCGTCGATTCTGCTGTGCGACGAGGCCACCAGCGCGCTCGATCCGCAGACCACCGCGGCAGTGCTCGACCTGCTGCTGGAGATCAATCGCGAGCTGAAGCTCACCATCGTGCTGATCACGCATGAGATGGACGTGGTGCGCCGCGTGTGTGACCGCGTGGCTGTGCTCGACGCCGGCACCATCGTGGAGAGCGGCGCGGTGGCCGACGTGTTCCTGCACCCGAAGCATCCGACCACGCGCCGCTTCGTCAACGAAGCGCTGCCCGAGGAGGCTGCCGGCGAACAGGCGCCGTTTGCGCATGTACCCGGGCGCATACTGCGCCTGTCGTTCCGCGGCGATGCCACCTGGACGCCGGCGCTGGGTCGCGTGGCGCGCGAAACCGACGTGGATTTCAACATCCTGGCCGGCCGCATCGACCGCATCAAGGACCTGCCCTACGGCCAGCTCACCCTGGCCATGCAGGGCGCACGCGTCGACGACGCGCTGGCCAGCCTGCGCCAGGCGGGCATCGAAGTCGAAGAGATCACCCCGCCGTCGCCGGAGAACCACGCATGAGCTCCCCGCTGGAAAGCCTGTTTCCCAACATCGACGACTGGAGCGAGATCGGCCATGCCTGCATCGACACCCTGTTGATGCTCGGCGGCTCGCTGCTGCTCACCGTGGCGATCGGCCTGCCGATCGGCGTGCTGCTGTACCTCACCGGCAAGGGCCAGCTGCGCGCGATGCCCAAGCTCTACGCGGTCCTGTCGCTGGTGGTGAACATCCTGCGCTCGATTCCCTTCATCATCCTGATGATCGTGCTGATGCCGCTCACCTATGTACTGGTCGGCACCAAGCTGGGCATTCGCGGCGCCATCCCGCCGCTGGTGATCGGCGCCGCACCGTTCTTCGCACGCCTGGTGGAGACCGCGCTGCGCGAAGTGCAACGTGGCGTGATCGAAGCCAGCCAGGCGATGGGTGCCAGCACCTGGCAGATCGTGCGCCACGTGCTGCTGCCGGAGGCCCGCGGCGGCCTGATCGCGGGCGCCACGGTCACCGCGATCGCCCTGGTGGGCTATACCGCCATGGGCGGCGCCATCGGCGCAGGCGGCCTGGGCGACCTCGCCTACCGCTACGGCTACCTCAGCTACAAGTCCGATTACATGCTGGTCACGGTGGTGCTGCTGATCGTGCTGGTCCAGCTGCTGCAGATGCTCGGCGACCGCATCGTGGCGCATTACACGCGTCACCAGTGACACGTTTTTGCATCCGGCGGTATGGACGGCTATTCTGTTGCGCCGCACCACAGAAAGCGCCGTCATGACGAAGATGCATAAGCTCATTGCCATTTTTTCCGCCCTGTTCCTGCTGGCGGGCTGTTCTTCGTCCCATGGCGGCGCGGAAGCCGGTAGCCAGAAGCTGGTGGTCGCCGCCACCGCCGTGCCGCACGCGGAAATCCTCAAGCAGGTCAAGCCGATCCTGGCGAAGGAAGGCGTGGACCTGGAGATCAAGGTGTTCGCCGACTATGTCCAGCCCAATACGCAGGTGCTGGAGAAGTCGATCGACGCGAACTACTTCCAGACCAAGCCTTACCTCGATGCGTTCAACCGCGAGCGCGGCACCAACCTGACCATTGTGACGGGCGTGCACATCGAGCCGTTCGGCGCCTACTCGCGCAAGCTCAAGTCGATCGACCAGCTGCCGGACGGCGCCACCGTCACCCTGCCCAACGATCCCAGCAACAACAGCCGCGCCCTGCTCCTGCTGGCCAAGCACGGCATCATCACGCTGAAGGATCCGAGCAATGAGCTGTCCACGCTCAAGGACATCACGGCGAACCCGAAGCAGCTGAAGTTCCGCGAGCTGGAAGCGGCGATGCTGCCGCGCACGCTGGATGAAGTGGACCTGGCCCTGATCAACACCAACTACGCGCTGGCGGCGGGCCTCAACCCGACCAAGGACGCACTGCTGATCGAAGACAAGAACTCGCCGTACGTGAACTACCTGGTGGCACGCCCGGACAACAAGGACGACCCGCGCATCCAGAAGCTGGCCAAGGCATTGACCAGCCCGGAAGTGAAGCAGTTCATCGAGCAGAAGTACCAGGGCGCGGTGCTGCCGGCATTCTGAGCGTGCGGGCGGGACGCCTGGTCTCGCGACGCCTGCGATTATTCCTTACCGTCATTCCGGCGAAAGCCGGAATCCAGAGCCTTTGTTCCCCCCACGTGACCATGCAAAAGTCACTGGATTCCGGCTTTCGCCGGAATGACGGTGAGTGGGGATGAAGCATGATGGCCAGGGAGCACACGGCGTCTCCCACGGCGATCAGGCCATCACCGGATCCTGCTCCGCAGGGATCTCGAACACCTGCCGCAGGTATGTCACGTAGGCGTTGTCCTCGCACATGTTCTTGCCCGGCGAATCGCTGATCTTCGCCACCGGCTGGCCGTTGCAGCGGATCATCTTGATGACGATCTGCAGCGGTTCCGGCCCCACATCGTTGGTGAGGTTGGTGCCCACGCCAAAGGCGAGCTGGCAGCGTCCGTGGAAGTGCTTGTACAGCGCCATCACCTTGGGGATGTCCAGGCCGTCACTGAACACCAGCACCTTGGTGCGCGGATCCACGCGGTTGGCGCGGTAGTGCGCCAGCACGCGCTCGCCCCAGGCGAACGGATCGCCCGAGTCGTGCCTCGTGCCGTCGAACAGCTTGCAGAAGTACATGTCGAAATCGCGCAGGAACGCACTTAGCCCATAGACGTCCGAGAGGGCGATGCCCAGGTCGCCGCGGTATTCGCGCGCCCAGGTCTCCAGCGCCGCCACCTGCGAGTCGCGCAGGCGCGGACCCAGCGCCTGGTGCGCCTGCAGGTATTCGTGCGCCAGCGTACCCAGCGGTGTCAGGCCCAGCTTCCACGCCAGCCACACGTTGCTGGTGCCGGCGAACTGCGATCCCAGCCCGTCACGCAGGGTGGTCACCACCTCCTCATGCCAGGAACGTGAGAAGCGGCGGCGCGTCCCGTAATCGGCGACCCTGCAGTTCTCGAAACCGTCGGAGTCGCGCAATAGCGCGATCTTCTCGCGCAGGCGCCGGCGCCCTTCCTCCAGGTCGAGTCCCGGCTGGGTATTGCGGAAGTACACCTCGTTGACGATGGCCAGCAGCGGCACTTCGAACAGGATGGTGTGCAGCCATGGGCCGCGGATGCGTATCTCGATCTCGCCGGCCCCGTCCTGCGCGGGATGGATGTCGATGTATTTCGCGTTGAGCTGGAACAGGCCGAGGAAGTCGACGAAGTCGCTCTTGATGAAGCGCCACCCACGCAGGTAGTCCAGCTCTTCCACCGTGAAGCGCAGCGAGCACAACTGCCGCAGTTCGGCTTTGATCTCGTCGATGTACGGCACCAGGTCGACGCCGGGGTTGCGGCACTTGAACTTGTATTCGACCTGGGCGGCCGGATAGTGGTGCAGCACCACCTGCATCATGGAGAACTTGTACAGGTCGGTGTCGAGCAGGGAGGAAACGATCATCGGTCGCTCGCGCGGCACGGGGGAGTGGCGAGATTATCCCGCCCCGGACGGCATGGAGGCGAGCGCGCCCGGAACGCGGGCAAATAAAAACCCCGGTAGCCAGGGGAGGGGCTAGCGGGGTTTTGTCAGGCCGGTCCTAACAAAGAGGGGGAAAAGGGACCGACCCCCCAGTGGCACGATGAAGCTGCACCACTTCTTGTCGCCGTCACGGCGATACGGTTGGTTAGTGTGGGCCGCCCGGCCCTAGTTCAAGCGCCCCGACGGATCCGTTCAGCTTTTGGCAAGCTGGCGGACCCGCCTACAATCGGCGCCCTTGCCCCAAGGGAACGACCGATGCCCGCCCTGCTGCGCCGCTTATGCCTGCTGGCCCTCTGCTTCGCCCTGCCCCTGCGGGCCGCCGAGCTGACCGTCGACCTCGGCCAGGGTGCGCGCATCTACCGCACCGAGCAGCTACTGGCCCGTAGCGACGTTCGCACCATCACCATCCCCGATGACGTGTCGTTCAAGCGCGCCATGCACTACCGCGCGGTGCCGCTGAAGGCCCTGCTGCAGGGGGCGGATGCCGATGACGCGCTGCTGTTCGTGGCCACCGACGGCTTCGCGGCGGAAATGCCCGCCACCCAGATCCTGAAGGCGCATGGCTCCGAAGCCTGGCTGGCCATTGAAGATCCGGCGCATCCCTGGCCGTCGATAGCCGACGGCAAGGCCGCTGGCCCGTTCTACGTGGTGTGGACCGACCCGCAAGCCATGCGCATCGGTCCGGAGCAGTGGCCGTTCCAGCTGGCCACCATCCGGCGCCTGGCGCCGGCGGCGGAACGCTTTCCGGCCATCACGCCTGACAAGGCACTGAAACCGGACAGTGCGATCCGCAAGGGCTTCGCCGTGTTCCAGCGCACCTGCTTCGCCTGCCACACGCTCAACGGCCAGGGTGACGCGCGGCTGGGCCCCGACCTCAATGTCCCGCACAACCCCACCGAGTACCTGCGCGAAGACCTGTTGCGCGCCTACATCCGCGATCCGCAGTCATTGCGGTACTGGCCGCAGGCGCGCATGCCGGGCTTCGACCACCAGGCACTGTCCGACGCCGAGCTGGATGAGCTGCTCACCTATCTTCGGCACATGAGCGGGCGCAAGGCAGGCCTCGAGAAACCCTAGGGCAGACCGCCAGCGGCGAGCCACTGCTGCAGGTTCTGTTCGCGCTGGGCCTGCGGCATCCGTGCCAGCGCACGCACGCTGGCATAGAACGCAGGCCACTGCCCTTCGGCCTGCTTGAACAGCGCCGCGAACGCGGGTGTCCAGCGGTCGTACAGTCCGAACGGCAACAACCGGGCATTGTTGATGGGCGCTGCCACCCATGCGTCGTAACGATGGTCGTTCGGCCACTCCTGCGCGCGCCATTGCGCGTATTGCGTGCGGAATTGGGCAATCTCGCGCTGCTTGCCCGCCTCCATGGCCGCGTCATCGATGCCGCTGGCGTACAAGGCCTTCAGCCGTTCGCGCAGATCCAGCACGCGCTGGGTAAAGGCATCGTCCATCGCCTTGCCGTGCTGGTCCTGGGGCGGCATGCCGCGCGACTGCCGCCACTGGCGCAGCCCCTCCTCCTGCACGAAGGTGGCAAAGGACTCGTTGAACGCGCTGTCATCCTTCACGTAGATGAGCTGATGGGCCAGCTCGTGAAAAATGGTGCTGGCCAACTCGTCATCATCCCAGTGCATCATGCTGCTCAGGATGGAATCGGCGAACCAGCCCAGCGTCGAATACGCGGGCACGCCACCCACATAGGTATCGTCGCCCTGCCCCTCCAGGCGCGCCGCCTCCCGCCAGGCCTTGTCGTGCGAGAAATAACCGCGATAGGCCACGCAACCGGCAAACAGAAAGCAGTGCGTCACCGGCTCCACCGAATAGCGTGGCGTGGCGAACACGTTCCACACCACGTAGGGCCGGTCCAATTGCACATAGCTGGTGTAGCTGCGGTTGTCAGGCAGTTTCAGGTCCGTGGTGGCGAACCGCCGCGCCTGCTGCGCCAGCGCCAGGCGCTGCTTTACCGCAGGGTCGGTCGCCGGGTCGTCGACCACCTTGGCCACGTCGCGCCGATGCAGCACCAGCTCGCCCTGCCCTTCGGCCACATGCGCGTAGTAGCCCACCGTGCTGCAGGCAGAAAGCATGAGGCCCATCGCCAACGCGATGGGCCCGAGGATCTTTCCGCTTGGCGGCATGAAGATCGACAACCTCATGCCGCGATTGTGCCCTGACTTCAGTGGCCGTGGCCGCCGCTCCAGCTGCCATGGCTACCGCTACTACCGTGCCAGCTCCCGCGCCCGGAGTAGCCACCATGACCGTAATAGCCGCCGTGCCCGTAGTACCCACCGTGTCCGTAATAGCCGCCGTGCCCGCTGTACCAGACACCGCCGATGCCGATGCTCACGGCCGGCCCGTAGCAGCAGCCGTAGCCATAACCGTAGTAGCCATAGCTCGGGTAGTAATACCCGGGCGCATAGCTGTACGTGTAACCGCTGCCGTAATACGCGTCGCCACCGCCGTAAGCGGCCACCGGTCGCACGTAGCTGTAGCCCGGATCGTAGTAACAACCGGATAACGCCGCGGTGGCGACCATCAGGGCAACACCGGCAAGCACGCGTTTCATGATCGTGACCTCAGTGGAGGATGACTCCACTGTGGACCTGCGCCGCTAAGTGCGACGTGAATGTCGTGCACATGGCTGGAAACTTTTTCGGCCAGCCATGCGCATGAATTCAGCAACGGACGTTGCGCTCGTTCAGTCGCTGCCGCCGCGTTCAGGTGGCTGGCGGATATGGCCATAGACGGCTTCGCTGGATACGCTCGTGTCGTGATTGCCATTGCCGTGGCTGCCCATGTCGCTGGACGGTGGCTGCCCGGCTCCCGGCCAGGTCGGCCCCTGTTTGACGCGCTCCTGCTTGGCTTCCAGCAGGGCCTGGATATGGGCTGCCGCTTCCTGCGGCGTCAGATGCTTCCTCGCCCGTTTGCGCGGCGTGGCCTCGGCTGGGCGGCTCACCGCACGCTTGGCGGCGGCCGGTTTGTGCACCGGCCGTGGCGCGGTCTTGCGGGTGACGACCTTGCGTGCCGTCTTGGTTGCCGCCGTCTTTCGCGGTGCGGCTTTCTTCGCGGGCGTCTTGCGCGCGGTTTTTTTCGCGGCCTTTTTACTGGCTGTCACCTTGCGCGCGACCGGCCGCTTGGCGGCGGTCTTGCGTACCGCCTTCTTGGCCGTGCTCTTGCGGGTGGCGCCCTTGCGTGCCGCCACCTTGCGGGTAGCGGTCTTGCGCGCCGGTGCCTTTCGGGTGGCGGTCTTTTTGGCAGTGGACTTGCGTGCGGAGGGCTTCTTCGCGGCGGTCTTGCGGGTAGCGGTCTTGCGGGTGCTTTTGCTGGTGGCTGCTTTCCTGGCCGAGGATTTTTTCGCGGCCGGCTTGCGCGTCGTTGCCATGCGTCTTCACTCCTGCGGTTGTCGAGAAAGCCCGACGCCCTGCTCGCCAGGCAGGTCGAGGATTAACACCGCAAAGATGACTCTGGTGTGAGCGCGTGGTTCGTATCCCGCGACTAGAAGCGCGGCTGCGCGAGCTGAGAGAGGAAATACGAGAACACTTCCGGCCGCAGCAACAGGGTGAATGCCACGCCGAATGCGGCGCCCCACAGGTGCGCGCTGTGGTTGACGTTGTCCTGCGCACGGCGATCCATGTAGATCGAATATCCCAGGTACAGCACCGCGTACACGATGGCCGGCATCGGCACCACGAACACAATGATGCGCGACCACGGCGCCAGCAGGATGTAGGCGAACAGCACGGCGGATACCGCTCCCGACGCGCCCAGGCTGCGATAGTTGGGGTTGCGACGATTCTTCAGATAGGTGGGCAGGATCGAGACCACCAGCGCCACGATGTAGAACAGGGCAAAACCCAGCATGCCCAGTCGTGCCGTATAGAACCCTTCCATTGAACGGCCGAAGAAGAACAGCGTGAGCATGTTGAACAGCAGGTGGTTGAAGTCCGCGTGCACCACGCCGTAGGTCACCAAGCGGTGGTATTCGCGGTTCCGCGTAATGGCAGGCGGCCACAGGATCAGGTCGTTCATGAGGCGGACGTTGTTGAACGCCATGAAGGACACGATGCAGGTGATGGCGATGATGGCCAGGGTGATCATGCAGGTTTCCGTGTGTATCGCCGGGACAAAGAATCCGCATCTTGGCGTCGCGCGCCCTGCTTGTCGACACCGCCGGGGGCCGGGGCTGCCGCGCACGGCACGCCGATCCGCACTATCATTCGCCGCTTCGCGCGTTTCCCCCACGCCTGCAGGCACTTCCCCATGTCGATTCGTTACCTGCATCTGGACGTCTTTGCCGCCGCGCCTGGCGGCGGCAACCACCTGGGCGTCGTGACCGACGCTACGGGCTGGAGCGACGCCCGCATGCAAGCCTTCGCCCGCTGGACCAACCTGGTCGAGACCACGTTCCTGCTCCCGCCCAGCCGCCCCGAAGCGAGTTATCGCGTGCGTATCTTCACGCCGCACAAGGAAATTCCCTTCGCCGGGCACCCGAGCATCGGCAGCGCGCACGCGGTGCTGCTGTGCGGCCTGGCGGCACCGAAGGACGGCGTCCTGTGGCAGGAATGCGGTGCGGGCGTACTGCCCATCCGCATCGAAGGCGACGGTGAGCAACGCCAGCTGCTGTTGAAGTCGCCCCACGCCGTCGTGGAAAAAGCCGGCCTGGACGCGCATCCGATGTTGAAGGAAGCCCTGGCCGGCATCGGGCTGGGCACGCTCCCGCCCGCCTACGTGGCCGGCGGACGTCATTGGTGGCTGGCCGAATGCGCCGACGAGGCTTCGCTGCGCCACTGGCAGCCGGACCACTCGGCCATCGGCGCACTCGCACACGACACCGACAGTCTCGGCCTGTGCGTATTCGCGCGCAGCTCCCATCCGGACTTCCAGCTGGTCGTGCGCGCCTTCCCGGCCGGCGTCGGCATCGTCGAAGACCCCGCCTCGGGCGCGGCCAACGGCCTGATTGCGGCCTATATCGCGCATGCCGAGCCCCATGGCCCGCTCGCGCGCGGCTACACGGTGAGCCAGGGGCGCGAGATCGGCCATGACGCCAGCCTCGCGGTGCGCATCGAGGGCGATACGGTGTGGATCGGCGGGCGCACCAACACCATCATCGACGGCACCCTGCACTGGGACGGCGCGGCGTGAATCCTGCCGCGCAGATCTGGGTGGATGCCGACGCCTGCCCTGCGGCGATCAAGGAGGTGCTGTTCCGCGCCGCCGAGCGCGAGCAGGTGCCGGTGACCCTGGTGGCCAACCAGTGGCTGCGCACGCCGCCATCGCGCTACGTCCGCGCCATCCAGGTACCCGGCGGTTTCGATGTCGCTGACAACGAGATCGTGGAACGCGTGGCCGCCGACGATCTGGTGGTGACGCAGGACATTCCCCTCGCCGCCGCCGTGATCGCGAAAGGCGCGCTCGCCATGCACCCGCGCGGCGAGCTGTATACCGCCGACACCATCGCGCAGCGCCTGGGCATGCGCAATTTCATGGATGAGTTGCGCGGCGCCGGTATCGATACGGGTGGACCGGCGGCGTTCCATGCGCGCGACAAGCAGGCATTCGCAAACCAGCTGGATCGCTGGCTGACGCGGCGAAGGCAGTCAAAGCCGTTGTAGGAGCGCACCCTGTGCGCGACCGCGGCGCCTCGATCTATTCGCTACGTAGGCTTATCGCGCACTGGGTGCGCTCCTACAGTAAAAGAAGCGCGCTCCCGCCTTACAGCTTGCGCTCGTCCAGGTGCGCGCGCCGCGCGGCCACCTGCGCCATGATCGACCAGTCGACATCCTCCTCGCCCGCCGACAACGCCTCGAGCAGGCTGTCACGCAGCACACCGGCCAGCGGTAGCGGAACCCGCGTGGCATCGGCGGCCGACAAGGCCAGGCCGATATCCTTGTAACCCAGGGGCAAGGCAAACCCGGCCGGGGTGTAGCGTTGTTCGGCAATCAACTTCGCATAGCCCTGGTAGGCCGGCGAAGCGAACAGCGTGTTGGTCATCACCTCGAGGAAGTCCCCCGCGCTGACACCGTGCGCACGCGCGAGCGCCGAGGCTTCAGCCATGCTCTCGATGGCCGCGCCGAGCATGAAGTTGCCCGCGATCTTCACCACGTTGGCGCGCTCCGGCGCATCGCCCAGCGGCCAGATGCGACTGCCCATCGCCTCCAGCAGGGGGCGCACGCGCTCGATCACATGAGCCTTGCCGGCGGCGAGGATGTTGAGTTTTCCCGCAGCTGCGACGTCGGGACGGCCAAACACGGGAGCCGCGACGTAATCGACGCCGCGCTTGGCGTGCTCCTGCGCCAGCTCTGTGGCGAGCGCCACGGAGATCGTGGCGTGATTGACGTGCACGATGCCCTTGTCCATCGCATCGATCAGGCCACCCGCGATGAAAATGTCCCGCACGGCCTGATCGTTCGCCAGCATGCTGAACAACACGTCGCCCAGCGCCGCGCGATCGGGGCTCTTCACCACTTTCGCGCCCAGCGAAGCCAAGGGTTCCGTGGGACCGGATGAACGGTTCCACACGGTCACCTCATGACCTGCCTTGATCAGATTGCTGGCCATGGCACTGCCCATGGCACCCAGGCCGATGAAACCGACTTTCATGCGCACTTCCTCCACGTCTTGCAGCCCAGCCAGTGGACCATGCAGCGTGTTCAGCTCGTGCGAAATCAGACCACTTCGCCGGCCGCCTGCCCGGATGCCCACGCCCACTGGAAGTTGTAACCGCCTAGCCAGCCGGTGACGTCCACCACTTCGCCAATGAAGAACAGGCCGGGCACGAGCTTCGATTGCATGGTGGACGACGACAAGCCGTCCGTATCGACGCCGCCTAGCGTGACTTCCGCCGTGCGATAGCCTTCCGTGCCGCTGGCGACGATCGGCCAGTCGTGCAACTGCTCGCCGATCTGCGCGAGTTCCGCCTCCCGATACTGGCGCATGGGCCGACTCTCGAACCACAGCTCGCACAGGCGCTGTGCGAGACGTCGCGGCAGCACGTCGGCAAGCACGTTCTTGAGCTCCGCCGCCGGTCGCGCGGCACGCTGCCCCTGCAACCATGCGCCGGCATCCATCTCGGGCAACAGATCGATACGCAGATCGTCGCCTGGCTGCCAGTACGAGGAAATCTGCAGGATCGACGGCCCGCTGATGCCGCGATGCGTGAACAGCATGCCGGCCCGGAATGCACGCTTGCCTACGCGTGCCTCGACGAGAGGCAGGGCCACGCCGGACAGATCCTGATACCGCTCCTGGTGCTTTCCGCTGAGCGTGAGCGGCACCAGCCCGGCGCGCGTAGGCAACACGTCGTGGCCAAACTGCCGGGCCAGCTCGTAGCCGAAACCCGTAGCACCCATGCTCGGAATGGACAGCCCGCCCGTGGCGACCACCAGCGACTGCGCGTGCACTTCGCCGTGCGCGGTGAGGACGTTGAAGCCCTCTTCCGTGCGACGTACGCGCTGCACGCCACAACTCGTCTCGATGCGCACGCCCGCCTGGGCGCACTCGTCCAGCAACATGCGCACGATCAGCTTGGACGACTCGTCGCAAAAGAGCTGGCCCAGTTCCTTCTCGTGGTAGGCGATGCGATGCTTCTCCACCATGGCGATGAAGTCCCACGGCGTATAGCGAGCCAGCGCGGACTTCGCGAAATGCGGATTGGCCGAGAGATAGCAGGCCGGCGTCACACCCATGTTGGTGAAATTGCAGCGGCCGCCGCCCGACATCAGGATCTTCTTGCCCACCTTGTTGGCGTGATCCACCACCAGCACGGAGCGACCGCGCTGGCCGGCCACCATGGCGCACATGAGCCCGGCGGCGCCGGCGCCGATGACCAATACATCCACTTTCACGCCCGCATCGCCGTCATGACCCGCTCCTGTCGCAAGCCGCGCATTATCCGCCAGCCGGGGCCATATCGCTTAAACTTCGGCTTTCCCATCGCACCGGACGGCCGCCATGCCCTCTTTTGACGTAGTTTCCGAAGTCGACAAGCACGAGCTGACCAATGCCGTGGACCAGGCCAACCGCGAGTTGACCGCCCGTTTCGACTTCAAGGGCACCGACGCGAAGTTCGAACTGGTCGACTTCGTGATCACGCAGAGCGCGCCCAGCGAATTCCAGCTCCAGCAGATGCTGGACATCCTGCGCGGCCGCCTCACCACGCGGAAGATCGACATTCGTGCACTGGAAGTGGGCGATCCGGAAACCAACCTGGGCGGCTCGCGCCAGAAGGTCACCGTCAAGCAGGGCATCGAACAGCCGATCGCCAAGAAGCTGGTCGCCTCGCTGAAAGAGGCCAAGCTCAAGGTCGAGGCCCAGATCAACGGCGACAAGCTGCGCGTCACCGGCAAGAAGCGCGACGACCTGCAGCTGGCCATGGCCGTGCTGCGCAAGGCCGACGTGGAACTGCCGCTGCAGTTCGACAACTTCCGGGACTGACGCGCCCGTTGACCGTCATTCCGGCCGCAACCGGAATGACGGGGCCATCAGGACACCAGGCTTGCCGCGATGTTCACGCTGATAGCGATGATGAACACGTTGAAGAAGAACGCGATCACGCTGTGTAGCAGGGCCACGCGGCGCAGGTAACGGCTGGTGATCTGCACATCCGAAACCTGGAAGGTCATGCCGATCACGATCGCGAAGTAGGCAAAGTCCCAGTAATCGGGCTGCGGCGTCTCGGGGAATTGCAGCCCTTCGTGCTTCTTGCCGAAATCGCCGTAGTACCCGTGCGCGTAATGCATGGCGAACATGATGTTGAGGAAAAGCCACGACAGCACGATGCTGCTCGCGGCGACCACCAGCCCCTTCACGCCACCGCCGTGCGCGGCGCCGAGTTCGGTGGTAAGCGCTACCGACACCACGAGAATCAACCCCAACGCCGTCCACAACACGCCCCAGCGCCCGGTGTCCTGCCGACGTGCCTGACTCCGCATCATTTCCGGCGCCGTGCACTGGTTGAACAGCACCGCCAGCGCGATCAGGTACACCAGTGCGCCCAGATCGAAACCAAGCAGCAGCGCCTTGGTCGGCTTCATCTGGACGCCCAGCCACAGTGACAGCACGGTCCCCACGAAGACCGCCGTGGAAGCGGCCAGGCGCGGGCGCGCGCGCAGCAGGCGGAAATGGATTCTCGGTCCCGAGGGCGCCGCTTTTCCGGTCGGCGTATTCATGCAATCACCCGGGCGGGCAAAGGACGGCATGCAATCAAGACGGTTACTCCCATGGCCCGCGGCGGGCATGGCGCATCTTAATGCCGTTTGGCGCGAACCTCAGATATGCAGGTCCTGGTACTCGGGGTGGCGCGTCATCCATATCTCGGAATAGGAGCAGGCCGGATCGACCTTCCAGTGCTCCGCGCGCGCCATGTCCAGCGCCGTGCGCACGAGATTGGAGGCAATGCCTCGGCCGCCCACGGCTGAAGGCACGATCGTATGGGTGATCGTCATGATGCCGTCGGTGAGCGTGTAGTCCAGCACACAAGGCACGCCATCGACTTTCACTTCGAAACGATGTGACCTTGGGTTATGGCTGATCTCGGCGGACATGAAACACATCACCTGATGGAACGATGGCGCGCAAGCGTAATGCATCCGGCGGCGAACCGCGCGTGAAGGAGGAGGAGGATTGCTTTCGCGCTACTTGCATGGATGCCTGGGCACACTTCGCGAAGCAATGGCGCATTAGGCGAGGCGATACCCATGAAGAAGACGGCTTCCGCGGCCTGGTCCGGCGGCTTGAAGGAAGGCACCGGTACGGTATCCACCGGCACTGGCGTGCTGCACGACGCACCCTATGGTTTTCATTCACGCTTCGAAGACGGCCCGGGTACCAATCCGGAAGAGCTGCTCGGTGCGGCACACGCAGGTTGCTTCAGCATGGCGCTCGCCGCGTGCCTCGAGCAGGCGGGATTCACCGCAACGCACATCGAGACCAAGGCCGTAGTCACGCTGGACAAGGATGGCGAAGGGTTTGCCATCACCACCGTCGACCTGACCTGCCGTGCACGCGTGCGGCGCATCGATACCGATGCGTTCGACAAAATCGCCCAGGCCACCAAGGCAGGTTGTCCTGTATCCAAAGTGCTGAAGGCGCAGATCCATCTGGACGCTCGACTGGAAGCCTGATCTCTGACGGTGAGACAACGGTTGCTCGGATACCGCGCTGTCATCCATCGCACCGCACGAACGTTCGATGATGGACCGCACCACCCAGTGCAGCTCATCCCTGGACTCGTAGTGAAAGACACCTGGAATCGACGCCACTTCCTGCAGCTGTGTGCGAGTGGATTCGCCGCACTACCCTTCGCCCGCATAGCGCGCGCATTGCCTGATGGCCGCCCCGCCTGCCGCCTCAACGCGGAGCAGACCGAAGGTCCGTACTACCTGGATCGCGCCGTGTTGCGGCAGGACATCACCGAAGGCAAGCCAGGGTTACCGTTGACCCTGCGCTTCGATGTGCTGGACAGCCGCACGTGTCGCCCCTTGAGCGGCACCGCGCTGGAAATCTGGCATTGCGATGCACAGGGCCTGTATTCGGGCTTCACTGCGATGACGCCTGGCGGCCCGGGCATGGGACCGCCGCCACCCGGCAGGCCACCGGGTACGCCGCCGGCAGGCATGCCGCCCGGACCTCCACCGGGTGGTGCGGGCGATCGCATGCACGGTGCGCCGCCACGCAGTGTCGCGAGCGACGATCTGACCTTCCTGCGCGGCGTTCAGATCGCCGATGCGCGTGGCCAGGTGGCGTTCCACACCATTTTTCCCGGCTATTACGCGGGGCGCTGCAACCATATCCACCTGAAGCTGCATATCGGTGGCCAGATCCAGGACGGTCACTATCGCGGCGGCCAGGTCGTGTACACCGGGCAATTGTTCTTTACCGAGGCAGACAGCCTTGCTGCGATGGCTGGCCAGCCCTATCAGCGCCATGGCCTTGAGCGCACGACGCTGGAACAGGACAACGTCTACCTCACCCAGCACGGCAACGATTCCATCGCCACGTTGAGCAAGGAAGGCGATATCCAGGTGGCTGGCCTCACGCTCGCCGTGGATCCAAGTGCCCTGAGTCGGGAAGGCCGCAGATAGCGCATTCCCCTTCAGAAAAGCGCGTCGAGACCGATCCTCAGCAGCCGGCCGCGACGCGTGCGCTGCGCATGGGTACACGCTCCATCGCGCGCCGCACACGCACGGCGTGCGCCAGGTTCTCCAGCACCTCGACGGAAGCATCCCAGTCGATGCAACCGTCCGTGATGCTCTGGCCATAGCGCAGCGCCTGGTTAGCTACCAGCTCCTGGCGGCCGCCGACGAGGTGGCTCTCCACCATCACACCGACGATGCGGCGTTCGCCGCCGGCCAGCTGGCTGGCGATGTCGTCCACCACGCGTGGCTGGTTTTCCGGTTGCTTGCTGCTGTTGGCGTGGCTGGCATCGATCATCACTCGGCCATCGAGGCCCGCTCCGGCGATGGCCTTGCATGCCGCGTCGACGTTGGCCGCGTCGTAGTTCGGCGTCTTGCCGCCGCGCAGGATGACATGGCAATCCTCATTGCCAGCGGTCGCGGCAATGGCCGTCTGGCCGTCCTTGGTCACTGCCATGAAATGGTGCGGCTGCGATGCGGCCTGCACGGCATCGACCGCGATCTTCACGTTGCCATCGGTGCCGTTCTTGAAGCCGACCGGACAGGACAGGCCTGAAGCGAGTTCACGATGCACCTGGCTCTCCGTCGTGCGCGCGCCGATGGCGCCCCACGCCACCAGATCGGCGATGTATTGCGGCGTGATCATGTCGAGGAATTCGCAACCCGCCGGCACGCCCATCTCGTTGATGTCGCGCAGCAGGCCACGTGCCATGCGCAGCCCCTTGTCGATCTGGAAGCTGCCGTCGAGATCCGGATCGTTGATCAACCCCTTCCAGCCCACGGTGGTACGCGGCTTCTCGAAGTACACACGCATCACGATCTCGAGCTCGCCCGCATGGTGCTTGCGAAGCTTGGCCAGGCGCTCGGCGTATTCGAGTGCGGCGGCGGTGTCATGGATCGAACAGGGGCCAATGACCACCGCCACGCGGTCGTCACGGCCGCAAAGAATGTCGTGCAAGGCCCCGCGCGATGCGCTCACGGTACTGGCCGCACGCCCGCTCATGGGGAAATCGCGCATCACCTCGGCTGGCGTGCTGAGCCGGGTGATGGCGCGAATGCGCAGGTCGTCGGTGGAAGGGTTCACGGTGGTCTCCTGGTCGGGGGGTTCCACTCGCGGCCCAAGAAAAAGGCCGCCAGTGGTGGCTGGCGGCCTTTTGGGTTCTGGTGTCGAAGTCTTAAGACATTCGCGACCCACCCTCCGCCAGCGGCATCGGATAGCCGTAAAACCAAAAATACTGGCGGGCGGTGGTGTAGGTCATGGCGAAAAGAAATAACACAGCTTTTTCGCGCATGCAAAGGATGCATTTGTAACCAAGCGATACACTCGCCCCATGCTCACTCCATGGAAATTGCTGGCGAGACCCGCACGCGAACCCATTCGTCGCTGGGTGCTGAGTGCATTTCCACGCGGCGGCGGCGGGCATGTCGACTACGATCACCCCGTGGGTGATGCCGGCCTGTTCGGGCCGGACAGTGCGACCTGGCGCGTGCACGCGGACTTCCCCGGCATGCTCGCCGGTGGACTCGCGGCCCTGATGCTGCAGACCTTGCATCCGCTCGCGCTCGCCGGCGTGTGGGACCACTCCAACTTTCGCGAAGACCTGATCGGCCGCCTCCGTCGCACCACTTCTTTCGTCAGTGGCACCACGTATGCACCACGCGACCAGGCGCAGATGCTGATCGAGCGGGTCAGAACGATCCACGCGCAGGTGCAAGGCGTGGCCGAAGATGGACGCCCATACGCTGCGGGCGATCCGCATCTTCTGACCTGGGTGCATGTCACCGAGGCTTACAGTTTCCTTCAGGGTTACCGACGCTACAGCCATGCCTCCTTGCCTGCCGATGCCGCGGACCGGTACTACGACGAGGTGCGTCGTGTCGCCGAAGCGCTGGGCGCTCGCGATGTGCCTTCATCCGAAACGCAGATCTCTGCCTATTTCCGGGACGTGCGGCCGCAGTTGCAGTTCAGCCATCGTTCGCGCGAAGTGCTCGACGTGCTTTCGAGGGTGCGGCTTCCGGTGCCGGTAGCGGGGCTGTCGCGCGACGTCTTTCTGCAGGCCGGTGCAGCGCTGTTGCCGGAATGGGCTGAATCGCTACTGGGCCGCTCCTCCCTGCAGCGGACGCAGGCGCGACTCACGTCGAGGGCCTTGTGGTCGGTGGCGCCGATCTTCCGCGCCGCATTGCATGACGGCATCGCCGCGCGCGCCTGTGCACGCGTCAGCGTATCGGCCGACACGCTGCAACACTGGCCACGGAGCTAGCAGTTCTCGCCCATGAGCTCGTCGTAGCGACGCTGCATTTCCTCGGGGCTCACGTCTTCGATGCTGTGGCCGATCAGCCACTCATGGCCGAACGGATCGCGCACCGTGCCGCTGCGCTCGCCATAGAACGCGTCCTGCGCCGGTCGTATCAACTGGCCTCCCGCAGCCACGGCGCGGGCCAGTGCATGGTCGGCATTGTCCACGTGCAGGTGCATGGAGACGCTGGTGCCACCCACGCTCTCGGGGCCGACGATGCCATGCTCGGGATATTCGTCGGACACCATCAGCACGGCGGTACCCAGTTCGAGTTCCGCATGCCCCACCCGTCCCGTACCCGGCTCGTCGAGCCGCAAGCGCAGCCTCGCTCCGAAGGCGCGCTGGTAGTAGTCGATGGCGGCACTGGCATTGCGCACGCGCAGATAGGGGAACAGTTCATGGACGATGGGCGCGGGATACATGCTCATGCGGGTGCTCCGTGATGGTAAAGACAGGCGATGGACCCTACGCCGGCCACCGCTGTGCGTCTTGGGGAAAATCCAAGCGCCGGAGCCGTCCAGATTGACAGTCGCCCCCGATCCGCTAACGTCGCCGGATCGGAACGCCCAGGGGCCGCGATGGCGACACTCATTCCTTCCCGAAACAGCTGCCTGTCGCGCATGACCAGCGGCGAGAAGCGCCTGTCCGAGCGGCTGGAACAGAAGCTCGAGGAAGACTACCTGCTGTGGTACGACGTGCCCGTCGGGCCCAGGCAGCGGCGCCCCGACTTCATCGTGTTCCATCCTCGCCGCGGCCTGCTGGTGCTGGAAGTGAAGGACTGGAAGGCCGGCACCATCCAGCAGGCCGATCGCACGCTGTTCACCCTGCTCACCGGCAGCAGCAGCGTGAAGGAGCACAACCCGCTGATGCAGGCGCGCGACTGCGCCAGCGAAATCTACAAGGTTCTGCAGCACGATCCCGCGCTGCGCCACCCACCCGGCCACATGTACGAAGGCAAGCTGCTGATGCCGTGGGGCTACGGCGTGGTGCTGGCCAACATCAGCCGCAAGCAGTTCGAGGCGGGGGAACTCGACGCGGTGATTCCCGCGCATCTGGTGATCTGCCAGGACGAGATGTACGAGACGGTGGAGTCGGAAGCGTTCCAGGAGCGGCTGTGGGCGATGTTCCCGCAGGTATTTCCCACCGCGCTCACGCTGCCGCAGATCGATCGCGTGCGCTGGCACCTGTTTCCCGAGATTCGCGTGGAACCGGGCGAAGGCCAGTTCGGCCTGTTTGCCTCCAGCGATCGCGCCAGCGTGACCAAGGTGGAAGTGCCCGACCTCATCAAGGTGATGGACGCGCAGCAGGAACTTCTGGCGCGCTCGCTGGGCGACGAGCACCGCATCATTCACGGCGTGGCCGGCTCGGGCAAGACGATGATCCTGGGCTTTCGCGCGATGGAACTGGCGCGCGCACTGTCCAAGCCCATCCTGGTGCTCTGCTACAACAAGACGCTGGCCGCGCGCCTGGAACAGCTGATGGGCGAACGCGGGCTCAGCGACAAGGTGCAGGTCTACAACTTCCACAAGTGGTGCCGCAGCATGCTCACGGCCTACCACGTGCCGTTGCCGCCTGACGGTCCGCACTTCGCGGAAGAGCTGCCGCCGGCGGTGATCGAAGGCGTGGATCGCGGGCAGATTCCGCGCTTCCAGTACGGCGCGGTGCTGATCGACGAAGGTCACGACTTCGAGCCGGACTGGTACAAGCTGATCGTGCAGATGATCGATCCCAACACCAACTCCCTGCTGGTGCTGTACGACGACGCGCAGAACATCTACGGCCAGGCCAGCCGCAAGAAACTCAGCTGGAAAAGCCTGGGCGTGCAGGCGCAGGGTCGCACCACCATCCTCAAGCTCAACTACCGCAACACGCTGGAAATCCTCTCCGTCGCGCGCGGCTTCGCCAACGAACTCCTGCTCGAACGCAGCGAGGACGACGACAGCGTGCCGCTGGTCGCGCCGCAAAGCGCGGGCCGCCGTGGCGCACTGCCGGAACTGATCCGCGTCGAACGGCAGGAAGACCAGTTGCCCGCCATCATCGAGCGACTGCGTCACGAACAGGGCCATGGCCGGCGCCTGTCGGACATGGCGGTGATCTTCCGCAATGGCTGGGAAGGCGAGAAGCTGCACGAAGCACTGGAACGCGCCGGCATTCCCAGCCGCCTGGCGGAAGGCAACGGCAAGAGTTCGCTGTTCGTGGTGGAGGACACGGTGAAACTGGTCACCATGCACTCCAGCAAAGGCCTGGAGTTTCCGCTGGTGGTCATCCCTGGACTCGGCTCGCTGCCGAAGCCGGGCAAGGACGAAGCCGACGAAGCGCGCCTGCTCTATGTGGCGATGACGCGTGCCACCGAGCGGCTGGTGATGATCCATCACGAGGATTCGATCTTCAGCCATCGCATCCGCAACTCGATCAACGAGGTACAGGGACAATTGGCGGAGATCGCCTGATCTTCGCTGCGTTTTCCCAGCGTTGTCCTTCCTGAAGGCTTGCCAGTCCGCTTACACAGGATTGACGATGTCTTCTCGTAGGCGGGGGTCTCATCGGGTCGCATACACACGAAGAGACTTCGATGCGACGCATACAACAGTGCACGATTCTGCTTTCGTTGGTCCTTGCGGGCCCGGCCGCCGCACAAGGCGCCAGTGGCGTGGTCACCTCTTACGTCGATCTTTACTCCGGCCCCGACATTGGCTATCCCGCCGTTGCCCAATTGCCTGCGGGCACACCCGTGGCCATCCAGGGCTGCCTCGACGGATGGACCTGGTGCGACGTGATCACGATGGGCATGCGCGGCTGGGTCGCCGGTACGTTCGTGCAGTACACCTACGACAACCAACCGGTGATCGTGGCCGATTACGGCCCGCGTATCGGCATCCCCATCATCGCCTTCTCCATCGGCGTGTACTGGGACCACTACTACCGTGACCGGCCGTTCTATCGGGATCGCGATCGCTGGTACAGCCACCCTATTGCGCCGCGTCCGCCGGGTTGGCATGGAGGGGACCATGATCGACCGCCTCCGGGCCCGGGCCGCCAGCCGCCGCCGGAAGCTCGTCGACCGCCGGGTCCGGGCGTCCAGCCCGTGCCTTCGGCCAACTATCGGCCGCAACCTGCACGCCCGCCCGAGAACCGTCCGCCGGTGAATCGCCCGGAGAATCGCCCACCGTCGTCAACCTACCGGCCTGCGCCTTCCGCCAACCGACCGCCGCAGCCCGCCGAGGGCCACGGCCAGCCGGTGGGTCGTCCTCCGAGCGGAGGCTCCCATCCGCCGGTGCAGGAGCATCG
This sequence comes from Dyella amyloliquefaciens, assembly GCF_004296575.1. Classification (GTDB taxonomy): domain Bacteria; phylum Pseudomonadota; class Gammaproteobacteria; order Xanthomonadales; family Rhodanobacteraceae; genus Dyella; species Dyella amyloliquefaciens. The sequence goes on along the minus strand of NZ_SAYT01000007.1, from coordinate 214,386 downwards.
CCCGCCACAAGGCGACAACCACGGCGGCCAGAAGCCGGCCCCGCATCCGGAGCCGAAGAAGCAGGACGACAACGGGCACTGATCCCGTCCCCGTCCTCCCGAAAAAGCCGCGGCCCAGCCGCGGCTTTTTTTGTCACGCATTGACCCAAGGCGTCGCTCGAACCCCTCGCGCCGCTTCCGCCCAGCCTTGCCAGCGGCGACGCGGGGGCCGGTTTTACCCGGAAAACCCGCCATTCCCGGACACTCCTCGACCGTGCCCGGCTGGCACGACTCTTGCCCTGAAATCCTCAGGGAATTACGGGCCAACCACTCGCCAGGTGAGCGAGGGTCACCCAGCCGGAACCACCGGACGAGCACTTCTCCCACCGGAACGACGATCCGGCGGGCAGGGACCGCTCGTACCTGCGGCAAGCCATCAGACGATCGGAGCATTCATGAGCATCAATGCGGAAGCGTGGCGGGATCAGCCATCCAAGGCAAAATCCGCTTCGCTGCCGATGGACGCCGCCAACGACAGCAGGGTGCACCGCCGGTCCTACCTGTCGGTACGCTTCAAGTTCGTGCTGACGCTGACCCTCTCGATCGCCTGGGGCGTGGCCTCCTACATGCTGGCCCAGCGCTGGATCCATGAACTCGCCACCGTGGTCGGCAGCGTGATGGCGCATGTGATGATTTTCGGTATCGCCATCCTCCCTGGTTTCATGAATGCGTTCCTGGTGGTCGGCCTGCTGGTGGATCGCCGTCCGCCGCGCTCGCGCTTCGCCGATAGCGACCTGCCCGGCATCACTGTGCTGGTGGCCGCGTTCAACGAGGAAGAGTCCATCCTCAGCACCATCGCGAGCATCGCCAAGCAGGAATATCCCGGCCCCATCGAAGTCATGGTGATCAACGACGGCTCGACCGACGGCACCATGGAGCGCCTGCGCAGCGTGTCCTTCCCCTGGCTGCACGTCATCGACCTCAAGTGCAACGGTGGCAAGGCCAAGGCGCTGAACGTCGGACTGCGCCACGCTTCGTATCCGCTCACCATCACGCTCGACGCCGACTCCTACCTCTACCGCCATGCGCTGCGCCGGCTGGTGGAGCGTTACATGAGCGATCCGCCGAACACGGCGTCCGTCGCCGGCGCCGTGCTGGTGCGCAACTCGCGCGTCAACCTGGTCACGCGCATGCAGGAGTGGGACTACTTCCACGGCATCGCCGCGGTGAAGCGCCTGCAGAGCCTGTTCCAGGGCACGCTGGTCGCGCAGGGTGCATTCTCGCTGTATCGCACCGACATCCTGCGCGTGGTCGGCGGGTGGCCGGAGTGCGTGGGCGAAGACATCGTGCTCACCTGGGCCATCCTGCGCGATGGTCATCGCGTGGGTTACTGCGAAGACGCCATCACCTTCACCAACGCGCCGACCACGCTGCGCCAGTTCATCCGCCAGCGCCAGCGCTGGTCGCGCGGGCTTATCGAAGCTTTCAAGCTGCATGGTGGCCTGTTGTTCCGTCGCCGCATGAGCACGATCTTCATCTGGTGGAACCTGCTGTTCCCCTATATGGATCTGGTCTACACGCTGGTCTTCATTCCGGGCATGCTGCTCGCGTGCTTCGGCATCTATTGGCTGGCCGGTCCGATGACCCTGCTGGTGCTGCCGATGGCCGGCCTGGTCAACTACCTGATGTACGCGATCCAGTCGCGCATGTTCCATGCGCAGGACCTCAAGGTACGTCGCAACCCGTTCGGCTTGTTGATGTACACGCTGTTCTACGGTGTCGTGCTGCAACCCGGGTGCGTGATGGGTTACGTGGCCGAAGTATTCAGAATGCGCAAGCGCTGGGGCACGAAATGAATCGAGGCCTCCCTCTGCTTGCGCTGTTGCTGCTGCCTGCAGCACATGCGCAGACGGCTTCGATCGCCAGCGATATCCAGGCCGGTCGCGCTGCGCTTATCGACAATCATCCGGAGCGTGCGCGCACGCTGTTCGCAGCGGCACTGGCACAGGACGGCGGCTCGAATGACGACCGCTACGCGGCGGCCATGGGGCTGGGGCAGTCCACGCTATGGCTCGGCCAGTACCCGGCAGCAGCCGACGCGTTCCGCGTCGCGCAGAAGGAAGCCGCCGACACGCGTGCACGGCAGGCCGCCGATACCGGCCTCGCCCAGGCGCTGAATGCGCAGGACTATCCGCGCGCGGCCTACGCCCTGGTGGCGCCCATCGCCATGGGCGAAACGCGACCCACCGTCGAACTGATGCGTGCCACCCAATCGCTTGGCTGGGAAGACCGCAGCGCGAGCTACCTCGACGCGGCACCTGCACCGACCACCCAGGGTTACCTGGCCACGCAGTACCGCCTGCTCAGCGACGACGTGCGGCTCGCGCTGTCATCGCAGGTGGAAGGCGACTTTGCCTACAGCCACGACAGCGATGGCCTGGATACCTGGCACGTCGGCGGCGCATATCGCTTCGCGCCCACCGGCCATGACGGCTGGACACAGCGCTGGGGCGTAGCGGCCGGCACCACGCATGTCGAGGACGACCTGCAGGCTTACCGGCTCAATGATCTTTCGCTGCTCGGTGAACTGCACCTGGGCGACAACAACCGCATCGACCTCGACCTGGGTCCGGGTCGCAGCGGCAGCTGGGATTACCTGCAAGGCATGGCTCGCTGGACGCTGCAGCCCAGCGACAGCTTCAGCCTGTCGACTGGCGCCGAGCGCGCGCCGGTGCCGACCGACACCGCCATCGCCGACCGCCTCATCTACGACGTCTACAGCCTTGGCGCGAGCCTGCGCCCGGCCTCGCGCTGGTACATCCTTCCTACCTACTACCGCCAGGACTTCAGCGACGGCAACCATCGCGACGGCGGCACGCTGAAGGTCCTGCTGAGCCCGTACGACATCCCCGATACCGGCGGCGCGATCGGCGCGGAATTCTCCGCACGCATCTTCCACAGCAGCGAGCCCAGCCACGGCGTGTACTTCAACCCGGCCAACTACCGCACGGCACAGGTGGGCCTGGTCGGCGTGTACAGCCTCAGCCAGGAATGGAAGGTGCGCGGCGTGGCCTCGGTCGGACGCCAGGTCACCGATGGCGCCAGCGCCAGTGTCTACACGATCGGCGCCTCCCTCAACGGCCGACTGCCCGGCAACGGGCGAATGGAACTGCAGGTCGGGCGCAGCTCGGCTGCGTCGGCGAACGGTGGCGGCTCCGGTTACTGGTGCAACAGCGTGAACCTGTCCGTGCGCTACCCGCTTTGAATGTGAACTAGCCGCGGCCCGGCCAGGGCCACCAACCAACACCGCAAAGCGCGTAACGATCCGCCGCCCGCTCGAAGCGGTTGCGCGCGCTGACGCCGCCATGCAGGGCGTACAACGGCAGGAACAGCGGCCCAAGCACCATGTACTGGTAAACATGGGCGCGCTCGTGATCAGCCAGCGAGATGATCGGTTCCTCACCCGCACCGGCGCGATGGGCGTAGGTGATGCAGGGCGTATCCAGTTCGTCGCCGGTATGCAGGATCACATTGCCCAGCGTGAGCGCGCCGCCCACGCCACGCCATGGCATACGCTGGAATACCAACGCGCATTCGTCACGCCGCCAGTGCGGACGCGCTCCCCACGGCGTGCACGCAAAGCCAGCCAGCAGCCCCAGCAGGCTGTTGGGCGAGGTCCAGCAGATGCCCAGCAGCACGGCCAGCCGTGTTGCCTTCGAGCGCTCGCGACTGCCACCCATGCCAGCCCTCCACCTTGTTTCGGGGCGCCGTCATCACCATCTGACGCGGCAACGAGTGTTCGTTATCGAGGTCCGCCATGTCCACCACGCTGGATATCCCCTGCCCCCATTGCGGCGCGCTCAACCGCGTGCCATCCGAACGGATCGGCGAGCATCCGGTATGCGGACGCTGCAAGCAGGCGCTGTTCGAAGGTCATCCGACAGAACTCACCACGACCAATTTCGACGCGATCGCGGGTCGAGGCGACCTGCCGGTGGTGGTGGATTTCTGGGCCCCCTGGTGCGGCCCCTGCCGCAACTTTGCTCCCGTCTTCACAGACGCGGCGCGCGCATTGGAGCCGCAGCTGCGACTGGCCAAGGTGGATACCGAGGCACAGCCGGCGCTGGCGCAGCGTTATGGCATCCGCAGCATTCCCACGCTGCTGGTTTTCCGCGGTGGCCGTGAAATCGCGCGTCAGGCGGGCGCACTCAACCCCATGCAGCTGCGCCAGTTCCTGTCCAACGCGCTGCACTAAAAGCGCGTACTTACGAGCTGCACGAAAGCATCGAGCAGCCCGCCTTGTGCATGGCCCACTCGGGGCGCTTTTGCGCAAAGCGTTCGCGCCCGGGTTGTTCGTCGTAGGGGCGGCGCATGACGTCCAGCAGTTCGTCGATGCCGCTGTAGTCGCCCTGCGTGGCGCGGTCGATCGCGTCCTGCGCCAGATAGTTGCGCAGCACATAACGGGGATTGGCCGCATTCATGCGCGCACGGCGCTCATCCCCTTGCAACGTATCGTCCAGCGCACGCGCCGCGTAACGCGCCAGCCACGCGAGAAAGGCCGGCTCGGCGGTGGTACGCAGCGCGTCGTCATAGAACGCCTCTCGCAACGGCGCCAGTGAGGGCTGTTGCGGATCGACATCGGCCAGGGCGCGGAAGAACAGCGTCATGTCGACATCGGCCTCCGCCAGCAAATCATGCAGCGAGCGCATCAGGTCCACGTCGTCATCGCGGCAAGCGGCGAAACCCAGCTTGGCGGCGATCGAATCCCGATCGGCAGCGGCGTACGCGGCGGCATAGCGATCCAACCCGGCCTGCAGCAGCTCGACGCCCTCAAACAGCGGCGACAGCGCCATCGCCAGGCGGCTCAGGTTCCACCACGCCACGTTCGGTTGCTGGCCGAAGCGGTAACGGCGCCGTCCCGCGTCGGTGGTGTTGGGCGTCCACTCCGGATCGAAGTTGTCGATCCAGCCATAGGGACCGTAGTCGATGGTGAGGCCGAGGATGGACATGTTGTCGGTGTTCATCACGCCGTGTACGAACCCGACGCGCATCCAGTGGGCCACCATGATCGCGGTGCGTTCGCAGATCTGCGCGAACCACTCGGCGTAAAGCGCTTCACCCTCCCCGTGCAGCCCGGGATAGTCACGCGCGATGGTGAAGTCCACCAGCTGGCGCAACAGCGCCACGTCGCCCCGCGCCGCCGGAAGTTCGAAGTTGCCGAAGCGGATGAACGAAGGCGCCACGCGGCACACGATGGCACCGGGTTCTTCCTGCGGGTGGCCGTCGTAGAACATGTCGCGCACGATCGAGTCACCGGTGACGACCAGGCTCAACGCGCGTGTCGTGGGCACGCCGAGGTGATGCATCGCCTCGCTGCAGAGGAATTCGCGGACCGAAGAGCGCAGCACGGCTCGACCATCGGCCCCGCGCGAATAAGGTGTGCGCCCTGCCCCTTTCAACTGCAGTTCCCAGCGGAGCCCATCCTCATCGAGCAGCTCGCCCAGCGAAATCGCCCGTCCGTCACCGAGCTGATCCGCCCACACGCCGAACTGATGGCCGCCGTAATTGGCGGCATAGGGGGCCATCCCTTCGAGCAGCGCGTTGCCGCCGAACACCTGGGCGAACTCACCGCTCGCGATGTCCACCTCGCTTAATCCGAGCGTGTGTGCCATCTCGCGCGACCATGCGACCACGCGAGGCGCGGTTACCGGCGAGGGCTGCACCGACGAATACAGGGCGCCAAGCACCTGACGCTGTCGCGAACCTTGCTCCTGATCGCCAGGTAGCTCGCGAATGAAGGCGTTGTCGAAATGGAGAGATCGCATCTGTAGCGGGAATTTTTTGGATCGGAAGGCTGACTGAAGCTATATCGGCGCGCGAGGTTCGCCTTGCAAGTCCTTGCCTGGCATGGGCGCTAGCGCCGGACCTTCACGTATGTGAAGAATGTGACAGTAATCCCGCATTTTTACGGTGAAATTCAGTGACCATTGGCATTTGTGTATCGCACGTGAAGCTGATTAGATGCACTCAACGGCTGCACAGGGGCAGCCGGGAGTCCATACAACATGCACATGCTTCTTGCCCGTTCCGCCATCGAGCGCGGAATGCAGCTGGTAGCAGGGATGCTTCATCGGGACACGCAGGACGCACGAAAAAAGCCCACCCGGGACGACGCCAGCTTCACGCTGGTCTCCTGGCAACCCGGCGCGCAGTCGCGCAGGGAAGACGAGCTCGCGCGCCGTCGCGAACAACAGCTCGGCTGATCACACCGCCTCGCCGTCGCGATCAATCGCGCGACGGCGACGCAAAGATGCGCGCCACATCGTCCTGACCGAGCGCCCGCCACTCCCCTGCCGCAAGATCCCCCAGGGTCAACGCGCCCACCGAAACACGCGTGAGCGTTTCGACGTGGTTGCCAACCGCAGCGAACATGCGTCGCACCTGGTGATAGCGACCTTCCGTCAGCGTGAGTCGGGCACGGCGCGGCTCAAGCACATCGAGCACCGCCGGCTCCAGCGGATCTTTCTCCGATTCGAGCATCAACGTGCCGCTGGCGAATACGGCCGCTTCATCGCCGCGCAGGTCCTGCCCCAGGGTCGCCTCGTACACCTTGGCTACCTGCGCACGGGGCGAAATGATCCGATGCAGCAAGCCGCCGTCGTCGGTGAACAGCAACAGTCCTGAAGTGTCGCGATCAAGCCGCCCCACGGTGGACAGCGCAGGATCCCTTACGCGGTAGCGCGGCGGCAGCAGGTCATAGACCACGCGCCCCTGGTCCTTGCGCGAACACGTGGCACCCAGCGGCTTGTTCATCATCAGCGCGAGGCCTGTCGGCGGATCGAGCGGTTCGTCGTCGATGCGGATGTGCTCGTGAGGCACCTTGTCATCGGCATACAGCACTTCGCCGTCCGGGTCGGTGACGCGGCCTTCGCGGAACATCATGGCCACGTCCTTGCGGCTGCCATAGCCAAGGTTGGCGATCAGCTTCACCAGTTTCATGCGTGTACTCCGCGAGCTTCGATCACCTTGAATCCTTCCTGCACCGTCACGGTGCGCACTTCGTTGAAACGAGAAGCCAGCGCGGCCTCGTAGGGAAGATGCCGGTTCGCCACCAGCCAGAAACGCCCGTGTGGCAGCAATGCATCGGCCGCCGCATGGATGAAGGCGCGACCAAGTTGCGGCAGGTCTTCGCGCCCCTGATGAAACGGTGGATTGCTGACGATGGCGTCAAAGCGCTGCGACAGCCCCTGGGTCACGTCGTGCCAGTGCAATGCGACGTCGACGCGCCTGCCGCTTTCGCCTTGCGCTTTCTCGAGATTGAGCCGCGCCGGCTCCAGCGCTCGCGCTTCGGCCTCGTAAAGGTCCAGCGCGGTGACGCCGGCGCAGCGGCTGATCACCTGCGTCGAGAGATAGCCGTAACCGGCGCCAAGATCGCCAACCCGACCCGCCAGATCGGCAGGCAGATGGGTCGCCAGCAATGCCGATGCCGCATCCACGCGATCCCAGGCGAACAATCCGGGCCGGCTCAGGTAGCCCGCCTCGTTGCGCCGCGGTTCGTCGAGCGCGAGCCAGTCAGCCTGCAAGCCTGCATCCACGCCGTCGCTCGTGGGCGATGCCCAGAACACCCTGCACTTGTGCTTGGAGAGCTGCTCCAGTGGACCCGCCAGGCGGGCGAGATCACTTTCAGCGGACTTGGCGCCTTCCGCGTTGGGTACCGCGGCCAGCACGACGCCGCCCGGCGCAACGCGAGCCACCGCCTGGGCGAACAAGGCGCGCGCTTCGTCCCGCTGCCGGGGCGGCAGCAACACCACAAGTGGAAACCGTTCGGTGCTGCCCTGCTCCCCGACCCGCAGGCCACTGCGCTGCAGCGCTTCCGCGAACGGCTTGAAGCTCTGCTCACAGACCCAGCCCGGACGCGCCATTTCGCGCAAGCGGAAACCGTCGCGCGCTCGCAGGAACAGTACGCGCCCATCCGCCGGCAGGCGCAATGCGCCCGCTTCGAACGGCACGAACAAGGCCTCCAGCGCCGCATCAGGGGCGGCCGTAGAGAACGCGGCGGATGTCACGTAGGGAGAGTCCCGGCAATGGCAGAGGCCTATTTTAGCGGCCTGGCAACGGCTTTGCGCCCGATCCCGGACACGCCTATCCCAGGCGCGAGGTCGGGCACCGCTGGAATGGCTGCTTGCAGGAAGGCTTACTCGGGCCGCAGCAAGGTCTGCTCGCTGACGAACTCCCGCGCCTTGCCGTCCAGCGGATCGATGAAGGACAGCCGTTTCGCCAGCAGTTGCAGTGGCCGCGCGTAGTCGTCCTGTGCCGAGTCGGGCAGCTCGGGATAGAACGGATCGTTGAGAATCGGCGCACCCAGCCCGGCCATGTGCACGCGCAACTGATGCTTTCGCCCCGTCACCGGTTGCAGCGCATAACGCCAGAGGTGGTCCGCGCGCTCGATCACGTCGATCCGTGTCTCGCTGTTCGGCTCGCCCCCGGCTTCGCGCATGCGGAAGAATGGCTCGCCTGGCTCGATCTTCGAACGGCGCACGAGCGGGAACGTCAGCCCGGGCAACGGCGGCGCCCAGGCTTCGTAATCCTTTTCGATACGGCGCTCGGGAAACAGCGACTGATAGGCAGCACGGCTGGCGGGGTTCGCGGAGAACAGCACCAACCCAGCCGTGTGGCGATCGATGCGATGCAGCGGCACCAGGTCCGGGTTGCCGAGCTTGCGCACCAACCGGTTCAACAGCGTCTCCAGCACGAAGCCGCCCGCGGGTGTCACCGGCAGGAAGTGCGGCTTGTCGACCACCACCAGGTGCCGGTCGACATGCAGCAGGATTTCGCGGAAAGGAATGGGCGCCTCGTCCGGCACCTCGCGGAAATAGCGCACGCACAGGCCAACCCGGTGCGGTGCATCCGGCGCCAGCGGCACGCCGGTCTCATCCTGCACGCGCCCTCGGGCAAAACGATCCACCCATCGCTCGCGGCCGATCTGCGGAAAATGCGCGCACAGCGCATCCAGCACCGTCGCCCAGGGACCGGGCGGCAATTGCAGCGTGCTGGCGGCGATCGGATCGGGCATGTATCGCTCCCTGGCGGTGGAGCGAGCTTAGTGCCAGCGGTGCCCGGCGGGATACCCGACATGGCCGTCAGGCGGCATGAAACAGACGCCGTCATGACCGTCATCCGTGCACCCTTTCGCCGCACCGGACCTTCGCTACACTCCGGTCTGGGATCGGCGCCACCCGAGCGCCAGCAACATCGAGGGGAACACATGGATCAGCGGACCACCCGCCTTCGGCACGTCGCGGCAACCAGCCTCCGGACCGGCGCCCTGCTCGCCTGGCTCTTCATCGCGCCGGTGCTGCGTGCCGCCACGCTCGATCCCTCCGAACTGCCGCGCGTCCAGGCGGCCACGTTCGAAGTGGTGATCCCCAAGCCGGTGAACGATCCACTGACCTACGAAAGGCCGCTGCCGTTCGACCAGCTGCCGTTCCAGCAGCGCAACGACAAGTACTACTCGGTCGGCACGGCCTTTGCGCTGGGCGACAACCATTTCGTGACCGCCGGCCATGTGCTCTCGCTGGGCATCGACAATCTGATGGGCGAGCCCGCGCTGCGCGATGCCAGCGGCCACGTGTTCGCGATCGACACGGTCACGCGCTTCTCGCTGCAACAGGATTTCGTCGAGTTCACGCTCAAGGACCCGCCGAAGGTGACGCCGCTGGAACCGAACACCCATGCGTCCATGAACGACGTGGTCTACGCGGTAGGCAACGCCCTGGGCACCGGCATCGTGATCCGCGACGGCCTCTACACCTCCCAGACACCGGAGGAAGAAGACGGCCGCTGGCAATGGATGCGCTTTTCCGCGGCCGCCTCGCCGGGCAACAGCGGCGGCCCGTTGCTGGACAAGGACGGCAAGGTCATCGGCGTGGTGCTGATGAAGTCGCCCGACGAAAACCTCAACTACGCGCTGCCGATCGACCTGGTGCTCAAGGCCCCGGCCAACCTCGCGGTGGCAGACACGCGCGGCCTGTATCAGCTCGATGTGATCGACAGCAAGCAGTCCGGACGTTTCAAGACCGAATTCGCGCTGCCCAAGAGCTTTGCCGACTTCAGCACGGCGTTCCAGAAGGCCTACAACGCAAGTGCCGACCAGCAGCTGCACGACCTGCTGGTGGAAAACGTCACCACCATGTTCCCCAAGGGCCCGGGTTCCAGCCGCCTGCTGCATACCGGCTCCAACCTCGACACCTTTCCCACCCTGCTCCATCGCGGCAGCAACGGCATCTGGGTGATCGCCGGCACCAACGAGACCAAGAGTTCTCTCGCGCACAACGGCTACGTGGCCAAGGCGGTGGTCGGCAGCCAGTTGATGTTCCACATGCGCAAGCCCGACGACGTCACCAGCAAGCAGCTCTACGGCGATTCGAAACTGTTCATGGATCTGCTGCTCAAGGCTGCTCCGCTGCAGCGCCACGTGGGGGCCGAGCAGGTGAAGGTGACCTCGCTGGGCAAGCCTTCGGTCGAACGCCAGTTCACCGACGCGTACCAGCGTCGCTGGCAGGTGCGCGAGTGGCCGATCGCCTACGACAACTCCGTGCTGATCGCCTTCCTGCTCCCGGTACCCGATGGTTACGCCGCGATGATGCGCATCGCTCCCGCCAAGAATGAACACGAGGAAATGGGCGATCTCAAGGCGCTCACCGATTTCACCTATCTCGCCTACAGCGGCACGCTGGCGCAGTGGAAGGAATACCTGGCCAACACCGACCTGCTGCCCGCCGTGCTGTCGGACATCGCGATCCGCTTCGACTATGGCAACGACTTCCACTACCGCTCAAGGCGCCTGGGCTTTGCCTATACGCCGGATCTGCAGAAGATCGACCAGAACAGCGAGCTGGTGCTGGGCATGTCCTACTTCGAGGATCACGGCAAGGTGGTTTGGGACGTCAGCAACGTGGTGGTGAAGTCCAACATCGACAACGCCGAACAGATCAGCTTCAACCGCCACATCGCCCCCTCCGAGGATCTCGACGACAGTTATCGCAACTCCTGGGGCAAGATCGTCCAGCGCAGTCACCCCGATGACGGCGTGCCCTACAGCGAAAACGACATGACCTATATCGGCACCGTGGGCGGCACGCAGGTATCGGCGCCGGCACAACCGGGGGTCCTGTATACGGCGTTCTACGGCGTGGACGGCCCGCGCCCGCAAGACACCATGAAGGGCAAGCTCGACCTGCTGATGAAGGACGTGCAGATCAGCGAGCACTGAGGCTGCGTCCGGGAGACCTGGCATGAGCGCCTGTCTCCCGGCTGATGACGCAACGCGCCGGGAAGCTCAGTGGGACTCGGCGACTTCGGCCTGCAGTTCCGTTTCCAGCGTCGGCACGCGCGAGGCCGGTGGCGACCGGGGCGTCACGCGCTGGTACCAGCGCCATGCCCACCAGCCGATCAGGGTGAGCGTGCTGGCACCCAATGCGAGGTAGAGCATGCGGCTCGACAGCAAGGGCGACATCACGCCCGCAATGAACGCGCACAGCAGCAGGCTGCAGAACGCCTGGACGGACGATGCGCCGCCGCGCCGGTGCGGGAAACGATCGAGCAACAGCAACGTCAGCGTCGGGAACGCCAGCTGGACGCCCACGCCATGCAACACCAATGGCAGCACCGACCACGGCAGCACCGGATCGGTGGTCACCAGCGCGATCAGTACGTGCAACGCACACGCCGACAGCAGCGCCGCATAGCCGAGGTTGACCGTGTACACCACGCTGCGCCGGCTGGCCAGGCGCCCCGACAGCCACGCACCCAGCACCAGGCCACCCACCACCGGCAGGAACAGCCACGGGAACCCCTGCGCAGACAGATGCAGCAGGTCGCGCACGATATGCGGCGCCGAGGAGATGTAGAGGAACAGCCCGGCGAAGTTCACCGACAGCGAGATCAGCAACGGCCAGAACACGCGGTCCTGCCCAAAGCTCATATAGCCGCGTACCAGGTCCCCAAGGTGAAAGGACGTGCGCGCCGACGGCGGATGCGTCTCTTCCAGGAACAACACCAGCGCCACCGCCAGCACCAGGGTGAAGCCCATCAACACCCAGAAGATGCCGTGCCAGCCGTTGAGGAACAGCAGCTGCGCGCCGACGATGGGCGCGATCACCGGCGCCACGCTGAAGATCATCATCACGCGCGACATCAGCTGCTGGGCCGCCGCGCCCTCCAGGCTGTCGCGCACGACGGCGCGGCCCACCACCAGGCCCGCACCCGCGCACACGCCCTGCAGCGCACGGCAGGACAGCAGCATGGTGTAGGAAGTGGACATCGCCGCGCCGGCCGACGCCAGTGAGTAGACCACCATGCCCGCCACGATGACCGGCTTGCGCCCGATAGCATCGGCAATGGCGCCGTGGAAGAGGCTCATCACCGCATACGTGATCAGGTACATGCTGATCATCTGCTGCAGTTGCGTGCTGTCCACCCCGAAGTGGCTGCCGATCAGCGGAAACGCCGGGAACACGGCGTCGATCGAGAACGGGCCGATCATCGACAGTCCCGCCAGCAGCCAAGGCAGGCTGCGCCGGACGGGGCGCGGGGTAGAAGTCATGGCAAGGCGCAGGCGAGCGAGGAACGCGAAGTATAGCTGCGCCGCCCGTCGGCCCGAGCCATGACGTTCGGCCAATCATCCGCTAGCATGGGCCGCAGGGAGATGGCATGCCTCCCGCTCCGGCCATGCGCACGGGGCAAACCACCTTAGGGTTGATGATGCCTGCACCGCCGGATCTCCCGGGGCGCAGGCGCGTGCCTGTTTCCGGGAAGTCCCCATGACTTGAGGAGACGAACGTGGGCTTTACCGGTTTTGTGGCTGTTGGCATCGGGGGAGCGCTGGGCTGCTGGCTGCGCTGGACCCTCGGCGTGCTGTTCAACCCCGTCTTTCCCACGGTGCCGCTGGGCACCCTGGCCGCCAACCTGATCGGCGGACTGCTGATGGGTGTCGTGCTGGGCATCTTCGATCACTTCCAGACCCTGCCGCCGGAGCTGCGCCTGTTCGCGGCAACCGGTTTCCTCGGCGGCCTTACCACGTTCTCCACGTTCTCGGCCGAGTCCACCACCCTGCTGCTGCGCCAGCAGTATCTTTGGTTCGGTGGGCACCTGGCCTTGCACCTGGTCGGTTCCATCGCGATGACCATCTCCGGCATTGCCCTCACCCGCGCCGTGTTGCGCAGCTAGGAGGAAGCATGGAAACCCAAGGCGTCCTGATCAGCTTCTACTGCCATACGCGTGCCCGGCACGAAGGCAAGCTCGTTTACGAATGGCTGCTGGAACATGCGAAGAAGCATGGCATCGGCGGCGGGTCGGCTTTCCGGGCGATCTGTGGATACGGAAGGCATGGGGTGTTGCACGAGGAGCAGTTCTTCGAGCTCGCCGATGACCTCACCGTGAAAGTGGAATTTATGCTCGGCACACAGCAGGCCAAGTCCTTGCTCGATACCGTACGTGCTGTCGGCATCGATGCGGTTTACGCCATCAGCCCCGCGAGCTTCGGTACGTTGGGTAAGCCCGGTAGCACGGCATGATGAAGCCCTGCCCGCCGCCCGGGTGAGTTTCGGGGTGACGGACTGAATTCACGCCAGCTACTTCTTCGTCACGCTACACGAGGAACGCATGAGCCAGGATTCACTCAAATCACGCGCTGCCACCCTGCTTGAGCACGCCGGCATCCGCCTCGACGGCTCCGCACCGACCGACATGCGAGTGCACGACAAGCGCCTCTATGCACGCGTTTTCGCCCACGGCTCCCTGGGCCTGGGCGAAAGCTACATGGATGGCTGGTGGGACGCCGATGACCTGGCGGGCATGTTCACCCGCATGCTCGGTGCCCGCCTGGATACCGAGCTGAAGTCGCTGGACACGCTGCTCGCCCATCTCAAGGCACGCTTCATCAACCTGCAGCGTGGCGAACACGCGTTCGAGATCGGCAAGACCCACTACGACCGCGGCAACGACCTCTTCCAGGCCATGCTGGGCAAGCGGCTGGTGTATTCCTGCGGCTACTGGGCCGAAGCGAACAACCTGGACGATGCACAGGTCGCCAAGCTCGACCTGATCTGCCGCAAGCTGCGGCTGCAGCCCGGCCAACGCGTGCTGGACATCGGCTGTGGCTGGGGCGAGGCGCTCAAGTACGCCGTGGAAAACTACGGCGTGAAGGGCGTCGGTGTCACCGTGTCGCAGGAGCAGGCCGAGTTTGCCCGCGAGCTGTGCACCGGACTGCCGGTGGATATCCGCCTGCAGGACTACCGCGAACTCGATGAACCTTTCGACGCGGTCTTCTCCATCGGCATGTTCGAACACGTCGGTGCCCTGAACTACCGCACCTACTTCGAAGTGGCGCGCCGCTGCATCCGCGACGACGGCCTGTTCCTGCTTCACTGCATCGGCAGCAACGGCACACCAAGCCGCCCCGACCCGTGGATCGAGAAATACATCTTCCAGAACTCGATGATCCCCGCTGCCTCACAGGTAACCGCCGCGCTGCAGGACCTGTTCGTGGTGGAGGACTGGCACAACTTCGGCGCGGACTACGACCGCACGCTCACCGCATGGCGCGCCAACTTCGACGCCGCCTGGCCGGAGCTTTCCAAAAACTATGACGGCCGCTTTCGCCGCATGTGGCATTTCTACCTGTCGGTATCCGCCGCCATATTCCGCAGCCGCCGCGACCAGCTCTGGCAGCTCACGCTGAGTCCGCACGGCATACCGGGCGGCTATCGCGTGCCTCGCTGATCGGCTTGCACCTCCGGTGACCGCGGACGATAGTGCGCAAACTGTTCCGGGGGGAAAGTACTCATGAAGGCACGCCTGCTCCTGCTGTTCGTGATCGGTTGCGCATGGTCAGGCCTGGGCCTGGCCGCTCAGACGCCGCCAACGCTGGCCTCCTATTTCGACCGCACGGGCCACGACGACGTGCTCGGCGGCGGCGTCAAGCAGATCGAGATCAGCACGCCCAAGGGCAAGTTCCACGTCTGGACCAAGCGCGTGGGCAACAACCCGAAGCTCAAGGTGTTGCTGCTGCATGGTGGCCCCGGCGCCACGCACGAGTATTTCGAGGCCTTCGACAGCTATTTCCCGAAGGAAGGCATCGAGTACTACTACTACGACCAGCTTGGCTCGGCCTATAGCGACCAGCCCAAGGACGAGTCGCTGTGGACGACGGATCGCTTCGTCGATGAAGTGGAACAGGTCCGCCAGGCACTGCACCTGGACAAGGACAACTTCTGCCTGCTCGGCCATTCCTGGGGCGGCGTGCTCGCGATCGAATACGCGCTGAAGTACCAGCAGCACCTCAAGTGCCTGGTCATCTCCAACATGATGGACTCCATTCCCGCCTACAACGCCTACGCCCGCGACGTGCTGGAACCGGCGATGGACCCGAAGCAGCTGGCCGAGGTGAAGCAGATGGAGGCCAGCGGGCATACCGACGATCCGCGCTACATGGCCATTCTTGGGCCCATGCACTACGAGCAGCACGTGCTGCGCATGCCGCAGGCGCAGTGGCCCGACCCGGTCAATCGCGCCTTCGCTCACATGAATGATCAGATCTACGCACTGATGCAGGGCCCCAGCGAACTGGGCGCGAGCGGCAGGCTGGAGCACTGGGACCGCAGCAAGGACCTGCACAGGATCACCGTGCCCACCCTGGTGATCGGCGCGAAGTACGACACCATGGACCCTCGCTACATGAAGGCGATGGCGGCCAGTTTGCCGCACGGTCAGTTCCTGCTCTGCCCCAAGGGCAGCCACATGGCGATGTACGATGACCAGCAAACCTATTTCGACGGCCTGACGCGCTTCCTGCTCGCCGTCGAGAACCAGCCGGCCGCCTCGCCGTGAGGCGCGCCACAGGAGTCGTAGTGAAATTGCTCGTCCGTCTTGGCACTGCCCTCGTCCTCAACCTGCTGCTGGTCGCCACGGCGTTCGCCCAGCCCGGCCTGTGGGTCGTCAAGCAGGGCGAGGCCACGATCTACCTGTTCGGCACCGTGCACCTGCTGCCGTCGGATACGAACTGGGGCTCGCCCTCGCTGGACAAGGCGCTCGCCGACAGCCAGCGGCTGAGCATCGAGATCGTCGACGACGACAGCCCGGCGATGCAGGCACTGGTGATGCAGCACGGCGTGGACTTCAGCCACCCGCTGTCGACCAAGCTCGACGATCGCGACATGCATCGCCTGGAAAAGGCCGCCACCGATGCCAAGGTGCCTGGTGGCGTGGCCTCGCTGCAGCCGATGCGACCCTGGCTGGCCGCGCTGACGCTTACCGTGGCGCCACTGGTGCAGTCCGGCATGGACCCCAGCCAGGGCGTGGACAAGCAGCTCAAGGCGCGCATGCAGCAGGCCGGCAAGCCGGTCGACGGGCTGGAAACCTCCGAGAAGCAGATCCTCATGCTGGCCGACCTGCCCGAGGCCATGCAGCTGGACTTCCTGCGCCAGTCGTTCAAGGAAGTGGCCGACGGCCCTGCCAAGCTGCGCGAGCTGGTCGACGCCTGGCGTCGTGGCGACACCGACGCCATCGCCAAGGTCGAGGACGAGGACCTGCGCAAGGAGAGCCCGATGCTGTACCAGCGCCTGATCGTCGAGCGTAACGAAGCCTGGGCCAGGACCATCGCCGAACGCCTCAAGCAACCCGGGGTGAGCTTCATCGCGGTCGGCGCCGGTCATCTGGCCGGGCCGGACAGCGTGCAGGCACAGCTGCGCAAGCTGGGCGTCGAGAGCAGCCGCATCCGCGACTGAAGCCCCAGCCTTCCCTTGTGGGAGCGCACCCTGTGCGCGACCGCAGCGCCCCGATACGCCGCGGCCGCGCAGATGGGGAGCCCCCCCCTTAGGGACCAGCCGATCCCGCATTTCCGCCCTGTTGGCTTTTCGCGCACTGGGTGCGCTCCTACAGGGTGACGTCGATAGGTCGGCCCACACCCCCCCCTCGCCCCCCATCCCCCCTTTCTGGCACCATCCCCCGGTTAAGCGCGCCGCCCGCGCGCAGGCGAACGACGTAACCGCATGAATCTGCAAGCCAATTTCGAACAGATCCCGCTCAAGGAGTACGCCGAGCGGGCGTATCTCGACTACTCGATGTACGTGGTGCTGGACCGCGCCCTGCCCTTCGTGGGCGATGGCCTGAAGCCGGTGCAGCGGCGCATCGTGTACGCCATGAGCGAGCTGGGCCTGGCCGCCACGGCCAAGCCGAAGAAGTCCGCCCGCACCATCGGCGACGTGATCGGCAAGTTCCATCCGCACGGCGACACCTCGTGCTACGAGGCGATGGTGCTGATGGCCCAGCCGTTCTCGTACCGCTACCCGCTGGTCGACGGCCAGGGCAACTTCGGCTCGCCGGACGACCCGAAGAGCTTCGCCGCGATGCGCTACACCGAGTCGCGCCTGAGCCCGATCGCCGAAGCCCTGCTGGGCGAACTCGGCCAGGGCACGGTGGACTGGGTGCCGAACTTCGACGGCACGCTGGAAGAACCCAGCTGGCTGCCGGCGCGCGTGCCGCACGTGCTGCTCAACGGTTCGATGGGCATCGCCGTGGGCATGGCCACCGACATCCCGCCGCACAACCTGCGCGAAGTGGTGAGCGCCTGCATCCGCCTGCTGGATGATCCGGACGCTACCGTCGCCGACCTGTGCGAGCACATCCAGGGTCCGGACTACCCGACCGAAGCGGAGATCATCACCCCGCGCAACGAGCTGCTGGCGATGTACCAGGGCGGCACCGGCACCGTGCGCGCCCGCGCCGTCTACCATATGGACGACGGCAACATCGTCATCACGGCGCTGCCGCACCAGGTGAGCCCGTCCAAGATCCTCGAGCAGATCGCCGCGCAGATGCGTGCGAAGAAGCTGCCGATGGTGGAGGACCTGCGCGACGAGTCCGACCACGAGAATCCGATCCGCCTGGTGGTGGTGCCGCGCTCCAACCGCATCGACGCGGCCGAGGTGATGCAGCACCTGTTCGCCACCACGGACATGGAGAAGAGCTTCCGCATCAATCTCAACATGATCGGCCTGGACGGCCGTCCGCAGGTGAAGGATCTCAAGCGCATCCTCGGCGAGTGGCTGCAGTTCCGCACCACCACGGTGACGCGCCGCCTGGAGCATCGCCTGGCCAAGGTCGAGCGCCGCCTGCACCTGTTGGAAGGTTTGCGCATCGCCTACCTCAACCTCGACGAGGTGATCCGCATCGTCCGCACCGAGGACGAGCCCAAGCAGGTGCTGATGGCGCGCTTCCGCCTTAGCGAGGAACAGACCGACTACATCCTCGAGACCAGGCTGCGCCAGTTGGCCCGCCTCGAGGAAATGAAGATCAATGCCGAGCGCGACCAATTGGAAGAGGAACGCGCGCGCATCAATGTGCTGCTGAAGTCGCCGGCCAAGCTCAAGGGCCTGATCAAGGAAGAACTGCGCGCCGACGCCGCCAAGTTCGGTGACGACCGCCGCTCGCCGCTGGTGCAGCGTGTAGCCGCACAGGCGCTGGACGAAAGCGCGCTGGTCGCCAGCGAACCGGTGACCGTGGTGCTCAGCCAGAAGGGCTGGATCCGCGCCGCCAAGGGCCACGACATCGACGCCGACGGCCTCAACTATCGCGAAGGCGACAGCCTGCTCGCCGCCGTGAAGGCACGCACCACACAGCAGATCGCGGTGATCGACTCCACCGGCCGCAGCTACTCGACGCCGGCACACACGCTGCCGTCCGCACGCGGCAATGGCGACCCGCTGACCGGCCGTTTCAGCCCGCCGTCGGGCGCCAGCTTCGACGCGCTGGCCGCCGGCGACAACGACACCCGCCTGATCCTCGCCACCGACCATGGCTACGGCTTCGTGACCCGCTTCGAGGCGCTCACCGGCCGCAACAAGGCGGGCAAGCAGATCATCACGTTGGGCGATGGCGCCAAGGTGCTCGCACCGCAGGTCAGTGCCGATCCGGCGCGCGACCGCATCGTGGTGGTCACCACCGAAGGCCATCTGCTGATGTTCTCGGTGGCCGAGCTGCCGGAACTGGACAAGGGCAAGGGCAACAAGCTGATCGACGTGCCCAAGGCCAAGCTCACGGCGGGCATCAAGGTCGTCGGTGTTGCCGTGGTCGCCGAGGGCAAGGGCCAGGTGACGCTCTTCGCCGGCCAGCGCAAGCTCACGCTGAAGTGGTCGGACCTGGTCGAGTACGGCGGCAACCGCGCCACCCGCGGCGGCCTGTTGCCGCAGGGGCTGCGTCGCGTCGAGCGTATCGAGACCACCGGCTGACGCGTACGCTCCTCCTGTAGGAGCGCACCCAGTGCGCGACCGCGGCGCTCCGATGCGCCACGTTCGCGCACTGGGTGAGAACCTGTCAGACATGGCCGTTACCGCGTTTCCGCCTTGTTGGCTTTTCGCGCACTGGGTGCGCTCCTACATGGCAGCAGGCGGATGCAGGAACTTCAGCCCTGCATCCGGGATCGAACGTAAACGTGTGCACACCGGCGACGGTTGCGCGTTAGAGGTCGTACGTCCCCGGAGTTTTTCCATGAAGACCGCCTGCACCATCGCCTTCCTCGCTGCCAGCCTGCTTTCCGCGACCGCCTGGGCGCAAAGCAGCAGCTCGCCGCTGAATCTGAAGATTCCCGCCAACGTACCGGCCGCGCCCGCCAGTACGGCGACGCCCGTAGAGACGGACGCGAGCCGGGCTGTCGCGGCCAGCACGACCACCGCGGCACCCACGAACCAGGCCAACCAGGCCAGTCCCGGCAACAGCGCCTACGCCAAGGATCCGCCGGGCACCTACTACGGCGACACCAGCGGTCGGCTGGGCGATTCACAGGCCGCCATCAGCCAGCCACCTGCCGTCACCTGCGACGACGCCACCTACAACCAGCCCCAGGTACATGGCGCGGTCAGCACGGGCGTCATGTCGGGCAGCCATACCAGCGGCAGCTATACCGCCGGCGGTGTCACGCTCAGCCAGGCCTTTGGCAGCTGCCAGCATCCCACCGGCGGCATGAGCATTTCGGTGAGCGGCGGCAACTCGCATTACGGCCACTGAGCCCGGCCCTGCCCCGGCGCCCGATGCCGCGAATTCCGGCGTCGGGGACCGTTCACGTTGAAGGCTCCGGATACGCCGAAAACGAGCGCTGTTGCGGCCTCCGGGGGGCGAAAGTTCTTGGAAAGGCGGGGCCTCCAGACTGGCTCCATGGTTTCCTGCAATGTCCCCAAGCGCCAGTCGCTTAGCCTCACGTCCCCGTCCTGCTGCACCGGAGCTCCCCAGTGATCCAGAACGTCGAGTTCCGCTTCGAAGGCGGTCGCAGCGGTGTGCTGCTCATTCACGGTCTCACCGGCACGCCGGCCGAGATGCGCCTGGTCGGCAAGGGCCTGAACCGCGCCGGCTTCAGCGTGTACGGCATGCAGCTGGCGGGTCACTGCGGTGATGCGAAGGACCTGCTCGCCACCAACTGGCAGGACTGGTACGCCAGCGTCGAGAAGGCTGCCGAGCAGTTCCGCCATGAGGTGGACCACCTGTTCGTGGCCGGCCTGTCGATGGGCGCGGTGCTCGCGCTCAAGCTCGCTGCGGATCATCCCGACTGGGTGAAGGGCGTGGGCGTCTATGGCGCCACCTTCAAGTACGACGGCTGGGCCACGCCGTGGTACGGCAAGTTCTCCTTCCTGCTGCCGCTGATCGACAAGCTCGGCATCGGCCGCAACTGGATGGTGCACGAGGAAGAGCCCTATGGCCTGCGCGACGAGCGCCTGCGCCAGCAGATCAGCTCGCTGATGCTGGGCGGCGACAGCGCCGCGGCCGGCCTGCCAGGCAACCCGTGGCCGTCGCTGGCCGAGATGTACAAGATGGCCGCCGTGGTGCGTCGCGACCTGCCCAGGGTCAATGCGCCCTGCCTGATCGCGCACGCCACCGAAGACGACATCGCCAGCATCGAGAATGCCTACCTGGTGGAGCGCTCGGTATCCGGTCCGGTGGAAACGCTGTGGCTGGAAGACAGCTATCACATGATCACCATCGACCGCGAACGTCGCGTGCTGATCGATCGCTCCGCCGCGTTCTTCCAGCAGATCGCCGCCACCTACGAACCCGCCGCCCGCGCTGCCGCCTAAGGAAGTCGCATGACTCCCCTGGTCGTTGCACTGTGGCTGTTGAACGTCACCCTCGACACCGTCGGCCAGCTTGCCTTCAAGGCGGCAGCCGGCGATCCGCGTGCGGGCGACGGCGTCGCGCGCTGGAAGTACATGGCAGCGCGCCCGTGGATCTGGATCGGCGTGGTGTCCTACGTCGTCGAATTCCTGGTGTGGATCGCCTTCCTCTCGCTGGTCGATCTGTCCGAAGGCGTGCTGCTAGGCTCGATCAACATCGTGGTGATCATGATCGCCGGCCGCATCCTGTTCAAAGAAAAGCTGACCCCGCTGCGCGTGACCGGCATCCTGCTGGTGACCGCCGGCGTGGCCATCGTCGGCGTGGCTGGCGGAGGTTGATCGCATGAGTCGCACCCGCTTCTACGCCATCGGCTTCACCATCCTGGTGCTGTTCGACACCCTGGTGCAGCTGAGCTTCAAGTACGCCGGCAACCACGCCTTTCCGCCCGAAGCGAACTGGGCGTGGATCGTGCGCGTGTTCGGTCATCCGTGGATCTATGTCGCGGTGATCGGCTACGTCGGCAACTTCTTCACCTGGATGACGCTGCTCAAGCACGCGCCCATCGGCCCGGCCTTCGCCGTCACGCACCTCGAAGTGGTCAGCGTGATGGTGTTCTCCATGTGGCTGTTCCATGAACCGCTGACGTGGCCTCGCATCATCGGTGCGGCAACCATCGTCGCCGGCATCGTCTGCCTCGCCTTCGCCGAAAGCGGCGCCCATCCCGAAAACGACGCGCCCACCGAAGCCAAGGGTGCGTTGGGCGTTACTGCGGGCGATTGACGTGACGCGCGAGCTGCCGCCCACTGCTGGACTGCCGCTCCGCCTCAACGACCTGTGGCCGGGACGCGCTCCGTTCGCCGAACGCGTGGCCGCCTGGCTTGGCGTGTCGCACCTGCAGCTCGAATGTTCCGGTACTGCCGCGATGGTGGTGGCGCTGCGTGCGATGCATCGCCTGCGCCCGCAACGCGATGAAGTGATCGTTCCCGCCTGGACGTGCCCGTTGGTGGCGCTGGCGATCCATCGCGCCGGCCTCAAGCCGCGCCTGTGCGATCTCTCGCCGAACCATTTCGACATGGACCTCGCGCAGCTGGCGACGCAGGCGAATGCGAAGACGCTCGCCATCGTTCCCACCCATCTCGCCGGCCGCATCGCCGACGTGAATGCGTCCCTCGACATCGCCCATCGCGTGGGTGCGTATGTGCTGGAGGACGCGGCCCAGGCCCTGGGCGCGATGCAGGACGGCCGCAGTGTCGGCCTGCTGGGCGATGCCGCTTTCTTCAGCCTCGCCGTAGGTAAGGGTCTCACCCTGTTCGAAGGTGGCCTGCTGCTGACGCGCGATGTGGTACTGCGCGACGCCTTTGCCGCAAGCCACGACGCCACCATCAGGCCCGATGCGCGGATGGACTGGCAGCGCGCGCTGGAGCTGATCGGCTACACGCTGGCCTATCGTCCTTCGCTGCTGTCGCTGGCTTATGGCCGCCCGTTGCGCAAGGCGCTTGCCGAGGGCGACCCGGTCGCCGCCGTCGGCGACGATTTCGGGCCGGATATTCCGCTGCACACCGTGAGTGACTGGCGACAGGCAGTCGGTGCACGCGCACTGGAACGCCTGCCGGCCTTCCTGGAGGCCACGCGGACGCAGGCGCTGCCGCGCGTGTCGCGCCTGCGGCGCATCGCCGGCATCACTGTGTTCGACGATGTTCCCGGTCAGCGTGGCGTGTGGCCGTTCCTGCTGTTGACGCTTCCCACCCAGGCCCAGCGCGACAAGGCGCTGCGAACGCTCTGGACGGCGGGCCTCGGTGTCAGCCGCCTGTTCATCCATGCCCTGCCCGACTACGGCTACCTGCGTGACGTCGTGCCCGATGCGGCGTTACCCAACGCCCGGGACTTCGCCGCACGCTCGCTCACCATCACCAACAGCCCCTGGCTGGACGATGCGACGTTCGAGTCGATCTGCTCGGTGCTGGAACAGGCGACGGGCTAGTCCTGCTGGCCCGCGCCGGGCGCCTCGGCAATCGCTGGCGAGCCGCGCTTGCCGAACGACAGAAAGAGCAACGCTCCCACCGCCAGCACCACGCACGGGCTGATCAACGACATCCCGTGCTCGGCCGGCACCACCACGCCAAGCATCACGATGGCGTTGGTCGCGGCATGCATGAACACGCACAACAGGATGCTGCGCGTCCGGCTGTAGAGCCAGCCGAACAGCAAGGCGTTGCCCACCACACCGACCAGGAACGGACCGAACTGTCCGTGGTACTGGCTGACTCCGGGCAGAAAGAACAGCGGCAGATGCCATATCGCCCAGATCGGGCCGATCATCAACGCAGCGCGCGCCTGCCCCAGGATCGGACCCCATGCATCCTGGGTCACGCCACGCCAGCCAAACTCCTCCAGCCCACCACCGATGATGGTCATGGCAAACAGCAGCGGGAACACATACCAGGGCTTGATGGCCAGCTGGCTCGACACGGCCAGATGCAGCGCGACGGCGATCCCTACGGCAACAAAGGCCAGCGCAATCGGCAAACCGATCGCCACCACGTACCACACGGGACGCACGCGCCATCGCAACACGCGCTGATTGAATTCGCGCAGCGGCGCTTCCCTCCGGGTGAGACAGACGGAGACATAGGCCGCGATGGTCGGCCCCAGGCCTCCGAGCGCGTACAGCGTCATGAACGGCCATTCGCCGTAAGCCGTCGCCTGGGCTTGCGCCAGCAGGATCAAGGTGCCCCACGCGCACCAGCTGATGCCAAAGGCGAACGCGAGGAAGACCTTCGCACGACGACGCAAGTGAACGAGCTCGGCCATAACGAACACATCGTCCAAACGGTCACCGGAATGAGCCGGCACTCCGTTACGCTGTATTGCCCTGAGCCACTCTCCTGCCGTCAGGAGAGTCGATACGCCGGCTTACACACTGCTTTCGGCGATCGCAGCTAGCAGACGGGTATTGAAGGCCCGCTGCTGCGCCTGCCAGGCATCCAGCTCGCTTTGCGGAATCGGCTCCTGCCCGTCCATGCCGCTCAACAGCCGCTTCCACCACGTGCTGTACCGGTACGCGGAAACCTCGCCATTGATGTCGCTCGCCACAATGCGTCCACGCAAAGCCTCGATGATGGCCATCGCGTGCTCTTCTTCCAGGCGACCCTGGTCCCAGTTGGTGCGCGCGGTGTCGACGCTGAATGCGTCCTTGTCGATCGAGAGGTAGGTAGCCTGCGGCGCCTGGCGCAACTGCTGGATGAACGCACCGGTGAGCTCGTCCGGGTCGTCGAAACGGCGAAACGCGTCGGAAAGGCCCAGCTTCGCAGCCCAGTCCACGTTCACGTCCATGCACCAGTAACTGAGCTTGCCGGCCTTAAGGGGGCGCAGGTAGTTCTCCCATGCGTGCTTCGCACCGATGTCGCCCGAGGTGATACCCACCACGTGCACATGCGTGACGTACGGCAGCATGGCAACCCGGCGCACCCACGAACCGCAATGGATGCCCCATGGGAACCGCATGTTGTCCGGATGGTTGTCGAACACCACCAGCTGGAACGGCCCACGCGCGCGCTGGCGTTCCACCAGCGGCCAGGTGAGGTGGTGATAGTCCCCCGAGCCCATCAGCACCGTGCCGTAGCTGGCGGGCGCCTGTGCGTCGAGCTTGGTACGCAGGCGGTTGAAGGTGCGCAGCGTGCAGCCGAAACGGATCGCCTCCTGCCAGTCCGACAGGGCGATCGTCGTCGCGCCCGGTATCTCGCCTACCGAGCTGTCGAAGTCCAGGATCAGTGGTTCACGCTTGTTCATGCGTTGCCCATTGGCTGTCGCTTTCGAAGAACCGACCCAGCCTGCGCGCCAACATGCGCAACAACGGGTTGCGCAGGTAGATCGCGTGCCGGGTCAGGGTGAATTTTGCACCCAGATAGGACTTGATTTCAGGATCCGTCCAGCCTGCCACGTAATGGGTGAGCCCTTGCTCACGTGCGAAAGCCAGATTGTGGAACCAACTCGTGAAATAAAGGTTCTGTTCGCGTGCCTGCGGGTAAGCGAAACCGACGTATTTGTCGATCAGCTTGCCTTCCACCACGAAGCACAGGTTCCAGCCGATCATCGCGCCTTCGTGCCGGTAGACGAACACTACGCCACCGTTGGCCGCATCGCGCAGCACCGCCGCGAAGAAGTCGCGGCTCAGCTTGTCGAAGTGGATTTCGCTCTGCGCATACACGTTCTCGTAGAGCGCGTAGTACGCGTCGACAACGGCATCGTCGGCAAACGCCGCATCACCGCAGCGCACCGCCTCCACTGCCACGTCGTCGCGTTTGCGCAGCTTGCGCCGGATGTCCTTGCGGCGACCGGAAGAAAGGCGCGAGAGGTATTCGTCTTCACTGGCAAAATCGATCGGCACATAGGCCAAGGCCTGCCCTTCCAGCAGCACGAAGCCGTTGTCGGCACACGCGTCGGCAAAGCGGCGGCACCATTCGGCCGCATCGGCGTCGAACAGCGGCGAGGCCTGGGGTACGTCCTTGACGATCAGCAACCGTTGCCGGCGGCCCAGCTCGTCGCGCAGTGAGCGCGCCAGGGCGGAAGGATCGACACCATGCGGAAACAACGCGTACTCCGACACCGTGGTGCCCACGAACGCCGTGCGCCAGCGCAGCAGCTTCCCCCACCAGCCGTAGCCGGGTGCGTGCATGACCTTGTCGCGCGCCTCGGCATCCGCCGTGGTGAGCAGGTCGAAGGGTGCCACGAAGGCCGGCGTACCCGCCGCCTCGAGCACGCTGAAACCGATGGGGGGATGCTCGGCGAAGCGGGCGACCAGGGCATCCGGCTCAAGCTGGTTCAGATACCGCACACGGCACTTCCATGGGATACAGACCGCATAGCATAAGGCCCCGCGCGCCCTTGCGGCAGGCCCGCCCCCGGCCAAAGGTTCGTGAAAGGCAGGCGCGGCACGATGTCTACGTACCGTTCCGTATGCACCGGCGTTCTGGACTTTGCCGTGGCGGTTGGTCAGGCTTTAACAGGAGGCATCCGAGCGATGCCGCACCACCCCGGCGCCATGGAAACCAGGAAAGCACACATGAGCACAGTTCAGCAGGAAACCTTCGACATCATTGCGAAGCAGGCCAAGATCGACATCGCCACGATCAAGCCCGAGTCCACCCTCAAGGACCTTGGCATCGCCTCGCTGGACGCCATCGAAGTGCTGTTCGACCTGGAAGAACACTTCAACATCAACCTGCCCAACGAAGACACCGACTTCGACAACGGCACCGTCGGCCAGCTTGTCGAGGCGATCGAACGCCAGATCGCCCTGAAGTCCGCCGAGGGCTAAGCAAAGAGCCTGCTCAACCATGCGTCGTATCGTCATCACCGGCATGGGCGCGATCTGCGCCCTTGGCCACGATGCGCCTTCCGTCTGGAAGGCGATGACCGAAGGCCGTTCCGGCATCGGTCCCATCCATCACATCCAGCCGGGCCAGTTGCGCAACGGCGGTATCGCGGCAGAAGTGGTCAACTACGATCCGGCCAACTTCTTCGACGAAGCACGCCGCTCGCTGCTCGATCCCTTCAGCGAATACGCGCTGATTGCCGCCAGGGAAGCCATCCAGCAATCGGGCATCAGCTTCGAGGGCGAGGCGGCTTCGCGCACGGCGGTGGTGATCGGCACGGGTGTCGGTGGCGAAACGACGCGCGATGACCTCTACGAGCGCCTCTATGGCGAGCACCAGGGGCGTTTCCATCCGCTGGGCATCGTGCGCATGATGATGAACGCACCGGCCAGCCAGGTGAGCATGGTGCACGGCATCACCGGGCCCTCGTTCGTGGTGGCCAGCGCCTGCGCCTCGTCGAACCATGCCTTCGCGCAGGCCGCCATGATGATCCGCAGCGGCCTGGTCGATGCGGCCGTGGTGGGCGGCACCGAAGCTTGTATTACCTTGGGTACCTTGCGCGCCTGGGAAGCCATGCGCGTGCTGGCCCCCGATACCTGCCGCCCCTTCAGCCAGGGCCGTCGCGGCCTGGTGCTGGGCGAAGGCGCGGCGATGTACGTCATCGAAACGCTGGAGTCCGCTCAGCAGCGCGGCGCGGAGATCATCTGCGAACTGGTCGGTACCGGCATGAGCTCCGATGCGGGCGACATCGCCGCACCGTCGGACATCGGCGCGGCGGCTGCGATGAACATGGCGTTGCGCGACGGTGGCCTTTCTCCCGACCAGGTGGACTACATCAACGCGCACGGCACCGGCACCGTAGCGAATGACAGCACCGAGACGCGCGCCATCCATCGCGTCTTCGGCGAGCATGCACGTGAGCTGTGGATCTCCTCGACCAAGCCCATGCATGGCCATGCCCTGGGTGCAGGCGGTGCACTGGAACTGGTGGCGACCATCGGCGCCATCCACGATGGCATCGTGCCACCCACGCTGAACTACCTCGGTCCCGATCCGGCCTGCGATCTCGACTACGTGCCGAACGAAGCGCGAGAGCGCAAGGTGGATGTCGCGATCAGCAACTCGTTCGCGTTCGGCGGCCTCAACGCGGTGGTGGCGGTTCGCCGCGCACCGTAAGCGGAGGCATGGGTCCTCTCCCAACGCGGGAGAGGATGCTTCAGGCCCCGACCCGTCGCCTCACCGCATCCATATCGCGCACCGGGCGCACCTCGATCCGGCCCATGCTCGCCCAGGGAAATAAACTGGCGATGCGCAGGGCGTCGTCCATGTCCCGGGCTTCGATCAGGTTGAAGCCGCCGAGATACTCCTTGGCTTCGGCAAACGGCCCGTCCATCACGCTCATCTTGTTGTCGCGCATGCGCAACGACTTGGCCTGTGCGGGCGATTCGAGCTGCATGGAATCGAGCAGGCAACCTTCCGCACGCAGCGCGTCGGCCTTCTCGAAACAGCCCTTCATCATGGTGTCGAACTCGCCTTGCGGCAGCGCATCGAGCAGGGCGTCGTCGTTGTAGATCATGACCAGGAACTTCATGCTGCCTCCCATGGCGAGCGCGGCGTCAGCGCGCCGTCCATGATGCCGCCATCGGGCGACGGATGCACGTTCAGGGGCGTCCCAGGCCAATGTGCGACCGCGGCACGACGCGGTCATGCCGAAGGCCTACACTCGGCGTATGCTCAAGATCGATACCCACGCCCATATCCTGCCCCGCGACTGGCCCAACCTGGCGGCCAAGTACGGCGACGAGCGCTTTCCGGTGATGATCCACAACGATGGACGCCACCGCATCTACAAGGACGGAAAGTTCTTCCGCGAGGTGTGGGATTCGGCCTTCGACGCGCAACAGCGCATCGACGATTACGCACGCTTCGGCGTGGACGTGCAGGTCGTATCGACCGTGCCGGTGCTGTTCTCCTACTGGGCACCCGGCTATCAGGCGCTGGAGCTGCATCGCCATCTCAACGACGACATGGCGGCGCTGTGCAATGCGCATCCACGCCACTACGCCGGTATCGGCACCGTGCCGCTGCAATCACCGGAACTCGCCATCCGCGAGCTGGAACGCTGCATCGACGAACTGGGTCTGCAGGGCGTGCAGGTTGGCTCGCATTGCAACGACTGGAACCTGGATGCGCCGGAGCTGTTCCCGTTCTTCGAAGCCGCTGCCGACCTCGGCGCCGCGGTGATGGTGCACCCCTGGGACATGATGGGCGCCGCCAGCATGCCCAAGTACTGGCTGCCCTGGCTGGTGGGCATGCCGGCCGAGCAGTCGCGTGCCGGCTGCTGCCTGGTGTTCGGCGGCGTGCTGGAACGTCTGCCGAAGTTGCGCGTGATGCTGGCCCACGGCGGCGGCAGTTTCCCCTGGAGCATCGGCCGCATCGAGCACGGCTACCGCATGCGCCCGGACCTGGTGGCCACCGATAACCCGCGCAACCCACGCGAGTACCTGCAACGGCTGTATTTCGACTCCTGCGTGCACGACCCGCACGCCCTGCGCTATCTCCTGGATGTGACCGGGGTCGAGCGCGTGATGCTGGGGACCGATTATCCTTTCCCCTTGGGGGAACAGCATCCTGGCAGTGGCATCGAGGCCTTGGGCCTGGATGATGTCGCCCGTGCGCAGCTCTTCCATGGCACCGCCCTGGAATGGCTGGGGCTGCCGCTCCACCGATTCGAACCCAACGCCGTCCCACAGGAGCAGGCATGAGTTTCTTCCGCACCACGGTTTTCGTCGCTGCCCTCGTGTTGGCTGGCGCGTCGCACGCCACTGACATCAGCATGGCAGGCGGCAGCGTCAACTTCAGTACGCCCGACCAGTGGGTGGGCATCATGGAAACCCAGGGCGATCCGGAAGTGCGCGTATTCCAGGTGCCCGATCCGTCGGCAACGGGCAGCACCAGCCTCGCCCGCGTGACGGTGACGGTGAAGCAGGTGGCCGACGTCAGCGCATTCCAGCAATACGTGAGCGGCGCCATGAGCAAGGCCAAGTCGCTGACCGGCTACCAGGCGGCCACCGGCCAGGGTGCTGACAGCTTCGTGTACACGGCGCAGGAAAACGGCGCCCCGTACAGCTACAGCGAGCGTTACTGGTTCAAGGACAACCACGCCATCCAGCTGCGCTGCGTGCGTCCCTCGCAGAGCCAGGCGGGCGCCCAGTGGAAGGCCGCCTTCGACAAGGGCTGCGATGCCATTGCCGCACGACTGAAGTAAGCTGCCTTCTTCTCGCCGCGCCACCCGGCGCGGCGCAAAGAAGAGAGTTGCCATGTCCGCAGGCTACGAAGCCACCCTCGCCTGGGCCCAGGCCCAGGATGCCGCCGATCCGCTGCGTGCCTTCCGCGACGAGTTCCTGATTCCTCCGCACGAAGATCGCGACAGCCACTACTTCTGTGGCAATTCGCTGGGCCTGCAGCCGCGTGCCGTGCGTCCCGCGCTGAGCGCGGAACTCGACTACTGGGGCGAGCTGGGCGTGGAAGGCCATTTCAAGGGCCGCCTGCCGTGGATGGACTACCACGAATTCGTGCGCGACGACCTCGCCGCTGTCGTGGGCGCACAGCCCCATGAAGTCGTGGCGATGAACACGCTGGGCGTGAACCTGCACCTGATGATGGTGAGCTTCTATCGCCCGACGCCCGAGCGCTACGCGATCCTGATCGAAGCGGGCTCGTTCCCGACCGATCGCTATGCGATGGAGTCGCAGGTCCGCTTCCATGGTTTCGATCCCGCCACCGCCTTGATCGAGCTGGAAAGCGACGAGCCGAACGGCACCCTCTCGATGGCAGCGATCGAACGCGTGCTGGCCGAGCACGGCTCCCGCATCGCGCTGGTGATGTTGCCGGGCATCCAGTACCGCACCGGCCAGGCCTTCGATCTCGCCGCCATCACGCGCCTGGCGAATCGCCACGGTTGCATGGTGGGCTTCGACCTCGCGCACGCCGTGGGCAACCGGCCATTGCAACTGCACGACAGCGGCGCCGACTTCGCCATCTGGTGCAGCTACAAGTACCTCAACAGCGGACCGGGCGCCGTCGGCGGCGCCTTCGTGCATGAGCGTCACGCACGCACCACCCTGCCCCGCTTCGCAGGCTGGTGGGGCCACGACAAGACCACCCGCTTCCAGATGGGCCCGCAGTTCGAACCCACCTATGGTGCAGACGGCTGGCAGCTCAGCAATCCGCCGATCCTCGCGCTCGCGCCCCTGCGTGTGTCGCTGGAAATCTTCCGTCGTGCCGGCATGCAGCGGCTGCGCGAGAAGTCGCTGCACCTCACCGGCTACCTGGAATGGCTGGTGCACAGCCAACTGGGCGACGTACTGGACGTGGTCACGCCACGCGATCCGGCACGCCGTGGCGCGCAGCTCTCCATCCGCGTGCTGGGCGGCCGTGAGCGCGGCCGCTCGCTGTTCGAGTACCTGATGGAGCACGGCATCATCGGCGACTGGCGCGAACCGGATGTCATCCGGATCTCGCCCGCACCGCTGTACAACCGTTTCGCCGACTGCCTGGCCTTTGCCGAGGCCGTACGCGCCTGGGCTAACCGGGGCTGAGGCAAACGGACGTCCGGACGGCCGGATACTGTCCGCGGACATGCCTGGCCACCCGTCGTCGCAGCGACCCTCAAGGCAGATCAAGACCTTGCGTCGCCCCTCGTGCTGGCACGCCGATTGCGTAATGATCGGCACCACCCAGCCAAGGACTGACCATGCGCAACGTACTGCACACCCGCCTGACCTGCCTGCTGCCGGCGCTGTTCGCCATCGGCATGGCCCATGCCGAGTCACCTGCGCCGCTGCCGACCGGCGATGCGCTGGTGCGCGTCGTCAACGAACTCGATACGAAGGTCTTCGACGCCTATAACACCTGTGACCTCGACACGTTCGGCAAGTACTTCGCCGACGACGTGGAGTTCTATCACGACAAGGGCGGCCTCATGACCTCACGGGACGCCGTGGTGGACGCCACCCGCAGGAACATCTGCCACAAGGTGCGCCGCGAACTGGTAGGCAAGCTCGAGGTATATCCCATCAAGGACTTCGGCGCGATCGAAGCCGGCACCCACCGCTTCTGCGAGATCGGCAGCAAGGGCTGCCAGGGCCAGGGCAAGTTTCTCCACATCTGGCGCTACAAGGATGGGCAGTGGCAGATGACGCGCGTGGTGAGCTATGACCACCGCAGCCTGGAAAACCCAGTCAAGTAATCCGCTGCATCAAAAGACCGGTGCACGAGCGACCCTGTCGTCTCCGTGCACCGGCATCACACCGGTGAAGTCGCATCAGCCGACGCAGCCCTCCGGATGGCGCACCTGGCCGTCGCCACGCACCACGAAGCGCTCGATGGTGAGCGACTCGGCTCCCATCGGGCCATAAGCATGCAAGCGCGTGGTCGAGATGCCGATCTCGGCACCCAGGCCGATCTGCCCGCCATCGGAAAAACGCGAGGAGACGTTGACCATCACTACGGCCGAGCGCAGTGATTGAACGAAGCGTTGTGCCGTGGCCTCATCACGGGTCGCGATCACCTCGGTGTGATCCGAGCCGTAACGTCGGATGTGCGCGATCGCGTCATCGAGGTCGTCCACCACGCGTACGGCCAGAATCAGGTCGAGGAACTCGGCCGCGTAGTCATCATCGCTCGCAGGGAGCGCGCCAGGCGCGAGGGCACGCGTCGCATCATCGCCACGGATCTCCACGCCACGTGCTTTCAGCGGGGCTGCAGCAAGCGACAGGAACTCGCCGACGACCTCACGATGGACAAGAAGCGTCTCCAGCGCATTGCATACGCCGGGGCGCGAAGTCTTCCCGTCCACCAACAAGTTGAGCGCCAGCGAGAGATCGGCCGCACGATCCACATACAGGTGGCAAACACCTTTGTAGTGCTTGATGACGGGTACGCGGGCATGCTCCGTGACGAAACGGATCAACCCCTCGCCGCCGCGGGGAATGGCCAGGTCGACGATATCACTGAGCTGCAGCAGCTCGACCATGGTGTCGCGGCTGAGATCCTCCACCAGCGTGACCACGGCTCTCGGCAATCCGTGTGATGCGAGCGCCTCGTGTAATGCTGCCGCGATCGCGCGATTGGAATGGATGGCTTCGGATCCACCACGCAGGATCACGGCGTTGCCTGCCATCAGGCACAGGGCTGCTGCATCAGCGGTTACATTGGGCCGCGCCTCGTAGATCATCGCCACGACGCCCAAGGGAATGCGAACGCGCTCGACGGTGATGCCGTTCGGCCGGGTCTCTCGGCGCGTCACTATGCCGACCGGGTCTGGGAGCTCCGCTACATCGCGCAACGCCTGTGCGATGACTGCGACGCGCAATTCGTCGAGCCGCAGGCGGTCAAGCATGGCGCCCTGCACACCTTTCTCGGCAGCGGCGCGCATGTCCAACGCATTCGCCTCGAGGATCGACGCCATGCCATGCTCCAGCGACGAGGCCATGCCGCGCAGCAAGGCACGTTTGGCGTCAGTGCCCAGCATGGCCACGACAGGTGCGGCTTCACGGCAAGCCATGGCCAGCGAACGGATGTCGCTCATGCGTCACTCTCTCCTGTTTCAAAGTCGGCCACGGCCGCCAGATCGTCTCGATGGACGATCTCCGCGCCATAGCTGTAACCAAGCAAGGATTCGATCTCGCGGCTGTGCTTCCCCGCCAGTCGGCGGGCTTCGGCAAAGCCGTATTGGCTGAGGCCGCGAGCGACGTGCCTTCCGGCGTCATCGACGATCTCGACCAGATCGCCGCGATGGAAATCGCCACTGACCTCGAGCACGCCACCCGGCAACAGCGAGGCCCGCCCACCGACCAGGGCCCGTACGGCACCGGCATCCACATGGATGCGCCCAGGTGCGGCCGGTGCGTGCCGCAACCAGTATTTTCGAGCCTGCATACGGCTGCGCCCGGAAGCGAACAGCGTGCCGCGAAGCTGGTTCTGCCCAAGCAGACCGACAGCGGCCTGTTCCCGGCCACTGAACAACGCCGTGGGGATACCGGCAGCGGCCGCCTTGGCCGCCGCCTCCAGCTTGGTATGCATGCCACCGGTGCCGACTGCGCTACCGCTGCCGCCGGCCATGGCGAGCACCTCAGGCGTCAGCGCATCCACCCGCGCGATAGGCACAGCGCCCGAATCGCGCCTCGGATCGGCGCTGTACAGCGCATCGATATCCGAAGCGATCAGCAGCAGGTCGGCATCCACCAGCGCTGCCACGATGGCGGCCAGGTTGTCGTTGTCGCCGAGCTTCAGCTCGTCCACCGCCACGGTGTCGTTCTCGTTCACCACGGGCAGCACATCGAGCGCGAGAAGCTCGCGCAGCGTGGCGCGTGCGTTGAGATACCGGCGGCGATTGCGCAGGTCGTCATGGGTGAGCAGCACCTGCGCCACCGGACGCGGACTGAGCGACTGCCAGAGCGCGATCATCGGCGCCTGTCCCAACGCCGCGAGCGCCTGCCGTGCCGCCAGGTCGCCGCCCGAGGGGGCATGCGCGCGCAGTTGTGCCCGGCCCGCCGCCACGGCACCGGAAGAGACGAGTACGACCTGCCGACCCGACGCCCGACTGGCACTGATGAATGCCGCTATCGCCTCGGCATAGCGCGCCGTGAGACCGCCACCATCGGCGGCCAGCAGGTTGCTTCCCACCTTGAGCACGGCACGACGCCACGAGGGCAAGGCCTGGGTCGCGATCGCTGCGGGGCTCATGTGGCGACCTCAACCGGTGCGTCGATTCGATCGCCATGGCTACGCGGCGAGGAGACCACCAGCATCCGCGCATCGACAGCCGCATCGTTTCGGACCTGATGGGCCATGCCGGGAGGAACATGCAATCCCTCCCTTACCCGCAACCGGTACGTCTCGCCCTCCAGCTCGATCGCGAGCTCGCCTTCGAGCACGTAGAAGAACTGGCGTGCATGGGCATGCAGGTGGCGGCGCTCGGCCGTGCCGACCGGCATGCGCTCCTCGATCACGCTGAGGTCGCTACTGGCCAGCAGGTGCCAACCATCGCAACCTTGTCCCCATGTGTAGTGTTCGGCATTCCCTGTACTGACAGTCCCCATGCCGAAACTCCTGTTTAGCCGTCCAGACGGCTTAGTCGATCGCGCAGGTCACCCAGGCGAAGGTCGTTGCCCGAACCGGGTGAGACGCGGGCCTCAAGGCTGCCCTCGGGTGTACGTCCTTCGCTGGCCGATGCCGCGGCGTCC
The DNA here is from genome assembly GCF_004296575.1 of Dyella amyloliquefaciens. Classification (GTDB taxonomy): domain Bacteria; phylum Pseudomonadota; class Gammaproteobacteria; order Xanthomonadales; family Rhodanobacteraceae; genus Dyella; species Dyella amyloliquefaciens. The sequence goes on along the minus strand of NZ_SAYT01000007.1, from coordinate 179,624 downwards.
GCCGCTGCACGGTAGGCGTCGCGGAAAGGCACGCCCGCCGCAGCCTGCTCGATCGCCACATCGGTGGCATACATGGCCGGCTCGATCGCGGCGCGCATGGCCGGCTCGTTCCAGGCCAGGCGGGCAAGCAGGTCCGGGACCAGTTCGAGTGCGGCCAGGCCGTGACGGCAGCCGTGGAACAGTGAGCCCTTGGAGAACTGCAGGTCGCGCTGGTAGCCCGAGGGCAGCGACAGCAGCTGCTCGATCTCGGTGCGCGCTGCGGCCACGCTGGCGTAGCTGGCACGCAGCAGTTCCACCACGTCGGGGTTGCGCTTGTTCGGCATGATCGAGCTGCCGGTGGTGTACTCGGACGGCAGCTTCACGAAATCGAATTCGGCCGTGGTGAACAACGAGAGATCCCAGGCCAGACGGCGAACATCCAGCAGCGCGCCCGCGATCGCCTCCAGCACGGCCATCTCGAACTTGCCGCGCGAGAGCTGGGCATAGATCGGTGACACCTGCATGCGCGCGAAACCCAGCGCCTCAGTGGTGTGTTCGCGGTCGAGCTTCAGGTTGACGCCATAACCCGCGGCGGTACCCAGCGGATTGGCATCGATCAGCGCAGCGGTCTGCCGCGCGCGCAAAGCGTTGTCGATGAAGCCCTCGGCGAAGCCGGCAAACCACATGCCCGTGGACGACACCACTGCGCGCTGCAGGTGCGTATAGCCCGGCAGCGGAATCGGTGGCTGCGCTGCACGGTCGAGGCAGACCTGGGCGATGGCCTTGCAGTGCTGCTCCAGCGCCGCCAGCTGCTCCTTCAGCCACAGGCGCGTGGCAACCAGGATCTGATCGTTGCGGCTGCGACCCGTGTGCACGCGGCGCCCGGCATCGCCCAGACGCTCGGTCAGGCGCGCCTCGATCGCCGAGTGGCCGTCTTCATAACGCTCGTCCAGCACGAAGCTGCCGGCACGAAAGTCCTCGGCCAGCACGTCGAGCTCGCGCTTCAGCGCGGCCGCTTCGTCCACGCTGACCACGCCGATGTTGGCGAGGCCTTCGACATGCGCCTTGCTGGCGGTGATGTCGTGCAGGAAGAACTCGCGATCCAGCAGCACGTCGTCGCCCGCGAGGAACTTCATGATGCGGGCATCGATCTTGATGTTGGATTTTTGCCAGAGAGGCTGGGTCATTTGGGTTCCCTACAAATGGAATAGAGCGCCGGATTTGAGCTCGTCATCCCTGCGAAAGCAGAGATGACGATCAGGCAAGCGGAATCGCGGTGTACTCGTCCACGCCGATGGCGCGGTTGATGTTCTGCATGGCCTGCGTCGCAGCACCCTTCAGCAGGTTGTCCAGCGTCGCCACCACCACCACGCGCTTGCCGTCGTTGGATACGGCGAAACCGCCGATGTCGACATGGTGCTTGTGCGCGATCTGGCTCACCCAGGGCGCCTCGTCGACGACACGCACCAGCTTCTCGCCGTCATAGGCACCATGGAAGCGGCTGACGATGTCCTCACGCTTCACCGGGCGCGACAGATACAGGTTGGTGGTGACCGTAAGGCCGCGGAAATGCGGTGCCACGTGCGGCATGAACTCCACCGGCACGCCGAGATGGCGACTCGCTTCCTTCTCGTGCATGTGCCCCGTGAGCGAATACGGCATCAAATTGTCGCGCAGCTTTTCCGGGTCGTTCTTGTCCGAGGGGGTGGTGCCCGCGCCCGAGTAGCCCGACACGCCGAAGCTCACCGGGGGCGCCGCCAGCAAGTCCTTCAGCGGAGCGATGGATAGCTGGATCGCCGTGGCATAGCAACCTGGATTGCTGATGCGCTTCTCGCCACGCCAGCGTCCGCGGGTGAGCTCGGGCAAGCCGTAGTACCACTTCTCGTTGAAGCGATAGTCGGCGGACAGATCGACGACCAGCGTCTCCGGCTTGGCCTTGTCGATCGCTTCCACGTACGGCTCCGCCTTGCCGTTCGGCAGGGCCAGCACCACCACGTCGGCGCTCTGCGCCGCCACGGCCTCGGGATCGAGGCTGGCGTAGCGCAACTCGCCCTGGAAGCCTTCCACCTGGTCGGCCACGCGCTGCCCGTTGAGCTCACGCGAGGAAACGAAGGCCAGTTCCAGCGCCGGATGCGCTGCCACCAGCCGGATCACTTCGGCGCCCGTATGGCCGCGTGCGCCGACGATGCCGATGCGATGCTTGGTCGTGCTCATGATTCAATCCACCAGGGTCGGCTGGCGCTGGGCGCAATGCGCCACGCAGCGCGTGATCGTCTCGAAGTCTTCGATGCCGTACCAGAACACCTTCCAGCGCGGCTGCTTGAGGCAGCCATCGGATTCGGCATAGTAGAAATGGTTGACGTTGTTGCCGTGGCGCGACCGCCAGAACAGCTGCGGATTCTCCTCGCGCATCACCTGCCACACGGCGCGACCCAGGCCTTCGCCCTGCGCGTCGTCCAGCACGGCGAACTTGTCCAGGTAGGGCAGCCCGTCTTCCAGGGTGAGGATCATCGCCGTGCGATAGTTCTCGCTCACATACACGCGGAACGGCTTGGTGCGCTCGAAGTAGTCCGGCACCAGCGTGCGGCCGAAGCTCGACTCGATCAGCTCGCGCATGCGCGCCAGGTCGATGCCTTCCCACGACTCGAAGCGCTTCACTTTCTCGCCACGGCGCACGAGCGTGCCCGAACCCTTGTGAGTGAACAGCTCCTTGGCCAGCTCCGATGGCTGGGTGATCGACACCGACGAGGTAAGCGGCAGGTCGTTCAGGAGATCGGCGATCTGTTCGATCTTCACGCGCATGCCGCCGTTGATCCACGGCTGCGACATGAGATGTTCGAACTCGGTGCTGAGGTTGATCGAGTCGATGATGCGGCCCTGGTCATCCAGCAGGCCACCCGTGCCGGTGAGGAACACAATCTTGTACGGCTGCAGCACGCGTACCAGTTCGTTGGCGGCGAAGTCGGCGTTGACGTTGAGGATCTGGCCCTCTTCCGTCTCGCCCATGCTGGCGATCACCGGGATCGAGCCCGCGCGCAGGCTCGCCTCGATCGGTGCCAGGTTGATGCTGCTGACCTTGCCCACCAGGCCGTAGGTATCGCGATCCAGATAGGTCGACGTGAACACGCCCGACAGCACCGAGGTGGCGCGCGTGTCCATGGATTGCAGCGCCTCGACCAGGCGCAGGTTCTGCTCCTGGAACACCTTGCGCACGATCGCCAGCGCCTGAGGCGTGGTCACGCGCAGGCCGTTCACCGTGTGCTTTTCGATGCCGGCGGCGGACAGCTCTTCGTCCAGCTGCGGACCGGCGCCGTGCAGCACGATCGGCGTGAGGCCCACCTGTTGCAGGAAGGTCAACGACGAGGTCAGTGCCGGCAGGTCATCGCGCAGCACCGCGCCACCGACCTTCACCACGGCAAAGCGCTTGGCGTCCAGCTGCGAGAAACGCTTGAGGTATTGCTGGATCTCCTTCGCGCTACCCATGCTCGAAAGCAGGCGGACGATGGTTTTCCTGGTGTGCTTGTGGGCTTCCACGTTTTACTTGCTCTTGTCGATGATGCGGTAAATGGTTTCTGCGTAATGCTTCAGTTGTTCGAGCGAGACCCACTCGTCGGCGGTGTGCGCCTGCGCGATGTCGCCGGGGCCGTAGACGAAGCAGATGTAGCCCGCGGCCGAGAACAGCGCCGCCTCGGTCCAGAAGTCGACGGCGTTGCCGATCGGGATGTTCAATTCGTCGGCAAGGTCACGCGCCGCGAGCCGGCGTGCCTCGGCCGTGGCCGTATCGCCGGCCGGCAGCGAATCGCCGCGGAACAGCTCGGCGAACTCGACAGGCTGCGGCTCCACCAGCGTGCGGAAGGTCTCCAGCAACTGGTCGGGATGCATGGTGGGCAGCGGACGGAAGCCGAAACGGACCTCCGCCGCGGGCGCGATCATGTTGGCCTTGATGCCACCGTCCACGCGGCCGATGTTGAAGCGCAGGCCGGTCAGCCCCCCGAAGCGTTCATGCGCCTGCTTCTCGACGTAATCGAGTGCGGCGCCGCCCCAGCGAATGGCCTGATGGACCGCGCTGTCGCTCGGCTTCTGCTCGCCCGAAGCGTGCCCTGCACTGCCCTTGAAGCGCATGTGCACCGAATGGATGCCGCGATGCGCCAGCACCGCCTCGCCCTTGGTGGGCTCGGCCACGATCACGGCGTCGTAGGCCGGCTTGTCCTTGAGGAAGCCGGCGATGCAACGCGGATCGTTCGCCTCTTCGTCCGTGGACAGCAGCAGCGCCATGTCACCGTCGGTGACGTTGGCCACGGCCACCAGCGCAGCGGCGGCGCCCTTGATATCGCAGGCGCCCAAGCCGATGGCCCGGTCTTCGGTCACGCGCAGCTCGTGCGGACTGGCCGTCCAGTGCGGCGAGTCCGGCACGGTGTCCAGGTGCACGTTGAACAGCACCTTGGGATTGCCGCGCACGGCGTAAAGCGTTACGGCGCCCGCGCCGTAATCGGTCACGCTGACGTCGAAACCCGGCAGGTTGTCCCGCAGGTAATCGAAAATACCGCCCGTGCCGATCTCGCGCGGCGGATTGCGCGTGTCATGGCTGACCAGCGCGCGAAGATGTCGAAGGGTGTCGTCCAGTAGTGCGCTCATGCGATCCGTCTGGTGGGGTGATTGCCTCAGGCTTTCGTTGTGCGTCATTCCCGCAGAAGCAGGAATCCAGCACCTTTGCACCTTGCGGCGAAAGTCACTGAATCCCGGCCTCCGCCGGGATGACGGGCGTCAGCTGCGGTTGACCTCGGCCCACAGCGTGCTGCTCATGCCGAACAGCTTGATGAAGCCCTCGGCCTCGGCCACGCCCCAGTCGGCCGACTGCGCGTACGTCGCGCCCTTGGCGTTGAGGATGTGCGGGGAACGCACTTCCACCGCGGTGACCATGGCGCCGCTGGTTTCCAGCACCACTTCACCGTTCACGCAGGACTGGCTGGAAGCGAGGAACGCCTCGAGGTCGGTCTTGATCGGGTCGTGGTAGAAACCTTCGTACACAACCTCCACCCACTTGCGCGCCACTTCCGGCTTGAAGCGGTTCTGCTGCTTGGTCAGCACGGCTTCTTCCAGCGCACGGTGTGCGGCGAGCAGCGAGATCAGGCCCGGCGCTTCATACACGATGCGCCCCTTGAGGCCGATGGTGGTGTCGCCGGTGTACATGCCGCGGCCCACGCCGTACGGCGCGAACAGCTCGTTGAGCTTGGCCAGCAGCTTGGCGCCCGGCAGCTTCTCGCCGTTGAGCGAAACCGCCTCGCCCTGCTCGAAGCCGATCGTCACCGACAGCTTCTCGGACGGCCATTCGGCGCGTGGCTTGCACCAGCCGCGGGCGCCTTCGCCCGGCGTCTTCCAATGGTCGATCTCGCCGCCGGAAAGCGTCACGCCCAGCAGGTTCTCGTTGATGGTGTAGCTCTTCTGCTTGGCGCGCACTTCGAAGCCGCGCTCTTCCAGGTAGGCCTGCTCGTAGGCACGCGTCTGGGTGTGCTCTTTCTGGATCTCGCGGATCGGCGCGACGATCTCATAGTCGCCCAGCGCCTTCACCGCCAGGTCAAAACGCACCTGGTCGTTGCCCATGCCGGTGCAGCCGTGGGCGATGGCCTTGGTGCCCAGTTCCTTGGCGCGCGCGATGGCGGCGTCCACGATCAGGTAGCGATCGGATACCAGCAGCGGGTACTGGCCCTGGTAGGCCTCGCCGGCCTGCACGAAGGGCTTCACGAAGCCAGCCCAGATCGCCGGGCCACCGTCCACGGTGACGTGGCTGGCCACGCCCAGCTCCTTGGCGCGCTGCTCGATGTAGGCGCGCTCCTCGGCGTCCACGCCGCCGGTGTCGGCGAACACGGTATGCACAGCCCAGCCGCGCTCCTTGAGGTAGGGGACGCAGAAGCTGGTGTCGAGGCCGCCGGAGAAGGCGAGGACGATGTCTTTGCTCATGGCTTGCAGATCCTGATTTGGATGGCTAAACGGTAGACGGTCAAACCGATTCGACAATGATGCGCGGTTCGCAGCGCACGGGGAAGTTCACGGAGTTGGCGATGAAGCAGGCGTGGTGCGCAGGTTCATGCGCGGCCTCCGCCTTGGCCGGGTCGCTGCCGGCCGTGATGGTTACTTCAGGGCGCAGCACCACTTCGAGGAAACGGCCGCCATGGGCGTCGGTTTCCATGGTGCCCTCGGCATGATCGACGTAGCCGGTCACCACCACGCCCGCCAGCACCGCCTGGTGCAGGTAGGACAGCATGTGGCAGGTGGACAGCGCCGTGACCAGCATGTCCTCGGGGTTGTGCTTGCCGGCGTCACCGCGGAACAGCGGATCGGACGAGCCCGCCAGCACCGGCTTGCCGGTGATGCGGATATCGTGGTCGCGACCATAGCCCTGATAGGTCTTGGTGCCGTTGCCCTGGTTGCCGGTCCAGGTCACTTCGACCTGGTACTTATGCTGGTGCGCCCTGCTCATGACCTGCCCTCTTCCTGTTGCGACATGAGATCGACGAGTTCCGCATCAGCACGGCGGGCGCGCTCCTGCAGGCCCGCCACGACACCGGCGCGATTGGCCGCCGGGTGGTTCTGGCTCAGCTTGAACTTGCCTTCGATGCGCTCGATGTCGATCTCCAGGCCGGTAATTGCCTTGAGCATCTTCTCGATGTGATCTTCCGGCGCGTCGGACACGTGCCATGGCTCCGCTTGCCCGGCCTCATGGCGATCGGTCAGGCGCTCCAGCAGGCGGCGCAGCCATACGGCATCGTTGGTCATGCGCAGGCGGCCATGGACATGCACCACCGCGTAGTTCCAGGTCGGCACCTCGCGATGGGTTTCGCGCTTGCTGGGGTACCAGTTCGGACTCACGTAGCCGTCCGGACCGCGAAAAATCACCAGCACCTCGGCACCGTCGAGCTTCGCCAGTTCGTTGCCACGCGCTACGTGTCCGTGCAGCTGCGTGTCGCTCACCAGTTCCAGCGGCAGGTGGTTGGCGGATACACCACGCTCGCCCTGCGCGATCACGGTGGCGAACGGGTACTCACGCATCAGCGCGTGCAACATCTCGCTGCGCGTTTCCTTGAAGTGCGTGGGCAGGTACATGGCGCCGGGCTCAGCGCTGGCCGATCAGCGACGCCATCACCGCCTTCTGCACGTGCAGGCGGTTCTCGGCTTCGTCGATGGCGATGCAGGCGGGCGAATCCATCACCGCATCGGTGGCCTTCACATTGCGGCGCAGCGGCAGGCAGTGGCTGAACAGGCCGTTGTTGGTCAACGCCATCTTCTGTTCGTCGACGATGAAGTGCTTGTGCGCGTCACGGATCGGCTTTTCCTGATCCCAGCGACCGAAGAACGGCAGCGCGCCCCAGCTCTTCGCATAGACCACGTCGGCGCCGCTGTAGGCCTCTTCGATGTTGTGGCTGACCTTCAGCGAGCCGCCGTTTTCCTTGGCGTTCTGGTAGCCAAACTCCATGTAGCGCTCATCGAGCACGTAGTCCGGCGTCGGGCACAGCAAGGTCACGTCCATGCCCATCTTGGTGGCGATCAGCAACGCCGAGTTGGCCACAGCGGTGTTGAGCGGCTTCGGGTGATAGGTCCAGGTCAGCACGTACTTCTTGTTCTGCAGGCTGCCCAGGTGTTCCTTCATCGCCATGGCGTGCGCGAGTTCCTGGCACGGATGGGTGATGGTTTCCATGTTGATCACCGGTACCGTGGCGTACTTGGCGAACGCCTTGATCACGTTGTCCTGGCGATCCACCGACCAGTCCTGGAACTTCGGGAAGGCGCGCACGGCGATCAGGTCCACATAGCGCGACAGCACGCGCGCCACTTCGGCGATGTGCTCTTCGGTATCGCCGTCCATCACGGTACCGACCTCGAACTCGATCGGCCACGCGTCCTTGCCCGGCGCCAGCACGATGGCGTGGCCACCCATATGGAACGCACCCAGCTCGAAGCTGGTGCGCGTGCGCATCGACGGGTTGAAGAACATCAGCGCCACCGACTTGCCGGCCAGCTGCTGGCCGCGAGGCGAGCGCTTGAAGGCGGCGGCCTGTTCAAGCAACGCATCGATCTCGGCGCGGCTGTAGTCCTGGGTGGTCAAAAAGTGGCGGAGGGTCATGTTGGTGAGTGTCCTGGTCGAAACTTCGGATTCCGGAAACAAAAAAACCCGGCTGCAGGCCGGGTTTTGTCGTCGATACACATGAAACGCGTGCGACAGCCTACCCGGCCAGATGTCGGACCAGCGGTCGGCGAGCACGCGACGTCATCCCAGCGGCCATGCGGGCACTGGTAAGGACAGTAGCGGTATAGACGGCTGCGGACATGGGTGTTCCGGGTGGTAGAACCTTAATCATGACGGGATTTTCGCTGCCATGCAACAAGATGTGGGGCAGCCATGAAAAAACGCCGCCCGAGGGCGGCGTTCTGCAATCTCAGTCGGCGGGAGAAACGCTCACCCGCACCCTCAGGCGCTCGCCCGGGTCGTAGTTGAGGCGGGATACGTAGACTTCGCCGCGATAGCGGTATTCCACGTCGTAACCCATGATCCGGCGCTGCTCGCTCACCGCGCTGACCTGGCGGCAATGGGTCTCGGTGCTCTCGTACTCGCCACCGCCCGTGCGGGACACACTGTTGCCCACGGCGCCACCCGCGACGGCACCGGCCACCGTGGCGGCCGTGCGGCCATCACCCTTGCCGACGGTGCTGCCCAGCACGCCACCGACCACGGCGCCCAGGATGGTCCCGGCCGCACTGCCCTGCGGCGGCGCCGAGCGCACCACCTGCTGGTCATAGCATTCCTGGCGCGGTACCTCGGTACGGGCCACGCCATACACAGGATCGACACGCAGCACATCGGCCCACCCGTAATGGGTGTTGTCGTCATTCTGGTACTGCTGGTACCTCGCATCCTGTGCAGACACGCCGGCGGTCACCAAGGACAGCACCAGCGCGGGGAACAACCATCGGGTCACTTCGGCCTCCGCTTACGGCAATCGGGCGCATCTTTGCACCACTAGCATCCATTGCAGCAAATTCACTCTGAATCGACGCTTAGAACCCTGCCTAAAGTCGGGCAGTTGCCGGCCGTACTTCGCCTGATGGGCTGGAAAACGCACGCGGCCAGCCCGGCGGCTTGTTAAGATGCGCGACCGGCTTGCGCTGCCTCGCGCCTGCTTCCACCGTCCGGACCTCCCGACCGATGCCCATTTCGCTCCACAACAGCCTGACGCGCCGCGTCGAACCGTTCGCCCCGCTCGATCCGAACCGGGTGACGATGTACCTGTGTGGACCCACGGTCTACAACTACGTGCATATCGGCAACGCGCGCGGCCCGGTGGTCTTCGACGTGCTGGTACGGCTGCTGCGCCGTCATTACCCGCATGTGGTGTACGCCCGCAACATCACGGACGTGGACGACAAGATCAACACCGCTGCCATCCAACTGGGCGTGGGCATCGAAAGCATCACCGGGCGCTATACCGAGGCCTACCGCGAAGACATGGCGGCGCTGGGCATCGCCCCGCCGGACGTGGAGCCGCATGCCACCACGCATATCCCGCAGATCATCACGATGATCGAACAGCTGATCGCCGGTGGGCATGCCTACGCGGCGGAAGGCCATGTGCTGTTCGAGGTCGATTCGTTTCCGTCGTATGGCGCCCTGTCGGGCCGCGATCCGGAAGAACTGCTGGCCGGCGCACGCGTCGAAGTGGCGCCGTACAAGAAGAGCCCTGGCGATTTCGTGCTGTGGAAGCCCTCTACGCCGGAACTGCCGGGCTGGGACAGCCCCTGGGGCCGCGGGCGCCCCGGTTGGCATATCGAGTGCTCGGCGATGAGCGCGGCCCACCTGGGCGAGACCATCGACATCCACGCCGGCGGCGTGGACCTGCAGTTCCCGCACCACGAGAACGAGATCGCCCAGTCCACCTGCGCCCATGGCGGCAAGGTGTTCGCGCGCTACTGGCTGCACAACGGCATGCTGACCTTCAGCGGTCGCAAGATGTCCAAGTCGCTGGGCAACGTGATGCTGGTGCATGAACTGCTCAAGGCGCATCCGCCGGAGGCGCTGCGCCTGCTGCTGCTGCGCGGCCACTACCGCCAGCCGCTGGACTGGTCCGAAGGCGCCATCACCCAGGCCATCAGCACGCTGGACGGCTGGTACCGCGTGCTGCGTGATCTGACGGATGTCGAAGCGGACGCGACTCTGCCCGTGCCGGCGACCGTCGAGGCCGCGCTGTGCGATGACCTCAATACGCCACAAGCCCTGGCCGAACTGTCCCAGCTCGCCGACACGGCACGCCAGGCCAGCGACGCCGAAGCCCGCCGCGCCGCGAAATCCGCGCTGCTGGGTGCGGGTGCCCTGCTCGGCCTGCTACAGCACGATCCAGAAGCCTGGTTCAAGCAGGCATCGGGCGACGAGGCCGTCGACGAGGCGCGTGTCGAAGCCCTGCTGGAAGAACGCCGCGCCGCGCGAGCCGCCCGTGACTTCAAGCGAGCCGACGAAATCCGCGAAGAACTCACGGCCATGGGCATCGTCATCGAAGACGGCGCGCAGGGAACGCGGTGGAGCGTCGCCAAGGGCTGAGCCACGTACCCTCTCGCCGACGGCGGGGGGCATCAGCGGCCATTCGGCAAAACGCGCGATAATGACGATATGAATGCTATTGCCACATCCAGCGCCGAGCAGGCGCAGCAGGACATCGTCGACGAATTCGCCTTCTTTGGTGACTGGACCGAGCGTTACCAGTACCTGATCGACCTGGGCAAGCAGTTGCCGCCCTTGCCCGAGGAACTGAAGACCGAGGACTACCGCGTGCACGGATGCCAGTCGATGGTCTGGCTGATCCCCAGCGGCAACGCGGACAAGCTGCACTTCCAGGCGGCCAGCGACTCGGCCATCGTCTCGGGCCTCATCGCGCTCGTACTGCGCGTCTATTCAGATCGATCGGCGCGCGAGATCGTCGCCACCGAGCCGCGTTTCATCGAAGCCATTGGCCTTGCCAAGCACCTGTCGCCTACGCGCTCGAACGGCCTCGCCGCGATGCTGACGAAACTGAAGGCCTATGCGGCGGCCTCGCTGAACGCCTGAGCGCGCTGCATCGACTCCGACACGGAGCGAACGCCAGAAGGGTGACGCCATTGAACCGGCGCACCGAACTCGTGAACCAATCAAGCTCACAAGCGCAAAGCCCCGCCAATGGCGGGGCTTTGTCGGTTCGGCAGCTACATAGCGAACCTGATCAGTCGCCCATCTGCTTCTGCAGATGTTCGCGGCGTTCCTGCGCGTCCAGCGACAGCGTGGCGATCGGGCGGGCGTCGAGACGCTCCAGGCCGATTTCCTCGTCGGTCTCTTCGCAGTAGCCGTAACGACCTTCCTCGATACGACGCAGTGCCTTGTCGATCTTGGAGATCAGCTTGCGGTAGCGATCGCGCGTGCGCAGTTCCAGCGAGTTTTCGGTCTCGCGAGTGGCACGTTCGGCCTCATCGCCCACGTCACGCACTTCGTCACGCAGGTTTTCCATGGTCTGGCGCGATTCCTCAACCAGCTGATCGCGCCATTCGCGAAGCTTGTTGCGGAAATAGGCCAGGTGCTTGGGGTTCATGTACTCCTCGTCGTTCGACGAGGGACGATAACCCTTGGGCAGGTCGATCGTGGTGGTCGAAGGCAGCGCGTAGCGACCGTCTTCCCGTGTAATGCCGTTATCGAGGGTTGCGGATTTGTTCATCGAGGACTGCTGGGCTTTCTGCTTCTTGAGGGGGGTATGACGGGCGGTGGCACTGGCCACCTTGCCGGCAAGGGGTGGAGCTGCCGGCCTGGCCGGCGCCGGAGGTGGCGCCTTGACCGGTGCCGGCGCCGCGACCTTGGCGGCGACGGGTTGCTGCTTGGCTGGCACCACCTTGGCGACCGGCTTGGCCGGGGCTGCCTTGGGGGCGGGCTTTGCCGGTGCAGCGACCGCCTTGGGCGGTTGCTTCTTGGCTGGGGCAGCCACTTTCTTGGCTACCGGTTTGGCGACCGGCTTGGCCGGTGCCGGCTTTTTGGCCGGAGCGGCCTTCTTCGCCGGCGGCTTGGGAGCGGCTTTCTTGGCTACAACGGACTTGGCGGGGGCCTTGGCGACCTTTTTGGCGACAACCTTCTTCGCCACCACCTTCTTGGGAGCGACCTTTTTGGCCACCGGCTTCTTGGCCGCAGCGGTCTTGGCTGCCGCAGCCGGCTTAGCCGCGCGCGCAGTCGCAGTCTTCTTGCTGGTCTTGACGTCCTTCACCTTACCAGCAGGCTTTCCCTTCTGCGGCTTGGTGGCTGTCGCACTACGCGTCGTTTTCGCCATTTCCCTTCACCATTTTGGCCTTGGCGGCCGGGTGTTATAGCCCATGTATCTAACACCGGCAACCTTGCTTCTGGAATACTTGCGACACTACATGCCGCAAACTGTTTCGGCAGCGTCAAACCGTCGTGACCCGACTAATACTTCTACTGCTCGGCTTCTACAAGCGCTGGCTAAGCCCCCTGCTGGGTCCGCGCTGCCGCTTTCACCCCAGCTGCTCCGATTATGCACGGATTGCCGTTGCGCGCTTCGGACCGTTGCGTGGCGGCGCGTTGACCGGTTGGCGCCTGCTGCGTTGCCAGCCGCTCTGTGAGGGGGGCGAAGACCCCGTACCCGAGCAGGTCACCTTCCGTCGTTGCCGTAATGCTGGAGCCAACCATGGCCACTGAGTGGCTTATCAAGAACGCCGAACTGGTCAATGAAGGCCGTCGTTTCCATGCCGACGTACGAGTGAAGCAGGGCCGCATCGACGCCATTGCCGGGGACCTGGACGCCCGCCCTGGCGAGCAGGTGGTCGATGCCAGCGGCCTGTGGCTGTTCCCCGGCATGATCGACGACCAGGTGCATTTCCGCGAACCGGGCCTGACCCAGAAGGCCGACATCGCCCACGAGTCGCGCGCATGCGCAGCTGGCGGCATTACCAGCTTCATGGAGATGCCCAACACCAAGCCGCCGGCGCTCGACCGCGACACGCTGGAAGCCAAGTACGCCCGCGGCGCCGAAACCTCGGCGGTGAACTACGCCTTCTACATGGGCGCCAGCAACGACAACCTGGAAGCCATCCGCCGCCTCGATCCGCTGGCGGCCCCCGGCGTCAAGGTGTTCATGGGCGCCTCCACCGGCAACATGCTGGTGGACAACCCCGAGGTGCTGGACGGCATCTTCCGCGAAGCCCCCACCCCGATCATCACGCACTGCGAAGACACGCCGATGATCGACGTGAACCTCGCCAAGGCGCATGAAAAGTACGGTGACGACATCCCGCCCCGCGAACATCCGCTGATCCGTTCGCGCGAGGCCTGCATCAAGTCGACCCGACTGGCCATCGAACTGGCCCGGCGTCACAACAGCCGCCTGCACGTGCTGCACATCTCCACGGCGGACGAACTGGCGCTGTTCGAGCCGGGCCCGATCAAGGGCAAGCGCATCACCGCAGAAACCTGCGTCCACTTCCTGCATTTCAACGACCGCGACTACGAGCGCCTGGGCTTCCTGATCAAGTGCAACCCGGCGATCAAGACCGCCGCCGACCGCGAAGCCATCACCAAGGCGCTGGCCGAGGGCCGCATCGACGTGCTGGCCACCGACCATGCCCCGCACCTGCTCGAGGAAAAGGGCCAGCTCTACGACAAGGCGCCAGGCGGCCTGCCGCTGGTGCAGTTCGCCTTGCAGGCAGCACTGCAGCGCGTGTTCGAGGGCAAGCTGACGCTCGAGCGCATGGTGGAAGCCGTGACCCATGCACCGGCCACCCTGTTCGACGTGAAGGAACGCGGCTTCCTGCGCGAGGGCTACGCCGCCGACCTGGTGCTGGTGGACCCGAACAGGCCGCACACCGTGCGCCGCGAGGAAGTGCTGTCCAAGTGCGCCTGGTCGCCGTTCGAGGGCTATACCTTCAGCAGCTCCATTGCCGCCACCTTCGTCAATGGCCAGCGCGTGTGGGACGGCAAGAACGTGGATGGCAGCGTGCGCGGCCAACGGCTGACCTTCGCGCGCTGATTTTCAGCAGCCTCCCTGTAGGAGCGCACCCAGTGCGCGATCGGACGCCGCGAGACCCCGCAGCCCGATCGCGCACTGGGTGCGCTCCTACAGGGATAGGCAATCTCTTTACGGAACGGCCTTCAGCGTGATGCTGACCGGGCCGTTTTCGCCCGAACGCCCCAGCACGCTCGTGCGCGTGTCATTGATGGCCAGCAGCCTGTCGCCCTGCTGCAGGCGCACGTTGATGGCGAAGTCGACCCCGTCGCGCAGATCCGACGGGTCATAGCTGATCAGGAAATCCACCGGCGAGGCGCCAACGGGCTGGATCCGTTCCTCGGAGACGGTGCGTGCCGCTACATCCTGCCGGCTGACGTCGGCCAGCGTCACCAGCAGATAGGCATCCGCGGGCACCGCCTGCGGCAGCTCGTAGCGGATATCGCCGGTAATCGACTTCATCAGCGATTGATGCACCGGCGCAGGCGCGGTCGTGGCGACCGGCGCCTCTTGCTTTGCGTGGTGCGAAAACATCGAACAGCCAGCAAGCGCCACGACGGTAACGGCCAGCAACGAAACACGGGACAGCATGCAAATCTCCTGCGGAGCCCGGTCAGGGCTCCGGGCATGCTAACAGGCGGCGACGGACAGCCGCCTCAGGCGCAACCCTTGCCCGCGTAACCGCCTTCGACGCCCTTGCTGGCATAGGCCACGGCATCGTGCGGATGCAGGCTCTCCTGGTGTTCGACGCGAATGTGAAAATCGCTGAGCGCGGTGTCGGCATCGAGCGCCTTCTGGATGCGGCGTGCCGCGTCCTCGCAGAACATCAGGTTGCCACCATTGGCCAGCGCGAAGGCCTGTTCGTCCTCGCGCTTCACCGCAGTCTGCACCGGCGTACCCAGGGACTGCTCGGTGCGATCGATCAGGTTGATCAGATCGAATTTGGCACCCTCGGCAGGACGCACGCGTAGGCGCGCGACGCTGCGCTGGGCATGCGGTGTGGCGACGATGCCTTTCTCGCTGCCCAGCCATGCCAGCACGGCAGCGTAGTCGATCGATTGGGTCGCGTTGAAATCCTTGGTGAACTGCTCCTGGATCAACTGGCGCGACAGTGCTGCGGACGCGGGACAGGTCGAGGAATAAACCACCTCGGTACCCAGCTCGAGCAGGAACTCGTCGCCGACCAGGCTGGCCTCGATGCATACCGGATAGGCGCGCCAGCCGCTGTTGCCGCTGCGCAAGGCCGGGCGTCGCACCAGATGCTCGAAGCGGATGCTCAGGCAGGCGCGATCGGAAAGATCCTTGTGCGAATCGAGGAAACCACGCAGCAGTTCGCGCAGCGACGCGGCGCTCAGGGTCTGCGTGCTCAGGGCCTGCTCCACCTGCAGGTACAGGCGTGACATGTGGATGCCGCGCTTGTCCGGGCGGCGCAGGTTGACGAAGGCACCCACGCGCGCGCTGGCGCGCTGCGCATCACCGTCGCCGGCGTCGAAGCGGACGGGCACCTCGATGCCATCCATGCCGACCCAGTCCAGCTCGCCCGCCAGGTGCGGCTGGGCATGGTGGGCCACGTCGGGCATCAGGCGGGCGGTGTTTTCCTCGGTATACATGGTGAATCCTGTGTTCCGTCAGGCGCACGGGCGCCGTGGCACATCAATCTTGGGGCAGGCCGGTGGCCTCGCAATAGTGGCGTGGGGGAAACGCTGCGTCTCAGTCGACCTGCTTTCGCCACGCCCGTGCAGCCTGCCAGGCCTGCCAGGCCACGGCCGGCCCCTGGCGCCCCTGTCCCTGGCGCAGCACGGCCAGCGGATCGGCCGCCTTGCGCGCCTTGGCGACGAGGGCCCGTCCATGGCGGGATTCCAGCCCGCGAAAGGCACTCAGCGGCCCCGGCAGGCGATCGGCGTCGCGCCAGGCCACATGCAGGTCTTCCAGCTGGGCGCGAATGGCTTCTTCGCGCTCGGGGCTGGCCACGCGCAGCTCGCTGCGGCTCAGCCCATGCCGGGCCAGGCGGGCCATGGGCAAGGCCAGGCGGTCGCGCTCGGCGTCTTCTTCCAGCCGCAACAGCGAGAACAGCAAATGGGCCAAAGTGGCAACGCGACCGGCACGTGCGGAGAACGCACCATTGCCGAACCACCACGTGGTTTCCAGCTCCGCAATCGCGCCGTGCAGCAAGGAGGCTGCGGCCACCTGCGCCTCGAAATCGGCGGCGGTGCCCTCTTCCAACTGGGCCATCGCGGCCAGTATCGGCGCCACCCAGAACTCGCTCGGCAGCGCATGCGCCCGTTCGTCGTCGAACAGCACCTGGGTCAGCGGATGGCGGCCACCGCTCGCGGCGGCACCGGAAAGCTCCTCGGCCCACCAGTTCAACTTGGTGGCGGCCACATGCGGTTCGCGGATGCCATAGGCGGCGGCGAGCCACTCCTGTTCCAGCGCCGCCAGCGCGATATGGCCGGGATACGTATTCGGATTGACGAAGGCCAGCGCGATGCGCTGCTGCGGCTGGACCGCAAGCCATTTGTCGATATAGCTCTGAAGCGCGGTGTCGCTCATGCAGTCACTCGCAGGCGCGCCGTCAGCTCCGCCGGGTGATCGATCACGAGATCGGCACCCCACTGCTCCGGATCGCCGCCATCGAGGTAGCCCCAGCGCACGGCGACGGTATAGGCACCTGCGGCGCCGCCGGCCAGCACGTCGCGGCGATCGTCGCCGACGAACAGGCAGCGCGCCGGATCGAGGCGGCCACGTTCGCACGCGAGCAACACGGGCGCGGGGTCGGGCTTCTTCACCGGCAAGGTGTCACCGGATACCACCGCGACCGCGCGATCGGCCCAGCCGATCCGCTGCACCAGGTCATCGGTAAGGAAGCCCGGCTTGTTGGTGACGATGCCCCACGCGATGCCCTGCGCTTCCAGGACGGCAAGCAACTCGTCGACACCTTCGAACGGTTGCGTGTGCTCGGCCATCACGGCCTGGTAGAGCTCGAGATAGCGAGGCAACAGGGGAAGCAGTGCATCGTCGCTGAAGTCGGGGAACGCGCAACGCAGAATGGCCCGCGAACCACGCGACACGACCTCGCGCACCATCGCAAAGGGCGGTACGGACACCTGCATTTCCTCGCACTGGGTTTTCAGTGCGGCGTACAGGTCAGTGGCGCTGTCGAGCAACGTGCCGTCGAGATCGAACAACACGCCCTGGATGTCCTGGGGAAAGGGCTTCATGCGGGCTTGCGGGCGCTGATGAGGTAGTTCACCGAGGTGAAACGGCTGATCCACGCCTTGCGGTTGACGGGGTTGTAGCCAAGGCCGGAAACGTCTTCCACTTCGAGCCCAGCATGGCGCAGCAACCGACCCAGTTCGGACGGCTTGAGGAATTGCGCGAAGTGGTGCGTGCCACGCGGCAGCATGCGCATGAGGTATTCCGCACCGAGAATCGCCGCACCGAAAGCCACCGGCGTGCGATTGAGCGTGGACATCACCACCACTCCGCCCGGTTTCACCATGCGCGCCAGGTCGCTTACCAGCGCCTCGGGATCGGGCACGTGTTCGATCAGCTCCATGCAGCACACGGCGTCGAAGTGTTCCGGCTCGGCAGCCGCCAGCTCGGCTGACGATTGCAGGCGGTAGTCGACATGGAGGTCGGGTACGTCGAGTCGCGATTCGTGCAGATGCAGGCGGGCGATCTCGATCACCTTCTCGCCCATGTCGATGCCGGTGACATGCGCGCCCGACTTCGCCAGTGCCTCGCTGAGCAGCCCGCCACCACAACCCACGTCAGCGACACGCGCTCCCTGCAGCTTTACCCGTGCACCCACGTAGGAAGCGCGAACGGGATTGAGATCATGCAACGGGCGGGACTCGCCATCCGGGTCCCACCAGCGTGCGGCGAGTTTGCCGAAACGGGCGATTTCCTCGGGGCTGACATTGGCAGCTGCTTGCATCGATTGCTTCCTCAATGACTGGTGGCGGAGCTTAGCGCGCCTGCCATTCGTAGACCGTGATTTCCCAGCCGCCGCTGGTGTAAGCGGGATCCTGGTGGACGATCGAAAGCGCCTCGTCCATGTTCTCCGCGAGCACGAGGTAGGCGCCACCGGACTTGTCGCTGAAACCACCCGACAACTCCAGGCGGCCACCCGTGCGCAATCCGTGCAGGAAATCCAGGTGCGGCTGCACCACCGCCGGATCGAAGTCCGGTCGACGCATGGCCATCACGAGATAGCGATTCATCGGATGGCCTCGCTCAACCCGCATCGATCGCGGCGATACGCTCGCGCCATGCGTGCGTCTTCGCCAACACGGCGTCGGTGTCGATATCGGTGAGCACGCGGCCCGCCAGCTTGCGCACGCCGCTGATCCACACGTCGGTCACCTGGTGGCGACCCGTGGCATAGGCCAGCTGCGAAGCGATGTGGAACAGTGGCTGCGTTTCCAGGTCGGACAAGCGAATGGCGGCAAGGTCAGCCTGCTTGCCGGCCTCGATGGAGCCGATGCGATCTTCGAGTCCCATCGCACGAGCGCCGTTGAGCGTCGCCGCGCGCAGCGCATACGCGGCATCGAATGCGGCAGCATCATTGGCGACGGCTTTGGCAAGCAGCGCCGCCGTGCGCAGCTCGCCGAACATGTCCAGGTCATTGTTGGACGCGCAACCGTCGGTACCGATGGCCACGTTGACGCCGGCCAGGCGCAGCTTCTCGGCCGGGCAGAAGCCCGAGGCCAGCTTGAGGTTGGATTCGGGGCAATGCACCACCGACACACCTGCTTCCGCGCAGGCAGCAATTTCGGCATCGGTCAGCTGGGTCATGTGCACGGCGATCAGGCGATCGTTGACGATGCCCAGCTTCTGCAGGCGCTGGAACGGACGCAGGCCGCTCTTGGCCTTCTCCTCTTCCACCTCGTGCGCGGTTTCGTGCGTGTGCAGGTGCACCTGGATATCGAGCTGGTCGGAGAGCACGCGGATGCGCTCGAAGCTTTCATCCGACACGGTATATGGTGCGTGCGGCGCGAACGAGGTGCCGATCAGCGGATCGCCCAGGAAGCTGTCGTGCACTTCGATGGCGCGATCGAAATACTCGTCCTGCGTCTTCGCCCACGCCGTGGGGAACTCGATCACCGGCAGACCGACCACCGCGCGGAAACCCATGCGCTTGTAGGTGGCGCCGATGACGTCCGGAAAGAAGTAGTTTTCGTTGGCGCAGGTGGTGCCGCCACGGATCATCTCCGCCACCGCCAGCTCCACGCCGTCGCGCACGAACTCGTGGCCGATCACCTGGCCCTCGACCGGCCAGATGTGCTTCTGCAGCCACACCATCAGCGGCAGGTCGTCGGCCAGGCCGCGCAGCAGAGTCATTGGATTGTGCGTATGCGTGTTGACCAGGCCGGGAATCAGCACGTGCTCGCCCAGTTCGACGCGCTCGCGTGGTGCATACGCAAGCCGTGCCTCGCTGATCGGCAGCAGCGCCACGATGGCGCCCTTGTCTACCGCCACGGCGTGGTGCTCGAACACGACGCCATGCGGCTCCACGGGCACGACCCAGCGGGCTTCGATCAACAGGTCGATGGGTTGCGGGGCGGTCTGGCTCATCCTTAGGCTCGCTTTCTCGATGGTGGATACGACATGGGGCGGATCACCTTGCGGTGGCCGCCCCATGGTTGCCTAACGGCATGACGCTTTCAGGCTCGTCATTCCAGCGAGGCGCTTTTCAACAGCCGTAGGCTGGTCAAGCTGGAATCCAGTGATTTTGCGCTTGGCCGTGCGAAGAGCGAATCAGCGTGCTTCGCACGACGTATTTCACTGGATCCCTGCCTTCGCAGGGATGACGAACTGGCAAAGGCGCGGGCTAAGCCCGCGCGCCAGTTCGTCACTTGCCGACGCGGCTGACGTATTCGCCCGTGCGGGTGTCGACCTTGATCACTTCTTCGGTGGTGACGAACAGCGGCACGCGCACCACGGCACCGGTTTCCAGCGTCGCCGGCTTGCCGCCGCCGCCCGAGGTGTCGCCACGCAGGCCCGGATCCGTCTCGGTGATCTTCAGCTCCACGAAGTTCGGGGCCTGCACGGAAATGATTTCGCCGTTGAACAGCGTCACCACGCACTCTTCCTCGCCCTTCAGCCACTTCACGGCATCGCCCATGCCTGCCTTGCTGGCCTGGTGCTGCTCGAAGCTTTCCTGGTGCATGAAGTGCCAGAACTCGCCATCGGAGTACAGGTACTGCATGTCGGTATCCACGACGTCGGCGACTTCGAAGCTGTCGCTGGACTTCATGGTCGATTCGCTGGTGCGGCCGTTCTTCAGGTTGCGGATGAAGATGCGGGTAAACGCCTGACCCTTGCCGGGCTTGATGAAGTCGGCGTCGGTAATGACCCACGGGTCATTGTTGTGAAGGATCTTCATACCCTTCTTGACGTCGTTAAGACCGGCGGTGGCCATGCGCTCTGCTCCAGATGTAGCGCCGCCCGCAGGCGGCTAGAATAGGGGGTTTCCGGGGCCAGAGGCCCGTTTCAAGACCCACTATGATAACCGCAAGCCAAGCCGCCCGCCTATCTCAGCCCGGATCCGACTGGCGCGCACTGTGGCGCGAGGCCGTCACGGATGGCCGCGAGCTGCTGGCGCTGGTGGGCCTGGGACATCTGGCCGATGCATTACCGGCAGGTGACGCCGGCTTCAGCGTGCGGGTTCCGCGTGGCTTCGTGGCCCGCATGCGACAGGGCGACGCCTGCGACCCCCTGCTGCTGCAGGTGCTGCCCCAACTGGCCGAAACGGCGCAGGTCCCGGGCTTCAGCATCGACGCGGTGGGCGACATGGCCGCTCGCTCGGCCCAGGGCGTGCTGCACAAGTACGAGGGCCGCGCCCTGCTGATCGCCAGCGGCAGCTGCGCCATCAACTGCCGTTACTGCTTCCGCCGCCATTTCCCGTATGGCGACGAGATGGCCGCCGCCGGCCAGTGGCGCAAGGCGCTGGACCATGTGCGGCAGGACGCGTCGATCAGCGAGCTCATCCTTTCGGGCGGCGACCCGCTGTCACTGGCCACCGCCAAGCTGGAGGAACTGAGCCAGGGCCTGGAAGCCATCCCCCACGTCACCCGCCTGCGCATCCATACCCGCCTTCCGGTGGTGCTGCCCGAACGGGTGGACGACGCCCTCGTCGACTGGCTGGCCAGGCTGCCGCTGCAGAAGGTGGTGGTCCTTCACGCCAACCACGCCAACGAGTTCGACGCCTCGGTCGACGCCGCCTGCGCCCGCCTGCGCGAAGCCGGGGTGACCCTGCTCAACCAGTCGGTACTGCTGCGCGGCATCAACGACGACGCGGACACCCTGGCCGCCTTGTCCGAGCGCCTTTTCGCGGCCGGCGTGCTGCCCTACTACCTGCACCAGCTCGATCGGGTGCAGGGCTCGGCGCATTTCGAGGTGGACGACACGCGCGCACTGGCCCTGGTGGAGGCCGTCCGCCATCGCCTGCCCGGGTACCTGGTACCCAAGCTGGTGCGCGAGGTGGGCGGCGAGGCATCCAAGCGGCCGCTGTAATGCGCTCGACATGTGCGGCCGTGCTCAGTGTGGTCACGGTCACTTCAGGAATATTTCCGCTAGCCGTGACTCGCGGAATCCGCTAAAAACACGGGTGGCCCGCGCCCTGCTGTCACGGCAGGCTTCACAGCAGCGGCGAACAATGGATAGCTCGACGTGCCTATGAAAACTGACCAGGTCATCAAGATCCTTTTCATCGAGAAGTCAGTCGAAGACGCGGAACAGATCATCAGCCTGCTGCGCAACAACGGCATTGCCGTCCGGCCCGCGCGCGCCACCAGCGCCGAGCAGGTAACCGCTGCACTCGATGAGCTGGGCCCTGACATCGTGCTGTTCGATCCCGCCGTCGGCACGCTGGAGCTGCGCGAGGTGTCGCGCATGCTCGATGCACACGGCCGTGACCTCTCGCTGGTTGCCCTGGTCGGCCAGGTGGACAACGCCGGGGTCACCGAGCTGTTCGTCAACGGCGCCCGCAGTGTGGCCCTGCGCTCGCAGCCGCGCCAGCTGATGGCGGTGATCCAGCGCGAGTTCGACGCGCTCAACACCCGCCGCCAGCTGCGCCGCCTGGAGTCAGCGCTCCGCGAATCCGAGCGCCGCTGCGACGCCCTGCTGGACTCCTCCACGGATGCCATCGCCTACGTGCACGAAGGCATGCACGTGCGCGCCAACCAGGCCTATCTGGATACCTTCGGCTATACCGAATTCGACGACCTGCTCGGCCTACCCGTGCTGGACATGATCGGGCCGACCGATGCCGACGAGTTCAAGAACACCCTCAAGGGCCTGTCGCGCGGCGAGAAGCCCAGCACCCCGATCGAGTTGCAGGCGCGCCGCGCCGATGCCACCAGCTTCAAGGCCAGCGTGGAGTTTGCCCACGCGACCTTCGAGGGCGAGCCCTGCCTGCAGGTGGTGTTCCGCCGCCAGCAGGTCGACGCCAGCGTGATCGAGCAGCTGCAGCGCGATCCCGTCACCGGCCTGTTCAATCGCGCCCGCATGCTGGAGTGCATCGACCAGGCGGTGGCCGCCGCGACCGAAGGCACCAAGGGGCAGTCGCTGCTGCTGATCGAGCCGGACAACTGGCAGACGATCGTGGGCGGCGTGGGCCTGGCCAAGGCCGATGAGCTCCTGGCCGCCTTCGCCAATCGCGTGGAAGGCCAGCTCGGCGCCCATGACACCGCCGGCCTGCTGGCCGAACACACCGTCGGCGTGCTCTTGCATACGCGCAACGACGAAACGATCAAGCAGTGGATCACCGGCCTGCAGCAGGCTATTGCCGGCGGCATCTTCGACCTCGGCAGCCACTCGCTCACCGTTACCGTCAGCATCGGCGGCAGCCTGCTGGGCGAGCGCAACGCCAACACCGAGCTGCTGCTCAACCAGTCCAGCCAGGCCCTGCGCAATGCGCAGAGCCAGGGCGGCAACCGCAGCGAGCTGCACGATCCGGCGGCGCGCGAAAAGGCCGAGGAAGAACGCGAGCGCTACTGGCTGGGCGTGCTCAAGCAGGCGCTGACGCAGGACGATTTCGTCCTCTATCACCAGCAGACCATCAGCCTGCAGGACGCCGAGGGCGAATTCTCGGAAATCCTGCTGCGCCTGAACGGCCCGCAGGGCGAGGTGCTGCCGGGCTTCTTCATGCCCATCGCCGAGAAGCACAACCTCACCCCGGCCATCGACCGCTGGGTGCTGAACCAGACCATCGAACATCTGCGTGCCCGCGACCGCAGCGGCTCGCCTACCACCTTCTTCGTCAAGCTCACCTCCAGCTCGCTGGAAGACACCAAGCTGCTGCCGTGGCTGGGCGAACGCCTTAAGCAGGCGGGACTGAAGAACGGCAAGCTGGTGCTGGAAACCACCGAGAGCAAGGTGGTAACCGCGCTGCGCCCCGCGCAGGAATTCATCAAGATCTGGAGGGAGCTGGGCGGCCAGTTCGCGCTGGAACAGTTCGGCTCGGGCCTCAACTCGTTCCAGCTGCTCAATCACATCGATGCCGACTACCTGAAGATCGACCGCAGCTACATGGCCGACCTGCCACAGCAGGTGGAGAGCCAGAAGAAGGTGGCCGAGATCTGCCGTCAGGCACGCGAACTCAAGAAGCAGACCATCGCCGAATGGGTCGAGGACGCCGCCAGTACCTCGCTGCTGTTCGCCTGCGGCGTGGACTTCGTGCAAGGCAACTTCCTGCAGGAGCCGCAGCGGTTGGCGTGATGCGCCCCTGCCATCTTTTGCAGGAGCGCACCCAGTGCGCGAGCAGCACAGCCACGGTTTCCACGCAACGCGAAAGCCCGCCTTATGGCGGGCTTTTTTTGGCCTTGGCAACACTTTGCCATACGCCGATCGCGCACTAAGTGCGCTCCTACAAGCAGTAAGCAGCGCCGCCGCGAGCACCCGCCCCTCACCCCAGCCCTCTCCCCGGAAGGGAGAGGGAGAAGTGATGGACCGGGGCGAACAACGAAGCCACTTTAAGTCCTCAGCGCATCGACGCGTTGCGGGGTAGCCGCTCGCTATCGGCGAAGACGGTCGCAATCAGGGCTCCGGATCCTTCAAGGCTTTTCCCTGCATATCGCTGCCAGCTCTTCAGGCCATTTTCTTTGGGTTACTTTTCTTTGACTCCGGGCATCCTGCCCTCCGCCCTTCGGGCCGGCTTCGCCGTTCGCACGCGCTCCTGCGCGTGCGTGGGCCAGCAAAAGAAAAGTGACTCGAGCGTCCCACGGGACTAGCTTCGCGTCGCTGGCAGGGGATCGAAACGCCCGCCGCGTCCCACAGGGACTAGCTTTGCGTCGTAGGCGGCACCCTGGCGCGAACGGGGCTACTGAAGGCCAAGCCCCGAGATCCCTAGAGCGGAGAACATGAAGACCGGCGCGAAAGGCCTCGCGCACAGGGTGCGCTCCCACAGAGGCGAGGAGGGAGTCTCCCTGCCGCAAGGCATGCATACCGAAGGCCTAAACAAAAACCCCGCGGATCGCTCCACGGGGTTTCTGGTGTTTCGAAAAGACGTGCCGGGATTACTCCGCAGCGGCAGCCTTCTTCGCGGCCTTGGCGGCCGAGACGGCGGCGACGTCTTCCTTGATGCGGGCAGCCTTGCCTTCGAGGTTGCGCAGGTAGTACAGCTTGGCGCCACGCACCTTGCCCTTGCGCTTCACTTCGACCGAATCGATGGCCGGGCTGTGAGCCTGGAACACGCGCTCCACGCCGGTGCCGTGCGAGATCTTGCGCACGGTGAAGGCCGAATGCAGGCCGCGGCTGCGCTTGGCGATGACGACGCCCTCGAACGCCTGGACGCGCTCGCGGTTACCTTCCTTCACCTTCACGTTGACCACCACGGTGTCACCAGGGCCGAATTCCGGCAGCTGGCGGGTGATCTGCTCGGATTCGAACTGTTCGATGATCTTGTTCATGGCAACACCTGTCTAATTTCTCGCCCTTAGTGGGCCGTATCGTCGTGCCGCGACTGCTGAGCATGTTCGCGACGGAATTCATCCAACAGCGCTCGGGATTCCGCATCCAGCGCGCGCTGCGCCAAAAGATCGGGACGCCGCAACCAGGTCCGTCCCAACGATTGCTTCAGGCGCCAACGGCGGATCGCCGCGTGGTCACCGGAAAGCAACACGTCCGGTACGTCGCCCAGTGCGTCATGCACCGGTTTTGCATAGTGCGGGCAATCCAGCAGTCCGTCCGAAAACGAATCCTGCTGCGCCGACTGCGCGTCGTTCAACGCGCCGTCCTGCAAGCGGCCCACGGCATCGATGATCACTGCCGCGCCCAGCTCACCGCCGGACAGCACATAATCGCCGATGGAAAGCTCCTCGTCGACCTCGTGCGCCAGCAGACGCTCGTCCACACCCTCGTAACGCCCACAGAGCAGTGCGATGCGCGGCAGCTTCGCCAGCGCTTCCACCCTGCCCTGCGTCAGCCGCGCTCCCTGCGGACTGAGGTAAATCACATGCACCGGTTCCGGTGCGGCCTCACGCACAGCCTTGAGGGCTTCGCGCAAAGGCTGGATCAGCATCACCATCCCGGGCCCGCCGCCGCAGGTGCGGCCGTCCACAGTACGGTAATTGTCGGTGGCGAAGTCGCGCGGGTTCCAGGTTTCCACCTGCAGCAACTCACGCTGCTGCGCACGTCCCACGACACCAACGGCAGCACACTGACGCATGAAGTCGGGAAACAACGTGACGACGTCGATGCGCATGATCCTCAACCCTTGTGGCGGCGCGTGGCGCGCTCAGAATTCAGGATCCCAGTCCACCACCATGCGTCCACCGGACAAGTCCACCGAACGCACATACGAACCTTGGATAAAAGGAATCAGACGCTCACGCGTACCATCCTTCACCACCACGACATCGTTGGCGCCGGTCGCGAACAGATGACTGACCCGCCCCAGTGCCACGCCTTCCGTGGTGACGACCTCCAGACCCTCGAGGTCGACCCAGTAAAACTCGTCCTTGCCGGGAGGCGGCAGCAGTTCGCGGGCGACATAGATGTCTTGTCCCACCAACGCTGCTGCTGCGTCTCGATCGTCCACTTCAGGAAACTGGGCGATGAGCCCCTTGCCTTGCGGACGACCTTTGACTCCCGAGATCTCCGTTTCCACACCCGGCGCCGATGCAAGCAGCCAGGGTTGGTAAGTGAAGATCTTCGTGCGGGGCTCGGTCCAGGATTCGATCTTGAGCCAGCCCTGCACGCCATACAGCCCGACGATGCGTCCCACGAGGACGCGCCGGCCGGCTGCCGTCATACTCAGGCAGCCTGCTGCTTGCCGGCTTCCTTGACGAGGGACGCGACCTTGTCGGTCAGCTGCGCACCCTTGCCAATCCACTCCTGCACGCGAGCGACGTTCAGCTCAAGGCGCTTGTCCTTGCCCGAAGCAACCGGATTGTAGAAACCCACGTTCTCGATGCTGCGACCGTCGCGCTTGTTGCGCTGATCGGTGACAACGATGTGGTAGAACGGACGGCCCTTGGCGCCGCCGCGCGAAAGACGAATCTTGACCATAAATAAAAGCTCCAGAATTGCCGGGATGCCGGCAGCACGCACGTGGCCGTGCGCGGTGAACGCGACATTTTAATGAATTTTGGGGAAAAAGGAAGAGCTGACAGGCAGATCCGACCGAACTCGCCGGCCGGATCCGTTCAGCCTCAGCGCATCGGCGGGAAACCACCACCCATGCCGCCCATGCCCTTCATGGCGCCACGCATCTGCCGCAGCAGACCCTTGGTGCCGCCCTTGGAGAGCTTGGACATCATCTTTTCCATCTGCATGTACTGCTTGAGCAGACGGTTCACGTCCGCCGGCTGCGTGCCCGAGCCACGTGCCACGCGGGCACGGCGCGAGCCGTTGAGCAGATCCGGGTGGCGACGTTCTTTCTTGGTCATCGACTGGATGATCGCGACCATGCGCTTGATCTCGCCGTCGTTGACCTTGGATTTCACGTTGTCTGGCAGCGCGGACACGCCGGGCAGCTTGTCCATCAGGCCGGCCAGGCCGCCCATGTTGGACATCTGCTCGAGCTGGTCGCGCATGTCATTGAGATCGAAGCGCTTGCCCTTGATGACCTTCTCGGCGAGCTTCTGCGCCTTTTCCTGGTCGACCTTGCGCTCCACTTCCTCGACCAGCGACAGCACGTCGCCCATGCCGAGGATGCGCTGCGCAACGCGATCAGGATGGAACGGTTCCAGTGCATCGGTCTTTTCGCCGGCGCCGAGGAACTTGATCGGACGGCCCGTGACATAGCGCACCGACAGCGCCGCACCACCACGCGCATCACCATCGGTTTTGGTCAGCACCACGCCGGTGAGCGGCAGCGCTTCGGCAAACGCCTTAGCGGTATTGGCCGCGTCCTGGCCGGTCATGGAGTCGACCACGAACAGCGTTTCGACCGGCGTGATCGCGGCGTGCAGCGCCTTGATCTCCGCCATCATCGCTTCGTCCACGTGCAGACGACCGGCGGTATCCACCAGCAGCACATCGACCACTTCGCGACGGGCGGCGGCAATCGCGTTCTTCGCGATATCGACCGGATTCTGGCCCGCTTCGGACGGGAAGAACTTCACGTCGACCTGCTCGGCCAACGTACGCAGCTGCTCGATGGCGGCCGGACGGTAAACGTCACAGCTCACCACCATCACCTTCTTCTTCTTGCGCTCGGTGAGGAAGCGGGCGAGCTTGGCCACCGTGGTGGTCTTGCCGGCGCCCTGCAGGCCCGCCATCAGCACCACGGCCGGCGGCTGCTGCGCGAGGTTGAGCTCGGTATTGGCGGTGCCCATCAACGCGGTCAGCTCGTCGCTGACCACCTTCACCAGGGCCTGGCCCGGCGAGAGGCTCTTGAGCACTTCCTGGCCCACCGCGCGCACCTTCACGCGCTCGACCAGCGCCTGCACCACCGGCAAGGCCACGTCGGCCTCGAGCAGCGCAATGCGCACTTCGCGCAGCGATTCGCGGATGTTCTCCTCGGTCAGGCGACCGCGGCCGCGCAGGCGGTTGACGGTGGCGGAGAGGCGTTGGCTGAGCGATTCGAACATGGCAGACAGAAGTCCAGGGACAAGCGGGCAAATATAGCAGAGGCGGGTGTCATGACGGGATTCAGCCCCCGGCGGGCTGTTCCTTCACCCAGTTGGAAATGTCCCGGATCACCCTGGGATCCACCTTTCCCGGCACCTGGTAGTCCGCTGGCGTGGCGCTGCTTCCAGCGGGCATGAACAGATGGCTGAGATCGTCGTAGCGCCGGAACGCCACTCGTGGCCGTCCAGCCAGCGCGGTTTGCCACCGCGCGAAATCCTGTTCAGGAGACACCTGGAAGTCGCTCCCTCCCTGGAGGATCAGCATGGGCATACCCACCGCCTTGGCCGTGGCCACCACGTCGTAGTCGCGCAGGCTCAATTCGTAACTCTGGGGAACACCGCCAAACGAACCGGTCGCGGACTTGCTCGCGCCCCTGCCCGCCAGCCATTCCCGCTCGGCTTCGATGAGGTGGAGGCGATTGGCGATCTGCGCTTCGCTCAGTCCCTGCCGCTTGCCGATCTCGCGCACCTGCTGGGCTTGTACATCCAGCAGCGACCGCGCCGGCGCAGCCAGCAGGATCAGTCCTGCCAGCGCGGCATCGCGCTGCCCGATGCGTGGCGCGATGTACGCGCCCAGGCTATGACCGAGCACGAACACGCGGTGCGGGTCGACACCCGGCTGGACGCCCGCCAGCTTGATGGCCGCGAGTGCGTCGTCGGTAACTTCGTCGTCGATCGTCACGTCGTTGCGCGCGGCCATCTGTGCCGCATAGGTAAACGTGCGCTTGTCATAGCGAAGACTGGCGATGCCTGCAGCTGCCAGGCCTTGCGCAATATCGCGAAAGGGTTTGTTGGGGCCGATGGTCTCGTCACCATCATGAGGACCGGAGCCCGCGACCAGCACCACGACCGGAAAGGACCCCGATCCACTCGGCATCGTGAAGATGCCGGGCAGCGGCCCCAACGGGGACGGCACCTCAAGCTGGCGCTCTCCCTGCCCCAGCGTGGCCGGCGATGCGGGCACGGGGAGGAAGCGCAGCCCGGACACCTCACCTTCGGCATGGCAGGCGACCCGCATAAGCAGGTTGCCATGGGCGAAATGCAGCGGCGTCTCGACCATCGCGCCGCCTTGCAGATCGGCCTTGGGCGCATCCGCATGATCGAATGCACCGAATTGCGCAGGCAGCATGTGTTGCCAGATTTCGCCGAGCTTCTGCGCATCCACCGCCGCCTTCACGCGAGCGTCGAAATGGGTGGTCGCCGATGCAAAGTCACCCTTGCGCAGGGCATCGAGAATCTCTGCCGAACGCGCCTCGCAAGAGTTGCTAGCCGCATGGGCCATCGAGGCCCAGCCAAACAGGCCTGCACAGACCGCCAGGCTCCATCGATGCCACATCACCTTGCTCCCCACGTTGGTCGGCCCGCGGGAGTGCGCCCCTGGGCGGGCGAACCTTGGGCAAACCGTCGCTCCCTGGCAAGTGCCGTTCACGCGTTGACGGCCCTGTGCCACACTTCCCCGCCATGCTGACCGCCGCCGCCCTGATCGCCATCGTCGACTACCTGCTTGCTGCGGGCCTGCCGACGTGGCCGCTGTTTGCACGCAACAACACGTCACTCACGCTGCAGCGCATTGCGCTGCTAGCAGCCAGTGTCGCGGTGTTGACCCACGCCACCATCCTGCTCAGCCTGCATCGTGGTGCATTGGACCTGCATTTCTTTGCCGCGCTGTCCCTCGTGGCCTGCGTGGTATCCGCCCTGACCCTGGTAGTAAACATCTGGCGGCCTGTAGCGGCCCTGGGCGGCATCGTCTTTCCCTTGTCTGCCCTGCTGCTCGCCATCGATACGTTCGCGGCGCCGCCCACGACACCCCAGCCGCTGGAATGGCAGATCAAGCTGCACGTCACCGTGGCGCTGCTTGCCTTCAGCGTGCTGTCCATCGCGGCGGTGCTCGCCATTCTCCTGGCCGTCCAGGAGCGCGCACTGCGCCATCGTCGGCTCGGGCCCTGGCTTCGTTCACTGCCGCCACTGACGCTGACCGAAACCCTGTTGTTCCGCCTGATCGCTGCCGGCTTCCTGCTGCTGACGCTCACCCTGCTCACCGGCATCCTGTTCGTCGACAACCTGTTCGGCCAGCACTTGGTGCACAAGACGGTGCTTTCGATCATCGCGTGGCTGGTCTTCGGCGCCTTGCTGTTTGGCCGCTGGCGTTATGGCTGGCGCGGCCGCAGCGCGGTGAACCTGACCCTGGTCGGCATGGGCGTCCTGCTGCTTGCCTTCTTCGGCACCAAGGCGGTGCTGGAACTGATACTGCATCGCATGCCATGAGCGCCGCCGGCCAGTTCGTCCTCACCCTGTCATGCCCGGATCGCGCCGGCATCGTGGCAGCGGTGTCGAACCACCTGGCGGCCCAGCATTGCAACATCGTGGAAGCCCAGCAGTTCGGCGATGCCGAGACCGGGCGCTTCTTCATGCGGCTGGTGTTCGAGAGCACGCAGCATGGCCTGGAGCCATTGCACGGCAGCTTCGAAGCGTTTGCGCCATCGCTGAAAATGCAGTGGACGCTGCGCGATCGCTCGCAGCGTCGGCGCGTGATGCTGCTGGTATCGAAATTCGACCATTGCCTGGCGGACACGCTTTATCGCTGGCGTATCGGCGAACTGGCGATGGATATCGTGGGTGTGGTGGCCAACCATCCGCGCGACACCTATCGCCACCTGGATTTGGATGGCATTCCGTTCCACTACCTGCCGGTGGATGGCGGCAGCAAGACCCGGCAGGAAGCCGCGCTAGGGTCGCTGATCGAACAGTCGGGTGCCGAACTGGTGGTGCTCGCTCGCTACATGCAAGTGCTTTCGACCGAACTCGCCGGACGCCTGGCGGGACGATGCATCAACATCCACCATTCGTTCCTGCCCGGCTTCAAGGGCGCGCGTCCGTATCACCAGGCGCACCGCCGCGGCGTCAAGCTGATCGGCGCCACGGCCCACTTCGTCACGGCGGATCTCGACGAAGGCCCCATCATCGAGCAGGACATCGAGCGCGTGACCCATGCGGACACGCCGGATGACCTGATTCGCATCGGCCGCGATATCGAACGGCGCGTGCTGGCACGCACGCTTCGCCTCTACCTCGACGATCGCGTGCTGCTCAACGGCAGCAAGACGGTCGTCTTCCACTCCTGACCCGGAGACGACCATGGATCTGATCGGCATGCTCGACTCGCCCTACGTGCGGCGCGCGGCAATTTCGCTGCGCCTGCTGGGCATTCCCTTTACGCACCGCTCGCTGTCCGTATTCCGCAACTTCGACGAATTCCATCGGATCAACCCGCTGGTAAAGGCGCCGACACTGGTGCTGGACGACGGCACGATGCTCACCGAATCCAGCCTGATCATCGACTGGGCGCAGTCCGTCAGCAGCAAGCCATCGCTGATGCCCGGCGATACCGCACAACGCCTGCGGGCCACGCGCCTGATCGGCATCGCCATCGCTGCTAGCGAGAAGAGCGTGCAGATTGTTTACGAGCGCAAGCGCGAGGCGGACAAGCGCGACCAAGGCTGGATGCAGCGCGTGCAGGGCCAGCTGCACTCGGCTTACGACCTGCTGGAGCGGGAGCTGGCAGGCGTAGACGGCTGGTTGTTTGGTAGTGCGCCGACCCAGGCGGATATTTCCATCGCCGTGGCATGGGGCTTCACCCAGATCGTCGCCGCGGATGTGATCGGGGCACAGGCTTATCCGAACCTCGTGCGATTCTCACGGCGAGCTGAGGAGCACCCGGATTTTGCGGCGCTGCCGCCGGAATAACGCGGCGGTTCTTTTCCCTGTAGGAGCGCACCCAGTGCGCGACCGCGGCCTCTCAGCAACCGCTCCGTAAGCTTTTCGCGCACTGGGTGCGCTCCTACAGGAGAGGGATAGGTGGCACTCCCGCGAGCACCCGCCCCTCACCCCAGCCCTCTCCCCGGAGGGGAGAGGGAGCGAAGCGGGCTTCGCCTTATGTCCTCAGCGCATCGGCGCGTTGCGGAGCAGCCGTGCTTGGCGGCGAAGCCGGTCGCAATCCAGGCCCCGGAACCTTCAGGGCTTTTCCCAACAGTCCGCTACCAGCTCTTCAGGTCGTTTTCTTTGGGTTACTTTTCTTTTGGACCAGCAAAAGAAAAGTGACTCGAGCTTCCCACGGGGACTAGCTACGCGTCGCCGGCAGGAGATCGAAACGCCCGCCGCGTCCCACGGGGACTTCCTTCGGTCGTAGGCGGCAAGCTGGCGGGAGCGTCACACCAAGGAACCAAGTCACTGGACTCCCGCCTTCGCGGGAGTGACAGGTAGGAAAGACCGCGGCGTAAGGCCTCGCGCACAGGGTGCGCTCTCACATAAGAAAGAGCAGCGGGAATACCGGCTAGCGACACGCCTCCAGCGCCTGCGACAGCCGCTCCACCGCCACCACTTCCATCTCACCCACCTTTGCCTTCTTCGGCGCATTCGCCTTGGGCACGATGGCCCTCTGGAAGCCATGGTGCGCGGCCTCCTTCAAGCGCTCCTCGCCGTTGGGCACCGGACGGATCTCTCCGGACAAACCCACCTCGCCAAACGCGATGGTTTTCTCCGGTAGCGGCCGGTCGCGCAGCGAGGACAGCACCGCCAGCAACACGGGAAGGTCGGCCGCGGTTTCCTGCACACGGATGCCACCGACCACGTTGACGAAGACGTCCTGGTCGTAAGCCGCCACGCCACCGTGGCGATGCAGCACGGCCAGCAACATGGCCAAGCGGTTCTGCTCCAGGCCCAGCGCGACGCGACGTGGATTGCCCAGCGACGACTGGTCGACCAGCGCCTGCACCTCCACCAGCAGCGGGCGCGTGCCCTCGCGCGTCACCATCACCGCGCTGCCCGAAGTTGGACCGCTATGCGCGGAAAGGAAGATCGCCGACGGATTGGGCACTTCGCGCAAGCCCTTTTCGGACATGGCGAACACACCCAGTTCGTTCACTGCACCAAAGCGGTTCTTGAACGCGCGCAGCACGCGGAAGCGACTACCCGACTCGCCCTCGAAATACAGCACCGCGTCCACCATGTGCTCGAGCACACGCGGACCGGCGATACCGCCTTCCTTGGTGACGTGGCCAACCAGGAACACCGAGGTGCCGGTTTCCTTGGCGAAACGAGTGAGCTTGGCTGCGGACTCGCGCACCTGGCTTACCGATCCCGGCGCGGCGGTGAGCAGCTCGGTCCAGATGGTCTGGATGGAATCGATCACCAGTACGCGTGGGCGACTGCTCAGCGCCTGCTCGATGATCCGCTCGATGCAGGTTTCCGCGAGCGCATGCAGCGGCCCCAGCGGTAGATCCAGGCGCTGCGCGCGAGCGGCGACCTGTGCGAGCGATTCCTCGCCGGTGACGTAGACACTGGGCACCTGCGTACCCAACGTACCGAGCATCTGCAACAGCAACGTGGATTTGCCGATACCCGGGTCGCCACCGATCAGCACCACCGAACCATCCACAAGGCCGCCGCCGAGCACGCGATCGAGTTCGCCGATGCCGGTGAGCGTGCGCGCCTCTGCAGTCAGCGCTACTGCCGTGAGCGGCGTGACCTTGGGTGAACCCGCCGCCGCGCCCGCATAACCGCTCGTGCGTGCGGCGCCTACCGACTTCACCGCCGGCTGCACCACGAATTCGCTCAACGTATTCCAGGCATTGCATTCGATGCACTGGCCCTGCCATTTGGAGTGCTCTGCCCCGCAATCGGAACAGACGTAAGCAGTCTTGGCCTTGGCCATGCGGATTCCCTGGAACGCTTTGCGTAATGCGTGAGCTTAACGGGCCGCCATCGCAGGCGGCGAGACGCAGGTCAGTGCTCGTCCTCGACGAACAGCACGCGCCTGGTCATGCCGCAGGTCAGGTCATAGGAGATGGTGCCGGCCTGGGCGGCGATGATCTCGACCGGCAGCTCCGGACCCCACAGCGTCACGCGATCGCCCACCTGGGCGTCCGGCGCATTACGCAGGTCCAGGGTGATCAGGTCCATCGACACCCGGCCGATCAGCGGTACTCGCTGGTCGCCCACCAGTACGGGCGTGCCGGCAACTGCGCTGCGGGGATAGCCGTCGCCATAGCCCACCGCGGCAACGCCGACGGGCATGTCTTCCGGACAGGTCCAGGTGCCGTTGTAGCCGATCCGCTCGCCCCGGCCGATCCGGTTGACGGCGATGAGGCGCGTGCTCAGCGTCATGGCCGGACGGAAACCGAAATCCGCACCCGTCTGTCCGTCCACCACCGACAGGCCATACAGCAGGCCACCCGTGCGCACCCAGTCGCCCTTCGCCTCGGCCCAGCCGAGCACGGCTGCCGAGTTGGAAAGCGACCGAGGCCCCTGGAGCCCTTGCGTGGCGTTGGCGAAGCGCGCGATCTGCGCGGCCGTCTCGGTGCCACCGAAGACTTCCGACTCGGCGAAATGCGTGAGCAGGCCGATCTCCGGATCGATACCCGGCATCGCCGCCAGTTGCGCATGGACGAAGCCCACCGCTTCCGGCGCAAAACCGAGCCGGTGCATGCCGCTGTCCACCTTCAGCCACACGCGCAGCGAACCGCGAGCAGGCGAGGCTTGCGTCAGCCAGTGCAGCTGTTCTTCGTGATGGATCGCGGCATCGAGGTTGAGCCGCTGCATCTCCGCGATGTCGCTGGCGCGGTCCGGCCCGGACAACACCACGATGCGCTGTCGATGTCCCGCCGCGCGCAGGCGCAGGCCATCGCCGAGGGCCGCCACGGCAAAGGCGTCGGCTTCACCGTCCAGCGCGCGCGCCACACGCTCCAGGCCATGCCCGTAGGCATCTGCCTTGACCACCGCCATCACCTTGGCGGGCGCGGCCAGCTGCTTGATGCGGGCGAGGTTGTGGCGCAAGGCGCCCAGGTGAATGGTGGCGACTGTGGTGCGGCTCATGCCTGCTCGGCGCCGCGACAACGGCGCATGACGGGAAGATGGAAAACGATGCGGACCGGCGGGTCCGGACAGGCCGCTAGCTTACCAGCCTGCCCGAGCCCAACGATTGAAGCTCATCCTGGCGCCCTGCCGAGCCTCTTCGAGGCCCCCGTCATGGCATTTTCAGGGCGTGTGCAGCGCGGCGACACTCAATCGTGATCGTCACGCCGTGTGCAACGCTCCATCGCCGCACGGTGCGCCTTGTCGTATTCGTGCTGCGTCATTGCACCGGAAGCCAGGGCATCCTGCAGATCTGTCATCTGCTTGCCGCAGGTTTCGTCGGTCTGTACGACGCGGGTATGGCTACCGCAACCGCTGAGCGCAAGACATGCGGTCGCCAACAAAGCAGGAATCACGATTCGGTTCATGGCAACGCCCTCGTATGACGCCGAGCACCAGCAACCTCAGATCACACCTAGTACCAGCAGGACAATCAAGATGATGAGAATGAGGCCCAAGCCACCGCTGGGGCCGTAACCCCATGCACGGCTGTAAGGCCAGGCAGGTAACGCGCTGAGCAAAAGCAACACGATGATGAGCAGGAGTAGCAACGACATGTGTTGTGCCTCGTGCGGTAAGGACGGCCACGAGGGTGCACCGGGGTATGTGAACCTCCCCGTCGTTTCGCGTGCATACGGTGCATAGAGGCGGCTGCGGTACAGGCACCGTTCCCGAACCGGAACGGCACCTAAAGATCGGAGTGCGGCGCTATCGCGTTACTCGAATGCACCGACAAAGGAATCGGGCGCGTAATTCTCGAACTTCGTGTAGTGACCCAGGAAGGTCAGCTTCACCGTGTCGGTCGGGCCGTTACGCTGCTTGCCGATGATGATCTCAGCCAGTCCCTTGTCCGGCGATTCCTTGTTGTAGTACTCGTCGCGGTAAATGAACATGATCACGTCCGCGTCCTGCTCGATAGCGCCCGATTCGCGCAGGTCGGACATCATCGGACGCTTGTCGGCACGCTGTTCCAGCGAGCGATTCAACTGCGACAGGGCGATCACCGGGCAGTTGAGTTCCTTCGCCAGGCCCTTCAACGAGCGCGAGATTTCCGAGATTTCGGTCGCGCGGTTTTCCTTCATGCCCGGCACCTGCATCAGCTGCAGGTAGTCGATCACGATCAGGCCCAGGCCACCGTGCTCGCGGTGCAGTCGACGCGAGCGCGAACGCATCTCCACCGGCGACAGGCCCGGCGTGTCATCGATGAAGATCTTGGCTTCGGACAGCAGCGCGATGGCGTTGGTGACGCGCGGCCAGTCCTCTTCGGCGAGATCGCCGTTGCGCAGGTGCTGCGCATGGATGCGCCCCACCGAGGAAATCATACGGAAGGCCAGCTGCGAGGCCGACATTTCCATCGAGAAGATCGCCACGGCCTTCTTGCCGCGCATCGCCACCGCTTCGGCCATATTCACCGAGAAAGCGGTCTTGCCCATCGAGGGGCGCGCCGCGACGATGATCAGGTCGGACGGCTGCAAGCCCGAAGTGAGCTCGTCCAGATCGGAGAAGCCGGTGGACACGCCGGTGAGCTGGCCCTTGTTCTCGAAGCGCTCGGAGAGAATGCGGAAGGCATCCTTCACCGCCTCGCGCATCGACACCGTGTCCTTCTTGCCGCGCGCGCCGGACTCGGCGATCTTGAACACGGCCTGCTCGGCGCGCTCCAGCACTTCCTGCACGCCCATGCCTTCGGGCTGGTAACCGTCTTCGGTAATGCCCACGCCGGCATCGATCAGCTGGCGCAGCACCGACTTCTCGCGCACGATTTCCGCGTAGGCGGCGATGTTCGCCGCGCTGGGCGTGGTGTTGGCCAGTTCGATCAGGTAAGCGGCACCGCCAACCATCTCAGCCAGGCCATTGGCCTCGAACCAGTCGCCCAGGGTCACCGCATCGCAGGGCATGCCCTTGCCGGCCAGCTCGGTGATGGCGCGCCAGATCAGGCGGTGGTCCTTGCGATAGAAGTCCTGTTCGCTCAGGCGGTCGGCCACCTTGTCCAGCGAATCGGGCGAGAGCATGAGGCCACCCAGCACCGCCTGCTCCGCGTCGATCGAGTGCGGCGGTACACGCAACGCATCGATCGCCGGCGACGGCTTGCGCTCGGTACGGCGGCGGCGCCCGGATTCTTCGGAGCGGTCGGAAACGAAGGACATCGCGGTTCCTCGGAGCGAACCGACGGCGGCGCCGGCGGCATGGCAATGACTACAGAGCATACGCGGCGCCATCTCAGGCGACGAGACAATAACCCTGTGGAAAAGCTGTGGTTATCTGTGGATAAGACAGTGGACAACGCCACGCCCCAACCCAAAAGCAAACGGGCGCCCGGAGGCGCCCGTTTGGGTACTACGAGCGATGGATCGGCTTACTTTTCGCCGACCACGATCACCTTGACCTGGCTCTGCACGTCGGCATGCAGCGCGATCACGGCTTCGAACTCGCCGGTGTGGCGGATCGGGCCTTCGCCCTGGATCACTTCGTTCTTGTGAACGTCGTGACCGGCGGCCTGGAGGGCCTCGGCGATTTCACGCGGGCCGACCGAACCGTACAGCTTGCCTTCCGGGCTGGCGTTGACGGCGAGGGTCACCTCGACGCCTTCCAGCTTGGCCTTGCGGCCTTCAGCGCCGGACAGCTGCGAGGCAGCCTTGGCTTCGTACTCGGCGCGGCGCTTCTCGAAAGCTTCGAGGTTGGCGGCGTTGACCGGCACGGCCTTGCCCTGCGGCAGCAGGTAGTTACGGCCGTAACCCGGCTTGACCTTGACCTTGTCGCCCAGGTTGCCGAGGTTGCGGACTTTCTCGAGAAGAATCAGTTCCATGGTGGTTCCTTTTCGTTAGCACCGGTGTGGCCCGGCGCAGCCGTGGACGGTTGTCCGAAGGTGTTGCTCAAATTCAGCTCCCTCTCCCCTTTGGGGAGAGGGTTGGGGTGAGGGGCCAATCTTGCGATATCGCGTGATTGAAGCTCGCTCTAGGTCACCCTATCGCGAGCACCCACCCCTCACCTCGATCCTCTCCCCAAAGGGGAGAGGAGGAACGACGCTGCTTAGACGTCGTGGTTGTCGGTGTACGGCAGCAGGGCCAGGAAGCGGGCGCGCTTGATGGCGGTCGCCAGCTGACGCTGGTAGCGGGCCTTGGTGCCGGTGATGCGCGACGGAACGATCTTGCCGTTCTCGGTGACGTACTGGCGCAGCGTGTTGAGATCCTTGTAGTCGATCTCCTTCACCTTTTCAGCGGTGAAGCGGCAGAACTTGCGGCGGCGGAAGAACTTGGACATGGCTTAGGCTCCTGATCAGTCGTCGCTGTCGCGATCGTTGTCGTCGCGGGCTTCGTCGTCGCGGCGGCGCGAGGACTTGGCGTCATCCTTTTCCTTGGACTTCAGGATGAAGGACTGGTCGGTGTCAGCGGCGTCGCGCTTGATCACCAGGTGGCGCAGCACGGCGTCGTTGAAACGGAAGCCCGACTCAAGCTCGTTCAGCGCGTTCTGGCTGACTTCGATGTTGAGCATGACGTAGTGAGCCTTGGCCAGGTTCACGATCGGGTAAGCCAGCTGGCGGCGGCCCCAGTCTTCCAGGCGGTGTATCTTGCCGCCGTCGGTCTCGATCAGCGCCTTGTAGCGCTCGATCATGGCCGGGACCTGCTCGCTCTGGTCAGGGTGGACCAGGAACACGACTTCGTAATGTCGCAGGGACATCTGTGGGTAACTCCTTGTGGATGCGGCCCTTTTGGGGCCTGGCAGCCTCCCGCACTATGCGGTGAGGCAAGGTTCCATCCAAACCTGTTGGGCTTGGACAGAAGCGGAAGTGTAAGGGAATTCAGGGGTTTGGGGCAAGCGGGTGACCCATGGAGCCACACCCAACCCGGCCCAGGCTCGGCCCGGACGTTCAGCCGACCGTGAAGCTCTCGCCGCAACCGCACTCGCCGGTGGCGTTGGGGTTGTGGAACACGAAGCTCGCGTTAAGGCCCTGGCGCTGAAAATCGATGACGGTGCCGTCGATGAGGGGCAGGCTCTTGCCGTCCACGATGAGGGGGACGCCGTCGACGTTCAGGGTCTCCTCGCCCTCGCCCACCTTCTGGGCCAGGTCCACCACATAGCCAAAACCGGAGCAACCGGTTTTCTTCACGCCGAAACGCACGCCCGCAGCACCGGGGGCACCGGCAAGGAAGGTGCGCATGCGCTCACTGGCAGCGGGAGTGATGGTGATGGTCATGGGCGATGCAACTACTCGGGGGATTCGATGGTCGGAAATCGGACACGCAGGGTCGCTACCTGAACGATACGTCCATTATGATGCCAGATTCGTCTTATGCGTCCGATATGCGGCGCCCAGCAGGAGTTTCAATCCATGGCGGTGGTTAGCGTCAAGCAGGCTCTTTCCGGCTCTATCGAAGCCGGCAGCACCGTGACCGTGCGCGGATGGGTCCGCACGCGGCGCGATTCGAAGGCGGGCCTGTCCTTCGTCAATGTCAGCGACGGCTCCTGCTTCGACCCGATCCAGGCGGTGGTCACCAGCGAAGTGTCCAACTACGAGGACGAGGTGAAGCACCTTACCGCCGGTGCCGGCGTGATCGTCACAGGCACGCTGGTGGCCTCGCAGGGCAAGGGCCAGAGCTTCGAGATCCAGGCCACGGAAGTGACCGTCACCGGTTTCGTGGACGATCCAGAAACCTACCCGATCCAGCCCAAGCAGCACTCGATGGAGTTCCTGCGTGAAGTGGCGCACCTGCGCCCGCGCACCAACCTGTTCGGCGCCGTGACCCGCGTGCGCCACACGATGATGACGGCGATCCACCGCTGGCTTACCGAGCAGGGCTTCTTCTGGATCAACACGCCGATCATCACCACGTCCGATGCCGAAGGCGCCGGCGACATGTTCCGACTGTCCACGCTGGACCTGGCCAACCTGCCGCGCACGCCGGACGGCAAGATCGATTTCCGCAAGGATTTCTTCGGTCGCGAAGCCTTCCTTACTGTGTCCGGCCAGCTCAACGTCGAGGCCTATTGCCTGGCTATGAGCAAGGTGTACACCTTCGGTCCGACCTTCCGCGCCGAGAACTCCAACACCGCGCGCCACCTCGCCGAGTTCTGGATGGTGGAGCCGGAGATCGCCTTCGCCGACCTCAATGACAATGCCGACTGCGCCGAGGGCTTCCTCAAGGCCATCTTCAAGGCGGTGCTCGATGAGCGCGCGGACGACATGGCGTTCTTCGCCGAGCGCGTGCAGCCGGACGCGATCAGCCGTCTGGAAGCCTTTATCGCCGAACCGTTCGAACGCATCGATTACACCGACGCCATCGAAATTCTCAAGAACTCCGGGCAGAAGTTCGAGTTCCCGGTAGCCTGGGGCATCGACCTGCAGACCGAGCACGAGCGCTATCTCGCCGAGAAGCATGTCGGCCGCCCGGTGGTGGTAATGAATTACCCCGAACAGATCAAGGCCTTCTACATGCGCCTGAACGACGACGGCAAGACCGTTGCCGCGATGGACGTGCTGGCTCCGGGCATTGGCGAGATCATCGGCGGCGCCCAGCGCGAGGAGCGCCTGGACTACCTCGACCGCCGCATGGTCCAGTTCGGCCTCGATCCGGCCACCTATGGCTGGTACCGTGACCTGCGTCGCTACGGCACCGTCCCGCATGCGGGTTTCGGCCTCGGCTTCGAGCGCCTGCTGGTGTATGTATGCGGCTTGTCCAACATTCGTGACGCCATTCCCTACCCGCGTGCGGCAGGGACGGCCGAATTCTGATTGACGGTTATGCCATGCGCTATCGCCTGATCGCCGCCACCGCCATTGCTGTCTCCACCGCCCTGGCGGCCGGATGCCACAGCATGAAGACCTTCGTGCCGCCCAACCTGCGGCCGCCGGAGAATGCGAACGGCAGCCTCGACCAAGCCCGCAAGACACTGCAGCAGGCCACTCCCTGCTGCAGCACCTTCGCGGACTTCTCGTTCCAGAACACCCTGCCCTGGCAGCCGAAGAAATTCGTGCTGGGTCCGGGCAGCACCGTGGTGAGCTTCAACGGCGAGCACAGCTACTTCCTGAGCTTCAGCCTGCCGCGCGAAACGCAGCTGCCGTACCGCGTTGCCATCAAGTCGGAATTGAACGGCCGCTGGCTGCGCGCAAGCTATCTGTTCGCGCCCACCGTGGTCTTGCTGGACGATGCCTTCCAGCCGATCGCCACCCAGGACGTCGGCCTGTGCGAGCACATGGGCTGGACCGACGAAACCACCGGCGCCTTCGGCAGCATTGAAGTCACCGACAAGCGCGCGCGCTACCTGGTGCTGTACAGCTCGGCCAAGCAGCAGTCCGGCAACACGTACTGGGAGCAGTCACCCGCCGCGTTCTCGGCCGAAGCTCCGGTCAAGATGGCCACCGCCGGTACCTTCAAGGTGCCGCATGGCCCGGATGGCACGGTGTGGGTCGGCCTCATGGACAAGACCTACCAGGGTGCCGTGGACAATGCGATCTGCGCCAAGGCGGCGCAGGGCGACGGCGTGCTGAACACCTTGCGCGATTCGATTCCGTTCCCCGTGATCGGCGAGGGCGACAAGACCGCCGCCCCCAAGAGCACCACCACCGATACTCCCCATACTCCGGCAACGGGCAGCTCGCCGAGCAGCTGAGCCGGCGCGATCGACGCATTCTGAAGACAGGCACGGCATGATCGAGCTCTACCTCACCCTACTGATGGCTGGCGTCGCCTGCTTCCTGCTGCATTTCGGGTCGCAGTACCGCGTGGCCTCGCTGCTGCGCCGCCACCATCCGCGCGAATGGCAGATCATTGCCGAAGCAGACGGCCACCCCGCCAACCTGCTGCGTATCTGGATGCGCCTGCAGCTGGCGCTGCGCTCCCCGGTGCTGCCGGCACTGGAAGACAACGCCATCACGCGTTGGCGCCAGGCCTGGCGCTACAGTCTGTGGGCAGCGTGGCTGTGCTGGTTCGGCGCACTCGGCATCCAGCTCAACGCGCGCTAGTTCCCTTCCACCGCAAGGAGCCTCTCTCATGCAGCTGGACCTGAGCGGACGTCACGCCCTTGTCTGCGGCGCCTCACAAGGCATCGGCCGCGCAAGCGCCATTGAACTGGCCGAACTGGGCGCCAGCGTCACCGTACTGGCGCGCAACGCGGATGCACT
This sequence comes from Dyella amyloliquefaciens, assembly GCF_004296575.1. Lineage (GTDB taxonomy): Bacteria > Pseudomonadota > Gammaproteobacteria > Xanthomonadales > Rhodanobacteraceae > Dyella > Dyella amyloliquefaciens. The sequence goes on along the minus strand of NZ_SAYT01000007.1, from coordinate 137,526 downwards.
GAAGACCGTCGTCGACCAACTGCCCCGCAAGCACGGGCAGCAGCATCGCTGGTTCGCGGTGGACATGTCGCAGACCGACAGCCTGCGCACCGCACTCGACGATATCGTGGCCCCCGGCCCGATCCAGATCCTGATCAACAACACGGGTGGCCCTCCGGGCGGCCCGGCGCACACGGCCGAGGCCAGCGCCTACGAGGCCGCTTTCCGCCAGCACCTGCTGGCTGGCCAGACGCTGCTGCAGGCCTTGCTGCCCGGCATGCGCGCCAGCAGCTATGGCCGCATCGTCAACGTGATCTCCACGTCGGTGAAAGAACCCATCGCTGGGCTCGGCGTCTCCAACACCGTGCGTGCCGCCGTGGCCGCCTGGGCGAAGACGCTTTCCAGTGAACTCGCCGCCGACGGCATCACCGTCAACAACGTGCTGCCCGGTTACACCCGCACCTCGCGACTGGACAGCCTGCTCTCGGCACAGGCCAGCACCAGCGGCCGTTCGGGAGACGAGATCGCGCAGGGCATCCTGGCCTCCGTGCCGGCGCGTCGGTTTGGCGAAGCATCGGAAGTGGCTTCGGTCATTGCCTTCCTGTGCACCCCGGCGGCGGCCTATGTGAATGGCGTGAGCATTGCCGTCGACGGTGGGCGCACGCGCACGCTGGCCTGACGCAGCACGCAACCTTTTCCGGTAGGAGCGCACCCAGTGCGCGATCGCAACGTTACGGCGTCACCGCTCCGTTGGCTTATCGCGCACTGGGTGCGCTCCTACAGCAAGCCCAGATCACCAACGCATACGCACGCGTCCGGTGCATTCCGGGGCCCCAGGCCTTAAGCTTGTGCCGATGCCAACCCTGCGCCTCGCCAACCTGATCGACGGTCGCCTGCAGGCGCCGCGGCACGATCGCTGGCTGGACGTGTTCGAACCGGCCACCGGCAAGGTGTTCGCACACTGTCCCGATTCCTCTTCCGATGATGTGGCAGAAGCCGTCGACGCGGCTCGTCGCGCCGCGCCCGCCTGGGCCGCGACACCCACGGAACGACGCGCCAGCCTGTTGAACACGCTGGCCGATCTCATCGAAGCGAGGCTCGAGGAGTTCGTGGCGATGGAATCGCGTGACAGCGGCAAGCCGCTCGTGCAGGCGCGAAACCTCGACATTCCACGTGCCATCGCCAACCTCCGCCATTTCGCCGCGGGCATCGTGGCGTGGAGCAGCGAATCGCACGCCATGGAAACCGGTGCGATCAACTACACGCTGCGTCAGCCGCTGGGCGTGGTGGGCTGCATCAGCCCTTGGAACCTGCCGCTGTACCTGTTCACCTGGAAGGTCGCGCCCGCGTTGGCCGCCGGCAACACTGTGGTGGCCAAGCCATCGGAGATCACGCCGTGCACGGCCGCCCTGCTGGGCGAGCTGAGCATTGAAGCGGGCTTTCCACCCGGCGTGTTCAATATCGTGTTGGGGCGCGGCCCCAGCGTGGGCCAGGCCATCGTGGAACATCCCACGGTGAAGGCCGTGTCGTTCACCGGCAGCACGCGCACCGGCGCGCAGATCGCGGCCACCGCGGCACCGCACTTCAAGAAGGTTTCGCTGGAACTTGGCGGCAAGAATCCGGCCGTGGTGTTCGAAGACGCCGAACTCAGCGACGCCAACCTCGACACCATCGTGCGCTCGGGCTTCGCCAACCAGGGCGAGATCTGCCTGTGCGGCTCGCGCCTGCTGGTGCAGCGATCGATCTACGACAGCTTCCGCGAGCGCTATCTCGCACGCGTGAAGGCCCTGCGCGTCGGCGATCCGAATGACGCGGGCAGCAACCTGGGTGCGCTCGTGTCGCGCGAACATTTCGACAAGGTGATGGGTTGCATCGAGACCGCGCGCCAGGAAGGCGGCCAGGTGCTCTGTGGCGGCGATGCCGTGCAGATGCCGGGACGCTGCGCGGAAGGCTGGTTCGTCGCGCCCACCGTCATCGAAGGACTGGGCAGCGATGCCGTCACCAACCAGCACGAGATCTTCGGCCCGGTGGTGACCCTCATTCCCTTCGAGGACGAAGCCGAGGCACTGGCCATCGCCAACGGCACCGGCTACGGCCTTGCCGCCTCAGTGTGGACCCGCGACCTGTCGCGCGCGCACCGCTTCGGCGCACACCTGGACTTCGGCATCGTGTGGATCAACTGCTGGCTGTTGCGCGACCTGCGCACGCCCTTTGGCGGCACGAAACAATCCGGACTCGGCCGCGAAGGCGGCACGGAAGCCCTGCGCTTCTTCACCGAGCCGAAAAACATCTGCATTCGCTATTGAGAGCATCGCTGTGAAAAGTCCCCTCGATAACCTGCTCGAAAGCAATCGCGCATGGTCCTCCGCCGTCCGTGCGCAGGATCCCCGCTTCTTCGAGCGCCTCTCACAACAGCAGGCACCAAAGTACCTGTGGATCGGCTGCTCCGATTCGCGCGTACCGGCGACCCAGATCGTGGACCTGCCGCCCGGCGATATCTTCGTCCAGCGCAACGTCGCCAACGTGGTGTCGCACACTGACCTCAACTGCCTGAGCACGATCCAGTTCGCCGTCGACGTGCTCAAGGTGGAGCACATCATCGTGGTCGGTCACTACGGTTGCGGCGGCGTGCAGGCGGTACTCGATGATCGCCGGCTCGGCCTGGTCGACAACTGGCTGCGCCACGTGGCCGATGTCGCGCAGAAGCATTCCACCCTGCTCACCTCCATCGACCTGATGAACCTTCGCAACGCACGCCTGTGCGAACTCAACGCGATGGAACAGGTGGTCAACGTGTGCCACACCACCATGGTGATGGATGCGTGGGAGCGCGGGCAGAAGCTGTCGGTGCACGCGTGGTGCTACAGCCTGTTCGATGGGCACGTGAACGATCTGGGCATGCATGTCAGCGCGCGCGGCGACTTGAAGCCCGCCTACGAACACGCACTGCAACGCCTGGGCACCATTCCGGAGTTCAACCGGTGAGTGAGGTCGTCCGGACCAGCAAGGCGCCGGCGCCGGTTGGCGCCTATCCGCACGCGCGACGCGTCGGCGACCTGCTGTTCCTGTCCGGCGTAGGCCCGCGCCAACCCGGCGACAATGCGATCCCCGGCAACGTCCATGATGCCGAAGGCAAGCTGGTCGCGTACGACATCGAAGCACAATGCCATCAGGTATTCGCCAACGTGCGCGCCGTGCTCGAAGCCAGCGGGGCACGCTGGGAAGATCTTGTGGACGTCACCGTGTTCCTGACCGATATGACGCGCGACTTTCCTATCTATAACCGGCTGTACGCCGAGTACTTCGCCGGCGTGGATGCCTGTCGCACGACGCTGGGCATCACGGCGCTGCCCACACCCATCGCCATCGAACTGAAGTGCGTTGCGTCCTTGTCCAAGGGTTGACGTCGACGTGCAGGCAATCAAAAACCCCGGCGTATGCCGGGGTTTTTGATTGAAGCAAATCCAGACTCAGTGGCTGGTGGTCGTGGCCGGCAACGCGGACTTGGCCGACTTCTTGGCCGACTTGCCCTTGTGGCTGCCGCTGCCCGACTGACCCGACGGGTCGGATTTCTTCTTGTGATGATGCGACGACGACTTGGCCGGCTGGGCCGCCGACGGAGCCGTCTTGTTGGTCGCGGGCGCCGCCTGCGAGGCAGCGTCCTGAGCCATCACAGAACCGCAGAGTGCAACGCCCGCCACGAGCAGGGAAGCGATCGCGAACTTACGCATGATGCAGAACCTCGAACGTCATGTGCCGCGGACCCGGCCGGAACCCGGCAACGCGGGCGGCGCGACGGCTACACGATGGCACGTTTTAAAGCAGCCTTGAACCCGGTTTTTCCTGAGTCTGCGCGAGATTTCCGTCGTCCGCGGCTTGACATTGCAAGTCCCTAACAAGGAGCGAAGCTTCTTGCGTCCTTACACGCACTGGCGAAGCAGCTGCAGGATTACCTCCTGCAGCGTTGCAGCCTTCTCCGGGGCGTACGCGAAGCTGTCTTCGTCCATGTAATTGAGCTGCGCCAGCTCCAGCTGCACCGCCTGCACGTGCGCTCCTGGACGTCCGTAGTGGCGGGTGATGTAGCCACCCTTGAAGCGTCCATTGACCACGTGGCTATATCGCGACTGGCTTTCCAGTACGGCCTGCAAGCGCTGCTGCAGCTCGGGACCGCAACTGGCGCCGTCGGCGGTGCCCATGTTGAGGTCCGGCAACTGCCCCTCGAACAGCATGGGCACGCGGCTGCGGATGGAATGCCCTTCCCACAGCACCACACGCCCGTGTTCGGCGAGCAGGCGTTCAAGTTCTTGCGAAAGCGCCTGGTGATACGGCCGCCAGCATTCGTTTACCCGGCGTTGAATTTCTTCCGCCGTCGGCTCCTCGCCTTCCAGGTAAATCGGTTCGCCGTCAAAGCCGACCGTGGATACCAACCCGGTTTCCTTGCGCCCCGGGTACAGGGCGTGACCATCGGCCGGACGGTTGAGATCGATCACGTAGCGCGAAAGCTGCGGCCGCAACACGCTTGCACCGAGCTCCTTCGCCAACGGCTCGTAGAGACGGCCAACGTGCCAATCGGTGTCCGGTGCGCGCTGCGCCAGCGGGTGCATGCGCGCCGCGATGGCTTCGGGGATGTGGCTGCCATCGTGCGGCAGGCTGATGAGCAGCGGCGCGGTGCCGCGATCGAGTGTGAACGTGCTGGTCATGCCCGGAGTTTAGCGTGGCCCGGAAAGCCCAGGCACGCGGCAGTGCGATGCCGCTAGCTCATCAACACCAGCTCCTCGGCGGAACTGGGATGGATCGCCACCGTCGCGTCGAGGTCGCGTTTGCGCAATCCCAACCTCATCGCCACGGCAAAGCCCTGCAGCATCTCGTCGGCACCGGGGCCGAGCACATGGATGCCGACCACGCGCTCATCCTCACCCACGCAGAGGATCTTCATCAGGCTCGGAGACATGCGCCCCGCTACCGCAAGCTGCAGCGGCGTGAAGCGACTGCGATAGACGCGCACCTGGTCGCCATGAAATTCGCGCGCCTGCGCCTCGGTCATGCCGATCATGGCAAGTGGCGGCTCGGCGAAGACCACGGTGGGAATGTTCTCGTAGTCGAGTCGACTGTCCGGCTGCCGGCCGAAAAGGCGATCAGCCAGGCGACGCCCCGCCGCCACCGCCACAGGAGTCAGCTGGGGGCGTTCGGTAACGTCACCCACCGCGCTGATGCCAGGCACGTTGGTGGTTTGCCAGGCGTCGGTGACCACATGCCCGCCTTCATCCATGTGCACCCCGGCCGCATCGAGGTCCAGCCGATCGCTGTTGGGCTCGCGACCGACTGCCCACAGCACCGCGTCATAAGGACCGCAGGGACCATTCACCTCGTCGTCGATCACGATGTCGTCGCCCTCGCGATGCAGGCCCGATACCTGCACCTGGCCGGTGATCGCGATGCCCTGTTCGCGCATGCGCTCACCCAGCGCATCGACCAGTTCCGCGTCGAAGTCGGTGAGCATGCGATGGCGCACATGCAGGGTCACTTCGCTGCCGAGCGCACGCAGCAGGCCGGCGAATTCCACCGCGATGTAGCCGCCACCGATGACCGCGATACGGCGTGGCAAATGGTGCAACGCGAAGATGTCATCGGATACCAGGCCAAGATCAAAGCCGGGAAGGTCAAGCCGACGCGGCCTGCCGCCGGTGGCGATGAGAATCTGTGTCGCGCGCAGTTCGTCGCCGCAGGAGGTAGCTATCGTGTCGGGAGATACGAAGCGGCCGGTTTCGGCGAACACCTGGATGCCGGTCTCAGCCAACCTCGTGGCATAGCGATGCCGGATGCCGTCGATATAGTTCTGACGCAGCTGGCGGAAGTGATCCCAGTCGAACGGCCCCGGGTTCGTGGCGAAGCCGTAGTCGCGCGCCAACTGCTGTCCCTGCGCCAGTTGCGCCGCGTACCACAGCGCCTTCTTCGGCACGCAACCGACGTTGACGCAGGTACCGCCCAATGCACCGGGCTCCAGTATCGCCACACGAGCACCGTGGCGTGCCGCGCGAAAAGCGGCGGCCAGTCCGCCAGAGCCGCCGCCCAGCACGATGAGGTCGAACGTATCGGCCATGGGAATCTCCTATCCAGGTGCCACCGTAAGCGAGCAAACGAGCAGGCGGCGTAAAGGTCACACGCCGAAGCGAACCGGTGCGTAGGGCGCTGGATCGATCGACGGCGTGCCGCCGCGCATCAACGAAGCGATCAGTTCGCCCGTCGCCGCCGACATGCTGACACCCAGCATGCCGTGCGCCGTGGCCAGCATCAGGTTGGACCAGCGCGAACTCGGCCCGATGATGGGCACTTCGTCCATGCTCATCGGCCGCCAGCCCCACCACTCTTCCAGCAGTTCGGGCCCTTCCGGTTCGTGCAGCCCTTCGGCCGCGCCACGACGCAAGGCGTCCAGGCGCGTGCGGTTGAGTCCTTCCACGTAACCGGAGAACTCCATGGTGCTGCCCAGGCGGTAACCCGATTCCCACGTGGTGACGCAGACCGCCGCTTCGCGCAACACCAGTGCGTGCCGCGGCACCCGCGCAGGGCGCGTGTAAGTCAGCGAGTAGCCTTTGCCGGGCTGCATGGGCAGGCGCAGGCCGAGCGTGCGGCCCAGCAGTGGCGACCAGGCACCCAACGCCATCACGACGCGATCGCCACGGAACACGCCACGCGTGGTCCGTACATGATCGATGCGCCCGTCCTGCGTGCCGAAGTCGTCGATGCGCGCACCCGCTTCGATCGAACCACCCAGTTCGACGACGCGTCGGGCCAGTTCGGCCGCGTAACGATCCGGTCGCAGCCGTGCATCGCCCGGGTGGAACAGGCCGCCCGCCACGCCGGGCTTCAATGCCGGTTCGCGTGCCTCCACCTCGTCGCCCCGCAGGCGCTGCACCTCGACGCCGAGGCGCTCGAGCACCTGTGCATGGTGCCTGTCGTCGGTCTGCAGCGCCTTCTGCGTGCGATACACATACAGCTCGCCTTCCTCGCCAAACTCGCAGTCTAGGCGCTCCTCCCGCACCAGCGAGGACAGCAGGCCGCGGGAGCGCTGCAGGATGGACGAACGCGCGCGGGCGGCATGTTCGAAATCACTCCAGTTGCAGTGGCTGGCAAAGCCCAGCAGCCAGCGCAGGCGGGGGCCGTCGAAGCGGGGGTTGAGGTAGAGCGGGGCATCTGCCCGAAGCATCGAGCGCAAGGCGACGCCGAGCATGCCGGGCATGGCCAGGGGCGCGGCGTGGCTGGGGGTAATCGTTCCACAATTGCCGTGCGAACTGCCGCAACCCGGGGTACCCTGCTCCAAAACGCGCACGGTAGCCCCGGACTTCAGCAGGTAGAACGCACAGGCCAGGCCGATGACGCCGCCGCCAAGAATCAGCACATCACTGCGTGAAGCATCCATCCGGTTATTGTAGCGTCGTCAACGCCCGCCCCTAACCCCGAGTGGCCTGAACGATGGAACGATCCGTTGTGCAGTTCGGCAGGTTGAAGCATGTGTGGCACCTGGCGGTGATCTGCGCGATGGCAGGAGCCATGGTTTACCCGATCTGCGCCGAAGCGATGGGGCAACAGCGACAGCTGCTGCAAATCGAGCAACAGATGCAGCCGCAACAGCAGCAGCAAAAGAAGCAACAACAGCCGCAGCAACAGCAGCCACAGGAACAACCGCCGCAGCAAGGCCCCGCCACCGCGTCGTCGAGCACGAAGGTGTCGCGTGACTTGTTCGCGGAAACCGCGCGCATGCGCAGCGACCTGGCGCGCTACATGTACCTCAAGGAGGTCATGCAGCAACTGACCCGGGATGATCGCCTGATCGACCAGCAGTTGCTGGCCTCGGTCGAGGACGAACTGGGGCTCTACAACGAGGCGATCTACGACTTCCCGTTCGACAACCGGGTGCAGACACCGGTGCCGCTACCCTCGCCTGTCGATTGGCAGCCCGTCAGTGCGTTGGACGAAATCGCGAAGCTGGCCGCCGACCGGCACATCGTGATGATCAATGAGGCACACCACGACGCCCATACGCGCGAGCTGACCCTTGAACTGCTGCCCAAGCTGCGGGCGGAAGGCTTCACGTATTTCGCTGCCGAGGCACTGGTCAACACCGACACCGACCTGATGAAACGCGGCTACCCGATCAACACTTCCGGCAGCCAGTACCTGCACGAGCCGTTGTATGGCGACATCATTCGCCAGGCGATAAAGCTCGGCTTCCAGGTGGTGTCCTACGAATCGGAAAACGATGTGTTGGCCGACCGCGAACAAGGGCAGGCCAACTTGCTCTACCAGAAGGTGTTCGCCAAGGATCCGAAGGCCAAGCTGTTCGTCCACGCCGGTTATGCGCACATCGACAAGGCGCCAGGCAACCTCGGCGGCACGGTCAAGCCGATGGCCATGCTGCTCAAGCAACTCTCGGGATACGACCCACTTTCGATCGACCAGACGCGCTGGCGCGACATCGGCCCCATGCCCGACAAGGACCTCTACAAGCAACTCACCGCCCAGTTCCCGGTGACTGATCCGTCCGTACTGATCAGCCGCCAGAACGGCAGCGTGTGGTCATCCGACCCGGATCGCCACGACGTGGACGTGATCCTGCCGCCCCCGGGCCACGAGCGGCGCCCGCACTGGCTTTCCATCGACGGCGCCCGCGTGCCCCGCGTGGTGTCCACCGACTTCTGCGAGAGCCAGCTGCCCTGCGTAGTAGAGGCTCACTACGCTGGTGAGAGCGAGGATTCCATCCCCGCCGACCGCTACACCTTCCTGACCGCCAACAGTATCAACACGTTGTATCTCCGCCCGGGCCAATACCGCGTCGTTGCGAAGGACCGGGAGGGTCACAATCTTGGCCAACGCAACATCACCGTTGACAGCGGCGGCTCACATTGAAGCGAGATCAATTCGCGTATTACCTGCACTCTTTTACATAACTAATTGATTTGCTAGTCTCTCAGGCAATCCACGCAGAAGGGATGCCTGATGTACCCGGACGACGACGCCCCTACCCCAGCACCCCGGCCGTGGCGAGCGGCGCGTCTCCTGCTACTGGGTACCGCCCTCCTGCTGCTGGCCGCCTGCGCCAGTGGACCGCGCAAGGCCTCGCCGCGTGAATCCCAGTCGGCCCTGGCCAACCTGCCGGCCCGCGCACCGGAAGGCAACGCGGGCACCGCGAACGACGTGCTGTTCCGCGCCATTGCCCTGGTGGGCACGCCGTACCGCTGGGGTGGCAATACGCCCGATGGCGGCTTCGACTGCAGCGGCCTGGTCGACTACATCTATCGCAACGCAGCGGGCCTCACGCTTCCGCACAGCTCGCGCGAAATGTCGGAGCTGCACGGCGCCCGGGTGCGGAGCATGACCGACCTGGTCAGCGGCGACCTGGTGTTCTTCGACGGCAACAGCGGCATCAGCCACGTCGGCGTCTATGTGGGCAAGGGCCGCTTCGTACACGCCCCCAACAGCGGCGGCACGGTGCGCCTGGACGATATCGACGGCCCTTACTGGCGCGATCATTTCGCCTTCGGCAAACGACTGCTCGACTAGTCTCCCCGATTCCACCATCGAGCCGGCCTTAGGCCCGGCCTATGGTTCCCATCGAAAAATTGAATTGTACACAATTTAATTTTGCACTTAGGATTTGGCCCATGAAGCGGAAGCCCACTCCCGACCATCTGCTCCTCGACCAGCAATTCTGTTTTGCGTTGTATGCCGCCTCCCGCTCCATCACCGGCCTGTACCGGCCGCTGCTGGATCCACTGGGGCTGACCTACCCGCAATACCTGGTGATGCTGGTGCTGTGGGAGCAGGACGGCCTGACCGTCCGTGAACTGGGCCAGCGCCTGCAGCTGGATTCGGGGACGCTCACGCCACTGCTGAAGCGGTTGCAGGCGGCGGGACTGGTCGATCGCAAACGCCGTATCGAAGACGAGCGCGAAGTGGACATCCGGCTCACCGCTGCTGGCCTTGCCCTGCGCGAGCAGGCCAGCGACGTACCCAAATGCATGGCGCAGCGCCTGCAACTCTCCCTCGATCAAATGCAAACGCTGCGCGATGAACTGAAGCGACTCACCCGGCAACTCCAACTCTCCCCCACCGAGGACTGACACCATGAGCATCAGCAAGATTCTCTACACCGCCACCGCCACCGTGACCGGCGGCCGCGAAGGCCACGCCAAGAGCGACGACGGCGTGCTCGACCTTCAGCTGGTCGTACCCAAGGGCCTGGGCGGCCCGGGTGGCGCCGGCAGCAATCCGGAACAGCTGTTCGCCGCCGGCTACGCGGCCTGCTTCGAAGGTGCCGTGCGTTTTGTGGCGCGCCAGAAGGGTGTGACGCTGAAGGACGCTTCGGTGACCGCGCACGTGGGCATCGGTCCGCGCGAACCGACCGGCTTCGGCATCGCCGTGAAGCTGGACGTGAGCCTGCCGGGCATCGATCGCGCCGTGGCGCAGGACCTGGTGGACACCGCGCACAACGACATCTGCCCGTACTCGCATGCAACGCGTGGCAATGTGGATGTGCAGATCACGCTGGTGTAAGCAATTCGCCAGTGATCTGCACGGCAACGGCGCCGTGTAGCAGCGCTACCCCGTGCGCGACCCGCATAGCAAAAGAAAAGCCCGCCGTGTTGGCGGGCTTTTCTTGCAAGGCCGGGATCAACCCTTCGCGGGTCGCGCACAGGGTGCGCCCCCACAGGGAAGGCGCTGGCCGGCTCAGTGAGCCTCGGCGCCCGGCGGATGCGCATGACCGTGCTGGACTTCTTCCTCGGTACCGTCGCGCACTTCATTGACGGTCACATCGAAGGTCAGCGTCTTGCCGGCCATCGGATGGTTGAGGTCCACGTCGACGGTGGACATGCCGACCTTCTGCACCACCACCACGCGATGGCCGCCTTCCTTCAGCGCCAGCACCGTGGTCATGCCCGGCTTCAGCTTGGCAGCCTGCTGGAAGTACTTCTTCGGCACGCGCTGGGTGAGACCTTCCTGGCGCTCGCCGTAGCCTTCGATCGGGGCGATCTCAGCCTGCAGGTTCTCGCCAGCCTCGCGACCTTCCAGTGCCTTCTCCAGGCCCGGGATCAGCTGGCCGTGGCCGAGCAGGATCCACAGCGGTTCGTTGCGATCGAGCGAGCTCTCGACCTTTTCACCGTCCACGGTCAGCGTGTAGTGGAGCGAGATGACTTTGTCCTTGCCAGCCTTCATTGCGTGTCTCGTGAGTAATGCAAACCTTGGATTCTAGCAGCCCGGCCGCCTAGCCGCCCGCCTCCGGGCCCGGCTGGCCGAAACGCACCCCGCGCTTCTCTGGCCCCAGCCAGGCCAGCACGGCCAGCAGCACCGCCACGCCGGCGATCCAGGCCGACATCGCGAAGGCCAGGTCCCCGCCGTGCCAGCCCGCGATCCATAGCTGGGCATTGGCCGTCACCGCTGCCAGCAGGTTGCCGGTCTGGTAGGCGAAGCCCGGCAGGGTGCCGCGCATGCCCTCGGGAGCCAGCTCGTTCAGGTGCGTGGGCACCACGCCCCAGGCGCCCTGCACCATCACCTGGATCAGGAAGGCGCCTGCCGCGAGCAGGGGTAGCGAACCGCCGTGCATCCACAACGGGATGATCGGGATGGCGAGCAGGGCCGCCAGGATGATCGTCCGCCGCCGCCCGAAGCGCTCGGACAGCGCGCCGAAGAACAGGCCACCGACCAGCGCGCCGAGATTGAGCATCGCCACCAGCATGAAGGCAGCACCCGAGCCGGTCGGCAGATGCAGGCTCTCCTCCTCGAACGTGTGGTACAGGTCCTGCGAGCCGTGGCTGAACATGTTGAACGCCATCATCAGCAGCATCAGGTAGATGGCGAGCTTCCAATGCCCGCGCATCGATTCCAGCAGGCCCCGCTTCGGCTGCGTCGCCTGGCCCTGCCGCCACACCTCCGACTCGGGCACCGTGCGACGGATGTAGAGCACCAGCAGCGCCGGCGCCGCGCCGACCACGAACAGGCCACGCCAGCCGATGTGGTCCACCAGCAGCCAGTTCACCAGTGCACCCAGGAAGAAGCCCACGGGATAGCCGCTTTGCAGCAGGCCCGACACCACACCGCGCGCCTTCGCCGGAATCGACTCCATCGCCAGCGACGCGCCAATGCCCCACTCACCGCCCATCGCTATGCCGAACAGGAAACGGAGCACCAGCAACGCGGTGAGCGAATTGGCGAACGCGGTAGCCAGCTCGAACACCGAAAACAGGATCACGTCGAGCATCAGGATCGGACGCCGCCCATAACGGTCGGCCAGACGTCCAAACAGCAACGCGCCCAGCGGACGCGCCGCGAGGGTAAGGAACAGGCCGTAGGTGACATGCTCCTTGCCGACGTGGAACTCCTGCGCCACGCTCACGATCACGAAGGTGAGCAGGAAATAGTCGAAGGCATCCAGCGTCCAACCCAGGAAACTGGCCAGCACGGTGTGGCGCTGGGTGGTGTTCAACTCCCGCAGTGGTGCGAACGGCGACATGCAGTGGCTCCGTCGTGGTCGTGCCCGCACGGCGGCACACAGGGCGCCAAGCGAACCATCATGGCCGCCGCTGTGCAAGACCATCCCGTGATTGGTGGCGCCCGGCGCAAGGCCAGCGCACACTCTCTTCACGCCATACAGTCACGGAGTCGGCTGACATGTCCGCCATGGATGCCACCGCCCTTTACCGCATCGCCGAGTCCTACGATCACTGGTTCCAGCGTCGTTACGTCCAGGGCAAGCTGGCCACCGATCCGGCCTACGCCGCGGTGGCCGATCTCATGGCGCTCCGCCCGATGCCCTTGCTGGACATCGGCTGCGGCATCGGTCTGCTCGGGCAATACCTGCATGCGCGCGGAGTGCTCCCGCAATACCTGGGCGTGGACCACGACGCACGCAAGATCGACGCCGGGCGGCGTGCCATGCGGCTGGCCGGGCTGGAGACCACCCTGCCGCTGCGACTGGCCGACGGCGCCACCGCGTATCCGCTGCGCGGGCATGTCGCCATCCTCGATGTGCTGCACTACCTCTCCGCCGAACGCCAGCGCGAACTGCTCGCGAATGCCGCGGCCCATCTCGCACCGGGTGGGATGCTGATCGTGCGCAACGTGCTGCGCGAACGCAGCTGGCGCTATGCGGCGACACGCGTCTCGGAGTTCTTCCTCAGTACCAGCGGCTGGATGCGCATCGGCGCCCAGCACTACCCGAGCGCCGACGAACTTCGCGCACTGCTGGAGGCCGCCGGCCTGCATGTCACCATTCGCTCGTTGCATGGCCGCACGCCGTTCGATTGCTACCTGATCGTGGGTGAAAAGCCCGTCTGAGCGCGAAAAAGCACCGTTTAGGCGTGTTTTTCTCCGCTCGTTCAGCTGCCCACGCCCGGGCGCCGCGTTTTTCAGCTATACTTGGCGGCGAGGCCTACCGCCTCCCTCCCCTCTTTTGAATACTGCAACGCGGTTCGTTAGAACGCTCCGAGTTGCTCTGGAGCTTCCATGTCTTTCGAATCGCTGGGCCTCGCGCCCGCGTTGTTGCGTGCGCTTGCCGAACAAGGCTACGCAGAACCCACCCCGATCCAGGCTGCCGCCATTCCGGTTGTTCTTGAAGGTGGCGACCTGCTCGCCGCTGCCCAGACCGGCACCGGCAAGACCGCCGCGTTCTCGCTGCCGTTGCTGCAGCATCTTTCCACCGCCGGCGCCACGCAGACGCGTCGTCCGCGCGCGCTGGTGCTGACCCCGACCCGCGAGCTGGCCGCCCAGGTGCATGACAACCTGCGCGACTACGGCAAGCACATGCGCGTCAGCAGCACCACCATCTTCGGTGGCGTGAGCATGGGCCCGCAGATGCAGGCGCTGCGTCGCGGCGTCGATATCGTGATCGCCACGCCGGGTCGTTTGATCGACCATATGCAGCAGCGCTCGGTCGACCTTTCCGGCGTCGAAGTGCTGATCCTGGACGAAGCCGACCGCATGCTCGACATGGGCTTCCTGCCGGCGCTCAAGCGCATCCTGTCCGCCGTGCCGCGCCAGCGCCAGACGCTGCTGTTCTCGGCTACCTTCGCACCGCCGATCAAGGCGCTGGCGATGCAGTTCATGCATCAGCCGCGCGAAGTGTCGGTGACCCCCGTCAACTCGGTGGCCACCACGGTCACGCACCACGTGCATCCGGTCGATGCCGCCAAGAAGCGCGACCTGCTGCTGCACGTGCTGGCGCAGGACAGCCGTCGCCAGACGCTGGTGTTCAGCCGCACCAAGCATGGCGCCGACAAGCTGGTGAAGCAGCTGGAAATGGCCGGCCTGCGCGCCGCCGCCATCCACGGCAACAAGAGCCAGAATGCGCGCACCCGTGCGCTCAGCGACTTCAAGAGCGGCCGCATCACCGTGCTGGTGGCGACCGATATCGCCGCGCGCGGCATCGACATCGACCAGCTGCCGATCGTGATCAACTTCGATCTGCCGATGGTTGCCGAAGACTACGTGCACCGCATCGGCCGTACCGGTCGCGCCGGCGCCGATGGCATGGCCGTATCGCTGGTGAGCCATGAGGAAGCCGGCCTGCTGCGAGACATCCGCAAGCTGCTCAAGCAGGAAATCGCGGTGAGCGAAGTGCCCGGCTTCGAGCTGTCGCATCCGCTGCGTACCGACGCTGCTGCACCGAAGCCGGTGCAGGGCCAGCGTCAGCCGCGTCAGGCGCGTCCGCAGCAGGGTTCGCATCGTCCGCACGGCAACAACGGGTATGGCAAGGGCAGCGAGCGTCCCGCCGAAGGGAACCGCAAGCGTCGCCGTCCCGGCCGGCCCGCCGCCAAGGCGTAATTCCGGCCCGCGCATGGCCCAACCACTGTCCTAGACGGTTGGGCCTAGGCGTTACGAGGAATACAACGGCGTCGCTCGCCTTCCGATCATGCAGGGCCTTCCGTATCCGGGAATCCCTGCATGAAATCGGTTATCCACTGGCTTCTGATCGCCCTTCGCCTCATCTTCGGTGCCTGGTTCGTGTTCGCGGGCCTCAACGACGTGCTGCACTTCTGGCAGCCGCCCGCACCGGCAACGCCGCAATCGCAGTTGTTCATGCAAGGCCTCGCAGGCAGCGGCTACATCTTTCCCGTGCTGGGCGTGGTCTACACGTTGAGTGGATTGTTCCTGCTCACCAACCGTTTCGTTGCGCTGGCGCTGGTGATGCTCGCCGCACCCGTCGTCGTGATCTTCGGCTATCACTCGGTGATGGAAGATCACCTGTTGGGGCCGGGCCTCGCCGTGCTGCTCATCTATCTCGTCCTGGCATGGCAGCAGCGTGCGACGCTTGGTGCCCTGCTTCAGCCTGCCGGCAACCGAGCATCACTGTAGGAGCGCACCCAGTGCGCGATCGCGGCGCTGCGAGATCACCGCACTGTAGGCTTTTCGCGCACTGGGTGCGCTCCTACAAAAAAAGCGAGCTTGCGGCGATCAGACTTCGCGAATGCGCGAGGTGAGGACGTGATCCTCCCACACGCCGGCGATCTGCAGATACCGCTTCGCATACCCTTCCCGCTCGAAGCCGAGACGTTCGAGCAACTTGCCGCTGCGATCGTTGCGCGGCATGTAGTTGGCCATCACTCGATGCATGTCCAGTTCGCGGAACACCCAGGGCATCACCGCCGACAGCGCTTCGTACATCACCCCCTGCCCCTGCCTGCTGGCGGCAATGCTGTAGCCAAGGTGGCAGGCCTGGAACGCACCGCGCACGATGTTGGCGAAGGTGAAACTCGCGATGACTTCGTTGCCGGTCAGATCGAGCACGACGAAGGGATAGCCGCGATCCAGCCGCATGGCCTCGCGCGAGTCGGCCAGCGTCTGGATGCAATGGTCCAGCGTGTAATAGGACGACTCACGCAAGGGCTCCCACGGCGCCAGGTGCTCGCGATTCAGCACGCGATAACGCAGCAGGCGCTGCGCATCACCTGCGTCGACCACGCGCACCAGCGTGCGAGGCGTCTGGATGGGATAGAGCAGGTTCACAGGCGGCCAAGTGCCTTGGCGTGATGGCGCAGGTGATCGTCGATGAAGGTGCTGATGAAGTAGTAGCTGTGGTCGTAGCCAGGATGGCGACGCAGCAGCAGCGACTGGCCGCCCTCCGCGCATGCCTGGTCGAACAGCTCGGGCTTCAGCTGGGTGGACAGGAATGCATCGGCCTCGCCCTGGTCGATCAGGATGGTGCCGCCGAAGGGATGGCGGCGCACCAACTCGCACGCGTCGTACTCGGCCCACGTCGATGGGTCGTCACCGAGATAGCGCGGAAAGGCCTTCTCGCCCCACGGCACCTGGGTCGGCGCGACAATGGGAGCGAATGCCGATACCGAGCGATACCGCCCCGGGTGGCGAAGCGCGATGGTCAGCGCACCATGCCCGCCCATGGAGTGCCCCATGATGCCGCTGCGTTCGCGATCGACCGGAAAATGCTGCGCAACCAGTGCCGGCAATTCGTCCACCACGTAGCTGTGCATGCGGAAACGCGATGACCACGGTGCCTGCGTGGCATCCACGTAGAAACCGGCCCCTTCGCCGAACTCCCAGTCACCGGTCGCGCCGTCGAAGCCCGTGTTGCGCGGACTGGTGTCGGGCATCACCAGGATCAGTCCCAGTTCGGCCGCCAGTCGTTGCGCACCCGCCTTGATGGTGGCGGTCTCATCGGTGCAGGTGAGGCCGGCCAGGTAGTACAGCACCGGGCACACTTCCGTGGCTGCCTGCGGCGGCTGGTACAGCGCAAAGCGCATGGGCCCGCCGCAGCTTTCCGAATGATGCCGATAAAAACCCTGCACACCGCCGTGGCAACGCTGCTCGGAGATCGTCTCGATCTCGGTCATGGCTGTTCTCCGTGAATGACGCAAACGCGCCATCATAGTGCGGCTTGCCTCAGCGCTCCTGGTCGGTGGGCCGCATCAGCACTTCGTTGATGTTGACGTGCGAGGGACGCGATACGCAGAACACGATGGCGTCAGCCACATCGCGCCCCTGCAGCTGGCGCATGCTGTCGGCCCACGCATTGAGGTTCGCCTTCACTTCGGCATGGCCGATGTGGTCGCGCAGCTCCGTCTCCACCACGCCCGGCTCGATCACCGTGACACGGATGTTGTGCTGGTACACCTCGCGCCGCAGCGCTTCGGAAAACGCCACGACGCCGAACTTCGTCGCCGAATAGGCGGCGGCGTTCGGGTTGGCCACGCGCCCCGCCGTCGACGAGATGTTCACGACATGACCGTCGCGTCGCGCACGCATGCCGGGTAACGCGGCCTGCGTGGAAGCGATCAGGCTGAGCACATTCAGCTCGAGCATGTGCCGCCAGCGGCCGAGGTCGGCATCTTCGACGGGCTCCAGATACATCACGCCGGCGTTGTTCACCAGGATGTCCAGACGTCCGTAGTGCGCTTCGGCTTCCTTCACGATGCGTTGCGCTTCAACCTCGGAAGCTAAATCGGCCACCAGTATGGTTGGCGCGGCACCCAGCTTCTCCAGTTGCGCGGCCAATACCTCGAGCCGCTCGCGACGGCGTGCGGCAATGGCGACCTTGGCGCCGGCCTCGGCCAGCGCCAGCGCCGTCGCCTCGCCGATGCCCGAAGAGGCGCCGGTAACCAGCGCTACACGGCCTTCAAGGGGTTTTGACATGAATATTCCTCGTGAATCGCGCCTTTGGCGCAACAAAATCATCGGTTTGGACGTGCCGGCCTGTTACAATACCGTCATTCTCCCGCATGCCGCCGTGCATGCCATGTCGAGGTTCCCCCATGTCCTCCCCGTCTTCCGATTCCCAGCCGGCAGCCGTCGGCTTCGCTGCGCTTGGCCTTCATCCTGAGCTGCTGCGCGCGCTGTCCGACGTCGGCTATGAGTCGCCTTCGCCGATCCAGGCCGCCACTATTCCGCCGCTGCTGGAAGGCCGCGATGTACTCGGCCAGGCGCAGACCGGCACCGGCAAGACCGCCGCGTTCGCGCTGCCTATCCTGTCGCGTATCGATCTCAAGCCCGGCAAGCCGCAGGCGCTGATCCTCGCGCCCACGCGCGAACTGGCCATCCAGGTGGCCGAAGCGTTCCAGCGTTACGCCACCTACATGCCCGGCCTGCAGGTGCTACCGATCTACGGCGGCCAGAGCTATGGCCCGCAGCTGCACTCGCTCAAGCGCGGCGTGCAGATCGTGGTGGGCACGCCGGGCCGCGTGATCGATCACCTTGATCGCGGCACGCTGGACCTGTCGGAACTGAAGTTCCTGGTGCTCGACGAAGCCGACGAAATGCTGCGCATGGGCTTCATCGACGACGTGGAAAAGGTGCTGGAGGCGACGCCGCCGACCCGCCAGGTCGCGCTGTTTTCCGCCACCATGCCGGCGCCGATCCGCAAGATCGCCCAGCGGCACCTGAAGGAACCGGTGGAGGTGACCATCAAGGCCGCCACCACCACCGCCGCCAACATTCGCCAGCGTTACTGGTTCGTCAGCGGCATGCACAAGCTCGACGCGATGACGCGCATTCTCGAAGCCGAGCCGTTCGACGCGATGATCATCTTCGCGCGCACCAAGTCGGCCACCGAGGAACTGGCCGAGAAGCTGCAGGCACGGGGCCTCGCTGCCGCCGCGATCAACGGCGACATCGCGCAGGCACAGCGCGAGCGCGTGATCCAGCAGCTGAAGGACGGCAAGCTGGACATTCTCGTCGCCACCGACGTGGCCGCGCGCGGTCTCGACGTGGAACGCATCAGCCATGTCATGAACTACGACATCCCGTACGACACGGAAAGCTACGTGCACCGCATCGGCCGCACCGGCCGCGCCGGTCGCAGTGGTGAAGCCATCCTGTTCGTCACGCCGCGCGAGAAGGGCATGTTGCGTGCGATCGAGCGCGCCACGCGCCAGCCGATCGAGGAAATGAAGCTGCCGACGGTCGAAGCCGTGAATGACGTGCGCATCGCCCGCTTCAAGCAGCGCATCAGCGACACGCTGGCAGTGGGTGAACTGGCCTTGTTCCAGCAGCTGATCGAGCAGTACGAACAGGAACACAACATCCCCGCCATCGAGATCGCCGCCGCACTGGCCCGCATCTCGCAGGGCGACCAGCCCCTGTTGCTCACGCCCCCGCCGAAGCGTGAATTTGCACCGCGCGAGCACGCGCCGCGTGAGCATGCCGATGTTCGTCACGCAGCACGCGAGCACAAGCCCCGTGATCGCGACAGTGCGCCGCGCGAATTCGTGCCGCGCCCCGTGCGCCCGCATCACACCGAGGAAGGCAAGCGCACCTACCGCGTGGAGGTGGGTCACGAGCACGGCGTGAAGCCGGGCAACATCATCGGCGCAATCGCCAATGAGGCTGGCCTGGAAAGCAACTTCATCGGCCGCCTGAGCATCCGCGGCGAATACAGCCTGATCGACCTGCCCGATGGCATGCCGAAGGAAGTGTTCGAGCACCTGAAGAAGGTATGGGTGAGCCAGCAGCAGCTGCGCATCAAGGAATGGGATGGCGACGACAGTGGCGCCAGCGAAGCACCGCCGCGCAAGCCGGGCGGTTTCCGTCCGGGCGGCGGTGGCTTCAAGAAGTCCCACGGTGGCAAGCCGCGCCCGCAGGGCCACGGTGGCGGCAAGCCGCCGCGCCGGGCGAAGTAAGGGCACGCTCCCTCCTGGCGTCATTCCGGCCCAGCCCGGAATGACGCGCGAGGATGATCGTTCCACTGGCGTGACGGATTGTTCACCGCACGCCCGCTGCAATTTTCGCTGCAGCCCCTAACCTATGGCGGTATCCCCGAGGTAACCGCCATGACCACCCTGCCGAGCCTGTATATCTCCCACGGATCGCCGATGACGGCGATCCAGCCGCGACGCGTGGGCGAGCGTCTGGCCGAGCTGGCCAAGGCCTTGCCGCGCCCCAAGGCGATTGTGATCGCCACCGCGCACTGGCTGGCCCGCCAGCCCCATGTCGGCGGTGCCGCACGCCCCGAAACCATCCACGATTTCCACGGCTTCCCGCAGGCGCTGTTTGACATCCAGTACCCGGCGAAGGGCGAGCCTGCGCTCGCCGCGCGAGTCACCGAACTGCTGGACAAGGCAGGCCTGCCGACCACGCTCGATCCCACCCAGGGACTCGACCACGGTGCGTGGGTGCCGCTGCGCCTGCTCTACCCCGACGCCGACATTCCCGTGGTACCGATGTCGATCCAGCCCCAGCTGGGCCCGGCGCACCAGTATGCGGTCGGCCGCGCGCTGGCGCCGCTGCGCGAGGAAGGCGTGCTGGTGATCGGCTCGGGCAGCATCACTCACAACCTGCACGACTTCCGCTCGGGCTACAGCGAAGAGCGCGAAGCACCCTACGTGCGCCCCTTCATCGAATGGATCGAGCGCAAGCTGGGCGAGGGCGACGTCGAGGCGTTGATCGACTATCGCCGCCAGGCGCCGTTCGCCGAGCGCGCCCATCCCACCGACGAACACCTGCTGCCCTTGTTCGTGGCATTGGGCGCGGCAGGTCCGCAGGCCCACGCCACGCGCATCGACGCGGGCATCGAATACGGCTTGCTGGCGATGGACATCTATCGTTTCGACGGCGCCGTCACTGCACGATGATGGTGCCCACCATCATCGGGTGGATCGAGCAGTAATACGCGTAGGTCCCGGGCTTGGAGAACGTCACCGCATAGGTGTCGCTGGTATCCAGCGCGGGCGAGGTAGCGAACTGTTTGCCCGCGCTGGTGATCACGTGGGGCTCCTCGTCGCGGTTCGTCCAGACCACCCGCGTGCCCACGGGCACGGTCATGCTGTTGGGCGCAAAGGCGAAGTTGCGGATCTCGATCTGGGATGCCGCCGCTTTCGGCGGCGCGTCCGACTTGGCGGCCATCGCAGGTACGGCGACGCCGCAGCACAGGCAAAGCATCGACATCGCCGCCGCGTGCCTAAGCGCTTTCATGACAGCACCTCGTCGGTGAGCGCGAGCGCTTGCGTGCCACGGACGTGGCGCACCTCGCGAATGCCGAGGTAGCGATGCAGCGCTTCCGGCGGCACGTCTTTCATGGGGCCAGGCGCGGGACCAGCGCCCGGTGCCGGCTGCGGGTAGGCCGTGGAGCGCGCCGTATAGAACGTGATGCTGCCTTCCACCTTCTGCTGGATCTGGTGGATATGGCCGTTGAGCACGCTCACCGAACCGAAGCGGCGCAGCAGGCCGATGGCCTCGGCGCTGTCGTCGGTGCCCCAACCCCATTCGGGATAGATCGACCACAACGGCATGTGCGCGAAAACAACGAGCGGCGTCGAGGCCGACAGCGGTGCAAGATCCTTCTTCAGCCATGCCAGCTGGTCCGCCCCCAGGGAGCCCAGGCCACCCGCCTTGAGGTTGAGCACATTGATCAATCCGACGAAGTGCACGCCGCGGTGGTCGAAGCTGTACCAGCCGCCGGCCTGCTGCTTTTCGCCGAAGCGGCGGAAGAACTCCGCACCGTTGTCGCCGATCACATCGTGTTCGCCGGGCACATAGAACGTCTTGTCCACCCGCGCCTCCTGCATGATGCCCGCGAGGGTGTCGAATTCGTCGGGCCGAGACAGGTGCGTGAGGTCGCCGGTGTGAAGCAGGAAATCCGGTCGTACCTTCTGGGCATTCACCATCGCCAGCGAGCCACGCAACGTGGAGGCCACATCCATGTTCGGCGCCTTGTGGAAGCCGATGTGCGAATCGCTGATCTGCACGAAGCCGAAGCTGGCATCGGCCGCACTCGCACCGCCTTGTCCATTCAGCGCCTGCGCCCGCAGCACGCCGCCCTGCATCAGCCACAAGGTGCCGGCCCCGGCCCATGCCATGCACTGGAGAAACTGGCGGCGGCTGTTGCTCGTGTTTTCGTCTAGGTCTCGCATGGTCGGATTCTCCGGATAGGGAAACGGGTGCGCCCCGCCCTATCCACTACCGGCCCGGGACCGCGCTTATTCCACCCTTGGGCGCTTTCACACAACCTGCGGCAAGACCTGGAATAAAGTCGGCGCTGTCGAGGTCTTAACCTTCATGCCCACCGATCCGCCAGCCCCTATGACCGGCCAGGACACTGCGCGAAGCGCCCGCTTCGAACAGCAGGTGCTGCCGTATCTGGACGCGGCCTACAACCTGGCGCGATGGCTGTCACATGACGCCGGCGATGCGCAGGACGTGGTGCAGGAAGCGATGCTCCGCGCGTTGCGTTACTTCGACAGTTTCCACGGCGGCGATGCACGCGTATGGCTGCTCACCATCGTGCGCCATACCTACTACACGATGCGTAGCAAGAACCGGCAGGACGACCTGCACGCGGAACTCGACGAAGACATCCATCCACTGGTGGATGAAGGCCCTTCGCCCGAAACGCTCACGCTGCTCGCCGTCGACGTGGGCGCTTTGCGCGCCGCGTTGGAGCGCATGCCGCCGGCACTGCGCGAGGTGATCGTGCTGCGCGAACTCGAAGAGTGCTCGTACAAGGAGATCGCGGCCATCATCGAGCAGCGGATCGGTACCGTGATGTCGCGGCTCGCCCGTGCGCGCGAGCGCCTGCGCGCGGAACTGGGCCATCATCCGAAGGAGGTGCGTCGCCATGATGTGCGATGACGCAAGGCTGCTGTTGCACGCCTACCTGGACGACGAACTCGACGCCGCCAACAGCGCTGCCATCGCCGGCCACATGCGCGAATGCCCTGCCTGCACGGCGCGTTACGACGCCTACGCGACCTTGCACAAGGCACTGGCGCAACCCGGCCTTTACGAGAAGGCGCCGGACGCACTGCGTCAGCGCTGGACAACCGCAGCGGAGGCACCGGCGACCATCGTCCGTCCCCGGCAGCGCCGTGCGCGCATGCCGCTTTCCGTTGCTGCGGCAGCGGGTTTCGTTGCGGCGATGCTGCTTTCCGGTCCGGCGTGGTTGCAGCTCATGCGCTCGGGGCGCGTCAACCATGAGCTCGTGGCCGATGTCATCTCCGGCCATGTGCGTTCCCTGCAGGGACAGCACCTGATGGACGTGGTGTCGACCGACCAGCACACGGTCAAGCCCTGGTTCGAAGGGCGACTGGATTTCGCACCACGGGTGAAGGACCTGGGCGACGAAGGCTTCCCGTTGATCGGCGGCCGTCTGGATGCCGTCGACGGGCGCAGCGTGGCGGCCCTGGTGTACAAGCGCCGCCTGCACGTGATCAACCTCTACCAATGGCCGGTGGAAGCCGGCGTGCCATCGCCCCAGACAGTGGTGCAGGAACACGGCTATACGGTGATCCGCTGGTCGGATGCCGGGATGCAATACGTGGCGGTTTCCGACGTCAGCGAGAGCGATCTCCGCCAGTTCGCCCTGGCGTTCCAGAACGACGGCAGTACCTCGGGCGCCAGGTAGTTCGCCGTCAGGCGTGCTGTGGCACCGCCTGCCAATCCGCAAGTGTCAGCGGCGACATGCCGTGGGCGACGCGCGCCTTGTCGCATTGCAGGCTGGGACGCCCCGATTCCCACGCAGGCTCCACTTCGCGGCACACCGACGGCCGCTGCTCGTAGATGCCGCAATGCGCGGTTTCTCCCACGGTGCCGTGCAAGGCGACACAACGCGGCCTGGACGCCTGGGTGCCGCGCATGACGAAGCGATGCGGATCGAGTGTCTCGGCGAGTTCCGGGGGCACCACGCCTCCCAGGGATGCGTCCGCCTCGGACCAGTGGAAGGCCACACGGAAATAGGCGCAGCAAGCGCCGCAACGCAGGCAGGGATGCATGGGTGTCGTTCGGAGGCGCACCCCAAGGCACGCAGCGCCGGCATTCTAGAACGCGCAGGGGTGCGTCGTGCAGCTGTCGGCACGCCGCTCCTGCGATGCGCCATCGAGGTGACTCAGGGTTCCCCGGCGAAGGTGTTGCAGCTGGCGATATCGCCGCTGTCGAAGCCGGCACGGAACCATTTCACGCGCTGTGCGGACGTGCCATGGGTGAAGGAATCAGGTACCACCCGCCCCTGTGCCTGCTGTTGCAGGGCGTCGTCGCCGATCTTGCTGGCCGCATTGAGCGCGGATTCGACGTCGCCCGGCTGCAGCCACTGCAGGCGCTGCTGGGTGCGGTTGGCCCAGACACCGGCGAAACAGTCGGCCTGAAGCTCCTGCCGTACGGACAGGCCATCGGCGCCTTCCATGCGGGCACCCCGGCGGCGGGCCTGCTCCACCTGGTCGAAGATGCCCAGCAGGTTCTGCACGTGGTGGCCCACCTCGTGGGCGATCACGTAGGCGCGGGCAAAATCCCCGGTCGCGTGGAAGCGGGTTTCCAGTTCCTTGAAAAACGCCACGTCCAGATAGACCAGTTGGTCGCCGGGACAATAGAACGGTCCCACCGCGGTGGAGGCCATGCCGCATGCCGTGTTCACGCCGCCACTGAAGATCTTCAGCTGCGGATCGACGTACTGGCGACCATGGCTAGCGAAAATGTCCGTCCAGGTCTTCTCGGTGGAGCCCAGCACGGCGCTGATGAAATCCTTGGTCTGCGGATCGACCTCGGTCGGCTGCCCGGTCGGCGCCGCCACCTGGCCACCGGTGTTTGCCTGGTTGAGCAGCGCAGTGGGGTCCTTGAAGAACACCAGCCCCAGAATGGCCAGGATGATGATGCCGCCGATCCCCATGCCGCGCCCGCCACCGAAGCGCGGGCCACCGCCACCACCGCTGCCATCGTCGACGACGACATTCTGACTGCGCTCGCCCTTCTGCCAGTCCATGCGATGTCCCTCGCTGGTGCACCGTGGCGGTGCCGTCGGTCCACGATACCCCCTCCCGCCGGCCAGCGTCGATGGCTAGAGTAGGCCTCCATTTTTGCGAGAGCCCGTCATGATCCAGCACCTGCCCGCCATCATCGTCCTGCTCACCGTCCTGTTGCAGTTCGGCACCATGTGGGCGGCCGGCCACGCGCGCAGCAAGTACGGGATCAAGGCACCGGCCGTCACCGGCCATCCGGCCTTCGAGCGCGCCCTGCGCGTACAGATGAACACGCTGGAATCGACCGTGATGTTCCTGCCTTCGCTGTGGCTGGCCGTTCAATACGGCATGCCGCTCTGGGGCGGCCTGGCCGGGCTGGTCTGGGTGCTGGGACGCGTGTGGTATGCCGTGGCCTACCTGAAGGATGCCTCCAAGCGCGGACCGGGCTACATGGCGTCGGCGGCCGGCTGGCTGGCCACGCTGCTGCTGGGCGTGGTGGGCCTCGCGCGGGCGCTCATGGCGGGATGAGGCGAAGGAGGCGTCACGCCTCCGGCGTCACCTTCAACCGGTCGATGCGCGCACCGTCCATCGCCACCACCTCGAAGTTCAGCCCTTCGCTGGTGAAGGTGTCGCCCACACTGGGCAAGCGCCCGAGCTGTTGCAGCACGTAGCCTGCGAGCGTGGAGAAACTGTCATCGCCGCTCAGCTTGAGGCCGAGCAGGTGTTCGACGCGACGCAGGTCCAGGCTGGCATCAAGCATCCAGCTGCCGTCCACTTCCTGCACGGCAGCGGGATCGCCGCTCTGGTCGTCGGGAAACTCACCGGCAATCACTTCGAGCACATCGGTAGGCGTCACCAGGCCCAACACGCTGCCGTATTCATCCACCACCAATGCCACCTGCAGCGGCGAGCGGCGGAACTCCTCGATGAGGCGCAGCACGCTGAGCGACTCGAGCACGGTCAGCGGCTTGCGCACCACCTGATCCACCTCGATGCGGCCGTGTTCGAGCAGGCTCTCCAGCAGGTCGCGTGACGATGCCACGCCGACCAGCTGGTCGAGATCGTCGCCGGCCACCGGCAGCCATGCGTGGCTGGAGGCGCTCACTTCCGCGCGCAGCTGCTCCACGCTTTCGCGCGGATCGATCCAGTTGATTTCCGGGCGCGGCGTCATGATCGAGCGCACGGGTCGGTGCGCAAGATCGAGCACGCCTTGCACCATCGCCAGCTCGTCCTTGCCGAACACGGCCACGTTGCCGTCCGCGTTCGCGGCGGCGGGATGGGGCGTCGCCTCTTCCTCTTCCTTGCCCGCGCCGCCGAGCAGATTGATCACCGCCATCGCGGTGCGATCGCGCAGCGAGCGTGCACTCCCCAGCAGGCTGCGCTGGCGGTTGCGTCGCATGGTCTGGTTGAAGGCCTCGATCATGATCGAGAAGCCGATCGCGGCGTACAGGTAACCCTTCGGGATATGGAAGCCGAAGCCTTCAGCCACCAGGCTGAAGCCGATCATCAGCAGGAACGACAGGCACAGGATCACCACCGTCGGTCGTGCGTTGACGAAATTCGTCAGTGGCTTGCTGGCGCTGATCATCAGGATCATCGCCACCACCACCGCAATCATCATCACGGACAGGTGATCCACCATGCCCACGGCCGTGATCAC
Organism: Dyella amyloliquefaciens; assembly: GCF_004296575.1. Lineage (GTDB taxonomy): Bacteria > Pseudomonadota > Gammaproteobacteria > Xanthomonadales > Rhodanobacteraceae > Dyella > Dyella amyloliquefaciens. The sequence goes on along the minus strand of NZ_SAYT01000007.1, from coordinate 111,222 downwards.
CGAATCGAGCGAGAACACCGCATCCAGCGCCACGATCTGCGCCACCACCAGCCAGAATCGCGCGGGCGCACGCTTGGCCGCGTCGTGGTCGTCTTCTGCCTCCAGCCGCTCGTGCAGTTCCACCGTGGCCTTGAACAACAGGAAGGTGCCGCCCAGCAGCAGGATGATGTCGCGCCATGACAGCGACACGGCGCCCCACACAAGGATGGGCGTCGTGAGTTTCACCAGCCAGGACATCGCTCCCAGCAACGCCAGGCGCATGACCAGCGCCAGCGAAAGGCCCAGTACGCGGGCCTGGTCGCGCTTCCGCACCGGAAGCTTGTCGGCGAGGATCGCGATGAAGACGAGATTGTCGATGCCAAGCACGATCTCCAGCACCACCAGGGTGAGGAGACCTGCCCACGCAGTAGGGTCGGCCAGCCAGTCGAATGCGAACATGGGGCGGCGCTCGGCGCGCCGTATTCCTCCTTGGAACGTCCCGCCACTATACAGGGCGACCGCGTGAACACGGCGCCAGCCATCCCGCCAACCGTGCCAAAGGACAGGATTGCGCCCGCGCTGCGGCAGGGACTAGCGTGTTCTTGCCGGGCAGCGAGCGCGTTGCGTCCCGGCAGCTCGACTTGCACGCGCGTTTGCTGGACTCGCCATCGATGGATGCGAACCGATTGAAATACGCCTCTGATTCGCCGCCATCCTTGCCACTGCTGTTGCCGGCACCTTCCGTCTGGCATGCCCTTGGATTCATCGCGCTGTACTTCGCCCTGCAGCTCGCCATCGGTGGCGGCATCGGCCTCGTGGCCGGACTGGTCGCGGTGCTGCGGCACGGCGATGGTCTAGCCGACCTGATTCATCAGGCCCGTGCGTGGCTCGGCCAGTCCGATGCCAGTGCCGTCGCGGTCATGGTCACGCTGGTGATTTCCGCGGTGCTGATCATTCACCTGGTCCGGCGCCGGTGGCCTTCGCTGTGGACGCTCGGCGAACTGCCGGGCTTCGGATTCACCGCGACGCCCATACCCGCCCTCTATGCCGTTGCCCTTGCACTGGGCGTACTCATGCCTTTTGTGGGCGGCATGCTGACGCAATGGCTGGCGCAGGGGCACGAGGTCAGCCAGGACATCAAGATGCTGGGCGCGCACATTCCGCTGATGCTGCGCCTGCCGCTGGCGCTGCTGGTGGTGAGCCTGGGACCGCTGGTGGAAGAGCTGCTGTTTCGTGGCGTGCTGCTGTCATCGATCAGCCGACACGTAGGCAACGGCTGGGCCGTCGCCATCACCGCCGTGCTGTTTGCCTGCGTACACCTGCCGGACCTGTCGTTCCTCTGGTACGCGTTGCCGAACCTCGCGCTGCTCGGACTGGTGCTCGGCTGGTTGCGGGTGCAATCCGGCTCGATCTGGCCGTCCGTGCTGGCGCACGGTGCGAACAACCTGCTCGCGGTCGTGTCCTGGTTCATGATGATGCCCGGCAACTGATACCGGGTTGCAACGCTTCAGGCGCGGATCACGCCATGCGCGCGCAGCAGTCTCGCCGTCTCGAACACCGGCAATCCCATCACGCCGGAATGACTGCCATCGAGGTGCTCGATCAGCTTCGCGCCGTGCCCCTGGATGGCATAGGCGCCCGCCTTGCCAAAGGCTTCGCCGGTGGCGATGTAGGCCGCAATGGTGGCGTCATCCAGTTCGGGCATGCGCACGCGCGACAGGCTGGTATCGCTCCACTCGCCCTTGCGGCTTACCAGCCACACGGTGGAGATCACCTCGTGGACTCTTGCCGATAGCCGGCGCAGCATCGCCGCGGCGTCGGCAGCATCGGCCGGTTTGCCGAACACCTCATCGTCCAGCACGACCTCGGTGTCCGCGCCCAGTACGACGGCTTGCGGATCGTTCAACGCCACGAACCCGGCGATCGCCTTTTCGCGCGCCACGCGGCTGACGTATTCGCGTGGCGCTTCCGCGTGGGCGCGTTGCTCCGGCACGTTGACGTCGACCACCCGGAACTCCACGCCGATCTGCTCCAGCAACTGGCGGCGACGAGGCGACTGCGAGGCGAGATAGAGCATGGCGGACGCGTGACCGTTGGCGTAGGGACCCTTAAGGTCGCATATCGCCGGTTTCGAGGAAACGCTGGTGCCAGGACAGCGCCTCGCCCAGCAGGTGCGGCGTGTGCTTGCCGCGGCTGTCGTGCATCGCGCGATTGAAATAGTCCTGCAACAGCGGACGGTAGTCCGGATGCGCGCAACGCTCGATGATGACCTTGGCGCGCTGGCGCGGCGACAGCCCGCGCAGGTCGGCCAGGCCCTGCTCGGTGACCACCACCGCCACATCATGCTCGGTGTGATCCACGTGGCTCACCATCGGCACGATGCACGACACCGCTCCGTTCTTCGCCGTGCTGGGCGTAAGGAAGCACGACATGAAACCGTTGCGCGCGAAATCGCCCGACCCGCCGATGCCGTTGATGATGCTGGTGCCGGCAACATGCGTGGAGTTGATGTTGCCGTAGATATCCGCCTCCACCATGCCGTTCATGGCGATGCAGCCGAGTCGGCGCACCAGCTCCGGATGGTTGGAGATTTCCTGCGTGCGCAGGATGATGCGCTTGCGGAAGAAATCGATGTTGTCGAGAAAGCGCTCGATGCCCGCCGGACTCAGCGAGAACGACGTGGCCGAGGCGACGCTGAGCACGTCGTTGGCCAGCAGGTCGAGCATGCCGTCCTGGATCACCTCAGTGAAGGCAGTGAGTCCCTTGAATCCACCATCGCGCAATCCACCCAGCACGGCGTTGGCGATGTTGCCCACGCCCGACTGCAACGGCAGCAGCTGCGGCGAGAGACGCCCCTTGGCGATCTCGTGGCGGAAGAAATCGATCAGGTGGCCGGCGATCTGGCGCGAGCAATCATCCGGCGGCGAGAACGCGCTGTTGCGGTCAGGCGCGTTGGTTTCCACCACGGCGATGACCTTGTCCGGATCGAGCCGCAGGTACGGCTCGCCGATACGGTCATCCGGTTTCAGCAGCGGAATGGGCTTGCGATGCGGCGGCAGCGCCGTGCCGTAATACACATCGTGCATGCCCTCCATTTCCATCGGCTGCCAGTGGTTGACCTCGACGATCACCTTGTCGGCGAGATCCAGCCAGGTCTTGTTGTTGCCCACCGACGATGACGGCAGCAGCCGGCCATCCGGCATGATCGCCGTGGCTTCGACCACCGCCAGGTCGAGCTTGCCGAAGAAACCGAACCAGGCGTACTGCGCAACGTGGCTGAGGTGGATGTCCAGATAATCCATTTCGCCGCGGTTGATGCGCGCGCGCAGCTCCGGATCGGACTGGTAAGGCAGGCGCAGGTCGATGCCGTCGGCACGCGCCAGCGATCCGTCCAGCTCGGGCGCGGTCGATGCACCTGTGAGCACGCGCACGCGAAACGCTTCGCCACGCTCATGCGTCGCCATCATGCGAGCAGCCAGCGCCTGCGGCACGGCCTTGGGATATCCCGCGCCGGTAAAGCCGCTCATGCCGATCGTCATGCCGGGATCGATCAGCTCGGCCGCCTTGGCGGCGGTCATGACCTTGCTGGCGAGTCCGGCGTGGCGAATGCGCTGTTCCATGGGGGTTGCTCCTGAAGTGCAATCCACCCATGTTAGCGCCCGGCCACGTCAAACTCTTGGCAAGCTAGACGATGGTCTGAGGTAGGAATCCGCTCAAAAAGCGACGCTGTATTCGCGAAACTCGAGGTCCCTTTTCCACCCCAGGGACTCATACAAGCGTTGCGCCGCCTCATTCGTATGGGCCGTGGTGAGCGACATGCCCACCGCCCCGGCTGCCCGTGCGTAATCGACAGCCTCGTGTAGCAATGCCGCAGCCACCCCACTCCGGCGTGCGTCGGCTGCGACAAAGAGATCGTTGAGCAGATAGGTGCGCGCCGCGCGTACCGATGAGAACAAGGGATAGAGCTGGGTGAAACCCACGCCCCGGCCTTCGCTATCCGTTGCAAGCAGGATCACCGACTCGTGATGCTGGAACCGCTCAAGCAGAAAGCGCCGTGCCAGTTCGAGATTCGCCGGCTTGCCGTAGAACTGCCGGTACGCATCGAACAACGGCACGACACGATCAAGGTCGTGGATGGTGGCCTGACGCACCGTGAAGGACATGAACCGGTCCCGGAAAGCTGAAGTGACCGCAGTATGCGGCAGCTCGATGGGGCGGCATATGACCACTTTTCCACGCAAAGTGGCCGTGGTGGCACATACCCCCGGCGCATAGCCGCGAGCGGCGACGACGATCAGGCGCGATGGTACGGGTGGCCGGAAAGCAGCGTGGTGGCGCGATAAAGCTGCTCGGCGAGCACCAGGCGAACCAGCATGTGCGGCAGCGTAAGCGGCCCCAGCGACCAGCTCTGATCAGCGCGCGCGAGTACGTCCGGCGCATGGCCATCCGGCCCGCCGATCAGGAACGCGAGATCGCGCCCGGACATCCGCCATTTCTCAAGCTGCGCCGCCAGGTCTTCGCTGGACCACGTCTTGCCGCGACCGTCCAATGCCACGACGTGGATGTCGCGCGGCAAGGCAGCGAGGATCGCGGCGCCTTCATCCTGGATCGCCCGCGCGTCATCGCGGCCCTTGCCGCGTACGCCGGGCTTCAGCTCGATGAGTTCGAGTGGCAAGTCATGCGACAGCCGCTTGCGGTATTCGGCGAAACCTTCCGCCACCCAGGCGGGCATGCGTTCACCGACGGCAATCAGGCGCGCGCGCATGCGTATTCACCGAAAAGCAGGGAAACAAAAAGAACTGCCACGCGCGTTGGGAGGCGCGCGGCGATGACCGCCTGAGCGTGGGACATCAACCCACGCTGGCGACTTCGGCGTCGACTTCGCGGTCACCCACGGTCCACAGCCTCTCCAGGCCATAGAACTCGCGGATGCGCGGGAGCATGACGTGGACGATCACGTCTCCCAGGTCCACCAGTACCCATTCGGCTTCCTGCTCGCCTTCCACGCCGAGCGGCATCACGCCCGCCTTCTTGGCGAACTTGACGACTTCGTCGGCGATGGATTTCACATGGCGCGCGGAGGTGCCGGAGGCAATGACCAGCAGATCGGCGATGGAGGTTTTGCCGCGGACGTCGATCTCACGAATGTCCTTGGCCTTCAGTTCGTCCAGCGCGTCGAGGACTTGCTGGCGAATGACCGCCGTGGTGGCGGATTTGGTGCTGCGAGGGGACGTCTGACTCAAGTGCGGTTGCCTCGATGCATGATCGATGCGCGGGATAGCGCGGCGCCAGTATACCGCCCCACCCTGAAGTCCACGTCAAGCGAGATTTGCCCGGGCCTGGGCATATTCCTCAAGCAAGATCGCGACCAAATCCGTCGCCGGCATGGCTCGTGACAGGCTCGCAGCCTGCCCGCACCATTCCGAAACTAGGTCACCCCGCCCCGCTGCTGCTGCGGCTTTGCGCAGCGGCGAGGTCAGCGCGTTCATCACCGGATAGGCCGGAAAATGTCCCGCCTGGGCTTCCATCGCGTCTACGTAGGTGTTGCGCCGCCCGCGGGCCGCGCGCCCGGAGAAGCTGCGTATCGTGGTGACCCGGGTGTCGTCCGTTCCCGGCAGATCGTGCTTCCAGGCCGCGGCCGCCGCCGATTCCGGACAGCCCAGGAACGCCGTGCCGAGCTGGCTGACCGCCGCCCCCAGCATTTCCGCAGCCAGCATGCCCCGCCCGTCCATGATCCCGCCGCCCGCGATCAGCGGCACGTTCACCGCGCGGGCCGCCAGCCGGATCAGGGCGAACAGCCCGATCACGGCCTCCTCCGGGGCATGCAGGAAGGTGCCGCGGTGGCCGCCAGCCTCGGCGCCTTGCAGGCTGATGGCATCCACGCCCAGTGCGGCCCAGGCCCGTACCTCGGCCAATGAAGTCGCGCTGCCGATCACGATGATGTCGCGGCGCTGGAGCTCTTCGATCTGGCGGGGCGTCAGCAGGTTGAAGGTGAAGCTGGCCACGGGCGGACGCGCCTCGCACAACGCGGCGAACTGGTCGGAGAAGCGCGGCGCCCAGCGTTCCGGCCGCGTCGTACGCACGGCCAGGCCCTCGTGCTCCATCAGCGCATCGAGCGCGGCACGAGCATGGTCGATGGCGGCTTCGTCTTCGTGGACACCATCGGGCAAGACAAACAGATTCAGCGCGAAGGGGCGATCGGTAAGCGCGCGGATCTTCGCCGCCTCATCGAGGATCGCCTGCGGTTCGAGATAGCCCACACCGTGGGATCCCAACCCACCGCCGTTGGATACCGCCGCCACCAGCGCCGGCGTGGATGCTCCGGACATGGGAGCCAGAACAAGAGGCTGGGCGATACCCAGGCGTTCCAGAAAACGGCTTGCCATGGTGAGTGCTCCGCCACGTGATCATGGCTATTACACCACGCAAAAAAGACAAGGCTCCCACATGGGGAGCCTTGCTTGCCCGTCAGGCGTGGTATCAGTGACCGGCGGTCGACGAAGAAGCAGGCTCGCTGCCCTTCTTGTGCTGCTTCTTGTTGTGATGCGAGCTGCTCTTGGTGTCGCTCTTCATCGAATCATTGGCGGACTTCATGTCGTCCGAGCCGGACTTCATGGCATCCGAGCTGGATTTCATCGCGTCCTTGCTGGCGTCCTGTGCGGACTGCGTCGGCGTGCTCTGCTGAGCCATGACTGGCGACACGGCGAATCCGAGGGCGACGGCAGTGGCAAGGGCGAGGATGGCGTAACGGGAAACTTTCATGGGTACGTATCTCCGAGAGCGGTGAAGTAACCGTGCGGCCGCGCCGCACTTCCATGGAACTGCCGGTGTCGCTCTTCCCTAGCGACTCCGACGATCCGGCACCGGCTTGCGTCGATCCCGGCCACGCCACATCAGCGGTCCTGCCCGATGCGAACGCCCCGTCCCTGGTTCGTGAAACCATGTCCACCGGGCTCGCCCCCGTGTCGCATACGCCCGGAACGGGCTTAGGGTATACCCATGCACGACACGGAAATGCGACCTGTCGACATCTCTGTTCAGCGTCAATATCGACAGGCCACAAGCACTCAGGACGGTTTGCTGCGGTGCTCACGCCGTCCGCGAAATCGCGTTTTCTTGCGGCATACGGCCCGTATCACTGACCACCGGACATGGCACCGCCATCGGTGCTGCCGGCATCCTTTTTCATCGCGTCTCCGTGCTGCATCGCATCACCCTTCTTCGCGTCATGCTTCTTCATGCTGTCGTGTTTCATGCCTGAAGCATCTTTCTTCATCATCGTGTCGCTGCTCTTCATCGCGTCCTGCTTCATGGCGGAACCGGCGCTCGCCGGCTGCATCGCATCCTGTGCGAAGGCGACGGACGCGCAGGCAAACGACGCTGCAAGAACCAGCGAAATGACAGTCTTCATGGGAACTCTCCTGAAAGATGGACGATGCGGTACATGCCGCATGTCTTCCTTCGTTGCGACGAAGAGGAGAGTTACTTCAATGCAGGCTGCAGCAGGCGGCCGCCCATCAGCGCATTGGCCAACACCACAATCCCCACGGCGATCGCGTGCGTGATCAGGTCAGTGACGGCGACGGCGAAGCCGTGGCAGATCTCCAGCAGCGCAGCAGAAGCCGCCGCACTGGCAAGGCCGATCATGATCGCCGTCAACACGGGGCGCAGCGGGCAAGCGCGACGCAACAGCCATACCAGCAACGCTGACAACGGTATCGAGATGCTGATGATGAACACCAGACAGTCGCCGGACTGATGCGCGGTGGCCACCTGCGCTCCCGGGATGACGACACCACGCAGACAACCCAATCCACTGGCTCCTACCCATAGCAGCAGACCGGGCACCGGCAGCCACGCCCACCAGGCGGAGCGCCCGGGTACGCCGAGCGTGAACGCCACCCAGGCGGCGGATACAGCGGTGATGATTGCGCCGACGCCCGCCACGGCGATATCCGGCTCGGCGATCCAGCGGCGGATCATGTGCTCGGCGCCGTAGTGCCACAGCAACCCCAGTGCGATCACCGCCACCACCAACAGCCAGCTGACCGTGCGCAGCCAGGGCGGCGGCAGGCGCCGCACCGGGGTCAGCTGCACGCCCAGCGACTGGATCAGTGACTCGGGGAGTCGCGACTCGGACATGATGCTCAGGGTTCTCCATGGAAACGGGCACGCAGCGCCTTCATCGCGCGGTGCAGATTTACTTTCAGCGCACCCGTCTGGCGACCGGTGTGTGCGGATGCCTCGGCCAGCGAGCGCTCCTTGAGACCAAGCTGCTCGACGGCTTCGCGCTGCCCCGGTGGCAACGAGGCAATGGCTTCGTGCAGGCGATGTGCTTCCTGCTCGCGCTCGGTGGCCGCCGTGGCGTCGTGCTCGTCGGGATGCATGTCGTAGGCACGCTCGTCGTGCAGCTCACGATGCCCGCGTCGTCCCTGGCTGCGCAATGCATCGATGGCACGCCGCGCAGCGATGGCGGACAGCCACGCATCGTACGAGCGGCCCGGATCGTAGGTGTGGCGCACGCGATGCACGGTAAGCAGGGTCTCCTGCACCACATCGTCCTGCAGGTCCACGTCCACACCCTGGCGCCGGGCCGCGGCGCGAATCAGGGGCACCGAGTCGGCCAGCACACGCTCATAGGCCTGCCGGTCACCGGCTTGCGCCGCCGCCATCCATGCCGCCCGCCGCCGTTCCGGCGAATCGATGGCGCTGTCGGCGGCGTCACTCACGGCAAAGTCGGCCCTGGCCCATGGGGGAAGGACGCTATCTAGAACCATCGGACGGGTGGCGGTCAAGGCAGGGGTCATGGAGTGGTGTCAGTGGGCCTTCTGTTTATTCGACGTCGCGGCGGGCCGCGTTACTTCGCGCAGATGCCGGCTTTGCCCGGATCCAGGTCACGTGCCTGGCAGGCTCTTCGCCCCGCACGGGAATGACAGCGGCGTCGGCCAGGAGGATGCTTCGAGCAGGTCGCCGCCCCTTCCTGCCCCGAGAAGAATCGCGGTAACCGGAAGGCCACACCCGGCGAATACGTATAAGACTCTCTGAAGGATGCTGCCCACATGCTCGTGCTGATCCTGGCCTACCTCGGCGGCGTGCTGACCATACTCAGCCCGTGCATCCTGCCGGTGCTGCCCTTTGTGTTTGCGCGCGCCGACCGTCCTTTCATGCGCAATGGCCTGCCGATGCTGCTCGGCATGGCGCTCACCTTCGCACTCGTGGCGACGCTGGCGGCGATCGGTGGTGGCTGGGCCATCCGCGCCAATCAATATGGCCGCATCGTCGCCATGATCGTGCTCGCGGTGCTGGGGCTCACCCTGCTGTCGAGCCATCTCGCCGAGTGGATCAGCCGGCCGTTCGTGGCACTGGGCAACAAGCTGACCCAGCGCTCGGATACCGAAGGCGACTCCGTGTGGTCGGCGGCGGGCCTGGGTGTGGCTACCGGTCTCCTGTGGGCACCGTGCGCCGGCCCCATCCTCGGTCTGCTGCTCACGGGCGCGGCGCTCAATGGCGCCAGCGTGCAGACCACCTTGCTGCTGCTCACCTATGCGGCAGGCGCGGCCACCTCTCTCGCGCTGGCACTTGTCGTGGGTGGTCGCGTGTTCTCTCTGATGAAGCGCTCGTTGGGCGCGGGCGAATGGGTGCGCCGCATGCTCGGTGTACTGGTGCTTGCAGGCGTGGCCGCGATTGCACTGGGCATGGACACCGGCCTGCTGACGCGTGTGTCGCTCGCCAGCACCAGCAGTATCGAACAGAAGCTGATCGATGCCGTGCGCCCCGCACCAGCACCACAGCCTGCGGTGAAGGCGGGCGATCCGCTGCCGATCGAGGGCGAGTTGCCTTCGCTGGCGGGCGCGACGCAATGGCTCAACAGCGCACCACTTAGCGCCCAGTCGCTGCGCGGAAAGGTGGTGTTGGTCGATTTCTGGACCTACTCCTGCATCAACTGCATCCGCTCGCTGCCCTACGTGCGCGGCTGGGCCGACAAGTACAAGGACCATGGCCTGGTCGTCATCGGCGTGCACGCACCGGAGTTCGCGTTCGAGAAGGAGCCGCAGAACGTCATCAAGGCGGTGAAGGATCTCGGCGTCGATTACCCCGTGGCGCTCGATAACGAGTACTCGATCTGGAAAGGCTTCAACAACGAATACTGGCCAGCGCACTACTTCATCGACGCCCAGGGGCATATCCGCCATCACCATTTTGGTGAGGGCGAGTACGACCAGAGCGAGGACGTGATCCGTCAGCTGCTTACCGAAGCCGGCCAGAAGAACCTGCCCGGCGGCTACGTGCAGCCCGGGGCACAGGGTGCGGAAGCGGCGAGTTCAGGCGACGCGCAGCGCTCGCCGGAAACCTACGTCGGTTATGCACGCGCCGAGAATTTTGCGGGTGGCCAGGTCGCGCATGACGATGCGTGGAACTACCGCGTGCCGTCTACATTGATGGCCAATCAATGGGCATTGGATGGCCACTGGACCGTGCGAGAGGAAAGCGCTCGACTGGACCAAGCCAATGGACGCATCGTCTATCGCTTCCGCGGGCGCGATCTGCACCTGGTGCTTGGCCCCTCGTCCGACGGCAAGCCGGTGCGCTTCCGCGTGACCATCGACGGCAAGGCGCCGTCCGCCGATCACGGCATGGACACCGATGCCGAGGGCAACGGCACGGTGACATCGCAACGCCTGTACCAACTGGTGCGCCAGGCGGCCGGCACGGGCGAGCGCACCTTCGAAATCACCTTCCTCGATCCCGGCGTGCAGGCTTACGCCTTTACGTTCGGCTGATACGCGTCTTCGCGTGGTGGAGGCCACCATGTCCCGCACCAAAGACATCGTGATGCTGGAACGCCGCCGCTTCCTGCGTGCGGCACTCACCGGCGGCGCCATCGCCGTGACGGGAGCATGGCTGCTGCCTGATTTCCTCCGCCGCGGGGCAGCGTCGGGAGATGCCATGGCCGCGACTCCCGTGGCACAGGGCGAAGACCTGATGCTCGAGTGCTTCGCCGACGATGGACATCACCTGGGCCCCTGCCACGTGCGCAAGCTGGTTCTCAACGATGCGCAGTGGCATCAGCGCTTGTCCGATGACGCGTACTACGTCATGCGTCGCGAAGGCACCGAACGCGCCTTCAGCGGCCAGCACGAGAAGCCGCCAGTGCCCGGCCTTTATCGATGCCCGGCATGCGACACGGCATTGTTCGACGCCGCCACGCAGTTCGATTCCGGCACGGGGTGGCCAAGCTTCTGGCAGCCGATCGCCAGGAAGAACGTCATCGAAAAGCGGGACAGCAGCTTTGGCTGGGAACGCACGGCCGTGAGCTGCGCAGGTTGCGACAGTCATATCGGGCACGTTTTCGATGATGGGCCGCCACCGACCGGGTTGCGTTACTGCATGAACTCGGTGGCGTTGAGGTTCGTACCGCGAACGTCGTGACAAACCGGCTTTTTGTAGGAGCGCACCCAGTGCGCGAAAAGCCTACGAAGCGGCAAAACCGTGACTCTGCGGTCGCGCACTGGGTGCGCTCCTACGGTGTGGCGGGCATCAGCCCTTGCGGTAGGGCGCAAGAATGCCCGCATCGTCGAACAACCCGCACGGCAGCAGGTATCGCGGGTCACGGCCTTCGGCCAGCAACTCTCGGATGCGCGTCGCTGAAATTTCCAGCGGCGTGACGGAGAGCTCGATCACCTTGCCCGCTGGCAATGCGCGCAATACAGCCGCATCTTCGATCAGCCGCGGCCCGATTTCGGCCAGCAACGCATCGGACCATGTGATCTCCACACCGGGGCGGCTGAGCACGCCAATGTGCGCGACATCGAACAGTTCACGCCAGCGGTGCCACGAAGGCAGCCCGGCGAAAGCGTCGGCACCCAACAAAAGCACCAGTGAACGATCGCCTTCTTCCTTGCGCAGCTCGGCCAGCGTGTCGATCGTGTAGGACGGACCACTGCGCTCCAGTTCGCGCGTATCCAAGGTCAGGCGCGATTGCTTCTGCAGCGCAGCGCGCAACATCGCCACGCGCTGCTGAGCATTCGCCAGCGGCGAAGGACGATGTGGCGGTACGCTCGCCGGCATCAGGCGCACGTCGGCGTCGAGCAGCTCGGATGCCTCCCAGGCAACACTGAGGTGACCCAGGTGGATCGGATCGAAGGTGCCGCCGAAGATGGCGAGTGGACGCATCATGATCGTTGGCCCCCTCTCCCCACGGGAGAGGGAGAGGTGTCGTGCCTTGTCATGCGAGCGCCTGCGCCGCCCGAGGCTCGGCGATGGCGGCGATGAGGCGTTCCGCCTCGAGCCAGGGATCGCCCTGCTCGCGGCCCTTGGCCATGCGATCGATGCGCGCGGCGCGCGCTAGGCACTGCAGCCAGTGTTCGCGCGGTGCGCGGCGCAATGCCTTGCGGAACAGCTGCTCGCGCGCGGGCCACAGGCGCTCGGTGCGCGCCTGCGCGGCAAAGTCGCGTGCATTCGCCAGGCGCAAGGCAAGCTGCAGCTGGTTCACCAGCCAGCCCATCAATGCGATCAGTTCATCGCCTTCCGCATGCAGGCCATGCAGGATGCGCAGCGCTCGCCCACCCTCGCCTGCGAAGGCGGCATCGGTGAGTTTGAAGGCATCGTAGCGGGCACTGTCGGCGACGAGGTTTTCCATCTTTGCCGCATCGATCTTGCCCTGGCCATGCAACACGACCAGCTTGTCGATCTCCTGCGCGGCGGCGAGCAGGTTGCCTTCCACGCGCTCGGCCAGCAAGGCAGCCGCATCAGGTGTGGCAGACAGGCCGCGCGAGGTGAGGCGCGCACCAATCCATGAAGCCCATTCATTCGGGCGCGGCGCATTGAACACGACCAGGGCGCCGGCGGCGTCGAGGTTCTTGGTCCACGCGCCTTCGTGCTTGTTGCTCCACTCGGTGGCGGTAATCAGCAACGTGACGTCGGGCGGCGGATTGGCGCAAAACTCGTTGATCGCCTTGGCGCCCTCGGTACCGGGGCGACCGGTGGGCAGGCGCAAATCCAGCAGGCGACGCGTGGCGAACAACGACATGCCGGCCGCGGAGCGCGCCAGGTCATCCCAGTCGAAATGGTTGCCGACGTCCAGCACTTCGCGCTCGGCGTAACCGAGCTTGCGTGCCTGCGCACGCAAGGCGTCGGCCGCCTCCAGCACGAGCAGTTCTTCACCGGCGAGCAGATAGACCGACCGCAGATGGTCCGCCGTCAGCGACTTCTGCCATTGGGCGGCATTGAGCGGCATGGCGGCTCAGTGCGTGCTGCTGGCCGGCGCGGGCGCCGAGTCAGCGGCCTGTACGGCCTGGGCGGCCGTCTTTTCCGGATGGCGGCCCGCGGCCTGCAGACGGAACAGGATGGCCTGCACCATGTCGTCGTTGAGGCTGCTACGGATCGCATCGACCTGGGCCGTCGTGCCGATGGTGTTGGTGGCGTCGTAGCTGAACTCGCGCGACATGTCGATGCGCTGGCGCTGCACCAGCGGCTGGCCGGCACCGTCATGGACTTCGAACTGCACCTGGTAGCGCACCGTGTATTCGGTCACGCGAGCCTGGCCGCTCACTGTCAGCGTGTCGGTGCTGAAGTTCGCCACCGGAATGTTGAGTTCGGCGATGTCGGCGCCGGTGTGTTCTTCCACCGTGATGCCCGAGCTCGCCAGCGCACGGGCCAGGCCGCGCTGCAGGTTGGGATCGCCGTTCCCCGTGATGTGCACGTGCTGCATCGAGGCTGGCAATGCCACGCTCTGGCGCAGATGAAAGCCGCATGCCGCCAGGGCAATGGTGGAGATCAACAGCAGCGAAGCTTTGAACACACGGCTCATGGATTTCATCCTGCGACGATGTTGACGATCTTGCCCGGAACGACGATCACCTTGCGCACGGTCTGCCCCTCGAGGAAGGCCACGACGTTCGGCTGTGCCAGGGCAAGCGCCTCGGCCTCTTCCTTCGAGGCGTTGGCGGCGACTTCGATGGTACCGCGCAATTTGCCGTTGACCTGAACCGCCAGCGTGAGCGAATCGCGCACCAGCGCGGCATTGTCCACCTGCGGCCAGGACTGGTCTTCCAGCACCGACTGCGCATGGCCCAGCACCTGCCACAGCGTGTGGCTGACGTGCGGCACCACCGGGTTGAGCAACAGCACCATGGTTTCCAGCGCCTCATGGCGCACGGCGCGGCCCTGCTCGCTCATGTCGTTGAACTTGTTGAGCGCGTTGAGCAGCTCCATCAACGAGGCGATGGCGGTGTTGAAGGAGTGGCGGCGGCCGAAGTCGTCGCTGACCTTCTGGATGGTTTCGTGCACCTGGCGGCGCAGCGTCTTCTGGCCCGCATCGAGTGCGGCCGGATCGACCACCGGATGGTCCGGCTGCGACGCATGTGTGGTCACTTCGCGCCAGAAGCGGCGCAGGAAGCGGGCCATGCCTTCGACGCCGGCCTCGCTCCACTCCAGCGACTGCTCCGGCGGCGCGGCAAACATGGAGAACAGGCGCACCGTGTCGGCGCCGTACTTGTCCACCATCGCCTGCGGATCGATGCCGTTGTTCTTTGACTTGGACATTTTCTCGGTGCCGCCGATCTTCACCGGCTCACCGTCCTGCTTCGACCGTGCACCGATCACGCGCGCCTTCTCGTCGCGCTCGATCTCCACGTCGGCCGGATTGATCCAGTCCTTCGAACCGTCGGCGTTGTCGCGATAGAACGTCTCGGCGATCACCATGCCCTGGCACAGCAGGTTGGTGGCCGGTTCGTCAGCCTTCACCAGGCCCGCGTCGCGCATGAGCTTGTGATAGAAGCGGAAGTACAGCAGGTGCAGGATCGCGTGCTCGATGCCACCGATGTACTGGTCCACCGGCAGCCAGTAGTTGGCGCGCTCGTCGACCTGGTCCTGGGCGCCGGGGCTGGTGTAGCGGGCGTAGTACCAGCTCGACTCCATGAAGGTGTCGAAGGTGTCGGTTTCGCGCTCGGCCGCACCGCCGCACTGCGGGCAGGTGGTCTTGCGCCATGCCGGATCGGCCTTGATCGGCGACTGCACGCCGGAGAACGCAACGTCTTCGGGCAGCACCACCGGCAGCTGGTCTTCCGGCACCGGCACCGCATCGCACTTGGCGCAATAGATCACCGGGATCGGGCAGCCCCAGTAGCGCTGGCGGCTCACGCCCCAGTCGCGCAGGCGCCAGTTCACGCGGCGCACGCCCTTGTCTTCGCGCTCGAAACGCGCAGCCATGGCTTCGAAAGCCTGGCCGTAATCCATGCCGTCGAATTCGCCGGAGTTCACCAGGTAGCCGCGCTCGGTGTAGGCGCTGTCTTCCTGGATGCTCTTCTCGAACGATTCGATCAGCTGCACTGCCGCGGGGATGTCATACACATCGACGCTGCCGACGCCGAGTGCAGCGCGCAGCGGATCGGAGCCCACGCCCTTGGACAGGTCGTGCTTGATCTCCGCCACCGCATCGAGCACGGAGCGGTCAACCACCACCATCTTGATAGGCAGGCTGTATTTCTGGGCGAACTCCCAGTCGCGCTGGTCGTGGCCCGGCACAGCCATCACTGCGCCGGTGCCATAGCCCATCAGCACGAAGTTGGCCACGAATACCGGGATCTTTTCGCCGGTCAGCGGATGGATGGCCTCGATGCCGGTATCCATGCCGCGCTTTTCCTGCGTCTCCAGCTCGGCTTCGGACACGCCGCCGTGCTTGAGCTCTTCCAGGAACGTGGCCAGCTTCGGGTTGTCCTGCGCGGCCTTGATCGCCAGCGGATGCTCACCCGCGATGGAGACGAAGGTGACGCCCATCAGCGTGTCGGGGCGCGTGGTGAAGACGGTGAGCGGCTCGCTCTCGCCTTCCACCTCGAAGTGGATTTCCAGGCCTTCGGAGCGACCGATCCAGTTGCGCTGCATGGTCTTGACCGCATCGGGCCAGCCCGGCAGCGTGTCCAGGCCGTCCAGCAGCTCTTGCGCGTAATCGGTGATCTTCAAGAACCACTGCGGGATCTCGCGCTTTTCCACCAGCGCGCCGGAGCGCCAGCCGCGGCCGTCGACCACCTGCTCGTTGGCCAGCACGGTCTGGTCGACCGGGTCCCAGTTCACCACCGCGTTCTTGCGGTAGGCCATGCCCTTCTTCATCAACCGCGTGAACATCAACTGTTCCCAGCGGTAGTACTCCGGGCGACAGGTGGCGAACTCGCGGGTCCAGTCGTAGGCGAAGCCCATGCGCTGCAGCTGGGCGCGCATGTGCTCGATGTTCTGGTAGGTCCACTTGGCCGGCGCGGTCTTGTTCTTGATCGCGGCGTTCTCGGCCGGCAGGCCGAACGCGTCCCAGCCCATCGGCTGCAGCACGTTCTTGCCCTGCATGCGCTGGTAGCGGCTGATCACGTCGCCGATGGTGTAGTTGCGCACATGACCCATGTGCAGCGCGCCGGACGGGTACGGCAGCATGGAGAGGCAGTAGAACTTGGGCCGCGAGGCGTCTTCCTTCACCTCGTAGGCGCGGTGGTCGCGCCAGAAAGCCTGCGCGGAGGTTTCCACCACCTGCGGCTGATAGCCCTGTTCGTTACCCTCGTGGGTACCCTGATCCTGATTGTCCTGCATGTGTCCGGCGCCGTGATGTTTTTCTCAGTCGGCAATGACTGATGATGAACGCGGCAGACTAGCAGAAATGGCGTCAAATCGTCCCGCGGAGGCTGTTTGTGCCCATGCGGGACTGGGGTGCGCCGGAGCGCTGCGGTCGCGCACTGGGTGCGCTCCTACGGGTGCCGAGGGGTACGCATCAGGTGGTCGGGCAGCTGGCGGACTGGCCGCTGGCCAGGGCGCCGGCAACCGCCCCGATCTCGCCAGCCAGGCGAGCGATCGCCTGCTGGTGACCTTGCACCAGGGCGTCATAGCCCTCGCCCACGGTTTCGGTGATCCGGCTGGTGCAGGCCAGCGGCTCGCCACCCTTGAGCGGACGAACGCTCCAGGCGGCATCGAGGTAGGCGTAGCTGGCCGGCACCGAATCGAAGCGACGCACGTCGACCTTGATGCGCACGGTGGACTTGCCTTGGGCCGGCAGGCTGGTGACGTCCTGCGCATGGAAGTCCCGCGTCAGGTCGGCGGACAGCGCCCCGCGCACCTCGTCGCCCAACGGCGCGATCCAGCGCTGGCCCTGCAACATCGCCACGCCCTGTCCGCCCTGGCGCACCACCAGCTGCGGCTGGTCGACCTGGGCCGGTACGGTGACCGGCAGCAGTTCGAACTGGAATGGCTGCGCCGAAGGCGCGCCGGTCGCTTCGCCACCGGGAGCCGGCACCAGGGTGAAGTAGCGCACCGGCGGCACCGAACTGCACGCGCCCACCACCAATGCGAGCAGGGCCACGCCCAGGTTCAGGGTTCGGGCACGGATCATGGCTTGCTCCCTTGTGTCGGCGCGGCCGGCGGTGGCGGTGGCGGCGTCTGTTGCAGCTTGTCGTCGGCACGGCGTCCACGCAGCAGCGCGTCCGGATGATCACCCAGGTAATCGGTAAGCACGCGCAGCGAGCGCGCGGCGCGCTGCAGTTCCTGCAGGGTGCCGCCGAGGTTCTGCTGCAGCGGGGCGTCCGGCGCAAAGGCACTGTTGGCGGTGCCCAGCGTCTGCTGCGCGCCCTTCAGCGTGTTCTTCACTTCCGGCAGCACGCTGCCGTTGACCTGCTTGAGCGTGCGGTTGAGCTCGGCCAGCGACTGGTCGAGGTTCTTGCCGATGCTGTCGAACGGCACCTTCTGCAGCTTGGACACGATATCGGCCAGCTGCTGCTGGATCTTGTCGAGGTCGCCGGGCGCGGTCGGTATCTCCAGCGGCTTGGCCGTGCCATCGAAGGCCACCTTCGGCGCCTTCGGCAGGAAGTCCATGGCGATGTACAGCTGGCCGGTGAGCAGGTTGCCGGTGCGCGCCTGCGCACGCAGGCCATGCTCGACGAGGCGACCCATCATCTGGGACATCTGCTCGTCGTCGCCGCGCGCCTTGGCCAGCGCCACCAGCTTGTCGTGCGCCTTGCCCAGGCGGGCCGGGTAGACCACGGCGCCGACGATGGTCGGGAAGGTCTGGGTCTTCTCGTCGAAATCGAGGTTCACCGACACCACGCGGCCGAACGGCACGCCGAGGAATTCGACCGGCGCATCCACCGCCAGACCGCGCAGGGACTGGTCGAAACGCATGCGGATGTACTTGGGCTCGCCATCCGGCGGCGCCATCGCGGTAGCGCGGTCGTTGAACAGCCGATAGGCGGTATCTTCCTGCGCCGGCGTGGCGTCATGCGGACCCGGAGGGTCCTGGAAGGCCACGCCGCCCGCCAGCACCGTGGCCAGCGACTGCGTGTTCACCTTCAGGCCATCCGCGCCCAGCGACACGTCGATGCCGCTGGCATTCCAGAAGCGCGAGGAGGTGGTAACGAACTGGTCGTTCGGCGCGTCCACGAAGATCTGCAGGGTGACGCCCTTGCCGTCCTTGTCCAGGTGATAGGTCGACACGCGGCCGACCTGGATGCGGCGGTAGTACACGGGCGAACCGATATCGAGCGACCCAAGGTCATCCGATTGCAGGTCGAAGGTCTTGCCCGGCGCGCCATGGGTGACCGGCGGAGGGTTTTCCAGCCCGGTGAATTCGCTCTTGGGCTCGCTGGACTCGCCCACATCCGCGCCAATGAAAGCGCCGGACAGCAGCGTGTCAATGCCGGAGACGCCGCCCAGGCCAATGCGCGGGCGTACCACCCAGTAGCGGGTATCCGCCGTGGCGAAGCCTTGCGCACTCTTCTCCAGCGCCACCTTGGCAATGATGCGCGAACGATCCTCGCTGAGCCGCACGGCAGTCACGCGCCCGATGATGACGTTCTTGAACTTCACCGGCGTCTTGCCGGGGTCGAGGCCTTCGGCGCTGAGGAAGCTGATGCTGACGGTGGGACCCGCCTGGGTCCACGCATGGATCACCAGCGACAGGCCCACCAGCGCGGCAACGATGGGCACCAGCCACACGATCGACGCGTTGACGCGCGGTCGTCGCACCACCGGTTCGGGGAGATCGTCCGTGATCGGCTTTTTGTCGTCAGTCATCGAAGTCCCTGCCATCCCAGATCAGTCGGGGGTCGAACGTCATCGAGGCCAGCATGGTAATGATTACCGTGAGGCCGAAATACACCACGCCAGGCAAAGGCTCCACCTGGCTGAAGAAACCGAACTGCACCAACGCGGTCAGCAGCGCCACCACGAACACATCCAGCATCGACCAGTAGCCGATGAACTCCACCAGCCGATACAGCTTCGAACGCTGGCGCTGCGCCCAGAGGCTGCCCCGCTGCGCGCTGACCAGCAGCAGGCTGAGGGCGAAGAACTTCAGCACCGGCACCACGATGCTGGCCGTGAATACGATGACGGCAAGGTCCGGCGAGCCTTTAACCCACAACTCGATGATGCCGCTCAGTATCGTGTTGTCGTCCACGTCGCCCACGCTCACCGTGCGCATGATCGGCAGCACGTTGGCGGGTATGTAGAAGATGAAGGCTGCGATCAGCAGCGCCCAGGTACGGCTATAGCTCGCCTCCTTGCGCTTGTGCAGCGAAGAGCCACAGCGCGGACAGGCGGCATGGTCTGCCTCGACGTCACGGCAGACCATGCCGCACACATGGCAACCGATCAGGCCCAGGTCGCTGGCGCGCGGCAGGCCGTTCATGCCGGAGTTTCCTCGGTGGTGTCCCACAAGCGGCGCACGTCGATGCTGGAGAACGCGGTGATGATCAGCATCAGCACGCCATAGCCGAAGATGCCAGGGTTGGGGATCACGTCGAAATACATGTGCGCCTTGACGATGGCCACCAGCGCACCGAGCACAAACACTTCGGTCATGGTCCACGGCCCGATGCGGTACAGCGTCACCATGGCCCAGCGGAATCCGGGCGCGCGGCGGCCGGACCGCGCATACAGCGACACCCAGCCCAGCAGCAGCATCTTGATGATGGGGAAGAAGAACAGCGTGGCAGCCGCCAGCACGGCCACGACCTGTGCGCTCTCGTCCCACATCATCACAATGCAGCCCCACAAGGTGGTGCTGATCAGGGTCCCGTTGAGCCCCAGGGTGACGATCGGCCAGATATTGGCCTGGATGAAGGCGATCATGGCCGTGACCACCAGCGCCAGGATGGCGTTCACCGACAGGCTGTGGTGCCTCGCCAGGATCGCGTCGCAACGCGTGCAGCGCGCCACCTCGCCGCACACCAGCTCGCGCCGGCGATAGACGGTATCGCAGTGCTCGCAGATCCACAGCGTGGGAGGCGCGATGCCGGGTTTGATGCCTTGCGCTGGCATGGTCATTCCGTGATTTTCGCAAATATCGCGGCCCAACGCCGATAGGACCTTGGACACCCTGTTACACGCCCCACCCTGAAGCGGCCGTAAGCGCCTTATGGGTGCCCGAACCGATTCCACAAGGGGGTCCTCCGCCGTTAACCCTTGATATGCTGGGCTTTGCCCTGATGTGTGGGCCATTCGTCAACGGGAGTTTCCAGTGAGTGCCACGACCGCCGATACGCATGTCTTCGACGTGCGCGAGGACAACTTCGAAGCCGAGGTGCTGCAGGCCTCGCTGACCACGCCCATCCTGGTGGACTTTTGGGCGACCTGGTGCGGCCCGTGCAAGACCCTCGGCCCGATGCTGGAAAAGCTGGCCGGCGAGTTCAATGGCGCCTTCCGGCTGGCCAAGATCGACGTGGACAAGTCCCAGCAGCTGGCTGGGATGTTCGGCATCCGTAGCATCCCCACGGTGATGCTGGTCAAGGACGGCCAGATCGTCGACGGCTTCGCCGGCGCCCTGCCGGAAGGCCAGCTGCGCGAGTTCCTGTTGCGCCATGTGCAGCCGCAGGACGGTGACGCCGCCAACGACGCCGAAGCAGAGATTCCGGAATCGCCGGAGGAAGCCGTCAACCGCATCCAGCTGGCCATCGCCGCCGAGCCGGAGCGCACGGAGCTGAAGCTCGACCTGGCGCTGGCCCTGATGCAGGCCGGCCACGCCGACGCCGCAGAGGCCGAGCTCGCCGCCCTGCCCGCCAACCTCGCCCACGATGCCCGCGCCTTGCGCCTGGGTAGCCAGCTCGACCTGGCGCGCGCATTGAAGGGCGCACCGTCACTGCCCGAGCTGCAACAGCGCGTCCAGGGCAACGGCGCAGACTGGGAAGCTCGCGACCTGCTGGGCGTTCGGCTTCTGTTGGAAGGTGATGCAGCGGCAGGACTGGATCAGTTCCTCGCCACGCTCGAAAAGGCCCGCGACTGGAACGACGGCCAGGCCAAAAAGCGCCTGCTGGCTGCTTTCTCCACGCTGGATGATGCCGAGCTCGTCGGGCGCTACCGCCGGCGGATGGCTTCGCTGCTGTTCTGAGCGACGCATTCGCGTCGCTTCTCATCCCTTCCCGATGTCGACCCCACGACATTCCGGTGCAGACCGGAATGTCGTGGAAGCCGTGGCTTCGCTCAAGGCGAACCTGCGCCCGCTGACTGGCCGGACAGGTTGCGATCGAGGAACTGCGTCACCCGCTCGAACAGCTCTGCCTCGTTCTTCTCGTCGTAGAAGCCATGGCCCTCGTCGCCCTTGTACAGCCACTCATGGGCAATACCACGCTTCTGCAACGCCGCATGCAGGCTTTCGCCATGCTGCGGCGGAACGCGCGTGTCCTGGCCGCCAACGACCAGCATCACGTTTGCCTTGAGGCTGTCGAGCTGGTTGACCGGTGAATGTGCAGCCAGGGCGGCGGAATCGCTTCCAAGGGAGTAACGAAGGAAGCTCTTGCCGGCTACCTGATCCGACGCGTCACCCTTGGAATACATCAGGGTCAGGTCGTACACACCAACGTAGCCGATGGCGCAGCGATAAAGATCGGGTTCCTTCACCGCCCCTTCGAGCGCGGCATAGCCGCCGTAGCTGCCGCCGAAGATGCAGATGCGCCCGGCATCCGTGATGCCCTGCTGGATCGCCCATTGCGTCGCATCCGTCAGGTCATCCTGCATCTTGCCGCCCCATTGGCCATAGCCAGCCTTCACGAACGCATGGCCGTAACCGCCTGACCCACGGTAATTGACCTGCAACACCGCATAGCCGTGCGTGGCAAGCGCCTGGACATAAGAATCGTAAGCCCACTCGTCGCGGATACCGAAAGGACCGCCATGCACAAAAACCACCAACGGCTGGTGCTTGGACTTCTCCTTGCCCGGTGGCGTGCTCAGGTAGCCATGCAGGGTCAGGCCGTCTCGCGCCTTGAACTCCACCGGCTCCATGGATGCCATCAGGTCAGGCTTGATCCATGGCGCGCGCTGCAAGAGCACTGATGCCTTGCCCGTTGCCGCATCCCATAGATAGAACGTACCGGGGTCCATATCCGACGATGCCAGCGCGACGGCCTTGCTGCCGTCGTCCGTGCTCGAGACGATGCGCACGCTTTCGCCCGGGAACTCCTTGGACATGCCGATGATCGCCTTCATCGTATCGGACCCGGCCACGATCGCCTCGGTGGTCGGCATCCCCGGCATCGAGTTCACGCCGACGACATCCAGCCCATCCAGGCTGTAGACGAGACCATCGAGGCCCGCAACGGCGCTGCTCCATACGGGCTTTTCCTGCATGGCCTGCGTCGCCACGTCCCACTGGCATAGCGCACTGGCCGTGCCGGGCACGATGCATGACATGTATACGCGGGTGTCGTCCCGGCTGAACGTGTAAGGCACCGATACGTCTTTTTCATCGGTGCCCTGGAACAACAGCGTCCACGGCTTGCCATCGCCTTCGCGATAGAACACCTGCATATGGGCGCGAGCATCCCAACCAAAAGCAAACCGGACCACGCCCTTGTTGTCAGTGACAAACTCGGCGCTACGCACGGGTGCGATCGCAATCGGATGCTTGCTGCCATCGCGTACGTCCATCATGTAGACCTTGGTGAAGTCGCCGTCCGCACCGCTGTCCCATGGCGTGACCCCGATCAGCACGTGGTCGTCGTCATGACGCAAGGTGTCGATGATTTCACCGGTGGCTCGCTCCGGCTGGCGCTGCTGGATAAGCGTCGCCTTGACCGGGCCGCCGGCGCGGTAACCGAAGAGCAGCTCCGACCCCGAGCCGTCACCGTTGATCGCGAAGATTTCACCGGTGGAGAAAGGACGATCCCATCCGGCGACCTTGGTGCCTTCGGTGTAGAGCACACGATGATCGTTGGCCCACCACAGGTCGACCACCTGGTTGCCTTCGCGAGGCCGCACCATGGTGCCCTTTTGTTTGACCAGGTCCACCAGCGCCAGCATCGGCTTGCCGTTGACCACCGTGGTGGCAGCGAGGTAATGCCCATCGGGTGAAATCTTCACCTTGTCGTACTGCACGTGACGCGCAAGATCGGCGAAAGACACGCTCTCCGCGAACACCGTACCCGACAACAGACAAAGCGCGCAGACAACTGCGCGCTTGAGCAGCTTCTTCATACGTTCTCCCCCTGGTTACGCGCCGCCTCCAGACAGTCGCGTTGAACCCGCAGTATAGGCAGCAGATCGCAAGTTCATAGGGGGAGGGAAGCCCCGCGCGACGTAGGCATGGGCTCGGCCATTGAAGCCGATGAACGGCCTTACTTGTTGCTCTGCACGATGCAGCGAGAGGCACGACCAGGCCCCCACGACGAGGGGTGGCCCAGGCCACCCACTCGATGAAGAGCCCACTCAGCTCAGAACGAAGCGCCTGGCACGCGCACCCAGCCTTCCATCAGCACGCGTGCACTACGGCTCATGATGGCCTTGGTGACAGCCCAGGTACCGTCCACCAGCTGTGCTTCGGCACCCACGCGCAGCGTGCCTGAGGGGTGACCGAAACGGACCGCCTGGCGCTCGCCTCCACCGGCCGCGAGGTTCACCAGCGTGCCCGGGATCGCAGCGGCCGTACCGATGGCCACCGCCGCCGTACCCATCATCGCGTGGTGCAGCTTGCCCATCGACATGGCGCGCACGAGCAGGTCGATATCCCCCGCTGCCACCGGCTTGCCGCTCGACGCGACATAGTCGGCCGGCTTGGCAACGAAGGCGACCTTCGGCGTGTGCTGGCGCGTGGCGATCTCGTCGAGCGACTTGATCAGGCCCATGCGCAACGCACCGTGCGCGCGAATGGTCTCGAACATCGCCAGCGCCTTGGCGTCGCTGTTGATCGCATCCTGCAGTTCGGTACCGGTGTAGCCGATCGCGGAGGCCTCGACGAAGATCGTCGGGATGCCGGCGTTGATCATGGTGGCCTTGAGCGTACCGACCCCGGGAACTTCCAGGTCGTCAACGAGATGACCCGTCGGGAACATCGCGCCACCGGCACCTTCTTCTTCGGCGGCCGGATCCATGAATTCCAGTTGCACTTCGGCGGCGGGGAACGTCACGCCATCGAGTTCGAAATCGCCGGTTTCCTGCACGGCGCCGTTGGCGATCGGCACATGCGCGATGATGGTCTTGCCGATATTGGCCTGCCAGATGCGTACGATGGCGACGCCGTCATGCGGCACGTGCGCGGGATCCATCAGGCCGCCGGCGATGGCGAACGGACCGACCGCCGCCGAGAGGTTGCCGCAGTTGCCGCTCCAGTCGACGAACGCCTTGTCGATCGCCACCTGGCCGAACAGGTAGTCCACGTCGTGATCCGGCCGGCCGCTCTTGGACACGATCACCGTCTTGCTGGTGCTTGAGGTGGCGCCACCCATGCCGTCGATCTGCTTGCCATACGGATCGGGGCTGCCGATCACACGCTGCAGCAGCGCATCGCGCGCAGCGCCCGGCACCTGTGCCGACTCCGGCAGGTCCTGCAGGCGGAAAAACACGCCCTTGCTGGTACCGCCGCGAAGGTAGGTGGCGGGGATGCGGATCTGGGGAGCGTGTGCCATCGTTTTTTGTCCTGTAGTGACTGGACTCCGCGCGCTACGCGTTAGCGGGGCCATCAATGTGAGGGGTGCCAGCCAGGCGCCTCTAATAACTCATAAACCCCGCAATGAATCCGTCATTCCCGCGAAGGCGGGAATCCAGCGACTTTCCTGCCTTCCAAAAGCAGAGGCGCTGGATTCCTGCTTTCGCAGGAATGACGAACAAGGCTGCGAAACCCGGCGACGTGCGGTCAAGCAGCCTGCGAAGCCTCGATGAAGTCCTGCGCGAAGCGCTGCAGCACGCCGCCTGCCTCGTAGATCGACACTTCCTCGGCGGTATCCAGGCGACAGGTCACCGGCACTTCGACGCGGTCGCCATTCTTGCGATGGATGACCAAGGCGAGGTCCGCACGCGGCGTGCGCGCACCCATCACGTCGAACGTTTCGGTGCCATCGATATCCAGCGTCTTGCGGTTGGTACCCGGCTTGAACTCCAGCGGCAGCACGCCCATGCCGATCAGGTTGGTGCGGTGGATGCGCTCGAAGCCTTCGGCCGCGATGGCCTCCACGCCTGCGAGGCGCACGCCCTTCGCCGCCCAGTCACGCGACGAACCCTGGCCGTAGTCGGCACCGGCGATGATGATCAGCGGCTGCTTGCGCTCCATGTAGGTTTCGATCGCTTCCCACATGCGCATGACCTTGCCTTCCGGCTCCACGCGGGCCAGCGAACCCTTCTTTACTTCGCCATCGACCACGGCCATCTCGTTGGTCAACGTGGGGTTGGCGAAAGTGGCGCGCTGCGCGGTGAGGTGGTCGCCGCGATGGGTTGCGTACGAATTGAAGTCCTCTTCCGGCAGGCCCATCTTGGCGAGGTATTCGCCCGCGGCGCTGTTGAGCATGATCGCGTTCGACGGCGACAGGTGGTCGGTGGTGATGTTGTCGCCGAGCACGGCCAGCGGACGCATGCCGCTGAGCGTGCGTTCACCCGCAAGCGCACCTTCCCAGTACGGCGGACGGCGGATGTAGGTGCTCTGCGGGCGCCAGGCATACAGCGGTGCGGCGCTGGTGCCGGTGTGACCGGTGCGAGCAAACATGGGCTCGTAGACCTTGCGGAACTGCTCCGGCTTCACGCTGGACGACACGATCGCATCGATCTCCTCGTCCGAGGGCCAGATGTCCTTGAGCGTTACCGGCTGGCCGTTCGCATCGTGGCCCAGCACGTCCTTCTCGATGTCGAAGCGGATGGTGCCGGCGATGGCGTAGGCGACCACCAGCGGCGGCGAAGCCAGGAAGGCCTGCTTCGCGTACGGGTGGATACGACCGTCGAAGTTGCGATTGCCCGACAAAACGGCGGTGGCGTACAGGTCGCGGTCGATGATCTCCTGCTGGATCTTGGGATCGAGCGCGCCGGACATGCCGTTGCAGGTGGTGCAGGCGAACGCGACGATGCCGAAGCCGAGCTTTTCCAGATCCGGCAGCAGGTTCGCTTCTTCCAGGTACAACTGCACCGCCTTGGAGCCGGGTGCGAGCGAACTCTTCACCCACGGCTTGCGCGTGAGACCGCGCGCATTGGCGTTGCGCGCCAGCAGCGCGGCGGCAATCACGTTGCGAGGATTGCTGGTGTTGGTGCAGCTGGTGATGGCGGCGATGATCACCGCGCCATCGGGCATCTGGCCCGGCTGCTCGGTCCATTCACCCGCGATGCCGCGCGCGGCGAGATCGGACGTCGGCAGGCGCTTGTGCGGATTGGACGGGCCAGCCATGTTGCGCACGACCGACGAGAGGTCGAACGTCAGAGTGCGTTCGTACTGCGCGTTCGCCAGCGTGTCGGCCCACAGGCCGGCGGCCTTGGCATAGGTTTCCACCAGCTTGACCTGCTCGTCGCTGCGACCGGTGAGGCGCAGGTAGTCGGTGGTCTGGCCGTCGATGAAGAACATCGCGGCGGTGGCGCCGTATTCCGGTGCCATGTTGGAAATGGTCGCGCGATCGCCCAAGGTCAGGCTGGATGCGCCTTCACCGCGGAATTCGAGGTACGCACCGACCACCTTTTCCTTGCGCAGGAACTCGGTGAGCGCGAGCACGATATCGGTGGCGGTAATGCCGGGCTGGCGCTTGCCGGTGAGCTCCACGCCGATGATGTCAGGCAGGCGCATCCACGAGGCGCGGCCGAGCATCACGTTCTCAGCTTCCAGGCCGCCCACGCCAATGGCGATGACGCCGAGTGCGTCCACGTGCGGCGTATGGCTGTCGGTGCCCACGCAGGTGTCGGGATAAGCCACGCCGTCCTGCACCTGGATCACCGGCGACATCTTCTCCAGATTGATCTGGTGCATGATGCCGTTGCCCGGCGGGATCACGTCGACGTTCTCGAACGCCTTCTTGGTCCACTCGATGAAGTGGAAGCGATCCTCGTTGCGGCGATCCTCGATGGCGCGGTTCTTGGCGAACGCATTCGGATCAAAACCACCACACTCCACCGCCAGCGAGTGGTCCACGATCAGCTGCACCGGCACCACCGGGTTCACCTTGGCCGGGTCACCACCACGCTCGGCGATCGCGTCGCGCAGGCCGGCGAGGTCCACCAGCGCCGTCTGGCCGAGGATGTCGTGGCACACGACGCGTGCCGGGAACCACGGGAAATCGCGTTCGCGCTTGCGCTCGATGATCTGCTTGAGCGAATCGGCGAGGATCGCGGGATCGCAGCGGCGCACCAGGTTCTCGGCGAGCACGCGCGAGGTATACGGCAGCCCGTCATAGGCACCCGGCTGGATCGCCTCCACGGCGGCGCGCGCATCGAAATAATCCAGCGACGTGCCGGGAAGGGATTGGCGGTAGGCGTTGTTCATGATGTGGGGAACCCTAGATGTGACGTTCGGCGGACCGCAGGTCGCGACACACGGCACGCACCCGCCGGCTGCGCGCGCCGCTGCTCGATCGGCGCGTGCGGCTCGCCTCATGGACCGATGCCGCGCACGCCCGGGCGGATGGAAGTGACCGTTCTATCCCCGTGCGTCGGCGATGAAGGCGAACATTTCACCCATGACAGAAGACACGATGACCCATCCGCGTCTTCAGCCCGTCATTGTAATGCCCCACACCAGCGAGTCCCAAACGAGGCCAGCGCCTTCACCCTGCGCCGACGGGCCCTGAAACGCGCCACCACAAGCGTTGGCAGCCATTCCGGCGCGGTCGCGCGCGAAGATTCGACCAAGGTATGAGCCGCCCGGCCATCGCCGATCGCCGGTGATGGCGTATGGAGTCATTCCCGTTCTGCAGGCACCACCAGCCCGATCGCTGGTCCGGCCCCGCACTTTTCCCCTCCCGTGTGGATGCAAGCCAGGCACGAAGCCGAACGGAACGATATCGGGCGTGCCGGACTTCGCCCCCCCTCTGTTCGGGTGGTTGGCGGCAAAACATACGCATCCGTATGTTTGAGGTATCTTAGGGGGCCCGCCCCGATACCCGCCCCTTTATGCGTGCCTCCACTTTTCGCCGCCTGATGAACCTGTGGCCACCCTTCCTCTTCAACAGCATCCGCGTCCAGCACGTCGCCGAGGACTGGTCGGAGCTGAAGGTAGTGCTGCGGCTACGCCCCTGGAACCGCAACTACGTGCGCACCCAGTTCGGCGGCAACCTGTTCGCGATGACTGATCCGTTCTGGATGCTGCTGGCCATGCACCAGCTTGGCGACGACTACTACGTGTGGGACAAGGCCGGCGCCATCGACTTCGTTGCTCCGGGACGCGAGGACGTCTACGCACATTTCCGGCTGAGCGCGTCGATGGTGGATGAACTGCGGATCGCCGCAGCGAACGGAGAAAAAGTGTTGCGCTGGTTCGACGTGCCGGTTACCACCGCCAGCGGCGAAGTCGTGGCCCGGGTTCGCAAGCAGCTCTATGTGCGACTGAAGCCCAAGGCCCGCGCCGAAGCACCGGCGGAGACTTGCGCTACCTGCGAGTGAAGCGCAGCTGCGACCGGAGCGACATCTCCCCTTCGGCGCAAAGCTAGTCCCCGTGTGAGAATGCCGTGTCCCCTTGGTTCACGGCATTGCCCATGAAGCGTCTACGCGTCAAACGTTATCTGATCACCGGCCTGCTTACCGTCATCCCGCTGTGGGTGACGTGGGTGGTGTTCAAGTTCGTGCTGAGCCTGCTCGCCGGTATCGGCGCCCCGTTGGTCACGACCCTGCTCGGCTCGTTCTCGCCGCATTCGTCGAAAGCCGAGGCCGCGCTCAACAGCGACACCGTCCTGTTCGTGCTTGCCCTGCTGCTCACCCTGCTGGTGCTCTACCTGATCGGCTGGCTCGCCAACCGCGTCATCGGCCAGCGCCTGATCGATGGCTTTGACGCCGTGCTGGCACGCATTCCGCTGGTGCAGACGATCTACGGCGGCACCAAGAAGCTGATGGCCGTGCTGCAGCAGAAGCCGTCGGGTGTACAGCGCGTCGTGCTGATCGACTTTCCGCGCAGGGGCATGAAAGTGGTGGGCTTCGTCACGCGCGTGATGACGGAGGAAGGCACCGGCCGCGAGATGGCCGCCGTCTATATCCCCACCACGCCCAATCCAACCGGCGGCTATCTCGAGGTCGTGGCGGTGGACGAACTCACACCCACCGACTGGACCATGGACCAGGCCATGGCGTTCATCATTTCCGGCGGCGCGGTTGCCCCCGATACCTTGCCAGCATCCCCCGTGTCGCTGCGCGACGATCATCAGGACTCCGCATGAAGCCACCTCGCCTGCTTGGTTTGACGCTGCTGAGCCTCGCCACGCTCACCGCGCAAGCCACCGACTGGACCACGCCCGCCGAGGCCTCGCACTTCCGCACCACGCCAAGCTACGCCGACACGCTGTCGTACCTGCAGCGCCTGGCGGCCGCTGCGCCGGGCAAGATCAGGATCGAGTCCTACGGCACCTCGCCGCAGGGACGGCCGATGACGGTGGTGATCGCCAGCGGCGACGGCACGTTCGATCCCGCGGCGGCCCATGCCAAAGGCAGGCCCGTGGTGCTGGTGCAGGCCGGCATCCATCCGGGCGAGATCGAGGGCAAGGACGCGGGCCTGATGCTGCTGCGCGACTTCGCTGCCACCGGCAAGCTCCCGCACCTGCTCGACAACGTGGTGCTGGTCTACATCCCCGTGTTCAGCGTGGATGGCCACGAAAACTCCTCGCCGTATCACCGCATCAACCAGAACGGTCCGGGGAGCATGGGCTTCCGCGGCCAGTCGCAGTACCTCAACCTCAACCGCGACTACGTCAAGGCCGACGCGCCGGAGATGCGCGACTGGCTGAAGCTGTGGCAGCGCTGGCTGCCCGACCTGTTCATGGACATCCACACCACCGACGGTGCCGACTACCAGTACGACCTGACCTGGTACCTGGAGGATCCCCACAAGCTCGACCCGGCGACCAGCGCGTGGCAGCAGGATTTCTTCGTCAACAAGGTGATGCCTGCCTACGACAGGCGCGGTCATCTGCAGTCGAGCTATCTCGAATTCA
This sequence comes from Dyella amyloliquefaciens, assembly GCF_004296575.1. GTDB lineage: Bacteria > Pseudomonadota > Gammaproteobacteria > Xanthomonadales > Rhodanobacteraceae > Dyella > Dyella amyloliquefaciens. Next base: position 80,902 of record NZ_SAYT01000007.1, on the reverse strand, counting down.
AGGACGGCCGCGATCCGCGCAAGGGCATCGAGAATTTCGGTTCCGGCCAGCGCTTTTCGACCGGCTACGTTGCGTTGCAGAACCGCCCCGCGCTGCTGGTCGAGACGCACATGCTCAAGTCTTATGAAGTCCGTGTGCGCGCCACCTACGATCTGGTCGATCTGACGCTGGAACAGGTCGCCAGGGATGCCGCTGCGCTGATCGCCCTCAATCGCAAGGCGGACGCCAACGTGATCGCGCGCGTCGCGGACGCCCACGCCAGCGTGCCGGTGACCTTCAAGGGCGATCCGAACTCGACGATGTACGAGCTGAAAGGTTACCGGTTCAGCATCACGCACAGCGACGTCTCCAACAGCGACTGGATCCAGTACGACCCCACCCACAAGCAGACCTACACCATTCCTGACTGGAATGGCCTGCTGCCCGACATCTCGATCACGCCGCCAGCGGCTTATGCCGTTCCGGTGCAGTGGACCGAGGTCATCGCCAGGCTGGACGCGCACGGCGTGGCTTACCAGCGTCTCGCCAGGCCGATGAAGGTCAAGGCAACGACATATCAGCTTGATCAGCCGCAGTGGGCAAGCAAGCCGTTCGAAAGCCACCTGATGTTGCACGACTTCAAGCTGAGCGAAGCAACGCACGAAGTGGAACTGCCGGCCGGCTCGGTGATCGTGCCGATGAACCAGCGCGGTGCGAACGTGGCGATCAATCTGCTGGAGCCGCAGGCCGCTGATTCGCTGCTGCGCTGGGGCTTCCTCAACGCCATCTTCGAGCCCAAGGAGTACGGCGAGCCGCGCGTGCTGGAGAAGCTCGCGCGCGACATGATGGCAAAGGACCCGGCCCTGAAGGCGGAGTTCGAGCAGAAATTGAAGAGCGATGCCACCTTCGCGGCCAGCCCCATGGCGCGACTGATGTTCTTCTTCGAGCGCTCGCCGTGGTACACCGCACAGGACGTGGGCGCGTATCCGATCGTGAAGCTGGACGCGGCGGCGTTGAAGCAGGTGCAGCAGTAATCCGGTACGTTGCGATCGCGCACTGGGTGCGCTCCTACAGCGAAGCCTTGTTGTAGGAGCGCACCCAGTGCGCGATCACCCTTCCTTCAGGCCACCACTTCGAACGGCCGCATCATCTCGTTGGACGCATGCTCCAGCAGGTGGCAGTGCCACACATAGCGGCCGGTATAGCCTTCGAACTTGATGATGTAGCGCGTCACCATGCCCGGGTAGACCTGCGCGGTGTCTTTCCAGCCGGCTTCGTGCGGCGGTGGCGGTTGCGCAGGCCCGGTATAGCGCAACGTTTTCGAATCCAGATAGGCATTCACGTCGAACGGACGACGGTCGAGGATCTGGAAGCGAACCAGGTGCAGGTGGATCGGGTGCGTGTCCCCCGTCAGGTTCACCAGGCTCCATATTTCCGTGCTGCCCAGTCGAGGCTTTTCACTTACCGGGTCGTGCCAATGCTTGCCATCGAGCAGCATCAGCATGGGCTCGGCCACGCAGTCGGCGTATTCGTCGATACTCAGTACCCGCGTCTGCGTGGCGCAACTTTCCGCCATGCGCGACACCTCGCGCAGCACCACGGGAATGTTGCTGGTGTCATGCTCACTGGTGGATGCGATATCGAAACGCATCATTGGCAGGCTGTCGTTCATCAGTTCGACCTGGCTGCCGGCCATGTCTGCAAAGTCGATCACGAGGTCGGCGCGCTCGCCTGGTCCGAGAAACAAGCTGCGTTGCCTGACCGGAGCCGCCAGCAAACCTTGATCGCTGCCAATCTGCAGGAAGGGCCGCTGTCCGCGCAGGCTCAGCCGAAAGAAGCGGCCGTTCGCCGCATTCAGCACGCGAAAGCGATAACGGCGGGCGCGCACATCGAGCCTGGGCAACACCGCGCCATTGACCAGCATGACGTTGCCGAACACCTCCGGCACCCACGGCGCATCCGCCACGCCTGACACCGGGTAGTACAGCTGGCCATCCTCGGTGAGCAGGCGATCGCTCAACACCAGCGGCCACTCGAACTCGCCGGAAGGCAAACCCAGCGAGGTCTCATGTTCGTCGCGCAGCAGGTACATGCCGAACATGCCGGCGTAGAGATTCAGCCGTTCGATGCCCATCGTGTGGTCGTGGTACCACAGCGTGGCGGCATCCTGGCCATTGGGATAGTTCTGACGACGCGACTGACCGGGCACGAACCAGTCGGTGGGATAACCGTCCTCCGACGCCGGCACGCGCGCGCCATGCACGTGCACGACGCTGCGTACTTCCGGCAGCTCCGGCTCGGCACCGCAGATATGGTGATCCACCGGCAGGAAATGCTTCTTCGGCAACTGGTTGATCCACTCCACCTTCAGCGCAGTGCCGCTGCGCGCCTCGATGGTCGGCCCGGGCAGCGAGCCGCCATAGGTCCACAGGCGTGTCGGCGGAAGGTCACGATGCAGGCGTTGCATGGTCTCGCGCATGGCGATGCGCAACACCTCGCCATGCGATGGCCGCAACACGGGTGGAAGTGGCAGATGATCAACATACGGCGTGAGCTGCGCAGGATCGAGCAGGCGGGGCACGTTCGTCTGCTCGGCAATGTCGTGCTGGCACAAGCCGCCGCTTTTCTTCGGCATGGCCATCGACATCGGCGCCCCCCAGGCGCGCAGCACTCCACTGCCGGCGATCAGGCCGACGCCTTGCAAGAAACGGCGACGCGAGGATGGCACGTTCGGGCAACTCCGCTTGCAGAAACGACGAAGCGCCCCGGCACTGCCGGGGCGCTGACGACACGTCAATCAATCAGCCGTGATGTCCGTGCGGTGCGCTCGCCCACGGCCAGGGCGAGGGCTGCTGCACAGGCAAGCCGGTCTGCTCATCCAGCACCAGCTTGCGATGACCGGGGAACGGCTGGAAGAAATCGAACATGTGCTCCAGCGAACCGGCCTGGGCATCGAACGAACCGCCGCCGAGACGCTTGCCATGCAACCAGTTGTCCTCGATGAAACGAGTGACGGAAGACTGGTCGGTCAGCGTGTGGTCGACATGGTTGCTGCGTGCCCACGGCGAGATCACCAGCAACGGCAGGCGCGGACCATAGCCGCAACGACCCTGCACCGGCTTGCCCTTGCTGTCGGTGCCCGCCAGCGTGCCGCGCGCATTGCACACGCCTGCGCCGTCCAGCGCATCTGCCGCCGAAGCCGAGGCATTCGCCCGCGGTGCCGCCTGATGGTCGTACCAGCCGTCGGAATCGTCGTAGGCAATGACCACGGCGGTATCGCGCCACTCAGGCTGCTGCTGCAGGAAGTTGATCACGTGCACGATGAACTGCTGTTCGTCGAGCGGATCGGAATAGCCGGCGTGGCCGTCCTGGTAGCCCGGCGCCTTGAGGAAGCTCACGGCCGGGAAATTGCCGGCTTGCACCGCGGCGTAGAAGTCCGACAGGTCGTACTGGTGGTTGGCGGCATCACCCTCGTGGCCGACCGTCGAGGCCGAGGTGGGGCGCACGTGCGTCGGATTGGCGGTGGAGGCGTAGTACTGGAACGGCTGGTGATGCGGGATGTAATCCGCCTTGGTGGTCTGGGTCACTGCCGACACCGTCGTGCGCTTGCAGCCCGTGGTGCCGTTGGCGTTGACCTGCGTGAGGTCGAAGCCGCCTTCGAAGAAGCCCCAGGAGACATGCGCATCGTTCAGCAGGTCGCCGACGTTGCGGCCGCTCATCTGCACCTGGTTGCCGCTGGGCGACGAACACACGTCACCGACCGGATCCGCGTCACCGATCAGGGTGAGTCCACCCTGTCCGTCGTCGATCTCTTCGCCGGTGCCGTTGAGCGTCTGCGTGATGCCGTTGGTCTGTCCGGAAATCAGGTTCAGCGCGCCCGGCGTGGAAGGACCGAACGTGGTGTTGTAGCTGTTGTCGTTCAGCGAGAACCACTGCGCGTAGTTCCACAACGCGGTGACCGTGTTGCCGTCGTAGTAACCCATCACCTGGCCGGTGCCGTTCTCGTCAGCCGGCGCGCCGGGCAGGGTTTCGCCCGAACCGGTGTACTTGGGGAACAGGTCCATGGCGCCACCATGGAACGCCTGCTGTTCCGGACCGTAATCGTGATCCTGGTCGGCGGTGGCCGCCTGGGCGCGCGACAGACGGAACGGGTTGATCGCACTCGCGCCGTTCGCGCTGTTCTGCTGGTTCGGATTGTGGTTGAGCAGGCTGGCGGTCAGGCCATTGGCCTTCGGCGTGAACGGACGCGCATAGAAGCTCGGTTCACCCGGCGCATTGGCGGCATAAGGATAGGTGCCGAAGTAATGATCGAAGGAGACGTTCTCCTGGAAGATCACCACGAGATGCTTGATGGGCGTGGACGTGTGGTCGTCCTTGTCACGGTGCCACGAAGCGTTCGACGCTTCTTCGGCATGGACGGGAAGCTGGGCTAGCGATACAGCGGACAGGCTGAGGACACACGCGGCAATGCAGACTGCGAGGTGATTTCGCATGGAAGGCTCCCTACGGTCGCGGTGAAGCGCCCCCCTGTGGGATCCCCGTATCAGGCTATCCCAAGCGCTGGATTCGACGAACGATAGGCTGCGAAAGTGACAGTCGAATAACAGGAAAACGACGCATTTTCCTGCGATTTTTACACTTGGCGCATCACCGCAGCAGGCTCGCGAGCGTCGGGGCGAGCAATACATTGAGCAAGCCCGCAAGCACCATGGCGAGACTTGCCACGCTGCCCTCTTCCTTGCCCACGTCATATGCCTTCGCCGTACCCGCGCCATGCGCGCCGACGCCGAACAGCGCGCCGCGTGCCAGCGCAGAACGCAACGGCAGATAGCGCAGCAACAGTTCACCAAGCGCGATGCCGGCGACGCCGGTGATCACCACGAACAGCGCGGTGAGTTCCGGCACGCCACCGATATCGGCCGACATCAGCATGGCCAAGGGCGTGGTGATGGAGCGCGCCAGCAGGCTGCGCCTCACTTCATCGTCGAGGCCACACCACGTGGCAAGCCCCCACGCGCTGGCGATCGCCATCGTGCTGCCGCCCAGCACACCGACCAGCAAGGCGGGCCAGTGCGCACGAATCAACGCGCGATGACGAAAGATCGGCAACGCAAACGCCGCCGTCGCCGGGCCCAGCATCAGCACCAGCCAATGCGTATCGCGGATGTACACCGGGTAGTTCATGCCGAGCAGCAGCCCGAGCAAGGCGAGCAGCAGCGGCACCGTGAGCAGCGGCGATGTCCACCAACAGGGATGGCGCCGATACAGGGGCTTCAACGCGTAATAGCCACCCAGCGTGGCGGCCAGCCACAGCAGCGAGAGCCACTCAGCGCGCACGACGCAGCCTCCAGCGGAACATCAGGTCGACCAGCAAGGCCGTCGTGCCCATCACCAGCATCGTGCCCACGAGGATCACGACGAGGATGCGCGCGCCCTGCTGACGCATCAGCGGCAGGTGTTCCCATACCGCCATCACCGCAGGAATGAAGAACAGCAGCATTTCCGCCAGCAGCCAGTCCGCACCGCGGCGCAGGCTGGCCGCCGGCACGGCGCCGGCAAGCAGCATCGCCAGCAGCAGGGCCATGGCGAGCAGGCTGCCCGGCATGGGCAGGTGGAGGTGGCGACTCAGCTGATCGCAGGCCTGCCATACCAGCACGATCAGCAGCACTTGTGCCCAGCGCGCCACGAGCGGCCGGCGCCAGGCGAGCCAGCGCATGCGGACATGTAGGGAGTTCATGGATGCAGGCTAGTCCCGCCCCATCTATGATGGAAATGAATTGTTTCCATCACATGCATTCCATATTGGAATATTCATGGATCTGCGCAGCCTGCGTTACTTCATTGAAGTGGTGCGCCACGGCGGCTTTGCCCGCGCCAGCACGCACGCCCACGCGAGCCAGCCCACGCTGAGCAAGGCCATCGCCCAGCTTGAAGACGAACTGGATGCACGCTTGCTCGAACGCGGCCGCGGTGGCGTGCGGCTCACCTCGGCCGGCGAAGTGGTGCATCGGCATGCGCTGGCCATGCTGGGCGAGGCTGCTCGACTGCATGAAGAACTCGACGCGCTTCGCGGGCTGAAAGCGGGCACGCTGCGGCTCGGCCTGCCTCCGCTGGGCAGCAGCGTGCTGTTTGCGCCGCTGCTGGCGCGCTACCGCCAGCAGCATCCGCACATCGATATCCAGTTGCTCGAGCATGGCAGCCGCCGGCTGGAGCAGGCCGTGCTGGCCGGCGAGATCGAAGTCGCCGCCACGCTGACACCGGTTGGTGAAGGGCTCGCCCACCAACCCGTGCGCGACGAGCCCATGCTCGCCCTGCTGCCGCAATCGCACCCGCGTGCAGGCGCGAAACGGTTCCGCCTCGAATGGCTCGCCGAAACCCCGCTGATCCTGTTCGAGGAAGGTTTCGCCCTGAACCGGCTGATCCGCGAGGCCTGTGCCCGCCATGGCGTGGCCCCGCAGGAAACGGTGCGCAGCGCGCAGGTCGACTTCATCCTGGCCCTGGTCGCCGCGGGCGGCGGCGTGGCCCTGCTACCCCGCCTGGTGGTCGAAGGGCGCTCGCTCAGCGGCCTGGTGCCCCTTCCGCTCGCTACCAGCGACCTGCGCTGGAACATGGTGCTGGCCTGGCGCCAGGACGCGACGCTGTCCCCGGCCGCGCGGGCCTGGCTGGCCCTGGTTGCAGGACGCGCCCCTGACCTTTGACACTGTCTGCACCGTGACCTCCGGCCTAGCCTGATGGGTCACGATTGCCGACTCGGTCGCTGCGCAGCGCGTGGCCACCGGCATCACTTAGCGCCCGCTGGGCGAACCACGAGAGGGAATCCCATGACCAAACCGTATCTGAAGCCCCTGGCGCTCGCCGTCAGCCTGGCCCTGTCGCTCACCGCCTGCGGCAAGCACGAGCAGGCCGAGCAGACCGCCCAGGCCCCTGCCCCCGCTTCGACCGCACCGGCTGCGGCTCCCGCGCCGAAGGTGTTCGACGTGACCGAGCTGGGTGACAACGGCCAGGCCTGCCAGGACTTCAACGGTTTCGTCAACGCGAAGTGGGTCGCCGCCAACCCGATCCCGAACGACCGCACCCGCTGGGGCGCGTTCGACAAGCTGGCCGAGGACAGCCTCAACACCCAGCACGACATCGTCGACGCCGCCGCCAAGGACGCCGCCAACGCCAAGGCCGGTTCGATCGAGCAGAAGATCGGCTACCTGTACGCCTCGGGCATGGACGACGCCGCCATCGAGAAGGCCGGCTTCGACCCGATCAAGCCCAAGCTCGACGCCATCGCCGCCCTCAAGAGCGGCAAGGACGTGGCCAACTACCTCACCCAGAGCTTCGCCGAGGGTGACATGCAGGTGTTCCAGTTCGGCTCCAGCGCCGACTTCAAGAACGCCAAGATGCAGATCGGTGTCGTCTTCCAGAGTGGCCTGGGTCTGCCGACCAAGGACTACTACCTCAACGACAAGTACAAGGACATTCGCGACGCCTACGTGGCACACATTGCCCAGGCGTTGCAGCTGACCGGCGTGTCCGAAGCCGATGCGAAGAAGCAGGCCGACCAGGTGCTCGCGTTCGAGACCGAACTGGCCAAGGCCTCGCTGGCACCGGTTGAACTGCGCGACCCGGCCAACCAGTACCACTTCGTCACCGTGAAGGAAGCGGACAAGATCACCCCGCACTTCAGCTGGGAAGATTTCTTCAAGGCCCAGGGCGTCACCGTCGACAAGGGCTTCTCGCTGTCGCAGCCGAAGTTCATGGCCGAAGTCGACAAGCTGCTCGCCAGCGCACCGGTCGACCAGTGGCAGGCCTACCTGCGCTTCCACACCATCAACGATGCCTCGCCCTTCCTCAGCAAGGCATTCCAGGACAACCGCTTCGACTTCTACGGCAAGACCCTCTCCGGCCAGCCGGAACAGAAGCCGCGCTGGAAGCGCGTGCTGGGTGGCGTGAACGAGTCGATGGGTGAAGCGCTCGGCCAGCTGTACGTGGCCAAGATGTTCACGCCCGAAGCCAAGGAGCGTGCCCAGGTGCTGGTCGACAACGTGCGCAACGCCCTCAAGGCGCGCATCGAGAACCTCGACTGGATGAGCGACGAGACCAAGCAGAAGGCCATCGCCAAGTGGAACACCTTCCTGCCGAAGATCGGCTACCCGGACAAGTGGCGTGACTGGTCGGGCCTGGACGTCAAGCAGGGCGACTACTACGGCAACGTGATGGCCGCCGCCAAGTTCAACTACCAGTACGACCTCAACAAGATCGGCAAGCCGACCGACCGCCTCGAGTGGGGCATGACCCCGCAGACGGTCAACGCCTATTACAACCCGACCGACAACACCATCAACTTCCCGGCCGCGATCCTGCAGCCGCCGTTCTTCTATGCCAATGGCGACGACGCGATCAACTACGGCGGTATCGGTGCCGTCATCGGCCACGAAGCCAGCCATGGCTTCGATGACGAAGGCAGCCAGTTCGATGGCGAAGGCAACAACGTCAACTGGTGGACCAAGGCCGATCGCGAGAAGTTCGACGAGCGCAGCGACAAGTTGGTGCAGCAGTTCAACGACTACACGCCGATCCAGGACAAGCCGGACGCACACGTCAACGGCAAGCTGACCCTGGGCGAGAACATCGGTGACCTCGGCGGCCTCAACTCGGCCTACGACGCGCTGCAGATGGCGCTGAAGAAGAACCCGCAGGAAGCCGGCGAGAAGATCGACGGCTACACCCAGGACCAGCGCTTCTTCCTCAACTGGGCCCGCGTGTGGCGCGGCAACATCCGCGAGAAGGAAGCACTGCTGCGTCTGAACACCGACCCGCATGCTCCTGCTTCGCTGCGTGCGATCGGCGCTCCGTCCAACATGGAAGCGTTCGCTACCGCGTACCAGTGCAAGCCGACCGATCCGATGGTGCGTTCGGGCGACAAGCAGGTGAAGATCTGGTAACTCCCAGCCGGTCCGCGTGACCGACCCGAAGGCGCCGCGTGCAAACGCGGCGCCTTTTTCTTTGCCCCGCTCCGTCTCTTGTAGGAGCGCACCCTGTGCGCGAACAACCTATACAGGGACGACACCGTGCACGCACCCGAGGCCCACACACAGGATGCACACCCCGCATGGCCCAATCGCCCCTGCATCCATGCCTGGGGGAAGGCCTTGCACCGAACCGCGCCGCTGCTGATGGCCCTGGCGCTGCTCACCGCCTGCAGCGCGCCGACGCGCCGCCCTGCCCCGCCCCGCCTGATCTCTGGCGCTGTACCCGAAGGCTATACGGAACACGTGCGCCTGCTCGCCTCCGATGTCGAGCAGTTCGCCAAGCGCTCGCCCGAGTTCTTCCAGGGCATCCGCGACTCCTCGACCGACGGCAGTATCGACATCCTGGCGCTCTCCGGCGGCGGTGCGGGCGGTGCCTTTGGCGTAGGCGCGCTCACCGGCCTCAGCCGTGCGCATACGCATCCGCAGTACGAACTGGTGACTGGCGTCAGCGTGGGCGCCTTGCTCGCGCCATTTGCCTATCTGGGAACGGACTGGGACGACGCCATGCAGCAGGCCTTCGGTGGCGACGCCACGACACACCTGCTCGGCTCGCCACGAAGTACGTTGCTTGCGCGACTCATTTCACCGATGGGCCATCACCATGGCTCGCTGTACCAGCTCGTCGACCACTTCGTGACGCCGGCCATGGTCGAAGCTGTGGCGCGCGAGAACGCCAAGGGGCGGCGGCTGGTCGTCGCCACCACGGACCTCGACAAGAGCGAAACCGTGCTGTGGGACATGGGCGCGATTGCCGCCCGTGGCGGTGAGGTCGCACGCGCCACCTTCCGCGACGTGCTGGTCGCTTCGGCCAGCGTACCCGGCATGTTTCCACCGGTGCTGATCCACGTGCAGGACGGCGAGCACCATTATGACGAACTGCATGTCGACGGCAGCGTGACCACACCGGTATTCACCACGCCACTGATTGCCGAGCTGCACCCGGAAACGCTATCGATGCTGCACGGCGCCAACCTGTACATGATCGTCAACAGCCAGGTCCATCGCTTCCCGAAGACCACACCCGTGAAGACGCTACCGCTGCTGATCAGCAGCTTCGGCGCGGGCCTCACCTTCAAGACGCGCGAGGCGATCGCCGAGACCATTGCGATCAGCCGGCAACTGGGCATCCGTTTCCTGATGACATCGATCCCGGTCGACTATCCGGAGACGAGCTTCATCGATTTCAATCCGGCGAACATGCGCGCGCTGTTCGACTACGCGGCCAACTGCGCCGAACAGGGCAAGCTATGGGTGACACCCGAACAAGGCCTGCGCCGCAACCTGATGGCGCACAGCACACCACCGAAAGGGCCGCCCTCCTGTCCGACGGAAGACCCGGCGATCACGCCGCAGGGGCACTGAACATTCAAGCGTTGCCGTCGCGCCGGGCTTCGTATGCCTTGAGGTGCGCGTATGCAGTGCGCAGCATCGACAGCGACTCTGCTTCGGCACCAGCGCGAGCCAGCATGTCGCCAATCACATGATCGGCCTCGATCTGACCGCCCTGTTCCAGGTCGCGCATCATCGACGCGCTCAGCTTCGAGCCTTTCTCGGTGAGCACACTGCACGCGCGCGCGAGCACCGCATCGGCGGGCGCATGGTGATTGAGCGCAGCGACGCTACGGCAATCCTCCAGCAATTGCAGCGTGGCGGCCTCGCCACCGGCAGCCGCCATGATGTCGCCCACCGGCGCACGCATCAGACAAGTAATACCCGCCAACGAAGCCAAGAACACCCACTTGTCCCACATGTCCTGCAGGATCGTCGTGCTCAGGCGCGGATCGAACCGCGCCTGCGACATCGCCGCGAGCACGCGTTCCACACGCTCCGATCGCGAACCGTCGCGCTCGCCGAACGTCAACGAGTGCGACTGATTGAGGTGATGCACGACGCCGTGCTTGTCCAGCGTTGCCGCGATCACGCACTGCCCACCGAGTACATGCTCCGCCCCGAATCGTGCATCCAGCACTTCGAGATGCCGCATGCCATTGAGCAGCGGCGCGATCATCGTTTGCGGTCCGACTGCAGGTGCGATGTCTTCGATCACCTGTGGCAGGTGATAGGCCTTGCAGCTGAGCAGAATGAGGTCGAAGGGTTCGCCCAGCTTGCCGGCCTGCACGGTCGCAGGAGCCGGAAGCTCCACGTTGCCCAGCGCACTGCGGATGACCAGCCCATGCTGGGCCAGCTGAGAGGCACGATGCGCCCTGACCAGGAAGGTGACGTCCTGCCCCGCCTGCAGCAGCCTCCCACCAAAATACCCGCCGGTAGCTCCGGCACCCACGGTCAGAATACGCATGCCACACCCTCCAAATAAATCACGGGGCCGAGACTAGCTCATGCCCCGTGATGGGTGTTGCATTGAAGGAGGAACCGACGAGCCTAAGCGTGAAAGCGCAGATGTGTCAGGCGAACTCGTTACCAGCAATCGCTCACGGTCGTGTCTGTCCCCAGGTCCAGACGAGTGCCGGTCTGGTCCAGCGTAAGCGTGCCGCACTGCGTATCCCTGGCGAGCTGTGCACCCTGGGGCACCGCCTGTACGACAAACGTGGCAGGTGCCGGTGAGCCGGCTGCGAATTGATACTTGTAGTTACTGGCCGTCTGATTGGCGCAATCCAGCGTTGGCAGCACGTTCGGGTTTGCCGGGGTGGACGTGTCCTGCGAATAGCTGAGGTTGGTCGTGTAGTAACGCTCCATGTAATTGGCGTACTCCGACAAGCATCCTTCGGCCGCTGCGCGGTTCGTCTTGGTGATGGACTTGACGTACGAAGGGTAAGCAATCGCCGCCAAGATCGCGATGATCGCCACCACGATCATCAGCTCGACCAAGGTGAAGCCCAGCTGCCAGCGGCCATCGTTCTCAGACCGATTCATGATGACGTTGCTCATGGGTTCACCAGTTCCTTCCAGGAAACGCGCTGGGGGAAGCCCGCCGCACCCGAGGTACTCAGGCTGGACGTCGTGCCGTTGTCGAAGCTCATCAACATGTCTCCGCCTACGAAGATGGGGTTGTTGGGCAGCGAGCTGAAGCCCACACCAGCGGCGGCCACCACGCTTCCATTGGGCAGAGTCACGGACCCGGCGGTGCCGTTGACCATGAAGAAATTACCACTCGGGTTGGTGCCGGTGAACGGATCGACCGCCATGACCCAGCCACTGCCCGACGGGTTGCAAATATCGGAACTGGATGCCCCTTGGGGAATGCGCGTGGTACCCAGCAACAGGTTGCCCTGGAACTGGTTGGGCGAAACCATGCGTTCGCCCTGCTTGTTGTAGCTCACGCTGCCTGTGGGACTAATGGCGGGCTGCTGCAAGTTCATGTACCAACCGCGCTTGCCTGCCATGTCGCTCGGCACGGGAAGCGTGGTCACTGTCCGCACGCCCAGCGTAGGCGGCGTGGCAGTGGGATCGCCGTCCTGCTCGTAGGTAATGTAGCGCTGCACCATGCTGCTGTCCGACGTCTTTGCGGGCAGGTCCGGCAAGGGCGACGCGTTCGAGGCGGGCTGGACAATCACGCCGTACCAGCTCTGCACCTGGGTGTTGGTGGTGTCGGCACTGGTCAAGTATTGGCCCGTGCCAAAGAACACCCATACGTAGCCCGTCACCGGATCGCGGCCCGCGAGCATGCCGGCGGTGATGGGTTGTGCAGTACCGCTGGGATCGGTGGCACTAAACTCCTTGGTGCCTCCCGTACTGAGATCGGCGGCATAGGTCGTCGTCGTGGTCGTGCCGGAGGTTTTGGTGGTCGCGGTGTCCAACGGGAACAGCCACACGCGCCCGCCCAGATCGCCCGCATAGGCTTCCATGCTGATGCCATTGGCCGGGTTGTCCATCCACGTTACCGGCGCCGCGAGACCGTTGGCCGTAGTCGAATCCGTGGTGTGTACGCTGAGCGCACCGGTAGCGAGATTGAACTCCAGCAGGGCTGCCTGCCCGATGCTGCTGTTGTAGCCATTGCCGATCAGCACCTGCCAATCATCGCTGGTGCCGAGATCCTGCACCTTGGCGATCACCGGCTTGCCCACCATCTGGCCGATGTAGTTGCTGTTGGGCAGACCATCGCCTGCGGAACGCTCCCACAGCGGGGTGATCTTGGTGGGGTCAGTGATATCCAACGCATACACGGCCTTGGCCAAGCCGCGGCCCGTCGTGCCCACCAGCACCGTGTGCCAGGCAGAGCCGAAGAACGCATCGGCGATGGTCAGCTCACCGTCGTTGTAGTACTGGTGTGGCGCGGTGCTGCTCGTGGTTGAACCGTAGCTGGTATTCGACAGCTGCATCACGTTTCCGGCCGTGATGACTGCACCCGGCAAGTAGGCGTAAACCTCATTACCCGTGCTGGCATCGAACGCATGCAGCATGCCGTCATTGGCCGCCACGAACACCAAGCCCGCACGGGTGGAGGCGACGCTGGGCGTGGTAACGCCAGCCGTGGTGGTGCCGACCGAAAAGGCCTGGAACGAGTTGTCACCGGTCGACGCGGTATTGCTCATACCGGTAAACAGCTGGTTCTCGAACTCATTGGGGTTGGGTGCGCCGGAATACACCGGCTGCGAATCCACGATGTCCCCGAGCGGGGTTGTACGGGTACGAAGCGTGCCGCTATTCCCCTGTTCTGAGGTGTTATCGCCGCGCAGATAGTTCACCATCGTCGCCTGCGCGGTCGCCGTGCTGCCCAGCGCATTCAGTTCGGCGGTGGACAGGGACGGGGGCGAGGTAGAGCTGCTGTTGGCGAAACTCACGAAAGTGCCGCTGCTGGTGGGCGAGGCCGGTGGCACGTAGGTCCAGATCTTCCGACTCGGATACGTGATCACAGAACCCGTCACCGTGGCGCTCTTCAGCAACTGCGTCGTCGCCGACCAATTGGCCGTCGTGCTGATGGCTCCCGTGCTCGAGTTGATCGGCAGGGCCATCAGTTCACCGGTCCACTCCACCGTGTGATATTGCGCCTGGTAAGCCACCGTACCATTGGTGAGCTGGGTGGAATTGGCCGCCAGGCTGGCGCCGCTACCCACGCGAGACGATGCACGGTTCAAGGCATTGGTCAGACCACTGACAAACGTCTGCGGACTGGTCGCGGAAAAGAAGCCACCGTGACCGTTCACGCCCGCGTGCTCCAAGTCAGCGATATTGTTGATAGAGCCATTGTTGCTTCCGCTGGGCACCGGCCAGCTGAAATTGCTGAGCGTCGTCTTGCCGCTCACCGCATTGAAAATATCGTCGGTGGTTGGCGGCGAATCGCCATTCGATGCCGTGCCGGAAATTCCCGTCGGGGTAAAGCCCAAGCCCATGGTGAACGTGACCATGTGCTGCCAGAACGCAGGGTCATCCTTGCTGGTCGGCACTTCGTTGGCGATGTTGGGATCGGAGCCTTTGCCATCGGCCAAATCGTTTTCCCAGTAGTACAGGGCCACGTCGGCAAGCGACGGGTTTCCGGTGGTCCCCGTGGTGCCGCCGGCAAATGGTACGCCTGGCTTGCTTCCCGCCGGGGTCGGCCACGACTGACCGTTGGGTCCCGGGACGCTTGCCCACGCAGCATTAGTGGCTCCGGCTATCGTGGTGGAACTGTAACTCTCGTTCCAGAAACCGTCCGTGGTCATGATCGTGTAGGACTGACGGCAAGCAATATTCGTCGATGCATTGGCCGTCCCGTAAGTGGGATCGCTCGACAACGTCGACCATGGCTGGCTCGTTTTGTAATAGCTGCCGACAGCGGCCAGCGCCATGCGCAGCGGCGTACTGTTGCCAGGGCTCAACTGGCTGATCCAATTCCAGAAATTTGCCCTTTGGACGCCCGTCTTGCCATCACCAAACGGCGATACCTGAGCAAGATAGTTGCTCGAATTCGTCGTAGTGGAAAACGAGTACTTGTTACTATTGATGTTGCTACTGATCCAGCTCGCTCCGCTGCCATTGATCGATCCGAACCCCACGCGAAACGACGGATCCACCGAGGCAAAAACGGTCATCAGGCCGCTCTTCGCCATCAGGATGCGCGTGTGGTAATAGGCAAACCAGTTGGCAATGTTCTGGCCGGCGGTCAGCTGATTGCCAGATGCATCCTTGGCGGGCGCCGCAGCGCCGGTTGTGTCACCAACCAACACGCAGTTGGCCGGTGTCGGCGCATATGCGCAGTCGCCGGTATTTAGCGCGACGTAATAATCCGTGTAGGTTCCAGCGGCGGGGCCGGTTGAATACTGGAAGTAATTGACCGTCTTCTGGGTAGTGTTCTGGTAAGTAAAGGTGCAGGTACCCTTCGTCCATTTACCGCCGGAATTTTTCGTAGTCCCCGTGAACTGATAATTGGTGACGCCCGTATACGTATTCGCAGTGTTCTGGCACACCGCATCAGCATAGATGGTGCTACCTCCAGAGCCCGAGGAAGTCACCGTCTGGCTATAGTTTGTCGTTCCACCGGTAAGAACAGCGTGCTGGGTCGAGGTATTGAACGCGATTGAACCCTTACCGGTACCGCAACTTTGCGTATCGCTGCATTCGTATGAGCCGTTGTATGTAAACAGATTGACGTTGACGAGCGTGGCAGCAAGGCCATCATGCGGCACTGCGGTCATATCGGTGTACGTGGTATTGGTTACGCCACTCACCAAAGGCGGCGGCGTATAGATCACCGTCGGGTTGTAGTAGAGACCGTTGTTGCTCGAATCGATGAGCGCATCGTTGTTCGTGTTGTTGTTCAGATACGACAGGTCTGGCATGTAGTCGGCGGACATCGATCCCGAGTCATCGAGCATCAGCACGACGTTCGGAGGAATCATCGGCTGCACGGTCAGCGGTTGCTGATCCACGGTCACCGTGGTCGTTGCGGCCACGGCAGGCGTGTAGAGGGAACCCAGCATCCATACGACCAACATGGTGCCCATCGCCCTGATGGCGGCGGAGCTCCTGCGGCGCAGTGCGTGCGGCTTCGTGTTCATCGAGGAGTGTCCTGGATTCGATCGGTTTGTCGCTCGTCGACCATGGCGGCGAGCGCGGTAATGGATCAGCCTTGCTTGACGATGGCCTGCACGACCACCACGGCGCGATCGCCCACGAGGGCGGGGTCGCCGCTACGCGCGGTGATGCGGTAGAACACAGCCGTACCTGAGCTGCCCTGCACGCCGTAGTTGCGCGAGTTGCCGGTCTGGCCAAAGCCGGTATTGGTGGTCTGGTCCACCCAGTTGCCCATGTTCTCCACCACGAACTGCGGCTGGCCGGCTGCCGTCGCGCTGGCGGTGTACTGGCCTGCCCCGGTCCCTTGCGCCACCGAATGAATAGCGTCGGTTGTGAGCGTCGGGTCGTTGAACGGATTGGGCAGACAGGTGATGCCACCGGCCTGACAATTGTGCCAACTGAGGTTCGGCGTAGTCGGGATCATGGCGGACGCCACGCGCACCGCGGCCTCGGCGCTCTGGAACGCCTGTTCACGATCATACTGATTGGCCGTCATTTTCTGCTGCATGATGGTGCCGTGCACCGCGGCCAATCCCACCAGGGTAATCAACACCAGCAGGATCAGTGCCACCACCAGCGCAACACCACGCTGCGCGCTGGCGCCGGACGATACCCGCTGGGCGCGATGGAAAACATTCGTCGCGGTCATCTCATTGCACCCGGTTGCGCATGGTGGTGGTGGAAGTGAAGGTCCGCGCGAGAGGCTCTGCGTTGACGCTGGCATGTGCATTCGTGCTCTTCACGGTAAGCGTGACCTGCGCGGCATTGACCGCCCCCCAGTTGGCACCCACGGCCGCAGCGTTCCCAAAAGTCGCCCCCGACGACTGCAGATAGTTGATCTGCATGGTGTCGACGTTGCGCACCATCTCCTGAGGTGTCGCCACCGAGGCGCCCGCTGCGCTGTAAGTCACAGGCAACCGGTACAACGAGTGCGTGCCCGCCGCATTGGTGCCGATGTACCAGTCGACCGCGGTCAGGATGTTGATGCGAGCGTTGGGCAGGAAGGTGTATGCGTTGCCCGTGCTGGTGCAGATGGTCGGATAGCCCAGTCCCGTGGAGCAATTGCCGGGCGTGGGCGTGGTGGCGTTGGTGAATCCGACGGACGTGCCGCTGTATGTACCGATCTGCATCAGCGTGGCATGGTCGAAGTCACACACCATGATGATGTCGCCGGCAGCCAGCTGGGTGCTCGTCGCATTGATGTTGAAACTCGTGGGGCTACCGGATGCGCTGCCTACGGACACGTCCGAGCTGACGGTACCGAGGATGCGCACTGAGCTGCTGCCCACCAGCGGAGCGCCGGCACCAGTGAGGGAAGACAGAGCGGGATCGGTGCTCGCGTCGTCGTAGCCCTGCAACGGTACCGCCCAGTTGGCATACCAAAGCGTGGTATTGGTGTTGATTACATTCGCAACGCGACCGCTGGTGTTGTCGCAACCGGTGAAGCCTACGTCGCGCAGATCACGCGTCAGCATTTCAAAGGCGGTACGTGAACCGTCCTCCACATCGCCCAATGCCTCGTTGGCGCGATACGTCTGCTGGCCGGCGAGGAAGACGCTTATGACGCCGCCGATCACGATCAGGCCGAGCAGCATCGCTATCATCAGCTCGACCAGGGTGAAGCCGCGTGCGGATACGCCACAGCCTCGGTGTTGCCGATAGCTCATACGCTTCCTGCTCATAGCATGGCCTGCGTGACGACTTGCTGCGTCTGGCTACCGCCCAGGGCGGCGCGACTGTCATTGAACTGGACGATGATGGTGCAGTTCGCGGTATTGGTGCCGGTAACCGGAGTGCAGGTGATCGTGCCGGTGGTATCGGCACTGACGCCCAGTGGCGCCAGGTCTGTCTTGCACCATTGGTTGATCTGCACGCTTACCAGCGTTCCCGCTGCAGCGGGACACGCATTCGCTACGACTGCACCGGTAGCGCTGCTGTTATATGCCCCGTTCTTCGCATTGACGAGATCGGCGCGCATCGCATCGAGGATGGAATAGGTCGCCACCGTGGCCATGCTGCGCGCCATCGCACTGTTGTTGGTGGACAGCGAACGCGCCTGCAGCGCGGCCATGCCGATGAAGCCGATGGACAGCACCAGCACAGCGATCAGAACCTCAATAAGGCCGACGCCGGCCTGGCGGACCGCTCCGGGGAGCAAACCAGGGCGCCGCCCGAGGCGGGCGGATTGCATGCGCATGGTCATGGGCAAGTCACCGTGGAAGGGGGCGACGAGGTGATGATGCTGCCGGTCGCCATATCGATCTGAATGTCGTTGTTGCTGCTGAGTGCCGTCGAACAGAGCTCCACGACCGTACTGCCGTTGGCACCCGTGCCAAAGGGCGTGGTCGAACCGGGCGCATAACCGAGACCCGTTCCGTTGTAGCGAATGGCCGCCATGGTGCCGCGCACCTGGATGGAGGGGATCGACAACGCCGACGGAGCCGCCAGCACCTGAGTCACGGTGGTACCAGTGAGTGCGAGAACGGCGCCCGCATTGGTCGCACAGGCATTGCCCAGCGCGTCGCTCGCACCCGCCGTATTGGTGGCGGCCACATTGCTGCAGAACTGCACGGAGCCATTACGCTTGATCGCCTCCATCCGCGCGCTGTTGAGCGCGCCGACCATCGCGTTGGTCGCCGTCGTGAGCCGGTTGGCGTTGATCATGTTGCTGAAGCTCGGCACGGCAATCATCGTCAGGATCGCCGCCACGGCGAGCGTGATCATCAACTCGACCATGGTGAAGCCGCGCACACGACAGGGCATGCCGGTAGACGGAATACTCCGCGATTGCGACGGAACGCGCATGAAATCCCCCTGTGACTGCGATTGCGCAATCTACTCGCAGCCATCCCCACCGCCAGATGGCAGTCGATCAGCGGGGGGATTTGGCCGACAAGCGGAGTCCTGGACGCGTCTGCGGGTGATTCGGATCACAGGCTGCGAGGCCCGGGGCGCTGCCTCCCAGGTCCCTTTTCGCTGTGCATTGACGCCCGCAACGGGGATAATCGGGGGTCCTTGCAGCTTGTGGCCCCCTCCCTGATGTTTGTACCCGGTCAACGATGGATCTCCACCGCCGAGCCTGAGCTCGGCCTCGGCACCGTGCTTCGCGTCGAAGGGCGCGGCGTGCAGGTGCTGTTTGCGAAGGCCGGGGTGTTGCGCCCCTATGCCGTCGACTCGGCACCGCTGGTGCGAGCGGAGTTCCGAGCGGGCCAGCGCGTGGCGGGCAAGGGCATCGCCTTCCTGGTCGAACGCGTGGAAATACGTGAAGACCTGCTGATCTACCGCGGCGAAGGGCGCGAACTCGAGGAAGGCCAGCTCGACGACGAACAGAGCGTGAGCCAGGCTGACGACCGCCTTATCGGCGGCCGTACCGACCCCGCCTCGCATTTCGAGCTGCGCCTGGAAGGCCTGCGCCGCCGCGCAGACGCCCGCCAGTCGCCGGCATGGGGCCTGGGTGCGTCCCGCATCGGCCTGGTGCCGCACCAGCTCCGTGTCGCCGGCATCGCCTCGGCGCGGCGCCCTCCCCGCGTGCTGCTGGCGGACGAGGTAGGCCTGGGCAAGACCATCGAGGCGGGCATGATCATTGCCCGCCAGCTGGCCACGGGCCGGGCCGGTCGTACCCTGATCCTGTTGCCCGACACCCTGGTCTACCAGTGGTTCGTGGAGCTGCTGCGCCGCTTCAACCTCAGCTTCGCCATTTATGACGAGGAGCGCTGCGAGGCGCTGGAGCAGTCCGACGCCAGTCTCAACCCGTTCGAGGACGAGCAGCTGGTCATCGCCGACTTCAGCTTCCTCGAGCATTCGCCCCGACGCGCGCAGCAACTGCTGGACGCCCGCTGGGACCTGCTGGTGGTGGACGAAGCCCATCACCTGGCCTGGACGCCGGAGGCGGCCAGTCCCCGCTACACCCTGGTGGAAAAGCTCGCCGCGGCCACGCCCGGCGTCATCCTGCTTACCGCCACGCCGGAACAGCTGGGCCGCAGCGGCCACTTTGCGCGCCTGCGCCTGCTCGACCCGCAGCGTTACCACGACCTGGACATCTACCTGTCCGAATCCGACCGGTTCCACAACCTGTCGAAGATTGCCGACCGCCTGCTCGAAAGCCAGCCGCTGGACGAGGCGCAGCTCGCCCTCCTGCGCGAAGCCTTTGCCGGCGACGAAGCGCTGCTCGCGCGCCTGGCCGACACGGCAAAGCCGGACAACCTGCGCGAGATCCTGGCGGCCCTGATCGATCGCCATGGCACCGGTCGCGCCATGTTCCGCAATCGCCGCGCGAGCATCGGCGGCTTCCCGAAGCGCCTGCCGGTGTGGCATCTGCTCGATGCCGATACGCTCAGCGCGGATCGCCGGCAGAGCCTGCTCGCCGAATTCCACGCGGACATCCAGCAGCCCGCACCCGCGATCGAGATCGATTACGCCAGCGACCCGCGCCTGGACGCGCTGGTCGGTCTGCTCGACGCGCACCCGCAGGACAAATTCCTGTTGATCTGCCGTAGCCAGGCCAAGGTGGTCGCGCTTGAGGAAGCACTACGCACCCGCAGCGGCGTGGGCGTGGCGCGCTTCCACGAAGGGCTGGGCATCGTGCAGCGCGATCGCAACGCGGCCTACTTCGCGCAGCCCGACGGTGCGCGCCTGCTGCTCTGCTCGGAGATCGGGTCGGAAGGCCGCAACTTCCAGTTCGCGCATCGCCTGGTGCTGTGGGACCTGCCGCTCGATCCGGACCTGCTGGAACAGCGCATCGGCCGCCTCGATCGCATCGGCCAGAAACACGACATCAGCATCCATATCCTCGCCGTCGCCGACAGCGCGCAGCACGTGCTGGCCCGCTGGTACGACGAAGGCGTGGATGCGTTCCGCTCCAGCCCGGCCGATGGCCGCGAACTGCTGCGCCGCTTCGGCGAGGCCCTGACCCGCCTGGCCAGCGAGCACGCGCGCGACGATGACAACCGCGACCAGGAACTCGAAGTACTGCTGGCGGAAACGCGCGGCGCCCACGAGGAAATGGCCGCACTGATCCGCGATGGTCGCGACCATCTGCTCGAACTCGCCGCCAGCCGCGACCTGCATGCCGACGAATTGCAGCAGGCGTTCACGCGCGAAGATCACGATCCCAGCCGCGACACCTTCATCCAGGCCCTGCTGGAACGCTTCGGCATCCACGCCGAAGAACTGGGCGGCAAGGTGCTGCTGCTCGATCCGCAATACCTCTCCACCGACGCCCTGCCCGGCTTTGCCGAAGGTCCGCAGGCCGTCACCTTCGCCCGTGAAGTGGCACTGGCCCGCGAAGAACTGCCGCTGCTGCGTCTGGACCATCCGATGGTGCAGGGCGCGCTCGACCTCACGCTGTCCAACGAACAGGGCAACGCCGCGTTCCTGGTGGATGACGCATTGCCGCCGCGCAGCGCGTTGTTGCAGGCCGTGTTCCTGCTCGAATGCGTGGCAGACCGTGCGCTCGACGTCGAGCGCTTCCTGCCCGCGCAACCGATCATGGTGACCATCGACACGCGCCTTGCCGAGCGCGCCGACTTCCGCCCCAGCGAAGTCGCCCTGCGCAAGGCCGCGGACCGCAACATCGAAGTGGCGCGCTACCGCAAGTTCCTCGGCAAGCTGGTACCGCCCATGCTGGAGAAGGCCGAGGCCATCGTGCAGGAGCGTTCACGGGTGAACGTCGAGGAAGCGGTGGCGCAGGCCACCGATGCACTCGATGCGGAACTGGCACGCCTGCTTGGCCTGCGCGCCGTGAATCCCGCCATCAGCGAAGCCGAAATCGCCGCCGTGGCGGATGAACGCACCGCACTGCTGAAGGCGTTGCCGGAATCGCGCCTGCGCCTCGACGCGGTGCGTTTCGTGGTGAGCCCCGACTTCCTCGCACTGCGATAAGCCACCTACAGCTCGACGCTGCCCCGCGTCATTCAGGACGCGGGGAGAAATCCATGGCACACCACTGCGACACGGCAAAGGCAGCGTCCCGCAGTTAAATGCCTGCGTTCAGGCCACCACGCCGAAATCGATCACCACGGCGTGCTCGTCGCGCTGCACATAGCTGACGGTGAGCGCATCACCGAAGCGCTGCTGCAACTGCTCGATCAGTGGCAACGGATCGTGGTCGTTAACGAAGCGCATGGCTTCGCCCGGCTGCAATGCGCCCAGCGCGCCGAAGATGGCGGAGTGACGGAAGCGACGCGCCACGCCACGCGCGTCGAAGATATGCACGGTTTCACGCGGGAACGGTGATGCCATGGGAAGCCCCGGTTGGATGGACCACGACAGCATGGGCCGCGCAAGCCCGGGGCCTCCATGATTTGAGTCAGTGAAACCGCTCAGGCAGAGGCAGGCTGCTCCGACCGCCGCACATTGCCCCACCGATACGTGCCGGCAAGCAGTGCAATCCACGCCGCGCCGACATACAGCGCCACACGCGTGTCGGGATTGACCCCGAGCATCACCACCACGAAGGCGAAGAACGCCAGGCACACCAGGCCGGTGAACGGCCACCAGCGCAACCTGAAGCCCGAAGGCGCTTCACCGCGAAGGCGCATGCGGCGCCGGAAGCTGTAATGCGCCAGCAGCACCATGGTCCACGTCCACACGGTGTTGAACGACAGGATCGACATCATCATGCCGAACACCTTGGCGGGCAGCAGGTAGTTCAACAACACCGCGAGCAGCAGCACCGCCAACGTCGCCAGAATCGCGCGCAGCGGCACGCCATGCGTATTTACCGTGCCCAGCGCCGCCGGCGCCTGCCCCTTGGTCGCCAGGCTGTACAGCATGCGGCTGCCGCTGAACGTGGTGCTGTTGAAGCCGGACAGCGCGGCGGTGATCACCACGAAGTTGATCAGGCCGGCCGCCTGCGGAATGCCGAGCTTGGCGAACGTGGTGACGAACGGGCTGCCGTGCTCGCCCAGCCCGGTCCACGGATAGATCGCCATGATCACGAACAGCGCGCCCACGTAGAAGATCAGAATGCGCCACAGCACCGAATTCACAGCGCGGGGAATGGTGCGCTCGGGTTGCGCAGCCTCGCCCGCGGCGATGCCGACGGTTTCCACGCCACCGAAGGAAAACACCACCACGGGCAGCGCCAGCACCATGCCCATCACGCCGTGGGGAAACCAGCCACCATGCGACCACAGGTTAGAAAGCCCGGTCGGCTGGCCACCATTGCCCCAGCCCAGGAAGATGATGGCAAGGCCGCCGGCGATCATCGCCAGCACGGTCACCACCTTTATCAGGGTGAACCAGAACTCCATCTCGCCGTAGATCTTCACGCTGAGCAGGTTCAGGCCGCCGATCATCAGCACGCTGCCCAGCACCCAGATCCAGCGCGGCCAGTCGGGAAACCACGCCTGCATGTACGCACCTACCGCGGTGGCCTCGGCCATGCCCACGCCGACCATCAGCAGCCAGTAGTTCCAGCCGGTGAGATAACCCGCAAACGAGCCCAGATAGCGCTGCGCATATACGCTGAACGAGCCGGGTACCGGATCGTGCACGGTCATCTCGCCCAGCGCACGCATGATGATGAAGATCATCACGCCGCCGACCATGTAGGCGAACAACACGGACGGGCCAGCGAGCTTGATGGCATCGGCGGAACCGAGGAACAGGCCGGCACCGATGGCCATGCCAAGCGCCATGAAGGTGATGTGGCGCGGCGTGAGGCGGCGCTGGAGATGTTGCGTCATGGGACTGCCGAATGAATGCGTAGAACGATCAACGCCAGAGTTGGCGCTTTGGCTTGATGGGGAGCTTGCCGCGCCAATACTGGATCAGCAGGAAGCCGCCCAGCATCCCGCCAAGATGGGCGAAATGCGCGATGCCCGATTGTGTCCCGGTTACGCCCAGCACGAGCTCGAACAGCGCATACAGGCTGACGAACAACCAGGCGGAAATCGGGATCGGCAGGAAGATCAGCATCATCTTCTCGTGCGGAAACAGCATGCCGAAGGCGAGCAGGATGCCGAAGATCGCTCCCGAAGCGCCCAGCGTGGGATAGAAGCCACCGGTAAACCACTGCACCACCGCCAGCTGGGCGAGCGCCGCCATCAGCAGGCACACGAAGTAGTACACGATGAAGTTGCGCGGCCCGAACACGCGCTCGATCTGTCCGCCGAACATGTACAGGGCAAGCATGTTGGAAAACAGGTGCAAGGTACTGCCGTGCATGAATGCGTAGGACACCAGCTGCCAGGGACGGAAGCCGATCGAAACCAGGCCTTCCTGCAGCTGCGCCACGCGGTCCGGCCCCCACGGCCACAGGGCGAAATGCAGGATCAGGGTATCGCCCAACACCTGTTGCAACAGGAAAACCGCCACATTGGCGATCAGGAGGTTGCGGGTGACCGGGGGCAGGTTGAACGGCATATCGGGGGTCGATTCCGGAGGTTATCTCGCCAAGCCTAACCGCAGCAGGACGTTACCGCCACGCTCGCGGCTTCCGGCGACCTGCCTTCCCGCTGCCCCGAGCACCACGGTACGCGTACGTCTCGCGCATCAGGTCCAAAGGAATGCGGCGCGATCGTGCGGCAAGACACGCGACACCGTTCGTCAAAACGCATTCATATAGACGTCCATATGAATATCCGGCAGCCCTCCTGCCACGAGCCCGCCTGGTCGAGGCGAACATCCGCACCGCGCTCGACGATACGTCGGAAGCGCCGTGCCTTCCAAAGCCATACGATGGTTTTGTCAGGCATTCGAAAGGCCCGTCTTTTCCAGCAACATCTTGCGACATGGCGCAAGAAGCTCATGTGCCTTCAGGGGCGTTTTACCCAGGCGGATGACGCGCTAGATTGTCGGCTCCGTGTACACAGGATCGTTTATGCGTCGCCCATGGATGATGTCGCTGCTGTGCATCGCGCTCTGCGCATGCCAGCACCATCAGACAAACAACGGCACTGCTGATGCGCCGTCTTCCGATGTCCATTTTTCACCGGGCATCGTGGTGGAGGACGTCGCTCAGCATATGAAGGCACTCTCTTCGGACGAGCTGCTGGGTCGCACCGTGGGCGGCGAGGCCGAGAAACGCACCACGCAGTATCTGGTGCAGCAGTTCACCCGCATCGGACTGACCCCGGGCAATGCCGGCAGCTGGCTGGAAACCGTGCCCTATGTCGCCACCACGCTGCAGCACCCCGAGCAGGTGACGCTCACGGTCGACGGGCAGAACGGTTCCGACGCACTTGGATTCGGCAAGGACATGGTGGTCGGCACGCTCGCCGAGCAGCCGCACGCCTCCCTCGATGCATCCCCACTGGTCTTTGCCGGCTACGGCATCGACGCGCAGGGGGAGCAATGGAACGACTACGAAGGCGTCGACCTCAAGGGCAAGACCGTCATCATCCTCGTCAACGATCCCGGCTGGGCCAACCAGGATCCGAAGCTGTTCAGGGGTCACGAGTTCACCTATTTCGGCCGCTGGACCTACAAATTCGAGGAAGCGGCGCGAAAAGGCGCTGCCGCCGCATTCATCGTGCATGACGCCGATGGCGCGGGATATCCCTGGGCCGTCGTTCAAAACGCGTGGACCAGCGCACGCCTCGACCTTCCCATGTCCGAAGAAGGCTCGCGGCGCCTGCCGGTGGCCGGCTGGCTCACCACCGAGGCGGCACGCCAGGTCTTCGCGCATGCCGGTGTGGATTTCGATGCATTGAAGAAGCAGGCGGCAGAGCGCGGCTTCCATGCCGTGCCGCTGCACAGCACGTTCAGCGTGGCCTTCGACAGCACCATTGGCCATGGCGAGTCGCACAACGTCGTTGCGCGTCTCGATGGCAGCAAGCACGCCGACGAGGCCGTGGTGTACTCCGCGCACTGGGACCACATCGCGCCCGCAGGCGAAGCGCCGCATGGCACCACGGACAATGCGACCGGTCTCGCCGGCCTGCTGGAGATTGCCGAGGCATTCGCACATCGCGCACCCAAACCCCATCGCTCCGTGCTTTTCATTGCCACGACGCTCGACGAAACCGGACTGATCGGCGCGCGCTACTACGTCCGCCATCCACTGGTGCCGTTGTCGCACACGGTGGCCGACATCAATCTCGATCTGCTACCCACCGATGGTCCCGCCAGCGCCTTGGCGGTCATTGGCTTTGGCCAGTCGCAACTGGATGACTACCTGACGGATGCGGCGCACGCACAGCGGCGCGCGGTCACGCCCGATGTCGCACCCGAGAAGGGGCTGTTCTTCCGCTCCGACCAGCTCAGCTTCGCCCGCGCCGGCGTGCCCGTGCTGTACGTCCGCTCGGCGGCGACCCTGGCCGACGCCGAGGCGCCCGACTACGGCGTGCCCTCCTCGCTGGACCGATTCAATCCGCGCTGGAACCTCACGGGTACCGTGGACGATGTCCGCGCGCTGTTCATGGTGGGCAGCCGCCTGTCCATGGAAGACAGCTACCCGCAGTGGAAGCCCGGCAGCGACTACCAGCGCCCGCAAAGCATGCGCGGACTCTGAACGAACCCGCCCAACGGCAGCACAACCTCCTGCACCGTAGAATGCCCCCATGAGCGATTTGCCACGCCAGGTGCAGATTGCAGGTGCCACCGGCCTTACGGGCCAGCAGCTGCTTGCGCTCGCGCTGGACGATCCGGGTGTCGAGCGCGTGGTCGCCCCGGCCCGCCACCCGTTGGCGGCACACCCCAAGCTCGACAACCAGGTAGGCATGGTCAGCCACCTGATCGCTCAGCTCCAGGGTCCGGTCGACACCGTGTTCTGTTGCCTCGGCACCACCATTCGCCAGGCGGGCTCGCGCGAGGCTTTTCGGATGGTCGACTACGACTTGCCCGTGGTGCTGGGCAGGCACGCACTCGCGCTCGGCGCCCGCCACTACGTCGTGATCAGTGCCCTGGGGGCCGACCCTGCTTCGCGGTTGTTCTACAACCGCACGAAGGGCGAGCTGGAGGTGGCCCTGCAGAAGCAGGACTGGCCTCGCCTGACCATCGTTCGCCCTTCCCTGCTGCTTGGCGCGCGGCACAAGCCGCGCCTGGGCGAGGTCTTCGCCGCCCCGTTCTCCCGCATCCTGCCCGGGCGCTGGAGAGGCATTGAGGCGTCAACGGTGGCACGCGCCATGTGGCGACTCGCCAACACGCCGGGCGAAGGCCTGCGCATCGTCGAATCGGACGAGCTGCAAGAGATCGGTCGCTGACCCCGCGCCACAAAAAAAGGCCGCCCTGCGAGGCGGCCTTTGATTGAAGGAGGTGCGTTGCTATCAGCTGCTGCGGGCCAGGCCGTCCGGGCGCTTGGCGCCGGCGAAGTGCTTCGCCCAATAGGATTCGTCGAGGCTGTCCACGCGCACCGTCTTGCCGCGCGAGGGCGAATGAATGAACTGACCGTTGGCGATGTAGATGCCCACGTGCGAGATGCGGCCCTGGCCACGCTTGCCCGCCGTACGGAAGAACACCAGGTCGCCCGGCTTCATGTCGTCGCGGTTGACCTTGAGGCCGGCGAGAAACTGCGAAGCGGAATTGGTGGGCAGATCCAGACCCACGGCGTGGGCGAACACGTAGCGGACGAAGCCGCTGCAATCGAAACCGGTGGAAGGGTCACGACCGCCGCGCACGTAACGGATGTCACGCAGCTTCATGGCGAGGCTGATCAGGGTCTTGCGCAGATCCGAGGTGTCGTTGGCGAGCGAGGCCACGTTGTCCACGCCGTCGCTGGGCATGCCATCGGCATCCAGATCGTCTTCTTCCGTGGCCCAGCCGGAGGGCTTGGCCTTGGTCTGCGCGACGGTCGGCTGCGCCGGAAGCGCGGCCTGGGTGAGGCTGGCCGCCGGCGCGAACACCGCCAGCTGGCCCATCAGATTCGGAGCAAGGACGGCAGTCGGGGCGTTGGCCTGACTGTTAAGCGGCTCGGCGAAGAGCGGAAGGGACGTGAGCAGTGCACCAGCAAGCGCAGCGGCAGCAAACAATCGCTTCGTTGGCATGTGGGACAAATCCCTTTGCAGTTCGTGGAGTTATGTCGTTGGCAGATGCCGCCGACGTGATGGCCATGTGAACTTAGCAAAGGGATATAGATCGTATGTTCGATCGAGGTTAACTGAACTCTATCGTTTCAAAACTTGGCACGGCCTATGCATTTGACACAACTCATTGTTTTACAAAGATAATCAAGTCAAATGTGATGACTTTTTGATCAATTAGTGAACTAATTATTCAATTCGGTTCCGTATGTTTTAGACCTGGGTCACATGCCGGCGGCCGAAGATCGCAGTGCCAACCCGCACCTCGGTGGCGCCCTCGGCGATCGCCAGCGGGAAGTCCCCACTCATGCCCATGGAAAGCCTAGGCAATTCATGGCCTTGCTTCTCCGCGGCATCACGCAGCTGGCGCAGCTGCCGGAAGCAGGCACGCACCGTTTCCGCATCATCGGACTGCACCGCCAGCGTCATCAGGCCGCGCACCCGGAGGGTGTCGTAGGCGCGCAAGGCATCCAGGAAGGCGGGCAGCTCGGCCGGAGGCAGCCCGTGCTTGCTCTCTTCCGGTGACGTCTTCACCTCGATCAGCACATCGATCGCGCGACCTTCGATCTGCAGGCGCTTGTGCAGGGCCTCGGCCAGTTCGATGCGATCAAGGGACTGCACTTCGCTGGCAAGGCGTGCGACGTCCTTGGCCTTGTTGGTCTGCAGATGGCCGATCACCACCCAAGCAATGCCTTCGTCCGCCAGCGCCTCGGCCTTGCTGCGGACTTCCTGCACCTTGTTCTCACCAAAGCGCGTCAGACCCAACGCCATGGCGGCGCGCACCACCTCCGGCCCGAAAGTCTTGCTCACCGGCAGGATCGACACCTCGGAGGGATCGCGCCCGGCCACACGGCAGGCGTCATCAACGCGCTCGCGCACGCTCGCCCAGTTGGCAGCGAGGTACGCGTAGTCGCTGGAAGCATTCGTCATCGCGGAATGGTCCGGCAGGTCGCCGCGCAGGCATCAGCGACTACGCGGCGGAGAAATCCTGGCCCCGGCCTGCGCCGGGGCCGCGACAGGGGATCAGCCCTTGGCGCCCTGCGCGTAGTGGCGAGCCACCACGTCGGCCACCACCATCGACACCTTCTTGCCGGTCGGGATGTGCAGGAACTCATTGGGGCCGTGCGCATTGGAATGCGGGCCGAGCACGCCGGTGATGAGGAACTGCGCCTTCGGGAACTTCTCGCCCAGCATGCCCATGAACGGGATGCTGCCGCCCTCGCCCATATAGGCAGCCGGCGCACCGAAGTAGGTCTGCGAGGCATTTGCCACGGCATCTTCCAGCCACGACGAGAGCTGCGGCGCGTTCCAGCCACTGCCGTCCTTCTCCAGCTTGAAGCTGACCTTGGCGCCGTACGGCGGGTCCTTCTCCAGCAGCTGCTTCACGAACTGGCCAGCCTGGGCGCCCGACAGCGTCGGCGGCACGCGCAGGCTGAGCTTCACCGAGGTCTTCGGACGCAGTACGTTACCGGCGCTCTCCAGCGGCGGCATGCCATCCACGCCGGTGACGGCCAGCTGCGGGCGCCAGGTGCGGTTGAGCACCAGCTCGGTGAGGTCTTCGGTAACCGGGTGCATGCCCTGCACGAACGGGAACTTGTCGTACACCGCCGTGCCGAGCACTTCGGCCGACTTCTTCGCCTGCTCGACGCGCTGCGCCGGGATGTCGACGTAGAGTTCCTTCGGCTTGATCGTGCCGGTCTGCGGATCTTCCAGGCGGCTCAGCAGATCGCGCAGGATACGGAAGCTCGACGGCACCACGCCGGACGCATCGCCGGAATGCACGCCCTCCTCCAGCACCTGCACGGTGAGCTCGCCGCCGGTCATGCCGCGCAGCGAGGTGGTGAGCCACAGCTGGTCGTAGTTGCCGCAACCCGAATCCAGGCAAACCACCAGCGAGGGATTGCCGATGCGATCGGCCAGATGATCGACGTAGTACGGCAGGTCGTAGCTGCCCGATTCCTCGCAGGCTTCGATCAGTACCACGCAGCGCGCGTGCGGAATGCCCTGCTCGTGCAGCGCCAGCAGCGCGGCGAGCGAGCCAAAGATGGCGTAGCCGTCGTCGGCGCCGCCACGGCCATAGAGCTTGTCGCCCTTCAGCACCGGCGTCCACGGGCCGAGGCCTTCGGCCCAGCCGGTCATTTCCGGCTGCTTGTCGAGATGGCCGTAGAGCACGACGGTGTCATCGCCCGTACCCGGCACTTCGATGTAGATGAGCGGCGTGCGGCCTTCCAGGCGCACTACTTCCAGCGTGGCACCGGGCAGCGACGACAGCTTGCTGCGCGCCCAGGTCTCCATCAGCTTCACTGCCGCATCCATGTAACCGTGTTCCACCCACTTGGGATCGAACATCGGCGACTTGTTGGGAATGCGGATGTACTCGACCAGCTGCGGCACGATCTCGTCATCCCAGAGTCCGCTGATGAAACGGTTGAGGCGAGCGGTATCCATGAGGCGACTCCTGCAGCGTAAGGAAAGTCGTCATTGTATCAGCGCAGTCGAGAAGCCCGCCGTGACCCACAACGGCCCCGCTCCGGCACGCACACGGGTGCCAACCGATTTCCCACTCAGCCGACGCCATCGGCCTACTGTCGTCGCGCGCCTTGCCGGGCAGAGTCGTGGCGCGGTCCAGATGGAGACCGCTTCACTGACAGGGAGAATCACATGCGCAACAAGATCGCCGCCGTGCTCGTCAGCCTGGCCATGGCCTTGCCGGCCTTTGCCGCCACACCCGTGAACATCAACAAGGCCGACGCCGCCACGCTGGTCAAATCACTGGACGGCATCGGGCACAGCAAGGCCGAAGCCATCGTGGCGTGGCGCGAGGAACACGGCCCCTTCAAGAGTGCGGACGAGCTGGGCCAGGTGAAGGGCATCGGCCCGGCCACCCTGGAGCGCAACCGCAGCGCGATCCTGCTCGACGACGCGCCCGGAAACGGCAAGGCCACCAAGCCGGTGACGCCCGCCAAGGTCAAGGCACCCGCCAAAGCAGCGGGCGAATAATCAAACCTATCAGCCACTTGCGTACAGAAAAACCATCCGCCCGGGTCTGGCATACCCGGACGGATGGGCCTACACTCGGCCGCCTTGATGTAGGTTAGGGGTGACATGATCCTTCCGCGTTACCGCATTGCCGCGTCGGAAATCGCCGGGGCGGGTCAGGGGCTATTCCTGGAAGAAGACGTAGCGGCGGGACAGATCGTCACGGCGCCGGACGCCATTGACCGCACTTACCGCTATCAGGAACTCGTCGGCTCGCCGGAGCTTTCGGCGCAGCTGTACGCCAGCGCGCGCTGGTTCGAGGACTGTTACACGGTGTCTCCCGACTGGCCCGACGAGTGCTACCTCAACCACAGCTTCGAACCCACGGGGCTGTGGCATCTCGGCTTCGTGTTTGCCGCGCGCGACCTGCCGGCGGGCACCGAGATCACGGTGGATTACCGCCACCTGCTACCGCCCGGCGAAGAAGAAGCCTTTGTCGATACCGCGACCGGACGCAGGATAGTCGGCCTGCCCTGGATCGAAAGCCTGACCACCAGCACGCGTGCACTCGCCGCCCTGCTGGATGGCACCCGACTTGCTTGTTGAAAATCATGATCGACATACCCGTCATCGAAACGGCGCGCCTGCGCCTCACCGCCCTCGCCGAGCGGCATTTCGAGGATTACGCCTGCATGCTCGCGGACCCGGCCAGCACCCGCTGGATCGGCGACGGCCAGCCGCTGGACCGCACCAACGCCTGGCGCTCGCTCGCCATGCTGATCGGCCACTGGCAGCTGCGCGGCTTTGGCATGTGGGCACTGGAACTGAAGGAAACCGACGAATTCATCGGCCGTGCCGGCCTGATGCGCCCGGAAGGCTGGCCCGACCTCGAACTGGGCTGGATGCTCAAGCCGCAGTTTCG
This sequence comes from Dyella amyloliquefaciens, assembly GCF_004296575.1. GTDB lineage: Bacteria > Pseudomonadota > Gammaproteobacteria > Xanthomonadales > Rhodanobacteraceae > Dyella > Dyella amyloliquefaciens. The sequence goes on along the minus strand of NZ_SAYT01000007.1, from coordinate 49,091 downwards.
CCACCACGGCTACGCCACCGAAGCCGGCAACGCCATCCTGGAGTTCGCCTGGCACAGCCTGAACGCTCAGCGCGTGATCAGCCTGGTGAAGATCGGCAACGAAGCTTCTGATCGCGTGGCCGAACGGCTCGGTGGCGAGCACATCGAAGACATGGATTTCTTCGGTGCCCACAACCACGTGTTTGCCTACTATCCGCCGCTTCCCGAAAAGCGTCGCGCCTGGGCATGAGCCAGCTCAACCGCCACCCCTTCGAAACGCTGGAAGCGCGCCCGTGCTCCGACGGCAGCGTGATGATCACCGAGGTCGCGAGCAATTCGTCGGAGTCGGACTGGCTGTGGCAGATGACCATGGTCGATATCGGTCACGACGTTGAATTCCCGGCACATACCGACATTCGCAGGCAGTTTGTGCCGCTGGACGCATCGGTATCCGTCAGCTTCTCGGACGGCCGCACGCTGCACCTGAACCGGTTTGACATGGCGCACTTCGACCATGCGAACGACCCGGAAGGCTGCCGCCCCGAGGCGCCCACCCGCAGCTTCAACCTGAAGCTGCGCAAGGACACCCAGGGTGAGCTGATCGCCCGACCGTTGAACGGTACGATGGTGTTGCTGGCTCCTTCCGGCTGGCGCTGGTTCGTGCTGCTGCTGTCGGGCCAGGCCAAGGTGGTCGCCGACCATCGCACGCACGACCTGGTGCAGAACGACATGCTGTGGATCGACCCGATCCCCGGCCACCCGGTGCGGATCGAAGGCGGTGGCGAGATCGTGCTCGCCCGCCTGCCGATCGTCTAAGCCCGCCCGCAGTGCCCGTGGGCACTGCGCGTCGTCAGAAGCTGGAGCGCCGCGCCGTCCCACCCAGCGAACGGGCAACTTCCGCCAATGCGAACAGGCGCGCGATGCGCGTCCATCCGAGCGCGATCACCACCAGCGCGCTGAGCAGGCATCCCAACAGCAATCCCTGCGTACTCACTGACAACGCATGCACGCGCGCCAACCCGGCTGCGAACGCCAGCGCAAAGCCGATCAACGTCACCAGCAGGTAGGCAAACAGCGTGGAGAACGGGCGTCGCAGCAGCTGCATCAGGCCACGCAGCATCGCGACGGAGGCCGAGCGCAACGACACATCGGCAACGAAGGCCGCGCGTGCCGATTCCACCCACGCCTGCGCGATCACGACCAGCACGCCGGCGCCCCACCATGCGAGGTGCTGCGCCGTCATTGCCCGCGACTCGAGCGTCGCCGCATCAGCAATGTCATCCGCCTTGTCCAGGCCAAGCTGCGCCAGGTAGCCGGCCACGACATAAGGCAGTACGGACCACAGCAGCAGGCGGAACATCCGTCCGTACTCCATGAGGCCGCCCTGCAACAGCTGGCCGAAGCCCAGCGCACGCCCGGCCCGGCCGCTCGCCAGCACCATGCCATTGAGCCAGGGCAGCAACAGCAGGGTGAGCAGCAGGCTGGCCGCAAGCGCACCATGCAAGGTGGCGTGCTGATGCCCCAGCGCCTGGATCACGTCGCCGAACATCATCGCGTCGAACTGCTGTGCCCACGCCCTTGCGTGCGTCGAGTGGTTCAGCAGATCGCCGAGCGCCTGCATCAGGGGCAACGCAGCCATGAGCACCGGCAGCAGCAGGATCAGCACCCACAACAACAACAGCCGCCACTGCAGCGCGGAAATCAGTGCGCCGAATACGTCGCCCAGATCGACTCGTCGCGAACTCTTGTAGGCCATCACAGCGTCACCAGGAATGCGTAGAAGGCCTGCAGCAGGGCGGCGACATCGGCCGTCCAACGCTGCGAGGCGGAAGCGTCGGATTTCACCGTACGGCTGTCGTTGAGCTTGTTCGCATCGAGCATGATCTTCTGCTCGCGATCCAGCTCGGCCGACACCACCTTGGTGGGGCGCGTGAACACGAACCGTGCCCAGCGACGGTCGTCGTCCCAGTGCACGTCCTCGTGACTGCCGTCGGCGAAGGTCACGCGAAGTATCTGCGGCACCTGGGCACCTTCACGCACGACCGTCACCGTGCCGCGCCAAAGGAACGGCCCCGGGCCGTCTTCCTTCGCATCCGGATGCGACTTCTTCCAGGCGTCGCGCTGCTTGTCGACCTGTTCATCGCGATCGTCGCTCGACAGCTCGCTGCGCTGCCCCTGCTTCATCCAGCTGCCGGCTTGCGGCGTTATTTCCTGGTTGTCGATGGCGTCGACGCGGTCGTCGATGTGCGCCGTGCCATAGACGAACTGGTCGAACACCTCGTTCACCGCACGCGCGTTGCCCGACACATCGATCAACGTCTGGCGCAGGTCCGCCACGGACGGATGACGGAAATGCCAGCGCCGGTAGTACTCCTTGAAACCGCGCTCCATCACGCTCTTGCCCAGGCGCTCTTCCAGGTCATGCATCGCCGTGGCGGTACGCGAATAGACCGTGCCGTAGCTGGTGCTGGAGTAGCGATCCCAGCTGTTTTCACCGAGCGGATCGTAGGGCCTGGACAGGCCAGCGAAGAGGCGCTCGGCCTGGAAAACATCCATCGACGGCGTGATGCCGACGCGGCGCAGCCACGAACTGGGCGTGAGGATGCGCTGGTTGCGCTCACGCAACATGCGGTTGTCCCAGTACTCGTTCATGCCTTCGTCCAGCATCGGCTCCTCGAATTCGTTCGAGGCGAGCAGGCCGTAGAAGTAACCATGGCCGAACTCGTGGATGGTGACGAAGTCGATGTCCCATTGGTCCGAGGTCTGGCTGTCGATCTCTTTGTAGCCTTCCGCGGTGAAGAACGTCGGGTATTCCATGCCACCCGCTTCCTGCGCGTTGTACGGCGGCACCACGGCCGTGACCGTGCGATAGGGATACGCTCCCAGGGTATCGGAGAAATAGGTGAGCGAATCGGTGGTCGCCTTGAGCACGGGCTGCGCACTGGCGACGTATTCGGGCGGGTAGATCACACGCACGGCGACCTTGGGGCTACCCGGTCCCTGCCAGGTCGTGTCCAGTGTCTTGTAACCCTTGGCGGCCACCCAGGCGAAGTCGTGCACGTCACCCTGCACGAAGTGATACGTCGTCTTGTCACCCGCCTGTTCCGGCTGTCCCTGCAGCGCGCCGACGGCGCCCACGGTGTAGTCGGAAGGCACGGTGAGGCGGACGTCGAAGTTGCCGAAGTCCGCGTAGAACTCACTGTTGAAGTGGAACTCATGCACGTTCCACTGCGCCTGCGTGGCGCCGCGCTCACCCGGCAGCTCCAGCACGCCGATCTTGGGGAACCACTGACCGACAAGGTTGAAATTGCCCCACCAGCCCGTGCGCTCCACCACGCGCGGCAGCTGGCTGACGAAATCGATGTCCAGCGTGAGCGTGCCGCCGGCGGGCACAGCCTCGACCAGGTCGATGCAGGCCACGGTCTGGTCCGTCGCCGGGCCATCGTCGGGATGCACGAAGCCCCACTTCAGCGCGGCGCCGCCCTGATGCACGCTCTTGAGGTCGATCCAGCCCCATTCGCCCTTCTTCAACGCAGCCGCGCCACGGGAATGTCCATGCGCGGTGAGCACGTTGCGTTCGGTGAAGAACGTGCTGCCTTCGTTCTGGAAAGCGTTGAGGTACAGATGCAGGTAGATGCGGTTGACCGGCTGGCTGCTGCGGTTGCGCCAGGTGAGCTGTTCGTTGCCGGTGACGCTGTGCCTGGCCGCATCCAGTTCCGCGTCGATGCGGTAACCCACCACGCGATCGGACAGCGTCGCCTCGTTGCCGGCGCGGACGCCACCCCAGGCATCGTCTGCGCTGGCTTCGTGCGGCGCGGCAGCGTGGGCCTTGACCAAGGGAATCAACGGAGGGGGCGGTGGCGGCTGCACCGGCGCAGGCGTTTCCTGCTGCGCATACGCCATCCAAGGCAACGTCAAACACCACGCCATGGCCAGCCAACGGCCAGGCCTGCTTCCCTTGAACTTCACCATAATGCCCTCCCCCGAAGGAACGCCCAGCGTGAGGCATCGGCGCGCGAGGCTCCTATAGGCCAAACGTCATGGTTGTCGCGTTTGAACGCGGAGGGATGAAAGAAGCGTCCGGCGCCGCTCCGCGCCGTGATCAGTACACGTCGCGGCGGTAGCGCCCCTGCTCGCGGAGGCTTTCCACGGCATCGTCGCCCAGCGTGTCGCGCAGCACCGCATCCACGCCTGGCGCCATGCCAGCCAGGCTGCCGCACACGTAGATGGCTGCGCCCTCGCCTATCCACTGGCGCAACGCCTCGGTGGCCTCGCGCAACACGTCCTGCACGTACACGCGCTGGCTGCCGTCACGCGACCATGCGAAGTTGACGCGCTCGACCATCCCCTGCCGTCGCCACGGCTCGAGCTCGTCGCGATGATAGAAGTCGTGCGCTTCCTGACGTTCGCCGAACAACAACCAGTTGCGCACATGGCCGCGTTCGATGCGCGCCTTGAGCAAGGCACGCAACCCGGCAAGGCCAGTACCGTTGCCGATGAGGATCAGCGGACGGTCATCCGTCGGCGCATGGAAGCCGGGGTTGGCCCGGATGCGCAACGCAATCGCTTCGCCGACAGCCGCGTGCTCGGTGAGCCAGCCCGACCCGATACCCGGCGTGCCGTCATCCCGCTGCATTTGCCGAACCAGCAACTGCAGGCTGCCGTCGGAGGGCAATGACGCAATGGAATATTCGCGATGCGGCAATGGCTGCAGGTCGGTGACGATCTGCTCCGGCGTTTGCCCGAGGACGTCGGCATGCGACGGCAGATGGCTACCGGCCAACCAGTCCCGCAGCGTCGCCCGACGATCGCCGAGGGCGACGACAGCATCGCCGTCCCGCTCCTGTTCCAGCAGCCACTGCTGCACCGCGCTGCCGGCATGGCGCGGCCCGATTTCCACCAGGTCACCTGCCTGCCACGTCGAATCGCCATCCAACCGTCGAAATGCCAGATGAAAACACGCTCCACCGACACTGCCCGGGTTGAGCAGACGGCGTTCCACCAGCTGCCAGCGCTGATAGTCGGGACGCTGCCAGTCCGGCAACTCGGCCGCGCCGGAATACAACGCCAGATGATGCTGCCAGTGGCGCAACGCGGCGGGATCGCCGTTATCCACTTCCACCGTATCGAATAGCGACGTCGCACCACTGCGCTGCAGCCAACGCTGCAGCTCGCGGCCAAAACCGCAGAAGTCGTCGTAGTCGCTGTCACCCAGCGCCAGCAATCCGTAATGCAGATGCGGCAGCGCCATCGGCGCGCGCATCCGGTGCGTGACGAAACGCGCGGCACTGTCCGGCGCATCACCTTCACCGGTGGTACTCACGACGAACAGCACGTCACTGGCATGAGCGAGCGTGTCCTCACCGAATGCACTGAGTTCCAGCAACCGTGCGCGCTTTCCCGCCTGTTGCAGGGTCTCTGCCGTCTGCCGTGCGAGCTGCTCGGCGGTGCCGGTCTGGCTGGCGAATACCACCAGGGTGTCGCCGGCCTGCGCCACGTGCGCCTGTACCAGATCGACCCGCATCGCACGCCGGCGTGCACTCAACCAGGCGGTAAATCCACACCAGATCAGCAGCGCCGCTGCGGCATACAGCCAGCGCCATACGCCAGGATCGCTCCACTCCCACTCGGCTGCATGCAACCGAAGCAGACCCGCGGCCAACATCCCCAGCACCACACACAGGGCGACGTTGCCCCACGTCGCCCGATCGGCGGATGTGGCCGCACGCGTAGTCATGACGACAGTGCGGCGGCAAATGCAGGCGACAGACGCTCTTCCAGCCCGTTGGCGCCGTGCAGGATGAACATCACCGCCAGGCCACGCTCATTCGCCCACCGCAAGCCCTGCTCGGGACCCAGCACCGTCATCAGCGTGCCGATCGGATCGGCCTGCATGGCATCGTGCGCGAGCACGCTGACCGAAGCGACCGCGTGCGGCACGGGTCGCCCACTGCGGGGATCGATGTGATGGGAGAAGGACACATCACCCGTCGTGAAAGTCCGACGATAGTCACCGGAGGTGGCGATGGCGCGACCGCTCAGCGTGAGTACCTGACTCAATTGGTCGACATGCTCGACGGCATCCGCAGCGGCGCCGGGGCGCTCGATACCGATGCGCCAGGGTGAGCGGTCCGGCTTGGTGCCCTTGCCCTTCAGCTCGCCACCCACTTCCACCAACCACGCGCCGATACCCAGCCCATCCAGATAGCGCCCCACCAGATCGACGCCGTAACCCTTGGCCACCGAGGAGAGATCGAGATAGATGCCGCCGGGCTGGTAGAGGCTGTGCGTGGCGTCATCGAGCTTGATCTTCCACCAGCCGATGCGTTCACTGGCGCCCGCAATGGCTTCGTCCGAAGGCGGTTCGCCGCGCGACGCCTCCGGCCCGAAACCCCACAGGTTCACCAGCGGGCCCACTGTCGGGTCGTAGGCGCCATCGCTATCCCGCGCCACCGACAGCGCATGCTTCACCACCTGGAAGCATTCCGTCGGCAGCACGTGCCAGGTACCCGCAGGCGCGCTGTTGAAATGCGACAGCGCGGATTGCGGCTTGTACGTGCTCATCTGCCCATCGACCAGGTCGAGCGCCGCCTGGATGCCGTCGTGCCACGCCCGCAGCGACAGTTCCATGGGCAGCACGGCGCGCACCGACCAGGTGGTGCCCATGGTCTGGCCCTGCGTGGATTTCACGACGAGATCCATCAACGGCGTGGCACTCCGTGGCGGTCGTCGCGAGCCGGCGCGTGCATCACTGCGGCAGCACTTCCAGCGTGGCCGAGTACGACAGGCGGCGCTGCTTGGCCTGCTTGAGGCTGGTCTTGTCGTCCTGCGTGCTCGCGTTCACCCAGTACATGCCGGCATGCGGCCAGTTCAGGCTGAACTTGCCGTCCTTGCCCGTGGTGACGTCGATTTCTTCCTGCGCGTTGCGATAGCGCGTTTCGCCGGCAATCGCCGATACCTTCAGGCCGGCGGCCGGCTTGCCGTCGAGCAGCAGCTGGAACGTGGCGGGCTCGCCCGTGACCAGATCGGTGAACGCCGTCACCGGCACCAGTTCGAGACCCTTGCCGCCGGGCTTGAGTGCCGCATCGCTGGGCTTGCCGTTGGTGACGAAGGTTTCCACGCGGCTGATCGATTCGGACACGTCCACGTTCTTCGCGCCGACGGGAATCTCCTTGGCGAAGTTGGCCGGCTCGCCGCGCCAGCGGCGCTTCTGTCCATCCACCTCGTAGCTGGCGAACAGGCCGCCATTCACCGCGGCGATCTTGTAGGTACCCGGCTTGGTCAGATGCACGTCGAACACGCTGCGGTACTGGCCGGTAAACGCATGCTCCACGTTGGCCGTCTGGCCGTCCGGCGCGGTGACCACCACGCGATCGGTCTGCACCGGCATGTGGTCGGCGTAGAACAGGTCGTTGGACACAGCGGCGTCCACCGTTACCCACGGATCGGCACCGGAGACATTGGTGGCCGAAGGCACCATCCACATCTTGTGCGCGTGTGCGGCCAGCGGCAGGGTCATCGCCAGCGCCAGCGCGCTCCACTTCAACGATCGCATCATCATCGGGTGTCTCCGTTCGAATTAAGGAGCGAGGTCGAGCTTGACCGCGCCGAGTTCGCTGCTGCCCTTCGCCGCCAACTGCTGCGGGGCGCTGGCTGGCCAGGTGAAAGGCACGCGCACGACTTCGCGGCCGCCCACTTCGCGTGCCGCTTCCACCACCAGTTCGTACTTGCCCGGCGGCAACTGGCCGAGCGGCGCCTTGCCTTCGTGGAAGTTGAGCTTCTGGTCGCCTGCCGGACGCGTGGCGCCGGAGACGCCGTCCACCGGCATCTGCAGGTCGCGACCGCCGCGACGCCACCACTGGCGCAGCTCGGGCAGCCACTTGGTACCGGCGCCCTCCTTGGATTCCTTCTGCGCATACCAGACCGCCAGCTGCGCAGCCACGGTGTGGTCCTCGCGCTCGACCCACACGGCCGTGTACGGACGGTGATACTCCGCCACGTCCAGCTGCGGGATCTGCACGGTGACGTTGAGATCGGCTGCCACGGCAGGCGCGGCGAGCAGCAAGGCGGGCATGGAGAACAGCAATCGACGCATGGGTATTCCCCGTCAATGAATGAAGATCAGAGCAAGCAACAACGGCAGCAGCAGACCAAAGGCCACCAGCGGCCAAGTCGCGCCGCGCTGCGCAGCGTGCATTTTGAGAAGCAGCAGGCCGGTGACTGAAAAGATCACGCAGGCCAGCGCGAACACATCGATGAACCAGCCCCACGCGGCTCCCGCGTGGCGGCCCTTGTGCAAGTCGTTGAGATACGCGACGGCGCCGCGCGAGCTGCGTTCGGCTTCCACCTTGCCGCTCTCGCGATCGATGCTCACCCAGGCGTCGCCGCCGGGACGCGGCATCGAGATGTAGATTTCGTCGGACGTCCAGTCGGCCGTGCGCCCGGCTACATCGATGTCGAGGTTGGCAGCCACCCAGTCGGCCACCACGGCGGGCACGGCCACGCCTTTGCGCTCGTCTTCGCCGGCGACGGCCTTGAGCAGCTGTGCGGGCAATTGCGCCTGGCGATGCACGGTCTGCGCCTTCGCCTCGATCTGACCCGCGTGGTTGAGCGTGAAGCCGGTAAAGGCGAACAGCAGCATCCCGACCAGGCAAAGCGCCGCGCTGATCCAGTGCCATTGATGCAGTTGCTTGAGCCAGAACGCGCGGCTCGATCCAACCTTGTTGTGCAGCCGTGCCGCTGGTTCCATGCCCGCCTTCTTGCCTGTCGTTTCCGCGCCCACATACATGACGGGCCATGCAACCGAGTCGCGCGTCAGCTGTCTCATTGCGGCGCCAGGGCGCTAAGCTCCTTTCATCGGGCAGCCCTTCCCTGACAACGAGCCGGGATCTTGCCACAAATGAGAATCACTCGCAATTCAGTCGGCTTGCGCAGACCCCACCGCACCGTCCAGCCGCCCACCCTATCTGGAACACGACATGCGCATCTTGATCGCCGAGGATGATCCTTCCATTGCCGCGGGCGTCAGCGCCTCGCTGCGACAAGGCGGGCATGCCGTCGATTGCGTGACCGACGGCGCCAAGGCCGATGCGGCGCTGCGCGACACGCCCTATGACCTGCTCATTCTCGACCTCGGCCTGCCCAACCTCGATGGCGCCGACGTGCTGCAGCGCCTGCGCAAGCGCGGCACCGGTCTGCCGGTTCTGGTCATCACGGCACGCGAGGGCCTGCGCGAACGGGTGCGGGTGCTCGATCTGGGTGCCGACGACTATCTGGTGAAGCCGTTCGCGCTGGCCGAGTTCGAGGCGCGCGTGCGTGCGCTGCTGCGCCGCTACACCTCGCAGGGTGCGCCGGAAATGACGCTGGGCAAGCTGCGCCTGGACCTGCCCGGCCACCGCGCATGGATCGGAGACTCGCCGCTGGAACTGACCGCTCGCGAGTTCGGCCTGCTCGAAGCACTGGCCGCACGACCCGACCGGGTCACCAGCCGCGCACAACTGGTCGAAGCGCTGTGCAGCTGGGACGAGGAACTCACCGACAACGGCCTGGATATCGCCATCTATCGCCTGCGCCGCAAGCTCGCCGATTCCGGCACGCAAGTGCGCACCATTCGCGGATTGGGCTACCTGCTCGAGGAATTGAAGGAAGACAAGGAAACCAGCGCATGAGCGAGGCGCCGCGGCCGGAACGTTCCTGGCTGAACCGGCTCACCGAGCCGGACGGCCGGCCCAGCCTGCGGCGCTACCTGCTCTCGTCGCTGCTGGTGCCGCTGATGCTGCTGTTGGTGTTGGAAAGCCTCGTCACCTACGGTGGCGCGTTGATCTATTCCAACCACGTGCACGACCGCGACCTTGCCGACGACGCGATGACGCTGGCGCAAATGCTGAGCCAGGAGGACCTGGGCGGCAAAGTTTCGCCGCAGGCCCGCTTCCTGCTCGAATACGCGCCGGAAGGGCACAACTACTTCAACGTCAGCAGTCTCAATCACGGGCTGCTCGCAGGTGCACCAGGGCTTCGTCCCGCACCGCTCAAGGCCGCCGCGCAGGACGGTGAGCCGACGCTCTACACGACCATGATCGGGCGCCGCGAGCTGCGTGCGGCAACGGTGCGTATCCCCAACCTGCACGACCCCAGCGACCAGCTCACGGTCACCATGGCCGAGACCCTTCGCGACCGCCACCAGCGTGCGCGGGAGATCCTGCTCTTGAGCATTCCCGCGCAGGCGCTGTTGATCGCCAGCGTGTTCGTCCTCGTGCTTTACGGCGTGCGCGTAGGCCTGCGCCAGCTCGATCCGCTCACTGCACGGCTCGCATCGCGCGAACACGATCTCGCCCCCATCGGCGATGCGGACGTGCCCGTGGAAATCCTGCCGCTCACCCGCACCATCGACGGGCTCTTCGCGCGCCAGCGTGGCATGCTCGCGTTGCAGGAGCGCTTTATCGCCGATGCGGCGCACCAGCTAAAGACGCCGCTCGCTGGGCTGCGCGTGCACGTGGAGCGCGCACAGGCCGACCCGAGCAAGGAAACCGTCCACGACGCGCTACAACACATCCTGCGTCTCACCCAGCGCGCCAGTCGCGCTTCCAGCCAGTTGCTCGCCCTTACCCGCGTGCAATCAACCGACCCCACTGAAACCGGCCCGCTGTGCCTGCTCGACCTCGCACAGCTCGTGCCCGAAATGCTCAGCGTGCGCGTGCACGATGCCATTGCGGCAGGCGTGGACCTTGGCTACGAAGGGCCCGCCGGCCCCGTGTGGATCGATGGTGATCGCATCTCGCTGCAGGAAATGCTCGACAACCTCATCGACAACAGCCTGCGCTACGCCGGACGCCACAGCATCGTCACGGTGGGTGTATCCGTCATGCCTGACGGCGCCTGCCTGAGCGTGGAAGACAATGGCCCCGGCGTTCCTCCGTCTTTCCTGGAACGATTGGGCGAGCGCTTCTTCCGCGTGCCCGGCGTGGTCGAAGAAGGTACGGGCCTGGGCCTGGCGATCGTGCAACGCATCGTCGAGCGGCATCGCGCCGTGGTCCGCTACCTCAACGGCGGCACCGGCGGACTGCGGGTGGAGATCGTGTTTCCGCCAGCCCGTACCTCGAAGGCACCCGCGCCTCGTCAGTAGGAGCGCACCCAGTGCGCCTGGTGTTCGGGGTTACCGCTGTTCGACGGACTAGCGCGCTGGCGGCGTCTGCGCTTCGTAGGCTTTTCGCGCACTGGGTGCGCTCCTACACGCGAGGTACGTTTTGATTGGCGCAAAAAAAACGGCGACACACCCGTGTCGCCGCTGTCACACATCCCCTGCATGGGAACTACTTGAGACAAACTTTTAGCAGAACGCCGCGGGATGCACTCCCGCGGCGTCGCATTACATGGCCTTCTTCGCCTTGGTCAGCAACTGGTCGAGCAGCGCGATGGCCAAGTCGATTTCCTCGTGGGTGATGTCCAGCGAAGGCGCGAACGTGATCACGTTCTTGTACCAGCCGCCCACATCGAGCACGAGGCCGATCTTCTTGCCGTTGTGCTCGAGATCGCCTGCCAGACCGATGTCCACCATCTTGTCCAACAGTGCCTTGTTCGGCGTGAAGCCATCGTCAGTGCAGATTTCGGCGCGCAGCGCGAGGCCGAGGCCGTCGACGTCGCCGATTTCCTTGTGGCGCTTCTGCAGGTCCTTGAGACCGTCGAGGAAGTGCGCACCCTTCTTTGCGACGTTGGTCTCGTAGTCCAGCTCGTAGCCCATCTTGATCACTTCCAGACCCAGCGAGGTACCCAGCGGGTTGGAGTTGAAGGTCGAGTGGGTGGAGCCCGGCGGGAAGATGGTCGGGTTGATCATCTCTTCGCGCGCCCACAGGCCGGACAGCGGATTCAGGCCGTTGGTCAGCGCCTTGCCAAACACGATGATGTCCGGCGTCACGCCAAAGTGCTCGATCGACCACAGCTTGCCGGTGCGCCAGAAACCCATCTGGATTTCGTCGACGACCATCAGGATGCCGTACTGGTCCAGCACCTTCTTCAGGTCCTTGAAGAAGTTCATCGGCGGAATGACGTAGCCACCGGTGCCCTGGATCGGCTCGACGTAGAAGGCGGCGTATTCGGCCTGGTTGACCTTGGGATCCCACACGCCGTTGTATTCGGTTTCGAACAGACGCGCGAACTGGCGCACGCACGCATCCGAATACTCTTCCGGCGTCATGCCCTTCGGGCGACGGAACGGGTACGGGAACGGCACGAACATCGCGCGCTCGCCAAAGTGGCCGAAGCGACGACGGTAGCGGTAGCTCGAGGTGATCGACGAAGCGCCCAGCGTACGGCCGTGGTAGCCGCCTTCGAACGCGAACATCAGGCTCTTGCCGTTCTTGAAGTTGCGCACGAGCTTCAGCGAGTCTTCCACTGCCTGCGCGCCGCCGACGTTGAAGTGCACGCGGCCCTTCACGCCGAACTTCTGCTGCGCGTCGACCGCGATGGTCTTGGCCAGCTCGATGCGGGTCTGGTGCAGGTACTGGCTGGCCACCTGCGGCAGCACGTCGATCTGGCGCTTCAGCGTGTCGTTCAGGCGCTTGTTGCCGTAGCCGAAGTTGACCGCCGAATACCACATCTGCAGGTCGAGGAACGGCGTTTCGGCCGTGTCGTACATCCAGCTGCCTTCGCCGTGGCGGAAGATCTTCGGCGGGTCGACGTAGTGCACGGTGTCACCGAACGAGCTCCACTCGGCCTCATCGGCCAGCAGCTCGGCGTCGGGAATCACGACGCCCGCGTTCTTCTCGTAAGCATTCATCAGGAAAATCCGGAAACGTTCAGAAGGGGAAAGCGATCAGGCAACAACCCGATCCGCGGGGATGGCGGTCTTCTCATGCTCGGCGAGCAGGCTGCCGTCGAGCAGACGCGGGAGCAGTTCCAGCGCGTCTTCGAAACCGGTGATCGGCACATACGGAATGCCGGCGGCGCGGCAGTGCTCGATCAGGCGGTGCTTGGCAAATACGAAGTCGACACGATCGGCGGCGCAGAAATCGGACGCGCCATCGCCGATGAGCAGGGTCTTGGCACCGTTGCGGCTGGCCTGGGCGGCCACGGCGCACTTGCAGGTGCCGCTGCGGCAGCCATCGGCCTGGAACGGCGAGGTCAGCTGCCACTTCTGCGGCGGCGTGGCCGGCGCGAGGTGGTTGGCGGCCAACGGCAGATCATCCAGGCCATAGCGGGCCAGGATCTTCTTGATGGCGTAGTCCAGGCCGTCGCTGACGATGCGAATCGGCGTGTTGGACGCGCGCACCTGCTTCACGAACGCCGGGAAGGCGTGGTCGATCCACAGCGAGGAAAGATGCTTGTCCAGCTCCTCATGGTTCATGTCGAGCAGGCCGACCTGGCCCGTCATGCACTCGCGCGAACCGATGCGACCGGCGCGCCAATCCTGCTCAAGCGTTTCCCAGCCAGGGCGGCCAAAACGGTCAAGCAAAGAGTCGATAACGTCTTCAACGGAGATGGTGCCGTCGAAGTCACAGAGAATGGTCCAGCCGCTCACTTAGGTACAACTCCACATCGCGTGATGGTGACACCTTAGGTTCCTGCCCCTTTCGGGCTCCTTTCTTGCGCCGAAACGCCAGCTGCCCGCCCGTTCCATGAACGGCCGTATAAGCTAGTTGAAGGGCGCCTCCGGTATGCTTGGGCACCTATTGGCGTCTCGCGGGTCAAGCGAAACACCATTCCCCACCTGAACATTCAGGATTTTCGTGTTCCAGAGTCGAACCAAACCGGGTCTGTCGGTCATGGATGCTCGGCCCCGTCGCCCCCTGCTCGCCAGCCTGTTGCTGGGATGCGGACTGGCGGCACTGGCTGGTTGCTCGGTCGCGCCCCTGCCCGAACTCAAGCCACCGGTGCCGGATGCCTGGCGCAACGCGCCTGCCGGCGTGGCCCCGCCCACCGCCGACCTGCACGGCTGGTGGCAGGCTCTGGGCGATCCGGCGCTCGACGCGCTGGTTGAACAGGCATTGCAGGGCAACCTCGACGTGGCCCAGGCCGCCGAGCGCGTACGCGCTGCGCGCCTGCTAAGCCGCCACGCGCACGATCCTTACCTGCCCTCGCTGCACGGCCGTACCAACGACCAGATCGACCCGGATACCACGGCCTCGTACTTCGTCGCCGGATTCGATGCGGTGTGGGAGCTGCCGCTGTTCGGCGCATGGCAGAGCAGCGCACGCGAAGCCCAGGGCCAGCTCAACGGGGCCAATGCGGCCCTGCGCGGCGCGCAGGTCACGCTGGTCGCGGAAGTGACGCGGCGCTGGGTCGAACTTCGCTCCGCCCAGCAGCAGGAGCTGATGCTCACCGGCATCCGCGATGCGCTGCAGGAGAAGGTACGACTGGTGCAGGTGCGCACTGGACTGAAGCTCGCGCCACCGCTGGAGGTGGCAAAGGCACAGGCCGACCTGGCACGTGCCGAGGCTGCTCTCGCCGAACCTCGCCAGACCATCAACAGCAGCGCCCAGCAGCTGGCCGTCCTGCTGGGACAGAGCGAACCCGATCCCACCTGGCTGCAGCCCGGCCCGCAACCGAAGCTGGGCAGCTGGCAGCTGACCACCGCCCCGGCGGACATGCTGCGTGCGCGACCGGAAATCGCCAGCGCCGAGGCCGACGTGCTGCGCGCCGCAGGCGAGCTCGGCATGAGCCGCGCGGACATCTGGCCGCACATCGGGCTCGGTGCGTCGCTGCAGTGGTCCGCCAACATCGCGAGCAACCATCGCGTGCACACCGGCGAAGCGATTTTTTCGTACGGCCCGCTGATCGACATCCCTTTGTTCGACTGGGGCCAGCGCGTCGCCGCGGCACATGCGAAGGACCACGAACTGAAGGCCGCCGTGTATGCCTACCGCCAGGCCGTGCTGCAGGGCGTTGCCGAAGCGGAGATCGCCATGGGCGACCTGGAACAGCTGCGTGGCCGCGAAGAGGCCACCGTGCAGGCCGCGCAGGCGGTGCAGACGACGGTGGATGCGCTGAACAAGCGCGCGTCGCTCAACCTCAGCAGCCATCTGGACGTCCAGGACGGGCTGATCGAGAACCACCGCGCGCAGCTCGAAGTCATCAGCGCCGTGGCCGCGCGCGACCTGGCCTACGTATCGCTGTACAAGGCGTTGGGCGGCGCGCCCGTTCCGGCGAATGCGCCGCCGGGGAGCACCAAGTAATGGTGGCGCTGGCACGCAAGACCCTCATTTATGAGTGGCGCCGCTTCCTGCCCGCCATTCTCGCCGTGGGTTTCGCCGGCCTGCTGCAGCTGCTGCAGGCCGCGCTGGTGCTGGGCATCTTCGGCAGCGCCAGCGTCTACATCACCGGCTCGTCGGCCGACCTGTGGGCCGGCTATCCGGGTACGCAGAGCGTGAACCTTGGCCGTTCGATCGACTCGGGCGTGGAAATGCGCCTGCGCATGGATCCCGCCGTCACGGCAGTCGAGCCGTTCCACTGGGTGGATGCCGACTGGCGCGGCCCCAACGACACCGGCGGCGTGTCGGTCTTCGTTTCCGGCATCAACGCACGGCCCGACGGCATGATGTTCGCGCATGCGCTGTCCCCTGCCCTGCGCGCCAGGCTCAACGAACCCGACGCCGTGATCGTCGATCGCGCCGACCTGGACAGCCTGGGCGTGGGCGTCGGCGACAGCGCGGTGATCAACGGTCATCGCGTGCGCGTCGTCGGCGTGAGCAACGGCTTGCGCGCCCTGGGCGGCGTGAACGTGGTCGCCTCGCTCGCCACCGCGTCCGAGCTGGACACCGATCCGACCAACGCCAATCGCATGACCTACTTCGTGGCCAAGCTGCGCGACCCCGCGGATGCCGACGAAATCGCCGCACGCCTGCGCGGCAATCGCGCATTCGGCAACTACGACGTATGGACGGCCGAAAGCTTCGCCCGCCGCTCGCAGCTCTACTGGATGTTCGACACGGGCGCCGGCGCCGGCGTGCTGTTCCTGGCTGGCATCGTATTCCTGGTCGGCGCCGTGATCACCAGCCAGACGCTGGTCGCCGCGGTGATCGGCTCGGTGCGCGAGTACGCCACGCTCAATGCGCTGGGCGTCGGCGTAGGCGCCTTGCGCAAAGTGGTCATGGAGCAGGCGTTCTGGGTAGGCGCACTGGGCTTGCTCGGCAGCACGGTACTGGGCGCGCTCGCCCTGGTGCTGGCGCGTAGCCGCAACGTGCCGGTGGCACTCGGGCCGTGGACCACGCTGGCGTGCCTCGCGCTGTGCATGGGCCTGGCCATCGTGTCCGGGCTGGCGGCGATGCGCAGCCTGCGCCGTGCCGATCCGGCAACGTTGTTGAGGTGAGGGCCAGCGCCATGTCTTCCATTTCGTTGCAGGCCCGCAACGTGACCAAGTCGTTCACGTCCGGCCCCATCCACAACACCGTGCTGCACAACCTCACGCTGGATATGCATGCGGGCGAGCTGACGCTGATCTCCGGCCCGTCCGGCTGTGGCAAGAGCACCTTGCTCGCCATCCTCAGCGGGCTGCAGCGACCCGATGCCGGCCAGGTATTCGCACTGGGCCAGGACCTGGGCGAGCTCAACTCGCACGCGCTGGAACGCTTCCGCCTGCAGCACACCGGCTTCGTGTTCCAGGGCTTCAACCTGTTTCCCGCGCTCAACGCCCTGGAACAGGTGGAGCTGCCGCTCAGCTACCTGGGGCTTGCCCCCGGCGAAGCGCGGCGCCGCGCCATGGCCTCGCTGGAGGAAGTGGGCCTTGGGCCCCGCATGGGCCTGCGCCCCTCCGAGCTTTCCGGCGGCGAGAAGCAGCGTGTGGCGATCGCCCGCGCGCTGGCCAAGGAACCCGGCCTGCTGTTCGCCGACGAGCCCACCAGCGCGCTGGATGCGGCCAATGGCCAGATCATCATCGACATCCTGCATCGCATTGCCCGCACCCACGGCACCACCGTGCTGTGCGTCAGCCACGACCCGCGCCTGGTCGGCCATGCGGATCGCGTGCTCGCCATGGAGGATGGACGTATCCTTAGCGACCGTGTGCCGTCCCCCACATCGACGCCGACGTCGGGCCTCGAGGAACCTTCTGCATGACCCTGCGCCCGCTCTTCCCGCTTTCCCTGGCTCTCGTCACCTCGCTGCTGGCCGCCTGCTCGCACGACGACGCGGACAAGGGCAGCGCACCGGCGGCAGCGACCACCGCCTATACGGCGGTCGCGCGTGGACGCGTGGACGTCGAAGGCGGCCTGCTCAAGCTGAGCATGCCGCGCGAAGGCGTCGTGGCCGACATCAAGGTGCATGAGGGCGAGCATGTACATAAGGGCCAGGTGCTGGCCATGCTCGACACCAAGCCCGCCCAGCTCGCGGTGAACGCCGCCGAGGCCGAACAGAAGCAGGCGCAGGCACAAGGCTGGCTGCTCGATGTTCGCCTGAAGGCGGCGCAGCAGCGTGCCGGCCGCCTCGCCCAGGCTGCCGCGGCCGGTGCCGGCGATGGGCAGAGCGCCGACGACGCTCGCGACGCCGCCCAGCAGTTGCAGGGTGAGCTCGACAATGCGCACGCTGCCGAAGCCATGGCCGTGCAGAAACTGGACGCCGCCCGCTACGAGCTGGCCCAGCGCAGCCTCGTTGCCCCGGTCGATGCGCAGATCGTGGAACGCGACATCCAGCCCGGTGCCGCGGTGTCGCCGCAGGGCGGCCCGGCCTTCGTGCTGCTGCCGGAAGGTGCACGCATCGTGCGAGCCGAGCTCAACGAATCGTTCGTGAGCACGGTGCACGACGGTATGCAGGCCACGGTGATCGACGACAGCGGGAGCGGTGCTCCTTCGCTCAGCGCCCATGTGCAGCGCATTGGTACGGTGTTCGGACCCAGTGCGCTGGAAGAAGACCCGATGATCCGCGCCAACACCCGCACGGTGGAGTGCGTGCTCGCATTCGATCAGCCACCGCCGGCATCGCTGCGCATCGGCCAGCGCGTCATCGTGCAGTTCGGCACCAACGCCCATACGCAGGCCGGTGCGCCGGCAAAGCCTGGCTCCTGACATCCGCGGCATGTCTCGGCGTAGTTCCCCGTTCGCGCTCACGCTGGTCGCTGCTGCAGCACTGTGGTGCCTCATGGCCGCTTTCCCTGCGAAGGCGGACAACGTCACTGACGGCCCCAACATCCTGCTGGGCGGTGGCGTCGAACGCATGCCCGCGTGGATAGGCTCGAGTGATCATCGCAATCAGGCCGTGCCTTACATCCAGGCCGAGCTGCCCTGGCACATCACGCTGTCCACGCTCGACGGCCTGACGGTCGACCTGATCCATGGAAAGCAATGGCGCGGCGGCTTTTATGGCAACTACCAGTGGGGCCGCGATCACGACGAACTCGGCGCACCGCTGGCCGGCGTGATCGACTCGCTGTCGCCCCGCCTCAACGCAGGTGGCTACCTCGAATACCAGGCCACGGTGCAGCTCAACCTGGGCACCACGTTGAGTCATGACACCGATGGCGCTGGCGCGTATCTCAACGTGTACGCCGATTACGACCTGCCGGCCCTCGGCTACGTCGAGCACAGCGTGCAGCTGCAGTGGCAGGGGATGAATGGTCCGGCGATGCGGCGCTTCTTTGGCGTCACGCCGGAGCAAGCAGCCAAGCTGGGGGTCATGCCGTGGTCGCCTGGAGCAGGAAGCCAGCAGGTTTCCCTCGAATACGATGCGTATGTGCCTACCAGTCTGCACACCGGCTTTGCACTGGCCATCAATTACGCTCGCCTGCTTGGCGATGCCGCCCACAGCCCCTTGGTGAAAAGCTTCGGCACGCCCAACCAGCTCACCACCACGCTGGCATTCGTCTACAGGCTATGAGCGTGAGGGAGTGAAGGAAGGCGAGCAGCGAGAGAAAAGCTCACCTCCACCACTCACTGCGCTTCACTCACCGCTGGCTTCAGCGGTCGTCCCGCGTCCAGATCTGTCCGTCCACCTCGTGCACCGGAAAGCTGGCGATCGGCTCATAGGCCGGCGGACAAGTAACGGCACCCGTGCGCACGTCGAAACGCGCGCCATGGCGAGGGCACTCCACTTCGAATCCATGCAGGTCACCGCCGGCGAGTTCACCACCGTCGTGGCTGCACACGTCCTCGATGGCGTAGAGGTCGCCATCGATGTTGTAGACGGCGATGGCCGTGTCGCCGTCCCATGCGACCTTGAACTCGCCTGGCAGCAATTCGCTGCGGGTGCCCACGAAGATCCAGTCGGCGAGGTTCATGCGGCCACCTCCTGTAGCGGCTTACTCATGTAGACGAAACGCAGGTCATCACGGCGGGGAATACCGAACCTCGGCTGGCCGTAGGGAAACGGCCCCGTCTCGCCGGTGAGCCGATAGCCGCGCCGTTCGTACCAGGCGATCAGCTCGGCACGTTGCTCGATCACGGACATGCGCATCGCTATCGACTGCCACTGGTCGCGGGCGATGCGTTCGGCCTCCGCCAGCAGCGCACGACCCAGGCCGGCCATCTGCAATCCGGGGGTGACCGCGAACATGCCGAAATAGCCAAGGCTGCCCTGCTGTTCAACGTGGCAGCAGGCCACCAGGGCGCCATCTTGCTCGGCCAGCAGCACCAGGCTCCCTGCGCGCGCGATCAGCTCTTCGACGTTCGCGACGTCGGTGCGATGGCCATCGATCAGATGAGTCTCGGTGGTCCAGCCACGCTGGCCGGATTCACCGCGATAGGCGGATTCGACCAGCGCCACGATGGCAGGGACGTCGGCGGCTGTGGCCGCGCGATAAACAGGCTGGAATGAAGTAGGCATCCGCCCATGATAAGCCCGCGACTTCCCGACCGCACTGCACAATGACCTTCGACACTGTGCGCCTTTCGGGATCGCTGCCTAGCCTGTGCGGCGGGGCCGCATTGGCCCGCCAACGCACTATCGGCAGTCCGGGTGCGCCTGACGCATTCCACCAAGGGAGAATCCATGAAAAACCGCATTGTGAAACCGCTCGCACTGGCCGTCGGTCTGGCCATGTGCACGGGCGCGCTGGCTGCCCCCGGCGGCGCGTTCGACATCAAGGAGTTGGACACCAGCAAGGACGTGTGCAACGACTTCAACGGCTTCGTCAATGCCAAGTGGATTGCCGCCAACCCGATTCCTGACGACCGCACGCGCTGGGGCTCGTTCGATGCCCTGCGCGAAGGCAGCCTCAACGTGCAGCACGCCATCGTCGACAAGGCTGCCAAGGGCGCAGCTCACGCCAAGCCGGGTTCGATCGAACAGAAGATCGGCTACTTCTACGCCTCGGGCATGGACGAGGCTGCGATCGAGAAAGCTGGCTACGATCCGATCAAGCCGGAGCTGGCCCGGATCGGCGCACTGAAGAACAGCAGCGACATCGCCGCCTACATCACCGACAGCTACGCGCACGGCAATCCGGTGGGCTTCCGCTTCTATGGCAGCCCCGACTTCAAGAACTCCAGTAACCAGATCGCCTATGCGAGCCAGGGCGGCCTGGGACTGCCCACCGCCGACTACTACAGCAAGCCGGACTTCGAGAAGATCCGCACCGCCTACGTGGCGCACATCGCGCGCACGCTGCAGCTGGTGGGCGTGAGCGAAGCCGACGCGCAGACGCAGGCCAAGGCCGTGATGGCCTTTGAAACCCGCCTGGCGTCCGCCTCGCTGGTGCCGACTGAACTGCGCCAGCCGGAAAACCGCTACCACTACGTCAGCGTCGCCGATGCCGACAAGGTGACGCCGCACTTCGACTGGGCGACCTTCTTCAAGGCACAAGGCGCCGACGTACAGGAAGGCTTCTCGCTGTCGCAGCCGAAGTTCTTCGCGGAATTCGACAAGATGCTGGCCGACGTGCCGGTGTCCGACTGGCAGGCCTACCTGCGCTTCCACGCTATCGATGAAGCGGCCCCGTACCTGTCCACGGCGTTCCAGAAGGAAGACTTCGCCTTCAACGCGCAGACACTCAATGGCCAGAAGGAAATGAAGTCCCGCTGGAAGCGCACGCTCGACGCCGTCGAAGGCGGTATGGGCATGGCGCTGGGCCAGCTGTACGTGGCGCAGACCTTCTCGCCCGAATCCAAGGCGCGCGCCCAGGAACTGGTGACCAACCTGCGTGCGGCCTACAAGAACCGCATCGAAAACCTGCCGTGGATGAGCGAAGCCACCAAGCAGAAGGCACTCGAAAAATGGGCCAGCTTCACGCCGAAGATCGGCTATCCGGACAACTGGCGTGACTGGACGGGCCTGCAGGTCCACCAGGGCAACTACTTCTCCAACGTGGAGTCGGCCACCAAGTTCAACTACGACTACATGGTCGGCAAGATCGGCAAGCCGGTCGACCGCACCGAGTGGGGCATGACCCCGCAGACGGTCAACGCCTACTACAGCCCGCAGAAGAACGAGATCGTGTTCCCGGCCGCGATCCTGCAGGCGCCGTTCTTCGACGCCAAGGCGGATGACGCGCTCAACTACGGCGGCATCGGCGCCGTGATCGGCCACGAGATGGGTCACGGCTACGACGACCAGGGCAGCAAGTTCGACGCCCAGGGCAACAACGCCAACTGGTGGACCGACGAAGACCGCAAGGCCTTCGAGGCCCGCACCGACAAGCTCGCCGACCAGTTCAACCACTACGAAGCGCTGCCTGGCAAGTTCGTCAACGGCAAGCTGACCATGGGCGAGAACATCGGCGACCTCGGTGGCCTCAATGCCGCGTACGATGCGCTGCAGATGGCGCTGGCGAAGAACCCGAAGGAAGCCAACAGCAAGATCGGTGGCTACACCCAGGACCAGCGCTTCTTCCTCAACTGGGGTCGCGTGTGGCGCGGCAGCATCCGTCCGGAAGCGCAACTCACCCTGCTCAACACCGACCCGCACGCCCCGGCGCAGTTCCGCGCCATCGGCGCCCCGTCCAACATGCCCGCGTTCGCCCAGGCGTTCCAGTGCAAGTCGGGTGACAAGATGGTTCGCGACGGCGAGAAGCAGGTGAAGATCTGGTAAGCGACTTACTACCGTAGCCCCTCTGACGCCGCGGCTTGCCGCGGCGTCATTTTTTAGTCCGTGGAAACTCGCGCGCAGACCCACTAGGCTGGATTGGGGATTCCAACGGGGGTACGACGATGTTCAAAGCCATGCTGGCCATGGGCCTGGCCGCCCTGCTGTGTGCGGGTGCGCAGGTGTCATTCGCAGCGCCGTCCGCGAGCAGCACAACCGCCAGCCAGCCTTCCCTGAGCACCGGCTCCGACGTCGTGCTGATCTCGGCCAAGGGCAACAACATAACGGTCAACACCGTGCCTGAAGGCAAGGTGCGCGTCGACACGGATGCCGACAAGGTCGACGGCGCGTTCAAGTTGCTCCAGGACGGCAAGCTCAAGGACGCCATGGCGCCGCTCGATGAAGTCATCGAGCACTACGAGTCACGTTACCGCCGTGACGATATAGCCGTCTATAGCGCGCACGGCGAAAGCGATGCACTCGTCTATGCCATGCTCAACAACGTCAGCGGCAAGGCCAGGGAAACCATCGTATTCGGCCGCGCCTGGGCCATGGCCTACTGGATGCGAGGCTACATCTACGGCGAAATGAACCAACTCGACCAGGAGATCGAAGAGCTCGACAAGGCGCTGGCGCTCGCGCCCATGGACCCGCAGTACAACAACGAACTTGGCTACGCGTACGGACAGAAACGCGACTTCGTCAAGGCGTTGGAGCTGTACGACACCGCCGAAGCGAACGCGACATTCGCGTCCTCCCCGCAGCTGGTGGATCGCTACAAATGCGTATCGCTGCGCGGCAAGGGTTACGCACTCGTCGAACTTCACAAGCTGGACGAGGCCGAGTCCGCCTACAAGGGCTGCCTTGCCATCATCCACGATGAACCCAAGTCCCTTGCGGAGCTGGAATACATCAAGGGCATTCGCAGCAAGCAGTGAACGCCGGCCACCAACCGCCCCGCAAGCGGCTTACATCAGCAGTTTGCGAACCTTGAGCAGCGCAGTGATGAAAGCGTCGATTTCCTCGCGCGTGTTGTAGAACGCGAGCGACGCGCGCAGCGTGGCGGGCACCTTGAAGTGGTGCATCAGCGGATGGGCGCAGTGGTGGCCCGAGCGCACGGCGACGCCCTGCAGATCTAGCAGGGTGGCGAGGTCGGTGGCCTGCGCTCCTTCGATCAGGAACGAAATGACCGGTTCCTTCTCCCGCGCCTCGCCGAACAGGCGCAGGCCCGGTACTTCGCGCAGCCGTTCGGTGGCGTAGGCCAGCAGTTGCTGCTCCCACGAGTGGATCGCGTCGAAGCCCACCGAATGGTAGTAGTCGATGGCGGCACCAAGGCCCACGAAACCAGCGATGTTCGGCGTGCCCGCCTCGAACTTGTGCGGCGGCTCGGCGAAAGAGGTGCCATCGAAGCGCACTTCGCGAATCATCTCGCCACCACCGAAGAACGGCGGCATCGCTTCCAGGTGTTCCTTGCGCGCCCACAGCGCGCCAGTGCCCGTCGGCGACAGCATCTTGTGGCCGGTGAGTGCATAGAAGTCGCAGCCCAGCGCCTGTACGTCGACCGGACGGTGCGGCACCGCCTGCGAGCCGTCCACCAGCAGCGGGATGCCGCGCTTGCGGCACTCCCTGGCGATCTCCTTCACGGGATTGACCGTGCCCAGCACGTTGGAAACATGGGTGACGCAGGCCAGTTTCACGTCCGGCGTCAGCATCTCGATGTACTTCTCGACGATCAGCTCACCGCGCTCGTCGATCGGTGCGGCCTTCACGGTGGCGCCCGTACGCGCTGCCATCAGCTGCCACGGCACGATGTTGGCGTGGTGCTCCATCACCGTAGTGAGGATGGCGTCGCCCGCCTTCAGGCGCGGCAACGCGTAGCTGTAGGCAACGAGGTTGATCGATTGCGTGGTGCCTGAGGTCAGCACCAGCTCGTTGCTCGAGGTGGCGTTGATGAAGCGGGCCAGCTTGTTGCGCGCACCTTCGTAGGCAGCCGTGGCCTCCTCGCCGAGCTGGTGCACGGCGCGCGAGACATTGGCGTTGTGGCGGCGGTAATGATTGTCCACCGCCTCGATCACGCTTGCCGGCTTCTGGCTGGTGTTGGCGTTGTCGAAATAGATCAGCGGCTTGTCGTGCACGGTGCGCGACAGCAAGGGGAAGTCGGCGCGAATGCGCTGCACGTCGAAAACGGTGGGGCTCGGTTTGGTCTGTGCGTTCATCGGATCATTCGCCTTGTAGCCGGTGGACTGCCTTCACGCGGAAGGCAGGTGCGCCATGAGCTGCTGGTCGAGGTGCTCGCGCAATGCGTCGTTGTCCAGCGATTCGAACACGGCACGGCAGAAAGCCGCCGTCAGGATGGCCCTGGCTTCGGTCAACGGAATGCCACGCGAGCGCAGGTAGAACAGCGAACGTTCGTCCAGCTGGCCGACCGTGGCGCCGTGGGCGGCCTTCACTTCGTCCGCGTAGATTTCCAGCTCGGGTTTGGTGTCGATTTCGGCCTGGCCCGACAGCAGGAGGTTCTTGCTGCTTAGGCTGGCATCGCTGCCATCCGCACCCGGCGCAACCACGATGGCGCCGCGGAACACGCCGCGCGAACGCTGGTCGGCCACGCCACGCCAGATCGAATCGGAGGCGGTGTTGAGCGCCTGGTGGCGCAGCGCCATCTGCGTATCGACATGCTGGCGACCGTTGAGCACGAACACGCCGCGCGTCTCCATGCGTGCGCGGTCGCCCGCCAGCGTGGCATGCAGGTCGTGGCGCACCAGTGCACCGCCCAGCTCCAGTACATAGAGCGAGGCTTGCGCGTCCTCATCCAGCTGGACGCTGTTGTGGCGCACCAGCGTGCCGCCAGCCGAACTGTTCTGCAGCGTCACATGGCGCAGCTGAGCGCCCTTGCGCAGCACAACGTCGGCGACCTGCGTACCCAGGTGTTGCTGCTCGCCACTGGCCACGTGGTGCTCCACCAGCGACAGCTCGGCGTCCTCACCCAACTCGACGATGTGGCGAACGTGCCAGGCCAGGTCGCTCTCTGCGGCAGCACCGATCATGACCAGATGCACCGCCTGCGCCACTTTTGCGCCGGCAGCCACGCGCAGCACCACGCCATCGCCGGCCAGCGCGGCATTGAGGCGTGCAAACGCATCGCCGCCTTCGCGGTAGTGACGGGACAAGGCGAACCGCAGCGGTTCGGCGTCGCCATTGAGCGCGTGCGACAGCGGCAACAGGCTCAGCCCCGCCGGCAAGCTGTCGATGCGGGAAAGGTCGGCGCGAAACACGCCATTCACGAAGACGAGCGCCGGGCCGTCCACGCCCGGCAGCGCGTAGGTGGCGTCATCCACCGCACGCGTGGCAGCCTGGGCATCGCCCGGTTCAAAACGGCGCTGGCCCAGTGCGCGCAGCGCGGTGTACTTCCAGGCCTCCATGCGCGTGTCCGGCAAACCGGCCGCGGCGAAGGCCTCGAGATTTTCGCGGCGTGCCGCGTCCAGCCAGCCGATCCCACTGCCCGGCAGCTGCGCCTGCGCGGCAGCCTCCAGCAGCGACTCGACGAATGGCGTGCGTTGCGCTTCGCTCATGCCGAAGCTCCGGTAAGCGCCGGATCCTTGTCCGCCACCCAGGCGTAGCCGTGTTCTTCCAGCTTGAGCGCCAGCGTCTTGTCGCCGCTCTCCACGATGCGGCCATCGGCCAGCACGTGCACGAAGTCCGGCTCGATGTAGTCGAGCAGGCGCTGGTAGTGCGTGATCACCAGGAAGCCGCGCTCGGTCGAACGCAGCGCGTTGACGCCTTGGGCCACCTGCTTGAGCGCGTCGATGTCCAGGCCCGAGTCGGTCTCGTCGAGGATCGCGAGCTTCGGCTCGAGCACGGCCATCTGGAAGATCTCGTTGCGCTTCTTCTCACCGCCCGAGAAGCCTTCGTTCACGGCGCGGTGCAGCAGCTCGTCGGAGATCTGCATGATCTTCAGCTTCTCGCGCACCAGCTTCAGGAACTGCATGGAATCCAGTTCCTTCTCGCCGCGCTGCTTGCGCTGCGCATTGAGCGCGGCACGCAGGAAGTAGGTGTTGTTCACGCCCGGAATTTCCACCGGGTACTGGAAGGCCAGGAACACGCCGGCAGCAGCACGCTCTTCCGGTTCC
Organism: Dyella amyloliquefaciens; assembly: GCF_004296575.1. Classification (GTDB taxonomy): domain Bacteria; phylum Pseudomonadota; class Gammaproteobacteria; order Xanthomonadales; family Rhodanobacteraceae; genus Dyella; species Dyella amyloliquefaciens. The sequence goes on along the minus strand of NZ_SAYT01000007.1, from coordinate 23,046 downwards.
AGCGCCAGCAGGTCGACACCGTTGAAGGTCACCGAGCCTTCGGTCACCTCGTAACCGTCACGACCGGACAGCACATTGCCCAGCGTGGACTTGCCGGCGCCGTTCGGCCCCATGATCGCGTGCACCTCGCCCGGGTTCACGGTGAGCGTGAGGCCCTTGAGGATGTCCTTGCCCTCGACGCGGGCGTGCAGGTTTTCGATCTTCAGCATGGTGGTTACTCGGTGGAATCAGGTGTTGTCGTCGCTGCCGCGACGAAGCACGACATAGGTAAAGGCTTGTTCGCTGCCCGACGGCGTGCGGTGCACGTCACGGCTGTCGGTCACGCGGGTGAAGTTGGGTTCAAAAAGCGTGGCGAGCGTTTCGGCGTCATAACGCGCAACGGGGAGTCCGCTGCAATGCTCCGGGCCATCGTCGGCAAACGTCCCGATGACCAGGTGACCACCGATCTTCACGGCCCCCGCGGCGGCGGCGACATAGCGCGCACGCTCATCGGCGTCGGTGAGGAAGTGGAACACCGCGCGGTCGTGCCACAGCGCGAAATGCGCGGCCGGCAGTTCGGCATGCGTCACATCGCCGACGATCCAGTGCACGGCATGGGTCTGCGTGCCCAGGCGCTGCTGGGCCTCGGCCATGGAGACGGCGGAAAGATCCAGCACGCTGACATCATCAAAATCGCGCGCCAGCAGGTCGTCGACCAGGGTGGAGCGGCCGCCGCCGACATCGATCACCGGTTGCGCGCGTGGCACATCCAGCGCGTCGATCAGGCGCAGCGACTCATCGAGATGCGGGCGGAACCAGCTGGTCTGCGCCTCGCTTTTCCCGCCATAGACGGTATCCCAATGCGTGGTCCGCAAAGGACTCATCCCACCGCACCTTCCAGCGAGACTTCCAGCAGCTTCTTCGCTTCCACCGCGAACTCCATCGGCAGCTCGCGGAACACCTGCTTGCAGAAGCCGTCGACGATCATCGACACGGCGTCTTCCTCGCCGATGCCGCGGCTGCGGCAATAGAACATCTGGTCATCGGAGATCTTCGAGGTGGTGGCCTCGTGCTCGACGATGGCGGTCGGGTTCTTCACTTCCATGTACGGGAAGGTGTGCGCACCGCACTTCTTGCCGATCAGCAGCGAATCGCACTGCGTGTAGTTGCGCGCACCCTCGGCGCCCTTCTCCACCTTCACCAGGCCACGGTAGCTGTTGTTGCTGCGACCGGCACTGATGCCCTTCGACACGATCTTGGACTTGGTGCCCTTGCCGATGTGGATCATCTTGGTGCCGGTGTCGGCCTGCTGGCGATGGTGCGTCAGCGCCACCGAGTAGAACTCGCCCACCGAGCGATCGCCGCGCAGCACGCAGCTGGGATATTTCCAGGTGATGGCCGAACCGGTCTCGACCTGCGTCCACGAGATCTTCGAATCATTGCCGCGACAATCGCCACGCTTGGTTACGAAGTTGTAGATGCCGCCGACGCCATTCTCGTCGCCCGGATACCAGTTCTGCACCGTCGAATACTTGATCTGCGCGCGCTCCAGCGCCACCAGCTCAACGACCGCGGCATGCAGCTGGTTCTCGTCGCGCATCGGCGCGGTGCAACCTTCGAGGTAAGACACATAAGCGTCGTCTTCGCACACGATCAGCGTGCGCTCGAACTGTCCGGTGTTGATGGCATTGATGCGGAAGTAGGTGGAAAGCTCCATCGGGCAGCGTACGCCCTTGGGCACGAACACAAACGACCCATCGGAAAATACCGCCGAGTTGAGCGCTGCGAAGAAGTTGTCGCCGGTCGGCACGACGCTACCGAGGTATTTCTGCACCAGCTCGGGATGCTCGCGGATCGCTTCGCTCATCGAGCAGAAGATCACGCCAGCCTCGGCCAGTTCCTTGCGGAAGGTAGTGCCCACGGACACTGAGTCGAATACCGCATCTACCGCGACGCCGGCGAGCTTCGCGCGCTCGTGCAACGGAACGCCGAGCTTGTCGTAGGTTTCCAGCAGCTTCGGATCAACCTCGTCCAGCGATTTCGGAGCGGACTTCGGTGCGGCGTAGTAGCTGATCGACTGGTAGTCGATCGGCGCCAGCTTGAGCTTGGCCCAGTCCGGCATGGGCATGGTGAGCCAGTGGCGATACGCCTTGAGGCGCCACTCGGTCATCCACTCCGGCTCCTTCTTGAGCGCGGAGAGCTGGCGCACGATGTCCTCGGACAGGCCCGCCGGCAGATAGTCGGTCTCGATGTCCGTGACGAAGCCCGCTTCGTAGCGACGGCCCAGCGCGGCGGCCACTTCGGCGTTGTCGCGAAGCGTGGCGGGGGTGTCGCTGCGGTCGGTGGTTTCGGTAGTCATATCGATCTTCGTGTCGTCGTCGTGGTCGGTCGCTGCGGGATCGGTCAGCCGATCAGGGTCGCGTCGATGCGGCGACTGGGAGGTTTGAGCATGTCGGAGAGGCTGACGGCGCGCAGTGCGTGATCCACCACGCTGTTCACGCGCTGCCAGTTGGATCGCACGCCGCATTGCGACTCGCGATCACACTGGCCCACGGCGACGCTGCATTCGGTCATGCCGATGGGGCCTTCCAGCGCTTCGACGATCTGCGCCAGGGTGATCTCCCCGGCCGGTCGTGCAAGGCGGTAGCCGCCATTGACGCCGCGGAAGGACTCCACCAGCCCCGCATGGCCCAGCGACTTGAGCAGCTTGCTCACGGTGGGCAGTTCCAGATGCGTCTCATCGGCGATCTGCGCCGTGCTGAGCACGTCGTCGGGATGGGCGGCGATGCAGGTCATCACCACCGTGGCGTAGTCGGTGAGGCGGCTGACACGGAGCATGGGGAGCGGCCGGAAGGGACTGCGGGAATCGGTACCAAAATGGTACTGATTAATGCCCAAAGGGTCAAACCGTGGCGGTGCACCAAAAGCGGGATTGGCCCTCTCCGATACGCACCTGGACTGGGCAATTTCACGTAAGAATCGAGCGCCACACCCATCTCCTCACCGTCATCCCCGCGCACGCGGGGATCCAGCGCCTTCCGCAACCCCTTGAAGTCACTGGATTCCTGCATTCGCAGGAATGACGGCGTTGAAACCGAGTCGGCCCGTCCACCGCCATGGCACGCATCCTGCTGCACCGCGACATATCCATGTCACGGGGAGCGTTGGGGATGAAATGGATCACGGCGATCATCAAGCCGTTCACGCTGGACGACGTCCGGCAGGCGCTGACCGAGGTGGGCGTGACGGGCATGACCGTCACGGAGGTGAAGGGTTTCGGCCGCCAGCACGGGCATACCGAGCTGTATCGCGGGGCCGAGTACGTCGTCGACTTCCTGCCCAAGCTGAAGCTGGAGGTCGCGGTGGCCGATGAGCAGGTCGACCAGGCCATCGAGGCCATCATCGGCTCGGCGCGTACGGGCAAGATCGGCGACGGCAAGATCTTCGTGAGCGACCTGGAGCAGGCCATCCGCATCCGCACGCAGGAGGTCGACGTCGATGCGCTTTGACCGAAAGGCCGCCCGCCCCCTGCTTGCACTCGTCGGACTGCTCGCCACCGCGCCCAGCTGGGCCCAGGCGGCCGCCGCGCCGACGCATATAGATAGTGGCGACACGGCCTGGATGCTGACCGCCACGGCCTTCGTGCTGCTGATGACCCTCCCTGGCCTGGCGCTGTTCTACGGCGGCATGGTGCGCGCGAAGAACCTGCTGTCGGTGCTGATGCAGTGCTTCGCCATCACCGCGTTGGTCACCGTGCTGTGGCTGCTCTACGGCTTCTCGCTGGCGTTCAGCACCGAGGGCATGCACGCGGGCGTGACCAACCTGCACTCCTTCATCGGCGGACTGGATCGCGTGCTGCTCGCGGGCCTGAAACCCGACTCGCGCTATCAGACGGTGCCGGAAAGCGTCTTCGTGATGTTCCAGCTGACCTTCGCGATCATCACGCCGGCGCTGATCATCGGTGCCTTTGCCGAGCGCATGAAGTTCAGCGCGCTCCTGTGGTTCAGCGGACTGTGGCTCACCATCGTCTACCTGCCGGTGGCGCATATGGTGTGGAGCGGCCCCGGCTCGTTCCTCGGCGACCTGGGCGTGATCGATTTCGCCGGCGGCACCGTGGTCCACATCAACGCGGGCATCGCCGGCCTTATCGCCTGCCTGGTGATCGGCAAGCGTCGCGGCTATCCCAACGTGCCCATGCCACCGCACAACCTCGGCTACACGGTGGTGGGCGCGAGCCTGCTATGGCTGGGCTGGTTCGGTTTCAACGCCGGCTCGGCCGTGGCCGCCAACGGCAGCGCCGGCATGGCCATGCTGGTGACACAGATCGCCACCGCTGCCGCCGCCCTGGGCTGGCTCGCCGCAGAGTGGATCGTGCATGGACGTCCGAGCGTGCTCGGCATCGTCTCCGGTGCCGTCGCCGGACTCGTCGCCGTGACGCCCGCTGCCGGCACGGCCGGTCCGGGCGGCGCATTGGTGCTCGGCCTTATCGCCGGCGTGGTCTGCTTCTTCAGCGCCACGCGACTCAAGCACAAACTGGGCTACGACGATTCGCTCGACGTGTTCGGCGTGCATGCGATTGCGGGCATCGTCGGCGCGCTGCTCACTGGTCCGCTGGCCTCACCCAAGCTGGGCGGATTCGGCGCGGTGGAATCGCTGTGGGGACAACTCTGGATCCAGGCGAAGGGTGTGGGCTTCACGGTGATCTGGAGCGCCGTGCTGAGCCTGGTCATCCTGAAGCTGATCGACTGGACGCTGGGCCTGCGCGTGGATGACGAACAGGAAATGATCGGCCTCGACATCGCGCTGCACGAAGAGAAGGCCTACAACCTGTCTTGATTAAAGCCCTCTCCCCTTTGGGGAGAGGGTGGGGTGAGGGGCCAATCTTGCGATAACTCCTTTTTATTGTAGGAGCGCACCCAGTGCGCGATCGCGGTACACCAATGCTCCGCGGTCGCGCACTGGGTGCGCTCCTACAGTTGAAGGGCTTCACCCGCTAAGCTGCATGCATCACCCCACGCAGCACGCCATGACCATCGCCCCCGACCGCGCCGCCGCCCGCCTGGCCTGGACCCGCTCTGCCCTCGGCGACGCCACGCTCAACCTGGAATCCGCCTCGTCCGACGCCAGCTTTCGCAGCTACTGGCGCACGCACCATGACGGCCGCAGCTGGATCGTGATGGATTCGCCGCCGGATAAGGAAGATCCGCGCCCGTGGCTGGCCATGGGCGAACGACTGGCCACCGCCGGCCTGCATGTGCCTGCGGTGTACGCGAAGGATCTGGAGCAAGGCTTCCTGTTGATCGAGGATCTCGGCAACCGTCTCTATCTGTCCGAGCTGAACGAACAGACGGCGGATGCGCTGTACAGCGATGCCATGGATGCGTTGCTGCTGATGCAGACGCGCATGGACCATCGCGACCTGCCACCGTTCAGTCACCAGGTGCTGGTGACGGGGTTGGAAGTGATGCCGGAATGGTTCCTCGGTCGCCATCTCGGCCACACGCCGAGTTGCGGTGAGTGGGATATGCTGGAAGCTGCGTTCGACGTGATCATCCGCCATGCGCAGGAACAGCCACGCTGCTTCGTGCATCGCGATTACCACAGCCGCAACCTGCTCGTCGTCGACGACAACAATCCCGGCGTCATCGATTTCCAGGGCGCACTATCCGGCCCCATCACCTACGACCTCGCTTCGCTGCTGCGCGACGCCTACATCGTGTGGCCACGCGAACGCGTGGAAGGCTGGATCGAGTCGTATCGCCAGCGCCTGCTCGGCGCCGGCATGATCGATGAGAGCGTGACGCCAGCGCGTTTCCTGCGCTGGGTCGATCTCACCGGCATGCATCGCCACGTGCGCGTACTCGGCCAGTTCTATCGCCTGTGGTATCGCGACGGAAAGCCCGGCTATCTCGCCAACGTGACGACGGTCTATCAGTACGTGGTGTCCGTGGCGCGCAACTATCCGGAACTGGCCGACTTCGTCGCTCTGCTGGAGCGTCACGCGGAAGGCCGCGATCTCAGCCAGGTAGCGGCTGCATGATGCGAACAACATGGTCTGACTCTGTCATTCCGGCGAAAGCCGGACGAGCGCGAAGTGCGAAGAACGTCCGCAGGACGGCCCCAAAGGGGCGAGCGAAGCGAGTTATCCAGTGTCTTTCCCCCATTCGAAGCTTCAGTCGCTGGATCCCGGCTTTTGCCGGGATGACGAAGAGGACATTGGCTACTGCAGGAATCCCATGCGACACGCACTGATCTTTGCAGCAGGCCTCGGCGAACGCATGCGGCCGCTTACCGACCGCACGCCCAAACCGCTGCTTCCGGTGGGTGGCAAGCCGCTGATCGAGTGGCATCTGGAAAAGCTCGCGGCCATCGATGTGCGCTACGTGGTCATCAACACCTCGCACCTCGCCGATCAGTTTCCCGACGCACTCGGCGATGGTTCGCGCTGGGGGCTGCGCATCCGCTATGCCTACGAAGGCCCCACGCCGCTGGAAACCGGCGGCGGCATGTTGAATGCGCTGCCGCTGCTGGGACCGGAGCCCTTCATTGCCGTCAGCGCGGATATCTACAGCGATTACGACTATGCCGCGTTGCCACTGCAGCCCGCAGGTCTCGCGCATCTCGTCATGGTGCCCAATCCCGATTGGCACGCCGCCGGCGATTTCGTGCTGAACGACAGTCAGCTGAGTGAAGACGGCGAAGGCCAGCGACTCACCTTCGGCAATATCGGTGTGTATCGGCCCGAATTCATGCAAGGTCAGGCACCGGGCCGCTTCAAGCTGTTGCCGCTGTACCAGCAGACGATGCGCGCCAGGCAGCTCGGCGGCGAGCGCTACGATGGTTTCTGGCGCAACCTGGGCAACCCCGCTCAGCTGAATGAACTGGACGCACACCTGCGCGGTAGCTGAGCGAAAGCTTGCCGGCGCAAAATCATGCCGGGTGGATGCGGCCGGGATGCGGCAGTATCCTAAACCGCCCAGCTCTGTAGAGCGCGCCATACCTGGACCCGTCGCCTGCAGGACTGCTTCTGCTTTTGTGCAAGGTAACGACGATGTCCGAACTGTGGTCCCACCTGGTCAACTGGTTCAGCAGCCACGGCGTGCAGCCGCTGCTGCAGTTCCTGCACTTGCAGGGCCTCGCGGGCGATCCGAATGACATCGCCGAGTCGCTGCTGATCGCCACGCTGCAGCTTTGCATCATCGGTTTCATCTTCCGTCCGCTGGAAAGCATCGTGCCCGCTGAGAAGTGGACCGATCGCAAGCTCACCAAGGTGGACTTCCAGTACACCCTGTTGATGCTGGTCGGTATCTTCCCGATCTTCAGCTACCTGGTGCTCACGCCGATCGCCAATTATTTCGGCGGCCCCGACGTGGGTCCCAGCGACGCGAGCGCATCACCGCTGGCCATCACGCACTGGTTTCCCGCGCTGAAAGAGCATCCGTGGATACTGTTCGGCTGCTATTACCTCGTCTACGACTTCACCTATTACTGGATGCATCGCCTGCAGCATGCGTTGCCGTGGTGGTGGGCGCTGCACAGCATGCATCACAGCACGCGCCAGATGAGCTGCTGGACGAACGACCGCGGCAGCCTCATCGACGGCTTCATCCAGTCGATGATCCTGGCCACCGTCGGCATCGTGATGGGCGTGGAGCCCGACCAGTTCGCCTGGCTGGTGCTGATCGGCGAACTGGTGCAGAACTTCTCGCACGCCAACGTACGTATCGGCTTCGGGCCGGTGTTCAACCGCGTGCTGGTGGCGCCGAAGTTCCATCGCCTGCATCACATGCTGGTGGACCCCACTCGGCCCAACCTGCACAACTGCAATTTCGGCCAGGTGCTCTCTATCTGGGACGTAGTGTTCGGCACGGCGCTGTACGGCGAGCCGCTGCGCCCCACCGGCGTGGGCGATCCGATGGTGGATGACGACAACAACCATGGCCTGGTCGGCCTGCACTGGAACGCCGCCAAGCGTTTCTGGGGTGCGGTGCGGCGGCCGGCCGGATGGAAGTTCGGCGAAGTGGCATTCGGGTCCAACTACGAGCCCATTCCCGTCGACCAGCTGGATCTGCATGCGCTGGGACACCACGTCATGCAGCCCGCTTCTTCCCATGCCTCGCAGCCGTTGCCGGATGCCGTCGAACCGGAAAGCGCCACCACGGCGTAACGCGTCGCCTGGGCTGGTTTCGGAGGGCAACGACGCGCCTGCAATCTCAAAGCGCTATCGCTCGTGCCCGAATCCAAGGCCCTCGTGTCCGCACGGCCTACTTTCCTGTAACTGACGGAAGCGGCCCGTTTTCTCAGCCGCAAACGACCTCGAAAAATCCCACGCCAACCGCCTAAACGTTTTCTCAACTTTCTTGCGTCTGCGCCGATAAGGCCAGAGCACGGAGACATCGGCTCCGTATCTCGGAGCGAATATGTTGGTCCTGGTCGGCGCCCTGGTGGTCCTTGCGTGCGTGTTCGGCGGTTTCGTGCTGTCGCACGGCCATATCCTTGCGCTGTGGCAACCCTATGAACTGCTGATCATCGGTGGCGGCGCCGTGGGCGCCTTTCTCTCGGCCAACCCGGTCAACGTGGTCAAGGGGGCGTTGCGTGACGCCGCCGGCCTGCTCAAGGGACCCAAGTACAAGAAGCAGGATTATGTCGACCTGCTGTCGATGCTCTATGACCTGTTCAGCCTGATCCGCAAGGAAGGCCTGCTCGGCGTGGAGGAACACATCGAAGACCCGCAGTCCAGCTCGCTGTTCTCCGCCTACCCGCGCCTGTTGCGCGAACATCACCTGATCGAATTCACCACCGACTGCCTGCGGCTGATGGTGGGTGGCAGCATGAACCCGCACGAGCTGGAGCAGCTGCTGGAAGTGGAGCTGGAAACGCATCATCACGAAGCCGTGGCGCCTGCGCTGGCCGTGGCGAAGATGGCCGACGCGCTGCCCGGCTTCGGCATCGTGGCGGCGGTACTCGGCATCGTCACCACCATGGGGCAGCTCGACGGCGACACCTCTGCCATCGGCGAACACATCGCCGGTGCGCTGGTCGGCACCTTCCTCGGCATCCTGCTCTGCTACGGCTTCCTCGGCCCGCTGGGTGCGGCGATGGAGAACCGCGTGCAGGAAGACGGCAAAGCCTTCGAGTGCGTGAAGGTCGCGCTGCTGGCGAACCTGCGCGGCTACAACCCCAAGGTGGCAGTGGAATTCGCCCGCAAGTCGCTTTCCGCCAACGCGCGGCCTGGCTTCCAGGATCTTGAAGAACACCTCAAGGCGCCGCGCGCGAAGGCTGCGACGTGAGCGAACAGGGCGCCCCCGCACCCATCATCATTCGGCGCGTAAAGAAAAAAGGTCACGGCCACCACGGCGGTGCCTGGAAGGTCGCGTACGCGGACTTTGTCACCGCGATGATGGCCTTCTTCCTCGTGATGTGGCTGATCGGTGCAGGCACCAAGCAGCAGCGCGCAGCCATCTCGGAATACTTCAAGAATCCGAGCATGACGCAGGGCACGGCGACCATGGCGCCTTCGGGCCAGAACGGCCCGGGCGGTGCCAGCACCAGCATGATCAAGCTGGGCGGTGCGATGGATCTTCCGCATGGTCCGGGCCACGACAAGCAGAACGCTTCCGCCACCAGCGTCGATCCGAAGGACATCGAGAAGGAAGCGCGCAAGCAGGAACGCGCGCGTCTCGAAGAACTGATGCAGCAGTTGAAGGCCGCCATCCAGAGCAGCCAGGCGCTCGAACCGTTCAAGGATCAGCTGCTGCTGGACATCACGCCCGAAGGCCTGCGCATCCAGATCGTCGACAAGCAGAACCGACCGATGTTCGACACGGGTAGCGCGCAGTTGCGCCCGTACACCACGAAGATCCTCGTGGAACTAGCCGGCTTCATCGACCGCGTACCCAATCGCATCAGCCTCTCCGGCCACACCGACGATGCGCCCTACAGCACCGATCACCAGTACAGCAACTGGGAGCTTTCCGCCGACCGCGCGAATGCCGCGCGACGCGCCCTGCTCTCCGGCGGCCTGCCCGAAGACAAGATTGCGCGCGTCGTGGGACTGGCCGCGTCGGTGCCGTTCGATCGCGCCAACCCGGGCGATCCGATCAATCGTCGCATCAGCATCATCGTGATGAACAAGCAGGCCGAGGCATCCTCGCTGTCGCAGGAAACCGGCCCCATCGACGACAAGGCGACGGCTGCGCTGCTCCCCACGGTGGCGCCCATCGCTCCGGCCGCACCGCCCGCCATCGAGGTATCCAAGGCGCAAGCGGCCAGCGACAAGCCGGGCACCGATGCTGCGTCGGTCAGCCCTCGCTCCCCCTGAGGCGCTACGCCGCTTCGCTCGATTCCACACACCCAGCATCGCAGCGGGCGCGAGCGCGGCTGATGAACTCGTGCAGCCGCGTGCCACATCCTCACGCGGCCGATGCCGGCCGTCGCGACATCCTCAGGCGATGGGCTCCATAGCACCGCAAGCCACGAGCTACACGACGCTTCGTGAAGAATCACGCGCATAAAAAAGCCACCGGCGGGGACCGGTGGCTGCAAAGATAAGGGTGAAGCGTCCTTTGCCTTGAAATCACCACACGGCACCGGGAGGGCGTGGCACCGTGTGGTGGGTCGGTCTTGCGACCGACGCGAGCGGATCAGAAGTCGTACGACACACCGAAGCGGGCGTAACGCGGCGTGGTCTGGTACAGCGTCATGCCGTAGGTGTTGGACACCGTGAACGGAGCCTTCTCGTAGGTGGCATCGAGCACGGTCGGCTTACGCTGGTTGAACACGTTGAAGACATTGAAGCTGAAGGCCAGCTTGTTGTCTGCAAACGCCGGACGATAGGTCACGCCCAGATCGAAGATCTCCTGCCACGGCAGATGACCCATGGAACCCAGGTTCGACGGCTTGCCTGCGCACCAGCGATAGGCCGAGCGATAGCCACCGGCCGGATCGGTGTTGTCCTCTCCGTAGTAGCCAAGGCAAGCCTTGGGTGCACCCGACATCACACGCAACGCACCGGAGACCATCCATTCCGGAGCGATCTGGTAGGAGCCATAGGCCTTCAGCTGGTGCGTACGGTCGTTGGAAAGCACGCCGTTGCTGTTGACCATGAGCGAAGCGGCATCCCAGTCCTGCGTCTTGGAGACGTCATCCTGGCCCACGGTCGAAAGCACCTGGCCTTCCGTGTTGCCATAGCTGCGCGAGAACGTGTAGTCCACGCGAGCCTGCCACTTGCCGTCGAACGGATGCTCCAGGAACAGATCCAGGGCGTAGTACTTGCGCTTGGCGCCCGAGGTGAAGCCCCAGTCGCTGGTCGACATGCTGACCTTCTGATAGCCGTTGCCGTCGGCATTCGCGAGCAGGAAGGTGTTGGTCTTGCCCGGATTGAAGATCAGGCAGCTGTTCGGCAGGTTGACCGAGTCAGGATCGATACCCTGCGCGGCCGCCTTCGCGATCAGCGGGTCCATGTCGCAAACGTCGTCGATCGCGGTCTGCAGCTTGCGCAACGTGCCCTTGGCACCGAACACCCAGCTGCTACCCAGCATCTTGGAGAAGCCGAGGATGGCTTCGTCCTGATACTGCGACTTGAGGTTGGAGGCAGCCACCGTCTTCGGATCCGGCGTTTCGCCGTACTCACCGTTGGTGGACACCGGGCCAGGTCCAAGCGGGGTCAGGCCCGTCGGATTGCCGTTGGCGTCGATGCCGGTGTAGGAGAAGTATTCATCGGTGAAGGTCGACGGCGAAGCGCCGCGAATCGCCACGCTGTTGGGCAGCGCGAGGTAGTAACGACCCAGGTTGCCGAACACCTTGAACGAGGAATCACCGAACACGTCCCAGCTGAAGCCAATGCGCGGCGCCCACTGGTTGGTCTGGTGGACGTAGGCTTGGCCGGTGGCGTTGTAGTTGGTGAACTGGTCGTTGCGCAGGCCCAGGCTCAGCAGGAACTTGTCGTTGATCTGCCAGCGGTCTTCGATGTACTGCGCCTTCTGACTCACCGACATGCTGGTGGTCGTGGTGAACACGTACTTGTCGACGTAGTAGCCATCACCACCCGGTGCGCCCACGCCCTGCTCCGGCGAGAGAGCTTCATTCGGATCATCGACGGCACCCCAGATCCACGCATAACCCGGACCGCTGATCTGCTGGCCTTCGTTGGTGGCGTTGAAGTGCATGTTGTCGATACCGGCCGCCAACGTGTGGTCGCCGAGCTTGTATTCCAGGTCGAGGCGAAGACCATGGGTCTTGTTCTTCGCACCCGGATCCTTCACGTACAGGACGGTATTGCCGTTGCGGATCGGCGTGCCGCCCGTAATGCTCGGATCCTGGTAGACCGGCGTGTACAGGTACGGGCGATCCGGACTCAGGCCCGGGGTGTTCGAGTAGTCGATGGCGCGGTTCTGGCCATAGGTGGCCGTGAACGTCAGGTCATCCGTGATGTAGCTGGTGAACTTGCCGATATAGATATCGGAACCCGTCTTGGTCGACGTGTCGTAGCCGTTGAGCGCGCCTTCCGTCGCGGTCTTGTAGTCGTACTTGTACTGCGTGCCGCTGTACTCGGTCTTGTTGGAGATCCCCGTCAGCTCCAGGATATTGCTGTCGTTGATGTTCCAGTCGAGCTTGGCGTAGTACTTGGGAACGTCGTACTTGTAATAGGTATTGGTAGGCTGACCCGACGAGGAAGCCGTGGTGCTCTTGCCTTCTTCCTTTTCAGCCTCGGCTGCGATGAAGAAGAACAGCTTGTCCTTGATCAGCGGGCCACCGGCATACAAGTCATAGGTGGTGTTCCACTTCACGTTGTCCTTGCGGTTGCGATACGGCGTGCCCGGCAGGGTCTTGCTCGCATAGCCGTAACCGTCCGGCAGCTGGTTGTTCGGGTAGAGGATGCTGCGGGGATCTTCCGCGAGGAACTTGGGCGACCACAGCACCTGGCCACCGAAGTGCCATTCATTGGTACCGCGCTTGCCCACCTGGCTGATCACGCCACCGTCGGAGCGACCGTACATGGCGCTGTAGCCACCGGTATAGATTTCCTGCTGGTCGATCGCGCCATACGGCAGGCCGATACCACCCAGGTTGCTAAGCGGATCAGTGGTGTTGTAACCATTGATGTAATACGCGTTCTCGGTCACCGACGAACCGCCGAACGAAATGACGCTCGAACCGGCCTTCTGGCCTGCGAAGTAGCTGCTGCCCTGGACCACGCCCGGCGCAAGCAAAGCGATGGCTTCGGCGCTGCGGCCGAGCGGCAAGCGATCGAGATCCTGCGAGGTAATGACGGTGCGCGAATCCACCGACGACACGTCGATAGCCGGCAGCGCATTCGCCGTAACCGTAACGGAGGCCAGTGCCTGAGCGTTTGCCGCGGCGACAAAGCTCACTTCGGTACCCGCGTTCACCGTGATGGAGACATCCTTGCGGCTGTCGACCGTGGAGCCACCCTTCTGCAGGACCACCGAATAGGTGCCCAGCGGCAGGTTGCTGATGCGGTAACGACCTGAGTCATCCACGGTCGCCGAACGGCTGATGCCGGTGGAGCCGGTGACCGTGACGGTTTCGCCGGCTTCCGCCTGGCCAAAAATGGTACCGGTGGTCGACTGGGCGAAGACAACGCCGGTCAAGCCCATGGTCAGCGCAGCGGCAAGCGTCGTCCGACGCAGCAGCACGGCGCGATTCAACATACGAAAGCTCATCTAGTGGATCTCCCCGTAACAGCCCTGAAAAAGGGCAAAAAGAAGCCTGCCGGTCGTCCTTGGGACGATCGGTGTGAGTTGCCGTCTGGTGCGGTCCTGTCAGGCTCCCCCTGCAGAGACCACCCTTCCCCCCTGACGCGACACGTAATTGTTTGCGACTGTCAATTCGAGCTGTCGCAAAGCTGTCGCCAACAGAGCTTGAAAGCCGAAGGTAGAGCGTTTTCTTGCGGAATGTCAACTTCCTGTAAGTAAGCGTTAACGAAATCTTGCCTATTTCGTAATTTCATGAAGCATGATTTCACGCGTAACTATCTATTCCCACGGAAGAAATGGCGAGTGCGTAAAGGACGTCGAGGCCTCCGAAACCGAGGCAAAAAAAAGCCGCCAGCGGTTGCTGGCGGCCCAGGAAGAAGCATTCGTTGTGACTACTTGTGTCTCGGTCGCCACGCGGTGCGGTGAGGCAACCGCGTGGCCAGGCTGGGTACTGCCTTAGAAGTCGTACGTGACCGAGAAACGACCGTAACGCGGCGTGGTCTGGTAGAGCATGGCGCCGTAGGTGTTGGACACCGTATAGCGGCCGGTCTCGTACGTCGCGTCCAGACCCGTCGCCTTGCGCTCGTTCAACACGTTGAAGATGTTGAAGTTGAATGCCAGCTTCTGATCGGCGAACTGCGGACGGTAGCTGACGCCCAGATCCAGGATCTTGGTCCACGGCAGGCGGCCGAGGCTGCCCAGCGGGGTCGGTTCGCCACCGCACCAGCGGTACTTGGACTTGTAGCCCGACGGATCGGTTTCGTTCGGGCCGTAGTAACCAAGGCAAGCCTTCGGGGAACCCGACATCACGCGCAGCGCGCCAGAAACCATCCACTCCGACGCAATCTGATACGCGCCATAGGCCTTCAGCTGATGGGTGCGGTCGTTCGACAGCACGCCATTGCTGTTTTCCATCAGTGCCGGCGTATCCCAGTCCTGCGTCTTGGAGACGTCGTCCTGGCCGATGGTGGAAAGGACCTGACCTTCCGTGTTGCCGTAGCTACGCGAGAAGGTGTAGTCGACTCGGCCCATCCAGGTGCCGTTGAACGGATGTTCCAGGAACAGGTCGAGCGCGTAGTACTTACGCTTGGCACCGGTGCTGAAGCCCCAATCCTTGGTGGACATGCTCACCTTGGTGTAGCCGCTGCCGTTCGCGTTCTTCAACATGAACTCGTTGGTCTCGCCCGGATTGAAGATCAGGCAGCCCTCGGGCAGCGTGACGCTCTTCGGGTCGATCCCCAGGGCCTTGACCTTGGCAGCCACTGCATCCGGCTCACAGACGTCGTCAATCGCGGTCTGCAGCTGGCGCAGGGTGACCTTGGCGCCATACAGCCAGTCGCTGTTGAGCATCTTGTTGAAGCCCAGGATCGCTTCGTCCTGATACTGCGACTTGAGGTTCGATGCCGCGACCGACTTCGGATCCGGAGCCTGGCCGTACTCGCCATTGGTGGACACCGGGCCCGGGCCCATGGGCTTGAGGCCCGTCGGGTTGCCGTTGGCGTCGATGCCGCTGTAGGTGAAGTACTCGTAGGTGAAGGTCGATGCCGAGGCACCGCGGATCGCCACGCTGTTCGGCAGCGCAAGGTAGTAGCGGCCGAGGTTGCCGAACACCTTGAAGGTGGAGTCACCCAGCACGTCCCAGCTGAAGCCCAAACGCGGCGCCCACTGGTTACGCTGCTTCACATACTCCTCGCCGGCGCTGTTGTAGTTGGTGAACTGGTCGTCACGCAGACCCAGCTTCACCATCCAGCGGTCGTTGACCTGCCAGGTGTCCTCGATGTACTGCGCCTTCTGGTCCACAGCCATGCTGGTGGTCGTGGTCAGGATGTAGCGAGCCGTGTAATAGCCGCGGCCGCCCGGTGCGCCAACGCCGAAGACCGGCTGAACTGGCACGTTTTCCTTGCCCGCAGCAGCCTTGTAGAAGATCCAGGCGTAACCCGGGCCGCTCACCTGCTGGCCTTCGTCCGTCGCCTGGTAGTGCATGTTGTCGATACCGGCCGACAACAGGTGGCTACCCAGCTTGTATTCGAGATCGAGACGCAGACCATGGGTCTTGTTGTTTGCGTTCGGGTTCTTCACATACAGCGTGGTGTTGGTGTTGCGGATCGGCGTGCCCCCGGTGATCAGGGGATCCTGGTTGGTCACGCCACTCAGGTAAGACTGCGTGGTGGTCAGGCCGGGCGTATTCGAGTAGTCGATGGCGCGGTTCTGGCCGTACGTCGCCGAGAAGGTCAGGTCGTCGGTGATATAGCTCGTGTACTTGCCGACGTAGATGTCCGAGCCCGTCTTGGTCGACGTATCGTGACCGGCAAAGGCACCTTCGACGCCGGTGGCGTAGTTATACTTGTACAGGTCACCGCTGTACTCGGTCTTGTTCGAGATACCGGTCAGCTCGAGGATGTTGCTGTCGTTGATGTTCCAGTCGAGTTTGACGTAGTACTTGGGGATCTTGTACGTGTAATACGTGTTGGCCGGCACCGAGGCGGCAGCGGAAGACGTCGACTTGCCTTCCTGCTTCTCCGCTTCAGCAGATGCGAACAGGTACAGCTTGTCCTGGATCAGCGGACCACCGATATAGGCGCTATAGGTGTTGTTCCACTTCACGTTGTCCTTACGGGTGCGGTAGATCGTACCCGGCAGGTTCTTGTTGGCGTAGCCGTCGCCGTTCGGAAGCGTGTTGTTCGGGTAATAGACGCTCTTGGGATCTTCCGCCAGGAACTTCGGCGACCACAGCACCTGACCACCGAAGTGCCAGTCGTTGGTACCGCGCTTGCCGACCTGGCTGATCACGCCGCCGTCCGAGCGACCGTACATGGCGCTATAGCCGCCGGTATAGACTTCCTGCTGGTCGATCGCGCCATAAGGCAGGCCGATGCCGCCCAGGTTCTTCAGCGGATCGGTGGTGTTATAGCCGTTGATGTAATAGGCGTTCTCGCTGACCGAGGAACCGCCGAACGACACCGTCGACGAGCCGGCAGACTGGCCGGTGAAGTAGCCGCTGCCCTGCACCACACCCGGAGCGAGCAGCGCGATCGATTCGGCGCTACGGCCGAGCGGCAGGCGCTCGAGGTCCTGCGAAGTGATCACCGTGCGCGAATCCACCGACGACACGTCGATGGCGGGCAGCGCATTGGCCGTCACCGTCACCGAGGAAAGAGCCTGGGCATTGGCGGCCGAGACGAACGACACTTCGGTACCGGCGTTCACCGTGATGGCGACGTCCTTGCGCGTGTCGACGGCGGCGCCGTCCTTCTGCAGCGTGACCGAATAGCTGCCCAGGGGCAGGTTGCTGATGCGATAGCGGCCCGACTGGTCAACGGTGGTCGAGCGGGTGATACCGGTGCTGCCGGCAACCGTCACCGTCTCGCCGGCTTCCGCCTGGCCGAAGATGGTACCGGTGGTGGACTGGGCCAGGGCGACGCCAGCCAGACCCATGGTGAGGGCAACCGCCAGCGTCGAGCGGCGCAGCACCATGCTGCGATTGAACGAACTCAAATTCATTGGATGTATCTCCCCAAGCGGCCCAAAATTTGGGCAAAAGAAAACCGGGCCGACGCCGCGACAGGCGGGTCAACCAAAGACGTCAGGCTTGAATCTGAAGGCTCCCCCAGCAGACCCCTTCCCGCTCGAGCGCGTGGCTCAGCTCCCTGTCATCGCAGTGTTTCACGATTGAAACAGGAAGTAACTGCGACCATGAGTTATTTCTTACGACGTGTCAACAAAAAATTCACATCGTCAGCCTTGTGCAAGCGAATGGCTCGCAGGCTGCATTTTCACGTCACGAAGGGGTTTATGCAGACAAGAATATCCAATCCAAACAAACGGATATGGAGAGCGTGTCGTGCCGGGCGCGAGATGGACGCCAGCTGGGTACAGGCAGGGACAACGCTTTTACCGGGTCTTTCTGCCCTGCGGCGAGCACAAATAATTACGGCCCGGATAGCCGGGCCGTAATTAGGTGCCATCGGGGCTGTTCCGTGCTCAGGGCCGGCGCGCCAGCTCCGGGTTTTCCTTGGACTTGGGCATCAGGTCCTGCTTGGACACGCCCAGCCACAGCAGGATGGGGCTCGCCACGAAGATCGAGGACAGCGTACCCACCAGGATGCCGATCAGCATGGTGATGGCGAAGCCGTGCACCACCGGGCCACCGAAGAAGTACAGCGCGGCCATGGTGATCGCGGTGAACAGCGCGGTGATGATGGTTCGCGACAGCGTGTTGTTGATCGAGCGGTTGAGGATCTCCTCCGGCTCGGCCTTGCGGGCCAGGCGGAACAGCTCGCGCACGCGGTCGAACACCACCACCTTGTCGTTGATCGAGTAACCGATCACGGCGAGCACCGAGGCCAGCACGGTCATGTCGAACTCGCGCTGCACCAGCGCGAACACACCCACGGTGATCAGCGCGTCGTGCAGCTCGGTGACGATCGCCGCTACGGCGAAACGCCATTCGAAGCGGATGCCCAGGTACAGGCCGATGCCGAGCATCACCACCAGTGCGGCGAGAATGCCGTCACTGCGCAGCTCGTCACCCACGGTCGAGCTCACGTAATCGCGGCTCTTGATGCTGACGTCCGGGCGGCTCGCCTTGAGCACGCCGGTCGTCACGGCGGACACCTTGTCGAGATTGATCTTGCCCGCCTCGTCCTTCATCCCGGCGGTGGGCTGGAAGCGCACCGAGACTTCGCGGGTGCCACCGAGGCTGGCGACCAGCGAATGCTCGATGCCGCCCTTCTCCAGCGCGTCCTGCACTTCGGCCGTGGTCACCGGATTCTCGTAGTCCACCACCAGCGACACGCCGCCGGTGAAGTCCAGGCCATAGTTCAGGCCTTTGACGGCGATGATCCCGATGGACAGCACCATCAGCAGGATGGCGATGCCGACACTGAACTTCCTCATGCCGAGGAAGTTCACGTTTGCGTTGTGGTTGAAGATTTCCATGGTTGCCTGTTCCTCTTCAGACCGACAGCGTCTTGAGCTTGCGATGACCGTGAATCAGCGCGGTGATCGCATGCGTCACGGTGACCGAGGTGAACATCGAGGTGAGGATGCCGATCAGCAGCGTGATACCGAAGCCCTTGATCGGGCCCGAGCCCATCGTGGTCAGCGCCAGCGCGGCGATCAGGTGGGTGACGTTGGCGTCGAGAATGGTCGCCCATGCCTTGTCGTAACCGGCACGGATGGCCGCCAGCGGCGTGGAGCCGTTGCGCAATTCCTCACGCACGCGTTCGCAGATGAGCACGTTGGCGTCGATGGCCATACCGAGCGTCAGCACGATACCCGCGATGCCCGGCATGGTCAGCGTGACGCCGACAGCCGACATCACCGCCACCAGGATCACCAGGTTGAAGAACAGCGCCACGTCGGCCACCAGGCCGAAGAGCTTGTAGTAGAGGGCCGCGGCGAGCAGCACCAGCGCCAGGCCGATCATCACGGCGCGCAGGCCCTTCTCGATGTTTTCCTGGCCGAGGCTGGGACCGATCACGCGCTCTTCGACGATGTCGATCGGCGCAGCCAGCGAACCGCCCTTCAGCAGCAGCGCCAGCTCGGAGGCTTCCTTCGGACTGCGCAGGCCGGTGGTCTGGAAGTTCTTGCCGAACACGCCGTTGATGGTGGCGTAGTTGATCACCTCTTCGGTGATCTTCGGCGTGCGCACTTCCTTGCCGTCGACGATCTTGGTCTCGACCACGCGCTCCACGTACACCACGCCCATCGGCTTGCCGACGCTACCGGTGGTGAAGTCCAGCATCTTCTTCGCGCCGGCCGCGTTGAGCGTCACCGACACGGCAGGCGAACCGCTCTGCTGGTCGAAGGTGGAAGAAGCATCGACCAGCTGGTCGCCGGTGACGATGATGTTCTTGCTCAGCAGGTACGGCTGGCCCTCGCGACCCTTGTACAGGCGTGCGTCCGGCGGAACGATGCCGGAACGCTGTGCATCGATGGCCTGCTGCGGCGTGCCGTAGCCCGCGCGGTATTCCAGCGTCGCGGTGGCGCCGATCAGCTTCTTGGCTTCCGCGGTGTCCTGCACGCCGGCCAGCTCGACCACGATGCGGCTGTCACCCTGCTGCTGGATGATCGGCTCGGACACACCCAGCGCGTTGATACGGTTGCGCAGCGTGCCGAGGTTCTGGCGAATGGTGTTGAGCGAAAGCTCACGCAGCTTGTCCGGACGCACGGCCGCATTGAGCGGATAGCGATCGCCCGTGGCGCTGCCGTCCTGCACGATGAGATCGGGGTACTCGGTGCCGATGATGGTGGCCGCCGCGGTACGGTCCTCATTGGACTTCAGCACCACCAGCACACCCTGGCCGCGCTGGCTGTTGCGCGTCACCGACTCGTAACGGATGTTCTTTTCGCGCAGCAGGCTGCGGATATCGTCCGCATAGCGCGTTTCCTGCTTGTCGATCACGTCGTTCTGATCGACCTGCATCAGGAAGTGCACGCCGCCCTGCAGGTCCAGGCCCAGCGGCATCGACTTGGCGCCGATCGCGGTGAGCCAGTTCGGCACGGTGGACTTGAGGTTGAACGCGACCGTGTAGTCGTCGCCCAGCACGGCCTTGATCGCGTCCGAAGCGCTCTTCTGCACGTCGGCATTGGCGAAGCTGGCGAGCAGGTGGTCGCCCTTGATCTCGATGCCGGTGCTGGCGACGTTCGCCTTCTTCAGGGCATCGGACACCTTCTGCTCAAGCGCGTCGTCGACCGTATTATTGCGGTTTGCCGTGATCTGCACGGCAGGCACCGGCAGGAACGCATTGGGCAGCGCATAGACAATGCCGAGCACCAATACGATGGCGACCAGCGCATATTTCCAGCGTGGAAAATCACTCATGCCTTGAATCCGTCAAAAGCCGCGGCGCGAGGCAGGCCGCGGCAAGCAATGCGTCGTTAAAGCCGGAGCCCCTCCACTCCGGCAGGTCGTCATCAGGACGACTTCAGCGTGCCCTTGGGCAGCACCTGCTGCACGGCGCCCTTCTGCAGCTTGATCTTCACGTTCGGTGCGATCTCGACCGTGATGAAGCTCTCACCCACTTCATCCACCTTGCCGGCGATGCCACCGTTGGTGACCACTTCGTCGCCCTTGGACAGCGCGGAAACCATGTTGCGGTGTTCCTTCTGACGCTTCATCTGCGGGCGGATCATCAGGAAATAGAAGACCACGAACAGCAGGATCAGCGGCAGGAACGTCATGATCGGGTTCGGTGCGCCAGCGGCCGGAGCGGCCTGGGCGATCACGAAGGACGTCGGAAAAGTCATCAGCTTGTCTCGCAAGTTATGGTTCCAACAGGGATTTCCGCTGGAACCTGATAAAAGATCGTGGATTATGCCACGCGCCCCCGGGCCCTGCATGCGTCACAAGGCCCGCCCGTCGTGGGTTCTGGCGGCGGGCGGGGCGGATTCCAAGGGCAAGACCGGCGCGGGATTGCGTTGGTTCCTGAGCTCACCTGCCCGACAGACTCCATGAAAGCCATCCTTCTCCCCTCCGGAGAAGGTGCCGGCAGGCGGATGAGGGTGCGGGCAGAGCGAAAGGTGAAAGGCTACGCAAGCCCCGCACCCTCTCCCCTACCCCTCTCTCCCACAGGGACTACCTTCGGGTCGCGGCCGGGAGAGGGTGGCACGTTGCAAAACTGGCCTATCCGGCAGCCAAAGCACCTTCAGGCCGCGATCCCACCCTGCCGGCGGGCATAGAACTCAGCCACGAAGTCGTCCAGCTTGCCAGCGGCAATGGCCTCGCGCAGGCCGGCCATCAGGCGCTGGTAGTGCCGCAGGTTGTGCATGGTGGCGAGCTGGCTGCCCAGGATCTCGTTGCAGCGATCAAGGTGGCGCAGGTAGGCGCGACTGAAGCCGTTGCTGCAGGCATAGCAGTCACAGCCTTCCTCGATCACACGGGTATCCAGGGTGTACTTGGCATTGCGGATGCGCAGCGTGCCCTCGGCCGTGAACAGGAAGCCGTTGCGCGCGTTGCGGGTGGGCATCACGCAGTCGAACATGTCGATGCCGCGGCGCACGGCTTCCACGATGTCCTCGGGACGACCCACGCCCATCAGGTAGCGCGGCTTGTCCTGCGGCAGCAGCGGCACGGTGAAATCCAGTGCGTGATTGCGCTCCGCCTCCGGCTCGCCCACGGCGAGGCCGCCCACGGCATAGCCGTCGAAGCCGATATTGATCAGGCCTTCCGCCGAACGACGGCGCAGGTTCTCGTACACGCTGCCCTGCACGATGCCAAACAGCGCGTTGGGATTCTTCAGGTCGTCGAACGCACGACGCGAGCGCTCGGCCCAGCGCAGGCTCAATTCCATCGAGGTGGAGGCGACCTTCTCGGTGGCCGGGTACGGCGTGCACTCGTCGAAGATCATCGCGATGTCCGAGTCGAGCACCTTCTGGATGCGCATCGACTCTTCCGGCGACAGGAACACCTTGGAACCATCCACCGGCGACGCGAACGCCACGCCTTCTTCGGTGATCTTGCGCTTGTGCGCCAGCGAGAACACCTGGAAGCCGCCCGAATCGGTGAGGATCGGCTTGTCCCAGCCGATGAACTTGTGCAGTCCGCCGAACTGCTCCACGACCTCCAGGCCGGGACGCAGGAACAGATGGAAGGTGTTGCCCAGGATGATCTCGGCGCCGATATCGCGAATGTCACGCGGGGTCATCGCCTTGACCGAGCCATAGGTGCCCACGGGCATGAAGGCCGGGGTTTCCACGGTGCCACGGTCAAACGTGAGGCGGCCGCGACGGGCCGCGCCGTCGGTGGCCTGGAGCTCGAAAGTCAGGGAAGTCATCGGGGGATTATCGCGTTTTCTGGGGTTTGATGTTTTTGGAGGCTGCGCGGGGCGCGCTCCCTATGCTCCCTCTCCCCTTCGGGCGACCCGAAGGTAGTCCCTGCGGGAGAGAGGGTTGGGGTGAGGGGTCAATCTTGCCTCACGACCCATTGCTGCGCTCCGTTTCCTTGTAGGAGCGCACCCAGTGCGCGATCGCCGTTCGCCTCAGTTTTCCTCGTCATTCCTGCGGAAGCAGGAATCCAGCGACTGTCGCTTCTGATCTAACTTTCCCGCCAGCTTGCTCGCCTGCCGCGGGCTTCCGGACCGCTGCCGCGGCCCGGGTCACTTTTCTTTGCTTGCTCACGCATGCGCAGGAGCGCATGCGAACGGCGAAGCCGGCCCGAAGGGCGGAGGGCAGGATGCCCGGAGTCAAGAAAAGTAACCAAAAGAAAGAGCACCCCGCGTGGCGCTGTCTGGGCTGCGCCCAGCCAGTCCGTGAGGGGCGACCGGGCTTTTCGACCGGGCTCCTGCCCGGACGAAAAGTGCCCGACATCCTTGTCGGGCACCCCTGCGGGGCCTGATCGTCCTCCCCT
>NZ_SAYT01000006.1 GCF_004296575.1 Dyella amyloliquefaciens | reverse complement strand
GCGCGCGACTAGCCCATCATGGCCCAGCACCGCTATGCGGTGTGGTTGTCAGAGGCCGGATATACGTGTGCAGTCGACACGGACGCCAGAGCACGGGAGGCTTGCAATGGGGAGGAGTCCATATACGGACACTCGATCCAGACTACATTGGTTCGAACTCGGCTCGGTTTGTCGCCACAAACGAACGCAAGCAATCCCAAACCGCAGCATCTCCGCAGATACTGCCACTTAGGCACTTGAGTGTGACGGTCAATTCCGAAACTCGATCTGCAGGTCGCAATACGTCGCAGAGCACCCCATAAGGGCGTTGAAGCGCCGTGCCACCACTTTCTCAACGCAAGCCTTATCGGCCTCACATTGGCGCCGTACAGTGAGAAACTGGCGCTGGGTGTCCAGGAGTTCAGTAGCCTTGTCGGAAGAAGCGGGAAACAGGGATTTCATCTGCTGGTAATAGCGACCGATGGCGCCATCCATCAAGCTGAGATCTTGATTGCCACAAATGACGATTTCGTCCGGCCTGTCAGCCTTCGAGCAATCAAAGGAAGCTGCCTTCACGCTCGAGAGGATCGGATCTAAATCGGCTTGACCCGCAACACAGGGAAGCCAGCGCTTGTGCGCCTCGTCCGGCGCATCATCAGGCCCCCAGCACCAGCCTTTTGCCATGATCTTGTTGCGGACGAACGCTCGTTGTGCGCAAGCGAAGTCGACCCCAGAACCCCGGCACTTGTCATCCAGATCATCTTCCACGGCCAGCAGAGCCGCGACATCCTGAGGCGCGGCCTGATCCTTCTTCGCCTTCACCGATGCAGATGGAGCTGGCGGCGGTGTCATAGCCTGGTCCGAAAATCGACACTTGCTTCCGGCGGGGCTACCCATGATG
Source organism: Dyella amyloliquefaciens (assembly GCF_004296575.1). GTDB lineage: Bacteria > Pseudomonadota > Gammaproteobacteria > Xanthomonadales > Rhodanobacteraceae > Dyella > Dyella amyloliquefaciens. The sequence continues at coordinate 245,466 of NZ_SAYT01000006.1, read as the reverse complement.
CGGCGCATTCGCGGGCAGACGATCGCAACTGTCATACCAGGCTTGAGCGTGGCAGCCTGAGCACGTTCGCTTTCCTCCATGCTCATCCGGGCCGGCATGAATTCATTGCTGGTCGCAAGGCTGATTACCACGGAATCAGTGAAATCCTTGGCCACTTCTTGCACCTGGCCAGTCACCTCTACATCAGTGCCTTTCATGCCCTCGTCAGTCGCCACTTCGTTCGCGTTGTACGCATTGAACAGCTGATTGGCCGTGACCTTAGTGACCTGTCGAGGAATCGGCTCCTCAGGAGGGGCGGGGCTTGGAGACGAATGTGTTTCCGTTGTTGAAGCTGGTTTGTCGCGATCTCCAACGATCGCGCCCACGACACCCAACGCGAGCAGCACGAGAATGACCACGAGGCACCCGCTCGTCTTCCTCTTGGGGGCAGCCGCTTTCGACGCGGCGATTGGCCGGCCGCACTTCGGACATGAAGGCGCAGCGCTGCTCACATCGGAGCCGCAATCTGGACACTTGATTAAAGCCATGTTCCCACCCCTGTTTTGGAATCCATGTATGCGCTGCTCGCCCACGCGCAGAATATCTTGAACGTGCCTCGGAAGAGCGCCCTACATCGGCAGGCGAATGAGCCCTCGTGTCGGGCCTGCCCCGCCCGCGAGAAGAAGCGTCCGCTTCACGCCCTGAGGCCTTCCGTCAACTATGTGACGAAGCAACGTGCCGAATTCTCGGGCATCGCTGCCGCTCGGCCGCAAACAGAAATCATGCTTCGCGTCCGCCCAGTCCAGCCCAACAAAGGCTGTGAAATCCTCATCCCGATGTGTGCTCATGCGTCACCTCGTGGTGTGCATCACGACGCGAGACCTGCGTGCCCGAGCTCCAGTAACGGGGTCAGATTCACTTCCATCCGTCCACTTCCTTCGTCGACGAAGTGAACCCGACCCTGTTTTTCCATGGTTCAATCACAGACCCTAGCTTTCAGCGGTTCTGCTCGCCGAAGACATCCACGATAAGCACGTATCGGATCCGCCCCCGGCTGGTGGTCCAAACCTCCTCCTGGCGAAACGTCCTCTATGGGTTACGGATTCAGCCGGTCGTTGCAACGCACTGAAGACTGCGCGAGCAGCAGGAGTGTTGCAACGACCGGCTGAATCCGCAGTCGGAAGCGGACACTTCCAAACTGGCGACCATAGCCGGCTCGACGCCATGAACTCCCGTCAGGGTCTACCTCCCCACCTCAACCCGCCGCCACTTCCACGCGCGATTGCCGCCGAGGCCTCAGCCAGATCACCCCGACGATCATCACGCATGTCGCCATGCCCAGGATGTAGTCAAGCGCAAGCAGCTTCTGCAGCTGGGACGTGCTGTGGGGCCCTGATACCGTCGCCAATCCGTATGCCAAGTTCGCGAAGTAGATGGCGCCTAGGATCAGCGCGGGCATGCGCTTCTTTTTCGCCGGGCAGACCCATAGACCGATGCCCAGCGCGATGATGGCGGTGAGTACGCCGGCGATGGCGAAGCTCGCCACGTTCTGGTCGCCATCGAAGCGAAGCGAAGGATCGAAGGAGAAGCCTGTCCAACGCAGGATCAGGCGTTGGAAGCCCGCGGCCCAGAAGGCGGCGGGGATGAATGCGAACCAGCGGGCGATGTGCACGGTTTTCGCGTAGGCGCTGGTAGCGCCAGGGCGATGCGACCATTCGACCTCTTCATGCACTTCCACCACTTCGGGCGGAGCCGATGACTGATGCTCGCGCCGAATGCTGTCGGACCACTGTGCAATGCGTTCGGCATCGCGTCGAGCCAGCACGTTGGAGAGCGCCACTTGGGCTACGGCTGTCAGATCCTCGCGCTTGGCGACAATCGCAGCCAGTTGTTCGTCGCTCAGCTGTTCATAGTGAGCGTGCATCTTGCCCAGCAGCTTCTGGTCCCGGCTGTCCAGCTCCTGTTCGTTTGCCATCCGTTCCTCAGCTCCCCCAAGCCGATATGCCGCCAGCGTTCGGCTGGCCCCCGCGATGCAGTCTGCTCGCTGGCCCATCAAGAGGGGCCAGCTCCCTCTGTCGCCGCACCGTGGCTCCCCCAAAGGCGCCCATGCCGGGTCGAAAGCAGACCCACTTAGCGTGCCGGCCAGTCGCGACGTCCGCAAGACTCCCGATCGGCCTAGCCGAGCCGATAGGGTGTCAGGTGTTCAGTGCCTGTCGCCAAGGGCCTGCTTCGAGTCGAAGGCCCGCATCAGGGAAGGAAAAGCACAGCCCGATCGCCGTAGCAGACGCCGGCGTCTGCAGGCATGGCGCCTCTCATTTCAACTTGTGCGTGGTTAGTGAAGCCCCAGACGTGCGGTCGTACTGCCGGTTGTACTGACGCCCAGTTCCAACGCCCAGCCGACATGGCGACAAAGGCGTTCCACCAGTTCCAGGCCGATGCCATCTCCTCGACCGATACCCGCACGTGCCAGGCGGGATTGCAGTTGGCTTCGCGCCTCTGGCGACAGGGTGGAACCAGGGCCGGCGATGACCAGGGTTTCGTTGTCTTCGATGGACATCGTTATGACGCCCTGGCCCGCGTTCTCTATCGCGTTGCGCAACAGATTTCCGATGACCGACACGGCAATGGCCTGAGGCAACGAAACGTCGCACGCGGGCATGTTGTCGACGACGACTTTCAGATCTTTTCCTTCCAGCAAGTGCTCGTGATACGCAACGATCTTCGGAATGACTTCGGCGAGACTTGCAGTTGCCCCGTTCGACTGCAGGCGCCTTGGATCACGGGCCAGCGCAAGCAACAGCTCTACGAGGTCGCGCATGTCATGGGTTGCAGCGACGATGCGCGAAATATGCAGGCGGGCCGACTCCATGCTCTGTTGTTCGTACGCTACCTCCGCCGCGCCGGCAATGACCGCGAGCGGCGTGCGTATCTCATGGCTCGCCATATTGAGAAACCTGTGTTCCCGCTCCACGTAGCCATCGATGTCGCGCAGATAGGCATTCACGGCATCGGCAATCACGACCACTTCGGACGGATCGGAGGACTGCACCTCGATCCGCTGGCCCCTCGCCCCCGTCTGGAGATCGCCAATGATCGTGCTCAGTTTCGCCAGCGGCCTGACCAGCCACCGGGCTGCCATGTACGTCGACGCAATCAGAAGCAGCACGGCCACGGCGCCTGATGCGAGCAGGTCAAGGTCAAGGCGCTCCTCGCGCCGCTCCATGTCGGTGATGTCCAATGCAGTCACCACCGGGGCCTGCAGGCTTCCTTGCACATCGATGATGTAGGTGCGGGCACCGATGCGTATGTCTTCGTGGATGCCGGGTGCCAGCCCTGAAAATTCCGCCGGTACGGGCTTTCCCGACGTTGCGCCGAAGGCAAGGAAGGGAGACCTGACCCCTTGCGCGCCTTCTGGCGTCCCGACCGAAGGATGTGCCTCTGCGCTTCTGAACATGGCTTCCCAGACATGCCGTTCGGCCTGCTCGTCGAACCTCAGCCCCATGAGCGTCGTGGCCGTGGTTATGGTTGCCGTGAAGCACACCACGCCTATGACGAGACGCCGGCGAAGGCTCGCATGACTCCTCATGTGCCGAGTTCTTCTGGCGTAGCGATGCGGTAACCGAGCTTGGTGACCGTTCGGATGAGTTTGACGGGAAAAGGTCCGTCGACCCGCTTGCGAAGCTCGTACATGTGGGCGCGCAGCAGATCGCGATCAGGGACGCTATCACCCCACACGGTGGTCTCCAGCACGCCACGATGCACCACGCCTGGGCTGGCCTTGAGCAGGGCCTCCAACAAGTTGGTGATGGCCGTGTAGAGCTGCAAGCGGGTCTCGCCGCGGTGTGCTTCGCGCGTAGCGACATTGAATTGGAGGTCGCCGACCTGCAGCGTTTGTCGACGCCCTTGGGCCCGGGCCATCAGCGATTCCAGCCGCACCTCGAGCTCGGCCAGGGCGAACGGCTTGGTGAGGTAGTCATCGACGCCAGAACGGAAGCCCGCGATCTTGTCGTCGAGCTCGTAGCGTGCGGTAAGCATGAGCACGGGGACGGTCGATCCCGCGTCGCGCAGCTGCCGCACCAGTGCGGGACCATCCATTCCCGGGAGCATCCAGTCCAGCACGATGGCGTCATAAGGCTCGCGCAGCGCGAGTTCCAGTCCTGCCCTGCCGTCGAGCGCCACGTCCAGGACAAAGCCGCGCGGCTCCAGGTAGCCATACAAGTTGGCTACCTGGCCTGGGCTGTCCTCGATCACCAGCACGTTCCTGCCCATCAGCGCGACCGTTCCCCTGTCGTCGGTCGCAAGCACGACCGTCCGACATTGATTTGACATTCGGCGAATACATTAATGGGAATCGTTCGTATTTGATATACGGCATGCGAGTGCGCGCATGGGAGCCATCGCTTCGCATGAAGTTGCGATCACCCCGTATGGCTGCCGCACGTATACGCCCCAAGAGCGCCGCGCGAATCCACAAACAACGACGACATGTTCAAGGGTCACGGCCACCCCATGCCCGTGCCATGCGCGCTCACACCAGAAGCATAAAAACAATCAGGACGTTCACCGATGATTGACCCCCATACCGCACCCCTCAGGCAGCTCGGCACCACCTCATTCAAGGTGTCCCTGATGAGCTCCTGCATTGCGCTCGCCTGCGCGGCTACGGCACCCGCGATGGCGCAAGACAGCAACAACGCGAATCCGCAGGCGGCGGACGCCAGTCACCCTTCGGTTCTCCCCAAGATCGTGGTCGAGGGGACGGTGCTTGATGCCAACCCCTACGCGGACCCGATGGCTCCGTACAAGATTGATCGGCTGTCCTCGAGCAAATTCACCCAGCCGGTACTCGATACGCCACGCACGGTGACGGTGATTCCCAAGGAAGCCCTGGAAGACAAGGACGCCACGTCGCTGCGAGACGTGCTGCGCTCGACCGCGGGCGTCACCCTGGGTTCGGGCGAAGGCGGCAATGCCTTTGGTGACCGCTTCTTCATTCGCGGCTTTGACGCCCGCAACGATGTCTTCGTCGACGGTGTCCGCGACCCCGGCGTGAGCATCCGCGAGAACTTCAATACCGAGCAGATCGAAATTCTGCGTGGCCCCGCGTCTTCCTTTGCGGGTCGCGGAACGACAGGTGGCGCGCTCAACATCGTCACCAAGGAGGCGAGCGATGTCGACTTCACCGACCTGGAGGGTGAAGTGGGCACGGCTTCGATGAAGCGCGGCACGTTCGACATCAATCGCTCGTTGAGCCCTGAGCTCGACGTGCGCTTCAACGGCATGGCGCAGAACGCGGACGTACCGGGTCGCGCCTTTGCCACCGACAATCGCACCGGCATCGCCACCGCCGTGACGTTCAAACCCACGTCGGACTTCACGGTAAAGGCTGGCTATTCGTATACCCACCTGTGGGGTCTTCCCGACTTCGGCGTGCCGTATAACCAGGCCACCCGCCAGCCGGTTACGGAAGGCGACGTCTCGCGCGATACGTACTACGGTGCAGTCAACCGCGACTTCACCAAGTCCACCCAGAGCCTCGGCACGCTCGACATGGAGTGGAAGGTCAACGATGCGGTGACGCTGGAGAACAATGCGCGCGCCAGTCATTCGCTGCTCAATTACGTCGGCACCATCGCCGAGAATCCGAGCGCGACCAATCCGGTCACCGCACCCTATTCATCATCGCCCACCCACTTCTCCGGCTATGTGCAGCTCAACGCCCAGAGTCGCTATGAGCCGGTGACCGTCGTGGCCGACTCGCCGCAGGCCATCTTCCGGTTCGATACGGGACCGCTCCAGCACACGGCCGTCGTCGGCGGCGAGTTTTCCAGCGAAAAGATCAGCATCGACAGCTACACGGGGTTGACCTCGGAGCTCACCACGGGCCCGGTCGCGATCACATCGTCTGGCGCACCGATCGTCAGCGTCTACGACCCGATCAACTACATCTATAGCTCGCATACGCCCACGCTCACGGGCAATCCATTGAGGTACAAGGTGGACACCAGCGCGGGCTACCTGATGGATACGGCGAGTTACAACGATGTCCTCATCGTCAATGGCGGCGTGCGTTACGACGACTACCAGATCACCGCAGCGAACAATACGAGCTCGCGAAAGGACGATTCGGGCATCACCAGCTACAACGCGGGCATCGTCTACAAGCCGGCCGCCAACGGAAGCATCTACGCCGCCTACGCCACGGCAGCCGACCCCGTCGGCGATGAACTGGATGCCACGTCGAGTTCGTACGGCGGTCTGTCCCCGACCCAGAACGCGACCCAGATCTACGGACCGCAGAAGAGCAAGGCCGGTGAAGTGGGTACCAAGTGGGAATTCCTCGATCGCCACCTGCTGGCCACGGCCGCGGCATTCGAGACCCGGGTGACCAATGCACGCGAGACGGCACCTGCGAACCTGCCGGGCTATACCAGCGGCCAGATCGTTTCCGGCGCGGCCTATCGCGTGCGCGGCCTGGACTTTGAAGTCGCCGGCAAGATCACCGACCAGTGGAGCGTCATGGGCGGCCTGGTGCTGATGCAATCGAAGATCACCAAGTCGATTGTTCCGACCAACGTTGGCCTGCAGCTGGCCAATATTGCCCACCAGTCCTTCAACCTCCTGAGCAAGTACCAGGTCAATCGCTGGCTGGAGCTTGGCGGCCAGGCGGTCTATGCATCACAGATCAAGGGCGGCTCGCTGCTCGCCGCGAATGGCGGCGTCGCCTACCCGAAACCGCCCAGCCCGACCCTGCTGCCGTCGTACTGGCGCTTTGACGCCTTCGCCGAGGCAAGGGTAAGCACCCATGTCACCCTGAAGCTCTATGCGCAGAACATCTTCAACAAGACGTACTACGATTCGCTGTACCAGAGCGCCCAGCCATTCATCGTGGTGGCTCCCGGCAGGAGCCTGATGCTGAGCGCCAACGTCAAGTTCTAGGGCAACCACGCATGTTGATTTGCATACCCGATGTGCTGAGCAAGGACGAGGTGGCGGAGTTCCGCCGCATCATGGATGCGCACGAGTGGGAGGACGGCCGCTCCACGGCCGGAGCGCAGTCGGCGGAGGTGAAGCAGAACGAGCAGCTTCCGCCGGACAGCGCAGTGGCGCGCAAGCTGGGCGAGCGCATCATCAGTGCGCTCACCAACAATCTCCTGTTCATTTCCGCGGCCGTGCCACTGGAGATCTTCCCGCCGCTGTTCAACCGTTATCGGCCGGGCCAGTTCTTCGGCGAGCACGTGGACAACTGCATCCGCGGCGACCGGCTCACGCGGTTGCGGATACGCACGGACCTTTCCGTCACGCTGTTTCTTTCCGAGCCCGACGAGTACGACGGCGGCGAGCTGGTCGTCGAGGACTACTACGGCTCACACAAGGTCAAGCTGCCGGCCGGGCACGTCGTGCTTTACCCGTCCACCAGCCTGCACATGGTCACCCCCGTGACCCGAGGCGCGCGCGTGTGCTCGTTTTTCTGGGTGCAGAGCATGATCAAGGACACCCATGCGCGGCGCATGACGTTCGATATGGACGACGCGATCCAGAAGCTCGTGGGCCGGCTGGGGCGCAATGATCCGGAAGTCCGCCAGCTGACCAACATCTACCACAACCTCATCCGGTACTGGGCAGACGTCTGATCGGCCCAGCCTTGCAGGCGTTCCAGGGGCGGCGTGCGCGCACGCTGCCCCTGCCTTCTTGAGCGACTACGCGATGGGCCGGCGCGTGCATCAGATATCGAACTGCATCGAGCGAGAATGCGTGCGCGGCATCCCCGGCCACACCGAGCCATCATTGGCCGCCACCCCGTAGCGTCGATCCGTCAGCTTCTGCACACCGGCGCGCCACAGAGTGCGGTGACTTCCCATAGAGGCACCGGCGTCGAAGCACACATAGCCCGGCACAGATTTGCTCGTTCAGCGGGTGCGCACCGACATGGAAGGCCGTCGGCATCACTCATCGGGATTCCCTTCCGGTCCTCGCCATTGGCATAGCCCTGCAGAACTGCATAGGCCTTTCTTCCGATCCTTTCGAAAGATGGACGTAAGCTTGCGGGCGTCTAACAGGGGCCGGGGAAAACCACGCAGGCGATTGCCTATTCGTAATTTTGTGCGATATCGCAAGGTATTGCTGTGCGCATAAGCGGACGGCCAAATCATAGGGGAACGGCATGGGTCAGTTATATGAAACAGCCTTCCGGCGGGTGTTGTTTCCCGCCTACGAATCCGGGCTTCGCCATCGCGGCACGCTGTCGTGGCTGGACCGCTACGAACACGACCAGTGGATGTCGTCCGAGCAGGTAGCGCAGCTGCAATGGGTGCGGCTCAAGCAGTTGCTGGAACACTGCTACCGCGAGGTGCCCTACTACCAGAAGCAGTGGCAAGCGCTGGGCCTCGTTCCCGATGACATCCGGAGCATGGACGACTTCGCCAGGCTGCCTTTGCTCACCAAGGCGGACATACGGGCGAACTTCGAGGATCTCAAAGCAGGATCCTTGCGCGACAAGCTGCTCTACAAGGCCACGGGCGGATCCACCGGCGAACCGATGCGCTTTGGGTACACGCGCGAAAGCAATGAGCGCCGGCATGCCGTGATGTGGCGTGGCTATGCTTGGGCCGACGCACCGCTGGGCACGCGCAGCCTGATGTTATGGGGTGCAGGTGTAGGCAACCTTCCATGGAAGCAACGCATCAGGGAGCGCATGTATCACGCAGCGTTCTCGCGCCGGGTCGTCAACAGCTTCCCCATGAGCGAAGCGAACATGTCCGAATACGCCGATGCCATCGACGCATTCCGACCCAAGGTATTGCTCGGCTACACGGGGCCGCTGATCCGCCTGGCGCAGTGGCTGCTCGATACCGGTCGACGCGTGCATACCCCGCGCTCGTTCATTTCCTGTGGCGAGGCGATGCACGAATTCCAGCGGGATATCGTCGAGAAGGCGTTCGGCTGCCCTGCGTTCAATACCTACGGCTGCCGTGAATTCATGTTGGTGGCGGCGGAATGCGAACGGCACGAAGGCCTGCACGTCAGCAGCGATCATCTTGTCGTGGAGCTGCCGAAAACAGCCGACGCGCCGGTGGAGGGCGAAACCGGTGAAGTCGTGGTTACGGACCTCTCCAATTTCGGCATGCCATTCATACGCTATGCCACGACCGATCTGGCCACGCCGGCGCATCACGAATGCAGTTGCGGCCGCGGACTGCCTTTGCTCAAGCGCGTGGAGGGCCGCGTGCTCGATGCCATCCATACACCGGACGGCCGCATCCTGCCGGGCATGTTCTTCCCCTTCCTGTTCAAGGAGACGAAAGGCGTGGCGCGCTACCAGGTGATGCAGCGGCAACGGGACCGCCTGGACATATCCATCGTGCGCGGCCCGGCGTTTGACGACGACTCGCTCGCCTTCATCCGCCACGAGATCCACAAAGTGCTCGGAGACAGTGTTCAGCTGCACTGTCATTTCGTGGATGACATTCCGCTCACCAGCAGCGGCAAGACCCGGCTGACGATTTCCGAGCTGCAGGACCAGCCCGTCCATTGACAAAGGCGCAAGCCGACCTTGCACTTCAGCCAACGCCGAACCCTTGCGGCGGCTACGCTGAGCATCCTCCCGGCGGCGAAACTGCCGCCGGTTGCGGTGCTTGCAGGCGGATGGCGGGTGCCCCGATCCGGGACGGCCAACGCCGGGCACTTTGCCGCATGCGCCCACTTGCCGCGCAAGACTGATCCGGCGTCCTGTCAGACTCCAAGGCCCTACCCTTATGCCTCAGCGCCGGTCTCAACAGGCGCCTTATCTCCATGCAAAAGCTCAAGCTGAAAAAGCCCGCCGGAACGACTGTCGTCGTGATCCTTCTTTCCATGCTCTGCGTCGCGATCTACGGCGCGATCGCGATCGGACTGGCCTCCCAGATCGGCAAAGCCCCCGGCGTGGTGCAGGGCGTGACTGCGGACCAGTGACGAGGCTGCATCCCACCCGGTGAGGCACCCCACCCTCCCGGGTTTGGGCGACCCGCATCGGGGCCTGTGCCCGATGCCACCGCCAGGTCGTGGAGCACTGGCTGTATCAACCCATAGCCTTGCGTGGGAACGACCGCGCGGGCGACATGCTCGCGCTGCCCCATCACAACACCATGCGGCCCTTCTTCATCGCCTCGCACGCATCGTCAAAGCCCAGCGAAAACGCATCGGACACGGTGGCGGCGCGCGTGCAATCCCAGGTGGATACCGGCACGGGCCGCGACGGCTGCCAGTAGCGCCGCCCCATGCAGTCGAAGATCTGCGGAAGCGCGGGATAGTGCCGGGTCAGCAGGATCAGGGTGGCATGGTCCCGGCTGTTCGACTCGGGGGTCTCCGGTACCGGCGCACTGTCGACATAGCCTCCGTCCAGGGCGGGCAACGCATCGACGGTACGCGTACGAATCAACGGCGGCGCGGCCGCGGCTGCCACCAGGATGTTCTGCGCCTCTGCCGGATCGGCACAGGTGTTGAGCACGGCATAGTCCTGGCGCAAACCAAAACGCCTGGGCAGCTCGGGATGAATGCGGTGCCAGAGATGTTTGTCGAGCACATGGGCCAGCGTGCCGGCAAAGAGCGACCCCGCCAGCCCCAGCGCGCGCGACGGGCGGGTGAACGCGACCATCAGGCGCGTCGTGGACGAGGCCAGATGGCCAAAGTTTCCTTCGTGCACGAACGATCCAATCCAGGCGGGATAGATCCGCTCATGGGCAAAGTCGAGGCGCCCGCGCCAGACATGGCGGTGATCCCACACGCTCGTCGTCGCACTGAAGAATGTCTTGCATGACGCAAGCGCCGCTGGAGTGCCGCCGGTCAGGCATGACGCCGCAATGGCAGCTCCCGCACTGGTGCCCACCATCATCGGCGGCAGGGCCATCCCCCGATCCATCAGGCAATGCATGAGCCCGGCCTGCCACCAGCAGCGATTCCCTCCACCGGCAAATACCACGCGATGAAACCGCCCCAGCTGGGTGGTGTCGACAGCGATCGGCCTATCAGGAAGCGGCATGCGCATCGCGCTGTCCATGGCTGTTGCGGTACTTGAAACGAACTGGGTATCCGCGGGGCGACTTCAAGGGAGGCCGTGCGTGGCTGATGCCTGTTGTACGCCGCTGCGCCAACTTCCTCCAATGCCCATGAAGACTGCGCGTCCGCAGGCGAAAGGCCGGAAACGCGCATTTCCATGAGGCTAGCCGGGTGGCGTCAACGGAACCGCCCCAAAAGCCCCTCGACGTCCCGAAAGCCCGTTCCCGCCCCGGACGTCCGAACAAAAAAATGTTTGCTATCGAACATTGACAGGCAATTGTTAGAGTGATATCACCATTGGCAACGGGATAGCCGTTTCACGTGGGGGACGTGTCGTGGATAAGTTCTGTTCGCCGTTTGATCGCCGTCGTCTGTGCCTCGCCATCGCGCTGGGACTGGCGGCTCCTCTGTGCTCGCACGCAGAGACCACCGCTGGCAACGGAGCCGCTTCGTCGAGCGATGCCGCAAGTCAGGCAACTCCTGACGGCGTACAAGCCGCCAGCGCATCGCCCAAGCAGGCGCCTGCCGATACCAAGCAGCTGGGCACCGTCATCGTGACGGCCAACAAGCGCGACGAGCGGCTGCAGGACGTGCCCATGGCGGTATCGGTGCTCGACGAAACGCAGCTGGATCGCCAGAGCGCGAACAGCTTCGCCGACTACGCCACCCAGGTCCCGGGCCTCAATACCATCTCGAGTGGACAAGGCTGGACGCAGCTGGTGCTGCGCGGCATCACCTCGGGCAGCCATCAGCCCAATGCCACCGTCGGCACCTACATCGACGACACGCCGTACGGCTCGAGCACGATCTACGCCGCCGGCAGCATGCTGACGCCAGACATCGATCCCAACGACATCCAGCGCATCGAAGTACTGCGCGGACCGCAGGGCACGCTGTACGGGTCGAACACGCTCGGCGGCCTCGTCAAGTTCGTCACCACCCCGCCGGACACCAGCCAGGCGAGCGGACGCATCGGCGTCGACGCCAACAGCGTGGACAGCGGCGGCAACGGCTTCGGCGCGCACGCGATGGCCAATATTCCCCTGATCCAGGACACCCTGGGCCTGCGCGTCAACGCCTATGGCCGCACGGATCCGGGCTATATCGACAACGTGAATACCGGCAAGACCGAAGTGAACGAGGCCAAGGTGCGCGGCGGTCGCGCACAACTGTTGTGGACGCCGAGCGAGAAGGTGTCGGTGCGCTTCTCCGCCCTCGCGCAGAACCTGAGCAGCGACGGCCTGGCGAACGGCGGCATCGACCTCGACCCGAACACCATGCAACCTGTATACGGCTGGGACAAGCAGAACCGCGCCGCCAATACCGGCATGTTCAAGGTGAAGTATCGCCTGTACGACCTGTCCATCAGCGACGACATGGGCTGGGCCACGCTGTACTCCACCACCAGCTACGGCACGCTGCGGCTCAACCAGAGCCAGGACCTCACCGCCCTGTTCGGGCCCATGCTCAACTCGATCTTCGGTGTGCCCAACGGCGGCTACGCGGAAGTGCAGCCCATCTCCCTCAACAAGGTGACGCAGGAACTGCGCCTGCAGTCGCCGGCCGACCAGACTTGGGAATGGCGCACCGGTATGTTCTTCACCCGTGAGCACACGGTCGATGGACAGGAGATCACCAGCTTCGACTACACCACGGGCGCGCCGATTGCCCTGCCGACACTGGGCATTGTGTCCGTCGGCCCTGCCATCTTCAAGGAATGGGCGGGTTACGGCGACCTGACCTGGCACGCCAGCGACCGCCTCAGCGTCCTGGTCGGCGCGCGCTACAGCAGCGACCAGACCACCTACACGCAGACCAACACCGGCATTCTCACGGGTGACTCGAGCTTCACCACGCGAGGCAGCGATCACCCGGTCACGTACCTGTTCAACCCGAGCTACAAGTTCAGCGAAGACATCATGGGCTACGTGCGCATCGCCTCCGGCTTCCGCCCGGGCGGCGCCAACGTGGGCGTGCCGCCGGGCCTCGGCGCACCGCTCACCTTCGACCCCGACAGGCTCACCAACTACGAAGTCGGCCTGAAGGCGCTGATGCTCGACCACAGCATGAGCGTCGAGCTCAACGCGTTCTACATCGACTGGTCCAAGGTGCAGCTCACCTCCACCGCCGGCGGCTTCAGCTTCCTGGGTAATGGCGGCAAGGCCACCAGCGAGGGTTTCGAAGCGAACTGGCGCTACAACGCGGCGCGCGGACTCACCTTGTGGGCGAATGCCACGTATACCGATGCCAAGCTCGCGGAAGACAACCCGCCAGGCAGCGTGTACGGCCTGAAGGGCGATCCGCTGCCTTACGTGCCGAAGTGGAACGCGAATCTCGGCGTGGACTACAACTTCCCGATGGGGACATGGTCCGGCTTCGTGGGTGGCAACTTCAGTTTCGTCGGCCGTCGCGCCGCCGAGTTCAACACCCAACCGGCACCGCGCTACTTCCTGCCCGGCTACAACAACATCGACGTTTACGCCGGCACCAACGTGGGCAACTGGACGTTCAAGGTCTACGCCAAGAACCTGGCGAACAAGCACGGCATCACGTCCGTGTGGCCGGAAACGCAGAGTTCGATCACCAGCCCGTTCAACGCCACGGTGCAGACGCCGCGCACGATCGGTGTATCGGCCACCGTCGATTTCTGAAGCCTCCATCGATCCACGGGAAAGCCAGGATGAGACCACTGAAGCGTGCCGCGGCGTTCGTCGCGTGCCTGAGCCTGAGCATGGGTGCAGCGATGGCGCAGGCCATCCCTGCGCCGGCATCGAATGCCCCTGCGGTCGCACCCGCAGGGGCCGACGTGGCGCCCGCGATGACGGAGACGGACGTCGGCGCCTTCTTCGACGGCATGCTGCCTTTTGCACTACGCCGCAGCGATATCGCCGGCGGCGTGGTCGTGGTGGTGAAGGACGGACAAGTACTGTTCGCCAAGGGTTACGGCTACGCCGACCTCGCCACGCGGGCGCCGGTCTCGCCTGACAGCACGCTGTTCCGCCCCGGTTCGACGTCCAAGCTGTTCACCTGGACGGCGGTGATGCAGCTGGTCGAGAAGGGTTCGCTGAGACTCGACCGCGACATCAACGACTACCTCGACTTCAAGATCCCACCGCGCGATGGCCGCCCCATCACGTTGCAGGATCTGCTGACGCACACCGCGGGTTTCGAGGATTCCGCCCGCGACCTGCTCCCGGCATCCGTCGATGACGTGAACCTGGAACGCTACCTCAAGGATCATGTGCCGGCGCGCATCTTCCCGGCGGGCGATCGCGTGGCCTACTCGAACTACGGCTGCGGTTTGGCCGGCTATATCGTGCAGCGCGTATCGGGCGAACGTTTCGATGACTACATCGCCCACCACATCTTCCAGCCGCTGGGCATGGCGCACTCAACCTTTGCGCAGCCGCTGCCGGCATCGCTGGCACCGCTGATGGCGAAGGGCTATCGGACCGCCTCGGACGGCAAGCCGCAGCCCTTCGAGGCGGTGGATCCCGCGCCGGCTGGCGCCATGAGCTCCACCGCGACCGACATGGCACGCTTCCTGATCGCCCAGCTGCAGGGCGGTCGATACGGCGACGCAAGCATCCTCAAGCCCGAAACCATCAGTGCGATGCACGAGCAGCACTACACGCCGGCGCCAGGCATGCCTGGTTACGGCCTCGGTTTCTATCGCGAGGACCGCAACGGCCTGCGCATCGCCGGCCACGGTGGCGACACCGTGGTGTTCCACAGCGACCTGCACCTGTTGCTGGACAAGGGCGTGGGCATCTTCATGTCGTTCAACAGCGCAGGTAGCCCCGATGCGGGCGGCGTACGCATGGTGCGCGCGGCCATCTTCCACGATTTCCTCGACCGCTACTTCCCCGCCCCGCTGCCTACGCAACAGACACTTGCGAGCGCGGCCGGCGATGCATCCAGGGTGGTCGGCTGGTATCAGATGACCCGACGCAACGACAGCGCGCTGCGCCTGTTCTCGCTGCTGTCGCAGTTCCACGTCGCGGCCGAGCCGGACGGCACCATCACGGTGTCGCCCATGCTGAGCGACGACGCCGGAAAGCCGCTGCACTGGCGTGAAGTGGCGCCGCTGCACTATCTCCAGGTCAACGGTAGCGACCGCCTCGACTTCGTGCCTCGCGCCGATGGCAGCATCGACTACTGGACGACCGACTACATCCCCGCCATCACCGTGTTCGAGCGCGTATCGGCGTCGCACGGCTCAGGCAATGTCATGCCGCTGCTGGGCGTATCCATGCTCGTCGTGCTGGTGACGTTGCTGGCATGGGCAATCGCCCCGCTGGTGCGGCGCCACTACCGCGCGACGCTTGAACTCACGATGGCAGCGCGCCGCTCCCGACGCCTCTCCCGCCTCTCCCGCCTCGGCGTGCTCGTGCTGTTCCTCTCTGTCGCGGGCTGGTTCGCGCTGGGTGCTGCCATCGGCGCCAACGAGAAGCTGCTGCTTCATGGCACGGCCGCTCCCTGGATGATGCTGCTGTACGTGCTCGGCGTGATGGCGCTGATCGGCGTGATCGCCATCGCCGCGCATGCCGTCCGCACGCTGACCCAGGCGCAGCGTAGCCGCTGGGTGAAGTTCGGCGAAGTCGTGCTTGCACTGGCGGCGCTCTATCTAGGCTGGTTCATCCTGGCGTTCGGGCTGGTCAGCTTCAACACGCATTTCTAGGGGAAGCGATCATGACCGGGCCGTCGTCCGTGGTTTTGGAAACACATATCGAGAAGCTGCCGCTCAAGCAGCCGTTCCACATCACCGGCTACACCTTCACGGCGTGCGATGCGCTGGTGGTCACGCTGCGTGACGGCGAATTCATCGGCCGCGGCGAAGGCCTGGGCGTCTACTACCGGCATGACACGCCGACCTCGATGATCGAGCAGGTTGAAGCCCTGCGCGAGCTGATCGAAAGCGGCGTGACGCGCGAGCAGGTGCTGGACCTGCTGCCGCCCGGCGGCGCACGCAATGCGCTGGACTGCGCATTGTGGGATCTGGAGGCAAAGCGCCGGGGCGTTCCGGTGTGGCAGCTGGCCGGAGTTGCCGAACCACGGCCCCTGCTGACCACCTACACGCTGAGCGCCGACGCGCCTGAGCAGGTGGAAGCTGCCGCGCGCGAGTTCCATGGTGCGAGGGCGATAAAGCTCAAGCTCACCAACGATCCGCTCAACGCCGAGCGCGTGAAGGCAGCCCGCCGTGCCTGCCCCGATGCATGGCTGATGGTGGATGCCAACCAGGGCTTCACGCGCGAAACGCTGCGCGAGGTGGTGCCCACCTTCATCGAATCGGGCGTGTCGGTGATCGAACAGCCGTTCCCCATTGGCCAGGAAGACCTGTTCGACGGGTTCGAGTGTCCCATTCCCTTCGCCGCCGACGAGAGCGTGCAGGACCGCAACGACCTCGCCAGGCTTAAGGGCCGCGTACAGATCATCAATATCAAGCTCGACAAGTGCGGCGGACTCACGGCGGGTCTTGCGCTCGCGCAGGAAGCGAGGAAGCTCGGCTTTCAGCTGATGGTGGGCAACATGGGCGGTACGTCGTGGTCGATGGGCCCGGCCTTCGTGCTAGGTTCGCTGTGTTCGGTGGTCGACCTGGACGGCCCGATGTTCATACGGGCCGACCGCGACCCCGCCATCAGCTACCAGAACGGCCGCGTGTGGTGCCCGGATGAAGTCTGGGGTGGCCCGCGCAGCGCCGCGGCGTAACACTCACTGAAGTGAGATCAAGCATGTCCGAGGCAGTACCGAACGGTCGCGAGCGCCAGTTTCTTGGGCATCCCATCGGCCTGACCGTGCTGTTTCTCACCGAAATGTGGGAGATGTTTTCCTTCTTCGGCATGCGTGCGCTGCTGGTCTACTACATGACCAAGCGGCTGGATATCGGGCAGGAATACGCCTCGCTCATTTATGGCTTCTATGCGGCGCTGGTCTATTTCACCCCGATCTTCGGCGGACTCATCGCGGACCGCTGGCTCGGCAAGCGCCGAGCGGTATTGATCGGTGGCGCCACCATGGCGATGGGCCATTTCATGATGGCGTCCGAGCCGCTGTTCTATCCGGCGCTCGTGACCATCGCGCTGGGCAATGGCCTGTTCCTTCCCTGCCTGGCGAGCCAGATTGAAGGGCTTTACCGGGAAGGCGATGTACGCAGCAAGAGTGCGTACAACATCTACTACGTGGGCGTGAACCTCGGTGCCTTCCTCGCACCGCTGGTATGCGGTTTTTTGGGCGAAGCCTACGGTTGGCACTGGGGATTCGCCGCAGCTGGCGTCGGCATGCTCGTTTCGCTGGTGGTTTACGTGGCGGGTCTGCGGCATTTGCCGCCAGAGCCGGCGCGCGTGGCCCAGGTGAGGGGAACCCGCTCCCCGATGGACCGCACCGCGCGGCGACAGCTGTTTTTTCTCATGGGCGTGGCGGCCATCGTCGTGGTGTTCCGCGGCGCCTACGAACAGGTAGGCAACACCATCGCGCTGTGGGCGGACGTGGGCGTGGACCGACAGGTCACGGCGGGCTGGAGCATTCCGATGGCCTGGTTCCAGGCGCTCGATCCGCTCGTCGTTTTCGCCGCCACGCCCTTGCTCGTCGCGCGATGGTCGCGCCTCGCCAAGCGCGGCGTGGACACACCATCGCTCTACAAGATGGCCTTCGGCGCCGCCGTGGTCGGCGTGTCGTACCTGGCGCTCGCTGCCGTGGCTGGCTGGTCGCAGGCGCGTGGCGTGCACGCACACTGGGCATGGTTGGTCGGCTGGTTCGTGCTGATGACGCTGGGCGAGCTGTACATCCTTCCGGTCGGACTCGGCCTGTTCGGTCACACCGCACCGGAAGGCTGGCGTGCCACCTGTATCGCCCTGTGGTTCTTCGCCGGCTTCTTCGGGAACCTGCTCGCCGGCGCGCTGGGCACGTTGTGGAGCAGATGGCCGCATGGCGTGTTCTTCGTGGCCATGGGCGGCGTGGCCGGCTTTTCTGCGGCGCTGCTTTTCGTCGTGGGCCGGCGCGTCGGACGCGGGCAAATACGTGATAATCGAAGCGTCGCCGCCATGGTGTCGCCGTGAGCTGAACCGCATGTCCAAGGACTTCAAGCAAAAGCTCAAGGAAAACTGGGAGAACTTCACGGCCTCCGAGCGCAAGATTGCGACGTACCTGATGCACAACATCCGCGAGCTTCCCTTCGAAACGGCAACGTCGGTGGGCAAGCGCGTCGGTGTCAGCCCGATGACGGTCGGTCGCTTCATGCGTGCGCTGGGCTATGCCAGCCTGGGTGACCTCAAGGAAGAGATTCGCGGCGACAACACGTGGCGCCATTTCTACAAGCCGCAGGAACAGGTCAAGGACGCCGACGAGGTCGATGCGCACCTGCAGGCGGAAACGCGTGGCCTCGCGAGTGCACACGCACTGGCACGCACCAAGGCATGGAAGAACATCATCAAGCTGCTGGTCTCCGCCGACCAGGTATCCGTCGCCAGCTTCCAGCACAGCACCTTCCTCGGCCTCGGCCTGGCAAAACTGTTGCAACAGGTGCGTCCGCGCGTGGCCTTCAGTGACGGCTCCGATGCGGCGTACCCGGATCTGCTGCTCGACTCGACGAAGAACAGCTGTGTCGTGCTCATCGACATGCGCCGCTACTTCAAGCAGTTCCGCACCATCGCCGAACGCGTGGTCGAACGAAAGATTCCGCTGGTCCTGATCACCGACACCGATTGCTACTGGGCACCCGAAGTCACGCCACACGTGCTGATGGTCGAAGCCAGCGAGGTATGGCACAGCTTCAGCGCTGTCTCCAGCTTGTTCAGCCTCATCGTCGCGGACGTGAGCAAGGAAAGCGGCGATGTCATGGACCGCCTCAGCGAGATCAACGAACTGCGCCAGGACCTCGTGGGTTATCTCGGCGCCGGCCCCGGAAGGCCGCCCAAGTCGCGCTAACCGGATGCTGTAGCGACGAAGCCCGGCGGATCCTGGGGTTTCTCTGAGGCAGGTGCGCACCGTGCGGCATGCCAGCCACTGCTATCGCCTGATCGCCACTGGACGCCGGCGCGTTACCGGCGCCTACGTGTGGCTTGATGCGTCTCGTGGCGACCACAAGTGGTGGGGCGATCCTCTGTATCCGCCCCACCCTGGCCTCCCGACACCCGTCTCCGACGGATCGAAGCGGAACGCTGGCTTACTTCGCGACGCGTACGCGCAGGATGGTGGAATGGTCCGGCAGCGACACGTGGCGCTCGTCGCCGTTGAGTCGCTGGGTGCGCACCCACTGGTCACCCTGGAACGTGCCTTCCTCGATCGAGATCAGTTCGGCGTCGCGCAGCGGTCCCTGCATTTCGCGGAAGGTCACGTCGAAGCCCGTTCCCACGACCACGAAATCATCCGGCGCCAGCTCGATGATCATGCCGGCCGCACGGCCCTTGACCGGGTCGAACTGCGCGGTGAAGTCGACATTGGCCGCGAGCCGGTCGGTAAGGCGAACGGACTGCTTCCAGTCCTCGCCATTGGCGAGGCCCTGCAGCACCGGATGCAGCTTGCCGGTGTACTGCTTGCTGGCGATCAGCGGCAACAGGGGACGCAGGACGTTGTAGGTATCCTGAAAGCGCATGCCGATGGCCGCACCGATGTCGCCCTTGGTGACCACATCGTCGATGCCGAACGGGTTGAAGCCGATACCGTTGAAGTTGCCGAAGGTCGTGAAGGCAAACGCCGCGAAGTACGGATTGAAGTTCGCTTCCGGCACATACAGCGGGTTGTCCGGACGGGTGTACTGCGAAGCCACGTCATAGAACTTCGGGTAGTAGATGTCGGGCGCCAGCATGTCGATGACCGGTGCACCTGCCTTCCATACATCGAGCACGTTCACGGTGGCACCGCCGCTCGGCCAACGGCCCGGACGTTCCACACCCTCGATCAACCAGACGTTGACGTACATGGGCAACGCATATTCGCGCTTGCCGGCTTCGGCCACCGTGTTGACGTACTGCGAGATAGTCCAGGCACTGAAAGCCTCCGGCGCCTTTTCGCCGAACACCTGCGTCCAGTTGCCCGACTTCGGTGCATGGCTCAGCGTTGCCGCCATCGGCGCGGAGAGCTGCTGGCGATGGCCATCCAGGTAGGTCAGCAATGCGCCGGGTACGGCGGCGTCGAACTGCTTGTTGGCGGCATCGGAATAGTCGCGATCGGTGTTGACGATGCCAGGCTCGTTCTCCACCTGCATCATCAGCACGGTGCGCTGGGTCTCATCGATGCTCTTGATGTGCCGCATCAATGCCGCGAACGTACGCGCATCCGCCTCCATGGCCGCCGTGCTCAACGGCGAGATGGTGGTGGTGACCTCGCCTCGCGGCCCCTTGGCATGCGGGTAGATCGCCTGGTCTTCCTTCATCCAGTCGGGCACGTACTGGCTCTCGCCGTTCTTCCAGGTGCCGAACCACAGCAGCACCACGCGCAGGCCATGCTTGCGCGCGGCATTGACCGCCAGGTCGACGGAGCTGAAATCGTAGTGCCCCGGCGAGGGCTCAATGGCTTCCCAGTAGATCGGCACCTCGACCGTATTCGCCTGCCAGCTGGCCAATACGTCCATGGCCTTGTTGAGAACCTCGGGGTTGGACGTATCGGAGTTGTGAACCTGGCCGCCGAGGATCAGATAGGGCGCACCGTCGACCATGAGATGCGCCTGCGCACCGTTCTTCTCGAGGGTCGGGATGGATGAGGTGCCCGACTTGGCGACGCAGGCTGTAGTCAGTGCAAACAGCGCAAGCAGGGTCGACGCAATAGCCGTCGCCCTGGGCAGTCGCGAGGAAACGCTCGGTGAGCGCAGGTGGTTGATCATGGGAGCCTTTCCATATCCGGTACGAGTTGTGTGTTGTGAAGGCAGGGACTGTCGCAGCAAGGCCCGCTCGCACAGCCCGCGTGGAGTCGAAGACTCACGTGAGCGCGATTGCCCAGCCTTGCGATAGCGCCTTTCAAACGTGGTGGAGGTTTGACCAGGACAAGCCGCTTTCCACCATGCCGGCCGTCGGTATGGGCGCGCGGGCATGCGCCGGCACTCTTCACCGGCGGCCCAGGCCAAGCAGACGGCCATATCGATTCGCTTCATTCCCGCAGCGTCGACATGGATAGCTAGACGTGCACGCAAACAGCTTCGTGAAGTGGATGCATGGCGTGCGGCCTCTTCCCTCGGCCCATGCACTCTCCCGGCTGCGCCCGACCCTCCCCCGAGCGTGGACGCATCGGCCCTCACAAGCTGCGTGCCGGTTGCTCCTCTTGCCCCCGACTACTACTCCCATCCCCCATCGACGCTACCCAATTCGGCACACGGTGTATATGCAAATCCGGCAAAAACTCCTTGCGTCGCACGAGCTGGATCGCGCAACGGGACAACCAGGCAGCAAGTTCTTACCGAAGGCGCGCCTCGCAATGTTCCAGCCGGCAAGCGAGTAGACTCCGCGCCACGTTCCACCGGGCGGCGTCCATGAAATCCGATCGTACCTACTGGTTTGCCCCGAAGCGCTTCGGTTTCGGTTACAGCCCATCGAGCTGGCAGGGCTGGGCCTTGGTCGCCGCCTACGGCGTGCTGATGATCGCCATGCCGCGATTCCTGCACGACGACGCCAACGTACGCGCAGGCACGATGGTCGTACTGACCATTGTTTTTCTGGTCGTCGCCTTCTCGAAGACCAGGACTTCCAGGTCGTAGCCGTCACCTGGCGGCACATTCGGGCCCGGTACGCGCCCCGCCTCGCCGCCCCTCTTCTCCTTCACACCCAGCACCCGCACCTCGGCCTGCGCTAGCCCGGGCGGAGAGCCCTCGCCTGACGCAGCGGGCGACCCGCCCCGGGGACGCTGATCGCCGGCGAAGCCACGCTCCAGGCCGTTCACAGCCAAGCCGGCGCCCCGCCGGGTAAGGCCCCAGGGGCCATTTTCCCCCATGGTGCGGTACGGCTTGACACCGGTGTCAATTACGTTCCAACCTGATGACAGTTCCAATGCGGGGGCGCGCGGGACGTGTCAATGGACCATTCGGATCGACTGGCGGGGATACCAGCGTTGCCGTTTCTGGCAGCCGACATCGGCGGCACGCACGGCCGTGTCGCGCTAATGCGCGCCACGCAGTACGGGGTCGAAACGCTCGCCTACCAGGTGTTTGCGTGCGCCCAGTTCCCGGCGCTGTCGGACCTGCTGCAAGCCTTCATCGACGCCGACGTCCAAATCCCGGTGAAGCACTGTGTGCTCGCCTGCGCAGGCCAGGTGGTGGGCGACGAGGTGGTGAACGACAACCTGCCCTGGCCCATCCACCTGACACCGTTGCGCGATGCACTGGGCCTGGATGACGTCGCCGTGCTCAATGACTTCGAGGCTCTGGCCTACGCGCTCGACGGGCCGCTCGCCGGCGATGGTCGCCTCCTGTGCGGACCGGAGACGCCGTCCACCGGACCGACCCTGGTGATCGGCCCGGGGACCGGGCTTGGCGCGGCGGTACATATTCCCGGCCCGGACGGTGGCGTCGTGCTGACGACGGAATCCGGCCAGATGGATTACGCGCCGCATTCGGTGCGCGAGCGCGAAATACTTGCGTTCCTGGCGCCGAATGGCGGCTACGTGCCGTTTGAACACCTGGTCTCCGGACCTGGCCTGCTGACCATCTACGCGACCCTGTGCACGCTGCTGGGAGAAGCAGCCACGCTTACCACTCCGGAGGGCGTCACCTCGGCCGCGATGGCGCGCAGCGATGCGCAAGCCGTGGAAGCCGTGGAAATCTTCTGCGCCTCACTGGGGAGCTTTGCCGGCAACCTCGCGATGACCTTCATGTCGACGGGCGGCGTGTACCTGGCGGGCGGCTTCCTGTCCTCCTTGTTCGCATCGCTCAGGCGCAGCGCCTTCGAAGAGCGCTTCCTGCACGGTCGCAGCGCACGCACGCTGCTGACGCAAGTACCCGTCTGGGTCACGGAGCACGGGCATCACGGCGTGCATGGGGCCGCCCAGTGGTACCTCAGGCGCGGCGCGCTGGCCGCAGCAGCTTCGCAGCTCCCCATGACAGCGGGGGGCCGCACGTGAGCCGCATCGCGACATCGATCATCCTCTCCTGCCTGGCCGCTGCCTTGCTCGCGACCGTGGGGATGGCCGATGCCGCACCGGCCGTTCCGGCGTGGTCGCTGCTGCCACAGCCGGCCAAGCTCAGTCCTGCGGGATCAGGCGCCACAGACATCGGGGATGGCGCCGTGGTCGCGGTGCGCGCTGCGGATCGCCAGGTGGTGCAGTCCATTGCCGAACGTTTCGTACAGCGCGTGGCCGATACCAATGGGCTGCACCTGCGGGTGGCGACAGACGACACCGCGCATCCGGCAATCACCCTCGCGGTGGACCCCGCGGCCGATATCCAGGACGAGGCCGGCTACCGCATCACGGTGAATGACGCCGGCATTCGAGTCACGGCGCGCACGCCACGCGGCGCGTTCTACGGCAGCGTCACCCTGTGGCAACTGCTGACACCGCCGGGCTGGACGCATGGTGCGCCGGTGAGGGTGGCGCATGGCGTCATCGACGATCACCCGCGTTTCGCATGGCGCGCACTGCTGCTCGACTCCGGGCGGCACTTCCAGAGCGTGGCGGACATCAAGAAGCTGATCGACTGGATGTCGCTCAACAAGTTGAACGTGTTGCTGTGGCATCTGACCGAAGACCAGGGCTGGCGCATCGCCATCCCCAAGTATCCCGAGCTCACGAAGATCGGCGCGTGTCGCAAGGCCGTGGGCCTCGACAGCGAACTGACCGGCTCCGCCGACGAGCCCTATTGCGGGTTCTATACCGAAGCCGAGGCGCGCGAGATCGTGCGTTATGCCGCCGAGCGCTACGTGGACGTGGTTCCGGAGTTCGACATTCCCGGGCATTCGCAGGCGGCCGTCGCCACTTATCCATGGCTGGGCGTTACCGGCCAGCGTCCTTCCGTGTGGACCGACTGGGGCGTCAGTCCGTGGCTGCTCAAGCCCGATGAAAAGACCCTGCAGTTCGTCGACGACGTACTCGACGAGCTGATGAGGATCTTCCCGTCGCGCTACATCTCGATAGGCGGCGACGAAGCCGACAAGCAGCAGTGGAACGCATCGCCCGACGTGCGAGCGCAGATGCACAAGCTGGGCCTGGCGAACATGGACCAGTTGCAGGGCTGGTTCATCAACCAGGTCGCCGCGCATCTCCTCAAGCATGGCCGCACGCCGGTGGGCTGGGACGATGAACTGGCGGCCGGCGTGGCGCTGCCGACCTCACAGCTGGTGATGTCGTGGCACGGTGATCACGACGAACGCGTGGCGCTCACCGCCATCCAGCAAGGCCACGATGTGGTCATGACGCCGCAGGAGTCGCTGTACTTCGACCACGTGCAGTCCGATCTCCCCGACGAATGGGCGGGGCCGCCTCCCGCGGCCACGCTGCGCCAGGCGTATGACACGATGGTCATTCCCCACGGCGCCAACGCCAGCGAGGCGAAGCACGTCGTCGGCGTGCAGGGAGGCCTGTGGGCCGAGCAGATGCTCACCTTCGCACACGATCAGCATGCGGTGTTCCCGCGTATCGCCGCGCTGTCGGAGCTTGGCTGGTCGCCTGACGCTACGCGCAACTGGAACAATTTCCTCCAGCGCATGCCGGCCGAACTGGCGCGCTATCGCGCGCTGGGCATCGGCTACGCCGATACCGCTTTCGCGCCCGTGTTCCATGTGACTGCATCGGCTAACGGTGCGCACCGGGTCGAGCTGTCCAACCAGGTCAATTTCGGAACGATTCGTTACACGACGGACGGCTCCGATCCGAACCCTAAATCCACGGCGTACGCACGGCCACTCACGCTGACAGGCGATGTGACCTTGCGTGCTGGAACGTTCGCACCGGATGGCTTTGAACTTGCCGCTTCGCGCACGCAGCTGCTCGATGCCGCTACCTTGCTGGGCCGTGACGGCAACGCGCTTGCGACATGCTCCAACCAGCCGCCCTCACGCCTCGATGGCATCAAGCCAGTGCAGGGCCCAAGGCCGGTTTACTCCGTGGATATCGGCAATATGTGCTGGCTGTGGCCGAAGGCGCCGATGGCGGGCATCACGCATGTCGCGTTGAGCGTCGAGCGCATCACCTGGCGCTTTGGCGATGAAGCCAAGGACGCCGTGGTGCGCCACGCCGCCAGCACGGCCGGCGAGTTCGAGATTCACGCTGATTCCTGCACGGGACCGCTGCTTGCCAGCGTGCCGCTGGACAGCGCGATGGATGCAAGGGGACAGCTTCATCTGGATGCAAGGGTTGCCACGCCGGCGGGGGCCGGCGTTCGCGACCTGTGCATCTTCGCAACCGGTGATCCGCGCCATGGCCAGTGGGCTTTGGCGAGCATCGCGTTTTCGAAATAGCAGTACGCGGGGCAATCGCTCCGCGACGTAGTACCGGGAGAGCAGCCCTGGCTCACGAAGCCTGGGTTGGGGAGATCGAGACATTGCATCACGACGGCGTGCTAACGGGCACGGCCGGTCGGCAGGCGTTTTTGGATTACCAACGGAGCAGTTGAGGTTAGACAGGCAACACCAACGAGGTCAAAGCCCATGTCCACCGTACTTCGCAAGCATCCTTTGTCATTCGCCATCACCGTGTCGTTGTTCGCCGCCGTATCGGCCTCGGCCTCGGCGTCGACCTTTGCCGATATGCAACCGGACGGCCCCGCGCCGCAGACGAGCACGGCGCAAACCACGCCCGCGCAAGCCGCTCCGGCGCCGGCATCGCCTGATGCCAAGAAAACCGACGCCCAGAAGAACGCCGAAACGTTGGCGACCGTGAACGTCTCCGGCGTCCGTGCATCGCAGATGCGCGCGATCGACCTGAAACGCGATGCTCCCAACATCCAGGACAGCATCACGGCGGAAAACATCGGCGCCCTGCCCGACACCACCATCACCGACTCCCTGCAGCGCGTCACTGGCGTGCAGATCAATCGCGATGCCGGTGTAGGTACCTCGGTGGACGTGCGCGGCCTGCCCCAGGTAGGCACCATGTTGAACGGTGAAGTGTTCATCACGGCAGACCAGATCGACTCGCAGCAGCCGGATTTCACCATGCTGCCCTCCACGCTGTTCCACGGCGTGGACGTGCTCAAGTCGCCCACCGCCAGCACGACCGACGGCGGCATCAGCGGCGCCATCGACCTGCATACCTACCGCCCCTGGGATCTTCCCAGCGGATTCACCTACAGCTACTCCGCCAACGGTGAGCGCGGCAGCACCACCGATCACTGGGGACCCGAGGCAAACGGCCTCATTTCCTACAACGACAATGGTCATTGGGGCTTGCTGATATCCGCCGACTATTCCGACACCCGGCGCATGAACGCCACCGAGGGTCTCGACCAGTACGGTGTCGTGCTCAATGGCGAGAACGCGGCCAGCGCCGGCGGTTACAACGGCTTCCTGACGCCGTGGAACGGCGCCCCCATTCCGTCGAAGATCGTGCAGAACGCCGACGGCAGCGTGGACGTCAATGGCGATGGCAAGTCCAACGGCGTCTTCATGGGCAGCCAGGACATCGGCCTCAACGACATCATCACCCAGCGCAAGCGCAAGTCCGCGAACGCCTCGTTCCAGATGGATCTAGGCAGCGGCTTCACGGCAACCAGCGACTTCTTCTACTCGCAGCAGCACGAGTACAACAGCAATTTCGGCCTGCAGTTCAACTCCACCAACTGGCAGGGCGCCACCTACGTGCCGCTGCAGTCGCGCAACACCGGCAGCCCTGCCCTCGGCTCCTACGGAACGCCCGAGCCGGGCTGGGAAGGTTCGCAGATCTACACCACCCAGGTGTACGAGAAGTGGCCGGGCGACGTGGAGTCGTACTCGTCGATGATCCAGAAGGACTCGATCGCGAAGAACTTCAATCTCCAGCTGGACTACGACAACGGCGGCCCGTTCACGGCCAGCGTGCGCGGCATCCATGACACGGCTTCCCAGTCGTACCAGGAAACCGACGTCAACATCTCCGATTCCGATGGCGCCTTGTGGCCCAACGTGCTGATGGACGGCGTCGATCCGAACTCGGTGCCACCGGGCACCATGGTCTATCCGGCACAGCTGGGCGGCAATCGCGTATTCAACGCGAACGGCATTCCCCAGAACACGGTGCCGATCGTCGCCAACTTCAATGGCCGCTACATCACCGTCAGCCTGCCTTCCTCGCTGGCGGCGAATTTCGCCAATCCCAGCGACTGGACGATGAAAACGCTGGAGTCCTCCGGCGACTACGACCGCAAGGTGGCGTTGAACGCCCTGCGCTTCGATGGCAAATACGATTTCCAGGACGGGTTCAAGCTCGAGTTCGGCCTGCGCAACAGCATCCGCAGCGCGGACAACAACGGCTGGACACTGGAAACACCGGTCTATGGGGGCATGGGCGCAACCGATCCCAACGGCTGTCTGGTGCGCTATGTCGGTGCCGACGTGGTCCTCGACAGCGGCGCCTGCACTGCGGGCAACGATGTGGGCTACTTCCGCGCCGGTCCGCTGTCGGCCGTCTCGATGCCCAACACCGCGGCGCCGCTGGCGAACAACTTCAAGCAGTACTCCAACCTGCTCGGCTCGGGCATCAATTTCTGGGCGATTGATCCATCCGCCCTGAAAGATCCCGTGTCGTACTGGAAGTCGCTCTATCCCGATACCGTCCAGGTGGCGGAGCCGGGCACGACCTGGGCCGTGCGACTGAAGGAGCTGACGGGTTACCTGCAGGCCGATCTCAACGGCACCCTATGGGACATGCCGTACAGCGGCAACCTTGGCGTGCGCCTGATCCATACCAACCTGGACGTCACCCAGCACCTGACGGGCGACCCGGGTTCGTACGGCGACGAACCGGTCGACGCCGGTACCTCCCTCACCAAGCGCACGTACCAGGATGTGCTGCCGTCGCTCAACTTCTCGCTGGATATCACCGACAGCCTGAAGTTCCGACTGGCCTATTCGAAGAACATGATGCCGCTGGACCTCAGCACCTGGGCCGGCGGCCTGCAGCTGAACTACTCGTTGGCGGAAACGCCGCAGGGACCGATCTTCCGCGTCTCCAACGGTACGTCGACCGGCAATCCGGACCTCAACCCGTGGCGTTCCACCAACTACGGTGCATCGCTGGAGTACTACATCAACCCCACCAGCATGCTCAGCCTGGCGCTGTTCCGCATCAACGTGGACAGCTTCATCAAGAACGGCAGCGTGACCAACTGTACGCTGCCGGACGAGGATGGCGTGGTTCGCGATCACTGCATCGTGATCACGCAGCCCGTGCAGGGCACCGGCAACAGCATCCATGGTGCGGAATTCGACTACCGCCAGGGCTTCACGTTCCTGCCCAGCTTCCTGTCCAAGACGGGCATGGAAATCAATGCCACGTATGCGCCGAGCAACTCGGGCGAGAAGGATCTGTCCGGCAGGGAGATTCCCTTCCAGGACAACTCCACCACGTCCGGCAACTTCATCCTCTGGTATCAGGACGATCACTTCCAGGCCCGCGTCGCGTACAACTACCGCTCGCGTCGCGCCGTGATGGACAGCGTGGGCGGCATCACCGGCATGGAGATGTACGAAGCGCCGCAGAAGTACCTCGATGCGTCGATCTCGTACAAGTTCAGCAAGTACGCCGAAGTGTTCCTGGACGGCACCAACCTCACCAACGAGTACCAGAAGTACTACCTGGTGTGGCCCGACCAGCCGGGGCACTCGACGTTCTCTGAGCGCATGGTCATGCTCGGCGTGCGTGGCCAGTGGTAGCAGTAGCGACCTCCTTCGTCGGGCCCGGTCCGGTGACTGCCGTATTTCTGCAATCGCGGAAATACGGCCACCTCGGCGCAGGCTGAGCCAAGCGCTGCACGAACGTACTTTGGAGCCGTGTCATCGACACCCCGTTCGCACCACCTCACGACAAGGCCAGCATGCAGGACTCCAGCACGCCCCAGCCCGTTCGCGACAACGCCTTCCACCGGTCCATCGGCCTGTTCTCGGGCACCGCGATCAACATGACGCAGATGTGCGGCATCGGTCCGTTCATCACCATCCCCATCATGGTCG
Organism: Dyella amyloliquefaciens; assembly: GCF_004296575.1. Taxonomy (GTDB): domain Bacteria; phylum Pseudomonadota; class Gammaproteobacteria; order Xanthomonadales; family Rhodanobacteraceae; genus Dyella; species Dyella amyloliquefaciens. The sequence goes on along the minus strand of NZ_SAYT01000006.1, from coordinate 216,391 downwards.
CGGCCATGGGTGGCCCGCAGGCGGTGATCGGCTGGATCGCCGGCGCCATCCTTGCGATGGCCGACGGCCTGGTCTGGGCGGAGCTGGGCGCGGCCATGCCGGGCTCCGGTGGCACCTATGTGTACCTGCGTGAAGCCTTCCAGTACCGCACCGGCAAGCTGATGCCATTCCTGTTCATCTGGACCATGCTGCTGGCGATTCCCCTGCTGATGTCCACTGGCATCATCGGCATGGTGGAGTACCTGGGGTTCTTCTTTCCCAACCTGGGCTGGTGGTCGGTGCATCTCATCAGTCTGGCGGCAACCGCTTTGGTCACATGGATGCTGTATCGGCGCATCGAATCGGTACGCGCGATCACCATCGCGCTGTGGATCATCATGCTGATCTCCGTCATCGGCGTCGCGGCGGCGGGCTTTTCGCGTTTCAACCCGGCTTTCGCCTTCAGCTATCCGGCGGACGCTTTTGGCAGCCACTTCTTCATGGGGCTGGGCGCGGGGTTGATCATCGGCATCTACGACTATCTCGGCTACAACACCACTGCGTATATCGGTGATGAATTGCGCAACCCCGGCCGGACGATGCCCGGCTCCATCATCGTTTCGGTGATCGCGATGATGGTCGTCTATCTCCTGCTCAACATCAGCGTGCTGGGTGTCGCGCCGTGGCAGGAAATCGCCCGGTCCAAGTCAGTGGCATCACTGGTCGTGGAACACAGCTGGGGGCATACGGCCGCCGCCATCATGACCATCCTCATCATCGTGACGGCATTCGCTTCGGTGTTCACCGGGCTGCTGGGCGGTTCCCGCGTGCCCTTCCAGGCGGCACAGGACAAGGTATTCCTGTCGACGTTCGGGCGACTCCATGCCAGATACGGCTTCCCGCATGTGGCGTTGCTCACGATGGGCGTGGTGACGGCGATCGGCACGTTCTTCGACCTCACCGAAGTCATCAACATGCTGCTGGCCGCGACGATCATCGTGCAGTCCATTGCGCAGATCGCAGCGCTGGTCGTGCTGCGCAAGCGCCAGCCGAACCTTGATCGACCCTACAAGCAATGGCTTTACCCCGTGCCGTGCATCGTTGCACTGCTGGGCTGGGTCTATGTTTACGTCTCCGCCTCCACGCTGTCGCTGATCCTGTCCGGTATCTGGATCGTCGCGGGGCTCCTGGTGTTTTCGATCTGGGCCAGGCTCAACCGATCCTGGCCGTTCGCACCGGTGGAAGTGCACGAAACCTATCTTGCGAAGCAGTGACGCCATGCAAACTCGAGCCAAGCACGCATTCCGGATGATGGCCGCCGTGGTCCTGTCGGCCATGCCGCCCGTATACGCGCAGACGACCTACGCCCCGACCTCGATACCAACCGATGCCGGCACCGTCACCGCCATCGCACACTGGCAGATGCAGGACAGCGCAAAGGCGCAGCAAGGCGGTGCCGAGATCTCATCGTCCGGCTTTGCCACCAAGGAATGGTTCCCGGTAAGTGGTCGCGCGACCGTCATGGCCGGCCTGCTGGAAAACGGCGCGTTCAAGAGCGACGTGTTCTACAGCGACAACCTGCGCGCCGTGCAGGTGCCGGAAGCGAGCGGCAACCTGTTCGTGACGCCCTGGTGGTACCGCAGCGAATTCACCCTGCCCAAGGTTCAGTCCGGACGGCGAACGCTGTTGCGTACCAATGGCCTGGTCGCGAGCGCCGACGTGTGGGTCAATGGGCATCAGGTCGCCGACCATGCCGACCTCGCGGGAGCCTATCCCGTGCACGAGTTCGACGTGACCCGCTGGGTACACGCGGGTGCCAACGTGCTCGCCATGCGGGTGCATCCTGGCGATCCGCGCATGAGCTTGTCGATCGGCTGGGTGGACTGGAACCCCACGCCGCCGGACAACAACATGGGTCCATGGCGCGGCGTGGACGTCATGGAGACCGGGCCGGTGGAGCTAAGCTTTCCCCACGCGCAGTCGACGCTTACGCCCGATCTCTCCCGCGCCACGCTGGCGGTGAAGGTGACCGCAAGGAACCTCGACACCGTGGCGCATGACGCGACGATCGCGGGCACGGCAGCCGGTGTCCCGCTGCAACAGACCATCCACCTCGCGCCGGGGCAGACGCAAGTCGTTTCATTCTCAACCCAGAACACGCCGGGCCTGGCCCTCGATCACCCGAAGATCTGGTGGCCTATCGGCATGGGCGATCACCCGCTGTACGACCTCGAGATGACGGCGGCAGTGGATGGCGCAACGTCCGACCACGCCGCCGCGACGTTCGGCATCCGCAGCGTCAGTTCGACCCTCACCAAACAGGGTTATCGCCAGTTCTTCATCAACGGGAAGCCGGTGCTGATCCGCGGCGGAGGTTGGGCGCCGGACATGTTCCTGCGCGACGATCCCGCCCGCATGGAGGCCGAGTTCAGCTATGTCGCCAACCTCGGCCTCAACACCATCCGCAGCGAGGGCAAGCTGGAAAACCAGCGCTTCTACGATCTTGCCGACCGCAACGGCATCATGATCCTGGCGGGCTGGGAATGCTGCGACAAATGGGAGTCGGCCGCCATGACCGGCGGCGAGCCCTGGAACGACGCGGACAGGAAGGTGGCGGAAGACTCCATGGCCAGCGAAGCGCGCCTGCTGCGCAATCACCCCTCCGTGATCGGCTTCTTCATCGGCAGCGACAACGCACCTCCTCCGCCCATCGCGAAGATGTATGTCGACACGCTGCTCGCTGCGGACTGGTCGTTGCCGATCATTTCCGCAGCCGTCGATCAGGCGACCGCCGACGCCGGCCCTTCCGGCATGAAGATGGCCGGACCGTACGACTGGATACCGCCCTCCTACTGGTACGCAGACAAGCTGGGCGGCGCGTTTGGCTTCGACTCCGAAGTCAGCGCGGGCGCCGACATTCCGCGACTCGAAGACCTGAAGCGCATGCTGTCGCCGCAGGAGCAGGAAGCGTTGTGGAAGTACCCGGAGGCGAGGCAATACCACGCCTCCGCCGACTGGTCGACCTTCGCCGTGCTGACGCCCTTCGATAACGCGCTGGCTCGGCGCTATGGCACGCCCAGGGATCTTGCCGACTACGTCGCCAAGGCGCAGCTTGACAACTACGACAACGTGCGAGCGCAGTTCGAGGCGTTCAATGCGCGGATGGATGCCGCCAAGCCTGCGACCGGCGTCATCTACTGGATGCTCAACAACGCATGGCCTTCGCTGCACTGGCATCTGTACGACTACTTCATGAATCCCGCCGGCGCCTATTTCGGCGCCAAGAAGGCCAACGAACTGGTACATATCCAGTACGCGTACGACACAAAAGGCGTCGTGCTGGTCAACCACTCGCTTGACGATGTCCATGGATTGCAGGCCACTCTTCGCGTGCGCAACCTGGACGGCAGCGTGCATTACGAGAAGCACCTGCAGGGCATCGACCTGACCGGGAACCACACGAAGCAGATCGCGACGTTGCCAACCGTCGCCGACCTGTCCCCCGCCTACTTCATCGAACTCGACCTCGCCGCCGCCGACGGCAAGCCGGTGAGCCGCAACGTCTACTGGCTTTCCACGCGCCAGGACGTACTCGACTGGGCGAAGTCGACCTGGTATCTCACCCCGCTGACGCAGTATGCCGACCTGACCGCGCTGCAATCCCTGCCGGCAGCAACGAATGAGGTCCACGCGACGACACGCCATGAAGGGAAAGAGGACGTCACCACGGTGACGCTTTCCGTGCCAGCGTCGTCCAGAACCGTGGCGTTGTTCCAGCATGTATCGATCCGCCATGGTGCACATGGCGACCTTGCGCTGCCGATTTTGTGGAATGACAATGACGTGACGCTCTGGCCCGGGGAATCCATCACCCTGACTGCGCGATACGCATCGCAAGAATCCGTGCCTGTCGTCGAAGTGAGTGGATGGAACGTTCCACCCCAAAGCTATCCAGCGACCACCGCGCAGGGGACCGATCATTGAAGACGCAGAGGCTTCCATGTCACGCGTGACCATCAACGATGTCGCCCGTGCCTCGGACACCTCGAAGAAGACCGTATCGCGCGTTCTGAACAATGAGCCGAACGTGCGCGATGAAGTGCGGGACCGCGTGCTCGCAGCCGTCGCCAAGCTCAACTACCGCCCACTCACCTCGGCGCGCAGCCTGGCGACGAATCGTTCCTTCTCGATCGGGCTGCTCTACGACAACTTGTCGCCCAGCTACATCATGGAAGTCCAGGCGGGCGTGCTGGAGGCCTGCGAGGCCAAGCAATACAGCATGATGGTGCAACCGTTGGTCTCGACGGCGCCGGACTTCGTGGAGCGCGTCGAAGGCATTCTGTCGCGACACCAGCCCGATGGGTTGATCCTCACGCCGCCCATCACCGACCATCCCAGGCTGCTCGAGCACCTGCGCAAGAACGACCTCCCGTTTGCCTCGATCGCACCGCGCCAGCCCAAGGGCTGCATCGGTGCGACGCTGCGCGAGCGCGAAGCCGCTGCGGCGATGGTGGATCACCTCGCGTCATTGGGACATCGCCGGATCGCCCACATCATTGGCGACCCCAAGCACGGTGCGGGCATCTGGCGCCTTGCCGGTTACCGCGATGGCCTGAAGCGTGCGGGGTTGAAGGAAGACCCCGCCTACATGGTGCAGGGCCAGTTCTCCTTTGAATCGGGCGTGGCTGCAGCACGCCGACTGCTCGCACTGAAGCAACGACCGACTGCGATTTTTGCGGCGGACGACGACATGGCCGTCGGCGCGATCTGGGCAGCTGCGGAGGCCGGCGCGTCGGTACCCGGCGAGATCTCCATCTGCGGGTTCGACGACACCACCATTGCGACCCAGGTGTGGCCGCCGTTGACCACCGTGCATCAGCCCGTGCGCGAAATGGGACGGCGCGCCACCGAGGAGTTGCTGCTGCGCGTGCTGGGCAAGGGAGAAGCACGCATGGTCGAAGTCGGCTATGAAATGCGCATGCGTGCATCGACCGCGCCCGCGCCCTGATCAGGCATCATCTTGCAGTCCACGTCATCGATCGACAGGAGCCACTTCATGCCAGCTACGCCAGACGCCAGCAACCCGCCTCGGAAGTTCCACTTCATCTCCGGGCTGCCGCGCGCCGGCACCACCCTGCTGGCTGCCATCCTCAACCAGAATCCGCGCTTCCGCGCGGGCATGACCAGCCCGCTCGCCGACATCATGGGCGTGGTGATCGCCGAAGCCAGCAGCAAGAACGATTTCTCGTTCGATGTTTCCGACGAGCAACGCATCGCCGTGTTGCGCGGCTTGGTCGAGAACTTCTACTCGGTGCAGACGGACGCCGGCGTGGTATTCGACACCAGCCGGCTGTGGTGCAGCCGGATGCAGTTGCTCGACACGCTGTTCCCGGGGGTGAAGGTGATCGCCTGCGTGCGCCAGCTGGCCTGGGTGCTGGACAGCATGGAACGACTGGTGCGCAGGTCACCAGTCAGCGTCAGCAAGGTGTTTCGCTTCGACACCAACACCACGGTGTATTCGCGCGTTGAAGCGATGACCGATCCACGTGGCATGGTGGGGTTCGCCTACCAGGCCACCAAGGAGGCCTTCTACGGCCCGCACGCAAAGGACCACCTGCTGATGCTGACCTACGAAAGCCTGGTCAGCGACCCGGCCACGGCCATGCGCGCGGTCTACCAGTTCCTCGGCGAGCCCTGGTTCGAGCACGACTTCAATCACATCGAATACAACGCGGACGAGTTCGATGCACGCGTCGGCATGCCCGGCCTGCACTCCGTGCGACCCAAGGTGGAAGCGGTCGAACGCCAGCCGATCCTGCCGCGCGAGGTTTTCGGGCGCTTCGCGAACGAAGCGTTCTGGATGGACCCCAAGAACAACATCCATCAGGTGCCCATCGTCTAGGCGTCTGTCCCTGGCGCAACGATCAAGGGCCGCACCAGCGGCCCTTGTCGTATCTGCATCAGGCCAGCGCCGCCAGCCCGCTCAGGGGGATGACGGTGCCCGTCGCGCCATAACGGCGAGGTAGCCTGCCCAAAAGCCCAGGCCCATGCCGGTCAGGCAAGCCGTATCCGTCTGCATGCTGCCTGCGCTTTCCTGCGGGCGGATCCAGATCATCGAAAAGCCGACGAGCACGAACAGGCTCAGGATGGCGATGGAACGATGTGCCGCCCACCGGCTTTCGCTGCGGCTCGGCGCGAAACGCTCGCCCGGGCCCAACCAGTGGCGCCATCGGTCGCCCCACTCGCGCGGCGTAACCGCAAAACCAACCATCGTGCGCGGCGACTGCGAAAGCACGAAGAAAATGGCCCCTGCTGCAAAAAAGCCGTTGGTCATCCGCAGATTCAACCCGAACAGGTATGCCACGACATTTTCAACGGCCAGGCCCAGCGCGATCGCGACAAACGGCAAGATGTTCATCTGCACTCTCCCTATGCGTCCCACCGACTCCTGATGGGTTCCCTGCCCTGCATCCCTCAGCGCATTTCGGGGGTGTCCTTGCAGATACTGCAATGCATACCCCGTCGCGACTGATAGATCCTTGCCGATACAAAGATGGTCGCTGAGATCGCTCCCCATAGGACGCCCTGCACCAAGGCGTACTCGAGGCCATGCCCCTTGAGCCATTGCACCAGGCTGATGATGGCAGCTGCGCCCAACATCACCACAAAGAAACGCTTTACCCAGAAAGCCGTTCCCATCGCGCCCTCCCTCGCGTTCGCCAGTCTGTCCGGAAACGGGCTTAGCCTAGCACCGGATCGGAAGCCCGTCCGATACCGGCACGCCAAGGACAACCGATCAACAAAATGGGACCACCGCTGCAGCCAGTGCAGCGATGGCCCCATGGAGACCCTTCGTTCACAGCGCGCGGGCTATCCAATAATCGGTAGCCTCGTCGCTCCGCGACGTGCAGGTTTCAGTGTTGCGCACCCGCGCTGATCGTCGCCTCGTTGATGGCACGCACCTGCGCTTCATCCACCTTTTCGACCTTGCGGTCGTAGGTAAACAGGCCGTTGTGCTCACCCTCGACATCGGTGATCTGGGTGTAGACGCTGCCGGACATCCCCTTGGCCACACCCTTGTCGCGCAGCACGGCGGTATTGGCGACGTAGCCGGCGTTCAGTGCATCGCGATCCTTGACGGCACCGTACGGATTGATCGGCGTATTCGGCCAGACATGACCGGGAACGCCCAGGGTCAGTCCACCGTGCTCGCCGTCGATGGCGGCGCGCTCTGCATCCGGGCTGGGCAGGCCGGGGCCCTGGTAGTCATGCACGTCGTAGACATCGCCTGCATGCGGGTCACCCTTGGTGTCGCAGCAGTTGGCACCGCTGCGCGCATCGACCAGTCGCGAAGGATCGAGTTGCTTGATCTGCGCGGCCAGTTCGGCGGCGGCCGGAATACTCCACTGGCCCCAGCCCTCGTTGAACGGGATCCAGCCGATGATCGAGGTTTCGCCCTTCAGCTGATCGACGATGGCCGAGACGTCGGCGCGGAAACCCGCCTTGTCGGCATCACTGAGCTGGTCATTGCGGCCATTCGGCAACGCCGGCATGTCCTGCCACACCATCAGGCCGATGTGGTCGGCCCAATAGAACCAGCGCGCCGGCTCCACCTTGATGTGCTTGCGGATGGTGTTGAAGCCCAGGTCCTTGGTTTTCTGGATGTCGAACTTGAGTGCGGCGTCCGTGGGGGCGGTGTAGATGCCGTCCGGCCAGTAACCCTGATCCAGCGTGGCCAGCAGGAAGGTCGGCTTGCCATTCAGCACGATGCGGTTGCGGCCATCCACCTTCTCGATGGCAACGGTGCGCAGGCCTGCGTAGCTCGTCACTTCGTCATGCTGGTCACCTTGCGCAAGCACGGCCTTGAAGGTGTACAGGAAGGGATCCTGCGGGCTCCACAGGCGCGGATGTGCAATGGCCAGGTGCATCGGCTGATCGGCCGGTCCACTCGCCTCGCCCACCGCCTTGCCGTCGGCATACGCCGTGACATGCAGCGTGGCGTTGTCGTGGCTGCCATCCAGCTTGGCGGTGACGGTGAAGGCGTCGAGGCTGCGGGCCGGCGTAAACGTCAGTTGCGCCAGGCTGGTGGCCGGCACTGGCTCCAGCCACACCGACTGCCAGATACCCGAGGCCGCGGTGTAGAAGATGCCTTCGGGCTTCAGTCGCTGCTTGCCCACCATCACGTTGGCGCCATCCACCGGCGCATGCACGGCGACGACGATCTCCTGCTGGCCGCTCGCGTGAAGCACCTTCGTGATATCTGCGCTGAAAGACGTATAGCCGCCCACATGGCTCGCTACCTGGGTGCCGTTGACGTACACCGTGGCGTCCTGGGCCACGGCGCCAAAGTTCAGTCGCACGTGCTGGCCATGCGCCGTGAAGGCGGCCGGCACGTCCACCAGGCGGCGATAGAACATGAAATCCGCATGCTTCTGCACGCCCGAGAGCACCGACTCGATCGGGAATGGCACCAGCACCTGGTCCTTCAGCGTCAGGCCGAACGGTGGCGCGCCCTTTCCATCAGCCGGCGCGTACTGCCACAACCCGTTCAAGCTCATCCATTGCGGATGCTCTAGCGAAGGACGCGCCAACTGTGGGCGCGGATACTCGGGCAAGGCGTTGCCAGGCGAGACCTCAGCCGTCCACGGCGTCGCCAAGGGCGCCACCTTGCCGTTCCATACCGTCGCCTTATCCGGCGCCGCCATGGCCATCGAAACAAAGCCCATGGCCACGGCCATGCCCACCCAGGCGCGCGCGCGCCGACCCTTGAAGTTGCAGTTCATCCACCCTTCCCTCATCGGAATCGTTGGGGCAGTGCCCGGCACCGCCGTCCCGGTAGGGTGTACGATTGTCGGACAAATGTCCAAGCCCGAAGGCTACGCTCAAGGGTGGGAACTGGGACTTGGATCACCAAAGACGCTGCGAGGCACGCAGCAGGCGCATCGTTTCCGATGCGCCTTTAGCCCATCGACGCTGACTCAGCCGCCTTGGCTCTTGCGGGTCTCAGTGACTAGCGCGGCAATATCCGCCTCAACCAATGCATTGAGGTCTTGATACGCCGCATCGGTAACATGCTTGTCGCCCTGGCCTTCGCCATGAAGTGCGTAGCCATCGTCGTCTGCGACAAAGGTAAAGCGAAAGCGGACGGCCTTGTTGGCGGGTGCCGATACGATGAGGACCGACTTGCCGTCGTCACAGCTGTACACCAGCCATGGCGTCTTTCCGTACTGCTTCGCGACGGGACCCACGGTGCACTTCATCTTTGGCGCCGCCGTGGATGACTGGGCAGCGATGGGACATAGCGATGCGGTCAAGCCCAGAAGAAGCGAACAACCCCACGACATTGCTTTCATGCGTGCCCCTGTTTGGCTGTTACTGAAAGTGGATATCCAACGCGCCTCGCTATCGCCGAAGCGCCAGCATCACGCCGATGCATTCATCCTGGCCAAGACCCGGCTCGGATGAATCCGGGTACCTCGGGACCAGACCAGCCGTATCGTATGAGCACGTTGGCTGGCCCCATCTCTTGCCGGGCGATCGCTCAGCGCTTGAGTTCGTTCTTGTCGACTGCCCCACCCTTCATCACGAACCCCACGTGTTCCAGCTGTGAGACGTCCTTGAGGGGGTCGCCACTGACGGCAATGAGATCGGCGAAGTAGCCCGGCGCGACGGCGCCCACCTTGCCCTTCATGTCGAGCAGGTCGGCGGCGTTCACCGTGGCAGCCTGGATCGACTGCATCGGTGTCATGCCCCACTTGGTCATGACGGCGAACTGCTTGGCGTTCCAGCCGTGCGGATAGACGCCGGCATCGGTACCGAACGTCATCTTTTCACCGGCCTTCACGGCGCGCTGGAAGTTTTCGCGCTGCAGGCGGCCCACCAGCTTTTCCTTTTCGACGGTACTCGCCGGGAAACCCTTCTTGGCGTATTCGCTCAGGATGTAGTCGTCGTTGTAGACGTCGAAGTCGAGGTAGGTGCCCTTCTGCTTGGCGAGCTTGAGGCCTTCTTCGTCGATCATGCTGCTGTGCTCGACGGAGTCGACGCCGGCGCGGATGGCCATCTTGATGGCTTCCGTGCCATGCGCGTGTGCGGCCACCTTCTTGCCCCAGCGATGCGCCTCATCGACCAGCACATTCATTTCTTCCTGCGAGTACTGCGGCGCGCCTACCGATCCCTCGGCGCTGAGCACGCCTGCGCTGGCCATGAACTTGATGACGTCGACGCCATTCTTCACGTTCTCGCGGATGCGATGGCGAATGGCATCGACGCCATCGGCCACGCCATCGATACCGTGGAACTCGATCCACGGCGAGAATCCCGTCGTCCCATCGGCGTGACCGCCGGTGGCGCCGAGCGGCGGGCCGGACACCAGCATGCGCGGACCGGGAATATCGCCACGATTGATCGCGTTGCGCAGGGCAATGTCGACGTAATCATCCGCGCCGAGGTTGCGCACGGTGGTGAAACCGGCGTCCAGCGTACGCTTGGCGTAGATCGGAGCGACGATCGCAGAGTCGATCGCACTGCGCTTGAGGATGGCCTCGTAGTAGTCGCCCTTCACTTCGTTCGGGTCGCCGGTGAGGTGCACGTGGCAATCGATCAGGCCGGGCAGCAAGGTCGCGTTGCCCAGGTCGATGACATTGGCGCCAGCCGGCACCTGGCCGTCGTAGCGCACCTCGGTGACCTTGTCGCCCTCGATCACCACCACCGGGTTGTCGCGCACGGTGCCTGCCTGCGTATCGACCAGATGAGCGGCGCGGACGACTACCTTCGCCGGTGTAGCGGGCGCATCATCGGCAAGGGTAGCCGTGGCCACGAGAGTCAGCGAGATGGCGGCAAACAAGGGCAATAGACGCATGGACGAACTACTCCGTGGGAAAGGGCTGATATGTTGCGGGCAGACGGCCCGAACAGTGCGCCCTCCGGCCACGGTCATGCGATCTCCCCTCCGCCAACCTTACCGTGAATGGGCTGGTGCGCGACACACGTCGTCAGTCACGAAACAGCCGCAGGTGTCCGTTTGCTGCAGCGCACTGCAACGGACCATGGCATCCGATGGAAGCGGCAATCTCCGGGGACGATAATCATCATCCGTGCCATCAATGCTGCTCGCTCGCCGCATGGGGCCTGAAGACTGCAGAAGCCTTGCGACGGCGATTCCGGAACAAACTACTGCGGGCCGGAAGCGGCTTCAAGCGAATCGACCAGCCACCATTCGTCCCGACACTGACTGCCGAGGTGTTCCATGGAGATCAGACAGCCCGTTCCTCCCTTCACCGAAGAAACCGCCACGCAGAAAGTCCGCATGGCCGAGGATGCGTGGAACACCCGTGATCCCGAACGCGTTTCCCTGGTCTATACCGTGGACACACACTGGCGTAACCGGTCGGAGTTTCTCGACGGTCGCGATGCCGTGAAGGCTTTTCTTCGTCGCAAATGGAACCGCGAACTCGACTATCGCCTGATCAAGGAACTGTGGGCCTTCGGCGGCAATCGCATCGCGGTGCGCTTTGCCTATGAGTGTCACGACGACTCAGGACAGTGGTACCGCAGCTATGGCAACGAGAACTGGGAGTTCAACGAGGCCGGCCTGATGGTCCATCGTTACGCCAGCATCAATGACCTGCCCATCGCCGAGTCGGAGCGCAAATACCATTGGCCCTTGGGGCGGCGACCCGACGATCACCCCGGACTGAGTGAACTCGGGTTCTGAGGTGCACTGCGCTACGCCACTTTTGCCGTGCTGCGACCCGGTTGAATGGAGGCACCGAAGTCGGGCGACATCTTGAAGGAGCCGGAAGCGTGGCTACCGGCTTGCGGCACCCATCGGACCATACAAGCGCGCGAGGCCCAAGCCACGACTCTGCACTGGCATGCTGACGCCCGCACTTCCGCCAAGACGCGGGTCGGCACGAAAAAAATCCGTGCCGACCCGGCTCATGGAGTCATTACGTCGGCGCGTGCTCGTAGTGGTGCAGCGCCTCTTCGCCGTGGCGAAGCAGCAGTTCGAAGTCGCGCGCCACAGCGGCATTGCTGAAGTGCTCCACCACGTGGATGCGGGCAGCCGCGCCCATCCCGGCGCACAGCGACTCGTCACACAATGCCAGGATGCGGTCACGCCACGCGGTGATGTTGCCCGGTTCGACCAGGAAACCCGTCACGCCATCGATCATGGTCTCAGGCACGCCGCCAATATGGCTACCGAGCACCGGTACGCCGCAAGCCTGTGCCTCGATGGACACGCGACCGAAGGTTTCAAGCTCCACGGAAGGAAACGCCAGGAACGAGAACGCCCGGTGATAGCGGGCCGTATCCGCCGTCCAGCCCGTGAAGTGATGCCGCGTGGAAAGACCGCTCTCGTCAGCCATGCGATGCAGCGCCGACTCTTCCGGACCATTGCCCACCCAAAGAGCATGCAGGCGCGGGTTGATACGCATCGCCTCACTGGCGGCCTGCATCAGCTGGGCAACGCCCTTGCCGCCGTGCATGCGACCGACGAAACCCATGACGATGGCATCGTCATCGATGCCGAACTCCCGCCGCACCTGTGAGCGACGCTGCAGGTCGGGCTGGAACTCGTTGACGTCCACCGGGTTGTAGGAGATCCAGACGCGGTCCGCCGGAACACCCCAACGCAGGTAGGCGTTGCGCGCGAACTCCGACACCGCGATGAACCGATTGGCCAGGCGTGGCACGCCGAACTCCGAAAGCTTGCTCATGCGTGGATTGCGATGCCGGAACAAGGCGACCGGCGTATTCGTCAGTCGACCGCTGGCGATCAACGGCCAGTACTCCTTGCCGAAATTACCGACCAGCCAGTCGGGAGAGAACTTCGCGATGCGATGCATGACCGCGGAGTATCCGCGCAGGTCATAGACGTTGCGGAACGAACTATAGAAGGTCGGCACGCCGGCCGCCGCCAGCCCCTCCCCGATCAGCCCCTTGCGCGAGACGATGCCTTCGACCTGGTGGCCTGCTTCGGCCATGGCCTTGGCCAGCGTGACGAAATGCGTCGCAGCGCCGGTGTTTTCGGGATTGGTGCCAACGAAGAGCAGCTTCATGCGCGCTTGTCCTCGTAGCCACTCATCACCTTGGCCGCCACCTGGGGAAGCACGTGATGTCGAGCCACCTGGATACGCGGCAGACGCATGAAGTCCATGGCCGGCTTTACCTCGACGCGACCGCGATGCGTCGTCGTGGCGGCGTCGAAGCCAGCCTCGCGTACGGCATCCACCGCGCGATCGTCGTGATCGCCATAGGGATAACAGAACTGGCCAATGCGGCTACCCAGCCGGTCTTCCAGCTCGGCCTTGCTGCCTTGGACTTCGTCACGCTGTTGCTGCAGGTTGCACTTGCTCAGGCGCGCGTGCGTGCGCGTGTGCGCACCCACTTCCATCCCGCCTGCCTGCCAGGAACGCAGCTGCTCGATCGTCATCATGGGCTTGCGAACACCGAGACGATCGGAGTCCCACGTGTTGTACTGGCCGACGAGACTGCTTACGACATAGCAGGTCGCCGTGAATTCGTAGCGTTGCAGCACGGGCATCGCCGACTCGAGGTTGTCGAGATAGCCATCATCGAGCGTAATGACCGCGACCCGGCCTTCCTTCTCGCCGCGCAGGTATGGCATCGCATCGGACATCGAAACGCCGCGATAGCCGAACATCTTCAACATACCCATCTGTCGCGCGAACGACGCAGGCGAAACATACAGACTTCGATACACGCGCACGTCCCGGGGAGCACGCGCGATGTTGTGGTACATGAGGATCGGAATTCTCACCAAGCGTCCCAATTGACAAGACATATGGTGAAACCTTCCTACGCTACCGACTCGCATGGCAAGACGAAAACGCCGTAATTTCAGGCAAATTTTCCCGCCATTCACCTCTTTCGAAAATACTTTCGCCGAAGCTTTCAAAAGACTGTCGACGCAAGGAAAGTCTTTAGTTTCGCGTAATGTTCGGGCTTCAAGGCTCGACCTTAGTGGCGTCGCCACAACCTTTCAGAAGACTTACGACGTGCCCATCCGCGCTCCGCTGACGAAGCTGCCGGTCGAGCCGTATAGCCGCCCAAACAAGAGATAGACAGGCGAATGCAAGATCACCTTATTTGCGGCAAAGCCGCTCTGAGAAGGTGACACAAGGCCGCAGCGATGCCGCAAAGTCGATCCATGCCCAATGGACAACATCGTCACCCAATCGAACAGGCGATGCGTCGAGGCGACACCCTTTTTTTAAATCTCTGATCGCGGACGCCAAGAAGATCACTCAACCAAGCAGCGTGTACGGACCACCGCGCTCGAGTGCACGACGATAAGCCGGACGCTGCCGGACACGCTCGACGAAGGCAGCGATATGCGGCAATCGATCGTTCATGCCGCTGCGTGCCATGGCCGCCTCCAGCGGAAAGCTCATCTGGATGTCCGCCGCGCTGAATGCATCGCCCACGAACCATCCCGTGGCAGCCAGCGCGTTGTCGACATAGGAAAGGTGCAGCGCGAGCTGCGGATCGACGAAACTCGACTGCAACTTGTCTGCGATCTTGCGTGCGAAAGGCTTGGCGAAGAACGGCATCGGCGCCGTTGCAATGCGCGAAGCCACCAACTTCAGCAGCAAAGGCGGCATGGCCGAGCCTTCCGCATAGTGCAGCCAATAGGTGAAGCGCCAACGCTCCGGCAAACCTCGCAGCGGGGCCAGCCTGCCCGTGTCATAGCGGTCGACCAGATACTCGATGATGGCACCCGACTCTGCCATCACATGCCCATCGTCCTCGATGACCGGAGATTTGCCCAAAGGGTGAACAGCGCGCAGTTCCGCAGGCGCCAGCAGGGTCTTGGGATCGCGCTGGTAGCGTCGAATCCCGTAGGGCACGCCAAGCTCTTCCAGCAGCCAGAGCACGCGCTGGGAGCGCGAGTTGTTGAGGTGATGGACGGTCAGCATGAGGCACCTCGGCATGAAGGTGATACTTCAGGCTAGCACGGTGCTCTTTCAGGAGAATTTGCGGTGGTGCTCACTGTGCGTTCGGCATCCAGATGCCGGCGAGCAGAAATAACGGAGAGGAACGCTGACGCAAGAGCGCCACTCACCCCGCCCCCGGAGGGGGAGGAAACGAAGCGGGCACCGCTTTAAGTCCTCAGGGCCTCAGCGCGTTACGGGGTAGCCGTTCGTTGGCGGCGGAGGCGGTCGCAATCCGGGCTCAAGAGCCCACAGAGCTTTTCCCGGCAGGCTGCTGCGAGCTCTGCAGGCCATTTTCTTTGGGTTACTTTTGACGCGAAGCTAATCCCGTGGGACTTTTACTCCGGGCGTTCCGCCCTTCGCCTTTCGGGCCGGCTTCGCCGTTCGCACGCAAAGAGCGCGTGCCTGGGCCAGCAAAAGAAAAGTGACTCGCGCTTCCCACGGGGACTAGCTTCGCGCCGCCGGCAGGAGATCGAAGCGCCCGCTGCGTCCCACGGGGACTTCCTGCGGTCGTAGGCGGCACGCTGGCAGTGGCGCATCAAGTGCGGAGTACGACACCAGACCCCGACTGCAACGGAATGACGTGTCTGAGGCAAGAGCCGCACCCTCTCCCCACCCCTCTCTCCCACAGGGACTACCTTCGGGTCGCCAGAGGGAGAGGGAGCGACGGCTCGGGTCATGGAGCGAGTTCGACATCCGCTCCCATTTGGATTGACCGGGACTAAAGCGAGAACGGAGTCTCGGATGGACCTATCGTACGCAGGATGGACTCCTGCGGACGTAGGCAATGAGCAGAAGGGCGAACGCTCGCCCCTCGCCCCAATGCGTCACATGTTTCGACGGTACTCGCCACCCACGTCATACAACGCGTGGCTGATCTGACCCAGCGAGTTGTACTTCACCGCTTCCATCAACTGCTCGAAGACATTCCTGCGGTCACGCGCGGTGCTCTGCAGCGTCGACAGGCTATCCGGCGCCATCCCGTTGCGTGCCTTGCCGAAGGCCTGCACGTTATCGATCTGCTGACCCTTCTCCGATTCGGTGGAACGGATGAGTTCGATCTCGGTGGCGATCTCGCCGCCGTGATCCTTGGGCAGGAAGGTGTTCACGCCGATCAGCGGCAGGCTGCCGTCGTGCTTCTTGTGCTCGTAGTACATCGACTCTTCCTGGATCTTGCCGCGCTGGTACATGGTGTCCATCGCGCCGAGCACGCCACCGCGCTCGCTGATCGCCTCGAATTCCTTGTACACAGCCTCTTCCACGATGTCGGTCAATGCGTCGACGACGTGGCTGCCCTGCCACGGGTTCTCGTTGAAGTTGAGGCCCAGTTCCTTGTTGATGATCATCTGGATCGCCACCGCGCGACGCACGCTCTCCTCGGTCGGCGTGGTGATCGCCTCGTCGTACGCATTGGTGTGCAGGCTGTTGCAGTTGTCGAACAGTGCGTACAACGCCTGCAGCGTGGTGCGGATGTCGTTGAACTGGATCTCCTGCGCGTGCAGCGAGCGGCCGGAGGTCTGGATGTGGTACTTCATCATCTGGCTGCGTGCGCTGGCGCCGTAGCGCTCGCGCATCGCGCGCGCCCAGATGCGGCGTGCCACGCGGCCGATCACGGTGTATTCCGGATCCATGCCGTTGGAGAAGAAGAACGACAGGTTAGGCGCGAAGTCGTCGATCTTCATGCCGCGGGCCAGGTAGTACTCCACGATGGTGAAGCCGTTGCTGAGCGTGAAGGCGAGCTGGCTGATCGGGTTCGCCCCGGCCTCGGCGATGTGATAGCCGGAGATCGACACCGAGTAGAAGTTGCGCACCTTGTGGTCGACGAAGTACTGCTGGATGTCGCCCATCATGCGCAGCGCGAACTCGGTGGAGAAGATGCAGGTGTTCTGCGCCTGGTCTTCCTTGAGGATGTCCGCCTGCACCGTGCCACGCACGGTCTGCAGGGTTTCTTCCTTGATGCGCGCGTAGGTCTCCGCATCCACCAGCTGGTCGCCAGTGATGCCCAGCAGGCCGAGGCCGAGGCCCTCGTTGCCCTTGGGCAGCTCACCCGAATACTGCGGACGACCGTTCGGGAACAGCGTGGCGATCTTCTTCTCGGCAGCGGCCCAGCGCCCCGGATCTTCCTTCAGGTACTTCTCGATGTTCTGGTCGATCGCGGTGTTCATGAACATCGCGAGGATGATCGGCGCCGGACCGTTGATGGTCATCGACACCGAGCTGGACGGCGCACTGAGGTCGAAGCCCGAATACAGCTTCTTCATGTCGTCCAGCGTGGCGATGTTGACGCCGGAGTTGCCGATCTTGCCGTAGATGTCCGGACGCGGTGCCGGGTCTTCGCCGTACAGCGTGACCGAGTCGAACGCGGTGGACAGGCGCGTGGCCGCACCACCCTGGCTCAGGTAGTGGAAGCGACGGTTGGTGCGCTCGGGCGTGCCCTCGCCCGCGAACATGCGGGTCGGGTCCTCGCCGGTGCGGCGGTACGGATAGACGCCACCGGTGTACGGGTAGTAGCCGGGCAGGTTTTCGCGCATCAGGAAGCGCAGCTGGTCGCCCCAGTCCTTGGTCTTGGGCGGCGCAACCTTGGGGATCTTCTGGTGGCTCAGCGACTCGCGGTAGTTCTCCACGCGGATCACCTTGTCGCGCACCTTGTATTCGTTGACCTCGTCGGTCACCGACTTGTAGCGCTTGGGCCAGTCGTGCAACAGGTGGATGGCCTCGTGACTGAGTTCCTTGATCGCCGCGTTGTAACGCTGGCGCAGGGTCAGCAAGCTGCGATCCGCACCTTCTTCGTGCAGCGCTTCGGATTCGTAGCGAGCCAGCTCGCGCGGCAGGTGCTCGTCGCCCAGTTCCTTCAGCGACTCGTAATAATGCTGCGCCTTGCTGGCGAACTCGGCCTCGCGCTCGATTTCCTTGTTGATGCCGCGTCCCTGCTCGGCGATCTCGGCCAGGTAGCGCACGCGAGCACCGGGGATGAGCACCGTGGCGCGCGGCTCCTTCAAGGTGGTGTCGAGGTTCGGCGTCCACTTCTCGGCCGGCAGGCTGAGCTTGTCGCGCAGCAGGCGGCACAGGTTGGAGAACATCCAGGTCACGCCCGGATCGTTGAACTGGCTGGCGATCGTGGGGAACACCGGCACCTTCTCGTCGCTGAGCGCGAAAGCGGTACGGTTGCGCTTCCACTGCTTGCGCACGTCGCGCAGCGCGTCTTCCGCACCGCGCTTGTCGAACTTGTTGAGCACCACCAGCTCGGCGAAGTCCAGCATGTCGATCTTCTCGAGCTGGCTGGCCGCGCCGTAATCGCTGGTCATCACGTAGGTGGGGAAATCCACCAGGTCGACGATCTCCGAGTCGCTCTGGCCGATGCCGGCGGTCTCGACGATGACGAGGTCGTACGGTTGCGCCTTGAGGAAATCGATGCAGTCGCGCAGCACCGCACTGGTGGCGGCGTGCTGGCGACGCGTAGCCATCGAGCGCATGTAGACGCGATGGCTGCGCAGGGAGTTCATGCGGATGCGGTCACCCAACAGGGCACCACCGCTGCGGCGACGCGTCGGGTCGACGGCGAGCACGGCGATGCGCATTTCGGGGAACGCGTGCAGGAAACGCAACAGCAGTTCATCCACCACCGAGGACTTGCCCGCGCCACCTGTACCGGTCACACCGAGCACCGGCGTCTGCTTGCCGGCCATCTTCCACTGCTTGCGCAGGTGTTCCAGCTCGGTATCGGAAAGTTCGCCTTCCTCGAGGGCCGACAGTACGTGGCCCACGGCGATCTCGTTGCCGATGTCCACCAGCGGCGTCACGGCCGTCGAAGCACCCTCTTTCGCACGCTTCACCGCCGCGGTGCGCGCGCGATTCATCACGTCCTCGATCATCTCGATGAGGCCGAGCTTCATGCCGTCGTTCGGATGGTAGATGCGCTCCACGCCGTAGGCCTGCAGCTCGCGGATTTCTTCCGGCGTGATGGTGCCTCCGCCGCCGCCGAACACGCGGATGTGCGAGGCGTTGTGCTCCTTGAGCATGTCGACCATGTACTTGAAGTACTCGACGTGGCCACCCTGGTAGGACGACAGGGCGATGGCGTCGGCGTCTTCCTGCAACGCGGCGCGCACGACGTCTTCCACCGAGCGGTTGTGGCCGAGATGGATCACCTCCGCGCCCTGCGACTGGATGATGCGACGCATGATGTTGATGGCTGCGTCATGGCCGTCGAACAGGCTGGCGGCGGTGACGAAGCGCAACGGGCGGGTCTCCGCCTGGGCGGTGCTGGCGGTAACGTGCTGGGCGGGGGAACTCATGGGGACTCCGGCAACGGCTGTGCGGCTAATCCCGGGATTTTAGAGGATGGTTACGTTTGGAACATGTTGCGGCGCGAAGGAAGGCTGATTTGTAACGGTTTTCGCGAAAACCGTGCGCCCGGGTATCGTCGAGTTTGCGGTCGCGCACAGGGTGCGCTCCCACAACGGATCCGCCCTCTTGTGGGAGCGCACCCTGTGCGCGACTAACCCTCAGGCGTAGCCAAACGGCAGATTCGGCGACGACACCACCCGTTCGCCCACCACCTCGCCACGCAGGAAAGCCACCGAAGCCTCGATCACTTCCGGCGCATCCAGCACCCGGTGATGTCCCAGGCCTTGCGTGCTCAGCAGTCGCGCACCCCGCCAATGGCGCGCGTAGCGCTCGCCTTCTGACCAGGGCACATCGTGATCGTCCATGTCATGCACGATCAGCCCCGGCTGGCCCAGAGTCGGCAGATGGCGATGCACCTGCAGGTCGTGGATGCTGATGCCGGTCATCGCTTCCAGGCTGGCGTGCAGCCGGCCACGCAGATGCTCGCCCAGGTGCACCAACTGGCTGAATCGCTGTGTCGCGGCCACCGGATCGGCAGCAGGTGCGATCAGGATAAGTTTGCCCGCATGCCAGGCCTCTCCCTGCGCCAGCGCAGCGGCCGCGCCACCGAGGGAGTGCGCAATCGCCAGCGCCGCATGGCCGTAGTGCCGCCCCACGCCACGCACCGTATCCACGAAGTCGGGCATGGTGCAGTAGCGCCCTTCGCTCTTGCCGTGGCCCGGCTGGTCGAATGCGACCAGCGCATAGCCCAGTGCACGCAGCGGCGCCACCCAGGGCAGATAACGCAGGCCGAAGCTGGACCAGCCGTGGATCAGCAAGGCATAGGGCTGCGTGGCCGGGTCACCCCACACATAGGTGGTAATGCGTCGGCCGTTCACTTCGATGACCTGCTCTCGCATATCCGCATCCGGCTGCGCGCGTTCCGCACGGGCACGACTGCTCGCAAACGGCGTCACGAACAGGCGACGGGCCTGCTCGACCGTGCGCGCCGGCGCCAGCCGACCGCCAAGCGCAAAGCCTGCGCGTACCGCACCCAGCGTGAACTTGCCCGGACCATGATGGCGTTTGGCGGTAGAGGTGGTGGTCATGGCGCAGTCCTCCGGCCCGGTTCCGGGCTGTAGCTGGCAATCAGGCGTTCGAAGGCGACCAGCGTGTGGCGACGCGCTTCGTCGAAACCAAAGAGACCCGCGTCGTGATGCAGCGCGAGCATCAGGGCGTAGATCTCGAAGGCGAGCTGGGATGGATCGGTGTCGGTGCCCAGCTCGCCGTTTTCCACGGCGTGACCGATGGCGCGGCACATCTCCTCGCGCCATCCCGCTTGCTGGCGCGTCACCGTGTCGTGCAATACGCCTTCGCGGCCGTCGTATTCACTGGCCGCCGTAAGCAGCACGCAGCCGCTCCGGTACTCGTAACCCCACTCCACCCAGTTCGCCACGATGGCGCGCACGCGCGGCAGGCCACGCGGTAATTTCAGCGCGGGCCACTTCACGCGCTGCAGGAAACGGAGCTGCCCGGCCTCCAGCACAGCGAGCTGCAGGTCCTCGCGTGAGCCGAAGTGGGCGAACACACCACTCTTGGACATGCCCACGTCCTGCGCCAACGCGCCGATGGACAAACCTTCCAATCCCTCACGGCGCGCCAGCTCGTAGGCGTGCTCAAGGATCAGTTCGCGGGTTGCGGCGCGCTTGCCTGTGCTGGGTGCGGTAGTGCTCATGGCCAGAAAATAGCACGATCGTTCGTTCTTTTTCCATCAAGATTTGCTGAACGGACGACACACGCCAGCCTCTACGAACCTGAACGAGCAGTGGAGAAACCGTCAACAGCCATTCGAGCGCCCCGTTTTCCGCGCTTGAGGCCGCACGGTGCGGCTGACGCCAAGGAGACCCTTATGTCGAACATCACCCGCAAACTCGCCCTGCTTGCTGTTCTCGGCATCGCCAGCGCGGGCGCCGTCTATGCCCCGACCGCTGCGGCTGGCGTGTCTGTCGCGGTCGGCATCAATGTGGCTCCGCCGCCGCCGCGCTACGAGGTCGTTCCGCCGCCGCGCGTCGGCTACGTGTGGGCGCCGGGTTACTGGCGCTGGGAAGGCCAGCGCCATGTGTGGGTCGGCGGTTACTGGGTTCGCGCGCGCCCGGGCTATGTCTATCGCCCTGCCCATTGGCAGCACGACCGGGACGGCTGGCGCTTCCGCGACGGCTACTGGGGCCGCTGATCGCACCGCCCGAGGGCATCACCGCAAGTATTTGCCTGAAAAGCAAAAACTAACGATGAGGAGGCCCGCCTGAGGAAAGGTAGGCCTCAGCCAACACCGTCATCGTCCCGCGACTTTTCCAACCCAGAGGTGCCTTGAACCATGTCGATACGTCTGATCGCTCTTTCTGCCCTCACCCTCCTGGCCAGTGGCTGCGTGGTCGAGCAACCCGCACCCCACCCGCGCCCGGTCGTTGTCGAGCGTGAGCCGGTAGTGCAGCGCGAGTACGTCGAGGTAGTGGCCCCGCAGCCGCCGCCGGTGGAAATCGTGGAACGCGAGCCGGCACCTCGTCAGGGCTATATCTGGGCCCGCGGCTACTGGCACTGGAACGGTCACCAGTACGTGGCGATGCACGGTCACTGGGAAGCCGAGCGCCCGGGCTACCACTACGTGCATCCGCACTATGAGCACCACAACGACGGCTGGCACCTCAATGTGGGTGTGTGGGTCGCCGGCTAAGCCATCCCGGTTTTGCCTCGATCGTCATCCCGGGCTTCCCGGGATGACGATCGGTTCTGCCGCATGAATCACGACCCGCGATCTGCCACGGATGCACGCCTGCCGTTGGCCGGCGCCGTTGCCATGGCCCGGTAATCGCGCGGCGTCATGCCCACCGTCGCCTTGAACTGGCGCGCGAACGCGCTCTGGTCGGCAAAGCCACAGGCCAGTCCGATCGCGGCGACGCTGTCCTCGCCATGCAGACGGCGCATGGCCTCCTCGATCCTCAACTTGGTCTGCAGCTGTTGCGGCGTCAGCTGGAACACCTTGCGGAAATGCCGCTCGAGCTGCGCTACCGAAAGATCCGCCAGCTCCGCGAGCTTGGCCACGCGCACGCCCTCGGCGTAATGCTCCTGCAGATAGGCCAGCACGCGCCGCAACCGCACATAGGTGGGATGCCGGCCATCGGGTTTGCCCAGGTCGCGTGAGATGCCCACGATGCCGCGCACTTCGCCGCGCTGCCGCAAGGGCCGCTTGCAGGTGAGGCACCACCCGGGCACCCGGTTGGGAAACATGTGCACCTCGAGCTGGTTCTCGATCACCTCGCCTTCGAGCACACGCTGATCCTGCGTGGCGTAGGAACCACCCAGCGACTGTGGGAACAGCTCAGTCACGTCGCGCCCGATGATGTCGCTGCGGTGCTTGAGCCCGAGCCGTCGGACGAGGGTGAGATTGGCGTGCGTGTAACGTCCGCCGCCGTCCTTCACGAAGAACACCACGTCGGGCAGCGCATCGAACAGCGCCTCGAGTTCGTCGGCCGAAATCTTCATCTCCATCGAAACTCCTTGCTGCGCGCGAGCCTTTGCTGCGACCGCAGCATAGCGCCGTCGCGAGGTTTTCCATTGTGCCGATTTCCGCATCGCATGGTGACAAGCGTTTCTAGACGCCCGAACGGGCGCGACGCGAGGATAGGCTCCATGCACACCATAGACGTGATCGACTCCCACACCGGCGGCGAACCGACTCGCGTGGTCATCGCCGGCTTCCCCGACCTCGGCAGCGGCACGCTGATGGAGCAACGCGAACGCTTCCGTCGCGACTTCGATCGCTGGCGCAGCGCCATCGCCTGCGAACCGCGAGGCTCGAGCACCGTGGTCGGCGCGTTGCTGCTGCCACCGCAGTCCCCCGATGCCTGTGCCGGCGTGATCTTCTTCAACAACGTCTCCTACCTTGGCATGTGCGGCCACGGCACCATCGGCCTCGTGCGCACCTTGCAGCACATGGGCCGCATCGGCCCCGGCACGCACAAGATCGAGACGCCGGTGGGCACCGTGGGCGCGACGCTGCACGAGGACGGGCGCGTCACCATCGACAATGTCGAGAGCTACCGCCACGCCAAGGATGTCAGCGTCGACGTGCCCGGCTACGGCACTGTCACCGGCGACATCGCCTGGGGTGGCAACTGGTTCTACATCACCAACGACACGCCGCTGCCGCTGGAGATCCATCACCAGCGCGAGCTCACCACCTATACCGAAGCGGTTCGCCGCGCACTCGAAGCCAACGGCATCACCGGTGCCAACGGCGGCGAGGTCGATCACATCGAGGTCAACACGAAGTCTCCGGTCGCTGGACTGGACGGCCGGAACTTCGTGTTGTGCCCCGGTCTCGCCTACGACCGTTCACCGTGCGGCACCGGCACCAGCGCCAAGCTGGCCTGCCTCGCCGCTGACGGCAAACTCGCACCCGGCGACATCTGGCAGCAGGAAAGCATCCTCGGCAGCGTGTTCGAAGGCCGCTACACACCGGGCGCGCAGGGCGTGCGCCCGCAGATCACCGGCACCGCCTTCGTCGTCGCGCGCAGCACGCTGCTATTCGACGAAGCCGACGCCTTTACCTGGGGCAGCGGAGCGGAATGAGCGGCACCGTCGCCAGCTTCGACCTGATCGTCATAGGCGCCGGCATCATCGGTGCCAGCTGTGCCGACGAAGCAAGCGCGCGAGGCATGCGCGTCGCCATCGTGGAGCCCGGCCCGATCGGCGGCGGCGCCACGGCGGCTGCCATGGGTCATCTGGTGGCGATGGATGACGATCCGGCCGAACTGGCGCTGGCGAAGTATTCGTTGCACCACTGGGAAGCCTTCGCCGATCTGCGCGAAGCCGAATTCAGTCGCTGCGGCACACTGTGGGTGGCGCGCAACGACAACGAACTGGCGGCCGCTGCGACGCGTGTGGCGCGTTTGAATGCAGCGGGCGTCGAAGCCCGCGTGGTCGATGCCACGACTTTGTACGAACTCGAACCGGCACTGGTGCCTGGACTGGCTGGCGGCTTGCTGGTGCCGCGCGAAGCCGTGGTCTATCCGCCGCGTGTGGCGAATCACCAGGTGAAGCGCGCCCAATCGCATGGCACTCAGCTGTACGCCGGGCGACGTGTTCTGTCGTTGCAGCGCGGCGGCGCGCAACTCGACGATGGCACGCGCCTTTCGGGCCCCGTGCTGGTGGCGACCGGCTGCGCGCTGCCCGCGTTGTTGCCGATGCTGCCGATGCGCGGGCGCAAGGGCCATCTCGTCATCACCGACCGTTACCCGGGCCTCGTGCGCCACCAGTTGCTGGAGCTCGGATATGCCGACAGCGCCCACGGCGACGCTGACAGCAGCGTCGCTTTCAATGTGCAGCCGCGACCGACCGGACAGATCCTGATCGGCTCCTCGCGCGAATTCAGCGCTACCGATGCAGCCGCGTCGCCGGCGATGGTGCAACGCATGCTTGAGCGCAGCTTCGCCTTTGTGCCCAAACTGCGCGAGCTTCAAGCCGTGCGCATCTGGACCGGCTTTCGGCCGACCACGCCGGATGGACGTCCGTATCTCGGCGCCGTGCCCGGCGCATCGGACCAGTGGGTAGCCGCCGGTCACGAAGGCCTCGGCGTCACCACCGCACTGGGCAGCGCGAAACTGATGATCGACCTGATCCAGGGTCGCCAGCCTGCCATCGATCCGGCGCCTTATTCGCCCGAAAGGATGGCGGCATGAGTGCGCAGGTGAAGCTCAGCGTGAACGGCTCGCTGGTGGAGGTGCCCGCAGGCGCCAGCGTGGCAGCGGCCATAGCGCAGTTGACCACACAGTTCCGCCGCTCGGTGAGCGGCACGCACCGCGCGCCGCTGTGTGGCATGGGCGTGTGCTTCGAATGCCGTGTGCAGGTGGATGGGGTAGCCCATGTGCGTGCATGCATGACGCCGGTAAGCGAAGGCATGCAGGTGATCACCGATGCCTGATCGTTACGACGTACTCGTGGTGGGCGCCGGCCCGGCCGGTCTCGCCGCGGCCCAGACGGCAGCCGCACATGGCGCGCGCGTGGGCTTGCTCGACGCGCAACCGCGACCCGGTGGACAGGTCTGGCGTCACGACGTTCGCCACCAGGCACCGCGCGCCGCGCGCGAGGCCATCGCAAAACTGCAAGGCGTGGATGTACTGGCGAGCCACAGTGTGGTCGCCGTCGAGTCTTCGGCGCTGCGCGTGGAAACAGCGGAAGGCGGTCGGCTGATCTCCTACGGCTCGCTGATCCTTGCCACCGGCGCGCGCGAGCTACTGCTGCCCTTCCCCGGCTGGACCCTGCCCGGCATCACCGGCGCGGGTGGTCTGCAGGCACTCACCAAGCAAGGCTGGCCCGTGGCCGGCAAGCGCGTGGTGATCGCTGGCAGCGGCCCCTTGCTGCTCGCCGCCGCGGATACGCTGCGCAAGCATGGTGCGCAGGTGCTTGGCATCTATGAGCAGGCGCCGGCTGCCAGTGTGCATGCGTTTGCAAGGCAGCTGCGTCATTGGCCCGCGCGCGCCCTGCAAGCCATCGGGCTGCGTGTGCGACTCGCTGGCGTGCCTTACCGCTTCGGTTCGTTCGTGCGCAGAGCGCAGGGCAGCGACAGCGTGCAGCGCGTCGATATCGATACGCCGACAGGGACGCAGACTGTCGAATGCGATCTGCTCGCGGTGGGTTATGGCCTGGTACCGAACACCGAACTCGCCCAGTTGCTGGGTTGCGCGATGGACTATCTCGGCCCCCATCCCCACGTCGGCGTAGACCGGCTGCTGCGTACCAGCATGGGGGGCGTTTATGCCGCGGGCGAAGCCGGTGGCATCGGTGGACTTGCGGTGGCGCGCCTCGAAGGTGCCATGGCGGCTCATATCGCAACCGGCCACAGCGTGGCGGCCCACGCCCTGGCCCCACAGCGCGACCGCGAGCGGCGCTTCGGCGCGCTGCTGGCGCGGCACTTCGCCCTCGATCCGCGCCTGCATGCGCTAGGCGACGACAGCACGATGGTGTGCCGCTGCGAAGACGTCACGCTGGGCGACCTCAACGGTTTCACCGACGCGCGCGCAGCCAAGCTCGCCACGCGTTGTGGCATGGGCGCGTGCCAGGGCCGCATCTGCGGCACGGCGCTAGCCGAACTCGGACGCTTCCCGCGCAGCGGCGCACGCCCACCCATTTTCCCCGCCCGTCTGGCCACGCTGGCCGGGCTCACCACCCTTCCTTCTGACGACGCATACCGAGGTAGCTGATCATGAGCAACGCATCCATGTGGCACGGAGTGATTCCCGCCATCACCACGCCGTTCACCGCCGACGGCCAGGTCGATCACGACTTCCTCGCCAAGCACGCACGCGCGATGATCGACGACGGCTGCAAGGGCATCGTCCCGCTCGGCTCGCTGGGCGAAGCGGCTACGCTCACCTTCGACGAGAAGCTCGCCATCATCCGCACGCTGGTCAAGGCACTGGAAGGCCGTGCGCCGGTGATCCCGGGCATCGCTGCGCTCTCCACCGACGAAGCCGTGCGCCTGGCACGCGAAGCGAAGGCACTCGGCGCCTCCGGCCTGATGGTGCTGCCGCCCTACGTGTACTCCACCGACTGGCGCGAAATGGGCGCGCACCTGCGCGCAGTGATTGCGGCGACCGACCTGCCGTGCATGCTTTACAACAACCCGATTGCCTACAAGACCGACTTCTCACCCGAGCAGATCGCCGAGCTCGCCAACGAATTCCCGAACGTGCAGGCCGTGAAGGAATCCTCCGGCGATGTGCGCCGCTTTGCGGCGCTGCGCTCGCTGCTGGGCAATCGCCTGGAACTGCTGGTCGGCATGGACGACGCCATCGTCGAAGGCGTGGCGATGGGCGCCCGTGGCTGGATCGCCGGCCTGGTAAACGCCTACCCGAAGGAATCGGTGAAGCTGTTCGAGCTGGCTCGCGATGGCGGTGCCGATGCGGCCGCCGAGTTGTACGCTTGGTTCCTGCCGCTGCTGCGCCTGGATACCGTGCCCAAGTTCGTGCAGCTCATCAAGCTGGTGCAGGAGAAGGTGGGCATGGGCAGTGAGCGCGTACGTGCACCGCGTCTGGCGATGGACGGTGCCGAGCGCGAAGCCGCGCTTCGCGTGATCGATCATGCCATCGCCCACGCACCGGTGATCTGACATGGCCGTACAACCCCTGTTGATCGATGGCGAATGGCGTGCGGCACGCCAGCTGCTTGGCGAGTTCCGCGCGGAGAATCCCACCACGGGCGAAGCGATCGGTCCGAGCTATCCGATCTGCGGCGCTGCCGATGTCGAGGCGGCGCTGAGTGCCGCTTGCGCGGTGGCGGACGAACTCGCCGCCGCGCCGCCGGAAAGCATCGCGGCGTTTCTCGAAGCCTATGCCGCCGGCATCGAAGCAGACGCCGAGATGCTGGTGGAACTGGCCAACGCGGAAACCGCCCTGCCCAGGCAGCCGCGTCTTTCCGCGGTGGAGCTGCCACGCACCACCAACCAGTTGCGCCTTGCGGCCAAGGCGGTACGCGGCCTCGCGTGGACCCAGCCGGTGATCGACACCGCGGCGAACCTGCGTTCGCATCGCGCACCGTTGAACAAGCCGGTACTGGTGTTTGGGCCCAACAACTTCCCGTTCGCGTTCAACGCGATCGCGGGCAGCGATTTCGCCTCCGCCATCGCCGCGCGCAATCCGGTGATCGCCAAGGCCCATCCCTCGCATCCGGCCACCAGCGAGCGTCTGGCGCGGCTGGCCTTCGCAGCACTGCAGCAAGCGGGCCTCCCGCCCGCGACCGTGCAGATGCTCTACCACTTCGATAACGCCATCGGCACGCAGATCGCTGGCGATGCCCGCCTCGGCGCCATCGGCTTCACCGGCAGCCGCGCTGGCGGCCTGGCGCTGAAGGCTGCGGCGGACGCGGCTGGCGTGCCAGCCTATGTCGAGCTTTCCAGCGTGAATCCGGTGTTCCTGCTGCCGGGCGCACTGGCCGAGCGTGGCACGGCATTGGCGCAGGAGTTCTTTGCGTCCTGCACCATGGGCAGCGGCCAGTTCTGTACCAACCCGGGCGTGGTGATCGTGCAGCGCGATGCCGCCGGCGACGCCTTCGTGGCTGAGGCGACCAAACATTTCGCCGCAGCTGCACCCGGCGTGCTGTTCTCGCGCGGCGTGCTCGATCACCTGCAGAGCAGCGTCGCCACGCTGCGCAAGGCGGGTGCGGAAATGCTGGCCGGCGGCCAGGCCGGCTCGCCGGGCTATCGCTACGCGCCCACCCTGCTCAGCGTCGACGCGGAACACTTCCTGCGCGAGCCGAAGGCGTTGCAGACCGAGGCGTTCGGCCCGGTCAGCCTGCTGGTGCGCGTGAAGGATGTCGAGCAGATGGCGCAGGTCGCGTCGGCGTTCGAAGGCAACCTCACCGGCACCCTCTACACCGCCAACGACGGTAGCGACGACGACACCTGGGCAAAGGTCGCTCATGCATTGCGTCCGCGTGTTGGCCGCCTGATCGGCAATCGCATGCCGACTGGCGTGGCAGTGAGCCCGGCCATGAACCACGGCGGCCCGTATCCCAGCACCGGCCATCCGGGCTTCACGGCCGTGGGCATGCCGGCCGCGATCACTCGCTTCACCGCCCTGCATTGCTACGACAACGTACCCGAGCATCAGCTGCCCTCCGAATTGCGCGATCGCAATCCGGGAGGCCTCGCCCGCTGCATCGACGGCGTGTGGTCGGCAGACGATCTCGGGCACGGAGCCGGCGCATGAGCACAGCCAGCCCGATTGGCGGCCTCGATATCGTCACGGCGCGCGCTTCGCTCGCCCCGTGGTCTGCACCAGCAGCGGCCATCGGTGCCGACGAATACCAGCAGCGCCTCGACCAGGCGCGTCGCCTGATGCGCGAACAAGGCGTGGATGCACTGCTGGTTACCGCCGGCACCTCGCTGCGCTATTTCAGCGGCGTCGCCTGGGGTGCGAGCGAACGCCTGGTCGGCTTGCTGGTGACGCAGCGCGGCGCTCCCATCGTGGTCTGCCCTGCATTCGAAATGGGCTCGCTGGAAGCCGTACTGCTGATTCCCGCCGAAGTACGCCTATGGGAGGAGCACGAAGATCCACAGCAGCTGGTGGCTGATGCGCTGCGCGAACGCGGCGCCGGGAGCCTCGCGCTCGATCCGGCGGCGCCCTATGTGGTCGCCGAACGTCTGCGCACGGTGCTCGGTGGCAAGCCACTGAAGGAAGCGAGCGCGATCATCGACGGCTGCCGTATCTGCAAGTCGTCCGCCGAACTTGCGCTGATGAAGCAGGCCACCGCGATGACGCTGCAGGTGCATCGTCTCGCTGCCGGTCTCATGCGCGAAGGCATCAGCCGTGGCGAACTCGTGCGCTTCATCGATGAGGCCCATCGCGCGATGGGCGCAGACAATGGCTCCACTTTCTGCATCGTGCAGTTCGGACAGGCCACGGCGTATCCGCACGGCGTGCCAGGTGAGCAGTACCTGCAGCCCGGCGAGCTCGTACTGATCGATACGGGCTGCACCGTGCAGGGGTACCACTCCGACATCACGCGCACCTACATCTTCGGCCAGCCCAGCGCCGATCAGGCGCGCATCTGGGAACTCGAGCAGGCCGCGCAGCAGGCTGCATTCGATGCCGTGCGTCCGGGCGTGACCTGCGAAGCGGTGGATGCGGCGGCACGCAAGGTGGTCGAGAAGGCCGGGCTCGGCCCCGACTATCGGCTGCCTGGCATTCCTCATCGCACCGGTCACGGCTGCGGCATGAACATCCACGAGACGCCTTACCTCGTACGCGGCAACCAGACGCTGCTCGACCCCGGCATGTGCGCCAGCAACGAGCCGATGATCGTGGTGCCCGACCGTTTCGGCGTACGACTGGAAGACCACTTCTACGTCACCGAGGACGGCGCCGCCTGGTTCACGCCGCCGTCGCCCGCGATCGATCAGCCGTTTGCGTGATGCCTACCTATCCCTGTAGGAGCGCACCCAGTGTGCGAAAACCCGACGAAGCGGAGACGCCGAAACGTTGCGGTCGCGCACTGGGTGCGCTCCTACAGAAATCCCCACGAAGGACAGCGACATGAAGCCTCTCCTCCTCGCCCTTGCCTGCACGCTCTGCCTCGCCACCTCGTTGCCGACGCGTGCCGACGACGATGCCACCGCCCGCTTCCATGAGATCTACACCAAGGAGTGGGCCTGGCGCCAAGCACAGTTCAAGGGCGCGGATGACGAGGACAGCAACGACAGCAAGCTCGCCGACCACCTGCCGAAGGTCGACGCCGCCACGCAGGCGACGCGCGAGAAGTACTGGGCCGATGTGCTCAAGCAGCTCGACGCGATCTCGCCGAACCAGCTGAAAGGCGACGACCCGGCCAATTACGCGGTTTATCGCAACCAGATCGAGACCCTGCTGGCCGACCAGCATTTCCATACCTGGGAGATGCCGTTCAACAGCGATACCGCGTTCTGGACCAACCTGGGCTTCACCGCGCGCCGCACGCTGCGCACCGCCGAGGATTACCGCCACTACATCCACCAGCTGCAGGACTTACCGCGCTATTTCGGCGAGCAGACGGCCAACATGCAGGCCGGCCTGGCCCGGGGCTTCAGCGTGCCGCGGGTGACGCTGACCGGACGCGACCAGTCGATCGCCGATGTGGTGAACGCCAAGGGCGACGACAACCTGTTCTACACCCCGTTCCGCAAGATGCCGGCCACGATTCCCGCCGACGTGCAGGCGCAGTTGCGTGTGCAGGGGCGCGAGGCGATCCAGCAATCGGTGATTCCCGCCTACGCCAAGCTGCTCGACTTCATGCGCAACACCTACATGAAGCAGGCGCGCACCACGCTCGCCGCCGAATCGCTGCCGGGCGGCAAGGCGTTCTATCAGTCGCAGATCCGCGAGTACACCACGCTCGACATGACGCCCGACGCGATCCACGAGCTGGGTCTGAAGGAAGTGGCGCGCATCCGCAAGGAGATGGACGAAACCATCCGGGACAGTGGCTTCAAGGGCAGTTTCCCCGAATTCCTGCACTACCTGCGCACCGATCCGAAGTTCTACCCCAAGACCGCCGACGAGCTGTTGAAGGATGCCGCGTGGATCGCCAAGCGCGTGGACGGCAAGGTCGGCAACTACATCGGCCGCCTGCCGCGGCAGCGCTTCGCCATCGAGCCGGTGCCCGCGGACCTTGCGCCGTTCTATACCGGTGGCCGCGGCGGCCCGGGCGTCTACCTGGTCAACACCTATGACCTGCCCTCGCGCCCGCTGTACTCGCTGACCGCATTGACGCTGCACGAATCGGCACCAGGCCACGCCTTCCAGATGCCGCTGGCGGCCGAGCATGAAGGCCTGCCGGACTTCCGTCGTTACACCTACATCTCCGCCTATGGCGAAGGCTGGGCGCTGTATTCCGAGCGCCTGGGCGTGGAGATGGACATGTACGACACGCCGTACGACCGCTTCGGCTACCTGAGTTACCAGATGTGGCGCGCCGCCCGTCTGGTAGTCGACACCGGCATCCACCACAAGGGCTGGACGCGCGAGCAGGCGCAGGCGTTCATGCGCGACAACACCGCGCTGAGCGAGCACGAGATTGAGACGGAGGTCGACCGCTACATTGCGTGGCCGGGCCAGGCACTGTCGTACTACCTGGGCGAGCTTGCTATCGTCGATGCGCGCGCAAAGGCGGAGAAGGCACTGGGCGAGCATTTCGACCTGCGCGCCTTCCACGACACCGTACTCTCGCTCGGCTCGGTGCCGCTGCCGGTGCTGCAGCAGCAAGTGGACAAGTTCATCGCGGATGGCGGCAAGTCGCCGTACGCCGCGAAGTAACGGCAATACCTAACCAACGGAGCGATACGCCAAGGACGACTTGACCCACCCTTGCACCACATCGTCATTCCGGCGGAAGCCGGAATCCAGCGCCTCTCGCGGAGGCCAAGTCACTGGATCCCGGCTTCCGCCGGGATGACAACGTGGAGGGGACTGACGTAGTTCAGACAATAAACACAACACGCGACACGGGGAGTAGCGGATGGGCCTGATCAACGACATGCTTCGGCGCAAGCCGGTGGAGGCATTGCAGGGCGAGGCCGCGAGGGGCGGCAGCGGCCTGCGTCGCGTGCTGGGCCTGTGGCAACTGACGGCGATCGGCCTTGGCGGCATCATCGGCGTGGGCATCTTCGTACTCACCGGCACCGTGGCGGCCACGCAGGCCGGGCCGGCCGTGCTGTTGTCCTTTATCATCGCTGGCATTGCCAGCGCCGCCGCGGCCCTGTGTTACGCCGAGTTCGCCGGACTCATTCCCGTCTCGGGCAGCGCGTACACCTACGGCTATGCCGTGCTGGGCGAGTTCGCCGGCTGGATCATCGGCTGGGATCTCCTGCTCGAGTACGCACTGATTGCCGCCGTCGTCGCGGTGGGCTGGTCGGGGTACATGCAGGCACTGCTCAATGCCGCCGGCATACCCCTGCCGGTATGGGCACAAGGCGCCTGGGGCAGTGCCCCGGGCTGCGTGGTGAACCTGCCTGCCATCGCCATCTCCGTGGTCATCACCGCCCTGCTCGCCGTGCGCATGGAATGGGGGGCGCGCTTCAACACGCTGATCGTGTCGATCAAGATCGCCGGCGCCGCGCTGATCGTGATCGCCGGCGCTGCCTACGTGAAGCCCGAACGCTGGCATCCGTTCATGCCGTTCGGCATGCATGGCGTGGTCACGGGTGCAGCCGTCGTGTTCTTCGCCGTGTTCGGTTACGACATGCTCACCACCGCGGCAGAGGAATCGCGCAATCCGCAGCGCGACCTGCCACGTGCCGTGCTGTTGTCGCTGGGCATTGCGATGGTGCTCTACATCGCCATCTGCCTCGTGCTCACCGGCATCGTGCCCTATACCACGCTCGACAACGCCGCGCCGGTGGCGAATGCCTTCATCCGCATCGGCATGCCGTGGACGATGGTGGTGATCTCTCTGGCGTCCGTGTGTGGCATCACCAGCGTGATCTTCGCCAACCTGATGGCCGGGGCGCGCATCGGCTTCAGCCTCGGTCGCGATGGCCTGCTGCCGTCGTGGTTTGCCGCCGTGCATCCGCGCTGGCGCACGCCGCATCGTTCCACCCTGCTGCTGGGTGGCGTGACCACCGTCGCCGCCGGCCTGTTTCCGCTGGACGAGCTGGCCAAGCTGGTGAACATCGGCGTGCTCGGCGCCTTCATCGTGATCTGCACGGCCGTGGCCGTGTTGCGCTGGCGCCAGCCGGAGCTCCATCGCCCGTTCCGCACGCCGCTGGTGCCACTGGTCCCGATCATCGGCGTAGGCTTCTCGTGCTGGCTGATCTGGGGCCTGCCCATCATCACGTATGTGCGCTTTGCCATCTGGCTGCTGCTGGGTTGCGTGCTGTATCTCAGCTACGGCCGGCACCATAGTCGCGCAACCGCAAACGCGGCTTGACGTTACGCACCGCTCTCCTGACAACGAGGTGAACCATGCGATTGTCCCGTAGTGTTCTGTTCGCGTTGACCATGGTGCTGGGTTCGGCGTGCGGCAACGCACTCGCCGCTCCCGTGGCGGCCACGCCGCCCATGGGCTGGAACAGCTGGAATTTCTTCGCCGAGAAAGTCACCGATGCCGATGTACGTGCAGCGGCCGATGCCCTGGTGAGCACGGGCATGCGCGACGCCGGCTATGTGTACGTCAACATCGACGATGGCTGGCAGGGCCAACGGGACGCCAAGGGTGTGATCCACGCCAATGAGCGCTTCCCCGACATGAAGGCGCTGGCCGACTATGTCCATTCGAAAGGCCTGAAACTCGGCATCTACACCTCGCCGGGCCCCAAGACCTGTGCCGGCTTCGCCGGATCGCTGGGACACGAGGCGCAAGATGCAAAGACCTACGCCGAGTGGGGCGTGGACTATCTCAAGTACGACTTGTGCAGCTTCATCGAAGACCAGATGAAGGCCAAGGCGCCCAACGATCCCGCGCAACAGATGCGCCTGATGGTCGACGCCTACGAACGCATGCACGCCGCCCTCGCGGCCACGGGCCGGCCGATCGTCTATTCCCTGTGCCAGTACGGCTGGGATGCGGTGTGGGAGTGGGCTCCCGGCGCCAAGGTCGACGGCAACCTCTGGCGAACCACCGGCGACATCACGCCCGAATGGGATCGCATCTATGCGATCGCCTCGCAGCAGGCCGGGTTGGCCAGCTATGCCGGCCCCGGCCACTGGAACGACCCGGACATGCTTGAGGTCGGCAACGGCAAGCTGACCGCTGCCGAGAATCGGGCGCACTTCAGCTGGTGGGCCATGCTGGCGGCACCGCTGCTCGCCGGCAATGACCTTGCGCACATGCCGGTAGAGGTCAAGAACATCCTGGGCAATCGCGACGTCATCGCCATCGACCAGGACCCGTTGGGCAAGCAGGCGACCCGGGCCTATGCCGAGGGTGAGGTGGAGGTGTGGACGCGCCCGCTCCAGAACGGCGCGATGGCGATCGCCATTTTCAACGTGGGCAGCGCCCGTTACGCCGATACCCATCCATTCCGCCTGAACCTGGCGAAGCTCGGACTGCATGGCAGCCAGCAAGGCAAGGACCTGTGGAGTGGCACGCCCATTTCGCTTTCGGATAAGCAGGCCATTGCGTTGGCCCGCCACGATGTGTTGCTGGTCCGACTGGATACACCGCACTGAGGTCTCAGCATCTGGACTTGCGCGGCTATGCGGGTTTCCGCACATCGTCCCTTCGAATGACACAAGACGATGTGGCCGCCTGAAGCCACGATGGAATCGTACGCAAGCAACGCTCCAACAAAGTCATCCATCCGCGATGACCAGCCATGGCACGGGGAAAGTCATGCAAGACGATCGTGAACATCGCAGGCGATTTCTCAAGCAGGCCGGCGCAGCGCTGGCATCACTGGCGGTGGTGCCTCGTGCATTCAGCCTGGCACCCGACGTCGCCGATACGCTCACGCCGGCCGATGCGGCGGCGGCCAACGCCATACGCGAGCAGCCCGTGTATCGCATGCAGCCCTTTGGGCTTGGCCAGGTCCGCCTCCTGGATAGCGACTTCTCCCGTGCGGCGGCCATCAACCAGAACTACCTGCACAGCCTGCCGGTGGATCGACTGGCGCATAGCTTTCGCGTGCAGGCGGGAATCCATTCCAGCGCGAAACCGCTGGGTGGATGGGAGAAGCCCGACTGCGAGCTGCGCGGGCACTTCAGCGGCGGCCACTATCTTTCCGCTGCTGCGCTGGCCTACGCCACGGTGGGCGATACCACGCTCAAGCAGCGCGGCGACGAACTGGTGGCGGCACTCGCCGCCTGCCAGCAACCGAATGGTTACCTGAGTGCGTTCCCGGAGAGTTTCTTCGACCGGCTGAGCAGCGGCCAGAAAGTGTGGGCGCCGTTCTACACCATCCACAAGATCCTTGCCGGCATGCTCGACATGTACGTGCACACCGGCAACAAGCAGGCGCTGCAGGTCGCCATCGGCATCGGCAACTGGACGGTACGCTGGCTCAACGGTTTTTCCGACGCGGAGATGGCACACATTCTGAAGACCGAGTACGGCGGGATGAACGACGCCATGCTCGAGCTGTATGCGATCACCGGCAACGATCGCTACCAGGGGGCCGCGCACCGCTTCGACCAGGTTTCGCTGTTCGACCCGCTCGCCGCCCATCGCGATGAACTGCAAGGCCTGCACAGCAACACGCAGATCCCCAAGGTGATCGGCGCGGCGCGGCGCTACGAACTTACCGGTGAGCCGCGCTACCGGCACATCGCCGAATTCTTCTGGGAAACCGTCACTCGCAACCGCAACTACGCCACCGGCGGCTCGAGTAACGACGAGTTCTGGAAAACCGCACCCGGCGATCTCAAGGACCAGCTGGGCCTGTACAGCGCCGAGTGCTGCGTGGCGTACAACCTGATGAAGCTGACGCGCCACATATATGCGTGGAATGGCGACCCTCGCGCGTTCGACTACTACGAGCGCACGCTCTACAACGCGCGCCTGGGTACCCAGGACGGCGACGGCATGAAGCTGTACTACTACCCGCTGCAGCCCGGTGCGGCGAAGTTCTACAACACGCCTACCGATTCCTTCTGGTGCTGCACGGGCAGCGGCGCGGAAGAGTTTGCCCGTTTCAACGACAGCATCTATTTCCGCGAAGGCAACGATCTCTACGTCAACCTGTTCATCCCGTCCGAACTCAACTGGCCCGAGCAGAAGCTGCGCTTCCGCCAGGAAACCGCGTTCCCCCGCGAGCCGTTGACGCGGTTCCAGCTGTCCCTGGCCGCGCCATCCACGTTCGCACTGAATCTCCGCGTGCCATCCTGGATAGCACCGGGCGCACGCGTGCGCCTCAACGGTACAGCGTTGGATGTATTTGCCTCGCCGGGCAGCTACCTGACGATCAAGCGCGAGTGGCGCGATGGCGATCGCATCGAGATGGACCTGCCCATGCGCCTCACCCACGAGGCCCTGCCCGGCGACGATGGCCTGCACGCCGCGCTGTACGGTCCGCTGGTGCTCGCCGCGCGACTGGGCGACAAGGGCCTGACCCACGACATGCAGTATTGCGGCTATGACGCGGCCCCCAAGCCGGAGCCCAAGCCCTGGCCGTCACCGCGCGTGGTGATGGACAAGCCGGAGGAGATGTCCTGGTTGCGCGTGCAGTCCGCGAAGGAACTGCGTTTCGAAGCGCAGACGCACGACGGCAAGCTTGCGGTCGTGCCGCTCAACCAGGTGCACGGGGAGCGTTACGCCGTCTACTGGCAGAACGAATCCGACCCGACTGGCAGCAGCTGAGTCGGCCAATCGCCGACACGTAGCCAGGTTGGCGTAGCAACCTGCGACCCCGCTGACCGCTATACCCGACCGGGGGTAACGCCCCCGGCATCGCCGGGCCGGCGGTGCCGATGGGAATTTTTCCCCGTACGCCAGCGACTTGCGGCGTCGCAGCAACCGTTCCGCCGGGGACGTACTAAACTAGCGAACTAAATTCATCGCCCCGACCACTGGTCGGGGTTTTGACTTTAAGGCTTTTGTTAGTACCCCGGCGGGGCCGCACTGGATCGAACCCCGCCTCCATTCCTGCGGCGCCATCCCCCGGCACCGCCAATCGTGGAGTTTGCGTTCCAATGATTTTCGAAACCATCGCCAAGACGGGTCACGAAGAAGTCGTCTTCTGCCACAACAAGGATGCCGGCCTGAAGGCCATCATCGCGATCCACAACACGGTGCTGGGTCCGGCACTCGGCGGCCTGCGCATGTGGCCGTACAAGAGCGAGCAGGACGCGGTGAACGACGTGCTTCGCCTGTCGCGCGGCATGACCTACAAGAACGCCGTGGCCGGCCTGAACCTGGGCGGTGGCAAGGCGGTGATCATTGGCGATCCGAGCAAGGACAAGTCCGAGGCGCTGTTCCGCGCGTTCGGCCGCTTCGTCAACTCGCTCAACGGCCGTTACATCACGGCTGAAGACGTCGGCATCGACGTCAACGACATGGAATACGTGTTCCGTGAAACCGAATACGTGACCGGCGTGCACCAGGTGCATGGTGGTTCGGGCGACCCGTCGCCGTTCACCGCGTTCGGCACGCTGCAGGGCCTGATGGCCGCGCTGCAGTTCAAGCACGGCAACGAAGACGTGGGCAAGTACAGCTACGCCGTGCAGGGTTGCGGCCACGTGGGCAGCGAGTTCATCAAGCTGCTGCGCGAGCAGGGCGCCAAGGTGTTCGTCACCGACATCAACAAGGATGCCGTGCAGCGCTGCGTCGACGAGCTGGGCTGCGAAGCCGTGGGCCTGGACGAGATCTACGACGTCGACGCCGACGTGTACTCGCCGTGCGCGCTGGGTGGCACGGTCAACGAGCAGACCATCGACCGCATCAAGGCGAAGATCATCTGCGGCGCCGCCAACAACCAGCTGGCCACCGACGCCATCGGTGACGAGCTGACCCGTCGCGGCGTGCTGTATGCCCCGGACTATGCCGTCAACGCCGGCGGCGTGATGAACGTCTCGCTGGAAATCGACGGCTACAACCGCGAGCGTGCGATGCGCATGATGCGCACCATCTACTACAACCTGGGCCGCATCTTCGAAATCTCCAAGACCGAAGGCGTGCCGACCTACAAGGCAGCCGACCGTCTGGCCGAGGAGCGTATCGAGGCCATCGGCAAGATCAAGCTGCCGACCATGGGCAACAACGGCCCGCGCTTCGCCGGTCGCATGCGCGGCCAGTAAGCGCTTCCCACGGGCGCCCCGCCCATCGGGTACGACGAAGCCGCTGGCCTTGGCTGGCGGCTTCGCTTTTTCCGCAATAAGCCACGGTGCCTCCCTACGTACCGAAAAGTCGGCTCGTTGCCGACGGGGGCTTCTGTTACACTGCGACCCTCACCTTTTGCCCACTGTAAGGCATTGCCTACAAAAGCAATTGGTGGCACCAAGGGGGCCGGCTTTGCCGGCGCATCACAATCAAGGGAACGCTCCAGCCACGGCCTCGCGGCGTGCAGCCGGCGTGAGTTCCTGTGCCTTTACGCACAGTGGACTGGCCACGGTAAGTTCCAAGGTCCTTGTATCGCAAGAACATGCGATTCGCAACGACCTGTGCAACGAGCAGGATCAGGGATTTATGAGCACCATCTTGGCCAGCGGCATCAGCGACGAGGACATCCTCTCCCGCCTGAAGGACATGCTGCACGAGACCTTCGAGATCGAGCCGACGCGGGTCAAGCCCGACGCGCACCTGTTCACCGACCTCGAACTGGACAGCATTGATGCCGTCGACCTCGCCATCCAGGTGCAGGACATGACCGGGATGCGCATCAAGCCTGAAGACTTCAAAAGCGTGCGCACGGTAGGCGACGTGGTCGCGACCGTACAGACGCTGCTCCTCCGCTGACGCGGCGGCCACCGGCATGATGCCGAGCGCCACGAGGGAGAGCGGCGTCTTCGCGCCTTGCGCGCTGATCCCGATCTACAACCACAAGGACACGATCGCCCGCACCGTGGATGGCTTGCGCGCGCATGGCCTGCCGGTGGTGATCGTGGATGATGGCAGCAACGATGCGACGCGCGCCGTGCTCGATGCCATCGCGCACGAACAATCGCAGGTACAACTGCTGCGCCTGCCACACAACCAGGGCAAGGGCCGCGCGCTCAGCGCGGGTATGTTGGCGGCGCGAGAGCTTGGGTACACCCATGCGCTGCAGATCGACGCCGACGGCCAGCACGATATCAACGACGTGCCGCGCTTCCTCGCCGAAGCTGCCACCCATCCGCACGCGATGGTTTGCGGTCGCCCGATCTATGACGACAGCGTGCCACGCGGTCGCCTCTATGGTCGCTACATCACTCACTTCTTCGTATGGATCGAGACGCTGTCGATGGAGATCCATGACTCCATGTGTGGCTTTCGCCTGTACCCACTGGCGCCGACCTGTGCCGAACTGGCGCGCAAGCCGTTTCCCGCGCGCATGGACTTCGATACCGAGGCCGCGGTGCGGATGGTGTGGCGCGGCGTGCCCGTGCGCAATCTACCCACACGAGTGATCTATCCGGAGAATGGCCTCTCCCATTTCCGCATGTGGGGCGACAACGTGCGCATCTCGGCGATGCACACGCGCCTGCTGATCGGCATGTTGCCGCGCGCGCCGCGCCTGCTGTGGCGCCGACTTCGCCGCAGGAAGGTCGCATGCGCTGGCTGATCGTCGCCGTGCTCTCCGTGCTTGCCTCCGGCCTGCACGCGCAGGAGACCGACCTGCTCCGGCAGGTGCTCGCCGAGCTGGCCGCCCATCCACGCGTGCGCGCGGACTTCACGCAGAGCCGTGAGAATCCGGCGCTGGCCCAGCCGCAGCTGAGCCAGGGACAGCTGCTGTTCGTCAGTGGCAATGGCATGTTGTGGCAGGTCACCCAGCCCTATCGCGAGACGCTGGCGCTGACCGGCACGCGCACTGCCCGCATCGACGACCATGGGCATTTGCAGGTAGTTCGCAACGGTGATCGCGGGGTGGCCCAGGTATCGCAAATGCTGCAGTCCATGCTGGCAGGCCAGCCGGAAGAGGCGCTGCGGCAGTTCGATGTGGAAGCGCGCGGCAGCACCTCCCAGTGGAGCCTGCGCTTCACGCCGCGACAGCAGCGCATGGCTCGCGTGCTCAGTGCCATCGAGCTGAGCGGCAACGAGTTCTTGCAAGGCATCGACGTAGAGATGCAAGGCGGCGAGCGCACGCAGATCCGTTTCAGCGGTACGCGCGATGCCGGCACCTTGAGCGCACTCGAAGCACGTGCCCTCGGCGTGCCATGAGCATGCGTGGCCTGCATCTTCGAGCAGGACTGTTCGGGGTCTTTGCCCTGAGTACGGTCGTGTTGGGACTCTGGCTGCTGTTCGGCAACCACTCCGTGCCCATCCAGACCGACCTGCTCGCGATGTTGCCCGCCACCGAGCGCCACCCGCTTGCCGAGGCCGCGGTGGACCGACTGGCGCACGCCAATGGCGATCGCATGGTGCTGGTGGTCGCCAACGCCGATGACGACGCGGCGAAGGCATCCGCTCGCGAACTGGGCAAGGCATTATCCCGCGAGCACGCGTTCGACGCGGTAACCGCGGAACTGCCGCCCTTCGATCTCGACCAGTTCGTTGCACCTTACCTGCCCTATCGCTTCAGCTTGCTCAGCGCCGCCGACCGCACCGCGCTGACACAGCCGGCCTATGATCCCGCCCAGGCACTGGCCCGGCGCCTCAACGAACCGTTCATCGCCGGCATCGGCACCCGCTTGCAGGACGATCCGTTCGGCTGGCTGCAGCACTGGCTGGACCAGCAACCGTGGAGCCGTTCACCGCTGGTGCCGGAGGACGATCTGCTCACCGCCCACCAGGACGGTCTCACCTATGTGATGGTGATCGCGTCGCTGCGCGGCTCCTCGTATGACGATGGCGTGCAACGCGACGCCCTCGGTGCGCTCGACCGCGCGTGGCACGAGGCAAGTCGCGATCATCCCGGCTCGCAGCTGCTGCGGACAGGCGCGGTGTTCTACGCGGCCGCCGCGCGTGCCGGCGCCGAGCGCGACATGCACGTGGTGGGCCTGACCTCGACGCTGGGCATCGCACTGCTGCTGCTGTGGACCTTCCGCTCGCCACGGCCATTGCTGGTGGCTTTCCTGTCCACGGCGGTGGGTATCGTCAGCGCGCTGGTGGCAACCCTGCTGCTGTTCGGCCAGATCCACCTGCTTACCCTGGTGTTCGGCGCGGCCCTGCTTGGCGAAGCGGTGGACTATTCGATCCAGTACCTGTGTGCGCGCGCCAATGCGGGGGCGACGTGGCAACCGCAGCGAGGCGTGCAGCAGGTTCGCCCGGCGCTGCTGCTGGCGCTGGGCACTTCGCTGCTGGGCTATGCGCTGCTTGGCCTGGTGCCCTTCCCAGCCCTGCGCCAGATGGCTTGCTTTGCCATGGTGGGCATGACGGTGTCCTGCCTCAGCGTTTTCTGGCTGTTGCCCGTGCTCTCCGCAGCACCCGCGCGCAGGTCGC
Organism: Dyella amyloliquefaciens; assembly: GCF_004296575.1. GTDB lineage: Bacteria > Pseudomonadota > Gammaproteobacteria > Xanthomonadales > Rhodanobacteraceae > Dyella > Dyella amyloliquefaciens. The sequence goes on along the minus strand of NZ_SAYT01000006.1, from coordinate 174,590 downwards.
TGTCGCCCCAGCTTGTGAAGCTCGCACGCGGCTGGCAACAGCATGTGATGCGGCTGGCGCACGGACGCCTTGGCCTGGCGGTGCTGGCATTGCTGCTGGCCATAGCGGCTCCTGGCTGGTGGCGCGTGGGCCATGACGATGACATCCATCTGCTGATCGCTCCGCCCGCTGCGCTGGCGCAGCAGGAGGCACGTATCCGCGCGATCACCGGTCTCGGCAACGGCAGCCAGTTCTATCTGGTCACCGGCACCACCCCCGAGCTGACCCTGCAGCGGGAGGAAGCACTCGAGCAGCGACTGCAGTCGCTGGTGGACCAGCGACAACTCGGTGGTTGGACGGGGGTGGCCGGGATGGTGCCGTCGGCACAACGGCAACGCGCCAACCAGGCCGCCCTGGCCCCCTGGTTCGCATCGGGTGCATCGATGGAAGCAACCCTGGTGCAGGCGGGCATCAAGGCGTCCGTGGCTAACGCCTACCTTGCGGGATGGCCTGGCGACGTGCTCAAGATCGACGCGTGGCTGTCGATGCCCTTATCCATTCCCTTTCGTTACCTATGGATGAATCAGGGCGACCATAGCTATGCCTCGCTCGTGCTGCCGCAAGGCCAGGACGATGTCGCCGTGCTGCGCGCGGCCGCCGACGGCTTGCAGGACGTAAGCCTCGTCGACAAACCGGCCAGCGTGTCGGCGTTGTTCGGGCGCTACCGCCAGTACGCCAGCCTGTGGCTGTTGGCTGCACTCGCGCTCGTCGGCGCGGTCTTCACCTGGCGCTACGGACGCGCCGCGCCACGCGTGCTTGCACCGCCGCTGCTCGGTATCGGACTTGCCGTGGCCGCCCTCGGCTATGCCGGCCAACCGCTTACGCTGTTCCACTGGATGGCGCTGATGCTGGTGCTGGGCGTGGGCGCCAACTACGCCGTATTCATGCGGGAGGGCGAACCGCACACCGGGCACCTCCCAGGTGCCAGCTATGCGAGCGTGCTGCTTTCAGCCGTTACCGCGCTGCTTTCCTTCGGACTGCTGGGCCTGAGCACCATGCCAGCGCTGCAGCATTTCGGTATCACCCTGTTGCTGGGCATTGGCATCACCGCGCTGCTGGCGCCGGCCAGTCTGCCCGCTTCCGAGCCATCACCATGAACGACACCTTCCTCTCGCAGGGCGCGCACCGATGAAGCGCGTCGTCATCACTGGCATCGGCGGCATCACTCCGCTGGGTCACGACTGGGCCAGCATCGCCGCGCGCCTGCGGCAATACCGCAACGCAGTGCGACGCATGCCCGAATGGGACTACTTCGATGCACTGAACGGACGGCTTGGCTGTCCCGTCGACGACTTCGCGACACCGCCGTGGCCTCGGCGCCACTTGCGCTCGATGGGCCGCGTGGCGCAACTGGCCGTGGCCGCCAGCGAGCGTGCATTGGCCGATGCAGGCCTGCTTGGTGACGCATCGGTGAGCGATGGACGCATGGGCGTCGCCTACGGCTCCTCGGGCGGCAGCGTGGAGCCTGTCCGCGTGATGGGCCACATGCTCGACACCGGCTCGATGCAGGGTGTCACCGCCACCAGCTACATCCAGATGATGGCGCACACCACGGCGGTGAACGTCGGCGTGTTCTTCGGCCTGAAGGGGCGCATCATCCCTACGTCCAGTGCGTGCACATCTGGCAGCCAGGCGATTGGCTTCGGCTACGAGGCGATCCAGCAGGGCAAGCAGGCCCTGATGCTGTGCGGCGGTGCGGAGGAGCTCTCCGGCCCGGGAGCCGCGGTGTTCGATACCTTGTTCGCCACCAGTACGCGCAACGATGAGCCGGCACTGACTCCGCGCCCGTTCGACCGTGCACGCGACGGCCTGGTGGTCGGAGAAGGCGCGACCACGCTGGTGCTGGAGGAATACGAACATGCCCGCGCACGCGGTGCACGCATGTACGCCGAGGTAGTGGGCTTTGGCTGCAACTCCGACGGCAGCCACATCACCCAGCCCACCCGCGAGACGATGGCCGTCGCGATGCGCATGGCACTCGACGACGCCGGCCTCGAACCCGCTGCGATCGACTACATCAGCGCACACGGCACCGCCACCGATCGCGGCGACGTGGCGGAAAGCCATGCCACCGCTTCGGTGCTGGGCACCGCCACGCCGATCAGCTCGATGAAGGGTTACGTGGGCCACACGCTGGGAGCCTGTGGCGCACTGGAATCGTGGTGGACGGTCGAGATGATGCGAGAGGGCTGGTTCGCCCCCACGCTCAACCTCGAGAACCCCGATCCCGAGTGCGCGCCGCTCGACTACATCGTCGGCGAAGGCCGCCGCATCGACGCGCGCTACGTGATGAACAACAACTTCGCCTTCGGCGGCATCAATACCTCGCTGATCTTCAAGGCCATTGACGCATGAACGCCGTCGCCGCGCCTCGCGCTTCGCTGCCCCGGGTCGTCGTGACCGGCATGGGTGCAGTGTCGTGCGTGGGGGTCGGCACCGAGCCCCTGCTCGGTGCGCTTCGCAGCGGCCGCAGTGGTGTACGCCACCTGCCGCAGCTGGAAGCGCTGGGCATGCGTTGCCAGGTCGGCGGTGCCGTCGAGCAGCGTTTGCTGGAAGAGCCGCCACGCAAGCTGCGCCGCTTCCTGCCCGTAACCGCCTGGTATGCATGGCAGGCCGCGCGCGAGGCGATTGCCCAGTCCGGACTCACGCCGGGCCAGTTGGCTTCGCCCACTTGTGGCCTGGTCATCGGCGGCGGTGCGGCGCTGAGTGAGCATCAGGCGGCGCTAGAGAGCTTCGCCTCGCGTGGCATTGCGCGGCTGTCACCGTACATCGTCACGCGTGGCATGAGCAGCTCGGTATCGGCGGGCCTCGCTCATGCCTTCGGCGTCGGCGGTCGCAGCATGGTGATCACCTCCGCGTGCACCAGCGGCGCGCATGCGATCGGCCAGGCCCTGGAGCTGATCCAGCTAGGCAAGCTGCAGAAGGTCATTTGCGGCGGTAGCGAGGAACTGCACGACACGACCGCGCTGTGGTTCGACGCAATGGGCGCGCTGTCGGTCAACAGCAATGCGCAACCGGAACGGGCATCGCGCCCGTATGACGCAGAACGCGATGGCATCGTGCTCGCCGCCGGCGCTGGCGTGCTGGTACTCGAATCACTCGAACATGCCCGCGCACGTGGCGCGACCATACTTGCTGAAGTGTGCGGCTACGGCGCCAGCACCGACGCGACGAGCATGGTGGGCCCAGGTCCCGCCGGCATCGCCGATGCAATGCGCCAGGCGCTCGATGAAGGCGGCACGCTGCCCGACTACATCAACACCCATGCCTGCTCCACTCCGCTCGGCGACCTGGCCGAGTGGGAAGCGATCGAGACGGTCTTTCGCGAGCGCGGCACCGACGCACCAGCGCTTTCATCGATCAAGGGACTGATCGGACACGCACCGGCAGCAGCGGGAGCACTCGACGCCATTGCCTGCCTGCTGATGATGCAGCACGGCTTCGCGGCGGGCACCGACATCGTCAGCCCCGATGCGATGTTCGAGGCAACGCCGCTGCTGACCTCGACGACCAAACGCCAGATCGACTGCGCGCTGTCCAACAGCTTCGGCTTCGGCGGCAGCTGCGCCTCCCTGATGTTTCGTCGGATGACGGGAGACCACGCATGATCGACCTGCGCATCGCCGACTGGCGCGCCTGGGCGCCGGGCCTGGAAAGTGCCGAAGCATGGCAGGCCTGGGCCAATGCGCCGTGGGCGCCCGCCGAGCAGGGCGAGCAACCGGACTGCAGTTTCCTGCCCGCGATGCAACGTCGCCGCCTGAGCCGCATGGCACGCATCGCGCTGCATGTCGCATGGCCGCTGTGCGGCGACGACGAACAGCTGCCACTGGTATTCGCTTCACGCCACGGCGAGACCACGCGCACGTACGCCATCCTTGGCGACGTTGCCGATCGCCAGCCGTTGTCACCCACGCAGTTCGGACTTTCAGTGCATAACGCGATCGCCGGGCAGTGGTCGATTCTGCGCGGCCAGCGTGGCGAATCCACCGCGATCGCCGGAGAGGCCGACACCTTCGAGCACGCCATGCTCGAAGCGGCCACGCTCATCGACCAGGGTGCACCCGCCGTGATCGTGGTGATGACGGAAGAGCGCCCACCCGAGGCCTACGCCGACTGGATCGACGATGTGCCGTTCACCTACGCAGTGGCTTTGCGCGTGGGCGCCTCGCGCCCCGATGCCGGAGCCGCGTCGCACTGGCAACTGCAACTCAGTGGCCGCACCACGCAAGCAGACCACACCGACTGGCCGTTCGCGCTCGACTTCGTGCGTGCGTTGCACAGGCCAGCCGCCTCCCTCATGCACACATGGAAGACACGTCAATGGATCTGGCAGCGGAACCCTTGAGCCTGCGTCGCGACCATTTCTACCTGTGGCGCCTGCTCGCCACGGCCATGAGCTTTGCGCTGTTCGGCGTGGGCGGCGTGCTCTTGTACATTCTGGTGTTCCCGTTGCTGTGGCTGCTGCCGGGCTCCCGCCTGACACGTCGTCGCCGCATGCGCGCTGCCATCAGTCGGGCGTTTCACCTGCACGTGCAGTTCATGTACCGCACGGGCGTACTCACCTTCGAAGTGATCGGCGCCGAGCGCCTTGGTCAGCCGGGTCAGATGGTCATCGCCAACCATCCCTCGTTGATCGATGTGGTGTTCCTGGTCTCGCAGATTCGCGATGCCAACTGCGTGGTGAAGCAGAGCCTGTGGCGAAATCCGTGCATGCGCGGTCCGATCAGCCGGGCCGAATACATCGCCAACGATGGCAGCACGGAAACCCTCGAGCATGCCGCCGACGTCTTGCGCGAAGGCCAGACGCTGATCGTGTTCCCCGAAGGCACGCGCACGACGCCGGGACAGGCTCCCGTGTTTCACCGGGGTGCCGCGGCCATCGCGCTGCGCGGCGCACAGACGATCACCCCGGTCTTCATCTCGGTCGAGCCGACCACGCTGACCAAGGCGGAGCCCTGGTACAGCATTCCGCATCGCCGCTTCCACGTGTGCCTGCGCGTGGGTACGGACATCGATCCGGCCGCCTTCAACGCCGATACGCCGCTGCCAATTGCATCGCGCCGGCTCAACCAGCATCTGCACACCCTCTACCTCAAAGAGCTCGCATCGCCGTGAACGACCTTCAAAGAGATATCGCCCAACTGATCATCGACACGCTCAGCCTTGAGGACATCGAGGTCAGCGACATCACGCCCAACATGCCATTGTTCGGTGAAGGACTGGGACTGGATTCGATCGACGCCCTGGAACTCGCGCTGGCGCTGCAGAAGCGCTTCGACATCCAGATTGCCTCCGACTCGCGCGATGCGCGCCAGCATTTCGCCAACGTGGCGAGCCTGGCCTCGTTTGTCGAAGCACAGCGGGCCGCATGCGCAAGCTGATATCCATCCTGCTGCCGGTCGTCGGGCTGCTGTACCCCTTCCTGGTGTACTTCGGCATGGAACATGTCGACACGCCGGTGTTCGCGCTGATTCTCGGCGCGGTGTGGCTGATCCGCGCACCGGGGCTGCTGAAGCAACCGGGCGGCCGATGGATGGTGGGCGCTGCACTGGCTTATTGCGTCATGCTCGCCTTCAGTGGCGAGGCCATGCTGCTGCGCTGGTATCCATCGCTGATCAGCCTGTTGCTGCTGTTCGTGTTCGCCTTCAGCCTGCACTTCGGACCACCGATCGTCGAACGTATCGCGCGCCTGCGCGAACCCGATCTGCCGGACGCCGCCATTCCCTACACACGAACGGTGACCTGGGTGTGGGTCGGCTTCTTCGTGTTCAACGTGTTCACATCGGCCGTGCTCACGCTGTGGGCGCCATTGAGTTGGTGGACGCTCTACAACGGCCTCATCGTCTACTTCATCATGGGCACCTTGTTCGGCGGCGAATGGCTGCTCCGCCAGCGCCTGCGGGCGACGGCGTGAGCGGATCCGATGCCGCCATGAAGCAAGTACTGCCCGATCATCCATGGGTCGCGCAGGTGCGATGGGCTTTGGCAGGGGCAATCCTGCTGCCTACTCCTGAGGGCCTTTCCGCGCTGCGCCGGCTGGGCCGCCGTGCCTTCTTGCAGGCGGTGGACAAAACGCTGCCGACGCACGGATTGAACGTACCGGAGACATGGCGGCTGGTCGATGCCTGGCCTCTTCAGTCCGAATCGGATTGGGCAGCCACCCTTCTTGCACAGCCCCGCCCCACCGAAGCCGAGCTGCTCGGCGAACAGGTGGATGGCGATGGCGCGACGCTGTCGCTGCGCATTCCCGTGGACCTGCAGCAGTTTGACACCCACTTCCCCCAGCTGCCGATCGTTCCCGGCGTCTTGCAACTCGCCTGGGTGCTGGCCCGCAGCGCCGAGCGCTTCGGTACGCCGACCACCTGTCGCCGTGTGGAAATGCTGAAGTTCCAGCGACCGCTGCGCCCCGGCGACGAAGTGCAGCTGAGCTTGCGCCGCGACGCGGCCCAGGCGCGCATGCATTTTCACTATGCTCGCAACGAAGTGGAGTATTCCTCGGGTCGGCTGCAGTGGACGCGCGCCGATGAGTGAGTCCGCCGCCAACGAACGCCACTGGGCCGGTCGCAAGGAGCGCGGCAGCTTCATCCTGATGAAGTTCACGGCGCTGATCGCACGGCGTCTCGGGCGCCGCGTGCTGGCACCGTTGCTCTACGTGATCGTGTTCTATTTCTACGTATCGGACCGACGCGGGCGCTACAGCATCCGGCAATACCAGACCCGCCTCTCCGGCTGGAGTGGACGCCCCGAGCTGCAACCACGGCATCGCAGCGTGTTCGGCCAGTTCATGGCGTTCGCCGAGTGCCTGCTCGACCGCCTCGATGTGTGGAACGGCAAGCTCAAGCTCGATCACGTGAGCCTGGACGACCCGGCCGACGTGCGCTCGCGCCTGCTGCAAAGCCGCGGCAACGGTCGCGGCCAGATTCTGGTGTGCACGCATCTGGGCAATCTCGACGTCTGCCGCGCGATGGCGGAACTGGGCGATCAGGTGCCGCTCAACGTGCTGGTGCACACGCATCACGTGGGTCACTACAACCGCTTGCTGGGCGAGGCCGGTGAGCAACGCATGCGCCTGATCCAGGTGAGCGAGCTCGATACCGCACTGATGATGGACCTCTCACAACGCATCGAGCGCGGCGAATGGCTGGCCATTGCCGGCGACCGCGTACCGCTGCATGGCGGTCGTTGCGTCGAGGTCGATTTCCTCGGCCATACCGCGCCGCTGCCGCAAGGGCCATGGCTGATGGCCGGTCTGCTGCGCTGCCCGGTGAACCTGATTTTCTGCCTCAAGGTGAGCGGCCGCTACACCATTCACCTGGAACCCTATATCGATGAACAGACCTGGGCACGAGGCCAGCGCGACGCCACCATCCAGCGCTGGGCCCAGGGCTATGCCGACCGCCTTGCGCAGCGTTGCCTGCAGGCGCCGCAGCAGTGGTTCAACTTCTACCCCTACTGGCGGGCACCAATGACGGAGACCGAACATGCGCGCTAAAGGCGTACTGCGCGTCGACACCGAGGTCCTGGTGCCGTTCTTCGATGTCGATTCCATGGACGTGGTCTGGCACGGCCACTACGTGAAGTATCTCGAGGTGGCGCGCTGCGCCCTGCTCGACGCCATCGGCCACAACTACACGCAGATGAAGGCCGCCGGCTGGGTCTGGCCCATCATCGACGTGCAGCTGCGCTACGCCGGCCCCGCGCGCTTCGGGCAGCGCATCACGGTCAGGGCCGAGCTGGTCGAGTGGCGCAACCGGCTCAAGGTTCACTACCTGATCTGCGACGCGGCTACCGGCGAGCGCCTTACCCGTGCCAGCACGATCCAGGTTGCCGTCAATCTGCAGGGCGAAATGCAGCTGGTGTCTCCGCAGGTCTTCATCGATGCGGTCGAGCGTCACCTGCCAGCGCAGGACGCACCATCCTCCCTTCCCATTCACCTTGCCGCTGATCACGCATGACCTACGCGAGCGCCACCTACGTTCCCGAAACCCGCATTGGCTTTCGCTTCCTGCGCACGCACACGTGGCAGCACCATGTGCTGCGCGTCGCCATCAAGGACCTCAAGCGGATGATCGGCGAGCCACCTGCTCCTGTCGCCAGCCTGCTCGACGTGGGCTGTGGCCAGGGTCGGTCATTCCGCCTGCTTCGCGATGCCTTCCAGCCGGCCCGGCTGATCGGCCTCGATGCTGATCCGCACAGCATCGAGCTGTCGCGCGCCGAAGCCGCACGCGAAGACATTCCGGTCGAACTGATCGCGGGTGACTGCGCGCGGATCGCGCTGCCGGACCACAGCGTGGACATGGTTTTCTGTCACCAGACCTTCCATCACTTGGTGGAACAGGAACGTGCACTCGACGAATTCTGGCGCGTGTTGAAACCCGGTGGCCTGCTGCTGTTCGCCGAGTCCACCAAGGCCTATATCGATACCTGGGTGATCCGCTGGTTCTTCCGTCACCCTATGCACGTTCAAAAGAGCGCCGACGAATACGTCGCGATGCTGCGCGACCGCGGCTTCCGCTTTGAAGCGGAGCGGGTCTCGCTACCCTATCTGTGGTGGAGTCGATCGAGCGACTTCGGCCTGCTCGAACGCTGGGGCCTGCGCGCGCCGCCACCGCCCGGCATCCGTGAGGAAACCCTGGTGAACGTGGTAGCACTGAAGCCGCTCGACGCCACATGAACAGCTATCTCAACGCACTGGGCGTGGTGTGCGCACTCGGCGCAGGCAAAGCCGCCGTCGCTGAAGCCTTGTTCGGGGGATCGGACGAGGGCATCCGGCCTGTGTCCGGCTGGATACCGGGTCGCGAGGCGCCGATGGGTGCTGCACGCGCCGCGCTGCCGCCGGTGCCGGCTGCACTGGCGTCAACGCGGGACAATCGCAACAACCGCCTGCTGCTGGCAGCCGCGCTGGAAATCGAATCGGATATCCGCGCCGCGATAGCACGCTTCGGCCACGCACGCGTGGGCGTGATCATCGGCACCAGCACCACCGGCATCGATGAAGCCACCCGGGGCATCGGCGACTATCGGCGTGATGGCGCATGGCCGGCGGACTATCGCTACGCTCACCAGGAGCTGGGCGCACCGGCCGCTTTCCTCGCCGAATGGTTGGATCTGGCCGGCCCCTGCTACGGCATCTCCACCGCCTGCACGTCGAGCGCACGCGCCTTGCTCAGCGCGCGACGGCTGCTGCGGATGGGCGTGTGCGATGCCGTGCTGTGCGGCGGCGCCGACACCTTGTGTGGCCTGCCGATCAACGGCTTCCATGCGCTGGAAGCAATGGACGGCACACGCTGCAACCCGTTCTCGCAGCACCGCGATGGCATCAACATCGGCGAGGCGGCCGCCTTGTTCCTGATGACGCGCGAACACGGCCCCGTGCAGTTGTTCGGCGGCGGCGCCAGCTCCGACGCGCACCATATGTCCTCGCCCGACCCGCGGGGGCTGGGCGCACAGGCAGCCATGCGCGCCGCACTGGCCGACGCCGGTCTCGAGGCTTCGCAGATCGACTACCTCAACCTGCACGGCACCGCGACCGAGCATAACGACGCGATGGAAGCCCTCGCCGTCGACGCGGTGTTTCCGCATGGCGTGCCCTGCTCCTCGACCAAATCACTCACCGGCCACACGCTCGGTGCGGCCGGTGCGCTCGAAGCGGCCTTTTGCTGGCTCAGCCTGGCCGATGCTGGCAGCCATCGACGCCTGCCGCCCCATGTGTGGGACGGCCAGCCCGATCCGACGCTGCCCTCCCTCGACCTGGTGACCCATGGGCCGCGATTGGCGAGGGGCGGTCGTCACCTGATGAGCAACTCATTTGCCTTTGGCGGCAACAACGCCACCCTCATCCTGGGGGACGCGACGTGATGCTCCGGCCGATCGCCGAAGTGCTGCCCCACGCCGGCGACATGATTCTGCTCGACCGCATCGACCACTATGACGCCGAAAGCATCGTGTGCCTGCGGAGGATCGCGCCAAACCACCCATTCACCGATGCTGACGGACACTTGCCTTCGTGGGCAGGCATCGAGCTGATGGCGCAGGCCATCGCCGCATGGTCGGGCTGCCACGCGCGCGACATGGGGCAGCCTGTACGCCTGGGCTTCCTGCTCGGCTCGCGCATGTATGACTGCAACGCCGAGGCGTTCCGCTCCGGCAGCGAACTGCGCATCGAGGCGAAGCGCACCTTTCACGACGAGGATGGCATGGGTGCATTCAGCTGCCGCATCGACGCGGGGGCCGTGCGGGCCGAGGCCCGGCTCACTGTCTTCAGCCCCTCGGATCCGGCTAACTTTCTCGCGTCACTCGCTTAGGAATACCCGTCATGTCCGAGACCATCCTGGTCACTGGCTCCAGTCGCGGCATCGGCCGCGCCATCGCGTTGCGCCTGGCCGCCGCCGGCTACGATCTCGTGCTGCATTGCCGATCGCGACTCGATGAGGCACAGGCCGCACGGGAAACCATCCAGTCGCTGGGACGCCAGGCACGCATCCTGCAGTTTGATATCGCAGACCGCGCTGCCTGCCTTGCGGCGCTGGAAGCCGACGTTGCCACGCATGGCGCGTATTACGGCGTCGTGTGCAACGCCGGCCTGACCCGCGACGGCGCCTTCCCCGCACTGACCGACGAGGATTGGGACCAGGTGCTGCGCACCAACCTCGATGGCTTCTACAACGTGCTGCATCCGCTGATCATGCCGATGATCCGGCGCCGTGCACCAGGACGCATCGTCTGCATTACCTCGGTCTCCGGCCTGATCGGCAACCGTGGACAGGTCAATTACAGCGCTTCGAAAGCAGGTGTGATCGGTGCGGCCAAGGCGCTGGCCGTCGAACTGGCCAAGCGTCGCATCACCGTCAATTGCGTCGCACCGGGTCTGATTGACACTGACATGCTCGACGCCGAGCTGCCGCTGGAGGAGATCCTCGCCATGATCCCGATGCAGCGCATGGGCACGCCCGATGAAGTGGCCGCCGCTGTGCAGTACCTGATGAGTCCCGAAGCCGGTTACGTCACCCGCCAGGTGCTGTCGGTGAACGGCGGACTGTGCTGAGCTGCTTCGGAACGCGACATCGCGGCCGATACCGATCCAACGACACTCGTCCATCCAAGGAGAATCAAACGATGAAAGTGATTTCGCTCAGCTTCACCACACTGGTCCTGTTCGCCGCGCCCGCCATCAGCATGGCCGCCGACAAGATCATCCATCTGCCGTTCGCACAGGTGGTGGCCGAGGCGCAGAAGGCTGGTCGACTCGATCCCAACATCAAGTTCTACCTGGCAGGCAACGCGCCGGACGGCACGGTTACCGTGGTGAACGACAACGCCACCACCAACCGCAAGACCAATGCCTTCGGCAAGAAAGACCAGACCACCTGCGACTGGGTGCTGCAATCGGCGCTGATCGCCCTGCAAGATGATGCCAAGGCCGCCGGCGCCAACGCGGTGGTGGACATCGTCAGCAACTACAACGACGTGGTGTACAGCGATCCGGGCAACTACGAGTGCCACGTCGGCTTCCTGATGTCCGGCGTGCAGCTGAAGGCCAAGCTGGCCAAGGTGCAGTAAACCGCAGGCATTGCCGCTCGACGGGCACCCCGAAGCGCCGGCCCCCTCGCCGGCGTTTTGCTATGCATTGCTGGGCATGATGCACCGCATCATCGTATGCTGGTCCAGTGAAGCCTTCGACTCTCGTCCTGCGGTGGCGCCGCCTGCGCGGCTCCGACCGATTTGCCGAATGCCTGCGGGTACTGCTCGCGCTGGGCGGCGCGGTTGCCTGGTGCTACGGCAGCGGACGTATCGATGCGGTGGTGTCCGTGCTGCTCGGCGTGATCGCCTGCGCACTGGCCGAAACCGAAGACCACTGGCGCAGCCGACTGAGCACCCTGGTGCTTACCCTGGCCTGCTTCGCCGTGTCCTCCTTCGCCGTGCAATGGCTGTTTGCCTACCCGGCACTATTCGCCCTGGGCCTGCTGGTCTCCACCTTCGTGCTGGTGATGCTGGGCGCGATCAGCGAGCGCTACGCCACCATCGCCGGTTCGACCTTGTTGCTGGCCGTCTACACCATGATCGGTGCGGATGCGTTGGGCAGCACCTCGCTCCATCCCTGGCACCAACCCTTGCTGCTGCTCGCCGGTGCCGCGTGGTACGGCGTGCTCTCGCTTCTGTGGAGCGTGCTGGCCCCGCAACAGGCGGTAAGACTGACGCTGGCGCGCGTGTTCGACGCCATGGCCGACGTACTGGAAGGCAGGGCCGCATTGTTCACACCTGTGCATGGCGTGGATCGCGAAGCCTTGCAACTCGCGCTGGCCATGCGCAACGAGCGCGTCGTCGAGGCGCTCAACGACACGCGCCTGATGCTGATCGATCGCATCGGCTCGCGACGTCCCCGTGGCAGCAGCGCCGCGCGACTGCGACTGTATTTCATGGCGCAGGATGTCCACGAACGCGTCAGCTCGTCCCACTATCCGTACGATGAGCTTGCGGAAGCACTGTTCCACAGTGACGTGCTGTTCCGCTGCGAGCACGCCCTGCGCCTGGAAGCCCATCTCTGTCGACAACGAGCCGATACGCTGCGCCTGCTGAGCAAGCCGCCCGTGGACATCGCCGCACGGGCCGCGCTGGAAGACCTGCAGGGTGCCGTCGATGCGCTGCAAAAGCAGACGCACCCGCCTGCCGCGCACCTGCTGCGTTCATTGCAGGCACTGGTGAACAACATCACCACGGTCCACCGCCAGCTCGAGGGTGCGACGCCGGTGGGCATGCCCTCCACGGAACAGGAAGGGCTACTGCAGAATCCGGGGCCGCAATCGCTGGGCGAGGCGTGGGAGCGCGTGCGCCTGCAGCTCACACCGCGGTCGTTCCGGTTCCGCCACGCGGTGCGCCTGTCTGTGGCTCTGCTGGTGGGTTACGTGGTGCTGCACCTGGTGCATCCGCGCCATGGCTACTGGATCCTGCTCACCACCCTGCTGGTGTGCCAACCGAGCTACGGCGCCACGGCGCGACGCCTGGTCCAGCGCGTGATCGGCACGGTGGCTGGCCTGGTGCTGGGCTGGGCCACGCTGCGCCTGGTGCCGTTCGGCTTCTGGCAGATGCCCTTGATCGTCGCTTCCGGCGTGGTGTTCTTCGCGGCTCGCCTGCGCCGGTATCCCACGGCCACCGCGGCCATCACCTTGTTCGTGGTGCTGTGCTTCAACCAGGTCGGCAACGGCTACGAAGTGATGTGGCCGCGCCTGCTTGACACGCTGATCGGCACCGCCATTGCCGCCCTCGCCATGCGACTCGTTCTACCCGATTGGCAGGGCCGGCGCCTGCATGACGTGCTGGCTGAAACGGTGCGATCCGATGCGCGCTACCTGACCCATATCCTTTCGCAGTACGCGAGCGATCGCCGCGACGATCTCGATTACCGGATCGCACGGCGCGATGCACACAACGCGAACGCGACGCTGAGCAACCTGTTGGCGAACATGCTGCGTGAGCCCGGGCAACACCAGCGCGGCAGCGAGACGCTGCTGCGCTTCCTGGCCGCCGCGCACACGATGCTGGGGCAGCTCTCCGCGCTGGGGGCCAATCGCCAGGCGATCCTGGTGGCTCCCGCCCGCGAGGCCATCGCGCAGGACGGCGCACGTGCCGTCCGTGCACTCGAGCAGCTCGCCGACGCGCTCGCGGGTGGCCTGCAGACGGCGGCCACGACCGATGACGTCGCCACCGCCCACGCCCTCGATTCCTGTAGCGACGACGAAGCGGCGCGACTGGTAATCGGGCAGCTGAGCCAGATCATGACCCAGCGCGACCGCCTTGCCGGGCTCGCCAATTCATTGAATTGAAAGGCCAGAATCCTGGTTTTCGCAGGCGCGGCAACCACGGGTTGTTGTGCGTCGCGCAACGGCCTGTCACAGGCGGCGCGCTACCATTTACCTCTTGATTGGATCCGGAGTTGGTTGGCATGCGTCCGTTCCCGCTGGGTGAAGAAGTCGATCTGCTGCGCGAGAGCGTTCATGCATTCGCCGAAAAGGAGATCGCGCCGCGCGCCGATCACATCGACCGGGAAAACCAGTTTCCCGCCGACCTGTGGCGCAAGTTCGGTGAGATGGGCCTGCTCGGCGTCACCATTCCCGAGGAATACGGCGGCACCGGCATGGGCTTCCTCGCCCACATGGTGGCGATGGAGGAAATCTCGCGCGCGTCCGGTTCGGTCGGCCTTTCCTATGGCGCGCATTCGAACCTGTGCGTGCAGAACATCTTCCACAACGGCAACGAAGCACAGCGCCGCAAGTACATCCCCAAGCTGTGCTCGGGCGAATTCGTCGGCGCGTTGGCGATGAGCGAGCCGGGCGCCGGTTCCGACGTGGTCGGCTCGATGAGCTGCAAGGCGGAGAAGAAGGGCGACGTGTGGGTCGCCAACGGCTCGAAGATGTGGATCACCAACGGTCCCGACGCCGACGTGCTGCTGGTCTACATGCGCACCGCACCGCGCGCCGCCGGCAGCCGCTGCATGACCGCCTTCATCATCGAGAAGGGCATGAAGGGCTTCAGCACTGCGCAGAAGCTCGACAAGCTCGGCATGCGTGGATCCAACACCTGTGAGCTGGTGTTCGAAGATTGCGAGATTCCCGCCGAGAACATCGTCGGCGAAGTGAACGAAGGCGTGCGCGTGCTGATGAGCGGCCTGGACACCGAGCGCCTCGTGCTGTCGGGTGGCCCGATCGGCATCATGCAGGCGGCGATGGACATCACCCTGCCCTACGTGCGCGAGCGCAAGCAGTTCAACGCACCCATCGGCACCTTCGGCCTGATGCAGGGCAAGGTGGCCGACATGTACACCGCGCTGCAGTCGTCACGCGGTTTCGCGTACATGGTGGCCCAGCAGTTCGACAGCAACGTGAAGTCGCGCATCGATCCCGCGGCCTGCCTGCTCAACGCCTCGCAGAACGCGGTGAAGGTCGCGCTTGAAGCCATCCAGGCGCTGGGCGGCAACGGCTACATCAACGAGTTCCCGGCAGGTCGCCTGCTGCGCGACGCCAAGCTCTATGAGATCGGTGCCGGCACCAACGAAATCCGTCGCATGCTGATCGGGCGCGAGCTGTTCCACGGCAAGGCCTGATATAGCCCTGTAGGAGCGCACCCAGTGCGCGATCGTAGCCTTCCGGCGTCTTCGCTCCGTTGGCTTTTCGCGCACTGGGTGCGCTCCTACAGAAGTAGGCGAGGCTGTCGCGAGCAGCCGCCCCTCACCCTAGCCCTCTCCCCAAGGGGGAGAGGGAGTGAAGCGGGCTCCGTTTTAAGTCCTCGGCAGATCGACGCGTTGCGGTGTAGCAGCTGTCTTTAGGCGAAGGCAGTCGTAATCCGAGCTCCGAAACCTTGAGAGCTTTTCCCTGCAGAACCCTGCCGGCTCTTCAGGCCATCATCGTTGGGTTACTTTTGACGCGAAGCTAATCCCGGGGGACTTTGACTCCGGGCATTCGCCCTTCCTCGCTCTTCAAATCCGGCGCCATCCATGGCGCCTCCCCGCGTGCGAACGCCTCGCCGTTCGCACGCAAAGAGCGCGTGCGGGGGCCAGCAAAGGAAAAGTGACTCGAGCTCCCCACAGGGACCAGCTTCGCGTCGCCGGCAGGAAAGCGAAACGCCCGATGCATCCCACGGGGACTTCCTGCAGTCGTAAGCCGCACCCTGACGGCAGCGTCAAATCATGAAGCCGAGAGCCAAAAGCACTGGATTCCTGTCCGGAAAGCAGGTTCGTTCGTCAGAACGACAAGCGGTAGCTCAACGTCTCCATGCGCCCCCGGTCGTACTGGGCCACGTACTGGTCGAAACCTAGCGACAGGCGTGAGCGTGGGGACATCAGCCAATCCAGGCTCATGCCGGCATCGCCGCCATAGCGGGAGAGGCCGATGCCACCCACCGGCGCCCACTGGTTGAGCACGGCGAAGCTGGCATCCGGTATGGCACCGCGCATGCTGAAGGCGTTCTGCCAGAGCAGATGGGCCTGCAGGCTGAGCTGGCCACCGCCGGCCAGCGACCAGTCGCGTCCCGCGCGCAGCCCCGCGCCGCCCTGCCAGCGCTCGATGGTCTGCGAACCAGCCTTGAGGCCAAAGCCATCGCCACCGACTTCATTGAAGCCGTCGGTGCGGATGTTGGCGTACTGGAGATCGACGTAAGGCGTCACATGCAGGGCGCCGAGCGTGAAGCGGTAGCCACCCTCGCCGTAGGCCAGGTCGTAACTCCCGTTGGTGTTGCTGGCGACGTTCTGCACGTCGCTGCCCAGTTCGATATGCCGACGCATATCCTCGCGATAAGTGCCGACGCCCAGCCGCCCCATCGCATACCACTGGTTCTGCATCAGCCCGCCATAGAGCATGCCTTCGACGGCCCGGCTGGTGCCCTGATCGGCAAATTCATCCAGGCGACCGAGGTTCTGGCTTTGCTCCACGGCAAAGCCGAAGACACCATTGCTTCCCAATCGGCGGTCCTGACCGACGACCCAGCCACTGAGGTCATAACCCACGCTGTCGTAACCGCTGCGGCTGAGGCTGCCGTAACCGTCCAGCGCCTGTGTCCATCCACCCGCATGCGTCACATCGGTGAGCTGATCGAAACGGTCCGACAGGGCGCGTGTGCCCGCATCCATCGCCTCGAACGTCATCGCTGCGCTGGCGGCATGCAATTGCCCCGACAGGCTGGACAGTGAGCTCTGCAACGCGGCGGCCGTTGCAGTCTGCTGCAGGCTGGCCGCGCCCTGGGCAAACGATGTCGCGGTAGGACTGGCACTCGCGCCGCCCTGCGCCACCTGGGTGTTGATCTGGCTGAAGGCCGCATCCACGCGCTGGGCCGCGCCATACGAGGCTGGCGTGTAGGTCATGCCGGTCACATTGGTCGCCTGCACCTGGCTCACGTTCAACCACGCATCGTTGGGGTCGTAGTTGAGCGTGGCGGTGAGCAGCACGCCCGTCGCCACGTCGAGCGCCGAGAACGTGCCCGTGAGTCCAGCGTTCGCCGTCAGCACGTCCGTATGCGAACTCACCTGGTAACCCTGCTTCATACCGGTCACGTAAACGTCGCCGCCGGTCAGGCTGGCCGTGCCGGTCACCCGCAACGCCGAACCGAGCGCGATCGCCAGGCGGCCATTGCCTTGCTGCACATAATTGCCGCCCACGGCGACATCCGTGCTGCCAACGGCCAGGACGCCAGCATTGGTGACTGAGCCTGAAATCGTCGGCGTGCTGCTCAATACACCCAGTGCGCCGATGCTCACGTTGGAGGCAAGCGACTGGGCCACCAGCATGCCGCCCTGCACCTGGGTCAGCCCCGTGTAGGTGGAGGGCTGGGTAAGCGTGAGCGTACCGGTGCCCTGCTTGATCAGTCCGCCGGCGCCTGAAATGGCGTTGTTCCAGCTGGAGCTCCCGCTGAAACTGACGGTGACGTCGCCCCAGTTAAATTGCGCCGGGCCATTCACCGCCCTTCCCACGTCCAGCTCGCCGTAACCGAAGGTGGTATTGGGCTGCGAGCCGCCCATGGGATCGGCCGTGCCCAGCAAGGTCTGCCGCACCAGATCGTTGGTGAAATAGGGATAGGCCTGCCAAACCAGTGCCGCCGCGCCGGATACCTGCGGCGCCGCCAATGAGGTGCCATCGACGATCCAGTAGGTCTCATTGGACGTGCTGGTATCACCCTTGCCACTGACGATCACATTGCCTGGTGCGGCCAGACAGTAGTTCATGGCCACACCGCATTTGTTGGAATAGCTCGCGAGCTGCGAAGGATTGTTGCTGTCCACCGCCACCACGGTAAGCCAACCCTTCTCCAGGTCGGGCGCCAGCGATGGCAGCGAGGCGATGGTGCTGGGATTGGCCTGCGAATCGTTGCCTGCCGCGAAGACGACCAGCCCGCCCCATGTGTTGATGAAAGGAGCATAGGCGTCGTGGAAGCTCTGCGTGGTGGCCGTATCGCTGGAGCTCCAGCTGATGCCGCCCCACGAATTGTTCATCACCTTCACGCCGTTGCTGATCAGGTCGGCGTTGACCTGGCCCAGCGGGATCGCATCCGCCGAAGTCACCGGCGCCGGTGCGGTGGAGCCGTTGTCGTCGGGCGCGTTGTCATCGACGATGCGCGCGGAGACGATGTTCGACCCTGGCGCAATGCCGCCGGCAAACTGCCCGAACGGCGTACCCGCAGCAATCTCGGCCACGTAGGTGCCATGGCCATTCACATCGTCCACATTGACGTTGTTGGTGCTGGGGTCGACGTAGACGAGCTCCTTGACCACGCGCCCGGCAAGCGCAGGATGCGTCGCCATCACGCCGGTATCGACGATTCCGATGGTGACGCCCGCACCGTTGTAGCCCGCGGAGTGGGCCGCATAGGTATTGGTGAGGGCGAGCTGGGCGTCGATCGGCGGCTGCGCGACCGATGACGATGACGGCGGCGTGACGGGTGGCGACGGAGCAGGCTGCGATGCCTTGGTATTGCCGTTTCCACCGCCCCCGCCGCAGGCGCTCAGCGCCAGCGTCAGTCCCATCAACAACGCCGTATGGCGATATGGCAGCTCTCGCAAGCCCGTCTTCATGGCAGCCCACCCCATCACGTGCCCCCTGCCCCATGCAACGCACGATGGAGGCAATGGTGGCACAACGAAAACGCAACTAATTGGCGCAAGAATCCCACGGTTGCCGCATTCCGGCCCGGTTTGCCCCGGTCAGCCACGGACTGCGATAATTCCACGGCTATCCCTTGGGCACTTTCAGCCCCATCAAGTACTTGCGGAGATTTCCATGTCGGATGTCAGCGTCGTCATCGTCGGTGCCAAGCGCACGGCCATCGGCTCCTTCCTCGGCCAGTTCACCGGCGTTCCCACCCCTACGCTGGGTGCCACCGCCATCCGTGCTGCGCTGGAACAGTCGGGTCTGGCGCCAGCCGATGTCACCGAAGTGATCATGGGCTGCGTGCTGCCGGCCAACCTCGGCCAGGCACCCGCGCGCCAGGCATCGCTGGGCGCCGGCCTGCCGGTTGCCGCAGGTTGCACGACCATCAACAAGGTGTGCGGCTCGGGCATGAAGGCCATCATGCTGGGCCATGACCTGATCAAGGCCGGTTCGGCGGCGATCGTCGTGGCCGGCGGCATGGAGTCGATGACCAACGCACCGCACATGGTCAACGCCCGCACCGGCATCCGCTACGGCGACGGCACCCTGGTCGATCACATGGCGTGGGACGGCCTCACCAGCCCCTACGACGGCAAGGCCATGGGCGTGTTCGGCGAGCAGTGCGCCGACAAGTACCACTTCACCCGCGAAGAGCAGGACGCCTACTCCATCGAGTCGGTGGAGCGTGCCAAGGCCGCGCAGCAGGCTGGCGCCTTTGCCGACGAAATCGTCCCGGTCACCGTGGCGAGCCGCAAGGGCGAAGTGAAGATCGACACCGACGAGCAGCCGGGCCGCTCCGACGTCAGCAAGATCCCGACCCTCAAGCCGGCCTTCCGCAAGGAGAACGGCACCATCACGGCGGCCAGCTCCTCGAGCATCTCCGATGGCGCCGCTGCCGTCGTGCTGCTGTCCGCCGACGATGCCAAGGCACGCGGCCTCAAGCCGTTGGCCCGCGTCGTGGCGCATGCCACCCATTCGCAGGAGCCCGAGTGGTTCACCACGGCCCCGGTCGGTGCACTGCACAAGGTGCTCGACAAGGCCGGCTGGAAGGTGGCTGACGTGGACCTGTTCGAGGTCAACGAAGCCTTCGCGGTGGTGGCCATGGCCGCCATGCGCGAGCTGGAGATCCCGCGCGACAAGATCAACGTCAATGGCGGCGCCTGCGCCCTGGGCCACCCCATCGGCGCAAGCGGCGCCCGCCTGGTGGTCACCCTGCTCAATGCGCTGAAGACCCGCGGTCTCAAGCGCGGCGTGGCATCGCTCTGCATCGGCGGCGGCGAGGCTACGGCCATTGCCGTGGAACTGCTTGATTAAAGGCTATAACGACGCCCGGACCTCCGGGCGTCGATGAAAGCGGGGTTAACCTGTTTTCCCTTCTTTACACAAAGATGTGGCGCATTTTCCGCGAAAGCGTTATTAATACGCCCGCCAAACGGCATTCCACGGCAAAGGAGATTCACCATGAAGTTCACGCGTACCCTTCTCGCCTCTGCGCTCGTCGCGCTGCTGGCGGCTTGCAGCAACGGCGCGCAGGATTCCGCGCAGGACGCCCAGAAGTCGGCTGACCAGGCTCAGCAGTCCGCTGACCAGGCTCAGAAGGCTGCTGCCGAAGCTCCGGCTGCTGCTCCGGCTGCTGCCCCGGCTTCGACGGCTGCTGCCCCGGCCGAACAGCCGGCTCCGGCTCCGGCTTCGACCGCTGCGGCTCCGGCTCCGGCCACGACCGCTGGTCACTAAGTACCTCGTGTACTTCTGAAAAACCGGCCGCCTCGTGCGGCCGGTTTTTTTTGTGCCTACCGCGGCGACACGCGTAGAAAAAAAGCCGCAGCGGTTCCGCTGCGGCAAGGGGGAGACGATTCGGGCGCGATCGCGTGCCGCAGTCAGAAGTCGTACGACACTGCCAGCCTCACGTAGCGAGGTGTCTGGCGATAGACCACACGGCCATAACTGTCGGTGGGCTGGTCATTGGTGCTGCCGTATCCGTAGTCGTACTGGATGGGCTTCTGCTGGTTGAGCAGGTTGAACACGTAGACATTGAAGGCCAGCTTCTTGTCGGCCCATGTCGGCCGGTATTCCAGGTTGGTGGACAGCTGGTATGTCCAGGGCGTGCGCCCTGCCCTGCCCGGTGGCTCAGGTACGCTGTTGCAGAAGTAGTAGGCGGAATCACCGTAGGCGGCCGGGTCGCGTTCGTCGGCCGGCGTCCCGGGACCGCCGTATGCGCCCAGGCAGTTGCGGGGGTACCCGGAAGCGATGTCAGCGGTTGCGCCGACCATCCATTCGTCCGCGAGCTGGTAGTAGCCGTTGAACTTGACGTGATGGCGCTGATCGTTGGCCTGGCTACCATTGGAATAGACCATCAGGGCCGGGTTATCCCACGAGGTGGTCGCCGAGATGTCCGACTGGCGCACATCCGAACGCACCGGGCCTTCGGTGTTGCCGTAGCTGTGCGAGTAGGTGTAATTGAACGACCCGTACCACTTGCCGTCGAACGGGTGCTCCAGGATGAACTCGAGGCCGACGTAGTCACGTTTGAGCGCGGGGAAGCCGAAGTCGGCATTGCTCACGGTGACCGTCCTGCGACCGCCGTCGTTCATGAGCAAGGTGAAATCGTTGGCGCGGCCGGGATTGAAC
Organism: Dyella amyloliquefaciens; assembly: GCF_004296575.1. Classification (GTDB taxonomy): domain Bacteria; phylum Pseudomonadota; class Gammaproteobacteria; order Xanthomonadales; family Rhodanobacteraceae; genus Dyella; species Dyella amyloliquefaciens. Next base: position 153,294 of record NZ_SAYT01000006.1, on the reverse strand, counting down.
AGCCGGCAGCCCTTCAGTGGCTGCAGATCATCCAGGTTGATGCCCTGGGCCTGCGCGGCGGCAAGGATGGGGTCCGTATCGCAAACGTCGTCGATGGCATTGCGCATTCGGCGCACGACGCCCTTCATGCCGTAATACCACTGCGGGTTGAGCTGCTTCTGGAAGCCCAGGATGAACTCGTCCTGGTACTCGGACTTGATGTTCCTGGCCGTCACCGTGGCGGGGTCCGGTGCCGTGCCCAGTTCGCCGTCCGGCGATACCGGATGGTAGGGAGGCAACGCAGTGAGACCGGTAGGTACGCCGGTGGCCGGGTCGATACCGGTGTAGGTGTACCACTCGTTGGTATAGATGCTGCCGCCCGCAGCGCGGATCGCCACCTGGTTCGGCAGTGCAAGGTAGTAGCGGCCTGCATTGCCGAACACCTTGAAACTGGCGTCGCCATTCACGTCCCAGCTGAAACCTAGCCGGGGCGCCCACTGCGCCTTGGTCTGGCGGATGTAGGCCTTGCCGTCGGAGTTGTAATTGGTGAACTGCTCGTTGCGCACGCCGAGTTTCAGCAGCAGGCGATCGCTCACCTGCCAAGCGTCCTCGACGTACTGGGCCTGCTGCACAGTGCGCGCCGAGGCCAGCGCCGAGTACACATAGCGGCTCACCGAATAGCCCGTTTCCCCTCCCGGGTAATTCACTGGCGACGGCACGCCGTTGGAGGGATCGAGCGGCGCGTTCGGGTCGTTCGAATTGTCGTGGTAGATCCACCAGTAGCCGCCGTCCGGCCCGGACACGTGCGAACCCTGGTCCTTCGCCCGCGCGGTCTGGTTGTCGATGCCCGCGCTGAGCGTGTGGTCACCGAGGTGATAGGTGAGGTCGAGGCGCAGGTTGCTGGTACGGTTGCCGGCGTCGTCCGCCTTGATGTAGCCGAATGGCTGCGGACTCTTGACCGGGCTCCCGCCGACGATGGCCGGGTTCTGCGCCGTGATCCCCGAGATGTAGACCTGGTCCGGGTCGTAGTCCGGATACAGGGTCTGGTTGATCTGGTGCATCTTGCCGTACAAAGCGCTCAGCGTGAGATCGTCGGTGATGTAGCTGGTGTACTTGACGATGCCGATGTCGCTGGTGTCCTTGGTGGGCGACGAAACGGCGTGGAAACCACCCGCAGTGAAACTGGAGTAGTCGTAGTCGTACTGGGTGGCGGCATAGGAGGTCTTGCTGGAGATACCGGTGAACTCGAGGATGTTGCTATCGGTGATGTTCCAGTCGAGCTTGGTGTACCAGCGCGGGTAGTCATAGCGGTATTGCGTCTCGTACGGGCTGCTGACGTTGCCCACGCTGCTGCCCTGCTTGCGCTCGAACTCATAAGCGGCAAACACGAACAGCTTGTCCTTGATCAGCGGGCCGCCGAAATAACCGCTGACCACGTCGTCCCAGCTGTTGTCCTGCTTGTTGTAGTCGTACAGCTGGCCCTTGCGCCTGCCGTTGACGTAATAGATATCTGCCGGATCGGCCTTGGTGGAGCGTGGAATCCACTGCACTTGCGCGCCGAAATGCCATTCATTGGTGCCGCGTTTGCCGACCTGGCTGATCACGCCGCCATCGGATCGGCCGTATTGCGGCCCGTAGCCACCGGCGATGATTTCCTGCTGGTCGATCGCGCCATAGGGCAGTTGGGTGCCGCCCAGGTTGGTCAGCGGATTGCTCGTGTCGAATCCGTTGATGTAATACGCGTTCTCCGCCACAGACGAACCACTGAAAGCCACGCCGCCGAACGATGGGTTGCCCTGCACCGTGCCAGGCGCAAGGAGGGCAATCGATTCGGCGCTGCGCTCCACCGGCAGCTTGGCGAGCTGGGTCGCTGTGACCACGGTGCGCGAGTCGACGCTGGTCACGTCGATCGCCGGCAGCGAACTGGCGACGACGTTCACTCCGGAGAGGTTCTGGGCCTCCTGCGTGCTGGCCGTCGCCGACGGGTTGAACACGACCTGGGTGCTGGTTCCCACGCGAAGCTGCACGTTGCTACGCGTGTCGACGACCTTGCCATTGCGCAACAGGGTGACCGTGTAGGCGCCGATCGGCAGTTCGCCAATGGTGAAGCGGCCACGCTCGTCGATCGATGCATCGCGGGACAGACCAGAGCCGGTGCTCTGCACGTGCACGGCGTCGCCGGTCCCTGTCGGAGTCGTGCCGAAGATGGTGCCGGTGGTCGATTGGGCATGAACGAGGCCGCTGGCGGCCATGCCGATGGCCAGGGCCAGTGACGTCGGGCGCAACGCCAGCCGACGTCGAGGAGGTTGTAAAGCCATATGCTTCAACTCCTTTACTTCAATGGATTTTTTCGCCGCGACTTTCGCGACACGGCACGCCACCCCCAAAGGCGTGTCATTCGAAATTAAAAGAAATGAAAACTTACGGTCAACAAAAGAAAACGAAAGATCATGATGGTGTGACCGCCATCACGTAAAGGTGCAGGGCTGGCATGGCAACCGCTTGGAAACACACATAAGCGCCAGACATGGCCCTATCGCTTTCAAGTCATTCGCCTAGTGACAAGACATCCGCTAGACATCGCACCCCAGCCGGTCGCGTTGCACGACCAGACGTCCCGCCACGCCGTCGATGCTGCGCCGCCGATTTAGCCCACCGGCCCGTACCGTTATCATCAACTGCTTCATTCGAACGGCAGCGTCAGCCCATGAGTGTCCTTGTCTCGCAGATCGACTCCCGCTCCCCGGACTTTCAGGCCAGCAGCGCGCAACTGCGCGGACTGGTGGACGACCTGCATCGCGAGCTCTCGCGCAGCGCCGAGGGCGGCGGCGAGAAGGCCCGCGACAAGCACACTGCCCGCGGCAAGCTGCTGCCACGAGAGCGCATCCGCGCCCTGCTCGACCCCGGCTCGCCGTTCCTCGAGCTGTCGCCGCTGGCTGCCCATGGCATGTACGACGACGCGGCGCCCGCCGCCGGCATCATCACCGGCATCGGCCGCGTGAACGGCACCGAGGTGGTGGTGGTCGCCAACGACGCCACGGTCAAAGGTGGGACCTATTTCCCGATCACGGTGAAGAAGCACCTGCGTGCGCAGGAAGTGGCGCTGGAGAACCGGCTGCCGTGCGTCTACCTGGTCGATTCCGGCGGCGCCTTCCTGCCGTTGCAGGACGAAGTGTTCCCGGACAAGGAGCACTTCGGCCGCATCTTCTACAACCAGGCGCGCATGTCGGGCCTGGGCATTCCGCAGATCGCTGTGGTGATGGGTTCGTGCACGGCTGGCGGCGCCTACGTGCCGGCGATGAGCGACGAGACCATCATCGTGCGCGAACAGGGCACCATCTTCCTGGGTGGTCCGCCACTGGTGAAGGCCGCCACCGGCGAGGTGGTGAACGCCGAGGCACTGGGCGGTGCAGACGTGCATACGTCCGTCTCGGGCGTAGCCGATCATTTCGCCGAGAACGATGCGCACGCGCTGTCCATTGCGCGCGATATCGTCGCCAGCCTCAACCGCAACAAGCCGATGCCGCTCGCGCTCAAGACGCCGAGCGAGCCGCTGTACCCCGCCGAGGAGCTGTACGGCGTGATTCCCCAGGACACGCGTCGCCCGTTCGACATCCGCGAAGTGATCGCGCGCATCGTCGACGGCTCGGAGTTCCACGAATTCAAGGCGCGCTACGGCAAGACGCTGGTATGCGGCTTCGCGCATATCCACGGTTATCCCGTGGGCATCATCGCCAACAACGGCATCCTGTTCTCCGAGTCCGCGCTCAAGGGCGCGCACTTCATCGAGCTGTGCAACCAGCGCAATGTGCCGCTGGTGTTCCTGCAGAACATCACCGGCTTCATGGTCGGCAAGAAGTACGAGAACGCCGGTATCGCGAAGGATGGCGCCAAGATGGTGACCGCCGTGGCGTGCTCGCATGTGCCGAAGTTCACCGTGGTGATCGGAGGCAGCTTCGGCGCGGGTAATTACGCCATGTGCGGCCGCGCCTATGGCGCTCGCTTCCTGTGGATGTGGCCCAACTCGCGCATCAGCGTGATGGGTGGCGAGCAGGCCTCATCAGTGCTCGCCACCGTGCGTCGCGACGGTATCGAAGCCAGCGGCAAAACCTGGACCACCGAGGATGAGGAAGCCTTCAAGGCGCCGATCCGCGAGCAGTACGAGCGCCAGGGCCACCCGTATTACGCGAGCGCGCGCCTTTGGGACGACGGCATCATCGATCCGGCCGATACCCGTCGCGTGCTGGGGCTGGCGATTTCCGCCTCGCTCAACGCGCCGATCGAACCGCAGCGCTACGGCGTGTTCCGCATGTAATCCGACGGGCCAGCGCGCTCACGCAAGGGCATCGATGGGGGGCACACCCCTCATCCGGTTCTCAGGGTAAATCGGCTGCCGACGGGCCGCTGCGCGGGCAAAGCTCGAGCTTCGCGGCCACGTCGTTCGCAAGCTGCCACGCATCGCCCTGCGGCGTCGTCCGCTGCACGTCCCGAGAATGGGCCCAGGCCTGCTCCATGGCGAACCAGTCGATCGGCGCGGGTGGGCTTCCACTGGCCATGGCTTGCGCCAGGGAGTCGAAGTAGCGCTGCCAGCGTGGTGCATACAACCCGCTCACCAGGCCCGACAGCTCGCGATTGGCATAGTCGTGCAGCCCACCGCGATCGGCGCCGGAGCGATCGCCCCAGCTGGTGATGATGGAGCGCTGGTCGTATTCCAGCTGGGCGGCTTCCGCGTCGCTTCGAGCCGCACGCCGAGCATTTGACAGCCAGTTGCCCAGCAAAAAATGCGGCTCGCTGGCGAGCAGGCGATCGAGCATGCCCATGTCGTCCATCCATTGCGTGGCCAGCGCATGGAAACGCGGGACGTCCTTGGACGCATAGGCCTCGCCGATACGAGGCAGCAGCAAGCGCGCCTGGTTGGCGAGCGCCTGGCGAGTCACGTCCACCAGGTCATAGTGATAGGCGCTTGTGTGGCGCAAAGCGGGTGTGACCTTCAGCAGCTCGCAGACGGCGTGTCCGAAACGCCCGGCGTCGTAACGCATGCTTTCCGGCGACCAGCTCGCCGCCGTGCGCACGGCAAGATCGGGACGCGCATTGAACAGGCTGTCCTGTGGTTCCGACCAATCGTTGGAAGGCATCGCGTACGCCGTCGTCGCCAACATGCGCCAGGCTGCCGAGGCATGCGCGTCGGGTCCGCCATAGCGATAGGTGGCGTAATCGACAAACCATGGCGCGGGCTCCGCCGGCAACGCCTGCCACGCCAGGGCGGTGAACAGCGCAAAGGCAGCCGGGTCGGTACCACTGCCTTCGGGCATGTAGGCAATGCCGCGCAGCGCGCTGCCCTGCTTGTCGTGCCACTCCGGGAAGCGCGACAACCAGATGCCGGCATTTGCACCCAGCGTCGTATGCCCGCCGAAGTTGCTGATCGCCCCGAACGCATACGGCACACCGTGCCAGTCACGCTCCCGATCCAGCCCGTCGTAGCGGTCGGAAAGACCATCGACGATCAATAGCCGCCGCGCATCCACGGCATCAATCACCGCCGTGGGTGGGTTGTGCTGCCAGCCGAGGATGACCCATCGCGCATCCGGATGGGCCGCTTGCAAGGCCTGCATCACCTGCCTCGCGGCCTCGCCCACCGACACGTCGCCAGCCCTGCCGCCTTCGTGGAGCAGGTCCATCTTGTACATCGTGCTATCGCCGAACAACTCGCGCTGATGGCGATAGAAGGCCGCGGCGACGCGGCCATACATCGGGTCGCGCGGATCGAGCCAGTCTGGCCGCTTGAATCCCACCCACTCGCCTTGCGACACCACGCTCACGCCAGCATGGCGCTCCTTGAAACCTGAAGGCACGGTACCGTAGTAGCCGGGCATCACCGCGGTCATGCCCAACTCGCGCAGGCGGGCCACGATCTTCTTGGCAAGTTCGGTACGGCGTTCGAACTGCGCCGGCGACATCGGCCCACCGAACGCGGACATGTTCTGCAGCAACCACCATGGCTGATGCCCGGCAGCAGGAATCCACGCGCGGATCTGCGCATCGTCGTAGCCGAACTCGCGAAAGGTGCGCCGGTACACCTCTTCCGTGCCGATGGGCATGAAGACTTCGTTGATGCCGTGCAAGGCCAGCAGGTCAAGCTTATGCTCCCAACGATGCCAATCGAGATAAGCATCGGCATAGCCGTCATCGACATCGTTGAGCGCAAAACGGTCCGGCACCTTCGCCGTGCGGCTGATCGACGACGTTGGTGCCGGCAAGGTAGCCGGCAAACGATCCACGCTGTCCCCGGGCCAGCCGAAGCTGGTGTGAGTCACTTGCTCAAGATAGGTTTCCACACCCGCGAGCAGCGTCGCCGGCGAGGTTCCGGCCACCACGATATGCCCGGCCGTACCGCTGATCTCGTATCGATCCCCACCCTGCCCGTCCAGCGCGACCAGCGTGAGCTGCGCCTGGTGTCGCGGCAGCAATCGCTGCAGGGCGGCCTGCGCCGGCGCCGTGTCGAATCCCGCAAGTGCGCTGCAGGCGACCAAGCACAGGATCATAAAGAGGGTCAGGCGCCCAACGCGATGACGATGCGCAAAATTGGAGTTCACGATACCTACCCAAGAGCCTCAGCTTGCGCCGTAGAGTGAAAGCATCAACCACCTCGCGCGTAGGGTCCACTCCCTTGACCGTCGGCTGGATATCGCACACCCCGATGCCTCCTGGCCCACCCCATCACCAGGACCGGAAAGTCGTTGTCACGATCGCGCGGATTGCTGTGACCTCGAGGCAATGGTCGCGCCCTGGTATGAACAGGTCGGACTGCGCCTGGTTGGCCACCCGTGTCCGTTGAGCTTCCCACCCACATCCATGCCTGAATGCGCGCCAGGCCTTCGTGGTTATCAGTGGTAGCTGCAAAACGCGAGGTCCATATCGCGGTATAGCGGGGATGTGTCGGTCAACACGATCTGGGGCAAGGCTTGCACAGGCCCCACTGCCATCGTCGGCAGCCCGAGCAAGAGATTGGCACTGAAAGACCAGCTTCGAATCGGTGCAACTCATGAAATCAGCCGGGGTTTGCGGGGAAACGCTTCGGCATCGCCGACCGTGCCGACCTTCATCCTGCGCGCGCAGCCCGGGTACATCGTCACGGTTCCAAATCCATACCTGTCATCGCGGCGCAGCCGATTGCCGTCCGCCTGAAATTTCGTCTACTTGCGAAACTTGACAAGACGTAATAAAACGAAAGTACCGAAACGAAATATTTCGCAAGATGATGCGATTCAACCCTAGCCACGCCGGATCGCCGCATTCCGTGCCCATGAGCTAGAAAAGACGCGTTCGATACGTTTTCGCTGACCCAAGGGCGGCGATATGCGCTCTGGAAAGGCAAGAAATCGAAACCTTCAGGTTTACCATCGACTTGAACCCTGGGGAGGGGTCCAATGCAAGAGAAACATCTGTTGAAGCACAAGCTTCTGGCGACTGTCATCGGCACCGCGCTGATTGCCACCACCGCCCACGGTCAGTCCACCACTAGCAGTATCCTCGGCCACGTACCGGTACAGGCAGGAGAGAGCGTCACGGTAAGCAACGACTCGGGCCTTACCCGCACCGTCGGCGTCGACAGCCAGGGCCGTTATGCAGCCAACCAGCTGCCCATCGGTACGTACACCGTCAGTCTGATGCTCAACGGCCAGGTCATCCAGCAGCGCAAGAATGTCTTGCTGCAGGTGGGCATTGGTTCAGACGTTTCCTTTACTGAGCAGGAGGCAGCTCCGGCCAGCATTACGAACGCGAAGCAACTCTCTGGTGTGAGCGTGTCGGCGAACGCAATACCATCCATCGACGTGACCTCGGTGGACTCGCGCACGGTAATCACCGCGGATCAGCTGGCCAAGCTGCCGATGCAACACACGGCTGAGGCAGTGGCGCTGCTGGCACCGGCAACCAATCTCGGCGCCGGTGGTGCAACCAGTACGACGGGCGAGTCGCTGATCAGCTTCGGCGGCTCGTCGTCTACCGAGAACGCCTACTACCTCAACGGCTTCAACACTACCGATCCGAACCTTGCGCAAGGCGGCATCACGCTGCCGTACGGATCGATCGACCAGGAAGAGGTGTACACCGGCGGCTACAGCGCACAGTACGGGCGTAGCGACGGTGGCGTGCTCAACATGATCGGCAAGAGTGGCACCAACGAATGGCACTTCGGCGGGCAGTTCCTCTACGAACCATCTTCGATGGTCGCCAGCCAGGACAGCACGTACTACGCAAATGGCCTGCCACCGTCACCCGTAGCCGGCCGCCTGTACGATCCTCGGAACCAGAACAGCAACTGGTCGTCTGTCTACGACTTGTACGTGGGTGGCCCGATCATCCGTGACAAGCTGTTTTTTTTCGCTTCGGCGGAAATGACCCATACGAATGGAAACTCGGTCAACAGCGTCGAGTCCGGCACCGACTCACATTACAAGGACACAGTCCCCAAGTGGTACGCCAAGGTGAACTGGAATATCACCGACAGCAACCTGCTGGAACTGACGGGTGCATCCGAGAAGAGCTTCACAAGCGGCACGGTCTACAACTACGACTACAGCAACCTCAGTGACAACGGGTTCAAAGCTTACGCCAACGACACCAAGCACGGCGGTGATCTGTGGGTGGCGAAGTTTACGAGCTACATCACGGACAAGCTGACTCTCACGGCCATGTACGGCAGCATGAAGACGCGCAGCTACATCGAGAACCCTGCCTACGATCCGGACACGACTTACGTCGGAGACTACACGCGGCAGAATCCGGCATTGAATGGCGGCACGCCGATCACAAACAACCAGACCGTCACCGCGATCAACAATCCTGATCAGAACTTCGTAACTACCAACTTGCGCGTGGCGCTGAACTACACCTTGGGCGACCACACGCTCACAGCGGGCATCGACAATCTGCGCACCGCTGCCAGGGAACAGGATCAGCTGACCTCGGGGCCAGGCGGTTACCAGTGGATCTACGGCTATACCAATACACCTACCCAGCCCCTGGTTCCCTCGCTGGGTGTGGGCCCTACCGCCAACTATCCGAATGGTGCGGGCGGTTACTACGCCTATAAGTACATCTTCAACCAGGGCGGGAACCTGTTCTCGACCGAACACGCCGAGTACATCGAGGACAACTGGCAGGTCAACGACCGGCTGTTGCTCTCCATCGGTCTGCGTGATGATGATTTCACCAATACCAATGCCAGCGCAGTGCCCTATATGCGGCAAACCAAGCCGCAGTGGGCACCTCGTCTGGGCTTCAGTTGGGATGTGTTCGGCGACAGCACGTTCAAGGTGTTCGGTAATGCCGGACGTTACTACCTCGGTTCGCCGATCGCCCCTGGCGATCCCGCCAACGGTTATGTAGCCACCTCGCAGTACTACACCTACAGTGGCATTGCAGCCGACGGCACACCCACAGGCCTGACGCAGATGTCGCAGCCGGTGTCGCCCAATGGCGCCTACGGTCAAACGCCGGATCCGCGAACGATGACGGCAACGAGTCTCAAGGCCGAAGACCAGGACGAGTTCATGCTCGGCTTCCAGAAGACGGCAGGCCAAAACTGGGTCTATGGCGCCAAGCTCACCCGCCGCATCCTGCGGCACGTGATCGACGATTGGTGCGACGTCGGGGCATTGGTGAATAAGTCGGCTTCGGAAGGCATCACCGACGTCAACACCGACACCTGCTACTACATCAACCCTGGTGAAGCCAACACATTCGCGGTGCAGGACCCGAGTGGGGCCTTCCACAGCGTGACGATGACCAACGCCGACTTCAACTTCCCGCGTGCCGTGCGTCGTTACTACGCTCTGGAAACTTTCCTGGAACATCCTTTCGACGGCAAATGGTACGGAAAGATCAGCTACGCCTTCTCTCGTAGCTACGGCAACAGCGAGGGACAGGGTCAGTCCGACATCCGCGCCACCGGCGGTACGCAGAACGAGGACTGGGATTTCCCGGAGCTGATGGTTTACGCCAACGGTCCGCAAGGCAACGATCACACCAACGTGATCAAGGCCTACGGCTATTACGCAATTACGCCTGAGTGGCTGGTGTCGGCCAACCTCAACCTGACCTCAGGTGGCCCGAAGTACTGCCTCGGTTATTACGGGCCGCAACAGACCGATCCCGACGGTTATGGCTCCAACTACCACTGGTGCAACGGCGAGCCTTCTCCTCCTGGTGCGACCGGACGCCTGCCTTGGCTGAAGCAGCTTGACCTGGGTGTTCACTACCGCCCGGCTTTCGCCAACCACAAGTTGTCCCTGGGCGTGGACATCTTCAACGTGTTCAATGGCCAGGCGCCGCTCAACCTGCAAGCCGACTTCAACGGCAGCAGTGGTGGCACGCCGAACCCGCTCTATGGCACGCCGATGGTGTTGCAGCAACCGCGTTACGTGCGACTCGGCGTCACCTACGACTACTGATCGTCAAGGCACGACATAGGCATGCCCGAGCAGCCCATCGCCGGGCATGCCTCCACTTACGCCCTGCATGCTGGCCGGGTTTAATGACCGGCGACGTAGTTCCAATAGCGAATGGTGGAGCCGAAGACTGCGGCCCCAATGATCATCGATCGAATGGGGCCGCAGCCGCGCCCTTTTCTTCCCAAGCCAAAGCGCCCAAGCCCCCCCCCGGATTGCGCTGAAGGGTTTCGCCGCTATGCGGGCTGTGGACCTGGCTACCGGCCAGTTGTGTCATGAGACGTAGTTGGCTATCGGCGCCTCTTTCACGCGCGAACAAAGCCGCAACCTGTGCGGCTCTACTAAATCACTGACGTGATGGCAGTCAGGCGGGATCGAAGGTGCCGCCCGGCGACTGCAATGTTCTGGGTGCGAGCTCCGCGATACTTGCATCGCGCTTGGCGAAGAAGTGCCCGCTGCGATCACAAGGCACCAGCGCCGTCCGCGCGTCGGATGGATCGAGGCAGACCTTGCACACCTGCGAGGCAGCCCGCCGGCGCCACGCGCCGGCGGGCTTATAGCTCAGTGGCTCGGCGTCAGCTCAAGCGTCAGCACCTGGAACGGCGCGAGCTCGATGGTCTGGGCATGGTCCGCATCCAGTTCACGCGACGTCTGCGCCGCATCGGCCTGCCACGGGCTACGCGCCTGGAACTTGCGCGCCCCACCCGGCGGCAACTCAAGCTGCTTGGCCAGGTCGACGACGGCAAGCTGCTGCTTGTCGCTGGGATTTCGCAGCGTGAGGATGGCCTTGGCGGGTGTCCACGCGGCCCAGCCATAGACGTCCAGGCGCCCCGGGTCGCCGCCGACCCAATGCGTGTCCTTCAACACCTGCGCATTGGCGCGCGACCACTTCGCTGCCTCCGCCAACATGTCCCAGTCCGAGCTGCTCAGCAGCGACGGGGTGACGTACAGCTCCTGCAACTGCGTGCCGGTGCCGAAGTACGAGTGCACTTCATTGGCAAAGTCGTGGCCCGGATCGGTGTTGAGGCGCTTGTTCTCCTTCGCGTAGATGATGCCGTGGAGCATCAGCGAATTGAGCGGGAACAGCGGCCCCTTCACCACGATGTTGCGATAGGTCTCGCGATCGCGGTAGGTGATCCAGCGTTCGCGTTCGGTGCCCACGCCGGCATGCCAGTCGTCCTCGCCATCGCGCCAGATCGAATCGGCGTAACGCAGCCAGAACGGCGAGGCCAGGGTACCGGTGGTGAGGTTGATGTAGAGATCGGGACGCGCCTTGCGCAGGTCGTCGATCAGCGCGATGGCCGCGTCGAAATCACTGCTGAAGCGACTGCCGGGAAACACCTTGTCCGCGTTGCCGGTGCCGTCGAACTTGAACTGGTTGACGCCATCGTTGCGCACCAGGTCCAGCGTCACGTCGTGGAAGCGCTGGTAGTACTTGGGACCGGAAAGCGCGAGGCCGCCATCGATGATCTCGTAGCCGTTTGCCTGGCCGTTCTTCACGCGCTCCTGCTTCGGCGCGCCATAGCCACCCCATGGCGACAGCCACATGCCCGGCGCCGCGCCGTACTTTGCCGCCGCTTCTCGCAGCGGAGCGAAGCCGTGCGGGAAGTCCTTGCTGAAGTTCCAGGCGCCGCTACGGTCGTCCCAGCCATCATCGAACAGGAACGAATCGAGCTTCACGCCGCGCTTGACCGACAGCTCCTCGCCGAACGCATGGATACGCTCCAGCGCCTGCGCCTCGGTATACGGCGTGAAGTAGCCGATGTCGTACCAGGAGTTGTAGTGAAGGAAGGTGCGATACGGGTGCGCGCGTTCGCGCTCCACGTAAGTGAGGAAGTCACGGCGCAGCTGGTTGCCGTGCGTGGCACCCACAACCGCCGAGTAGGTCATCGACTGCCCCTTGGGCAGCGGCAGGCCGCGTTCGATCCACAGCTTGACGCGGTTGCCCCACGCCTCGCTGGATGAAAGTGGATGCTCGAAGCCGAAATAGTCGGGACCAGCGACCACCGGCGAGCCGGAAACCGAACCAACCACTTCGGTGCTATCGGCCTTGGCCTGCAGCAGGTCGACGCGCGCGATGTCCTCGTCCTGCTTGAGCGCGGTGACCGTCACGATCTCGCGCAGGTAGTCCGAACCCTCGCGTTGCACCCACTGCCATTCGATGCGCAGGCGGCCATCGGCATCGCCGAAGGTCGCGGTGATGGCGCGCCCGGGGACACGCTCCGCCGCGCGCGAAGCCTTGGGATCTGCCTTGAGCTTGCTTTCCTTGGGCGCCGACAGCAGCTTCAGCTGGGTGGCATCAAGCTTGTGGCCATCGCGATAAGTGAGCACAAACGGTTGGCTGACCGGGATGTCGAGCGTGTTGATGCGGTCGCTCACCACCATGTCAGCCAGCTTGCCGTCGGCAAGATTCCAGCGCACGTCGATCGATGCGTTGCCAAAATTCGTACCGGTCGGTGCCGCCGAAACCGTACCGGCCGCCACCAGCAGCGCTGACGCCACGGCGATGCCGAGCCCCGTCCGCGCACGCGACGAAAGATTCCGTACGCGCCTTGCAGCGTACCCGCCCTGCATAATGCCGCTGTCGCGGCCTCCCCCAACCACTCCGTTCATGCCATCCACCTCGCTTGTGTCGTTGCCTGCTGCCTTCCCCGCAGCACGAGAAAACTTCATAGGCCTCGGCTTCCCGCGGCCGTGTTTGTTCTGTGGCTGCGTCAGCCGTCCAACCTTCGTACACGCACCTGGCCGAGCAGCGCGTCAACGCACTCGCGCCGCACGTAGCCGGTTTCTTCATCCATGGCATTCGCTGCGCCACAAGCCACGCCAAGGCGCAACGCCGCTTCCAGCGGTTCGCCGCGCTTGAGGGCAACGGTGAGGCCAGCCAGCAGGCAGTCGCCCGAGCCCACGGTGTTGGTGCTGTGCGCCAGGGTGACCGAGGCATGCCAGGCCGTACGTCCATCGAACCCCACGGCGCCCTCCGCGCCCAGCGTCACCACCGGTTGCGCGATGCCCTGCGCATGCAGCGCGCGCACCACGTCGGCCGCATCGCTCAGCGTGCGCACCGGGCAGCCAGCGAGATCGGAAGCTTCATCACGATTGGGCTTGAGCAGCCATGCATGGGAATCCGCTGCCTGTCGCAGGGCCTCGCCGCTGGCATCGACCAGGCAGCGCATGCCAGCCGCTGTGGCTTGCCGCACCATCAGTGCATAGGTATCCGCATCGAAACCGCGCGGCAGGCTGCCGGACATCACCAGCAGTTCGCTCTCTTCCGCACAACGCGACCAGGTTCGCAGCAGTTGCTCGCGGGTGGCCGCAGGCACGTTCGGGCCCGGGCTGAGCAGCTCGGTAAAGCGCCCCTCGCGCTCGCGCACCGCAATGCAGGTGCGCAGCGGTTGATCGATCTCGACGCCATGGAACAGCACGCCGCGCTCCGCCATGCGGCGCGTGATCAGGTTGCGATGCGCGGCGTCGGTGAGCCCCACCAGCTGCACGCGCTCGCCCAGCGCCGCAATGGTCTGCGCCACATGCAGGCCTTTGCCGCCGGGATACAGCTCCGCGCGCGAGGCGCGCTGTACGGTGCCTGGCACCAAGGCATCGAGCAGGAACAGATGATCGATCGCAGTGTTGAACCCGGCGACAGTGATCATGCGGGTTCCGCCAGCAGGCGCCGTACATCGGCTTCGTCCGCCTGCGTCGCCGTACCACCGACGCCGCGCGTCGAAAGCCCACCGCATGCGGCGCCCCAGCGCAGGCATTCACGCAACGGCAAGGTGCGTCGCCACGCATGCAGGAAGCCGGCATCGAACGAATCGCCCGCCCCGGTGCTGTCGACTGCATCCACGCGAATCGCCGGCACCGACACCACCTGGCCGTCGCCGTCCAGCGCGATGGCACCGTCGGCGCCGCACTTGATCACCGTGCGGGTCACGCCGTTCGCAAACGCCCGCAGCGCCTGTTGAGGCGTGGAAGCGCCGCTGATCGCGCAGGCCTCCGAGGCATTCGGCAGGAAGACATCGAGCAATGGCAGCAGCTCGCGCAACTCGCTGCCCCACTTCTGCGCCGGATCAAAGCCGGGATCGAGCGACGTGGTGACGCCGCACACGCGAGCACGCACAAGCAAGGCGCCCAACCCGGGTTGCAGCGCCTGCTGCAGGTAGTAGGAGGAAACGTGCAGATGACCAGCCTGCTTCAGCAGGTCATCGTTGATGTCTTCCTCACGCAACGCGGCAATGGCACCGGGATAGGTGACCAGCGCGCGGTCGTGCGCCGCCGACAACGCCACCGTCAGGCCCGTGCGCAAGCTTGCATCACGACGCACGGCACGAGTATCGATGCCCGCGGTGCGCAGTGCATCGACGCAGTAATCGCCCCAGCTGTCCTGCCCCGCGACACCGGCGAACAGCACGCCGTCGCCCAGCTTCGCCATGCCCATCGCGCAGATCATTGACGAGCTGCCTGGCCCCTGACGGAAGCCATCCACCAGCACTTCACGGCCGAACGCCGGCAGTTCGTTGCATCCGGTAAATACCAGGTCCGCATTGATCTCGCCGGCGACCAGCACGGGTTTCATGCGTCGCCCTCCGCGTGGATCACGAACGACTCCACCACACGCGTGAGCACGCCCTGCGAGGGCGCATCAGGCCGCTGTTGCAGCGCCAGGCAGCGGAAGAACGCCAGCAACTGGCCCACGACGACGTGGATCATCTGCTGCTGCGCTTCCTCCAGCGCGTACAGGCCCGGCAGGTCGATGGCGATGCCCCGAGGCCCGACCACGTCGTCGGGAATGGACTCGCCGACCACGACGCGCGTGCCGCCGAGGTTCTTGCGATTGAGTTCGCGCAGCAGGTCGTATTCGTAACCGCGTACACCAGGCTCGCCCGAGAGGAAGGCGGCGACCAGGCAGTGCTCGTCCAGCCACGACATCGGACCATGGCGCAGGCCGAGGAAGGTTTCGGGCAACACGCGTACGGCGCCGCCGGACATTTCCAGCATCTTGAGGGCCGATTCGCGTGCCGCACCCAGCGCCGCGCCGCTGCCGAGATAAACAGCAGCCGGTACGTCGGTCGCCGCGGCATTCGCCAGTGCATCGCCGTAGCGCGCGAATACCTGGCCGGCGACAGCCGCTGCCGCATCCGCCAGGCGTGCGTCGCCTTCGCTCGATGCGCCATGGCGGAGGCCACTGCAACCCAACAGCAGGTTGGTGAAGCTGCTGGTCATCACCAGGCTGCGGTCGTTGGTGCGCTCGTCCAGCTGCAGCACATGCATGCGCGGCTCGTCGCGGTAACGCGTCGCCAGCTTGCCCTGCGCATTGCAGGTCACGGCGAGATGCGCATAACCGGGTTCCGCAGCGAGTACCTGGTCGACCACGCCTGTGCTCTCCGGGCTGTCGCCCGAACGTGCGATCGATACAAGCAGGCCGCGTCCCGCTGGCAATACGCCGCGGCGCGAAGTCAGCAAGGTACCCGCGGGAATCGCAATGCAAGGAATGCCCAGCGCCGCCTGCAGCACCGGCGCCACGCACTCGCCCACGTAGACCGAGCTGCCCGAGCCGGTCAGCACGATGTGCGCGGGTTGCGCGGCCAGCAGCGATTTCAGCATCGAGCGCGTGCCCGCATCGGCAAGGCGCGCGGCCGTGTCACGCCAGGTAACCGGCTGCTGGAGGATCTCGCGCAGCGTGTCCGCATAGCCCAGTCGCTGCTGTTCGGCAGCAGGGGCGGTCTGCAGGGATTCCAGCATCGAAATGTTCGTGGCGTGTTTGACAGGCATGGTCATCTGATGAAATATGATGTAAAACGAAATCTAACGAAACCTCAATACCACGGTATTCGAAATGAAACACAACTTGCAAGCGCCTTCGTTTTCCTCCAGCAAGCTGGCTTCGTTGCCCCTCTCGCATGGCAAGCGCACCCGCCTGTGGCGCCTGCTGTACGGCAGCGGCCCGCGCAACGGCTCGTTGCTGGTGTTGCCGCTGGACCAGGGCCTGGAACACGGTCCGACCGATTTCTTTCCCCATCCGCCGGCTGTTGATCCGAGCTATCAGTTCGAGCTCGCGGAGGCCGGCGGCTTTTCCGCCATCGCGCTGGGCATTGGCCTGGCCGAGAAGTACATGACCGAGTACTGCGGCCGCGTGCCGCTGATCCTCAAGCTCAATGGCAAGACCAATATCCCCAGCGATGCGGACGCCACCTCGCCGCTGTTTGCGTCCGTGGAAGACGCGGTGCGCCTGGGTGCGGATGCGGTGGGCTACACCATGTACGTGGGTTCGCCGCGCCAGCACGACGAGTTCCGCCAGTTCGAAAAGGTGCGCCAGGATTGCGAGCGCTTCGGCATGCCGCTGGTGCTGTGGTCGTATCCACGCGGCAGCGCAGTCAACGCCAAGGGCGGCACCAACACGCTGTTCGCGCAGGATTACGCGGCACGCGTGGCACTGGAGCTGGGCGCGGACATCGTGAAGCTGCACGAGCCCAACGACAGCGTGGCCAACGTGCCGGCGCCGTACGACAAGCTGCAGGAAGACGCTGGCGCCCGCTGCGCGCGCGTGGTGCGTTCGGCCGGCCGCACGATGGTGCTGTTCTCCGGCGGTGAGAAGAACGACGACGACGAGGCCGTGCTGCGCAAGGTGGAGTTCTATATGCAGAGCGGCGCCAGCGGCGTGATGTTCGGCCGCAACATGTGGCTGCGTCCGTTCGACCAGGCGGTCGCGCTGACCCGCCAGGCGCACGACATCATGGCGCGCTACCCGCGCTGACGCAGGACGTGACGATGCTGCGCGCGACCCCACGCGACCGGCGGCGCTTCGACCCCGAGCGCCGCCACACCCTCACTGCCACGCGCACCGGCTGCGGTTGCTGCGCGCCGCCGATGCTTGGCGGCGGCAGCAGCAAGAATCCGCTGCAAACCGCGGCCGCACCGCAAGGCGAGCACCTTCAGCTCAGCGAGTTCCAGCCGCGCAGCATGCTGCACGTGCCGGTGACACGCATCGAGAAACCGGCCTTTCCGGTGATCGACGTGCACACGCACCTGAGCTGGATGAGTGAAACGCGCAGCGGCGTGTCGCTGGGCGAGGCGATGAGTTACTTCGCCGATCCCGCCGAGCTGCTGCCGTTGATGGATCGCAAGGGCATCCGCACCATGGTCAACCTCACCGGTGGCACCGGCCGCGGGTTGGAGGAAACCATCGCGCGCTTCGATGCCGTGGCACCGGGACGCTTCCGCACCATGACGGAGCCTTCGTTCGCGCTGTTCGCCGAAACCGACTACTCGCGCCTGCAGGCCGAGGCGATCGAGCACGCCCATCGCATCGGCGCAGCCGGACTGAAGCTGCTGAAGACGTTGGGGCTGTATCTGCGCGAGGGCATCGACCAGGGCGAGCTGGTGGGCGTGGACGATGCGCGCTTCGATCCGATGTGGGAAACCTGCGCGGCGCTGAAGATGCCGGTGTTCATCCACACTTCCGACCCGGAAGCGTTCTTCCTGCCCGGCGACAGCACCAACGAGCGCTACGAGGAGCTTTCCAAGCATCCGGACTGGTCGTTCTACGGCCCGGAGTATCCCAGCCATCGCGACCTGCTCCGGGCTCGCGACCGCGTGATCGCTCGCCATCCCAATACCACCTTCGTGTTGATGCACGTCGGCAACCAGGCCGAAGACCTCGCCGCCATCGCAAGTTGCATGGATCGCCATCCCAACGTGCAGGTGGACATCAGCGCGCGCATCAGCGAGCTGGGGCGCCAGCCGCGCATGGCGCGCCGCTTCTTCGAGCGCTACCAGGACCGCATCCTGTTCGGCACCGACGCGGTGCCCGCGCCCTATGGCAACGATGTCCCCCAGCAGCTGCTGGGCGATGAGCTCTACGAGATCTACTACCGTTTCCTGGAGACAGAGGACGAATACTTCGATTACGCTCCTGCCGCCGTACCGCCGCAGGGGCGCTGGTCGATCTATGGCGTTGGCCTGCCGCGCGAGATACTGCGCAAGCTGTACCACGACAACGCCGCCCGACTCCTAGGAATGGATCCATGACCCCACGACGCAAGGTCGCCCTGCCTCCGCCGCCCAAGTTGCTGGTGGAAGAGCGCCGGCGCCGCATCGTGGAGATGGTGAACCAGCAGGGCCGCGTCACCGTCGACGAGCTGGTGGCGCTGTTCGACATCTCCGCCGTCACCATCCGCGCCGACCTCGAGGCACTGGACCGCGCGGGCGCGATCAGCCGCTCGCACGGCGGCGCCCTGCCCGCCGCGCCCACGGCGCTGGACACGCCGCTCAACATCAAGGAAACCCGCCATCACGCGCAGAAGCGGCGCATCGGCCAGGCTGCGGCGCAGCTGGTGCAGGACGGCGAGACCATCATCCTGGATTCCGGCTCCACCACGGTCGAGATCGCACGGCAGCTGCGCCAGCAGAAATGGACCTCGCTCACGGTGATCACCAACGCGCTGAACATCGCGATGGAGCTGTCGGGCCTGCCGTCTGTGCGCGTGATGATGCTGGGCGGCCTGCTACGCCAGACGTCCTATTCGCTGGCCGGACCGGACGCCGAGCAGGCGCTGTCCCGCCTTTCCGCGGATCGCCTGTTCCTCGGCGTAGATGGGCTGGATCCGGACGTGGGCGTGACCACGCCCGATCCGCTGGAGGCCTCACTCAACGCGCTGATGATCCGCGTCTCGCGCCAGGCCGTCGCGGTGCTGGACGCCAGCAAGTTCGGCCAGCGCAGCCTGTCGGTGATCGCGCCGGTCAGCGATCTGGACCTGGTGATCAGTGATACCGCCGCGCCTGCCGAATACGTGCAGGCGCTGGAAGCCAAGGGCGTGAAGACGCAGCTGGTGTAACGCGCGGGCCGCCCGGCCCGCCAACCCTCAACGCGGTACGCGCAAGGTCGAGTCGCGCAAGGCGGACTCGTGATCCACTTCGTCGTGACCGGCGATATCGATGTTGTCCACCACGCTGTGCGCCGGATGGCGCATGGCGGTCGGCGGCACGGTGATCTCGCTGGTGTCGCCGGGCACCACGGTATCGGTCGAGGGCGTGTGCTGCATCGCGTACTCCTGAAAGTCTGTGGATTCTAGCGGCTGCGCCCACACCATCATTTAACCGAATGGTTGACTTTCATCGGGCACGAGTAGATATTCAACCTTATGGTTGAATCTCAAGCCCTCCCGCTCGACGCCGTATTCCAGGCGCTCACCGACCCCACGCGTCGCGCCATGCTGCGTCGGCTCGCCGAGGGCGAGCGCAACATCGGGGAGCTGGCCGCGCCCTTCGACATGTCGCTGGCCGCCGCCTCCAAGCACGTGAAGGTGCTGGAACGGGCGGGTCTGGTGCGGCGTGTCATCCAGGGGCGGACGCATGTCTGCCGGCTGGATCCCGCACCACTGGCCGCTGCCGACGAATGGCTGCGTTTCTACGAGCAGTTCTGGAATCGCCAGCTCGATGCGCTGGATGCCCTGCTCAAGGCCGAGGATCTCGCCAAGGCCCCAACCCCAAGCAAAGGTAAGCCGCGATGAACACGACAGCCCTCCGTTCCCTACGCCTCACCCGACGCTTCGACGCCAGCGCCGAGCGCGTCTTCGACGCCTGGCTCGATCCCGCCACGGCGGGACGCTGGCTGTTCGCCACCGACAGCGGCGAAATGATCAACGTGGACATCGACCCGCGGGTGGGCGGACGTTTCAGCTTCACCCGTCGCGACGGCGAGGATGTGGAGCATGTCGGCGAGTATCTGGAAATCGATCGCCCACGGCGCCTCGTGTTCACTTTCGCCGTACCGAAATACGACCCCGCCGTCACCCGCGTGACCCTCGACATCTCGCCGGTCGGCAAGGGCTGCGAACTCGTGCTGACGCATGAGGACGTGCTGCCGGACTGGGCCGACGCCACGCAGCAGGGCTGGGGCATGATCCTTGGCCATCTTGACGAGAACCTGCACAACCATCCGCCTCGCCAGCAGTTGGCAGCGGACACGATCCGTTTCGAACGCCTGCTTCCCGGCCCCATCGAGCGCGTATGGGCATATCTCACCGAATCGGAGAAGCGGGGCCAATGGCTGTCCAGCGGCACGATGGAGATGCGTGTAGGCAGTCATTTCGAGCTGCATTTCCACCACATCGAGCTGTCACGCAGTCCCGTCCCCGCGCCGGAACGCTTCAAGGACCACGCCGATGGCGTGACCTCGCAGCACCAGGTCACCGCCTGCGATCCGCCTCGGCTACTCGGCTTTACCTGGGGCAACCCTGCCCAGCCTTCCGAAGTCCGTTTTGAGCTGACGCCACAAGGTGACCAGGTGCGCCTGGTGGTTACCCATAGCCGCCTGCCGCCCACGGATATCGCCGGCACCAGCGGTGGCTGGCATACACACCTGGACGTGCTGGCCGATCGCCTGGCGGGCCGCGAGCCCCAACCGTTCTGGCCGATCTTCAGCCGCCATATGGCGCACTACGAGCAGGCGACCAGCGCCTAATCTCTAGCTGCCGGGGAACGCAGGCGCTGCGTGGCGCCTGCGGATCATTTGGCGCGCGGGCGGAATTCCAGCGGCTGTGCACCGTGTGCGGCCGCCGGCGGCTTGGGGCCGCAGGCACCGCAGGTGCTGCAGCCGTCGCTGCAATTGCCGGTGGCCTGCTTCGGCTGCAGGTGGCGGCCCAGCGATCGCTGCCATGCAGAGCGATCCGCGCGATCGAGATGCAGCGCCAGCGACGCCAGCCAGCGGTTGGTGACCTGCGGCGCCAGCTTGCGCAAGGTGATCAGCGCGCCGCACAGCACGACGATGCCGATGATCACGTACTGGACCAGCAGCCCGGTGCTCATGTCAGCAGGCTCGTGATCTGGTAGGTGAGGAACGAGGCCACGTACGCCACCACGAACATGTAGCCGAACGAGATACCCACGTTGCGCCAGCTGTTGGTCTCGCGGCGGATCACCGCGAGCGTCGACATGCACTGCGGCGCAAACGCGAACCACACCAGCAGCGACAGCGCGCTGGCCAACGAGAAGTTGGCGGCCAGCGCCTGCTGCAGGCCCGCACCCTCGCCGCCTACCGCGTACACCGTGGCCAGTGCGGCGACGGCGGTTTCGCGGGCAGCGAACGCCGGGATCAGCGACACGGAGATCTGCCAGTTGAAGCCCAACGGCGCAAAGATGTACTGCAGGCCGCGACCGATGTAGCCGGCCGCGCTGTAGTCGATGGCCGGACCCGTCGCTCCCTGAGGCGGCGCCGGGAAAGTGGAGAGGAACCACATCAGGATGGTCAGCCCCAGGATGATGCCGGTGAGGCGCTTCAGGAAGATCATGCCGCGCTCCCACAGGCCGATCGCCACGTCGCGCACCTTGGGCAGGCGGTAGGACGGCAGCTCCATCAGCAGCGCGTGCTCACTCCGATCGCGGCGGAGCTTCTTCATCACCCAGGCCACCGCCATCGCGCCGACGATGCCGGCGGCATACAGCGCAAACAGGACCAGGCCCTGCATATTGAAGATGCCGAACACCTTGCGCGTGGGAATGAACGCGCCGATCAAGAGCGCATAGACCGGCAGACGCGCCGAACAGGTCATCAGCGGCGCAACCAGGATGGTGGCGAGCCGGTCGCGCGGATCAGTGATGCTGCGCGTACCCATGATGCCGGGAATGGCGCAGGCAAAACTCGACAACAGCGGGATGAACGAGCGCCCGGTGAGACCCACCGACACCATCAGGCGATCGAGCAGGAAAGCGGCGCGCGGCAGGTAGCCCGACTCCTCCAGCACGAGAATGAAGAAGAACAGCACCAGGATTTCCGGCAGGAAGCCGATCACCGTGCCGAGGCCACCGAACACGCCATCGACGATCAGGCTCTGCAGCGGGCCGGCCGGCATCCACGCAGTCGCGTGCTCGCCCAGCCAACCGAAGCCATCGCCGATCAGGTCGGTCATCGGCTTGCCGGCGGCGTACACCGCCTGGAACACCAGGAACATCACCACCGACAGGATCGCCAGGCCAAACACCGGATGCAGCGCCCAGCGGTCCAGCGCGTCGTCGAGCTCGGCAGTGGCGCGCGGCATGGTCACCGTGGCGGCGAGCAGCTCGCGCACCTGCGCGTGCAGGTCGGCGCGGCTGGCCGGGTCATCCGGCTGCGCCGGCGCGGCGTCGGGAATCTCGCCATCCACTCGCGCGATCAACGCCTTCACGCCATCGCGCTTCACCGCGATCGTTTCCACCACCGGCATGCCCAGGCGGCGCGACAGTTCGGGGACATCGATGACGACACCGCGACGGCGCGCGGCATCCATCATGTTCAGCGCCAGCACGATGGGTCGACCCAGTCGCTTCACTTCGAGCACGAAACGCAGGTGCAGGCGCAGGTTGGTGGCGTCGGCCACGCAGATGATCAGGTCCGGCGCGGATTCGCCCGGGTAATTGCCTTCCAGCACGTCGCGGGTGATCTGCTCATCCGGGCTGGCGGCGTCGAAGCTGTAGGTGCCCGGCAGATCCAGCACCTGCAGCACGCGGCCCGAAGGCGCGGTGAAACGACCTTCCTTGCGTTCGACTGTGACGCCGGCGTAGTTCGCCACCTTCTGGCGACCGCCGGTGAGCTGGTTGAACAGCGCCGTCTTGCCGCAATTGGGGTTGCCCACCAAGGCGATGCGCAGGCTGTCGGCGCTCATGCGGCCGTCTCCATGCGCACCATCACGCGCGCCGCTTCGTTACGGCGCAGCGCGAAACGAGTCGAACCGATCTGAATCAGCAGCGGGTCGGCGCCCATGGGTCCGACAGCCACCAGGCGCACCGGCTCGCCTGCCACGAACCCCAGGTCGCGCAAGCGCTGCGCGATCAGGTCGGAAGCATGAGCATCGTCCACTCGGTCCACCACGGCAGTAGCCCCTTTCGGCAGGTCGGACAGGCGCACTGGTCACCAATTCAAATAAGAATGGTTCGCATTGTATCTGAGTCTCACTCCGACTGCAGCGTGGTTCGTTGCCGCTGGTTTCCCTAGCCAAAATTCCATCAAACGTGCAGCTTCTTGCGCCTAAATCGACGCACCGGCGCCCAACCCAACGAACGGCACGGTGACCCATGCAGCGCCTTGGGAAAGACCCCATCCACCCCGATAGCAGGACTACCCCATGCCGCAGCGCCAGCGAATGGCGTGATCCGATGCCGTTCTTTCGGTCGAGCCGTGGCAAAACTTCCCCATCTACCCGAAGAGGTCTTCCATGGCTTGGTTCTCCCGACACGCGACGGGCCTGCGGCTCGAACGCATGCAGTCGTCGGCGCAGTACTCCGATGGCGGCTTCGTCAACACCTACCCCGCCAGCACCCCGCGCATGACGGATGAACAGCCGTCGCTGGTCGACTTCGTCTTTCGTGGCGAGGGACGCACGCCGGCACGACCGCTGCCCGCGCTCGACCCGCGCAACGGCTGGACGCGCCCGGTGGAAACCGGCCTGCGCGCCACCTGGCTCGGTCATTCCACCGTGCTGCTGGAAATCGATGGCGTGCGCATCCTTACCGACCCCGTGTGGGGCGAACGCGCGTCGCCGTTCTCCTTCCTCGGACCCAAGCGCTTCCAGCCCGTGCCGGTGGATATCAGCGCGCTGCCACCACTCGATGCCGTGCTGATCTCGCACGACCACTACGATCATCTGGACTACCCGAGCATCCGCGAGCTGGCGAAGCTGCGCGTGCCTTTCATTACGTCGCTGGGTGTCGGCGTCCACCTGGAAGCCTGGGGCGTACCGGCGGAACGCATCACCGAACTCGATTGGTGGGAACAGGTTTCGCTGCCACGCGGGCTGACCATCACCGCCGCACCCTCGCACCATTTCTCCGGCCGTAGCCTGCGTGACCGCAATGCCACGCTGTGGTCGTCCTTCGCGCTTCGTGGTGAGCGGCATGCCGTGTTCTTCAGCGGCGACACCGGCCTCTCGCCCCACTTCGCCGAGATCGGACAGCGGCTGGGTCCGTTCGACCTGGTGATGATCGAAGTGGGCGCGTTCCATCCCTCCTGGGGCAGCGTGCACCTGGGGCCGGACAATGCCATCGATGCGTGGCGACAGCTCGGCAGCGGCAAGCTGCTGCCGGTGCACTGGGGAACCTTCAACCTCGCCATGCATCCCTGGGCGGAGCCCGCGGACGTATTGCTGGCGAAAGCGCCCGAAGGTCTGGTGATGCCACGCCTGGGCGAATCCATCGAACCCGCGCGTGTCGACGCCGTGCAGCCATGGTGGCGTGATGTGGCACCCGGCCATTGGCAGGGATCGGCGCTGGAAGCGGCTGAATTCCTGGTGCTGCCGGCGAAGGACTGAACTCGCGCAACACTGGCGGCGTCTGCGGCGCCCGGATCACGCGCCGTCGCACGCCGGCGGCCGCGCCGATCACGCGCGAGGTGTTTCGGCCCTAAGATGTCGTCATCCGATGGAGGCCCCATGACCGACAACATTCTTATCGCCGACCACGCCGGCGTTCGCCGTATCACCCTGAACCGTCCGCAGGTGCACAACGCGTTCGACGATAACCTGATCGCGGAGCTCTCCGATGCGCTGGCCGACGCAGGCAGGGACGGCACCGTGCGCGCCGTGGTGCTCACCGGCGAAGGCGCCAGCTTCTCGGCCGGCGCGGACCTCAACTGGATGCGCGGCATGGCCTCGGCCGGCGAAACGGAAAACCGCGAAGACTCGCTGCGCTTGGCGAGCCTGATGCGCACGCTGCAGTACCTGCCCAAGCCGACCGTTGCGCGCGTCAACGGCGCGGCCTATGGCGGCGGCGTAGGCCTTATCGCCTGCTGCGATATCGCCATCGGCGTGGACAGCGCGCGCTTCGGTCTTACCGAGGTCAAGCTGGGCTTGGTTCCCGCCGTCATCTCGCCCTATGTGATCCATGCGATCGGCCTGCGCCACGCGCGCCGCCTGTTCCTCACCGGCGAGCTGTTCGATGCCGCCACCGCATGGGAGATCGGCCTGCTGCACCGCTGCGTGCCTGCCGAACAGCTGGATGAAGCGGTTGACGCCACCCTCGCCCTGCTCGCCAAGGCCGGCCCGGTCGCGCAGGCCGAAGCCAAGCAGCTGGCCCTGCGCATGGCAGGCGCCACCGAGGAAGACGCCGAACGGATCGACCGCGACAACGCCGCGCTGATCGCGCGACTGCGCGTGTCCGACGAAGGTCAGGAAGGCCTCGGCGCCTTCCTTGGCAAGCGCGCGCCGCGCTGGTGCTGACAGGCATCCCGCTTCCCGCTTCGATCGTCCACAAGGAGTGACGCCATGCTCGACCACGTCGGCCTGCATGTTTCCGGTTTCGAACGCAGTCGCGAGTTCTACCGCAAGGTGCTCGAGCCTCTTGGCGCCACCCTGCTGATGGAAGTGACGTCCGAGCAGACCGGCGATGGCGATCACGCGGGCTTCGGCGCCGATGGCAAGCCAAGCTTCTGGATCGGCACGTCACACAACGGTCACCCGGCGGGCCCCGTGCATGTCGCCTTCACGGCCCCTGACCGCGCCGCCGTCGATGCGTTCCATCGTGTCGCCCTTGCGGCGGGAGCCAAGGACAATGGCGCGCCCGGCCTGCGCCCGCACTACCACGAGCATTACTACGGCGCCTTCGTGCTCGATCCCGACGGCCACAACATCGAAGCGGTCTGCCATCGACCGGCATGACCCATCACTGCGGGAGGCCCATGCCTTCCCGCACCCGCGAAGCCGGCGCGCTGGAGGGATACTTGGGGGATCAGACCCAAGGACATCCGCCATGCCACGCCCGATCATGAACATCGCCGACGTTGAACTGCAGGGCTTTCCCCCCGGCATGGGCCCGACGGGCGAAACCGCCGAACGCTATGAAGCGCGCATGGGCCGCTTCTCGGCGCAGATCGGCGCACAGAAACTCGGCTACAACATCACCGCCGTGCCACCGGGCAAGCGCGCGTTCCCCCTGCATTGCCATCGCGTGAACGAGGAAATGTTCTTCATCCTCGAAGGCAGCGGCGAAGTGCGCATCGGCGAGGAGCGCCACGCCATCCGCGCGGGTGATGTCATCGCCTGCCCGCCCGGCGGCCCGGAGGCGGCGCACCAGATCATCAACACCGGCGACACCGAGTTGCGCTATCTCGCCGTCAGCACCAAGCAATCGCCGGAAATCTGCGAGTACCCCGATACCGGCAAGTTCGGAATCATGGCCGAATACCCGCCCGGTGCCGACGGCAAGCCGCAAGGTTTCCGCCACGTGAGCAAGGCGGAGCTAACGGTGGGGTACTGGGAAGGCGAATGACGCCCCGCCATCGCCCGCAAATGTAGGAGCGCACCCAGTGCGCGAAAAGCCTACGCAGCAGTGACGCGCCCCCCCTGAACTCCGTCGCAAAAACCACACACGGCGGCGTCGACGAGGCGCCGCGGTCGCGCACTGGGTGCGCTCCTACACGTAGCGTCACCCTCCGATCATGCTGCGCCGCGCATCGGCTCCGGCACCGCAATCTGCTAGTTTTGACAGCTTCGCATCGACCCCGGAAGCCGCATGTTCCAGCGCGTACTCATTGCCAACCGCGGCGAGATCGCCTGCCGCGTGATCCGCACCTGCCGGCGCCTGGGCATCCACACCATCGCGGTGTATTCGGAAGCCGACGCCAATGCGCAGCACGTGCGCCTGGCGGACGAAGCATGGCCCATCGGCGGCCCGCGTCCCACCGAGTCCTACCTGCGCGGCGATGCCATCCTGGAGGTGGCGCGCAAGAGCGGCGCGCAGGCCATCCATCCGGGTTACGGCTTCCTTTCGGAAAACACCGCGTTCGCACGCGCCTGCACCGATGCCGACATCGCCTTCATCGGCCCGCGCCCGGAGAGCATCGATGCGATGGGTTCCAAGGCCGCAGCCAAGGCGCTGATGGAAAAGCACGACGTGCCGCTGGTGCCGGGGTATCACGGCGAGGACCAGTCGACCGACGTGCTCGCCGAACAAGCGCGTCGCACCGGCTTCCCGCTGATGATCAAGGCGGCCTCCGGCGGCGGCGGCAAAGGCATGCGCATCGTGCGCAGCGAAGGTGAATTCGCCGATGCGCTGGCCTCGGCACAGCGTGAAGCGGCCAGTGCCTTCGGCGACACGCGCGTCATTCTCGAGCGCTATGTCGAACACCCGCGTCATATCGAATTCCAGGTATTCGGCGACAGCCACGGCAACGTCATCCACCTCAACGAACGTGAGTGCTCGGCGCAGCGTCGCTACCAGAAGGTGCTGGAGGAAACGCCCTCGCCCTTCCTCGACGACGCGCGTCGCGCGGCGATGGGCGCCGCCGCCGTGGCCGCCGCTCAGGCGGTGGCCTATGTCGGTGCCGGCACGGTGGAATTCATCGTGGGACAGGACGGCGAGTTCTTCTTCATGGAGATGAATACGCGCCTGCAGGTGGAGCATCCGGTCACCGAAGAAACGCTCGGCCTGGACCTGGTCGAATGGCAGCTGCGTATTGCCGCGGGCGAGGCGCTTCCGTTGACGCAGGACCAGATCCACGCGCGCGGCCACGCCATCGAAGTGCGCCTGTACGCCGAGGATCCCGACCAGAATTTCCTGCCAGGCTCCGGCAAATTGTTGAAGCTGCAACTTCCCACGCCATCGCGCCATGTGCGCCTCGACGGTGGCGTGATCGAAGGCGACACCGTGACGATCTTCTACGACCCGATGATCGCCAAGCTGATCGTGTGGGACCAGGATCGTCCGCAGGCCCTGCAGCGTCTGCGCGACGCCTTGATGGCCAGTGAGATCGTCGGCCCGAAATCCAATATCGCCTTCCTCGAGCGCTTGTCCCGTCACCCCGTCGTGGTCGAGGGGCGCATCGATACCGGCTACCTCGATCGTCATCTGCCGGAGTTCCTGGCGGGCGATGCGGCACCTGATGCCAGTGTGCTGTTTGCCGCGGCCATCGCCGCTCTGATGGACGAGGAACAGGCCGTCGTTGCGGGATCCACCCAAGGTTCCGATCCCTACTCACCCTGGGCACGTGCAGACGCGTGGCGCGTCGGCCACGCCGGCAAGCGCATCGTGGCGCTGTCGCTGCATGGTCAGCGCTACGAAGTCGAAGCCTACGGCCACGCTGGCGACTATCGCCTGCATCATGGCGAGGACAGCGCCGAGGTCCGCGGCGCACGCCGCGATAACGCCACGCTCAGCGCGCGTTTCAATGGCGAGTCGTTGCGCGCTCCCGTGCGCGTCGATGCCTCGCGCATCACCGTGCATGATGCCGATGGCAATCGCCACACCTTCGAGCGCGCCCCCGCCTTCGCCTGGCAATCGAAGGAAAGCGGTGGCGGCAACCAGGTCGTGGCCCCCATGCCAGGCCGCATCGTGCTGGTGAAAGCCAGTGCGGGTGATGCGGTGGAAGAAGGCCAGGAACTGCTGGTGATGGAAGCCATGAAGATGGAGCTGGCCCTGAAGGCGCCACGCGCCGGCACCATCGCCAGCATCGGAGCAGCACAAGGCGATTTCGTCGAAGCGGATGCGGTGCTCGTGCGCTTCGCCGACTGAATCTCAGGCGGCCGAAACGCAGCACTGTCCACGCATTTTCCACACTGCCAGTACCTCCAGCGAGCCAGGTTTTGACCATGAACACGAACAACCACGTACGCATCGTCGAAGTCGGTGCACGCGACGGCCTGCAGAACGAGAAGACGCTGCTGCCGACCGATGTGAAGATCGCATTGATCGATCGCCTGTCCAGCACCGGCCTGCAGTCGATCGAAGCGACCAGCTTCGTCAGCCCCAAGTGGGTGCCGCAGATGGCGGATGCGGCGGAGGTCTACCAGGGCATCCGCAAGGTGCCGGGCGTGAGCTTTCCCGTGCTGGTGCCGAACGAACAGGGCTATGAGCGCGCCCGCGCAGTGGGCGTCACTGAGGTTGCGGTGTTCACCGCCGCCTCCGAAGCGTTCAACCAGAAGAACATCAATGCATCGATCGACGAGTCGATCGAGCGCTTCATGCCGGTGCTCGCCCGCGCGAAAGCCGATGGCGTGAAGGTACGGGGCTATGTCTCCACCGTGCTCGGCTGTCCCTACCAGGGCGAGGTGCCGGTAAGCGACGTGGTGCGCGTGGCGCGCCGCCTGCACGAACTGGGCTGCTACGAGGTTTCGTTGGGCGACACCATTGGCGTCGGCACGCCGGCCAAGGCACGCGCGATGCTGCATGCCGTGGCACAGGAAGTGCCGATGGACGCACTGGCCGTGCATTTCCATGACACCTACGGCCAGGCGCTCGCGAATATCCTGGCCTGCCTCGAGGAAGGCGTGCGCGTGGTGGACAGCGCCGTGTCCGGCACGGGCGGCTGCCCGTATGCCAAGGGCGCCACTGGCAACGTCGCCAGCGAGGACGTGGTGTACATGCTGCACGGCATGGGCATGCACACCGGCATCGACCTGGACATCCTGATCGCCACCGGTGCCTGGCTCGCGGGCCAGTTGCACAAGGAAACGGCGAGCCGCGTGACGCGGGCACGCACTGCCGCCTGACGTGACGCGTCCGGCGCGGTGAGACGGACTGGGTACATCATGCCCTCCCCTCCACACCGCCACGAAACGTTGCCCTCTTGCGATGGATGAGGCATTCACCGAACCGCGCTTCGCTTCGCGCGGGCGCGCCTACGTGTACGTGCTGCCCTGTCGCGACGAAGACCTGCTGAAGATCGGTTTCTCGCGCGAACCGCTGGAGCGCTTTCGCACGCTGCACCGGCGCTTCTTCGAGTTCTTCGATCTGGAGCGTGGCTTGTTGATCGAAGTGGACCGCGTGGCGCAGGCGCGCCGCATCGAGCGTCTGTTTCTTACCTCGTGGATCGAGCAGCGTGCACCCGCTCCGTTGGTCGTGCCGGTTGCGGCCGCCGGGCACACCGAGTGGTATCGCGGCATCGGCGAAGAAGTCACCGCGCGGGCTTACCAACTTGCCCTGGATGAAGGGCTGACGCTGCATCGTCCTCTGCGCCCCTGGCTTGCGGACCAGCTCTCGCAGCGAGCGGACGCGCTTTACGACTGGAGCGAACGGATGCTGGCCGAGGCCAGGCTTGAGCGTGAACACGCGGCCTTGTCGGGCCCGGGGCCCCTGGAATTGGCGCTGCTGGACACGCTGGCCATGTGCGAGGCCATGGGCCTGCCACTGGCCGACCTGCTGCCCGATGCCGTCGCCGAGTGGTACCGCTACGGCGCGCACCGGGCGCTCTACCGCTCCTAGCGCCCGCTCCCTGTCGATTTTCGTCCCATGGTTTCCCGGTTTCGTCGCCGGGATGCCCGTTTCATCGCGAAGCGGGTTCCGTCGGCAGCCGGGCTGGGTATGCTCCGTCCATAGCCATTTCACAGGGTAGTGTCGTGTTCAAGAGCCTGCTGTTCGTTGCTCGACTGGTCGTGGCCTGGTTCCTGGTCCTGCTGTTCGTGGCGCTCGTGCTCGCCGACAGCCCGCCGTTTCGCCATCACGACATGGCTGGCACGGTCGTACTGCTGATCTTCATCGCCCTCTTGATGGTGGTCACCGGCGCGGTATCGCACCTGCGACGGGTGCGACTTGTGGCCGGTCGCGTCGACGACGACACGCTGGGCAACCGCCAGCGCCGCCGCGTGGAAATTCCCTTCGATGCGGACGAGTCGTTCGACCTGCTCGATGCCGCCATACGCGAGCTTCCACGTACCGAAGAAGTGGAAAGCGCACGCGACAGCCTGCAGGTTCGTGCGAAGGTGCAGCGGCCGATCACCTACGGCCACCGTCCATTTGGACGTCTGGACCCCGGAACCTGGTTTGGACACCTGCGCAACCAGATTTTCGCCACGGTGACGCCGGGCGACGGCATCAGCAGCGTGACACTGATCTGCGAACCCGAAGCCGGTGCATGGAGCGACTGGTTCCGCGTGGACGATGGCACCAACCTGGAGAATGCCGAGGCGATTATCCGGGCCATCACCCGTCGCGTCGCCGAGAAGCGCCGCCACGAGAAAGCCCGCGCCGCGCAGTCGGAAAGCGAGAAGGAACGCACCGTCGCCCGCCTGAACCTGCTGCATGCCCAGGTGGAACCGCACTTCCTCTACAACACGCTCGCCAGCGCGCAATACCTCACGCGCACCGATCCTGCCCAGGCCGACCAGATGCTGGGTCACCTGATCCACTACCTGCGCCACTCGCTGCCGTTGACCGAAGACGCGCTGTCGACCGTGGGCGACGAGCTGGAGCGCACCCGGGCCTACCTGGAGATCATGAAGCTGCGCATGGGTCCGCGACTGGCGCTGGAGATCGATGTGCCCGATGTGCTGCGCCCCATCTCGCTGCCGCCGATGATGCTGCAGACCCTGGTGGAGAATGCGATCAAGCACGGCCTCGAGCGCAAACCCGGCGGTGGCACGGTATGGATCCGCGCACTTCGCGACGACGGCAAGGTGGCGATCACCGTGGCGGACGACGGACTGGGCTTCACCGGCGCGACGGGCGGCACGGGTATCGGGCTGAAGAACGTGCGCGAACGCCTGCGCCTGATCTACGGTCCCGAAGCCTCGCTGTCGGTCGTGACCAATGCGCCCGAGGGCGTCGCCAGCACCATCATCGTTCCGGTACGTACGGCCAAGGACAATGCGGAGGTCTCATCATGACCACGGCCCTCATCGCCGAAGACGAAGCGCTGCTGCTCAAGGCGCTGCGCGAACTGCTCGCGACGACCTGGCCCGAGCTGGAGATCGTTGCCGAATGCGAGGATGGTGCCAGCGCGCTGGAAGCCATCGACCAGCATCGCCCGGACGTCGCCTTCCTGGACATCCGCATGCCGGGCCTGAGCGGCCTGGAAGTGGCTGCCGCCGCCAGCGAAGCCAGTCCCAACACCCAGGTGGTGTTCACCACGGCCTATGACCAGTACGCCGTGGATGCGTTCGAGCGCGGCGCCATCGACTACCTGCTCAAGCCCATCACGACCGAGCGCCTGGCCGCCACCGTGCAGCGCATCAAGATGCGCGCCACGCAGGCGCCGGATGCTTCCGCACTCGCCGCCCTGCTGCGCGACCTGAGCGTCAACAGCGGCTCCGGTCGATCGCCGCTCACCTGGCTCACCGCCAGCAACGGCCGCGAAACGCGCCTGATCATGGTGGACGACGTCGCCTACTTCCGCGCGGACAACAAGTACACGGTGGCGATGACTGCCGAGGGCGAAGCGCTGCTGCGCACGCCCATCCGTGAACTGGCCGCCGTGCTCGACCCCAACACGTTCAAGCAGATTCATCGCTCCACCATCGTCAACCTGCGCGCCGTGGCATCCATCGTCCGCGACGACACCGGCAAGGGCACGCTGCGCCTCAAGCAGCGGCCCGAGACGCTGGTGGTCAGCCAGCCGTTCATGGCTTTGTTCCGAAACATGTAAGCCCCCGTCCACGACGCGCACCCCATCGCGCACGAGATGATCATGAACAAGTTCATTGCTTCGATCTGCCTGCTGCTTTGCCTTACCGGCTGCGAACGAGGACGCACGGTCGTCGTGCATGCCATCGCCAACGGCCACGACGTGGTCTACAGCCAGGTACACGTCATCGGCCAGCTAGCTACCTTCCGCTGCCTGCGCAGCGAGAGTGGCCAGTGTCACTACACCGTGATCGCCGACGACTGTGCCCCGGCCAGCGCCGCCTGCCCGTCACCGCCCAAGCAGTTCAGCGTGGGCCAAGGCGACACCATGACCTTCACCTCGCTGCCGCCGGGCTTCCGCAGCTGCGTCGCCGCCACGGCGGCACCGGACGGCGATTGCGCGCCACTCGCCGCCGCCATCGCCAGCGCCACGCCCTCCCCCTGAAGTCACCTCGCCCCGGCGCGCGGGACCTCGCTAGAATCGGGTCTTCGACGTACGGGGACCCGTGATGCGGTGGAATCGTTGGAAAGTGTGGAGTGGCGTGCTGGCCGCCGTGTTGATGGCGGGCCCGTCGGCAACCTTGGCGGCATCAGCAAAGGGCGATGTCCTGCTGGTTCCCGATCGGGTCTGGACGGCCGAAGGTGATGCTGCCCATGCGGGCTGGGCCGTACTGGTGCATGACGGGGTCATTTCCGCCGCCGGCCCGCTCAACAGCATCAACGCACCGGCCAAAGCCCAGCGCATCGCCCTGCCCGGCACCACGCTGACGCCTGGCCTGATCGACCTGCACTCGCACGTCTTCCTGCATCCCTACAACGAAACGTTGTGGAACGATCAGGTGCTGAAGGAGCCGCAGGACTACCGCACGCTGGAGGCCGCCGCGCACGCGCGCGCCACGCTGATGGCCGGCTTCACCACCCTGCGCGATCTCGGCACCGAGGGTGCCGGGTTTGCCGACGTATCGGTCAAGCGCGCCATCGACGAAGGCATGATTCCCGGGCCACGCCTGTTCATCGCCACGCGCGCCATCGTCGCGACGGCAAGCTACGGGCCGGGGCCACGCGGCTTCCGTCCTGATATCGATCTTCCCGGCGGCGCACAGGAAGTGAGCGGCGTGGATGAGGCGATTCGCGCCACCCGCGAACAGGCCGGCCACGGCGCCGACTGGATCAAGCTGTATGCCGACTATCGCGTCGGCAGCGATGGCAGCACGCAGCCGACCCTGTCGCTGGCGGAGATGAAGGCCATCGTCGACACCGCGCACCTGTCCGGACGCCCGGTGGCCGCGCATGCCTCCAGCGACGAGGGCGTGCATCTCGCGGTGGAAGCCGGCGTGGACAGCATCGAGCACGGCTACGGCGCCAGCGAGTCCACCTTCCGACTGATGAAGCAGCGCGGCGTGGCATACGAGCCCACGCTTACCGCCGTGGAGGCCACCGCGCAATATTTCGAACACTATGTACCCGGCCAGAGCGAGCCGACCGCTCGCATGCGCGAAGCCGAGCGCGCCTTCCGCACGGCGCTCAAGCTGGGCGTCACCATCGGCAACGGAAGCGACGTGGGCGTGTTCACCCACGGCGACAACTGGCGCGAGCCGGCCAACATGGTGCGCGACGGCATGACCGCGCCGCAGGCCCTGCATGCCGCCACCGACGTGGCCGCGCGCATTCTTCGCCAGCAGGACAAGTTCGGGCGCATCGCACCTGGCCTGCGCGCGGATCTCGCCGCGTTCACCGGTGACCCCACCACGCATATCGATGATCTCAAGCAGACCGCCTTCGTGATGAAGGACGGCACCATCTACCGCACCCCGCAGAACACGCCATGAGCGATTACCTGATCCGTCCCATCGAGGCGCGCGACAACGCCGCCATGGCCCGCATCATCCGTGCCGTGATGCCGGAATTCGGCGCCGATGGCCCGGGCTTCGCCATCCACGATGCGGAAGTGGACACCATGCACGAGGCCTACGGGCGGCCACGCAGCGCGTACTTCGTGGTGGAACGGAACGGCGTCGTCATCGGCGGTGGCGGCGTAGCGCCGCTGGAAGGCGGCGATGCGGATGTCTGCGAACTACGCAAGATGTACTTCCTGCCTGAAGCGCGCGGTATCGGCGCCGGTAGCGCCATGATGCTGCGCTGTCTCGACGCGGCGCGCGCGCAAGGCTTCCGTCGCTGCTACCTGGAGACGCTGACCGGCATGGATGCGGCGCAGGCGCTCTACCGCCGACACGGATTTACCACCTTGTGTGCTCCCATGGGTGGCACCGGTCATTTCAGTTGCGACCAGTTCTTCATCCGCGAGCTGTGA
Organism: Dyella amyloliquefaciens; assembly: GCF_004296575.1. Taxonomy (GTDB): domain Bacteria; phylum Pseudomonadota; class Gammaproteobacteria; order Xanthomonadales; family Rhodanobacteraceae; genus Dyella; species Dyella amyloliquefaciens. The sequence continues at coordinate 118,260 of NZ_SAYT01000006.1, read as the reverse complement.
GGTGCCATCGTGGCCAGCCGTGATCCCCGCGTCGACGTGTACATCGCCAAGGCCGCGCCATTCGCTCAGCCGATCCTGGAACACCTGCGCGATGTCGTCCACGAGGCCTGCCCCGAGGTGGAGGAAGGCCTGAAATGGAGCATGCCGTTCTTCAGCTACAAGGGATCGCTCCTGTGCAACATGGCCGCCTTCAAGCAGCACTGCAGCTTCGGCTTCTGGTTGCACAAGGATGTCGCGAGCGAGGCCGGCGATAACGGCATGGGGCAGTTCGGCAAGATCGGGACGCTGAAAGACCTGCCCACGCAGAAGACACTGGTCGCTCACGTGAAGAAGGCCATGTCGCTGATCGATGGCGGCGTGAAACCGAAGCGCAACCCATCGGCCAAACCGCCGGCGGTGGTCCCCGACGATCTGGCCGCCGCATTCGTGCAACGCAAGCACGCCGCATCGCGCAAGACTTTCGAAGGTTTTCCACCGGGCGCCCAGCGCGAATACATCGACTGGATCAACGAGGCCAAGACGGATGCCACGCGCCAGAAGCGCCTGGTGACGACCCTGGAATGGCTGGCCGAAGGCAAGCGTCGCAACTGGAAGTACGAGTCATGTTGAAACCGCCCGTTCTGCAGTTCCACGTCGACGACCCGACCGCCGCCGACATCGGCCCCCTGATCAGGCAACTGGACGGCTATCTCACCGAGCTGTATCCGACCAGCAATATCCATCCGGTGTCGGTGGATGAGCTCACGCCGCCCAACGTCACCTTTCTCACTGCGCGTGTCGATGGCACGCCCGTGGCCTGTGGCGCCTGTGTACGGCACGCGGACTACGTGGAAGTGAAGCGCATGTACGTGCTGCCCGCATGCCGCGGCCTCGGCCTGGGCAAGCAGCTGCTCGAGGCGCTGGAGCGCGAGGTACGGCGCACTGGCAACACGATGATTCGCCTGGAAACCGGCACGGCGCAGACCGAGGCGCTCGAACTCTATGAACGCGCCGGCTACCGCCGCTGCCCGCCGTTCGGCGATCATCGCGCCAACCCCCGCAGCATCTGCATGGAGAAGTCGCTCGCATGATCCGCATCGCCCGCCCCGACGACGCCGAGGCCATCCACGATATCTACACGCCCTCGGTACTGCATGGCGTGGAAACCTTTGAGAACGACCTGCCCGGTGTGGAGGCGATGCGCGGGCGCATCGTCAGCCGCCTGCAGCACTATCCCTGGCTGGTCTGGGAAGACGCCGGCCGCGTACTGGCCTACGCCTACGCCAGCCGCTTCCGCGAACGCGCTGCGTACGACTGGATTGCCGAAACGTCCATCTACGTCCATGTCGATGCACGCCGCCGCGGCATCGCTCGCCGTCTTTACGGCTTCCTGCTCGATGCCATGCAATTGCAGGGCATCAACCAGGCCGTCGGCGTGATCACCCTGCCCGGCAAGAGCAGCGTCACGATGCACGACGCCATGGGTTTCACCCCCGCCGGCGTATGGCGCAGCAGCGGTTACAAGCTGGGCCAATGGTGGGACGTGGGCGTGTGGCAGAAGGAACTGCAGCCGCCGACCACGCCCCCCACGCCGGTCATCCCATTCGCCACGCTACGCGAGAGCGCGGCCTGGACCGCGCTTCTGCAGCAAATCAACAGCTGACCAGGTTCAGTCGAAGTGCGCGGTCAGGCGGAAGTCGAAGCGCACACTGTCCTGATCGGGAATCACCGTCACAAAGGGCTTGGCCACGTCGGCCGAGGCGGTAATCCAGCGGTAGGAGTAGCTGCCGCCCACGCCCGCGCCACTGATCTGCTGGTTGCCAGGGAAGGACGAGGACACCTGGCCATGGTCGACAAAGCCGAACAGGTCCAGCCGTTCGCCCACGGAGCGATGCAGCTCGAGATCCGCGTAGTAGCCACGGGCACCCGATAGCACGCCACGCTCGTAGCCACGCACGCTGCCCGGACCGCCGATCTGGAACAAGTTGGCCGAGGGCAGGTTGCCGGTGGCACTGAACTGCCAGCCCAGGTCTGCGCGCAAGGCCCAGCGCGACTGCCACAGCCGCTGGATGAAATAAGCGCTGCCGGGGGCGATCGTGAAGTCCGATTTGCCCAGCAGGGGCTCGTCGGAACGTATGCGCGTGAAAAGCTGGGTGGCGCCCCAGCGTTGCCCGTCCGACTGGTGCGCCAGACTGGCGCCCAGGGTCCAGGCATTGGTACGCGTGTCAGCGATGTCCTGGCCGCTGATATGTGTGTTGGAGTCGGTGATGGAATAGGAGCCGATGCCGCTGAACAGCCAGTCCAGGGTCGCGATCAACGGCTGGTTGTAGTTGAGCGAGGTGACCGACGAGGTGCCCTGGATGTCGATGTTGCGGAACGCCTGGTTGATCACGTTGATCTGGCTGTGCGAGTAACTGACGCCCAGCCGCCCGTTGTTCGGGAACAGTGGCACCGAGTAGGACACCGAGCCGTCGTTGCCGCCGCTGGAGTGCGCCACGTTGCCGTCCAGCATATCGTCGATGCCAAACAGGCTGTACAGGTGACCCTGCAGGCCGACGCGGTTGCGCCCCGTGCTGTCCACGCCGCCGTTGTCGACAAAGGCATCCAGCGCCCAGCGGCTTGGTTCCTGCACGTCCAGCTGGACGTCGGTGAGCCCGCGCGAGGCGCCCGGCACCAGCACCGCCTGTGCCTGCAGGTCGGTGGTGCGGTTGAGCGTGACCAGCTTGTCGCGCAACTGCTCGGCGTCGACCACCTCGCCTTCCTTCAGGTCGAGGCGCTTGGCCAGGTAGTGGTCACTGACATGCCGCTTGCCCTTGATGGCCACCTTGCCCAGGCGTCCTTCAATCAGGTCCACGTGTACCACGCCATCGACCACCGGCTGGTTCTTGAACAATGCACGTGCCGTGGTGATCTTGCGCGCGCGATACAGGTTGTTCACTGCATCGAGCATCTGCGCGAGTTTGGCGCCATCGACCTCCCTGCCCTCATACGGCTTGACCGCCGCCGCCAGGTCGGCCGGCTTTAGCAGGGCCGAGGGCGTGAACTCGACGCGCTTGAGCACGAAGCGCGCCGTCGTGTGCGCGTTGGCCGCGCCAACCGCCGGCGCGGCCGGCTGCTGCAGCGGATCCGTCTGCTGCACCGGCGGTGGTGTCTGTTGTTGTTGGTAATAGCGCTGCTGGCGCTGGGCATCGTTCTGCAACGTGCTCGGCGTCACCTGCGACTGTGTCTGTGCCTGGGCTACGCCGAGGATTCCACTACTGCATCCCGCTGCCAGCGCCGCGCTCATCACCACGCGGCGCCATGGCGCCGTTCCCCTGTATCCCTGCATGTATCGCCTCATTCCGGAGCATTGATATTGACTGCCGCCTCCTGGACATCCACCGGACGCACCAGCTGGCTGGGGTCGGTGTGGGTCCATACGGGCGTTGGGTGCTGATCGACCTGGTCGCCACCACGGTCATCGGTCTGGTCGGTAAGCATGCGGCCGTTGAAGCGCAGCGCGCTTTCGCCCAGATAGTTCGGCGCGAGCCAGTCGTGCGGCGCCACGTAGTTGGGCGTGGTGGTGTCGTCGCCGAAGCTGTAGCGGACGATGAAGGCATCGGTGAGCGTGGCCACGCCATCCTGGTGCAGCTGGAAGTCGTAGGTCGGCTGCATCAGCTGCACCGTGGCCGGCACCAGGATCGCACTGTGCTCGTTCATCCACACGTAGGCGTCGGGCGTCTTGACCGACATGGTCTGCTCGATGTGCGCCGAGCTGATGTCCACGTTCGGCGCGGTGGTGGCCAGTGCCGCGTTGACGGCGGCCAGGCGATCGATCATCCAGTCCTGCGGCGCATCCGCGGTCACCACAATCCGGCCCGCCACACCGCCCTGGTAGCCGGTGAGCACCGAATACAGCGGCTGGCCGCTGGTGGTCTGTGTCACGGTGGCGCTGATGTTGTTCGCCTGCAGGTTGATGCGGTCGCCGATAAATGCAGCATCCAGCTGGATATCCCCGTTGGCCGCGACAAACGCATCACGCGTGGTCAGCGTGGCACCCAGGATGCTGCCGTCGCGCGCCAGCAGGGTGATGCTGTCCGGCGCGGTGAGCCAGGTGAAGCCCAGCTGCTGCGCGGCCAGGCTGATGCTGTGCCCGGCGGTGCCATCGTGCATGTTGATCGCCGCGCCGCTGTCCACGTCCAGCGTATTACCCGCCGTGGTCGAGTACAGGTCGGCATCGCCACCGGACTGCACCGTCACGTTGTTCCCAGCCGCCATGGTCTGGGTGACCACCATGCCACCCGCCTGCAGGCTGACGTCCGTCCCGGCGTTGAGCGCACCCACGCGGATGTCACCCGGCGCTACGAACTGGATCGAGCCACCCGCCTGCACGCTGTTGCCCTGGATGCCTGCCTGCTGCGACCGGCCGGACACCGAACCGCCGGCGTCGAGTGCGTTGAAGGCGAGTTGCTGACCCGCCAGCATGTCGAGATTGCCGCCGGTGGTGACGCCACCCAGCGTCATGCTGGTGCCGGACTGCAGCGAGCCGTTGCCGCCGGCGCTGAGCGTGCCCGCCTGCAGCGAACCGCCCGCCTGCGCCGTCAGATCCTGGCCGGCCTGCACATTGGACAGGCTCATCGCGCCGCCCGCGGTGAGAGTGGCCTCGCCGCCGGCTTGCAGGCTGCCGGCATTGAGCGTGCCGCCCGCATGGGCCACCAGGTTGTCAGCCACGGTTACCGCGGCGAGCGACATGTTGCCGCCCGCTCCCAAGGTCGCACCGCCCTGCTGCACGTTGAGCTGCTGCGTTACGTCGAGATCGCCGCCGGCCTGGGCCTGCAACGAACCACCGGTCAACAGCAGCGAGCCGAAGCCGATCGAACCGGCCGCGTGTGCCGTGAGGTTGTCGCCGCCGGTGAAGTCGCCCAGGGCGAGGTCGCCGCCCGCGGTGAACTGGCTGCTGCCCGTCACCGTCCCTTGCGTGATCGTCGTGTCGCCACCGCTATTGCTCACCAGCGTGCCGCCCACCGTCAGCGCGTTGACGCCGATGTCGCTACCGGCGGTGAGCGCAGTGTCGCCGCCGCTGGTCAACGAGCCGGTGATTTGCAGCGTGCCGCTGGTGGCGGTCAGGGCCGTGTTGCCACCGCTGCTCACCGTGGTCGCCGTGAGATCGGTCCCGGCAATCGCGGTCAGATCTCCACCGCTGGCCACCGTGCCCAGCGTCGTCGCGCCCGTGCTGTTCGTCTGCACGGCGCCGCCGGCGGTCAGGTTGCTGCCATCGATGGTTGCGGCCGTGAGCGTGGCGTTGCCACCGGCGGTGATCTGCGTGAAGTCCAGCGCATCGGCCACCGCGAGAACGACGTTGCGGTTGGCGCTGATGCTCTGTGCGTTCAGGTTGCCGAGCGCGTTGATATAGATGCTGCCTTGCGTGCTGGTGGCATCGAGCGCACCCGGGGTCATGTACACGACCAGCGGACTCGTTGCGCTGCCGATGTCGTTGACCGATTGCAACGACACGCTTCCGCCTGCGAGTTCTTCCACATTCAGCGTGTCGCCATTGCCCTGGATGCTGCCAGCGGCCGCAATGCTGATGGATGGGGTATCGCTGGCATCGGTGCTGCGCACCAGGCCAAGTACGACATTGCCTCCGGAAGTGATCGTTGCGGTACCGGTGGCGGTGATGCTGCTGCCGCTGCCCATCTGCACGGTATCGCCGGTCTGCGCGGCACTCAGGGCGACATTGCCGCCGGTCGCGCTCAACGCAGCACCCTGCCCCGTCTCCAGCGTACCGGTATCCGTGAGGTTGGTCAGCGTCGCATTGATGTTGCCGTTGCCGGTGGAAACATCCCCGCCAATGGTTACGCCGGTGGCACCGTTGAGGTCCACGTCGTCGCCCGGGTTGCTGCCGCCGAGGGCTTGCGTGCCACTGCTGGCGATGGTGCCGGTGGTGGTCAGCGCACCCGTGGTGGCATTGAGCACCACGCCACCGGCTGCCTGCACGTTGTAGAACCTGGCATCCAGATAGCCGGTAGCGTCGACGCCCGCATCGCTGGAAGTCAGCTGCTGCGCGGCGAGGCTTCCCGTCGTGGAAAGCAACGTGATCTCGCCGGCGCTCTGGATCGTGCCGACGTTGAGATCGCCGGTGTCCGTGGCGATGTCCACGATGCCGTTGGTTGCGGTGGCATAGAGCAGCGGCTTGCTGCCTGTTTCCTGCACCCACAGCGCCCCCAGGGTGGGCGTAGCGGCGGTCGGCGTGCTGTTGAAGGCGACATTGTCCAGCGCGTCGAACGTGATCTGGTTGCCCGCGACGCTGGTGACGTTGTTGATCGAGTAGATGCTGCCGTTGCGCGACTGCAGCAGCACGTCGTCGTTGGCTACGGCCTGGTTCACCAGCAGGTCGCCTGCGGTCTGTTCCAGCGCGAGGTTGCCGCCGGCCGAGCCCTTGTTGAGCGTGCCCGTGATGAAGACCGGCAGCGCATCCAGACCGTAACTGTCGAAGCCGACATTGTTGTTGGCCGCGATGGTCAGGTTGCCGCCGACGCTGAGCAACGCCTTGGCATTTGGCAAGTATGCGGTGCCCGGGTCGGCCTGGATGCCGCCGGTGGCGGTGAGGTTCATGTCCAGGCCGGAGCTCAGGCCCGTCAGCTGGAAGCTCTGGTCGCCCTGTTGCTGCGTGGCCAGCGCCAGGTTGCCCTGCGCCTGGATGTAAACCGCGCCATTCGCCTTGCCGGCCAGATCGCCGGTCACATCGACGAACAGCGGATCGATCTGCGTGATCACGATCGAGCCGATCGTGGTGCCGCCGGCCGTGGCACCCACGCTGGACAAGGTGGCGTTGGCCGCCAGTTGCGCCAGCTGCTGGCCACTGATCACGTTGTGATTGGTGTCATACACCGTGATGTCGCCGGGCGTGCTGGCGCTGGCCAATGCCTGCAACACGCCCGGATTGTTGCCGTTGTCGAGCGTGTTGACGAGCGTACCCGTGCTGTAGAGCGTGGCCAGGTCGCTTTCGTCGATGGTGATGGGCGTGCCCAGCTGGCCGAGGCCGCTGTTCTTGCCATTAGCCAGCAGTGTCACGTTCACGCCACTGATATTGGGCGTGAAGTTGGTGCCGACCGTGGTGGTGGTGAGGCCAGATCCCGCGCCACCCGTGCTGGGCGCGGCGAGCATGCCGGCGCTGCTCAGGCTGTACAGCAAGGCGTTCTCGCTCCACGACTGCGAAGCCAGCGATTGTTGCTGCGCCAACGTAAGCGCAAACACGTAGCCGCCGCCGGGGTTGGTGAATTCACCCTGCGTATTCCAGCTCGCGCTGGAAGTGCTGATCCACTGGCCGAACAGCGAGATATCGCCGGCGATGCGGCTGGCCAGATAGTTCTGTACGTCGATCTGGTCCGGCGTGGCCGAAGCGCTGATCGTGCCGTTGCTGGCTTGCACCACCAGGGCCCAGTACGACTGCAACAGACCCATCGTCGGCGTCTTGTTGAAGGTGTAGTTGCCGTTGCTGTAGCTGCCTTCGGCCATGAGGCCGACGTACTCGCTGTAGGCTGCGTTCACCTGACTGGTGATCGCCTGGCCCACTGCGGTAGGTCCGTTGATGGCATTGCCGTTGGTATCCACCGATACCAGACCGAAGCGCTGCCAGAGCGCTTCTTCCTGCGTGGGGTTGAGCGTCGCCGAAGCAGACAGCGAGCTGGCGTCGTAGATGCCGCCCTTCTCGGCATCCATGGTCACATTGCCATGCTGCGAGACCACGCTACCCACTTCGTAGTCGCCGGCATCGTTGGCGACATCGATGTCGCCGGCGGCCGTGAGATTGAGCGCATCAACCGAGCCGGCCGAGAAGTGGGTCTGCACCATCAGTGGCCGGTCGCTGGTCACGCTGCCGTTGATGGTCTGCGAGCCCACGATGCTGCCCAACTGACTGGTGAGACTCACCGCGTCGCCGACGATATCCTCCTGTCCGCCGATCGCACCCTGCACCGTGGCGTCCGCGGTGCAGGCGCCGCCGCTGGCCATGTCGGCCGGCAGGCAGCCCAGGTAAGCCATGCCCGGAATCATCACGCCGGGGCCTCGGGTGCTCACCAGCGAACCGGTGCTGGTGATGTCGACGTCGCCGTAGACCTGCGTGCCCTTGCCGCCGGCAACGGCCAGGATCGGCTGGTTGCTGCTGCCGGAATTGATGTTGAGATGGATGCTGCCGTCGTTGCCACCGTCCGGGCTTGCGCTGGCCTTGGTGTAACCGTCGGTCACCGCCACGACCGTGGTCTCATTGCCGGTATCGACCACACCGCCATTGCCGGTATCGGTGTTGCCGTAACCGGTGATCTGCACGTTGATCGGCCTGGACGACGTGCCGATGCTGCCGCCGCCTTCGGTGATCATGGCCAGGTCATGCGTCCAGATCAGTTGCTGCTGCGGATTGGTATTGAGAATGTTGCCGCCGTTGGTGGCGACCAGCAGCGTGTCCGGCAGGGCCGACACGCCCGCCGCGGTGTTGCCGTTCTGCACCGGATTGTTGGTGTTGGAGATGACACCGTTGAGCAGGATATTGGCGTTGGAGTCGATCTCCACGCGGTTGGTGGTGGAGGTGGCGAAATTCACCGCAATCGGCAGCGAGGCGGATTGGGTGACGTTGATGCTGAGACGGCCGTAGTCGGGATACAGGAAATTCCAGGCCGATCCGTAACCACCGGGGTTCTTGGAGGAGTACCAGGTCGTGTCGTCGTCATAGACGGTGGCCGTGGTGCCGTAGTTGCACCCTGAACCCAGGCCCCCGCCGCATCCGTGGAAGACCGCCCAACCGCCTGCGTAGATCGACTGCACGGGATTGCTCGTGCTGCCGGAAATACCCACGGCCCACTGCGCACCGTTGTTCAGTGCCACGTTCGCCGAGGTGGAGAACCCGGAATACGGCGTCCACGCCTGGTCGCCGTTCTCGGCCTTGCCGGTCTGTGCGTTGTAGAACGACCAGTCCGTGCTGCTGCTCGACCCGGTGTATGCGTAGGGCAATCCGGAGGTTGGACGGAACACGGTGGCAGACATGCCGTAGTTGTAATACTGGCCCTGGGCCGGGGCATAACTGGTCAACGCCCCGCCATTCTCCGTCAGCGCATAGATGGCATCGCCACTGACATTGGATGCTTCCACGATGCTGGGCACGTTAGACGCCGCTTCCAGCGTCGATGTCACGCCACTCTGCGCACTGTTGTAGGCATTTGGGTTGTTGGTGAACGTCTGCGTGGCGCCGCCGTCCACGCTGACGTACCAGGTGGTGCTGGGGACTTTGGAACTGCCGATCAGCTGCGAATAGTCTTCGATGGTGACCATGCCCGGCGATGCCTTGCCGGTGTCGATGTTGTTCACCTGCAATGGCAGGCCGGTGGTGTTGTCCACCAGCACTTCGCCATAGCCGCTGTTGACGGTGATACTGCCGCCGCCCGTGCTCACCACATGGCCGATCAGCGTGGCCTGGCCACCGCCGGTGGCCTCGACGCTATCGAGGTCGATCTGCTTCTGGTTGAGGTTGTAGCTGGCGCCGATGAGCCGGCTGGAGCCGGCCGACTGCACCAGGCCCAGCAAGGGCTCAAAGCTGCTGTTGCTGCTGTTGTAGTAGTACAGCGTATTGCCGGTGCCATCGGTCAGCGCCAGCGTGCCATTGCTTACCGACTCCTGGTAAGCCGCATAGCTGCTGCTACCGGCGTTGTATGCATACAGCGGAGTGCCCTTGTTGCTCGAATATGCAGCGAGGAAATCGTTGAGGCCCGTTTGCGTCTGCACCGTCCATACACCGGACTGACCCACCGTGTAGGACGAATCGAAGTCGATGTAGCCATTGGCACCCGCATTCACCGTCAGTGTCTGCGACTGCGACGAGGGCATCTTCTGGCCCGCACCCCAGCTGCTGGAGACACCTTGCACGTTGGTGCCCGAAACGCCCAGCGCGATCCACGGCACGATCGGCGTGTAGCCGGCGCCGCCGGGGCCCTCGCCGATCACGCCATAACCGATGCCGGAATCGCCGGATCCGTTGCAGGTGCTGCCCCCGTACGAGAACCCGGCACAGTTGCCGATCGTGATGATCGGCGTTGCCTGGAACGTTCCCTGATAGTTCGAAAACGGTACCGGGGTGCCGCCACCGTACGTCATCAGCGCGGCATTGAGCGTTGCCGTACTGGTCGAGTTGGGCGCGTACACCGACTCCATGATCGCCGCCGCCACCTTGTCCGCGTCCCAGGAGCCGGTCGCGGCACTGCCGGTGTTGAAGAAATCCGGCCCGAGGATGTTGGTGAAGAGCCAGCTTGCCGAACTGTCCAGCGCGCCAGCCGGGTCACCGCCGGTGAACGCCGGGTTGGCATTGAAGGTCACGTCGCCACGCGGCGCATAGATCGACACGTCATTGGCATAGATGCCATTCGTGGTGATCGAACCTTCACTGGTGCTCAGGCTGACGTTGCCACCAAAATCCTGGATGACCCCGTTGACCATGATGTCCGGCGTGTTCTGACTCGGCGACAACGTGCCGTTGTAGGTGTTGTTGACGGTGATATTGGGCTGCGCGTCGCTGGGCGCTTGTGTGATGCTGACGCCGCCGATGCTGGTCGTGCCGCTGGTGTTGGCGTTGTTCTCGTACACCGTGCCGCTGAGGCCGAAGCTGACGTCGATGCCAGACAGCGCCAAGGTGTCGGTGCTGGCATTGTTGATGGTGATGGACGGCGCCGGGTTGGCCATGACCGATCCGCTGCCGCTGATGCCTCCCGTGTTGGCGCTGGTGCCGTTGCCGCCGAACAGATAGACATTGCCGCCGCGCACGCTGAGCGGCACGCCAAGGACGTCGCTGGCCGAACCGCCGAGTTCCCACGCCGTGACGCTGCCCGTCGAGCCCGGGGCTGTTTCGTTGTAGTCGTTGACCCATTGCGCGGCGAACGTGACGGCGCTCGGCGTGCCGCTGATCGTGCCGCCGGCGGTGGCGAAGCCGCTGCCGGTATCCACGGCATAGGCGATGGCATTGCTGGTGAGATTGCCACTGGCGTCGATGTTGATCAGCAGGTCGCCACCCGTACCGGCCACCACGTTGCCGTTGATGACGGTGTTGGCGCTGCCGCCGACGCTGGTGCTGTTGTCGCTGTTGGTTACCGGAATGAAGCCAAGCTCGTAGCCATGGCCCTCACTGTCGGGGTGGGCCGTGAGCGTGCCGTTGATGCTGCCGATATTCACGTCGCCATCGCTGGTGACCGAACTGCCCGCACCCAGTGTCAGCGAGGCATTGCTCAGGACATTGGCCGTGGCCGAAGCCGAGGGAATGGCGATGAGCCCGCGCACGTAGGCCTGCGCCACGGGCTGGGCATTCAGCTCGGTGGCCAGGCTACCGTCGCCAAAATCTTCGCCAGCCAGCACGTAGCTGTCGTCCATGCTGGCAATGGACACGGTGCCATTGCCGTCGGTACCGACGTTGACCGACTGGCTCGCGGTGAGGCTGGTGGTGGAACTGGCCGAGGCAACGCCGGCGAGGCCGTACGAGTTGCCGATCGCCGTGTTCATCGCCCCCATCATCGCGTAGGTGCCGACGTTGACGACGTAGCTGCTCAGCGCGCTGTTGCCATCGATATCGATGGTGTTGCCCACCGTACCCGTGAAGTTGGTGGTGGGATTGGCGACCGGCACCGCGCCACCGATGGTGATGCTGGCCTGGTCGTCTACGTTCTGGATGGTGCTGAAGGCGATCACGTTGATGCTGCTCAACGTGCTGCTCGTCTCGTAACCGTAGGTGGCGAGGTAATCGCCGTTGCCGATCAGCGCGGCGTTGTTGGCAAGGAAGGTGTTGTCCACCTTGGCGGCCGTGCCTACGAACAAACCGCCCGCACCGCTGGTAGCGCCGCCATTGCTGGTATCGGCGCTCATCGTGGTGTCGGCGATCACGTTGAGGTCGCCGCCCGACACCACCGCCGTGTTGCCGCCGATGCTCGCCGCCGCGGTGGTTCCCGAGGCGCCGGCGAGGTTGTTGGCATAGGCGCCGCTGCCGCCAACCACCGCACCATTGCTCGAGTCGGCGGTGACGCCGTAGATGTACTGGGTGTTGGCGACCAGGTTGAACTCGCCCCCCATCGTCAGGTACTGGTTTGCGCCCAGCGTGGCGCTGGAGCTGGACAGCGCGGCCGTCGTCGCCGTGGAAGCCACGCCGCCAACCAGCTCGCCACTGCCCGATTTGACGGCGGCGTCGTTCGTGTCGGTGCTGTCGGCGACGATGCCCAGGCTGGTCAGCTCGGTGGCACCCGCATAGGTAACGCCGGTGGTGGCGTTCCTGATGATCTCGCTCACATTGGCCTGGCTGCCATCCAGCGACGCCGTGGTGGTTTCGTCGGAACTGGCATTGGCATTGAAGCCGCCGCCGATGAAACCACCGGCGACCACGCCGTTGGCATGGGCGGAGGCTACCGGCGTGCTGTCAGCCACGATCGACACGCTGCCCAACAGCGGCAGCATGACCCCGCTGCCGATTTCGGCCCGATTGCTGCCGCTGCTGCTGGCTGTGGCATCGGAGGCATCGACGGCCACGATGCCGCCGCTGTTGCCGGTGGAAGATGCGGAGAGGGTCGGCGCGAAGTCGCTCGTGACGTTGAGCGTGCTGCCCGCCGGCGCGTTGGTGAACTGCACGTCGGAGCCTGACGACCCCACCACGGCGCTGCTGTCGAGCGATGCCGTGGCTTTGACGTTGTTCACGCCAATCGAAATGCCCACGCCGATGGTGGTCGTCTGCGCACTGGCCGACAACGTCGGTGCAGCATCGGCCTTCACTTTGGTCGCACCCACGCCCGACAGCGTGGTCACCAGCCCCGAGCCGATGCTGTAACCCGGGAAGATACTTGCCGAACTACTGCCGGCCAGCGTGTTGACGCCGATGCTGCCACTGACGGTGCTGGTGTCGCTGGCGGTGATGTCCGCGCCGTCGCCGGAGATGATCCCTCCGGTGCCGGCCACGCCCTGTGCGGTGGCGCCGCCGTTGTCGGTGGCGGCTACCGTCAGGCTGGCGAAGCCGCTCGCCGTGGCGCCGGCGTCCAGCGACGCAAGGATGTTGTCGTGGCGATCGGCGGTGTCCTGGATGGTGCCGGCGGCGACGCCGATGCCCACGTTGACGGTGGGGTTGCTGTTACCCGCCGAGGCGGTGCTGCTGTCCCCGGCCAGGATACCCAGCGTGCCGCTGCCGGCGATGTTGCCGGCATCTTCGGCGAGCACGTTGTTGTTGATCTCACTATCGGCGACCGCCACGTTGATGCCAAGCGCACCCACGGTGACATTGCCCGCGCTCTGGCCAGTACTGATCGCGGTGTAGGCCGCGCTGCCGCCCGCGCCATCGGCGATGCCCGCCTGCACGGCCACCGTGCTGGCGCCAGAGATTTTGCTGGTGTTGTCCACCAGCGCGCCAACCTGGTTGTCCAGTTCGGTATAGGCCACCGACACACCGATCGCCGCCGCGCCGCCGGCACCCGCGCCGGCCGTATTGCTGGTGCTGTCGGTGACGTTGGCGGCGACGTTGACGTTGCCGCTGGTGGTGATCTGGCTGCCGTCGGTGATCCGCGCGGTGATGCCATTGCTGGCACTGCCCATCGCCGTGGCCCAGGCGCTGCTGAAATTGCCGCTGCTGTTGACCGCGCTGGCGTTGTTCACGCCCAGGCTGCTGTAGGAAACCGCATTGCCGTTGGCGTCGGTACCACTGAGCGAACCCTGGCTACCGAATTGGTCGACGTCGGCCAGCGTAACCTGCTGCTGGCTCTGGCCATTGCTGGAAGCGCTGGGCGTACCCGAGCCCCCATTGAGCCATGACAGGTTGCCGTTGTTGGCAATGGCATCGCCGGACCCGGCGATCAGCACGCCCACCGACACGCCCACGCCTGCCGCGCCAGCGGCGATATTGGTGGTCTGGTTGTTCACGCTCAGCGCGGAGTTGGCATAGACATTCACGCCGCTGGCGGCGTTGCCGTAATTCGTGGTGACGCTGCTGTCGTCGATGTTGGCATCCACGTGCGTCTGCAACAGCGTCACGTCGACACCACCGCCCACTCCGGCCGCGCCGATGCCGATGCCACCGAGGTTGTTGGCCACGTTCTGCGTGTCGTTGGCGGTGACATTGAGCGTACCGCCCACCGCGAGCGTGCTGTTCTGCACCAGCGCGGTGGTGGTGTTGCCCAGGATGTCCACCCCCGCGGTACCCGCCAGGCCCGCCCACAGGCCGCCGGCCAATTGCTCGCCAAGCGCGTCGGCCGTATTGCTGGACGTGGCCTGCACCGTGGCAGCGCCACCGTCGGCGAAGCTCTGCACGTTGGTGATTTCGGCGGAGGTCTCGGCGTTGTCGATGTTGACCAGCGCCATGCCGGAACCTGCCGCACTGAGTTCACCCACGGACACTGCCAGCGCACCGCCGATCTGCGAGCTCTGGATGGCCGAATTGGCGAGCACGCTGACGTTGCTGGCGCTGATGCTGCCGCCATTGATATACGCGTCGGTGCTGGCGCTGAACAAGGAGACGGCGCCGGTGAGGTTGGCGGAATCATCGATGCTTACAGACGCCGCACCAAGGTTGTTCAGCGACCACTGGTAGCTGTCGGCCTGCACCACCGTGCCTTGCTGGCTGGCCTGCGAATCGACCGTCGAGGCGTTGATGTACGCCTTGGTGTCACCGTTGAAGGTGTTGACCGGCGCGGCGGCGCTGACGGCGATGCCGCCACTGGCCGCTACAGCGGCGAGATAATTGGCCGCGTATTGCGCGTTATAGGCGTTGACGTAAACCTGCTGCGCGGCGTTGATCGACTGTTGCGACTCGGTGGCGGTGTCCTTCAGGGCATTGATGAGCGAACCATCATCGATGTACGCGCTGGTGGTGCCGCCGATCTGGTTGACACCCACTTCGGCCGCACCGGCGATACCGCTGCCCGCACCCACGCCCACGCTCAGGGTGAAGGCATGCTGCTCGTTGCTGGCAGAGACGGCCACGCCCTTGACGGATGTCGTCGCGCTGTCCAGATCCGGATCGGGCGTGCTGATGTTGCTGGTGGTGCCGGTCGAGGTGCTGAGCGTGCCGGTGAGGCTGTCGGGCAGCGTGATCGTGTTGGCGGTCGTGCCGCCGGCCACGCTCAACGCAGCGCCGTTGGCATAAGCGTTGACGTCACTGTTGTCGATGTAGGCGGTGGTGCCGCTGTTGAGTGTGTTGACCACCACACCCGCGCCCACGCCGGCCGAATCGCCCAGCCCGGCCGCGCCGGCATACACGTTGATGCCCTGGTTGCTGGACGCCAGCACGCCCACGTTCTGGTTGGCCACGACATTGGCGTCCTGGTCCACGTAGGCGCTGGTATTGCCACCGATCTGGTTGACCGCGACCGATCCGGACACGCCCACGCCGCCCGCCAGGCCCGCGGCCACCGCGATGGTCTGGATGTTGGCGTTGTCGCTGGCCAGGCTGCTGGAACCGCCGAACAGGCCGCTGGTCTTGCTCGGGATGCTCGCCGTGGCCTCCACCTGCAGCGAACCGGTCTGGTACCAGTTGCCCACGTTGCCAATCGTGCTGGTGGGCGTGCCACCATCGCCATCGAATGCAGCGGTGGTGTTGGTATTGATGTCGTTCACCGCCACCGCCGCGCCAACCGCCGCGCTGCCGGAATCGACCAGCGCGCCGGCCAGCGAGCCGATCTGCGCACTATTGGTGGCCTGGATCGTGGTGACGTTGCCGCTGGTCGCCACCAGCGGATCGGCTGCCGTGCCCGTGGACACGTTGGTCATGCTGGCGCGAATGGTGTTGTCGATGCTGTTGGCGGAGGCCGATCCGGCCACGCTCGCATCTCCTGAACCGGACGCACCCACCGCCAGCGATTCGATGTTGGCACTGGATGTGGCTGTGACGTTGGTCTGATTACCCACGTCCAGCAAGGTAAGCGTGCTGTCGCTGCCACTGGCCGGCGCCGCCGTGCCGATGCTGGCCGAGGTGGTCGTGCCGATGCCGCTGACGGCGACCGATGCGCCGACCGCCACACCGCTGGCGTCGGACACATCCACTGCCAGCGTGCTGATGTTGCTGTTGTCGACGGCACTGACGTTCAGCGTATTGCCGATCACCGCGGCGCCCGCGCCGCCTGCCCCGGTGATGCCGCTGACGGCCGCCAGCGTGCCGGTATTGCCGGCGCTGCTGCCGGCGCAATTGCCATCACTGACACCGCCGCTGCCGATGCAGTTGTAGGCCACCGACGCCGCACCCGAGCCGTCGCCACCGATCGCTGCACCGAGCGCGATGGACTGTTCGGTCGCGGTGGTGCTGGCGTTGACGGTGACATCATTTGTTTGCAGGCTGGCATTCTGCAGCCAGGCCTGCGTGCTATCGCCGATTTCCTGCACGCTGGCGGCGGCCCCTACGCCCGCGCTGCCGCTAAAGGCCACCGCGCCGGACAGCGCCTGGATGGTGGCGTTGTCGGTCGCGGTGATGCCGAGTGTGCCTTGCGCACCAGCGCTGCCACCGCCCTGCGCGAGATTGGTGAGCGAGCCGCCGACGAGGCTTGCATCGACCGTGTTGCTGGTCTGGTTCCAACCGAAGGAGAGGCTGAGTGCGACTTCCGAACCGAACGAACCGGCCACCGCACCAGCCATGATGCTTGCGTTGTTGCTGGCCTGCAGGCCGAGGTCGTAGACGGGGTTGGTGGCGGAGGCTTGGGTGTCGGCGCCGTTGGTGGTGAAGGCGACGTTGGTCGCTTCCGCAGCGATGGTGTTGCCGATGTTGTTGTAGGTGACCGCGCCGCCGGCCGCGACACCCTGGGTGTTTACGCCCACGCTGCCGGCCAGGCTGTAGATGGCCGACTTGTCCGTCGCGCTGGCGTTGATGATGTTGGCGCTCAGCGAAGTCGCGCCGGTTCCGAGACCGCTGGCTTCGTCGCTGTTGGGACCGAGCAGCACTTCGTCGTGGTTGGCGATGGTGCTGACCGTGGCGCTGCCCAGGCCAGCGAATGGCCCGGCAGAACCCGCCACGCCCAGGGCGAAATCGATGACGCGCGTGTTGTCCTGCGCGTTGAGGTTCAGCGTGCCGCCGTTGGCGGTGAGGCTGGCGCCGTTGATCACCACCTGATGGGTATTGGCGATGTTGCTGTAGGCCAGCGACATGCCCACGTCGTTGGATGCGGCGCTGACGTCGCCGGCCACAGCGATAATCGAGCTGCCAAGCCCCGTGCTGTTCGGCCCGGACGTGGTGGTCGAGGCGGTGAGACCGGCCTGCGCGTTGGCGTTGCTGTCGGCGTTCTGGCTCGCACTGTTCGCGCTGGCGATGTTCGACTGCAAAGCGCCGCCGCTGAAATCGTAGTAGCTGGTTGCCGGCTGCGGCGTGGGCAGGTTGAGCGAACTCACCAACGCGCTGGTGGGATCGACCGCTTCGGCCTGCACGGCGATATTGCCGTTGGTATTCACGCTCGCGCCGTTGTCGACGCTGGCGACGGTGCCGTTCTGCACATCGCTGTAGGTCACGGCGCCGGTGACGCTCACGCCCTTTCCACCGGTGGCGAGGCTGCCGGTGGCAGCCACGGCTATGATCTGCGCGCTGTCCAGCGCATTCAGCGAGAAGTTGCCGTAGTTGCTGATGCTGGCGCCGTCGTCCACGCTGGCGTTGGTGTTGTCCTTGATCTGCGCGTAAGTGAGGCTCAACGCACCATTGACGTTGGTGCCGCTGCCCGTACTCAAGCTCAGGGCGCCGGCACCGATGCCGATTTCCGAGGCATCGTAGGCCGTGACTTGCACGCCATCGGCGGTGGTGGTTCCGTTCGGATCGGTCAAGGTGGCGTCATCGATCGACGCCGTGGTCTGGTTATGCGAGGCGCCGATCGATACGGAGCCGGCCAGCGTCACGTCCGTGCCGCTGCCGCCCAGTGCGGCCGCCACACCGACGCCGGCATCCACCTGCATGCTGTTGTCCACCGCCTGCACGGCGACATTGCCGGCATTGACCTGGGTGGCATCGCTGCTGCCGTGGTCACCGATGATGGCAGTGGTGGTGTCGGCCACGTTCGAGTACGCGACCGTGCCGGCGATGCCGGCATTGGTGTTGCCGCTCTGCGCGCGCACGATCGCAGCGCTGCCGGCCGCGCTGTACAACTGCGCGTCGTTGGTCGACACGACGTCCACCTGCGGGCTGCCGGCGGTGGTGCTGGCCGGCACGGTGACGGTGACGCCATCCACGCCCGATTGCGTGCTGAGGCTGGCCATGTCCACGCTGGCCGCGCCGGATATGCCAATGCCGAAGGTGGCACTGGAGCTCGAGCTGGAACCCGAGCTGGAACTGGGCGTACCGCTCGATTTCTTGTTCAGGCTACCAAGCTTGCCGACGATGCCCTGCAAACCGGAGCTTGCGCTGGACACCGCGCTCAGGCCGCTGGAGATGGTGCTGAGCTTGCTGCTGGCGTCGTCCAGCAGCGAACTGCCGGAGCTCGAGCTGGAGCTGGAGCCGGTCAGATCGCTCTCGATCGTGGCGCCTTCGCCACTGATTTCATCCACCTTGTCCAGCGCGCTCTGGAATGTCTCCGCGCCGCCGCGCAACTTGTCGGCAAGCGAGGACACACCCTTGAGCATGCTGAGCAGGCCACTGCCTGGCGCAGGGGCCGGCGCGGGAGCCGGACTCGGCGCAGGGGCTGGCGCAGGCGCAGGCGAACTCACGTACGAGCCGGCCACGCTCAACCCGCCCGCTTCGCCGCTGGTGTTGGCCTGCACAGCCAGGCTGTTGACCGTGATGGTGCCGCCCGTTTCCGCCGGTGTCGGCGCGGGCGGAAGCGTGGGCGCGGGAACTTCGTCGCCACTGTTATCGCCAATGCTCGCCACCGTGCTGGTGGTGATGTCGTTGATCCCTACGCTCAAGCCCACCGCACCGCTGCCAGCCTTCGACAACGCACCGGCCAGCGACCACACCATCACCGGGTTTGTGGCATTCACGTCCAGCGCGGATGCATTCACGGTGTCGCTGCCGCTCAGCGTGGCGTGCGTGGCATCACTTACATCGGTGAGCGCCACCATGCCTTCGATCGCGGCCGAACCACCCTGGCCGGAAGTGGGGCTCAGCACGAATAACGTATCTGCGCTGGTGGCATTGACCGCCACGATGTTGTTGCTGGTGATCGCGACCTGGGAATCCACGCCGGCGGTTGCGCTGTCGGCATAGCCGCCGTAGTTGAACGCGCCGCCGATGGCCGCCTTTGCAGCCTTGTCGGCCCACGGCGCGAGGTCGCCCACCAGGTTGAACGCCGCCACGTGGGTGCCGGCCAGCACATCGACGGAATTGCTCCAGGTAAAGGTACTGCTGCCTTCGGCACCCGTGCCGGTAACACCCGGATCGGCGGGCGTGGTGCTGTTGGCAATGTTCTGATCGTTGACCGCCCCCGTCAGCCAGTCGAGCGAACTGGTCCAGCTTTCGTTGCCGCCCCTGGCCGGCGTCGCGGCAGTGGAAGTGAGCGAACTGCCGCTGCCGACCCAGGCGCGACTGCTGTTGCTCATGCCGAAGTAGTTGACCGAACCGCCCACGGTGACGGTACTGCCATCACCGGCCGCGCCGGCAAAACCGCTGACCCCGTTCATGATGGTGGAGGGCAAACCCTTCACCGTGCTCTTGAGGGTGTTGAGATCGGAAAGGCCCTGCTCGAAAGCATCCAGGCTGTTGCCCATGCTCTCCAGATCGGAAAGATCGGACGAAACCTGGCTACCGAGGCCAAAGGTGAAATCGAATGGCACGACGACCTGCGCGTTCACGCCGATGTTCTGCGCCGTGATCTTGTCGCCGCTGCCGATCTCGGCATCGGCGCTGTTCTGGTAGTTGGCGTAGGCGACGGCGGCCGAGACGTTGACGGAGGAGGAACCGCCACCGCTCGAACCCGATGTGGAGCTGGCGCCTTCGCTGCCGGCATCTTCGGCAGAGGAGGTTTCGCTGTCGGCCCCATTGTGGATGCCGGCATTGCTCACGATGGCCTGGATCGCGAGGTTGCCGCCTGTGGCGATGACCAGGTTCGGCGCAGTCGAAGCGGTGGCAGTGTTGCTGCTGTCGGTCCACGCCACGGCCGAGCCGATCTTGAACGGCAAGTCGCTGCCCAGGCCCTTGCCCGAACCGCTGCCATCGGCGTTCTGGGTCACATTGCCCATCGTATTGGTGAGATCGCCGCCTTCGCCTTGCTCGCTCTGGCTAGGCGACGGACTTTCCGCTGGCGTCGGCGCCGTGGTGCCGGTCGATGCGCTGGTGTTGTTCTTGGTGGTGTCGGTTTCGGCCGCAATGGTGATGTTGCCGGCTGCGCCAATGTTGATGGTCGGCGCGCTGCCCAGGTAAGCATCGGCCGCGATCGTCTGCCGGCTGACCGCACCGGCCAGGCCAATGGAACCGGAACCGCTGGCATTGCTGGTGGAAGCACTCGCTTCGGTGTCGAAATCGTTGGAGTTGTGTGCGCCGATATTCAGCGCGTTGGCCGTGACTGTGCCGTTGACTTGCGCATTGGCATCCACCGCCGCCTGGGTCCACGCCACCGTGGCGCCGACCACGCTGTTGCTACCGGTGGCCGTGCTGCTGGCCGTGACCGCCATCGAGTTGTCGGTGGTGGCCTTCACCGTGACGTTGCCGCCACTGGTCACAATGGCGCCCGAATCCACCAGGGCATTGGCCTTGCTGTAAACCGCGCCGTAGAAGCCGGCAGCCGAAAGCGGGCTGGAACCGCTGGTCGTCGCCGCGGTGACATTGGCACTGGTTTCGGTGGTGCTGCCCGATTGCAGCAGCACGTCGCCGCCGGCATTGATGTTGGCGCCTTTCGACAACTCGACATTGGCCGTACTGAAGGAGCGCGCAAACGCCACCTGCACGCCCAGCTTGCCGGCCGCCACATTGGCCGCGACCATCGCATCGGATGCCAGCTGGGACGTCGACGGCACCAGGTTGTCGATAATCTGGTTCGGCGTGCTGCTGTTGAAGGTGCCCTGGTCCAGCATCAGGAGGGCGCCATCCGCCACGTTCTTGCCGGCGCTTTCCAGCGTGCTGATCTCGCTGCCGGTGGCGTAGTCGGAGTTGCTGGCGACGTTGGCAGTCAGGGCGATTTCACCCCAGCTGTCCTGGCTCGGCGCGGGCGTGGCCGACTTCGGGTAAGTCCCGTTGCCGGTGCTGAGCGTGCCGCTCACGCTGACCGCCGCGTTGGCCTGCGCGTCGCCGCCGCCGGAGCTGCCGTTGCTGTCCTCGGCGATCAGGCGGATGGTGTTGCCATCCTGCTCCACTTGCGTCGGTGCGCCATTGCCGTCGAGGTTGACCGCCGTGGCGAGGAAATCGCTGCCGGCTCCCGAAACGGTGATCGTGCCGCTTACGTCGATGGTGGTGGCGTGGATGCGCACCGCATTGTTGGCATGGATGGCGCCATCCACGCAGATCATCGCGCTGTTGCCCGACGCGCAGGCATTGGCCGCGGCGGTGTCATTCACCGTCTCGGCAGTCGTGGTGTAGATGGTGTAGGTGGTACTGCCGCTCTTGGGCGCGTACACCACCACTCGCGTGCTGACATTGCCACTGACGTAGGTGTAGTCGGTGGTGGTGTTGCCGTTCGCATCCGTGGAGGTGGTGGTGCTGGTCGGCGCGTTGCCGTTGAGATTGGTCGGATTCTTGGAGTCGGTGAAAGGCGATGTGGTGGTCGCCGGCGTCGTCACCGTGTTCTGCCCCCCGAGCAGCGCATCGAGATTGGCCCTGGTGGCGCCCGCGGTGCCGATATTGTTGGCGTCGATCAGCACGTTCTGCATGAACGATGCGGTGGGCGCGCTCAACGACAACGCGCCGACGTTCAATACGCCCGACGCGCCAATCACGATGCCGTTGGGGTCGGCGAAATACACCGCGCCGCCATAGCTCGTGCCGCTCTTCCCATAGAGGTAGCTGTTGACCGTGCCGTCGATCTGCGCCGCCTTGCTGGTGCTTTCGCCCCAGATCAGGTTGACCACGCTGGTGGCGTTCTGCGGCAGAGTGAAGTTGACCGTATCGCCTTGGGCGACATTGAAATCGCCATACGAACCAAAGGCGACGCTGCCGGTACTGTTGTTGGGCTGGACCGGCGCGATGTTGATGGTGTTGCTGTTGCCGTTTTTGGTGGTCTGGATGTTGCTCGCAGTGAAATTATTGAGCGTGTGGCCCTGCCCGTTGGCCACCGTGACCAGTGTCGATGGTCCCGCCGCCAATGCCTGCGAAGACAAGCCCATGCCCAGCGCACCGCACACGGCGGTAGCCAGGGTTCGCAATGACATCTTCTCCAGGCCATGCAAACGTGGGTTGGCCGGATTCTTCGAAACGATGCGATGGCTCATGGCACTGACCGTATGGCGGTAAACGTGCGAGGACGGGCGCGGGCACGCGGTGCGTGCCCGGGCTCGCAATCAATGCAGCGGGGAAGGCACTTGCGAACGCGCGTCGAGCCGGCTGGCCAAACGCTTCACATTGCCGAGCGAAGCCACTTGCAGATACGCAAGTCCAAGTGCGCCGGTACGTGAAAGTTTTTCCAGCGCACGTGCGCCGAGCTTGTTGAGGCGCGCTTCGTCGACGATGCAAAAGCCGTTGAGCGATTGCCGCGCAACGCCTTTGCGATCGACGTGGATCGCCTTGTCGACCAGCAACTTGTGCTCGCGCAGTTGCTCCATGAAGGCGCGCGTGCGTGCCACCGCTTGCTGGTAGTCGGCGAGAAATTTCACCGCCTGCGCGAGCGCCGGCGTATCCGCGCCGTTTTCGTCGAACAGCGCCACGGCGTCGGGTTCCTCGCTGAGGAAGGATCCGTCCACGCACACCGCGAAGTTGTCGGCCTGATCCTGATCAGCCACCACGAACGGATAACGGCGCAAAAAGGCGGGCACATAAGTGCCGGCATCCCAAAGACCATCGTCTTGGACGAACAGGTTTTCGGCCTGCGTAAGGCCGAGCAGCGCCACCGGCATGGAAGCGTTGTCCGGGCTGCCTGCAAACACGATGGGGTAGTCGCGCAGCGCGTCGCCAAATTCGGTGACGGTGAGCGGTACCGAATTGAGCTTGCTGGCGAACTGGTAGTCCGACAGTGACGGCTTGATGCGCAGGTGCCGATGCTGGTGGCGGTTCAGCGCGATCGGCCGGTCATAGATGAGTAGCTGCTTCATGCGCGCCCCCGGACCGTGAGACTGCCCGGCAAGCCATGGTCAATCGTGGGATGCGTCCCGTTCGCCGGACGCAGGCAACCCCTGTGCTCCATCACTACTCCCCTGTAGATGCCTGCACGAGGCAGGCAATGGCCGACGACCCGATTGCAACGCGACATCCCGCAACATCACCGGCCGCGATCGACCGGCTACTGCACGTTCCCCGGCGCCGTCCCGCGTACCCCTGCACGCATGGATGGACCCGGTCCTGCCCTTTGCCTGGCACAGCCCCTTGCTGCACCGATCTGTGTTGCCGTTGGCGGCCATGCCGCCCTTGCCTGGAGTCATGCACATCACCGGGAAGCATCCGGTCATGTCTTGCTGGACTGGCTTACCGGACCTGCTGCGGCCGGTGGATGCACACACGCCACGACGCCCGATCATGGCCGGACGCGGACATACAGCCCGTGGCGTTACTGCGGTCTTGCCCCCTGTCGCCATCCGGTGGACGGATGCGTGCGACGGACGAAATGCCAAACAGCCCACATTTCGACCGGAGGCATTCTGGCATTGCCCGCCCGCGTTGCCAACGAAAAAATTCCCACAAGATCATGCGATTAGCGCAAGAATTAGCGGGGCCGGCGGCGGCGCTTGCCCGCTCTCGTACCGGCATTCGATGCCCAACGGTACAATCAACGTTTTGCCCTAAAGCGCCCGGAGATTTCTCATGCAGCTCAATCAGGTCAAGGCGATCATCACCGGCGGTGCGTCCGGTCTCGGCCACGCGGTGGCGCAGCTTCTGGTCGCCAACGGCGGCACGGTCGCCCTGTTCGACGTGAATGAGGAAAAGGGCCAGGAAGCGGCCAAGGCATTGGGCGGTCACTTCTACCGCACCGACGTCACCTCCGAAGAGGGCGTGAGCGCCAACGTCGCCGCCGCCCACCAGGCCATGGGTGGCCTCAACGTCGTGATGAACTGCGCGGGCATCCTGGGCGCCGGCCGCATGCTCGGCAAGGAAGGTCCGATGCCGCTGAACACCTTCGCCACCACCGTGATGGTGAACCTGGTGGGCAGCTTCAACGTGGCCAAGGCCGCTGCCAACCTGATGCAGGCGAACGAGGCGGGTGAAGACGGCGAGCGCGGCGTGATCATCAACACCGCTTCGGTAGCCGCCTTCGAAGGCCAGATCGGCCAGGCCGCGTATTCCGCCTCCAAGGGCGGTGTGGTCGGCATGACGCTGCCGATGGCCCGCGAGCTGTCCCGCTTCGGCATTCGCGTCGCGACCATCGCACCGGGCATCTTCTGGACGCCGATGGTGGACGGCATGCCGCCGCAGGTGCAAGAGTCGCTGTCGGCCTCGATTCCGTTCCCGTCACGCCTGGGCAAGCCGGAAGAGTTCGCCAACACCGTGGCCTTCATCCTCGGCAACCGTTACATCAACGGCGAAACCATCCGCCTCGATGGCGCGGTGCGTTTGCAGCCGAAGTAATGCTCCCAACCGTCATGCCTGCGAGAGCAGGTATCCGGCGCCTTTCATTTTCAGGCGCCAAAGTCACTGGATCCCCGCTTTTGCGGGGATGACGAACACGAAACGTTTCCATCCATTGGTCTCACATCCATGAAAGCTTCCGACGTCAAGAAAGGCAACGTGGTCGAACACGACGGCACCGTCTACCAGGTGCGCGACATCGAGCGCAGCTCGCCGACGGCACGTGGCGGCAACGTCACCTTCCGCTTCACCATGTATTCGATCCCCGGAGGCCGCAAGTTCGACCTGAGCCTGCGCGCCGATGACGATCTCAAGGAAATGGACCTGCTGCGCCGCGCCGCGAACTTCTCGTACATGGACGGCGACGCCTACGTGTTCATGGACAACGAGGATTACACGCAGTACACGCTCGGCCCCGAGCTGGTGGGCGACAACGCCGGCTACATCGTGGAAGGCGTCGAGGGTTACTACGTGCAGGTAATCGACGACGCGCCGGTAGGCCTGCAGGTGCCGACCAGCGTGACGCTGATCGTGGTGGACACCGCGCCGGAGCTGAAGGGCGCCAGCGCCACCAAGCGCACCAAGCCAGCCAAGCTCAACACCGGCATCGAGATCCAGGTGCCCGAGTACATCACCAACGAAGAAAAGGTGTGGGTGAACACGCTGACGGGCGAATTCGCCGGCCGCGCCTGATCCATCCCATCGTTCGCAGCGACGACGGCGTCGGGCATTCCCGGCGCCGTTTTCGTTTGGCTTGACCTCGCCCGCTGGGTGCGGCAGCTTCGCTTTATTCCCCTGCGACGTGACCGCCATGCTGCCCTCCCATGCCCGGCTTGCGCTGCTGTCCACCCTGATGCTCGCCTTGCTGAGCGCCTGCGCGCCTGCGCCGGTGCGCAACCCGATGGCCCGCTGGGTGCCCTCGCCCAACTTCGACCAGCGCCGCCCGGTGCTGATCGTGATCCATTTCACTGACGAGCATTCGGCCGAGCAGGCCCTGCAGACGCTGCGCACCGCCAACAGCGGCGGCCCGGTGAGCTCGCACTATCTGGTCGGCAACGACGGTCGCATCTACCAGCTCGTGGCCGACGACCAGCGCGCCTGGCACGCCGGTGCGGGACACTGGGGCACCATCACCGACGTCAATTCCGCGTCCATCGGCATCGAGCTGGACAACGACGGCCATTCGCCCTTCACCCGACCGCAGATCGACAGCCTGCTGCGCCTGCTGGCCGACCTCACCGATCGCCTGCGCATTCCGCGCACCCAGATCATCGGCCATGAGGACCTCGCTCCCGGCCGCAAGGACGACCCCGGTCCGCATTTCCCGTGGCAGCAGCTCGCCGACGCCGGCTTTGGCCTGTGGCCACGGGGCGTGCTGGCCGACCCGCCGCCGGGCTTCGATCCATGGATGGCGCTGGGGCTGATCGGCTATCCGCTGGACGACCGGGCCGCCACGGTGCATTCGTTCCACCACCATTTCCGTGGCATGGAAGGCAACGAACTGGATGCGCAGGATCTGCGCGTGCTCTACGCGCTGTCGCGGCAACTCGGTGCCGGGGGCGATTGAGCAAGCCCGCTGCCGGATTCGTCGCGTTCGCTTCAGGCACCCTGGGGCAGAATGGCGGCATCGTTTAGGAGCGAACGAAGCGTCATGTCCTCGAGCGGATATTCCCTGCGTGCCACGGTGGTCGACAGCTTGTTGACGACCAAGCGACCCGACGTGCCCGTGCGCGTGGTGATCCGCAATACGGCCGCCGTGATCCTGCCGCTCGTCATCGGCCTCGTCAGCGGGCATCCGGGCATCGGCCTGGGCATCGCGGCGGGTGCGCTGGACACCATGTTCTCGGACCAGCCCGGCCCCTACCGGCAACGCATGGCCCGGCTGCTGCTCGCCTCGCTGGCGGCAGGACTGGCCTCGCTGATCGGATTCCTGATCGGCGATCAGCTGGTGCCGATGCTGATCGCCACCGCGGCGTTCGGATTCTTCGGTGGATTGCTGGTGGTGTTCGGCCCCGACATGACCCGCGTGGGCATGACCAGCATGATCCTGCTGGTGGTCACCGCTGCCACGCCGCGCCCCCTGCACGAAGCCATCGGCGCGGCCAGCCTGATCTTCGCTGGCGGCTTGCTGCTCACCGTGTTCTCTGTCGCAGCATGGCCACTGCAGCGTTACCGACCGGAGCGCCATGCGCTGGCGGCCGTGTACCGGGGCATGTCGTCGCTGGCACGGCAACAGGCTCATGACGACGCCGACGTACCGGCCCTCACCGATGCCATGACCACGCTGCAGCACACGCTGCTCGGCCGCCACCACGCGCGTGGTCGCGCCATGGAAGCGTTCGGCGTGCTGCTGGAACTGGCTGAGCGCATCCGCCTGGAACTCACGGCGATGGCGGAGCTGCGCGCCAGCCCTTCCATCCACGCGATGTTCCGCAACGATGCCGCGCGCGTGCTCGCAGCCATCGCCGACGCGCTGGAGGCCGGCGAGCCTCCCACGCAGGCAGAGCGGGCGCTGCAAACCCTGCAAGCCAGCGAGAATGCGCTGCTGGGCGACGGCGGCAACGCGGATGGACTGGCCACGCATATCCACGCCCTGTCCGGCCAGTTGGCCGCCGCCGTGCGTAATGCGAACTGGGCCGGCAGCCGGGGCGAACTCCGTGCCGCCGCGGACGAGACCCCGCTACCCGCCGCGCTGCGCAGCAGCTCCACCCGCGCCACCTTGCGGGCCAATATCACGCCGCACTCGGTGGCGTTCCGCCATGCCGTGCGCAGCGCCATCACGCTGACCGCCACGCTGTTCGTCGCGCGCCAGCTTGCCCTGCCCCACGGCTACTGGCTGCCCATGACGGCAGCCATCGTGCTGCGCCCGGACTTCGCCGCCACCTTCAACTTCGGCCTGCTGCGCGTGGTCGGCACCGTGCTAGGCCTGTTGCTCACCACCGCGCTGCTGCACATCACGCCGCACGACATCTGGGCGCATATCGCGCTGATGGCGGTGCTGTGCATGTCGTTCCGCTATCTCGCCACGGCGCACTACGGCGTGGCGGTGTCGGCACTGACCGGCACCGTAGTCATCCTGCTGTCGCTGGAAGGCGTCAACTCCAGCGACGCGGTGATGGATCGCGTCATCAACACCGCGCTCGGCAGCGGCATGGCCTTGCTCGCCTACGTGCTGTGGCCCACCTGGGAGCGCGGCCGCGCACGCGCCGCGCTGTCGGACATGCTGGATGCGTACGCGGATTACCTGCACGCCCTTGCGCGCCCCGAGCGACGCGACGGCCGCCGCGAGGCGCGCACGGCCGCGCGTACCGCGCGCAGCAACGCGCAGGCGTCACTCGATCGCATGCGCTCGGAACCCGGCACGCCGCAGCCGCTGCTGGAACTGGCGAGCGCACTGTTCGCCAACGGCAATCGACTCGCACGCACGGCCATGACGCTGGAAGCCCTGATCGACGATCACGACAACCTGCCCGAGACGGTGGAAATGTGCGCCTTCGTCGACCACACCTCCTCCGCCTTGCACGAAATCGCCTCGGCCCTGCGCATGCAGCGCACGCCCGAGCGCCTGCCGGATCTGCGCGCGCTGCAGCGTACCTATACCGCCCTGCTCAACATGGCCGAGGATCGGCAGGCCGCCGAGCTGCTCATGCGTATCAGCGATCGCTTGGTGGATAACGTGAATACGTTGGCGCATATCACTGGGCGCAATCGGCATCGGTCGGCGGCGACGGTGTGATCCGTCCGCCTCGATCTTGTTGAAGCGCTACCGCGATTCAGTCAACGCCGCCTACAACTCCCTTGGAGCAGCCCTTCGGCACCTGTCCGGCGATTCCGCCAGCGTGCTCGCCTGCGGCGGGCTTCCACTCGCCTGCCGGCGAGCGGGTTACTTCTCTTTGTCTCGCCAAAGAGAAGTAACCAAGAGAAAGGCGACCCTGATATCCCGCCCCTGACGGGGGCGCGGCCGGGAGGCGGGGTGGATCGACAGGGCGTCCTGCCCTGACGATCCACTGGCCGGCATCCCTGCCGGCCACCCTTCGGGCTGATCCGCCTCCCGACCGCTCGGGACATAAGGGACCCGATACAGGCTCGAGCCGCTACGCGGCTCATCGCCGGGCGAAACCTGTAGCCGCGGCCTCAACTTGTAGGAGCGCACCCAGTGCGCGACCGCGGACCTGCCAAATGACTCGCCAGCCAACAGCGTCCCCACTCGTTCATCCTGGCTTGCACCGCTGCGAGGCAAATGCGCGAGCTTGATGGAAATACGAGGGCTACCGATGGCTCACGCAACACCAAACATCTACGTCCCCACCAGCAACGGCAAGATCTCCTCCCTGCTCAATCTGGCGATCAGCACATCACCAGGCTCGCGCGGATCAACCCACCGAATCTCCTCGATCTCCGCCTGCGCCACGAACGGCCCCTCAGCGCGCACCTCGTACACCTCTGCCTCCACCACATGCCCCGGCTCATTGGCGGCTGGCGCACTGAAGCGCCCCAGCCAGCGCGCACTGTCGCGTCGCATCAGGCAGCCCAGTTCCTCGTGCAGCTCGCGCTCCAGCGTATGCAGATCATCCACGTCATCGGGATCACGCTTCCCACCCGGTTGCTGCAGAACCTGAGCGCCACGCTTGCGCACCATCAGCACGCACCCTTCCGCGTCGCGGATGACAGCGGCAACAATGCGGATCAGCCGGGCTTCACTCACAACCGCGAATACGCCCAGGACTGCATGCGCCCATCCTTGTACGGCATCACGCCGTGGAACGGACGCGGGTCCTCGTCGAACACCAGCGGCAGGAAGTGGCGGTCACCCTCCCACATCGGCAGCTCCATCAGCCGGTCCAGCGGCACCCATTCCAGCGTGCCTTCGTGGTTGCCCTCGTGAGGCGTGCCACTGTAGCGATCAATCACGAAGATGAAACCCAGCCAGTCCTCGCCGTGCTTGCCGAAGCCCGGCCAGTTGAGCGTGCCGCGCAGCGACATCGACTCACAGGTGATGCCCGCCTCCTCAAGGATCTCGCGGCGCATGCAGGCGGCGATGTCCTCGCCCGGCTCCATCTTCCCGCCCAGGCCGTTGTACTTGCCCAGGTGCATATCGTCCGGGCGCGAGTTGCGATGGATCATGAGTACCTGCCGACGATCGGGCGACAGCACGTAACCGAGCGTGGCAACGATAGGCGTGTAAGGCATGGGCGCGGACACCGGGGAAAAGCAAGAGTTTAAAACATGCTGCGCCCGGGCTTGCGTCCATCGCACTCGCCCGGCGACCATCACGGTATGCCCACGTCACCGAACCGACGTCCGCTGCTTCGCCGCCTGCCCTGGCCCATGCTGGTGCCGCTCATGCTGCTTGGCGGCCTGACCGGCTGCGACCGGCAGGCACGTGCCGTGGACAGCAGCGAACAAGTCTTCGAAGGCCAGAACTTCCGCGTGGTAAGGGTGGACCTGCGCCGCGAAACGCTCAGCCTGCACTGGAAGGACCCCGAGAACGGCGAGCCCTACGGCACCATCAACGCGCTGCGCCAGTGGGGCATGTCGCACGGGCGCCGCATGCTGTTCGCGGCCAATGCCGGCATCTACGATCGCCAGAACGCTCCGCTTGGCCTGTACGTGGAGAACGGCAAGACCGTGGTGCCGCTCAACCGTGCCCATGGCAACCCGGCATCGGGCAACTTTTCGCTGCTGCCCAATGGCGTGTTTGCGGTCTATCCCGATGGCCACGCTGCCGTGCGTACCAGCGAGGCCTTCAAGGCCGACGCCAAGGCCGCGCAATGGGCCAGCCAGTCGGGCCCGATGCTGGTGATCGACGGCAAGCTCAACGACCAGTTCATCGACGACTCCAACAGCCTCAAGTGGCGCAGCGGCGTGTGCGCGAAGACACCGCATCACGTGGTGTTTGCGGTGAGCGAGGCGCCGGTGAACTTCCATACCTTTGCGCGGCTGTTCAAGGAGGAACTGGGCTGCCGCGACGCGCTGTACCTGGACGGCACCATCTCGCAGTTCTACGTGGACGGCGAAGGCTATGCCGGCGCACCCACCTTCATGGTGAAGCCCTACGCAGGCATATTCGCCGTGTTCTCCCAACCTACACCCTGATCCGGGCGCGCCTGCGCCGCCCGGATCATTCCTTCATCACCACCACCGGATCGAGCAGCACGCGCCATGACCCAACCACGACGTTTCCGCTGGCTTCGTTACCTTCTTGGCACTTTGCTGATACTGATCGTTGGCGCACTTGCGGCGGTCTGGTTCCTGCTTGCTGGCAGCCGCGCACGGCTCGATGGCGAAGTCCGGGTTGCCGAGCTCGGCGACGCCGTCGCGATCACCCGCGACGCGTTGGGAACCGCCACCTTCCAGGGCAAGAGCCGCGACGACATCAGCTACGCGCTGGGCTATGTGCATGGCCAGGAGCGCTTCTTCGCGATGGACCTGATGCGCCGCCTGCCCGCCGGCGAGCTTTCCGAACTGGTGGGCGCCAAGGCGCTGGACACCGACATCAACCATCGTCGGCACCGTCTGCGTGCCGTGGCCGAGGCCGCGTATGCCGCGTTGCCGCCTGAGCAGAAGCACACGCTCGACCTGTATGCGGCGGGCGTCAACGCCGGCCTTACCCACCTGCACGTGAAGCCGTGGGAATACTTCCTGCTGAACACCAAGCCACAACCCTGGCGTCCGGAGGATTCGTTCCTGGTGATTGCGGCGATGTACCTGGACCTCAACGGTGACGGCCGCAACGATCGCGAGCTGCACATGGCCGAGCTGCGCGCCGCCGTGCCTGCGCCGGTGGCGGACTTCCTGCTGTCGCCCGACCCCGACTGGGAGGCTCCGCTCAAGGGCGATCTCTCGCGTCCGCCGGTAGTCCCCGGGGCCGACGTGTTCGACCTTCGCCATGCGCTGCCCACCACACGCGCAGACAACACCGCACTCACCGCCGCGTTGCTGCCTGCACTGGACCAGCCGCGTCCCGGCAGCAACAACTTCGCCGTGTCCGGCAACCTCACCGAGAACGGTGCGGCCATCCTCGCCGACGACATGCACCTGAGCCTGCGCGTGCCGAACATCTGGTTCCGCGCGCGCCTGCGTTATCCCGATCCGACGGCGCCCGGCGGCCAGCGCGACGCCAATGGCGTGACCCTGCCCGGCACACCGGCGCTCGTGGTGGGTTCCAACGGCCAGGTGGCCTGGGGTTTCACCAACAGCTATGGCGACTGGCTGGACTGGGTGCGCGTGCAGCGCGATCCGAACGATGCCACCCGCTACAAGGTGCCCGAAGGCTGGGCCAGCATCGAGGCGCATGACGAGTTCATCCGCATCAAGGACGCACCCAGCCACACGCTGAAAGTGGAAATGACGCGCTGGGGACCGATCATGGGCAAGGACACCGACGGCACGCCGCTGGCGCTGGCCTGGATCGGTGATCGTCCGCGCGGCTACAACGTCAGCGTGATGCAGCTCGAACACGCCGGCGACATGCGCGCGGCGCTGGATCTCGCCTCCACCATGGGCATGCCGCCGCAAAACCTGCTGGCCGCCGATGCCGCCGGCCACATCGGCTGGACCATCACCGGCAATTGCATTCCGCTGCGCAAGGGTTTCGACCCACAGCGCCCCGCGGACTGGTCGACGCCTGACACCGGCTGGATGGGCTGCGCCGACGCAGCGCAGTATCCGCGCATCGAAGATCCCTCCGACGGCCGCCTGTGGACGGCAAACAACCGCACGGTCGACGGTGAGGAACTGGAACTGCTGGGCAATGGCGGCCACGATCTCGGCGCGCGCGCGCAGCAGATCCGCGACGACCTGCGCGGCCGCAACAGCTTCACGCCGGGCAACCTGCTCGACATCCAGCTCGACAATCGCGCGGTGCTGCTCACGCGCTGGCAGCGATTGCTGCAGGACACGCTGGCCGGCACGCATGACCCCGGCCTGGAACAGCTGCGCCAGCTCACCGCCAACTGGAGCGGCCGCGCCGCCATCGACAGCGTGGACTACCGCCTGGTGCGAGCCTTCCGCGACAAAGTGAAGGAAGCCGTGCTCGCGCCCTTCGTGGCACAGGTGAAAGCCAAGTACGACGACTTCGCCTGGCCCGGCATGATCGACGCGGAAGCCGCGGTGTGGGCCATGCTGCGCGATCGTCCCGCCAACCTGCTCGATCCGAAGTACCCCAACTGGAACGCCCTGCTCAACGCCGCCGCGCACGACGTGGTGGACGAACTGGGCAAGCAACCGGGCGGCCTCGCCGCGCGTAGCTGGGGTGAGTACAACCGCACGCAGATTCGCAACCCATTGTCGCGCGCCCTGCCCTCCTTCATCGGGCATTTCCTCGACATGCCCGATGAACCGGTGGCCGGCGACCACAACATGCCGCGTGTCGTATCCCCGGGCTTTGGCGCTTCCGAACGCCTGGACGTAATGCCCGGCCACGAAGCGCAAAGCATCCTGCACATGCCGGGCGGACAGAGCGGTCATCCCCTCTCGCCCTACCATGGCGCTGGCGAGGAAGACTGGGTGAACGGACGCCCCACCCCGCTGCTACCGGGCCCGGACCAGCACACGCTGACGCTGATGCCTACGAGATAGAAGCCCGGTCATGAAGGTACTCACGCGCTGAATGGTTTTCGCGCGGCGTTGGCAATGTCGGGGGGTGTTGCCAACGCCGATCCGGTATCCCTGGATGCCAGGCGATTTCTCATCCCCCGAATTTCAGGGGGAATCCACATGCATCGAAAGTTACTGGCGAGTCTTTGCCTCGCTGGCGCAGTCGCCTTGCCGCACAACGCGCACGCAGGCGACGTCAATAATGCAAGTTACGTGACCGGTCTGCAGCAGACGCCGATGCTCCTCGTCATGGATCAGACGGCCGTCGAAGCGCTCTATGCCGGCATCAACGGTAACGCCACGCCAACACTCACACCGGCGTACCCGATGAGCTGGAGCGGCATCGGTGTCAACGTCGCGGGCGGAGCGCTGGGTATGGCGTTCGTCTCCGCCGCAGAAAAGGCCGGTAACCACAAGTTCGCCGAACAACATATCGCCCGCCTGCGTGAGGTGAGCAAGGGCTCTGCCCTACCGGAGCAGCTTCAGCAGGCCGTCTTGGAATCGACCCGCGACATTGCCTGGCTCGAAGGGGGCACGACCCAAGTCGTCGCCGATGCGAAAAAAACCGAACCCTCCCAGGACATCACCTCCTGGGTGACCATTCACCCGCGGTTCGCGCTGAGCACAGACTTCTCGCATGTGGTCGTATTGGCCGAAGTAGAACTGTTCCATCAGCAGGTTGGTGGCAGCAGCGACTGGCGTCACAAGCCCGTCTTCCACAACACCCTGGTGTTCCAATCCCAGTCGTTGCACATCGCCGACAAGACGCCCGCCGACACGGAGCGGATGATCGCCGAGGAAAATGCCCAATGGAACCAGCCAGCCATTGATGCGGAGATCGATGACCTCAACAAGCAGCCACGCTTCGATGCCACGGTGGCCAAGCGCAGGCGCGCCTTGGTGGACAGAATTGAGCAACACAAGAAAAATCTCGTCGCGGCCAAGAGCCCGGCGTGGGACGCGAGCCAGCTTGCCTATGAGTATGCAAGGGCCTGGGGAGATCATGATGCCGTCGCACTCAAACAGGCCTTGCACGATGGCGGCATCGAGCTTGGCAAGATGCTCGCGCTGACCTTCAGCGGGCGTCACGACAATGTAGACATGCCGCCCGGCGATACCGCATCCGCTGCATCCGACGAAGCGCCCAAACGCCTGGACTATCTCCAGCCGAATGGCGACGTCATGTCGATCCTGGGCAACGACAAGTTGATGGTCGGCCCATACTTCACCGGCAGCTGATGCGACCCGGTTGAGCTCGACTCGAGCAAGAAAGCCGTCACGCCTGCCAAACGCAGGCGTGATAGCTGAGTGTTCCGGCGTCCGGTGGGCAACGTCACGCTCCCGGACATCGCAGCACGCAGTCATCTAGCGTGACCTGCTCGAAGATCACGGTCTGCATGCGGTAATGGCGTTCTGCAAGATCGCGGGCATCGAATGCGAGCAGCACGCCTGTTACAGGGTCGATCCAGAACTCGCCCTGGTCGGTGCCATGGGGACCAGCGCGTTCAGCGGGGCGGTGTATCGCCAGCCCATAGCCTGCCTTCCGGCGATGGTCCTGGATTCCAATGCCTGGCACGGGAACCCGAAATTCCAGCAGAGGCGTTGCGGGTCGAGCATCGTCACGCGACCGATGGATACTGGCCAAGCAGCATCACGCCTGCCGCCAGTGGCACGAGCACGATGAAGGCCGCCGCCAATTCGATCAGGCGCCGTCCTTTTACGATACCTCGATCCTGATTACTCGCGTCGCATGATTCGACGATTCGCTTCCATCATTCCCTCCCAGGAAATTCCGGCTTCAGTTCGCGGTGGATACCGCCATGCCGGCGGGCACCTCGAACACCTTGCCGTCGATCGCTTCGCCTACCGTCATCGTTTCCGTGGTCCATTGCTTGCCCGTTCCCTGCGGCGGCTGACGCCAAAGCAGGATGCTGTCGACTCGGCCGTTCATGCCCTCGGTATCGTCAACGGCATCGGCAGAGAAGCCCCATTGGCTGCCGCCGCTCCATACGCATGATTCACCGATGCCAGGCTGATCAAGGCGCTGGCACGGTTGTCCCGCGGCATGATCGGTACCCGCCGGGCGAGCCATCAGGTCACCCTGCCCCTGCTTGCTCAACTGCGCCGCCACCGCGGCTCGAAGCGCTGCATCATCGTCGCCATTGGCAGGCTTGGAGATGCTGCCGCCCGCTTCGCCGGCCCGCGTTTCGCGCACCACGCCATCCGAAGGCTGACGTGTGCCGGTCTTGCTGATCAGATCGATCGTCACTGCTTCGCCAGGCTTGATGATGGCCAGCGTCGATCCGTGCACGGGTTTGAATTGGCAAGTGCCCGAAGTTTCAAAATCCCAGCGATCCGCATGCTCGGCGATGCGCGCGCCCTGGTACCACACGTCGTAGAACGTACGCCCCAGCTTTCCCACGACATCTTCGCTGAGCGCCTGGGTACGGAACGGCCCCTTGCGACAGTCGGCCAGCGCCTGGCGATAGTTCTGCTCGCTGGCGGGCTGGCCATCACGCAGCACCACCATGGTCTGGGTGACATGGATCGGCGGGGTCGCGGACGCCACTCCCTTCGTCTCCCCGGCGCCAGCATCATGGTTGCCACTGGCCGAACATGCCACCAGGGGAAGCGTGAGCAGTGCGGAAGCCAACGAAGTCAGGGAACGATGCTGCATGGATTTCCTCGATTGCATGAACAGGGCTCGTACGGTTAATTGGCACAGGCCGCCGCCATGCCGTAACTCGCGACCACTTCCCAGCGCACGGAACGCGACGCGTCGAACAGGCGCACTTACCCATAGGGACTGAAGATACTTCCGCGATCGCGCCGCGAGTAGGCCATGCTCGCCTTGACGAGTCCGATCCACTAAGGATCAAAGAGGCGAGCGCCCCTGTATCGGCCTTCCGACCACGCAAGCGCTGAAAGCGACGCACCCTCTTTCAACGGCGAGCAATCTAACGAATCCAGATGTTTGCTTCCTGGAACAGGCAGCAGCAGTGCCCAGAAGCGTGATTTGATCTGCGAAAACAGGGTAGGAATTCTCTGACACGAAAGTAGGAATGTTTGCTCGTGCGCACGATATTCACATCGATGAACGATTCGATGCGATCCATCCATGCGATCTTTCAATAACTCACGACTCCGCTATGGTTACGCACCTATGGACATGAGGAGCAGGGATACATGATGTTCATCGCTCGTCGCACGACCTTCGTCATCGCACTGGCGGTGTGCTCAACAGGCGAGTCCAAGGCTTCCGACATTCCCGATGCACACGACCATCCATTGATGACGCGCTTTGCAGGCTCCAGCATCATCGGCTACCAGCAGGTTTCCTACGACAAGGCGCTGCTGCCACTCGGCCCCATCAAGCCAGGCACGTCCCGCCGGTTCGCAGCATCCGACGTGGCCGAAGGGCGCATCACGCGCATCGCGTACGAAGCGCCGGCAGGCAAGTCAGTCATCGAGGTTTATCGCAATTTTGCGCAGGCCATGGCGAATGCGGGCTTCAAGACGCGCTTCGAATGTGCGGGAAAGTCCTGCGGCAACGGCGCGGACTTCTCCGACAGCGAGATACAACCACTGCTCGATCCCATGCATGCGCGAAACGCCATGAGCAGGGTACTGTATGCCGTGGACGGCGATATGCGGCAGCTTACTGCCCGACTGGATCGTCCTGAGGGCCGCGTCGATGTCTCGCTGCTGGTCGCGCAGGCCGACGAGCACCAACCCACGGGCATCCTGCTACAGGTCGTCGAGGCGCAGGCAATGGCTGCGGGCCAGGTTTCCGTCGACGCAAAAGCCATGAGCCAGGGCCTGAGCCGGCAGGGACATATCGCGCTCTACGGCATTCATTTTGCGACCGATAGCGCCGACCTGACCGCGGATTCGGACGCCACACTCGGCCAGATGGCCCAGCTGCTCAAGGATGAGGCGTCCCTCAAGGTGTTTATCGTCGGCCATACCGACGACACGGGCGAACTTAACCATAACCTCGCGCTCTCGCAGAAGCGTGCCGAGGCAGTCGCCAGGGCACTGACGACACGTTATGGCATCGCCAGCCAGCGCGTCGCTGCCAAGGGCGTGGCGTCCTATGCGCCGGTGGCCAGCAATCGCGACGACGCGGGGCGCTCGCAGAATCGTCGTGTCGAGCTGGTGGCGCAGTAGCGCCGCGAGCCATTTCCCCACATCTACTGAGGCCAAGTCCTGGAGACAAATCCCATGAACTGCATCAAGACGATGAAATCCTTCTTCAAGAGCACTGCGCTGGCGCTGTTGCTGCTCCCTGCCGGTTATGCCTTTGGCCAAGGCATCTCGTCCCACGCGCTCACCCCTTCCGATAAGACGGCCGTTCGGCAGTACGTCATCACCGATGCCGTGGTCGACAAGATACTCGCCGCAAGCAAGGAAGCCGAGGCCAAGGGGGTCGAGCTGAGCCCTTTCAAGCCCGGCGCGCATTCTATGGACGAGTCGGCCGCGGCACTGGATGCACAGCCGGCGGCGCACGACATCCTGAAGTCGCATGGGCTCACTTCACACGAATACGTGCTGGCCAGTGCCGCCACGCTAGGTGCAGTGATGACGGTGAAGTACGGCAGCGCCAAATCAAAGAGTGACGGCGACGCCCTGGTGAATCCGGCCAACATCACGTTCGTCCAGAAGCACATGGCCGAACTCGGCGTCGACGACAACTGAACCAACGCGCCACTGTTGCCATGGCTACTCTGCACGAAGCAGCGGCCTGGCCAAAAATGCGCGTTCCGGCGTTCGCAGGCCGGCACGCCACGAGGGACCGATGAGCGACGATCTTCATTTCTCAACCAACTACCGCGATCTCAGCCAGCAGTCCGGCACGGGATCGGGTTTCCAGTTCGAGTTCTATTGCCAGTCGTGCAGCGACACATGGCGCTCGCCGTTTGCTCCTTACCGCAGTGGCCAGGCATCCGGCTGGGTGCGGGAGATCGGCAACTTTGCCAGCAACCTGCTGGGCGGGCTCGGCAATGGACTGGACAACGCTGTCGAGGGGTTGGCCAAGGCTGGCTGGGGTGGTTCGCGTGACGAAGCCTTCAAGGAGGCGATCGGCGCGGCCCAGGGGCATTTCCATCGCTGTGCGCGCTGCCACAACTACGTATGCGATCGCTGCTGGAGCACGGACAGCGGCCTATGCCAGACCTGCGCCCCCGACCTGTCCACGCAAGTGCAGGCGGCACGTCACCAGGGCCAACTCGAAGCCGCCACTGAAAATGCACGCGAGTACGGCAAGGGACAAGCCAGCCAGGTCGACGTCGTTACTGCGAAGCAGCTGGTGTGTCCGCAATGCGGTTGCGAAGCGCGCGGCGGCAAGTTCTGCCCGGGCTGTGGATTCCACCTCGCCGCGCAGGACGAATGCGGCGGCTGTCACACCAAGCTCCCCGTAGGAAGCCGCTTCTGCCCCGAGTGCGGCGAGCGAGCCGGCGCGCCCCTGGCAAAGGCGTGACCTGCCTAGCAGCTGTACGCATCGCGCATTTTTAAAATGCGCGATGCGTACTAGCGGAATACTCACCCCGATGAAACTGTCGTCATCACCGCGCTACGGAGGGGTGGCGCCCAGGTCTTTCAATGGCTCGGCGTGTTACCCGGATGCGACACGAAACGCGGCGGCGTCGCTTCGTCGGCGAACTGCCAGGCGCTGAGGTAAGCGAGCTTCAGGATCTTCGCCATCTTCGGATAGTCGATCTTTTCGGCGGTATCGCTGGGGTGGTGGTAGTCCGGATGGAAGCCGGTGAACCACCAGAACGCCGGTACGTTGTGCAGCACGAACGGGAACTGGTCGGAGCGGAAGAACACGTTCAGCGCGTACTCGTGATCGAAGCGATCATCCAGCACCAGCCCGACCTGTTCGTTCTGCTTCGCTACCGTGTGCTGGTAGTCCGGGCTGTAGGCCGCACCGATCAGGTTTAGGCGGTTGCTGGTATCAGCCGGCACGTCGATCAGGCCATCGGTCTGCTGGCTGGGTTTCTCATCGCGCCCGATCATGTCGAAGTTGATCATCGCGCGCGTCGTGTCGAGCGGGCGCAACGGATGAGCGGCCATGTAGTAGGCACCCAGCAAGCCGCGCTCTTCCGCAGCGAACACCGCAAACAGGATCGAACGCTTGGGCTTGGCGGGATTCGCCGCAAAAGCACGCGCCAGCGTCACCACGCCGACCGTGCCCGAGGCGTTGTCGTCCGCACCGTGCCAGATCTTGCCGTCACTCTCGCCATCGTGGTCGTGGTGAGCACTGATGATGATGGTCTCCGGTGCCAGCTTCGGATCGCTGCCCTCGACCAACCCGACCACGTTCCAGGTCGTGGCCTCGCGTCGCGAACTGTTGTGCAGGTGCAGGCTGATGGTGCTGCCCTGCAACGGTTCGGAACGCGACTTGAGATCCTTGTCGATCGCACTCTGCAGCGACATCGGCGTCTGGCTGCCGATATCCAGCAATTGCTCGGACACCGCCGAGGAAATCACCATGCTGGGAATGTGCAGCGGGCTGTCCACCAGCGCCTGTGCAGGAATCGGATTCGCTGCATGTTCGGCATGGTGGCCGATGCGCGCCCGGATTTCCTGGGCGGAAGGATGATTGTGCGAAGGTTCGGGAGCCAGCAACACCGCGACCGCACCGTGCTCCTGGGCGTTCAGTATCTTCACATAGCTGGTGGCGTAGCGCGTATTGCCGGTGCCATTGAAGACGGAGCTGGCCATCTTCTCCTGGGGTTCGTGATCAAACACGACCACGACCTTGCCCTTCACATCCAGGCCCGCGTAATCGTCGTAACCCAGTTCGGGCGCCGTGATGCCGTAACCGGCGAATACGAGCGGCGCATCGACATCGCGATCTTCAGGGAACGAACCCGACACGTCGGGATTCTTCCATTCCACGCTCTTTCCGTTTCGCTTCAGGGTGAGTCGCGTGGCATTGGCATCCGGCCGATACTCGATCAGCGGCACGGCCTGCAGGTAGCTGGGTTGCCCTTGCGCATCGGTGGCAACGGGCTTCAAACCAGCCTTGGCAAACTCCGAAGCAATCCATTGCACGGCAGCATCGTCACCAGGCTGCAACGAGAGCCGGCCCTGCAGCGCATCCGAAGCGAGAAAGCCGATGTCGGCGCGCAGATCGGTTTCGCGGATCTGCGTGAGACCGGCCTGCTCGCTCGAGGGGGTGGCGGCAAAAGCGGTGACTGACAACGTCGCGGCAAGCGCGGCAACGAGAAGCGTGCGAGGCATGGGAGTTCCCGTGAAGCGGACTTCTTGAAGTCCACGATGCCACGAGGTTGCCATGGCGAGGTGCCCGGGTAAACCCGTGGGTTATCGGCCCAACAGCATCTGGCAAACGGCCAGGTAGAGCGATGGCAGCTTCTCGAGGTCAGCCACGGTCACGCATTCATCCACCTTGTGGATGGTCGCATTCACCGGTCCGAGTTCCACCACCTCTACTCCGAGCGGCGCAATGAATCGGCCATCGGAGGTGCCACCGCCGGTGCTTTCCTCGGGTGAGATGCCACACAGCTCCCTGCACACCTTGATGACCGCATCCCGCACGGCACCACCCGGCGGCGTCAGGAAAGGTTCGCCGGAAAGCGACCACTCGATCTGCCAGTCGAGGCCGTGCTTCTCGAGGATCGCCTCGGCGCGCACGCGCAGGTCTTCGGCACGGCTCGCCGTGCTGTAGCGGAAATTGATCATTGCGGTGAGCACGCCAGGAATGACGTTGTTCGCACCCGTGCCTGAGTTGAGGTTGGAGACCTGGAACGAGGTGGGCGGAAAATCCTGGTTGCCTTCATCCCAGCGTTCGGCGGCGAGTTCGGTGAGTGCCGGTGCGAAGGCGTGAATGGGATTCCTGGCCTTCTCCGGATAGGCGACATGCCCCTGCACGCCGCGCACGGTCAGCGTGCCGGAAAGCGAGCCACGCCGTCCCACGCGTATCAGGTCACCCAGGCGCTCCTTCGAGGACGGTTCGCCCACCACGCACCAGTCGATGCGCTCACCGCTGGCACGAAAATGCTCTGCCACGCGACGCACGCCATCGAGGTTGTCGGGGCCTTCTTCGTCGCTGGTGAGCAACAGCCCGACGCGTCCGCGATGGTGCGGATGCGCCGCGACAAACGCCCCGAGCGCCACCACCATGGCCGCCACGGAGCCCTTCATGTCCGCCGCGCCACGGCCATACAGACGTCCATCGCGGATCACCGGCTCGAACGGATCGCTCGCCCAGGCATCCACCGGCCCCGTCGGCACTACGTCGGTATGTCCAAGGAACATCAGGGTCGGCTCGCCTTCGCCATGCGTCGCCCACAGGTTGTCGACCTCGCCATAGCGCAGCGACTGGCAATGGAAACCCGCCCGCGTCAGGCGTTCCGCCAGCAGCGTCTGGCAACCGGCGTCATCCGGCGTGACCGAACGGCGGCGGATCAGGTCACAGGCAAGTTCGAGTACTTCGGTCATGGCGTACGGATCGGGGAAAGCGGTTGCGACAGCATAACAAGCGTCGGGTGCACGGTTCGCTAGCCGGTGATCGCCGCCCCCAGCAAGTGCCCCACGAGATAGGTGATGACGCTTGCTGACAGCGTGATGCCAACCTGCCGCGCGATCGAGAACATCAGGCTTCGACCGGTGAACAGCGACGTGCCGAGCGCAATGAGCACCAGCCCGACGAAGGTCGAGGCAATGCTCGCCTCCAACGCCTGCGCGCCATGCAGCACGAAGTACGGTGCGACCGGGAAGATCGCGCCGAAGGCGAACAGACAGAACGAGGAGATCGACGCACTCCACGCCGAGCCGCCGAGGTCACCCGGATCCACGCCGAGATCCTCGCGCACCATGGTGTCGAGTGCAGCGCGCGGCGTATCCAGCAGGTGCTTGGCCAGCGCATCGGCGGCGTTGGCATCCAGGCCCTTGTCGCGATAGGTGCGCGCGAGGTAGTGCATGCCATCCT
Organism: Dyella amyloliquefaciens; assembly: GCF_004296575.1. Classification (GTDB taxonomy): domain Bacteria; phylum Pseudomonadota; class Gammaproteobacteria; order Xanthomonadales; family Rhodanobacteraceae; genus Dyella; species Dyella amyloliquefaciens. The sequence goes on along the minus strand of NZ_SAYT01000006.1, from coordinate 76,141 downwards.
CGGGCGCGACGGCCAGGCGCTCCGCGCGTTCGGTGATCTGTGCCTGGTAGAACTCGCGCGAACTGTTCACCGACAGCCACTCACCCAATGCCATCGAGCAGGCGCCGGCCACCAGGCCGGCCAGGCCCGCCAGCAGCACGGCGTGGTCGCCGGTCGAAGCACCGGCCATGCCCATCACTAGACTGGTGTTGGAGACCAGCCCGTCATTGGCACCTAATACCGCCGCGCGCAGCGTATTGCCGCTCTGGGTGGCATGCCGCCCGTGCGGCATGGGCAGTGCATCGTCGGCGAAATGGTTGCGTTGACCCTGACGATCCACCGGCGTGGCCAGGTGATCGGCATGCTCCATGCGCACCACCGTGGGCATCACGAATTCGGTGCCGAAGCGCGCAGCGAGCCAGCTCAGTACCCGCACGCGCAAACCGGTGCGGGCCGGCGGCACGGCTTCGCCGTGTTCCTGCAGCCTCGCTTCCCAGAAACCCGCATTGGTCTGCTCGATATCCGCGATGCGGCGATAGGCCTTGGCGAGACGCTCGTTGCGCGCCAGCTTGGCCAGCCGTCCGTAGAGCACGGCGTTGTCGCGCTCGATGCGCAGGTTGCTGCGGAAACGCCGTGCACGGTGCGTGGTCATCCCGCTTCCCCTTGATTCATTCGTCCAGTTCTTCCTCGCGTTGGCCCAGATGGACCAGCGCGATCAACAATACGACCACGAAGCGGAAGGCCGCCTCGAGCCCGTTCCACTGCGTGGACATCCACATGCCGAACCACTCGCCACCTACGGCGATGAAGCCACCCAGCCACAACAACATGCCGGTGGTGATGCCAAGCACACCAAGCCGCTTGGCTCGATGAAAGGTCGCACTGCCCGCCGTGCGCGCTCGCCACAGGCGCCACGCACCCAGGCAGCACAGCACCGCCGCCACGGTTTCCACCGCGATGATCAGCGCGTAGGCCATGCGCTGCGCCCAAGGTGAAGTGATCGCGCGATAGTGAATGGCCGCGCCCGGAAAGATCGTGTCAATCGACAGCACGTGCTGCACGAACGGCCAGTTGCTGCCGTAGTCGGTGAGATTGCCGAAGGCCACCAGCGCCAGCCACAGCGCGATGGCGGCCATCAGCAGGATCTTGGAAAGGCGCACCACCATGGAGCGCCTCCCCTCAGCGTCCGAACAGCTTCTTGAAGCCGTTGTCGGTGAAGCCGACGCTGACCGACCCGTCCTCTTGCAGCACGACCGGACGACGCACCAGGGCCGGGTACTCCTTGAGCAGCAGCGTCCACTCCGGGTCGCTGCCCGGGTTCTTGCGCTGGGGCAACAGGTTGCGCCACGTGGTCGAGGACTTGTTCACCAGCTTCTCCCAGCCACCGAGTTGCTGCGCCCACGTCTTCAACGTGGTCGCCGCTACCGGGTTTGCCCGGTAGTCGACGAAGCTGTACGGCACCTCGAAGCGATCGAGCCAGTTGCGTGCCTTGCGGCAGGTATCGCAGGTGGTCAGGCCGTACAGGGTCACGCTCATTCGGCGCTCCGCAGCAGTTCGTTGATGCCAGTCTTGCTGCGCGTCTTCTCGTCCACCTGCTTGACGATGATCGCGGCATACAGGCTGTGCGTACCGTCCTTGGACGGCAGGCTGCCGGCCACCACCACGCTGCCCGCCGGCACGCGGCCGTAGCTGACTTCACCGGTGGCGCGGTTGTAGATGCGCGTGGACTGGCCCAGGAACACGCCCATGCCGATCACGCTGCCCTTCTCCACGATGACGCCTTCGACCACTTCCGAACGCGCACCGATGAAGCAGTTGTCCTCGATGATGGTCGGGTTGGCCTGCAGCGGCTCCAGCACACCGCCGATGCCCACGCCGCCGGACAGATGCACGCCCGCGCCGATCTGCGCGCAGGAGCCCACCGTGGCCCAGGTGTCGACCATGGTGCCCGCGCCCACGTAGGCGCCGATATTCACGTAGCTCGGCATCAGCACGGCGTCCTTGGCCACGTGCGCACCGCGACGCACCAGCGCGCCCGGCACCACGCGGGCGCCGAGGCCCTGCAGTTCGGCATCGTTGCCATGCGCAAAGCGCAGCGGCACCTTGTCGAACGCCAGCGCCGGACCACCGTCGACCACCTGGTTGCCGTTGATGCGGAAATACAACAGCACCGCCTTCTTGATCCACTGGTTCACCGTCCAGCCACCCTGGCCGTCAGGCTCGGCCACGCGACGCTCGCCGGATTCCAGCAGGTTGATGACCTGCTCGACCGCCGGGCGCAGATGCGTCTCGACTTCAGCCTGGGTAAGTTCGTTGCGACGCTCGAAGGCGTCATCGATGAGGGACTCGATGCTTTGCATGGATATTCGCGGGCTTATGGATACCCGTGAATGCTAATACATGGGGGGCCGTAAAGAGCAGTCGAAAACCCGGGAAATGAGCCTCACGTGGCAAGCCTTCCCCAGCGCATCGCCACCTTGGACCACGCGCCGTCAGGCCGCCTTGTTCGTTCCCAGCCGATCCATCAAGGCATGCAGCAGGCGGTCCTGCAGCACGACGCCCAGTGGCGCATCGTGGCGGTCGGTGATCAGGAAGAAGTCTTCCACGCGCTCGCCGAAGGTGGCGATGCGTGCATCGTGCACGCGTACGCCGGCCTCGAACATGGCCTGCGCCACGGCGGCAAGCAGGCCCGGACGATCGCTGCAGACCAGAGCCAGGCGTGTACGACCGCTCACCGTGCTGAAGGAGATTTTCGGCGTCACCTGGAAGTGCTTGAGATGACGCGACATGCTGCGTCGCGAAGGCTGGTGCACGTGACCGGGCTGCGACAGGGCCCGATGCAGGCGCTGCTTCAGTTCCTCGGCACGCTCGGGCGAGGCCGGCTGCTGCGAATCGGCCTCCAGCAGAAGGAAGGTATCCAGCGCCATGCGCGTGGAGGAGCTCAGGATGCGCGCCTCCATCACCGAAAAATGCAGGCGATCGAGCATGATCGCCACTGCGGCGAACAGGCCATCGCGGTCGGGCGTGTAGACGAACAATTCCGTCGTGCCACGCACCGATTGGGGATGTACCGCCACGAGCGGCGTCGCCCCCTTGGCCCCGAGTATCGCCGCCGTCTGCCAGGCGATCTGCTCGGGGTGATGGCGCAGGAAGCTCTGCTCCGGGAAGCCGCGCCAGGCGCGCGTGCATGCCTCAAGGTCGTACCCCTCCTTCGCCAGGATGGCCGACGCCTGCTCACGGCAGGCGGCCACGCGCGCTGCGGCATCGGACGGCAATTCGTCTTCGCTGCGCAGCGCATAGCGTGTGGCCGTATAGAGGTCCGCGAGCAGGCGGTCCTTCCAGCCGTTCCATAGCTTGGGGCTGGTACCGATGATGTCGGCGATGGTCAGCAGGTAGAGATAGTCCAGTCGCTCGGCGTCGCCGACGGTCTCGGCGAAACGCTGCACCACGTCGGGGTCGGTGATGTCCTGGCGTTGCGCCGTGGTGCTCATCAACAGGTGCCAGCGCACCAGCCATGCCACCAGCTGCGTGTCTTCCTCCGGCAGCCCGAGCCGACGACCAAATGCCAGCGCCTCTTCTTCGCCCAGCACGGAATGGTCGCCGCCACGCCCCTTGGCAATATCGTGGAACAGGCCCGCAAGCAGCAGCAGTTCCGGCTTGGGCAGGTTCGGCCAGATGCCGCAGGCGATGGGAAACTCGGAAGCTGCCGTCGGATCGGCGAAGCGCGCCATGTTGCGCAGGACGCGCAGCGTGTGCTCGTCCACCGTGTAGACGTGAAACAGGTCGTACTGCATGCGACCGAATACCTTGCCGAAGGCCGGCAGGATCGCGGCAAGCAATCCATGGCGATTCATGCGCCACATCGCCTCCACCGCCGGCGCTCCCAGGCGCAACAGGCGATGAAATGCAGCCAGTACTTCCGGATCGTCGGCCAGCGAACCATCCAGCACGGCCGACGCCTGATGCATGCGACGCATCGTTTCGGCCGTAAAGCCGGTGATGCCCGGCTCGCCAAGCCGCGCGATGAAGGCTTCCACCAACGCAGCGGGCCGGCGCATGAAGATATCCGGGTCGCGCACCGCGATACGCCTGCCGTAGCGGACGAAGTCTTCGCCCACGGGCCGGGGATCGGTCGGCGGCTCCAGCATTTCCTCGAAGCGCTCGGCAATCTGCACGCCCAGCCGTTCCACCTGGCTGGCAGCGCGGTAATAGCCCTGCATGAACTGCTCGACGCCGAGGTTTTTCTCGTGCTCGTCCCGGAACCCGAGGCTGGCTGCCAAGGCGCGCTGGTAGTCGAACAGCAGGCGCTCCTCGGCGCGCCCCGCTTCCAGATGCAGCGCAAAGCGATAACGGCGCAGCGTGGCTTCCGATTGTTCCAGCGAATCCTTCTCCGCCGGATCAAGCAACCCTTCGGCGACCATGTCGTCGAAATCGTCCGCGTGCGCAAGGCGCCGTCCGAGCCAGCGCAGCGAATCGAGCGTGCGCAAACCGCCCGGGCCATCCTTCAGGTTTGGCTCCAGGTTGTAGGCGGTGTCGTTGTAGCGGGCGTGGCGTGCATCGCGCTCAGCCAGTCGCACCTTGAGATAGGCAGCGGGCGGCCACAGCGCCGGATCATTGATGATCGCCTTGAGCCCCTCCTCCATCGCGGCATCACCGACCAGTCGCCGCGCGTCCAGCAGGCTGGTGAAGACGGTTGCATCCTGTGCTGCCAGCGAACGGCATTGCGCGAGATCGCGCACCGCGTGCCCGACCTTGAGCCCGATATCCCACAACGTGGCGAAGCATTGCTCCAGCGCCCGCAATCGCGCCGGCTCGGAAGGTCCGACCAGCGCCAACAGGTCGACATCGGAATGGGGAAACAACAGACCGCGACCAAAACCGCCCACGGCGAACAGCGCCGCATCGTTCACGTCACCCAGGCAAGCCGTCCAAACATGCACCACGATGCGCTGCACCGACTCGCTGCGTCGATGGGCCAACGCGGTGGCATCGGCGCCATCACGGAATGCCGTGGCCAGCGAGCGATTCACGTCCCCGAGCAACTGACGCAAGGCCCGACGCGCATCGCTCGACACTCCCGAACGCGGCACGGCGAGAGGCAGTCGAGGCAACGGAGGCAGCACGATCGGAGCGACGGGCATGGTCAGCGGACGCGTGTGGCAGTGCAGCAAGTCTGCCATGCATAGCGGCTAGAAGCAGTCATGTGGTGATGAAATTGGAGGAGAAGCTTTGGATGTCGACGGAAGCCCGCCCCCCCCCCCAACCCTCTCCCCAAAAGGGCGAGGGGCAAGTGAAGGACCGGGGCGATGCTCAAAGCGGCCTTAAGTCCTCAGCGCCATGGCGCGTTGCGGAGTAGCCACGAGTTGGCGGCGGAGGCGGTCGCAATCCGGGCCCAGGATCCTTCAAAGCTCTTCCTTGCATAACGCTGCCAGCTCTTCAGGCCATTTTCTTTGGGTTACTTTTCTTTTGGGCTAGCAAAAGAAAAGTGACTCGAGCTCCCCACGGGGACTAGCTGCGCGTCGCCGGCAGGAGATCAAAACGCCCGCCGCGTCCCGCGGGGACTTCCTTCGGTCGTAGGCGGCCAGCTAGCGGTAGCGCATCAAGGAGAAGCCGAGCCTTGGTTCCCAGCTTGGTTGAAGGCGGAGGCGAGACCCGCACCCTCTCCCCACCCCTCTCCCGCAGGGAGAGGGAGCCACAGCTCGCACCCAGAGAGGCGCCTGATGCGCCTGTCGTGCACAGAGTGAGCTTTCAAAGGTCACAGCGTTGGCGAAAACGCCACGCACATCCGAAAAAAAGAAGGGCCGCCGAAGCGACCCTTCCCATAACCTAACCTCACGCCGCATCCGGCCAAGGCGTCAAAATCTCAAACCCGTCATCCGTCACCGCGATGGTGTGCTCCCACTGCGCCGACAACGAATGGTCCTTGGTAACAACGGTCCAGCCGTCCGGCAGCTGCTTGGTCTGCGGCTTGCCGGCGTTGATCATCGGCTCGACCGTGAAGGTCATGCCCTTCTTCAGCTCCAGGCCGGTGCCCGTGCGGCCGTAATGCAGCACCTGCGGCTCGTCGTGGTAGACCTTGCCGATGCCGTGGCCGCAGTACTCACGGACCACCGAGAAACCTGCGGCCTCCGCGTGCTTCTGGATCGCCGCGCCAATGTCGCCCAGCGTCGCGCCCGGGCGCACCGCCTGGATGCCGTGCATCATCGCCTCGTAGGTGGTGTCCACCAGGCGCTTGGCCAGCACCGAAGGGGTGCCGACGAAATACATGCGGCTGGTGTCGCCGTGCCAGCCGTCCTTGATGACGGTGACATCGAGATTGATGATGTCGCCGTCCTTCAGCACCTTGGCCGGGCTCGGGATGCCGTGGCAGATCACGTGGTTGACCGAGGTGCACAGGGTCTTGGGAAAGCCGTTGTAGCCCACGTTGGCGGGAATGGCCTTCTGCACCTTGGTGATGTGCTCATAGGCGAGCCGGTCCAGGTCCTCGGTGGTGACACCGGGCTTCACGTGCTCTTTGAGCATAGCCAGAACTTCCGCGGCCAGCTTGCCGGCGTCGCGCATGGACTGGATGTCTTCGGGGGTTTTGAGGGTAACTGCCATAGCTCTGCTCATATGGCGGCAGTTGTCCGGAAATCCAGCAACTTGCCGCGCTGCCGGCGCACCGGCTACAATTTCGAAGTTTTGCTGACCCGACCTGTCCGTTTCAACGGGCAAATGCGGTAGTCGCAAAGCGAGGGAGATTGTAACCGCGTTGCGGCACAAGCCCCACAAGTCCTTGATTGGACACTTAAATCGCCACACACGTATCGGCACCGCCTTCGGGGTGCCTTGGCCAACCCTCCACATCATACGGGTTGCCGGGGTCGAAGTCGGGGATGCGTGGAGGTCCCAACCCCTGGGCCTAGCCGGCCCAACAATCGGAGTTTTACCCATGGCACAAGTCACCATGCGCCAGATGCTCGAAGCTGGCGTGCATTTCGGTCACCAGACCCGTTACTGGAACCCGAAGATGGCCCCGTTCATCTTTGGCGCCCGCGGCAAGATCCACATCATCAACCTCGAGAAGACGCTGCCGCTCTTCACCGATGCGATGAACTTCCTCTCGGCGATCGCGCAGAAGCGCGGCACCGTGCTGTTCGTCGGCACCAAGCGTTCGGCCCGTGAGCCGTTGGCCGAAGAAGCCGCACGCGCCGGCATGCCGTTCGTCACCGCCCGCTGGCTCGGTGGCATGCTGACCAACTTCCGCACCGTGAAGCAGTCGGTTGCCCGCCTGAAGGAACTGGAAGCCGCCGAGACCGACGGTTCGTTCGACCGCCTGGTCAAGCACGAAGTGCTGGCCCGTCGTCGCGAGCGCGACAAGCTGATGAACTCGCTGGGCGGCATCAAGGACATGAACCGTCTGCCGGACGCCCTCTTCATCATCGACATCGGTCATGAAGACATCGCCGTGCAGGAAGCCAAGAAGCTCGGCATCCCGGTCATCGCCGTGGTCGATACCAACTACAACCCGGAACTGGTCGACTACGCCATCCCGGGCAACGACGACGCCATCCGCGCCATCCAGCTGTACGCCCGCGCTGCCGCTGACGCCATCCTGGAAGGCAAGGCCGCTGCGCCGGCTGCCGCCCAGGGCGACGCCAACGAATTCGTCGAACTCGACGAAGAAGGCAACCCGATCGCCAAGGATGAGCGCAAGGCTGCCCCGCGCCGTGACGACCGCAACAACCGCGGCCCGGCCAAGAAGGGCGCTGGCGCGCCGCGTCGTGACGGTGGTCGCGGTGGCCGCGGCGGCCGCAACGACGAGTCGTCGGACGGCGAGTAAGCCTTACCTGCCCCGGCCCGCAAGGGTCGGGGCGCATCAAAGCTTTTGAGGAACCCAGATGACTGCTATCACCGCAAAACTGGTTAGCGAACTGCGCGAGCGCTCCGGCGCCGGCATGATGGATTGCAAGAAGGCGCTGGTCGAGAACAACGGCGACATCGACGCCGCTGTGGAATACCTGCGCAAGACCGGCCTGGCCAAGGCCGACAAGAAGGCTGACCGCGTCGCCGCCGAAGGCCGCATCGCCACCGCCCAGGCCAACGGCCAGGCCGTGCTGGTCGAAGTGAACAGCGAGACGGACTTCGTCGCCAAGGCGCCGAACTTCATCCAGTTCACCAACGACATCGCCGCTGCCGTGCTGGCTTCGGGCGCTGCCGACATCGACGCCGCCAAGGCTGCCGCCTTCCCGGGCGCCGACAACGTCGAGTCCGCCGCCAAGGCCCAGACCGCCACCATCGGCGAGAAGATCGAAGTGCGCCGCGTGGCTCGCGTCGCGAATGATGGCCCGCTGGCCACCTACTCGCACGGCGGCAAGATCGGCGTGATCGTGGCACTCAAGGGCGGCTCGGAAGAGCTGGCCAAGGGCATCGCCATGCACGTCGCCGCCATGAACCCGCCGCACATCAAGCCGGAGCACGTGCCGGCCGAGTTCGTCGCGAAGGAAAAGGAAATCGCGCTGAGCCAGATGACCGAGAAGGACAAGGCCAAGCCGGCCGAGATCCTCGAGAAGATCATCTCGGGCAAGATCAACAAGATCGTGTCGGAAGTGACCCTCGTCGGCCAGCCGTACGTGCTTGACACCAACACCACCGTGGGCGACGTCCTGAAGAAGGAAGGCGCTGACGTCGTGGCCGTGGTTCGTCTGGCCGTGGGCGAAGGCATCGAGAAGGTGCAGGAAGACTACCTGGCCGAAGTCGCCAAGGCGATGCAGGGCTAAGTACCTCGCTTCATGCAACATCGAAAAAGCCGCGGGAAACCGCGGCTTTTTTGTTGTCTGATCAACGCAGGCCCGAATCCAGGTCCGCGCGATGATGCGTGCCCGACACGTTGAAGCCGAACAGGCTGCGCTGGCCGCGCAATTCCATCTCGACCCGGTGCCCCGGGAAAGATGCGTAGTAGGACGAACGGACGCATAGATGGCCAGGCATGGCCTGCTCCAGGCGCCAACCTTCGGCCTGGTAATGGCACTGCCGTCCGTACTGGCGCTCCAGCCGCAGCGTCACCACTTCCGCGTGGGTCACGCCGAACAGCCGGGTGTAGGCGCCTGCGGCCCCATGCACCAGCGCCATCCACAGGAAGCCACCGGCGGCCGCGAAGGTCAGCGGCAACAGCAGCACCAGCTCCGACCGGCCAACCGCGTACCCGGGCCGGGGGCTACAGAGGAGCCGCCACGCCAGCCACCCCGTCAACAGGGCGGCAAGTACGGCCGACACACCCAGGCCCCACCAGGGCAACCAGTCGTCCGGAATGAAATCGTTCCAGTATCCGTAGGCCGCAAGCGCCAGCACCGCAATCATCGAATGGTGAACGACGCGGCGACCCAGCGTCGGGTTCTCGTTGCCGAAGTAATGCGTGCGCCAACCCATGACCAGCCTCCCTGCCCCTGGAAATGCACTCGATGCTAACCGCTAAGCCACGCAAGTCTTACAGGCATGCGTCGCTGTCGCTACAATGCGGCGGTTTGCATCACACAATCCGGAGACCCCATGAGCGCACCGCTTAAATATCGTCGCATCCTGCTCAAACTCTCCGGTGAAGCCCTGATGGGCGAGGCCGACTACGGCATCGACCCCAAGGTGATCGGCCGCCTGGCCGACGAAATCATCGAAGTACAAAAGGCCGGCATCCAGATCGGCGTAGTCATCGGCGGCGGCAACATCTTCCGTGGCGCAGGCCTCGCGGCCGCGGGCATGGATCGCGTCACCGGCGACCACATGGGCATGCTCGCCACCGTGATGAACGCGCTGGCCATGCAGGACGCCATCGAACGTCGCGGCGGTTTTGCCCGCGTGATGAGCGCCATTCAGATCCACGACGTCGCCGAGGACTTCATCCGTCGCCGCGCGATCCGCCATATCGAAAAGGGCCGCATCGTGCTGTTCGCCGCCGGCACCGGCAACCCGTTCTTCACCACGGATTCGGCTGCCGCGCTGCGTGCGGTGGAAGTGGGCGCGGACCTGCTACTCAAGGCCACCAAGGTCGACGGCGTCTACACCGCCGACCCGCACCGCCACGCCGACGCCACCCGCTACGACCACCTCACCTACGACCAGGTGATCGAGCGCAAGCTGGCCGTGATGGACACCGCCGCCATCGCACTGTGCCGCGACCATCACATGCCGCTGCGCATCTATGACATGACGGTGGGGGGCAACCTCATGCGCCTCATGCAGGGCGAATCGATCGGCACCATCGTCTCCGACAACTGAGCCCCTTGCTCCCTCTCCCCCTTGGGCGACGCGAAGCTAGTCCCCGTGGGAGAGAGGGCTGGGGTGAGGGGCATTCTTGCCGTAGTGCAACATCGGAGCCGAGCCGGGGTAAAGCGCCACCGCGGGTACCCTCACCGCCATCGCCCCCGACGGTTCACCCGCATCCTCCCTCCCCCGCACGAACCAGCCTTGCATGACCCCGGCAGGGATACGCGGACGAGCCAAACCCCAATGCCCCATAGCCCCCTGCTATACTCGCGGGCTTGCACGGTTCAAGGGGTGTACCCATGCTCAACGACATCAAGAACGATGCCCAGACCCGCATGGGCAAGAGCATCGACTCGCTCAAGCACAGCCTGGTGCGCCTGCGCACAGGTCGCGCCAGCACCGCCCTGGTCGATGGCATCAAGGTGCCCTACTACGGTTCAGACATGCCGCTGAACCAGGTGGCCACGGTCGCGCTGGGTGATTCGCGCTCCATCATCATCACCCCGTTCGAGAAGACCCTGGTGGCGCCGATCGAGAAGGCCATCATGGCCTCGGATATCGGCATCACGCCGAATACCGCCGGCACCACCATCCGCCTCAACATGCCGCCGCTCACCGAAGAGCGTCGCCGCGAGCTGGCCAAGCACGTGGCGCATGAAGGCGAGGAAGCGAAGATCGCCATCCGCAACGTGCGCCGCGACGCCATGCAGCAGGTGAAGGATCTGCTCAAGGAAAAGCTGATCACCGAGGACGACGAGCGCAAGGCCGAGGACGAGATCCAGAAGCTCACCGACCGCTTCGTGAAGGACGTCGATGCCGTCGTCAAGCAGAAGGAAGAGGAGCTGATGGCGCTCTGAGGAGCGTCATCGACCTCTCACCATGACCAGCGCCGATTCCGCGCGGATACCGCGCCACATTGCCATCGTGATGGATGGCAACGGCCGCTGGGCAAAACTTCGCCACCGACCGCGCACCTTTGGCCACAACGCAGGCCGCAAGGCCGTACGCAACGTGGTCGAAGGTTGCCTGCGCCAGGGCGTCAAGGTACTCACCCTCTTCGCGTTCTCCAGCGAGAACTGGAAACGTCCGGAGGACGAGGTCGGCGCGCTGATGGAATTGTTCGTGCGCGCGCTCGACAAGGAAGTGGACGAGCTGCATGGCAACGGCGTGCGCATCCGCTTCGTGGGCGACCTCAACGCCTTCGACAACGGCCTGCGCCAGCGCATGCTGGGCGCGATGGCGCGCACGGCCGGCAATGATGCACTGCACCTCAACATCGCCGTGAACTACGGTGGCCGCTGGGATATCGTGCAGGCGGCACGCAAGGCTGCCGAATCCGTAGCTCGTGGCGAACTGCGTGCCGACGAGATCGACGAGAAGCTGCTGGGCCACTGGATGTGCCTCGCCGAGCTGCCGCCGCTGGATCTGTTCATCCGCACTGGCGGCGAATGCCGCGTGAGCAACTTCCTTTTGTGGCAGCTGGCCTACGCAGAACTGCATTTCACCGATACCCTGTGGCCTGACTTCGATCAGGCGTGTCTCACGAACGCCATCGACGATTACGCCCGCCGCGAACGCCGCTATGGCAAGACCGGCGAACAAGTCGCCCAGAAAAAGGGTTAACCAAGGAACCGCATGCTGCTTCAGCGCACCCTCACCGCCTTGCTGCTCGCTCCGTTGGTGATCGCACTGATCCTGCTGACGCCGATCTGGCTGTTTGCCCCTATCGTCGCCATCGCCTTCCTTGCGGCGATGTGGGAGTGGACCCGACTGTCGGGCCTCAAGGAGGTCGCGCCGCGTATCAGCCTGCTGGTGCTCACGGCCATCCTGTTTGCGCTGTGCTGGTACGCCCTCGGCACGATCGGCTGGGCTGCGGTGATGGGTATCGGCGTCGCCTGGTGGATCGTGGTCGGCCAGTGGTTGCGCCACTTCGCCTTCGGCGCAGCACCGACGCGCGAAAACTGCCTGATGAAACTGGGCGCCGGCCTGCTGGTGATCGTGCCGGCCTGGGTGGCGGTGGTGTCCATCCACGGCTCCGGTGAGAACGGCCACTGGTGGACCCTGCTTGCCCTGTTCATCGTCTGGGCCGCCGACATCGGCGCCTACTTCAGTGGCCGCATGTTCGGCCGCCGCAAGCTCGCCCCCACCATCAGCCCGGGCAAGACCTGGGCCGGCGTGTATGGTGCTTTCGTGGCCGGCGCGCTGGTCACCGTGGCCGGCGGAATGATGCTCGGTGTCGAAGGCGGCAAGCTGGTCGGTTTGCTTGTGCTGTCGGTGCTGACGGTGATCGCCTCCATCGTGGGCGACCTGCTGGAAAGCCTGATGAAGCGCCACGCCGCCGTAAAGGATTCGGGCAACCTGTTCCCGGGCCATGGCGGCCTGCTTGACCGCCTCGACAGCGTGTTCGCCGCCCTGCCCGTCTTCGCCGCAGGCAAGTTGCTGTTGGGCCTATGAGCAGTACCGCACTTCGCAAGGTAGCTGTCCTGGGAGCCACCGGCTCCATTGGCGGCAGCACGCTCGATGTGATCGCACGTCACCCCGAGCGATTCCGCGCCACCGTGTTGACCGCGCACAGCAATGTCGCGGCACTGGCTGAACTTTGCGTGCGGCATCGCCCGGATCTCGCGGTCATCGCAGACGCTGCGCTCGAGGGCGAGCTTGCCCGTCGTCTCGCGGCTGCAGGCGTCAATTGCGATATCGCGAGCGGCCACGACGCGATCACTGCCGCGGTGTCGGGCTCGCTGTGCGACACGGTGGTTGCCGCCATCGTCGGCGCGGCCGGCCTCGATTCCACGTTGGCCGCTGCCCGCACGGGCAAGCGCCTGCTGCTCGCCAACAAGGAATCCATCGTGATGGCCGGGCCGCTGCTGCTGGAGGCCCTGGCGGTCGGCGGCGGCGAGCTGATTCCGGTCGACTCCGAACACAATGCCATCTTCCAGTGCCTGCCGGGCGGCCGGCCGGACCTGAAGGGCCATGGCGTACGCCGCCTGATCCTCACCGCTTCCGGTGGCCCGTTCCGTGGCCGTACACGCGCCGAACTTGCCGGAGTGACGCCGGAACAGGCCTGCAAGCACCCGAACTGGGTGATGGGTCGCAAGATTTCGGTGGATTCGGCCACGCTGATGAACAAGGGCCTCGAGGTGATCGAGGCACATCATCTGTTCGGTGCGACACCGGACAGCATCGACGTGCTGGTGCACCCGCAAAGCCTGGTGCATTCGCTGGTGGAGTACGTCGACGGTTCGGTGCTTGCGCAATTGGGCAACCCCGACATGCGCACCGCCATCGCCCATGCGCTGGCCTGGCCCAACCGCGTGGCAGCCGGCGTATCGCCGCTCGATCTCGCCTCCTCCGCGCCACTGGCGTTCGAGCAGCCGGACCTGGGCACCTTCCGCTGCCTGGCGCTCGCTTTCCAGGCGCTGCGTGCCGGCGGGGACGCTCCCGCGATCCTCAATGCCGCGAACGAGGTGGCGGTGGAAGCTTTCCTGGCCGGTGGCCTGCCCTTCCTCGGCATCGCCGATCTTGTCGAGAGCGTTCTTGCGGAACTGCCGTCGCAAGCTGTGGTCGATGTCCAGACTCTGAATGAACGCGACCGGTCGGCCCGCGAAGCCGCACGCCGCATTCTCCGCAACGCCTGCTGACAAGCCTGATAAGCTCTTACCGATGAATACTCTTCTTGGATCCGTGTTTTGGTTGCTGGTCACGCTTGGCGTGCTGGTGACCTTTCACGAATTCGGCCACTACTGGGTCGCCCGCCGCTGCGGCGTCAAGGTCCTCCGTTTCTCGGTGGGCTTCGGCAAAGCCATCTGGAAGCGCATCGGCAAGGACGGCACCGAATATCAGGTGGCCGTGATTCCGCTCGGCGGCTACGTGAAGATGCTCGACGCCCGCGAAGGCGACGTCGACCCTGCGCTCGCCGGCCAGGAATTCACCGGCAAGCCGGTATGGCAGCGCATCGCGATCGTCGCGGCGGGCCCTGCCTTCAATCTGATTTTTACCATCGTCGCTTTCTGGCTCATGTTCATGCTGGGCAAGCCGGACTTCGCCCCGCTGGTGACCGCTACGCCGCAAAGCCTGGCGGCCGAGGCCGGCATTCATCAGGGTGATCGCGTGCTGCGTATCGACGGCAAGCCGGTGGCGACGTGGAGCGATTCGCTGGATGCCGTGGCCAACGCCATGCTGGGTCGCGAACCCCTGCCGATGGACGTGCGTGGCACCGACGGCGCCGAGCGCCACGTGGTACTGCCGCTGCAGGAGCTGCCGGCTGGCCAGGGCATCGACCAGTACCTGGACAAGCTGGGCCTCAAGCCCGCGCCGCTGCCCGCCATCGCGGCCATCGTCGCCGAGGGCGATCCGGCCCAGGCGGCTGGCATGCGGGGCGGCGATCGCCTGCTGAGCGTCAACGGCAAGCCGGTGGCGGATTTCGAAGCCTTCGGCGAACTGGTGCGCGATGAAGCCGCCAAGTCGCCCACGCTGACCGTCGCCATCGAACGCGCCGGCCAGCCCAAGACGCTGACGATCACCGCCATCAAGAAATCCTACGAGGGCCATCCCGCCCAGTGGCTGATCGGCATCCGCCCGCCGCAGCCCGAAGAGGCGTTGGTGCGCTATGGGCCGGTCAAGGCCTTCGGCGCCTCCCTCAGCACCACCTGGGACCGCGCTGCCTCGATCTTCAACATGATCGGCAAGATGCTCAGCGGGCAGGCCTCCACCAAGAACCTTTCCGGCGTGATCGGCATCGCCCAGGTGGCCAATGCCTCGGCCAGCATGGGCGCCACCTGGTTCATCGAGTTCCTGGCGCTGGTGTCGCTCAGCCTGGCTGTTCTCAACCTCATGCCGATCCCCGTCTTGGACGGGGGTCACCTGCTGTATTACCTTATCGAGTTGGTCAAGGGCAGCCCCTTAAGCGAACGCGCAATGATGGCCGGTCAGTATGTCGGCCTGATCCTGCTGTTTACGTTGATGGGACTGGCTTTCTACAACGACATCCATCGCTTCCTGCCCTCGTGACGCGCGCTGACCTTGTCGAGAGTCGCGCTGTGTCCGGGGGCAAGACGTACCTGCGGTGTAAGCCGCAGGCACAGAGCGATGGTTGACCCGCTGCATCCGGGGAAGATGCAAGCACCCTTTCAAGGCTGGGCTCGTCCTGGCTTCACGCATTGATCGGGGCGGCTTCCGGGCCGCCTGATCGGAATAATAAACAACGGAATCGACGATGAAGCGTATCGCCGCTCTGATCTTGCTTGCCTCACTGTCCGCCAACGCACTCGCTTTCGAGCCGTTCGTCGTTTCCGATATCCGTATCGACGGCCTCAGCCGCATTTCCCAGGGTACGGTGCTCAACTACCTGCCCATCAACAAGGGTGACCGCCTGACCAACGACGGTGCGCAGCGCGCCATTCGTGCCCTGTACCAGACCAAGTTCTTCAGCGACGTGGAAGTCGACCGCGAAGGCGACATCATGGTCATCAAGGTGATCGAGCGCCCCTCGATCGCCAAGCTGAACATCCGCGGCAACAAGGACATCAAGGAAGAGGACCTGCGCAAGGGCCTGAAGGAGATCGGCCTGTCGGAAGGTGAAACCTTCGACCGCCTGTCGCTGGATCGCGTGCAGCAGGAACTGGTGCGCCAGTACTACAACCGAGGCAAGTACAACGTGTCGGTCGATCCGCACGTGACCAACCTCGATCGCAACCGCGTCGCCATCGATATCGAGATCCGCGAAGGCAAGGTCGCGAAGATCAAGGAAATCAATATCGTCGGCAACAAGGCGTTTACCGACAAGGACATCCGCACGGGCTTCGAGTCGGATACGTCCAACTGGCTGTCCTGGTACTCCAAGGACGACCAGTACTCGCGCGAAAAGCTCAGCGGCGACCTCGAGAAGCTGCAGTCGTACTACATGGACCGCGGCTACGCCGACTTCGGCGTGGACTCCACGCAGGTCACCATCGCCCCCGACAAGCGCACGATGTACATCGCCGCCAGCGTGAAGGAAGGCGACATCTACACCATCTCCGACGTGCACCTGCTCGGCGAGCTGATCCTGCCGGAAGAATCGCTGCACCAGCTGGTGTACGTGCACAAGGGCGACACCTTCAACCGCAAGGCGATCGAAGCCAGCACCAACTCGATCAAGAGCATCCTGGCCAGCATCGGTTATGCGTTCGCCAAGGTGACGCCGGTGCCGAAGCTGGACAAGGACAAGCGCACCGTCGACCTCACGCTCTACATCGAACCGGGCAAGCGCGTGTACGTGCGCCGCGTGATCTTCCAGGGCAATACCCGCACGGAAGACGATGTGATGCGCCGCGAAATGCGCCAGCTGGAAGGCAGCTGGTTCTCGCAGCCTGCCATCGACCGTTCGAAGATCCGCCTGCAGCGCCTGGGCTACTTCAAGACCGTCACCATCGACAAGGCCCTGGTGCCCGGCACCGAGGACCAGGTCGACCTGACCGCGAAGGTGGAAGAGCAGTCCGCCGGCAGCCTGATGTTCGGCGTGGGCTACTCGCAGTACTCGGGCATCATCCTGTCCGCGTCGGTGTCGCAGAACAACTTCCTCGGCACGGGTGACAGCTTCACCGTGGGCGCGTCGCGCAGCGACTACTCCACCTCGATCAACGCGAGCTACTTCAACCCGTACCTCACCGACAGCGGCGTGGGTATCGGTTACAACGCCGGCTACACCAAGAGCAACTACGCGAACACCAACAGCGACTTCGTGAACTACGAAAGTTCGATGAAGTCGTTCTCGAGCTTCCTGAGCTTCCCGATCTCGGAAACGGACAACATCCGTACCGGCCTGGGCATCAGCAGCAACAAGATCAATCTCGCGTACGACGTGATCGACACGACGGGTGCCGTCACGACGGTGAACTACTCGCCGCAGATCATGATCGACTACCAGAATGCGTTGGGGCACAAGACCATCCATACCTGGGACGCCACGATCGGCTGGACCCATGACACCCGCAACGGTTACTGGGCACCCACGCGCGGCGGCATGATCTCGCTGTCGACCGACATCGCGCTGCCGGGCTCGACCGTGCAGTACTACAAGATCTTCGGTGAAGCGAACCACTACTGGCCGATCGGCAAGGGCTTCGTGCTGTACCTGGACGGCCAGGTCGGTTACGGCAAGGCCTATGGCCAGACGTTCGACTACGACGGCGGCACCAGCTTCAAGGCGGGCGACCCGGTCACCTTCCCGTTCTGGGAGAACTACTACTCCGGTGGTGTGCGCGACGTTCGCGGCTTCCAGGACAACACGCTCGGTCCCCGCGTGTGTACCGGCACGAACGCCGACGGCTCGCCGATCCTGCCCAACAAGGACGGTACGTGTACGGGCGGCTACTACTCCTACGCGCAGCCGATCGGCGGTGCGTTCAAGGTGCTGGGCACGGCCGAGCTGTACCTGCCGCTGCCGTTCCTCAAGGACATCAACACGGCACGCGTGTCGTGGTTCGTCGACGTCGGCAACGCCTACCAGGACTACCAGAGCTTCACCGCCAAGACGCTGCGCGTCTCCACCGGTGTCTCGCTGCACTGGCAGGCTCCGATCGGCCCGCTGATCATCAACTTCGCCGTGCCCCTGCGCACGCAGGCTGACGACAGCCACTACGAGGAACGCATCCAGTTCACCTTCGGCAGCCAGTTCTAATGGTCTAGCCGTCGGCCTGGAATGGCCCTCGGAAAGAAGGCGCGGCCCTGCCGCGCTTTCTTTTTTTATGCGTCGGGTGACGCCTCCCCCTACAATGGCCCGATTGCAGGGAGCCAAGCATGAGCGTTTTCAAAACCACGGTGTCCGAGCTGGCCGAGCGCTTCGGCCTCGCCTTCCATGGTGAAGGCGATCGGGTCATCGATGGCGTGGGCACGCTGGCCGGCGCAGGCCCCAGCCAGCTGAGCTTCCTTTCCAACAGCAAGTACGCCTCGCAGCTCGCCGCCACCCGTGCCGGCGTGGTGGTCATGCGCGAGGAAAACGTCGCCGATAGCCCCGCCGCCGCGCTGGTGGCGCGCGACCCCTACGTGGCCTACGCCAAGATCGCCGCGCTGTTCGAGCAGCTGCCGGCCTCGCCCCAGGGCATCCATCCCTCGGCCGTGGTGGCGCCAACCGCGCGCGTTGCGCCCACCGCCAGCATCGGCCCCGGTTGCGTCATCGAAGACGGCGCGGTGGTGGAGGACGGGGTGATCCTCGGTCCCCACTGCATCATCGGCACGGACTGCACGGTCGGCGCACAGTCGCGACTGGTCGCGCGCGTCACCCTGGTGATCCGCGTCACCCTCGGCAAGCGCGTACTGGTCCACCCGGGCGCCGTGATCGGCTCGGACGGCTTCGGCCTTGCCTTTGATCGCGACCACTGGATCAAGCTGCCCCAGCTGGGTGGCGTGCGCATCGGCGACGATTGCGAGATCGGCGCCAATACCACCATTGACCGCGGCGCCCTGGACGATACGGTGCTGGAAGAAGACGTCCGCCTGGACAACCAGATCCAGATCGCCCACAACGTGACTATCGGCGCGCACACCGCCCTGGCCGGCTGCGCCGCGGTGGCCGGCAGCGCCAAGATCGGCCGTTATTGCATGATTGGCGGCAACGCCGGGGTGCTGGGCCATCTGGAAGTGGCCGACCGGGTTACCATTACCGCCAAGAGCCTGGTCACGCACTCCATACGCGAGGCCGGTGAATATTCCTCGGGCGTTCCGCTGCAGGAAAACCGACTGTGGCGCCGCAATGCGGCCCGATTCAAGCATCTCGACGAATACGTGCGCCGGCTCTCGGCGCTGGAGAAGGACAACAACAATGAGTGACCTCACCGTGCCCTTCCATCTTCCGGTGACTGTGGAACACATCCAGCAACTGCTGCCGCACCGCTACCCGTTCCTGCTGGTCGATCGCGTGATCGAGCTGGTGCCGGACAAGAGCGTGGTGGCCCTCAAGAACGTCACCATCAACGAGCCGTTCTTCCAGGGTCACTTCCCCGGCCACCCGGTCATGCCGGGCGTGCTGATCGTGGAGGCGATGGCGCAGGCCGCCGGCCTGCTCACTCAAATTTCCAGCCGCCTGAAGGGCAACACCGGCAGCCCGCTGTTCTACCTGGCCAAGGTGGACAACGCGCGCTTCAATGCCCCGGTAGTACCGGGCGACCAGCTGCGCCTCGAAGTGACGCTCAAGCGCCTGCTGCGCAGCATGGGTCTGTTCGAAGCGCGCACCATGGTCGGTGACAAGGAAGTGGCCAGCTGTGAGCTGATGTGCGCCGCGAGGTCGGAGAAATGATCCACCCCACCGCGCAGATCGATCCGTCTGCCGTCATCGCCAACAACGTCAGCATCGGCGCGTTCAGCGTGATCGGTGCGGACGTGCACATCGGCGAAGGCACGGTGATTGGACCGCACGTGGTGATCGAGGGCCCGACGCGCATCGGCAACGACAATCACATCAGCCAGTTCGCCTCGCTCGGCGGCGCGCCGCAGGACAAGAAGTTCAAGGGCGAGCGCACGGAGCTGGTGATCGGCGATCGCAACCAGATCCGCGAATTCGTCACGATCAACCGTGGCACGGGTGATGGCGGCGGTGTCACGCGGATCGGCAACGACAACTGGCTGCTCGCTTACGTGCACGTCGCGCACGACTGCCAGATCGGCAACAACACGGTGTTCTCCAACTACTCCGCCCTCGCCGGGCACGTCGAAGTGGGTGACTGGGTGGTGATGGCCGGTTTCTCGGGCGCACACCAATTCTGCAAGGTCGGCGCGCACGCCTTCATCGGCATGGGCTGCCTGCTCGGCTCGGACGTGCCGCCGTTCGTGATGATGGCGAACGAGCAGCGCGGACGCCCGCGTGGCATCAACAGCGAAGGCCTCAAGCGCCGCGGCTTCGATGCCTCGCGCATCTCCGCCATCAAGCGCGCCTACCGCACGCTGTACATGGCAGGCCTCACGCTGGCCGATGCGCGCGAACAGCTGGTGTCGCAGGCAGCGGACAGTGAAGACGTCCGCGCCATGCTCGAGTTCCTCGACCGCAGCGAGCGCTCGCTGGCACGCTGACACGGGTGGCTGGCGGCGGCTTCGTTCCCCGCCAGCTCATCGAGACGGAGGTTGCCTTTGATCCCGAGCTTTCATGATGCCTCCCGCTGAGTCGGCCAACGCTCCCCTCCTTGCCCTGATCGCCGGCGAAGACTCCGGCGACCAGCTCGGCGCCGATCTCATCGTCGCCTTGCGTCGCCGTTATCCCGATGCACGGTTCATCGGCATCGGCGGCGCGCGCATGCAGGCGGCCGGCTTCGAGTCCTGGTACGACATCAAGGAGCTGTCGCTGTTCGGCTTTGTCGAGGTGATCTCACACCTGCCGCGCCTGCTGCGGCTGCGCAAGGAACTGGTCGCCCGCCTGATCGCGGCAAAGCCTGCAGTGGTGGTCGGTATCGATGCGCCGGATTTCAACCTCGGCGTGGAGAAGCGCCTGCGTGAAGCAGGCCTGCGCACCGTGCACTACGTCAGCCCGTCGGTCTGGGCGTGGCGCGAGAAACGCGCGGAGAAGATCGGTCGCAGCGCTGACCGCGTGCTGTGCCTGTTCCCGATGGAGCCGCCGATTTACGCGCGGCATGGCGTCGATGCCCGTTTCGTCGGACACCCGCTGGCGGATCGCTTCGCCATGGTGTCCGATCGCGCCGGCGCACGTGATTTCCTGCAGTTGCCGCACAACGTGCCCGTGCTGGCGGTGCTCCCGGGCAGTCGTGCATCGGAGATCAAGCAACTGGGCAAGAGTTTCATCGATGCCGCACGCAAGGTGGCCGCCGCAATGCCGGGACTGCGTGTCATCGTGCCTGCCGCCAACGAGCGCGTGCACGCCACGCTGAAAACCCTGATGGGCGACGCCAACGGCGACGACGCCCCACGGCTGCTCGACGGCCACGCTCACGAAGCCATGCTGGCAGCTGACGTCGTACTGCTGGCTTCCGGTACGGCGGCCCTCGAGGCAATGCTGGCCAAGCGCCCCATGGTGGTGGGTTACCGCGTCTCGCCGGTGAGCTACCGCATCGCGCGCATGCTTAACATGCTGAAGACGGACGTCTACTCGCTGCCGAACATCCTCGCCCGCGCCGGCGGCATGGGCGAGAAGGTCGTGCTCGTACCCGAGCTGATGCAGGACGACTTCACGCCGGACAAGCTCGCCGAGGCGACGCTAGGGCTGTTCCAGGACAGCGAGCGCCGTGGCGCCATTGTGAGCGCCTTCGAGCAGCTGCATCACGCCCTGCGCGGCAACCTCGAAAGCCACGCCGGCGACATGGCGGCGGATGCCGTGGCGGAGCTGGTGGAGAGCACCCGTGGCTAACCCGAAGCCCCGTACGAAGGTTTCGTCGCCGCCTGTCGCGTCGATCGACACGGTGATTCGTCTCATTGCCGGCGTCGACGAAGCAGGCCGCGGGCCGCTGGCCGGTCCCGTCGCCGTGGCAGCGGTGATCCTCGATCCGGCGCGACCGATCGCCGGACTGAACGACTCCAAGAAGCTCACGGAAGCAAAACGCGAAGCGCTCTACCCGCAGATCATCGAGAACGCGCTCGCGTATAGCGTGGTGCTGGTGACCGCGGATGAGATCGACCGCATCAATATTTTCCAGGCCACCATGACCGGCATGTGCCGAGCGCTCGCGGGCTTGAATCCGTCGGCCCACGAAGCATGGATCGATGGCAATGCGTTGCCACGCGAACTGCCCTGCCCCGGTCGTGCCATCGTCGGCGGCGACGCACTGGAACCTGCCATCAGCGCCGCGTCCATTCTTGCCAAGGTGAGTCGCGACCGATGGATGGTTGCGCTGGATCAGGAGCATCCCGGTTACGGGTTCGCCGAGCACAAGGGCTATCCCACGCCCGTGCATCTCGAAGCTCTCAAGCGCCTGGGGCCTTGCCCCCAGCACCGCCGCAGTTTTGCGCCGGTAAAGCTGCTGGTGGACCAGGGCGTGCTGTTCTGATCATCAGGTGATTGGACGTCCAAACGGACTCCGCGCGCATCGCCTGCAAGCATCAACGGGGCCAAAAGCATAAGGGTCGAGGCATGCCCTATGGCCCACGTCATGTGCATGCAACGGAGCTAAAGTACCTTCGACTTCGCAAAAGGCCGTGACCTGCGACGCGACCTGTGCAAAGTCAGGAAAACGGCGGCCGACATCGCCCTCTCGAACATCCGCGATACGGCTCTCCACCGAGGCAACCTTTTTTGCCGCCGCTGCATCCGAAGAGATACAGGAAACGAAGTCACCGGGCCGCCCAAGTGCCGAGCCCACGCCAAGCAACCGTTACGCCTGATCCTGCGGCACGGTGCACTTCTTCGAGGCATGGACGCATCGGTCGACCCGCACGTTCCCCGCCGTGCGGCCCGAAAGCACAACGCGTGCAAATACCGCAGGAGTGATGTCATGACGCTTCCCAACCGCCCGCGCGACTTCACACCGTCGCCCGACAGTCATCCCATCGAAGCGCCCGTGGAATTCCTTTCCCCCGAGGAGCTCACGGCCATCGTGGAAACCGAGCACCGGCATGTGGACTACGATCGCCACCCGCTGTCAGTACGTGGCCTGGACCACTATATCGAAGGCCCACTCGGCGATGGACGCTTCCATATCTCAGGTTGATTGAGAACATCGGCGGCGGCACTGCAACGACGTGCCGTCGCACGGCGCAGATGCTTATCGGCGTTCGCGCAGCAGGCTGTGCCGATAGCCGTAGCCGATGTAGATCAGCATGCCGATGGCGGTCCAGCACGCCAGCAGCGTCCAGTTGGCCGCATTCATCTGCGCCAGCAGGAACAGACAGACCACCACGCCCATCGAACACACCACGGGTGCGGCGGGCACGCGGAAGCCGCGCGGCAGCTCAGGATGCGTGCGACGTAGCACCAGCACGCCAACGCACACCGTGGAGAACGCCAGCAGCGTGCCCATCGATAACAGGTCGCCCAGCAGGCTGAGCGGGAACACCGCCGCCAGCAGGCCACCCACGCAGCCCACCAGCAAGGTGGTGCGATGCGGCGTGCGGAACCGTTCGTGCACGGCACCGAACATGCGCGGAAGCAGACCGTCGCCCGCCATGCTGTAGAGGATGCGGGCCAGGCCCATGTGCATCACCAGGATCACCGAGGTGAGGCCGGCCACGGCGCCCACCTGGGTCAGCAGCTTGAGCCAGGCCAGCGCCGGATGGGCGGCCAGCGCGGTCGCCACCGGCTCGGCCGTCGCCAACTGCGGGTACGGCACCAGACCGGTGAGCACCGCGGCGACGATGATGTAGAGCACCGTGCAGATCGCCAGCGAGATCAGGATGCCGGCCGGCACGTTCTGCTGCGGATTGCGCGTCTCCTGCGCCGCCGTCGCCACAGCGTCGAAACCGATGTAGGCGTAGAACACGCTGGTCGCGGCCCGGAACACGCCCGCCCAGCCATAGTGATCGCCACCCTGGTTCGCCGGCACGTACGGATGCCACAGCGACGGATCGATGTACTGCAGCCCGAACACCACGAACAGCACCACCACCAGCACCTTCAGCACCACGACGAAGCTGGCGAACATGGTCGACTGGCGCGTGCCGACATAGAGCAGCGCCGTGATCGCGGCGACCACCAGCAGGGCCGGCAGGTTGAGCAAGGCGCCGGTCGCGACGAAGTGCCCATCGCGGAACGCCAGCGGCGCGTTGGCCAGGGCGGATGGGATATCGATACCCATGCTGTGCAGCAGGCCCACGCCGTAACCCGACCAGCCCACGGCCACCGAGGACACCGCCAGCAGGTATTCGGCCACCACGTTCCAGCCGATGAACCAGGCCAGCAGCTCGCCGAAGGTGGCGTAGGCATAGACATAGGCGCTACCCGAGACCGGCAGCATGGCCGCGAATTCGGCGTAGCTGAGTGCCGCGAGGGCGGCCGCCAGACCGGCCAGCACGAAGGAGATGGTCAAGGCGGGGCCGGCATGCTCGGCGGCCGCCTGCCCGGTGATCACGAAGATGCCCGCACCGATCACCGCGCCCACGCCCAGCACGATCAGGTCCCTGAGGCCGAGCGTCCGGCGCATGTTGTCGCTGGCGGAAAGCGACGCCTCGATGGGCTTGACGGTAAAGAGCGATCGGATCAGTGACATGCGTTGCCTTCGAAGGCCCCAATGGGCCGCCATGCGTGCGTGAAAAGTCCTGAACCATGCCAGCCGCGGCGTAGCCCCGCAACCGCCATAAGTCCAGAACGATACCGGTCTCCGCCCCGCCGATCACGTGCTTTGTCGCGCCAGGATCCGGTCGCGCAACCGCCACGAAGTCGCGGACTACTCCGATGCGCCACGCGACCATGGCTGACATGACTCACGCCCCCTGCCGGGGCGCCCCAGACGGATGTCAATTCTTGTCCGGTCGGGCCGGCACCGGTAGGCTGGCGTTCCATCCTGCGCGCACGCCATGTCCGTCCGCTTCGCACACCTCCACCTGCACAGCGAGTACTCGCTGGTCGACTCGACCATCCGCATCAAGGGACTGGTCGATGCCTGCGTGCGCGCAGGTATTCCGGCGGTGGCGCTGACCGACGACAGCAACATGTTCGCGCTGGTGAAGTTCTACAAGGCCTGCAGCGCGGCCGGCATCAAGCCGATCGGCGGCGCGGACCTGTGGGTGAGCTCACCGGACGATCCGCGTCCATGGCGCCTCACCGTGTTCTGCCAGAACCACGAGGGCTACCTCAACCTGTCGCGCCTGGTGTCGCGCGCCTGGCGCGACGGCCAGCACAGCGGCCGCGCCATGGTCGACATGGCCTGGCTCACACCGCAGGCGACGCATGGGCTGATCGCCCTGCTCGGCCGCGAGAGCGAAGCCGGCCGCATCGCGGTGAACCAGGGCGTCGATGCCGCCGCCGCACGCCTGCGCCCGTTCGCCAGCCAGATGGCCGACCGCCTGTACCTGGAGCTGACCCGCACCGGTCGCGAAGGCGAGGAAAACTGGAACGCCGCCGCACTGGGACTGGCCGCCGAACTCGACCTGCCGGTGATCGCCAGCAACGACGTGCGCTTCCTCAAGCAGGAAGGTTTCGAGTCGCACGAAGCGCGCGTGTGCATCAACCAGGGCCGCGTGCTGGGCGATCCCAAGCGTCCGCGCGACTACAGCGACCAGCAGTACCTGAAGACACCGGAAGAGATGGAGGCGCTGTTCGCCGACATCCCCGAGGCGCTGGAAAACACGCTCGAGCTGGCCAAGCGCTGCACGCTCGAGCTGAACTTCGGCACGTACTACCTGCCCGACTTCCCGGTGCCCGAAGGCCACGACCTGGCCAGCTACATCCGCGAGCTTTCCCGCGAAGGCCTGAAGGAGCGCCTGGCGTTTGCCGGCGTCGCACCCGGCCGCACGCAGGAGGAATACGAAACACGCCTGGAACGCGAGCTGGACGTCATCATCAAGATGGGCTTCCCCGGCTACTTCCTGATCGTGGCGGACTTCATCAACTGGGGTAAGCAGAACGGCATCCCGGTCGGCCCGGGCCGTGGTTCGGGTGCCGGCTCGCTGGTGGCCTGGGTGCTGAAGATCACCGACCTGGATCCGATCCAGTTCGACCTGCTGTTCGAGCGATTCCTCAATCCCGAACGCGTGTCGATGCCCGACTTCGACATCGACTTCTGCATGGATCGCCGCGACGAGGTGATCGACTACGTTGCGCGCAAATACGGCCGCGACCACGTCAGCCAGATCATCACCTACGGTTCGATGGCGGCGAAAGCCGTGCTGCGCGACTCCGGTCGCGTGCTCGGCATGGGCTACAACGCGGTCGACCGCATCGCAAAGCTGATTCCCGCGCGCCCGCTCGACCTCACGCTGCAATGCGCGCTGGGTCGCTCGGAGAAGGCGAAGAAAGAACCGGATCGCATCGTCAAGGACTTCTGCGACCTGTACGAACAGGACGAAGAAGCACGCACGCTGATCGACCTGGCGCTCAGCCTTGAAAGCATCACGCGCGGCGTCGGCAAGCACGCCGGTGGCGTGGTGATCGGTCCCAAGCCGCTCACCGAATTTGCGCCGCTGTACTGCGAACCGGGCGGCGCCGGCGTCGTCACGCAGTACGACAAGGACGACGTGGAAGCCGTCGGCCTGGTGAAGTTCGACTTCCTCGGACTGCGCACGCTCACCATCATCGACTGGGCGGTGAAGGCCATCAACGCGCGTCGCGCGGTGAGCGGCGAGGAAGCGCTCGATATCGCGGCGATTCCCACCGACGATCCGGCCGCCTACGACGTGCTGAAGAAGGCGCAGACGGTCGCGGTGTTCCAGCTCGAATCCTCGGGCATGCAGCGCATGCTCAAGGACGCAAAACCCGACCGCTTCGAGGACATCATCGCGCTGGTGGCGTTGTACCGCCCCGGCCCGATGGACCTGATTCCCAGCTTCGTCGCGCGTAAACACGGCCGCGAGGAAGTGGTGTATCCCGACCCGCGCGTCGAGCCGATCCTGAAAGAGACCTACGGCATCATGGTCTATCAGGAGCAGGTGATGCAGATGGCGCAGATCGTCGGCGGTTACTCGCTCGGCGGCGCCGACCTGCTGCGCCGCGCGATGGGCAAGAAGAAGCTCGAGGAAATGGCGAAGGAGCGCGCCAAGTTCCGCGAAGGCGCCGCCAAGGACGGACTCACCGGCGAGAAGGCCGATGAGATCTTCGACCTGATGGAGAAGTTCGCCGGCTACGGCTTCAACAAGTCGCACGCCGCCGCCTACGCGCTCGTCTCGTACCACACCGCCTGGCTGAAGGCGCACTACCCCGCCGAGTTCATGGCCGCGACGATCTCGTCGGACATGGACAACACCGACAAGGCGGTGACCTTCATCGACGAGTCGAAGGCGATCGGCCTGAAGGTGCTGCCGCCGGACGTCAACGCGTCGGAGTTCATGTTCGTCGCGGTGGAGCCCAAGGTCATCCGCTACGGCCTGGGCGCCATCAAGGGCGTGGGCCAGGGCGCCTGCGAAGCGATTGCCGACGAGCGCCGCCGCGGTGGCGCGTACACCGACCTTGCCGATTTCTGCCGTCGCGTCGACTCGACCAAGCTCAACCGTCGCGTGCTGGAAGCCTTGATCCTGTCCGGCTCGCTCGATGCATTGGCACCCAACCGCGCCAGCCTGATGGCACAGCTGCCGAATGCAATGAAGGCGGCGGACCAGCACCTGAAGAACAAGCAGTCCGGCCAGAACGACATGTTTGGCGCCATGATGGGGGCGGCCGCGCCGACCGTCGAAGTGGACCTGCCGGTCGTCGGCGACTGGCCGCTGGAGCAGTTGCTGCAGGGCGAGCGCGACACGCTTGGCCATTACCTGTCCGGCCATCCCACCGATCCGTGGAAGGAAGAGCTGGCGCAGCTATCCACCTGCCCGCTCGGCGAGATCGCCGACCGCTACCAGCCACCGAAGCCGCGCAAGAACGACGGCGACGACAACCGCTTCCGCCGTGGCCCGGATACGCCGTGGACGGTGGCCGGCATGGTCACCGCCGTGCGCAAACGCGGTGACAGCGATGCCTTCGTTCGACTGGAAGATGGCACCGGCATCATCGAGGTGAGCTTCTTCGGCGAGCTGTACCAGCAGGTCGCCCCGCTGCTGGTTCGCGACGAACTGCTGGTGGTCGAGGGCGGCCTGCGCATCGACGATTTCTCCGGTGGCGGCTTCGCCGTGCGCGCGCGCAGCGCGCTCAGCCTGGGTGACGCCTGCCGCCGCTACGCCCGTCTTCTGCGTTTAAAACTGAACGGCGTGGGCCCCAGCTTCATCGACGACCTGCGCCGAACGCTCGCCGGCTACCGCGGCGGACGGGCCAGCGTGGTCCTCTACGGCTATCACAACAAGACCGCACAGGCTGACCTGGAGCTGGGCGAGGAATGGCGTGTGGATGCCATTCCGGAGCTGCTGCGGGCCATCCGGGCCGTGCCCGGCGTGGAGGCAGCCAAGCTTCGCATCGTCAAGACGGATGACCGGCCACGCGGCGGCGATTGATCGACCGCCGCCCCAAGCCGTCACTCCGGCAACGGTCGGAATGACGGGAACACCTCCGCGGGGCGACACGCCCAAACGCCAAACCCTTCACTCTTTCCTCACGCCCATACGCGCCCGTTCCCGCGATTTTTTCCAGATCGGTATACTGGCGCGCTTCCGTGTTCTGAACTGCACCGAATGAATCCCAACTTCCTCGATTTCGAACAACCCATCGCCGAACTGGACGCGAAGATTGAAGAGCTTCGCCATGCCAGCCATGGCCAGGCGTTCAACATCGACGAAGAAGTCGGCCGCCTGCGCGAGAAGCTGAAGCTCAAGACCAACGAGATCTTCCGCAACCTCACGCCGTGGCAGGTGACTCAGCTGTCGCGCCATCCGGGCCGTCCCTACACGCTCGACTACATCAGCGTGATCTGCGACGAGTTCCACGAGCTGGCGGGTGACCGCGCCTATGCGGACGACGCTGCCATCGTGGGTGGCCTGGGCCGCATCAACGGCCGTTCGGTGATGATCATCGGCCACCAGAAGGCTCGCGATACCAAGGGCAAGGTGCGCCGCAATTTCGGCATGCCGCGTCCCGAGGGTTACCGCAAGGCGCTGCGCCTGATGAAGATGGCCGAGCGCTTCGGCCTGCCGCTGCTCACCCTCATCGACACCCCAGGCGCCTACCCGGGCGTCGGCGCCGAAGAGCGTGGCCAGTCCGAAGCGATCGCACGCAACCTGCTGGAGATGGCCGATCTCAAGACGCCCATCATCTGCACGGTGATCGGTGAAGGCGGCTCGGGCGGCGCACTCGCCATCGGCGTGGGCGACCGCACCGTGATGCTGCAGTACTCGACCTATTCCGTGATCTCGCCGGAAGGCTGCGCCTCCATCCTGTGGAAGAGCGCCGAGAAGGCCAAGGACGCCGCCGAAGCACTTGGCCTCACCGCACCGCGCCTGCTTGAGCTTGGTCTGATCGACAAGGTCGTGCGCGAGCCGCTGGGCGGCGCCCATCGCAATCCGCACTCGATGGCCGTGCGCCTGAAGGCGGTGCTGATGAACCAGCTCGACGAGCTGGAAGCGATGCCGTTGAAGGACCTGCTCGACCGACGCTACAAGCGCCTGCGCGGCTACGGCGCGTACATCGAGTAAGACGCACAGCAGGCGCTCGCGTGGGTCGTTGCCAACGGACCCGCGCCATCGCGCCACGTGCCCCATCGCCTGAAACCTCGCAACCGCCGAAGCGCAACGCTCGGCGGCTGGGTATCCAGCGCCTGAACAGGCTGAGGCCCCGACGTCAACCAAATCACGCGTTTCGGGCATTCACTGCTTGCGAGGTCTGACCACCTTGCCCCGCCCCGGGTGACATCGATCGTTCGTGGAGTCAGGCAAGCCGTTGCCCGCGGCGGCTGATCCGGAGAGCCCACCCAGCCCTTCTGCCCGGCTTGGAGCAGGCGCGGGCCGAGAGTGCCCTCCGTCTCGCCACTCCCACCGAACGGAGGTGTCTGAACATGGCACGCTTCCCACCTCGACTCACCGGGTCCCGCCTCGCCCTGGCCATCGCCGGAACGATCCTGCTGGCAGGAGCCGGCCTCGCCGCGCCCGCCAGGGCCCAGTCCGAGGGGCCCATCCTCATCGCCGACCAATTCAACAACCGGGTCATCGAGATCAACTCGGCCACGCACCGCGTGCTCTGGCACTTCGGCAACGGTTCTGACCTGCCAGGACCGAACAGCATCGTGGGCGTCAACGATGCCGAACGCTTCGGTCCCTTCACCTTGATGGCCGGTACCGGCACGCCGCCCGGGCTGCCGGGCTGCAGCGACACCGTCAATGGCTGTCCGGACAACCGCGTGATCATTGTCGACCCCACCGACCACATCGTCTGGCAATACGGCCAGGCCGGCGTCACGGGTTCGGGTCCCAACCAGCTCAACACGCCGGTGCACTCGGTGTTTCTCAACAACTTCCCGGGCCATAACGGATCGCACGTGCTGATCACCGACCAGGGCAACCAGCGCATCATCCTGGTCAACCTGGGGCGTCAGATCGTGTGGCAATACGGCACGACCGGCGTTTCGGGCAACGGCACCAACCAGCTCAGCAATCCCAACAGCGCCGAGTTGCTGGAGAACGGCCATGTGCTGATCTCCGACGAGAGCAATAACCGCGTCATCGAAATCACCACCGGGGGCAACATCGTCAAGACCTTCACCGCGCAGGGCTCGGTGAACGGCGCGGCGTTCGCGAGCCGACTGCCCAACGGCGACACCCTGATCACCGACTCCAACAACAACCGCATCGTGGAGGTTAACGGCAGCGACCACATCGTCTGGCAATACATCACCAACACCCTGCCGGGCAGCAACCCTTCGCCACTGCCGACCCGCGCGGTGCGCCTGCGCAATGGCAACACGCTGATCAGCGACCAGTTCAACAATCGCGTCATCGAGATCACCGAGGCAGGCAAGATCGTGTTCCAGCAGGGCGCACTCAACGTGCCCGGCAGCGGATTCAACCAGTTGAATGGACCGTATGACGCCAAGGTCATCGGCGATTTCACCGGGCTCTCGCCACCGTTCGACTTTGACAACGAGCAATGAGTCCATCCCGTGGTTCCACGGCCCCGGCTCCCAGGCCGGGGCCGTGCTTTTGCCATGACCCGTCATCACAAGGCGCTATCATCGGCGGCGCCCATCCCTGCGGAGCCGGTCATGGCCACCGACAGCACCAAGCTCGCCGTCCTCATCGACGCGGACAACGCACAGCCTGCCATTGCCGAAGCCTTGCTCGCCGAAGTGGCCAAGTACGGCACGGCGCACGTGAAACGCGCCTACGGTGATTGGACGTCCAATCATCTGAAGAGCTGGAAGGAACAGCTGCTCACGCAGTCCATCCAGCCGATGCAGCAGTTTGGTTATACCAGCGGCAAGAACGCCACCGACTCGGCGATGATCATCGATGCGATGGACCTGCTCTACTCCGGCCGCCTCGATGGCTTCTGCATCGTCTCCAGCGACAGCGACTTCACGCGACTGGCCGCGCGCATTCGCGAGTCGGGCCTGATCGTCTATGGCTTCGGCGAACGCAAGACGCCCGACCCTTTCGTCGCGGCGTGCGACAAGTTCATCTACACCGACATCCTCGTTGCCAAGCCCGACGAAGAGCAGCCACTCAAGCCCCGTACGGCCGCACAGCTCAAGCAGGACTCCAGCCTGGTGAACCTGCTGCGCAACGCGGTCGAAGCCGCCTCCGACGATGACGGCTGGGCCGCACTGGGCGGCGTGGGTTCGATCATCACCAAGCAACGCCCCAACTTTGACGCACGCAGCTACGGCTATCACAAGCTCAGCGAACTGATCATGGCGACCACGCTGTTCGAGATGGATCGTCGCAGTCCGGGCGATGGCCGGCCCAAGGTGATCTACGTGCGCAACAAGACGAAGAAAGCCACTGTCCGTGAATAAGCTCGTCCCGCTCCTGCGCGACGCCTTGCGCACGGAGCCGCAGGGTCAGTTGTGCGTGGCCTACAGCGGTGGACCCGATTCCACCGCCCTGCTTCACGCCCTCGCCCAGCTGCCCGAGGCCCACGACCGCGGCCTGCGTGCGCTGCACGTCGACCACGGCCTGCACACCGACAGCCACGCCTGGGCCACGCATTGCCGTGAACTCGCGCAGGAGTGGCAGGTGCCCTGCCTCGTGCTGCGCGTGGAGGTGAACCACGCGAGCGGCTACGGACTGGAAGCTGCGGCACGTGACGCGCGCTACCGCGCGTTCGCGCTTTCGCTGCACGACGGCGAGCGCATCGTGCTCGGCCACCACCGCGACGACCAGGTCGAGACGGTGCTGCTCAAGCTGCTGCGTGGCGCCGGTCCGGAAGGACTCGGCGGCATGCGGCCCATCCGTCCACTCGGACGCGGCCTGCTTTGGCGACCGCTGCTGGACGTGCCGCGCGAGGTGTTGCGCGACTACGTCGCCACGATGGGCCTGCCGTGTATCGCAGACCCATCGAATGCGGACCATCGCTTGTCGCGCAACTTTCTCCGCCACGAGATCCTGCCCCGCCTCAGCGAGCACTGGCCGCAGGCGATGGAGTCGATCGTGCACAGCGCGCGCCACAGCCGCGAAGCGGCCCTGGCCCTGTCGCTGCAGTGGCGCGCCGCCCGCGACGAGCTGCTGGATCCTGCCTCGGGCAGCCTGGATGCCGCCGGCTGGCTGGCACTCTCCCCGGCACTGCGGCATCCGCTGCTGGACGACTGGTTGCATGCGCGTGGGCTCCCCGCCCCCACCACGGCGCAACGCGCACAGATCGAGCGCCAGTGCATCGCGCGGGATGGCCAGTTGCCGTGCATTCGCTGGCCAGGCGCCGAGCTGCACGTGTGGAAGGGCCGCCTGTGGGCGTTGCCACCCCAACCCAACATCGATCCCCTGTGGCAAACCGAATGGTCGGGGGCCCCGCTCGCACTGCCTGACGGAGGCAGCCTGCATCTTGAACCCACCGCCACCCTCACCGCGCCACTGACCGTCCGCCTGCGCCAGGGTGGCGAGCACCTGCGTCCGGCGGGCGATGCACACACTCGCGAACTGCGCGACCTCATGCAGCAGGTCGGCATGCCCCCATGGCGCCGCCTCGCCTGCCCGCTGCTGTACGCGGGAGGCGAACTGATCGGCGCGGGCGACCGCTGGCTTACCGCACAGGGCGCTTCCCTGCTGGGGGTTGCCCGGCCCCGCTGGCACCCGGCCTATTGAGCCCCTCCCCACATACCCCTGCTGTTGATCGGGCCTGGCCTTTACAAAAGGCATGCGCCAAATCGCACACTCGACACCGTATCGACCGCTCGCAGATTGATTCCGCAAGGCCCCTGCGTTAGCTTTGCGGGCCATGGCCAAGTCCGCTCCCTCCCCCGCCAGTCAGGCCCCTGCCGCTGATTTCGAGAACTCGCTGGACGAGCTCGAACAGCTGGTCGCGCGCATGGAAGGTGGCGAGCTGAGCCTGGACGAATCCCTCGCCTCCTTCGAGCGCGGCATCGGCCTCTATCGCCATTGCCAGCAGGCACTGGAAAGTGCCGAACTGCGCGTGCGACTGCTGCTCGATCCCGATGCTCCCGAAAACGCTGAACCGTTTGAACCCGAACTTTAAGAGTCTGTCTTCACCATCCAAATGCGCCGCGTTGCCCTGCAGCGGCTGTCAGGTGGCAGACCGAGGCGCAGCCCATGCTGGCTGCATGGGTAAGCCACGGGCTGGCGCATGACGGCCGCTGCAGGGCAACCCGTAGGGCCGGGTCTGTTTGCCCACGGTGCTACGTCATCGCTCGGTCATGTATCGACATACATTCCCTCGCTCTTCCTTGCCCCGCGGGCAAACAGCTCCCGGCGCGGCGTATTTGGATGATGAAGACAGACTCTAAGCTCGGCGCTGATCTCAAGTCGCTGATCGCGCGCGCCGACGAGGCGCTGGCCCGTTCGCTGCCCGCGGAAGACACCGCCCCCTTCGAACTGCATCGCGCCATGCGCTATGCCGTGCTCGGCGGCGGCAAGCGCCTGCGCCCGCTGCTGGTATATGCCGCCGGCCACGCCTTCGGCGAGACCGGCTCGCGGCTGGACGCGCCGGCCTGCGCGGTGGAACTGATCCACGCCTATTCGCTGGTGCACGATGACCTGCCCGCGATGGACGACGACTCGCTGCGGCGCGGCCGTCCCACCTGCCACATCGTGTTTGGCGAAGCGATGGCGATCCTCGCCGGCGATGCCTTGCAGGCACTCGCCTTCGAACTGCTGGCACACGATATCGAGCTGGGCGTCGCTCCCACGCGCTGCGTGGAAATGCTGCGCGTACTGGGCCGTGCCTGCGGCGCCGAGGGCATGGCCGGTGGCCAGGCACTCGATCTTGCCGCCGTCGGCCGCAGGCTGACGTTGGCCGAACTGGAACACATGCACGCCTGCAAGACTGGCGCACTGATCCGCGCCTCGGTCCGCCTCGGCGCCCTCGCCGCCGGAGCACCCGACGATGCCCTGGCCGCCCTCGACCGCTATGCCCATGCCGTAGGCCTGGCCTTCCAGGTGCGCGACGACATCCTCGACGTGGAAGGCGAGTCGGCCGTGATCGGCAAGACGGCGGGCAAGGACGCGGCAGCAGACAAGCCCACCTTCCCCTCGATCATCGGCATGGACGCTTCGCGCGAGCACCTCGCCCGTCTCACCAGCGATGCGCTGGAAGCCATCGCACCGCTGGGCACGCAAGGCGCGTTGCTGGAAGAGCTGGCGCTGTACGCCGCCGCCCGCCTGCACTGACCCCACCTCTCCACCGCAGGAGCGCACCCCGTGCACGACTGCGGGGCTCGACGGTTTCGCAGGTCAACATCGGACGCGCACAGACGTTCCCGTAGGAACCTCCGCTGATGCTCCTTCGATGATCGCCACGCCCTCCCTCAAACGATGGCTGCTGGGCCCGGCCCTGCTGGCCGCCCTGCTTGCACTGCCCGCCTTCGCCGCCCCCGCCCAGAAGCCCGACTTCACCGGTGCCTGGCGCCTGGATGACCGCAACAGCGACTCCGCCGACTCGCTCACCGCGGCCATGCGCAATGAAGCGCGCAACGAACAGCAGGCCGCACTCCCCCAGAACCAGACTGCCAGCGGGTCGGGCTCATCCCCTGGCGGCGCCGGCAACGGTGGCGGTCATCACGGTGGCGGCATGGGGGGCGGTGGCATGGGTGGCCACGGCGGCGGCGCGGGTGGTGGTGGGATGGGTGGCGGCGGCATGGGCGGCCACGGTGGCGGCGGACACGGCCACCATGGCGGTGACGACAGCAGCACCAGCAAGAAGCCCGACACCGACAAGGATCCCATCGCCACGGCGACCTATCCGATGCCACCCATGTTGAAGGTGGATTCGGTGCTGCTCATGCAGCAGGACGACAAGACCTTCCAGGTCCGCCTCAACGATGGCAGCCAGCTCACTGGCAAGCTGGATGGACAGGCACGGCAGTCACTCAGCGGCAACGCCATGGTGCGCGGCCACGTGGAAAACGGACAGCTTCACGTCTCCGTGCAATACGCCGATGGCACGCAGCTGGAACAGACCTGGGCGCTTTCGCCCGATGGCCAGCAGATGGTCGTTACAGGTGCCTGGAAGGTGCCCACGCTGCAGCAGCCTGTCACGTTCAAACGCACCTACGTCGGGCTTCACTAGCCACGAAAAAGGCGGCCCGAGGGCCGCCTTTTCAATGCCGCGCGACGGGCTTACTTGATCAGCCGCAGCGTGAACGGATACCGATAGCGCACGCCTTCGTTGGCGCGGATCGCGGCGAGGATGGTGAATACCAGCCACGCCACGCCGACCACCACGCCGATCGGGATGGCCAGCAACACACCGAGGCCTAACGTGATGGCGGTAAGCACCAGCAGCGCCACGCCGATGATGGCAATGGTGATGTTGAAGTTCAGCGCTTCCTTGGCCTGGTCGTCCACGAAGGGCATCGTGTCCTTCCTCAGCAGCCAGATGATCAGCGGACCGAGGAAGCAGCCCCAGCCAAACCAGGCGCCGGTGACAATGCACCCCAGCAGCGCGGACAGATGGGCGAAAAGCGCCCATTGACGCTCCTCGGCGGAGGGCAGGTCGGACGGCCCTGCAGGGCTCGCCGACGGCGGCGGTACGACGGATTCGGGTGGAACGCTCATGCGTGCTTCTCCTGTCGTGAACCTGCATTTTCAGGTCCGGCCCCCTGAGCCGGACAAGCTGATCCTAGCAAGGTCGCGCAGGTTTTTCCGATGCCGGAAGTCCTGATTTCAGCGGTGCCGGAAGACCTATTCGCCAGCGATGGTCATCTGCTCGAGCAGGATCGAACCGGTGAGCAGGTGCGAGCGCGGATCCACGTCGGTACCAACGGCCACGATGTTGGCGTACATGTCACGCAGGTTGGCGGCGATGGTGATTTCTTCCACCGGGTAGACAATCTGTCCGTTCTCCACCCAGAAGCCGGCTGCACCACGGGAATAGTCGCCCGTTATCGTCGACACGCCCTGCCCCATCACTTCGGTCACCAGCAGGCCGGTACCCATGCGCTTGAGCATCGCGGCGAAGTCGTCCTGGCCGGGCTCGACGATCAGGTTGTGGATGCCGCCCGCGTTGCCGGTGGATTCCAGGCCCAGCTTGCGCGCCGAATAGCTGCCCAGCACGTAGCGCGCGAGCACGCCGTTCTCGATCAGGGTGCTGTCGCGCGTGGCCACGCCTTCGGCGTCAAACACGCTGGAACCCTGGCCGCGCATCAGCAGCGGACGCTCCACGATGTTGAGCCACGACGGCATGATCTGCTTGCCCGCGTGGTCGAGCAGGAAGCTGGCGTGCCGGTACAACGCACCGCCGCTCACCGCGCCGATCAGGTGGCCGATAAGGCCCCGCGCCACTTCGGGAGCGAACATTACGGGGCACTGGCGCGTCGAAAGGCGCTGGGCGCCCATGCGTGCCAGCGTGCGTTGCGCCGCCTTGTCGCCCAGCGCGGCGGCGCCCATGAAATCGTCGGCGGAGCGCACGCTGTCGTACCAGTAGTCGCGCTGCATGCCTTCGTCGTCACCGGCGATCAGCGACAGCGACAACGAGTGGCGGGTGCCGCGCTCGCGCCCCAGGAAGCCGTGCGAGTTGGCGTAGACCGCGATGCTTTCGCCCATCTGCACGCCAGCGCCGTCGGAATTGGTGATGCCGGCATGGGCGCGACCGGCATCCTCGACCTGCTTGCCCAAGGCGATCGCACCCTCAGTATCGATGCGCCACGGGTGCCACAGGTCCAGATCGGGGAACTGGGTGGCCATGCGCTCGGCGTCGGCCAGGCCCGCGGCCTGGTCTTCCTCGGTGTAGCGGGCGATCGCGCAAGCCTGGTCCAGCGTGGCCTGGATCGAGTCGGGGTTGAGGTCGGCCGTGCTGGCCGAGCCCTTGCGCTTGCCGAAATACACGGTGAGGCCGAAACCGCGGTCCCGGGTGTGCTCCACCGTCTCCACCTCGCCCAGGCGCACGTTCACGTTCAGCCCGGTGTCGACGCTGGCGGCCACTTCCGCCTGGCTGGCGCCGGCGGCGCGGGCGCGGCGGATCACGTCCTCGGCTAGCTGGGCCAGTCGGTCGAGTTCTTCGAGGCTGCGGTCCTGGGTGGGGCTGAGTTCGGTCACTCGTGAAATTCCTGCAGTAGAGTCTGGTTCGTGCCTTCCTGTAGCCCGCGCCGGGAGCTGTTTGCTTGCCTGCCAAGGAAGAGCGAGGGAGTGTATGTCAATACACGACTGAGGGATGACGCCGGCTGGCGGGCAAACAGACCCGGCCCGTAGGGTTGGCCGCCCCAAGCGCCCATGCGAGCGCCCGAGGCTTGACCTGACAGCCAGTCAGGCGCTGCGCCCCGGAACACTCGCATGGGCGCTTGGGGCGGCCAACGCGGGCCACAGGAAGGCACGAACCAGACTCCGGTAACGGGTAGAATACGCGGTCCAACCCGCGCAGCTTCCCGACATGGGGGTGGCGCGGCCGATTGCAAAGAGCGTCCGCGGAGATAAGCCCATGTCACCGGCAGCCGGCATCTACCGTCACTACAAAGGCCAGCGTTATCGCGTCCTGGGCACCGCCCGGCACAGCGAGACCATGGAAGAGGTAGTGGTCTACCAGGCGCTCTATGGCGATTTCGGCCTGTGGGTGCGCCCCGCCACCATGTTCTGCGAAACCGTGGAGCTGGATGGCGAGCCGATCCAGCGCTTTGCGCTGGAGCAGGCCGAACCCAATCCGTTCGATCACGCCGACGCTGCACGCTGAGTGCCACGCCGGCCCGCTGGAAGTTTTCCGTGAAACGTACCTATACCCACGACCCCGACCACGATTACGGCCCCACCCGCACGCAGCAGCGCCGCGACGCGCTGGCCGTGCTGGCATTGGCCCAGCAGCTGATGGACATGCCGCCATCGAAGCTGGCGCGGCTGGAGCTGCCCGAGGACGTGGAGCGCGAAATCGCCAACACGCGCCGCATCACCGCGCACATCGCGCGCAAGCGCCAGCTGCAGTTCCTCGCCAAGGTCATGCGCCGCCACGAGTCGGAAGTGTTCGACGGCGTGCGCGCGGCACTCGGCGAGAACAAGGAACTCCAGCGCCAGGAAACCGCGGCCATGCATCGCATGGAAGCCCTGCGCGAACGTTTGCTGGAAAACACCGACGAAGCGATGAGCGTGCTCATCGCCGAGTACCCGAACGTCGACCGCCAGCATCTGCGCTCGCTGGTTCGCCAGGCCAAGGCCGAGAAAGAGGCGAACAAGGCGCCGCGCGCGTATCGCGAGATCTACCAGTTGCTCAAGGGGCTGGCATCCGGCGGCGCGGGCGATGAAGGGGTTGATGAAGGCGGCGATGAGTTGCCGGGTGACGCTGAAGACTGAGGTGATCTGATCGCGCACTGGGTGCGCTCCTACAGTTGCAAAGCTGTTGTAGGAGCGCACCCAGTGCGCGATTCACGCTTACCTCAAACCTCAACCGCACGAAACCTCGAACAACCATCCTCCGGCGACACCCACGTATCGTGCACCTCGCACAACGCACTCGCGCCGATGCTCGCGCCATAGGCCGAACCAAACGACGCCATGCCCGGCAGACGCCGCTCGATCTCGCGTGGATCCGCGCAGCGAAAGCGACAGCGCTCGCAGCAGACCACGCGACGATCGGCGACCTCGCTCACCCGCCCAACCCATTCCAATAATCGGCAAACACGTGCACCGACAGCACATAGCCGATGACCACATTCACCGCAACGCCGATGGTGAACGCCAGCAGCGGACGCCAGCCGATCGCCGTGAGTGAACGCAGGCGCGTGGTCAGGCCGATGCTGAGGAAGCAGAACGTGAAAGCCCAGGTGCGCAACGCACTGATGGGCGCGACCAGGTCGGGCGTGACGATCTTGCGGTAATCGGCCAGCGAATAATGGCTGGCGATCCAGGTGACCAGCGCCGAGGCCAGCACGAAGCCGATCACGAACTTGGGGAAGCGCGCCCAGATTTCGCGCACGTCGGCCTTGGCCTGCACGCCGCCCTCGCTGTTCCAGCGCGTCGTTGCCACCCACGCCAAGGCGAACGCCCAGATGCCGATCCAGATGTCACGCCCTACCACTTTCATCAGCGTAAATGCCTGCACCGCCGCATCCGGCGCCCCGGCGATGGTGCCGCCCGCATTGCGCGCCACATCGCCGTAGGCCTGCGCTGCAGCGATACCGGCGGCATCGGCGAACTCGGACGTGCCGATCCAGGCACCGGCCACCGCCGTCGATAGGCCCAGCGCACGCGATACAAAGGGCAATACGAAGATCATCACGATGGCCCACACCACCACCAGCGTGATCGCCATCGATGCATGCTCGCGCTTGGCGCGCACCGCGCCGCCCGCGGCAATCGAGGCGGACACACCGCACACGGCTCCGCCCACGCCCAGCACCGCGGCAAAGCGCTTGTCCAGGCCGAGCGCCTTGCCGGCGAGGAAGATGGTGAAGAACGTCGCAAGCGAAACGATGGTCGCCTGCCCCACCGCGACGGGACCTGCCCATACCAGCAACGTCAGCGGCAGCGTCGCCCCGAGCAGCACGATGCCCACCTTGATGTAGAACTCCACGCGCAGGCCCGAATGGAACCATTCCGGCAGTGTCACCGTGTTGGATACCAGCAGGCCCAGCAACAGGGCGATCAGCGGCGCTTCCAGGTTGTAGCGCGCCGCTTCGCTCCATGCGGATGCCGCGAAGATCAACAGCGAAACAACAAAAAGAATCAGGAAGCTCGGCAGGAAGCGCGACAGCGATTGCCCGAGCACAGCCAGGGCCGTACCGAACAGCAGCGCGAACGTCGCGAACAGCGCCAGGTAGTTCGGCCAGTGACTCGCAATACCGCGCCCGGCTTCGGCCAGTGTTTTCCACTTCGCCGGCGCCACCGCCAGCCACTTCAGACTGCTGCCGTTGGCGAACAACGCCCAGGCCACGACGATCACCGCGAGGCCGATCCAGACCGACCACCAGTCTTCGTTGGATAGCAGCCCCGTGCGCGGCGCATGCGCCGCGGCGGCATCAGATGACCGGGCCTTCCCCGGCAAGATTTGTGTTACATCGCTCATGGCAACGCCCCAGTCGGAAGAGTGTGGACTTTCAGACGTCCATACGGCCTGCCCCCTGGCAATGGACCGACACTCACTGTCCGACGGTGTGCGGTGAATTCGAAATGAGCTTTCGTTCTATCGATATACCGGGCGCGAGTCCTGAACCTACCGCAGGCACGCCGCTCTCGGCGTCAGTCCGTCGGCTCTGCTCCCCCAATCCACAAAGCGCTCAACGCGGCGGCACGACCCTTGAGCGCATCGTCAGCCTCGTCCTTCGGATAGAAGCGGATCGTTTCTGAGTAGTACACATACGCGATATCCGGATAGTGATTGGCCATTGCGTTGTCGGCCACGTTGATCAGGATGCCCGTGGATGTCACCTGATCGAAAGCGTCTCGCACGGTGAGCCGCTCATCTCGCGTGGTGCAGTAGCAATGGCGCAGGTCGTAGACGTCCGCAAGCACGGAGCCCCTGATAGTCAGCAACAAAGGGTTGCGCGCAGCCTCGTTCATGGCGGACGCCATCAGCTGGCGCTGCATTTGCTGGGAGCCATACCAGCGGGGCTGCGTGACATAGGCGAGCATGTCGTATAACGGCAAGCTCGCGCGGTCCTCCGCCATGCCATG
This sequence comes from Dyella amyloliquefaciens, assembly GCF_004296575.1. GTDB lineage: Bacteria > Pseudomonadota > Gammaproteobacteria > Xanthomonadales > Rhodanobacteraceae > Dyella > Dyella amyloliquefaciens. The sequence continues at coordinate 35,242 of NZ_SAYT01000006.1, read as the reverse complement.
CTGAAGGGCCTGCACCATGTAGTCCTTGTCGCTCGCCAGGAGACCGGCGTTGATCATGGCGGCGTAAGTCGTGACCAGCTTTGGATCAAGTTTCGCCGCCTTGTCCAGGTCGACCTTTGCCTTGTCGAGCAGGACTCCCATGGCCCTCATCTTCTCCGCCGGCGTGTCTTCAATCTCCCTGGCGCCGCGTGCACGCCATGCCGATATGACGTAGCAATAACCGCTGGTTGCATAGGCAAGGGCGCTCTCAGGCACCTGGGATTTCCACTGGTCCAGGGCTATGCGCAGCTGTGGCGAAGGGTCGTAGCAGTCCCTTGCGATGGTTCGCCAAGCAATTTCCTGTGGTTTCAGCCGCGCGTCGCCCTGCATGAGCGCGCGGACCTCTCGGTCGATTTCTTTGGCGCGCCCTGCGCCAGCCAGTGCTATGAGCTGGTCGGTATCCACCACGGGCTGCAGGCGATACCGGCAGTAGGCCTCGATGGCCTGCGGCGACCAGTGGCTGCCGGGGGGATCGGGATAGTGCAGGCAGCGTTGCATGGAGTCGGGTATCGCGTCGGCACGCTCGACCGATGCCATGAACGTGCGCATCTCTTTGGGCGAGAAGGGGCCCAGCGGATCGATGTGTATGTCTTGCGCAACGACCGCCGGTTCGCCAGACGGCACATCGGGCGCCATGCCGGCCTCGCTCGACGGCCCCGGCGAATTACATGCGACCAGGAACACAAGTGCAGCGGCCACGACCGCAAGTCGCGACCATCCCCAGCACATAGCCATAGTCCCCCCAACTACGCCCATGGCGGTCCGCTATCGGACCGCTGCCTGGCGCATATTCACACAAGTCATGAAGCCGGGGGGCGAGCGATTCGATTCAGGAAGCCGTACCACCAACCGTCATCGCGTCCACCTTCAGCGTCGGCTGACCCACGCCCACGGGCACGCTCTGGCCGTCCTTGCCGCATACGCCCACGCCTTCGTCCAGCGCCAGGTCGTTGCCGATCATGGAGACGCGATTGAGCACTTCCGGGCCGGCGCCGATCAGGGTGGCGCCCTTCACCGGGCGGGTGATCTTGCCGTCTTCGATCAAGTAGGCCTCGCTGGCGGAGAACACGAACTTGCCATTGGTGATGTCCACCTGGCCGCCGCCGAAGTTCACCGCGTACAGGCCCTTCTTCACCGAGCGGATGATCTCTTGCGGATCATGCTGGCCGGCGAGCATGTAGGTGTTGGTCATGCGCGGCATCGGCAGCTGCGCGAAGGACTCGCGGCGACCGTTACCGGTCGGCGCCACGCCCATCAGGCGCGCGTTGAGCTTGTCCTGCATGTAGCCCTTGAGGATGCCGTCCTCGATCAGGGTGGTGCATTCGGTGGGCGTGCCCTCATCGTCCACGCTGAGCGAACCGCGGCGACCGGCGAGGGTGCCGTCGTCCACCACGGTGACACCGGGTGCAGCCACGCGCTGGCCGATGCGGCCGGCGAAGGCCGAGCTGCCCTTGCGGTTGAAGTCGCCTTCCAGGCCGTGGCCGATCGCCTCGTGCAGCAGCACGCCAGGCCAGCCGGGTCCGAGCACCACCGGCATGCTGCCGGCTGGCGCGTCTACTGCCTCCAGATTCACCAGCGCACCGCGCACGGCTTCGTCGGCAAACGCCATGGCGCGGCCGTTCTCGATCAGTTCGCGATAGCCGTAGCGGCCACCGCCTCCTGCACTGCCCTGCTCGCGGCGACCATTCTGTTCGACGATCACCTGCACGTTCAGGCGTACCAGTGGGCGCACATCGGCGGCCAGGGTGCCGTCGGAAGCGGCCACCAGCACGGTGTCCATGGTGGCGGCGAGGCTCACGATGACCTGCTTCACGCGCGGGTCGCGCGAACGCGCATACGCGTCCACTTCACGCAGCAGGGCGATCTTGTCGGGATTGGGCAGGCTTTCGACCGGATCGATGGCCGGATACAGCTGGCGCGCACCATTCAGCGCCAGCGGCTTGCCCGCACCGTTGCCACCCTGGGCGATGGCACGCGCGGCCTTGGACGCCTCCAGCAGCTGTGGCAGCACGATCTCATCGGAGTATGCGAAGCCGGTCTTCTCACCACTGATGGCGCGCACACCGACACCCTGCTCGATGGAGTGGCTGCCGTCCTTGACGATGCCTTCCTCCAGCAACCACGACTCGCTGCGCGAATGCTGGAAATACAGGTCGGCGGCGTCGATGGAGGGGCCCATCAGCTGGTTGAACACGCGTTCCAGGTCGGTGGCGGCCAAGCCGCCCGGCGCCAGCAGGCGGCGTTCAGCCTGTGCGATCAGGGAATCCATGAAGTCGTAGCCATGCGTAAAAGAAGGGACTTTACCAAGTTGGGGCCGCCCGCCGGGGTTTAAACCCGGCGCGGCGGGCCCCGGCAACGCGGCTACTCGCTTGCCGGCGGCTCAGCGGTCAGCGGCGGCGTCGCGGGCGTCACCGTCACATCCTTCTTCTCGAGCTCGGTGATGACCGGCTTGTCCCAGCTGCCGGTGATCTTGTAGCGGGCGCTGGCGGCATGGTTGATACCCTTGCCCAGGAGGCCCTGCGCCACGAAGCCGGCCGCGACGCCGATGGGACCGCCCACCACGGCACCCACGATCGGCAGGCTGTTGCCGGCATGCGGTACCGCCTGCACCTGCAGGTCATAGTCCTTGGCGCGCACACCCGTGCGCCCCTTCACCGAGATCTCGGCGGCCGGGCTGCGGATCTGCAGGTTGTCGGTATTGGCGTTGCCGTCGCCCAGCTTGAAGTCGCCGGTGATGGCGTCGAAGGCCAGGCCCTTGCCGAAGACGTCGCCGAAATTGAAGGACAGGCGACGCGGCAACTCCAGCACCGAGATCAGGCCGAACAGGCGCGCCACGCCGGGTGCCACTTCGGGCATGCGCCCGTCGGTGATGTTGATGCTCAGCTTGCCGTCCATGTTGCCCAGTTCCATGGCAGATGGCGCACCGGGCCAGGTGGAGTCGAGCTGCGCCCGCACCTTGCCGCCGGCCAGCAGGCCTTCGTAGCCGAAGGCGCCCAGCATCTCGCCCAGGTTGTCGGCCGAGAAGTCGATACGCATGTGCGAGTGGCTGTTGCCGGCGGTGCCTTCCCAGTCACCCGTGCCGTTGATCTGCAGCCCACGGGACAACGTACGCAATTGGTCCACGTGCATGCCGCGGTCGGTCGGCCAGGTTTCCAGTCGCGCATCGCCCAGCTTCGAATCGCCGAAACGCAGGTCGCTCACCCACAGATGGAACGGGGGCAACGCCGAAGGCGTGATGCCGGTAGCCGCCGGATTCGCCAAAGGCGCGGCGCTGGCAGGCGTCGCGGTCGACGACGCGGTTGCGGGGGTGCTGGCCGTTGCGGCGTCGCTGCCAGTCTTCTTCGGTGGCACGACATCCTTGGGCCAGTACAGCCGCTGGAGCCGCGCGGTGACGCCGCGCCGTCCGAGATCGGCCAGCGGAATCGAGAACCGTCCCGCCAGGCCTGCGCTGTCCACGTCCACGGTCAATCCATCGGCCTGCGAGGTTGCGAGCAGATGCATGTCGGCGAAGGTGTGGCCGAACACCATGGCCTGATCGGCATTCACGTCGATGCTTTCCAGCCCGGGCCCACCGTTGCTGCTGCCGGAGGCGGCGTACTGCACCCAGCCGGTCACGTCGAGCCTGGCCGGGCGGCCGCGGATGCGGATGCCCTTGTCGGGCACGGTGTCCGGCGGCTTGGTGCCGAAGGCGAAGGTGGCTGCCAGTTCCTGCGCATCGGTCTGCGGCAGGCGCAGCCTTGCACGCACCACCTGTCCCACGCTCAGCTGTACATCGCTGCCCTGCATCGGCAGGTTCATTTCCACGTGCAGCGGCAGGCTGGCATCGGCGGTTTTCTTCAGCGGCACGGGGAAATCCAGGGCCATGCCGTTCAAGCTGGAATCGACGCTCAGCAGCTGCGTGGTTGCCGCCGCGCCATTGGGATGAGCGATGTCGAAACCGATGGTGAAATCGCCGCGCCCGTCCGCCACCTGGTTGAGCCAGTCCAGCTGCTTATAACCCTGGGTCAGCTCGCTCATGCTGTAGCGGCCGGTGAGCTTGGCGGAGAGCACCTTGTCGGGCTGTCCGGTGGCGCCGGCAATGGCCAGGTCCAGTTTCGAGGGCTGTCCGCGGAAACTCGTGTCCAGCGGTCCGGCGTGGAAACCTGCCTTGTCGAACGTGGCCGGTCCGGTGAGCTTGTCCAGCTTGAGATTCCATTCCGGCGCATCGAAGTCCACGCCCTTGAGCTGGGCATTGCCGTCGAGCACCAACTGGCTGGCATCCGCGACCGGCAGCGAAAGATGGAAATCGAACGCGCCACTGCCGCCGAGCTTCAGCTTGGACAGCACGTCGGCCTGGTTGCGGCCGATCGGACTGCGCCGCACGAAATCCATCATGCTGGCGCCCGTCCCTGAGCCGCTCACATTGAGATCGAGCACGGTGTTGCCGAATTCGGGGATCAGCGCCACGGCATGATCCACCTTGTTGCCCAGCGACTGGCCCGCGCTGGCTTCCACGAACATGCCGCTGTTGACGAAGTTCGCCACCGCGTTGACGCCTTCGGCGTGCGGCCAGTCCCTGCCATAGTCGAGCACGAGGCCGCTGATTTCGGCGCGCGCCTCGAAGCGCCCTTCGTTATGGTGGAACGGCCAGTCTTTCAGGTCGCCGCGCACCACCACGTCACCGTGATCGACCTTGCCGTCCATCAGCGCCTGATCCAGCCACTGCACGGCTGCCGGCGACATCGAATCGATCGGCCAGAACAGCTTGGCCGCCACCACGTCGGCGTGGTCCAGGGAGGCGTAAAGGTCCAGGAACGGGGGTCCGCCCGCGTCGGGCAGCGCGACTTCGCCGCGAGCGGAGCCACCGAAACCCGCCCCCTCGAAGACGAACGGATCGGTACCGATGCGCCACGCGTCATCTTCGTGCCAGAACACCACGTCGCCGCCGAGGCGGGACATCACGAAGGGCTCCCGGAAGGTGTGCGGGAAGCCCAGCGTGGTCGCCTGCGGCGGAAGCGACAGGGACATGGCCTGCGCATCACCGCGCACCACGCCCTTCAGACCGTCCACGCCCGGCAGCTTGCCCACTGGATCGATGGCCAGCCCGCTGAATTCCGCATCGAGCATCTTCAGCCCGTCGGCCTTGCTCCAGGCCAGTTGCGCGCTCGCCACCTGGCCACGGGGCCGACCGCTGCCGACCCACTGCGCGAGCGCCGGCGACATCTGCGGCTTGAGCGCCAGCCAGGGCACGAGGTTCGCCAGTTGCAGGTTGCGCGCGGCCGCCGAAGCCTGCAACTGGTCGGTACCGATGCCCTGCACCGTGGCGACGAGCGCACTGCCGTCGTCTCCGGCCCAGCGCACCTGGCTGGTGTCCTTGTCCATCGCCACTTCGACCATGCCGCGAAGCGCCGACGTGTTGGCCTTCACGCCATCGGGGTTGGCAATGGACAGCTGTGACAACTGGAACCGGGTAAGGCTGCGCACGATCTTCGCGTCGCGCCAATCCAGCCACGTGTCAAACGAACCACTTCCGCTTTCAGCCGTATAGCCGGCCATATCCACACCCGAGGACATGGCATGCAGGTCGATATCGGTACCGCCGATCCAGACCTTCCCTTCGGCACCGTCGTCGCTGAAGGTTCCTGCGCCACGCACCTGGCCCGGAGCCCCTTCGCGGCGCAACAGCGCGCCGACACGGATACGGCTTCCCTGGCGACTCAGGCGCAACTGGTCCGCCAGCAGCGTGTAATGGCGGTCGAGCCGGTGATCGGTGATCTCCAGGCGCGTGTCGCGCAACCACAGCCCCACCGACAGCTGTCCGAACGACGGGCGCTGCCGCTCTTCTCCCCCAGCCAGCCCGATGCCGTTGATGTGCCAGGTACCGTCGTTGTCGCGACTGAGGTCCAGCTGCAACCCGCGCACGCGCAGGTTGACCAGATGGCGGGCCGGCAGCAGCCAGCCGCCAAAGTCGAGCTTCAACTCCGCCTCGGGTATGCGCACGGGTGGCTCGCCGTTGTCGGCGCCGATCGTGAGGCCGTGCATGACGAATAAGGGACCGGCCGGTTGCGAGTGGCCTTCCAGCGCGTCGAACGTCACCGGCCGCTGCAGGATCCCACTCAACTGCAGCGCCACCCAGTCGGGATGGCGCGCCAGGGTGGGCAGGGCCAACTGGGCCAGCGCCATCATCACCGCCAGTGAGATGACGCCCACGCCGGCGATCCAGGCCAAGGCCCGGACACCCAATTGCATGCGCCTTCGCCAGAGCGCGTTCACGCGGCGCTCACAGCGCAACCAGCCCGGCGACATCCGTCGCCAGGCGCTTAAAGCAGAACCACATCGAATTGTTCCTGCGAATAATGCTCCTCAGCCTGGAAGCGTATGCTTTTGGAGATGAACTCTTCCAGTTCGGCCACCGCGACCGACTCCTCCTCCAGGATGCGGCCGACCACCTTGGGGCTGGCCATCACCAGCAGCTTTTCGGTGTTGAACTGGCGGACCGCGCGGGTGATCTCGCGGAATATCTCGTAGGTCACGGTCTCGGCGGTCTTCACCGTGCCGCGCCCGCTGCAGGCCGGACAGGGTTCGCACAGCTGCCGCTCAAGGCTTTCGGTGGTGCGCTTGCGCGTCATCTCCACCAGGCCCAGGGCCGACATCGGGTAAACCGTGGTCTTGGCGTGATCGCGCGCGAGGCCCTTTTCCAGCGTGCGCAGCACCTGGCGGCGGTGTTCCTCGTCCACCATGTCGATGAAGTCGATGATGATGATGCCGCCGAGGTTGCGCAGCCGGAGCTGGCGCGCGGCGGCCTGCGCGGCCTCAAGGTTCGTGCGGTAGACCGTTTCCTCGAGATTGCGCGAGCCGACGTAGCCGCCGGTGTTCACGTCGATGGTGGTCATCGCCTCGGTCTGGTCGACGATGAGGTAGCCGCCGGATTTCAGCGGTACTTCCTTCTTGAGCGCGCGCTGGATCTCGTCCTCCACGCCGTAGAGGTCGAAGATGGGACGCTCGCCGCTGTAGTGCTCCACGCGGTCGTCCAGGTGCGGCATGAACTTGTGCACGAACTTCACGACCTTCTCGAACGTTTCGCGCGAATCCACGCGGACCTTCTCGATGTCGTCGTTGAGCATGTCACGCAGGCTGCGCAGCGGCAGCGAGAGTTCCTCGTACACGCGGTCGCCGACTTTCGCCTTGGCGATGTTTTCCTGCACGACGCGCCACACCTTGCCTAGATAGGTGACGTCGAAGGCCAGCGATTCGGCGGTCTGCCCTTCGGCGTTGGTGCGCACGATGTAGCCAAGCGGGTTGTCGCCGATCAGCGCATTCAGCACTTCCTTGAGCCGCTGGCGCTCCTCTTCGTCCTCGATGCGCGCGGAGATGCCCAGCGTGCGTGCGTGCGGCAGCAGCACCAGGTAACGCGAAGGAATCGACAGATGCGTGGACAGACGGGCGCCCTTGGTGCCGATCGGGTCCTTGACCACCTGCACCACGATCTCCTGCCCTTCGTGGACCAGCTCGCTGATCGAGGGCACGTGTCCGTGACCGTTGCCGCTGCTGACCGGCTCAGCCCCTTCCGCCGCGACCGGCACTGGGGGGCGCAGGATGTCCGAGGCGTGCAGGAAGGCCGCGCGCTCCAGCCCGATCTCGACGAACACGGCCTGCATGCCGGGCATGACCCGTTGCACACGCCCCTTGTACACATTGCCCACGTAGCCGCGCCGGGAGGTTCGCTCCACATGCACCTCCTGCAACATGCCATTTTCCACCACGCCGACGCGAGTCTCGCGTGGGGTCACGTTGATCAGGATTTCTTCGCTCACGGACACTCCCCTGCTAAGGCAATCTTTATAGCGGCAGTACGCGCACACTGTCGATGCGTGGCGGGACGCGCCGATGCCTCGTTCGGCACTGCCGCCAACTGGCGCGCACATTCGCAGGGAAACACGACATTTGATGTACCGGGCAGTCTTCCAATCGGAAGCATCGCCCACGCGGGGTATGCTGCGCGTCGACGCGTGAACCGATTCTTCCCGACCTGCTGCAGCCGGGCTCGGACGCATGGTTCGCAGTGCGGCCGCAGGCCGGACCGTGCGCCGACAGGGGGGGCGACTCGCGTCGGGGCGATCTATCCGGGCAGCCTCGCTGACCGCGGGCCCCGGATGCCGCCCGTTTCTGCGGGCCCTGCATCCTCCCGGCACGAAACATCTCAACAGTGGAACGGGACGTTGAGGCCGAAACGCACCGGTCCAGCCGGGCGGGTCCCGGCTACCCCACCGCGGCAACAACGACTTTCTTTGACGGCCGGCCGGCCTCGCGGGTGTTTTGGCATTTCCGCTCCAAGGCGCCGCCAAAAAAACCGCCCCCGGCGTCATTACGGCCATGCCTCATGCTTTCAAATACTAGTACCGCAGCCGAGTGGTCCTGCATACACTTCGCCCAGCGCTCGGAAATCGGATGCCCAGGCTGGCTTGCACCAGGTTTTGGGGCAACGGGAATGCAACTGAAATAACCACCCGCTTGATTGAAAGACCACACAAAAATAAATCAATGAATAAAAGAACATTTTCCCTCTGGTGCTGGCGTGTGGGCCTCATCGCGCTCACCCTGTCGATCCTCATTATGGATCTGTGGGCCGCGAGCCATTGGAAGCATGCGACGTCCGCTCAGTCAGGCACGCTGGCTGCAACGTTTGGCGATCCCGATAGTGCTCGTCGCTACCCCATCCTGGCCATGGACACCGCGTCGCCCCTGGCAGCGGCGGGCGCCAAGGTAGGAGACTTGGTGAAATTTGACCGAAAGTCGGTGCTTGCGATTCGCTTTGTCGGGACGGATGAAACCATCGGATTTACGCTGTTCTCCGGGAATCGTGCCAGCCATCTCTCGGTGCAGCCTGTGCCTGACAAGGGCATTCTTCCCCATGCAGCGACCGCGGAAGTGAGCATCATGAGCTCCATCGCCGTGGCGTTCTTTACCTTGGTCATTGCAGTGTTGATCGGCGTGCGCCGAGGCGAGAGTCCCGCCATGCGGTTACTGACGCTGGCGCTGTTATGTTCCTCGGGAATTTATATCGGCACCCAACCGATTGGCGCCGTTATTGACCTCTACACCCAATTCATCGACCCCATCGTTGATGCGAGTGCGTATGTTCTATTTACGCTTTTTGCGCTCACCTACCCGGAGGATCGGCCGATCTGGCGGTTTAAGCGGGCACGGTATGCGTTCTACGTTTACACGGCCTGTTTTGCAGCGGTGCCGGCAGGTGCCTATTTATTTGCACTCGACATTTTTCCGACTTTATGGACACCAGCAATATGGAAGGTCTGGGGCCTGTATTACGTCGCCGTAGTTTGTATTTCCGTTGTTTTTGCACTTGGCGCGCTCGCATTTTCCTGGTGGCATAGCCAAGGGGTTATGCGACAGCGGCTGGCCTGGATAGGCGTCTGCATGGGTTCCATGTACGCGGTCTATTTCCTTTTCGTTTTAGACCAAAAGCTGGGCTGGCCCGTCCCTCTTTATTCCGCAGTTTTTGCGGCCGACGTTGTGCAACTGCTGGCACTGGCTGGATTCGGCTATGCCCTGCTACGTCATCGCCTCTTCGATTTTGGCTTCGCGCTCAACCGCGCCCTGGTTGTCACCATCATCAGCTCCATGCTGCTCGTCGCATTCAGCCTTACCGAGTGGGGCGTCGACAAGCTGCTCCATTTCGAGGGGCGCGAAAAAAATGCCGTGTTCGATGCACTGGTGGCGCTGGGCATCATTCTTTCTTTCCATCGTATTCAGCACTGGGTCAACCATCGGGTCGACCACACCTTTTTCCACCACTGGTACGAGGCTGCCGAAAAGCTACGTCGTTTCCTCGATAAGGCCGCGCATGTATCCCAGGCACCGGCGCTGCAGGAAAAGTTCATGCGGGCGGTCCTCGAGTTTTGCGGCGCATACGGCGCAGCCTTCTATTCACTCGAATCTTCGGGGAATTACGAACTCCAGAAATCCACTCTGCATGCAGCACCCGCAGTCATCGACCCAAACCACGATGTAGCCATCGACCTGATGCATACGGGGCGATTCGTCGATCTGCATGATGGACGCGAATCGATCCCAGGCGAGCTGGCATTTCCCATGATGGTGCGAGGACGCTTGAACGGCATCTTCTTGCTGGGTGAGCGGTCTGGTGGGGATCAGTACCGCCCCGACCAGATCGCCCTGATAGGTACGGCCGTGCATCAATACGGGCTTGACCTCGAAAGCCTCCGGGTCGAATCCATGGAGCGCCGTGTCAGCGCAAGTGAGCAAATGACGGGTTCGTTGCAGCGCGAAGTGGAAGCACTGCAACTGAATAATCGCGACCTGCGCACGACTAACGAAGGCTTGCTGGCGATGGTCGATGGCGCGCAACTGAGCAGGATCAGCTAATTTGCCCGCGCGTGGCCATGATCCGGGAGCTGTCCGGCCTTGGGAACACTTGTCGTGATACCCGATCCGATTCTTCCCGATCTGTTGCGACCGGGCCTTCGGCTGGTGTTCTGCGGCACCGCCGCGGGCCGCCGCTCGGCACAGGAAGGCGCCTACTACGCGCATCCGGGCAACATGTTCTGGCGGACCCTGCACACGGTGCAATTGACACCCCGCCTGTTCGCGCCAGTCGAGTTCACCTTGCTCCCCGCGCTGGGCATCGGTCTCACCGATCTGGCCAAGCATCACATGGGCAACGACGATGAGCTTCCACGGGATGCGTTCGACGTCGATGCATTGAAGCAGCGGATCGCGCGGCATGCGCCCCGCGTACTCGCCTTCACCAGCAAGGCCGCGGCACGGGCCGCTCTGGGCCGCTCCGCCGGCTATGGCCTGCAAGCCGAACGCATGGGTGAGACCCAGCTCTTCGTGCTGCCCTCCCCTTCCGGCCAGGCGCGCGGCCACTGGGACATGGCGCCCTGGCAGGCGCTGGCGGATCTCGTGCGGACTTGAGGGCCGGTACCTCGGTCCCACGAACGACTACCCGCTTACGTAAGCTTCCAGTGCCTCGACCAGATGCGCAAACAACCTGCGGACGCGCAGGCTCTGCCGCAAGTCTTCGTGCATCACCACCCAGGTCGGCAGCGGCATGGACAGTTCCTCGGCCAGCAGGCGCACCAGTTGCGGGTCACGCCGCGCGAGGTTGACCTGCGCAAAGCCGATACCGAACCCCGCGCGCAGCGCCGCGAGCGATGCCAGGTCGCTATCCGTGCGCAGCGCGAAATGCTCGCGGGCGTAGGGCAAGCCCACGGGTCGAAGCTTGCGGATATACGGCAATTCGGTATCAAAGCCGATCAGCGCGTGCCCGGCGAGTTCGGCAAGCGTCGCGGGCTGTCCATGCATGTCGAGGTAGCGACGGTGGGCGAACAGGCCCAATTCGATGCGCCCCACATGGCGGGCCACCAGCGCCTCCTGGGTCGGTTGCACCATGCGCACGGCGATATCGGCGTCGCGTCGCAGCAGGTCGGTGGTCTGGTTGGACAGCACCAGCTCGATCACGATGCCGGGATGCCGCTCCCGAAACGCGGTGAGGATGGCTGGCAGCACTTCCGCGCCGATCACCTCGCTGGCGGTCAGGCGCACCGTGCCGCTGATCTCCTCTCGCCCCGCCGACGCGGTGCGTTGCAGGGCCGCCGCCGCAGACGCCATGGCCTGCGCATGCGGCACCAGCTCATGCGCCAGTTCGGTGGGCGCCAACCCTTGGGGCGAGCGGGCGAACAGCGCGGAACCCAACGCGGACTCGAGCTCCCGCATGTGGCGTCCCAGGCTGGGCTGGGTCATACCCAGTGCCCGTGCCGCGGCCGACAGACTGCCTTCCCGCATCACCGCAAGGAAGGATCGGTAGAGCTCCCAGCCGGGATCATTCGAGGCCATGCATATTTTTATAGCAGACCTTCGGTATTCGGCAATTTTCTTTGAGCTAGACCCGCCGCAAGCTTTCCTCACCTTCCCTGAGGAACCCACCATGAGCATTCAGCACATCGCCCTCGTCATCGGCGCCAATGGCGGCATCGGCCGCGAAACCTGCCTGGCCCTGCGCCGGCACGGTTGGCGGGTACGCGCCCTCGTGCGCACGCCGCCGGAAGCCGGCAGGGACGGCATCGAATGGTTTTCCGGCGATGCCATGAAGGCCGAAGACGTCATGCGTGCCGCAGCAGGGGTCGAGGTCATCGTCCATGCCGTGAACCCGCCGGGCTATCGCGGCTGGGAGCGCCTGGTACTGCCGATGCTGGACAACACCTTGGCTGCTGCCAGGGCGAACCGCGCCCGCATCGTGCTGCCGGGCACGATCTACAACTACGGCGCCGACGCCTTTCCCTTGCTCACCGAAGCCTCGCCGCAACACCCGTGCACCCGCAAGGGAGAAATCCGCGCAGAGATGGAGCGCAGGCTGCGTGATGCCTCGATCGACGGCGTGCGCACGCTGGTGCTGCGCTGTGGCGACTTTTTTGGCCCCAGCGCAGGCAACAACTGGTTCGCACAGGGACTGGCCCAGGCCGGCAAACCAGTCCGCCGCATGCAGTACCCCGGCCGTTACGATCTGGCCCACGCCTGGGCCTATTTGCCCGATGTGGGCGAGGCCCTGGCACGACTGCTGGACCGCGAGCGGGAGCTGGGCGATTTCGAAACCTTCCACTTCGGCGGCCAGTGCTTGGACGGCCACGAGATGCTCGCGGCATTCCGCCGGGTTACCAGTCGTACGGACATCCGCGGCGGGACCTTCCCTTGGTGGATCGCGCGACTCGCATCGCCGTTCAACGAGACGCTGCGCGAGCTGTGCAAGATGCGCTACCTGTGGCGCGAGGCGATCCGTCTTGACGACTGCAAGCTGCGCGCTTTCCTCGGCAATGATCTCTACACGCCGATCGACGAGGCCGTGCGTGCCGCACTCATTGGCGCGGGCTGTCTCCCGCACATGCCGGCCAACGACATGCGCCCCGCGGAACGGGGCGCATGACGAGGTTCCATGCTCAGTCGATCGGCGTGTGGCGATTCTTGATGACATCGCGCTCCATCACCAGCGTGGCGTGGTTGGACCACGACTGGCGGATGTAGGTGACCACGGCGGCGACGTCGCTGTCGTTGAGCTGCTGGGCAAACGGCGGCATCGAATAGGGACGCGGGTTGCCCTTCGTCACCGGCGGGAAGCCACCGAGCAGCACGACGCGGATGGCATTGATGCCGCTCGGCTCGTTGACGGAAGAATTCCCGTTGAGCGGCGGATAGACGCCGGCCACGCCATTGCCATCCTTGCCGTGGCAGTCCGCGCAACGCTCGGCGTACACCTTCGCACCCTGGGCCAGGATCGGCCGCGTGTCGAGCTGCGACTTCTCCTCCGGCACCGGCACGCGCGCTGGCAACGACTGCAGGTAGGTCGCGATGGCGCGCAGGTCTTCGTCACGCATATGCTGCGTGCTCTGCTGCACCACTTCCGCCATCGGGCCGAAGGCAGCACCGCGTGCGGACTGGCCGTTCTTGAGCAGGTCGATGATGTCCTGTTCGCTCCAGCCTTCCAGGCCGCCATTGGCCTGCGTGCTCAGGTCGGGCGCGTACCAGTTCTGCACGGGAATCTGACCGCCCGCGAGCGACGGCTTGTTCTGCGAACCACCCAGCGAATCGCGCGGCGCATGGCATTCGTTGCAGTGGCCAAGGCCCTGCACGAGGTAGGCACCCCGGTTCCAGGCATCGGACTTCGTCGGATCGGGCTGGAATTCACCCTCCTGGAAATACAGCGCGCGCCAGGCCTTCAGGCTATTGCGCACGCTGTAGGGGAAACCCAACCCCAAAGGCTTGGCCGCCTGGTTCGTCGCCGGCAGCGACTGCAGGTACGCAAAGATCGCCAGCGCATCGTCGCGCGTGACCTTGGTGAACGAGGTATAGGAAAACACCGGGTACAGCAGCTCGCCGTGGCGCCCCTTGCCACTATGCAGTGCCTGCCAGAAGTCCTCGAAGCTCCACCCACCAAGTCCCGTTTCGCGATCCGGCGTGATGTTCGGCGCAGGGATGTTGCCGAATGGCGTGGGCAGCACGCGACCACCCGCATAGCGCACGCCACCCCGCTCCGTATGGCAGGACGCGCAGTCGCCGACCGCGGCCAGGTACTCGCCCTTGGCGATGAGTGCCGGATCCTTGAGAGTCGCCTCCGTCACCTCGCTGGCCGAGGGCGAGACGGGCTGCGTGACCTGCATGTGGAACAGCCACCAGCCACCCAGCGCCAGCAGCAACACCACCGCGATCGCCAGTACGCGTTTCATGCGCCGTCTCCCTTGTCGCCCAATACACCGCAGTGCAGCGGCGGTGTCACCGAACCGGCCTGCTGCGCATGCATGTCCGCCGGCAACTCACGCCCGGCGAGCCATGCCGAGACCGCGCTGATGTCCGATTCGCTCAGGCGGTTGGCGATCTCCGACATGCAGTCCGGCGCCACCGTGGCGCGCGTCTTGGTACGCCACGAGCCCAGCTGCGAACTGATGTAGTCATAGGGAAGCCCGACCAGTCCCGGGATATCCGGCTGTACGCCGGTCAGCTGGCTGCCGTGGCAGGACGCGCAGGCGGGAATCTCGCGCGACGGGTCGCCGTGGGTCACCAGTTCCTCGCCGCGCTTTATCGTCGACGCCGGCAGCTGCGGCAGTGGCGAGCGGCTGTACGGCACTTCCTGTGCGGCGAAGTATTCGGCGATTTCGTGCATGTATTCCGGGCTGAGCTGGCCCACCGTGTATTCCATCGGACCGTACTTGCGCAGGCCCTCCTGGAAATCCTTCAGCTGGCGCGCGAGATAGCCCGCCGGCTTGCCTGCTAGGCGCGGGAAGAAGCCGCTCTCCGGCGTCCCTTCGCCATGCACGCCATGGCAAGCCGTGCAGGCCGCGATGCGCTGCCGGAGGGTGTCGGGAATATCCGGGTGCGGTGCATCCTGGGCCAAGGACGCCAGGGGCAGCAGGAGGAGCATGCCCGTCCATGCGCCAAAGACACGCGTGGCCATCCGCAGCTTCGCTGAGAGCGCTTTCATGATCGTCCCTAGTACGCGTGGTGCGCTGCCGCCGCGACGGCGCGGCGATATCGGTCGTTCATTATAGGCAGCGCCCCTCAGTGGGCCACGGCAAACTCCGATAGGCTGCCGTTTTGCGACATCATGTCGCACAACTTTGTCCGAGGCTGCCTCCATGTTCCGCCGCCCGCTTGCCCTTGCCATTCTCCCCTTGCTGCTGGTCACGCCGCCGCTCGTGGCGGCCGATGCGCCGGACGTCGCCTTCGCTTCCATCGCCACGCTTCAGCAGGATATGGATGCAGGCACCCTGAGCAGCAGCGCGATCGCCCGGCAGTTCCTCGAGCGCGTCCGCCACATCGACCAGTCGGGCCCGACGCTGAAAGCCGTACTGGAGACCAATCCGGACGCGCTGCAGATCGCCAAGAAACTGGACGACCAGCGCAAGCGCACCAAGCGGCGCGGACCGCTCTATGGCATCCCGGTCCTGCTAAAGGACAACATCGACACCGGCGACCGCATGCTGACCACCGCCGGCTCGCTCGCCATGATGGACGCGCCGGCGCCTCGCGATGCCGGCCTGGTGCAGCGCCTGCGCAGCCACGGCGCGGTGATTCTCGGCAAGACCAATCTCAGCGAATGGGCCAACATCCGCTCCAATCACGCAAGCAGCGGATGGAGCGGACGTGGCGGGCAAACGCGCAATCCGTATGCGCTCGACCGCAACCCGTGCGGTTCCAGCGCAGGCTCCGGTGCCGCCGTGGCCGCGGGCCTGGTCACGGTCGCGATTGGCACGGAAACGGACGGCTCCATCATCTGCCCTGCCGCCGCGAACGGCATCGTAGGCATCAAGCCGACCTTGGGCCTGGTGAGCCGCAGCGGCATCGTGCCGATCAGCCACAGCCAGGACACGGCCGGTCCGATGGCGCGCAGCGTCGCCGATGCCGCGGCGCTGCTCAGCGTCATCGCCGGCAGCGATCCGCGCGACCCGGCCACCGTCGATGCCGACCGTCACGCCACCGACTACACGCGTTTCCTCAATGCCGATGGTCTGCGCGGCAAGCGCATCGGCGTGGTCCGTGAGCTGGGCGGTGCAGAACCGAATGCGGATCGCATCCTCGACGAGTCGATCGCCCTGATGAAGGCACAGGGCGCCATCATCGTCGACCCTGTGGAACTGCCCCATCTGAAAGACCTGGGCGACTCGGAATTGACCGTGCTGCTGTACGACTTCAAGCACGACATCAACACCTACCTGGCGACGCGTACCGGCCTGAAGGTGAAAACCCTGGCCGACCTGATCGCCTTCAACCAGCAGGAGGCCGATCGCGAGATGCCATGGTTCAGGCAGGAACTGTTCGAGCAGGCGCAGGCCAAGGGTGCGCTCAGCGACGAGGCCTATCTCACGGCACTGGCCAAATCCAAGCAACTGTCCGGTCCCGAGGGCATCGACGCTGCCCTGAAGGCACATCACCTGGACGCACTGCTCGCGCCCTCCTGGGGACCCACGTTCGTGACGGATCCCGTGCTCGGCGACCACGTCGTCAGCGGTGACCCTACCGTGGGCGGTGCCTCGCAACCCGCCGCGATGGCCGGCTATCCGTCCATCACCGTACCGGCCGGCTTCGCCCACGACCTGCCGGTGGGCATCGTGCTGTTCGGCGCCCGCTGGAGCGAGCCGACGCTGATCACCATCGCCTATGGCTTCGAGCAGCACGCCAAAGCCTGGCAGCCTCCGACGTTCCTTGACACGGTGGGCGGCAAACCGGTGCCGCCGGCGCCTTAGGCCGACGCCGGCCGGGCGTACAACAGGCTGGTTTCGGCGGATGCGCCAATTCGCAAGGCGTCGTGCAGCAAGAGCGTGACGCCGAGTCGATCCTCGTCCTCGTGCTCGTGCACCAGGCCGCCATAGATCAGCGCACGCTCGCGCACCGTCGCCATACCCTGCCCGTTGGTACCCAACAGGGATACCAACTGGCGCCACTCGGGTGCAGGTCGGCCCCGCTGCGAGCTGACGGCCCGCGCGGCGCTTACCCGCAACACCACCCAGCGGCGCCCATGCGTGCGGCCGCCACGGATCTGCAGTCGAATGCGCCTGACCGGCTCGCGCGCAAGCAGGTACACCAGCACTTCGCAGGCCTGCCGGTAGAGCATCATGTGCACGTCGGGCGCCAGCTGGCTCAGGCCCGCGCCCGAAAACTCGCAGCGATATTCGGCCCCGACCATGGCCGCCGCCTGGGCCAGAGGACCGTCCTCGAAGGTCGCGGCCAACCCCCGTTCACGCCAGGAGCGCGGATGCAGCGCATTGGCCAGGCGCTCCATTTCGCGCTGCGTCAGATCCAGATGCTTCGCGTAGGAGTGCCCCATGTTCGAAGGGAGCACCGGCCCCAGTCGCTCCATCATGCGCTTCTGGCCCGCGAGCATGGACGCGCCCAGCCGGTCCAGCGAATCGGCCACATGACGAAGACGCTGCTCTTCCTGATAGAGGCCCTGCTGGGCAAGCTGGAAGCCACGCAGTGAGTCAGCGGCACCACGCGCATCGGCGCGAGCCCCTTTCACCGCGAGCGGCAGTCGGCCACCCAGCATGAGCAGGCTGGACACGGCAAAGGCCACCAAGGCCTGCGCCTGGATCACGGCCGGGTCGCGGCTGACCGTGACGGCGACCGAGAACTCGACCGCGAAGCTGGCCAACATGCCGGCAATAGCCGCCCCCCGCCAGCCATGGCGCAAGGTCATCCAGGCCGCAGGCAGGAAAGCCGCCATGCGGGCAATCTCGACCAATTCATCATTCTTGCTGTGGGTGATAACCCACATCATGAGCAACAGGGGCGGGACCACGCCGACGACGCTATCGCGAAGCAACGCGGTATCCGTGGCGAAGCGTGACCAGCCGGTTCCGGGCCGCCAGAACGCCAGGACCGCAGGCACCAAGGTCAGCGCTCCAAGGTAACTACCCAGGAAATAGGTCAGCACGATATGCATCGTGATGACCAGCGGCGCCTCGCCTGGCGGCATGTGCACCGTCGACAGCCCCCACGTATTGGCCAACGCGTTGACCGAGCCGCCGATCAGAACATAGGCCAACATCGCCGTGACGTCAGGCTCCCCGCCACGGAACAAGGGCAGCTGGCGCCGGGCCAGCTCCACGACGGGAGCGACCATCAACAAGGGGGGAATGGCAATCACGACCGCCCAGGGCCAGCCGAACTCACCGTGGTGCAACCAGCCCTGATAGGCCAGCGGAATCGCCTCGCCAATCATCATCGCTGGCCAGAAACGATATGGCACCAGCAACAGGCACAGCACCCGCAGCCCCGTGGAGAGATTCCAGTTCGCTACCGAGATTTCGCGGACCAGCTCGTAGCAGGCTCCATAGATGCCCGCCACCAACCCATGCTGGATTCCCCTACGCGCCATGAAGCGTCCCCAGACGCGTTCAATACCCTTGCCAGACATCTTCACTGCTGAAACCCAACCCCTGTTTGGTAGGCGCGACTCCGATTGCCGGATTTGCCTGCGCCTTCGCCATTCTCGCAGGAATTTTCATCACATATTCATCACAGACTCAGTTTTCGGAAAAGTCTCCCTTTTCCCAACCGGTTTCGGCAAAGAAAAGCCCGGCTGAAGCCGGGCTTTGGGGAACCACGACGGCACGGGTGCTCAGGCCTTCGGGGTACCTACCGACTTGCGCACGATCAGCATGGCCAGCTCCAGCGACTGCTCGTAGTTGAGTCGGGGGTCGACCATCGACTTGTAGGCCCTGTCCAGATCGGCCTCGCTGAGGTCACGGGCTCCGCCCATGCATTCGGTCACGTCCTCGCCGGTCAGCTCGAGATGTACCCCGCCCAGGCGCGTACCTGCCGCGGCGTGGATGTCGAACGCCTGGTCCAGCTCGCCGCGGATGTTGTCGAAGCGACGCGTCTTGTAGCCGTTGGAGGTGGTTTCCGTGTTGCCGTGCATGGGATCGGCCACCCACAGCACGCGGCGCCCCTCCCGCTTCACGGCGTCGAGCAGCGGCGGCAGTGCACGGCCGATCGGCCCGTTGCCCATGCGATGGATCAGGGTGAGGCGTCCGGGTTCGTCGTCCGGGTTCAGGGCTTCGATCAGCGGCAGCAACTGGTCCGGTGTGACCGAGGGACCCACCTTCACGGCGATCGGATTGCGAATGCCTCGGAAATACTCCACGTGGGCACCATCCAGCGCTGCGGTACGCATGCCGATCCAGGGGAAATGCGTGGACAGGTTGAACCAGCCGTGATGGCGCGGCACCTGGCGCGTCACCGCCTCTTCGTAGTGCAACAGCAGTGCTTCGTGCGAGGTGAAGAAATCCACCTTCGAAAAACCGGCGATGGGACCCGCGAGCGTCTCCATGAAGCGCAGGGAGTCACCGATGGCCGTGACCATGCGGCGGTACTCGGCGGCCAACGGCGAGTGTTCCACCCAGGCAAGGTCCCAGTACTCGGGATGGTGCAGATCGGCGAAACCACCATCAATCAGCGCGCGCACAAAATTCATCGTAAGCGCGGAATGGGCATGCGCCTGGATCAGGCGCTGCGGGTCAGCGCGGCGCGCCTGCGGGGTGAACTCAGGGCTGTTGACCAGGTCACCGCGAAAACTCGGCAAGGTCACCCCGTCGCGCGTTTCGGTGTCGGTGGAGCGCGGCTTGGCGTACTGGCCGGCGAATCGCCCGACGCGCAGGACCGGCTTCTGCAGTCCGTGCACCAGCACCAGGCTCATCTGCAGTAGCACTTTCAGCCGATTGGAGATGATCGGGCTGCTGCAGTCGGCAAAACTCTCCGCGCAATCACCGCCCTGCAACAGGAAGCGCTGACCCTCCTGGGCTTCGGCCAAGGCCTGCTTCAACGCCAGCACTTCCCACGAAGTTACCAGCGGGGGAAGCGCGGCCAGTTGGCCAATGGCTCGATCAAGTTCCGCCGCGTCTTCATACAACGGCTGCTGCAGCGCTTCGCGTTGCTTCCAGCTGGCGGGTGTCCAGCCAGCGGAAGCGTCCGTCGTCGCTTGTGTCAGGGGTATGGCGTTGGTCATGAGCATGGCCTATCGAGCGCGCCTGCGCGCTGCGGCGTACAGCGCCATGAAGGCGAGCAACAGAAACCAGAGCAGCGTCCATGCCGGCATCGGCAGGCCGAACACCGGCTCGATCTTGGCGCACTCGCCCGAACCAGTGAACACCATCTTCAGCACCTTGGCGAACGGAAACGTGTCCACCATGTAGCCAAGGTTCGGTCCGCAGGCCGGAATCTGATCCGCCGGTAGCGTCTGCAACCACAGGTGCCGCGCCGCCGTGGCGATGCCACCGAGCGCGCCCACCAGGACGCCGCCGGTATACACCCAGCGTACTCCGCCGCGCGGCGCGTGCACGCCGCCAAGCAGGAAAAACACGCCCATCACCATGAAGGCAATGCGCTGGAAGATGCAGAGCGGGCACGGAATCATGCCAAGCACATGCTCGGCGTACAGCGCGTAGGCCAGCAGGGCCACACAGATCAGGAAACCAGTGAGATAGGTGGTGCGATACGACCAGCGAAGAGGGTTCATGGCTCGGGCATGCTGCGGTGCGAAAGCGGGACATTACCCGCTCGCCCGGTCACTGTCAGCCCCGCCTGATCACATCCCTCCCCCCTGCAGCCGGGGCATAAACGCAAAAACCCGGCAGGTTGCCCTGCCGGGTTCTGCGAAACACTTGCAGCTACCGATTACTCGGCGGCTTCGGTACGCGGGCGATCCACCAGCTCGACGTACGCCATCGGGGCATTGTCGCCCGCGCGGAAGCCAGCCTTGAGGATGCGCAGGTAACCGCCGGGACGCTCGCGGTAACGGGGACCCAGCTCGATGAACAGCTTGCCCACAGCTTCCTTGTCGCGCAGACGTGCGAAAGCGAGACGACGATTGGCAACGCCATCGGTCTTGGCGAGCGTGATGAGCGGCTCGGCAACGCGACGGAGTTCCTTCGCCTTGGGAAGGGTGGTACGGATAAGCTCGTGCTTGATCAGCGACGCAGCCATGTTCTTGAACATGGCTTCGCGGTGGCTGCTCGTGCGGTTGAGCTTGCGACCGGATTTCTGGTGGCGCATGGCAATACTCTCTATGTCTGTTGTTATGAAAAGTCGGCGGTTATGTCCGACTTCCCGCGGTTACCCGCTGATGAAGCCCTTCATGAAACGGGCTCTTGTTGAGCAAGACGGCTAAGTGCCGTTGGGGCGTCTGCAAAATCCGAGGAATAAACACTCGTCAGACTGCCAAAACCAGACAACCAAGACGGTTGCCCGAACATCACGCGACTTTGCGAGCCGCTTTTGGCAGCTGGCGAGCGCACCGGAGTGCGCTCGCCAGTTTGCCGATACTACCGACGACCGCGAACGGTCGCCTTCAAACATCAGCCCAGCTGCATA
This sequence comes from Dyella amyloliquefaciens, assembly GCF_004296575.1. Taxonomy (GTDB): domain Bacteria; phylum Pseudomonadota; class Gammaproteobacteria; order Xanthomonadales; family Rhodanobacteraceae; genus Dyella; species Dyella amyloliquefaciens. The sequence continues at coordinate 13,825 of NZ_SAYT01000006.1, read as the reverse complement.
CCGTGCGACAAGCCCGGCGGCGGCCAGTTTTCAAGCTTCATGCCCAGGGCCAGACCACGACCACCCAGCACGTCCTTGATTTCAGTCAGGGACTTCTTGCCGAGGTTCGGCGTCTTGAGCAGTTCGACTTCCGTCTTCTGCACGAGGTCGCCGATGTAGTAGATGCTCTCGGCCTTCAGGCAGTTAGCCGAACGCACGGTGAGCTCCAGGTCGTCGATCGGACGGAGCAGCAGCGGATCGAAACCGCCCTTCTCCGCCTTGTCCGTGGCGCTCTCGCGACGCGAGAAGTCACCGAACACCGACAGCTGGTCGTTGAGGATCTCGGCGGCCTTGCGAACCGCGTCTTCCGCACCGATGGTGCCGTTGGTCTCGATGTCCAACACGAGCTTGTCGAGGTTGGTACGCTGTTCCACACGGGCAGCGTCCACCTCGTAGGCCACGCGCAGGACCGGCGCAAACGACGCGTCGAGCTGCAGGCGACCGATCGGACGAGCTTCATCATCCGGATGCTGGCGCGCGCTGGCCGGCTGGTAGCCGACGCCGCGACGCACCTTCAGGCGCATGTTGAGAGCGATGTCCTTGGTCAGGTGGCAGATCACATGCTCGGGGTTGATGATTTCCACCGAGTGATCGACGGCGATATCGCCGGCGGTGACCACGCCCTTGCCCTTCTTGGACAGGGTCAGGGTGACTTCGTCACCCGTGTGCTGGCGAATCGCCACGTCCTTGAGGTTCAGCAGGACTTCGATCACGTCCTCCTGCAGGCCCTCAAGGGTGGTGTATTCGTGCAGCACGCCATCAATTTCAACCTCGACGATGGCAGAGCCAGGGATCGAGGAGAGCAGCACGCGACGCAGCGCGTTGCCCAGGGTGTGGCCGAAACCACGCTCGAGCGGCTCGACCACCACCTTCGCGCGGTTGGGTCCAAGCTGCTCGACGCTGAGGCCGCGAGGCCGCAGCACGCTAGTTGACGAAACTGCCATGCAGGGCTCCGGTTGATTACTTCGAATAGAGCTCGACGATCAGGCTCTCGTTGATGTCGGTCGGCAGGTCGCCGCGGTCCGGCATCGCCTTGAACGTACCTTCGAACTTCTTGGCGTCGACTTCGACCCACTGCGGACGCAGGTCCATGGTGTCGAACACGGTCGCCGCTTCCTGCACGCGCAGCTGGGTGCGGGCGCGCTCGGTCAGGGCCACCACGTCACCGGCACGAACCTGGTACGACGGGATGTTCACCTTCTTGCCGTTGACCAGCACAGCCTTGTGGCTGACCAGCTGACGAGCCTGGGCGCGGGTGACCGCGAAGCCCATGCGATAGACGACGTTGTCCAGACGGCTTTCGAGCAGGCGCAGCAGGTTCTCGCCGGTGTTGCCCTTGAGGGTCGACGCCTTCGAGTAGTAGTTGCTGAACTGGCGCTCGAGAACGCCATAGATACGCTTGACCTTCTGCTTTTCACGCAGCTGCAGCGCGTAGTCCGACAGACGGGCGCGCTTGTTGGCGCCATGCTGACCGGGCTTGTTTTCCAGCTTGCACTTCGAATCGATAGCGCGAGCGGGGCTCTTCAGACTGAGATCTGCACCCTCGCGGCGGGCGAGCTTGCAGGTAGCTCCACGATAACGTGCCATGGGTATGCTCCTTAGACTCGACGCTTCTTGGGGGGACGGCAGCCGTTGTGCGGAATCGGCGTGACGTCAATGATGTTCAGAACCTTGTAGCCGAGAGCGTTCAGCGAACGAACCGCCGACTCGCGACCCGGGCCCGGGCCCTTGATGCGCACTTCCACCGTCTTCACGCCGTAGTCGCCAGCCGCACGGCCGGCCTTCTCGGCAGCCACCTGGGCAGCGAACGGGGTCGACTTGCGCGAGCCGCGGAAACCCGCGCCGCCGGCAGTCGCCCACGACAGGGCGTTGCCCTGGCGATCGGTGATCGTGACGATCGTGTTGTTGAAGGAGGCTTGCACGTGGGCCACGGCATCCGTGACAACGCGCTTGATCTTCTTCTTGGTCTTGACAGGCTTAGCCATGTTCGGAATCCGTTACTTCTTGATGGCGCGACGCGGACCCTTGCGGGTGCGTGCGTTGGTACGCGTGCGCTGGCCGCGCACCGGCAGGCCACGGCGGTGACGCAGGCCGCGGTAGCAACCCAGATCCATCAGACGCTTGATGGCAATACCGACCTCACGGCGAAGATCGCCTTCGACGACGTACTTGCCGATTTCGTGGCGAAGCTTTTCCACTTCACCTTCACTCAGGGACTTGATCTGCGTGGTGGGAACCACGCCTGCGTCCGCGCAGACCTTCTTGGCCCGGCTGCGGCCGATCCCGTAAATGCTCTGCAGGCCGACCCAGACATGCTTCTGGACCGGCAAATTGACACCCGCGATGCGCGCCATGATGTACTTTCTCCGATGCGTTTCGTGCGCGGTAAACGCGCAATTCTAACCGTAAATAACCCAACAGGAAAGCCCTGCGGCACCAGGGGTGCCGCCGCCCTCCAATCCAGACCAACTTCCCACCACCCCAGCAGCCATCAGTTGCGGCGGAGGTTGGCCTTCTTGAGCAGGCTTTCGTACTGGTGACTGACCAAGTGCGCCTGCACCTGAGCAGTGAAATCCATCACCACAACCACGACGATGAGCAGAGAGGTGCCACCGAAGTAGAACGGGACGTGCCACGCCTTTTGCATAAACGAGGGAACCAGACAGACCAGCACCAGGTAAAGGGCGCCGACACCGGTCAGACGGGTCATCACGTTATCAATGTAATCAGCCGTCGAGCGGCCGGGACGGATACCCGGGATCAAGGCGCCGGAGCGCTTGAGGTTATCCGCCGTCTCCTGGGAGTTGAACACGATCGCCGTATAGAAGAAGGCGAAGGTGATCACCAGCACCGCGAAGACGATGTCGTACAGCGGCTCACCCGGGGTCAGCGCCTGGGTCAGCTCGGTCAGCCAGCGCGACTGGTGACCCTGGCCGAACCACGTTGCCGCGGTCGCCGGGAACATCAGCAGGCTCGACGCGAAGATCGGCGGGATCACACCCGACATGTTGATCTTCAGCGGCAAGTGCGAGGTCTGGTTCATGTAAGCCCGCTGCCCGCCCGAACGCCGTGCGTAGTTCACGGTAATGCGCCGCTGGGCGCGCTCCATGAAGACCACGAACGCCGTCACCGCGAGGATCAGGCCGACCACCATGATCATCTTGATCACGGAGAGCTCGCCATTGCTGGCCATGGTCAGCGTGTGCGCCACGGCACCCGGCAGACCGGCAACGATACCGGCGAAGATCAGCAGCGAAATACCGTTGCCGATACCACGCTCGGTGATCTGCTCGCCCAGCCACATCAGGAACATCGTGCCGGCGGTGAGGCCAACGATCGACGCCATGATGAAGCCAGCACCCGGGGTATAAACCACCGGTGCACCGCCCGCCGCGACCTGCTTCTGCAGGGCCACCGCGATACCGAACGCCTGGAAGGCGGCCAGACCCACCGTGCCGAAGCGCGTGTAGGTGGTCATCTTGCGACGACCCGACTCACCTTCCTTGCGCAGCGCCTGCAGGCTCGGGATCACCGAACCCATCATCTGCACCACGATGGATGCGGAGATGTACGGCACCACGCCAAGCGCGAACACCGAGAAGCGTGCCAGCGAGCCACCCGAGAACATGTTGAACATGTTCATCAGGCCGCCGCCCTGCTCGATCAGGTTCGTCATGGCTTCCGGGTTCACACCCGGGACCGGGATGAAGGAACCGAGACGGAAGACGATCAGCGCACCAATCACGAAGAAGATGCGCTGACGCAGTTCCGTCAGCTTGCCGAGCGATCCGAGCGATGTGCCCTGGGCTGACGCCACGTGATTACTCCACGCTGCCGCCGGCAGCTTCGATCGCTGCCTTGGCGCCGGCCGTAGCCAGCAGGCCCGACAGCTTCACGGCGCGGCCGATCTCGCCCTTGAGGACGACCTTGACCTTCTTGGCGTGGCTGTCGATGAGACCGGCCTGGTGCAGGACGATCGCGTCGATCACGTCAGCCTTGAGAGCAGCCAGCTCATACAGGAACACATCCTGGCTCTCTTTCTTCTTCAGAGAGCGGAAGCCCACCTTCGGGAGGCGGCGCTGCAGCGGCATCTGACCGCCTTCGAAACCGTACTTGTGGGTGCCGCCCGCGCGAGCGTGCTGACCCTTGTGACCGCGACCGGCGGTCTTGCCCAGGCCCGAACCAATACCGCGACCCACGCGAAGGCGGGTCTTGCGGGAACCGGCGGCCGGCTTGATGTCGTTAAGACGCATGGTGATTACTCCTCAACCCGCACGAGGTAATAGACCGTGTTGATCAGGCCACGCACCTGCGGGCTGTCCTTCAATTCACGGACGTCGTTGAGCTTGCTCAGGCCGAGCGCCTGCACGCTCAGGCGATGGCGGTGCTGCACGCCGCGCAGGCCCTTGACCAGACGCACGCGCACAGTGGCGGCGGTTTCGTTCTTAGCCATTGCCCAGCACCTCTTCGATGGTCTTGCCGCGCTTGGCAGCGATCTGCTTCGGCGAGGCAACGGCCTGCAGGCCCTTGATGGTCGCGCGAACCAGGTTGATCGGGTTGCGCGAACCGACGGCCTTGGCCAGCACGTTCTTCACGCCCACCACTTCCAGCACGGCGCGCATGGCACCGCCGGCGATGACACCGGTACCTTCAGAGGCCGGCTGCATGAACACGCGGGCTGCGCCGTGGTTGGCCTTGATGGCGTACCACAGGGTGCCGTTGTTCAGATCAATGCTCACCATGTTGCGGCGGGCGCGGTCCATGGCCTTGGAGATGGCAACCGGCACTTCACGCGCCTTGCCATAACCGAAGCCCACGCGACCTTCGCCATCGCCGACCACGGTCAGCGCGGTGAAGCTCATCTGGCGGCCACCCTTGACGGTCTTGGCCACGCGGTTGACGGCAATCAGCTTCTCGAGCAGGCCGTCCGAATTTTCGCGATCGGTAGAAGACATGTTCTTTTCCGTATGCCTGGCGAACCAGGACTTTTGCTTGCGGCTAAGCCGCTTGGAGTTGTGGGTACTACATGTGGCTTCAAGTGCCGGGTGAACCCGGCACTCGACGCCAACCGGCTTAGAACTTCAGGCCGGCTTCGCGAGCCGCATCGGCCAGCGCCTTGATACGACCATGGAAGCGGAAGCCCGAGCGATCAAACGCCACGGACTCGATACCGGCAGCCAGGGCACGCTCGGCCACGGCCTTGCCGACAGCAGCGGCGGCGGTGAGGTTCTTGGTGCCCTTCAGGCCTTCGGCGACCGACTTCTGCACGGTCGACGCAGCAGCCACCACGCTCTGGCCATCGGCGGCAAACACCTGCGCGTACAGGTGCTGACCGGTGCGATGCACCGACAGACGAGCCACGGCGAGCTTGCGGATGTGGGAGCGGGTCGACTTGGCGCGACGCAGGCGGGATTCGTTCTTGTTCATCGTGTTCTCTCCAGGAAGCGGATAGGCGATTAAGCCTTCTTGGCTTCCTTCAGGGTGATCTTCTCGCCGGAGTAGCGCACGCCCTTGCCCTTGTAGGGCTCCGGCGGACGGAAGCCGCGGATCTTGGCAGCCACTTCGCCCACGCGCTGCTTGTCCGAACCCTTGATGAGGATTTCGGTCTGCGACGGGGTTTCGATGGTGATGCCTTCCGGTGCTTCGAACACGACCGGATGCGAGAAGCCCAGAGCGATGTTCAGCGACTTGCCGGCCATCGAGGCACGGTAGCCCACGCCGACCAGCTCGAGCTTGCGCTCGAAACCGTCGGACACGCCCTTGGCCATATTGGCCAGCAGCGCACGCAGGGTGCCACCGAACTTGTCGTCGGCGCCTTCGGCAACGACGATGTTCGCCACACCGTTGTCGACGGAGACGGATGCGCCCGGCAGGGCGTGGGTCGTCAGGGTGCCCTTCGGGCCCTTGACGGTGATGCCGTTGGCGTTCGAGGTGATCTCAACGCCCTTCGGCAGGGTAATCGGCTGTTTGGCAACGCGGGACATCGTCGGCTCCTTATGCGACCTGGCCGATGACTTCGCCGCCCAGACCCTTGGCACGGGCCTGCGCGTCGGTCAGCAGACCGGCGGAAGTCGAGATGATCGAGATACCCAGGCCACCAAGGACCTTCGGCAGCTCGTCCTTGCCGCGGTAGACGCGGAGGCCAGAGCGGCTGACACGGGTAATGGTCTCGATGGCCGGACGGCCTTCGAAATACTTGAGCTTGATCTCGAGCACCGGCTTGCCTTCCGCAGTGGAGGCCTTGGCGTCGAGGATATAGCCCTCGTTCTTGAGAAGGTTGGCGATGGCCACCTTCAGCTTCGACGACGGCATGTTTACGGTCTGCTTGCCCGTGAGCTGGGCATTGCGGATACGCGTAAACAGATCGGCGATGGGATCAGTCATGCTCATGAAAACATCCTTCAGAGTGCACCGATATCCGAAAAACCGGAAATCAATTGAGTTGTATGCCGGCACAGTGACCGGTCTGCGAAGTGCAGACCATCGACTATAGCAGCATTTTTCCGACTTTGCGAACGTCGGCGCGTATTCGCGCCAACGGCGGCAGACCGTGGGGCCTGCCGCCGCATCGAGCAAGGGAGGGTTGTCACCCGCCCTGCCCTGTTTGGGGTCTTACCAGCTGGCCTTGCGCAGGCCAGGAACGTCGCCACGCATGGTGGCTTCGCGCAGCTTGTTACGGCCGAGGCCGAACTTCTGGTACACGGCGCGCGGACGACCGGTCAGCGCGCAGCGGGTACGCTGGCGAGCCGGACTGGCGTCACGCGGCTGCTTCTGCAGCTTGGCCTGGGCGTCCATCTTCTCCTCGTAGGAGGCGGTGGGGCTCAGCACAATCGCCTTCAGTTCGGCGCGCTTGGCGGCGTACTTCTTGACGAGCTTGGTCCGCTTGAGGTCGCGGTTAACCATTGAGGTCTTGGCCATGTGTCTCTCGCGACTCTCTTAGTTGCGGAACGGGAAGCTGAAGGCTTCCAGCAGCGCCTTGGCTTCTTCGTCGGTCTTGGCGGTCGTGGTGATGGAGATATCCATACCACGCATCGCGTCGACGGCGTCGAAGTCGATTTCCGGGAAGATGATCTGTTCCTTGATGCCGAAGTTGTAGTTACCACGGCCATCGAAGGCACGACCCGACACACCACGGAAGTCGCGCGTACGCGGCAGCGAGATGTTGATCAGGCGATCGAGGAATTCCCACATCTGGGCACGGCGCAGGGTGACCTTGCAGCCGATCGGCCAGCCGTCGCGGATCTTGAACGAGGCAACCGACACGCGGGCCTTGGTCTGGATCGGCTTCTGGCCGGAGATCTTGGCCATGTCGGCCACGGCGTTCTCGAGCACCTTCTTGTTGCCCGCCGCTTCGCCCACGCCCATGTTCAGCGTGATCTTGGTGATGCGGGGAACCTGCATCACGTTCTGGTAACCGAAGCGCTCCGTGAGCTTCTTCATTACCTGGTCTTTGTAAAACGTTTCGAGACGCGTCGTCATGATTTATTCCTTACGCGTCCACAACTTCGCCGTTGGACTTGAACACGCGCACCTTACGCCCATCAGAGAGCGTCTTGGCGCCAACGCGCTCACCCTTGCCCGTGGCAGAGTTGAACAGCTGGACGTTAGAGATGTGGATCGAAGCTTCACGCTCGACGATGCCGCCAGCCTGGTTGGCCTGGGGGTTCGGCTTGGTGTGACGCTTGACCAGGTTCACGTTGGAGACGAACACGCGGTCGCCATCAACGCGCAGCACGTCGCCGCGCTGACCCTTGTTCTTGCCGGTGATCACGAGGACCTGATCACCCTTGCGGATACGGTTCATGGTCTAGTCTCCGCTCAGAGCACTTCGGGCGCGAGGGAGACGATCTTCATGAACTTCTCGCTGCGCAGCTCGCGAGTGACCGGCCCGAAGATACGGGTGCCGATCGGCTCGAGCTTGTTGTTGAGGAGGACCGCTGCGTTGCCGTCGAAACGGATCAGCGAGCCATCGGGACGGCGCACACCCTTGGCGGTGCGAACCACCACGGCGTTGTACACCTCGCCCTTCTTCACCTTGCCACGGGGAATGGCATCCTTCACGGTGACCTTGATTACGTCACCGATCGCGGCGTAACGGCGCTTGGAGCCGCCGAGCACCTTGATGCACATCAGTTCCTTGGCACCGCTGTTATCGGCCGCGGAAAGCGTGCTTTGCATCTGGATCATGTCTGCACCCTCCCTTAGACGTTAGCGCGCGTGATGATTTCGACCACGCGATGATGCTTGGTCTTGGACAGAGGACGGCATTCCGCGATGCGGACCAGGTCGCCTTCGTTGGCACCCAGGTCGTTCTGCGCGTGCAGCTTGGTCGAACGACGGATGATCTTGCCGATCAGCGGATGCTGTTCCTGGCGCTCGATCAGGACCGTCACGGTCTTGTCCATCTTGTTGCTGATGACGCGGCCCTCGAGGGTGCGCGTCTGCTTCTGGTTGTCACTCATATCGGCCGTCCCTTACTTCTTGCCGCCGAGCACGAACTTCGTGCGGGCGATGTCGCGCCGAACTCGGCGCAGCTGGTGCGGCTGGTTGAGCTGGCCGGTGCCCTTCTGCATGCGCAGGTTGAACTGCTCCTTGCGCAGGTCCAGCAGGTGCTTATTCAGCTCTTCGGCCGTCTTGTTGGTCAGATCTTTGATGGCCATATCACATCACCGCCCGGGTCACGAATTGGGTCTGGACCGAGAGCTTGGCAGCAGCCAGGCGGAACGCCTCGCGTGCGGTTGCCTCGTCGATACCCTCGATTTCATAGAGCATGCGGCCCGGCTGGATCGGGGCGACCCAGTATTCGACGCCACCCTTACCGGCACCCATTCGAACTTCGATGGGCTTCTTGGTAATGGGCTTGTCCGGGTACACGCGGATCCACAGCTTGCCACCACGCTTGACGAAGCGGGTGATGCAGCGACGACCGGCCTCGATCTGGCGCGCGGTCAGCGCGCCGAACGTGGTGGCCTTCAGACCGAACTCGCCAAAGCTGACGAGGTTCGAGGAGAAAGCCAGACCGTCGTTGCGGCCCTTGAACTGCTTACGGAATTTGGTTCGCTTGGGTTGCAGCATGGCAACTCTCCTTACTTCGCCGTCCGCTCGCGACGGCCTTCACCGCCCTCGCGACGCGATTCACGACGACCCTCACCACCCTCACGGCGCGGCTGGGACTGCTCTTCCTTCGGCTCCTGGTTGATCTGGGACAGATCGAAGATCTCGCCCTTGTAGATCCACACCTTGATGCCGATGATGCCGTAGGTGGTCTTCGCCTCGGCGGTGCCGTAGTCGATGTCCGCACGCAGCGTATGCAGCGGCACGCGACCTTCACGAGCCCATTCGGAACGAGCAATCTCAGCGCCGTTCAGACGGCCAGAGACATTGATCTTGATACCCAGGGCGCCGAGGCGCATCGCGTTGCCGACCGAGCGCTTCATGGCGCGGCGGAACATGATGCGACGCTCCAGCTGCTGCGCGATGGACTCGGCAACCAGCTGCGCGTCAATCTCGGGCTTGCGCACTTCGCTGACGTTGATGTGCGCCGGAACGCCCATCATGTCGCTGACTTCCTTGCGCAGCTTCTCGATATCCTCGCCCTTCTTGCCGATCACCACGCCCGGACGGGCGGTGTGGATCGTCACGCGTGCGGTCTTGGCCGGACGCTCGATGAGGATCTTCGAAATGCCGGCCTGGGCCAGCTTCTTGCGCAGCATCTCGCGAACCTTCAGGTCGGCAGCGAGGTACTGGGCGTATTCGCCCTTATTGGCGTACCACTTCGAGTTCCAGTCCTTGGCGATGCCGAGGCGGATACCGGTGGGATGAACTTTATGACCCATCGTCTACGTCCTCAGTCAGTTGCCAACGACCACAGTGATGTGGCTCGTGCGCTTAAGGATGCGGGAACCGCGGCCTTTGGCGCGGGCGTACATGCGCTTCATCGCCGGACCTTCGTCGACAAAGATGCGCGAGACCTTCAGCTCGTCGACGTCAGCACCGAGATTGTTCTCGGCGTTGGCGACGGCCGACAGCAGCACCTTGCGGACAATGGCTGCGGCCTTCTTGTTGGTGAAATTGAGCACGTCGCTGGCACGGCCCACGGGCATACCGCGGACCAGGTCAGCTACCAGGCGTGCCTTCTGCGCCGAAATGCGGGCGCTGCGCAGGATCGCTTTGGCTTCAGTGCTCATCACTTGCCCTTCTTGTCGCCGCCATGGCCCTTGAAGGTACGGGTCACCGCGAACTCGCCGAGCTTGTGCCCGACCATGTTCTCGTTGACCAGCACGGGGACATGCTGACGGCCGTTGTGGATGGCGATGGTCAGACCGACCATCTCCGGCAGAATCATCGAACGACGCGACCAGGTCTTGATCGGACGCTTGTTATTGGCGGAAACGGCGGCTTCCACCTTCTTTACGAGGTGCAGGTCGACAAACGGACCTTTCTTTAGAGAGCGCGGCATAATCGTTTCCTGTTACTTGCGACGACGCACGATGAACTGCTGGGTGCGCTTGTTGGAGCGCGTCTTGTAGCCCTTGGCCGGCGTACCCCACGGAGAAACCGGGTGACGACCGCCAGAGGTCTTGCCCTCACCACCGCCGTGCGGATGGTCGACCGGGTTCATCACCACACCGCGAACGGTCGGGCGAATACCCAGCCAGCGCTTGGCGCCGGCCTTGCCGAGCTTCTTCAGGCTGTGCTCGCCGTTGCCCACTTCACCGATGGTGGCGCGGCAATCGACCGGCACGCGGCGCATTTCGCCGGAGCGAAGACGCAGCGTGGCGTAACCGGATTCACGGGCGACCAGCTGGACCGAAGCGCCGGCAGAACGCGCGATCTGCGCACCCTTGCCCGGCCGCATCTCGATGCAGTGAATGGTGCTACCCACCGGGATGGCGCGCAGCGGCAAGCTGTTGCCAGCCTTGATCGGCGCATCGCTGCCCGACACAAGACGGTCGCCCGCCTGCACACCCTTCGGCGCGATGATGTAACGACGCTCGCCGTCGGCATAGCACAGCAGTGCGATATGCGCGGTACGGTTGGGATCGTATTCAATGCGCTCGACCTGGGCGGCAATGCCTTCCTTGTCGCGCTTGAAGTCGATGATGCGGTAACGCTGCTTGTGACCACCACCCTGGTGGCGAACAGTGATACGACCGTTATTGTTGCGACCGCCATTCTTGGTCTTCGCCTCGGTCAACGCCGCGTACGGCGCGCCCTTGTGAAGACCCTCGGTGCGGACGCTGACTGCGTCGCGGCGTCCGGGGGAGGTCGGCTTATGAGTGATCAGTGCCATCTCAATTCAACTCCTGGCTCAGGCCTTGGACGACACGTCGATGGTCTGACCATCGGCGAGGCGAACATAGGCCTTGCGCTTGCCCTGACGATTGCCAGCGCGGAAACGGAAGGACTTGACCTTGCCCTTGGCGTTGACGAGGTTCACCTGCTCGACCTTGACGTCGAACATCTGTTCCACCGCAGCGCGGACATCGGCCTTGGTTGCTTCGGGAGCAACCACGAAAACGTACTGGTTCTTCTCGGCCAGGCGAGCTGCCTTTTCCGAGATGTGCGGCGCACGCAGCGTATTCAGGATGCGTTCGTTGCTCATGCGAGCCACTCCTCGATCTTCTTCACCGCATCGACGGTCATGACGATGTGGTCGGAACCGACCAGGCTGACCGGGTTCAGCGCCAGCACGTCCACGACGTGGATGTACGGAATGTTGCGCGCAGCCAGGAAGGTGGCTTCGTTGGCGTCTTCCGACACCAGCAGCACGCGACCCGACACCTGCAGCTCAGCCAGCTTCGCAACCATCGCCTTGGTCTTCGGGGAGTCGATGCCGAAGCTCTCGACAACCTTCAGACGATCCTGACGGATCAGCTCGGCAAGGATCGAACGGATGGCAACGCGGTACGACTTGCGGTTGACCTTCTGCTCGTAGCTGCGCGGCTTGGCAGCGAACGTGCGGCCACCACCGACAAAGATCGGTGCACGGTAGTCACCGTGACGGGCGCCGCCGCCCTTCTGCTTCTTGAACTTCTTGGTGGTACCGGACATTTCGCCGCGCGAAAGCTGCGACTGGGTGCCGGCGCGACCGCCTGCCTGATAGGCAACGACCACCTGGTGGATCAGGGCCTGCTTGAGCTCACCGCCGAACACTTCGTCCGACACGTTGAGCGGCTTGGCGCCAATAACATTGAGTTCCATGGCGTCTCTCCTCAGCCCTTGGTCGTCGGACGGATGACGACGTCGCCGCCGGTAGCACCCGGCACCGCGCCCTTCACCGCGATCAGATGACGCTCGGCGTCGACCTTGACCACTTCCAGGCCCTGCTGCGTGCGGTTCACCGCACCCATGTGGCCTGCCATCTTCTTGCCCGGGAACACGCGACCCGGGGTCTGGCGCTGACCGATAGAACCCGGCGCACGATGCGACAGCGAGTTACCGTGGGTAGCGTCGCCCATGGTGAAGTGGTGGCGCTTGATGGCGCCCTGGAAGCCCTTGCCCTTCGACACGCCGGCGACGTCAACGATCTGACCCACCTGGAACACGTCGTCAGCCTTGATCTCGGCGCCCACGCTGTACTTGCCGAGGTCATCGGCAGACACGCGGAACTCCCACAGACCACGACCCGGCTCGACCTTCGCCTTTGCGTAGTGACCCTTCAGCGGCTGCGTCAGCAGGCTGGCGCGCTTGACGCCGGCTGCGACCTGCACAGCGCTGTAGCCATCGTTATCTTCCGTCTTCAGCTGCGTGACGCGATTCGGGGTGGCCTCAATCAGGGTCACCGGAATCGAACGTCCGTCTTCAGTGAAGAGTCGGCTCATGCCGCACTTGCGGCCAACTAGTCCGATACTCATCTTCGTATCCTGTCTATCGCTCAACCGAGCTTGATCTGAACGTCAACGCCAGCGGCGAGATCAAGCTTCATGAGCGCGTCCACGGTCTTGTCGTTGGGGTCGACGATGTCGAGCACACGCTTGTGCGTACGGGTCTCGTACTGGTCGCGGGCATCTTTGTCGACGTGCGGCGACACCAGAATGGTGTAGCGCTCGATCTTGGTCGGGAGCGGAATCGGGCCGAGAACCGTAGCGCCAGTGCGCTTGGCCGTCTCGACGATTTCGCTGGCCGAGCGGTCGATCAGACGATGATCGTACGCTTTGAGCCGGATGCGAATCTTTTGGTTCGCCATAAACCGTGTCCTGTTATCGAAAGAACAAATACTGTGAACCGGATGGGCTTCTCACCCATCCGCACAACCCATTTACTGCGGCACTACAGGCCACCTCGGCCGACATCTAATCGACCCAAATCGACCTTAAAAGACTAGGCAGGCCCTTATCGGGCCCGCCCAGACTAAAAACTATAAAACGCGCGAAATGGCCAGGTCAACAAAGCGTCACGCTTTGTCGTCCGAGCCCTCTCTTGCGTATTGGCCATCCCGGCCAGCGAACTCGAAGCACTTCCTGTGCCTCATTTCGCTGTAAGGTCACTGCACACAAGGCGCAGCGACAGGCAAGACAGCGACTATAGCTCCAAATTCGGCTAAAGAAAAGCCCTTAATCGTGCTTGCAGCTGAATTTGCTAAAAAAAACCGGCCCGAAGGCCGGTTTTTTTCAGGTCGTCACCACGAGGGTGAGTTCCCTTTCTTACTTGATGACCTTGGCCACCACGCCGGCGCCGACGGTACGGCCGCCTTCGCGAATGGCGAAGCGCAGGCCCTGGTCCATGGCGATCGGGTGGATCAGGGTGACAACCATCTTGATGTTGTCGCCCGGCATGACCATTT
>NZ_SAYT01000005.1 GCF_004296575.1 Dyella amyloliquefaciens | reverse complement strand
GCCGATGGTAGTGTGAATCCTCATGCAAGAGTAGGTCACCGCCAGGGGCTTTATCCCTCAAACGCCTTCCCATCCGGGAAGGCGTTTGTCTTTGCGCGCTTCCAAAACAATACGGCGTGACCGAGTGTCGATCGCGCACCCCGTGCGCGATCCATCCTGGCATCAGGCCACAACGAGCGCGCAACACGCGCCTCGCGTCGCACCGGCATTCACGCCGACGCGCCACCACACACACGCTCCTGTGGAGCGCCCCCTGTACGCGAAACAACTCCCTCTCTACACCATCACCCCGCTGAACGATCGCAGCGACGCCTGCCCTCAGGTCCGCAATAATTTGCGATCATCAACAGCCCCCTATCTACTGTTGTGATGCACATGACGACTCCCTCCAAGAGCCGCCTCGGTCCTCTTCCCTACCTGATCTTTTCCTCGCGCTGGCTGCAGCTTCCGCTGTACCTGGGCCTGATCGTGGCCCAGGCAATTTACGTGGTGCAGTTCCTCAGGGAGCTTTGGCACCTGATCGATACCACCCTGCTGGGCCACGTCGCTGACGGCACTGCAGAGAGCGCTGAAACCACCATCATGCTCACCGTATTGGGCCTCATCGACGTCGTGATGATCTCCAACTTGCTGGTGATGGTGATCGTCGGCGGCTACGAGACCTTCGTGTCGCGGCTGAAGCTCGAAGGGCATCCGGATCAACCGGAATGGCTGTCCCATGTGAACGCCACGGTGCTGAAGGTGAAGCTGGCGATGGCGATCATCGGCATCTCCTCGATCCACCTGCTGGCCACCTTCATCAAGGCCGATACGCTGAACCCGCAGACCATCATGTGGCAGGTGCTGCTGCACCTGGCGTTCGTGGTGTCAGCGCTGGCGTTGGCCTATATCGACCGGATCATGCAGCCGGGCGCGAAGGGCGAAGCCCACTGAGAAAGTATCGGTGAGCTGACGTCGATTCGGCCCACCGCTTGTTGCTACGCTTGCGCCCTCGATGACGTTCGGGGGCGCGAGCAACATGGAAAAGCGTTTCATACTGGCCCTTGATCAGGGGACGACCAGTTCGCGGGCCATTCTGTTCGATCGTGCAGGCTCGGTCGTTGGTTCCGCGCAGCGCGAGTTCGCACAGATCTTCCCCCAGCCGGGCTGGGTGGAGCACAACCCGCGGGACATCCTTACCAGCGTGCTGGTCACGGTAACGGAGTTGCTTGCCAATGCGCAGGTCGACCTAGCGGATATCGCAGCGATCGGCATCACGAACCAGCGCGAGACGACGGTGGTGTGGGACCGCGCAACCGGGCAACCCATCCACAACGCGATCGTGTGGCAATCGCGGCAGAGCATGGATATCTGCGAACGACTGAAACGGGAAGGACTCGAGCCCCTGGTCCGCGAACGGACCGGTCTGCTGATCGACGCGTACTTTTCCGCAACCAAGTTGCGCTGGATCCTCGATCATGTGGAAGGCGCGCAAGAGCGAGCCGAACGTGGCGAGCTTCTGTTCGGCACGATCGACAGCTGGCTGATCTGGAATCTGAGCGGCGGCGCGGCGCACGTGACCGACGTGAGCAACGCGGCGCGCACGCTTCTTTTCGACATCCATCGCTGCTGCTGGGACGACGATCTGCTGCACGCGTTGAACATCCCCCGCGTCATGCTGCCCGAGGTGCGATCGAGCAGTGAGGTCTACGCGACGACGGCCCCGTCCCAGTTCTTTGGTGCCAGCCTGCCGATCGCGGGTGTCGCCGGCGATCAGCAGGCTGCGCTCTTTGGCCAGGCTTGTTTCAAGCCTGGCATGGCCAAGAACACTTATGGCACCGGCTGCTTCATGCTGATGCATACGGGCGAGCAGGCCGTGCCATCGAAGCACGGCTTGCTGTCGACCATTGCCTGGCAATTGGGCGACCGGGTCGACTACGCGCTCGAGGGCAGCATTTTCGTAGCCGGTTCGGTGATCCAGTGGTTGCGTGATGGCCTGCGCATGTTGGGCAAGGCCAGTGATTCGCAGGCGTATGCGGAACGGGTGGCTTCGAGCGATGGCGTCTACGTGGTGCCCGCGTTCGTGGGCCTCGGCGCACCTTACTGGCGTAGCGATGTGCGCGGCGCTGTGTTCGGATTGAGTCGGGGCACCAGCAAGGAGCACTTTGTACGAGCGGCGCTGGAATCGATGGCGTACCAGTCGCGCGATGTGCTGACGGCGATGGAAGCGGACGCGGGAATTGCGCTGACCGAGCTGCGCGCCGATGGCGGCGCCATCGCGAACGACTTCATGGCGCAGTTCCAGAGCGACATGCTGGGCGTGCCGGTATTGCGCCCTCGCGTGCAGGAAACGACAGCGCTCGGTGCCGCCTATCTTGCGGGGCTTGCCGTTGGCTTCTGGCGCGACTGCGAGGAAATTGCCAGCTTGTGGCAGGTGGATCGACGCTTTGCGCCGGTCATGCCTGCGAAGGAACGCGACGATCTCTATCGTGGCTGGCAGGACGCCGTGAATGCGACCATGGGCTTTCGCGTGGAGCAGAAATGACAAGGCCTCCGCAGGGGAGGCCTTGTCCATGCGCACGTGCTGCGTCGATCAGTCGATCGAGTAGCCGAACTGTTCCTTGAACTCCGCGGCGAACTGCGCGTAATCGAAGCGCTGGTTCTGCGTGCCGGGATGCTCCACTTTGAGGGCGCCCATCAGCGAGGCCATGCGGCCGATGGTCGGCCAGTCCTTGCCGTTCATGATGCCGAAGATCAGGCCCGCGCGATAAGCGTCGCCGCAGCCGGTGGGATCCACCACCTGGCGTTCGCGGGCGGCCGGGATCTCGTGCGTGGTGCCGTCGGTGTGGATGTGCGAGCCACGCGGGCCCTGCGTCACGATGTAAGCCTTCACGCGCGAAGCGATGTCCTGCGCGCTCCAGCCGGTGCGCTGCTGCAGCAGCTGCGATTCGTAGTCGTTGACGATCACGTAAGTCGACTTTTCGATCATGGCGCGGAACTCGGCGCCGTCGAACAGCGGCATCGCCTGGCCCGGGTCGAAGATGAAGGGCACGCCGCGAGCGGCGAACTCGTCGACGTGCTGCAGCATGGCGTCGCGGCTGTCCGGCGCCACGATGGCGAAGCTGATCTCCGGGATGTCGCGCACGTGGTTGGTGTGCGCGCTCAGCATGGCGCCCGGATGAAAGGCGGTGATCTGGTTGTTGTCCAGGTCCGTGGTGATGAAGCACTGCGGCGTGAACTGGTCCTCGAATTCACGGACGTAGTCCAGGCGGATGCCGCACTTCTCCATGTGCGAGCGGTAGGGCGCGAAGTCCTGGCCCACCGTGGCGACCGGCAGCGGATCCGCACCCAGCAGCTTCAGGTTGTACGCAATGTTGCCTGCGCAGCCACCGAATTCGCGGCGCATCCGCGGCACCAGGAACGACACGTTCAGGATGTGCACCTGGTCCGGAAGGATGTGGTTCTTGAACTGGTCCTGGAAGACCATGATGGTGTCGTAGGCGAGCGATCCGCAGATGACGGCAGACATGGCGCGGGGTGATTTCCTGGCAGATGAAACGAAGTTGCCGGGCGGCTCGTTCACCTGCCTGGCTCAAAGTTCCAGATCATACCGGCAACCGGCCCGGACCGCGACTTTCCGTTGTCGCAGGTTCCCCCGGCCAACCTGTGAAAACGCCCATATCATCGCGTCCCCAAAGGCTTTCTTAACGAGATTATCCTTGCGATCCGGGGGTTTGCTGACTAGACTGGCGCGCTTACTTTTTAGCCACAGCCGGCCCACGGCGGACCCATGTTCAAGAAGTTTCGCGGCTTTTTCTCCAACGACATTTCCATCGATCTCGGCACCGCCAATACGCTGATTTACGTGCGTGGCCAGGGCATCGTCCTGAATGAGCCGTCGGTGGTGGCGATCCGTCAGGACCGTGGCCCGGGTGGCCCGCGCGCCGTGGCTGCCGTCGGTAGCGATGCCAAGAAGATGCTGGGCCGTACGCCGGGCAACATCGCCACCGTGCGTCCGATGAAGGATGGCGTGATCGCCAACTTCTCGATGACCGAGGCCATGCTGCAGCACTTCATCAAGCAGGTGCACAAGTCGCGCATGCTGCGCCCCAGCCCGCGCGTGCTGGTCTGCGTGCCCTGCGGCTCGACCCAGGTGGAGCGCCGCGCCATCAAGGAATCGGCCGAAGGCGCCGGTGCCCGCGACGTGTTCCTGATCGAAGAGCCGATGGCCGCTGCGATCGGCGCCGGTATCCCGGTGCACGAGGCGCGTGGCTCGATGGTGCTCGACATCGGTGGCGGTACGTCCGAAGTGGCCGTGATCTCGCTGAACGGCATCGTGTACTCGCAGTCCGTCCGCGTGGGCGGCGACCGCTTCGACGAGGCCATCATCAACTACGTGCGCCGCAACCACGGCACCCTGATCGGTGAGTCGACCGCCGAGCGCATCAAGCTGGAAATCGGCTGTGCGTTCCCGCAGACGAACGTGAAGGAGATCGAGATCTCCGGCCGCAACCTCGCCGAAGGCGTGCCGCGCATGTTCACCATCAACTCCAACGAAGTGCTGGAAGCGCTGCACGAGCCGCTGTCCGGCATCGTGGCCGCGGTGAAGTCGGCGCTGGAGCAGACCCCGCCGGAGCTGTGCTCCGACGTGGCCGAGCGCGGCATCGTGCTCACCGGTGGCGGCGCGCTGCTGCGCGACCTGGATCGCCTGATCTCCGAGGAAACCGGCCTGCACGTGCAGGTGGCCGACGAGCCCCTCACCTGCGTGGCGCGTGGCGGCGGCAAGGCGCTGGAGCTGATCGACCAGCACGGCAGCGATTTCTTCGCTGCTGAATAAACCAGGAGCCTGCTCCATGCCTCCCCATGGCCCGCGTTGGTCTCGTGCGCACGCCAGGGAGTGGGGCGTGGCGCAGTGCCTGACTGGCCGTCAGGTCAAGCCGCGCATCGCTTCCTGGCGTGCGCACGAGACCAACCCTTCGGGCCGAGTCTGTTTGCCCACAGGTCCGCGTCATCACTCGGTCGTGTATCGACATACACTCCCTCGTTCTTCCTTGTCCTGCGCGCAAACAGCTCTCGGCGCGGGCCATGGGGAGGCATGGAGCAGGCTCCAACAAGGGGGGTAGGCCATGGCGCTCGCGCGCGAGGAATCCTCGCCCCTGTTCGCCGGCACAGCTGCCGGTACGCTCAGACTGATTTTCTATCTTGCGCTGGCTCTGGTGCTGATGGTGCTCGACCATCGCAACGGCTGGATCTGGCGCCTGCGCAACACCGCGTCGGTATTGGTCGAGCCGGTCTATCGGCTGGCCAGCCTGCCGGCCACCGGCATGCGCGCAGCCAGCGTCGCGTTCTCCGATCGCAAAGTACTTACCGAGCAGAACCAGCGTCTGCGCGAAGACCTGTTGCTGGCCAACGCCAAGCTCAATCGCATGGCCGCCGTGGCCGAGCAGAACCAGCGTTTGAAGGAATTGCTGGACACGCAGCACAGCCTGGAGCTCAACGTGCAGCTGGCCCGCGTGATCGACGTGGATCTCGGTGCTTCGCGTCAGCGCATGCTGGTCAACCTGGGCTCGCATGACGGCGTGAAGAAGGGCCAGGTGGTGATCGATGCGCACGGTGTGATCGGGCAGGTGGTGGAAGTGATGGCACGCACCTCGCTGGTGATGCTGGTGACCGATCCCGATCACGCGATTCCGGTGGTGATCGAGCGCACCGGCTTGCGCACGGTGGCCTATGGCTCGCGCGACGGTGCGTTGCTGAGCCTGCCGAACATCTCCATGGCCGCGGACGTGCATCCGGGTGACAAGCTGCTCACGTCGGGCCTTGGTGGGCGCTTCCCGCCCGGTTTCCCAGTGGGTGAAATCCGCAGCGTGGAACCGGCGGCCTCGGGCATGTTCCTCGAAGGCAAGGCGCGCCCCTCGGCGGATCTGGACCGCAGCGAAGACGTGCTGCTGCTGCATGACCTGGCCGAGCCGGTCGGTCCGCCGGAGCCGGTGACACCTGCGGGTCCGCCTGCGGATCTGGCTCCGGCACCTTCCGCGAGCACGGCGCCGCCTCCGGCGGCCACGCGCGCCACGGTCGCGCCCGCGACCAGCACGGGGGCCGCGCAGCCATGAACAAGCAACGCATCCAATGGCTGTGGTTTGCCGGCTCGCTGGTGTTCGCGCTGATGTCGATGCTGGTGCCGCTGCCGGCGCCGCTGCAGCCATTCAAGCCGTACTGGCCCGCGCTGTTCCTGCTGTACTGGGCGCTGGAGTCGGGCGACCAGCGGGTGAACCTGGGTCTGGCGTTCTGCATCGGCCTGTGTGCGGACCTGCTCGATGGCGTCTTGCTGGGCGAGCAGGCCATGCGCCTGTGTGCGCTGGTGTTCATCGCGCTGCGCTTCCGTTCGCGCCTGCGCTTCTTCCCGATGTGGCAGCAGACGCTGGCCGTGCTTGCGCTGCTGCTCAACGACCGCGTGATGTTGCTGATCGTGCGTACGTTTGCCGGCGAGGCACTGCCGTCCGCCACCTGGTGGATCTCGCCGTTCGTCGGCGCCGCACTGTGGCCGTTCCTGTTCCTGCTCATGGACGACCTGCGCATGCGCCTGCGCATCCAGTAGCGCCATGGCACTGAAGCGGCGCTCGATCAAGGATTCCCGCGGCGAAAGCACGCTGTTCCGCGTGCGCGCGATGGTGGGTTTCGCGCTGATCCTGCTTGGCCTGGGCGTGCTGGTCGCGCGCTACCAGTACCTGCAGGTGCAGCGTCATAGCGAGTTCGCCCTGCGCTCGGAAAACAACCGGGTGAAGCCACGGGCGATTCCGCCGGCGCGTGGCCTGATCTACGACCGCAATGGCGTGCTGCTGGCCGACAACGTGCCGGCGTTCCGCCTCGAAGTGGTGCCCGAGCAGGTATCCGACATGAAGACGTTGCTGTCGGACATCCGCGATGTGGTGCCGCTCGGCGACGACGACATCGATGCGTTCAAGAAACAGCTCAAGCAGAACCGCCGCTTCGACAGCGTGCCGCTGAAGCTGCACCTCACCGAGGACGAGATCGCACGCTTCGCCATCAACCGCTGGCGTTTCCCCGGCGTGGACGTGGTGCCATACCTCACCCGTCGCTATCCCTACGGGCCTCTGTTCGCGCATGTGGTCGGCTATGTGGGGCGCATCGATGCGGACGACATGAATCGCCTGGACGCCGATCGCTACAAGGGCACCAGTCACGTGGGACGCAGCGGCCTGGAGCGCTCCTACGAAGACGTGCTGCACGGCGAGCCGGGTTACGAGCTGGTCGAGGTGAATGCAGATGGTCGCGTGCAGCGCGTGCTGGAGACGCACGCCCCGACGCCGGGCAAGAACCTCTACCTGAGCATCGATTTGCGCGTGCAGCGGGCTGCCGCCGAGGCTTTCGAGGGGCGGCCGGGCTCGTCCGTGGCCATTGATCCGCGAGATGGCCAGGTCCTGGCGATGGTCAGCGTCCCCAGCTTTGATCCCAATCTGTTCGTCAACGGCATCAGCCGTGCCGACTACTCGGCTTACATGACGGATACGGACAAGCCGTTGCTGAATCGCGCGCTGAAGAGCGCGTATCCGCCGGGGTCGACGGTCAAGCCGTTCCTGGCGCTGGGCGGCCTTGAACTGGGCATCCGCCGGCCAGAGGACACGGTGTTGTCCACCGGCGAGTTCTGTATCCCCGGCCAGCAGCGCTGTTATCGCGATGACGTGCGCGGCGGCAACGGTACGGTGAACATGGTGCGGGCCATCCAGCTCTCTACCAACACGTACTTCTACAAGCTTGCCCTCGACATGGGCATCGACCGCCTTGCGAATTGGATGGGCAGCCTGGGCTTCGGCAAGAAGACCGGCATCGACCTGATCGGCGAAGCGGAAGGCATCCTGCCGTCGCGCGAGTGGAAGGCCACGCGCAGCAAGTACGGCTGGTTCCCGGGTGAAACCGTGATTGCAGGCATCGGCCAGGGCTACTGGAACGTCACCACGCTGCAGCTGGCGCACGCCACCGCCACCTTCGCCGGCCATGGCACGCCGTATGCGCCGCGCCTGGTGATGGCCACGGCCGCGGTGAAGGAGCATGCCGTACCGTTGCCCAACCCGCCGGCCGGCCCCTCGCTGATCCACAAGCCCAGTGACTGGAATGTGGTGAACCAGGGCATGGAGGCGGTGGTATATGGCGCCGGAGGCACGGCCATGCAGGCAGGCGTGTTCAAGGGATTCCCGCTGACCGTGGCTGGCAAGAGCGGTACCGCCGAGCGTTTCTCCCGTCGCAGCAACGATTACGACACCAACAAGAACCTGGCCTACCTGGCGACGCGCCACCGCGCGTGGTTCATCGGATATACGCCCACCGAGTCGCCGCGCATCGCCGTGGCCGCCATGCTCGAATCGGGCGCCTGGGGCGCGGCCGACGCCGGTCCCATCGTGCGCAAGATCATGGATGCGTGGCTGGTCTCGACCGGCGGGCCGGTTCCGCCGAAGGCGACGCCGGAGAGCGCTCCCGCCGTGCCGTCGAGCGTGCCGGAAGTGCCCGAAGATACCCCGGTGGCGACGCCGGCCGACACGCCCGCCATGCCCCCGGAAAGTGCCAGTTCCTCTCCGCCCGACGATGGAGGCAACCCATGATCGACGCCCTCCAGATTCGCCTGCAGCGCCTGTTGCGCCGGATGATCACGCGCCCGCGCATCGACCTGCCGCTCGCCTTTGGCTTGTTCGTGCTCGGCTGCGTCGGCCTGATGACCCTGTACAGCGCCAGCGGCGGCAGCATGGCGATGATCACCGGCCAGGCGGCGCGCTTCGTGATGGGCGGCATCCTGCTGTTGCTGATCTCGCGCATTCCACCCGCGGTGCTGCGCGGGTGGACGCCATGGCTTTATGCCGGCAGCGTCTGCTTGCTGCTGGTGGTGGCGGCGCTCGGCGAGGTGCGCAGTGGTTCCAAGCGCTGGCTGGACCTGGGCGTGCTGTCGTTCCAGCCCTCGGAACTGCTCAAGCTCACCATGCCGATGATGGTGGCCTGGTACCTGCATCCGCGCCAGTTGCCGCCGAGCTGGAAGGACATTGCCGTGGTCGGCATCCTGATCGGGATCCCCGCAGGCCTGATTGCCGAGCAGCCCGATCTCGGCACCGCGCTGCTGGTGAGCGCGGCCGGTGCGTTCGCGCTGTTCCTGTCCGGCATGCGCTGGTGGAAGATCGGCAGCCTGCTGGCGGTCGTCGGCGCGATGGTTCCCGTGGCCTGGCACTTCCTGCACGAGTACCAGCGCAATCGCGTGCGCACGCTGCTGGATCCGGAGTCCGATCCGCTGGGCAACGGCTGGCACATCATCCAGTCGCAGATCGCGGTGGGCTCGGGCGGCCTCTGGGGCAAGGGCTGGCAGCACGGTACGCAGTCGCGCCTGGATTTCCTGCCCGAACACACCACCGACTTCATCTTCGCGGTGTTCTCCGAGGAGTTCGGCCTGGTCGGCGTGATCTGCCTGATGGCGCTGTACGCCTTCATCATCGGCCGCTGCCTGTGGATTGCCATGGAGGCGCGCGACACCTACTCGCGCCTGCTTGCGGGCGCGATCGGCATGAGTTTCTTCGTGTATGTATTCGTCAATGGCGGCATGGTCGCCGGCATGCTGCCGGTGGTGGGCGTGCCGATGCCGCTGGTGAGCTATGGCGGCACGTCGGCGGTCTCGCTGCTGACCGGATTTGGCGTGCTGATG
Organism: Dyella amyloliquefaciens; assembly: GCF_004296575.1. Classification (GTDB taxonomy): domain Bacteria; phylum Pseudomonadota; class Gammaproteobacteria; order Xanthomonadales; family Rhodanobacteraceae; genus Dyella; species Dyella amyloliquefaciens. Next base: position 680,100 of record NZ_SAYT01000005.1, on the reverse strand, counting down.
TCCATTCACGCGAATCGCAAGGTTCACGACTGAGGATGGCGCGTCGGGCTCTGTCCACCGCCATCCGACACTGCGCAAACCCCCGGTTTTTCCCCACTTTGCGTGCTAGGCTTTGCATCGAAGCCGTTCGACAGTGAAGTCATTCATGCCTTTGATTGCCGCGTCGCTACCGACTCGTCGCCTCCTCGCCTCGCTGGGCCTGCTCATCGCCTCGGCATGCATGCCGGTCCTCGCGGAAACCCATCCCGGTCAGGACCAGTTGGTCCGTGAAGTGGCCAAGGACACCGGCAAGAATCCGCAGGCGCTGACCGCGCTGCTCGACGGTGCCAGGAAGCAGCAAGGCATCCTCGATGCGATCAGCCGCCCCGCCGAGGCCAAGCCCTGGAAGGACTATCGGCCGATCTTCATCACGCCGCAGCGCATCAACGATGGCATCGCGTTCTATCGCGAGCATCGCGCGCTGCTGGAAAGCATCGGCAAGCAATACGGCGTGGCGCCCGAGTACATTGTGGCGATCGTCGGCGTGGAGACGTCCTACGGGCGCATCACCGGCAAGTACAAGGTGCTCGATGCACTGGTGACGCTGGGTCTGTACTACCCGCCGCGCGCCACGTTCTTCCGCGAGCAGCTGAAGACCCTGCTGGAGCTGCCCGACAACCATCTCGCCGGCCCCGTGGACACGTTGACCGGCTCGTACGCCGGCGCGCAGGGCTGGGGTCAGTTCATGCCCTCGAGCATCCGCGACTTCGGCGTGGACGCCGATGGCGACGGCCGCATCGACCTGAAGAATTCGCTGCCCGACATCCTGGCCAGCGTCGCGAACTATTTTGCGAAGCATGGCTGGCAGCAGGGCGGCCTGGTGGCGGCGCGCGCGCAACCCGACAGCGCGGCCAAACCCATTTCGGTGAAGGACTCCAAACCGCAGTGGCCGCTGGAACAGATGGAAGCCTGGGGCTATGCGCCGCTGCAGTCGCTCAGCCCGGGTGAGCCGACCAGCCTGCAGTCGCTGGATGGCGAAAACGGCAAGGAATACTGGTTCACCTTCCAGAATTTCTATGTGATCACCACGTACAACCGCAGTCCGCTGTATGCGCTGGCTGTGCATCAGCTGGCCCAGGCGATTGCCGAGGGAGCAGGTGTGACGGAAGCCATGCGATGACATGGCGGCTGGCGCTGCCGCTTCTTCTTATCGCGCTGCTGGCCGGATGCAGTGGCGGCAAAACCCGTCCCTCCGCGGGACAAGCCGGATCCTCGCGCGGCGGCAGCTCTTCCGCTGGCGGGGGTAGCTCGCGGGGCGGCATCTACGACGACACCAGCCGCCCGCAGAGCAGCCGCTACCGCGATAACGCCGACAGCGTTCCCGAAGCACTGTCGCCGGAAGCCGTCGCCAAGATTCCCGAGCCGGTGCCGAAGGTGGAGCCGCGCGCGCTGTACGGCAACAAGTCGCCCTACACCGTGCTGGGCCAGACCTACAACGTGCTCACCAGCCCCAGCGGCTATGTCGAGCGCGGCATCGCCTCGTTCTACGGCAACAAGTTCCATGGGTACAAGACGTCGAGTCTCGAGGACTACGACATGTACCAGTTCACCGCTGCGCACAAGACGCTGCCGCTGCCGAGCTACGCGCGGGTGACCAACCTGGAAAACGGCAAGAGCGTGATCGTGCGCATCAACGATCGCGGTCCGTTCCACGAGAACCGCCTGATCGACCTGTCCTATGCCGCCGCGGTGAAGATCGGCGTGTGGCCCAAGGGCACGGGGCTGGTGGAGGTGCGCGCCATTGATCCCTCGCAGCCGTTGACCGCCCAGACCCTGCCGCCACCACCGCCGCCGCCCAAACCTGCCAGCGCAGGGCCCGGAATTTTCCTCCAGGTGGGCGCATTCTCTGACGCGAGCAACGCGGAACGCGTCGCGCAGCAGCTGCGTGCGGCCAATTTTGCGCCAGTACAGGTGGTGGATGCCCAAATCAACGGTCGCAACATCCGGCGCGTGCGTGTGGGGCCGCTCGCCAGCGTGGACCAGGCCGATGATGTCACCTCGCGCATCGCGAACATGGGGCTGCCCCGGCCGCAGGTCGCGGTAGACTGACGCATTGTTTTCTCGCGGCGCCCTCACGCGCCGCCACTCAGCATTGGATTGAACCGAACGATGAACCTGATCCGCCGTACCCTGTCCTCGCTTGCCGTCGCCGCCCTGGTCGTCGGCACGGCCGTCGCCCAGCAGACTCCGCCCAAGCCCGTGCCGGTGCCGCGTCCGGCGGTGCCCGAGGCGCCGGTGCCGCCGCCGCCGGATGTGGACGGCAAGAGCTGGGTGCTGATGGATTACGCCACCGGCCAGGTGCTGGCGTCGAAAGAGCCGGACACGCGCGTGGAGCCGGCCTCGATCACCAAGGTGATGACCGACTACGTCGTCTCCGCCGAGATTGCCAACGGCAAGATCCACATGACCGATCCGGTCACCATCAGCGAGAACGCGTGGCGCAGCGGTGGTGCGGGCACGGATGGTTCCACCAGCTTCCTCAAGCTCAACAGCCAGGTGCCGCTGAAGGACCTGCTGTACGGCATGATCATCCAGTCGGGCAATGACGCTGCCATCGCGCTGGCCGAGCACAGCGCCGGCTCCGAGGCTGCATTCGCCAACCTGATGAATGCCTACGCCAAGCAGCTGGGCATGACCAACAGCAACTTCCAGAACGCCTCGGGTTACCCGATCGCGAACCACTACTCGACCGCCCGTGACATCGCGATCCTTTCGCGTGCGCTGATCCATGACTTCCCCGAGGACTATGCGATCTCGGCGGTCAAGGATTTCGAGTGGAACGGCATCAAGCAGCACAACCGCAACCTGCTGCTGTGGCGCGACAACACGGTGGACGGCATCAAGACGGGCCACACGGCCGCGGCCGGTTTCTGTCTGGCAGCGTCCGCCAAGCAGGGCGACTCGCGCATGATCGCCATCGTGATGGGCGCGTCCAACGAGAAGGCCCGTGCCGACGCCGCGCTGGCGCTGATGAACTACGGTTTCCGCTTCTACGAGACGCACAAGCTGTATGACGGCAGCAAGCCGCTGGCGACGCCGAAGCTGTGGAAGGGCCAGTCCAACCAGCTGGCGCTGGGTGTGGCCGACAACGTGCTGGTGACCGTCAAGCGCGGTGACTACGACAAGCTCAAGGCCACCATGGACATCCCGGCCACGTTGATCGCCCCGTTCACCAAGGGCCAGCAGGTGGGTACGCTGCGCGTGACGCTGGACGGCCAGCCGGTGCAGAACGTGCCGCTGATCGCCCTGGCGGATGCGCCGCAGGGCGGCTTCTTCGCCCGCCTGTGGGACAGCATCATGCTGTGGTTCCACAGCGACAAGAAGCCCGACGAGAAGTGATGGAGGAAGCGTGATGCGCGATATCGACACCATCCAGGCCCAACAGGAAGGTCAGGGATTCCAGTTCCCGGGCGAGTTCGAGATCACCGCGATGGGCAATGCCAGCGCGGACCTGAAGACCCGCGTGCCGCAGATCCTGGAAGGCATTGGCCTGCACGTGCTGCATGAGACGGTAAAGCACCGCCATTCGCGCGAGGGCAACTTCCTTTCGGTGACGGTGAGCTTCCGCTGCGATACGCGCGAGCAGTACGACCTTGCGCACTCGGCGTTGCGGGCCGATCCGGATATCCGCTACACGCTCTGAGGCTTACCGGGGTGTGGCGGGCCGGCGGTGCCTGCCACTCCCCACACGGCGCCCGGCCCTTGCAAGGGCCGGCTCACGACCGCAGATACCCAGTTCCATCCCCAGGTCATTCCCCATGTCCTTGCCGCTCAAAGTCCGTCGTCTCGGTCGCCAGCCTTACGCGGCGACCTGGGAGGCGATGAGCCAGTTCACCAACAATCGCGGCCCCGATACCTCGGACGAGCTGTGGTTGCTGGAGCACGATCCCGTGTTCACCCAGGGCCAGGCCGGCAAGGCCGAGCACGTGCTGGCGCCGGGTGATATCCCGGTGGTGCAGGTGGATCGCGGCGGCCAGGTGACCTATCACGGCCCCGGCCAGATCGTGGGCTATCCGCTGATCGACCTGCGCCGCGCCGGTGTCAGCGTGCGCGAGCTGGTCAACAAGATCGAGCAATCCCTCATCGATACGCTGGCGCACTGGAACATCGGCGCCGAGCGGCTGGAAGGTGCGCCCGGCGTTTACGTGGCCGGCGCCAAGGTGGCGGCCCTCGGCCTGCGGGTGCGCCGGGGCTGCAGCTTCCACGGCCTGGCCTTCAACGTGAACATGGACCTGGAGCCGTATCACCGCATCAATCCTTGTGGCTACAAGGGTTTGGCGGTCACGCAGGTGTTAGACTTGGGCGGTCCGTCGCGCCTGTCGGATGTCGAGGACGCCCTGGTGGAGGAGTTCTGCCGCCAGTTCGGGTTCGACGCTGAACCGGCCGCCCCCATCCTCCCTGAACTACCCGCTCGCGTAGCGGTCTGAGTCTGCCTACATGAGCGATATGTCTTCCTCCAAGGTCATCCCGATCAGCGTTGTTGCCGGCGCCCCCGAGAAACAGCTGGGCAATGACAAGATCGCGCTGAACCGCGCCGGTTTCGATACCGCGGTGCCGACGCTGCGCAAGCCGAGCTGGATCCGCGTGCGCCTGCCGCAAGGCAATGCCGTGCAGCAGCTGAAGGCACGCCTGCGCGAGAACTCGCTGGTGACCGTGTGCGAGGAAGCCTCCTGCCCGAACATCCACGAGTGCTTCAGCCACGGCACCGCCACCTTCATGATCCTGGGTGAGGTGTGCACGCGCCGCTGCTCCTTCTGCGACGTGGCCCACGGCAAGCCGGCCGCGCCCGATCCGCTGGAACCGGCGCGCCTGGCCGAGACCATCCACGACATGCGCCTGAAGTACGTGGTGATCACCTCGGTGGACCGCGACGATCTGCGCGACGGCGGCGCCGAGCATTTCGCCGCGTGCATCCGCGCGACGCGCCACGCCAGCCCGAACATCAAGATCGAGATCCTCACGCCCGACTTCCGCGGCAAGGGCCGCATGGAGCGCGCGCTGGAAGTGCTCAAGGACTTCCCGCCGGACGTGTTCAACCACAACCTCGAGACCGTGCCGCACCTGTATCGCGAAGTGCGTCCGGGCGCCGACTACCAGTGGTCGCTGGACCTGCTCAAGCGCTTCAAGGCGCAGCATCCGGACGTGCCGACCAAGTCCGGCATCATGCTGGGCCTGGGCGAGACCATGGAGCAGGTGCTCGAGACCATGCGCGACCTGCGCGCGCACGATGTGGAAATGATCACCATCGGCCAGTACCTCCAGCCGACGCCGCATCATCACCCGGTGGTGCGCTACTGGACGCCGGAAGAATTCGAGACGCTGCGCCTGGCCGGCGAGGAGATGGGTTTCCATCACGTCGCCTCCGGCCCGCTGGTGCGATCGTCCTACCATGCCGACCTGCAGGCGCATGCCGCGGGTGTCACCGAGCACGCTTAAAGAGCACGCCCAGAGAGCTCACAGAGAACCTATGAAACTGCGCCCCTCGCTAGCCCTGTTGCTCGCCCTTGCCGTCACCGGTGTCGGTGTCCACGCGCAGTCCGCCGCTGACCTTACCGGCGATAGCGCACCACGCAAGTACTCCACACTGCCGCTCAAGCCCACGGTCAATCAGGCGCAGGCGGCGCAGCTTTCCGCGCGTTTCCTTACCCGCTTCCACTACGACGCGAAGCCGCTCGACGACGCGATGTCGCAGAAGATCTTCAAGGCCTATGTCGATAGCCTCGACGGCGAGAAGGTCTTCTTCACGCAGGCCGACATGGCCAAGTTCGAGCCGCTGAAGACGCAGCTCGACGACGCGATCTGGAACCAGGACCTTGCCGGTCCGTTCTCGATGTTCAACCTGTACGTCGCGCGCGCCATCGACCGCATGAACTACGCGCGAGGCCTGCTCAAGCAGGGCTTCGACTTCAACACGAACGAAAGCTACAACTTCGATCGCAAGAAGGCCGACTGGCCGAAGGACCAGGCTGAGCTCGACGCTCTGTGGCGCGAGCGCACCATGAACGACTGGCTGCGCCTCAAGCTCGCCAACAAGAGCGACGACGAGATCCGCAAGACGCTGGACAAGCGTTACGCCGGCTACATCGATCGCGTGAAGCAGCTTGACGGCGAAGACGCGTTCCAGTCCTTCATGAACGCCTATGCCGAATCCACCGATCCGCACACCGATTACCTCGGCCCTCGCGCGGCGGAGAACTTCGACATTTCGATGAAGCTGTCGCTGGAAGGCATCGGCGCGGTGCTGCAGGCACGCGACGAATACACCGCGATCCGCGAGATCGTGCCGGCCGGCCCGGCCGCGAAGTCCGGTAAGGTGCATGTGGGCGACCGCATCGTGGCGATCGGCGAGGGCGACAACGGCCCGATGGTCGACGTCATCGGCTGGCGCCTGGACGACGTGGTCAAGCACATCCGCGGCAAGAAGAACACCACGGTGCGCCTGGAGATCCTCCCGGCCGATGCGGGCGTGGACGGCAAGCACGAGCTGATCTCCCTGGTGCGCCAGAAGGTGAGCATCGAGGAGCAGGCCGCCAAGAAGAAGGTCATCGAGATCAAGGACGCCGGCGTCACCCGCAAGATCGGCGTGATCGACCTGCCCAGCTTCTACTCCGACTTCGGTGCGCGCCGCGAAGGCGACAAGAACTTCAAGAGCGCCACCCGCGACGTTGCCAAGCTGCTCGGCGAGCTGAAGGGCGAGGGCGTGGAAGGCGTGGTGATGGATCTGCGCAACAACGGTGGCGGTTCGCTGGCCGAAGCCAATGAGCTCACCGGCCTGTTCATCGACCAGGGTCCGGTGGTGCAGGTGCGCGACGCCCGTGGCGAAGTGCAGGTGCAGGGCGACGACGATCCGGGCATGGCCTGGAGCGGCCCGATGGCGGTGCTGGTCAATCGTGGTTCGGCCTCGGCTTCCGAGATCTTCGCTGCTGCCATCCAGGATTACGGCCGCGGCCTGATCATCGGCCAGCCGACCTTCGGCAAGGGCACGGTGCAGAACCTGGTCGACCTCGACCGCTTCACCCGCAACACCAGCGAGAAGCCGCAGTACGGCGAGCTGAAGATGACCATCCAGGAATTCTTCCGCATCAACGGCGGCTCCACGCAGCTGAAGGGCGTGACGCCGGACATCCAGTATCCGAAGAACGGCGACGAGAAGGACTTCGGCGAGTCGACCTACGACAACGCGCTGCCGTGGACGCAGATCCAGCCGGCTGACTACAAGCCGGTCGCGGATCTCAAGGCCTACCTCGGTCAGCTGCAGAGCAAGCACGATACGCGCACGGCGACGGCGCCCTCGTGGAAGCTGATGCTCGATGAGTTGGCGCAGTACAAGAAGATGCGCGACAAGACGACGATCTCGTTGAACTTCGCCCAGCGCCAGACCGAGCGCAAGGACCAGGACGCCCTGCAGGCCGAGTTCCGCGCGCGCCACAAGGCCATCGACGGTGATGTGGACGGCTCGGATGATGCGGTGACGGACGATGGCCTCAACGCCAACGAGCGCAGCCTGAAGTCGGAGCTGAAGCAGGAGAAGGACGCCAAGAAGGCGGCCGATCCGCAGCTCGAGGAGACCGCGCACATCCTGTTCGACGCCGTCGGCCTCATCAAGGGCGACGCCAAGCTGGCGTCGGAAGTGCTGCCGTATGGCGGCCGCTTCTCCAATGCCACCGCAGCGGCTGCCGCTCCGGACAAGCCGCACGCCGCGGACGCTCATTGATCTGATGGGCCCCTCTCCCTGAGGGAGAGGGGCTTGCGCGGCGCAGCTCAGCGGTTGCGCCTGCGCAGCGCTTATTCGCGCTTGGGCGTTGAGTCGCCCGCTTTCTCTTCCCGTTCCTGCCGATGCGCATGCTCGGCCAGCACCTTCGCCCGATTGAGTGACTGCAGCCACAGTGCGTGATGCTGCGCATCGTCCTTGCGCGCCTCGTTCTCGCTGGCGCTGTCGGGGATGCGATTGAACGGGATGCGCATGGGCGCTGCATCGTGATCGATCGCCGCCTGCATGCTGCCGAAGTAGACCTTGTTGTAGCCGAATTTCGCATTGATGCGATCGATCACCGCATCGACCTTGCGTGTCGTCACGGGTGATTCGAACAGCGAGCCCGTGCTTTGCGTGCGCGCGACCAGCCGTTGCAGCGTCACGCTCACTGACAGCGGCGTGGCGTGGGCCGGCCCGGGCAGCACGCGTGCCTTGCGGCCGGGGCCATCGATCATGCGCGTGAGCATGCGCAGCAGTTCGCGGCTGTCGTCGGTCGGATCGAAGCCGAGGTCGCCTTCCCAGCGCTCGTCGTGGCCTACATAGCGGATGCGCACGGCCATCGCGCCGCTCAGCATCTCCAGCTTGCGCAGCCGCATCGCCGCCTTCACCAGCAGCTTCGTCAGCACGGCGCGCGCACCGGCGGGATGGCGCAGCTCGGGACCGAGCACGTGCGAATGCCCCAGCGAACTGCGCGCAGTCTCCGCCACTGGCAACCACTTGCCGCGCAGCAGATCCCACATGCGCTCGCCTTCGATGCTGCCCCATGCGTGGCGCAGCAGGTGGCGCGGTGCCTCGGTGAGCTGCCGTACGGTGGTGATACCGTGTGCATGCAGGCGCTGCTCCATCGATGGGCCGATGCCGCAGAGGTCGCGCAGGTCGAGATCGTGCAATACCTGCGGCAGACCTTCCTGCTCGATGACCGTGAGGCCATCGGGCTTGCGCATGTCCGAGGCGGTCTTGGCAAGGAAGTTGTTCGGCGCGATGCCGATCGAACAACGGATGGCACCGCCGGGTGCAACACGCGCGATTTCTCGCTTCACGTGGCCAGCCACCTGTTCGGCCACGGCGCGTTCGCGCTGGCGTCCGACCAGTTCACAGGCCATCTCGTCGATGGAGCCGACGCGCGCGATGGGGATGGCGTGGTCGATCGCCTCGATCAGCGTGTTGTGCCACCACACGTAGCGTTCAGGGCGCGCGAGCCGGATCTCGATGCCGGGACACAGCCGCCGGGCTTCGCGCACCAGCGTGCCGGTGCTGACGCCAAAGGCCTTGGCCTCGTAGCTGGCGGCAATCAGGCAGGTGGTATCCGCGTCCACCGGCACCACGCCGACAGGGCGGCCGCGCAGCGACGGATCCTCGTGCTGTTCGACCGAGGCGAAATAGCTGTTGAAGTCGATGAACAGGCTGCGCAGCGTCATGCGGGCTCTCGGCACTCAGCCGACCGTTGTAGCTTGCACCGGTCCCACGTTCCGAGACCGTGACGCACGGGTTCAGCCGGCGAGACTGGTCGCCAGGCCGAAGCCCACGGCCATGATCATCGCCACCGCGAGACACGCGCTGGACGGCCGGATGCGACGAGCATCGACGCGCGGAATCAGCCGCCACAACACTACGACGCCGATCAGCATGTCGACCAGCAACGCGCCCCGCAGCAGCGGCGAAACCAGCAGCGGCGCATATGGTGGCTTCGTGTGTCCCTCGTGCATCGCCACGCCACCGATGATCAGCAGGGTGATCAGGCTCCACACGAGGCAGGCGAGATAGGCGCGGTTGAACACCACCGGGCAGCGCTCGCTCCAGCGCATCACGGACCACGCGATGATGGCGAAGAACAGGGCGCCGATGCTGCTGTAGAGCACCCACCAGAGCAGGGCGCTGATCAGGGTGAGAAGAGTGGTCATGCCGGATCCGGGAATGGCTTCATTGCGCCTGTCATTCTGGCGAAAGCCGGAATCCACTGGCTTTCCTGCAGGGTCACGCAGGCGCTGGATTCCAGCTTTCGCTGGAATGACGGTGGGTGGTGAGGTGACTTAGATGCCGACACGGCGCAGCAGTTTGTCCATCAACCAGGCCGGGCCTACCAACAGGTAGGCGAGGTCGGTGAAGAAGCTCGGCCGGCGGCCCTCGATGGCGTGGCCGATGAACTGTCCGATCCACGCCACCACGAATACGCCAATGGCGGTCAGCAGCATGTGCGGGCCCAGCTGGCGATAGGCGAATTCGGTCAGCGCGCACAGCAGCACCAGTGCGACAAACAATGCCGCGCCCAGTCGGCGCGACTGCTTCCAGTACCAGGCAAAGGCCAGCACCAGGGCGGCGACCGACCAGAAGCCCGGGCGACCGATCATCGGCGGTACGGGAATCGTCCACATCATCGCGATCGCGCACCACAGAATCAGCGGCACGCAGATCCAGTGCAGCACGCGGTTGGTGGGATGCTGGTGGTCGGCGCTGTAGCTATCGAGCCAAGGCTGCATGGGGTATCAATCCAGCTTGATGTCGGCGAGGCGCTGCAGGGCTTCGGCGTACTTCGCCGAGGTCGCGGCGATCACGTTGGCCGGCACGTTCGGACCGGGCGCCTTCTTGTTCCAGTCCAGCGTTTCCAGGTAGTCGCGCACGAACTGCTTGTCGTAGCTCGGCGGGCTGATGCCCACCTGGTACGAGTCGGCCGGCCAGAAGCGCGAGGAATCGGGCGTCAGCATCTCGTCCATCACGTAGAGCTTGCCGTTCTCGTCGGTGCCGAACTCGAACTTGGTGTCGGCGATGATGATGCCGCGCTCGGCGGCATAGGCGGCAGCCCACTTGTAGATGGAAAGCGTGGCTTCGCGCACCTGCTCGGCGAGCTCGGTGCCCACGGCGGCCACCACGGCGTCGAAGCTGACGTTCTCGTCGTGATCGCCCACGGCGGCCTTGGTCGACGGAGTGAAGATCGGCTCAGGCAACTGCTGCGCCTGCTTCAGACCCGCGGGAAGCTTGATGCCGCACAGCGAACCGGTCGCCTGGTAGTCCTTCCAGCCCGAACCAATGATGTAACCGCGTGCGATCGCTTCCACCGGCACCGGCTTCAGGCGGCGCGTGACCACGGCGCGCTTCTCATAGAGCTTCAGGTCGGTGCCGGCGGGCAGCACGTCGGCCAGCGGGACGTCGAGCAGATGGTTCGGCACCAGGTGCGCGGTTTTGTCGAACCAGAAATTGGAGATCTGGGTGAGCATCTCGCCCTTGCCTGGGATTGGATCGGGCAGCACCACGTCGAAGGCGGACAGGCGGTCGCTGGCGACGATCAGCAGGCGGTTTTCCGGCAGCGCGTAGACGTCGCGCACCTTGCCGCGGTGGATCAGCTCCAGGCCTGGCAGGTTCGATTGCAGCAGGGTGGTGGGCACGTTGTTCGCTCCTGGCTGGCCGCCTGGCGTGCCAGGACGGGGAAACGGTGACTTGGGCCCCCGCAGGGCCCGCGAAGCCGCCCATTCTACCGGGTGCGGCCCGTGCCAGACGTATCGCGGCGATCCGCCGGGCCCGGCGGGTATTGCGGCGGCTGCTAGAATCGGCGCTTTTTGAGCCAGGCCGTCTTCCATGGTTCCGCCGTACCGCATCGATGTCGCAACGCGCACGGGCAAGCGCCCGGCGTGGGTTCGCGCGCTGCCGTTGCTGGCGGCCGGGCTCGCGGCGGCGCTGCCGGTTCACGCGGCGGCCCCGGCGAAGCCTGCGCGACTGGGCCTGTGCGCTGCCTGCCATGGCGAAACCGGCATGGCGCAGATTCCGGGCGCACCCAATCTGGCCGGGCAGAAACTCGATTACCTGCGCGAGGCGCTCAAGCAGTATCGCGACGGCCGCCGCAACGTGCCCCTGATGCGCGCGGCGATCGGCCCGATGAGTGACGCCGACCTCGACGAACTGGCACGCTGGTACAGCGCGCAGACGCCTCACATTCAAGGCAATCCATGACCTTCACCTGGACCCTCTGGCTTGCCCTGTTCGGCCTGATCTTCGGCCACGGTCTGCCTGGCGCCGTGGTCGGCGGCATCACCGGCTTCATCATCGACAGCCTGCGCAAGGGCCAGCGCAGCCGCGTGACGCCCCAGGCGGGCGGCTACATCAGTCCGCTGTTCAACGTGCTGGGTGCGGTGGCCAAGTCCGACGGCCGCGTTTCCGAGGCAGAGATTGCCGTGGCCGAGCGCGTGATGCAGCGCATGGGCCTGGAGCACGAGCAGCGCAAGCAGGCCATCATCGCGTTCAACCAGGGCAAGCAGCCCGAATTCAACGTGACCCTCGCCATCGAGGAGCTGCGTCGCTGGGTCGGCCTGCGCCGTGACCACGCCTTCCCGGTGCTCGACGTGGTGATCGAGACGGTGCTTGCCGAAGGCAATCCGCCACCGGAAAAGATGGCCATCCTGCGCCAGCTTGCCTTCGCGCTGCGCGTGAGCGACATGGAGCTGATGGCGCTGATGGCGATGAAGGGTTACGCCTGGAACGCCACCGGCTATTCACGTGGCCACGGTCCCTACGGCGGCAACGGCGGTTACGTGCCGCCCCAGCGCAATACGCAGGGGCCCGATCCGTACACCGTGCTGGGCATCGCGCGCAGCGTGGACGACCGCGCGGTGAAGCGCGCCTACCGCAAACTGATTTCCGAACATCATCCGGATCGCCTGGGCGACCTGCCCGAGGCGATGCGCAAGCAGGCGGAGTCGCGCGCCAGCGAGATCAATGCGGCCTACGAGCGCATCAAGGCAGAACGCGGCTTCAAATAAACTTGGCGTCGACCTGTAGGAGCGCACCCTGTGCGCGATCACGGTCACTACGCAGCGCTTGGGTCGCGCACTGGGTGCGCTCCTACAGGAATCCTAGACATGAGCAAGCAATCCAACGTCATCGCCCCGTCCATCCTCTCCGCCGACTTCGCCCGGCTCGGCGAGGACACCGCCAAGGCGCTGGCCGCCGGCGCGGACTGGGTGCATTTCGACGTGATGGACAACCACTACGTGCCCAACCTCACCATGGGTCCGATGGTGCTCAAGGCGCTGCGCGACTACGGCATCAGCGCACCGATCGACGTGCATCTGATGGTGAAGCCGGTGGACCGCATCGTGCCGGACTTCGCCAAGGCGGGAGCCAGCGTGATCAGCTTCCACCCGGAAGCCAGCGAGCACATCGACCGCACCATCGGCCTGATCAAGGATTCGGGCTGCCAGGCGGGCCTCGTGTTCAACCCGGCCACGCCGCTGAGCTACCTCGACTACGTGATGGACAAGCTGGACCTGATCCTGCTGATGTCCGTGAATCCGGGCTTTGGCGGGCAGAAGTTCATTCCCGGCGCGCTGGACAAGCTGCGCCAGGTGCGTCGTCGCATCGACGAGAGTGGCCGGGCCATCCGTCTGGAGATCGATGGTGGCGTGACGGCCGCCAATATCGCCGAGATCGGCGGGGCGGGTGCGGACACGTTCGTGGCCGGCTCGGCCATCTTCAATGCGCCGGACTACCAGACCGTGATCGCCGCGATGCACGAGCAGCTGGCGGCGGTGAAGGGCTGAGCCCCGCTGCGGAGCGCCCATAAGAAAATCCCGGCGCAGCCCGCGCCGGGATAAGTTTCGTCGGAACGACGTGTGAGGAGACCACACGGCGGGACATGGATCCACGGCAAGAATCCACGACCGCCATGGATTGGGACCGGGCTCTTGCGATTTGGTTCCCCGGGCCGGAAGCCTGACGACTCGCCCTAAGCCTTTGTTCAGATGAAAAAATCCCCGCCAGAGGCGGGGAGGAACGTAACCCGGAGAGCGGGAGCCAGGCTCAAAGGGACTGCCAATAATCAGGATCGAGCTCATCGGCCCCGGCGGCCGACGCGCTTCCATGCGCGCTGGCCGCCTCCAAGCCTTCCACGGCAGGTAACAGGAAAGGGTCGTTCAGTTCGGTATCGCCGTTCATGACGGGCCTGCTCAGTGCAGGCTCATGACCAGGCCGAGCAGGAGCGCACCCAGCGCCAGCACCACGCGCAACGGCTCGAAACCGTGCAGTTCGGCGTTGGGATCGACGGGGGGCTGACCAGTGGGACGCATGTTTCGGACTCCTGCGAAGACGGCTCCATTGCGCTCCCATGCGGGGCATGCGCCGGGACCCGAATGTGGCAAAACGCGGGCAAGATCGGCCCGTGGCGTGGCAGCTGGCGCGTCTCGAGGTACTTGTGCGACGTGGATCACATCTGTTGTCAGCCCGGGGCGGCTGTCTGGTGTCCCGGACTGTGGCGGCGCGCCGACGGCGAATGGCGAAACGGGGGCAGTATGGGTTTGTGGCTTGCGCGGCCGTGGCACAGGCTTCACGCTGCGCGCCATTGCCATTCCGGAGTGAGCCATGGGCCGCAGCATTGCGATCGTCGAGGACGAGCCGCTGATCCGCGCCAACTATGTCGAGGCGCTGACCCGCTTCGGTTACGAGACGCGTGGCTACGGCTCGCGGCAGGAGGCCTCCAACGCCTTCGCCATGCGCCTGCCGGAGCTGGTCATCATCGATATCGGCCTGGGCGACGAGCCGGAGGGCGGTTTCGACCTGTGCCGCGAGCTGCGCGCCAAGTCGGCCACGCTGCCGATCATCTTCCTCACCGCGCGCGACTCCGATTTCGACGTGATCTCGGGGCTGCGCCTGGGGGCCGACGACTACCTCAGCAAGGACACCAGCCTGCATCAGCTGGCGGCGCGCATCGCGGCACTGTTCCGTCGCATCGAATCGCTGAAGGTGCCGGCGTCCAGCGAAACGGTGATAGAGCATGGCCCGCTCAAGCTCGAGTCCGAACGCATGCGCATCACCTGGAACCACGAGGAGATCCCGCTGACGGTCACCGAGTTCTGGATGGTGCACACCCTGGTGCGCTTCCCCGGGCACGTGAAGAACCGTGACCAGCTGATGCGCGAAGCCGAACTGGTGGTGGATGACGCCACCATCACCTCGCACATCAAGCGCATCCGCAAGAAGTTCATCGCCGTGGCGCCGGAGTTCGACGCCATCGAGACGGTGCATGGCGTCGGTTATCGGTGGAAGCCTTGATGAAGCGTTGGATGGGTTTGCTGTCGTTGGTGCTGTTGTGGATGTCCGCGCAGGGGGCTTTTGCCGCTGATGCCGCGCAGGTGGTGATCAACGGCAAGGCGGATCGTGATGTGCCGGCGTGGACCATTCGCACCGTGCTTCCCGCGGGATGGACGCAGGACTGCTGCCTGTACGCACAGGGCATCGGCGTCAACGAGGTGCTCTACAAGGGCGAATGGACCGGCGAGCCCGATCGCGTGATGGTGCTCAACGTATGGCCGTCCAAACTGTCCTCGCTCGAAGCCGAGGTGCAGGACGATCGCCATCACTACCTGGCACGCGATCCTCACGGCAAGGCGGGCGTCTTCGAGCTCGACAACAAGGCGCTGGCCTGTCGCGGCCTGCTGTACGAAGGCACGGACCACAAGGATGACGTGGTGGTGTTCTGTGACCCGGGCCTTGCGAGCGGCATCCGTCTCAGCTGGTCGATGGCGTTCGCCCACGATGAACCCGGGAAGGACGCATTGCTTGCCCTGTTCCGCCAGGTGGTCGAGCAGTCGCGCTATGCGGTGAATTCCACCGGACACGCCGACGCCGCCAAAGCCGCGCACTAAGCGGCTTTTCGGTATCGTGCCGGCATGACCCTCCGTCGCAAACTGCTGCTTGTCGCCCTGTGCACGCTGGCCCTGCCGGTGGCCGGCTGGTTGTACGTGCGCCAGATGGAGACCTTGCTGCGCGAAGGCCAGGCGCAGGCGCTCACCGCGTCCGCGCGCGCGATGGCGCGCAGCCTGGTGGTGACCGATGCGCCACTGCCGCCATCTGGTCCGGACTGGTACGTGCAGCAGGCGGTCAATCCGATCACGATCGATGGTTACGGCGACGACTGGGCGCCGCTCACGCCGTGGAGCCAGCCGCTGGATCGACGCGGCAAGCTGTTGCTCGCCGAGGATGCGGACTGGCTTTATCTCTACGCGGACGTGCGCAGCACACAACGTACGCGTGCCGATGCGGAAGATCCGGGAGCGCTGCGCGCTGATCATCTGGTGCTGAGCCTGGGCAAGGCGGGCGAGTCGCGGCGCTACCTGCTCGCCAGTGCGGCGCCGGGCCTGGTGACCGCGCGGCCGCTCGATCCGGCCGTCGACGGCCTGCCGACGCAGCTCACCGCGCAATGGCAGGAGGACGGCAGCGGTTACCGCGTGGAGTTGCGCGTGCCGCGCAGCCTTGGCGTGGACTCGTTGGGCCTGTCGATCTACGACGCAAATGCGGGCGGCGACCCGCAGGCGGTGGAGAGCCGCCCGCTGGTCGCTTATTCGACCACGCTGTCCTATGAGCTGGGCCAGCTGGCGCTCGATGGCGTGCAGGCGCGTGTGCTCGCACCCGCCGGCTGGGTGCTGGCGCAGACCGGGCATCTTGCGACGCCGGCCTCGGCGCCGGGCGATCAGCCTGGCTGGTTCGCCGCGCTGATCTACCGTTCGCTGCTTGCGAACCAGGTGGAGGATGCCGAGCTGTGGACGCAGGACGTGCCACGTCTGGACGTGGCCGAGGTGCGCGAAGCCAGCAAGGGTCAACCCGCGACGCTGTGGCGCCAGGGCGAAGCGCGCGGCAGCGTAGTGCTGGCGGCTGCGGTGCCGATCGAGCGCGACGGACAGGTGCGCGGCGTGCTGTTGCTGGAACAGGCCAGCCGCGCGGTGCCGTTGCTCGCCAACCGTGCGTTGCTTGGATTGCTGCTTACCAGTTTCGGCGTGCTGTTGGTGGCGGGCGCCATCCTGTTGATCTTCGCCACGCGCCTGAGCATTCGCCTTGGGCGCCTGCGTGACGCTGCCGAGCGCGCGCAATTGAACGATGGACGTCTGGACGGCCCGTTCCCCATGACCGGGGCCGAAGACGAGATCGGAGATCTCGCCCGCAGCTTCGAGCGGCTGTTCGAAGTGGTGGGTGGTTACACCGATTACCTGCGAACGCTGGCCTCCAAGCTGTCGCACGAGCTGAACACGCCGCTGGCGATCGTGAAGTCCTCGCTGGACAACCTCGAACACGCCCTGCAGGCCGAGCATGCGATGCCGCCTGATGCGCAGCCCTACATGCTGCGCGCTCGCGACGGCGTGGCGCGCCTCGGTGCGCTGGTACGCGCGATGAGCGAGGCGAGCCGCATGGAGCGTGCGATTGCGGCGGCCGAACCCGAGGATGTCGATCTCGTGGCAGTAGTGCGTGGCTGCGGTGAGGCCTATCGCCCGCTCGCCGGCACGCGACGGCTCGAGACCGTGCTGCCCGACGAACCGATGATGATGCACTGCGCGCCCGAGCTGATTGCGCAGGCGCTGGACAAGCTGTTCGACAACGCCCTGTCGTTCACGCCGGATGGCGGCTGGTTGCGGCTGACGCTAAGCGCCACCAGCCATGGCGCCGAGATCGAACTGGCCAACCAGGGCCCGCCGTTGCCCGCCGCGATGCAAGGCCGGCTGTTCGACTCACTGGTGAGCTTGCGTGACAAGGCGACGCCGGGCGATGCACCCCATCTTGGCCTGGGCCTCTACGTGGTGCGCCTGGTGGCCGAGCGCCACGGCGGCGTGGCGATGGCGCGCAACCTGGACGATGGCAGCGGCGTGGCGTTCACGCTGCAGTTGCATGGGATGCCGCGTCAGAGGCTGTGACCTCCGGCTCCTTGTGGGAGCGCACCCTGTGCGCGACAGCCAACGGAGCGGTGATGCCGCTTCTTGCGATGTTCTGCGCTGCCTCGCAGTCGCGCACAGGGTGCGCTCCCACAAAAGCGACGGCGACGAGGTGCTACTTGATCTCGCCCAACGTCCAGCCACCACCGCCCGGCATCACCGCGAACTGCTTCACCGTGGTAGCCGCGCAATCGCCCGGCTTCTCCGTGCATTGCGCCAGCGTCACGCTCAGGTGCTGGTCGTCGATGAGGTCGAAGTTGGCGAGCCTGGTGGTGGCAAGGCTCGCCGCTTTGTCCAGCGCCGGGCCGAGGAACACGCCGTGGCGGAACACATAGAGCTGCAGGGCGCTGGGCTGGCAGTCGTCGCTCACCGATACCGCGACTTCCGCGACATAGGTATCGCCCTTGCGCTGTGCTCGTCCGGTGAGCAGACGCTGGCCGGTGAGCAGGAAACGATCCTCGTCGTTCTTCGGCGGCGGTGCCTTGGCCGTGCACTCGGTGGGCGCCTGCGCCACTGGGGCAAGATCGGACGGCAGCGGCTTCAACGGGCGTGGCACATAGGGTTGCGCTACAGGCGCCGGCGCCGGCTGGTGCATCCATAGCAGCCATGCCGTGGCGCCCAGCAGCAGCGCGGCGACGGCGAAGACCCGGCCGCGCAGCAGCGGGCGCCGATACAGATAGATCAGCACGCCCAATGCCAGCAGCACGGCGATGGGTGCCAACGGGCGATACAGCAGCGTCAGCAATCCGAATAGCGAGGCCACGACGGCGCCAGTGGATAGCGGCGCCTTGGCGGCAGGTGCGGCCGGCGGCGGGGTGGCCTCGGGCATGGGTGGAAGTGGGGGGGGCTCCATGGTGGCTTCCAGCGCTGGTGGCTCCATCACGGACTCCAGCGGTGGCGGCTCGTGGGCGGCCGCCTCTTCCAGCGCCACGTCTTCCGGATCCGGTTCGGGCAGTGGCGGGAAGGGCGATGTCGCGTGGACCCAGTCGAACCAGGCCTGTCCACCGTCGTGGCACCACTGGTCGCCCGCGTGGGCGTAGCGGGACAGGGCTTCCTCGGGGATGGGGCCGCGGATCTGCCCGTCCCGGCGCAGCCAGGCCAGCCGGTCGCTGTCGGGCAGCACGTCGGCCTCGACGCCCATGCCGCGCAACTGAGCCGCCTGAGCGTCGGCGGTGGCGGTGTCCAGCCCGCGGCGGATGATCAGGGGGGCGCGTTCAAACACACGCTCGCGAAAACCCGCCATTTCCATGCCGAAAGCCGCCGCCAGGCGTGCTTGGACCGTGGCCAGGTCCTGCCCGTCGAGCAGGCGGCCGGAAAGGATCAGACAGCTGTGGTCCATACCCAACGATTCCCCTGCAGTGCCGCTTCGAGCATTGATGGGGCAAGGTTAGGCGCGCAATCGCGCGCGGACAAGCCGTACACGGATTTCGGTTCGCCGCGAAGGGCCCCTACAATGGCCGTTCAAGCTCGCCCAACCGGACACTCCCCACGTGATTTCCCGCGACGAATTCGACGCACTGGCAGCGCAGGGCCATACCCGCATCCCGCTGGTGCGCGAGGTGTTCTCTGATCTCGACACGCCGCTGTCGGTGTACCTGAAGCTGGCCGACGGCCCGTATACCTTCCTGTTCGAGTCGGTCGAGGGCGGCGCCACCTGGGGACGCTATTCGATCATCGGCCTGCCGGCGAAGCGCGTGTACCGGCTGCGCGGGCATGAGCTGGAAGTGGAGGACGCCGGTGAAGTGACCGAGCGTCGCCACGTCGAAGACCCACTGGGCGAGATCGAAGTGCTGCGCAAGCAGTACGACGTGCCGCGCCTGCCGCAGCTGCCCGCGTTCAGTGGCGGACTGGTGGGCTACTTCGGCTTCGAGACCATCGGCTATATCGAGCCGCGCCTGGCGCAGTGGGATCGCGCGGACGAGCTCGGCACGCCCGACGTGCTGCTGATGCTGGCCGAAGAAGTGGCCGTATTCGACAACCTCAAGGGCCGCCTGTACCTGATCGTGCACGCGGACCCGTCGCAGCCGCACGCCTACGCCGAAGCGCAGCGCCGCCTCGATGCGTTGGTCTACCGACTGCGCCAGAGCGGCGTGTCGTATCCGCAGCTCAACCAGAGCACGGCGCTGGATGAAAGCGACTTCAAGTCCTCCTTCACCAAGGAGGAATTCGAGGCGATGGTGGAGCGCGCGAAGGAATACATCCGCGCCGGCGACATCTTCCAGGTGGTGCCTTCGCAGCGCCTGAGCGTGGGCTTCAATGCGCGCCCGGTAGATGTGTACCGCGCGCTGCGCGCACTGAACCCGTCGCCGTACATGTACTTCGTCGACCTGGGGCAGACGCAGATCGTGGGTTCCTCGCCGGAAATCCTGGCGCGCCTCAAGGACGGCAAGGTGGTAGTGCGTCCGCTCGCCGGCACGCGCAAGCGCGGCGCCACCGACGAGGAAGACCAGGCGCTGGAAGCCGAACTGCTGGCCGATCCGAAGGAGCGCGCCGAGCACGTGATGCTGATCGATCTCGGACGCAACGACATCGGCCGCATCAGCGAGACCGGCAGCGTCGAGGTGAGCGAATCCTTCGTGGTCGAGCGCTACTCGCACGTGATGCACATCGTCTCGCAGGTGCAGGGTGACGTGCGTCCTGACGTGGGCTACATGGACGTGCTCAAGGCCACCTTCCCGGCGGGCACGCTCAGTGGTGCACCGAAGATCCGCGCGCTGGAGATCATCCAGGAGCTGGAGCCCTACAAGCGCAACATCTACGCCGGCGCGATCGGCTGGATCGGCTGGTGGGGCGATGCGGACACCGCCATCGCGATCCGCACGGCGGTGATCCAGGATGGACGTCTGCACGTCCAGGCCGGCGCAGGCATCGTGTACGACTCCGATCCCGCCTCCGAGTGGGAGGAGACGATGAACAAGGGCCGCGCGCTGTTCCGCGCCGTGGCGCAGGCTGCGAAGGGCTTGTGAGCATGCGCGCGATCCGTCGAGGCGCGGTTGCGGCCTGCGCGATTGGTCTGGGTGGCAGCCTGCTGGTGACACCGGCGCCCGCCCGCACGCCTGAGGCGCCGTGGAGCGACGATGCCACCTCGCGGATCGAAGTGCTGGCGCTGCTGCAGACGCTCAACGCCGACCTGCTGAGCCATCCCAGCGCAACGCTGACGCTGGAACGCTGGTGTGGCGCGCATCACCTCGCGCCCGAAGCAAAGGTGGTGGCGGAGCGGGTGCGTGGCGAAGACAAGCCGCTGCCTGACGACGCGCGCAAGCAGCTGGCCATCGGTCCGGATGAGCTGGTGCGCTATCGCCGCGTGCAGCTCGCCTGCGGCGATCGCGTGTTGTCCGAAGCCGACAACTGGTACGTGCCTTCGCGCCTCACCGACGCCATGAACCACGAGCTGGACTCCACCGATATGCCGTTCGGCAAGGTGGTGCAGCCGCTGCATTTCCGCCGCCAGACCCTGTCGGCCGAGCTGTTGTGGTCGCCGCTGCCGCAGGGTTGGGAAAGCGGTGCGCCGGTGCCTGCGTCGAAGGGCGGCGCGTTGGACATTCCGCGACATGTACTGGAGCACCGCGCCGTGCTGTTCGATCAGGACAACCGGCCTTTCAGCCTCGTGGTCGAAAGCTATACGTCGCAGGTGCTCGACTTCGCGCCCGCCCGGCTTGGCCCCTGACCCGGCAAGCGCGCCTCTCTGACTATCGGTCCTGGCCGTTCGCCGTTTTCGGAAAAGTCTGATGTTGTTGCCAGAGGGTGACCTCTAGCCTTGTAGGAAATCCCGCAATACGGCATTTCCCATGAGCGTCTACCCCGTCGAATATGTCCTTGCGCGCCAGCACGGCATGTGGACCGTGCTGCGCGATGGCCGGCCCACGGGGCGTCGTTCGTTGTTGTTCGACGCCGTGGAGTTCGCCACGCACCTTGCCGAACGGGAAGCATCGCGGACTCGGCGCGGCACGCGTGTCGTGATGGACCAGCCCTGTCTGCTGGTGCTGCCCGGCCTGGTGGCTTACGGCTGAAGGAATCGCTGCCCGATCGCCAGCGCCATGTGATACGGCTCCGGATCATTCCGATTGGTCAGCATCACCACGGTGAGATGCTGTTTCGGCCAGCGGATGATCACGTTGCGAAAGCCCATGGTCTCGCCCGAGTGCCAGCGCACGTCGCCGTGGATGCGCCAGCCGTAGCCGTAGCTGTCGACGTCTTCCTCGCCTGTCACCTTGTTCTGTGCACTGAAGGCTGCGTTGCGCGAGGCGTCCGAGAGCAGGCGGTGGTCGTAGAGCGCGGCGTCCCATTTCGCCATATCGTCGATGGACGAATAGATGCCGCCGTCGCCGCGCGTGGCGCTGGTGGAACTCTGGTCGGTGCGCACCCAGTGACCGTTCTCTTCGCTGTAGCCGTAGGCGCGATGTGGCACATCCGGACCGCCGCGTTGATAGAGCAGGGTGTGCGTCATGCCCAGGGGCTGAAAGATGTGCTGGCGCAGGAAATCCGGCAACGTCTGGCCGGAGGCGCGCTCGATGATCAGGCCCAACAGCACGTAGCCGCCGTTGCTGTAGCGATATGAGGTTCCCGGTGCGAAATAGCTGCGCGGTTCCGCGGCAAGCAACTTCAGCACACCGGCATCGCTGATCTGGTCGGTGACATCGGCCGGCATCAGGTCTTCGTAATCGATCAGGCCGCCACTGTGATCGAGCAGCTGCCGGATGGTGATGGTGTCGTGCGCTGCGTTGAGTTCAGGCAGCCAGCGGCGTACGCGATCATCGAGCGAGAGCTTGCCGCGTTCCGACAGCAGCAGGATGCCCGCGGCGGTGAACTGCTTGCTCACTGACGCAAGCCGGTAGTTGGTGTCGGGCGTGGCGGCCTCGTGCGACTCGACGACAGCCAGGCCGTAGCTCTTGCGCAGCACGACCTTGCCATCCTTGATGACCAGCAGTGACGCACTGGGCACGTCGCCCTGGTAGGCCTTCATCATCGCGGCGATGCCGGTCGTGTCGGTCGAGGCGGCGTGACTGGCCGCACACAGCAGCAGGGAGCACAGCAAGGCGAACGTGCGCATCGGTACGAACCTTGTCATCGGAGGTAGATGGTTACTGCACGGGTACGTCGTAGATCGTGTCGGGGGTTGGCTCGGGCGTCAGGGTGTAATGCCACCATTCCATGGAGTAATTACGGAAACCTTCGCGTTCCATCGCGGCGCGCAGCAGTTCGCGGTTGGCATGCTGTGCGGACGTCGCCTTCGGCGATTCGGTGTTCGCCAGCGTGCCGAAGTAATCGAACGAGGTGCCCATGTCGAGCGGCTTGCAGTGCGTGTCATGGGCATCGCACTGCATGAGGGTGAGATCGGTCGTCGCACCGCGGCTGTGGCCCGACACCGGGGCGATGTAGTCACCGAGCAGGGCACGCTTGTCCAGGTCGGGATAATGTTCGGGCTTGGTGCGCTGGTCCGAAAGGTCGCCTGCCCAGCGCACGAAATGCGCCACCGCACGTGCAGGGCGATAGCAGTCGAAGATCTGCAGGCGGCGATGCTGTGCGCGCAGATCGCGCTCCACGCGCGCCAGCGCCTCGGCCGCGGGCTTGAGAAGAAAGCACTTGGGTGCGAGATAACCATCCACCGGCGTGCCCACGAAGTTGTCGCTGCCGGCGTACTTGATGTCCTCGGCGATGTCGGGGGCGAGCTGGCGGATGTCCACCAGACCCGCCTGCGCGGCGGTCTTTGCAGGTGACAGCGTCGGCGTGCCGTCCGCCGTCGCCTCTGTGCCCAACAGCAGGGCGGCAAGGAAGAGGGTGGAGCTAACGGCGCTATTCACAGGCACGCTCCCGATGGAAGGAGAGATCCTCGAAGTCGTTGCTGAAATCGGCAGCCGGGTCGACCTTGCTCATGTGCATCGGCTCGCCCGGATGCTTGGGGAAGTCCATCCATGCGTCGACTTCGCCCTTGTCCCAGTGCACCAGGTAGCGCTGCCCGGCTCGCATCACCGTGCCCACCAAGCGAGGCGACTTGGTGGCGGTGAAGCGCACCGCACCATCACGCGGGCACAAGCTGATCGTGCCGAACCATGGGTCACGCCACTGGCCGAGCTGGGCGCCGAGTTCCTTCACGGTCGCCGGTTGCGACACGGGTTCGGGTGCCTTGTGTTCGGGTGCTGCCGCAGCAGCGTCGAGCTGGTCGGCGTACCAGTTCACGTCGTGTGGATCGGCGGGCTGGGTGAAGTGCTTGGTCAGCGTCTCGATCAGTACGGTGCGTGCGTCTTCGGCTTCGCTGTTGATCAGCACCACGAAACCGGATTGCCGGTTTGGCAACAGCACCATCGCCGAATACATGCCCGAGAGCGTACCCGTGTGCGACACGGTGAACTCGCCATCGACATCGGCGATCCGCCAGCCGTAGCCGTAGGCATAGAAGCGCGTGCCATCCCACTCGCGACGGAGCTTCGCGATCGGCATGGGCGTATACGGCGTCCACAGGATCTGCCGCTGCGCGGGTGATAGCCAGGCAAGCTGCGTGGTTGTGGGTGTCAGCCAGTTGTGCGCCCAGGTGAGCATGTCATTGAGACTGCAGCGCACGCCTCCCGCAGCGGCCGAGGTGATATCGGGAACGATGGCATCGTCCGCATTGACGACCACGGTGCGTCCGTCTTCGCGTGCGTGAGGCTGTGCAACGTTGCCGACGGCATCGCGATTCCAGCGGCCGATCTGGCAGCGTGACAGGCCGAGCGGCCCGAACACTTCGCGACGCAGCAGCGCGTCATAGCGGTCATGCCCTGCCGCAGCAGCCACCTCGCCCGCGATCACGTAAAGCAGGTTGTCGTACGCGTATCCCGCACGGAAGCTGTAGGCAGGCTTCAGGTAGGCAAGTCCGTGGAGGATGTCCTCCCGCGTGAACGCGTTGGGCTCGGGCCACAGCATCAGGTCGCCCGCGCCTTCACGCAGGCCGCTGCGATGCGTGAGCAGGTCGCCGACCTGCATGTGTTCGGTGACCCAGGGATCGTTCATGCGGAATGCGGGCAGGTATTTGCGTACCGGGTCGTCCCAGCGCAGCTTGCCTTCCTGCACGAGGCGGGCGAGCAGGGTGCTGGTCATCGCCTTGCTGTTGGAGGCGATCTTGAACAGCGTGTCCGCGTCGATGGCCTCGCCCGAGCCGGCCGTGCGTTCCCCTTTCGTATGGGTATAGACGACCTTGCCGTGATCGATCACGCCCACCGCCACGCCGGCGAGGTGATAGCGGGCCGCTACGGTATCGACGATGGCGTCGAGCTTGGGATCTGGTTGGGCGGCAATCGCCGAAGTGGCGATCACCGCACCTACAAGCGCGACGGCAACGCGCCCTGCGCGCAGCCATCCCGCGGCTGCGGACTTAGCGCTTCGCATGACCGGCCGTGGCGTGCTGCTCCACTTCGCCCCATACACGCAACAAGTTGCCACCCCAGATCTTGGCAATGTCCTGGTCGCTGAAGCCTGCCCGCCGCAACGCTGCGGTGAGGTTGCGCGTCTGCGTTGCGTCGTTCCACCCGGCGACACCACCGCCACCGTCGAAATCCGAAGCGACGCCTACGTGATCGATGCCCGCGACCTCCGCGATGTGCTTGATGTGCGCGACATAATCGTCGACGGTTGGCGGCGGTAGCGCCGCATCGATGCGCTTCATGCCTTCAATGTAGGCGGGCAGGTACTCGAGCTTCTCGCTGTCGAACTCCTTGTCGCCAGCCTGCTTGGCAACCTGGGCCTGCAGCGCCTTGATGGCGAGTTCGCGAGCCGGGTCAAGCCGGATGAAATCCTGCACGGCGACCACCTGGATCACACCGCCCTTGGCGGCGATGGCGCGCAGCAGTTCGTCGGAAAGATTGCGGGGATGGATATCGAGCGCGCGCGCCGACGAATGGGAGGCAATGACGGGCGCCGTGGACACGGCCAGTACGTCGCGCACGCACTGGTCGGACGAGTGCGACACGTCGACCATGATGCCCAGTTCGTTGTCGCGCTTGACGACGGCGCGCCCGAAGTCGGTGAGGCCGTACTCGGGCAGCGGCGTGTCGCCCAGGCTCGCTTCCGGCGTGGAACTGGTGCACAGGTCGTTGTTGCCCATATGGGCGAGGCCCACGTAACGCGCGCCGCGCTTGTAGGCCGCGTCGAGATTCTTGATGTCGTGTCCCAGCGAATAGCCGTTCTCGACACCGATCATGGCCGAGAGCTTGCCGGCTGCCTTGTTGGCGCGCACCTGTGCCGGCGAAGTGGCCAGGGCAATGCGGTTGGGGTAGGTGCGCACCATCAGGTCGATGGCGTCGTATTTCTGCTTCGCTTCGTCCATCGCATGCTTGTAGCCCTCCGGCGTCAGCGGGCCCTGCTCGACGTAGACGATGAAGAAGGCCGAATCGAGGCCGCCGCGCTTCATCTTGTCCAGATCCACCTGCAACGGCGTGGACTTGCCGACGTCGAAGCGCGTCTCGTGCATCAAGCCAAAGGGAATGTCGACATGGGTATCCAGCGTGATCGGCGGATCCTGCTGGGCGGCGGACGCGCTGCCGCCGAAGGCCAGTGCAAGGACGATCGCGCTACCAAGAATGTTCAAGCCCTTCATGCCGTCTCCCAGTGTCGGGCCGGCTGCTCGCCGGCGATCATGTCTTCGAAGCTTTGGCGCTGGCGCACCATGGCATAGCTCCCGCGATCGAGCAGCACTTCGGCCGCGAGCGGTCGCGAGTTGTAAGTGGAAGCCATGGAGGCGCCGTAGGCGCCGGTGGTGCGGATCATCAGCAGGTCGCCGGCCGCGCATTCGGGCATGGCCCGGCCGCGGGCGAAAGTGTCGCCTGTCTCGCAGACGGGACCTACGATGTCGTACTCCGTCATCGCTCGTGTCTCCCCATGCACGGGCACGATGTCATGCCAGGCATCGTACAGGCTCGGCCTCAGCAAGTCGTTCATCGCGGCGTCGAGTATCAGGAACTTGCGCTGCTCGCCATGCTTGATGCGAATGACCCGGGTGAGCAGCACGCCGGCCTCGGCGACCAGGTAGCGGCCCGGCTCGAACAGCAGGCGGCCCGTGAAGCCGTCGAGCGCGGTGCGAACCACGCTGACATAGGCCGCGGCATCCACCGGATGATCGTGTCCTTCGCGATAGCGCACACCCAGGCCGCCACCGACGTCGATGCTGGCAATGGCGTGGCCTGCCGTCTCGAGTTCGCGCCAGAAGCTGGCCACGCGCTTGAAGGCTTCGCGGAACGGATCGAGGCTGAGGATCTGCGAGCCGATGTGCACGTGCAGGCCGTCGAGCTGCACATGGCTCAGCGTGGCCTTCTCGGCGAACCAGCGCCGGGCCTCGTCGATGCTGACACCAAACTTGTTCTCGGCCTTGCCGGTGGAAATCTTGGCGTGGGTGAGGGCATCCACGTCCGGATTGATGCGCACCGAGGCGCGTGCGGTGATGCCTCGCGATGCGGACAGGCGTTGCAGGGTCAGCAGCTCGTCGTGGGACTCCACGTTGAAACGCAGGATGTTGGCAGCCAGCGCTTCGAGAATTTCCTGCTCGCTCTTGCCCACGCCGGAAAACACGATGCGTTCGGGCGGTATGCCCGCGCGCAGTGCTCGCCACAGCTCGCCGGAGGACACGATGTCGGCGCCCACGCCGTGCTCATGCATGAGGCTGAGGATGGCCAGGCTGCAATTGGCCTTCACCGCATAACAGATCAGCGCATCCACCCCATGCAGGGTTCGCTGTAGCGAGCTGATGCGATCGCGGATGGCGCTGGCCGAATAGGCGTGGAACGGGGTAGGTAAGCGCTCGGCCAGTGTCTGCAGGTCGACCCCGTCGAAGCGTGGCGCGGCGCGATGGTCCCGGGGGGTGGCTTCGGAGGGCTTGTTCATGGTTGGGTAGGCGTCGTCCGCGTTCAAAAAAACGGCAGCCCACACGATGTGGGCTGCCGGTGGGGACGGTCAAGTCAGAAATCCACCGAAACGGTGAGCTGGGCGAAACGCGGCTGCTGGAAGCGGAGCGGCTGCTTGAAGGTGGAGCTGGTGCTGTTGGAAATGGTGGTCTGCAGGTCCTGGTCCACCGCGATGGTCTGCTGCTCGTTCAGCAGGTTGTACACGGCGAACTTCACGCGCAGCTGACCCTTGTCGCCCAGTGGCCGCAGGTAGGTGAGGCTGGCACCAAGGTTGTAGGTCCATGGCATGCGGCCGTACTTGCCACGCGGCGAGGACTGGTACACGCGGTCTTCCGAAACCGGCGAGTCGCAGTTGGCTACGCAGATGAAGTAGCTGTGGTAGTTGGTGTCGTCGTACGGGTTGCCCACGCCGAAGCCGGTGATCGGGCCGCCCGACGCCACATTGAGATCGCCGCCCACCTGCCAGTTCGGCGTGATGGCGTAGGTGCCGCGCATCTTGATCTGGTGTCGGCGGTCGTTGGGCAGGTAGCCGTTGCCGCCGAAGTTCACCCACGGATTGTCGAAGTTCTCGGTGCGGCCGGTGTCATCGAAGTCGGTGTCCGAATTGACCGGGCCCTCGGCGTTGCCGCGATTCCACGACAGCACGTAGGAGGCGTTGAAAGCCCACTTGTCATCCCATGCGCGATCGATCTGGAATTCGAGCGCGGTGTACGTGCGCTTGGGCTTCACCCAGCCGCGCTGGCCGAGGTAGTTGCCGTCGGCGTCGTACATCGCCCAGCCTTCCTTGGACGTGTCCACCGTGACCCAGCCGTCCGGCGTGCCGTCGCAGTTGGTGTCGCCCCATACGGTGTTTTTCTTGCCCGGGTTGCCCATCACCCAGCCGATATAGCCGTCCGGCCCGCATTTGCCGGTCGCGCTGATCTCCATGTCGTCGATCGCGTTGTGCAGCTTGCGGTAGGTGCCGTTGACGCCCCACGACCACTTGTCGTCGATCATCTGCTGGAAGCCCAGGATGAGCTCATCCTGGTACACCTGGTCCATGTTCTTGTTCACTTCCGAACGCAGGTCGCCCACGGTGCCGTTGCCCTGTGAGGTATCCACGCCGCCGAGCTGCGGGCCAAGGATGGGCATGGCGTACTGGTTGCCGTTGGCGTCGGTGAGCGTCTGCCAGCCGCCGAAGGCGTAATAGGTGCGCTCGTCCAGCAGGCCGCCGGCCTGCTTGATGTTGATGACGTTGGCTACGGGAAGGTAGTAGCGGCCCAGGTTGCCGTAGATCTTGGTGGTGCCGTCACCCTTCAGATCCCACGAGAAGCCGAAGCGCGGCGCCCACATGTTGTCCATCTTGATGTAGCTGTGTCCGGCGGAGTCCATGTTGTCGAAGCCGTCGCGACGGATGCCGGCGTTCAACAGCAGGGTCGGGGTGACCTGCCAGTTGTCCTCGAGGTAGAGGGCATTGTTGGTGGTATCGAAGTTGCCGGAGATCTCGTAGCGGCGTGCACGCACATAGCCGTTGTAGCCCGCCGGGATGACGCCACCGCCGTTCGGGTTCGGGATCGACGAGCCCGGTGTGGCGGCGTAGACGTTGTAGTAGATCGCGCCCGGGCCGGGATAGTGGCGGGCATAATCGGAATCGTCGTCTTCATGGTCGTAGCCGAAGCGCAACAGGTGGTCGCCCAGCTTCCATTCGAAGTCGACACGGCCTTCCTTGCGCAGGTCATTGCGCTTGGAGACCGATGTGCTGGTGGTGCAACCCAGCGGTACGCCCGGTTTGGCGACGGCGTTCTCGGCCGCGACGTGGTTGCACTCGATGTCGGCCAGCGAACGGGTAAACGACTCGCGGCGGTTCTCGCCGTACAGCACCTTCATCGACAGGTTGTCGGTGAAGTAGTTGGTGTAGGTGAGCGACCAGTTCTTGCCGCCGGTGTCGGTGTAGATCTCGTTGGTCTTGGCGCCGACGGTGTCGGTGTCGTAGTCGTAGTTGTAGACCGAGCCGACGTTGCTGTCCTTGTCCGAAAAGGCCATCAGCGAGAGCAGGTTGCTGTCGTTGATGCGCCAGTCGATCGTGGTGCCCCAGAAGTTGGGGTTGGCGCGGTTGCTGGTAAGCGCGGTGCCTTCGTCATTGGTGTTGCGGGGCGATTCGCCACGCGCTTCGTACATGGCGAAGAAGAACAGCTTGTCCTTCACGATGGGGCCGGATGCCCACACGTTCGTCTTCATCAACGAATCGCGGTCCTTGCTGGCGGTGAGGTAGCGGTTGCCGCTGCTGTCGTAGCGATCCTCCGCCTCCGAGTGCCATGCGCCCGGCTCCATGGTCATTTCCACGCCGCTGTGGAACTCGTTGGTGCCCGAGCGCGCCACGGCGTTGATCACGCCACCGGTGGTGCGGCCGAACTCGACCGAGTAGCCGCCGGTCTTCACCTGGAATTCCTGGTAGAAGTTGAACGGTGCCTCGGAATAGCCGTTGCGGTTGTAGAAGTCGGTGACGTTGAGGCCGTTCACGTAGATGGCGTTCTCGGCCACCGACGAACCACCGAACGACAGGCCGCCGAACGAGGATGCGCCCTTCACCACGCCGGGCGCGAGCTGAGCCACGGAGGCGAGCGTCTGGTCTACCGGCAGGCGGCGCAGCTCCTCGCGCGAGATGTTGGTGGCCGACTCGGTCGAGGTGACATCTACCGCGGTAATGATCGACGTGCCGGTCACGTTCACGGCTTCGAGGTTCTGCGCATTGCCACCCAGGTTGACCGTGGTGGCATTGCCCAGCGTGACGGTGACGTTGGCGGGCGCCGTCAGCTCCTTGCCATCCTTTGCGACGGTGAGGACGTAGTCGCCCACCGGCAGGAACGGAATGCGGTAGCTGCCCTTGGCGTCCGCCGTGACCGTGCGCGAGAACCCGGTCTGCGTGTTGTTGATGGTGACTACCGCACCGGCTTCGGTGTGTCCTACCACCGTGCCGTCGTTGTTACCTGCGTGTGCCGGAGGCACGGCCATCGAGCTCAATCCAAGCCCAAGCGCCATGCACAGCACGGTCCTGCGAAAATTACGACTGCCCATCTCCCCGTTCTCCCCCGGTTCTTGCCGTCGTTGATGTAAAAGCCGCTTACCCGCCGGTGCGCTCAGGCACGGGCAGGAGCTGCCAAGTGAAGTCGTAGTCCCACTGGTTGAAGTACAAGTTGCCGCCACGCCACTCGAGCTCGCCGCGTTGCGAATCCACGGTCTCGGAGCGGAAGTGCTGCTTGGCCGGCACGAAGGGCTGGCTGAAGTCGCTGTTGAAGGCGATGCGATAGGCATCGAGCCCGCCCAGGTAGAACCACTGCAGCGCGGGGTCATCCCCATGCTCCGGATGCAGCTGGCCGAATGTCACGTCCATCGGCACCCAGCCGTAGGGCGCGAGATAGAGCTGGCCCCAGTCGTGGATGTTGTTGTACTTGCCGTCCGAGAAGATCCAGCCCGACTGCCAGCGGGCCGGGATGCCGTTGAGGCGCAGCAGCGTGATCAGCAGCATGGTCTGCTGGCCGCAATCGCCGTGGCCGGCATGCAGGGTGTAATCGCTGAGATTGCTGATGGTGGAGTACTCGCGTGCGCCGGCCCAGGGAATCTGGTCCACGGCGGCGAACAGCTTCTGCGCGATGCGATACGGGTTCGTCTCGTTGCCCACCACCTTGCGCGAGAACGCGCGCAGGTCATCGGTGAACACGATGTGCGGCGCGCGTTCCTCCACGAAGGGCTTCAGCTCGGGCGTGAGCTTGGGCGCCACCACCGTGTTGGCGTCGATGTCGTGGTACTGCGCGTAGATGGTGAGTTCGTAGGTGACCGCGAACGTCGTCGGCTTGCCGGCCTCGGCCTTCTTCTCCAGGTATGCGGTGCGCTGCATGGTGGAGGCTGGCGCCACGCTCGCGCCGGTCGGCTGGCTGTCGACGAGTCGTACCTGCTCCTGCTGCCCCGGCAGTTCACGCGGGAAGGGCAGCCAGGCGCGAATGGTCTCACGGGCAGGCACCGCGTCCGCATCGACGGTGACCGTCTCGGTCACGCGCACATGGTTTGGCGTAACGCTGCTGCGGTGCGTGGCGAGCGCTTCGGTGCGCGCGGCACGATGGTGCTCGTTGAGCGTTTCCATCGGGTCGTCGCTTGACGGCGCAGGCTTGCTGCGTCGTGCCGCGGCTTCCTTGCTCAACAGGAACAGGTTGTTGGGTGCGCGCTTGAAGTAGAGCGTGCGTCCATCGATCACCATGTGCTCGAGCAGGCCCTGCTGGTCCCAGCGGGTGAACTCGGCGTCGCTGAGGTCGGGCACCTGCTTGCGGATGCGTGCCTTGGCGGCATCCGCATCCAGCGTGAAGTCGATCAGGATGCGGCGCATGCGCTCGCGCTGGAACAACAGCCCATCGCGTGTGCCTGCCGGAAGGCCTGGCTGGGTCAGCGCCTTCGCAATGTCCGTTTCCGCTGAGTTGAATTGCCCCGCATCGATGAGCGCGATGGCATGCTGCACGGGCGATGGGGCGGTCGATGCGCAGGGTGCGCCGACAGCCAGCAGACAGACGAGAGCGAGCGCGGCCGGTAGGGCGCGTCGGGTCCGCAAGAACATGGAACTCCTGGCCATCTTCACTGCACTCCCCTCGCAAGAAATGGCGACACCGTCGTTGTGTAGCACGCTTGCAATCGACGGTCAATAATTTATGCTTCAATCGAAACCTGCCTGAATTAGATATTCCATGGCAGGCGATCAGGGGAACCAGAGGGGACGCATGATCCACACGGCCTGGCCTTATCTCGCTGTCATGTTGCTGGCGGCAGGACTGTTTCCTGCCTTGGAAAGGCGCTTCAAATGGCGGTTTTTCGAGGTATTGCCGCCGATCGTGCTGACCTATCTGCTGGTCACGGCGCTGGCGGTGACCGGCCTGTGGCAGGTGAACGACGAGATCCGTGGCGCGCAGACGATGTTGATCGGGCACATGGTGCCGGCCCTGCTATTCCTGCTGATGATCAATTGCGACCTGCTCGCGATCCTGCGGCTGGGGCCGCGCGTTCTCGCGGTGTTCTTCGTCACGATGGTCTGCCTGTTCGTGGCCTTCATCGCCACCTTCCTGATGTTTCGCTACTGGCTGGCGGGCAACGCCTGGCAGCCCCTGGCGGCGCTGTCTGGCAGCTGGGTCGGCGGGACGGCCAACATGGTGGCGGTGAAACAGGCCATCGGTATGCCGGATCGGCTGCTGGCCATGTCGTTGCTCACCGACGCCCTGTGCTACTCCATGTGGGTGGTGGTGCTGTTCGGGCTGGGCCGGCTGGCCACTAGCTTCAATCGCTGGACGCGTGCCAAGTCCAGCGCGGACATGGTGGTGGAGGAGACCCGCAGCCACGGGCCGACCACGCCGGAGAACGTGCTGCTGTGGCTGGGCATGGCGTTGCTGGTGGGTGCGATCTCGGCGTGGCTGGCCGACCGGCTGCCGACCACCGACATGGTGTCGCCCACCACCTGGACCATCATGCTGGCCACCGGCATTGGGCTGGTGGCTGCGCAGACCCCGCTGGCGCGCTTCGCGGGTGCCAACACCATCTCCAGCGCCATGCTGATCAGCGTAGTGGCGGTGCTGGCTTCGCAGAGCAATTTCGAAGGTATCGGCTCGGCGCCGCTCTACCTGATGTGCGGCGTCTGCATCATCGCGATCCACGCGCTGCTGCTCGCGCTCGCGGCCCGCGTATTCCACTTCGACCTCTATCTGTGCGGCATCTCCTCGCTCGCCTGCATCGGCGGCGTGGCCGCCACGCCGATCCTTGCCGCCAGCTATTCGCGCACGCTGGTGCCGGTGGGCATCCTGCTGGCCTTGCTGGGCTATATCCTCGGTACCGCGTTCGGTCTGCTGGTGGCGTCGGTGATGTCGTCGCTGGCCATTGCGTAGGAGTCATCATGCGATTCAAGCCCAGCCTTGCCTTCGTGTTCGCCGCCAGTCTCGCTGCCGCGCCAGCCATCGCCGGCAAGGGGCCGGACGCGGTTCCCGTGCCGCCTTCGGGTGTCATCGGCATCAGCAACAACGCGATGCTCACTCCGGAATTCTGGATCAAGCAGCTGGCCCAGCCTGATCGCGTGCTGCTCGACACACCGGCGATCCAGGCGCAGAACGCCAGGTTGCTGCAGATCGATCCTTCCATGCATGACCTGAAGGCGCTGCCGGCCTCTCTCGATCGCGCGAAAGTGGAAGGCTGGATCAGGGACCTGTCGGAATATCCTTCCAAGCCGCTGTTCGACGTCAACGGTAAGCCGGTAGCCGCCACACTCAAGCAGGAGGTCACCGGCCAGCTCGCGCTGGACAGGGTGCCGGCGCAGCAGTCCACGCGTTATGGCCTGGTGGTGCAGCGTGCCGCACTGCGCACGTTCCCCACTGACCAGCGGGTGTTCACCTCGACCGACGACCACGACATCGATCGCTTTCAGGAAACCGCGGAATTTCCCGGTACGCCGATGGTGATCGCGCATGAAAGCCGTGACGGCCAGTGGCTGTTCGTGGTGAGCCCGCGCTATGCCGCCTGGACGCGCCGCGAGAACGTGGCGGAAGGCTCGGCTGCCGAAGTGTTCGGCTATGCCGGCAAGACGCCGGTGCGCATCATCACCGGCGACAACGTGGCCACCGTGTTCACCCCCGAGCAGCCGGGTATCTCGCAGTTGCAACTGGACATGGGCGTGGCCGTGCCGGTGCTGGCCGACCAGCCGGCCGACCAGCCGGTGAACGGCCAGTCGCCGTACGCCTCGCACGTGGTCGAGCTGCCGCTGCAGGGCGCCGAGGGCAAGCTCGCGTTCTCGCCCGCACTGGTGCAGCGTGTGGCCGATACCGGCGATAGCTACTTGCCGCTGACCGAGGCCAACATCATCCGCCAGGGCTTCAAGTTCCTGGGCGAGCGCTACGGTTGGGGCCATGCCTACGACGGGCGCGATTGCAGCGGTTTCGTGTCGGACGTCTATCGCAGCCTGGGCGTGCAGATGCCGCGCAACACCAGCAAGCAGGCGATCAGTCCCGCGTTGACGCACCAGGCGTTCACCGACAAGGACAGCCATGACGCGCGCATGAAGGCGGCGCTGGCGCTCAATGTCGGCGACCTGGTCTATATCCCCGGCCACGTGATGATGGTGATCGGCAAGCTCAACGGCGAGCCCTACGTCATCCATGACACGGGCGGCATCAGCTACTTCGACGGCAACGGCACGATGCGCCGGGTCAAGCTCAATGAAGTGTCGGTGACGCCGCTGCTGCCCCTCATGTTCGACAGCAAGCACAGCTATGTCGACCGCATGACCAGCATCGTGCACATCCGCCCGTGATGGCCGCCGCCAACCCCATTCTCCCTTTCGAAGACAGGAAGCCTCCGAGCGTCATGAAGATCACCGACATCCAGTTCGGCATGCTGCGGGTGCCCTTGAAGACGCCGTTCAAGACGGCGCTGCGCACCGTAGGTACGGTCGAAGACATCGTGGTGATGGTGCACACCGACACCGGCCACGTGGGCTACGGCGAAGCGCCGGCCACGGCCGTGATCACCGGTGACACGCATGGGTCGATCGTCGATGCGATCCGCCATTACATCGCACCGCGCCTGATGGGCCAGGACATCGCCGACCTCAACCGGCTCACCCAGCTGGTGCAGAGCTCGA
Source organism: Dyella amyloliquefaciens (assembly GCF_004296575.1). Classification (GTDB taxonomy): domain Bacteria; phylum Pseudomonadota; class Gammaproteobacteria; order Xanthomonadales; family Rhodanobacteraceae; genus Dyella; species Dyella amyloliquefaciens. Next base: position 645,117 of record NZ_SAYT01000005.1, on the reverse strand, counting down.
TGGAAAAGAACACCAGCGCCAAGGCCGCGGTGGAAATCGCCCTCTACGACCTGTGGGGCCAGTTGTACAACGCGCCGCTTTACAAATTGCTGGGCGGTGGCGATCCGGTGATCACCACCGACATCACTATCAGCGTGGACTACATCGACAAGATGGTGGCCGATTCGGTCAGTGCGGTGGAGCGTGGCTTCGAGTCGCTGAAGATCAAGGTGGGCAAGGACATCGGCGTCGACATCGAGCGCGTCAAGGCCATCTACGCCGCGGTGCAGAACCGCGCGCTGCTGCGCCTGGACGCCAACCAGGGCTGGACCGCCAAGCAGGCCGTCTATGCGTTGCAGACGCTGGAAGATGCAGGGGTTCGGCTGGAACTGGTGGAGCAGCCGGTGAAGGCGCGCGACCTGGAAGGCATGCGCTACGTCACCGAGCGCGTGCATACGCCGATCATGGCCGACGAAAGCGTGTTCGGTCCGATGGAAGTGATCGACCTGATCCAGATGCGCGCCGCCGACATCATCAACATCAAGCTGATGAAGACCGGTGGCATATCCAACGCCATCCGCATCGCGGACATCGCCGCGATGTACGGCGTGGAGTGCATGATTGGTTGCATGCTGGAAACCAGCATCAGCGTGGCGGCCGCGGTGCACGTGGCGGTGGCCAAGTCGGCGGTGATCACCAAGGTGGATCTGGACGGCCCCTCGCTGTGCCAGTACAACCCCATTGACGGGGGCGTGATCTTCAACGAGTCGGAGATCTCGGTCACCGAGGCGCCCGGATTGGGAATCCGGGAGATCCGTGGCCTGGAAAGGTTGCCCGACTGATATGTCACCGCTGGTGAAAATCCGCTCCGAACGCGACCAGATGTCGGCGGTCGAGCGGCGCATCGCCGACTTCATCCTGGAAAACGCCCAGCTGCTGCGCGACTACTCCTCGCAGCAGCTGGCCAATGCGCTGGGCATCAGCCAGTCCAGCGTGGTGAAGTTCACCCAAAAGCTTGGTTTCAAGGGCTATCCCGACCTCAAGTACTCCGTGGGCGAGGCGATCGCACGCGCCGACAACGGTGACGCCACGGAGGTGTCGCCAGAAGCGGATGGAGGCGAGCATGATCTGCGCGCGACCCACTTGTGGCGCCGCAAGTCCGAGGCGGAAGAAGAGACCCGCCTGATCAACCCGCCCGAAACCCTGCAGGCCGTGGCCGATGCCATTGCCGCGGCGGGATGCAAGGGCAAGGTATTCATGATCGGCCTGGGCGATGACGACATCTATGCGCGCAGCTTTGCGTTGCGCCTGTCGCTGCTGGGCATCCCGAGCGTGCACAACTTCGACGCGCCGCGCATGGCAGCGAGCGTGTCCGCCGCGGGCGAAGGGGATGTGCTGCTGGTGTTTTCCGAGCAGGGCAGCCATCCGGCGCTGTGCAAGATCGGGCGGTTCTTCCGCGAGCGCCGCGGCCTGCTGATCACGGTCACGCGCCACACGTCCAATCCGTTGCGTGCGCTGGCCGATCTCGCGCTGCTGGTATCGGCGCACGACGATCGACCGTATTTCCAGCCCGTGCTGTACCAGTCAGCGTTGCAGCATCTGCTCGACCGTGTGTTCGTGCAGTTGTGCGAAGGCGACGAGCAGCGTCACGTGCAGTTGCTGGCGAACCTGGAGCGCGTCCAGCAGGTGCTGGAATCGTAGTCACTTCGTATCGAGTCCGGAGTCCCATGAAGCCTGTGCATCGCCATTCCCTACTTCACGCCCTGTTCGTACTGGGCGTCGGTGCCGCGACCTGTGTTGCCGGACAGGCTACCGCTGCGCAGGCCGACGCCGCCTGGCAAAGCTCGACGCAGATGGTGCTGGTGGTGACGCCGGACTGGAGCGCCGACCATGGCGTGTTGCGTGCTTATGAGCGCGACGGCAATGTGTGGAAGCCGGCGGGCGAGGCACAGGACGTCACCGTCGGTCGCGCGGGTGCCGCGTGGGGAGTGGGGCTCAGCGGACCGCAATCCGATGGCCCGCAGAAGCATGAGGGCGATGGTCGCGCCGCGGCCGGTGTATTTCGCATCGGGCAGGTATTCGGTTATGCCGATCACGCCGACACCCGCATGCCTTACCAGGCGATGCAGATGAGCGACTGGTGCGTCGACGTGGATGGCTCGCCGTATTACAACCAGATCGTCGATGCGAAGAAGGTCGGCGAAAAGGCGGTGGCCGGTTCCAGCGAACCGATGCGTCGCGACCTGCACCTGGATGGCGACCAGCGCTACAAACTGGGTTTCGTGATCGAGCAGAACCCGCAGGGCAAGACGGGCGGTGGCAGTTGCATCTTCGCCCACCTGTGGAAGTCGCCCACCGATGCCACGGCTGGCTGCACGGCGATGCCCGAGTCCGCCATGCGTGGATTGCTGGCGTGGCTCAAGCCCGAGGACCACCCGGTGTTCGTGCTGTTGCCGCAGGACGCCTATCGGCGGCTTGCTGCGACCTGGCATCTGCCCGCGCCGGGCAAGCAACCTTGAGCGCCACGACGAGGGTACTGATCGGTCTTGCGCTGGGCGCCATGGGTGGCCTGGCGCTGGCGGCGTGGCAGCCCGACCATGCGGCGCAGGTGGCGGATGCCGTGCAGCCGTTAGGACGCCTGTGGCTCAACGCATTGCAGATGACGGTGGTGCCGCTGGTGTTCGCGCTGGTGGTGGTCGGCGTGAATACGGCCAGCGATGCGGCAGCCTCGGGGCGCATCGCGCGGCGCGCCATCGTGGCGTTCATCCTGATCCTGGTCGGCGGCGCGTTGTTCGCGGCGGCGGCGGCCCCCCGCCTGTTCTCGCTGTTCTCGCACAACGACGAATTGACCCGTGCGCTGGAAAGCGCGGTCGCCACGCATGCAGCACCGGCAACCACCGGCGTGGGTTGGGCGGAATGGTTCAACGGCATCGTGCCTTCCAACGCGATCATGTCCGCGGCGCAGAGTGCGATGCTGCCGCTGGTGGTGTTCGCACTGTTCTTTGGTTTCGGCCTCACACGCATCGATGCCGAGCGGCGCCAGCTGGTGATCCATTTCTTCCAGGCCATCGCCGACACCATGATCGTGATCGTGCGCTGGGTGCTGTGGGTGGCGCCGCTGGGCGTGTTCGCGCTGATCCTCGCCGTGTGTGCCCGGGCCGGGCTGCACATGCTCAGTGCGCTGGGCATCTATGTGCTGGTGGAGTGCCTGCTGTATCTGGCGGTGACCTTGCTGATGCTGCCGGTGGCCGTGCTGTGGGGCGGCGAGACATGGCGTCGGTTCGTGCCGGCGCTGGTGCCCGCGCAGATCGTGGCAGCCAGCACGCAGTCGTCGCTCGCTTCGTTGCCGGCCATGCTCGAAAGCGCGGAGCGTCGCCTCGGCTATCCCTCGCAGGTCAACGCGCTGGTGCTGCCGATGGCCGTGAGCCTGTTCCGCTTGACCAGCCCGGTGCAGTACGTGGTGTCGGCCTGCTTCATCGCCTGGGCCTATGGCATCGACGTGGGTGCAGCCCAGCTTGTCGCGGCGGCGTTGCTCGCTGTCGTGATCAGTCTTGGCTCGGTGGGTCTGCCGGGCGCCGTGAGTTTCATGGCGACCAACTTGCCGGTGGCGCAGGCGATGGGTGTGCCCGTGGGCCCGCTGGGCCTGATGCTCGCTGTCGATGCGTTGCCCGATGCATTGGCCACGCTGGGCAATGTGACTGCCGACCTTACCGCCACCAGCGTGGTGGCGCGTCAATCTGCTGAAGAAACTGCATGAGTACGATTACGGACGCGGATGTCATCGTCATCGGTGCCGGCATGGCCGGCGCCTCGGTGGCCTATTTCATGGCGCCCCATGCGCGCGTGGTGGTGCTGGAGCGCGAGCAGCATGCGGGCGTGCATTCCACCGGGCGCTCGGCCGCGCTGTTTTCGGAAACCTATGGCTCGGCCCAGGTACGTGCACTGACGCGTGCCACGCGCCCGTTCCTGGAGCGTCCGCCGGAAGGCTTCGCCAATCATCCGATCCTGACGCCGCGTGGCACCGTGATCATCGGCAATGGCGATCAGGCCGAGGCGGTGCACGCGATGTACGAGGAGATGGCTCCGCTCGGCGATGGCGTGCGCATGGTTGATGGAGCGTGGTTGCGGAGCAGGGTGCCGGTATTGCGTCCGGAGGCAGCGGAGATCGGCCTGTCCGAGCCGGGTTCCGCGGACATCGACGTCAACGAATTGCACCAGGGCTTCCTGCGCGGGCTGCGCGCGCGGGGCGGCAAGCTTCGCTTCAACGTGGGCATTCGCACGATCGAGCATGGCCCGGGCCATTGGTTCGTGGATGCGGGCGAGGAATCCTTCCGCGCGCCGCTGCTGGTCAATGCTGCCGGCGCGTGGGTGGACGAAGTGGCCGCACTGGCGGGCGTGGCGCCCATCGGCATCCAGCCCCGGCGCCGCTCGGCCTTCCTGTTCGAGCCGCCGTCGCAGATGGATACCGCGCACTGGCCGTTCGTGATGGACGTGGAGGAGGCCTTCTACTTCAAGCCCGATGCCGGCCTATTGATGGGCTGCCCGGCCAATGCCGATCTGGTGTTGCCCCACGACGTACAGCCGGAAGAACTCGATATCGCGATGGGCATCCACCGCATCGAGGAAGCCACCACCATGACCATCCGGCGCCCCACGCGCACCTGGGCGGGCCTGCGTTCGTTCGTGGCCGACGGCGACCTGGTGGGCGGCTTCGCGCCTGGCAGCAGCGATTTCTTCTGGGTGGCGGCACAGGGTGGCTATGGCATCCAGACATCCGCCGCGATGGGCGAGGCCTGTGCCCATCTCGCTCTGGGACGCCCGCTGCCGGCGCACCTGCAGGCAGCGGGTATCAGTGCTGACATGCTCAATCCCGGGCGTCTGTTCCGCTAGCGGAGCGGCGCCGGGCGATACGGAGTTTCAGGGCAGCGCGTGCCCGGGCCGGGTCTGCGCGACCGGCAACTCTTCACCGCTGACGGTGGATATGGGCACGTTGGCATTGGCGTGGGCGACCACGCGTCGCGTCACGATGTGATCCTGGCGTTTTTCCAGGCGCTCGATGTAGCGCTGGCGCAGTTCCAGCAGCCACTCCGCGTCCGAGCTGTCCAGGCCAGCCTCGCGCACACGGCGCAGGTGTTCCTTCTCCAGCGCCATCAGGTGGCGCGAATCGCGCAGACGTTGTTCCAGTTCGGCGATGACGTGCATCGTGTTTCCTCCCTGTTCCGGCGGAAAGGCAGTATGCGCGCGCAAGATTGCCGAGTTGTGAAGGGTTGGGGCTTACCTTTTCAGTGCAGCCGGGCGCCAAAAATGACCAGTGCAGCCATGGTGGCGTGTTTCTGGTCCGCGCCCCAGGGTGGGCCCGCCCATCGGCCTAGCTTCGCAATCTCGTCGGCCCAGGGGCAGGCGGAGGGTTCCAGCTGATCCAGGGCCCGTTCCGGAATCAGGCCCAGGGGCAGGCCGCAGGCGGCCACGGCGGCGGCCAGTGCATCGGGAAACAGCTTTCCCTCGGCCTGGTGCATGCGGATGTGCATGGCGAGGATCTGCGTGGTGGTCCAGGCCGGCATCGGTGGCCCGGTGAGCACGGTGCCGCCGGCAATGTCGTGGCCTGCTTCGCGTAGCTCCTGCACCCAATGGGTCACGCTGCTGGCCGAGGCCTCCCGGGCCGCCGCGATGCCTCGTTGCACCAGGGCCTCGGCCCGGCTGGGGGTCATGCCTTCGGCGGCGTGATAGGGCTGCTTGGCCCAGGCTTCGATCTCGGTGTCGACCAGGGAAAGCCGGCGCCGGTCCACCAGATGCGGATGCTCGTCCTGCAGCGCCACCGCCACCGCGGCGGCCCAGCCCGAATGCGCCTTGAACCCGATGGCAACTTTCATGGCCTCGCTCCCCATGCGGCAACGCATGGTCAGGGAAATGCGGGGCCGGTATAGCACGGTCGGGCGTGAGGAAACGTCGTGGTTGCTGCAGTGCGGCGCGGGTTTGAGCACAATGGAGGCTCCGGCGCCGCATTCGGCGGGCCGGAGAGGCCTGGGCATGCTCCTCGTGGTCGTACCCGGCCTGGTTCCCCTGACTTCCCCCTGTTGGCGGCCCCATGCTCCTGATGATCGAAAAGCAGCAGGCGGGTTCCTGACGGTTCGCAATTGTCCGCAAATCAGGACAAGGAAGCGCTTTTCCGACATTTCGTGTTCGCAGGCGTCCGCGACAAGCCGCCAGTCTCCGTAGATTTTGGGGGTACCGTTGGGGGTATCGGCTTCAGGCCCAACAGTGATACCCCCCACCTGCGCGTGTAGGTGTAGCGGACGCCGATGCGCGGCGCGGCTGGGGCAGCATGTCCTCCTAGGGTTCCCGAGGCCACAAAACGGACTTACGGCCTCGTCAAACAAGGTCATATGCGGGTGCTGGCGGGTACCAAACTGTCGCGGCACAATGAGTGAACGGGGAAATCAAGGATGAGTAATGAATTTGGAGCTGCGGAAGTTCAAGGACATCAATTTAGCCGATCCGTTTTTTGATTCGCTCAAAGCCGATTACGCCGAATTCCCGGCGTGGTTCGCTAAGAAGGCTGAAGACGCCGCCTACGTTTTTGAGGGTGATGGCGGTGCAATAGACGGATTCTTGTACCTGAAGGTGGAAGAAGGCGAAGTGGGGGATGTGGTTCCTCCTCTGCCGGCGCGTCGTCGAATCAAGATCGGTACGTTGAAGATCAACGCTCACGGTACAAAGCTCGGCGAGCGCTTCATCAAGAAAATTTTTGATCATGCGCTCTTCGAGCAGGTCGACGAAATCTATGTAACCGTCTTCGCTACTCACACATCTCTCATTGCTTTGTTCGAGCGTTACGGATTCAAAGCGCTGGCAGAGAAGCACACTCAGAACGGCACTGAGTTGGTGCTCGTCCGTGATTTGCGGTCGGGATATGTAAATCCCACTGCCAGCTACCCTTTAGTTCCGCTCAACGGGCATAAGGTGGCGCTGCTTGCGCTTTATCCTCAGTGGCACACAAGGTTGTTGCCAGATTCGATTCTAAATAACGAAGATGCTGACGTCGTTGAGGACGTTTCGCACACGAATAGCATTCACAAAGTGTACTTGGCAGCGATGGCGGGCCTATCCGCGCTCGAGCCTGGTGACGTCTTGCTGATCTACCGGACATCTGATGGTGCCGGACATGCGCACTACAGATCCGTGGCCACTTCAGTTTGTGTCGTGGAGGAGTACCGGTCGATTCACTCGTTCCCTGACCTCGAAGCCTTTTTGGCTTACTGTCGGCCATACAGCGTTTTTACTGATGCGGAGTTGCGCAATTTTTGGGCGGCGAAGAAGTACCCGCACGTAATTAGGTTCACATACAATATCGCGCTGAAAAAAAGGGTGACGCGAGGATTCATGATTGAAGACGTCGGGCTTGATGCCGCTGCACGTTGGGGCTTCCTGCCGCTGACACATGCGCAGTTCCAGCAGATCATCCGCAAAGGCGAAGTCGATGAAAGTCTTATTAAGCATTAAGCCGGAGTACGCGGAAAAGATCTTGGCCGGGGAAAAGCGCTTTGAGTTTCGAAAGGCTGTACCCAAAGCCGAAGGGCTCAAGACGGTTGTGATCTATGCAACGAAGCCGGTCGGTAAGGTTGTGGGGGAGTTCGAGGTCGAAGGAATCTTGAGCGGACGGCCACGGGTTATGTGGTCGCTCACATCTGGTTTTGCGGGCATCACAAGGAAGTTTTTCAACGAATACTTCCGCGGGCGTGATACTGCCTATGCGATCAAGGTCAAACGTGCAAAGCGCTACGAGGAGCCGTTAGACCTGGGCGCGGTGGTCAGCAGCGGCGTCGCGCCGCAGTCGTTTTGTTACTTAAGTTGAGCTGCCAGCAGAGAGTGGGTGCAAATCGCTCCACCGGTCGCGTCTCAAAAAAAGCCCCGCTATGCGGGGCTTTTTACTTAGTCATCATCGGATCTCTTCGATTTGGATGGCGGTTCCATAACACGTCTTGCGAGGCCACCAACCAAGCCTGACACAGCGATGGTTGTCAGTATGTGCTGGATTGTCTGAAGTTGGCTGTCATTTAGCCAAGCCCACCCGGCGGGGATGAGTTGATGCAGAGACCAAGCAATGATGCCTGCACAGGTACAGATCAACGCAACCCAAAACAGCACCTTTATGCCGACTTGTAGCTGCTTACGTAAGTCCTCAAGCCTGTCGTGGTCTGCTTCCCTGGCCTCCAAATCAAGATCGCGATTGGCATTGACCGCAGCACTCTCTTTGCGAGCCTTCGCGTCGTTGAACCAGCGCCCCCACCCAGACTTCTGCGGTGGGGCGATGCGCGGCACTTTTAACTGAGAGGTCTCTTTTCCCGGGTGAACCGGAGCAGGTCCAAGAACATTCGGATCTTCATCGTCCTGCGGCTCCATGCCTTCCACAGATTAGTGCCCCCGACTCTTTTCAGAGGCTTGGGCCTTCTGGCGATAGAACTGTTCTATGAGGTCGTTCGATATGGTCGTGTTCTGACCAGATTGACGCCATGCAATGTCCCATGGCGTGCCGGCCTCATGAGTCATGCTGGAGAGCTGGATCCCCGTATAACCGCCATATATGTCAGCCACCTGGTCCATGATTGACCGTTCTGTGTCATCAAACTGGACATCAGCGCCGCTAAATAGAGGGACGTTCTGCACGGGATTGCTGCCATAGCCTCGAATGGCCTGGTACAGCGAAGGAACTACGGGGCCATAGCGCCACGCAGCCACGGGCTCGTCCAGCAATGGGCGGCCAGCAAGGCCGAGCATCCACCCATGGGCCATATAAACAAGCTTCAACAATTGCATCGGCGTAACAGCACCATCGCCGTGCGTCTTGCAACGGTCGAGGATGTACTTAGCAACGGCGAGCGAGCGGGCATTCATAAGTATTTTCCTCACCAAGATGCTCACCGAGCGCCACAAAGGTACGCCAGTGCTGCATTAGTCGGTGTGCTTCATAGATAAGTGTTACACAAGCAAATCTCAATTGCTTGGAACGGCCAGGGGCTTTCTGGCTCGTGCGGCTGTCAGTTCCGGTGCACAACTAGCACCGGGTTACCCCTATCCTTATCAAGCGCGGTCTGTGCCAACTCGGCACTCAGGGCGCGACCAAACCCCGGTTTTGTGACGCCTGCCACCCACTAAAATTGGGGGTATCGTTGGGGGTATCGGCACCCTAAATCGTCGCCCATCGTTGACAAAATAGTCAATAAAATCAAATAGTTAGACATATTCTATGCTACTAATGATCGACAACTACGACAGCTTCACCTTCAACCTCGTGCAGTACCTGGGCGAGCTGGGGCAGTCGGTGAAAGTGGTGCGCAACGATGCGCTGGACGTGGCCGGCATCCGTGCCCTGAAGCCCTCCCACATCATGATTTCGCCGGGACCCGGTACGCCGGATGATGCCGGCGTGTCGCTGGACGTGCTGAGCGAGCTGGCGGGCGAGATCCCGGTCTTCGGCGTGTGCCTGGGTCACCAGGCCATCGGCCAGGTGTTCGGCGGCAAGGTGATCCGCGCCAAGCAGATCATGCACGGCAAGACTTCGCCGGTGCGCCATCGCGGGCAGGGCGTGTTCGCCGGCCTGCCCGATCCGTTCGAAGCCACGCGTTACCACTCGCTGGTGGTGGAGCAGGATTCGTTGCCCGATTGCCTCGAAGTCACCGCGTGGACGGAAAATCCCGATGGCTCGATCGACGAGATCATGGGTCTGCGCCACAAGACGCTGAACGTCGAGGGCGTGCAGTTCCATCCCGAATCGATCCTCACGCAGTACGGCCACGACCTGCTGCGCAACTTCCTGGGCCTGCCGCTGAAGCTGGCGGCATGAGCGGGGCGCAGAACCCGTCGGTGGGGCGCCGCGTCACCATCACGCCGCAGGAAGCTCTTCAGCGCACGATCGAGCATCGCGAGATCTTCCACGACGAGATGATCGAGCTGATGCGGCAGATCATGCGTGGCGAAGTGAGCCCGCTGATGACCGCGGCGATCATCACCGGCCTGCGCGTGAAGAAGGAAACCGTGGGCGAGATCACCGGTGCGGCGCGCGTGATGCGCGAGCTGTCCGCCAAGGTGGATCTGCCGGCTCACGAGCATTTCGTCGACATCGTCGGCACCGGCGGCGACGGCGCATCGAGCTTCAATATTTCCACCGCTTCGATGTTCGTGGCGGCCGCGGCTGGCGCGCGCATCGCCAAGCACGGCGGACGCAGCGTGTCGTCCAAGTCGGGTAGCGCGGACGTGCTCGAAGCGCTTGGCGCGGTCATCGACCTGCCGCCGGCGAAGGTCGCCCAGTGCATGCAGGATGTGGGCATCGGCTTCATGTTCGCGCCCAACCATCACCCGGCCATGAAGGTGGTGGCACCGGTGCGCAAGGAAATGGGCGTACGCACCCTGTTCAACATCCTCGGGCCGCTCACCAATCCGGCGGGTGCGCCGAACATCCTGATGGGCGTGTTCCACCCCGACCTCGTCGGCATTCAGGTGCGCGTGCTGCAGCAGCTCGGCGCAAAGCATGCCTTGGTGGTGTGGGGCCGCGACGGCATGGACGAAATCTCGCTAGGCGCGGCGACATTGGTGGGCGAGCTGCGCGACGGCGAAGTGCGCGAGTACGAGGTCGAACCGGAAGACTTCGGCCTCGCCATGGCGTCCAGCCGCAACCTGCGCGTGGAAAACGCGGAGGAGTCACGCGTCATGCTGCTTGAAGCGCTGGAAGGCCGCCGTGGCGTGCCGCACGACATCGTCTGCCTGAACTCGGGCGCGGCGCTGTATGCGGCCAACGTGGTGGATTCCATCGCGGCCGGTATCGAACTCGCGCGCGCCACCATCGCCAGTGGTGCGGCCCGTGCGAAGTTGGACGACTTCGTGGCGTCGACTCAGCGTCTGGCGGAAACGGCCTGACGCTCACGCCCTCTTCATGCCCACTCCCCGCAAGCTTTTGACATGACCGACATCCTTCAACGCATCCTTACCCGCAAGACCGAAGAGGTCGCCGAGCGCAGCGCGAAACTGCCGCTGGTCGAATTGTCCGCTCGCGTAGGCGACCTGCCGGACACACGCGGATTCGCGGCCGCCATCGAAGCCAAGGTCGACGCCGGCTTGCCAGCGGTGATCGCGGAAGTGAAGCGCGCCAGCCCGAGCAAGGGCGTGATCCGCCACGACTTCGATCCGGCGGCCATCGCGCGCAGCTACGAGAAGGGCGGCGCAGCCTGCCTGTCGGTGCTCACCGATCGCGACTTCTTCCATGGCAGCGAAGATTTCCTGCAGCAGGCGCGCGATGCATGCTCGCTGCCGGTGCTGCGCAAGGACTTCGTGATCGACCCGTACCAGGTGTACGAAGCACGCGTGATCGGTGCGGACTGCATCCTGCTCATCGTTGCCGCGCTCACCGACGCCGCCTTGCTGGACCTGTCGCTGCTGGCCGCCGAGCTCGATCTCGACGTGCTGTGCGAAGTGCACGATGCGGAGGAGCTGGAACGCGCGTTGGCGCTGCCGGTGCCGCTGATCGGCGTGAACAACCGCAACCTGCGCACGTTCCACACCTCGATCGATACCTCAATCGAACTGCAGCAGCTGATGGAATACGACCGCATCCTGGTGAGCGAGTCGGGCATCCATACGCCGGACGACGTGGCGACGCTGCGCGATGCCGGTATCAATGCGTTCCTGGTCGGCGAGGCTTTCATGCGCGCCGACGATCCGGGCACGGAACTCAAGCGATTGTTCGACACCAAGTAAGCGCCGATGTCTACAGGGGAAAGCAGTTCCATGCCGGCAGCGGCGGACATGGCCGTGTCCGCGCCGCGTACCGTGCTGTTCGATTTCGACGGCGTGCTGATTCACGGCGATGCCTTCTATCTCTTCATGCGCGATCGCTACCAGCACTCGCTGCTGCGCAAGTTCGGCGCGTTGCTGACCTTGCCCTGGTTGCTGCTGGTGACGCCGTTCTCGCGGCGCCGCGCGATGCGCACGCTGGTTCATGTCGGACTTCTGGGCGTGGGTGAGCGCCGCTACAAGGCGGCGGCCGAAGCATTCGCCGAGCATCTCGTTCGTCGGCCTCGTCAGTTCTGCCGCGATGGCCTCGGCGCGCTCCGTCGCCACCAGGCTGCCGGTGATCGCGTAATCGTGGTGACGGGCTGCGAGCAGGTGCTGGTCACCCACATCCTGGCGCAGCTTGGCCTGGGTGGTGTGGAGGTGATTGCCTCGCAGTTTCGACCCGGGCTGCTGGGCATGCGCGTGAAGCTGCACAACATCGGCCGTCGCAAACCCGCTCAGCTGGCCGCTTTCGGGGTTCGCGAGTGGCATGTGGCCTATAGCGATTCCCTGCTCGATATCCCCATGCTGAAGCCTGCCGCCGAGGTGGTGCTGGTCAACGGCACCCCGAAGCTGTGCATGAAGCTGGAAAAGGCACTGGGCCGCACCATCACTCGCGTGGATTGGTTCTAGCCCACCGGTTCCCTCTGCTGTAGAGCGCACCTCGAGTACGATCCGGCCGGGTCGTGCCCTGTTCGCGTTTTTGCCCGGGGAGTTCTTGCTTCTGTCACGCGAGCGGAACTACGTTAGGACTTACATAAGAATCGCAGGGAATCGCCATGTATCTCCCCTCGCTCGCCCAGCTGGCGCTTGGCAGCCGTCTCAAATCGCTGAGCGATCACTTCTACGGTGCCGTGGACGAGGTCTATCGCGCCTGTGGCGCGGGCGTGGAGTCGCGCTGGTTCCCCGTGCTTCGCTTCCTGTGGGAGCACGGCGAAACCACGGTCAGCGATGTGGCCGCCGCGATCGGGCAGACCCACTCGGCGGTCAGCCAGCTGGCCGACAAGCTGGTGGATGCCGAGCTGGTGGAGCGCCGCAAGGATGCCCAGGACGGCCGCCGTAGCCTGCTGGCGCTGACCGCGAAGGGCCGCCACGCCCTGGCGGCGCTCGGGCCGATCTGGGTGGCGGTAAGGCGCGGCATCATCCAGTCGCTGGGCGAGGAGGGGCTGCAGACGCTGCTGGCGGCGCTGTCCGCCACCGAGCAGGCGCTGCAGGAGCGCCCCGTGGTCGAGGCGATGCTGGCCGAGCACGCCGCGCTGGTCAGTGCCACGCTGGAGATCGTGCCCTACGAGTCGGCCCTGAAAGAGCATTTCTACCGCCTCAACGCGCAATGGCTGGAACGCCACTTCCGTATCGAGGACATCGACCGCGAGCTGCTGGGCGACCCGGAGCGCTACGTGCTGGCGCCGGGCGGGGCAATCTTTTTTGCGCGCCTGGACGGCGAGGTCATCGGCACCTGCGCGCTGCTGCAGGAGTCCCTGGGCGTCTACGAGCTGTCGAAGATGGGCGTGGACGAGACCTTCCGCGGCATGGGCGCCGGGCGCAGCCTGCTGGCCGCGGCCATCGCGGAATTCCATCGGCGCGAGGGCCGGGAGCTGTTCCTGGAATCCAACAGCCGCCTGAAGACGGCCCTGCGCATGTACGAGCAGGCTGGGTTCGTGATGCAGTCCGCCACCCGGCCCGGCTCGCACTACGAACGTGCCGACGTGTACATGGTTTATCAGCCGGCAAAGGGCGGTCGCGCCCGCGCCGCCGCCAAGGCCTGAACGAAAACGCCGCCCGGGCCAGGGGCCGGGGCGGCGTCACTCGTGCTTGCGTCGTTCCGGCAGGGCTTGCCGGTCAGCGAGTCCCGCGCACCACGATGGTCTTGCCCGCCACGTCGATCATGCGCTGCTCTTCCAGCTGCTTGAGCACACGGCCGACCATCTCGCGGGAGCAGCCCACGATGCGGCTCACTTCCTGGCGGGAGATGCGGATCTGGGTGCCGTCCGGGTGGGTCATCGCATCCGGCTCCTGGCACAGGTCCAGCAGGGTCTTGGAGATGCGATTGGTCACGTCCATGAAGGCCATGCGGCTTACCTGGCGCGACGTCCGCAGCAGGCGGTGCGTGAGCTGGGAGCCGATGGCGAACAGGATCTTCGGGCACTCCTCGCGCAGCGGACCCTCCATCAGCTGGAACAGGCGTTCGTAGCTGATTTCGGCCATTTCGCACGCCGTACGGGTGCGCACCATCGACTCGCGCTGCGCCTGTTCCACGAACAGGCCCATCTCGCCGATGAACTGTCCACGGCTCAGGTAGGCCAGGATTAGTTCGCGCCCCTGTTCATCTTCCGTGCAAACGGCCAGCGAGCCGTCGACGATGTAATACAAGGTGTTGGCCGGGTCGCCAGGCCGGATAATGGCCGTCTTGCCCGGATAGCGGCGCCGGTGGCAAAGCGCCAGGAAGCGCTCCATCGAGGCCGGATCCGGAGCGAAATTGGCCGGCGCCTGGGAACGTTCAAAAGCTTGCTGTAGCTGATATTTGAGTTGCGCCACAATGAGTCCCGTAGATTCAATCCGGGGTCCGCAGGCGGCCCCCAAGTGTCCAATCCTTCCCCCCTCCGGGCATTATGGCAACTAATTTGAGCCGCCGAAGGTTCAGTTTTCCCTTTTTTTGCCGCATACTTCACGGTCTTTCGGACGCGAGCGTGTCGTGATCCGGTCACAAGGGTCGTGGAAGCTTCCTGCTTTCACGTTCAATTTTCTAGCGGGGACCCTTGTAGCTAACCCGCCTCTACTGCTGGCCATGATCCCGGCCATGGAGAGTCGCTGTGGTAAAACCGCTTCCGCGCCTGCGTCTGCAGGGCTTCAACAATCTGACCAAGGCCCTGAGCTTCAACATCTACGACATCTGCTATGCAGTGTCTGAAGAACAGCGCCAGCGCTACATCGAATACATCGATGAGCAGTATGACGCCGATCGTCTCACCCAGATCCTGACGGATGTGGCCGAGATCATCGGTGCCAACATCCTCAACATCGCACGTCAGGATTACGATCCGCAAGGCGCATCCGTCACCATCCTCATTTCCGAGGAGCCGGTGGTGGAGAAGCTGGGCCGCGACACGATCTCCGACGCGGTGGTCGCGCACCTGGACAAGAGCCACATCACCGTCCATACCTACCCGGAAACGCATCCGCACAACGGCATCGCGACTTTCCGCGCGGACATCGACGTGGCCACCTGCGGCGTGATCTCGCCGCTGAAGGCCCTGAACTACCTGATCGACAGTTTCGAGTCGGACATCGTCATCGCGGACTACCGCGTGCGCGGCTTCACCCGTGACGTGAAGGGCAAGAAGCACTTCATCGACCACAAGATCAACTCGGTGCAGGACTATCTGGCCAAGCACATCCGCCAGAAATACGAGATGTTCGACGTGAACGTGTACCAGGAGAACATGTTCCACACGAAGATGCATATCAAGGACTTCGACCTTGATACGTATCTGTTCGAGGCGCATGCCGACGATCTCTCCTTCAAGGAGCGCCAGCGCATCGAGTCGCTGCTGCGCCGGGAGATCGAGGAGTTGTTCCACGGTCGCAACCTGATGTGACGAAAAACCCGCCGAAAGGCGGGTTTTTTTTGTATGGCCTTGCCAAGCTTTCACTCCCTCTCCCTCCGGGAGAGGGTTGGGGAGAGGGTGCGGGTCTTGCCACAGCCTCCGGATCTGGCACCTCCGATGAGGTGGGTTTCTGCAGTCTCATTCAGTAATTCGTGCGCTTCCGCCAGGGTGCCGCCTACGCGGCGGGCGTTTCGATCCCCTGCCGGCGCTCGAGTCACTTTTCTTTTGCTGGCCCAAAGGAAAAGTAACCCAAAGAAAATGGCCTTAAGAGCCAGAGCTCTCAGCGTTGGGTGGAATAGAAGCGCCTGTCGACCGGTGCAAGCAGAATTAGTGACGTGCTACCTCGAAGGAATCCGCTACGCCGCAACGCGCCGAGGCGAAGAGGACTTAAATCAATCCCGGTTTTCGGGTCGGTCCCGCACTTCTCCCTCTCCCCTCTGGGGAGAGGGCCGGGGTGAGGGGTGGGTGCTCGCGATAGCGTTGAAACGCGGTTGGCCGCGTCGCGCGAGGCACTAAATCCGGTACGCCACCGTCTTCATCACCATCGAAGACAGATGCATCAATCCCGGAATCGGGAACGGCAAGTCCACGCCGCCACGTTCGCGGGCGTTGTGCGCGTGGCGGATCTCGTCTGCCTGCATCTGCATCAGCACGGCACGCGAGCGCTCATCCTGCGCGGGCAATTGGTCGAGGTGCTCTTCCAGGTGTGCCTCCACCTGGCGTTCCGTTTCCACCACGAAGCCCAGGCTGATCGGGTCGCCTGCCAGCGCAGCGAGTGCGCCTATGGCGTAGCTGCCGGCGTACCACAGTGGATTGAGCAGGCTGGGGCGGCTGTCGAGTTCCTTCAGGCGCTCGTTGCACCACGCCAGATGATCGGTCTCCTCGGCGGCGGCGTGCAACAGGTGCTCGCGGTTCTCGTCGTTGCGCGCCAATGCAGCCTGGCCGTCGTAGAGCGCCTGCGCGCAGACTTCGCCGGTGTGGTTGATGCGCATGAGGCCGGCGGCGTGGCGGCGCTCGGCGTCATCCATGTCGGCTTCGTCGAAGGTGTCGGCGGGCGACGGGCGTGCCGCCTCCGGCGCTCCTGCAACGGTTTCCAGGGCGCGTTCGACGCCTGCCAGCAGGCGGTCGAGCGGGGAAAGCGTGCGTGCGTTCATGGCGAATTCTCCAGTTGCTGCGCCAGCAGGGTCAGCGGATGCATATGCGGCCAGCGCCGGCCCTCGGCATCCATGCCTGCGGCAAGATGCAGGCGACATCCGATATTGGACGACAACAGCTGCTGCGGCGCTACGGTGGCGATTTGTCCCAGCGTGGCTTCGCGCAGGCGTGCGGCGCGCTCCGGGAATTCCAGCATGTGCGTTCCGGCAGCACCGCAGCAGTAGGGTGCGCGAGGCACCACCTGCAGGTCGAGCTGCGGAATTGCGCGCAGCAACTTCTGCAGTGCCGCTTCATTGCGTGCGACATTCACCTGCGTGCAGGGAAGGTGCAGGGCGATGCGTCCTGCGAGCGGGCGAAAACGCAGTCGATCGGCGCGCGTGGCCAGCAGCCCGATCGGATCGTCCACGGCGACGCCTGGCAGCGCACGTCGCAACGTGCCCAGGCAACCCGGCGTGACCGTGACAAGGTGCTTTGCGCCCGAGGCCTGCCAGGTTTCGCGCGTACGCTCGGCGAGCTCGTCGGCCGATGGCATGTCGCCTCCATGCAGGTCGATGGCGCCGCAACAGAAGGCGGGCAGCCGGACGACGCGATAACCCGCCGTGCGCAGCAGCAACATCGCCGCTTCTTCCGCGCCGGCGTCTTCGATGCTGGCCACGCAGCCGGGAAACAGCGCGACGGTGATGGCGTCGGTCGAAACCTCGAGTGCGGGTGCAGCAGGCGCCCTGTCGGGCTTATCGGGCATGGTCTCCAGCGCGACGCGCCAGGCCGACTGCGCGGGAAGGCGGGCGGCAAGCCGCTGCTTCCACCGCGCCAGGCCCGTAGCGCCGCCGAGCTGTGCCGCCAGCCGAAGCAGCGTCGGTTGCTTGAGCAAGGTGAGCAGGCCGCGCGGGCGATGCTTCATCGGGCCGATCATGGCCCGCGTTTCCACCAGCAATTCGCCGTACTTCACGTTGGCGGGGCAGACGCGCTCGCAGTTGAGGCAGCCCAGGCAGTGATCGAGGTGGATGCGCAGCGCTTCCGTGGGCTCGGCATCGCCGCGTGCCAGGGCCGCGGCAATGGCAATGCGGCCGCGCGGAGACTCCGCCTCATTGCCGTCCAGACCGTAGGTCGGGCAGGTGGGCAGGCACAGCCCGCACTGCACGCACTGGTCGGCCAGGGCGGCGATCTTCTGTTCTCGGGTATAGGGGGGCTTTTCAAGCGCCATGCTGGTCATGCTATCATTGCCAGCTCGCATCCCACCGGTCGGTGGGCTTGCGCGATTGATGAAAACTCCGTTATCATCTCGCGCCTTTGTTCCACCGATTACGTGTACCGCCCATGTGGCGGCAGACCAGGTATTCTGAAATGAAAACGTTCAGCGCCAAGCCGGAAAGCGTCAAGCGCGATTGGTTCGTGATTGACGCCACGGACAAGACGCTCGGTCGTCTGTCGACCGAGATCGCCCGCCGTCTGCGTGGCAAGCACAAGCCGGAATTCACCCCGCACGTTGATACCGGCGATTACATCGTCGTGGTCAACGCTGAGAAGGTGGCCGTCACGGGCGCCAAGCTGGACGACAAGATGTACCACCGCTTCACCGGTTACGTCGGCAACCTGAAGACCACGAGTCTCAAGGACCTGCTGGCCACCCATCCGGAGCGCGTCATCGAGATTGCCGTCAAGGGCATGCTGCCGAAGAATCCGCTCGGCCGCGCGATGTATCGCAAGCTCAAGGTGTACGGCGGTGCCGAGCACCCGCATACCGCACAGCAGCCGCAGGCGCTGGAAATCTAAGGAACCATCATGGCTATCCAGCAGAACTACGGCACCGGCCGCCGCAAGACCTCCGCCGCTCGCGTGTTCCTGCGCAAGGGCACCGGCGCGATCACGGTCAACGGCAAGACCCTCGACCAGTTCTTCGGTCGCGAGACCTCGCGCATGATCGTGCGCCAGCCGCTCGAACTGATCGAAGCTACCGACAAGTTTGACGTCAACGTGACCGTCGCTGGCGGCGGTATCACCGGCCAGGCCGGCGCGATCCGTCTCGGCATCGCTCGCGCCCTGATCGAATACGACGAAACCCTGAAGTCCCAGCTCCGCAAGGCTGGCTTCGTGACCCGCGACGCCCGCGAGGTCGAGCGCAAGAAGGTCGGTCTGCACAAGGCCCGCCGCGCTACCCAGTTCTCGAAGCGCTAATCCCGCTTCGACTGGCCGGTACATCAAGTCAGAGCGTACCGCTCAGCAGGGTTTTGGGAGATCGTCTAACGGTAGGACAACGGACTCTGACTCCGTTTATCTAGGTTCGAATCCTAGTCTCCCAGCCAAAATAAAAAGGCCCTGCGAAAGCAGGGCTTTTTTATTGCCTGCGTTTCGGTGCTCCGCGGCCTGGTCGGTGCAAGTCATGCGCCTGGCACCTTATCTTCGGCAGGACATCTCGGGCACCCGGTAATTGCGTGTGGCCGTTCTGCGCCGATCACGACCACACTTCAAAGAAGGCTCCGTTAGCGGCGACGGGACGAAGAGCGCACCCCTGTCGATCCCGCGCATGCTCATTCGTCGCATACATGATGGCGGCCATGCTGGTCGCCGCTTCCCGCAAAGGAAATAGTCATGTCCTACGTCGATGGTTTCGTGATTGCCGTACCCAGTGCCAACCGAGAGCAATTCATCGGATACGCCGGTAAGTTCGACACCATTTTCCTGGAGTTTGGCGCTATCCGGGTGGTGGAGTGCTGGGGTGATGAGGTGCCCGACGGCAAGCTCACCGATTTCCGTCGCGCCGTGCAGGCGAAGCAGGAGGAATCGGTGGTGTTCTCCTGGATCGAATGGCCCGACAAGGCCACCCGTGATGCGGGCATGGAGAAAGTCATGAAAGATCCACGCATGGATGCCGCCAGCAGCATGCCCTTCGACGGCAAGCGCATGATCTTCGGTGGCTTCGTGCCGGTGGTCAGTCTGCCGGGCTAGGGAGACCCTGGTTTTGGCCCGGCAGAGCCACACCTCCGCGGGCCGAACCTTTCCTCCGAATCGCATGGTTCGGCCACACCGGCCAAACCATGGTTCAGTGCGCACGTCTTCTGTCGGGCTTTTGCTTCTATGGCGGCAGGAGGCGGGCATCGTTCGACAAATTCGCCTGGCTCGACTGGGCAGCGCATGGCGCTTGCCACGGATCGCGCTGCACGGAAGAGCTGCGGGTGGGAAGAGCAATCCAAGGTCCGTACGTGGCGAGCATTTGCCCCTGGCTTGAACGAAAAAGCAGCGCTCTTCTTTAACGAAGCCCTCAACCAGTCCAGGCCGGGTGCAGCGCCGGCCCAGACTGCCGCACCGAGGATGGCTCCCGTGCTCCGGCTTCGCCCGCCATGCCAAATGGCACAAGCTCGCGAAATCCCGCTCGTCATAACGTGGCACGGAAGGCTGCACTTTCAACCGGCCGTGGGTGAGTTCCCGCGAGCCGGCCGCTGACTGGGCTACAAGGAAGCGTCCAATGAATGCGGAATCACGGCTGGCCCGGCTGGCGGGCTTGCTCTACCTGATCGTTGTGGTCACAGGCATGTTCAGCCTGGGCTACGTGCCCTCACGGCTGGTCGTTCATGGCGATACGCAGGCGACGCTGGAACGCATGGCGGCGTTC
This sequence comes from Dyella amyloliquefaciens, assembly GCF_004296575.1. Taxonomy (GTDB): domain Bacteria; phylum Pseudomonadota; class Gammaproteobacteria; order Xanthomonadales; family Rhodanobacteraceae; genus Dyella; species Dyella amyloliquefaciens. The sequence continues at coordinate 624,945 of NZ_SAYT01000005.1, read as the reverse complement.
GAGCCGCTGCTCCGTTACGGCATCGCGAGTTTCCTGGTGGAGCAGGTGGCGTTCCTGCTGCTGGCCTTTGCGCTCTACCGCCTGTTGCGCGCGGTCGATCCGACGGTGGCCGCCGTCATGGTGGCATTGGTGGTTATCAGCGTACCGCTCGCTTTGGTGAGCCTGGTGGAACGTTTGAACCTGCTCTCGCTGCTGGAACGCAGCGATGTGAGTCACGTGTCCGATCAGTTGATGGCGCTCGTGCGCGCATCGCTCGACGCATACAGCCATGGATTACTCATCACCAGCGTGTTCTGGGGGCTCTGGTTGTTCCCCTTCGGATTCCTGGTCATGCGTTCGGGGTTGCTGCCGCGTTTCATCGGCGTATTCCTGATGATCGGCTGCGTGGGTTACGTGGTCGACGTGTTGTGCAGCATCCTGATGCCAGGCTACGGCGACATGGGCATGTCCGACTACATGACGCTGCCGGCCGCCATCGGCGAGATCGGCAGCTGCCTGTGGCTGCTGTTCGTGGGCGTCCGCCGCCCGATCGGGCTTCCCGTTCAGCCCTCACATCCCCTCTGACCCGACGCATGGAATCGTCATGGCCAAGCCGCCTTCCTTGGAAGACATCAAGGTACCCGTTCGGCTGAAACTGTCCGCGCTATGGGCCAGCCTGATGTTTTGCTACATCTACGGCGATTATTTCGGGCTCTACCAGCCTGGCAACCTGCAGGACATGCTGAAAGGGCAGATGGGTCCGCTAGGCCCGACCACTCAGGGCGTCCTGTTGGGCACGGCCGCCTTGATGGCGATTCCCAGCCTGATGGTCTTTCTTTCCCTGGCGTTGCCTGCGGTGTTGAGCCGTTGGTTCAATGCTGCGCTGGGCGTGGCTTACGCCATCATCATCCTGATTTCGATGCCAGGCGCATGGACGTTCTACCAGTTCCTCGGCGTGATCGAGGCGGTGCTGTCGCTGTACATCGTATGGTTGGCGTGGCACTGGCCTCGCGTGGCCAGCGCCTAGCGCCATCGTGCAGCCATGAGAGCCCGCCATGAGGCCGGGCTCCCTGGCGCTGTCTTCTCTATTCGCTCTGTTCCATCTGCATGGCCTGGATGCGCTGCACGTAGCGCTGGTAAGCGGGAATGACGAGGGCCGCGCCCAGAACCAGCGCGGCCAGCCACAACACCCAGAACACCACCTTCGGTGGCTCCGGCTGGCGCGCGCCGGTTTCCTGCCAGCGAGCAATCCAGCGCAGCTGGCCTTGCAGATAGAAGGTGTTGAAGAAGAACAGCGTGACGCCGCCGATCTCTACCGGGAGCCCATGCGGAGCCAGCTTGCTGCGGATGGAGCCTGCCATGGCGAAGTAGGCGGTGATGAACAGCACGAAGTAGGCCAGGCTCAACAAGCTGCCGAGCAGCGAGAACGGATGGCCGATCGACACTACTTCGCCGACCACCAGGCAGACCACGCCGATGCCGAGCCACAGCATCGCCTTGCTGTCCTTGTCGATCTTGCGGACCCAGTTGGCCTGCATGAAAGGCCACACGAGCGTGAAGATGCCCAGCGTCACGATGCCAAGCAGTAGCAGCACGCCCCAGTGCATGGAGGGCGCCGGCGGCAGGTCTTCATCCGGGGCTTCTGCGGGCGCGCGATAGGCGGAGGTAGGTTCGTCGAGCATGTGCGTGGCCGCGGGGCGATCCGTGGCATCGAACACGGCGGCGGCCGGCGGCGGCGATGGCGGCAAGGGGCCGGCCGGAGCAGGGCGTTCGGAAAACAGTGAGTACAGTGGCGCCCATTCCGGCATGCCGTTGCGCCATGCCAGCGTCTGCGCGTCATAGCGGCCTTCCGTCATCCATCGACGCACCTCATCCACCGGAAACGGCCCGCTGCGCTCGCCGTGCTCCGCAATCCAAATCTTCTCGCCGACGGACATATCCCTTTCCTCGTTGCGGTTGATGAATACGGCCGTGTGAAGGCGGCCGGATGTGGAGTCGAGAGGAGTGCTGCGATCGGCATGAGCCCACGGCGCCTAGGCGCGCAGCCTCTGGATTCGATGCCTGTTTCCTGGCTCCCCGCGATTGAGCCTAATCCCCTGTGAGCGCCGTCACAAGGCAGCGTGGACGTTCACGCATCGAGGACGAGCGAACGCGGAACCTAGCTGGAATCACGGGACGTCAGTCACCAGGATGCTGCAATCGACCTCGCCGGAAGTGGATGCTGCCCCGCGCGCGGAATCATCGCCCCGTGAGGCCAGCATCCTGTCGCCGCTTGGCGTGACGGCATTCCGCCATATCTGGATCGCCAACCTGCTCGGCAACCTCGGCACCTGGGCGCAGTCCGTGGCCGTGGCCTGGGTGATCACGGCGGCGCATGCCGGTCCCATCATGGTGGCAATGGTGCAGGTCGCGTCGGCGGCGCCGCTGGTCGTGTTGTCGATTGCCACGGGCGTGCTGGCGGACAACTACGACAAGCGACGCATCATGCTGATCGGGCAGGCGGTGGAGATGGCCGGCGCGATCTTCCTCACGGTGCTGGCCTTCATCGGTTACCTGGATCCGTTGGTGCTGATCCTGGCCGTGCTGTGGATATCACTTGGCAGTGCGATCACCGTGCCGGCGTGGCAATCGGCCGTGGGCGAGCAGGTGCCGCGTGAGATGGTCAGTTCGGCCGTGCTGCTCAACGGCGTGAACTACAACGTTGCCCGCGCGCTGGGACCGGCGCTGGGTGGCCTCATGTTGAGCGTGCTCGCGCCGAGCTGGGTGTTCCTGGTCAATACGCTGAGCTACATCGCGCTGCTGGCGGCCCTCTGGTACTGGCGCCGTGAAGTGCCCGTGCGCAGCCTGCCGCCCGAAGGCATTCGCGAAGGGGTGGTGGCTGCGCTCCGTTTTACCTGGAATTCCACGGTGACGCGGCTCGCCATGCTGCGTTCCTTCATGTTCGGCTTCACGGCCAGCGTCATATGGGCCCTGCTGCCGCTGGTTGCGCGTGATTTTCCAGACGGCAGCGCGGCGTTGTACGGCTACATGCTGGGCATGCTGGGTATCGGTGCGATCCTCGGCAGCGTGCTGGTGCCGTCGCTGCGCCGCCGGGTGGGTTCGAGTCGCCTGATCAGCATGGCAGCTGGCACGCTGGCGGTGATGCTCGTGCTGCTGGCCTATGCGCGAAGCCTGGCCGTGATGATGCCGGCGCTGGGCGTGGCGGGTGCGTGCTGGATCGCCGCACTCACCGAGTACAACGCCAATGTGCAGATCCTGGTGCCGGACTGGGTGAAGGGACGTGCGCTCGCGCTCTACCAGACCGCGTTGTATGCAGGCCTGGCCATCGGCTCGTTCCTGTGGGGCCATCTCGCCGAAACCATGAGCGTATCGGGCGCGATCCTTGCCTCGGCGATCGTGACGGCCATCGCCACCTTCCTGCTCTATCACTCGCAATTCCCGCAACTGGATGCAGGCAGCCTGCGACTGGTCACGCGGGGCAAGACGAACCCGCCGCAGCTCGACTTCGATCACGAGCGTGGCGACGTGGCGATGTCGATCGAGTACATCATTCCCGTCGAGCGCGCGGCCGAATTCGTGGCGATGTCCGACGCACTGCGCAGCCTGCGCTTGCGCAATGGCGGCCGCTACTGGGGACTGTTCCGCGATGTCCGCAACGAGAAAGTCTGGCGCGAGATGCTGCTGGTCGAAAGCTGGCTGCAGCACCTGCGCATGCTCGATCGCATGACGTTGTCAGACAAGGCGCTTATCGACCAGGTGAGGGCGTTGCATGAAGACGACGAGCCGCCGCGCGTCACCTTGAGCGTGACGTATCAGTCGATCCGCTATGACGACCAACCTGCGGACGACGGTCAGGACATTTAGACGGCTATCCTGCGCTACGAAAGCAGGATCTTGTCGGAGTCTTCGCAAGCTTGTGTGTGGCAGAAGTGCAACACGTGTGATGGTTGGCACAAAATCTACGGCATTCGACCGTTTTTCAGGGTGAGTGAAAGGAACACGTAAGCGGTCGGGCGTTATCGCTCGAAGGGCCGCTCGGTCTTCGATGGCCGTGTCGTATGGGGAGGCGGCAAAGCAATTTCTTGCGTAGGTCCATGGGCCACCCTCAGCGTAGGGGGCGTTGGCGTCGTGCGTCCGGACGACCTTTCCGAAACCTTTTCGTGGGAGGAAGCAACGTGAGATTCAAATCCGTATGCGGTCGAGTGACCGCAAGAGCGCTGCTGACGCTGTTGGCAGCGGGCGTAGGCACTACCTACGCCACGCACGCACAGGCAGGCACCATCGGCCTGCTGTCTGCTCCACAGGTGACACGCGCGCCCAACGACAACGATCGCGTATCGTTGCCGGGCAACGTGTCGCCATTCGCCACGGCTGACAACGACCGCGGCGCGGTTGCCGACAGCCAGCCGCTGGAGCACCTGCAGCTGTTGCTGAAGCGTCCCGCCGATCGCGAAGCTGCGCTCGAGCAGTTCATGCAGTCACAGCAGACCAAGGGCTCGCCGAACTATCGCCAGTGGCTCACGGCCGAACAATTCGGTCAGCAGTACGGTCCCTCGCAGCTCGATATCGATGCGGTGACAAGCTGGCTGAAGTCCCACGGTTTCACCGTCAACCAGGTCTATCCCAGCGGCACGATGATCGACTTCTCGGGTACGGCCGGACTGGTGCGCAGCGCCTTCCGCACGGAGATCCATCATCTGAGCGTCAACAACGTCGCGCACATCGCCAACATGAGCGATCCGCAGATCCCGGCCGCGTTTGCCGGCGTGGTGCAGGGCCTGGTCTCGCTGCACGACTTCCGCCCGCATACGAACTTCAAGCCGCACGCTGACTACACCTTCACCAGCAGCGGCAGCACGTACCAGGCGGTGGTGCCGGCGGATCTGGCCAAGATCTACAACTTCACCCCGGTGTACAACGCGGGCATCACCGGCACGGGTCAGACCATCGTGCTCATCGAAGACACCAACGTGTACTCGACCGCCGATATCACCACCTTCCGTTCGACCTTCGGCCTGCCGACCGCCACCTTCACCCAGGTGCATCCGAGTAGCTGTACCAACCCGGGCGTGGTGACCGGCAACGATGGCGAGGCAGAGCTGGACGTGGAGTGGGCCGGTGCGGCCGCACCGGGTGCCACGCTGGAGCTGGCGTCCTGTGCCGATACCTCGACCACCTTCGGTGGCTTGATCGCGATCGAGAACCTGATCAACGCTTCCGGCACGCCGCCGGCGATCATGAGCGTCAGCTACGGCGAGTGTGAGGCGGAGAACGGTGCGACCGCGAATGCGGCCTACATCTCCACCTACGAGCAGGCCGCGAGTGAGGGCGTGTCGGTGTTCGTGTCCTCGGGTGACGAGGGTGCCGCCAGCTGCGATGCCGACAAGACCAATGCCACTCACGGCATCGGCGTCAGTGGCTTTGCGTCCACCCCGTACAACGTGGCGGTGGGCGGCACGGACTTCGGTGATACCTACGCAGGGACCAACAGCACGTACTGGAGCTCGACCAACGGCTCCACCTACGGCTCGGCCCTGTCGTACATCCCCGAGATCCCGTGGAACGACTCCTGCGCCAGCGCGCTGATCAGCAGCAAGAGCGGCTACAGCACGCCCTACGGCACCAGTGGCTTCTGCAACAGCGCCACCGGCAAGGAGTATTACCTGACGACGGCTTCGGGCAGCGGTGGTCCGAGCGGCTGCGCCAGCGGCAAGGCCAGCACCAGTGGCGTGGTCAGCGGTACCTGCAAGGGCACGGCCAAGCCGTCGTGGCAGTCCGGCTTCCTCGGTAACCCGGCCGATGGCGTGCGTGACATCCCGGACGTCTCGCTGTTCGCCGCCAATGGCGTGTGGGGCCACTACTACGTGTACTGCTACACCAATACCGCCGGTGGCGGCGTGGCCTGCACGGGCGCCCCGAGTGGCTGGGCTGGCGCGGGTGGCACCTCGTTTGCCTCGCCGATCATGGCGGGCATCCAGGCCCTGGTGAACCAGAAGATCGGTGCCAGCGTGGGCAACCCGAACCCGACGCTCTACTCCCTGGCCAAGACCGAGTACGGCACCAGCGGCAGCACCTCGTGCAACTCGAGCAACGGCAATGCCGCCGGCGGCAGCTGCATCTTCTATGACGTCACCCAGGGCGACATGGACGTGAACTGCACCGGCACGCATAGCTGCTATCGCCCGTCGGGTACCTACGGCGTGCTGTCGACCTCGACCACGAGCTATGCCAAGGCCTACGGCACCGGCACGGGTTGGGACTTTGCCACCGGCATCGGTACGGTGAACGCGGCCAACCTGGTGAACAACTGGCCATGACGAACGATTGACCGGTAAAACAAGACGCCCCCGGGAGACCGGGGGCGTTTTTTTCGGGGCTCGCTGCGGCTCATCGCACAGGAGGACTCGATGACGCCTTGTCGTGAGATGGATCCCTCACCCCAAAATGGAGGGGCGCGTCACATCACCTTGTCGCCCACCAGCACCACATCCGCCGCGCGGCGTGCAAACAGGCCGACGGCAACGACGCCGGGAACCTGGTTGAGATCGTTCTCCAGCGCCACCGGATCGGCGATCTGCCAGCCATGCACGTCGATGATCCAGTTGCCGTTGTCGGTAACCACGCCGTCGCGCCACACCGGATTGCCACCGCGCTTGACAATCTCGCGGCCGATCAGGCTGCGTGCCATCGGGATCACCTCGATCGGCAACGGGAACTTGCCCAGCAGATCGACGCGCTTGCTGGAGTCGATGATGCATACGAACTTGTCGCTGGCCTCGGCCACGATCTTCTCGCGTGTGAGCGCGGCGCCGCCGCCCTTGATCAGGCGCTTGTGCGGATCGCATTCGTCCGCGCCGTCGATGTACAGCGAGAGCGAGCCGGTGGCGTTGAGGTCGAGCACGGGGATGCCCAGGCGCTTGAGGTGCGCGGTGGACTGCTCCGAGCTGGATACCGCGCCCTGGATGCGGTCCTTGAGGTCGGCCAGCGCATCGATGAAGAAGGCGACGGTGGAACCGGTGCCGACGCCGATGATGGCGCCGTCCTCGACGTAGCGGATGGCGGCTTCGCCGGCCTGGCGTTTTTCGTTGGCGTTGCTCATGGGTAGATTCCGATAAGGGTGAAAGCGTTATTCCATCGCCAGGATGTGTTTCCACTCGGGCGCGCCCACCGGCATCACCGACAGGCGGTTGCCCTTGCGCACCAGCGGCATCTCGACCAGCGCCGGATCGGACTGGAGTTCCTTCAGCGTGATGGTGCGCTTGAGCTTTTTGACGAACTTCACTTCCACCAGCATCCAGCGCGGGTTGTCGCGCGAGGCGGCGGAATCGAAGTACTTGCTCTTGGGATCGAACTGGGACGGATCCGGATAGGCGTCGGTGGCCACTTCGGCGAGGCCCACGATGCCGGGCTCGTCGCAGTTGGAGTGATAGAAGAACACTTTGTCGCCGATGCGCATGCCGTCGCGCATGAAGTTGCGCGCCTGGTAGTTGCGCACGCCGTCCCAGGCTTCCTGGCCCTTGCGCTTCAAGTCATCGATGGAGAACGCGTCCGGCTCGGACTTCATCAGCCAGTGGCGAGAGCCTGCCTTCATATGCCAAGTACCTCGCGCCGGAAGCTGTTTGCCCGCAGAACAAGGAAGAACGAGGGAGTGTATGTCGATACACGACCGAGTGATGACGCCGCGCTGCGGGCAAACAGCTTCGGCCCATCGGGTTGCGCTTGAGCGGTCGCCAGGCGATAGCGCGCGGCTTGACCTGCCAGCCAGGCAGGCGCTGCGCCACGCACTAGCGCCTGGCGACCGCTCAAGCGCAACGCGAGGCACTTGGCATATGAAGGCAGGCTCTTGGGCTTGCTCATGCGTGGGCTTCTCCATCCTCGCCGTTGGCGTGGCAGTCGATCAGTTCGCGGTCGGTGGCGATGAAATCCAGCGGCACGTCCCAGTCTTGCTCGTCGATCTCCGGCAATTCCTGGAACGCATAGGCTATTCCGACCAACAGCGGCTCGGTCGGACGGACCTGCTCGTTGAGGAAGGCAAAGGCGCGATCGTAGTAGCCGCCGCCGGTGCCGAGGCGATTGCCACGGCGGTCGAAGGCCGTCAGCGGCACCAGTACCAGGTCCAACTGGAACGGCTCCAGCAGTTCCCGGGGCGATACCGGTTCAGGAATGCCATACCGGTTCGGCTCGACGTCCTCGCCGGCGTGCCAGGGGGCGAAGCGGAGCTGGTAGTTGGGACCGATCACCGGCAGCAGGAACTGCTGGCCGCGCGTGGCCAGGGGCGGTATGACCAGATTCAGCGGCAATTCGCCGTCGCAGGCCCAGTAGCCGGCGACGCGAGCGTCGGTGAGGTATTCGGGCAGCTGTTCCAGGCTGCGCCGCAGGCCCTGGGCGGCCGCGATGCGCTGGGGTGGCGTCAGCGCGCGGCGCTGCTCGGCCAGTTGCCGGCGTAGTTCGCGTCGCTGGGCGTCCACGTTCGCGTCTCCTGCCAGTGCGGGCCCGCGAACGGACCTGAACGCCCGGCGCCAGAGGCGCCGTACGAGGGGAATGAGGTGGCGTTAACCGCGATGCCGCTGCCCACCGAACGACCTTGATCCACGATGGATCAGGTGGGAGGGCGACATGGTCTCAAGGCTTTCCGCACGCGGCGGACATGCACAACGACCGATGAAAAGCCGACCCGGGGCCGTATTTAGGAACAAGGCAAATGTAAGAGTGTGCTGGCGCACACCGCAGAAAACGCCGTGGCTATTTTATGTGGGTGTCCAGTGCCGCTTCAAGCTTCTGTCGCAATGCGGCCAGACCATCAGTCACGCTCTGGTCGGATCCGCCGTGCTGCTTGCGCAAGGCAAGGAATTCGTGCGTGATGCTGATCGCAGCCAGAACGGCCAGCCGATCGAAGCCCGGCGCCTTGGCGTTGGCACGCAATTCGCGCATCTTGCGATCGAGGTAGGCGGCCGATTCCAGCAAGCCTTCGCGTTCTTCCGGCGCGCAGGCGATGAGGAATTCGCGATCGACCAGGCGCAGGGCGACCGGTTCGCTGGCGGTGTTGCTCACGCTGCTCTCAGCCATTGTTTTCGAGCGCCTTCAGTCGCTGGATCATCGCTTCGACGCGGCTGCGCGCCTGTTCGTTGCGCGCCATCAGGCCTGCTCGCTCACTCGCCAGCTGTTCCTGGCTGTGCCGCAGGCTGCGGTTTTCCTCATTGAGACGACGCACGGTGTCGAGCAGGCGATCGACCTGTTCGCCGAGGGCTGCTAGCTCTCGCTTGACGGGATCTGGCTTGACGGATTCGGGCGCGCTCATGGCCCGGAACTATAGCAGGCCGTCCGGCCAAAACAGCAGGCTCCGCCACGTTCCCCGGGGCGGTGCATTAAACTGGCGGCTTGCCCTGAATGGAGTATGGCCATGGCCGCTGATGAGCTCATTGGCTACGACGAACTGGACGACACCGTGGTCCATCTGAAGCTGGCTGTCCCGGCCAGCGAGCTGCATGGCTCCCTCTGCGGATTCCTGTCGGGCGGCGCCCGCGTCGGCAAGCAGTCGCTGATCGAGGCGCTGCATATGGACGCCGAGGTGGTGCCCGCTGGCCGTGACCAGGCCCTGCTCGAACGGCTGGTCAAGCAGAGCGAGGCCGAGCTGGCCGACCCTGAGCTGGGTTTCGAACCCCTGCTGCCGGCCGATGACCGCCCTCTGCCCGAGCGGGCCGAGTCGCTGGTGGACTGGTGTCGTGGCTTCCTGGGTGGCTTCGGCCTCGCTGGCGCCGAGACGCACGGCAAGTTGTCCGAAGAGGCGCAGGAGATCCTGCGCGACCTCGGCACCATTGCCGCCTCCTCGTTCGACTTCGGTGACGAGGCCGAAGACGAGGATGCGCTGATCGAAGTGCATGAGTTCGTGCGCATGGGCGCCATGCTGTTGTTCGCCGAATGCGCGAAGCGCCCCGCCAGCCAGAACGACACGCTGCATTGAGCATTTCGTCCGAGGAATACACGCGTCGTCGCCGCCAGCTGATGCGCATGGCCGGCGAGGACGCCGTGCTGCTCATTGCCGCCGCGCCCGAGCGCGTGCGCAATGCCGACGCGAACTGGCCGTATCGGCAGGACTCGGACCTGCATTACCTCTCGGGTTTTCCCGAGCCCGATGCCGTGCTGGCCCTGTTGCCGGGACGCAAGCATGGCGAAGCGGTGCTGTTCTGTCGCGAGCGCGACGAAGAACATGAGCGCTGGCACGGCGAGACCATCGGCACCGATCGCGCCGTCAGCGAGCACGCCATGGACGACGCGTTTCCGATCGACGACATCGACGACATCCTGCCCGGCATGATCGAGGGCAGGGCGCGCGTCTACTGCCATTTCGGCAGCGAACCGGAGTTCGATGCGCGCCTGCTCGGCTGGATGCGCCGCCTGCGCCAGTTGCGCGGCGGTGGTGTGGTGCCGAAAGAGTTCGTCGCACTGGGACATCTGCTGCACGACCTGCGTCTGTACAAGTCGCGCGGCGAACTGAAGCTGATGAAGACCTCGGCGTCGATTGCGGCCGAAGCGCACCTTGCTGCGATGCACGCGGCCTTGGCCGGACGCCACGAATACGAAGTGGAAGCGGAGATCCTGCGCGTGATGCGCAGCCGCGGCGCGGTGCCGGCGTTTCCTCCGATCGTGGCCAGCGGGCACAACGCCTGTGTGATGCATTACACCGCCAACCGTGCCGTGCTGTGCGAGGGTGACCTTTTGCTGGTTGATGCGGGTGCGGAGATGGATTGCTACGCATCCGACATCACGCGCACCTTCCCCATCAGCGGTCGCTACACCCGCGAGCAGCGCGCACTGTACGAAGTCGTACATGCCGCACAGCTGGCGGCCATCGACGAAGTGATGCCCGGTCGTGCATTCAGCGCCGCGCATGAAGCGGCTGTGCGGGTGATTGCCGAAGGGCTGTGTGCGCTCGGCCTGATCCCGGGCAGCGCCGACGATGCGATTGCCGAAGGCAGCTACAAGCGCTTCTTCCCCGCCAAGACCGGCCACTGGCTGGGCCTGGACGTGCACGACGTCGGCGACTACCGCGTGGACGGCGAGCCGCGCATCCTCGAGCCCGGCATGGTGGTGACGGTGGAGCCGGGCATCTACGTGCCCCCTGGCGATTTCAGCGTGGCCGAGCGCTGGCGCGGCATCGGCATCCGCATCGAGGACGACGTGGCGGTCACCCGCGACGGCAACGACGTGCTGACGTCCGACGTGCCCAAGGACGCCGACGAGATCGAGGCTTTGCTGGCCGCGCGCTGATCGCGACGCGGCCGTCGGGGCTGGATCAGTCCTCGGCCCTGGGCACGAACGCGCCTATTGAGGTGAGGATCTCGGCGCCGTCCTGATTAAGTGCCGGCGCGGCGAAAGCCTGCGGCCCAGGCGTGCGTCCGAACTTGATCGGATGCGCGACGCCGCGATAGTGGCCCACGGCAGGATGCCTGAACGTGTCGATCATGCCTTCGGCCAGCACCTGCGGATGCTCGAACATGTCTTCGATCCGACGTGCGGCCGCGCTGGGCACTTCGTCGCCGAACAGCGCCTCCCATTCCAGTGCGCTGCGCGTGGACAATGCCTCGTGCAGCTGCGGCACGATCTCGCTGTAATGCTCCGCGCGTTTGCGCACGGTATCGTAGCGGGAGTCGTCGCGCAGACTTTTCAGTCCCGTCTTCTCGCATAGCGCGCGCCAGAAATGCGGCGTGTTCGCAGAGATGTAGATGTAGCCATCGCGCGTAGGATGGATGCCGGTGACCCCGCCCGAGCGCATGTCGCGGCCGATGTCGAGCGACTCGCCTTCTGCCCAGATCATGCGCGCGGACTGCATGGTCAACGCGCTGCGTAGCAGCGACACACCCACGAATTGCCCGAGCCCGCTGCGCTCCCGTTCGAACAACGCAGAAGCCACGCCGGCGGCAAGCAGGGCAGCCGCGTAGTAGTCGACCACCGACCCGAAGATCACTTCCGGCGGACCGCCGCGCTTGCCCTGCAGCGCGCACATGCCGGTCATGGTCTGCAGCACCTGGTCGTAGCCGGCCTTGTCCTTCATCGGGCCGGCCTCGCCGTAGCCGGTAAGGGCGCAGTAGATCAGGCGAGGATTGATGAGATTGAGGCGATCGTGGTCGATGCCCAGGCGCTCGGCGACACCAGGGCGGAAGTTGTGCACGAGCACGTCGGCATCGCGCACGAGCTTGAGCAGCGCGGCATGGTCCTCGGGGCGCTTGAGATCGAGCACGATGCCGCGCTTGCTGCGATTGACGCCGAGGAACGCACGGCTCTCGCTGGCGAGCGTGGAGGGATACTGACGCAGGTTGTCGCCCCCCGGCGGTTCGATCTTGATCACGTCGGCACCCTGGTCAGCCAGCAGCGTGCACCCGTAGGGACCGGCGATGTAGGCGCTCAGGTCCAGCACGCGGATGCCTGCGAGAGGGCCGGCATGGCCGCGGGGTGCCGCGTTCGACTCAGGCGAAAGGGTTTCCATGCGTTGCGTATTCACTCGATTCCAGGTGCCCCATGCGGAGATTCACTCTGCAACAGGGGGTGTGAAAGAAGAAGCTGCCGCAGCTAGTTTCTCGACGCACAATTCCTTGTGTAAGCGCGTCAGGGCAGCTGCGGCGCCAGGGGCAGCCAGGCAAGACGCCAGGCACCGTCCACGCGTCCGCCGGCGCAGAAATACGGCGTGAATTCCAACGGCGGCCGGTAGCCCAGGTCGAGGCTTACCATCGGCGTCGCGTCCGTCGCGCCTGGATGGAAGCTCAGCCATCGGTCCGGGTTTCCCTCGGGCAGCCGCACCGTCTCCTCGACCTTGAAGCCGTCGATCAGGCCGGTGGCGTAGACGAGCGGCCCGCAGGTGATGCCGATGTATTCGAAGCGCAGCACTTCCTGCTTCACGTCGCTGCCGTCCGGTGCCTTCGATTCCTGCACGTTGCGGTTCACGGCGTGGTGCAGCAAGGGGCGCATCGGTAGCTGCAGCATCACCGTATCGCCATCACGCCATTCGCGCTCGATCTCTGCGTAATTGCCGCCGGCCGGGGGGCGGTCCAGTGGCTCTCCGTTGACCTGCACGCTGGCGTCGGTAGCCCACGACGGAATGCGCAGACGCAGGGCGAAGCGCACGACACCCGCGGTGTGCACGCGAAGCGCGATGACGCCGTCGAAGGGATAGCGTGTTTGCTGCTGCACGGTGATCTGGTGGCCGCGTAGCGAGAAGCGCGTCTCGCCGGCGCCGTAGAGATTCACGCTGAGCGTGTCGTCGCCATGCGCGTAGGCGATCGCCGGGAGTTCTTCCAATGCCATCGCGCCGCTGGACTTGCAGCAACGCCAGTAGGTCGTGTGCACGCGTCTGCCATTGGGGAAGACGTAGTAGCACCAGTCCTCACCATTGGGTGCCTGTGCCGCGAGCAGGTCGTTGTAGGCCGAGCGCTCGATTTCTTCGGCGTAGCGTGCTTCGCCGCTGATGGCAAGCAGTTCGCGGTTGAGTTGGATCCAGGCCAATGTGGAGCAGGTTTCCACGTAGGCATGCGGGCTGAAGGTGCCGGGCGCATTGAATACCTCGCGCGACCGATGCGCGACGCCGCCCCAGGGGCCGCCGCCGAGGGTGAGGTGCTTCTCGCGGATGCTGCGCCAGAGGTTGTCCACCGCTACGCGGTAGTCGTGCTCGCCGGTGGCGCGATAGAGCTTGGCCAGGCCCACCAGGTTCCATGCGAGCTGGTAGGCCTTGCCCGTCGCAATGAAGGCGGCATCGGTATCCGCGAGCGCGCGCGTGAGCAGGGCGAGGTCGGGTTCGTCGTTGGCTTGCGCGAGGATGCGGCGTGCCAGTTCGAGGTAGCGTGCCTCGCCGGTGACGAGGTGCAGTTCCACCGCCGGGTCCAGCAGCACCGTGGCCGACATGCCGAAGTGGTTGCCGAGTTCGGTGATGTCGATGCCGCCTTCGGTCAGCGTGTACAGGCAGAGGTCGCCGATGCGGCGTGCAGCGTCGAGATAGCGCACGTCGGCAAAGTGCTTGTGCACCTCCAGCAGGCCCAGCACGAGATAAGCATGGGTCCAGATGTCCCAGGTGCGTACGCTGGGCGCGCCGTCCCAGCTCACCAGTTTGGGCGGCTGCTGCACCATGAATCGATGGTCGATTGCGTACGTGCCCAGATAACCGTCGGAATCCTGCACCGAGACCAGGAAATCGGCCACTCGCAAAAGATGCCCGCGCAACGTGGCGTCGCCGCTACGTGCCGCCGCCTTGGCCGCCGCATAGAGCCATTTGCCGGCGTGCTCGCCGTACCAGTCGCCGGCGCGATTGTTTTGGCGCTGCTCTGGCGCGAACAGCGCGATGGCGGCGCTGTGTTCATCGGTGATGAAGTGCGAAAGGCGGCCGTGCAGATTGGCGCGCAGGGCTTCGCCCAGCAGTCCATCGAGTCGCGTGACGGGTGCTGGCATCAGGCGGCATCCACCACGCAGCGGAAACCCACGCATGCGGAGCGATCCTTTCCTGGCGCCATCAGCAGATACTTGCCGTGCTGGTCGAGGCGATAGGCCTGGGGGAAATACCAGTGGGACGTCTGCGGCTGGTAGTGGCTGCCGCCGCGCAGGATGGCTGACCGCGTATGCTCGTCGTGGAATTCGTCGGTCCACTGCCACACGTTGCCGACCAGGTCCAGCACGCCGAATGGGCTGGCACCCTGCGGATGCGCATCGACAGGAGCCGGTGGCGTCAGTACGCGGCCGCGGTGGACGGCCGGCACGCGCGATGCTTCCCAGCAGTTGCCCCACGGATACAGGCGCCCGTCGGTGCCTTGTGCCGCGTATTGCCACTCCCATTCCCGCGGCAGGCGCTTGCCCGCCCACTCGGCGTAGGCGCGCGCGTCCTCGATCGACACCCAGGTGACCGGTCTGTTCTCCCAGCCGGGCTGGGGCGCACCGTCACGCCAGTGATGCAGGAATTGGTGCCCGTCAGACGGGCGCCAGCCGGTGTCTTCCAGGAACGCGAGGAACTGCGCGTTGGTGACGGGCGTGCGGTCGATGTGGAATGCAGGCACCTGCATGCGATGCCGGTGATGGCGGCGCGCGCTGTTCTCCCACGGGTATTGCACGTCGTTGCCTTCCCAGGTCTGGCCTTCGATCTCCACGCCACCGACGACGAAATCGAAGTCGCCGGTAGGGATGGTGATCATGCCTGCCGGCGCCTTGGCGAGCGGCGTCGTGGCCGGAACCGGCACGATGTGTTGCGGCAGCGATCGCCATGTCTTCGACAGTGACTGCAGCGGCGTGTTCGCCCACTGGCGTGCACGCTGCAGGAACACATCCAGCGCTTCGATGCCGGCATCGGCCCGCAACGCCAGGACGCAGCCAAAGCCGCGGCCCTCCATCGGGAACGAAAAGAGCGCCGTGCCGTCGGTGATACGCGGATTCAGTGCCACACCGTGCCAGACGTCGAAGTAGTGCGTGCCTTCGACGTGCGGCACGCCCAGCTGCTCGCCGTCCACGTCGTACTCGTTGCGGTTCACCAGCGTCCACAGGGTGTAGTCATCCAGTGGGAAGCGGCTGGCGAAGACACCCGCCTGCTGTGTGCGCTCGTAGGGACGCCAGGCCATGCTCACCATGGCGGGAGCGAACTGCCGTTCTATGGCGGCAATGCGGCGCAGCGATTCGGCGTCACGCGGCGTCAGCTGGTTCCAGATTCCCCAGACGTTCTCCCAGGCGTTGTAGCCGATGCCGTTGAAGAAGATGTACTGGAGGTCGTGGTTGCGGTCGCGGCCCCAGCGGTTCTCGTAGTTGATCATGTGGCGCGGTTCCAGCCACTTGAACTTCGCCACGGGCGGAATGACTTCGTTGGGTGCCTTCTTTCCCCAGCTCTGCACGTTCCAGTTCAGCTGCTCTTCGGCGCTGATGGTGGATTCGGGTTGCAGCACCACTGGCCGTCCCGTTTCGTCGCAGGCGGTGAAGAAGGCACGCGGCACGCCATTGTAGGTGTCGCCATTCACGCCATCGGCGCCGACGGCGGTGACGAGCTTCGCCATGGCCTGCCAGTCGTTGTCCGCGGATGGCCGTGTGCCGTTGTCCCACGGCATCGTGGGAAGGAATACGCGCACGCCCCGGCGATGGAAATCAGCGACGGCACCTCGCAAACCTTCCAGCCCGCCGGGCAGGTCGAAGGCGAGGTCGGTCTTGTTGCGGTCGTCGATGCCGATATTCGGGTAGACGAACCAGATCAGCACGCTGTCGATGCCGCCGAAGCGTGCCTCCAGGTCGTCCAGGTAGCGGTCGACCGTATAACGGCCCGCCACGGGGTCGTAGAAATAGCGATCTTCCACCATCATCTGCGCATGCACGAAGTTGCGCTGCGCCCATTGCAGCTCGGGACGCCGGTAGTTCGCGTCGTCGAAGCCGATGCGCGTGAGATGTTCGCGGCGCCAGTCGATCAGCTCGGCAATCCAGTCGTCGGCGGTGCCGTCGACGTCCATCTTCCAATGGCCGATCTCGGCGAATGGCCAACCGGGTGCCTTGCCCGGCGTGGGCAGGTAGCGACCGGTGGTGACGTGGGAGAACTTGTACTCGGTGCCCACGCGGGGATGCAGGGTGTCGCCGTCGTCGGCAGTGGTGAAGTCGGGAGCGGTCGTCATGGGGCTATCGCTATGGAAGCTCAGGGAGCGTGATGGGCGTGCGCGGGCGTGGTGGGCACGCGGGCGAGCAGGGCGTCGACCTCGGCGCGCGAAGGAACTCCAGCTTGAGCGCCCAGTCGGGTGCATGCCAGTGCGGATGCGGCGGTGGCGTGCCGCAGGGCACCGGTCAACGGAAGTCCTCGGCTTAATGCTGCCACCAGGGTGCCGCAGAACGTGTCGCCCGCGCCGGTGGTGTCGACGGGATCGATGGCGAACGCGGGTTGCACGAAGCGCTCGCCGTTCGCGCGTGCAAGGCAACCCCGCGCGCCGAGCGTGACAACCACGCAAGCATTGTCCAGCGAGTCAAGCGCGCCATCCAGGTCGTGGATCCCGGTGAGTTGCACCAGTTCGGGTTCGTTGACGATGAGAATGTCCACCAGCGCCAGGGTGTCGCGTGACAGTGCCTGGGCCGGCGCAGCGTTGAGTACCGTTACCACCCCGGCTTCGCGCGCGCTGCGCGCCCAGGCGATGACGCTCTCCAGTGGTGATTCGAGCTGCATCAGCAGGTGGCTGACGCCGGTCAGCGATGGCAGATGGTGCGGTTGCAGCGAGAGATTGGCGCCTGGCGCCACGGTGATGGCATTTTCCGCCGTACCGGAGAGGCACACGAAGGCCACCCCGGTCGGTGCCTTGGCGCGCATCACCACCAGTTCCACGCCGGCGTCCCGCAGCGAGGTTTCCAAAGGGAGCGCGTGGGCATCATCCCCCAGGGCCAGCAGCATGCGCGTGGACGCACCGCCGGCCCGCGCGCAGGCAACGGCCTGGTTGGCGCCCTTGCCTCCGGGATGGGTGGTGAACTCGCGCCCGAGCACCGTCTCGCCCGGTGCCGGGACATGCGAAGCGCGCACTACGAAATCGAGATTGGCGGAGCCGATGACGAGCACGGATCCTGGACTGGAGGCATTCATGGCAGCGATTGGTAAACCAGGTTGTAGAACGGACGGCTGACGCGAGGAAGCTCCTGCACGCCTTCGCGTGGCAGGTGTTGCAGCAGAAGGATGGCGACTAGCTTTTCCCGTGGGTCGATCGTGTAGTAAGTGGAAGCAGCGCCCGACCAGCCGTATTGGCCATTGGACCCGAGCTGGCCGCGCCGCGCCGCGTCGATTACCACGTAGCCACCGATGCCAAAGCCTTCCGCGTCGCTGAACTGCGTGACGGGCGGATCGAGCATGGTGAGATGGTTGCTCATCATCAGTTCGACCGACTTGCGGCTGAGCAGCTGCACGCCATCGAGCGCGCCGCCGTTGAGCAGCATCTGGGCGAAGCGTGCGTAGTCGCCCGCCGTGGAATAGAGGCCTCCCGCGCCGCTCGCATAGGCGTTGAGCGGCTCGCCGGGATGACGCGCGCTGTTCGTATCGGCCAGGACGAGGCGGCCGTGCGAGTCCGTGGTGGTGAGGTCAACGACGCGCTGGCGTTGCGCCATCGGCACGCTGAAGCCGGTGTCGCGCATCTTCAGTGGCGCGAAGATGCGTCGCTGCAGGAACTGATCGAAGGGCTGCTGTGAGACGACTTCGACGACGCGCGCCATCAGTTCGATCGAGGCGCCGTCATAACCGAATCGCCTGCCCGGATCGGCGGCCAGCGCGATATGGCTCATGCGTTCGGCGAATTCGCGCAGGTCGCGGCTACCGTGCGGGTCGATGCCTTCCATCCGCTGGGTCGCCTGCTCATCGCCCTTGAGTCCCGCGGGGAAGCCGGCGGTATGGGTGAGCAGGGCATGCAAGGTGATGGGCTTGCCGGCCGGTCGGAGCACGGGGGCCTCCGCCGTGCCGCCGATCATCACCTGGGGTGCGTCGAAGCCGGGGAGATAACGCGAAACGGGGTCTTCCAGCGAAAGGCGCCCTTCCTCCACCAGCATCATGACGGCGACGGAAGTCACCGTCTTGGTCATGGAGTAGATGCGGAAGATGTCGTCCCTGCGCATCGGCTCCCGGCGGCCCAGGTCGCGATGGCCATAGGCCCGCCAATCGACAATGTGGCCTTCGTACATCACCAGCGAGACGGCGCCGAGGTAACCCTCCGCGTCGGTCGCATGGTTGAGGTAGTCATGCAGGCGTCCGAAGCGCGCTGTGGGGAAGGCTGCCGCGACGGGGGCGTCCCAGGGCGATGCGTTGGCGCACGCCATCACGCACAGCATCATGACGGCGGTCACGAGCCATCGGCCTCCCTGCTTGTACCCATCGATCATCGACTCTCCTGCTTTCGCGACGACGCCCCGTTCGCGTGGGGCGTCGTTCCAACCCTGCCCGTCACCCGTGCATCAGAACGTGATCGAATAGGTGACCGAGGTAACGCGGCCGCGACCCGACCAGTAGTTCTGGTAACCGGCCAGCTGCGACCAGGTAAGGATGTACTGCTTGTCGAAAAGGTTCTCTACGCCGAACGACAGTTTGCCGCTGCGACCCATGTCGTAGTTCACGCCCAGGTCCCACAGGGTGTAGCCGTGGGTCTGCTCGTCGTAGCTGAAGGTGGCGCCGTCATATGGGCGGGTATCCGATCCGGAGATGTGGCGGCCGAACAGTGAGGTGAAACCCAACGTGGCGTCGGCGTTGGCGAGGAAGTTCCAGGTCACCGATCCGGCCAGCTTGTCCGGGTTGATGTCCAGCACGCCCATCGGCTTCTTCAGGTCGCCTGCGGGGAAGCGGCCGGCCGGGTCGGTCGCCCAGAACGAGGTGGCACCCTTGATGTGCGAATACAGGCCGGTGATCTTCCAGGTCGGGTTGATCTGCCAGTCGCCGGTCAGTTCCGTGCCTTCGATGCGTACCGGTGCGCGCGACAGGATGAAATCGTTGCTGTGCGGATCGATAGCCAGCGAGGCGCCGAAGGGCGACTTGGAGATGTAATGCGTGGCGCCGAACGAGGCGAAGTCACCGCGCCAGTTGAAGCCGAACTCGTCGTTCTTGAAGATGATCGGCTGCAGGTCGCTGATGCGGTCCACCGATTGGCCCGGCACGTTGATGTTGCGCAACGGGATGCCGATGTTGGGCAGCGTGAACCCCTCGCTGTAGGAGGCAAACGCGGACCATTCGTCGGTGATGCGCCAGATGCCACCGATGTTCTTCAGGTTTTCCTTGTAATTCAGGCTGCCACCCTGCACGAACACGCGATTGCGGTAGTAGGTGGTGGTGTAGCTGTCCACTTTGAGAGTGTCGTCCTCGTGGCGCATGCCGCCGCTCAGCGTGACCGGGCCGATGTCATAGGACAGCTGCGCGTACGGCGCCGTGCTGTCGTACTTCATGGGTGGCACCCACAAGCGATTGGTCAGGGCCAGGCGCTGGTCGGCCTGATCCTTCACGTAGTCCACGCCCACGTGCAGCTCCAGTCCGGTGAGGAACAGGTCGGGGCGCGTCCACGAGGTGCGGATGCCTTTCTTCTTGGCGCGGATCTCCGACTGGTCCCACAGCGTGCCCAACGGCGCGATCAGTGGGTCCTGCTTGTCGTCGGTGAGCTCGGGCAGGTAGCGCATGGCCTGGTTGGCCTGGTACACGTTGATGTCCAGCGCGCCGCCAAACAGCTTGTTGTGGGTGTACTCCACCGCGTACTGCTCGAAGTCGTTGAAGGCGTCCTTCGAGCCGTAGATATGTCCCTTTTCCGACGTATTGGTGCGCGGCACGGCGCACGGCGGATCGTCGGTGGGACCACGGCAGCCCAGCACCTGGTAGTAGTCGCCCTTGCCGTCGATCTTGAAGTGGCTGTAGGAGGCCTGGACGCGCTGGTCGTTGCCTTCGCCGAAGTTGTAACCGGCCTTCAGGAAGATGTTGTCCGAGAGCGAATCGGCCAGCGAGCCGCTGGTGTTGAGGCCAATGCGGCGACCGTTGCCGTCATAGGTGACACCGCGGTCGATGTGCGAGCCGGACAGCAGCAGGTCGTATGAATCTTCCTTGCGGGTGAAGGTCACGCCGGTCTTCCAGCCGCCGCTGTCGCGCGGTCCCTGCGTCGAGTAACGCATGGTGACGGTGGTTTCGTTGCCTTCCTTGGTCGGCACTTTGGAGATGTAGTTGATGATGCCGCCCGCCGCGCCGATGCCCTCGGAGGCGGACGGGCCGTTGATCACTTCTACGCGGCCGACGATGCCCATGTCCGTGAAGGTGCCGTTGCGCGTACCTTCGCGTAGCGGCGAGCCCTGGGGCACGCCGTCTAACAGGCGGAGCGGAATGCGACCGCGCAGCGTTTCGCCGGTGTTGCTCATGGCCTGCGAGGATTCGGCATAGCCCGGCACGGCGCGAGCCAGCACGGCGGTGGCATCGTCGGTGACCAACAGGGTGTGCTGGATCTCGGCCTTGCCCACCACAGTGATCGCGCCGGGGATCTCGTCCACGGCCTTGGGCGTGCGCACGCCGGTCACGATGACCTGGTCCAGGTTGGTGACTTTCTCCTTCTTCGCAGCGTCGGCATCCTTCTTGTTCTTATCGACACTGCTGGCGTTCGCCGGCGCCGCGCCCTGGGCATCCTGTGCATGGGCGCACGAACCCATGACGGAGAACAACAACAGGCTGCTGATCGCTGCGGTGAGTGGCTTGATCATCGTTTGGTCTCGTTGTTATGCAGTCGTCCGCGGGTGTGCAGATGCCCACCCGGCGCATCGCGGAGGATGGCCAGGAACGTTTGCTTGTGGTGATTCGCCGGCGACGTGCTCTCTCCCCAACGTCCCGACGGCCCCGCTTTGTTGCTGAAGGCGAGCCTATCTCGCGACGCAGTCCACATATAACCGGCGCGTCCTATGTTCAGAGACTAGTTTTTGTTGCTTACGAACCAAGCAAAAATGTGTCGCGACGCAGCAAATAAACTGCTTCGATCGAGCTGCTCCGCGCGCAGCTCATGCAGGTTCACGACGTCGTGTTCCTGATGGTTTGCGCGACTTTTCGCGCCTCCTGCAGAAAAACCGATACCAGCCGCACGCGCACGCTCGATCGCGCCCATACGATGCCGATACGTCGTGGTACCGCAGCATTCGGCAGCGGAATACGCACGAGCTCGAGTCCCTCGGGCCAGGGTTGCGCCCAGTCAGGCACCAGCGATACGCCGAGCCCGCGGTCCACCATCACTGCGATCGCGTTCAGCGCATTCAGTTCGAAGCGCTCGCGCGGCTTGATGCCGTTGATGCGCAGGTAGTCGTCGGCCTGGCGGCCGCCCCACTGGTTGCGGTCGTAGCGGATCAGCGGCTCGGTCGACAGCAGTTCGTGCGGATCGCGGTCGGCCATGCTGCGTGGCGCCAGCACGATCAGGGGTTCTTCGCGCAGCAACTGCCACTCGCAGGTCTTGGGCAGCGGGAAGGGCGCCTGCAACACCACGGCGGCGTCGAGGTCGCCATCTTCCACGGCGCGATAGAGGTCCACCGAGAAACCGGGCTTGATGAATACGTTGATCTGCGGAAACGCATCAACCATGCGCGCGAGAATGTCCGGCAGCATGCCGGCAAGCGCAGTCTGGCAGGCGCCGAGCCTGAGTTCGCCAGAGACATCGCTTTCGTTCGCGATGCTGCGAAGGTTGGCCACTTGCCGCAACAGGTCGCGCGAGTGCTGCAGGATGCGCGAGCCTTCCTCGGTGACGCTCACCGTGCGCCCCACGCGGGCAATCAGCGTGGCGCCGATTTCGCGCTCGAGCGTGCGGATCTGTTGTGCCACCGCCGCCGGAGTGATGTTCAGCACGCGTGCTGCCGCCGCCATCGAGCCCTGGTCGACGGTGATGATGAAGGTATGCAGGAACTGGGTTTCCACGTGCGACCACCTTTGCTTTGTCGCAGCCTACCTGACCATCGGCCGGTGTCGCCATGGACTTTCGGCCCATGGCGAGGTGTATCACTCCACGTCGCGGTAGATCGTCAGCCCTTTCAGCGAGCGCGTGGGCGCCGGGAAAAACAGGCTCGCCAGATAGCCGATCACGATGCACAACAAGATCGAGATGGCCAGATAGAAATACGGATGTACCAGCTTGTACGACCATGCAATCAGCGTGAGGCAGATGCTGGCGCCAATGCCGATGGCCACGCCCGGCGCGTTCGCCCGGCGCGTGAACATGCCCAGGGTGTAGGCACCCGCGAAGCCGCCCCCCAGCAGGCCGGCCAGCTCGATTGACACGTCGAACAGCGAGTGCACGTCGAAGCGAGACAGCAACAGCGCCGAGGCGATGCCTATCAATCCCACCATCACAGTCATGACTTCAGCGAAGAACACGCTCTTTTTCTGCGAGCCTTCACTCACCAGCTTGTCGTAGAAGTCAACGGAGATAAGCGTAGCCACGCTGTTCATGATCCCCGACAGTGTCGCCATGGCTGCGGCAAAGATGCCAGCGACGATCAGCCCGGTCACGCCCATGGGCAGCTCGGCCGCAATGAAGAGCGGAAACGTGGCATCGATCGGCAGCAGCGGGTTCATGCGCTCGGGATGCGTCTTGTAGAAGACGAACAACGCCGTGCCGATCATGTAGAACACGAAGCCGCCGGGTATCATGATCGCGGCGAATGCCCAGATCGAGCGACCAGCTTCCTTGTCCGACTTGGTGGACAGCGCACGCTGCATCAGTACCTGGTCCTTCGGGAAAGTCAGCACTACGTCGAACAGCACGAGGAAGATGAAGCCCCAGACCGTCGCCTTGGTGAGGTCGAAGCTGAAATCGAACAGTTTCGTCTTGTTCTCGGCCATGGCGGTATGCACGAACTCGCCCACGCCGCCGTGCAGGTTCCACACGATGAAGCCGATGGCGAAGATGGCGCCGCCCATTTTCACGATAACCTGTACGAAATCCGTCCATATCACCGCCTTCATGCCGCCCATGGCGGTATAGATGATGGTGAATCCACCCATCAGGATCACGCTCCAGGTGACACTGATGCCCGTGATGGTGGCAATGGCGAGCGCCGGCAGAAACAGGATCACGCTCATGCGGCTGCCGATCTGGGTGAGGATGCAAAGCGCGCTGGCAAGCATGCGGATGGCCGGATGGAAGCGCGTCTCGAGATACGAGAACACCGACATGAGGTCCAGTCGGCGCAACAGTGGAACGATCCATACCGCGACGAACATGAGGCCGAACACCGCGATGAGGTTGTTGGTGAGGTACTGCCAGTTGCTCTCGAATGCCTTGGCTGGAATAGCGATGAAGCTGATCGAGCTGGTATTGGCTGCATACAGGCTAACGCCCGCTGCCCAGAACGGGATGCTGCGGCCGCCAACGAAGAAGCTCGAGGTGGAATTGCGCTTCTCGCGCACGTAGAAGTACAGACCGATGCCGATCATCGCGGCGAGGTAGACCACGATGACGATCCAATCCAGCCAACGCAGCAGCAGCTTGCTGGACTGCACCTGGGCGGAGGTGAGTTCCATCTTTCCGTCCGCAACCGTCGCCCACAGCAGGCCGTCCTGCCAGGCGGTGGTGGCCTGTGGGTACAGGACGGAAGCGCCGGGAAGGGTGGTCCAGGCGCTTGTGATGGTCTGGAAGGTGGCAGGGCGTGCGACGCCACCGTCGGATCCGCGCAGGAGGAACATCAGATGAGCCTGTCCCATCGCGCGCGCGGATGAGGCCACTATGGTGCCGGGCACGTTGCCGCGATCTTTCCAGGTTCCGTCGTTGGCTGCCTGCCACAGCTGCTCGTGGCCATCTGCTCGCGCCACGGTAACGAATGCACCGGCGTTCTGGACCGTGATCGACGTGGCTTCGGTGTTTCCGGGCCAACCTGCCCGGTCCGTCCACTGCGCTGAAGTGACGTCCAGCGGAAGTCGCAGCAGGTGAGTCCCGTTGGGTGCCTGGCCTGCGACGAACACCGCGTTGTCGGTAACGGTTGCCTGTCCGTGTGCGATGGCCTGCGGCAGTGCGGGCAGCGGTTCGAGCGAAAGCACGTCACCATGCAATGACAGGCGTGCCACGCCCGTGACAGCCGTGGTGCTGCCGAGCAGCGCGTAGCCCTGGCGGTTACTCCCGAATAGTGCGGCTACCTGGGAGGTCGCATCAGGGGACGCCCACCGCAACGTCCGCCATTGCTGGTCGTTGTAGCCGGCGACTCCCCGATCGGTGAGGGCGATGGGATGCCCGTCAACGACGACCAACGACCGAATGGCTTGCGCGGCCGGGACCGGCAGGGAGCTTGCGCGCATCGGCGTCAGGGTATCGGCCGTCGCAGGGAAGCCCGAGAACAGGAGCAGGACGGCAAGCAGTTTTGCAAACCACAGATCCGTTGCGCTGGTGTTCTTCCGCCCCCGCGGCGTTGCCTGCCCCCACATGCCCATCATCGCTCCACTGCTGCCAACATGGCCTGCGCGCGCTTGAGAAACGGCAGGTCGATCATTTTGCCATCCAACACGAAGGCTCCGTGCCCCGCGTGTTCCGCGCGGTGTGCCGCTTCGACAATGCGTCGCGCAGCGGACAGTTCGGCTTCGGTCGGTGCGAACGCCGCATTCGCCAGCGCCACCTGGCGCGGATGGATGCAGCTCTTGCCGGTAAAACCCAGGCGTCGTGCCATGGCGGCTTCCGCTGTGAAACCGTCACTGTCTTCCATATCGGCGAACGCGCCGTCGATGGCGAACACGCTCGACTGTGCTGCCGCCATCTTCACGGCAAACATCGCGGCGTGCACGTTCGCCGTGTCGCGGCGAGCGATGCCCTGTGCCTCGAACAGGTCGGCCAAGCCAAGCTGCAGTCCCGCGACACGCGGGTGTGCCGACGCGATGGCAGCGGCATGGGCCAGTGCCAGCGGTGTTTCGACGTTCACCAGCAGGCGGATAGGCTCATGCACGTGATTGGCCGCTTCGGCACGCTCGATGACGGCGACCGCCTCGAGCAGGTCGCAGGCTGATTCGATCTTGGGCAGGTTGAGCATGGTCAGGCCCTGGCGTGCGACCGCGTGCACGTCCGCCTGAAAGTGCTCCGAATCCGGTGCGTTGACCCGCACGATGATCAGCTTCGCCGCCGCGCTTACCGCCGGCGAGCTCACGAACTCGCCCACGCACTCGCGCGCTTCCTGCTTGAGGGCAGGTAACACGGAGTCCTCGAGATCCAGCGACAGCGCATCGGCGTTACCGGCAAGCGCCTTGGCGAACAGTTCCGGACGGGACCCGGGAACGAAAAGCTTGCTGCGCATCAATGGGTCCGTCTGTCGCCGTATTGTTCGGTGCGGACGAGTGTGCGTGACGGATACTGCGTGAATCGAGCGAACGCAGCATGTTCAAACGATAGTTTTTGTTTCGACTGGGCTTCTGGCCGGTGTTGCGCTGCGGCGCGGGACTCGCGCTGAAGTGGCGGTTTAGTGCCTGGTCAAAGCGCCACACGGCTTGCTGCAAGCGCATCATTCGACGGCAGGGGCGGTCATGCCGCTACGAAAACAATGGCTACGCCGCCGCCTCGTTGGTCGGTGAACTGCGAAGCGGTGCTCTACGTCATTGTCCCGTCGCTAGGCGCGGTTCTTTGCGCGGGTCCGCTGCACTGGTGGCATCCACCTCGAACCGCACCGCACGGGGAATGCCATCGACAGCCCATTCGCTTGTGACCTGATAGCGGACGGGCTGGTCCATGGGTGCTCAGATCCGCGCGAACGCATCGCGCGTCAGGTTCTCCGGTGCGCCATCGGTGCACGCCACATCGTCTTCGATGCGGATGCCGCCGTAGGGCCGGAAAAAGTCGACCCTTGCCCAGTCGATGTCGCTCGCCGCCGGCTTGGCGCGAAGCTCGTCCAGCAGCATATCGATGAAGTACAGGCCCGGCTCGATGGTGACCACCATGCCCGGCTCCAGCGGACGGGTCATGCGCAGGTACGGGTGGCCTTGCGGGCGGGCGATGGTGCCGCCGCGCTCGCTCTGCTGGAAGCCGGCCACGTCGTGCACCTGCAGCCCGATGGGGTGACCCAGGCCATGCGGGAAAAAGGCCGAGGTGACGCCCGAAGACACCGCGCTCTCGGCGCTCATGCGGATGATGCCGTGCTCGCGCAATACGCCGGCCAGCACGTGGTGCGCGTGGATGTGCAGTTCCGGATAGCTCTGGCCTGCACACACCTTCGACGCGAATTCCTGTTGTGCGGCGTCCACGCTGTCGATCAGTGCCTGGAATTCGCCATGGCCATGTGCGGCATACGTGCGCGTGATATCGCTGGCGTAACCGGCCGCGCTCGCACCCGCGTCGATCAGGAAGGAGCGGCTCTGGGCGGGCGCCTGGCGATCGAAGTGGGTGTAATGCAGCACGGCGCCGTGTTCGTTGAGGCCGACGATGTTGGCGTAGGGAAGGTCCGCTTCAAGCTGCCGGGCAGCAGCAAGATAGGCCACCTGGATGCCGAATTCGCTCTCGCCTGCGCGGAACGCGCGCTCGGCGGCGCGGTGTGCGAGCGTGCCGATACGGCTCGCCTCGCGCATCAGTTGCAGTTCGTAGGGCGTCTTGTACGAGCGGTGCCAATGCAGGTAGTCGAGCACGGCCTGCGGGTTGTTCGCTTCCGCACCCGGCACGGTCGGGCACTCGGGGCCCAGGATGGCACGACGTGTGTGGGCGCCGGGCAGCAAGGCCACGGCGTCGGCAGCTTCGCGCACGATCTCGATGTCAAAATGCTCCACCCAGTAGCCACTCGGCGCCGCCGGCACCACATGCCAGTAATCCTTCGGCTGCAGGAAGATCAGTTTCGGCTTGTGGCCGGGCGTATAGACGATCCAGCTCCCCGGCGTATCGGTCAGCGGCAACCAGTGGCGAAAGTGCGGGTTGGCGACGAACGGATAGTCCTGGTCGTCCATGAACTTGCGCAGCGGCAAGCTCGCCGCGATCACTAGGTGATCGAATCCGCCCAGCGCAAGCGCCTTGTCGGCGCGCTCGCGCAGCGTGGCCAGGTGCTGGGGATAGAGTGAGGCGAGGCGATCGTGCATGGGAACTCCGGGGTGACTGCTGCGAGGTAGCGGGTCGCGCAAGTTGGGGTGGGGCTTTACATGATGGCGCCAGGTGGGCGCGGGTGCCAGTCGCTGTCTTGTTCTGTCTCTCTTCGCGGGAGAAGGCCGGATTTGCTCGCCTCACCGGGACTCTGGAGGCCCCTGCCTGTGTAGGAGCGCACCCAGTGCGCGATCGCACTTCGCTTCAGTCACCACACTAACGCTGCTCCTTTTTGTGGGAGCGCACCCTGTGCGCAACAGCCTTTCGCGCCGGTCTTCATGTTCTCCGTTCTTTGGAGAGTAGAGCATGGCCTCTGGTAGCTACGCTGGCACCAGGGTGCCGCCTACGCGGCGGGCGTTTCGACGTCCTGCCGGCCGCCGAGTCACTTTTCTTTTGCTGGCCCAAAAGAAAAGTAACCCAAAGAAAATGGCCTGAAGAGCTGGCAGCGGACTGATGGGAAAGGCCCTGAAGGTTCCGGAGCCCGGATTGCGACCGCCTCCGCCGCCAACCAGCGGCTACACCTCAACGCGCCGTGGCGCTGAGGACTTAAAGCGGAGCCCGCTTCGCTCCCTCTCCCCTTTGGGGAGAGGGCTGGGGTGAGGGGTGGGTGCTTGCGAGAGACTTCAAAGAGATCGAGTCGTGCGTATGGTGATGCCTGCAGAACCTCCTCCCCAAACGAAGGAGGACGACAAACTCACGGATGCCCGGGCTGCTCCAACCAGGCATCCAGCAGCGCCGCATCCGCATCGTCGATCGCCACGATGCGATAACCCGCCCAGATCTGTCCCGGGCTGGCGGCGGCTTCGTGCCATTGCTCCTGGATACCCACTTCGATCGTCTGCGGAGCGCTACCCAGTCCGGGCAATGACAGGCTGACCTGGTAGATAGCTTCGCTGCGCGGCGGGTGGGCGCTGATCAGCAGCATGCCGTTGGCCGACAGGTTGCCCAGGTGGCCGATCGGCTGGCCGCTGATCACATCGGTGACGATTGCGGTGAAGTTGGCGCGCTTGCGCTGGGCGCGACGCTGGTCGATGGAGGTAATGTTCTCGCTCACGCTCCGTCCCTCGATGCGGCCGTAAGCGGGCGGGCGACCTGGCGAAGATGGCTGGTCAGCGCGTGCCAGGCACGGTCGAGCAGGTTGTCGCGCACGTGAGCCATTTCGCGCACGTGGCCGCAGGCCATTTCATGGGCGAGATGCTGCAGTGGCATTTCCTCGTCGCGCATGCCGCGGCGTGTCACGAACAGGGCGTTGCCCGATACGGGCGAATACCAGGCCAGCTTGCGCTGGCTGACCTTGCCGTTGTTGGCGTCGATGAACTCGAACCACGTGCCGAAGGGCAGTTGGCGCAGGCGCTGGTAGATCCGCCGTTCGGGCGATTCGGGCGAGGCCGGTACCGGCGGTGGTGCCGGTGCAGCGACCGGAGCTTCCGGTGCAACGTGCTCGCCCAGGCGTTGGTGCTGCTTGAGCTTGAGCGCGAGTTCCGTCGTGGTGGCGGTGTTCTCGGTGGCGGCTGGCGTGCTGGCTGAAATGCCCAGCAGGCGTTGCGCCACCTGCACGGCTTCTTCGGCGTGCATGCCGATCTGCTGCAGGCCGGATTCCACTTCCGACTGCAGCAGGCCCTGGTCAGCCACCGGCAGCTGGCCCAGCAACTGGTCGGTGATGCGCAGGCGCAGCGTGAACGCTTCACTGTCCTCGCCGTGGCGCAACAACGTCAGGGCCAGCACATCGGACCAGGCGCGCTCCAGCAGCGTGCGCAGCAGACCGCGCGGATTGCAGCGTTCGAAACGTTCGGTCATCAGCGCCGCGGCGCGATGGCGCGCCTGCTCAAGGCGCTCGCGCCCCTGCATGGCCTCGACCTGGCGGCGCTCGGCGATCTGCGCCTTGCGATTGAGCAGGCTCAGGTGATGTTCGATGTCTGCCAGAAGGCTGGTGTAAAGGCCGGTACTGGGGGGCTCGCGGCGGGCGCGGTCCACCAGCTGGTTGAGCTTGGCGCCCAGTGAGCGATCGGCGTCGCCATCGGGCACATCCAGCCAATCGTTGGCGGCCTCGGTGACTACACCTAGCAGCTTGCGCGCTGGATGTTCGCGCTGGTTGAAGAATCCCTTGTCGGCGACGGCCATGCGCAGCAGCGGCAGCTGCAGGTCGCCGAGCAGCGAGTGGGCGCTGCCTTCGTGCTGCAATTGGTGGCCCAGTTGCTCGAACAGCATGGCGACGAGTTCCACCGTGTCGCCCTGTTCGGCGGTGAGGTGGGTCTGGCTGGCACCTGCCGGCTTGCCGGCATTGAGCTGGGTGATCAGCTCCTCGCGCAGCGCGTGTGCACTGCGCAGTTCGCGCTGCGCGTGATCGGCGACGTCGGAGACGTGCAATTGCAGCGCATCGAGTGCGAGCTGCAGTTCCTCCGGCGAGGCAGGGCGACCGCTCTGCTGATAGTTCAGCGCACCCTGGCCGGCGCGATGCTGGGCCAGCATCTCGCGCAGGTTATCCAGCACGGCGATGCTGTCGCTGCGAGCAGGGGTGGGGCTGAGCGGTGCGGGTGCGGCCGGAGCGGGAGGCTGGCGCGAGAAATTGGCGGGCGCGTTTTCGCCGCTTCCACCACGCTGCGGTCGCTCGACCTGCGTGCGTGGCGGTGTCGGGAACGCGCGCAGCTGGGGCAGGACGCCGTCAGCACGCAGGTGTTCGTTGACCGTGTCATACAGGGAGCCCAGCGTGCTGATCACCGCCGTGTCGAAGCACTGCAGCATCAGCACGCGGTGCTCCACCGGAAAGTCGACCAGCGCCTCGCCGCCTTCGCGGAATGCCGATGACAGCGCCAGGGGTCCCAGCGGGAGATGTTCGCCTTCAAGCGGCGGCTGGCTGACCAGTACCGCGAAACGATAGCCAAGTTCGAACAGCGCGGAGCCATGCCGGGCTTCTCCGCGCGCCACCAGGGTCTGCACGGCGACGCTCTGCTCGTGCTCGCTCTGGTCGAGCAATTCCAGCGGCCGATGGGCGGGCTCGTGCTCTTCCGTCGCGATGACGGCCGAGCCGAGCCGGCTGAAATGCTTGCGCACGCCTTCGAGGAAACGCCGCTCCAGCACCGGGCGCTGTTGCTGCAGCAGTTGGCGGCTGAACAGGCTCCGCTGCTGCTCGAGGTTGTTGCGCGAGCGCTCGGCCTGCGAATAGAGGCGTTGCTCGATGTCGAACAGACATGCACGCAGCGGCGCCTCCAGCCAGCTGACGCACAGCGCATGGGTCTCTTCGATCAGGCGGCGGGCACGCGGCGACCAGTCGGCACGGTCTGGACGTGCGTCTCGATCGGATGCAAATGGTTGACGTCGACCCTGTTGTTCGACATCCATGGCTGACCCTGTGCGTTCCCCCCGGAATGAACGCAGTGTAGGGCCTCGCCCGCAGCCCCGCCATCGGCTGTATGGGGGAGGCTGGGTCAGGAGGCGGTTGGGACGGGGAAATGTGACGGCATCAGGGGGCGTGCCGGCCAATGAGCGCCTATATGCCCGCCGGGATCACGACCGGTGGTGCGCCACTGGCGCCGCTTCGGCGGCAGTCTGTGGATGGGCGGGGGATGATCTGCAGCATGGCCGGGGGAAAGCTCGTGTGCAGCCGGGCACGCATGCCGGGCGTGATGTAGAGCTTGCCGTCGTGCCCCAGCAGCAGGGCACAGTTCATCTGCATATGGTCGGCCATATGCTGGAACCCGGCCGGGCCGGCGACCATCAGTGCCGTGGCGGCGATGTCGGCGTAGACCGCGTCGTCGCTGAGCACGCTGGTGGCGGCACTGGCCCGTTGCGGCCAGCCCGTGCGGGTATCGACGATGTGGCCAAGGTCGGGAGAAGAGGCGCGATGGCGCTGGTAATCCCCTGAGGAGGCCAGCGACTCGCCGCCATCGAGGTCGATATTGCCCAGCACGCCCGTCGGGGCGCTGACGCCGATTCGCCAGGTCTGGCCGTGGTTGCGTCCGACCGCCATGACGAAGCCGCCCAGGTAGATCAGGGCATGGTGGATGCCATGCCGGGCGAGCAGCTCCCGCACCTGAGAGGACGCATAGCCCTCGGACAGGCCGTTGATGTCGATCGAGACAAACGGATTGCTGGCACTGATGGTGCCATCCGCGGCGATATGGACCTCGTCCATGTCGGGCCGCTCGGCGAGCAGGTTCGTGACCTCACCGTCGGAGGGCGCAGCGGTCTGTACGGGATAGTGGCTGGTGTGGAAACCCCAGGCCCCGATCAGGCGGCCGGCCGCGGCGTTGAACAATCCATCGGTCTGGGCGTAGCCGAGCTGCGCGCGGCGGATCAGGTCAGCGACATCCGGTGGCACGCGATAGGACTGGCCGCGTGCCAGCGCGTCGTTGAGCCGGGTCAGTTCGCTGGGTTCCCACGGGTGCCAGGTGTGGTGGTCGTGGATGAAGAGGTGGCCGATGTCCTGCAGGGCTGCGTCGGCATCGTCGCGACTGGGCGTGAGCAGCTCGATGCGAGCGCGTGTGCCGAATACCAGGAACTCGCCCTGCATGGGCTGCAGGGGGCGCAGCCACAGGAACAGGCCGGTGAGCAGGGCGAACGTCGTGAGCATGATGCCCGCACGTATCGCCGTCTTGAGCGAGCGGGGTTTCATGGGTACTCCGGGAAGGCGTCGGCCGCGACCGGCGCCATGAAGAGGGTAGGGGCGCCGTCTGGCGGCGCCCCTGGGTCGTGCGGGTGGAGCCTCAGCCTTCCACGATCAGGCGCGAGCGCATTTCCAGATGCAGTGCATGGCAGAAGTGCGTGCAGTAGCACCAGAAGATGCCCGGCTTGTCGGCCACGAACGTCACCGACTTCGTCTCCTGCGGATTGACGATGAAGTTGATGTTGTACTTCGGTATGCCGAAGCCGTGGGTCAGGTCCTCCACCTTGTCGTGGTTGGTCAGCGTGATGGTGACGATATCGCCCTTTTTCACGTTGAACTCGCGCATCGAGTACGCCGGCGCCTGCGACATCAGCCTGATGTGCACCTTGTTGCCGTTGCGCTCGATCGTGCTTTCCTCCTTGCTCTTGACGGCATTGGGGAACTCGTTGAGGTCGTAGATCTGGCGCGTCTTGATGATGTCGGCGCGCACGATGATCGCGTCATGCGGCTCGGGGTGGGCCGAATGGTCGTGGACCAGCTTCATCTTGTCGCCGGAGATGTCGATGAGTTGCTCGGTCTCCACGTGCAGCGGGCCCACGGGCAGGAAGCGGTCCTTCGAGAACTTGTTGCCCGAGTTGTAGAACTTGCCGTCCGGTTCCTTGGTCTCGCCCATGGTGGTGTAGCCGTGGCCGGGCTGGTAATGCACGTCGATGGTGTCGAGGATCACCTTGGCCTTGGTGTCGCCCTTGAACTGCGCGATGGCGGAGTCGACGCTCCACTTCACGATCTTGCTGTCCAGGAACAACGTCGTATAGGCATTGCCGCGGCCATCGAAGCCGGTATGCAAGGGACCCAGGCCCACGTTGGGCTCGGCGATCACGGCGTCGCGCGGCTTGGCCAGTTCGCCGTCGAACCACTTGGTCACCAGTGCCAGGTCGATGACCGAGCAGGTCGGCGACAGCTTGCCGGAGCAGACGAAGTACTTGCCGTCCGGGCTGGCGTTGACGCCGTGCGGGTTCTTCGGGATCGGCACGTAGCAGGTGAGCGCCGTTTTCGGGTCGGCGTTGGCGTCCTTGCGGCCATCCACCACCGGCACCTTGGAGTCGCCGATGGTGGTCGTCTTGCCCGCCGCCACCGCCGCTTCGATGCGCGCGATGTTGAAGAACACGCAGGCGTCCTGTTCCGCGGACATCATGTCCTCGTAGTGGATGCCGTTCTCGGTGTTGTACTGGTTGGACGCCGCGAGCTTGCCGTCGTAGGTAGTGGCGACCAGGTCCATGTTGCCGTCGATGCGGCACTGCCAGCGGACTTCCATGGTTTCGGCGTCGAGGCAGCTGAAAAGGCAGCCGTACTTGTCGGGCGAGTTTTCATCGCGGCCGTCGTTCGGCAACGGGATGTGGAACTCCGCGCCGGCGAACACGCGCGTGGTGTGGTTGATCGACGCATCCACCGGGTCGCGCTTGTCCGGGAACAGGCCGTGGTGGCCCTGGACGTTCGGCAGCTCAGTGATCTTGTCCACTTCGAAGGTGTCGCCGCGGATGCGTGCCACGCGCGCATTCAACTTGTCGTTGACCCAGAAGTGCTTGCCGTCGTAGGTGCCGTCCTTGTACGAGCCGTGCACGTGGTGCGTGTCACCCGTCCAGTACTTCAGCTGGCCATCCGGGCGCGTGCCGATGATGGCGCGCGATTCGTTGGTGATACCCCAGCCCACCATCGGGTCGATGTTGAACACCGGGATGCGCTTGATCGTGCGGCCCGACGGGCAGCCCAGGATGCGCACTTCGCCCGAATGACCGCCGGACGAAATGATGTAGTAGCTGTCCAGCTTGCCCGGCGGTACATCGTAGGCGCCGTGGTCGGGCGCCGCTGCCGGAGCCAACCCTGTGGCCGCCTTGTCACCGGCGGGTTGGGAGGCGCCGCATGCCGTCAGGCCAAGCGCCGCGCCGGTACCGGCGAGCCCGGCCATCGCGGTGTTACCAAGGAATTTCCTTCGGCTCGGATCGACTGCCGAATAGCCGTCTTTCGTTTCGTTACCGCTCATCTGCGCATCCCTCTGTGGTCGCGTCGGTTTAAGACGACGCGGACTCTAGGATTCGCTTCACACCAAGCCATTGATGCAGGTCACGCAGGGCCGAACCTGTGCGCTTTGAGCGCGGGATCGATTGCCACAGGGCTGACGCACGTCAAGGTGAAAAGCACCCTCCGCTGCTCTCATCTTCGTGTCGTCCGATGCAGCCAGTGTTTGCACGTGCACGACCCGCATCCGTACCCAGGGAATCAATCGATGAAAGTCCGACACTTTGGTGGTCCGCTGATTGTCACGGCGGCCATGCTGCTTGCTGCGTGTGGTGGTGGCGACAAGGCTGCGCCCGCCGGTGACGCAGCGTCGTCGCCGTCGACGGCCGTCGAGGCACCGGCTGCCCAGCCTGCCGCGGCACCTGCCGCCGAAGCGGTCGCGGCCGAGCCTTCGCCGGGCGAAAAGGTGTACCAGGGCACGTGCGTGATGTGCCATGGCAGCCCAGCGGTCGGTGCGCCTGTGCTTGGCAACAAGAACGACTGGGCTCCGCGCATCGCGCAGGGCAAGGACGTGCTCTACAAGCACGCCATGGAAGGCTTTACCGGCGAGAAGGGCGCAATGCCCGCGCACGGCGGCAACCCGAGCCTCGACGAGACCGCGATCAAGGCGGCGGTCGATTACATGGTCAGCAAGGCGCAGTAAGGAACAAGCGCGTCATGAACATGGAAGGCTTGCGCCGTGGGCGTGGCGCCGCTACTCGGTATGGCCATCGGTTTGGATGGCTATACGCATTGATCATCGGGTGCTGGCTGCTGCTTGGCAGCGGCCATGCCCTGGCGGGCGCCTATGAGGCGGAGCTTCCTGCCGCCATGTTTGCCAGTCCCGAGCTGTGTCGGTACGCGCCGTGCAGCAGCGTGCTGCCGGACGCCGAGCGGTTTTCGTTGCGCAAAGGCAATCCGGCCTACGTGGAAGGCATCCGCCAGCACAACGGGCATGACGAAGTGGTCGGCTACGTCTTCCTGTCCACGGATACCACGCCCGACATCGTCGGCTATTCGGGCAAGCCCATCGTCACCCTGGTGGGCATGGATGCACAGGGGCGCATCACGGGCGTGCGCATCCTGCGCCACAGCGAGCCGATCCTGCTGGCGGGGATCCCCGAAGAAAAGCTCGTGGCATATGTGGCCCAGTACACCGGCAAGCCGGCCGGTGCCCATTTCGAGCTCGGCCGAGCCGATGGCACCAACGTGCCGATGGACGCCATCAGCGGCGCCACCGTCACCGTGCTGGCCGAGAACCAGATGGTGGGGCGGGGCAGCTATGCCGTGGCACGCCAGGTCGGGTTGATCCATGCCGTGGAACGCCCCCAGGCCCGGTTTGCCGGCACGGCTGCGCCGTCCGACTGGGCAGGATTGGTCGCCGATGGGAGTGTCAGCCATCTCAAGGTGATGCCCGAGCAGGTGGGCGAGCCGCGGGCTGCGCAGCCGTTCATCGATCTATGGTTCGGCTATCTCAATGCGCCTGCGGTGGGCAAGGCCGTGCTGGGCGAGGCGGGTTACCAGCGCTTGATGGCGGACTTGAAGCCGGGCGAGCACGCCATCTTCATCATCAACAGCGGCAGCAGCTCGTTCAAGGGCTCGGCCTTCGTGCGCGGCGGTGTGTATGACCGCATCCAGATCACCCAGGATGCGGACACTTTCCAGTTCGGTGATGGCGATTACCGCAACCTCTATCACGTCGATGTTCCCGGCGTTCCGACGTACGACGAGTCGGGCATCTTCATCCTGCGTGGCAAGTCGTTCTCCGCGGCGTATCCGTGGCGGCTCGCGTTCCTGTCCAAGCATGCCGGTGATCACGGCAATGCGGACTTCGCCAATTTCAACGCCGAGTACTGGCTGCCGGCGCGCTACCTGGAAGGGGGCCGCCCGACCATCGAGACGCCGACGCCGGCCTGGGTGAAGCTGTGGAAGGCCAAGGCCTTCACCATCGCCGCCTTCGTGGCGCTGCTGCTGTCCGTTGGCGTGTTCTACGCCTTGCGCATGCGCTGGGCCGCACGCTCCAGGCGCAACGACAAGCGCTGGATCCTGTGGCCGCATACCGCCAGCTGGATCATCGCCGTGGGCTTCGTCGGCGCGACGCAGTTGGCGCAACCGTCCGTGGTGCAGGTGCTTACGCTGATCCATGCGCCGTTCGACGGCTGGCGCTGGGACCTTTTTCTCAGTGATCCGCTGATCTTCCTGTTCTGGATCTTCATCGCCATCACCATCGCCTTGTGGGGCCGCGGCGTGTTCTGCGGTTGGCTGTGCCCGTATGGCTCGATGAGCGAGCTGCTGTTTCGCGGCGCACGGCGCCTTGGTCTCGGGCGCTGGCAGTTTGCCTTGCCGTCGCGCTGGCACCATCGCCTGCGCTGGATGAAGTACGTCGTGCTGGCGGTGTTGGTGGCAGCTTCATTCCACTCCATGGCACTGGCCGAGCGGATGGCCGAAGTGGAACCGTTCAAGACCACCTTCATGGTCCACGTGTGGAATCGCAGCTGGCCGTTCGTGCTGTTCTGGTCGGCGCTCGTGGCGCTCTCCATGTTCGTCGAGCGCCCGTTCTGCAAGTACCTGTGTCCGCTGGGCGCCGCGCTCGCACTGCCGTCGCGCTTCCGCCTGTTCGGGCTCAAGCGCAAGGCGGAATGCTCGACCTGCAAGGCGTGCGCGGTGGGTTGCGGTTCGCAGGCCATCGATCCCCAGGGGCGGATCGATCCCTCCGAATGCATGCAATGCCTGGATTGCCTGGTGCTCTATCACGACGATCACGCCTGTCCGCCGCTCAGCTCCGAGCGCAAGCGCCGCGCCAAGGCCGGCCTGCCGCTGACGCCGATCGGTCGCGACGGCCACTTCATCCCGATCAAGCTGGTCGAATGAAACGCCTGTCGGCGCTCCTGCTGCTCGGCTTGGCTGCGCTGCCCGCGAGTGCGGCGACGCTCCGCGTGCATCCCGGCGAGCGGATCGGCGCGGCGATAGCGCAGGCATCACCGGGCGACACCATCGAGATCGAGCGTGGCCTATACGTCGGCGGCTTGCGCATCGACAAGCCGTTGACGCTGGTCGGCGTGGGCCGGCCCACCATAAGCGGCGACGGCAAGGGCGATGTCATACGCATCGCGTCCCCGGATGTACGCGTCGAAGGGGTGATCGTGCGCGACAGCGGTGACGACCTGGGGGCACAGAACGCCGGCATCTACATCCAGCCCGGATCCGACCGTGCCGTGGTCAGCCACTGCGATTTCGCCCATGTGCTGTTCGGCCTGTGGATCGAGAAGAGCAACCAGGTGTCGGTGGAAGACAACCTGATCACAGGAATGCGCGAAAAATTTTCTTCGCAGCGCGGCAACGCCATTCAGCTGTACAACACCGAAGGCGCATCGATCGAGCGCAACCACATCAGCTTCGCCCGCGATGGCATCTACGTGGATGTGTCGCACCACGCGCGCTTCGTCGGCAACCGTATCCACGACGTGCGCTACGGCACGCACTACATGAACTCGTACCACAACCTGTGGGAGGGCAACGAGAGCTTCCACAACCTCGGCGGTCTGGCACTGATGGAGGTGCGGGATCTCGAGGTGCGCAACAACGTGGCCTGGGGCAACGTCGGTCACGGCATCATGCTGCGGACGATCCAGGATTCGACCATCACGGGCAATGTATCGGCGGGCAACGGCGAGGGGTTGTTCGTCTACGACGCCGAGTACCTCACCCTGCGTAACAACCTGGTGATCGGCAACGCGGTCGGCGTGCACCTGTGGGCCGGCTCGTACAACAACGAAGTGGATGGCAACGACTTCATCGGCAATGCCGAACAGGTGAGCTACGTCGCCACGCGCGACGTGGAGTGGGGCAAGCACGAAGGTAACTACTGGAGCAACTACCTGGGCTGGGACGCGGACGCGGACGGCTACGGCGACGTGCCCTTCGAGGCGAACGAACTGACCGACCGGCTGGTCTCGCGCTATCCCTTCGTCAAGTTGCTGGACAGCAGTCCCGCGTTGCAGGCGCTGGGGCTGGCGGCAAAGCAGTTTCCGGTGCTTCGCGTGCCCACCATCATCGATGCGCATCCCGCGATGCGCCCCCATCATGTCGACTGGAGCCAGTGGCTTGAACGCAGCGGTCGTTGAAATCAAGGGCGTGGTGAAGCGCTATGGCGCGACATCCGTGGTTCGCGGCATTGGCTTTTCCTGCAGGGAAGGCGAGATGGTCGGGCTGGCGGGCCATAACGGTGCGGGCAAGAGCACCCTGTTCAAGATGATGCTTGGCATCATCGCCGCGGACGAGGGCGACATCCTGCTCTTCGGCGAACCGGTGCGTGGAAGCCGGTTCCGTGAGGTGCGCCGCGCCATCGGCTATCTGCCGGAACACGTGGCGCTGTACGACAACCTTTCGGGGCTGGAAACGCTGCGCTTCTTCGCGCGCCTGAAGTCCGCCGATCCTTCGCGCTGCAAGAGCCTGCTTGAGCGCGTGGGTCTGGGCGAGGCGATGCATCGTGCCGTCCGCGAGTACTCCAAGGGTATGCGCCAGCGGCTGGGCTTTGCGCAGGCGTTGTTGGGCGAGCCGCGCCTGCTGCTGCTCGACGAGCCGACCAATGGCCTGGATCCGGAGGCGATCCATGGCTTCTACAACGTGCTGCAGCAGCTGAGGAACGATGGAACCACCATCATCCTCAGCTCGCACCTGCTGGCGGAAATCCAGTCGAGGGTGGACCGCCTAGTGATCA
Organism: Dyella amyloliquefaciens; assembly: GCF_004296575.1. Classification (GTDB taxonomy): domain Bacteria; phylum Pseudomonadota; class Gammaproteobacteria; order Xanthomonadales; family Rhodanobacteraceae; genus Dyella; species Dyella amyloliquefaciens. The sequence continues at coordinate 586,100 of NZ_SAYT01000005.1, read as the reverse complement.
TGGCGAGCGGCAAGCTGGTAGCGGAAGGTACGGTGACGGCACTGGCCACCGCGTCCGGCCTGCCGGCACGCCTGGCAGTGACGCCGCGGGAAGGCGCGCGCGATCGCGTGCGGGGCGCGCTGCTGGCGGCGGGCTTCTTGCCCCAGGACACACCGGATGGTCTGGTGCAGGCGGCGGTGACGTTATCCCAGCGCATGACGCTACTTCGCGTGCTCGCGGCACTGTCCGACGAATTGCTGGAATACACGCTCACCGAGCCTACCCTCGAGGACGTGTTCCTGCGCCACCAGCGTGGCAGCACCTGGGTGGAGCGTGCGGCATGAAGCGGGCATCGTGCTGGCAATGGCGCCTGGTTGCCGCAATCGCTGCCAAGGAATGGCGTGACCGCCTGCGCAACCGCTGGGTGCTGGCAGTAGCCGTGGTGTTTGGGGCCTTCGCGCTGTTGATCGCGTATTTCGGCGGAGCCCAGTCGGGCGTGGTGGGCCTGCGCAGCGCGGCTGCCACGGTGGCGAGCCTGACCAGCCTGGCCATTTACCTGGTGCCGCTGATTGCCTTGCTGCTTGGTTTCGACGCGGTGGTCGGCGAGCGGGAGCGCGGCGTGCTGGACCTGCTGCTGTCGCAGCCGATCACGCGCGCCGAGCTGCTGATCGGCAAATACCTGGGCCTGGCGGCTGCCTTGTCGATGGCGACGCTGGTGGGTTTCGGTGCCGCACTGGTGCCACTGGCGCCCTCGATGGATGGCGCCGCGTTGGTGATCTACCTGCGCTTCGTCGGCAGCGCGCTGATGCTGGGCCTGGCCTTCCTCAGCCTGGCCGTGCTGGTGTCGACGGTGGCGCGGGACCGCACGCGGGCCACCGGTGCCGCCATCGCGCTGTGGTTTGGCTTCGTCCTGGTGTTCGACCTGTCCTTGCTGGGCGTGCTGGTGGCGTCGGCCGGGAGCCACGCCTCGACCTGGGCGCCCTATGCCTTGCTGCTCAATCCCGCGGATGTGTTCCGCGTGATCAACGTGTTCGGCGCTGACGCGCTGCGCAGCTCGTTTGGTCTGGGCACCTTGATGGCCCAGGGCTGGAATGCGCCCGCCACTCTGTACAGCGTCTTGCTTGCCTGGATCGCCGCGCCGCTCGGCGTGGCACTTTGGAGGTTTCGATGAGTTCGATGCGACGTTGGATACCCGGGCTTCTCGTGGTGCTGCTTGCGGCGTGCGCTCAGCAGGCCGACACGCAGGGGCCGGTCGAGCCGCGTGCCGACGCGTACTGCGAGCTTGACGGCATGACCCTGGCCGACTACCCCGGCCCCAAGGGGCAGATCAGCTACGCGGACGGCAGGACGGCGTACTTCTGCGACACGCTGGAGCTGCTGTCGATGCTGCTGCATCCCGAGCAGGTGCGTGCCTTGAAGGGCGCCTATACCCAGGACATGGCGCACGCCGACTGGGACCACCCGCACGGGCACTGGACCGATGCGACCAAGGCTTACTACGTGCGTGGTTCGCATCGCAGCGGAAGCATGGGACCCACCCTGGCCAGCTTTGCCGAGCGCGCGGACGCGGAGGCGTTCGCACGCCAGTTCGGCGGAGAAGTTTTGAGCTACGCACAGATCACGCCGGACATGGTGCGCCTGGATGGCGGCGCCGGCGGCGACATGGGCATGTGAGGGAGAGCGTATGAGAGCCTTTTTTGAGAACGTGGACCCGCGGACCGCTTCGGCGATTTCCGACGTTTCGCGGCGGATGTACGACCTCCGTGAGCGGCGCAAGCGCCTGCTCGAGGATACGGGCTGCGCAGACGCCGATGCGATGCTTGCCGCGGTACGCGATGGCGCCTTGCCCGAACACCCGGGTTACGACGCCTGGCTGGCGGTGCGGCTCATCGGTGACCGCGAGCGCGCCCTGCAGGAAACCCTGCAGTGGCGCTGCCTGATCGCCAACGGTGGCAAGCGCCTGCCACCCCCGCGCTCCGGCCTGGCCGCCCTGGCGTACCGGATCCGGTCGTCGCTGCCGTCCGAATTCGCCGGCGGCATGCGTTTGCACCCTGACGGGATTTCCTTCAGCGGCGAATCGGGTATCCAGGTGCTGGTACGCGCGCTGACGCCGCAGGCGTGGTCGTTCGAATGGCACTGGGCGGGGGAGGGCTGGCGGCTCGATACCGCGCCGGTTGCGCATCCGGGCGTCGACAACGTAGCGCACGTGCACCGACCGGACGGCTCAGTGGTCGCCCATCCGATCGCGCTGCCGCTGAGGGGTGAAACTTCCGCCGTGGTGCTTGCGTTCCTCGAGGCGCTGGTGCAATCACCGACGCTCGGACTGGGCTGAGCCGGGCAGCTGCTTAGTCGAGGAAGCTGGAAATCACGTCGTTGAGAAAACGCTGGCCCAGCGCGGTGGTTTGCAGGCGTGCCGCGTCCTCGACCAGCCAGCCGCGTTGACGTGCCGATGCGAGTGCCGAAGCAATGCGCTCCATCGGCATGCCGGTACGCTCGGAAAAATCGACGAGTGGCACGCCATCGATCAGTCGCAGTGCGTTGAGCATGTATTCGAATGGCAGCTCGTCGATCGCGACCGGGCCGTCACCACCGATACGACCGGCATCGCCGACGGCGGCCAGATAGGCCTTGGGGTGGCGTGTCTTCCAGCGGCGATGGACCGTGCCGTTGTCGGTGCGCGTGAGCTTGCCGTGGGCGCCGGCGCCGATGCCGAGATAGTCCCCGAAGCGCCAGTAGTTGAGGTTGTGCACGCAGCGCCGGTCCGCCTGCGCATAGGCCGAAATCTCGTACTGCCCATACCCAGCCGCGGCAAGCTGCTGCTCACAGGCTTCCTGCATGGCCCACGCGTGATCATCGTCGGGCAGGGGCGGCGGGTTCGCGGCGAAGGCGGTGTTGGGTTCCAGGGTCAGCTGGTAATGCGAGATATGCGTCGGCTGCAGCGCGATGGCACGTGTTACGTCGGCCTGCGCGCCCTCGAGGGCCTGCTGGGGCAGCGCATACATCAGGTCGAGGTTGATGTTGGCGTAGCCTGCGTCCTGCGCCGACTTCACCGCCGCCTCGGCCTCGCTGGCCGAGTGGATACGGCCCAGGCGACGCAGCTTGTCGTCGTCGAAACTCTGGATGCCGAACGACAAACGGTTCACGCCCGCCGCGAGGTAGCCGTCGAAACGACCGTGCTCGACCGTGCCCGGATTGGTCTCCAGCGTGACCTCGGCGCCCTCGACCAGCGGCAAGCGTTCGCGCACGCCGTCGAGGAAACGGTCGATCAGATCCGGCGTGAACAGGCTGGGCGTGCCGCCACCGAAGAAGATGCTGTGCACCGGGCGGCCGTACGCGGCGCTGCCGAAATCACGCAGATCCGCGTCGAGGTCGGCAAGCAGCACGTCGACGTATTCGGCATATGGCGGCAACTCGCCTTTGACGCCATGCGAATTGAAGTCGCAATAAGGGCACTTCTTCACGCACCACGGCATGTGGACGTATAGCGATAGCGGTGGTGCGATCAACGACATGGCTTCAGACGTGTGGTGCGGCGAGGCGCTGGCGAAGTTCGGCCAGTGCGCGCCCGCGATGGCTGATGCGGTTCTTCAGTCCCGGTGGCATCTCGGCGGCAGTCACCGTCTCCCCGTCGGGCAGGAACAACGGGTCGTAGCCGAAGCCGTGGGCGCCGCGCTGTTCGGTCAGCACGCGACCATGCCAGCGGCCCTCGGCGATCAGCGGCGCCGGATCGTCCGCGTGCTGCAACAGTACGAGCACGCAGATGAAGAACGCGCCACGCTGTTCAGTGGGTACGTCCTTCATTTCCTGCAGCAGCTTGGCATTGTTCGCCGCGTTGTCGCCGTGCGTACCGCTGTAGCGGGCCGAATACAGGCCCGGTGCGCCGCGCAGGTATTCGACGCACAGGCCGGAGTCGTCAGCCAGCGCAGGCCGGCCGCTGATGCGCGCCGCGTGGCGCGCCTTCAGCAGCGCGTTCTCCACGAAGGTGAGACCGGTCTCGTCGGCGTCGCTCACGGCGTAAGCGGACTGCGGCACGACGTTGAGCCCGCTATCGGCAAGCAGGGCGTTGAATTCGGCGAGCTTGCCGGGATTGCTGCTGGCGAGAACGATGGAGGACATGCGCGGTCAGGCCAGTTCCAGCGCCGCGCGCTGAGCCGCCACCAGCTCGCCGATGCCCTTTTCGGCCAAGGCCAGCATGGCATCCATCTCGTCGCGGCGGAACGCATGGCCTTCGGCCGTGCCCTGCACCTCGATGAAACCGCCGCCGTCGTTCATCACCACGTTCATGTCGGTGTCGCAGTTCGAATCCTCGGCGTAATCGAGATCGAGCACGGGCACGCCCTGGTAGATGCCTACCGAAACGGCGGCCACGGCGCCCATCACCGGATTGCGGCGGAGGTTCTCGCGCTTCATGAGCAGGCTCACCGCATCGACCAGCGCCACGTAGGCGCCGGTGATCGCGGCCGTGCGGGTGCCGCCGTCGGCCTGGATCACGTCGCAGTCGAGCGTGATGACGCGCTCACCCAGGGCCTGGCGGTCCACGCAGGCTCGCAGGCTGCGGCCAATGAGGCGCTGGATCTCCATGGTGCGGCCACCTTGTCCGCCGCGTGCGGCTTCACGCTGCATGCGGGTGTTGGTGGCGCGCGGCAGCATGCCGTACTCGGCGGTGACCCAGCCTTCACCCTTGCCGCGCAGCCACGGCGGCACGCGGTCTTCGATGCTGGCGGTGCACAGCACCTTGGTATCGCCAAAGGAGACCAGCACCGAACCTTCGGCGTGGCGGGTGTAATGGCGTTCGATGGTGACGGTGCGCAGCTGATCGCTGGCGCGGCCACTGGGGCGGCTGGGGGAGCTCATGGGACGCGTCGGCCTTAAGGATTGGGCAAGCCAGGGCGGGAAAGTTTACCATTCGCCCTTTCCGGACACCTCAAGGCCCCCCATGATCCGCAGCATGACGGCTTACGCCTCCGCCGAGGCGACCGGCCCCGCCGGCACGCTCAGCTGCGAGCTGCGCACGGTCAACCACCGCTATCTGGAGCTCAGCCCGCGCCTGCCGGACGAGCTGCGCGTGTTCGAGTCGGCCCTGCGCGAACGCATCGCGGCCCGCCTTTCGCGCGGCAAGGTGGACCTCACCGTACGCCTGCGTGGCGAGGCGCGCAGCGAATCGCTGCAGGTCAACGCCGGCACGCTGGCGCGCCTGTCGGAGCTCGCGCTGGACCTGGAAGCCCGTTTCCCGCGCATGAACATCGAGTTCACCGAACTTCTGCGCTTCCCCGGTGTGCTGCAGCAGGCCGAGGTGGACCAGGACGAACTGCAGACTGCCCTGCTGGATGTGCTGGAACGTGCGCTCGACGCGCTGACCGCTACCCGCGAGCGCGAAGGCGCCAAGCTGGCCGAGTTGCTGAAGGATCGCCTCGACGCGATCGAGCGCATCGTGGCCGACGTGCGCAGTTTCATGCCGCAGATCCGTGAAGGCCTGCGTACCCGCCTGGAATCGCGCCTGGCCGACATCAAGCAGCCCGCCGACCCGGGTCGCCTGGAGCAGGAGCTGGTGCTGCAGATCACCCGCAGCGACGTCGATGAGGAACTCGACCGGCTCACGGCCCACATCGCCGAGACCCGCCGCGTGCTGGGTACCAAGGAAGCCGTCGGCCGTCGCCTGGATTTCCTGATGCAGGAATTCAACCGCGAAGCGAACACGCTGGGCTCCAAGGCCGTGGACGTGCGCAGCACCAATGCGGCCGTGGAGCTGAAGGTGCTGATCGAGCAGATGCGCGAACAGGTGCAGAACATCGAATGAATACCGCCACGCCCGACTCCCCGAGCGCCGAGTGCACCTTGTTCGTGGTGGCTGCGCCCTCGGGCGCGGGCAAGTCCACCCTGGTCAATGCGCTGCTGGAGCGCGAGCCGGCCATCTCGCTTTCGATCTCGCACACCACGCGCCCGCCGCGTCCGGGCGAGCAGTACGGCCGGCATTACTTCTTCGTCGAGCGCGAAGAGTTCGAGCGCGAGATCGCCGAGGGCATCTTCCTCGAACATGCCGAAGTGCATGGCAACCTGTACGGCACCTCGCGCACCACGGTGAACACGCTGCTGGAGCAGGGGCGTGACGTGCTGCTGGAGATCGACTGGCAGGGTGCCCGGCAGATCCGCAAGACCAAGCCCGACTGCGTGAGCGTGTTCATCCTGCCGCCGTCGCGCCCCGAACTGGAACGCCGCCTGCGCGGCCGCGGTTCGGACAGCCCGGAAGTGATCGCGCGGCGCCTGCACAACTCGCGCGAGGAAATCGCCCACGCGCACGAGTTCGACTACATCATCGTCAACGACGACTTCGACGTGGCATTGGGTGACTTGCAGGCGATCGTGCATGCCGTTCGCCAGCGTTCTTCGCTGCAGTGGCAGCGGCATGAGACGCTGATCGCGGAGTTGCTGGCCTGAGCGCCTGATGGCGCCGGTAAACGTCGGCGGCGGCCCCTAGGACGCGCTTTTACTCCCTCGCCCGCCGGTGAACCGAAGGTCGTCCCTCATGCGAGCGTTTACCCCCTCTCCCTGCGGGAGAGGGCTGGGGAGAGGGTGCGGGTCTTGCCATAGCCTCCCTTGCTCGTCATCCCGGCGCAGGCCGGACGGAGCGCGAAGCGCGGAGAACGGCCCGCAGGGCGGCCCCGAAGGGGCGAGCGTAGCGAGTCATCCAGCAGCCTCGGTCTTCGATTGTCGCGCTAAGGCGACCTGGCTCGCCTGCGGCGGGCTTCCGCCGGCCTGCCGGCCGCCGGGTTACTTCTCTTTGCTTGCCCAAAGAGAAGTAACCAAGAGAAACGGCACCCCCGTCGGCGCTGGCCGGGCCTGCGGCCCGCCCAGTCCGTGAGGGGTGGCCGGGCTTTTCGCCAGGGCTCCTGCCCTGCCGAAAAGTGCCCGACATCCCTGTCGGGCACCCCTGCGGGGCCTGCTCGTCCACCCCTCACCGCCTCCCAGGGGCCCCGGGAAGGCTTGTGCCGCGTAGCGGCACATCGCTTGCGCAGATTCTGCGCACGGTGTCGTGGAGTTCTTTGCCATCAATGTCTTGGAGTGCCTATCCACAGGCTTTGCTGGTGCGCATCCACATTCGCTGTGGAAAACAGCAGAACAACATCCCACACGCTTTAAGTCCTCTGTACTTCGCCGCCCCGCGGTGTAGCCGCTGTGCCCGAGGTAGCACGTCCCTCATTCGGCTTGCTTCAGTCCTCAGGCTGGTATGCCAGGCAGCGCTGCGCCCCCTCAGGGCGATGGCGCGTTGCGGGGTAGCCGCTGGGTCTGAGGTAGCACGTCACCGATCCGGCTGGCACCAGTTACCAAAGCTTGTATCCCTCATATCGCTACGAGAGCTCTTAAGGCCATTTTCTTTGGGTTACTTTTCTTTTGGGCCAGCAAAAGAAAAGTGACTCGGCGGCCGGCAGGACGTCGAAACGCCCGCCGCGTAGGCGGCACGCTCGCGGTAGCGCGACAACCGTGCACACGGAAGCTGGATGACTCGCTACGCTCGCCCCTTCGGGACCACCCTACGGGCGTTCTGCGCGCTTCGCGTTCCGTCCGGCCTGCGCAGGGACGGAGGGCCATGGAGTGCAACGCAAGCCCCGCACCCTCACCCCAGCCCTCTCCCGAGGGGAGAGGGGGTAAGAGCGCGCGCTAAGGGGCGTTTGCGCAACCCTCTCTCCCGCGGGGGATTATCTTCGGCGCGCCGGAGGGAGAGGGAGGTAAATGCCCGCACTGGAAAGGACGTGTGGGGCAGTGAGGGGGAGAGGAAGTAATAGCTCGCACGAGGAGAGGCTCGGCGGTCTGCCAGCACCCGGCCACTCCACCGCGCAGCAAATTCATGCCACCCCGCAAGCCTTTGTTTTGTTAGCCAACCCTGAGCGGCCCAACCATCGCCGCATGGCCTTCACCCCCGTATTCGGCTAACGTTGCCGCTTTCCCAAGCCCCCACCTCGCCCATGACCGAACCCGTTAGTGCCAAGCCCGACGACAGCGCTCTCGTGCGCGTCCGTGGCCTGACCACGGTGCTCAATGGCAAGAAGGTATTCGACTCGCTGGACATGGATATCCCGCGCGGCAAGATCACCGCGATCATGGGTCCCAGCGGTACCGGCAAGACCACCCTGCTCAAGCACATCACCGGCCAGATGCGCGGTGATGCCGGCGAGGTGTGGGTGGACGGCCACAGCGTGTCGAAGCTGTCGCGCGAGAAGCTGTTCGAGCTGCGCGAGCGCATTGGCTACCTGTTCCAGAATTCCGCGCTGCTCACCGATTTCGACGTGTTCGAGAACGTGGCGTTCCCGCTACGCCAGCACACCGAGCTGCCGGAAGTGCTGATCCGCAACATCGTGCTGACCAAGCTGCAGGCCGTGGGCCTGCGCGGCGCCGCTGCGCTGATGCCGACGGAGCTGTCGGGCGGCATGGCACGCCGCGTGGCGCTGGCCCGCGCCATCGTGTTCGACCCGATGCTGATCCTGTACGACGAACCCTTCGTGGGTCTCGATCCCATCGCGCTCAACCAGGTGCTCAAGCTGATCCGCACGCTCAACGAGACGCTGGGCATCACCAGCGTATTGGTGGCGCACGAGCTGGAAGCGATCAAGCAGGTGGCCGACCACATCTACCTCATCGCCAACGGCAAGGTCGTGGCGCAGGGCGATCCCAAGACCATCGCCGATGACGGCTCGCCGTGGACGCGGCAGTTCTTCGGCGGCGAGGCCGACGGCCCGGTACCGTTCCAGTATCCCGCGGGCGACTACGCGACCTCGCTCGGTTTTCCACGGAGGGGCGCATGAGCCTGACCATGAGCCGCGACAACATCGTGGTGCGTTCGCTGGAGCAGATCGGCAATTGCGGCCTGTTCCTGCTGCGCCTGCTGGCGGCCATTCCGCAGAGCCTGCGCCACTACCGCGAGACGGTGCGCCAGCTGTGGTTCGTGGGCGCGATGAGCCTGATCATCATCATGGTCTGCGGCCTGTTCGTGGGCATGGTGCTGGGCCTGCAGCTCTATGACGTGCTGTCCATCTTCGGCGGCACCTCGGCCACCGGCACGGTGGTCGCCATCGCGATCTACCGCGAGCTGGGTCCGGTGGTCACGGCCTTGCTGTTCGCCGGCCGCGCGGGTACCTCAGTGACCGCCGAGATCGGCCTGATGCGCGCCACCGACCAGATCGCCGCGATGGAGATGATGGCGGTCGATCCGATCGCCTACGTCGCGGTGCCGCGTTTCCTCGCCGGCATGATCGCCATGCCGCTGCTGAGCTGCGTGTTCTGCGCCATGGGCATCTTTGGCGGCCACCTGGTCGGCGTCAGCTGGCTGGGCATCGACAACGGCACGTTCTGGTCGAACATGACCGCCACCGTCGAGGTGGGCAAGGACGTGATCAACGGCGTGCTGTGGAAGAGCTTCGTGTTCGGCATCGTGGTCTCGCTCATCGCCGTCTTCCAGGGCTACACCACGCCGCCCACCAGCGAAGGCGTGGCCTACGCCACCACCCGTACCGTGGTCGCCTCGTCGATCGCGATCCTGGCGCTCGACTTCGTGCTCACCGCCTTCCTGATGTGAGCGCCGCCATGACCGAATTCACCATCAACCTTTCATTGAGGATCGTGCCGTGAGCCAGAGACCGTCCTACGCCGTCGGCACCGGCCTGTTCATCGTGCTTGGCTTTGCCACGCTCGGCTATCTCGCGACCCAGACCACCTCGGTGGTCAATACCAGTCGCGGGCCGAGCTATAGCGTCGAGGCGCATTTCGCCAACATCGGCCAGCTCAAGGTGCGTGCGCCGGTGAAGGTCGCGGGCGTGCGCGTGGGCCAGGTGCAGTCGATCACGCTCGATCCGGGCAAGGAGACGGCCGACGTGAAGCTGGCCATCGACCAGCACTACGACAAGATTCCCGAGGACACCGTCGCCACCATCTTCACCAGCGGCCTGCTGGGCGACCAATACGTGGGCCTGCAGTACGGCAGCTCCAAGAAGGCCCTGGCCGACGGCGGCACGCTGTCGCTGACGCGCCCGGCGCAGCAGCTGGAAGAGATGCTGGGCAAGTTCTTCGGCGCCGGCGGCGCCGCGGACAACCTGTCCGGCAGCTATACGGTCAAGGCCCGCTTCACCAATATCGGCGCACTGTCGGTCGGTGCCCCGGTGAAGATGGCCGGCGTGGCCATTGGCAGCGTCAAGGCGGTACAGGCGGATCCGGTCAAGCTGGATGCTGAAGTGAGCCTGTCCATCGACAAGAAGTACAGCCAGATTCCGGACGATTCGGCCGCCGCGGTGTTCACCAGTGGTTTGATCGGCACGCAGTACGTTGCCATCCAGCCCGGCGGTTCGCCGGACATGTTGAAGGACGGTGACGAGCTCGTGCTGACCCAGTCGGCGCTGCAGATCGAAGATCTCATCGGCAAGTTCCTGGTCAGTGGTTCGTCCACGGACAAGAAGCCTGCCGACAGCGACACCAAGCATTGAGTTGGCACGTCACGTCCCGATATTCCCTATGGATCATGATCAGGAGTTTCCCCATGTTGCGTAGCCTGGCTCTTGCCACCGCCATCGCTTTCGGCAGCGCGATCGCCGCCCCGGCGTTCGCCCAGAACGCCCCTGCCACGGCCGGCGCCCAGCAGCAGCCGGAGCAGGTGGTGCAGGCCATCTCCGACCAGCTCGCCAGTGCCATCGAAGGCCACCAGGCGCAGCTGAAGAACGATCAGGAAAAGCTGATCGCGGTGATCGACGACGTGTTCCTGCCGCACTTCGACATCGACTATGCGTCGATCCTGGTGCTGGGGCAGCATGCCCGCGAGGCCACGCCCGAGCAGCGTGCGCGCTTCGCCAAGGCGTTCTACAACTCGATCACCCACCGCTATGCGGAAGGTCTGCTCAACTACACCCGCGGTCGCGTGAAGGTGTTGCCGTTCTCCGGCGACCTCAACGACAAGCGCACGGTGGTGCGCACGCAGGTCGTGCTGGACGACGGCAAGACCGTGGGCGTGGATTACGCCTTCCGCAAGTCGAGTGACGGCACCTGGAAGGCCTACGACGTGATCATCGAAGGCATCTCCTACGTCACCAACTACCGCAACCAGGTGGACGCGGAAATCCGCAAGGTCGGCATCGACCAGCTGACCACCAACCTGGAAAGCCAGGGCTCGAAGGCGCTGGATACCATGGAAAAGGACACCAAGGGCAAGTCATGAGCGACGCCTCCGCGCCCGTGAAGGTCGATGACATCGCGCCCGACGCCGTTCGCGTGTCGGGCGTGCTCACCTTCGCCAATGCCGCGCATGCGCTGGACGTGATCGGTGCGGCCCTGGCACGCGACGATCGCCGCGTGATCGACCTGTCGGGCGTTACCCGCAGCGACAGCGCCGGCCTGGCCTGCGTGCTGGCGGTACTGTCGGGTGCAGCCGAGCGGGGCCGCTCGCTGACCGTGCGGAACATGCCTGAAGGCATGCATTTGCTGGCCAGCGTGTGCGAGGTCGAAGGCCTGATAGCCTGAGATCCCGCGAAAGCCGGACAAGAAAAAGGGGCCTCCGGGGCCCCTTTTTTTGGACTGCGACCAGCGCGCCCGTGCTCAGTTCTTGGCCGGCTGCTGTTCCTGCGACGGCTGCTTGTTCTCCCACTTGTGCTGCTCTTCCAGCAGTTCATCGGGGTCGAAGTTCTGGTCTTTCAGGCCCTGCATCTGCTCGATGACGTCGGCCGGCGGGTTGCCGTCGTACAGCTCGTACAGGCGCTGCTGGCGGTAGGCGTCGCGCATGAACACGTACGGGTCGTAGGCCGACTCCAGGAAGCTCTCGGCATCGATGCCGCGCGAGCGCAGCGTCACCAGGTAGAACAGCTCGGGCAGGTATTCCTGGCCGTATTCGAAGCTGTGGTTGCGCGAGTAATAGCTCAGCGGATCGAAGAAATAGCTGTCCACCGGCAGGCGCCAGACGTCGCGAACCGTGGTCGGGCCAATGAACGGCAGCACCAGGTAGCCACCCTCCGGCACGCCCCAGCGCGCCAGGGTGATGCCGAAGTCGGTGTCCTGCAGCGGGATGCCCAGCTGGCTGGCCGGGTCGAAGAAGCCGCCGATACCCAGGGTCAGGTTGACCAGGAAGCGCCCGGTGCTCTGGGCCGCCTGCATTGGCCGCGCCTGCAGCAGGTCGTTGGCAACCGTGATCGGCATGCGGATGTTGGTGAAGAAGTCGCTCACGGCACGGCGCACGGGCGGATTGGTCACCTTGCGGTAGCCCACCGCGACCGGCCGGATGATCGCCTTGTCCATCGAGTCGTTGAACGCGTACATGTCCCGGTTGAACTTCTCATGGGGATCGTCGGTACGCGGCTTGGCGACGGAACAGCCCGCCAGCAGGGTCATCGCAGCCAGGGGAAGGCTGCGCTTGAGGATTGGGAGGAGGGCGGACGGCATCGCTGGCAACAGTCCTGGAGGCAAGTAGAATATTGTACTGGTTGGTTTTTTATTATGTACAGCCCTCGCAGTGTTTCTGGGAACGGCTGCAGGCCGGCTGAACCACGCATTCTACGGTTTGCTGCATTGCCAGCAAAGCGGCCGCTGGCTACACTGACAGGTGATAAGTCGCTTTATTCTCTAAGGATTTCAGATGGCCCGCATTACCGTCGAAGACTGCCTGCAGGTAGTCGACAACCGCTTCGAACTGGTGCTGATGGCGACCAAGCGCGCCCGCCAGCTCTCCAAGGGTGCCGAGCCGGCAGTCAATCCCGACCACGACAAGCCGACCGTGCTGGCGCTGCGCGAAATCGCTGACCGCCGCATCGACCAGGCCACCATCGACGAGATCGACAAGGCCGAGCGTGAGCGCGCCGAGCGCGAGGCGCTGGAGTGGGCCGCCGCGGAAGTGGACGACGACCTCTCCAAGGGCGGAGACGACTGATGGACGGCGGCTGTAGACAGCGCCTCCTGAGCGCCGGCATGTCCGGCGTTTTGCGCTGTCTGGAACAAGCCGCCACCCTGATGTCATCCAAACGCATGGAGGCGGTCGCCTGAGCGGGGACCGTACATCCATGCCGGCTGTCACGGACTCCTCTGCCCTGGATACGTCGACGCTGCCCCCGTACGTGCTGGCCCTGAAGGAACGCGTGGCCTACCTGCCCGAGCCGCAGGTCGAACGCGTGGTGCGCGCCTATCAGGTGGGTGCCGTGGCTCACGAGGGCCAGGCCCGCAAGAGCGGCGAGCCCTACATCACCCACCCCGTGGCCGTGGCCGGCATCCTGGCCGAGCTGGGCCTGGACGCCGAGACCATCATCGCGGCGATCCTGCACGACACCCTGGAAGACACGGCGCTTAGCCGCACGGAGCTTTCCGGCGAGTTCGGCGAGACCGTGGCCGAGCTGGTCGACGGCGTCACCAAGCTGGACAAGATGCGCTTCTCCAGCCGCCAGGAAGCGGACGCAGAAAGCTTCCGGAAGATGCTGCTGGCGATGGCGCGCGACCTGCGCGTGATCCTCATCAAGCTGGCCGACCGCCTGCACAACATGCGCACCCTGGGCGCGAAAGATGCCCCGTCCCGTCGCCGCATTGCGCGCGAGACGCTGGAGATCTACGCGCCCATTGCGCAGCGCCTGGGCATGAACAAGTTCAAGGCGGAGCTACAGGACCTGGGCTTCCGCGCGCTTTATCCCGACCGTTACCGCGTCATCAGCGAGCGCATCCGCGCCGCGCTGGGCAACCGGCGCGAGGCGATGGGCAAGATCGAAGCGGCGCTGTCCACGCGCCTGACCGCCGAGCACATCGCGGTGCGCGTGGTGGGGCGCATCAAGTCGCCGTGGAGCATCTATTCGAAGATGCGCAGCGAGCACAAGACGTTCGCGCAGTTGATGGACGTCTACGGTTTTCGCGTGGTGGTCGACTCGGCGATGACCTGCTACATGGCGCTCGGCGCCGTGCACAGCCTCTACAAGCCGGTCGATCGTCGTTTCAAGGATTTCATCGCCATTCCCAAGGCGAACGGCTACCAGTCGCTGCACACCGTGCTGCTTGGGCCGTTCGGCGCACCGATCGAGGTGCAGATCCGCACGGCGGAGATGGATTCGGTGGCCGAGCGCGGCGTGGCGGCGCACTGGGCGTACAAGACCGATTCCGGCCCGGCCAACAGCGCGCAGGCGCGCGCTCGCGAATGGCTGTCCTCGCTGGCCGACAGCCAGGCGCATACGGCCTCATCGTCGGAGTTCATCGAGAACGTCAAGATCGACCTGTTCCCGGACGAGGTCTATCTGTTCACGCCGCGTGGCGACATCCTGGCCCTGCCACGCAACGCGACGGCGCTGGACTTCGCCTACGCCGTGCACACCGACGTGGGCGACCACGCGGTGGCTGCGCGCGTGGACAAGAAGCTGGTACCGCTGCGCACGCGCCTGGAATCGGGCCAGCTGGTGGAGATCATCACCGCGCCGTCCGCGGTGCCGAACCCGGCGTGGCTGGAATCGGTGGTAACGGGCAAGGCGCGCACTGCGATCCGCCAGTACCTGAAGCATCTGCAGCACGAGGATGCGGTGGACTTCGGCCATCGCATGCTCGACCGCGCATTGGACGCCCTGGGCACCAGTCTGGATGCGATCCCGCCGGCCGTGCTGGACCGGTTCCTCGAGACGGCCAAACTCAAGCGCCTGGAAGAGCTGCTGTCCGACATCGCGCTCGGCAACCGCATGCCGCACCTCGTGGCCAGCCAGCTGGTGGCGGCGCGCGGCAAGAAATCCTCCGACGTGCAGACGGCGCCGCACGCGATGGAGAAGATCCGCATCACCGGTGCCGAGCGCGGCGTGCTCAGCTTCGGCAACTGCTGTCATCCGCTGCCGGGCGACGAGATCATCGGTTACCTGTCGTCGGGCAAGGGCATCGTGGTGCATCGGGTGGAATGCCCGAACGTGGTGGAGCTGCGCAAGTCGCCCGAGCGCTGCGTGGCGATCGAATGGGACCGCGACGTACAGGGCGACTACCGTGCCGAGCTGCGCATCGAGGTCATCAACCGCCCGGGTGTGCTCGCCACGGTGGCGGCGGCCATCGCGGCGGCCAACTCCAATATCGAGAACGTGGAGTACGTCGAGCGCGATGCCGCGGCGGCGACCCTGCTGTTCGCCCTGGAAGTGAAGAACCGCAAGCATCTGGCCGAGGTGATCCGCCGCGTGCGCCGCACCGGCGTGGTCAGCGGCGCCTACCGCTATCCGCTCTGAGGCAGGGGTGCCGGGACGTTCCGTCCCTCCTCATCGTTCGCGTCTCGCTCTAGACTGATGGGTCTGTGCAACCACGAGGCCTTCCCATGTCCCGCCAGATCATCACCACCGACAAGGCACCGGCCGCCATCGGCCCGTATTCGCAGGCCGTGCGCGCCGGCAATACCGTGTACTTCTCCGGCCAGATTCCGCTTGATCCGGCCACCGGTCAGATGGTCGAAGGCGACATCACGCTGCAGACGCGTCGCGTGTTCGACAACCTCAAGGCCGTGGTCGAAGCCGCTGGCGGCTCGATGGACAAGATCGTGCGCGTGGGCATCTACGTCACCAACCTTGGCCACTTCGCTTCCGTCAACGAAGTGATGGGTGAGTACTTCAAGGCCCCGTACCCGGCCCGTTCCACCATCGAGGTGTCGGCCCTGCCGAAGCTCGCCGATGTGGAAGTGGATGCCGTGATGGTGCTGGACTGATTCAACGCATTCGTATGCGCCGACAGCCGGCAGGGTACTGCCGGCTGCGCGGAAGGCGCCTGCTCGGTTAGGCTTCGCCGATGCCCGCGCGTAACACCTCTCCCAACCTGATCGCGCCTGCCGATCCCGGCGCCACGCCGGTCGCGTCATTGCCCGGCGTCGGGCCGGCGCTGGCCGAGGCACTGTCACGGCTGGGGCTGGAGCGCGTGCAGGATCTCTGGTTTCACCTGCCGCTGCGCTACGAAGACAAGACGCACGTCACCGCGATCGCCGATCTGCGACCGGGCGAGCGCGCGCAGGTCGAGGGCGTCGTTGAGGCGGTCGAGCGCGGCTTTCGCTACCGACCGCAATTGAAGGTGGCGATCGGCGACGATTCGCATCAGACGCTCGTGCTTCGCTTCTTCCATTTCCGTCGCAGTCAATCCGATCAACTGCAGCCGGGCACGCGCCTGCTCTGTTACGGCGAAGTGCGCCAGGGCTCGCAGGGACTGGAAATGGTGCATCCGCAGTACCAGAGACTGAGTGGCGACGAGCCCGCGGAAGTCGATGAGCTGCTCACGCCCGTCTATCCCACGACCGAGGGGTTGGGGCAGAAGCGACTGGCGGGCGTGATCGCCAAGGCGCTGGCGTTGCTGCCGCCCGATGCGCAGCTCGAGCTGATTCCGCCCGTGCTATGCAAGGCGCATGGACTCACATCACTGCGTGAAGCCCTGTTGTATGTGCACCGGCCACCGCCGGACGCACATCTCGGCCAACTCACCACGGGGCGGCACCCCACCCAGCAGCGCCTGGCATTCGAGGAGCTTCTGACCCAGCACCTCAGCCTCAAGCGCATGCGCGAGGCCGTGCGTCGCCGGCATGCGCCGTCGCTGCGCGGCACGGGTGCGCTGCGCGAGCGTCTACTCGCGAGCCTTCCGTTTGGGCTCACTGGCGCACAGCAGCGCGTGACGACCGAGATTGCCGCCGACATCGCGCAGTCGAGCCCGATGTTGCGGCTCGTGCAGGGTGACGTGGGTAGCGGCAAAACCATCGTTGCTGCGTTGGCGGCTGTCGCTGCCGTGGAATCGGGTTATCAGGTGGCCCTGATGGCGCCGACCGAGCTGCTGGCGGAGCAGCATCTGCATCATTTCCGCCACTGGCTCACGCCCTTGGGCCTCGAAGTGGCGTGGCTGGCCGGCAAGGTGGCCGGCAAGGCGCGGCAGCAGGCGTTGCAGCGTGTGGCGTCTGGCGCACATGTGGTCGTGGGCACGCATGCCCTGATGCAGGAAGGCGTCACGTTCGCGCAGCTGGGCCTGGTCATCGTCGACGAACAGCACCGCTTCGGCGTGCAGCAGCGCCTGGCGCTGCGCGACAAGGGCGCCGACCACGGCACGGGTCTGGTGCCGCACCAGTTGGTGCTTACCGCCACACCGATTCCGCGCACGCTGGCCATGAGTGCCTATGCGGATCTCGATGTCTCTGCCATTGACGAACTGCCGCCGGGTCGCACGCCGGTACAGACCATCGCCATCTCCAATGCGCGCCGCTTCGACGTCATCGAACGCATTCACGCGGCCTGCCAGGAGGGGCGGCAGGCCTATTGGGTATGCACGCTGATTGAGGAATCCGAGCAGCTGCGCGCGCAGGCCGCCGAAGTGGCGCATGCCGAACTGTCGGCCGCGCTGGACGATTGCCGAATCGGCCTGATCCATGGGCGCATGAAGCCCAAGGAAAAGCAGGCGGTGATGGATGCGTTCAAGGCCGGCGAGCTGTCGGTGCTGGTGGCCACCACGGTGATCGAAGTGGGTGTCGACGTGCCCAATGCGAGCCTGATGGTGATCGAGAACAGCGAGCGACTGGGCCTGGCGCAGCTGCACCAGTTGCGTGGCCGCGTGGGGCGCGGCGCGGTCGCCTCCAATTGTGTGCTGCTTTATCAGCCTCCGCTTGGCCAGCTGGCACGCGAACGCCTGCAGGTGATGCGCGACACCAACGATGGCTTTCGCATTGCCGAAAAGGATCTGGAATTGCGCGGTCCCGGCGAGGTGCTGGGCACGCGGCAGACTGGCCAGCTCAGCTTCCGCATCGCGGACCTGGCGCGTGACGCGCACCTGCTGCCCGCCGTGCAGGAGGTGGGTGCGCATCTGTTGGCGCAGTACCCGCAGCAGGCCGAACAGCTGATCATGCGCTGGATTGGCGGCGCTGCGCGATACGCCCACGCCTGACGCCGACGTCGTGCTGTCGGCCATCGCGGTCAGCCCTTGCGCCTCGCGCCCAACGGCCTAAGCTAACTACCCCCTAAGACGAACAGACTCTCCATGACCAAGCCGCAGCTGCTGATCGATACCGACCCCGGCGTGGATGATGCGCTCGCCATCCTGATGGCACACGCGCACGCCGACGTCCACGGGCTGACGATTGCGGCGGGCAACGTCGGGCTGGGCCATACAACGCGCAATGCGCGCACGCTGGTGGATCTGGTGGGTACACCGACGCCGGTGTTCGCGGGTTGCCCGACGCCGCTGGTACGTCTGCCGGAAGAGGACGCCGTGCATGTGCACGGCGCCGATGGCCTGGGCGACGTGGGCTTTCCCGAGCCGAGGACGATCGCCAGTGATGAGCATGCCGTACAGGCGATCCTGCGCCTGACGCGCGAGCGCTCCGACCTCACCCTGGTGGCCCTGGGGCCGCTCACCAATCTCGCGCTTGCGGTGCGCCTGGATCCGTCCCTGCCGCAGCGCGTGAAGCGATTGGTGATCATGGGAGGTGCGGTTACCGGCCTCGGCAATACCGGCAAGATTCCCGCCGAGTTCAACATCGGCTTCGATCCGGAAGCCGCTCACGTGGTATTCGAGGCGTTCCCGTCGTTCGACCTGGTCGATTGGGAAGTCGTGCTTCGTCATGCGTTCGACGATCTCGAATTCGATGGCTGGCTGTCGGCAGGTGATCAGCGCGCCACGTTCTTCGAGCAGGTGTTCCGTACGGCGCGCTCGTTCAACCTCAAGCGTGGCCGTCGCGGTGTGATCGCGGCCGATGCACTTGCGATGGCCGTGGCCATCGACCCGACGATCGCCACGCGCATCGAAGAGCGCCATGTGGCGATCGAGATGGACGGGCGACTGACGCGCGGCGCTACGGTGGTCGATTGGTCGCGTCGCTTCGGACACCCGGCCAATGCACGCATCGTCATGGAGGTGGACCAGGCGCGCTTCAGTGCCATGGTGCGCCGGGCTTTGGGTGCCTGAAAACGGCTGTCGGCGGGGTCTGGCAGGTCCAAGTGACTGACCGACTTGCCAAAGGCTTCGATCTGTAGTTAAAATGCCGCTCTTTTCACCCGCCGCTTTGAGCCAGTCATGAAGCCCGATACCCATCCGAATTATCGCCCGGTGGTGTTCCAGGACCTGTCGTCCGACTTCGCGTTCCTTACGCGTTCGACGATCTCCACCAAGGAAACCGTCAAGTGGGAAGACGGCAACGAGTACCCGCTGATCAAGGTGGATATCTCCAGCCATTCCCATCCGTTCTACACCGGCAAGCAGAAGTCGCTTGACACCGGCGGCCGCGTCGACAAGTTCCGTCGTCGCTACGCGCAGAAGTAAGCGCGAGGCAGCTGCCGCCACACAGCCGGTACGGGGTGTGAGCACGCATGTGAACACGGGGCGAGCCCAGGCTCGCCCCGTGTTTTTTTGCGTCCACCATCCGACCATCCGCTAGGGCATGTTGTCGGGTCGATATGCGATAATGGGCGGCGAGGTGTCGTCACTTTCCCCAAGGCGGCATCAACCCTAATCGCCCGCTGTCGCGTCCCGCGGCACGCAGGCGACGCCATTTGTGAAGGAGGTTTTCCGTGTCCGAATCCAAGATCGTCAAGTTGGTGGATGAGTCGACCAACCGCAGCAGTGAACTACCCCTGCTCAGCGGTACCCTTGGTCCCGCATGCATCGACATCGGCACGCTGTACAAGGACACGGGCCACTTCACCTACGACCCGGGTTACGGCAGCACGGCCAGCACCAAGAGCGCCATCACCTACATCGATGGTGACCAGGGCGTCCTGCTGTATCGCGGCTACCCGATCGAGCAGCTGGCCGAGAAGTCGAACTTCCTCGAGACCTCGTACCTGCTGCTGAACGGCGAACTGCCCACCAAGGACCAGTTCTCGGCGTTCGAGCACGACATCACGCATCACACGATGATGCACGAGTCCCTCAAGGACTTCTTCAAGGGCTTCCACCACGACGCGCACCCGATGGCCATGCTGGCCGCTTCGGTGGCTTCGCTGTCGGCCTTCTACCACGACGACATCGACGTCGATAACGCCGACGACCGCAAGCTCGCCGCGATCCGCCTGATCGCGAAGATGCCGACGATCGCCGCGGCCTGCTACCGCTACTCGATCGGCTGGCCGTTCCGCTATCCGCGCAACAACCTCGAGTACGTCGACCGCTTCCTGCACATGATGTTCGAAGTGCCGAGCGAGCCGCTGGAAATGAGCCCGGTCGCCGCCAAGGCGCTGGACCTGTTGTTCATCCTGCACGCTGATCACGAGCAGAACGCTTCCACCTCGACGGTGCGCCTGGTCGGTTCGACCGGTGCCAACCCGTACGCCTCGATCGCCGCGGGTATCACCGCGCTGTGGGGTCCGGCACACGGTGGCGCGAACGAAGCCGTGCTGAAGATGCTGGAAGAAATCGGTTCGGCCGACAAGGTCGAGACCGCCGTCAAGCGCGCGAAGGACAAGAACGACAACTTCCGCCTGATGGGCTTCGGCCATCGCGTGTACAAGAACTTCGACCCGCGCGCGAAGATCATCCGCGAGATGTGCCACAAGGTGCTCAACGAGCTGGGCGTCAACGACCCGCTGCTCGACGTGGCGATGAAGCTGGAAGAGGCGGCGCTGAAGGACGACTACTTCGTCGAGCGCAAGCTGTACCCGAACGTCGACTTCTACTCGGGCATCATCTACAAGGCGCTGGGCATCCCGACCGAGATGTTCACCGTGATGTTCGCCATCGCCCGTACCGCCGGCTGGATCGCCCACTGGATCGAGCAGCACGAAACCCCGGGCGCCCGCATCGGCCGTCCGCGCCAGATCTACACCGGCGCCGATGTGCGCAACTACGTGCCGGCAGACAAGCGCTAAGCCTGTCCGCGGTTGCCATAAAGAAAACGCCCCGGTCATGCCGGGGCGTTTTTTTATGTGGCACGTTGCTGTTTTGCCCTGGTCGATTCAGCGCAGCGCGGACTGCAGCATCCGCTCGAACTCATCATCATTGTCGTCAGTGGCGAGCAGTTCCTCGACTGCCGCGAGCGAGGCTCGTTTCATGGGCTTCTCATCGATGCGATCCATCGGCGCCTGCTTGAGCGCGTCGAGTGGCAGCACGGTGATGTCGAAGGGCAGGCCATCGGCAGCAAACAACAGCACGGGGTACTCGCTCTGCTCATCGCGGCTGATGCGCAGCCGGCGCGTCTGTTGGGTCAGTGGCACGCCGCGTTCCTGCAGGAACAGCACGACGGCTTCGGGCGTATCGCTGAAGACGTGCAGGCAGACGGCCGAGTGGGCGTCGGCGGTGCCTTCCAGTACGGCACCGACCAGGCGAGGTTCGAAGCGTTCGAGAAAACGCATCGCCTCGGCAGCCGCTTCGCGGCGTTCCTGCAGCAATTGGGGTTGGCTTTCCGCGTGGAAGATGCGCTGGTGTTCGCGCAGGGCATCTTCGATCTCGTTGTTACGTGGCAGCGCCTGTGCGTCGAGGATGCCAAGCCGCTCGGCTGCCTTGACCTTGGCGTGGTGGAAATCACGGATGCCGTGTTCGCTCATCAGTCGCGCCGCCTCCTGGGCGACGCGCAGCCTGTTGCGCTGAAGACGATCCTGCGCGTGGATGCGGTGATGCTGGCCGCGTGCCATGCCTGTTCCTCCCGGTAGCTGGCGTTCGCCTCGGCGAACGCGGGCGGGACGGATGTCCCGGGGGTCAGAAGATGTCGTAGGCGTGCTGTTGGTCCTGGTCCTCCTGCTGCTGGTTGGCCTGGTTGCGCAGTCGGTCCACGTCCTCGACCTTGAAGATCTCGGGCATGGCGTTCGGATCACCCGCGCCGGCTGGCAGGCCGCTGTAGCGGTCGATCTGAACCGTACTGATGCCGGGCGGCATCGGCAAGACCGTGGACGGCAGATCCTTCAGGATGGAGCCCATATAGGTCATCCAGATCGGAAGCGCGGCCTTGGCGCCGAATTCGCCCTTGCCCAGCGAGCTGAAGTCGTCAAAACCGACCCAAACCGTGGTGACCACGTTGCCGTTGAAGCCGGCGAACCAGGCATCGCGGTGGTCGTTGGTGGAGCCGGTCTTGCCGGCCAGGTCGTCGCGACCGAGCGCCATGGCGGCCGAGCCGGTACCGCGCTTGACCACGTCCTGCATCAGCGAGGTGATCAGGTAATCGTTGCGCACGTCGATGACCTGGGGCGCCAGGGCTGGCGGATGGGCGCCTTCGCCATGGGCGTCGGCCGGCAGGATGGCGCCACCGATGCTGCTGGTGGCAGCTGGCGCGGCGACGGTGCCGGCCGTGGCGACAGTGTTGGCTGGCGCAGCCACGGAACCGGCCGGCTGCGGCGGCCCCGGCGGGCGGGTGTCGAGCAGGCGCTCGGCGCAATTGCGGCAGGCGCGGGCCGGGTTGGCGACGTAGACGGGCTTGCCGTCGCGGTCGTCGATCTCGCTGATGAAGAACGGCGTCACCAGGTAGCCACCGTTGGCGAAGACGGCATAGCCGCGGGCCATGCTCATCGGCGACACCGATGCCGTGCCCAGGGCCATCGACAGGTTGCTGGGCAGGGAGTCGAGGCTGAAGCCGAAGCGGGTCACGTAATCGCGCGCGTAACGCACGCCGATGGCGTCCAGCAGGCGTACCGAGACCAGGTTCTTGGACTGCACCAGCGCCTCACGCAGGCGGATCGGGCCGTCGAACTTGTCATCGTCGTTGGAGGGCGTCCACAGACCGCCGGGGCGCGACGGATCGGGCAGGGCCAGGGGTGCATCGTTGACGATGGAGGCCGGGGTGAACCCGCGCTCGAACGCCGCCGAGTAGATGAACGGCTTGAAGCTGGAGCCCGGCTGGCGGGCCGCCATGATCGCGCGGTTGAACTTGCTGCGCAGGAAGTTGAAGCCGCCGACCAGGGCCTGCAGCGAGCCGTCCTCCGGGTTGATGGAGACCAGGGCGGCCTGCGCCGCCGGAATCTGGGTGAGCTGCCAATTGCCCTTCTCATCGCGGGCCAGGCGCACGATGTCGCCCCGTTTGAGCAGGCTGGTCCCACTCTTGGGGCGGGCCCACGCCATCTGTTCGGCGCCGAGCTTCACGGTCTCGCGGCTGGCCAGATAGACGCTGGTTTCGCCACTGGCGACACCGGTGACGATGCCCGGCTGCATGCCAGAGATGTCGGTAAAGCCTGCCAGGGCGCGCTCAAGATCCTCGTTGCTGGCATCGCTGCCCAGCTCCTGGTGGGCCTCGGGGCCGCGCCAGCCGTGGCGATGGTCGTACTCGACCAGCCCGGAGCGGACCGCGTCCACGGCCGCCTGCTGGCGGGTGCTGACCACGGTGGTCTTCACCACATAGCCCTCGGTGAGGGCGTCGTTGCCCAGGCGGTCGAGGGCCTGCAGGCGGACCATTTCAGCCAGGTAAGGGGCGTCCACCTCGATCGGCGGCTCATGCGGCGAGGCATTGTTCGGCTCGGCGACCGCCTGCTCGTACTCGGCCTTGCTGATGTAATGGTTCTCCAGCATCTGGCCCAGCACCCAGTTGCGACGGGTGATCATGCGCTTGGGGCTATTCAGCGGATTGACCACCGACGGCAGCTGGAAGGTGGAGGCCAGGGTGGCGCACTCGGCCACGCTCAGCTGATCCAGGGTCTTGCCGTAATAGAAGGAAGCGGCGGCGGCCACGCCATAGGAGCGATGCCCCAGGAACATCTTGTTGAGGTAGAGCTCCAGGATCTGGTCCTTGGTCAGCTCGCTCTCCATGCGCAGGGCGATGAAGATCTCGGTCAGCTTGCGGGAGTAGAGCTTTTCGGGGCTCAGGAAGAAGTTGCGCGCCACCTGCTGGGTGATGGTGGAGCCGCCGGGCCCCTTGTCACCGCCTGACACGACCACATGCCAGCCCGCGCGGGCGATGCCATGCCAGTCCACGCCCGGGTGCTGGTAGAAACTGGCATCCTCGGCGGCCAGCACGGCGTGCTTGAGGCGCTCGGGGACCTCGCCGATGCCCACCGGGATGCGGCGCGTCTCACCGAAGCTTGCGATCAGCTTGCCGTCGGCGGACAGCACACGGAGTGGCACCTGCATGTGGTAGTCCTTAAGGACGGCCACCGAGGGGAGACGGGGGGAAATCAGCCAGTAGGCCACGCCGATCGCCGCAACGCCCAGCAGCAAACCCGTGAAAGCCAGGACCAGGATCCAGCGCAGCAACCGCTTGAGAATTTGCATGGTTTGGGTGTTAGCGAGACGTGAGTCAAAACAACTCAGAGTATAGATGTAGCAGTATCTCAGGCATGAACCGAGCACATCACAGCAAGAAACAGGCCATCGACAAGTTCGGCCAAGTGTGGATGCCGTCACGCGAATGAGTCGAGAAAAAGCTCGTAGGCCGTTGCCATTACATTAATTTTTGGTTTTAATGCCGTCGCGTATCCCTCCGATACAGGTGGGGGCGTTCAGGGGCAAGGGGGAAAATCGTGGGGCTCTTTACACCCAAGAAGCCGCCGCTTGTTGGTGTCGACATCAGTTCGACAGCCGTCAAGTTGCTGCAGCTCAGCCAAGCCGGCGGTCGCTATCGCGTAGAGCACTACGCGGTTGAGCCACTGCCCCCTAATGCAGTGGTCGAAAAGAACATCGTCGAGGTCGAGGCGGTGGGCGAGGCCATTCGTCGCGCACTGGCGCGCTCGGGCTCCAAGCTCAAGCATGCGTCGGCAGCGGTGGCGGGCTCGGCGGTGATCACCCGCATCATTCCGATGCCGAGTGAACTCTCCGACGACGACCTCGAAGGCCAGATCCAGGTCGAGGCGAACCAATACATCCCGTATCCGATCGAGGAAGTGAGTCTCGATTTCGAGGTGCTGGGACCGGTGCGCGACAACCCGGAAATGAACAACATCCTGCTCGCTGCCTCGCGCACCGAGAACGTGGACATGCGCGTGGCCGCGCTGGACCTCGGCGGACTCTCCGCCAAGGTCATCGACGTCGAAGCCTTCGCGATGGAAAACGCGTTCGCGATGGTGGCCGACCAGTTGAACGTGGGGCGTGACGCCCTGGTCGCGGTCGTCGACATCGGCGCCACCATGACCACGCTGTCGGTGCTGCGCAACCAGCGCACCATCTACTCGCGCGAACAGGTCTTCGGCGGCAAGCAGCTCACCGACGAAATCATGCGCCGCTACGGTCTCTCCTACGAGGAAGCCGGTCGCGCCAAGCGTAAGGGCGGTCTGCCCGAATCGTATGAAAGCGAGGCGCTGGAACCGTTCAAGGAATCGCTGATCCAGCAGATCAGCCGCCTGCTGCAGTTCTTCTTCGCCGGCAGCGAATACAGCAAGGTCGACCAGGTCGTGCTGGCCGGTGGTTGCGCATCCATCGAGGGCATCGGTCCGATGCTCGAGGATCAGCTGGGCGTGCCGTGCGTAGTGGCCAATCCGTTGGCGCGCATGTCGCTGTCGTCGCGCGTGCAGGCGCAGTCGCTGGCCCAGGACGCACCGGCGCTGATGATCGCGGTCGGCCTCGCGCTCAGGAGCTTCGACTGATGGCACACATCAACCTACTTCCGTGGCGCGCCGAGCGCCGCAAGCAGCGCGAGCGCGAGTTCTTCATGCAGCTGGGCGCCGCCTTCGTGGCGGCGGTGCTGGTCCTGGTCCTGTGGGTGTTCTGGATGGGCATGCGCATCGACAACCAGGGCGACCGCAATGCTTACCTGCAGGGGGAGATCAAGCAGCTCGATGAGCGGATTGCCAAGATCAAGGATCTGGAAAAGGTTCGTGAGCGCTTGTTGGCCCGCAAGCAGATTATCGAGCAGCTGCAGGCGAACCGCTCGCAGATGGTCCACCTGTTCGATGAGCTGGTGAAGACCATTCCGGCTAGCGCACGCCTGGGAGGCCTCAAGCAGGTCGGCGATTCGATGACGCTCGAAGGTGTGGCGCAGTCCAATGCCAGCGTCGCCGAGTACATGCGCAATATCGAGGCATCGCCTTGGATGGGGCATGCCGATTTGCGCAAGACCGAGAACACGCACGGCGACTCCCGCATGCCTTACGCGTTTGGCCTGGACGTGGCATTGAGCCGTCCGAAGCAGGAGGACGGCGACAACGGCGAAGATGATTCGCATACGCCGGTCCTTCCGAACACAACGCCAGCGGGCGCGAAACCGGCGTCTAACGCGGCGGCGGGCCGTGGCGCTGGCGCGCTGTCGGCAAAGCCGGCCTCCGCGGCCACCGTGGGAACAAAGCCTGAGAGCCAGGCAGGCAATGGAGGAGCCAAGTCATGAAGTTCCTCAATGACCTGCAGAGCCTCGACCGCAACAACATCGGCGGCTGGCCGAAATCGATCAAGATCTTCTTCACCGCCCTGGTCTTTGTCGTGGTCGTGTTCCTGGGCTGGTACCTGTACGTCAGTGACCAGCAGAGCACCCTGGAGCAGGCGGCCAAGAAGGAGGACCAGCTCAAGCAGGAGTTCTCCCAGAAGCAGGCCAAGTCGGTGAATCTCGAGGCGTTGCAGCAGCAACTCGACGAGATGCAGGACATGCTGCGCCAATTGTTGCGCCAGCTGCCCAGCAAAACGGAAATGCCCGAGCTGCTGGTGGATATCTCGCAAACGGCTTTGTCGGCGGGTCTGGAAACCGAGCTGTTCCAGCCGGGGCCCGAGGCGCCAAAGGACTTCTACGCCGAGAAGCCGATCCAGTTGCGCATGGTGGGTACCTATCACCAGTTTGGCACCTTCATCAGCGGCGTCGCCTCGTTACCTCGCGTGGTGATTCTCACCCTGCACGACGTCTCGCTGACACCGAAGGACAAGGATACGAAGACGGGGCGTGCCAGCAGTGGCCTGCTGGTGCTGCAGGGTACGGTAAAGACCTACCGGTATCTCGAGGACGATGAGAGCGCCGAGGCCAAGGCGGCGAATGCGAAGTCGGTGACAGGCAAGGCGCCGCCGGGCAAGGCGAGCGCGAAAACAGGGGGGCAGAAATGAGCAAGTTGACTGCCATCAGGCCCGCCCAGGTGACGCGCATCGTATTGACGCTGGCTGTTGCACTTGTGCTCAGCGGCTGCACGCGCGGTATGTCCGACCTACGCGATTGGGTCGATCAGGAAAAGCATAAAAAGGGCGCGCCGGTTCCTGCGCTACCTGTTATCAAGACTTTCGAAACGTTTCAGTACGCCGATCAGGACAAGCGCGATCCATTCAGCCCGAGTACGGCCGAACTGCAGCAGGGCAACGGCAATGCGGGGCCGCGTCCGGACGAAAACCGTACGAAGGAACCGCTGGAAATGTTCGCGTTGGACAGCCTGAAGATGGTTGGCACGGTGGGTACCGGCGCAGGCATGGAAGTGCTGGTGAAGGATCCTGGGGGAGTGATCCACCGAGTCCACCGCAACGAATACATGGGCCAGAACTACGGTCGGGTTACCGCCATCGGCGAGGACCATATCGACCTGGTGGAGCTGGTATCCAACGGAAATGGTGGCTGGATGGAACGTCCCGCCAGCATCGCGCTTGGCGAGAAATAAGAAACAGGGGCTGATGCAATGACGAACCAAACCAAAACTGCTCGAGGCCGTGTCATGCGCCAGGCTCGCCATACGATGATCGCAGGCCTGCTGGCACTGGGCGCTGCCTGGTCGAGTGCAGCCGCGGCTGCCACCAGCACCCTGAAGGACATCAGCTACGACACGCTGCCGGGAGGCCGCATCGAGCTGCATCTGAACTTCGCGCAGGGGCCGGTGCCGGAACCGAAGATCTTCACTACCGGC
This sequence comes from Dyella amyloliquefaciens, assembly GCF_004296575.1. Taxonomy (GTDB): domain Bacteria; phylum Pseudomonadota; class Gammaproteobacteria; order Xanthomonadales; family Rhodanobacteraceae; genus Dyella; species Dyella amyloliquefaciens. Next base: position 558,495 of record NZ_SAYT01000005.1, on the reverse strand, counting down.
AATCCGCCCCGCATCGCGGTTGACTTTGCGGACACGGACAACGCGGCGCCTCGCCACCTGGATATCGGCAAGGGTGCGGCAACAGGCGTCTCCGCGGTCTCCGCGGGCGGGCGCACCCGCGTCGTGGTTGAACTGGTACGCGATTCCACCTATCGCTCCCGCGTGGAGGGCAACAGCCTGGTGTTGACCGTGAACAACGGCACCGAGGCTGGCACCACCACCACGGCAGCAACGATCGATCCGTCGAAGGCGCTGCCCTCGATGGCCAATGGTCCGTCGGTGTCCAATATCGACTTCCGTCGTGGCCCGAATGGGGAGGGTCGCATCCTCATTGACTTCAGCAGCGCGGGTGCCAATGCCGACATGAAGCGCCAGGGTGACAAGGTCGTGGTCGATATTGACCACGCCAGTCTGCCTTCCAACCTCGCCCAGCGTCTGGATGTGCTCGATTTCGCCACGCCCGTGCAGTCCATTGTGACGAAGGCGGGCGTGCGCGGCGGCGCTCATATGGAGATCGCCACCACCGGTGCCATTGAAACGTCGGCCTACCAGAGTGGCAACCAGTACGTGGTCGAGGTAGCTCCGAAGAAGAAGGACGCCAAGGCGGACGCAAGGCTCGCCAAGGGGCAGGAGCCCACGTATACCGGCAATCGTGTGACCTTCAACTTCCAGGACATTCCTGTCCGTTCAGCGCTGCAACTGCTGGCTGATATCTCTGGCCTGAATCTCGTGGCCTCCGATACCGTGGGTGGCAGCGTTACACTGCGACTGGTGAACGTGCCTTGGGACCAGGCGCTGGATGTGGTGCTGCGTGCCAAGAGTCTGGACAAGCGCCGTAACGGCAACGTGATCTGGATTGCCCCGCAGGATGAGTTGGCCAAGTATGAGCAGAGCATTGCCGATGCGCGGATGAAGGCCGAGGACAATGCCGAGCTGATCACCGATTATGTTCCGATCAGTTACGGTAAGGCCAAGGACATCGCTAAGTTGTTGACGCAGGGAAGCTTGAATAGTTCGACCAGCGGTGGTGGTGGTAATGCAGCCAACGCGCAGCGAGGGTTTCTCTCCATACGTGGCAGCGTGTCGTATGACGAGCGCACGAACACACTGCTCATCAATGACAACCCGCAGAAGATTCGCCAGTTGCGTGAGCTCATCGCCATCCTGGACAAACCGGTCCAGCAGGTGTTGATCGAATCGCGCATCGTGATCGCTACGGACACGTTTACCCGTGAGTTGGGTGCGAAGTTCGGTGTGCAGGGTAGCCGTACCAATCCCAGTGGTCAGGTACTTTCTACCGGCGGCAAGACCAACGCTACCGATCCGGGTTCGCCGAGTGGCCTCAATGTCAATCTGCCGACTCAAACCGCTGGTGGCAGCTTCGCCCTGGGAATTCTTGGCAAGAACTATGCTCTTGACCTCGAATTGTCGGCAGCGCAGACCGAGGGACGCAGCGAAGTGATCTCCAGTCCGCGTGTTATTACCGCCAACCAGCAAGAGGCGGTAATCCGTCAGGGTCAGGAAATCGGCTACGTTACGTACCAAAACAGCACCACCGGTGCGGTTGGTAGCGGCACGGCCACTGTGCAGTTCAAGGACGCGGTGCTTGAGCTGAAAGTGACGCCGACGATCACCTCGGATAACCGCGTCTATCTGATGATCAATGTGAAGAAGGATGCGCTGGCCGGTTATGTGACGGCGCCGGGCAGTGGCCAGGTCCCCACCATCGATACGCGTGAGATCAACACCTCGGTCCTGGTCGACAATGGCCAGACGGTGGTGCTGGGCGGTATCTACGAGATCACCAAGCAGAACAGCGCCACCAAGGTGCCTGGGCTGGGTGATATTCCGGGTCTCGGCATCCTGTTCCGGACTACCTCTCGCCAGAGCGACAAGGCGGAGCTGCTGATCTTCGTGACGCCGCGCATTCTGAGCGAAAGCCTGCAGTAATCGCGAATTTCGCGGTAATGCGAGAAAAGGGCGGCTTCGGCCGCCTTTTTCTTTTTGGGTACCGGGAAGTTACCGATGCCGCCAAAAGTCATGGGCATTAAACTTCCGGGGCGCGGTAAGGTCTGTCATTACGCTCCCCCATGACGGAAACATCGATGGACATGCCCGAGGCCCAGCCTTCATCTCGCCTGCAACAGGCGTTCCTGCGCGTGCGCGATGAGCTGCAGCAAAGCGTGATCGGCCAGCCGCACCTGATCGATTGCCTGCTGATCGCACTGTTGGCCGATGGACACCTGCTGGTGGAGGGCGCACCAGGCTTGGCGAAAACCACGGTGGTGAAGGCCCTGGCGGGCTGCATCGAAACGGATTTCCACCGTGTGCAGTTCACACCTGACCTGCTGCCCGCGGATCTGACCGGTACCGACGTGTTCCGGCCACAGTCGGGCAACTTCGAATTCGAGCGCGGCCCGCTGTTTCACAACATCGTCCTGGCTGACGAGATCAATCGCGCGCCCGCGAAGGTGCAGTCGGCCCTGCTGGAGGCGATGGCGGAGCGGCAGATCACTGTCGGCCGCAGCACCTGGGCGCTTCCCGAATTGTTCATGGTTATGGCGACGCAGAACCCGATTGAGCAGGAGGGCACGTTTGCCTTGCCGGAAGCCCAGCTCGACCGCTTCGTCATGCATGTGACGATCGACTATCCGGATCCTGCCGCGGAACTGGCGATTCTCAAGCTCGCGCGCGAGCAGGCCCGACGCAGTCTGCATCCCGTGCCGGCGCAGCGCCCCAGCCTGAGCCAGGCGGACGTATTCAGTGCCCGTGACGCGGTGCTTGCCGTGCATATGGCGCCGGCGCTCGAGGAATACCTTACCCAACTGGTGTTGGCCACCCGTCACGCGGGAGCCTACGGCCCCGAACTCAAGCGATGGATCGCATGGGGCGCCAGCCCACGCGGCACCATTGCGCTCGATCGGTGCGCGCGCGCGCATGCATGGCTCGCGGGTCGCGATTACACGCTGCCGGAAGACGTGCACGCCATTGCCCACGAAGTGCTGCGCCATCGCGTATTGCTCAGCTATGAGGCGGAGGCCGAGGGCGTACGGTCCGATCAGGTGATCAGGCGCGTGCTGGATCTCGTGCCGCTGCCGTGAACGCGACACTGGATACTCCGCCCGATGGCGATGGTCGTACCCGCGTCCGACTTGCCGAGCTCGTGGCGCTCCGCGGGCGCGTAGCCAAGGCCGCCTTGCCTCGTCTCGAAAGCCACGCCATGCGTGCCGGGCAGCAGACCAGCCGTCTCTATGGCCGAGGCATGGATTACGCGGAATCGCGCGTCTACCAGCCTGGGGATGACGTACGCCGCATGGATTGGCGCCTGACGGCGCGCAGCGGCCGGCTGCATACGAAGCTGTTCCAGGAAGAGCGCGAGGGTCGCCTGCTGATCCTGCTGGATACGCATGCGAGCATGCGTTTCGGTACACGTGCGCGCTTCAAGTCGGTGCAGGCTGCTCGTGCCGCTGCGCTGGCAGCGTGGTACGTGGTCCGTGCCGGCGAGCGCGTCGGTCTCATGGAGTTCGGTGCTGGTCACCGCCTGCTGCGACCGCTGGCTGGTACGCGTGGTGCGCTTACTGTGTGCGGGGCGCTTGCCGACTGGGATCAGCCAATCGCGTCATCTGATGGCGAGCTGCTGTCGGATGCGGTGCTGCGCGCGGGCCGGCTCATGCGTGGCGCCAATCGCGTGCTGCTGATCAGCGACGGGCTGAGTTGCGATGAATCCGCACGTGGCCGTCTGCTTGATCTGAGCAGCAAGGCTGGCGTACGCGTCTTGGTGGTGGCTGACGCGCTGGAGTTGTCGTTGCCGCCCGCAGGACGTTACCCGCTCGAGCATGAAGGCGAGCGGCGGGAAGTTGTGCTGTTCGGTGAACGCCAACGCCGCGAGTTCCAACAGGCATTGGGCGCAGGACAGAGCAGGCTCAATGCGATGGCGCAATCGCTCGGCCTGCTTCATCGCACGATCGATACGGCCAGCGACCCGCTGGATGCGGTGATGGCATTGCTCTCGCCGGGAGTGCGCCGATGACGATGGCCTCGGCGGCGTTCACCGCACCCTCCCATGGGCCTGCTCTGAAGGACATCCATCTGCCTCCCCCACCCGCCTGGTGGCCTCCCGCACCGGGGTGGTGGATTGTCATGGCGTTGTTGTTGCTGGGATGTGTGGCAGGTTTCTGGTTTTGGCGGCGGCAACACCGTCGCAGCGAATGCGAGGGCGCATTGCTGGCCGAAGTCGACGTCTTGGTGGCGCAGCATGGCCAGGATCCACAGCGGTTGGCAGCCGATCTTCACGCGCTGTTGCGGCGCGCCGCGTTGCGCCTCGATGCCGGAGCGACGCAGCGTCGGGGCGACGCCTGGCGAACGGTGCTGGCCTCGGTGACAACGGATGCCCCGACGTTGGATGCGCTGATGTCGCTAGAGACCGCGTTGTATCGACCTCAGGCAAATATCGACGTCGATGCCGTTGCTGCTGCGGTTCGCCGTTGGCTCGTGGCCGCGTGGCGGCAACAGGGCAAGAAGGTGGTGGGCGTGCGCTTGGCTGCGTTGTCGTCGGAGGGTGGGCATGTCTGAGTTTGCGTGGCCCTGGATTTTCGTGCTGCTGCCCTTGCCGTGGCTGTTGCGTCGCCTGCTGCGCGCCGCGGCGCCAGGCCAGGCGCTGCATCTGCCGCATCCGGGACTTCACCTGGCCTCGGCGGAACAGCAGGCGCGGGGTGGCTGGCGCCAGTGGGCGCTGATGCTGGCATGGCTATGTTTGCTGACGGCGGCCGCTCGTCCACAATGGGTGGGGCCACCCCAGGCGCAGCAGCGAAGCGGACGCGCGTTGATGTTGGCGGTCGACCTGTCCGGAAGCATGCGTACGGATGACATGCAGCTGGGCGGCCGTTCCATCAGCCGCTTCGGAGCGGTGGAAGCCATCGCTGGCGACTTCATATCCCGCCGCGGTGGCGACGAGCTGGGCCTGATCCTGTTTGGCAGCCGGGCCTACCTCGTCACGCCGCTGACCTATGACCTCGATGCCGTTCGCGCCCAGCTGCAGGGCGCCGCCGTGGGCCTGGCAGGCACCGAGACCGCCATCGGCGACGCTATTGCGGTCGCGGTGAAGCGGCTGGCCAACCTGCCGGCACAGGCGCGCGTCGTGGTGTTGCTCACCGATGGTGTGAACAATGCGGGCAACATCGCGCCACTGGATGCCGCTCATGCGGCACAGGCCGCAGGCGTGCGCGTCTACACGATCGGCATCGGTGCCACCGAAATGAGCATCCCCGATCTGTTCGGGACGCACACGATCAATCCTTCGGCGGACCTGGACGAGGGCATGCTGCACGAGATCGCATCGCAGACGGGCGGCCGCTACTTCCGCGCGACCGATGCCAATCAACTGACGGACGCCTATCGCGCCATCGATGCCCTGGAGCCCATGCATCAACAAGGGCCCTCCCTGCGCCCTCGTCATGAGCTGTTCCGCTGGCCTCTCGCGCTTGCCGTGCTGGCGTGGCTTGCGACTGCGCTGCCACGCGCGCGCCGCTTGGAGATGGCGACGTGAGCGAAGCCTGGCAGCAGTTCCACTTCCTGCGACCAGCCTGGTTGTTCGCGCTGCTGGCGTTGCCGGTAATGCTGGCGCTGGTTGCACGGCGCAGCGTGGCGCGCGAGGCATTGGTCCGTCTGGTCGATGCGGAGTTGTTGCCACACCTGTTGCAGGGGCGTGAGCAGCGTCGTCGCTCGCCCGCGGCGTTGATCACGATCGGGTGGCTGCTTGTGACGCTGGCCATGGCGGGTCCCACCTGGAGTCGCGTCGCGCAGCCGCTCTATGCGCAACGGGCCGCCCAGGTCGTGGCACTGTCGCTGTCTCAGCACATGCTGGTGCGCGACGTGGCGCCGAGTCGTCTGGACCGCGCCCGCTACAAAGCGCGCGATCTCCTGGCAGCCAATCACGACGGTCTCAACGCACTGGTTGCTTATGCCGGCGAGGCCTTCGTGGTGGCGCCGCTCACCACGGATGCGTCCAGCCTCAATGAACTGCTCGACGCGCTGGCCCCGGATACGATGCCCGTCGACGGCGACAACGCGGCGCAGGCCATCGAACGCGGCGCGGCGCTGATCCGGGATGCCAAGGTAGGCGGGGGATCGCTCGTGTTGATCACCGATACCGTGGACGACGCGGCGCAAACCGCTGCCCGCAAGGCGCGCGAGGGCGGCGTGCGCGTCTCGGTGCTTGGCGTGGGTACGTTGCAGGGTGGTCCTGTACCGCTTTCGGATCAGAGCTTCCAGCGCGATGCGCAGGGCGACCTGTCGATGGCTCGTCGCGATGATGAAGCACTGCAGGCCCTGGCGAACGCGGGCGGTGGCCGCTATGTCCCGATGACGGATGAACACGCTGATGTCGACGCCCTGCGCGGCGAGCTGAAAGCCAACGGCGCCGCCATGCTGGCCGCGGATCAGCGCGGTGACGAATGGCAGGATCGTGGCCCATGGCTGTTGCTGCCGCTGTTGCCGGTGGCGGCCATGGCGTTCCGGCGCGGTTGGCTGGTCATGCTGGCCCTGTTGCTGCTTCCTGGCTTGCCGGGAACGGCACACGCGAGCCGCTGGTCCGACCTGTGGCAGCGCCCCGATCAACAGGCGGCGTCTGCGCTCGATCGTGGCCAGGCGAAAGAAGCCCAGCAACTCGCGCGCGATCCAGCGCTGCGTGGCGCCGCGGCTTACCGCGCCGGCGATTACGAAGCGGCCGCCAAGGCGTTGCACGGTCTACCTGGCAGTGACGCGCAGTACAACCTGGGCAACGTCCTTGCCAAGCAGGGCGATTACCAGGGAGCCCTCGACGCTTACGAGCGGGCGCTCAAGGCAAATCCCGCGAATGCGGATGCGGCTTCCAACCGCAAAGCCGTCGAGGACTGGATGCGCAAGCAACCGTCCCAGCCACCCAAGGAAAAGGGCGCGCAGGACAACAAGGGGAAGGCGGGGCAGGGGCCGTCGACAACGCCTCCTGATGACGCCCAGGGTCAATCCGGACAGCGGCAGAACGAGCAACAGCAGAACGGCGACGAGGGCAAGCGTTCGCAGCATGCGCAGGGCAATGCGCAAGGCAGCGGCACCGACAAGGATGCCAGCGGACGCAATCAGTCCGGCCAGCAACCCGATGATGCGTCCGGCATGCAGCCGCAGACCGCGGAGCAGCAGGCCAGGCAGCAAGCGCAACAGCAACAGGCGCAACAGGCATTGCAGAAGCAGATGGACCAGGCGTTGGGCAAGTCGCAGAGGTCGCGCGAAGGCAGCTCCCACGAGCTTGGTGAAGTGCCGGCGGATGATGCCCAGTCGAAGCTTCCCGCCGATGTTCGGCAAGCCTTGCAACGGGTGCCCGATGATCCGGGTGCGCTGCTGCGCCGCAAGTTCGATCTCGAATACCGGCAGCGCCACGGCGCCACGCCACCGGAGGACGATACCCCGTGAAGCTTCGCCACCTCGCCATCCTGTGCTGCCTGTTTGCCCTGTTGTGGCCGCTGGCCGCTGCTGCCGCGGACGTGCAGGCCACACTCGATCGCACGCACGTGGAACTTGGTGAAACGGTCACGCTCAACCTGCGTTCACAGGGCGGCGGCATGGTGCAGCCCCCGGACCTGAGCGCTTTGTCGCATGACTTCGCCGTGCTCGGATCCTCGAGCAATACCAGCATCAGCATCATCAACGGTCAGCGTTCGGCCCAGGTCACCGTTGGCGTCGCGTTGCGTCCACTGCACACGGGAAGCCTGCGCATCCCTCCGCTGGCGTTTGCAGGTGGCACGACGGCTGCTTTGCAGCTGCAGGTGGACCAGCCCGATCCCAATGCTGCGGCGTCGGGCCGTAAAGACGTCTTTCTCGAGGCCGTGATCGATCCTGCAGATGGCTATGTCGGTCAGCAGCGTGTCTATACGTTGCGGCTGTTCTTCGCCGCTGACTTGACCAATGGTGCGTTGGAAGATCCCCAGTTGGCCGGCGTCGACGTGCGTCGGCTCGGCAACGAGATCAACTACCAGGCGGAACGGGGCGGTCGTCGCTACAACGTCATCGAGCGCCGTTATGCGCTGACGCCGCAGCGTGAAGGGCGCCTGGATATTCCTCCCGTGGCGTTCCAGGGCGACATGGTCAGCATGGCCGACCCCAATGCCTTCTTCGGCAGCGGTACGCCGGTGTCGGCTTCCTCGCCGGCGGTGACGCTCGATGCAAAGACGGTACCTGCACGGGCGGGGCATACGACGTGGTTGCCGGTACGCGATCTCAGCCTGAGTCTCGATGGAGGTCCCTCGCACGGCGACCTGCGTGTGGGGCAGCCTTTGAACCTGGTCATGAGCGTGCAGGCCACGGGACTGCCTTACGAGGCGTTGCCTGCCCTGAGCCTGCCATCGCTGGATGGTGCCACGGTGTATCCCGACAAACCGGTCAACGCCACGCACATGGATGGCCAGTCGATGGTGGGACGCCGTCAGCAGGGCTTTGCCATTGTGCCCAATCGCCCCGGCACGCTGACCATTCCCGAAACCACCTTGACCTGGTGGAACGTGTCGACGGACCAGCCCGAGGTGGCGCGCATCCCGGCGCAGACCTTCACGGTGCTCCCGGCCGCGAATGCGCCGAACCAGACCCCGGTGTCGACGGAGCCAGCAGCGACGCAGGAGGCGGCACCCGCACTGGCGGCGCCGGTCGAACACGGCGCGCCGTGGCGCTGGATTGCACTGGCCAGCCTGGCGCTGTGGCTTGCAAGCATCGCAGCCTGGTGGTGGCAACGGCGTTCGCGCGGCGCAGCCGCGCCTAAGGAGACGGCATCGACATCCTCGCCATCGCGTTTGCGCGCGGCCTTTCTGGCGGCAGCGCGTGGTGCCGACGTGGCTGCACAGGTCGGCAGCCTGTTGAGCTGGGCGCGGGCGGAGCGCCCACAGATACAGAACCTAGGTGAGCTGTCGCAGGCTCTCGCATCGGGACCCCAGCGCGAGGTCATCGCCGCGCTGCAGCGCAAGCGTTACGCAGGCGCGGAAGAAAGCGGGTTGGGCGATCGCTTGGCCGCGGCATTCCGTGACGGTTTCGATTGGCGGAAAGAGGGAGATGCAACAGCGGATGCATCTCCGCTGCCCCCGCTCTATCCGTTCAATCTGCGTCGTTGAGCGCCGCATGCCAGAGCGACGCCATCGCCTCGCCAAAGCAGCAGATGACGATCTGTATCGCTGCATCCGCGGGCAGCGAACTCCGCAGGCTGAGCAAGGCGACCGGAACCGCAAGCTCCGGCGGATAGCCGTAGACGCCGCAGCTGATGGCGGGGAAGGCGATGGAATCGAGATCATGCGCAAGCGCCAAGGCCACGCTGTTTTCATAGCAACCGGCGAGCAGTGCAGGTTCACCCTGCGTGCCGCCATGCCACACTGGTCCCACGGTGTGGATCACGTATCGCGCCGGCAGCCGGAAACCCGGCGTGATGCGGGCCTGGCCCGTAGGGCAGCGCACACCGGGCGTCAGCTGTGGAAGGGCACGGCAGGCCTGCAACAGCTCGGGCCCGGCGGCGCGGTGGATCGCTCCGTCAACGCCGCCGCCGCCCAGCAGGGTAGGGTTTGCGGCGTTGACGATGGCATCCGCGTTCAGCTCGGTGATATCGGCGGTGACGACTTGAATGGCCATGGATTCGTGAGAACTTGCGACGTATGCTTGACGTTACACTGGACCGGCGCGTACTGGCATCACATCTATGACTAAGGCGGAAGAGATTTCCTTTGGCTATCTGCTGAGCGATGTGACCTTGCTGTTCCGCAAGCACTTCGACAGACGTGCCGTGAAATTCGGGTTGACCCGCGCTCAGTGGCGGGCCACCAAGATGCTCTATTACCGCGAAGGCCTGCGTCAGACCGAGCTGGCCGAGCAGCTGGAGATGGAGCCTATCGCCGTAGGGCGCGTCATCGATCGCCTGCAGGCCGCCGGCTTCGTCGAGCGCCGCCCCGATCCCAAGGATCGCCGCGCCTGGCGCCTGTACGTCACCGACCAGGCGCGTGGCGTGATCGCAGACATGGAAGAGATTGCACTCGGCTTGCGCAAGGACGCCACACGCGGCATTACGGTGCCCGAGCTGCAGCAGGCGCTGGACGTACTCAATCGCATGAAGGACAACCTGCAGGCGCTCGACGGCGGAACATCGACGGAGGATGGCGAGGCTTAACCGGCCGCGCTACGCCGCTGCGTCGCGCCGTTTGCGCGGCAGCGGTGTGACAGTAAGGTGACCTCGGCTGCCTGATCCGCCATCCATGGCGTGAGATATCGCGCCGCGAGCGAAGCCCTGCCGCATGGTGAGCCATTTGCCAAGTGCTGTCGGTCGTGCGGGTCATGGGCGCTGCGTGCATCAGAATGGCCGGTGCAGTGCACCGGGGTGGAGCAAGGTGCCGGCAACTCCCTGTGATGCACATCGCATCCGCTAGCGCGTCGTTCCGGTGCATGCCGGTGGCTCGCCACGGTCGATGGTCGGAGAAATCATGCAGCGTATGTCCCCCAAAAAACTGGTGCTGCTCGTAGCGGTGCTGATTGCGGCCGTGATGGCCGTGCAGTGGTTCCGCGGCGGCAGCCGCACATCGGCGAAGACACCGGCGCAACAGGCGTCGGTGCCGGTCAAGGTGGTGGACGCGCATCATGGCGACCTTGATCTCACCTTGAAGGTGATCGGTCGCGCCGAAGCCTATTCCACCGTCAACGTGCAGGCGCGCGTCAGCGGCCAGTTGCAGGAGCTGCTGTTCAAGCCCGGTGGCCACGTCAAGCAGGGTGAAACGATCATTCGCATCGACCCGAGCCTGCTGCAGGCGCAGCTGGACCAGGCGCTGGGCAACCTCGCCAAGGACGAGGCACAACTGCAGAACGCGCAGACCATCATCAAGCGTTACCAGCCGTTGCTGGGCAAGGGCTATGTCGCGCAGTCCGACTACGACACCTACAAGGCCAACGAAGGCGTGTTCACCGCGGCGGTGAAGGCCGACAAGGCGGCGGTGGAACTTGCACGCACGCAGCTCGGCTATGCGACGATCACGGCACCGTTCGACAGCATCGCCGGCGCACCGCTGATCTACCCGGGTGCCCAGGTCAGTGGGAACGATACGTCGGTTGTCGTGCTCAACCAGATTCGCCCCATCCATGTGACGTTCTCCATTCCCGAAACCGGCCTCGCCGGCATCAAGGAGTCGATGACGCGCGGCAGCGTGCCGGCGACGGTCAGCATCCCTGGCACCCAGCAGACGCCGATGCAGGCCGAGCTGGACTTCATCAACAACGCGGTGGATCCGACCACCAGCACCATCCAGCTGAAAGCACGCTATGGCAACGACGATGACCGGCTCACGCCGGGCCAGTTCGTCGAAGTGGTGTTGCCGACCACGCGCCTCACCAACGTGGTCACGGTGCCCGTGGTGGCCTTGCAGAATTCGCCACTGGGCAGCTTCGTGTTTGTCCTCAATGCGGACGGCACCGTATCGCAGCGCATGGTCACCTCGGGTCCCAGCAGCGGCAACCAGATCGTGATCGAGAAAGGTCTGGCCGGCAGCGAGCGCGTGGTGGTGGATGGCCAGCTGCTGCTGGTGGATGGTGCGCACGTGCGCATCGTGACTGACAACAGCTGAGCCGGCATCGCTTATGAACCTGCCTGCACTTTGCATCCAGCGGCCGGTGATGACCACGTTGCTGATGGTGGCGCTGCTGGTGTTCGGCATCGCGGCCTATCCCAAGCTGCCGGTCAACGAACTGCCGAACGTCGACTTCCCCACCATCACGGTGAATGCGAGCCTGCCTGGCGCGGCACCTGAAACCATGGCGACGGCCGTGGCGACGCCGCTGGAAAACCAGCTGTCGACCATCGCCGGCATCCAGTCGATGACCTCGACCAGCGCGCTGGGCTCCACCTCGATCACCATCACCTTCGAGCTGGACCGCAACATCGACGGCGCAGCGCAGGACGTGCAGGCGGCCATCTCGTCCGCACAGCGCCAGCTGCCGACCAACATGCCCACGCCGCCCACCTTCCGCAAGGTGAACCCGGCTGACGCGGCCATCATTTATCTCACCTTGCGTTCGCGCACCCAGCCGCTGTCGGTGGTCGACGATTACGCCGAGACGCAGCTGGCGCAGCGCCTGTCGATGATCGACGGCGTGGCGCAGGTGAACGTGTACGGCTCGCAGAAGTACGCGGTGCGCATCAGCGTGGATCCGCAGAAGCTCGCCGCCAGTGGCATCGGCATCGACACGGTGCAGACCGCGATCTCCAATGCCAACGTCAACCTGGCCACCGGTTCGCTCAACGGCAACCGACAGCTGCTGTCGATCCGTTCGGACGGCCAGCTGCAGCGTGCCAACCTGTACAACAACATCATCGTCGCCTATCGCAACGGTGCGCCGGTGCGGCTGTCGGACCTTGGCAAGGCCGAGGACAGCGTGCAGAACGACCAGGTGGCCAGCTGGTACAACGGCGAGCGCGCGGTCGTGCTGGCCATCCAGCGCCAGCCTGGCTCCAACACCGTCGCCACCATCGACCGCATCCGCGCGGTGCTGCCCACGTTCGAGGCGACGTTGCCGCCATCAATCAAGCTGGCGGTGCTGTACGACCGATCGGAATCGATCCGTGCTTCGGTAGACGACGTGCAGTTCACCCTATTGCTGGCGGGTGTGCTCGTCGTGCTGGTGATCTACCTGTTCCTCGGCAATGCATCGGCGACCTTGATTCCGGCGCTGGCGCTACCGGTGTCCATCGTCGGCACCTTCGGAACGATGTTTGCCCTGGGCTACAGCCTGGACAATCTCTCCCTGCTGGCGCTGACCCTGGTGGTCGGCTTCGTGGTGGATGACGCGATCGTGATGCTGGAAAACATCGTGCGCCATGTCGAGGACGGCATGGACCCGTACGAGGCATCGCTCAAGGGCGCCAGCGAAATCGGCTTCACCATCTTCTCGATGACGCTGTCGCTGGTGGCGGTGTTCCTGCCGGTGATGTTCATGGGCGGCATCGTCGGCCGTCTGTTCCATGAGTTCGCGGTGACCTTGAGCGTGGCGATCCTGATCTCGGGCTTCGTCTCGATCACCCTCACGCCAATGCTGTGCAGCCGCTTCCTGCGCCACGCCGAGCATGAGAAGAAGGCCCGCGTGGTGCTGTGGTTCGACGCCGGGTTCGAGCGCGTGCGCCGCGGCTACGTCAGCTCGCTGGGTTGGGCGGTGGGGCATCCGCGCATCATCCTGGGCGCGTTCTTCGGCAGCCTGGTGCTCACGGGTGTGCTGTTCGCGGTGGTGAACAAGGACTTCATTCCTTCGGGCGACTCCGGCCAGCTCAACGTCAACGTCGAAGGGCCGGACGACATTTCCGTGCGCGCGATGGGCGAGCGGCAGCAGGCGTTGGCCAGGATCGTCGCCGACGATCCGAACATCGAGGCGTACATGTCCTCCGTGGGTGCGGGTGGTGCACGCACCACCACCAACAACGGCTCACTGCTGTTGCGGCTCAAGCCCGCCAGCGAACGTCCGCTGGACCCCAATGGCATCATCCAGGAGCTGCGCGTGAAGTTCGCGCAGGTGCCGGGTATACGCGCCTATCTCCAGAACCCGCCGTCGATCCAGATTGGCGGGCGCCAGTCCAAGGCACAGTATCAATACACGCTGCAGTCCATCGACACCGATGCGCTGTACAGCTGGTCGGGCAAGGTCATCCAGGCCTTCAGCAAACTGCCGGGCTTCCAGGACGTCACCAGCGACCTCGATCTCAATGGTCCGTCCGTGCGCGTCAACGTGGATCGCGACAAGCTCGCCACGCTAGGCCTGACCATGGACCAGGTGCAGAGCGCGCTCGGTTCGGCGTTCGGCGCCAACCAGATCTCCACCATCTACGGTTCGGCCTCGCAGTACTGGGTGATCCTGCAGGTGTATTACGCGTTGCAGAACGATCTCGACGTTCTCTCGCAGCTCTACGTCACCTCCAGCAGCGGCACGCTGGTGCCGCTCAATGCGGTAGCGAGTTTTGAGCGCAAGCCGCAGGCGCTGACGGTGAACCATCAGGGCCAGATTCCCGCGGTGACGGTGTCGTTCAACCTCGCGCCCGGCGTGAGCCTCAGCGAAGCGGTGGCCAGCATCGACGGCGCCATGAAGCAGATGGATCTGCCGGCGACGATCACCGGGAGCGTGCAGGGCACGGCGCAGGCGTTCCAGGATTCGATGCAGGGCATGGGCCTGCTGCTGGTGCTCGCGGTATTCGTGATCTACCTGGTGCTGGGCATTCTTTACGAGAGCTTCATTCACCCGCTCACCATTCTCTCGGGCCTGCCGTCCGCGGGTGTCGGTGCGCTGCTGACGCTGATGGTGTTCCAGGCTCCGCTGGATCTGTTCTCCTTCGTCGGTATCGTGATGCTTATCGGCATCGTGAAGAAGAACGCGATCATGATGATCGACTTCGCGCTGGAACGGCAGCGCAGTGCGGGAATCGAACCCGCCAAGGCCATCGTCGAGGCTTGCCACGTGCGCTTCCGCCCGATCATGATGACGACGATGGCGGCATTCGCCGGCACCCTGCCGATCGCGTTGGGCCTCGGCGCCGGCGCAGAGACGCGCCGTCCGCTCGGCCTTGCGGTGGTTGGCGGCCTGCTGGTGTCGCAGGTGCTGACCTTGTACCTGACGCCGGTGATCTATCTGTACCTTGATCGCCTTCATGAGCGCTTTTCGAGCAAGCGGAAGACGCAGCCTGCTGAGGCAACCTGAAGATTCGCCTGATGTAGGAGCGCACCCAGTGCGCGACCCCAGCGCGGCAACGACCACCTGGTGAACGGACCTTGCGGTATACCCGAAGGCTTATCGCGCACTGGGTGCGCTCCTACGGAAACCTGGGCGTTCCGGCAATAAAAAAGGGCGGCTCTCGGGCCGCCCTTTTTGCTTGCTTACGCGACGGTCACTCTTCCGCGCCGTCGTTCTTGAACGCGTCCGGTGCCGAACCGAAGTCGCCATCGGCCTGCGCGGCCATGTACGAGAACGCCGCGTACACCGCCACGTTCTGCGCCAGTTCCCTGGGATCGATCTTGTCGAGCGTGTCGTTGGCCGTGTGGTGATAGTCGAAGTAGTCGGTACCGTCCTGCGTCAGCGTCAGCGCTGCCATGCCCTTGCCATGCATCTGCGACAGGTCCGAACCGCCGCCGCCCGGCGCCTTCGCGTCGTAAGCCACGCCAATCGGCTCCAGCACCTTGGCGATCTGGTCGATCGCACCGCGCGCTTCCGGCTTCACGCTGGCGCTCATGCGCCACACCTTGCGCGCACCGAAGTCCGATTCGGTACCGAGCTGGAACTTCTTCACTTCAGCGCCGTGCTTGTCGGCATAGGCGCGGCCGCCCCACAGGCCCATTTCCTCGTTCGCGAACGCGATCACGCGGATGGTGCGGTCCGGGCGCTGCGGCATGTCGTGGATCAGCTTGCCGGCGGCCATGGCAATGGCCACGCCGGCGCCGTCGTCGATCGCGCCCGTGCCCGGATCCCACGAATCGAGATGGCCACCGATCGCGACCACTTGGTCCGGATGCTTCTTGCCGGTGACTTCGCCGATCACATTCGCGCCGTGATACGTGCCGGTGATACCGCAGTCGAGGTCGAGCTTGATGGTGACGGGCTTGCCGTAGGCCACGATGCGGGTCAGCTGGTCAGCATCCGGATTGGACAGGGCTGCCGCCGGGATCGCTTCCTTCGGATCGCGGAAGCCGGTGACGCCGGTGTGCGGCGTGCGGCTATTGGCGTCGGTGCCGGCGGAACGCAGCAGGAAGCCCGCAGCGCCCATCTTCGAGGCGATCACCGGGCCGCCCACGCGCACGGCCGAGCCGATGCCGTAGTCATGGCCATCCTTGTGACGTTCCATGCGGACGTCGACATAGACGATCTTGCCCTTCACGCTGGCCGGATCCGCCTTCTTCAGTGCGTCGAGGCTATCGAAGCGCACGACTTCCGCCGTGAGGCCGCCCTTCGGCGTGCCAGCGGAATAACCCAGCGCGATCAGGTCCAGCGGCTGCGGGAACGGGCCGACGATCTCGGCGTGTTCGCTGCGGCGTTCCCACAGCGGGTAGCTCACTTCCTCGGTATAGACCTTGTCGAAGCCCAGCGCCTTGAACTTGGCCACGGCCCACTCGCGGCCGCGCGCATCGGCCGGGCTGCCGGCCAGGCGCGGACCGACTTCCGTCGTCAGCGAGGTCACGATGTCGTAGGCGGTGTTGTCGCTCATCGCCTTGTCGCGCAGCTGTTCGGCCGTCTTTACGGCTGCGGCAGGAACGGTGGTTTGGGTAGCTGCGTTTGCCGAGCCGATGGCGAGCATCAGGCTGGCGGCAAGCAGGGAAAGGGGCAGACGGCGCATGGAACAGCTCCTCGGGCGGAAACCACGATTATGGCGTGCCCGCCAAGCGGCGCTTAGGCCAGAAGTCATGGGCTGGTTCAGCAGGAAACGGATGGATTTCGCGCATGAAAAAGGCGCCCGAAGGCGCCTCTCCCGTCGCGCGCTGCGCGCTTATTTCTGGTTCTGCGACTTGAGCAGGTCGCGGATCTCGGTGAGCAGCACCACGTCGGCCGGCGGCGCTGCGGGTGCGGCCTCCTGGCGGCGCGTGAGCTTGTTGATCGCCTTGACCACCAGGAAGATCGCGAACGCGATGATGATGAACTGGATCAAGGTGTTGATGAAGGTGCCATAGCCGATCGCGACTTCGGCGATCTTGTGGGCCGGGTCACTGTTGTCGGCCGGCTTGAGCACCCATTTCATCTGGGAGAAATCGATGCCACCGGTGAGCAAGCCGATCGGCGGCATGATGAGCTGGTCAACCAGCGAGGTGACGATCTTGCCGAATGCGCCGCCGATGACCACGCCGACCGCCAGGTCGATGACGTTGCCACGCATGGCGAATTCTTTGAACTCTTTGATCATGCTCATGCTTTTCTCCCTGGGCTGGATGGCAGGGGAACTCTAACGCAGCGAAGCATGGCGCAACAGGCGTTCATTGCTCCCGGCAACGCCCTGAACCCCAGCGCGTCATCCCTGCGGAAGCAGGGATCCAGCGTCTTTCCAGCCTTCCAGCGGCACCGGATCCCTGCTTGACCCGCCTACGGTTGTTGAAAGGCGTCTCGCAGGAATGACGGGATAAAAGGCCGGGCTACCTTTCCTCAGGCCACGCGCCCTTCCAGCACCGCCACCCCTGCCAGCTCGGCATGGAAGCGGTCGCCACGCTTCAGCGCCGATACGCCGGCCGGCGTGCCCGTGAAGATCAGGTCGCCTGCCTTCAGCTCGAACAGGGTCGACAGGATGGCGATGACCTCGGCCACGCCATGCACCATGTCGCCCAGCTTGCCCAGCTGGCGCTGTTCGCCATTGATGGTGAGCGTCAGCGTGGTGTCAGCACTCAGGTGCACCTCGCTCGCGGGGCGCAGGGCCGACACCGGGGCGGAATGGTCGAATGCCTTAGCTACGTCCCACGGATGGCTCTTGGCCTTGGCTACCGCCTGAAGGTCGCGGCGGGTCAGGTCCAGCCCCACGCCGTAGCCCCAGACCAGGCTTTCGGCCTGCGCCACCGGGATGTCGCGCCCGCCGCTGCCCAGTGCGACCACCATTTCCACTTCATGGTGCAGGTCGCTGGTGGCCTGCGGGTAGGGCACGTCGGCGCCGTCGGTCACCACGGCATCGGCCGGCTTGCAGAAGAACAGCGGGGTGTCCTTGTCCACCGTGGCGCCCATTTCGCGGGCATGCTCGGCGTAGTTGCGGCCGATGCAGAAGATGCGGCGGACCGGGAAGCGGAGATCGCTGCCAAGCACCGGCAGGCTGGGAATGGCGGGAGGCGTGATGGCGTAGGACATAGTCAGGCAAGGTTATCACCCTGGCACGGCGACGCCAGTCGCCTGTCACGTTAGCTTTTTTCGCCTGCGGCTAGCCTGTACAAGGAGCCGGTTTCTGGTCCCGGCGGGTGACAGCTGTCATTGCCAATGGTTGATGGGGACCTCTGGCGGCGGTGCGGCCGCTCCAGCATCGTGTACGGCATCGAGGAACCGGCGGGGGCCGGCAGGGAGAGCTTGTGGCGAATGCGGATCTACTGAAGGAACTGCGCATCGAGAAACACCAGCGCGAAGCGCATGGCGGCGGGCCGGCTCGCTGGCCATGGATCGTCGGCGGTGTGCTGGTGGTGGTCGTGCTTGCGGGTGCGGCCGGCTGGTGGCTGACGGGCACGCGGGCGATCGAGGTGGAGACGGCCCAGGCGCAATCCCCGGCCTCGAACACCGCGGCAGGCGCGGTGCTGCAGGCGACGGGTTATGTCACCGCGCGCCGGCAGGCCACGGTCTCGGCGCAGATCACCGGCACGCTCACGCATGTGCTGATCGAAGAAGGCGACCACGTGAAGCAGGGGCAGATCGTGGCCCGCCTCGACGATTCCCAGTACCGCGCCGCACTGGAAGCCGCGCGCAAGCAGGCTGACGCGACGCATGCGTTGGTCGACCAGTTCCAGGCGCAACTGGCGCAGAACCAGCGCGACGCCGTGCGCATGGAATCGCTCGCCGAAAAAGGCCTGGTGGCCAAGCAGACTGCGGAACAGGCGCGCACCCTGGTCGACAGCACGCGTGCGCAACTGGTGTCGCAGCAGCGCAACGCCGCTTCGGCCGACGCGCAGGTGGTGGAGGCGCAGGTCAATTTCGATTACTGCGTGATCCGCTCGCCGTTCGACGGCGTCATCACCACCAAGGACGCGCAGGTGGGCGAGATCGTGTCGCCGTTCTCTGCTGGCGGCGGTTTCACCCGTACCGGCATCGGCACCGTGGTGGACATGGATTCGCTGGAAGTGGACGTGGACGTCAACGAGGCGTACATCGGTCGAGTGAAGCCGAACATGCCCGCCGAGGCGGTGCTGGACGCGTACCCGGACTGGAAGATCCCCGCCCACGTCATCGCCATCGTGCCTGCCGCCGACCGCGGCAAGGCCACCGTGAAAGTGCGCGTGGCGCTCGAGCACAAGGATGCCCGCATCGTGCCGGACATGGGCGTGCGCGTTTCCTTCCTCGAATCGAAGGAAGCCCAGCAGACCGCACAGGCGCCGCAGGGCGTGCTGGTTCCCAGCAACGCGATTGCCCAGCGTGATGGCCACGCCGTCGTTTTCCTGGTGACGGGCGACAAGGCGCAGCAACACACCGTGACGCCGGAAACGACCGGCAAGGATGACGTGCGCCTGGTGCCGGCTGGCGTGCAGGTGGGCGACACGCTGGTGGTGTCGCCACCGGAAGCATTGAAGGACGGTGCGCGGGTAACTACCGCGAAGCCGAAGGATTGAGCAGTACTCCATCGCAGCGAATGATCACGCGCGCCGCGACGGCGACGCGAACCGAAACGGGAGCTCAGGCATGAACACGTTGATCGAAACCCGCGACCTCTCCAAGGTCTACGAGCGCGGCAAGCAGAAAGTGGAAGTGCTGCATCATATCAACCTCGACATTGCCGAGGGCGATTTTCTCGCGCTGATGGGCCCTTCGGGCTCGGGCAAGACGACCCTGCTCAACCTCATCGGTGGCCTCGATACGCCGACCGGCGGCAGCATCACCGTCGCCGGCCAGCGGCTGGATCAGCTCGGTGGCGGCGCGCTGGCCAAGTGGCGCGCTTCGCACGTCGGCTTCGTGTTCCAGTTCTACAACCTGATGCCGATGCTCTCGGCGCAGCGCAACGTGGAACTGCCGCTGCTGCTCACCAAGCTGTCCGCGGCGCAGCGGCGCAAGAATGCCTCCATCGCGCTGCAGCTGGTGGGCCTGGGTGAGCGCTCTTCGCACAAGCCCAGCGAACTGTCCGGCGGTCAGCAACAGCGTGTCGCCATCGCGCGTGCGATCGTGTCCGATCCGACGTTGCTGGTGTGCGACGAGCCCACGGGCGACCTGGATCGCCAGTCGGCTGAAGAAGTGTTGGGTCTGCTGCGCGTGCTCAATCGCGAACATGGCAAGACCATCGTGATGGTCACGCACGATCCCAAGGCGGCCGAATACGCCAACCACACCCTGCATCTGGACAAGGGCACCCTGGTCGAACAGGCCATCGCGTGAGGATACGGCGATGAAATATTTCCATCTCATCTGGGCCGCGCTGTTCCGGCGCAAGACCCGCACGACACTCACGCTGGTATCGATCATCGCCGCGTTCCTGCTGTTCGGCATGCTCGACGCCGTGCGTACCTCGTTCAACCAGGCCGGCCAGAGCGCCAACGGTGCGCAGCGCCTGCAGACCGGTTCGAAGCTCTCCTTCATCCAGACCTTGCCGCAGTCGCTGGAAGCACAGATCCAGCAAGTGCCGGGAGTGAAGATGGTGACGTACGCGAACTGGTTCGGCGGCGCCTACCAGGACCCGCACAACCAGGTCTTCAGCTTTGCGGTGGAGCCCAACTACATCGACCTCTATCCGGAGATCGAAGTGAGTGCCGCCGAGCGTAAGGCGTTCGACGATACGCGCACCGGCATCCTGGTGGGTGAGCGACTCGCCAAGCGTTTCAACTGGAAAGTAGGCGACAAGATTCCGTTGCAGTCGACCATCTTCCCGAATCGCCAGGGCAGCAAGAACTGGACGTTCGACATCGTGGGCATCCTTCACTCGAAGGACAAGAAGGCCGGCGGTTTCTACGACCAGATGCTGTTGCTGCACTGGAAGTACTTCGACGAGACCACGCCGTTCAATCGCGGCACCG
Source organism: Dyella amyloliquefaciens (assembly GCF_004296575.1). Lineage (GTDB taxonomy): Bacteria > Pseudomonadota > Gammaproteobacteria > Xanthomonadales > Rhodanobacteraceae > Dyella > Dyella amyloliquefaciens. The sequence goes on along the minus strand of NZ_SAYT01000005.1, from coordinate 537,808 downwards.
TGGGCTGGTACGTGACGCGTGTGACCGACGTGAACCAGGCCGACCGCGTGGCGAAGGCCATCGACGCCATCTCGGCCAACTCCGACCACGAGACGCGCACGCAGACTGAGCAGGCCGCCACGGCGAGCTGGATGAAGCAGCTGGCCGATATCGGGTTGATCGTGGGCTCGATCATGGGTGCGGTGTTCTTCACCCTGCTGCTGCTGTCGGGCAACACCATGATGCAGGCCGTGCGCGAACGCACCAGCGAGCTGGCGGTGCTCAAGACCATCGGTTTTTCCAACCGCAGCGTGCTGGGCATCGTGCTGGCGGAATCGGTGCTGTTGCTCGTACTCGGCGGCGTGATCGGGCTCGGCATTGCCGCACTGATCGTGCCTGCGGTGAGTGCCGGCAGCGGCGGCATGCTCAACCTGCCGAGCGTCGGGGCGAACAGCTGGATCCTGGGACTGGTGTTGATGGTCGCGATCGGCCTGCTGGTGGGCGCGCTGCCCGCACTGCGCGCCATGCGCCTGAACATCGTCGATGCATTGGCTGGACGCTGAGGGACGCACCATGAAATTTCTGATCAATCTCCTTTTGCTGCTCCTGATCGTCGCCGTGATCGTGGCGTGGATCGTCTTGCCATGGCAGGGCGCCGTCTTGCTGGCCGTGCTGTTCGCGGCGTGGCTGTTCATCACCCGACGCGGTCGCCAGGCGCTGTCCGTCGCCAGCGTGGGTATCAGCACGCTGGGGCAACGGCTTGGATCGTCGGCAGTCATCGTGATCGGCATCGCCGGTGTCGTTGGCGTGCTGGTGGCCTTGCTCGCGATGGGCGAGGGCTATGCCGAGACGCTGCGCAAGACGGGTAGCGCCGACACCGCCATCGTGATGCGCGGTTCATCGGCCTCCGAAGTGATGTCGGTGCTCGACCACGACAGCGTCACGCTGATTCCGCAGGCACCCGGCATCGCGCGCGATGCCAAGGGGCAGCCGATCGCCTCGTCGGAGCTGGTGGTCGCGGCGAATCTTCCGCTCAAGGGTGGCACGGCTGACGACGAAGGCAGCGTGCAGCTGCGTGGCGTGAGTGACCAGGCCTGGGCCGTGCGTCCCAACGTGAAGATCGTCGCGGGCCGCAACTTCCAACCCGGCATGCGCGAGCTGATCGTGGGCAAGGGCGCGGCGAAGCAATTCGCCGGGCTGGAACCGGGCCATGTCATTCGCCTGGGCAACCAGCAGTGGACGGTGGTCGGCGTGTTCTCATCCGGCGACGCGATGGACTCGGAAGTCTGGGGCGATGCCAGCGTGGTGGCGGACACCTATCGCCGCGGCAGTAGTCGCGCTTCGGTGACGGTGAAGCTCACCAATCCCAAGGCCTACGATGCGTTCAAGGCCTCGCTCGATGGCAATCCGCAGCTGAAGGTCGACGTCAGCACCACCATCGACTACTACAACAAGCAGTCTGAAGGCATGACCAAGGTGATCCGCATCATGGGCATCACGGTGGGCCTGATCATGGCAATCGGTGCGATGTTCGGCGCGCTCAACACCATGTTCGCGGCGGTGGCGGCACGTGCGCGCGAAATCGCTACGCTGCGCGCGATCGGCTTCCGCGGCTTGCCCGTAGTGGTGGCCGTGATGCTGGAGACCATGCTGCTGGCGCTGATCGGTGGCGTGATCGGTGGCGTGCTGGCTTGGCTCGTGTTCAATGGCTACAGCGCATCGACACTGGCGGCGGGTACGGTCGGCAAGTTGAGCTTTGAACTTCGCGTTTCGCCTGCGTTGCTGTGGACCGGCCTGAAGTGGGCGCTTGCGATCGGTTTCATCGGCGGCATCTACCCCGCGATGCGCGCGGCGCGCTTGCCGGTGACGACCGCGTTGCGCGAGTTGTGATGATGACGGGGCGCGGCCTGCCGCGCCCCGATCGCGCACTGGGTGCGCTCCTACAAAGGCACGACGCTTTTTGTAGGAGCGCACCCAGTGCGCGAATCAACCCGCCTCGGTCCTACGGAATCACCGGCGGCACATACGTCAACGTCAGCCCTAAGGCCCACAGCAACCCCAACACCAGCGGCACATGCACCAGCAACTGCATGAAGGTAAAACCCACCACGTCGCGCGCCTTCAGCCCCAGCACGCCGAGCAGCGGCAGCATCCAGAACGGATTGATCAGGTTCGGCAGCGCTTCCGCCGCGTTGTACACCTGCACGGCCCAGCCCAAGTGCACGTGCAGATCGTTCGCCGCCTGCATCACATAGGGCGCTTCCACCAGCCATTTGCCGCCGCCCGAAGGCACGAAGAAGCCGAGAATCGCCGAGTACGCGCCCATGACCAGGGTGAACGTATCGGTCGACGCGATATGCACGAATAGGCCCGACAGGCGATGCGACAGGGTCTGGTCGCCGAACCCCGGTGCGTGCGTGAGCAACGAGGCAATGCCGCCATACAGTGGAAACTGGATCAGCACGCCGGCCGTACTCGGCACCGCACGTGACACTGCATTGAGAAAACTACGCGGCCGCCAATGCAGCAACAGACCGACGGTAAGGAACAGGAAGTTGTACGTGTTGAGGTTGGCGATGGCCGTCACCGCCGGTTTGGTGGCGAACTCGTAACCCAGCCAACCGAGGCCGAGCAGGCCGATCAGCAGCGACAGCAGCGGGCTGTACTCCAGCCATTCGCCGGGCCGCTGCCGCGGTGGCAGCGCGGGCGTAGCGGTTTCGGTCACGCCGTAGTCATGGGCGGTCCGCGCATTGCTCTCTGATGGAGCGGTGAACCAGCAGATCAGCAGCGAGACCAGGATCAGGATCGTCGTGAGCGCGATCGACTGCCACAGGAAAATCGTCTGGCTGAAGGGCAGCACGCCCGTGATGTTGATCAAGCCGGGCGGCATGCTCTTGGGGTTGGCCTGCAACTGCGCTGCGGAAGACGACAGGCCCATGGCCCACACCGCGCCCAGGCCCAGGTAGGCGGCGGCACCTGCCGCGCGATAGTCCATGCGGAGGTCTTCGCGGCGTGCCAGCGCACGCACCAGCAAGCCGCCAAACACCAGCGAGAAGCCCCACGAGAGCAACGAGGCAAGCATGCTGACCAGGCCGACGTAGCAGATCGCGCCACGGCCGGTGCGCGGTACACGTGCCAATACATCGATGAAGCGAGCGACGATTGGTGCGGTGGCGACCACGTAACCACCGATGACCACGAAGGCCATCTGCATGGTGAAGGGAATCAGGCTCCAGAAGCCGTCGCCGAATGCGTTGACCGTGACGCTGGGCGTGGCCCCGAAGGACAGTGTCGCGATCGCCACGATCACCACGCCCAGGGCAGCGAACACCCAGGCATCGGGAAACCAGCGTTCGGACCAGGCGGCGCTGCGTAGTGCGGCGCGGGCCAGCAGACCTTCGTTTGTGGTGTTCATGGGTGCTCCCCGGCCAAGGACCGAGCCATGGTGAGCGCCCGGCGGCCAGCCGGGCAAGCCGACCATGGTCGAAGCGGAAGCGGCGGCCTCAGCGGGCCGTGCGGCGCTGTCTGGCCAGCGTGATGGCGCCCACGCCAATCAGGATGATCGCCATGCCTGCCAGATCGAACGGGCCAACAGTTTCACCCGCCAGCAGCACGCCGAACAGCACCGCGACCGGAGGATTCACATAGGCGTAGCTGGTGGCCACGGCCGGGCGCGCATGCTTGAGCACGTAAAGGTAGGCGCTGAACGCCACGATGGAGCCGAACACCGCGAGATAGACCAGTGCTGCCGTGGCACGCACCGTCGGATGGGCCGGCAGCCGCTCGCCGGTAGCGAGGCCCACGACCAGCATCGCCACGCTGGCGCACAGCATCTGCGCGGCCGTATTCATCGGGCCCGCAGGCATGTCCTGGCGACGGCTCCAGGCCGAGCCGAAAGCCCAGCTCATGGCGGCGATCAGCAGCGCGAATGCGCCAATGCGCGAACCGGACAGGCTGCCTCCCAGGTTGAGCACGATCACGCCCAGGAAACCGATCATCAGGCCGACCAGCTCGCGGCGCGAAGGCCATTCACCGTACATCCCCGAAAACAGCGCCGCGAACAGCGGCATGCTCGCCACCACGACGGCGGCGATGCCGGAGCTCACATGCTGTTCCGCGAAGCACACCAGCCCATTGCCGAAACCCAGCAGCAGCACGCCGGTGATGGCCGCGTTGCGCCACTGGCGCGGTGTCGGCAAGGCATGGCCACGCAGGCGCAGGAAGGCGAACATCGCCACGCCGGCACCGATGAAACGTACGCTGGCGAGCAGGAACGGCGGATAGCTTTCCAGCGCGAAGCGAATGCCGAGGTAGGTGGAACCCCAGATGATGTACAGCGCAAAGAGCGCCAGCGGCACCAGCAGGCGGCCGTCGGCAACGGGACTCGGCGCCACAGCTGCGGCGGATGTCGAAACGGTATCGTTCATGGGATGGGGTAGGTAGGGAGCATCGCGCGCTGGATGCCAGCCATAGTTTACAGCCATCACAACGTTAATCCGGCCAGGAAGCGGGCGGAAGCGAGGCTTCTGCAAGGCAGCGTTGAGTGGCGCTCAAGTCGAGCCGCGTCGGCTTGCGCTGCTGGTGATGCTGATGCGTCAGGCGGCGGAGCGCGCCGGGTCCTTGCGCTCGCTCGCCAGCAGTTCGCGCTTGCGTTCCACGCCCCAGCGCCAGCCACCCAGCGTGCCATCCTCGCGCACGATGCGATGGCAGGGCACGATCAAGGCCAGCTTGTTGCTGCCGCATGCCCGGCCGATGGCGCGTGCGGCCTTGGGTACGCCGAGTTCTGCCGCGAGTTCGCCATAGCTCTTGGTGGTGCCACTGGGGATACGAGTCAGCGCGTCCCACACGCGCCATTGAAATGCCGTGGCGGCTACATCCAACGGAGGGAGATCCGGCGCGTCCTCTTGGCTCCAGCCAAGTTCGTGCGCGATGCGCGCGATGACCGCATCCAGCCATTCCTCCCGACCTGCATCGACGCGCTGTCGCGTCGCCTGGGGGAATTCATCGGCGAGACGTTGTTCGAGTTCGCGGTCCGTATCGCCGAGCGTCACCGAGCAGATGCCGCGTGAGGTCGTGGCGACCAGCAGGCGCCCGAGTGGCGTTCCCGTGGTCGTGTAGCGTATATCCGCACCTGCGCCGCCCGCACGATAACTCGCCGGCGTCATGCCCAGCAGGCGGTCACTGTGTTCGTAAACGCGGCTGCCCGAACCGAAACCGGACTCGTACACCGCATCGGTGACCGCCGCGCCTTTCCGCAAGGCCGTCTTGAGCTGGCCGAAGCGTCGGGCCCGGTGATACTCGGAAGGGCTCATGCCGTAGTGGCGGCGGAATGCACGCTGCAGATGGCTCGGGCTCAACTGCACCGCATCGGCCAGCGCCTGCAATGTGGGCGCCTCATCGGCACGCTCCACCAGCAGGCGGACCTGTTCGAGGACGGACTCGGTTGCGACACGGGCATTCATGGCGTTGTCCCTGATGCGATGGAGTCAGCCTACGGTCGACCCGGCATCGTCACCATCCGGATCTTGCGCCTGACGCGACCGCTTCATCTTTTGTAGGAGCGCACCCAGTGCGCGATTGCGGGCTGGCGACGTCTTTCTGGCCAAGCGCCTTTCGCGCACTGGGTGCGCTCCTACAGAGAGATAGGTGGGGCTTGCCTCAGTGCGCGGCGTGCCGCGTCTGATGCAGCACGACGTATTCGCCCTCGATGACCTCAGGCTTGTGTGCAGGACGGCCAGCCGGCGATGCAGCGGCGCGCTTGCGCGTCCAATGGCGCAGAGCGAATACCATGGCGCCACCGACCAACAACACGCCAGCCACCACCAGGCCAAAGACCATCAACACACCGACCACCGCCAACCCCACAATAAGCGACAGGGCACGGACCAGCGGATGGCGGGAACGACGCGGCAGGGGCAGCGAAAAACGCATGTGTTAAAAATCCGTGTGGTAAAATCAACGACTTACGTGCGTAACGATGGGGCCTTACGGCCCAAGAGGCAAGTGCCGATGGAAACAGCTACCCCCGACCAGGCGCTCTGCCGGCTGGACGATATTCCCGATGGCGGCGCGATCGCCGTCGATGCCGTGCTGCGTGACGGCGAAGAGAGCGTGATCGTGCTGCGTCGACATGACGCGGTGCGCGCCTATATGAATGTTTGTCCCCATGCGGGCCGTCGTCTCGACTGGGCGCCGGGCAAGTTCCTGATCAAGGACAACCTGCTGATCTGCGCCGCCCATGGGGCGACGTTCCAGGAAGGTGACGGCCTGTGCGTCGGCGGCCCGTGCCGTGGTGAGCACCTGCGCGCCGTATCCGTACGCCTTGCCGAGGGCGAGGTGTGGCTCGACGAGTAGCGCCGAGTCCAGCATCGACTCCCCGCAGCCGCCGCTGCGCAGACTTGCCCTCACCGTCATTCCAGCGAACGCTGGAAGCGCTCCAAGGCAGTCGAATGTTGGTCATCCAGTGCCTGTGGCTTCCGGGGCCCGACGGCAATGTGACGGCGTATCCTTCAGCCTCGGCTCCGGATGCGCAAGACCTTCAGGCGATGTCCAAGTAACTCCATCTGCGCAGGCTCGCCTAACCGTCATTCCAGCGAACGCTGGAAGAGCTTCAAAACAGCCGAAGGCTGGTCATCCAGTGCCTTTGCCTTCGACCTCTCGACGGCTATGCAGCGGCGCATTCTTCGGATCAAGCCCTGGATGCGCAGTACCTCGCTGGCTCATCGCCCGCGTGGTGAGCCCTCGCTCTTTACTCGACCACCTTGTCCAGGTTGTCGTTGAAGTTGTCCAGATCACGGTCGCTGGTGAGCGAATAGAGCGTATAGCGCTTGGCCAGGCGTGCGCCGCCGTCGCGGATCAGCGGATCCCATACGAAGCCGGAACGGCTGGTGGTCGAGCGCGGCAGCAACAGGTCGAACGGAATCGACACGTAGATGCCCTTGTCGAAGCTGCCTTCGCCGAATTGCTGCGCCGAGATATTGGTCTTCGTAGCGTAGGCACCCATGCGCACGCCATTGCGGAACTCGCGCGAGACGTCCAGCGTGGCGCCCCAGTCGCCAGCAAGGAAGCGACCTGCACTCAGCGCCACCGTGATGTCGTGGTCGCCGCCGAGGTCCAGGTAGCCGGTCACGTGTCCCGTCACCACGTGATAGCCGCGGAAGGAGAAATCCTGATCGTAGCCGCGCTGCTTGACCCAGTTGATGTCGGTGCCGATCGCCCAGCGCTCGCCGAAGGGGCGATACAGCACTTCGCCACCGGCGCCACCAAACATGCTTTCGAGCATGCCCGCATAGGCAAGCCCATAGAGGTCATTGCCCAACTGGTGTGATCCCGTCAGCTGGAACACCGGCATGGTGATGGTGGAGCTGGTGATGTACTTGCGCACGTCCGTGCGCACACGCGGCAGTTCGCTGGGCGCGTCGTATTTGAACTTGTCGTAGTTGTCGAACAACGTGACGTTCGCCAGGCCGCTCCACCAGAAATTCGGGGTGAAGTGGTAGTCGAGGTTGTAGACGGCCGAGATCTGGTAAAGCAGGAAGTTGTCCGGACCGCCTAGGCTCTGGCTGTAAACGAGAGCGAACGACTGATCCACGCGCTTGAGCGGTGCGCTATACAGCACTTCTTCGCTGCGCGGCGTCGGAGCGTTCTGTTCGGCGCTTCTGCGGAAATCCGTCAGGTCGATCTCGTGATCGAGCAGCTCATTGAAACGCTGGCGATTGACGCTGGTTTCCGCTGTCGTCAGACCCTCCAGCTGCGAAACCACCGTGAACCAGTCGATGCCCGGTCCAAGCTGGTTGTCGAGAATGCGCGCCGTGCGGCCTACAGCCTTGGCCGAGTAGAAGTACTGTTCCTGCTCGCCACTGACGACCACCTCGCGGCCGCGACGCGTGATGCTCGACACCTGGATGCCGGCGTTCTTGCGCAGCTCACGCGCCACGTTTGCCCAGTCGACCTGTTCGGGATCTTGCGTGGGTTTGGTCGTTACGCGGGTAGCCGGCGGCGGATCCAGTGACTTGGTCGGCCCGGTGCCTTCCGCGAGGTTGGTGTGCAGGGTGAACCCGAACATGACCGTATTGCCGCGCTCGTACGCGAGACTGAGGTCAAGGTAGCGGGTAGGACGAAAAACCGCGCCGACGTTGATCGGTGAGTTCTGCGGCAGATTGTTCTTAAGTGGTTCGTGCTGGTAGTCGTTGCCGTCGTATTCGGCCTTCAGCACCAACCAGTGCCAGGGAGTTTGATAACTAATCCCCCCGAACAGGGCGGTAGGGCCGTGCAGATAGTGGTTTATTCCAAACTTGCCTGCGTTGTTGACAGTACCTACCGGGGCCGGGCGATAGTTGAAGTTATCTCCAAACACGGAGAGCGGGTTCTTGATGTCCCCTCGACCGCCGACGTACCCCCAACCCATGCCGAGGCTGGCATCGATTGGACCAAATCGCTTATTCATCACCGCGTATTCGCCTGAGAACAAGCCTGTGCCGCCAACGTCGCGAGCACCAATGCTCAGATCCGGAAGGTAACGGCTTTCGGCCCATAGCCTGATCTTCAGATCGATCGACTTGTCTTTGTAGCTCTGCGTGCCGCTTAGCGCGTGCGCACCATACAGGCGATTGCTCACGGCGGTATAGCGGAAAATGGCTTCCAGCCATGGCATCGGCTGCAGTGAAATGTTGTAACGGTCGTAAGGATGCACGTGACTGGCCGTCAGCGCCAGCTCACCATCTTCCGCCATGCGCGCAGACGGTGTCTGCCATAGGCCGGTACCACCGAAGTCGCTTTGTGTCGGCGCGTCGTCTGCGTGGGCGACGCTCATGAGCAGGCAGCCCACCAAGGGCAGCACGCAGCCGCAGCGCCGACGGAACCGAGCATGCTGCTTTCGTGAGGTACCAACGCTTCCGGCGGGACGTCCTGCCCGGTACTGCTTCATCGATGTGCTTCCGGGTCGGCAAGCAGCTGCGTCGCCAGGAAGGCAGCCAGTTCGCTATTGAGATCGGGCGCCACGGCGCTCACGTGTCGGTCGATGATGGGCACGTAGAGAATCGCGCCAGGCGCGAGCGATACCGGAGCGCTGCGATTCCAAAGGGCAATGCCCTGCCGGATGACACGGCCATCGGGCTGGATCACGTACATCCAGTCGGCATCGGCTTCGGGAGAAGGCTTGCAGTCGGCCAGATACCTGCGCGCATCCTGCAGGGCGACTAGAGGCAGATCACATGGCTGCAGCACCGCGCCGACCACGCGGATGGTTGAGGGGCGTCGCGGGTAGTAGAGCGTGTCGCCTTCGCCGACAGGGCGATTTTCCTGTGCGTTTACCTCGACCGCGCGCGGATCAAGCAGCGCCACCTGCCTTCCCGTGACGGGCATGGCGTTCAGCCATGTCGCGAGCGTGGCGGCCAGTTGCGCCAAGTTGTCGCGTTCGCCCTTGAACGCCTGCCGCTTCACGCTGTCCAGGTCGAACAACAGCCCGGCTTTTGCGCGCTGCTGTTCGAGCATCAGCGACAGGCGCAGCCAGGCGGCTCCGGCCATATAGGCGTCCGTACGAACATGTGCAGCCAGGGCAGCATCGCTGAGGCGTGCCTTGGCGGGAAGCTGTACGGAGCCAGTGGTGTCTACTGCACCACGCAGCTCCACTTGCGTGGCAGATGCTGCGCAGGAAAAGCCGCCCAACAGCGCAGCGCACATCACGGCGGCGAACAAGCGTGGCGTCATGACGAAGCCTCGCGATACGGCTTGAGTTGCACCAGCTTGAGCGTCAAGCCAGGTAGAACTTCCTGTTCGCTCATCCAGACAAACCCATCCTGCGGGTCCACCCAATACCGGTTGACGGCGTGATAGCCGGCAGCCTTCGCCGTGACATCCTCGGTGACCAGCAGCACGTGGTGAGACGTACCAAGAATGTCGATATCCGCGCTTCCGGACGGCGTGAGCCGGCTCTCCACGGCAACGTCGTAGCGATAGCCGGGGGACCAGTCGTCCTCGCGTTCGAATGTCGCGGGCGCTTCGAGCTTGTGCAGGCCCGTCGCAAACGGGTCGCTGGCCGAGCGCATGCGGCTCGCGTCGAGGTTCTGGATCAGGCCAACCGTCTGCGTGACACGTCCGTGCTCCAGCACGATCACTACGCCGTCCTTGCCGTACCAGAGTTGGCGCTGGCCATCGACGTTGCCGAGAATCACGATGGCATCGCCCGAACCAGCCGTGACATGCATCTGGAACAAGGGTTTGGCCTGCACCTCTTGTGCCGAGGGCGTCATCCTGGGCGCGCCGCGCCATGTCTGGCGGATCGACTCCAGGCTACTGCGCGAAACGTCGGTGCAACCGGCGAGCGCCAGGGAGAACAAGCCTGCCAGGGCGACGGCAACGCGAACGTGCTGGCGCCTCATGGACTCAGCTCATGTGCCGCGCACACGACGTACCCACCGAGCGCGACAAATCGCGCCGGCGTCTGCCGGTGAAGGAGCAGGCCGTGCCGCAACATCAGTGGTCGAGGTTGTACGACGCGTTGGCCGCGTTGCTGATGATGCCCGTGAGCGGCAACAGCTGGGTCAGGAAGCGGTTCCAGCGCGTGACGCCTGCGGGACCAACGAACACCACGTCACCGGGCTTGACCTTGAACTGGTCAGCCAGGATGAAGGCGTCAGGCGAGCGTGCATCGAGCTGATAGACCGTGCCCTTGGCCTGGTCCAGGTTCTCGATGCCGCGAATCACGTAGACCGCCTTGCCCTTCGCCGTCGTCGGGTTGAGGCCGCCGGCGCGACCGAGCGCCTGGGTCAGGGTGAGGTCGGTAGTCTTGAACGTGAGCGGCGCCGGACGGTTCACTTCGCCGATGACATAGATTTCGTGGCGGTCGTTGTACGGCAGGTACAGGCGGTCGCCGGGCTTCAGGTAGATGTCTTGCGTAACCGACTTGTTCTGGCCAAGAGCATCGAGGTCGATGTGGTACTCGTGGCCATCGCGCGTCAGCACCAGCGAGGACAGGTCAGCCTGTTCCGTATTGATGGTGGCGGTGCCCAGTGCCTGCGCGAGCGTGATCGGAATGGCCGTGATCGGCTGCGGGTCGGTCTTGAGGAAGGCGCCCTGCAGCGTGATGCGCTGGCTGCCGTAGCCGATGATGTTGACGTCGACCTGCGGCTGCTCCACATAACGGGCCAGCTTGCTGGTGATGGCCTTGCGGAGCTCTTCGATGGTCTGGCCAGAGACCTTCAGTTCGCCGACATAAGGATAGAAGAGAGTGCCGTCCGAGCGAACCAGTCGGCCGTTTGCCAGCGTCTGCTGCTGCGGTCCCGCGGGCGACGTCAGTTCGGGGTGATCCCATACCGTGATGTAGAGCGTGTCGCCAGCGCCGATGCGATACGACTCGGGTACATAGGCGAGCAACTCCTGTGGCAGCGAGGACGCGGCAACCGCCGCCTTGTCCATCGCGATCTGCTTGGGAGTGATCGTCACGATGTCGACGCGGCTGTTCTCATCCGCCGTGCGCATCATGCTGCTGGTGGACATGTGCTGACCCGGCGCCCAGACGCAGCCGTGCAGCAGAAAAGTCGCGGCGACGAGGGCCACGGCGTTACGTACATTCATGACTTCTACTTTCAGTAACTTGCAGACAGCAAACATCCGCGCCGGACGAATCCGGCGCGGATGCGGTTTTGCCTGAAAAGGACTTAGTGGGTGCCGGTCGTGCCCGTCGTGCCACCGGTACCGCCGGTGCCACCCGTGCCGCCACCGGTGCCCGGAGGCGTGCTCGAGGTGCCCGGGTTGCTGCTGCCGCTGCTCGCCGCAGCTGCGGCTGCGCCGGCTGCCGCCACGACGCCTGCCGCGATGCCGGCAATGGCGCCGGCACTCAGACCACCTGTTGCCGCGGCGCCAGCTCCAGCGGCTCCCGGCGCTGCGCCACCGGCCGCACCAGCCCCGGTACCCGTACTGCCAGCAGCGCCAGCCTGGGCCGGCGGCGGCGTCGGGGCCGACTGGGCAAACGTCTGTCCAACCATGCAGGTCAACAACACAACGGCAAGCAACTTCTTCACAAGAACTCCCTTCGGTAGTGGTTCGGCGCGCATCTGTAACACAACCTTACTGGAAAATGAACGGAACCTGTCATGTATCCAATCCGTGACGGGGCCGCTAAGTAGCAGTTATGATTGTAAGCTGAATGCAAGCCTTATGTCGTGATTTTGTGAAAAAGTGGGCTTGACTGGCAAGAGGGGCTCTGGCCTGTTCGTGTAGGGGAAGGGCTCCATCTGCCAGCCACGAATACCCGGAACACGTCGTGGGTCGTTTGTTACAGGGGTCTGGCATGGATGCGTAGCCGTGGGAGCGGCGACCTCCGATGCCAGTGGTTGTGGTTGCAAGAAGTGTCGGGTGTCGTGTTCAAACGGATCTTGGTTGTCTGCGTGGGGAACATCTGCCGTAGTCCTACGGCGGAATATCTCTTCCGTCATCACCTCTCATCTGCTGGTGCCTCCATCGAGAGCGCCGGCCTGGGTGCGCTCGTCGGCAAGCCGATGGATGCGACGGCCATGCAGTTGCTCAGCGAGCATGGGGTAGATGCCAGTGCGCATCAGGCGCGGCAACTGACGCCAGCCATGTTGCGTGAAGCAGACCTGGTGCTGGCCATGGAGCGCGATCACGTGGCAAGCATGATGCGGATGGCCCCCGAGGCGAGCGGCAAGGTGATGCTGCTCGATCGCTGGGTGCGGGGCGGCGACGTGGCGGACCCCTACCGGCAGAGTCGCGAAGCTTTCGAGCACGTCTACGAAATGATCGAGCGTGCCGTTTCTGCGTGGCTCCCTTATCTGCGTAGTTCCTAGAATTTGTAGGGCGACGCCTACGCATCTTGGCGACGGACGCTCATGTCAAAGATTTCACCGTTTCTTCAACCTTATCGTTTGCACTGGATCGTTTGAGCATGACCGCAACACAGAACACTGCGCAGCAAGACGACGAGATTGACCTGCGCGAGCTGCTGGGCACGTTGATCGACAGCAAGTGGTTGATCGGCATCGTTACGGGTGTGTTCCTGGTGCTAAGCGTCGGCTATGCCGTGCTAGGTACCCCGGTCTACGAGGCCGATGCTCTCGTGCAGGTGGAGCAGAAGGTGCCGGATCTCCCTGGCTTAAGCGCCATCACCCAAACTCTGGGCGCGTCGAGTTCCGAGGCCACAACCGAGATCGCGCTCATCACCTCGCGCTCGGTCATCGGCAAGGCTGTTGATGAACTCAACATGCAGATCGAAGTGGCGCCGTATCACTTTCCGATTTTTGGAGGCTGGATCTCCCGGCACTTCGTGCTGGACGATCCTTCCGATGTCGCCGCGCCCATGCTTGGCCTGAGCCGCTACGACTGGGGTGGCTCGAAGCTCAGCATCTTTAAGATGAAGGTGCCCGCTGCGGTTGAAGACGAGAAACTGGTGCTGATTGCCGGTGAGCAGGGCTCCTACACGCTTAACTACCGCGGCGACGAAATGCTGAACGGCCGAGTGGGTCAGCTTGTCAGTGGGCACGGCTTCAGCATTCAGGTAAGTGAGTTGCGTGCCAATCCTGGCACCCACTTTGCCGTTAGGCATCACACTGCTTTGGCCGTGATCAGCCAGCTTCAGCTGGATATCAATGCAACGGAGCAGGGAAAGGATTCGGGCATCATCCAGCTGACGTATGACCACGAAGATCCGGACCTGGCCGCCGCACTGTTGGATCGTGTGAGCCGCGCCTACGTCAAACAGAATGTGGATCGCAATTCGGCGGAAGCCGCAAATAGCCTCGCGTTTGTGCGCGAGCAGCTGCCGCGTATTCGTCATGATCTGGACAAGGCGCAGGATGCGCTGAATGCTTTCCAGAACAAGGCGCGTTCGGTCGACATCACGATGCAGACCAAGGGTCTACTGGATCAGGCTGTTGCCATCGAAACGAGCATTCAGCAGCTGCGCCTGCAACAGGCGGACATGGAGCGCCGGTTCACCACTGAGCATCCAGCCTACAAGGCGTTGTTGGAGCAGATTGCGCAGTTGCAGGCGCAGAAAAACGGCATCGACAAGCAGGTGGGCGGTCTGCCTGATACCCAACAGGAGTTGCTGCGCCTGACGCGGGACGCAGATGTGCTGAATGCCACCTACACCGGGTTGTTAAACCAGGCACAACAGCTGGACATTGCCAAGGCTGGCACTGTCGGCAACGTGCGCGTGATCGACGAAGCCTCTGTGGATATCTCCAAGCCGGCTAAGCCGAAAAAGGCACTGGTTGTTCTGGGTGGCACCTTGCTTGGTGGATTCCTGGCCGTGGCCTTCGTTCTGCTTCGCCAGATGCTCAGCCGTGGCGTCGAGGACCCATCTGCCCTTGAGGAGCTCGGTCTCTCCGTATACGCATCCATTCCCAGCAGTGAGGCGGAGCGGCAAAGCTTCCTGCAAGGACGCCGCGGTCGCGGCGATGGCAAGCAGAAGCTGCTAGCAGTCAACGCGCCCGCCGATCTCGCCATCGAGGCGCTGCGGAGCCTCCGTACAAGCCTGCACTTCGCGCGCATTGAAGCCAAGAACAACATTCTGATGATCTCGGGTGCAAGCCCTGGCGCCGGTAAGACCTTTATCTCGTCCAACCTGGCTGCTGTGATCGCCAAGGGGGGGCAGCGCGTCCTGCTGATTGACGGCGACATGCGCAAAGGTGCGCTACACACTGTGATTGGCGGGCGTCCCGACAAGGGGCTGTCTGAAATCATCTCCGGTCAGCTGGCGCTTGAGGAGGCCATCCGTCCAGTGCCTGGTGCGGATGGCCTGTCCTTCATCAGCCGCGGCAAGGTGCCACCGAATCCGTCCGAGCTGTTGATGCATGCGAATTTCGGCGACCTGCTGGAAAAGGCGAAGCCGCAATTTGACCTGATCATCATCGACACGCCGCCCATTCTGGCAGTAACGGACGCAGCCATCATGGGACACCATGTCGGTACCAGCCTGTTGGTGGTTCGTTTCGGGGTAAATCAGGCGCGCGAAATTACCTTGGCCAAGCAGCGATTCGAGCAAAACGGTGTGCAGGTCAAGGGTGCAGTGTTCAATGCGGTAGAGCGCAGGAGCACAGGCTATTACTCGTACGGCTATTACGAGTACGGCAGCAATCCCGCTTGAGTTGGATCTGCGAAGCAATATTGAAAAACAGGATGTCATCAATGGGGCCTTAGGGCCCACCTAGTGCGAACAGTCTATTGGTTGCTTGACGCGAGCTAGAGATGATCTCGCAGCTCTTTCACCGGGGGGATGAATGAGGGGCACTGAAATAAAGTGGTTTGGCCCAAGGGATGGGCTGCCTTGCGCGAGCGCGTCGAAGTTGTGCCGAGAAAGGCATGCGGCTGGTTGCGCAGTTGCAATTGAAGTCAAGGACGGAGTGCGCTGATGTTGTCTATTCCTGGTGTCCCGCAATTGAAGCGGGCGGAGTCCCATTTCTTTTCAAAATATGCGGCGCTTCTGGACATAACGCTACGCGTAAGCGACGTGCTGTTCATAGCGCTTGCCGCTGTCGTTGTGTACCGAAGCGAATTTGGTACCGCGGTCATGGATACTCACTACATTTCGGGCCTGATCCGTACGGTATTGCTTGCGCTGGTGATCTTCCCGGCGGCAGGACTCTATCGCAGCTGGCGCGGCGAAAATCGGTTGGCCGAGATTGGTCGTCTTTGGGTGGCGTGGACTGGTGTCATGGTTGTCCTGCTTGCCATCGCGTGGGCCTTGAAGACAACAGATACGTACTCGCGTGTCGCAGCCGGTGCATGGTTCATTGCAACCGGTGCACTGCTGACTTTCGATCGCCTTTTCCTTCGCTGGGTCCTGGGCCGCGTTCGAGCCGCTGGCACCGATTCACGCCGCGTATTGCTGGTCGGTGGAACCCAGGCTGGGCATCGCATAGCCGCTGCGGCACGCAGCAGTGCTTGGCTCGGCCTTGATGTGGTTGGCTATATCAGCACGCCATTCGACCAGGTTGAAATTGCCGGGGTGACCGAGCTCGGTGATCTATCCACACTTGCCGCGAATATCTCGGCATGTGCGCCCGACCAGATATGGATAGCGCTGCCCATGCGTGCCGAAGAGACCATCCAGAAAATCCTGCATATGACTCTGGATACACCCGTCACCGTTCGGTTGGTGCCCGATTTCTTCGGCTACGAACTCATAAATCACCATGCGGCCGCTGTCGCTGGTGTTCCTGTCATCACGTTGAGATCAAGCCGCGTGGAGGGACATGCGGGTGTATGGAAGGCCATCGAAGATCGCTCCATAGCTCTGCTGATGCTGCTTTTGCTTGGGCCGCTGATGCTGTTGATCGCACTTTGCGTCAAGTTGAGTTCGGCGGGCCCGGTGTTCTTCAAGCAAAGGCGCCACGGACTGGGTGGCAGGGAGTTCGAGGTACTGAAGTTCCGCTCCATGCGCATGCACGCGGAAGCAAAGGGGGAGGTAACCCAGGCCAGGCGCGACGACGCGCGCGTGACTCCACTGGGGAGATTCCTGCGATCAAGCAGCCTTGATGAGCTCCCTCAGCTGATCAACGTACTCCGTGGAGACATGTCGATTGTTGGTCCGCGCCCTCATGCCGTCGAGCACAATCGCCAATTCAGCGAAAAGCTTCAGGGTTACATGCAGCGGCACGGTGTGAAGCCGGGCATGACCGGGCTGGCGCAGATACGTGGCTTCCGTGGGGAGACAGACACTACGGAAAAGATGGCCATGCGCGTGCAGTGCGACATCCAATACATCAAGCACTGGTCGATTTGGGTCGATCTGAAAATCATCTTCTGTACACCATTCATTCTCTTGAGGCGTACCAATGCTTACTGAGGCCGAGGAGGCCATATTGGGCTGCGGTCATTCGCTGAATGGCGTGCTGCCGGCTAGGGTGCGTGTTAATCCCCGCTGCTCGGATGGAATTTTTTCGCGGGAAAATAGATGACTATTCGTCAACAAAATATTCTCGTCGTCTTCGGCACCCGTCCCGAGGCGATCAAGATGGCTCCGCTCGTCCGGCGCCTGCAGGCGACCGAGGGCGTGCGATGTGGCGTATGCGTCACGGCGCAACATCGCCAGATGCTTGACCAGGTCCTTGATCTGTTCCACATCACGCCGGATTACGATTTGAATCTTATGCGGGCTGGCCAGACGTTGGGTGGGCTTACGTCGCAGATTCTGACATTGCTTGATCCGGTGTTGGAGGACTTCCAGCCGGACCTTGTCCTCGTGCACGGTGATACCGCGACGACACTCGGTGCCTCGCTGGCCGCCTACTACCGACGGATCTCGATTGGGCACGTCGAGGCCGGCCTGCGCACGGGAGACCTCTATGCGCCTTGGCCTGAGGAAGGAAACAGGAAGTTGACCGGAGCGCTCGCGCTTCACCACTTCGCGCCAACGCAAACATCCCAGCTGAACTTGCTATCCGAAGGTGTAGCGGGCAATCGGATCCACGTAACCGGAAATACGGTGATCGATGCGTTGCATCTGGCTGTCGAGCAGTTGCAGCGTGATCCGCGGCAGGCAGAGCGGATGCGCAGCGAATTTCCGTACCTCTCCGATGATCGCCGGATGATTCTGGTGACAGGGCATCGGCGCGAAAACTTCGGACGCGGCATCGAGCAGATCTGCAGCGCGTTAGCGACTATCGCCACGCGCTACCCGGATTGCCAGATCGTCTATCCGATGCACCTTAATCCCAATGTGCGCGAACCGGTCGAGCGGCTCCTCGGTGGTCTTGAGAATGTCGTTCTGATCGAACCGCAGGAATACTTGCAGTTCGTGTACTTGATGGATCGAGCCTGGCTAATTCTGACCGACTCCGGCGGGATACAGGAAGAAGCGCCCTCGCTGGGCAAGCCAGTGCTTGTGATGCGGGACACCACCGAACGCCCCGAAGCGGTGGCTGCCGGTACCGTCAGGCTTGTTGGAACGGATTCTGATCGTCTGGTCCGCGCCGTGACGGAGCTTTGGGAAGATCCTGCCGCCTACGGCGCGATGAGTCGCGCCCACAACCCCTATGGTGACGGTAAAGCCAGCGAACGGATTGTAGACGTGCTAGTGGCCAGGCATGTCGACTCGATCGAGCAGCCGACCCCTTCGGCCACACTCAATATGCAGCCCGCGTAGAGCGAGATTCATCGATGTCATTTGAAGTCATTTCTGTTATTGGGCTGGGCTATATTGGCCTGCCGACCGCAGCCGCGTTTGCCGCACGACGCAAGACCGTCGTGGGCGTGGACGTGAATCGCGCCACCGTCGACACGATCAATAGTGGTGGAGTGCATATTGTTGAGCCGGACCTGGACATGGTCGTTCGCGCGGCCGTGACGCAGGGTCACCTGCGTGCCACGGACAAGGTCGAGCCCGCAGACGCATTCCTGATCGCCGTGCCGACACCGTTCAGTACCGACCACAAACCGGACTTGAGCTACATCGAAGCAGCGAGCCGGGCGATCGCCCCTGTGCTCAAGAAGGGCGATCTCGTCGTGCTCGAATCGACTTCTCCCGTGGGCACGACCGAGAAGATCGCGGCATGGCTTGCCGATATGCGACCGGATCTGAGCTTCCCACAGCAGGCCGGCGAGCAGTCGGATATTCGCGTTGCACATTGCCCGGAGCGCGTCCTGCCGGGTCACGTCATTCGAGAGCTGGTTGAAAATGATCGTGTGATCGGCGGTATGACGCCGCGATGTGGCGAGCTCGCGCGGGAGCTGTACCAGGTATTCGTGCGGGGCGAGTGCATTCTCACGGACGCTCGAACTGCCGAGCTTTGCAAGCTTACGGAGAACTCCTTCCGTGACGTCAATATTGCCTTTGCGAATGAGCTTTCGCTGATCTGCGACCGTTTGGATGTCAACGTGTGGGAGCTGATCAAGCTGGCCAACAGGCATCCGCGCGTCAATATTCTGCAGCCGGGTCCTGGCGTTGGCGGACATTGCATTGCGGTCGATCCGTGGTTCATCGTGGATTCTGCGCCGGAGCAGGCGAAACTCATCCGCGTGGCACGCATTGTGAATGACGCCAAGCCGCACTGGGTGATCGAGCGCGTGGAGCGAGCAGCGAACCGCTTCCGCGAACCGCTCATTGCGTGCCTTGGATTGGCGTTCAAGGCCAACATCGATGATCTGCGTGAAAGCCCTGCCGTCGAGATCACGTCGGAGCTGGCGGAGCGGTTCCCGGGCCGGATTGTCGCGGTGGAGCCGAACATCAGCAGCTTGCCGGCGGGGTTGGACGGGCGGATTGAGCTATGTGATCTGCGCACTGCCATGACGGAAGCGGATGTGATCGTCATCCTTGTGGATCATGAGCAGTTCAAGCGAATTGATCCGGTTCTTTTCCAGGCAAAGGTAGTGATCGATACGCGCGGTGTTCTAGCGCACCGATGATGAAGTACATGGCGAGCCGAACCTGCAGACGTTCACACGGTGCCTCGGCCGTCCGCATTTGACGGTGCATGTGGTAGTTGCCTCCGGTGGGGCTGGGTAAGCGATGAAGTACGGACGATTGATTGGAAAAGCTGAGGCCGTCGTAGCGACCGGGATGCCCGGTCTCTACAGGGTCATCGCATTCTTTGGCGTTCAGAAGATCTATTCGCTAGGCGAGCTGGGGACGGCCGCTTCCGCCTTTTCTGTGGCGCAGATACTGGCGTACTTCACCGCTATAGGCTGGGCCAGCCTGATTCTCGTTCGCGTGCCGGCGGCGCGGGGCAGGGACGCTGCGATCCAGCGCTTCTACGAGCTCCTGTGCATGGGAGGTGTTTCTGCCGTCGTTGTCTGTGCGGGTGTACTGCTGTGGGCTCGATTCTTTGGGTCCGACATTTCAGGGAACGAGATCATCGCGATCCTCATCGGCTGGTCGGTGTATCAGCTGACCAGGCACTATTTCCTTGCCCACCGGAAGTATCGCCGGGTTATCGCCTATGACCTCGTTCTTCTCTCCGCGACGGCGTCCTTCGTCGTGGCGCTGCACCGGATCGGCGTGCCTGCGGGTTGGCCGCTCGGCATCGCACTGGCCGCCGTTGGCATCTTCATGCTGATGAATATTGGGTGGCCGGGGCGGTTACCTCAGGGCTGGAAGTTCGAGCCCAAGGGGCTGGAGTTCGGATTCACGAATTTCCTTTCCGGTGGCATCGCACTAAGTCTTGTTCCCATCGCGAATATCGCGGATGGCGCACGCTTTGCTGGAGTCATCTCGCTCATCGCATCGTTCAGCCTTATCAGTGCGCTGATTCCGCGAGCGATATCCATGTATCGATTGCCCGAGTTGAGTCGGTTGGTGAGCGATGGTCAGCCATTGACGATGCTGACGACGCAGACGGCTCGCGAGGTTGCGCTTGCCTGTGGCGCGGCCTTTCTGGTCAACAGCGCAATTGTCTTGATGATCGTGCTCTACAAGGGAGCCGACGCTGATGCCTTCTGGTACACGTTGATCTGCGGCCTGGCGATCTGTGCGCAGGGTTGTATCAGCATGCTCGGAATGGCCTATAGCAGCGTGCTTATGGTTCGTGAAGAGAGTCGGATGTCCGTGACCATAAACCTGGTGTCGTGTGGTGCATTCGTTGCAGCGCTAGGCGCCTTCTACCTGTCTACGGGCAAGCTCAGTTTCCCTTTCACGCTGGCCGTGTGCCTGGCTATAACACTGCTCAGAAACGTGATGCTCAAGCGGCAGAGTGCATCGCTTCTTCTTCCCGCGGCTGTGGCTGGTTGACAGTGCCTTCGTGCATACCTGTCCGGGTAGGCCGAGAGAGTTCCCTATGAGAATGTGTAACGTGGTTCTGTCGACGGAACCCAAAGGTGGGAAGGGTGGGGTGGCCACCGTCGTCCCCATGCATCTTGAAGTCCTGGGTGCTATGGGTGCGGTAGAGTTCATCCCCACGCATGACGGTGGCCCGCTGGGAAAGTTTTGGCCATGGCTCAAGGCGTTCCCTCGTGTCATTGGTGCGAAGCGACGCCATCGTGATGCCAGGTGCGTGTTTCACCTCCACCCGGGATCCGGCTTCTGTCTGATCAGGATGCTGATATTGGCCGCAATTGTGCGTTACGGCCTGAGGCGTCCGGTGCTCGTGTACCTGCATACGCCTTATCTCGATCGCTACCTCAATGGCTGGTACTGGCGGGGCGTGTTATCGGGTCTTGTTAAGTGTGCGGATCGAGTGATCGTTCTGACGTCCTATGCGCTAGGTCTGCTTGAGGCGCATGGGCTTGCGGACACCACACGAGTTGTACCCAATCCTTACAGCCCATCGGACGCACGCAAGGAAAGACAGCTCTCGCGTGATGGCGGAGTTACCGTGCTAGCCATGGGGCGCCTTGTTGAGGGCAAGGGTTTCATGGAGACGCTGTATGCCATGCCGCATTTGCCCGAGAACTACAGGCTGATCATTGCCGGAGAAGGTGAGCTCAATGAGGCCATAGGTGAAGCAATCGACAGTCTTGGCCTCCGTCGCCGAGTCTTGATGAGTGGCTGGGTGGAGGGCGACAAGAAGGAGGAGCTACTGCTGTCGGCGGACGTCTTTTGCCTGCCCAGCAGGGTGGACTCATTCGGGATGAGCTTCATTGAGGCGCAGGTCTACGATGTACCAATCGTGGCGTACGCACATGAGCCTGTGATTGAAGTCATACGGGAGCATGGTGGCGTTTTTGTGGATTCCCTGAATCCCAAGGCAATCGCGATGGCCATCAAAAAAGCCAATGACCTCAATTCCGAGATGAGGCCTGGTAGCGGAAAGAAGTGGGTGTGTGATTCGTTTGGAATTGAGCGGACGCGCCATCGGCTGTCTTCGGTGATCAAAGAAGTTGCTTAACCGGGCTCGTAGGAAAATCCTTGGAATGAGCTGTCCTCGTCCCCTTGTGTGCTTGCAATTGAACTAATTGGGTGTTCGGTATGGTGTATTTCGTGTGTTTCATGAACATGTTCGGTTTGGTTCTGTTCTGGGCAAAGTACGCAGAATCGAACATGCGGCGAATATACTTCACCGTGTTTCTCTCTTGCTTTGTTTTTACGTATTTCGGTGGACTGTTAATCGCAGCCCTGCTGTATTCGATGCTCGGCATCGAAAAGATCAGTGCTCAT
The DNA here is from genome assembly GCF_004296575.1 of Dyella amyloliquefaciens. Classification (GTDB taxonomy): domain Bacteria; phylum Pseudomonadota; class Gammaproteobacteria; order Xanthomonadales; family Rhodanobacteraceae; genus Dyella; species Dyella amyloliquefaciens. The sequence continues at coordinate 515,781 of NZ_SAYT01000005.1, read as the reverse complement.
GACGACACAACCTGGCAAATAGTCGTCCTGTCAGAGATCTGCCTTCTCTTCTTCTTGGCCGGATATGCAGGTGCAGCCCCGTTTCGAAAGTTTATTCGGATGCGGAGCGAGTTGAACTGGCGACGCAAGACAAAAGGCCTGATCTACGTGCTTCTCGCGGCGTTTCTCATTTCCGTGGTTGCATACGTGATCGGTTCCGGTGGTCTCGTTCTTTTGAAAAATGGCGGTTACGAAAACCGGTACGACGCCAATGTCGGGATGGGCGGGTACTCGTTGTTCTTCTCGATGGGCTTGTTTGCATGCACGCTTCTGTCATTGCGAGCAGAAAGCGCGAGGGAAAAGCGAAAGGCGTTGATTTATACGATCGGTTACTGCGCTATAACCTTTGTTGTCTTGGGGGGGTACAGGCAGTTGGGCTTTGCTGCGCTCTTCTCTCTTGGTGTGATTGCATTGATGCGGAGAGACGTGTCTTTTGCAAAGTTTCTTGTGCTTTCCGGTGCACTCATAGTTGTTACGCTGGTGGTCGCAATATTCCGATACACCGGGACAAGTTCGGATGGTGCTGGCGGTATATATGGCAAGCTCTTGATATTCTTTTATGACGGTTTTGCGCCAGTCGATGCCTTCTACAATATCGTGGATTACTGCAAGTATCACGGTGTTTCAGAGAATGTAATTGCCAATCAGTTCGCCACGATGATTCCCAGGTCTCTCTGGGTGGACAAGCCACTGATCGTGCTTAATGGTGGAAATTTTTACACTCAGAATGTGCTGGGAAGAGAAGGATCCATCACGTACTCACCAACTTTGCTGGGTGAGTTGTATCTTGCGGGCGGATCGAAAGCCTGCCTGTTGGGATCGTTGATATCCGGTGCCCTATTGCGTGCTTTGGACGAGATTGTCATAAGGTCCAGTAGGCGGCTCGTTGTGGCGTTCTTTTTCTCCTTCGCGTTTGTATTCGTCTTCAACTTGTATCGAGAGGGACTGAGTGTTCTCACGACGAAGTTGATTCTCTTTGGAGGTGCATCGTTTGTTTTGGTGTGCCTGACGAAGTTGCTTGCTTCAGGATCAAAGAGAAGTGGTGTGCCAAGAGGCCTTTGATGAATCAGCGTCGCTCATATGTGTGTAAGTGCATCGCCAAACGTGTCGACTCTTCAAGATGAGGTCTGTTATGCGGATACAGGTAAAGGCAGGGTTGGCATTTTTTTGTATGCTGGCAGTTTCGGCCGCTGCGGATTCCCGGAACTGGGTGGAACTGTTCTCTACTGATTGGTCTCATGGGGTCGACAAGAGAATTCAGTATCAAATGCCCAGGAAAGATTCGATTGGGGTCGTGGATGCGCCTCAAGAGATGGGCGGCAAAGCCTTGAAAGTAACCATAAGCAAGAATGATGACTATTCTGCCGTCGCCAACGGTGCGCCCCGGGCGGAGCTTTCATTCAATGGGTTCTTGCACTTTTCGCAAGGCAAAGAATATGTGCTTAGCTGGCAGACGTATATGCCAGCAGGTTACACGCTAGACCGAGGTCAGGCCGAGGTGGTATTCCAGATCCATCAAGGGCCTGCTGCGGGCTATCCGCCTTTTGCGATTTTCCTGTCCGAGGGCGGGCAGTACGAAGTGCACAATAGGACTCAGTCGAAGGCTGACTGGGTTAGCGCATTCTTTGGCCGGGTTGAGAGTGATCGTGGGCGTGTGGTGAATTGGCAGCTTCACTATATTCCGGATGGCTCTGGGGCGAGGGCAGTGACAGAGCTTACCAAGGACGGTCAACTCGTTTTTGCGACCAAGGGCGTGCCAAACGCCTATGAAGATGATGATCGGGCGTATTTGAAGCTGGGCTTATATAAGGCTGATTGGTTAAAGAAGTCTTCAGAAGTTGACACGCGTACGATGTACTACGGTGGTGTGTCTGTGAAAGTACGGGATTGATCGGCTCTGCTCAGGTGTTGCGATTGGAGTCATTGAGTTCGTTGCAGCTTGTGGAGCTCGGTCCCGAGTGCGATGGCAATCTAGACCGCCGTGGCATGGCACTAGTCGCTCCGTGGTCTTTGCGACCTGCTGCAAAGATGGCGCGTTGCTAAGGTGTGATTTGCTCGAACCTCGGCAGTTCGTTCTAAGAGTTCATTGCCTGCCGCCTATGTGCGAATGGAGCGAGTTCATTGCGCCGATCGTTAATTGTCTGGTTACAAGATTATTTCCATGAACCGTATTGAATTGTTTGGATGTCCCATGGACGTCGCTTCCATGACCGAGACTGTCGAGGTGATCCGCAACCGGATCGTGGCTCGCCAGTTCACGCAGCACGTCGTGGTCAATGTCGCCAAGCTGGTCCATATGCAGTCCGACGCGCAACTGGCAGCGTCGGTGAAAGAGTGCGACATCATCAATATCGACGGGATGGGCGTTGTGTGGGGCGCGCGTGCACTTGGTTTTCAAGTCGCGGAGCGTGTGGCCGGAGTGGACCTTTTTGATCGCCTGCTGGAGATGGCACAAGCAGAGGGTCTGCCCATCTTCATGCTCGGCGGCACTGACGAAGTGGTGAAGAAGGCGGCTGGTGAGGTTGAGGAAAAGTATCCCCGCTTGCACATTGCCGGCGTCCATCATGGGTATTTCTGGGATGACGAGCAGGCCATTGTCGACATGATCCACGCATCTGGTGCGCGCCTGCTCTTCGTTGCCATCACTTCGCCCAAGAAGGAAAACTTCATCAACCGATACCGGGCAGACCTAGGCGTCGATTTCGTGATGGGGGTTGGCGGTACGTTCGATGTCGTCGCCGGGAAGGTTCGGCGCGCGCCTCGGTGGATGCAGCGGGCAGGTCTCGAATGGCTGTTTCGGGTACTTCAGGAGCCAAGGCGGATGTGGCGTCGCTATTGGACTACGAATCGGCAGTTCGCTTGGATGTTGATGCGCGCACGCATGAGGCGCGAGGGCAGCAAGGCCGTGTCGACGCCGGCGGAGTGATGGCGCGGGTCGACCGGGATTCTTCAGCCTGACGTGAAACGGCAAAGTCCGGCAGTACGAGCGAAATGCGGCTGTGCCTCACTGCGATGTTTCATGGTTGAAGATCAGCTGCCGGTGGTGCTCATAGGCAGAACAGATCAGGTAGATGAGTGGGCTTCCACTATTGGCTTCGGCCCAACTGGCGATCGCGGCTGATGCCGCGATCCGGCCAAATGCGAATCGACGTCCAGAACGATATGGTTACTTGATCATGCACGGATGGACATTCATTACAGCGTTTGGTGATTCGGCTGTGCTGCTACCGTGTGCTGTCGCCATTTTTTTCTGGCTAGGATTGTCTCAGGGGGGGTGGTCTCTGGCATGGCGCTGGTTGCTTTTGTTTTGTGCCGTTGCGTTGCTCGTTGCGGCAAGCAAGTTAATGTTCATGGCCTGGAGGCTCGGAATTCCTTCGCTGGATTTCATGGGCATTAGCGGCCATTCCGCGATGTCCGCCACCGTGTGGACCGCGCTTCTGGCACTGCTCTGGCCAAGGTCTAGGGATAATTCCGGTGCTGTAGGTGCGATGACGGGGTTGCTGTTCGCCATCGCTATTGCCGTGTCGCGAGTTGCGGTGCACGCTCACTCCTGGGCGGAGGTTCTTGCCGGCCTGTCTCTTGGCGGTGGGGCCGTCATCGCGTTCTTGTGGTGGGCCGGCCCGCGTTGGCAATTGCAGGGTTCACGTTGGCTCGCCGTCCTGACGCTCGTGCTCATACTTTCCCTTACGTATGGGCATCGCTTCCCTTCAGAGTATTTGCTGCGCGTCGTGGCAAAGCATTTGAGTCTCGATAGCACCGTATATACGCGCCGATCGCTGCACGAATTGCGCGAATAACCTCTAAAGGCGGCTACTTACCCCTCAGCGATACGCAAGAAGAATAGGTGCCAGGATGCGCTTTCATCGAGAACGTCGCGCTGCCCTCGGCTCTCTACGGGAACGAGACTGACACGTTCTCAGTCTGCGGCTGTCACGCTCACCCGCGTGCAACCGGACACCCATCTCGCCCAACCCTGACAGACGATGTGCAGCCTGCTTGTTAGGGTCAGGCCGTCATTCGCGCTGTCTTTCTGTAGGGCCTCGCGAATGACCATGACGACGAAGTCATGAGGCGCGGGCCGTGAGTGCGACTAACACCCACGACCCGCTAACCATCACCAACTTCCTAAGAGTTGATCATGGCTACCCACGATCATACGGTACGCATTCGCCCGTCCGTTCCCCCTGACGGCACCCTCACTCCTTCATCTGGCGAGCCGCCACACACGCGTGTGGCGTGGCCGGACTCCTTGCGTTCGTGCACTCGCAGTGACATCGCGCTGGCAGTGCTCACCCTTACGCGTCTGCGTCATGACAGCGAGCAGTGCCGTAGGGCGCAGACGCGGGGATTCCCCGGCAGGCCTCTGGAATGGCCGCTTCCCATAGTTGTCACCGCCAGTCTGGGCACCGCCATCCACTGTCTTCAGCAGTACGCCAGCCTGCTTGGTCACGAGCCCCGAGTGAATTCGCCACCCGGCCGATGATTGCCACGCGGCGCATCGGCCACGCTGGCGATGCGCCTCACCCCGGCGATCACTGACATCGCCATCTGGCATTCACCGACACGAGCGGCTGCAAGCGCCCGCCCGTTCTGCAGTCGTGTCTGACAAGGAAGGGAAGCCCATGGAACTGATCCAACTCATGCCGCGTATGGACGTGGATCCTTCGCAGCACCTGCGTTCGCCCGGCGAAGTGCTGCTGCTCGACTACATGCTCCCGGCGACGATGAATCATCAGCAACTCGCCCGACGTACCGGTATCCGGGCGCCGCACCTCAGGGAGTTCCTCACTGACGCCCGGTCCGTAAGCCCACGGCAGGCGATGCGGCTCGCCGCCGTGCTGGATACGTCACCGCTCTACTGGCTGATGCTGCAGGCACGCTACAACCTGGCGCGCGAGGTGCAACGCAACGTCGTGCTATGTCGCTAGAGCCTGGCCTCGCGTGCAAAGCGAAGCCAGTGTGGCTTCTCTGCAACAGAACTGGGTCTGGAAGTCATTGGACGGACACTTCTGCAGCGCTCTTCCTGTGCACATGCGGCAGCCATCCCTTTTCTGGCCGACGTAGAGAATGCGTCATGCGCGCAACCCTCGCCACTCGCGAGTGGTATCCACTGATGGATCTCATGGGACCCATCGTAGGGAAACACGTGGTCAAAGTCCCTTCGGGTTTGCTGGCGTGACGAGCTTGAAGCGCTTCCGGATTCCGTGGGAGCGCTTAGTGGTACATCAGATTGATCACCACCAAGGTCAGCACCAGCATCAGGCCCGTCAGCGGCAAGCCCACGCGCAGGAAGTCCTTGCCGCGATAACCACCGGGGCCGGCCACCATCATCAGCGCTGGATGACCTGAGCTGAGCAGGAAGGTGTTGGAGGAGGAGACAGCGACGATCAGCGCATAGGCCGACGGGTTGTTGCCGGTGGCGACGGCGACGCTGATGGCGATGGGCACCATCATCACGGTCGCGCCCACGTTGGACATCACCTGCGAGAACAGCAGGGTCAGGATGGCCAGCGAGAGCTGGAGGATCCAGTGGTTGGTATGGCCCAGGTGCTGCAGCACTTCCTGCGCTAGCCACGCGGCGGCGCCGGTGGCGTCCATCGACCAGCCGAGCGGAATCAGGCAGGCGGTGACGAAGATGGTTTTCCAGTTGATGGCACGGTAGGCCTCGTCCATGTTCAGCACGCCGGTCAGCAGCATGCCGATGGCGCCGGTCATCATGGCGACGGAAAGGTCGAGATGCGTGAACAGGGCCAGGCACTTGGCCAGCACGAAGAAGCCCACGGCTTGCCAGATCTTGCCGGGGCGCTGCTCTTCCTTCGGAACGTCGGTGACGACCACGAGGTCGCGGTCTTCACTTGCCAGCGCGAGGTCGCGCCAGCTCGAATGCAGCACCAGCGTGTCGCCGGCGCGCAGGCTCACGGAACGCACGTCGTCACGATAGACCTGATCGCCGCGGTTCACCGCCAGCACCGAGATGCCGTAGCGCTTGCGCAGGCGAAGGTCGCCGACGGTCTGCTTGAGGAAACGGGAGCTCGGTGGAATCACCGCTTCGGAAATACCGGCGCGCGAAGGGTTGAACAGCTCACCCAACTGCCGCATGCGCGGTGACAGCTTGCACAGCTGGTTGTTGGCGAACTGGTTGAGCTGTTCGCGCGGGCCCAGCACGCCGAGCACCGAGCCGACCCAGATGACGTGGTCGGCGGGCGGGGCCATGCGGGAGTCGTTACCGCTCTTGATCGCCAGGATCAGCGGGGCCCCGTACAACTGCTCCACTTCGCCGATACTCATGCCGACCAGCGGGCTTTCGGCCGTCACCGTGAGCTCGGCGGTTTCGCCGACGATGCCGTAGGTGTCCGCGAAGTAACTCTCGGTGCGGCCCGGGGTCACCTTCAGGCGCTCGTCTTCCCGCTCCGGCAACAGCTTCTTGCCGAAGAAATAGAAGAAGCCGACGCCGGCGAGGGCGAGCACCAGGCCCACCGGGGTCACGCTGAACAGGCCGAACTTGGGAATGGTGTGCGCGCCAGCGGGCAGGTTGGCGTTGGCGCTGGCCACCAGGTCGTTCAGCACGATCAGCGGTGAATTGGCGATCAGCGTGGTGTTCGTGGCGGTCAGGATGCAGAACGCCATCGGCAACAGCAGCCGGGAGATCGGCACGCCGGTACGGGCCGCCAGTCGGCTGGTCACCGGGATCATCAGGGCTGCCAGAGCCTGGCTGGGGATCACGGCACTGAACAGGCTGGTGACCAGGTTGATCACCACGCCCAGGCGCGATTCCACGCCGCGCGCCATGCGCATCACGAAACTGGCCGTGAGCGTCAGCACGCCCGCTCGATCCAGCCCTGCGCCCATGATCATGATCGCGATGATCGCGATGACGGCGTTACCGGCAAAGCCGTTGAACACGCGCTCAGAGGGGATCAGCCCGGTGAGGCCGATCACCACCACCACCAGCAGGGCCACCATGTCGGCGCGGATCCACTCCAGCACCAGCATCAGCATGGTGAAGCCCACCAGCCCGAGAACCAGGATCATTTCGGGGGTGAGTGCGAGTCCCACTAGCGGGCGTCTCCTTCGCTTGCGCCTGGCATCAAGGCCGCCCCGGTAACGAGGCAGGGCATGGGAAGGCGTGATGGGTCACTCACGCGGCGGCACGGTTCTTGTTGAGATGCCCCCGAGTATAAGCGTGACGGCCTGCCCCGGGTGAACTCCGGCTGGCCGCCGGAACCCGTCGTCTTCCGATATCGCCACACACGGTGTACGCCAGGGCCGACGCGAGCCCGAAATCAAACGCGTATCTCAGATTCGTCCTAAAGAACCCTGCTGGCCGTCAGCGAACAATGGCGGTGTTTCGTGGTAGCGACCGCGAAATGGCGACGTAGCCCGCTCGGGCGGCGAGGGAAGACCCCCAACGGTTTTGACAAGGATGTCCGGCAATGGCCGGCCGTCACTGCGTGGCTCGTCTGCGACTCCTGTGCTCCAACTTCCAGTGAAGGATCTACCAAGTTTATGAAGAAGACGCTTATTTCGACCGCCATGGCCGCGGTGCTCGGCTTCGCGATGTTCGCCCCGAAGGTCGCCAGTGCCGCCGATGGCACCATCACCTTCAATGGCCAGATCACGGATACCACTTGCGTTGTCACCGGTGGTGGCATGGCAACCGGCACCGGCAATATCACCGTGACCCTGCCGACGGTCAGCACCTCGGCGTTGCCCAAGAACGGCGTCACGGCTGGCGACACCCCGTTCTCGCTCATTCTCTCCGGCGCCAACTGCACGGATGGCAAGACGGCCGCCCTGTGGGTCGAGACCACGGCGACCCCGGCTCTTGATACGAACACGGACGCGCTGAGGAACCAGGCCTCCGGTGGCGCGGGCAATGTTGAAGTGCGCTTGTACAACCCGGCCAACAGCCAGCCGATCAAGCTGAGCGTCAACGACTACGTCGTGAATGGCCAGTCGGTCATCGCCGCGAATAACCAGCCGGCCGCCACCATCGCGGGCAATACCGCCACGCTGAACTACATCGCCCAGTACCTGGCCGTCGGCGGCGCCGCCACGGCCGGCGCGGTCACCACCTACCTGACGTATTCGATGCAATACAACTGATCGCATCGCACGAGCGCCAGTGGCAAGGCCGGTACGCCGGCCTTGCCGACTCAGCGGGTACTTGTCGTTACTTACAAGCTTCGAGAGTAGTGCCATGAAAGTCTTCAAGCGCGCCGCGTGCGCGATGACCGTCATTGCCGCGAGCCTCGGCTCTGCCCATGCCGGTATCACCATCAACGGTACGCGCGTGGTGTATCCGGCCGAGCAGCGCGAGGTATCGCTCAGCATGGTCAACGATGGCAAGGAGGCCCGCCTTATCCAGGCCTGGGTGGATACCGGCGACGCCAGCGAGCGCGCCGAATCCAGCAAGGCCCCGTTTCTGATCACGCCGCCCATGGCGCGCGTGGATCCGGGCAAGGGACAGACCCTGCGCATCATGTTCACCGGTGCCGCCACCCTGCCGCAGGACCGCGAAACGGTGTATTGGCTCAATGTCCTGGAAATTCCGCCCAAGCCCAAGGCGGGCAGCGATGCGGCGGACAACTACATGCAGCTGGCCGTGCGCTCGCGGATGAAGTTGTTCTATCGGCCCAAGGGATTGCAGGGAACACCCGATGCTGCCGCTGACCTCGTGGTCTGGCACATCGTCTCCGCCGGCAAGGGATATACGGCGGAATGTACCAACGACACGCCCTACAACATCTCCTTCAGCGATCTCGCTTTCAAGGGTGCCGCGAAGCACGAGGCCGTCAACAAGGGTGGCATGTGCCCGGCCAGGGGCAAGGGATCGTTCCCGGTCGTGGGGGCCCCTGATGGCAGCGGCAAGCTCGTGGTCACCGTCATCAACGACTTCGGTGGCTTCAATCCCCGCGAAGCGAATTTCACGCTCTGAGCCGTCAAGCGTGCGAGATCCCGTTCTCGGGGTCGCGAAGATCGAACAGCCGTTGATTCACACGTAGTTCTTTGAAGCCAGCAGCGCAGAGGCTTCCGTCCAGCCAAGAAGCTCTCCAACACCACCGTGCGATAGGCATGGCCGGACGGGAGCCGTTTGCCAAAAAGAAGAGCCGTGACCCCGATGAAAGCGATCCGTAACAGCCACGTTCTTGCCTCCATGGCCCCGCCCCGCGCATCCCGAGCGACGCGCGTTCGCACTTTGCCCTGGTTCGTGATGTTGGCCTTGGGCACCATGCCGGCAGCCTTGCTTGCCGGCCCTGTCGCCGCACCCGCAGGGCCCGCCCTGGAGCCCGCATCGGGCGCTGCCGTGGTGGAGTTCAGCAATGCCTTTACCGGATCGAGCCAGTCGATCGACGTGTCTCGTTTCGAGAAGGGCAATCCCGTGTTGCCGGGTACCTACAACGTTGATGTCTTCGTCAATGAAGGCCGTGTGACGCGAAAGAATCTGACCTTCCGTGCGGTGGACGGCCAGTCGATAGCGCAACCCTGTTTCGACTACGCCACCCTGGTGCAAATGGGCGTGGACATGAACCGGCTCGATCCGCAGGTCGTCAATGCCCAGAACGCCTGCATCCCCATCGACGCCGTCAGCGTCGATGCCCGGGCAGTGATGGACGTGGGCGAGCTCCGTCTCGATGTGTCCGTGCCGCAGGAGAGTCTGCGTCGCCAGGCGCGCGGCTATGTGAGTCCGGAGCTGTGGGACGAGGGTGAGACGGCCTTCCTGCTTGGCTACAACTTCAACGCCTACTCGCTCGACCAGAGTTACGGCGGCCCGCGTACGACCGGTGGTGGCACCGCAGTCGGCACCGATGGAAACCGCATCGATGTGCAGGGTGCGCAGTACTACATGGCTGGCCCCGGCGGCAACTACGTGTCCAGCACCATCGGCAACTACATGCTTGGTGTCAACGGCCAGTACGTTCCCGTCCAGCGCGGTACGTTCGTGCCGACGCAGCGTGGTGGCTACAGCAGCAACGACATCGACGCCTATCTCGGCCTCAACCTTGGCATGAACGTGATGGGGTGGCGCCTGCGCAGCCAGGAAACGGCGCAATGGGACCAGCGCACGGGTCGCACGCAGTGGACCAACATCAACACCACGGCCACGCACGACATCACGCGCTGGAAGGCGCAGTTCACCATCGGTGATGGTTATACGCAGGGCGTGGTGTTCGACACCACGCCGTTCCGCGGCATCACCATGTACAGCGACGACCGCATGCTGCCCGATTCGCAGCAAGGCTACGCGCCGGTGGTGCGCGGTACGGCCAATACGCAGGCGCGTGTCGAAGTGCGCCAGAACGGCAACCTGCTGTACCAGGCCACCGTGGCGCCCGGCACATTTGTGATCGATGACCTGTATGCCACCGGTTACGGAGGCGACCTGGTCGTCATGGTCTTCGAGGCCGACGGCAGCACGCACAGCTTCCTGGTGCCTTATTCCGCGGTGCCCATGCTGCTGCGTCCCGGGATCAGCCGCTGGTCCATGACCGACGGACAGGTGCACAACACGGCGCTGCGCAACGACAAGCCCTATTTTGTCGAAGGCACCTACCAGCGCGGCATCAACAATTGGCTGACGCTGTACGGTGGCGTCCAGTCCACCTACCGCAACCTCTATCACGGCTATCTCGGTGGCGCGGCCGTCAACACGCCCATTGGCGCCTTCGCACTGGACGTCACCCGGTCGATGACCACGTTCCAGGGCGCTGAGTCGCTGTCGGGTTACAGCACGCGCGTGTCGTATTCCAAGGTGATTCCATCATCCGGCACGACGTTCGCCTTGGCCTCCTATCGCTATTCCAACGGCAACTTCCTGTCGCTGTCGGATGCCGTCGTCACGCAGGACCTGATGACTTCCATGCGCACCAGCAGCCTGGATGTGATCAACCTCATGCGCTCCAGGCAGCGCCTGAACGTCACGGTCAACCAGAACTTCGGCGGCAGGTATGGGCAGCTTTACTTCAATGGCTCGCGCAATACGTACTGGCAGGGCATGCCCAGTGCCACCACGTACCAGCTGGGCTACAGCAATACCTATCGCCGGGTGAACTTCGGCCTCACGGCCAGCCGCACCTACACGGCAGGGCCGATGTACAACGGCGCGCACTACGACAACCAGTTCGGCATCAACCTGTCGATTCCCCTGGGCGGGCCCTCTTCGCGCAACGCGCCCATGCTGCAGGTGTCCGCCATGCATGACGACGTCATGGGTGACAGCGACCGCGCCGGCATCAGCGGAACATTCGGCAAGGACAGCCAGTTCAATTACGGCGCTTTCGCGTCCTACAGCGATTACGGCAACAGCCCGTCGCAGACCACGGCCAGCGGCAACCTGGGCTGGCAGGCACCGTATGCCAACCTCAATGGCAGCTATTCGTATTCGGAGCATTACCAGCAGGCGTCGCTCAGTGCGGCGGGTGGACTGGTGGTCCATCGCGGCGGCATCACGCTCGCACCGCAGCTCGACCCCAACAGCGCGATCAGCATCGTCGACGCGCCGGATGCCAAGGGGGCGCGCGTGAGCAGTAGTGGCCAGGCGACGGTGGATGGTCGTGGCTATGCCGTGGCGACCAATCTCATGCCCTACCGCATGAATGACGTCACGCTCGATCCCGCAGGCACGTCCAATGACGTCGAGCTAAAGACCACGCGCCTGCAGGCAGCGCCGCGTGCTGGCGCGGTAGTGCCATTGAAGTTCGAAACGGAGAGTGGTCGTGCCGTGCTGATCCGCGCCACACAGGCTGATGGCAAGGCCATCCCCTTTGGTGCCGAGGTGCTCGGTATCGATGGGCGAAGCATGGGAACGATGGGGCAGGGTGGTCAGCTTTTTGTACGCGGTGCCGAAGACGGCGGCGTGCTGGCGGTGCGTTGGGGCGATGGTGCCGACGAACAGTGCCACATCCAGTACGCCCTACCCCCGCGCGCCAAGGATAGCGAAGGGTCAGTCATTACCACGACGGACGCGGTTTGCCGTTGAGTCCGGAGGACGACATGCATACAACTTTTCACGATCACGATCACGATCACGATCACGATCACAAGCACCAAGCGGTGTCTCCACTGGTGCATTCATTCCCGATAGAGGCCGGAATAGGCGACTCATCCCGCTCGCGCGCCTTCAAGCGCATGAAGCGATTCTCGCTGCTCCTCGTCTTCCTGCTCGGGTTGGTCGGTATTGGCCGCGAGGCGCAGGCTTCCTGCTCCTTCACTGCCGGCAGCACCCTGACGAGCACGATCGCATTGCCGACACAGCTGGTCGTTGCCAGGAATGTATCCCGAGGCACGATCCTCTGGGATTCCGGCTGGGTGCAAGGTGGCACGGGCACCGCCAGCATTCTTTGCAACGCCTGGTTCTACCTGAAGATGCAGTGGAACATTCCCGGTCTGCAGCCGGTGTCTGGCATGCCCAATGTGTTTGCTTTGCCGAATCTTCCGGGGGTGGGCATACGGGCTTCCTGGTTCTGGGGAAGTACGGGCAGTCCATCCGACTGGGCCTGGATTGGGCAGCCTGACGAGTGGACCGCCAATACCACCCAGGCCTACATTCTGAGATCCTTTCTGAGCGTGCAGCTGATCGCCATTGGTCCAGTCAGGAGCGGCACGCAGGTTTTTTCCAGTCCGACGATCAATGTCTGGTATGACGGCCTCAACGCGGCGCAGCTGCTGCTCACCCAGACCAGCGTGAAGACATTGGCTCTCGCCTGCGTTACTCCGGATGTCGTGGTTCCCATGGGCAAGCACATGAACTCTGAGATGACGGGTCCCGGTACGTTTACCCAGGCGACCGGATTCTCCCTCAACTTGAACGATTGCCCTGCCGGCATGGACAGCATCGAATACCAGATCGATCCAGTCACGGCGGTAGTCAACAGCGGCAACTCAGTGGTGGCGCTCGATGGCAGCTCGACTGCGACCGGCATTGGCCTGCAACTGCTCGACAGCACCGGTACCGCGGCACTGCCGCTGAGCACGCCGATGACGGTCAATGGCTACAACCCGGGTACGGGCGGTAGCTACAGCATCCCGTTGAAGGCGCGTTACTACCAGACAGGTTCCAGCGTCGGCGCGGGCAAGGCCAACACTTCGGTGACATTTACCATGACCTACAACTGATGCGGCAAGCGCAGCAATGGAGAGGGCCGCGTAAGCGGCCCTCGTCATGTGCTTGGAATCGCCGGTCCGCCTTCGTTGGAGTCCAACGCGCGGATGCCTGCAACATCACGTGCGGTAGAGCAGATCCCAGACGCCGTGGCCCAGCTTGAGTCCGCGACGTTCGAAATGGGTTTCGATGCGCCAGTCGGGCTTCTCCGCGTACTGGCCGGGGCCAATGGCATTGCGCCATGCGGGCGCGGCTTCCATCACTTCGAGCATGTGCTCGGCGTAGGGCTGCCAATCAGTCGCCAGGTGCAGCAGGCCATTTGGCGCCATGCGCGAAGCGAGCAGGGCAACGAATTCGGGCTGGATGATGCGGCGCTTGTTGTGGCGCTTCTTGTGCCAGGGATCGGGAAACCAGATGCGCGCTTCGGCCAGCGTGCCTTCGGGAATCTCGTTTTCGAGCACTTCCACGGCGTCATGCTTGTAAAGGCGGACGTTCTGCGCGTCGCGAGCCGCCAGCACATTCATCAGGCGTCCCACGCCGGGGCCATGGACTTCCACGCCGATGAAGTTGCGCTCGAGGTCGTGCTCGCTCGCCCATGCCAAAGCCTCGCCGTTGCCGAAGCCGATTTCCAGCACCAGCGGAGCCGCACGACCGAAACGTTCGGTGTAGTCCTGCGAAGAACCCGAGTAGTCGATGCCGAACCGTGCCCAGTGGTCATCAAAGGCGCGCTGCTGTGCCGGCGTCATGCGGCCTTCGCGCAGCACGAAGCTGCGGATACGGCGCATGTATTCAGGCTTGCTGGCGTCGTCGTGATCGTGAGTCATGCGTGTGTCGTCAACAGAGTGCTCCTCCCTTGAGGAGCACGTTAAGGGTGGGGCGTAGGTTCATTCTCTTCACGCGTCTGCCCCGCGATGCCGTCGAAGGGACGGTTGCATGGAGAGTCGCGTCATCCCCACTTCTGCGAGGACGACGCGTGGATGTTCCTGTTTAGCCGATGGTGCCGTCGATCGGGCTGGACGCGGAAGCAAAGCGCTTGCGCGGGATGCGACCAGCCTTGAAGGCGGCGCGGCCTGCCTGGATCGCCAGCTTCATCGCATGCGCCATCAGCACCGGATCCTTGGCGCCGGCGATTGCCGTATTCATCAGCACGCCGTCGCAGCCCAGCTCCATCGCGATGGCCGCGTCGGAAGCCGTGCCCACGCCAGCGTCGACGATGATCGGCACCTTCGCGTTCTCGATGATCTCGAGCAGGTTGTAGCGGTTCTGGATGCCCAGGCCCGAGCCGATCGGTGCAGCCAACGGCATCACCGCCACGCAGCCGATCTCTTCCAGGCGCTTGGCCAGGATCGGATCGTCGCTGGTGTAGACCATGACGTCGAAACCGTCGGCGACCAGTGTTTCAGCGGCCTTGAGGGTTTCCACCACATCCGGGAACAGCGTGCGCTGGTCGCCCAGCACTTCCAGCTTCACCAGCTTGTGGCCATCGAGCAGTTCGCGCGCCAGCTTGCAGGTGCGCACGGCGTCGACGGCGTTGTAGCAGCCGGCCGTATTGGGGAGGAGGGTGAACTCGTCCGGCGGCAGCGCATCGAGCAGGTTCGGCTGGCTGGCGTCCTGGCCGATGTTCACGCGACGGATGGCCAGTGTGACGATTTCAGCCGCAGCGGCCTGGGTGGCGCGGCGGGTTTCGTCGAAGTCCTTGTACTTGCCGGTGCCGGTGAGCAGGCGCGAGCCGTAGCTCTTGCCGGCAATGATCAGCGGATCGGCGGAGTCGAACGTCTTGGTGTTCATCGTGTGTCTTCAGGCTGCGCGCGGCGCCCATGGGCGTCGCAAGTGGCGAATTGCGGCAATCAACCGCCGCCGATGGCGTGGACGATCTCTACCTGGTCGCCTTCCGACAGCCCATGGCTGGTGTGCTGGCTGCGTGGGACGATCTGGTGGTTCACTTCCACGGCGACGCGGCGGCTGCCGTAACCGGCTTCCTGCAGCAACTGAGCGACGGTCGTGGCGGGGGCGCAGTCACGCGGACTGCCATTGAGCGTGATGTACATCGACGCATTGTAGCGCCTATGGCTCGGGATGCCCGAGTTGCACGAAAAAGCCCGGCATAGCCGGGCTTTTCATGGAAATAACAGCGAGTTGGTGCGTCAGTTGTGCTGATCGTCCTTCTTTGGCGGGTGCCGGTCCTCATGCCCGCCCGACGGATGCTGCTGCGGCTGGCTGTTCTGGGCCGGTCGCTGCTGCTGGGGCTGCGGATTGGGGCGCGGCGGCTCGTATCCACGGGGCGGCTGATAGGCTCGCTGTTGCGCCGCCTCGCGTTGTTGCGGCATTTCACGAGGTGCCTGCACCTCGCGCGGCTGTTGAACGAAACGCGGCTGCTGCGGTTCCTGTCGTGGCGCAGCGCTCTCGCGCTGGATGCGCTCGGCGTTGTCCTGCGTCGGTTGTTCCCGTTCGAAGCGCGGCGTGTTGGGCAACGTCCCAGGCTGCGGCTGCGCACGCATCGCGCGATCAGCATCTGCGCTGGGGATATAGCTCACGCCCGGTCGAGGCTGGTTGCCAGGGTTGCCGCGTTCGTTCGGGGGCGTTCGGCCTTCGTCTCCTTGCGGACGGGCAAACCTCGCCGAAGGCAGCTCGCCGGTACGCATGGCGTTGGACTCGCTCGGCGCAATCGGGCGGCGCATATCAGGTGCACCGGCTGCACGGTTGTCCTCAGGCTGAGCGCGATTGAAGCGGGCCGAAGCGGGCTCGTTGTTCGGCGCAGCCGGCTGGTTTGCCCCGGCACCGTTGTTCCGGTTCACCGAAAATGCGCGTTCTTCCGGCGAGTTCGCGGTACGGCCCGGTACCCCCGGGCGATTGCCGGCGGAAGGTCCGTTGAGCATGCGAACGTTGCTGGCGGTTGGAACGTTGCGTGGTGCACCTCCGTTGGCATTGCCCTGCGGACGGCCCGCGAAGCCGGCAGCTGGCGCATTGCGGGCCACGACTTCGCGGTTGAAGCCGGCGCCCGGCTGGCCGCGCTCGTTGGCATTGCGCGGCGGCACGAAACTGGCCCGGCCCGGTTGCACATCGGCGCCCCGTGCCATTACTGGCGCATTCGCGAAGCGACGCGGATCCACCGCCATCTGGTGCTGTCCGGCATTGCGGGCAGAGGCGAAATCCTGGCGGGACATGGCGGTGAAGGCGCGCGGTGCCTCGCGATTGAAGTACCGCTCGTTCGGCATCGCCCGACCGTCGCGGAAATAGTTGTAGTGGTTGTTGATGTTGTTGATCACCACCTGGCGGTTGTTGCGCACGTAGATATTGGTGATGTTGACGTTGGTGTAGTAGCCGCGGCTGGCGTGGTACCAGGGGTTATAGACCTCGCCCGGGCCGAGGGGGAACCAACCCACCGGCGCAGCGCCGATGCCCACCGACACGCCGAAGCCGGCGCCACCTACGAAAGCAACGAGGGCCGGTGCATAGACCGGTCGTACCGAGACCGGGCCCGGCACCCAGCACCAGCGGGCGCGCACATAGGCCCAGCGTCCGTAGTGGTAAGGCGCGAAGCCCCAGGGGGAATCGTCTACCCAGGTCCAACCCCACGGACCGACGTAGGCCCAGTGGCCGTCACGATAGGGTGCCCAGTCCGCGGCCACATTGCTCGGGTACCAGACCTGGCCATACTCCGGGTCAGCCTGCCAGTTGCCGTACTGGTCGAGGTCCTGTGAGCCCACCATATCGCTGGGAACGTTGCGGCTCGTGTCCGACTCGGCATAGCGCCGGTCGCGGCTGTTGCACCAGGCGTCAAAGTCGTCGCCACCATCGGTGTCGCTGATGGTCACGTTGTTGAGCGTGGAATCGCCAAACTCGTAGGTGCGCCCGCCGACGAGGGGGCGCTGGGCGCCGCCTTCGCCGTAGACGACGGCGTGGCCGTCGAAGTCCGTGATGCGCGTGGACTTGCCGTCATCGCTGATATCCACGCGGTAGGTGCCGGGCTGGTCCACGACCAGCGCCACGGTGGGTGTATCGATTTCGTAGCTCTGGCCCTCGGCCAGGCCGCGCACGGCCAGGTTGAGCGTGCCCTGGGTGAGTTCCACCTGGCTCACCTGGTCGTTGAGGGTGAGGAAGCCGAAGTCGGTGTCGTCTGCGATACGCAGGGTGCCGCCGCCCAGTTCCAGTTCGGCACGGCCGGCTTGCCCGGTGGACAAACGATCACCCGTCGTCAGCGGACGGTTGAGGCTGGCGTCGCCCCAGTCCTTTTCCCCGGAGGGAAGCAGGTTCACGTCTCCGGTGCGATAGGACAGGCGTGCGACGCGCGAGGGAGGGTCACCGGCGCCGCCGTCATCCGGCGGCGGTTGTGTTTGCGCCTGCGCCAGGCCGGCGCAGGCCAGCAGGGCCACGGCCATCCATCGCCAGTTGCGCGGCGACGAGAGCAATGTGGAAAGCGCACGCATGTAGTTCTCCGGAAACTGACGCGAAGACCTCGCGCCGGGAAGGTGTCGACGCCCCTGAAAACGCATGAGTGCCCAAGCGCGTCGACGTGCGCATTATGCGGACTGCGGGTCCGGCACTAGCAAGGACTGGCCGGCCTTGTTGCCATCGATGATTCAGCGGGCCGCCATGTCCGGTTCATGCGGTGTTGAACTGCGCGGACAGTTCCAAAATTCCGGGGTCCCGGGTTACCATCTTCCGGCGATGCGGGTGTAGCTCAATGGTAGAGCTGTAGCTTCCCAAGCTACTGACGAGGGTTCGATTCCCTTCACCCGCTCCAACTCGACCCCACCGAGCTCCCTTTCTCGTAACCCTGCGGCGTGCGCTGATAAATGGCGGATGTGATCACCCTCGGCTGGCGGGAGCGTTTGGCGTTGCCGACGCTGGGCATCGGCCTGCTCAAGGCCAAGCTCGACACCGGGGCGCGCAGCAGCTCGTTGCACGTGGATGCGCTGGAGAGCTTCGAGCGCGATGGCGACACCTGGTTGCGCTTTGCTGTGAACGTGGGTGGTCGTCATCGCGTTGCCGTTGCATGCGAAACCCCCGCGCTCGATCGGCGCGCGGTCACGGATACCGGGGGACGGCGTACCCTGCGCTGGTTCATCCGCACCGACGTGATGCTGGCGGGGGAACTGTTTGCGGTAGACATCAATTTGACTGATCGCCGCCATATGCTGTTTCCGATGCTGCTTGGGCGTACCGCGCTGCACGGGCGTTTTGCCGTCGATCCCTCCCTTTCCTATACACAGCCGCGTCCGGTGATGGCCGGCACCATGGGTATTTCATGAAGATCGCCATCCTGTCGCGGAATGCCCGCCTGTACTCCACCCAGCGACTGGTCGATGTCGCGCGCGAGCGTGGCCATGTGGTGCGGGTGCTCGATCCGCTGCGCTGCTACGTGCGCATTGCGCCGGGCAACATGTCGATCCGCTACAAGGGCAAGGCGCTGCGCGGAATCGATGCGGCGATCCCGCGTATCGGCGTCACCAGCACGTTCTATGGCACGGCGGTGCTGCGCCAATTGGAAATGATGGGGGTGTACACGCCCAACTCGTCCGACGCCGTGCTGCGTGCGCGCGACAAGCTGCGCTGCCTGCAGATCCTCGCCGCCAAGGGCCTGGACATGCCTGCGACGGTGTTTGGCGACAACCCCGACGACACCGCCGACGTGCTCGCGACCCTGGGCGAGCCGCCGCATGTGATCAAGCTCAATGAGGGCAGCCAGGGCACCGGCGTGGTGCTGGCGGAGAAGCGCAGCGCTTCCCAGAGCGTGATCGAGGCTTTTCGCGGCCTCTACGCCAATTTCCTGGTGCAGGAGTTCATCGCTGAAGCAAAAGGCAGCGACCTGCGTTGTTTCGTGGTCGGCAAGAAAGTCGTTGCTGCAATGCAGCGAGAGGCCAGCCCGGGTGAGTTCCGCGCGAACCTGCACCGTGGCGGCTCGGCCATGAAGGCGGACCTGAGCTCCGAGGAGCGTCGCATCGCCGTCCAGGCGGCCTCGGCACTTGGCCTGGGCGTGGCGGGCGTGGATATTCTCCGTTCGAACCGTGGCCCGCTCCTGCTCGAAGTGAACGCGTCCCCCGGGCTGGAAGGTATCGAGACGGTGACGGGCGTGGATGTGTCCGGTGAAATCATCAAGCACCTGGAACAAAACGTCGCTCGCGGCCGCTGAATGGCAGCAGGACTACGACATTCGTAGTACGAATCTCTTCGTTGACACTCCCCGGACAGCCTGATTAGGATGGCTGAGGACGATACTGCGTGTTATCCCATGTCGGGATACGGCATGGTCGAGGAGGGGAGTGGTATGAAATTCAAGATCTGGATGCTCGGCCTGGGGATGTGCCTGGCAGCAGGCTCCGCGTTTGCGAGCAAGGATCAGGTGGTCGTCAAGGCGCAGGACAAGGAAGACTTCACGGCCCAGACGGCGGCCGTGCACAAGCTGATGGAGCCGGGCGGACGCTATGAGTTCGTGACCACGGAAGAGCGCACCGCCATCGACTCGCATTTCAGCGACATGCAGTCGCTGTTCGACAAGTACGACAGCACGGACAAGATGGACAAGGATTCCAAGGTCAAGCTGGTGAACGACCAGGAAGCCATCAACGCCATCCTGACCAAGCGTGACAGCAACCGGGTGATCTGTGAGCGCTCTGCGCCGACGGGCTCCTTGCTGCCCAAGTCGACCTGCCGTACTTACGGCGAGATCGAGAAGAGCCGACAGGACAGCCAGAAGTTCATGCAGGACACCTCGACGCACGCCGTGCAGAACCGCAGCGGCGGTTGATGGTTCCGTTGGGCCCCGGTGTGCACCGGGGCCTGATGCCTGACAAGGTGCTGGGGGAGGCATATGAAAGCATCCAAGCCAGACGCGCCCAAGCCTACGGTGGCCGAGCTTGAAATCCTGCGCGTCATGTGGCGGCAGGGGCCATGCACGGTGCGCGAAGTACACGAGGCACTGGGCGAGGGCGGTGGCTACACGACCGCCCTGAAGTTGCTTCAGGTCATGCATGGCAAGGGATTGGTGGAGCGGGACGATACGGCGCGTGCGCATGTCTATCGTCCTTCCGTCAGCAAGGAGCGAACGCAAAAGCGCTTTCTGCACGACATCGTCAATCGCGTTTTCGACGGGTCGTCTTCACAGCTGGTGCTGCACGCCCTGGGCACCCAGCGCGCTACGCGTGAGGAGCTGCGCGAGATCCGCGATCTCCTGAACAAGCTGGATCAGGAGGTGCCCTGATGGTTTCCTCACACGTCTTTCTCGACACCCTGCAACTGGTGGGCGTGACCCTGCTGCACTTCCTGTGGCAGGGCCTGCTGGTGGGTGCGTTTTACGCGGCGGTGCGGGCGGCGCTGCCCCGCGGCGCTGCACGCTACCGGCTCGGTGTGGCGGCATTGCTGGTACTTTCGATATGCCCGGTGCTGACCATGGCATGGGTGCTGCGCACGTCGCCGCCGATGCCTTCCCACGATGCGATGCTCGACCCGGTGGTCGTTGCCGCGGGCAGCCTGAGTGAATCGCCGGCATCCATCCTCGATCACGTGGCCGGACGTTTCGGCATCACGCCCTGGCTCACGGTGGTCTGGCTTGCCGGCGTGCTGGTGCTGTCAGTGCGCGTGTGGCGCCAATGGCGTGGCCTGCAGGGCCTGATTGCCAATGGCGTGGAAGATGACGGTCCGATGTGGCGGATGCTGTTGAGGCTCACCGAGCGCTTTGGCATGCGTCGTCGCATTTCGCTCATCTGGAGCGGCACCGTGGACACGCCCTTGCTGGTGGGTTGGTTCCGCCCGGTGATCGTGCTGCCGTTGACGATGGCGACCGGATTTCCCCGGTCGCAGCTGGAGCTGATCCTGGCCCATGAGCTCGCCCACCTGAAGCGCCTGGACCCGCTGGTCAATTTCTACCAGGTGGTGCTGGAAACCCTGTTCTTCTTCCATCCGGTCGTGCACTGGATTTCCGCAGACGTGCGCAACGAACGCGAGATCTGCTGCGACCAGATGGCGCTCACTCTGCATGGCGGCAACTGGCGTGATCTTGCCCGCGCGCTCTCGGCGCTGGGCACCATGCAGCAGGCCGCCCCGATGATGATGGCGGCCAGCGGCGGCGTGCTGCTGGATCGCGTTCACCAGATGGCTGCCGATCATGGCGCGATGGCGGTGCAGCCTGCGCGCCCGTATTCGGGTGCGCTGCTGGCATTGGGCATGGTCGCCACGCTGGTGCTGGGACTGGCGCTGAAACGCGAAGGCATGCCTGATCTGATGGGTCCGGTTCCCCGCGTCGCTTCGTTGATTGTGCTGCCCTTGGCGCAGTCGCTGCAGCAAGCCTGGCACCCGGCGAACCTGAGGCCGACCACCGCGCCATTGCAGCGGCCGGTCGATGCAGCGTTGGACTCGCCGGATGAGTCGCTGCTTTCCCTCGCCTACCCCAGTGTGGCCCCGAGCCTGGCCGTACCCGGTGCGCTGCCACTGGCGATTGCCAACCTCGCGCCACGGCGCGCGGCGATGCTCCCGGCGCATATCGAGGAAACCGGGATCAGTTCCCCGGCGCTGACCCCGCTGCGGATCCGCAAGCCCGTCTATCCCGCGGGTGCGCTGGAGAGGGGTGTCGAGGGTAAGGTGGTCATCGAGTTCAGTCTGGCCAGCGATGGTTCCGTGCAGGACATGCGGGTGGTTAGTGCAAATCCAGGTGGCGTATTCGAGCAGGCCGCTTTGATGGCCATGCGGGGCTGGGTTTATTCGGTGCCGCCGGGCCATCTTCTGTCCGAGCGTTACCGGCAGGTCATGGCATTCAGCCTGGATGGCGGCGCGGGCAATACGCGCAGCCGGGAAATCCAGGCGCGCATCGGTTGCCAGGTCGTGACCGGAACACATATCTGCCGCTCGCCCGAAGAGGCTGCGCGCCAGGATGCGGTGGAAGGCTCGTCCAAATGATGCCGTTCAAGCGCGGCCGCCGATCGACCGGCCGCGTTAGCACGGCGTCACGGGTTGCTGCAGAAAAGTCCTGCACCGGTTAACGCGCTGGTGAGAACCGATTAACCACACCGTAACCCTGCCACCCCTATAAAGTCCCCACTGCAATTTGCTCGGCACTTCAACCGCAAGGTCCGGTGACAGCAGATTTCGGTATCGGGGCAGTAGCTTGAGCCCAGGCGAGCGACGACAAGTCAGCGAGCCTGGGCTTTTTTCTTGCCCGTATGGCGGCTTGTTCAGCTTGCGGCCCGCCAGAAGCCCCTTTCCCCCTGTGCAAGTTGTTAAGCTTGAGCCCTCGGTCGGCCCCACGCCGACTGCGTATGGAGGACGCATGCGCGTACTGGTAATCGAAGACAACAGCGATATCGCGACGAACATCGGCGATTATCTGGAAGACCGCGGTCATGTGGTCGACTTTGCCGGTGACGGCGTGACCGGCCTGCACTTGGCCGTGGTGCACGATTTCGACGTGATCGTGCTCGATCTCACCCTGCCGGGCATGGACGGCCTGGATGTCGCCCGCAAGCTGCGGCACGAGGCCCACAAGCAGACGCCGATCCTGATGCTGACCGCGCGCGATGCGCTGGAGCAGAAGCTCACGGGGTTCGAATCCGGCGCCGACGATTACATGACCAAGCCTTTCGCGTTGCAGGAACTGGCGGCGCGCCTCGAAGTATTGGCCCGTCGTGGCAAGGGTCCGCAGAGCCGCGTGTTGAAGGTGGGCGACCTCACCTACAACCTCGACACGCTCACCGTCACGCGCGAAGGCAAGTCGATCCAGCTCAACCCGATCGGTTTGAAGCTCCTGCAGGCACTGATGGAGGCCAGCCCTTCGGTGGTGACGCGCCAGGATCTGGAGCAGCGCGTATGGGGCGAGGAATTGCCCGACAGCGACTCGCTGCGTGTGCACATCCATGGTTTGCGCGCCGCGATCGACAAGCCATTCGAAAAGCCGCTGATCCACACGCGGCACGGTATCGGATATCGAATGGTCGAACCGGATGCGGTCCAGGCGTAAGCTCAGGTTCCGCCTGGTCGTATCGTTCGCGCTGTTCGGCTTTGGCCTCAGCGCGCTGTTTGCGTTCGCGGCACTGAATATTCGAGATCGCGTGGAAGACCAGCTGGTCACGGCGGCCCTGCAGCAGGACGTCGACCAGGCTGTGGAGCAGGTGCACGTCGATCCCAGCAAGCCGCAGAGCTCGTCGCTGATCGAAGCCTGGATGCGCAGCGAGCGCACCCTCTACAACATGCCTTTGGCGTGGCAGAACCTCGACAGCGGCGTGCATGACATCTACGAGCAGGCACCCGACGGCAAGGCGCACCACTACAAGCTGGCGGTGCGCCGCAAATACGGACTGATCGGCTTTATCCGCTACGACGTCACCCGCGAAGAGCTGGGCAAGCAGCAGCTGCTTTTCAGCGTCATCGGCGCGGTGTTCCTGTTTGGCCTGCTGTCGCTGGTGATCGGCCTGTGGCTGTCGCGCAAAGTGCTCAAGCCGGTGAGCGAGCTGGCACGACGCCTGCGTGATTTCCGCAAGAACGGCAAGGCAGAGCCGCTGGCACCGCTTTTCGCCGACGATGAAGTGGGTGAGTTGGCCCTCGCGCTGGACGAGTACTCCCAGCGCCTTACGGCGATGGTCGAGCGCGACCGCGAATTCAACTCGGATGTGAGCCACGAGCTGCGTACGCCGCTGGCCGTGATCGCCAGCACCACCGAACTGCTGCAGGGGTCGCCCGATCTCACCGACAAGCTGCGCGAGCGCCTCAAGCGTATTGAGCGTGCGTCGCGCCAGGCGACCGAACTGATCGAAGCGCTGCTGTTGCTCTCGCGCGCGGAGCGTCGCGGCCCCACGCGCGGCGAGACGACCGAAGTGGCGAAAGTTGCTTCTGACGTGATCGAAAGCCAGCGCCCGCAGATGCGTGACAAACCGCTCAGCATCGAGATGGTGGTGAAGCAGCCATTGAGCGTCAACGCGCCCGCTTCGGTGTTGTCCGTGGCGTTGACCAACCTGATCGGCAATGCGATCAAGTACACGCTCGAAGGGTCGGTGAAGGTGGAAGTCACCGGCGATCGCATCGAGGTGATCGATACCGGTCCGGGCATCAAGCCGGAGGATGCCGAGCGCTTGTTCCAGCGTGGCGTGCGTGGCGAAGGTGCGGGCGGCAGTGGCGCGGGCCTTGGTCTGGCCATCGTGCGGCGCCTGTGCGACCTCTATGGCTGGGAGGTGTCGATGCGTCCGCGCAACGATACCAATGGCGCCATCGCCAGCATCGTCTTTTCCTGAGTGACGCTGTCATGAGCGCACCTGGTGCGCTCATGACAGATGCTGACCTTACAGCGGTTCCAGCCAGCCCCACTGGTCGTTGGTCTTGCCGTTGAACAGGCCGAAGAACAGTTCCTGCAGGCGACGCGTCACGCGGCCGGCCTTGCCACTGCCGATCTTCTTGCCGTCCACGGAACGGATCGGCGTGATTTCCGCCGCCGTACCGCACATCAGCAGCTCGTCGCACAGGTACAGGTATTCACGCGGGATGTCGCGTTCGATCACTTCGATACCGTCCTCGCGCGCCAGCGTCTTGAGCGTATCGCGCGTGATGCCGGTGAGGATCGAGGCACTGGCCGGGGTGGTGTGCAGCACGCCATCGAATACCAGGAACAGGTTCTCGCCAGCGCCTTCGCTGAGCAGGCCCGAGGACGCCATGGCGATGCCTTCACCGAAGCCCAGGCGACGTGCCTCGCGCGCGATCAGCTGGCCCGAAAGATAATTGCCGCCTGCCTTGGCGCCGGCCGGAATGGTGTTCGGTGCGAAGCGCTGCCAGCTCGATACGCACGCTTCGATGCCGGTCTCCAGTGCCTCCGGTCCGAGGTACGGACCCATCGGCCATGCCGCGACAGCAACGTCGATCGGCGTTTCCGCCGATAGGCCGAAGCCGCCCAGGCCGCGATAGGCGACGGGGCGCAGATACGCCGCCGAGAGACCATTCTTGCGCACCACTTCGCGGCAGGCTGCAGCCAGCTCGTCCTGCGTGTAAGGCAGGGTCATGTCGTAAATCTTGGCCGACTGGTAGAGGCGCTTGAGATGGTCGGTCAGGCGGAAAATCGCCGCGCCATCCGGCGTCGCGTAGCTACGGATGCCTTCGAATACCGATGAGCCGTAATGCAACGCATGGGACATGACATGCGTGGTTGCCTCAGGCCAAGGCTTGATCACGCCGTTCTGCCAGATCCAGTCGGGGTACTGCTGCGCCATGTCGATGCTCCGGGGACAAAATCGGTACATGATAACCCGGGCACACAGGCGGAAGCGTTGTCACCGGCTTTCAGCCGCGTCCTCGCAGCCAGAGGCAGCCCGAACGCCGCACGACGTCGAAGCGGGTTTCGCGGGGCTGGCCGCTGCCGTCGTCCGCGGCGGTTCGCACCACCAGTTGGCGCTCGTCATTGGGTGGCGCTGGCGGCGCGCTTCCGGAGCTGGCGGGGGTGTCGGCGGAATCGTCATCGGCCTGACCGACGCCGAGCAGCGGTCGCTGCATCAAGCCGCCCAGCGAACGGATGTCCGCCACGACGCTTTGCTGCCCGTAGCCGCCCCACAGCATCAGGCCGGCGAGCCGGTTCGGGTCGCGGGTCGAGAACGCGTCGAGCACGCTCTGGCGCAAGTCCGCCACCGTCGTGGCGCAGCTGACGGGCGCTGGCGTGGCGGGCGCGATCGGTGCCGTCGTAGTGGGGGCACTGTCACGGGCGGGCGACGCCACCGGTGTGGCGTTGAGTGCTGCGCACGGCTGGTCCGTAAACACGGGATTGCCGTCGGCCCCCACGCAACGGTGAATACCGTCTTGTGCCCGGGCACCCAGGGGCAGGCAGAGCAGCAGCAAGAGAAGCCAGTAAGGAAGCATCCACCGAGCTTACGCCCGGCGGCATCTTTCAACTGTGCAGTCGGTTCAGGACTGCCTGCGTGGCCCGAGCGCGATTCAGTGTGTAGAAGTGGAGCCCCGGTGCGCCACCCTGCAGCAGGCGACGGCACATGTCCGCCACCACGTCGGCGCCCAGCTCGCGGATCGAGGCGGCATCGTCGCCATGGGCCTGCATGCGCTTGACGATCCAGCGCGGAATCTCCGCGCCGCACTGGTCGGAGAAGCGCTTGAGCTGCGAGAAATTGGAGATCGGCATGATGCCGGGGACGATCGGCACCTCGACGCCGAGGCGACGCACGTCGTCGACAAAGCGGAAATAGGCATCCGCGTTGAAGAAGTACTGCGTGATTGCCCCGTTCGCGCCGGCATCCACCTTGGCCTTGAAGTGCTGCAGGTCGGCCAGGGCGTTGTCCGCCTGAGGATGGGTTTCCGGATAGGCCGCGACTTCGATGTGGAAGTGATCGCCGGTGTACTCGCGGATGAAGCTCACCAGTTCCGAGGCATAGCGGAAGTCGCCAGGGGTGGCCATGCCCGAGGGCAGGTCGCCGCGGAGGGCCACGATACGGCGGTAGCCGGCTGCCCGGTAGGTGTCCAGCAGCTCGGCGAGTTCCGCCCGCGTGCCGCCCACGCAGGACAGATGCGGCGCCACGTTCAGGCCGTGATTGCCGTGCAGCCTGGCGACGGTTTCGCCGGTATAGCTCAGTGTCGAACCGCCGGCCCCGAAGGTGACCGACACATATTCGGGCGAAAGCGACTTGAGCAGGGTGGCGGCCTGATCCAGCTGGGCGCGCTGCTCGTCGGTCTTGGGCGGGAAGAACTCGAAGCTGATGGAAGGCATCGCAGGGGGTCCTGGCAAGGGCGAGCCAAGTATATATCTCTTTTTCGCGATGAAGAGATATGACATCCCTCAAATTTGACCTGCGACAAACCGCGACAGCTGTCCCCCCGGTTCCCGTTGATCTGGATCAACTGTGATCTGAGGCCAGCCCCACAGACTTCCCGCCGTTCAGTTAAGCCTAGGAGTGGGCCTCATGGTGGGCGTCGAGGGGAGTTACAACGATAAGGTCGTACGGCAATTTGCCGTGATGACCGTGGTATGGGGCGTGGTCGGAATGCTGGTCGGCGTGATCATCGCCGCCCAGCTGTACTGGCCCGGCCTCGATTTTGATCTGCCGTGGCTCAGCTACGGTCGTCTGCGCCCGCTGCATACCAATGCGGTGATCTTTGCCTTCGGCGGATCGGCGCTGTTCGCTACCAGCCTGTACACGGTGCAGCGCACCTGCCATGTCCGGTTGATCTCGGACAAGCTGGCCTCGTTCGTATTCTGGGGATGGCAACTGGTCATCGTGGCCGCTGCGATCACCCTGCCGATGGGTCTTACCCAGGGCAAGGAATACGCCGAGCTGGAATGGCCGATCGACCTGCTCATCACGGTCGTGTGGGTGGCCTATGGCGTGCTGTTCTTCGGCACCATCGCCCAGCGCAAGGTGAAACACATCTACGTCGCCAACTGGTTCTACGGCGCGTACATCATCACCATCGCGTTGCTGCACGTCGTCAACAACCTCGCCATCCCGGCCGGCTGGTTCAAGTCGTACTCGGTGTACTCGGGCGCGGTCGATGCGATGGTGCAGTGGTGGTACGGCCACAACGCGGTCGGTTTCTTCCTGACCACGGCGTTCCTCGGCATGATGTATTACTTCGTGCCCAAGCAGGCCGGTCGCCCCATCTACTCCTACCGACTGTCGATCGTGCACTTCTGGGCACTGATCGCGGTGTACATGTGGGCCGGTCCGCACCACCTGCAGTACACGGCACTACCGGACTGGGCACAGTCGCTGGGCATGGTGTTCTCGTTGGTGCTGCTGGCGCCGTCGTGGGGCGGTGCGATCAACGGCATCCTCACGCTCTCGGGCGTGTGGCACAAGCTGCGTACCGACCCGATCCTGAAGTTCCTCGTCGTCTCGCTCTCGTTCTACATGATGAGCACGTTCGAGGGACCGATGATGTCGATCAAGACGGTCAACTCGCTCAGTCACTACACCGACTGGACCATCGGTCACGTCCATTCGGGCGCCATCGGCTGGGTCGCGATGATCTCGATCGGCTCCATCTACGCGATGCTGCCGCGTCTGCTCAACCTGCCGAAGATGTATTCGACCAAGCTGATCGACCTGCACTTCTGGCTGCACACGATCGGTCTGGTCGTCTACATCGCCTCGATGTGGATCGCCGGCGTGACGCAGGGACTCATGTGGCGCGCCACGGATCCAGAAAACGGCACCCTGGTCTATTCGTTCGTCGAAGCGCTCAACGCGACCAAGCCGTACTTCCTGTTCCGCCTGGGCGGCGGCCTGATCGTGCTGAGCGGCATGCTGGTGATGGGTTGGAACGTGCTGCGGACCTTCCAGCTGTCCGCCGCGAGCACCGCGCCGCAGCCGGTGCTGGCACCCGACGCAGCCGATGCGCGTGCCTGAGGGAACAGACATGAGCCATATGCACGCAAAGATCGAAAAGAACATCGGCCTGATGGCCATCCTGGTGGCCGTAGCGGTGTCATTCGGTGGTCTCGCCGAAATCGTCCCGCTGATGTTCCAGGCCGAGACCATCAAACCGCTGCCGGGCATCAAGCCTTATCCGGCGCTTGAGCTGGCCGGGCGCGACGTCTACATCCGCGAGGGTTGCTACAACTGCCACTCGCAGATGGTGCGCACGCTGCGCTTCGAGACGGAACGTTACGGTCATTACTCACTCGCCGGTGAATCGGTGTACGACCATCCGTTCCAGTGGGGCAGCAAGCGCACGGGTCCCGACCTGGCGCGCGTAGGCCTGCGTGGTTACTCCGATGACTGGCATCGCGCCCATCTGCACAACCCGCGCGATGTGGTGCCGGAATCCAACATGCCGGCTTATCCCTGGCTGGAGAAGGCGAAGCTGGACGGCGCCGAAGTGGCGCAGCACATGCGCGCACTCAAGCGCATCGGCGACCCCTACAGCGATGCCGAGATCGCCGCCGCGCCGGCTGCCGTCGAGGGCAAGACCGAGCTGGATGCCGTGGTCGCCTACCTGCAAAGCCTCGGTACGCACGTATCGCAGGCGGACATGCAGGTTGCAGAAGGAGCCGAGTGATGATTCCGGGTCTGATCACTGCCTTTCTGCTGGTGCTTTTCATCGTGGGCTGCATCCTGCTCTGGAGGCCGGGTGTGAAGCCCGTGCTGGATGCCGCTGCCCGTATGCCTCTGGATGACGACAAGGAGGAGAGGGCATGACTTCCGCATGGACGTGGTACGTGGTGGCCATCACGGTGTTGAACCTGCTGGGCTGCGTCTGGCTGCTCAGGGCCAACATCAAGCGTCGCCCCACCGACCCCAGGCCGGATGAAACCGGCCACGTGTGGGATGGCGACCTCACCGAGTACAACAAGCCGCTCCCGCGATGGTGGATCAACCTGTTCTACATCACCCTGGTGTTCTCCGTCGGTTACCTGATCTGGTACGGATTGGGCACGCTCAAGGGCTGGGGGCACTGGAGCTCGAGGTCGGAGTGGGCGATGGAGACGGCGGCGGAAAATGCACGTCTCGATGACACGCTGAAGCTCTATGCGGGCAAGCCCGTGGACGAGCTGGCGAAGAATGCCAACGCCGTGTCGATCGGTCGTGCGATCTTCATCAATCGCTGCGCGGCCTGCCACGGTTCCAGCGGTCACGGCGCAACCGGCTATCCGGATCTCACCGACGACATCTGGCATTGGGGCGGAACGCCCGCGCGCATCCTGGACACCATCCAGAACGGTCGCCACGCCGTGATGCCGGCCTGGGCCGATACGCTTACCGCGCAGGGTGGTGCCACGGCAGTGGATGACACCATTGCCTATGTACTCTCGCTGTCCCGTTCCGACCAGCCGAAGGATGCGGCTGAGCGAGGTGAGAAGTTGTTCGCCGGCATTTGCACCGCGTGCCATGGCCCGCAGGGCAAGGGCAACCAGGTGATGGGTGCGCCGGACCTTACCGACAGCTACTGGCTGTACGGAAGCAGCTCGGCATCGCTGCACAAGACGCTGGCCGAAGGTCGCCAGGGCGTGATGCCGGCCTGGAAGGACCAGCTGGGCGATACCCGTACGCGACTGGTCGGTGCCTATGTGTGGACGCTGTCGCCGCACAAGGATCCGCCGCCTGCCGGCGCTGTGGTTGCCGAGTGATGACCGCGCGTTCCGCAAAACCTCCGGAACAGGAGCCGACGCCTGCCTCGCAGCGCGTCGGCGCCATCCTCTGGCCGAGCTTTTTCGTCGCCGGGGTCATCACGATGGTGTTCTTCACCATCGTGGACCCCGAGCGGCTCAGGGAGATCACCTTCCCGTCGCTGCAGCTCAGCCGCGAACTGGGCTACTCACTGGGCTTCTTCCTCTTCTGGCTGGCCACGGCCTCGTCCAGCCTGTTCACCTGGATCCTGCTGCGGCCGTCCTGGCAGGTGAAGCGCGGATTCCACTCCGGTAACGCCCCATGAGTCGTCGCATACCGCTGCACGTCGTCGAGGACGAAAGCAGTTCCTATTACGTCAGCGAACGCAAGGTTTATCCGCGTGAGGTGTCGGGCACTTTCAACCGGCTGCGCGTGGCGGCGGTGATCTGGCTGCTCGGCATGTACTACCTGTTCCCCTGGTTGCACTGGAACGGCAAGCAGGCTGTGCTGCTGGATCTTCCCGCACGCCAGTTCCACGTGTTCGGGTGGATGTTCCTGCCGCAGGACTTCCTGTTCCTCTCCACGCTGTTGATCATCGCCGCGCTGGCGCTGTTCTTCTTCACGGCACTGGCGGGCCGCCTCTTCTGTGGTTACGCCTGTCCGCAGACCGTGTGGACCGAAGTGTCCCTGTGGATCGAGCACTGGTGCGAAGGCGACCGCAACAAGCGCATGAAGCTCGATGCGGGTCCCTGGACACGGGAGAAGATCCTGCGCAAGACGGCAAGACATAGCTTGTGGGCGTTGTTCTCGTTGTGGACTGGTTTCACCTTCGTCGGCTATTTCAGCCCGATCGTGGACCTGGCACAGCGCATGCCATTCGGCCTGGGTGGCTGGGAGACGTTCTGGATCCTGTTCTATGGCTTCGCCACCTGGGGCAATGCGGGCTTCCTGCGCCAGCAGGTATGCAAGTACATGTGTCCTTACGCGCGCTTCCAGAGCGCGATGTTCGACCGCAATACGCTGATCATCGCCTACGACCCCATGCGCGGCGAGCCGCGCGGTCCGCGCAAGCGTGGCCTGTCCAGTGTGCTGGAACGGGCGCGCGGCCTGCTCGACAAGGTCACGGCCTACGATTACGTGTTTCGTGCCAGCCAGCATCCGTCGGCGGCAGACAATCGCGCGCATGCGGGCGGAACCATTGCACTGGCGGGCGCCGGCATGGTGGCCGAGCCGCTACCGAAGTTCACGCCAGAGCTTTTGGGTGATTGCGTCGACTGCACCATATGCGTGCAGGTGTGCCCGGTGGGCATCGATATTCGAAATGGCCTGCAGTACGAGTGCATCGCGTGCGGCGCCTGCATCGATGCGTGCGATGACGTGATGGGCAAGATGGGCTACCCCAAGGGCCTGATCCGTTACACCACGCAGAACCAGATCGACAGCAAACCCACCCGCGTGCTGCGGGCTCGCATCATCGTCTATGCCTGCCTGCTGCTGGCCTTGCTCGGCGGCTGGATGTACGGCGTGACCCATCGCAGCGTGCTGCTTGCCGAGGTGCTGCGCGATCGCAATGCCATGTACAGCCAGGCCAGCGACGGGCGCATCGAGAACAGCTACACGCTCAAGCTGGTCAACAAGGAGCAGCAGCCGCACCACTTCGTCATCGACGTGGTGTCCACCGATATGCCCGGCATCGCGCTTCGCGGCGGCGCGCGGACGGTGCAGGCCGAGAGCGGTGAGGTGCTGTCCATTCCCATCACGGTCAGCGCCTCCTCCGAAGTGACCGGACGGCATGACGTGCAATTCGTGGTGCGGGGTACCGACGTGGACGCCGACGCCACCATCAAGAGCAGTTTCTTCGGACCTTCGCTATGAATACGACACGAAGCGCATGGCGCGAACCCATGGTGTGGATGCTGGTGGGTCTGCCGCTGGCCTCGGTCGCCATCGGTTTCGCGCTGCTGTTTGCCGCCGTCCACCCGGGACGCGAGGATATGGAGACCGTCGGGCGGGTGACCAAGGTGGGCAAGCTTCTGGTGTCCGCCGAGGCGGCGCAATCGCCAGCCGA
The DNA here is from genome assembly GCF_004296575.1 of Dyella amyloliquefaciens. Lineage (GTDB taxonomy): Bacteria > Pseudomonadota > Gammaproteobacteria > Xanthomonadales > Rhodanobacteraceae > Dyella > Dyella amyloliquefaciens. The sequence continues at coordinate 483,554 of NZ_SAYT01000005.1, read as the reverse complement.
GGTATCCACCGAAGGTGTCGTGCTGCGGACCAAGGGCGACATGGTCGAAGTGTTGCCGATGGATGGTGATTTTCCGCGGGGCGGCAAGCTGACCCTTACCTTGTCCGATTCGTCGGGCGAGCAGCGCACCGTGCATCTCTCGCCGAGCGAACTGGGCTGGCGTGGCGTCGGATCGCTGGATCGCGATCGCGACTGGACGGTACGGCTGGCGTCCGATAGCGGCGCGTGGCTGATGCATGGACGCTGGGCACCGCAGGCGCGTTCGATCCGACTGATGCCCTGAACGTGGACTGCGCGGTCGATGTCATCAGCCAGGTCGGGGTCGAGACCTGTTATCACTGCGGCGAGGCCTTGCCGGCGTCGCCCGTGCTGCTGGATGTCGATGGGAGCGTCAAGGGCTTCTGCTGCGATGGCTGTCTCGCCGCTGCGCAGTGGATTCGTTCGTCCGATCTCGGTGATTACTACCGCTTGCGTAGCATGGCCGGTACGCGGGTGGATATGGAACTGCCGGACCTTGCAGCATGGGACCGCGACGACGTCCTCGCCGATCACGCGTTTCCGGTAACAGGTGGCCTGGAAATCACCCTGCTCACGGACGGTATGCGTTGCGCGGCGTGCGCGTGGCTGATCGATCGCGCCCTGCAGCGTGTGGACGGCGTACTGGATGTCGGCGCCAATGCGGTGACGGGGCGCATTCGTATTGCATGGGATCCGGCGCGCGTGGCATTGTCGTCGGTGCTCGAACGGCTCGCCTTGCTCGGCTATCGACCTTACCTGGCCAGCGGTGCCGCGCAGGAGCGCGAGAAGCTGGCCGAGCGGCGGCGCTGGCTGCTGCGGCTGGGCATCGCCGGACTCGGCGCCATGCAGACCATGATGCTGTCCGAGGCGCTGTATCTCGACTTCAATCACCACATGGCGCTGTATACCCGCGACTTCTTCCGCTGGGTGACGTTCCTCGTGTGCACGCCGGTGGTGTTCTATTCCGGCTGGCCCTTCCTGCAAGGCGCGTGGCGTGAATGGCGCGAGCGCCATCCCGGCATGGATACGCTGGTGGCAGGGTCGACCCTGCTGGCCTATCTGGCGAGTGCGGTGGAGACAGTACGTGGCGGCGCGCACGTGTGGTACGACGCGGCGGCGATGTTCGTATTCCTGTTGTTGTGCGCGCGCATGCTTGAGCAGCGCGCCCGGCGCATCGCCAGTTCCCAGGTGGATGCGCTGGCGCGGGCGCGGCCTGCACTGGCGGTGCGCGAGCGACCCGATGGAACGCGCGAATCCGTACCGCTGACGGCGCTCCAGGTAGGTGACATTACCTGCATGGCGGCTGGTGAAGCAGTGCCGGCGGATGGCGTGCTGCTGGACGAACAGGCCATGTTCGAAGAAGCCTTGTTGACCGGTGAATCGCATCCTGTTGCCAAGGCGCAAGGTGCGCAGGTATTCGCGGGCACGGTTTGCCGGGAGACGCCGGCGCGGATCGAGGTCACGCGCGTGGGCAGCGCGACGCGACTGTCGCAACTGACGCGACTGGTCGAACAGGCGCAGGCGCACAGGCCGCCGCTCGCGCGAATGGCGGATCGCGTCGGTACATGGTTCGTGGTGGCGTTGATGCTCGCCTCCGTCGCGGTATTCATCGGCTGGCGCATCCATGATCCGTCGCGAGCCTTCGAGGTCACGTTGTCGCTGCTGGTGATCAGTTGCCCGTGTGCGTTGTCGCTGGCCGTGCCAGCCGCCCTGACGGCAACCCATGGCGCACTCGCGCGGCTGGGCGTGCTTTCCTTGCGTGCGGAGGGGTTGGACAGCCTGGCCCGTGCGACTGATGTGGTGTTCGACAAGACGGGCACGCTGACCCGGATCGACCCTGCGGTTGGCGAGATACGAACGTTTGCCCATATGCCTGCCAGTGAAGCCATGGCCATCGCCGCTGCGCTCGAGCGCGACAGCGGCCATCCGATCGCGGCGGCATTTGCGTCCGTGCAGACACTCCATGCGGCGAGTGGCGTGAAGGTGCATGCGGGGCAGGGCCTGAGCGGTCGGATAAATGGCAGGGAATGGAGACTGGGTCGTGGTCCTTTCGCGGCCGCACAGGCTGACGATGGCCGGCTGTGGCTTGGAGATGGTTTGGCCGCTGTTGCGTGCTTCACGCTCGAGGAGCGCATGCGTCCGGATGCGCGTGTCGCGGTGAATGCCCTGCGCGAATTGGGCCTGCGCATCCATCTGGCCAGTGGCGATGCGTCTGGTGCCGTCGAGCGCCTGACGCGCCAGCTCGATATCGACGACGCCCATGCAAGACAGAGCTCCGAGGACAAGCTGGCGCTGGTGCGCAAGCTGCAGGCGGAAGGCTGCGTAGTCGCCATGGTGGGCGATGGCCTGAACGATGCGCCGGTGCTCGCGGGCGCCGACGTATCGCTAGCCATGGGCGAGGGCGCGTCGCTGGCGCAGCGCGCAGCCGACATGGTGTTGACCGCACCGTCCCTGCTGCGTATTCCCGCAGCGGTGCAGCTGGCGCGGCGCACGCAGCGCATCATTCGCCAGAACTTCGCCTGGGCCGTCGGCTACAACCTGCTGGCACTCCCGCTGGCCGTGATGGGGCAGGTGACTCCCTCGCTGGCTGCACTCGGCATGGCGTTGTCGTCGCTGATGGTCACCGCCAATGCGCTTCGCCTGATGCGTGTGTCCGTACCGGAGTCGACCTCATGATCATTTTGCTGATGCTCATCCCGTTGAGCCTGATGTTGCTGGCGGTCGCCATCGGCTCGTTCGTATGGGCGGTGCGCAAGGGGCAGTTCGATGACATGGATACGCCTGCCATCGACATCCTGAGTGACGATCGCCCCCTTGAAGCGAAGGCCGAACGCACTTTGGACGGACGCGACCATGGTTAACGCCGCAGCACTGTCGGCTGTCCTCTTGACCGGCGTGCTGGGAGGCGTGCATTGCGCGGCCATGTGCGGGGGCATCGCGACGGGTTTCTCCGTGTGGTCGCCACGTATGGGCTGGGGCAATGCGCTGCAGCTGAATCTGGGGCGGGTGATGGGTTACGTGCTGGCCGGCGTAGCGGTTGGCGGCATCGGTGACGGGGTGTTGCGGCTGTTCGAGCTGGACGCCCTGGCGCTTGCCATGCGCACCGCCGTGGGGCTGGTGCTGGTGGTGATGGCATTGCGCCTGCTGGATCGGAGCGGGCGCCTGGGTTTCCTCGCACGTCCGGGCGCGCGCATCTGGAAATGGTTGCAGCCCCTGCAACGGCGATTGCTTCCGGCGAACACGCCGATGCGCCGATTCGCGGCGGGCATGTTGTGGGGATGGTTGCCCTGCGGCCTGAGCACTACGGTGCTGGCGGCGGCGTGGCTGTCGGCGAGTGCGCGTGACGGTGCGCTGATCATGGCAGCCTTCGGTTTGGGCACCTTGCCGGTGATGCTGCCTTTGACGTGGTCCGGTGCGCGCGTGGGGCGTTGGCTGCAGCGACCGGGCCTGCGTCGCGGTGCTGCGGCGCTGGTGATGTGCGCCGGCGTACTCACGCTGTCGGCACCGTGGCTGATGCATGTGCCGGCACTGCACGGCGTGCTGGGAATGCTGGGCTGCGGCCCCGCGAGCGGTTAGGGGAGCGATTGCGCGCAGGGCACGCTCGATGGGGGCGTGTCCTGCGCGCGATTCGTCCACGCAAAAAAAGGGCCGCCCGTGGGCGACCCTTTTTGTTTGAGGCAAAGACCGACGCCGCTTAGTAGCGGTAGTGGTCCGGCTTGTACGGACCGTCGATCGGCACGCCGATGTAGGCGGCCTGGTCTGCAGTCAGCTTGGTGAGCTTCACGCCGATCTGCTCCAGGTGCAGGCGAGCCACTTCCTCGTCCAGCTTCTTCGGCAGGCGGTAGACGGTCTTGTCGTAGAAGTCCTTGTTCGCCCACAGGTCGAGCTGGGCCAGCGTCTGGTTGGAGAAGCTGTTGGACATCACGAAGCTCGGGTGGCCATGGGCGCAGCCCAGGTTCACCAGGCGGCCTTCGGCCAGCATGTAGATGCTGTGGCCGCCGCTCTTACCCGGCGTGCCCTCGAACGTGTAGCGATCCACCTGTGGCTTGATGGTCTCGCGCGACACGCCCTTGGCGGTGTTCAGGCGATCCATCTGGATCTCGTTGTCGAAGTGGCCGATGTTGCACACCAGGGCGTTGTTCTTCATCGCCGCCATGTGCTCCAGCGTGATGATGTCCTTGTTGCCGGTGGTGGTGACGTAGATGTCGCCGATGCCGAGCGTGTCTTCGATCGTCGTGACCTGGAAGCCTTCCATCGCGGCCTGCAGGGCGTTGATCGGGTCGATCTCGGTCACGATCACGCGGGCGCCGAAGCCCTTGAGCGAGTGCGCGCAGCCCTTGCCCACGTCACCGTAGCCGCACACCACGGCGACCTTGCCGGCGACCATCAGGTCGGTGGCGCGCTTGATGCCGTCGGCCAGCGATTCGCGGCAGCCGTAGAGGTTGTCGAACTTCGACTTGGTGACCGAGTCGTTGACGTTGATGGCCGGCACCAGCAGCTTGCCGGCTTCGGCGAGCTGATAGAGGCGATGCACGCCGGTGGTGGTTTCTTCGGAGACGCCCTTCCATTCGGCGGCGATCTTCTTGAACCAGCCCGGACGCTCGGCGGCGGTGCGCTTCACGAGGTCCTTGATGACCTGCTCTTCGTGGTTGCCGCTGGGGGTGTTGACCCAGTCGCTGCCGTCTTCCAGTTCCACGCCCTTGTGGATGAAGAGGGTGGCGTCGCCGCCGTCATCGACGATCAGCTGCGGGCCGAGCTCACCCGGATGGGTCAGCATGTCCAGCGTGCATTCCCAGTACTCCTCCAGCGTCTCGCCCTTCCAGGCGAACACCGGCAGGCCGCCGACGGCCAGCGCGGCGGCGACGTCGTCCTGGGTCGAGAAGATGTTGCACGAGGCCCAGCGCACCGAGGCGCCCAGCTCGCGCAGGGTCTCGGCGAGTACGGCGGTTTCCTTGGTGCAATGCAGGGAGCCCGACAGGCGCACGCCCTTCAGCGGCTTTTCCTTGGCATAGCGGGTGCGGATCTGCATCAGGCCCGGCATTTCCTCTTCGGCCATGCGGATGCGGCGGCGGCCGAGGTCGGCCTGGGAGATGTCGCGGACCTTGTAGTCCTGCTGGGCAGAGTCTTTGGTGACTGCGTTCATGGCTTAGCTCCGGGTGTTGCGACCTGAAGGTCGCATCGTGGTCCGGGCGCCGTTACAGATGAAATCCATCGAGCCTGGCCGGAGCACGGGGACGGCACAGACATGTGCGGTCGCACCCGATCTCCGGTCGCAGCGCCCCTCGACGGGACCTCGGAGTATAGCCTCAGGCAGGCGGGCTTTGCTTCCTGGACACCCGGGTTCCATGCCGATCGGCAGGCTTGGCTCAGTGCCATCGAGACGGCTAATGTCGCAAGTTCATACGACACCAGGTCTCGCACGCCATGGAACGTTCGCTTCGACGTCTTGCCCTCGTTGGCTTCCTGCTGGCCGCACTGCCGTTGGTGACATGGGCGGATACGGCGCCGCCCGCCGCATCCGCACCGGTCAATGAATACCTCGCGCCGCCCGCGCCCCTGCAGGCGCTGGTCGATGCGCCGCGTCCACCGGCGGTGTCGATCAGTCCGCATCGCGATTTGCTCGCCCTGACCCAGTCGCCGGCGTTGCCAGGCATCGATGTCGTGGCACAGCCCGAGCTGAAGTTGGCAGGCCTGCGTATCAACCCGCGCGTCCATGCGCAGAGCCGTTTCCTGTTTGGCACCGACCTGTGGCTGCTGGATATCGCCAGTGGCAAGGACATCCGCCTGCAGGGCCTGCCCAAGCCGTTGTCGATCGCGACCTCGAGCTGGTCGCCCGACCAGCGTTATCTGGCTTTCAACCAGGTGGATGCCGCGCAGGGTCGCAACGAATTGTGGGTCGTCGACGTGGCCGCTCATACGGCGCGCCGCCTCACCGCGTTGCCGCTCAACACCGTGGCAGGACGTGGCTATCGCTGGATGCCCGACAGCAAGCAGCTGCTGGTGCAGCTGCAGCCCGAAGGGCAGGGCGCGCCGCCGGTGGCCAGCGTGATTCCGACGGGCCCGAACACGCAGCAGACGCAGGCCGGCAGTGGCGTGAAGGCGATCCGTACCTATCAGGACATGCTGCGCAACGAAGACGATGCGCGACAGCTGGAGTATTACCTGCGCTCGCAGTCCGCCCTGGTGGATCTCGACGGCAAGGTCACGCCGCTGGGCGAGCCCGCGCTCACGCTGGCGATCAGCGCCTCGCCGGATGGCCGCTACCTGTTGCGCGAGCGCGTGGAGCGCCCGTTCTCCTATCTGGTGCCGGTAGTGAGTTTCCCGCGCCGCATCGAAGTGCTGGATCGCGACGGCAAGCTGGTGAAGGAAATCGCCCACCTGCCCCTGGTGGAAGGCCTGCCGACCGGCAATGACGCCGTGCCCACGGGCGTGCGCGACATCGACTGGCGCGCGGACGCACCGGCCACGCTGGTGTGGGCCGAAGCGCAGGATGGCGGCGACCCGGCACGTGTGGCGGAGACCCGTGATCTCGTGCTGATGCAGGCCGCGCCGTTTGACCAGGCACCGGTGACGCTGGCCCGGCTGGGCAGTCGCTACGCCGGTGCCTATTGGGGTAACGGCAAGCTCGCGCTGATCGACGAGTTCTGGTGGAAGACGCGCAAGGTGAAGGAGTGGCGCGTGGCGCCGGACGAACCCTCGCAGGCGCCTTCGCTGGTGCGCGAAGGCTCGTCGGAAGATCGCTACCGCAATCCCGGCAAGCCCGCGACGATGATCGACGAACACGGCGAGTCGCGCCTGATGCTGGCCGCCGACGGCGAAAGCATCTATCGCCTGGGCGATGGCGCCTCGCCCGAGGGCGATCGTCCGTTCCTGGACAAGGTGAATCTCGGCAACGGCCAGAGCACGCGCCTGTTCCGCTCGCAGGCACCGTATTACGAAGCGGCCCTGGTGCTGCTGGACGGCGAAGGAAAGCGCGCGCTGGTGTCGCGCGAATCACCCAACGAGCCGACCAACTACTACGTGCGTGACCTGGCCTCCAAGGGGCAGCCGCGTCCGCTCACGCACTTCCCGCATCCGTTGCCGCAGCTGAAGGGCGTGAAGAAGGAACAGATCCGCTACAAGCGCAAGGATGGCGTGGAACTCTCCGCCACGTTGTACCTGCCGCCGAACTACGATCCGAAGAAGGACGGCCCGCGGCCGATGCTGATGTGGGCGTATCCCGCGGAGTTCAAATCGGCCGACGCCGCCGGTCAGGTCACCGACTCGCCCTACCGATTCAACAGCATCGGCTTCTGGGGTCCGCAGGCCTTCCTCGCCATGGGTTACACCGTGCTGGACCACTTCTCGGTGCCAATCGTGGGTGAGGGCAGCAAGGAACCCAACGACACCTATATCCCGCAGCTGGTGGCGAGCGCCGAAGCAGCGGTGGATGAAGTGGTGCGCCGTGGCGTGGCCGATCGCAATCGCATCGCGGTGGGCGGGCATTCGTACGGCGCGTTCATGACCGCAAACCTGCTGGCGCATACGCGCCTGTTCAAGGCGGGCATCGCGCGCAGCGGCGCCTACAACCGCACGCTTACGCCGTTCGGCTTCCAGTCGGAGGAGCGTAACTACTGGCAGGCGCAGGACGTGTACCAGGCGATGTCGCCGTTCAATTACGCCGAGAACATCAAGGACGCGCTGCTGATGATCCACGGCGAGCAGGACAACAATTCCGGCACCTTCCCGGTGCAGAGCGAGCGTCTGTACGCGGCGATCAAGGGGCTTGGCGGCACGGCGCGACTGGTGATGCTGCCCAACGAGGCGCATGCCTATCGCGCGCGTGAGTCCATCATGCAGATGCTGGCCGAGACCAACGCGTGGCTGGAGCGTTACGTGAAGCAGGCCAAGCCCGCGGAGGGCAGCGCAGCCGGCGCGCCTTGAGCGAAATGGTTGCATCTGAAACGGGGCGCCTGGCGCCCCGTTTTCGTTGATGCCTTTTCAATTCGCTTTTGTGGCAGCGCACAAATCGTCTCCGCTTCGAGTAGTCTTGGACGTCCAGACATCCGCAATGTGGCATCGATGAACCAGCACCGCAGTCCTGAGTTCGCCCCGCACGACGCACCCCTGCGCGAAGACGTTCGCCGCCTTGGCACCCTGGTCGGCAACATGCTGGCCGAGCAGATTTCCCCCGCATTCCTCGATGAGATCGAGCGCATCCGCATGGCTGCCATCGAGCGCCGGCAGGAAGACCTGCCGCTCGATGCGCTGTCCGGACTGTTGACCGGCGTCGACACCGGGCATGCCGAGTCGCTGGCTCGTGCATTCGCCAGCTATTTCCAGGCCGTGAATATCGCCGAGCGCATTCACCGCATCCGCCGTCGCCGCGACTACCAGCGCGAAGGTGGTGCGCCGCAGCCCGAATCGTTGCTGGACGCGCTGACACGCCTGAAGGCGCAGGGTGTCGAGGCGGGCGAACTGCTCGAATGGCTGGAACGGCTGCAGATCGAACCCGTATTCACCGCGCACCCCACTGAAGCCGTGCGCCGCTCGCTGCTGGAGAAGGAGCAATCCATCGTGCGCGCGCTGGTCGACAACTTCGACCCCACACGCACGCCGCAGGAACGCAAGGAAGACGACGATCGCATCTACATGGCGCTGAGCGCGGGCTGGCAGACAGCCGAGGCATCGCCCATCAGTCCTACCGTGCAGGACGAGCACCATCACGTCGGCTTCTACCTCGCCAATCCGATCTACCGCATCGTGCCGGCGCTGTACGAGTCGCTGGCCGATGCCTTGCAGACGGTGTACGGCGTGGCCGTGCCCATCCCGCGCCTGCTCAGCTTCGCCACCTGGGTGGGCGGCGACATGGACGGTAACCCCAACGTGGGCGCCGCGACTATCGCCAACAGCCTGTCGACGCAGCGCGCGCATGTGCTGGAGCATTACATCGAAGACCTGTCCGGATTGGCGCGCCTGCTCAGCCAGACGGAGGATCGCGTCGACGTGGACAGCGCGCTGGCGCGGCAACTGTTCGATTACCGCGTGCGCTATCCGGAGGCAGCGGCCAAGGTTCGTCCGCGCCATGCGGACATGCCGTACCGCAGCCTGCTGACCATCATCTGCGCCCGCCTGGAGGCGACGCATGACGACGGACATCCGGAAGGTTATGCCTCGGCGCAGGAGTTGCTGGACGACTTGCACCTGATTGCGGCGAGCCTGATCGATCATCGCGGCCTGCATGCCGGCGCCTATGCCGTGCGCCGCCTGATATGGCGCGTGCGCACCTTCGGTTTTCATCTCGCGCGCCTGGACGTGCGACAGGACTCGCGCATGCACGACGATGCGCTGGCCTTGTTGCTGGACGACGCCGAGTGGTCGACGCGTGACGTGGCCGACAAGGCACAACGCCTGCGCCCCTTTGCCGGTGGCGAGCAAACGCTCGCTGCCAGCGAGGAAACCGCGGCGGTCGCGCTGCACGATGTCTTCGCCACCTTGCGCGAATCGCGTGAGCGGTACGGCGCCGACGCACTCGGCCTCTACATCATCAGCATGGCGCGCTCGGCGGCTGATGTGCTCGCCGTGCTGGCGCTGGCGCGCTATGGCGGACTCGTGGAGCAGGGACGCGTGCCGTTGGATATCGCGCCGCTGTTCGAGACCGTGGACGACCTGGCGAATGCACCGACAACGCTGCGCGCGTTGCTGGAAGATCCGGTGTATCGCGAGCATCTCGCCTCGCGCGGAGGGCGCCAGTGGGTGATGCTTGGCTACTCCGACAGCGGCAAGGATGGCGGCACGCTGGCCTCGCGCTGGGGTTTGCAGCGCGCCCAGGTGGAGCTGTTGGAAGTGGCGGCGGAGTTTGATATCCGTCTCTCGTTCTTCCATGGACGCGGTGGCTCGGCCAGTCGTGGCGGCGCGCGCATCGCGCCTGCGTTGATGTCCTCCCCGCGGGGTTCGGTGGCCGGCGTATTGCGCGTTACCGAGCAGGGCGAGGTCATCCATCGAAAGTACGGCATCCGTGCGCTGGCCCTGCGCAATCTCGAGCAGACCGTAGGTGCCGTGCTGCGCGCATCGCTGCGCCCACGAACGAGCGAGCCACGCGAGGAAGCGTGGCGCGAGCGCATGGGTGTGCTCTCGGCGTGCAGCCGGCAGCACTACCGCGCGTTCGTGGATCGCGAGGGTTTCGTCGACTATTTCCGCACCGCCACGCCGATCGACGTGATCGAGCGCATGACGCTGGGTTCGCGCCCTTCACGCCGGCGCAGCATGCGTGGCGTGCAGGACCTGCGGGCGATTCCGTGGGTGTTCGCATGGACGCAGTGCCGCTCGATCCTGCCCGGCTGGTATGGCCTGGGTACGGCGCTGGAGTTTGGCGCGGCCGAGTATGGCGAGGCTGCGTTGATCGAGATGGCCAGTGATTGGCCGTTCTTCGCGAACATGCTCGACGATGTGGCGATGGTGCTGGCCAAGAGCGACCTGGATATCGCCGAGGCATTTTCGCAACTGGCCGGCCCGCTGCATGAGCCGTTCTTCGGAATGATCCGTGACGAGTTCGATCGCACGCGCCGCTGGCTGCTGCGCCTCAGGCAGAGTGACAGCCTGCTGCAGCACGAGCCCCGCTTGTCGTTGTCGATCGGCCTGCGCAATCCCTACGTCGATCCGATGAGCCTGTTGCAGGTGGATCTTCTGAAGCGCTGGCGCGCCGGCGGCGAGAGCGATGATGCGTTGCTCACGGCGCTGGTGGCCTGCGTCAATGGCGTGTCGCAGGGATTGCAGAACACGGGTTGAGCCTCGTCGTCTTCCCTGCAGGAGGGCACGCAGTGCGCGATAGGCCTGTGACGCGGTGAAGATGCGACGTTGCGGTCGCGCACAGGGTGCGCTCCCACAAGTGCGTTATGCGTCGAGCTCCGACCACCGCGCATATGCCGCATCAAGGTCACGCTGCAGTGCGACCAGCGCCTCGTTGGCTTTCAACACCGCAGCGTTGTCCTGTCGGAAGAACTCCGGATCGTTCATCGCCTCGGTGCGCGCGGCGATGTCGGCCTCCAGGGTTTCGATGCGTGCGGGCAGTTGTTCCAGCTCGCGCGCGTCCTTGTAGCTGAGCTTCTTCTTCGCCTCGGCGATGGGCGCAGCTGCAGGGGCGGAGGCCTTGGCGTCCGCCGCTTTCGCCGCCGCTGCCGCGGCTGATGGTCGTTGACGCAACCAGTCGCTGTAACCGCCCACGTAATCGCCGACCTTGCCCTCGCCTTCCAGCACCAGCGTGCTGGACACCACGTTGTCGAGGAATTCGCGATCGTGCGATACCAGCAGCAAGGTGCCCTGGTAGTCGGTAAGCAATTCTTCGAGCAGCTCCAGCGTCTCGACATCGAGATCGTTGGTGGGTTCGTCCATCACCAGCAGGTTGGATGGCTGCGCGAACAGCTTGGCGAGCAGCAGGCGGTTGCGCTCGCCGCCGGAAAGGCGGGTGATCGGTGCACGCGCGCGCTCCGGCGAGAACAGGAAGTCCTGCAGGTAGCCGATGATGTGCTTGCGTGAGCCGTTGAGCTCGATGTACTCGCGGCCTTCGGCGACGTTGTCCAGCGCGTTGAGCTTGTCATTGAGCTGCACGCGGTGCTGGTCGAAGTAGGCGATCTGGATGCCGGTGCCGAGCGTGGCATGCCCGCGCTGCGGCTGCAGCTCGCCCAGCATGATCTTCAGCAGCGTGCTCTTGCCGGCGCCGTTGGGGCCGATGATGCCCACGCGGTCGCCGCGCATGATGGTGGAGCTGAGGTTCTCGATCAGTACGCGACCGTCATAGGACTGGTGCACGTGCTGCAGGTCGATCACCTTCTTGCCGGACGCCTGTGCGTTGGCTGCCGTCATCTTCACGTTGCCCGACAGCTCGCGCCGTTCGGCGCGCTCCACGCGCAAGGCCTTCAACGCGCGTACGCGCCCTTCGTTGCGCGTGCGCCGTGCCTTGATGCCCTGGCGAATCCACACTTCTTCCTGCGCCAGCTTCTTGTCGAACAGCGCGTTGGCCTGGGCTTCGGCGTGCAGGCGTTCTTCGCGGCGACGCAGGTAGTTGTCGTAGTCGCCCGGCCAGTCGGTGAGCTGGCCGCGGTCGATCTCGACGATGCGCGTAGCGAGCGCACGCAGAAAGCTGCGGTCATGGGTGATGAAGATGATGCTGCCGTCGAACTGGCGCAGGAACCCTTCCAGCCAGTCGATGGCTTCGACGTCGAGGTGGTTGGTGGGCTCGTCCAGCAGCAGTACGTCAGGCTTGCGCACCAGCGCCTGGGCCAGCAGCACGCGACGCTTCATGCCGCCGGAGAGGGCCGCGAAGTCGGTTTCGGCGGGTAGTTCCAGCCGGGTCAGCACATCGGTGACGCGACGATCCAGATCCCAGCCGTTGCCGGCGTCGATCAGCGTCTGCACGTCGCCGGCTGCGTCCATGTCGCCCTCGGCGAGCAGATGGTGATAGCGGGCCAACAGATGGCCGAGATCACCCAGGCCTTCGGCGACCACATCGAACACGCTGCCTGCCGTGTCCTGTGGCACCTCCTGCGCCATGCGGGCGACCACCACGCCGCCTTGCACGCGTATTTCGCCATCGTCCGGCTTGAGCTCGCCGGCGATGAGCTTCATCAGGGTGGACTTGCCTTCGCCATTGCGACCGACAATACAGACGCGCTCGTTCGCCTCGATGGAGAGGTCGACATGTTCGAGCAGGAGGGGGCCGCCGATGCTGAAATCGACGCGCTGGAGTTGGATCAGTGACATCCGCCCATTGTAGCGTCTGCCGACATCGCCTCAGGGTTTCGCGTTAACGGCACTCAAGGGAAATAGAAGGGCGCCGATAGGGAAAAAGTCTTTCGCCGACGGCCTTTTGCGGGCAAACTCGGCTGGCAACGTAGACATCGTTTTCACGGTGAAATCTATGTAAAGGCGGCGCCAAAGGCGCTGTTTTCGTTTTATCGTCCATGGAAACATGGACTTATGTGTATTAATTCAAGTATTGTCTCTGCCCATGGCTGACGCTGCGATGACGATCTCGCAACGTCCTGTTGTCGGCGAGCTGGAAGCGAGGGTAACGGGGTGGCTATCAAGTCCGTAACGCCGGCCGGGGGCACCTGGCGTCGTGGCCTGATCGCATTGTTGGTGGCGTTCGCCGGCAGTGTCACAGGTATCGCACATGCGGGTTCTTCCGCCATCGTGGTGGACGACACCGATGGCCAGGTGATCACCGCCGTCAATCCCGATGAAGCTGCTCATCCGGCCTCGCTGGCCAAGATGATGACGCTGTACCTCACCTTCCAGTCGGTGCAGAACGGCACGCTGAAGATGGACCAGGACCTTCCGGTGTCCTCGTGGGCTGCCTCCAAGGCGCCAACCAAGCTTGACCTTCGCAATGGCCAGACCATCTCGGTCGAAGACTGCGTGCTCGGCATGATCACCAAGTCGGCCAATGACGCCGCTACCGTGATGGCCGAAGGCATGGGCGGTACGGAAAGCCACTTCGTCGAGATGATGAACGCGCAGGCCCAGTTGCTGGGCATGAGCAGCACCCGCTTCGCCAACGCTTCGGGCCTGCCCGATCCGGAAGACACCACCACCGCCCGCGACATGAGCAAGCTGGCGATGGCGCTGTACCACGACTTCCCGCAGTACTCGCACTACTTCGCCACCAAGGAATTCATGTTCCGCGGTCGCCTGGTGCGCGGGCACAACAACCTGATGGACAAGTACCCGGGCATGGATGGCCTGAAGACGGGCTACACCAATGCCGCGGGGTTCAACCTGGCCTCCACCGCCACGAAGGATGGCCGTCGCCTGTTCAGCGTGGTGCTCGGCGGCCGTACCGCCGCCACGCGCGACCGCCTGATGGCCCGCCTGCTGGACGACGGCTTCGAGAACCAGGAGACGCCGGCCGAGCTGGTCGCGCAGGTTGGTGCCGTGCCGGCCGCCGCCAAGGGCAGCCGCAGCAAGGCGTCCGCCAAGGCCACCGCCGTGGCCGACGCCACGCCGGCCTCGCGTCGCCACCATCGCCGCAGCAAGGCTGACGCCGTGGCTGCTCGTGGCGCCGCCACCTGCTCGAAGAAGAAGGCCTCCACCTGCCCGGCGCCGAAGGCGACGGCGAGGAAGGTGGCGTCGGTGGGGTCGTCGCCGGACAAGTGAGGCGGCTCAGCGGAGATGCAGCAGACGGGTCGCGCAAGCGGCCCGTTTTTGTTTGGGCGAAACGAAACGCTTTCTGTAGGAGCGCACCCAGTGCGCGACCGCCCTTCGCCCCGGTCTTTATCGCTCATCATCCCAGCGAAGGCTGGACAAGCGCGTAGCGCGCAGAACGCCCGCAGGGCTACTCCGAAGGGGCGAGCGTAGCGAGTCATCCAGTGACTTGGCTCTCTGCTTCCGGGCGTGACGTTCTCGCCAGTTGGCTCGCCTGCCGCGGGCTTCCGACGGCCTGCCGGCCGCCGGGTTACTTCTCTTTGCGTGGCCAAAGAGAAGTAACCAAGAGAAAGGCCACCCCATTTCGCGCCTTCCGGGCGTTCGCCCGGAAGGTCCGCGGCCGGGCTCCGGGGTTTGTCGACAGGGCCTCCTGCCCTGACGACCAACTGGCCGGCGTCCTGCCGGCCACCCTTCGGGCTGTTCCTCCACCCGCCCGCCGCGGCATAGGGGAGGGGAGATCAAGAGCCGGAGCGAAGAGCGGATTCTCCTACCCTGTGGGAGCGCACCCAGTGCGCGACCGCGGCGTGGGGCATGACCTCTGCGGTCGCGCACTGGGTGCGCTCCCACAACGAACGATGACGCCTGCCTCTCTAACGCGATGTGCCGCGCAGCGGCACGAGCCTTCAAACATCCCCTGTGTGGCGGTGAGGGGTGGACGATCAGGCCCCGCAGGGGTGCCCGACAAGGACGGCGGGCACTTTTCGTCCGGGCAGGAGCCCGGTCGAAAAGCCCGGCCGCCCCTCACGGACTGGCTGGGCCGTAGGCCCGGCCAGCGCCACGCGGGGTGCCGTTCTCTTTGGTTACTTTCTCTTGGGCAAGCAAGAGAAAGTGACCCGGGCCGCGGCAGCGGTCCGGAAGCCCGCGGCAGGCGAGCAAGTTGGCGGGAATTACAGAACTGGAAGCCGAGAGCCAAGGCGCTGGATGACTCGCTGCGCTCGTCCCTTCGGGGCCGCCCGACGGGCGTTCTGCGCGCTTCGCGCTTGTCCCGCTTGAGCAGTCTGCGGCTGTTGAAAAACGTCTCGGGGGGATGACGGTGTAGACCGGGGCGAAAGGCGATCGCGCACTGGGTGCGCTCCTACAAGGGGTTGAGGGTCGCCGTCAGCCGGGCAATAAAAAACGGGCCGCTTTCGCGGCCCGTTTTCAGTTGAGGCAAGAGAATCGCTTACTTCAGCTTGGCATCGGCGCGCAGCGCCTCGGCCTTGTCGGTCTTTTCCCACGAGAACGCGGTGTAGGTCTTGCCGTCCGGACCCTTCACTTCGTACGGGGTGCGGCCGAAGTGACCGTAGCTGGCGGTCTGCTGGTACATCGGGTGCACCAGGTCGAGCATCTTGATGATGCCGTACGGGCGCAGGTCGAAGTGCTTGCGGATCAGCTTCTCGATCTTCTCGTCGGTGATCTTGCCGGTACCGAAGGTGGTGACCGAGATGGAGGTCGGCTCGGCCACGCCGATGGCGTAGCTCACCTGCACTTCGCAGCGGTCGGCGATGCCGGCGGCCACGATGTTCTTCGCCACGTAGCGGGCGGCGTAGGCGGCCGAACGGTCCACCTTCGACGGGTCCTTGCCCGAGAACGCGCCACCACCGTGACGGGCCCAGCCGCCGTAGGTGTCGACGATGATCTTGCGGCCGGTCAGGCCGCAGTCGCCCACCGGGCCACCGATCACGAACTTGCCGGTCGGGTTGATGTGGAACTTGGTGCCCTTGTGCAGCAGCTTGGCGGGCAGCACCGGCTTGAGGATGTACTCGCGCACGGCCTCGATCAGGTCCTTCTGCTTCACGCTCGGATCGTGCTGGGTCGACAGCACCACGGCGTCGATGGCGACGGCCTGGTCGTTCTCATAGCGCAGGGTGACCTGGCTCTTGGCGTCCGGGCGCAGCCACGGCAGCGGCGAGTTCTTCTTCTTGCGGACCTTGGCCTGCTGCTCGACCAGGCGGTGCGAGTAGTAAACCGCCGCCGGCATGAAGTCCTTGGTCTCGTTGGTCGCGTAGCCGAACATCAGGCCCTGGTCGCCAGCGCCCTGTTCTTCCGGCTTCTTGCGGTCCACGCCCTGGTTGATGTCCGGCGACTGCTTGCCGATCAGGTTCAGCACGCCGCAGGTTTCGCCGTCGAAACCGACGTCCGAGGAGTCATAGCCGATGTCGACGATGACCTTGCGGGTCAGCGCTTCCAGGTCGATCCAGGCGCTGGTGGTGATTTCGCCGGCGACGATCGCCACGCCCGTCTTCACCATCGTTTCGCAGGCCACGCGCGCACGCGGATCCTGCGCGATGATCGCATCGAGGACGGCATCGGAGATCTGGTCGGCGACTTTGTCCGGATGGCCTTCGGAGACCGACTCGGAGGTGAAGAGGAAGTTGCTCATCGCGGGTTATATCCTTCCTTACGGATAAAGAGATAAAAGGGGGTGGCGCATGATACACGGCCCACCCCCGCTTTGCAGCCTCAGCATGGGGTCGGGACATGACGATTTCATGCCGATTCAGCCATTTGGACGGCTTTGCGGCCTTTTTTCCGGGGCGGAAAAGGCGCATGCCAGCCCCTGGTCGGGCGCTGGCGTGCGGTCAGCATAGCCCAGCCGGGTCGCACGGCCCCCGGAGCGGGGCTTAGCGGCGGGTGAAGCCGTCGTCGCTCCAGGCCTCGCTGCCGACGCCGTGATGCACGAAGAACAGACCCTCGGGGTCGTACCGTCGTTTGGCGGCGGCGAGACGGTTGTAATGGCTGCCCCAAAACGAGGTCTGCCAGTCCCGCTCGAAGTAATTGCTCTCGGATACGTAGGAGCCCGCCCCTGGCGCCACCTTGAGCAGTGCATCCATCGACGCGTCGATGCGGCGCGCTTCGGAGCGGGCGTTCTCCAGGTCCGGCCCGGCGCCGGGCATGCCGGGGAAGGCCGGGTCGCCTTCGGAGCCGGTAATGACCAGGGTGAAGGCGTCGAGCACCTGCGGATGGGTGGCGGTGTCGCGCGAGCGCGCGAGGGCATCGGCCGGCGCGCCGGCGAGTCCCTTGTTGAAATGCAGCGACAGGCCCCAGTGGCGGGTGGCGTTGAACAACGCGTCGACCAGCTTGCCCTGTTGCTGCGGGTCGAGCAGCGATTGCGGCAACCAGCCCGAGCGATAGCCGTGGATGAACTGGGCCACCTGTCCCTGGTCACCCGCCCACAGCACACGATCGCGTGCCGCGCCGGGGCGACTGTCCGAGGCGATCAATTGCGGTGCGTGCTGGCGGAAGAATTCCGCGTCCCAGAAATGCCGCGCCGGCAGGGCGATGATGCGGGGTTCATCCTTGAAGCGGCAGTCCTTGCGTGCGCGCACCCATGCGAAGAAGGGTGCCCAGGTCTGTTCCGCCGTTTTCTGATCCAGCCCCTGGAACAGCATGGACAGGCGCAGCGCGTTGTCGCCGCGGAACACCATCTGTTCGCCCCAGTGCGTATTGAACAGCGCATCACGGTAGAAGCGGACCGCTTCAGCGATGAGTGCGCGGTAGGCCTCGTCCGAATCCGCCTGGATCAGCCCGAACACCGCACCGAATACCTCCGGGAGGTCGTGCGTGCGCAGCGTCAGTCGCGTGACCACACCGAAGCTGCCGCCGCCACCGCCCTTGATCGCCCAGAATAGCTCCGGATCCTGGCGCACATTGACCACGCGTGTCTTGCCGTCCGCGGTGACGACTTCCGCCTCCAACAGGTTGCCGGCGGCGGTGCCGAACTGTTTGGAGAAGCTGCCGAAGCCGCCGCTCTGTACCAGGCCGGCCACGCCGACGGTCATGCAGCCGCCGCCTTGCACGTAGCGACCGGCTTCGGTGGTCACGGCGTTGTACGCGTCCACCCACATGGCCCCCGCCTGCACGGTCACCGCCGGCAGTGGGGCCTGCTGCCCTTCGCAGCCTTGCGGGACGAATTGCTCAAGCAAGGTCACGGCATTCATGTGGCGCGTCCAGATCAACAGCGAATCGGGCGCATCCGAGGTGCCCTGGTAACTGTGGCCGCCGCCTTTCACCACCAGTCGCAGACGGTGCTCACGGGCGAAGTTCACAGCGGCGACCACGTCGGCCGTCTGCGCGGCGACGACGACGTAGGCGCTGGGCCGGGACGTCCAGGCGTCGACCCAGCCACTGGTCTGGGTGAGCGCCGGCGTGTCGCCGATGTAGTAGGGATTCTTGATCTGCGCCAACGCTTCCTGGCGGGCCGCCACGCCGGCACCCGCGTCGAAGGGCGACTGCACGCGCTCAAGGCGCCCGCCGACCGCCTTGCGCAGCTGGTCCCATTGCGCCTCGCTCGGCCAGCCGGGCTGGCCCGGGCGGACGCGGGCACGCCACTGGCCGACGGCGGCCATGGCCTCCCGGGCGGAAGCGAGCGTAGGGAAGGCAGCCACCCAGGGAATCAGGGGCAGTGTGATGGCAGCCTTGAGCAGGTCGCGACGGCGCATGGTGGACTCCGTGTCATTCGGGATGTCGCCACTCTCCGCTGACCCTAAAGCAGAACAAGCGTCAGGTGATGAGACGAGGCTGCCCGGGGACGAACCGTGGGAGGGATGGGGCGGACGGGAGGAGGACCTGCGGCGTGAAAGGTCGTGTTCCTCATCGTCACCGCGGGTTTGGCGATACCTGACGCGGCATACATAATCGAACGTTCCCCACCCCGGAAGCCGCAAGGAGGATCGCCAGGATGAAGTCACTGATCTGGCGCGTAGTGGCCACGTTGTTCGTGCTCGGCACGCTGTGCTCGGGCGCCATGGCCGACAGCGCGCCGCCGTCGCATTGGACGCCTGACATCAACGCCTTCGTTGCCGCCGATCGCGAGCATCCGCCGGCCCCGCACGGCGTCCTGTTCATCGGCAGCTCGTCCATCCAGTTCTGGAAGTCGCTGGCGCAGGACTTCCCGGGCATTCCCGTGATCAACCGCGGGTTCGGCGGCTCGGCGCTGCCCGATTCCACCTATTACGCCGATCGCATCGTGTGGCCGTACAGGCCCAACCTGATCGTGATGTATGCGGGCGACAACGACATCAACGACGGCGCTACGGCGGACCAGGTGCTGGCCTCGTTCCAGAAGTTCGTGGCGCGTGCGCGTGAAGGCGTGCCGGGCGTGCCCATCGTCTATGTCTCGATCAAGCCGAGCCTCGCGCGCATGGCCCTGTGGCCGACCATGAAGGCGGCCAACGACAAGATCCGCGACTGGGCAGCCACGCAGAAAGACGTGCGCTTCGTGGACATCGCACCCGTGATGCTCGATGCGCAGGGCAAGCCGCGCCCCGAGCTGTTCCGCCCCGATGGCCTGCACATGCTGCCGACCGGCTACGCCCTGTGGATCGCCGCGCTGAAGCCGGTGCTGGCGCAGTACGGCTTCTCCGTGCACGCGCCCGCTCAGTAAACCAGCGCGCGCGCCTGCACGAAGGCGAAGAAGAACACCGCGTTCGGATCGTTGCGTACCGCCTGCAGTTCCCGGCGCATGCCCTCGACCGTCGCGGTGTCCACCTTGCCGGTGGCCACCAGCTGGTCGGCTGCCGACAGCAGCAGTTCTTCCCAGAACTCGATCATCTGCTTGCGCTTGCCGGGCTGGCGGTTGTCGAGGTGGAAGCTCTTCACTTCGGTCTGCACGTCGCGATAGCCGCCGGCCAGCAGCAGGTTGCCGAGCTTGGCGCCGATGAAGGGATCGCCTCCGCTGTCGTACTGATGGTCGTTGAAGGCCATCCAGTAGCGCAGCAGGTTGGGGGAATACGGATCGAGGAAGAACGAGGAGTTCAGCACCTCGGTCACGTACACCACCGCGCCCGGACTCAGCACGCGGCGCAGCTCGCTCAGCACGCGCGCCGGGCTGGGCATGTGCTCCAGCACCCAGCACAGATAGGCCGCGTCGAAGCTGCGGTCGGGGAAGGGCAGGTCGGTGGCGTCCGCCTGCTGCAGCGTATAGCGGGAGCTGCACCAGGCCGTCTGCGCGAGGTTCTGTTCGGCGGCGGCGAGCTGCGCGTCCGAGAGATCCACGCCCGTTACCTCCAGGTTCGGAAACCGGCGCAGCAGGATTTCCGTCTGTGCGCCGACGCCGCAACCCACCTCGAGCAGTCGGGACGCCTCGCTGTAGTCGATGCGGCTGAACAGGACGGATTCGAACATGCGCGCCTGCCGGATCAACCGCGACTGCTCCTCGGCGGAGAAGCCGTGGATGTAGGGAAACTCGCCGGTCACGATGCTGTTCACCGCGGTAGCCCCATTCGAGCGTGCTGGAATGAAGCGTCCAAGCTACGCCTGCGGGCGTGGATGCGAGGTCGCGATCAGTGCGCCGATGGATGCGTGTGGATGAACGCCAGTACGTCAGGCAGTGTCGCCGCGTCGCTGCGCATTGGGCGCGACAACGCAAACAACACGCCTTCATGCCCGGTGTCCGGATAGAGCTTCATCGTCACGTCCTCGTGCTGCGCGTTCATGGCCCGCGATAGCGAGATGGCATTCGAAGGCGTGACTTCATGGTCGTCCTCACCCTGCAGCAACAGCATGGGCGGTTCGCTGCCGCTGACATAGGACACCGGCTCTCCGCGCCGCTGGGCCTCAGGTGTGTCACCGAAGGCGGCGATCATGTCCTTGTCGTCGTCGGGCACGGGCACGAAGTCGTAGCAGCCGGCGAGGCCGATGAAACCGGCCAGGTCACGCGGCCGCATACCGGAAGCCGCCAGCCATTCGGGATCGGTGGCGAGCAGGGCGGCGATCTGTCCGCCGGCAGAATGGCCCATGACGAAGATGTCGTCCGCCGCGGCGCCAAACTCGCTGGCATGGGCACGCGTCCACGCCACCGCTTCCGCTGCATCGCTCATGAAACCGTCCAGCGATACCTGCGGCACCTTGCGGTAATCGGGGACCACCGTCACCACGCCTTCGGCGGCGAGTGCCGTGCCCACGAAGCGATACCAGGCCCGCTGGCCACGCGCCCAGTCACCGCCGTAGAAGAACACTACGACCGGTGCGTGTTCGGCATGCGCGGGGGCGTACACGTCGAGGGCGAGCTCATGTGTGGCATCGAACACCACGTCGTGCCGTTCCACGATGCCGTGATGCTGGTCGGTGGCGTTGAGTCCGGCGAACAGCGTTCCTTCGCAACCCGAAAGGAGCAGGCAGCTGCAGGCCAGCAGTGGCATCAGCCACGCTTTCCGGCGCTTCGCTTGGGTCGACGGCATGGGGGGCATGGGCCTGCTGAGGGACGCCAGGCGCCATGATGCCCTGAGCTTTGCCGCAAGGGGTTGCGATGCCCTTCGCGGGCTATGTGGCGGCTGAGGGCTGAGGGCTGAGGGCTGAGGGCTGCGGGGTGCGCTCACGCCGCGAGGCGCAGGCCTTCCTGCAGCGCGTCGAAATAATCGCGGGTCAGGCGAAGCTGGTCGACGGCGTTCTCGGCGCGGTTCACCACGTCGCGGAACGCGGCGTTTTCCGGACGATCCTTCGCGTACCAGCCCAGGTGCTTGCGGGCGATGCGCACGCCCTGCAGTTCGCCGTAGAACGCATAGAGGTGTTCCAGGTGATGCACCAGGATGTCGCGCACCTCGGTGGGCGTCGGTTCGAGCAGCGTTTCACCGGTGGCGAGGTAATGCGAGATCTCGCGGAAGATCCACGGACGACCCTGCGCGCCACGGCCCACCATCACCGCATCGGCGCCGGTGGCGTCGAACACGTGCTTCGCCTGTTGTGGCGTGAGCACGTCGCCGTTGGCGAGCACCGGGATGCGCACCGCGGCCTTCACGGCAGCGATCGTCTCGTACTCGGCCTCGCCTTCGTACTTGTCGGCACGCGTGCGGCCGTGCACGGCGAGCGCGGCGATGCCCGAGTCCTCGGCGATCTTCGCGATGTTGAGGGCGTTCCTGTTCTGGCGATCCCAGCCGGTGCGGATCTTCAGCGTGACCGGCACGTCCACGGCATCGACCACGGCCTTCACGATGCGCGCGACCAGCGGCTCGTCCTGCAACAGGGCGGAGCCGGACCACACGTTGCAGACCTTCTTGGCCGGGCAACCCATGTTGATGTCGATGATCTGCGCGCCGTTGTCGGCGTTGTAGCGTGCCGCCTCGGCCAGCATGGCCGGGTCGTAGCCCGCGATCTGCACGCTGACCGGCTCGGGCTCGCCCACGTGGTCCATGCGCTGCAACGACTTGCGCGTGCGCCACAGGCGCGGATCGGCGTTGGTCATTTCCGACACGGCCAGACCCGCGCCCAGCCGCTTGCACAGCAGGCGGAAAGGCTTGTCGGTGACCCCGGCCATGGGCGCGAGCACCACGGGCGGGTCGATGCGGTAGGGGCCGATCTGCATCCCGCCATTGTAACGGGAGCGCCAAATGAGCGTCGGAATGGGCCTGCGAGCTTGCCGGGCACGACTCCGGGGAGCGACGGATGCTCCCCGGATGCGGTTACTCCCCTGCGCACGCTCTCAGCCCTTGTCGCCAGCGGCTTCCAACTCGGCAATCTGCTTGCGGGCGTTGTCGTTGCCAGGATTCAGCTCCAGCGAGCGTCGGAAATCGCGCAACGACTGGGGGATGTCCCCGTTGGCCCGGCGGGCCTCGGCAAGGCTGTCGAAGGCATTGGCGCTTTGCGGATGCTGCTCGGTGTTGAACGCGAACACGCTGATGGCCTCCTTGGTGCGCTTGTCCCGCAGCAGGCTGTAACCCCAGCGATTGACCTCGTCCTCGGACAGCGTCAGTTGCGGATACGTGCGGTGCACCTGGGTTACCGCAACGCCGACCTTTGCGTAGCCCTCCTTTTCCAGTTGCGCCTTGAGTGCAGTGAACCCCGGAGATTCGCCCCACACGCGGCGCTGAATCGAGTCCGACATCGCCCACAACTGGCCCTGCAGAGTGGGGCTGCTGCGGTTGGCCAGCAACACGATGCCGTAGTGCGAGTCGGGGAAGAGATCGACGAAGCTGGAGAAGCCGAGGGTGCCCCCGGTGTGGCTCAGGCGTTGCTCGCCATCCATGGTGGTACCGATGGTCCAGTTGTAGCCGATGGTCTTGCCTCCGCCGTTCCAGGCCGGTCGGTGGGTCAGGGCGACGGCAGCGTCGTCGCTCTTCAGCTGCGCGGTGATGTATTGCGCCATGTCGGCGGCGCTGTAGTGCAGGCCACCGGCGGGCAGGATCACCGTGCCCATCAGTGCGGGTGCCACGACGCCGCTATCGTTGTAACCGATCGCCCTAAGCGCCTGCCGTTCGTTGCCTACGCCGCTTTGCATGCCAAACGGCTTTTCGATGCGGCTGGCAAGCAGGACCTCGAAGGGCTGGCCTTCCACGCGCGACACCGTCACGCCCACCAATTCGGCGGCCACGTTGGAATGCTTGGAAGCCGTGCCGGGTTGCGTCTGCAGCGAGACGCCCTTGAGATCCTTGAGCATGGCTTCCTGCGTCAAGCCATTGAACATCTCGACAACTTTCGCCGGCACCTGGTCGGGTGGCACGCCCTGAACGACCGAGCCGATGTCGGGCAGGTTGTCGGGCAGCCCGCTGGTGGTGTTGACGAGATCGATCAGGCGAATCGGATGCCCCTGGTAGGCGAGGTTGGCGTAGTCGCCGGGCAAGTACAGATGCAGCTCGTCGCTGGCTTTGGCCTTGCCGGCCACAATCGACTGGGCCAGCAGCAGGCTGCCGAAGGTTTTGCTGATGGAGCCGATCTCGTAGACGGTGTCCTTGGTCGGCGCCTGCGGCTTCTCGCGGGACACGGTGCCGAAGTTGTAGAAGCTCACCTGTCCGTCGCGCACAACGGCAATCGAGAGGCCGTCACTGCGCCCTTGCTTGATGAAGGCCTCGCCTTCGGCTTGCACCACCTTGCCAAGTTCCTCGCCCCCGGGTGCGGCGTCTCGGGCGTGCGACGGCAGTGCGACAACGGTACCCAGTGCCAAAGCCATGGATGCAGTCAGGAGTCGGGTCATGACATCTTTCCTTGAAGTCGTGGTCAGGCCGCCACGAGGGCGGGTGACCCGACAGTAGCGGCAACCCGGGGGCTGTGCCGCATGGCTGAAGTCATGCCAACTATTTCGACGGTGCCTGCATCAAAGAAAAGGCCGCGCTGTTGCCGGCGCGGCCTTTTCTTTAGCGACGTGGACGACGGGTTCAATGCGCCGTTGCCTCCCGCAGGCTGGCTGGTTCGTGCTTGTGCCTGAACAGGAACATGAAGAGCACGGCCACCACCAGCGAATAGGTGGCGAAGGTAATCCAGATGCCGTGCCAGTCCTTGCTCTGGTCCGGACGGGTGAAGAACGCCTCGATGATCAGGCCGCTGATCGAGCTGCCGAGCACGGCGCCGATGCCGTTGGTCATCAGCATGAACAGGCCCTGCGCGCTGGCGCGGATCGAGGGATCGCTCTGGCCTTCCACGAACAGCGAGCCGGAGATATTGAAGAAGTCGAACGCCATGCCGTACACGATGCACGACAGCACGATCATCCACAGGCCCGAACCCGGGTTGCCATAGGCAAACAGGCCGAAGCGCAGCGTCCACGCCAGCATGCTGATCAGCATCACCGTCTTGATGCCGAAGCGGCGCAGGAAGAACGGGATGGCCAGGATGAACAGCGTTTCGGAGATCTGCGAGATGGACATGATGATGGCCGGGTAACGCACCGCCACCAGTTCCTTGTATTCGCCCATCTGCGCGAAGTCGTGCAGGAAGGTGTCGCCGTAGGCATTGGTCAGCTGCAGCGCCGCGCCCAGCAGCATGGCGAAGATGAAGAAGATCGCCATGCGCGCTTCACGGAACAGCTTGAACGAGGTGAGACCGAACGTGTCCAGCCACGACTGGTTCGCGCGGCGCTGGAAGCGCGGCGGGCAGGCCGGTAGCGTGAACGCATACAGGCCCAGCAGCACGGCGGCGCCGGAAGCGACGTAGAACTGGCCCGAGGAGGTTTCCAGGCGCAGCAGGCTCACCGTCCACAGCGCGGCGATGAAGCCCACCGTGCCCCACACGCGGATTGGCGGATAGTCCTTGACGATGTCCTTGCCGTCGCTCTTGAGCGCGTTGTACGCCACCGCGATGGAGAGCGAGATGGTCGGCATGTAGAACATCATGTTGAGCAGCATCACCCAGAACATCAGGCTGGGCGACTGCACCATCGGCACGCAGAACAGGACGGCGGCGCCGCACAGGTGGAAGATGCCGTAGAGCTTCTCCGCATTGATGTACTTGTCCGCGATCACGCCGGCAATGGACGGCATGAACAGCGAGGCGATGCCCATCGTCGAGAAGATCGCGCCGAACTGCGCGCCTGACCAGTGCTTGTCCTGGAACCAGTAGGCACCGATGGTGAGCAGCCACGACCCCCATACAAAAAATTGCAGGAAGTTCATTGCAATGAGGCGGAGTCGAAGGCTCATCAGTGTCGTCGTTGGTTCAAAAAAGCGATGGAAGTCAGTCCGGGAGGCACGCGCCAAGCGGCAGGCCGGGCCTAGGCCGGGTCTGTCCAGGTGAGGCGGAGATCCCCTGCACGGCCTAGGGCGTCCCGAGGACGTGTAAAAATAGCAGCCTAGAGGAACCACCGCAGTGGCGACAAGTTGCGTCGCCGCGAGAAAGTGCGGTTCCGCCACTGTGGAGAGCGCCGTGAACCTGTTTCTGACCATCGCCGTCGTGCACCTGGTGGCCCTGCTGAGCCCCGGCCCGGACTTCTTCTTCGTGTCGCAGACCGCGGTGAGCCGCACCCGCCGGCAGGCGATGTTCGGTGTCATCGGCATCACCCTGGGCGTGGTGGTGTGGTCGGCGCTGGCGCTGGCGGGCCTGCAACTGGTACTGCAGCGGCTGGCCTGGCTGGAACGGCTGATCAGCATTGCCGGTGGCCTCTACCTCGCCTGGATGGGCGTGAAGATGCTGCGCGGAGCCATTCGCGCTCCCGCGACGCTTGCCGGCGAGCCGCAGCAGGTGCTGCAGCAGAGCGACTGGGCCACGCTGCGCGCGGGGCTGCTCACCAATCTGTCCAATCCGAAGGTGGTCATCTACTTCGGCAGCGTGTTTTCCGCCTTCCTTGGCGATGGCGTCAGCGCGGGTGCCCGCTGGGGCCTATGGAGCATGGTGGTGGTGGAAACCTTGCTTTGGTTCACCGTGGTGGCCGGCGTGTTTGCCTTGCCCGCCATGCGTCGCGGCTACCTGCGCCTCTCGCGCTGGATCGACGGCCTGGCCGGCGCCGTGTTCGTGGCCTTCGGCCTGCATCTGATCTTTTCGAAGCGCGCGGTCTGAGCAAGGCGTGCCTGCTCCTTCTCTTGTAGGAGCGCACCCAGTGCGCGATCGCGGCGTTGCAGGGTTACCGCAACCCGGCGTCACCTGCGCGCGATAGGTTTATCGCGCACGGGGTGCGCTCCTACAGGGGAGGACTGTTCCGCCTCACTCCCAGCGATTCAGATGCGGGCCGAATTTTTCCCGCTGCGGCCGTACCACGCAGAATCGATGCCCGCTCGGCGCCTGCATCACCCACCAGCGATCGCGCACGAAGGCCACACGCGTGGCACCCAGCTTTTCCAGCCGCGCCACTTCCGCGTCGAGGTCATCAGTTTCGATATCCAGGTGCACGCGGCCTTCGTGTTGCACGCGTTGCAGGAGAATGATCGGTTCGTCCTCTTCGGTCGCCAGTTCTGCGTAACGGCCATCGCCATCCTGGTCGACGGTGACGACGGACTTGCCGAGCGCATGACTCCAGAAAGTGGCTGCCTGGGTGAGGTCGTCCGTCTGGCAATCGATGACGACAGTGCAGAGCCGGCTGTGATGCATGGTGCGGTCCCCGTGATGCGACGATGCCGTTCGTATAGCCGCGCGCGGGTCGAGAAGTCGTCAACACGGGAAGATGCCGGCGTTGCGACCATGCGCCTCTACGGCGCGTGCAAAATCGCGTGCTAGCTTGCGCTGCCTACGGATAGCCGATGTCAGTGCAGGAGGCTGGCATGACCGACACATTCGATGACCTGCAAACCAGCTACGGGCGCTGCCTGCGCCATGGCGGCTTCATCGCCCGCTTCTACGAGATCTTCATGGCGAGCCACCCGGACATCCCGGGCATGTTCAGCCACACCGATTTCAGCGTGCAGCACCTCGCCCTGCGTCGTGGCATCAGCGCGGCCATTGCCCATGCGGGCGGCAGCAGGTTGACGCGACGGACCATGACCGAGACGGCGCAGGTTCATGGCCGCAAGGGCAGGGCGCCGGTGCGGCCCGAGCTGTATCTCTACTGGTCGGACAGCCTGCTGCGCGCCATCGCCGAGCACGATCCGGAATACGACTTCGCGCTGGAGCAGCGCTGGCGCAAGGCGCTCGATCACACCACGTCGTACTTCATCGAGCACTACTGACTCGGCGGATGCATAAAAAAAGCCCCGGACATGCCGGGGCTCTTCGTGGAACGTCGAACCTCAGTTCGGCAGCGACAGATCGTCCAGCAGCGCCTTGAGGAAGCGCGCGGCTTCGCCACCGGTGGCAGCGCGATGGTCGAACGTCAGCGAGATCGGCATGCGGCGATGCACTTCGATGCCGCCCATCACCGCCACCACGTCATGGCTCAACTTGCCCGCGCCAATGATGGCGACGCACGGCGGCACCACGACCGGCGTGGCGTAGCGACCGGCGAACATGCCGAAGTTGGACAGGCTGATGGTGTAGCCCGAGAGCTCCGACGCCGGGATGGTGCGATCTTCCACCGACGTACGCAGGCGCTTGATCGCGGCGCGGATGCCGGCGCCGTCGAGCACGTCGGCGTTACGCAGGGCCGGCACGAACAGGCCTTCCTCGGTGTCCACGGCGATGCCGATGTCCACGTGCGGATGCAGCGTGCGGGTGAGGTTCTTGCCGTCGAACCAGGCATTGAGCGCCGGCACGGTCTTGCACGCCACCACGATGGAGCGGATCAGGCGGGCGGTGATGTCCTGCTTGCCGATCCAGGCGTGCAGGTCGGCGTCATCGACCAGGGTGGTCGGCACCACGTTGGCGTGGGCTTCGGCCATCACGCGGGCCATGTTGCGGCGGACGCCCTTGAGCTGTTCCGGCTGGCCGCTGGCCTGCACGCTCGGCGGGGCCGTGCGCACCGGCTTGCCGGCAAGCGAAGTGGCCGTGCGGGACGGCTCCGGTTCGGGCAGACGCGGGGCAAGGTGACGGCCGGCGTCTTCGTGCACGGCGCGGGCAGGCGCAGCACCGAGCTGTGCCGTGCCGTTGGCGGCGGCGTTCTTCACGTCGCCCAGTGTGACCACACCGTCGGCGCCGGTCGGCTTCACGCGGGACAGGTCGACCTTGAGCTTCTTGGCGAGGGCGCGCACGGCCGGCACGGCCTTCACGCCGCCGACGCTGCTGGCCTGCTCCACGTGCACGTGGCTGCCGGAGATCATGGCGCCGACCACGGTGCCTTCGTCTTCGCGGTCGGCGGCCGGGCCACCTTGGGTGGTGCCGTTGCTTTCGATCTCGCCGCCTTCATCGGAGGCGACGACCTTCTTCGGCTCGGCAGCGGCGCTGCCGGCACCCTTCTTCGGGCCGTGGTGGTGGCCAGTGGACTCGGCCTCGGCGCGCTGCTTGGCGTTCGGGTCGGGCTCGAACTCGGCCAGCGCGGCGCCGGTCTCGATGATGTCGCCGGCAGCGCCGTGCAGCTTGGTGACCTTGCCGGTGTACGGGGAGGGCACGTCAACGACGGCCTTGGCGGTTTCCATCGAGCACAGCGGTGCGTCGAGCTTGATGGTGTCGCCTTCCTTCACGTGCCACTCGACGATGGTTGCGTCGGGAAGGCCTTCGCCGAGGTCGGGGAGGTAGAACGTCTTGATGTCGGCCATGTTGATTCTCGCGAATTTGTTTGGTCGTCATCCCCGCGAGGTGCTCTTCAACAGCTGAAAAGCTGGTCAAGCGGGGATCCAGTGTCTTGGTTCGTGGCGCTGGGTCCCTGCCTTCGCAGGGACGACGAGCGCGGAAAGATTTTAGCTGGCGGCCAGCGTGCGCTTGGCGGCTTCCACCACGCGCTCGGTGCTCGGCAGGTACTTCATTTCCAGGCGGAACAGCGGGATGTGCGTGTCGAAGCCGGTGACGCGCTCGACCGGAGCCAGCAGGTCGTACAGGCATTCCTCGGCGATGCGGGCGGCGATTTCCGCGCCGAAGCCGGCGGTCTTCGGGGCTTCGTGCACGATCACGCAGCGGCCGGTCTTCTGCACCGACTCGGCGATGGTGTCGAAGTCCAGCGGGGTCAGCGTGGCCACGTCGATCACTTCGGCGCTGATGCCGTCGGCGGCGAGCTCGTCGGCGGCTTCCAGCGCTTCCTTCACCTGGGCACCCCAGGTGACGATGGTGACGTCGGTGCCGTCGCGCAGCACGAAGCACACGTCCAGCGGCAGCGCCTCGCCGTCATCGGGCACTTCTTCCTTGTACTGGCGGTAGATGCGCTTGGGCTCGAAGAACATCACCGGATCCGGATCGCGGATGGCGGCGAGCAGCAGGCCGTAGGCACGCGCCGGCGACGACGGCATCACCACGCGCAGGCCCGGGATGTTGGTGAACAGGTGCTCGTTCGCTTCGGAGTGATGCTCCGGCGCACGGATGCCGCCGCCCCACGGGGCGCGCCACACGGCCGGCACGGTGATGCGGCCGCGGGTGCGGTTGCGCAGGCGCGCGGCGTGGCAGGCGATCTGCTCCATCATCGGGTAGATGAAGCCTTCGAACTGCGCTTCGGCCACCGGCTTCATGCCCTGGGCGGCAAGGCCCACGGTGACGCCGGCAATGGTGGTTTCGTCCAGCGGCGTGTCGAGCACGCGCAGTTCGCCGAACTTTTCCTGCAGGCCCTGGGTGGCGCGGAACACGCCGCCGTTGACGCCCACGTCCTCACCCAGCACCACGACGCTGTCGTCGTGCGCCATCTCATAGGCGAGCGCCTGGGTGACGGCTTCGATAAGAGTGATCTGTGCCATGGCTTAGTGGGCCTTCTTGTCGAGCTGGAGTGCGAGATCGCGCTGCTTGGCGAGATCAGCGGGGACTTCGGCGAAGGTGTAATCGAACATCGCCGTGACCGGCTGGGTCTTGGTCTCGAGGTAGGCATTCACCTCGTTGTCCATCCAGTCGTCGCACTCCACCTTCCAGGCTTCTTCCTTGGCGTCATCCCACACGCCCTTGGCCACCAGCCACGCGCGCAGGCGCTTCATCGGCTCTTTCGCCCAGGCGTCCTTCACTTCCTGCTCGCCACGGTAGCGGCGGGCGTCGTCGGCGGTGGTGTGGTCGCCGAGGCGATAGGTCACCAGCTCGAGCACGCTGCCGCCTTCGCCGTTGCGCGCGCGGTCCAGGGCGTCGCCCATGGCCTTGCGCACGGCGATGATGTCGTTGCCGTCGACCTGGATGCAGTACAGGCCGGCCGCGATGCCCTTCTGCGCGAGCGTCGGTGCACCCGACTGGATCTTGCGCGGCACCGAGATGGCCCACTGGTTGTTGACGATCACCGCCACCATCGGCAGGTTCTGCGCGCCGGCGATGTTGATGGCGCCGTAGAAGTCGCCCTTGGACGAACCACCGTCACCGATGGTGCACACGGCCACGCGCTTTTCGTTGCGGATCTTGAAGGCCAGCGCGGAGCCGGCGGCATGCAGGCACTGCGTGGCAATCGGCACCGACCAGGCAAAGTCGTGGCGGGCCGGCTCGTTCTGATAGTCGTTGCCGCGCTCGTCGCCGCCCCAGTACATGTACACCTCGCGCGGCTGCACGCCGCGGTACAGCTGGGCACCGTATTCGCGGTAGCTCGGCGCAAACACGTCTTCGGGCTTCATGGCGCTGCCGATGCCCACGTGCGCGGCTTCATGGCCGAGGCAGCTGGCATAGGTGCCGAGCTTGCCGGTGCGCTGCAAGGCGACCGACTTCGCGTCGAACACGCGGGTCGACATCATCAACTTGTACAGCTCGACCATGTGGTCGAGGTCGTTGGCGAACGCAGGCAGATCGTCACGGACCTGCTTGCCTTCCGCATCGAGATACTGGAGGTATTCGATTTCAAACTTGGCGGCGATGGACACAACTCGCTCCCGGAGAGAGTTAATGGAGATCTTGGATGCTGGGAAGCGGCGGCCCATCCAGTGGGGCCAGCAGCGGACAAGAGCCTGTTCAAGGTCTCGGCATGGGCCACGCCGAGACCTTGAACAGGCTCTAAAGCCCTGAGCAAGAGCGAAATTGTTACAGGGGGCCTTGTTGCGCTGCAAGGCACGGTGCAGCATGCGCCCTCGTACGGGGCCGGCCGCCACACCGGTTACCATGCGGACTTTTCCGCACTCCGGATCGACATGACCGAGAACCAGCGCGACCTTGAGGCCGGTATCGAACTCGACCTGAACGGGCGACTGACCTATGGCGGCTATCTGCGGCTGGACCAGCTGCTCACCGCGCAGCACCCCCTGAGCGACCCGCCGCACCACGACGAGATGCTGTTCATCGTGCAGCACCAGGTGTCGGAGCTGTGGATGAAGCTGATCATCCACGAGCTCAAGGCCGCCATCGCCAGCCTGCGCCGCGACGACCTCGACCCGTGCCTGAAGATCCTGGCGCGCGTAAAGCAAGTTCAGCGACAGCTGTTCGAACAGTGGGGCGTGCTGGAAACGCTGACCCCCTCGGAATACCTGGAATTTCGCGGCGTGCTGGGCTCCTCGTCCGGCTTCCAGTCGCTGCAGTACCGCACCATCGAATTCCTGCTCGGCAACAAGAACGCGCAGATGCTGCAGGTGTTTGCGTATGACCCGGTGGCGCAAGCCGACCTGCGCGCGGTACTGGAAGCGCCGAGCCTGTACGACGAGTTCCTGTGCTACCTGGCGCGCCGTGGCCATGCGGTGCCGCCGGAACTCACCCAACGCGACTGGTCGCAGCCTTACCAGCGGCACGCGGACCTGCTTCCGGTGCTGAAGCGCATCTATGAAAACCGTTCGGCGTATTGGCCCGAGTACCACATGTGCGAGCAGCTGGTGGACATGGAGGGGAGTTTCCAGCTTTGGCGTTTCCGCCATATGAAAACCGTGGAACGCATCATCGGACACCGGCGCGGCACGGGCGGCTCCTCCGGCGTGGCTTTCCTCAAGAAGGCGCTGGACCTGGAATTCTTCCCGGAACTGCTCGACGTGCGCACGGAGCTGGGCACCTGAGGCGTTGCCACGCCTCTCGAACATCAAGACCGCTCACGCGCCCTTTTATGGTCACTATCCCCCACTGTCATTCCCGCGCAAGCGGGAGGCGCTTTACAACAGCGAAGCTGGTCATCCAGCGCCTTGGCTTTGGCGTGAAAGTCACTGGATCCCCGCTTGCGCGGGGATGACGGCGGGGCGGGTTTGGGGCGCGGACGCGTTCGGGTCCTTTCGTAATTTCTGTCGGCGCACTTCGCGCCATTTGTTAGCAATCTAAGGGGCATGCATGAGCCACACAGCCGAGACCGCACCCGCGTCCGCGCCTGATTTCCCGCAGACGATGGGGCATCCGCGTCCGCTGTGGATGCTGTTCATGACGGAGTTCTGGGAGCGTTTCGCGTTCTACAGCGTGAGCTGGGCGCTGGCGCTGTACATCGTGGCGCACTTCTTCAACGGCGACCCGGCCGGTGAGGCCTGGGCCAGCAAGATCTACGGCGCGTACACTGCGCTGATCTACGCCACCAGCATCTTCGGCGGCTACGTGGCCGACAAGGTGATCGGTTACCAGCGCTCGATCCTGATCGGTGCGCTGGTGATGGCCGTGGGCCTGTTCGTGGTGATGCTGCCAGGCAAGGAGATCTTCCTGTTCGGCCTGGCGATGGTCGTGGTCGGCAATGGCCTGTTCAAACCGAACATCTCCTCGATGGTCGGCCAGCTCTATGGTTCCAAGGACGAACGTCGGGATCGCGGCTTCACGTTGTTCTACATGGGCATCAATGGCGGAGCGCTGCTGGCGCCGCTGCTGACCGGCTGGCTCGCCAGCCACTTCACCGACACGCCGACGCAGGAGAACTACCGCATCGTGTTCGGCGCCGCGGGCGTGGGCATGGCGCTGAGCCTGTTCTGGTTCTGGTTCGGTCGTCGCGGCCTGAAGAACGTGGGCCGTCCCGCGCCGGAAGCAGCCAGCCGCATGCGCGTGGTGTGGGTGCTGGTGGGCGTGGCGGTGGCGGTGCCGCTGGTCTACCTGCTGCTGGCTTTCATCGGCGCGAACGGCCTGCAGTGGCTGTTGAGCCTGCTGTTCGTCGGCGTGGCCGCCATGCTGATCGTGGAGGCGATTCGCCACGACCGCGTGCAGCTGGAACGCGTGATCGCGATGCTGATCATCTTCGCCTTCAACGTCCTGTTCTGGATGATGTACTTCCAGCTCGGCACCTCGTTCAACTTCCTGGCGGCCAACATGGTCGATCGCCAGATGTTCGGCGGCTGGGAGTTCCCGGTGGGCTGGTTCCAGTCGGTGAGCCCGGTGGCGATCATCGTGCTGGCACCGGTGGTGACTCAGGTGTGGTCGTTCCTCGCGCGTCGCCACAAGGAACCGTCGATTCCGCGCAAGTTCGGTTTCGGCCTGGTCTTCAACGGCCTGGGCTTCACCGCGCTGATGTATGCGCTGACCTATTCGATCGACAGCCGCGGCCTGATCCCGTTCTGGCCGCTGACCGCCTGCTACGTGCTGCAGACTGTCGGCGAGCTCTGTCTGTCGCCGATCGGCCTGTCGATGGTGACCAAGCTGGCGCCGCCGCGCCTGGTGGGCGTGGCGATGGGCGGCTGGTTCCTGTCGATGGCGGTGGGCGGCAATCTTTCCGGCCTGCTGGCGGGCCAGATCAGCGGCGAGAGTGGCATGACCGCCGCCTCGGCACTGGCTGGTTTCACCTTCAGCTTCTGGCTGCTGGCGGGCGCAGGCGTGCTGTTGTTGCTGATCTCGCCGTTGATCAATCGCTTGATGCACGGCGTGCGTTGAATGAAGGGGCGCCACGGCAGGTTTCCGTGGCGCCTTATCAGATTCGCAATATGCTGCGGTGCATTTGACGGATTCGGCGCTGGCCGGTTACATCTCCCCGTCCGCTTCAACCGGTCCGCACGCGACGTGCCGACCACACCCAACAGGGGAACGCATGACCCACGCCACCACGACCACCGCGCCGTCGGTACCCGATTACCCGCAGACCATGGGGCATCCGCGTCCGTTGTGGATGCTGTTCATGACGGAGTTCTGGGAGCGCTTCGCCTTCTACGGCATGCGCTGGGCGCTCACGCTGTACATCGTGGCGGAGTTCTTCAACAACGATCCGTCGGGGCAGGGCTTCGCCAGCCGCACCTATGGCGCCTATCTGGCGCTGGTCTATGCGGCGGCGGTGTTCGGCGGCTATGTCGCCGACCGCATCATTGGCTACCAGCGCTCGATCCTGGTCGGCGCCATCGTGATGTCGGCCGGCCTGTTCCTGATCATGGTGCCGAACCAGGACATCTTCCTGCTCGGCCTGTCCACCGTGATCGTCGGCAATGGCCTGTTCAAGCCGAACATCTCTTCGATGGTGGGCCAGCTCTACGGCGTGAGTGACGCGCGCCGCGACCGCGGCTTCACCCTGTTCTACATGGGCATCAACGCGGGTGCACTGTTCTCGCCGCTGATCACCGGCTGGATGGCGAGCTATTTCACCGACACGCCGATGCAGCAGAACTACAAGCTGGTGTTCCTGGCATCGGGCATCGGCATGCTGATCAGCCTGTTCTGGTTCTGGGTCGGCCGTCGCCAGCTCAAGGGCGTGGGTCGCCCGACGGCGGACCAGGCCAACCGCATGCGCGTGCTCTACGTGTTCATCGGTTGCGTGCTTGCCATCCCGCTGGTCTACCTGGTGATGGCGAAGGCCGGCGCCGTGGTGCTGCAGTGGATGCTCAGCGTGCTGTTCGTGGGTCTGTCCGCGCTGCTGCTGGTGGAAGGCATCCGCGAGGGCAAGGTGCAGCGCAACCGCGTGATCGCGATGCTGATCATCTTCGTGTTCAACGTGCTGTTCTGGATGTTCTACGAACAGGCGGGCAGCTCGTTCAACTTCCTCGCGCAGAACATCGTCGACCGCAAGATGTTCGGCGGCTGGGAATTCCCGGTGGGCTGGTTCCAGTCGGTCGCGCCGTTGGCGCTGGTGCTGCTGGCGCCGTTCGTGTCCATCGCCTGGGGCTGGCTGGACAAGCGCAACATGGAGCCTTCGATCCCGCGAAAGTTCGGCCTGGGCCTGCTCGGCAATGCGCTGGCCTTCGTGGTGCTGATGTACGCGCTGTCCAGCCTGGTCGATAGCCGCAACCTGATCCCGTTCTGGCCGCTGGTACTGGTCTACGTACTGCAGACCCTTGGCGAGCTGTGTCTGTCGCCGATCGGCCTGTCGATGGTGACCAAGCTGGCGCCGGTGCGCCTGGTGGGCTTCGCCATGGGCGGCTGGTTCCTCTCCACCGGGATCGGCAACAACCTTTCGGGCATCTTCGCCGGCCACGTCAGCGGCGAAACCGGCATGACCGTCGCCTCCGCGCTGAGCGGCTTCACCTTCAGCTTCTGGCTGCTGGCCGGGGCGGGTGTGCTGTTGTTCCTGATCGCGCCGCTGATCAACCGGTTGATGCACGGGGTGAAGTAAGGAAGCCCTCAACTCCGTCATTCCAGCGAGGTGCCTTTCAACAGCCGCAGGCTGGTCAAGCGGGACAAGCGCGAAGCGCGCAGAACGCCCGTAGGGCGGCCCCGAAGGGGTGAGCGTAGCGAGTCATCCAGCGACTTTTCGGTGCAATAAGAGCCAAGGCACTGGATGACCAGCTTCGCTGTTTTGAAGCGCCTCCCGCTTGACCAGCTTTTCAGCTGTTGAAGAGCACCTCGCGGGAATGACGATCAAAAGGTGGCGCTTACTGCCTACTTCGGCTCGATCGCCTGCAGCTTGTCGAGGATGCGCAGCAGCCAGGTGCGCTCCTCTTCGTCGAGCTTTTCCAGAAGGTTGCGCTCGTGCGCCCGCGCCATCGGCGCCACCACCTCGTGGATCGCCCAGCCGGCCTCGCTCAGGCCCAGCACCGAGCGGCGCTTGTCGCCATCGTGGGTGGCCCGGGTCACCCAGCCGGCCTCGACCAGCTTGGCCAGGGCCCGGCTCACCGCCACCTTGTC
The DNA here is from genome assembly GCF_004296575.1 of Dyella amyloliquefaciens. Classification (GTDB taxonomy): domain Bacteria; phylum Pseudomonadota; class Gammaproteobacteria; order Xanthomonadales; family Rhodanobacteraceae; genus Dyella; species Dyella amyloliquefaciens. The sequence continues at coordinate 447,338 of NZ_SAYT01000005.1, read as the reverse complement.
CATCAGGGTGCGTTCGGCCACTTCACGTGCCGACAGGCCGTCAAATCGCGCCAGCACGGCCATCACGCGCCACTCCGTCATGCTGAGGTCGAAACGCCGCTGGTAGTCGTCGGCGATGGCCTGGCTGACCGCATTGGACAGGATGGAGAGCCTGTAGGGCAGGAAATGCTCCAGCTCCAGCGGGGCATGGTCGGGATGGCGTTCAGCGGACACTGATGCGATGCTCCTTGCAATTGGTTTCATATGTAACTATAACGCTGGGATTATGAGGATGGTCGCACGCTTGGCGTAGGGCCATTGAGCATCGATCCACCAGGAGATTCCCATGAGCGCGCAGCCCAATCTTGGCATGCAGGTCACCACCTTCGAAAACCCCATGGGCATCAACGGCTTCGAGTTCGTTGAGTTTGCCGCCCCGGCCGGTCGCGAGCAGGAGCTGCACGACCTGTTCAAGAGCATGGGCTTCAGCGCCGTGCTCAAGCACAAGAGCCGTCCGATCACGGTCTACCGCCAGGGTGACGTGAGCCTGCTGGTCAACGAGGATCCGGACTCCTTCGCCGCCGAATTCGCCAAGGCGCATGGTCCTTGCGCCGCAGGCTTCGCCATCCGCTTCAAGAAGCCGGCCGACGAGGTGCGTGCCACCGTGCTCGGTAACGGCGGTGAGTCGCTGGGCGAACTTGGCGAAGCCACCAAGGCGATCAACGCGCCGGTGGTGAAGGGCATCGGCGACTGCATGCTGTACCTGGTGGATCGTTACGGCGACACGGGCAGCATCTACGGCGACGACTACGCGCCGATCCCGGGTGCCGAGCAGCATCCGAAGGGTTTTGGCCTCACCTTCATCGACCACCTCACGCACAACCTCTACTTCGGCAACATGCAGAAGTGGTCGGACTACTACGAGCGCCTGTTCAACTTCCGCGAGATCCGCTACTTCGACATCAAGGGCGCCAAGACCGGCCTGGTGTCCAAGGCGATGACCGCGCCGGACGGCATCGTGCGCATCCCGCTCAACGAATCGAGCGATCCGAAGTCGCAGATCAACGAGTACCTCGACGCCTATCACGGCGAAGGCATCCAGCACATTGCGCTGTTCACCGACAACATCTATGACACGGTGGAAGCGATGCGCGCGCAGGGCGTGGAATTCCTCGATACGCCGGACACCTACTTCGACGTGATCGACATGCGTATTCCGAACCACGGCGAGGACGTGCCGCGCCTGGCGAAGAACAAGATCCTGATCGACGCCGATCCGGAGACCAAGCAGCGCAAGCTGCTGCAGATCTTCACGCAGAACAACATCGGCCCGATCTTCTTCGAGATCATCCAGCGCAAGGGCAATGAAGGCTTCGGTGAAGGCAACTTCCAGGCGCTGTTCGAGTCGATCGAACGCGACCAGATGAAGCGCGGCTTCCTGTAAACGCTTTTGCTCTAAAGCCCCTCTCCCTGCGGGAGAGGGGTTGGGGAGAGGGTGCGGAAATGCGCGGAGGCAGGAAGCCACCGTTGCCAACCAGAACGCGCGGTCATGCGCGCGAACTTCGGCATTCAAGTACGGAAGCCGAACAGCGCCTCTGGCTCCACCTTCGGGCAGGGCGCTTGAACGGGCTTAAATTCCGCAGGCAGCATCCCATCCCTCCCTACGTAGCGGATTTTTACTGCGACTCGGCCAGGCTGGTGATCGAGCTTGACGGTTCGCAACACAACGAGGGCGCAGACGAAACGCGCACTCGTTTTCTTGAATCGCTTGGCCTCAAGGTCCTGCGCTATTGGGACAACGAGGTTCTGCAACAAACGGCTGCGGTGCTCGAGGCTATTCTTGGCGCTGCGCAAGACCGAACCCTCACCCCAACCCCTCTCCCGGAGGGAGAGGGGCTTTAGAAAAAGCACAAGGCGGATGCATGTCTGATAAGGCCAGCAAGGGTTACCAATCCGGTTTCGCCAACGAATTCGCCACCGAGGCCATGCCCGGCGTGCTGCCTGAAGGGCAGAATTCGCCACAGCAGGTCGCGCACGGCCTGTATGCCGAGCAGCTGTCCGGAACCGCCTTCACGGCGCCGCGCCACAGCAACCGCCGCAGCTGGCTGTACCGGATTCGCCCGGCGGCGATGCATCACCCGTTCGATGCGGTGCCGGAAGGCCGCTTCCACAACCGCTTCAACGAAGTGCCGGCGAATCCAAACCAGCTGCGCTGGGACCCGCTGCCGCTGCCTGGCGAGCCCACCGATTTCATCGACGGCATCGTCACCATGGCGGGCAACGGAGGTCCGGCCGAGCAGTCGGGCGTCGGCATCCACCTGTACGTGGCCAATCGCTCGATGCAGGGTCGCTTCTTCTACAACGCCGACGGCGAGCTGCTGATCGTGCCGCAGCAGGGGCGCCTGCGCCTGGCTACCGAGTTCGGCGTGATCGAGCTGGAGCCGCTGGAAATGGCGGTGATTCCGCGTGGCGTGCGTTTCCGCGTGGAGCTGCTGGACGAGACCGCGCGAGGCTATATCGCCGAGAACTTTGGCGCGCTGCTGCGCCTGCCGGACCTCGGTCCCATCGGCAGCAACGGCCTGGCCAACCCGCGTGACTTCCTCACGCCGGTGGCCGCGTATGAAGACGTGGAAGGCAAGTTCGAACTGGTCGCGAAGTTCCAAGGCAACCTGTGGCGTGCGCAGATCGATCACTCGCCGCTCGACGTGGTCGGCTGGCATGGCAACTACGCGCCATACAAGTACGACCTGCGCCGCTTCAACACGATCGGCTCGATCAGCTACGACCATCCGGACCCGAGCATCTTCCTCGTGCTGCATTCGCCCAGCGACACCGCGGGCGTGAGCAACATGGACTTCGTGATCTTCCCGCCGCGCTGGCTGGTGGCGCAGAACACGTTCCGCCCGCCGTGGTTCCACCGCAACATCGCCAGCGAGTTCATGGGCCTGATCACCGGCGCCTACGATGCCAAGGCCGAGGGTTTCGTGCCGGGCGGCTCCTCGTTGCACAATTGCATGAGCGGCCACGGGCCGGACGCGGCGACGTACGAGAAGGCGTCGACCCGTGACCTGTCCCAGCCGGACGTGATCACAGGCACCATGGCCTTCATGTTCGAGACGCGCCGGGTGATCCATCCGACCCGGCAGGCGCTGGAATCGAAGCAGCTGCAGGGCAGCTACTACGAGTGCTGGCAGGGCATCCAGAAGCATTTCACCGGCAAGTAAGGCCGGGTCACCGTATCCACCAAGAACGACAGGGCCGCGCCCCGGCGCGGCCACCGGAGCAAAACATGAAACTGGGTTCCCTGAAGGAAGGCGGCCGCGACGGTACGCTCATCGTTGTCAGCCGCGACCTGGCCAAGGCCGTGAAGGCCACGGGCATTGCCGCCACCCTGCAGGCCGCCCTGGACGACTGGTCCAACGTGGCGCCGCGCCTGAATGCGCTGTCGGACGATCTCAACGCAGGCAAGGCCGCCGATGCGTTCGCGCTGGACGTCACCGCGATGGCGTCGCCGCTGCCGCGTGCCTACGAGTTCGTCGACGGCAGCGCCTATCTGCCTCACGTGGAGCGCGTGCGTCGCGCCCGCGGCGCCGAGGTGCCGGAATCCTTCTACGTCGATCCGCTGATGTACCAGGCCACCAGCGCCGGCTTCCTGGGCCCCCGCGACCCGGTGGTGGTGCCCAGCGAGGACTACGGCATCGACCTCGAAGCCGAAGTGGTGGTGGTCACCGACGACGTGCCGATGGCGGTGACGCCGGCGCAGGCGGCGGGCCATATCCAGCTGGTGGGCCTGGTCAACGACGTGTCGCTGCGTGGCCTGATTCCCGCCGAACTCGCCAAGGGCTTCGGCTTCCTGCAGTCCAAGCCGCGCTCGGCGCTGTCGCCGGTGTTCGTGACGCCGGACGAACTGGGCGACGACTGGCAGGACGAGAAGCTGCACCTGCCCATGCGCACCTGGCTCAACGGCCAGTGGTTCGGCGAGGCCGAGTGCGGCGTGGACATGCAGTTCAACTTCGCACAGCTGGTGGCGCATGCCGCCAAGACCCGTCCGCTGACCGCCGGCACCATCGTCGGCTCGGGCACCATCGCCAACGAAGACACCGGCAAGGGGGCGTCGTGCCTGGCTGAGCAGCGCACGGTGGAAACCCTGCGTGACGGCAAGCCCAGCACGCCGTTCCTGAAGTTTGGCGACAGCCTGCGCATCGATGTCACCGACGCGTCCGGCGCCTCGATCTTCGGCTCCATCGAACAGGTGATCGCGCCGCAGAAGCGCTAAGCGACATGGGTGTGACCTGCGGCGCTTTACCACAGGGATTTGCGCCGGAAACCTACACTAAATGTCGCAGGCGCCTGACTGGCGTCAGATGAGTCTCGCAGGGGCGGTTCGATACTGCCGCCCATGCGCACCGATACCATCGTTCCCGAATTCGACGCCACCCTCATCGCCCGGTACGACGTCGCCGGACCGCGTTACACCAGCTATCCGACGGCACCGCAGTTCCATACCGGGTTCGATGAAGCCGCCCTGCGGGCGGCGGCGCAGGCCTCCAACGAAGACCTCGTGCCACGGCCGTTGTCGGTCTACGTACACGTGCCCTTCTGCTTCAGCCCTTGCTTCTACTGCGGCTGCATGCGCGTCATCACGCGCGATATCGCCAAGGCGGACCACTACCTGGAGCTGCTGTTCCAGGAGATCGCCATGGCGGGGCCGATGTTCGATCGCGACCGGCCGCTGAAGCAGCTCCATTTCGGTGGCGGCACGCCGAACTACCTCGACCTGCCGCGCATGACAGCGGTGATCGAAACGCTGGAGCGGCATTTCGACTATCGCCGCCAAGGGGAGCGGGAGTACGGCATCGAGATCGACCCGCGCTTCGCCGACGGCCGCTACATCACGGAACTGGCCACGCTGGGCTTCAACCGCATCTCGGTGGGTATTCAGGATTTCGATCCGGCCGTGCAGAAAGCCGTCAACCGCATCCAGAGCGTGGAACAGACACGCGAAGTGCTGGATGCGGCGCGCGCCTCGGGCTATGGCTCAGTGAGCGTGGATCTCATCTACGGGCTCCCGCGTCAGACCCTCGATGGCTTCGACCGCACCCTGGACGAAGTGCTCGGTCTCGCTCCGGATCGTATCGCCGTCTATGGCTACGCCCATCTGCCCAAGCTGTTCAAGGCGCAGCAGCAGATCGACGCCAATGAACTGCCCGATCCCGCCACGCGACTGGCGCTGTTCGGCCGCGCCTTCAAGCGCCTGTGCGATGCGGGTTATGTCTACGTGGGCATGGATCATTTCGCGCGCGCCAACGACGAACTGGTGCGTGCACAACGCAGTCGCACGTTGCAGCGCAACTTCCAGGGTTATTCAACCCACGGCGACTGCGACATCATCGGACTCGGCGTCAGCGCCATCAGTCGCATTGGTGACAGTTACAGCCAGAGTGCGCGCGACCTCATCGGTTACGAAGCCGCCATCAAGGCGGGGCGCCTGCCGGTGGCACGTGGCATTTCGCTAAGTGGCGACGATCTCATCCGCCGCGCCGTGATCAGTGAGCTGATGTGCCACGGTGAACTCGATATGCGCGGCTTCGGCGAGCACCATCAACTGGATTTTTCCGACCGCTTCACCATGGAGCTGGATCGACTGCGCGAGCAAGCGTCCGACGGCCTGGTGGAAGTGGATGACGCGACGATCCGAATCACTGCGCGCGGACGTCTGCTCTTGCGCAACATCGCGATGAACTTCGACGCGTACCTCAATAACCCGGCAGAAACGTCCCGCTACTCGCGCACGATCTGACGGATGAGACCCAGCTAGGGGGCTGAACATGCTTTCCGGGAAGTCCATCGACTGCACGCTCCATCCGTGCAATCCCATTGCGGATGATGGTGACGAGGTCCATTTCTGCAGTACCTGTGCCTTCTCCGATGCCTGCCTGTCGGTGGGTTACGGCAAGCCTGAGCTGTCCGCACTCCATTGCCTGGTCGAACACGTGGGGCCGTATCGCACGGGGGCGCATGTATTTCGAACGGGTGACCCGTTCCGCGCGATCTATGCGGTGCGCGCCGGCACGGTGAAGACCTGTGTGGTCGACAAGGATGGCCGCGAACAGGTGCTGGGTTTTTACCTGCCGGGCGAAGTGATTGGCCTCAACGCGATCTATCCGGACCAGTTTCCCTGCGACGCGGTGGCCTTGGAAGCGGCCCAATTCTGTCGCTTCTCGTTCCCCGCCATGAGTGCGCTGGCGTCGCGCATGCCAGCCTTGCAACAGCACCTGTTCCGCCTGCTGAGCAAGGAGCTTGGCACAGCGACGCTGCTCGCTGCCGACCACACCGCGGACGAACGCATGGCCGCATTTCTGCTGGACCTGGGCGATCGCTATCAGGCGCGAGGTTTTTCGGGAACGCAGTTTCGACTGAGCATGGCACGCGGCGACATTGCGAACTACCTGCGCCTTGCCGCCGAAACGGTGAGTCGCGTGCTGGGGCGCTTTCGCAGTCAGAAACTCATCGACATCAACGGGCGATCCGTCACGTTGCTCGATCGAAAAGCGCTTCGCGATATGGCTCGCGACGAGTGTGCGAACTAAAGGAAACGCCGTGGCAGGTTGACGCATTTGGTCATGCGCTTCGCCGTCTCTGACATCAGTCAAGCGGAGATTCATGACGCTGCCTAGGCTTGAGTTGGGAATCAAGGGAGAAACCCATGTCACGATTGTTAGCCACTGTACTCATCGCCGCTGGCTTGCTGCCCGGGGCCGTACTCGCCGGCAAGGCACCACTGGCCGTAGTTGCCGCGGCCAGTCCGGCGCCTCTTGCGGCGCCGATAGATTTCGGACCGCCACAAGGTGAACCTATTCACGCGGTGCTCGGCATTCCGCCGAATGTGCCACCGCCGATCAATCGCAAGACCCCTGCCAAGGTAATCGTCGATCTCGAAGTGATCGAGAAGGAAATGCAGATTTCCGAGGGTGTCACCTACACCTACTGGACCTTCGGCGGCACCGTGCCAGGCAGCTTCATCCGCGTACGCCAGGGCGACACGGTGGAGTTCCATCTGAAGAACTCGCCCGACAACAAGATGCCGCACAACATCGACCTGCACGGCGTCACCGGTCCGGGCGGCGGTGCGGCGTCGAGCTTTACCGCGCCGGGTCATGAAAGCCAGTTCACCTTCAAGGCGCTCAACGCCGGCCTCTACGTGTACCACTGCGCCACCGCACCGGTGGGCATGCACGTCGCGAATGGCATGTATGGCCTGATCCTGGTCGAGCCACCGGCAGGTCTGCCGAAGGTGGATCATGAGTACTACGTCATGCAGGGTGACTTCTACACCACGGGTAAGTACCGCGAGAAGGGTCACCAGCCGTTCGACATGGACAAGGCCATCGAGGAGCGTCCGACCTACGTGCTGTTCAACGGTCACGAGGGTTCGCTCACCGGCGACCATGCGCTGACCGCCAAGGTGGGTGACTCGGTGCGCCTGTTCGTGGGCAACGGCGGCCCGAACCTGGTGTCGAGCTTCCACGTGATCGGCGAGATCTTCGACAAGGTCTATTACGAAGGCGGCACGCACGCACAGGAAAACGTGCAGACCACGCTGATTCCCGCCGGTGGCGCGATGATGGCGGAGTTCCATGTCGACGTGCCGGGCAGCTACGTGCTGGTCGACCATTCGATCTTCCGTGCCTTCAACAAGGGCGCACTGGGCATCCTCAAGGTGGACGGTCCCGAGAACAAGGCGATCTACTCCGGCAAGGAGGTGGACTCGGTGTACCTGGGTGATCGCGCCAATCCCAACCTGCACGCTGTGGCCGCGGCCGCCAAGGCCAATGCCTCCGGCACGCTGAGCAAGGACGACCAGATCGCCGCGGGCAAGCAGCTGTTCACCGGCACCTGCTCGGTCTGTCACCAGGCCAATGGTGAAGGTCTTTCGGGCGTGTTCCCGCCGCTTGCCAAGTCGGACTATCTGGCAAAGCAGGACAAGGACCATCTGATCGGCATCCCGCTGCACGGCCTGACCGGCAAGGTCACCGTCAACGGCAAGGAATACGACTCCGTGATGCCGCCGATGAGCCAGCTGACGGACGACGAAGTGGCGAACATCCTCACCTATGTGCTGAACAGCTGGGACAACCCGGGTGGACAGGTGAGCAAGGAGGAAGTGTCCAAGGTACGTGCCACGCCGGCACCGGCAGCCACGGGGCACTGAGATGAAACAGCTGGCCGTGATCCTTTCCGGCCTGCTGCTAGCCCTCCCGGCAGCGGCGGCAGACTATGTCGCCTTGCCGGGAGGCAGCTTTTCCAGCGTGCTCCCGGCGGATGGCAAGGTGGCGCCGGCGCGTATTGCGCCGTTCCGTTTGCGCATCGAGCCGGTGACCAATGCCGAGTTCCTGGCGTTCACGCAGAAGCGTCCCGAGTGGCAACGTGATCGTGTGCCGGCATTGTTTGCCGACGCAGGATATCTATCTCAGTGGGCCGGCAATGATGCGCTGGGAGCGGCGATATCGCCTTCGCAGCCCGTTACACGCGTCAGCTGGTTTGCGGCGGAGGCGTATTGCGAGAGCGAGCAGGCACGCCTTCCCACCTGGTACGAGTGGGAGTACGCGGCCGCAGCCGATGGCCAGCGCGCCGATGCCCGCAAAGATCCCGCCTGGCGCGAGCGTGTGCTGGTCTGGTACAGCCGTCCATCGAATGCGCCGCTGCCGGAGATCGGCGGACCCGCCGACGTGCATGGCGTGCGCGACCTCAATGGCGTCGTATGGGAATGGGTCGACGACTTCAATGCGCTGCTGGTGGGCAGCGACAGCCGTGACCAGGATGGCGCGGACAAATTCAAGTTCTGTGGCGCCGGTGCGCTCAACATGCAGGAGAAGGAAAACTACGCCACGCTGATGCGCGTGGCCATGTTGTCCTCGCTCAAGGCATCCAATACCACCACCAATCTTGGCTTTCGTTGTGCGAAGTCCGACTGAGGAATGATCGATGAAGCGGCTGCTCGTGTTGCTATGCCTGGTGTTATGCAGTGCGGCTCAGGCAACGACACCGTTGCCCAGGGATTCGATCTACCAGCTGGACGTCAAGCTGACCGACCAGGCCGGCAAGACGTGGCCGTTGGCGTCGCGTCGTGGCCACGTGCAGCTGGTATCGATGTTCTATTCGTCGTGCACGATGGTATGCCCGATGATCGTGGACACGCTGAAGCTGACCCAGAAGGCGGTGGACGAGCCTGACCGCGACCGGGTGGATCTCCTGCTGATCAGTTTCGATCCCGCGCGCGACAGCGTGGCGGTGCTCAACCAATACGCCGAGCGGCGCAAGCTTGAAGCGCCACGCTGGACGCTGGCCCGCGCCGAACCGGCGCCTACCCGTCAACTCGCGGCATTGCTTGGCGTCCAATATCGCCCTCTGCCGGACGGCGACTTCAATCACTCCAGCGAACTCCTGTTGCTGGACGAAGAAGGGCGCATCGTGGCGCGTACCACCGTCATCGGGCGCCTCGATCCCGAGTTCGTGCAGGTGGTGAAGAAGACGCTTAGCGCACCTTAGCCTTCGCTGGCCGGTCACGCACGAATCACTTTTTGCCTTGGTGCGAAGGGGCGGGTGGTGCTCGTCCATCGCTCCTAAGAAGCATGCGTGGGATACATCATCTCAGGCACCAACGTAGTGTCGTTCGCTGCAGTCGTTTTCGTCCCTATGGCGATAGTGAATGTGCGACTAGCGCGCTTTCAGCGCGAAGAGTCATCCGTGCTTCTGCTTTTGACGCGGCGCGTTGTCACATTAACTCTCCATGCGCCATCGAATTGACGACGGTCAGGCCGGATCGCCGCATACCTGTCGAGACTAGCTTCACTCAATGGGGAGTAGCTCGACAGGAGTAGTTGGATGAAAAGGGCATGCCATCGTCGTTCATTGGCAGCATGTGGTTTGGCCATGCTTGGTGTTTCTTTCGCAGCGAATGCCCAGTCGGGCACGGACGCATCAACGCCGCTGCAAGTGGAATGGAATGCGCGACTTCGTCATGAGCAGGTTGACGATGACGCATTCCACCACGATGCACAGGCGAATACCTTGCGGCTTCGCCTGGGTCTGCACGCCAATTTTGGTAGCGGCTGGAGTGGTTTCATCGAGGGTGCGGGCGTAGCGAGCGCCAACGATCATTACAACAGCGGGGCGAATGGTCAGACGCAGTATCCGGGCATCACCGATCCGCATGGCACCGAACTCAACCAGGCCTGGCTGGCGTGGCAGGGCAGCGACTTCGGTGCCAAGGTCGGTCGACAGGAGATCGTGCTCGACAACCAGCGCTGGGTAGGCAACGTGGCCTGGCGGCAGTTCGAGCAGACCTTCGACGCCGTCAGCATGCAATGGAAGCCGGCTGCGAATTGGACTTTGCGCTACGACTGGCTCGATCGCGTGAACCGCGTGGCCGGGCCGGATGCGCTCAATCCACTGGCCCGCAACCGTTTGCTCAACACGCATCTGTTCAACGCCGCCTGGTCCCATGGCAGCCAGCAGGTGTCGGGTTACGCGTATCTGCACAAGGACAAGGACGTCGCCACGGCCTCCACCGCGACTTACGGTGCGCGCTGGGTCGGCAAGCCGTCACCGGAGGGCGGATTCAGCTGGGCAGTGGAAGGCGCACGCCAGTACGACTACGCGAACAATCCGCAGAACTTCAGCCACAGCTACTGGCTGCTGGAGCCTGCGTGGACGCAGTGGGGTGTCACGGGCAAGCTGGCCTGGGAACATCTGGGTGGCGATGGCCACACCGCACTGCAGACGCCGCTGGCCACGCTGCACGCCTTCAACGGCTGGGATGACCAGTTCACCGTGACGCCGGTGAACGGCCTCGAGGACTACTACGTATCCCTCAACGGCAATCTCGGCAAGCAGGGCTGGGCAAGCAAGCTCGGCTGGGTCGTGGCCTATCACGATTACCACGCCGACAAGGGCAGCATGCATTACGGCGACGAGTGGAATGCGTCGCTGTCGTTCCCGCTGGTGCCGGGGTTGACCGGACTGGTGAAGGTCGCCAGCTACAATGCCGATCATTACGCGCACGATGACACCAAGGTCTGGCTGCAACTGGAATGGCAGGGCAAGCAGCCGCTGTAACGAAGCCGTAGTTGCCCGTCCCGGGTGACGGCTTCATCGATGCGCTGACTCAGGTCAGCGCATCGCCGCGGCAGATTCGATGAAATGACGGCATGAATACGTCTACTCATACCTGCGTATGCCGTGGCTCGGGAACTGCTGCGGCTACGGCCTTGCTCGATCTTCGCTCCCTGCAACCGCCGGAGCCGATGCAGCAGGCATTGGCGGCAGCAGACCGATTGGCACCGGGTCAGGTGCTGGAAGTCCTGACCCCGCTGATGCCGATGCCGTTGCTGTCAGCGTTGGCCGAGCGTGGCTTGCAGGCACAGGCGATCACGCTTTCCGGGGGCGGCGCGAAAGTGATCATTCGTTGCATTCCGCACGGGGCTGCGACCGGTCATGGCCCGGCTGGCGCTTGACCAGGCGCCGATCGTTTCGCTTCCGCGTCGGTTCCTGTGCTCCATGCCGATCTGGGGCGTGCTGGCAGGCCTGCTGCTGGTGATCGATGGCGACAGCTTGCTGCGATCGCGTTGGCATCCTGGCACGCTGGCTTTGGTGCATACCATCACCCTGGGCGTGCTCGGCAATGCCATGTTCGGCAGCCTGCTGCAGTTCCTGCCGGCCGCCGCCGGGGTTCCGCTTCGCGGTGAGCGGCTGGGCGCCTGGGTGCACGTCGCATTGAACGCGGGTGCATTGTCACTCGTGTGCGGCTTCTATCTCGGCTCGTCCGTGCTGCTGACGCTGGGGGGGCTGCTGTTGCCGCTGGCATTCCTGGCCATGGCCGGCATCATCCTGCCCGCGGTGTGTCGCTCCGCCGGGCAACGGCTGCTGCGAATGGGCGTCGGCGCATCGCTCGTTTACGGACTGGCAACGGCCTTGGTTGGCGGCGCTCTGGCACTTTGCGGCAGCGGCCGGTTGTCGTTGGCCATGCCGAAGTGGGTGGATGTCCATGCATCGTTCGGAGTGCTCGGTTGGGTCGTGCTGCTGCTGGCCAGCGTGGGGCGCGTGGTCATGCCGATGTTTCAGGGCACCGGCGTGCCGCCGGTGAAGTGGCATGCGGCCTGGCTCGGCAGTGTGGTGGTGCTTTTGCCGATTGCCGCAGCCCTGCGTCTGTCCGGCATGAACGAAACGGGCTTGCCGGCGACGCTGGCGCTCTTCGGCATGTCGTTCGCACTCACGGTGGCCTGGCTGCAGATGCGCACGACCCAGGCACGTCGCGGCCCCCTGTGGTGGAGCTGGCGAGGGGCTGCATTCGCGTTGATGGCATCGGTGCTGGCGCTGCCATGGCAAAGCCACGCGCCCTTGCTTGCGGCAGCGCTTGCGCTGGGTGTGGCGTTGCCCTTGCTGGTGACCGGCATGGCACTGGAAATCGTCGCCTTCCTGGGCTGGATCGAACTTCACCGGCGTGTTGGTCGAGGTGTTCAGTTGCCCGGCGTGCAGCGCCTGATGCCCGCAAGAGAGCGTGGTGCGGTGGCTATCGCCCTGGCTGTTGCCGGCACGATGGTCGTACTGGCGACGCTGTATCCCGCGGCGTGGATTGCCCGTGCGGCGGGGTTGCTTCAGTGCGTTGCATGGGGAGGAGTGGCGGCCGCTTTCCTCGGCACGCGCCGCCGCGTGCAGCGGTTCTTGCGTGATCAAGCGAATCCGGGACGGTGAACATGCCCAAGGGAACTCTCGTCTACGCCTGCTCGGGATGCTCGAGCGCGGCACAGATGGCCAATCACCTTGCGTTGCGTCTCGATCGCGAGGGGGTGGCGGAAATGTCCTGCATCGCAGGTGTGGGTGGTGGTGTGCCCGGTCTGGTGCGGACGGCAAAAAGCGGGCGACGGATACTCGCACTCGATGGATGTGAGATGCGCTGCGTGGCTGCCTGTCTGGCGCGCGCAGGAGTGGTCGCCGACGCTCATCTGGTGCTGTCGGACTACGACGTCAAGAAACGACAGCATGTGGACTTCGCGCCGGATGAGGCATCACGCGTGTATGCCGGCGCCGTGCTGCCCGCTGCGCATGCCTTGATCGTCGCCAATGAGGAGCATCCCGGTGCTGTCGCTTCCGCGTGATCGCTGGTTCCTTGATCGTGCGCGTGGCGCCATCGATGGGGTCGATGACGGATTGATCCTTCTTTTGGCGGCACGTCGGCGTCTCGTGCGAGTCGTCGCATGGCTGAAGTCGCGTGCCGGCATGGCTGGTCGGGACACTAGCCGTGAGCAGCGCGTGCGTGCCCGTGCGCAAACACTCGCAGCGCGCGTTGGCGTGCCAGATGCCACGGCACGCACGCTGCTCGACCTTGCCATTGACGATGCCTGCCTGCAGCAAGGCCTCGTTGGCGAAAGTGGCCGCCTTGATGTTGGTCAGGGCAGGGAGATGCCGCCCAGGTCGATGATTCCCGCCATGCCGATATCGATTGCTCCCTCCACGCTGGCGCCGCAGGTACTGGGCTGGATGCCGCCGCCGCGCCGTATGGCACCGCTGGTTCGCGCCATTCCTGGCCGCTGGCAGCACGCCCTGCTGGAGAAGGCGATGAGCCGCGTGCTCGTTGCACCGTTGCGCGACGGTTCGCTCGATTTCATGAAGGGGCGCCGCCTCGGCATCGAAGTCAGCGACCTGGGCGTGCGCTGGGTGCTCACCTGGGACCACGGGCGCCTGCGCGTGATAGCAGGCGAACCGGAAGCCTGCGTGCGTGGCAGCGCGACCGATCTTCTGCTTCTGGCTGGCCGTCTCGAGGACGCAGATACGCTGTTCTTCCAGCGCGCACTCGTACTCACCGGCGATACCGAGCTGGGGCTGACTGCACGCAACCTGCTCGAACGCCTGCCCTGGGAGGACGTGCCGCTGGGCCTGCGCATCGCCCTTCATCGAGGTGCGGGCCTGGCGCGGATGGCGCGGGAAGCCCATCGCGAGCGACGGGGTTGATGTCGCTTTGCCGCACCCGGCATCGCGCCGCGCCTCTTTGATCCGCGTCAGGGCCGACAGGGAAGGGGTACACCAGACTCGCGATTCTCTTCTTCTGCGGACATGACATGACACGCGCTTCCTCGTTTGATCGCGAGCAGCTACTCGCCTGCGCCCGCGGCGAACTGTTCGGCCCCGGCAATGCGCGCCTGCCATCGCCGCCCATGCTGATGTTCGACCGCATTACGCACGTGGATGAGCATGACGGTGCCTTTGGCAAGGGATCGCTGCGCGCGGAGCTGGATATCAGCCCGAACATGTGGTTCTTCGAATGCCACTTTGATGGCGACCCGGTGATGCCCGGCTGCCTGGGTCTGGATGCCTTGTGGCAGCTCAGTGGCTTCTTTCTGCCGTGGCTTGGCCTGCAAGGTCGCGGTCGAGCGCTTGGCGTCGGCCAGGTGAAGTTCACCGGCCAGGTGCTGCCCAGCGCCCGCCTGGTCAGCTACGAGGTGGACATCAGCCGCGTGATCAAGGGTCGCATGAACGTGGTGGTCGCCAACGGCTCCGTCCACGTCGACGGACGCCAGATCTATGTGGCCACTGACATGCGCGTGGGCCTGTTCCAGTCGACGGAGGGTTTCTGATGCGTCGCGTCGTCGTCACCGGCATGGGTATCGTCTCCTGCCTCGGGCATGCATCCGACGCAGTGACGCAGGCACTACAGGATCTCAAGAGCGGCATTTGTGCCATGCCCGAATACGCCGCCAAGGGCTTGCGCAGCCATGTGGCCGGCATGCCGAAGATCGACCTCGAGGCACTGATCGACCGCCGGCTGCGGCGATTCATGGGCGACGCCGCGGCTTACGCCTATCTCGCCATGCGCTCGGCGGTGGAAGACGCGGGTCTCGCGCTCGAACAGATTCGTCACCCGCGCATTGGCGTGATCGCCGGTTCGGGCGGCGGCTCGGCGCAGTGGCAGATCGAGACGGCCGATCTGCTACGCGAAAAGGGTGTGCGCCGCGTGGGCCCCTGCATGGTGCCGAAGACCATGTGCTCCACCGTGTCCGCCACCCTGGCGACGGCATTCGGCATCCTGGGTCTGAGCTATTCCATTGCCGCGGCGTGCGCCACGTCGGCACACTGCATTGGCGCCGCGGCCGACCTGATCCGTCATGGCGCGCAGGACGTCGTCTTTGCCGGCGGTGGCGAAGAAGTGCATTGGGGCATGACCGCACAGTTCGACGCGATGGGTGCGCTGTCCTCCCAGTACAACGCGACACCGGAATTGGCCTCAAAACCGTATGACGCCTCACGCGACGGCTTCGTCATCGGCGGCGGTGGCGGCATGCTGGTGCTGGAGGATTACGAACACGCCAGGAAGCGGGGTGCAACGATCCACGCCGAACTGGTGGGCTATGGCGTGACGTCCGATGGCGCGGACATGGTGGCGCCTTCGGGCGAAGGTGCCGTGCGCTGCATGCGCCTGGCTATGGCCAACTGCGAAGGTCCGATCGATTACCTCAATACGCATGGCACGGCCACACCGCTGGGGGACATCGTTGAACTCACCGCGGTGCGCGAGGCCTTCGGACCGGATGTGCCGCCACTGTCTTCCACCAAGGCGTTGACGGGACATGCGCTGGGGGCTGCCAGCGTGCACGAGGCGATCTTCAGCCTGTTGATGCTCAAGGGCGGCTTCATGGCCGGCTCGGCCCATATCGACCAGCTCGATGAGCGCGCGCAAGGTTTCCCGATATTGCGTGAGACGCGCGATGCGGCATTGAGGACGGTGATGTCCAACAGCTTCGGCTTCGGTGGTACCAACGCCAGCCTGGTATTTGCGAGCGTCTGACCGGAAAACGCAGACCATTCGATCCATTCACTCCGAAGCCAGGCCTGCTTCTTCATCAGGCCTGGAGGGGCGATTGCGTGGGCCGTGGACTCTCCCTGGCTATTTCGCAAAATGGCGTGATGCGATAGTTCCTCACTCGGAAGCACGCGGAACTACTACCGGCACCCCGGAGGCCAACGGGCAGACGAGCGGCACGGGGAGTTTGAGCCTCTAGGTACGGCTTACCAAGAACAGGTCGCCTGGACTCCGGTCGTGGACCTGAGGCCTCCGCAACCTTGGACTGAGGGCATCGAGGTGTTGCCATGGTCGGCGCAAGAGAGATGTTCTGCACGCTGGTACTTATCGCCACCACCGCTGCATGCCCGTCCCGTCCAGCGTTGGGGACGGTCCTGGCCGTTATGGTTCCAGGCGATTCGGATGCTGCGAAGGCCGCCACTGAGTTTCGACCCGATCGCAGTCTTGAAGAGGTCGGCGCATCGTATTGCGCACGCGGGCTAGAGCGCTTCCTGCCTGGTAGCTATTACTACTGCGTTGGAAGACGCGAGCTGGCCAAGGGGCATGCGGCGGCCAGCGCAAACGCCCTTGAACAAGCGGCGCGTTGGGCCAGCAAGCAAGCCCAGTTCCTGCTCGGCGTTGGGTACTACAAGGGTGACTTCGTTCCCTTGGATCGGGCGCGTGGGCTTGCTTGGTTGACCCTGGCGGCAGAGCGCGGTGATGTGGTGTATCTAGCCGTCCTGAACTCGGCCAGGGGGCATGCTCTTCCAGAGGAGCTGCGCAAGGCAGAACAACTGCTCCAGGACATGAAGATGACCTACGGTGATGAGGTGGCTGCACGCCGCGCGGAACGACGTTATCGGCGGGAACGAGATGCGCTGACGCGTGGCGAAGTTTATGGCGCCGTGATTTGTATCGAGGGGCTCAACGTAGACCACATAGGCAGTGGCGGTTGCCAGGCCGCACAGCCGGTCTGGATGGTCGCCCGGAAAGTGGACAACCATGCCGCGGAACTGTTTCAGGGCTGGCAGGGCCACGTCACGGTCGGGGATCTGCAGCCGTGGCCTAACCGTTAGTTACCGTAGCGGACAAGGGGGCGCGCCACTGGCTGTCAAGGCAGGTCGACTGATCGCATCCCTGCCGTGCCGTGCCAGTAGCCGTTGCGCGCACCGATGCGCGGCGGTGGCGTGACGGAGCGGCGGGCGAGATCGAAGTGCGCCACGATGTCTTCCATGCCTTCGGCTTGCGGATACAGGCGCAGCACATCCACGCCGAGTGCTCGCAAGGTAGGTAGCTCGGGGCCGAGATCGGTGATCTCTTCGCCCTGGATCTGGATGCCGTTGATGCGCAGGAACGGGCGGCCTTCGCGCGTGGCCAGGGGCAGGCCATCCGGATAGTCGATGCAGCGGAAGCCGCATTGGTCTTTTGCCACATCCAGCGCGCGTGCTGTGAAGCATCGCGCGGAATAGGACAACGGCAGGCGTCCAAAGCCGATGACCTCGAGTTCGGGTATGTCGGAGCCTTCTTCCATCAAGGCGCTGCGCAGTTCGTCGATCAGCACGGCGCCCTGTTCGACGCCAGGCACCCAGCGGCGCAACCCGTCTTCCATCAGCATGGCCAGCGCGCGATGGTTGTACACGTTGAGCGTGGGGCCGGCCACGAAGGGCACGCCACGTGTCCGGCACAGCTGGATGGCGGAGAGGTCGTTCGCCTCGATCCATCCCTGGCCCTGCTCGATGAGGCGTTGCAGTGCGCCCAGCTCGGATTCGGCCTCGATCAGCGCGAGCGACGACAGCACGATCTGCTTGCCGCTTTCCGCCAGCTCGTGGGCGAGCATGATCCAGTCGAGCGTGCGCAATTCGCGGCGCTTGCTGCATACCGTCTCGCCGAGGTAGATGATGTCCAGCGGCCACGTGGCGGCTTCGCGATAGAACGCGAAGGTGCGCGCGCGCGGCCAGAAGTACTGCAAGGGGCCGAGGCTGAGTTTCATGGCGTGCTTCGTGTCAGTGCCAATGGCGGTGATAGGGACCAAGCGTGGTCTGGTGACCTTCCGCGTGCCTGGCGAGCGCGGACTGCCATTCGGGTCGTGTCTGCCAGCGCTCGGGCGCGGCGCTGTAGCGATCGAGCGCTTCTCGCCAGGTACGTGTCACCGAGGTCACATAGGCCACGCCGCGCTGGCGTCCTTCGATCTTCAATGCAGTGACGCCGGCGCTCGCCAGGCGAGGCAGCAGTTCGAGCGTATTGAGGCTGGTGGGTTCTTCCAGCGCGTGGAAGGTTTCGCTGCCTACGGCGTAGCGACCCTTGCACACGGTGGGATACCCGGCGGGCTCCGAAGGATCGAAGCGATCGATCAACACTCGGTTGAGGCGCACGCTGCGCCCGCCGTCGCCATGTTCCTCCCAGCGCACGAAGCTCGCCGGCGAGCACACGCCGTGACGATTTGGTGAGGCACCGGTGACGTAGCTGGACAGCTGGCAGCGTCCCTCCACCATGATGCAGAGGCTGCCGAACGCGAACACTTCCAGAGGTACCGGTGCCTGCTCGCACAGGCGCTCCACCTGCTGCACCGACAGCACGCGAGGCAGCACGGCGCGGCTGATGCCGAAGCGCTCATGCATGTAGCGCAGTGCCGGTGCGGTGGTGGCTGAGCCTTGCACCGACAGATGGCGAGCGAGCTTGGAATGGTGGTGAGCGGCGTAGTCGAGCACAGCCATCTCGGCGGCGATGATGGCGTCGCACCCCAGCGATGCGGCCTTGTCTACCGCCGCATGCCAGTGCGACAGGCGCGCGCTGTCCGGATAGGTGTTGAGCGCGAGGTAGACCTTGCGCTGGCGCGTCTGCGCATAGGCGATGCCTTGCCGCAGCTCCTCGTCGTTGAAGTTGAGGCCGGGGAAGGCGCGCGCGTTGGTCTGGTCGCGCAAGCCGACGTAGACCGCATCCGCGCCGGCATCCACCGCCGCTTTGAGGGCCGGCAGGTTGCCGGCGGGACAGACCAGTTGCATGCAGACCTCGACACCCAGGACGTCGGGCTGCATCCTGATTGTCGCGGGGTAAGGCGTCGCTGACATGCGTCAGGGGAGATGCCGATACCCGGGCCTATGCTCGACTTCACTACGATGCAGGAGTCACCCGCATGTCCAGATCGCGATTGGCGCTATTGCTGTGCAGTGCCCTGGCGCTCGCCGCCCCGGTGTGCGCCGCCCCCCAACATGACCATGCGGCACACGCCGCCTTCGATGGCACGCAGGTGCCGGTGCCTACGCCGCGCTGGATAGCCGACGAGCCGCTGCGCGAAGGCATGGGTCGCATCCATCAGGCGCTTGATGAGCTCCGTCACCACGAGATGGGCCATATGAGTGATGCGATGGCGCAGGATCGCGCCGGCCTGATTCTCGATGCCGGTGCCTATATCTTCGCCCACTGCAAGTTGCAGCCGCAGCAGGATGCCGTGCTGCACAGCATGCTGGTGCCGCTGTTGTCGGCGGCGCAGAAGCTCAAGGACCGACCGCAGGACGTGGCCGAAGTGGCCGCCATGCGCAAGGCGGTGGCCGACTATCCGCGTTACTTCGACGATCCGGCCTGGACGGCGGATGCGCCGGCGGAACATTCGCACCACGAGTAGCCGGTGTCGCGGAGGACGGCAGGCGCCGCCCTCCGCTTTGACTCAATACTTCACGTCCAGCTTCAGCCAGAACGTGCGGCCCGGTTCGTTCACCCGCACCGTGTTGACGTAACCCACCAGGCCCGCCGTGGCCGCATTGACGTGTTCGGCGTAGGTCTTGTCGAACAGGTTGTCGATGCCGGCGCTCACGGTCGTTGCGCGGTCGATGCGATAGCCTCCATTGAGCGAGAACACGCCGAACCCGGCGCTGGGGCCAAGGTCCTGGCCGACGATATTGCCTTCGCCCAGTGCCACGCGGTGCTGCGCGGCCGCCAGTCGCCATAGCCCGCCTACGGACCACACGCCGGTGTCGTAGGTGAGGCCGAAGCGCGTTTCCAGTGGCGGCATCTGCGGCAAGGGTCGATGTTCGGTACGGTTTTCGCCCCAGGTCCAGGCCAGCGTCGCGTCGACCTTCCAGCGTTCGCTGAGGCTGTAGACCAGTCCTGCTTCGGCGCCGGCGATGCGGGCATCGACATTGCTGGCCTTGCCTGCGCTCATGCCCGAGCCGTAGTCCATCAGGATGAAGTCGCTGACCACACCCGCGTAACCGGAGACCCAGGCCTTGAGCTTGCTGTCGTGATACTGCAGGCCGATGTCGAGCTGGGTGGTCTTTTCCGGCTTGAGTTGCTCGAAGCTGGCGAGTGCCTTGTCGGCATGCCCGCCGAACAGCTCCCAATAGTCGGGGAAGCGCTCCACATGGCCGATGCCTGCGTAGAACGTCGCGGGCGTCGCGGCCAGGTCGCGCTCATAGCGGATGAATCCCGAGGGAAGCGTCTGCGACCGGCTGGCGTCGACGGTCGGGGCGGGGGATCCCATGCCACTCATGTTCATCATGCCGCCCATGCCCGACATCGATGTGTCGTTGGGAAGGTCGTATCCGCGTGTCTGTGCACGATCGAGGCGCGCGCCGGCGATCCATCGTTCGCGCTCGGCGACGTTCCAGTTGAGCTCGCCGAACGCACCCAGCATGTCCATGCGTGCATCACGCATGCGCGGCTGGGTGCGGTAGTCCGGCAGCATGCCGCCCGGCGGGCCGCCCATGCGGCTGGTGTGCACGCTGGAGGAGCCGTCGATGCCGGCCTGCAGTTTCCATGCCTCGCTCCAGTCGAAGGTGCCGACGACGCGACCACCTACGGTCTTGCGATCGACGTCGCTGGCCATCGCCATCGGCATCATGCTCGACGGATCGGGATGGCGCAGCGTGTAGTTGTCCATCACGTGGTCGGTGTAGTTGTAGTAGAGCTGCGCCTCGATATGGCTGAACACGGCATCGGGCCGGTCGTGTTCGATCTTCAGGCCCGCGCTCTCGCGCAGGAATTGCGCTCCATCCATGCCGCTGAAAGCGTAGGCGGCCTGGCCATCGCCCTTGCCGGCGGAAAGTTCGACGCGCGTGTTGTCGTCGGGCGTCCAGCCCACGGCGGCATCGGCATTCCAGCGGTCCCAGGACGAGTGCACGCGGTTGCCGTCGCCGTCCTCGTAATCCTGGGCGTGCGTGTGGTTCCCGCTGACATTCATATAGACGTCCGGCGTACCGGCGCGCACATCGATCATCTGGTCGTTGCGTCCGGCCGAGCCGCCGAGCAGGCTGCCTTCCAGCGAGGCATCCGTCTTGGTGTAGCGCTTGAAGTCGCGCTCGAACAACACGGTGCCGGCGGAATTGCCTGGTCCATACAGCACGGTCTGCGGACCCTTGATCACCGTGACGCGGTCATACAGCTGCGGCGAGATATAGGCCGTTGGCGGATCCATGCGCGAGGGGCAGCCGCCACCGATCTGGCCGCCGTCGACCAGCAGGTTGAGGCGCGAGCCGGCCATGCCGCGCAGCATCGGGTCACCGTTGCTACCGCCTTTGCGGATGGTCGAGAAGCCCGGAATGCTCTTGAGAAAATCCGCGCCATCGCTGGCGGGTACGGGCTGGCGCGGGGCCTTGGGATCGGTCACCACGGTCAAGGGGCTTTCCTGCATGGGGGCCGTAACCACGATGGCAGGGAAGGTCAGTACGGCGTCGGTCGACGCGAGCGACGGCGATGCCACCGCATACAGCGCAAGCGCGATCAGGCAGGGAAGTGGCCGCGCATTGAAGGGCGCGCGTTCCCGGAGGGAATGTTCAGACATGGAGGTGTTCCGTTTTCGCAGGCAACAGGACGCCTGGCAGCCATGGGCCGCGAGAGCGACGTGAGGGGTTTCAACGCTGCGGGAAAACGGGAGGACCGCGTGGTGCAGCCGCCAGTACGGAGGGTTCCGCGCTGGGTGGTGCGCTGTACGAAAGGGGTAAGCCTGCCGGAAGCAGGTTGACAGTTGCCGGCAAGGGAGCTGCCAGCAGCATCGGATGATGGCTGAGCAGGCCGCAGTAGCCGCACTTTTCCATCGACGATGGGTGCGGCGCGAGGGGAGGGGCATGGTCGTGGGGACCATCGCAGTCCATGCCCATCGCCATCGCGGGTACATCGGCGACGGCGACGGTTTGCGAGACCACCGGCGCCACGATGGCAAGCCAGATGGCCGTCATGGCCAGCCAAGCTATCCAGCGTGGTGTTCGCGGGCGTATCACTCAAATCCCTGTAGGGTGTCGCAACCTTGCGTAGCGATTGCATCATCCCATGCGAACGATCACCGCATATGTGGCATGCCGTCGCGGCGCGATGTGTTCCAGGGCAGGTATCTGATGGATGTCAGTGAGCGGACGTGCCGCGTGGCACAGGATGGCGCATCGGCAACGAGGAACCCGTGTGATGATCGACTATATCCAGGCTTGGCAATGCATCGGTTGCGGCAAGATCGAAGCACCGCAGCCCTGTATAGGCGTATGCCGTGACCGCAAGGTCCTCATGGTGGGCAAGGACGATTACGAGCGTGCACAAGGCGAGATCGATGCGTTGCGCGCCCAGCTGGTGAAGGCGCACGCGATGCTGCAGCGCTTCGGCCTGGCCAAGCCGCACGATGGGCAATGGGAGCGTTCGTGGACAGCGCTGCAGGCGCAGCTGCGCGAGGCATTGGCTGTGCTCGAGGTGCCTGAGGAAGCGCGAGCGAAGGACCGCTGAAGCGGCGCGCTAGAGGGCAGCAGCATTTGCCGGGGACGTCGCCTTGAGCGCAGACCACAGGGCGTCGACGCGACGTTCCACCGCTTCATCGGGCACGATCGGACGACTCCAGCTGCGCGACGTCTCCCCAGGCCATTTGTTGGTGGCGTCCAGGCCCAGTTTCGAACCGATTCCCGCCACCGGACTCGCAAAGTCGAGATAGTCGATCGGCGTGTTCTCCACCAGCATGGCGTCGCGTGCCGGATCGACCCGCGTGGAGAGCGCCCACAACACCTGTGACCAGTCGCGCACGTCGATGTCCTCGTCGGTGATGATCACGAACTTGGTATAGGTGAACTGGCGAAGGTAGGACCACACGCCCATCATCACGCGCCTTGCGTGGCCCGCGTACTGCTTGCGGATGCTCACCACCGCGATGCGGTACGAACAGGCCTCGGGCGGCAGGTAGAAATCCACGATCTCCGGGAACACCTTCTGCAGGATCGGCACGAACACGTCGTTCAAGGCCATCGCCATCACCGATGGTTCGTCATGCGGTGCGCGGCCCATGTAGCTGCCGTGGTAGATCGCGTCGCGCCGCAGGTGCATGCGTTCGATGGTGAATACCGGGAAGTGATCCTGTGCGTTGTAGTAGCCCGTGTGGTCGCCGAAGGGACCTTCCAGCGCCGTATCCCGTGGATGGATGAAACCCTCCAGCAGGATCTCGGCTCCGGCCGGCGCATCCAGGTCGGTGAGTGCGCTGTGCCAGGTGCGCGTGCGCTGGCCACGCAGCAGTCCGGCGAACTCGTATTCGGAAAGCGTATCCGGCACCGGTGCCACGGCGGCCAGCATGGTCGCCGGATCGGCACCGATGGCTACCAGCACCGGGAACGGCTGCCCGGGGTGGGCGGCCTGCCAGTCCGCGAAGTCGAGCGCACCGCCGCGATGCGGCAGCCAGCGCATGATCACTCGATTGGCGCCGATCACCTGCTGGCGATAGACCGCCACGTTCTGGCGTGGCTGACGCGTGCCGCGCGTGACGACCAGACCAAAAGTGATCAACTCGCCGGCGTCGCCGGGCCAGCAGTGCTGGATAGGCAGGCGCGAGAGGTCGATGTCCGTACCGCGCAGGGTTTCGCACTGGAATGCAGCTTCGGGGGTGCGTCGCGGCGCCACGTGGGCCAACTGGGCCAGTTCCGGCCAGGTATCCAGTGCCTGGCGCAGATTGGACGGCCAGCGCGGCTCCTTGATCGAGGCCAGCAGCCGGCCCAGTTCACGCAGCGAAGCGAGGGGGCGTCCGGCCAGCGCCAGTTCGATACGGCGTCGATGGCCGAACAGGTTGCCCAGCAACGCATGGCTCGCGCCGTGTGGCTGCTCCATCAGCAGGGCGGGACCCTGTTCGCGCAGTGCGCGCAGGCTGAGCGAGGTGGATTCCAGATAGGGATCGACAGGCGCGGCGACTCGCCGGAGCTGACGTTCGCGTTCGAGCTGTTCGAGAAAGCTGCGGAGATCGTGGTGGCTCATGAGGGCGGTTCGTTCATGTCCGGAATGGACAGCGCAGCGCCTTCCGCGTCGGACAGGCGGCGGTGGATCGCGCCGAGATGTTCGATCAGGGCGGCGCGCGCCTCGGCGGCATAGGGGTTCTCGCGCTGGATGGCGGCGAACAGGTGGCCGGCATCGCCGCGCACGGCGGCCAGCATGTTGGCGAGGCCGAGGAAGGAGGGTGGCGCCATCGACAGGTCTTCGCCGATACCCATGTCCACCAGTGCCTTGGCGATGAAGAACGCCAGCGCATGTGTTTCGGCCATGGCGCGATCGTGACTTGCTGCGTCGCGTTCGATGACTTCGCAGCCCAGCGATTCGAGCAGGCTGCGCGTACGGCGGGCTGTTTCGGGATGCAGCTCACTTGCACAAAGCACGGTGCGTAATGGGCGTTCGCCGCGTGCCAGGCTGAGCGGACCGAACAGCGGATGCGTGCCGGCGTGTTCGATGTCCGCGCCCAGCAGCTCGTCCATCAGGCGGCAGGGCAGCTCTTTCACGCTGCCCACATCGATGACCGTCTGTCCCTGGCTGAGCAAGGGTTTCAGTTCACGCAGCACGCTTTCGATCGCGGGTACGGATACGGCCAGCACGATCCAGTCCGCGCCGTCGATGGCTTCCGCCAGCGAGGCGCGTCGCAGTGCTATTGGTACCGCTGCGTTCGGGTCGAACACAGCCACCGTGTGTCCCGCATCGTGCAGAAGATCGGCGAAGGCCTGGCCGAAGCGGCCGTAGCCGAGCAGGGCGATGGTCATGTGGCGAGCCTCGTGCGCTTGGACAAGGTCGCTACTATGCCGCGTCCGCACGCGTCAGCGCGTGTATCTGGGACCCCAGGAATTCGAAGTAACGTTCGATGTAGCTGCGGCCGTGCTGCGCATCGAGCAGGTAGGGATTCATCAACGTATGGCGCAGGATCATCAGGCGACCAGCCTCCTGGCCCGGCGCCAGGGTGCTGGCATCAAGCCCGAGCGCGGCGAGGATGCGCGCCGTGTCGAGTGGACCCAGCCGCTCGGGCTGCAGGCTGGTCATCGAGCCGAAGAACTCCTTCATCTGCAGCGGTCGCGACGGATCGCAGCGCAAGGAGTCGTACAGGCGTTGAACGAATGCATTGGCTTGGGCCACCCGCGTATTGCCCCACGGGTTGATGGCGAGGCAGACCAGGTTGCTGTCCGGCTCGAACGGCACCAGCACATGGGCACGCCCCACCATGGTGGCGGCGAACTTCTGCGCTGCGGCATGGAACGCTTCGGCGGCGTGAATGGTCGCGCCTGTGAGACGTCCGAAATGCGTATGCTCCAGTGGCATGACCTGGTGCGCGACATAGGCTGCCGCTGCCGAGGCGCCGGGCTTGGAGCCCTCGGGGATGAACTGGCCGAGGCTGCGGTAGCGCGTCATGTAGTCGGTCGGTGCGTTTCCGTTGAACACGTAGTCGGCCTGCTCCACCAGCAGGGTCATGGCGCGATGGTCGCGGCACACGAAGGCGCCGGTGCCGTAAGGCAGGTAGCCGAGCTTGTGCGGATCGACGGTAACCGAATCCGTGTCGCCCAGCGCCGCAAAGGCAGCGTGCACATCGCGCGTGGGGAAATGCACGAAATCAGCGGCAACGTCCCTGAGGGCACGCAGCGAGCCGTCAGCATTGCGGAACAGGGTGGCGAGATAGCCGCCCCACGCGGCGTCGACATGCACGGCGAAATCAACGCCCTGCTTGCGCGACTGCTTTCTTGCGGCCAATACATCGTGGACCGGATCGATCGTGCCGTACTCGGTGCTGCCCAGCACGGCCACGCACATCAGCACGGGTTGTCGAGCCTGGGCGCAATGGTCGAGCGCGACATGCAGGGCGTCGGCGTCGAGCCGCATGCCCCGGGTCGGCAGCAACCTCAGCTGATCGCGACCCAGGCCTAGCAACTTCAGGCCCTTGCTCCACGAGTAATGCGCCGTGATCGGCGCCATCACCAGCGGGGGCTGCAATTGTGGGTGCGCCGCAAAGAAGGCGGGCAAGCCTCGCTGCTCGATGCGTTCGGCCTCCACCCGCGCCTGCCACGCCCTCGCCACATCCGCGCGCTGTGCGCCCAGCCAGCGTTGCCACGCCTCCAGCAAGGCGATGACTTCGTCCTGTCGGAGGTTGAAGGCATGCCAGTCATCATCCGGAAGGCCGAGGTCGGGTACGCGCGCCGCGCGCAGTGCCACCGGAAATGCCTTCAGCGCGAGCGCGAGTCGCAACGCCTGGTAGTTCGCCAGCGTGCCGCCCGAAGTCAGGTGGCCGAAGGCGCACTCGGGGCGGGACGGATCGCTGGGATAGCCGAGCATGCGCGCCAGTTGCAGGCCGACCTTTACCTCGAGCTCGACCGTGACCGGCGCTGCATCTTCGCAGACGTTGTTCGGGTTGTAGGGCAAGGTGAGCATGTGCGCGGCCAGCCCCGGCAGCAGCAGGTCGGACGCCATGTGGCCGATGTAGCGCGGGCTATGGAACGGTACCGATTTCTTCAGCGACGCGGAGAGCAGGTGCAGCTCGCGCCGCATGCGTGCCTCGAATGCGAGATAGTCCGGATGATGGGCAGCGGCGGTGGCGATGGCCGGCGGGTCTTCGGGGTGGAAGTTGCGGCGCCAGTAAACATGGTCGCGCAGGAACTCCACCATCAGCTTTTCCAGCAGGGTGTCGTTTTCGCCGTAAGGCCCGAGAAAACAGGCGTCCAGCACGTGATCGTGTGAAAAGGTCATGGGTCAGGCGAACCAGAGATAGAGCCAACCCAGCGGATGGTGGGCCCGGGCGATACCGATGATGGTGATGTAGGTCAGCACGGCCGCGGCGTAACTAAGGTGGCGTAGGGCGGGTGAGCCGGAGCGGCGCATTGCCAGCACGCCCAGGGTTACGTACGTGACCACCAGCACCAGCTTGGTGGTCAGCCAGCCGTTGGCGAACATGCCGCGTGGCAGGATGGTGAGCAGCATCATCGCGGCGGTGATAAGGGTGGTGTCGATGGCGTAGCTGAGCCAGCGCAATGGCGCCCATTGCGCCAGCTCTCCGCGACCGGCCTGCACCAGCAGGCCACGCAGGGCGAACAGCGTGCCGCTGGCGATGATGCACGCGATGTGCAGCCATTTGATCTGGGGATAGAACTCGAGCATGAGAGTCTTGGGTGTCTGTTGTCCGGGGAAGCGAAGGGGCGTGCCGGCCGGCACGCCCCTTCGCCTTCATCGACCGTCGCGTACCGTCTGGGAATTCAAAGCGGGCTTGCGTCCGGTAGCCAGCCACAGCGAGGCGACGAATACCGAAACCAGCGCTGCACCCACTGCGAACAGGCTGTCGCCCGGTACGCGCAACCACACCAACAGGTGTACCAGCGGCGTATCCATCACTTCGGCCGAGCGCGCGAACCAATAGCCGTGTTCGAGCGCCGCGTGGAGCTGGATCAGGCCCAGCGGCAGCAGGGTGAACAGCGCCATCATGGTGAGGCCGATATTGAGCAGCCAGAACGCGGCGCGCAGCCAGCCTTCGCGCCACTCCGCGTCGGGTTTGATGCCGCGCAGGCAGAACAGCATCAGTCCCAGGCCCAGCATGCCGTACACGCCGAACAGTGCCGTGTGGCCGTGCAATGGAGTGAGGTTGAGGCCCTGCATGTAGTACAGCGCGATCGGCGTGTTCACCAGGAAGCCGAACATGCCGGCGCCCACCAGGTTCCAGAAGCTCACTGCTACGAAGAACATGATCGGCCAGCGGTAGCGGGCCATCCACGGTGCGGAGTGCTGCTTGCGCCAGGTGTCATAGGCTTCCATGCCGATCAGCGCCAGCGGCACTACTTCCAGCGCCGAAAAGCTGGCACCCAGTGCGAGCACGGCGGTGGTCGTGCCGGTGAAGTACAGGTGGTGCAGCGTGCCCAGCACGCCGCCGGCCATGAACACGATGGTGGCGAACAGTACGTTGGTGGTGGCGCTGCGTGCGCGCAGCAGGCCGAGGCGGACAAACAGGTAGCTGATCACCGCGGTGGCGAACACTTCGAAGAAGCCTTCCACCCACAGGTGCACCACCCACCAGCGCCAGTACTCCACCATCGCGATATGCGTGTGCTCGCCCCACATCAGGCCGGCGCCGTAGAGCAGGCCGATCGCGACCGTCGAGAGGAACAGCAAGCCGACGATGGAGGACGTGTCGTCCTTTCGCTGGATCGCGGGCCACAAGCCACGGCCCACCAGGAACAGCCACAGCATCAGGCCGATGAACAGGAAGATCTGCCAGAAGCGGCCCAGATCCACGTATTCCCAGCCCTGATGGCCGAACCAGAAGTTGTACTTGAGGCCCATCTTGTCCATCACCGCGAACCACTGGCCGGCAAAGGCGCCCACCACGATGATCAGGAGGCACACCCACAGGAAGTTCACGCCGATGCGCTGGAACTTCGGTTCAAAGCCGCCGATCATCGGCGCGATGTATAGGCCTGTACCCAGCCAGGCGGTGGCGATCCACAGCACCGCAAGCTCGGTATGCCAGGTGCGCGTGAGGCTGTACGGCAGCACATTGGCCAGCGCGTAGCCGTACACGTCCTGGCCTTCCACCTGGTAGTGGGCCGTCGTGGCACCCAGCAGGATCTGCACCAGGAACAGCGCCATCACCACCCAGAAGTACTTGGCGGTGGCCTTCATCGACGGCGTCGCCTTGAATGCGGCAAGCGGATCGCTCGCGGGCGGCTGCGCCGGTGCTTCCTTGTGGCTCTGCACGGTGTGGTACCAGCCCAGCAGGCCGATGCCGCAGATCAGGAAGATCACGCTGAACACCGACCACATCAAGGCCGTTGGCGTGGGTGTGTTGCCCACCAGCGGATCGTACGGCCAGTTCTGCGTATAGCTGATGGTGTGGCCGGGGCGTTCCGCGGCCGCTGCCCAACTGGTCCACCAGAAGAACGCGGTGAGCACGCGGCGATGTTCCATCTCGCCCACGGTGTTGTCGCGCATGGCATACGCCTTGCGCAGCTGCGCCGTCGCCGGATCGTTGCTGAAGAGGCTGTCGTAGTGCGCGCCCACCGTTGCCATCGCTTGTGCGCGAAGGTTCGAGACGGTGATGGTGCCCTTGTCGGCGTCGTAGGTATTGTGGCGAAGCTCCTGCTGCACGCGTGCCTTCAGCGCGGCCTGGCGCTCGACATCAAGGGTGCTGAACGAAGCGGCGCCTTCATCCTTGGCGAGCAGTTCCAGCATGGCGTCGGCTTCGCGATGCAGCCAGTCGGCACTCCAGTCCGGCGCCACCAGCGCGCCGTGACCCCAGATGGTGCCCAGCTGCTGGCCGCCGATGCTTTGCCATACCTGGCGGCCTTCGTCGACATCGGCGCCGGAGTACAAGGTCTGGCCGTCGGTGGTGACCACGGCCTGGGGTAGCGGGGGTGCCTGCTGGTGCACTTCGCCGCCGATCCACAGCAGGACACCAAAAGAAACCAGCAACAAGGCTGTGAGCCAACACCATAATTTTCGTGTACTGCTCATAACGCATCTCCCTGAACGTTGCGGAGATGCTCTGGGCGCTCCAGGGCTGAGGCGATGACGCAAGTCAAAGCATTTTCATGCGGCCCACGACGAAATGCCGCGCGTCGTTTGGCCGTCCGACGATCTCGGGCGGGCGATCGATGACGGGGTCCGCTTTGACCCGGGTCAGGGAATTCCAGTGGGTTCCGGTGGCCTCATGTCGTTGGACGCGCGGAGACAACACCGGCATGTGGTACCCACTTCTTTTGCTGCTGCACCTTTCCTGCGCCATCGTGTTCGTGGGAGCGGTGGCCTTCGAGGTGCTGATCCTGGACGCGCTGCACCAGACGTTCGACCGAACCACGATGGAGCGCATCGAGCAGGCGGTGATGCAGCGTGCACGGCGCGTGATGCCGTGGGTGGTCGGGACGCTCTATGCGAGCGGCGTCGCCATGTTTACCGTTCGTTGCGCCGGGCTGCGCTGCCTGCACACCCATTTCGGCTGGCTGCTGCTGACCAAGGTGACCCTGGCGCTGGCGGTACTGGCGGTTTTCGTGAGGGCGGTGCAGGCACGCGGCGGCCGGATCGACCCCTGCAGCTTCCGTCGCACCCACCACATCGTGCTGGCGCTCATGGTGGGCATCGTCTTTCTGGCCAAGGCCATGTTCTACTTGTAGGCCCTGTCCAACGAGGTGTCCCCCATGTCTCAGGTAACGCTCAAGGGCCAAGCGGTCCAGGTCGACGGTCATTTTCCCGCCAAGGGCGAGCACGCACCGGCGTTTTCGCTGGTCGGCAAGGATCTTGCCGATGTGACGCTGGCCAGCTTTGCCGGCAAGCGCAAGGTGCTCAACATCTTCCCCAGCATCGATACGCCGACCTGCGCCACGTCGGTGCGCCGCTTCAACGAGAAGGCCGGCCAGCTCGACAACGCCGTTGTGCTCTGCATCTCCGCTGACCTGCCGTTCGCTCAAGCCCGCTTCTGTGGCGCGGAAGGCCTCAGCAACGTGGTCACCCTGTCGACCCTGCGCGGTCACGATTTCCTGAAGCACTATGGCGTCGCCCTTGCCTCCGGCCCGTTGGCCGGCCTGGCTGCGCGTGCCGTCGTGGTGCTCGACGCCAACGACCAGGTCGTGCACAGCGAGCTGGTGGGAGAGATCGCGAACGAACCGAACTACGACTCGGCGCTGGCTTCGCTGGGCTGAGGCTTGTAGCTCGCAGACAGGAAAAGGGCCGGTCACGAACCGGCCCTTTTCTGTTAGGTCATCAGGCACAAAAAAAGCAGCCAGCCGAAGCTGGCTGCTTCCCCGATCCACCGGGGCTCACGCTTGTTACTTGCCCAGCGCCAGCGTGCCCTTCATCAGCGCGGCATGGCCCGGGAAGGTGCAGAAGTAGGCGTAGGTTTCGCCGGCCTTGAGCTTGGCCACCGGCACGGTCACGGTGTCGGACTCGCCGCCGCCTACCAGCTTGCTGTGGGCAATGACGCGGGTGTCGTCAGCCTTGACGTAGTTCTGGTCGGCGCCGGCCTTCATGCCGTCGGCGATGATGCCGGCCTCGTCCGCGGAGTGGCCCAGCACCCAGTTGTGGCCCATCGAGGCCTTGGGCAGCTTGCCGGTGTGCTTCAGCGTGACGGTGAACTGCTTGCAGGTCTTGGGAATTTCGATGCTCTTCTGGTTGAACTGCATGGCATCGTTGCCCTCGATGGTGGTGCTGCAGTCGGCAGCCCACAGCGGCGCGGCGAACAGGCCGAGCAGGGCGAGGGCAAAAGTCTTGCGGATCATGGGGACATCTCCGTCATTAGGGTCAGGAAGGGCGTGACGATAATGATTCGCGGTTGATCCGCCAGGCGCTGATCTGGATCAGCTCGATGCGCGTACCACCCGCATCGCGACATTGCACCGCATGGGCTTGCTGCAACAAAAAAGGGCCGGACAAGCCGGCCCTTTTTCTATGACCCGATGCAGGACTTACTTGGCAGCCATCAGTGCGATGGTCATGTCGAGCATGCGGTTGGAGAAGCCCCACTCGTTGTCGTACCACGACAGCACCTTCACCAGCGTGCCTTCCATGACGCGGGTCTGGGTCGCGTCATAGGTGGAAGAGGCCGGGTTGTGGTTGAAGTCGATCGACACCAGCGGCTGCGTGTTGACGGCCAGGATGCCCTTCAACGGGCCGTTGGCGGCTTCGCTGACGATCTGGTCGATCTCTTCCTTGGTGGTCGGGCGCGAGGCGTCGAAGGTGAGGTCGACGACCGACACGTTGATGGTCGGCACGCGCATGGCGAAGCCGTCCAGCTTGCCGTTGAGTTCCGGCAGCACCAGGCCCACCGCGGCGGCGGCGCCGGTCTTGGTCGGGATCTGCGAGTGCGTGGCCGAACGGGCACGGCGCAGGTCGGAGTGGTAGACGTCCGTCAGCACCTGGTCGTTGGTGTAGGCGTGGATGGTCGTCATCAGGCCGCGCTGGATGCCGATCTTCTCATGCAGCACCTTGGCCAGCGGAGCGAGGCAGTTGGTGGTGCACGAGGCGTTGGAGATCACTTCCAGCTTGGAGGTCAGCTTGTCGTCGTTCACGCCGATGACGAAGGTGCCGTCCACGTCCTTGTCGCCAGGAGCCGAGATGATGACCTTCTTGGCGCCGGCGGCGAGGTGGGCGCTGGCCTTGGCCTTGGAGGTGAACAGGCCGGTGCACTCGAGCACCACGTCCACGCCCAGGGCGCCCCAGGGCAGCTTCGACGGGTCGCGCTCCGCGCACACCTTGATGCGGTCGCCGTTGACGATCAGATCGCCGCCGTCCACCGACACGGTGCCCGGGAACTTGCCGTGCGCGGTGTCGTACTGGGTCAGGTGCGCGTTGGTCTCGGCGTTGCCGAGGTCGTTGATCGCAACGATCTGGATCTCGTTGGTGCGACCGGCTTCGTACAATGCGCGCAGAATGTTGCGGCCGATGCGACCGTAACCGTTGATGGCGACCTTGATGGCCATGTGACAGCGTCCTCCGGAGTGAGGTGACGGAATTGGCGGCTGTGGGTCCGCCGTAAAACCGTCATTTTAGCCTGAACCGGGGTGTCGCCTCATCCCGGGCCCCGGATCATCGCGGCCGGGCTGTTCAGGATCGGCCGAACACGCTTGAATCAACAGTTTGGCTCGAGGCTCGAGCCAGGGAGAGCTTCATGAGCGAGACAGAGCAGACTTTCGGCATCACGCTGGAGCAGGTATCGGACTACGAGTTCAAGGTCCGCTTCGACGAAACCGCCATTCCCGACCTGACCACCGACGAGACATCGCCGCTGGGTCGCGACGCCGGACCCAATCCCTCGCGCCTTCTGGCCGCCGCCGTGGCCAACTGCCTCAGCGCCAGCCTGCTGTTTGCCCTGCGCAAGTACAAGAACACGCCAGGCCAGCTCGGGGCCAAGGCCAAGGCGACGCTCGCGCGCAACGAGCAGGGGCGGTGGCGCGTCACTCATATTGCCGTCGACCTGCAGCTGTCGGACAAGGCCGAGTTGCTGGAGCATCTGGATCGCGTGCTGGCCCAGTTCGAGGACTTCTGCATCGTGACCCAGAGCGTGCGCCAGGGCATCAAGGTGGATGTGAGCGTCCATGATGGCGACGGCCGCTCGCTCGAGGTGCCGGGCGTCGAGGTGTAAGCCAGCCTCGCGTCAGCTTGTCACCTGGCTGTGGCAGACTTCGTGGTTCCTTATGCCCAAGAGCCGTCGTCACATGCTGTTTCCGCGTCGTTCCGCCATTGCCGCCCTCGTCTGTCTTGCGCTGGTCCCCGGCGCCCACGCGTGGGGCCAGTTGGGCCACAGCATCGTGGCCGACCTGGCACAGCGCCACCTGAGTCCTGCGGCCGAGGCCGAGGTGGAGCGACTGCTGGCGCCGGAGAACACCAAGTCGCTGGCGGACATCGCCAGCTGGCCGGACGAGATCCGCAACGATCCCGCCAAGGACGCGCTGTGGAAGCAGACCCGCGAACTGCACTATGTCGACTTCACGCACGGCGACTGCAACTACACGCCGCCGCGTGACTGCAAGGACGGCCAGTGCGTCGTCGCCGGCATCGATCACTACGTGCAGGTGCTGGGTGACAAGCGCCAGTCCGACGCGACGCGCCTGGAGGCGCTCAAGTTCGTGGTGCACTTCATCGGCGACGAACACCAGCCGCTGCACGGCGGCTCGCGTGATGACAAGGGCGGCAACGCCTACCAGGTGCAATTCAACGGCAAGGGCACCAACCTGCACAGCGTGTGGGACTCGGGCATGCTCAAGACCCGTGGCCTTGAGTACAAGGCATATGCCGACGACCTTGAATCGCGCGGCACCGTGACCTTGCCCAAGCCCATCGCGCCGTTCGACAACGCCTATGCACAGTGGGCGGAAGAGTCGTGCCAGATCTCGCGTGACATCTATCCCGAGGGCCACAAGCTTGACCAGGCTTATGTGGACAAGGAGCTGCCGGTCGTCGAGCTGCGCCTTCGCGAAGCGGGTCGCCGCCTGGCCGAGGTGCTCAACCTGACGCTTGCCGGGGGCTGAAGCCACGCTACCGGTGCCCGTCGAGCCTCGACGGGCACCGGGATGTTTCTGTAATTACGGTCCCTGGTTGACGCGGGCCGTTGGCGTGCCCTCGGCGACCGGTGTCGTAGGTGTGCCGATGTTGCGAGCGAGGAAGTCCAGCAGCTTCTGGTAACCCGCTTCGCGATGCGCCGGCAGGAAGAAGCCATGGCCTTCCTCGGGTTCGACCAGTGTGTCGTAGTGCTTGCCGTGCTGGTCGAGCGCCTTGGTGAACTCCTGGAAGTTCTTGAACGGGACGCGGTTGTCCTCTTCGCCGTGCATCAACAGCAGGTCGGACTTGATCTGCGCCGCGCCACTCAGCGGCGATCGCTTCAGCAGATCGTCGCGATCCGTGCCAAGTACCGCCGCCAGGTAGGCGTCGCCAAAATCGGTGCCCGGCCCATCGCCGTCGTCCAACTGCACCCGCATGTCGTAGACACCGGCCAGCCCCGCGGCGCAGCGGTACATGTCCGGTGTGCGCACCGCCGCCTCCAGTGCAGCGTAGCCACCGTAACTGGCGCCATAGATGCACATGCGCTGGGCGTCGGCGTAGCCCTGGGCAACCGCCCACCTCGTCGCATCGGTGAGGTCATCCTGCATGCTCAGGCCCCACTGCTTGTAACCCATGGTCTGGAACTGCGCGCCGTAGCCGCCCGAGCCGCGATAGTTCACCTGCAGCACCGCGTAGCCGCGACTGGCGAGCAGCTGCACTTCCGGGTCGAAATCCCACCCATCGGACACACCGTAGGGTCCGCCGTGGGGCAGCAGCACGAGAGGAAACGGCTGCTTGCCTTCCGGCGTGGTGAGGAATCCGTGCAGCACGAGCCCATCGCGGGCCTTCAACTCGATGGGTTCCTTCGGACGCATCTGGCCAGGATGGATCCAGGGTTCGGCATGCATCAGGAAGCTGGCCGTGTGGGTGCTCCGGTCGAACAGCAGATAGTCGCCGGGATTGCGGTCGCTCATGACGCGAACCACGGCATGTTGGCCATCGCGGGAGAAGCTGGAGAAATAGACGAGCTGGCCGGGAAAGCTCGCGGCGATCTGCTTGTTGAGCTTCGCCTCGTCGCTTTCTTCATTGAAGTAGTGCAGGCCGTCGCGCCCGTCATGGGTGATGACGGCATAGAAATCCTGGTTGTCGGAAGAGCGCAACAACTCGCCCGGGTCGGCGAACGTACCCTGGTAGAGCCGGGTTCGCTGTTGGGTCTGCATGTCCATCAGCTCGATGGAATCCGGTTGGCTGCCTTGGCGTACCCGGACGTAGAGCTTGTTGTTGTCGCGATTGAAGCCGATCGGGAGGATTTCCACGTGGGACTGCGCGGCATCATTGACCCGTTGCCAGGTGGCGTCATTGTTCGCGCGCGTCCACAGCTGTTCGCCCTTGAAGTCGCCGTTGGCCGTGGCGACGCGCACCTGGGCCGCGTGATCGGCGGTCAGCCAGGCGTTGCGTACGGGGGACTGGCCAAGAAGCGTTGCGGCGCCGCTGTGGGCATTGAGCTTTTCTATATCGGTGAAGGCGCCAGCGCGGGAGGCGCCGATGGTTCCCGTGTGGCCACTCGTGTAATCGAAGACGGCCACGAGGATTTCATCCTCGCCGACCGATTCGACCGCCAGGGGCATTGCGTTGGCCTGGCGCTTCAAACTGCCTGCGGTCAGGCTGCCTACCTTTCCTGCCGCATGCATGCCGCCGGCGCGCATGCCGAACAGGACGGCGCCGTGGGTTCCATCCGGATCGATCCCGATCAGTTCGCCCGTCATCTCCGGCGTATCCAGCGCGCGGCGCCTGACGGCCGGTGAAAGGAACAGGCGGTCGTGTTCACCCCAGGTATAGGCGGCCACCATGGTCCGGTTGCCGGCGCGAAGCGCCTGCAACGGTGCGCCGGTCTTGCCGTCCAGGACGGCCAGGTAGTTTTCGTAGGGGCTGCGGGGGTCCGGGACGATGGCCGCGAGATATTTGCCATCGGGAGAGAAGGTGACGTCGGAGACATCCGGAGCGCGGACAAAATCGGCGATGGATTCCTTGCCGACGGCAGGCGACGTCGTGTCCTCGGCGTGTAATGCAGGGGCGTTGGCGATGGTCAGCGCGGCGAGGAGTCCGGCAAGCGTCCTTGATGCGGTGGCAGGGTTCATCTCTTTCCCGTCATGGTGATGTCGAGCTGAAGTCCGTGCCTGGTGTCCTGTCAAACACGCACGCACGCGTGAGCTGCGCGGCCGTCTTGGCCGCGCGGGCAAGGCGCGAGATTTCCCCGGTGCTACGACGGATCCCCCGATCCTGTGCGGGCGGATGCTAGCGCAACGATCGGTGGCCGTATGCTGGCAAGAAGTTACGGTGGAGCGGGGACGCTGCAGTCCTTGAAGAAGCTGTGCTGCCTGCTTGGAATCTGCCAGTAATGACGCATCGCACCATCATCGGTTGCGCTCCGGGAATGTGTTTTGCGGCCGATATTGCGCAGGCACTACGCACAAGTCGGCAAGCAGACAAAGTGGGCGCGGAGTGGTGTCGCGATGACACCAGTCGTGTGGCATGTGGTGCTGCAGATTGCAGACCAGTCATCCTCGGGCACGCGTTCTTCTCTGGCACGTCGTGATACCAGTAGGGCTGAGTGGTTGGTATGCCAGAAGCAGTCCACTTGATGTCTGTGAGACGCACCTGAAAAGCCGGCTCAAAGCCTCTGGCGGATCGATCCAAATCTGCTAGGTTGGATCTATGACTACTGAATCTACGCTGCGACGCACAAAGATTGTTGCCACCCTCGGTCCCGCGACCGACGCTCCTGGCATGCTCGAAAAAATCATCGCGGAAGGCGTCGATGTGGTTCGCCTGAACCTCTCGCACGGCCAGCCGGACGATCACCGTGCGCGTGCCGTCGCCGTGCGCGATGCCGCGATCAAGCTCGGCCGCGAGGTCGGCGTGCTGGCGGATCTGCAGGGTCCCAAGATCCGCGTCGAGCGGTTTGCCAACGGTCCGGTGGAGCTTCGTGTGGGCGATGGCTTCGTACTGGATTGCAGTCCAGGCGCACCGCTGGGCGATAGCACCCGCGTCGGCGTGAGCTACTACGACCTGCCCAAGGACGTATCTGCAGGCGACGTGCTGTTGCTCGACGACGGCCTCGTCGCACTCACCGTCGAATCGGTGGTGGGTGCGGAGATCCGCTGCCGTGTGCTGATCGGCGGCAAGCTCTCCGACCGCAAGGGACTCAACCGCCAGGGCGGTGGCCTCTCGGTGTCCGCGCTGTCGGACAAGGACCGGGCAGACATCAAGCTGGCCGCCGAGATCGGCGCCGACTTCCTTGCCGTGTCCTTCGTGCGTTCGGCTGCGGATATGCACGAAGCCCGCCGCCTGCTCGAAGAGGCCGGTGGCAAGGCCTCGCTGGTGTCCAAGATCGAACGTGCCGATGCCATTCCCGTGTTGGGCGAAATCATCGACGCCTCGGACGTGGTGATGGTGGCGCGCGGTGACCTGGGCGTGGAGATCGGCGACGCCGAACTGCCGGGCCTGCAGAAGAAGATCATCCGCGAGTCGGTGCAGCGCAACCGCGCCGTGATCACCGCGACGCAGATGCTCCAGTCGATGGTGCGCTCGCCCATCCCGACCCGCGCCGAAGTGATGGACGTGGCCAACGCCGTGATCGACGGCACCGACGCCGTGATGCTGTCCGAGGAATCGGCGGCCGGCGCGCATCCTGACAAGGCCGTGGCCGCATTGCGCCGCATCTGCCTCGGCGCCGAGCGCCAGTTCGAGCCGAAGGAAGACCCGGCGACGCAGAGTCACCATCTCGACCGCACCGACCAGGCCATCGCACTCGCCGCGATGGTGCTGGCCAGCCAGCTGGGTGTGCGCGCAATCGTCGCACTGACCGAGTCGGGCGCCACCGCGCAGTGGCTGTCGCGTTATCGCAGCGCCGTGCCGATCTACGCGCTGTCGCCGTTCGACGATGCACGCCGCCGCATGTCCATCCTGCGCGACGTGCAGGCCGTGAAGTTCACCCACGTGTCGCAGACCCCGGCCGGTTCCGCGCGCGACGCGGTGCGCCAGCTGTTCGTGGAAGGCAAGCTTGCCGAAGGCGATCGCGTGGTGCTGACGCACGGCGACCACATCGGCCAGGGCGGCGGCACCAACACGCTCAAGCTGCTCTCGGTAGGCGCCGAAGGCGTGGTGGAGTGCCTGCGCGACCTGTAAGCGTGGGATCGACGTCGACTTGCGGTCCGTAAGGCTAGAATCGCGGTCGACGTCCCCCAACCCATGCGCAGGAGGTTTTCCATGAACATGAAGTCACGTCGCCGCATCCAGGCGATTTCGCTGGCCCTTGCGATGAGTGTGGCTGCACCGCTGCTTGCCCAGTCGCAGGCGCGCAAGGTGGGACCGGAGCACATCCAGTCGTACTGGATCATGCTCAACACCAAGGTCGATGCCGATGTCCCCAACAGCGGCTCCAATATGGACAAGCCCGGCTGCGTGGCGGTGACGTACCTGATCGGTTCCGACGGCATTCCGCGTAACGTCAACGTGGTCAAGGTGGTGCCGCAGAGCGATCTCGGTGCGGTGGCCAAGAGCGTGGCAGGCAACTTCCGCTACGGCCCCGCGCTGAAGAACGGGACGCACGAGCCGGTCGAAACCTACTTCATCGTGCCGTTCAACCTGCCGGCCGATGCTGCGCAGCGGCAATCCATCATCAACGCGTGCAAGCTGCCGGGATACGACCAGGCCTGAGCCTTGTCGCCACGGCCGCTCAGGGGCGCTCCGGCCCCTCTTGGCCAGATGCCATATACTTGCGGGCCTTTAAGCCTAGCCGCCCCTGCCAGGGCGGCTTCCACCTTGTGCGGCCCACACCGCCTAAGTACCCGGAGTTGTCATGAGCATCGAAGATCTCGAAAGCGTTGCCCTCGCTATGGTCGCGCCCGGCAAGGGCATCATCGCCATCGACGAGTCGACCAACACCATCAAGAAGCGTTTCGAGGCCGTCGGCATCGACAACACCGAAGAGAATCGCCGTGCCTACCGTGAGCTGCTGCTCACCACGCCGGGCCTCAACGAGCACATCTCCGGCGCGATCCTGTACGACGAAACCATCCGCCAGTCGACCAAGGACGGCGTGCCGTTCACGACGCTGATGAAGAAGAACGGCATCATCCCGGGCATCAAGGTCGACAAGGGCCCGGTGCCGCTGGCCGGCCATCCGGGCGACGTGGTGACCGAAGGCCTCGACGGCCTGCGCGAGCGCCTGCAGGAATACGTGAAGCTGGGAGCCCAGTTCGCCAAGTGGCGCGCGGTGATCAACATCTCCGAGGACAACCCGTCCTCCACCGCGATCGAAGCCAACTGCCATGCGCTGGCCCGCTACGCCGCGCTGTGCCAGGAAGCCGGCCTGGTGCCTATGGTCGAGCCGGAAGTGATCATGGACGGCGACCACAGCATCGAAGTCAGCTACGAAGTGCACGAAGCCGTGCTGCGCAGCCTGTTCAACGCGCTGTACGAGCAGAACGTGATGCTGGAAGGCACCATCCTGAAGGTCAGCATGGTCATCCCGGGCAAGGATGCGGACGAGCAGGCCGAGGTCGAGGAAGTCGCCGAAGCCACCGTGCGCGTGCTCAAGACCACCGTGCCGGCCACGCTGCCGGGTATCGTGTTCCTCTCGGGCGGCCAGTCGGACGAGCAGTCGACCGCTCACCTCAACGCCATGAACCGCATGGGCCCGCACCCGTGGCCGCTGTCGTTCTCCTACGGCCGCGCCATGCAGCAGGCTGCCCTCAAGCTGTGGGCCAAGGACATGAAGGCCAACTACGCCGACGCGCAGAAGACCGTCTTCGCCCGCGCGAAGGACAATGGTCTCGCCGCGCTGGGTCAGTGGAACGCGAAGTAAGCAGCCGATAAGCCCTTCTCCCACCGGCGACCGAAGGAAGTCCCCGTGGGAGAGAGGGGTTGGGGTGAGGGTGCGGTCTTGCCGTCACCTCTAGGATTACGCTCCGCCCGCACCCTCATCCGTTGCGACCACAGGGAGTCCCCGTGGGACCGGCACCTTCTCCCGGAGGGAGAAGGGTCTAGCTAGTTGGCGTCGCGTTTCCCTTGTTCCAAAGAAAACGGGCGCCTCGCGGCGCCCGTTTTTTGTTGCCCTGTTCCTGGAGACCCCGATCAGAAGCGGTATTCCGCGCTGACGGTGTACACGTTGGTCGGCAGGTGGATGTTCTTGTCGCTGTCGCTGGCCTGGTAGTAGTCGTAGTTCAGGCCCACGCTCCAGTTCTGCGCGACGTTGTAGCCCACGCCCACGCCGGCGTAGTAGTTGGTGCTGTTGAAGCGCACCGACTGCGGGTTGAACTTGTCGTTGGTCAGGCCCTCGCCCTTGGCGAAGAAGGCACCGCCACGCACTTCGCCGTACCACTTCGGGCTGAAGTTGTAGCGCAGGTCGAGGCCGGCGGTGGCACCCTGCAGCTTCGACTTGCCGTTGCCGTCGAGGCCCGCGGTGTACTGGCTGCGCGCATCGACGCGGCCCAGGTAGACATAACCCACCTCGACGCCGAGCGACGTCTCGGGATTGATCGCGAAACGGTAGCCACCCTTCACGGCACCGGCGAAGTCGCCGTTGTCATAAGGGCCCTTCTGGACCTGACCGTAGCCGGCGTTGGCGCCGACATACCAGCCCTGCTGGGCGTTCTGGCCGGCGTCCTGTGCAAAGGCGGCCGGAACAGCCACCAAACCGGCGGCAGCGAAAGCAAGGGCGAGCATGGTGTTCTTCATGGGGGTACTCCTCGATTCTTCGTCTTATTTGGGCCAGTCCACGGCGCCGGGGGTTCGGTCGTTCGCGGCTGGGCACCTCGTGCCGACGGTGCTGACCCTTAGATAGGGCCTGCCTCGAGAATTTCAACACTGGTTAGTACATTATTAAGATTAAATTAAGGTTGAGGCCGCCTTCAGGTCGCGGACAACAAAACGGGCGCCCTCTTGAGGGCGCCCGCGTGGTTTAGCAACATCTTGATTAGAAGCGATATTCGGCCGTGAGCGAAGCCGTGTCGGTGGACAGGTCCACGCCCTGCTTCTTGGCGTCGAAGTAGTCGTAGCTCAGGCCGAGGCTGAAGTGCTGGTTGAAGTCGTAGCCCAGGCCCGCACCGCCGTACCAGCTCACGTCGTCGAGATGGTGGCGGTTGAGGGAGTCGTTGTCGTAGCCATGGCCCTTCCAGCCATAGATGCCGGCGCGGCCACTCACATACAGGCCGTCCCACACATTGATCTTGCCGTTCACGCCGGCGGTCCAGCCGCGAAGGTCGTTTTTCTCGCTGGTCTGGTTGACGGGCTGGCTGTTGAAGATGTTCTTGAGCTTGTAATTGCCCTGGTCGTTGTAGCCGACCTCAACGCCCAGACCCATGTCCTGGCCCACCTTCCAGCGGTAGCCGCCGTTGAGGCCGTAGGTGGTCGGGTGGTCGTCGTAGGGGCCATTAGCCACATGGCCCTCGCCCACGCTGCCGTTGATGAACCAGTTGCCGCTGCCCACCGGCTGGTACGGCTGATAGTTGCCGTTGGCGGTGGTGGACGACGAGGCGTCCTGTGCGAACGCGGGGAGGGCGATCAGGCCGGTCGTGGCCATGGCAATGGCAAGTAGCGTCTTTTTCATGGGAGTACTCCATATGATCTTTTTAGGATCGATCCCTGAAAGAGCTGCGGGCCGGGGGAAGGGCTGGTCGCAGTCGCACCCTGTTCCCTGGGTGCTAGGGGATTAGAGCGGTCGGAGCCTGAAGGGTTTCCGTACCCCTTACCCAAAAATTAAGGACAAATTAAGGTGTTGGGCGTGGGACAGCGGTCCGCCAATCGGCGACAATGTGCGTTTTTAGCCGCCAGTCCCCCCGGAGAGCCCTCTCAATGACCACCCGCCGTGAACTTGCCAATGCCGTGCGCGCCCTCGCCATGGACGCTGTGCAACAGGCCAACTCCGGCCACCCTGGCATGCCGATGGGCATGGCGGATATCGCCGAGGTGCTTTGGAACGATTTCCTCCAGCACAACCCGGGCAACCCGAAGTGGTTCAACCGTGATCGCTTCGTGCTCTCCAACGGTCACGGCTCGATGCTGCAGTACGCCCTGCTGCACCTCACCGGGTACGACCTGCCGATGGAGCAGCTGAAGAAGTTCCGCCAGCTGCACTCCCGCACCGCCGGCCATCCGGAAGCCAGCGAAACCCCAGGCGTGGAAACCACCACGGGTCCGCTGGGCCAGGGTCTCGCCAATGCGGTGGGCTTTGCGCTGGCAGAGAAGGTGCTCGCCGACCACTTCAACCGCCCGGGCCACGAGATCATCAACCACCACACCTGGGTGTTCCTCGGTGACGGCTGCCTGATGGAAGGCATCTCGCACGAAGTCGCCTCGCTGGCCGGCACCTGGAAGCTGGGCAAGCTGGTCGCGGTCTACGACGACAACGGCATCTCCATCGACGGCGAAGTCCACGGCTGGTTCACCGACAACACGCCGGAGCGTTTCGAGGCCTATGGCTGGAACGTGATCCGCGGCGTCGACGGCCACGACCCCGAAGCGATCAAGCAGGCGATCGCCGCGGCGACCTCGCAGAGCGAGAAGCCGACCCTGATCTGTGCCCGCACCATCATCGGCTTCGGTTCGCCGAACAAGCAGGGCAAGGAAGAGAGCCACGGCTCTGCGCTGGGCAAGGACGAAGTCGCCGCGACGCGCGATGCGCTGGACTGGCGCTATGGCCCGTTCGAAATCCCTGCCGAGATCTACGCCGGCTGGGACCACAAGAAGGCCGGCGCCGAGCGCGAGCAAGCCTGGCACGATGCCGTGGCCAAGTACTCCGCGGCTTTCCCGGAGCTCGCTGCCGAGTTCACCCGCCGCATGTCCGGTGAGTTGCCGGTTGATTGGGCGGCCAAGTCGCAGGCCTTCGTCGACAAGCTGCAGGCGGACGGCGTGGACGTGGCGTCGCGCAAGGCCTCGCAGATGAGCATCGAGGCGTTCGCGCCGCTGCTGCCGGAACTGATCGGCGGTTCGGCCGACCTCGCCGGCTCCAACCTCACCAAGTGGAAGGGCAGCGTCGACGCCGGTAACGGCCACGACGCCAAGGGCAACTACGTGTACTACGGCGTGCGCGAGTTCGGCATGAGCGCGATCGCCAACGGCCTGGCGCTGCACGGCGGCTTCATCCCGTATGACGCGACCTTCCTGGTGTTCTCCGATTACGCCCGCAACGCGGTGCGCATGAGCGCGCTGATCCCCGCGCATGCCATCCACGTCTACACCCACGACTCGATCGGCCTGGGCGAAGACGGCCCGACCCACCAGCCGGTGGAGCACCTGGCCTCGCTGCGCTACATCCCGAACAACCACGTGTGGCGTCCGTGCGACGCGGTGGAATCGGCGATGTCCTGGAAGCTCGCCATCGAGCGCAAGGGCAACCCGGCGTGCCTGGTGTTCTCGCGCCAGAACCTCAAGCCGCAGCAGCGCAGCGCGCAGCAGGTGGCCGACATCGCCCGCGGCGCGTACGTGCTGTCCGATCCGCAGGACACCAAGTTCAAGGCCATCCTGATCGCCACCGGTTCGGAAGTGGAACTGGCGATGGAAGCGGCCCGCACGCTGGCGCAGCAGAACGTGCCGGTGCGCGTAGTCTCGATGCCGTGCACGGAAGTTTTCGACGCCCAGCCGCTGGAATACCGCGAAGCGATCCTGCCGGGCTGGTGCCGTGCACGCGTGGCGGTGGAAGCGGCGACGTCCGACTTCTGGCGCAAGTACGTCGGCCTGGACGGCGACGTGATCGGCATGACCACCTTCGGTGCCTCGGCGCCGGCGCCGCAGCTGTTCGAGCACTTCGGTTTCACCGTCGCCCATGTGGTCGATGCGGTGAAGCGCGTGATCGGCTGATGCGCTTTTTCCCTCTCCCCTCCGGGGAGAGGGCAGGCTGAGGGGTGGGTGCTCGCCTCGCGCCCCAAAAAAACGCCGCGATCATCGCGGCGTTTTTTTATGCCTCAGTTTCCACTGTAGGAGCGCACCCAGTGCGCGAAAAGCCTACGGAGCGGTAACGCCGTGACGCTGCGGTCGCGCACTGGGTGCGCTCCTACAGTGGCAAGGCGGGCATTACGCCGCCAGCAACGCCGCCAGATGCTCGGGATCGCGCGCCAGCGCATGCGCTCCCGCCTTCTCCAGCTCTTCCTTGCTACCGAAGCCCCACAACACGCCCAGGCCACGCACGCGATTGGCCACCGCGCCATCGATGTCGAAGTGGCGGTCGCCGATCATGGCCGTTTCTTCCGGCTTCGCGCCAAAGTCCTCGAGTGCGGCAGCGATCATCGATGCCTTTTCACTATGCGGGCTCGACGGGTCGGGCCCGTATAGACGGCTGAATGCACCGCCGAACGGCAGGTGCTCGATGATCGGCCGT
The DNA here is from genome assembly GCF_004296575.1 of Dyella amyloliquefaciens. Classification (GTDB taxonomy): domain Bacteria; phylum Pseudomonadota; class Gammaproteobacteria; order Xanthomonadales; family Rhodanobacteraceae; genus Dyella; species Dyella amyloliquefaciens. The sequence continues at coordinate 402,939 of NZ_SAYT01000005.1, read as the reverse complement.
GCATGCCGCTCCGGCTTGCTGGTGACCACCGCTAGCGTATGGCCGGCCGACTGCAGGCGGCCGATCATCGTCTCGATGCCGGGATACACCGTGTGCTCCTGCCAGCCGATCGCGTGGAAGCGCTCGTGGTAGTAGTCCACCGCGAGCTCGATGCGGTCGTGGTCATGGTCCAGCAGTGGCGCGAAGCTGTGGCGCAGCGGCGGGCCGATCCAGTGACGCATTTCGGACGGGTGTTCCACGCCCAGCTGCGTCAGCGCATGGCGGACGCAGCCCAGGATGCCGACTTCCGAATCGATCAGCGTGCCATCGAGGTCAAACAGACAGAGCATTACTTGCCTGCGCGTGCCTTGAGGGCCGCTACGGCCGGGAGTTCCTTGCCTTCGAGGAATTCGAGGAAGGCGCCACCGCCGGTGGAGATATAGGACACCTCGTCGGCAATACCGTACTTGTCCACGGCCGCCAGCGTGTCACCACCACCGGCGATGGAGAAGGCCGGCGACGCGGCGACCGCACGGGCCAGCGTCTCGGTGCCATGGCCGAAGGCGTCGAACTCGAACACGCCGACCGGGCCGTTCCACACCACGGTGCCAGCCTTGGCGATCATCTCGGCATAGCGGCGGGCGGTCTCGGGACCGATGTCCAGGATCATCTCGCCATCCTTCACCTGGTCCACCGGCTTCACCGTGGCCGGTGCGTGCGCGGAGAACTCCGGCGCCACCACCACGTCGACCGGAATCGGCACGTCAGCATTGCGGCGCTTGGCGTCGGCGATGACCTTCTTGGCGGCCGGGAGGAGGTCCGGCTCGTACAGCGAGTTGCCGACCGAGTAACCCATGGCGGCGATGAAGGTGTTCGCGATGCCGCCGCCCACGATCAGCTGGTCCACCTTGCCGATCAGGTTCTCCAGCAGGGTGAGCTTGGTGGAGACCTTGGAGCCGGCCACGATGGCGAGCAGCGGATGAGCGGGCTGCTCCAGCGCCTTGCCCAGTGCGTCCAGCTCGGCCGACAGCAGCGGGCCGGCGGCGGCGATCGGGGCGAACTTGATCACGCCATGGGTGGAGGCCTGTGCGCGGTGCGCGGTGCCGAAGGCATCCATCACGAAGATGTCGCACAGCGCGGCGTACTTCTTGGACAACGCCTCGTCGTCCTTGCCTTCGCCGACGTTCATGCGGCAGTTCTCGAGCACCACCACTTCGCCGTCGGCCACTTCGACGCCGTCGAGGTAGTCGGCGACCAGTCGCACCGGCTGACCCAGCTTGTCGCCCAGCCACTTGGCGACCGGCGCCAGCGAGGACTCGGCATCGAACTGGCCTTCCTTCGGGCGGCCCAGGTGCGACAGCACCATCACCTTGGCGCCGGCATCGCGGGCGGCCTTGATGGTGGGCAGGGATGCGTCCAGGCGCTGGGTGGAGGTGATGTGGCCGTTCTCGATCGGCACGTTCAGGTCTTCGCGGATCAGCACGCGCTTGCCGCGCAGATCAAGATCGCTCATGCGGGTAACGGACACGGCGGAACTCCCTATGGCTTGGATTCGTGGTGAGCGCCTGGTGGCGCGAACTACGTATTGTCCCGCCCGCTCACCGGCTATGCAAACCACGCGGCAGGTATTCTAGGAGGCTGGTGTTTCCCTTCGAGGGCATGGACATGGGTCAGGATCGGGTGTTGTACGGCTATTGGCGCTCCAGCGCGGCCTATCGCGTGCGCATTGCGCTGAACCTCAAGGGCCTGACGTACGAATCGCACGCCGTGCACCTGGTCAACAACGGTGGGGAGCAGCATGCGCCCGACTTCAAGGCGCTCAACCCGCAGGAGCTGGTGCCTTGCCTCGTCGACGACGGGCGGGTGCTCACCCAGTCCATGGCGATCGTCGAGTACCTGGACGAAACGCACCCCACGCCTCCTCTGTTGCCTGACGATCCGGTTGGCCGGGCGCGCGTACGGGCACTGGCGCAGGTGGTGGGGTGCGACGTGCACCCGTTGGGCAACCTGCGTGTGTTGCAGTACCTGGTGAACGGGCTGGGCCTGGACGAATCCGCCAAGAGCGTGTGGTCGCGGCACTGGATCGACGAGGGACTGCGCGCGCTGGAAGCCATGTTGTCCGGCCACGTGGCGACTGGCCGCTTCTGCCATGGCGATACGCCGACCCTGGCCGACATCTGCCTTGTGCCCCAGCTCTACAACGCCATCCGCTGGAAGTTGTCGCTGGATGAATACCCGACCATCCAGCGCATCTATGACGCCTGCCAGGCACTGGAGGCCTTCCAGCGCGCCGCTCCCGAAGCGCAACCCGACGCACCGGCGACGTAAGCGCCAATGGCCGGCTTCTGGCGGAACCTGTGGCGCTGGCAGCGCGGCAGGCAGGGCAGCGGCTACGACAAGCTGCTGCTGGGCGGCACCTTATGGCCCTTGCCGTGCGACTGCTACTTGCTGCGCTTTCCGACCGGCGCCTCGGTGCCTCCACACACTGATCGTGTGGAGCAGGGGTGCCACTATCGCCTGAACATCATCCTGCGACCGGCCCGGAAGGGCGGTGACTTCGTCTGCGCCCGCCCTATGCATGCCAGCCGGCGCATCAAGTTGTTCCGGCCGGATGTGGAGGAGCACAGCGTAACGATGATCGAAGAGGGCACCCGTTGGGTGCTGAGCATCGGCTGGGTGCGCGGCGCGCGGGGCGCTGTGACGCGCCCCGCGGCCTGAGGACTCAGAAGCCGAGCCCGTAGGGATCGCTGCCGACCAGTTCGGCCGATTGGGAATTACCGCTTTCGGACAGGCGGATCTTCAGCGCCAGGCCGTCGCGCGAGTCGGCCTTGTTGAGCGCTTCGTCGAGCTCCACGCGACCTTCCTTGTACAGCCGGTACAGCGACTGGTCGAAGGTCTGCATGCCTTCCTGCAGGCTGCGGTCCATCGCTTCCTTGACGTCGTGTACCTGGCCGCGGCGGATCATGTCGCGGATCAGTGGCGTGTTGAGCAGCACTTCCACCGCCGGAATGCGGCGACCGTCCTTGCCGATCACCAGGCGCTGGCTGATCACCGCGCGCAGGTTGAGCGCAAGGTTCATCAGCACGTTCTTGTGCGCCGATTCCGGGAAGAAGTTGAGGATGCGCTCCAGCGTCTGGTCGGCGTTGTTCGAATGCAGCGTCGCCAGACAGAGGTGCCCGGTTTCGGAGAACGCGATCGCCGCTTCCATGGTGTCGGTATCGCGGATTTCGCCGATCATGATCACGTCGGGCGCTTCGCGCATCGCGTTGCGCAGGGCTTCGTGATAGCTGTGCGTGTCCAGGCCGACTTCGCGCTGGTTCACGATCGACTTCTTGTGGCGGTGCAGGTACTCGATCGGGTCCTCGATGGTGAGGATATGGCCCGAGGAGTTCTGGTTGCGATGGTCGATCATCGCGGCCAGCGTGGTCGATTTGCCCGAGCCGGTCGCACCCACGACCAGGATCAGTCCGCGCGGCTCCATGATCAGCTCGCGGAAGATGGTCGGCAGCTGGAGCTGGTCGATGCTGGGAATTTCGCTCTTGATGGCACGGATCACCATGCCCACTTCGCCGCGCTGCTTGAACACGTTGATGCGGAAGCGGCCGGCTTCCTTCACGGCCAGTGCCATGTTCAGTTCCAGGTCGCGTTCGAACTGCGGTACCTGGCCCTCGTCCATCAGCGAGTAGGCGATTTTCTTCACCATGCCGCTCGGCAGGCCGGTGTTGCCCAGCGGGTAGAGCTTGCCCTCGACCTTGATGTTCACAGGGGCACCCGTCGTCAGGAACATATCCGACGCGCCCTTGTCAACCATTAGCTTGAGGAAGTAACCAATGTCCACTCGAATCCCCTAATTTCGTGCGCATTGCTAAGTCGATTATGCCTGCCCACAATACGCTGCGACACTCCGAGAGGACTGAGTGATGGTGCACATCTTTTCCCCGCTGTCAGGCCGCCGTAGGGCGGGTCGGGTAGCGGTTTCGACCCTGACGCTGGCCTTGACGCTGGCGCTTCCCGGCTGCGCGACCACGCCGCCGCCGGACGGGGCCATGAACCAGGCGCAGGTCCAGCTGCAGGCCGCCCGTGACGCCGATGCGGCGGATTACGCGCCGGTCGACCTGGGTTTTGCGCAAAACAAGTTCCAGCAGGCCCAGAACGCCATGGCCAACCGCAAGTACGACGACGCGGCCCTGCTGGCCGACGAAGCGCGTGCGGATGCCGAGCTGGCCCGGGCCAAGGCCCGCCTGGGGGCGGCCCGGGCGTCGATCCAGAACAAGACCAACGCGAACAACCGACTGCGTGAGCAGATCGAGCAGTCGCTGGCTGACCAGCAACAGCAGGACCAGTCTCAGAACGCCGGTTTGCCTGCGCAGCAGCAGACCGGCGACATGCCGGCGCCGCCGAGTTCCTCCTTGTCCGAGCCCATCCCCGAAGGCCAGGGCTTCCAGACCATGCCCCAGAACAACCCGCCGTCCCAGCCTCCGGCGCACCAGGATGATCAGGGAGGCCACCCATGAAATCCTTGACCCTTCGACTTTCCGCCTTGCTCCTGGCTCTGGCCGCCACCGGTGTGGCCCAGGCCGCCAAGGAGGACATGGACGTCGCCCGCCTGACCAACAGCCTGGATCAGCTCGCCAGTGATCCGACCATCGGCTCCTATGCCCAGGCCGAGCAGGCGCGTGCCCGCGATGCGATCAACCAGCTGGCCCAGGCCCGCTCGCATGATCGTGCCCACGCCCTGTACCTGGCCGAGCGCCGGGTAGATCTCGCCCGGGCCACGGCGCAGCTGCAGGACGCCCAGCAGCAGATCAACCGGCTCGACCGCGAGCACGACCAGATCCAGCTGGACGGCAGCCGTCGCGAGGCCGAGCAGGCCCGCCGCGAACTGGAACGCCAGCGCCTGCAGTACCAGATGGAGCAGGAAGAGTCGGCCCGCCAGCTGGCGGCCGGTGCAGAGGCGACGGCCCAGGCCCAGGCCCAGGCCGATCAGGCAAAGAAGGTGGCGGCGGCACAGGCCCGCGTGGCCAACGCGGCCAAGAAGCAGGCCGAACTCGCCGCCCAGGCTGCCAAGCTGATGCGTACCCAGATGCAGCAGGGCGACAACGGCTCTTCGTCGGACAAGGACCAGGGCAAGTAAGTCGGCCGAGGCCATTTCGCAAGGCGCCAAGAAGGCCGGCCGGGTGCGCCCCGCCGGCCTTCTCGTTGGCGGCTTCGAGGCTTCCGAATGCGGGTCGCAGGGTGCTTCGTTCAAGAACTGACAAAGACTTGTTGGTATCGCGCAAAAGACTGTTCTGACAGTCTTTTTTTGACGGAAGTGGGTGCGTCATTCCGTCCGTTTATGACGCTTGCATGACCCTGTCGCCAAGAGTAGGGTCGAGTTCCCAGGGGGCACCTTCGCGCCCTGGGTCACCGACCTGAATCATGCACTCACCCTTCCCCTCCAAACGTTCTCCATGGACCGGTCAAACGGCATGGATCGCGGGTGTGTGCGTGGATTCCTCGTCAGCGGGCACTACTCCCAGGTGCCTGCCGTTCTCTCCAGAGGAGGTTGCATCATGTTTGAAAACCAGCAGCGTGATGATGTCGAAGCTTTGATGAAGGCCGACGCGGAGTTCCGTCGGCTGTACCAGCACCATCAGGAGCTCGACAGCAAGGTGCACGACGCCGAAATCGGCGTGCTTCCCATCGATGACATGACGTTATCGGGCATGAAGAAGGAGAAACTCCACGCGAAGGAGCGGCTCCAGCGCATGTGGGACAGCCGAACGCACCGCATCAACTGATACTGCGAGGTTTCGCATGAACGCGGCCCCGGCGCCGTCCCCAAGGGGATGGCTTCCGGGGCCGCGGCGTATCCGGGGGAAAGTCGGGGGGCATGATGCCTCGGTTATGATCGGGCGCCTTGTCGGTCACCCCCGAGCCGGCGGCGTTCAATCCAAGGAGTTCCCATGACGGTCCACCAGAGTGTCCTCGAACTGATCGGACGTACCCCGATGGTACGCGCCCAGCGCCTGGACGTCGGACCGTGTGAACTGTTCCTCAAGCTCGAAAGCGCCAACCCGGGCGGTTCGGTGAAGGACCGCATCGGCCTGTCGATGATCGAAGGCGCCGAGAAGGCCGGGAAGATCCGCCCCGGCGACACGCTGGTGGAAGGCACCGCTGGCAATACCGGCCTGGGCCTTGCCCTGGTCGCGCAGCAGAAGGGCTACCGCCTGATCCTGGTGGTGCCCGACAAGATGAGCCGCGAGAAGATCTTCAACCTCAAGGCGATGGGCGCCGAGGTCGTGCTGACCCGCTCGGACGTGGCCAAGGGCCATCCGGAGTACTACCAGGACATGGCCGAGCGCATCGCGCGCGAGACGCCAGGCGCCTATTTCATCAACCAGTTCGGCAACCCGGACAACCCGGCGGCGCACATCGCCACCACGGGCCCGGAAATCCTCGAGCAGCTGGACGGCAAGGTGGACGCCATCGTCGTCGGCTGCGGTTCGTCGGGCACGCTGAGCGGACTGTCCAAGTTCTTTGCTGAGCATTCGCCAAACACGGAGTTCGTGTTGGCCGATCCGGTGGGTTCCATTCTTGCTCAGTACATCAACGAGGGGACACTCTCGACCAAGTCGGCCAGCTGGATGGTGGAAGGTATCGGCGAAGATTTCCTTCCCAGCATCAGCGACTTCACGCGCGTGAAGAAGGCCTATGCGATTCCCGACAAGGAGAGCTTTTTGGTGGCGCGCGAGCTGTTGGCGAAGGAGGGCATTCTCGGTGGTTCGTCCACCGGCACGCTGCTGGCTGCCGCCTTGCGCTACTGCCGCGAGCAGACCACGCCGAAGCGCGTGGTGACGCTGGTGTGCGACACCGGCAACAAGTACCTGTCGAAGATGTACAACGACTACTGGATGCTCGACAACGGCTTCCTGGAGCGAGAGCAACACGGCGACCTGCGCGACCTGTTGCTGCGCCCGTTCGCGCAGCGCGACACCGTGGTGGTCGGCCCGAACGAACTGCTGATGACGGCGTATACGCGCATGAAGCTCTACGACGTATCGCAGCTGCCGGTGATGGATGGCAGCCGCCTGGTCGGCATCCTCGATGAGTCGGACGTGTTGATGCACGTGCATGCGGACGAGGGGCGATTCCGCGATGCGGTGTCCACGGCCATGATCACCAACCTGCAGATGCTGGACGTGCGCTCGCCGATCGAGGCGCTGCTGCCGGTGTTCGATCGCGGTCATGTGGCCATTGTGGTCGACGGGGAACAGTTCCTTGGCCTCATCACCCGGATCGATCTGCTGAACTACCTACGACGCAAGGTGCATTGATCGGCGCGAGCCGGTGTGGCCACGATGGCGCACCGCATCGCGCATCCTTCGCCGTGAAAGTTTGTTGAAATCGCGCCCATTCAAAGTCGCCGTCTGCGACCGGATAGTCGCGCCCTTTCGAAGGAGTAACAGCTATGTGTGGAATCGTTGCTGCCGCCGCCCAGCGTGACGTGGCGCCACTGCTAATCGTCGGCCTCAAGGCGCTGGAATATCGTGGCTACGACTCTGCCGGACTGGCCGTTCTGGATCGAGGTGAAATCCACCGCGTGCGTGCCAAGGGCAAGGTCCGCGAGATGGAGTCACTGTACCTGGCTGATCCTTTCCCCGGCAGCACAGGCATCGCCCATACGCGCTGGGCGACCCACGGCGTACCGAACGAAGCGAACGCGCATCCGCACATGGCCGGCAGCGTGGCACTGGTCCACAACGGCATCATCGAAAACTACGCGACGCTGCGTGCGGACCTGCAGGCACGCGGCCACGTGTTCACTTCGGAAACGGATACCGAGGTGATGGCCGCACTGATCAACGAGCACGTGGAGTCGGGCCTGGGTCTGCGCGAAGCTGTGCGGGCGACGGTGCGGGAACTGGAAGGCGCCTATGCCATCGCCGTGGTGAGCAGCAAGGAACCGGGTCGTGTCGTGGGTGCTCGCCATGGTGCGCCGTTGCTGGTGGGCGTGGGCATCGGCGAACACTTCCTGGGCTCGGACGCGCAGGCGCTGATCCAGGTCACCAACAAGATCATCTACCTCGATGAAGACGACATCGCCGACATCACGCGCGACAGCGTGGCGATCTATACGCTCGATGGCGAGCGCGTCGAGCGCGCGGTGAACGAGAGCGAGCTGTCGGCCGATGCGGTGGAGCGCGGTGAATACCGCCACTACATGCAGAAGGAAATCTTCGAGCAGCCCAATGCGGTCGCGGCCACGCTCGAGGCACGCATCGGCCCGCATGGCGTGCTGCCGAGCATCTTCGGTGTCGACGGCGATGAGCTGCTGGCCAGGGTGCAGGGTGTACACATCATTGCCTGCGGTACCAGCTATCACGCAGGCCTGGTGGCCAAGTACTGGCTGGAGGAACACGCGCGCCTGCCGGTGAGCGTGGAAGTGGCCAGCGAATACCGTTATCGCGAGGCGGTGGTGCCCGATGGCACGCTGTTCGTCGCGATCTCCCAGTCCGGCGAAACGGCGGACACGCTGGCGGCGATGCGCGAATCGCGCCGTCGCGGCTATCTCGGCACGCTGGCGATCTGCAACGTACCCGAGTCCTCGGTGGTTCGCGAAGCCGATCTCAAGCTGATGACGCGCGCTGGCCCGGAGATCGGTGTGGCCTCCACCAAGGCTTTCACCACCCAGCTGGCCGCGCTGGCGCTGTTGACGCTGCATCTGGCACAGCAACGCGGCCTGGACCATGCGCGTTATATCGATCTGTGCACCCAGCTGCAGCACATGCCGCGCGCCATCGAGAACGCACTCAAGCTTGAGCCTCAGGTCATCGAACTGGCCGAGCACCTCATTCATCGCCAGCACGCGCTGTTCCTCGGCCGCGGCGTGCAGTATCCGGTGGCGCTGGAAGGTTCGCTCAAGCTCAAGGAAATCTCCTACATCCACGCCGAGGCCTATCCGGCCGGCGAGCTCAAGCACGGCCCGCTAGCACTGGTGGACGAGACCATGCCGGTCATCGCCGTGGCGCCGAATGGCCCGCTGCTCGACAAGCTGAAATCCAACCTGCAGGAAGTGCGTGCCCGCGGCGGCGAACTGCTCGTCTTCGCCGATGGCGAAGCCAGCCTGGAAGGCAACGGCACCCGAGGCGTCACCCTGCGCATCAACGGTGGCGGCGACTTCATCGCCCCCGCGGTCTTCACCATTCCCCTGCAGCTGCTCGCCTACCACGTGGCCGTGCTGCGCGGCACCGATGTGGACCAGCCGCGCAACCTGGCGAAGTCGGTGACGGTGGAGTGATGCTCAAAAGAAAGCCGCTTTTCGGCGCGGCTTTCTTATCGCACCCCGTGACTCAAGAGCGCCCGTAGACGTCTTCTAGCCTGACGATATCGTCTTCGCCGAGATAGCTACCCGATTGCACTTCGATTATCTCGAGCGGCACCTTGCCAGGATTGCGCAGACGGTGAACGCTACCGAGTGGAATATAGGTACTCTGGTTTTCGCCAAGGAGGAAGACTCGGTCGTCACAGGTCACTTCGGCGGTGCCGGAAACGACAATCCAATGTTCGGCGCGATGATGATGCTTCTGCAGGCTCAGGGCGGCGCCCGGCTTCACGATGATGCGTTTCACCTGAAAGCGGTCCGCGGACTCGAGAGAGTCATAGCTGCCCCAGGGGCGGCGGACGATGCGATGGAGTGAATGCTCGGTGCGGCCAGCTGCCTTGAGTTCGTCAACCACCCGCTTGACGTCCTGAGCTGCATCGCGATGGGCCACGAGCGTGGCGTCTGGCGTGGTCACGACGATAAGGTCATCAACACCTACGGTAGCAAGCAGATGGCGATCGTGCGAGCGCAGCAGGGAATTGTTCGTGTTGACGGCGATGGTGTCGCCTTCGCGCAAATTTCCCTGGGCATCGCGGACGCCGGCCAGCCAGAGCGCTGACCATGACCCTATGTCGCTCCAGTCACATTTCACTGGAATCACTGCTGCGCGCTGGGTTTTTTCCATCACGGCATAGTCGATGGAATTGTCAGGGACTCTGGCGAAGGCCTCCGGGTCAATACGCACGAAATCCAGATCGCCTTTTGCCGAAGCGTAGGCTGTGCGCACGGCAGAGAGCATCTCTGGTGCGTGCAGGCCAAGCTCTTCAAGGTAGCGCGAAGCCTTGAACAGGAACATTCCCGAATTCCAGTCATAGCCGCCGTCGGCGACGTAGGACTCAGCAACGGGCAGAGCGGGCTTTTCGACAAACTGTGCTACCTGGAACGAGCCGTCGCCGATAGGTGTGCCGCGGCGGATGTAGCCAAATCCTGTCTCCGGGCGATCAGGGCGGATACCGAAGGTCACCAGCCAGCCGTCCTGCGCGGCAGAGATTGCAAGATCGACGCCGCTCGTAAAGCTTTTGGTGTCACCGATCAGGTGGTCGGCGGGAAGCACCAGCAGCAGAGCATCCGGATCGCGCTCGAGCGCGCGCAACGCACCCAGTGCAATGGCAGGTGCGGTATTGCGCGCGACGGGCTCGAGGATGATGGATGCGCCGTCGATGCCGGATTCCAGCAACTGTTCAGCTGCAAGGAACCGGTGATCGTCGCTGGCCACAACGATAGGAGGCGCGACTTCGGGCAGCAACAGCGTGCGCGTCACCGTCTGTTGGAAGAGCGTCCCTTGACCGGTCAGCGAGAGGAATTGCTTGGGCAGGTTCTTCCGCGACACAGGCCAAAGACGAGTGCCGGAACCGCCGCTGAGGATGAGTGGAATGAGCATGTTGGATCAACCTGTGGCGGAAGTAAGTTCGTCCAGGACATCGTCCAGGCCGTCGCGCCAGTTCGGCAGCGTAAATGAGAAAATTTGCTGGAAGCGTGAGTTGTCCAGCACAGAGTACGCCGGCCGTCGGGCGGGTGTCGGGAAATCGGCCGTCGAGATGGCATCGACCCTTGGCGTGCGTGCGATGAGCTCTCTGCGCCGCGCCTCGTCAAAGATCGCCTCGGCGAAGCCGTGCCATGTGGTGTCGCCACTGGCGACCAGATGGTGCGTGCCTTGCAGCGTTGCGCGCTCAGAGGGCAGCGCCTGTTGCCACTTGCCCAGGGCTGCCAGCGTGCCGGCGACGATCAAGCGAGTGGAGGTCGGGGCGCCGTGCTGGTCTGCCACGACGCGTAGCTCCTCTCGTTCGGCCCCGAGACGAAGCATCGTGCGCAGGAAGTTATGCCCGTGAGCGGCATAAACCCATGCCGTGCGGAATATCATGTGCGGCGCGCCACTGTTTCGCAGAGCGTTCTCGCCCGCAAGTTTGCTGCGCCCGTAAGCCCCGATGGGGGTCGTGCCAGCGTCTACGGCATACGGGGTCGTATTCGTGCCGTCGAATACATAGTCCGTCGAATAGTGAAGGACCAAGGCTTGGTGCGTAGCTGCCCATGCTCCAACAACGCCGACAGCGTCTCCATTGATGCGCGTGGCCAATGCCTCTTCCTGCTCTGCGCGGTCCACGGCTGTGTAGGCTGCGGCATTCACGATCACGCGTGGATGGACACGGTCCAGCAGACTGATGATTGACTCCGGGTTTGCGAGGTCAGCCGCTTCACCTTGGTCGCCACCCTGGATGTTGCCGTCACGCGTCACCGGGACGACGCGACCGAGTGCTGCGAGGCGCCCATCCTGCAAAAAGGTCTGGCCGAGCTGTCCGTTCGCGCCGATCAGGACGATGTTCAAGCGATGCATTCCGGGAGGCGCTCAGCCGCCACGTCCTGGAGCAGCGGTGCGTTTTCATCCTTTTCGGACAACAGAGGCTGGCTGATCGGCCAGTCAATACCGATGCTGGCGTCATTCCACCGCACGCCGGCATCGGCTTCGCGGTCATACAGCGCCGTGCACTGATAGCTGAAAGTCGCAAACTCGGAGACGACGCAGAATCCGTGGGCGAATCCTTCGGGAATCCAGAAATGCCGCTTGTTTTCAGCGCTAAGCATGACGCCGGCCCACTTGCCGAACGTGGGCGAGCCGCGACGGATGTCCACGGCGACGTCGAAGACCTCGCCCTCAAGCACGCTCACCAGTTTGCCCTGCGGATTGGGCCATTGATAATGGAGGCCTCTCAGCACGCCCTTGGCCGAGCGCGACACATTTGACTGGACAAACGTGCGCTCGATGCCGGCTTCCCGATACTTCGTCTGGTTATAGCTTTCGTAGAAGTAACCACGAGCATCCCCAAATACCTGGGGCTCGATGACGACTACGCCAGGCAGGGGCGTTTCAATGACTTTCATCAGCGCACATATCCCTGCTTGGTCAAATTGCTCAGGTATTTGCCGTACCCTGTCTTGGACAAGGGCTGAGCCAGTCGAAGCAATTGTTCCGCGTCGATCCAGCCGTTGAGATAAGCGATCTCTTCGGGGCAGCAAACCTTGAGGCCCTGGCGGTGTTCGATGGTCTGGATGAAATTGCCAGCCTCCATCAATGATTCGTGCGTACCCGTGTCGAGCCATGCATAGCCGCGGCCGAGCTGCTCCAGGTGCAGCGAGCCGTCGTCAAGGTAGCAGCGGTTGAGATCGGTGATCTCCAGTTCGCCGCGAGCGGAGGGCTTGAGGTCCGCAGCGAAATCACACGCACGGCCATCATAGAAATAGAGGCCCGTTACGGCATAGTTCGAGCGAGGTTGCGCAGGCTTTTCCTCGAGTCCGATGACCTTGCCGGCTGCATCGAATTCGGCCACGCCGTACCGTTCCGGATCGCTCACCCAGTAGCCAAAGACAGTGGCGCCGTGCTGACGTGCCGTAGCCCGCTTCAGGCGCTCGGTGAGGCCAACGCCATAAAAAATGTTGTCACCCAAAACCAGGCAGCTCGGATCGCCGCCGACGAAGTCCCGGCCGATCACGAAGGCCTGCGCGAGGCCGTCTGGCGATGGCTGCACTGCGTAATGGATGTTGATGCCCCATTGCGAGCCGTCGCCCAGCAAGCGCTGAAAAAGCGCCTGCTCATGCGGCGTGTTGATCATCAGGACCTCCCTGATGCCCGCCAACATCAACGTGGCCAGGGGATAGAAGACCATGGGCTTGTCGTAGACGGGCAGCAGCTGTTTGCTGACCGCCTGCGTGATCGGATAAAGCCGCGTGCCCGAGCCACCGGCAAGGATGATGCCCTTCTGCATGCTCATGCGCCGAGCCGCTCCATTCGATAGCTGCCGTCGAGAACGCGAGTCACCCACGGCGCGTTGTTGAGGTACCAATCCACTGTATGCGCAATGCCCGTCTCGAAGGTGTGGGACGGATGCCAGCCGAGCTCCGTTTGGAGCTTGCTGGAGTCAATCGCGTAGCGGCGATCATGGCCCGGACGGTCCTTTACGAAAGTGATCAGCGATTCGCGCGTTCGACCACCTTCGAGCGGACGCCGATCGTCGAGCAGCGCGCAGATGGCCCTCACCACTGTGAGGTTCTCGCGCTCGGCATTGCCGCCGACGTTGTAGGTCTCACCGACGCGGCCTGCTTCAAGTACGCGTTGGATGGCCGTGCAATGATCGCCGACGTACAACCAGTCGCGCACGTTCAGGCCGTCACCATAGACCGGCAGTGCTTCGCCTGCTAAGGCTTTCTGGATGACCAGCGGGATGAGCTTTTCCGGGAACTGGAAGGGGCCGTAATTGTTCGAGCAATTGGTGGTCAGCGTCGGCAGGCCGTAAGTGTGGTGGAACGCCCGGACCAGATGGTCCGAGGCTGCCTTCGAGGCAGAATAAGGCGAATTGGGTGCGTAAGGCGTCTGCTCGGTGAACATGCCCGTATCGCCCAGCGAGCCATAGACTTCATCGGTCGACACGTGCAGAAAGCGGAAGCCGTCCGCGGCCGGAGCCGGCAACGCGCGCCAGTAATCTCGCGTGCATTCCAGCAGTCCTAAGGTGCCGACCACATTGGTCTCGATAAAGGCTGCCGGGCCATCGATGGAGCGATCGACGTGTGACTCGGCGGCAAAATTCACCACGGCATCGGGCCGGTGCTCGGAAAGAAGCTTCGCGACAAGCGAGCGGTCACCGATGTCGCCCTGGACGAAAAAGTGCCGGTCGCACCCATCCAGAGAGGCCAATGTATTGAGGTTGCCCGCGTATGTCAGCTTGTCCAGGTTGACTACCTTGTTCCCCTGAGCAACGGCCTGGAGCACGAAGTTTGCGCCGATGAAGCCGGCGCCGCCTGTTACGAGCAATGTCTTCATAGATCCTTATGAGGGCTGCATACAGTTGGGCAATTGTGTCATGCCACGTTGAGGGGAAAAACTCATACCGAAGGAGATAGCGGCATTTGTTCATTCCTTCACTGAGCCGGGCGGGCGAATCTGCCGAAACTAAATGGCGTTTAAGGTGCCTGCTCACTATTGGTTTAATATGACGAGTCTTTAGCCGGGGTTGGGGCGTTGCGTCGCCCATAAATAACTGAATATGAAGGCAAAAAATCTAAAGCACCCGATGGGAATGGGAACTCGCGCCATTCATGCCGGCCAGCATCCTGACCCGGCCACGGGCGCCATCATGACGCCCATATACGCCACCTCGACTTACGTGCAGGAAAGCCCGGGCGTACACAAGGGGTATGAGTATTCGCGTACGCAGAACCCTACGCGCATGGCCTATGAACAATGCGTGGCTGAACTGGAGGGCGGCGTGCGGGGTTTTGCCTTCGGCTCCGGGCTGGCTGCGGCCGCCACGGTGCTGGATCTCCTCGACAGTGGCAGCCATGTCATCGCCATGGACGACCTGTATGGTGGCAGCTACCGCCTGTTCGAACGGGTTCGCCGGCGCTCGGCCGGGCTGGATTTCACCTTCGTTGATCTAAACGACGAAAAGACGCTGAAGGCGGCCCTCAAGCCCAATACGCGAATGATCTGGGCGGAAACGCCCACCAACCCCATGCTGAAGTTGGTTGACCTGGCCAAGCTCGGGGCGTTTGCCAGGAAACACGGCCTGATTCTGGTCGTCGACAATACCTTCTGTTCGCCCATGCTTCAGCGCCCCCTGGAGTTTGGCGCGGATCTGGTGCTGCATTCGGCGACCAAATATCTCAACGGTCATTCGGACATGGTCGGCGGCATCGTGGTTGCGCGCGAGGCTGCCCTGGCAGAGCAGATGGCGTTCCTGCAGAACTCCGTTGGTGCAATCCAGGGGCCGTTCGACTCCTTTCTCGCCATGCGCGGTCTGAAGACCTTGCATCTGCGCATGCGGGCCCATTGCGATGGCGCGCTGACCATTGCTCGCTGGCTCGAAAAGCATCCAGCGGTGGAGCGGGTGATCTACCCAGGTCTCAGGAGCCACCCGCAGCATGGCCTGGCGAAGCGGCAGATGGACGGATTCGGCGGCATCATCAGCATCGAAGTAAAGGGTGGCCTGAAGAAGGCAAAGCGGATGCTGGGACGCTGTCACCTGTTCGCGTTGGCCGAGTCGCTTGGTGGCGTGGAAAGCCTGATCGAACACCCCGCCATCATGACCCACGCATCGGTTCCTCCCGCCAATCGTGCCCGGTTGGGCATTAGCGACGGGCTGATTCGTTTGTCCGTGGGCGTTGAAGACACCGTGGATCTGATTGCAGAGCTGCAGTTCGCCCTTGGCTGACCAGCCCTCCAGGGCTGAATGCGTTAGCGACAAGGCGCGGGACTTCGGGTCTCGCGTCACCTACCTGTATGCAGGCGGATATTCAGGGCGTTACCTTGCCTCGTGACCGGATGACACAAAATTCATGCTGCATAGACCGCTGACACTGATTTACAACCATCGCGTGCTCTTGAAGCGCATGTGTTGGCGAGACATTTCGTCGCGCTACCGCGAGTCCGTGCTTGGCAGCCTCTGGGCGATTCTCAATCCCTTGCTGATGCTGAGCATTTACACCTTCGTCTTCGGCTTCGTACTCAAGTCGCGGTGGCCAGGGCAGGGCGACAACAAGGTGCTGTTTTCCCTCACGCTGTTTGCGGGCCTGATCATTCACGGCGTTTTTGCGGAAACCGCAAGCCGCTCGACGAGTGTCATTTCAGAAAACGCCAATTACGTGAAGAAGGTGGTGTTTCCGTTAGAAATCCTCCCGCTTACGGTACTTGGCAGTGCGGCGTTTCACGCGGGGCTCAGTCTGTGTTTGCTCGTTGTGGCCAACGCGCTGATTGGCACGGGGCTGCACTGGACGGTGGTGCTGGTGCCGGTCATCGCGGTGCCCATACTGCTCGCCACGTCTGGTATGGCGTGGATCCTTGCTTCCCTGGGCGTCTATCTGCGTGATGCATCGCAGATCGTAACCTTCGTGGTGGCATTGCTGATGTACCTCAGTCCAGTCTTTTATCCACTGGCGTCGTTTCCCGAACGCTATCGTCCACTGCTGTATCTGAATCCGCTGACCCTACCCATCGAGCAGTTACGGGATCTCGTAATCCGTGGAGAGGTGCCATCGCTGGTTGGCGTGGCTGCCGTCTATGGAGTGGCCATACTAGTGACCGGCATGGGCCTGTGGTTCTTTGAACGCAGCAGGGTGGGGTTTGCCGATGTCGTCTGAGTTGATGGTTACCGCCGAGGATCTGGGTAAGTGTTACCAGATCTATGCCAAGCCGGCCGATCGTCTTAAGCAGATGCTGTATCCACGCGCCGCACGTCTGGTCGGGCGACAGATGTCACCGCTTTACGGCGAGTTTTGGGCATTGCGTGGCGTAAATTTCGAAGTCATGCGTGGCGAGACTGTTGGTGTGCTCGGGCGCAACGGTTCGGGCAAGAGCACGCTGCTTCAGCTGCTTTGCGGCACGGTCCCCCACACGGAAGGCCAATGGTCGGTGCGAGGGCGCGTGGCTGCCCTGCTGGAGCTCGGCGCCGGCTTCAAGCCCGAATTCACGGGGCGCGAGAACGTACTGATCAGCAGCGCTATCGCCGGCCTCTCCGAGGAAGAGGCGGAGGCGCGCATGGATAAGGTCATCGAGTTTTCAGAACTCGGCGATGTGATCGACCGTCCGGTGAAAACCTATTCGAGTGGCATGTATGTCCGCTTGGCATTTGCCGCGGCCATTCACGTCAATCCCGATCTTCTCGTCGTGGACGAAGCCCTGGCTGTTGGCGACGCGCGCTTCCAGGCCAAGTGCTTCCGCCGCATCAACGAAATGAAGGATCAGGGCGTGACGATCATGTTCGTCACTCACGCAACCGAGCAGGTGGCCATGCACTGTTCGCGCGCGTTGCTGCTCGATGGTGGGCGGCTGCTGGACGATGGCCACCCCCGGCAGGTGACCAATCGTTATCTCGATTTGCTGTTTGGCCGCTCCTCCACTGTGCGCAACCGCGCCGAGGAATCCATGGCCAAGGCCAGCGATCTCGCGCGGCGGGCAGCCCACGAGGTGGGTGACGATTCACTGCTGGGCCCGGTGTCTCCCAAGGCTGAGAGTTTTGTCGCTGGGACTGACAGCCAAGGCTTCAAGAATCGGCTGACTTACAACCAGAGCGAATATCGCTGGGGCGACGGCCGCGCGGAAATCCTCGACTATCTTCTGGTAGGAAATGACTCCGCGGATCCGGCCATGCTTGTTGCCGACGAAGAGGCTGAGCTCTACGTGCGGGCATTGTTCCACACGGACATCGAAACCCCGGTGTTCGGGTTTTCCATCAAGACCATCAACGGCCTCATGCTCACGGGGTGCAATTCGCGCGATGCAGGTGAGGGTTGGGGGACACGTTACCGCAGTGTTCGTGCGGGCGAGACGGTGATCTATCGATTCCGTTTCCGGCCTCGATTCGAGTCCTCCAACTATCTGCTTTCACTTGGCATTGCCGTGGACAACGGCGGAGAGCTGACGCCCGTCGACAGGCGCTATGACTCGATTCTCGTGAATGTCGAAAGCAGGGAACCGTTTTATGGGCTCGTCGGCATAGGCGCGAGCTGCGAATTTCTCACATCGGAACAATGATGACCCAAGAGTCGAACCAGGTTGCTCTTCTTGAGCAGTACGCGAAGCTCCCGGAGCCCTACCAGCCGATCTGGGGCGTGGATGCGAGTCGGGATCTCGCCCGCCGTGCCTGCGACGATCGCGTGGCGGCGATGCTTCCTGTCATTGAGGCGCTTCCTGCCGATGTGACCTTGCGGGTCCTGGACATCGGGTGTGCGCAGGGTTACTTCAGTTTTGCGTTGAAGCGGCGCTTTGCGGAGCTCGGTCGCGAGATTGAAGTCATCGGCGTCGACTACCTGTTGGACAACGTCGAGTTTTGCCGCAAGGTGAGTGAATACCACGACCTGGATGTCCGGTTCATCCATGACCAGTTCGATGCGGATTTCTTCCAGCGTCAGAACCTCGAGGGCGTCGATGTTGTCTTGGCACTGAACGTCCTTCACCACATTCGGGCGCTCAATGGCGATGACGCGGCTAATGGAGCCTTGAGAGCGATCCAGGCACATTCGCGTGTGCTCGTCTGCGAGGTAGCGCAAGCAAAAGAGGCGCTGGACTGGGTGGGGGCGGCCTGGCATTCGTCCGACGACGACTTGTTAAGGGCCTATCCATTTCGTCGAAAGCTGGCTGAATTTTCAACACACCTCACGGCAGTCGATCGGCCACTCTATGTCTGCAGCCAGTCGATGGCCTGGGTGGCCAATCGTTGGTTTCCCTTCTCGACGGCGCTCAGTCGGTCTCATAGCGGCGTACCTGACACGTTCGAGGGCCAGCGAAACTTCCTTCTTGGTCAGGACATCATCGTCAAGCGGTACCGGAGCACCGGCAACAGCGGTGACTTCAATCGCCGGGAGCTGAGCGCGGAACAAGAAGCCCTGGAGCTGCTCGCGTGTGAACCCGATCGTTACCCTCCCGTTGTCGCGAGCGATGACGACGGCGAGTTTCTCTGGCTGGTGCGCAAGATGCTCCCGGGCCGTTCGCTGCTGGACTATCTGGAGGCAGGCGATGCCTTCGATCTGGATAAGGTCGTGCTTGGCGTGTTGGTCGAACTCGCCCATCTCGAAGCGCTCGGCTTTCACCATGGCGACATTCGCTGCTGGAATGTACTGCTCCACCAGGGTGAAGTGCGTCTGATCGACTTCGGTGCCATGACGCGCACCGCGTCCGCTCTTCATCGCGTTGCACTTGCAGCGGTTTTCCTGGAGATCGCGACAGGGCAGATGGGGCGCGCCGAGCCTTTCTATAGCGCGCTGCAACCGCTGGATGCATATCCACCCGCGTGGCGATCACTGGTGATTTTCCTGACGGCCACACCCCAGGATCGATTCAGCTACGCGGGAGCGCTTGCCGTATTCAAGGGTGAGCGTGAATCACTTTCCCTTTCCGATGACCAATGGGGTTTTTACCCTGCGGCCGACGTGCTTCAAGCCATCGAGTTTGAGGGGTGTGGATCTTTTCTTCGCATGACGGCTTACGGAGAGGACCTGTCGCGAGAGATCGAAAAGGTCACTGCAGATGCACGGGCAGAGAGGGCGGCAGCAGAGAGCCGTTTCGCCGAAGCGGTCGCCTACAGCCAGTCGCTGAGCCATGAGCTTGAGCTCACGCGCCAACGCGCGGAAATATCCGAGGAGTACGCTTCCTCTCTGGTCAATGTGCTCCAGGGTGCAAAGGCCAGCGAAGCAGAGCGTGAAGCCAAAGTTCACATAATTGAGGATGATGTTCAGCGCAAAGAGGAGGAAACTCGTCACTTACGCGAAGAAACCCATCGTCTAGAGGACAGGAATCGCGATCTGGAATCGCAGCTGGATCAATCCCGCAACAATCTGGAGGGAGAGGCGCACCGTCTCATGGACAAAATTCGAGACCTGAAACGGCAATTGGGTCAGTCACGCGCCGAAGCCCACCGCTCCCAAGAGACTTTGGCGGCGCTTCGTAGCCGTTTTCGCATGCTCAAGCCATTTTGGCCGCGCGACAGCAGGAATTGAGAGGGACCCATGGCAACGCCCGTATTTTTTACCATCGTCTCGCGAAACTATCTTGCGTACGCACTCACGCTCCTTCAGTCGATTGCCGAACACTATCCGACTGCCAAGCGCTATTTGTGTCTCGCCGACGTGGCGGCGGGCGATCCCGTTTTCGATACAGCGCTTTTCGAGACGGTGACGATCGATCAGTTGCAGTTGCCAGATTTCTCGTCGTTCGTTTTCCGCTACGACATCATGGAGCTGAATACGGCGGTGAAGCCGTACATGTTCGAGTGGCTGCGGCAGCGCCATCCGGACGCCGGATTGTTGTATATCGACCCGGATATTCTTGTTCTTCGCCCGCTTGTCCATGTTGAACAGGCCTTCGACTCGGGTGCATCGATGGTGCTTACCCCGCACTTGAACGCGCCTATGACGGATGACAATTTGCCGGATGAATTGGGCATCATGCGCAGCGGTGTCTATAACTGCGGCTTTGTTGCCATCAATGCGGCGCATCCGCACTCGCGCGACATCATTGATTGGTGGAGCCGCAAGCTGGAGTTTGGCTGTTTCGTCGACCTCGAGGCAGGTCTCTTCACGGATCAGAAGTGGATGGATCTGGCGCCGGGCATATTCCCCGACGTGGCCATCCTGCGGAACGACGGTTACAACGTCGCCTACTGGAACCTCGCGCAACGCCCGGTCGCAGGTTCAGCCGACGGCGGCTATACGGCCGGCGGCGTCCCGCTGGTTTTCGCTCATTTCTCGGGCGTTGCTCTAGCCAATCCCGCTGCATTCTCCAAGCATCAGAACCGTTTCACGGCCGATACCATCGGTGGGCTGCGTCCGCTGTACGACCGCTACCTCGGCCTTCTGGAGCAGAACGGCCAGGCAATGCACTCACGCAAACCGTATGGGTATGGGACGTTTGCAGACGGCGGAAAGATTTCCCAGGCCCTGCGCCGCGTTTACCGGCGCTTGTTCGATATCGGGCGTGCCAATGAGATTCGCGATCCACTGAACATGGACCGCGCCATGTTCAACGCACCCTGCGAAGAGTTGCCCCAGGACCGGGCGCTGCCTGTCAGCCGCGTCATGTACGAGATCTGGTCCATGCGCCCCGACTTGCAGGGTGCCTTCGATATACGAACTCGCGCGGGCCGTGACGGGTTCATTCGGTGGTATCTCGCGACGGCATCTTCAGAGCTGGGGCTCGAGATGCAATACATCGAGCCGATTCGGCAACAGTTCCTGGGGGCGGGCACAAAGCGCGTGGATGGCATGCTTAGCGCTGCCCCCATCAGTGAAGCCCGCTTCGAGCTCGGGCGATCCATGTTGCGCGCCTTGGCCTGGGGTGGGCGCCAGCCGACGTTGGCTCGATGGTACTCGCGCCTTCCGGTGGGTGTTCGCAGCCTCGTTCGCCGCCGCGCATATGCTTTCAACGGCATTGACTACCGTCGCATGGAGATGCCGGCGGCGAGTACGACTCGGCGTGAGCCACGCGCCGCATCTGCCGTTGCAAAGAAGAAGTCCGTCGCCGTGCCGACGGTACCTGGGGTCAACCTGGTTGGCTACGCGCGCGGCGAGTTTGGCGTCGCCGAAAACGTCCGGTCCTATGCGCGGGCCCTCGACAAGGCCAAGTATCCTTTCATCATCCGGAATTTCGATATTGGGGTCGTGAGCCGTCAGAACGACCTGTCAATGGACGGCCACATTTCCGATTCGCTGCGCCATGACGTCAATGTTTTCTTCGTCAATGCGGACCAGATGCATGTCGTCCATGATGGCCTCGGGAAAGCAGCGTTTGACGGCCGCTACAACATTGGGTTCTGGCTGTGGGAGCTGGACAGCTTTCCGGCAGCGTGGGATAGCGCGTTCGATCTTGTCGACGAGGTTTGGGCACCCACGGACTTCGTGTGCGATGCCATTGCCGCCAGGACGAACAAGACGGTAAGGAAGATTCCCAAGGCCATCGAATTCGATGTGCCGTCCGGCATTGGCCGCGATCACTTTGCCCTTGATCGCGATGATTTCATCTTCCTCTACAGCTACGACTTCAACTCCTTCGCCAGCCGAAAGAACCCCGAGGCCGCGATTGCTTCCTTCCGTCGCGCATTTTCCGATGGGCGAGGCGGCGTGCGTCTGCTGATCAAGTCGATCAACGGGCAACGGTTCCCGGATCGACTGAAGGCGCTGGCCGACTCCGTCGCTGATGACCCCCGTATCGAGATTCGCGACGGCTTCCTGTCACGCGAAGAGATGTTTGCATTGCAGAACAATGTTGATTGCTATGTATCACTGCATCGCTCGGAAGGCTTTGGCCTGGGGATGGCCGAAAGCATGTATCTGGGCAAGCCAGTCATCGCCACGGGTTACTCCGGCAACATGGCATTCATGACGCGCGACAACAGCTGCATTGTCGACTACAAGCTCGTCCCGCTTGTGGATGGTGACTATCCGTACTGGCAGGGGCAGCGTTGGGCCGAGGCTGATGTGGAGCATGCTGCGCGGTACATGCGTCGAATGCTTGACGAGCCTGGATATGCGGCGCGGGTTGGCGCAGCGGGTGCCGAAAGCATCCGTCGAACGAATTCGAAGGAGGTTTGCGCAAACGCCGTGATTGCGCGCCTGAGGGACGTGATGAGGGAGCGGTGTACGTGACGATTGCCCGGAATTACAAGGAGGTTCCCCGGGTCGAGTTTGGTTTCATCAATCTGCTCCGTGGTCCGGCCGCGCTGCTGGTGGTTTACTCACACTTCGTTGGCCAGTACCTGGATTGGATTCACCACACCTATTGGTTGAAGCGTTGGGTTGATGCGGTGATCGTGACTCCCATGGCCATCGTGGGCCAGTTTGGGCAGCTCGGCGTGATGGTGTTCTTTCTGATTTCGGGGTTCATCATCTCCCATGTGGCGCGCTCCGAAAGTCAGGGACGTTTCGCCATTCGGCGTTTCTTCCGCATCTATCCGGCGTACTGGTTTGTACTGGCTGTGGTCTTCGTACTTTGGCGGGTGGGCCTGCCGGTAGATGCGACGGACTTTGATGCATTTCGAGACTGGCGGAACGTTGCCAAGCTGGTAACGCTCACGAACTACATCCTGGCTCCCCAGCATGTGGCGCTAGGGGTTGCGTGGACGCTCCAGATCGAGCTCTTGTTTTATGCGTTGATCCTCCTGGTTACACCACTGATCCGGCGCGCGCCTATTCAAGCGATGCTGGCCGAATTGATGCTTGTCACACTCTGTGTTGCGACGTCGCGCGAGCTTGACGATAACTGGTTTCTGCTTGCGGCCAACCTGACCTATCTGCCGTACCTGCTCATCGGGCAAGTGATCTACTTCTATTGGGCGGGCGGGATGAGTGGAAGGGTGGCCATGGCGTTCGGCTGGATGTGCTACCTGGTCGCGGTCTATGGGATGTGGGAGATCCACACTTCGTTCCTCAACCCTGGCGAGTCGCGTGTGCTTTGCCTGATATTGGCGCTTGGCATCTTTGCCTGGGCGCTCAACTTCGGTAATGGATGGGGAACGACATGGCTAGCGAGAAAGATGTCGGACGTGAGCTATTCGCTCTACTTGATCCACGGACCCATTGGATTGCTGATAATCGCCGTGCTCCATCACCGTATCGGCTACGGCAACGCCGCATTGCTGGCTCTGATTAGTGTTCTCGCGCTCGCGTTCTCGATTCACTATCTGGTCGAGAGGCCTGCCATTGAGCTGGGGCGGCGATGTTCAAACTTGTTTCGTGTCTCCGCGTGGGGAGTGCACAAAACCGGCGAGAGTCGATGATCTGATGGTTCATATTCGCCCCTTGATGACCGAATTACCCCCTCACCCCCTTCGACGGATCCCTATGCGATCCACGTTCAGGGAGGTGGCCCTGCGAACCGGCCAAATCTTGCTGGCTTTGACTTTGAGCGCCTGTGGTGATTCAGAGCCGTTGGCATCTTCCAGTTCTTCCCGTCCGGCCGTGCAGGGCGACGTAGCCGCCACGGTTGCGCCTGAGCGCTTTGTAGAAGTGCCTAAAAGCCCCGTCACTGAAGCAACACGCACGACTGATGATTGCAACCTCGATGCCGTCGACGGTCACGGCAACTTCGCGGGTGGATTGTCCAGGGAGAGAACGGTTGTATTGGCAGGCTGGATGGTCGACGCCAGGTCTACGGCTGTGCCCGGTAAAATCGAGCTGGTACTTGAGGGACCCAAGACTTTTGTAGCGGACGGGACCACCGGCAGCCGGCGTCCTGATATCGCGCGGGCAAAAGGCTTGAAAGTGTTTGAGACGTCCGGATATGCCACCACGGTTGACCTGAAGGCGGTCGCGCCAGGACGTTATCGGGTGGTGGTACTGGGTTTCACGGGCACGGAAACGCTGGCGTGCGATACGCGCAAGACAATCAGCGTGGTTGAGTAGAGCCCAATCGCCGGGAATGGCCGGGCGTGCCAGCGCAACGGAGTGTGTGTAGACGCTCTCTGTGCGGGTGCTCCGGAACGCTATATATTTGCCCCACGCAAAAAATGGTCTTCGGGAGTCAAGATGGATTTGCAAACACTCTATAGCCAGCGTTTTCCTGAGCAGAATCTGGCTCAGAAAAACGCAATCTGGCGGGTAATCTGCAAGAACTTCCTATCCAGATACGTTCGGCCCACGGACACCGTTGTTGATGTGGGGGCTGGCTATTGCGAGTTCATCAATAACATCCAGTGTGCCCGCAAGATCGCCGTGGACCTCAATCCAGACGTCAGCCGTTTCGCCAATGCCGATGTCGAAGTGATTAATGAGAGTTGCACAGCCATAAGCACGCTGAGTGCTGCATCGGTGGACGTCGTCTTCATGAGCAACTTCCTGGAACACCTGCCGAACAAGCAGCTCATCCTGGAAACGTTCAAGGAGGCCCACCGGATCCTCAAGCCTGGCGGACATATCATTGTCCTTCAGCCGAACATTCGGTTTGTGCCAGGCGAGTACTGGGACTTCTTCGATCATCACACGCCCCTGACTGATCGAAGCTTGTGCGAGGCACTTGTGCTTGAACAGTTCACTATCAAGCGCGCTGTCGCTCAATTCCTGCCTTACACAACGAAGAGCGTGCTTCCGCAAGCTCCCTGGTTGGTGCGTCTGTACCTGGCCGTGCCACTGGCGTGGCGCCTTCTGGGCAAGCAGGCTCTCGTGGTGGGTGTGAAGCCATGATCCGGATCGCCTGATCATCTACACCGTCCCCCGAGTCGCCGACTAGTGAAAGTCGCATCGGGCGATGGGCGCTGGATCAGGGCGTGAGTATTTGGCGGTCGCCCGTTGGACGGGCCCTTGTTTCACTTGGGATGCCTCTTGGCAACAGGCTTTCCCCCGCCCGGGCTTATGGGCAGCTCGGCCGGATGGGTCAGGTTTGAATCCCGCGCGAAGCCGGGTGGCATTTGATTCTGTCGCGCCCGCCTTGGCTTAAGGGCAAGCTCAGTGCGAAGGGATCGGCGTGATATGAACATCGCGAATCCACGCCCAATCACATGCGCCGTTGCTTCCGGGGGGGCCCTGATTGATTGAGATTCTCAGGCGCTGGCCGCGCTGGACGGAGACTTGGTGGCTGTAGGTTGCCTCCAAAGCAGAATGAGGAAGCGCATAGGGGTTGAGATACATGCTGCCTTGCTGAGGATCTTGTCCATCAGCATAGGCTGAGAGACCGATGCCATCAGGATGGGCGGACAGACAAGTTGGGTCCGTCGTTGCTCCTTCGTTTAGGCCAAACTGCGCGGAAACAGCATAGTGTCCCTGCGGCAGGTCGAATGTGATCGTCGCAGGCGCTTGGAAATTCAGAACATTCTGGCCGTTGACCTCCCATCGGCGCGGCTCTTGTGACAGCTCCGACGGCTTCACATTGAAGCCGGGAAAGTAGGCTGACAGCAACCACTCCTGTTCTGGTGCCGTGCGTGGGAGCGTGAGTCGCGATAGCTCGAGCGGCGACTTGAGAGCAAATGCATCACCGCCAAAAACGTGCCCCTGGATAAGGGTAAGGCGAACCAGTTCGCGCTTCGCGCTGCCGAACAACCAGGCGAGATATGCTTGTTGATCGACAAGGCCAGGACTGAGCATGAAGCCGGATCGAGCGACGGCCCGGGAAATGCGAAATTTCTGGATAGTTCCGTCCCTGAATTCAGCCTCGACGTACATTGGCGGCTCACGCGTGAGTAACGCATTGAGCTTTCCCCACATCGTCAGTTCTACCTCGAATCTGGCGAGGAGCGGTGAGTCAGCATAAGCGGATAGATCGACGCTCTTGTTGAAGGAGGCTTGTAGGGTGGCAACAGGAACAGGCGCAATTGGCGGCTGTGGAGCGTTCTTGTCGCGCTCGAACAGCAAGAACTGCTTCTCGTGGAAAACAGGACGATAAAGCTGAAGAATGCGCACCAGCGCTTTAGCGTCGTCGGTGTTCGGGTAGCGTCCGTCGATGGCCCCCAAATTGGCGATGACCCAGTCAGGTGCCCTGTCCGAGAGAAAGAATTCCTCGTTCACGCGCGACAGTTCATCCGAATAGGCTGAATAGCCTTGAAAGACAGGCCGAGGGCGATAGTTGAGTCCATTCGCCAGGAGATAACCCTGATCGTTCATGATGAGATCTGTCGGCGAATTTCCGACGCGAGCAGCGATACCCGGAAGCGAGAGGGACGCTCTTCGCGTGCGCCAGGCCTCAAGCCGTTGTCCATAGGCCTCGCTGAAATGAAGTGTCTGATTGATGCTGGACTTCAGGCGGCCGATAGTCGCGGTTCCGCGCAGTAATTGCTGGCCGCTGTGGGCGGGGTAGGTGTGGGCGGCGAACATGAAGCCAAGTGGCACCAGAATCAGTAGGCCCCCGACGAACGACGCGGCCCGCGTCCTTGCGGATGTTTGCAACCAGTGCCCGATGGCTAGCGCGCACATCCATGTACTGATTGACCAGAAGATCAGTAGATGACCGCCATCGGCTCTCAGCGTGCCCGCCCGATACGCGAGAACCAGGGTCGCCGCGACGGTGACGCCGAAGGCGACTTTGCCGATGGAGCGGCGTCCTACCCAGGTGCCAATTCCCGTGAGCACAAGAACGAAGAGAAGCGAACCAAGGGCGAAGATGTCCTCCGTCACGCGCGCGGGTGGACCCTGCATGGACTGACCGTAGTAAACGGCAACCTCCCAGGTCAGTCGGATATAGGAAGGTATGTTGAGCGGGTTTTGCCCGCAGCCTATCCACGCCGCGATGGGAGCGAGAAGGCCGACGGCCAGGAATAGGACTCCGAGACTGCGAGCTCGATAGGTCAGGAAGACGAGCGTCCCCATCGGTAGCCAAAGCAGCCAAAGGGGGAATGCGCTGAACTTGACCAAGATGAGCAACGATCCAAATGCTGAGAGGAGCGTGACCATCAGGACATCAGGGTTGCCTCGCTGCGGGTTCTCCGCAGTTTTGGTCAGAATCAACATCGACAGTGGGTAGAAAACAATCCACACCGACGCGTTAGACCAGATGACGCCGAAGACAAACGTTCCGACCAGATAGGCCAGTGCCCCCGGGAAGGGGAGCGCGCGCAGAGCAGCCGTCACCACACCAGAGAGGAAGAGTGCGATAACAATCTGAAGCGACAGCCATGTTGGGTAGAGTGCGGGGTCAAATGGCGCGTCGGGTCCCAGAAATCCGAGCGGACCATAAGTAAAAACCAGGTCTTTTCCCCACTGGGCATGGTGCGTTATTCCCCAGTTGAGGACTTCCTGCCAGGACGAGTCGAGGCTTGACCCGTTCAGTATCGTGCCAAATTGCATCTGCAGGAAAAACAACAGCACGCCCGTCGTAATGGCGGCGACGGTGCTCGGCACATTGGTACGTGATGAGGGCATCGGTATGCTTCCTTGCAAGAAAGGTCGACTGGCAGGCAATGTCTGTCAAAGGAATCAGGCTGGCGCGCTACCGGCCGTCGATCGTCGCAGTGCGATTGCGGAACGTGAAGTGCTTGTGGCCCAGGTAGCTGGTGATGGCGGGAATGCCAACGCCGACCGAGTGGGCAACCGTTTCCGGGTGCCACGTAAAATGCATTTGAGGAAAAACGACGCGAGCCAACAGCAGGCTGGCAAGGATGGTTTGGACGACAGCGGCCAGGTTGACAGCGATGAACCAAAAGATCTGGTGGTGCACCGGGCTTTCGGCTTCGGTGAAGACAAGGGCTCGGTTGAGCATGAAGCCGGAAAACAGTCCGACGCCGAAAGCGAGCACGATGGAAGGCACATAGCCCATCCACAAGCCGAAAAGCATGCGTGACCCGATATTGGCGGCCGCCGCTACAGCGCTCACCGCTAGAAATTTGATGAATCGTTTGGACATGAAAGGCTTAAGTATCTGAGCGGATCGTGGGTATGTCGTTGTTCCTGGCGCGGATCTCCCCGGGACCCATTGCGGGGCTTATGGGTTGTCCTGCGTCAGGCGCGCATCGCCAATGCGGCTAATTCCCTGGCGACGTGGACGCTTTCGTTGATGGAACGATCCTCGGGGTAGTAGTACCCGGTGTCGGCCATATACAGGCCATCGATGGGCGTTTTCATCGAAGGCAGCATGTCGTAAAAGCCGGGCGGGCAGATGGTCTGCGCGAAATCGTAGCGGTGGCAGTGACGCGAAATGACCCAATCCGTCTTGAATGCAGGATTCAGGCGCGATAGGTAGCCGATGACCTCATCGATGAGTGCATCATTGCTCGATGCCCATTTGGGGTGCGTCTTCGGCATGTAGAAGGGCGCGTACAGGATCGATGGCGACATCTCGTTGAGGTTCGAGTATTCGATGACCCCCGGGATGGCGATATCAGGATCATTGATATTCATCCAGAAGTTTTCGCTGAGAGGCTGCTTCAGTTTCAGGATGACGCATGCGACGGGAATATTCTTGATCGCGTCGATCCTTGCGGCGAAATCCGGCGGCAGGTCAGGGACGAGGCGCGGAACGTACTGGATGGGGGCGGTGGAGATGACGGCGTCGCATGGCTTGTGTTCGCCTGCCACCACGATGCCGGTAACGCGTCCATCGCTGACGTCGACCTTATCGATGCCTTCGCGCAAATGAATGCGGCCGCCGCGCTCAAGGATGAAGCGCTCCATTGCCTTGAGGAGGGTTGTTGAGCCGCCTTCGAGGTAGCCCATGGTCTCCTGCATCAGGTTGCGGCGTGACAACGCCACTCGCTTGATGCGGGTGCCGATCCAGGCCGCCGAGATCTGTTCGGTATGTTCGAAAAGCTTCAGTTCGAACAGGCTCTTCCACAGCACGTTGTACGCTTTCTCGCCGATCCATTTGCGGATCCACGTCGTCGCCCGCATCTTGTCGAACGGGCGCCAATCCTTGATGCCCTTCGTATACATGGCATGCAGGCCGTAGCGGAACTTGCTGATGACATCGAGGCCATCAAACTTCAACAAGGCAAGGGGGGTGCCCCACTTGTAAAGCTTGCCGTTGTAGTAGAAGCCCATCTTGGTGTCTGTCCAGCGCAGTGTATCGGACAGCCCCAGGCGCTTGAGCAGGTCGAACAATGGGTAATCGGTCTTGCAGATGAAATGGTAGTACCGCTCGATCTCCAGGCCATCGAAATTGAAGCTCGCGGACATGCCGCCAATACGGTCGTCGCGCTCGTATATATCGACTTCGTGGCCCTTCTCGAGAAGTTCCATGGCGCACATGAGTCCCATGGGGCCGGCACCGACGATCGCGTAATGCATTTTCTTCATGGAGTTGGTTTCGCTGTGCCTTGAGACACTTCGTGGATTCGACGGTGGTCAGCGCTTGAGGATGATGCCGCTGTACTGGGGGTCGCAGTAACTTTCCTTTACGGCGTCGGCAAACGGTGTCTGGCGGACGCCGAACACGCGCTCGGTATCCACCCCGCGAAAATCGTCGCCGGCCGTGAGCGCCTTGAGCTGGTCCGCCGTGAACGGCGGCTTTCCGCTGAAGAGCGCGTAGACCTTGAGAAGGAAACGGAACAGGCCGTAGGGAATGTGCACGATCGGTGTGCGCAGGTCCTTGGCTGCCTTGATGGTCTTGATGATGTCGACGTAATCGATGCGCGTGTCGCCGACGACATCGTAGACATCACCATTGGGCCGGTTCTCGATGCAGTGTGCGATGCAACGGCAGAAATCGCGTTCATACAGCGGCTGGCGCATGTAGCGCCCGTCGCCGGGAATTGGAAACACCGGCGTCTTCGCCATGAAGCGGGATAACCACCCCAGGTGCTTGGGGTCGAACCATCCGAACATCAGCGTGGGACGGAGCACGCTGTGCGCGATACCGCTTTCGACAACGAGCTTTTCCTGTGCCTTCTTCGTGTTCGTGTAATCGTCATCGGCCACCGAGATGACGACCGAAGAGCTGATGTGGACAAGGTAGGGCACGTGGTGCGTGCGTATGGCGTCCAGGACGTGTTGGGTTGCCTGGATGTTGTTTCGCTCGAACAGGTCAGGCGTTTTGCCGGTGATTTGTGCGTGCAGTTGCACGATACATTGGGCGCCCGCGAAAGCATCGGCCCAGGTGCCTGTTTCCGCGAGGTCCGCATGGATGACCTGAACCGATGGGTGAAGATCGTGGAGTATCCCAAGGTTGTACTCGTGCTTGTCGATGGCGACGAGTTGCGTGTAGCCCTGGCGCTCCAGCTCCACCAAAAGATTCTGCCCGACCAGTCCTGCTGCGCCGGTAATGACGATTTTGTCGTGCTTGCTTGCCATGGATGAATCTCAGAGCTTGACGCGCTTGAAGATTGCTTCGGGAACGCAGCGGATGATCAGCATGATCAGTGCCCAAAAGCCCGGGAGATAGGCGATGGCGCGCTTGCGATCAATGGCCCGGACTATGCCTGTGGCGACCGCATCCGGCTTGGCCCATAGCGCGCCCTTCTTGAAGTTCCGCGTCATGGGAGTATCGACAAAGCCCGGCTTGATGGTGAGCACATGCACGCCATGGGCATACAGCCGCTGGCGAAGCCCGCTGAGAAACGTAGTGACGGCAGCCTTGGCCGAGCCGTACAGGTAGTTGCTCGCCCGACCGCGGTCACCCGCCACCGAAGAAATGACCGCAATCGTGCCTTTGCCTGATGCCTGCATGCGGTTGGCGATGGGGGTCAGCAGGGCAATGGTGGACGTAGCGTTGGTGGCGAACTCCTGCAGGGACAGCTCCGCAGACGTTTCGCACGCTGTCTGATCGGGGAGGGTTCCGTGAGCGATCAGCACCACATCCATGCCACTGCGGCCCTGCCAGGCCGATTCGATGAACTGCGCGTGGTTGGCAATATCGTTGACGTCCAGCGCGTGTACCGCCACATCCTGAGCGCCGCGAACCCGAAGATCATCGGCCATGTCATTGAGACGCTGCGTGTTGCGACCAGCGAGGCAAAGGCGTGCCCCGCGTGCCGCGTAAAGTCGGCACGTCGCTTCCGCAATGGCTGAGGTGGCGCCGACCACAAGTACGTTCTGCATTTTCACTCCATGACTCTGCGCCAGAAACTCGATGAGAATCGAGGATCGATGAACCGGGAGAAGGCCTCCCATCCCGGGAAATATTGCCTGAAGTGGGTCCCTGACATGCGTGCATCCTTGGCAGGATAGACGGCGCCGCCCGAGGCGGCGACTAGCGTATCGAGCTGATCGAGCAGCGCAAACGTGGACGGGCCGGCATTGGGGAAGTCCAGTGCCAACGTAGTGCCGGGTCGCGGGAACGAAAGCATGCCGAGCGAGGGAATGTCGCCAAACTGCTTCAGTACCGCCAGGAACGAGCCACCCCCGGCCCGGGAGATACATTCGATGAGACGGGGAATGGTGCTCGCCGATTGCCCGGGCGGCACGACGCACTGGTACTGCAGGAAACCCCGCGGACCGTACATTCGATTCCATTGCCCGATGCCATCCAGCGGGTAGAAGAACGCCTCGTAGCGGGTCGTTGCCCGCCATGCCGGTTGGCGCTGGCGATGATAGTAAGCCCAGTTGAAGGCTCGCAGCGACAGTGGGTTCACCAGCGAGACCGGGGGCGTCACCCGCATGGTCAATCGGCGCTTCGGCGCATCGGGCCGTTGATCTGCCAGCGCCGGTGCGTGATTTGCGCGACTGAACAAACCTCGGCCCAAAGCCTTTCCTTTGGCGGCGCAATCAATCCAGGCAACCGTATATTCGTAGTCGCGCTCGGACGCCGCGGACAACTCAAAGAAGGTGTCCACGTCGGGAAACTTTATGGTTTCGGTGGACATCCATGGGCTCGCTATGCGCCGCAGGTGAATCTCCACACGCGTAATGAGGCCGGTGAGCCCAAGGCCTCCGATCGTCGCCGAAAACCAATCGGCATTTTCGGCGGCCGAACACTGCAGTCGCTGACCATCGGAACGCAGTAGTTCGAGCGACACTACGTGGTGACCAATCGTGCCGGCCCGATGGTGGTTCTTGCCGTGCACGTCATTGGCTATGGCGCCGCCGATGGTGACGAAACACGTGCCTGGCGTAACCGGCAGAAACCAGCCCTGCGGAACGGCGAGATTCAGTATTTCCGAGAAAAGAACGCCAGCCTCGCAGCTCAGCACGCCTGTCGTTGGGTCGAAGGCGATAAAACGATCCAGAGCCCGGG
Organism: Dyella amyloliquefaciens; assembly: GCF_004296575.1. GTDB lineage: Bacteria > Pseudomonadota > Gammaproteobacteria > Xanthomonadales > Rhodanobacteraceae > Dyella > Dyella amyloliquefaciens. Next base: position 370,531 of record NZ_SAYT01000005.1, on the reverse strand, counting down.
TGCGTAGCAAGTCGCCATCCGCGTTGAGGCAGCTGTCACCGTAGCTGCGGCCATTGCCATAGGGGAGCATGGACGATGCCGGCCTTGGCAGGCAGGCGTGCCGATCAGTCACGTCCACCAGTGTTTGCGCGGTGCGCGGGTAGCGGCCCCAGGAATAAGCCACTGGCGGCATCAGATCGCAGCCAGGGCGATGATCGCCGCCAGTAACAGGAGCACCCGGCTGGTCCGGTCCTTCAGGGCGAATACCACGGGATCATCATGCATGAGGTCGCGATGTGCGATGGCCCAGGCGCGGCTGATCCAGTAAAGCATGAGCGGGCAAAGGAGCCACAGGTAATGGGGATGGCTGTAGAGCAATTCGCTGGCAGTGCTGTCGATGTAAAGCGCCAGCACAAGTACGGCCAGGTAGCCGCTGGATGCACCCATTGACTGGATGAGGGAGATGTCCTCTACGTCGTAGCCACGGCCGCTCGCCTTGCCTTTGCCGCCTTTGAGCAGGGTGCGCAGTTCGACGAAGCGCTTGATCATCGCAAGGCTGAGGAAGATGAACATCGAGAACGCAAGCAGCCAGAACGATGGCTTAGTGTGCAGCGCTGCAGCACCCGCGACGATGCGGGAGGTATACAACGTCGCCAGCACGATGACATCGAGCATGACAACGCGTTTGAGCTTGAGTGAGTAGGCGGTGGTGAGGATGAAATAACCGAGCAGCGCGCCAACGAATGGGCGCGACACGATGAGCGCCAGTCCAAACCCTGCGACCAGCAGCAACGCGGCAACGGGCAGCCCCGCGAGCAAGGGCAGTTCGCCCGACGCAAATGGACGATGACGCTTGCGATGGTGTTTGCGGTCGGCGGGAAGATCCAGCAGGTCGTTGACCAGGTACACGCTTGAGGCGCAGAGCCCGAAGCACAGGAAGGCCAGGGCGGTCAGGATCACGCTTTCCGGATCGAGAATGCGGTGCGCTGCAAGAATGGGCAGGAACACGAGAACGTTCTTGATCCACTGATGGAGACGCAAGGCGTGGATCCATGCCCGGATGCCGCCGGCCTTGTGTTCGAATCGGCGTTCAACGGTGCAGAACTTCGCTGCCAGGGTAGAGAGCTTGGTGCCGCGTTCGATGACGATTGCCGCACGGGCATGCTTCCATACGCGCAAATCCACCATCGCGTTCCCGACGTAGTCGAATCCCTGCTCGCCATAGGCGTCCACCAACGCCTGGGCTTTATGGCGACCCGAGAGATTGGTCACGCCGTCGCTGGCGAACAGGCCATCAAAGCACTGGGTATGCTCCACTACCTTTTCGGCCAGCACGGTGTCAGACGCGGTGCACAGCAGCACCTCGCGCGATGCCCTTTGTTGGCGAAGCCAGGCGATCAGCTCCCGGTTGTACGGCAGGGATTCGGCGTCAAACGTCACCCGCCTGGCGATTTGCTGCTTGAGATAGGCGCGACCACGCAGCAGCCACACAAGCATGGAAAAGATCAGCCAGGGCCGACTGGCCAAAAGGGCCAGTGCTGTCTCCACCAGCAGATCGGAATGAATCAGCGTGCCATCTAGATCCACGCAAAGCGGTGGGAGTGTGCTACTCAATTCGACCGAGAGTGCTTCCATCTAACGCTATCCCCTACCTGGAGGAGTCACCGTCAAAGCGGTCCCCCCCCCCCTATCCAATATGCCCAAGGTTAGTGTAGGGGAAGGCCGATACGGGAACTAGGCGACACTATCCTGGCTGTGTCGGCGCTGTGAAATGCCGCGATGTATACGGCGTTACATTCTTAATTCTTAGTGGAAATTCAGCCGGCAGCCTGCCGGCGATACCCGAAATCAAGCATCGGCCGCAATGAGCGCAGTGATTTCCTCAGTTTTTTGTTGCATTAACGCGAAGTCCCCCCGCGTTTCGACGTTGAGTCGCAGTAACGGCTCAGTGTTGGAGCTTCTGAGATTGAAGCGCCAGGAGCCAAAATCCGCACTGATTCCGTCGGTTTTGTCGATGTGCGGCTGGTCGGAGTGGAATTGCTGCATGACCCGGTCAATGGCCGATGCCGCGTCCCTCACCTTGAAATTGATCTCTCCACTGCAGGGGTAAGCCTGCATGCGATCCTCGACCATCGCCGCTAGCGGCTGACCCGTGCGCGAGATGAGGTCTGCGATGAGCAGCCAGGGGATCATGCCGGAATCGCAATAGGCGAAGTCGCGGAAATAGTGATGGGCACTCATTTCGCCGCCGTAGACGGCGTTCTCGGCACGCATGCGCTCCTTGATGAACGCGTGGCCTGTCTTGCTTTGCACCGGCTGCCCACCGGCCTGCCTGACCATGTCGACCGTGTTCCAGGTCAGCCGCGGGTCATGGATGATCTTTGCGCCCGCGTGCGTCGCCAACAGCGACTTTGCAAGCAGGCCAACGAGGTAGTAGCCCTCGATGAAGCGACCCTGTGCGTCAAAGAAGAAACAGCGGTCGAAATCGCCATCCCATGCGATGCCGAAATCGGCGCCATGCGCGAGTACTGCATCGGTAGTCGCCTGCCGGTTTTCAGGCAGCAGGGGATTGGGGATTCCGTGGGGAAAGTGACCGTCGGGTTCGTGCTGAACGCGTACGAACTCGAACGGCAGGTGCGGGGCCAGCGCATCGATGACCAGGCCCGCGCCACCGTTGCCGGCGTTGGTCACGATCTTCAGGGTCTTGAGTGCCGGCCTGTCGACGTAGCCAAGCAGGTGCTCAATGTAGGCGCTCTTGTCGAATGCCTGTCGAACCGTTCCATGCGATGCCGACTCGGAGAATGTGCCCGCGGCAACGGCATCACGGATGGCGAACAGGCCAGAGTCGCCGCTGATCGGCTTGGACTCTTCGCGGACCAGTTTCAGTCCGTTGTAGTCCATCGGGTTATGGCTGGCGGTCACCATGATGCCGCCTGCGGCGCCCAGGTGAGACGTCTGGAAATAAACCTCTTCAGTGCCGCACAGGCCGATGTCGATGACATCGCGTCCGCTGGCCGTGATGCCTTCCGCCAGTGCGTTCTGCAAGGCCGGGCTGCTCAGGCGCACGTCCCGCCCCAGCACCACAGGACCGGGGCCCAGGAGTTGCGAGGTGGCATTGCCAATGCGGCGGGCCAGGTCCTCGTTCAACTCATCGGGCACACGGCCGCGGATGTCATACGCCTTGAAACTGTTGAGGTTCATCCCTGACGCCTTGCTCACAGTGCCTGCTCGAGTTCCGGAATGATCTTGAACAGGTCGCCCACCAGGCCGATATCAGCAATCTCGAAAATCGGCGCTTCGCTGTCCTTGTTGATGGCGACAATGGTGCCGGCGTCCTTGATGCCGGTGAGATGCTGGATGGCGCCGGAGATACCGATGGCCATGTACAGCTCCGGCGCGATGATCTTGCCGGTCTGGCCCACCTGCAGGTCGCTCGGCACGTAGCCGGCGTCCACGGCCGCCCGCGAGGCGCCCACGGCGGCGCCGATCTTGTCGGCGAACTTGAAGATGATGTCGAAGTTTTCCTTCGAGCCCACACCGCGGCCGCCGGAGACCACCTTGTTCGCGCTCTGCAGGTCCGGGCGATCGCTCTTGCCCGATTGCAGTTCGACGAAGCGGGTGTGCGAGGGCAGGGCGACGTCCAGGCTCAGGGCTTCCACCGGCGCGTTGTTCGAACCGCTGGTAGCGGCTGCCCACGATGCGGTGCGGATGGTGGCCACGACGGTGCTGCCGGCATCGGCCTCGACCGTGATGATGGCGTTGCCTGCATAGATCGGACGCTTGAACGTGTGGGCGCCTTCCACGCTCATCACATCGCTGACCTGGGCGACGCCCAGCAGGGCGGCGACGCGCGGCAGCACGTCCTTGCCGAATGTAGTCGACGGTGCGAATACGTGGCTGTAGCCAGCCGCGGCCTTGGCGATCTGCGGCGCCAGCAAGGCGGCCAGCGGATGGGCGTTCTCGGCGCGGGCGATGGTGAGCACGCGGGTCACGCCGTCGATCTTGCAGGCATCGGCGGCAATGGCGTCGACGTTGTCGGCCAGCACCAGCACATCGATGGCTTCGGGCTTGATGGCCGCAGCGGCGCTCACGGCGCGCGCGGTGGAGGAGTTGAGCTTGCCGTTGAGGTGCTCAGCGATGACGAGAATCTTGGACATGTCGTTATCTCCCAAGGCTGCTTAAAGCAGACCCTTCTGCTTGAGCGCCGCGACCAGTTCGGCCGCATCCTTCACCATCACGCCCTTGCTGCGCTTGGCTGGCGCGGCGTAGTGCGTGGTCTTGAGATGGTCGTTGGCTTCCACACCCAGCGAGGCGAACTCGATGGCGTCAATCGGCTTGGACTTGGCCTTCATGATGTCCGGCAGCTTGATGAAGCGCGGTTCGTTGAGGCGCAGGTCGGTGGTGATCACGGCGGGCAATTCCGCTTCGATCACTTCCAGGCCGGCATCGACTTCACGGGTCACCGTGGCCTTGCCGTCGGCAATCTCGACCTTGCTGGCGAAAGTGGCCTGCGGGCGGTCCCACAGCGCTGCCAGCATCTGGCCGGTCTGGTTGGCATCGTCATCGATGGCCTGCTTGCCCAGGATGACCAGGCCCGGCTGTTCCTTTTCGATCAGCTTCTGGAAGATGCGCGCGGCGGTCAGCGGCTGCACGGCATCGGCGGTCACCACATGAATGGCGCGATTCGCACCCATGGCCAGGCCATTGCGAAGGTGAGCGGTGAGGTCGGCGGGGCCGATGCCCACCACAACGACCTCTTCCGCTACGCCCTTCTCACGCAGGCGCAGGGCTTCTTCCAGGGCAATGTCGTCGAACGGATTGGCGGAGAGTTTCACGCCGTCCGTCACCACACCTGTGCCATCGGGCTTCACCTGGATGCGGACGTTGTAGTCCACGACGCGCTTGTAGCCGACCAGAATTTTCATCAGCGGTTCCTTGGATTACCTGCGCCGGGCACCAGGCTGGCGCTTAGGAGAGTGACTCAAAAGAGTCATTCTAACTTCATTTCGCCCCCCATGCGGGTGCGCATGGTGGCGCTGTCCCCCAGCTCCCTCGGCCGCTCGCCCGGGCCGCTGCCAGCCGCCGTTTGCGCGGAAGCAACTAGAATGAGCGCTCATAACCCGAATCCGCGACGCCGAATGGGAAGAGCAAAACTGTCAGTCGTGCTGTGCAGCCACAACGGTGAGGCCTATTTGCGCCAGCAGTTGGACAGCCTTCTCCGTCAGACCCGACTGCCCGATGAGGTGGTCGTGGGAGATGACGACTCGACCGATGGGACCTGGTCCATTCTCCAGGATTTCGGCGGGCAAGGGCGCGCGCGCGGTATTGAGATTCGGTTGCTGCGGCGGTCACCGGCCTTGGGTGTGGTCGGCAACTTTTCCGAGTCATTAGGGGTGGCCACGGGGGACATCGTTTTTCTGTGCGATCAGGACGATTCGTGGCGGCCCGACAAGCTTGCGACCATCGAGAAGCGCTTTGCGTCCGATCCCAGTTTGTTGCTGCTGTGGACTGATGCGCGGCTGGTCGACTCTCTCGGGCGCCCGTTGGGCGCCACGCTTTTTGATGCGCTGGCGCTCGCGGACTCGGAAAAGAGCGCTGTGCGCGACGGGCGCGCGTTCGAGATACTTCTTCGTCGTAGCATGGCGACGGGTGCGACGGTCGCCTTGCAGCGCCGAGCATTGCAGTCGGCGTGGCCCGTTGGTGAAGGCTGGCTTCATGACGAATGGCTGGCCGTCGTGCTGTCGGCTATTGGATTCGTCGACATGCTGGAGGAGCAACTGATTGACTACCGCCAGCATGAGCGCAACGAGGTAGGTATGCGCAAACGCTCATGGAAGGACAAATGGCGCGGACTGATCGCCCCCTGGCGCAGTGCATTGCAACGGGAAGTGGCGCGGCTCAACTCGCTTGAACAACGCCTCGTTGCGCTAGGTTCCGCCATCCGTACAGATGCCCTGTCACAGCTGGCTTCGCGTCGTGAACACCTTCAGCGTCGCATCGCTCTGGGCAGTCAACCACGATGGCGTCGATTGCCATCGATTTGGCGAGAGGCACGCCGCGGTGATTACAGGCGTTTCGATACGGGAAGTCATGCGATGTTGAGAGATATGCTGCGCCATGACTGAGCACAGTACCAACGATGTTTGCGCCATTGTGGTCACTTACCACCCCGAGCCCGCTGTGTTGGGAGCACTGCTGGAGGCTTTGTCGGGCCAGGTTGCCGCTACGCTGATCGTGGACAACACGGCCTGTGCGCAAGGAGAGGCATTGGGCGACGTCGCGCTTCATGGTGCGCATGTCCTGCAGCAGTCGCAAAACCAAGGCTTGGCGATGGCGCAAAACAAGGGCATCGCCTGGGCAAGGGAGCGTGGATATGGCTATGTCCTTCTGCTTGATCAGGACAGTACGCCGGGGGAAGGCATGGTGCGCGAATTGCTCGCAGCGTACGCGCAGTTCCCGCGTGACTTGCCGGTTGCGGCAGTAGGACCGCGATTTCACGACCTGCGGGAAGATCGCGATGCACCTTTCGTCCGCATTGGGCATGTTGTCAACCAGAAGCTCTGGTGTGAGCACGATCGCCAGGTGCTGGCCTGCGATTTTCTGATCAGCTCAGGTGCGTTGATCCCGCTTTCGGTGATCGATGAGGTGGGCGACATGGATGCCGGCCTGTTCATCGACAATGTCGATCTGGAATGGAGTTTTCGGGTACGTGCGAAAGGCTATCAACTCTATGGCGTGTGCGCAGCCATGATGAACCATCGGCTTGGTGACTCTCGCCGCGCACTGCCGTTCAGCCTCGGCCAGGTGATCGTGCACGGACCGACACGCCTCTACTTCATGACGCGCAATCGACTTCGCCTGTATGGGATGAGGCATACGCCCACTGCCTGGATCATCCAGGACGTGCCGCGCTTTCTGATCAAGCTGCTTTTGTTCGGCGTCCTGATTGGACCACGCTTGCGCAATCTGCGCTTCATGCTCAGGGGTATTTGCGATGGCCTGCGCGGCCGCCAGGGACCTTGCCCACTGACCAACTGATGATCGCCTGGGGCGGACGGCATGGCCGCCCGACACGGGCCTCACAGATTCTGGTAATTCGGACCCGACCCGCCTTCCGGCGTCACCCAGTTGATGATCTGGTACGGGTCCTTGATATCACAGGTCTTGCAGTGCACGCAGTTGGCGGCGTTGATCTGCAGGCGCTTGGCCGCTCCGTCGTCGACGATCTCGTAGACGCCGGCGGGGCAGAAGCGGGTGCAGGGGTTGCCGTATTCAACAGTGCACTTGGTGACGCACACGTCGGTATCGGACACGTGCAGGTGGATGGGCTGGTCTTCGTCGTGTTCGGTGGCGGCGAAGTACACGCCGGCCAGGCGGTCGCGCGGCGGCAGTTCGCGCTGCACGTAGTCGCGCTTCGGTTCTTCCTGCTGGCCGAGCTTGTGAAGCGAGGACCAGTCTGCCTTGTTCTTGAGCGTCCACGGCGAGGCGCCGCCCACGGCAGTTTCCCAGGCCGCGTTGAACATGCCGAACCACAGGCCCTTCTTGAAGGCGGGCTTGATGTTGCGCACCTTCTTCAGCTCGGCCATCACGTCGGACGCGCGCAGCTTGGCATCGAAGCCGGCCGCGTTGAGGTCGTTTGCGGCCAGGTGCTCGGCGGCGAGCATGCCGCTCTTGATGGCCTGGTGCGTGCCCTTGATCTTGGGCACGTTGAGCAGGCCGGCGGTGTCGCCGATCAGCAGCGCACCGGGCATTTCCAGCTTGGGCAGCGACTGGTAGCCGCCGGTGACGATGGCGCGTGCGCCGGCCGACAGGATGCTGCCGCCTTCCAGCAGCGACTTCACTGACGGGTGGTTCTTCCACTGCTGGAAGGCTTCCCACGGCTGGTAGTTCGGGTCGGTGTAGTCCAGGCCGCTGACGTAGCCCAGTGCGATGCGGTCCTTGTCCAGGTGATAGAGGAAGCTGCCGCCGTAGGTATGGCTGTCGGCCGGCCAGCCGAAGCTGTGCACGATCTTGCCCGGCTGCACGCGGCCTGCGGGGACCTGCCACAGTTCCTTGATGCCGATGGAGTAGCCCTGCGGATCGCTGTCCTTGTCCAGCGCAAAGCGCTTGATCAGCTGCTTGGTGAGGCTGCCGCGCGCGCCTTCGGCGAGCACGGTGATCTTGGCCTTGATATCGATGCCCTGGGTGTAGCCGCTCTTGTGCGAGCCGTCCTTCGCCACGCCCATGTCGCCGATGCGCACGCCGGCGACCGAACCGTCTTCGTTATAGATATTGTCGGCGGCAGCGAAGCCGGGAAACACGTCCACGCCCAGCGCTTCGGCCTGCGGGGCCATCCATGCGCACATCGCGCCCAGCGACACGATGATGTTGCCATGGTTGTTCATGCCCGGCGGCACCGGCAGCTTGCGTGCGCCGGTCTTGCTCAGCAACCAGAACTCGTCCTCGGTGGCCGGCACGCAGATCGGCGGGGGATTGTCGCGCCAGCCCGGCAGCAGGGCGTCCAGGGGCTGCGGTTCGATCACCGCGCCGGACAGGATCTGGGCGCCGATGGTCGACGCCTTCTCGATGACGCAGACGCTCACATCCGGTTTGAGCTGCTTCAGGCGGATGGCAAAGGAAAGGCCCGCGGGGCCCGCGCCAACGACGACGACGTCGTATTCCATAATTTCGCGGTCGCTCATGGCGTAACTCCGGCTGGCTAGTGCGTCACGTTTCCGTCCCCCTGCGTACGGAACGGGCAATCCGGCATTGTCCGGGTTCAGGCGGTGCCGGGCAATGCGGTGGCTGCATCCTTGCAAACCCTTCATCTCCGGTGGCGATAATCGCCCGTGAGACCCAGGGAAGAAGAGCATGAACCTGCAGCCCCCGATCAATGACCTCGACCAGCGCCGGGCGACGATGTGTCAGCTGTTGCATTGGCTGGCGGTCGATCGGGTGCAGCCGCAGTCACTGGCCGAGACCTACCTGGAGGCCATCGAGCGCCTCAATCCCCAGATCAATGCCTACGTCAGCCTGAGCTCGGCGATGCTGCAGGAGCAGGCGCTGGCGGCCCAGCATCGCCGCCGGGACGGGGTGATCGGGCGGCTGGACGGTATCCCCGTCGCGCTCAAGGACAATTTCGATGTCGCCGGCTGGCCGACCCATGCGGGGTTGGCTGGCCGTTCGAGACCGGTCGGCGAGGATGCCCACATCGTGGCGCGCCTGCGCGCCTCGGGTGCCGTCATCATCGGCAAGACCAATATGGACGAGGGCGCGCTGGGCGCGACAACCGACAACCCTCACTACGGCGCCACCCACAACCCTCATCGTCATGGCTATACCGCGGGCGGCTCTTCGGGCGGCGCGGCGGCAGCGGTGGCGGCCGGCCTGGCCGTGGCCGCGGTGGGTTCGGACAGCCTGGGCTCGATCCGCATTCCCGCCAGTTATTGCGGTGTCTATGCGCTCAAGCCCACGCATGGCGAGATATCGGCGCGCGGCATGGTGCCGGCGGCCCGGCGGTTGGACACCGTGGGGCTGATTGCACGCAGCGCAGACGACCTCACCGTGCTGCTGCAGGTGCTGGCCGGTTACGACGCGGACGATCCGCGTTCGCGCCGCCGCCGCGTGGCCTTGTCGCCGCCCGACTGGGAGCCGGGTCGCCTGCGGGCCGGCTTCCTGCCCAACCTCGCCGCACTGGGCGTCCAGCCGGAGGTGATCGCCGTGTTCGAGGCCGCGCTGGCCAACTGGCCGCGCGAGCTGGGCGAACGCCGTACGGTGGATTTTTCCGATTGGGATTTCGCGCGCACCCGCCGGGCCGGCTTCCTGCTGATGGAAGCGGAGATGCTGGGTACTTTTGCCGATGACCTGGCCGATACCGAGAGCCGCGTGTCGGAACATTTTCGCCGTCTGCTCGGCTACGCCGCCGGCAAGAGTGCTGCCGACTATGCCTGCGCGGATCGCGTGCTCGATGCCGCCACGCTCAAGATGCGCCGCTTGTTTGCCCAGATCGACGTGCTGGTCTTGCCGACCACACCGCAGGGCGCGTTCCCGCTGGATGGGCCGGTACCCGATTCGCAGGCGGACCTGACCAGCTTTGCCAGCCTTGCCGGGTGTCCGGCGGTGAGCATCCCCATGGGCTATCTGCCGGACGGCCTGCCGGTAGGTCTGCAGTTGGTCGGTGCGCGCGGCTCGGATCTGCGTCTGCTCGAGTTGGCCTCGGTGCTTGCTGCGACGTTGGACGTGGAGCCGACGTTTCCCGCCATCAGCTGACGGCGGTGACGGAGGGACGGTGTGAGCCTGTTTGACCATGTGTCGCCCGTGGGCTGGCAGCCTTTGCCGCTGCCGGGCGGTGAACTTTCGTTCTGGCCCCGTTGGCTCGATGCCGACGAGGCCGATGCATTGCTCGCCGAGCTGCAGGCGTCGGTTACGTGGGGAGTTCACCGCATCCGCATCTATGGCCGAGAGGTGGATTCGCCTCGCCTGAGCTGTTGGATAGGCGATGCCGATGCCACCTATGTGTATTCGCGCACGCGCTTCGAGCCACATCCGTGGCCGCCCGTGCTCGCGAGCTTGCGTCGCCGCGTGGAGGAGGCGTGCGGTGCCCGGTTCAACAGCGTGCTGGCCAACCTCTACCGCAACGGCCAGGACTCGATGGGCTGGCATAGCGATGACGAGCCCGAGCTGGGCGAGCGTCCGGTGATTGCGTCGCTGAGCATCGGCGCCGAGCGGCGGTTTCGCCTCAAGCCCAGGCACGGAGGTGCGCGCGAGGATATGAGAGTCATCACGCTAGGCCATGGCAGCCTGCTCAGGATGGCGGGCGACACGCAGCGGCTCTACGTGCACGACCTGCCTAAGACCAGCGCGGCGATAGGGCCGCGCATCAATCTGACGCTCCGCTGGATCGATCCGTCGCGTCCTTGAACGGCTGGCATGTCCTGCCTAGTTGGTTGGCGCCGAAGGTGACGTCAATGACTGCTGCATCGTCCACGCCACCACCTGCGATGCCAGTGTGTCGCTGGCCTGGCCGAACGCCGTGACCACCTGCGGCAAGGCGGTTCCACCGACGGGTTGAGTGACATCGAACCGCCGCGTGGCAACGACGCGCAGGCCGCTGTTCTGCACGAGTCGCGCGTCGTAACGGATCACCACCACCGGCGCATTGCCCTGGTATTCGGACTGGAATGCGCGCAGGTCGCCCGCCAGCGTATAGCTGGCCGGAAGCGCGTTGTCGTCGCTGCTTACCGAGGCGGCGCGGCCATCGTCGCGGAAGGCGTCGATGAGCCGGTTGCGCAGCAGCGTGGTGGCGGTGTCACTCCAGCGCGCGCCCTTGTAGACGCTGACCAGGTCGCCCTGCGGCATGACCGCGATGCGCGAGCTGTCGATCATGCGCTCCGCCTGAGGTGTATTGATGCGAAGCGACCAGTTGGACGAAGGAGCCTGCGCGTGCGGCAATGAAGTTGCGGGCAGCCGATAGACATCCGGTGATTCGGCCTTGGGCAGCACCGAACAGGCGCCCAGCGCGGTGGCTGCGATCCACAGGGGCAGATGGGCGTACAACCTCATGGCACGAACTCCTTGCTGCGGTCGCGGCCCAACAGGAAGCCGGTCGGGTTGTCGTCGAGGCGGCGCGTGACGCCTCGCAGCGAACCGGCGGCGTCGCGCAGCTCGCGAATGGCCGGCGCCAGTTCGCTGAAGCCCTGCATGCCGCCGTTGATCGCGGCGCGATTGTCGCTGAGCAACTGGTCCATGTTGGCGGTAACGCGCTCCACCGAGGCCAGCGCATTCCTGGCGCTGTCGAGCGTGGCCTTGCCCTGGTTGTCGACCAGGCCATTGGCGGTCTGCACCAGTTTCTGGGTCTGTGCCAGGGTGTCGTTGGCCTGCTTGCTCGCTTCCGCCAGTTGCTTGAGCAGGGTGCGAATGTCGTCACGCTGGTCGGCGATGGCGCCGGTGGCCTTGTCCAGGTGATCGAGCGTGCGGCTGATGCGGTCCATGTTCTCGGGCGAGAGCAGGGCGCTGGCGCGTGCCACCACGTCGTTGATGTTCATGACCAGGTCTTCGCCGTTGGCGAGAATGCGGCTGAGCGGCGAGGGGTCGGCGACGATCACCGGCAGCTCACCGGTCTTGCTCTCCAACGGCGGACTGCCGGGCGAGCCGCCGCTGAGCTGGATGACCGCCAGGCCGGTCACGCCGGTCAGAGCGAGCTTCGCGTGCGTGTCCTGGCGCACCGGCGTGTCGCCGCCGAGGCGGATCCAGGCCAGCACCTTGCGCGGGTCCTGCTTGTCGAGCTTGAGCTGGGTGACGTCGCCCACCTTGATGCCGTTGTATTGCACGGCGCTGCCCTGCGAGAGCCCGGTGACGGCCTCGTTGAAGACCACCTGGTAGTAGGAGAACTGGCGGTCGGAACTCGACTTGGCCAGCCACAGGCCGAACAGCAGGGCGGCCACCACGACGATCATGGTGAACAGGCCGATCAACACATGATGGGCGCGGGTTTCCATATCACTTCACCTCGGAGGATGGTTCGCGTGGGTGCGCCTCTTCCGCGGCGCGGCCGCGCGGGCCGTGGAAATACGCCTGCACCCACGGGTCGCTGTTCTCGGCGACGACGTCGAGCGGGCCAACCACCAGCACTTTCTTCTGCGACAGCACGGCCACGCGATCGCAGATGGTGTAGAGCGTGTCCAGGTCGTGGGTGACCAGGAACACGGTGAGTCCCAGCGCGTTGCGCAGGGTCAGGATCAACTGGTCGAACGCCGCGGCGCTGATGGGATCCAGGCCGGCGGTGGGCTCATCCAGAAACAGGATCTCCGGATCGAGCGCGAGTGCGCGCGCCAGCGCGGCACGCTTCACCATGCCGCCCGAGAGCTCCGACGGATACTTGGTCTCCGCGCCCGCCGGCAGACCGGCCAGTGCGAGCTTCACGCCAGCCAGCGCCTGCGCCTCGGGCCGTGCAAGGCCGGCGTGCTCGATCAGCGGCATCGCCACGTTCTCCACGATGTTGAGCGAGGAGAACAGGGCGCCGTTCTGGAACAGCACGCCGAAGCGTCGCTCCACCTGTGAGCGCTGGTCGGGCGAAAGCCTGAGCAGGTCCTGGCCGAATACGTGCACTTGGCCGGAGGTGGGTCGACGCAGGCCCACGATGCTACGCAGCAGCACCGACTTGCCGGTGCCCGAGCCGCCCACCACCCCGAGGATCTCGCCACGGCGCACGTCCAGGTCCAGATGCTCATGCACGGTCTGCGTGCCGAAGCGGTTGACCAGGTCGCGCACCTGGATCACGTCGTCCTGCGGCTGGGGTTTGGCGATCGCATTCACCAGCCCATCTCCATATAGAACAGCGCGGCGATGGCATCGAGCAGGATCACCACGAAGATCGACTGCACCACGGCGGAGGTGGTGTGTTCGCCCACCGATTCAGCGCTGCCGGTGACCTTGAAGCCCTCCAGGCAGCCGATCACCGCGATCAGGAACGCGAATATCGGCGCCTTCGCCATACCGACCAGGAAGTGCTGCACGCCGATGTCCGACTTCACCAGGTTGAGGAACATCACCGGCGGGATATCCAGCACCAGTGCGCACACCAGCCCTCCGCCGATGAGGCCGGCGATCATCGCCAGGAAGGTGAGCATCGGCAGCGAGGCGAGCATGGCGAGCACGCGGGGCAGCACCAGCAGCTCCATCGGGTCCAGTCCCAGCGCGCGGATGGCGTCGATCTCCTCGTTCGCCTTCATCGAACCGATCTGCGCGGTGAACGCGCTGGCGGTGCGGCCGGCCATCAGGATGGCGGTGAGCAGCACGCCGAACTCGCGCAGGAACGAGTACGCGACCAGATCCACCGTATAGATGGTGGCGCCGAAATCCTTAAGCACGGTGGAGCCGAGGAAGGCCACCACCGCGCCCACCATGAAGGTGAGCAGGGCGACGATGGGCACGGCATCCAGGCCGGTTTCCTCCACGTGCGCCACCAGCGAAGTCACGCGCCAGCGACGCGGTCGCCATACCGTGCGGACGAAGGTTTCCAGGGTGAGGCCGATGAAACCCAGTAGCTGGACTTGCTGGTGGTAGATGTGTTCCATCGCCGCGCCGATGCGCGCCAGCAGTTCGAGGGCGGTATTGCCGCGCGGGCGAGGCTTGGGCTCGACATAGTCGGCCATGGCTTTGCCGACCGTCTGCAGCAGGGCGCGCTGGGCGGATGGCAGGCTGGGATCGGCATGGGCCAGGTCGCCCAGGCGCGCCGCGCCCAGCAGGCCTGCGAGCAGCGAGGCGCCGGCGGTATCCAGCGAGCCCAGCCCGCTCAGATCGATGGGCGTCGCCTTGTCCAACCGGCTTTTCAGGGCCGCGATGGTGTGTTCCAGCGTCGCGTAATGAACCAGCGTCCAGTCACCTGACACACGCAGGCACGGCGGTGTGGCGGTGGCATCGAGTTGTGCGCTTCCTGTCGCCATCGATGGGTTCATGAGGCGGATGGTAGTGGAGTCTTGCGCATGGCAGGTGACGAAACGATGGTGCCGGTCGGCGGGGATGTCCTTGGTGCGTTCTCTGCTTCCTTCGGGTGGCGACGCTGTTTGTCCCGTCCTTTTCCGCTAGATTCACCGCTTGACCGCCCGGTTGCCGGGTGTCCAAGTCCAAGGCCAGTGACGCAACATATGTCCCACTTGTCCCATCTGGACGCACTCGAGGCCGAGGGCATCCACATCTTCCGCGAGACCGCGGCCGCGTTCCGGCGCCCGGTGATGCTCTATTCCATCGGCAAGGATTCCTCGGTCCTGCTGCACCTGTTGCGCAAGGCCTTCTATCCGGCCCGCCCGCCGATGCCGCTGCTGCACGTGGACACCACCTGGAAGTTCCGCGAGATGATTGCTTTTCGCGAGCAGGTCGCGGCCGCGGGCGACGTCGAGGTGCTGGTGCACGTCAACGAGGAAGGATTGCGCCAGGGTATCTCGCCGCTGACGCATGGCTCGGCGGTGCACACCGACGTGATGAAGACGGCGGGGCTGAAGCAGGCGCTGGACAAGTACGGTTTCGACGCGGCCATCGGCGGTGCCCGCCGTGACGAGGAAAAGTCGCGCGCCAAGGAGCGCGTGTTTTCCTTCCGCAACGCCCAGCACCGCTGGGATCCCAAGCACCAGCGACCGGAGCTGTGGCACACGTACAACACGCAGATCCAGCAGGGGGAGAGCGTGCGCGTGTTCCCCCTGTCCAACTGGACCGAAATGGACGTGTGGAACTACATCCGCCGGGAGAACATCCCGGTGGTACCGCTGTACTTCGCCAAGCCCCGTCCGGTGGTGGAGCGGGACGGCGCGCTGATCATGGTCGACGACGAGCGCTTCACGCTGCGCGAGGGCGAAGCAGTGCAGATGCGAGAGGTGCGCTTTCGCACGCTGGGCTGCTATCCGTTGACCGGCGCGGTGGAGTCCTCGGCCGACACCCTGGACAAGGTCATCGACGAGATGGCGGCATCGCGCAGTTCCGAGCGCCAGGGCCGGGTGATCGACCATGACGGCAATGCGTCCATGGAGCGCAAGAAGCAGGAGGGTTATTTCTGATGGCGACCCTGGACACCGCGCCCGCCTCGCAAGCTTCCACCCAATTGTTGCGCTTCATCACCTGCGGCAGCGTCGATGATGGCAAGAGCACCCTGCTGGGGCGCCTGCTGTACGACACCGGCATGGTGCCGGACGACCAGCTCGCCGCGCTGGCGCGTGACAGCCGCAAGCTGCATGCGGACGCGCCCGATGCGCTGGATTTCTCCCTGCTCACCGACGGCCTCGATGCCGAGCGCCAGCAGGGCATCACGATCGACGTGGCGTATCGCTATTTTCATACCCCGCGACGCAGCTTCATCGTGGCTGATTGCCCCGGACACGAGCAGTACACCCGCAACATGGCCACCGGCGCGTCCAATGCCGGGCTGGCGGTGGTGCTCATCGACGCGCGCAAGGGCGTGCTGCCGCAGACGCGCCGGCACACCTATATCTGTGCCCTGATGGGCATCCGTCAGGTGGTGGTGGCGATCAACAAGATGGATCTGGTGGATTGCCGTGAGGACATCTACGCCGCCATCGCCCACGAGTACCGTGAGCTAGCCGCACAACTGGGTATCGCCCAGGTCCATTGCTTGCCCGTGGTGGCGCCGAGCGGCGACAACGTAGGCCACCGCTCCGACCGCATGGCGTGGTACGACGGCCCCAGCCTGCTTGAGTTGCTGGAATCGGCCGATACCGCCACTGCGCAAGGCGTCGAGTTCCGCATGCCGGTGCAATGGGTGAACCGCCCGGATGCCTCGTTTCGCGGTTACGCCGGCACTGTGTGCGGCGGCCGCATCGCGGTGGGCAGCGAAGTCGTGGTGCAGCCGGCCATGCGGCGTGCGCGCATCGAGCGCATCGTCACCGCCGACGGCGATCTTCCGCACGCTTCGGACGGCCAGGCGGTGACGCTGACGCTGGACCGTGAAATCGACGTGAGCCGAGGCGACGTGATCGCCGATGCTGCTCGCCCGGCGCCCGTGGCCGACCAGTTCGCCGCGCATGTGCTGTGGATGGGCGACGAACCCCTGCTGCCCAATCGTGCCTACTGGCTGAAGATCGGTGCGCGCACGGTCAATGCGCGCATCACCACCATCAAGCACAAGGTCGACGTCAATACGCAGGCCGAGCTGGCCGCGCGCCGGTTGGAGCTAAACGAAGTCGGCTACTGCAATCTCGATCTCGACCATGCGATCGCATTCGAGGCCTACGCGGACAACCGCACGCTGGGCGGCTTCGTGCTGATCGACCGGCAGACCAACGCCACCGTCGGCTGCGGCATGCTGGACTTTGCCTTGCGCCGCGCCGCCAACGTGCACTGGCAGCACACCGACCTGGACAAGCAGGCGCGCAGCCTCAGCAAGGGCCAGCAGGCGCGCTGCCTGTGGTTCACCGGCCTGTCCGGTGCGGGCAAGTCGACCATCGCCAACCTGGTCGAGCGCCGTCTGCATGCGCTGGGTTATCACACCTACATGCTGGACGGCGACAACCTGCGCCACGGCCTGAACAAGGACCTGGGCTTCACGGCGGAGGCGCGCGTGGAGAACGTGCGTCGCGTGGCCGAGGTGGCACACCTGATGGTCGACGCCGGGCTGATCGTGCTGGTCTGCGTGATCTCGCCGTTCCAGAGCGAGCGCCGCTTTGCCCGTGGCCGGTTCGACGAAGGCGAGTTCCTCGAGGTGTTCGTCGACACCACCCTGGAAGAATGCGAGCGCCGCGACCCGAAGGGGCTTTACCGCAAGGCGCGCGCCGGCGAAATCATCAACTTCACCGGCATCGATTCTCCTTACGAAGCGCCGGAGCAGGCCGAGCTGCATCTGCGCACGGCGGGGTTGCGGCCGGAGGAACTGGCGGAACAGGTGGTCGAGCAGTTGCTGGGCGGGCAGGGCACGCCACCATCCCGCTGACGTCGCCAAGGACGTGGCAATGCGACGGCGGCGTCCTGGCTTTCACCAGCATGACGCCGCGAGAAGGCAGGAGAAGCCACAGTCATGGCATGTTGCGCTGCACGACGCGTGCGATACGCACGCGCACGTCGCGACACACCGCACTCGGCTTGGAATGTATCCACGCCCCCGGCGATAATGTCGCTTTCCCCAGAGCACGACTGCGATGACCGAGAAGACCGTACTCAATGACACCCACCGCGCGCTGGGTGCGCGCATGGTCGATTTCGGCGGCTGGGACATGCCGATCAACTACGGCTCGCAGATCGAGGAACATCACGTCGTGCGCCGCGATGCCGGCATGTTCGACGTGTCCCACATGACGGTGGTCGACCTGCATGGCCCGCGCACGCGTGAGTTCCTGCGCCACCTCGTGGCCAACAGCGTCGACAAGCTGAAGGTGCAGGGCAAGGCCCTGTATACCTGCATGCTCAACGAGCAGGGCGGCGTGGTGGACGACCTGATCGTCTATTTCCTGGGCGAGGAATTCTTCCGTCTGGTCGTGAACGCGGCCACCCGCGCGAAGGACCTGGCGTGGATCGAGCAGCACGCCAAGGCCTTCGACGTGCAGGTCAAGGAACGCCCCGACTTCGCCATGATCGCCGTGCAGGGCCCCAATGCCCGCGCCAAGGTGATCGGCCTGCTGGCCGAAGTGGACCATGAGCGCATTGGCAAGCTTGGCAAGTTCGCCGCAGCGGCCGCGCAAGGTCCGCACGGCATGCCGCTGTTCGTGGCACGCACCGGCTACACGGGCGAGGACGGCTTCGAGATCGTCGTGCCGCAGGACCAGGCCGTCGCCTTGTGGGATGCGCTCGTTGCTGCGGGCGTTGCCCCGGCCGGCCTCGGCGCGCGCGATACGCTGCGTCTGGAAGCGGGCATGAACCTTTACGGCCAGGATATGGACGACGACGTGTCGCCGTGGGAGGCCAACCTTGGCTGGACCATCGCGCTGGACGAAGGCCGTGACTTCATCGGTCGCAAGGCGCTGGAAGCACAGAAGGCCGACGGCGTGAAACGCGTGATGGTCGGCCTGGTGCTGGACGACAAGGGCGTGCTGCGCCATGGCCAGACCGTGCTCACCGCCAACGGCCCTGGCGAGATCCTCTCCGGCAGCTTTGCTCCGACGCTCAACAAGGCGGTCGCATTCGCGCGTATTCCCGCCGGCGAGCCGGGCGAGGTGCGCGTGGACATTCGCGGCCGCGAAGTGCCGGTGCGCGTGGTGAAGTATCCCTTCGTGCGCGACGGCAAGCCTTGCGAGGGCGTCTGACGCCGCATTACTTCCACGGCGGCATGCATCCCATGTTGCCGAGCAGGCGAAGCGGCTAGAATTGCCGCTTCACCCTTCACCCGATATCAACGACTGGATTCGATCATGAGCGAGATTCCCGGCGATCTGAAATTCCTCAAGTCCCACGAATGGGCTCGCGTCGAAGACGACGGCCTGGTGCGCGTGGGCATTTCCGACCATGCCCAGGGCCAGTTGGGCGACCTGGTTTACGTGGAGCTGCCCGAGATCGGCGCTTCCGTGCAGGCCGGTCATGGCGTGGCCGTGGTCGAGTCGGTCAAGGCCGCCTCGGACATCTACAGCCCGGTGTCCGGCGAGATCGTGGCGGTCAACGAGAACCTCAATGACAAGCCGGAAACCATCAACGAAGACGCTTTCGGCGATGGCTGGATCTTCCTCGTCCGCGCCAGCGACCGCGGCGAACTGGGCGAGCTGCTCGACGCTGACGCCTACGCGGAACTGATCGAAAACGAAGATCACTGATCCCCGCGTTCGATGCTTCACCCGACGCCGGCCGCCTCAAGCGGCCGGCGTCTTTTTGGGCGTCGACGTGTCGTGCATCACGTTCGATCAGGCGTGCGTTCGGCGTCCGGCGGCTTCGAAAAATCGATGCGATGCATCTCGCCATCCATGCCGATAGAAGTCCAAGACGAGGGGCGGCGAGCAGGGCGGGGTGAACCTTCGTACCGGTCGCTCGGCGACCTTGGGCGTCGGTCGGCGGGGTTGGGGCGGCATTCTGTCCCCGCCGGCCGAAGAATATTTTCAGTCGTGTTTCGTTCATCCAAAACGGGGTGCCGGAGAGGCGCGCACGGCGTGAGATAGCCGCGCAGGATGGATGAGACAGGCGATTGCGGGCGATTGGCCTTATTTGGGCTATATGCCTTGTTTTAAGTGGTTTTAAGCATTTTGAGATAATCGATGCATGGTTTTGTTTAGCGGTATGGACGTCTGATCAAAAATGCATCAAGACCCCCCTCAGGCCTTGCCGGACGGGGGTTTGGACCCTCCTGGGGGTGGGTGAAACGGATTGATTTCATGTTTAAAATCAATTGACAGCTGAAATCTTCAGGAATAGCTTTCGCATCGGAACACGGAGAACGGGTGCCATGGCAATATCGAAATTCATCAAACCTTATATCGAGCATGGAGAAAAAGCCGGCGCAGTACGCAAGATCACGGTGTCGATTCCATTGCACGTGTTGAGGCCCCTATCTGACGAACGCACCCGGCGTCAGGTAAACAATCTTCGGCACGCCACCAATAGCGATTTGCTTGTGGAGGCGTTCCTACATGCTTTTACTGGGCAACCACTGCCAACTGATGAGGAGCTGAGACGAACTATGGCCACTGCCAAGAAAGCCGCAAAGAAACCCGCCGCCAAGAAGGCGTCCAAGAAGACCGCTGTGAAGAAGGCCGCCGCCAAGAAGCCGGTTGCCCGCAAGCCGGCCGCCAAGAAGGCTGCCAAGAAGGTCGCCAAGAAGGCTGTTGCTAAGAAGCGCCCGGCTGCTGCCAAGAAGGCTGCCGTGAAGAAGGTCGCTACCAAGAAGGTTGCGAAGAAGGTAGCGAAGAAGGCGGTGAAGAAGACCGCCAAGCGCACCGTGAAGAAGGCTGCTGCTGCGAAGGTGGTCAAGGCCACCAAGGCTGCCAAGGCCCCCAAGGCCCCCAAGGCTGCTAAGGCCCCCAAGGCTGCCAAGAAGTAAGCTTCACCTATAATAGGCAACACGCAACATCGACTTTTCTCCCCGCGGTGCCCAGCGCGGGGGGAGTCCTTCGAAAGAGCGACTCGTCCCGGCCCATGCCGGGACGCTTCGTTTCCGGGGTACGAAAAATTCCTAGCGCGTCGCTAGCCGAGCTGCACGGCCGTTGCGCAAGTTCGCAACGACCTTTGGAGCTGTGCGTATCAGCCGCGAAGCTACGTGCGATTTGCCGTAGTGCTGCATTGCGGTTACCTTTCGCACATCCGCGCCGCGGCGAACCTGGGGAGGTTTGCCGCTCCTGGATTCACAGGGGGAAAAAGCGCGGGTATCTGATGCCACTCGGTGAGAGATCATGGATACCCGATACATTCGTCAAACGCGCCGCCGTGCGCGCGGGGCCGTTCGGCCCGCTGCCATCGCCATTGTTGCTGTCGTCGCCGTGCTCGCGGCAGCGTCGTGGTTCCTCATCATCAAGCCGCACCAGGATCTGGTCGACTCCGAAGCCGGGTCGCATCCGTCTACGCCGGTGCAGCAGGGTGCAGCCGCCCCACCGCCGCCCGCCAACGTGGCGGCGATGAGCATCAACCAGCTGTTGTCCGAAGCCCGTAAGGCAGTGAACGAGCAACGCCTGCTGGCACCCGCGGGCAACAATGCCTTCGAGTTCTACCTGAAGGTGCTGGAGAAGCAGCCTGGCAACCAGGTGGCGGCCGATGCGCTGCGCGAAACCTTCCCGGTGGGCGCGAGTGTGGCCGAGCAGTCGATCAACCAGCGTGACTTCAATGACGCGCAGCGCCAGATCGACCTGTTGGCTAAAGCCGACCCGGCGAACTACACGCTGACCATCCTCCGCTCCAAGCTCGACGCCCAGCGCAAGCTGCAGGATCGCGAACAGCAGCAGGCGTCGGACAAGGAGAAGGCGGCACAGCTGGCGGCGCAGAAGGCGGCAACGGACAAGGCCGAAGCTGATCGCCAGGCCGCCGAAGCCCAGCAGCGTGCGGTGGCCGAACAGCAGCAACGCGCGGCGCAAGCGCGTCTGGCCCAGCAGCAGGCAGCCGATTCGTCGCGCCAGCAACAGGCTGCACCCACCACGGCGGCGGCTGGCGACAGCGGCGCAGCGCCAGGCACGCACGGTCCGGTGCTCGTACGCAACGTCAATCCGCGCTATCCCACCACGGCGGTGCGTGCCAACCAGGAAGGCTGGGTGGAGGTGACCTTCACCATCACGCCGGAAGGCAACGTCGACGACGTGAAGGTGCTCGATGCCGAGCCGCGCCACGTGTTCGATCGTGCAGCCGTCGAGGCGGTGAGCCGCTGGAAGTACCAGCCTGCCACGCAGAACGGTACGCCGATCTCGGCCCAGGACCGGCGCCGCATCGTGTTCAAGCTCAACTGACGAACCGCTCTGTCACGCTGCGGCGTGGCGGGTGCAGGCAACGAAAGCGCCGCGTGGAAACACGCGGCGCTTTCGTTTTCAGTTCCCGGAAAGATCCTGCTTGGTGCTATGGCCGCTGGTGGCGGTCCTGCCCTTGGTGCGCGTCTTGCCCTTGGCGGTGGTTGCGGCCTTTGGCGCATCGCCTTCGATGCCGGCCCAGTCCACGTGGGGCAGGCCAAGCAGGCCGTCCAACACCATCGGCATCAAGCCGGCGGGGGTCGGACCGGACGAGTTCCACATCATCACCAGGCCGACGCGGTACTTGGGGAAGAAGCCGATCATGGTGCGGTAGCCCTCGACCGCGCCGGCATGGAACACCAGCGTTTCACCCTCGTAGTCGAACACGCGCCAGCCCAGGGCGTAGGAAGCGTCCGAGAGCCTCGCGCGCCGCCACGGCGAGGAGCGCAGCTCCACCGGCGTGGCCACCTCGGGCGTGTGCAGCGTGTCCAGCAGCTTGGCCGGCAGCACGTCGGGACGGCCACCCATCTGCGCGATCAGCCACTGCTCCATGTCGCGCAGGCTGGCATTGACGCCTGCCGCCGGCGCGACGCGGTAATAGGCTTCCTTGGGCTCGAACGGGATCCAGCCGTTGCTGGTCTGCCGATGCGGCCGCGCCCAGCTCTTGCTCTCCTCGAGGCCCTGGCGGCCATAGCTCGCCGTCTTCATGCCAAGCGGGAAGAAGATGCGCTTGTCGACCTGCCGGCTGAAGAAGTCGCCGGTCTGCGCATAGACGATGTCGCCGATCAGGCTGAAGGCGATGTTCTGGTAGCCGTAGCACTGGCCCACATCGCAGGTGAGCGTCACCTCGTCGAGCTTGCGCGCCAGCTCCTCGTACGGAATGTTTTCCTCGAGCATGTTGTCGTAGGTGTTCTTCGGCAGCCCGAGGCGCTGGCCGAGGATGTCGCGCACGGTCGCATGTTCGGCGGCGCCGTCGTTCTTGAGATGGAAGAACGGCAGCACGGCGGTGAGCTTGGTGTCCCAGCTGAGCTTGCCGTCGTCCACCAGCACGCCGGTCAGCGCGGTAGCGAAGGCCTTGGACAACGAGGCCAGGCGAAACACGGTTTCCGGCGTGACCGGTTCACGCGTGCTGGCATTGGCGTAGCCGATGGTGTCTTCGAACACGACCTTGTTGTCGACGACGACCGCGGTGGCGAGGCCCGCCACTTCATTGCGCTGGTCGAGCCGATCCAGCCATTGCTGATAGGCGCTCAGCGTGTCCTTGAGGCGATCGGGCGGCAGTGGCTGTGCGGCGGATGCCGCGGAGTCCGCGGGGGGCGTGGTGGCGCGCGCATGCAGCGGGATGACGGACAGTCCCAGTGCCGCGACGACGACGAGTGAAATCGTGCGAAACGTCATGCTGCCTGAACGTTGGCGGTGCCCGGTGGGCATCGATGGAACGGAGTCGGCACCGTGTGGTGCCGGGCCTGCGGGGTGCGAGCCGGATCCTTCCATGACGCTGCGCGAGAGTACCGCAGGAAACCCTGAAAAGTCCCTGTCGCAGGTGACGGACGGCCAGACATTAAGGCCGCGTGATCCCGTCCGGCGCTTCGTTCAGGATGAGCGCACTGGCCCGCTCGGCCATCATGATCACCGGCGCATTGGTATTGCCGCTCGGCAGGCTGGGCATCACCGACGCGTCGACCACGCGCAGCCCGTCGATGCCGCGCACGCGCAGCTCGCTGTCGACGGGTGCGCTCGCATCGCTGCCCATGCGGCAGGTGCCCGCCGGGTGATAGATGGTTTCCGCCTTGCGACGGATGAAGTCGATGTACTCGGCGTCCGTATGCAACGCCCGCTCCGGGAAGACGGGGCCGCCGCGGTAGGCGGCAAAGGCGGGCTGGGAGAGGATCTCGCGAGAGAGGCGGGCAGCCTCGACCATGCGTTGCAGGTCGTGCCCTTCAGCGTCGCCAAGGTAGTTGGCATGGATGGCGATCGGCTGCGCGGGATCGGCCGAGCGCAGCCGTAGCCGTCCGCGACTGCGCGGGTGCAGGTAGCAGGCGTGGACCGTGTAGCCGTAGCCGGGCAGGCGATGGCGACCGTGGTCGTCTAGCTGTGCCGGCACGAAATGGAACTGCAGGTCGCAACGCTCGTCGGCAGCCAGCCGGCTTCGCACGAAGCCGCCGGCCTCGGCCACGTTGGACGTGCCGGGGCCTGAGCGGTGGCGCAGGAACCGCCAGCCGGCGGCCAGTTCGTTGAGATGATCGTAGGAGACTTTCCGTGTGCTGGCGTCCAGCGTGCAGATGTCCAGATGGTCCTGTAGATGGCTACCGATGTCGGGCCGGTCGGCCTGTATCTGGATGCCGTGCTCGCGCAGGTGGTCCGCCGGCCCGATGCCCGAAAGCATCAACAG
Organism: Dyella amyloliquefaciens; assembly: GCF_004296575.1. Taxonomy (GTDB): domain Bacteria; phylum Pseudomonadota; class Gammaproteobacteria; order Xanthomonadales; family Rhodanobacteraceae; genus Dyella; species Dyella amyloliquefaciens. Next base: position 346,336 of record NZ_SAYT01000005.1, on the reverse strand, counting down.
CTGCGGCGTGTTGATGGCACCGCCACAGAGAATGATCTCGTCGGCTTCCAGCACCGTGGCGTCACCCTGGAGCTGCACACCCACGGCACGCCCGTTGCGGATCACCACGCGGGCGACCGTTGCCTTGGTGCGCACTTCGAGGTTGGAGCGCTGCCGCGCCGGTTGCAGATACGCGACTGCGGTGGAGCAGCGTCGGCCACCGCGTTGCGTCACCTGGTACAGGCCGAAGCCTTCCTGCTGGGGGCCGTTAAAGTCGCTATTGCGTGGATAGCCGGCACTTACCCCGGCATCGACGAATGCATCCGACAGCTCGTTGTGATGGCGCAGATCGCTCACCCCGAGCGGACCACCTGCTCCATGCAGCGTACCAGCGCCTCGGATGTTGTCCTCGCTGCGAAGGAACCAGGGCAGCACCTGCTTCCATGACCAGCGTGCATCGCCGGTGGCCTGTGCCCAGCGATCGTAGTCACCGGCTACGCCGCGGATGTAGATCATCGCGTTGATGGCGCTCGATCCTCCCAGCGTCTTGCCACGTGGCCACCACAGCCTTCGGTTCTGCAGCTGTGGCTCCGGCTCGGTACGGTAGTTCCAGTTGAAATGGCGATTGTTGGCGAGCCGGGCGATGCCCGCGGGCATGTGGATCAGGGGGTGCCAGTCACTCGGTCCCGCTTCGAGCAGCAACACGCGCTTGCCTTGATGAGCGCTCAACCGGTTGGCCAGAACACAGCCGGCCGAACCGGCACCCACGATGATGTAGTCGTACGCCACGCCAACCCCTGTCCATGCCTGTCACGACCGCATGCTAGTCTGATACGGACTTCTGCTGGAAATGCCGGTGAATACCACCCGACCTGCCGCAGCGAACGAAGGCTTTGCCATCGGTCTCTCCGCGCTCGCCTTCTTCTTGGTGATGATGTCTTACTACATCATCCGTCCGGTGCGCGACCAACTCGGTGGTGCTACCGGATCGTCCGCGTTGCCCCTCATCTACTCGGCGGTGCTGGTCGGCGTGCTGCTCGCGACGCTTGCCTTCAGTGCCCTGGTTTCCCGCTATTCACGACAGCGCCTGTTGGGCTGGAGCTATGGCTTCTTCGTGGTGTGCATGCTTGCCTTCGTGCCGCTGTTTGCAGCGCAGGACCGGATCGGTGCACGCAATCTTGGCATCGCGTTCTATGTGTGGGTCAGCGTGTTCAACCTGTTCGTCGTGTCGCTTTTCTGGAGCGTCATGGCGGACCTTTTCACGATCGTCAGGGCACGCAGCGTGTTTCCGACCATTGCACTGGGCGGTGCGTTCGGCACCATTGCCGGGTCGCAGGTCACCAAGGATCTGGTCGGGCTGATCGGGATCCCCATGCTGCTGGTGCTCTCGGCAGTGGCCCTGAGCCTGGCGCTGGCGATGCTGTTGTTGTTGTCCGCAAGGCCGATGGGGACCGTGGCGATTCAGCCACGGGACGAGATCATCGGTGGCTCGTTCCTGGAAGGCATCAAGCAGCTATGGACGCGCCCCTTCCTGCGCTACATGGCCATCCTGATGGTGCTGGGCGATGGCATCGGCACGCTGGCTTATGCGCTGATGTCCGACTACATGAAACTTCACTATCCGGACGCCGTGGAGCGCGTGCGCTTTCTCAGCGATCTGGACAAGTACACCAATATCCTCGTGGTAGCGCTTCAGCTGACCGTGACGCGCTGGCTGATGGTGCGTCGAGGCCCTGCGTGGGCGCTGGTGATTCCTGCCGTTGTCAACGTGGCGATGTTGCTGGCGGTGGCCGCCCTGGGCGCGGGCCCAGCCTGGTTCACGGGCAGTGTCCCGCTGCTGGCAGTGATGATGGCGAGTTCGCGCGGCTTCGCTTACGGCATGACCAAGCCCGCCGTGGACGCGTTGTATACGCGCGTTCCGCGCGAAACGCGCTACAAGGGCAAGAACTTCGTGGAGACTGCGATCTGGCGCTTCGGCGATGTGATCGTTACCAGCGGCGTGAGCGTACTGGCCAAGCTAGGCATGGCGGTGGGCGGCATGGCGGCCATTGGCACTGGGGTCTCCCTGCTTGCCGCTTGGGTAGCGGCACGTGCTGGCCATTCGCCTGACCTGCTGCCCGAGCAACAGCTCGCGCCGGATGCCTCCGATCAGGCGCGAGCGGCAAACGCCTGAGGGTCACCCGGTCAGCTGGTGATGTAACGCTGCAACTGCTCGATCTGCTCGGCCTGGGCGTCGATGACTTCCTTCACCAGGTCACCGATCGAGATGACGCCGACCACGCGATCGTCCGTCACCACCGGCAAATGGCGGATACGACTGTCGGTGCACAGGCGCATGCAGTCGAACACGTCGGTATCCGGCCCGACCGTCAGTGGCGGGCTGCTCATGATCTCCGAGACCGCGGTCTGGGCGGACGAACGGCCTTGCAGGATCACCTTGCGCGCATAGTCGCGTTCGGAAACGATGCCTACCAGCCGTTCGCCGCGCATCACCAGCAGCGCGCCGACGCGGCGCTCCGCCATGTGCTTGATCGCTTCGAGTACGGGCGCGTCCGGTGCGATGCTGAAGATGTCGGTGCCCTTGCCTTCCAGCAAATGCTTGACCTGGCGCATGCTTGAACCTCCCAGGCGGCCGCGGACAGGCCGCATACAACGAGTCTAGCGCTGCGGCGTCGATGTGGTGTTGGGGGGATGTGAAGCGTGGTGCTGGATGCCATCCCGCGCCGGCGCCCGAACCGGGTGCCGCTCTTCGATGAAGTACAGCGGGCGCTGCTTGCTCTCGGCGTCATTGCGTCCCAGGCGCTCGCCGACCAGGTGTCGTCGTGGCTGCCGTCGCCCACGAACAGCACGTTGCATTCCATGGGCAGTCGGTCGAACACACGGCTCCGTTTCCCGTGGTGCGCTTCGAGTGCGTTGGCCTGGTTGCAGGCGCGCACGACCGCGGTGAGGCGCTACATGATCGCGGTCACGGTCCCCCGGGGACGTGGCCGCAACGAGTGCGCCGCCACGCTTCGTGGCGAGCGTCAGCGTCGCCGGGTATCGCGAACAGGCTGACGACCCTGCAGATAGCCCGGGCCGCCCAGCTGGCCCATCTGTTGCTGGATCCAGTTCGCGCGCGCCTGCACGTAGGCTGTGGGACGGTCGGCATGAAAGCGCCGCGGGCTGGGCAGCACCGCAGCCAGGCGGGCGGCCTGCGCAGCACCCAGTCGCGAGGGCGGCACATGGAAGAAGGCGTCGCTGGCGGCGCCCACGCCATAGATGCCGTCACCGAGCTCGGCGACATTCATGTACACCTCGAGGATGCGCTGCTTGGGCCAGCTCAGTTCGATCAGCACGGTGAAATAGGCTTCCAGGCCCTTGCGGACAAAACTGCGCCCATTCCACAGGAACAGGTTCTTGGCCGTCTGCTGGCTGATCGTGCTGGCCCCGCGCAGGCGCCGGCCCTCGTCGGCGGCGTCCATCGCATCCTGAATGGAGTCGAAGTCGAAGCCGTGGTGGAACGGAAACTTCTGGTCCTCGCCAGCGACCATGGCCAGGGGCACATACGGCGACACCTGGTTCCACGGCACCCAGCGGTACCGCAACTGGAAATCCTTCTCGCCGTGCAGCAGCGCGCTGGCCTGGCGCTCCATCATCACGGCAGACGTCCACGGCGGCACGAATCGCAGCACCAGCACCATCAGCCAGCTCAGGGCCAGCCAGGACAGCAAGAGCAGGGCGAAAAGGCGGAGCAGGCGGGCGAACAGCGGGCGTCGTGAAGTCATGGCGGCGCGTGGACAGGGTTGGCGGCAGTATAAGGGGCGTCTTTGCCCGGCCGCGCCGGCGTGTTGTGCCTGACGAAAAGCACCCCCATGTTGGGGGATTGCCCTTGAGAGGTCCCGTCGTGGAAACCGTGCTTGTTGAAGATGTGTTGCACCGATTCATGCTCGAGCGCGCCGGCGTGCGCGGCGTGCTGGTTCGTCTGGGTGCGGCCTGGCGCGAAGTTGCCGGCCGTTCGGCTTACCCGGCTGCACTGCGCTCCGTGCTGGGCCAGACGCTCGCTTCCAGTGCGCTGCTGACCGGCAACATCAAGCTGGAGGGCGCGCTGTCGGTGGAGTTGAAGAGCGCCGGTCCATTGCGTCTGCTGTTCGCCGAGTGCACGGACCAGGGGCGTCTGCGTGGCCTGGCGCGCTGGTCCGACCCGCTGCCGGAGACGCTGAACCTGGCCGAGATGCCCAAGGCCATCATGGCCATCACCATCGGCGCTGCTGAACGCGGCCAACGCTACCAGGGCCTGGTGGACCTGCAGCATCCGGACCTGGCCTCGGCGCTGGAGAACTACTTCAGCCAGTCCGAGCAGTTGCCGGCGCGCATCGTGCTGGCGGCCGATGGTGAACATGCGGTTGGCCTGATGCTGCAGAAACTGCCGGACGAAGGCGGCATCGACGCCGTGCAGGACGAGGACGCGTGGACGCGCATCCAGCACCTCACCGCCACGCTGGGGGCGGAGGAATTGCTCGCCACGGCGCCCGAGGAACTGCTGTACCGCCTGTACCATGAAGAATCGGTACGCCTGTTCGAACCGCGTCCGCTGGCCTTCGGTTGCAGTTGCACGCGCGAGCGCGTGGAAGCGGTGCTGCGCTCGCTCGGTCGCGACGAAGTGGAGGCGGCGCTGGAGGCACGCGAAGGCGAGATCGAGGTGATCTGCGAATTCTGTGCACAGCGTTACACGTTCGATCGCATCGACGCAGAGCACCTGTTGAGCCCGAGTCCGCAGGCGAGTGCGCCGACGACGGCGCAATAATCCCGTCGTCGTGGAATGCAAAACGGGCTCGCAGTCGGGCCCGTTTTTTTTCGTCTTGCGGGCGGTTTCTAAGGCAGTGCGAAGTGATGCTCGCGCTGCAGCCACACCTCGGCCATCTTCGGCGTGGCGAACAGGAAGCCCTGCCCGTAACGGCAGCCGATGCGCAGCAAGGCCTGGCGCTGCTCCTCGTCCTCGATGCCCTCGGCGATCACCTGCATCTGCAGCGAATTGGCCAGGGCCTGGATCGCACGCACCACGGCGGTGCCATGGCCGCCTTCGCGTGGCAGTTCCACGATGAAGGAGCGGTCGATCTTCAGCGTCTCGATCGGGTACTGGTGCAGATAGCTCAAGGACGAGTAGCCCGTACCGAAGTCGTCCAGCGCGATGCTCACGCCGTGGGAGCGCAGGTTGTCGAGCATCCGCTTCACCTGCATCGCGTTCTCGAGCAGGGCACGCTCGGTCACTTCGATGCGCAGGCAGCGTGGCGGCAGGCGATGGGCCTGGATCATGTCCAGCAGCTGGCGATCCAGGTCCGTGGAGCGGAAATGCCGGCCGGACACGTTGATGCTGACGAAGCCATCCGGACCCGCCAGCGCCTCGGCCTGCGCACAGACCTGTTCGAAGATCTGCCAGTCGATGCTTTCCGCGCAGCCGCTCTCCTCCGCCACGGCAAGGAAATCCGCCGGGGTGAGCAGGCCGCGGTCCGGATGCCGCCAGCGCAGCAGCGCTTCGTAGCCCACCGTACGCCCGCTCTGCAGCGCGACGATGGGCTGGTAGAACGGCACGAATTCGTTGCGGCTCAGCGCGCGGCGCAGGTCGCCTTCCATTTCCAGCAGCGACAGTGCTTCGCGGCGCAGGCGATCGTCGAACACGGCCGCGCGGTGACGGCCTTCGTCCTTGGCGCGGTACATCGCGGCGTCCGCGTCGCGCAGCAGTTCTTCGGGCCGCTGGTAATGCGGGCTGGGCAGTGCGATGCCGATGGATGCCGAAGTGAAGATCTCTTTGGCGCCGAGACGGAACGGTGCCTGCAACTCGTCGATGATGCGTTCGGCGATCAGCAGCGCCATCTTGGGATCGGTGATGCCTTCGGCCAGCACGGCGAACTCGTCGCCGCCCAGGCGCGCCACCACGTCGCGCGTCTTGAGGCAGGCGCGGATGCGTCCACCCACCTGGAACAGCAGGTCGTCGCCGACCAGGTGGCCCACCGAGTCGTTGATGACCTTGAAGCGGTCCAGGTCGATGAACAGCACGGCGAACAGTTCCTGCGTGTCGCCGTGATAGCGCTGCAGCGCCTGCTCCAGGCGTTGCAGCAGCAGCGTGCGGTTGGGCAGGCCGGTCAGCGAGTCGTGCAGGGTTTCGTATTTCAGGCGGCGCTCGACGCGCTCACGCTCGGCGATCTGCTCGCGCAGATCGCGGTTGGCCAGCGCCAGTGCGCGCGTGCGTTCGGTGACACGGCGCTCCAGGCTTGCGTAGGCCTGCTTCAGCGATTCGGTGGTGTGCTTGCGCTGCAGGGCGTTGGCGACGTGGTAGCCCACGAAGGTGAGCAATTCCTGGTCGCGCACATCGTAGGTGTGTTCGGGCGAATAGCTCTGCACGGCGAGCACGCCCATGGCGCGGTCGCCCCAGATCAGCGGCACGCCCAGCCAGCACACCGAGCGCGAACCGCGATGGGTGACCTCGCCCTCGTGCTCGAGTCGCTCGAATTCCTCGGGGCTGGCGAGCAGCGGCTTGCCATGGCGCAGCACGTACTCGGTGACGCCGCGACCGTGCGCGCGCGGCAGGCGCACGGTGTCGAATTCGTCCACGGAGTAAGGGAAGCTGAGGGTCTTCTGCTCTTCGTCCAGCAGCGCGATGTAGAAATTGCGCGCGTACAGCAGGCCGCCGATCACGCGGTGAACGGCGGCGTAGAAGTTGTCCAGGCTCTCCGAGGCGTTGGCCAGTTCGGCGATGCGAAACAGCGCCGCCTGCAGGCGTTCGCCACGCTGGCGCTGCAGCACCTGCTGGCGCAGCACGCGGTTCGCTTCGCGCAGGGCGGCAGTACGGCTGGAGACGCGGCGTTCCAGCTCCTCGTGCGCCTCGCGACGCTCCAGCGCGGTCTGCACGTGCTTGGCCACGTAGCTGAGCAGTTCGCGATCGTGCTGGGTGTAGTGGGTGTCGTCGCGATAGCTCTGCATCACGATGCCGCCCACCACGCGGCCGTCGCGCAGCAGGGGGACGCCTAGCCAGTGTTCGCAGACGGGGCCGACCTGGATGAAGCGTCCCTTGAACTGCTCAGCAAGCTCTGCCCACGAGCCCATCACGGCCTGGCCGCACTGGAGCAGGTTCCACGTCAGGCTGTGGCGCATTTCCTGCAGCGGCACCGACTCGTCGGGCGAGGGCGGGTCTTTGTCCATGGTGTCGACGTAGTACGGAAAGCGCACCGTGTCGGTGGCCGGGTCGTACAACGCGATGTAGAAGTTCTCCGCGTACATCAGGCTGCCGAGGATGGCGTGCAGCGAATGCATCATCTCGGTCATGTTGTGCTCGGCGCCCGCCTGGTCGGCGATGGCGTAGAGCGCACGCTGCAGTCGTTCAGCCAGCGCCAGGCGCGAAATGGCCTCGTACAGGCGGGACGTTTCGGCGAGCTGACGAAGGCGCGTCGCGGCCAGGCGGCCGATCCATGCCATGTGCTCGCGCTGGGCGTCGTAGGGGGCGTTCGCCGGAAGCTCCAGCACGAGCGAGCGCAGGGCCTGGGGGTCCTCTGCCAGATCGAGCTGAATCACCTCGTTGTCGAGCTGGACCGGATCCCCCAGCAGGCGCCAGTGGAGCTGTCCCTCGACCCCCAGTTCGCCGAGCATGGCCTCGCAGATCTCCAGCACGCTGGCAGCATCTGCCGCGCGGAACAGGCGTTCCACGGCGGCATGCATGGCGGCGACACCACTTTCTGCCGGCCATGGCGTAGGCGTTTTACTGGTCGGGGCCGAAGTCATCAGTCGCAGGCAGGTCCGCGCGTAGTCGACAGAAGCGACTATATAGCGCCTCCATTCAGCTTTGTCGCTGGCTGACACCACGGGAGGAACCAATGGTGATCCAGAATGTCAAAAAAACGTGATTCAGGTGATAACCGATCTGGTTCACAAAGCCAAGATTTGGGTGTTAGTAAAAAGTAAAACGTGGTATCGTTCGGGCGTAATCGTCTCTGGGAGGGGACGACTTCCAGCCCGTTATACAGGTGCCGCGGGAGTTATCGCGTACATGCGTCGTTTGATCTTGTCATTGCCACTGCTGTTCATGCCGTTTGTCGCGGCAGGGCAGTCTGCGGCCAATGATTGGTACGATGCAGCTGGTAACCGCTTGATTACACAGGCTCCGGACTCGTCCAGCTCAGGCTCCGTGCCGTTGTGGCGCGGTGCCAACGGGCAATGGATGGCCGTGCAGAGCCGCAGTGATTCGCTGACGACGGCCCAGCGCGCCGATGCTCCGTTGCAGTTCCGGGCGCTCGATTCGGCAACCGTGCAGTCCTCCGATGTCCAGTATGGCGTGGGCCCGAACCTGCAGGCTCATGTCGGTGTGAGCGAGCATGACTGGGCTAACAACCAGGCGCCGCGTGTCATCGGCAGCGAAGTGGGTGCCACCTACAGCACCGGCCGTTACAGCCTTGGCCTGAGCCTGGGTACGGATTCCGTGCCTGGCAACGCCAACCTGCCACGCCTGCTGCCCGGCGCCACGCCCGGTGTGAACGGCCTTTCCGGCTTTGACAGCAGCACGCAGGTCAATGCGCGCGGACGTCTGGCGCTGGACGCCAAGAGCGGTATCGATCTCGGCGCCAGCGTGGGTCGCGTGCACCTGCTCCCGGGCAATATGCTCGGCGTCAATGCGCTCGACCAGAAGGCGCTGAGCTTCGGCGTGGACAGTGGCCCGTTGAGCGGCAGCATCGTCGGTCGCACCATGCAGCCGCAGGCTGGCGTCCCGGGTGCGGGTTACAGCAACCCGGATCGCCGCTGGAGCAGCATCGACCTGGGCGTGACCTGGCGTTTGCCGTGGCAGGGTCAGTTGAGCATCGGCGCGCAGAATCTGTGGTCGTCGGGCAACAGTCTGAACACGCCGGTAGGCCCGGAGCCGGATCAGTCCCGCACGCCGTACGTGCAGTACCACCAGGATCTTTGATCGGTAGAGCCTCGCGGCTCCCCAGACAGCAAAACGCCGGGCCATGCCCGGCGTTTTTCGTTGCGGTAGCGAAACTCAGTCCTGCCGGCGGATCCGCAGGTCGCCGCTGAAGGTCTCGATCTTCATCTTGGCGCTGCCGGAGCCGGCGGTGGCCTGCAATTCGCTGCCTGGGCCGTGCTCCACTTTCTGCACAGTACCGAAATCGCTGCGCAGGTCGCCACTGAAGGTGCTGGCGTGGATCACGGCCGAGAGGTTGGAGGGCACCTGCACCTGCACGTCGCCGCTCATGCTGTCGACGTCGAAGGTGCCGTTGGGAGCGAGGCCACCAGCCAGCTGCACATCGCCGGAGACCGTGCTGAGACTGAGTTTCCGCCAGGGTCCGCCGCTGACGCGGATGCGGCCGGACACGGTCTGCAAGTCCGCATCGCTGATCACGTTCGGAGCGAGGATGTCGCCGCTCACGGTTTGCAACGACACGCGATCCGCACTGCCGGCCAGCTCGATGCTGCCGCTTACGCTGTCCACGTCGATGCGGGGCGAGCGCGCGTTCACGCGGGCCTTGCCGCTGACCGTATTGGCCTTGATCGTCCCACCCTCGATGCCGTCGATGCTGAGCGGTGCACTCACCACGTCCACATCAAGCGAGGCGCCCTTGGGCACGCGGATGTCCAGCGTGGTCGAGCCCATCGAGTTCTCGTTGTTCCAGTTGAACCATCCGGCCTTGCCCTGCGACTCCACCTTGATCGTCATGTCGCTGTTGCTGCCCTCGATGGCGAGCGGCTTTGCGCCATCGCCAAGGCGGCCGCCGACCTGCACCTGGTTGCGATCCCAGGCGGTGATGGTGACTGCGCCCTTCACGTTGCTGATGCTGATGCGCGCGTTGGGTGCTGCGTCATGGTTGAGGTTGATGGGCGTGTCGGCCAGGGCCTGGCCGATCGACAGGCTGAGCAGGAGTGGGATGATGCGTGCGGTTTTCATGGTGAAGGCTCCGCTGGACTCAACCAGCCTGGTGTTCCAACTGTCGCAGCTGCGACTGTTGTTTTTGCATGCGATATAGCAGGCGTTGCAATGCAGGTGAATTGGGTGCCTGTTCCATGGCCTGGCGCAGCTCCATGCCGGCGGCATCAAATTCCACGGCCGCACCCGCGAGACGCGGATCCGACGGGCGCCAGCGCTCGGTGTCCGGCGTGGCCTGGATTGCTGCCGTCGCAAGCGGGCGATCGCGCAGGTGTACGGCAAGGCTGCCGGCAAGCAGCGACATGCCCGCAAAACTGGCGGCGAGCAGCCAGCCTTGCGCGCGCTGCGCTGTACTGCGGCGCGGCGCCGGGGCGTTCGATGTGGCGTCATCCAGCGCGGCATCGATCGCCTGCCACAGGTCGCGGCGTGGCGATACGGGTTCGCGCAGGGCGCGGGTCTGGCGGAGCCATTCGAATTCGTTCATGCCTGTTCTCCCAATACTTTCCGCAGCAGGCCGCGTGCGCGATGCAGCTGCGCTTTCGACGATCCCACTGCCATGCCCAGCTCGACGCCGATTTCCTCGTGGCGCCAGCCTTCGATGTCGTGCAATACCAGTACCGCACGTGCCCGCGGCGGCAGTTTGCCGATGGCACGTTCAAGTTCTTCGCGCTCGGCCGCGCAGAACGGTGTCACGCCGCGGTCGGGGATATTGTCCTCGTCCATCATGCTCACCGGATCGGCGCCACGTGCCCTGATATCCATCAGCGCGACGTTCACCGCCAGGCGGTACAGCCATGTACCGAACGAGCTTTCGTGGCGAAACCCGGAAAGCTTCTGCCAGGCGCGCACGAACGCATCCTGCGTGAGGTCTTCCGCACGGGCGTGGTCATAGCCGGCCAGGCGGTAGACGGCACCATAGACACGGTCCACATGCAGCCGATACAGCCGATGGAACGCCTGCCTGTCGCCAGCCGCGGCCGCGCGGACATCGTCCGTGTCAGTAGGCTCCGCGGCAGGCGCTGGAGGCGGCATCAGGGTTCCGGTGGCTGGGCAGGCTGCGGTCATCTTGCCAGCTTGGATGCGCCGAAGATCGGAAGGGTTTAGAGAAGTGGCCAGTGAGGCCGATTCTCGCACCTGTAGGAGCGCACCCAGTGCGCGAAAGGCCTACGGAGCGGTGAGACCGTAGCTCCGCGGTCGCGCACTGGGTGCGCTCCTACAGGGGATAGGTGAGGCCGGCCATTGTTGTGGCCGGCCGTTGGGTCAAGCGGCCTCGGCGGTATCCAGCGCCTTGGCGATGCGCTGCTGTTCAACGTGCAATGCGTCCGGCAGTCGATCGCCGAAGCTGTGCAGGTACTCACCAATGGCCGTGAGCTCGTCGCTCCAGCCGGTGTGGTCGACGTGGAGCAGGGTGTCGACGGTACGACGGTCGAGCGAGAGGCCGTCGAGCTTGAGCTCGCCATCCGAGGGCACGGTGCCGATCGGCGTCTGACGGCCCTTGGCGCGACCCTCGACGCGGTCGATCATCCACTCCAGCACGCGCAGGTTGTCACCGTAACCTGGCCACAGGAAACGGCCGTCCTCGCCCTTGCGGAACCAGTTCACGTGGAAGATCTTCGGCAGCTTGGCGCCCTGCTTGTCGAACGACAGCCAGTGACGGAAATAGTCGCCGTAGTGGTAGCCGGCGAACGGCTTCATCGCCATCGAATCGCGGCGCAGCACGCCCACTGCACCGGTGGCGGCGGCGGTGGTTTCCGAGCCCATCGCCGCACCAATCAGCACGCCGTGTGCCCAGTCGCGCGCCTCGAACACCAGGGGTACCAGCGACGGACGGCGGCCGCCGAACACGATGGCGCTGATCGGCACGCCCTGCGAATCCTCCGCACGCGGCGACCAGGTCGGGCATTGCTTCGCACTCACGGTGAAGCGGGAGTTGGGATGGGCGGCCGGGCCGTTGGCCGGATCGTACGGACGGCCCTGCCAATCGGTGACCGGCTTGCCCGGCAGGCCTTCCCACCACGGCTGGTTGTCTGCGGTGACGGCGACGTTGGTGAAGATCGTGTCGCGCGCGATGGTCGTCAGCGCATTCGGGTTGGTAGCGACGCTGGTGCCCGGGGCGACGCCGAAGTAGCCGGCTTCCGGGTTGATGGCGTATAGACGTCCATCCGCGCCGGGGCGCATCCAGCAGATGTCGTCGCCCACGGTCCACACCTTCCAGCCGTCCTTGCGGTAGCCCTCCGGCGGAATGAGCATGGCGAGGTTGGTCTTGCCGCAGGCCGACGGGAACGCCGCGGCGACGTAGTGCGTTTCGCCCTTGGGGTTCTCGATGCCGACGATGAGCATGTGCTCGGCCAGCCAACCCTCGGACTTCGCCTGGTAGCTGGCGATGCGCAACGCGTGGCACTTCTTGCCCAGCAGCGCGTTGCCGCCGTAGCCGGAGCCGTACGACTTGATGGTCAGCTCCTCGGGGAAGTGCATGATGAAGCGACGCTCGGGGTCGAGTTCGCCGGTGGAGTGCAGGCCCTTTACGAAGCTGCCTTCGCGCTCGATGCGTGCCTGTGCGGCGGCGCCCATGCGAGTCATGGTGCGCATGTTGGCCACCACGTACGGGCTGTCGGTGATCTCCACGCCGCAGCGTGCCAGCGGGGAATCGATCGGGCCCATGCAGTACGGGATGACGTACATGGTGCGGCCTTCCATGCAGCCGTCGAACAGCGCGTCCATCTTGGCGTGCGCGTCCGTAGGAGCCATCCAGTGGTTGTTCGGGCCAGCGTCCTGCTCGTCCTTGGTGCAGACGAAGGTGAGGTGTTCGACTCGGGCCACGTCGGAAGGGCTCGAGCGATGGAGGTAGCAACCCGGGTGGGTCTGCTGGTTGAGTTCGATCAAGTCGCCGGTCTGCAGCATCTGCCGCACGAGCTGGCGGTATTCGGCATCAGAGCCGTCGCACCAATGGATCTTCGCGGGGCGGGTCAGGGCCGCCACTTCGTCAACCCAGCGCTGCAGCGATTCCAGCTTGCTCGACATCATGTTCCTCACTCTGGTCTTAAGCTAAAAAAGAGTAGAAACGCTAACTTACGTGCACTGGCATCGCAAGGTGGGACGCAGCAAAAGGTAACTGGGCGCACCATAAAATGCTGCCTGAGCCGGCAGTTAGGGGCCGGATTGCAGACCACTTGGACCGCTTTGCTACCAGTGGGCGCAGACCATAAAAAACGCCGCCCGAAGGCGGCGTTTTGTGTAGGCAGATGCCCCCCCGAACTCAGTTCGGAGTCAGCGTCCTGATCATGTGTTCGACGTAGGCGTCGAACTCATCGTGGCTGATCCGCGGCAGGCCCAGGGTGAAGTTGAGCTGCAGGAAGCCGACATAGGCGGCATAAGTGAGGCGGGCGCGGTTGAGCGCTTCCTGCGAGTCCAGCCCGGCTTCGCGGTAGATGGTGGTGAGGAATTCCATGCGGCGCTGGGAAACGCGGGCCATCACCGGCACTACCTGCGGGTGGTCCAGCGCCTTGAGCAGCGCGGCATAGACCCGGTGGGGCGCCAGCTCATGTGCCACGCGGCGGAACAGCTCCGGCAAACGGGCGCGCGGATCGGGCATGGACTCGATCTGCGAAATGACCTCGCGCTCGCCGTACTGCTCCCAGCGCTCCAGGGCGGCCTGGAGCAGGGCTTCGCGGGTGCGGAAATGCCAATAGAAGCTGCCCTTGGTGACACCGAGCTGGCGGGCCAGGGCTTCGACGGCGAGGGCGTTGACGCCCTGGTCGGCGATCAGCTTGAGGGCGGCGTCTTCCCAATCCTCGGCGGAAAGGCGAGTGCGTTCAGGTTTGGCGCTTGCATTCATGTGCGTATGTTAACTCAGTCGGGGAGCGTGCATCGGTTGAAACTTCAGGTCCCCGAATCGCCTTGCCGTCGGGTCGGCACATATTGACGTGGCGGTTTGTCGCAATCCATACTCATGCGTATGGTATCGACATCCCCCATCGAAACCCCGGTGACACGAGTGGCCTCGGTTGACGGCCTCGAGCTCGCCGTTGAGGTGCGCCACCCTTCGGGCAGCCCGACGCTGCTGTTCGCCCATGGCTTCGGCCAGACCCGCGGCGCCTGGCGCGGCGCCTCCACCGCGTTGGCGGAGCAGGGTTATCGCTGCGTCACGTTCGATGCCCGCGGTCACGGCGAGAGTGGCCGGGTGGCTGGCGGGGACTACCACATGGAGCAGTTCGTCGGTGACCTGCGCCTGCTGGCGCATGCCGAACTGCGCAAGCCGATCCTGGTGGGTGCCTCCATGGGGGGCTTGCTGGGCCTGATGCTGGCCGGCGAGATCGACCCCCACTCGTTCCGTGCTCTGGTGATGGTCGATATCACGCCGCGCTGGGAGACCGCTGGCGTCGAGCGCATCCTGGCCTTCATGCAGGCGCACCCAGATGGTTTCGCCAGCTACGCCGAGGCCGCCGAGGAAATCGCCCGCTATCTGCCCCACCGCGCCGAGCGCAAATCCGAAGACCAGCTTCGTCCGCTGTTGCGTGAAGGCAGCGATGGCCGGCTGCGTTGGCACTGGGATCCTGCGTTGCTGGGCGGCCAGCTGATCCAGGAAAGCGAGCGCTACCAGCCGCGCCTGATGGCGGCGGCGGCGAAAGTGCGCGTGCCGGTGCTGCTGCTCTCTGGCGGTCGCAGCGATGTGGTGTCGCGCGAAACCGTCGATGAATTCCTGCAATTGGTGCCGCATGCCGAGCACGTCGAATTGCCGCGCGCCACCCACATGGTGGCCGGCGATGCCAACGATGTCTTCACCCGTGAGATAGCACGGTTCGTGGGCAAACTCTCCAATGTCGACCGCGGCGATGCGGTGGCCGTATGAACCCTTTGATCTGCCAAGTCTTCATCCGTAACGAGGTGTTGTGATGTCCGTAATCCTGACCCTGCTGGCGGCACTCATTGCCACCGGTGCCTGTGCCTATCACCGGAGCAGCCTGCGTACATGGGCCATCGCCACGGTGATTACCACTGTCGTGGTCGGTGCGCTGACCGGTGCACCCTGGACCACCTTCGTGCTGCTCGTGATCGAGCTGGCGATCGCGGTGCCGCTGCTGATGAAGCAATTCCGTCGCAAGCAGATCAGCGCGCCGCTGCTGAAGATGTTTGCCAAGGTGACGCCGAAGCTGTCCGAGACCGAGCAGACGGCGCTGGAGGCGGGCACCGTCGGTTTCGAAGGCGAACTGTTCTCCGGCAAACCCGACTGGCACGCGCTGCTCACGCAGCCGCGGCCCGAGCTGAGCGTGGAGGAGCAGGCCTTCATGGACGGCCCGGTCGAAGAGCTGTGCGGCATGATCGACGACTGGCAGATCACGCACGAACTGGCCGACCTGCCGCCGGAAGTCTGGGCCTTCATCAAGAAGCACAAGTTCTTCGGCATGATCATCCCGAAGCAGTACGGCGGCCTGGGTTTCTCGGCGCTGGCGCATTCGGCGGTGCTGCAGAAGCTGGCGACGATGTCCGCGACGGTGGCCTCCACCGTCGCCGTGCCGAACTCGCTGGGCCCGGCGGAGCTGCTGCTTCACTACGGCAGCGACGAGCAGAAGAACCACTACCTGCCGCGCCTGGCGGTGGGCGAAGAAATTCCCTGCTTCGCGCTCACCGGCCCATACGCCGGTTCCGATGCCACGTCGATCACCGACTTCGGCATCGTGTGCAAGCAGATGGTGGATGGCGTCGAGACGCTGGGCATGAAGCTCACCTTCGACAAGCGCTACATCACGCTGGCGCCGATCGCCACGGTGGTGGGCCTGGCTTTCCGCCTGTACGACCCCGAGAAGCTGCTGGGCGACAAGGAAGACCTGGGCATCACGCTGGCGCTGCTGCCGCGTTCGACGCCGGGCCTGGAAATCGGCCGCCGCCACTTCCCGCTCAATATCCCGTTCCAGAATGGTCCGCTGCACGGCAAGGACGTGTTCGTGCCGCTGTCGACGCTGATCGGTGGCCCGCACATGGCCGGCCACGGCTGGCGCATGCTGGTGGAATGCCTGTCGGTCGGCCGCGCGATCTCGCTGCCGTCCAACGCCACCGGCGGCGTGCGCGCCGCGGTGGCCGCGACCGGCGCGTATGCGCGCATGCGCAAGCAGTTTGGCCTGTCCATTGCCCGCTTCGAGGGCGTGGAAGAGGCGCTCGCGCGCATCGGTGGCCTCACCTACGCAACCGCAGCACTGTCGCGCGCCACGGCGGCGGCGGTGGACCGAGGCGAGAAGCCGGCGGTGCCGTCCGCCATCGCCAAATACCACGCCACCGAATGGGGTCGCGTGATCGCGGGTGATGCGATGGACGTGCATGGCGGCAAGGCCGTGCAGCTGGGCCCGAAGAACTATGCGGGCCGCGCCTGGCAGGGCGTGCCGATCGCGATCACGGTGGAGGGCGCGAACATCATGACGCGCAGCCTGATGATCTTCGGCCAGGGTGCGATCCGCTGCCATCCTTATGTGCTGAAGGAAATGCAGGCGTTGTCGATCGCCGACTACGGCGAGCGCTTGCGCACGTTCGACCGTGCCCTGTTCGGCCATATCGGCTTCGGCATTTCCAACGCGGTGCGCAGCTTTACGCTGGGCCTTACCGGTTCGCGCATCGGTGACACGGCGGGTGACGCCTATACGCGTCGCTACTACCGCAAGCTCAATCGTTACTCGGCTGCGCTGGCGCTGTGCGCCGATACCTTCATGGGCGTGCTCGGCGGCAAGCTGAAGTTCAAGGAAAAGCTCTCCGCGCGTCTCGGCGACGTGTTGAGCTACCTGTACATCGCGAGCGCGATGCTCAAGCGCTACGAGGACACCGGCCGTCCGGAAGCGGATCGTCCGCTGCTGGCCTGGGCGTTCCATGAGTGCATGTGGCGCACGCAGATGGCCTTGGATGGTGCGATCCGCAACTTCCCGGTGAAGCCGGTGGCCTGGCTGCTGCGTGTGCTGGTGTTCCCATATGGTCGTCGCGAAGTGCCGCCGTCGGATCGCCTCGGTCGTCGCGTCGCCGCGCTCATCACGGCGCCAGGCGAGGCGCGCGACCGTCTCACCGAGTGGGCGTATCTCGCACCGACTGCGAACAACACCATTGGCCGCATGAACGCGCTGCTGCCTGACGTGATCGCGGCGGAGCCGGTGGAGCGCAAGTTCGGCAAGGCGCAGAAGGCCGGTCAGTTCAAGTCGCACGACTACAACGGCCAGCTCGCCGAAGCGCTGCAGGCCGGGGTGATCAGTGCGGCCGAGCACGACCTGCTCAAGCGCGTGCGCGAAGGCGTGGCCGAGTTCATCGCCGTCGACGACTTCGATCCGGCCGAGTTGCGTTCGGCGACAAGTCGTGCCGAGCGCAACAAGAAGCTGGCGGACGCGGCCTGAAGCTGACCCGTCGCCCCGGCTCGCCCGGGGCGACGATCGGGTTCTCGCATCTCGATTGATGTAGCAGCCGGGCGGCGCAAGCGGGCCGCCCAAGCAGGAGATTTGCCATGAGCCAGACCCTGTCGCTGTACCGGAAGCTGGTTTCCCTGCCGGGCGGCCGCTGGCTGTATGGCCGCCTCATCTGCTTCAAGGCGCCTTACTTCGCAACCATTGCGCCGCGCTTCGTGGCGCTGGAGCCCGGACGCTGCACGGTGGATATCCGCGACCGACGCCGCGTGCACAACCATATCGGTACCGTCCATGCGATCGCGCTGTGCAACGCGGCGGAGCTCACCGCCGGCATGATGACGGACGTCAGCATTCCTTCCAGCATGCGCTGGATTCCCAAGGGCATGACGGTGGAATACCTGGCCAAGGCGAAGGGTAGGTTGCGCGCCGAAGCGACACCCGAGGCCGCTGCCGTGGAAGCGACCAGCGGCTACGCGTGGCCCGTGAACATCAACGTGCGCAACGCGGCCGGCGATGCCGTGTTCCGTGCCCGCATCGACATGTGGTTGTCGCCCCGCAAACAGGGTTGAAGGTTACGAGGCGAGCACGCAGCGGTTCTTGCCGGCGTCCTTGGCCTGGTAAAGCGCGCGGTCGGCGCATTGGATCAATTCCTCATCGCCTTGCCCGATGCCCTGCCAGACCGCGACGCCAAGACTGGCACTGACGTGCGCGGTGAAGGCGCCATGGCGTCCTTCCAGTGGATAGGGTTGGGCGAGTACGGCGCATATTTCCTCGCAGCGCTTCACCAGCGAAGCAACGTCGCTCACGTCTTCCAGGATCAGCGCAAATTCGTCGCCGCCAAGCCGCGCGACGGTATCGTTCGCACGTACTTCGCTACCGAGGCGGTCCGCAATCGCCTGCAGCAATGCATCGCCCGCCGGATGGCCATGGTTGTCGTTGATGCCCTTGAAGCCGTCGACGTCCAGCAGGGCCAGTGCGAAATCGACCTGATGGCGCGGTGCCCGTTGCATGGCGGTGCCCAGGCGATCATGGAACAGCGTGCGGTTGGGCAGACCGGTGAGCATGTCGTGCGTGGCCTGATGGCGGATGCGTTCCTCGATACGCTGGCGCTCGGCGATTTCGGCGTTGAGCTGCGTATTGCGCTCCTCCAGTGCGGTCAGCGTCGCCTTCAGCTCCGCGCGGGCGCGGTACAGCTCGAGGAATACGCGCACCTTGGACTGCAGGATCATGTCGTTGATCGGCTTGGAGATGTAGTCCACCGCGCCAAAGTGATAGCCGCGCACGCGGTTGATGTCATCGGCATAGGCCGCCGTGACGAAGATGATGGGCGTGTCGCGCAACCGTTCATCCTCGCCGATCAGGAAGGCGACTTCGAAGCCGTCCATCTCCGGCATGTTCACGTCGAGCAGGATCAGTGCGAACTCGTGGTCAAGGCATAGCGCCAGCGCATCGTTGCCGTTGCCGGCTTCGAATACCTGCGCTCCGCTGTCGGCCAGCAGGCGGCGCATCGCCACAAGGTTGGCAGGCGTATCGTCGACGACGAGGATCTTGGGAGCTGGAGTGGTCATGGCAGGCAGAGGCGATTGAGCAGCGGCGCGATTGCCGCCAGGGGAAGGCAATGGTCGGTGCCGGCGATGTCGAGCGCAGCCATGGGCATGGCGGGCGATTCGGCGTCGGCCGGGTCCTGCACGATGGCAAGGCCGCCGTTGCGACGGATGCGCGCCAGTCCTTCGGCACCGTCGCTGTTGGCCCCGGTCAGCAATACGCCGATCAGGGTGTCTCGATAGGCCTCGGCGGCCGATTCGAACAGCACATCGATGGACGGACGCGCATAGCTCACGCGTTCGTCCACCGACAGCGAGAAGCGCCGGCTGGGCTCCACCAGCAGGTGATAGCCGCTGGGTGCGACGTGGATCACGCCCGCCTCCAGTGGCGCGCGTTCGCGGGCTTCCACTACCGGCATGCTGGCGTGACGTGCGAGCAATTCGCACATCAGGTCCACGGTTGCCGAGCCGGTGTGGCAGCACACGGCGATGGGCTGCGGCAGGATGGGGAGCAGGCCGGAGAACAGGATCTCCAGCGCGGTGAGGCCACCCGCCGAGCATCCGATGACAATGGCTACGGGTGCGGCCATATCAGTCCACACCCGTGGTGCGCGACCCGAGACGATAGATGCGCAGGGGAGCGTTGACGGGCGTGAAGTCAGCGGCAGCCGGGGAGAAATCCAGGCTTTCGCGCGTGCCCAGGCAGAGGAAGCCGCCACGCACGAGGCTGTCGCGGAACAGGGCGAGCGTGCGGTCCTGCAGCGGGTCGGAAAAATAGATCAGCACGTTGCGGCACAGCACCAGGTGCGCTTCGCAGAACACCTCGTCCGCGACCAGGTTGTGATTGGCGAAGGTCACATGGCGGCGCAACCGCTGGTCGAGCTTGATCAGTTCGTAGCGCGCGCTGTAGTAGTCGGCCAGCGAATGCCTGCCGCCGGCTGCCTGATAGTTGCGCGACCACAATTGCGCCTCCCTTGCCGGATAGATGCCTTCCTGGGCGTGGCGCAGCGCACTCTCGTTGAAGTCAGTAGCGTAGATCTGGGTGCGTTCGTAAAGCCCGGCCTCTTCGAGCAGGATGGCCAGCGAATACACCTCCTGCCCATGCGCGCATCCGGCCTGCCAGATATTGATCTGCGGATAGGAGGCCAGCACGGGGAACACCTGCTCGCGCAACGCGAGGAACACGTCCGGATCGCGGAACATTTCCGATACCGGTACCGACAACCCCTCAAGCACCACGGGCAGGAAACCCGGTTCATGCAACAGGCGCGTGGTGAGCGTGCTCACCGTGCCCGATTGCTGGGACTGGACCAGCTGCAACACGCGCCGCTTGAGCGAGGCAGGTGCGTACTGGCTGAAGTCGTAGCCATGCCGGAGCTTGAGCGCACGCACAAACAACTCGACCTCGATGTCCTCGAGGGCGGTGTCGGTGGTGCGCACGGGGCCGGCAGGTTTGTTCATCTGTGCAGCCACACATGCATCATCGACGACAGCTTGTCGATGTCGATCGGTTTGGACAGATAGTCGTTGGCGCCGGCTTCGAGGCATTTTTCGCGATCGCCGCGCATGGCCTTGGCGGTGAGCGCGATGATCGGCAGCCGCGTGAACTTCGCCTGCGAGCGGATCCCGCGGATGGTGTCGTAGCCATCCATCACCGGCATCATCACGTCCATCAGGACCAGCTCGATGCTGTCGTGCTCGTCCAGCACCTTGAGCGCCTTCTGGCCATCCTGCGCCATGGTCACGTGCATGCCCCAGCCGCGAAGCACCTTGGACAGCGCAAACAGGTTGCGCATGTCGTCGTCGACCAGCAGCACCTTGCGGTCGCGTAGCTGCCCGGCATCCGGCGCGGCCTGCGTCGCAGGTGTCGACGCGGTGTGACGCTGCTGCCCGCCCTGGAAGCTGTGCAGGAACAGGCTCACCTCGTCCATCAGGCGTTCCGGCGAGCGGGCTCCCTTGATGACGATGCTGTCGGTGTACTGGCGAAGCTTCAGGCTTTCCTCGCGGCTGAGTTCGCGGCCGGAATAGATGACCACCGGTGGGACCTTCCCGCTGGCCGACAATTGTTCCAGGAATTCGATGCCCGACATGCCCGGCAGACCAAGGTCCAGCACGACGCAGTCGTAGTGGGTGCCTTTGACCAGCTCGAGCGCCTGTTCCGCGGTGCCTGCCTCGTCGATCGTGACGTCTTCCTGGCGCAGCAGGGTGCGCAGCGCCGCGCGCGAATCGGCATCGTCATCGACGATGAGCAGGTGGCGCATATGGCCTTCGGCAAAATGCAGCAGGCGCTCGAAGGCCGCGCCGATCGCTTCGCGGCTCACCGGTTTGGTCAGGAAGCCCACCGCGCCCAGGTCGCGGCCGCGGCTGGCCTCGTCCACTGCCGAAATGAAATGCACCGGCACGTGGCGGGTGGCCGGGTTTTCCTTGAGTCGCTCGATCACCGTCCAGCCGTCCATGCCAGGCAGCATCACGTCGAGCAGGATGCCGGTGGGCGTGTGGTTGTGCGCCAGCTGCAGTCCCGATTCACCATCCATGGCGACCAGCACGCGATAGTCCTTGCGGCGGACCATGTCGGCGAGGATGCGCGCGAACACCGGATCGTCCTCGATGATCAGGATCACCGTGTCGTCAGCGGCGATATGGCCACGGTCATCCTCGACGGTTTCCGGCAACAGGGCCGAGGTCGTCAAGGGGCGTGCCGTGGCTGGCTTGGAGGCTGTCGCGGACGGCGTAGCCGTGGTGCCGGAAGGCCCCTGCAGCGGGAGAAGAATGGTGAACGTGCTGCCATGCCCCACATCGCTCTGCAGCATGATGTCGCCACCCAGCAGCTCGGCGATGCGCTTGGAAATGGTCAGGCCCAGGCCGGTACCTCCGTACTGGCGGCTGGTGCTCGCATCCACCTGCTCGAAGGCGTGGAAAATCTTCTGCACCTTGTCCGGCGGAATACCTATGCCGGTATCGCTGACCGCAATGGCCAGCGTGTCCCTGCCCTGCAGGGCGGCCGGCAGCGCGATGGCGGTCGACGGGCGTCCTATCTGCACCCGGACCGAACCCTGGTGGGTGAACTTGAACGCATTGCCGATGAGGTTGTTCGCGACCTGCTCCAGCTTGGGCGCGTCGGTGCAGATGACCGCCGGCAGCGTGGCATCGATGTCCACGTGGAAGCCGAGCTGTTTTTCCTGCGCCACGTGACTGAACGTGCGTTGCAGTGCGCGTTCGAGATCGGCCAGCGGGAACTCGTCGAGCACGATTTCCATCTTGCCGGCCTCGACCTTGGACAGGTCGAGGATGTCGTTGATGAGCCGCAGCAGGTTGCTGCCGGAGTCGTGGATGATGCGTGCCGATTCGATCTGCTCGGCGTCGAGATTGCCTTCGCGATTGTCGGCCAGGCTGCGTGAAAGGATCAGCAGGCTGTTGAGTGGCGTGCGCAGCTCGTGCGACATGTTGGCGAGGAATTCGGACTTGTACTGGCTGGCACGCGCCAGTTCCTCGGCCTTTTCCTGGGTCTCGCGCTGCAGCGCTTCGAGTATCTGCTTCTGGGTGTTGAGCGTGTCCGTCTTCTGGCGAAGCTCTTCGTTGGATGCCTGCAGCTCTTCGGTCTGCACGCGCAATTCTTCCTCCGAGGCGAGCAGGCGTTGCGATTGCTCCTGCAGCTCGCGGGTCTTCTCGTTGAGTTCCTCGTTGGTGGTCTGCAGGTCTTCCTGCTGGCGGCGCAGCACCTCCTCGGAGGCGCGCAGTTCGTCCGCCTGTTCGCTGGTGCGATGGAGCAGGTCCTGCGTGCGCAGGGCGCGCCCGAGGTTTTCCAGCGACAGCGCGGCGATCGGCAGCAACTCGTCCAGCAGGCGCAGCTGGGTTTCGGTGAAGTGCTGGAAGCTGCCGATCTCCAGCACGCCCAGCAGCTTCTCGCGCAGCAACAGCGGCATCACGGTGATCGCGCGCGGGGTGGACTCGCCCGTCCCGGAGTGGATGCGCACGTAGTCCTCGGGCACTTCCTGCAGGGTGATCGGCTTGCGCTCCACTGCGCACTGACCCACCAGGCCCTCGCCGATCCCGTACTCGGCGCTGAGGTGGCGGCGTTCCTGGTAGCCGTAGCTGCCCACCAGGTGCAGGCGGCCGTGCTCCTCGTCGTACAGGTAGAACACGCCGACGCCTGCCTGCAGCAGCGGCACCAGCGTGCCGGTAAGCCGCTCGCCGAATTCGCGCTGGTCACCCACCGTCTGCAGGTCACCGGCGATCTGCGAGACATGCGTCTTCACCCAGGTCTGCTCGCTGGTTTCGATCGCCATCTGCTTGAACACGTGCAGGGCACGGGCAATCTCGCCGATCTCGTCGCGGCGTTCGACCTGCCGGATTTCCACCGTGTGGTCATGGTTTGCCAGGCGGGTCATCAGGTCGGTCATGCGCCGGATCGGTCGCGTGATGAGCCGGAACGTCATGCGGATGACCGAAGCGCCCAGCAGCAGAGAGAGCAACGTGGTCAGGCCGGTGACGAGCTGTACGAAACGCAAATCCCGGCGTTGCGCCTCTTCGCGCTGGTCGAGCAGGGACTGTTCGGTCGCATCCATCTGCTGGATCAGACCGGTGAGGTCTTCCATGGGTACCGCGAGCTCATTCAGATACGTGCTCTGGATACGTTCGCGCTGTACGGCTGCGGCGATCGGATCGGTAGCGGTGACGCTGCGGATCGCGTCGATACCCTTGACGGTGATTTCCTGCTGCCATTTGACGGCAAGCTCTTGCAGCCGGTCGATGCGCGCCTGCTGCAGGGGGTTGTCGGAAGTCAGGCGGCGCAGCTCTGCGATCTGCTCGTCGGTGACGCGGTTGTACTTTTGGAATGCATCCAGCTGGGCCGTGTTGCGGGTCAGCACGAAGGTGCGGGCCGAGATCTGGCTCTGCATCAGCGACTGCGTCAGATCATCCAGCTTGATTTCAACGTCGTAGCTATGCCTGACCCAGTGCCAGCTCGTGGTCTGCCGACCCACCGACTGCAGGGTCACGATGCCGGAGATGACGAAGAGCAGCAGCAGGGTGCCTATCGCCAGCAGGATCTTGTATTGCACCGGCTGATGCGCAAGCCAGGAGTACTTGCTGCGGGGCGGGACCGCGGGTCTGTCGTTCATGGTGACCTTGGCGTTGGGCGAGCCGGGCGGTGGCGATCAGGTTAGCCACCCGTTTGTGAAGGCGATAGCAGCTGTCAGGCGGCAGAGGGCGCACGGCGGCGCCATGCAGGCGGCACGATGGTGCCGCGGCGCAACGCGATGATCAGCAACACGGCCGAGCAGCACGAGCACAGGATGAGCGCGACGACGGACGCTTCCGCGCCGAACTTGCCACCGCTGAGCCAATCCGGACCAGTGCGTTCGGAGACCAGCCAGCCGTGTGCAGAGGTGCCCGACACCGGGATGCCGAACACGGTGCCCTGCATGAGGTTCCACGCCGCATGCAAGCCGATGCAGGGCCACAGCGAACGGGTGACGTGATAGAGCAGGGCGAGAAGGACGCCGGCCTCGATGGCGATGGCCAGCGAGCTCCACAGCGTGGCGCCGGGATTGAAGATATGCGCCGCGCCGAAGAACAGCGCGGAAATGGCCAGCGCCCACCAGGTGCCCAGGCCTTCCTCCACGATGCGGAACAGCACGCCACGGGTGATGATTTCCTCACTGATGCCCGCGGTAATACCTACGGACAACACGGCCGGAAACCAGTCCACGCCTTGGTCGATGCCGGTGACGTGATAGCTGCCGGCCAGCCACAGCACCAGCACGACCGCACTGAATAGCGCAGTGCCGAGCAACAGGCCGGCCGGGAGCAGCGCGGGCAGGTCGCGCAGGGCGAATTCCCGCATGGCGCGGCGTTCGATGGCTTTCACCACCACCGCGTAGGCCACCCCGGTGGACACCAGTTGCACGAACAGATTGCCCCATACATGCGACAGGGGCGTCGTGCCCGGCCCGTAGAAGCCGAGGTTCACGTTGGACGTCAGCTCAAAGAGGGTGAAGAAGAGCACAACGAAGAAAGCGATGCGCGCGACGGGGGAAAACACCATCCAGCGTTGCCAGGGTGTCGCGGAGGCGGGTGTGGTGAAGGCGATCTGGCTGGCTGGCACGAAGGACACTCCCCTGTTGGACGCGGGGAGCGTAGCAGTGCAGGTGGAGTTGGGCACGGGCCGGTGGTCACTGGCGGCCTGGACGCTACCCCCGACTGTGTACCGAGCCGTCTCCGCCTGATCAGCTGCAGGCTATCCAGCAGCGCGGCACAGCGGCGACGATGCGGGGAACTGCATGCCCGTCATTCCTGCGGAGGCAGGAATCCAGCGCCTTGGCTTGCAAGCGGAAGTCGCCGTATCCCTGCGTTCGCAGGGACGACGGTGAGGGTGCAGGAAAGGCTTGCTTAGAGATCGATCGACGTCGCGTGTTCACGCGTGGCCGAGAAGCGCACCGCGGGCGAACGCTCCTGCGCGAGCTGCAGGTTCACGCGCGACGGTGCGAGATAGACCAGCTCGCCCGCCGCGTCGATGGCGAGGTTGTTGGCGTTCTTCTCGCGGAATTCCTCGAGCTTCTTGGCGTCGTCGCAATGGATCCAGCGCGCGGTCGCCACGGTAACCGGCTCGAAGCTGGCATCCACGCCGTATTCGTCCTTGAGGCGGTAGGCCACCACGTCGAACTGCAGCACGCCCACCGCGCCGAGAATCAGGTCGTTGCTCATCAGCGGACGGAAGAACTGCGTGGCACCTTCCTCGGACAGCTGGGCCAGGCCCTTCTGCAGCGCCTTCATCTTCAGCGGGTCACGCAGGCGCGCGCGGCGGAACAGTTCGGGCGCGAAGTTCGGGATACCGGTGAAGCTGACCATCTCGCCTTCGCTGAAGGTATCGCCGATGCCGATGGTGCCGTGGTTGTGCAGGCCGATCACGTCGCCCGGATAGGCGTTCTCCACGATCTCGCGGTCGCTGGCCATGAAGGTGAGCGCGTTGGCGATGCGCACGTCCTTGCCGGTGCGCGTCTGCATCATCTTCATGCCGGCGCTGTAGGTGCCCGAGCAGACGCGCATGAAGGCAATGCGGTCGCGGTGGGCCGGGTCCATGTTCGCCTGGATCTTGAATACGAAGCCGGTGAGGGCGCCTTCGTCAGGCTTCACCTCACGCGAGAGCGTGGCGCGCGAGCGCGGCGAGGGCGCGTGCTCGACGAAGAAGTCCAGCAGCAGCTGCACGCCGAAGTTGTTCACCGCCGAACCGAAGAACACCGGCGTGAGCTTGCCGGCGAGGTACTGCTCGACGTCGAACGGATGCGAGGCGCCCTGCACCAGTTCCAGTTCATCGCGCAGTTCGGCCAAGGCCTCGGCGCCGATGGCGGCTTCGAGGCCCAGGGCGTCGAGGCCCTTGAAGATGGTCGAATCCTGGCGCGTGAAATTCTTGCCCTGCTCGAACACGTGCACTTCGTCGAGCAGCAGGTGGTACACGCCCTTCAGGCGCTTGCCCATGCCGATCGGCCAGGTCAGCGGCGCGCAGGCGATGCCCAGCACCGACTCCACTTCGTCCAGCAGCTCGATAGGCGAGCGGCCCTCGCGGTCGAGCTTGTTGATGAAGGTCATGATGGGCGTGTCGCGCAGGCGGCACACCTCCATCAGCTTGATGGTGCGTTCCTCCACGCCCTTGGCGCAGTCGATCACCATCAGCGCCGAGTCCACCGCGGTGAGCACGCGGTAGGTGTCCTCGGAGAAGTCCGCGTGGCCCGGGGTGTCCAGCAGGTTGACGATGCGGCCCTCGTAGGGGAACTGCATCACCGACGAGGTCACCGAGATGCCGCGCTCCTTTTCCAGCGCCATCCAGTCGGAGGTGGCGTGGCGGGCGGCCTTGCGGCCCTTCACCGAGCCGGCCATCTGGATCGCGCCACCGAACAGCAGCAACTTTTCGGTCAGCGTGGTCTTGCCCGCGTCAGGGTGGCTGACGATGGCGAAGGTGCGGCGGCGGCGGGTTTCGGTGAGATGCGTGGACATGGCGGTTTCTGGGCTCGCGAACCCGCCATTGTACCAAGGGTGGGGGAGGGGTGCCGGTCTGTGGGAGCGCACCCTGTGCGCGACAGCCTACGGAGCGGTGACGCCCGGCCGTGCGTTCAGGCGACGACCGAACACGGAGGTACCCCGCCACTCCGCGGTCGCGCACAGGGTGCGCTCCCACAAGGGAGGGGCCGCTAAGACGCCTTACGCCGTCAGCAAATCCTCGTAGAACGCCCCATAGGGCTCGGTGGGATGGGCGATCTGGATCTCCAGGATCCACAGGCCGCTCGAGGGCCGCTCACCCAGCTCCCCCAGGTCGCCGGCCTTGTGCACCGAATGCGGGAAATCGCTGACGCGATGCCCTTTGATCTCGTGGTTGAGCCGCCAGCCCATCGCTTCGGCCTGCTGTTCGGCGAAGGTGTACAACGCCTCGCCGCTGAGGCCGCGCATGCGCCAGGCGTCGGCCACACGGTGGAAGAGTTGGCGTGCCGCCTCGGCGCAGGCCTGCATCTGCGGGGCATGCCCGACCACGAAGGTGTCGCCCACGTCGCCCTCATGGCCGTCGAACACCAGCCCGAGGTCGATGAAGTAGATGTCGTTCTCACCCAGTCGAGCGTCGGGCTCGGAGCGTTCGCGGTAGGTCTTGGTGGTGTTCGGTCCGATGCGGATGATCACCGGATGCCACAGGCGTTCCATGCCCAATTCGCGGAACACCTCAAGCGCCATGGCCTTGGCGTCGTCTTCGCCGATGCCCGGGGTCATTCGCGCCCGAATGCCCTGCAGGGCGGTCCAGCTGCGCTCGCGGGCGTGCTGCATCCGTTGGGGGTCGAAGCGGTCGCCGACCGCTTCCTGTGGGGTAGGGGTCATGAAGGCAGCGAGAGGCTGGTGGGGGAGGGAAAGCTTCGCACAGGGCGGCCCGCCAGGCAGGTGCCGCGCGCCGCGCCAGCCGTCAGGCGAGCAACATCAGCACGATGCCGACCAGCGCCGGCAGGGCCTGGATCCACAACACCTTGCGCGTGGCGGTCAGCCCGCCGAACACGCCGGCGACCAGGACGCAGCCGAGGAAGAACAGGGTCACTGGGCGCCCGCTGGCGCCCATCCACAGCCCCCACAGCAGGCCGGCAGCAAGGAAGCCGTTGTAGAGCCCCTGATTGGCCGCAAGCACTTTCGACTGCTGCGCGAACTCCTCGCTGAGGCCAAAGGCGCGCCGGCCCGACGGGCGGGTCCACAGGAACATCTCCAGCACCAGGAACCACACATGGAGCAGGGCGACCAGTGCGACGACGAGGGTGGCGATCAAGGACATCGGCGTGGGCAGGTGGCTGGGCGAGGCGCGCAGTGTTGCAGCCCGTGGCAGCTGCGGCAAACCCGCGCTAACACTTCCGGCCAATGGCCGCCCCCGGTGGCCCGGCGTAGCTTCGTGGGGCTGGGTCCGAAGGGAGTTCGCCCGAAGGACAGTGACGTCGCGCCAGGGGTAGGGCATCGCCCGGCCAATCCAACTGCGGAGTCACCATCATGAACAAGTCACTGTCTGCGGGGCTGTGCCTGCTGTTGCTTTGCCCGATCGGCGCCATGGCCGGCGGGCCGTTCGACGGTACCTGGAAGGTTGACATGAGCAAGGTGCAGATGCCCAAGAAGCCCGACGTGCTCGTGCTGAAGGACGGCATGTACGAGTGCAAGACCTGCGTTCCGCCCGTCAGCATCAAGGCCGACGGGCAGGATCATCCCGTTGCCGGCCATCCTTATTTCGATGCGATGGCCGTGCAGGTCGTGGATGCGCACACCGTCAAGGAGACCGACAAGAAGGGTGGCAAGGTCGTGGCGGCTTCCACCACTACCGTGGCTCCCGATGGCAAGACGGCGCATGTCGAATTCAGCGACAGCAGCAACTCCAGCGGCGCGCCGGTGACCGGTACTGGCGAGCTGAAGCAGGTTGCCGCGGGGCCCGCCGGCTCGCACGCACTCTCCGGCTCATGGGTTACGGCGAGCATGGGTCAGATGTCCGACAACGCCACCGAGATCACCTTCAAGGAAGACGGCGGCATGTTGAGCATGAGCTCGCCGACCGGGCAGTCGTACCAGGTGAAGATGGACGGCACCGAAGGGCCCTACAAGGGCGATCCCGGCATCAGTGCCGTCACCGTGAAGACGGCCGGCAAGAACTCCATGGTCGAGACCGACAAGCGCGACGGCAAGGTGGTTGCCGTGCTCACCTCCACCGTATCCGCCGATGGCAAGACCATGCACGTGCTGTTCGACGACAAGCTGCGCGATCGCACGATGACCTTCGAGGCGGTCAAGCAGTGAGTCGATGCCCTGCCGGGGCCGCCAAGGCCCTGGCACGGCAAGGTTTCACGCGAAACCGACGATTTCCATCACAAATAAGCCGATGGCTAGGTGCATAGACGTTTAGACGTCTATTGACACGAGGTAACGCCTGCCGTTAGATTCTCCTTCACTCATCGAGACCGGCTGAGGGACAGGCCCTTTGAAGCCGGGGCAACCTGCGGAATCTTTCCGCAACGGTGCCAATTCCTGCGGCGGCGCTACGGGCGCCAGCCGCGAGATGAGGGCAGAACCGCACCGCCCGCGCATCCGCTGGCCGTGCGTCGGCTCTCTTCTCCGGTCCGCAGGTCGATGCCCGACCGGAG
The DNA here is from genome assembly GCF_004296575.1 of Dyella amyloliquefaciens. Taxonomy (GTDB): domain Bacteria; phylum Pseudomonadota; class Gammaproteobacteria; order Xanthomonadales; family Rhodanobacteraceae; genus Dyella; species Dyella amyloliquefaciens. Next base: position 316,911 of record NZ_SAYT01000005.1, on the reverse strand, counting down.
AAGATCGAGATGTCCAGCCAGCCGCAACCCGTACCGCCCGCTGTGTCCGCCTCTGTAGCGGCCGCCGGCGCCATGCGGCCGGATCTCACCACCCAGCGCAGCACCCGCCGCGTCACGCTCACCCCCAAGTACGGCAGCGCCCCCCGCGAAGTGGATGTGCGCTACCTGTGGTGCGGCGCGCCGGACGCGCCCACGGTCATCGTGCAGGGCGGCATCTCGGCCAGTCGCGACGTGGTCGCGCTGGACGATGAGACCGCCGCGGGCTGGTGGCAGGAGCAGGTGGGTGCGGGTCGCCCGGTGGACCTGGACCGTTACCGCGTGCTGTCCATCGACTGGATCACCCCGGCCGACCTCGATGGCGTGCAGGCCGTGTCCAGCGAGGATCAGGCCGACGTTCTGGCGGCGCTGGTCGACGCGCTGGGCATCGGCCGCGTGCATGCCTTCATTGGCTCCTCCTACGGCGCCATGACCGCGCTCGCCTTTGCCGCCCGCCATCCGTATGCGCTGGGCCGCCTGGTGCTGCTGGCCGGCGCACATCGCCCGCATCCGCTGGCCACGGCCCAGCGCTCCGTGCAGCGCGGCATCGTGCGCCTGGGCCAGGACTGCGGTCAGCCCGAGCAGGCGCTGGCGCTGGCCCGGCAGCTGGCCATGACCACCTATCGCGGCAGCGAGGAGTTCGCCAAGCGCTTTGCCGCCGCCCCGGAGTTCCGCGAAGGCCGCTTCCACTTCCCGGTCGAGGACTACCTGGAGCACGCCGGTCGCCGCTTCGTCGAACGCTTCGACGTGGAGCGCTTCCTCGCGCTGTCCGAATCCATCGACCTGCATGACGTGCAGCCCGAGGAGATCGCCGCGCCGTCCACGCTGATCGGCTTTCCGTCCGATCGCCTGGTGCCGCTGGCCGACTTGTGCGAGCTGCAGCGCCGCCTGCATGGCCCGGCCACGCTCGAAGTGGTCGAGTCGCCCTACGGCCATGACGCCTTCCTGAAAGAGACCGACCGTCTCGCGCCGCTGCTGCGCGAAGCACTGGCCGGCTGTTGACCCGATACCGATAAGCATCACGCACGGAGATTCACCATGAGCGACACCCCCGCCCCCTGTACCCGCGCCGTGCGCGCCGGCATCGAATCGGACACCCAGCACGGCGCCGTGGTGCCGCCGCTGCACCTGTCCACCAACTATGCGTTCGACGGCTTCGGCAACAAGCGCGCCTACGACTACTCGCGCAGCGGCAACCCCACGCGCGACCTGCTGGGCGAGGCATTGGCCGAGCTGGAGCAGGGCGTCGGCGCCGTGGTGACGGCCAGCGGCATGGCCGCGGTGGCGCTCGCGCTCGAGCTGGTGCCGGCGGGTTCGCTGGTGCTGGCCGCGCATGACTGCTACGGCGGCACCTGGCGCCTGCTCGACGCATGGGCGAAGAAGGGCCGTTTCCAGGTGCGCTTCGTCGATCTCACCAACGGCCACGCGCTGGCCGAAGGCCTGGCGCTCAAGCCGTCACTGGTGTGGGTGGAAACGCCCTCCAACCCGCTGCTGCGCATCACCGACATCCGCCACGTGGCGCAGGCCGCGCACGCCGTGGGCGCGCTGCTGGTGGTGGATAACACCTTCCTCTCGCCCGCCTTGCAGCAGCCGCTGACGCTGGGCGCTGACGTGGTGGTGCACTCGACCACCAAGTACATCAACGGTCATAGCGACGTGGTGGGCGGCGCCGTGGTGGCGCGCGACCAGGCGGTGGCCGACCAGCTGAAGTGGTGGGGCAACTGCAACGGCCTCACCGGCGCGCCGTTCGACAGCTTCCTCACCCTTCGCGGTCTGCGCACGCTCAGCGTGCGCCTGCGCCAGCACCAGGAAAACGCCGTGCGCATCGCCGAGCGTCTGGACGGCCATGCGGCCGTGCGCAAGGTCTACTACCCGGGTCTGGAGAGCCATGCTGGCCATGCGCTGGCCGCACGCCAGCAGCTGGGTTTCGGCGCCATGCTGAGTTTCGAGATCGAAGGCGACGTGCCGCACATCGAGGCCTTCGTCGACGGCCTGCGCTATTTCTCGCTGGCCGAGTCGCTGGGTGGCGTGGAAAGCCTGGTGGCGCATCCGGCCACGATGACCCATGCCTCGATGGCGCCGGAGGCGCGCCGCGCCGCCGGCATCGCCGACAGCCTGCTGCGCCTGTCGGTGGGCATCGAGGATGGCGATGACCTGCTGCGCGATCTCGACGCTGCGCTGTCGCGTGCGCTGGCCGTGGGCGAAGGCAAACGCCGGGTGAGCGCATGAGCGCGGTGCTGGCGGCAGAAACGGTAGCCGCATCGAAACAGCAGGCACACGCGTCGATCGCCGCGGTGCTGCTTGGCACCGGTGTGGTCGGCGGCGCCTTCCTCAAGCTGCTCAATACGCCGGCAGCGTCTTCGATCCGCCTGGTTGGCGCTGCCAATTCGCGCCGCCAGCAGACGCATGCGGAACAGCTGGCCGATCGTGCTCTGCGCGAGAAGCTCAAGAGTCACGGCGACGTGCGTGACGACGCCGCGCTGCTGTCCGCGCTGGATGCGAACGACGCCTCGGTGAAGGTCATCATCGACGCCACCGCTTGCGGCACGCTCGCTTCGCGTCATTCGGAATGGCTGGCGCGCGGCTACCACGTGGTGACCGCGAACAAGTCGCTGGCCGGTGGCGATCTGCCTGGCTGGCGCGCCTTGCAGGCTGCGCTCGCGCAGGGCGGTCGCTACGGTGACTCGGCGACGGTGGGCGCGGGTCTGCCGGTGATTTCGACGCTGCGCCGCCTGCGTCATTGCGGCGACGCGCTGCTCACGCTCGAGGGCGTGTTCTCCGGTTCGCTCTCCTACCTGTTCAACCAGTACGACGGCAGCCAGCCGTTCTCCGCGCTGCTGCGTCGTGCGCGTGAACTGGGCTACACCGAGCCCGATCCGCGCTCGGATCTTTCCGGCGAAGACGTCGCGCGCAAGTTGCTGATCCTCGCGCGCTGCGCGGGCTTCGCGTTGCGTCCGGACGAAGTGGAAGTGGAAAGCCTGGTGCCGGAAAGCCTGCGCGGCGTGGATGTGGAAACCTTCCTCGCTCGCCTCGAGGAACTGGACGAGCCGCTGGCGACACGTCATGCCGAAGCAGCATCGCGCGGCGGTTCGCTGCGCTTCCTGGCGCGCCTTAACCAGCGCGGCCGTGCCCGGGTGGGCCTGGTGGAAGTGCCGGCCAACCATCCGGCCACGCGCCTCTACGGCACCGACAACCAGTTCGCCCTCAGCACCACGCGCTACAACACGCAGCCGTTGGTGATCCAGGGGCCGGGTGCGGGGCCGGAGGTGACGGCGCAGGCGTTGCTGGGGGATGTGCTCGCGCTGGTGTGAGCGTAGCGCGGCTTGGATCGCGCACTGGGTGCGCTCCTACAGAAGATCTGCGTCGCTGTTGTGGGAGCGCACCCTGTGCGCGACTACCTCATCGCCCAATAAAAAACGCGCGGTTTACACCGCGCGTTTTTTGTTTTCCGGTAGTGGTGTGCCGATCAGTCGTGCACGTGCGGATTGGCTTCCGCCTCTTCCACCGACGGCGTGCGCCAGCCGGACTTCACGCCCCATAGGTAGAACGCCAGACCGACCACCGCCACCATGGCGAGATCCCAGCCATAGGGCACGTAGCCCTGGCCGCCGAAATCCACGCTGCCTACCCATGACACCAGGGCCAGTGTGGGCAGATAGCAGATCAGCCACCAGGCGCCCTTCATCTGGCGTCCGAAGTCGTGCCAGTTGTTCTTGGCCTGGTAGTAGAGGTACACCGGCAGTGCGACGACCATCAGCAGGATGATCTCGCCGGTCAGCGGCCAGCGCGCCCAGTAGAGCAGCTCCGTTGCCATGATGAAGGCGACGCCGGCGAGGACCGGCAGGCCGACGATGCGCAGCGGGCGATGCAGGTTCGGCGCCGTGCGACGCAGCGTCATCGCGCTCACCGGGCCGGTGAGGTAGGAAATGATGGTGGCGACCGAGATCACCGCCGCCAGCGTGCCCCAGCCACGAAACTTGAACAGGAACAGGAACGACACGGCGAGGTTGAACCACATCGCCGGACGCGGCACGCCCCACTTCGGGTGCACCTGGCCGAGGATCTTCGGCAGCGTGCCGTTGCGCTCCATGCCGTAGATCATGCGGGCCGTGGTGGCGGTGTACGTCATGCCGGTGCCGCTGGGGCTGATGAAGGCATCGACGTACAGCAGCATCGCCAGCCAGTGCAGGTTGACGATGATGGCGAGCTCGGCAAACGGCGAGCGGAAATCGATGCCGTGCCAGCCGGCCTTGGCCAGCATGTCCGGCGGCACCGCGCCCAGGTAGGCCACCTGCAGGATCACATAGACGACAGTGGCGAGCAGGATCGAGCCGATCACCGCGAACGGGATGCTCTTGCCCGGATTGCGCGCTTCGCCGGCGAGATTCACCGGACTCTGGAAGCCGTTGAAGCTGAACACGATGCCCGCGGTCGCTACGGCGGTGAGCACGGCGGCGAAGTCGATCGCGTGTGCATCACCGTGGATGCCCACCGAGAAGTTCTCGCTGTGGAAACCACTGGCGATCAGGGCGAGACCGGTAGCGGCCGGCACCACCAGCTTGAACACGGTGATCAGCGTGTTGGAACGCGCGAACAGCTTCACGCTCCAGAAATTGAGCAGGAAATAGATGATCACCAACACGGCGGCGATAGCCAGGCCCGCATGGGACAGCTCGCCGGAGCCGTCCGGCATGTGCATGTACAGATCCTGTGCCCACTGCCACGGCCACGACGCCATGTACTGCACCGAGGCTTCGGCTTCCACAGGGATCACCGAGACGATCGCGATCCAGTTGGCCCATGCGCCGATGAAGCCCACCAGCGAACCGTGCGAGTAGTGGCTGTAGCGCACCATGCCGCCCGACTCCGGGAACATGGCGCCGAGCTCGGCGTAGGTGAGCGCGATGGTCATGATGATCGCAGCGCCCAGCACCCAGGCCCAGACGGCGCCGGGGCCGGCCAGACCGGCGGCCTTCCACGCACCGAACAGCCAGCCTGAGCCGATGATCGACCCCAGGCCGGTAAGCATGAGGGCGAACGGACCGACGTCGCGTCGGATCGAAGAATGAGACATGCAGGTCCCCAGGTCAGTGGAACGGGCCGCCTCTGGGCGACATAAGGGTCGGATGATGACAGACCGGTCAGGGCCGTGTCAGCCCGCCAGGAGTCACGGGCGATGCCGCGGCGCAGCAGGTAGGTTGTTGAATGGGTTGTGGAAAGTGGGCGTGGCTTGCCCCCTTCTCCCCTGCGGGGAGAAGGTCGGGATGAGGGGCGGGTGCTCGCGAAAGAGTGGCAAAGAAGCCAGGCTCGATCTGGCGGCCCGGCAAGATTGGCCCCTCACCCCAGCCCTCTCCCCCGAGGGGAGAGGGAGCAAATCATCAGCACTCGATGACGTTCACCGCCAGGCCGCCGCGCGAGGTTTCCTTGTACTTGTCCTTCATGTCGCGACCGGTGTCGCGCATGGTGGCGATCACCTTGTCCAGCGAGACGCGATGCTTGCCGTCGCTCTTGAGCGCCATGCGGCTGGCGTTGATGGCCTTTACCGAGCCCATCGCGTTGCGCTCGATGCAGGGGATCTGCACCAGGCCGCCGATCGGGTCGCAGGTGAGGCCCAGGTTGTGTTCCATGCCGATCTCGGCGGCGTTCTCCACCTGCAGGACGTTGCCGCCCAGCGCGGCGGTGAGGCCGCCTGCGGCCATCGAGCAGGCGACGCCCACTTCGCCCTGGCAGCCCACTTCGGCGCCGGAGATCGAGGCGTTCTCCTTGTAGAGGATGCCGATTGCGCCCGCGGTGAGCAGGAAATCGATGATGCCGTTCTCGTCCGACTTCGGGCAGAAGCGGTGGTAGTAGTGCAGTACCGCCGGCACGATGCCCGCCGCGCCGTTGGTAGGCGCAGTGACCACGCGGCCACCCGCGGCGTTCTCCTCGTTCACGGCGAGCGCGTAGAGGTTCACCCAGTCGAGGATGGTCAGCGGATCCTTCAGCGAGGCTTCCGGCTGGTCGCGCAGGTCCGCCGCCATCGCCGGTGCGCGACGCGTCACCTTGAGGCCGCCCGGCAGCACGCCCGGCGAACGCAGGCCACGGTTCACGCAGTCCTGCATGGCTTTCCAGATGATGAGCAGGCCGGAGCGCACCTCGTTCTCGCTGCGCCACACCTTTTCGTTTTCCATCATCAGCTGCGCGATGGAGAGGTTGTGCTTCTGGCACAGCTCCAGCATCTGGTCGCCGGTGGAGAACGGATAGGGCAGGTCGGTGGTGTCGGCCACGATGCGGTCTTCGGCCGCTTCGTCGTGGTTGACCACGAAGCCGCCGCCTACCGAGTAGTAATCGCGGGTGGCCAGCTCGTGGCCCTCGGCGTCATAGGCGGAGAAACGCATGCCGTTGGTGTGGAATGGCAGCTTCTGGCGCTTGTTGAAGACGAGGTCGCGCTTCTCCTCGAATTCGATCTCATGCTTGCCCAGCACGCGCAGGCGGTGTGTGGTACGGATGCGCGAGAGCGTCTCGGGAATGAGGTCGGGATCGACCGTGTCCGGATGCTCGCCCTCGAAGCCCAGCAGCACGGCCTTGTCGGTGCCGTGGCCGCGACCCGTCATGGCCAGCGAGCCGTAGAGCTCGGCGCGCACGCGCGTCACGCGATCAAGCACGCCTTTCTCCTCCAGCCAGCGCTCGGCAAAGCGCGCCGCGGCGCGCATGGGGCCGACGGTATGCGAGGAGGAGGGGCCAATGCCGATCTTGAACAGGTCGAATACGCTGACAGCCATGGAAACACGCGAGTGGGCGGGGGAACCGCACATTCTACGCGGCCCGCCGAATGTTGTTTGCCGCGGCGCAGCGATGGTTTCGGTGCGCGCGCGTATGGTGCGCCGTGCCCACACGGGTGACTTGCACGGCATGCGTTCATTCGATGCATCCGGCTTTTGTATGGCGCGACTGCCGCTGACGGGGCCGGCGGCGATTCGGACGTCCATACCGCGTGTTAACGCGTGAATCGCGATGTAGTCGGAAAAGGTATGGAAATACCATTGACACTACAATGGTATGCTGATACCACTGCAGGGGCGAATGCCTGAATCTCCGGGGGGAGAACCTGATGGATCTTCGTCTTACGCAGTTCAGCCGTCGCTGTAACTGTTCGGCTATCGCGGCCGTTTTGATGGGCTCGTTCTGCGCCATCGCGCAGCCGCCCGACGCCGCCACGTACCAGACACCGCGCACCATCGACGTTTCCGCAAGCGCCGAGCTTTGAGCCACCTCTTGCACCCAACTTTGGAGTGTTTCATGAAGCACCTTGTAAAACGGTTGGTTGCGCTGGCTGCCTGCGCAACGGCGACGCTGGGCTTTGCCCAAGTGCCGTCCGTGCCGCCGGCACAGCCCGCGGAGGCCGCTGCGGCCACGCAGCAGGACACGTCCACGCACGCGCTGACGAGCGAAGATCTGTCCAGCTTCTTCGATGGCCTCGTGCCCTTTGCCATCCAGCGCGGTGACATCGCGGGCGGCGTGATCACCGTGGTGAAGGACGGCAACGTGCTGTTCTCGCGCGGTTACGGTTACGCCGATCTCAAGACCCGCCAGCCGATCTCGCCGGAAACGACGCTGTTCCGCCCGGGCTCGACGTCCAAGCTGTTCACCTGGACGGCCGTGATGCAGATGGTCGAGCAGGGCAAGGTCGACCTGGACCACGACGTCAACGACTACATCGACTTCAAGATTCCGCCGTACGAAGGCAAGCCGGTCACGTTGCGCAACCTCATGACCCACACGGCGGGCTTCGAGGAAGTGGCGCGTGACCTGCTGCCGGCCACCTCGGATGAAGTGAATCTCGAGCGATATCTCAAGACCCACCTGCCGGCGCGCATCTTCCCGCCGGGCGAGACGGTGGCGTACTCCAACTACGGCTGCGGCCTGGCGGGCTACATCGTGCAGCGCGTTTCCGGCGAGCGGTTCGAGGACTACGTGCAGACGCACATCCTCCAGCCGCTCAACATGACGCACTCGTCGTTCGCCCAGCCGCTGCCGGCAACGCTCGAGCCGCTGATGTCGAAGGGCTACAAGACCGCGTCCGATGGCAAGGCGCAGCCGTTTGAATGGGTGGACCCGGCTCCGGCCGGCGCGCTCAGCTCGTCGGCTATCGACATGGCCCAGTTCATGATCGCCCAGCTGCAGGATGGTCGCTATGGCGACTCGCGCATCCTGAAGGAAGACACCGCCAAGCTGATGCACTCGCCGCAGTACACCGCGTCCAAGGGCATGGTGGGTTTTGACCTCGGCTTCTACCAGGAAGACCGCAACGGCCTGCGCATCATCGGCCATGGCGGCGACACCGAAGTGTTCCACAGCGACCTGCACCTGCTGCTCGACAAGAACGTGGGTGTGTTCATGTCGTTCAACAGCCTCGGCAGCGCCGTGGGTGGCGCGCATACGATCCGCGGCGCGATCTTCTTTGCCTTCCTGGATCGCTACTTCCCGCATCCGCTGCAGGAACAGCCGGCGATCGCATCCGCCAAGGCCGACGCCGCTCGCGTGGCAGGCTGGTACGAGTCCAGCCGCATCAACCTCAGCGCGCTGCGTCCGTTCAACCTGCTGGGACAGATGCAGGTCAACGCGATGCCGGACGGCACGCTGACCATCGCCGCGCTGAGTGATTACGCCGGCCAGCCGCTGCACTGGCGTGAAGTCAGCCCGCTGCACTACGTCGAGGAAAACGGCCAGCGCAAGCTGGACTTCATTGCCGACGCGAACGGCAACATCAAGTACTGGGCCACCGACGATATCTCGCCGGTATTCGTGTTCAACCGCGTGCCGGCCGCCAAGAGCATGGGTTCGGTGAGCCTGTGGGCCAGCCTGTCGCTGGTGGTGGTGCTCGGTGCGCTGCTGTTCTGGTGGCTGGGCGCGTGGATGCGTCGCCGCTACAAGCGTCCGTTCGAGGTTGCCCTGGTACTGCGCCGCAGCCGCCTGTGGTCGCGCATCGGTGCACTGCTGCTGTTGGGCGACCTGCTGGGCTGGGTGGTGTTGGTCGCCGCGATCTCGGCGGACGAGAACCTGCTGCTGCGCGGTTCGGCGACGCCGTGGTTCTACCTGCTGTACGTGCTGGGCGCGGTGTCCCTGGTAGGCGCGCTTGCCGTGGTGTTCCACACGGTGCGCAACTGGCAGCTGGCGTTGCGCGGCTTGTGGGTGCGCGTGGGCGAGACGCTACTGGCGTTCGCGGCCCTGTATCTGGCGTGGTTCATCCTGGCGTTCGGGATGATCAGCTTCAACGTGCGCTTCTAAGGCCGGAGGTCGTTGGTGACAACGCACGGTATCAAGCGAGTGAAGCTGACGGCGTCGATCGAGCGGGTCGAAATGACTGCGCCGTTCCGCATCACCGGTTATACCTTTACGCACAACGAGATGCTGGTGGTGCGGCTGGAAAGCGAGGGTCACGCGGGATATGGCGAGGCGCTCGGCGTGTACTACCACCAGGACACGCCGACCTCCATGCTGCAGCAGGTGGGGGCATTGCACGACATCATCGAAGGGGGCATCACGCGTCAGCAGTTGCTGACGCTGCTGCCGCCGGGCGGGGCGCGCAATGCGGTCGACTGCGCCCTGTGGGATCTCGAAGCCAAGCAGCAGGGCAAGCCGGTGTGGCAGCTGGCGGGGCTCAATCCGCCCGAGCCGCTGCTGACCACCTTCACGGTGGGCGCCGAGGAACCCGAGGTGATGGCGACGCGCGCACGCAACTACACGCAGGCGCGTGCGCTCAAGCTCAAGCTCACCGATGACGATCGCAATGCGGACCGCGTGCGTGCCGTGCGCGCGGCCTGCCCGGATGCATGGCTGATGGTGGACGCGAACCAGGGCTTCACGCCCGAATCGTTCGCAGCGTTGCTGCCGGCGCTGGTCGAAAGCCGCGTGGCGGTGGTCGAGCAGCCGTTCCCGGTCGGCAAGGAAGCGTGGCTGGACGGGCTCGCCTGCCCGATCCCGCTGGCGGCCGACGAAAGCGTGCAGGACCACGGCGACCTCGACAAGCTGGTCGGCCGCGTGAACGTCATCAACATCAAGCTGGACAAGTGCGGTGGCCTCACCGAGGCGCTCATCCTGGCCAGGCGCGCACGCGAGCTGGGCTTCAAGCTGATGGTGGGCAACATGGGCGGTACCTCATGGTCGATGGCGCCGGGCTTCGTGGTCGGTGCGCTGTGCATGGTGGTTGACCTCGACGGTCCGCAGTTCCTGGTGTCCGATCGCGCGCAGGCCGCCCGATACGAAGACGGGCGCATCTGGTGTTCCGAGAAAGTCTGGGGCGGCGCCACCGCCGTCGACGCATAAGCCATCAGGGGAGTGACGTAGCGCATGTCCAAAGCGGGAATTCCGGCCCGGGAAAGTAATTGGTTTGGCCACCCGGCCGGCCTGAGCATCCTGTTTCTCACCGAAATGTGGGAGATGTTCTCCTTCTTCGGCATGCGCGCGCTGCTGGTCTATTACATGACCATGCACCTGAAGATCGGGCAGGAGCATGCGTCGCTGATCTACGGCGTATACGCGGCGTTCGTGTATTTCACGCCGGTGTTCGGCGGTATCGTCGCCGACCGCTGGCTGGGCAAGCGCAACTCGGTCGTCATCGGCGGTGCCACCATGGCGCTGGGCCATTTCATGATGGCGTCCGAGCCGCTGTTCTACCCGGCGCTCGCCACCATCGCGCTGGGCAACGGATTGTTCCTGCCCAGTCTGGCCAGCCAGATCGAAGGCCTGTACAAGCATGGCGATGCGCGCGCGAGCAACGCGTACAACATCTATTACATCGGCATCAATCTCGGTGCCTTCCTCGCGCCGCTGGTCTGCGGGACGCTGGGTGAAGCATTCGGCTGGCACTGGGGCTTCACGGCAGCGGGCATCGGCATGCTGTTGTCGCTGGTGATTTATCTTGGTGGCAGCCGTTACCTGCCGCCCGAGCCGGCACGGATCGAAGCCGCCGCGACTACGCGGCACCCGGTGGATCGCGCCGTGCTGCAGCGCTTTGGCTTTCTGGTCACCGTCGCGGCCATCGTGGTGGTGTTCCGCGGCGCGTACGAGCAGGTGGGCAACACCATCGCGCTGTGGGCGAGCGAGGGCGTCGACCGCCACGTGACGTCGGGTTGGAGCATCCCGATGACCTGGTTCCAGTCGCTCGACTCGCTGGTGGTGTTCACCGCAACGCCGCTGCTGGTGATCCGCTGGGCGCGCCTGGCCAAGCGCGGCATCGAGACGCCGTGGTTGAAGAAGATGGCGTTTGGTGCGGCCGTGGTAGGCGCCTCCTACCTGATCCTGGCAGGCGTGGCCGCGTGGTCGGATGCGCATGGAACGCAGGCCAGCTGGGTCTGGCTGGTGGGCTGGTTCGTCATGATGACGCTGGGTGAGCTTTACATCCTTCCGATCGGTCTTGGCCTGTTCGGGCGCATGGCACCGGAAGGCTTTCGCGCGACCAGCATCGCGACCTGGTTCTTCGCGGGCTTCTTCGGCAACCTGCTGGCCGGCGCCCTGGGTACCTTGTGGAGCAGCCTGACGCACGGCTGGTTCTTCGCGCTGATCGGCATGATCGCAGGGCTGGCGTCAGTGCTTTTGTATATCCTAGGCCTGCGGTTGGGCCACGTTGAAGCGCGCGATGACGCGAGCGCGGCCATGGTGCTTTCCCGATAAGCAGGCGGCGATGACCAAGAATCTCCAACAAAAGCTGAAGGACCGCTGGGAAACATTCACGGCGTCCGAGCAGAAAATCGCCAGTTACCTGCTGCAGAACATTCGTGAGGTGCCCTTCGAAACGGCGGCCTCGCTGAGCAAGCGGGTCGGCGTCAGCCAGATGACGGTGGGGCGCTTCTTGCGCAACCTCGGTTATGAAGGCGTCGGCGACCTCAAGGAAGAGCTGCGTACCGATACCTCCTGGCGGCACCTCTACAAGGATGTGGAGAAATCACGGGATGTCGATCCGCTCGCCGGACACCTGCATGCCGAAATCCGCGCCTTGACCAGCACGCACGCGCTGGCGGGTACGAAGGAATGGAAGTCGGTGGTGAAGCTACTGACGACCGCCGATCGCGTGACGGTGTCCAGCTTCCATCACGGCACGTTTCTCGGCCTGGGCTTTGCCGCGATGCTGCAGCAGGTGCGCCAGCACGTGTCGTTCAATGCGGGCATGGACGGCGCGTATGCCGACATGCTGCTCGACTCGACCCGCAACAGCTGCGTGGTGCTGATCGACATGCGTCGCTATTTCCAGCAGTTCCGCACGCTGGCGGAGGAAGTGGTGGAGCGCGGCATTCCGCTGGTGCTGATCACCGATACGGAGTGCTACTGGGCCCGCGAGCTGACGCCGAATGTGCTGATGATCCAGGCCGACCGCGCGTGGCACAGCTTCAGCGCCTACACCAGCCTGTTCAGCCTGTTGACGACGGCGATGGTGCAGGAGCAGGGCGACGTGATGGATCGGATCACCGAGATCAATCGCCTTCGCCAGCACTTTGCCGGTTACCTCGAACGGGACAACACCGACGTCGGCAAGAAGGACGCGGCCGCTACGGCGACCCGCCGCAAGGGTCGTACTCCGTCGAAGTCCGGCCGCTGAGCCTGAGTGGAGCGGAAGGTCGATCTCCGCTCCACCGGTACCCGCCTTAGAACGTGTAGCGCACGTTCGCCATGTAATTGCGCGGAGCCGAGTAGAAGCCCTGCGACCAGTACAGGCTGGTGATGTACTTGCGATTGGTGACGTTGTCGACGTTGAACGTCGCGCTCCAGTGCGGGTTGAAGTCGTAACCGGCCATCAGCCCTAGCACCGCATAGGACGCCTGGGTCGTGTAGATCTCGCTGCCGTCGAGCGCGACGTCCTGCTGGTCGCGGTAGATGCGGTCCTGCCAGCGCAGCGTGCCGCCGATGCGCAGGCCTTCCAGTGCCGGCACGCGATAGACCGTGGACAGGCGGAACGTGCGGCGCGGCACGTAGGTGCGCACGTTTGCGCCGTCCGGATCGTGCAGGCCCAGCTGCGTGTAGCCACCGCTCATCTGCCAATGATCGGTGAGCTGGCCGCTCACATCGAACTCGAAACCCTTCGCGGTGGCATCGATGCCCGAGTAGTAATCCTGGTTGGTGGCCAGGTTGTGTCCGGCGTATTCGGCGAGACCGTCCTGGCGCGTGCGGAACAGGGCGAACGTCGCGTTGAGGCGGCCGTCGTACCACTCGCCCTTGACGCCGGCCTCGAGATTCGCGCCGGTCACCGGATCGAGTACCCTGTTGTTGACGTCGGTCTGTGTCTGCGGGTTGAACAGCTTGGCGTAGCTGACGTACAGCGAGTAGTTCTTCGACAGGTCGTAGACCGCGCCGACGAAAGGCGTCGTTTCCGTCTTGCTGTAGTTGCTGGGCGTGCCGTAGTTCACGCCGCTCTCCTCGACGTGCACGAGGCTGGCGCCGGTGATCAGGGTCAGCGGATCGGCGAGGCTCCAGCGCGCGGTGGCGTAGAGGCTCTTGCGCTTGATATGGAAGTCGCCGTTGCCGTAGTACGCGTCGAAGGACGGCATCGGATAGTCGCCGGTCCACTGGTCGAGCGGCGGCAACGGTGTGCCGATGCCCACACCGTAGCCGGACAGCTGGTGCACGTCGTCCTTCGCCCAGTTCGCGCCGAGCACGAGCTCATGGCGGCGACCGGCGAGCTCGAACGGACCGGTGGCATACAGGTCGGCCACGTACTGCTTCTCGGTGCTGTTGTAGGCAGACGGATAGGAGAACAGTCCCAGTCCGGTCTGCGCATCCGGCGTGCCGTAGACGTAGAACAGGTCGCTGTCTTCGGTGACGCGCCGATAGTTGAGCGAGGCCTTCAGACGCCAGTCGTTGCCCAGCTCCTGGGTGAGTTCGAGGAAGCTTCGCGTATCGGCGATGTTCCAGTGCGACCAGTCGGCAGACGTGCTGGTGGAGCGGTCATAGTCGGTCGCCGTGCCGTCCGTGTTGTACAGCGGCAACGCGCCCCACATGCCGCCGTGGGTCTTGTTCTTCTGGTAGGTGACGCCTGCGGTGAGCAGGGTGCTGCTGCTGAGGTCCGCATCGACGATGCCGGAGAGCACCTGTTTGCGCAGGTTGTAGCGGTCCAGGTAACTGTCGGTGTCCTGGTCGGCGGCGATGAGTCGACCGCGCACAGTGCGCGAATCATTCAGTGGACCGGACAGGTCGACGTCCAGCCGGCGGTTGTCCCAGCTGCCCACGGTGACGCCGACATCGCCCTGGAAATCGGCGGTGGGACGCTTGCGCACGAAATTGATGGTGGCCGACGGATTGCCGGTGAACGACAACAGGCCGTTGGCGCCACGCAGCACTTCGACGCGTTCGTACACGGCAGTGTCGATATCGCCCTGCTGGTTGCCGTCCGCAAACGGCAGGCCGACACCGTCGGTCAGGAAGTTGGTGACGTCGAAGCCGCGTGCGCTGTAGTAGGTGCGGTCGGTTTCCACGCGCTCCACGTTGACGCCGGTGGTGTTGTCCAGCACGGCGTTGATGTTGTTGAGACCGAAGTCGTTCATCTGCTGGCGCGTCACCACGCTCATCGACTGCGGCGTCTCGCGCATCGAAAGCGAAAGGCGGGTGGCGCTGTCCGTCGCGTGAGTGGTGTAGGAGTCGCCATCGCCCGTGACGGTGGCGGTGGCCTGCACGCCCTCCAGGTTCTTCACCTTGGTGGTGTCGGCTGCGTCGGGGGCATCGCCGGCATGGGACAAGGGGGCGGCAAGCGCCAGGGCGAGGGCGACGGCAAGGCGGCAGTGCAAGGGATAGCGTCGCGTGAGCGAGGCGTGGAATGGCATCGGGGTAGCCCTGTTTTGTTGGTATAGGGAGTTCGGCGCGGACGCACCGAGGGCATTGGCGATGGCTGGGCCCTATTTGGTAAATGATAGTTATTATCATTTAAGTTTGCCAGTCTCCTGGGCCGGCGAGATGCCGCGCAGGGCTGACACGGAGGAGGCCGGGCTCGCAGGCAACCTTGGCGCTGGGTTATCGTCCGGCGCTTATGCCGATGCGATATGTGCTCTACCAGCGGGACTACTGCCACCTGTGCGACCAGGCGCTGGCCGTGATGGCCGAGGCGCGCGCGCCCGATTTCGACAGCGTGTGGGTCGATGATGAAGAAGCGCTGGAACAGCGCTATGGCGTACGCGTGCCGGTGTTGCGCGACAATCAGGACGGGCGCGAGCTGGATTGGCCGTTCGATGCAACGGCGGTGCGGCTGTTCCTGGAGAACACGGAGACTTTGTAGGAGTGCACCCAGTGCGCGACCGCGGAGTTTCGGTATCTGCGCTCCGTAGGCTTTTCGCGCACTGGGTGCGCTCCTACAAAAAAAGAGTGGCCCCTGAGGGGGCACCGGATTATTTGGCGGTGAGCACCAGGTGCGCGTTGACCTTCACGTCCGCGCCGATCACCGAGGTATCGGCGTATTCGCCGCCACCGACGCCATAGTCCAGGCGCTTGACCGTGCCGGTTACGTCGAGCGTGGCGTTGCCGCCCTGCGACTTGAACGTCACGTTGAGACTTACCGGCTTGCTCACGCCGCGCAGCGTGAGGTTGCCATCGGCCACCACTACCGCGCCGTTCTGACGGAAGCCGGTCGTCACGAAGTGCGCCTTGGGAAACTTCGCCACGTTGAAGAAGTCGGCGCCGGGCAGCGCACTGTCGCGATCGTTGTCGCCGGTCTTCACGCTGGCGAGGTCCACGTCCACTTCGAACTTCGAGGTGGCGACCTTGGCCGGGTCGTAGCTGATGTTGGCCGTCCACTTGCCGAACGTGCCGTCAAACGCCTGGCCCTGGAAGGTGCCGGCGAAGCCGAGCTTGCTGCCGGCCGGCTGCACGGCGTAGTCAGTGGCGCTGGCGAGGCTCGGCAGGGCAAGCGCGAGCAGAAGCGGGGCAGCGAGCTTGAGGGAAGTCATCAACGTTCTCCTGGGGAGGGGGAGTCATTGCGCAGGCGACGGAAGGGGAGCATGCGCAGCAACGTGTTGTCGCGATCGATCAGGTGATGCTTCAGCGCACCGCCGACGTGCAGCACCAGCAGCAGCACCAGGAACCAGAACAGGTTCTCGTGGATGCTGTGGGAGAGATGGCGCAGGTCGTGGTTGGCGGCGCCGAGCGGCGGCAGGTTGAACAGCTTGAAGAACTGCAGCGGCTTGCCGGTGACCGAGTTGAACCACCAGCCGCTCAGCGGGATCGCGGCGATCAGCAGATACAGAAGCAGGTGCACGCCATGCGCGGCGAGCTGCTGCCAGCGCGGCGCGGGATCTTCGGCGGGGCGGCGGTCGCCGAGGCGCCACACCAGCCGCAGCAACAGCAGTGCGAGCACGGTGAGTCCGATCGACTTGTGCAACGCCAGCCAGTTGATCTTCTGCATCGGCGAACCGGCCAGATCCATCATCAGGCCGAAGATGCCGTTGCCGATGATCAGCAGGGCCGTGGTCCAGTGGAAGAACTTGGCGACCGAACCCCATCGGCGGTCGTCGCTGCGCAGGCTCATGGAGATTCCTTGTTGGATTGGGCCTTGTCGTCCTGGATGGCTTCCAGCTCCAGCCAGACGCTGACGCCGTGGCCGACCGAGTTGGCATTGGAGGTGATGCCGAAATCATCGCGGTTGAGCATGGTCGTGGCGGAGAAACCGGCCGTGGTATGCATGCCGTAGATGGTTCCACCGCGGCGATTGGTCGTAAATGCCAGTTCCACCGGCCGGGTCACGCCACGCAAGGTGAGCTCGCCGTGCAACACGCCGTGCGTGTCGTCCTTGCGTTCCACCGAGGTGCTCACGAAATGCGCGTAGCGGCCTTTCTCCACGTCAAGGAAGGCGGGTTTCTTCACGGCGGCGTTCCACGCCGCATCGCCCATGTCCAGGCTGTCCAGGTCGATGTCCAGTTCGGTGGCGGACTGGCTCCAGTCGTCCGGGTCGAAACGCAGCCAGCCGCGGGCGATGTGCAGGCGACCGAACGGGCGCGAGAAGCCGTTGTGGTCGACGCTGAAAAGGACCTGGCTATGCGTGGTGTCATAGCGGTAAGTGGCCGGCGCCGCCTGCAGCGTTGCAAGCGGGAGCCAGGCGCACGCGATGGCGAACACGAACCGTCTTGTCAGGCGGGAGATGTGCATGGGGCCGAAGTCTGGATGATCCGCCGGGGAGGCGCCAGCGGCGGCCGCGGAACGGATTGTTTCCGGAGCGGTGCCTTCACGGGATCTTGATGGGGCATCCGTCAGCGCTTTCGGGTTTGTCCCAAGCTCGTTCTGACATCGTCGGTCTGGCATGATCGATCCCTCTCGGGGGAGATCATGCTGCCGTCCTTGCTGTTCAGCGCGTTCCTGTTCGCGGGCCCGCTCGTTGCCACGCCCACCACCACGCCGGTCGTGGCGCAGGCGGCCATGGCTTTGCCGACACCGCAGTTCCGTCGCTACGGCACGGCCGAGGGTCTGCCCAGCAGCAGCGTGTACACCGTGGTGCAGGCGCCCGATGGCGTCATGTGGTTCGGCACCAAGAGCGGCATCGCGAGCTACGACGGTGTGAGCTTCAAGGTGTTCCGCCACGTGGTGGGCGATTCGCAGTCGCTGTTCAACAACGGCATCTCTTCGCTGATGTTCGATCGAGGTGGACGCCTGTGGGCGGCGGGACTGGAGGCGGGGCTCAACCGTTACGACGAGCGCTCCAATACCTTCCGCCACTGGGGACACGATCCTGCCGACCCGGCCAGCCTGGCCAGCGACAAGGCGTGGAGCCTGGCGCAGACCGATGACGGTTCACTGTGGGTGGGAACGGCCTCGGGCCTGGACCGCATGCGGCAGGATGGTCGCGGCTTCGACCACATCGTGGTCACCGGCACGCGGCCCGAAGAACTCGGCATCGTGGGTGCGTTGTTCGTCGACGGGCGCGGCCAGCTGTGGGTGGGCAGCGACAACGGCATTTTTCGTCGCGACGAAGCGGGCGACTTTCACCTGATCCACCCTGCAACGCCGGGGCAACCGCTGGATGCGTGGCGCATCGAAGGCGAGGGCGACGAGGTGCGCATCGCCTCCTCGTACGGCTTGTTCGTGGTGGGCGCCGATGACGTGGCGCGACAGATCGGGCGTGGCGAGCTGCCCGAGACCAACATCCTCAGCAGCATGCGTGACCGTGCCGGGCGATTGTGGGTCGGCACCCAGCGCGGCCTGTATCTGCAGAACGGCAAGGGTGCGCCCATCCAGCCTGTCACCGACGCGCCGGTATTGCACGGCAATCTGCCGGGTACCTGGGTGTGGCAGATCCACCCCGACAACGAGGGTGGCCTGTGGATCGCGTTGTTCGATGGCGGCGTGGGCTATCTCGCGCCGGGCTGGAATGGCGTCAGTCGCTTCACCCACATCCCTGACGACGACAGCAGCCTGCGCGATTCGGTGGCCTCGTCGGTGGCCCGCGGCAGCGACGGTTCGATCTGGGTCGGCGAACGCAACGGTCGCGTGGATCAGCTGACGCCTGCCACGGGCAAGGTCGAGCACGTACTGTCGGGCCTGCGTGGCGACGTGCTGGGCATGACCGAGGATCGACCGGGACGCCTGTGGCTGACGGTGCAGGGCGCGTTGTTCCGTTATGTCGACGGCAAGCTGGACCAGGTGCCCGCCAGCGGACGCGGCATGAAGCATCCGCTGGAGGTGGAGCTGGGCCCGGACGGCAAGCTGTATGCGCGCACGTTCGGGGAAGGCCTGTACCGCATCGACCAGGACACGCTGGAGGTGACGCCGGTGGCTGTCCTTCCCGCGCAGGAAAAGGCCCGCTGGGGAAGCCAGCTCACGTTGAAGGATGCCGCGTTCTGGTACGCCAGCGACGGCGGCATGCTGCGCCTGGACCGCAACCACGATCATTTCGAGCCGGTGCCAGGCGTGGACAACAGCCAGGCGGTGGATGCCTTCGATTTCACCGACGATGGTCTGTGGATGGCGCGCCCGACCGGCCTCGAGCTGTACCACAACACGGCGAACGGCCTCGCGCTCGATCGGAAGGTGGATGCGGCGCACGGCTGGCCGTCCATCAACGTGGTGGATCTTGCGGTGGACAAGCATCGCCGCGTGTGGATCTTCGGTCGCGACGGCTTGTGGCGGTTCGATCCCGCCACCGGGCGCTTCCACGAACTGGGTTTACAGGACGGCCTGAGCAACGGTGAATTCCTGCGCGGCTTCGGCCGCATGGCGGACGGCACCATCTATGCGCCGACGCTTGGCGGCGTGATGGCCTTCAATCCCAATCGCATCGACGAGCACGTGTCGCCGCCGCCGGTGTCGATCACGCATATCGTCGTGCGTCGCCACGGCGTGGTGCAGGACCTGTCACTACCGGCCTCCGGCGGACTTTCGCTAGGTTGGCGGGACAGCGGCCTGGTGATCGAAGCGCGCGTGTTCTCGTACGTGGATCCGGCGGCGAACCGCTATCGCTTTCGCCTGCACGGACTCGATGCCGGCTGGGTGGATATGGGTGGTCGCGGTGAGCGCGATTTCGCCGGCCTCGGGCATGGCGACTACACGCTCGAAGTGACGGCGGCCGGCGCCGACGGCGTGTGGTCGCAGCTTTCGCAGCCGTTGAAGATTCACGTGCAGGCGCCGCCGTGGCTGCGCTGGTGGGCATGGTGCAGCTATGTGCTGCTGGTGTTGTTGCTGGTGTGGGGTGCGCTCAAGGCGTGGCGTCGTCGCCTGGCCCAGCGTCACCAGATCCAGCTGGCCGAACAGCGCAGCCGTCTGGCCGAGCAGGCGAGCGCGGCGAAGACCCAGTTCCTCGCCACGCTGAGTCATGAGATACGCACGCCGATGACGGGCGTGATGGGCATGGCGGAGTTGCTGCTGAGTACGCCGCTCAATGCCACGCAGCGCGAGTACGCCGAGGCCATGCAGCGTTCCGGCGGCATGCTGCTCAAGCTGCTGAACGACGCACTGGACCTGGCCCGCATCGAGGCCGGCAAGCTGGAGCTCGAGAACGCACCGTTCGATCCACGCACGCTGGTCGAGGACGTCGCGCAACTGGAGCTGGGGCAGGCACGCGCGAAGGGGCTGCGCTTCGAGATCGACATGCCGGCGGACCTGCCGCATCGCATGGTCGGCGATGCGCTGCGCATCAAGCAGGTGCTGCTGAATCTTGCCAATAACGCGCTGAAGTTCACCGAGCGCGGCGGCGTCACGTTGCGCGTGCGGCGCACCGACGATGGCCTGCGCTTCAGCATCATCGATACCGGTCCCGGCATCCCCGAGGCCAGCCAGGCGCGGCTATTCCAGCGCTTCGAACAAGTGACCGGTCCTCAGCGCCGCGCCGGTAGCGGCCTGGGCCTGGCGATCTGTCGCGAGCTGGTCGCCATGATGGGTGGCAGCATCGAGCTGGAGTCCAAGGTCGCCTTTGGCAGCACCTTCCATGTGCGCCTGCCGCTGGCTGTTGCCCAGGAGCCGGCGCCCGCGACGGCTGCACCGGGAGAGACCGCAACAGGGCGTGGACTTGAAGTGTTGCTGGTGGAGGACGACGCCATCGTGGCAGCGGTGATCCGTGGCCTGCTGGAACGCGCGGGCCACGTGGTGCACTACGTAGGCAACGGCCTGGCCGCGCTGGCCGAACTCGCGCAGGCGCCATGCGACATCATCCTGCTGGACCTGGACCTGCCCGGCATCGACGGCTTCCAGATCGCGCGCCTGATCCGCCAGCGCGAAGAGCCGGGCCAGCACGTGCCGATCGTGGCGATTACCGCGCGATCCGGTGGCGATGAGGAAACGCGTGCGCATGCGGCGGGCATGGATGGTTTCCTGCGCAAGCCGCTGAGCGGCGAGCAGTTGCAGGATGCGATCAACGAGCAGATGGCGGCTCGCATTGATGAGGCGACCTCATAGGCCCTCGCCTGTGCGCATTTGTAGGAGCGCACCCAGTGCGCGAAAAGCCTGCCCCGGAGAGAACGCCACGTCGTGGCGACATCGCTGCTCTGCGGTCGCGCACTGGGTGCGCTCCTACGAAAGCCGGTGTGGCGAAAAGAGAAGGGCGCCGAAGCGCCCTTTCTACATGTCGAACTTGTTGACCTCGAAGCCGCGACGCTTGTATTCGGTCCAGCGTACCCGCGAGCCATCGCGCTCGGCGGGGTCGGCGGCCACCACTTCCAGCACACGGTCGTAGCGGCCAGGAGCGCACTCCTCGCGCAGGTTGATCTGCAATGGCCGGTCGGCGGGCTCCATGCCGGGCGGCACGATCAGCACGGCGGTGAACTCGTCATCGTCATCGCCCGCGAGCTGATGCGAGATGAAGCCGTCCTGGTCGAATTCCCACAGCAGTTCGTCGATGGCTTCGGCCTGCGCGAAATCGCGCGCGAGGATCAGCATCGGTTGCTGCGCGGCAAAGCCGCGCTTGGCCAGCTCGCATACCAGCAGCAGCGGCTGTTCGCGGAAGCGCGGCTTGTCGATCAGGTAGAAGTCGGCGCGAGGCATGGCGTAAGCCTTGTGGGTTCGCCCTTCCGGCGTTGGCCGGAAGGGCGTCGAGGGATCAGGCGGCGCGATCGATCAGCCACTGCACCAGCAGCGGCACCGGGCGGCCCGTGGCCATGCCCTTGCGGCCTTCGTCCCATGCCGTGCCGGCGATATCCAGGTGTGCCCAGCGCTGGCCTTCGGTGAAGCGCGCCAGGAAGCAGCCTGCGGTGACGGCGCCGGCATTCTTGCCGCCGATGTTGGCGACGTCGGCGAAGCCCGATTCCAGCTGCACCTGGTAGTCGTCCCACAGCGGCAGGCGCCATGCGCGATCCAGCGTGTGCTCACCGGCGGCGAGCAGCTCGGCGGCGAGGTCGTCGTGCTTGCTCATCAGGCCGCTGGCGTGCTTGCCCAGCGCGATCACGCAGGCACCGGTAAGCGTGGCGGCGTCGATCAGCACCTTCGGCTGGTACGTCTGCGCGGTGTAGGTCAGCGCATCGCACAGGATCAGGCGGCCTTCCGCATCGGTGTTGAGCACTTCGATGGTGAGACCGGACAGGCTGGTGAGCACGTCGCCCGGGCGATAGGCGTCGCCGTCGGGCATGTTTTCCACGGCCGGCACCACGCACACCAGGTTCACCGGCAGGCCCAGCTTCACCGTGGCGACGAAGCTGCCGAGCATGCCGGCAGCGCCGCCCATGTCGTACTTCATTTCTTCCATGCCCGGGCCGGGCTTGAGGCTGATGCCGCCGGTGTCGAAGGTGATGCCCTTGCCGACGAAGGCGTACGGCTTGTCGCCTTCCACGCCGCCCTTGTACTCGAGGATCACGAGCTTGGGCTTGTTGGCCGAGCCGCGACCGACGGCGAGCAGCGAGCCGAAGCCCAGTTCGCCCATCTTCTCGTCGTCAAGCACGGTGCAGCTCACCTTGTCGTGCGCGGCAGCGAACTGCTCGGCCTGCGCGGCGATGTAGGCGGGGTTGCAGATGTTCGGCGGCAGGTTGGCGAGTTCGCGCGCGAAGCGCACGCCTTCGGCAATGCCGGCGGCCTGCTGCAGGCCGGCCTGCGCGTCGTCGCCCGCGACGAAGGTGATGGCGCCCAGCTCCGGCTGAGCGCTCTTTTCGCGCGGCTTGAAGGTGGCGGTGTAGCGATAGGCGGCGTAGTCGGCGCCCAGGGCGGCGGTGCGCACGCGCCAGGCGGCGTCATGGCCGGGCACGTCGACTTCGGCCAGGTACGACACGGCGCTGTCGATCGGCAGGCGACCCAGCGCACGCGCGGCCTCGATGGTCACCTTCTGATAGCGTGCACCATCGAAGGTCTTCTGCGTTCCCAGTCCGACCACCAGCACACGCTTGGCTGCGATGCCCTCGGGCGCGAACAGCACGGCCGTGGTGCCGGCCTTGCCGGTGATGTCGCCGCTCTCGACCTGGCGCTTGATCGCGCCATGCGCGGCGGTGTCCACGCGGGCAGCGGCGCTGGTGAGCATGCCGTTCTCGTACACGCCGACCACCACGCAGGGGGTTTCGACGGTTTCGGGAGCGGCGGAGCCGAGGCTGAACTGGAGAGTCATATCGTGTCCTGCAGAAAGGTCCGGAAAGGCCCGGACAGGCTAGACTTGGGGTTTGCCGGGCCCCGGGAAGGGCGGCGCCAAGCCCTTCATCTTATCCCATGTCGAGGACCTGTCCCCATGAGCGGGGCGAGAGCGCTTACACTTCACCGTTATTTGTCACCCCGCGGGCGGCGTTGCCGTGCGGGCCAATGCGTGCGTGAGGGCCGGTGCTAAGCATCCTCGATCGTTATTTCCTGCGTGAGCTGGCTCAGAGCGTAGCCGCCACTGCCATCGTGCTGCTGGCCATCATGTCCGGCATCTCGTTTGCGCACGTGCTGCAGCAGGTGGCCAATGGCAGTTTCCCGGCCAGCGTGATGTTCCAGGTGCTGGGCCTGAACATGCTGGATGGCCTCACCACGCTGCTGCCGCTGTCGGCCTTCCTCGGCGTGCTGCTCGCCCTCGGTCGCATGTGGCGCGAGAGCGAAATGCACGTGCTGGCATCCTCGGGCATGGGCGCCTCGGGCCTGCTGCGCCCGATGTCGATCCTCGCCGCGAGCATCGCCCTGCTGGTCGGCCTCGTGTCGCTGTGGCTGGGGCCGTGGGCGGCGCGCACCTCCGACCAGTTGGTGGCGGCAGCGAACCGGTCGGTGATCGCCGCCGGCCTGGATGCCGGCCGCTTCACCGAGCTGCCGGGCAAGGGCGGCATCATCTTCGTCGATCAGCTCAGCCGCGACGGCAGCACGCTGGGCAACACGTTCATCGCCACCGAACGTATCGGCAAGGACAACGTTCCGCATATCAAGCTGGTGACCGGCAAGCGTGGCCAGCTCTATCAGGAGACCGACGGCAGCGGCCGCTTCCTGGCGCTGTGGAACGGCTTCCAGTACGACATCCCGCTGGGTGCGGACAACTGGCGCAAGATGCAGTACGAGCGCAACGACGCGTCGCTGTCCAACGTGCAGTCGGATACGGACGATGAAGATCCCGCGCACTCGCTCACCACGATGGCCCTGCTGCGTACCGACAACCCGGATACGCGCGCGGAGTTCGCGTGGCGCACCATCGCTCCGGCGATGACGCTGGTGCTGTTGACGCTGGCGTTGCCGCTGTCGCGCCAGAGCCCGCGCGAACCGCGCTTCGGGCGCCTGTTGCTGGCCGTGCTCGCGTTCTACTGCTATTACCTGATGATGGCGCTGTGTCGTGGCCAGCTCATCAAGGGTCACTGGCATCACTCGGGACCGATGTGGATGCTGTCGCTGATCGTGTTCGGCATTGCCGCCTGGATGTTCCGTAGCCAGTATGTCGAGCGCAAGCCGCGAAGGGCGGGTGCCTGATGGCCGCGTTGCGCGTCAAGCGTGTCGACTGGCTGGTTGGTACGACCGTACTGGCATCGATCCTGATGGTATGGCTGGTGATCACCGGCCTCGATGCCGTGGTCCAGCTCATGCGCCAGCTCGGCAACGTGGGCAAGAACGGCTACACCGTGACCAATGCCGTGATCTACGTGCTGGTGACCTTTCCACGTCGCCTTTACGAGATGTTCGGCAATGCGGCGCTGATCGGCGGCCTGCTGGGTCTTGGCGGCCTGGCGTCTACCAACGAGCTCACCGCCCTGCGCGCCTGCGGCCTTTCCAAGCTGCGCATCGCCGTCTCGGCGGTGGGCGTGGTGGCCATCCTCATCTTCGGTGTGGTGATCCTGGGCGAGACGGCTGCGCCGTGGGGCGACCAGAAAGCGCAGGCCATGCAGTTGCGCATGCGCTCAAACAACGTGGGCATGGGCGGCGCTTCCGGCCTGTGGGCGCGCGACGGTGCGCGCATCATCAACGCCAAGGGCGTGACGGTGAGGCGTACCGAGACGCACAGCGTCGTGCAGCTGCATGACGTACGCGTGTTCACGCTGACGCCTGATGGCCAGGTGGCACGCTTCGACTGGGCGCAGACCGCGGAGCACGATGGCCACCAGTGGCTGATGAACCAGGTGCGCAGCACCACGCTCGACGACAAGGGCACCCACAGCACGACAGTCGCCAATGAGCGCTGGGATTCGAGGCTCAATCCGCAGGTGCTGGAGCTGTCGGTGATCCAGCCGCAGTACCAGCCGATGCGCGACCTTCGTCGCAACATCACCTATCTGGAACAGAACGGCCAGAACCCTGGCGCCTACGCCAACGCCTTCTGGGGCCGCGCGCTGTATCCGCTCAACGTGCTGGTGCTGGTGCTGTGCGCGATGCCGTTCTCGTTCGGCACGCTGCGCTCGGGTGGCCTGGGCAAGCGCATGTTCATCGGCATGCTGCTGGCGATCGGCTGGTACTTCCTGCAGAAGGCCATGGTGAGCTTCGGCACGGTGTATGGCGTGCCGCCGTTGATGGCGAACTTGTTGCCTGCTGTGATCCTGGCGGTGATTGCCTGGTTGTATTTCAGGAAGCACGGGTAGCTGACCGGGTTTTCGTTTTGCGAGAGGGGCGGTGGCGACACTGCCCTTTTTGTTGGTGCGTATTTTTGTGTATGGCGCACCTTGCGAGTGAGCACTTTTTGTCTCGGTCTTTATGCTTGTCATTCCTGCGAAAGCAGTAGGTGCTTCACAACAGCGAAGCTGGTCGTGCAGGGGCTTTGGCCTACGGTTGCCGTGGTTTTGCCAGGTTGCCGCTTACGCAGCGGGCGTTTCGATCGTCTGCCGACGCTCGAGTCACTTTTCTTTTGCTGGTCCAAAAGAAAAGTAACCCAAAGAAAACGACCTTCAGAGCCAGAGCTGGCAGCACTCCGCAGGGAAAGGCCTTGGAGGTTCCGGAGCCCGGATTGCGACCGCCTCCGCCGCCGTCGAGAGGCTACACCGCCACGCGCAAATGCGCTGAGGACTTAAAGCCGCACCCGCTTCGCTCCCTCTCCCCTCCGGGGAGAGGGCTGGGGTGAGGGGTCAATCTAGCGAGTGCACTCCAAAGGCACCCAGGCCGGCTTTAAGCCCTCAGCGCTTCGGCGCGTGGCGGTGTAGCCGCTCCCTTGGAGGTAGCACGTCCCTGATTCGGCTTGCCTAAGTCATCCGGCGCTTCTATCCCGCATACCGCTATGAGCCCTGGCTCTAAAGGCCATTTTCTTTGGGTTACTTTTCTTTTGGGCCAGCAAAAGAAAAGTGACTCGAACTCCGGCAGGAGATCGAAACGCCCGCCGCGTCCCACAGGGACTAGCATTGCGTCGTAGGCGGCAACCTGGCGGGAACGGAGCTACCGAAGGCAAAACCGTAGTCTCAGACAAAAAGCCCAAAAACATGCAGCCGGAGCGAGAGACGACCGCGCCCCGTTCACATCCCCAAAGGGAAGCAAACAGCTACCCCTCCACTACCTCCGCATCAGGCGCAAACTTCCCATCCTCCGCCAGACGCGCAAACAACCCACCCAGACGAATCAGTTCGTCGAACCTGCCTTGCTCCACCAACCGCCCCTGATCCAGCACAAGGATCAAATCCGCATCCCGCACCGTCGACAAACGATGCGCAATCACGAACGTGGTGCGCCCCTTGGTCAGCCGATCCAGCGCACGCTGGATGCGCGCCTCGGTCGCGTTGTCGAGTGCGCTGGTGGCTTCGTCAAGTATCAGGATGGGTGCATCCTTCAGCATGGCGCGGGCGATGGCCAGGCGTTGGCGCTCGCCACCGGAAAGTGAGCGGCCGCGCTCGGCGACCAAGGTCTCCAACCCCTCGGGTTTGCGCGAAATGAAGGTGGCTGCTTCCGCGGCCGCGACGGCGTTCTCGATTGAAGCTGCATCCGCCTCGGGATCACCCACGCGCAGGTTTTCGAGAATCGAGCGATAGAACATGCCCGCGTCCTGGAACACCACGCCGATGTTCCTGCGCAGCGATTCCAGCGTCACCTCGCGCACATCATGGCCATCGATGGTGACGCGCCCTTCGGATGGATCGTAGGCGCGGTAGAGCAGGCTGAGCGCGGTGCTCTTGCCGGCGCCGGTCGGGCCTACCAGGGCGATGGTGCTGCCGGGCGGCGCGCGGAAGCTCAGGCCATGCAGGGCAGGCTGCACCGGGTCGTAACCGAAGCTCACGTGTTCGAATACAACGTCGCCTTGCACACGTGGCAAAACGATCGCGCCCGGGCGGTCCTCGATCTCCGACTGTCGGTCGAGCACGGTGAAGAAATCGCGCAGTGACTGCGACTGGAAGAACAGGTTCGAAAGGAAGGTGGCGAACTGCTCCAGTCGCCCGATCAGCAGCATCGAGAAACCCACGAAACTGACGATGCCACCGACGCTGATTTCGCCGCGCGCATGCAGTGCGGCACCGACGGCGAAGATCGCCACGATGGTCAGCGTACTGGCTGCCCGGTTGAGTACCGAAAGGATCGCCCAGCCGCGCAGCACGGGATACTGCGCATTGAGCGTGCGGGTCATCAGTTCGTGCAGGGCGCGCGATTCGGCGGCCAGCCGCGTGAAGCTCTGCACCACGGTGACGTTGCCGAACACGTCGCCGGCGCGCGTGGCGATTTCATGGTGGAGTTCCTCTACTTCGCCCTGCGCCTTGTGCGTGCGTTGCACCGCGACGGCGTTGAAGATGGAGAAGCACAGCAGGAGCGCCATCATCAGCAGCGCGAGCTTCCAGTTCAGCCACAGGGCAACCGGAATCATCACGATGATCGACAGCAATGTCGCCAGGTGCTCGCGGAAAAAGCTCAGCCACAGGTTGAACAGGTTGCTGACGCCGACGTTCATGATGCGTGACAGGCGGCCCGTGTGGTATTCGCCGTGGAAGGACAATGGCATCGATGCGGCATGTTCGAAGAACAGCGCGATGGCGGCGAGCCGGCGCCGGTGTGCCAGCCGATCCGCATGCAGCGACACCCACACATTGGCGAGTACGCCCGCGAAACCGACGCCGGCCCAGAGGCCAATCAACCGCGCAGCGCGCCCGTTGTCCGCCGACAACGCGTCGACCACGCGGCCAAAAAGTACCGGTTCCAGGAAGAACACGCCGGCCAACGCCAGGTTCGCCAGCGCCAGCGTGATTGCCAGCCGACGTTCGGGCGCCAGCAGCCCGATGACGCGCAGGTACAGACGCATGAACGACATGAGCACGGCTCCTTGTACATCCCGAGCGGATGGCGCCGATGGGAAAGGCTAGCCCAATCGCCGTGGCTCTGCCTCGCGGGTGCCACGTGGCCCTGCACGGCATCCCGGAGGCGTCAGCCATCGGGATGCCGGGACAGCGCGTGTCGCCGCTACAGGCCCTTCTTCCGGCCGAAGCCGAGCTTGTCGCGGAGGGTATCTTCGAGGACTTTCTCAAAAGCCTTGAGGATGTCCTGGCATGCCTGTTCGCTGGCTCCCGTTCGTCTGGCCATTTCGGCGATGACGCGGGCGTGGTTGTGGCGGGTACCTTTGAAGGCGCCGGTCAGTGCATCGCCGCAGACGTCCTCGAAGGCTTCCAGTGCCTTCTCGCATACAGGCGTCGCCAGCCCGGTCATTGCGGCGACTTGCCCAACCACATCCTTCCTGTTCATGGTGGTGATCTCCTTGTGAGTGCCAAGGAGGAAGCATGGTGCGGGACAGTGGCGCAGGCGTTGATCTGAAAGCGGCTTGCCTAGCGGCCGACAAGTGCGCAAGCTGGCCGTCTGTATTCCGACGAGCGACCACCGTGGACACGATCGACCTGCGCAGCGACACCGTCACCCGCCCCACGCCTGCCATGCGAGCCGCGATGATCGATGCGGCCGTGGGCGATGACGTGTACGGCGAGGATCCCACCGTCAATGCCTTCCAGCAGCAGGTGGCCGATGATCTGGGCTTCGAGGCCGGCCTGTTCGTACCCACGGGCACGCAATCGAACCTGCTCGCGCTGATGTCGCATTGCGAGCGTGGTGACGAGTACCTGGTGGGCGCGGATGCGCACACCTACAAGTTCGAAGGCGGCGGTGCGGCGGTGCTGGGCTCGATCCAGCCGCAGCCGATTCCGCACGACGTCGATGGAACCCTGCCGCTCGACAAGCTGGCCGCAGCGGTCAAGCCGGTTGATCCGCATTTTGCCCGCACGCGGCTGCTGGCACTGGAAAACACCTGGCATGGCCGCGTGCTGCCGGCGGATTACCTGCGTGCCGCGCACGATTTTGCGCGTGCCCGTGGCCTCGGGCTGCATCTCGATGGTGCGCGCCTGTTCAACGCGGCGGTCGCCAGTGGCGTGAAGGCCCGCGAGATCGCCCAGTACTTCGACAGCGTGTCGGTGTGTTTTTCCAAGGGCCTGGGTGCGCCCGTGGGCTCGGTGCTGGTGGGCTCGCAGGCATTGATCGAGAAGGCGAGGCGCTGGCGCAAGGTGGCCGGTGGCGGCTGGCGCCAGGCCGGCTTGTTGGCGGCGGCCGCGCAGCATGCGCTGGACCATCACGTGGATCGCCTGGCCGAGGATCATGCGCGTGCGGTCATGCTGGCGGCGGGACTGGGTGACGTTCCCGGCGTGAAGTTGCTTGGACAGTTCACCAACATGGTGTTCATCGATGTGCCGGCGGATCGCCTGCGCGAACTGGACGCCCATCTGCGGGCGGACGGCATACGCATCAGCATCGGCTACCTGCCGACGCTGCGCCTGGTCACGCACCTGGATATCGATGACGAAGGTGTCGCGCGCACGGTGGCGGCGTTCCGCACCTTCTTCGCGCGCTGAGACGGTGCTCCATCCCATGTAGGAGCGCACCCAGTGCGCGAAAAGCCGACGGAGCGGTGATGCCGCAATCTGCGTTCGCGCACTGGGTGCGCTCCTACAGGGAAGAACGCGGGGTCAGGCGCTCTGCTTCACCGGCTTGTTGAACTTGCGGATGAAGTCGCGCACTTCCGGATAAACCGTCTGGCGCCAGCGGCGTCCGCTGAAGATGCCGTAATGGCCGGCACCTTCGACCACGCGGTGCGCGCGGCGCTTGGCCGGAATGCCGCTGCACAGGTCATGCGCGGCCTCGGTCTGCCCCAGGCCGGCGATATCGTCCAGTTCGCCTTCCACGGTGAACAGGGCGGTGTTCTTGATGGTCTCGGGTCGCACGCGCTCGCCGGAAACGTCCCACAGGCCGCGCGGCAGCAGGAACTGCTGGAACACGGTGGCGATGGTGTCCAGGTAGTACTCGGCCGGCATGTCCAGCACGGCGTTGTACTCGTCGTAGAACTTGCGGTGCGCCTCGGCGTCGTCCTGGTCGCCGCGCAGCAGGTTCTCGTAGAAGTCCCAATGCGAATTGAGGTGGCGGCCCGGGTTCATCGCGATGAAGCCCGCGTGCTGCAGGAAGCCGGGGTACACCTCGCGCCCGCTGCCCGGATAGTTCGCCGGCACGGTATGGATCACGTTGCCCTTGAACCAGCTCAACGGGCGCGTGGTGGCGAGGTTGTTGACGCCGGTGGGATTGCTGCGCGGTTCGATCGGCCCGCCCATCATGGTCATGCTGAGCGGCGTGTCCTCGCCGCGCGCGGCCATCAACGACACCGCGGCGAGTACCGGCACGGTAGGCTGGCACACCGAGACCACGTGCACGTTGCGCGCGCCGATATGGCGGATGAATGCCTCGATGTAGGCGACGTAGTCGTCGAGGCGGAACGCACCTTCGCTGGCCGGCACCATGCGCGCGTCCACCCAGTCGGTGATGTACACCTTGTGGTCCTGCAGCAGGGTACGCACGGTGTCGCGCAGCAAGGTGGCGTGGTGGCCGGACAACGGAGCGACCACCAGCACGGCGGGGTCGTTCTTCATCTTTTCGATGGTGTCCGGATCGTCGCTGAAGCGCTTGAAGCGCTTGAGCTGGCAGAACGGCCTGTCCAGCACCACGCGCTCGATCACGGCGATTTCCTGGCCGTGCGCCGTCACCTGCGGGAGGTTGAAGGCGGGCTTCTCGTACTCCTTGCCCAACCGGTGCAGCAGCTCATAACCGGCGGCCAGTCGATCCGCGCCCGGGACGTGCGAGAACGGGCTCGTGACGTCGCTGAACATCTTGGCGCTGGCTTCGGCGTAGTGGCTGAGTGGGCCAAGGATGGCGCGCTGCCACTCATGAATCTGATAGAGCATGCGGTGGAACCGGAAGCGACGGAATGCCGCATCTTAACCGGTTTGGGCAAGCCGTGCTGCGCCGCCGCATCGTCTCAGGCTTGCTGAATCAGCCGCTTACGTCCGGCGGCAGAGTAATACCAGTTCGTCCACGCCCTCGGTCGAACCCAGGCCGGATCGCCACTGCAGTGGTTTCTGCAGGCGCACGCCCAGCGGCATCAGCACATGGTTGTACCACCACAAGGCGCGCTCACGGTGGTGCGTGAGGTACCACTGGCCGAGGGCCAGCAGTCGCGAGGAGCTGGCTT
Source organism: Dyella amyloliquefaciens (assembly GCF_004296575.1). Classification (GTDB taxonomy): domain Bacteria; phylum Pseudomonadota; class Gammaproteobacteria; order Xanthomonadales; family Rhodanobacteraceae; genus Dyella; species Dyella amyloliquefaciens. Next base: position 285,620 of record NZ_SAYT01000005.1, on the reverse strand, counting down.
GCATGCCATAGACCGCGCTCCGCTCGATGGTCCAGCCGTGAGCGGCCAGGCGACGCACCAGCGTGGTGGGTTCGTAGCGGCGGGCATGGCCCACGAAATCATCGAAATCGGTCCATGCGTCCATATGCAGCGGCACCGAAAGCAGCATGCGCGCGTCCGGAGCGGCGACGCGCGTAAGCTCCTGCAGTGCACGTTCGTCATCGGGCAGGTGTTCGAGGATGTCCAGGGCGCAGATCAGGTCGAATCCTGCGGTGGGACACGGCAACGAGCTCAGGGATCCGCGCAGTGCGGTGGCGCCGTGGGCACGCAAGCCCTTTGTGGCGGCAGGGCTCATGTCGACGAAATAGGTGCCGTCCAAAGGGAGGCGGGGACGCAACCCCGGTGCCACTTCCAGCCGACGCGGCAGCGCCATCGCGAGATCGCGAACGATCGGCCAGGTGTTGAAACGGCTGGGCTCGACCAGACGGGAGCCCGCCCACAGCGACTCGTAAAAATCTTCGTTGATACGGCGGACTTCTGCAGCGGTCCGTCGGGGAAGGGCGAGGCTGGGCATGCGCGCAGTGTGGCGCATGAGGCTGACGTCAACGTGAAGTTCGCGTGTGCAATTCCGTGCGCGCGATCACATCGTGGACAGCTCGGCGGCGCGAGTCGAACGCCGCCACGCCAAACCAGACCGCCCATGCGATGACCACCGCCCACAACGCACCGCGTGTACCGATCCACGGTGCGAGCCCGAGCAACAGCAGCGGCAGTGCTGCGGCGGCCAGCCGGATCAGCGCCTGTCCCAGCGTCAGGGGACCACCGTTGGCAGTGGTGACGCGGATACGCCAGGGGCGCATGCCGAGCGTCTGGCCGCCGCGCATCCAGGACGCAACGAAATAGCCCGATACCACCAGCGCCTGCAGTGGCTGGTACCACCAGGCGATCTGCGGGTGGCCTTCGGTGCTGATCAGGGTGCCCCCGGTGATCCGCTGGCAGACGTAACCCACCACCATCACGATCGCGACGACGGCAAGCAGGTCGTAGACCAGCGCGGTCAGGCGGCGCCACAGCGGACAGGTCGCGGGGTTGGAAGCGGTGATGGACGTCATCGAACGGGCTGCCGGTAGGAGGGATCGCTTGCACCCGACGTGGCCGGCGGCGAGCATCGCGTCCATGCATCAGGAATCACCAAGTATCGCCGAAGCGGACCGCATCAGCATCGATGCGTTCATCGAGCGCGTGTGGTCGGAGGATGGCCTGGCCGAGCGCACGCTCGAAGCCTACCGTCGCGACCTGGAGTCGCTCGCGCGCTGGCTGGGTACGCAAGGCCTCGCTCTGCACAGCGCTCGGCGCCAGCATCTGTCCGCCTACCATGGCAGCCAGCCGGTGGCGGTGCGCTCGCTGGCGCGGCGGCAGTCGGCTTTCCGCCGCTATTACGCCCATCTCGCGCGTATCGAACCGGGCTTCGACGATCCCACCTTGCTGATCGAGCGTCCCAAGACCCCCCGCAGCCTGCCCAAGGCGCTGGCCGAGCGCGAGATCGAGGGCCTGCTGGACGCACCGGATGTCACCACTACCCTGGGCCTGCGCGACCGCGCCATGCTGGAGTTGATGTACGCCTCGGGCTTGCGTGTCTCCGAGCTGGTGGAGCTGCCGCTGAGTGCGCTGAATCTGCGCCAGGGCGTGGTGCGCGTTACCGGCAAGGGCGGCAAGGACCGCCTGGTGCCGATCGGCGAGGTGGCCGCCGAGCGCATCGAGGCTTATCTGGCGACCGCGCGCCCGATCCTGGCCAAGGGGCGCCAGCCACGGGCCTTGTTCCTCAGCAATCGCGGCGAGGGCATGACGCGGCAGATGTTCTGGACCCTGGTGAAACGCCATGCCTCGACGGTCGGGATCGTGCCCAAGCGCATCTCGCCCCACGTGCTGCGCCACTCCTTCGCCACCCACCTGCTCAACCACGGCGCCGACCTGCGCGCCCTGCAGATGCTGCTGGGCCACAGCGCCCTCAGCACCACCCAGATCTACACGCTGGTGGCGAAGGAGGGCCTCAAGCGCCTGCACGCGCAGCACCATCCGCGCGGCTGAGACGCGCCGGGTGTGCCAATCCGCCAACAGCCCGGTTCATCCGGCTGTGCGAGAATGCAGCTTCCCTGTGTTTCCGCCCGCCGGAAATGCCGATTCATGAGGTAGACGATGTTCAAGCAATGGTTGCTGGCGTTGTGCGTCAGCGGTTTCGCGCTCAGCGCCTGTGCCGCTCCCGATGGCACCGCGGCCGGTCCCGAAAGCACCGTGCGCAAGGCCGTGCTGTCGTTCGCGCCGAAGGTGAATATTGATTCGGTGAGGCCGGCACCGTTCCCGGGCTTCTACGAGGTAATCGCCTCGGGCCAGTTGGTCTACGTGAGCAACGACGGCAAGTACATGTTGAACGGCGACGCGATCGACCTCGCCAACAAGCGCAACCTCGATGGTTGGGCCGACTTCCGCAAGGCCGAGCTGGCCAAGGTGCCGGAAGCCGATCGCATCGTGTTCTCGCCTGCCAAGCCGCGCTATCGCGTCACCGTGTTCACCGACGTCAATTGCGCCTACTGCCGCCAGCTGCATGAACACATTGCCGACTACAACAAGGCCGGCATCGCGATCGAGTACGTGGCGTGGCCGCGCGAGGGCGTGGTCGACGAGGCGGGCCGCACGACGAAGACCTACAACGAGATGGTGTCGGTGTGGTGCTCCGCCGATCGCAAGGCGGCCTTCACCGCAGCGAAGCTGGGCAAGGCGCCGAAGGCAACCAATTGCCCGAATCCGGTCAAGGACGAGTTCGAGTTGGGCGTGAAGCTTGGCGTGAACGGGACGCCTGCCGTGATTGGCGAAGACGGCACGATGCTGGGTGGCTACATGACGCCTGCGCAGATGCTGGAGAAGCTCAGCAAGGGGAGCTGAGGGCGCGGTTGCGCACGCCGAGAGCCCACGCCGAGAGCCCACGCTTCTTCCTCTCCTCCCACTGTAGGAGCGCACCCTGTGCGCGACCGCCTTTCGCCACCGCCTCTCCTATCCGTCATTCCCGCGAGGCGCTTATCAACAGCCGCAGGCTGGACAAGCGCGTAGCGCGCAGAACGCCCGTAGGGCGGCCCCGAAGGGGCGAGCGCAGCGAGGCATCCAGTGACTTTCGCTCTTCTGGGTACCGTCGTGACCGGGCTCGCCTGCCGCGGGCTTCCGCTGCCCTGCCGGGCAGCGGGTCACTTCTCTTTGCATGGCCAAAGAGAAGTAACCAAGAGAAAGGCCACCCCGATGCCGCGCCTTCCGGGCTATCGCCCGGAAGGTCCGCGGGCGGGTTACGGGGTTTGTCGACAGGGCCTCCTGCCCTGACGACAAACTGGCCGGCGTCCTGCCGGCCACCCTTCGGGCTGTTCCTCCACCCGCCCGCCGCGACATAGGGGAGGGGAGATCATGAGCCAAAGCGAAGAGCGGGCTTCTCTCTGTAGGAGCGCACCCAGTGCGCGACCGCCTTGCGCCCCGGTCGCAAAGGTCAAAAGCCAAAAGCAAAGGCCAAACTCAAAGCTGAGCCGAGGACAGTGTGAGTGCGCGACCCGCAAACAAACATCGGGCAGCACACACCAATGTTTTCCACAGCCCGTGTGGAAGCCCATGGGCGAAGCCTGTGGATAGGTGCCCTAACCGTTTGATGTCAAAGACAGCGAATACACACTGCTACTTCTTTGCCCATCACGATGTGCCGCGCAGCGGCACGAGCCTGTAAACCTCCCCTGTGTGGCGGTGAGGGGTGGACGAATAGGCCCCGCAGGGGTGCCCGACACGGATGTCGGGCACTTTTCGTCCGGGCAGGAGCCCGGTCGAAAAGCCCGGCCGCCCCTCACGGACTGGCTGGGCGCAGCCCTGCCAGCGCCATGCGGGGTGCCGTTCTCTTTGGTTACTTTCTCTTGGGCAAGCAAGAGAAAGTGACCCGGGCCGCGGCAGCGGTCCGGAAGCCCGCGGCAGGCGAGCCCGTCGGCGACAACGCCAGATCAAAGGCGAAAGTCACTGGACTCCTGCCTTCGCAGGAGTGACGGGTAGGTAGTATCGCGGCGAACGGGGATCGCGAGCGGCTCGGAAGCCCGCGGCAGGCGAACCCGCTGGCGACAACGCCAGATCCAAGGCGAAAGTCACTGGACTCCTGCCTTCGCAGGAGTGACGGGTAGGTAGTATCGCGGCGAACGGGGATCGCGAGTGGCTCGGAAGCCCGCGGCAGGCGAGCCCGTCGGCGACAATGTCAGATCAAAGACGAAAGTCACTGGACTCCTGCCTTAGCAGGAGTGACGGATAGGAAGGACCGTGGCGAAAGGCGGTCGCGCACTGGGTGCGCTCCTACAAGGGCGCCGGCCACGCAGCGCCAGGTTAACTACACCTCGTGATGCAAACCCTCTGCCTGCACCACGGCACTCCCACGCGGCACCAGCTCCACCAGATACATCGCCGCCAACACCAGCGAGCCGCCGATCACCATGCGCCAGGTGAGTGCATCGTGTCCGAAGGTCACGGCAAAGCCCGCCGCAAACACCGGCTCCATCGTCATCACGATGGCCGCGCGCGTCGATGACAGATGTGCCTGCGCCCATGTCTGCACCAGCATCGCACCCGCACCGGCAGCCAGCGCCATATACACCACCGCCGCCCACGCGCCGCCATCAGGCGGCAAGGTCGGACCGGTGGGCAGGGTGGCGAGCAGGCAGACGAATGCGATCACCAGCATCTGCACGGTGGACAGCGCAAACGCGCTGCCCGGTCGCGACCAGGCGCCCAGTCCCACGATATGCAGGCCGTATAGCGCAGCCGAGATGAGGGTCAACCACACGCCGTAGCCAACGCTGAAACCGTGCAAGGCGAGCAGGCCGAGGCCGCCCACCGACAGCAGCACGGCGATCCAGGTGATCGATGGCAAGCGCTGGCGCAACAGCACGGTGCCGAGCAACGGCGTAAACACCACATACATGCCCGTGACGAAACCGCTGATGCTTGCCGAGGTGTGTTCCAGGCCAGACGTCTGCAGCAACTGGGCGATGCCGTAGACGGCACCCAGTCCGATGCCCTGCAGCCACTCGCGACGACTGAGGCGCATCAAGTGACGATGAAACAGCAATGCCATCGCGACTGCGGCGATCACGAAACGCACGGCGAGGAAATCCGCCACCGGCATGCGCGCCACCAGATCCTTGATGAGGAAGAAGGTGGAACCCCAGATGGCGGTGACGCAGATCAGTCCGACGGTGGCGAGTGCGGCGGTGCGCTGCTCCGCTGCGCTCATGCGCCACTCCCGCGGGCGAGCCGGCGCTGCAGGAGTCGCAGCCATTGCCCGGGGATCTGCAGCAGGAAATGCGACCAGATGCCGAGCCATACCAGTGCCGACACCCACGGCTTGCGTGCTTCGGGGTCGAACTTGCGGAACCAGCGCCACATGCCGCGATGCTTGTGGCGACTGACGAACACGGGACGATGCCGGCTCGAGCTGCCCTTGCCGTGCAGCACGCGTACGTCGCCGGCGAGCATCACCTTGTAGCCGGCGTCGCGCACGCGACGGCACAGGTCCAGGTCTTCGCAGTGCAGGAAATAGTCTTCATCAAAGCCCGCGAGGTAGTCGAACAGGCGGCGCGTCAACAGCATCAGCGCGCCCGACACGGCTTCCGCTTCCACCAGTTCTCGTGGGATCGGGCCTTCGATGTTCACGCCTTCGCCGGGGCGGTTGAACATGGTGTTCAACGAACGCTTCAGCAGCGGATCGCGGCGATAAGAGGCCGGATCAGGCTGGCCGTTCTCATCGCAGACCACGGCGCCGACGAGGCCGACGCGCTGCTGCGTGGTGAGGACCTCGAGCATGCGAACCAGCGTCGCGTTGTCGATCAGGCAGTCGGGGTTGAGCACCAGCACGGATTTGCCATGCGCATGTGCGACACCACGATTCACCGCCGGTCCGAAGCCCAGGTTCGCATGGTTGTAAACCACGCGCAGGCGCGTGTCGCTTTCATGCGCGCGTGCGATGGCCTGCGGAATGCCGTCGGTCGAGGCATTGTCGACCAGGATCATTTCCAGCGGCAGTTCGCAGGCCAGCACGCGTCGCACACAGTCGCGCAGGGTCGGGCCGCTGTCGGCGGCGACCACGATCACGCTGAGCGGCAGCGCGGAGGATAGGGAGGAGGCGGTATCGATATTCACTACGACAAGTATGCTGGAGGCAGAGCGTGTTCTGAACGTGAAAGGGCAATCGGGCGTCTACACAAACCGGGTCAGTGCCGGCGTCCTCGTCCCAGCACCTCGTGCAGCGGGGTGGGAACCCCATCGGCACCACGTGCCAACCAAGGCTGCTCGCCATCCCAGCCGCTGAGCACCCAGCCGGCGAGCCGATGAACGTGGTCGTTGTGCCGGTCCCACAGGATGTCCCCGCGGTCGCCCGGCAGCCGGGCCGCGAACCAGTGATCGTTTGGCCCGAAGCAGTAGTGCGGGCTGGCGCGGTCGATCACGCGTCCCTGCGCGAACACATAGCGTCCGCGCCCGGTGCCACGCTGCTCGAACCGCACGGAGTCGCCCTCGGGATCCATGAATTCGCCAGCGGCTTCGTTCCAGCTGACCCGCGCCAGTTCGATGATATGGGCGGGCGGGCCGACCGGCGCCATTGCCAACTCACTCCATTCGGGCGTCACCGTTGCGCCAGGCTTGTGCGTGACGCGTCGATCCAGCAGCGATTCCATCAGCGCGATCAGCGAGTAGCCGGCCAGGGCGCCGAGCAGGGCCACACCCCAGGCGAGCAGGTCGCCACCCAGCGCTCGTTGCGCCGCGAACAGCAGACCGGGCAGGCCCCAGCGCAAGCCGCGGCGGCTGAGTTCGGCGTAGTGCTCGATGCGGTGATGGAACATCACCGCGCCCAATACCAGCAGCAGCCACAACGGCAAGCCCATCCACCATGGCAGCAGGGCCATCAGGCCCATCCACGCCAGCGCTGGCAGCAGGTGCACCCACCGGCGCGTCACGTGGGCAGCCACGTCAGGCCTGCAGCAGAGGCCTGGCGTGGCGATCCGGCATCAGCCGCACCACACCCGGGCGTTGCGGAACATGCGCATCCACGGCGAATCCTCGCCCCACTTCTCCGGATGCCAGCTCATCTGCACCGAACGGAACACGCGCTCCGGGTGCGGCATCATGATGGTCACGCGACCATCCGCGGCGGTGAAACCGGTGAGGCCGCCGGGCGAGCCGTTCGGGTTGAGCGGGTAGTCTTCGGTCGGCTTGCCGCGGTTGTCGACGTAGCGCAGTGCACTACCCGACTTCGACGGGCTGCAGCTATACGGGAAGCTCACGCGGCCTTCGCCGTGCGCCACCGCCACCGGAATGCGCGAGCCGGTCATGCCCTTGAAGAAGATGCTCGGCGAATCGAGCACTTCCAGCGTGGCCACGCGCGCTTCGTACTGCTCGGACGCATTGCGCAGGAACTTCGGCCAGTGCTGTGCGCCGGGGATGATGTCCTTCAACTGGCTCATCATCTGGCAGCCGTTGCACACGCCCAGCGCGAAACGCTGCGCATCGGCGAAAAACGCACTGAATTCGGCGCGCAGGTATTCGTTGTACAGGATGGACGTGGCCCAGCCACGACCCGCGCCCAGCACGTCGCCATACGAGAAGCCGCCGCACGCGGCGAGGCCGCGGAAGTCGGCGAGCTTGATACGGCCACTGGCGAGGTCGGACATATGGACGTCCACCGCGTCGAAGCCGGCGCGCGTGAACGCAGCCGCCATCTCCACCTGGCCGTTGACGCCCTGCTCGCGCAGCACGGCCACTCGCGGACGCGCACCCTTGGCGATGTACGGCGCGGCGATGTCGTCGGCCGGCTCGAAACTGAGCTTGGGGCTGATGCCCGGATCGGCATCGTCCAGGCGCCATTCGTTCTCGGCGTCGGCGCTGATCGGGTTGTCGCGCAGGCGCTGCATGGCGTGGCTGGTCTGGTTCCACGCTTCGAACAACGTGCGCCAGTTCCATTTGAACTGCGTTTCGCCGTTGTGGAACAGCTTGATGCCGAGCTTTTCCTTCGGACGGCCGATGCGATAGGCCATGCCGGTGAGCTCGTGCTTCACCAGCAGCGCCTCGAACGCTTCGCGGTTGGCCGTGGCCACCTGCACGACAGCGCCGAGTTCCTCGTTGAACAGGGCGCGCAGTGCGGCTTCCGCCCAGCCGTCGAGATGGATTTCCAGGCCGCAATGGCCGGCGAAGGCCATTTCCAGCAGTGTGACGATGACGCCGCCGTCGGAGCGGTCGTGATACGCCAGCAGCAGGCCGCCGGCATTCGCTTCCTGCACCAGGTTGAACAGCGACTTCAGGCGCTTGGCGTCATCCAGATCCGGCGGCACGCCGCCGCCGCGGTTGAACACCTGCGTGAGTGCGGAGCCGCCGAGGCGGTCGCGGCAGGCGCCGAGGTCGAGCAGCCACAGTTCCGAGTCGCCACGATCCAGGCGCAGCTGCGGCGTCAGCGTGCGGCGCACGTCGGTAACGCGGGCGAAACCGGTGATCACCAGCGACACCGGCGAAACGGTGCGCTGCGTGGTGTCGCCGTCCTTCCACACGGTCTGCATGGACAGCGAGTCCTTGCCGACCGGAATGGAGATGTCCAGCTCCGGGCACAGTTCCATGCCCACGGCCTTCACGGCGTCGAACAACGCGGCGTCTTCGCCCGGGTAGTTCACGGCCGCCATCCAGTTGGCCGACATGCGCACCTCGCTGAGCGAAGCGATCGGCGCCGCCGCCAGGTTGGTGATGGCTTCGCCCACCGCAAGGCGGGCCGCGTCGGCGCTGTTGAGCAGTGCCACCGGGGCGCGCTCGGCCATTGCCATCGCTTCGCCGGTATAGCCGTCAAAGTCGGTGATGGTGACGGCGGCATCGGCTACCGGCACCTGCCACGGGCCGACCATCGGATCGCGATGGTTGAGGCCGCCCACGGTGCGGTCACCGATGGTGATGAGGAAGCTCTTGCTGCCCACGGTGGGCAGGCGCAGCACGCGCAGCAGCGCCTCGTCCATGCTGATGCCGGTGAGGTCGGGCACCAGGTCGACGCGCGGCTTCAGGTGCTTGGCATCGCGATGCATGCGCGGCGCCTTGCCGAACAGCACGTCCATCGGCAGGTCGATCACCGTGGTGTCGGTGCGCGGATCGTGCACGATCAGGCGACGTTCCGAGGTTGCCTCGCCCACCACTGCATACGGACAACGCTCGCGCGCGCAGTAGCCCTCGAATTCCTCGAGGTCGGCAGCGCCGATGGCGAGCACGTAACGTTCCTGAGACTCGTTGCTCCAGATCTGCATCGGCGACAGCGACGGGTCGTCGCACGGCACCCTGGCGAGATCGATGCGGCCACCGACACCCGCGTCGTTGAGTAGTTCGGGAATCGCGTTGGACAGACCGCCCGCACCCACGTCGTGCACGCTGACGATCGGATTCTTGTCGCCACGTGCCCAGCAGCTGTCGATCACCTGCTGCGCGCGACGCTCCATCTCGGCGTTGTCGCGCTGCACGGAGGCGAAGTCGAGCTCCTGGCTCGAGGTGCCCGAGGCGACCGACGAGGCGGCGCCGCCGCCCAGGCCGATCAGCATCGCCGGGCCGCCCAGCACGATCACCTTGTTTCCGGGCTGCACGTCGCGCTTCTGCACGTGGCCCGCGCGCATGTTGGCGAGGCCGCCGGCGATCATGATCGGCTTGTCGTAGCCGCGGCGCACGCCGGCTTCGCCGGTCTCGTGCTCGTAGGTACGGAAATAACCGCCCAGGGCAGGGCGGCCGAATTCGTTGTTGAACGCGGCGGCGCCCAGCGGGCCGTCACGCATGATCTCGAACGCCGTCGCCATGTGCGGCGGCAACGGACGATCCACTTCCCACGGACGCGGCAGGCCCGGAATGCGCAGGTCGGACACCGAGAAACCGGTGAGGCCGGCCTTCGGCTTCGCGCCACGGCCGGTTGCGCCTTCGTCGCGGATCTCGCCGCCGGCGCCGGTGGCGGCGCCCGGCCACGGAGCAATGGCGGTGGGATGGTTGTGCGTCTCCACCTTGATCGCGTACTCGACGCGTTCCGGGTGCGCGCGCCACACGCCGTCCTGATCGGCGAAGAAGCGGTTGCCCTCGTAGCCTTCGACCACCGCCGCGTTGTCCTTGTAGGCGGACAGCGTGTGGGCAGGCGAATGCTGGTGGGTGTTCTTGATCATCGCGAACAGGCTCTTGGGCTGTTCTTCACCGTCCAGCGTCCAGCTGGCGTTGAACACCTTGTGGCGGCAATGCTCGGAGTTGGCCTGCGCGAACATGAAGAGTTCGGCGTCGGTCGGGTCGCGGCCCAGCTCGGCGTAGCGGTCCGCGAGGTATTCGATTTCGTCGTCGGCCAGCGCCAGGCCCAGTTCCTTGTTGGCCTTGTCCAGCGCCGCCTTGGCGTCGCCGCCCAGCTCGATGTAGACCAGCGGACCGGGCTGGCCGCCGAGGAACAGGTGTGTCGCCTCGTCGAGGTTGGTGAGCACCGACTGCGTCATCGCATCGTGCAGCACGTTCATCACGGCGTCGTACTGCGGCTGGTCGGCCGCCGGCAGGCCGGCCACCTGCCAGGCCACGCCACGCTCCACGCGGCGCACGTCGAAGCCGGCGCCATGCAGGATGTCGGTGGCCTTGCTCGACCACGGCGAGATGGTGCCCAGTCGCGGCACCACCCACAGCGAGGCGCGCTCTGGCGCACTGTCCTTGGCCTCGAGCACCTCGAGCAGGCGACGATGCTGCTCACCTTCCGGCGTGCGGTCGGCGTCGATGAAATAGATGAACCACGAAGACTGCACGCGCGTGCCACGGTGAATGGCTTCGAGGCGGGCGTTCAGGCGTTCGAGACGAAAAGGGGAGAGGGCGCTCTGCCCGTCGAGTGCGATCATGCGGGGAACGGGGGCTATGCGAAAACGCGCATTGTACCTCAAGGAGGGTGAGGGTTTCTGCGGCGCAGCAAGAGGGGTAGAAGTGGCCCAAGGATGCGCCGGATGGCTGGCGTGGCTTTCTAAGCGTTTGTTTCTTGGATTCTTTTTGGCTTTTTTGCCGCCAGGAAAAACGACAGGTTCGAAGTTTCCGGGCGTTGACCTGATCGGGAGGCCGCTGTGCCGTGGCCATCGGGACTGAGGCAAGGTTGGCCCCTCACCCCAGCCCTCTCTCCCACACGGACTACCTTCGGGTCGCCCGCAGGGGAGAGGGAGCGAAGCGGGCTCCGCTTTCAGTCCTCAGCGCATTGACGCGTTGCGGTGTAGCCGCTGGCTAGCGGCGGAGGCGGTCGCAATCCGGGCTCCGGAAACTTCAGGCTTGTATCCAACGTATCGCTATGAGCCCTGGCTCTAAAGGCCATTTTCTTTGGGTTACTTTTCTTTGACTCCGGGCATTCGCCCTCCGCCCTTCGGGCCGGCTTCGCCGTTCGCACGCAAAGAGCGCGTGCGTGGGCCAGCAAAAGAAAAGTGACTCGAGCGCCGGCAGGGGATCGAAACGCCCGCCGCGTAGGCGGCAAGCTGGCGGTAGGGCATGGATCAGCGCCGAGGCTATACCCCTCTTGCTTACATCCGGGCCAAGGGGCAAGAACCGCACCCTCTCCCCAGCCCTCTCCCGGAGGGAGAGGGAGCTAAAGCTCGCACAACGGAGCGGAGGGAGTTACGGCTCGCGTTGGGGGGCTTGAATTGCCGCGCGCTGAAGAACAGCAAACCTCAATGTTCCTTCTTCGGCCTCGGCTGCATCGCAATCCTCACCAGATAAACCACGATCGCGATATTCCCCAGCAGTGCCGCCAGCTTCAGCCAGCTGAAGTGGTGGAACACCTCGTAGAACTCCAGCGGAATCAGCGAACCGGTGGCGATCACCGTAAACCACTCCGCCCAATGCTTGCGCAGCCAAAGGCCGGTGCCCTCGGTCGCGAAGATCACCGCGTAACCGATCGCTACCAGTCCCACCGCGATGAAGCGGCTATGTCCCCACTGCTGCAGCAGGCTGACCAGTTGCCAGCGCAGGCCGTTGGTGTCGGTGAGCGAGAGGTGTTCCAGCCAGTGCACGAAGCGGTCGAAGTTCTGCTCGCGCTCCAGGTGGAACGCGGCGGCGGCCGCAAACAGCAGCCCCACGGTCTTGATCCCCTTGTAGATGGCGATGATGCGCAGGCCCAGGCTGTGCTGTGCCTCCACTTCGGAGGTGGGCTTGGTGAGATGGTGCTCGGTCATGGGTCAACGATGGGCCGGCCTTGCATGGGCGCCGTGGAATGATGGGGGCAGGGATGCGAAATGCCCAGCGACGGAGGTCATGGACAAAACGACAGAGGCCACGCCCCGGCATGGGGCGTGGCCTCTGGGCTAGCCTTTGCGATGGGTCAGCAGCAGCGGCCGCCAGTGCCCTTGTAGCGGGCGACCTGGCGTTCCCGGAAGAACTCCTTGTAGCTGGGCACGGGCCGCTCCGGGTGGTGCGTGCGCAGGTGCTGCACATACACGTCGTAGTCGGGAATGCCGCAGCAGAGGCGGGCGGTCTGCACCGCCCATTTCCGTATCGCTTGCAGATCAGGCAGGTTCATATCGCAGCCCTCAGCGAGTGGGCACGCTCCCCAATGCCACGTACGGTTCCTCGTGCGCGGTCGGGTGGTTGATGCGCCATGCCTTGAGTATCGCATTGAGCGCGAAACCGAGCATGGTAAGGATCAGCAACATGAAGATGCCGGTAAGTGCGGCATCGACATAGTTGTTGGTGACGATGCGCTGCATTTCCTCCACCGACTTGGCCGGTGCCAGAAGCTTGCCGTCAGCGGCGGCCTGGGCGTACTTCTGCGCGGCGGCGGTGAAGCTGATCGGGCCGCTAAGCTTCTGCCAGCCGGCGGTGAGTGTGCATATCACCAGCCAGATCGCCGGGATGCCCGGCACCAGTACGTAGCGCTCGCGCTTGAGCTTGACGGTAACCACCGTCGCCAGCATCAGTGCCACCGCAGCCAGCATCTGGTTGGCGATGCCGAACAGCGGCCACAGCGTGTTGATGCCGCCCAGCGGATCAACCGCACCCTGGTACAGGAAGTAACCCCACAGGCCCACGCAGATCGCGGTGGCGAGCAGGTTGCCGGTCCACGATTCGGTGTGCTGCAGCGGCTTGTGCACCAGGCCGGCGATCTCCTGGATCATGAAGCGGCCCACGCGCGTGCCGGCATCCACCGTGGTGAGGATGAACAGCGCTTCGAACAGGATGGCGTAGTGGTACCAGAACGCCATCATGCCTTCGCCCGGGATGATGCCGTGAAGCAGCTGGGCCATGCCCACCGCCAGTGTCGGCGCACCGCCGGCGCGGCTGAGGATGGTCTTCTCGCCGATGTTCTGCGCCGTGGTCAGCAGTTCGTCCGGCGTCACCACGAAGCCCCACTGGCTGATGGCGGTCGCAGCGTCCTGCGCGGTGGTGCCGATCAATGCAGACGGCGAGTTCATCGCGAAATACACGCCCGGGTGCAGCGAGGCGGCGGCTACCAGGGCCATGATGGCGACGAAGGCCTCCATCAGCATGCCGCCGTAGCCGATCATGCGCGCCTCGCCTTCGCTGGCGATCAGCTTGGGCGTGGTGCCGGAGGCAATGATCGAATGCCAGCCCGACACGGCGCCGCAGGCGATGGTGATGAACAGGAACGGGAACAGGTTGCCCTGGAACACCGGGCCGGTACCGTCGATGAACTTGGTCACCGCGGGCATCTGCAGCGTCGGGGCAGCCAGGAAGATGGCCAGCGCCAGCAGCAGGATCGTGCCGATCTTGAGGAAGGTGGAGAGGTAGTCGCGCGGTGCCAGCAACAGCCACACCGGCAACACCGAGGCGCAGAAGCCGTAGGCGATCAGCAGCCAGGCCAGCGACTTGGCGTCGAAGTCGAAGATCGGGGCCAGCGTCGGCGAGGCGGCCACCGCGGCGCCGCTCCAGATCGACAGCAACAGCAGGATCAGGCCGATGATCGACACTTCGAGGATCTTGCCCGGGCGAATCCAGCGCAGGTACACGCCCATCAGCAGTGCGATCGGAATCGTGCACGCCACCGTGTAGGTGCCCCATGGGCTGTGCGTGAGTGCCTTGACCACGACCAGCGCCAGCACCGCCAGCACGATCATCATCAGCACCAGCACGCCGAACATGGCGACGATGCCAGCCACCGGGCCGAGCTCGTCGCGCAGCATGTTGCCGAGCGAGCGTCCGTCGCGACGGACCGATAGGCCCAGGATCATGAAGTCCTGCACCGCACCGGCGAACACCACGCCGAACAGGATCCACAACGTGCCGGGCAGATAGCCCATCTGTGCGGCGAGCACGGGACCCACCAGCGGACCGGCGCCGGCGATGGCGGCGAAGTGGTGTCCGAACACGACCCACTTGTCGGTCGGCACATAGTCCAGGCCGTCGTTGCGCAACACGGCCGGGGTGGCGCGCGTGGGATCCATCTGCAACACGCGATCGTTGATGAACTTGCCGTAGAAGCGGTAGCCGATGACGAACACGGCAATCGCGGCGGCGACCAGCCAGATGGCGTTGATGGGTTCGCCACGGCGCAGGGCGACGACGCCCAGGCACCAGGCGCCCACGATGGCGATGGCGGCCCACAGGATCTTTCCTGCCGGGCTAGGTTTGACGGCGACGGTAGACATGCGGATCGGCTCCTGGACAGTCCCCCGACAGGGTCGTCCCGGTGGCTCCGGGGGTCAATGCCATTATGCGCCAGCAAATATTAGCCATTGGTCGAATGCGGGCTTAGCGCCGGTACACGTGGCCGACATGCCCGGCGGGTACACTGGCCGGCGGGGCAGTGGCCTCCCGGCCCATGCCAAACCAATGAAGATGCGAGGTTTTTCATGATCCGCGAGATTCTGAAGATGGGCGATCCGCGTTTGCTGCGGGTGGCTCCGTCCGTACCCGACGCGATGATCGGTAGCGCAGAACTCGATGCGCTCATTGCCGACATGTTCGACACCATGCACGACGCCGGCGGCGTCGGGCTGGCCGCGCCGCAGATCGGCGTGGACCTGCAACTGGTGATCTTCGGCTTCGACCGCTCCGAGCGTTATCCCGATGCGCCGGCGGTGCCGCGCACCATCCTGCTGAACCCGGTGATCACGCCGCTCTCGCAGGACATGGAGGAAGGCTGGGAAGGTTGCCTTTCCGTGCCGGGACTGCGTGGCGCGGTGAACCGCTATACGTTGATCCGCTACCAGGGATTGGATCCCAAGGGAGTGCAGATCGATCGCACGGCGGAAGGCTTTCACGCGCGGGTGGTGCAGCACGAATGCGATCACCTGATTGGACGGCTTTATCCGTCGCGGATCACGGACTTCAGCAAGTTCGGCTACACGGAAGTGTTGTTTCCGGGGATGGATGCGGGGGCGGACGAGTAGCCTTCCGGGCTTCCACCGTGGAAAGCCCGGAAGGCAAGGCTGCACCGGCTCGCTGAAGGAGCGCCGCGCACCCTATAGTTCCATCCCTCGTACGCTTATTTCCGAAGGCTCGCACTATGACGGCAAACCAGGCCCCTACGCCGGTGGATCGCGCGGCAGGTTTGTCCCCGGCGGCGCGCGGCTTCCTCCTGGACGCGGGTAGCGCGCTGGCACGCGGCCAGCACGAGTTGGCCGAGCGTGCGCTGGCAAGCCTCCTGGCGATGGCGCCGGCGAGTGCCGAGGCACACATGCTGCAGGGCGTGGCGTCGCAGATGCGCGGAAACCACGCCGCGGCCATCCGCAGCTTCGATGAGTCGCTGCGGCTTCGCCCCGATGACGCTCCCACCTTGATGTACCTGGGCATCTCACAGTTCGAGCGGGGCGACGTTACAACGGCGATGGCCTCTTTCCATCGCGCGTGCGAACGGGCGCCCGGCATGACGCCGGCCTGGTTCAACCTGGGCAAGGCACTCAAGGTGAACATGCGCAGGGAGGACGCGTGCCGGGCGTTTGAGCAGGTGCTGAAACTCGATCCCAGGCACGTCACTGCGCGCAACAGCCTGGCCGATACGCAGGTCAGCCTGGGCAACATCTCTGCCGCGGTGGCGAGTTATCGGGAAGTGCTACGCCAGCAGCCGGCAAACCATGTGGCCTGGCATGCGCTGGCCAACCTCAAGACCGAATCCTTCGGTGACGCCGATCGGGCCCAGTTGCAGCAGCTGTTCCGCCAACCGGATCTGGCTGCCGACGCACGCATCGCCATCGGCTTTGCGCTGGCGAAGGCGCTGGAGGACCACGCCGCCTACGCGCAGTCCTTCGAGGTACTGCGCGAGGCAAATGCGCTCAAGCGGCGACAGCTGCATTGGGATGCCGCAGCGGAAAGTCGCCAGGTCGACGCCATCATGGCGGCGTTCGCGCAGCCCGCGACTGAACCGGTGGATGCCACGCTGGGGCAGGAGGTCATTTTCATCGTCAGCCTGCCGCGATCGGGTTCCACGCTGACCGAGCAGATACTCGCATCGCATCCGCTGGTCGAGGGCGCCGACGAAATCACCGATCTCCCGCAGCTCATCGAGGAGGAATCCTCGCGCCGTGGCATGGCGTTTCCGCAGTGGGTGCCCTCTGCCACCGCGGACGACTGGGCGCGCCTGGGGCGCGAATACCTGGCGCGCACCGCGCGCTGGCGCCAGCAGCGGCCCCGCTTTACCGACAAGAACATGCTCAACTGGCAATACCTCGGTGCGGCGCTGGCGATGTTGCCTGGCGCACGCGTGGTCAACGGCCACCGTGATGCCGTGGAAACCTGTTTCGCCTGTTATCGCCAGCTCTTCAGCGTGGGCTCGCACTTCAGCTACGACCTCGAAGAGATGGCCAGCCACTACGCGGACTATGCGCGCCTGTGCCGCTTCTGGCAGCAGCGCTTCCCCGGGCAGGTGCTGGACCATTCGTACGAAGCGCTGGTGGCCGAGCCGGAGGCACGCATTCGACGCCTGCTGGATTTCTGCGGCCTTGCTTTTGATCCAGCCTGCCTCGACTTCCACGCCACCTCGCGCACCGTACTCAGCACGGCGAGTGCAGCCCAGGTGCGCCAACCGTTGCAGAAGAACACGTCGCGACTGGCGAACTACGAGGCACAGCTGTCACCGCTGCGCGAACGGCTAGGCTCCGCCGGCCTGCTCTGACGGATGTCGAAAAAAAAGCCGCCGGATATCCGGCGGCTTTCTTGTTTGTACGGAGCGGCCCGAGTTGGCCGCTCCGTACCTTTGCCGACACTTACCAGTCGTAGGTGACGCCGAGCTGGACGACGCGCGGGGTTTCCATCGTCGTATAGCCGCCCACGTACGGTGCGCCATAGGACGCGTTGGGAGCGCCGGTGGAGCCGAAGTACGGATACTCCTGGGTGGCCTTCTGCTCGTTGAGCACGTTGCGGACCTGCAGCTGCAGGGCCAGCTTCTTGGCCGCCCACTCCGGACGGTATTCCAGGGCCAGGTCCAGCGTGTGCAGCCACGGCGTGTAACCCGTGGTGCCGATCGGCGCCGGCTGACCACCGCACCAGTGGTAGGAGTTGCCGTAAGAGACCGGGTCCTGCTGGTCCGGACCATACAGGCCAAGGCAGGTCTTGGGCGTGCCCGCAGCCAGGGTCACCACGCCGCTGAGCGACCACTCAGGCAGGAACTGGTAGGTACCGTAGGCCTTGAACACGTGCTTGCGCGAGTTGGACTGCACGGCGTTGGCGTAGGACATCAGCTGGCCGAAGTCCCACTGCTCGGTAGCCGACTGCGAGGTCGACGCCTGGCCGATGTTGGACTGCACCGGACCCTCGGTGGTGCCGTAGCTCTTGGAGTACACGTAGTCGAACTTGGCGCGCCACTTGCCGTCCCACACGTGCTCCAGGTACATCTCGAGCGAGTAGTAGTGGCGGTAGGCCGGCGGGAAGCCCATCGAGATCGGATCCACCGAGGCGTTCACGTAGCCGCCATTGACGTTGGCGATCTTGTAGTCGTTGGTCTTGCCCGGATTGATCAGGATGCTGCCGTTGACGTTGAGCACATTGCCGCAGTTCACGTTGCCGGCGGCGTTGGCGTTCACCGGCTGCTCGTTGGCCAGGCCCGGGTTCTGCGCCAGGGCTGCCGAGCAGATGGTGGTCAGGCCTTCGGCGGTGTCGTCGATGATGTTGTTCATCTTCGACCAGGTCGCCGTCACGCCGTAGGTCCAGTACTGGCTGAACTGATGCTGGAAGCCCAGTACGTAGGAGTCCTGATAGGACGCCTTCAGGTTCTGCGAAGCGACCGTGCCCGGATCGAGCGGCTGGCCGTACTCGTTGTTGCCCGACACGGGCACGCCGGCACCCTGGGTCTGGCCATACGACGGGATCGGGGTCAGGCCGGTCGGAACGCCGTTCGCATCGATGCCGGTGTAGGTGTAGTACTGGCCCGTGTACGTGGAGGCGGAAGCCTCACGCAGCGCAACGCCGGTCGGCAGTGCCAGGTAGTAGCGGCCGGCATTGCCGAACAGCTTCATGGTGGAGTCGCCCATGATGTCCCAGCTGAAGCCCAGGCGCGGCGCCCATTGCGGCTTGGTCAGGCGTACGTAGGGTTCGCTGTCGGGGTTGTAGTTGGTGAACGAGTCGTTGCGGAGACCGAGCTTCAACAGCAAGTTCGGGGTCACCTGCCAGTCGTCGCTGATGTACTGCGCGCGCTGCTTCACCTGCACCGTGGCGCTGGTCAGGTAGATGCCCTGCTGCACGTAATAGCCGTTGGGCGAGGGGGCCACATAGGGGCTCACGCCAGGGACACCAACGATCGCGTTGGCCGGATCCATGTAGCCGTAATCCCAGTAGTAGCCCGGACCACTGGTGACGGTACCGTCCTCGATGTCCTTCGACGTCTGGTTGTCGATACCGGCCTTGAATGTGTGGTCGCCCAGCTTGTAGGTCAGGCTGAGGCGCAGGTTGGTCTCTTCAGTCCGGTGGTCCGGATTGTCGAGATAGGTCATCGTCTGGCTGTTGGTGCAGTTGGCGGTCGGGCAGTACGCGGGGTTCTGGAAGGCCGAGTCGAGGATGGACGGATCGGTCGATGCCTGGCCCGGCACCTCCGAGTAGTACGTGCCCTTCATCTTGCCGTACATCGCGTTCGCCGTGAGGTCGTCGGTGATGTACGAGGTGAAGTTGGCGACGCCCAGCTTGAAGGAGTTCTTGTACGACTGCTGGTAACCGTTGAAGTCACCCGCCTGCTTGGTGCTGTAGTCGTAGTTGTAGGTGTCGCCGTTGAAGGCGTGGGTGTTCTTTACGCCGGTGAACGACAGGATGTTGCTGTCGGTGATGTTCCAGTCGATCTTGGCGTAGTACTTCGGATCCTTGAAGTTGTTGTGGTACTCGTACGGCGCACCGACGTTGCGGGTCACCGTCTCGGAGGCGCTGCGCGCGGCTTCGGCAGCCACGAAGAAGAACAGCTTGTCCTTGATCAGCGGGCCGCCGACATAGAAGTCATACACCTGATTCCACGAGGTGTTGTCGTTGCGGTAGTCGTACAGGTTGCCCGGCGTCTTGCCGGCATAGGCCGAATTGGACGCGGCGAGCGCGGGCGTGACGGCCGGGTTGTTGTAATAGGTGTTGCCCGGGGTGCCCTGCCAGTCTTCCGGCTGCCAGAACACGGCGCCGCCAAAGTGCCACGTGTTGGTGCCGCTGGCACCGAGCTGGCTGATCACGCCGCCGGTGGAACGGCCGTATTCCGGACCGTAGCCGTTGGTGAGCGTTTCCTGCTGGGCGATCGCGCCATAGGGCAGGGTGATGCCGCCCGAGTTGGAGATCGGATCGGAGGTGTTGAAGCCGTTGATGTAGTACGCGTTCTCCACCACGGTCGAGCCGCCGAAGGACACCAGCGGTTCGCCGGTGGGGCCACCGCCGTCAGCGGTCGCGCCCGGCACGACGCCCGGGGCCAGCAAGGCGATGGCGGCGCTGTTGCGCGCCAGCGGCAGCTGCCTGAGCTGTTCCTGCGTGATGACGGTGCTTTGCGTGGTGGACGAGACGTCGATCGCCGGAATGGCGTTCGCGACCACGGTCACGCTCGACAGGTTCTTGGCGTTCTCGGTACCGCCTGCGGCGCCGAAGTCCACGGTCACGGCGCTGGCGGCCAGCGCGGTCACGCCCTGCATGGTCTGCACGGTCTGGCCGTCGCGTACCAGCGAGACATCGTATTTGCCGATCGGCAAGGTGATGGTGTAGCGACCGGACTGGTCGACCGGCACGGTGCGGTCAAAACCCGAGCCGCCCACGATGTGTACGGTCTCGCCTGCGGCTACAGGAGCCTGGCCCGAGATCGTGCCGGTGGTCGCCTGTGCATGCACAAGGCCCGAAAAACCGACACTCATGGCAATGGCCGCGGCCAACGCCGTCCGCACCGGCATCCTGGATGCCGACGATAGTTTGTTCACAGTCACTTCGTACTCTCCCCGTTAACAGAATGGCGCGACCACAATGGCCCGCCGCCCCCACTAGAAATGGCTTGCGCCTTTATCAGTTATCTAAAACTGCAAACCACCCAAGGGCGGACCATAAAGGTCATGTGATCGAAATGTAAACAGCAAAAAAACGCCATTAATCAGCAAGATATTGCGAAATTCGAGAGTTCTTGAGCAGTCCTGACGGAGGGCTTGCTTAACATATTGTTATCATTGATCGCGTGTCGGCTCCGTTCGTGCGGTCTTGCGATTCCTGCCCTTCGAATGCCCCGGTGTCGCGGGATAATTTTTTCTCTTTTCGGTCGGGCAATTGGGGCCGAATGGGGTTGCCAGGCCACCGTCGCGTGCATTCCGTCTGCCGAGGCTTCGATGGCTCGATGTGGGCAGGGAGCGGGCAGCACGTTCGTCGGGCCAATGACCCGTGCGTTGGATAGGTCGCTGCTCAGGACGGCCGAGCCTTAAGTCAACCCGTTGCCAATCCCCCCGAATCCGGCAACCCTACGGGCGGCCCGCCATTGGCAGGCACACCAAATAGCCAGGCTGCCGGCAGGCGGCACCCAGGGGGAGACATCGAACATGACGGGCATGAACTCGTGAGCGGCAACCATCCCAGCGCCGAAGCGCGCAAAGAGCTGACCGTCCGCGGTCTCATCCTCGGCGTGGTGATCACGGTGGTGTTCACCGCGGCCAACGTCTTCTTCGGCCTCAAGGCCGGCCTCACCTTCGCCACCTCGATCCCGGCGGCGGTCATCTCGATGGCCCTGCTGCGCGGCTTCAAGGATTCGACGATCCAGGAAAACAACATCGTCCAGACCATCGCGTCGGCGGCGGGCACGCTGTCGTCGATCATCTTCGTGCTGCCCGGCATGATCATGATCGGCTGGTGGGCGGACTTCCCGTTCTGGACCTCGTTCGCGGTTTGCGCACTGGGCGGCATCCTGGGCGTGATGTACTCGATCCCGCTGCGCCGTGCGCTGGTGACCGACACCGACTTGCCATATCCCGAAGGCCTGGCCTGTGCCGAAGTGCTCAAGGTTGGCGCCGGTGACGACGCGGATGCCAACAGCGTGGAAGAAGGCCGTGCAGGCCTGCTCGCCGTGTTGTGGGGCAGCATCGTTTCGGCGCTGTTCGCAGTCGTGGTCGCTACGCAGGTGTTCGCTTCAGACTTCGTGCGCAGCTTCCGCGTCAATGACAAGGGTGCTGTCAGCGGTTTCGATTTCAGTCTCTCGTTTGCCCTGTTCGCCATCGGCCATCTCGTGGGTATCTCGGTAGGCATCGCGATGCTCATCGGTGCGCTGATTGGTTGGGGCTGGGGTGTGCCGCACTATTCGCTGCTAGGCGACATGTCCGCCTCGGTAGCGGATCTCGCCAATGCCACCTGGAGCCACAAGGTGCGCTTTGTCGGCGCCGGCGCGATCGGCGTCTCCGCGATCTGGACGCTCGCCAAGCTGGTGAAGCCAGTGATCAGCGGGCTGACGTCCGCGATGGCCGCTTCACGCGTGCGCAAGGCCGGCAAGGCCGATACGTTGCCGCGCACCGAACGCGACATTCCGATCGGTATCGTCGGTCTGATCACGCTCGCCTGTTTCCTGCCGATTGGCTGGCTGCTTGGCTACTTCGGCACCACTAGCGGCCTGGGTGACCACGTTGGCGTGCTCGCCGTCGGTGGCGTGGCCTTCGTGGTGCTGATGGGTTTCTTTGTCTCCACCGTGTGCGGCTACATGGCCGGTCTGATCGGTTCGTCCAACAGCCCGCTGTCGGGCGTGGGCATCCTGGTGGTGATCGCCGCGGCGCTGCTGCTGGTGGCGTTCGTGAAGCCACACGTCGGTCCGGAAGAGGGCAAGGCGCTGGTGGCGTTCGCGTTGTTCATCACCTCGGTGGTGTTTACCGTGGCGGCCATCGCCAACAACAACCTGCAGGACCTGAAGACCGGTCAGCTGGTCGACGCCACGCCGTGGCGCCAGCAGGTGGCGCTGGTGGTGGGCGTGATCGCCGGCGCGGCGGTGATTCCGCCGGTGCTGGACTTGCTCAACAAGGCCTACGGCTTCGTCGGTGTAGCCGGGGCCGGTCCTCAGGCGCTGCCAGCGCCGCAGGCCGGTCTGATCTCCGCGCTGGCGCAGGGGGTGATCACCAACGACATCGACTGGGGCCTGATCGTCACGGGCATCTGGATTGGTGTCGCCATCATCATCATCGACGAAATCCTCGCGCGTACCACCAAGCACACGCGTATTCCGCCGTTGGCGGTGGGCCTGGGCATCTACCTGCCGACGGTCAGTACTCTGATGGTGGTGGTGGGCTCGATTGTCGGCTGGTATTTCGATCGTCGCGCGGACCGCTCGGCCAAGCCGGAAACCACCAAGCAGCTCGGCGTGCTGCTGGCTTCGGGCCTGATCGTGGGTGAGAGCATCATTGGCGTGCTGATTGCGGCCTTGGTGGCGTTCGCGGACAAGCTGGGCTTCAGCAATCAGCAGAATCCGTTGTCGCTGGTCGGCCCCGGTTTTGCGGAAGCCGCGCAGTGGATCGGCGGCATCGCTTTCGCTGCCGTCGTGTTCGTGATGTACCGCTGGGTGGCCCGCATGGCCAAGGGCCTGAACGCCAAGGCTTAACACCGGGGTTGCGGCCAGCTGACGCGGCCGCAACCTAATGTCATCTCCTCATGCCACGATCGAACAGGAGACAGCCTCGACAGGCTATCCTAAGCGGTCGCAGGTAACGTACTGCGCGCGGGTTGATGTGGAGGCGGTATACGCGTGGTGGAGCAGACTGGGGCAAACGCCTCGACTTCCGGTGAGGTGATGACTCGCCCTGGCCTGGCGGCCAGGTTGCGTCGGCTTGCCGGTCCGCTGCTTTCCGTCGCCATGCTGTGCCTGGCGCTGTGGGCATTGCATCGCCTGGCCAGCGAGGTGAGCTACCGCGAGGTGGCGCGCTACGTCCACGGGCTGGAAAACCACCGCATCGCCCTGGCCGTGCTGCTCACCGCCGGCAGCTACGGGATGATGATCCTGTACGACTGGTTTGGCCTTGCGTACATCGGCAAGCGCCTCCCGGGGCCGCAGGTCAGCCTCATTTCCTTCATCAGCTACGCGTTCAGCAATGCGCTGGGCATGGCGCTGCTGATCTCCGGTTCCATTCGTTATCGCTTCTATATCCAGGCCGGGCTCACCACCGCTGAAGTGGCGCGGGTGGTGGTCTACACCACGTTGAGCTTCTGGCTGGGCCTGTGTGCGCTCACCGGCGTGACGCTCCTGCTGGTGCCGGTGCCACCCTCCTTGCCGTTGGCGAGCCTGCGGTTGCCGGTAGCCGTGCTGCTCACCCTGATCCCGCTGCTGTGGCTGGTGGGAGGAAGGCTGCTGAGCCGCCCGCTGCGCCTCTGGCGCTGGCGCGTGAGCCTGCCGTCACCGTTGATCGCTGCGCGCCAGATCCTGGTGGGCGCGATCGACTGGGGCCTGGCGGCCTATGTGCTGTACCTGCTGATGCCGAACGATGTGGACACCGGCTTCGGGCATTTCCTCGCCATCTTCGTGCTGGCGCAGATCGCCGGCCTGATCAGCCACGTTCCCGGTGGTCTGGGCGTGTTCGAGGCGGTGATGCTCGCCGGTTTCGGCGCGGCGGGCAACCAGGGCCTCGAGGCACCTATCCTCGGCGCGCTCGCTGCCTATCGCCTGATCTACTACTTCCTGCCCCTGCTCGCCGCCACCCTGGTGGTGTTGTGGCGCGAGGCTCGCGGCCTGCGCCAGAAGGCGCTGCTGGCGCCGTGGTTCACCGGGCTGCTGCCACCGTTCTTTGCCGGCCTGACCATGGTGTCGGGTGCAGTGCTGCTGTTCTCCGGTGCCACGTCGGCGTTGCCGGCGCGCATGGCGATCCTGCGCGACGTGCTGCCGCTGGCCGTGCTGGAAGTCTCGCACTTCCTGTCCAGCGTGGTCGGCATGATGTTGCTGATCCTCGCACGCGGCCTGCAGCGCCGCCTCGACGCGGCCTATGTGCTGACGCTAATCCTGCTGGTGCTCGGCGCGGTGCTGTCGCTGCTCAAGGGCATCGATTACGAAGAAGCCATGCTGTTGTCGTTGCTGGCGCTGGCGCTGGCTCCGGCGCACCAGTTGTTCTACCGCCGCGCCTCGATGTTCAGTGCGAGCTTCTCGTGGGGATGGATCATCGCCATCGTCGCGGTGCTGGTCTGTGCCGGCTGGCTGGTCGGCTTCAGCTACAAGCACGTGGAATACAGCAACAACCTGTGGTGGGAGTTCAGCTTCTATCACGGTGGTGCGCCGCGTGCGCTGCGTGCGCTGGTGGGCGCGGCGTCGGCGGGCCTGCTGTTCGCGCTGGCGAACCTGATCCGCCCCGCGCGACCGAACCTGCAGCTGCCTGGCGAGGCGGACCTGCAGAAGGCGCTGCCGCTGATCAAGCAGTACAGCTCGGCGCAGGCGCATCTGGCGCTGATGGGTGACAAGACGCTGCTGTTCGATGCCGATGCCAAGGCGTTCATCATGTACGACGTGGAAGGTCGCAGCTGGGTGGCGATGGGCGATCCGGTGGGCGAGGACGAGGACGCGCGTCGCGAACTGGTGTGGTCCTTCCGTGACCTGTGCGAGCGCTCGGGTGGCTGGCCGTTGTTCTATCAGGTTCGCCCTGAAGACCTCGATCTCTACCTCGAGGTCGGCATGAACCTGATCAAGATCGGCGAAGAGGCTCGCGTGTCGTTGCCCGAGTTCAATCTCGACGGCAAGTCGAAGAAGGTGCTGCGCAACACGGTCAACAAGCTCACGCGCGAAGGCATGCGCATGGAGATCGTTCCCGCCTCGTCGGTGGCCTCGTTGCTGCCGCGCCTCAAGGCGATTTCCGATGCGTGGATGCGCGACAAGGGCGTGCGCGAGAAGGGCTTCTCGCTGGGCACCTTCGATCCGGCCTACCTGGAACGCACCTCGATGGCGCTGGTCTGGCAGAACGAGGAAATCGTCGCGTTCGCCAACCTGTTCCTCACCGACAGCAAGGAAGAGGCCTCGCTCGACCTGATGCGGCATATGCCCGAAGGCACCTCCGGCATCATGGATTTCCTCTTCATCGAGCTGATGCAGTGGGCGAAGGGCGAAGGTTACCGCTGGTTCAATCTGGGCATGGCACCGTTCTCCGGCCTGCAGAACCGCCGCACCGCGCCGTTGTGGAGCCGCTTGGGCGCGCTGCTGTTCGGTCGCGGCGAACGCTTCTACAACTTCCGTGGCCTGCACAAGTACAAGGACAAATTCGATCCCGTGTGGGAACCTCGATACCTCGCGGTGCCTAACGGCATCGCATTGCCGCTGGTATTCGCCAATGTGGCGAGCCTCATTTCGGGTGGTCTGTCTGGCATGGTGCGCCGTTGAAACGACTCTGGAAGTGGATTGCGCTGGTCATCCTGATCGCCGCCGGTATCGGCCTGTGGGCCTGGCAGCCGTGGCATCACGCGACGCTGGACGAATCGATCGTGGCGGTCCCGGCCAAGCCCGGCGTTACGCCGATGGCGGGGCGCGAAGACGTGGTGGCCGTGTTCTATTCCGGCGATGGCGGTTGGCGCGATCTGGACCAGTCGCTCGGCAAGATCATCGCCTCGCATGGCATTCCCGTGGTCGGCGTGAGCCTGCTGCAGTACTACTGGCGCGAACGCTCCGCGGAGGATTCCGCGGCTGACCTTGATGCGCTCATCGCGAAGACGGTCGCTACCGGCGAGAAAAAGCGCATCTGGCTGATCGGCTTTTCGTTCGGCGCGGACGTGCTGCCTTCCATCGTCGGCAAGCTCAGTCCGGAAGGGCGTGCGCGCATCGCCCAGATCGTGATGCTCTCGCCCAGCAAGGACGTGAACTTCGAGATCGAGATGGAAGGCTATATGAAGGAAGGCTGGTGGAAGACCCACACGCAGGATTTCTTCCAGTGGCTCAATCCGGTGAAGCACTACGACGCCCGTGCGCCGTTGCTGGCACTGGACGGCCACCCGCCGGTGGTCTGCTACTACGGTCTCGACGACAAGGACGAAACCATCTGCGCCGAAACCGACCTTCCCGCGTGGATCAAGGTCTATGCGAAGAAGGGTGACCATCACTTCGACTACAACTACGAAGGGCTGGCGCAGCAGATGATCCAGGATCTGCCGGCGCACTGATGGTTCGCTTGCTGTCGTAGGAGCGCACCCAGTGCGCGACCGCAGGGTGGCAGATAGCGCCGATGGTCGGCTGTCGCTAGACACCAGTCGCGCTATCGCCCTGCACCTGATCGCGCACTGGGTGCGCTCCTACAGGGAAGGGACGGCTTCTGCGCGACGCACTTAGCTGCCGTAAGGGACGTCACAAGCCACAGGCCGTGCGCTACATTGAGGGCCGTTCCGACGTCATGCCGGCCCTTGAGCTGCGCTACTCGTCGACTTCGTGATGGGGAGCCTTGGCTGATGGAACAGACGTCTGTACACGCAGGGCGCAACAACGGCATCGACCTGCTGCGTGGGTTCTCGATCCTGCTCGTGGTGTTGCACCACATCGGTTTGCGCATACCGCTCAAGAAGGGCGTGCTGGCCGGCTTCGTGCCCAAGGGCGTGCTCAGCGGTTTGAACTACAACGGTTACGAGGCCGTCTTCATCTTCTTCGTCATCTCCGGCTTTCTCATCGCCGGCAACGTGCTGCGTCGTGATGGGGCGCTGGCGCAGGTCGATGCGCGCGCGTTTTATGCGCGACGTTTCTCGCGCATCGTGCCTTGCCTGCTGTTGCTGGTGGCCGTGTTGAGCGCGCTGCACCTGCTGGGGGTACGCGACTACGTGATCCACCGCGAGGGTCAGTCATTGCCGCGCGCCATCGTCGCGGCGCTGGGTTTCCACCTCAATTGGTACGAGGGCATGACCGGCTATCTCCCGGGCAACTGGGACGTGCTGTGGTCGCTATCGATCGAGGAGGTGTTCTACCTCGGCTTTCCGCTGGTTTGCCTGCTGGTTCGCCGCAATGCGGTATTGGTGCCCTTGCTGGTGCTGCTGGCGTTGTCGCTACCGCTTACGCGGGCCGCGCTGGAGGGCAATGAGATCTGGCAGGAGAAAGCGTACCTCCCCGGCATGGCGGCCATTGCTACGGGTGTGCTTGGCGCCTTGCTGGTGGCGCGCCATCCGGAGGTGTCGGTGCGTACGTCGCGGTTGCTCGCTGGGCTGGGCGTGCTGGCGATGGGTTGGGTGATGTTCGATGGCGTGGCGATCTGGAGCCTGCTGCGCAATGGCTACATGCTGGTGCTGACTGGCGCGGCGCTGTGCCTGGTGCTGGCCAGCCAATGGCGCAGCGGGGGTCGACCCTTGCCCGGGTTCGGCTGGCTGCGTTCGTGGGGACGCCTGAGCTACGAGATCTATCTCACCCACATGTTCGTGGTCACCCCGCTCATCTGGGCGTACAAGGCGGCAGGCAGTCAGGTCGCCTGGGGGTTCCTGTGGTACCTGCCGGCGCTGCCGCTGTGCTGGCTGCTGGGCGCGCTGCTGGAGCGTTATGTGTCGACGCCGGCCGAGCGTTGGTTGCGCGCACGGATGTTGCCTGCGCCTGCCGCGACAGTCGTTG
Organism: Dyella amyloliquefaciens; assembly: GCF_004296575.1. GTDB lineage: Bacteria > Pseudomonadota > Gammaproteobacteria > Xanthomonadales > Rhodanobacteraceae > Dyella > Dyella amyloliquefaciens. The sequence continues at coordinate 257,677 of NZ_SAYT01000005.1, read as the reverse complement.
CGGCTGCTTAGCAGGAAAGAATCACAGCTCCGTCAGGTCGTGGCCGACGACGAGTCGCCCTTTGAAATGGGGCGCTACCGCATCGCGCCACACCTCGTCCGGCACCGGCGGATTGCCGCCGGGCACGAAGTGATTCAACACCAGCGTCTTCACGCCGGCTTCGGTGGCGACGCGACCGACCTGTTCGGTGGTGGTGTGACTGGCAAGCAGGTGTTCGCGGAGCCGTGCCGCATTCGGCTCGCTGCCGATGAGCTTCTCCAGTGCGGGCAGGTACATCACCTCGTGCACCAGCACGTCGGCACCGTGCGCGAGCTTGATGAGGTTCTCGGAAGGGCGCGTGTCACCAGAAAACACGATGCTGCGGTCGGGGCAGTCGAAGCGATAGGCGAAGGCCGGCGCCACGGGCGGATGTTGGACGAGCGCGGCGGTGACCTTGATGCGCTCATCCTGCATGACCACACCGGGCTCGGTCAGATCGTGCGGGACGAGCAGCGGTGCCAGCGGCGGGCGTCCTTCGTCGGACTCGCGAATGTGGATGTCGACTGCGTTCATGGCGAGAAACTGCCGCGTCATGTCAGTCAGCGGCGGCGGTCCCCACAGGTCCACGCGCGTGTGCAGCGGGCCAGACCAGGCTAGCCACGGCAGGTTGCCGGCGTCGGCGTTGTGGTCGGAGTGCTGGTGGGTGATGAAGATGTGGCGCAAGGCGCCGAGGTTCAGGCCCGCCTTGACCATCTGCCTGGCGACTCCGTTGCCGCAGTCGATCACGTAGATCACGCCATCGACCACGATGGCGCTGGCCGGTGCGGCGCGATCGGCCTTCGGCGTCGGGCCGCCGGCCGTGCCGAGCAGAATCAGGCGGGAGCGATGCGCTTGTTCCGCGCGCAGGCGCCAGGGCGAAAGTGCGCCGGCGGCCAACGCGAGTCCGGTCGCCTGAAGCAGGCGGCGACGTGATGGGCGGAAGTCGATAGGGGAGGCCATGGCCGTTGATGGTCCGGCTGGGATGGCGGGATGGCAAGGGTGGGGGAGGGGTGGACCGCGGGTGTCAGTTCTGGGGCTGGCGCCGGGATGACGAGCGTGCAGACCGGGGCGAAAGGCTGTCGCGCACAGGGTGCGCTCCCACAATTAGGTGCGGTGCGAATGTGGAGACTGGGGCGAGGGGCGATCGCGCACTGGGTGCGCTCCTACAGGGGGGGCGAGAAACGCCATTGCCCCCATTCATGCTGCGGCGGTGCTTCGCCGAATCAGCGATAGCGATTGATGGTGTCGCGCAACTCGATGGCTGCTGCGCGTGCCGCTTTTGCGAAATCCTCGCCATGACCGGCATAAAGAATGGCGCGCGAAGAAGAGATCATCAGGCCGGTGCCATTCGCACTGCACCCATGCTTGAGCACGGCTTCCACGTCGCCACCCTGGGCGCCGATACCCGGCACCAGCAACGGCATGTCGCCGACAATGGCGCGCACCTTGCCGAGTTCTTCCGGCCACGTGGCGCCGGTCACCAGCGCACAGTTCCCATGACCATTCCAGTCGCGGGCAATCGTTTCGGCCACGCGCAGGTACAGCGGCAGGCCGCCGCAGTCGAGCGCCTGGAAATCTGCGCCACCCGGATTGGAGGTTCGGCACAGCAGGATCACGCCCTTGTCGGCACGATCGAGGAAGGGCTGCGCGGAATCGCGGCCCATGTAGGGGTTGAGCGTCACCGCATCGGCCTTGTAACGGTCGAACGCTTCAGTGACGTAGTGCTGCGCCGTGCTGCCGATGTCGCCGCGCTTGGCGTCGAGGATCACCGGCACGCCGGGGTGCTTGTCGTGGATGTGCGCGATCAGTCGCTCAAGCGTGTCTTCGGCACGCAGCGCGGCGAAGTGGGCGATCTGGGGCTTGTAGCTGGACACGACGTCGGCAGTGGCGTCGACGATGTCGCGGCAGAATTCGAACACCGCGTCGCTGCGGCCTTTGAGGTGCGCAGGAAACTTTGCGGGTTCCGGGTCGAGGCCGACGCAGACGAGGGAGTTGTTTCGGGCCCATGCCTGTTGCAGGGATTGCATGAAGTGCATGGCGGTCTCCTTGGGTCGGCACAGCGGCAGCAGAAGTGTGCTGCGCAGTCTTACTTGGTGCATCCCTCTCCCGTCGGGAGAGGGTGCCGGCAGGCGGGTGAGGGTGCGGGCGGAGCGCTTCGTTGAAACCTCGCGCAAGCCTCGCACCCTCTCCCCAACCCCTCTCCCAAAGGGGAGAGGGGCTACAGCATCAAGCCAGCTTCTTGTACTTCACGCGATGCGGCTTCGCAGCTTCATCGCCGAGACGACGCTTCTTGTCGGCCTCGTACTCGTTGTAGTTGCCCGGGAAGAACTCCACGTGCGAATCGCCTTCGAACGCGATGATGTGCGTGGCGATGCGGTCGAGGAACCAGCGGTCATGCGAGATGACCACGGCGCAGCCCGGGAATTCGAGCAGCGCGTCTTCCAGTGCACGCAGGGTTTCGACGTCCAGGTCGTTCGACGGTTCGTCGAGCAGCAGCACGTTGCCACCCTGCAGCAGGGTCTTGGCCATGTGCAGGCGACCGCGCTCACCACCGGACAGCTGGCCGACGATCTTCTGCTGGTCGGTGCCCTTGAAGTTGAAGCGGCCGATGTAGGCGCGCGACTGGATCTCGAAGTTGCCGATGGTGAGGATGTCCGAGCCGCCGGACACTTCCTGCCACACGTTGTTCTTCGGATCGAGCGCGTCACGCGACTGGTCGACGTAGGCGAGCTTGACCGTGTGGCCCAGCTTCACCTCGCCCGAGTCCGGCTGCTCCTTGCCCATGATCATCTTCATGAACGTGGATTTGCCGGCGCCGTTCGGGCCGATCACGCCGACGATGGCGCCCGGCGGGATCTTGAACGACAGGTCTTCGATCAGCACGCGGTCGCCGAACGCCTTGTTGACGCTCTTGAACTCGATCACTTCCTGGCCCAGGCGCTCGCCCGGCGGAATGAAGATTTCATTGGTTTCGTTGCGGCGCTGGTACTCGACCGAGTTCAGTTCCTCGAAGCGGTTGAGGCGAGCCTTGCCCTTGGACTGACGGCCCTTGGCAGCCGAACGCACCCACTCCAGTTCCTTTTCGATCGCCTTCTGGCGCGACTTTTCCTGCGAGGCTTCCTGCTTGAGGCGGGCGTCCTTCTGCTCGAGCCACTCGGTGTAGTTGCCCTTCCAGGGGATGCCGCGGCCGCGGTCGAGTTCGAGAATCCACTCGGCGGCGTTGTCGAGGAAGTAGCGGTCATGGGTGACGGCCACCACGGTGCCCTGGTAGTTCTGCAGGAACTGCTCCAGCCAATCCACGGACTCGGCGTCCAGATGGTTGGTAGGCTCGTCCAGCAGCAGCATGTCCGGCTTGGACAGCAGCAGGCGGCACAGCGCCACGCGGCGCTTTTCACCACCGGACAGCGGACCGATCTTGGCGTCCCACGGCGGCAGGCGCAGCGCATCGGCGGCCACTTCCAGCTGGCGCTCCAGCGCGTGGGCGTCGTTCACCGCCAGGATGTTTTCCAGCTCCTGCTGTTCGGCGGCGAGCTTGTCGAAATCGGCGCCTTCTTCGCCATAGGCGGCGTAGACCTCTTCCAGGCGCTTTTGCGCATCGAGGACGACCGAAACGCCTTCTTCGACCGCTTCACGCACGGTCTTCTCGGGATCGAGCTGCGGCTCCTGCGCCAGGTAGCCGACCTTGATGCCCGGCTGGGGACGGGCTTCGCCCTGGAAGTCCTTGTCGACGCCGGCCATGATCCGCAGCACCGTGGACTTGCCCGCGCCGTTCACGCCCAGCAGGCCGATCTTGGCGCCGGGGAAGAAGCTCAGCGAGATGTCCTTGATGATGTGGCGCTTCGGGGGAACGATCTTGCTGACCCCGTTCATGGTGTAGATGTACTGCATGGAGCCTCCGGCGGCGTGCACGACACCGGCCGGCAAGGCTGGCGGGTGCGTCAGAGTGGGTAACAAACCCAGCATTATAGCGGGTCACAAGGGCGTCCCGGTGACCGGCAAGCCCTCTGTTGGCGACGATTTCGCCCCGCCCAGGCCCGCTGGTGCCCTCATGGCGACAGATGACCCGTCCAGGCTGGCCTTTTCCCCGGGAGAAGGCCATGGCCGGTATGGGCATGCTGGCTACGGAGCTGACGCTGCGGCGTGCGGCGGTGCTGGATCGGCGGGTGGCGCATTGGGCCGCGCGACGCGGCCGAGTCGCCGTACTACTACATGAGTTCGTCTGCTTCGGAATCAAGCAGGCGCGGGCCTGCCTGTTTGGCGGCTGCATGCTCGCGCTGTTGCTGGGCACGTGGGCCTGGTACCCGCCGCATGCCTGGCTGGCGCGCTACGACTTCCTGGTGCTGGCGGCCCTGCTGCTGCAGCTCGTGCTGATCGCGACGGGCCTGGAGACGCCGGCCGAAGCCCGGGTGATCTTTGCGTTCCATGTGGTCGGTACGGCCATGGAAGTGTTCAAGACCGCCATGGGCTCCTGGATATATCCCGAGCCTTCCGTGCTGCGCATCGGCGGCGTGCCGCTGTTCACCGGGTTCATGTATGCCGCCGTGGGCAGCTACATCGCACGGGCGTGGCGGCTGTTTGATTTCCGCTTCGTGAGGCATCCGCCGTTTGCGGCCACTGCGTGGCTTGCGCTGGCGATCTATGTGAACTTCTTCACGCACCACTTCCTGCCGGATATGCGCTGGGTTTTGTTCGGCGCGCTGGCGTGGCTGTTCGGGCACACGTGGATCCTGTTTCGTATCCGCGATGTTCACCGCCGCATGCCGCTGTTGCTCGGCTTCGTGCTGGTGGCGCTGTTCATCTGGCTGGCCGAGAACGTGGGTACGTTCGCGGCCGCGTGGCGATATCCAGCGCAGCGCCATGGCTGGGCCATGGTGCCACTCGGCAAGCTTGGCGCGTGGCTGCTGCTGATGGTGATCAGCTACGTGATGGTATCGGCGGTGGCGCAACGGCAGCGCGCCGCCCCTGTAGGAGCGCACCCAGTGCGCGAAAAGCCGACGGAGCGGTGATGCCGATGCTCCGCGGTCGCGCACTGGGTGCGCTCCTACAAGTGGCGCTTCAGACTCAGCGCTCGCTATCCAGCGACGCCATGCCGTGCGTGTTGTAGCGATCGCCCGCCGCGGCGCCAGGAGGGAAGGCGCTTTCCAGCGAAGCGAGGTCATCCGCGGTGAGCGTCACGTCCAGCGCACCCAGCGCCTCCTTTAGCCGCTCGCGGGTGCGCGACCCCACCAGCGGTACGATGTCCTCACCCCGGGCGAGCGCCCAGGCAATCGCGACCTGGGCCACGCTGCAGCGCTTCGATGACGCAAGATCCTGCAGGGCGTCGACCAGCTTCAGGTTGTGGGCAAGGTTGTCGCCCTGGAAGCGCGGGCTGTGCGTGCGGAAGTCGCGTGCGTCGGCCGGCCTGTCCTTCGACCAGTGGCCGCTGATGAGGCCGCGCGACAGCACGCCGTAGCCGGTGATGCCGATGCCCAGCTCGCGGCAGGTCGGCAGGATGCGCTCCTCGATGCGGCGCGACACCAGCGAGTACTCGATCTGCAGGTCCACGACGGGCATGACCGTGTTGGCGCGGCGGATGGTGTCGGGGCCGACCTCGGACAGGCCGAGGTAACGCACGTAGCCTGCTTTCACCAGGTCGACGATGGCACCCACGGTGTCCTCGATCGGCACGTTGGGGTCGAGGCGGGCGGGGCGGTAGATGTCGATGTAGTCCGTGCGCAGACGCTGCAGCGTATAGGCCAGCGCGGTCTTCACCGCAGCCGGGCGCGCGTCGTAGCCCAGCCAGTCGCCGGCGGGGCCGCGTTGAGCGCCAAACTTCACGCTGAGCCTGTAGCTGTCGCGCGGACGTTCTGCCAGCGCCTCGCCGATCAGCATCTCGTTGTGGCCCATGCCGTAGAAGTCGCCGGTATCGAGCAGGGTGATGCCGGCGTCGAGCGCGGCATGGATGGTGGCGATGGCCTCACCCCGGTCGGAGGCGCCGTACATGCCGGACATGCCCATGCAACCGAGGCCAAGGGCGGAAACCTGGGGACCGTGCTTGCCGAGGGTGCGTTGCTGCATGGGGGGCCCCGTGGGCGGTAGGCCGCGTATGGTGCGCCTGTGCAGAGTGCTTGCCATGTGCCGAGCTTGTTTCCTCTCCCCGACGGGGAGAGGGCAGGGTGAGGGGGCAACCTTGCGAAATCGTGAAGCCAGGCCACGCTACGTAGCTACATAGGGGCGAGCACCCGCCCCTCACCCCAACCCTCTCCCCGGAGGGGAGAGGGAGTGATCGTCGGGCGCTTATCGCTTCGGCTTTGCCATCTCGAACACAGCGCTCACCGTGCGTGTATGCAGTGACGCCGCGTCATAGCCTTCAGGGAGCATGCCGACGATCTCCAGCATCACCGCGCCGTGCAGCGCCGCCCAGATCTGATGGCCGATGATGGCCGGATCGCCCTCGACCGTGCCCTCGGCAATCATCACCTCCACATGGGCGGCGATGTTGCGCCACATGCGTTGGTGCGCCTCGCGATAGGCCGGGTCGTCCTGGTTGGCCTCGGGGTATTCGAACATCAGGCGATAAGCCGCCATGTTGTCGTGGGCGAAGGCGATGTAGGCGTCGCGCACGGCGCGGCTGCGCGTGCGGCCATCACCGGGTGAAGCCAGCGCGCGTTCCATCGCCTCGCATAGCCGGTGCAGTCCGCGCGTGCGCACCGCGGTGACGATGGCTTCCTTGTTTTCGAAATAGCGGTACGGCGTCATGGTACCGACGCCCATGTCGGCCGCGAGGCGGCGCATGGTGACGGCGCCCGGGCCTTCATCCACGTACAGCCGCGCCGCCGTCTCGCACAGGCGTTCGCGGAAGGCCTCGGTCTCCTGCTCGCTGAGGGCGCGTGGCATCTCAGTGCGCCGGCAGATGGAGGGACTGGCGGAAGAACGCCAGCGCGTCCGCGTCGATCTGCGCGTGCACCTGCTTGCGGTCCACGCCCGCGGGATCGCTGCACAACTCGGGAATCTCCTTCATCAGGGCTGGCGTACACGGGACGAGGAACACCCAGTGGTCGGCCTTCGGCACTTCCTTGACGCCGACCAGGGTGTGGATCAGCGGCTGGATGTGGCGGGCGTTGGCATCGGGTCGCAGTACGCGATCGTTCTGGCCGTAATACAGGTAGATCGGCGCGTGCACGGTGTCGAAGCTGTGCGCGTCGAAGATCAGGCTGAGCGGTGCCATGACAAAGGCCGCCTTTACGCGCGGATCGGCGGTGTCGCCATAGCGATAGAGCTGGTCCTGCGTGCGCTGCATCAGCTGGCGCAGGGTGAGGCCATCCTTGTCCGCCTCCTTCTGGAATTCGGCCAGCTTGCCGCAGACGTTCTCGTCCTTCGGGTATTGCTCGCAGAAGTCCACGAAACGGCTGAACTGCGGCCTGGCGCCCACCACCATCAGGCTGGTGTAACCGCCGGCGGAAAAACCGGCGACGCCGATCCGGTCGGGATCGATCAGGGTCTTCCAGTGCGGGTCGGCCAGCAGCATGGAGATGGTCGACTTCACCTGCAGCGGGCGACCGGCCAGCACCTCGATGTGACCGACACCGCTGGTGTCCTCGAAATCATCCTTGGGGTGGTTGAGCGTGGCCACGATGAAACCGTGGCTGGCCAGGAAGGTGGCCAGGTCGTGGTGCCCCAGGCGCGAGCCGCCATTGCCGTGCGAGATCACCACCAGCGGCTTGGCGCCCGGAACCGCCGGCACGCCGGGCTTGGCGGCAACCTCGTAGGGTCCCAGCGTGGTGGTTCCCGGGGTGGCATCAGTCGAGGGGTAGAACACGAAACCGTCGGTCTGGCCGCCGCTGACCGGGTCCGGGATGCGGATAGGCGCCATGCCAACGCCGGTGGCTGGTGCGGCAAGGGCCAGCGGGGCCAGCAGAAAGAGGATGGGGGCCATCCAGCGCAGTAGGCGGCGCGGGCGCGCCGTGGCGCTCAGAGTCGCAGTCAGCATGGGCAGATCCTTCACCTAGGTTGCGTGCAATGTACGGTACGTTGTACGAAATGACGTCGCAAGTGCCTGGAGGTGGTCCGCTTAGCACACGGCCGCTACAATTTCGCGTTCTTATCCCTGCAGCCAATCCCACGAGGTCAGGATGTTCCCGAAGCACGAGACGATCGCCGGTTACGACAATGAACTGGCCCAGGCCATGGCCGACGAAGCCCGTCGTCAGGAAGACCATGTCGAACTGATTGCTTCGGAGAACTACGCCAGCCCGCGCGTGATGGAAGCGCAGGGCAGCGTGCTGACCAACAAGTACGCCGAAGGCTATCCGGGCAAGCGCTACTACGGCGGCTGCGAATTCGTCGACGTCGCCGAGAAGCTCGCGATCGAGCGCCTGAAGCAGCTGTTCGGCGCCACCTACGCCAACGTGCAGCCGCACTCCGGTTCGCAGGCCAACCAGGCCGTGTACCTCGCGCTGCTGAACCCGGGCGACACCATCCTGGGCATGAGCCTGGCCCACGGCGGCCACCTCACCCACGGCGCCAAGGTCAACGTGTCGGGCAAGCTGTTCAACGCCGTGCAGTACGGCGTGAACGAGCAGGGCCTGGTCGATTACGACGAAGTCGAGCGCCTTGCTCTCGAGCACAAGCCGAAGATGATCGTTGCCGGCTTCAGCGCCTACTCGCAGGTGATGGACTGGGCGCGCTTCCGCGTCATCGCCGACAAGGTCGGTGCCTACCTGTTCGTGGACATGGCCCACGTCGCCGGCCTGATCGCCGCGGGTGTGTACCCGAGCCCGCTGCCGCACGCGCATGTGGTCACCTCCACCACGCACAAGACGCTGCGCGGTCCGCGCGGCGGCATCATCGTGGCGAAGGATGCCGGCGAAGAGATCGAGAAGAAGCTGCAGTCGATCGTGTTCCCGGGCATCCAGGGTGGTCCGCTGATGCACGTGATCGCCGCCAAGGCAGTGGCCTTCAAGGAAGCGCTGGAACCGGCCTTCAAGACCTACCAGGCGCAGGTGGTGAAGAACGCCAAGGCCATGGCCAAGACCTTCATCGAGCGCGGCTACAAGATCGTTTCCGGCGGCACCGAGAACCATCTGATGCTGGTCGACCTGATCGGTCGCGAGGTCACCGGCAAGGACGCGGAAGAGGCGCTGGGCAAGGCGCACATCACGGTCAACAAGAACGCCGTGCCGAACGACCCCCGCAAGCCCTTCGTCACCTCGGGCCTGCGCGTGGGCACGCCGGCGGTCACCACCCGCGGTTACCAGGAAGCGGACGTGGTGGAACTGACGAACTGGATCTGCGACGTGCTCGACGCGCCGAACGATGACGCCGTCATCGCCAAGGTGCGCGAGAAGGTCACCGCGCAGTGCCACAAGTACCCGGTGTATGGCTGATAGCTACGGCGCTCCCTCGGCGATTGCAAAAGCCGGCGGGGCGCTGTTCGCGCTCGTCTACGTCTTGCCGTTGACGGGCGCGGTGCTGTTTGCCCTGGGCATGTCGCCCGCCATGTTGCCTCGAGGCTGGCCGGCAGGTGTCCCTGCGCAGGCGCTGGCCTTGCTTTCCATCGTGCTGCTTTCACTGACGCTGCCGTCGGTTCTGGTGCTCTGGTACCTCGTCGTGGGCTTCGTGCGCCATGGCGCCGCATGGGTGACATCGCGATCGCCATGGTTGCGCTGGGGCGCGCTGGTGACACCCGTGGCCATGCTCTGGTCGGCGATCCGCCGTGCACAGACCATCTATGGAAGCAGCCTGACGGACGCCGGTCGCGCCATGGGCGATGTCTACTGGTCGTACCAGTTCACTTTCCATTCGCTGTACCTGGGCTGGTCGCTGCTGTTCCTCCTTGGGGTCGCCTTGGTGCGTTTTTCCGCAAAACGGCGCACTCTTTAAGCCATGCATTGCCCTTTCTGCCAGCACGAAGACACCCGCGTGATCGATTCACGCCTCGCCGAGGACGGCGCAACCGTGCGTCGCCGCCGCGAGTGCCCCAAGTGCGGCGAGCGCTTCAACACCTTCGAAACCGCCGAGCTCAAGCTCCCTTCGATCGTGAAGAGCGGCGAGCGCCGCGAGCCTTTCGACGAACACAAATTGCGCGTGAGCTTCGAACGCGCCTTGCAGAAGCGACCGGTGCCCACGCATTCCGTGGATACCTCGGTGCGCGAGATCATCAACGACCTGCGCCGCTGCGGCGAACGCGAAGTGCCTTCGCGCCAGTTGGGCGAGCTGGTGATGCGCGAGCTGAAGAAGCTCGACCAGGTGGCCTATGTGCGCTTTGCCTCGGTCTATCGCAAGTTCGAGGACGTGCAGGCCTTCCGCGAGGAAATCGAGAAGCTGGAGCGCGACCTGCCGGAGCTGGAAGCGCTGCAGCTGTCGCTGCTGGGCGAGAGCGTGGCGCGGCGCAAGAAGTCCTCGTGATATCCCCTCTCCCCTCCGGGGAGAGGGCAGGGTGAGGGACCACTCTTGCGGCAGCCATCATCAGAGAAGTCGCTTTTTCTAGTGTCCCGCGAGCACCCACCCTTTATCCCCTTTTAGGGACTCACCTCAGTCCTCTCTCCCACAGGGACTACCTTCGGGTCGCCCGGAGGGGAGAGGAAGCAAGAGCTACCCCATGACCGCCACCTTCACCGCCATCGACCACGCTCACATGGCACACGCCCTGCGCCTGGCCGAGCGTGGCCTGTACACCACGCATCCGAACCCGCGTGTCGGCTGCGTGATCGCGCATGGCGAGCAGGTGGTCGGTACGGGGTTTCATCAACGCGCCGGTGAGCCCCACGCCGAGGTGTTCGCCTTGCGCGAGGCTGGTGAGCAGGCGCGTGGCGCCACGGCTTACGTGACGCTCGAGCCCTGCGCGCACCATGGCCGCACGCCACCTTGCGCGGATGCGCTGATCGCCGCCGGCGTGTCGCGTGTCGTCATCGCAGCCGAAGATCCGTTCCCGCAGGTGGCGGGGCGTGGCATCGGCAAGCTGCGCGATGCGGGCATCACGGTCGAAACCGGCCTGATGCGTGAGCAGGCACGCGAGCTCAACATCGGCTTCTTCAGCCGCATCGAGCGTGGCCGCCCCTGGGTGCGCGTAAAGCTCGCCATGAGCCTGGATGGCCGTACCGCGTTGGCGAATGGCGAATCCAAATGGATCACGGGCGAGGCGGCGCGCGCGGACGTGCAGCGCTGGCGGGCTCGCAGTTCGGCCATTCTTACCGGGTCGGGCACCGTGCTGGCGGACAATCCGCGCCTCACCGTGCGTCTGCCCGAGGGCGAGGCCTTTACGCCACCGTGGCGTGTGCTGCTGGATAACCGCCTGCGCACGCCACCCCACAGCCACGTGCTCGATGGCAGCGCGCCCACGCTGGTGCTGCACAACGAGCAGTACGCACCGACGGATTCCCGCTACCAGGCGACCGAGCTCGCCGTGGTGGCGGAGAAAGGTGGGGCGATCGACCTGCACGCTGCGATGGATGAACTTGCGCGACGCCATGTCAGCGAACTGCATGTGGAGGCGGGTCCCAGCCTGTGCGGGTCGCTGTTTGCCGCCGGGCTGGTCGACGAGCTGCTGCTCTACGTCGCACCGGTGCTGCTTGGCGATACGGCACGGCCGCTGCTGGGGCTGCCTTCACTGACCGATATGGCCTCGCGTTGGAAACTCCGCACCATCGATCGCCGCGTGCTGGGCGACGACCTGCGGTTGCAGCTGCGCCCGATCGCCTGAACGCAACGCTTCCTTGCCGTGTTGATCACCAGGTGCAAGACATGACTCAGTCCACGCCACGCCCATCCGTTCTCAGCGATGCCGAACTCACCTTCTTCCGTGAGCAGGGTTACTTGGTCCGCAAGCTTCTCGACGATGCGACGGTGGCGCGATACGTCGCTGCCGTGGACGACTCGCGACGTGAGCGCGGCGAAACGCAGCGCATGAGCAACCTGCAGTTCCTGCAGCCGGGCAAGGCGATCCCCGGTATCCAGGACATCGTGTGCAACGAGGGCGTCCTCGACGTCTGTCGTGGCTTGCTGGGCGAGCGCATCATCGTCGACGGCGCATCGCTGTTCTACGGCGATGCTGGCGTCGACTATCGCCAGGGCTGGCATCGTGATGTGCTGCAGGTGCCGGACGACCAGGTCGACCAGAACTGGTTCAGCCCCGACTATCACTACAACTACGTGCAGATGAACATGCCGCTCACCACGGATGGTTGCCTGTGGATCGTGCCCGGCAGCCATCGTCGTCAGTTGAATGCCGAGGAGCGTGCGATTTTCGGCAACACCGAGAAGATGGCGCCGATCGATGCGCCCGAACTGGGCGATGGCAAGCAGATCGTGGTGCAGCCGGGCGAGGCGGTGTTCTACAACAACTACGCGGTGCATCGCGGCTATGGCGGTGTGCTGCAGGACCGGCGCATCACCATCCATCTGGGTTTCCATTCCGCCGAGCATGCGCCGACGCTGCATTTCGGCGTGCTGGACCATACCGAGTACTCGCTGGAATATCTCGAATCATTGGCACCGTGCGTGCGCGAGGCCTTGCGCGCGCATCTGGTCGAACGTGCCAAACATCCCGAAGTGAACGTGTTTCACGCCTATCACCAGCAATTCCTCAAGAAGGAGTTCAAGACCACATGACAACGGCAGCGATCCGCTGGGGCATCATCGGTTGCGGCAACGTCACCGAAGTGAAGAGTGGCCCCGGCTTCAGCAAGACGCCGAACTCCGCGCTGGTGGCGGTGATGCGCCGCGATGGCGACAAGGCACGCGACTATGCCGAGCGCCACGGCGTGCCGCGCTGGTACGACGACGCGGCGAAGCTGATCGCCGACCCGGACGTAAATGCGGTCTACGTCGCCACGCCGCCCTCCACGCACAAGCAGTACGCGCTGATGGCCATTGCCGCCGGCAAGCCGGTGTACGTGGAAAAGCCGATGGCGATGGACCATGACGAGTGCGAGGCGATCATCCATGCGGGGCGCCAGGCGAACGTGCCGGTGTTCGTGGCGTACTACCGCCGCGCGCTGCCGCGCTTCCAGAAGGTGCGCGAGCTGATCTTCGGTCAACGGGCGATCGGTACGCCGCGTATCGTCAACACCGTGCTGCACGAGCCGCACCATCCGCGCTACCACGATCCGAAGAACCTGCCCTGGCACGTGCAGCCCGGTATTTCCGGCGGTGGCGTGTTCATGGACATCGGCTGCCATACGCTGGACATCCTCGACTGGCTGTTCGGACCCATCGTCTCGGCGAGCGGCCATGCCAGCAACCAGCTGGGCGCGTATCCGCCGGAAGATACCGTGGCGATGTCGTTCGCCTTCGGCAACGGCATGCTGGGTACGGGCCTGTGGAATTTCGACAGCTACAAGCACCACGACCAGATCGAGGTGGTCGGTGACGAAGGGCGCATCGCTTTCGCCACCTTCGGCAACGGGCCGATCACGGTCGAGAATGCACGCGGCACGCACGAGCACCATGTCGAGAACCCGCTGCACATCCAGCAGCCGCTGATCGAGACCATCGTGGCCGAGCTCACCGGACACAAGGGCGCCTGTCCCTCCACCGATGAAACGGGGGCGCGGACCAGCTGGGTGATGGACCAGGTATTGCACGACTACCGCCGGGAAACCGGCCAGCTGATCGGGGCCTGAGGCGACACAGCGTTCCCGCCCGTGGACGACCTTGGCCGGGTCGGCGGGCGGGAAGGTGCTAGAATCTCCCGGCCGGTTCGCCGGCAAAAACCACAAACGACGTCTTCAGGGCGGGGTGCGATTCCCCACCGGCGGTAGGTCCTTCGGGGCGAGCCCGCGAGCGCTTCCGGTGTCCTCGGAAGGTCAGCAGATCCGGTCCAATGCCGGAGCCGACGGTTGGAAGCCAGCGATGGCTTCCAGAAAGTCCGGATGAGAGAAGACGGTACGGCGCAGGCCCTCGCGGGCGTGTGCCTGCCTGACGCCTTGGGGCGTTTTTCGCAGCTATTCACGCGGGAAACGTTTCATGTCCAAGCATCGTTCTTGTTCCATCGCCGCCTCCGCGCAGGAGGTGCGCTGATGTTCACCGGCATTATCCAGAGCGTGGGCCGCATTGCGCGGCTTGAACCGCGCGGCGGCGACGTGCGCCTGCATGTCGATACCGCCGATCTCGATCTCACCGACGTGCAGCTGGGCGACAGCATCGCCGTGTCCGGTGTGTGCCTCACCGCGGTGACGCTGGAGTCGCGCGGCTTCAGTGCGGACGTCTCCAACGAAACACTGTCCCTCACCACGCTGGGCAAACTGAAGGCCGGCGATCCAGTGAACCTGGAGAAGGCGCTGCGCCTGGCCGACCGCCTGGGCGGCCATCTCGTCTCCGGCCATGTCGATGGCGTGGGCAAGGTCGTATCGGTCACCCCGGACGGGCGTTCCCAGCGCTGGACCTTCGAAGTGCCGGCGAACCTGTCGCGCTATATCGCGGCGAAGGGCTCGATCTGCATCGATGGCACCAGCCTCACCGTCAACGAGGTGAACGGGCATCGCTTCGGAGTGAACCTTATCCCCCATACGGTGGAACACACGGCATTCCATGCACGCAGGGCAGGTGATGCGGTGAACATCGAAGTGGATGTGGTGGCGCGCTACATCGAGCGGCTGATCGCCAGTGGCGATGCGCCGAGACTCGATGAGGCGTTTCTCAAGCAGCACGGCTTCGCCTAAGACTCCCTCTCCCTCCGGGAGAGGGCTGGGGTGAGGGTGCGGGGCTTGCGTGACCTTCCACGTACCGCTCCGCTCGCACCCTCTTCCGCCCTTCGGGCACCTTCTCCCGAAGGGAGAAGGAAAAAACATACGGAATCCAGATCCATGAGCTTCAACACCATCCCCGAAATCCTCGAAGACATCCGCGCCGGCCGCATGGTCGTGATCCTCGACGACGAGGATCGCGAGAATGAAGGCGATCTCATCATGGCCGCGCAGATGGTGCGCCCGGAGGACATCAACTTCATGGTGCGCGAGGCCCGTGGCCTCGTCTGCCTCACACTGACCGAGCAGCGCACGCGTCAGCTGGGCCTGCGTCCGATGGTGGTGGACAACACCTCGTCGTACCACACCAATTTCACCGTCTCGATCGAGGCGGCCGAAGGCGTGACGACAGGCATCTCCGCGCACGACCGTGCGCGCACCATCCAGGTCGCGGTGAAGTCGGATGCGAAGCCGCAGGATCTGGCGCAGCCGGGCCACATCTTCCCGCTGACCGCACAGCCGGGTGGCGTACTCACGCGTGCGGGCCATACCGAAGCGGGCTGCGATCTCGCGGCGCTGGCGGGGCTGGAACCGTCGGCGGTGCTGATCGAGATCCTGCACGAGGACGGCTCGATGGCCCGCCGTCCCGAGCTGGAAGTGTTCGCCAAGAAGCATGGCCTCAAGATCGGCAGCATTGCCGACCTGATCCGCTACCGCCTGGAAACCGAGAAGACGGTGCAGCGCGTGTACGAGGAAGACGTGCAGACCGAGTTCGGCCCGTTCCGCCTGGTGGCCTATCGCGATGCGATCCGCCATGGCCTGCATTTCGCGCTGCTGCGCGGCAAGGTGGATGACGGTGCGCCGGTGCTGACGCGCGTGCATGTGCGCAACACGCTGTCGGATGTGCTGCATCTGCAGCGTGATGACCTGGGCCTGACGGTGACCTCCGCGCTGCGCCGCATTGCCGACGAGGATCGCGGCGCATTGCTGGTGCTGTCGGGCGAGGACACCGCCGACGTGCTGTTGCGCCGCCTCAATCGCCAGCCGCCGGTGCAGGAGCCGGAAGAGGCACAGCAGCAGGAATGGCGCCAGCTGGGCCTGGGCGCGCAGATCCTGGCCGACCTGGGCATCCATCAGCTGCGCGTGCTCGGTACGCCGCGCAAGATGGTGGGCCTGGGTGGCTTCGGGCTGGAAGTGGTCGAGCACGTGTAAAGCACCTAGCCTCCTTTGTAGGAGCGCACCCAGTGCGCGAAAAGCCTACGCAGCGATACACCGAAGCTCCGCGGTCGCGCACTGGGTGCGCTCCTACAGGCAGGAGCTTTGCATCGCTTCGCCACTTCCACGCCATACCATCACCGGCATACTCGGGCTTTCCTCACCATCGGCCAGCCATGACTTCCACGACCGTCCGCCTTATTGCGCCTTCGGGCTATCCGCACGACTACGACGCCATGGCGCGTGGCGTGGCGCGCCTGCGCGTCGCCGGTTGCACCATCGACGGGCTCGACGTGCTGGACCGGGCCGAGCACCGTTTTGCCGGCAGTGACGCGGAGCGCCTGGCGGACCTCAACCATCTGGCCATCCATCCGTCCCTGCCGGACATCGTGCTGGCGGTGCGCGGCGGCTATGGCGCCACGCGCCTGCTGGAGCACATCCATTACGGCGCGCTGCGCGAGCGGCTCGAGGGCACGTCCACGCTGCTGGTCGGGCATAGCGATTTCACCGTGATCCAGATGGCGCTGTATGCGAAGACCGGGATGGTCACGTTCGGCGGCCCGATGCTGGGGGCCGACTTTGGCGCGCCGGTGCTCAACGAGTTGATGTGGGAACACTTCTGGGCTGCGGTAACACAGCCGGAAGCCACGGCGCGCTGGGCGACCAGCACCGACACCATGCTCGATGTCGAAGGTCCGCTGTGGGGCGGCAACCTGGCCATGCTCTGCAGCCTGATCGGCACGCCTTATTTCCCCCGGATCGACGACGGCATCCTGTTCCTGGAGGACGTCGGCGAGCCGCCGTTCCGTATCGAGCGCCTCCTGTACCAATTGCACCTGTCCGGCGTGCTGGATCGCCAGCGGGCGCTGGTGCTGGGCCATTTCACCCACTGTCGTCCGCACGACTACGACAACGGCTATGACGTGCCTGCCGCCCTGGATCACATCAGCCGGGTCGCCCATATCCCGGTGGTCCGCGACCTGCCGTTCGGGCACGAGGCCAACAAGTTCACCCTCCCGTTCGGCGTTCCCGCGCGGCTGCGCGTCGCCGACGGGCAGGCCAGCCTCACATTCAGGGGCCATCCGCACCTGTCCGGGGCGGTTTCCCGCCCGGATCCGGGCAAGTTGCCCCAAATCCCGTAAAATAGCCGGCCCGCATGGGCCATCGAGCCCTCAGGAAGCCCCTATTCATGAAGACCATCGAAGGCGATTTCGCCACGCCCAAAGGCCGTTTTGCCATCGTCGCCGGCCGTTTCAACGGCTTCGTCGTCGAGCCCCTGGTGGCCGGCGCGCGTGACGTGCTCGTGCGCCATGGCGTGAAGGACGACGCGATCGAGCTGATCCGCGTGCCGGGCGCCTGGGAAATCGCGCTGGCCGCGCACAAGGTGGCGAACTCCGGCAAGTACGCCGCGGTGATCGCGCTGGGCGCGGTGATCCGTGGTTCCACCCCGCATTTCGACTATGTGGCCGGCGAGTGCGCCAAGGGCCTGGCCCAGGCCGCCTACAGCTCCGGCGTGCCGGTGGCGTTCGGCGTGCTGACCACCGACACCATCGAGCAGGCCATCGAGCGCTCCGGCACCAAGGCCGGCAACAAGGGCGCGGATGCCGCGCTGGCTGCGCTCGAGATGGTCAACCTGTACGGAAAGCTGTGATGAGCAACCGTCCCGAAGGCATCGACCTCGCCGCGCGCTCGCGCGCCCGTCGCCGCGCGCTGCAGGCCCTGTACGCCTGGCAGATCGGTGGCAGCCGCATGGGTGCCGTGATCGACCAGTTCCGCCATGAGCAGGACATGGAAGTGGCCGACCTCGAGTATTTCGAGGATCTGCTGCATGGCGTCGAGCGCCATGTCGCCGCCATCGACGAGGCCATCAAGCCGTACGTGGACCGCGAGGTCGAGCAGATCGATCCGATCGAGCGCGCTGCGCTGCGCCTGGCCACCTACGAGCTGAAGTACCGCCCGGACGTGCCTTACCGCGTGATCATCAACGAGGCCATCGAGGTCACCAAGCGCTTCGGTGCCGATCACGGCCACAGCTACGTCAACGGCGTGCTGGACAAGCTCGCCACCGCGTTGCGCTCCACGGAAAAGCGCGGCTGATGGCCGGCGCGGAGCGGCAGTCCCCCGTTCCCGTCATCGAGACCGAGCGCCTGCGGTTGCGGGCGCATCGCGCCGAAGATCACGCCGAGCGCCTCGCGATCTGGTCCGACCCGACGGTGACCCGGTTCATCGGCGGTCGGCCGCAGACGTCGGAAGAAGTCTGGCGCCGGTTCCTGCAGTACATGGGCCTGTGGACCGTGCTGGGCTATGGCTACTGGGCTGTCGAAGAGAAGTCCACGGGCCGCTATATCGGCGATATCGGATTCGCCGACTTCAGGCGTGACCTGCAGCCTTCGCTGGACGGCATGCTGGAATTCGGCTGGGTCCTGGCTTCGCATGCCCACGGCAAGGGCTATGCGAGCGAGGCCGTGGCCGCGGCAATCGCCTGGGCCGAGCTGCATCGACCGGACCTGCGCGCGGTCTGCATCATCGACCCTGCCAACCAGCCTTCGATCCGCGTCGCCGAGAAGGCGGGCTTCAAGCGCTGGCAGGAATCGACCTACCACGGCGGTCCCACCGTCGTGTTCAGCCGGTAGCATCGACGGCGACCCTTCACACCTACGGGCCGCATCCATGGAATTTCGCCTGATCGACCGCATCCGCGAACGTACCGCGCAAGGCCGCGAGGACGTGCGCCTGGGGATAGGCGACGACGCCGCGCTGGTGGCGCCGCCCGCCGGCCAGGAGCTGGCCATCGCCGTCGACACCATGGTCGAGGGCGTGCATTTCCCACACGGCACCGATCCGGCCGACCTCGGCTGGAAGTCGCTGGCGGTGAACCTCTCCGACCTCGCCGCCATGGGCGCCAGCCCGGCCTGGGCGCTGCTTGCGCTGACCTTGCCGCGCAAGCCGGTGGAGCAGGTGCAGCAGTTCATCGATGGCTTTGCCGAGGGGTTCGCCCAGCTCGCGCAGCCACACCGACTGGCCCTTATCGGTGGCGACACCACGAGTGGCGCGTTGACCATCAGCGTGGCCGTGCACGGATTCGTGCCTCCCGGCCAGGCGCTCACGCGTGCCGGTGCCCGCGCCGGCGACGTGGTGCTGGTGACCGGTACGCTCGGTGATGCCGCGGCAGGCCTGCGCTTGCTGCAGGCCGGTGCGCGCGTGGCCGAGGGCGACGGTCGTGCGGCTTACCTGATCGAACGCCTGCATCGCCCCATACCCCGATTGCAGGCCGGACTGGCCCTGCGTGGCCGCGCCACCGCATGCATCGACGTGTCCGACGGACTGCTCGCCGACCTCGGCCATATTTGCGAGGCCAGCGCGCTGGGGGCCGAGATCGACGCTTCGCTGTTGCCCCGTTCATCCATGCTGCTGGGCGCCTTCGACGAAGTCGTGACGCGCGACTTTGCACTCTCCGGTGGTGACGACTACGAGCTTTGCTTCACGGTGCCGCCCGCTCAGGTTGCCGAAGTACAGGGAGACCTGGCCAGACTGGGCTGCGGCGCCACGCGCATCGGGCGCATGGTCGAGGGCGCCGGCGTGCGCGTGCGTGACGAGCACGGCCAATGGCTGGAAACCATACATCGCGGCTGGGATCACTTCGCATGAGCGACAACGACGACGTCACCGACAACGACAATGACATCGGCGCCGACAAGAAGACGCTGACTCCGGAACAACGCCGCATGCTGCTGGTCACGCCGGCGGGATGGATTGCGTGTGGTTTTGGTTCCGGCCTCGCGCCGTTCGCGCAGGGCACCTTCGGATCGCTGGCCGCGCTCATCCCGTGGCTGCTGCTGCGAACGCTGCCCATGCAGCTTTATGTCTTCGCCATCGTGGTCGCGTTCGTGGGTGGCGTGTGGGCCTGCGGCATCGCGGGGCGCGCGGTGGGCGTGGACGATCACCGCAGCATCGTGTGGGATGAATTCGTGGGCATGTGGATTGCCCTGACGCCCACCCTGATTCCCGCACTGTGGGCCTCGTGGTCGAGCGTGGTGATCGGCTTCCTGCTGTTCCGCCTGTTCGACGTGTGGAAGCCCTGGCCGATCCGTAATCTGGATCGTCAGCTCAAGGGTGGTCTGGGCGTGATGGTCGATGACGTCGTCGCCGGTGTATTCGCTGCTATCGTGCTGGCGTTTTTTCTGCGCCTGTAACGACTCCCGAGTGCGGGCCGCGGATGGCGCGCAACGCGCCTCGTAAGGCAGCCTTCACAAATGCCGGTCAAAATTCCTATGGAAAGCGTGGTATGGGTAGCATCTACTACGTACGTATTCGTAGTAGCACATGCCGCCGGCCGCCTGTAGCTGTCACAAAAGACGGTGTTTCATGGGCTCCAGGTCGCACAGGATGTACGTTTGGATGGCCATCTTGCGCAGGTTTTTGCGGCGCGTGCGAGACGAATTCGCGAGGCCATGACGGGGGAATTTAGCTGCCATGGCGGGTATCGACGCAGCCCTAGGGTGGTTGCGGTCGGGGGCAGGGTTCGACCATTCAGGGGATGGTGTCATGCGCAAGCTTCTCAAGTTGGCGTGTCTGATCGCGCTCGCGTGGAGCGCGTCTATGTCGGTCTCGGCGGCGACGGCAACGGGTCCGTGTCGATTGATCGATCCCTCGACCTGTAGTGATGCCAAGGCGCTCGCGCGCGCCAATGGCTTCGTGCAGGCGCTGAGTCATTTCGCTGGCGACGCAAAAGCCAGTTACTTCAGCACCGATCGCTCCGTGAGTTCGCAGGCGCTGTCCGCCTTCGGCGGCACGTCGGAAAACATGCTGGTGCTGGCCGACAAGCGTTACCTGTTTTCGGCCTGCCCCTCGCGTGATTGCGGCGGCAGCGCGGCGGCGATCGTGCTCAACGAGTTCGGCCAGATCGAGGGCATGGCGTTCTCCAGCTTCCATTGCGAGACCGGATGCGAGGACTTTCGCCATCTCGACATCTACATGCGCAAGGACGGGCAGGACGATGCCGTGCTGGCGGCGCTGAAGGCCTGGGGAACCAGCGACAACCTGCGCAAGACGGTGTCGCGGCCGGAAGCGGACGAAGGCATCGACCAGCGCATGGACGTCCATTTGCTGCCTTGATCGATGATCGTCGGCGGGGCCGTTGCCTCGCCGACGCGCTGCGCAGGGATCGCCTCAGGCGGCCAGGCGCAGCGCGAAATAGGGCAGGATGAACAGCAGCCAGGTCGAGAGCTTGTGCCAGGCCATGCCGGCATAGTGGATGCTGTCGAAGGTTTCCTCGGAAAGATGGAACCAGCGACTGTGCATCGCGTACATGCGGTCGTGCAGGCCGCGAAATAGCGCGAACCATATCGTAACCAGCACCAGGTTGAAGATCGCCGACCATCCAAGCACGGCGCGCAGCAAGTCGACGCTCATGGGCTTTGCTCTCCCGGGATAGTGCTCCCGAGCTTAGCGCGCCTTCTGCTCCAGCACGATGCGGTAGCGCGCCTTGCCGTCGGCGAGATGCCTGAGCGCCTCGTTCACCTGATCCATCGGAAACATCTCCACCTGCGGGCGGATGTCGTGTCGTGTAGCGAAATCGAGCAGGGTGGCGATGTCGACTGGCGAGCCGGTGGGTGAGCTCGACACTTCGCGCTCGCCGCCCATCAGGGCGAACACGGAGATGGGGATCGGCTCCATGACGGCGCCAACCACATGCATGCGCCCGAGTGGTGCCAGCGTGCCGAGCAGGGCGTTCCAGTCCAGCGGCACGTTGACCGTCACCAGCAACAGATCGAGCGAGCCGGCGATCGCCTTGATGGCGTCGGCATCGCGGCTGGAGACGACGTGGTGCGCACCAAAGGATCGCGCCTCGTCGGCCTTGGAGGCGGTGGAGGTGAAGGCGGTGACTTCGCAGCCCCACGCACGGGCGAATTTCAACGCCATATGGCCAAGCCCGCCGATACCGACCACGCCAACGCGCGCGCTGGGGCTGATGCGATAGGCGAGGAACGGCTTGAGCACGGTGATGCCACCGCACAGCAGCGGTCCCGCACTCGGGAGATGAATGCCCTCCGGCAGGGGAATGGCCCATGCCCAGTGGGCGCGCACCTTGTCCGCGAAGCCGCCCTGGTGGCCACCGGCAATCGTCGCTACGGAGTTCGGGCACAGGTTCTGATGTCCTGACAGGCACGGATGGCAATGCATGCAACTGCTGGCCGTCCAGCCGATGCCGACGCGCTGACCGACCTGCAGTCCCTTGGCGTGCTCACCCAGCGAGGTGACGCGGCCGATCACCTCGTGGCCGGGCACGAAGGGAAAGCGCGCCATGCCCCATTCGTTGTTGATCATGGAGAGATCGGAGTGGCAGATGCCGCAGTAATCGACGGCGACTTCCACGTCTTCGGCGCCCAGCGGACCCAGGTCGAATTGCTCCAGGACCAAGGGCTTGCCTGCCTGCTGCGCCGACCAACCGTGCATTTGCGACATGTCTGCACTCCGAAGCGGAAGAAGGGACATCACGGGGAACGCCGAAGCCTAGCTCGCGCCTCGTTGGCGTCGCGTATAGGCCGTGGCGATGGACGCGGCGGGCGTGCTCTTGGCATGCTGGTCCATCCCCATGCACCGGAGTAAACCCATGCAATATCGACGTCTCGGAAAATCCGGCCTGCAGTTGTCCGCGTTGTCCTTCGGTGCCTGGGTCACCTTTGGCAGGCAGGTGGGACGGTCGCTGGCGCGCGACCTGCTGGCCATGGCGCACGATCACGGCGTCAACTTCTTCGACAACGCGGAAACCTATAACCACGGCGTGGCCGAAACGCTGATGGGTGACGTGCTGGCCGACCTGCGCTTTCCGCGCGACAGCTACTGCGTGTCGAGCAAGGTGTATTTCGGCGCGGCGGAAAATCCGTTGCCGACGCAGCGCGGCCTCTCGCGCAAGCACGTGATCGAGGCCTGCCACCAGGCGCTGCAGCGCCTGCGTGTGGAACACCTGGATCTCTATTTCTGCCACCGGCCCGATCCGGATACGCCGATCGAGGAAACCGTCGGCGCGATGGATACCCTCGTGCGCCAGGGCAAGGTGCTGTACTGGGGTACCAGCGAGTGGCCGGCGGAAGCGATCATCGAAGCGCACCGGATTGCGCGCGAGAACCACATGTTCGCACCGACGATGGAGCAGCCGCAGTACAACCTGCTGCATCGCGAACGCGTGGAGCAGGAATACGCGCCGCTGTACGACGCCTACGGCATGGGCACCACGATCTGGTCGCCGCTGGCGTCCGGCCTGCTCACCGGCAAGTACAACGATGGCGTGCCGTCCGATACGCGCCTGGCGCAACCTGGCTACGAATGGTTGCGCGAGGCGATTCTTGAGCAGGGCGGCGATCGCATCGACAAGGTGCGGCGCCTGGCGCCGATCGCATCGGATCTCGGCGTGTCGATGGCGCAGCTGGCGGTCGCGTGGTGTCTGGTGAATCCCCACGTGTCCACGGTGATGCTGGGCGCGAGCAAGCTGGACCAGTTGCAACACAATCTGGCCGCCCTCGACGTGCTGCCGCGGATGGATGCCGCCGTGATCCAGCGGATCGAGCAAGCATTGGCCTGACCCGCCGGTGCCTTGTGTAGGAGCGCACCCAGTGCGCGATAGCAGCGGAGCGGCATCATCGCTTCGTTGGCTTTTCGCGCACTGGGTGCGCTCCTACATCGCCCGCGCCGTGCCTCTGTTTCGCCATGTCACGCCCTGCGGATGCCGGTTCTTCGCGGCACGGTGTCGAAACCTCTTCAAGGACTCCCCACGCATGAAGCCCACGCTTCGCACCGCGCTGTTCGCCGCGCTCACGCTGACTGCCGTCTCCACTGCATTCGCCGGCCCTCCCGAATGGAGCCAGCCGCAGAAGCCGTTCCGCATCTACGGCAACACGTACTACGTGGGGACTCGCGGCCTCACCTCGATCCTGATCACCTCACCACAAGGTCTGGTGCTGATCGACGGCACGCTGCCGCAGAACACGAAGCAGATCGAGGCGAACATCCAGGCGCTGGGTTTTCGCATCACTGACGTGAAGGTGATCCTCAACACGCATGCGCACTTCGATCACGCCGGCGCCATTGCCGAACTTGCACGCGACAGCGGCGCACGCGTGGAAGCGAGCAGCGCGGGTGCCAAGGCGCTGATGCTGGGCGGCAAGGATCCCGCGGACCCGCAGTACGGTGAAGCCTCTCCGTTCACGCCGATCGCCAAGGTCACCACCGTGGCCGATGGCGGCGTGGTGCATGTGGGTGACATCGCCATCACCGCGCACTACACGCCGGGCCACACGCCGGGCGCCACGACGTGGACCTGGCGATCGTGCGAGGCCGGGCGCTGCATGAACATCGTGTACGCCGACAGCCTCGGTGCGTTCGCGGCGGACGGCTACCGCTTCAGCGATCCGGCGCATCCGGAGCGCCTGCGTGACTATCGCCGCAGCATCGAGACCATCGCGGCGCTGCCCTGCGACATCCTGCTGTCGCCGCACCCGGACCAGAGCGACCTGCTCGAACGCGTGGCGCAGCGCGATACGGGCACCAAACCCGATCCGGTGATCAATGGCCATGCCTGCCGGGCCTATGCCGAGGAGGGGAGCGCGAACCTGGATTCGCGCGTGGCCAAGGAAAAGGCCGCGGCGACGGGCGCCAAGGGCGGTCGCTGAACAGGACGTCGCATCGGCGCATCAGTGGCTTGACACTCAAATGAGAATTATTATCATCTGAGTGTCACCCCTCTGACCGCGGAGCCTCACCATGACGACCAGCGTCCTGTCCCTGCCGCAAGGCGCCGAACTGCCGGCGCGCTCGTTCCGTCTGCTCAGCCTCAAGACCCCGGCCCACCTGGATGCCAGCGAGACGCGCCGCGTTTCCAGCCAGTCGCTGCTCATGGGCGAGCGCGAGCTGGTGATCCAGCACCAGGGCAACGAGTACCACCTGCGCCTGACCCGCAACGACAAGCTGATCCTCACCAAGTAGCCGCTTCTCCCCTCGGAAGCAGCAAGGGCAAGGATGCCCCTCATTCCCGGTCCGGCCTGCCGCCGGACGCCACAGGCCTATCGCCACGCCGTTCCCCTGGAACGCCAGCCGGGTCGCCTCCCCTCAGGAGATTGACGATGTTCGGTTGGCTCGCGCACGCTTTCGCCACCATTCGCCCGTCCCGCGACGCGGTGAGCTGGTCCATCAGCCGTTGCCTGGTGTCGATGCAAGGGCCTGAACTCGCGGCACGCCTGCCGATGCTGGGCAGCGTGCTCTATCTGCCGGCGCGCTGCGCGGCCCAGCATTCGTGGTCGCTGCCCGCAGGCTGGCTGGCCTCGCGCTGCGAACTGGCGCCGGTGCTGCGCATCGAGCAGCTGATCGTGTCGAGCATGATCGGTGCGGACGGTCCGCGTGAATGGATCGATGGCGTCGACGGGCAGGGCAACTTCTGTGCTCGTGTGCACCTGCTGCCGGACACCGACTACCTCGCCTGGGATGCGCTGCTTGCCGGCAGCGAGCCACTGCCTGCCACGCCGCTGTGTCCGGACCACGTGGCCTGCCGCGCCTCGAGTGCCGAGCTGGTGTGCTTCCGCACGCGGCGGTTGGGCTCGCTGGAGCTGCTGGAAACCGTGCCGCTGGGCCATCTGTCGACGCTGGGACGCGATATCGCCCGCGAGGCCGCCCGCACCGCGGCGGTGGAGCTCGCATCGGGCTGAAGCGCGTGGCGGGGCGTCTCACGCGTCCGCGGACGCTTGTCCGTCTGTCCGTGCCGGTGTCCGCGGACAACTGTCCGCCACGTGGGTGCGGATCTAACTCGCTGAAAATCATCCACTAAATCATCGATTCCGGGTTGGCACGGCGCTTGCTGACAGGGAACCAGGGGCCGCATTGTCCGCGGCCAGGGACACATCGATGATTCGTGACACCTCCGCGCAAGACCGTCTGGTCGAGGTCAAACCCAATCGCAAGCGCCGCATGATCCTGATCGGCTGCGGCGTCGCCTTGCTGGCGCTGCTGGCGCTGTTCGGTCCGCGCATCGGCCGCCTGTTTTCGGCAGACGCCTCGGTCAGCGCTTCCCGCCTGGCCTTCGCCACCGTGACGCGTGGCCCGTTCGTGCGCGACATCGCGGCCGAGGGCAAGGTGGTGGCGGCGGTCAGCCCCACGCTCTACGCCACCTACGGCGGTGCCGTGACGCTCAAGGTGCACGCCGGCGACGCCGTGAAGAAGGGCCAGGTGCTGGCCGTGGTCGACAGCCCCGAGCTCGCCAACAAGCTCGCACAGGAACAGAGCGCGGCCGACGCCATGCAGGTGGACTACCTGCGTGCACAGATCGACGCGCGCAAGACCCGTGGCGAGCTGCAGAAAGCCTACGACAACGCCAACATCGACCAGCAGAGCGCCCAGCGTGACCTGACCCGCTACCAGAAGGCGTTCTCGCTCGGCGCCGTGCCCAGCATGGACGTGGACAAGTCCAAGGACGCGCTGGAGAAGGCGCGCATCACGCTGGAACACGCCAAGACGGATCTCTCTACCAACACCGACAGCCTCAACTTCGACATCGAGTCGAAGAAGCTCGCGCATGACCGCCAGCTGCTGCTGGTGAAGGACCTGCAGCGCCAGGTGGACGACCTCAACGTGAAGTCGCCGGTGGACGGCCAGGTCGGCCAGCTCTTCATCGCCGAGCGCGCCACCGTGGCGAAGGACGCGCAGCTGCTCAGCGTGATCGACCTGAGCGCGCTGGAAGTGGAAATGAAGGTGCCGGAAAGCTTCGCGCGTGACCTCGGTATCGGCATGGCCGGCGAGATCAGCGGCAACGGCAGCGTGTGGAAGGGCCTGGTCAGCGCCATCTCGCCGGAAGTCGTGAACGGCGAAGTGGCTGCCCGCCTGCGCTTCGAAGGCGAAACGCCCAAGCAGCTGCGCCAGAACCAGCGCCTGTCCGTGCGCATCCTGCTCGACAAGCGCGACAACGTACTCACCGTGCAGCGCGGCTCCTTCGTCGACGAGTCCGGCGGCAGCTATGCCTACATCGTGCGCGACGGCGTCGCCGAGAAGCATCCGATCCGCGTCGGCACCAGCAGCATCGACAAGGTCGAGATCCTCGATGGCCTGAAGGAAGGCGACAGCATCGTGATCTCCGGCACCGACAGCTTCAAGGGCGCCCAGCGCGTCGCCATCAGCAACTAACCACCACCGAACCACCGAAGGACGCAACCATGCTCAAGATGACCCACCTGTCCAAGGTCTACCGCACTGAAGTGGTGGAGACCTACGCGCTGCGCGATTTCAACATCAACGTGAACGAAGGCGAGTTCGTGGCCGTCACCGGTCCGTCCGGCTCGGGCAAGACCACCTTCCTCACCATCGCCGGCCTGCTCGAGACCTTTACCGGCGGCCAGTACCACCTGGATGGCGTGGAGGTGAGCAACCTCAACGACAACGAGCGTTCGAAGATCCGCAACGAGAAGATTGGCTTCATCTTCCAGGCGTTCAACCTGATCCCCGACCTCAACGTCTACGACAACGTCGAAGTGCCGCTGCGCTATCGCGGCATGAAGGGTCCGGAGCGCAAGGACCGCATCATGAACGCGCTTGAGCGCGTGGGCCTGGCCTCGCGCGCCAAGCACTATCCGGCCGAGCTCTCCGGCGGTCAGCAGCAGCGCGTCGCGATCGCGCGTGCACTGGCCGGTTCGCCGCGCCTGCTGCTGGCGGACGAACCGACCGGCAACCTGGATACGCAGATGGCCCGTGGCGTGATGGAGCTGCTCGAAGAGATCCACCGCGAAGGCGCCACCATCGTGATGGTGACGCACGATCCGGAACTCGCCGCCCGCGCGCAGCGCAACGTGCACATCATCGACGGCCAGGTGGTCGATCTTGCCGAAGATCCGCGCTTCCACCAGGCGGTGCATGCGGCGCGCGCCAACTCGCCGGCCTGATTCTTGTCACGGAATCCTCCCGCCTCGCGGCGGGAGGCAGACACTCATTGAGCGGATGCCCATGTTTGCCTATTACCTCCAGCTTGGCCTGCGCAGCTTGCGCAAAAATCCGTTGTTGACCGCGCTGATGGTGATGGCGATCGGTTGCGGCGTGGCCGCGTCGATGACCACCTATTCGGTGTTCCGCGCAACGTCCAACAATCCCATTCCGGAGAAGTCGTCGCAGCTCTATGTGCCGCAGATCGACAACTGGGGGCCGGATTCCGCCAAGGACAACAAGGGCGAGCCGCCCAATGCGATGACGTACACCGACGCCATCAACCTGATGCGCGACAAGCGTGCGAAGCGCCAGACGGCCTTGTATCCGGCGGCCATGTCGATCGTTCCGGCCGACCCGGCGATGCTGCCGTTCCGCGAGACCAGCTACGGCTGGTATGCGGATGCCTTCCCCATGTTCAACATTCCCTTCCTGTATGGCCATGGCTGGACGGCCAGCGAGGACGACGCCCACGCAGCCGTGGCGGTCATCGGCAAGGATCTCAACGACAAGCTGTTCAACGGCGCGAACAGCGTCGGCAAGAACATCAACCTCAATGGCCGCGACTACCGCATCGTCGGCGTAGCCGACAAGTGGAACCCCGAGCCGGTGTTCTACGACGTCATCAATACCAGTGGCTTCGATGACCCCATCCAGGTGTTCATCCCCTTCACGCGCGCCGTGGAGCTGAAGACACCCACCAACGGCAACAACAACTGCAATCACGACTCGGGCAACGGCTGGGATGCCTGGATTCGCTCGGAATGCGTCTGGCTGGGCTTCTGGGCCGAGCTGCCGACCAAGGCCGATGCCGATGCGTATCGTC
This sequence comes from Dyella amyloliquefaciens, assembly GCF_004296575.1. Lineage (GTDB taxonomy): Bacteria > Pseudomonadota > Gammaproteobacteria > Xanthomonadales > Rhodanobacteraceae > Dyella > Dyella amyloliquefaciens. Next base: position 229,000 of record NZ_SAYT01000005.1, on the reverse strand, counting down.
AGTACCTCAACGGCTATTCCGCCGAACAGCAGCGCGCCGGTCGCTTCCGCTGGGCGCCCAACACGCGCCTGCGCGATGTCGTGGATTGGCTGGATTACCAGAAGGTGGTGCCGCAGGAGGCGAAGGTTTCGATGATGGTGTCGCTGGGCTTCCTGCTGATCTGCCTGGTGAACACGGTGGGCCTGCTGCTGGCGAAGTTCATGAAGCGCTCTTCGGAGATCGGCGTGCGCCGCGCGCTGGGTGCGACGCGCAGGGAGATCTATCTCCAGTTCCTGATCGAAGCGGCGGCCATCGGCCTGGCCGGCGGCGTGGTGGGCCTGTTGCTCACGGGCCTGGGCGTGATGGGCGTGTCGCTGGTGTTCGAACCGGACATCGCCAAGCTCGCCACGCTGGATATGTCGCTGGTGCTGCTGACCGTACTGGTCGCCATCCTGGCGACGGTGCTGGCGGCCTTCTATCCCACATGGCGCGCCGCCCAGGTACAGCCGGCGTGGCAGCTGAAATCCAATTAGGAGAGCCTGTTCAATGTCTCCGCGTAGCTCGCGTTGGTCACCGATGGCTGCCAGGGAGCGGACCGCGTTGCCGCGCCTGACTGGCCGTCAGGCCAAGACGCGGGCCGTTCCCTGGCAGCCATCGGTGGCCAACCCTCCGGGCAGGGGCTGTTTGCCCGCCGGCCGGCGTCATCACTCAGTCATGTATCGACATACATTCCCTCGTTCTTCCTTGGCTGGCGCGCAAACAGCTCCCTGCGCGAGCCACGCGGAGACATTGAACAGGCTCTAATGACCATGTTGCAGATCAAGCCCATTCTCGCCGCCCTCAAGCGACACAAGGCCGGCACCATCCTGATCGCCCTGCAGATCGCGCTGACGCTGGCGATCGTGTGCAACGCGCTCTTCATCATCAGTCAGCGCCTGGATCGCGTGCAGCGGCCCACTGGCCTGGTGGAGAGCGATCTGATGGCGATACAGAACCGCTTCGTCGGTATCGATGAAAGCGCCGCCGCGCCGTTGACCAAGGCAGACCTCGTGGCGCTGCGCCAGCTGCCCGGTGTGCAGGACGTGGTAGCCATCAACTCCTATCCCTTGCGTGGCGGTGGCTGGTCGACCGGCGTGCGCACCGACGTGGACGCGAAGGACTCCAAGGCGCACACCACGCAGTACTTCTCGGACGAACATGCGCTGGCGACGATGGGCGTTCGCCTCGTCGAAGGGCGCAACTTCCGCGCTGACGAAATCGTGGAAGCCGATCCGCAGGCCGTCCCCGATCCGGCCGTGATCATCGTGAGCAAGGCGCTGGCCGACAAGATGTATCCCGATGGCCACGCGCTGGGCAAGGTGGTCTATATCGGCGACTCCAAGAAACCGAGCACCATCGTCGGCATCGTGGAACGCCTGGAGGTGCCGTGGAATGGCACCTGGTCCGACTCGTTCTACGAAAACTCGCTGATCCAGCCGGTGCAGCTGGTCAGCTCGTTCACCAACTACCTGATCCGTGCCAAGCCCGGCCAGCTGCCCGATGTGCTGAAGGCGGCCCCGGCGGCGCTGGTGAAGGTGAACCGCATGCGCGTGATCCCGAGCGAGCGCGGCGTGCGCAGCTTCGCCGAGGTGCGTGAGCACGCCTACAAGGGCGACCGTGGCATGGCGATCCTGATGGGCGTGGTGTGCCTGGTGCTGCTGGGCATCACCGCCGCGGGCATCGTGGGCCTCACCAGCTTCTGGGTCGGGCAGCGCCGCAAGCAGATCGGCGTGCGCCGCGCGCTGGGTGCCACCAAGCACGACATCCTGAGTTACTTCCTCACCGAAAACCTCATGATCGGCGTGGCCGGCGTGGTGATCGGCGCGCTGCTCGCCATCGCCATGAACCTGTGGCTGGTGACGCAGTACGAGATGGCTCGCCTGTCCCTGCCGTATGTGATGGTCGGCATCGTGGCCCTGCTGCTGCTCGGACAGGGCGCCACGCTGGCACCGGCCATGCGTGCCTCGCGCGTGTCGCCGGTGGAGGCGACGCGCTCGGTGTGACGAGGCGTCGCGGGCAAGTCACGGAAGAATGTCATCGGCGGAGTCCGCAAGCGGAATGAGGTTTTCATGAGCGGCATGTTTGTCCATAACCTGCGACTCGGCACCGGCAGCCTGCGGCGCAATCCGCTGCTGACGGTGCTGATGATCATGTCGATCGGGTTCGGCGTAGCGGCATCGATGGTGACGTACGCCGTGTTCCGTGCGGTGTCGGGCGATCCGATCCCGCAGAAGTCGTCGCAGCTGTTCGTGCCGCAGATCGATAACCGCGGTCCGCAATACAACCGCCATGGCGAGCCGCCCGACGCGCTCAACTACACCGATGCCATGGCGCTGATGCGTGCGCACAAGGCCGTGCACCAGACCCTGCTGTTCCAGGTGGGTCTGTCGGTGATGCCGGAGGACTCGCACCGCATGCCGTTCAAGGCATTGGGGTATGCCACCTACGGCGACTTCTTCACCATGTTCGACGTGCCGTTCCAGTACGGCAGCGCCTGGGGCACGGAGCAGGACGAGGCGCGCGAGCCTGTTGCGGTGATCAGCCGTACGCTCAACCAGAAGCTGTTCGGCGGCGAGAACAGCGTGGGTCGCCGCATCACGCTCGACGACCGCCAGTACCGCATCGTAGGTGTTACCGAGAACTGGGATCCGAAGCCGCGCTTCTTCGACATGTTCAGCGGCAACGCCTATGCCGAACCGTCGCAGATCTATGTGCCCTTCACCTATGCGATCGATCAGCGCATCGACACCTACGGCAACAACAACTGCGGCAGTGACGGCAAGCGTGGCGACGACTGGGACAGCTGGCTGCGTGGCGAATGCGTGTGGATCAGCCCGTGGGTCGAGCTGGATACGGCCGAGCAGGTACAGGCTTATAAGCAGTTCCTCAACGGCTACGCGGAAGAGCAGCGCCGCGGCGGTCGCTTCAACTGGGCGCCGAACAACCGCCTGCGCGACGTGCACGAATGGCTGGACTACGAGCACGCCGTTCCGCCCGAAAGCCGCATCTCGCTTTCACTGGCACTGGGCTTCCTGGTGATCTGCCTGGTCAACACGATCGGCCTGCTATTGGCCAAGTTCATGCGCCGTGCGCCGGAGATCGGCGTGCGCCGTGCACTGGGGGCATCGCGCGGCGCGATCTACCGCCAGTTCCTCGCCGAGGCCGGCATGGTGGGCCTGGCAGGTGGCTGCCTTGGCCTGGTGCTGACGGGGCTGGGCATGCTCGGCATCGGGCTGGTGTTCGAGCCGCAGATCGCGAAGCTGGCGCACCTCGACTTCTCGCTGGTGCTGCTGACCCTGCTGCTGGCGGTGACCGCGACGGTGCTGGCGGCGTTCTATCCCACCTGGCGGGCGGCGCAGATCCAGCCCGCCTGGCAACTGAAGTCCAATTAAGGCCACACGGAATGAGTATCGCCGTCGTCATGATGTCTGGAAGGCCCGCCGGGTGTGTCGCGTGGCGCCGGGAAGACTGGCCGTCTTGCCAAGCCGCGCGGCGCGGCCGGCGGGCCTTCCAGACATCACCCCAACACTTCACATTCAATACGTTGGGGCCCGCCCTGTCTGCCCGCACGGCTTCGGTCCGTTGTCTCGACAGACAGCCAGTCTGCCTTCGCCAACGACCCTGTGCCCTGCGAACAGACAGGGCGGGTGACGACGGCGATACTCATTCCGTGTGGCCTTAAGGCGAGGAGCGAACCGTGCAGATCAAGCCGATTCTTTCCGCGCTGCGCCGACACAAGGCCGGTACGTTCCTGATCGCGATGCAGATCGCGCTGACGCTGGCCATCGTTTGCAACGCGCTGTTCATCATCCAGCAGCGGCTGACCCACCTGTCGGAACCGACCGGCATCGACGAGCCGAACATCTTCATCATCCAGAACGAATGGGTGGGCAAGGGCACGGCGGAGCAGGTGGACGCGAAGATGCGCGAAGACCTGGCCGTGCTGCGTGCGCTGCCCGGCGTGCAGGACGTGACGCCGAGCAATTCCTATCCGCTGCGCGGCGGTGGCTGGGATGACAGCGTGAAGCTCAAGCCCGACCAGCTGCAGGACACCACCGGCTCGACGATCTACTTCGGCGACGACCACTTCATCGACACGCTGGGCCTCCAGCTGATCGCGGGACGCAATTTCCGTCCCGAAGAGATCACCGCCATGGATGTGCGCGACCGCCTGGGGCCGCCGGTGGTGATCGTGACCAAGGCGCTGGCCGACAAGCTGTTCCCCGATGGCGATGCGGTGGGCAAGACCATCTACCTCGTCGGTGGTCCCACCACCATCGTCGGCGTAGTGAAGCTGCTGCAGGCGCAGAGCGTAGATCGTTGGGCGTCGGCGTTCGCCTATCGCTCGGTGATCGTGCCGCGGCGCCTGGCGATCTCGCTGGGTGGCTGGTACATCGTGCGCGCGCGCCCGGGCCAGCTCGATGCGGCCATGCGCGCCGCACCCAAGGCGCTGTTCGAGCACAACCCGCGCCGCGTCATCAACGACGAGGATGGCCTGCTCAGCTTTCGCGAGGTGCGCTCGCGCGCCTATGAGCGCGATCGAGGCATGGCGATCCTCATGGGGGTGATCTGCGTGGTGCTGCTGGCGATTACCGCGGCGGGCATCGTGGGCCTCACCAGCTTCTGGGTGGGCCAGCGTCGCAAGCAGATCGGCGTGCGGCGTGCGCTCGGCGCCACACGGCAGGACATCCTGCATTACTTCATGACCGAGAACTTCCTGATCAGCTGCGGTGGCGTGCTGGTGGGCGCCTTGCTCGCCATCGCGATCAACCTGTGGCTGGTCACCCGTTTCGAGATGCACCGCCTGTCGCTGTTCTATCTGCTGACGGGCGTGGTGATCCTGCTGTTGTTGGGACAAGGGGCCGTGCTGGCGCCGGCGATGCGCGCCTCGCGCGTGCCGCCCGTGGAGGCCACGCGGTCGGTGTGACCGCGTGGAATACGAAGGAAAGAGGGGAAGGCCATGTTCAGTTACTACCTGGATCTCGCGCTACGCAGCCTGCGACGCAACAGGGCCCTGACGGCGCTGATGGTGCTGGCCATCGCCCTGGGCATCGGCGCCAGCATGACGACGCTGACCGTGTTGCACGTGCTGTCGGGTGATCCGATGCCGGGCAGCAGCGGCACGCTTTTCTATCCGCAGCTCGATCCGCGCGACATGGACAGCTACCAGGAGGGCAAGGAGCCGCCCCGCCAGGTCACCTGGATCGATGGCATGAACCTGCTCCACGCCAAGCGCGGGGACCGGCAGGCCTTGATGACCGGTGGCGCGGTGCCCGTGCAGCCGGCCCAGTCGAGCCTCGACCCGTTCTACAGCGATGCGCGCTATACCAGCAGCGATTTCTTCGCGATGTTCCAGACGCCGTTCAAGTATGGCCGTGGCTGGAGTGAGGCAGACGACGATGCACGCGCACGCGTGGTGGTGATCTCGCGCACGCTCAACGACAAGCTGTTCGGTGGCAAGGACAGCACCGGCCAGACCCTGCGCATGAAGGACACCCCCTTCCGCGTGATCGGCGTGCTCGACAGCTGGCGCCCCAGCCCGCACTTCTACGACCTCAACATGGACGACTACGCCAACACCGAAGAGGTGTTCGTGCCGCTGACCACCTCGCGTGACCTGCGCTTCGACCACAACGGCTCGACCGATTGCTGGGGCACGGGCGGTGGTGACGAGGAACACGCGGAAACGCAGCCGTGTGTGTGGCTGCAGTTCTGGGTGCAGTTGGGCGACGCCGGCAAGGTGGCCGCATACAAGGAATACCTCACGCACTACTCGCAGGAGCAGAAGCAGCTTGGCCGCTTCCTGCGCCCGGTGAACGTGCGCCTGCCCGGCCTGATGGAGTGGCTGGACATCAACAAGGTGGTGCCGGGCGACGTGCGCCTGCAGACCTGGCTGGCGTTCGGCTTCCTGCTCGTGTGCCTGGTCAACACGGTGGGCCTGATGCTGGCGAAGTTCCTGCGCCGCGCGGGAGAGCTCGGCGTGCGTCGCGCACTGGGTGCGTCCAAGCGCGAAGTGTTCGCGCAGTTGCTGGTGGAGTCGGGCGTGATAGGGCTTGCCGGCGGCATCGGCGGCTTGCTGCTCGCCATGATCGGCCTGTGGCTGGTGCGTCGGGAACCGTCCGAATACGCGGCGCTCGCACACCTGGACGTTTCGATGTTGCTGACCACGTTCCTGCTGGCCATCGGTTCGACCTTGCTGGCAGGTCTGTTGCCAGCCTGGCGCGCCTGCCAGATCACCCCCGCGCTGCAGCTGAAGAGTCAGTGAGGACGATCACCATGGACATTCTTCCGATTCTCTCGACCCTGCGTCGGCACAAGATCACCGCCTTCCTGGTGATCATCGAGATCGCACTGACCTGTGCGATCGTGTGCAACGCGGTATTCATCATCAGCCAGCGACTGGACCGCATGAACATGCCCAGCGGCGTCGATGAGCACCGTTTGCTGGACATCCAGCTGGCCGATATCGGTGCGACCAGCGACCAGAAGTCGCGGACGCTGACCGACCTCGCTGCCTTGCGCCAGATTCCCGGCGTCTCCCAGGTGGCTTCGGTGAGGCAGGTGCCCTTCGGCAACTCGTCGTCCAATTCGGGCATCAAGCTCGATACCACGCAGAAGTCCGAGACGCTCAGCGCCACCCTGTACTCCGGCGAAAACATCGTGCCCACGTTCGGCGTGCAGCTGATCGCGGGGCGTGACCTGCTGCCTGACGAATACCTGGACTTCGACCAGGTGGTGCGTGCCGCGGCGGCCAAGGACGCAAAGTCGATGCCGCACGTCGTGCTGATCACGCAGAAGATGGCGGAGCGCCTGTGGCCGGGGCAGCAGGCGCTGGGCAAGCAGTTCTATATCTCGGATTACCCGCTGACCGTGGTCGGTGTGGTCAAGGAGTTGATACGGCCGTCCATCTGGGATGAATCGGCCAAGAGCTACAGCATGATCCTGCCGATGCGCATGGCACACGGCGAATACGTGATACGCACCGCCACGCCGCAGGACCGTGATCGCGTGCTGGCCGCGGCATTGGCCAAGCTCAAGGAAATCAACCCGCATCGCGTCGTGCTCAAGAAGCGCACGATGGATGACGTACGCCACGAGTTCTTCCAGGACGATCGCGCGATGGCCGGCCTGCTGGTGGGCGTGTGCCTGGCGCTGCTGGTGGTGACCGCCCTGGGCATCGTCGGCCTGGGCAGCTTCTGGGTGGCGCAGCGTCGCCGGCAGATCGGCGTGCGGCGCGCGCTGGGTGCCACGCGCCGCAACATCCTCAACTACTTCCAGACCGAGAACTTCCTGCTCGCCACCATCGGCATCGCGGTCGGCATGGTGCTGGCCTACGGCATCAACCTGGCGCTGATGGTGCATTACGAATTGCCGCGGTTGCCGGCGATCTATTTCCCGGTGGGCGCGTTGTCGCTGTGGGTGATCGGCCAGCTGGCCGTGCTCGGGCCGGCGATGCGTGCGGCAGCGGTGCCGCCGGTGGTGGCAACGCGGTCGGTGTGACCCGGCAACCCCTGATGGGGATGACACAAGGAGTGCAGTGGATGTTTGGGTACTACCTCGACCTGGCGTTTCGTAGCCTGGCGCGCAACAGGGTTCTTACCTCGCTGATGGTGCTGGCCATCGCCGTGGGCATCGGCGCGAGCATGACGACGCTGACGGTCACGCACCTGCTGTCCGGCGATCCGTTGCCGGGCCGCAGCCAGCACATCTACTACCCGCAGGTGGATGCCATCCCCAAGAACACGGACGACAAGGAGCCGGTCGACAAGCTCGACTACCAGTCGGCGGTGGACATGTGGCGCGCGCATCGCGCCGATCGCCAGGCGCTGGTGGTGGAAAGCCAGCTGAAGCTCAGCGACCCCGCGAGCGGCACGCCACCGGTCATGAGCATGATGCTGTCGACCACGGCGGACTTCTTCCCGATGTTCGACGTGCCGTTCCAGTACGGCGGCGGGTGGAGTGCGCAGGAGGATGAGTCGCGGGCGCGCGTCGCGGTGATCACCGACGATCTCAACCAGAAGCTGTTTGCCGGCGCCAACAGCGTCGGCCGGACGTTGCGCCTGCGCAATACCGACGTGCGCATCGTCGGCGTGCTCAAGCCGTGGCGTCCTTCGCCGCAGTTCTACACGGTAGCCGGCGGGCGCTTCTCCAATGGCGACACCGCCGATTTCTACGGCAAGCCGCAGGATGTCATCACGCCGTTCTTCACGGGCCTGGAGATCAACGACGGCAGCTTCTGGCAGTTCACCTGCTGGAGCCTGCCCGAACGCATGGGCCATTTGCAGAATGCGCCCTGCGTGTGGCTGTCGCTGTGGGTGCAGATCGACAGTCCGGCCAAGGTCGCCGACTACCGTCGTTTCGTGGCCGACTACGCCGCCCAGCAGAAAGCGATGGGGCGTTTCACGCATGCGGGGAACACGCGCATGCGCAGCCTGATGGAGTGGCTCGATTTCAATGGCGTGGTGCCCGCCGACGTGCGCCTGCAGACCTGGTTGTCGTTCGCCTTCCTCGCCATCTGCCTGTTCAACACGGTTGGCCTGCTGCTGGCGAAGTTCCTGCGCCGCAGCGGCGAGATCGGCGTGCGTCGCGCACTCGGCGCCAGCCGCGCCGCGGTGTTCGCGCAGTGCATGGTGGAGTCGGGCGTGATCGGCCTGGTCGGTGGCCTGTTTGGCCTGCTGCTCACCCTGCTGGGACTGTGGCTCATTCGGCAGCAACCCGTGGCGTATGCGGATCTGGCGCGCCTCGACGTGCCGATGTTCCTTCTCACGTTCCTGGCGTCGCTAGTCGTGAGCCTGCTTGCCGGCGTGTTGCCGGCCTATCGGGCGTGCCGCGTGGCACCGGCCTGGCAGCTGAAGACCCTGTGAGGCGATGACGATGCACTTTGCTCCCATTCTTGCTGCGCTGCGCCGCCATCGCCTTGCCACCTTGCTCATCGCGATGGAGATCGCGCTCGCGTGCGCGGTGCTGTGCAACGCCTGCTTCCTGATCGCCGCGCGCATGAGCCTGATGCACATCGATAGCGGCGTGGACGAATCCTCGCTGGCCCTCATCAAGCTCGATTGCGACGACTGCAACAGCACCGATCTCAACGCGCGCATGATGGCGGCATTGCGTGCCGTGCCCGGCGTGCAATCGGTCGCCGTGGTGAACACGGTGCCGTTCTCCGATCGCGCCGGCGACAACGGCGTCAGCCTCGATCGCGAGCATTACGTGGCGGTGCCGCACTTCTACCTGGGCGGTCCCGGTTCCGCCGAGACGCTCGGCCTCAGGCTTGCCGAAGGCCGCCCCTTCCAGCCCGAGGATTTCCAGGCGGGCGAGGTCTGGGTCATGCCGGACACGCCGGTATGGATCACCCGCGCACTGGCCGACAAGTTGTGGCCGGGTGAACCGGCACTGGGCAAGGAATTCTGGGTGACCGACAAGTTCCACTTCAGGGTGGTCGGCGTGCTGGCGCATCTGGCCCGGCCTGATCCCGGCGGTTATCGCGGCGCCGGTGCGGCGGAGTGGTCGGTGTTCGCACCGATGGCACCCGGCAAGGTGTTGAAGGGCACTTATGTGTTGCGTGCGGCTCCCGCCGATCTGGCGCGCGTGGTGCGCGATGCGCGGGCGGCGGCGCAAAGCGCTGCGCCTGAGGCGGTGCTCGACCTCAAGCAGAGTCGTGCGGTGTCGGACCTGCGTGACGACTTTTTCCGCCCCAGCCGAATCATGGCCGGCATGCTGGTGGGCGTGATCGTCGCGCTGCTGCTGGTGACGGCGATGGGCATCGTCGGCCTCGCCAGCTTCTGGGTGCAGCAGCGACGCAAGCAGATCGGCATCCGCCGGGCCATCGGCGCCACGAAGCACGATATCCTGCGTTACTTCCAGACCGAGAATTTCCTCATCGTCAGTGGCGGCATCGTGATCGGCATGCTGCTGGCCATCGCGCTCAACCTGGCGTTGATGAAGTTCTACGAGCTGCCGCGTTTGCCGATGTTCTACCTGCCGGTGGGCGCCGTCGTGCTGTGGCTGCTGGGGCAGGCGGCGGTGCTGGGGCCCGCCCTGCGCGCGGCCTCGGTTCCCCCGGTGGTAGCCACCCGCTCGGTCTAGCCTGAACGCCTATCCATGCGGTCCGGCACGGGCACCGTGCCCGGACCCGTGCAGAATAGACGCCTCTCCACCCTAAGAGCCTGTTTAATGTCTCCACGTAGCCCGCGTTGTTCACCCTGCGCCCCCAGCGAGTGGTTTGTGGCGCCGCGCCTGACTGGTGGTCAGGTCAAGCCGCGAGCCACTCGCTGGGGGCGCGGGTTGGACAACCCTGTCGGGCCGGGTCTGTTTGCCCACAGTCCGGCGTCATCACTCAGTCGTGTACGGACGTACACTCCATCGTTCTTCCTTGGTCTGCGCGCAAACAGCTCCCGGCGCGGGCCACGCGGAGACATTAAACAGGCTCTAAGGATCAATCCATGAAGATCGGACCGCGAATGCTCGTGTCAGGCCTGCTGTCGGTGGCCTGTGTGGCGTCAGTCCACGCCGCTACGGCGGATGTGCCCACCCGCGTGAAGGCACTCAATGCGCTGCTGGCCGAGCAGTGGCAGCACTCGCTGGAGACCTCGCCGGAATTCGCCACGATCCTGGGCGACCTGCGCTACAACGATCGCTGGAGCGATGCCTCGCTGGCCAACCAGCAGGCCGAGTACGTCAAGACCAAGGATTTCCTCACCCGCTTCCAGGCCATCGACACCACCGGCTTCTCGGAAGAGGACAAGCTCAACCAGCAGCTGATGGTCCGCCAGCTGCAGGACGCGCTGAAGGCGCATGAGCTGAAGATCGACGAGATGCCGCTGGAACAGATGAGCGGTGTCCACCTGCGCCTGGCCGGCTTCGTGAGCTCGATCCCGTTCGACAACGCCAAGGAATACGACGACTACCTGGCCCGCCTGAAGGCCATGCCCAAGCTGCTGGACCAGGTCACCGACGTGGCACGCCAGGGCCTGAAGGACGGCATGATGCCGCCCAAATACCTGCTGGATAAGGTGGTGGTGCAGATCGACAGCATCGCAAAGCCCGCCGGCATGGACAACGTGTTCGCCGAGCCGCTGAAGCACTTCCCGAAGACGGTGTCCGCGGCCGACCAGAAGCGCCTGCATGACGCCATCCTGGCGACGATCGACCAGCAGGTGCGTCCGGCCTACCAGAAGCTCAGCCAGTTCGTGGCGAAGGATTACGCGCCGCACGGCCGTAGCGAACCCGGCGTGTGGCAGCTGCCCAACGGCGAGGCGATCTATCGCTTCCAGGCGGAGCAGATGACCACCACCAAGGAAAGCCCGGAGCGCATCCACGAGATCGGCCTGTCCGAAGTGAAGCGCATCGAGGACGAGATGACCGCGATCGCCAAGTCGCAGGGCTTCAAGGACCTGGCCAGCTTCCGCGAATCGCTGAAGACCAACCCGAAGACCCACGCGACCTCGCGCGAGGACATCCTCAACCGTTATCGCGGCTACATCGCCGGCATGCAGCCGGAGCTGCCCAAGCTGTTCGGCCTGCTGCCCAAGACCAAGGTGGAAGTGGTGCCGGTGGAAGCCTTCCGCGAGAAGGAAGCCGCTGCCGCCGAATACCAGCAGGGCACGCCGGACGGTTCGCGTCCGGGCAAGGTGTTCGTCAATACGAGCGACTTCGCCAACCGCAGTGTGCTGACCATCGAGTCCACCTCCTATCACGAAGGTGTGCCGGGCCATCACATGCAGATTTCGATCGCGCAGACGCTGCCGGGCCTGCCGCCGTTCCGCCAGCAGGCGGGCTACAACGCCTACATCGAGGGCTGGGCGCTGTATGCCGAGCGCCTGGGCAAGGACATCGGCTTCTACAAGGATCCGCTGTCCGACTACGGCCGCCTGTCCGACGAACTGCTGCGCGCCGACCGCCTCGTGCTCGACACCGGCGTGCACTACAAGCACTGGTCGCGCCAGCAGATGGTGGACTTCTTCCACCAGCACTCCAGCGAGGACGAGCCGGACGTGCAGGCTGAAACCGACCGTTACATCACCTGGCCGGGCCAGGCGCTGGCCTACAAGATGGGCCAGCTGAAGATCCTGGAGCTGCGTGAGCGCGCCAAGAAGGAGCTGGGCGACAAGTTCGACATCCGCTCCTTCCACGACGAGATCCTCAACGGCGGCGCGCTGCCGCTGGACGTGCTGGAAGCGCGTACTGACGCCTGGATTGCCGACGTGAAGGCCGGCAAGGCGCCGGCGCACCCGGCCAAGAGCTGACGCGCTCTGCTTCCTCTCCCCTTTGGGCGACCCGAAGGTAGTCCCGTGGGAGAGAGGATCGAGGTGAGGGGCGGGTGCTCGCGATGGTGATAAGCCGGAGCGCGCTTTGATCCTGCGTTCCCGCAAGATTGGCCCCTCACCCCAGCCCTCTCCCCGAAGGGGAGAGGGGGTATTCGGGCTTTCGAGACGAATTCATCGAAAGATGGCAACCTTTTGGCGTGGAGCTGCATCCACGCCTACATGTGCAAGCGACGAATGCGAACCGTACTGATCATCGACGACAACCCGGCCGTGGGCGAGGCGCTCTCGCTGGCGCTGTCCCTGCACGAAATCCGCCCGCTGATCGCGCTGACGCCTGAGGAAGGCCTGGCGATGCTTGAGCGCGAGCGGATCGACGTGGTGATCCAGGACATGAACTTCACCGCCGACACCACCTCGGGCGAGGAGGGCATCGCGCTGTTCCGCGCCATGCGCCAGCGCCATACCGACCTCCCGGTGATCCTGCTCACGGCATGGACGCACCTGGAGACGGCGGTGGAACTGGTGAAGGCCGGCGCCGCCGACTATCTCGCCAAGCCGTGGGACGACGCCAAGCTGCTGGCCACCGTGGAGAACCTGCTGGAGCTGTCCGAGTCTACCCGCGAGGTCACGCGCGCCCGCAACGAGCGCCGCAAGCGCCGCGAGGACCTGCAGCGTCGCTACGATCTCGACAGCCTCGTGTTCGCCTCCGAGGCCATGGCCCGTACGCTGGACCTGGCCTGCCAGGTGGCGCGTTCGGATGTCCCCGTGCTCATCACCGGCCCCAACGGCGCCGGCAAGGAGCGTATCGCGGCCATCGTGCACGCGAACTCGGCGGTGAAGCGTGGTGCGTTCATCGCGGTGAACTGCGGCGCGTTGCCGGGTGAATTGATCGAAGCCGAGCTGTTCGGTGCCGAGGCCGGTGCTTATACCGGCGCCAACAAGGCGCGCGAAGGACGCTTCGAACTGGCCGATGGCGGCACGCTGTTCCTGGACGAGATCGGCAACCTGCCGCTGTCCGGCCAGGTGAAGCTGCTGCGTGTGCTGGAGACCGGGCAATTCGAGCGCCTGGGTTCGGGCCGTACGCGTCACGTGAAGGTGCGCGTGCTCAGCGCCACCAATGCCGACCTCAAGGCGATGATCCGCGCGGGCACGTTCCGCGAAGACCTGTATTACCGCCTCAACGTCATCGAAGTGAACCTGCCGCCGCTCGCCGAGCGCGTGGACGACATCCTGCCGCTGGCCGACTTCTTCCTGGGTGGCCGCGCCGAACTCACCGAACCCGCGCGCGAATCGCTGCTGGCCTATTCCTGGCCCGGCAACGTGCGCGAGCTGAAGAACGCCATCGAGCGCGCCGCGCTGCTGGCGGGCGACGGCCGCATCACGCCCGAACAACTCAATCTGCCGCAGCTCGCCCCGGCCGCCAACCGCAACCTCGATGAGCCCACCCGCGAGTCGGTGGAGGCCGCGCTGGAGCAGGCCGGCGGTGTGGTCAGCCGTGCCGCGCAGGCCCTGGGGCTGTCGCGGCAGGCGCTGTACCGCCGCATGGAGCGTTACGGCCTGGCACAGGCGTAGCACCCGCCCCGTCCCGTTGTGGGAGCGCACCCTGTGCGCGACAGCCGACGGAGCGAAGCGGCCGTTGCGCTAGCCGGGCAAATGGATGCGCCTCAGCGCTGCTGTCGCGCACAGGGTGCGCTCCCACAGGTCTCGGCGCAGTCGCCATCCGTCACGATTGCCGTGGGGCTGCAGGCCGAGGATGATGTGGCGTATGCCGATGGAGTCCGCACCATGCGCTATCGACATCTGTTGCTCGTGACCAGCCTGCTGTGCGCCAGCGCGGCGGCGCAGGGCGTTGCACCGCCAAGCGATCGCTGGAGCACGCTTCCGGCCACCGCGAGCAGCACGCCAGGCGCCTACCACGATGCCCTGAGCACCGCCGCCAGCGACGCCCAGCGTTTCAACTTCAACGATCAGCCCGCCAGGGACAAGGCTCCGCCGGACCAGTCACCGATCCGGGTGATCATCAACAATGGCCACGGACCCAACGTCAATTGCGCGCCCATGGGAGCCGGTACGTGTCATTGATGCTGATTGACCTCAAGGAAGCCTGTTGATGCTGCGTGGCCTGGGATCGCTCGAGTCGCGCATGGTTCTGCTGCTTGGCCTCGCCGGACTGTCCGGCGCGCTGGTCTATGCCGGCGTCACGGAATGGCCGCTGCCCCAGCTGCTGGTCTGGATGAAGCATGACCTCAGCATCAACCTCGGCGCCCCGGCGCATTTCGGCTTCTACAGCGCGCTGATCATTTCGGTCGCCTTGCTGCTGCCGCTGTCGCTGTGGCTGGGCCATTACGTGATGGCCCCGATCACCAAGCTGCTGCGTGCGCTGGAAGGCGCGGTGGCAAGCTATCGCGACGGCGACTTCAGCTTCTCCATCGCGGCCACGCGGCGCGACGAACTGGGCGAGCTGATCCGCATGCACAACGCGCTGGGCCAGACCCTGCGCGAGCAGCGGCAGAACCTGGCGCAACGCGAGCTGCTGCTGGACACGGTGGTGCAGAACACACCGGTCGCACTGGTGCTTACCGATGCGAGCGGGCGCGTGACCTACGCCAATATCGCGGCACGCCATCTGTTCAACGAAGGCCGCACGCTGCATGGGCTGAGTTTCATCGAGCTACTGAGCGGCAGCCCGGAAGCGCTGCGCCGCGCCGTCGAGGGTGGCGAGGATGCGTTGCTCACCGTGGAAATGGATGGCGGCGAAGAAACCTTCCATCTGTCGCAACGCAGTTTCCGCCTGCAGGGGCGTCCGCACCGCCTGCAGTTGTTCCGCCGCATGACGCGCGAACTGTCGCGCCAGGAAGTGGCGACGTGGAAGCGCGTGATCCGCGTGATCAGCCACGAGCTCAACAATTCGCTGGCGCCGATTTCCTCGCTGGCGCACTCGGGCGCCGAGCTGGCGCGCCGCGGCGACACCACCCGCCTGCCGGGCGTGTTCGCCACCATCGGCGAGCGTGCCCGTCACCTGCACGGCTTCATCGCCGGCTATGCCAGCTTCGCCAAGCTGCCCGCGCCGCAGCCGGTGGCGATTCAATGGAAGCCGTTCCTCGACGGCCTGTCGCTGCACTGCAAGTTCGAGCTGCATGGCTCCCTCCCCGAGCAGCCGGGCTGGTTCGATGCCGGTCAGATCGAGCAGGTGCTGATCAACCTGATCAAGAACGCACACGAGTCGGGTAGTGCGGATGACGGCGTCTCGTTGTCGCTGCACGCGATCGGTCGCGACATGCGCATCGAGGTGGCTGACCGCGGCCCCGGCATGAGCGAGACCGTGCTGGCCCAGGCGCTGCTGCCGTTTTATTCCACCAAGCGTTCCGGCACCGGCCTGGGCCTGGCGCTGGCGCGCGAGATCGTGGAAGCGCATGGCGGCCGCATCGCGCTGGCCAATCGCGAGGACGGCGGATTGCGCGTCAGCCTGATGCTGCCATTGGGACCGCGCTGAGCCGTTATCCCGGGCGACGCTGCTCGCCTATACTCCAGCAAGTTTTCATGGATCAGGAGACAGGGCCGTGGGTCAGCTTTTCGCTTTAGTCGTCGTTGTTGTTGCGGTGATCGTGCTCGCCAAACTGGTGCGCATCGTGCCGCAGGGTTACGAATGGACCGTGGAGCGCTTCGGCCGCTACACGCGCACGCTGACGCCGGGCCTGCATTTCCTGATGCCCTTCATCTACGGCATCGGCCGCAAGATGAACATGATGGAGCAGGTCCTGGACGTGCCGTCCCAGGACGTCATCACCAAGGACAACGCCGTGGTTCGCGTGGACGGCGTGGTGTTCTACCAGGTGCTCGATGCCGCCAAGGCCGCGTACGAGGTGGCAAACCTCGAACAGGCCGCGCTGGCACTGGTGATGACCAATATCCGTACCGTGCTCGGCTCGATGGATCTGGACGAATCGCTGAGTCAGCGCGACGCCATCAATGCCAAGCTGCTGACCGTGGTGGATGAAGCCACGCATCCGTGGGGCGTGAAGGTCAACCGCATCGAGATCAAGGACATCGCTCCGCCGCGCGACCTGGTCGATTCGATGGCCCGCCAGATGAAGGCCGAGCGTGAGAAGCGCGCCAACATCCTCGAAGCCGAAGGCTTCCGCCAGGCCGCCGTGCTCAAGGCCGACGGCGAAAAGCAGTCGGCGATCCTGGCGGCCGAAGGCAAGAAGGAAGCCGCGTTCCGCGAAGCCGAGGCACGCATCCGCCTGGCCGAGGCCGAGGCGCAGGCGACCAAGCTGGTGTCGGACGCGATCGCCAACGGCAACATCAATGCGCTGAACTACTTCGTCGCCAACAAGTACGTCGAGGCGCTGAAGGAAATGGCCAACTCGCCCAACCAGAAGATGCTGCTGCTGCCGATGGAAGCCACCGGCATCCTCGGTTCGCTGGCGGGCATCGCCGAACTGGCGAAGGAATCGCTGGGCCAGCAGCAGGGCGACACGCGCCGCGTGCCGCCGCCGGTGCGTTGAGCGGAGCCGCGCGATGGAGCAGGTCGCATTGCACTACTGGTGGTGGATCCTCGCCCTGGTGCTGATCGCCGTCGAGGTGATCCTGCCGGGTTACTTCATGCTGTGGATAGGCGTCGCGGCCGGTGTGACCGGGGTGGTCGTGCTGGCGCTGCCGGGGCTGTCCGCACTGGCGCAGGCGGTGTCGTTCGCCGTGCTGGCCTTCCTCTCCTGTGCCGCCTACTGGTACTGGCTGCGCCCGCGGTTCATGCACGACGAGCCGGGCAACGCACAGCTCAATCGCCGCGGCGAGCAGAAGATCGGCCACCGCTACGTGCTGGCCGAGCCGATCGTCAACGGACGCGGCAAGGCCAAGGTGGGCGACAGCCTGTGGCTGGTGAGTGGCCCGGATTTGCCCGTGGGCAGCATGGTGGAGGTCGTGGGTGTCGATGGCACCACCTTGCTGGTGCGGGCGATCGACTGAGCCACCTCAGATCACTGTAGGAGCGCACCCAGTGCGCGACCGTGGCGGTTCGTCTTCACCGTTCCGTCGGCTTATCGCGCGCTGGGTGCGCTCCTACAGGAGACGGTCTTCGTGTCTTCACCTGCCCGACACGCCCTACGCCTGAACTTGCTCCTCGTACCCTTCAGCGCTAGCGTGGCCCCATGCGCATCGCCTACCGAGCCGAAAGCCTCATCGACGCCCACCTGATGAAGGACGCGCTGGAGCGCGCGGAGATCCCCGCCTTCGTTTCCGGCGAATACCTCACCGGTGCAGTGGGCCAGCTGCCGGCATTGGATTACGTCGCCGTGCTGGTGCCCGAGGCGAGCCTTGCGGCGGCAGAACGGGTGGTGCGCGAAGTGGAACGCGACCTGGTCGAGGCGCGGCTTGCACTGAGCGATCCCGACCAGGATCCGGACGCGCCACAGCCGGCCTTCGGCTGAGTCTTTCGTCGTCGCGGGCGGTATCGTGAGCGATGAACAGCGCCGTGGCGCGCGGACATCGGAGCCGTCCTTGGACATTTCCCTGCAACAGATCGAATCACTGATCCGCGCCGTGCCGGATTTCCCGAAACCGGGCGTGGTGTTTCGCGATATCACGCCGCTGTTGGCCGACGCCGGTGGTTTCGCCCGTTGTATCGACGCTTTGGCCGAACCCTGGCTGGGCAGTGGCGTGCAGGCGGTATGCGGCATCGAATCGCGCGGTTTCATCTTCGGCGCCGCGCTGGCGCAGAAGCTGCACGCCGGCTTCGTGCCGCTGCGCAAGCCCGGCAAGCTGCCGCCTCCGGTGGTTGCGGTCGACTACGAACTGGAATACGGCGTGGATCGCCTGGAAGCGCGCAACGATGCCTTGCATGCGAATGAACGCGTTCTGCTGGTCGACGACGTGCTGGCCACGGGTGGCACGCTTGCCGCGGCGCGCGCGTTGGTGGAAAAGCTCGGTGCGCAGCTGGTCGGTGCCAGCGTGGTGATCGAACTGGCGGCACTGCAGGGCAGGGCGCGTTGGCGGGATGGTGCGCCGTTGGAGGCTTTGTTGCGTTACTGAGAGCGGCTTCGATCTTCGTTGTGGGAGCGCACCCTGTGCGCGACCGCAGCGCATCGGTGTCACCGCTCCGAAGGCTTGTCGCGCACAGGGTGCGCTCCCACAGGAAAAGCGGACCGTGGTGTTGTCGCCGACGGTTGTCATCGCGTCGCTGGGATCATGGCTTCGTAGGCTTTTCGCGCACTGGGTGCGCTCCTACAGGAAGGGCGATCAGGGCGTTACGGGTTCCAGGCTTTCGACGTAGACCAGTTCGCACGCACCGTTGCCGGTGTCTTCGCGTGTCATGGATGTACGCCAGTGCCAGCCGTCGGGACGGCTGGCGTCGACGAGGAAACCTTCGAGGTGCACGATCTCGCCGGTGCGGACGCGTTCCAGTTCCTGTCGCACCACATCGTCAGCGGGGATCATGTGCATGTTGGCGCTGGAGGTCTCGATCTCTCGCTGCGGAATCGGAAAGTGCTCGACATGCCAGTGATAGTAGCGGTTTTCCTGGCTGATCGTGATGTCGTGCAGCACCTGAGTATCCGACATGCGGCCCCAGCCCAGCGCGAGATCGACCGGTGCGAGGCTGGCGCCGGCATCGAGTCGATAGTCCTCGCGTGACAGCACGCGCGCGGTGAGCGCGAAATGGGCCCGCGTCTTCAGCGTGATGTCGCCGCGCTGCAGCGTTGCACCGTCGTCGAGGTCGATCTGTTCGGGAGTATCGGGCGCGAGCACGCCGGGTGAAGTCGCGAGCGGGCGATGGCGCCACCAGTGCGCCGCACCCATGGCCACGATCACCATTACGGCGATCAGCAGGAAGCGCTGCATGCCTCGCTATTTCCCGCTGCGCCTGGCGGGCTGCGCATCCGCCACGTTTGGCTGCAGCAGGTCGGCGGGCAACGCGTGGATCACGTCGGCAAAGCGCTTGAGGAAGGTCGCCATCGACGAACTCTTGCGCCACACCAGCGCGATCCGCCGGCTCGGCGGATGACCGGCGAATTCCAGCAGGTGCACGTTGTCGGTGCGCGCCACCGGCGGCTTGATCGCCAGCGTCGGCAGCAAGGTGATGCCGACGTTCGCCGCCACCATCTGTCGCAACGTTTCCAGGCTGGTGGCGCGAAAGCCCGAGCGCTCGCCGGCGCCGGCCAGCTGGCATACCTCCAGCGCCTGGTCGCGCATGCAGTGGCCGTCTTCCAGCAACAGCAGGCTTTCGTCTTCGAGGTCGTCCAGCTTCAGGCGCTTCTGCTTGTGCGCCAACGGATGATCCTCGGGCACGGCGAGCACGAAGGGCTCCTCGAACAGGAATTCCGCATGCAGGCTGTCTTCGTGCAGGGGCAGGGCGAGGATGCCCACGTCGAGCGACCCTTCGCGCAGCATGCGTATCACCTGCTCGGTCTTCTCCTCGACCAGCAGCAGCTCCAGCCGGGGGAAATGCTTGCGGACCAGCGGCACGAGGTGCGGCAGCAGGTAGGGGCCGAGCGTGGGAAAGATGCCCAGGCGCAGCGTGCCCGACTCCGGATCGCGCGTGCGCTGCGCGATCGCCTTGATCTCGTCGATCTCCGACAGTACGCCACGCGCGCGGCGGGCGATCTCACGGCCGGTCTCGGTCAGCAGCACCTTGCGCGGCGTGCGCTCGACCAGCGCGACGCCCAGCTCGTCCTCCAGTTTCTTGATCTGCGTGGACAGCGTGGGCTGGCTCACGAAGCTCGCTTCGGCCGCGCGGCCGAAGTGGCGATGCTCGGCCAGGGCCACGAGGTAATGCAGGTCACGCAGGTTCATGTCGGACGTCCACGTATTTCATAGGTGGTGCCTATGATTTTGGTGTCATCCATCGTCTTGGGCAATAGTGCTGTTCCCGGTCAGGCTTGCCCGGCCTTGATGCTTTCGCTGGTGAGATGCGTCTCGTTCTGGGGTGAAGGCTGGGACACCATGCCTTCTGGCACTGGGTCGTTCGTCATGGCTCAGCCTAGCGTCAACGTTTATGTCTGTCCCAGGGGAGTACCCGCATGCGTCGTCTCGTTCGTCCTTTTGTCCTCACCGCTCTCGCGACCTGTTGTGCCGCCGCCCTGGCCGCGCCGGGCGCCGATGACCAGCCGCATGGCAAGCTGCCGGGCTGGGCCCAGCCGGAGTCGTACCAGCTCGATTTCAAGGTCGACCCGCGCCAGCAGGATTTTTCCGGCACCACCACCATCAAGGTGAAGCTGGACCAGGCGTCCGACCACCTGTGGCTGCACGGCCGTGAGCTGAAGGTCAGCAAGGTGACCGTGACCGACGCCGCCGGCAAGAAGCACGCGGCCAAGTACGTGGAAGTGGCGCCGCAGGAAGGCGTGGTGCGCATCGACTTCGGCAGCACGCTGAAGGCGCAGGAGCTGACGCTGGCGTTCGAATACACCGCGCCGCTCAACCAGCAGCTGCAGGGCCTGTACAAGGTCAGCCACAAGGGCCAGCCGTATGCG
Source organism: Dyella amyloliquefaciens (assembly GCF_004296575.1). GTDB lineage: Bacteria > Pseudomonadota > Gammaproteobacteria > Xanthomonadales > Rhodanobacteraceae > Dyella > Dyella amyloliquefaciens. Next base: position 208,251 of record NZ_SAYT01000005.1, on the reverse strand, counting down.
ATGACGCAGATGGAGCCGATCAGCGCGCGCTTCGCGTTCCCCGGTTTCGACGAACCCGGCTTCAAGACGCCGTTCGACATCCGCCTGACCATCCCCAACGATGAAGTGGGCGTGGCCAACACCAAGCAGGTGAAGGAAGAGAAGGCCGGCGACGGCTGGAAGAAGCTGACCTTCTCCACCACCAAGCCGCTGCCGACCTACCTCGTCGCGTTCGGCGTGGGTCCGTGGGACGTGGTGAAGGGTCCGGACATCTCGGCCACCGCCTATCGCGAAGGCAACCTGGAACTGCGTGGCATTGCCGCGCAGGGCGAAGGCCATCGCATGCAGCACGTGCTGGGCGAAACGCCGAGCATCATCCACACGCTCGAGGACTACTACGGCTTCGGCTATCCGTGGGACAAGCTCGACCTGCTCGCTGCGCCGGACTTCTCCGCGGGTGCGATGGAGAACCCGGGCCTGGTCACCTTCCGCGACTGGCTGCTGCTGCTCGATCCGGATTCCCCGGCCAACTACGTGCGCGGTTCGTTCAACGTCACCGCGCATGAGCTGGCCCACCAGTGGACCGGCGACACCGTGACGCTGGCCTGGTGGGACGACCTGTGGCTCAACGAAGCCTTCGCCACCTGGATGCAGCAGAAGGTGACGCAGAAGGTGCACCCGGAATACCGCGCCGACCTCGACCGCGTGCGTGGCGCGCAGGGCGCGATGAACGGCGACAGCCTGGTCACCACGCGCAAGATCCGCCAGCCGATCACCGGCAACGGCGACATCGAGACCGCGTTCGACGGCATCACCTACCAGAAGGGTGCCGCGGTGCTGGGCATGTTCGAAGGCTATGTGAGCGAGCCCGTGTTCCAGAAGGGCATGCGCGCCTACATCCAGGATCACAAGTACGGCAACGCCACCGCCGACGACCTGATCGACGCCATCGCCAAGGCTGCCGACAAGGGCAACGACTTCAAGCAGGCGTTCAAGAGCTTCCTCAACCAGCCGGGCGTGCCCTATGTGCAGACCAAGCTGACCGAGGAAAACGGCAAGACCGTGCTGCACCTCACCCAGAACCGCTACCTGCCGGTAGGCAGCAAGGGTGACGACAAGCAGGTGTGGGGCGTGCCGATGTGCGTGCGCTTCGCTACCGCCAGCGGCACCAAGGTGAGCTGCGAACTGTTCGACAAGGCCGAGGGCAGCATGGTGCTCGAAGGCGCGAGCAAGGGTACGTGGGTGCTGCCGAATGCCAATGGCAGCGGCTACTACCGCTTCGCGATGGCCAAGAACGACCTGGCCAACCTCGGCAAGCAGATCAACAAGCTCGACGATGCCGAGCAGCTCGCTTACGCCGATGCGGTGTACGCCAGCTTCAAGCACGGCGATCTCGATGCCGGCGACGTGCTCGCCGCGCTCAAGCCGCTGACCTCGTCCAAGACGCGCGAGGTGGCCACCGCGCCGCTGACCAGCTTCAACTGGATCAACCGCAACCTGGCGCAGACCGACGCACAGCGCGCCAAGCTTGCCGCGTGGGCCAAGGCCGCCTACCTGCCGCGCATGCAGCAGCTGGGCTACCACCGCAAGGCGAACGAGGCGGACACCGACTCGCTGATGCGTAGCACGCTGGCCGACGAACTCGCGCTGACGGTGAAGCTGCCGGAAGTGCGCGCCGAACTGCTCAAGCAGGGCGACGCCGCGCTCAAGCGCAAGGCCGATGGTCGCCTCGACCTCGCCGCGGCCGATTCGGATCTGCTCGGCGCCGCACTCGGCGTTGCCGTGCAGGAACGCGGCAAGCCCGCCGTGGATGCCCTGATCGCCGAACTGCCGCAGACCAGCGATCCGGCGCTGCGCAATGCCATGCTCGCTGGCCTGAGCGAAGTGAACGATGCGTCGCAGGCCAACCAGGTGCGTGACTTCGCCCTCGACAAGAAGGTGAAGGTGGGCGAGATGGGCATGCTGCTGCGCGGCGGCCGCGATACCCGCAAGGAGCGCGACGACTCGTGGCAGTGGGCGACCACCAACTACGACAAGATCGTGGAGCGCACGGGCAGCTTCTCCGGTGGCCGTCTGCCGGAACTCGTGGGCGGCGGTGGCTGCTCGCAGGACGAGGCGGATCGCCTGCAGGCGTTCTTCAAGGATCGCGCCAAGCAGGTGAGCGGTGCCGAACGCGGCCTGGCCCAGACCACCGAGTCGACCGTGCTGTGCCACTCGCTGGTGCAGAAGCAGGACGCCGCATCGATCCTGCGCTGATGCGCTGCTGAAACGAAACGCCGGGCGATGCGAATCGTCCGGCGTTTTTTTATGGGCAAGCCTGCGTGCTGGTGTGGCCGTCACGCCGTGCCGACCGTGGGTCCCCTATATCGAAGCTTGCCGACGCTCGGGAGCCGATGCATGTCCGCTGCAACGACCGTACCTTCGCTGGCCCGCGGCCTGGTCAACCAGCCGATCGCGCAGATCGATCTCGCGCGCTACGCCGGACACTGGCACGAGATCGCGCATTTGCCGATGTATTTCCAGCGGCAATGCATCGATCACGTGACCGCCGATTACACGCTGCGCACCGATGGCAAGCTCGATGTACGCAACGTATGCCGCACGCGCCGCGACGTCGCCGATGTCGCCGAAGGCCTGGCACGCCCGGGAAAGAGTGGGGCGGGATCGCTGGAGGTGCGCTTCGCGCCGGCCTGGCTCGCCTGGGTGCCGTTCGTGTGGGCCGACTACTGGGTGATCGACCTCGATCCCGACTACGGCTGGGCCGTGGTCGGCAGTCCAAGCCGGAAATACCTCTGGATACTCTCGCGCACGCCGCGCATGGAAAAGTCATTGTTCGACGAGCTGTGCGACCGCGCGGTGCTGCGCGGCTATACGGTCGACAAGCTGGTCATGACAGGTCGGGTGAGCTGATCGTGCCCGCGCAAGCGGGGCGGACGCCGAGTCGAATGCTTGCGTAACCCGGAGGCGACTTCATGCTCCGGGTCACGCGTCGCGCCGTAGCTCAGCCGTCTTCGCTCACGCGCAACACCAGCTTGCCCGTGTGGCTGCCATCGAACAGCCGATTGAGCACGGTAGGTGCGTTTTCCAGGCCATCGGCGACGGTTTCGCCTGCCTTGATCTTCCCGCTCATCACCCAGCCGACCAGGTCCTGCACGGCACCTTGCTGGTTCTTGTAATCGAAGGCGAGGAAGCCGCGGACGGTGAGGCGCTTGACGATGATGACGCTGTAGTCGTCGGAAGGTTTGCCGCCGCTGGCGTAGTTGGCGATGAGTCCGCACAACGCGACGCGACCGCCGTTGACCATGCGCGAAAGCACCGCGCGCATCACCGGGCCACCGACGTTTTCGAAGTTCACGTGCACGCCGTCAGGCGTGGCTGCCGCGAGTTGCTGCTTGAAGTCCTCAGCCTTGTAGTCGACAGCGGCATCGAAGCCGAGGTCATCGACCAGGTGGCGGCACTTCTCCGCGCCACCGGCGATGCCGACCACGCGCGCACCGCGCAGCTTGCCGATCTGGCCGGCGATGGAACCCACCGAGCCGGCTGCGGCCGACACCACCAGGGTTTCGCCGGCCTGCACCGGTGCGATCTCGGTGAGGCCGTAATGCGCGGTGATGCCGCTGAAGCCGCAGGCGCCGAGCAGGGTGGGCAATGCGACCGGCGGCTTGGGCGGCAGTTTCGCCCAGTAGTCCTTCTTGCCTTCGTCCAGCACGGCGTAGTCCTGCCAGCCGACGAGGCCCTGCACGAGATCGCCCACGGCGTAGTGGCTGGCCTTGGAGGCGACGACACGGCCGATGCCGATGCCGCGCATCACTTCGCCGATGGCGACCGGCGGCATGTACTGGGGCACGTCGCTCATCCACACCCGGTTGGTGGGATCCATCGACAGGTACAGCACGCGCACCAGCGCCTGGCCGTCCTGGAGTTCAGGCGTGGCCGTTTCGCGCAGCTCGAAGTTGTCCTGGCTGACGAGGCCTTCCGGGCGGGTCTTCAACAGCAGTTGGCGGTTCGTGTAAGTCATGGCGATAACTCCGTGGATCAGACAGCGCACGCGCCGCCATCGAGCACCAGCTCGGCGGCAGTGACGTAGCGGCTTTCGTCGGAAGCGAGATAAAGGACCGCGTAGGCGACATCGTCGGGATCGCCGAGTCGACGCAGGGGAATGCCGCGCACCAGCTTGCGCGTGGCTTCGTCTTCGCCAAGGGCGTCGAAGAAGGGCGTAATGATGCCGGTGCGAATGAACGCGGGGTGGATCGAATTGCAGCGCACGTCGATCTTCTGCCGCGCGCAGTCCACGGCCACGGACTTGGTGAGCATTGCGACCGCCGCCTTGGAGGTGTTGTAGGCCGTGTAATCCGGATCAACCTTGAAGGCGGCCAGCGAGGAGATGTTGATGATGGAGGCGGGCTGCGCGTCGCGCAGATAGGGCATCGCATGCTTGCAGCCAAGCATCACGCTTTCCACGTTGACGCCCATCACGCGACGCCACTCCTTCAGCTCGATGGCACCGATCGCGCCCAGCGAGCCGATGCCGGCGTTGTTCACCAGTACCGAGATGCCACCCATCGCCAGCGCAGCCTCCGCCAGCAGGCGTTCCCAGTTCGATTCGTCGCGGACATCCTGCGGTGCGGACCAGGCGACCTGGCTGCCCGCCTCGCGGTTGATCTCGTCGGCCAGCGCCGAAGCAGCATCGCCGTCGAGGTCAGTGAGGAACACCTTGGCGCCGTGGCGGGCCAGCATGCGCGCCATGGCCGAACCCAGGCCGCCCGCGGCACCGGTGATGAAGGCGCGCTTGCCGGCAGCGCGCAGGTGTTGCGGTGAAGTCATGCCTGTTCCCCTGGGTTCAAACGCTGAGATAGCCGCCATCGACGTTCAACACCGAGCCGGTGGTGTACGAAGCGGCATCGGAGGCGAGATACAACGCGGCGCCGGCCATCTCGGACGGCTGGGCCACGCGGCGCATCGGCACGTGTGCCAGCGCCTGCTTGAGGATGGCCGGTGTGTTCACCAGTACCGAGGCGAACTTGGTGTCGGTCAGGCCCGGCAGCAGCGCGTTGCAGCGCACGCCCTGTTCGGCACATTCCACCGCAAACGCCTTGGTCATCGAGATGACGGCGGCCTTGGTGATCGAATAGATGGCCTGCTGGAAACCGGGCACCACACCGTTCACCGAGGCGACGTTGATTATCGAGCCGCCACCGTTCTTCACCATCAGGCGCGCGCCATGCGTGGACATGTAGAAGTAACCGCGGATGTTGACGTCGATCGTCTTCTGGAACACCGACGGCTCGGTGTCGAGGATGTGACCGAAGAACGGATTGGTGGCGGCGTTGTTGACGAGGATGTCGAGGCGCCCATGCCTGCTTTCCACCTGTTCGTACAGCGATGCGATCTGCTCCATCTCGCCGATATGGCAGGCGATGGCTTCGGCGGAGCCGCCCGCGGCCGCGATCGCGTCGACCACTGCCTGGCAGTCGGCCTGCTTGCGGCTAGAGACGACCACGTGCGCACCCTGTGCGGCCAGCAGTTTTGCGATTTCCTCGCCGATGCCGCGGCTCGCGCCGGTGACGATGGCGATCTTGCCGGTGAGGTCGAACGGATTCGGTGCGGTCATGGGTGAGTTTCCTTGGAACTGCTAAAGATTGGTGAGTCGTCATTCCGGCGAAAGCCGGAATCCAGCGACTTGGCGCGCGCCCTTGCCGACCGTTGTGACGGGAAAGACACTGGATGACCAGCCTTCGGCTGTTATAAAGCGCCTCCGGCTTTCGCGGGAATGACGGGAGGTTGGGCGAGGAGGAAAGGTGAGGCTCATCGCAATGTCATCAGCCCGGCCTCGCCTGTGCGTTCCAGGTGTGGCCACGCGTTGTAGGTCACCAGCGTCGATGTGCGCGAACCTAGCCGAACCCGCGTCACGCCGGTGTTCACCAGCGGCCAGCTCAGGCGGAACGCCTGCGCCGGCGGCGTATCCAGCAGGGCGCTGGCGATCACGGCGATAGGGCCGCCGGAGGTGAACGCCCAGATGGTCCGGGCCGGATGCTCGGCCAGGGTCTGCAACGCGGCGAGTACGTTAGTGCGAAACGTGGCCCAGCTGCAGCTGTACTCGGCGTCGTATTCGCCGCTCGACCAGCGATCGAGTGCTTCGACGAACAGGCGCTGGAAGGCGCGGTGCGGATCGTCGCTCTGCTTCACGGCGGCGCGCAGTGCGCCCGGCGCGGCGAGGTCCGGGCGCAGGCGTGCAAGCAGCTCGTGGTGGTCGACTTCGTCCAGTCCTTGCAGCAGCAGTGAAGGCGGTGACACGCCCGCGGCGCGCAGGCAATGCTCGGCGGTATCGCGGTGCCGCACACGTGGCCCGATCGCGATCTGCTCCGGCATCGGCCCGCACTCGGCCAGCCACTCGCCCAGCAGTACGGATTGCCGTTCGCCCACCGGCGACAGCTGGTCATAGTCCTCGGCGCTGAAGCTGGCCTGGCCGTGGCGTATCAACAACAGCTCAGCCATGGCTCAGCCTTCGGCCGCAATCAGGCGACGGCAGCGCATGCCCATGTAACGCGCGGCGTCGCCAAAGCCGGCGAATTGCGGATTGGTGGTCTGGCCCAGCGCGTAGCGTCGGTAGATCTGCTGGATGATCACCATCAGGCGGAACAGGCCGAACACTTCGTAGAAGCCGAAGCGCGAGACATCCAGGCCGCTGCGCTCGCCGTAATACGCAACGACTTCCGCGCGAGTGAGCGTGCCGGCCTCATGCGTGGGCTGGCGACGAAACGACTGGAACACCTTGTCGTCGTCCGCCTGCACCCAATAGGCCAGCGAGCCGCCGAGATCCATCAACGGATCGCCGATGGTAGCCATTTCCCAGTCCAGCACGCCGATGATGTCCAGCGGGTTGTCCGGTGCCAGCACGACGTTGTCGAAGCGGTAGTCGTTGTGGATCACGCAGCTCGCGTTGTCATGAGGCGGCTGGCTTGCGGCCAGCCAGGCCATCACATCCTCACAGGGGTCGGAGCCATCAGTCGCCGCCTGTCGCCAGCGTTCGTTCCAGCCGGCCACCTGGCGCGCGATGTAACCCTCGCCCTTGCCGAGTTCGCGCAAGGCCGGTTGCTGCGTATCGACGCGATGCAGGTCGATCAACCGATCCACGAAGCCGAGGCAGAGCTGGTGCACGCCGTCGTGGTCCAGCCCCAGTTCGGGCGGCAGGTCGCGGCGCAGGATGGTGCCATTGAGGCGCTCCATCACATAGAAATCCTGGCCGATCACTTCCGCGTCGTCGCAACGCGCGAGGATCGCTGGCACGTAGGGATAGCTCGGCTTCAGCGCGTCCATCACGCGCGCCTCGCGCAGCATGTCGTGCGCGGATTTGGCCTTCGCACCGCGCGGCGGGCGACGCAGCACCAGTTCGCGGTTCGCGTAGCTGAGCAAATAGGTGAGGTTGGAGGCGCCGCCGGGAAACTGCTTCACCGTCGGCACCCCGTCGAGGCCATCGATGTGTTGCTTGAGGAACGCGTCGACGCGCGCGACGTCGAACGCATCCTCTTCGCGTACCGCGCGGGCCTGGTCGGGGATGGCGGTCATGCGTGGTGCTCCCGTGCGAGCTGCGCCTTGGCTTCGAGCTTGGCGATGACGGCGCGATGCACTTCGTCGGGGCCGTCCGCGAGGCGCAGCACGCGTGCGTAGGCAAACAGCTGGGTCAGCGGGAAATCGTCACTGAGGCCGGCGCCGCCGTGGATCTGGATGGCTGCATCGGCGGCCTGTTGCGCCACGGCGGGTACCACCACCTTGATCTGGGAGATCAGGCTGAGCGCCGCCTTCGGGCCCTGGGTGTCGAGCGTCCACGCCGTCTTCAACGTGAGCAACCGCGCCTGCTCGATCGCCATGCGCAGGTTCGCGACGATGTCCGCGTTGCCGCCGAGCTTGAGCAAGGGCTTGCCGAACGCGACGCGCGATTGCGCACGCTGGCAGAGCAGGGACAAGGCGCGTTCCGCTGCGCCCAGGGCGCGCATGCAGTGATGCACGCGACCGGGACCGAGGCGACCCTGCGCGATCTCGAAGCCGCGTCCCGGGCCGAGGATGATGTTCTCCACCGGCAGGCGCACATGGCTGAAGCTGAGTTCGCCGTGGCCCGAGGGTTCGTCGTAATCGTGGAACACCGGCAGCATGCGCTCGATATGCACGCCCGGTGCGTCCAGCGGACAGATCACCATGCTGTGGCGGCGATGCGGTTCGGCCTCCGCGTCGCTCAGGCCCATGAAGATCACGAAGCGGCAGTGCGGATGGCCGAGTCCGGTGGTCCACCACTTGCGGCCATCGAGCACTACCTCGTCGCCTTCGATGCGCGCGGTGGCCTGCATGTTGGTGGCGTCGGAGGAGGCCACGTCCGGCTCGGTCATCGCGAAGCCGGAGCGGATCTCGCCGTCGAGCAGCGGTTGCAGCCAGCGTTCGCGCTGTGCGCGAGAGCCGTAGCGATGCAGCACTTCCATGTTGCCGGTGTCCGGCGCGCTGCAATTGAACACCTCGGGCGCGATGAACGAGTGGCCCATGATCTCGGCCAGCGGCGCGTACTCGAGATTGCTCAGGCACGGCCCGCCTTCGAGATCCGGCAGGAACAGGTTCCACAGGCCAGCGGCGCGTGCCTTGGCCTTCAGCTGCTCCATCACCACGGGCTGGCGCCAGTCGCGGTGGTCGGCGCTGCCGCTGAGCTGGGCGGCATAGACGGCCTCGGCGGGGGCGATCTCCTCGCGCATGAAGCGGTTGAGGCGTTCGGCCAATGCCTGGGTGCGATCGGAAACGGTGAAGTCCATAACGGTTCTCCTGATTCCGTCGCAGCCTACGCCGGTGACATCCAATGATTGAAATGAATATGCTTTATGGCAGGTCATCAATTCCATGAATGCCTTGCCGATATGGACCGCATCGATCTCAACCTGTTCCGCGTGCTCGACGCCATCTATACCCATGGCGGCGTGAGTGCCGCGGCACGCGCCCTGCACCTGACCCAGCCGGCGGTCACCCACGCATTGGGGCGACTGCGCGATCAGCTGGGAGACCCTCTGTTCGTGCGGCAGGGCAACCGGCTGCTGCCCACCGACAAGGTGCGCGCGATGATGCCCGCGGTGCAGTCGCACCTGAAGGGACTGCTGGCCAGCGCGCACACGCAGGCCACGTTCACTCCGGCAAGCCTGCAGATGGAATTCGCGATCGGCTTTCGCGACATCCTGGAGTCCATCGCCCTGCCGCGGCTGGTGGCGGAGATCGGTCGCGAGGCGCCCGGCGTACGCCTGGTCAGCCGCCGCGTGGCAGCCGACGAGATGGAACGTGAGTTGAGCGGCGGCTCGCTGGATTTCATGGTCGATCGCCCCCTGCGTGCCGGTCCGCGCATCGCGCACCAGCATCTGCTCGACGACACGCTGGTGGTGGCGATGCGTCGGGATCACCCGTTCGCCCGGCAACTGTCGCGGGCGGACTACCTCGTCGCGCAACACGTCATCGTCTCGCCGCTGGGCGAGGCAAACGCGCTGGATACCCTGCTCGGCCAAAACGGCCTGTTCCGCGAGATCCGCATGGTGGCGCAGCACTATTTCGCGGCATGCCAGATCGTCGTCGCCAGCGATCTCCTGCTGACCGTGCCGAAGGCTTATGCCGAGCATCTGAAGCCCGTGCTGCCCATGGCGTTGCAACCGCTGCCGATACGCATCAGGGCGATACCGATCCTGGCCTACTGGCACGAATCCAAGGACGACGACCCGGCGCATGCCTGGTTTCGTGAACGCCTCGTCAAGTCGATTACGGGTGCCATGCAGGCGTCTTCGACCTGACTTGCGAGCGACACGCCAGCGGGCGCACGATGCGAAGAGCGCCGTGCGCAGCCCCGCTGCACGCGCCGAGATGACTCCAGGAAGCGCCTGGCAGCGCCACGCCGGGCCGATGCCATGACGAGGTTTCGCATGTCCGAGCAGTCTGCGCCCGAGGTCGTCTACGACCCGACGGATCCGATGAACCGCAAGGAGCAGATGTTTCCGCGCCTGGATCCGTCCATGGTGCAACGCATCGCCCCGTACGGGCATGAGGAGCATGTGGCGGCAGGCACCGTGCTGTTCCAGCGCGGCGAACGTGGCGTGGATTTTTTCCTGGTGCTGGATGGCCTCGTCGAGATTTTCGATCTCGACAAGCATGGTCATCCCAACGTCTTCACCATGTACTCCGCGCGCCAGTTCAGCGGCGAGATGAACATGTTCAATCGTCGAGCCGTCATGGCATCGGCGCGCGCTGCGATGGACAGCCGCGTGATCCGCGTGCACGCCGCGGATTTCCACCGCATGGTGGCCGCCGAGGCGGATATCAGCGAGATCATCATGCGTGCCTTCATCCTGCGGCGCGTGGGCCTGATCCGCATGGGTTATGGCGGCGTCGTGGTGGTGGGGCCGGGGCATAGCGCGGACACGCTGCGCATCGAGCGCTTCCTCGTGCGCAATGGCTATCCGCATCGGTTGATCGATACCGAGCTCGATCCCGATGCCGAAGGTTTCATCGAATGCTTCCAGCTTCGTCGCGAGCAGTTGCCCGTGGTGATCTGTCCCGAGCGATGCTTCCTGCAGAACCCCAGCACGGCCGAGCTGGCGGATGAACTCGGGCTCACCGAAGTCATCGACGCGGATCACATATACGACGTGGCCGTCGTGGGCGCCGGGCCGGCGGGCCTTGCCGCGGCCGTGTATGCGGCATCCGAGGGACTCTCAACCATCGTGCTCGAAGGCATGGCGCCGGGCGGGCAGGCCGGTACGTCGTCGAAGATCGAAAACTACCTGGGCTTTCCCACCGGCATCTCAGGCCAGGCACTGGCGGGGCGCGCGCAGGCGCAGGCGCAGAAGTTCGGTGCGCGTCTGGCCGTGTCCCGGCAGGCGGCGAGTGTCGACTGCAGCGCGCAGCCCTACCGGTTGCGGCTGGACGATGGGCAGATGGTCACTGCGCGGGTCGTCATCGTCGCCACTGGCGCGCGCTACCGCAAACTGGATGTGCCCGGCTATGCGCGCTTCGAAGGCGAAGGCATCCACTACGCGGCGACGGCGATGGAAGGGCAGTTGTGCGCGAACGAAGAAGTCGTGGTGGTAGGTGGCGGCAATTCGGCGGGGCAGGCGGCGGTCTTCCTGTCGCGCATCGCCAGGCACGTCCATGTGCTGGTGCGTGCCAACGGTCTGGCAGCCACCATGTCCGACTACCTCGTGCAGCGCATCGCGCAGTCGCCTTCCATCACGCTGCATGCGCGCAGCGAAGTGGTGGGGCTCAACGGCGATCCCCGCCTGCAGCAGATCGTCTGGCGCAACCGCGACAGCGGTGAGCTCACGGCGTGCGAGGCGGGCAACATGTTCGTGATGATCGGCGCGGAGCCGAACACCGACTGGCTGAGGGACTGCCTTGCGCTGGACGAGAAGGGTTTCGTGCTGACCGGTCGTTGCGCCGAAGGACATCTGCTCGAATCGCCGTATGCCACCACCCGGCCGGGCATCTACGCCGTGGGCGACGTGCGCGCCGGCTCGGTCAAGCGCGTGGCCTCCGGGGTCGGCGAGGGTTCGGTGGTGATCCAGGCGGTGCACCACTACCTGCATCCGGAAGCTGTCTGAGCGCACGTGCGCAGGCACTACACTGTCGGCCTTTCGACCCGGGAAGCCGTCATGTCGCCCACCTCATATCGATTCAGCACCGTCCATCAGGTGTCGCGTCGTGGCTGAGGTGCGCCACGCTCTCGCCAGTGCGGCGGCTGCGCTTGGCGATCGACTCGAGGCGGAACTGTTGCTGGTGCACGTGCTTGGCAAGCCCCGCAGCTGGCTGATCGCGCATGCGGACGACGAGCTGGAAGCCGCGCATGCGACGGCGTTCGATGCGCTGGTGCAACGTCGCGCCGGTGGCGAACCGGTGGCCTATATCACGGGCCATCGTGGTTTCTGGTCGCTCGACCTGGAAGTGACGCCCGCGACGCTGATTCCCCGGCCTGAAACCGAGTTGCTGGTGGAACTGGCGCTGGACCGTCTGCCTGTCTCCGTGCCGGTACGCGTAGCTGACCTGGGCACCGGCAGCGGTGCCATCGCACTCGCCGTCGCCCATGAGTGCAAGAGCGCACAGGTGCTGGCCACCGATGCCAGCGAGGCAGCACTGGCCGTGGCGCAACGCAATGCCGCGAGGCTGGGTATTGCCAACGTCGCGTTCGCGCAGGGCGATTGGTTATCGCCGTTGCACGGCCAGGTGTTCGATGTGATCGCGTCGAATCCGCCCTACATCGAAGCGGACGATCCGCATCTCGGTCAGGGTGACCTGCGTTTCGAACCCGCCAGCGCGTTGGCATCGGGCGACGACGGATTGGATGACATTCGCCGCATCGTCGGTGACGCGGTGACGCATCTCAAGCCGGATGGCTGGCTGCTGATGGAGCATGGCTGGAACCAGGGCGCGGCGGTGCGCGCGCTGCTGGAGCAGGCGGGTTATCGGGAGGTCTTCACTGCGCAGGACCTGGAACAGCGCGATCGCGTTTCCGGTGGCCGCCGCCCCCTTGATTGATCGTTGCAGGAGCGCACCCAGTGCGCGACCTCAAAGAGGATGCCCTGTGTTGCGGTCGTGCACAGGGTGCGCTCCTACAGCCGGGAGCGCAGCCGGGTAGCGTCAGCTCGCGCTGGCGACGCTCGCCATCGTCAGCTGGGGAAATCGCGCGCGGATCGCATTGCGGATGCTGGGCAGGTCCAGGCCTGCCATGGTCAGCACTTCCTCGCGGCTGCCGTGTTCGAGGTACGCGTCGGGCAGGCCCAGGTGAAGGATCGGCTTGACGATGCCGTGCGCCGCGAGGCACTCGGCCACGCCACTGCCCGCGCCACCGGCGATGGCGTTGTCTTCCAGGGTGACGAAGGCGTCGTGCGTCTTCGCCAGCTCGAGAATCATCGCCTCGTCCAGCGGCTTCACGAAACGCATGTTGACCAGCGTGGCGTCGAATTCGGCAGCGATCTCGGCGGCCGGCGCCAGCATCGCGCCGAAGCTCAGCAGCGCGAGGCCGCGACCGCGGCGACGCATTTCGGCCTTGCCGATCGGCAGCGTTTCCAGGCCCTTGCCGAGCGGCACGCCCATGCCGGTGCCGCGCGGATAACGCACGGCGGCCGGTCCGTTGAACTGGAAGCCGGTGCTCAACATCATGCGGCACTCGTTTTCGTCCGCCGGCGCCATGATCATCATGTTCGGCAGGCAACGCATGAAGGTCAGGTCGAAGCTGCCCGCATGCGTCGCGCCGTCCGGACCGACCACGCCAGCGCGGTCGATGGCGAAGGTGACGTCGAGGTTCTGCAACGCCACGTCGTGGATCGCCTGGTCATAGGCGCGCTGCAGGAAGGTGGAGTAGATCGCCACCACCGGCTTGGCGCCCTCGCAGGCCATGCCGGCCGCCAGCGTCACCGCGTGCTGCTCGGCGATCGCCACGTCGAAGTAGCGCTGCGGGTATTCCTTGGAGAATCGAACCAGGCCGGAGCCTTCGCGCATGGCGGGCGTGATGCCCAGCAGGCGCTCGTCGGCGGCCGCCTGGTCGCACAGCCAGTCGCTGAAGATGTCGGTATAGGTCGGCTTGGACGGGCCGGACTTCTTCACCAGGCCGGCCTGCGGATCGAATGGGCCCACCGCGTGGTATTCGATCTGCGCCTGCTCGGCGGGCGCGTAGCCCTTGCCCTTGGTGGTGATGACGTGCAGCAGCTGCGGGCCGGGCAGGTCCTTCACCGTGCGCAGCGCGGCCAGCAGTTGCGGGACGTTGTGGCCGTCGATCGGCCCGGTGTAGTGGAAGCCCAGTTCCTCGAACAGCGTGCTCGGCACGAACATGCCCTTGGCGTGTTCTTCCCAGCGCTTGAAGAAGCGGCCGAACAGCGACTGCTTGGGGATCGCACGCTTGGCGCGTTCGCGCAGCGCGTTGAGGCGGCGGCTGGACATGGCGCGCGCGGCCATCTTGGTCAGCGCGCCCACGTTCTCGCTGATCGACATGCCGTTGTCGTTAAACACGACCAGCATGTTCGGCTCCACGTCGCCGCCATGGTTCAGCGCCTCGAACGCCATCCCGGCGGTCATCGCGCCGTCGCCGATCACCGCCACGAACTTGCGCGGGTCGCCCTTGCGCTGCGCGGCGATGGCCATGCCCAGCGCGGCCGAGATCGAGGTGGAGGAGTGGCCGACGCCAAAGGTGTCGTACTCGCTTTCCTCGCGCCGCGGGAAGGGCGCCAGGCCGTCCTTCTTCTTGATCGTGGTGATGCGGTCCCGGCGACCGGTCAGGATCTTGTGCGGGTAGCACTGGTGGCCCACGTCCCAGACCAGGCGATCGTTCGGCGTGTCGAACACGTGGTGCAAGGCCACCGTCAGCTCCACCACGCCCAGGCCGGCGCCGAAATGGCCACCGGAGCTGGCCACGGCTTCGATCAGGTACTGGCGCAGCTCGTCGGCGACGGCAGGCAGCTCCTCGTCGGAGATGCGTCGCAGGTCTGCCGGCGTCTCAATGGTCGCCAGATGGGGGAAGCGGGACAGGTCGGTCATCGGCATATTGTTGGCCCTGAGGGAGGGCGGGGCAAGGGCGATCAAGTGAAAACTTGCTGTTGATCCATGCACATGGCGCAGACATGGGGGACGCGAGGCTGCCCGAGGGTTGTCCGCCGAGGGTTCGTCACATGAGTGCGCACAGGCTGTTCCCGCGCTTTGCCGAAGCCGTGGCCCGCTGGTCGGGCCGGCCGACGGCGTTCGTGCTGGCGGTGCTGGTCGTGGTGGCCTGGGCGGTCACCGGCCCCATGTTCCACTTCGGCGATACCTGGCAGCTGGTGATCAATACAGGCACCACCATCGTCACCTTCCTGATGGTGTTCCTGATCCAGAACACCCAGAACCGGGATTCCGTGGCCCTTCAGATCAAGCTGGACGAGCTGATCCGCAGCTCGTCCGCGCATAACGCCTTGCTGAACCTGGAAGAGTTGGACGATGTCGCGCTGGACCGCATCCGGCGCCATTACTGCCGGTTGGCCCATGAAGCTGCCTCGACCGTGGCCGATGACATCGAGCGGGAGCTTGAGGGGGCGGAACAACGGGCCCGGTCCTGAACCCGCATGGCGTGGTCAGGCCATGTGCTCCCGACGGTCGCGCGGCAGGTGGCTCACCAGAAACTCCATCTGGTCGACCAGGATATTGCGGTTGGACAGGATCAGGTGCTCCACCCAGCTCGGCCGGTAGGGAACGGCCAGCAGCGGCATGTTGGCCTGCTGCGGGGTGCGGTTGGCCTTCTTGAGGTTGCAGGCCAGGCAGGCGCTGACCACGTTTTCCCAGGTGTCCTTGCCGCGCTTGGAGATCGGCAGCACATGGTCGCGAGTCAGTTCGCCGCGGCTGAAGCGGTCGCCGCAATACAGGCAGAGGTAGCGGTCGCGGGCGAACAGGGCGGTATTGGTCAGTGCCGGCGCCGGATCGATGGCGTGCTCACGGCAGTGCCCGGTGCTGGCGATGATGGGGTGCAGGGAAAGCTGGCTTTGCAGTCCGGTGGCGCGATTGTGGCCGCCATGGACGGTGAGGCAGGGATCGCCCAGGGTCCAGGCTACGGCGTCGCGAACATAAAGGCAGACCGCCTCCTGCCAGCTAATCCAGTCCAGAATCCGGCCGGCGGCATCCAGCGAAAGCACGCGGGTCGAATGAAGATCGACGACGCGGCCAGGTACTTCCATCAGCATGCAAAACCGTCCTTCAACCCAGGGGAATGAACGTTCAGGCGCTGCAACGATGCTCGTAACGAGTCCAGCATAGACCAATTTCGTTACAGAACACACGCAAATGGTTGTCCGGGCAGGGAGAACCGATCCTGAGCAAGGGTGTTCTCCGGGCCTCAGGCGCTGATATAGTGTTTGTTCATCTGTAGACCCGGGGCCGGGTTTGGGAGGGGGAGCCTGGGTGGCGACCCCGGCACGGCAGGGAGAGGTAGTAATCGTGGCTGAAGTTCTTTTCTACGAGCGTCCCGTTCCGCTCAACCGCAATGACCACAAGGATCTGCGCATCAAGCCGATCCCGAACCTGAAGTTCGCCCGGACCGTGCACTCGGTGCCGCTGACCGGCGTGGAATTCGCCGCTGCCGCGCGCGACCTGCCGATCCTGTTCGGTGGCCAGTCGGTGGCCGACGCAGGTCCGATGGCCCTGCTGGGTCTGCGCCAGAACGAAAACCTGTTCGTCGACGCCGATGGCGTGTGGGAACAGAACATCTACATCCCGGCGTTCGTGCGCCGCTATCCGTTTGTGCTGGCCGAGAAGCCGGCCGGTGCGGAAGGCGACGACTTCACCGTGTTCCTCGACGAAGCCTATGAAGGTTTCGGCACCTCCGAGGGCGACCGTCTCTTCAAGGAAGACGGCAGCGATTCCGACATGCTGGCCAACGCCGTGCGTTTCCTCGGCGAATTCCAGCAGCACGTGTCGCGCACGCAGTGGTTCATGGAGCAGCTGCGCAAGCACGACCTGCTCGAGCCGCGCAACATCCGCCTGGAGAAGGATGGCAAGGCCATCAACCTCAACGGCCTGTTCGTGGTCAGCGAAGAAAAGCTGCGCCAGCTCGACGAGAAGACCACGCAGGAGTTCCTGAAGGAAGGCGTGTTCGGCTGGATCTACGCCCACCTGCTGTCGCTGAGCAACATCGATCGCGTGTCGATGCGCCTCAGCCAGCGTGAGCAGGCCGAAGAAGCGACCTCCGCGCTCAAGAACTGATGTTCCGGCGCCGCGGCATCGATCGATGCCGCGGCGCTACCCCATGGCGCGCAAGGCGCCGTGCTGGCGGACCGCCTCGATGAGGCCGTCCTCACATCCTCCAAGCATGCTCAGGCGATATGCTGATCCCTCGCGGGACCTCGGCGTCTTCACCCTGGGCGCGTGCAGTGCATCCGCGGTTTCCCTATGGGGCAACGGTATGTCGGAGCAGAACAAGCGGGTCGTTCTGGACTATGTGGATGCGTTCAACCGCGCCGACCTGGACGCGGTGTGCGAGCTGTTTGCCGCGGATGCCCTGATTCACGGTGCGCTGGGCTGGGGTGGGCTGGATGTGGCAAGACCCATATGGAATGACCTCATGCGCTGCTTCCAGACGAGCCTGGAAGTGGATGGCGTGGTGGCCGAAGGCGACACGGTGGCCGTGCGCTACACCGAGCGTGGCCGGTCGGTGGGCTCGTTTCGCGGTGGCCCGGTGACCGGGCGCGACTACGAGATGGTCGCCATGGAGTGGTTCGTGGTGAAGGAAGGCCACATCGAGCGTCGTTGGGGCGCTCGCGATGCCGCCCTGATGTTCCATCAGCTGGGGTTGCCGCCCGCCTAGCCGGCAGTTCAGGCTGCCCTGTCGTACCGCAGGCTGGGCCGCCAGTCGGCGCCGCGTCCTTCCGGAGTGCAGTCGAGCAGGTTCCACAGCGGCCAGATGACGTCGACATGGCGTGGATCCTGGCCGGGTTCGCATGCCACGAACATCAGTTCGCTGCACCAGGTGTGGTGGATCTGCCCATCGCGCCTCACGAACACGTTGAGCGCAGGTATCTGTCGGCCATCGGCGGTTTCGCCGTGGTAGTCGGCGTTGTACGTGTTGTGCGCGGATGACAGCAGGTGCAGGTGGCGCCAGCCGCGTTCGCGTGCGAAATGCCTGATGCGTGATACGGGCGATTTGGCCACCACCGCCACGTTGGTGCGCTGGCGCAGGTGGGGCATTTCGCCGTCGAGCGCATCGAGGATGGACGAACACGAGGGGCAGGGCTGCGCCATCGTCGGGCCGAACATGAAGCTGTAGACGACCAGGCTGTCCTTGCCGTCCGCGAACAGATCGGAGAGCCGCCGTTGGCGCTCGACGTCGGCATCGATCGGCGTGTCGCCTTCGTCGTCGAAGAAGTAGTCCACCGGCACCGGGCCACCCAGGGGCAACGCGCGCCTCAAGGCGGCGACGTCTTCCATCTGGCGGCGCAGGGCCATCTCGGCGAGCAGCAGGCGGTCACGCGCGCTGCGGTAGGCAGCGCTTTCGGCGGGGAATCGGACGGCATGCAAAGGCTGGCTCATGGCACTCCACCTCTGGCAGCGGCCGCGTGCGCCGCGGTCAGGCGCCCCTGTACATGGTGACGCGTATCAGCGTACCGGTTTGGCCAGCCTCAGCAGGTCGGCGGCATAGCCGGCGTTCTCGTAGATCGCGCGTGCCCTTTCATTGCCGGGAAACACGGCGAGCGTCACCAGTTGGCAGCGGTGCTCCCGTGCCCACGCCTCGGCATGTTCGAGCAGTGCGCGACCGACGCCGCGGCCTTCGTAGTCCTTCTCGACAGCCAGGTCGGAGATGTGGCAGTTGCTGCGGCCCGTGAAGTAATCCTGGGTCTTCTGCAGGTGGACGAAGCCCACCGGTTCGCCGTCGTCGTCTTCGGCAACGAACAGGAAGCTGTTCGCCGGTTGTTCCTCGAGGTGGCGCAACAGATCGTTGCGGATGCCCTCGATGCATTCATGGCGTCGCCGCCATGGCGGCAGGGTGAAATCCACGAAGCGAGGCACCAGCCCCAGGATGAAATCGTCATCGTCCTCGGCGAGACGAATCAGGTACGTGGCGTCGCTCATGCGGGCTGCCCGGACTAGCGAGAAGGGTGTGCCGTTTCTACACCCAGTCGCGGCCTTGCGGGTAGTGCCTGGCTCATCTCCCCCAGGCTGTGGGAGCGCACCCTGTGCGCGACTGGGGCGGAGATTTGCCTCGCCAGGAAGCGACATATCTTGATCCGGCAGACCTGTTTCGCGCCCGCGACGATCGGGCGTGGCGGTTGCCCCGCCTCTGCGGTCGCGCACAGGGTGCGCTCCTACAGGAGATTTGGCCTCAAAAAAAGGCCCTCTCGGTGAGAGGGCCTCTCGTCATCAGGCAATGGCGGGGAGGGTGTCCACGCCGGCCTCGATGGCCGCCTTGTGCATCAGGCAACGCGGCAGGATGCGCGCGAAGTAGAACTTCGCGCTGTCGCGCTTGGCCTGCTTGAACGACTCCTGCTGGCTGCCGTTGGCCAGAGCGGCGACGTTGCGTGCCCACATGTAGGCGAGCGTGATGTAGCCGGAGTAGTACAGGTAGTCGCTGGCGGCGGCGCCGAGTTCTTCCGGGTTGGCCATCACACGCTGGGCCAGGGACAGGGTGAGGTCCGCCCATTCCTTGGTGTAGGTCGCCAGCGGGGCGATCAGGCCGGCGAGCGCCGGATCCTGCATGTGCTGCTGGCAGAACGCCTGGATTTCCTTGGCGAACACCTTGAAGCCCGCGCCCTGCAACTGGAGGATCTTGCGACCCAGCAGGTCGGCCGCCTGGATGCCGGTGGTGCCTTCGTACAGCGTGATGATGCGGGCGTCGCGGACGAACTGCTCCACGCCGTTCTCACCGATGTAACCGTGGCCGCCGTACACCTGCAGCGCTTCCTTGGTGCACTCCTGCGCGAGTTCAGTCACCACGCCCTTGGCGATCGGGATCAGGAAGGCGACGAGGTCGCTGGCCGTCTTGCGGGTGGCTTCATCGGCGCCGCGCGCTTCGATGTCGGTCTGCAGCGAGGTGTACAGCAGCAGCGTGCGCGAAGCTTCCACCAGGGCGCGCTGGGTCAGCAGCATGCGGCGCACGTCCGGCTGCACCAGCAGGTTGTCGGCCGGCTTCTCGGGGAACTTCACGCCCGACAGCGAACGACCCTGCAGGCGCTCGCGTGCATAGTTGAGGCTGTTCTGCAGCGCACGCTCGGACAGCGCCAGGCCCTGCACGCCCACGCCGAGGCGCGCGGCATTCATCATGGTGAACATCGCGGCCAGGCCCTTGTGCGGCTGGCCGATCAGGTAGCCCTCGGCGGCGTCGAAGTTCATCACGCAGGTGGCCGAGCCCTTCAGGCCCATCTTGTGCTCGATGGCGCCGGCGGCGACGCGGTTGCGCTCGCCCAGCGAACCATCGGCATTCACCTTGAACTTCGGCACGATGAACATCGAGATGCCGCGACTGCCGGCCGGTGCGTCGGGCAGGCGGGCCAGCACGAGGTGGATGATGTTTTCGGCCAGGTCATGCTCGCCGGCGCTGATGAAGATCTTGGTGCCGGTGATCTGATAGCTGCCGTTCTCGCCGGGTTCGGCGCGCGTCTTCAGCAGGCCCAGGTCCGAACCGGCCTGCGGCTCGGTGAGGCACATCGTGCCGGTCCAGCGGCCTTCAACGATGGGCTTGAGGTAGGTGTGCTGCTGCTCTTCGGTGCCGTGCAGCTCCATCGCGTGGCAGGCGCCTTCGGACAGCAGCGGGTACAGGCTCCACGACAGGTTGCCCGACTGGAAGATCTCGGTGGTCGCGGTGCCCATCACGTTCGGCAGGCCCTGGCCGCCGAAGTGTTCGCCCTGGGTGAGGCCGGTCCAGCCACCTTCGGCGAAGGCCTTGAACGCTTCCTTGAAGCCCTTGGGCGTGGTCACCGTCTGCGTGGCTTTGTCGTAGACGCAGCCTTCCTGGTCACCGCTGGCGTTGAACGGCGCAAGCACCGCTTCGCTCAGTCGACCGGCTTCCTCCAGCACGGCGTCCAGCAGGTCCCGCGTGTGGCCGTCGCCACCCTGCAGCTTGGTGAGAACGGCTTCGGCACCGAGCACGTCGAAAAGGGTGAAGCGCTGGTCGTCGAGAGGGGCCTTGTAGATCGTCATGGCGAAGTTCCTTCGTTGATGATGCGGGCGCGGTGTTCAGCGCCAGGTGTTAGGGATGCCCGGCACCGGCGAAAGCCAGTCGTTGCCGTGGAAAGAGAAATCGCGCGCCTTGTCTTCCTGTTCCGGCTTGGCGTGCGCACTGCCGATCACGCTGTAGGGCACGCTGCCTGCGCTGCCCTTGGCCGCCGCGGTCTTCAGCGTGGCCGTCATTTCCGGGGTGGGGAGGACGTCGATCTGGGTGACGTCGGCCGCAAACGGAGGGATGTCCAGGTCGAAGCGGCTGTGCAGGCGCACCGGCACCAGCTCCGCGACCTTCAGTTCACCGTCGAGCGAGCTGAAATCCATGCTGCCGTAGCTGTTGTTCTGGATGCGAACGGTGAGGCGCCACTGGCCGTCGGGCCGCGTGGTCATCTCCTGGATGCTCACCGTGGGCGGAAACACGCTTTTCTTTGGCGGCCCGCAAGCCACCAATCCGGCCACCAGAGCTCCGAGCGCTACATAGCGAAGCAGTCGTCCCATGGATTCACCTCAAACGATTGTTTGAATCTTAGCAGGATGACCGAGCCCTCTGTCACGGGGTAGGTCATCGTCCCGGTGATCTCAATCTGGCTGCGATCACGACCGCGTGACGAACGTCCGTGGTGGCCGGGAGGTTCACATGGCGCAGCGCAACAGGCATCATCGCCTGCTCCCCTGACCATCTGGTTTGCTCATGACCCGACGTATCGTTGCCCGCCGCTCTCCCATCCACGGCAATGGCGTGTTCGCCGTCGCCCCGATCAAGAAGGGTGAGGAAATCATCGAGTACAAGGGCACGTTGATGACCCACGTCGAAGCAGACGTGCTGTACGGCGACGGTGGCGAGACGGGACACACCTTCCTGTTCACGCTCAACGACTATTACCTGATCGATGCCAACCGCAAGGGCAACACGGCGCGCTGGATCAACCACAGCTGCGATCCGAACTGCCAGGCGTTGATCGAAGAGGCCGAGAATGGCGATCCGCGCAAGGATCGCGTGCTGATCGAGGCGATCCGCAACATCAAGCCCGGCGAAGAGCTGACCTACGACTACGGCATCACGCTGGATGTGCCGCATACGGCGCGCCTGAAGAAGTTGTGGAAGTGCCTGTGCGGTTCGAAGAACTGCACGGGGACGTTGCTGAAGGCCAAGCGCTGAGCGTTACCGCTCCTGTAGGAGCGCACCCAGTGCGCGATTGCCTTTGGCCTCAGTCTTTCCGATTCGTCACTCCTGCGAAGGCAGGAGTCCAGTGACTTTCGCTCCTGATCTGGCGCTCCCGCGAGCTTGCTCGCCTGCCGCGGGCTTCCGGACCGCTGCCGCGGCCCGGGTCACTTTCTCTTGCTTGCCCAAGTCCCACAGGGATTAGCTTCGCGTCAGAAAGTAACCAAAGAGAACGGCACCCCGCGTGGCGCTGGCCGGGCTGCGCCCAGCCAGTCCGTGAGGGGCGGTCGGACTTTTCGACCGGGCTCCTGCCCGGACGAAAAGTGCCCGACGTCCTGTCGGGCACCCCTGCGGGGCCTGATCGTCCACCCCTCACCGCCACACAGAGGAGGTTTGACGGCTCGTGCCACTGCGCGGCACATCGCGTCGCGGAGACTTTGGGAGTCGTCGTTCGTTGTGGGAGCGCACCCAGTGCGCGACCGTAGAGGTGATGCCCCACGCCGCGGTCGAGCACTGGGTGCGCTCCTACAGGGGCGTTCCATAGGCGACGTTGTGGCTAGCACCCGCCCCTCACCCCAGCCCTCTCCCCGGAGGGGAGAGGGAGCGAAGCGGGCGCGGCTTTAAGTCCTCAGCGCATTGGCGCGTTGCGGTGTAGCCGCCAGCTATTGGCGAAGGCGGTCGCAATCCGGGCTCCGGACTTCTTCAGGCTTGTATCCCACACCACGCTATGAGCCTTGGCTCTAAAGGCCGTTTTCTTTGGGTTACTTTTCTTTTGGGCCAGCAAAAGAAAAGTGACTCGAGCGCCGGCAGGAGATCGAAACGCCCGCCGCGTGGGTGGCACGCTGGCGGCAGCGTGCCTACCCAAGGCCAAACACTGCTCTCTAAAGAAACACAAAAATCCAGACCGAGGCGAGAGGCCCCGCGCACAGGGTGCGCTCCTACAACGGAGCCTGGGTGTCGCGCTCGTCGTCGGGATACTCGATGGCGACGATCTCCACCGTGAGGTCGCCTGCCGGCCGCTGCCAAACGACTTCATCACCCACTCGGGCACCGAGCAAGGCCACCGCCAGCGGCGATACATAGCTCACCAGTCCGTGCTCCACGTCAGCCTCGTCCTCGCCCACGATCCGATAGCGCGCCTCGCCTTCGTCGCTGTCCACGGTTACCAGCGCACCGAACGCCACGCGATCGCGCGGCTGCTGTGACAAGTCCACTTCGATGGCGCTGCCCACACGCGCGTTGAGCCAGCGCAGCTTGCGCTCGAGGGCCGCCAGTTCGCTCTGCTGGGGCAGTGTTTCGGCGTCGACGCGCAACGCGTCGCGCCGCTCGCGTGCGGCGACCAGGCGCGCCCGCAACTGGGAAATGCCACGTGGTGTCACGTAGTTGGCGTGTTCGCTGAGCGGGAGGTCCGGCAACCGGTCGCCAGCGGACTCGTCCGCGTCCTTGACGAAGGAGCGGCTCATATCGTGCCTCCTGCGCCAGAGGTTCCGGCGCACATTCATTGAGTGACATGGCGGCGTTGTCGCCGCGCATCAAGCGGTGCGCAGGCACCCCGGCGGTGCGTGGCATCTGCCACGCACGTCGATCGGGTGGGTGCGGGTCAGTCTTCTTCCACGTGCGGCTTCCATGCTTCGGCCAGCTGCTTCTGCACCGGAGGAGGCACGGGTTCGTAATGGCTGAGGTCGAGACTGTAGCGGCCCCGGCCGCCGGTCATCGCCTTCAGTTCCGAGGGATAGTCGGTGAGTTCGGCAAGTGGTGCCTGCGCCTTGATCACCAGCTCGCCGCCACGCAGCGAATCGGTGCCCATGATGCGCGCGCGCTTGCCGGCCAGTCCGCCGGTCACGTCGCCCACGCTCCCCTCGGGAATGGCCACTTCGACATCGACGATGGGCTCGAGCACGATCGGCCGCGCCTTACCCACCGCGTCGAGGAAGGCTTTCTTGCCAGCGCTGACGAAGGCCACTTCCTTCGAATCCACAGGGTGATACTTGCCGTCGTATACCGTGACGCGCAGATCCTGGATGGGATAGCCGGCGACCGCACCGCTTTCCAGCGCCTGGCGCACGCCTTTCTCGATGGCGGGCAGGAACTGGCCGGGAATGACGCCGCCTTTCACCGCGTCGATGAATTCAAAGCCGGCGCCGCGATCGAGCGGCTCCACGCGCAGGAACACTTCGCCGAACTGGCCGGCGCCGCCGGTCTGCTTCTTGTGGCGATGGTGGCCTTCCGCACGGCCCGCGATGGTTTCGCGATAGGCGATGCGCGGTGGATGCGTATTCACCTCGACGCCATAGCGCTCTTTCATGCGTTCGAGCATGATTTTCAGGTGCAGGTCCGAGAGGCCGCGAATCACGGTCTCGTTGAGCTCCTTGTGGTGCTCCACGCGGAAGCAGGGATCCTCTTCGGCCAACCTTCCGAGCGCCTGCGAGAGCTTCTGCTCCTGTCCCTTGTGCCTCGGTTCCAGCGCCAGGCCGAACATCGGTTGCGGCACGGGTATCGGCGCGAGGTGGATGCGGTCTTCATCGTGGGAGTCGTGCAGCACCGCGTCGAAATGGATCTCTTCCACCTTGGCGATGGCGGCGATGTCGCCAGGAATGGCGTGGTCGATTTCCTCATGCGTCTTGCCGCGCAGGCGGAACAGGTGGCCCACCTTGAAGGCTTTCTTGCTGTCGTCGATGAACAGTTGGGTGTCCTTGCGAATGGTGCCCTGCCAGACGCGGAAAATGCCCAGCTTGCCCACGAAGGGGTCGTTGACGATCTTGAATACGTCGGCGATCACGTGCTGCTCGGGATCCGCGTTGACGGTGATCTCCTCGTTCTCGCCATTGAGGAAGGGCGGCGAGTTGCCTTCGGAGGGATTGGGCAGCAAGCGCTCGGCGAGTTCGAGGAATTCCTTCACGCCGGCGCCCGTGCGCGCGCTGACGAAGCAGATCGGGATGAGGTGTCCTTCGCGCAGGCATTGCTCGAAGGCATCGTGCAGTTCCTGCGGGCTGAGGTCGTCTTCGCCGGAATCGAGATAGTGGCCCATCACCGATTCGTTGATCTCCACCACCTGGTCGACGATGCGCTGGTGCGCTTCGGCCAACGAGGAGAAATCGGTCTGGCCTTCGCTGTGGAAGAAACAGTCGCGCACCAGCTTGCCGCCTTGCCCGGGCAGGTTCACGGGCAGGCATTGCGTGCCGAACTCCTCGCGTAGCGCATCAACCAAGGCGCTGAGGCGGGCGCCCTCGAAGTCGATCTTGTTGACGACCAGGATGCGGGCGAGACGTCGCTCACCGGCACGCTCCATCATGCGACGCGTGCCGTACTCGATGCCGTTGCAGGCATTGACCACCACGGCAACAGTTTCCACTGCCGCAAAGGTGGACAGGGTAGGGCCGCGGAAATCCGCATAGCCGGCGGTATCGATGAGGTTGATGTGGCAACCGTTCACATCGAGGGAGGCGATGGCCGAGTCGATGGAGTGGCCGCGCGATTTTTCCTGTACGTCGGTATCGGACTGCGTGGTGCCGCGTTCCACCGATCCCTGGGCCTGGATGACGCCACCGGCATGCAGCAGCGCTTCGAACAGCGTGGTCTTGCCTGAGCTGGAATGTCCGGCAAGGGCGATGTTGCGGATGTTTTCCGTGTTGTACGACACGATGCGACCCTCCTCTGACGAGGCGCGGGCTCGTGCCGACGATGACCTGCGGCGCCGCACGAAGCCGCGCAAGCGGCTGACGATGGCGGGCCGTCATGGTCGTCCAGGCGTGCAGGACGCGGGGGCGGTCATGGCGGATACGGCCGGGGAGGCCGTCGCACTAGGGTTTCCCCATTGCACGGCGGGGTCAAGTTGCAGTGCGGGGAAGGGGAACCCGAGCGCCTCCCGCTTGTCACCTGAAGTCTCCCCCTCGCGTGGCCGGACGGAGCCTGGCCATGCGGTTGTCCCGTCGCTGAGAAGGGAATCCCCATCGAACGTACCGAGCAGGTCGAACACCATCGCTGGACGCCGCCCGAGCCCCAGGCTCGTGGACTGGCGCCCCTCGATGGCTCCACACGCGCGCTGTTGCATCAGATGCGCTGGCGTCAGGCGCCGCCCGATCGGGGGCGCCGGTGGGTGGCGCTCGGCCTGGTGCTGGTGCTGCACGTGTTGTTCGGTGTGCTTACCTGGCATGAGCTGCGCCTGCGTGCGTTGGAGGAAGCACGGCACGGGCGCCGCGACGCGCTGCAAGTACGCCTGATTCCGGCCGCCCCGCGGGCCGCTCCCTCGGCGCCGCCGGAGCTGGCGCCGCCTCCGCCACCTCCGCCGCCCAGGCCGGTGGTGCGCGAGCCACCGGCGAAACAGGCGATGACGGTGACCTTGCCCGAGCCGGCGCCGGCACCGCCTTCGACCGTGGCACCGCCGCCGCAGCTGTTTGACGCCACGGGCCAGCCGCACCTTCCCACTTCTTCGTCGAGTGCGTCCGCAGCGCCCGCGCCCGATTACGTTCAGCGCATGCCGCAAGGTGACAGCCAGGTGATGAAGCACGACAGCCCGGTGACTTACCAGGCGACGCGCTTCGACAACGACTGGACGCCGGTGCGCGGCAACAGCTCCGTGGACGATGCGCTCAAGCGGGCGGTCGACAAGACCACCGTTTCCCATACGTTCCATGTGGCGCCCGGCGTGCGGGTGAAGTGCACGGTCGTACTGGCCGCGCTGGCGGGCGGTTGCGGTAGTGGCAATCCCCCCCGGGGGCCATCCGGGCGCAGTGGCGACATGCGACTGAACATGGCGCCAGCCAGCACGCTTGCCCCCGACATGCCGGAACCCAAGCCGCCCAGCGTGAACGATTGCATCGCGATCTATCGCGCCAACAAGCCGCTGCCGCAGGGATGCCCGGTCGATACGGCCGCACGCTCGGTGGATGCGGAGATGCGCGAACGATCGCCGCAGCCGGAAAACCCGGCAGGCCACTAATGCCGACACGCCACTGTCACCGGCCCGGGGTGGTCAGAATGGCCGTGCCCGCTACACTGCGCGCATGGAGAGGGAATCCGTGAGCCGGCTGACTGTGACGCTGCCATCGCCGAAGTCGGCGGCGGAGAGTGCGTTCGTCTATCGTCGCCGCCGCGCGGAGCAGCCACGTGAACGCTGGCTGCGCATCCTCGCCTTGGTCAGCGCGTTGATCGTGCACCTGGTGTTTCTCTTCGGCGCGGTTCTCGGATCAGCGTACGAAATGGAAGAGAGCGAGGAGTCGAGTACGCCGCTGGTCGTGCGCCTGATCGAGAAACCGAAAGAGGAACCGCCGCCGCCACCGCCCGTGCGCGGCACGCCGCCCAGGCAGGTGGGGCCCGTGCATCGTGGCAATGCCAGCAATGCACCGCGCACGGCGAAGCAGAGCAGTTCGTCCACGCGCACCAACAGCGAACTCGTGCCGGTGCCGGTGCCGGCGCTGCAGACGCCGGTCATCGCGGAGGCACCCAAGGCCAGCGCGCCCAAGCCGACCATCACGGCGGCACCGCTGCCGCCGGTGAGCGTGCCCAAGCCCGCACCCACGGAAACGCTGCAGCCGGTGCCCGCGGCGCCCGAGCCGCCCCAGGTCACGCTGGAAACACCGCCCACGCCCAAGCCGGCGCCGCCGAAGTTCCAGCCCGAGCCCGTACGCAAGCCGCAGGTGGAAGGCAGCGAAGCCATGCCGCCGCCGGCCTCGATGGCGATCGAGGAGTTGCCGCCGCAGTCGGCGCCGGTGGTCACGCCGCCCACGATCGCGATGGAGAAGGCGGTGCCAGCCAACACGCGTCCCAGCATCACGCCGGTGACTCGTGCGGAAGAGCCCGTCGCCCCGCCGGAGCCGGAGATGCAGGCCGTGCCGTTGCCCGCGCAGGCCGCACCGACGGTGAACCTGCAGCCGCAGCCGAGCACGTTGTCGGCCGTGGTGCCGCGCGAACAGCCCAAGGTCGAGTCACCCTCCATACGCGTCGCGGAGGTCGAGCTGGAAGCGGTGCCGCTGCCGCCGAACCCGCAGCCCAGCCTGGAGCGTCCGCAGGCGCCACGCCTGCAGGCAGTCGCGCCTACGGCCATTGCGGTGGACAGCAAGCCGTCCATCGCGCGCCCGCAGATTTCCGTCGAGCCGCCTTCGGAAGCCGCGAACCAACCGAGCGCGGCCTCGTCGCCGTCCTCGTCGCAAACGCAGAACGCGGCCAGCGCACAAGCCAGCGCCACCGGCAGCGAGGCCAGCCCGTCGGCCGGCGAGCAGGGCGTGAGCAGTGCGCCCAATGCAACACCACAAGGCAGCAGCTCGGGAACGCCCGGCCAACCCAACGGCTCCAGCCAGTCGACCGCGACCACGCAGGGCAATGGACTCAATCTCTCGATACCGCCGGGACAGGGCCATGGCCAGGGCGGGCAGCAAGGCCAGGGCGAGCAGGGTGCGTCCGGCACTTATGTGCAGCTGAAGCCTCACGGCAATACCGAAATCATGTCGCACGGCACGCCCAACATCGGTTACCAGGCCACGCGCTTCGAGAAAGACTGGACACCGGAAGGCGAGAGCTCGATCGACACTGCGTTGCGTCATGCGGTGGAGAAGACCACATTGCGCCACACCTTCAACC
The DNA here is from genome assembly GCF_004296575.1 of Dyella amyloliquefaciens. Taxonomy (GTDB): domain Bacteria; phylum Pseudomonadota; class Gammaproteobacteria; order Xanthomonadales; family Rhodanobacteraceae; genus Dyella; species Dyella amyloliquefaciens. Next base: position 179,861 of record NZ_SAYT01000005.1, on the reverse strand, counting down.
TTCCGCGTGGCGTACGCGTCGAGTGCGTGGTGATGCCGTTGTTCCCGGTGGCGCTGTTTGGCTGCGGCGACGGCAACCCGCCGCCCAAGCCGGTGGATGACGTGGTCTACGACAAGATGAAGCTGGCACCCACCAATCCGCTGGTGCCGCCCGCGCCGTCCACGGCAGGTGCGCCGACCATGGCTACGGTGAAGCTGGACAACAGCGCGCAGTGCGCCGCCGCTCGCGTCGCTGGCGGACCGCTGCCGCCGGGTTGCACCAACCTAGACCCGGTAACCGTGCCGACCGGGCCCGCACGCTCCAGCAGCACAGGGTGGGTGCCGGCGAGCGACCAGTTCCACTGACGCCGCGCCGCGCGGAGGCGCTTAGGTAAATTTACGCGGCAGCCGCTGCGAAGTTTTGCGCTATCGGGCGCCATGTCCGGGGTTCATGCTCGTGCGCATCACAATGGCAATCAGCCGTGAGGTGCAGCATGCGCTCAATGCGTTGGCTTGGCCTGATGCTGGCGCTCGCCCTGCTGGCGGGCATTCCGGTCTATTCGCAACAGAGTGGCAAGGCGACGACACCCCAGGGCAACTCCGATTTCCGTGAGTGGCCGCATACCTTCGATGTCGATGGCCTGCACATGGTGCTGCACCATCCCCAGATCGACAGCTGGGTGAACAGCCAGCTCAAGGCGCGCATCGCCGTGGCGGTGAAGACCGGCACGCAGGTTGGCAGCGACGGCAAATCGCATGACGTGATGGCCTATGGCGTGGCGTGGGTGACCGCGCGCACCGAGACGGACAAGGTGCTGCGCCAGGTGACGCTCTCCCAGGTCACGGTCGACAAGGTGTCGTTTCCCACCCAGGCCGCGGAGCAGTCGCGCTATCTCGATGTGTTGCGCAAGATCGCCGCGCGCAGCCACCAGGTGGCCAATCTCGACACGCTGGAAGCTTCGCTGGCGATCAGTCAGCAGGAGAGCAACGTGAAGAACGAGGCGGTGCGCAACGATCCGCCGCAGATCATCTTCTCGTTCAAGCCCGCCTTGCTGGTGCTGATCGATGGCGCGCCGGCCAGCAAGCCGTCGGGGACGACCGGCGTCAATCGCATCGTCAACACGCGCTCGCTGCTGCTGCAGGTGGGCTCGCAGTACTACCTCACGTTCGCGGGTCGATGGGTGCGGGCGTCATCGCTGGATGGCCCGTGGACGCTGACCAAGGCGCCGCCTCCGGCCGTTACCCAGGCCGCGCATGCGCCAGTGAATGCCAAGCAGGTGGACACGCTGGAGAATCCTTCCGAGGCATTGAAGAAAGTGCTCGACTCCGGGCAACTGCCCGAGATCATCGTTCGATCGCAGCCGTCGGAATTGATCATGGTGGATGGGGAGCCGCAGTTCGCCTCCATTCCGGGTACGCAGCTGGCCTATGTGGACAACACGGCGTCCGACGTGTTCGTGGACCAGGCGCACGGCCTCACCTGGTACGCGCTGATTTCCGGTCGATGGTTCACCGCAGAATCGACCAATGGTCCGTGGCGCTACGTGCCCGGTGAATCCTTGCCTGCCGATTTCGCCAACATTCCGTCGGACAGCCCCAAGAGTGCCGTGCTTGCGTCGATTCCAGGTACGCCCGAAGCACGCGAAGCGCTGATCGCCAACAGCATCCCGCAGACGGCGACCGTGGACAGCCACACCGTGGTGCTTCATCTCGACTATGACGGTGCACCGCAGTTCCGTCCCATCGAGGGCACGTCGCTGTCGTATGCATGGAACACGCAAGTCCCGGTGATCCGCGTGGACAACGCCGCCTACTACGCCGTGCAGAACGGCGTGTGGTTCACCGCGGGCAGTCCCAATGGACCGTGGTCGGTGGCGCTGGAAGTGCCGTCGGTGATCTATTCGATTCCGCCCAGCTCGCCGCTGCATTACGTCACCTACGTGTACGTGTACGGGCATGAAGGCAACGACGTCTACGTGGGTTATTCGCCGGGCTATTACGGCACCGTGGTGAGTGATGGCGTGGTGGTCTACGGCACGGGCTACGCGTGCGATCCCTGGGTGGGCAACGACATCTGGTATGGCTGCCCGGCGACGTATGGTTTTGGCGTGTCGTTCGGCTGGACGCCGTGGGCAGGCTGGGGCTTCGGCTATGCCTGGGGCTGGGCATGGGCGTCGGCGTGGTACGGACCGTGGTGGGGGCCGTGGGGTTATTGGGGTTACTACCCCGGCTATTACCCCGGCTACTGGGGCGGCGCGATCGCCGCAGCGAACGTGTATGGACGCTGGGGCAACGCGGTGGTGTCGGGGCAGGTCGCCGGCTGGGCCAATCCCTGGACCGGCAACGTCGGCCGCGCAGGTCGCGGTGGCTATTACAACGAAGCCACCGGCGGACGCGGCGTGGGCTATGCGGGACGCAACACCAACATCTACACCGGCACCACGACGGCTGCGGCAGGTGGCATCCGCTATAACCCGCAGACCGGTCGCGTCGTCGGCGGGCAGGGCGGTGCGGCGGTGAATCCGTATACGGGCAATGCCGTGGCAGGCGGCACGCGCACGGTGGCCAACACCGAGACAGGCCGCGTCACGCAACAGGCGGGTGTTGCCGGTCGCACCGATCAGGGTGCGGGTGCCGCGGGTGCGTTCAATTCAAAAGGTGCCAATGGCGATGCGCGCGGCGCCGGCTACGTGCACTACGACAAGGCGACCGGTGAGGTCAGCCGCGGCGGCGTGGTGGACATCAACGACAAGGTCTATGCGGGCAAGGATGGCAATGTCTACAGCTACGACAAAGACCAGGGTTGGCAGAAGGTCGACAACAAGGGTGAGTTCAATCGCGTGAATGGTCCGGACAGCGCCGATACGAACCGTGATCGCATGGCGCGTGACCGCAGTGCGGACAGCGCCCCGCCCCAGCAGCGCCAGCAACGTCAGCAGTTCGAACGCAGCAATTACAACAGCCGCTATCAGGGCCAGATGGGCGGGTTCCGCGGATCGGCGGGTGGCGGGCGCTTCGGCGGTGGGCGGATGGGTGGCGGGTTCCGGCGCTAGGCCGGGAACCCGCCGGACTTGCGCTACAGCATCAACGCAGGATGCCGTCGGCCTTCATCTTCGGAATCAGCGTCTGGGCGAGCTGCGTGGAGGTCTTGGGAATGTCGTTGGTCGCGACGTTCTCGGTGGTCACCGTCCAGATCAGCTTCTCGTTGCGCGCATCCCACACGCTGGTTTCCAGCGTGACCACTTCGTACTGGTTGATGTCGGGCGTGGATGCCCACGCGCCGCCGTACCAACCGTAGAAGCCGCCGTAGTACGGGCCGCTCGGGGTGACGCTGACCTTCTGCTGCACGCGTTCAACACGCGTCACCAGCACAGCCTGCGCTCCCGTGCCCTTCACAAGGTCACGCAGCCGCACGGCGCCGCCATTGCCGGACGGAATCTGCGTGTAGCTGGCGGCAGCCTGTACACCGGCAGCCTGCAGCTGCTGGGCGAAGGTGTCCTCGAACACGCGCCGCATGGTGTCGCTGCGCGAGATGCCGACGACCACCACATTGGATGCCGGCGGCCCGGCCCACGAGGGATCACGCCACTGGTTGGTGACGCTGACGGTCGAGCACGCACAAAGCACCAGGCTGACGGCAATGACGAACAGACGCAGGGGTTTCATGGCATGGCTCCATGGCAAATAGCCCACGCGAAACGGTGGGCGGCCGCCGGATTGTGCGTGGCCTTTTGTGGAGGCCACGCGATTGCGAACCGGCAGGTTGACTTACTTAAGTAAGTGCTGGCTGCATCGCCATCGGTTACTGCTGCGGACGCAACAGCGAACCGAACGTGAGGTAGATCGAGTTGTGTCCGCCCTGGGCGTAGCCATAACCGAGGAACAGCGGCCCCAGCGGCGTCTGGATGCCCAGGAACATGCTGCCGGCGTAGATCAGCGAGTCGAGCCGCACATCGCTCTTGTCGTGCCAGGTATTGCCTGCTTCCAGGCTGGCGCCGATGTAGATGGGCGTGGAGAACAGGGCATCCATCTGGCCCGTACGCCGATAGATCACGGCGCGCGCCAGTGCGGTCTGATTGCCGTAGAGCGAGCGTTCCGAATAGCCGGACAGGTTGAGAAATCCGCCGAGGAAACCCTGGCTCTCGAAGTAGGGCTTGTTGTCGAGCGAGCTGCTCGCGCGCACGCCCAGCAGCAAGCGATAGCGGCCATCGGTGGGCCACAGGTCGGGCACCCAGTCGGCCACCAGTCGCGCAACGTCATCCGTCACCTGGCCGCCCAGGAAGGGGCGGTACATGTCGTAGTAGAGGTTGATGTGTGCGCCGCGGGTGGGAAATTGCGCGTTGTCCAGGCTGTCCCAATCAGTGCCGACGCGGATGACGCTGTAGTTGCTGGCCTGGCTCGGCGGGAAATCGGTGGGCGAGCCGATGCGCAGGTCGCCGCTGTCCTTGCCGCGGCTGACCGACGTCAGCCATCGCCATGTGCTGGTGGGCGTCCAGCCCGCTTCCAATCCAAGGCTGCGGCGCTTGATCTGGTATTCGGCGAGCTGCTTGTCACCGTTGTCGTCGAACAGGGGAAAGTCCTCGTTGCGCAACAGCAGCGAGGGCATGATGTAGGCCGATGCGCCCTGTCCGAACGGTTGGTAGAACTCGCTGGCGAGGCCGCCAATGCGACCGGCCCATAGCGTGCTGCGCCACTCGCCGCCGTAGCGGTTGATGTTGGTGGCGTTGATCTCGCCGGAGATCAGGTACTCGCTGCGACCCTGGAAGTCGTCGTCGAGCTGGAAACCGACCTTGCCGTAGATCGGTCCCCACGGCTTGTCGCGCGGCACGATCAGCAGGCCCTGCTGGTCGCCATCCTGCTGCAGGTGGTAGTCGATCTGCTGGTAGTTGCCGCGGCCATAGATGGTGCCGATCTGTTCTTCCAGCTTGGCGGGATCGAACGGTTTGCCGACATCCTTGGCAAGGCGCTCTTCCACGTATTTGGAGGTGTCCGTGTGCGTGGCATCGACCTTGAGGAACGCGATCAGTGCGGGATCGAACTGGCGCTGGCGATGGCTGGCAACGAACTGCTGCCATTGCTCCGGGCCGACCGCCAGTTCGCGCAGGCGAGGCAACGCGGCCTCCGCAGCGGCGCGACCGATGGCGATCGCTTGCTCGCCGCGATTGAATTCGCTGGCGCTCATGTCGCCAAGCTCGGGCTTGATCAGGATGTCGTTGGGGCCCAGCGTGTTGAGCTGGCGCTGCGTCTTCTCATCCATGAGGGCGCTGACCATCTGGTTGAGCACCGCCACGGGATTACTGAGCTGTTCGCGCTTGAGCAGCGGCGAACCCACATCGACGACGATGAGTTTCTGCGCCCCCATCTTGCGCATCACGTCGATGGGCACGTTGTCCATCAGACCGCCATCGACGAGCAGTTGGTCGTCGACATTGGTGGGCGCGAACGCACCTGGTACCGACATGCTGGAGCGGATGGCGAGCGCCAGGTCACCCGAGCCGAACACCACCGGTTTGCCTGCGACGATGTCGGTTGCCACCGCGCGGAACGGAATGGACAGGTTGTCGAAGTCGTGCACGTTCCACGTGGAGATCAGCAGGCGGCGCAGCAACAGCAGCAGCTTCTGTCCCTGCACCACACCGGCGGGCGTGATGATGTGGCCGTTCTTGTAGCCGACTTCGAAGTTGAGCAGGTAACGGTAGTCGGCGTCCTTGCGGCGCATGGGCATTTCCATGCGCGCGGGGTCGTCCGAGAACAGGTCGTTCCAGTCCAGCGAGGTGATGATGCTGTGCATCTCCGCGGGCGTGTAACCCGCCGCGTAGAGTCCGCCGACGATCGAGCCCATGCTGGTGCCGGCTACGCGGCAGACCGGGATGTGTTCGCGCTCCAGCACTTCGAGCACGCCAATGTGCGCGGCGCCGCGTGCACCGCCACCACCGAGCACCACGCCGATGCAGGGCGTCGTCGCGGCGGTACTGGACGCCTGCGCCGAAACGACAAGCGGCGTACACAGCAACAGCAAGGCGATCAGTGCGAGGCGGAGACGCATTGACGGTCCTTCGGGTGCGTGGTGGCAGCGACCCCAACTTCGCTGCGGGCACGGCATCGTAAGACATATCGAATGCAACGTGTGTGCATGCACACAAGCGTCATGCAGTGCGCAAGACGCTACACATTTTCGTCACAAAACTGTCTGCGGATCGCGGCGGTGAAACGCCGCGATCGCATCACAGCATGCGCAGCATTTCCTTCAGCAGCGGCAATCGACGCACGCGCACCGCGCTGACGCGGAACACGGCGTTCGCCAGCGCCGGAGCGGCCGATGGCATGCCGAGGAAGCTGGCTCCGGCAGGATTGCCGTCACCGGGCACGATGATCACCTCGGTGGTGTCGGGCAGCTGAGCCATGCTGGCCAGCGGATAGTCCTTCCAGTTGTGCTGCTGGACCTGGCTGTCCTTGTAAGTGATCTGCAAATTGAGCGCGTTGGACAGCGCATCGAGCGTGGCGCCAATGACCTGGCCTTCCAGCCCTGCCGGATTGATCACGCGGCCCACGTCGACCGCGCACACCACGCGTTCGATATTGAGGCGATCGCCCTGCAGCGAGGTCTCGATGGCGTGGGCGACATAGGCGCCGTCCACGTACCAGCAGGCGATACCCAGGCCGTTCACGGTGCGCAGCCAGTTCTTCCACTCGATGCGGTCGGCGACCAGCTTGAGCACGTTGGCGAGGCGTCCCGTATCGAGCACGCGGTCGTTGCGGAGCGGAATCTGTCGCGGCTCGCCGATCATGCGCAGGCGGGTGACCAGCGGGTCTTCCTTCAGCGAGTGCGCGATTTCGTCGACGAAGCTTTCGACGGCGAAGGCGTTGCTTACGTGCGGCATGCCACGTGCAAAGCCGCGCGGCATCACCGAGGGCAGGCCATACCAGTCATTGCGCAGGTTGGGCACCAGGCCCGCGGGCAGCTGGTGCGCGTCGACCTCGGATACCCACAGGCGGTTGTCCGGCAGGCCGCGCTGCGCGAGTGCGGACGCGCTCGCCATGCGCTGGTTCCAGGTGACGACCTGACGCTTGCCGTCGAGCGTGGCGGAGAACTTGTGCACGCAGGCGGAGCGGTAATAGTCCTGCGCGAGGTCTTCGTCGCGCGTCCACATCAGTTTGACCGGCTTGTCGACTTCCTTGGCCAGCATCACCGCTTCGGCCACATAGTCGTGGTCAAAGCGACGGCCGTAGCCACCGCCGACGCGCGGCACGTTGATGGTGATCTGCGAGGGCGAGAGGCCGGTGAGTCGCTGCACCACCTGCCACGCTTGCTGCGGCGCCTGGGTGGGCACCACCAGCGTGGCGCCGTCCTTGTCCACGCGCACGAGGCAGTTCATCGGCTCGGCGGTGGCGTGTGCCAGCCAGGGCTGCACATAGGTGGCCTCGACGCGGCGCGCGGCTTTCTTGCCGGCGGCATCGACGTCACCGTCGTTGCGCACGCGCGTGGTGGGTGCGGCGTTCTTGTCATTGACCAGATCGGTCGCCTGCTGTTCGAACCAGGCACTGTTTTCACTCTGGGTACCGGCCTTCCACTTCAGCTTGAGCTTGGCGCGTCCCTGCAGGGCTGCCCAGGTGTTCTCGGCGATCACCGCCACGGCGGGTGCGCGCACGGTCTGTCCCAGCGCAATGCCCGCTTCGGGCTTGAGCTGGATGACCTTCACCACGCCCTTCACGGAAGTGGCGTCGGTCACGTCCAGGCTCTCCACGCTGCCGTCGATCCACGGGCAGTGGCTGAGCACGGCGACCAGGGTGTCGCTGGCGTAGCTGTCCAGCGCGTACACGGCCTGGCCGGTGACGATGGCACGGGCGTCGACGTCGCCGGCCGGTTGACCGATCAGGGTGTAGCGGTCGGGTGTCTTGAGCGGTACGGGCGAGGTCGGCGGGGCGACCTTCGCGGCCGCTTCGGCGAGCTCGCCATAGCCGAGCTTGCGGCCGTCCGGCGCGATCACATGGCCGGCTTCGCAACGCAGGCGATCCGACGGCACGCCAAGGCGCGGCGCCGCGGCCTGCAGCAGCAGCCAGCGAGCCGTGGCGCCGATCTGGCGCAGGTCGGCCCAGGCTGCCGGAATCGAGTCGCCGAGGCCGCTGGTCTGGTGGCCGTAGATCCAGCGCGGCTTGCCGTTGTCGTCTTCCACGCCCAGGCCCATCGGCACCACGCTGACGCGACTCCAGTCCGCATCGAGTTCGTCGGCGATGATGCGCGGCACGGCGGTAGCGGTGCCCGTGCCCGTATCAGGATCGCGTGCGCCGATGATCACGTTGCCATCGGCGTCGATGCGCACGTAGGCACCCAGGCCATACAGTGTGTCGCCGAGGAATGACGGAGGTACCGGCAGGTCCGCGGCTTCAGCCATACGGATGCCGACGACGAGCGCGCCGGCCGTACCGGCCAGCACCTGAAGGAAACGACGGCGCGAGGGCTGCATGGTGTTGTCGCGTTGCTGGCTCATGCGCGTGCTCCGTTGGCAACGCGCTTGATCGCGCGACGTACGCGCGTCTGGCAGCCGCAGCGGCAGAGATTGGGCAACTGGTCGATCTCGTTGTCGCTGGGTTGCGGGTGGCGGTTGAGCAGATCCAGCGAGGCCATCAGCCAGCCGGGCGTGCAATAGCCGCAGCCGATGGCGTTCTCGTCGATGAAGGCCTGCTGCAGCGGATGCAGCTTGCCGTCGGCGCCAGCCAGGCCTTCCACCGTGGTGACCGACTTGCCGGCGACATGGAGCATCGGCAGGGACGTGGCCGAGGCGAGCTTGCCGTCCACCAGCACCAGGTCGTAGCCGCCTTCGCCATGCTCGCCGCTGTACTTGGTGCCGGTCAGGCGCAACACGTCACGCAGGTACCACAGCAGCGGCATCTGGTCGTCGCCGGTGTGACGGTAGGACCGGCCGTTGATCTCCAGATCGATCCCTTCGCGAATCTTCTCCGGCACGATAGTGCCGGTGGGATTGGGCGTGAGGATCTGGTCTTGCGCGTGCGCCATCAGTAAAGCTCTCCCTCGTGATCCCCTGATTGTCGCATTGCTGGCTGCGCCTTACGACGCCACGCGGCTGAACAGCCGTCGCCACACGATGTAGACAGGGACGCCCGCAGCCATGATCAGCACGCCAATGCCCGTATTGACGGGGCTTGCACGCAGGCTTTGCACCACCACCACGCCCACGGTGCCGATGAAGAGCAGGGGCAGCAGGGGGTAGCCCGGCACACGGAAACTGGCCTGCTCGCCCTCGCGGCGGCGGTACCAGAACAGCGTGCCCACGCCCACCGCGCAGGCCAGCCAGTCGCCGAAGGTGGCGTAATCGAGCAACTGGCCGTAGCTGCCAGAGAGCACCAGCACGATGGCCCAGCCGGAAAGCAGCAGCAGCGCGATGTTGGGGGTGCGGTGGCGGGGATGCAGGCGAGCCACGCTGCGGAAGAACAGGCCGTCGTCGCCCATCACCTGCAGCACGCGCGCGCCGGCCACCAGGGTGATGTTGCAGAAACCCAGCGTGGACACCGCGATGCCGACCGCGATCAGCTTGGCGCCCGCGGTGCCGAATACGCGCTGCATCACGTCGGCCGCGGGCGTGTGGCTGGCGGCCAGGCCCGCATGGCCGAGCACGGCAAGATAGGCCAGGTTCACCAGCGCGTAGGCGGTGATGACGACCAGCATGCCGATGAACAGCGCGCGCGGCAGGGTGCGCTGCGGATTGGCCACTTCGCCGGCCAGATTGTTGAGGTAGGTGAAGCCCGAGTAGGCGAACAGCACCGGCAGCGCGGCGCCCATGAAGCCAACATCGCTGCGCGCGGGGTCGGCGGCGAGCAGATCCTTGCCACCGGCACCGGCGAGGAAGAGACCGCACACCACGAGGATCGCCACCGCCAGCAGTTTCAGCACGGTGAACAGGTTCTGCACCTGTGCGCCGAGCCGCAGGCCGAACAGGTTGATCAGCGCCACGAACACCAGTGCGCCCGCCGCCAGCGGCGTGGTCATGGTGACCGGCAGGCCAAACACGGCCGAGGCATAGCTGGCAAAGATGGTGGCGACCGCCGCGCTCGATCCGGAATAGATCACCAGCAGCATGGTCCAGCCGAACAGGAAGCCGGCCAGCGGACCGAAGGCATCGCGCAGATAGATGTAGCTGCCGCCCGCATGCGGGCGACGTGCGCCCAGCTCCGCGTAGCACAGCGCGCCGATCAGGGTGAGCACGCCGGCACCGACCCACATCAGCAGCAGGGCGAGTCCGGATTCCGTGCGGTCCGCGGCGATGCCGGGGTTAAGGAAGATGCCGCCGCCGATCAGTCCGCCGACCACGATCATGGCTGCGTCCCATGGGCGGAGGCGGCGTACGTAGCCGCCGGACGTCGAGGAGTCGCTCATGGAATACCCGCAGTGGAAGACCCGGGCGAGAATGGCGGGTGCAGCAGCCTCAGGCAAGCCCCGTTCCCCGGACAAAAAACTGGCCGGCGTCCTCGAGACGCCGGCCAGCGGAAGCGGCAGGGCTAAGCCTCAGAGGCCCGAGCGCAGGAACAGATTGAAATTGGCGACATTGGGTGAGCCAATACCTGCACCCGGCTCGTAGCCCGGTACGCCGTGGTAGTACCAGTTGTCGCCGTACCGGATATCGTTGAACGACGAGAACGCCCCGTAGCCGAAGAAGTTCTGCAGGAAATAGAGCTGCGGGTTCCACAGGCCGATGCGATGGCCGTTGCTCTGGCGCAGCAGTGCCGTGATGCCGTTGAGCTGTGGCGCGACGAAGCTGGTGCCTCCAAAGAAACTGGCCGCACCGTTGCCACCGAAATCCACTGAGTCGACCAGGGTATAACCGCTTTCGGGATCGGCATTCATGGAAATGTCCGGCGTATTGCGTCCGGCAAAATTCGCCGGCAGCTTGAAGATCGTCTGGGGTTTCGCTCCGGTGTAGTCGATCAGTGACTGGTTCGGCTCGCTGCGACGGATGCCCAGGGTCAGGGACTGATAGGACGGCTCGTTCCAATACACGCTCACGCCACCGCCACCACCCGTGCTGAAGAGGGCCTGCTGCCAGTTGGTCCCCGGGTCATACTTATCGAGGTATTTGACGAGGTAATCCCAGCCCCAGATTTGTTCATGGGTGATCGATTCGATCGGTCCGCCGCCCGAGCCGAAGATGTACGTGAGATTGAAGCTGTAGGGCACGGTGGTACCGCCGGCAGCCGTCATGTAGGGATCGTTCGAGGGAGCGTCGATGGTCAGCGGCGTGCTGAAGTTGGGCGAGCCAAAACCTTCATCCACCAGATCATAGGCACCGGAATCCCCCGAGGCGGCGAACAGCGAGATGCCCTGCGCGGCGGCTTCGAGGAAGATCTGATGGAAGGCTTTCAGGACGCCAGTCTCATCGACACCGTTATTCATCTGCGGGAAATAGTCTTCCTCGGCCTCTCCCCAGCTGGTGGAGATGCTGTCGGCGACATTGTCGGAGACAGCCGCGTAGAACGCGTCGATGAAGTTGCCATTGGTGTTGTTGGGTGCCTCGTAAACGCGGATGTTCGCCTGCGGCGCCAAGCCGCCCGACTGCTCCACGTCCAGCGAGGTTTCATCGTCGCCGACACCCGCCGCGAGGGCATCGCCGCCATCGACCGGAATCACGGTAATGCGGTTGGCTTTTACCTGCAGGCCGATCATGGCCCAGTAGGCATACGCATCGCTGGGCTTGAAGCCTGCCAGCGTGACGATGCCGATGGTCGAGCCCTTGCCGTTGACGCCGGCCTGGTACAGCGGGTTGACGTTGTAGAAGTTGGCAACGTCGCCGACGGTATATTCCCCGGGAACACCGGTGGCGGTGCCGTTGCCTTTGGCTAACACGGCGGCCGCAGCTGCGGCCATATCCGGCGACTTCGAGGCACCCAGGCGATTTCCCCGCACGATATGCGGGTGCAGTTTCACGTTCGTGTTGAGTCCCGCGGTGGACATCAGCGTATCGGCGATGGCTGATGGGATGACCTGCTGCGTGCTGGGCCGGTGGAACTGCCGTCCGTCGGCCGACTGGTAGTCGTGGACGGAGGTCTGGAACGCCGCGTTGAACTGGCCGATGGTGCCGCTGGCCTGGATGGCCAGGTGGTTGGCGAATACCGTTCCCGCTGCAATGCCATGCTGTTGCAGGAAAGCCTGCACGCGGCTTATCTCGTCTGCGGTGGCGCCGTAGCGCGCGCTGAACTGCTCGGTGGTCAGAAACTGGTGGTACAGCGCATCACCCGGCGTGACCGACCGTTGGATGTAGTTTTCCAGATCCGCCTGGTTGTGCAGTTTCAGGACCAGGGTGACGTTCACCACCTGGTTGGGATTGCTCTTTCCCAGGTCGGTGGCAGCCGAGTCGGTTGCGGCCAGGGCCAGGGTGGCCGGGCAGGCAAGCAGAAGTGCCAGTGACGAGGCGAGCACTCGACGATGCATCAGGTTACGCATGTGCGTTCTCCAAGGATTGGGAACGGTCGCGTGGGACGCTGTCGCGCTTTCCGTGCACGGCTGAAGCCTCCCGGCAGGCCGCGGATGTCGTATCAGAACCACTCCCCAACAGCCCTGGCGCCCCTGCGTGCTTCATCCAGGCTGGAAGAAGCTAGCGCGACTTTCGCTTTGCTGGAAGTGACTGATTGACAAGAAAAAACGCCAACTTCTTTCGTGTTGCGTGGCTCGCGTGTGCGAGAAGCGACAGTCCCGAAAGAAGTCGCGCGCCTGCGCGCCGGAAATTGAAAGCCTGGCGCAATAAAGGGACGCCGCGTGAGTGCGCTGCGGAGGACTCCGCAGCATGCGATGGGCACCTGAGCCTGTCGCGCGTACTCGCGTGAAAGAGGGCCGGCGTCTCGCGACGCCGGCCCTCTTTCACCGACGGATGGTGTGCTTAGAAGCTGCTCAGGAACAACGACAGGTTGGTGACGTTGAGCGTGCCGATGCCCGCGCCCGGCTCGTAGCCGTTCTTGCCGGCGTAGAACCAGTTGTCGCCATTGCGGATGTCATTGAAGCTCGAATACTTGCCGTATCCGAACACGTTCTGCAGGAAGTACACCTGCGGGTTCCAGAAGCCGACGCGATGTCCCGTGCTCTGCTTCAGCAGGGCGCTGATGCCGTTGAGCTGCGGCGCCACGAAGCTGGTGCCACCCCATCCGGCCTGGACGCCACCGTCCACCGTCGAGACCAGGATATAACCCGTCTCCGGATCTGCGTTGAGCGCGATGTCCGGCACGTTGCGTCCCTGGAAGGCGCCCGGCAACACCAGCAGTGTCTGCCAGCCCGCCGTCGGATCGTTGTAGCTGAGCGTCTGCTTCTTCTCGCTGCGCTGGATGCCGTTGGTGAACCACTGATACACCGGCTGCCGCCAGTACACGCTGACGCCGCCGCCACCGCCGGTCGAGAACAGGTTGATCGCACCCTTGCCGACGTACTTGTCGAAATAGTTCTGGATGTAGTCCCAACCCCAGACGCTCTCCTTGTCGATCGACTTCGTCGGACCCGAGCGGAACGAATAGCTGAAGGGCAGCGTGGTGCCACCCGCAGCGGTGATGTATGGATCGGATGCCGGTGAATCGACCGTCAGCGGTGCATTGAAATCGCCCGGTGCGGTGCCGGTTCCAAGCGGTCGCACGGTGTCATAGGCGCCGGAGTCGCCGCTGGCGGCAAACGTCGACTGACCTTGAACCGCGGCTTCCAGCAGGATCTGGTGGAAGGTCTGCAGATCGCCTGCATCGGACGTATCGGTGATGCTGGCGCCGTCCACGTTGAGCGCGGCGAAGTTGAAGATTTCCGGCAGGCCCCAGCTGGTCGAAATGGTGTCGGCCTTGTTGTCCACCACTGCCTGCATGAAGGCATCGGTAAAGCCGTTGCCGGCATTGGGCGCGTGATAGACGAGGATATCGGCGAAGGGGGCGAGGCCACCGGCCTGCTCGACATCGATCGAGGTTTCGCCACTGCCGCCGTCGATCACGGCGCCGCCATCCACGGCGATCTTGGTGATGCGGTTCGCCTTGGTGGGCAGGCCGATACCGGTCCAGTAGGTGGTTGCATCGTCGGCATAGAAATCGGACAGGGTCACGATGGCGACGGTCGATCCCTTGCCATTGATGCCCTTCGCATACAGCGGATTGATGTTGTAGAAGTTGGCGACGTCACCCACGGTGTACTGGCCCGGGACGCCCGTTGCAGTGGGATTGCCTGCGTTGCTCGTGGTTGCGGCGAGCGTGTTGCCGGCCAGTGCCCGGTTGGCGCTGGCGCCTGCAGGCTTCGTGTCCACGGATTTGACGATGTGCGGCGAATACTTGTGCTCGTTGCTGAGGCCCGACACGAACAACAGGCTGTTGCTCAGCTGCGAAGGCAGGATCAGCGACTGGGTCGGGCGATGGTAGGCGCGGCCGCTTTCCTTCGAGACAAAGGTGTGGATCGGTGCCTTGAATGCCGCGCTGAACTGCGCGAGCGTGCCGCTGGTACGGATGGCCATACGGTTTCCGAGCACCGTGCCACTCAATCCGTTCTGCTTGAGGAAACTCTGTACCTGTGCGATCTCCGCATCCGTTGCGCCGTACTTGCTCGCAAAGTCGCTGACGGAAAGGAACTGGCGGTAGTGGGGGTTACCCGGGGTGACCGTCTGCTGGATGTAGTCTTCCAGTTGCGCCTGGTTGTGCAGCCGCAGGAACAGCGTCACGTTGACGACCTGCGAATTGTTGGTCGTCCCGGTATCGACAGCTGGTTTCACGTCGGCCGCGATCGAGGCGGCTGAGACCGAGCTGAGCAGGACGGCGAGAGAGACGGCGAGCGACTTGCGGTGCAAGTTCAGATGCATGTTCAGTTTCTCCAAGGGTAGAAACGGTCGCACCGATCGGCGTCGCGTAGGCATGCACGCCACGCCTCACGGCCAGGCCGTGATCCAAACGGTCATGAACACTTTCCCCAACTGCCCAGGCGCCCCCTGAAGAACAACGCGCTGGCCCGGCGAAACTAGCGTCCCGTCGACCGTCTTGGAAGTGACTGATTTGACGCAAGAAAATGCGACAGCCGGGCGCAGCCTCAAAGCTTGCCGCAAATAATTGCGTCTATGCCTTTTGGCCGAAGAAAATGAGCCGTCTGGGCGACCCGCATGCCTGCAAATCAGGTCGGGAAGCAGCTTCCGGGGCCGGAGCCGGTTTTGCGGCACAATAGACAGGTTGTGCGTCGTGGACATCCCCTGTTTCGACGCCGTAACCCCCGGAGTCGAAGCAGCCGCCATGACCATCATCAAGCAAGACGATCTGATCCAGTCC
Source organism: Dyella amyloliquefaciens (assembly GCF_004296575.1). Lineage (GTDB taxonomy): Bacteria > Pseudomonadota > Gammaproteobacteria > Xanthomonadales > Rhodanobacteraceae > Dyella > Dyella amyloliquefaciens. Next base: position 164,607 of record NZ_SAYT01000005.1, on the reverse strand, counting down.
GTCGCCGACGCCCTGCAGTACATCAGCTACTACCACCCCGTCGACTACATCACCAACCTCGCCGCCGCCTACGAGCGCGAGGAGTCGCCGGCCGCGAAAGACGCGATGGCGCAGATCCTGATCAACTCGCGCATGGCCGCCGAAGGCCACCGCCCGCTGTGCCAGGACACCGGCATCGTGACGGTGTTCGTCAAGGTCGGCATGAACGTGCAGTGGGACGCGACGCTGTCGCTGGAAGACATGATCAACGAGGGCGTGCGCCGCGCCTACAACGACCCGGACAACAAGCTGCGCGCCAGCGTGCTGGCCGATCCGGCCGGCAAGCGCACCAATACCAAGGACAACACCCCGGCGGTGGTCAACATGTCGATCGTGCCGGGCGACAAGGTGGAAGTGATCGTCGCCGCCAAGGGCGGCGGCTCGGAGGCCAAGTCCAAGTTCGCCATGCTCAACCCGTCCGACTCCATCGTCGACTGGGTGCTCAAGACCGTGCCGACCATGGGCGCCGGCTGGTGCCCGCCGGGCATGCTGGGCATCGGCATCGGCGGCACCGCCGAGAAGGCGATGCTGCTGGCCAAGGAAGCCCTGATGGAGCACATCGACATCCAGGAGCTGATCGCCCGCGGCCCGCAGAATCGCGCCGAGGAGCTGCGCATCGAGCTGTACGAGAAGGTCAATGCGCTGGGCATCGGCGCGCAGGGCCTGGGTGGCCTGACCACCGTGCTCGACGTGAAGATCAAGGATTACCCGACCCACGCGGCCAACCTGCCGGTGGCGATGATCCCGAACTGCGCCGCCACCCGCCATGCGCACTTCACCCTGGACGGTTCGGGCCCGGTCGCGCTGGATCCGCCGTCGCTGGAACACTGGCCCAAGCTCACCTACGACTCGAGCAAGGGCCGTCGCGTGAACCTCGATACCGTCACCCCCGAGGAAGTGACCAGTTGGAAGCCGGGTGAAGTGCTGCTGCTCAACGGCAAGCTGCTCACCGGCCGCGACGCCGCTCACAAGCGCATGGTCGACATGCTCAACAAGGGCGAGCCGCTGCCGGTCGATTTCAAGGGTCGCTTCATCTATTACGTCGGCCCGGTCGATCCGGTGCGTGACGAGGTGGTGGGCCCGGCCGGTCCGACCACGGCGACCCGCATGGACAAGTTCACCGAGCAGGTGCTGGCGCAGACCGGCCTGCTGGGCATGGTCGGCAAGGCCGAGCGCGGCCCGGCCGCCATCGAGGCGATCAAGAAGCACCAGTCGGTGTACCTGATGGCCGTGGGCGGTGCCGCCTACCTGGTGTCCAAGGCGATCAAGGCCAGCCGCGTGGTGGGCTTCGCCGACCTGGGCATGGAAGCGATCTACGAGTTCGAAGTGAAGGACATGCCGGTGACCGTCGCGGTCGACTCGGCCGGCACCTCGGTGCACCAGACGGGTCCGAAGGAATGGCAGGCGCGCATCGGCAAAATCCCCGTGGTGGTGGCGTAAGGCCACAAGCTGAAGACAGCACGCAACGGACGGATCCTTCTCCCTCCGGGAGAAGGTGCCGGCAGGCGGAAGAGGGTGCGACCGGAGCGAGGGCTGGACCTTGAGGCAAGCCCCGCACCCTCTCCCCAACCCCTCTCCCAAGGGGAGAGGGGCTCAGCTTCGCTTAAGCAGCAGGTCTCTCCATACCCCGCCGCATTTAGCCATCCAAACGTCCATCGCTGCGCGGCAGTTGCATTCCGCCTGCTGCGGCGCAACACTGACGAGATTGTTTTCTCCAACCACCATCGAAGGTACTCGTGAACCCGCAAAGCCCCGCGTCGCTTCCTGCTGACGCATCCTGGATCGTGATGAAGTTTGGCGGCACCAGTGTCGCCACCCTGCCGCGCTGGCAGAACATTCTGGAGCTGGTAGCCAGCCGTCGTGCCGAAGGCGCACGCGTGCTCGTTGTCGTTTCGGCACTCTCCGGCATCACCGACGCACTCAAACAAATGTGCGCACAGGAAGACAAGGGCAAACGCATCGAGGCTGCCAAGGCGATCGCACAGCGTCACTACGACCTGCTCGATCACATGCAGCTGGCGGTTCCGGGTACCTTGGCTGACCGCCTCGCCGAGCTTGCACAGCTCGCCGAGGATGGCCCGTCGCTGCTGGGCGAACTCGCCTGGTCGGCGCTGGTGCAGGCGCATGGCGAGCTGATGTCCAGCGCGCTGGGCTCCGCGTTCCTGACGCATAGCGGCCTGCCCACGCAATGGGTGGACGCGCGCGACTGCCTCTCGGCCATCGCGCTGCCGAACCAGAACGAACGCACCAAGCTGCTGTCGGCCATGGTCGAGTGCAAGCCCGACCCGGCCCTCAATGCGCGACTCGCGGAATGGGGCGAGGTATTCATCACCCAGGGCTTCATCGCGCGTGAATCGCAGGGCCGCACGGTGCTGCTGGGCCGCGGCGGCTCCGATACCTCCGCTTCGTACTTCGGCGCCCTGCTGAAGGCGCAGCGCGTGGAGATCTGGACCGACGTGGCGGGCATGTTCACCGCCAACCCGCGCCAGGTGCCCAGCGCACGCCTGCTGCAGCGTCTGGACTACGAAGAGGCCCAGGAAATCGCCTCCACCGGCGCCAAGGTGCTGCATCCGCGCTGCCTGTCGCCGCTGCGCGAGCCGCGCGTGCCGCTGCTGATCAAGGACACCAACCGGCCCGAGCTGGAAGGCACCTTCATCGGTCCGGAAGTGCGCGAGCACGCGCCGAGCGTCAAGGCGATCAGCGCGCGCAAGGGCATCACCCTGGTGTCGATGGAGTCGGTGGGCATGTGGCAGCAGGTCGGCTTCCTCGCCGACGTGTTCGCCAACTTCAAGCAGCATGGCCTGTCGGTGGACATGATCGGCTCGGCCGAGACCAACGTGACGGTCTCGCTCGACCCCACCGAGAACCTGCTTGATTCCGACGCGCTTGCCGCGCTGGCCAGCGACCTGGCCAAGGTGTGCCGCGTGAAGGTGATCGCCCCGTGCGCCGCCATCACCCTGGTGGGCCGCGGCATGCGTTCCATGCTGCACACGCTGTCGTCCGTGCTCGCCGAGTTCGGCCAGCTGCGCGTGCACATGATTTCGCAGTCGTCGAACAACCTGAACCTGACCTTCGTCGTCGATGAGAATGTCGTCGACGAACTGCTGCCGCACCTGCATGAGTTGCTGATCACCGCCGGTGCACTGCGCACCGACGACAGCGCGCTGTTCGGTCCGAGCTGGCAGGCGCTGTACGGCAGCGGCGAAGTGCTGCCGCCGACGGCATCGTGGTGGCGCGATGGGCGGCGCGCGGATCTGCTCAAGCTGGGCGCCGAGCACACGCCGCGTTACGTGTACCACCTGCCGACCGTGCGTCAGCAGGCGCGTGAGCTGAAGACGCTGGCGGCGGTCGATCGCCTGCATTACGCGGTGAAGGCCAATACGCATCCGGCGATCCTCAAGGCGCTGGCGGAAGAGGGTTTCGGCTTCGAATGCGTATCGCCGGGCGAGCTGAAGGCGGTGATGGCCGTGGTGCCCGAATCGGCGCCCCTGCTGTTTACGCCGAACTTCGCGCCACGCGAGGACTACGAGTGGGCGCTTACCACCCGCGCCACGCTGTCGCTCGACTCCATCTACCAGCTGGAACATTGGGGTGAAGTGTTCCGCGGCCGCGAGATCGTGTTGCGCCTCGACCTGGGCCGTGGCCTCGGTCACCACGAGAAGGTGCGTACGGGCGGCAGCGGCAGCAAGTTCGGCCTGCCGGTGGAACAGCTGGATGCGTTCCTGCGCCTGGCCGACACGCATGGCGTCACCGTGCGTGGCCTGCATGCGCACCTGGGCTCGGGCATCCTCGATGACGGGCACTGGGGTGAGGTCTATGGCCAGCTGGCCAGCATCGCCGAGCGCATCGGCAGCGTGACCTTCCTGGACATCGGCGGCGGCCTCGGTGTGCCTTCGCATCCGGGCGAGGCGCGACTGGACATTGCCGCGCTGGACAAGGTGCTGCGCGAGGTGAAGGCCGCCTATCCGCACTACAAACTGTGGATGGAGCCGGGCCGTTATCTGGTGGCGGATGCCGGCGTGCTGCTTACCAAGGTCACCCAGACCAAGGGCAAGGGCAACGGCACCATCCGCTATCTCGGCGTGGACACGGGCATGAACAGCCTGATCCGTCCTGCGCTGTACGAGGCCTGGCACGAAATCGTCAACCTGACCCGTCTGGATGAAGAGGCCACGGCGCTGTTCCAGGTGGTGGGCCCGATCTGCGAAAGCGGCGACGTACTCGGCACCGACCGCCGCCTGCCGGAGCCGCAGGAAGGCGACGTGATGCTGGTGGCCCAGGCCGGCGCGTACGGCAAGGTGATGTCCTCGCCCTACAACCTGCGGGACGAGGCTGAGGAGATCATCCTCGAATAGCCCCAGTCCACCACTTCTCCCTCTCCCCTCCGGGGAGAGGGTTGGGGTGAGGGGGCGGGTGCTCGCGGTAACGCCACAACCAGGGACGCTCACGGATGAAGCGTTTGAACGTAGACCGGGCGCGCAAGCTGCGCGTCCGGCAAACAGATGCCGAGCAGTTGCTTTGGCATCACCTGAGGCATCGCCACCTCCAAGGCTGGAAATTCCGCCGCCAACACGAAATCGGTCCGTACATAGCCGATTTCGCCTGCCCTGATGCTGACCTGATTGTGGAATTGGACGGCGGGCAGCATGGCGAGCAGATGATTTATGACGAGCGCAGGACACTGGAGCTCTAGTTCATGGGCTACAGGGTCCTGCGTTTCTGGAACAATGATGTCCTGAAGAATATGGAAGGCGTACTTGAGGTGATTCTGGAGGCACTGGCTAGCCCGGCCCCTCACCCCAGCCCTCTCCCCGAAGGGGAGAGGGAGTAGCGTTGACGGAGACTTGAGCGTGACGACCAACATCAACCCCCGCCTGACCCAGGTATTCCGCTTCGTGCGCTGCAGCTACGCCAATGGCGTGGCCGAGCTGGTGTACGCCTTCGACCATGGCGAGGAACTGACCGAGCGCGTGACGTTTCCGCATGCGCCGGCGCTTCCAGCCAGCCACCAGGCCGCTTTCGACGAAGCGCTGAAGCTGCTGCACCTGATCGCGGGCGTCAGCTACTACAAGGCCGGTGTGCCGCCGCGTATCGAGGTGGCCGGCGGTCGGTTGGACGACGCCACGGCCAACCTGCTCGATGCGCTGTACCTGCACGGCCTGGCCGAGTTTGCCTACCGCAATGGGTTGGACCTGCGCGGCCGCATCGCCTTCCCGCGCGGCGGCGCCGCGAAGCCCGAGGCCAAGGCACTGAAGCTGCCGCATCGCACCCTGGTGCCGATCGGTGGCGGCAAGGATTCGCTGGTGGCGGTGGAGGCGATCAAGTCCATCGGCGGTGAGGCGACCGCGGTGTGGGTCGGCAATTCCCCGCTGATCGCGGCCTGCGCTGAGCGCACCGGCCTGCCGACGCTCAACATCCAACGCGAGCTGGCTCCGGGCCTGTTCGAGTTGAACCGGTTGGGCGCGTGGAACGGCCATATCCCGGTGACGGCCGTGAACTCGGCGATCCTCGCTGTGGCTGCCATCCTGTATGGCTTCGACAGCATTGCCTTTGCCAACGAGCGCTCGGCGTCCGCCGCCACGCTGGAATACGAAGGCCAGCTGGTGAACCACCAGTGGAGCAAGGGCTACACCTTCGAAGCGTTGCTGGGCGACTGGCTGCACCAGCACGTTGCGGCCGATCTCGACTACTGCTCGCTGCTGCGCCCGTATTCGGAGCTGGCAGTCACGCGCACGTTCGCCAGGCTCACGCTGTATTTCGACGCGTTCTCCAGCTGCAACCGCAACTTCAAGATCCTCGGTCCCAAGCCGGCAGATCGCTGGTGCGGGCAGTGCCCGAAGTGCCACTTCGTGTTCCTCGCGCTCGCGCCGTTCCTGGCCAAGCCGCGACTGCTTTCGATCTTCGGTCGCAACCTGCTCGACGATGAAAACCTGGCCGCCGGTTTCGACGCGTTGCTCGAATACCAGGATCACAAGCCGTTCGAGTGCGTGGGCGAGGGCGCCGAGGCACGCGCAGCGATGTATGCGCTTAGCCAGCGTTCGGAGTGGCAGGAGGACGCCCTGGTGGCGCGCTTCCGTAGCGAGATCCTCCCGCAGCTCGATGAAAAGGAACTCGCGATCGAGCCTTGGCTGCAGCCTTCACCGGACCATCGCATCCCGAGCCGCCTGCAGCCTGCGTTGGCGTTCTTCGGGTGAGCCAACCGCTGCGCATCGCCGATCTCGAGGGCAAGCGCATTGCCATCTGGGGTTTCGGCCGCGAAGGGCGGGCTGCCATGGCGGCGATCCGTTCGCGCTTGCCGCAACTGCCATTGACGCTGTTCTGCAGCGAGGCGGAGACGGCCGATGCTCAATCGTTTGATCCGTCGTTGGTGGTGCGCGGACAGGAGCCCGATGCCATCGCGCTGTCCTCATTCGACGTGGTGGTGAAATCGCCCGGCATTTCCGCCTACAAGCCGGCGCTCGTCTCGGCGCAGGAGGCGGGTGTGCGCTTGACATCCGGCACCTCGCTCTGGTTCGCCGAGCGACCCGATGCACGCGTCGTCGCCGTCACCGGCACCAAGGGCAAGAGCACGACCACGGCCTTGCTGGCGCACCTGGCGCGCAGCCTGGGCGTGCGTACTGCGCTGGCCGGCAACATCGGCATGCCCTTGCTTGAGCTGGTGGATGCCGAGGCCGATGTGTGGGCCATCGAACTGTCCAGTTTCCAGACCGGCGAAGCCGGTCCGGTGGAGCTGGGCGTCATCACCAGCCTCTACGAGGAACATCTCGACTGGCATGGCTCGCGCGAGCGTTACATCGCGGACAAGCTGAAGCTGGCCGATGTGTCCAGGCAATTGCTGGTGAATGCAGGACAGCCTTATCTGCTCGAACGCACCGCGCTCCATCCGCATCGACGCCTGTTCGGGAAGGTCGAGGGCTGGCATGTCGCCGGCGGCTTCATTCGTCGCGGTGCCCAGCAGGTCTTCGAGATTTCCAGGCTGCGTGCGCCAGGCGAGCACAACGCACTCAATGCTTGCGCTGCGTTGACGGCGCTCGAGGCCATGGGCTACGACGCCGTGGTGGCCGCCGAGGCCTTGGCGAGCTTCCGGCCGCTGCCGCATCGCCTGCAGCCGCTGGGCGAGCACGATGGCTTTGCGTGGATCAACGATTCGATCAGCACGACGCCGCAGGCGACGCTTGCAGCGCTGGGCAGCCTTGAAGGCCGTCAGGTCACCGTGATCGTCGGTGGCCATGATCGCGGCCTCGACTGGAGCGATTTCGTCACCGAAGCGAAGCGCCATGCACCTCATGCCATCGTGGCACAGGGTGCGAATGGCCCGCGCATTGCCCGGGCCTTGCAGGCTGCCGGCGTGTCCGTCGTGGAGACGGAAGACCTGACCCGCGCCATGGCGCGTGCACGCGAACTGACGCCGGCGGGCGGCACCATCCTGCTGTCGCCAGGCGCGCCGAGTTTCGACCAGTTCCACGACTACGCCGAGCGTGGCCGCCGCTTCGCCGAGCTGGCGGGCTTTGATGGCCACGAGATCGTGGGTATCGAGGGCCTGGGCGTCAGCTGAATCCACCAGCCGGCGCGGCGAATATCTCGGCCGTTGTTCCGTTACATCGAACCATGTCGATACGGAGGGGTGATGGATATCTTGCTGATGCGAAGCGCGTCGGATGTGGAGGCCTGCTTTCCCGTATTCCATGCGCTTCGTCCGCATCTCTCAAAACAGGACTTTGTCGCGCAGGTGCTGCGCCAGCAGTCGCAGGGATATGACGTCCTGGCACTCAGGCATGAGGACGTGGTGAAGAGCGTGGCTGGCTTCCGCATCGCGGAGTTCCTTGCCTGGGGCAAGGTGCTCTATATCGACGATCTCGCGACGCTGCCGGGACAGACCGCCCACGGATTTGCAGGTGCCTTGCTCGACTGGCTGGTGGACCATGCGCGGCAGCACTCATGCGATGCCGTGCATCTGGACACCGGCTACGCACGGCACGCTGCGCATCGCTTGTATCTGCGCAAGGGCTTCCAGTTGGCGTGCCATCATCTGGCACTGGATCTCTCTGCGGGCCGGTCAGCCGGTATCTCGGTGCCCATCGAGTCGCAGGCGCGTAGACTCAAGTTCCTGCCTGAGGGAGCCCACTCATGAGCCGAGCCACGCCCTTCCTGATGTTCCAGGGAAACGCACAGGCTGCCCTGGACCTGTACTTCGCCACGTTTCCCGACTCGCGTTTCATGAGCGTGGAGCGTTACGCCAAGGGCGGCCCGGGGCCCGAGGGCACCATCAAGATGGCGCGTTTCGCGCTGTGCGGCAGCGAGTTCATGTGCTCGGACAGTCCGATCAAGCATGGGTTCTCGTTCACGCCGGCCAGTTCGATCCTGGTGGAGTTCGACACCGTTGAAGCCCTGGACCGCGCGTTCGCGGCGCTGGCCGACGGCGGGCAAGTGCTGATGGCGCTGGATGACTACGGGTTCAGTTCGCGCTTCGGCTGGCTGGACGATCGCTTCGGCGTGTCCTGGCAGTTATCGTTGCCGCTGGCATCCTGAGGCGAGACCCGCATGGCCATGGAACTACGCGTCGACGATCTGCGCAGCGCCGAGGTCGCCGCCTTGCTGCAGGAACATCTCGATGACATGGCCCTGCATTCCCCAGCGGAAAGCATCCATGCGCTCGACCTCGACAAGCTTCGCCGCCCCGGGATCACCTTCTGGACCCTATGGGAGGATGGCGAGTTGCTGGGGTGCGGCGCCATCAAGCAGCTCGACGAAACACATGGCGAGATCAAGTCGATGCGCACCTCGAACCGCCATCGACGCAAAGGCGTCGCCGCGGCAATGCTGCAGCACATCCTGGACGAAGCGCAGCGACGCGGTTACCGCAGGCTGAGCCTCGAAACCGGCTCGCCGGCGGCATTTGCGCCGGCACGGGCGTTGTACGAGCGCTACGGCTTTCTGCCTTGCGGGCCGTTCGGCGACTACGTGGAAGACCCGTACAGCGTGTTCATGACACGGGAGCTTTGACGCACGGCGACGGCTGCAGGCATACACTGTCCGCATCGCTGCCGTTGCCGAGGTGACTGTCATGAGCGATCCATCGCGTCTGAAGCTGCTGCGCGTCGTCCTGGTCTTGCTGGGCATCGTCTGTCTGGCCATCTATCCGCTGATGCAGGTCTGGCCGTCCGGATGGGTATGGCACGAGGGCTATTCGGATTATCCGATGATGATCGTGGGCATCTACGCCACGCTCGGTGTGTTCCTTATTCTTGCGGCCCGCGATCCGCTCGCCCATCGAAGCCTTATCTGGTTTTTCGTGTGGTCCAGCGTGGTGCATGGCGGGATCATGGCGGTGCAGGCCTTGAGTCATGCCGAGCACATGGGACACCTGTGGGGCGATGTGCCGGCGTTGTTCCTTGCCGCGATCGTGCTGGCGGTGTTGATGCCGAGGCCGGCGAGGATGTAGTTGTTCGCCAGGTTGGATCGCGCACCGGGTGCGCTCCTACAGAAGCGACGCTCTTTTGTAGGAGCGCACCCAGTGCGCGATCCACGAAACGAAAGAGCCACGCCCCTCGCGAGGCGTGGCTCCTGTCTTCGCATGTACTTGAACGCTTACCAGATCTTCACGCGATCCGCCGGCGCCAGGTACAGCGTCTCGCCCGGCTTGGGCTGGAACGCGTCATACCAGGCGTCGATGTTGCGCACCGTCTGTGCGCGGAAGCGGCCCGGTGCGTGCTCGTTACCGATCACGCGGGCGCGCAGCGCGGCATCGCGGATCTTCTCGCGCCAGCTCTGACCGAAGGCGAGGAAGAAGCGCTGGTCGCCGGTCAGTCCGTCGATCACCGGCGCCGGCTTGCCGCCCAGCGACTTGTGGTAGGCGAGGTAGGCGATGGTGAGGCCCGAGACGTCGGCGATGTTCTCGCCCAGCGTCTGCTGACCGTTCACATGCAGGCCGGGCAGGGCTTCATAGGCGCTGAACTGTTCCGCCAACTTCTGGCCTGCGGCCTTGAAGTGGGCCTGGTCTGCCGGCGTCCACCAGTTGGCAAGGTTGCCCTGGGCGTCGAACTCGGCGCCGAGGTTGTCGAAGCTGTGGCTGATCTCGTGACCGATCACCGCGCCGATCGAACCGTAGTTGGCGGCCGGATCGGCCTTCGGATCGAAGAACGGCGCTTCGAGGATGGCGGCAGGGAAGTTCAGTGCGTTCTGCAGCGGCAGGTTCACCGCGTTCACCGTCTGCGGCGTCATCCACCACTCGCCGCGATCCACCGGCTGGGTGAGCTTGGCGAGCTGGTGCTCGTACTCGTGCTTCTGCGCACGCTGCAGGTTGCCCAGCGCGTCGTCGGCCTTGATCTCGAGCGTGCCGTAGTTACGCCAGGTTTCCGGGTAGCCCACGCTCACGCGGATGCTGGCGATCTTGGCCTTGGCCTTCTGGCGCGTGGCGGGCGTCATCCAGTCCAGGTGATCCACGCGATCGTCGAAGGCGGCGAGGATGTTCTTCACCATCTGCTCGACCTGCGCCTTGGACGAGGCGGGGAAGTACTTCTTCACGTAGATCTGGCCGACGGCATCGCCCAGCGACACGTTGGTGCTGGCGATGGCGCGCTTCCAGCGGTCACGCTGCTTGGGCGTACCGGACAGGGTCTGGCCGTAGAAGCCGAAGCTGAGGTCGGCATAGGCCTTGGGCAGCAGGCTGGCGCTCTCGTTGAGGGCGTGGAAGGTGAGGTAGTCCTTCCAGGTCTGCAGACGCTCGCTGGCGGTCAGCGCGGACAGGCCCTTGATGCCCGGCACCTGCCACACGTCGACGATCTTCTGCTGGTCCAGGCCGGCGGCCTTGAAATAGGCATTCCAGTCCAGGCCCGGCGCGTTCTTGGCGAAGTCGCCGAGCGCCCACGGATTGTTGGCCTTGTGGATGTCCTGGCTGTCGACGATGTCGACCTGCGCCTTGGCGATCTTGGTTTCCAGGTCCAGGATGTTCTTGGCCCTGGTCTCCGCATCGGCCACGCCAGCCTGCTTCAGCAGGGCGGCAACATAGGCCTGGTACTTCCAGCGCGTGTCCACCATCGCCTTGTCGTCGGAGAGGTAGTAGTCGCGCGTGGGCATGCCGAGGCCGCCCTGCAGCAGGTACGGGATGTTGTGGCTGGCGTCGTCCAGGCCATGCGAGACGAACAGGCCGAACAGGTGCTCGGTCTCGAAGTTGGTGGCATTCACCGGATCGACATCGGCGCGCAGGCCTTCACCCAGCACGCGGGCGAGGTCGGCCTTGCTGGCGATGGCGTTGATTTCCTTCAGCTGCGGCTCGAGCGGGGCAAGGCCGCGCTTCTCGATGGTGGCCTCGTCCATGAAGGCGGCGTAGTAGTCGGCGATCTTGCGCTCGTTGCTGCCCGCCGCGGCGTTGCTGGCGGCGGCTTCCTTGATCAGGTCGGCATTGCGCTGCTCGGCCTTCAGGAACACCTGCAGGAACACGCCCGTGCTGGAGCGGTCGGCGGGAATCTCGGCGGTCTTCTTCCACGCGCCGTTGGCGTAGTTGTCGAAGTCGTCGCCCGGCTTGACGCTGTGGTCGATGCCGGCCAGATCGATGCCGCTGGCGCTGCGTGCGGGCGCCTGGGCGGCGACCGGTTCGGCCGGCGAGGCGGCCAGCGCGCAGGTGCTGGTCAGCGCAGCAGCCGTGAGAATCCAACGAAATTGCCGCATGAGCGGTCTCCTGGGGTGGAAAAGTGTGAACGATAGTCCTTCGGCCTGCCGGGTGGGGCATGACTTTTGGGCTAGAGGGTGCCCCGCCTGTAGGAGCGCACCCAGTGCGCGACCGGGGAGTCACGGTCAATCCTCTCCGTTGCCTATCGCGCACTGGGTGCGCTCCTACAAAAAGCTGGAAGCGGCCGTCAGCGCTCGTACCGGTAGTTGAGGCTCGCCCGGCTGAAGTCGGTGGCGTTTTGCGCTTCGAAGTTCCAGTGCTGGCTGAAGTGGTAGCGCAGCACGATCACCTGGCCGGGGTCGAACAGGCCCACGCCATAGCTGAGGTAGAGCCGCGGCGAGAGGTACTTGCCCACGGTGAAGGCGGAGCTCCCGTTGAGCGCATCGCTGCTGCTCACGCCCACGTCGTCGAAGCCCAGCCGCGTGCCGATGCTCTTGGCGAGCAGGTTGCCGGTGGCCGAGCCCAGCGCCTGGGCGGCGGCGCCCACCATGTTGCCTTCGCCTCCTTTCACCTGCGACAGCGGCTTGCCGGTGACCAGATAGGACAGGGCATCGGACTGTTCCATCACCGGCTGCGAGAATACGGTGAGGGTGGGGCGCTGCGCGGTACCAGCGATGTACAGGCCGACCTTCTGCCCGTCGTCGATGGTGGCGTTGGGGTTGAGCTTGCGGACGGCGCGGATGTTGAGGCCCGGGTTGTCGATGGGCGTGGTGGCGAACAGCAGCTGGCCGCGCTCGATCTGCAGGTTCTGGCCGTAGGCCTTGTAGGTGCCGTCGACTTCGATCTGACCCTGGCCGGTGGTGGCTCGCCCCGGCCGCTCGCTGACGACGAGTTGGCCATGCAGGCGGCCGTCCAGGCCCATGCCGACCAGGTGTGCCTTGTCGCCCAGTTTCACGGTGACACTGGCGGTGATCGGCATGCGGCTGGCTTCCTCTTCCTGCTGCTTGTCGTCCACCACCACCACATCCGGCGAGGCCTTGGTGGCGCCCGCGCCAGGCAACTTGTCGATGTTCACGTCGGCGCTGTCCAGCGTCACGCTGCCCGTGATGTCCAGTCCATCGGCGTTGTGGCGCACGGCGAGGTCCGGCGAAACGGCCACCTTGGCCGCGGGAATATCGACCGCCTTGAAGTTGCTGCCCTTCACCGAAACCACGCTCTGCGCACCGGTGCCGATGGCCGCGTTGCCTTGCAACACCAGGTTGCCATCACCGGAATGCAACGTGCCGTCGAGGCGGAAGTGCTGTGCGTCGGTGGTGCTGATGGCGACGCGCCCCTGGCTGAGCTTGAGGCCCATGGCCGGAATTTCCGCGGCGAAGTCGCTGATGGCAGCCTGTCCGTTGACTGCGGGTTGCGACAGCGTGCCGCCCAGCGTGAAGTCCGCATGGATCGCGCCCTTGGGATTCACCACTTCGGTGGTGAAGATCTCCAGCAGCGCGAGGTTGTTCACATGCAGGGAGACCTGCCCACCCAGCGCCTGTTGCGCGCCACTCAAGCTCACCTGGCCATCCAGGCGTCCGTTGTTGGTGAGTCCGGCATGCAGATCGACACGCTGGTTCGAGGGACTGAGCTGCGCGTTCAGCGCGAGGTTGTTGTAGGTGATCAGGGGCTCGTCGGGCCGGTCGGCATAGGCGATGGAGCCGTGCGTGGAAGTGATCGATGCATTGCCGTTGAGCGCGCCTGCCGTGTTGCGCCGGATGCTGCCGTTGCCCTCCAGCGAACCTTCCACGCGCATCGGCACCTTGGCCGTGCTCGCTGCGCTCATCAGCAGGGCGATCGGCAGGCTGTGCAGGCGATAGCTGGCGTCGAGGTTGCCCGCCTTGTCCTGCTTTGCCGCCGCGCACAGCAACGGCTCGCCTGCCGTCAGGCACACCTCGGAAAGGCTCATGGCGCCATCGTGGTAGGACAGCGCGGTGGATTGCTGCAGACGCCAGCGGGGCAGGCCGGCGAGATCGATGTTGAGCGAGGACAGCGTGCCGTTCCACGCGGAGCCTTTGAGGCTGCCGCTCAGCGCAAGGTCGGTGGAAAGCGGCGACCCGCGCGCATCGAGCGTGAGGCTGTGCCGTTCGGCCGTGCCATCGCCGCGCACGTTCACCTGATTGAAGCTGAGGCCGCCCGCGTTGACGCCCGTGGTCTCCAGGTCGAGCTTGCCGCCGGGGCGGCTGATGTCGGGCACGTTGGCCAGCAAGCGCAGGCTGTCGATGTGCTGCCCGACGTAGCTCAGTGCACTGCCTTGCAGGTTCGCGTCGACAGCCAGCTTCGGATACTTGCCCTGTACGCGGATCGTGCCCTGCAGGCGGCCGGCCGAATCGGGCAGCCAGTCGCCCAGCGTGGCGACCGCGAGCTTGATCGTCGCGTCGTTGCTGTTGCCCGGCCTCGCATCGATCTGCACGTCGCTGCCGCCCGAGATGAGGTGCAGCTTGCCGTCGACCACACCTTCCGGCGGAAGATGCAGCTTGCCGTCACCATGCACGGTGCGCTCGCGCAGGCGGCCGTCGAACTTGCGGATCTCCAAGGTGACGTCGGGGTGGCCCTGCGGCAGCGTGCCTTGCGAGGCGATGTCGAAGTCCAGCGAGCCATTCCATTTCGCCAGCACATGTCCGGGGTCGAACCGGTTCGCGGTGGCTTCCAGTTGCCAGCCCAGCACCGGCTGCAGCGTGAGCACGCCCTTGGCCTGCATCTGCCCTTGCGGCTGCTTGACCGTAAGTGCGTGCAGGTCGATCTGCTTCTGCGTGCCGTCCAGATCCAGCGTGACGTCAGCGAGCTTGCCGGGGGCGCCGATGGCGAGATCGCCCGTGGCGTGGAACTGGTCGAGGCTGCCCTTGGCCTTGAGACTGCCGTGGCTCTGCACCACCTGGCCGAGCATGTCCTCCGGCAGTTCGACATCCTTCCAGTCGACGGTGAGGTCGGCGGACAGGGGTTGCGCGCCCAGCGCCACCACGCCGCGCGCAGCGACCTCACCCTTGAACTGCGGCGAGGCGAGCGTGAGCTGGTCCACCGTCAGCGTCTTGAAGTCCTCGCTGAAGCGCACGGCGAGTGGGCGCAGCTGCAGCTGGTCATCGTTGAGGCCGAGCTGGCCCTGCACGCTGCCGCTGCGGCGATCGCCCTTGCCGTCCAGCGCCACGGTGAGTGCGGTGAGCGAGCTCTCGCCCACCAGCGGCTTGGGATCGAAACGTGGCGCATCGAGTCGTGCGGTCCATGGGTAATCGCCGCGCTGTGCCCATTGCAGACGGAGCTGGGCGACCATCGGTTGGCTGAGCTGCAGTTCGAGATGGGCCTGCTGTCCGTCGCCGTGCAGGTCGAGCTGACCCGCATACTCGGTACCGTTGACGGTCCATGCGAATGCCGCCTTGCTGTCACCCTGGTACTTGCTGCCGATGCCCATCGTGCCGGTGAGATCGGCGTGACCATCCGGTGCGCGCAATGCGAGCTGGCGTAGCTCGATGCCGCGGCTGGTCCAGCTGCCGGCCAGGTCGAGTGAGTTCGAAGCGAACAGCGGCTTGCCTTCCTGCGTGATCTTCACCGTGCCCACGTGCACGCGATCGAGCAGGATGTCCAGTGGTGGCTGCAGCGAGAAACTGCTTTCGCTCTCAGGTGTTTCCTCGCTCTTGGGCAGGGCAACGTCCACGCCATCGACGTTGAGGTCGATGACGTGCGCGCGCTTGCGCAGCAGCGGCGCGACGCTGAAATCCAGATGCGCCTTCGCCACCTTCACGTCGAGCCCCTTGCCGTCCGCGTAGCGCACGCCGGCAAGATCCAGCGGACCGACCAGCCGGCCCTGCGCGGATTGCACGGAAAGTGCGCCATGGGTGAATGCTTCGGCGCGCGCGAGGGCGAAGCGCAGTCCTGACCCGGTACCCGTCAGCCAGCCCACTGCAAGTAACAGCAACAGCAGCAGCGCCACGAACGACAGCACGAGCCAGCGCAGCCAGCGACGGCGAGGCTTGGGCGCGGTGGTGGGCGTGGCGGCATTCATCGCGGCGTTCTCATAGATCCGGGCCGATCACGACATGCAATTCCACGCCGTGCTCATCCGGGTTATGCACCGGCGTGCCCAGGTCTACCCGGATCATACCCACCGGTGACAGCCAGCGTACGCCGAGACCCGCGCCTATCTTCGGGCGGTAGTCGGTGTTGTCGAACGCATTGCCCGCATCGACGAAGGCGGCCATGCCCCAGTTCTTGGTGAAGTAATGCTCGACCTCGGTGCTGCCCACCAGCAGGTTCTTGCCGCCGATCACGCGATCATAGGCATTCTTGGGACCGATGCTCTGGTAGCTGTAGCCGCGCACGGAGCGGTCGCCGCCGGCGAAAAAGCGCAGCTGCGGCGGCAGGTCGCTGAAATCGTCGGTCCAGGTCATGCCGGCGGACCCGCGCAGGATCAGTCGATTGCGACCCCAGAACGAGGTGATCCACTTTGCGTCGGCGGTGACCTGGCTGAAGCTCGCATCCGACAGCAATCCGCCCACGGTACTGCGTGCGGCCAGCGTCAGCGACCAGCCGTTGCGCACGAAGATCGGGTTGTCGCCTGATTTGCGCGACAGCGAGATCTCCGGATAGAACAGGTCGCTGCGCCCGTGCTCGATACCCGGTGCGTCGTCGGGTTCGCCACCTTTCTGGCCCACGGTGAAGGTGCCGTCCAGCGCATGTATGCCAATCGTGCGCACCCAGCCGTACCACTCGCGCGTTTCATTGGCGACGAGTTCCAGCGTCTTGGAGTGCGAGGTATCGGTATCGGAATCGCGATAGGTGGCGCCGTAGTTGAAGCTGCGCTGGTTGGGGCCGGGCATTGGCACGGAGTAGAGCGTGGACAGCGTCTTCAGGTTCTGCGCGAAGACGAGCTCGTTCTTCCACTTGTGGCCGCTGCTGTTCACCCACCGGCGCTCGCTGCCCACGCGCACGCCCACGCCGGTATCCGTGCCTATGAAGGGGCCGCCGGTGTAGATCGTGCGTTTGGCGGGCACCAGCTCCACTTTCACCGCAACCACGCCGTTGTTCTTGTCGTCAACGTCGGGCAGCACGTTCACGACGGAGAAGTAGTCCGCGCCATTCAACGCCTGCTGCAGCTGGAGCAGCTTGTCCTGCGCGAAATAGTCGCCCGACTTGAACGGTACGTAGCGCTGCAGGAATCCCGGCTTGAACTGCGAGCCTTCGAAGTGGACGTCGCCGAAGCGATAGCGCGGACCGGCCTCCCAGGCGAGCTGGATCACCGCCGAGCGCTCGGCACGGTTCACTTCGACGCGGTGGGTGACCAGGCGCGCGTCGAGGAAGCCGTTGGCGGTCAGCGCGCCGCTCAGCGCATCGCGCGTGGAATCGTACTCACCGTGGTTGAGGGTCTGTCCCTTCAGGTTCTCGATGCTGCGCTTGGCGCGGCGGATGGCGGGAATGGCCGCGGCTGTCTCGTCGAGCTTGAGGTTCACCGCCGTCACCGTGACCGGCGGCCCGGGCGTCACATGCAGGGTGACGCGCCAGTCGGTACCGACCGGATCGAGCTGCCCCTCCACCTTTGCCTCGTAGTAGCCGTAGGGCTCCAGCGAACTCTTCGCCTGGTCGAGCGCCTGGTTGTACAGGCGCTTCACTTGCGCCTCGGTCACGTCGCGATTCGCGTACTGCGAGATATCCACGCCCGAGGTGACCGCCAGCTTCAGCGGATCGTCCACGCCATCCACCGACAACTGCACACCCGCATGCGCCAGCCACGGGGCCAGCAGGAGCGGCAGCAGCGTCAGGCGGCTGATTCGGCGCATGCAGTCTAGAGTCTGTTTATGCTCTCCCCGCAGCCCGCGCCGGGATCTATTTGCTCGCAGGACCAGGAAGAGTGAGGGAGTGTATGTCGATACACGACCGAGCGATGACGCCGACATGCGGGCAAATAGGCCCGGCCCGGAGGGTTGCCGTTGAGTGGCCGCCATGCGACAGCGCGCGGCTTGGCCTGACAGCCAGTCAGGCCTGCGCCACGCACTATCACCTGACGGCCACTCAACGGCAACGCGGACTGCGGGGAGAACATAAACAGGCTCTTTTCCATCCTGGAAGTGGTGGCATGCACGTGTTTGCGAACACGTGCAGCCCAAGCTTAGCCCATCACCTCGCGTGCACTGGTGAATGAGGCGTCAGCGAACGACTCAACCGGCCTTGTCGCCGGCCTTGTGCGCAATCCATGCGCCCACCACGGCGGAAACGTACGGAATCGACTGCGCCGCGAGGATGAAGATCCACAGCGTGCCCTCGAGGTACTGCGTGCCGAAGCGCAGGCTCATGCCGGTCACGCAGGCGGCCAACGCGATCGCCATCAACAGCTCTTCGCGCACCGGTGCGAACGCGGCGAAGTTGCTGCCGCCGAGGCGACGGCTCTTGGCGGTCACCACGAACGAGGTCTTCTCGCGCGTGAGGCCGTGCAGGATGCCGCGCGCGATGGCGTGCGACAGGCCCATGCTGGCCAGCGACGCCATCAGCGTGTCGTACCAGCTGCAGGGGACGCGAGCGCGGTACAGCACGATGCCGAAGATCGCCTTGGCGAAGAAGAAGCCGATCACCGGGATCAGGAACAGCTGCATCGGCAGGCTGAAGATGGTCGGGAACGCGACCATGCCTGCGGTCCAGAAGATCGCCATCATGGTGAAGATCAGGTGCAGCGCATCGGCGAACCAGCTGAACCAGCCGGTGAGGAAGTGGAAGCGCTGGCCACCCGACAGCGGACCCTTCTTGGTCATCCAGTCCCAGCGACCCTTGAGGATCTGCATGGCGCCGAACGCCCAGCGATAGCGCTGGCTCTTGTACGCCTTGAAGTCGGCCGGGGTCAGGCCCACGCCCATCAGTTCATCGACGTAGACCAGCTCGTAGCCCGCATGCATCAGGCGCAGGCCGAGCTCGGCGTCTTCGCAGATGGTCCATTCGGACCAACCGCCGGTGCCTTCGAGCGCCGAGCGGCGGACCATGGTCATGGTGCCGTGCTGGATGATGGCGTTGCGCTCGTTGCGATGGTGCATGCCGATGCGGAAGAAGCCGTCGTACTCCCACGCGGTCATGCGGCGGAAGCGGTTGTGCTCGAAGTCGCGATGCGCCTGCGGGCACTGCACCACGGCCACCTTCGGATCGTGGAAGTAGCCGGTGAGCGTGGCCAGCCAGTCTTCGCGCACCACGTAGTCGGCGTCGATCACCGCCACCACGTCCGCACGCGGGTCGGTTTCCTTCAGGCCGAAGTTGAGCGCGCCCGCCTTGAAGCCCGGCCACGGTTCCAGGTGGAAGAAGCGGAACTTCGTGCCCAGCTTCTCGCAGTATTCCTGCACCGGCTTCCAGATCGCCGGGTCCTTGGTGTTGTTGTCGATCACCAGCACTTCATAGTTTTCGTACTGGAGCGCGGCCAGCGAGTCGAGCGTGATGATCACCATCTCCGGCGGCTCGTTGTAGCAGGCCAGGTGGATCGACACGAACGGCTGCTTCTCCACCGGATCGGGCGCCAGCATGCCGGCGTGGCGAATCCAGTTGCGGCGCCACAGCACTTCGGTGAACTCGAAGCCGTTGATGAGCAGGATGGCGAGGATCGCAATCTGGGCCGGGAACAGCAGCACCAGCATCGTCCAGTCGATCCAGCTCAGGTAGAAATTGAACGGCAGCGTCGCCGACCACACGATCAGGCCGCAGGCCAGCTGGATCAGCGCGCAGAAGAAGAAGCGGCCCATCAGCTTGAAGCGGCTGTAGTGGCGCGCGAACCAGATCATTGGCAGCAGCGCGAGCAAGCTGGCGGCCAGCGCCTTCCACGGCCACGCGGTGTCTTCGGTCACCGGGCCGGTGAAGGGGAACTTCAGCTGGCGGTCGGCATTGAACATGCCCCAGTAGGCTTCCGTGCGACCGGAGAGCTTTTCCTTCCAGGGCTGGTCGAACGCCTCCATGATGTAGTAGTCGACGTTCTTCTTTTTCGCTGCGACGAACCACTGGCGCAGGAAGATCGCTTCATTGGAAACGGAGGGATCAGCGTGCTCGAAGCGATCGCCGTTCGACGGCCAGCCGATTTCGCCGATCACGATGGGCTTGTTGGGATACGTCGTGCGCAGCTGGTCATAGCTGCCCATCGCAGCACCGATGGCGTCTTTTCGATCTATACCGTTCCAGTACGGGAAAAGGTGCACGGTGATGAAGTCGACGTGTTCGGCCAGTTCCGGATACTTGAGCCAGATGTAATCCGGCTCGGCCACCGATACCGGCTGGTGGATTGCTGCGCGTACGCGATCCACGTAACCCTCCAGCTGTTCCAGCGGGATATCGTTGCGGAACAGCACTTCGTTGCCGACGATCACCCGGTTGATCGAGTCGGGATAGCGACGCGCCTGCGCGATCAGCGTCTCGATCTCCTTTTCGTTGTTGTCCAGGCGTCGATCGATCCACGCGCCGGCCATGACCTGCAGGCCTTCCTTGTCCGCCAGGCGATAGACCTGTGGATTCTGCAGCGTGGAGTAGGTGCGGATGCGCGGCGTGTACTGCTTGAGCAGCTTGAGGTCGCCGTCGATTTCCTGGTCGGAGGGGAAATCGTTCTTCAGCGGGTTCTGGTAACGCTGGAAAGCGGACAACGCAAAGCCGCCGATGGGGCCTTTCCAGTCCTCGGGGCCGTGGGGCAGGTTGCTCCACCACCACAGACCGATGTTCATGGCCGCCACGATCAGGGCGAGCAGGATGGCTGCTAGAAACGGATGCCGGCTGTCGTGGGTGGTTGCTGTCGCGCTCAAAACGATCCCCGTGGCTGCCTCACACGAGGCCGAAAAGCCCTGAAAGCTTAACCACGGAGCGCATTGGGCTCAATCAATCGTGAGAGGGAGTGGTCAGCGCAAGGTCAGGCCGGAGGCGGCTGGGCTCCACCGCGGAAGCAAGCAAGCCCATCCCGTGCCACGCGGCCCGCTCATCGCGGACGATTTGCGCGCCCGACAGGCGGCTGCGCGCCGCGTTCTGCTCAGTCCTTCCGAGCCTCGCGTGACTCATCGCGGGTGCGAGGCAAGCGGCAATTGTTCAAATGTCGTGATGAAGCGATGGCCCGCCATCTCGGGACCCAGGCCTATAGGCCTGCGGGCGACGGATGCCGTGGCGGGGCTGGTCCTGTTCCAGGGGAGGCGGAGCAAGCCTCTCCCCGGCGATCGGGGAGAGGGAGGGGGGATGCTTACTTGAGCAGCGAGCGCAACATCCACGCGGTCTTCTCATGCTCCTTCAGGCGACCGGTCACCATGTCGACCGTGCCCTCGTCACCCGCGCCATCGGCCACCTTGATCGCCTCGCGGGCGGTGTGGGCGGCGATCTCGTGACCTTCCACCAGCTGGCCGACCATGTCCTTCCAGTCCGGTACACCAGCCTCTTCCTTGATCGAGGTGAGCTTGCCGAACTGGCTGTAGGAGCCGGGGGCGAACACATCCAGGGTACGGATGCGCTCGGCAACCTCGTCGGCGGCCAGCCACAGTGCGTTGTACTGGGTCTCGAACATCGTGTGCAGGCTGTTGAAATGCGGCCCGGTGATGTTCCAGTGGAAGCTGTGGGTCTTCAGGTAGAGCGAATAGGTATCCGCGAGCAGCTTGGACAGCTGTTCGCCGATCTGTTCCCGGTCCTGTTTGGCGATACCGATGGAAATGGCCATGGAGTGCTCCTTTTCGAGGGTGGGGATGAAACCTGGATCCAGCTTAGCGAGGCGTCCGAAGGCAGTGAAATGAATCCTGCCGATGCTTTTGATAGCCACCGGCTATCATGTGCGGTCCGATGACCCAGGCAACCACACCTTCCTCCGCCACCGACCCGCGTCTGCGCGAACTGCGCAAGGCGCTCGAGTCGGTATCCAGCCGCGACTACGGCCGTCTGCAGGGCCGCTGGCGCGAGCTGTCGCGTCGCTTCGACGAAAAGAAGCTAACGGCGCTCACCGCCGATATCGAGGCCTCCGCGGCAAAGCGCCGCGCACGCACCGCAGCCAAGCCCGCGATCACGCTGGACGAATCGCTACCCATTACCGCGCGTGCCGAGGAGATCGTCGAGCTGATCCGCAAGCACCAGATCGTGGTGATTGCCGGCGAAACCGGCTCGGGCAAGACCACCCAGCTGCCCAAGCTCTGCCTGGCCGCCGGGCGCGGCGAAGCGGGCATGATCGGCTGCACCCAGCCGCGCCGCCTGGCGGCACGCTCGGTGGCGCGCCGCGTGGCCGAGGAACTGGGCACCGGCCTGGGCGACCAGGTGGGTTTCCAGGTGCGCTTCAACGACCAGGTGTCCGACCGCACCCTGGTCAAGTTCATGACCGACGGCATCCTGCTCGCGGAAACGCAGGGCGATCCCTGGCTGAGCGCGTACGACACCATCATCATCGACGAGGCCCACGAGCGCAGCCTCAACATCGACTTCCTGCTGGGCTACCTCAAGCGGCTTGCGGTGAAGCGGCCGACGCTGAAGATCATCGTCACCTCGGCCACCATTGACACGGAGCGCTTTGCCGAGCACTTCGGCAATGCACCCGTCGTGTCGGTGGAAGGGCGTACCTATCCGGTGGAAGTCCGCTGGCGCTCGGTGGACGAGGTTGCGGCACGCCGCGGGCAGCGTGCCGGTGACCTGCAGCAGGGTGGTGCCGATCATGTGGCCGCCGTGCTGGACGAAATCACCCATGACGATCCGCGTGGCGATGTACTGATCTTCCTGCCCGGCGAACGCGAGATCCGCGACGCCCATCTGTTGCTGTCGCGCCGCCAGTATCGCGAGACGGAAGTGCTGCCGCTGTATGCGCGCCTTTCCGCCGGCGACCAGGACCGCGTGTTCAAGCCGGGTCCGAAGCGTCGCGTAGTGCTCGCCACCAACGTGGCCGAAACTTCGCTCACCGTGCCGCGTATCCGCTATGTGATCGATTCGGGCCAGGCGCGCGTCAAGCGCTACAGCCAGCGCAGCCAGCTCGAGCGCCTGCACGTCGAGCCGATCTCCAGGGCCGCCGCCGACCAGCGCAAGGGCCGTTGTGGCCGCGTGGGTCCGGGTACCTGCTATCGCCTCTACGATGAGGCCGACTACGAAAGCCGCGCGGCCTATACCGATCCGGAGCTGCTGCGCTCGTCGCTGGCCAACGTGATCCTGCGGATGCTGTCGCTGCAGCTGGGCGAGGTCGACGAATTCCCGTTCCTCGAAGCGCCCGATCCGCGCGTGATCGCCGACGGCTACCGCCGCCTGGCCGAGATCTCGGCCATCGATGATGCGCGTCACCTCACGCCGATCGGCCGCGTGGTGGCCAGGCTGCCGATCGACGTGCAACTGGCCCGCATGCTGGTGGAAGCGGAGAAGCTGCACAGCCTGCGCGAGCTGCTGGTGATCGTATCCTTCCTGAGCATCCAGGATCCGCGCGAGCGTCCTGCCGATGCGCGCCAGCAGGCCGATGCCGCGCATGCGGCGTTCGCCGATCCGAAATCGGATTTCGTCGGCGTGGTGAACTTGTGGCGCGAATACGGCAAGGCGCACGAGGATCTGACGCAGTCGAAGCTGCGCGACTGGTGCTCCCGCCACTTCCTCAGCTTCATGCGCATGCGCGAATGGCGCGAGCTGCACCGGCAGCTGTTGCTGGTGATACAGGAGCTCGGGTGGAAGCTGGACGCCGCCGTTGCTCCCTCTCCCCTGCGGGGAGAGGGGTGGGGTGAGGGGGCAACCTCGCCCCGCGCTTCAAAAGAGCGAGCTCGTGCTGTTTCCAACAAGCGAGATAGGAAGGAGACCCGCGAGCACCCACCCCTCACCCCAACCCTCTCCCCACAGGGGAGAGGGAGCAGCGACGACGAAGCAACTCGCCAGTACGAATCCATCCACCGCAGCCTCCTCGCCGGCCTGCCCACGCAGGTCGGTCACAAGGACGAAAAGGGCGTCTACCGCAGCACGCGCGAGCGTCGCTTCCAGGTATTCCCGGGTTCGTCGCTGTCCAAGGTGCCGCCGAACTGGATCTTCGCAGCGCAGATCCTCGACGTCGGCGGCCGCGTATGGGGCATGGCGTGCGCCCGCATCGAGCCGTTGTGGATCGAGCAGCAGGCGGCGCACCTGTTGCGTTCCGCCTGGCGTGATCCGCACTGGTCCCGCAAGCGTGGCCATGTGGTGGCCTACGAGCAGGTGAGCCTGTTCGGGTTGACGCTGGTAGAGCGTCGTCCCGGCACCTTCCAGAAGCAGGATCCGGTGCTGGCGCACGAGATCTTCCTGCGTGAGGCGCTGACCCGCGGTGATATCGACGCACGCGCCGACTTCGTGCGCGCGAACCAGCGCGTGCTGGAGGATGCCCGCGGCATCGAGGCCAAGCAGCGCCGCGAAGGCCTGTTGCGCTCCGAGGACGAACTCGTGGGCTTCTTCGAAGGCAAGCTGCCACAGGACATCGCGGACAGCCGCGCGCTCGATGCGTGGTATCGCAAGGCGCGTCCCGCCGAGCAGGCGGCGCTGCGCTGGTCGCTGGACGACGTGATGAGTGGCGGCGCGGGTCTCGATCCCAAGGCGTTTCCGGCCTCGCTGGATGTGCCACCGCCGGCCATGGATGGCCAAGTGCCGCGAGCGCAGGATGCGCGGGAGCGGCCGCAGAAGTACCGCCTCGAGTACCGTTTTGTTCCTGGTGACGACGCCGACGGCGTCACCTTGCACCTGCCGCTGGCGATGTTGAATGCGTTGCCCGCGGCGCGTTGCGAATGGCTGGTGCCCGGCTTGCTGGCCGAGAAGGTGGCCGAGCTCATCCGCGGTCTGCCCAAGGCGCTGCGCCGCAATTTCGTGCCGGCGCCGGACTTTGCACGCGCCTTCGCCGAAGCCGAGGCGCCGCGCGACGAGTCCTTGCACAAGGCGCTCGCCGCATTCCTCAAGCGAGCCACCGGCGTAGACGTCGCGGCAGCGGATTTCGATGCGGTGGAGCTGCCCGCGCATTTCCGCATGCGCTATCGCCTGCACGACGAGAACGGCAAGACCCTCGCCACGGGTCGTGACCTCGCCGCAATGCGTGGGCAATGGGAAGGCCAGGCGCGCGAGGCGTTCTCACGCAAGACCGACATCGAGCTTACGCGCGAGGACATCGCCAGCTGGGATTTCGAAGAGATCCCCGCGCAGGTGCGCTCGGCCGGTGGCCTGCTGGCGTTCCCGGCACTCGTGGACCTCGGTGACGCCGTGGCTCTGCGCGTGTTCGAGCGCAGCGATGAGGCTCGCGAGGCGCATGTCCAGGGCGTGGTGCGCCTGCTGCGCAACGCGCTCGCCAGCGATATGAAGCAGGCGCGCCGCCGCCTGCCGATCGCCAATCCGCTCGCGTTGAAATACGCACCGCTCGGTGGCGTCGATGGCTTGCGTGAAGACCTGGTGGAAGGCGGCTTCAGCGATCTGCTCGAACGCCACGACCTCAACGTGCGTACCGCTGGCACCTTCCAGGCGCTGCACACGCAGATGGCGCGCGAGTTGTTTGGTGCCGCGGTGGAGCGCCTGAAGCTGGCCGAGCCGATCATCGAGGCGCAGGCCGACATGAAGCCCTGGCTGCAGCCGCCATTGATGGGTTTTGCGCGCGCCAGCTACGACGATCTGCGCGAGCAGCTCGATTCCTTGCTGATGGCAGGATTCCTGCGTGAATTGCCCACCTCGCGACTCGCGCACTATCCACGCTATCTGAAGGCGATGCGCCTGCGTGCCGAGCGCCTTCGCCAGGATCCGGCCAAGGACCAGCAGCGCATGCTGCAGGTGCTGCCGTTCTGGCGCGATTACCTCAAGCATCGGGCCGCAGGCACCGGAGGATTGGACGAACTGCGCTGGCTGATCGAGGAGTGGCGCGTGTCGCTGTTCGCGCAGGAACTGAAGACGGCCGAACCGGTGTCGGCCAAGCGACTCACGCGGGCGCTCGAAGCGCTCGCGTGAGTCACGCGCGTCAGTGGACGCGCTTCACGCTGATGCTGTTGGGGCAGCCCTCGACGTACATCAGCCAGTTGCCCATCATCATGGGCTTGATGGTGACGGTCGGGTTCTCGGCGTGGGGGCAGCTGTAGCTGCCCGAGCCGGCCTGCTTCCACAACTGGCCGTTGTCGAGCGGGTACTGCATGTTTTCCCCGAAGCCGTCGAAGGAACCCTTCAGGCGCGCAGTGATCACCGTACGCTTGCCACTCTCAGGGTAGAACACCGGCTTGCCTGAGGAGTCGACCACCTTGGTGATCACCTTGCCGTGACCGCTCAGCCAGTCGTCGAGGTTCTTCAGTTCGTCCGGCGAAAGCTTGTCCAGTCCCGAGGCCTTGAACTCCGCCGGGCTCATGCGCTGCTGCAGTGGCACGTACTGGTCGGCGGCCTGGGCAAAGGCGGGAACGATCAGGGCGACACTCATGAACACGGGCAGCAGGCGGGCCAGACGCATGGGAATTTCCTCATAGTCATAGGGAACAACGTCGCCGCGGCAGCATACACGGCATGAACCGCCGGTTCATGCGGCGGGCGGGCCTTGGATCGCGCCTGCACTAGAATGGCGCCATGGTCCAAGCCGCCCTCACTGCTAGCCCGGGTCTCACCCAGTGGCGCGAACGTGCCGGCCGCGTCCCGCCTGTGCTGGGCGAGGCGCTGGATGCGTGCGCGTCGCTGGCGGTCAACCAGGCTGAGTACGCGGATGTGCTGGATCTGCTCGCCATGCTGGGATGCGATGCGCAGACCCAGGCGGCGGCACTCTGGTTTGAGGTCGCCCGCGTTGATCCAACAACATGGGCGCACCGCGAGTCGACGTTGCCGCCCGTGTTGCAGCGCCTGGTCGCCGGGCAGGTGGCTGCCGAACGGGTATGGGCACTGCACGCCCAGCACGGCGCCGATCACGGCGCTGAAGGTTTGCGGCGTCTGTTGCTGGCCATCATCCGTGACGTGCGCGTGGTGTTCATCCTGCTGGCGCGGCAAGTGGCGCGCATGCGCGTGGCCAGTGCGTGGCCCGAGGCCGAGCGTCAGTCGCTGGCGCGGCTCACCCGGGACATCCACGCGCCGCTCGCCAATCGCCTCGGTATCTGGCAGCTCAAGTGGGAGCTGGAAGACCTCAGCTTCCGCTACCTGCAACCGGAAACCTACAAGCGCATCGCAAAGCTGCTGGACGAGCGCCGCGTCGACCGCGAGGAGTTCATCCGCGAATCGCTCGACCTGCTGCATCGCGCGCTCGATGCCGCGGGCATCCGGGCGGAATTGGCCGGGCGTCCCAAGCACATCTATTCCATCTGGAAGAAGATGCAGCGCAAGTCGCTGGAATTCTCCGACCTCTATGACATCCGCGCGGTGCGCGTCCTGGTGGACAGCGTGGCCGACTGCTATGGCGCGCTCGGCGTCGTGCATACGCTGTGGCCGCATCTGCCGGGCGAGTTCGACGATTACATCGCGCGGCCGAAGGGCAACGACTATCGCTCGTTGCATACGGCCGTGATCGGGCCGCGCGGCAAGACGCTGGAAGTGCAGATCCGCACGCACGAGATGCATCGCATCAACGAGCTGGGCGTGGCTGCGCACTGGCGCTACAAGGAAGGTGGTGCGGGGGACAGCGAGTTCGAGGCGAAGATCGCCTGGATGCGCCGTTTGCTCGAGCCCCGTCCGGACAGTGAAAGTGACCTCGCGGCGGATCTGCACACCGAACTGCTGGAAGACCGCGTCTACGTGCTTACGCCCAAGGGCGAGGTGGTGGACATGCCACGTGGCGCCACCGTGCTCGACTTCGCGTATCACGTGCATACCGAGGTGGGTCACCGTTGCCGTGGTGCCAAGGTCAACGGTCGCATCGTGCCGCTGACCTTCCAGCCATCCAGCGGCGATCGCGTGGAAGTGCTTACCGCCAAGGTGGCCGAGCCCAGCCGCGACTGGCTGTCGCCGCACCACGGCTATCTGCATACCTCGCGCGCGAAGGACAAGCTGCGCGCGTGGTTCCGCCGGATTGCGCACGACGCCAACGTCGCCGCCGGTCGTGCGATGTTCGAAAAAGAACTCAAGCGACTGGCCTTGCCGTCCGCGGACATCGGCAAGTTGCCGGCGCACTTCCATGTGAAGACGCACGATGAACTGCTGGTGGCGCTGGCACTGGGCGAAATCGCTCCGGGACAGATCGCACGCGTGCTGCAGGAGGCCTCTGCACCGCCACCGGCCATGACGCAGTCCGCCACCGTTGCGCCGCCGAGGCCGGCCGTGCCGGGCCAGAGCGCGCTAAGCATCGAAGGCGTGGGCAACCTGCTCACCACGCTGGCGCGCTGCTGCCAGCCCTTGCCCGGCGATCCGGTGCGGGGCTTCGTCACCAAGGGGCGTGGCGTCTCCGTGCATCGCGCCGACTGTCCGAGTCTCGCGCGCCTGGTGCGTCGCGATCCCGACCGCGTGATCGACGTGGAGTGGGGCAAGGCCGCGGCGCGCGCCTACGAAGTGGACATCGAACTGCATGGCTACGATCGCAAGGGCCTGCAGAAGGACGTCACCAGCCTGATCAGCAACGCGAGCGCGCATATCATCGCCTCGTCGAGCCGCGTGTTCACCCGCACGGGCGAGGTGGAAATGCGCTTCACCCTGCGCGTGCGCGATTTCGAACAGCTGTCCGGCTTGCTGGCCCGACTGGTGGCCTTGCCCAACGTGGTCGACGCGCGCCGCGTCAGCGTTGGCTGAACGCCGGGCGCGGGCGGGCCGGTCCCGGCCCCCCGCGATGCTAAGCTGCAAGCGAGAAACCTCACCTCCCTAGGCCCATGAACGGACGCAAAGACCACAACGACCACGGGTCGCCAGGCCGTACCGAGCCGACCCTGGGCAGCCTCGACAACCTGGATACGCCAGCCTCGCCGACCTCGTCGAACGAGATGCCCCGGGACGAGGATGGCCTGCCCAAGTTCAACCTCGCGCCGGACATGCGTCGCCCGGTGCCCCCGCGTGAACCCACGTCACGCCCGCGGCTGCGCCCACGCAAGCGCGGCTGGCTGGTGCCGCTGGCGTTGCTGGTGGTGATCGGTATCGGCACCAGCGTGTGGATGGGACAGGACAGGCTGCGTGGACTGGTGCCCAGCACCGAGCTGGGTGACCTGTTGAGTCGCGCCGATACGGCGCTGCAGGACGGCCGCCTCGAAGGCACCGACGGTACCAGCGCACGCGAGTTGTACGAAGCGGCACGCGCACTTCAGCCAGACAACGATCGCGCCCGCGATGGCCTGCGTAACGTGGGTCAGGCCGAGATCTCCCGCGCCGACGCGGCGCTGCAGGCCCACAAGCTCGATGAGGCCGACCAGGCGCTGACGACGGCGCGTGAGTTGCTGGGCGGCGGTAGCGACGTCGACCGCCTGAGCCAGGCCATTGCCAGCGCACGTAACGGTTCGGTGCAGACGGATCGGCTGGTCGACCAGGCCCAGCAGGCGCTCGATGCAGGCAAGCTCGATGGCGACGACGGTGCAGGCGCGCTGTACCGGCGCATGCTCGCCGCCGATCCAAATAATGCCGTGGCCCTGCATGGGCTCGACAAGGTGGCCGACGCGCTCGCCGGCCAGGCCCACAAGGCACTGGATGCCGGCGATCATGCGGCGGCCTCCGCGCTGGTCGACCGCATCGCCGTGCTGTTGCCGAACTACGGTGAGCTGCCTGCCTTGCGCGCCGCGCTGGTGCAGGCCGACCAGCAGAACAACAGCCAGGTCACGGACGCGATCAAGCAGGGTCAGGATGCGCTGCGTGCCGGCCGTATCACCGGTGACGGTGACGACACCGCGCTGGCGCACTTCAAGGCCGCACTGGCCATCGATCCGAATAACGACGATGCCAAGACCGGTCTCGGCCAGGTGGCCCAGGCCCTGATCGTGCAGGCCAATGCCGCGCTCGACAGCGGTGACACCGCGCATGCCAGTCCCTTGCTGGATCAGGCCGAGGCGCTGGCCCCGCATTCTGCAGAACTGGCGGCGGCGCGCGGACGGCTGACCGACGAGCGGAAATCCGTTGCGGCCGCGCAGGCCGGCAGCGGTGGTGACAAGCAAGCAACCGCCGAGGAAGCGCAGCCGACCAGCAAGGGCGAGCGCCACAAAGCCGCCGCAGCCGCCCAGGTGGCGAGCGACGCCGAGGACGACAGCGCAGCAGGGCTGCAGCACCCGCCGCTCACTCCGCAGCAGAGCGCCGAGCTGTCGCGCACGATATTGCGTGCCGACACGGCGGCGCGGCAGGGCAATCTCATGCTGCCGCCGGGCGAGAGCGCCTATGACCTTTACCGGCAGGCGCTCGCCATCGACGGCAACAACGTAACGGCCCGCAATGGACTGGAAAACCTGCCCAATCTCGCCATCAGCCAGTTCAACCAGGCCGTGGCGAGCGGCAACCTGTCCACCGCAAACAGCCGGCTGGCGGACCTGGCCGACCTGTCGCCGGGCAACACGAACCAGGGCGTGCTGCGCCAGCGGCTGGCGAGTGCCTGGATGGACCAGGCCGAACGACAGTTGGACAGTGGCGACCGCGCCGGTGCTGCCCAGTCGCTGGATAGTGCACGCAAACTCATGCCGGGCAATCCACGCCTGGCCACCTTGATGGCACGCCTGCAGTCCGGTTCCTGAGGAATCGCTCATGACGGTGATGGTGTTTGGGGCCAGCAGTCAGATCGGCCACTTCCTGCTGCCGCGCCTGCACGCGCGCGGCGAAACCGTGATCGCGCTGAGCCGCCGCGAGCGTGCCAGCGAACCCGGGCTGACCTGGGTACAGGGCAAGTTGCCCGATCGCGTGCCGGACGTGGGGCGTCCCCTGGTGATCATCAGCTTCGGCCCGCTGCTGCCGTTTGCGCAGTGGCTGTCCTCGCTGGTGCTGGCGCCGGGAACGCGGGTGATCGCGACCAGTTCGATGAGTGCCGAATCCAAGCAGGATTCCGATGTGCCGGCCGAGCGCGCGATTTCGCAGTCGCTGCGCGATGGTGAATTGGCGTTGGCCGCTGCCTGCGAAAAGCAGGGGGCGTTGTGGACGATCTTCCGTCCCACGCTGATTTACGGCGCGGGGCTCGACAAGAGTCTCACCCCGATCGCCCGCCGCGCGATGCGACTGCGGGTGTTTCCGCTGCCCGCCGGTCGGGGCCTGCGCCAGCCGGTTCATGCCGATGACATCGCCGCCGCCGTGGTGGCCGCGCTGGATCATCCCGAAGCGGCCGGCCGCATCGTGCCGCTGGGTGGGGGCGAGCGGCTCACGGCCGGCGAGATGTTTGCCCGGGTGCGCCGCAGCCTGCCCATCGGCACCTTGCCCATTCCCGTCCCGGCCACGCTGTTGCACCTGGGTCGCCACGCCGTACCCCGGCTGCGCGGTCCGCTGACGCGGTTGGAAGCCAACCTCATCGCCGACAACAGCGAGCTCCAGCGCCTGCTGGGCGTCTCACCGCGCCCGTTCCAGCCCGACGCCGCCTGCTGGGAGCCCAACACCCCCCTGTAGGAGCGCACCCAGTGCGCGATTGGCCTCGCCGGAACCCCTGATTCTGTGGCGAAACCGCGTGGTGACTTGATAACGGGGTGTTGCGGTCGCGCACTGGGTGCGCTCCTACAAAAGTAGGAGAGGGGGGGCTTGAGACCTCGCGGGCGCCTTCCTTCGGCCACATCCACGCCACAAATTGCCGCTGGCGTTCAGATACCCGCCGGGAAGCGGGTCCTATGATCGCGTGGCCCCTCCTGTTCAGGATTCTCCCTCTTTGGCCTTCTTGACCCGCCTCCGTTCGTTCGCCAGCGCTGTCTGGCCCTGGGTGCGCATTCCGTTCTGGATCTGCATGGGTCTGCTCTTCGGCTTCGTGCTGCCCTACACCCTGGTGCTCAACAAGCGGGTGCAGGACCGCTTCAACGACCTGGTCTTCGCGGTGCCCACGCGCGTTTACGCGCGGCCGCTGCCACTGTCTACCGGCACGCCGATGACGCCCGCGGCGCTGGAGCTCGAACTGACCTTCGCCGGCTACGGCAATGACGGACGCGGCCAGGTGGCGGGCACCTGGGCGAAGGACGGCAGCACCTACAACATCGCCTCGCGTGGTTACGCCGGCCCTGATGGTGGTGAGTTGCCCAAGCGTATCCGCGTCGTGCTGGGCAAGGGGCAGGTGGCCAGCGTGAAGGACATCGGTACCGGCCGATCGCTGGACCTGGTCCATCTCGATCCCGCGCGCATCGCCACGGTGTACGGATCGCAGCAGGAAGAGCGCCGCATCGTACGCCTCGCCGACGTGCCGCCGCTGCTGATCGGTGGCCTGCAGGCAGTGGAAGATCGCGACTTCAAGCATCACATCGGCATCGACTTCACCGCGATCCTGCGCGCCTCGTTCGCCAACCTGCGTGCGGGCCACACCGTGCAGGGCGGCTCCACGCTCACGCAGCAGCTGGTGCGCAACCTGTTCCTGGATCGTTCGCAGAACCTCACGCGCAAGTTCAACGAAGCGCTGATGTCGATCCTCATCGAAACGCATTACGACAAGAGCCGCATCCTCGAGGCCTACGTCAACGAAGTGTTCCTCGGCCAGCAGGGCAATCAGGCGGTGCATGGTTTTGCCGCCGCGTCGGAGTTCTATTTCGGCCGTCGCATGGAAGACCTCAAGCCGCAGGAGATGGCGCTGCTGATCGGCCTGGTGAAGGGCCCCAGTTACTACGATCCGCGTCGCTATCCGGATCGTGCACTGGTGCGCCGCAACCTCGTGCTCGACCAGTTCGTCGAGACGGGCCTGATCGGCAGCGACCAGATCGCCGCCTACAAGGCCACGCCGCTGGGCATCGTCACCAACGGACAGCTGCCGCACAACCGCTTCCCGGCCTTCATGCAGCTGGTGCGTGCGCAGACCACCAACGACTTCGACGACGAGACGCTTTCGAACGGCAACCTGAGCATCTTCACCACGCTCGATCCGGCCGCGCAGCTGTATGCGGAACAGGCGATCACCACGACCGCGGCCAACCTCGGCAAGCGTGGTGAAGCGGCGCAGGCTGCGGCGGTGGTGACCGAAGCGAAGACTGGTGCGGTGCTCGCCATGGTGGGCAGCAAGACGCCGGGCGAGCAGGGCTTCAATCGCGCGATGGACGCGCGTCGCCCGATCGGCTCGCTGATGAAACCGCTGGTCTATCTGGTGGCACTCGCCAGTCCGCAGCGCTGGAACCTCGGCAGCCCGGTGGAAGACTCGCCGATCAGCATGCGCCAACCCGATGGCAGCTACTGGACGCCGAAGAACGACGAAGGTGATGTGCACGGCTCGGTGCCAATGATCGATGGCCTGGTGCATTCGTGGAACCTGGCGACGATCAATCTCGGCATGACCGTCGGTATCCCGCGCATCAAGGCGTTCCTCGAATCGTTCGGACTCACCGACGTCAATCCGAGTCCTTCGCTGCTGATCGGCGCCGAGGACATGTCGCCGTTGCAGGCCGCGCAGCTGTACCAGTACATCTCAGCCGACGGCCATGCGTTGCCGCTGTTGGCCGTGCGTGGCGTGGTCGATGGCAAGGGCCAGACGATCAAGCGCTATGAAGTGAAGACTGGTCCCGGCGAATACCAGCCGGCCGTACGCCTGGTGACGTGGGCGATGCAGCAGGTGGCGCGTTCGGGCACGGCCGCTTCCATCGGCAGCTCGGGCCTCGCCTATCTCAATGCCGCCGGCAAAACGGGCACTAGCAATGACATGCGCGACAGCTGGTTCGCTGGCTTCACGGGCGATCACCTCGCGCTGTTCTGGATGGGCCGCGATGACAACAAGCCGAGCGGCCTGTATGGCGCCACCGGCAGCCTGCGCGCGTGGCAGGAGCTGTTCCGCAAGCTGCCTACGCGCCCGCTGTCGGCAGCGCCGGGCGACGGCCTGGAAATGGCCTGGATCAATGCCAACGGCCATCGCTCGGAAGAAGGATGTGAAGGTGCGCGCCAATTGCCGGTGGTCGCCGGTACACTTGGCCAGGACGCCGAAGGCTGTTTCTGGCAGCGCGTCGGCAATCTTTTCGGCAGCGCCGACTCGTCTTCCGCGCCTGCCACCCCCGCACCCGTCCGAGATTGATCATGTCGCGCCGACTTCTTCGTCATTCCGCCATTCCCGCCACGCTGGCGGTCCTGCTGCTTGCCGCGTGCACCCAGCCCAGCGTGCCGGCCCAGGCCACGCGCCCGACGATCTCGGATGAGCAGATGCTGGCGTCGATCCGTGCGGCAGGTGACAAGGAGAAGTCCGTCATCGACGTGAACCCATTGCGTGACCCCGGCGTGGCCGCGCTGCAGGATGCCGCCGAAGGCGACCTGCGCACGGGCAAGTACCAGGATGCGGCTACCAAGCTGGACCAGGCCTTGAAGATCAGCCCGGATTCGCCGGACCTGCTGCAGGACCGCGCCGAGCTGTCGATTCGCCTGAAGGATTACGGCAGCGCCGAGAAGCTCGCGCACCGCTCGTGGGAACTGGGCCCGAAGCTCGGGCCGCTGTGCGCCCGCAACTGGCAGACCATCGTCGAACTGCGCAAACACGCCGATGATGACGCGGGCGCCGCGAGCGCCAGCAAGTCGGTGGCGCAGTGCCATGTGGAAGGGTTGCCGCGTTACTGAGCCGTTGAAGTAGCACACGCTCCTGTAGGAGCGCACCCAGTGCGCGATAGCCGACGGAGCGTTGAAGCATCCAGGGTTCCGCACGGGCGAAAACCGCCTGGTGCGGTGCCGCCGTTGCGCTGCGGTCGCGCACTGGGTGCGCTCCTACAAGTGAGCGCTTCGCGCTAGCGCCTGCGCTCTTCCATCAACCCCACCAGATTGCCATCCGGATCGCGCAGGAACGCCAACCACAACGTGTGGTCGGATAGCTCTGCCGTGGCCTGCGGTTCGCGCTCGCCCACCGCGCCGCGATCGAGCAACGCGGCGAAGGCCTTGTCGATGTCGTCCACCCTGAAATACAGGATGGAATTGCCGCCCACCGAGCCCCCGCCTTGTGGCGTGGACAACATCAGGCGCACGCCGTCGCTGTCGAGGAAGGCGAGATTGGGTGCCGGGCGAAACAGGAACGGCAGCCCGAGGATGTCGCGATAGAACGCCAGCGCCGCATCGACGTCGCTGACCGTGACAGCAATCTGACCGATGCCGCTGGTGGGCGTGGACATGGCGATGCTCCGCGAGAGACCGGTGGAAGTCTAGGGCATTCGCAGGCCGGCGGAAGCTCCGCCATACTTAACAGATGATCGATCAAGAGGACGTTGCCGCGCTGCTGGGCACGGAAGGCCCCTTCGCCCGCGAGCTACCCAACTTCGCCCCGCGTGCCGCCCAACAGGCGATGGCGCGCGCGGTGCAGCACGCCATCATCGAGCGCGAAACCCTGGTCGCCGAAGCCGGTACCGGCACGGGCAAGACCTTTGCCTACCTGGTCCCGGCGTTGTTGTCCGGCGAGCGGGTGATCGTCTCGACCGGCACCAAGGCGCTGCAGGACCAGTTGTATTTTCGCGACCTGCCGCGCGTGCGTTCCGTGCTGGACGCGCGACTGAAGATGGCGCTTCTGAAAGGCCGCTCGAACTACCTGTGCTTGTATCGCCTGGACCAGACCGTACGTGAAGGCGCCACCTTCGACCGCACGCAGGCATCGCAACTCGCCGCCGTTCGGGCGTGGTCGGCGCGCACCCGTCGAGGCGACCGCATGGAGCTGGCCGAGGTGCCGGAGGAGTCGCCGCTGTGGCCGCGCGTCACCTCCACGCCAGAGAACTGCCTGGGCGTGGAGTGTCCGTTCTACGACGACTGCCATGTGGTGAAGGCACGGCGCGAGGCACAGGAAGCCGACCTCGTCGTCGTGAATCATCACCTGCTGTTTGCGGACCTCGCGCTGAAGCAGGAAGGCTTCGGTGAAATCCTGCCGGGTGCGCAAGCCTTCATCCTCGACGAAGCACATCAGATTCCCGAGCTGGCTGGCCAGTTCTTCTCGCAGAGCATCAGTGCGCGACAGCTCACCGAACTCGCGCAGGACAGCCTCAACGAATGCAATGGCGTCACCGGCGCCATCGGCCTGCTGCTCGAGCCGATCGAAGCGTTGCAGGATTCCGTGCGTAAACTGCGGCTGACGATGGAGGGGCTGCCCGAGCGTGGCCCGTTCCATCTGCTGGAAGCCAGCGACACCATCAACGCCGCGTTGCATGACACGCGCGAAGTGCTGGCGGCACTGACCGATGTGCTGGTCTCGCAGGCAGAGCGGTCGCGCGGCTTCGCCAACGCGCACGAGCGCGCCGCGCATCTAAGCGAACGCCTTGACCGTATCGCCGAACGCAACAGCGAGCGGGACGTGCGCTGGTTCGAACTGTTTCCGCGTGGGTTCGCGCTACATGCCACACCGCTCGATCTCGCCGCGCCACTTCGCGCGATGCGCGAGCAGACGCAGGCGGCCTGGATCCATACCTCCGCCACGTTGTCAGTGGCGGGCAGCTTCGACCACTTCGCGCGGCAGCTCGGGTTGGAAGATCCGCAGACGCTGCATGTGGATAGCCCGTTCGATTATGCGAAGCAGGCCGTGTGTTATTTGCCCGAAGGCCTGCCCGATCCCGCTGTGCGCGACTACACCGATCGCGTGATCGAGTCCGTGCTGCCTGTCCTGCATGCCTCCAACGGTCGTGCCTTCCTGCTGTTCACTTCGCATCGCGCCCTGCGTCGTGCGGCCGATCTGCTGCGTGAGCGCGTGCCGTGGCCGCTGTTCGTCCAGGGCACCGCGCCGCGCCATCGCCTGCTGGAAGAGTTTCGCGCCAGCGGTCATGGCGTGCTGCTCGGCGCCGCGAGCTTCTGGGAAGGCGTGGACGTGGCCGGAGAAGCGTTGAGCGTGGTTGTGATCGACAAGCTGCCGTTCGCCGCACCGGACGATCCGGTGTTGCAGGCACGGCTGGAGGCACTGGAACACGCGGGCATCAACCCCTTCATGGGCTGGCAAGTGCCTAGCGCAGTGATCGCGCTCAAGCAGGGCGCAGGACGCCTGATCCGCGATGTACACGATCGCGGCGTGCTCGTGCTGTGCGATCCGCGCCTCACCACCAAGGGATATGGACGTCTGTTCCTGAACAGCCTGCCGCCGATGCCGCGTACGCGCGCGCTGGCGGACGTGCAGGCCTTCTTTGCAGAGACCCCGTCCCCGGTCGACTGAGCGCCGTTGGTCCGACCATTTGCCTCCGTTCATCCAGGAGGGCACTGGATTCCACCGTTCGACAGGGCGAGGATGTCGCCGGTATTCCACCGTGGAGGAGGGCGACGGTATGGCCAAGGTCACCGGCATCGGCGGCATTTTCTTCAAGTCACGCGATCCCAAGGCGTTGGGCGAGTGGTACGCGAAGCACCTGGGCATGGCGGTCGAGGAATGGGGCGGCGTGCGCTTTGACGATGATGCCGGGCGTCCCGGTTACACCGTGTGGTGCCCGTTCTCTGCCGACACGGATTACTTCGCGCCCAGCGCGCATCCTTACATGATCAATTTCCGCGTGGACGATCTCGACGGCATGCTCGCCCAGCTTCGCGAGGCCGGCGTGACCGTGGATGACCGCGTCGAGGACAGCGAGTTCGGCCGGTTCGGCTGGGTCATGGATCCGGAAGGCACGCGCATCGAGCTGTGGCAGCCACCCGCACAGGCGTAATGAACCTAGCCAGCAGCGAGTTGCTGCAGGTGTTGTGCCGTCGCGGCATCGGCGGGAACGAACGCTTCAAGGGCAAGTTCGGCAAGCGTGATGTCCATGGGCGTGCCGAATACCGT
Organism: Dyella amyloliquefaciens; assembly: GCF_004296575.1. Classification (GTDB taxonomy): domain Bacteria; phylum Pseudomonadota; class Gammaproteobacteria; order Xanthomonadales; family Rhodanobacteraceae; genus Dyella; species Dyella amyloliquefaciens. The sequence continues at coordinate 127,291 of NZ_SAYT01000005.1, read as the reverse complement.
GGTCGTGCTCAGCATCGACAACACGATGCCGTCGAGTTCGAGTTCCATGGGTACGGCGATGGCGTCGTTGGTATGCGTCTGCGGTGACTCGGTGCCCGGGTAGCGATGCAGCTCGGCGAGCAGGGCCATCAGTTCGGAGTCCTGCGTCGCATCGACCTGTCGTCGCAAACGTTCCAGCAGATGCGCGCGCCATACCGGCAGGTTGCGTATGCGCGGCGCCAGCCCCGACGGATGCAGGCTCAGCTTCAACACGTTGACCGGTGGCTGCAGCCAATGCGCCGCCAGTCCGGCGAGCAATCGTTGAGTGGCCAGGTTGCAGTCGACCAGATGCCAGTGGCGATCGACCACCAGGGCCGGATACGGTTCCAGGCCCCGCAGCAGCAGGCGCATGGTGTCTTGCACGGAAGCGAGCGCGGGGTCGGCCAGCGCGCGTTCGCGGTACGCCGGAGCGAATCCCGCCGATATCAGCAGCTGGTTGCGCTCGCGCAAGGGAATATCCAGGTATTCGGCGAGGCGAAGGATCATGTCGCGGCTCGGTTGCGATCGGCCCGATTCCATGAAGCTCAGGTGGCGGGTGGAAATCTCCGCGCCGCTGGCAAGATCGAGCTGGCTCAATCGACGGTGGCGCCGCCATTCACGCAGCAGGTCACCCACCGGGCGTTGCTGGACAGCCACAGCATTCATGCACTGGCTCCTCGTGCTGCATACCGGGTTCCGTTCGACCCGTTGTACCGATGATCCCATGGCGCGCCGGCCGTGCCGTGCGCCGGGAGTCATGCATCGGCAAGAGTACCTACGAAAGCCTGCATGTCTTTCAGCAACGTGCGCTGGTGGGTGTGGAACATGCCGTGCGGTGCATCGGCGTATTCCAGGTACCGGCATCCCGGGACCAACCGGGCGATGGCACGGCCAAAGTCGACGAGTTCGCTGACATCGCGCTGTCCATGGATGACCAGCATCGGTACGTCCACGTGTGGCAGCTCGCTGCGCAGATCGGCGCTCACGCGGGTACGGAAACACTCGGTCGCGGCATGCAGCGATGTGCTGAGCATGATGTCGATGGTGCGACGGATCACGCCTTCACTGGTGCCTGTTTCATTCGGCAGATAGAAGCCGTCCGCCCCCTCGGCGAGCCACTGCGGAAAATCCGCATGCATGGCGGCAAGTGCAGGGGCGAACATGGACGCAGGTAGCAGCATGCCGTCGTCACCCAGATAACACGGGGCCACCGGCGAGAGGAGGATCACGCGGGCAATGCGTTCGCTGCCGTGGCGCGAGAGCAGGCGCACGCATTCAGCGGTGCCCATGGAGTGGCCGATCAAGGTCAGCTCGTGAAGATCCAGGTGCTCTATCAGCGCCGCCAGATCATCGGCGAGACGGTCATAGTCATAGCCGTCGTAAGGTCGATCCGAGCGGCCATGGTCGCGGCGATCCATGGCGATGGTGCGCATGCCCATGGCGTTGAAGTGGAGCATGTGCGGTGCCCACATCTGTGAGTCCAGTGCCCACGAGTGGACGAACAGGATAGGTTTGCCGCGGCCCCAATCTTCATAGGCCAGGGTGATCCCGTCGTTGGTGGTAAAAGTTGGCATGGTGAGGTCTCCGGTGGGCGCGGACGGTGATGCCCGCCCGCGCGAATGGGTCAGATGACGTGCGGCACCTTGTCGAGGAAACCGAAGACCTGGCCGATGCGGCCGCCCTCCATCGCCGCGACGTCGAAGCCGATCACCAGCGGCTCGTCTGCGCCGGGTGCGGCCAGGTGCCACTGGAAGCGCAGCGTGTCGTGATGGGCGTCGACATCACCGGCCAGCGTGAAGCGGTGGCCGGGGAACATGTTCTGCACCGCGCTCACCGTGGCGTCGATGGCCTCCCAGCCCTTGGCGTCCACCATGGGATCGGTGTAGCGGGCGTGCTCGTTGTAGACGTCTTCGATGAGGCTGCGACGGCGCAGGGTGTCGGTTTCGTTCCAGCTGGCGATATAGCGTTCGGCGAGGGCATGGGCGTGGGTGGTCATGGTGGTTCTCCTCTTCGTGTGCGTTTTGGTGGGTCCAGCTTGCGACCCGACATGCGCACAAGCGATTACCTGGCAGGTAATGGATCGCTGCCCCGTGTTTGCCATCCATGCACCCGACGTTGCCGCGCCGGTGCCCGCTCGTGGCCCGGACCCGGCCGCACCATGGCAAGCGTGCCCCTGGCGGCGCTTGCCGTTACCATGGAGTCCTCATGAATCTGCTCGCCATCGAAACCTCCACCGAAGCCTGCTCCGTCGCCCTGGTCCATGGCGACGAAGTGATCGCGCGCAGCGAAGTCGCGCCACGCCGTCACACCGAGCTGGTGTTGCCGATGGCCGACAATCTGCTGGCCGAAGCCGGCCTCGGACGTCACGCACTCGATGCCATTGCCGTTGGCCGTGGCCCCGGGGCGTTCACCGGTGTGCGGCTCGGTATTTCCCTGGCGCAGGGCATGGCGCTGGCGCTGGACGTGCCCGTGGTTACCGTGTCGTCGCTTGCCGCGCTGGCGCTCGAGGCGCCGGAAGATGACGCCGCGATCCTCGCCGTGATCGATGCGCGCATGGGCGAGATCTATGCCGCGAGTTACCGCCGTGACGACAACGGTGGGCTGATCGCACTCGACGAAGAACGCGTGTGCCTGCCGCAATCACTCGTGCTGCCGAATGAATCGCACTGGCACGTCGTCGGTACGGGCTGGTCCACGTATGAGCAGGAAGTTCGCCGACATCTCACGGGCGAGCTGCGTTCCGCAGAAGGCGTGCGTTATCCGCAGGCGCGTCACGTCGCGGAACTGGCTGCACGCGAATTCGCCGCGGGCCGCGCAACGGCTCCCGAGCACGCGTTGCCTGTGTATCTGCGTGACAAAGTCGCGCTGACGCTGGTGGAGCAGGGCAAGGCCTGACGTCACATTTGTAGGAATATTCCTACGACTTGTATGAGATGCCGCTTCGGCGTCTGTCCCGCTATGGTTGCGTTGTCCCAGGGGATGCACGGACGGGACCGCCGGCCATGGATGGCCACGATTCACTTCGCATCGTGAGCTGAGATGGATGTCATCCGGCAGCGATTGCCGATATAGCGATAACCGCGCACTTCATGCGCCGCATGACGCCTGAATCTCGGCGTCCGCTGTCGTAAACAGCGACAGCTTGTCGACGCTTCCAGCGGCAACAATCTTCTCTCAGCTCTTGTCCCAGCATGCCCAGTGCAGGCGCATCCCTCATGCAACGCAGAAGTGGGGCGATGACTCCTGCACAATCAAAAGGATCTCAAGCGCCGACACCCGTCGCGCTTCGCGAAGCACCTGAGCGCGCTGACGCATGCCAGGCACGCGGTCAATCGGACGATTGGTCCTCAGGGTCTGGTGGCAGCGGCTTGCCGGACTGGATCGCGTGCGCGTGCATGATCGCCGGCAGCAGGCCGGGGAAGCGTTGCTGGATCTCGTCGCAGCGGGTGGTGTTGAGCATTTCCACGCCGCGGCGCTCGCTGCGGATCAGGCCTGCCTCGCGCAGGGCCCGGAAATGCTGGGACAGCGTGGACTTGGGGATGCAGCGGTCCTCCATCTGCAGGAAGGCCGAGCAGCTGCTGTTGGCGCCCTCGGCGCAGGCCAGCTGCGCGTAGATACGGACGCGTACGGGGTCGGACAGCGCATGGAGGATGCCCTCCACGGTGATGTCGTCGATCGAGGGGTGGGTCAACGGACGCATGGCGGCATTTTACCAGCTCTTGAAAACTAGTTCATGAGTTCGTATGTTACGAACTATGGGAGTTAAGAACTCCCAGTGGTCCCCCCCTCACCCCCATCAGGATCCCGTCATGAGCAAGCTCAAAGGTAAAGTGGCCGTCGTCACCGGCGCCTCCAAGGGTATCGGTGCTGCCATCGCGAAGTCGCTGGCCGCCGAAGGTGCTTCTGTCGTCGTGAACTATGCCTCCAGCAAGGCCGGCGCCGACGCCGTGGTCAGCGAGATCGAGAAGGCCGGCGGCAAGGCTGTGGCCGTCGGTGGCGACGTTTCCAGGGCCGCCGACGCGCAGGCCATCGTGGACGCCGCGGTCAAGCAGTTCGGCCGGCTGGATGTCCTTGTGAACAACTCCGGCGTCTACGAATTCAGTCCGCTCGAGCAGATCACCGAGGAACACTTCCACAAGCAGTTCAACGTCAACGTGCTCGGCCTGCTGCTGACCACCCAGGCGGCCGCGAAGCATCTCGGCGAGGGCGGCAGCGTCATCAACATCGGTTCGCTGGTCACGCGCATCGTGCCGGAGACCAGTGCCGTCTATACCGGCACCAAGGGCGCCGTGGATGCCATCACCGGCGTGCTGTCGCGAGAACTGGGTCCGCGCAAGATCCGCGTCAACGCGGTCAACCCGGGCATGGTGGAAACCGAGGGTACCCACTCGGCCGGCTTCATCGGTTCGGACTTCCACGCCCATGCCGTCGCGCAGACCCCGCTAGGCCGCATCGGCCAGCCGAACGACATCGCTTCGATCGTCACCTTCCTGGCGTCGGACGACTCGTACTGGCTGACCGGCGAACGCTTGTTTGCTGGCGGCGGCGTGCGCTGATCCTCGCCTGCTACGTCAGGATGCTTCCATGAATGCGGGCGTCCTGACGCATGCATCGCCTTGACGGTGGTCGTTGGAGCATCGCGCGATCCGTCATCAGTCCAGGTGCGCCATGCCCAACGACATCTCCAGCCTCGGGGTCCCGCACTACGGGGTCATTCGCTTCCGTTCCAACCTCGACGTGGCGAAGACCATCGAAGGCCTGGAGCAGGCTTTTGCATCGCATGGGCTTACGGTGTTCGCCCGGATCGACTTCAGCGGTGATGCGCAGCGGGCGGGGCTGGCCATGCGACCCGAGCAGATGCTGATCTTCGGCAACCCGAAGTCGGGCACGCCGCTGATGAAGATGGAGCCGGCCATTGGCCTGGATCTGCCGCTGAAGGCGCTGGTGTGGGAGGACGAGCATGGCGATGCCTGGATCGCCTGCAACTCGCCGGAGTACATCGTCGGCCGGCACGAACTCGGGCCAGAGACGGCCAGCCAGCTCGCACCGGCGATGGGTATCCTGCAGCAGTTCGCGCGGAAGTGATGAGCGGAACGGCGCGTGGTCCGTGCCATGCTCAGGCGAATTCCACGTTCTTGATCCAGTAACGCTGGCGACGCGCGAGGCGTACGCCTGCCTCCTCTTCACCGAAGCTCGCCGCACTGCGTTTCAAGCGAGAGGGTTCGATGCCTTCCAGCGCGTTGACGTTGACCACTGCATAGAGATTGCCATCGATGGCGCTGGTGACCAGCGGGATCACGCCGCAGCGTGCGCACACGTGGAACTCCGCCGTACGCGTACCGAAGGCATAGCGCGATACCCGGGCGGCGTCCTGCACCGAAACACGCAAATGGCCATCCGGACAGGACGTCCACACACCCTGGTGCTTCGTGCAGAAGGAGCAATCGCAGGCGCGGGCGGGAATCTCCTCGGGATCGGGCTCCCATCGCAGCGAGAAAATGATATTGCCGCAATGGCAGCGTCCTTCGATCAGCATGCGTGGCTCCTTGGCCGGCTCAGCCCTTGGGCACCGACAAGGCGTCGATGATCGAGCGTGTCTGCGCCTCGCTCAGCAGGCATCGCGCCGGGCCAGTCGCTGCGCTGAGCTTGTCGTGCTGTACGAAAGCGTGCTCGCCCAGCCGAGTGGTGTAAAGGTTGCTCGCCGTGCACAGCGCATACGGTCGGATCGGCGCGTTGGGTTCAAGCGCCTGGTAGACGCGCAACGCCATCAGTGTCGTTGTGGCAATGCCGGGGTGCGCGTTGTCGCTGAACAGCCAGGGATAGTCCGGATGCCGCGATTGCAGCTTGCGCAGTGTCTCGCTCACTTCCAGCACGGGTGCGCCCATCTGTTTCCCGAGTGCGGACTCGGCGCGCACCAGCATTGCGGAAAACTGTGGGCTGGATTGGTAGGTGCCCATGTACATCACGCGCGCGCCGTGTTCGCGCGCGCGTCGCGCGAGGCCGACATGTGCGGCCGTCATCTGTTCGCAGCGCTTGCGCGCACCGTCATCGGTTTCACTGCCCTGGCGCAGGCATAGCGCGTCACCGCCGCGTTCCTGCAGCACCACGACCCGATAGACACCCGAATCAAGCAGCTTGCGTAGCTCGGGTTCCTGTTCCAGCTCGCCGAGCCTTGCGCCGCCGCGGACATACATGTCGGCGCGGAAACGCGGTGAGCCGCCCTGCGCCTGGACGGTGAGCTCGAAGATCAGCGGAAGGCTGTTTACATAGGTCAGGCTGTTGCCGACAAACAGTACGCGCTGTTCCGCCTCGTCGCTGGCGGAGGCCATGGCCGTCGAGGCCAGTAGCAGCGCGAGCCAGGCAATGCACAATCTTCGCCACATGGCGTCCATGCCACATTCCCTTGGACGTGCCTGCGAAAGGCGGAGGCCCGAGTTTGCCGCGTCGACGCGGTGAGGGGCAATGCTCAGAGCTGTCCGATCACCAGCTGCACCACCAGGCTGCTGACCGACACCGCAGCCCATACACCCAGGCCGAGCAGGATCGGGCGAGCGCCGGTCGAGGCCATCTTGCGCAGGTTGGCCGAGAGGCCGATGGCGGTCAGCGCCACGATGATCAGGAACTCGGCGGCCATGTGGAGCACCGGCTGGATCGCCACAGGCACCAGGCCGGCCGTACGCACCGCCGACGCCACCAGGAACCACAGGATGAACCAAGGGAAGATGCGGCGCAGGCTGAAATCGGTCGCGCCCTGCTTCTTCTGCTTCCACGCGGTAGCGAAGGCGAGTACCAGGCAGATCGGGATGATCAGCGTGGCACGGGTGAGCTTGACGATGGTGGCGTAATCGCCGGCCTGCTTGCTGAAGCTGTAGCCCGCCGCCACCACCGACGAGGTGTCGTTGATCGCCGTGCCCGCCCACAGGCCGAAGCCGAGGTCGGAGAGGTGCAGCAGGTGGCCCAGCAGCGGGAAGAGCAGCACTGCCACCAGGTTGAACAGGAAGATGGTCGAGATCGCGAACGCGGTGTCGTGTTCGTCCGGCTTGATGATGGGCGTGACCGCCGCGATAGCCGAGCCGCCACAGATCGCCGTGCCCACGCCGATCAGGATCTTCAGCTTGTCGTGCACGCCAAGCGCGCGACCGAGCAGCCAGGCAGCGAGAAAGGCCACGGTCATCGTCACCAGTGTCACCGAGAGCGATTCCAGTCCCGTCTTCGCCACCTGATCCAGGCTCAGGCCGAAGCCGAGGGCGATGATCGACCACTGCAGCACCTGCTTGCCCGCGAACTGGATGCCAGGCGTGTAGGTAGCACCCGGGGACACCAGGTTGCGCACCAGGATGCCGAGCACGATGCCGAACACCGGACCGCCGATCAGCGGCAGGGTTCGACCCAGCCCCAGTGCCACCACCGCGATGGCAATCGCCAGCACCAGGCCTGGGAGCCGCTGGGACAGCGAGGGTGTTGAGGCAGCGGCAGTGGTGGTGGTGCTCATGGTGGTCTCCTGCAATGGCGCCATTGTCCGCCTGCATGTCAATCAGGAAAATTTGGAATTATTGATTCATGTAATAAGATTTGATGATGGTAAACATCAGCCCGCGCCAGCTCGAGGTGTTCGTGCAGATCGCACGCCTGGGCAGCGTGCGTGCCGCCGCCGAGGCGCTGCATCTCACCCAGCCTGCGGCGAGCATGGCGCTGGCGGAGATGGAGCGACAGCTGGATGCTCCCTTGTTCGCCCGCGAGCGCGGGCGCCTGCGGATCAATACGCGCGGCCGCGAACTGCTGCCCCTGGCGCAGGAGCTGCTGGAGCGTTATGCCGAATTCGGTCGCGTCGGCAGCGGCGGCGCGGACGAGCTCGGTGGCGAACTGCGTGTCGGCGCCAGCAACACCGTGGGCAATTACCGCGTGGGGGAGTTGCTGGGCGATTTCGTGCGCACGCATCCGCATGTGTCGGTGCGCCTGCGGGTTTCCAACACGGCGGGCATCGTCGCGGCCATGCTCGATCACGCGTTGGAACTGGGTTGCGTGGAGGGTCCGGTGGCTCACCCTTCGCTCGAAGTACGTCCCTGGCGCGATGACGCCTTGGTGGTCTGTGCGCCCCCCGACCACCCGCTTACGCGCAAGCGCCGCCTGCAACCCGCCGACTTTGCGGGTGCACGCTGGGTATTGCGCGAACCGGGTTCGGCGACGCGCAGCCTCAGCGAGCGGGCGTTATCGAGCCTGCCGCCGGGTGAGACGGTGCTGGAGCTGGACCAGGCCGAAGCGATCAAGCAGGCGGTGATTGCCGGCCTCGGCATCGCCTGTGTGCCCGAGGTGGCGGTGATCGATGCGGTCGCGGCCGGGCGCCTGAAAGTGCTGCACACGCCGTTTCTCGACCTGCGCCGCAAGCTGTCGCTGTTGCTTCACCGGCAACGCTACCGCGGCGCGTTGATCGAAGCGTTCCTGGACAACGCTCATTGAGACGGCATCTTCCGCCCTTGTAGGAGCGCACCCAGTGCGCGACCGCGGCGCCGGGTTGTCGCCGTGAGTCACTTTGATCGCGCACTGGGTGCGCTCCTACAGGAAAGAACAGTCCCGGCAGGTCAGTCCGTGATGGAAGCCAGCAACGCCTCGGCTTCCTCGTGCGTGCGTGCACGCAGGATGCGTGGCGCGTGGGCGCGCAGCAGCTTGTGGTCAAGCGCAGTGAGCCGATCGCGGACGTGCAGCAACTGGCTGGGATGCATGCTGAACTCGCAGAGTCCCAGCGCCAGCAGCAGCGCGGTGAAGTTGGTGTCGCCGCCAATCTCGCCGCACAGGCTCACCGGTTTCTTCGCGCGGCGGCCTTCGGTGATCACGTAGGCCAGCAGCCGCAGCAGGGCGGGTTGCAGCGGGTTGTAGATGTTGTCCAGCGCATCGTTGCCACGATCGGCGGCGAGCACATATTGCGCAAGGTCATTGGTGCCGATGGCGAGGAAGTCGGAGTGATCGAGCAGTGCGCGGACATTGATCGCCGCGGCAGGTACCTCGATCATCGCGCCCAGCGCCAGCTTCTCCGGCAGGTCGATGTTCTCGCGCTTCAGTTCCTGGCGTGCCAGCTTGAACAGCGTACGCACGGCGATCATTTCGTCGGGCTGCGTCACCATCGGCACGAGCACGCGCACCGGTCCGTAACAGGCTGCACGGAGGATCGCGCGGATCTGCGTGGTGAACACGGCGGGATAGCGCAGCGAAAGACGCACGCCACGCACGCCCAATGCGGGATTGTCCTCGCCGCGCAGGACGAGGCCCGCGGCGTCGGCCTTGTCGGCACCGAGATCCAGCGTGCGGATGGTGACCGGAAGGCCGCCCATGCCGAGCACCAGGTCGCGATAGGCGATGAACTGCTCGTCTTCGGTGGGCAGGGTTTTCTGGCGCAGGAACAGGAATTCGGTACGGTAGAGACCCACGCCGTCGGCGCCGCGTGCGCGCGCCATGGCGATGTCGGCGGGCATTTCCGCGTTGGCGAGCAGCCGGACGTCGACGCCGTCGCTCGTGCGCGTCGGGGCATTGGCGAGCGTGGCAAGCCGGCGGCCTTCCTGCGCCGCCTCGCGCTGCCAGGCGCGGTAACGGGCGAGGTCCTGTGCGGTGGGGTGCACCACCGCTTCACCGCGTTCCGAGTCGAGCAGTATCAGGTCGTCGTCGTGGATGGTCGACAGCGCGTCGCGCACGCCCACCAGCATGGGCAGGTCCAGGCTGCGCGCGAGAATCGCGCTGTGCGAATACGCGCTGCCGGAGCTGGCGACAACACCGAGCAGGCCGGCGCCGGCGAGGTGAGCCATGTCGGCCGGTGCGATGGTGTCGGCGATCAGGATCTCGCCGACGCGCGCGGCCAGCTTGCGTTCCTCGCGGCTGGTCTGCCGCTGCAGCGCGGAGATCACGCGACTGATCACCTGGTCGACGTCCTCCTTGCGCGAACGCAGGTAGGGGTCGTCCATGGCCTCGAACACGGCGGCGAGGCGATCGCGCTGCTTCTTCAGCGCGGCGCCTGGACGGTAGTGGCCAATGCGGACCAGATCGTCCAGGCCGCGCAGCAGCTCCGGGTCATCCAGCAGCAGGCTGTGCGCATCGATGAATTCGTTGACCTCGCGCGCCAGCGCGCCATGCAGTTTGCCGCGCAATTCGCGCAGTTCCTGCCGGGCGGTTTCCAGCGCGCGATGCAATCGCGCGAGTTCGGTGTCGACCTCGTCCTCGGCGAGCGGACGTGTGTCGACCAGATAGCGGCTGGGCTGCACCAGGCGGGCACGGCCAAGCGCCATGCCTTTTGCTGCCGTGGTGCCTGCCAGTATCTGTCTCATGCATACCCTCCGTGGCGGGATGGCCTCTCAGGCCAGGAATGACGCCGGCATCCGGCCAGCATCTCGAATCCCGTCCGGGGAAGATCGCATGACGCAGCAAACCGGGCCGTGAATACGGCCGCAAGGTGCGACGTTCGAGCGATCAATTTCCCCACTCAGGCTCCTTCGTCAAACTTGCGATCGAACAGCTTCACCACGGCGTCGATGGCGGACTCCTCGTCCGGCCCATCCGCGCGGACGGTGAGCGGGGTGCCGATGCCTGCCGCCAGCATCATGACGCCCATGATGCTTTGTGCGTTGACCTCGCGCCCCTTGCTGACCAGCCACACCGTCGATTTGAAGCCCTGTACCAGTTGCACCAGCTTGGCCGACGCGCGTGCGTGCAGGCCGAGCTTGTTGGAAACCACAATGTCTCGTTCAAGCATGGTCGATGAAGATTCCCCCGCGGCCACCGGTGGCCGCAATTTCAGTCAGTTCATCCAGCGGTTTTTCCGCATAGTTGAGTACACGCAACAGCATCGGCAGGTTGAGGCCCGATACGCAGCGCAGTCGTACGCCCAGCGAACTCAGTGACAGGCCGATGTTGCAGGGCGTGGCGCCATAAAGATCCGCCAGCACCAGCACGCCATCGCCTTGGTCGAGTGCCCGCGCATGCCTGGCCGTGAGCGTGCGCATCACGTCCGGGTCTGCCTGCGGCGGCACCTCGACGGCCTCCACCTGCAGCGGCAGCTTGGGCAGCACGTGGTGGGCGGCCGAAATCAGCGCCTGGCCAACCGCCTCGTGCGTCATCAGCAATACGCCAACGCTCATGACGGCGTGCCGATCCGTTGAATGGATAGAGACAGCATGGCTATCACTCGAGTTCACGATGGAAGGTGAGCACGCCGTTGCGCAGCGCGCGATAGTGGGCCGCCAGCTTCTCCACCAGGTAGACCGAGCGATGCCGCCCGCCCGTGCAGCCGATGGATATGGTCACGTAACTGCGATCATCCACTTCGAAACGTGGAAGCCAGGTGTCGAGCCAGCGCATGGTATCGGCCAGGTACTCGCCCACCAGGGGCTGTCCATCAAGGTAGTCGCGCACGGCCACGTCCTTGCCCGAGAGCGGGCGCAGCGTCGGGTCCCAGTGGGGGTTGGGCAGGCAGCGCGCGTCGAACACGAAATCGGCATCCAGCGGCAGTCCGCGGCGGAACGCGAACGACTGGAACATCAGCGTCAGGCCTTCGGTGGCATCGGCGTAGCCGGTGGCGATCAGGCGGCGCAGCTGGTGCACGTTGAGCTCGCTGGAATCGATCACCTTGTCGGCGATGGCTGCGAGCGGACGCAGCAGGCGACGCTCTTCGGCGATGGCGTCGGCAAGGGACAGGCCCTGCCATGACAGCGGATGACGCCGGCGCGTTTCCGAATAGCGCTTGATCAGCACTTCGTCGCGGCTGTCCAGGAAGATCAGGTGTGCGTGCACGCCCGCTGCCGCCAGTTCGGACAGCATGGCCGGCATGCGCCGCAGGTCTTCACCGGGATTGCGTACGTCCACGCCCACGGCGACATGCCGGCGCTTCTCATCAGCATCGCGGCGCACGGTCGCCATCAGCTGCGGCAGCAGGGCCGTCGGAAGGTTGTCGACGCAGTAGAACTCGAGGTCTTCCAGCGCGCGCAGTGCCACGGTCTTGCCGCCACCGGACATGCCGGTGAGCACGATCAGATGCGTCGCGTCGGGTGAAGAGGGAAGGAGGGAAGTCTTCTCGCTCATGGTTCACCAGGGAGGCAGTCGGCGCATCTGGTGCGCCTGACGATCGATGAAGGTCTGGGCCGGGTCGATGCCCTTGCTCTTGAGTACGTGGTTGCGCACCGCCGCCTCGACCAGCACCGCGAGGTTGCGGCCGGGCGCCACCGGGATGGTGATCATCGGCACCTGTACCTCGAAGATCTCGCGATGGCCGATGTCGCCGGTGAGACGGGTAAGGCCGTCGGTGTCCTCGCCCTCGCGCAAGGGTTTCAGGTGGATCACCAGACGCAGGTATTTGGACGGCTTCACCGCGGTGTGGCCGAACATCTCGCGTACGTTGAGCACGCCCAGGCCGCGCACTTCCAGCAGGTCCTGCAGCAGTTCCGGGCAGGTGCCGTCGATCACATCGGGCGCGATGAGGGTGAATTCGGTGGCGTCGTCGGCGACCAGTCGATGGCCTCGGCTGATCAGTTCCAGCGCCAGTTCGCTCTTGCCCGAGCCGGACTCGCCGGTGATCAGCACGCCGATCGAGAACACCTCCAGGAAGACGCCGTGCAGCGTGATCTTGGGCGCCAGCATGCGCGCCAGGTGGTACTGCATCCAGGTCAACAGCTCGTGGCCGCGCTTGGAGCTGATCCACAACGGCGTGTTGGTTTCCTCGGCCACCTCGCGCAGGTCGGTGGGAATGGGCTGGTCCTTGGTCACGATGATCGCGACCGGCTGGTAGGCGGCGATCTTGTTGATCGCCTCCCAGCGCTGGCGCGATTCCAGGCCATCGAGGTAGTTGAGTTCCTCGGTGCCGATGATCTGGATCTTGTTCGGGTAGATGACGTTCAGATACCCGATCAGGGATGGGCGTCGTGTCGTGGTGGCAGCCTGTTCGAGCACCCGCGACTCGCCGCGCATGCCGGAAACCCAGCGCAGCGCCATGCGCTCGTGGACACCATCGTAGAGTTGTCGGGCGGTCAGCCGATCCAAAGGATGCTCCGGTCTATTTCATCGGGGTGTCGCCGGTGCTGCATGGCCCCAGCTGCGTGTTGCGTCGGAGAAGGCAGGCTGAGTGCCTGTCGAGCCGATGCGGCGCGCAGCTGGGGCCATACAGCACCGGCCCCAACATAATTTGTGTAGTTTAGATGGGGTGACGCCCAGAAAGCCCGCATATCGCGGCGCGCGGCTTGGCAGGGCGGCCTGCCCAACCTTCGCCATGCACCGCGATATGCGGGCTTTCTGGGCGTCATGCCACCCCGATGAAATAGGCCGGAGCATCCTCTGTCCTTTGCGCCGCCATGGTGAGCCCTCATGGCTCAAGGCAGCTACACGGACATTGTGCCAGTTCGCACCGGCAGGTGCCTTGGATGACGGAAAACGGGGAAGGAGAGGCCCGCCCGGTCGCGGGCGGGCCGGGATGGGTTTAGCCGTAGAGGCGCTCTTCGCGCGAGGCGCGTTGGTGCTTGTCGCACATCTTCTCGCGGTACTTGCGCAGCTGGGTCACCAGCTTGTCGAACAGGACGTCGATGGAGACGTACATGTCATTCTCGAGGGCCTCGGCGTGCAGGGTGGAACCGGAAACGTACAGCGTGCCTTCGGCACGTTGCTGCAGCTTGTTCACCGAAAGCACGACGTTAAGACTGAGAATTCGTTCGTCGAGGCGGGAGAGGCGGTCGAGCCGGCTGTTCACGTGGTCCCGAAGTGCCGGGGTGACTTCAATCTGCTGACCGCTGAGCTGAACTTGCATGTTGCGCCTCCTCTGGTACATGCCGCCGGAGCGGCTGGAATCGATGCGCCGGTCGCTTATGTCGTGGCCGACACACCTTCAAAAAGCCCGGGGGGTGTTTTCGATGCGTCTTCCGGCCTCCTCACCAAGTCGGGATGGTCACTATGCGCCTTTGCCGCCAGCTTCGCGTTAGGAAGACCTTCACGACGCAGACATGACAGCTTTCGATTCGCATCGAATCACCATGAAATATGGAGACGACTTTTTTGCCTCCAAGTTCCTGAGGCGCTTTGCCGCGCATCGGGTGACCGTGTTCAGCCAGCGCGCTGCCGCTCGCTGGAACTGGGAATGCGCATGGCCTCGCGGTACTTGGCCACGGTGCGTCGGGCAACCTGAATGCCCTTGCGGTGCAGTTCCTCCGCAATCGCCTGGTCGGACAGCGGCTTGCGCGGGTCCTCGGCATCGACCAGCTTGCGCAGCATGGCCTGGATGGCGGTGGCCGACGCGCTGCCACCGTCCTCGGTGGATACGCCGCTGGAGAAGAAGTGCTTGAGCTCGAACGTGCCGCGCGGTGTATGGATGTACTTGCGCGTAGTTACACGTGAAATGGTCGACTCGTGCATGCCCACTTCTTCGGCGACTTCGCGCAACACGAGGGGATGCATGGCCTCGGGGCCGTAGTCGAGGAAGGCGCTCTGGCGGCGCACGATCGCCTCCGCCACCTTGAGCAGGGTTTCGGCGCGCGATTCCAGGCTCTTGATCAGCCAGCGTGCTTCCTGCAGCTGGCCGCGCATCCAGCTCGCGTCGGTGCCGCGTGCCTGGGCGATCAGCCCGCAGTAGTGCTGGTTGAGGCCGAGTCGCGGCTGGCAATCCGGGTTGAGACTGACGCGCCAGCGGCCGCTGTCCTTGCGTGCGTAGACATCCGGGGCCACGTATTCCACCGGTGTGACGTCGAGCGCCGCGCCGGGGCGCGGGTCGAGGCTACGGATCAGCACGGCGGCTGCGGCGGCATCGTCCTCGTTGGCGCGCAGCTTGCGCGCCAGGCGCGCGATGTCGTTGCGCGCGAGCAGTTCCAGTTCGCCGTCGACGATGCGCATGGCCAGATCGCGATGCGGCGTGTCCGGATCGAATTGCTCCAGCTGTACGCGCAGGCAGTCGCGCAGATCCAGGCTGGCCACGCCGGTGGGGTCGAAGCGTTGCAGCAGGCGACGGACATGCTCCATCTCGGCGGCGCTCGCCTTGACGCCCGACGGCAGCGCCGCGATCAGCGAATCCATGCCTTCGGTGAGATAGCCGTCCGGATTGAGCGCGTCGATGAGCACTTCCGCGATCGCATGATCGCGCGCACTCATGTGCGTGAGGTTGAGCTGCCACAGCAAGTGTTCCTGCAGTGTTTCCGGCGCGGCGCCCTGGGGTTCGAACCCATCCTCGTCGCCGCTCGGTCCGTTGCGCGAAGACGTGCCGCCACTGGAGAAATCGATCGGGTCCTCGCCCCCACCGTCGCCGTCGCTCCAGTCGGGGGCTTCGCCGTCATCGACGGTGTCGCTGCTGCTGGTGCTGGACGTGCCGGCGGGCAGCGGTTCGACCACCTCATGCTCATCGTTGTCCGCGTTCTCCGGGTTGTCGTCGGAGAACTCCAGTAACGGGTTGCTTTCGGCAATCTGACGCAGTTCCGCTTCCAGCTCCAGCTGAGACAGCTGCAGCAGGCGGATGGCCTGCTGCAGTTGAGGGGTCAGCGTGAGCTGCTGGTTGAGGCGAAACTGGAGTCCGGGTTTCATGCCTGGCGGTCGGGATGAACTCAAAGGCATCGTAACGCGTGGTCGGAGGGTCGGCCATAGGTCAAAGGCCGAATCGCGTACTACCTCCGGTTTATCGCTGTAGCCGGAGTGTTACAGGCGGAATTCGCGCCCGAGGTATACCTCGCGCACCTTTTCGTCGGCCAGGATGTGCGCCGGCGTACCGCGCGACAACACTTCACCGTCGTTGAGGATATAGGCGCGATCGCAGATGCCCAGCGTCTCTCGAACGTTGTGGTCGGTGATGAGCACGCCGATGCCGCGCTCCTTGAGGTGGCGCACGATGCGCTGGATCTCGCCCACCGAAATGGGGTCGACGCCGGCGAACGGTTCGTCGAGCAGCATGTAGCGCGGGTGTGCGGCCAGCGCGCGGGCAATTTCCACGCGGCGGCGCTCACCGCCGGAAAGGCTGATGCCCTTCTGGTCGGCGATGTGGGAAATCTTCAGCTCGTCCAGCAGGCTTTCCAGCTCGTTGGCGCGGCGCTTTTCGTCCCAGCCCTCGCGCAGCTCCAGCACGGCCATGATGTTGTCGGCCACGCTGAGGCGGCGGAACACCGAGGCTTCCTGGGGCAGGTAGCCGATGCCAAGCTTGGCGCGCTGGTGCATGGGCAGGCCGGTGATGTCCTGCTTGTCCAGCTTGATCAAGCCGGCGTCCGCCTCGATCAGGCCGACGACCATGTAGAAGCAGGTGGTCTTGCCCGCGCCGTTGGGGCCGAGCAGGCCGACCACTTCGCCCTCGCGGATGGAGAACGCGAAGTCACGCACCACCTGGCGCGCCTTGAAACTTTTCTGCAGACCTTCGGCGGACAGCATCGATCAGTGGCCCTCGGCCGGCTTGGGGGTTGGCTGCGGCGCAGGCGTGCCGGGCTTCTGCTTGGGCAGGAAGGTGCCATGCACCACGCCTTCGCCACCAGCTTCGCCGGTGATCAGGCTGGTATTGGTGTTGTAGGTGAGCTTGTCGCCGTGGAACTCGCCGCGACCCTGCTGCGTCACCGAGGCATTGCCGATGAGCACGGCGATGCCGTTGATGTTGTCGTAGTCGAGCGTTGCCGCGTCGCCCTGCATCAGGTTGTTGTTGTCATCCAGCTGCTGGATGTGCGCCGGGTTGCCGGTGACGACGACGCGGGCAATCTGCGTATCGCCGTCCAGGTGCACCTTGGCGACGTCGCCGGTCACCTTCAGCGTGCCCTGGGTGAGGATCACATTGCCCTTGAGCGTGCTGATGGTGTTCGGCGCGTTGTACGCATCGGTGGACTTCGCCTGGAAGTTCATCGGCTGGTTGCGGTCGTCCTGCTTGGCGAACGCCGGCTGCAGGAGGAAAACACCAAGGCAGAGCAGGCCCAGGGAAAGCTTAAGACGACTTCTGTTTGCGCGGCGGGAACGAGCCGTGGCTTTCATCGAGCAGCTCCATGTGATTGGTGTTGAGGTTGGCGCGCATGCCAACCCCGCTCATTGTACTGTCGCCCTGCACCATGTGTGCCGCGGCAGCCGTCTCCATGCGGTTTTCCTTGGGCCAGGAGGTGACGTCGGAGGTGTGGATCTCGGCGGCCGCAGTGTCCTGGAAGGCGGCGCGGTGCATGTACACGGGGCCCTGCAGCTTGAGCAGCGACCCGCTCTTGTCCACCCAGGCGTACAGCGAGTCGCCCAGCCAGGGCGGTACGCCGTCCTGGTTGGAGGGCAGCTCGAACTTCGGCGTGTTGATGTACAGCGACTCGTCGTTCTCGCGGCGCTCCAGGTGCGGGGCGACCATGTTGAAGCTGGGCTGGCCGTCCACGTCGTAGGACCACAGCCGGAAATTGGTGAGGGTGTAGCCCGAGCGCGGCGGACCCACGAAATCGCTGACTTTCGGCGCCGGCGCCAGCCACCAGTACAGCATCTGGGTGGCGCCCGTGGCGGCAGCGACCAGGACGATCGCGACCATCAGTCCGCGGTCGCGCAGATAGGTGCGCAAACTCACTTCCAGCGCTCCCGTTCGGCCACGTCCTTGCCGTGGGCCTTCAGGATCATGTCCGCCACCTCGCGCGCTGCGCCCTGGCCACCGCCCAGGCGGGTATGCCAATGCGCCTGCTCGGCCACCCACGGGTGGGCGTTGGCGACGGCCACGGCCAGGCCGACCATCTGCATCGGCGGCAGGTCGGGCAGGTCGTCGCCCACGAAGGCCACTTCGTCCGGCGCCAGGGCCAGTGCCTCGAGCAGCTGGTTCAGGCAGACGCGCTTGTCGCCCTGGCCCTGGTACACGTGGGCAATGTCCAGCTCCTCGGCGCGCAGCGCCACCGGGTGGCTGATGCGGGCGGAGATGATGGCCACCTGCACGCCGTTGGCCATGAGTCGCTTCAGGCCCAGACCGTCGTGCACATGGAACACCTTGGTTTCGTGGCCGTCCTCGGCGTACCACAGGCGGCCGTCGGTGAGCGTGCCATCCACGTCGAACACGGCGAGGCGGACCTTGGCGGCACGGGCGAGTACGTCAGCGGGGATGTCAGCCAGATACATGGGCACGGTCGGCAAGGAGGCAGGGGGGCGATACCGTCAAACGCCGGTCGGGCGTTGCGGTGGACGTGATGGTGGGGCGCGAACCTTTCGATCAGACCACGCGTGCGCGGAGCAGATCGTGAATGTTCAGTGCGCCCACCACCTGCTGGTCGTCGTTGACTACCAGCAGGGCATGGATCTGGTGCTTCTCCATCAGCTGGGCCGCCTCGATGGCCAGCTTGTCCGCCCCGATGGTCTTGGGGCCGCGGGTCATCAGTTCGGCCACGGTGGCGCCGCGCAGGTCCACGCCATCGTCGTCCAGCGCGCGGCGCAGGTCGCCGTCGGTGAACACGCCAAGCAGGCGCCGGTTGGAGTCGATCACTGCTGTCATGCCCAGGTGCTTGCGGGTCATCTCCATCAGGGCCTGGGTCAGCGTGGCGTTCGGCGGCACCGCCGGGATGCCCTCGCCGGTATGCATCACGTCGCTGATGTGCAGCAGCAGGCGGCGCCCCAGGCTACCGGCCGGGTGCGAGCGCGCGAAGTCTTCCGAAGTGAAGCCGCGGGCTTCGAGCAGGGCGATGGCCAGCGCGTCGCCCATCACCAGCGCCGCCGTGGTGCTGGCGGTGGGGGCCAGGCCCAGCGGGCAGGCTTCGGCCGCGATGCTGGCGTCCAGGTGCACTTCGGCCTGGTCGGCCAGGGAGGAATGCGCATTGCCGGTGATCGCGATGAGCGGGATGCCCTGACGCTTGATCACGGGGAGTATGAACAGCACCTCGTCGGTTTCGCCGGAATTGGACAGGGCCAGCACCACGTCCTGCGGCAGGATCATGCCAAGGTCGCCGTGGCTGGCTTCGCCCGGGTGGACGAAGAAGGCCGGCGTGCCGGTGGAGGCCAGCGTCGCGGCGACCTTGCGGCCCACGTGGCCGGACTTGCCCATGCCGGTGACGACCACGCGTCCGGCGCAGCCCATGATCAGCCGGCAGGCCTCGACGAATTCGGGGCCGATACGCGGCTCCAGGGCGCGGATGGCGGCCGCCTCGGTGGCGATCACGGTGCGTGCGCTGTGCACGATGGCGTCGGCGTTGATCGCGTGCGGGCTGGTGGTGGCGACGTGGGCGTTCATGCGTCCTCGGGGTCCGTGCCGGAATCTCGTCATCATCCTGAACGATCCGGTCAGGAGGAGATGTTCCGTTGAATCATGGGGTTGGGCAATCGCGAAGGTCGTGTCGCGGATGGCTCCGGCAACACGTGTCGTTTCTGCGACAGAGCTTTTCCATTAACATGGCATATTCGCATTTTAACTTCATAGTCGGTGCCATTGGGCCTGGATCGTCTCCGGACCCGGCGCTGACCTAACATCCTGCAAGTGGAAAAACCCATGGACGCTGCCACCATCCAGGCAATGATCGAACAGGGCCTGCCAGGTGCGCAGGTCGCCGTAAGCGGCGACGACGGCGTGCATTTCGAGGCTGAAGTGGTGGCGGAGCAGTTCGCCGGCAAGCTTCCGCTGGCGCGCCATCGCCTGGTCTACGCCACGCTGGGCGATCTCATGGGTGGTGCGATCCATGCGCTGGCCCTGAAAACTCTTACCCCGCAGGAGATCGCGGCGCGCCGTTGAGCGCAGCGCTGCGATTCCTGAGCACTACATTCGCAAGGACTACGATGGCCAAGATCCTGATCAGCGGCGGTGAGCCGCTACACGGCGAAGTGGGCATTTCCGGCGCCAAGAACGCCGTGTTGCCGATTCTCGCTTCCTGCCTGCTGGCCGATGAGCCGGTGGCGATCAGCAACGTTCCGCATCTGCACGACGTCACCACCTTCATCGAGCTGCTGGGCCAGATGGGCACGCAGCTGGTGCTGGACGACCGCATGAAGATGCATATCGACCCGCGTTCCACCGAGCGCTACTTCGCCCCCTACGACTTGGTGCGCACCATGCGCGCGTCGATCCTGGTGCTGGGTCCGCTGGTGGCGCGCTTCGGCGAGGCGGAAGTGTCGCTGCCGGGCGGTTGCGCGATCGGCTCGCGTCCGGTCGACCAGCACATCCGCGGCCTGCAGGCGCTGGGCGCCGATGTGGTCGTGGAGAACGGCTACATCAAGGCCAAGGCCAAGCGCCTCAAGGGCGCGCGCATCTCGATGGACATGGTCACCGTCACTGGTACCGAGAACATCATGATGGCGGCCGCGCTGGCGCAGGGCACCACCGTGATCGAGAACGCGGCGCAGGAACCGGAAGTGGTCGACCTGGCCCACTGCCTGATCGCCATGGGCGCCCAGATCGAAGGCGCCGGCACCTCCACGCTCACCATCCATGGCGTCGAGCGCCTGCATGGCGCCGAGTACGAAGTGCTGCCCGACCGCATCGAGACCGGCACCTTCCTGGTTGGCGCTGCGATGACCGGTGGCAAGGTGCGTGCCCGCAACGCGCGCGCCGATACGCTGGACGCCGTGCTGGCCAAGCTGGAAGAGGCCGGTGCGCACATCTCCACCGGCGCCGACTGGATCGAGCTGGACATGCGCGGTCGCCGCCCGAAGGCGGTGAACATCACTACCGCACCGTACCCGGCGTTCCCGACCGACATGCAGGCGCAGTTCACCGCGCTCAATTGCGTGGCCGAGGGGGTGGGCGTGATCACCGAGACGGTGTTCGAGAACCGCTTCATGCACGCGCTGGAACTGCAGCGCCTGGGCGCGGACATCCGCCTCGAAGGCAACACCGCCATCATCAAGGGCGTGGAAAAGATGAGCGGCGCGCCGATCATGGCGACCGACCTGCGCGCTTCCGCCTGCCTGGTGTTGGCCGGCCTGGTGGCGCAGGGCGACACCACCGTGGATCGCGTGTACCACATCGATCGCGGCTACGAGAACATTGAAGAGAAGCTGGGCACGCTGGGCGCGAAGATCCGTCGCCTGCCGTCCTGATCGCAACGATCGTGTCGCATGAAAAAGGCCGCGTCAGCGGCCTTTTTCTTACGCGGGGCTTTTGTAGGAGCGCACCCAGTGCGCGATAAGCCTACGAAGCGGTAACGACGCCATTCTGCGATCGCGCACTGGGTGCGCTCCTACAGGTGAGGCGGCTTGGCTCAATTGCCGCCCTTGTAGCTCACTAGTTCCAGCGTCAGGTTGCCGCCATCGCTCTGCGCGAGCTTCACCGGCACCGGATACTTCTGCGGTGCGTACCATGCGCTGAAAGCCTTGTTGTCGTCCGTGCGTTCCACGCGCTCGGCCTGGAAGCTGCCGGCGGGTACCTTCACCGCGTCCTTGCCGGCCACCTTGAAGCTCTGCGTCTCGACATTGCGCTTCACCGCGACTGGCAGCGCCACGCTCTGCTTGCCGTCGCGCAACGCGAGTCCGATGGCGTAGGGCGCCGTATTGCGATCGACCAGGCCAGGCACGCTGGCGTAGTTCATCGGGCCCTTGCCCTCGTCGACGGTGACCTGGTTGGTGGTCCAGTTCACGTTGGTATGGCGCTGCTTGCTCTTGATCGCAGCGTCCATGCGGTAGTCGTAGCTCACCGTTTCAGGCGCGTTGTTGTTCCAGCGGAAGCGCGTGGTCTCGTTGGAATTGGCGCCGAGCGCGGCGGCCAGACCCGAGGTGCCCTTGGTCTGGTTGCTGTACTCCCACTGGCCGTCTCCGGCCGGCTTGAGCGTCACCACGGCCTCGCCGATGGCTTGGCCGCCCTGTGACACCTGATAGGTCGCGGTGAACGGTGCCGGCGCCGTCGCGGCGAACGCGGTCGAGGCGGAGAACGCCAGCACCAGGCCGGCGGCGAATGTGCGGAGAGTGTTGGACTGGGTCATGGGAACCGCAGTCTACGTGTTCAGCCTGAACGACTTGTAGAGAGGCCGTGGGCCGCTCAGTCAACCAAACGGCCGTTGCGCAGTTGCAGCGGCGCGTCCTGCGGTTGGCCGTCCAGCGCGATACGGTCGGGCGGCAGCAGTGACAGGCGGCCTTCGGCGATCAGGTTCAGCACGGCGGGCAGCAGCTGGTGCTCGAACCTGAGCAGGCGCTGGGCGAGCTGGAGCTCGTCGTCACCGGGGCGGACCTCGATGGTGGCCTGCGCGATCACCGGGCCGCCGTCCAGTTCGGCGGTCACGTAATGCACGCTGGCGCCGTGCTCCACATCCCCCGCTTCCAGCGCGCGCCGGTGCGTGTGCAGGCCGCGGTACTTGGGCAGCAGCGAAGGGTGGATGTTGATCATGCGGCCGACCCAGGGCTTCAGCGCCTCACCGTCGATGATGCGCATGAAGCCGGCCAGCACCAGCGCGTCGGCGCCGCTGGCATCGAGCTGGCGGAACAGTTCGAAGTCGAAGTCGCGGCGGCTGGCGAACGCCTTCGGGTTCAGCGTGAAGGTGGCAATACCCGCGTCCTTCGCCAGCTGCAGCGCGCCGGCGTTGGCCTTGTCGCTGCCGACCAGCACGAAGTCGACCGGCAGCTGCCCCGCGTCGCGCGCGGCGATCAAGGCCTGCAGGTTGCTGCCGCGCCCGGAGGCGAGCACGGCGACACGAAGACGCTGGGTTGTCACGGGCTTAGCCGATGTGGACGCGCTCGTCGCTTTGGGCGGGCACGATCTCGCCGATCACCGAACTGGCCAGGCCGTGCTTGGCGAGCAGGGCGGAGGCGGCCTCGACGGCATCGCGCGGCAGGATCACGGTGAAGCCCACGCCGCAGTTGAAGGTGCGCCACATTTCCTCACGCGCCACGTTGCCTTCGCGCATCAGCCACTCGAACACCGGCGGCAGCACGATGGCTGCGGCGTCGACCTGGATGCCCAGCGCGTCCGGCACCACGCGGATGATGTTTTCCTTCAGGCCACCGCCGGTGATGTGCGCCATGCCGTGCACCGGCTGGCTCTTCATCAGCTCCAGCATCGGCTTCACGTAGATGGTGGTCGGCGCCATCAACGCGTCGGCCAGCTTCACGCTGCCGACCTCGAGGTCCAGCGGGTTGCCGGCACGCTCGAGGATCTTGCGGATCAGCGAATAACCGTTCGAGTGCGGACCGGAGGAGGCCACGCCCAGGATCACGTCGCCGGCCACGATGGCGGCGCCGGAAAGCAGCTGCGACTTTTCCACCGCGCCCACGGTGAAGCCGCCGAGGTCGTATTCACCCGGCGGGTACATGTCCGGCATTTCGGCCGT
This sequence comes from Dyella amyloliquefaciens, assembly GCF_004296575.1. GTDB lineage: Bacteria > Pseudomonadota > Gammaproteobacteria > Xanthomonadales > Rhodanobacteraceae > Dyella > Dyella amyloliquefaciens. The sequence continues at coordinate 104,114 of NZ_SAYT01000005.1, read as the reverse complement.
CTCGCCCCCGATCAGCGCGCAACCGGCCAGCTCGCAACCCTTGGCGATGCCGCCGACCACGGCCACGGTGGTGTCCACGTCCAGCTTGCCGGTGGCGAAGTAGTCGAGGAAGAACAGCGGCTCGGCGCCCTGCACCAGCACGTCGTTGACGCACATGCCGACCAGGTCGATGCCGATGGTGTCGTGGCGACCCAGCTGCTGGGCCAGCTTGAGCTTGGTGCCCACGCCGTCGGTGCCGGAAACCAGTACCGGCTCCTTGTACTTGCCGGACAGGTCGAACAGGCCGCCGAAGCCGCCCAGGCCACCCATCACTTCAGGACGGGACGTGCGCTTGACCAGCGGCTTGATGCGTTCGACCACGGCATTGCCGGCATCGATATCAACGCCAGCGGCGCGGTAGGTGAGGGCGTCGGACATGAGGGAAACCCGGCGTGGAGAAACGCCAAAGTGTAGCAGTGAAGGCAGTGCCCTGCCTGAGCGGGAGCCGAAAAGCATGACCCGAACCGGGATCGCTTCGATGGACGCTGGGGGCCGGATTGGGCAGACTTCCGACGTTTCCTTTCCGGATATCGCCTCCCCATGCGCCTGTCCCGCCTGCTGCTCGTCTGTCTCGTGCTGGGCCTTGCCCCGCTGCTGTCCGTGCATGCCCAGGGCCAGGTCTCGCCCTACACCGTCGTGGTGTCGGTCGCCGACACCAGTGATGCCGCCCGCAACAACGCCTTCAGCGATGCCCTGGCCCAAGTGCTGACGCGCACCGCCGGCGGGCAGGACCTGAGCACCAAGGCGGGCTATCCCGATGCGCTCAAGGGCGCCAGCGGTATCGTCAAGCAGTACCAGTACCAGCGCGCGCCTACCGGCATGAGCCTGCAAGTGACCTTCGACGAGGCCGCGGTCCAACGCACCATTGCCCAGTTGGGCGTCGCCGGCAGCGGCCCCAAGCCGCCGGTGCTGTTGCTGGTGCGTGACGAGGACGGCAGCGTGCTGACTCGCGACGCGCTGGCGGCGCTGAGCCAGGCCGTGGCGGCCCGCGGTTACAGCACCCTGCTGGCCGATCCGGCCAAGACGGGCGATACCCCGAACCTGACCACCGCCGAACCCGACCAGGTGGCTGCGCTCGCCCGCCAGTACAAGACCGGCCTGATCCTGCTCGGTCAACTGCACGGCAACAGCGCCGACTGGGTGCTGGTCTCCGGGGGCCCGCAGCAGCGCTGGAACAACAATGGCGCCAACACGGCGGCCGTGCTCACCGATGCCGGCAACGGCCTGGCCGACCGCCTGGGCAAGCAGCTGAACGTAATCGGCTCGGCCACGGTGGACGGCAAGCTGTGGGTGTCCCAGGTCAATTCCGCGATCGACTACGCCAACCTGCTGGCGATGCTGCGTGCCGACCCCTCGGTGCGCCAGGTCACCACGGTAAGCGCGCAGGGCGACGGCATGCTGTTCGAGGTGAAGGCCAGCCTGCCGCTGGACGTGCTGGCGGCCAACCTCGCCGCGAGCGGGCGCCTGCTGCGCGGTGACTCGCATACCGACGCGGACATCAGCCTGCGCTGGGTCCATTGATCGCGCCGGGCCCCGCCCGGTCTGAACGGCAGGGGTCGCCGGTGCGCTGGCGATGCCTGGATGCCTGGGTCACACTGACCCGTTCCGCCCCATGAGCCATGCCATGACGCATGACACCTCCCGCCGCTGGCAAATGCTGGCGATCGCCGCGGCCATCATCTACGTGCTCTGGCTGCTGGCGCCGGTGCTGATGCCGTTCGCCTTCGCCGCGATGCTGGCCTACCTGGGCGATCCGCTGGCCGATCGCCTGGAGCGGCTGGGCCTGGGGCGCACGCTGGCGGTGAGCATCGTGTTCATCGTGCTGCTGTTGCTGGCGATCGGCGCGTTGCTGCTGCTGATCCCGCTGATCTCCCGCCAGATCGACAACCTGGTGCAGAACCTGCCGCACTACGTGGACTGGGCGCGCAACACCGCGCTGCCGTGGGTGCAGGCCAAGCTGCACCTGGACCCCAGTGCGTTCGATACCGATCGCCTGGTGGAGCAGTTCAAGGAGCATATCGGTTCGGTCGGCGATGCCGCTTCCACCGTGATCGGCAAGATTTCCCGCTCCAGCCTCGGCGTGATCGCCTGGCTGACCAACCTTGTGCTGATCCCCGTGGTGGCCTTCTACCTGCTGCGCGACTGGGATCGCCTGGTGGCATGGATCGATCGCATGCTGCCGCGTTCGATCGAGCCGACCGTGGCTCATCTCGCACGCGAGGCAGACAGCGTGCTGGGCGCATTCGTGCGTGGCCAGCTGCTGGTGATGCTGGCGCTGGGCATCTTCTACGGCGCGGCACTGACCATCATGGGCCTCTCGGTCGGCCCCTTGATCGGCATGGTCGCTGGCCTGCTCAGCTTCGTGCCGTACCTGGGCTTCATCGTCGGCTTCGGCTCGGCCCTGATCGCCGCGCTGGTGCAGTACGGCGACTGGAGCCACGTGCTGATGGTGGTGGGCATCTTCACCGTGGGCCAGCTGCTGGAGGGCTACGTGCTGGTGCCACGCCTGGTGGGCGAGAAGATCGGCCTGCATCCAGTGGCGGTGATCTTCGCCGTGCTGGCCGGCGGTTACCTGTTCGGATTCCTCGGCGTCCTGCTGGCGTTGCCCGCGGCCTCGGTAATCCTGGTCGTGTTGCGCTACCTTATCGAGCGCTACCGGCAGAGCGATCTGTACACGGAGGCGGGCAGGGGCGACCCGGTGCTCGCCGAAGTGGATGTCGTCGTCGCCACGCCGCAAGGCACGGTGGAAACCGATACGGTCGTGACCCGTCACGACGACACGAAGGACGCAGCACCCCCCGCATGATCCCGCAGTTGCCGCTTGCCCTGCGCTGGCCTCGCCGCCAGCGCTTTGAACATTTCCATCCCGGGAGCAATGCCGCCACGCTCGCCGCCGTGGAGCAGCTCGCCAGCGCGCCCGGCACGCCGTGGCTTTACCTGGCGGGTTCTGCCGGCAGCGGCAAGAGCCACCTGCTGATGGCGGCCTGCCAGGCCGCGTTCGCCGGTGGGCGCACGGTGCAATACCTGCCGCTGGCCAGCCTGGCCGACAAGGCCGTTGCGATCCGCGGCGTGGCCGGCAGCGAGTTCCTTGCGCTGGACGACCTCGGCGCCATCGCGGGTGACCGCGAGGCCGAGCACGCGCTGTTCGACGTCTACAACAAGGCGAAGGCCGAGGGTGCCACGCTGCTGTTCGCCGCCGAGACCCTGCCGTCACAGCTGGGCCTGGGCCTGCCCGACCTGCGCTCGCGCCTGGGTGCCTGCCAGCAGGCCCTGCTCAAGCCGCTGGACGATGCCGAGCGCCGCGCCGTACTGCGCCAGCAGGCGGCCTCGCGCGGCATCGAGCTGGACGACACCGTGCTCGACTGGCTGTTCAACCGCTACGCGCGCGACCTGGGTGCCTTGCTGGACCTGCTGGATCGCCTGGACCAGGCATCGCTGGCGGCACGCAGGAAGATCACGGTGCCGTTCCTGCGGGGGTTTCTGCGTGAGGCCGAGCCGGGGGCGTGATGCCCCATCTTCTGTAGGAGCGCACCCAGTGCGCGAAAAGCCTACGGAGCGGCAATGCCGTGATCGCGCACTGGGTGCGCTCCTACAAAAAAACAGCGGCAAAGAAAAAGGCGCCTTGCGGCGCCTTTTTCTTATCCATCAGGCCATCAGCAGCCTGGGTGTGGCATTCGCGCCGATGGCGTCCACCATCGCCTGCGTCACGTTGAGGTTGCCGGCGACGATGTTGCCGCTTTCGGGAATGCCGTCGCGGCCGGCGAAATCGCAGTAGCGACCGCCCGCCTCGCGCACCAGCAGCACGCCGGCGGCCATGTCCCAGGGCTTGAGGCCGATCTCGAAGTAGCCGTCGTAGCGACCGGCGGCGGTGTAGGCCAGGTCCAGCGCGGCGGAGCCCGAGCGGCGGATGTCCTCGGCCTGGCCGAGCAGGGCGCGCGTCATGTCCAACTGCGCGTCGAGGTGCGAGCGCTGGCGATAGGGGAAACCGGTGGCGATCATCGCGCCGCCCAGGTTGTCCCGCTTGCTGACGCGGATGCGGCGGTCGTTGAGGTAGGCGCCGTCGCCCTTGCTGGCGGTGAACAGCTCGTCGCGCAGCGGGTCGAACACGACGGCGTACACCGGCTCGCCCTTGTCGAGCAGGGCGATGGACACGCAAAAGTGCGGAATGCCGCGCAGGTAGTTATGGGTGCCGTCGAGCGGGTCGATCACCCATACCAGCGGACCCTTGCCCGTGGCGCCGCTTTCCTCGGCGAGGAAGGCGTGGGTCGGGTAGGCGCGCTTGAGTTCCTTGACGATCTCGGCTTCGGCCAGGCGGTCGACTTCCGAGGCGAAGTCCATGCGTTGCTTCTCGACGACGTTGAGTCCGTCGATGCGATTCATGTAGCGCAGGATGATGTTTCCTGCGGAGCGCGCGGCGCGCACCGCGACGTTGACGGCGGGTCTTGGCATGGCTTCGGCTTTCAAAAGAACGGGGTTTCGGCGGCAAAGTCTAGCAGAGGAGCCGCCTCTGTTCAGGTGGGGAAGATGAACGGTTTGACATGGGGCCCCACAATTTCCAAGCTTTGCGACCATTTGCCCGAGCCTTTCCCGGCATGACCACCTCTCCCGACATCGCCGCCCGCATCCGCTACGTGCTGGTGCGCACCTCGCACCCAGGCAACATCGGCAGTGCCGCCCGGGCCATTCGCACCATGGGTTTCGACCGCATGGCGCTGGTGGCTCCGCACCGGTTTCCCGACCGGGAGGCCTCGGCCCTGGCCGCCGGCGCCGACGATGTGCTGGAGCAGGCCACGGTCAGCGAAGGCCTGGTGGACGCCCTGGCCGGCACCAGCCTGGCGCTGGGCCTGTCGGCCCGCCGCCGCGGCGTGGACCTGGAGGAGATCACCCCACGTGAGGCCGCCGCCCGTGCCCTGGCAGCCGCCGCCCGCGGCGAACAGGTGGCGCTGGTGTTCGGCAACGAGCGTACCGGCCTGGAGAACGAGGAGCTGGCGCGCTGCCACGCGATGGTGCGCATCCCCAGCGTGGACGATTTCAGTTCGTTGAACCTGTCGCAGGCCGTGCAGGTGATGGCCTATGAGCTGCGCGTGGCCTCGCTGGGTGAAGTCGCTGTGCCCGTGCGTGCCGATGCCGAGCCGCCCGCCGATGCGGAGCGGATGGAGCGCTTCTTCGAGCACCTGTCGCAGATGCTGGACGACATCGACTTCCACAAGGGTCGTGCGCCGACCACGATCATGTTGCGTCTGCGCAAGCTGTTCCAGCGCGCCCAGCCGGACGAGCGGGAGCTGCGGGTAATGCATGGCATCTTCGCGGATGCGCAGCGCATGGCGGCGATTGCGAACGAGAAGCTCAAGAAGGGCTAGTGCGGCGCATGCGCACCTATTCTGTGGGAGCGCACCCTGTGCGCGACGGGCCGTTGCGGGAAGCTGATTGCGGAACTGAAGCGATAACCTCTCACCGGAGGCCGACCGCGGCGGCGCGGTCGCGCACAGGGTGCGCTCCCACAAGAAATCCGGATCGACGCTAGAACCCGTCTTCCTCGACGTCGATCTGCGGAATGCGCATCACCAGCAGCTTGTCGATGCGGGCGCCGTCGAGGTCCACCACCTCGACACGGAATCCCCGCCATTCGAAGACCTCGCCGGTCTGCGGGATGTGGCCGAGCGCCGCCATCACCATGCCGGCAGCCGTGCGGTATTCGTGTTCCGCCTCGCCGGGCAGGACGTCCACCTGCAGCAGTTCGCGCAGGTCGTCGATGGACAGTGAGCCGTCGATCAGCCAGCTACCGTCGCCACGCTGGGTCACCAGCGGGCTTTCCTCGGGGCCGCTGCCGCCGAGCTGGGTGGCGCCCACGATGGCTGCCAGCAAGTCGTTGAGGGTGACCAGGCCTACGATGTCGCCGTATTCGTCGACCACCAGGGCGAGCTGGGTTTCGGCATCGCGAAACTCTTCCAGCAGGTCCAGCGCGCGTGCCGTGCCCGGCACGTACAGAGGCTTCACCAGCTGGCCGAAAAGGTCAGGCTTGCCCAGCTCATAGCCGCGTAGCAGGCGCTTGACCTCGACCACGCCGGCGATATCGCTTTCGTCGCCGCGGTAGACCGGATAACGCGAGTACGGGGTATCGCGCAGGATCGCGGCGTTTTCCTGGTAGCTGGCGCCCTGGTCCAGCCACACGATGCGCGTGCGCGGGGTCATCACGCTTTCCACCGTGCGGTCGCCCAGGCGCAGTACGCGGTTGACCATGTTGTGTTCGTCGCGGTCGAGGATGCCGTGCTCGGCGCTTTCGGCCACCAGCAGGCGGATCTCCTCTTCCGTTGCCACGTCGCTGCTGCGCTGCTTCACGTTGAGCATGCGCAGGATCAGCCCGCTGCAGAGATTGAGCAGCCACACGAACGGTGCGGTGAGGCGCGAGAGCACCATCATCGGCATCGCCACGTAGCCGGAGATCTGTTCGGGGGAGGACAGCGCCACACGTTTGGGCACCAGTTCGCCAATCACGATCTGGATGAAGGAGATCAGCACGAATCCGAGCACGAGGCCGACGACCTTGGCGTAGGGCTCCAGCCAGGCCGCCCGGCCACCGTGGATGGCCTGGGCTATGTGGTCGCCCAGGGCATCGCCGGCCAGCGCGCCGGTGATCAGGATCACCAGGGTCATGCCCACCTGTACGGTGGAGAGGAAGCGCTCGGGTGCCTCGGCGTTGCGCAACGCCACCCGGGCACGGCGGCTGGTGCGGGCCATTTGCTTCAGGCGCGTCTTGCGCGAGGCGACCAGGGCCATCTCCGACAGGGCGAAGAAGCCGTTGAACAGCGATAGGAGGATGACAGCCGCGATTTCGGTCAGCATGGCGGCCGCGGGGTGCGGAAATGGTCGCGGGGGGACATGAGACGCAGTGTAAGGCCAGAGGGTGGTCGGGCGCGCGGCACTGCGTTCCACGCGGTGTGATGCGGTGCGGCAGGGCCCTCCTGTAACATACCGGTCATTTCAGCCCCCGCACCCTAGGCAATAACTGCATGTTTTCATTGCAAACGATTTTCGGCAAAGGCGACAAGTTCTACGGCCTGCTCGAGCAAAGCGCCGAGGCGGCGCGCGAGAGCGCCAAGGCCCTCCATGAACTGGTGACGGGCAAGGATCACGCGCCGGTGATGGCCGCCTTCGCATCCGCGCGTGCGCGCGAGAAGGCGCTTGCCGGACAGATCAGCGAGGAGCTGGTGAACACCTTTGTCACCGCGCTAGACCGCGAGGACATCGAGGCGCTGAACTCGGCGCTGTACAAGATTCCCAAGACCATCGAGAAGTTCGCCGAGCGTTACGAGATCATCGCCGAGCGCGTTTCCGACGTGGACTTCGCCGCCCGCGCGCTGGTGCTGGAGCGCGCCACCGGCGTGGTGTCCGAGATGATTGGCGAGCTGCGTCGCGGCCTGCGCATCGATCCGGTGAAGAAGCTGCAGGATCGCCTGCAGACGCTGGAGTCGGAAGGCGATCGCATGCTGCTCTCGCCGTACCGCAACCTTTACGTGGAAGGCAACGACGCCATGCGCGCGATGCTGGCCAAGGATCTGTTCGAGCTGATCGAGAAGGCGATCGACAAGTGCCGCGACGTCGGCAACATCGTCTATTCGATCGTGCTGAAGAATTCCTGAGGCCAGCCCGATGACGCCCTTCCATTCCTGCCGCCCGGTGTCGAACCGGGCTTTCGTCGTGGCGCGCGGGGTGCGCGCATGAGCATCGGCCTTGCCATTGCCGTCGTGCTCATCGCACTCGCATTCACCTACATCAACGGCTTCCACGACACCGCCAACTCCATTGCTACCGTCGTCGCCACCAAGGTGCTGACGCCGGGCCAGGCCGTGATGCTGGCGGCCATCACCAACCTGATCGGTGCGCTGTGGGGCACGGCGGTGGCCAAGACCATCGCGGCCGGCATCATCGACACGCACGTGATCGAGGCCGGGCCGCAGTTGCTCATCTGCGCCTTGCTGGCCGCGACGGCATGGAACCTCCTCACCTGGTGGCTGGGCCTGCCGTCGAGTTCCAGTCACGCGCTCGTCGGCGCGCTGGTGGGTGCGGCCATTGCAACGTCCGGCAACAATTTCGCCTCGGTGATCTGGGCGCAAGGCGGTCTGCACTGGTGGGACGGCAAGGGCGTAGTGCCCAAGGTCGTCATACCCATGGTGGTTTCACCATTGATGGGTTTCGTCATCGGCTTCCTGTTGATGGGTGCACTTTATGCGCTGCTGAGCTGGTTCTCCAGTCGCACCGGTTTCCTGCGACGCCTGGGCCGCACGCCCTTCGTCAACGCGTTCTTCGGCAAGGCGCAGATCGTCTCGGCCAGCGCCATGGGCCTGGCCCACGGCATGAACGACGCGCAGAAGAGCATGGGCATCATTGCGCTCGCGCTGGCCGGCGCGACCACGGCGGGTCAGTTCGATGGCCTGCCGTCGTGGCTCGGCTTCCTGCGCATCCACGGTTCCTCGACGGGCGGCTTTGACGTGCCGGCGTGGGTGGCGGTGGTGTGCGCGCTCACCATGGCGGCCGGTACGGCCGGTGGTGGCTGGCGCATCATCAAGACGCTGGGGCACAAGATGGTGAAGCTGCATCCCATCAATGGCTTCGCGGCCGAGGGCAGTTCGGCGGCGGTGATCCTTACCGCATCGGCGTTCGGCATTCCCGTGTCGACCACGCACAATGTGTCCGCCTCGATCATGGGCGTGGGTGCGGCCAAGCGCTGGAACGCCATCCGCTGGTCGGTGGTGGAGCGCATGGTGTGGGCGTGGATACTCACGTTGCCGGTCACGGCGCTGTTGGCCTACGGCTTCGTGCGGCTGGCCCAAATGTTCTGACCGACGCGGGGGCGTTGCATGTAGGAGCGCACCCAGTGCGCGATAAGCCTATGAAGCGGTGACGCGACAAACTGCCACCGGGGCGAACACGGGGCGCCGCGATCGCGCACTGGGTGCGCTCCTACAAGCGAACGCTGGTTTACAGATCGTCGCCGCCTGCGGCGACGATCCTCTCCAACTGGTCGCCCAGCTCGCCCAGCTCCTCGATCAGCCGCTTGAGCTCGGCGGCATCCAGCAGTTCATACGGCCGGTTCTCGCACAGGTGCAGGTAGGGCGAGCCGTCCAGGTCCGCCACGGCCAGGAACCCGTTGCGCTGTTCCCAGTTGAAGCGGAGGCAGCGGCGAGGGTCCGTACCGGCCAGCGGGCCGACGGGCGTGGAGATGCGCAGGTAGCGTCGACCGGCTTCGTCTTCCAGTTCCGTGAGATAAATGCCCTGGTGGCGATCGTGCGGCAGCGACAGGTCGAAACTGATCAGGTACGGGTCGTTGTGGCGCAACTCGTGCAAGCTGCCGACGTGGGAGCGCACGGCTTCAAAATGGCGCATGGGTGCGATCTCCTTGGCAGGCGAATCCAGCCCGGATACTGTGCCACGACCCGGTGTAAAGAGCCTGTTGAAGATCATGGAACGCGCCATTGACGACGCCTACGCGCGCATCTTCGCGGCCATTGCGGCGATTCCTCGAGGGCGCGTGGCCAGTTACGGCGCCATTGCGGCGCGCGCAGGCTTGCCGGGGCGCGCGCGACTGGTGGGCAGGGCCCTGGGCGAGACGCCCGATGGCATGGAACTGCCTTGGCATCGCGTCCTGCGCTCCAGTGGCCACATCGCCTTTCCGCCCGGCAGTCGGGGCTTTCGCGAGCAAAGCAAGCGCCTGAAGGCGGAAGGTGTCGAGGTACGCAACGGTCGCGTGCCGCTCGCCAGCTTCGGGCTCGATGCGAATCTTGATCGCGCGTTGTGGGGCATGCCTGGCTGAGTCGCGGTTTCCCCTCTCCAACCCTGTAGGAGCGCACCCAGTGCGCGACCGCGGATTCACCCGCCTGCCTCGATGATCGGTGGTCGCATCTCCGCTTTGTAGGCTTTTCGCGCACTGGGTGCGCTCCTACATCAATGAGTGGCGTTGCGAGGCGCGGGAACCGGGTTCCATTTGCTAGCATTTCCCGATGTCTCCCTCGCCCCTCGATATTCTCCACAGCGTTTTCGGCTACACCGAGTTCCGCGGCCAGCAGCAGGCCATCGTCGAGCACCTCATCGAAGGTGGCGACACGCTGGTACTGATGCCGACCGGTGGCGGCAAGTCGCTCTGCTACCAGATTCCCGCGTTGGTGCGACAGGGCACCGGCATCGTGGTGTCGCCGCTGATCGCACTGATGCAGGACCAGGTGGATGCCTTGCGTGAGGCCGGCGTGGCGGCGGCGTATCTCAATTCCAGCCTCAGCGCGGAAGATCAGCGCGAGGTGGAGCGACGGCTGCTGGCCGGCGAACTCAACCTGCTGTACGTGGCGCCGGAACGGCTGCTGACGCCGCGCTTCCTGGGGCTGCTCGAACGTACCGAAGTCGCGCTGTTCGCCATCGACGAAGCGCACTGCGTCTCGCAGTGGGGCCACGACTTCCGCCCTGAATACCGGGAGCTGGTGATGTTGCACCAGCGTTTTCCCGAGGTGCCGCGCATTGCGCTCACTGCCACGGCGGACGAGCGCACCCGCGACGAAATCGTCGAACGCCTGGCGCTGCAGCAGGCGCGCCAGTTCGTCTCCAGCTTCGATCGGCCCAACATCCGCTACCAGGTGGGCCTGCGCCATAACGCGCGCCGTCAGCTGATGGATTTCCTGGAGCGCCGTCGCGGCGAAACCGGCATCGTTTATGCGCTCAGCCGCCGCAAGGTGGATGAGACGGCAGCGTGGCTGGCCGAGGCGGGCGTCGACGCGTTGCCGTATCACGCCGGGCTGGATGCAACGACGCGCCATGCCAATCAGCGCCGCTTCCTGCGCGAGGACGGACTGGTGATGGTGGCCACAGTCGCCTTCGGCATGGGCATCGACAAGCCAGACGTGCGCTTCGTGGCCCATCTGGACCTGCCGCGCAGCATGGAGGGCTACTACCAGGAAACCGGCCGTGCCGGCCGTGATGGCCTGCCAGCGGACGCCTGGATGATCTATGGCCTGTCCGATGTGGTGACGATGAGCCAGATGATCGCGCAGTCGGAGTCGGCCGATGAGCGCAAGCGCATCGAACGGCAGAAGCTGGAATCCTTGCTGGCTTATGCCGAAGCCACGGGTTGCCGGCGCGAGCTGCTGCTGGCGGCGTTCGGCGAAACCTTCCACGGGCCGTGCGGGCGCTGCGACAACTGCATCGAAGCGCCGAAGACCTGGGATGCCACCGTGCCCGCGCAAAAGGCACTTTCGGCGGTGTATCGCAGTGGGCAGCGCTTCGGTTCGGGCCACGTCATCAGCATCCTGCGCGGTGAAGACAGTTCGCGCATGAGCGAGCTGGGCCACGATCGCCTGTCCACCTTCGGCATCGGCGCCGACATGGACGACAAGCAATGGCGTTCCGTGTTTCGGCAGCTGCTGGCCATGGGCCTGCTGGAGGCTGACGCGGAGGGCTTCGGCACGCTCAGGCTGACCAAGGCCAGTCGCGAGGTATTGGTAGGAGACCGTTCCGTGCGTCTGCGCGAGGACGCGCGCCCGGCTCGTGCTTCACGCAAACGCCGCGACAGCCAACTGGTGACCGGCGGCAGTCTCGGCGTGGAAGCCTACGAGCAGCCGCTATGGGATGAACTGCGCAAGCTGCGCACGCAGCTCGCGAAGCAGCACGGCGTGCCGCCCTACGTGATCTTCCATGATGCGACCCTGTTGGCGATGCTGCGCGCGCTGCCGTCCAACGAAGAGGAGATGGGCGCGATCAGTGGCGTGGGCGAGGCCAAGCTCAAGCGTTATGGAAGGGACTTCCTTGCAGTGATCAACGCCAACGAATGATGGCTATGCGTCTTCTCCCTTGCGGGAGAAGACGCTCATCCCGCCAACGGCCAATGCGTGCCCTCCGACGATACGCGCGAATGGGCGAGCGCGAGTTCCGGGATGTAGCGCCACTGATCCAGCTCGCCCGGGAGGCGGGCCTGGGGGCATGCAATGCGGGTGGCGATGAGGGCTGCCTCGGCGGTGTCGTGGCGACCCATTTCCTGATCTTCCCGCAACACACGCCACTGGCGACCATGGCGGATGATGCGGAAAAGGCCGATCTTTGAGGGGTAAACGTATTGCGCCAGCATAAGGTTGGACTTCTTCTTGCGGCAGATGCTGTATAGCCTGCCTATCGCGCATGACTTTCCCGTTATTCCAAAGCGACGATTGCGTGGCATCTGGCCCGCTCGGGAATGACGGTCAGGCTGCGTTTTTGTTGCGGTGTCACGCGATTCAGCAATACGTAAAAATCTCGTTCGGCGCATAAAAAAACGGCCCGCATCACTGCGGGCCGTTCTCTTTTCACGTGCGGCTTTGATTACTTGCGCTGCGAAGCCGTGGCGTCGCGGGTGGCGCGGAATTCCGAATCCTTGCTCCAGTTCGGCCAGGTATCGGAGTTGGCTAGATCGCTGCCCAGCGTGTAGAGGATCTGCAGGTCGCGCGCCATGCCGGTGAACGGCCAACTGGCCTGCCACTCGTCGGACGGCTGGTGGTAGTGCTTGGCCACGTATTCGTCCGACGCGGCCTTGCCGGCAGCCACGCCACCGTCCACCCAGTCGTCGCCCGACTCGAACGAGACCGCAGGCACGCCGCGCTTGGCGAAGGAGAAGTGATCAGAGCGGAAGAAGTGGCCCGCTTCCGGCTTCGGATCGGCCGTGTAGGTCATGCTCCACTTCTTGGCGGTATCGGTCAGCTCATCGAGCAGGTCGAGCTTGGCGTTGCCGGAGATGCTGAAATTGCGCGAGGGGCCGTGCGGATCGAGCGCATCCATGTTGATGTCCGCCACGGTGGTCGCCAGCGGATAGAGCGGCTTGGAGGCGTAGTACTCCGAGCCCAGCAGGCCCTTTTCCTCGGCGGTGACGTTGAGGAACACCACCGAACGCTCAGGCTTGGGTCCGTTGGCGAAGGCGCGGGCCAGCTCGATCAGCGCGGCCGTGCCGGTGGCATTGTCCACCGCGCCGTTGTAGATCTTGTCGCCGTTGGCATCCGGTGCGCCGACGCCCAGGTGGTCCCAGTGCGCGCTGTAGATCACGGTCTCGTCCGGGCGCTTGCTGCCGTCGATGCGGCCCACGATGTTGTGCGAAACGATGACCTTGGAGTTGAGCTTGTAGTTCGCCGAGAAGCTCTCGCCCTTCAGCACCACCGGCTTGAATTCGCGCGTCTGCGCCTGCTTCTTGAGCGCCTCGAAATCCAGGCCGGCGGCCTTGAACAGGTCCACCGCCACGTCGCGCTGGATCCATGCTTCCACCGGCGTATGCACGCTGGAAGGATGGTCGCGCACCACGTCGAACTGGGTGTTGGTGTTGGAGTTGGCCACGGTGGCCCAACCGTACGAAGCCGGCGCGGTCTCGTGGACGATCAGCATGCCGGCGGCGCCCTGGCGGGCAGCCTCTTCATACTTGTAGGTCCAGCGGCCGTAGTAGGTCATGGCCTTGCCGCCGAAGTCGCCCACGCCGGTTTCGAAGTCCGGGTCGTTGATCAGCACGACGGCGATCTTGCCCTTGAGGTCCACGCCCTTGAAGTCGTCCCAGTTACGCTCGGGTGCCTTCACGCCGTAGCCGATGAACACCAGCGGCGCATCCTTGAGCGATACGGCCTTGGAGCCGTCCAGCGCGGCGCGCACGGCGATTTCCTTGCCCTGGGTGAGGTTCTCGGTCTTCCCGTTGACCGTGAAGGACAGCGACGGCGTGCCGGCGATATCCGACTGAAGCAGGGGCACGGCCTGGGTCCATTCGCGCTTGCCGTTCTTGAGGTCGCCACCCGGCTGCACGCCGGCCGCCTTGAACTGGGCGATGACGTAGTCGATGGTCTTGGTCTCGCCCGCGGTGGCCGGGCCACGGCCTTCGAAAGCGTCGGAAGAGAGGGTTTTGACGTCGTCCGACAAGCGGTGCGGATCGATGGTCGGGGCGGCCGCGGCGAACAATGCCGACGACACGGACAGGGCGAGCAGGGATAAGGCCAAACGCTTCATGGACAGGACCTGGCGGCTAAACGAGCCTCGATAGTAGATAGCGTCGCTGGCGCGGGTCCATAGCCTCGTGGAACGGCACGGGTGGAACGGGTCCCGGAGACGCGAAAAAAGCCCTGAAAAGCAGCCTTTGGAAGGGGGCGATCGTGACTTTCTTCACCCCTGTCAGGCCAAAGCGGCAAAAAAACCGCATTTTTTCCGTCTTGCAGCTTGGCGTAGTGCCCCGGCATGCCATACATTCCGCATGCCGAGAGGCATTCAACAACATCATCTTGATGACCACGGGGAAATGTATGGCGAAGGCGCAGAAAGCAGCAGCAAAGAAAAAGGCCGCTCCGAAGGCAGCTCCGAAGGCCGCCGCAAAGGCAGTCGTTCACAAGCCGATCAAGGAAGCTCTGAGCAAGTCGGGCCTGGTTGCCCACATCGCTGAAGCCAGCGGTGTAGTCGCCAAGGACGTGCGCGCAGTGCTCGCCTCTCTCGAAGGCGCAGTGACGGCTTCGGTGCACAAGAAGGGCGCTGGCCACTTCACGCTGCCGGGCCTGCTTAAGATCACCGCCGTCAACGTGCCGGCCAAGCCGAAGCGCAAGGGCATCAATCCCTTCACCAAGGAAGAGCAGTGGTTCGCTGCCAAGCCGGCCACGGTGAAGCTGAAGGTCCGCGCGCTGAAGAAGCTGAAGGACGCTGCGGTCTGATCGCAGCTGTTCGATAGCATCAATCGTCAGGTGCGGCGTACGCGCCGCACCTGACGATCATCGGATAACCCGTTCCGCCGCAACGGCGGTACTCGAAGCCTCAACCGGCGCCCGCCGGTATCCAAGGCTGAAACCAGGCGCTTCACTCAGCGCTGGTCGCTTCCAATCACTCGCCCCGTTTCCGGATCCACCTGCAGTCGCACGCCGGCGCCCGCCGTGTTGTCGGCCTTGGCGGTCCAGATGCCGTCGCTGAAGTCCACGTCGTGCACGTGCGTGTAGCCCTCGGTGGAAAGCGCCGCCCGCACATCGCGCTCGCTCAGGCGGGAAACGCGTTCGTCGGGGAAGGCCTGGCCGCTGCGGGGATCCACGCGCACGTTGACGCGCTGGCCATCGGCGCTATGGGCTTTGGCCTTCCAAACGCCATCGCGAAAGGTGAGGTCATGCACCTTGGTGTAGCCCTGCTGCTCCAGCGAATTCTCGATCTGATGTTCGGTCAGGGCCTGCTGCGCCATGGCAGTACCGGATACGCCCAGGGCCAAGGCAATGGTCAATGAAGCGATCTTCTTCATGGGCGTGCCTCCTCGTGGGGGATCTCGAGTGTTGTTCGGCCAGAAACAACATGCGGTGAACACAACCGGACCGAGAGCTGAATCGTTGCGCGCTTGACGCGCGCGACCTCGCGAGGCCGTGACATCCGCGTCACGGTTTGAACGCTAGTTTTTCGGACATTGGCGCCTCCGCGGTCGATACGAGCATGCTGCGCGAAACGGTCCGCGGAAGCGGCGCGGTTGTGCTGGTCCATTCAACATCCACTTCATCGAGAGCATGGCCATGAGCATCCAGGGCGACCTGCCGTTGAGCCTCTACAAAGCCAACAGTGAACTCCAGCTGCGCATCAACAAGCTGGTGATGGAGAACTGGAAGAAATGGCTGGAGCTTTCCACGCGCGCCATGGACGATGGCATCGCCGAGTCGCAGGCGCGGGTGGAGCAATTGCTGAGGGCACAGGACTGGACCGCATTGGCAAGCATGCCCGCTGAAACCTTCGGGCGGCTGCTTCAACAGAGACTGGGCGATGCCGACGTGACCAACCAGATCGCCGCCAGCGTCCAGGCCCACTTTGCCCAGGGACTGCAGGAGGCGATCCAGACCTGGCAGAAGGACACTGCGCGCGCGCTCGGTGGCGTGTCCGATCTTGGCAATGTGGCGAACGCGCCCTGGAATGACGTCATGGCCCAATGGGGGCGACTCTGGCCCTGGGCGGAAGGCAAGGGTGCTCCGCGCGATAAGTAGCTCGCGAATCGTCCCCCGGGATTCCGCCCATGCTGCCGTGACATCAGGCACCGTGGTCCGGCCCTTCAATCTGCCCACTGCATCGCGTCACCGCCGGCGCATCCATGCTGAACTGTCGGTCGCTGTCGTCCATCGGAACGTGCGGCGAAGGCCAGTCTGGCCGGGATGCTGTCTTTGGTTGATGCGCCGACGCGCCTTTCCGCCGGGGGCTGCATCAAGGACAGTCCGTGCTTGAGGGGGCACGGTTCGACGTGTTGTCACATTGGTCTAGTTATCTAGACGACTTGGACGTCGCGCTTTCCGGCCGCATGGCGTCATCGGGTGATGCACGGGCAGCAACGTCGGTCCGGAGTGGGTGAGGGGGAATGTGATGCGGTTTTGCAGTACCGGATCGACCATCGGCCTGTCGGTTGGCAGGGTGGGTGGCACGTGCTGACGGCGGGCGGCTGATGCGTTACGCCATTTATTTCTGTCCGGCGCCGGCCAGTGCCCTGGGAGCGTTGGGGCGCGACTGGCTCGGTGGCGAAGCGGTGCCGAACGGCATTCCCGGCATCCCGGCGTCGCGGTGGAACGAACTGCTGTCCGACGTGAGGCGCTATGGCTGGCATGCCACCGTGCGCCCACCTTTCACGCTGTCTCCCGATGCCGACTACGACGACCTGCGCCGCGCGATCAACGTCGTGGCGCAGTCGTACTCGCCAAGCACGATCACCCTGCGCTTGAGTCGACTGGGTGGCTTCCTCGCGTTGCGCCCGGTGGGCGAGTGTGCCGCCGTCAACTTGATGGCTGCAGCCTGCACTGAGGCCGTCGAGGTACTCCGTGCTCCCCTGGTTGAACCCGAATTTCAGCGTCGCGTCCGCGGACTCGACGCCATTGAAACCCACTATCTTCAGCGCTACGGATATCCCTACGTGTTTGAACGCTACCGTTTCCACATGACCTTGTCCGCTCCTGCCACCGTCGAGGAGGAGCACGCGTTGCAGCGTTGGCTGGCACTACGCGCTGCAGCCGTGCCCGTCGCACGTGTCGACGCACTTTCGATCTGCGTGGAGCGCGCATCGGGCGCGGCCTTTGAAGTGCTGGAACGCTTCCCGTTGCGCAAGGCATCCGCGGCATAACATTGGCGACAGAGGCGGGCGAGATGTACTCGAGGCCGTCTTCTTCGTTGCGCGTCGGCGATCGCTCACGCTGGCTTGACGGCCACTCGCGGAATCTGCGCGACACGGAGTGTGCCTGCCTGTGAAGGCTGGACATCGCACCCAGCGGCATTCCTGGTGACATCATCCTGGGAGCGCGTGATGAAAAAAATCGTATGGATCGTGGTTGCGAATCGCGCTGCGGCGCGCCTGTTCCAGGCCAGCCAGCCCATGGGTCCCCTCGAAGAACTCGACGCCTTCATCCATCCCGAAGGCCGATTGCAGGAACACGATCTCGTTTCCGATCGTCCCGGCCGCTCCTTCGACAGCTATGGCGCCGGGCGCCATGCGGAAGATCCCGATACCGCTGCCACCGAGCAGGAAGCCACCAATTTTGCTGTCCAGCTGAGCCGCTTCCTGCACAAGGCACGCTGCGACAGGAAGTTCGATGCCCTGGTACTCGTCGCGGCACCAGCCTTCCTAGGCGCGCTGCGCGATCGCCTGGATGTGGCAACACGAGAGCGCATCACGCACGAAATCGACAAGAACCTCGTGCAGCAAAGCCCGTCCGTGATCCGCGGTCACCTGCCAGAGCGCTTGTACTCCTCTGTTGGCGCCTGAAGAGCATCGCGTCGGCGCAGCGTGGGCCCGGCGCGAAGCGGTGTGCAATCGAAGTCTCAACCCGCGGGGCCACTGGCTTAAAATCTCTTCGCCTCGGCGAGCGTGATCTCGTGAATCACATCCATCCTTGTGAGCCGCGGGCGGGCGCATGGCTTGGCCGATCTGTCACGATTTTCTCACTTTCCAGCCCGTGTAATGACCTCGGAATATCTTTGGAAGTCCCGTGCAAATGAGGTGACGAGCATCTCGGTGGCGCCTTCTTGGACGCACGCGGCGGGAAATGTTGCAAGCCAGCCGGAGCGCAACGCTGCGGGAGTCTTCAAGGCCTCTGCAACATCCGGGCGGGGTAACCCCGCCAATGCAAGTTCGCGACAATCGCCCAGGCGAAGGATCATAACGCGAGGTGCGTGTCCTTCAGAGCGGTCGAACGACCAGCCGAACACCTGCAAATTCCCTTCGGCGTCCATGGTCTGGCCATCAAGCGATAGCGCGATGGAGGGGTCGACCTTCGACGATTTTCGAGATAGCTCCAGCTGGACAAATGTCGGCGACGAGTGCACGCGATAAGGCCCGATGCGCGCCTCGCGCATGATCGCGAGCCCGGTAGCTACAAGAACAGGGTCATTGGAGGCTCTCCCCAAAAACATCCCCGGAGTCGCTAATTGCGGAAACTCCGAGTACGCGTCGTCAAGCTCTTGCAGTTGCGGTGCGCTAGAAGCGAACGCGAACCAATAATTTGCATTGCCAGCAATCGATAGCAGAACAAATGCCCAGCTAAGTCCACCAGCGAAGCCACAAAGCCATTTCCGTCGCACGTGGTTGGAATTGGCGGCGTAGTGCGTTTCGCACAATCCAAGCAGGGCCATTGGGCCGAGACAAAGCAGGGGAACGTAGCGTTCGTGAAGTGGTGCCGGTCCATGATGGGCGCGTGTACTGGCAATCAGTCCGGCCAGCACAAGCGCGTAGATGACAAGATAGATCTTGGCGTGATTTGCCGGTCCGCTCGAAGCTGTCGCGAGGAATTTACCTTTCGTCATAAGTAGGGCGATCATCAGTGCCGCGAATGCGACCGAGCCCCAGATACCTGGATAAATACTTCTCGCTATGAGCGTCCACACCAATGAAAAAAAGTCCGAGCCTGGCCGATGGTCGCGCAAGTCAAGGACAGTAGAGCTTGCTCTTACCATGAGGTAGTAAGCACCTACGAAGGCGCAGGCCAGCAGCCATAGGGCAACCGTGCGCCAGGCCACCTCGCCCTGCCGGGCCCGCAAGCAAAGAATGATCGGTGACGCTGCTAATGCTGGGAGACAATAACCACCGGCATTTATGCCAAGAAAGAGCACAACGGCTGCCAGCGCAATTTGCCATGCGTGTCGACAGTGACTGACCAAGGCCCCGACTGTTACCGCCATGAATAGTGGGACCACCATTGCGGTATTCCAGCCGTCGAGCCATATCTCTGCTGCCCGCAGGGTCAAAAACAGGCAAGCGAGTGCAAGGACAACCCGAAGTTTGTTGTCATAGAAATAATACCTTGCGGTCACCAGAAGCGTGGCGATAGCGACAAGAAACAGAAAATAGATATCGAATCGCTGGTCAAAATTGAAGATCGAATCGATGCCGATATTCAGCAGGTTGGGCAAGGCAGAGATGTGACCCCATCGATCAATGAAAAGATCGGGTACCCAGTTTTCGTGCTGGCTCAGTTTCTGCCAGGTCCCCATGAAGAACCAGGTCTCCCAGACGGGAAACGATCTGGCGAAGTGGGCAACGAATAACGCAAGGACAAATACGGGCACGAAGATGCATGCCCACGCCCCCAGACTGCGCCCCCCAATGCCTTGCCTCATGTGTATGTCGCCTTGTTCGTTAATAACAGGCTTTTGTGTGCCACGATTTGAGCAGATTACCCCCAAGGCTACTATCGCGCGGAGCAAGTCTGCTATATCAGGGGCGGTTGCGAGATCGATCTGGACATCCTGATCGCTCGTTGGCTGACAGGGCCCGCAGATCGTCTGAACCTTTATTGGTCGCCGACCATGGAGGCAGGAAGGGGAAGGGCGCTTTGCATGACTGATCCGCCCCAAGAGGAATTCGGCCTCGCCATCGAGCTGGCCTGCGCAGTGGATGCAGGCCCGGAGCAATGCCGTATATGACCGCCGTATGGTGATCGTCGGTGTTTCGCGTGACGCAGCCGGAGATATTTCGATTACACCGGCACGAGGCAGCTAAGGACTGCGTAATCGCCGCAAAAGAAAAGGGCCTGCATCGCTGCAAAGCCCTTTTCAAATCGATGGTGGCCGGGGACGGAATCGAACCGCCGACACGGGGATTTTCAATCCCCTGCTCTACCAACTGAGCTACCCGGCCAGAATGTCTACGCGCATCGAAGATGCTGCGTGGAGCCGTGCATTAAATCGGAAGCGGGGCGCTTCGTCAAGACTCCGTGTCGGGGGCGACGTAGCCCTGGGGCGTGTCGGCACCGCCGCCGAACAGGAATTTCTCCATTTCGGCGCTGAGGAACTGGCGCGATTTGGGATCGAGTGGGTTGAGGCGGTATTCGTTGAGCAGCATGGTCTGGTGGGCGAGCCACTGCTGCCACGCTTCCTTGGAGATTTCGGCGTAGATGCGCTGGCCCAGCGGGCCGGGCCAGGGGGCGAAGTCCAGGCCTTCGGCGTCGCGGCCAAGCTTGGCGCAGTGAACGATACGACTCATGCGATACGGCTCATGTAGGTTCAGAGATCCTGCAGCAGGTTGCGCACGGGGGCGGGCAGGCCAAGGGCCGCGCGCTCGTCGGCGGCGCACCAGCGCAGGGAGGGATTATCCGCGATGCGCGGGTGTGCTGTCGCCTCGTCGAACAGCAATGGCTCGACCTGCAGGCGGTAGTGGCTGAAGACGTGCACGAACGAAGGCAATGCCTGCGCGTCATCGATGCTTGCGAACGACTGCGCGGAACGCCAGGCGCCGTCGTGGTCGCTCGCTTCCGGCAGGCTCCACAGGCCTGACCACACGCCCTGCGGGCCGCGTCGTTCGAGCAGCACGCGCCCCTGCGTGTCGCGCAGGATCAGCATGACCGTGCCCCGCGTGGGCACCGCCTTGCTCGGCTTGGCGCTGGGCAACTGCGCGGTGAGATTGTCGCGCTTCGCCACGCAGTCGGTGGCGAGCGGGCAGGCATCGCATTGCGGGCGCGTGCGCACGCAGAGCGTGGCCCCCAGGTCCATGATGGCCTGCGTGTAATCGGCGGCGCGCTCTGCAGGTGTCAGCGCATCGGCGTGTTGCCACAGCACTTTTTCCACGGCGCTCTGGCCCGGGTGGCCGTGGATGCCGAGGTGGCGCGTGAGTACGCGCTTCACGTTGCCGTCGAGGATGGGGAAGCGCAGCCCGTGTGCCTGCGCGAGGATCGCGCCAGCCGTCGAACGGCCGATGCCGGGCAGGGCAGCCAGGGCATCGAAGTCGCGCGGCAGTTCGCCGCCGTGCTGCTCCACGCAGATCTGCGCGGCGCGTTGCAGGAAGCGCGCACGGCGGTAATAGCCAAGGCCGGACCACAAGGCGAGCACGGTGTCCTCGTCGGCGGCAGCCAGGTCGCGCAAGGTGGGCAGCGCCGTTACGAAACGCTGGAAGTACGGGATCACCGTGACCACCTGCGTCTGCTGCAGCATCACCTCGGACAGCCACACGCGATACGCATCGCGTGGATGCTGCCAAGGCAGGTCCTTGCGGCCGTGGTCGTCGAACCAGGCCAGCAGTGCGGAGGCGAAGGGGGTCATGGTGTCTTGCGCTTGGTCGCGGACTTCGCAGGTGCCTGCTTCGCGCCACTGGATTGGGGCGGCGCGGCGCTGCTTGATGCGGGTGCGGGCACGTCGGTGCCGGCCTGGATGGTGAGGCCTTCGATGCTTACGTCGCCGGTGTCGATCTTGGCGATTTCTGCGTGGCCATTGCCCGGCGGCACGGCGAGTCGTGGGCCTTCGTCGTGGTCGAGCTGGGACCACCATTCGACGAAGGCGAGCGGCGGCACTTGCAGGTCGGCGTGGTTGTCCGGGCCGTCCAGCTTCAGGCCGAGCATCAATGGGTTGCTCTCGTTCGCCGGTGACAGTTCGATCGAGGTGGCATACGTGCCCGAATTGGCGTGATCGAGCTTGCCGTCGAGATGTGCCGTGGCATCGGCGGCGCCGCGCCAGCGGGCGTTGCCCTTCAATTCCAGTGTCACGGTGGTGTTGTGCGCGAGATGCAGCGCGATGTTGTCGAGCTGCAGCGAGCCACGGTTGATGCTGGGTGTCAGCGAGAGGCGCAATTGCGTGGGCGTGCCTTGGGCATCCTTCGCCGTGATGGTGAGCAGGAACGGCTGCTGGGCGGCAAGCGTGCCTGCATCCAGTTCCACGTCGCCGAGCAGCATCTGGTTGCCGCGCACCACGCTGCCTCGGGTGATGTGCACGCCGGCGACGATGCGCGGAATATCCGCAGGCGGTGTCGACGGGCCGGAAGGCAGGCCCGACAGCCATGATTGCAATGCGTCGAGGTCCACGCGCGGGGAGTCGATCTGCATCTGCGAAATGATCGTCTCGCCGCGGAACAGCGTGCGCCACGGCAAGGCCAGCGTGCCGCGCGCCGCCAGCAGAATCGGCATGTTCGCGCCCTGCGCGCTCAGCGTGATGCCTTGCAGCTCCAGCGCCGGGCGCGGGAAGAGTGCGGGGGTGGCGGGGCTGGCGAGGCTGAGGTCCAGGCCGGCCTCGCGGGCCTGCGACTGCAGCATGGCGGTGATGCGCTCGGGCTGCAGCAGGAAGTGGACGGCGACGAGGGCCGCCGCCACCAGCACCAAGGTGGCGCTGCTGGCGACAAGTAGGGTGAGTCGGAGCCAGCGCGGCACCGGTCCGGGCCCCTCAGCCTTGACCCAGGCTGGCGGGAAGGAGGCCGTCGACATAGGCCTCGGCGTCGAACACGCGCAGATCGGTGGCGGTTTCGCCCAGGCCCACGTAACGGATCGGCAGGCCGAACTCGCGGGCCAGCGCGAACACCACGCCGCCCTTGGCGGTGCCGTCGAGCTTGGTGACCACCAGGCCGGTGACGCCGACGATCTGGCGGAACTGGCGCACCTGGCTCACCGCGTTCTGGCCGGTGGTGCCGTCGATCACCATCAGCACTTCGTGCGGCGCCTCGGGGTCGAGCTTCTTCATCACGCGGGCGATCTTGCCCAGCTCGTCCATCAGGCCACCCTGCGTGTGCAGGCGGCCAGCGGTATCGGCGATGAGCACGTCGGCGCTGCGCGAGCGCGCCGCCTGCAGCGCGTCGAAGATCACGCTGGCGGCGTCGGCGTCCTGGCCCTGCGAAATCACCGGCACGCTGTTGCGCGCGCCCCAGGTCTTGAGTTGCTCCACCGCGGCGGCACGGAAGGTGTCGCCGGCGGCGAGCATCACCTGGCGGCCGTCGTCGCGATAGCGGCGGGCCAGCTTGCCGATGGTGGTGGTCTTGCCCACGCCGTTGATGCCGACGGTGAGCACCACGAACGGCTGGTGCCCGCTTACGTCCAGCGGCTGTTCCACGGGCTTGAGCAGGGCCATCAGCGACTGGCGCAGCGCGGTCAGCAGTGCCGAGGCATCGGCGAACTCGCGCTTGTGCATGCGCTTGCGCAGGTCCTCGACCAGCGCGGTGCTGGCTTCGACGCCGACGTCGGCGGTGATCAGCGTGGTTTCGAGTTCGTCCAGCAACTCGTCATCGAGCTTGGGATGGCGGACGAACAGCGATGACAGGCCACGAGCAAAGGCGCTGCCGGACAGGCGCTCGCGCCAGCTGCGCTTGGCCGGCGCGGCGGATTCGGCGATCGCGGCCTGCTCGAATACTTCATCCTCGGCGGGAGCTTCCGGGCTCGGCGGGGTTTCCGACAACGCCTCGTCGAGAGCGGGCGTGGCGTTGTCCAGCGAAGCGGCATCCGTGTCGTGTGCGAAACCCGTGGCCCGCGCCTCATCCGCCGCAGGTGCGGCAGGCTGGTCCGGCGGCGTTTCGGCGGGCTTCTTCTTCCAGAACTTGAGCATTGCGGCAGCGATTCAAAGACAATGGTCGGCATGCTACCACCCCCACCTGTACTGACCGCTGAGTCCGGGCGCCCATGACCGGCCGTACCCCCGGGCGCATCCGCATCATCGGCGGCCAGCTGCGCAACTCCCGTCTCGAGGTTCCCGACCTGCCTGGCCTGCGGCCCACGGCCGAGCGGGTGCGCGAAACCCTGTTCAACTGGCTGGCGCCGGTGATCTCGGGCGTGCGTTGCCTGGACCTGTGCGCGGGCACCGGGGCGCTGGGCATCGAGGCCCTGTCGCGCGGTGCGGCCGGGGTGCAGTTCGTGGAGCGCGATGCCCGCGCGGCCCAGGCGTTGCGCGATAACCTGGCCCGGCTGAAGACGCAGGCCGGGCAGGTGAGCGCGGCTGACGCGCTGGCCTATCTGCAGGGTGCGCCGCAGCCGTACGGGCTGGTGTTCCTGGACCCGCCCTTCGCGCACGACCTGTGGGCACCCCTGGCCCAGCGGCTGGAGCAGGGTGGCTGGCTCACGCCGGCCGCATGGATTTACGTGGAGTCTCCCAGGGATGCCGCGCCGATCCTGCCTGCCACATGGCTGCTCCATCGCGAGGGGACGGCCGGTGAAGTCCGTTATGCGCTCTATCGTCGGGCGGCGACGGCAACCTGACGGTCGCGTATGGATTTCTGAGGTTGCGCGCGGGCTAGGCGATGGCCGCGAACGAGCCTAAGCTAGCCGCCCCTGCACCCCGGTGATCAGCCTCGTGAACAAGCCTCCGGTCAACAAGCGTCTTGCCGTCTATCCGGGCACGTTCGATCCCATCACCAACGGTCATTCGGACCTGGTGGCGCGCGCTGCGCCGCTGTTCGACCGCATCATCGTGGCGGTGGCCGAAAGCAAGGGCAAGGGACCGGGCTTCAGCCTCAATGAGCGCATCGCGCTGGCGCGGCTTGCCCTGGCCGACCTCAAGAACGTGGAAGTACGTGGCTTCGATGGTCTGCTGGCGCATTTCGTGGAAGAAGTAGGCGCGGGCGTGATCATCCGTGGCCTGCGCGCGGTGTCCGACTTCGAATACGAATTCCAGCTGGCCAGCATGAATCGCCATCTGATTCCGCAGGCGGAGACGCTGTTCCTGACGCCGGCCGAGCAGTACAGCTTCATCTCCTCGACGCTGGTGCGCGAGATTGGCCGTCTGGGCGGCGATATCACCGGCTTCGTGCATCCGGCCGTGCAGCAGGCGATGCGGCAGCGCTGGCGCTGAGATCCACGGGTTTCCAGGTGGGCGCGCACCCAGTGCGCGAGCTCGGCGTCTCCGTGTAGCCGCTCTGTAGGCTTTTCGCGCACTGGGTGCGCTCCTACAGAGAGCCGGCTCTGATCGCACTGCAGCACGCCTCGCGGTGTCGGCGCGGCTCGTCGTCGTGTATCCTCGCGGGCATCCTGCGGACAGGACAGTCGTCGCCGCGGACCAGGGGAACGAAGGGTTGCGTATCGCCCATCCGGGCTCCCGGTTCACCGGCCCCGTCGTACGACGGCCGGATGGTCCCGTCTTCCAATGGATTCGTCATTCCAAGAATTCCACCATCCAAGGTGACCATCATGTACAAGTACGCCCTCCTCGCCGCCCTCGCGCTCACTGGCGTCACCGCCTGCAGCCAGCAGGAAGACGCCCAGCAGCCGACCGAACAGGTCGCGGCCGTTTCCAAGCCGACCGATCCGAACGACAGCAAGGCGTGGAACGCCTACCTGGGCCAGATCGTCCAGAAGAACATGCAGGGCATGACGGCTGACCGTCCGTTCCCGTACCTGGTGCCGGCTGGCGACAGCGACGACGCCAATGCCGTGCGCCAGCGCCAGCTCGACCAGGTGCAGGACACCGTGGCCCGCGGCGTGCTGCCGGGCAACATGCTGGTGTTCGCCGGCCCGGATTCGGGCAAGACCGCCGAGTTCGTGACCGATGCGTTCAAGGACGCCAAGCCGGGCTCGTTCAAGGACGTGATCGTGCTGGTGATCGGCGACGCCGCCGACAAGGACAAGGTGACGGCCGCGCTGCAGCCGACCGGCGCCACGATCCGCTACGTGAACATGTAAGTTCCGGTTTTTCCGGAGCGAACACGAAGGCCCGCGACGGCAGCGTCGCGGGCCTTTCTTTTTGCGACCGTCAGGCTCTCGTAGGAGCGCACCCAGTGCGCGAAAAGCCTGCGGAGCGTTGAGGGTGCGATTCCGCGGTCGCGCACTGGGTGCGTTCCTACATGTGGAATCTTGCGACGCATAGGGCATCCCCAGCATGTAAACTGGGCCAATGTCCCTGAAAATCCTCGATACCTGCGTCAATTGCGACGTCTGCGAACCGGTCTGTCCCAATAAGGCTATCTCGCTCGGCGAGGAGTACTACGTGATCGACCCCTCGTTGTGCACCGAGTGCATTGGTCACTATGACCAGCCCCAGTGCGTGGAAGTGTGCCCGGTCGAATGCATCCTCATCGATCCCGAGCACACCGAGACGCACGAGCAGCTCGAGCAGAAGTATCAACACCTGATGGCAAAGGACAACGCATGACGTTTTCGTTGAACTGGCGCGTAGCGCTGCTGGGCCTGCTGCTTACCACCAGCGCCGCATGCGCCGCCGACAGCCTCCCGGCTTCCTCTCCTGCTGCAACTTCCGCGCACGTCATCACCGAGCGCCCCGGCCGAGCCGGCATCGCCAGCGCCAACTTCCACGCTACCGAGGCAGGGCACGAAGTGCTCGCCAAGGGCGGCAATGCGTTTGACGCCGCCATCGCCGTGGCCTCAACGCTTTCGGTGGTCGAGCCGGAGAGCTCGGGTATCGGCGGCGGTTTCATGGCGGTGCTGCATCGCGCTTCCGATGGTCGCGAGGTGTTCATCGACGCGCGCGAAACCGCGCCGGCGGCGGTGAACGCGAAGGACTACCTCAACAAGGACGGCTCGCCCAATCGCGACACCGCGCTCAACGGGCCGCTTTCCGCCGGCATTCCGGGCGAAGCCGCGGGTCTCGCCTGGCTGGCCTCGCACTACGGCAAGCTGCCGCTGAAGGAATCGCTGGCGCCGGCCGTGCGCATTGCGCGCGACGGCTTCAAGCCTGACGGTCGCCTGGTCAATGCGATCAGCGAGCGCGCCGAGGACATCCGCCGCTGGCCGGCTTCCGCCGCGAAGTACCTGCCGAACGGCAAGCCGCCGGTGGCCGGCGAGGTGTGGCGCGATCCGGACCAGGCTCGCACGCTGGAACTGCTGGGCGAGCACGGATTCGACGGTTTCTATCGCGGCGAAGTGGGCAAGAAGCTGGTGGACGCCGTGCGTGCCGCTGGTGGCAACTGGACCGCGAAGGACCTGGAAAGCTACCAGGTGAAGGAACGCACGCCGATCATCGTGAACTACCGGGGCTATCGCGTGGTGACGGCGCCGCCGGCATCGTCCGGAGGCGTGGCCGTGGCCGAGATCCTCAACATCCTTTCGGGCTACGACCTCACCAAGCTCGATGAAGTACATCGCACGCATCTCGTCATCGAGGCGATGCGCCGCGCGTTCCGCGATCACAACGACTACCTCGGCGATCCGGACTTCGTGAAGATGCCGATGGACATGCTGCTGTCGCCTTACTACGCGGCCGGCCTGCGACAGACCATCCTGATGGACAAGGCCACGCCGTCGTCGATGCTGCCGGTGAGCACCGGTACCGATCCGGGCATGCACACCACGCATTTCTCCATCATCGACAAGGACGGCAACATCGCCTCCATCACCCAGACGGTGAACTACACGATGGGTTCGACCTTCGTTGCGGCAGGCACCGGCGTGCTGCTCAACGACGAGATGGATGACTTCGCACTGGTGCCGAACAAGCCCAACGTCTACGGCCTGCTGGGCAGCGATGCGAACGCGCCGGCGCCGGGCAAGCGCATGCTGTCCTCCATGACGCCGAGCATTGTGTTCGGTGCCGATCGCGTGGGCGTGATCGGCTCACCGGGCGGCTCCACCATCATCACGCAGGTGCTGGAAGGCATCCTCGCCTTCATCGATGGCAAGGATGCTGCCGGCGTTGCCGGACAGAAGCGTTTCCATCATCAGTACATGCCCGACCGCGTAGACGTGGAGCCGGGCGCGTTCGACGCTGCGACGGCCGAGGGGCTGACGCGCATGGGTCATACGCTGAAAGAGCGGAATCCGTGGGGCTTCATGAACGTCGTGACCTGGGACCTGAAGAACAACAAGCTCGATGCCGCGAGCGACCCGCGCCGCGAATCGGGCCTGGGCAAGGTGCAGTGATGGAACTCTGGTCGCTCACCGGCAATTCGCAGCAGCTCGATCGCGGTGCGATGTTTGCTCGGCCCGTCCATGGGCCTCACCCCGCGCGTCGCGCGGGGCCGCCTGCGGCGTCCGGATTCGCTCCCGGCGAATCCGTGGCAACGCGAGGTATTTGATATGGAGCTTTGGTCACTTACCGGCAATTCGCAGCAACTGGATGGCGGTGCGATGTTTGGCAACGCACCTAGGGCGCTGTGGTCGCGGTGGATCGCGCCGGATGCGGAGAACCGCATTCCGCTGGCCTGCCGTTGCCTGCTGGTGAAGGACCTGGATGGCCGCCATGTGCTGTTCGAGACGGGCATCGGTGCCTTCTTCGAACCGGCGCTGCGGGAACGCTATGGCGTGGTGGAAGATCGCCACGTACTGCTCGATTCGCTGGAGCAGGTGGGACTGACGCATGAAGACATCGATACAGTGGTGCTTTCGCATCTGCACTTCGATCATGCGGGCGGCCTGCTGGCCGCATGGGAAGAAGGCCAGTCGCCGCGGTTGCTGTTTCCCAAGGCGACCTACCTGGTTGGCGCCGAGCACTGGCGGCGTGCGCTGAAACCGCATCCGCGCGATCGCGCTTCGTTTGTCCCCGAGCTGCAGCCGCTGCTGGAGCAGAGCGGTCGACTGGAGCTGGTCGAGGGTGAACACTCGAAGGCGCTGGGCGAGTCGGTGCGATTCAGCTATTCGGACGGCCATACGCCAGGACTGATGCTGGCCGAAGTGGCAGGCGTGGTGTTTTGCGCCGACCTGATTCCGGGGCGTTTCTGGGTGCATCTGCCCATCACCATGGGCTACGACCGCTATCCGGAACGACTGATCGAGGAAAAGCGCGACTTTCTTGACGACAAGCTCGCGCGTGGCGTGCGCCTGTTCTTCACGCACGATCACGATTGCGCTGCGGCGCGCGTGGTGCGCGATGAGCGCGGCCGTTACGGTACAGCCGACGAGGTTCGTGAACTGCGAGGCGCATGATGATGGGCAGGGGGCAGGGGAGAGAGACCGATATGCGGCAATGGATGCGACGCGTGCTGGGTGCCCTGCTATTGCTGGGCGGCGCTGGGCTGGTGGCGATGACCGAGCAGGGCTTGCTCGATCATCACCATGCCTCGGAGAAGCACGGCGGCCAGATTCTCGATCTCGGTACGGCTGCCGACTCGCAGGCCAGTCATGGCTATCTCGTGCGCGTGGCGGGGCCGGTCAAAGTGGTGGAGGCTCCCTACGATCCGGAGTTCGGCCAGCGGGCATCGGTACCCGTGCTGATCCGGCACGTGGAGATGTTCCAGTGGCGCGAAGTGCGCGTGGGCGGCGACATCCACTACGAGCTGGACTGGGTTGACCGGCCGGTCGATTCCAGTCGTTTTGCGCAGCCGTCCGGACACGCCAATCCCGAGCACTTCCCCGTACTGGGCAAGCAGTTCGATGCCGGACTGGTACGCGTGGGCGGCTATGCGCTGTCGCCCACGCTGCAGCATGCCTTGCCGGGCAGCGAGGAACTGGATCCGGACATGAAGTCCGTCCCGCCGAATCTCGCGGCGAGTTTCACGCTCAACGACCGTTACCTGACGACCAGCGCCAAGCCTGCGCAGCCGCGCCTGGGTGATTTGCGGGTGAGCTGGGAAACGGTGCCTGCGCAGGAAGTCACCGTATTTGCCCAGGTGGACGGCGACCATCTGGTGCCGGCGTCCCATGCGGCTGATGGCAAGGGATACGACGTGCAGGTCGGCGACCGCTCGCTGGTCGACGTGGTGCCTGATGTACCCGAGTCACCCTCGTTCGTGTGGCTGCGCCGCACCGCGGCGTTGCTGCTCGGCCTGATCGGCGCGCTGCTGCTGTTGCCGGAGCGCGCGCGTACGCATCACGACCTGCTGTTGGCGATGGGGGCGAGTGCGCTGCTGATCGGTGCGCTGGCGTGTGTCATGTGGCTGGGAACGGACATGACGGTGGGTGGTGCGTGGTTTGGGGTGGCGCTGGTGGGGTTGGCGTTGGCGACGTGGCGGATTCGCGCTACGGCGAAGTGAGCACTTTTTCTCTCGTCGCAACGTCGTTTGCGGGGGGGCACTGTAGGAGCGCACCCTGTGCGCGAGGCCTTTCGCCTCAGTCATCACGCCTGTTGTTCTTGTAAGAGCGGTGTTTGGCCTTCGGTAGTCCCGCTGCCGCTAGGGTGCCGCTTACGCAGCGGGCGTTTCGATCGTCTGCCGACGCTCGAGTCACTTTTCTTTTGCTGGCCCAAAAGAAAAGTAACCCAAAGAAAATGGCCTTTAGAGCCAGGGCTCATAGCGATATGTGAGATAGAAGCGTCGGATGATTGGGGCAAGCCGAACTACGGACGTGCTACCTCATAGGGTGCGGCTACACCGCAACGCGCCAATACGGTGAGGGCTTAAAGCAGCCGCGCATAACGAACTCCGCGAGCCGCGACACTTCTCCCTCTCCCCTCTGGGGAGAGGGCCGGCGTGAGGGGCCAATCTTGCGAGAGCGCCTTTAATGAGGCGCTCTTTTTTTGAGGCCTTTAGCAAACACCAGCCACTCATCAAGTGGCTAAGCCCCACGTCAATTCGGCCGCTGGTCCGCAAACGCATAGACATGATCAGCCCACTGCGTCGCTTCGAGATAGATCGCGGCCATGCGGCGGATCACCTGCGGCTGCGTTTCGCCGCCGCGGAGGTCGCCGGCTTCCCAGCTGCGGATCTGTTCCAGCAACGGGGCGAACGGGCCCTTGTTTTCGAGCAGGGCGCTGCTGATGTCGCGGGCGAGTGGCAGGTGCCACAGCACGAAATCCATCGGGGCTTCCATCAGCGTGTCCAGCAGCGAGAACAGGCCGGCGGTGAAGGCCATTTCGCGCTGCTCGGACGCCATGTGCTGGGCGAGCTTTTCGCACATGTGCGCGCGGATCAGCGCGGCGCGCAGCAGTTCGGGCGGGCGATCGCCCACGCCGCCGAGCGCCATGGTGTAGATCCAGTTGCGCAGGCGCGTGGCGCCGAAGAAGATCGCGGCCTGCTGCACCGACTTCAACTGGCGGGGCAGGGCGAAGTAGGCGGAGTTCACGCAGCCCAGCAGCTTGTAGCTGAGGATGGCGTCGTCGCGCACGATCTGTCCGATTTCAACCGGACCCGGATTGCCCTCTTCCAGCGCCTTCATCAGGCGCAGCAGGCTCAGGCGGTTGGCGGTGAGCACGGGGACGGCGACGGGTTCGGGCTTGAGCAGGAACTGTCCCTGGATCGCCTGCAGCGGCAGGGTCTCGCAGCGGTGGTAGGTGTCGTGGTCGTCGACGTGGCCTGCGATGACGTGGATGCCGCGCGCATGCAGGTATTCGCTGCGCGCGCGCAGCGTGGCCGGGTCGAGCTTGCTGGCATCCAGTCGCACGAATTGCACGATCTTGAGCAGCGGCTCGGCGGCGACGTTGTATTCCAGCGGGGCATCGCCGGCGTCGAGCATCAGCGGGCAGCCGCGCTGGGCCATGCGCGTGAGGCGCTCGACCAGGGGATGATCGTTGGCGACATCCGGCTGCAGCAGCACGCCAAAGCGTGGCTGGTGCTGCAGCACGTCGGTTTCCTCCATCAGCAGCTCACGCGTGAGCCGCAGGAAGGTGCGGTTGCCGCGCACCAGGCGTGCCAGCGCACCGTCGGTAATGGTGGCGAGCGCGCGACGCATCAGCGCGGCTTCGTCTTCGGCCTCGTTCTGGAACACGATTTCGTACGCGAACAGTTCGCGCTTGGTGTCCAGCATCGGCAGGCGAATGACCGGCAGTGGTTGTTCGCTTGCAGTAGCGCCTTCGTGGGCGGAGGGGATGGCCGCAGCTTCGCTCATGGTCGGTCGATGTGGTGGCAGTGGGGAAAGCCGGCGGTGATTGCCGGTAGACAGGTGCGCATCGAAGGGGAGTGGATGCGCGCCATGGTGATCAGGCCTCGGCCAGGGTTTGCGAGCGCAGGCTCGTGCGCAGTTCACCTGCGCGGCCGTACACGCTTGCCTCCGCGTCGTTGCCGGTCAGCACCGCCAGCGCCTTGCGCACCTGCTGCAGGCGGACACCGACCAACTGTCCGTTGCGCTGGTTGAGCTGCTGGCAGGCGCGTAACGACTGCAGGATCTGCTGCCACATCGGGGCCAGCTCGCGGCTGGCTTCCGGGGCGC
Source organism: Dyella amyloliquefaciens (assembly GCF_004296575.1). Lineage (GTDB taxonomy): Bacteria > Pseudomonadota > Gammaproteobacteria > Xanthomonadales > Rhodanobacteraceae > Dyella > Dyella amyloliquefaciens. The sequence continues at coordinate 71,904 of NZ_SAYT01000005.1, read as the reverse complement.
CCTGGCTCAGCTGCACGCGCTCGCTGTCGAGCTGCTCCAGCTTGAGCATGAGGGAATGCTTGGCGGCGCCGGCGCGGTTGAGCCCGTCGACATCGGCCGCCTCGAGTGCGGTGCGTTCCTCACGCAGCGCATCGGACAACTGCTCCACTGCGAGCCGCATTTCCTCGACCGCGGCGGTCAGGGCATGGTCCAGTTCGGCTTGCAGCGACGCGTTCATGACTTGAGCTGGCTTTCCAGCGACAGCATGCGGTCGGCGATGCGACTCGGGTCGACCTTGTAGCTGCCGTTGGCCAGGGCCTGGCGCAGCTGCTCCACCTTCTTGGTGTCGACTTCGGCGCCGCTATGGGTACGGGCGGCTTCCTGCATGGCCTTGGCCGAGTCCGTCAGCTGCACGCGATCATCGCCGCCCGTGGCGCCACTGGCGGCCTCGGTGCCGGCCGTGCCGGTGGCGTTCTGCGTCGAGCTGCCCTGGCCGCTGGGCGGCTGGGGAAGCATGGGCAAGCCATTGTTTGAGATGGTGGTGTTCATGGGTCCGTTCTCTGGTTTTGGCCCTGTTACCGAACAAGATCGGCCGGGCGGCGCCAAACTTTAGTGTGATTCCATCAGGGGAGGGCGAGAACTTCGCCCGGGGCGGTGACCATCGCATCGATGACCTTGCCCGAACTGCCGTTGCGCACCCGCAAGCGGGAGCCGCTGTCGCCGCTGCCCAATGCCACGCCGCTGGCCCGCACCTCGATACCGTCCAGCCGGGACACCAGTTGCACCTGGTCGCCGGCCTTCACGGCGGTGCGTCCGCCCAGCGCGGCCGGAGTCAGCACACTGCCGGCGACCATGGCGCGGGAGAGCGTGCGGCCCTCCACTTCCCCCATGTCGCTGACATAGCCGTAGCCCAGGCGCGTGACGTCGCGTTCCTCGCTGCGCACATCATCGGGCCTCACGCCGTCGCCACGCTGAAGCGGGCGGGCGATCACCAGCACCTGGCGGAACACCTGCAGCTGCACGGGCACGCGCAGGGTCCAGCCGTCGGCGACCGGGCAGCGCACGGTGACGTTCATGCGCGGCATCAGCCTCGTGCCTTCCTGCAGGCCCGCGTTGAGTGCGGTCGGGCAGGGGGCAAGCTGAAGCCTTGGATCGAGCGCGCCCGCCTGGGCCACCACGCGGGCGCCCTGGGTGGCGTACTGGTCGCGCAGCCACTGCTCGGCAGTCGCGCGCGCCGCCTGCGCCGGCTCCGCGGCGAAGGCGGGCAGCGTGAACGCGCACAGCAGCAGGGCGACCAGCGGTCGATGGGTCATAGGTCGGCCAGCAGCACGTTGAGCTGGGACAGCAGCAGTTCGCGTTCGCTCTCCAATTGCGGCACCAACTGGCTGGCCTGGTCGATGTGGCCGTCGCACAGCAGGGTGGCAAAGCTGCTGCCGTGCTCGCGCAGGCGCATGCCGGCGGCAGTGAGTGCCGAGGCGGCCGGGTGGTTGTCGCGACCGGCCGTCAGGCGCTGCAGCGTGCGGTTGAGTGGCTGTGTGTCGAACCAGCGGCGGTCGAGCGCCGCCGGTTCCTGCAGCGCAAGCTCCATCGCCTGGCGCAGGCCTTGCGCGGCTTCGCGAACGGTAAGACTGAGGCTGGCCGGGTCGGTGCCACTTTCGGTTTCCAGCCAGTCCAGTGCGAGGTGATGGGCGAGCAGGGCAGCACGGCTCAGTGCTTCGGACTGACGGCTGGCCTCGGCGGCGCGGCGATGCCATGCGCCGAGCGCGGCCTGCGCCGCGACGGCACGGGCATGCTGGGCGTCCTGGTTCTTGTGCATGGTGGTGATGCGATCGCCAACCTGGCGCAAGGCCTCACCGCTGTCCTGCAGCGAGGTCGCGGTCTGGGTGGCGCCGGACTGCGCGCGCTCGAGGCGCTGCATGCCCTGCTGCACGTCGCCGTCCAATTGCAGCGAGAACTCGCCGATGGAACCGGTGACCTGTTCGATCTCGGCGGTGGCCTGGCTGGTCTTCTCGGCCAGCTGCTTCACCTCGTCGGCGACCACGGCGAAGCCGCGGCCGGCTTCGCCCGCGCGGGCGGCTTCGATAGCGGCGTTGAGCGCCACCAGGTTGGTCTGGTGCGCGATCTCCTGCACCACGCCGGTGAGCTTGCGGATCTGCGCTACCTGCTCGGCCAGCTTGCTCTGGTTGCGGTTCATCGCCGACAGGGCGGTACGCAGCAGGCGCAACTGACCGTCGAGCTCGCTGACGCTGCGCTCGCTGGCCTGGCCGGTCTGGCGTGCGTATTCGAGGCCGGTGCCGATCTGCTGCAGCGACGTCGAGATTCCGGCGCTGCCATCCGTCAATCGGCCGACGTCTTCGCGGCTGTCCTGGGCGGACTGGTGCATGGCCGCCTGCTCACGCGACAGCTGCTGGGCGGCGCTCAGCACCAGTCCCTGCTGCTCCAGCGTCTGCAGCGCCACGGCGGCGGGCGGAGGGGTCGTGGAAACGGCTGCCAGCAACGGCGCCAAGGCTTGCGCGGCGCGGGGATGGCGGGCAGACAGCTGCGCCACCCGTGCCTGGTCGCCCGCCGCGGCGGCGCGCGCAAGCTCGGCAAGATGCTGGCTCCAGATCAGACTCATGGGTGGATCTTTCCTTCCTAAAAGGTTCGTCTTCCGCATCGGCGGGAGAGGTCGGAACTTGAGAAGCAAGCGACGTGCCACCGCCCGACTGCGACACTCAAGCCGGTGCCATCGATGCCGATACGTCCGATGTGATCGCGGCATCAGGCCGCCTGGCGAGGAGTGCGCATGAGTGCATGGATGGACAAGGTGGAGCAGCAGACGCGGCTGGCGGGCCACAACCGCGTGGCCATGCTGCTGTTCCGCATGGGGGACGAGCAGCTTTACGGTATCAACGTGTTCAAGGTGCGCGAGGTGATGCGTCGCCCGCCGATGGAGCGCATGCCCGACGCCAACCGCCTGATCGCTGGCAGCTGCAATTACCGTGGCATGACCATCCCGGTGATCGACCTGGCCATTGCGCTGGGTTATCCCTCGTTGCGCGACGAACCGTCGGCGCACCTGATGGTGACGGAGTTCAGCCGCACGGTGCAGGGCTTCCTGGTGGCCGATCCGCAGCGCCTCGTGCAGTGCGATGGCGACAACCTGGAGGCTCCCGCGCCAGCGCTGGGTTTCGGCACCCGCGTCAACGCGGTGACCCGGGTGGATGGCGCGCTGGTGGCGGTGGTCGACGTCGAGCAGGTGCTCGCCAGCCTCAACGCCACCTCCACCGAGTTGTCCGAGCCGATGCAGCGCATGGCTCGCTTCCACGACCTGCAGCCGCGGCGCGTGATGGTGGTGGACGATTCGCTGGTCGCCCGCAACCAGCTGGTGAACCTGTTCCGCCAGATGGACGTGGAATGCGTGGTCGCCCAGGACGGGCGCGAGGCGCTGGAGCGCCTGAAGGAGCTGGCGGGTGCGCCGGAGGGGCAGGGCGTGACCCTGGTGGTGTCGGATATCGAGATGCCGCGGGTCGACGGGTATGCGCTGACGCGAGCGATTCGCGAAACGCCGGAGCTGCGGCCACTGAAGGTGGTGCTGCATAGCTCGATCAGCGGCATCTTCAACGAGACGATGGTGCGCGAAGTGAACGCGGACCGCTTCGTGGCGAAGTTCCAGCCGGATCTGCTGGCGCAGACGGTGCTGGATTTGTTGCCGGAGAATTTTCAGAAGTTTTGAGGATTCCCGAAGACTGCGCCGTGATTCGCCAACGGGAACTCTCTGGCTACTTTGTAGGAGCGCACCCTGTGCGCGACCGCCTTCAGCCTCGGTCTCGCCTATCCGTCATTCCCGCGAAAGCGGGAATCCAGTGCCTTGGCTCTCGGCTTCTGGGTGAGATGCTCACGCCAGCTTGCTCGCCTGCCGCGGGCTTCCGGACCGCTGCCGCGGCCCGGGTCACTTTTCTTTGCTTGCTCAAAGAAAAGTAACCAAAAGAAAGAGCACCCCGCGTGGCGCTGTCTGGGCTATGCCCAGCCAGTCCGTGAGGGGCGGCCGGGCTTTTCGACCGGGCTCCTGCCCGGACGAAAAGTGCCCGACGTCCTGTCGGGCACCCCTTCGGGGCCTGATCGTCCACCCCTCACCGCCACACAGGGGCCCCGTGACGGCTCGTGCCGCTGCGCGGCACATCGCTTTGCGGGGCTGGTTTGCTCGTTGTAGGTAGGTTTGTCGCGAGCACCCGCCCCTCACCCCGGCCCTCTCCCCGGAGGGGAGAGGGAGAAGTGTGGTGGCTCGCGGAGTTCGTTATGCGCCACGGCTGCTTTAAGCCCTCACGGTATTGGCGCGTTGCGGTGTAGCCGCACTCTATGAGGTAGCACGTCCGTAGTTCGGCTTGCCCCAGTCATAAGACGCTTCTATCTACATACCGCTAAGAGCCCTGGCTCTGAAGGCCATTTTCTTTGGGTTACTTTTCTTTTGGGCCAGCAAAAGAAAAGTGACTCGAGCGTCGGCAGACGATCGAAACGCCCGCTGCGTAAGCGGCACCCTGGCGGCAGCGGGACTACCGAAAGCCAAACACCGCTCTTACAAGAACAATAGGCGTGATGACTGAGGCGAAAGGCCTCGCGCACAGGGTGCGCTCCTACAAAAGCGAAGCAGGGCGGTGGCGACGGGAAGCCGTTGCCACCCGCGTCGGATTTCCGTCGGCATCCCGCGAACACGACGCCAAACACCCGCCTCTATCCCCGCAAACCCAGCAACGGCGCGGCCTCCGCGCCCATCCCAACCCCGTGGCACGCAATTTGCTCAAACCCTCCCGCGGCCCTCGCCGCCGGAGTGAGCGATGAGTTCGATCAACGACAATCTGTTCGGTTTGCATACGCAGGCGCTCGACCTTTGGCAGCGTCGCAGCGAAGTGCTGGCCAGCAATCTCGCGAATGCGGACACGCCTGGCTATCTCGCGCGCGACGTCGACTTCAAGAAGGCGATGGCGAGCGCCAGCGGGCAGAGCGAGGGGTTGGCGATGACCATCACCCAGCCGGGGCAGATCAATCCGCAGGCACAGGCGGCAACGCAGCTCGCGTATCGCGTGCCTACGCAGCCGACCATGGACGGCAACACCGTCGATGCGCAGGCCGAGCAGGCCAACTTCGCCGCTAATGGCGTGCATTACCAGGCCAGCCTCTCCTTCATCACCGCGCAGATCCACATGCTGCGCACCGCCATCACCGGAGGCCAGTGATGTCGATGTTCAAGATTTTTGATGTTGCAGGTTCCGGCATGGCGGCGCAGTCGCTGCGCCTCAATACGGTGGCCAGCAACCTCGCCAATGCCGACAGCGTGTCGGGTACGGCAGACGGTGCGTATCGCGCGAAGGAGCCGCTGTTCTCGGCCGTGCAGCGCGCGCAGGGCGGCGCCAGCAATGCCGACAGCGACAGCAGCGTCGGCGTGCAGGTGAAGGGTGTCACCGAGAGCCAGGCCGATGTGCAGGCGCGCTATGAACCGGGCAACCCCATGGCCGATGGCGACGGTTACGTCTACGGCAGCAACGTCAATCCCATCGACGAACTGGTGAACATGATTTCCGCCTCGCGCTCGTACCAGAACAACGTCGAAGTGATGAATACCACCAAGCAGCTGATGCTCAAGACCCTCGACCTCGGCAAATAAGCCGGGAGGAAATCCACATGTCCACGATTCCCAGCAACAGCACCACGAACACCAGTTCGACGTCCACCACGTCGAACGTCAACTCGGCGCTGTCCAGCACCATGACGCAGGCCGACTTCCTCAAGCTGATGACGGCCCAGCTGCAGGCGCAGGACCCCACCAATCCGGTGGACAACTCGCAGTTCGTGTCGCAGATGGCGCAGTTCAGCCAGCTGTCGACCACGCAGCAGCTCGATACGGACCTGCAGTCGCTGAGCAGCAATATCAGTTCGGCGATGCAGACCTCGCAGGTGCTGAGCTCGTCCAACCTGGTGGGCCGCCAGGTGATGGTGCCCTCCAGCACGATGAGCTTCGACGGCTCGGACAGCGTGAAGGGTGCGGTGAACGTCACCAACGCCAGCGACGTCACCGTGCAGGTGCTCGACAGCAACGGCAACGTGGTCCGCAACATGCCGCTGGGCGCGCAGAGCGCGGGCCTCGCGCAGTTCACCTGGGACGGCAAGGACGACAGCGGCAACACCGTGGCCCAGGGCACCTACACCGTCCAGGCCGCGGCCGGCTCCACCTCGCTCGATACCTACGTGGCCGGCACGGTCACCGGCGTCGGCTACGGCGGCAGTTCGCTGGGTACGTATCTGCAGGTAGCGGGCGTGGGCGGCGTGTCGCTCAGCCAGGTCGCACAAATTCTTTAAACGCCCACGGCGTTTTTCACGAGGAACCGAACATGGCACTGAATACAGCGCTCAGCGGCATCAATGCGGCCCAGTCCGATCTCAACGTCATCGCCAACAACATCGCCAACGCCAACACCACGGGCTTCAAGGGCTCGCGTGCGGAGTTCGCCGACATCTTCGCGGTGACCGGCCTCAACCTGAACTCCACCGCCACCGGCAGCGGCGTGCGCCTGCAGGAAGTGGCACAGCAGTTCAGCCAGGGTGACATCGCCACCACCAACAACAGCCTGGATCTTGCCATCAGCGGCAACGGCTTCTTCGTGGTCAACAACGGCAACGGCGCCACCTACACGCGCGCGGGCGATTTCCAGAAGAACCCGAACGGCTACATCACGACGCCTGACGGCTCGCACCTGCAGATGTACCCGCCCAATGGCGCCGGCGGCTTCGACACCAGCACGCTCACCGACTTCAACTGGGTCACCGCGCAGAGCAACGCCACGGCGACCTCGAAGATCACCATGACGTCGAACCTGCCGGCCAGCGCCACGGTGCCGACGAACGCCTTCAGCACCACCGACTCCACCAGCTACAACGCCGCGGCGCCGGTCACCGTGTACGACTCGCAGGGCGGTTCGCACCAGGCCACGATCTACTACGTGAAGACCGCCACCAACACGTGGGACGCCAACCTCTACGTGGACGGCCAGAGCGCCGGCACGCAGTCGCTCACGTTCGACACGACCGGCAAGCTGTCCTCGCCGACCAATGGTTCACTGGCATTCAACCAGGTGACGCTGGGCAACGGCTCCGCGCCGATGACGTTGTCGATGGACGTGACCAACACCACGCAGTACGGCACAGACTATTCCGCCGGCACCATTGCGCAGAACGGTTTCGAGGCGGGCACGCTGTCGAACATCGACATCGATTCCAAGGGCGTCATCACGGCGTACTACTCGAACAACCAGACCACGCAGATCGGTCAGGTCGCGATCGCCAACTTCTCCAACGTGCAGGGTCTGCGCCAGCTCGGCGATACCACGTGGGCGGCCAGCACCGACTCCGGTCCGGCGATCATGGGTACGGCCAGTGTGGGTCAGTTCGGCACCATCCAGTCGGGCGCGCTGGAAAGCTCCAACACGGCCGACACCACCGCGCAGCTGGTCAACATGATCCAGGCGCAGCGTGACTACCAGGCCAACGCCCAGGTGCTGTCCACCGACAACACGCTGGCCTCCGCGCTGTTCAACGCCGTTTCGCGCTGATAAGCCATGGACCGTTCCGTCTACGTCTCGATGACCGGCGCCACGCAGATCATGCGTGCGCAGGAAGCGGTGAGCCACAACCTGGCCAACGCTTCCACGGTCGGCTTCAAGAGCGAGCTCACTGCGTTCCAGAGCGTGCCGGTGCTGGGCCAGGGTTCGCCCTCGCGCTTCAACGCGGTGTCGCAGGGCATCGGCCAGGACACCGCGCAGGGCTCGCAGATCAACACCGGTCGCCCGCTCGATGTCGCGGTGCATGGCCAGGGCTGGATCGCGGTGCAGGCGCCCGACGGAACGGAAGCGTATACGCGCGCGGGCGACCTGCAGCTCACCGCCGATGGCGGGCTGGTCGATTCGCGCGGCAATCCGGTGATGGGTGGTTCCGGCCCCATCACCATTCCGCCGGCGGCTGAAATCAGCGTCGGCAACGACGGCACGATTTCCTCGGTGCCACTGGGACAAGGGCCGAACTCGGTCACCACGCTGGACCGCATCAAGCTGGTGAATCCCGATTCGACGCAGCTGGTGCAGGGGGGCGATGGCCTGATGCATATGGCGGGCGGCGGTACCGCCGACGCCGATCCCACGGTGACGGTGGCATCGGGCGTGCTGGAAGGCAGCAACGTCAATCCGTCCGCCGAGCTGGTGAAGATGATCGCGCTCTCGCGCCAGTACGACATGCAGGTGAAGTCCATCAAGGCCTCCGAGGACAACGCCGATTCCGCCACCAAGCTGCTGCAGTCCAACTGAGCCACGGCTTTCAGGAGTAACCGATGTTTTCGTCCTTGTGGATCGCCAAGACCGGCCTCGATGCGCAGCAGACGCGCATGGACGTCATCTCCAACAACCTGGCCAACGCCAACACCACCGCGTTCAAGAGTTCGCGTGCGGCGTTCCAGGACCTGATGTACCAGAACAAGGGCCAGCCGGGCGGCCAGACCACCGAGCAGACGCTGTCGCCGTCGGGCCTGATGCTGGGCACCGGCGTGCGCGTGGTGGGCAACGAGAAGCTGTTCACCGAAGGCAACATCACGCAGACCGGCAACTCGCTCGACGTGGCGATCCAGGGTCGCGGCTTCCTGCAGGTGAGCATGCCCGATGGCAGCGTGGCCTATACGCGCGATGGTTCGCTGCACACCGACGCGAACGGCCAGCTGGTGACGTCCGACGGTTATCCGCTGGAGCCGGCGATCACCGTGCCGCCGAACGTGCAGTCGATGACCATCGGCAGCGACGGCACCATATCGGCCACCACCACGGCATCCGCCACGCCGCAGACGCTGGGCACGCTGCAGCTCGCCGACTTCATCAATCCCGCCGGCCTGCAGCCGATGGGCCAGAACATGTACCTCGAGACCGCCTCGAGCGGCGCGCCCCAGACCGGGCAGCCCGCGCTCAACGGCATGGGTTCGCTGCTGCAGGGCTCGCTGGAGTCCTCCAACGTCAACGTGGTGGCCGAGATGGTCAACATGATCGAGACGCAGCGCACCTACGAAATGAATTCCAAGGCCATCAGCAGCACCGATCAGATGCTGCAGGACCTGACCGACAAGATGTGAGCACGACCATGCCGTCCTTCCGCCCCCTCTCCCGAATGGCTCTTGCACTGGCGTACGCGGCGCTGGCGGGCTGCGCCATGCAGCCGCCGCACGACGACCACCAGTGGGCAGCCACGATGCCTGCCGAACAGACGGCGCCGCCGCCGACCGACGGCTCCATCTACCACGCCGAGCAGGGCATGGAGTTGTTCAACGATGCGCGCGCGCATCGCGTGGGCGACATCCTCACCATCTCGCTGGTGGAGAGCACGCAGGCATCGAAGAAGGCCAGTACCAGCACCAGCAAGAAGGACGCGAGCACCATCAGCTCGCCCACCATCCTGGGCCATGCGCTCAAGGTGGGCGGAAAGACGGCGGATTCGTCGCTCAATGCCAATCGTGCCTTCGACGGCGCCGGCGACAGCAGCCAGAGCAACCAGCTGACCGGATCGATCACGGTCACCGTGGCGCAGCGTCTTTCCAACGGCAACCTGCTGGTGCGGGGCGAGAAGATGCTCACCATCAATCAGGGTCAGGAGCTGATTCGCATTTCCGGCATCGTGCGCCCGCAGGACATCCTGCAGGACAACAGCGTGCCGTCGACGCGCGTGGCCGACGCGCAGATCGCCTATACGGGCAAGGGTTCGCTGGCCGATGCGAATACGCAGGGCTGGTTGTCGCGGTTCTTCAGCTCCAAGTGGATGCCCTACTGATGAACGGTCTCTACTTCGATCGCTACACATTGGCGCGCGCACGCGAGCGCGCGTTGTCGGTGCTGCGCGGCGTGGCCATCGTGCTGTGCGCCAGCTTCTCGGTGAACCAGCCGGTGCACGCGGACAAGATTCGCGACCTCGCGCAGGTCGGCGGCGTACGAACCAACCAGCTCATCGGCTACGGCCTGGTCGTGGGCCTCGACGGCAGCGGTGACCAGACCACGCAGGCGCCGTTCACCACGCAGAGCCTGGAGAACATGCTGGTTCAGTTCGGCATCACGGTGCCGGCCAACGTGCGCCCGCAGCTGAAGAACGCGGCGGCGGTGACGATCACCGCGCAGCTTCCGCCGTTCGCCAAGCCGGGCCAGACCATCGACATCACCGTGGCCTCCATCGGCAACGCCAAGAGCATTCGTGGCGGTGAGTTGCTGATGACGCCGCTCCGCGGCGCGGACGGCAACGTCTACGCGATGGCGCAGGGCAGCGTGGTGGTCGGCGGTGTCAGCGCGCAGGGCAAGAGCGGTTCCAGCGTGCAGGTGAACATTTCCGCCAGCGGTCGCGTTCCCAATGGCGCGACGGTGGAGCGCAGCGTCGCCTCGTCGTTTGCCAACAGCAACGGCGACCTCATGCTCAATCTCAATACGCCGGACTTCACCACGGCCACGCGCATCGCCGAGGCGGTGAACCGCACTTATGGCGCGGGCACAGCGAATGCGGTGGATGGCGGTTCGGTGGCCGTGCGCGGCCCGGCGGACGCCGCCCAGCGCGTGGCATGGTTGGGTGCCATCCAGGCCTTGGACGTGAATCCGGGTGATGCACCGGCGCGCGTGGTGGTGAATTCGCGTACCGGCACCGTGGTGATCGGTTCGGAAGTGCGCGTGACGCCGGCCGCGGTGGCGCACGGCGCGATCCAGGTGACCATCAGCGAGCAGCCGACCGTCAGCCAGCCGGAAGCGTTCAGTCGTGGCCAGACCACGGTGGTGCAGAACAGCAACGTGCAGGTAAGCGAGGACGGCGGCCACATGTTCAAGTTCGGCCCCGGCACCAATCTAGACACCATCGTGCGCGCGGTGAACCAGGTCGGTGCCTCGCCCAGCGATCTCATCTCCATCCTGCAGGCGCTCAAGCAGGCCGGCGCGCTCCATGCGGAGCTGGTGGTGATCTGATGGCGCTAGAGCCTGTTCATGGTCTCTCCGTGGCCCGCGCCGGGAGCTGTTTGCGCGCGGGCCAAGGAAGAGCGAGGGCGTGTATGTCGATACACAACCGAGCGATGACGCCGGACTGCGGGCAAACAGACCCGGCCCGAAGGGTTGACTCCATGCGCCCGCCAGGAAGCGGCGCGCGGCTTGACCTGACGGCCAGTCAGGCGCGGCGCCACGCTCCACTCCCTGGCGGGCGCATGGAGTCAACGCGGGCCACGGAGAGACCATGAACATGCTCCCAGGCGACGCGACCAAGAGCCTCAATACCTGGACCGATCTGTCCGGGTTCGGGGCTTTGCGCCAGTCGGCACAGTCGGATGCGAAGTCCGCGCTGCCGGCCGTTGCCAAGCAGTTCGAATCCATCTTCACGCAGATGATGCTGAAGTCGATGCGCGACGCGAGTCCGGGCGATGGCCTGGGCGACAGCGAGTCGGGTAATGCCTGGCGCGACATGTTCGACCAGCAGCTGTCGGTGAACCTGTCGCAGGGCAACGGCCTGGGTATTGCGCAGATGCTGATGCGCCAGTTGGGTGGCGCGTCGTCTTCGAGCACGGGCGACGCCGCGAAGAGTGACGATTGGCAGCAGCGACTGAGTTCGGTCGCCAATGCCGCCAAGTCCGCTGGCTCCGAGGTGGTGAAGTTGCTGCCGCAGGATGCCCAGGAATTCGTGAAGCAGCTGGCGCCCTATGCCCAGGAGGCGGCCGAGAAACTCGGCGTGTCGGTGCGCGCCGTGCTGGCCCAGGCGGCGCTGGAAACGCAGTGGGGCAAGCACATGCCGTCCCGCTCCAACGGGAATACCAGCAACAACCTGTTCGGCATGAAGGCCGGCAGCAGCTGGGATGGCGAGAAAGTGAGCGTGCCCACGCTGGAGTTCGAGGATGGCGTAGCCGTGCACCGCCGCGCGCAGTTCCGTTCGTACAACAACCCGGGCGAGTCGTTCAACGACTATGCCCAGCTGATCGCCGACAACCCGCGCTACGCCAAGGCACTGAACCACGGCGAGGATGTGGTGGGTTTTGCGCGCGGTCTGGTCAGCGGCGGCTACGCCACCGACCCCTCCTATGCGCAAAAAATCGTGGCCATCGCCAACAGCCCCGCCATGAAAGAAGCACTGGCCGCGCTAAAGAATGTCAGCGCTGGGCCGAACTCCTCCGAATAAGCCGTCAGGGAACGATCCATGTCCAACCTTCTCAGTATCGGTGCCTCGGGGCTGAACGCCGCCCAGGTGGCGCTGACCACGGTCGGCAACAACATCAGCAACGTCAACACCACCGGTTACAGCCGGCAGAGCGTGGTGCAGAACGAAAGCATCTCGCCGGGCGGCGGGCGTTACACCATTGGCAGCGGTGTCGACGTGCAGTCGGTGCAGCGCGCCTACAGCGACTTCCTCACCAGCGCGCTGTGGACCAGCAATTCCAGCCTGCAGCGCGCAACGACGTACAACAACCTGACCACCACGCTCAACAGCATGCTCAGCGCCAGCGGCAACCTGCAGAGCTCGCTGGACAGCTTCTACGGCGCCTTCGATACCGTCGCCAACACGCCGGGCGTGGCTTCAAGCCGCCAGTCGCTGCTTGGCAGTGCCAGCTCCATGGTCACCACGTTCAACACCCTGGCCCAGCAGTTCACGGCGCAGCAGGGCCAGGTGAACAGCCAGATCAGCACCACGGTCGACGGCATCAACAGCGTGTCGAGCAGCATCGCCGACCTCAACGCGAAGATCCGCCAGGCCGGCAACAACGTACCGAACGACCTGCTGGACCAGCGCGACACCATGATCCAGACGCTGTCGGGCTACATGGGTGTATCCACCTATGCCCAGTCGGACGGCACCATCAGCGTGTATGCCTCCAGCGGGCAGGCGCTGGTGAGCGGCGACAAGTCGTTCGCGCTTTCGACGGGCAAGGATGCGTACGACGCCTCGCGCACCGCCGTGCTCGACACCACCGGTACCGACATCACCACCAAGATCAGCGGTGGCACGCTCGGCGCGCTGCTCGATTACCGCAGCAACGTGCTGGACAGCGTGCAGAACCAGCTCGGCCAGGCGGCCGTGGCACTCGCCACCAGCGTCAACACGCAGCAGGCCAAGGGCCTGGACCTCAATGGCAACCAGGGCGGAGCGATGTTCAGCGTGCCCTCGCCGGCGGTGATGGGCAATACCAACAACAAGGGCAGTGCCAGCGTTTCGGCCAGCATCACCGACGTCTCGCAACTCACCACCTCCGACTACGTGCTCAGCTACGACGGGAACAACTGGAACCTCGCCACCACGGCGGGCCAGAGCGTGGCGATGACGAGCAATCCGGATGGCACGTATTCCGCGGACGGCATGACCTTCAGCCTGTCCGGCAGTGCCCAGACGGGTGACAGCTTCAAGATCCAGCCCACGCGTGCAGCAGCCAGTGGCCTCGCACTGACGATGACCGATCCCAACGGCATCGCCGCGGCTGCGGCCCTCACGTCCACGGCCGCCAGTGCCAACACCGGCACCGGCAGCATCGGCGCGGTAACCGTGGATGATCCGACCAACGCGGCGCTGCTCAGCAACGCCACGCTGAGTTTCCCCACGGCCGGCAGCTATCAGGTCACCGACAGCGGCGGCAATGTGCTTGGAAGCGGCAGCTACACGCCTGGACAGACCATCAGCGCCAACGGCTGGAGCGTGACGCCTTCCGGCACGCCGGCAGCGAACGACAGCTACACCATCGGCATCAACTCGAACGGCCTCAACGACACCAGCAATGCGCTGGCGATGGCGTCGCTGGCCGACAAGGGGGTGCTCAACGGCGGCAAGCAGTCGGTGATCGACAGCTACGGCACGCTGACCACCAACATCGGCACCGTGGGCAGCCAGGCGCAGACCAACCTCACCACGCAGACCAGCCTCTACAACCAGGCGATGTCCGCGCAGCAGAGCGTCTCTGGCGTGAACCTCGACGAAGAGGCCGCCAGCCTGGTGCGTTACCAACAGGCCTATCAGGCCTCGGCGCAGGTGATTTCCACCTCGCAGACCATCTTCAGCAGCCTGATTTCCGCGATCAACGGATAAACCGCCATGCGCCTTTCCACGAGCTGGATGTACCAGCAGTCCGTCACCACGATGCTCAGCCAGCAGAGCTCGCTGGCGGCGACGCAGAACGAAGTCACCACCGGCGTGCGCATCAACGTGGCGTCCGATGATCCGGCAGGCGCCGGCCAGGTGGTCAGCCTGAGTCACGTCATCGCGGCGAACACGCAGTACTCGAGCAATATCGACAGCGCGAACACGCGCCTCAACACCGAGGCGAGCACGCTCACGTCGGTGAACAGCGTGCTGGACAGCGCGCGCACGCTCGGCCTGCAGGCGATCAACGGCACCCTGGGTGATTCCGATCGCAAGAGCATTGCCAGCCAGCTCAGCCAGATTCGCGACCAGCTCGTGCAGCTGGCCAACACCACCGACAGCAACGGCAATGCCTTGTTTGCCGGCACCAGCACCACGCGTGCGCCGTTCCAGGTGGGCACGAACGGCACGGTGAGCTATGTGGGCAACGACGATTCGCAGCACGCATCCGTGGGTTCGGGCCTGCAAGTGGTGACGGGTGACGCGGGCTCCGGCCTGTTCATGAATATCCCGGCCGGCAATGGCTCGTTCACGGCCAGCGCCAGCAATGCCAATACCGGCACGCTGGTGGTGGGCGCCAACAGCGTCACCGACCTCAGTGCGTGGAACAGCACCAAGGCCGGCAGTGGCGGCGGCTACACCATTTCCTTCGATGCCAGCGGCAACTGGACGGCGGCCGATGCCAACGGTAATCCGGTGCTCGACAGCAGCGGCAACCAGGTCGGCGGCACCTATCAGGACGGCGGCTCGATCAGCTTCAACGGCATGAACATCGCGATGAGCGGCACGCCGGCGGCGGGCGATACCGTGTCGGTGTCGACGGGTGGCCAGCAGGATGTGTTCACCACGCTGAGCAACATGATCTCGGCGCTGCAGGGCGGCACCAGCGACACGCAGCTCGCCAACCAGATGAGTCGCCAGATCGAGTCGATCGACCAGGCGCAGTCGACACTCAGCGCGACGCAGGTGTCCATCGGCGGACGGCTCAATACGCTGACGCAGCAGCAGGGTGCCTATCAGGATCTCAATGTCACCTATCAGTCGGCCCTGACCGACGTGGCGGGTGCCGACCAGTACACGGCAATCAGCAATCTGTCGTTGCAGTCGGCCGCACTGCAGGCCTCGCAGCAGGTATTTGCGCAGGTGAAATCGATGAGCCTGTTCAACTACCTCAAGTAAGCGATGTCGTGGATGGCCACGCGTGCGTGGCCATTTGCATGTCGCAACGATCAACAGCAACACGCGGGAGGCAAGGCGTAGCGGAAAAGCACGGTCAATTGGCAGCACAGGGTGAGCCCCGTCACGAAACGGGGAAATCGGCTCAAGTAATTGGAAATGACGCCGAAAAGCTCACTGAGGCGGATGGCACTCCACTAACGGGCCGTGACCGCCGGCAAGAACAAAGCCAATCAGACCGGCCACCGGTTTACGCAGGAGAAATCCATGTCTCTCGTTATCAATACCAACGTCTCGTCGCTGAACGCGCAGAACAACCTGACCAAGTCGCAGAGCGCGCTTGCACAGGCCACCCAGCGTCTGTCCTCGGGCCTGAAGATCAACAGCGCCGCCGACAACGCCGCCGGCTTCGCGATCTCGCAGCGCTACACCACGCAGATCGGTGGCCTGAACCAGGCCAGCGCCAACGCCTCGGACGCCATCAACCTGGCGCAGACCGCCGGCTCCGCGCTGGACCAGGTGACCGCCAACCTCCAGGCCGTCCGCGACCTGGCCGTGCAGTCTGCCAACGGCACCTACACCGACGCCGACCGTTCCTCGATCGACCAGGAAGTGCAGCAGCGCCTCGCGGAAATCACCCGCATCGCCAACCAGACCACGTTCAACGGTTCGAACGTGCTCGACGGTTCGATGCAGACCAAGAGCTTTCAGATCGGCGCCAACGTCGGCCAGACCATCAGCGTGAACCTGGGCACCAGCGTGAAGTCCAGCGCCATGGGCCAGATCGCCACCAGCTCGACCGGTGACATCAGTGCGCTGTTTGGCAGCCATACCACCACCACCGGCGGCACCACCACGGCTGGCACGGCTACGTCGAACGGTGTGGCTGCGGCGTTTGCCTCAGGCAGCGTCACGCTGGGTGCGGGCGATCTCAAGATCGGCAGTACCGATCTGCAGGGAACGTATGCAACTACGAGCGACCTGGCAGATGCGATTAATACTGCAGCAGGTGCGACTGTCGCGACTGTCAACGGTACGAGCGGCGAGCTGGATCTCTCCAACGCTAGCGGCACGGCTATTACCTTTAGCGGTAACGACGCCTCGTCCTATGGGCTCTCGACGGTCCCGGCTGCTGCGACGACCGGCGGCACGAGCACCACGACCACCGGCCTGACCCTGGCCGCTGGCGACCTGAACATCGACGGCAAGGACATCACCGGTACCTTCGCCACCGTGCAGGATCTGTCGGACGCGATCAATGCCACCGGCATCACGGGCGTGAGCTCGGCCGTCAGCGGTGACGGCAAGTCGCTGAACCTGTACTCCAGCAGTGACCTGACCATCTACGGTGCCGCGGCCAACTCGGCTTCTACCGCCACCAACGCCCTTAAGTTCACGGGTGCGGCGGCGACCTCCGCGGCGGCCACGGCCATCACCACCTCGGGCAGCCTGCAGGGTGCCGACGTGAAGACGGTGGACGATGCCAACTCGCTGGTGTCCCGCGTCGACGTCGCGCTGAAGACGGTCAGCGACTTCGCTGCCCAGCTGGGTGCGGTGCAGAACCGCTTCCAGTCCACCATCTCCACGGTGGCGGCGCAGACGACCAACCTGCAGGCCTCGCAGTCGACCATCCAGGACGCGGACTTCGCTTCCGAGACGGCCGCCCTGAGCAAGGCCCAGGTGCTGCAGCAGGCCGGTATCTCGGTGCTGGCCCAGGCCAACTCGAACCCGCAGCAGGTGCTGAAGCTGTTGCAGTAACGGACCTGAGGCCTGATCGCGACTCTCCCGGGTCGCGATCACCTCGGCCGGAAATACCGTCGGGCGGATCGGTTTCGATCCGCCCGATGTCACGGGAGCCGCCGGCAAAGCCCTTGCGTGCGAGGGTTTTGCCGGGGGCTCGACCACCCCGCCGGAAGGCGGGCACATCGGGATCTGACAAGGCAGTGCGATGACCACGACCAGTGCCACCAGCAGTAGCAGCCTGAGCTCCTTGCTCAACTCGCTTACCTCGAACACCAGTACGGGCAGCAGTTCGTCGACCAGCGGCAGCAGCACCTCCAGCTCCAGCACGGGCTCGACCAGTTCGAGCAGTTCGGGCAGTTCCAGCAGCTCGAGCAGTAGCTCCAGCGGTGGCACGCTCAGCGCCGCCGGCATCGGCTCGGGCCTGGACGTCAATTCGATCGTCACCGCGCTGGTGAACGCACGCAAGGCGGCCTCGCAGCAGCAGATCGATACGCGCACCACGCAGACCAACAGCCTGTTGACCGGCCTGTCGTCGCTGAACTCCGCGCTCGGCGGCATCCAGAGCGCGCTGTCCACGCTCACCTCGATCAACACGTTCAGCAGCTACACCTCGACGCTGACGCCCAGCGGCAGCAGCTCCAGCATCGGCACGGCCACGACCATGTCGAGCGCGCATCCCGGCAGCTACACCATTGCGGTGAGCCAGCTGGCGACTGCGCAGAAGCGCGCCAGCGACCCGGTGGCCTCCGGCACTGCCGTGGGGCAGGGCACGCTGAACATCACGGTGGGCACCAACACCATGAACGTGGCGGTGTCGGCCACGAACTCGCTGTCGGATATCGCGAACGCGATCAACAGCTCCTCGTCCAACCCGGGCGTGACGGCGACCATCGTCAACGGCGTGAACGGACAGCAGCTGATGCTGAGTTCGAGCAAGACCGGTGTGGCCAATGCATTTACCGTGAGCGCGAACGCGACCAGCAGCGACGGGCTGCAGGCGCTGGCCACCAAGCTCAACACCGTCGGCAGCAACGAGGCGCAGGACGCCAAGCTCACCATCGACGGCATCGACGTCACCAGTGCATCGAACTCGGTATCGGGCAAGATGGATGGCGTCACCATCAATCTCACCGGCACCGGCACGAATACGCTGACGGTCGCGCAGGACAATACGGCGGCGACCAATGCCATCCAGGGTCTGGTTGACGCCTACAACAGCTACGTAACCACCGTTTCCTCGCTGTCCAGCTACGACACGAGCACGGGTGCGGCGGGCGTGTTGCTGGGCGATACCACGCTCACTTCGGTGCAGCGCGGCATCGCCTCCGTGCTTAGCGGCGCAGTGAAGGGCAATAGCATCGGCACGCTTGCCAACCTGGGCATCACCCGCAATGCCGATGGCACGCTGGCCCTGGATACCGACAAGCTCTCGTCTGCGTTCCAGTCGAACCCGTCGGCGGTGAAGGATCTGTTCACCGGCGCCAACGGCTATGCCACTCAGCTCAACACCACGATCAACGCCTACACGCAAGCGGGCGGCATCATCCCGACGCGGATGGACAGCCTCAACAGCACGCTGACCCAGCTCGGCCAGCAGCAGACGTCGTTGAATGCGCGCATGGCGACCTACCAGACGCAGTTGCAGCAGCAGTACACCGCGCTGGACACGCTGATGTCCTCCCTCAACAACACCAGCAGTTACCTGACCACGGCCCTCGAGCAGCTCAGCAACTCGAACTCGAAGAACTGAACGGGAAAGTGACACCATGACCTACGGCTATGCGCGCAACGCCAGCGCGATCTACCAGGACAACAGCGCCCGCGGCAGCGTCGAAGGCGCGGACCGCCACCAGCTGACGAGCATGCTGTTCGACGGCGCGATCGATCGCATCAACCAGGCACGCGGCGCCATGCGTCGCGGCGACGTGCCGGCCAAGGGTACGCACTTCGGCAAGGCACAGGCCATCATCGGCGAACTGCGTGGCAGCCTCGACCACAAGTCGGGTGCCGAACTGGCCGGCCGGCTGGATGCGCTCTACGACTATGCGAGCCGCCGCCTGCTGCACGCCCAGCTCAACGATGACGAGCGCGCCATCGATGAGGTGGTGAACCTGCTCACGCCGGTGCGCGAAGCCTGGCAGCAGATCCGCAGCACCTACCTGGCGTCCCAGGGCGCCTCGACCGCCGCGGCCTGAGCATGAGCGGCCCGATGAACGACGAGCTGCTGGCGATCAGCGCGCGCATGGTCGATGCGGCGCGCGCTGGCGACTGGGAGGCCGTCACGCGCTGCGAGGCAGAGCGCAGCCCGCTGATCTCCGCGCTCTCCCTGGCGGAACCGGGCGTTCTTGCGACTTTCAGGGCACTGCTGGTCCACACCGAAGAGGTTCGCGCGCTCGCCAGGCAGCAACGCGAGCACCTGGGCGAGGCGCTGGGTCAGCATCAGCAGCGTCATCGTGCGCTCAGTGCCTATCTCCAGGCGGCGATCGACTGACGCGCCTGTCTGTTCGGCACTGAGACGACTACGCGCATAATCCCTACGTATCCCGGCGGCCCAGCGAGCCCCGTTCAGAAGCATCGAGGGATCCCATGCAAGACCCATCCTGGCAGGCCTTTTCCGAACGCGTCGCCTATGAGGACGGCCTCCATGCCAGCTGCATCGCGCTGGCTCAGCCGCTGGGCGATCTCCAGCTCTCGGCCATGCGCGAACGCAATCTCAGCGTGCTGAATACGCTGGCGGTCTTCAGCGAGCGGCGCTCCGATGCTCCGGATGACGAAAGTCCGATGGCCCAGGACCTGCTGCGCCTGGACAGCAAGCTCAACCTGATGATGGCGATGCTGGACCAGCTGCTGCGTCGGGACATGGAATTGCCTCCCCGCCAGACCGTGTCGTTCAACGCCGTGGGGGCCTTGCTGCCGCAGTCGATGTGGCCGGCCGGTCAGGTGAGCGGACTGCTACGCCTGCACTTCGACGGGTGTCTTGCCCTGCCGTTGGAGCTGCCGGCACGCCTCATGCAAGAGCGTGATGGCGATCACATTTTCGTCGCCTTTGAATCGGTCGACGAAGTGACGTGTGACGCACTTGAGCGCCTCGTGTTCCGTCACCACCGA
This sequence comes from Dyella amyloliquefaciens, assembly GCF_004296575.1. Lineage (GTDB taxonomy): Bacteria > Pseudomonadota > Gammaproteobacteria > Xanthomonadales > Rhodanobacteraceae > Dyella > Dyella amyloliquefaciens. The sequence continues at coordinate 51,759 of NZ_SAYT01000005.1, read as the reverse complement.
CGCAAAGTGGCAGGTCGTCGGCTGACAGCGTCTTAGGACTGTGCCGACACCCGGTTCCGCTATGTGACGGACATCACGTTACGAAAAGTCGACACGAAAATTCTTTGACGCCGATCTCAGGCGGGTGCCGCACAGTGTCACTTTCTTGCGGCCCGATTTGGAACGATTTAATCCAATGGATTCAGGCATATGCCGCATACCCGTGCGACATGCGTGAGCGCACGTTCGCAAGGGTGACGCATACCGGCAGATATCCCTGACGGTGAGTGTCGAAATTTCGTTACGTGCTGGCCTTCTTCTTGCTCCCTCTGACTCAAACATCGACGACGGATCGTCGACACACGAGCAGCGCAGTCCGGGTTCAGGGGTCCACGATGAAGCAGCACGCACGAGAGTCAGGCATGGGTAAGTTCGACGTACTGGTGATCGAATCCGATCACCGCAGGGCGGAGTCAGTCGTTTCGGCGCTGGAGTTCCTGGGTTATCGGCCGCAGCGCGGCGATGAATGCGGGACGGTGGACGAGTCGACCCATGCATGGCGTTCGGTCTACGTGGGCACGGTGAAGGACGATGCCGAGGCGGAGCGCCAGTTCGCCCAGCTCGGCGCCGCCGCGGCGCACGCGATGGTGCTGCTGGCTGCCGATTCGGAATGGGTGGCGCGGCTGGGTACGGATGCTTCGCCCTTCAGTGCGCGCATCGGCATGGTCGAATTCCCGCTGCGCTACGAACAGTTGTCCGAAGCCCTGCGCGGCCACCAGGCGCCTGCGCCGAGTCGCCGTCCGGAGCTTCGCCTGGTCGGCAGTTCCGGCCCGATGGGGCGCGTGAACGCGCTGGTGCGCCAGGTGGCACCGTTCGATTCCAGCGTGCTGGTGCTCGGCGAGTCAGGTACCGGCAAGGAAATGGTCGCTCGCTCCATCCATGAATGCTCTTCGCGCCGCGACAAGCCGTTCGTGGCCATCAATTGCGGCGCCATTCCGGCGGAACTGCTCGAAAGCGAGCTGTTCGGCCACGAGAAGGGCGCGTTCACCGGCGCCATCTCCACCCGCAAGGGTCGCTTCGAGCTGGCCGAGGGCGGCACGCTGTTCCTCGATGAGATCGGCGACATGAGCCTGCCGATGCAGGTGAAGCTGCTGCGCGTGCTGCAGGAGCGCGTGTTCGAACGCGTGGGCAGCAACCGCACGCAGCGTTGCGACGTTCGCATCATCGCCGCGACGCATCGCAACCTTGAGGCCGCCATTGCCAGCGGCCAGTTCCGCGAAGACCTGTTCTATCGCCTCAGCGTGTTCCCGCTGGAAATGCCGGCGCTGCGCGAGCACCTGGACGACCTGCCGGAGCTGGTGGCCGAGTTCAACCAGCGCCTGTCGCGCCGCGGCCTGGCCAACGTGCGCTTCAGCGCCGGCGCCATGCACGCGCTGCATGGCTACGCCTGGCCGGGCAATGTGCGCGAGCTGTGCAACCTGGTGGAACGCCTGTCGATTCTCTACCCGCACGCCGAAGTGCGCGTGGGCGACCTGCCGGAAAAGTATCGCGGCCAGCAGGTGATCGAGGAAGTGCGCGGTGCCGCGCTGCTGTCGCTGATGACCGGCCAGTCGAGCGTGCTGCCCGAACCGATGACCGTGGTGTCGACCGATTCGCTGGTGATGCTGCCCGAGGGTGGCCTCGACCTGAAGGATCACCTGGCCGACATCGAAGTGGGTCTCATCCGTCAAGCGCTTGACGTTACCGGTGGCGTAGTGGCGCACGCGGCGAAGCTGCTGCGCATGCAGCGCACGACGCTGGTGGAGAAGCTGCGCAAGTACGGCTTGCAGCCGAGCTTGCAGGCCTGAGTTTTCCCCTTGTTTTCAGTGGTTTTGTAGGAGCGCACCCAGTGCGCGAAAAGCCAACGAAGCGGTGACGCCGTAAGTCCGCGGTCGCGCACTGGGTGCGCTCCTACAACGGGGGTTTGCAGGCAAAAACGACGTGGCACGCATCGTGCTTCTACACACCAGAACATCGTCACGCGTTGGAATTCCGACATGAGCCAGATCGACGTCAACAACCTGCTGTCGCAAATGCGCCAGATGTCTTCGCAAGTGAAGCCGACCGAACAGGCGTTCACCGCGGCGAAGCCGGCGCAGACCGATTTCTCGAGCCTGCTGAAGCAGTCCATCTCTTCCGTCGCCGATGCGCAGACCGATGCAGGGCGCATGGCGCTGGGCTTCGAGCGCGGCGATGCCGGCGCCGATCTGGGCCGCACCATGGTGGCCGTCCAGAAGGCCGACCTCTCGTTGAACACGTTGACCCAGGTACGCAACAAGCTGGTCGATGCGTACAACAACATCATGAACATGCCGGTTTGACCGGTTCGTTGACGACGCCCCGCGTCCCCTGAGCACGAGCAGTCTTCATGGCCGATAACGCCCTCGCGACCACCGACGACAAGGCCGGTTCTCGCCTGGACCTCAAGCAGCTTGCACGTACGCCGGCAACACGGCAGCTCCTGCTGTTGTTCGGCGTGGCGGCCGCCGTGGCGCTGGGCGTCGCGGTGGTGCTGTGGTCGCGCGGCCCCAACTACAGCCTGCTTTATGCGGGCCTGGAACAGAAGGATGCAGCGGCCGTCACGCAGGCGCTGCAGGCTTCCAATACGCCGTTCACGCTGAGCGCGGATGGCGGTTCGATCATGGTGCCGGCGTCCGATCTCGCCGCCATTCGCCTGAAGCTCGCGGCGCAGGGGCTGCCCCAGGGCAGCACCACCGCGCCGGTGCCGGGCGCCGATTCGCCGTTCGGCATGAGCGATCTCGCCGAGCGCACGCGTTACCAGCAGATGCTGGAAACCGACCTGGGCAACACCATCGCAGGCTTGCAGTCGGTGCGTGCCGCACGCGTGCACCTCGCACTGCCCAAGCCGTCGGCGTTCATCCGCGACAACCACGAAGCCAGTGCTTCCGTGCTGGTGACGCTGTATCCGGGCCGCCAGCTCGACGCGAGCCAGGTGGCGGCGATCGTGCATCTCGTCGCCTCGAGCGTGCCCAACCTCGATCCCAAGCAGGTATCGGTGGTCGACCAACAGGGCCAGTTGCTCACCACCACCGATCCGGGCAGCGCCAGCGCCATTGGCGACACGCGCCTGCGCCTCGCCACGCGCATCGAGAACACCTATGCGCAGCGCATCGAAGAACTGCTGACGCCGCTGGTCGGCCCCGGCAAGGTGCGCGCACAGGTCTATGCTGACCTGGACTTCAGCGAGACCGAGAAGGCCACCGAAACCTACGGCCACGAACACCCGGCGCTGCGCAGCGAACAGACCAGCAGCGAGTCGCGCACCGGCAGTGCGAACGAAGGCGGCGTTCCTGGCGCGCTCAGCAACCAGCCACCCAACACCGTGGCGCAGCCCACGGCAGCCCAGCCCAATGCCGGCAAGGGCGCGGCAGGCAAGGGCGCCGCGGCGACCCCGGCGCAGGCAGCGGGTCCGAGCGAGAACTCCAGCAACGCCACGCGCAACTACGAACTGGATCGCACCATCAGCCATGTCAGCGATCCGGCGGGCCGCCTGGCGCGCCTCACCGTGGCGGTGGTGGTGGACAACAAGACCGTGGCTGGCGACAAGGGCGGCAGCAAGAGTGTGCCGTTCACGCCGCAGGAGCTGGAGCACCTCACCACGCTGACCCGCAACGCGGTGGGCTTCAACGAAACGCGCGGCGACAACGTCAGCGTGATCAACCAGCCGTTCCATCAGGACGCGAATGGCGACACCTCGCAGCCGCCGATGGCCTTCTGGGAACGCCCGGGCATGCTCGACCTGATCAAGCAGGGCGGCGGCATCCTGGTGGCCTTGCTGGTGGCGTTCGGTCTGCTGCGCCCGCTGCTGCGCGGCCTCACCCGCGGCCCGTCGCCCGGCAAGGAACTCGCGCTGGCACAGGAACAGGTGCCGTCCACCATCTCGGTGCGCATCGACGACAAGGAAGATCTCGACGAACTGGCTCGTCTCAACAACGGCATGGCGCCCACGATGGCCTACGAGCAGCGCATCGGCCTGGCGCGCCGCATGGTGAGCGATAACCCCAAGCAGGTGGCGCAGGTGGTGAAGAGTTGGGTGGGCGAAGATGGCGGCTAAGCAGACACCGCGGTCGCCGGGCCGCCCCATGCTTCGGAAACACAGCGGACAGCCGATATCGCTGGGACAGGCACGCATGGCCGGCGCATCCGCCGCGCCCACGCGCATGCAGCCATTCGGGCGGAAAGAATCATGAAGGCAGAGACTCCCATCACCGGCGCGCAGCGCGCCGCCATTCTGTTGCTCACGCTGGGCGAGCAGGACGCCGCTGAGGTGCTCAAGCACCTCAGCGCGCGCGATGTCCAGGCAGTGGGCACGGCCATGGCCAGCCTCACCAACGTGTCGCGCGAGCAGGTGGAGCTGGTGCTCACCCGCCTCAACGAGGACATGGGCCGGCACACCTCGCTGGGCGTGGGCACCGAGGAATACATCCGCAAGATCCTGGTCAATGCACTGGGCGAGAGCAAGGCGGGCGGCCTGATCGACCGCATCCTGCTCGGCCGTTCCAGCAAGGGCCTGGAGTCGCTGAAGTGGATGGAGAGCCGTGCCATCGCCGAGATGATCAGCCAGGAGCACCCGCAGATCATCGCGCTGGTACTGGCCCATCTGGAGCCGGATCAGGCTGCGGAGGTGATCGGCTACCTGCCGCCGCGCACGCGCAGCGACGCGGTGATGCGCATCGCCACGCTCGATGGCGTGCAGCCGCACGCGCTCAACGAACTGGACGAGATCATGGAGCGCCAGTTCTCCGGCAACACCAAGAAGCTCAAGTCCGCCAATGTGGGCGGGCTCAAGGCGGCCGCCAACATCCTCAATGCGATGGAGAGCACCCGCGAGAACGAGTTGATGGCTGCCATCCGTACCCACGATGCGGGCCTCAGCGGTCGTATCGAAGAATTGATGTTCGTGTTCGAGGACCTGGGCGAGCTGGACGACCGCAGCATGCAGACGCTGCTGCGCGAAGTGCCGACCGCTCGCCTGGTCACTGCGCTGAAGGGTGCCGAGCCGGGCGTGCGCGAAAAGATCTTCGCCAACATGTCCAAGCGCGCCGCCGACATGCTGCGCGACGACCTTGAAGTGTCCGGTCCGGTACGCCTGAGCGAAGTGGATGCGGCGCAGAAGGAAGTGCTGGGCATCGCGCGCAAGCTGGCCGACTCCGGTGCGATCAATCTTTCCGGTACAGGTGACGAGCTGGTCGCATGAGTGCCGTTATGAATCGCGACAACCTGTTGCAGTTCGAGCGCTGGCTTCCGCCGGAGATGGGCGCGCCGGCCGCCGAGCCGCCACCGGCCGAGCCGGTGTTGCAGCCGACCGTGCGCGATCTGGAAGCGCTGGAGCAGCAGGCGCGCGAGGAAGGCTATGCCGCCGGGCACGCCGAAGGCATGGCTGCTGCGCGCGACCTGATGAATTCGCGCATGGCAAAGCTCGATGCCTTGCTTGAGTCGGCCGCGCGTCCGTTGCACGCGATGGACGAACTGGTGGAACTGGAGCTGGCACGCCTGGCCATGACGGTGGCGCGCCAGGTGCTGGCACACGAGCTGCGCACGTCACCCGATCTGGTGGTGGAAGCCGTGCGCCAGGCAGCGCTTGCCTTGCCGGCCGCCAAGGGCAGCTTGCGTGTTCGTTTGCATGCGGAGGACCTCGCACTGCTGCGTTCGCTCGACGCCGCCGAAGAACACTGGCAGCTGTTGGCCGATCCCAACCTGCAGCGTGGCGACTGCCTGCTCGAAACCGATCGTTCGCGCCTGGACGCGCGGGTGGAGACACGGCTGGCCGCCGTGGTCGATGCCGTGCTCGGCGCGGAAGCGGACGATATCGATGCCGACGCCGACGAGGTGCGTGGATGAATGCCCCCTCCGGCCAGACGCGCACCGCGCTTTGGCAGGAACGGTTGGCGCGCCGTCGCATGCGCGCCCTGGGCGCGCACACGCTGACCGTGGAAGGGCGCCTGCGCCGCGTGGTCGGCCTGACGCTGGAGGCCGAAGGCTGCGAGGCGCCGTTGGGCGCGCGCTGCATGGTCACCACCGCCGACGGCAGTGAACTGGATACCGAAGTGGTGGGCTTTGCCGACGAGCGGCTGCTGCTGATGCCCGTGACCGAGATGCATGGCGTGTTGCCGAATGCCCGCGTGCGTCCCTGCGCCCATACCGGCGGCCTGCCGGTGGGCATGGCCTTGCTTGGCCGCGTGGTCGGCGCCGATGGCCTGCCGCTGGACGGCATGGGTCCGCTCGACGTGGACGAACATGCCGGACTCAAGCGCGAGCCGATCAACCCGATGTCGCGCAAGCCGATCGACACGCCGCTGGATACCGGCGTGCGCGCGATCAATGCGCTGCTCAGCGTGGGCCGCGGCCAGCGTATCGGCCTGTTCGCCGGCTCCGGCGTCGGCAAATCGACGCTGCTGGGCATGATGACCCGCTACACCGACGCCGACGTGGTGGTGGTGGGCCTGATCGGTGAGCGCGGCCGCGAAGTGAAGGAATTCGTCGAGCACACGCTGGGGCCTGAAGGCCGCGCACGCTCGGTCATCGTCGCTGCGCCCGCCGACGCGCCGCCGCTCAAGCGCCTGCGTGGCGCGCAGTACGCCACGGCGATTGCCGAATGGTTCCGCGATCGCGGCCAGCGCGTGCTGCTGCTGATGGATTCGATTACCCGCTATGCCCAGGCGCAGCGCGAGATTGCGCTCGCCATCGGCGAGCCGCCGGCGACCAAGGGATATCCGCCGTCGGTGTTCGCCATGCTGCCTGCGCTGGTGGAACGCGCCGGCAATGACGCCGAAGGCCGCGGCTCGATCACGGCGTTCTATACCGTGCTGGCCGAAGGCGACGACTACCGCCACGATCCCATCGCGGATGCGGCGCGCGCGATTCTTGACGGCCATATCGTGCTCTCGCGCGACCTCGCCGAAGCGGGGCATTACCCCGCCATCGACATTGAAGCGTCGATCAGCCGCGTGATGCCTGCCGTGGTGAAGCGCGAGCACATGCGCGCGGCGCAGCGTTTCCGCCAGGTGTATTCGGCCTATCGCCAGCAGCGCGACCTGATTGCGGTGGGCGCCTACCAGAAGGGCTCCGATCCGCAGGTGGATCATGCCATTGCGATGTGGCCCCGACTGCGCGACTTCCTGCAGCAGGAAGTGGACGATCCGACCACGTTGCCCAACGCCATCGCCATGCTTGAACAGCTCACCGCCGGAGGTACGCCGTGAAGTCACGCGCCAATCGCCTGCAACCGGCGGTCGACCTGGCCCATGACCGCCAGGAGGTGGCCATGCAGAAGCTGGCCGAGCAGCAGCAGCGCCTGGCCAAGGCCGAGGCACAGCTGGCGGAACTGCGCCGTTACCGTGAGGAATACGCCGAGACTGCGGGCGGCGTCACCGTGAGCGCCTTGCTCAATCGCCGCCAGTTCGTCGAACGCATCGACAACGTCATCGCGCAGCAGATCAACGAAGTGGCGCGCCAGCAGCGCCAGCTCGAACACGCACGCGGCCAGTGGCGCGATGCCCATGCGCGGGAACAGGCGCTGGGCAGCGTGATCGACCGCTACCGCGAACAGGAACGCAAGGTTGAGGAGCGGCGCGAGCAGGCCGAGATCGACGAGCGCATGCAATACCGGCGCCCGATGGGGGAATCCCGTCGATGAGCCGCCTTCCCCCGGAGATCGAATCATGACGTCCACCGCCGCGCTGTCCGTGAATACGGCCGTGTCCGCCAACGCGTCTGCCGCCGCGTCCGCGCCATCGGCGCAGAACGCTTTCGGCAGCAACGCACGCGCCGATTTCCGCAAACCGCTGCAGCAGGCGCGCCAGCAACACCAGCAGCAGTCGCAGGCGTCCCGCCAGGCGCCGGTGTCCCGTGATCCCGCGAGCTCGAACAAGACAGCGACCACGCAGCGCCATGCGTCGTCGAGCGATTCGCACGATCAGGACGACAAGGAGTCGTCGAACCCGTCCGCGTCCACCCCGGATCCCGCCACAGCCATGCTCGCGTTGCTGGGGCAGAGCATTCCCGCCCAGGCTGCCGCAACGCCTGCGCCTGCGCCGGTGGCCGGTGGTCAGGACGATGCCTCGCCCGCCGTGGCCACGGTGCCCGCCGGCCTGCAGGCCATGGCGGGTCTGCAAGGGCAGGGCATGATGCAACCCGGGACGCAGGCCGACGCGGACGACATGCTCGATGCAAAATCCGTCGATGCGCTCAAGGACGATGCGCTGAGCACGTCGACCTCGTCCGCCGACGAAGGCGATGAGACGACCGCCACGAAATTCACCGACGTCCTCAGTGCGATGGCCAAGACCTCCAGCACGGGACAGACGTCCCAACCCGCGTCGAGCGACCACGGCAACACGCTGGATGCGTTGAATGCCCTGGTGGGACAGCCGCTGCCGCAGGCGCAGCAAGCGGCTTCGATCACACCTGCCGCTCACGTGCTCACCCTGCAGGCCAGCGCAGGCACGCCCGCCTTCGCGCAGGAACTGGGGCAGCAGGTCGCGTGGTTGGGCGGCCAGGATGTCAAGGAAGCACGTATCCGCCTGCATCCCGAAGACCTGGGCCAGCTCGACGTGAAGGTCAGCGTGAAGCAGGACCACGTCGACGTGAGCTTCATCGCCCAGCACCCGCAGGCAGTGCACGCCGTCCAGCAGACGTTGGGCCAGCTCGACACCTTGCTCGCTCACCACGGCCTTTCGCTGGGCCATGCGGAAGTCGGGCAGGGCGGGCGCGGCAACGAAAGCGGGCAGGGGGCGTCCTCATCGGGCACGAACTCTGGCGCCGACGATTCGTCGACGGAAAGCGGTGGCATCGCCGCCGTCGCCGCGCCGGTGATCAAGGCGATCGGATTGCTGGATACCTTCGCCTGATAGATCGCCGGGTCGTCCTGCCCCTGTAGGAGCGCACCCAGTGCGCGACCGCGGAGGTGAGGAATGTTCAAGTGGATGGTTGTCGCGAGCAGATCTGGTAGAACTGCCACCGAGGCGACGGCGTCGCGCCACGGTCGCGCACAGGGTGCGCTCCTACAAGAGGCCGTAGGTGGTGTTACCGCGAGCACCCGCCCCTCACCCCAGCCCTCTCCCCGGAGGGGAGAGGGAGAAGTGATGGACCGGGGCGAAGAACGAAGTGGCCTTAAGCCCTCAGCGCACCGGCGGGTTGCGGTGTAGCAGCACCCGTTGAGGTAGCACGCACCTGATTCGGCTTGCTCCAGTCACCCAACGCTTCTATCCCACGTACCACTAAGAGCCCTAGTTCTTCAGGCCATTTTCTTTGGGTTACTTTTCTTTTGGGCCAGCAAAAGAAAAGTGACTCGAGCTCCGGCAGGAGATCGAAACGCCCGCTGCGTAAGCGGCACCTTCGCGGGAGCGCAGCAACCGAAGGCCAAACTCGCTCTCCAATGGGTGACAACCGTGAAGGCCGGCGCGAAAGGCTGTCGCGCACAGGGTGCGCTCCCACAGAAGTGACTGGGTAGGCATTAGGCGACGACCTTCCGACAGCCGCCATCATCGCGACGCGAGCGAACCCCGTCGCGCGTCAAGAAAGCGCCACGCCGTCCGGGTGATGCCGCGCAAACCCAATACCCACAACGTTTTACGGCGATGGCATGGCGTTTGCTATCGACAGTCATGTGGCGCTCGCAGCGAGTCGCCAAGGCATTCGAAACGGACAGGTATTGGCAATGGCTCAGAACGAGCAGACAGCGGAAACCGCGAACTCCCCGCAGAAGAAGGGCAGCTCGAAGGTGGTGATCATGATGGGTATGGCGCTGCTGGCGCTGGGTGGCGCGTGCGCCTACCTGCTGCTTGGCAAGTCCTCCCACGGCAATGCGTCGGAGGAACCGAAGGTGGTGCTCTCCAAGCAGGAGCAGTACCTGCCGATGGATCCGCCGTTCGTGGTGAATTTCAAGGACGACCAGTCCATGCGCTTCCTGCAGGTCGGCGTGAGCCTGATGTCGCATGACGCCGCTGCGCTGGCTTCCGCCAAGGAAGCCGAGCCGGTGATCCGCAATGCCATGGTCATGCTGTTCAGCAGCCAGGACTACACCATCCTCAGCGACGCCGCCGGCAAGCAGAAGCTGCAAGCCGAAGCGCTTGCCGCCGTGCGCAAGATCGTCGAGCAGCGCCTGGGCCGTCCCGGCGTCGAGGCGCTGTACTTCACCAGCTTCGTGATGCAGTAACGGAGCCATCCCGATGAGCGATCTGCTTTCACAGGAAGAAATCGACGCCCTGCTCGACGGCGTAGGAAGCGGCGCCGTCGAGACGGGCAACGACGAGCCGTTGCCGCCCGATGCGGTGATCTCCTATGACTTCACCCAGCAGGACCGCATCGTGCGCGGCCGCCTGCCGACGCTGGAAATGGTCAATGACCGTTTCGCGCGTTTCTTCCGCACCGCCATCTTTGGTGTGCTGCGCAAGACCTGCGAGGTGTCGGTGCTCGGCGTGAAGATGATCAAGTTCGCCGAGTACGTGCACGCCCTGGCGGTGCCCAGCAACCTCAACCTGGTGCGCATCAAGCCCCTGCGCGGCACCGCGCTGGTGGTGATGGAGCCGCGTCTGGTGTTCACCGTGATCGACAATTTCTTCGGTGGCGACGGGCGCTTCCATGCACGCATCGAAGGTCGCGATTTCACCGCCACCGAGAACCGCGTCATCCAGATCATGCTCACCGAGCTGTTCACGGCGATGACCGAGGCGTGGGCGCCGGTACTGCCGCTCAACTTCGAGTACCTCAACTCGGAGATCAATCCGCAGTTTGCCAACATCGTGAGCCCCACCGAGACGGTGGTGGTCTCCAAGTTCCACGTCGAGCTGGACGGCGGTGGCGGCGAAGTGCACCTCACCCTGCCGTACGCGATGGTCGAGCCGATCCGCACCCTGCTCGATGCCGGTGTGCAGAGCGACCGTGTCGACCGCGACGATCGCTGGGCCGAGACGCTGCACGACGAAGTGCTGGACGCCGAGGTGGAACTCAGTGCATTGCTGCTGGAAACGCGCCTGAGCATCGGCGAGTTCCTGCAGATGCGCCCGGGCGACGTCATTCCCGTCCAACTGCCCGACCTGTGCACCGTCTTCGCCGAAGACGTACCCGTGTTCCGCGGCCGCTACGGCCAGTCCAGCGGCAACAACGCCATTCGATTCCATGCCCAGACAGGCCGCCGCGAAATGCGCCTGTCGGCTGACCTTGCCTCGGAGAAGACCCTCGCATGACCACGCCCAATGACGCAGCGACGCAACGCGTCGAGTTCGATCCGCTGGCCGCCCCCGCGGCCGAAGGCGCCGACGTCAACCTGGACATGATCCTGGACGTGCCCGTGACGCTGGCGATGGAAGTCGGCCGCACGCGCATCAGCATCCGCAACCTGCTGCAGCTCAACCAGGGCTCGGTGGTGGAACTGGACCGTTCCGCCGGCGAGCCGCTGGACGTGTTCGTCAACGGTACGCTCGTGGCACACGGCGAAGTCGTGGTGATCAACGAGCGCTTCGGTATCCGTCTCACCGACGTGATCAGCCCCGCCGAACGCGTGCGCAAGCTGCGGTGAGCTCGATGATGATTGCCTTGGCCCTGCCGGTCGCCGCGCAGGACATCAATGTCGGTGGCGAACTGATTCGCGTGCTGGTGAGTCTCGCCGGCATCGTCGCGCTGATCTTCGTCGCCGGCTGGTTCAGCCGCCGCCTGCAGGCGCGCACGTCGCCGGGCGGCCGCCGCCTGCGTTGCGTGGAAACCATGGCGGTAGGCGCGCGCGACCGACTGCTGCTGATCGACGCCGACGGCAAGCGCCTGCTGGTGGGCGTGGGCCAGGGTGGCATGCGCACGCTGCACGTATACGACGGCGCCGCGCCTGAAGACACGCCGGCACCGCCGATGCCGGGCTTTGGCGATGTGCTTGCCCGCTGGAAGCGCACGCCATGAAGAAATATCGCCGCTGGATTCTCCTGCTGGCCTTGCTGCTGGTGCCGCTGTCTGCCTGGGCTGCCCCGGCCGTACCCGCCATGCCGGCCATGCCGACCATGCCCGCTTCGCCGGCCGGCATTCCCGTACTGACCGTGCAGAACGCACCGGGCGGCGCGCAGAACTGGACGCTGTCGCTGCAAGTGCTGGCACTGATGACGGTGCTGACGCTGCTGCCGGCCGTGCTGCTGATGATGACTTCGTTCACGCGCATCATCATCGTGCTCGGCTTCCTGCGTCAGGCGCTGGGCACGCAGTCCACGCCGTCCAACCAGATCCTGCTGGGCCTGTCGCTGTTCCTCACGCTGTTCGTGATGTCGCCGGTGCTGACGCATGCGTACAACGATGGGGTGAAGCCCTATATGGACGGCCAGATGAGCGCCGAGCTGGCCGTGCCCGCAGCCGCCGCGCCGTTCAAGCGGTTCATGCTGGACCAGACGCGCGAGGCCGACCTGCAGCTCTTTACGCATCTGGCCAACGAGCAGCCCTATGCGAGCAAGGACGACGTGCCGTTCCGCGTGGCGATGCCCGCGTTCGTCACCAGCGAGCTGAAGACCGCGTTCCAGATGGGCTTCCTGCTGTTCATCCCGTTCCTGATCATCGACCTGGTGGTGGCCAGCGTGCTGATGTCGATGGGCATGATGATGGTGTCGCCCACGATCATCTCGCTGCCGTTCAAGATCATGCTGTTCGTGCTGGTGGATGGGTGGACGCTGCTGCTGGGGACGCTGGCGGGGAGTTTTTACTCGTGAGCGCCACAGCATGCTTTTCTCCCTCTCCCCGTCGGGGAGAGGGCCGGGGTGAGGGGCGGGTGCTCGCGAAGGCCTTTCATCTTCGCGAACAAGCCGAAGACAACAAGCTCCCTCGCAAGCCCCGACCCCTCATCCCAACCCTCTCCCCGGAGGGGAGAGGGAGTGAAAGCGGAGTGCGTCATGACGCCTGAATCCGTCATCGAATTCGGCCAGCACGCGCTTTACGTGGCGATGATGGTCGCCGCGCCGCTGCTGCTCACCGCGCTGCTGGTGGGTCTGGTCGTTGGCGTGATTCAGGCCGCCACGCAGATCAACGAAATGACCTTGAGCTTCATCCCCAAGATCCTCGCGATGGCTGCCGTCGCGCTGATCGCTGGCCCGTGGATGCTGCGCACGCTGGTGCAGTTCACGCGGCAGCTGATCGAGAGCCTGCCCGGGGCCGTGAAGTGAATAGCGTTGACTACGCCCAGATCCAGCACCTGTTGGGTTCGCTGCTGTGGGCGATGGGGCGCGTGGGCGGCTTGTGCCTGCTGGCTCCGGTGTTTGGCGACAAGGTGGTGCCGCAGCGCATCCGCCTTGGCGTGATGCTGATCCTGGCGTTCGTGCTGGCGCCGCTGGCACCGACCGCCATCGACCTGATGTCGGCCGACGGCGTCGCCACCATGGCGAGCCAGGTGTTGATCGGCGCGTCGGTGGGTTTCGTACTGAAGCTCGCTTTCGAGGCGGTCTCGCTGGGCGGCCAGCTGGTGGGGCAGAGCATGAGCCTGGGTTTCGCCGAAACAGTGGACCCGCGCGGCGGCGGCAGTTCGCCGGTGCTGAGCCAGTTCTACCTGCTGATGGTGACGCTGCTGTTCCTTGCGATGGATGGTCACTTGCGTCTGATCGCGCTGCTGGCCGACAGCTTTCGCACCCTGCCGCCGGGCCGCGCGGTGATCGATGGGAATGGCCTGCATGCGGTGGTCGCGTTTGCGGTGCACCTGTTCGGTGGCGCCGTGCGCGTGGCGCTGCCGGCGATGACCTCGCTGCTGATGGTCAATATCGGTTTCGCCGCGATCAGTCGCGCGGCGCCCTCGATGAATCTCTTTGCGGTCGGTTTCCCGATCACGGTGACCCTGGGTTTCGTGGCGCTGTGGCTGTCGCTGCGCAGCGTGCCGGGTGCGTTCGAATCGTTGCAGAACAGCGCATGGACGCTGATGCACGAGCTGGTGGGTGGATAAGGAGTCCGCGCCATGGCCGAGCACGACGCAGAAGACCGCACCGAACAACCTTCAGAAAAACGCCTGCGCGAATCGCGGGAAAAGGGCGATGTTCCCCGATCGCGCGATCTTTCCGGCGCCGTGGTGGTGCTGGCAGGCGTGTCCGCGCTGATCAGTGGCGGCGAACGTTCGCTGGAACATGTGCGTCGCATTTATGGCCTGGGCCTCAGCTACGGCCGTGATGCCCTGTTCAGCGATGCGCTGCCGGGACGTGTGCTGAACCTGGCCTTGCATGAAGCACTGTCGCTGTTTGCGCCGGTGGCGCTCGCCACGGTGCTGGCCGCGCTGGCGGCGCCGGTGTTGCTGGGTGGCCTGAATTTCAGCGCCGAAGCGCTGCAGCCCAAGTTCGAACGGCTCAACCCGCTGGAGGGGCTGGGTCGCATCTTCGCCATGCGCGGCCTGGTCGAGCTGGGCAAGTCGCTGTTGAAGCTGGTGCTGATCGGCGCCGTGCTGGTGCTGGTGTTGAAGAACTCGCAAAGCGACCTGATGACCACCGGTCAGGGCGACGTGGGTGCCGGCATGCTCAAGGCGATGGGCCTGCTCGGCCACGGCGCGTTGCTGTTCGGCACCGTGCTGGCGCTGATCGGTGGCGCCGATGCGCTGTACCAGAAGTTCGATCACGCCAAGCGCCTGCGCATGACGCGCCAGGAGCTGAAGGACGAATCGAAGGAAAGCGACGGCAACCCCGAGCTCAAGGGCCGCATCCGCCAGATGCAGTTCCAGATGGCGCGCAAGCGCATGATGCAGGAGCTGCCCAAGGCCGACGTGGTGATCACCAACCCCACGCACTTCGCCGTCGCGCTGCGTTACGACGAAGGCCGCATGGGTGCGCCGCGCGTGATCGCGAAAGGTCTGGACGAAATGGCGATGCAGATCCGCCTCGTCGCCAACAGTCATCGCATCCCCACGGTGGAGGCGCCGCCGCTGGCACGCGCCTTGTATGCCACCACCCAGATCGACCGCGAGATTCCCTCGTCACTGTATGTCGCCGTGGCGCAGGTGCTCGCGTATGTGTTCCAGCTCAAGCAGGCCGTTTCGCGTGGTGATGAGCCGCCGAAGGCGCCCAAGCCCGATATCGATCCGGACCTGATGGGTCCCTACAAGTTCTGACGGAAACAGTGAATGGCCACCGCTACCGCCATCGATAGCCTCAAATCTTTAGGACGCCGCGGCGTGGGCGCGCCGGTCATCATGCTCGCCATGCTGGCGATGATGATGTTGCCGCTGCCGCCCTTCATCCTCGACATGCTCTTCAGCTTCAACATCGCGTTGTCGCTGGTGATCCTGCTGGCGGTGATCTACGTGATGCGGCCGCTGGAGTTCGCTGCGTTCCCCACCGTGGTGCTGATGGCGACCTTGCTGCGCCTCGCGCTCAATATCGCTTCCACCCGCGTGGTGCTGCTGCACGGCCACGACGGCCCCGGCGCCGCAGGCAAGGTGATCGAAGCCTTCGGCGAGTTCGTCATCGGCGGTAACTTCGCGGTCGGCCTGGTGGTGTTCGCCATCCTCACCATCATCAACTTCGTGGTGGTGACCAAGGGTGCGACGCGCGTGTCCGAAGTGACCGCGCGCTTCACCCTCGACGCGATGCCCGGCAAGCAGATGGCCATCGACGCCGACCTCAACGCCGGCCTGCTCAATCAGGAGCAGGCGCGCGACCGTCGCCAGGAAGTGCGCGAGGAAGCGGACTTCTACGGCTCGATGGACGGTGCGTCGAAGTTCGTGCGCGGCGACGCCACCGCCGGCATCCTGATCCTCATCATCAACATCGTCGGCGGCTTCTTCGTCGGCGTCCTGCAGCACGGCCTCTCGGCCAGCGAGGCTGCCAAGACCTACACGCTGCTCACCATCGGTGACGGCCTGGTGGCGCAGGTGCCGTCGCTGATGCTGTCCATCGCCACGGCGGTGATCGTCACCCGCGTGTCCAAGGCGCAGGACATGGGCAAGCAGGTGATCGGCCAGGTGTTCGGCCAGCCGCGTGCGCTGGCTGTGGCCGGCGTCGTGCTGGGCGTGATGGGCCTGATTCCCGGCATGCCGAATATTGCGTTCCTGCTGCTGGGCGGCGCCTGCGGCGGCGCGGCGTATCTGATGGTCAAGCGTGATCGCGAGGCGAAAGAGCGCGTGGCCAAACTGGCTGCCGAAACCCCGCCGCCGGCCGCGCCCGTCGAACGCATCGAGCTGGGTTGGGAAGACGTGGCCAGCGTCGATCCACTGGGCCTGGAAGTGGGTTATCGCCTGATTCCGCTGGTGGACCAGCACCAGGGCGGCGAGCTGATGGGACGCATCAAGTCGGTGCGGCGCAAGCTCTCGCAGGAGCTGGGCTTCCTGGTGCCGCCGGTGCATATCCGCGACAACCTCGATCTCGGCCCCAACACCTATCGCATCACCCTGATGGGCGTGCCGATGGGCGAGGCCGAAGTGCACAACGACCGCCTGCTGGCGATCAACCCGGGCCGCGTGCAGGACGGGCTGCAGGGCATTCCCACGCGCGATCCGGCGTTCGGCCTGGAGGCGATGTGGATCGAACCCGGGCAGCGCGAAACCGCGCAGAGCCTGGGCTACACCGTGGTCGATCCGGCGACGGTCGTCGCCACGCATCTCTCGCACATCCTGCAGAGCCACGCGCACGAATTGCTGGGCCACCAGGACGTGCAGCAGTTGCTGGACCGCCTGGCGCAGACCACGCCGAAGCTGGTGGAAGACTTGGTGCCCAAGCGCCTGTCGCTGGGCGTGGTGGTGAAGGTGATGCAGAACCTGCTCGCCGAGCGGGTGCCGATCCGCAACATGCGCTCCATCGTCGAATCCTTGGCGGAGCACGCGGGCCAGAGTCAGGATCCCGGCGCGCTTACCGCCGCTGTACGCGTGGCGCTGGGTCGCCAGATCGTGCAGGAGATCACCGGCCTGGGTACCGAGATCCCGGTCATCACGCTGGCGCCGGAGCTGGAGCAGATCCTGCTGGGATCGCTCGCAAACGGCGGTGTGGCGGGCGCGGCGGTGGAGCCGGGCCTCGCGGACCGCCTGCAGCAGGGCGTCGCCGAGGCTGCGCGCAAGCAGGAAATGAGCGGCGAACCGGCCGTGTTGCTGGTCGCGCCGCAGCTTCGTCCGTGGCTCGCGCGCTTCACTCGCCACGTGGCACAGAACCTGCACGTACTGGCCTACAACGAGGTGCCTGACAACCGCCGTGTGCGGTTGGTGCAGGCGCTGGGCCGATAGGACAAGGGACAGAGCGATGACGAAGCAGGGTTGGCAGATGAGTAGCGCAAACGCATCGACGGGCGGATTCCGCCGTCGTGCGGACGCGACGTTGCACGCCACCTGCGCCGCGCGCTCCTGGAGTTTCAACGCATGAAGATCAAACGTTTCGTGGCCGCCGACATGCGCCAGGCCATGCGTGAAGTGCGCGAGGAGCAGGGCCCGGATGCGGTGATCCTCTCCACGCGTCGCATGGACGAGGGCATCGAGATCATTGCCGCAGTCGATTTCGACGAGGCGCTGGTGCGCGAGGCAGCCCGCCACGGCGCGCCGCTGCACGTCGAGTCGCATACGCCGGCCGATCCAGCACCGGTGGAGTCGAAGCCGGCGGCGATCCGTCGTGGCGACGTGACTCCGCCGCCGCTGCCGACGGCCAGCCGTCATGGTGACGACGGCGTGACGGTGTCGCTTTCGCGCCGTGCGCACTTCGTGCCGCCGTCCGCGGACCCGTTGCCGTCGCGCGTGGCAGCGCCGCGTGCCGTCGAGTCGCCCGTGCAGGCCGCCGCGCCCGCGCCGATCCGGATGCCAGTCGCATCGGCGGCGCCCGCCGCTCCGGTCGAGGCCGTGGCGCCCATCGGATCGTTCGATCCATCCGCACCGATCCATCCGCTGCTCGAGCGCGCCATGCAGGACAACGCTCGCGTGCGCGCCGAACTGGGCAGCCTGCGCGACCTGCTGGAAACGCAGCTCTCCAGCCTGATCTGGAACGACATGGAGCGCCGCCAGCCGCTGCGTGCCCGCGTGCTGCGCGAGATGACGCGCCTGGGCATCGAATCCGATGTCGCCCGCCAGCTGGTCGACGATCTGCCGAGCAACCTCAATGCCGAGCAGGCGCGTTACCTGCCGCTGGGCATGCTGAGCCGCAGCCTGTCGATCAGTCGCCGCGACCTGTCCGAGCGTCCGGGCGTCACTGCACTGGTCGGTCCGACCGGCGTCGGCAAGACCACCACGATCGCCAAGCTCGCCGCGCGTGCGGTGATGCGTCACGGCGCCAATCAGGTGGCGCTGGTCAGCACCGATCATTACCGCATCGGCGCGACAGCCCAGCTGGAACATTACGGCCGTCTGCTCGGCGTGCGCGTGTATCCGGCCTACGACGCCGACAGCCTGCGCCAGGTGCTGGGCCTGCTGCGCGGTTGCCATACCGTGCTGGTCGATACCGCTGGCGTGGCCGGCAGTGATCCGCGCCTGACGCAGCAGCTGGATGTGCTTTCCAACGGTGGAGACCTGCGTGCGTGCCTGGTGCTCGCCGCCAATGCGCAGGCGCCGTCGCTCGACGAAGCGGTGCGCTCGTACCTGCCGCTGCGTCCGCATGCATGCATCCTCACCAAGCTCGACGAGGCCCCCAGCCTCGGTGGCGCGCTGTCGGTTCTCATCCGCCACCGGCTCGCGCTCGACTACATCACCGACGGCCAGCGCGTGCCGGAAGACATCGCCGCCGCTGATGCGCGCGTGCTGGTGTGCCGCGCCGCCCAGGTGCTCAAGGGCAACGCCGCCGCGACTGCGGACGACGATGTGATGGCGGAACGTTTCGGACTCGCGGTGGCAAACGCATGAGCGCATTTGCAATGAATCAGGCGATCGGCCTGGAGGGCATGTTGCGTGCCCTGGCGGAACGGCATGGCAGGCAACCTTCGGGACAGGACCAGGCCTTCGGCCTGGCCAGTCCGCCACCGCCCCGCAAACGCTGCCGCGCCATCGCGGTGGCGGGCGGCAAGGGCGGCGTAGGCAAGACCACGGTGTCGGTGAACCTCGGCATGGCGCTGTCGATGGCCGGGCACGAGGTGATCCTGCTCGACGCCGACATGGGGCTGGCGAACATCGACGTGCTGCTGGGCCTCACGCCCACGCGCCACATCGGGCATCTGCTGGACGGCACCTGCGCCATCGAGGACCTGCTGCTTCCCGCACCGCACGGTCTCAAGGTGGTGCCGGCCGGGTCGGGCACGCGTCGCCTCGCGCAGCTCAGCAACAACGAGCACGCAGCGGTGATCCGCGCCTTCGACGACCTGGTGACGCCGCCGGACTACCTGCTGGTGGATACCGCCGCGGGCGTGTCCGACAACGTGGCGATGTTCGCCGCGGCGGCCGACGACGTGGTGCTGGTGGTCTGCGATGAGCCGGCCTCGCTCACCGATGCCTACGCGATGCTCAAGGTGTTGAGCCGCGACTTCGGCGTACGGCGTTTCCGCATGGTCGCGAACATGGTGCGCAACCTCGGCGAGGCCAAGCAGCTGCACCAGAAGCTGGCCCGGGTGAGTGATCGCTTCCTCGACGTGGCCCTGGAATTCATGGGGATGGTGCCGAACGACGAGCGGCTCAGGCAGGCCATCAAGCGCCAGAGCGCGGTGGTGGACCTGTGGCCGTCGAGTCGTTCGGGCCAGGCATTCAAGCAATTGGCAGGTGCGGTCGATACATGGGGTGAACCCGAGCGACTGGGCCTGGACCGTATTGCCTTCTTCAGCAGGCAGGCCGCAGTGGCTACTGGGTGGTGAGACATGAGCGTGGCTTCCGAATACCTGCAACTGCAACGGCAAAGTGCCGATCAATTGGTTCGCCAGCATGCGCCGCTGGTGCGACGGATTGCCTATCACCTGATGGGCCGCCTGCCGCCGAGCGTGGACGTGAGCGACCTGATCCAGGCCGGCATGATCGGGCTGCTGGAAGCGGCGCGTAATTTCGCCACCGGACGCAATGCGAGCTTCGAGACGTTTGCGGGCATCCGCATCCGTGGCGCGATGCTCGACGAACTGCGCCGCACCGACTGGACGCCCCGCTCGGTGCACCGAAAGGTGCGCGAGATGGCCGAAGTGGTACGCCAGATCGAGATCGAAACCGGCAAGGATGCCGAGGACGCCGAAGTGATGCGGCGCCTGGGCATGGGTGCCGAGGAATACCACCAGGTGCTGGCTGATGCGGCGAGCGCCCGGTTGCTGAGCCTGTCGGCGCCGGACGATGCCGAAGGCGGCGCAGCGTTCGACGTGGCCGACGGCGACAGCGTCGGGCCGGCGGAGAGCGTCGAGAACAACGGCATGCGCGAGGCACTGATCGAGGCCATCGGCAGCCTGCCGGAACGCGAGCAGCTGGTGATGTCGCTGTATTACGAAGAGGAGTTGAACCTCAAGGAAATTGGCGCGGTGCTTGGGGTGACCGAGTCGCGCGTCTGCCAGATCCACGGCCAGGCCATCGTGCGCTTGCGCGCGCGCATGGATGGATGGACTGAATCAGGAACGGGGGAAAGAGGAACGAGGAAGAGCAGAGCAGCACGTTGATCCCGTTGACCTTTCCAGTTTCCCGATCCCTGTCACGTTCATAAGAAAAGCGGAGCTCCCTTTGGACAAGAACATGAAAATCCTCGTGGTGGACGATTTTTCCACCATGCGGCGCATCGTCCGCAACTTGCTGGTGGAGCTGGGTTTCAGCAATCCGCTCATCCAGGAAGCCGACGACGGCGAGAACGCACTGACCATGCTGAAGGCGAACGCCTTCGACCTGGTCGTCACCGACTGGAACATGCCGAACATGACCGGCATCGACCTGCTGCGCGCGATCCGCGCCGAGCCCTCGCTGAAGGGCATGCCGGTACTGATGGTCACTGCCGAGAACAACCGCGACCAGATCATCGCTGCCGCCCAGGCCGGCGTGAACGGCTACATCGTGAAGCCGTTCACCGCGGCCACGCTGCAGGAAAAACTCACCAAGATCTTCGAGCGGCTTGCCGCCAGCGGAGCGACCGCATGAACGCCCAAGTGTCCCTGATGGACGGCGGCTCGATGCCGCAGGAATTGCACGACCTGCTCAACAGCACCGATGGTGCCGCCTTCGAGCAGGCCCTCGACGTGCTGGTGCGCCAGCGCGAGCAGCGCATGTTCCGCGCGCTGGGCCTGCTGGCCCGTGACCTGCACGACGCCGTGCGCCGCCTCGGTGGCGACCTCGCGCAGGAAGGCGTGCCGGGCAGCGTCGCCGACGCACGCCAGCACCTGCAGGACGTGCTGGAAATGAGTTCGCAGGCTGCGCATCGCACGCTCGATTTCGCCGAGCGCATGCGTCCGCAGGCAGAGGCGGTGGCCGAGAACGCCAACGCCGTGATCGACGGCACGCCCGACGGAGACGTGGCCCATGTGCTGGCGAAGCAGGCACAGTCGTTCGCCAACGAATGCCGCGATGGCCTGGCTGATTTCGTGGTGGCGCAGTCCTGGCAGGATCTCGCCGGCCAGCGCATCAAGAAGGTCGTCAACTTCATCGGCAGCGTGGAGAACTCGCTGCTGGAACTGGTGAGTCTCACCGGTGCGCTCGCCAACGGCGAAGCCGCGGCCGCGCCGGTCAAGGTCACCAGCCAGGACGAGGCGGACCGCCTGCTGAGCGAATTCGGCTTCTAAGAGCCTGCTCATGATCTCGGCATGGCGGTTATCTCCCCTACGTCATCCCCGCGAAAGCGGGGATCCAGTGCCTTCGCCATGGGGTGAAAGTCACTGGATTACTCGCTGCGCTCGCCCCTTCGGGGCCGCCCTGCGGGCGCTGTGCGCTTGTCCCGCTTTCGCGGGAATGACGGTGGGGCAAGGCCGAGTTCATGAACAAGCACCAAGGACAGACTCCTGATGGATCCCACGTTCGACAGCGAGCTGCGCGATGCCTTCCTGGTGGAAGCCGGGGACCTCGTGCAGCGCCTGGGCGACCAGCTGATCGGGCTGGAAGGCGCTCCGCGCGACAGCGAGCTGCTGAACGCGGTGTTTCGCGCGTTCCACACGGTGAAGGGCGGCGCGGGCTTCCTCGCCGTCGAGCCGATGGTGCAGCTGTGCCATCACGCGGAAGACCTGCTCAACGTAGCGCGCAACGGACAGTTGCTGATCGATGCCGAACGCATGGATGCGCTGCTTGAAGCGCTGGACCTGCTCAACGACATGCTGGCCGCGTTGGCCGGCGGCCAGGCCATGGCCATGCCGCCGAAGGGACTGCTCGATCGCCTGTCGCCGGGGGCACGTGCAGTTCCCGCGCCGAAGCCGGTTGCCGCGCCCGTCGCACCGCCGCCGAGCGACGGCAGCATCGACGATTCCGAATTCGAAGCCCTGCTGGACAGCCTCTACGGCACCGGCGGCGCGCCGGGTGCACCTGCTGCGGCCCCGGCCGATGCAGGCGCGATTTCCGACGACGAGTTCGAAGCGCTGCTGGACAACCTGCATGGCAAGGGTGGCTCGCCGGGTGCGCACGACGCGCCGCAGGCATCGTCCGCGTCGGACACCATCAGCGACGACGAATTCGAAGCCCTGCTGGACAACCTGCATGGCAAAGGTTCGGCGCCCAGCGGCATGGCTTCCGCGCCGGCTCCCGCACCCGCATCGCCTCCGACGCAGTCGTCCGCCGCGCGGCATGCCGCGCCGCCGCCGGAAAACACCGTGCGCGTGGATACCGCGCGCCTCGATTCCCTCGTGCATCGCGCCGGTGAACTGGTGCTGGTGCGCAATCGCCTGCTGAGCCTTGCGGCGAAGCAGGGCGATGAAACCCTCGCGCTCGCCGCGAGCGAACTCGATCGCGTGGCCGATGCGCTGCAGAACGCCGTGCTAGGCATGCGCATGCAGCCGGTCGGCCGTCTGTTCCAGCGCTTCCCGCGCATCGTGCGCGACCTTTCGCGCCAGCTCGGCAAGGAAGTGGAGCTGGTGCAGGAAGGAGAGGGCACCGATCTCGATCGCAGCCTGGTCGAATCGCTGGCCGATCCGATGGTGCACCTGATCCGCAACGCGCTCGACCACGGCCTGGAAATGCCGGCCGATCGCGAGCGCGCCGGCAAGCCGCGCAAGGGCAAGGTCACGTTGTCGGCGAGCCAGCGTGGCGAGCGCATCGTCATCTCCGTGTCCGATGACGGACGAGGCATGAATCCCGACGTCCTGCGCCGCAAAGCGGTGGAGAAGGGCGTCATCGATGAGGCGCAAGCCGCGCGCCTCACCGAAAACGAATGCTATGAACTGATCTTCCGACCCGGCTTCAGCACGGCCGCCACCGTCTCCGACATCTCCGGTCGCGGCGTGGGCATGGACGTGGTGAAGACGCGCGTGGCCGAGCTCGGCGGCATCTTGCAGGTGCGCTCGAAGCTCGGTCGCGGCAGTACGCTGGAACTCGCCGTGCCGCTGACGCTGGCCATCCAGCGCGTGCTGATGGTGCGCGTGGGCGCGCGCCTGCTCGCGCTGCCGCTCAGCAACGTCGAGGAAGTGTTCGAAATGGCGCCGGGCCAGCAACAGCAATTGGACGGCCGCGTGGTCGCTTCGCATCGTGGACGTGCCTTGGCGCTGGCTGATCTCGCCGGTTGGGTGGGCGTGAACGATCTGCCCGGCGGTCACGTGGTGGTGCTGCACATCGGCCATCTGCGCCTGGGTTGCCTCGTGCACGAGGTGCTGGGTCGCGAAGACGTGATGGTGAAGCCGCTTGGTCCCCTGTTCGAAGGCGTGCCTGCCGTGGCAGGCGCGACCGTCACCGGCGACGGCCGTCTGGCGCTGGTGATGGATCTTGCCGGCCTGGCGGACGCCGACGGCCAACTTCTCCCTACACTGCGAATGAGCGCCTGACATGGACCTGGTAAGTCTCATCGGCACGATCCTGGCGTTCATCGTCATCATCGTCGGCACCGTCCTCAAGGGCTCCAGCGTGGAAGCGCTGTGGAACCCGGCTGCCTTCGTGATCGTGTTCCTCGGCACCATCGCCGCGCTGCTGGTGCAGAACTCCGGCAAGGTGCTCAAGCATGCGATGACGCTGTTCCCGCTGGTGTACAAGCCACCGCAGCACCAGCCCAGCGACCTGATCAGTCGCATCGTCGGCTGGAGCGAGATCTCGCGTCGGCAGGGCCTGCTGGGCCTGGAGCCGCAGATCGATTCGGAAAGCGACACCTTCGTGCGCAAGGGCCTGCAGCTGCTGGTGGATGGCAGCGAGCCGGAGGCCATCCGCGGCGTGCTCGAAGTGGAAGTGGATGCGCGCGAGCACCATGATCTCGCCGGCGCCAAGGTGTTCGAGAACGCCGGCATCTTCTCGCCCACCATGGGCATCATCGGCGCCGTGATGGGCCTGATGGCAGTGATGCAGAACCTCGCCGACCCCAGCAAGCTCGGTCACGGCATCGCAGCGGCGTTCGTCGCCACCATCTACGGCGTGGCGCTTGCCAACCTGCTGATGCTGCCGATGTCGGCGCGCCTGAAGAGCCTGATTCACAAGCAGACGCAGATGCGCGAGATCCTGATCGAGGGTCTGGTGGCGATTGCCGAGGGTGCGAACCCGCGGCAGATCGAAGCGAAGCTGCAGGGCTATACGCCTTAACCGGATGCTGCCGTGGCCAGGAAGAAGAAAAAACACGAGGATCACGTCAATCACGAGGCATGGGCCATCCCCTATGCCGACCTGATGACGCTGCTGCTCGCCTTCTTCGTGGTGATGTATGCGGTATCCGTGGTGAACGAAGGCAAGTACCGCGTGATGTCCAACTCCATCATCGAGGCGTTCAACGGTTCCAGCCACGTGATCGCACCGATGCCGCAGACGCGCACCTCGCCGCAGAACGTGGACCCCGCGATGGCTGCACCACCCGGCCAGCCCGGTGCGGCAACTACGCCGGTGAACGTGCCCATTCCTGCGAAGCCGCAGAACGTGCGCGTGATGGACGTGCGGCAGACGCTGCAGGATCGCACCGAGCAGAAGAACCTCGAGCTGATCCGCGACCAGATCCAGCGCGCGATGCAGCCGCTGATCGACAAGCAGATGGTGATCGTGCGCAAGACCACCAACTGGCTGGAGATCGAGCTGCGTACCGACATCCTGTTTGCCAGCGGCGCGGCGAAGCTGTCCGACCAGGCCAATGGCGTGCTCGACCAGATGGCGGACATCCTCAAGCCGTTCTCCAATCCGGTGCGCATCGAGGGCTACACCGACGACCGGCCGATCAACAGCACGTTGTATCCCTCCAACTGGGAGCTTTCGGCCGCCCGCGCCGCCACCGTGGCGCGACTGTTTTCCGAGCAGGGCGTTGATCCGGCACGACTGGGCATCGTGGGCTGGAGCGAGTATCGCCCTGCCGCCGACAACACCACCGTGGACGGACGCAACCACAATCGCCGCGTGCTGATCGTCATCCTCAGCAACGACGGTGCGCCGAAGCGCCTGTTCAACGACGCGGACACCAAGAACCAGTTCGCCGGTGCCGGTGATGCCAGTGCGCCTGCACCGGCCACGTCGTCCGCCGGCCTGCCTGCCATTGCAACGCTGTCGCCGGTACCGTCGGCGGAGCCTGTCGATGCGGTGGTGCCGGTGAACAGGGTGAAACTGGTGGGGCCGGCGCCGATGGCGCAGCAGCAGTCGGAGTCCGATCGCGAGTCGATCGTGTCGCCGGTGGCTGCTGGCGCCATCACGATCACCGCACCGCGTCTCGTCACACCGGAGCACGGGCCGTGATCCATGCCTTCGTCACTCATGCCACGGAGTCAATGTCTTGAGCGACATTCCCAACCACACCCATGATCGCTGGCTGTCGTTCCGGCTGGGCGGGCAGCTGTATGCCGCGCCGCTGCAGGAAGTCAGCGAAGTGATTCGCGATGGCGAACTCACGCCCGTGCCTGGTGCGGCTCGGGATCTGCTGGGTATTCGTCATCTGCGCGGACGCATCGTGCCGGTACTGGACGGACGCCGCCGCCTCGGCCTGCCCGAAGTTCATGATGGCGACGAAGGCGAGGTTCGCCTCGTGATGCTTTCGCATGGCCCGCATCTGGTGGGACTGCGCGTGGATGCCATCGGCGACCTCGTGCACACCCAGGGCGCGGACATGACGCCGCCGCCGCCCGGCGGTACCGTGCGACAGGACGATCCGGTGCACGGCGTGCTGCCGTGGCAGGGTGGATTCGTGGCCTTGCTCGACGTACGCCGACTCTGCCGCCTGCCGCTCGAAAGCGAGGCGGCTTAGGCGGTCGCAAGACAGACTGGCGGGCTATGCTCTAGGTATCCGGAAGCGGCCTGGTCGCTCCGATCCACCTGCAGCATGGAACGGTGAGGAGAGTGCCCATGTCGACCGATGCCAGCGCCGCACCCGCTGCTTCTCCCGGCCAGCGAGCGTTGGTCATCATCGCTGCGGCCTGTGTGCTGGCACTGCTGTATTTCGGCAGGGAAGTGCTGGTGCCGATCGTGCTGGCCCTGTTCCTCAGCCTGCTCTTGGCGCCATGGGTGCGCCTGTATCGCCGCCTGGGCATGGGACACGGTTCGTCGGTGTTCGTCGCGGTGCTTGTGCTGGTCGTGCTCGGCGGCGGTCTCGCCACCGTGATCGGTTCGCAGATGGTGTCCGTGGCGCGCAGCCTGCCGCAGTACGAGGCGACCATCCACGCGAAAGTGCAGACGCTGCGTACCTTCACGCTGGGCCAGCTGGAAGCGATGCAGGGCGAGTTCGGCAAGGTCATCGCTTCGTCCGGGGGCACGACGGAACCGGGTGCTTCGGCTGCGGGACGCGAAAGCGAGCGCTCGTCCGAAGAGGTCGCGACGCATGCTTCGACGCGCGGTACCTCGGCACCCATGGCGGTGCTGACGCGCGTGCTCTCCACGGCCTGGGTTCCAGTGGAAACCGCCGGCATCGTGCTGGTGGTGCTGGTGTTCGTGCTGCTGGAGCACGAGTCGCTGCGCGACCGTTTCATCCGCCTGGCGGGCGGCACCGACCTGCGCGCCACCACGGCGGCGATCAATGACGCGGGCGAGCGGCTGTCGCGTTTCTTCCTGTCGACCTTTTCGGTGAATTTCGGCGTGGGCATCGCTATTGGGGCGGGCCTGTGGCTGCTGGGCGTGCCCAATGCGCCGCTATGGGGAGCGCTGACGGCGGTGCTGCGCTTCGTGCCCTATGTGGGCGTCTGGCTGGTGGCGGGTCTGGCGGCACTGTTCGCCGCGGCGGTGGTGCCCGGCTGGTCGGTGCTGGTGATGACGCTGGCGCTGTACATCGTGGTGGAAGTGATCGTGTCGCAACTGGTGGAGCCGTTCCTGTACGGACACTCCACGGGCCTCTCCCCGCTGGCTGTGGTGGTGGCCGCGATTTTCTGGAGCTGGCTGTGGGGACCGGTGGGGCTGGTGATGTCCACGCCGCTGACGCTGTGCCTGGTGGTCGCCGGCCGGCACGTGCAGGCGTTGGGCCTGCTCAACGTGCTGCTGGGCGATGCGCCTGCGCTGACCATGCCGCAGCGCCTGTACCAGCGCGCGTTGTCGGGCGATGCCAGCGAGATCGTCTCGGAGGCGCGCACGTTCCTGAAGCGGCGCCCGTTCGCCGCCTATTGCGACAACGTGCTGTTGCCCGCGCTGCAGCTGGCGGGCATCGACCTGCGACGCGGAACCATCGGTACCGAACAGCAGGCCACGGTGCGCGAAACCATCGTGGCGGTCATTGGCGCGTTGGGGAGCGAGCGGCGGCGGCATCCTCGCTGGCGCCGCCGCACATCGGTGCTCGACGAGATGAGCATCGGTCGTCGCCTGCGGCAGCAGCGCGAAGATGTCAGTGGCCGCTGGCAAGGCCCGCTCGCCGTGGCGCCCGGCTCGATCGTGCTGTGCATCGGCATGGGTTCCGTCGTCGATGATCTGGCTACCGAACTGTTGACACGCATCCTGCGCGACCTGCATGTCGATGCACGTCACCTGGCGGTCGAGGACTTGGCGGCGTTCGACGCCGAGCCCCACCCCGAGGCGACGCCGGACGCGGTGGCGATGCTTTACATCGTCAGCGCCCAGCCGTCCGACGAACAGCAGGACATGGCAGCGCTGGCCGCGCGGTTGCGCGAGCGGATGCCAGGCGTCCACTTCGCCGCCCTGGCCTTGCCTGAGCCATTGACGCAGGGCGACGGCATCGTGACAGCGGAGGCGAGCGTCGACGAAGTGCTCCATTCCTTCGAAAGCGCGGCCCTGCACACCATCAGCCGGATTCCGGAAGCTGCCGCAGCCGCGTGATGCGGAGCGCTATTTCGAGAGACGCGCGAGTATGTCCGGCGGGATCGGGCCGAGGAAGATCGCCTTGAGTCGCTGGCGCCCGATGATGCGCCCCAGTTCGGCGAAGATGCAGTAATTGAGGATCAACACGAACAGCAGGATCTGAATCGCCCAGAAGCGGGGCCAGTTCATCTCCGTGAGCAACTGGTGATTGGCCGCGGCAATGTTCGGCGCGTCCTTCCAATAGTCGTAGAGACGCTCCAGGTAGTGAATGAAGGTGGCGATGATGGTGTAGATCACGGTCTTCCACGCGGCATTCCAGATCAGGGGCCTTTCGGGGAACCGGTTGATGAAGGGCAGCATGTTGGCCAGCAACACCGCCTTGCCGAGGATCAGCGCGGCGAGGGCCACCGATGCGGTAGTGGGCAGTGATATGCCTGAGCCCTTGATCATCAGCGCGCGAACGAGTGCGATGACGTGCAGCAGGACGAAGAAGAAGATCGTCGGCGGCAGCATCTCCAGAAACTCGTGTTTGATTTTGGCCGTCAGTTCGCTCATGGTCCGCTCCGGGCAAGTGAATGTGACGACCAACGGGGCCGCGTGCGTCGCTTTCAAGCACCCGTCATAGGGCCGCTTTTGGCACTGATCATCATCGCCTCGGTCGACGGCGCGGCAAGCGCAAAGTCACCTAGGCAAAGTTAGGTAAAACTACCGATTCGTATCGGCGATGCCGAGACGCGGCCACGGTGAGGTCACGCCATCGGGCGGTGACCCCAGGCCTTCCTCCGATACTCCCCGAGGCGGACATCATTCCGTCATGGGGAGCGCACCCGCTGGGTACAGACTCCGCTGTCTGACAGGCGAAGCAGGGAACCTTCCTCATGAGGCGGTTATGCGAGTGGCCTGCCGCGTCGTATGAGCTGAGAAGGCAGCTCAATCCCTATGTTCTCTGTCTTGCCCTGCTGGCCTGGGGCGCGCTTTCGCTCGCTGGTTTCTCCACGAGCAAGCGGACCTTCCTGAGTGACCAGGATTTCATCGATGCGGCCATCGATCGGGTAATTCACAGCGAGCCGCCGGCTCCGGGCAACGACGGGGTTCGTGTTCCGGCCGAGGATGTCCTGCCGTATCGCAGCGTTGAACACTTCCATCACATCAACCCGGCATGTTGCATCTTCGTCAGGGGTGACACGGAGGGAACCGGCCCGTCTCCGCTCGACTACCTCCTCGGATGCGAGTGGCGGGTGGTTCGCGTGAATTACCAGGTGCGCTACCGGGACGGGCAGGGTGTCCATCGTGCCGGGCAGGCGACCGAGTACGTGATGCTGGGCCGGGATGGGCGGATCGTCTGGCGTCATTAGCGCAGCCGGGACTGCATGCGTGGCTGCCTTCCTGCGCGTCGTCCCATGGCCAGGCGCCCATCACAAAAGCCCCATGGGCCCCTCATGACCACCCTGGTGAGAAGACTTACCCTGCACTGGCGGCAGAGCTGAGCGGGCTTTCCCTGCCGGGACTATGCTCCGCAGGCACGGTGCCGCCCCACCGACAAGGGAGGATGATCATGTCCACCGGACCCGATCGCACGCATGCCTTCCCGTGGCAGGCATTGGCCCAGACGTTGCGTGGCCCGTTGCTGCAGAAGAGTGACGCCGACTACGACAAGTACCGACATGTCTGGAACGGTGCAATCGATCGACATCCACTGGCGATCGCCCGCTGCCTCGATGCCGAGGATGTCCGCGCCACGTTGCAGTTCGCCACCCGGGAACATCTACCCGTCACCGTGCGTGGCGGTGGACACAACGTGGCCGGACTGGCCGTACGTGACGACGCACTGATGCTGGACGTGGGCGCCATGAACCGGGTCGAGGTGGATCCCGCCTCGCGCACCGTGCGCGTCGAGGGCGGTGCCCTGTGGCGTGACGTGGATGCGGCGACCCAACCGCATGGTCTGGCAACGACCGGCGGTTTTGTGTCGACCACCGGCATCGGCGGCTACACGCTGGGCGGCGGCGTAGGGTGGCTCATGCGCCGCTGCGGCCTGGCCATCGACAACCTGATCGAGGCGAACGTGGTACTGACTGACGGCCGTGACGTCGCGGCCAGCGAGCAGAAACACGCCGATCTGTTCTGGGCCCTGCGCGGCGGGGCCGGCGCGCTTGGGGTCGTCACGCACTTCACGTATCGCCTGCACGCCGTGGGCGAGGTGCTGGCGGGCGTGGTCTTTCATCCGGTGGATGCCGCGGTCGATCTGCTGCGTGTTTTTCGCGAGGCGACACGCCATGCTCCAGACGCGCTGACCGCGATGCTGGTTTTTACTACTGCGCCGCCGCTGCCGTTTCTTCCACCCGAAGCGCATGGGCAACGCGTGGTGGCGCTTGCGTATTGCTGGAGCGGCGAGCCGGCGCAGGGAAGGCAGGCGTGCGCTTCGCTGGTGGACTGGGGGCAGCCATGGGGGCGTCATGAGGGCGTGCTGCCTTATGCCGCGTGGCAGCAGGCCTTTGATCCGACCGCTCCGGTGGGCGACCACTACTACTGGACCACCTCGCAGTTCGATGCGCTGGACGACGACTTGATCCAGGCCTTGCTTCCTCTCGCGGAGAAGCCGGCCGATCCATTCAGCGAGGTGCATATCCATCATCTTGGGGGCGCGGTTGCTGCCGTCCCCCATGCGGCTACTGCCTTCTCACAACGCGAGGCGGCGTTCTTCATCAACGTGATCGGTCGCACTGGCGAAGCCGGGCGCCTTGCAGCGGTTCGCGATTGGGTGCGCGCCTTGCGCACGACGCTCGCGCCGTATGCCCGCGCTGGCATGCAGCCGAACTTCACGACCGAAGCCACCGACCTGGACGCTGGCACCCACGACCCGGTCACGCGATCGCGACTGGCGGAAGTGCGAAAACGCTACGATCCGGATGGACTGCTGACGCCGGTACGTAGCAGCTGATCGGAGGCCACGGCTTCCAGCACCCTTCGGGCCTCGACCACGATCCGCTCGAATCGCGTGGCGGCTCCCTCGCGTTGCGCCGGTTCGAAGGATGCCCCGAGCGTGTCGCGCACCCACCGTTCGGTCTCCGACTGTGCCTTGCGCCATTGCGGCATGAGTGGCGCCGCAGTCAACACGCGCACGCGCGCCGCAGCACCCAGGAAGCGTGCCGCCTGTGGTGCGTCCTCGCGTTCGCTCAGCAGGTAGGCCGCACCTTCAACGCAGCCTGCTACTCCGCGCCAGTGTTCAAGCGCACTGAACCCGTCGATGCAAGCCAGCCAATCGTGCGCCGCGCCGGAAAAGCGACTCAGGTAATAGCGCTGCAAGGCGCGGTTGATCAGCACATAAACCAGCTGATACTTGCCGTGAACCGGCGTGGATACCGCGTCGAAAGCATCGCTAAGACAGCCCTCGGCTTCGCGGTGTTGCTCATCCAGCGCCAGTGCAACGCCGCGCCCCAGCAGCGCCATCGAGCGCAACCACGCATCGTCCTGTTCATTTGCAATCGCCAAGGCATCGTCCGCGCTGGCCATCGCGCCAGAGATATCCCCGAATGTCGCGTACTCGAACGCCATGACGGCCTGGCCCGCGGCCGCCAGGCGCGGGTCGTTCAGCTGTCGGGCCAGCGCGATGCCCTCGCGAAGCAGGGTCTGCGCGCGATCGTGCTGCTGGGACTGGTGTTGCATGGTGCCGCAGGCGATCAAGGCCTGCGCCCGTTCCCGCGTGGGTGTCCCGCCTGCGCGCAGCGCCTGATCGAGCCAGTTCGCAGACTCACCGTAGTTGGTGCTTATCCTGAAGTACCAACAAAGGTTGCCGCTCAAGGCCAGCGCCTGTTCGGCGTGATCCGGCAGCGACAACGCGTAGTCGGATGCCAGGTGAAGATTGGCCCAGTCGCGCCTGACTCGCTCAGTCAAAAGCTGTTCGTGTTCTCCCCGAATTCCCGCATCGACGCGTCGGCAGAGCCGCACGAAATGGGCCAGATGCGCACCACGCACGTCTGCCTCATGGCTGCCCTCCCTGAGCTTTTCCAGCGCGAACAACCTCACGCTATCCAACAGGTGATAGCTGGGTGGCCGGGTGGCCGGGTCCACGACCAGTAGTGATTTGTCGACCAGCCCACCGAGCGCATCCATCACCTGCTCGTCATCGAGGCCGAACACCTCGCCGACTGCATTGGCGCCACCCAGCGTGCAGGTTCCAACGAACACCGCCAGGCCCGTAAGCAGGGATCGCTCGTGTTCCGACAGCAGTGCGAAGCTCCATTCAATCAGCGCATGCAGGGTCTGGTGGCGGGCAGGGCGGCTGGGGCTGGCCTCGGCGAGGTTCAGCAGATGGACGTCCATTCGCTCAAGCAGCTGTTCGGGGCTGAGCAGGCGCAAACGTGCCGCCGCAATCTCCAGTGCCAGGGGCAGCCCGTCGAGTCGACGGCATATGTCGGCAACGGCGGGCGCATTGGCGGGCGTCAGCGCGAACCTGGAAGCAAAAGCGCGCGAGCGGGCCAGCAGCAGTTGCACCGCGGGTACGTGGGACAAGCGTTCGGCATCCTCGCTGGTGGCCCATTCGCCTGGCGGGGGTACCGCCAATGGTGGCAGCCAGTAGAGCGTCTCTCCCACGCAGTTGAGCCGATGCTGGCTGGTCACCAGCACGCGGGGATCCACGCTCGCGGCCAGCAGGGCTTCGACGGCGATGCCGACCGCTCCCGCAATGCGCTCGCAGTTGTCGAACACGAGCAGGACGCGCCGGGTGCGCAGCAGTTCACCCACGCGACCAAGAAGCTCATCGACGCTCGTCGTCACGCGTATGTCGAACAGGCCGGCGAGCCAGCGCGCCAAGCCTTCGCCATCCGTCTGGGAGGTGCAATCGAGCAGCCATACACCGTCGGGAAAATCCTCGGCGTGGGTTCGCGCCAGCTCCAACGCGGCCTGGGTCTTGCCGATGCCCCCCGCGCCGGCAATCGTCACCAGCCGGGTGTCGCGTAGCAGTTGCCCCAGTTGCTGCAGGTCCCCGGCGCGTCCGATCAACGACCCGGTGCGCTCCGGCAGGCGGGCACGTACCGGCGGGGCGAAACTCAGCGCTGGCGCGGGCTGCGGCGCCTGGCCCTCGATCGGGGCAATGAAGCGATAGCCCAACCCGTGCACGGTCTGGATATAGCGCGGCTGCTCGCTGTCGTCCGCCATGGCGCGCCGGAGTTGTGCAATGACGCGGCTGAGCGTGGAAGGCGTGACATAGTTGTGACCCCACACGGCATCCAGCAGATCGTCCCGGCTGAGCAGTTCGCCGGGGTGGGCCAGCAGTTCGAGCAGCACCGAAAAAGCTTTCGGTTCCACCGCAATTTCACGTCCGCCGCGGGTGAGCCGATGCGCGCACGCCTCCACCACCACGTCCGCAAAGGCGTACGCAGGCGATTTCCCCTGGTTTGTCGGGTGTTTCGAGCTCCCCATGCCCCAGTACGCCCTTTCCGGACCTGGTCATGGCACTCCTTGCCGAGCCGAATCTCGATAATCCCTCACCGATCCATCAAGACTCCGCGCTCCTGAAGGCACAGCTTATACCCCGGCGGGCAGCCCACGCTGCCTAGACAAACGGAGGAGACTTCCCATGAGCACTCGCCTGCAAACAGCCATCGCGCTGGTCGTGATTGGCCTGACCACCGCCGGAGTTACCCGCAATGCCGAAGCATGCGGCTACGGTGACGTTCGTTCCTGGAACAGCACGCACTGGACGCTCCCCGCGGGGGCCCAGTCGGCCATCGCAAGCGCGGCTGCTGCCGCTGCCGCTGCGCCGCAGGCGGCGGCCAACAGCATCAATCCGCTGCAGCTCCTCGAGCCCATCACGGGCTTGTACCAGTTCACGTTCACGGCAAAGGGCAACAAGGGCATTCCCGATGGCACCGTGCTCGACCAGGGCTTCGCCACCTGGCATGCGGACGGCACCGAGATCATGAATTCGGGCAAGCCACCCATCACCCAGAGCTTCTGCATGGGCGCGTGGGCGCAGACCGGCGTGCGTACGTACAAGCTCAATCACTGGGCGTTGGGTTGGGACAACACGGGCACGGTGTTCCTGGGCCCGACGAACATCCAGGAGAGCGTCAAGCTGGATGCCGCTGGCAACAGCTACAGCGGCAGCTTCTCGATCACGCCGTACCCGCCATCGGGCAGTCCGGCAGGCACGCCCGTAGTGGGTGTCGTTTCGGCCACCCGCATCAGCGCCGATTCGAACTGATCGGTTGCTCAACCGGCGACAAGCCGGACGGGGCGTTGCCCGCCCGCGTCCGGCTTGCCGCGCGAGACGGGCGTGAAATCGATCGGTGTCCGTGGCGATACCGCCGGCATCAGGCACCGCATCATGCGGGCCCCGCTCATCGGAAACTCTGCGGACCTGCCAGAAGAACGCCATGGACGTGGCAGCGACAGGCCCGATGCGATAGGCACGATCAGGCAGACCGGGATGCATCCGGCTTCTTGCCTTGATCGCATAGCCTCGATCAGGCGCCAAAAGGGAGGAGCGCCATGAAGCTGTCAGCCGTTGTCCTGTGCCTGCTGGTCGCATGCGGGAGCCTGCATGCCGAGTCGAAGGTGTGGCAGCCCGCCGCCGGATACACGCAAATACCGCTGTGGCCCGGCACGCCGCCCGATGCCAGGCCCATGCCGGGACCGGAAGAGACCTGGACATCGGACAAGCCGATCGGTGGCAAGCCCGTCACGGGCGTGAAGAACGTATCGCTGCCCACCATGACGGTTTACGCCCCGCAGGGAAAAAACACCGGCGCGGCCGTGGTCGTGTTTCCCGGTGGTGGGTTCGAGATATTGGCCATCGACCTCGAAGGCACCGATGTGTGCGACTGGCTCACGCACAAGGGCGTGACCTGCGTGCTGCTGAAGTACCGTGTGCCGAGCATTCCCTATCGATGGCAATGCGACTGCCGCCCGCACAACCTGGAGTTGTCGGTGCCGGCATTGCAGGACGCGCAGAGGGCGCTGAGGCTGGTGCGCTCGCGTGCCGCTGAATGGCATATCGATCCGCACAAGGTGGGTGTGCTCGGCTTCTCGGCGGGTGGCTATCTGGTGGCGGAGGTGAGTACGAACTTCAAGCGCCGCGTGTATGCGCCCATCGATGCGGTCGACAAGGAAAGCAGTCGTCCGGATTTCGCCCTGGCGATCTATCCGGGGCACCTCGCGACGGATCGCAATACGTTGAATCCCAATGTGCCGGTCTCGCGCGATACGCCGCCCACCTTCCTGCTGCAGGCCGAAGACGACCACGTGGATGGCGTGAACCAGGCGCAGGTCTATTACGAAGCGTTGAAGAACGCCGACGTCCCGGTCGAGATGCATCTGTATGCGCATGGCGGCCATGCGTTCGGCCTCAGGCCGACGGCGGATCCGATCACACGCTGGCCGGCCCTGGCCGAGGCATGGATGGAAACGATAGGGATGATTCCTGCAACGCAGCGATAGCCGGTACGGGAAGCATCGTGGCTCGACGATGTCGAGTCCAGGTCAGGTCTTTGGCAGCGAATCCAGGACGGCCTGAAGGTTCTGCGGTACGACGTGGATGAGGCCGCCACGCGGGCTGTCGATGTCCGCGATCAGGCCGAATGCGATGGCAATGATCAATGGAAGCACGAACATCAGGGCCGGCTCCTGGATCATCTTGCTCCCGCCGATGCTGACCAGCATGTTGCAGCCCAGCGCGATGGCGGCCAGCAGCATCCAGGCAGATACGGGTATGCGATTCCACCACGCAGCCTGGGTGTATCCCTGTGAATTGAGCACATCGTTCATGCCTGACAGGACAAGGGCCATGACCGGGTCGCTGCGAGTGTTGGCGGGAGCCGCCACTGCACTCCACAGGTCTGCTTGCAGTTCGGCGATGCGCATGTTGACCGACCGAAGCTGGGGTGCGTCGGTCGCAGCGTAGAAACGGATGCGCTGCTGCAGATAGCCGACGAGCATGGGGCGCAGTTTCGCCGCATCCGCCGGTGGGAGAAGGTCGAGGCGCACGTACTCGGTGCCGATGGCATTGGCCTCGGCTTCCTCGTAGTTCTTGCGCTGGTCGTAGCGACTGATCGCCATCGAGAACGTGAAGCCGATGATCAGTCCCAGCAAGGTCAGCGAGGCCCCCTGGACGATGGAGAACGCCTCGCGGACCTCTGGTTGATCTGGCCGATGCCATCGCGCGAGGAACACGCCGAGGCGGCCGGCCAGCCACATCGCGGCGAGGGTGATGACAAAAACCGTTATCGGATGGTCGATCAGGAATTGCATGCCACGCCCCTATCGTTGTCACCATAAGCCGACTCTTTGCGTCAGAGAATGAGTCGGCGGCCCATCTTCCCGCATCCGAAGAACCTGGGGAATTGCTTAGGTAAATCTACCCGGCCCCCAAGGTGGGTCAGGCCCGTGGGTTCATGGGCGTGGCTGTCCGAGCCATGTCCCGCAGACGGGCAGATCGGGCGTTGCCGCGTGTATATGGCCTGGTACCGACAAGCGCTGCCCCCAACCGTCGACCCGAAGGCACTGCCGTATGACGTCGCTGCTTGCCCTTCAGCGTAAGCCGTACCAGGCGCCGGGAGTTGGAAACTTCCTGTGGAAATCAGCGGCGGGCCTTACTTTCGAGCGAATGGCATCCATCTTGCTGCTTTTTGATGTCAGCGCGATCTCCGCGCCCCGGGGCCTGCATGCATAACCCATCCACCAAGCAGCAGCGAACCGACGATCCGGGCTACCGGAATGAGTACACGCACTACCTTGCGCGGCGCATGGCGCCCGCGATCCATGCGCTGACCTTGCTCGCCGTGGTCGCCTATCTGCTGGCGGCCGGGGGGCGGGCCCTGGTCAGCTCGTCACCCGTTCCCCTGCTGCTGCGGCTCGCTCCCGCCGTGCCGCTGGCGTTGTTGGCCGTCGTCACGCGTCGCGAATCGCGGCCGATGCCGCTCAGCCTGATTGCCCTGACCTGCGTGCTGCTGCTGGAGGTGGGTGTCAATCTGAATGGCATCGGGCAGGCGTCAGGGCAGCGGCTGGTGCTGCCTGGACTGCTGCTGCCGGTGGCCTCGTCGGTCATCTGGATGGGACGCTGGGACTTCATCGCCGCGATGGTGCTGTGCGCGCTTGGCCCGTTGCCGATGTTGTTCATCGGCTTCACCAATGGATTGCCGATCTTCCAGTACGCCGTGTACATGACGATCGCCATTTCCGTGGCGACCGTGTTGCGCGCCTTCATGACGCGCACGCTGTTCGAACAATTCCGGCTGGAAAAGCAACTGCGCGAGCAGGCCCATACCGACGGACTGACCGGACTGCTGCAGCGCAACCGCTTCCTCGAGCTGGCGCGCTACGAGCTGGAGGACATCTACCTCCGGCGCATTCCCGCCGCCGTGCTCTATCTGGATGCCGACCACTTCAAGCAACTCAACGATACGTTCGGTCATGCGGCAGGCGATGAAGTACTGATCCAGCTGGCCGACGGCCTGCGATCGCAGATGCGGGATTCGGACCTCATCGGCAGGGTCGGTGGCGAGGAATTCGTCGTGCTGCTGCCCGGCGTCGATCTGCGGCATGCGCATGCACGGGCCGAGCAGTTGCGCGAAACCATGCGCGCGGTGCAGCGCCCGGACCGTGTCCTCACCATCAGCATCGGCATCGCCCAGTGCAATCGCGCGGGTGAAGGCATCGAGAGCCTGATGTCGCGCGCCGACAAGGCGATGCGCCAGGCCAAGATCAATGGCCGCAACCAGGTGGTTATCGACCAGTCCGCTGCATAAGGACGTCCGATTCACGATGGCCCCTGGCAGGAAGCAGCACCAGGGTGCCGCGCTGGCAGCCGAACGCCGCTATGGCGCGGAATTCAACCATCCGCCGTCGTGTTGCATGAACACGCCCGACTGGCCCGGGTACCACACGAACGTCGCCACGCTGCGCGGCGGCATGGTGTAGTCGAAGCGGGTCTGGTCCTGTGCCACCGAGACGGGGCGTGCTTCCTTGTTGCTGTTGACGACCACCAGGACGATCGAGCCGTCGGAGGCATTCTGGAAGGCCACGTTGTCGACGTGTTCCTTGTCGGTGGCGGTGGATTCCACGCGGGTGGCGCCAGGAAACAGAAACTGGCTGAAGTGCGCGAACGCGTAGTACTCGTCGTTGCGGCTCACCGCACCCGTACGCGAATCGATCGTGATCACGCCCTTGCAGGCGGCGCATCCGCCGAAGTGCGGGCCGTGGTTTTCATCCAGCACCAGGTTCCAGTACAGGACGCCGCGCGCCCACTGCCGGATGCCGGTGACCAGCAGGTTCCGCGAGAACCAGATCAGCTCGCCGTTGACGCTGGATGCCCAGTCACCGCCGGAGCATTCGGTGATGTAGGTGTCCTTCTTGGGATACGCGCGATGCACGCGGCCCTGCGCATACTGGCTGCCTTCATAGCAATGCCACGCCACGCCATCGATATAGCGCGCGGCGTCGGGATCGGCCAGCACGGTCAATGGTTGTTCGGGCTGGTTCCAGTTGTGATCCCATTCCAGAATGCGCGTCTTTTCCTTGCGCATTTCCAGCTTGGGACCGAGGTATTGCCCGATGACGCGCGCCCGCGTGGTGGCGGACATTTCCATGCCCGGGTAGGTGATCGGTGAGTAGCTGGGTTCGTTCTGCAGCGTCAGGGCGAAGATGGGGATGCCGTAGCCGCGATACGTGTCGAGATACTTGACGAGGTAGTCCGCGTAGGTGCTTTCGTACTGCTCGAGCAGCTCGCCGCCAATCAGGTTCTGGCTCGTCTTCATCCATGCCGGGGCACTCCACGACGATGCGATGATGAGCAGCGCGGGATTGATCGAGAGCACCTCGCGCACCGTCGGTATCACGTCGCGCAGATTGGACGTGACATTGAAATGCTTGAGCTGAGGATCGTCCTCGCCGGGCGGAACATCATCCAGGGTGTACAGCTTCAACGAGAAATCCGAGGCGCCGATGGTCAGGCGCATCATGTTGAGGTTGAGATTGGGCGGTGGGCCGTAGAGTTCGTGCAACAGCGCGTTGCGCTGGAACGCGTTGAGCTTGTTCTGCAGCAGCCACGCCGACGAGTCGGTCATCGCCGCGCCGAACCCGGTCATGGTCTGGAAGGTCTTGCTGATGTCGATGACGATATCGGCGGGTTCCGTGCCGCGTGCGTGCATCTCGACTTCGGGCTGACGCGCCAGCTGCAACCGGCGATCCTCCGTGCTCAGCCACAGATCGACGCCCGGCACCACCGGCCGGACCGCAGGGATCACCTTGGTCACCACCTTGGGAAGCTCGAAGCGCGGCGCGTAGATGGCCGCGAGGGTGAGCAGGGTGATCAAAGCGATGGGAAGAGCGGCGGCAAGGCCGGTGGCCGACTTGCGCTCATCCATGGTGCGAACCAAGCCCTTCGCTCATGTTGCAGTTCACTTGGATCACGAAGCTCCCACGCTTGCACTTCCAGACAGGGACCGGCTTGGAGACCGGGCCTTTTCATGCTTCGGGCCCCGGAGGCGGCCTCGATGCGGTGCTCGCAGCATAGCGAACCTGACGCGGTTTTGACCGTGAGGGGTCATCAAAACGGCAGTTTCCTGCGCCGTCACGGGAGCGTTGCGCTCGACGGTGGCCGGCGTGGTGGATGGCAACGAGGCCGTCGGCCTCCCGGGAGCAGGCCGCGGCGGAGCGGTGATGCGAGCCATGTTGCTCCGGCCTTCAGCAGGTGCCTGGCCAGGGCATGCGGCTGCGTGAGGGCAAGAGCATGGCCCCGGGTCACGCCGCCGGTGGCTCCGCTCTCGTCATCGGTGGCAGATCGGCCCCGTGCGAGGTTTTGACACGCCTCGGATTCTCACGATCGCCCCGGCAACATCTTGCGGACGAGAGCGGATTGGATCACCTTTGGCCTACCGTTGTGTAGATGCCTATATAGCGAGGGGTTCCCATGGTTCGTCCTGTCCTGGCCGCCTTGGCGGCGATGTGGGGAATGTGCTGCGCGATGCCGCAGCCGGCGCTGGGCCAGACCGCGCCGACTGCCGACACGGTGGTTGTCCTGACCAGCTATCCGGACGCCTTGACCACGGCCTACCAGCAGGCCTTCGAGGCAGCGCATCCGGGCACCTCGGTCAGCATCGTCTGGGCGCATTCGCAGGACGCGCTGAACCGCCTGCACCAGCCCGACGGTGGCGGCATCGATGTCTACTGGACACCGTCGCCGGCGAGCTTCGCCCAGCTGGCGGAGCAGGGAAGGCTGGCTTCGCTGACGGTGGATCGCCAGCCACTGCCGGGCCGCATCGGGCACCAGTGGATCTCCGATCCGCAGCACCGTTTCGAAGCCTTCGAGGTGGCGGGCTACGGCCTGGCCGTCAACACCGGCGAGCTGCAACGCCATTCGATCACAACGCCAAAGACCTGGCAGGCACTCGCCGACGCCACCTATGCAGGCAAGGTGGCGTGGCCCGACCCGGCCAAGGTCGGCTTTGCACCGGCGCTGTACGACATCGTGCTGCAGGCCGAGGGCTGGGCAGACGGTTGGGCCCTGCTGAGCGAGGGTGTGACGCAGGGAAAGCTCAGCGGCAAGCCATCGCAAGGACTCGACCAGGTGGCCGACGGAATCACCCCGATAGGCCTCAGCGTGGATTTCCTGGTGCGCAGCGCATCGGCCAACGGCAAGCCCGTGCAGATGGTTTATCCGGATCGCACCGCTTTCCTGCCCGCGCAGGTGGCCGTGCTCAAGCAGGCGCCACATCCCAAGGCAGCACAGGCCTTCGCGGCTTTCGTGCTGTCCGCACAGGGGCAGCAGATGCTGTTTCAGCCGGACATCGCGCGCTATCCGGTGCGCCCGTCGGTCTATGCGAAGGCGCCGGCCGACACCTTCGATCCGTTCAAGCGTTCGCCCGACCAGGGCTTTCCCTATGACCCCGCGCTGACGCAGGCGCGCAGCGGGCTGGTGGTCGCGCTGTTCGACACCATGCTGACG
This sequence comes from Dyella amyloliquefaciens, assembly GCF_004296575.1. Classification (GTDB taxonomy): domain Bacteria; phylum Pseudomonadota; class Gammaproteobacteria; order Xanthomonadales; family Rhodanobacteraceae; genus Dyella; species Dyella amyloliquefaciens. The sequence goes on along the minus strand of NZ_SAYT01000005.1, from coordinate 10,666 downwards.
CAGCGACGCGACCAGCTGGCCACGTTGTGGGAGCGGCTGCACCAGTTGGAGGCGAAGGCATCCGCGCAGCCCGACCCGACGCTCAAGGCCAGTCTCGCCAAGGTCAGGCAATTGCTGGGCACGCCGCCGGTCACCGCGAAACAGGCGGATGATTCGTCGTTGCAGGCGCTGTTTCGCCGCGCCGACGATCGCATGAAGGACGCCGCACCGAACCCGCAGCAGGCCTCGACCGAAGCGCAGTGGCGAACGCAATTGGACGCCAACGCCCAGGAGGCGCAGCGGCTGCTCGACGGCATCCCCGCGCCGTGAACCTCCGCAGGCTTGCATGGATAGCGAGCTGCCTCGCCACGGTGGCAACTGCTGGGTGGGCTAACGAGCGCTCGCGCCTCGCCCTCACGCAGACCCTGCCGGCGGAATCCCCAGCGCAGGCCGCGCAACGGACGCAAGGTGCTTCGGTATTCAACCAGCCCTGGCTGATCGCGCCGTCCCTCGCACAACCGGAATTCGACGGACTGGGGCCGCTCTACAACGCCTTGTCGTGCGGCGCCTGCCATCTGCTCAACGGTCGCGGCGACATGCCGGACAGTGGTCCGCCGCTGCGCTCGGCGATCGTGCGGCTGTCGACCAGGGACAAGCAGGGCGCCGTGGTCGACGAACCCCATTACGGCGTGCAGCTGCAGACCGAGGGCATACCGGGCGTACCTGCCGAAGCACAGCTTTCGGTGCGCTGGGTCGAGCAGTCGTCGGCCTGGTTGGACGGCCAGACGATCCGCCTGCGCGCGCCGAAGCTGCAGGTTCGCGCGCTGGGATATGGCCCCTTGGCAGAGGGCACGATGCTGTCGCTGCGCATGGCGCCATCGATCACCGCAGCAGGGCTGCTCGAAGCGGTGCCGGAGTCGGCCCTGTTGGCTATCGCACAGGAACAGCTCGCACAAGGGCAGGGCGTGCACGGGCAAGCCAATCGTGTGTGGGATATCGCGACACGCAGCGTTGCCCTCGGACGCTTCGGCTGGAAGGCCAACCAGCCCAGCGTTCGGCAACAGACGCAGGTGGCGCTGCACGAGGACATGGGCATCACCTCCTCGCTGCTCGCCTCACCCAATTGCATGCCGGAGCAGCGAGCCTGCCTGGATGCACCGGACGGCGGCCATCCGGAAATCACCGACGATCTGCTCGACGCGCTGGTCGCGTACCAACAGTCGCTGGTGCCGCCATCGCAGCAGGCACCGACCAGGGAAACGAGTGAGGGCAGCGCGCTGTTCGAACGCATCGGATGCGCGAGCTGCCATCGTCCGAACCTGCCGGTCGACGCACCTGTGGCCAGCAAGCTGGGTGCGTCGGAGATTCATCCCTATACCGATCTGCTGCTGCACGACATGGGCGACGGACTGGCGGACGGCCGACCCGATGGCCTCGCCTCCGGCCGGCAATGGCGCACAGCGCCGCTCTGGGGTCTCGGCCTCGCGCCGCTGATCCGGCCCGGCGCCCTTTATCTGCATGACGGCCGGGCGCGCAGCGTAACCGAAGCAATTCTCTGGCACGGCGGCGAAGCGTCCAACGCCGTACGTCGCTATCGCGAGCTGGATGCATCCCAGCGGCGCGCCGTACTCGCTTTTCTCTCATCACTCTAGGAAGGAGCGCCCCATGTCGAAGCAGTCCCGCCTGTGCCGTCACGTTGCACTCGCCCTCGCTGGCCTGGCCGCTCCCGCTGCTGTCTTCGCGCAGCAGGACACCAGCAGCAATGCATCAACCCAGGTCTACGAGCTGGGCCAGGTACATGTCACCGCGTACAACCGCGATGGCGAACAGCTCGGCGGCAGCGTGCTCACTGCCAAGGAGATGCAGACCTTCCATACCGAGACCGTCGCGGATGCGCTCAACCTCGTGCCCGGTACGTCGGAGTCGAACAGCGGCGGTTCGCGCAACGAGCGTCTGATCTACATCCGCGGTTTCGATCGCTTCCAGACCACCTTGTCGATCGATGGCGTGCGTGTGTTCCTGCCGGCGGACAACCGGCTCGATTTCAACCGCTTCCTCACCGCCGACCTGTCGCAGATCCAGATCGCCAAGGGCTATGTGTCCGTGCTCGATGGTCCCGGCGCGCTGGGCGGTTCGATCAACCTGGTCACGCGCAAGCCGGCCGCGCCGTTCGAGGGTGAAGTGCAGGTCGGTGCCGACTTCGATGGCCATGGCCACTACAACGGCAACCAGGTCTCCGCGATCCTCGGTACACGGCAGGAGCACTACTACCTGCAGATTTCCGGGGCGAGCAACAAGCAGGACAGCTTCAGCCTTTCCGACAACTTCCATGCCACCGCCAACCAGCCGGACGGCAAGCGCATCAATTCAGCCAGCGACGACTGGCGCCTCAACCTCAAGGCCGGCTGGACGCCCAACGCCACCGACGAATACTCCATCAATGCCATCCGCCAGAAGGGTTCGAAGGAGGCGCCGCTGCACGTCACCGATCCCGTCGCCACGCAACGCTACTGGGACTGGCCTTACTGGGACATCGACAGCGTTTCGTTCCTGTCGCACACGCAGTTCGGCGACGACTTCTACGTCAACGGCAAGCTCTACTACAACACCTTCAAGAACGGCCTGTTCTCGTACGACAACCCGGCGATGACGCGACAGACGCTGGGCAAGTCGTTCCGCAGCTACTACGACGACACGGCCAGCGGCGGCAGCGTCGAGGCCGGCACCAAGATCATTCCCGACAACACCTTGAAGGCCGCGTTGTTCTATCGCCGCGACAAGCATGTGGAATGGCAGACCAGCTACGCGCCACGCGAATTCACCGAGCCGCACCAGACCTCCATCCAGGACACCTGGTCGCTGGCGCTCGAGGACACCTGGCAGGCCGCCGAACGCCTAGACATCGTCGGCGGCATCTCCTACGACTGGCTCGACCTCAAACAGGCCGAGGACTACAACAGCAACGTGCTGGTGCATTACCCGCTGAAGGACAACCAGGCCTTCAACTGGCAGATGGCGGCCACCTGGCGACTGGACGAGCAGTCCAACATCTACGCCAACGTCTCCTCGCGCACCCGGTTTCCCACACTGTTCGAACGCTTCAGCTCGCGCTTCGGCACGGCGGTGCCCAACCCCGGCATCAAGCCCGAGCGCGCCACCAACTACGAGGTGGGCACGCTGTGGCAGCCTCGGCAGGGGCTGGAGCTGAAGGGCGCGCTGTTCTACAGCGACCTCACCGACGCGCTCATTCAGGTGCCGGTGGTGCTGCCGCCGCCTTATGGCAGCACCAACCAGACCCGCAACGCGGGCAGCGGCGACTACTACGGCGGCGAAGTGTCCATCACCCAGCACTGGTCCGACAAGCTGAGCTTCGGCGGCAACTACACCTACATCCACCGCAACCTGAAAGCGCCGGAGCTGCCCATCTTCCGGCCCACCGGCGTGCCGAACTCCAAGCTGTTCGCCTATGTGGACTGGCAGATCAGCCGGTTGTTTGCGCTAACACCGAGCATCGAGTCGGCCAGCAACCGCTGGACCGTCAACACGGCGGGCACGCGCTACTACCAGACCGGCTCCTACACCCTGGCCAACATCAATGCCACGTTGAGTTTCACGCCACGGCTGGACCTGTTCCTGGGCGTGCGCAACCTGTTCGACGACAACTACCAGCTGGTCGACGGGTTCCCCGAGGAGGGGCGCAACTACTACGCCACCTTGCGCATGAGGCTCTAAGGCTCGTATAAGTTTTCAACGTCATGATGACTCTGTCCGTTTGACCGTGCCCTGGCAGGTGCCGGCCTGATGGCTTCCGTGGGGCGTTGGTCCGATCCGGATGGCCATGGGCCATTCATCGATCAACCCGAGACGACCGCCGCAGTTGCTGCCGAGTCGCTGAAGCATGGCGCTCGGCAAGGGACGGTGGCGGTGCGGTGAAGTCGTGACGATTCACCGGCCTCGGGTACTGGCGTCCAACTGCGCTGGTTACCGTGCACAAGGAGCCCAGTTCGATGCTTTCCATCAAGGGTACCCTCGGCCTCGAGGCCAATGGCCGCAATTTTGGCGGCCACGACCGTATCCAGTTGCTGATGAAGATCGGCGAGTCCGGCTCCATCGCGGCGGCCGCCCGCGAAGTAGGCATGAGCTACAAGGGCGCCTGGGAGGCGGTTGACGCCATGAACAACCTTGCCGGCGAGCCGCTCGTGCTACGGGCCGTCGGCGGACGCAGCGGCGGTGGCGCGGTACTGACGCCACGTGCCCGTCAGTTGATCGAGGTCTTCCAGCACATGGAAGCCGTCCACCAGCAGTTCCTGAAACAACTCAGCAGCATTGCCGACAACCCGCTCTCCGACATCGAACTGGTGAGGCGTTTCATGATGAAGACGAGTGCGCGCAACCAATTGGCCGGCACCGTGGCTGCCATCAACAGCGGCGCCGTCAACGATGTCATCCAGCTGGATATCCAGGGCGGGCAGCAGTTGATCGCCACCGTGACCCACGAAAGCACCCACAACCTGGGGCTGGTACCCGGCAAGAGCGCCTTTGCCCTGATCAAGGCGTCCTCCGTGATCATCGGCCTGCCCGACGACTCCATGCGCCTCTCCGCCCGCAACCAGTTGAAGGGGCGGGTCTCCTACATCAAGCGTGGCGCCGTGAACGCCGAAATCGGCGTGGAACTGGAGGGCGGCAACGTCATCGTTTCCGTCATCACCAACGGGAGCCTGGACGCCCTGGCGTTGAGCGAAGGCACGACCGTCGTGGCCATCGTCAAGGCATCCAGCATCATCGTGGGTACGTTCGACGTATAGTGCTGCGCATGCCGTGGCCAGATGGGTCGGCAGCACCGATGTCCGGGGGCTGGATGACCCGGCAGCGTGTTGCACCGAACGACCGGGCCGTGACGTCTGTGGATGCGTTGGTGGCATGGCGCTTGCCGAACCGCGGGAGGCTGAAACGACATGAACACAGTGCGCAACATCGCTCTCGTCGTCTTCTTCGTGTGGCTGACGATCGACGCAATCGTGGTCTTTCGCCTCAAGACGGGCGCTGCGGAAAACCGGGACCAGTCTTCACTGAAGGCGCTGATGTTCGGAGGGCCGGTGGTCTACGCGCTCAGCATCGCGCTGTCCTATGGAGCCATGGGCGCTTTGCACTCAGTGGCGCTGCAGGCGGTGGGCCTGGTCGTCCTGGGGATGGGCATCAGCGTGAGGTCGCTTGCCATCGCCCAGCTGGGCCGTTTCCACACGCCGAACGTGGCGATCCGTAGCGACCATCAACTCAGGGAAGAAGGGCTATACGCCCACGTGCGCCATCCCAGTTATCTGGGCGCCATGATGGCCTTCCTTGGCTTCGCGCTGGCACTGGGAAACTGGCTGAGCGTGCTGGTGATGACGAGCCTGATGACTTGCCTGTATCTCTACCGGATCAAGGAAGAAGACGCAGCGCTCGAAGCCGCATTCGGCGAGGCGTTTTCGCAATACGCGTCACGCACCAAGCGCCTTATCCCGGGGATCTATTGAAAGCGTGGCCCGGCGATGAGGTCGGGTTCGGCCGCGACGAGTGTGCTTCCGACCCATGACGAATCCAGCATCTCTCACGGTCACGCTTGGGTGATGCTCGAACATCATGGATCGATGATGTCGATGAGCATCGGTGCGTGACGTCGATGTCATGCATGGCCATCACGTCCTCACGGCACCTGCGCATCAGGGACAGGGAAGAGGCGGTGTTCTCCCGCCTTCCTTGCGCGTATCCAGCATTCCGCCTTGCGCAATCTTGGCTCTTAGTCCTCAGAAATAGGCGCAATGACGTTCTTGGCCGGTGAGTAGTTGACTACTCACGCAATGACGGTTGTTTCCAGATCGAAATTCGCAGCACAGCGAACCGTCTCATTGCCGTGTCGGCTTCCGATTCAAGTCGGAACCAAACACGGATTGCGGTGCGCTTTTCCTGACAGGGCAAGTTGATCTCTCGGTCTCCCCTGAGAGGCGCGCCGACATCCGGTTCGCCCGGCGCCGTCACGCTCGCCCTCAGCCAGCCCGACACCCATCTCACCCAACCCTGACAGACGGTGTGCAGCCTGCTTGTTAGGGTCAGGCCGTCATTCGCGCTGTCTTTTAGCCGGGCCTCGCGAATGACCATGACGACGAAGTCATGAGGCGCGAGCCGTGAGTGCAGCGAACACCCACGGCCCGCTAACCATCACCAACTGACTCGGAGTTGATCATGGCTACCCACGATCATACGGGACGCATTCGCCCGTTCGTTCCCCCTGGCGGCACCCTCACTCCATCCTCTGGCGAAGCGTCACGCACACGTGTGACGTGGCCGGAAACTCTCCGCTCCAGCACGCGCAGTGACATCGCCCTGGCGGTACTCGCGCTCACGCGATTGCGTCATGACAGCGAGCACTGTCGCGACGCGCAGGCACGCGGATTCCCCGGCAGGCCGCTGGAATGGCCGCTTCCCACGGCCGTCACGGCGAGCCTTGGCACCGCCATCCGCTGCCTCCAGCAATACGCCAGCCGGCTCGGTCACGACTCACGAGTGAACACGCCACGAGTTCGATGATCGCCCGCGCGGCGCATCGGCCGACACGGCGATGCGCCGCTCTCTGGCGATCACTGACGTAGCCACCAGGCATGCACCGACACGGAGGGCTGCAAGCGCCCGCCTGTTCTGCAGTCGTGCCTGACAAGGAAGGGAACCCCATGGAACTGATCCGACTCTCTCCGCACCTGGACGTGGATCCATCACAGCATCTGCGCTCCCCCGGCGAAGTGCTGCTGCTCGACTACATGCTTCCGGCAACGCTGAATCACCAACAGCTCGCCCGCCGTACAGGTATCCGGGCACCCCATCTCAGGGAGTTCCTCACCGACGCCCGCCCCGTGACTCCCCGGCATGCCATACGGCTAGCCCTCGTGCTGGACACGTCTCCGCTCTATTGGCTGGTGCTGCAGGCCCGCTACGACCTGGCCCGCGAAGCTCAACGGGCCTCCGCCGATCGCCAGGCGCTGTCGCCCCTCCAACCACCGTCTGAAGACAAGGGGGCGCAGGGCTAAGCCAGGCCTCAAGCCGTATTCGCCGCCACAGCGAGCAATCCCTCGTAACGTGGGCTGGGGCGCCCGAGTCGTGAAGGTCACGGCGCTTGGGACCTTGCGAGTAGCCCGCTACTGGCGAGCACTGCCGGCTATATTGCAGCACGGTCCGCTTTCGACCCAAAGCGCACATAATCAGCATGGCCTCGGGGGAGGCTCCATAAGGGGAGTGGAAATGGAAACGGGGAATAGCGACCCGCAGCGCGAACGTCGCCGTATGCGCGCCGCATTGGAGAGCATGAGGCGTAAAAGAAATCTGGCAGTTGGTGGATTCGTCGCAGCGATTGGCCTCCTGTGGTCGGCCCGCTACTACACAGAGTTTCCGGAGGTCGTACGTTGGACCATGCGAATAGCGGCCCCGGCGATCTTTTTGCCCTTGGCGTTACCTTTCCTGCGTTCGCCATGTCCTCAGTGCAATGGCCGCTATCACACCGTGGCGAGCCTCCTGAAGCACCCGGATCGCACGCCGCCCTGCAAGTCTTGTGGTTTCAGCATCGATAAACACGTTTCGATGTACTGACCGAGCAAGCTTGTTGACCCTCGCACGAAGAATCTCTGGAAAGGCCTCGGTTGCCGAGTGTCAGTTCTCGACCCGAAGCGACATTGCCAATCGGGCCATTGCCGTTCATATTGCTTGGCGCAACTGACTCCGTTCGGACCTGGTTGCATCGCCAAAATCCACCAGCGCAAGGGGGCGCTGTGGCACTCAATAGCAAAGTGTTGCTTCTGATCCTGGCGCTACTTTCTCTCGCGGTCGGAGCCTACGAAGCTGCGCTGTTTAGCGTTGGGCGCTTCGCGGGATTGCCATTTCAGGCGACGTGGTCACTAGTTTTTCTGGTGCTTCTCGTACTTTGGTTGGATCTGGATTGCCGCGAGCGAAAGAACATATACCGGCCCTATGAGTTCGGGTTTCTATTGTTCTTGTTCTGGTTGCCATACCTCCCGTATTACTTGCTGCGGACCCGTAAAGTGTGGGGTCTGCTCTGGCTTCTCGGCTTCGCGCTGCTGTTTTACTGCGGGTATTGGCTCCAGTGGATCGTCCATTTGGCGCGTTAGGAAGGCCCGCTTTCGAACCGGAGCGGACATCAGAGAGAAAGAACTCCGTGAGTGATGAGGATCGCGCTGAATGAGGCACCCCATAGTTTTTGGAATTTTGGCTTTGGTAGTGCTAGGCGCCGGTGGGCTCGTGTTCTATTTGTATGGGCTTCCTATGCTCGCGGATAGCGGTATTAGCTGTCGCACGGGGGGTGGTGGCCTGGGCAAATCACTTGGCTGCTCATCATCATTCGGGACATTCATGACAATGCTGTCCGGCGCAGTAGCGCTGCTGCTGGTGGGTATCTGGAATTTGCTTAAAGAGATTGATTAGGTCCGCTTTCGACCCTAAGCGGACCTGAAGATGTCCCTGCTTCGCCACTTTCATCAAATGCCAAGGTGCCATCATGGGGGGCGTTCCGCGGTCCTCTCCAGGCTCCAAGGTTTCCGAACCGTGCCCGAGTAACGGCACTTCCAGAGTCTTCTTCATATCACCATCTCGATACCGCCGGAATTGAGCGCAAGGATTGCCATGAATCTGCCAGTGCGCTGGACCATTGCCGCAGCCCTGTTTCTTTTGGGGGCTTACGTTGCCGCCGAGGAAGCACCTGGTCCTCCCACCACCAACAAACAAATCTCCGAACCCGTGATGACCATGACTCCGGGGATCTATGTGACCAGTGATCGCGGCTCAGAGCCCGAAGCTTTTGCTTTCCGCGTTAGCGAGGTGCGCGGAGACAGGTTCAAAGGGACGATCGAGCTTGTGCGGCTGAATACCTCTGGCGACATCATTCGGGAAACCTCCGAAATGACGGGCGTCCTTGGCAAGCAACGCGTGACCGAGACTCTCTTCAGCATCGAGAGCACTGGTAGAGCTCCCTTCACCGTGAAAGTCCAGAACGGACCGCTGCAAAGCAGAATGCGGGAGCTTGAGGGCAACATGGACCCCATCGGCTTCAGACTTTTTTGGAAGTTGCCTCGCAACGTGGCGGGAAGAACTCACGGCACCTTTTTCTTGACGACGGAAGATGCATATCAGCAGATCATGGCGAGATATGCGGAGACATCGTTGTACAAGAAAACATGGCGGACTGAGGTGACGTCCTATCAGACATCCTCAGCGGATTTGCTGAGACATGGAGTGGATAACTACGTACAGAGCACGGATCGCTGGTTGAGTGCATCCCAAGGGAATGACCTGGAGCTCATTGTGAGCAAAGTGCGCGCGTTGTACGCCCGACAAAAGAAAGCTATTTCCGGTGACGCTTCGGAGAAAGCCGATGCGGCGATCCTTGCGTTTCAGATCGACGCCTACTATTCGCAAGCACAATTCGTCGAGCAGATACAGGATAGACAAGGCGACGATCAGCGCGACACCTGGTTTTCGCTGGAAGGCTTGTTTAATGGATCCCCATGCATGAATGGTGAGTCCGATCACCGTCTACGTCAGGACGCATCGCCAGTCTGCAACGGGTTACAAGCGCTATACCCGGTCGCCGAGCAGCGCTGGAATAAAGTGAAGTTGGTTATCGACAAACGATTCAAACGTTCGCAACTCCTAATCAGCGAGCTTGACTGCATCCAGAGGGCCGCTCATCGTTCTGTCGAGCCTGATTCTGGCGTCACGCCTTCGTGCTACGAGCTCAAACTAATCTCGAAATGATCGACTTCAACCATGCACCCCGCTGCACGGCGTACACCTGCGGGTCATATTATGGGAATACGTTTTAGAGGTTCCGTGGCGAACTTGATGAGTCTTTGGCGGAACGCCATCGAATTCTGGGACCGGAGCATGCGGTGCAAGGTCCGCTTTCGACCCATGGCGGACATTAAGGGAAGGGGTCATCAATGGTGGGGACCATGGACGCGACAACGGAAAGCCAGACTTTCGAGCACTCAGGTGGTCGCCGGTTGACTCTTCTTTCATGCCTGATCGGTCTTGCGCCGAGCGCTTTCTTTCTTTGCATCATTGTCAGCCAGTTCTATTACGGCGCTGACGTCTTCAACCAAGAATTCCTGCTTGTCGCAGGGATGTTCCTGGTGTGGACCTATATCTGGTGCCTTAGCCTGGTTGCCTTCTCCGACACTAGTGTGGATACGAGCCAGGTTTGTAGGCGTTCTTACGGCAGCACTTGGGCTGCCGCCAGATGGTCCGACGTTAGGCTTGTTGCTGTCCGAGAAGTTTCAAAGGGTCGTGGTGTACCCGAGACATTCAAGGCGATTCAGGTCATAGGCAAAGTCAGATCCCGCTTTCCTCTCTGGAGCAGACGACGGCTGCTGTTGGATACGCGGGTGGAGATGCCTGGGCAATTGATTACCGCCCTAAACCGTGCAATCGCACAGCATGACATTCCTGTTGAGAGTCAGGACCGGTGGGGTGTAACCGTGACGGTCGCGTCCATACCTTATTCATAGTCGACCGTCATGTCCGTATATGGACTCCTCCCCATTGCAAGCCTCCCGTGCTCTGGCGTCCGTGTCGACTGCACACGTATATCCGGCCTCTGACAACCACACCGCATAGCGGTGCTGGGCCATGATGGGCTAGTCGCGCG
>NZ_SAYT01000004.1 GCF_004296575.1 Dyella amyloliquefaciens | reverse complement strand
GTCACCTGCGCACACTGTCAAAGATCTCAATCACTTGCGGACCGTTTCCGTTTCCGCTTCAGAACATTTCGTTCCGAGTGAGCCGCTCATCTTACATCGTTTTTCCTGTCCGTCAACACCTTCAGCGAAGAATTTTTGCTGCCGGGTTTTTGGTGGAACCCCGCGTCGGAGAACGTCTCGACGGGGGAGGAAAATAATAGCGTGCCCCCCCAAATATGGGAAGGGGTGCAGACGATTTTTTTTCACTGCGATGACAAATGCACGGTTCGTTACATTCGCGCGCACCTATATAACGGGCCTACCTATCGAAGCGGCGACCACTGGCGCCTTTGCTATTTGCCCTAGCCAGCGCGGTTTCCGCAATCAATGCGCCAGCCGTTCGCTCGCACGGCCATCGGCTCTCGCCACGCCGCTCGCGAACAGCGATGCGTCCGGGAGCGCGGATTCATGTTGCGCACCGAACTCCCGCGCCATCAGAGCATGCTGTTCGTCTTTCCCGATGAGGGCCTGCGCTGGCTCTGGATAACGAACACGCTCAGCCCTCTGGATATCCTTTATTTCGACGGCGACCGTCGATGGGTATCCGTGCAGGGCCGATCCCGGTCCCAGCTACGCGAGCAACCGCCTCGCGCTACGTATTGGAGCTTCCCGAGGGAACGGCGGCAAAAATCGGTGCGACGGCGGGAGACGAGCTGGACATCGAAGGGGCCGTGGAACCGGTGCAATGATTTGCAGCTGCCAGGTCGTGTCGGCAGGGCACGCCGACGTGATACGGGATGAGCATGTCGGGACGGAGGTTTTCCAGGGCGTCCCAGTCGTCTTCGAACGGAATGAACTGCTGCATGGTGCTGCTCCTGCGTGGTCGCGCGCCATCGCTGCCGGCGTGCAGGAGCTATATAAGCAAACGGCCCGGTCCGTACGATGACGGAATCGGGCCGTTTGCGGGCAACGCGGAGAGCGAAATCAGTCGATTTCGATCATCTCGAAATCGTCCTTGGTCGCGCCGCAATCCGGGCACGTCCAGGTATCGGGCACATCGGCCCAACGCGTGCCGGGTTCGATACCTTCATCGGGAACGCCCAGCGCCTCGTCATAGATGAAGCCGCAAACGACACACATCCACTTGCGAAAGGTCCCGGTTTCGTTGGTGCTCTGATTCATCGCTGGATGGCTTGATATGGAGAATAAGAGGAGCATTCTCGCAACTCCCCCGCCGATGCGAAAGCGTATGGCCCCGTTTTTTCAGGATGGAACCGATGCATCCCCTACTTAAGGGCCGCGGCCTTTACGTGATTACCGATGGCCCCCGCCCGAATCTGCTGGAGGTGGTGGCGCTGGCCCTGGCCGGCGGCGCGAAGCTGCTGCAGTACAGGGACAAGACCACCGATCAGGCCCGTCGCCTCACCGAGGCGCGCGCCATTCGGGCCCTCTGCGCCGCACGCAAGGTGCCGATGATCGTCAATGACGACGTACAGCTGGCCCACGCCGCAGGCGCCGCGGGTGTCCATCTGGGCGAGGACGATGGCGACATCGCCGCCGCACGGGCCGTATTGGGGCCGGACGCCATCATCGGCGTGTCCTGCTACGACTCGGCCGCGCGTGCCCGCCAGTTGGCGGCGGCCGGTGCCGATTACCTCGCGTTCGGTGCGTTTTTTCCGTCGCCCACGAAGCCCCATGCACGACGCGCCTCGTTCGAACTGCTGCGACAGACCGCCGCGCTGGGATTGCCCCGGGTGGCGATCGGGGGCATCACGCCGGACAATGGCGGATCCCTGATCGACGCCGGCGCGGACTATCTGGCCGTGATTTCGGCCGTATTCGGTGACCCTGACGTACGCGGCGCCGCCGCGGGTTTCGCCCAACTTTTCACTTCGCATTGAGTGTCAACGATGACCACCAACCATGAGCTTTTCCAACGCGCGCAGCAGCTGATGCCCGGCGGCGTGAATTCGCCGGTGCGCGCCTTCAAGTCGGTGGGCGGCGAACCGTTCTTCACGGCGCGGGCCGATGGCGCCTATCTGTGGGACGTCGAAGGCAAGCGCTATATCGACTACGTGGGCTCGTGGGGCCCGATGATCGTGGGCCACAACCATCCGGACGTGCGGGAGGCGGTGGAGCGTGCGGTCAAGAACGGCCTCTCCTACGGCACGCCCTGCCCGGCCGAAGTGACCATGGCTGAAACGATCACGCGCCTGATCCCATCGATCGACATGGTGCGCATGGTCAACTCGGGCACGGAAGCCACCATGTCGGCGATCCGCCTTGCGCGCGGCGCGACGGGCCGCAACCTCATCGTGAAGTTCGAAGGCTGCTACCACGGCCATGGCGACAGCTTCCTGGTAAAGGCGGGCTCCGGCGCGCTCACCTTCGGCGTACCTACCTCGCCGGGTGTGCCCAAGGCGAATGCCGACCTCACGCTCACCCTTGCCTACAACGACATCGACGCCGCGGTGCGCTTGTTCGACGAACACGGCCATGACATCGCCGGCCTGATCATCGAGCCGGTGGCCGGCAACATGAACTGCATTCCGCCGAAGGACGGCTACCTGCAGGCATTGCGCGAGCTGTGCACGAAGCATGGCGCGCTGCTGATCTTCGACGAAGTGATGACCGGCTTCCGCGTGGCGCTGGGTGGCGCCCAGGCGTACTACGGCGTGACACCGGACCTCACCACCTTCGGCAAGATCATCGGCGGCGGCATGCCGGTGGGCGCCTACGGCGGCCGTCGCGATCTCATGCAGCAGATCGCGCCGGCGGGCCCGATCTACCAGGCCGGCACGCTCTCGGGTAATCCGGTGGCGATGGCCGCGGGCCTGGCCATGCTGGAGCTGATCCAGGCGCCGGGCTTCTACGACAAGCTCGCCGCGCGCACGCGCCTGCTTACCGATGGCCTGCAGGCGATCGCCGATGGCGAAGGCATCCCGTTCAGCACGAACCACGTGGGCGGCATGTTCGGCCTGTTCTTCACAGGCGAAACCGTGGGGAGCTACGCGCAGGCGACGGCAGCGGATACGGCGATGTTCAACCGCTTCTTCCACGGCATGCTGGAGCGTGGTGTGTACCTCGCGCCCTCGGCGTTCGAGGCCGGCTTCGTCTCCAGCGCACACAGCGAGCAGGACATTGCCGACACGCTGGAAGCGGCGCGCGGCGCGATGAAGGCGGCGCGCGCGGGATAAGCACATGCTTCGCTGCGTGCTGTTCGACCTGGACGAGGTGCTGGCCGACTACGATCGTTCGATCCGCGTCGGCCATCTGGCCCAGGCCATCGACAGCACGCCGGAAGCGGTATATGCAGCCATCTATCAGTCAGGCATCGAGGATGCGGCGGACCGTGGCGAACTGACGTCACAGGCCTACCTCGATGCGCTGGGGGCATATCTCAGGCGCCCGGTAAGCGTCGAGGCGTGGACAGCGGCGCGGCGCGAAGCCACCCGCCTCCGGCCCGAGCTGCTCGCGCTGGCGAAGTCGCTGGCGGAGCGCGTGACGGTCGCCGTGCTGACCAACAATAGCCTGCTGCTTGTACAGCAGCTGCCACGAATCGTTCCGGCACTGTTTCCTCTGTTCGAAGGCCGCTCCTTCGCGTCCGCCGAATTCGGCGCCAGCAAACCGGATCCCCGGGTCTACCTGAGCTGCCTTGCCCGCTTGTCGATGCCGGCGGACGCCACCTTGTTCGTCGACGACAACCTGTCCAACGTGGAGGGCGCGTTGCAGGCAGGTCTTTACGCCCACCACTATCAGGATCTGGCCGGCCTGCGGAGTACGCTCGCTCGATTCGACCTGCCCTGACTCTGTGCTGCTGAGGGCGCTGACAGTGACTGCAGCGCTATGCTGACACCATCGCGTGTCAGGGCTACAGCATGAGCGAACAGCCGCGGTCTTCCTCTGGCAGCACCCTCGCACCTGCGTCGAACCATGGTTGGCGGGCGCGCTGGTTCCACATCATCTTCGGTCACGGTGACGCCCCCGGACGACTGTTCGACCTGGTGCTGATGGTGGCGATCCTCTCCAGCATCCTGGTCGCCGTGCTGGACACGGTCGAAGACCTGCACGCCAGGATGGGCCACCTGTTCCTGATGCTGGAATGGGTCTTCACCATCGCCTTCACGGTGGAGTACGTGGCGCGCCTGCTGGTCGTCTCGCAGCCACGCCGCTACGCCTTCAGCTTCTACGGCATCGTCGACCTGGTCGCGGTGCTGCCGACTTACCTGACCCTGCTGGCCGCCGGCGGCCCGCACCTGATGGTGGTGCGCGCGCTGCGCATCCTGCGCGTCTTCCGCGTGCTGAAGCTGACCCGCTACGTAGGCGAAGCGGACATGTTGTGGGCGACTTTCCTGCGTGCCCGGCCCAAGATCTTCGTGTTCTTCAGCACCATCCTCACCCTGGTGCTGATCTTCGGCGCGCTGATGTACCTGATCGAAGGGCCGGAAAACGGCTATACCAGCATTCCACGCTCGATGTACTGGGCGGTGGTGACCATGACGACGGTGGGCTTCGGCGACATCACCCCGCACACGGCGCTGGGGCAGATGGTCACGTCGGTGATCATGCTGCTGGGCTACAGCATCATCGCCGTGCCCACGGGCATCTTTGCGGCGGAGCTGGCGACCGGCATCCGCCAGGCACGGCAACAGCAGGCCTGCGCGCAATGCCAGCTGCAGGGGCACCAGGCCGACGCGCGCTATTGCCGGGGCTGCGGGGCCTCGTTGCACGCGGACGAGTACGAAGGATGAGCCGGCCTTTGTAGGACCGGTACATGCGAGCCCGTTGAGATCTCGGCCGTTGTGGGAGCGCACCCTGTGCGCGACAAAACTACAGCGCGACACCGACGAGGCTCCGCAGTCGCCCACCGGGTGGGCTCCCGCAAAAGCAGCACCGTATGGCCGAGCAGGACTTTCTCTCCCTGTAGGAGCGCACCCAGTGCGCGAAAAGCCTGCAACGCGGTGACGACGAGGCTCTGCGATCGCGCACAGGGTGCGCTCCTACAAGGGAAGGTTTGCCTCAGCTGGCGAGGTAGTCGCGCAGGGCCGCCTCGAGCCGCGAGAGGCCTTCGGCGAGATCTTCATCGGTCAGGTTGAGCGGCGGCACGAAGCGCAGCACGTCCGGACCCGCCTGCAGCACCAGCAGGCCGTGCGCGGCGGCGAAATCGAGGATGCTGCCGGCCTTGCCCTTGTGGGTGTCCTTCAGCACCGCACCCAGCATCAGGCCACGGCCACGCACTTCGTCGAACAAGTCGAGCGAGGCGTTGATGCGCAGCAAACCTTCACGCAATGCCTGCGATTGGCGCGCCACGTTCGCCAACAGCTCGGGCGAGGACAGCTTGCGCAGTGCCACGCGCGCCACCGAGGCGGCCAGCGGGTTGCCGCCGAAGGTCGTGCCGTGGGCGCCGAACTGCATGGTTTCGGCCACCTTGGGGCCGGCCAGCATGGCGCCGATGGGGAAGCCGCAACCCAGCGCCTTGGCCAGCGTAACGATGTCCGGCGTGACCTCGTCCTGCACGTGGGCGAACAACGTGCCGGTGCGACCCATGCCGCACTGGATTTCATCCAGCACCAACAGCGCGTTGTGCTGATCGCACAGCTCACGCACGCGCTTGAGGAAACCGGGCGCGGCGGGCAGCACGCCGCCCTCGCCCTGCACCGGCTCCAGCATCACGGCGGCGACGTCACCGTGCGCGAAGGCGGCTTCCAGCTGCGCGACGTCGTTGAAGTCGAGGTAGCGGAAACCACCCGGCAGCGGCTCGTAGCCTTCCTGGTACTTCGGCTGGGCGGTGGCGGTCACCGCCGCCAGCGTGCGGCCATGGAAGGAACCGCGGAACGTGACGATGACGCGCTTGCCGGCTTCGCGACCCTGCGCGGTGGCCCACTTGCGCACGAGCTTGATCGCGGCCTCGTTGGCCTCGGTGCCCGAGTTGCAGAAGAAGACGCGCTGGGCGAAACCGGAGGCTTCCACCAGGGCTTCGGCCAGACGCAGCGGCGGCTCGCTGTAGAACACGTTGCTGGTGTGCCACAGCTTGTGCGCCTGCGTGGTGAGTGCCTCCAGCAGGTCGGGATCCTGATGGCCCAGCGCGTTCACCGCGATGCCGGCGCCCAGGTCGATGTATTCGCGCCCCTCCGTGTCCCACACGCGCGAGCCCTTGCCGTGATCCAGCACCACATCGCGCGGTCGATACACCGGCAGCCAGTAGCGCTTGCCGAGTTCGATCAGGGATTGGGCGGACGGGTCTTGCGCGTGCATGTCGTACTCCGGGCATCGTCCGGTGGGACGGCGCCATAGGGGGTTGAGGAAGTCGGATTCGGGGAACACCGCAGCGTGGTGCGGCGCGTCACGCATCGTAAGCCCTGTTTCCCCGCTTTGCACGGAGCGCATGGGACGCGGTGGCGCGGGAGGAGTGTCAACTTTCCCCTGTTCGCTGTGACTCAAATGTTACAACTCGCCAGAAACAGCACAACGGCGCGGCTTGCCAGCCACCATGGACGTTCCACCAGGGGCTTCGATGTAACACCTGCAAGACGCACCCGAACACCGGTTCGGGTCATCAACGGCCACACAGGCCGCTTTACTGCGCGATTTTCCCGGTTGGCACAGCGCTTGCTGCATATGCCTTGCACAGGCGGGAAGGGGGAAGGCCAGCTGCGACGACGCACCGATCACCGTGGCAGGGAAAACCACGGCGGCGGACAGGCAACGCCCCGGGATGGCCCCGGAGCAACGTCGGCGCGCCTATCGCAGCTGGCAACGGTACTTTCGATTCCTGCCGAGGATTTGAACGCACGAATGGTTCGACAGTCTTCCGCCGCAAGGCGGTCATGAGGGCGGTAACCCGGCAACCCCTGTGGCCGGGGCACCAACGGAAGCCCCCGGCCCGACCCCTGCGGGCCGGGGGCCTTCCTTTTCAGGTCATGGAATGTCCGATACGGGGTGAGCGGCGGATGCTTGCGGCCGCGCCGGCCGGTCAGGCGCCCTGCCAGTCACGCTGGAGCGAGCATCCGCCGCTCACCCCGCCACATCCGGCACCATCGCGGCTTGCGCCGCACTCCTTCGGATGATCGTTCAGCGCAGTTCGTCGAGCGCGAGCTGGTGCTTCTTGCACAGCCGGTAGATGGTCACGCGCGACACCTTGAGCCGTCGCGCGCACTCACTCACGTTGAAGCGGCTTTCGCGCAGGCACGCGATCACCGCGTCCCGCTCGGCCGCCACGCGCGTACTGCCCAGGCTGGAGCGCGCGGCCTGCTTGGTGAGCACATCGGCCAGGTCCAGATCGTTCACGCTGATGAGCGGATCCTCCGCCACTACCGCTGCGCGCTGCACGCGGTTGAGCAATTCGCGGACATTGCCGGGCCAGGCGAAATCGAGCATGGCGCGCCGGGCACTCGCGCTGAAGGCACGGGCACGGCTGGGATGCAGCTCGCGGAAGACATCGAGGAACCGCTGCGCCAGCAGCACCACGTCGTCCTCGCGTTCGCGCAGGGGCGGCATGCGCAGGCGTAGCACGTTGAGGCGGTAGTACAGGTCTTCGCGGAAGCGCCCCAGCTCCACCGCCTTTTCCAGATCGACGTGCGTAGCGGCAAGCACGCGCACGTCGAGCTTGATCAGCTGACTGCTGCCCACGCGCTCCAGCGTGCCTTCCTGCAGGAAACGCAGCAGGCTGGTCTGCGCGTCCAACGGCAGGTCACCCACTTCGTCCAGGAACACGGTACCGCCCGCGGCGGTTTCGAAGTGGCCGATGCGGCGCGCGTTGGCGCCGGTGAAGGCGCCGCGTTCGTGGCCGAACAGCTCCGACTGCACCAGGTTGGGCGGCAGTGCGCCGCAATTGATGGCCGCGAACGGACGATCCGCACGGGCCGACAAGCCATGCAGTGCCCGCGCCGCGACTTCCTTGCCGGTACCGGTCTCGCCGGTGATCAACACAGGCAGCTCGACCGGGGCGTACTTGCGGATGCTGGCCATGACGGCGCCAATGGCTGCGCTGCGTCCGGTCACGCCAATGTCGCTGGGCTCGGCCGTCAGTGGCTGGTCGCCGCCGATCCGCGCCAGGGCCTCGACCAGCCGGTCGACATCCACGGGCGTGGAGAAATATTCGATGCTGGCCTCGAGAATGCGGTCGATCAGCGGCTCATGCGCCGGCATTTCGGGCGGGATAAGCGCCACCCAGGGCAGCCAGGGGAGATCGGCCATCAGCTGCGCCATGGCCTGGATCGACGCCGGGTCGCCGTGCCTGAGGTCGGCCAGCGCCACCACCGTGTCGTTGTTGCGCATGCCCACACCGCCCTGGGTGTTGGCATCGGCCACGCGAATGATCCAGCCCGCTTCGGCCAGACCAGCGCGTTCCTCGCTGGCAGGCTGCCCGAACCAGACGACGCATCGCCTGGCTTCCTCCCTTAACACAGCCATGGCTTCCTCCCCTTCCCCTGGTAAGGGTTGCGGTTTCGGCCGGTAGCGACCCAGCAAGCTGGTCACCCCCCGGTTACCACGCCGTCGCGCCAAGCTAATCCGCGACTGCTACAAGAATGTGATATGGATCACACAATATACAACTGCAGGGCCAAGGGTCACCCTACAAAGGATGCAGTTGAGTTCGGACAGAAGCCGGAGCCCCAGCTACCGGCTAGCACCAATGGCGTAGGGGCCGCCGCCAATGGAGGTCGTGGCTGGCGCGGGCCTTACGGGATCACCAGACACCGGTATTGGGCATCGACGCCCAGGGCTCCTGCGGCGGCAGGTGACCATCCTGCAGCAGCTCCACCGAAACCAGGTCGGGCGAGCGCACGAAGGCCATGTGGCCGTCACGCGGCGGGCGATTGATGGTGTAACCCATCGACTGCAGGTGCGCGCAGGTGGCGTAGATGTCGTCGACCTGGAACGCCAGATGGCCGAAGTTGCGAGCCGTGCCGTAGTCCTCGGTGGAGCCCCAGTTGTAGGTCAGTTCCACCTCGGCATCCGGCGAACCCGGTGCCGCCAGGAAGATCAGCGTGAACTTGCCCGCTTCGTTCTCCATGCGGCGCATCTCCTTGAGGCCCAGCCCATCGCAGAAGAAGCGCAGGCTAGCGTCGACGTCGCGGACGCGGATCATGGTGTGGAGGTACTTCATGGTGTGCTCCTGGCGCCGGGGATGCGCCATCAAGGGGAAAGAAAAGTGCGGATGCGCGCGGCCAGGCCGTCGAGCACATCCGGTGATGCAGGAGCCGGCGGGTGGCCGGCATAGACGCGCAGCAAGCCGTCACCTACGCGACGCGGCTGCACGTGCAGATGGAAGTGCGGCACTTCCTGCCCACCCGCGGCGCCATTGGATTGCCACAGGTTGAGCCCCGCCGGATGGAAGGCTTCGCGCAGCGCCTGCGCCACGCGCACGCCCAACTGCATGACCTCGCCGGCCAGCTCCGGATCGATCTCGAAGATGGTGTCCACGTGCTGCCGCGGTATCACCAGCACGTGCCCTACGACCGCCTGGCGCAAGTCGAGGAAGGCCATGACACGATCCGTCTGCGCCACCACGCTGGCTCCGAGTCGGCCCGCGGCGATGTCGCAGAAGGGGCAGGCTGCCACCATCAATCCAGGAACAGATCCGGCAGCTGCGACTTCGTCGGATCCATCGCATAAGGCGACAGATCGGTGACGCCGGCGTCGCGCAGCACGTCCTCGTCGATGAGGAACTGACCCGAGAAGCCCTTGGCGGGGCGCGTCAACACCGCGTGCGCGGCGTCGGCAACGATCGTGGGTTTGCGGCAGCGATCCAGCGGCACACCGGGAATCAGGTTGAGCGCATCGGTGGCGATGATGGTGCGCGGCCACAGTGCATTCACTGCCACGCCCTGAGGACCGAATTCGCCCGCCAATCCCAGGGTGACGAAGCTCATGCCCATCTTCGCCAGCGTGTAACCGGTGTGCGCCGCCCACCACTTGGGATCGAGCGACGGCGGCGGCGCCAGCGTGAGGATGTGCGGGTTGGCGGACTTCAGCAGGTGTGGCATGCACGCCTGCGCGCACAGGAAGCTGCCGCGCGAGTTCACCTGCTGCATCAGGTCAAAACGCTTCATCGGCGTGTCGAGCGTGCCGGCCAGCCAGATCGCGCTGGCGTTGTTCACCAGGATGTCGATGCCGCCGAAGGCCTCCACGGTGGCGGCCACGGCAGCGTGCACCTCGTCCTCTTCACGAATGTCGCACTTGATCGGCAGCGCCTTGCCACCAGCTGCCTCGATCTCCGCCGCCGCACTGTGGATGGTGCCCGGCAGCTTGGGATTGGGCACGTTGCTCTTGGCGGCGATGGCGATGTTCGCCCCATCCCTTGCCGCGCGCAGTGCAATGGCCAGGCCAATGCCGCGCGAGGCGCCGGTGATGAAGAGGGTCTTGCCGGCCAGGCTGGTCATGAGGTGTGCGCCTTGTTCGAGGAAGGCCCAGTGTAGGAGCGCACCCAGTGCGCGAAAAGCCTATGGAGGGGAGCCACCCTGGCGCTGCCGTCGCGCACCGGGTGCGCTCCTGGAGGAAAATGCAGCGGGATCAGGCGCGCTGGAAACGCGGGAGGATATCGCGCAGCTCGGCCAGGCGACGCAGCGGGTCGGTGATCTCGAGCATGCGTTGCCGCTCCTGGTCGTGCAGCGGCAGCAGTTCGGCCAGGCGGAATCCAACCCATCCCGCATCGTCGTAAAGCTGGCGCGGTGCGTTGCGCCAGTGCGGGGCCATGGAGTCGATCAGCCGCTCGAGGATGGACGGCAACAAAGCCAGTTCCACCGGCACTTCATGTGAGGGCTCCGCCGGCCACAGCTCCACGTCGCCTCGCACCAGGCCATCGGATCGCACTCGCGCACGGGCCACGCGAAAGCGCTGGGTTCCCTCGGTGAGAATGCCCAGCAGGCCATCCTCGCGATTATGGAAATCGATGATGCGCGCGAGCGTACCCACGGCAGCAGGGGTCGCCGGGGCGCCGGCCTCCTCGCCTTCGAGAATCAGGCATACGCCAAACGACGATCCGGTGCGCGCGCATTCGCGCACCATGTCCAGATAGCGCGGCTCGAAGATACGCAGCGGCAACTGGCCACCGGGATACAGCACGGTGCCAAGAGGAAACAGCGGCAGGTCGAGGTAAGGCGTCTGGGCTGCCATGTCGCCAAGTCTAGCGGGTTCCGCGGCTTCAGCCGGGCGCGATGCCCTGTAGGAGCGCACCCAGTGTGCGAAAAGCCTACGGAGTGGTGACGCCATGGCTCTGCGGTCGCGCACTGGGTGCGCTCCTACAGAAAGGTGAGGGGCACCCTCAGGATTTGAGGGCTTCGGCAAAACGACGAGGTGCGCCTTCGAAGCCGCCGTTCGACATGAAGACCACGTGATCGCCAGGACGAACGTGGTCGCGCAAGGCGGCAATCAACGCGTCGACGGTCGGCACCGTGCTGCCACGCCCGTCCAGCGCACCCGTCACGCGGCTCGCGTCCCACGGCAATTCGGGGCGATGCAGGAACACCACCGCATCGGCATCCGCCAGCGACGGCGCAAGCGCTTCGGCATGCGCCCCCAGGCGCATGGAATTGGAACGCGGCTCCAACGCGACCACGATGCGCGACGCACCAACCTTGGCGCGAAGACCCGCGAGCGTCGTGGCGATTGCGGTGGGGTGGTGCGCGAAGTCGTCGTACACGCGCACGCCGCCCACGTCGCCTACCACTTCCATGCGGCGCTTCACGCTCTGGAACTCAGCAAAGGCCGGCAGCAGCGCGCGCGGATCGGCGCCTACGGCCGCTGCAGCAGCAAGTGCGGCCAGCGCGTTCATCACGCTGTGGTTGCCCAGCAGCGACCAATGGATCTCGCCCAGCAGTTCGCCCTTGCATCGCACCTTGAATGCGGAACCATCGGCCGCCAGCAGTTCCGCCTGCCAGTCGCCCTGCCCGATGCCGAAGGTTTCCACCGGCGTCCAGCAGCCCATGGCCAGTACTTCGGCCAGGTGATGATCGTGCGCGTTGACGATCAGCCGTCCGTTGCCCGGCACCGTGCGCACCAGGTGATGGAACTGGCGCTGGATCGCCGCCACGTCGGGGAAGATGTCCGCGTGGTCGTATTCGAGGTTGTTGACGATGGCGACGCGCGGGCGGTAGTGCACGAACTTCGAGCGCTTGTCGAAGAACGCACTGTCGTATTCGTCCGCCTCGATCACGAACGGCTTGCCCTCGCCCTTGCGTGCGGACACGTCGAAATTGCCGGGCACGCCGCCGATCAGGAAGCCGGGCGACAGCCCCGCGCTTTCCAGCAGGTGCGCCAGCAGGCTGGTCGTGGTGGTCTTCCCGTGCGTGCCGGCCACCGCCAGCACCTCGCGGCCCGGCAACAGCGTCTCGCCCAGCCACTGCGGGCCGGAGATGTACCGCAGCTGCTCGTCGAGCATGTATTCCACGGCGGGGTTGCCGCGCGTCATCGCGTTGCCAACCACCACCAGGTCCGGCGCGGGCTTGAGGTATTCGGCTTTATAGCCGTCCATCAAGCGGATGCCGAGCGACTCCAGCTGAGTGCTCATGGGTGGATAGACGTTGGCGTCGGAGCCTTCGACGGTGAGCCCAAGCTCACGCGCCAGTGCGGCGACGCCGCCCATGAAGGTGCCGCAGATGCCGAGGATATGCAGACGCATGCTTGACCTGTTCGCTGAAGCGGGGCGCGTGACCGCGGCCCTGAAACCATCGGGCCGCCTTGCGGCGGCCCGGAACATCAACCGTTGGCGGCAGCCGACTCGTCGGCGAGTGCGCGCTTGACGCGGGCAGTGACCTCGTCGAGCTCACCCACGCCGTTGACGACCTGCAGCTTGCCGCGGCGCTCGAAGAAATCGGCGACCGGCGCAGTCTGCTCGGCGTAGACCTTCAGGCGATCGCGCACGACCACCGGATCGTCGTCCTTGCGATGCTCCGCGGCAAAGCGGATCTCGCAGCGGGCGATGATGGCTTCGTTCGGCACGTCGAGCTTCACCACGGCGTCCAGCGGCTGACCGATCTTGGCCAGCAGGTGGTCCAGCGCATCGGCCTGGGCCAGGTTGCGCGGATAGCCGTCGAGGATGAAGCCGTTCTTCACATCGTCCTGCGAGAGGCGCTCTTCGAGCATCGCCAGCAGGATGTCGTCGGAAACCAGCTTGCCGGCATCCATCACCGCTTTCGCCATCAGGCCCGTGGGCGTGCCTGCCGCCACGGCCGCGCGCAGCATGTCGCCGGTCGAGATGTGCGGAACGCCGAGTTCCACCTTCAGACGCGCAGCCTGGGTGCCTTTGCCCGAACCGGGCGGACCAAGTAGGACGAGTCGCATAGTGCTCCAGAGGTATCCGCGGGCCACCGGCAACCGGAAGCCCCGCGGAAAGCGGAAAAGTAGGGTGCAAATTAGCTTCTGCGGGCGGTTCCGTCAAACGAGACCAGCGCCCCAATCGCGCCAAGTCACTGTTGCGAAAGGATTTGGCATCGACACACGAATGTCACGAAAAGACTTGCGCCGCCAGGATTAAGCTTTCGGGATTCACCCACGGAGAAAGACCCGCATGACGCAGCCCCGGATCCATATCGTCACGCTCGGCGTGAGCGACCTGCCCACCTCCCGTCGCTTCTACGAGGCGCTGGGCTGGAAGGCCTCCTCCGCCAGCAACGAGAACATTGCTTTCCTGAAGGGTGCCGCGGGCGTGCTTGCCCTGTACGGCCGCGCGGCACTGGCAGAAGACGCCCACGTCGAGGACCAGCCGGCGGGCTTTGCCGGCGTCACGCTGGCACGCAACGCCGGCTCCAAGGCCGAGGTCGATGCGTGGTTCGCCGCGGCCGTGGCAGCGGGCGCCCGTGCCGTGAAGCCGCCACAGGAGGCGTTCTGGGGTGGCTACTCCGGTTACATCGCGGATCCCGACGGACACCTGTGGGAGTTCGCATTCAATCCGTACTTCGTGTTTGATGAGCACGGCAACCTCGCCCTGCCGGATGAAACCCCATGACATCAGCATCCAAACCCCAAGGCCGTTTGCTTTATGCGCAATCCGGCGGCGTCACCGCCGTGATCAATGCCACCGCGGCCGGCGTGATCGAAGCGGCACGGGCGAAGGGCGTGCAGGTCTACGCCGCGCGCAACGGCATCCTCGGTGCGCTGCGCGAAGAGCTGATCGACACCGGCAAGGAAACCAAGGCCGCCATCGCCGCACTCCGTCACACCCCGGGCGGTGCGTTCGGCTCGTGCCGCTACAAGCTCAAGTCGCTGGAGGCGAATCGCGCCGAGTACGAACGCCTGATCGAGGTGTTCCGCGCGCACGACATCCGCTGGTTCCTCTACAACGGCGGCAACGATTCGGCCGACACCGCGCTGAAGATCTCGCAGCTCGGCAAGGCGATGAACTACGACATCCGCTGCATCGGCGTGCCGAAGACGGTGGACAACGACCTCGCCGTCACCGATTGCTGCCCGGGCTTCGGCTCGGTGGCGAAGTACACCGCGGTGTCCACGCTGGAGGCCAGCCTGGACGTAGCCTCAATGGCCGACACCTCGACCAAGGTGTTCATCCTCGAGGTGATGGGTCGCCACGCGGGCTGGATCGCCGCTGCCGCGGGCCTAGCCGGCGAAGGCGCGGATGCACCGCCGCACATCATCCTGTTCCCCGAACGCAGCTTCGACGAAGCGGCCTTCCTCGCCAAGGTGAAGGCCACGGTGGAGCGCGTGGGCTGGTGCACGGTGGTAGCCTCCGAAGGCCTGCTCAACGCCGAAGGCCAGTTCCTCGCCGAGGCGGGCACGCGCGATGCGTTCGGCCATTCGCAGCTGGGCGGCGTGGCGCCGGTGCTGGCCGCGTTGGTGAAGGAGAAGCTGGGCTACAAGTATCACTGGGCCTTGCCCGACTACCTGCAGCGCTCGGCACGCCACCTTGCCTCGAAGACCGACGCCGACCAGGCCTACGCGGTGGGCAAGGCCGCGGTGGACTACGCGCTGGCCGGCATGAATGCGGTGATGCCGGTGATCGTACGCACCAACGATGCGCCCTATCGCTGGAAGATCGAGGCGGCACCGCTGTCGAAGATCGCCAACCGCGAAAAGAAGATGCCGGCGAGTTTCCTCACCCGCGATGGTTTCGGCATCACCGCCGCAGCACGCCGCTACCTGGCCCCGCTAATCCAGGGCGAGGCGCCGTTGCCCTACGGCAAGAACGGCCTGCCGCAGTACGTGGCGCTGAAGAACGCCGCGGTGGCGCGCAAGCTCGAGCCGTTCGCGCGCTGAGCCTCAGCGCAGGAAGCGATCCAGGCTCACCCGGTAGTCGGCGTAGTCCTGGATCGTGTTGTGCCCCGCATCGGCCACCACCTGCAGCACGGGTGGCTGGCCGAAGGCGCTGACCAGCGCCCGGGTTCGCGCGGCGGGGATCACCTCGTCCTGTTCCGCCTGGATCACCAGCACCGGGCAATGGACGGCACTGGCGTAGCGCCACGATTCGAAGCGCTCACGCATCAGCGCATTCACCGGCACCCACGGGAAATATCCCGCGGCCACCCGCACCAGGCTGTCGAACGGCGTCACCAGCACCAGCCGCTCCACCGGCCTTTGCGCGGCCAGTTGCACCGCCACGCCACTGCCGAGGCTTCGTCCGAGCACCGCGACGGCCTGATGGTGCGGCGATACCTGGTCAAACAGCGCCATCGCATCGCCCACCAACGCGGCTTCGCCGGGCTGCCCCTCGCTGGCTCCATAGCCCCGGTAAGCCACCAGGTAGATCGTGCGATCGGGCAGCCCATGTGCGAGCTCGGCCCGTGAATCCTCGATGCGCTCGCCGTTACCGCCGAAATACAGCAGGGCCTTGCTGCGGCCCGGATTCACCACCCAGCCGCGCAGGGTCACGCCGTCGTGGCGCAGCTCGAAATCGGGCGCCTGCCGCACCGGCCACGTCGCTTCCGGGCGATAGACCTGCTGTCGCTGGCCCAAATACAGCGACAGGCACAGGCCGCCGTAGATCACCAGGCATAGCACCGCCAGCACCAGCACGCCCCGTACGAACATCGTCCTCTCCTTCCCGCTAGCTGACTGGCCGGTTCACCTGGATGAGCGATGGCTGAAAGCCCTCAGGGCGTGGATCGGAATCCACGCCCGGCGTTCAGACGCATCTTCCTACGATGCGCTCGCCTGACCAACGCCCCTGGGCGCGGACGGCACCACCGAGGAGGTTGCAATGAAGACCCTTACCAGCGCGCTCGTAGCCTTTGCCCTGCTTTCCGGCAGCGGAGCCGCCCTGGCCGATCCTGGGCACGACCATGATCGGAAGGGACATGGTCGCGACGATCATCATGATCGCGACCGCTGGCATGGTCATGACGAGCGCCGGGCTGACCGCGACCGCCACGACCATTGGGAGCGTCGCTACTACAGCGACCGTCACTACTACGGCCATCCGCGCTGGGCGCGTGGCTATCGCTACGACGGCCCGATGTACATCGTGAACGACTACAGCTACTACCGCCTGGCGCCGCCGCCGTACGGCTATCGCTGGGTGCGCGATGACGGCAACTACCTGCTGGTCTCCATCGGCGACAACATGATCCTGGATATGGTGATCCGCTGATCCACATCCTGTGAGCCAAACCGGGGCGGCACCGCGAGGTGCCGCCTTTTTTTGTGCGCCAATGCCGCAGTGCGTTGCGTCGCACAACACGACTGTCGTGAACCTCTGCCTATACTCGCCCATGACCGCCCGCAAGGGCGGCCGCCGTGTCGGGATGCCGGTGGCGGGTCCCGACGATGTGGTTTCCACCCATGGGGAGGCTCCGATGCTGCAGCAGTATGGCTTGTGGATCGTGCTGGCATGTGCGGTCCTGGCGGTTCTTTACGGCGCATTGTCCGTGCGCTGGATCTTGGCAAAATCGCCGGGCAACGCACGTATGCAGGAGATCGCTTCCGCGATCCAGGAAGGCGCGAAGGCTTATCTCAATCGCCAGTACGCCACCATCGGCGGCGTCGGTGTGGTGTTGTTCCTGATCATTGGCTTTGCACTGGACTGGGGCACTGCGATCGGCTTCGCGATCGGTGCGATCCTGTCTGGCGCTACCGGTTACATCGGCATGAATGTCTCGGTACGCGCCAACGTGCGCACCGCCGAGGCGGCACGTAGCGGTCTAGCAGCCGCGCTCAACGTCGCGTTCCGCGGCGGCGCCATCACCGGCATGCTGGTGGTCGGTCTCGCCCTGCTCGGCGTCACCGGGTATTACGCCGTGCTCATGCACTTCGGCTACGAGACCATGCATGCGCTGCATGCACTGGTGGGCCTGGCGTTCGGGTCATCGCTGATCTCGATCTTCGCGCGCCTGGGTGGCGGCATCTTTACCAAGGGTGCGGACGTGGGTGCCGACCTCGTGGGCAAGGTGGAAGCGGGCATCCCCGAGGACGACCCGCGCAACCCGGCCGTGATCGCCGACAACGTGGGCGACAACGTCGGCGACTGCGCCGGCATGGCCGCCGACCTGTTCGAAACCTACGCGGTGACGCTGATCGCCACCATGCTGTTGGGCGGCGTGATGGCCGAGCAGACCGGCAGCAACGGCGTGCTGTTCCCGCTGGTGCTGGGCGGCGTATCGATCGTGGCCTCGGTGATCGGCACCTTCTTCGTGAAGGCGCGCGGCCCCAAGATCATGAATGCGTTGTACGCCGGCGTGGCGGTATCGGCGGTGCTCGCCGCGATCGCATTCTGGCCGATCACCAGCCAGCTGATGGCCGATTCGTCCTATGGCGTGGGCCATCTGTATGGCTGCGCGCTGATTGGCCTGGTGCTCACCGGAGCCATGGTGGTGATCACCGAGTACTACACCGCGACCGAGTACGCGCCGGTGCAGCACGTGGCGCGTGCTTCCACCACGGGACATGCGACCAACATCATCGCGGGCATCGGCGTGTCGATGAAATCCACCGCATTGCCGGTGCTCGCTGTGTGCGCCGCAATCTGGGGTGCCTATCAGCTGGCGGGCCTCTACGGCATCGCCATCGCTGCGACGGCCATGCTCAGCATGACCGGCATGATCGTGGCGCTGGATGCCTACGGCCCGATCACCGACAACGCCGGCGGCATCGCCGAGATGGCCGAGCTGCCGCCCGAAGTACGCGGCGTGACCGATCCGCTCGACGCCGTGGGCAACACCACCAAGGCGGTGACCAAGGGTTATGCCATCGGCTCGGCCGGCCTCGCCGCGCTGGTGCTGTTCGCGGACTACACGCACAACCTCAACCAGCACCTCAACCTCACCGACTTCCGCTTCGACCTGTCCAACCCGTACGTGATCATCGGCCTGCTGATCGGCGGCCTGATCCCGTACCTGTTCGGCGCGATGGCGATGGAAGCGGTGGGCCGTTCCGCCGGCGCGGTGGTCGAGGAAGTGCGCCGCCAGTTCCGCGAGATCAGCGGCATCATGGAAGGCACCACCAAGCCCGACTATTCGCGCGCGGTGGACATGCTTACCAAGTCGGCGATCCGCGAGATGCTGATCCCGTCGCTGCTGCCGGTGCTGGTGCCGGTGGTGGTGGTGTTCGGCTTCAAGTGGCTGGGCGGTGCGGAAGCTGGTGCGCAGGCACTGGGCGGCGTGCTGATCGGCACCATCGTCACCGGCCTGTTCGTTGCCATTTCGATGACCACCGGCGGCGGTGCGTGGGACAACGCCAAGAAGTACATCGAGGATGATCACTTCGGCGGCAAGGGTTCCGATGCGCACAAGGCGGCGGTGACTGGCGACACCGTGGGTGATCCATACAAGGACACGGCAGGCCCGGCGGTGAATCCGCTGATCAAGATCATCAACATCGTGGCCCTTTTACTTATTCCTCTGCTGTAACCACGGCGCGCCCGGTCACCGAACAGGTGATCGGGCGAACCCGCCAGGCACGTTTGCTCCCTCTCCCCTTTGGGGAGAGGGTTGGGGTAAGGGGTCACGCTGGCCTCGGTCCCGCTGTAGAAAGCTCTTAGATCTCGCCCGAAGTACTCATCTCGCGAGCACCCGCCCCTCACCCCGACCCTCTCTCCCACGGGGACTACCTTCGGGTCGCCCGGAGGGGAAAGGGAGATGGAGATGGTCGTGGTGACTTCACACCAAGAAGGAACTTCCATGGCATCCAAGCCCTCCCTGTGGCTGACTCTCGCCCTTGGCGTCACACTCGTCGGCATGACGCACGCAAACGACACCATCGCACCGACCGCCAAGGATCCGAATCTCTGGCTTGAAACCATCGACGGACCCAAGCAACTGGATTGGGTCAAGCAGCAGAACGCGCAGACGGTGAAGA
This sequence comes from Dyella amyloliquefaciens, assembly GCF_004296575.1. Lineage (GTDB taxonomy): Bacteria > Pseudomonadota > Gammaproteobacteria > Xanthomonadales > Rhodanobacteraceae > Dyella > Dyella amyloliquefaciens. Next base: position 328,282 of record NZ_SAYT01000004.1, on the reverse strand, counting down.
AGTACGCCGACAGCGCGGAGTTCAAGCAGCTCGACGCGCGTATCCTGGAAGTGCTCGACTCGCACGACCGCATCCCGATGGTCAACAAGATCGGCGATCACCTGTACAACTTCTGGCGCGACCAGGATCACCCGCGCGGCGTGTGGCGCCGCACGACGCTGGAGGAGTACCGCAAGGGCCAGCCGGCCTGGGAACCCGTGATCGACCTTGACGCGATCGGCAAGGCCGAGAACGAAAACTGGGTGTGGCACGGCGCCTTCTGCCTGAAGCCGGAAAACCAGCGTTGCCTGGTCGCGCTCTCGCGCGGCGGCGCTGACGCAAGCGTGATCCGCGAGTTCGACCTGCCCACCAGACAGTTCGTGAAGGACGGTTTCTTCCTGCCCGAGGCGAAGACCGACGTGGCCTGGATCGACAAGGACCATATCTACGTCGCCACCGACTTCGGCTCCGGCTCGATGACGACCTCGAGCTATCCGCGCGTCGTGAAGGAATGGAAGCGCGGCACGCCGCTGGCCAGCGCCTCCACGGTGTACGAGGTGAAGGCTGATGACATGACCGTCTCCGCCTTCCGCGACCTGACGCCCGCTTTCCAGCGCGACTTCGTCACCCGCCAGATCGCCTTCTACGACAGCGAAACGTTCGTGCGTGGCAAGGACGGCAAACTCACGCGCATCGACGTGCCGACGGATGCCAATACCGGCGTGCATCGTGAGTGGCTGCTGATCGAGCCACGCAGCGACTGGACGGTGGCTGGCAAGACCTACAAGTCCGGGTCGCTGCTGGCGACAAAGTTCGATGACTACATGGCAGGCAAGCGCGACCTCACCGTGCTGTTTGAGCCCACCGACACCACGGCACTGGACGGCTATTCGTGGACGCGGCACCAGCTGATCCTCAACGTGATGGACAACGTGGTGAACAAGCTGGAGGCGCTGACGCCACAGCCGGGTGCATGGAAGCGCGAAAGCCTGGGCGGCGCGCCCAAGCTCTCGACCATCGCGGCCGCTGCAGTGGACGAAGACGACAGCGACGACTACTTCCTCACCGTCAGCGGCTTCCTGCAGCCCACCACGTTGTACTTCGGCACGCTGGGCCAGGGCGAGGCAAAGGCGATCAAGCACAGCCCCAGCTTCTTCGATGCCTCGAAGTACGACGTGAGCCAGCACTTCGCCACCTCGAAGGACGGCACGCGCGTGCCCTATTTCGAAATCGCGCCGAAGACCCTGCAGGCCAACGGCAAGAATCCCACCCTGCAGTACGGCTACGGTGGCTTCGAAGTCTCCCTGCAGCCGGCTTACAGCGGCAGTGTCGGGCGCGCCTGGCTGGAGAAGGGCGGCGTCTATGTGGTGGCGAACATCCGTGGCGGTGGCGAATACGGCCCGCGCTGGCACCAGGCAGCGCTGAAGGCCAATCGCCTGCGCGCCTATGAGGACTTCGCCGCGGTCTCCGAAGACCTGTTCGCCCGCAAGATCACCTCGCCCGCCCATCTGGGTGCGATGGGCGGCAGCAACGGCGGCCTGCTGATGGGCAACATGCTCACGCTGTATCCGCAGCTGTACGGCGCCATCGTGAGCCAGGTGGCCCTGCTCGACATGCAACGCTATACGCACCTGTCGGCGGGCGCTTCGTGGATGGCCGAATACGGCGATCCGGACAAGCCGGCGGAATGGGCCTGGATCAAGACTTTTTCGCCCTATGCCAACGCCACGGTCGGCGAGAAGTACCCGCCGGTGCTGTTCACCACCTCCACCCGCGACGACCGGGTGGGCCCGGTGCATGCGCGCAAGATGGCCGCCAAGCTCGAAGCGCTGGGCTACGACACCAGTTTCTACGAGAACATCGAAGGTGGACACGGCGCGGCGGCCGACAACAAGCAGGCGGCCTTCATGAACGCGCTGGGCTACACCTACTTGTGGGAACACGTGAAGTAACCGCGCTCCCTGCGTAACATGGTGCGCCAGCCTGAGCTGGCGCACTCTTTGTCCCGATGAGCAATCACACGATTCGACCCGAGCTTCGCGAGTGGATCCTCGCTACTGCACGCTCCGGCCACAGCCTCAGCGACCTGCTGAAGCTGATGAAGGATGCCGGCTACGGCGGCGAGCAAAGTCGCCAGATGGTGGCGCGCGTGCTCAACCTGCCACTCGCGACCGTGATGGCCGCGAGCAAGCCCGGTTCCAGCGGACGGCGCACGCGCCATCCCGAACCGCCGCAACAGACCGTTGACGGTCACACGCTGCGCGTCACGGTGAGCACCGACAAACCCGTCGTGCGCGTGCTGGAGCACATGCTCTCGACCGATGAATGCGAAAGCCTGATCGCCGAAGCGAAGCCGCGCCTGCAGCGCTCGCAGACCGTGGATGTGGAAGGCCGCCATCAGACAGACGAAAGGCGCACCAGTCTGGGCATGTTCTTCCGCATTGGCGAAACGCCGCTGGTGCAACGCATCGAGCAGCGCATCGCCGATCTGCTGGCCATACCGGTCAGTCACGGCGAAGGCCTGCAGATCCTGCATTACCTGCCCGGCCAGGAATACGAGCCCCACTTCGACTGGTTCGATCCGACCCAGCCCGGCTTCAGTGCCGTCACGGCGCGCGGCGGCCAACGCATCGCCAGCGTGGTGATGTACCTCAATACCCCCGAGGAAGGCGGCGGCACAGGCTTCCCCAACATCGGGCTCACCGTGACCGCCATGCGTGGTTCGGCCGTCTATTTCGCCTATGAGACCGGCGACCAGGCCTCGCTGCACGCCGGCCTGCCCGTGCTCAAGGGCGAAAAATGGATTGCCACCAAATGGTTGCGCGAACGCCCCTACCAGGCCTGACCACCGCACCAGCCCCGGCCAGACGCTGAATCGCCGCCCGTCGCTGCTGCGATGCACCAGCGTTTTGCCGTATCCTTGCAAGTCTTTGCTTTTGACTACGCCAAGGATCAAGCCCATGGGTCTGCACCTCGTCTCCGCCGGCCGCAAGGTTCCGGACGAAATCAACGTCATCATCGAAATCCCCAAGGATGCCGAGCCCGTCAAGTACGAGGTGGAGAAGGAAAGCGGCGCGATCTTCGTCGACCGCATCCTGTCCACGCCGATGCGCTATCCGTGCAACTACGGCTACGTGCCGGGCACGCTGGGCGGCGACGGCGATCCGCTGGACGCGCTGGTGATCCTGCCGCTGCCGCTGGTGCCGGGCTCGGTGATCCGTTGCCATCCGGTCGGCATGCTGAAGATGACCGACGAAGCCGGCAGCGACGAGAAGCTGGTGGTGGTGCCGGTGGAGAAGATCTTCGCGGGCTACGCGCACATCAAGGACATCAAGCAGGTGTCCGGTCACTGGCTGGAGCGCATCGGCCACTTCTTCGAGCACTACAAGGATCTCGAGAAGGGCAAGTGGGTGAAGCTGGAAGGCTGGGTCGGCGCCGACGAGGCGAAAGCCGAGATCATCAGCGGCATCGAACGCTACGAAGCCGACAAGAAGGCCTGATCGCATCAATGAAAAAGCGCCACCCCAGGGTGGCGCTTTTTTTGTGCCTTATTCCGATCCGCGCGCCTGCGAGACCGAGCTCTGTTGCGCCTCAGAGGACGACGCGACGGTCTGCGGCGTATCGAACATCGTCATCCACCACATCAGCACGCACGCCAGCAACACCGCGATGGACAGCGCCGTCAGCACGGCACGCAGGATCACATGGCCCTGGCGGGCCGCAGGGTTCGACATCGGCATGATGCCTCTCCGGTTGGACAGCTCCACTGGATAACGCGGCAGTGGGCGAACGGCTGACTAGTGCTTGGTACTCTTTTCCGGCCGTGCCTTGGCCGGCTCGCCCTTCTTGCCCAGTTCGTCGAGCAGCGTCGCAAGATCCTCCGCGTGCTCCTCCTCCATCGCGAGGATGCCTTCCATCAGGCGCCGCGTGGTGGGGTCGGCGGTGCCGATGTAGTTGATGATCTCGCGATAGCTGTCGATGGCGATGCGTTCGGCCACCAGGTCTTCCTTGATCATGTCGACCAGGTCATCGCCTTCGACGTAGTCGGCATGGCTGCGCGAGAGCAGACCTTCGGGCGAAAAATTCGGCGCGCCATCGAGCTGGGTGATGCGCTGCGCGATCAGGTCCGCGTGCCCCTGCTCCTCGTTGGCGTGTTCCAGGAATTCGGCAGCCACGCTTTTGGCGTGAATGCCCTTGGCCATGTAGTAGTGATACTTGTAGCGCAGCACGCACACGATTTCCGTGGCCAACGCTTCGTTGAGCAGCTTGATGACGACCTTGCGATCGGCGGTGTAACCGGCCGTGATCGCGCCTTGGTCGATGTGTTCGCGTGCGCGCTTGCGGATGGTTTCGATGTCGCTGAGAAATGGCTTGGATGCCATGGCGTGCCTCACTTGGACTGGCTGGGCAATAGCCGGACCGTAGGCGTCGAGGCGCGAAACGCAGGTGAAAGTACGCAACAACGGTTCAGGCCGCTCCTGCCGATGACACACAACTGGAGCGGTATTTCTGTGGGAGCGCACCCTGTGCGCGACAACCCGGCGGAGCGTCGAACCGCAGCGCCGCGGTCGCGCACAGGGTGCGCTCCCACAGTTTTCAGACCAGCGTTATGCCTTGTGGTAGACCTCGGCGCCTTGCGCGCGGAATTCCGCCGCCTTCTCCGCCATGCCCTCTTCCAGTGCATCGGCTTCACCGGTGCCGTGCTCGGCCGCGTAGTCGCGCACGTCCTGGGTGATCTTCATCGAGCAGAACTTCGGACCGCACATCGAGCAGAAGTGCGCGGACTTGTGCGCGTCCTTCGGCAGCGTCTCGTCGTGGAATTCCTTGGCCTTCTCCGGATCGAGACCCAGGTTGAACTGGTCGTCCCAACGGAACTCGAAGCGCGCCTTGCTCAACGCGTTGTCACGTACCTGAGCACCGGGGTGACCCTTGGCGAGATCCGCCGCGTGAGCGGCAATCTTGTAGGCGATGATGCCGTCGCGCACGTCCTGCTTGTTGGGCAGGCCGAGGTGTTCCTTCGGCGTCACGTAGCAGAGCATGGCCGTGCCGAACCAGCCGATCATCGCCGCGCCGATGGCGGAGGTGATGTGGTCGTAGCCCGGCGCGATGTCGGTGGTCAGTGGCCCCAGCGTGTAGAACGGCGCCTCGTGGCACTTCTCCAGCTGGCGATCCATGTTCTCCTTGATGAGATGCATGGGTACGTGGCCCGGGCCTTCGATCATCACCTGCACGTCGTGCTTCCACGCGATCTGCGTGAGTTCGCCCAGCGTATCCAGCTCACCGAATTGCGCGGCGTCGTTCGCATCGGCGATGCAGCCCGGACGCAGGCCATCGCCGAGGCTGAAGGACACGTCGTACGCCTTCATGATCTCGCAGATGTCTTCGAAGTGCGTGTAGAGGAAGTTTTCCTTGTGATGCGCCAGGCACCACTTGGCCATGATCGAGCCGCCGCGCGAGACGATGCCCGTGACGCGCTTGGCGGTCAGCGGCACGAAGCGCAGCAGCACGCCGGCGTGGATGGTGAAGTAGTCCACGCCCTGCTCGGCCTGTTCGATCAGCGTGTCGCGGAAGATTTCCCAGGTGAGGTCTTCGGCGACGCCGCCGACCTTCTCCAGCGCCTGGTAGATCGGCACCGTGCCGATCGGCACCGGCGAGTTGCGGATGATCCACTCGCGCGTCTCGTGGATGTGCTTGCCGGTGGAAAGATCCATCACCGTGTCGCCACCCCAGCGGATCGACCACACCAGCTTCTCCACTTCCTCGGCGATGCCCGAGGACACGGCGGAGTTGCCGATGTTCGCGTTGATCTTGGTAAGGAAGTTGCGGCCGATGATCATCGGCTCCGCTTCCGGATGGTTGATGTTGGCCGGGATGATGGCGCGGCCGCGCGCCACTTCGTCACGCACGAATTCCGGGGTGATCAGCTTAGGCAGCGCCGCGCCGAAGGACTGGCCCGGGTGCTGGGTCAGGAGCGCGCTGCTGTGCAGCGCCTCGATGCGCTGGTTTTCGCGGATGGCGATGTATTCCATCTCGGGCGTGATGATGCCCTGGCGCGCGTAGTGCATCTGGGTGACGTTGGCGCCAGCCTTGGCACGGCGCGGTGCGCGCGTCGCGGTAAAACGGAAGGCGTCGAGCTTGGGATCGGCGGCGCGCTCGCGGCCGAAGGAAGAGGTCAGGCCACCCAGCTGCTCGGTATCGCCGCGCTCGGCGACCCAGGCGGCACGGAGCGGCGGCAGGCCATTGACCAGGTCCACCTTGTAGTCGGGGTCGGTGTACGGGCCGGAGGTGTCGTAGACCGTGATCGGCGGGTTCTGCTCGCCACCGAACAGGGTCGGCGTCTGCGCCTGGCAGATCTCGCGCAGCGGCACCTTCAGGTCAGGACGGCTGCCCTGCACGTAGATCTTGTGGGAACCCGGGATCGGGCGCGTCACGGCTTCGGAGAGTTCCTGCGCGGCGCGCGCGAGGTCGGTGGGCAGGGCATTCATCGGCAAGGTCCGGTATCGAAGCGATGTCCCCGTGGGGACGGCTTGTGTTGGGGAGTCCGCACAGGGGAGCACGGGGTGTTGCGAACGGATTCGCATACCAGCAACAGAAGCGACGGCGCCGGACGCACGGGTTCGGGACCGTGCGGCGAAGCTCCCTACAGCGGTACTAGCCGCATCAGGTTCGAAGGGACTCTCTCAGCCGACTGTTGCCGGCACCCCCGCTTCAAGGGGCCTATTTGAGCACGAAGCGGGGTCGGTCGCGAGTGCGACGGGGCAAGCGTCCCAGGGCGGACGCCGCCGTAGGGTACGGATCAGCGCGGCAGGTAGGCGCGCAGGAACATGTCCACACCGTCGAGGGCGGTCTGTTCCAGCTCGACCGCGTAGGACTGGGCGCACTCCTCGCAGCCGAACATGCGGCGCAGCATCATCTCGCCCTTGATCAGCGACGTGAACTGGCCGGCGGCTCGTGACACGTTGGCGATGCTCAGCTTGCCGTCGTCAACCGCCTGTTGCAGCAGGCGTTTCATCAACGCATGGCCACGCTCGGGGCCTTCCTCCCACAGCAGCCTGCCGTAACGGGGATTGCCCTGGCGGCAGTCGCTGAGGATGGCGCGGAAGGTGCCGACGTTCTGCACGTCGCAGTCCAGCCGCACGTGATGCAGGGCAATGCGCTCCAGCGTCACGCGGATGTCTTCACCGACGACGTACTGGTAGGTGTCTTCGGGCAGGATGTCCTGGATGCGGGCGCGGATGACCTCGCGGAACAGGTTGTCCTTGTCGCCGAAGTGGCTGTAGACGGTGAGCTTGGAAACGCCTGCCTCGGCGGCCACGGCATCCATGCTGGTGCCCGCAAAGGCGTTGCGGATGAACAAGGCCTTCGCGGCCTCCAGGATCGCCGCGCGCTTTTCCATGTCCTTGGGACGGCCGGGTCCCTGAGGCTTGGTCTGCGGGATCGTGCTCATGGCTATACCTTCACAAATGGCTTCACAAATGAATAACTGCCGTTTAGTATACGGGACGGTTTAGTTATTTTCCATGGCCACGATACACGGCTTTCCTCATGTCCTCCACTATCGCAGAACTTTCCCTCAGTCCGGCCTACCGTCTCGCCCAGCGCACGACGGCTTACTGGCTTGAGCGTGGCCAGGCTGGCGCCCGCCAGGCGGCCTTTGCAGCGCGGTCTGCGCTGGCGAGCCTGGATGCCACCGAACGCAGCCGCCTGGCGCGCTGGCTGGCCTGGCTGGTGGTGGCTGCGCAGAGCCGAGGGGAGGAGTCGCCGCTGGGGCGGGTCCGTCGCCTTGACATCACCTTGCATCAGGCGATGGAAGATGCCCTCGCGCGCCTGCCCGCCGACATGCTCCGGACACCCCGGCAATTTCAGCGCCGTAGCGCGTAAGTGTCCGCGGACAGCGCGCTACGCATGACTTCCGTCAACCGAGCGCGGTGACTTCCGGCACTTCGTGGCGCCTGGGCCAGGCCGCAGGCTTTGCACATTGTCGGAAGATGGCTAAGCGCTTATGATTTTTAGCCTTTTTTCCGATCCGAACAGGACGTAAGCAAGATGGCAATGAACTTCGAACAGGCGCGGGTCAACATGGTGGAAAACCAGGTGCGCCCCTGGGAGGTGCTGGATGCACGCGTACTCGACGTGCTCGGCAGCGTGCGCCGCGAGGATTTCGTTGCCGCCGAGCATCGCCAGCTCGCTTTTGCCGACCTGTGCCTGCCGCTGGGCCATGGCGAAGTGATGATGAAGCCGGTGGTCGAGGGCCGCGTGCTGCAGGCACTGGAACTCGCCCCCACGGACCAGGTGCTGGAAATCGGCACGGGTTCGGGTTTTCTCACCGCCTGCCTGGCCAAGCTGTCTGCCGGTGTCGTCAGCGTGGACATCCATGCCGATTTCATCGCGACGGCGAGCGAGCGCCTGGCGCACGCCGGCATCGCCAACGCGAAGCTGGAAGTGGGCGAGGCCATCTCGGCCTGGCAGCCCAACGGCCTGTTTGACGCCGTAGTGGTGACGGGCGCGGTCTCGCAGATTCCGCAGCGCTTCCTGTCCTGGCTCAAGCCCGGTGGTCGCCTGCTGGTGACGCGCGGCGAGTCGCCGGTGCAGCAGGTGCTGCTGCTTACCCATGAAGGCAACGGCCGCTACCGCGAAGAGTCGCTGTTCGAAACCGACCTGCCGTACTTGAAGCACGCCGAACCGCCGCGTCGCTTCGTTTTCTGACCCATTCCCCAAACATGAGGCAACCCATGCGCTTGAAGCTTCTGACCCTTGCCCTGGCCCTGTCGGCGCTCCCGCTGGCCGGCCACAGCGAGGACTTGCTGGATGCATACCGAGAAGCCCGCGCCAATGATCCGGTGCTGTCGCAGGCGGAGGCTACCCGCCTCGCCACCGGTGAAGGCGTCAACCAGGCGCGTGCGGTGATGCTGCCTCAGCTCAACGGCGCCTTCAGCCTGACCCAGCAGTCCACCGGCAGCAATCTGGCCAATGGCACCATCCAGGGCCAGGGTCATTCGCGTACCCGCGACCTGTCCGCCACGCTGAACCAGTCCATCGTCGACATGAGCCAGTGGGCTAACCTGTCGGCGGCGCACTCGCAGGCATCGGCGCAGGACTCGACCTACGAGGCCTCGCTGCAGAACCTCTATGTGCGTGTCACCACGGCCTACTTCAGCGTGCTCACCAGCCAGGATGCGCTGGTGTTCGCCAAGGCCAACGAAGACGCTTACAAGGAGGCCTATGACCAGGCCGACCAGCGCTTCAAGGTGGGTCTCTCGGCAGTGACCGACGTGTACCAGGCCAAGTCGTACTACGAGCTGGCCAAGGCGCAGACCATCGCCGCCCAGAACACGCTCAACGACGCCAAGGAAGCGCTCACCCAGATCACCGGCAAGCCGGTGACCGACCTGAAGAAGCTGCGCGAAGACCTGCCGCTCGCCCCGCCGAACCCGGCCGATCCGGACGCATGGGTGCAGTCCGCACTGAAGACCAATGCCACCGTGCAGGCCAGCCAGTACAGCGTGCAGGCTGCCGAGCACAGCATCGACGCGGCGCGCGCCGGCCACCTGCCGACGCTCAGCGCCTCGGTGTCGCGCGGCAAGGACACCACCTGGCTCGAGAACGGCAGCTCCAACGTGCGCGGCAACGGCGACTACGGCACCACGGTCGGCCTGCAGGTGAACATCCCGATCTTCTCGGGTGGCGCCACGCAGTCCAGGGTCCGCCAGTCGATCTACCAGCGCGACGAAGCGCAGGACTCGCTGGAATCCACCCGCCGCCAGGTGGTGCGCGACACGCTGAACTTCTACCGCTCGGTGCTTGCCGGCATCAGCCAGGTGGAAGCGAACAAGGCCTCCGTCGACTCCGGCCAGAAGGCGCTGGAAGCCACCCGTGCCGGTTTCGACGTCGGCACCCAGACCATGCTGAACGTGCTCAACGCGATTCAGACCCTGACCCAGGCCGAGAGCAGCTACTCGCAGTCGCGCCACCAGCTGGTGCTCGACCAGCTGGAGCTCAAGCAGTCGGCAGGCTCGATCGACCTGAAGGACATGGAGACGGTCAACGCGATGCTGCAGTAACGCTGCCTCGCTGCACCAACGAAAAGGCCGGGCATTGCCCGGCCTTTTTTGTTGCGATGGATGGACGTTTATTCCTGCAGCAGGCGATCGATCATCCCCATCACGCGTTTCACCGCGCCGCGCTCGCTGTCGAATACGATGCGCGCCACCATGCCCATGCGGTCGCGGCGGGGTTCGTCGCGCAACAGCTGCAGCACGTGCGTCCCGAGTTCCTCGGCGCTGTTCACGCGCATGGCCCCACCCTCCTGGATCAGGGTGAGCGTGATCTCCTCGAAATTGAACGTATGCGGTCCGACCAGCACCGGGGTGGACAAGGCTGCCGGCTCCAGCACATTGTGGCCGCCGATCGGTACCAGGCTGCCGCCGACGAAGGCGAGATTGGAGGCCGCATAGAACGGCATCAACTCGCCCATGGCATCGATCACGAACACCTGATGGGATGCCGACGGCACGCGATCGGCACTGCGCGTGCCCACCGTGAAGCCGAGGCTGCGTGCGGAGTTCTCCACCAGCTTGAAGCGCTCGGGGTGGCGAGGCGCGATCAGCAGCAACGCATCCGGCCAGCGCGTGAGCACTTCCAGATGCGCTTCCAGCACCGGCAGTTCCTCGCCCTCATGCGTGCTTCCCGCGATCCACGCAGGCCGCAGGTGGCCCCATTGGTGGCGCAGCTCGTCACCCTTCAGTTCGGCGTCGTAGGGCACCGGCATGTCGAACTTGAGGTTGCCGGTGACCACGATCTTCTCGGGATCGGCACCCAGCTCGCGATAGCGCGCGGCATCGGTGCGCGATTGCGCGGCGATCTGGCTGACACAGCTGAGTGCGCGTGCGACGAGGCCGCCCATCGGCTTGTAGCCGCGCAACGACCGCTCCGACAGGCGCGCGTTGACGATCATCAACGGAATGCCACGGTTGCGGCAGGCGAAATAGAGATTCGGCCAGATCTCCGTCTCCACGATGATCGCCAGGCGCGGGCGCACGCGACGCAGGAAGCGCGTCACGGCGAATGGCAGGTCATAGGGCAGGTAGACATGGAACACGCTGTCGCCGAACAGCTGGCGCACGCGCTCGGACCCGGTCGGCGTCACCGTGGTGACCACCAGCGGCGCGTTGGGGTAATCGTTGCGCAGTGCCTTGATGAGGGGTTCGGCGGCGTTGACCTCGCCCACTGAGACCGCGTGCACCCAGAGACTGCCGCTGAAACCCGGCGCATCGAAGAAGCCGAAACGCTCGCGCCAGCGCTTGTGGTAGTCGCGGTAGCGCACGCCGCGCGCCAGCAGACGCAGCACGATGATCGGCGTCACCAGGTACATGGCGAGGGTGTACAGGTAAAGCAATGGCCGGCCCTTCGATGCGGTGCGCCAGTATATCGGCTCGCCATGATGTCCCGTCCCGGGGACTTTCCCGCCTTTGCCTTGATCCGCGCGGCTCGCCTCGATTTGGCTTGTTCCCTACAATCGCGCGATGCCCGGCATGTCCCGCCCCTCTTTCACGCCCTCCCTGCTCGCTCCTCAGCACTGGCCCGGCTGGCTTGGTGTCGGCGTGATATGGCTGATCGCCCGCCTGCCCCGCACCTGGCTGATGGCTCTGGGCGGCTTCCTGGGCCAGTTGGTGCAGCGGGTGCCTTCGCCGCGCCGGCATATCGCCGAGGTGAACATCGCGCTGTGCTTTCCCGAGCTGTCGAAAGCCGAACAGGCCGCGCTCGTCGATGCGCACCTGCGCGACATCGGTCTGATGATGGCGGAGTTCGCCCTGGGCTGGATGGGCAGCGAACAGGCCATCGCCGACGTACCCGTGACCATCGAAGGACTCGAACACCTCGAGATCGCGCGCGCCCAGGGCAAGGGCGTGCTGCTCGTCGGCGGCCACTTCTCTCACCTGGAACTGTGCGCACGCCTCGTGTCGCAGCGCATCCGCATCTCGGGCATGTATCGCAAGATGGATTCGGCTGCCTTCGAATGGGCCGTGTTGCGCGCCCGGCTGGATTACGCCGAGGCGATGTTCGACAAGGACGACATCCGCGGCACGGTGAAGCACCTGCGCAACGGCGGCACGCTCTGGTACGCACCGGACCAGGACATGCGCAGCAAGGACAGCGTGTTCGTGCCGTTCTTCGGCGTGCCCGCAGCGACCATCACCGCCACCCATCATCTGGCCCGACTCTCGGGCGCGCTGGTGATCCCCTTCTTCCATCGCCGCCTTCCCGGCAATGCCGGGTACGCATTGCGATTGGGTGCGCCGCTGGACGACTTCCCCAGCCGCGATTCGCTGGACGACACCGCGCGCATCAACCTATGCATCGAAGAGATGGTGCGCGCCGCCCCCGAGCAGTACCTGTGGGTCCACAAGCGCTTCAAGACGCGACCGGAAGGAAGCCCGTCCGTCTACTGATCTGACAGACCGACGACAGGAACTTACGATACAACGCACGCGGTGTTTTCCCCGACACGTGTTGCGTCATGTCCCTTTCCCTGTTTTTGCGCTCACTGCGCCAGCGCCGTGATTGGCGTGGTCCGTTTCACAAACGGCTCGTCGCCGGCCTCAAGTACATCGCCCGCAGCGCCCACATGGCGCGGCGTCAGTCCGCGTGGCTGGGCGAACTGTACGGCTCACCCCGCATGTCGGCGCTGGTCGCGCACGACCCGCGACTGCACGAGCGCTGGCACCACCACTACATCAATCGCCGCCTTGGCCATGCGCGTCGCCTCGCGGTGATACGCAGCCACTACCGCTACGCCTTCGGCAATCTGCCAAGGGCGTTGACGGAAGCCGTGTATCTGCACGGCCACTTCAACCTTGGCACGCTGGTCTTGAAGGATGGCAGCGAGTTGCTGCTCGAGCTGCGCCGCCCACTCGGCCGCAGCCGCGAAGGCGAGCTCGCGCTGTGCCTGGCCAACGTCCAGGGCCAGCTGTTGTCGTCGGCGACTTTCAGCATTGCGGATGACGGCCACACGCTGCTGATCGGCTGCCTGCAGGGCGCGAGCGCCGAACTGGGCCGCGAAGCCGTGCGTGAACTGACCAAGCAGAGCTACGGCCTGCGTCCGAAGAATCTGCTGTTCTCGCTGCTGCTGGCGTTCGGTTCGTTCACCGGAGCCCGGCAGGTCCGCGGCGTGAGCAACCTCGCCCACCCGTTCGCCGGCGAGGCCGACAAGATCAAGGCCGACTACGACGGCTTCTGGGAAGAATGCCAGGGCGTACTGGAAGCGGACGGCTTCTTCGCCCTGCCCGTGATCGAGCCCGTTCGCGACGAAGCGCAGGTGGAGAGCAAGCATCGCTCCGCGTTCCGCCGTCGCGAGCAACTGCGGCGCGATGCCTGCGCGCAGCTGCTGGCAGCGCTGCGCGGCCAGCCGCAGGCGCTTCCGCAGGCAGCATGACCTCGTGCGATGTCAGCCGGCAAACGTGCCGGTTGGCGCGCACGAGCGCGGCACCGTCATGGCTCGCGCCAGATCGGTTTTCATTCGAATCCGCCGCCGGCGCGGATAACGCCTTCGCGTGGTATCAGTTCCGCGACGTACGCTCGTCGCGCGCCCTGCGCGCGGCGATCTCGCGGGCCTCGTGCAGCTTCGCGTACTTCAGGAAAGCGTAGAACGCGCCGGTGCCGCTGGCGATGAAGCCGGCCCAGCCGTTGAGGAAGTAGCGCTTGCCGATGTACTGGCGCAGGAAGAACACGGGCGGATAGAACACCATGCGCAGGCCGGTGAAGCGCTGCCGCTTGCGCAGCTTGTACGCCACCATGCCCGTCGTATAGCGGTTGATCTTTTCCACGCGGGTGGCGATGTCCGTGTCGCCGTCGTTGACGAAATCCGCGCGCCACAAGGTCTTTACCGGGCCACGCACTTCCACGGCCGAATGGACCTCGACGTCGTTCATGCCACCGCGCCGGCGATCGAACAGGCGCAGGTGGCCGTTACGCCAGCTCCAGCGATGCTGCAGAGTCCAGAACATGCGTTCGCGGCGCGGCAAGCGGAAGCCGGCATGACGCGGCGCCGTCAGCGCACGCTCGATTTCCTCGCGCGTGCCGGGCGAGAGGATCTCGTCGGCGTCCAGGTTGAGGATCCAGTCGTGGCTGGCCATGTCGTAGGCGCGCTGCTTCTGCGGCCCGTAGTCGTCGAACGGATGGACGGCCGTGCGGGCGCCGTGCCGGTGCGCGATGGCGATCGTGTCATCGGTCGAACCGGAGTCGAGCACGATGATCTCTTCGGCCCAGTCGACCCGGCTCAGGCAGGCGTCCAGCGTATCGGCGTTGTTGTAGGTGATCACCACCACCGACAGCGGCTCGCGCGTCATGCCTGTGCTCCCTCGCTGCGCGGAAACACGTACAGCGCCGCGCACCACAGGCCCAGCAGCCAGGCGAACAGCAAACCCCACCATGCCGAATAGAAGGCGAGATGGGTGTTCAGGGGAAACAGCATCACGGCCAGCGCCAGCGTCACCGGGAAAGCACGCTCCCGCGCGTCGGCGCCGACGCATCGCCATGCCCGTACCGCCGCAACGATGGCCGCCAGCCAGCACAGGAAGCCCAGCGTGCCGGTTTCAGTAAGCACCTCCAGCACCCACTGATGGGCGTGGCAGGCGCCCTCGCCGACCCCACAGGCTTCCTCGCTGACCACGAAGTGATCGTTCGGCGGCGCATACGTCGGGTATGCATTGCGATAGGCCCGCACGCCAACCCCGTTGATCGGATGCCCCTCGAACATCGCAATGCTGGTGCGCCAGATATCCAGGCGCCCACTGGTCGCCCAGTCGAGCGACGCGCCGGTGCCGTGCGCCGCCTGCAGCGTGCGATCCATGCGCTCATGGAAGCGTTCGGAGGTTTTCCATGCCACGCCACCCGCCGCCAGCATCACGACGAGGCCCGCGCAGGCCACCGCCAGGAAGCGCCCCGGCGAACGGACGACATGCCAGGCATAACCGATGCCCACCAGCATGTAGCACAGCCAGGATGCCCGCGAGCCGGACATCAGCACCGGACCCAGCAGCAGCACGAAGGCGAGCAGCAGACCCTTGATGCCCCATCGCTGCCGCGCGGCCCACAGCACGAACGGCGAGAGCACCGACAAGGTGGGACCCAGCTTGAGGTTGGTGGCGCCGAAGATCCCGGAAATACGCTCGGGCTCGGCGCGCCCGGCCAGGCTCCAGCCGGTCAATGCCTGCATCCAGGCATCCACGACCCAGAACGCCACCACCACGGCAACGGCGACATACAGCGCATCGAGCTTTTCCGCCCGGCGGATCGCAAAGCAGGCATACAGCCCCAGCGGCACGTAGCGCAGCAAGGCCGCCACGGTCGACCAGCTCTTGCCCGGCGTCAGCGAATCCACCGATGACAACAGGGCCGCGCCGATATAGGCGGCCAGCAGCCACAGCAGCAATCGTGCGCCGGCGTGCTCGCGCAGCGCGGACGGATGACGCGCGAACAACAGCACGGTGCCGATCAGGCACAGGAAGGTGCCCAGTTCCGAGCTGCGCCCGAAGGGCAACAGGGCGATCACCAGCCAGAACGGCAGCAGGGGCGAACGCAGGGCGACCTTCAGGGAAGCGGCGAATGAACTCATGCGGGCATCGGTTGATTACGACTCACGCATTGTAGGTGAGCCGTACGCCGATCCGGGCCGCTCAGGCCGCGGTGAGTTCGTCGTAGAGCGCCAGCGTGGCCTGCTGCATGTCGCTGAGGCGATAGCTCTGCAACATGGGAATCGGCGGCGCCACGCGCAGCAGCTCGGCGGCACGCTCGACCAGTCGTTCCTGGTCGGACGGCGGCACGCGGCCGGCGGGATACAGCTCGGCCAGCAACTCGCCCACGCCGCCATGCGCATAGCCCAGCACCGGGCGGCACAGCGACAGCGCCTCGATGACCGTTCGGCCGAAGGACTCCGGCTTGTTCGACAGCTGCAGTACCAGCGAAGAGATGGCGTAGATATCGCGTACGTCCGCGCGCGGCGGCGTGAGCACGACCTGCGCATCCAGGCCGCGGCTGTGGATCAGTTCACGCAGCTCTGCCACGTACGCTTCGCGGCCGGGCTCGATCACGCCCAGCAGTAGCAGGCGCACGTCGATGCCGCGGCGCTTGAGCTCGGCTACCAGCTCGATGGCGTCGTGATGGCCCTTCAGTCGCGTACCGCGGGCCGGCAGGGTGAGCAGCGGTGCCCCCGCCAGGCTGGGAAACTCGGCGAAGAAGGCCTTGTGCCAGGCGTCGTCGGGGCGGTGACCGTACGGGAAGGCGTCCGGGTCGATGCCACGCGGAATGACGCGTACGCGCGACGGCTCCAACCACGTGTAGTGGCTGAGCATGTAGTCGCGCAGGGTCTGCGATACGGCGATCACCCGCTCGCCACGCAGCAGGATCGAGCTGTAGCGACCGGGCGTGTTGAGCCCGTGCACCGTGGTCACGAAATGCGGCGAGGGCTTGAGGCCCTTGATCGCCCACCAGCCCACCCAGGCAGGCAGGCGCGAACGGGCATGCACGATATCGGGCTTGAGCTCGCGCAGCACGCGCCGCAGAGCGCCCACTTTCATGAACGTGCTCAGCGACTTGCGGCCGATGTCCAGGGTGATGTGACGGCTACCCTCGGCCTCCAGCTGCGACACCAGGCGACCACCTGCGGAAATCACCACGGACTGGTGACCGGCAGCCACCAGCGCGCGCGCAATTTCCAGCGCCGAACGTTCAGCGCCGCCCGATTGCAGGGCGGGGATCAGCTGAACGACGGTCATAGACCTCGCTGGCGTGGCGACTGCTGACATGATGGATTCGTAAGGTGCCTTCATCCCTAGAGGCAAGCAGCAATCGTGCCTAAATGCGCCCCAGCAATAGTTTCAAACGCAACTATTCGGGGAAAACTCAGTCCCGCAGCACGTAATGCGCGCCACAATAAGGACATGCGGACTCGCCGCCATCCTCGACGATCGGCAGATAGACCTTCGGATGGGAGTTCCACAGCGCCATGCCGGGCATGGGACAGGACAACGGAAGGTCCGCGCGCGTCACTTCGTAACGATTTTCGGCATTCGCGGGGATCAGCGGGGCAGCCGCAGAGGAAGGCGACATGGGGGCAAAACTCCATCGGGAGACCGGGCCGAACATGTTAACAGGCCGGCCATAGGGCGCGGTGGCGGGGCGCCCTGCCCTGCAACGGAGGACATAGTCCGTGCGGCGAGTGTCGGCGGTTCGGAAGCGGGTCGAGAATCCCGCGCGCAGGTCCCGGGTGCGCGGTCGTTTCCAGGGGCCTCGATCTCCAGGGGTTCGCCACGCAGGCAGGCACCGGTCATCGCAGGACCGGCCTTTCCATCCAGTACACAAGGACTGTCATGGACTTCGGGAAAATCTTCAGCCGCATCAGGGCCATTCTTGCCACGCCACAGACCGAGTGGCCGGTGATTGCCGCCGAACCGGCATCGACCGGCGGCTTGTTCCGCAACTACATCGCCATCGTGGCGGCCTTGCCGGTCATCGCGCACTTCATCAAGGGCAGCCTGATCGGCTACGGCGCATTGGGCATCCACATGCACACGCCGGTCGCCATGGGCCTGGTCGGCATGGTGCTGTATTACCTGCTGATGCTGGCGGTGACCTATGTGACGGCGCTGATCGTCAATGCGCTGGCACCCGCTTTCGGAGGCCAGAAAGACCCCGTGCAGGCACTGAAGGTGGTGGCCTATGCATGGACCGCCAGCTGGGTGGGCGGCATCGCGGTCATCATCCCGTGGCTGGGCTGGCTGGTCGCCCTCGCCGGCGGCATCTACAGCATCTACCTGATCTATCTCGGCCTGCCCCACACCATGCGTTGCCCGGTCGAGAAGGCGGGCGGCTATACAGCCGTGACAGTGATCATCGCCATCGTGCTGAGCTGGATCGTTGCGCTGGTCCTGGCCAGCGTGATCGGCGTCGCCGCGCTCTCGGGCACTTCAATGCATCAGGTGCAGCTGGACGACGGCCAGGGCAACAAGGTCTCGGTCGATGCGAACAGTGCAATCGGGAAGCTCGCCGCCATAGGGCAGCACGCCGAACAGGCGAGCAAGGACCTGGAGGCCGCACAGAAATCCGGCGATACCGCGGGGCAGCAGGCGGCGATGGCACGCATGGCGGGTGCCGATGGCAATGTGACGTCCCTGCCCGCGAACGTCATGGAACAATTCCTGCCCGATACCCTGGCCGGCATGAAGCGTGGCCACCTTTCCGCCGAGCGCAACGGCGGCATGGGCGTGCAGGTCACCACAGGCCGCGCCGACTACAGCGACGGCCAGGGTCACGATATCGAACTGGAAGTCACCGACACCGGCAACATGCGCAGCATGATGGCCGTGGCCAGCGCAGTGGCGCCTGACTCCGAGCAGCAGACCGACCATGGCTACCAGAAGAGCTACACCAGCAACGGCCGCCTCGTGCACGAGGCCTGGGACAACAACGCCAGGAACGGCGAGTACAGCGTAGTGGTGGCCCAGCGCTTCGCGGTGAAGGCATCGGGCAACCCCGACAGCATCGACCAGCTGAAGCAGGCGGTGAACGGCATTGACCTGGACAAGCTCGACTCGCTGAAGAACGAGGGCGTCAGCAGCCACTGAGCGCCATCGACGCGCAAGAAAAAAGCCCGCGCCATCACGGCGCGGGCTTTTCAGTTTCCGGCGGACCGGACTTACTTGGTGGCTTCGGTCTTCGGCACCGAGGCCTCGGTGGTGATGCGCACCTTGATCTCGTCGCTCACGTTCGGCACGTAGGCGCCCACGCCGAAGTCGGAACGCTTGAGCGTGGCCACGGCATCGAAGCCCACGGTCGGCACCTTCATCATCGGATGCTCGCCGCTCTTGTTGAGCGTGGCGTCCAGCACGACCGGCTTGGTCACGCCGTGCACGGTCAGGTCACCGGTAACCTTGTACTTGTTGCCGCCGGCAGCCTGCACCTTGGTGCTCTTGAAGGTGATGGTCGGGTACTTGTCGGCATCGAAGAAGTCCGGCTTCTTCAGGTGCTCGTCCAGCTTGGACACGTGCGTGTCGAGGTTGGCCAGCGGCAACGTCACGTCGACCGACGACTTGGACGGATCCTTGTCGTCGAACACCAGGGTGCCCTGGCCGAGGCTGAGGTTCGCGGTCGGGTTGGAGAACCCGAAGTGGTTCCAGCTGAAGAGCACGAAGGTGTGGCCCGGGTCCATCGTGTAGGTGACCGGAGCCGCCTGGGCGGTGACGGCAGCGCCAAGCAGACCGGCAAGAACGAGGTAACGAAGTGCACGCATGTAGGAATCTCCTAAGGGTTTGGGGGGACTGCGCGGAACGATCGAGCCGATACCGGCTCAGGCGATGCGGCAGGCCTCGTCGAAGCTGAGACGCGGGCTGCGCGGGAACAGGTCACGGCTGGCGTCGCCGTAGCCGATATTGACCAGGAAGTTGGCCTTGATGGTGGTGCCTGCAAAGAACGCGGCATCCACGCCGGCGTTGTCGAAGCCGGACATCGGACCGCAGTCCAGGCCAAGCGAACGCGCCGCCATCATCACGTAGGCGCCCTGCAGCGTACCGTTGCGGAAAGCGGTGACATCGATCAGCGGCTGGTTGCCGGCGAACCAGCTGCGCGCATCGGCATGCGGAAACAGCTGCGGCAGCTTTTCGTAGAACTCATGGTCGGTCGCCACGATGGCGGTGACCGGCGCCGCCATGGTCTTGGCGCGATTGCCTTCGGAGAGAAAGGGCGAAAGCTTCGCCTTGGCTTCCTGCGATTTCACGAACACCAGGCGCATCGGCGAGGAGTTGGCGCTGGTCGGGCCGAACTTGGCCAACTCGTAGAGCTGGTGCAGCTGCTCGTCGCTCACCGCCTTCGGCAGCCACGCGTTGTAGGTACGTGCGCTGCGGAACAACTGGTCGAGGGCGGCCTCGGAAAGCATCTCGCTCATGGGTATCCTTCAGGTCAGGACGCGCCACCGGTGGCGCAACGAACCCAAGTGTAAGGGCGGTTGCGTCCAAACAGGACCCAGGCGAATGAAACGAACTGTACTGCTCAGGGAAACAATGCCATCGGTCACACGCCCATGCTGAAGCTGCACGGCGACTGCTGGGTGATCACCGATGCGGCCGCGGGCAACCAGCGCCAGGCCCTGGCCCTGGCACAGCGACTGGAGCTGCCGGTGCGCCACCTGCAGCTGGAACCGGCAGCTCCCTGGTCATGGCTGGCGCCACGCCTCACGGTCGGCGCGCTGTCGGCGCTCTCGTCCGCGCAGAGGCAACAATTTGCGGCTCCATGGCCCACCGTGGCGATCGGTTGCGGTCGCACGTCGGCGTTGTACACACGCTTGTTGCGCAATCTCAGTGCGGGCCGTGTCTATACAGTGCAGGTGCTCGATCCGCGCATCGATCCCGCGCACTGGGACACGGTGATCGCCCCCCGCCACGATCGGCTCTCGGGCCCCAACGTGCTGCAACCGCTGGGTTCGCTGAATCCGGTCGACGTCCAGTGGCTGCAGGACGGTCGCGACGCCGACCCGGGCTTTGCCGAGTTGCCGCGGCCGCGCGTCGGCGTGCTGCTCGGCGGCCCACGCAAAGGTGTCACGTTCAACGAAGGCTACATTTCCCAACTGGCCGGCCAGCTGCTGTCGCGCCAGCGCGAAGAAGGCGGCAGCCTGCTGGTACTTGCCTCGCGGCGCACGCCCAAAGCCCTGGTCGAACTGATGCGCCAACGCCTGCAGGGACGGCCTGGCCTGATCTGGTCCGGCCAGGACGACGGCAGCAATCCGTATCCCGGTGTGCTGGGCTGGGCCGACCGGCTGGTGGTCACGCCCGATTCGGTAAACATGCTTTCCGAAGCCTGCGCCGTAGGTTGTCCGGTGCACACCTTGGTGGTCGGCGCGTTGCCGGAGAAGCTCGAACGCTTCCATCAGGCGTTGCGGCAGGCAGGCCGGCTGCACGACATCGATGCGATCGCCGTCCCGCCGGTCGAACCCTTGCGTGAGACGACCGCCATTGCCGCGATGCTTTACGAACGCATCGCCGCACGCCAGCTGCAAGGCTGAGCCTGCACGCTGCCAGCATGGCGGACCACGACGGTCAGAACGTAAAGCCCAGCTCCGTCGTAACGTCCTGCACCTGGGTCGATATCCGGTCCAGCTCGCTGTCACGCGGTGCAATGCGCGAGCGCAGATCCAGCGTGCAGGCCAGCGCACGGTGCAGCAGTTCCGCGTGCGCCTCGGCAAACAGGCCCGCCTGGCGGCCATCCAGCAAGCTTGCGTTGCGGCAGGCCTCGATCAGCGCGGCGTTGGCTGTGGCGTTGAGCAGCGATGGATGTTCGGAGGCGTGCGCGAGCACCAGTCCCTGCAACGCGAACTCGATATCCAGCAGGCCACCCAGGCCCTGCTTCAGGTCGAACTGCCGATCATCCGAGCGATCACGCTCGGCGCGCCAGCGCTGGCGCATGCTGCTGACCTCCTTGAGCACGGAGGCACGGTCGCGCGGCACGGCCAACACCTCGCGACGCACCGCGGCGAGTTCGGCGTGCAGTGACACGTCGCCGGCGACCGGACGCGCGCGCAGCAGGGCCTGGTGTTCCCAGGTCCATGCACGACTCTTCTGGTAGCCGGTGAACGACTCGAGGCTACTGACCAGCAGCCCCTTGGAACCGTCCGGACGTAGCCGCGTGTCCACTTCGTACAGGCGACCTGCACGCGTGAGCACGGTCAGCCAGTTCATCACGCGCTGCGCCAGTCGCTGATACCAGCGCGAGCCTTCCATCGAACGGACACCATCGCTCATCGCATGCGAGCGCCTGGTGTCGTAGACGAACACCAGGTCGAGGTCGGAGGCGAAACCCAGTTCCTCGCCGCCTACGCTGCCGTAGCCAAGCACGGCAAAACCGCTGCCTTCGCCAGCAAGACGCCCATGCTGGGCAACCAGTTCGCGCTCGGCCAATGCCATCACCGCGATCACGATGGACTCGGCCAGCGCCGCCAGACGGCGTGCCGTGGCCACGGCATCGGCGCGACCATCGATGAAGGCCAGGCCGAGGCGGAACGCCACGCTGGCCTTGAACTCATTCAGGCGCTCCAGCTCCGCCTCGGCTTCGCGCTCGTCCAGCGTGGCCAGCACGCGAGTGATTTCCGCGCTGATGTCGGCACGCTTGAGCGGCAGCTGGTCGATGCGCGGGTCGAGGACATCGTCGAGCAACAAGGGCTGCGCGATCACGCGTTCTGCGAGGAATGCGCTCTCGGCAAAGAGCCGCGCCAAGCGCAGCCGTGCGGCAGGCTGTTCCTCCAGCAAGGTGAGATACGAGGAGCGTCGCGCCACTGCCTGCACCAGGCGGCACAGCCGTAACAGGCATGGCACCGGTGCGGCGCTGTTGCGCGCCACCGCCAGCAGCTGCGGCATCAGGCGATCGAGCTGTTCGCGCGAACGCTGCGACATCGCGCGCACTGAAGCCGCCATCGCCAGCTTCTGCAAGGCTTCGGCCACTTCTGCGCCCGGCACGAAGCCGGAGGCTTCCATCACACTCGCATCCAGCGTCTCCGTACAGGCGTGCTGCCACAGCGCAACGCCTTCGACCGGCGCGCTGGCGGTGCGGCCGCCCTGGGGCATCAGCACCTCGGCGAATTCTTCGCTGACGTGCGCACGATGCGTGGCGAGCTCCGCTTCAAGTTCTTCCCACGATGCATGCCCCAGCCCGAGCGCGATGCGCTCGCGGCTCAAGGCATCCTCGGGGATGTCGTGCGTCTGCGCATCGCGCAGCATCTGCACGCGATTCTCCACGCGACGCAGGAGCACATACGCTTCGCGCAGCGAACGCGCACGCGCCGCGCTGATGTGGCCGCGCGCCTCGCAGGCCGTGAGCGCGGGCAGCAGGCCCCGCACGCGCAGGGACGGTTCGCGGCCGCCACGGATCATCTGCGTCAGCTGCACCACGAACTCGATCTCGCGAATGCCGCCCGGACCCAGCTTGAGATTGTCGGCGAGATCCTTGCGCGCCACTTCCGCATCGATCAGCGATTTCATCTCGCGCAGGCCCGCAAACGCGGTGTAGTCGAGATACTTGCGATAGATGAAGGGCCGCAGGATGTCCTGCAGTTCCTTGCCGCCGTTGCGGTCGCCCGCCACCGCCCGCGCCTTGATCCACGCGTAGCGCTCCCAGTCGCGCCCCTCGCTCTGGTAGTACTGCTCCATCGCCGAGAACGGCAGCGCGAGGCGGCCCGCATTACCGAACGGACGCAGGCGCAGGTCCACGCGTGCGCAGATACCGTCGACCGTGGGTTCGTTGAGCAGGCGCACCAGCTGGCGCGCGAGCCGCACGAAGTATTCACTGTTGTCGAGCGAACGCGCGCCATCGCTCTGGCCGCCGTGCGGATAGGCCAGCACCAGGTCGATGTCGGACGAGAAATTCAGTTCGCTACCGCCGAGCTTGCCGAATCCCATCACCACCATGCGCTGCAGCTCGCCTTCGTGGCTGCGGCTGTGTCCGTAGCGAGCGGCCAGCGCCCGCTCGGACCAGCCGAGCGCCGCGCCCAGCAACGCCTCGTAGAGCACGCTCGTCGCCGAGAGCGTCTCGGGCAACTCATCCAGTCCGTTGATGTCGCGAAACACCAGGCGCAAGGCTTCCGCATGACGGAACTGGCGCAGTTCGGTGAGGCAGACGGTTTCGTCGTCGGACAGCTTCAGTGCATCGATGCGGGCGCTCGCGTCGCTGCCCGAGCGCAACCGCTCCAGCCCCTGAGGCGACAGCAACTGCGGCTGGCGAAACCAGATATCGAAGGCAAAGTCGCTGGCCAGCAGGGTGCGGCGGATGCGCTCGGCCACGCCGGCGTCATCGTGCAACGGGATGCCCAATGCGCGACAGCGCGCGGCCAGTTCGCCATAGCGGTCGTCGATGAGCGCGCGCAGCGCCGGTGATTCCTGAGGCCTGTGGAGAACGGTCATCGGGCCATTGTGCCGCACTGCACGCCTGCTGCCGACCACTCGGCCTCCCAATATGACCGGAAGGTGACCGGAAACCCGCCTCACGTGCACCGAGGCAGGCCACGAGGCGTTGGCCATGAGGGTGTTGCCGGGATAACTGCCTGCCGGTGCACAACAATTGGTTCATATCCGGGTCGTTACAGTCCCGTGTCCGAGCCATGACAGCCATCTGCAGGATGCCATGACGATGTCAGCGACCCCCTCCGCGCTGTCAGCGCGTTCCCTTGCCTTCCGGCTTGCGTATATCGCGTCGCTGGCGGTCATTTTTACCCTGGCTACCGGGTTGGTCGATGGCGGCGAAGGCGTGGGTTCCGCGCAGGCGTTCAGCCAGCCGATTTTTCCAATCGCCAATGCGCTGCCCGGCCTGCTGCTGGCGACCTTGCTGCTGGTGCTGTCGCGGCGCCCCCTGCTCTCCTTTGGCGTCGCCTTCGTGCTGGAAGCGCTGGTCTACGCGATCAATACGCTGAAGGTGAGCAACCTCAACACGCCGCTGATGCCGGCCGACTTCCGCATGCTGGGCCAGTTGCGCCGCGGCGGCTTCCAGCTGCTGGGCAGTTACCTGCCGGCCAGCCCGTGGCCTTACCTCGCTTTGCTCGGTGCCGCGGCCATCATCGTGCTGGCGTGGCGCAAGGAAATCCCACTGTTCGCGCGGCGCACGCGTGGCAAGCGGCTGGTATCCGGTGTGGCGCTGCTGCTGTTGCTGGGCACGCTGCTGGCGGGCATGCCGGGCTGGATGAAGATCTATGGTGGCCAGCACCTGTGGCTGGAGCCGTGGTCGGCCCAGGCCACAGCCGAGCATTCCGGGCTGGTCAGTTCGCTGCTGATGTTCCACCTGCACCAGGGCCACGCACGCAAGAAACCCGATCCAGCCGCCGCCCAGCAATTGATCGTGCGGAGCGATGCGAGCCTGCGCGAACGCCTGCAATCGCCGACGAACCAAGGTGCAACACCCGACATCGTGGTGGTGCAGAGCGAATCGTTCTTTGATCCGTCGATCATGAAGGGCTACCAGGGCACCGACCTCACGCCCAACCTGCGCCGCCTCGAGGCGCAGGGCGAGAGTGGGCCGCTGCACGTACCGACCTATGGTGGCGGCACCATCCGCACCGAGTTCGAAGTGCTTACCGGCCTGTCGCTGCGCTACTTCGACGATCTGCAGTTCCCGTACCTGCAGATGAACCACAAGGTCGTGCCCAGCATGGTGCGCGCGCTGCGCTCGCATGGTTACGAGACGATCGCCGTGCACGGCAACGACCCCGGCTTCTGGAATCGCAACACGGCGTTCCACGCCATCGGCTTCGATCGATTCGTCTCGCGTTCGTCCTTCCCCGCGAAGGCGGCGATGGACGGCCAGTACATGGCCGACAGCGCCATGACCGACGAGATCATGGCTCAGCTCAAGGACGCGGGCCCACCGCAGTTCCTGTTTGCCATCAGCATCGAGGCGCACGGCCCGTACGACGTGCCGCCCGCCGATTCCGCCACGCGCGACGCCATTCCCGTGCCGGACGGCATCACCGGCAAGAACAAGCTGGAGCTGCAGAACTACCTCTACCACATGCAGCACGCCGACCAGGAGCTGGGCCGCCTCGCCGAGCTGCTGGCGCACCGCGAGCGCCCCACTCTGCTGCTGTTCTATGGCGATCACCTCCCCGCGCTCACCGACACCTACAACCAGGCCGGCTTCGTGGACGGCCAGGACATGCTGGCCCAGGCTGGCGTCTGGTTGCTGGTGGATCCGCGCAACCCGACGACGCCGACACGGGAATCGCTGGCTTCCTGGATGCTGCCGGGCCGTCTGCTGGAGCAGGCCGGCATCCGCGATGACGCGTACTTCGCGCTCACCCAGGTGATCGCCCCCGAGCTGGCGGCGCTCACGCGTGCGCCGGGTGCGCCGCCCGCCAGCGAAGACCGCGACGAGAAGACCGCCGACCAGGACATGGCGAACGTCGCCCTGCTTCGCATGAAGGGCAAGCTCGATCCGTTGCTGCCACGTGCGGAAGTGCAGACCGCGGCAACTGGCGCCGGCCACACCGTCAGCCTGACGGAACCGGAAACCACCGGGGTGCAGCAGTAACGCACGGTATGGACGTCCAAACGGATCGAGCACGGCGGCCGTTTTCCAAGGAAAGCAAGTAGGCGAAGAGGCGGAAAATTCGCGTTGCGAAGCGCGGATTCAGCGATCTGTCTGGCGGCTTAAGGGAGCCGTTTTCGTTCAGGTTCGGTAGAGCGAAATCCGTCTAGCTTGGATCCCAGCCGCGAAGCAACGCCTTCGTCGGCATTCCCACACTGGAGGTTTTCCTCATGCGTAAGACCATGCTTGCCGCCCTCATCGTCACCGCTGCTTCGGTCCTGACCGTACCCGCGTTCGCCCAGAACGCCGCGGCCTCGGCGAAGGTCGAGGCAGGCGCGAACACCGCGGCAGCGCAGGACGCCGCCGGCAAGACTGTCGACCAGACGGCTGCCATGACCAGCAAGGTCGCGGGCAAGACCACCTCCACCACCGAGAAGACCGCCGACAAAACCGCCGCCACGGCGGAGAAGACCGCAGACAAGACAGCGAGCAGCACCGAGCATGCGGCGCACAAGGCCAGCAAGCACGCTTCGCACAAGGCGAAGGCTGCTACCGACGCCAAGGTTGAAGCTGGCGCGCAGACCGGCGGCTGATCCTTACCTGCAGTAACGCAATGAAGATCCCGGGAGCCCAGCTCCCGGGATTTTTTTATGCCGGGGTTTCAACGTGGCGGCAGCCGGCGAATCAGAAGTCGTAGCTGCCCGACAGCAGATAGCTGCGCCGCGTGCGCAGCGGCACGAAGGTTTCGTTGAAATCGTCGGCCACCAGTCGACGCGCGAAGAGGTTCTTCACGCCCAGCGTCATGCTCCAGCGATCGGCGCGATAGGAAACACTAGCGCCTACCTCCGCCTGACCCGGCGTCGTGTAGTACGTGGTGTAGTCCATGCTCTGCCCCAGCGAACGGCCCCGTGCCATCAGGCCGCCGGCCACGCCCCAGCCACGCAGCGCGCCCCCCTGGAACCAGTAGCTGGCCCACACGTTGAAGCGCTGGCGCGGCGCACCGGTCGGCTTGGAGCCATCGTGATTGCTGATCAGCGCGTTGGTATAGCTGCTGCTGAGGTCCAGCCCCGGCGCCACCTCGCCCGCGAACTCCAGTTCCACGCCGCGATTGGTCTGGCCGGGTCCCAAGGTCGCGAAGTTGGGCGGCTGCTCGTCAACCAGCAGGTAGCTGTGGTCGAGCGTGATGCGATACAGCGATACGGTGAGTCGCGCGCGCTCGTTGAACAGGTTGAACTTGGCGCCCGCCTCCAGCTGCTTCGACAGCGCCGGCACCAGCGGCCTGCCGTTCTCACCCAGGTACGACACCGGCTGGAAGCCGTTGGACGTGCCGCCGTACAACGCGATGTCGGGCGTGAGCTTGTACACCAGGCCGGCGTTGGGCACCCATTTGGTACGACGCGGCGTCCATGGATTGCCTTCGACGTCTTCGGTCGACACCTCGTAGGCGGCGCGACGCAGCGCCAGCAGCATGTCCCAGTGCTCGCCCCAGGCGAGCTGGTCCTGCAGGAACAGGCCGCTGTCCACCGACCACGGCGTGCCACCCAGGGGCTGGTTGTCCTGCGGCTGGATGACCGACGCGACGACCGGCAGCTGGCGGCTGCTGAAGAGGTTGTAGACCCCGTCGTCATAGGCGTGGACGTAGTCATCGGAATGGCCGATGCGCGAGCGGGCGTAGTCGGCGCCAAGCGTCACCGTGTGCTGCAGGGATCCCGTATCAAAGGTGCGGATCAGGTCGTTCTGCAGCGAGTAGTAGGTGTCATCATAGCGATATGCCTCCGCGACGGCCGTGCTGTCGCCATTGAGCATCGGGCTGTACAGCGTCCAGCTGTGCTGGTTGTTCCGCTGCCGCACGTACTGTCCACGGCTGCGCCATGTCCAGTCGCCGCCCAGCTGCTGGTCGAGCAGGTAGTAGAAGCGGTCGGTCTGGTAGTTGGCGAAATCGCGCGGGTTGCCCGGCAGGATGCCGTAGGGCGAGGCCGTGGAAAGCGAGTCGCCCAGCAGTACCACGTGATCGGGAACCGGCAGGCGATTGACGATGCGTTGCACGCCCACCACCAGGTCGGTGCTGTCGCCGCGCCAGCCAATCGCAGGCGCGATATAGGCGCTGCGCCGGTTGAGATAACCCTGCGGTGAGCGGTAGCCATAGTCGCCCGACACCACGAGGCGATAGGTAAGGCCCGGCGTGTGGCCCAACGGGCCGGCCATGTCCAGGCCTGCCTGCACCTGCCCCTGCTCGCCGATCATCGCGGTC
Organism: Dyella amyloliquefaciens; assembly: GCF_004296575.1. Lineage (GTDB taxonomy): Bacteria > Pseudomonadota > Gammaproteobacteria > Xanthomonadales > Rhodanobacteraceae > Dyella > Dyella amyloliquefaciens. The sequence continues at coordinate 300,003 of NZ_SAYT01000004.1, read as the reverse complement.
AGCTGCTGCACCGGTTCGGCCTGCGGCTGCTTGATGGTGACGTTCACCAGGCCGCCGAAGTTGCTGCCTGCCGTATCACCCAGCACCGATTGCGGTCCCTTCAGCACTTCGACGCGCTGCACGCCGACCAGCGGCGGGAAATCGCCGGACCCGGCAATGCTGTTGGGCATGCCATCGGTAAGTCCATTGCCGGTGTAGAAGCCGCGGATCTGGAACAGCGGCAAGCCATCGGAGCCTTCCACGTACTGCACGCCCGCCACGTTGCGCACGGCGTCGGCCACCGTGAGCAGCTGCTGCGAGTCCATCAGGCCGCGGGTGACCACGCTGACCGACTGCGGCACGTCGATGAGGTCGCCATCGTTGCGCGCAGCCATGCTGTTGGATGAACCCAGGAAGCCGACGTCGCGTCCCACCAGGCCAATCGCTTCGACCGGCATCAGGTTCTTGGTTTCGACCGGTGCCTTCGCCTTGCCGCCGGCCGCGTGTTCTTCCGCCTTCTCCGACGGCTTCACCACGACGGTGCCGGTCTGGGTGAAGGCGTATTCGAGCCCGGTGCCCTGCAGCAACTGCTCGAGCGCGGCCTCTGGCGTAAGCGCGCCGCTGACACCCTGCGAGCGGAAGCGGGCGATCGCGCAGCCCGACGTGAGCACCTGCACATTGGCCTGCTTGCCGAAGGCGATCAGTGCGGTGGCCAATGGCTGCGCAGGTATCGCGAACTCGGTGCGCGTGCCTTCATGGATCACGCGCACGACGGCGAAGGCGGCACCTGGCATGACCAGGTTCACCGACATCACCACGCTGCCTGACAGCAGCAGCCTTACGCACGCCTTCATGGCATTCGCGTCCTGCGAGCGAAAACCACGAGTGTGACATGCCCTCAAGCGTTTTTGTCGCCAAAACAGTGGGATGAACGCAATCTGACACCAGCCTTGCCGTCCTGGTGTCGCACCCTTTCGTCAGCTGGCGCCGTGCTTGCCCCGCGCATCCGACAGCACGGTCTGTCCACCCACTTCACTGACCTTGAGCGGCAGCACCTGCGGCAAGGCCTGCAGCCAGTCGTCGATGGCATTGGTCTTCACCGTGCCGGTGAAAGTCATCGATTGCAGGCCGGCGTCGGCGATGCGCACGGGATGCGAGCGATAGCGATTGATGTTGGCCACCACCACCGACAGCGGCTCGTTGTCGAACTCCAGTCGTGCATCGCGCCACGCCGCCGCCTGCGCGGGATCGATGCTGGTGACGTTGAGCGCGATGCGCGAGGGGTCGTACGACACCGCCTGCCCCGCTACCGCTTCAAGACCGTGGCCCTGCCCGGAAGCATCGTCGGAAATGTGCACGCGTCCTTCGGCCATGGCGATCGTGACGTGATCGCCGGTGCGGCGCACGTCGAATGCGGTGCCGATGTCCTCGATGCGCAGCTTGCCCGCGCGCACCACGAACGGCCGGCTCGAATCATGCACCACCTCGAAATAGACCTCGCCTTCGTCGAGTTCGACTTCACGATGGTCGCGGCCGAAGCGCGCCGTGAGCCGCGTCGCGCCGCCCATCGCCACGCGCGAACCATCGTCCAGCGTCACATCGCGTTGCGTCGCGATCGCACTGGTATACAGCTGCGCGGCGGCGGGACGCTCGAGCACCGTCCAGCCGATGTAGCCGCCAGCCACCAGCACGGCCGCCGCGGCTGCGGCGCTCAGCGCCCACCAGCGGCGCGGCGTCTGGGCAGGTGCGAACTCGGCCATCAACTTCGCGTGCGAGACCTCTCCCAGCGCACCCAGGCGTGTCGCCAGCTCGGTCACGCGCTCGAAGGCGGCGAGGTGCGCTTGGTCTTCGTCGATCCAGGCGAGCCACTGTTCCGTCGTGTGCTCTGCTGCCTTGGCGTCGCGCAGTCGCACCCACCAGTCGGCGGCGATGCGTAGCGCTTGTTCGTTCGTGGTGGGGGCCATCATGGCATCTCCGGTTCGTCGACCCGCGCCCGGCAATGCGCCAGGGCGTTGGCCACGTGATAGCGCACCATGCGCTCGCTGATCTTCATCGCCCGCGCGATCGCACCGATCTCGCAGCCATCAATGACGTGCATGACGAATGCGCGGCCCGTCTTGGCCGGCAACTCGCGCAACGCGTTCTGCAGGGCGTGCAGCTGGCCGGTGGCGACCGCGTGCCGCTCGGGAATCGGCGCAAGGTGCAGATCCTCGTCCGGCGGCACCAGCGGATGCTCGTCGCGCACCTTGCGCATGCGCAGCCGATCGACGGCGAGATTGGACGCGACGCGGTACAGGTAAGCACGTAACGATTCAACCTGCTCGGGACGTTCCATCACCACCAGCCGCATGTAGGCCTCCTGCGCCACTTCCTGTGCGTCGGAGATCGAGTGGAGACGACACTGCAGGAAGGCGACCAGGGCACGGTTGTGCTCGCGAAACAACGTCGCGACACGCAGGGCATGGGCCGGGTCCGGGCTGGCGTCGACAGGGCCGGACAGGTCGGCGGGTTCGTTCACTAGGCTTCCTCGGGCACGTCCGGAAGCGGAAACGGCGATTCTACCGCCGCCTCCGCCAACGGCGCGCCGCGCCACCACGGCACGGGACGCAGCGCGCCGTTCAACAATCGCACTGCCTGCCAGCGCAACTCGGCGCGGCGCCGGAATGCGGCGCGATGCTTGCTCTCCACTTCCGCTTCGGTACGGTGATGCAGGGTCGATGGCAGCACGAACCAGCCGTCTCCGCTGGCACAGCCGCCCTGTTCCTGCCAGAACGCGTCATAGTCGGCCAGGAACCGTGTGCGCCCGTGCAGCGGATGGGCGTCGTTGCTGATGCCCAGGATATGGCGGATACCGCACTGCCCGGCCAGCACGTACGCCAGCACCAGCAGCAGCTGCTTGGGCCGCATGCCGTGCATCTGGCGGGTCAGCACGCGCACCTCGTCGCGCGCCTCGGCGCCATCCGGGCCCTGGATGCAACCGATGGCCATGGTGTGCTCGTCGATCAGGGTGACAACCAGCCGGTACAGCGTGCGGCCATCCGCGTCGCCCAGCTCGATCGCCAGCTCGCCTTCGCAGCCCATGTAGATGGGCGGGCGCAGGTGCAGCTTCAGCACGCTGCCGTCCTTGAGCACCAGTTCGCCCAAGCTGGCCCGGCCATGGACATAGACCGACTCGAACAAGGTTTCGGGCCAGCGCTCCAGCAACAGCCGGTAATGGTTCCACACGCCACGCAGACGCGTCGTGCGATGCCAACCCCGATGAATGAAACGATGGAGGTGACGCTCCTGCAGCCGCGGATCGCAGCCCACGCAAGCGCGCAGCAGCGGGTGCGAGGACAGGAATGCGAGATAGCGCTGGTGGCGTATCGGCAGGCTGCTGGCGCGCACCAGGTATTTCGCGGCCATGAGCGCGCGCTGGCCAGGATGCCCGACCCAGTCGCTGCGGCCACGCAATGAGCGCCACCATAGCGCCAGGCGAGGGGTGCCATCCGTGGCAACTCTCTCCCGTTGTCCAGCCGCCACCGGGTGCTCCGGCCTCGCCAGATGCAGTTCGCGTTCCAGGGAGCGTTGCGCCGCGTAGGCGCAGCCGCTAGCCGCGAACACCAGGTCGGCGTCCAGGGGTTCCTCCCCCGGCAGAAGATTCCGTTCGTTCAAGGCGCGCGTGACCCGCGTGGTGGCTGTGACATAAGCCAAGACGTTTGAATGCGCGGAATCGGAAATGCCTGCGGCGAAAATCTTCACTTCGCTGCCGCCCCCGGGATTGCCACGCCCGGCGCGCGTGGTTCTAATGGCCCTATGGCCGTTTCGTGGACGGCTTCCCGCTGACCATCCATTCAAGGCGCAACGTCATGGTCGTGATGCCGCCCGCTTCATCCCTTCCTGCCGACTTCGTCGGTCGGCTCGCCGAATCGGTGACCCAGGCACGAACCCTGGAAGAACTGGTGCGCCCCCTGCTTGAGTTGCTGCAGGCGGTCACCGGGCTCGAGTCCACCTACCTGACCACCATCGACCTGGAAGCAGGCGCCCAGTACATCCTGTATGCGCGCAACACGCATCGGCTGCAGATCCCCGAGGGACTGTCCGTGCCGTGGGAAGGCACGCTGTGCAAGCGCGCGCTGGAGGAAAACCGCGCCTATACCGATGACGTGGCCAACTGCTGGGCCGACTCGGCCCCGGCGCGCGCGCTGGGCATCGCCACCTACGCGAGCACGCCCGTGCGCATGGAGGACGGTTCGCTGTACGGCACACTGTGCGCCGCCAGCGACGAGCGCAAGCCGCTGGCGGATGGTGCCGAGCAGGTGCTGCAGATGTTCGCGCGACTGATCAGCCAGCAGATCGAGCGCGAGCAACTGGTGCATGCGCTGCGCCAGGCCAACGACACGCTGGCCGTCAGCGCGCTGATGGATGCCACCACGCACCTGCCCAACCGGCGCGCCCTGATGGCGGAACTCGCCCGCCGGCAGTCGGCGCTCGCCGTGGGTGATCGCGCGCTGGTCGTGGCCTTCATCGATCTCGACGGCTTCAAGGCGATCAACGACCAGTACGGCCACGAGGCGGGCGACCAGTTCCTGCGGGCCATCGGTGGTCGCCTGCAGGGCGCCATGCGCATCGACGATTTCGTCGCACGCATCGGCGGCGATGAATTCGTGGCGCTGTCGAGCCCGCCGCGTGCGGAGGCAGAACCCGTCGGCAAGACCATCCAGGATCGCCTGCTGACGGCCACCACCGGCCGCTTCCATTTTGGCAGCACGGTGATCGAGTACGCCGGCCCCAGCATCGGTGTCACCGTGGCGCTCGACAGTGCGCTGGACCCCGAAGCCCTGCTGGCCCAGGCCGATGCGGCGATGTACGCGGTCAAACGGGAGCGCAAGGGGCCGAACGCCCGCCGCTGATGCCTGCGGGCGAACGGAATCGCCCTGCTGCTGTCCCTGCATGGCCCTGCCGCTGTTGGCACGAACCGATCGGCTACCGAAGGACACGGACCGCATGATTCGCCAGGCCCTCTCTTGCATGCTCGCCCTCGCCGCCACGTCGGCGTGGGCGGTCGACACGGCACCAGCCGTCTTCGCCCCCGGCGTCATCTCCGGCCCCCAGCACGACAGCGCACCCGCCTTCGCGCCCGACGGACATACCGTGTATTTCTCGCGCAGCGATGGCCCTCACTCGACCATCCTGGTCAGTCACGAGAGCGACGGGCGTTGGTCCACGCCGACCACGGCGCCGTTCTCCGGACACTGGAGCGACATGGAGCCGAGCATGTCGCCGGACGGCCGCCAGCTCGTCTTCATCTCCAATCGCCCCAGGACCCCGGGCGGCAAGCCACTGGATGGCTACTTCATGGGACGACGCTTTCCCGAGGGCGGCGGCAACCTGTGGGTGGCCCGGCGCGAGGGCGATGGCTGGAGTGCCCCCGTGCGACTGCCCGACATCGTCAATGCCAGCGACTCCACCTTCGCCCCCAGCATCGCCGCGGACGGCACGCTCTACTTCATGCGCCCGGCCGATGATCCCAAGCACTTCCGACTGTTCCGCGCGGCCTGCATCAAGGGCATCTACCAGAAGCCCGAGCCCCTGCCCTTCAGCGACGGCACCACCACCGACGTGGATCCGGCGGTGGCACCCGACCAGTCCTTCCTCGTATTTGGTTCCAGCCGCGCACCGGCCCAGCAGATCGACCTGTTCATCGTGTTCCGGGACGGCGGACGCTGGGGCACACCCAAACACCTCGGCAACGAGGTCAACAGCGCCGGCTCGGACGCCGAAGCCCGCCTTAGTCCCGACCACCGCACGCTGTATTTCGCCAGTGACCGGCTGAGCAACAGCCCTCCAGGAGCGGCGCGTGCCGACTGGGACAACGGCAAGTACAACATCTGGGATGTATCACTGGTGCCGTGGCTCGACGCGCATGCCGGCAAGGCGCCTGCCGGATCGCACTAACAACCGAAAATCATCTGGACGTCCAAAAAAAACCCCGCACAAGGCGGGGTTTTCTCTGTAGCGATGCCGGAAGGCGTGGACTTAGAAGTCCATGCCACCCATGCCGCCCATGCCGCCCGGCGCACCGTGCGAATGGCCTTCGTCCTTCTTCGGCACTTCGGTCACGGCCGCTTCGGTCGTGATGATCGAGCCGGCCACCGAGGCGGCGAACTGCAGGGCCGAACGGGTCACCTTGGTCGGGTCCAGGATGCCGAAGGCAATCATGTCGCCGAACTCGCCGGTGGCCGCGTTGTAGCCGAAGTTGCCCTTGCCTTCCTTCACGGCGTTCAGCACCACCGACGGCTCGTCACCGGCGTTGGCGACGATGGCGCGCAGCGGGGCTTCCAGGGCGCGACGGGTGATGGCGATGCCCAGGTCCTGGTCAGCGTTGGCACCCTTCAGGCCTTCGACGGCCTTGAGCGAACGGATCAGGGCGACGCCGCCGCCCGGGACCACGCCTTCTTCAACGGCTGCGCGCGTAGCGTGCAGGGCGTCTTCGACGCGGGCCTTCTTTTCCTTCATCTCGACTTCGGTCGCAGCGCCAACCTTGATGACGGCCACGCCGCCAGCCAGCTTGGCCACGCGCTCCTGCAGCTTCTCGCGGTCGTAGTCCGAAGAGGTCTCTTCGATCTGCGCCTTGATCTGGCCGATGCGCGACTGGATGCGCTCGGCTTCGCCGGCGCCGTCGATGATGGTGGTGTTTTCCTTGGTGATCACCACGCGCTTGGCGCGGCCCAGGTCAGTGACGGTGGCCTTGTCGAGGGCCAGGCCCACTTCCTCGGAGATCACCACGCCGTTGGTCAGGATGGCGATGTCTTCCAGGATGGCCTTGCGACGGTCACCGAAGCCCGGCGCCTTCACGGCGGCGACCTTGACGATGCCGCGGATGGTGTTGACCACGAGGGTGGCCAGCGCTTCGCCTTCCACTTCCTCGGCGACGATCAGCAGCGGCTTGCCAGCCTTGGCGACGGCCTCGAGGACCGGCAGCAGCTCACGCACGTTGGAGATCTTCTTGTCGTGGATGAGGATGAACGGGTCGTCCAGTTCAACCTGCTGCGACTGCTGGTTGTTGATGAAGTACGGCGACAGGTAGCCGCGATCGAACTGCATGCCTTCGACGACGTCGAGCTCGTTCTCGAGACCCGAGCCTTCCTCGACGGTGATCACGCCTTCCTTGCCGACCTTCTTCATCGCGGTGGCGATGATTTCGCCGATGGCGGAGTCGGAGTTGGCGGAGATGGTGCCGACCTGGGCAATGGCCTTGTCGTCAGCGGTCGGGTTGGAGAGCTTCTTGAGCTCGCCCACGGCGGCCACGACGGCCTGGTCGATACCGCGCTTCAGGTCCATCGGGTTCATGCCGGCGGCAACGGCCTTGAGGCCTTCCTGGATGAACGCCTGGGCCAGCACGGTGGCGGTGGTGGTGCCGTCGCCGGCGACGTCGGAGGTCTTGGAAGCGGCTTCCTTGACGATCTGCGCGCCGATGTTCTCGTACTTGTCGGCCAGTTCGATTTCCTTGGCCACGGAGACGCCGTCCTTGGTCACGGTCGGGGCGCCGAAGCTCTTCTCGAGCACGACGTTGCGGCCCTTCGGACCGAGGGTGACCTTCACGGCATTGGCCAGGGTGTTCACACCCTTGAGCATGCGGGCGCGGACGTCTTCGCCGAAGCGGACTTCTTTAGCTGCCATAATTTTTTTGCCTCAAAAAATTGAATTAGGAATGGGAACGCTGGCGACAGGGCTTCTACAAAGCGCGGATCTCGCGCTAAACCCCATCAAACCAATCAGGCTTCGATCACAGCCACGATGTCGTCTTCCTTCAGGAAGACCAGCTCTTCGCCGTCGATCTTGATTTCCTGGCCGGCGTACTTGCCGAACAGCACGGTGTCGCCTTCCTTCACGGACATCGGACGCACCTTGCCGTCTTCCAGGATGCGGCCCGCGCCGGCAGCGATGACCTTGCCGCGGGTCGGCTTCTCGGTGGCGCTGTCGGGGATGACGATGCCGCCAGCGGAGACGCGCTCTTCTTCGAGACGCTTGACGATGACGCGATCGTGCAGCGGACGCAGTTTGCTCATTGGATGGGCTCCAGCTTGATTGGATGGGTGGAACAAAAAAGGGATTACCCCGGAGCGGCGCCTGGTGGCTGCGCTGTTAGCACTCCCGGTAGGTGAGTGCCAATCATAACGACGCAAAGCCCCCCTGCAAACGGTGCCGATCCGGTGGCTGACCCATGCAATGGGGGAAGCGTTCAGGGCTTTCAAGGGCGCGCTGGGGCTTTTTTGGCCTTTTGTAGGAGCGCACCCAGTGCGCGAAAAGCTGACGGAGCGCGAGCCCCAAACGCCCATCGCGCACTGGGTGCGCTCCTACAAGGAGGGTGAGGGGTGCCGGGTCGGGCGGGGCGCGCTAGGCTGGGGCCATGTCCAACCCCGTCCTGCTCTGCTACTGCACCTGCCCCGACCCCGCCAGCGCCCAGGCCCTGGCCGAGGCCCTGGTGGGCGAGGGCCTGGCCGCCTGCGTCAATCGCATCCCCGGTATCCGCTCCACCTACCGCTGGAAGGGCGAGGTGGTCACCGACAGCGAGGAGCTGTTGATGATCAAGACCACCGGGCAGCGCTTTGCCGCCCTCAAGGAGCGGCTGCTGGCGCTGCACCCCTACGAACTGCCGGAACTGATCGCCGTGCCGGTGGCGCAAGGGCATGAGGCCTATCTGGACTGGGTGCGCGATCCGGGCTGAGCCCGGCCGACAGCAACTGCTGCCGGGGAGTTGTGGAGACCGCTCTCAGCGGCTGGTCTTCAACAGCCGCCCCAAGGCCTGCGTGGCCTCTTCCATCCGCGCCACCGGCAGCACGCCCAGGCCGAACACCAGGCCGTTGGGCGGGTTCGCATCGATGGCGTAGCCGGCCAGCGCTTCGATGCGCATGTCCTGCTCCGCGGCGCGCCGCACCAGATCGCTGGCGCGTTGATCGGTCTGCAACAGCGCGGCCACGTGCAGCCCCGCGTCGGAGGCCTGCAGCGCGAGCAGATCCCCTGCGTGGCGCGCGAGACCATCGATCAACGCCTGGCGACGCTCGGCGTAGATACGGCGCATCTTGCGCACATGGCGCGCGAGGTGACCCTCGACGATGAACAGCGCCAGCGTGTCCTGCGCCAGCACATCGCTATGCCAGTCGCTGATCTGGCGCACCTGCGCCAGTGCGGCCATCGCCCACGGCGGCGCGACCACGTAACCGAGGCGCAGTGCGGGAAACAGGCTCTTGGAAAAGGTGCCGACGTAGAACACCAGGCCTTCGCGATCCAACGTCTGCAGCGCATCCAGCGGGCGGCCGCCGTAGCGGAATTCGCCGTCGTAGTCGTCCTCGATGATCACGGCGCCGTGGCGATGCGCGAAGTCGAGCAGGGCCATGCGTCGCGCCGGCGACATCACCATGCCGAGCGGAAACTGGTGCGAGGGCGTCACGTAGATCACCCTTGCGGTCGTCGGAATCTGCTCCACCACCAACCCTTCCTCATCGACCGGCACCGGCACCACGCTGGCGCCGGCCGCCTCGAACGCCGCGCGCAGCGGCGGGTAGCCCGGATCCTCCACCGCGATCACCGTGCGGCCCGGAGTGACCAGGCAGCGCGCCAGCAGGTCGAACGCCTGCTGCGCACCGCTGGTGACCACGATGTCGTCCGCCCCGCAGGTCACCGCGCGGGCGAAGGAGACATGCCCCGCGATGGCTTCGCGCAGTGCCTGTCGCCCGGCCGGCGCGTCATAGACCGCCGGCGTGCGCGACAGGCCACGCAAGGCGCGCGCCGACAAACGGCGCCAGGCATCAAATGGAAAGCGCGATGCATCCGGGAGGCCCACGCAGAAGTCGTAGCGCACGGGCGCGTTACTGCCGCTTCGGACCGGCCTGGCTACGTTCCTCCAGCGCCCGGCGAGTCGGCGATCGCCTTCGTCGGCGGCCGGCAGCGTCGCCTTCTTCTTGGCCAATCCCTCGGCGACCGCGTAACCGGAGCCATGGCGCGCAGACACATAGCCCTCGCTGAGCAGCCGGTCGTAGGCCGCGACCACCGTGTTGCGCGAGATGCCCAGCGAACTCGCCAGCGCGCGGGTGGATGGCAGGCCCTGCCCGCCCGCCAGGCGTCCGTCGAGAATGGCCGCACGCAACTGGCCGTGCAGCGCCTCCAGGCGGCCCCGCGCGGGGATGTCGAGCGGAAAGGCGAGCGGCTGATCCATGGCGCTGGCGTCCGGGGATTGACTGGTCCGGAAGATTTCCTCTGATCTGGATCTTTTTCAAGACCAGTGGGGCACCGACACTAGGCTCACCGTCCCCGCTGGAGCACTCCCCATGATCGAGCTCTACTTCGCCGCCACCCCCAACGGCCTCAAGATCAAGCTGTTCCTCGAGGAAACCGGGCTGCCCTACTTCATCACCCCGGTCAGCCTGAGCAAGGGCGAGCAGTTCCAGCCGGCCTTCCTGGCCATTTCCCCCAACAACAAGATCCCCGCCATCGTCGACCACGCCCCCGCGGGCGGCGGCGCGCCGATCACGGTGTTCGAGTCCGGCGCGATCCTGCAGTACCTGGCGGAAAAGTCGGGGCAGCTGATGCCCACCAACCTCCGTGACCGGCTGGAGGTGCTGCAGTGGCTGTACTGGCAGGTGGGCGGCCTGGGGCCGATGGCCGGGCAGGCGGGGCATTTCCGCGTCTATGCGCCGGAACCGGTGCCTTATGCGGTCGACCGCTATACCCGTGAGGTAGCCCGCCTGTACGGCGTGCTCGACCGCCGCCTGGCCGATCGCGACTTCATCGCAGGCGCGTTCTCCATCGCCGACATCGCCAGCTATCCGTGGATCGTGCCGCACGAGGCGCATGGACAGACGCTTTCCGACTTCCCGAACCTGGAACGCTGGTTCCTGGCGATCTCGGCCCGTCCGGCCACGCAGCGCACTTATGAAGGGGTGGAGAACACCTACACCCCGAAGCAGCCCCTGTCCGAGGAAGAACGCCGCGTGCTGTTCGGCCAGGGCAAGCGCTGAAGTCTGCTGACAGGTTCTGACACTATGGACGGCTAGCCTTCCATAACGGCCCCACCATCCCCAGCGTCCGTCCTTCCCGCCAAAGCTGGAAGGGCGATCACAGAGTCCCGACCATGAAAACGTCCGACATCACCGCCTTGCTGTTGCTGGGAGCCATCTGGGGCGCCTCGTTCCTGTTCATGCGCATGGGTGCGGACGAATTCGGCGGCATGGCGCTGGCCGGGATGCGTGCCATCGGCGCGGCGATCTGCTCGGCGCCGCTGCTGCTGTCGCGCCAGCGGCTCAGGGAAATGGCGACGAACTGGCGCCCTCTCGTGATCGTGGGCCTAGCCAATTCAGCGCTGCCGTTCGTGCTGTTCTCCTATGCGGCAAAGAGCCTGCCGGCTGGCGTCTCCGCCATTTCCGATGCCATCGCGCCGCTATTGGTGGCGCTGTCGGGCTGGATGCTGTTCAGCGAACGGCTCAACGCCACCCAGGCCAGCGGCCTGGTAATCGGCTTCACCGGCGTGGTGTGGCTGGTGGCCGGCACGGTGGGTTTCGGCGGACACGGCGCCGCCGCGTCGGGCTGGGCCATGGCCGCCTGTGTCGGCGCGAACGTCTGCTACACGGTCGGCGCCCATGTCAGCCATCGCACGCTGCGCGGCGTCACGCCACTGAGCGTGGCCACGGGCAGCCAGCTGGTGGCCGCGGCGGTGCTGCTGCCCTTCACCGTATGGATGTGGCCGGCCCGCATGCCCGGCGTGTCGGCGTGGGCGGCGATGTTCGGCCTCGCCGCGATCTGCACCTCGCTGGCCTACGTGCTGTTCTACCGGCTGATGGCCCGCGTGGGCGCCTCGCGCAGCATGGTGGTGCTGTTCCTGATCCCGGTGTTCGGCGTGCTGTGGGGCCTGCTGTTCCTGCATGAGCCGATCACCCTGGCCATGGCAGGCGGCTGCGTGGTGATCCTGCTGGGCGTGGCGCTGACCACCGGCCTGCTGCGTCTCCGTAACCGCGGGACGGGCTTGAGCGAAGTCATGACGGAACACGCCTGAATCCGGATGGTCCATCCGCCACAGGGCCCTGATCCTCAAGCTGGGTCATAATTCCCGTTCGCCTGCGCCCTGGCGCGGGTCTCTCCATGCTGGAGCCGCAATGCGCCTGATCCGCCCCGGCCGCCTGGCCGCCTGCCTTACTGCCCTGCTCTGCCTGCTGTCGATTGCGCTGCCGGCCCTGGCCCAGGACGACCTCGACGGCCTGCTGCCGGTGACCGAGGCGTACAAGCTCAGCGCCGACACCTCCACGCCCGGCGTGGTGAAGCTGCACTGGACCATTGCGCCCGATTACTACCTCTATCGCGGCCGCATGAAGTTCAAGGCTGGCGACGGCGTGACGCTGGGCGAGGCGCAGCTCCCCGACGGCGAGAAGCACCACGACGAATACCTGGGCGACGTGGAGACCTATCACCACGGCGTCGATGCCACGGTGCCTTACACGATCGCGGCCGCCACGACGGAGCTGAAGCTCAGCGTGCAGTACCAGGGCTGCCACGAGGTGGCCCCGAAGATCTGTTATCCGCCGCATACGGAGCAGCTCACCCTGACTGTGCCCCCCGGCGCGGACGCAGCCCCGACGGCCGGCGCAGGCGGCCTCGGCGCAGCACTGGACAAGCTCGGCTCGACCCGCGGCGGCAGCGCCGGCGCCATGCTGCCGGCAGAGCAGGCGTTCCACCTGGAAGCGCTCGCCAAGGACCGGCAGCACCTGCTGCTGCGCTGGACCATGCCCAAGGGCTACTACCTCTATCGCGACCAGACCGCGTTGAAGTTGAAGGACGCCGCTGGACTCACGCTGGGCAAGCCCGAGTGGCCGGCCGGCGTGGAACACGAGGATGCGCACTTCGGCAAGACCACGGTGTTCTTCGATCAGGTCGACGTGCCGGTGGCCATCGAAGGGGATACCGGCAGCCTCACGACGATCAATCTGGAAGCGAGCTTCCAGGGCTGTCAGGACGGAGGCGTCTGCTATCCGCTGATGACGCGCGCGCTGGCGATCGACCTGAGTGGCGCCACACCTACCAGTGGCACCGCGGCGGAACCGGCGCCGGAGATGCCGCCTGCGCGCGCCACCGAGGTCGGCCTGGGCATCGCCTTGCTGTACGCGCTGTTCGGCGGACTGATCCTCAACCTGATGCCCTGCGTGCTTCCGGTGCTGTCGATCAAGGTGGTGTCGGTGATCGAAAGCGGCGAAAGCCCCGCGCGTCGCCGCAGCCATGCACTGACCTACAGCGCCGGCGTGCTGACCAGCTTCGTCGTGCTCGGCGCCGCCGTGGTGGCGCTGGCCAAGGCCTGGGGCGCCCAGTTGCAATACCCGCTGCTGGTTGCCGCCTTGTCGCTGGTGATGCTGACGGCCGGCCTGTGGATGTCCGGCGTGGTGCAGTTCGGCGGATCGCTGGGCAACGTGGGCAGCTCGCTGGCGAACCAGAAGGGCTGGCGCGGCGACTTCTTCGTCGGCGTACTCGCCGTGGTGGTGGCCAGCCCGTGCACCGGCCCCTTCATGGGCCCGGCACTGGGCTTTGCCTTCGCCGCGCCCGCCGCGCAGGCCATGCTGGTGTTCTTCACGCTGGGACTGGGCCTGTGCCTGCCGTTCCTGGCGATCGGCTTCGTCCCCGCACTGGCCCGGCTGCTGCCAAGGCCGGGCGCCTGGATGGAAACGCTCAAGCAGGTGCTGGCCTTCCCCATGTATCTGGCGGCGGTGTGGCTGGCCTGGGTGCTCGCCAACCAGCGCGGCGCGGATGCCATAGGCCTGCTGCTGGTGGCCGCCGTGCTGCTGGCCGCGACACTGTGGTGGTTCGAGAAGAGCCGCTGGAGCGGCCGCGCCAGCCGCGCGCTGGTCTTCGTGCTCGCCCTGCTCACCGCAGTCCCGCTCTATGCATTGGTCCGACTGCCGGCGGCAGCGCCAGCTGGCGCGGGCGCCGTGAGCGCCAACGGCACGGTGGCTTTCACCCCGGCGAAGCTGGCCGAGCTGCGCAAGGCCGGCACGCCCGTGTTCGTGGACATGACGGCCGACTGGTGCGTCACCTGCAAGGCCAACGAGCATGCCGTGCTCGACACGGAGGCCTTCCGCGAACTGCTGAAGAAGACCGGTGCCGTCTACATGAAGGGCGACTGGACCAACGAGGATCCCGCCATCACCGCCTTCCTGCAGGAATACCACTCGCCGGGCGTGCCGCTCTACGTGGTGTTTCCGAAGGACGGCGGCACCGGTAACCGGCTGCCGACCGTGCTCACCTCCTCGCTGGTCGAGGACGCACTGACCAAGGCCGCCGGCACGCCGGTCGCCAGCACCCTATGATGTTGAGCCGCAGCAACTGGATCATCCTGGGGCTTGCCGTCGCCGTGGCTGCCGCGGGCGGCTGGCTGCAGCACGCCAGCCGGCAAGCGCACGCGCCTGCGGGCGGAGCCGCCATCGAAACGGGGTCGATCGCCCCCGATCTTCCTTTATCGGGCCTGGACGGCAAGGAGCACCGCCTTTCCGAATTTCGGGGTCGTCGGGTACTGCTGAACTTCTGGGCCACCTGGTGCGGCCCCTGCCTGACGGAAATGCCGGCACTCGCACGTGCCCAGGCGAACGTCGGCGAAAAGGGAGGGATCGTCGTCGGCATCGCCATGGACGATCCGGCGAGGGTGAAGGCCTTTCTCGAGAGCCACCCCGTGAACTATCCGGTGCTGATTGGTCACCTCGAAAGCCCCAGTACCTCCCTGCAGCTGGGCAACGTCGGCGAACTGCTGCCCTACAGCGTGCTTCTGGACGAGAACGGCCGCGTGCTCGCCACCCGCCGCGGCGTACTGGACGACGGCCAGGTGCAGCAGTGGCTGGCGCCAACCGCGCCCTGATGCGGTTTCGGACGCCATACGTCTCCGCACGGTGAAACGTTAACTTCTCCTTCAAACATCGCCGAACTACGCCGAACTGGACAACAACGGTCCCGGCGCGCACACTCCGCGCCGGAAGCCGGCCCTGCCGGCGCGCATCCAAGGTCAAGGCGTGGCGAAGATCCTGGTCCTGCACGGACCCAATCTCAATCTGCTGGGCGTACGCGAGCCGGAGGTTTACGGCCGCGACACGCTGGACGATATCGACGCCTTCCTGCTGCAGCGCGCGCAGGCCGCGGGCCAGGAGCTGGAAACGTTCCAGTCCAACGCCGAGCACGCGCTGATCGACCGCATCCACCAGGCCCGCCTGGACGGCACGGCGATCATCCTGATCAACCCCGGCGCCTTTACCCATACCAGCATCTCCCTGCGCGACGCGCTGGCCGGCGTGGCGATCCCCTTCATCGAGCTGCACCTGTCCAACGTGCATGCCCGCGAGGAGTTCCGCCGCCATTCGTATCTCTCGGACATCGCCGTTGGCGTGATCTGCGGCTTCGGCGCGGACAGCTACCGACTGGCACTGGATGCTGCCCTGCTGCGCCTGGACCGCAGCGGATCGGCCTCCTGACCGGCTCCGGCCGCCCTCATTCCCATCCGGCCGCCGCGGCGGCCCCACGAACGAAAAAAGGTTTGAACCATGGACCTGCGCAAGATCAAGAAGCTCATCGACCTGCTTGAGGAATCCAACCTCGCGGAACTTGAGATCAAGGAAGGCGAGGAAGTCGTTCGCCTGTCGCGCGTGCCCAAGGGCACGGTGACCATGGCCCAACCGGTGATGCAGGCCGCCCCGATGGCTGCCGCACCCGTGGCCGCCGCTCCGGCCGAAGCCGCGCCGAGCACCCCGGCCCTGCCGGCCGGCCACGTGGTGAAGGCGCCGATGGTCGGCACCTTCTACGCGTCGGCCAGCCCGGGCGCCGCGGCGTTCGTGAAGGTCGGCCAGCAGGTCAAGGCCGGCGAGACGCTGGGCATCATCGAAGCGATGAAGATGTTCAACCAGATCGAGGCCGACGTGGCCGGCACCGTGCAGGCCATCCTGCTCGAGAACGGCCAGCCGGTGGAGTTCGACCAGCCGATGTTCGTGATCGCCTAAGCGCGGGCTGACCCCTATGCCCATGCTCGAAAAAGTCGTCATCGCCAACCGCGGCGAAATCGCCCTGCGCGTGCTGCGCGCCTGCCACAGTCTTGGCATCAAGACCGTGGCGGTGCACTCCACCGCAGACCGCAACCTCAAGCACGTCGGCCTCGCCGACGAGTCGATCTGCATCGGCCCCGCGCCGTCGGTCGACAGCTACCTCAACATCCCGCGCATCATCGCGGCGGCTGAGATCACCGACGCCCAGGCCATCCACCCGGGTTACGGCTTCCTCTCCGAACGCGCCGACTTCGCCGAACAGGTGGAACAGTCGGGCTTCATCTTCATCGGCCCGACCGCGGACGTAATCCGCCTGATGGGCGACAAGGTCGAAGCCATCCGGGCCATGAAGTCCGCCGGCGTGCCGTGCGTACCCGGCTCCGGCGGCCCGCTCGGCGACAACGTGGATGAAAACATCCGCATCGCGCGTGACATCGGCTACCCGGTGATCATCAAGGCCGCCGGTGGCGGCGGTGGCCGCGGCATGCGCGTGGTGCGCACCGAGGCCCACCTGGGCAATGCCATCACCATGACCAAGCAGGAGGCCAAGGCGGCCTTCGGCAACGATCAGGTGTACATGGAGAAGTTCCTGGAAAATCCGCGCCACGTGGAAATCCAGGTGCTTGCCGACGGCCAGGGCAATGCCATCCACCTGGGTGAGCGCGACTGCTCCATGCAGCGCCGCCACCAGAAGGTGGTGGAAGAAGCGCCCGCGCCGGGCATCACGCCGGAACTGCGCGAGCAGATCGGCAAGGTCTGCGTGGATGCCTGCATCCGCATCGGCTACCGCGGCGCCGGCACCTTCGAGTTCCTGTTCGAGGACGGCCGCTTCTACTTCATCGAGATGAACACCCGTATCCAGGTGGAACATCCGGTGACCGAGCTGATCACCGGCATCGACCTGGTGCGCGAGCAGCTGTTGATCGCCGGCGGCGAAAAGCTCTCGATCCGCCAGTCGGACATCAAGATCCACGGCCATGCGATCGAGTGCCGCATCAACGCCGAGGATCCGGACAACTTCCTGCCGTCACCGGGCACGGTGAAGCGCTTCGAGGCGCCGGGCGGCCCGGGCGTGCGCGTGGACACCCACCTGTACGACGGCTACCGCATCCCGCCGAACTACGACTCGATGATCGGCAAGCTGATCGTGCACGGTCCGGATCGCGAAACCGCCATCGCCCGCATGCGCCTGGCACTCGCCGAAACGGTGATCGAAGGCGTGAAGTGCAACATCCCGCTGCAGCAGCGCATCATGGCCGACGTCGGTTTCCAGCAGGGTGGACAGAACATCCACTACCTGGAAAAGCGCATGGCCGAACAGAAGGAAAAGGCCGCCACCGGCGGCTGATGTCTGCCGGCGAGCCGCACACGCGGCTCGCCGGTGTCGTCCCGACATGTCCGAACTGCTGACCCTCCCCGACGCGATCGACGCGATCACTTCCGCCTTCGACGAAGGCGATGGCTGGGACCGCTACGCGTGGGTCTATATCCGCAGCGAAATCACCTCGCCGGACTGCCGCCTGTATCTCTCGCACGTCGCCGATGAAGACGACGCACTGATCGACGACAACGGCGAGGCCTTGCCCGCGTTCGCCGCGCAACACCATCTGCGCCATTTCCTGGAAGCGGCCGATTTCGTCGAAGTGCTGTTCGTGCAGCGCAAGCACAAGGCGGATTCGGACATCGCCGACTTCATTCGCGCACTCGATTACTACCACCGCCACGACACGTTCCTCTCCCTGTAGGAGCGCACCCAGTGCGCGATCACGGCGGCACGGTCACCGCGACGAGCAGTCGTCGCGCTGCGCTGTCATCATGCAAGTCACCGACTGGGGCAGAACGCTAGTCTGCGGTCGCGCACTGGGTGCGCTCCTACAAGGGGCCGCCCCAAATTGTGGGAGCGCACCCTGTGCGCGACAGTGGCGCCGCGTGTTGGCCACACCGACCGGCTTCCTCGTCAACTGACGCCCATCCGCGACAAAATCACCGAATGACACCGCCACCGCGCGGTCGCGCACTGGGTGCGCCCCCACAAGTGAGGGTCGCGCTTTAGCGCCCGACTCCCACATCGGCGACAATACCCGCCTCACCTGCAGGAACCCGCCATGCCCTGGCTCGAACTCTCGCTCACTGTCCGTTCCGAACAGCAGCCCCGCGTGGAGGAGGCACTCGACGATCTCGGCGCGCTGTCCATCACCCTGCAGGATGCCGATGCGGAAACGCCGGATGAGCAGGCCATCTTCGAGCCCGGCGTGGGCGAATTGCCGCTGTGGCCGACGATCACGCTCAATGCGCTGTTCGAATCGGACACCGATCGCCGTGGCCTGAGCGAAGCGCTGGGCGACCTGCTGCCCTGGCTGGAACCGGATCACATGCAATTCCGCGACGTGGCCGACGAAGACTGGGAACGCGCCTGGATGGACCAGTTCAAGCCGATGGCCTTCGGGCGGCGGCTGTGGATCTATCCGTGGAACATCGAGCCGCCCGCCGACGAGGACATCGTGGTGGTCCGACTCGATCCCGGCCTCGCCTTCGGCAGCGGCACGCACCCCACCACCGCCTTGTGCCTGGCGTGGCTCGACAGCCTGGACCTCAAGGGCAAGAGCATCGTCGACTTCGGCTGCGGCTCGGGCATCCTCGCCATCGCCGCGCTCAAGCTCGGCGCCGCCAGCGCGGTAGGCGTGGACAACGATCCGCAGGCACTGACCGCCTCGGCCGACAATGCCGAACGCAATGAAGTGGCCGACCGCCTCTCCCTGTTCCTGCCCGAAGACCTGGAGGCGGAGCCGGCCGACGTGTTCATCGCCAACATCCTCGCCGGCCCGCTGGGCGAACTGGCGCCGACCTTCGCCGCCGCGGCGAAGCCCGGTGCACCGTTCGCGATCTCCGGCATCCTGCAGGGTCAGGAAGAAGAACTCCTGCAGCGTTACGCCGAATGGTTCGACGAGTTGCGCGTGGATACGCAGGAAGACTGGGTGCGCATCAGCGGCCGACGCACAGGGAAGTGCTAGTGCCGCGAGCGCAGGATGCGCAGGAGCGGCCGACGTCGCAGCTGAGTGCCTGTTCACGCTTCGCGCATGCATGCGCGTGATTTGTCGGCACGCCTGCACTAGGCTTGCCACAGTTCGAAACCAGCGGACCGCATGTACGCCCAATGCCCTGACTGCCTGACCGTGTTCTCGCTGAACACGGAAACGCTTGCGCAAGCGCGCGGTCAGGTCGTGTGCGGGCACTGCCACACTGAGTTCGATGCACTGGCCAGCCTCAGCGACCAGTTGCCGCCGGAACCCTTCCATCGATTGCCGTCGCGCGATGAATTCGTGCCGCCACGGCTGGACCTGGCGGTCTATCGCCCACCGGCCGAGGTCCCGGCGATAGCCGAGCCCATCGCTGCCCAGCCCGACCCCGTCGAGGACTTCAGCCATCTTGTGGTGGCGCCGCGCTTTGTGCGCCAAAAGGAAAAGAGCCGGGGCCTTCGCTGGCCCTGGATCACTGCCTGCACGCTGCTGCTGCTCGCCTTGTGCGCCCAACTGGCCTGGGCCAAGCGTGACTCCCTGATCAGCGACGCCACGGTCGGCCCCGTGCTGCGGGACGCCTGCTCCAGCCTGGGTTGCCAACTGCCCCTGGTACAGGACACCTCGAAGCTGAGCCTGCTTGCGCGGGACGTGCAGGCCCACCCCTCCGTGCCTGGCGCCCTGCTGATCACGGCGAGCCTGCGCAACGACGCCGACTTCGCACAACCCTATCCCGTCGTATCGGTCACGCTGTCCGATGCCAATGGCAAACGGCTCGCGATGCGCCGCCTGCGCCCCGCTGAGTATCTCGGCGACACCAACATCATGCAGCGCGGACTCGCCCCCGGCGCCACCGCCGCATTGATGCTCGAAGTGGAAGATCCCGAGGGCAAGGCGGTAGCGTTCGAATTCGGTTTCGAATAGCCGTCCATTTGCGCGGGACGCCCGCTTGCGCTTCCGTCAGCAGGCGGCAAGTCGTTCAGGCACGGTCCGTGCCATTGGATCCGAATTTTGTCCACAGGACATTTCCGGACCGGTCGTACGGGAACATCTATCCGACGAATAGGGACTTAAAATTGTCCGCCTTCGCGGGTACACTCGCCCCTTCGTCCTTACTGCTGCACCCGGCGATCCATGCGAGCCGCCGCCCGCGGTATTGCCATAACCACTGCAACGGCCAATGTAGCCGTTGTGTCAGAGCGTGAGGGGAAATGTCAGTGAATGCCGTAAGACTGCCTGCCAACGAATCTCCCAAAGAGCATTCGTCGCAGAGCGCGTTGAGCGAATGCGTCACCCGCACCGTACGCCGCTATCTCGCCGACATCGGCGATACCGAGTGCGGCGAGGGCCTGCATGCGCTCGTGATTCGCGAAGTCGAAGGCCCACTGCTGCGCGAAGTCCTGGCCTGGCACGACGGCAACCAGAGCCGCGCCGCCGCTGCACTCGGCATCAATCGCGCCACGCTGCGCAAGAAGCTGGCCGCGCACGGCCTGCTGTAACCCACCCCGCTTCAACCCCTCCCATGGCAGCATCCGATCGGGCACCCTGAAGCCCGCGGCGTTTGGCCGTCCATCCGCTGACACGGCCATTTGCCGACGGTTCGGCTCCAGACGGCTATAATGTCTGGCTTCCCCGTTATGGAAGCTGCCATGTCCGCCTCTGCTGTGACTCCCATTCGCCGCGCGCTGATCAGCGTGTCGGACAAGACCGGACTGCTTGAACTGGGCCAGCGACTGAGCAAGGCCGGTATCGAGCTGCTTTCCACCGGCGGCAGCGCCAAGGCGCTGCGCGAGGCCGGTATAGCGGTCAAGGACGTGAGTGAGCTCACCGGCTTCCCCGAAATCATGGATGGCCGCGTGAAAACGCTGCACCCGAAGGTGCATGGTGGCCTGCTCGGCCGTCGCGGCACCGACGACGCGGTGATGGCGGAACTGGGCATCGCACCGATCGACCTGCTCGTGCTCAACCTGTATCCGTTCGAGCAGACCGTGGCCAAGCCCGACTGCACGCTGGAGCAGGCGATCGAGAACATCGACATCGGCGGCCCGGCCATGCTGCGATCGGCGGCGAAGAACTGGAACGACGTCGGCGTGCTCACCTCGCCCGACCAGTACGAAGAAGCGCTCGCCGAGATCGAGGGCAATGGCGGCCTCTCGCGCGCCACGCGCTTCAAGCTGGCCGTCGCCGCATTCAACCGCGTATCAAATTACGACGGCGCGATCAGCGATTACCTCTCCGCACTCAAGCTCAACGACAGCCTTGACGGCATTGCCGGGCACGACGCTTTCCCGGAACAGGCCAACGGCCGCTTCGTGAAGGTGATGGACCTGCGCTACGGCGAAAACCCGCACCAGCAGGCCGCGTTCTACCGCGACCTGTACCCGTCGCCGGGCACGCTGGCCACGTTCCGCCAGCTGCAGGGCAAGGAACTGTCATTCAACAACATCGCCGACTCCGATGCCGCGTGGGAATGCGTACGCAGCTTCACCAAGCCGGCCTGCGTGATCGTCAAGCACGCCAACCCGTGCGGCGTGGCAGTGAGCCTCGACGGCATCGGTCGCGCGTATGAC
Organism: Dyella amyloliquefaciens; assembly: GCF_004296575.1. Lineage (GTDB taxonomy): Bacteria > Pseudomonadota > Gammaproteobacteria > Xanthomonadales > Rhodanobacteraceae > Dyella > Dyella amyloliquefaciens. Next base: position 278,400 of record NZ_SAYT01000004.1, on the reverse strand, counting down.
CTCGCCTACCAGACCGACCCGACCTCGGCCTTCGGCGGCATCATCGCGTTCAACCGCGTGGTTGACGCAGCCACCGCCAAAGCCATCGTCGACCGTCAGTTCGTCGAAGTGGTGCTGGCGCCGGGCTACGAGGATGACGCGCTGAAGGTCTTCGCCAAGAAGGCCAATGTGCGTGCACTGGAGATTCCGCCGCCGGCCGATGGCGACCTGAGCAAGCCACACCCGGGCGTCGACTCGCGCCGCGTGGGTTCGGGCCTGCTGATCCAGACCGCCGACCGCGCGATGGTGAAGGCGGAAGACCTCAAGATCGTCACCAAGCGCGCACCGACGCCCGCCGAGATCGACGACCTGATCTTCGCCTGGAAGGTGGCCAAGTACGTCAAGAGCAACGCCATCGTCTATACGAAGAACCGCCAGACCATCGGCGTCGGCGCGGGCCAGATGAGCCGCGTGTACAGCGCCAAGATCGCCGGCATCAAGGCGGCCGACGAGAAGCTGGAAGTGCGCGGCTCGGTGATGGCTTCCGATGCGTTCTTCCCGTTCCGCGACGGCATCGACGCAGCCGCGGCTGCGGGCATCAGTGCGGTGATCCAGCCCGGCGGTTCGATGCGCGACGCCGAAGTGATCGCCGCCGCGGACGAGCACGGCATGGCGATGGTGTTCACCGGCATCCGCCACTTCCGCCACTGAGCGGATGCAACGAAAAACGGGGCCTCTGGGCCCCGTTTTTTTATCGCTGCCCCTGTGTAGGAGCGCACCCAGTGCGCGACCGCCACGTGAGACTCAACTAGAGCGTTGGGCTTTGGCGAGAATCATTAGCTCCCGCATCACCGCTTCGTCGGCTTATCGCGCACTGGGTGCGCTCCTACCGACTGGCGTCGCGCTCAGCTGGACGTCTCGACCAGTTTGCGGGTGACCTCCACCGGCCTCGCCGCATAACGACGCGCCAGCACTGCACAGGTCATCAGCTGGATCTGATGGAACAGCATGATCGGCAACACGATGGCGCCGAGCGGGTGCCCTGCGAACAACACCTTGGCCATCGGCACGCCGCTGGCGAGGCTCTTCTTCGAGCCGCAGAACACGATGGTGATCTCATCGGCGCGCTGGAAGCCCAGCGCTCGCGCACCATAGCGCGTCGCCAGCAGGGCAATCGCCAGCAACACGACGTTGACGACCAGCAGGCCGCCCAGCACGGGCAGCGGCATCTGCTTCCACAGGCCCTGCAACACGGCGGCACTGAAGGCGGTGTAGACCACCAGCAAGATCGAACCCTGGTCCACATAGGAGAGCATGGCGCGACGGCGTTCCACCCAGCGACCGATCCAGCGCCGAGCGACCTGCCCCGCCACGAACGGCACCAGCAGCTGCAGCACGATGGCGCCCACGGCATCCCAGCTCATGCCGCCCTGTCCATGCGATTCCAGCAGCACGCCCACCAGCAGCGGCGTGATGAAGATGCCGAGCAGGCTGGAGGCCGACGCCGCGCAAATGGCCGCGGGAATATTGCCGCGCGCCATCGAAGTGAAGGCGATCGACGACTGCACCGTGGAAGGCAGGGTGCAGAGGAACAGCACGCCGAGATACAGATCGGGCGTCACCAGTGGCGACAGCAGCGGACGCAGCACCACGCCCAGCAGCGGGAACAGCACGAAGGTGCTGGCCAGCACGGTGAGGTGCAGGCGCCAGTGGGTCATGCCCGCCACCACCGCCTCGCGGGAGAGCTTCGCGCCATGCAGGAAGAACAACAGCCCAATGGCCAGGTCGGTGAGCACGTTGAACGCGCTTGCGGTCGCACCGCGGCACGGCAGCACGCTGGCGAGCGCCACCGTAACGACCAGGGCGCAGGTGAAACGATCGGGGAGGAAGCGGCGCAGGAACATGGCGGGCAACGGGCGGGCGAGGCAGGAAGGTATTGGAACCCCGCGCCATTGATTATTCAAATCGTATTATCTGATCCATTGATATGATTTGTTTATGAATATCAGCCTGCGTCAGCTTCGCGTCTTTCTCGCCGTGGCCCAGCAGCAGCATTTCCGGCGCGCGGCCGAGAGCCTTCACCTGAGCCAGCCCGCGGTCAGCCGGCACATTGCCGAACTGGAAGGCGAGCTGGGCCTGAAGCTGTTCGACCGCAACACGCGCGAGGTCGTACCCACCGAGGCCGGACGCTACCTGGAGAGCGCCATCGGCCGCGTGCTGGACGAGCTCGAAGGCGTGCTTGCCTTCGTGCATTCCGAAAGCGAACGCCGCCGCGGCAAGGTACACGTCGCTTCGGTCCCCACGCTTTCGGCCAGCCTGATGCCGCAGTGCATCGCTGCATGCACGCAGCGCTACCCCGAACTGGCCATCCAGCTGCACGACCAGGCTCAGACCATGGTGCTGGACAGTGTGCGTGGCGGCGAGGTGGATTTCGGCGTGGCCATCGAGCCGCCGGATACCGGTGAGTTCGACAGCGAGCTGATCCTGCGCGATCCATTCGTGCTGGTATGCCGTCCCGACCATCCGCTGGCCGCGCTGCAGCGCGTGCCATGGCGCAAGCTGCAGGGACAGCCACTGATCCTGCTGGACTACTCCTCGGGCAGCCGGCGACTGATCGATCAGGTGTTCGCGCGCCGGGGTATCGAGCCCACCGTGGTGCAGCAGACAGGCCACACGCATACGGCCTTCCGCATGGTGGAGGCGGGACTGGGGATCAGCGTGAGCCCGGCCTTGTCGCCCCCGCCCGCGACACTGGTGACGCGACCGCTGACACCGCAGGAGCATCGTGACGTGGTGCTGCTCAAGCGCAGGCAGCGGTCGCTGTCGCCGCTGGCGGCGCTGGTTTGGGAGGAGCTCAGGGGGTTGGCTGGTCGGCAGTAGCTTTCCCAGACCTGGAGTGATGTCGCGCTGCGGTCGCGCACTGGGTGCGCTCCTACAACCGAAGTGAAGCGGCATTGGCAGATGCAGAGGCGTTTTTGTGGGAGCGCACCCTGTGCGCGACTGTAACCTCGCACCACATGCGCATGCCTGGGGTTGTCGCGCACAGGGTGCGCTCTCACAAGAAGCGATGCTGGCGCGAACGATCACCACCGAACCGCGCCTTTCTATACACGGCGTTGAACGCACCCCGCTTAGCCTCTTGCTTTTGCGAGGTGGGGCCCATGCGATACGAGCTCTATTACTGGACCGGCATCCAGGGCCGCGGCGAATTCGTGCGCCTGGCATTGGAAGACGCGGGCGCGGCTTACGCCGATGTCGCGCGGGTGAAAGGCGATCAGGCCATCATGCCTTTCCTGCGCGGCCAGCAACCTGGCGCACAGCCATTCGCTCCGCCTTTCCTGCGCGCCGGTCGCCAGGTGATCGCGCAGACGGCAAACATCCTTGCCTTCCTCGGCCCCCGCCATGCGCTCGTGCCCGCTTCCGCCGCCAGCCAGACCTATGCCTTGCAGCTGCAACTCACCATCACCGACATCGTGGCCGAAGCGCACGACACGCATCATCCGATCGCGGTCGAGCAGTACTACGAAGAACAGCGCCCGGAGGCCCGCAAGCGCGCGGCGTCGTTCCGCGAGGAGCGCATTCCGAAATACCTCGGCTATTTCGAGCAGATCCTCCAACGCAACGATGGGCGCCATGCACTCGGCCGGCGCCACTCGTACGTGGACCTGTCGCTATTCCAGCTGATGGCCGGCCTGGAATACGCGTTTCCGCACACCATGAAGGGACTGCGCAGGCGAACCAAGAGGCTGCGTGCGCTAAGCGAGCGCGTGGCCGAGCGACCGCGCATCGCGGCTTATCTCGCGTCACCTCGGCGATTGGCGTTCAATGAGGACGGCATCTTCCGCCACTATCCCGAACTGGACGAGCTGTGACGCGCGGGCTGATCAAAAGACCGCGATGACGATCGCACCGGCGACGATGAGGCCCCCGCCGATCACCAGCGGCCAGCTCAGCGATTCGCCCAGCAGCAACACGCCGAGCAGGATGGCGATGGCCACGCTCAGCTTGTCGATCGGCGCCACCTTGCTCACCGGCCCCAGTTGCAGCGCGCGGTAATAGCAAAGCCACGACAAGCCGGTGGCGACGCCCGAGAGCACCAGGAATACCCAGCTGCTGGTGGGCAAGCCGGTGGGTTTCGCCCATTCGTTGCGCAGGCTGAGGATGCCAGCCGTCACCAGCAGGATCACGATGGTGCGGATAAAAGTGGCGAGGTTGGAATTGATGCCCGCCACGCCCAGCTTGCCGAACAGTGCGGTGAGCGCCGCGAAGAACGCCGAACCCAGCGCGAAGAGCAACCAGCTCTCGCGCGGGTTCATGCAGGCGCTCCGGCAAGCAGGCTCAACGGCGTGCCTTACTTGCCGCCGTTGTCCTGGTCTTCGGCAGACTTGCTCTTGCCCCACTCCATGACCTTGTACATCACCGGCTTCACCGGCTCGCCGGTCTGGTTGGTCCACGCACCCTTCTGGTCGACCATGTAGGTCTGCGTGATACCGGCGCGGGATGTCACCACGACCATGTAGAGCTGGCCGCTGCGGCGATATTCCTGCACGGTCTGGTCGCCTTCGGTATGCACGGTGACCTGAGGCGGCGCGTCACCGCGCGCGTCACGCGGCTGAGACTGCTGCGACGCAGTGGCCGGCTGGCTGAGCGTGGCCGCCGTATCGGCGGAGGTCGCCGGGGTGGATGCCTTCGATGCCGGCTCGGGTGCGGGCGGTGCCACAGCCTTCACACCGGGATCATTCATGCCCGGCGGCGGCGGCGCCGGCGGAAACTGGCTGGCCGACTGGGCCAGCGCACTCGATGCGACCGCCATACCAAGCACAACAAGCCATGTGACAGATTTCATATGACGGCCTCCTTGTAGGTTGTGGAGCATAGCAGCGCCCGCCGATGCGGCTCGTGAATCAACATCCTGCGATACAAACCTGCGCCTCCAGGCAGGCGTGGAAAGCAGGCGACTTGAATACATCGACAACGGCTCCGGTCACGAGGTTTCCAGGAAGTCGCCGCCCGTGCATTTCAGCCGGAAACGGCGCTCGCCACCACGTGCGACAATCCCCCCATGCCCAAGCTCATCCTCATCGACGGTTCGTCCTATCTCTACCGTGCGTTCCACGCGCTGCCCCCGCTGAGCAATTCGCAAGGCGAGCCGACGGGAGCCCTGTTCGGCATCGTCAACATGCTGCGGGCCACGCTCAAGGCCAAGCCCGATTACGTGGCCTTCGTGAGCGATGCACCCGGCCCCACCTTCCGCAACGCGATGTATGAACTGTACAAGGCCAACCGTCCGCCGATGCCGGATGACTTGCGTGCACAGGTGCAGCCGATGCTCGCCATCGTGGGTGCGCTGGGCTTCCCCATCCTGCGCGTCGATGGTGTGGAAGCGGACGATGTGATCGGCACCCTGGCCGAGGAGGCGCATGCGAAGGGTATCGAAGTGGAGATCTCCACCTCGGACAAGGACCTTGCTCAGCTGGTGCGCCCGGGCATCCAGCTGGTCAACACCATGACCAACACCACCACCGACACCGCCGGCGTGGTGGAGAAGTTCGGGGTGGAGCCGTCGCAGTTCATCGACTTCCTCACGCTGACCGGCGACACCGTCGACAACGTGCCCGGCGTGCCCAAGTGCGGTCCCAAGACGGCGGCAAAGTGGCTGGCCGAGTACGGCAACCTCGACAACCTGATCGCGAATGCCGACAAGATCGGCGGCAAGATCGGCGAGAGCCTGCGCGCTGCCTTGCCGCAGCTGCCGTTGTCGCGCGACCTGGTGACGATCAAGCTCGACGTGCCGCTGGACCTGCCGGTCACCGAGCTCAAGCCGCGCGACCGGCACATCGAACAGCTGCGCGAGTTGTTCACGCGCTACGAGTTCAAGGCCGCGCTGAAGGAACTTGATGCCGAAGCTGCAGGCGCTACCGGAAGCGCGGCGACGGCTCCTGCCTCACCTCCCGCCGGAGCAAGCGCTCCGGTCGTGCTGGAGCGGGAAGCCGATACCCCCGCGTTGAACATGCAGGGCCAGTACGAACTCGTCACCACCCAGGCACAACTCGACGGCTGGCTGGCGAAGATCGCCAGCGCGCCGCTGATCGCGTTCGACACCGAGACCACCTCGATCGATTCGATGCAGGCCGACATCGTCGGCCTCAGCCTCTCGGTGGAACCGGGACATGCCTGCTACGTGCCGCTGACCCACGACTACCCCGGCGCCCCGGCGCAGCTGCCGCGCGACCACGTGCTCGCCGCACTGAAGCCGTTCTTCGAAGACGCCGAGCGCCCGAAGCTGGGCCAGCACGCCAAGTACGACATCAACATCCTGTCGCACTACGGCATCGTGGTGCAGGGGCTCAAGCACGACTCCATGCTGGAGTCCTACGTGTGGAACGCCACCGCCACGCGCCACGACATGGATTCGCTGGCCCAGAAATATCTCGGCTACGAGACCATCAAGTACGAGCAGGTGGCCGGCAAGGGCGCCAAACAGATTCCGTTCTCGCAGGTCGATATCGATACCGCCTGCCGCTACGCCGCCGAAGACGCGGACGTGACGCTGCGCCTGCACCACGCGCTATGGCCCAAGCTGGAAAGCGAACCCTCGCTGCGCTCGGTCTACGAACACATCGAGATCCCGCTGGTGCCCGTGCTCGCCGCAATGGAACAGCGCGGCGTGCTGATCGACGTGAGCGAGCTGCGCAAGCAGAGCCAGCAGCTGGGCAAGCGCATGCTGGAGCTGCAGCAAACCGCGTGGAAGGGCGCAGGTCGCGAATTCAACCTGGATTCGCCCAAGCAGCTGCAGGCCATCCTGTTCGACGAGCTCGGCCTGCCCGCCAAGCTGAAGACGCCCACCGGCCAGCCGTCCACCAATGAGGAAGCGCTGGAAGCGATCGCCGACGACCATCCGCTGCCGCGCCTGATCCTGGATTACCGCGGCCTGGCCAAGCTGCGTTCCACCTACACCGACAAGCTGGCCGAGATGGTCAACCCGCGCACCGGGCGCGTGCACACCAGCTACCACCAGGGCGCGGTGGCGACCGGGCGCGTGTCTTCGTCAGATCCCAACCTGCAGAACATCCCGGTGCGCACCGAGGAAGGCCGGCGCATCCGCCAGGCCTTCGTGGCACCGGAAGGCTGGGTGGTGCTGGCGGCCGACTATTCGCAGATCGAGCTGCGCATCATGGCCCACCTGTCGGGCGACGAAGGCCTGCTCAAGGCCTTCCACGAAGGCGGCGACGTGCACCGCGCCACGGCGGCCGAGGTGTTCGGCCTCACGCCCGAGGAAGTGACGTCCAACCAGCGCCGCGCCGCCAAGGCGATCAACTTCGGCTTGATGTACGGCATGAGTGCATTCGGTCTGGCCCGCCAGCTGGGCGTGGACCGCGGCGAGGCCAGCGACTACATGGCGCGCTACTTCGCCCGCTATCCAGGCGTGCACGCCTTCATGGACGCCACCCGCCAGCAGGCGCATCGCGACGGCTACGTGGAAACCCTGTTCGGTCGCCGCCTGTACCTGGAGAACCTCACCTCCCGCAACCAGGCCCTGCGTGCCGGCGCCGAACGCGCTGCAGTGAACGCTCCGATGCAGGGCACCGCGGCCGACATCATCAAGCGCGCAATGATCTCGGTGCATGACTGGCTGGGCCGGCGCAACGACGATGCCCACATGCTGATGCAGGTGCACGACGAACTGGTGTTCGAGGTGCGCAAGGATGCGGTGGAGGAGGTTCGGGCAGGCGTGATCGAACGCATGTCCGGGGCGGCGGCGTTGTCGGTGCCGCTGTTGGTGGAGGCTGGGGTCGGTGCCAATTGGGATGAGGCGCACTAGGCGCTCGTCTCTGCGTTTCCTGCGTTTTGGTAGAGCTGGCACGGTTGCGCCGCCCCACCACTGTGGGAGCGCACCCTGTGCGCGACAGCCTTTCGCGTCGGTCTCCACCGCGATGTTCTGGTCCTTCCGATTTGCAACGACATAGTTGCGGCTCTTCCGCGACCGGGCTCGCCTGCCGCGGGCTTCCGCTGCCCTGCCGGGCAGCGGGTTACTTCTCTTTGCGTGGCCAAAGAGAAGTAACCAAGAGAAAGGCCACCCCGATGGCGCGCCCCTGCGGGGGCGCAGGCGGGCGGCGGGGTGGATCGACAGGGCGTCCTGCCCTGACGATCCACTGGCCGGCATCCATGCCGACCACCCTCCGGGCTGTTCCACCTCCCGCCTGCTCGCGCCATAGGGGCCCGAAGGTCAAAAGCCGAAACGAAGAGCGGGCTTCTCCCTGTAGGAGCGCACCCAGTGCGCGACCGCGGCGCGAATCATCACCTCTGCGGTCGCGCACAGGGTGCGCTCCCACAACGAACGATGCCGCCACCATCGCTGCAACGCGATGTGCCGCGCAGCGGCACGAGCCTTCAAACCTCCCCTGTGTGGCGGTGAGGGGTGGACGATCAGGCCCCAAAGGGGTGCCCGACAGGATGTCGGGCACTTTTCGTCCGGGCAGGAGCCCGGTCGAAAAGCCCGGCCGCCCCTCACGGACTGGCTGGGCGTAGCCCGGCCAGCGCCACGCGGGGTGCCGTTCTCTTTGGTTACTTTCTGACGCGAAGCTAATCCCTGTGGGACTTGGGCAAGCAAGAGAAAGTGACCCGGGCCGCGGCAGCGGCTCGGAAGCCCGCGGCAGGCGAGCCAACTGGTGGGAACGGCAGATCAGGAGCGAAAGTCACTGGACTCCTGCCTTCGCAGGAGTGACGGAAAGGGAGAACTGAGGCGAAAGGCGATCGCGCACTGGGTGCGCTCCTACAGTGAAGGGGAAGAAGTTCGCCACCGACTACGCCACACCCATTCGTTTGAATTTCGTCAAATGAATCCCACCCAAATAAAATTGCCCTCCCGTGTGCAACTTTTCCCTGATTGCGCGTTCTTAATCCTCGGATGCACGCAACGGCGTCCAACCGGCTCACCACCTCCCTGGATGAGCCACCCCGGTAAGCGAACCTCTCCCCTGGGTTTCGCTTCCACCCGGCCCCGAGGATTCCCCCCTAATCCTCGGGGCATTTTTTTGCCCGGAGCCCGCCTGACCCACGGAAAGGACAGCGAGCGCGCAAGCCGCTAGGATTTGCGCCATCCAATCGTCTGGCCACAGGAAACTCGGCCGGTATTGCCTCCAGGGGTCATGGCCGCGTGCAGATCAAGGGTAAAGTCACCTCATTCGATATCGCCCACCTGGCCGGCGTCTCCCAGTCCACGGTCTCACGCGCCCTGCGCGGCAGCCCGCTGGTGAACGAGGAGACACGCCGGCGCATCCAGGCGGCGGTAGACGAGCTCAACTACAAGGTCGACAAGAACGCCTCCAGCCTGCGTGCCCGCCACACCGGCACCCTGGCCCTGCTGCTGTTCGAAGACCCGACGGCGGACGAGTCGCACATCAACCCCTTCTTCCTTTCCATGCTGGGCTCGATCACGCGCGCCAGCGCGCAGCGCGGACACGACCTGCTGATCTCGTTCCAGCAGTTCTCGCACGACTGGCACGCGGATTACGCGGACAGCAAGAAGGCGGACGGCATCATCCTGCTCGGCTATGGCGACTACCTTGCCATCCGCGACAAGCTCAAGAAGCTGGTCGACCAGGGCACGCACTGCGTGCGATGGGGCGCGGTGTTGCCGGACCAGCCGGATATCTCGGTCGGTTGCGACAACATCAGCGGCGGCAGCGCCGTCACAGCGCACCTGATCGAGCAGGGTTGCCGGCGCATCGCCTTCCTCGGCGATGCCTCCAGCCACTACCCCGAGTTCTTCGACCGTTATCACGGCTACACGCAGGCGCTGGAAGACGCGGGCCTGCAGGTGGAGCCCGTCTTGCAGGTGGACGCCGAAAGCACGGAGCGCTCCGGCTACGACGCGCTGGAAACGCTGCTCTCGCGCGGCGTGGCCTTCGATGCGGTGTTCGCCGCCAGTGACCTGATCGCCATTGGCGCCATGCGCGCCCTGGCCGACCACGGCTTGAAGGTGCCGGATGACGTGGCATTGGCGGGTTTCGACGACATCCCCATGGCCAGCTTCGTCAATCCACCGCTGACCACGGTGCTGCAGGACACCAAGCAGGCCGGCGAGATCCTCGTCGACAACCTGCTGCGCCTGATCCGCGGCGAACCCGCGGAGAGCGCGATGATGCCGGCGAAGCTGGTGGTGCGGAAGTCGAGCCTGCGAGGACGCTGAGCCTCATTGATCCACTGTGGGAGCGCACCGTGTGCGCGACTGCAGCCCGTCGATGTACCCAGTCGCCTGAAGAGACGCTACCGCTTCAGCGCTACGTCGCTCGTCGCGCACAGGGTGCGCTCCCACAAAAGGGAAGAAGGCCGCGGCGACCTCAGCCCGCCGATGCCGGAGACAGCTGCGTCTCCGGCTCCGCCACGCGCAGCGTGCACAGTCCCGCGATGATCAGGCTCGCGCCGCCCATGGCCAGCGCCCAGATCGCCTGTCCGTGGAAGAACATGCGCAGCAGCAATCCCAGCACGCTCGCGGCCAGCAGTTGCGGGATCACGATGAAGAAATTGAAGATGCCCATGTACACGCCCATCTTCGCCGCCGGCAGGTTGTCCGACAGCAGCGCATAGGGCAGCGAGAGGATCGATGCCCACGCGAAGCCCACGCCTACCATCGACAGCAGCAGCCAGTGTGGATCGCGGATCAGCAGGAACGAGAGCAGGCCCGCACCGCCCAGCCATAGATTGACCAGGTGGCTCATGCGCAGGCCCATCTTGCGCACCATCCACGGAATCGCCACGGCCGCCACGGCGGCGAAGCCGTTGTAGGCGGCGAACAGCACGCCCACCCAGTTGGCGCCTTCGTTGTAGAGGGCCGAGTGCGTGTCGCTGGTGCCGTAGTGCACGGCCGTGACCGCCGCCGTGGTGTAGATCCACAGCGAGAACAGCGCGAACCACGAGAACAGCTGCACCCAGGCAAGCTGGCGCATCGAGGCGGGCATGCCGTGGAGATCACCCATCACCTGGCGCAACATGCCGCTGCTGCGCGTGACCGACAGCCACGCAAACAGACCGCCGAACAGGATCAATCCGCCGGCGAGCAGGTACAGCTCCTTTTCCAGCGTGTAGTAGCGGATCACCGCCAGCAGCAAGGCACCCATCACGCCCAGCACCACGCCCACCCGCCAGCTACGCGACACATCGCTTGCGTGCGTGTCAGTGGGACTGTCGGCGAAGGCGTTCAGCTCCTCGGGCGGATATTCGCGCGTGTTCAGCACCGTCCACAGCACCGAACACAGCAATACCGCACCGCCGAGGTAAAACGCGTATTTCACCGTGTCGGGAATGCCGCCGTCAGCGGCCACGTTGCCTACTCCCAACTTGGCCAACAGCCATGGCAGCAGCGACGCCACCACCGAGCCCACGCCGATGAAGAAGCTCTGCATGGCGTAGCCGTTCGCACGCTGGCGCGGCGGCAGCTGGTCGCCCACGAAGGCGCGGAACGGCTCCATCGAGATGTTGATGGAGGCATCCATCACCCACAGCAGGCCGGCGGCGATCCACAGCGTCGGCGAGTTGGGCATCGACAGCAGCGCGAGCGTGGACAGCACGGCACCGATCAGGAAGTACGGACGACGACGCCCCAGCCGCGTCCAGGTGCGATCGGACAGATAGCCGATGATCGGCTGCACGATCAGTCCGGAGAACGGCGCAGCCACCCACAGGATCGGGATGTCGCCCACGTCCGCGCCCAGGGTCTGGAAGATGCGGCTGACGTTGGCGTTCTGCAACGCAAAGCCGAACTGGATTCCGAGGAATCCGAAGCACATGTTCCAGATCTGCCAGAACGACAGTTCGGGTTTGCGACTCATGGTGCGGGCTTCCCGTCGGCCAGCGGAGCGACCAGCAAGGCTTCCACGTTCGCCTCGTTCAATGGACCACTGGCACCGCCCTGGCCGCCGGTGTAATGCGCGTTGTGGCGCAGGTAGCTCATGTTGAAGCCCTGTTCGAGGCTGAGTTGGCACGTGCTGCCCGCACGTGCTTCGAAGGCGACCGACGTGGCGCGCTGCGTGCCTGCGCTGTGCGGCATCACGATCGGCTGGCGCTGCGCTGCCATGCCGTCGCATTGCACGTCGAGGAACTTCACCGCCGCGGTAATGCCCGTGTTGATCGGACCATGGTCATTGGCATAAGCGAGCGTGACGCCGAAGCGACCGTCGCGTGGCGCACGCCATTCCCACGGGCCCTTGCCGGAGAGCTTCGTTTCTTCGCCCTCACAGGTCGCCGCGCTGGGCAGAGACTCCGATCCGCCCTCGCCCAGCTGCGTGAGCTGGAAGCACTGGCGTGCATCGATCTTGGGTACGGTGAGGCTGCCATCGATATGGCCCGCGCGGCGACCGTCCACGTACAGCACGCCCTTGCCCGCAAAGCTCACTTGCCAGCCCTTGGCGCTGTCCTTCACCAAGGGGGCGTCCGGGATCGCCGGCGCATAAAGCGTTGCATCCGTGCGCACAGGCTTTGCGCCCGACTGGATCGCCTTGAGCTCGACGACGGTCTCGTTGCCCTGGCGCTGCTGCTTCGCAGCGACCAGCAGATCTCCGTCCAGTTTCGCCGGACGCACGAGGGTGATGCGCTGGCCGCCCATGTCCAGCGTGATGCGGGGCTGGTCGCCAAACAGCGTTTTCGCCCAAGACACCGGCAACTTGGGCTCGACGCGGCCGTCGTCATCGAGACCAAAGACGCCACCAATCACCATGTCGAGGTAACCACCCACCGACCATAGCTGCGCCGGCGAATCCACCACGGGACCGCTCAGGGGACCTTCGTCGACATGCACGGACTGCGAGGCCAGCTCGAAGTTCTCCATGTTCGATGCCGACAGCGCGGCGCCGCGCAGCATCGAATCGAGCTCGTGCGCGATGCGCGATGCATCGTTCACTTCACGTGCGGCACGTAGCGAATACGCGCTGACAAACGGCCAGATCGCGCGATTGTGGTAGATCGGCTGGTTCCTGCGCTCCGGCCAGATCACCGGGCTGCCGGCCGGCCATGCCGGGTAGTTAGCCAGCGTCTGCTTCGCGCGTGCCTCGTCGGCCACGCCACTGGTCACCGCGAGTGTGATGCCTAGCAGATCATAGGTGTCCACCGGCATCGCACCGGGGCCGATGTAGCTCATGTACATGCCACGATCATCGCGCCAGAAGTGCGCGTTGATCGCGCGCTTGAGCGCGTCGGCCTGCGTGCGGAAGTCGGCGGCGGAGGCTTCATGGCGTTGCTCTGCCATCGATGCGGCCAGTTGCAACGCCTGGTAGTGCAGCACATTGGTGGACAGTGCGAACGACTCGCCGATGTAGCGCACGTCCTTCGCCGTCCAGTCCGGATAGGTCTGTTCGCGCCAGTCGAGGAACGAGGTCTCGCCGCGATAGAGCCCAAGCCCGCCATCGAACACGTACAGGCGATCCTGGGCCAGCGTGTCCTTCAGCGCGCGGAACACATCGTCGGCAAAGGCCTTGTCGTCCAGCAGGTGGCGCGCGCCGAGGAACCACACGATGCGATCGGTGCTGATCGGCCAGCTGCCGCCCGAGCCGGTATCCTGCATCACGTACAGGCCTTGCGGCGCCGAGGGCTCGCGCACCTCGGACAGCTTGAAGCGCAGCGACTGGCGCGCGCGCGCCGGATCGAAACGCCACAGCGCCAGGTCGACCGAATACGACAGGTCGCGGGTCCACACGTAGGGCCAGCGGTCGCCGGTCTTGAAGCACTCGCAGGGAATCGGCTTGCCGTGGTCGAACGCCGGATCCTGGATCGCGCTCACCGAATCGTGGTGCAGATCGTCCTGCGCCATCGCGAACAGGCCGTCGAACAGCGGGCTCGCCGTATGCGTTGCAAACCGTTGCGCCGCAATGCGCCGCTCGCCCGCTGGCGCATGCAGCACGAAGCTGCCGTCGCCATGGGCGTTCATGCTGGCGGTCTTGCCCTGCCAGCTCAGCTGATCGGCGCCGATCGCATCCGCGCGCGCGGTGCCGACAGAGAACATCGCCGAGCAGGCCAGGGCCAACGGCAGCATGCGACGACCCGCAGGCAACCTCACGGATGCACCGCCATGGCATCGAGCTGGATATCGCGCGCCTTTCCCGCCTCAAGCTTCACGTAGGTCACCTCGCCAAACCGATCCTTGCCGCGCGCCCAGCCCTCCGTCGTGGCGTTGTGCAACGCATCCAGCGTATCGAACACCGGCAACGACTGGTCGCCACTGCGCACGGAGTGTGCCACGGGCCCGTGCACGGCGAGCACGTACTCACGCAGCACCGGCTTGAAGCTGCCCTTGGGCGCATCGAGATGCAAGTCCACGCGGCCGTTTTTGCGACTCACCGCAAGCGGCTGCACGAAGTACGCGCCCTTTTCGTAGGCATAGGTTTCGCCATCGTCGTCGTAGACGTCGAAGCGGGTCTCGCTGTCCGCGGGAAATACCTGTACATCCAGCGCCGTCACCGGATGCTGCCCCACGTAGTCCATCACCGGCTGCTGCGGAATGATGGCGCCTTCGCGGATGAACAGCGGGATGTCTCCCCAGCCCTTGGCGTCGGTGGCCAGCGTGACTTCGCGGCCGCCCTCGTAGGTCTTGCCATCGAACCAGCCAATCCAGCGGCCCTTCGGCAGCTGCAGCCTTTTGGACGTCTGGCCCTGTTCCACCACCGGCGATACCAGCAGGTACTCACCGAACATCCACGCATCGATACGATCGCGCTGCGCCGGATCGTCGGGGTAGGCGAACTGCAGCGGCCGCACCAGTCCCACACCGGTCAGGTGGTTCTGGTACTCGTAGCCGTAGATGTAGGGAATCAGCGAATAGCGCAGGCGGATCGCATCCGTGGCCGCCTTCTCCGCGATGGGGCCGTAGACCCACGGCTGGCGCTTCTGACCGAAGTCGGCATGCACGCGGAACACCGGCGTGAACGCGCCGAACTCGATCCAGCGCGCATAGTTTTCGTCGCTGGGGCGCGGCGCCTTGAAGCCGCCACCGTCCATGCCCCAGTGCATCGCACCCACGTCGAACGCGGCGAGCATGCGCTGGCGCTGGTTAGCCATGCTGGCGAAACCGCTCTGGATATCGCCCGACCACACGCCGTAGGCGTAGCGCTGCGCACCCAGGTAGAAGTTGCGGTTGATCGACCACACGCGGTGGTCGCTGTGCGCCCGCTGACCGTCGTACATCGCGCGCTGCATGTTGAGGAATTGCGTATCGACGCCGCTGTCGTCCGCCTCGTCGTTCCACCAGCCCACGATGCCGGTGTCGAAGGAGTGCTTCAGCGCATCGTTGAAGAACCACGCGCGCGCTTCGGGCTTGTCGAAGTCCACGTCCCGCACGGGTTTATGCGAGAAATAATCGGGCGCCACCTTGGACTGCGCCAGCCAGTAACCGCGCTCGCTGGCCTCGCGGCCCTCGACCGTATCCACATGAACGCGCGGCTTCATGATGCCGGTCATGCGCATGCCGTGCGCATCCATCCACTGCTTGAGCTTGCCGTCGGGGCCGTCCGGGAACTTGTCGGTGTTCCAGCGGAATTCGCCCATGTCCTCGCCCCACGCCTTCCAGTCGAAGTCGAAGGTGAAGTTGTCGATCGGGATGTGCTTGTCGCGGTAGGTCTCCACCAGCGTCTGCGCTTCCTTCTGGTCGATGCCCCACTGGCTGTTGGTGAAACCCATGGCCCACTTCGGGAACATCGGCGCCGCGCCGCTGATCAGGCGCAACTGCGCGAACAGCGCTGCCGGCTGGCCAGCGAACAGATAGATCGTGCGCACCGGCGTCTTGGCATGCACCGCGATATCGGTCGCCGTGAGGTCGAACTGGGCGGGCTCGGCATCGGCCAGCACGCCGTAGCCGGCGGTGCTCCACACAAACGGTGCACCGGTGTGGCCCTGGCTGCCGGCAGTGGCGAGCTGCTTGCCCTGGCGCAGCAGGTCGCCCGCCTTCGGATCGAACGCGTTGAGGCCACCGATGCCGTACTGCGGATCGCCCTTGGCGTGGCGGATCGACCAGCGGCCATCGAATGCGTGCGCCACATGGGCGGTCAGCAACAGATGGCCATCCGGCGATTCCACCCGCAGCTCGGTGCGCTGCGGATTCCAGCGCAGGGTGAGCTGATCCGAGCGCATGACCTGCTCGGCGCCTTGCTGCTCGCGCTTCACGTCGACTGGATCGAAGCTGGCTTCCGGATCGATCACCGGCGTGGCCGGCTCGCGGGTGCCGTCCGCACGCAGCTGCACGATGCCCGGTGCCAACAGGCGAAGCTCGAGCTTGCCCTGCGGCACCACCAGCTCCATGCGATCGGCGCTGGCATCGACACGCGCGGCCATCGCCGCGGGGGCGGCACTGGTCGCGCAGAGCAGCGCCAGTGCCAGCAGACGCGCCCGCATCAGCGCAGCACCACGGTGCTGTAGGCCGGCAGGGTCAGGTGTCCATCCTTGAGCGTCGCTTGCGCCTGGGTGGTCAGCAGCACGGTAGCCTCCTTGGGCAGCACATCGCCCTTAGGCTTCCACATCGCGCTCTTGCCGGAAAGGTTGTGCACCACCAGCAGGCGCTGCTTGCCGTCGTTGCGCCAGTAGGCGAACAGGTGCGGATTGCCGGTGGTCACGGCCTCCAGCTTGCCGTCGCGCAACGCGCTGTTCTGCGAGCGCCAGCCGATCAGCGTGCGATAGGTGTGCAGCAGCGAGTTGGGATCGTCCTCTTCCGCCTGCACGGACACCACCTGACCCTGGTTCACGCTGGACGGCTTCCAGCGCGACTCGCCCGGGCCTGCCTCGCGCGTCCAGCGCATCGGCTCGCGCAGGTTCGGGTCGGGCTTCTTGCCCTCCATGCCCAGCTCTTCGCCGTAGTAGATGTACGGACGGCCCGGCAGCGTCAGCAGCATCGCCGCGGCCATGCGCATGTGCTCCGCGTTGCCGGCGAGGCGGCTCATCACGCGTTCCTGGTCGTGGTTGGAGAGGAACGTGGAATCGACGAACGGCGCGTCACCCGCGAGCTTGTAGGCGTCGTAGGTGGCCTTGAGCAACGTCTCGAGCTTGGCGGCGTTCTCGGTCTTGGCACTGACGATCAGCTGCTCGGCCAGCGGGAAGTCGAAGATCGAGCCCAGCGGCTTGAGGTACGGCGCCAGTTCTTTGGGCGACTTCGCGCTCACCTCGCCCACCAGAGTCACCTTCGGGTTCACCTTGGCGAGTGCGTCGCGGTACTCGGTCCACCACTGGACGTTCTTCTGCACGGCCTCCAGGCTGTGCTCGTCCGACTTGAAGTCGACGTAGATGTGCTTGGCGGCGTCGAGGCGGAAGCCATCCACCCCCTTGCCCAGCCAGAACTGGCCGACCTTGATCATCTCGGCGCGCACGGCCGGGTTGTCGTAGTTGAGGTCGGGCATGTGGCCGCCGAACACGCCGATGTACCAGCCGTCGTCGCCGGCGTGCCAGATCGGGGTGTCGGTCGCGCTCATCGCGTTGAGGTCCGGGCGCTGGGTGGCCCAGGTGTACCAGTTGCGATGCGGGTCGTTGGCCTTCTGCGCGGCGACGAACCATGGATGCTCGTTGCTGCTGTGGTTGATCACCATGTCCATGGTCACCGCGATGCCGCGCTTGTGCGCTTCGTCGGTGAGATGCTGGAGATCGGCCACCGTGCCGTACTGCGGATTGATGCCGTAGTAATCGGTGATGTCGTAGCCGTGGTAGCTCGGCGAGTTGTTGATCGGCATCAGCCAGATGCCGCTGATGCCCAGCGACTTGAGGTAATCGAGCTTGGCGGTGACGCCCTTGAGATCGCCGATGCCGTCGCCGTTGGTGTCGTACCAGGCGCGCACGAAGATTTCGTAGTAGACGCCCGATGACGGCGTATCGGAAGCAGGCGGCGAAGCGTCAGCCGCGCGTGCCCCGGAAAGGGAGCCCGCGCCGAGCGCGAGAGCAGTGAACAAAGCCAGGGGCTTCAGGAAGCGATTCCGCGACATGCCGATCTCCATGCAAAGGCCGCTGGCCTTCGACGGGGAACAGTACACCGGAACGCAGACTTCGCTTCGGACCGGTGACCGCTACGCCGGGCCTCGCGGTAGATGGGAGCCATGCGGACCGCATGACCCCGGAAAGCATCGCGCCGGCCCCTTGCGGAGGCCGGCGCGATCGTGACTTACAGCTTGAACTCGACGCCGAGGTAGGTGGTGCGTCCGAAGTACTGGATCGTACCGGTCTGCGACGGGTCGGAGCCGAAGTAGGTACGGGTCGGCTGGTTGGTGACGTTCAGCACCTGCATCACCGCACGCCACTGCTTGGAGATGTCATACGACGCCTGGAAGTCGTACACCGTTTCCGCAGCGAAGGTGACCATCTGGTTGTTCACCGACATCTGCGTATCCGAAGCAAACTTCGAGCGGTAGTTGCCGGACACACGAGCCGAGAACGGACCATAGTCGTAGAACACCGCGGCGCTGGCGACGCGCTTGGACAGGCCCGGCAGGCTGAGGTTTGCTTCCGCGCCGCCCAGGTTGTTCGGGTCGCGCACGTTGCTGGTGGTCAGGGCGAAGTTCGCCTGCACGCCCAGGCCTGCCCAGATGCCCGGGAAGATGTGGTTCTTGGAGAGCGACAGCTCCAGGCCCTTCACGCTGCCGCCGGTAGCGTTGTACGAAGTCTGGTACTGGCCGTTGAGGTAGGGCTGGCCGGTGTCCGGATTGGTCGGCACCGGAATGCCTGCCGCGGCGAAGTCGAAGTTGTTGTAGGTGACGTCCTGCACGAACGAGTCGATGTGCTTGTAGAACACACCGCCGCTGACCACGCCCGACGAATCGTCGAAGTAGTGCTCATAGCCCAGATCCCACTGGAACGCGCGCAGCGGATCGAGCAGCGGGCTGGTACCGCCCCACACGTTGTACTGAGCGATCGTCCCGGTTCCGGATACCCACGAACCCGAGCCCGCCAGCATCTTGTTGATCGGCGGACGCGACAGCACCTTGGCGGCCGAGAAGCGCATCTGGTCGTCGTCGGTGAGGTGGTAGACCAGGTTCAGCGACGGCAGCCAGTCACCATAGGTCTTGCCAACGTTGAGGGGCGCGTAGTCGTAACTGGTATAGCCGTTGCCGTCGGTGATCGGCACGCCGGCACCGTTGCCGACCTGCTGCAGGCCGTCGCTGTACTGCTTCTGATGCGAGTAGCGGATGCCGACGTTGCCGGTCAGTTCGTGACCGAACACGTCCTGCGCGTCGATGTCGCCCTGGAAGTACAGGTCGCGGGTCTGCTCATCCACCGAGCCGCTCTGGATCATCGACCAGCTGTTGTTGTGGATGTCCTTCACCGGGTTCGCGACGATGCCGTGCGCGGCGAGGATGGCCGGGCCATCCAGCTGCAGGAAGCACGGCATGCCCGAGAACTTGCCCTTCCAGCAACGCACGGTGGCCGCGCTGCTCGGAATGGTCAGCGCCGGACCCTGCCACTCGTTGCCGTACACAAACACCTCGCGATCGGCGTTGTACGTGTGGTTGTTCAGGTACACGCCGCCTTCCACCGCCGAGAACCACGAGTTGTTCGGCAGGTCGTACTTCACGTCGGTGCGGAACGCCTTCATCTTGTCGTGATAGATGTAGGGGTACACGCCGTAACGCGACAGGCCCATGTCGTTGAGGTTGGTGTAGATGCCCGGATTGGCGAACGACACCGAGCCCACCTGGCGGCCGGCCAGCTGATAGGTGGTCGACTGCGCCATCAGCGTCGCATTGGCGCTGCCCAGGTTGTTGTACGGATCAGCCGTGGTGTCCACGTTGATCTCGTCGCTGGTGGCACGCGACAGCGACAGGTCGGAATTCACGTGCCAGGGGCCGTGGTTCCACTTCATGTTGAGGCCGCCGGAGAACACGCTGGTGTTCGTGGTGTAGTTGTCGGCGGTGGTCTCGTTGGAGAAGTTGTTGGCGCCTGGGCTGGTGACCGTACCGCCCGTCATGGTGCCGTACGGGCCGAGCACGGCGTTGGAGACCAGACCCTGGTTGCCGTAGATGTTCTGCGTGCGGAAGCCGTAGCCGAACGAGGTGTCCTTGAACTTCGAGTAGAACGCGTCGGCGCCGAACTGCAGTTCGTCGGTGGCCTTCCACACCACGGTGGCCATCTCGCCGGTGCGGCGCTCGTTGCCGCCGTTCTGCTGCACCTGCAGGCCCTGGGTCAGGTAAGCTTGGCGGCCGTCGTTCAGCGTCACGAGGTTGCCGTCGGAGGCTTCGCCCACGAACTGCTCGGCCACGTGCGGCTGGTACATCTGTGCCACGCCCAGGCCCACGCCCAGGGTGTCGTTGAGGAACTTGCCCTGCCACGCGGCGCTCAGGCGATAGCCGGTGGAGTTGGCGCCCGCCACGTCGTTCGCCTGGCTGTTGTAGCTGCCACGCGCGTCGATGTTGAGGTTCTGTTCCTTCGGCGCGTTGAGCGGATTGGCCGTCTCCATCGCGATGGTGCCGCCGACGCCGCCGGTGACCAGCGACGACTGCGAGGACTTGTACACCGTCGCCATGTTGATCAGCTCGGACGGGTACTGGTCGAACTGGATGTAGTTGCTGCCGCTGGTGGACGGCTGCTCGCGACCATTGAGCGTGGTCTGGATGAAGTTGCCCGAGAGGCCGCGGATGTTGATCTGCGATGCCTGGCCGGCGATGCGCTCGGCGGACACGCCCGGCAGGCGGGTCAGCGCGTCGGCGATCGACTGGTCGGGAAGACCACCGATGTCGGCCGCGGTGATCACGTTGGTGATGGTGTCGGAGTAGCGCTGGTAGTCGATCGCCTTCTCCATGCCCTGGTTGTAGCCAGTCACGGTGATGGTCGACAGGCTCTTGGCCAGCTGCTCTTCCTGCTTGGTCTTGTCGCCGGCCTGATCGGTGGCAGCCTGCGTCGACTGGTCAGCCGGTGCGGCGTTGCCGGTGGCGGTGCCATCGGTCTTTGCGTCCGTATCGATCGGTGCCGCATGAATGCCGGCAGTGAAACAGAGGCCGGAAGCCAGCGCCAAGGCCAGCACGTTACGTTTCAGAATCACCGTCTTCCCCTCCCACGGGTATGCACTTCGTTGGTTTTGTAGTTGCCGCGGCAGTCCCCACAGACCGCCGCGGGCTACGCGCCAGTGCATGCCGAATACTCGGAGGGCCCCGTCGCGTGGCGGCCATGGTAGGGCTGCAAAAAATGCGGAACAGGCCTATGCATACGTATTCATAGGCCGGTTTTTTTGTGCACCTTTGACAAAATTCTAATGGCCCGCTGTCGCGCACCAGGTGCGACCGGAATGCCCTTGTGCCCGTCACGAATCGCCGTTTTCGCCTTGACTTATGCGGTTTCTCAGGTTTCCCGCCACGGCTGGAAGCGGGCGCTTTTCGGAGACACGCGCTCGTTGCTGCAACGCAATATCGCGTTTTTCTGAATACGTATGCAGTCAAAGCGTTGCATCGCAAATCTGCCTTTAAGCTGCCCCCCGCGCTTCGCTCGGGCCAGCTGTCTTTCGCGATATGCGCACTGCATTGGGCGGGAACCTCGGGAATGCGACATGAGTGAAGCACCTTGGTGGCGCGGAGCCGTCACCTATCAGATCTATCCACGCAGCTTCATGGATACCAATGGCGATGGCGTCGGCGACCTGCCGGGCATCATCGACAGGCTCGACTACATCGCGAGCCTCGGCGTGGATGCGATCTGGATCGCACCCTTCTTCCGTTCGCCCATGGCCGACTTCGGCTACGACATCGCGGACTACCGCGAAGTCGATCCGCTGTTCGGCAGCAATGACGACTTCGATCGCCTGCTCGCCAAGGCGCACGCGCTCGGCATCAAGGTGATGATCGACCAGGTGCTCAGCCATACCTCGGCGGAGCACGCCTGGTTCAAGGAAAGCCGCGAGAGCCGCGGCAATCCCAAGGCCGACTGGTACGTATGGGCCGATGCGCGCGAAGACGGCACGCCACCCAACAACTGGCTGTCGCTGTTCGGCGGTTGCGCATGGCAGTGGGAACCGCGCCGCGGGCAGTACTACCTGCACAACTTCCTCACCTCCCAGCCGGACCTCAACTTCCACAACCCCGACGTGCGCCACGCGGTGCTCGATGCGGTGAAGTTCTGGCTGGACAAGGGCGTCGATGGCCTGCGCCTGGACGCGATCAATTTCTGCTTCCACGACCTCGAGCTGCGCGACAACCCGCCCAAGCCCGAGGACAAGCGCGTGGGGCGCGGTTTCAGCCCGGACAACCCGTACGCGTTCCAGTACCACTACTACAACAACACGCGGCCCGAGAACATCGCGTTCCTGGAAGACCTGCGCGCGTTGATGGACCAGTACCGCGACGTGGCGGCGATCGGCGAAATTTCCTCGGAGGATTCGCTCGCCACCACCGCCGAATACACCAGCGGCCGCCGCCTGCACATGGGCTACAGCTTCGAGCTGCTTACCGACGATTTCAGTGCGGCCTACATCCGCGGCACGGTGCAGAACCTCGAAGCGCAGATGCTCGAAGGCTGGCCGTGCTGGGCCATTTCCAACCACGACGTCTCGCGCGTGCTCACGCGCTGGGGCAACGGCGATGCCTCGCCGCGCCTGGCTAACCTGCTGAGCGCCATGGTGTGCTCGCTGCGTGGATCGGTGTGCGTGTACCAGGGCGAAGAACTGGGCCTCACCGAGGCGGACGTGCCGTTCGAATCGCTGCAGGATCCCTACGGCATCACCTTCTGGCCGACCTTCAAGGGCCGCGACGGATGCCGCACGCCGATGCCGTGGAATGGCGGCATCAATGCCGGCTTCAGCCTGGGCGAACCGTGGCTACCGGTGCCGGCGGAGCATCGCGCGCTTGCCGTGAGCCTGCAGGAAGCCGCTTCGGATTCCGCGCTCAACGGCTTTCGTGCGTTCATGGCGTGGCGCAAGACGCAGCCTGCACTGCGTTGGGGCAGCATCCGCTTCCTCGACACGCCCGAGCCCGTGCTCGCTTTCACCCGCCAGCACGGCGACGACACCGTGCTCGTTGCGTTCAACCTGTCCAAGGACACCGTCAGCCTGCCGCTGCCGGGTGTCGGCCGGACCACGTCGATCGATGGCCATGGCCTGGCCGAGGGTGCGTTCGTCAACGACGTACTCAGCCTGCCCGGCCACGGCGCGCTGTTCGCACGCGTCGGCTGAACGAATCCCTTTCTCCCCGACGGCGGATGCGCCTCACCGCACCGCCGTCGACTTTTTTCACACGCCCTCGCCGCCTATGATCGGGTCTCCGTCCGATCCGTAGGGAGCTTTTCATGCGTGCAGTGTTGATCATCATCGGCATCATCCTGCTGGGCGCCGGCGCGTGGGTCGTGTTCGGCCACGGCAGCTACCAGACCACCGACACGCTGGTGCAGATCGGCTCGGCCAAAGTCACGGCCACGCACGACAAGGCCGTACCCGAGTGGATGGGCGTCGCCGGCATCATCATCGGCGCGGTCATCGCGGTGGGCGGATTCCTCAGGAAGGGCTGACCCCTTCAGCCGCCCCTCCGGCGTCTGCCGGAAGCGCTTTGCAACGGCCAAAGGCTGGTCATCCGATCCAATGACCAGACGTTCAGTTCAGGTCGGGCCGGCAACATCCCGATGGAGCCTGGCCCGACGATCGACCCGCCCGCAACTGGATTCCGGCTTGCGCCGGCATGACGACCACGTGGATCCCCCGGACAATCGACCATGGAACGACGTCAATTCCTTCGCCAGGCCGGAGCCACGCTGGCCGTGGCTTCAACTGCCGGACTCGCCGCGTGTGCCCAGCAGCCCGCGAAAACCACAGTTTCCTCGGGCTCGCACCCGTCGCCCGACGCGATGTCGCTTGCTCCCATCCGCGCCAGCGTCGACCGCATTACCGGCGTCTACGTATGCACGCGCCCGTTCCGCGCAGCCGGTCCGCGCATCGAGATGCAGAAACTGGGCAGCAAGACCATCGTGCACAACTACGGCCACGGCGGCAGCGGCTGGTCGTTGTCGTGGGGATCGGGCACGCTCGCGCTGCAGATGGCGCAGAGCACCGGCGCGCGCGAACTCGGCGTGATCGGTTGCGGCGCGATCGGACTCACCACCGCCCTGCTTGCGCAGCAGGCCGGCCTTGCCGTGCGCATCTATGCCAAGGCGCTGCCACCGGACGTCTTCTCGATGCACGCCTCCGGCCTGTGGACGCCCGATTCACGCATCTGCGACGCCGAGCATGCGGCGGCTCTGGCGGACCGCTGGGAGATGATGACGCGTATTTCGTACGCGCGTTACCAGAGCCTGCTGGGCCTGCCCGGCAAACCGATCGAATGGATCGATGGCTACTCGCTGGCCGATGCGCCCTTCGGTTCGTTCCATGGCGAGGTACCCGACGAACCCGAATACGGCGACTTCGCCGACCGCGTGCGCGATCTCACGCCGCGTTCCGTCGAACTGTCGCCTGGCACGCATCCGTTCCCCGAGCCCTACGTGCGCCGCTATACCACGTTGATGTTCAACATCAGCAGCTACGCCAACCTGCTGATGTCCGAATACCTTGCGGCCGGCGGCAAGATCGAGATCCGCGAATTCACCCATCCCGACGAATTGCAGAAGCTGCCCGAGCGCACCCTGGTCAACGCGACCGGTTATGGCGCGCGTGCGCTGTTCAACGACGAATCGGTAATCCCGGTACGTGGACAAACGGCGCGACTGGTACCGCAGCCGGAAGTGAACTACGGCCTGCGCATGAAGGACATCAGCGTGGTGCCGCGCAGCGACGGCATCATGGTGCAGGTGATCGGCGATGCCGGCAATTTCAACAATCCGGACGTCACGCCACGCCGCGCGGACTCCGAAGCGGCCGTGCGCGAATTGGCGGATTTGATGACGAAGCTGCGCCGTAGCTGAAAAACCGCTGACGGGTTGGCAGCGCCCCGACGCGAAAGCGACATCCCGCGCGGCATACTCGGCGTTCGCCCGATCGAACCCGATGCCGAGGGAACCCCACGATGAGAACCGTCGCGCCAGTCGTCGCCCGAGGCACCAGGCTTGTTCTGGCGATGGCGTTCACCCTGTTCGCAGCGCGGTCCCACGCGCAGGCGCAGATCGAGATCAAGCCGCTGCCTGAGTCCAAGGCCGCCACAATCACGCAACTGGGCGCGCACGAGTTTACTGCCAGCGACCTGCAGCCATGGCTGGACGAGCAGATGGGCAAGGCCATGTCATCCGGCAGCATCGCCGGCGCCGTCATGGTGGTGGTGAAGGACGGCAACACCGTGGTATCGAAGGGCTACGGCTATGCGGACGTCGCGGCGAAGAAGCCAGTCGATCCGGCAAGCACGATGTTCCGCGTCGCATCGATCTCGAAGCTGTTCACCTGGACCGCGGTGATGCAGCTGGTGGAGAAGCACAAGCTCGATCTCGACGCGGATATCAACCGCTATCTCGACTTCCGCATTCCCCCACGCGATGGCAAGCCGGTGACGATGCGCGATCTGATGACGCATACGGCCGGATTCGAGGACGTACTCAGGGATCGCTACGCGACCGCTCCGGCCTCGCTGATGAGCAACGAAGTGTGGCTGAAGCGCTGGGTGCCGGCGCGCATCTATCCGGCCGGCGACGTGCCGGCGTATTCCACCTACGGCGCAGCGCTGGCGGGTTACATCGTACAGCGCGTATCCGGCATGCCCTTCGACACGTATGTGGAACGGCACATCTTCACACCGCTCGACATGCAGCACGCCAGTTTCAAACAACCGTTGCCCGCAAACCTGCAGGACGACGCCGCGCCCGGTTACCGGAGCGCCGAGGCCTCGCCGCATGCCTTCGAACTGCGCACGGCAGCGCCGGCAGGCGCGCTGTCGATCAGTGGCGATGACATGGCGCGCTTCATGATCGCCCACCTGCAATACGGTCGTGCCGGCGAAGCGCAGTTGCTGGAACAGGCCAGCGTGAAGCAGATGCAGACCTACCTGCGCGCGGCTATTCCCGGTCTGCCGGGCATGGCGCTGGGCTTCGCGCATATGGACCGTGATGGCCAGGTCATCCTTGGGCATGGCGGCGATATTCCCGACTTCCACAGTCTGGTGGCGTTGTTTCCCGAGCAGCACACGGGCATCTTCATCGCCACGGACGGCAATCCTGATAGCCAGCTGCTGCGACGCCTCGTGGATGGCTTCAGTGTCCGCTATTTCCCCCCGCTGCCGCAGTTGAAGCTGCCCACGCTGGCCACGGCGAAAACGCACGCCGCGCAGCTGGCAGGGCGCTACACCTCCAGCATCACGTCGCAAAGCAACGTGCTGGCCTTGCGCGATCGGTTCCATGAAGTGCAGGTAGGCATCGCATCCGACGGTACGCTGCGCATCCCGCAGCTCGGAAACGAGGCGTGGCGCGAAGTGAAGCCGTATGTCTGGGTGGACGATGCCAGCGGGCATCGGCTCGCCGCGCTCATGCGCGACGGCACCGTGCGCATGTGGTCGATCGATACGCTGTCGCCAACCCAGGTCTTCCTGCCGGCAACAGGTTGGACGCCGGCACGCATCATGTCTGCACTCACGATCCTGCTGGCGGTGTTCGCCCTGATCGTTCTGTCGTGGCCAGTGACGGCCCTGCTGCGCCAGCGTGGCATCGGCTCCGCGCTGCCCGAAGACGACGAGCGCTGGTATCGCCTCAGTCGCATCGCCCCCATCCTCTACCTGCTGTTCGCCGGTGGCTGGGCCCTGATGCTGCCGCGCCTGGGTGCACCGCACCTGGAGATGCGCCTGCTCCTGTTGCAGGTCGTCGGCTTGTTCGCCGTGCTGGGCACGATCCCCATCGCCATCGAGACGTGGCGCGCCTGGCGCACGCCGGGTGCCTGGTGGCGACGCATCAGCGGCGTGATCCTGCTGCTCGGGTGCCTGGGTGCGATCACGTTCATGGTGAATTTCCATCTGCTGGGGCCGGGCTACAACTACTGACGCGCTGGGCTTCTTCCTGTGGGAGCGCACCCTGTGCGCGACCGCGGACTCCCGATGTTTCCGCTCAGTAGGCTTGTCGCGCACAGGGTGCGCTCCCACAGGGAAAGGCTTCGAAACGCCCGGCCCGGTACAATGGTCGAATGGATGTCTCCCACCTGATCGACAAGCTCAACGACGCGCAGCGCGAAGCCGTCTGCGCCCCACCTGGCAACTACCTCGTGCTCGCCGGCGCCGGCTCCGGCAAGACGCGCGTGCTCACGCACCGCATCGGCTGGCTGACGCAGGTGGAACACATCTCGCCATGGGCGATCCTGGCGGTGACTTTCACCAACAAGGCCGCCGGCGAGATGCGCGCCCGCCTGGACCAGCTGATCCCCGGCGGCACCCAGGGCCTCACCGTG
The DNA here is from genome assembly GCF_004296575.1 of Dyella amyloliquefaciens. Taxonomy (GTDB): domain Bacteria; phylum Pseudomonadota; class Gammaproteobacteria; order Xanthomonadales; family Rhodanobacteraceae; genus Dyella; species Dyella amyloliquefaciens. The sequence goes on along the minus strand of NZ_SAYT01000004.1, from coordinate 251,138 downwards.
GGCACCTTCCACGGCATCGCCCATCGCCTGCTGCGCCGCCACTGGCGCGAGGCAGGGCTACCGGAAGGTTTCCAGATCCTCGACGCGGATGACCAGCAGCGCATCGTCAAGCGCGTGGTCACGGGTCTTGGCCTCGACGAGGCACGCTTTCCGCCGCGCCAGGCTACCTGGCAGATCAACCAGTGGAAGGACGAGGGCAAGCGCGCCGACACCATCGAGCATCGCGATCATCCGATGACGCGCACGCTGGTGCAGATCTACCAGGCCTATGAGGAAGCCTGCCGCCGCGCCGGCCTGGTGGATTTCGCCGAGCTGCTGCTGCGCGCGCACGAGCTGTGGCTGAACAATCCAAACATCCTCGATCACTACCGCGACCGCTGGCGCTACCTGCTGATCGACGAATTCCAGGACACCAACACGCTGCAATACGCGTGGATCCGCGTGCTGGCCGGCAGCACCGGCCAGGTGTTCGTGGTGGGCGACGATGACCAGGCGATCTACGGCTGGCGCGGTGCCAAGGTGGAGAACGTGCAGCAGTTCCTGCGCGACTTCCCCGGCGCGAAGACCATCAAGCTGGAACAGAACTACCGCTCCACCGCCACCATCCTCAAGGCGGCCAACAGCGTCATCGCCCGCAACGGCGGACGGCTTGGCAAACAGCTGTGGACCGACGGCGGCGATGGCGAGCGCATCGCGCTGTACGCGTCCTACAACGAGCAGGACGAAGCCCGCTTCGTGATCGAGCGTATCCGCGAGTACGTCGCCGAGCATGGCGATGCGCGCGATATCGCGATCCTGTATCGCTCGAACGCACAGTCGCGAAACTTCGAAGAACAGCTGATGCAGCGGGACATCCGCTTCCGCGTTTACGGTGGCCAGCGCTTCTTCGATCGCGCCGAAATCAAGGACGCGCTCGCCTACCTGCGCCTGGCTGGCAATCGCCATGACGATGCCGCCTTCGAGCGCGCCGTGAATACACCGCCGCGCGGCATCGGCGATCGTACGCTGGACGTGCTGCGCCGCCGCGCTCGCGTCGAAGGCAGTTCGATGTGGGAGTCCGCGCTCAGCGAATTGAGCGGGGGCAAGGAACTGGCCGGTCGAGCGAAGAACGCGGTGAAGGCGTTCCTGGTGATGATCGAGGACATGGCGCGCGCTTTTTCTCCCCCAGGGGGAGAGGGCTGGGGTGAGGGGGCGGGCTTGCCGAGCGCTTCCGCTTCGAATGACCCCTCACCCAACCCTCTCCCCGCAGGAGAGAGGGTTTCAAGTGCGATGGCATTGGCCGAACAGATCGACCACGCCATCACCCACAGCGGCCTGCGCGACTTCTACGAAAAGGACAGCCGCGGCAATGCCGAATCGCGCGTGGAGAACCTGGACGAGCTGGTCAACGTCGCCAGCCGCTTCGAACTCACGCCTGACGACGTCGAGGCCGGCCTGAGCGAGCTGGCCGCGTTCCTCTCGCATGCCGCCCTCGAGGCCGGCGAAGGCCAGGGCGAATCCTGGGACGACTGCGTGCAGCTGATGACGCTGCATTCGGCCAAGGGCCTGGAATTCCCGGTGGTGTTCCTGGTTGGCATGGAAGAAGGCCTGTTCCCGAGCCAGCGCTCGGTGGAGGACGAAGGTCGCCTCGAAGAAGAGCGCCGCCTCGCCTATGTCGGCATCACCCGCGCCCGCGAGCGCCTGTTCATCACCTACGCCGAATCGCGCCGTATGCACGGCCAGGAAATGCTGGCGCGGCCGTCGCGCTTTCTCGGCGAGATTCCGCCCGAACTCATCGACGAAGTGCGGCCGCGCGTGCAGGTCAGCCGCCCGCTTTATGGCGCGCGGCCGAACAGCGGCTCCGTTTCGCTGGACGAACCCATGCCACTCAAGCTGGGGCAACGCGTCAACCATCCCAGCTTCGGCGAGGGTGTGGTGGTGAGCGCCGAAGGCAGTGGCGCGCACATGCGCATCCAGGTGAACTTCGCGTCGGCCGGCAGCAAGTGGCTGGTCTACGCCTATGCCAACCTGACACCGCTGTAAGGCCCGCGTCGCCGGATGATGTCGCCCCTGGGCGTATCATCGGGTCGCTTCACGCACGTCATGTCGAACGAAGCCTCCGGCAACGGCGGAGGTTTTCCCAGCTTCCGGACCCTCTACGACCAGGCCAGGCCATGACATACAACGTCGACGAGGAAGCCCCTGCCGAACGCCGCCGTCGCCTGGACGACGACATCTGCGTCCACATCTTCACCGCCTCGGCCACGATGGTGGGCGTATGTCTCACCGTCGTCGGCATCCTGCGCGTCGTGATTTCACTACGGCGCGAGGACACCCTTGCCGACGACCTGCTGGCCGTCAACGCGATGTTCTACCTCGCATCGTGCCTGCTGGCGTACTGGGCGCTGCGCACGCGCAACGTCAACCGCAACTATCGGTTGGAGCGCGTGGCCGACGTCATCTTCCTGCTGGCGATGGTGTTCACGGCCGCCAACGCCGGATTCATCACCTGGGCGATCTCGGTGAGCTGATCCGGCGAGCGCTATCGGTCGTCTTTTTTTGTGGGAGCGCACCCTGTGCGCGACCGCGGAGCGAAAGATCACCTCTTCGTCCGGTCGTCGCGCACAGGGTGCGCTCCCACAGTGAAGCTATCTATCGCGCCGACTATTCCGGCAACCGCGGCACACCGTGTTCGCTGCGCTCTTCCACCGCGATAGGACGTGTATCCAGGCGCGAGGCGCGCGGACCTTGCGGCAGCGACGTGGCCGGCTCGCCGCGCGCAAGCGCCAGCGCGTTGCGATAGCAGCGCTGCGCCATGCCCGCCTCGTTCTGGCCCGCATAGACGTCGCCGAGCGCTTCCCACGCACCACTGGTAGGTATGAGCGCCAGCGAGCGTTCGAGATACTGCGCGGCCTTGCCCCACAGGCTGAGCCGCACGCACATGCGGCCCAGGGTGAGCAGCAGGGCGGCATCGTTGGGATGACCTTCGAGCCACGACTCGGCACGGCGCAGGCGCGCCTCGATATCTTCGGCGCCGAGTGCTCCGTAGGTCTCGATCAGCATCGGCGACCATTCGCGGCGCAACGCAGATTCCACTTCGTCCATCGCGGGCAGCATCATGCCGAAGCTCGCCGCCTGACGGGCATAGGCATCGACCGCCGCAGGCAGGCGACGCTGTGCCTTGGGCAACTGGGCCCATAGCGCGTTGAGCGCGGAGGCGTCGGGCGCGGCACGCAGCGACGCGGAAAGCACTTGGGCTTCCACCGCGGTATAACCGCGCGTGCCGAGGGCACCACTCTTCTGCAAGGGGTCCAGCGCCAGCCGGGCGCGGCGCGTATCGCCCGCCGCCAATGCCGCGAGGGCCAGCTCGCGCCAGCCACCCGGCGTCAGGTTGCCGGTGTCGGCATCGCTCGCCAGCAGGTTCACGGCCTCGGTCGGCTTGCCTTCACGACGGAGCACGCGGGCACGCAGCACGCGTGCCGCGCGCGGCGCCACCTGACCTGCTTCATCGAGCGTAGCGAGCGCGCGCACATTCTCGCCGCGACGCGAAGCCGCCTCGGCGGCGGCCAGCAAGGCGGGACCACGCAAGGCATCCAGGCGGGAGGCGCGATGCAGGTCGCGCTCGGCATCGCCATGGCGGCCTTCCATCAATGCGAGCAACCCTTCACCCATCTTCTGCCGGCTGAGCCGACGATGGCGACGCGTCAGCGCACCAAACGGCCAGCGGATGGCAAACCACACGGCGCCGATGACTGCCCACGCGAGCAACAGGATGACGAGGGCGGCAACCACCGTCGTCTCGGCCTGCCAGCCGCGCAGCTGCACCATCACATAACCCGGATCTTCCGCGACCCAGTGCCAGCCGAAGGCGGCCAACGCTGCGAGCACCACCAGCAGCAGGATCCAGCGCCACAGCTTCATGGCTTGGCCCCGTTGGCGGCGGCAGGCTTGAGCGCATGTACCGCGCGCAGATTGCGCAATTCGCCGAGGGCGGCGCCCAGCTGTACCGGTGCGGACGGCTGCTGTGCCTGCAGGGCGGTCAGTTGCGTGCGCGCCTGCTGCACGGCGGGCGCATTCGTGTCGAATTGCGCGGCGATGCCCGTGTCCGCGCGCTTGAGTGCGGCGGCGTAGGCGTCGCGATCCGCCGCCAGCAACGCGGCTTGCGCCTGAGCGAGATCGATGGCGGTGAGTTCACGCGCGAAGCGTGCATCCGCCACCGAGAGCGGCGCGCCGTTGGTCCGCTGCACCTTCACTACATTCCCGATGGCTGCGCTCACGCGCGACCATGCGCTGGTGGAGGCTTCGGAACCCGCCGTATCCAAAGGCTTGAGCGGAAGTTCCAGCACCGCCGTGCGTAGCGCGGACAGCGCCGTCAACGACGCGTCGAGTGTGGCGGGCTGACTCTTGGCCAGTGCTTCGCGCTCCGCACCGATGCTCTGGCGCAGGCCGGAGAACGCACCATCATCCACCGCCGCCAGCGTCTGGTCGGCCAGGGCATACGCGGCCGCCGCACCTTGCGCGTCATGGAACAGGTCGTACCGCTCCTTGGCCATGCGCAGCAGCGATTCGGTTTCATCCAGCAGCATGGCGTCGTGGCCGGAGAGCGTCTTCTCGGACAGCTTGGCCACGGCGTCTTCGAGGTTGCGCGTGCGCTCGGCCTGACTTAGCAGTTCCTCGCGCAACGAGCGGTTCACCTGATCGGCATCGCCCAGTCGCTGGCGCAGCAGGTTGCGCTCGCTGTCACCGGCCTTGGCGACATTCTCGAGACTGTCCACGCGCTGCTGCAGCCCCTGCAGCGCCACGTTGCCCGCGGCGTTGCCCTGTTCCTGCTGCCATTGGCGCCAACCGACGTAGCCGGCGCCGCCGACAGCCACCAACGACAGCAGCAACGCTACCGCCAAAGTGCCGCTGCCGCGCCGCGCTGGCGTGCTGCGCGATCGGGAGGAACCAGTTTGCGCGCCCGCAGGCGCCTCGGATCGGGAGAAGGAGTCGTCTTGGCTCATGGCCGCCATGCTAGCAGCCCGCAACGGGGGACTCGCATCAAGCGGGCGTGAAGGTGCCGCCCTTCAGCGCGCCGGCATCGCCTCGGTTTCACCGAACTGACACAGGTCAACGCGCAGCGGCGGCGAGCAGATCAGAGGACAACGCCGACGAGGCCAGGAGCACGCGGGAAAATCCCGCACTGCGAGCCGCATCGGCGAGCCGTTCGCTACTGGCCACGGCAACGGCGGCGCAAAGCTGGGCCCATGCGTGTACCGGCAGGCCTTGTTGCAGGTTGCCCAGCGCCTCGGCGCTGGAGAGCAACACGCGTGCATCGTCGGGCAACTGTTGCAGCGCTTCGAGATGTCTTGCCTGCCAGCGCGGAACGCCGCGCTGGTACACGTGTACTTCGCGCAACTGGACACCGCGTTCGGCCAAGGTTGCCCGCAACACGCCGCGACCTCCCGGTGCACCGATCAGGGCGACGCGCAGCCCCCGGGGTTCGGCCAACATGGGATGTTCAAGCAGCCCCTCGCTGTCCTGCCGCAACGTCGGCGCCAGCGGCGCCTTCACCCCGTGCCGGCGGAGCGCTCGCGCGGTGCCCTGGCCCACGGCGAGCACGGTAGCCTGCGTCCGCAAGGGCGCCAGCCGCGCGGCAAAACGCACGGCGGCGGGGCTGGTGAAGATCAGCAGGTCGTCTCCAAGCGCCGCGCCCAGGGCTGCGGCAGATTCCTCGGGTTGGTCCACCTCATGCAACGACAGGCCGGGCAGCAGCATCGGTGTGCCACCGCGCCGGCGCACCTCCCGTGCCAAGGAGGAACCGGTACCGGACGGGCGCGTGATGACTACGGTACGGCCGTGCAGCGCGGGCCTGGCGGCAATCGGGCGTGGCGCGGTCATGAACCTCTCCATGGAAACCCGTGCAGTGTAGCGGCGCGCTTCCCGCATGGTGCGTAAACTACGCATTCCCCGACCCGACACGACCCCCGATGAGCACGACCGAACGACATACCCTGGCGCGCAAGCTGGTGACCTTCATGCGCGACGAAATTCCCCTCGCCCAGAACATGGACCTGAGCCTGGACGGTTGCGACGAACAGCGGCTGTCCATCGCCGCGCCGCTGCCGCCCAACGTCAACGACAAAGGCTGCGCCTTCGGCGGCAGCCTGGTGAGCACGATGACCTTGACCGGCTGGGGCCTGGTGGAACTGGAGCTCCGCATGCGCAACCTCGATTGCGATGTGTTCGTGGGCGAGTCCACGGTGCGTTATCTCGAACCGGTGTGGGGCGACTTCGTGAGCGAGGCCCGCCTGGCCGACACCGCGGACTGGTCGACCTTTTTCGACACGCTGGCCGCACGCGGCCGAGCCCGCATCGAAGTGGCCTGTCGCGTCCCTGGTACCGGCGCGAAGCCAGCAGCCACGCTGGAAGCCCGTTTCGTGGCCAAGCGGCGTTCGCCCGACGCCGTATGAAATCGTCACCGGGGTTGGGCAGAATGGAGGCCTGATCCCGGGGGACCGAATATGCGCCGCATCCTGACCACGTTTGCCGCTCTCGCCACGCTGTCGCTTTCCGGCTGCGCCACGCAACAGCGCAGCGATACGCTCACCACCACGCTCAATGCCTACGCCAGTACGGTGCGCTGGGGTGACTTCAACGCCGCGCAGGCGTTCGTGGACCCGAAGCTGCGTGAGACGCACCCGGTATCGGCCCTCGAAATGTCCCGCTACCAGCAGTACAAGGTGAGCGGCTACGACGAGGGCAAGGGCCCCACGCCCCACGGCGATGTGGAAGTGACCCAGGACGTGCAGATCAACCTGGTCAACGTGAACACCCAGGCCGAACGCACCATCACCGACCACCAGACCTGGCATTACGACGCCGAAGGCAAGCACTGGTGGCTGGTGAGCGGCCTGCCGGACATCAGCCGGCAGTAAGCCCGGGAAGCGGCACGGGGCCACGCCCCGCCCATCCCCTTCCCCTATAATCCCCGGTTCTATTCACCCCGCGCGGCCCTCGCCGCGCCTGCGGAAGCTTTCGAATGAACGATGTACTGCACAAGTTGCCCGAGTTCATCGGCAACCATCTCGCGCTCGCCGCGCTGTTTCTCGTGCTGTTGCTGGCGATCATCGTGATGGAAATCCTCACGCTGTTCCGCAAGTACAAGGAACTGACGCCCGCCGGCCTCACCCTGCTGATCAACCGCGAAAGTCCGCTGATGATCGACCTGTCCGCCTATGCCGATTTCGAGAAGGCCCACGTGCCGGGCTCGCGTCATGTGGCGATGAGCCAGTTCGATCCCGAACAGAAGGACCTGGCCAAGGCCAAGGACCTGCCCGTGGTGCTGATCGACAAGGACGGTCGCAACACCGGCAAGGCTGCGCAGCGACTGGTGAAGGCGGGTTTCTCCAAGGTCTTCACCCTCGGCGGTGGCGTGCTGGCATGGCAGCAGGCGCAATTGCCGGTGGCCAAGGGCAAGAACTGATCCGTCGTCATCCATCTGTGGGAGCGCACCCTGTGCGCGACCGCGGCGCCTGGTGATCACCGCTCTGTAGGTTTGTCGCGCACAGGGTGCGCTCCCACAACAGCGTGGAAGCTCACGTCTCGATGGCAATGCCCGCGCGGCTGCCCAGGATCAGCGCCAGCACATCCGGCGCGTAGTCGAACGAGTCGTAGTACAGGCGGTCTTCCGGCAGGTTTGCATCGACGAACAGCTTGCGGCCGGCATTGATCATCGCCGGCGGTCCGCTCATGTAAACGTCATACCCTGCGAGGTCGGGCTGGTCTTCCAGCACCGCCTCGTGCACCAGGCCCACGCGCGTGCCGTGGCTCGCGGCCTCTTCCGTTTCGGAAATCACCGCCTGAAAGACGAGGTCGTGTGCCTTGCTCGCCCAGCTCTCGGCCAGCCCGCGCAGGTAGAGGTCCGCGGCGCTTCGTGCGCCCCAATACACGCGCATGGGGCGACGCGTCCCCAGCGAAATGAAATGCTCCACGATGGCCTTCACCGGCGCGAAGCCGGTGCCGCCGGCCATGAAGATCATCGGTCGCTCGGAATCCTCGCGTGGCACGAACGTACCCAACGGCCCCTCGATACGCAGCTTATCGCCCAGCTTCAGCGTGTCGGCCACCCACGAGGTGAAGCCGCCGCCCGCCACATGGCGCACGTGCAGTTCGATGATGCCGTCCGCCTCGGGGTGATTGGCGATGGAAAACGGCCGACGCCGCCCTTCATCCAGCAGCACGTCGAGGTACTGGCCCGGCAGCCAATTGAGGCGCACCTCGTCCGATGCGGGCTTCAGGTGCAGGCCGATCACGTCGGGCGCGAGTATCCACTTGCGCGCCACCACCACGTCGAGCTCGCGACGCGCGATGTCTTCCACCGAAGTGACTTCGCGCGCCTCGATCACCAGGTCGCCGCGCGGCACCGCCTGGCACAGCAGGATCGCGTGCTGCGACGGCGCCACGCCACTCAGGGCCAGCGGTGGATTGCGCGGATAGTCGCAATGGCCTTCGATCAGCGTGGCCTTGCAGCTGCCACAGACGCCGGCGCGGCATGAATACGGCAACGCGATGCCGGCCCGCTGTGCGGCTTCCAGCACGGTTTCACCCGGCGCGGCAGGAAAGTGACGACCGGTGGATTGAATGATGACCTTGGACACGTGGTGCATTGTCGCGGCGACAGCAGTCAGCCGACAATGAGGGCCCCCGCGCCCATTCACAAGCTTTTTGCCCGGAGAATCACCCCATGGCCATCTGGAAACAGGATATTTCGCTCGAGCGCATCAACGGCTGGAGCGCCAGCACCATGATGGAAACGCTGGGCATCCGCGTCACCGAAGTGGGCGATGACTGGCTGCGCGGCACCATGCCGGTGGACCACCGTACCCACCAGCCCTACGGTCTGCTGCACGGCGGCGCCTCGGTGGTGCTCGCCGAAACGCTGGGCAGCACGGCCGCGATGCTTACGCTGGACCCGGCACAGGAAGCCGCCGTCGGCCTCGACATCAACGCCAACCACGTGCGGGGCGCGCGCAACGGCATCGTGACCGGCACCGCGCGCGTGATCCATATCGGGCGCAAGACGCAGGTGTGGGAAATCCGCATCGAGGACGAGGCCGGCGAGCTGGTGTGCATCTCGCGCATCACCATGGCGGTGATTCCGTCGCGCGTGGTGGCGCCGCGTTGAGCCTGGAAGCGCCCTATCACTCGCTGGACCCGGACTGCGTGCTGGATGCCGTCACCGCCTGCGGGCTGTGGCCTGATGGGCGACTGCTGGCGCTCAACAGTTACGAAAACCGCGTGTGGCAGGTCGGCATCGAGGATGCCGCACCGATCATCGCCAAGTTCTACCGCCCGCACCGCTGGAGCGACGCGGCGATCCTGGAAGAGCACGCGTTCGCGCAGGAACTGGCCGACGACGACATCCCGATGGTGGCGCCCCTGGTGTTCGGGGGACGCACCCTGCTGCATCACGCGGGCTTTCGTTATGCGCTGACGCCACGCCGCGGTGGCCGAGCGCCGTCGCTGGAATCGGCCGAGCAGCTCGAATGGCTGGGGCGACTGATTGCACGCATCCACAGCGTGGGTGCACGGCAGCCGTTCCAGCATCGCGGGCGCATCGATCGCGCCGCGCTGATCGAACAGCCCATGCGCGCGGTACTCGCCTCGTCCCTGCTGCCGCCATCCCTGCACGCCGCCTATCGCACCGCGGCGGAACGCGTGGACCAGGCCGTCGCCGCGCACCTGGAAGCCGTGGGCCCGGTGCGCCAGTTGCGCCTGCACGGCGACTGCCATCCGGGCAATGTGCTGTGGACCGACCACGGCCCGCATTTCGTCGACCTCGACGACGCCCGCATGGGCCCGGCGGTGCAGGACCTGTGGATGCTCGCCAACGACGATGCCGGCATGCAGGCCTTGCTCGAGGGTTATCAGCAGATGCGCGAGTTCGACTTCACCGAACTGGCCCTGGTGCCCGCACTGCGCGCCATGCGGCAGCTTCATTACGCCGGATGGATCGCCACCCGCTGGCATGACCCGGCCTTCCCCGCCGCCTTCCCCTTCGTGGCCGAACCGCGCTGGTGGGAGCAGCACATCGCCGACCTGCACGAGCTGGCGGACGACTTGTAGCCCCCGTCTTGCCGAGGCACCGGCGACTTGCTATCAAAGGCGCCGGGGAACCAGGGGAAATCCGGATGAGCGTCATACCTGTAACGCACAGGCTTGTGCGTGCGCTTTGCATCGGCCTCGGCTTGGGGGCTGTCGTGGGTATCGTGGTGTGCCTGATGCTGGCGGCCCAACCGTCCATCCTGGTGCGGGTCCTCGCGGGCATGTTCGCCATCGTCTACGCCGGCATCGGCGTCGCCGCCTGTGCCCTGTGGCGCGGCCACCGGCTCGGCCTGCACTGGACGCGCCTGTTGCTGCTGGCCCAGGTCCCGGTGATCCAGACGCCGTGGCTGGTCTACAACCTGTTCGCCGGTGCGGCGGTGAATGTCTATGCCGGCACGCTTTTTGGCGCGGGGGCGAACGTGGGCGCGAGCTTCAACTGGTTCCTGGGCAACTCGGGCCGAGGCAGCGGCGTCGGCCTGGGGGTGAACCTGGTGGCGCTGATCGCCTTCGTGATGCTCGGCCGTGTGCGTATTGAACCGAAGCGGAACAGGGTCTTTGCCACGCCACTGGAAGTGCTGGCTGCGCAGGATTAAGCCGCTACGCCTTCCGCTATGCTCCGGGCTTTTAGGCGAGTACGCACGTGCGCAATTTCCTGTTCCGACTGATCGGCATCCTCGAGGTGGCCGGTGGCTTCTTCGGCATGGTCAACATGCTGCGCCGGCTGCTGCCCTTCGGTTCGCACGACTCGCTGGTGGCCGTGATCGGCCTGATCGTCTATGCGTTCGTGCTGGTGGCCGGCGTGCTGCTGCTGGAAAACAGCGAACGCGGCGTGACCTTCTCCAGCTGGGCGCAGCTGCTGCAACTGCCGCTCATCGCCACGCCGATCTTCAGCTATGCGCTGCATTGCGGCGGCTACGTCAACGTCTTCGCCACCCTGCACCTGCCGGTGCGGCTGGACCTGGACTGGCACTTCGGCAGCGAGGGCTTCGTGCTTGCCGTGGCCGGACCGGGGATGTCGCGGATCGGCCTCAACCTGCTAGCCCTGCTGTCCTGGCTGGCGCTGCGCCTGCGCTGAAGCTTCTGCTCCCTCTCCCCTTCGGGGAGAGGGTCGGGGTGAGGGGCGGGTCTTGCCTGGCGCTCATTGAGAACTGAGCTCTAGCTCGTCCTTTCCCAGATAGACCTAGCAACGCCCTCGCAAGATTGCCCCCTCACCCCAGCCCTCTCCCCGAAGGGGAGAGGGAGTAAAAAGCGGCCACTTCCGCGCACCAGCTATCATGTGCGGATGAATACCCCCGCTTCCCTCCCCGTCATCCGCCTCAAGACCGACCGTTCCCCTGGCCACCCCTGGGTGTGGTCCGCCCAGGTGCACAAGCCCGAAAACCGCCTGCCGCCCGGCAGCGTGGTGGACGTGGAGGACGCCAAGGGGCGTTTCGTGGGGCGCGGCTTCTGGAACGGCCATGCGCGTATCGCGCTGCGCCTGCTTACCGCCGATCCGGCTGAAACCATCGATGCCGAATGGATCGCCGCGCGCATCGACCGCGCCATCGGCCTGCGCCAGGAGCTGCTGCAGCTCGACCGCGTGAGCGATGCCTGGCGCGTGGTGCACAGCGAAGGTGACGGGCTTTCCGGCCTGGTGGTGGACCGCTACGCCGACATCCTCGTGATCGAATACTTCGCCGCCGGCATGTGGCGCTTCCGCGAAGCGATCCACGCCGCACTGCTGCGCCATTTCCCGGACGCACGCCTGTACTGGTTCGCCGAGACCCACGTGCAGAAGCAGGAATCCTTCGACTGCCGTTCGCCCGAGGCGCCCGCGCCGGTGGAAGTGCACGAGCACGGCCTGCGTTTCCACGCGGCACCGGGCTACGGCCACAAGACGGGCTTCTTCGCCGACCAGCGCGAGAACCGCCATCACTTCGCGCGCCTGACCAAGGGTCGCCGCGTGCTGGACCTGTGCTGCAACTCGGGCGGCTTCGCGGTGCATGCGCTGGCCGCTGGCGCGAAGTCGGCGACCGGTGTGGACATGGATCCGGGCATCCTGGAAATCGCGCGTGCGAACGCGGCGGCCAACGACGTGCCGGCCGTGTTCGAGGCTGCCGACATGTTCGACTGGCTGCGTGGCGCGGTGGAGCGCGGCGAGCAGTACGACGCGGTGATCCTCGATCCGGCCAAGCTCACGCGCGACCGCAACAAGGTGTTCGACGCGCTGAAGAAGTACTTCGCGATGAACCGCCTCGCGCTCGACGTGATCCCGCCGGGCGGCCTGCTGCTGACGTGCTCGTGCACCGGCCTGATCAGCGAGGCGGATTTCCTGGAGATGCTGCGTCGCGTGGCACTCAACGCCGGACGCGAGATCCAGGTGCTGCACACGGCCGGCGCCGGTGCCGACCACCCGTTCCGCAGCGACGTGCCGGAAGGGCGTTATCTGAAGGCGGTGTTCTGCCGCGTGATGTAGTTCCTGCCTGCGTGGAGGGCCTGACATGACCGATGTCGTCGATTCCATCCGCAACTACAACGCCAAGCGCGATCCCGAACGCCTGCAGCGCAAGTACATGGCCATGCGCCATGACCCGTTCACGTTCCTGCGCGGCACCTGCCATCTGTTCTACGCACAGCTTCCCGAGGCGAAGTGGCTCGCCAAGGCGCCGCCCGTGTGGGTGTGTGGCGACCTGCACCTGGAGAACATGGGCAGCTACAAGGGCGACAATCGCCTCGTCTATTTCGACCTCAACGATTTCGACGAGGCCGCGCTCGCACCCAGTTCCTGGGAGCTGGTGCGCCTGCTGACCAGCGTGCACATGGCCGCCAGCAGCCTGAACCTGAATACCTCCCAGGCCAACCATCTCTGCCGCGATTTCCTCGACAGCTACGCGGCGGAGCTTCGCATGGGCAAAGCGCGCTGGGTTGAGCGCGACATGGCCAGCGGCATGGTGGGCGATCTGCTCGGCAGCCTGCGCGGTCGCCTGCGCCCGCATTTCCTGGACAGCCGCACCGTGCGCAAGGGCAAGCACCGCACGCTGCGCATCGACGGACGGCGCGCACTGCCCGTTACCGACAAGCAGCGCGAGAAGGTCACCGCCCTGATCGACCGCATAGCCGCCAGGGAAGACAAGCCGCGTTTCTATCGCGTGCTCGACGTGGCACGACGCATCGCCGGCACGGGCAGCCTGGGCGTCGACCGCTACGCCGTCCTGATTGAAGGCAAGGGATCGCCCGACGGCAACTACCTGCTCGATCTCAAGCAGGCGCTGCCCTCCTCGCTGGTACCTCACCTGGGCATCCGCCAGCCGCAGTGGCGTAGCGAAGCCGAGCGGGTGGTATCGGTGCAGGCGCGCATGCAGGCCATCAGCCCGGCGTTCTTCCGCGCCGTCACCATGGGACAGAAGTCGTACGTGCTGCGCGGCCTGCAGCCCACCGAGGATCGCCTGGCGCTCACCGACTGGGGCGGCAAGCTGGATCGACTGGAAGGCGTGCTCGGAACCATGGGCAAGCTGGTGGCCTGGGCCCAGCTGCGCAGCAGCGGCCGCGAAGGCGCCGCCACAGCCGACCAGTTGATGGCGTTCGGCGAAAAACGCCGCTGGCCCACGCAACTGCTCGGCGTGGCCAAGGACTGCACGAAGCAGGTCCGGCGCGACTGGAAGACCTACTGCAAGGCCTTCGACCAGGGCGCGTTCCGCCTCCCGGCGCCCAAGGCGTAACCCGTCGGAATCCCGGCTCCTGAGACGACAACGCGTACACTTGGCGCCTTGTACTGCCAGGTGCCGCCATGTCCGTGACTGAAATCCTGTTGATCGTGCTCGTCGTCGCCGTGCTGGCGCTGATCGTGTTGCAGCTGATGAACCTGCAACGTCATCGCGACGACGGCGGCCTGACGGCACGACTCGATGCGCTTAAGGACGACAACCGCCACCTGCGCGATGCGCTCGCCCAGGAACAGCGTGCCGGTCGTGGCGAGATGGCGCAGACGCTGGGTCAGTTCCGTACGGTCGTGCAGGAACAGCTGGGCGGCATGAGCACGCAGCAGCACGAGCGCATCGGCCAGTTCGGCCAGCGCCTGGACGTGCTCACCGAGCGCACCGACACCGGCCTGCAAACGCTGGCGCAGCGGTTGACCGAGGACGCACGTCGCGGCCGTGAGGAACAGACGCTCACGCTCAACCATTTCGGCGAACAGCAGCAGCAGCGCCTGGCCGCGCTCACCGCGGACAACGAAAAGCGCCTCAACGAAGTGCGCGCCACGCTGGAAACCAAGCTCAAGGCGATCCAGGACGACAACGCGGCGAAGCTGGAGCAGATGCGCGCCACGGTCGACGAGAAGCTGCAGACCACACTGGAAACGCGACTGGGCCAGTCGTTCGCCCTGGTCTCGGAGCGCCTGGAACAGGTGCAGCGCGGCCTCGGCGAAATGCAGAACCTCGCCACCGGCGTGGGTGACCTCAAGCGCGTGCTCACCAACGTGAAAACGCGCGGCATCCTCGGCGAAGTACAGCTCGGCGCGCTGCTGGAGCAGTTGCTCACCACCGAACAGTACGACTCGAACGTGATCACCATTCCCGGCAGCAACGATCGCGTGGAATTCGCCGTGCGCATGCCCGGCTCGGGCGAGACCGCGCAGCTCTATCTGCCGATCGACGCGAAATTCCCGGTGGAGGATTACCAGCGCCTGCTCGACGCACAGGAAGCGGCCGACGCGGACGCCGCCGCACTCGCCGGTCGCGCGCTGGAAACACGCGTGCGTGAGGAAGCCAAGCGGATCCGCAGCAAGTACGTGGCGCCGCCGCACACCACCGATTTCGCCGTGTTGTTCCTGCCCACCGAAGGCCTGTATGCCGAGGTGATCCGCCGCCCGGGCCTGTTCGAAACCCTGCAGCGCGAGCACCACGTCACCGTGGCCGGCCCGACCACGCTCACGGCTCTTCTCAACAGCCTGCAGATGGGCTTCCGCACGCTGGCCATCGCCAAGCGCAGCAGCGAGGTGTGGACGCTGCTCGGCGCGGTGAAGACCGAGTTCAGCAAGTTCGGCACCGTGCTGGAGAAAACGCGCAAGAAGCTCAACGAAGCAAGCAACGTTATCGATCAGGCCAGCGTGCGCACGCGCGCGATCGAACGCAAGCTGCGCGGCGTGGAAACCCTGCCCGGCCACGAGGCCCAGCAATTGCTGGGCGATGCGCCCGCACTCGAAGAGAACACCGAAGACGACGCGGAAAGCTGATCCGCGCCGTCAGGCCGAGGTGCTGACCAGCGAACCGCTGCTGCTGGTGCCCTCTTCCAGCAACGCCGCCGAGAGCGCGGTGACGGCGGTTTCCAGCTGGCCATTGGTGGTCGCCACGGCCGATTGCAGGGCGGAGATCCGCGCCATGCTCGCCGGGTCCGATGCCTTGTGGCCCGACGTCGCCGCATGCAGCGCCTGCTGCTCCTGCGCGAGCTGCTTCTGCAGCTGGGCAATTTCTCGCTTCAGGGCCTTTACCGTCGCGCTTTCCGTGCTGCTGTCGCTGCTGGAACTGCCCGACGCAGGACTGGCGCCACCGCCGCTTGCCGCTCCCTTTGTCACCGAGGTCTTCCCCGAGGCGGAAGCCGCCTGTGTCGAGGAGGATGGATCCGACGAGCCGGAGGCCGCGCCTGACGACGATCCCGCGATCGTCAGCGGAATGGTGGACGTGTCCAGGTGAATGCCGATGCTCACGCTCAGTCCTTTTGAGAGGTCGCCAGTCGCATCGGCCGGTTGCCCGGGAACTTGAGTACCGCGAGAGGCTAACCCCATTCCGCCGCGTGCTTCGTTCCACGGTATGCATCGGTCTTCGATGCCTGCCGGAGTCACCGCATGAACACCGCATGGAAATGCTTCCTAGGGATGGCCGCGCTGGCAGCCTGCACCCAAACTGGCGCCGTCGGCAGGCTGGTGGACCTCAAGGTCTACGACCGCACCTCGCAGCAGGAGCTGCCGGTCTATCGCTACGACGGGCGCTATTACGTGGCGGGACAGCCCGGCCATCGCTACCAGATCCAGTTACACAGCCTCGAAGGCCGACGCGTGCTCGGCGTCCTCTCCGTCGATGGCGTGAACGTCCTCTCCGGCGATACCGCTGACTGGTCGCAGACCGGCTATGTGCTCGACCCGTTCGCCGCCACCGAGATCCGCGGCTGGCGCAAGAGTCTTTCCGAAGTGGCGGATTTCGTATTCGCCGATGCGTCGCGCAGCTACGCGTCACGCACGGGACGACCGGACAACGTCGGCGTGATCGGCATGGCTGTGTTTCGTCCGCGCCCCTTGCCCATGCCTATGCCCGTTAGGCCCCTGCCGCAGGAGTCATCAAGCGCCCCGCTTGACCAGATGCGCTACGCCCCCGCAACACCGGCCCCGCTCGCCAAGGCGCTGTCATCGGAGAGTGGCCCCATCGGCACCGGACACGGTCCGCGCGAAACCTCGGTGGTGAGCTATACCGATTTCGAACGTGCCTCGTCCACACCCGACGACGTGATCACGCTGTACTACGACACGCGCGAGCGGCTGGTCGCACAGGGCGTCATCCCTTCGAGCGAGCGCACTCCGCCGTCACGGCCCGATCCGTTCCCCGGCCATTTCGTGCCCGATCCGCGTTGATGACTTCATGCTGTTCACCCACGACTCGCCGTCGCGTGGCAGCATGCGCGCGCCATGACCCATGACGCGCCACCGACGCCAGATACCTCCCATGCGCTGATCGATGCGCTCGAACGGGATCGCTCGCTCGAGCCGCCCGGCGCGTTGCGCGAGCGCATCCGCGCGATCGAATGGCTGGAGGAATGGCTGGAAGACGCCCCGGAATCCGATCCTCTGCATGAGCGGGCAAAAGCCCTGCTTGCGCGACTATTCGGCGCCCAGCGGCAGCTCTGCGAAACGATTCGCACAGAGATCAGGCGCGGCATTGGCATGCAGGCCTTGCGTCACTGGTCGCCCGGGGGCGACATCGACGCCGCTGAGGGTTACGACCACCTCGATGCACTGATCGGTGACGTCCTCGCCTTCGACGAACCAGCCGACGGGATCGCCCCGCTGGAACCCGGCATGGTGTTCTATCAACCGACGCCGGTGCGGCACATCTTTGACCTGGTGGAGCGCGCAGGCCTCACGGACGGCGACGTTCTTGTCGATCTGGGCTCGGGCCTCGGGCACGTGCCGATGCTGGTTGCCATTCTGAGCGGCGCGCATTGCGTCGGCATCGAACGGGAGCGGATCTACGCCCGGCTGGCGCAACGCTGCGCCGAATCGTTGCACCTCGACAGAGTGACCTTCGAGGCGAAGGACGTCCGCGATGCGGACCTGTCCCGCGGCACCGTGTTCTATCTCTATACGCCGTTCACCGGTGCGATCCTGCGCGGCGTGCTCGATGCGTTGCGCCGCGAATCGGAACGTCGTTCCATCCGGATCATCACGTTCGGTCCGTGCACGAGCGTGGTCGAATCCGAAGCGTGGTTGACAGCGGTTGGCCCCAGCGAGGCCAACCGGATTGCGGTGTTTCGAGCAGCGCCAGTCTAAGGGGCTACTCAGCTCCCACCCAGCGGCGTGGCCAGGCGCAGTGCCGAGTTGCCGGCATGCAGCCCATCGTCCGGCATGGCATCCGGCGCTTCGCCCAGCAAGGTCTGGCTGATCCACGGAGGAGTCTCGCGCGGACCGGGGATGTAGCCATGCCAGCGGCCATAGGTTTCCTTGGGTCGCTCGCCGAACGGCAGCAGGTTGAAGCTCACTGGCACGCGCACCTGCCAGTATGGGTCGTTGACGCTCTTGCCGTGGGTCGGCACGTTGTAAGTCCATTGCCTGGCGGCCAGCAGGGAGGCATCCGCCAGCATCTTGCGGTACTGGCGCATTTCATTGGCAGTGCCGTACTGGTCGAGGTTCACCTGCTCTGCCACAGCTTCTTCCACGGTGCCGTCGCGTCCGATGCGCAGCAGCAGGAACGCCGTACCGCTGACGCGCGCGCTCACCGCTGCCTTGGGGTAGGTCGGGTTCGGCTTATGCGACTTGTAACTCACCGACTCGCCATTGCTTCCGTCGTTCTCGCCGAATGACGAACCCGACACGGTCACCGAGTACTTGTCGTCTCCCATCGGCTTGGCCAGAACCAGGAGGCTCATCTTGGTATGGATCACTTCGGTCGTCGGAGACGACAGCTTGAAGGTCCAGCGCGAGACGTTCTTGTCGACGATGGCGGCCACGTCCGACGGCACCAGCTCGCGCTTGTCGATGGTGTAGCCGTGCAGGCTCCCATCCGGATTCACGTCCACCGTGCCCGTCAGCACCATGCTCGCTTCGGCCGTCTTGCGCACGCTTTGCGCGTGCGCTGCACCCAACGCCGCAAGCGACAGCAGGCAACATCCCATCCAGCTTCCCAGCTTCATATCCAACGCTCCCTTTGACTCGGGAGGAAGTCTACCCGCCAGCGGCAGTCCCCCGTAAGCACGACCCGAACCTGCAGCCAAGTCATTGATCCAGCGAAACAAGCATCGTCCCCACGGCCGAAAGCTTGACGGCCGCGTTACACTGGCGCGTCCGAAAAGCCGTACCCGAAGGAACCCGCATGACCGAGCGCAACGAGTCGACCGAAGTCACCCGCGAACAGGCCGAGGAGGCCGTACGCGTCCTGCTGCGCTGGTCGGGCGAGGATCCGGCCCGTGAAGGTCTGCTCGATACGCCCAAGCGCGTGGTGAAGGCGTACAAGGATTGGTTCTCCGGCTACGACGTCGATCCGGGCGAATACCTGCGCCGCACCTTTGAGGAAGTGGCCGGCTACGACGAAATGGTCGTGCTGCGCGACATCGAGTTCGAAAGCCATTGCGAGCACCACATGGCGCCGATCATCGGCCGCGCCCACGTGGGCTACCTGCCGACCAACCGCGTGGTGGGCATCAGCAAGCTGGCCCGCGTGGTGGACGCCTATGCACGTCGCTTCCAGGTGCAGGAAAAGCTCACCGCGCAGATTGCCCAGTGCATCCAGGAGAACCTGCACCCGGCCGGCGTGGCCGTAGTGATCGATGCCAGCCACGAATGCATGACCACGCGCGGCGTACACAAGCGCGGCGTGTCGATGGTCACCAGCCAGATGCTCGGTGCGTTCCGCGACGACGCGCGCACGCGTGCGGAGTTCCTGCAGTTCATCGGCATCCACGGCGCTGGCCGCTGAAGCCTCGCGCTTGATGTTGCCGATCGATAACGCGGGCGCCGACGAGCGCCTGCAGGACGTACTGCGCGAAGGTATCTCCGCCGAAGACTTGCCGGCCGTGTTTCCGCTGTTGCGCGGTCGTGCCCTGCTGCGCGCCTTCAGCGCGCTGTTCCATGGTGGCGACGCCCAGGTGCTGCTGCGCCTGCTGGTGCTGCGCACCCTAGGTGCACGCGCGCATGCGCCGGAATGGACGCCCGCGGAAATCCGCGACCAGCTCGCCTTCGTCGAACCGGTGAAGTTGGAAACCGTGGTGCAGCGCCTGAAGGAACACGAGCTGCTGACCTGGGACAGCGAGACGCTGCGCTACCGCGTGAGTCCGCTGGGCCGCAAGGCGCTGGCCGCCGTGTCCACGCTGCTGGAATTCGAGCGCGACGATGAGGATGGCCTCGGCTACATCACCGCGCAGCTGGCGGCCGGCCAGGCCGTGGGTCGCATCTCGGCCGACGAGCTGGGCCACCTGCTTTCGCGTCTGTCCGAGCTGAAGGAAGATTTCGACCGCGCCGTGCTGTCGGGCTCCGAGCACCGCATCCGCCGCGCCGCCCTGCACCTGGAATCGGTGTGGACCTGGGTGGAGAAAGGCACCGAGGTGGTGAGCGCCATCGCCGACAGCGAAGACCTGGACTCCTCCACGCATCGACTCGCCCAGGCCGTGGGCCGCGCGCAAAGTGCGCTGCTGCGCCAGGCCGGCGTGTTCCAGCGCGAGCTCAACAAGATCGACCAGCATCGCGTGCACCTGGGCCGCACCGGTCTCTCCTCGTCCGACCTGGTGGCCTGGCTGCGTTCGCTCACCGCCGATACGCTGGCCCAGCACGCGGACGAAGCGCACCTGCTGCCGCTGCATCCACCGTTCGTGCAGGACCAGATCGCGCTCGACGTGGCTGAATACGAACTGCTGGAGCGCGAACGCGCCGCCGCCGAAAACACCGAGCTGCCCGGCGCCGAAGCAACACCCACCACGCACGACCTGCCGATCGACGAGGAAGATCTCTCGCCGTTGCTCGACTGGCATGGCGTACTGGCCGCCGTCAGTACACCGCTGGAGCTGCGCGATGCGCTGCGTGGCGACGACTACGCGCTGAGTGCCTATCGCCTCTCGCTGCTCGGCCTGCTCGGCGACCCTGAGTCCTCCGCCCTGCAGGGCCCGACCGCCGATCTCGCACGTCTGCCGCTGCAGCTGGAAATTGAACCCCGCCTGGTGGACCCAGGCCTGGCGGCGATCGCGCTGGTAAGCGCGGGCCGCCTGCATCCCAAGGAAACCAACGATGCATGACGACATCGCCGCGCTGACCGCGCGCCTGCTGTCGCAGCGCTGGCTGCCGCGCGACGACGCGCAGGCCCGCAAGGCGCTGCTCGACGAAACCTTCCGCGAAGAACTGGACCGCCGCCTCGCCGCGGTGGGCCTGGAGCTGCGCGAACACCCCTACTCCGCCTATATCGGCGTGGCCATCACGCGCAGCGCCGAGCGCAGCGTGTTCGGGGGCAGCGACAGCTGGATCTCCAATACGCTGCAGCTCGACCGCGATGCCGTGGCGCTACTGGTGGTGCTGTGGGCGCTGATCGTGCTGCCCAAGCGCCAACGCCAGCTGGACCGCCAGCAGGCCGAAGCGGACGCCTCGCAGACGCAGATGTTCGCCGAAGCCAAGCCCATCTCGCGGGATGCGTCACTGTCGCCGGTGGTGGCCGAACGCACCCTGCTGGCCGACTTTGGCGACCGCCTCGGCGGCAAGACGCGCGTGAACTTCAACCTCGGCGTGCTGAGCCGCCACGGCTTCATCATCCGCCGCAAGGGCGAGCTGGCCGAAGGCCCGCTGCTCGACCTGGTGTTCGATTACGAGCGCACCGCACGACGCATCCTCGATGGCGCGCTGGGCGACCTGCTGGCCGGCCTCACGCCGCGCGAGGACATCGGCGACAGCGACGAGCCGCTGTACGAAGAGTCCGACGAATCCGAAGACAGCGAGGCGAGCCACGATGTTTGATTTCCGCAGCCTCGAAGTCATCCACTGGGACTACTGGCAGCGCTTCAGCCTGCCGCTGGATACCAACATCGTCACCGTGGTCGGCCCCAACGGTTCGGGCAAGACCACCCTGCTGGATGCGCTGCGCACCCTGCTCACCATCGACTGCGCCGGCAACCGCGACTACAAGAGCTACCTGCGCCACAACGGCAAGCCCTTCGCGTGGCTGCGCGCCCGCGTGGGCAACCTGCCGGGCCCGCGCGGCGAGCGCCCGTTCTTCCCGATCATGGACAGCGAAGTGACGCTGGCCATGCGCATCCAGAAGAAGGGCGGCGAATGGCAGCGCCAATACTCGGTGCTGGGCGGTGACGTGAGCATCGATGAGATCGAGGCGCGCAACGACTGGCTTGGCCTGCGCGAGTACCGCGTGCGCCTGGAAGGCGCCGGCCTGTCGCAGGCGATCCGCCGCGTGCTGACGCTGGAACAGGGCGCCACCGACAAGTTGTGCCAGCTGCCACCGAAGTCGCTGCTCGACCTGGTGTTCGACGTGTTCGGCGACAAGACCGTGCTGGAGGATTACCAGCGCGCGCGCAATGAACAATCCGAAGCGGATCGTGAACTGCACGGCCTGGAGCACCAGCTTTCACTGATCGGCGTGAGCCTGCAGGAAGCCGAGGGCCGCGTGCGTTCCTGGCAGGAGTGGGATGCGCTCAAGCACGAGCACACCGACCTGGTGGCCGAGACCCTGCCGCGGACGGAACTGGCAGAACTGCACGCCGCGATCCGCGGCGCGCGCCCGCAGTTGCTCGGCCTCAAGCGCAAGTGTCGCGATCTGTCGGCGCGCGACGTGGAACTGCAGCTTGGACTGCAGACGCTGGACGCGGGCGAGGAATCGCTGCGCGGCGAGCAACACGTGGCCGACCAGGTCCGCCAGCAGGCCAAGCAGCAACTGGACGAGGCGCGCCGTGCCGAAACTGAGAATGCCACCCTGCTCAAGCAGGAAGCGCACCTGCGCAAGCTGGTCTCCGAGCAGGACGGTGCCGATCACGAAAAGCAGGGCAAGCAACTCGTGGAAGCGCGCAGCCAGCTCGGTCGCCTGCAGAACGACGAGGCACGCCTGCGCGAACAGCTGTCCACGCTGACCGCACAGCTGGCGGCCTGGCGCCGCGGTCAACGCTATACGCCGGAGTTCGAGCAGTCGTTCCGCCGCGCGCTGGACGACGCGGGCATCGGCCACAGCATGCTCAGCGAGATCGTGGAGATCAGCGAGCCGCGCTGGCAGGCGGCTGTGGAAGCCGTGCTCGCTGGCTATCGCCATGTCGTGCTGCTCGATCATCCACGCGATCGCGAAGCTGCGTGGCGCCTGGGCGAGCAGCATCGTTACAAGCACTTCGTGGTGGCCGAGCGTGCGCCGACCACGGCACCCACGCGTGGCTCGCTGCTGGAAGTGGTGGACTTCACCGCACCCGCACCGGAATGGCTGCTGCGCCAGCTCGACCGCATCCGCCGCGTCGAAGACGTGGCCGACGGCGCGAAGCTGGGCAAGGAGCAGGACTGGATCACCCCGCAGGGCTATTTCCGCGAACGCCGCGGTGGTCGTCACCTGGGCGTGGACGATGTCTACTTTGGCAGTGCTGCGCGCGAGCGCCAGCTGCGCGAGGGCGAAGATCGCCTGCAACAGATCGAGAAGCAGCTGCGCGCCATTGGCGACAAGCGCAAGACCTACCAGGAGCAGGCCAGCGACGCCGAAAGCCTGCTGCGCGGCGCCAACGCCAGCAACCAGCTGGCCGACCGCGCCGACGAGTTCGCGGCCGCGCACGAGTCTCAACCTGCGCTGCAGGATGACGTGCAGCGTTGCGCCGACAGCTATGCCGCCGCGGAAGCACACTACGAAGCAGTTCGCGAAAAGCGCCAGCAGAATTCTCGCCGGCGCGACAACGAGGCCCGCGAGCATCGCCAGGCACAGCAGCAACTGGCCGACAGCGCGCGCCAGTTCTCCCAGTTCCGCAACGAACAGGTCGACCGCCTGAAGGCCTTCCGCCACAAACGCAGCCATGTGCGTCCGGTGCATCGCGCGCGCAAGGCCATGCTGGAGCTGCGCGAGCGCTATGAATCGCCCGCGGCCGTGCGTCGCGAGATCGACCGCATCGAGCGCCGCCTCAACGAAGGCCACTGGGAAACCGACGATGGCGTGCTTCCGCTGCGCGACAAGTACGCCAACGACCATGACGGCCTGAAGGGCGACCTGCAGCGTCGCCGCGTGCACCTGGAGCGCGCGGCCCGCATCACGCACGAGGCACGCGGCGCGTACCTCAACGTGCTCCGCAATACGGTGAAGCGCTACGCGCGCAACCTGAAGGTGCTGGCCGATCTGGCGGGCATCGGTGTGGAAACGGAACTGCCGGAGCTCTCCAACGAAGACCTGGCGCTGGCGCAAGCCGGGCTCAACGTGCGCTTCGAGTTCGACAAGAAGGGCTGGATCGGTATGGACGACGGCGAGGCATCCGGCGGCCAGCAGGTGATGAAGTCGCTGCTGTTGCTGGTCGCTTTGATGCGGGACGAGGACCGCCCCGGTGGCTTCGTGTTCATCGACGAGCCGTTCGCGCACCTGGACATCTTCAACATCGACAAGGTGGGCGCGTTCCTCAAGTCCACCCGCGCGCAGTACATCCTCACCACGCCGGCCACGCACAACATCAACGTGTTCCAGCCCAGCGACCTCACCCTGGTGACCAGCAAGCGCCGCCCCGGCGCCACCTGGGCCCAGCCGCTGGCGGTGTTGCGCCGTCGCACCGAGGCCGCCTGACCATGCGCCGCCTCGGCCTGCTGTTTCTGCTGCCCGCACTGGTGCATGCGCAGAGCACGCCGGCCGAGTACCTGCGACTGTTCGATACCGATGGCGACGGCCGCGTGAGCGAGGCCGAGTACGTGGCGCACCTGAGCGAAGGCTTCCAGCGGCTCGATCGCAATGGCGATGGCGTGCTGGAAGCCGATGAACTGCCGGGTGGGCACGGCAAGCCGATCACGCTCAAGCAATACCAGGACAACCTGCGCCGCCAGTTCCACAAGCTGGACCGCAACCACGACGGCTATCTCGACGCGCATGAGCTGACCCAGCCGCCGCAAGGTTGACGAAATCTTACCGGGCGAATCGTCACCAGCCGCCTTTGTAGGAGCGCACCCAGTGCGCGAAAAGCCTACGGAGCGAAGGTCCCGGCAACCTCCCGATCGCGCACTGGGTGCGCTCCTACAGGAAGAGCCTTCACCGATCTCTTCCTGAGGGCTGGGGAAACGCCTGCCGCACCGCACACGCCCCGTCACGCGCAATCGGCTATGGTTCGACCTTCGCCGCGAACCCCGTGCCCATGGATCAGCCGACCATCAACGAGCTCCATCCGCGCCGTCGGGCCGCGCTCGTGTTCATCTACATCACCGTGGTGCTGGACATGCTCGCGTTCGGCATCGTCATTCCGGTGCTGCCCCACCTGATCGAACAGCTGGCCGGTGGCGGCATCGCCAGGGCGGCCTGGTGGGTGGGCGTATTCGGCACCGTGTTCGCCATCGTGCAGTTTGCGTTTTCGCCGGTGCAGGGGGCGCTGTCGGACCGGTTCGGGCGCCGCCCGGTCATCCTAATCTCCAACGCGGGCCTGGCCATCGACTTCGTGGTGCTCGCGCTGGCGCCCACGCTGTGGCTGCTGTTCCTGGCCCGCGTGCTGCTGGGCATGACGGCGGCCAGCTTCACCACGGCCAACGCCTACATCGCCGACATCACGCCCAAGGAAAAGCGCGCCGCGGCCTACGGCATCCTCGGCAGCGCGTTCGGTCTGGGCTTCATCATCGGTCCGGGCCTCGGCGGCTTCCTGGGCGACATCCACCTGCGCCTGCCGTTCTGGGTCGCTGCGGCGCTGGCTGCCTGCAATTTCATGTACGGCCTGTTCGTATTGCCCGAATCGCTGCCGAAGGAACGCCGCACCAAGCGCTTCGAGATGCACAGCGCGCATCCGCTGGGCTCGCTGAAGCTGGTGCGCCGCTATCCGCTGGTGATGGGCCTGGCGGTGGTGATGTTCCTGGTCTACCTCGCGCACTACGTGCTGCAGACCACCTTCGTGCTCTACGCGGACTACCGCTACAGCTGGGGTCCGCAGGCCGTCGGTTACGTGCTGATGCTGATGGGTGCATGCGATGGGTTCGTGCAGGCCGTGCTTACCCGCAAGCTGGCGCCGAAGTTCGGCGAGCGGCGGCTGATGCTCGGCGGCATGTTGTGCGGCATCGGCTCGTTCCTGGCGATGGGCCTGGCCAGCAGCGGCACGGTGTTCCTGCTCGGCATTCCCCTCATGGCACTGTGGGGCCTTTCGCAACCGCCGATCCAGTCGCTGATGACGCATCAGGTCGATCCTTCCGAACAAGGCCGCCTGCAGGGTGCGATCAGCAGCCTGGCGAGCTTCGCCGGCATTTTTGGCCCGTTCCTGTTCGCCCAGGTGTTCTCGTTTTCCATCTCGCCTTCGTCGCCCGTCCACTTGCCCGGCCTGGCCTTCGTGTTGTCGGCCGGCCTGCTGGCGGTCGGCACGGTGCTCGCCATGCGCGTTACCCGTCACACGGGCGATCTGGCCCAGGCCGATTCCCCCACCGATACCAGCGGGACGGGCGAGCTTTCCTCGGTCGTCACGCTTCAAGGCACCGTCACCACCCCTGAACCACCGGAGCAATCCCCATGACTTTGTCGATGTACCAGGCCTCTGTTCCCGTTTTCCTGCGCGCGCTGGCCAATCTGCAGCATGTGCTGCGCAAGGGCGAGGCACATGCCGAGGCACGCAAGTACGAACCCGCGCTGCTGCTGGGCGCGCGCCTGACGGCGGACATGCTGCCGCTTACGCGCCAGGTGCAGATCGCCACCGACATGGCCAAGAACGGCGCGGCGCGCCTCGCCGGCGTGGATCCGTTGAAGTTCGAGGACAACGAAGCCAGCTTCGCCGAACTGCATGCGCGCATCGATCGCGCGATCGACTACATCAAGAGCTTCAAGCCCGACCAGATCGATGGCAGCGAAACCCGTGCGATCACGCTCAAGATGCGCAGCGGCGAACAGCATTTCGAAGGCGAGGGCTACCTGCTGCACTTCGTGATCCCGAACCTGTTCTTCCACTGCACCACCGCCTACGCGATCCTGCGTGAGGCCGGCGCCGATCTCGGCAAGACGGACTTCATCGGCAAGGCCTGATCGCTCGCCGCTGCACGGCCCGTCGACCCGCCGACATCCGGCGCGGCGGGCCGGCATCCATCAACTCTTGATAGTGGGCGGCCGCGTACCCATGAAGAGGAAGTCCCAGAGGAATTGCCCATGACTGCTCCCGTTGCCCTCAAGATCGACTTTGTTTCCGATGTGGTGTGCCCCTGGTGCGCCGTCGGCCTGAAGTCGCTGGAGCGCGCACTGCAGAGCATGGGCGACGACGTCGCGGTGGAGATGCACTTCCAGCCGTTCGAGCTCAATCCGCAGATGGCGCCGGAAGGTGAAGACGTGGTGGAGCACCTGGTGCGCAAGTACGGCAGCACGCCGGAGCAGATGGAGCAGAACCAGGAAGCGATCCGCCAGCGCGGCGCCGAAGTCGGCTTCACCTTCAACATGGACCGCCGCAAGCGCATCGTGAATACCTTCGATGCCCACCGCCTGCTGCACTGGGCGGCCTTGCAGGGGCGCCAGCCCGAACTGAAGCAGGCGCTGCTCGCCGCCTATTTCACCGAAGGACGCGATGTGAGTTCGCGCGACGTGCTGGTGGATGTGGCGACACAGGTTGGCCTCGACCCGGTCGAGGCGCGTCACGTGCTGGCCGAGGACCGCTATGCGCAGGACGTCCGTGCGCAGGAGCAGTTCTACCAGTCGCAGGGCGTCCGCGCCGTGCCGTCGGTGATCATCAACGATCGCTACCTGATCCAGGGCGGCCAACCGCCTGAGGTCTTCGAACAGACCTTGCGCAAGATCGCCGCCGAAGGGTAACCCGCCGGACTGCGATGCCCCTCCTGTAGGAGCGCACCCAGTGCGCGACCGCGGCCGCCAACCGCAGCCCACCCCCGCCCCACCGCCCGACCATGCGAAAATGCCGGACTATCCACGTCCGACGCCCTCCCCGCATGATCCGACTCACCGACATCAAGCTCCCGCTGGACCACCCCGAAGGGGCGGTCGAGGCCGCCGTGCGCGCGAAGCTCGGGCTCGGCAAGGACGCGGTGCATGCCGTCCATGTGTTCCGCCGCGGCTACGACGCGCGCAAGCGCGGCGCCATCCAGCTGATCTACACGCTGGACGTGGAACTGGCCGATGAAGCCGGCGTGCTCAAGCGCCATGCCGACGACAAGCACGTACAGCCCACGCCCGACACCAGCTACCACTTCGTGGCGCAGGCGCCGGAGGATCTGGCCCAGCGCCCCATCGTGATCGGCATGGGACCGTGCGGCCTGTTCGCCGGACTGCTGCTGGCGCAGATGGGCTATCGCCCCATCATCCTGGACCGTGGCAAGGCGGTGCGCGAACGCACCGTGGATACCTGGGGCCTGTGGCGCAAGCGCAAGCTCGAACCAGAATCCAACGTGCAGTTCGGCGAAGGTGGTGCCGGCACGTTCTCCGACGGCAAGCTGCACAGCCAGATTTCCGATCCGCACCATCACGGTCGCAAGGTGCTCACCGAATTCGTGCTGGCCGGCGCGCCGGAAGAGATCCTCTACGTCAGCAAGCCGCACATCGGCACCTTCCGCCTCGTCACGATGGTGGAGAACATGCGCGCGACCATCGAGTCGCTGGGCGGCGAGATCCGCTTCTCGCAGCGCGTGGATGATTTCCTCGTCGACACCGATGCCGATGGCACCCGCCAGATCCGCGGTGTGGTGCTGGCCAGCGGCGAACAGCTGCTGAGCGACCACGTGGTGCTCGCCGTGGGCCACAGTGCGCGCGACACCTTCTTCCAGCTGCACGAGCGCGGCGTATACATGGAAGCCAAACCATTTTCGATCGGCTTCCGCGTCGAACATCCGCAGTCGATCGTCGACCAGGCACGCTTCGGCCCGCAGGCGGGGCATCCGATCCTCGGTGCCGCCGACTACAAGCTGGTGCACCACTGCAAGAACGGCCGCTCGGTGTACAGCTTCTGCATGTGCCCGGGCGGCACCGTGGTGGCCGCTGCATCCGAACCGGAGCGCGTGGTCACCAACGGCATGAGTCAGTATTCGCGCAACGAGCGCAATGCGAACGCGGCCATCGTGGTGGGCATCGATCCGAAAGACTTCGCCGCCTTCGACGACAGCGGCAGTCCGCTCGCCGGCATCGCGCTGCAGCGCGCACTCGAATCGCGTGCCTACGAACTCGGCGGGCGCGACTACAGCGCGCCGGGCCAGCTGGTCGGCGATTTCCTGGCGGGCAAGCCGTCGTCCGAATTCGGCAGCGTGCAGCCCTCGTACAAGCCCGGTGTGCATCTCACCGACCTCGCGCCTGCCCTGCCCGATTACGCCATCGAGGCAATCCGCGAGGCATTGCCGGCGTTCGATCGCCAAATCAAGGGCTTCGCCATGCGCGACGCCATACTGACCGGCGTGGAGACGCGCACCTCGTCCCCGGTGCGCATCCGCCGTGGCGACGACTACCAGAGCCTCAACACGCAGGGCCTGTATCCCGCGGGCGAAGGGGCTGGCTACGCCGGCGGCATCCTCTCGGCGGCCGTGGACGGCATCCGCGTGGCCGAGGCTGTCGCCCTACGGATCAACGCTGGCCTCTGATCCCACGCCGTTCCGGCGGAGCGGGGATGCCGGGCCGGCACCCCGGTCCCCGGCATGCGAGAATGGCCAGCCGTCGCGAACCCTCGCGCCCCGATCTGCCCATGCTCACTGACGCCACCAAAGACGCGATCCGCGCCTCCTATACGCGCCTGAAGGACGGCCTGCCCGGCTTCCGAGCGCGTGCGTCGCAGGGAAAGATGATCGCCGAGGTGGCCAAGGCACTGGCACAGGAAGGTGGCGCCGCCGTGATCGAGGCGCCCACCGGCACCGGCAAGTCGATGGCCTACCTGATCGCCGGCGTCGAAGTGGCGCGCGCGCAGAAGAAGAAGCTGCTGATCGCCACCGCGACCGTCGCGCTGCAGGAGCAGCTCGTGCAGCGTGATATCCCGCTGTACCTCAAGCTCAACGGCACCGAGGCGAAGGTGGCACTGGCCAAGGGCCGCGGCCGCTACCTGTGCCCGCGCAACCTCGCGATGGCCAGCAACAGCCTCAACGAGACGGCCCAGATGGGCCTCGGCTTCGATGCCGACCTGGCGCTGTGGACCAAGCCGCCGCAGGAACGCGACAAGAAGGCGCTGTCCAAGCTGGCCGACCTGTTCGATCGCCATGAATGGGACGGCGACATCGACGCCGCGCCCGAACCGATCAGCGACCTGCTGCGCCCGATGATCACCACCAGCGCGGGCGGCTGCACCGGCCGCAAGTGCGCGCTGTTCATGAACTGCCCGTTCTTCGCCGCGCGCCGCGCGGTGGGCGACGCCGACATCATCGTGGCCAACCAGGACCTGGTGCTGGCCGACCTCACCATGCCGCGCGAGGAAGACGGTTTCGGCGGCGTGATCCTGCCCAAGCCCGACGAAACGCTGTACATCTTCGACGAAGGTCACCACGTCCCGTCGAAGGCAATCGATCGCGGCGCCGCCGAGGTCTACATGACCGCTGCCGTGCGCCAGCTGAGTCGCCTGGGCCGGCAGATCCACGCCGCGTATTCGCTCACCGACAAGGAAGTGATCGGCAAACTCTCGCTGGATGCCGGCGACGAAAAGTTGCAGGAGCTCAGCAACGGGCTGGAAGAACTGGAAAGGGAAATCCGCCTCGGCTGGCTGCCCTCGCCCGACGACAATGAGCCGATGTATCGCGGCTCGCTCGGCCAGTTGCCCGAAGCGTGGGTGGAGCACGCCCGCGCACTCTACGTATTCACCGGCGAGATCGAGCGCTGGGTCGGCGCCGTGCGCCGCGCGGTGCTCGAGATGACCGAGAGCGGCCCCACGCATGAAGCGCTGTCGCGCGAGCTGGGCATAGCGCTGGAGCGCATCGACCGTCAGCTGCGCACGTGGCGCGCGTGGTCAGCCTCGGATGGTGACAACGCACCGCCGCTCGCACGCTGGGTGACACTGGGTTCCGACCAGCAATTGATCTGCCATGCCTCCGCGGTTTCCGCGGGCGGCCTGCTGCGCAGCGTGCTGTGGGGCAACGCGAGCGCCGCGGTAATGACCTCCGCCACGCTCAGCGCTGGCGGCAATTTCCGGGGTTTTGCCGATGCCGTCGGCCTACCCGACGAAGCGGTGACGCTGAGCCTGCCCTCCCCGTTCGACCTCGCCGCGCAGGCGCGCCTCGAAGTGCCGGCGCTGCGCGCGCTGCCCGATGCGCGCGAAGAGCACGTGCAGGAAATCTGCGACTGGCTTTCGGCAAACCTGGACTGGTCGGCCGGCAACCTCGTGTTGTTCACCTCGCGCATGAAACTCGATCGCGTGCTGCAGAAGCTGCCGATCGAATACGTGCGCAAGGTGCGCGCACAAGGCTCGCTGGGCAAGGCACAGCTGGTGGCCGAACACATCGCCGACATTGAAGCAGGCAAGGGCAGCACGCTGTTCGGCCTCGCCTCGTTCGGCGAAGGCCTCGACCTGCCGGGCAAGCTGTGCGAAACGGTGGTGATCACCCAGCTGCCGTTCGCGGTACCCACCGATCCGGTGGGCGCGACCTACGCGGAATGGCTCGAGTCGCGCGGCCGTAATCCCTTCATCGAAGTCACCGTGCCGGAAGCGACGCGCCTGCTCACGCAGTATTGCGGCCGCCTGATCCGCACCGAGACCGATCGCGGCCGCATCGTGCTGCTGGATCGCCGCGTCGTGCTCAAGCGCTACGGCGAGCGCATGCTCAAGGCACTGCCGCCCTTCACCCGCGTCATCGAGAAAGTGGCATGAGCTTTCACGTCATCCGCGCCGCCGACACGCAACCGCAGCCGTGGAAGAACGGCATGGGCACCACGCGCGAGATCGCGCGCTTTCCCGCCAATGCCGGCAGCGAGGATTTCCTGTGGCGAGTCAGCGTGGCCGAGGTGAACAGCGCCGCGCCGTTCTCCACCTTTCCCGGCATCGATCGACAGATCGTGCTGCTGGAAGGCGACGGCTTCACCATGACGCTGGACGATGCGCGCGAGCATGCGCTGGTGTTGCCGTTCGAGCCGTTCGCCTTTGCGGGCGAGGCGCGCGTGGAAGTGACGATGGCCGGCGGCGCCACGCGGGATTTCAACCTGATGGTTCGCCGCGCGTGGGGACAGGGCGAGGTGCGTACGATCGATCAACCGGGCAGCCATGAGCCGGATCCTTCGTGCGTGCTGATCTACGTCGCACGTGGTTCGGTGACAACCATCGATGGCGATCTGCAGGCCGGCGACGCGTGGCTGCCCGATCGCAGTCCGTTCAAGCTGGCCGAAGGCAGCGTCGTGCTGCTGGCGTTGGTGCGGCCGCGCTGAGGGTAGCCCCCCTCTACCGCTGTAGGAGCGCACCCAGTGCGCGAAAAGCCAACGGAGCGGTGAAGCCGATACGCCGCGGTCGCGCACTGGGTGCGCTCCTACAAGTGGATAGGCTGGAAGCCGCTGTCATCACCCGGCGACCGCTTGCCCGTATGATCAGGTCGTTCCGCCAACCTCTCAGGTGAGCCCATGACGCTGCTGATCCTCGGTCTGGTGTTGTTCCTCGGTTCGCATTCCATCCGCATCTTTGCCAACGACTGGCGCAGCCGGCAGATCGCCCGGCTCGGCGAAAAGGGCTGGAAAGGGCTCTATACGCTGGTATCCATCGCTGGCTTCGCACTGATCATCTGGGGCTTCGGGCTGGCCCGCCAGCAACCCGTGTTGTTGTATGTGCCGCCGATGTGGCTGCGCCATCTCAATGCGCTGTTCACCCTGATCGCCTTCGTCCTGGTGATCGCGGCCTATGTGCCCGGCAATCACTTCAAGGCGAAGCTCGGCCATCCCATGCTGGCCGGCGTGAAAACCTGGGCCTTCGGCCATCTGCTCGCGACCGGCATGCTGCATGACGTGGTGCTATTTGGAGCCTTCCTGCTGTGGGCCGTGGTCGACTTCATCAGCGCCCGCCGCCGTGATCGCGCCGCAGGCGTGCGCTATCCGGCGGGAACGGTGAAGGGCGACGTCATCGCGCTGGTGGCTGGCATGGTGTTCTGGGCGGTGTTCGCGTTCTGGCTGCACGGCTGGCTGATCGGCGTGAAGCCCATGGGGTGAAAGTAGTCATCTACGACACCACGATCCGCTGGGCTAAAGTGGCGTGGTTTCCGGCATGAGGATCGGGCCATGGTCGCCTTCCTGCTCTGGTTGTTGTTGCTGGTGTTCTGCTGGCCGCTCGCGCTGCTGGCGATCGTGCTGTATCCCATCGTGTGGTTGCTGACGCTGCCCTTGCGGCTGGTCGGCATCACGGTGGGCGCCGTGTTTGCCTTTCTCGGCGCCTTGCTGATGCTGCCGGCCCGCGTGCTGCGCGGCCGGCCGGTGTAAGTGGACAAGCCCAGCGCTCCCTCCTGCGAGCGCAACCGCGATCCGATCCTGGACGTGTTGCGCGAGCAGTTCGCGGATCGTCGCGAGGTGCTGGAGATCGGCAGCGGCACCGGCCAGCACGCGGTGTATTTCGCCGAGGCGATGCCCGCGCTCACCTGGCAATGCTCCGATCGCGTGGACAACCTGCCCGGCATTCGCCTGTGGCTGGATGAGGCCGGCCGAGCCAACACACCCCCGCCGATCGAGCTGGACGTGGGCGGCACCTGGCCCCTCCACCATTACGACGCCGTCTTCAGCGCCAATACGCTGCATATCATGGGCTGGGACGAGGTCGAGCGCCTGTTCGACCGCATAGGCAGCGTGACCACCGACGACGCCATCCTCGCCATCTATGGCCCGTTCAACTACAACGGCCGCTACACCAGCGAGAGCAACGCCGAGTTCGACCAGTGGCTGCAGGCCCGCGGGGCGCATATGCGCATCCGCGATGCCGAAGCGGTGGATGCCTTGGCGGAAGTGGCGGGCTTCGATCTCATCAACGATATCGCGATGCCGGCCAACAATCGCCTGCGGGTATGGCAGCGCCGGCGCTGACCCGCGCCGGCTATGGATCACCATTGGCATTTGCCGGCAAAGGCGTCAGGATGCTCGCCAGCGGCGCCCCGAGACGCGCCCCAGCCAAGCCATGCGACCCTACGTGCAAGCCATCGACACCCTGACTCCCTGCCCCTGCGGGAACGACGCCGGCTATGCCCGTTGTTGCGGACTGCTGCACGAAGGGGCCGTGGCAACCACCGCCGAACAACTGATGCGTTCGCGTTACAGCGCCTACGTACTCAAGCGTGAGGATTATCTGCTCGCCACCTGGCATCACAGCACGCGGCCGGCTCATCTCAAGCTGGCGTCACAGCAGCCCGCGCCGACCTGGCTTGGCCTGTCGGTGAAGCGTCATGAAAGCGAGGGCGACACGGCCACCGTGGAGTTCGTGGCACGCCTGCGTTACGGCGGCGGCAAGGCACAACGCATGCACGAGGTCAGCCGCTTCGTCCGCGAAGATGGCCGTTGGTTCTACGTGGATGGCGAATTCCCCGCCAGATCCGGCGAGTAGCACCCTCAGGGCGAAACCGGAATCGCCGTCTCGCCTTCTTCCCGGCCGAACGGCCCGAAGCGCCGCTCCACCACCACACCTCGCCCGTCGTGGCCAATGGCGACCACCGTGCTGGCCCGCGTGCCGTAGTGCTCGCCGCGAATGAAGGCGGAAGACAGCCAGCGCTCCCGCTCCAGGCCCACGCCGGTATCGGGCAACTCGTCGTCGGGATAAGCGTGGGGATCGGCCAGGGCGGCGAACAGGGGCGCGAAGTCTTCGTCTTGCCCCCCTTCCAGCCACGCCTGCACGCGTTGCATCAGTGCATGCGTCTTGGGCCACGGCGTGTTGAAGTCGGCGTTTGACAGGCCATGTACGCCCGGCGTGATGGCCTGCGCCCGTGCGTCGGGACGATTGCCGATATAGAACGCCGCCCGCGTATCGAACGTGAGCAGGTTGAAGGGACGATAGCCTGACGCGGTGGTCAACAATGTTTGCGCATGCGCGGTGGCATCCGCGCTGCCACCCAGATAGTCGAGCGCCAGCAGACCGCGCGACCGGCCCAGTTGCGGATCCCGTGGATCGCGAACATTGGTGACCACGCTGCAGCGTCCGTCGTCGGTCACGCCCAGCCAGGTACCACCGGCTTCCAGGTCCTTGCCCGCCACGATGGAGGGCGACGACCAGCGCGCGAGTGGTGCGCTGGGGCGCGCGTGGAATTCGTCGCGATTGCCGGCAAGCAGCAGGCGCCAGCGCGGATGGTGGTTCCAGGCGAATGCGATCAGGCACATGCCTGCATTGTCGGCAAGCATCGGCGCCAACGCCAGCGAAAAAAGCGGCGCACCCGATGCCGTGGTGCGCCGCCATACAACTCTTCAGGCCGGATGACTTACATCTTCACCTTCACGCCCAGGTTGAAGAAGCGACCCACGATGCCGGAATAGCCATACGTCGGGTTGTAGTTGTTGGCCGCATAGTTGATCGGATCCAGCGGCGGCTTGCGGTCAAACGCGTTCATGATCGAACCGAACACCGAGACGTGCTCGTTGAAGTCGTAGCTGCCAGTGAGGTCGAAGGTGGTGATCGACGACATGTGGCAGTCCGCCGGGAAGTTGGCACCGGTGATCGTATTGGTGGAGAAGCACCCGGGCTGGATATCAGGCACAACGAACGACTCGCCGCTGGTGTAATAGAACGTACCGGTCACCGTCAGCGCCTTCCACATCACGGTATTGGCCCATGATGCACGCGTGCGCGGCGTGCCCGCGCCCGATGACAGCTGGTACGGTCCATGCGTACCCACGAAGCGCTGTTCCGAGCCGTCCTGCAGATAGAGATTCCACTCGAAGATCTGCGTCGCATTGAGCTCGCTGATCCAGCGCCAGTCGTCGTTGAACTTGAAGTCACCACGCAGGTCGGCGTCCAGGCCATTGGTTTCGAGGCTATTCTCGTTCACGTACAACGCCTCGACCACGATCGGCCTGGCCAGCGCGGTCGGGTTTTGCGGATCCGGGTTGTCCGCGATGACAGCCGTATTCGCCGGCAACGGCAGGCCCGCGTAATACGCGTCCAGCACCGCGCTGGAGTCGGCGGCCGTGATCACGCCCGTCTTCCTGATGTCGTAGTAGTCCAACGAAAGGCTGATCGGCTGCCAGGGCTGGATCACGATGCCGAACGTATAGCTCTCCGACTTCTCCGGCTTGATGTTCGGGTTGGCCGCGGTGAGAAAGCCCAGCGGATAGGGCTGCACATAACCGTTGTTGCCGTGGGCGGCCTGGAAGTCCGCGGGTGGCGTATAGGTCGTAAAACCTTCGGAGGCGCTCGAACCGTTTTCCGCAAAGCTCGGGGCACGGAAGCCTTGCGAGTAGGTGCCACGAATCGCCAGCATGTCGATCGGCTTCCACTTGAAGCCCGCCTTCGGCGATACGTTACTGCCGAAATCCGAGTAGTGATCGTAACGCCCGGACAGATCCAGTTCCAGCGACTGCAGCAGCGGCATCACCACTTCGCCGTAAACGCCATAGACATTGCGCCTGCCGATGGTGTGCGCGATGCCCAGGCCTTGTGCGGCGAGATCCGGATTCAGGTCCGGATCGTCCTGTGCCTCATGGCGAAAGTCGGCGCCGACACCGAGACCCATCGGCCCGCCATCCATCTCCCACAATTCACGCGATGCACGGAAGTCGATCGAATCCATGTCGGTGGTGGAGGTCTTGTTCAAGGTCGGCGACAACGCCGCCAGCGTGGCGCTCGAATTCGCCGATGGGTTGATGAAGTTGTAGGTGCCGTTGGTGATATCGCTGATCAGCTGGTTGTAGTTGAGATAGCCGTAGTTGTTGACGTCCAGCCAGGTGTGGTTGATCACCAGGGCGCTGTCGTAGTCCCAACCCCAGGCACGTCCTTTGATGCCGGCGGCGACGCGCAGATTGTGGTTGGTATCGTCGATGGCGCCGAACTGCAGGCCGGGGAAGGCATAGTTGATCAGCGCGTACTGGCCCTGCGCGGCGAACGGGTTGTTCGGATTGAGCGACCCGTCGGGCAACGTCGGCGGCAAGGTGATCGCATTGGTGTTCTTCGGTGTGCTGTTCTGGATCTGCGGAGGCACTGCCGTGGACTGCACTTCATTCTGGAAATAACTGGCGGACAGATAAGCCGTCGCATCATCGCTCAGCTTGACGGTAAAGCGGCCATACAAGCCCAGGCGCTGCTGCTCCGGCGCAATCTGGGTGTCTTGCCCCGTCTGGTTCTGCGCGCAGTAACTACCGGGGTTGTTCGGGTCGTTCGTGATCAGGGTGGAATCGGATCCGCACGGACGCAACGGTTGTGCGACGGCGCCCGGCAACGGCACGCCTGAGGTGAGATCGCCCGGGCGAGTCAACATGGCAGGCGTCACCGTGCCGTAGGTCGAACCGAGGTTAAGGCTGGGCTGGCCCTGGATCAGGTTGTTGCCGCCGATCGAGGACAGGTTCGTCGTGTTGTACGGAAAGCCGCGATCCTTGAGCATGATTTCGTCGTCTTTCTGATATTCGACGCTGATGTAGGCGTTGTGACCATCCTTGTCCAGGTCGCCGCCACCGAGCAGGCCCGTAAAGCGCGTGGTGGTGCCACCACCATGCTGCGAGGTACCCACCTCGGCGGTCGCCTCACCACCCGTGTAGCTGGGCTTGAGGATGATGTTCACCACGCCGGCGATGGCATCGGCGCCATACAGCGACGAGGCGCCGTCCTTCAGCACGTCGATGCGCTCCACCGCCGCGATGGGAATGGTATTGAGATCCACGAAGGTGCGTTGACCGTCGTCGGCCAGCGCATAGCTTGCACTGCGCCGTCCGTCGATGAGCACCAGCGTGGAGTTCACGGTCAGGCCACGCAGCGCCACGCCAGACGAACCGGCGGCGAAACCCGCGGTGAATGCCGTGGGGATGCTGCCGCTGTTGTCGGCCGAAATAGCGCGCACGACATCGCTGACCGTCTTCAGGCCGCTACGTTCTATCTGCGCGGCGGTGATCACGGTGACGGGCGAAGGCGTTTCCACGTCAACGCGCGGCAGCGCCGAACCGGTCACGGTGATGGTTTGGAGCTGCTTGGCCTGCTGCTCCTGCGGGGCCTGGGGCTGTGGGGCCTGACTATTGTCCTGGGCAAGAACGACGCTGGACGTAGACGTGAGAAAAAGCCCGGCCAACGACAAGGCAAGCTTGTTGCGCTTCATGGCGATCTCCTCTTTGTGGGGCCTGGGGACGGCCCGAATGCGCCTATCCCGGCAATGCATCGGGACAGTCGAAAGAGAAAAAACCAGCTAGTTTCCGGTCAGGCGCGAGTGGACTATTTCACCAGCCGGATCACATCACAAGTACATAACGCCAAGCGCACATTGTCATAGCAGCGCGAAATTTCTTGCGCAAATTTCGCTCGAGCACAAAACGCAAAGGACGATGCACCACGTACAGTGACGATCATTGCCGATCGACCCCATTCGCCACGCGAAAAATTTCGTTTGGACATCCATATGAGATGCTGCCGCGCAGCACCTGCATATTCCGCGCCATAGCATATTCATCGATAAAATCGGCAACACCGAGCGAATCCATCAAGGATTCGCGCAGCTTCGCATCGCCTCGAGGGCGCAAAAGAGGGGCTTAGCGCCTCGCGCTCCGCAACCGCACACCCTCCGCCCAACGGGCGGCGACGCGAGGCGAGGTGATGCACGCCGCCTCGTCGGTACGCGTGGTGACCGCGCGTTCGAGAAGCTGGATGTCGGCTTCGTGCTGGCGTGCCACGTGCGGATCCTCGAAGAAGATCGCGCGCTGGCAGCGCCGCTCGAGCACCAGGTCCGCGATCTGTGCATCGCCACCCATCGGGCCGCTCTGGTAGCGCTCGACCCATGCACTGTCGGTGGGCCAGCCGCGGCTCCAGGCCAGTTCGTTGAGTCGCTGGCCGGTAGTGCCGGTGCCCACGCGATGGGCAAAACGGGACAATACATCGAAGTGCTCGGCGGCATAAGCGAGCATCTGCGGCTTCATCGCGTCGTGCGCGATCAGGGCGATGGTCTGCGCTTCCAACGCGTGCAGGTTGTCGGCACCCGGGTCGGGCGCCAATCCGGCGTGCACGCGCTCCATCTCGATCCAGTCACGCGCGGTGGCGACGGTGGAGATGAACGGCTTGCCATGGATGACGCACTGGCGCTTGAGCGCGATCGCTTCGGGAAAAATGGACGATGGATCCACCGGATCGATCAGGTAGATGGCGCCATCCAGTACACGCCCTTCGCCAAGGCCAACGACCTCGGCGACGAGCTTCATCAGGCCACCCTCGCGCCCGTAGGGATAACGATGCAGCGACGGGAAGTTTTCGAGATGACCCGCGCGCAGTATGGCGTCATAAGTCCGCCCTACCGCATGCAGCCCCAAGTCCAGTTCACGGATACCCGTTTCGCAGGCACGCAGCCAGCGGAACAGTGCAGCATCGGCATGGGCGTGATGGAGTTGGTTGGCGGCGAGGCCAAGGCGCATGGGGTTCGCTCCGGGGGGGATGAAAGTTCGACCGCCCGAAGGCGGCCGACGCGAATAATAGCTTCACCTGTAGGAGCGCACCCGGTGCGCGACCGCAGCGTATCGGCGTCGCCGCTGTGCAGGCTTATCGCGCACAGGGTGCGCTCCCACACAGGCCTTGGCGCTGGGGCGCACGCCTTCAGGCGTGCGCCAGCACCGGTGCGTCCACCTGCTGCAGCATCCGCACGATGGAGCCCGCCGCCTCGCGACCGTCGTATACCGCACGCACCACCAGATCCGCACCACGCACGTTGTCGCCGCCGGCGAAGATCTGCGTGTGGCTGGTCTGGTGTGGCAGCGCGCCGTTGGCGCCCGTTACCACGCGACCCGTCTTGTCCAACGCCACCCCGTGCGTACGCAGCCAGTCCGGCGGGCTCGGCAGGAAGCCGAAGGACTGGATCACCACGTCCGCGTCGATCACGTACTCCGAGCCCGCCACGTTCTGCGGACGCAGTCGGCCCGAGCCATCGTCGACCAGCGCGGTTTCCACTACGCGCACACCACGCACGGTGCCGCGCGCGCCGCCGAGGATTTCCAGCGGCTGGCGCTGGAACAGGAAGTTCACGCCTTCCTCGCGGCTGTAGTTCACCTCGCGCGCCGAACCGGGCATGTTCGCCTCGTCGCGGCGATACACGCAGGTGACGCTCGCCGCGCCGAGACGAATGGCCGTGCGGTTGCAGTCCATGCCGGTATCGCCGCCGCCGAGCACCACCACATGCTTGCCGCGGAAGTCGAACGAGGGCGTGATGGCCTCGTCGCGCAGCAGGCGCTCGGTATTGGCGATCAGGAACGGCAGGGCATCGTGCACGCCGTGCAGCTCGCGACCCGGCAGCTGTGCATCCACGTAGGTATAGGCGCCGGTACCGACAAACACCGCGTCGTATTCGTCCAGCAACTGGCCGAACTCGACGTCGCGACCCACTTCCCGGTTGAGCAGGAAGCGTACGCCCATGCCCTCGAGCACGTCGCGACGCGTGCGCACCACGCCTTTATCCAGCTTGAAAGGTGGGATACCGAAGGTCAGCAGCCCACCGATCTCGCTCTGGCGATCGTAGACGTCCGCCGCGATGCCGGCGCGACGCAGGCGGTCGGCGCAGGCGAGGCCCGCGGGCCCCGCTCCGATGATGGCCACGCGCTTGCCGGTCTCGTGTACCGCCGAAAGATCCGGGCGCCAGCCCTGGCGGAAAGCCTCGTCGGTCACCCAGCGCTCGATGCTGCCGATGGTCACCGCGCCGAACGAGGTCTGCTCCAGCGTGCATGCGCCTTCGCACAGGCGATCCTGCGGGCACACGCGGCCACAGATCTCCGG
This sequence comes from Dyella amyloliquefaciens, assembly GCF_004296575.1. Taxonomy (GTDB): domain Bacteria; phylum Pseudomonadota; class Gammaproteobacteria; order Xanthomonadales; family Rhodanobacteraceae; genus Dyella; species Dyella amyloliquefaciens. The sequence goes on along the minus strand of NZ_SAYT01000004.1, from coordinate 210,926 downwards.
CAACGGGTTGGTCTCGTGCATCAACGTGGCCGCCTCGAGCAGGCGACCTTCCTGCACCAGCTTCAGCCAGTTGGGGATGTAGTTGTGGACCGGGCAGGCATGCTCGCAGTACGGGTTGCCGCAATCGATACAGCGCTCCGCCTGGGTGCCGGCCTGAGCGTTGGCGAAGTCGCCGGCAATCTCGCCGTAACCGAGCACGCGGATCGATACCGGCACCGTGCGCGGTGTCTGCCGCGTGATACTGAGGAACTGGAAATCCTTCTCGCTCATGCCGCGCTCCTCAATTCTTCCGCCAGTGCCGCCAGGCTCGCTGCCTTCGGCTTCACCAGCCAGAACTTGTATTGCAGGCCACGGAAGTCCGCGAGGATGCGGCGCCCCCAGTCACTGCCGGTCAGCTCGACGTGCCGCGCCACCAGGCCACGCAGATGCTGCATGTAGTGCTCCATGCCCTCGGGCGAGATGCGCAGGATGTCTACCAGCTCGTGGTTGTAACAGTCGACGAAGGTGCGTTCGATGTCGAGCACGTAGGCGAAACCACCCGTCATGCCGGCACCGAAGTTGAGGCCGACCTTGCCGAGCACCGCGACCACGCCGCCGGTCATGTATTCGCAGCAGTGATCGCCCGCGCCTTCCACCACCGCCAACGCGCCGGAGTTGCGCACGGCGAAGCGCTCGCCGGCACGGCCTGCGGCATACAGTTCGCCGTCGGTGGCGCCATACAGGCAGGTGTTGCCGATGATGGCCGCATCCTGTGTCGCGAACGGCGAATCGGCGGGCGGACGCACCACGATGCGACCGCCGGCCATGCCTTTGCCGACGCCATCGTTCGCTTCGCCGGTCAGATCGATGTGCACGCCACCGGCATTCCACGCGCCAAGACTCTGGCCCGCCGCGCCACGGAGCTTGAGCATGACCGGATGCAGGTCCATGCCGTGGTCGCCCCACAGTCGTGCGACGGCACCGGACAAGCGGGCGCCAATGGCACGATCGGTATTGGCGATATCGAAAGCAAACTCACCGCCCGTCCGACTGGCCACCGCATCACGGGCCGCCTCGTCGATGCGCGTGGCGAGCGCCGCGTCGTCACGCATGGGATTGCGTGCCAGCGTGCAGGCGAAATCGACATTGGCCGCCAGCGCCGCATCGCCCAGCAGCGGCTGCAGGTCGAGCTTGTGCTGCACCGGCGTGGTGCCATCGACCTGTTCCAGCAGGTCGGCACGGCCGATGAGTTCGTCCAGGCTACGCGCTCCCAGGCGTGCCAGATGCGCTCGCACGTCCTCGGCGATGAAGCGGAAATAATTCATCACCATTTCCGGCAGGCCGACGAAATGATCCTTGCGCAGCACGGGATGCTGCGTGGCCACGCCGGTGGCGCAATTGTTGAGATGGCAGATGCGCAGGTACTTGCAACCCAGCGCCACCATCGGGCCAGTGCCGAAGCCGAAGCTTTCCGCACCGAGCAGCGCAGCCTTCACCACGTCGAGGCCGGTCTTCAGGCCGCCATCGGTCTGCAGGCGCACGCGGCCACGCAGGTCATTGCGGCGAAGGGTCTGCTGCGTTTCGGCAAGACCAAGTTCCCACGGTGTGCCGGCGTACTTGATGGAAGTCAGCGGGCTGGCACCCGTGCCGCCATCATGGCCGCTCACCGTGATGAGATCGGCACCCGCCTTCACCACGCCCGCGGCCACGGTGCCCACGCCGGCATGGCTCACCAGCTTCACCGAGATCAACGCCTCGGGATTCACTTCCTTGAGGTCGTGGATCAGCTCGGCGAGATCTTCGATCGAATAGATGTCGTGATGCGGCGGCGGCGAGATCAGGCCGATGCCGGGCTTGGCGTAACGCAGGCGCGCGATGGTGCTGTCCACCTTGTGGCCGGGCAGCTGGCCGCCTTCGCCGGGCTTGGCGCCCTGCGCGATCTTGATCTGCAGTACCTCGGCGTTCACCAGGTACTGCGGCGTGACGCCGAAGCGGCCCGAGGCGACCTGCTTGATCTTCGAGGTCTTCTCGGTGCCGTAGCGCGCCGGGTCCTCGCCACCCTCGCCGGAATTGCTGCGCGCACCAAGGCGATTCATCGCGATGGCGAGCGACTCATGCGCCTCGGGCGACAACGCGCCCAGCGACATGCCGGCCGAGTCGAAGCGACGCAGGATGTGTTCGACCGACTCCACTTCATCCAACGGAATCGATTCACGCAGCGGACGCGGCGACAGCAGGTCGCGCAGCGCCGACGGCGGTCGATGGTCGACGAAGTTGGCGTAGGCGCGGTAGTCGCTCGCCTCACCCGTGCGCACGGCACGTTGCAGGCTGCCGATCACGTCCGGGTTGTACATGTGGTATTCGCCACCGTACACGAACTTGTAAAGGCCACCGGCGCGCAGCGGCAAGGCATCGCTCCATGCCTCGGCCGCCAGCAGGCGCTGGTCGCTCTCCAGGTCCTCGAAGCTGGCGCCACCGATACGCGACGGCGTTCCCGGGAAGCACAGCTCCACCACTTCAGGTGCCAGGCCGACGATCTCGAACAGCTGCGCGCCGCGATAGCCGGCCACGGTGGAGATGCCCATCTTCGACAGGATCTTCAGCAGGCCCTTGCGGATACCACGGCGATAGCTGCGGCCGATCTCGAAACGGTCGCTGGCGATATGACCTTCGCGTCCCAGTTCGAACAGGCTCTGGTAAGCCAGCCACGGATAGATCGCGGTAGCGCCGAAACCGAGCAGGCAGGCGAACTGGTGCGGGTCACGCGGCGTCGCGGTTTCCACCAGGATGTTGCACTGGCAGCGCAGCGCCTTGTCGATGAGATGCGCATGCACCGCACCCACCGCCAGCTGCGAGTGGATCGGCAACAGATCCTTGTGCGGATAGCGGTCGCTCAGGAACACTAGCTGACAGCCCTCTCGCACGGCCTTCTCCACCTCGCGGCAGAGGCGGCGCAGCGCGGCTTCCAGGCCTTCTTCCGGCGCATACATCAGATCGAAGCGCGGCGTGCCCACGAACTGCGGCAAGGCCAGCAGCTGGCGCAGCTTGCGCTGCGAGAGCACCGGCGAATTGATCAGGATCTGCTTCGCGTTCTCGGGCGTGAGATCGAACACGTTGCTTTCGGGGCCGATCTGCGTCACCAGCGACATCACCAGCTTCTCGCGCAGCGGATCGATCGGCGGATTGGTCACCTGCGCGAAGGCTTGGCGGAAGCGGTCGAACAGCGGACGCACCTGGCGCGACATCGCCGCGACCGGCGTGTCATCGCCCATGGAGCCGGTCGCCTCCTGCTCCAGTTCGACAATCGCCTTGAGCACGGTTTCGCGCTCTTCGCGCGAGAGGCCGTACAGCTTCTGGTAGCGGCGCAGCTCGTCCTGCGGCAGTGGCTCGGCCGCCAGCGAAGGATCGATCAGATCGGATTCGAGATAGCTCACGCCCGCGCGCAGCCAGTCGCGGAACGGCGCGCGCTTGCGATTGATGTCGTCGATATCGGCATCGCGCAGCAGGCGATGCTCCTTGAGGTCCACCGCGATCATCTCGCCCGGGGCGAGGCGACCCTTGGCGATCACCTGAGACGACGGCACGTCCCACAGGCCGGCTTCGGAAGCGACGATGAGATGGTTGTCCGCCGACAGCGCCCAGCGCGCGGGGCGCAGGCCGTTGCGATCCAGCGTGCAGGCCGCGTAATGGCCGTCGCACATCACCAGTCCGGCCGGACCGTCCCAGGGTTCGCTGTGCAGCGCGTAGTACTCGTAGAACGCGGCGAGGTCTTCGTCGATGCCTTCGCGGGCGGCGAACGCCGGCGGTACCAGCACGCGCATCGCGGCGATCAGGTCGAGACCGCCGGCAATCAGGACTTCCAGTGCGTTGTCGAGGCTTTCCGAATCGGAACCGGTCTGGCGCACCAGGGGCCCGATGTCGGAAAGATCCACCAGCGGCGAATGCAGGATGGATTCGCGCGACTGCATCCAGCGGCGATTCGCGCGGATGGTGTTGATCTCGCCGTTGTGCGCGAGCAGCCGGAACGGCTGCGCCAGGCGCCACTGCGGGGTCGTATTGGTGGAATAGCGCTGATGGAACACCACCGCATCGGCGCTCAGCGCCGGATGCGTGAGATCGGCAAACACTTCGCGCAGGCGGCCCGGCGCAGCCATGGCCTTGTAACCCACGACCTGCGACGACAGGGTCACCACATAGAAGTGAGGATCGTTCGCCAGCGCCACCTCCGCGCGGCGGCGCGCGCGGAACAGCGCGCGCTCGAAGCCGGCGTCATCGATGGCCGTGGAGGGTTCGACGAACACCTGGCGCACACGCGGCTTGGCGGCAGCGGCAAGCGGCCCGCACGCCTCGGCATTCACCTCGACGTCGCGCCAGCCCGCCACACGCAGGCCTTCCTCGCGCAGATAGCCTTCGAACGTCGCCGCGGCTTCTTCGCCACCCGAGGGATCGAGGAACACCACACCCGCGGCGAACTGCTTGCCCAGCGTGATGCCGGCCTCACCTGCCAACGCTTTGAGCCATACCAGCGGACGATGAAAGAGCACGCCGCAGCCGTCGCCGCTGACGCCGTCGGCATTGATGCCGCCGCGATGGGAAAGTTTGGCCAGCGCGGTGAACGCGGTGTCTACCACCCATGCACTGGCATGACCGTCGATATTAGCGACCAGACCAAAACCACAGCTGTCGTGCTCGAACGCAGCGTCGTAAAGCGTCGCTGGTAGTGCTCGCGCCATCTCGCCTCCCCGGCTGATGGGTACAGACACGTCGTCCCAACGGCGCCAAAGGCACCGCTGCCACGTATCCAGGTGTGGCCTCGACTAAAACACAATTGGTGCGTCGCGTCAAAGACATCTTTACGTCCAAATGAAAGTTTCAACTGGAAGCAATTTTGTCCGCAGGACATCCATGCGCATCACCCGCGTCACGGTGGCTCGGTGCGCGCTCAGGTCATTCGGACATGCGACACGGCATTGCCGATGGATGTCATCGGCTGTCCTCGAAATCACAGCCGGGCATACCAGTGAAAAGCATGGGCTGACGCCCAGACCGTGCCTGCTCGCCATGGCGCCCCGATCCATGCCGGCTCGCGCGCCGTCATCGCGCTCTGTGATAATCGGCCGATGCCCATACCAGTCCGTCGTGCCCGCCCCCTCGCCCGTGCCATGACCGGCGCCATCCTGCTCTCCCTGTTGACCCTGCCCGCCTGGGCGGCGCAGGACAGCAAGACGCGCGCGGAGCAGGCCGAGGCGCAGAAAAAGCTCTCGGATATCCACAGCAGGATGGAAGCGCTCGCCAAGGAGCAGGCCGAGACGGCCGCCAAGCGCGACAGCGCCACCGCCGAACTGGCCAAGCAGGCCAATGCCGTGGCGACCGCCGCCAAGGCGGTGCGCGATACCGACACTCAGCTGACGGCCAAGCAGAAGGAACTGGACGGACTGGAGACCCAGCGCGGCGAATTGCAGAAGAGCCTCGAAGGCCAGCGCGCCGCCATTGCTGACCTGCTGCGCGCCACCTATGCGCTGGGCCAGGGCTCGGACCTGCGCCTGCTGATGGGCGATGACGATGTGGCCCGCATCGCCCAGGCCCTGGCCTACTCCAAGTATTTCCAGGAAGACCGCGTGGCCCGGGTGCAGAAGCTGATGGGCGACCTGGCCAAACTGCAAGACCTGGAGACGCAGATCTCGGCGGAAAAGCAGACCCTGCAGGCCAGTCGCGTCGAACGCGAGACCCAGGCCAAGACCCTGGAGCAGCAGCGAGCCAGCCAGGCCAAGCTGGTGGCCGACACCGACGCCCAGTACAAGGACCAGGGCGCCAGGCTGGCCGCCCTGAAGCAGAACGAGGCCTCGCTGAACCAGCTGGTCGACAAGCTGCAGAAGGCCATCGAGGAAGCAGCCCGCGAGGCCGAGCGCGCCGCCGCGAAGGCCAATGCGGGCAGCGCCGCGCCGCCCCCGGGCAAGGGGCTGGTGAACATCCGTGGCAACCTGCCCTGGCCGGCCAGCGGCACGGTCAACACCTACGGCAGCGGCGTGCTGATCAAGGCGCCGGGCGGCAGCGAGGTGCGCGCGGTGTCCAGCGGCAAGGTGGTGTACGCGGCCTTCCTGCGCGGCTACGGCATGCTGGTCATCCTCAGCCACGGCAACGGCTGGCTGAGCATGTACGGCAACAACGAAACCCTGCTGCACGGCGTGGGCGACCAGGTGGCAGCCGGCGAGGCAGTAGGTACGGCCAGCGCACCCACCGGGGTCAATACCGGTGTCTACTTCGAGCTGCGCCAGAACAACAAACCCGTCGATCCGCGCACATGGTTGAGCCAGCGACATTGACGCCGGCTACGCGGCGTCGCAGGCTAATCTCCGCGACATGACATTGAATTCCAACGCGATCCGGCGGTCCAAGCAGCACTGCGCTGCTCGCCGGTGGCGTTTCCCTCGGTTCCCCGGAGTCCTCCCTACCATGCGGTTTTCCACCTTGAGTCTGGCCGCCCTGCTGTTGGCGGCGCCGCTGGCACAGGCCCAGACCGCGCCCAACGGCGCCAAGTCTTCCGCGACCCCCACCGCCGCCGCCCTTGCGCCGGCCAGCTCCGTACCGGACCGCCTGGACCTCGACGACGTGCGCAACTTCAGCCGCGTCTACGAGATCGTGCGCCAGGCCTACGTGGAGCCGGTGGACAACAAGACCCTGATGAAGGCCGCCATCAGCGGCATGCTCAGCGGCCTGGATCCGCACAGCGAATACCTGGACAAGGACGGCCTGGCCGAACTCAACGAGGACACCACCGGCCAGTACGGCGGCCTCGGCATCGAGGTGCTGCAGGTGGACGGCACGCTGCGCATCGTCGCCCCCATCGACGACACGCCTGCCGCGCGGGCCGGCATCAAGCCGGGCGACACCATCGTGAAGATCAACGGCAAGCCGGTGGATGCCGACAACATCGACGAGATGTTCAAGGAACTGCGCGGGGACCCGGGCAGCAAGATCACCCTCACCATCCTGCACGAGAAGAGCGACAAGCCGATCGATATGCCGATGGTGCGCGAGCGCATCTCCGTCACCAGCGTTAAGACACGCGAGATCGAGCCGGGCTACGCCTATATCCGCATCAGCCAGTTCCAGGACGACACCGCGCCGGACCTGGAGAAGAAGCTGGCCGAGCTGGTCCGCAAGAACGGCCCGCAGAAGGGCGCGATCCTCGACCTGCGTTCCAACCCGGGCGGCCTGCTCACCGCTGCGGTGGGCGTCAGCGACGACTTCCTGGATTCGGGCACCATCGTCACCACGCGCGGCCGCCTGCAGGACTCCAACCTCAGTTTCGAAGCGCACGCGGGCGACCTGCTCCACGGCGCACCGATGGTGGTACTGGTGGACAACGGCACCGCTTCCGCCGCCGAGATCGTTTCCGGCGCGCTGAAGGACAACCGCCGCGCCCTGATCATCGGCCGCCGCACCTTCGGCAAGGGCGTGGTGCAGACCGTGCTGCCGCTGGACGCGGACCACGCGGTAAAGATCACCACCGCGCGCTACTACACCCCGAACGGCACCTCGATCCAGGCCGAAGGCATCAAGCCTGACATCGCCCTGGCCGATCTCTCGGTCAACAAGGCCGACAGCCCGCCGAGCCTGATCGCCTCCGAAGCCGACCTGCCCAACCACCTCGCCAACGAAGACGGCTCCAAGGGCGGCAAGGACATCGACAACGACGGCAGCGCCGAGAATGCCAAGCTGGCGACGCAGGACTACGCGTTGTCGCAGGCGCTGAATGTGTTGAAGGGTTTGGCGTTGAATCGTGGGGTGCCGGCGGCTGCGGCGACGACGCCGAGCAAGCACTGAGTTTTTCGTTCCCCTGGCGCCCCATAGCAAGCGTCGCGAGTTTGGTTTGCGTCCGCTACTGCGCTCCATCCTTCCCGGTGGGAACGCAGTCTGCACTCGTGCCGCCTGCACCTTAGTTCCGGTGCAATCCAAAAGGCGACCGGCGTGAACACCCTCCATGACGCGAGCTGTCACTCCCTCTCCCTTCGGGAGAGGGCTGGGGAGAGGGTGCGGTTCTCGCCTCGGCCTTCAGCGTAAGCCGCGAGCCAGCGCCTCGCGCTTCTGCCTGATGCGCTACCGCCAGGGTGCCGCCTACGCGGCGGGCGTTTCGATCCCCTGCCGGCGCTCGAGTCACTTTTCTTTTGCTGGCCCAAAAGAAAAGTAACCCAAAGAAAACGGCCTTTAGAGCCAGAGCTCTTAGCGTTATGGGGGATAGGAGCGTCGGATGACCGGTGCAAGCCGAACCAGGGACGTGCTACCTCCAAGGGTACGGCCAAACCGCAACGCGCCATGGCGATGAGGGCTTAGAACGTCGCGTGTCTTGTGAAGACGACCTGCTGGAAATTGTCCACGACGCCTAAAACCCGATTTCCGGCACCAACCCCGCCAAATGCCCCGCCAGCGGATCACTCTCCGCCAACAGTTCGAATCCCTCGTATTCGAACCCAGGTGCCACCATGCAGGTCACCAGCGCATAGCGCCCGAGCGGCCGCGCGGCCTGCCAGGCACCAGCCGGCACCACGGCCACGGAACGGTTGTCACCGTTAAGCGGCCCCAGACAATGACGCTCAAGCCGGTTGCAGGCCGGATTGTAGATGAGCAGCTCCAGCGGCTCGCCCTCGACGAAATGCCAGGCTTCTTCCGCGTCGACCCGATGCCAGCTACTGAACTGGCCATGCTCGAGCAGATAGTGGATGGCACTCATCGCATGACGAGCACTGGTGTTGCCATCCGCAGCCTTGGCGGGATGGAAGCGGCGGTAATAGCCACCTTCGACGTGCGGCTGCAGTTGCAGCGAGTCCTTCAGCTCTCCGACGCGGGCGACCGCGTCGCTCACGACGCCTCCGCAGGCGCGGGCTTGAGCAGCCAGCGCACGGCCAGCACGCCGAGCTCATACAGGAGGCACATCGGAACGGCCAGCATGATCATCGAGGTGATGTCCGGCGGCGTGATGAAGGCCGCAATGGCGAATGCGCCCACGATGGCGTAGCGCCTGCCGTTACGCAGCTGCTCCAGGTTCACCACGCCGATCGCGGCGAGGATCACCACCGCCACCGGCACCTCGAAGCACAGGCCGAAGGCGAAGAACATCAGCATCACGAAGTCGAGGTAATGCGTGATGTCCGTCATCATTTCCACGCCCTGCGGCGTCACTGCCGTGAGGAAGCGGAACGCGGCGGGCAGCACCAGGAAATAGGCAAACGCGCAGCCCAGATAGAACAGGAACAGCGCGGCCACCAGCAACGGGCGCGCCAGCCGCTTCTCGTTGCGGTAGAGACCGGGGCGCACGAAGGCCCACAACTGGTACACCACCACCGGCATCGCGATGAACAAGGCCGCATAGAACGCCAGCTTCAACGGCGTTACGAACGGACTGGCCACTTCGGTCGCGATCAGGTGGGCACCCTGCGGCAGGCGCGACACCAGTGGTGCGGCCAGCTCGGTATACAGGCGGTTGGCGAATGGAATCAGCGCCGCCAGCACCACCAATACGGCGACGATGGCCCGCATCAGGCGCGAGCGCAGCTCGATCAGGTGCGAGAACAGGCCTTCCTCGAGGCCGCCGTCATCCGGACCATCCAGCTCAGGCGCCGCCATGCGAAGACTCCTTGGTCGGCGCGACGCTGGAAGCGTCCGCCATGGTGGCGGTCACGACCGGTTCGTCGACCGGTGCAGGCGCGGGAGAGGGCTCGGAGGAAGCCGGCGCGGGTGCGTCGCCGTTGGGCCGCATCTTGCGCAGGGTCTCGTCGAGCTCGGCCTGGGCGGCGTGAGCACGATCCGCTGCCTCCTTGGCCTGGCGGCGGATCTCCTCCACCTGCAGCTCGCGCTCCACCTCCGCGCGCACGCTGTCCCAGCCGGTACGCACACGACGCAGCAACGCGCCCGCCGTACGGGCGGCGTGCGGCAGTTTTTCCGGGCCGAGTACGATCAGCGCGATGAGCGCGAGCAGTACCAGCTTGCCGAAGCTGATCTCGATCATGGACCGCGAACCGGTTTACTTCTGCTCGGTGGTGTCGTGCTGGCTCTGGTTCTGGGTCGTACCAGCCGGCGGGTCGGCGCGCAGGCGCTCGTTCGGATCGCTCGAGGTGTTCGGCTTGGAGGTACCTTCCTCGCCGCCGTCCAGGCCCTTCTTGAAGTCACGCACGGCGCCGCCGAGGTCGGAGCCGATGTTGCGCAGCTTCTTGGTGCCGAAGATCAGCACGACCACGACGAGCAGGATAAGTAGATGGGTAATGCTCATTTAGCAGGCCTCAGAGACGTTTAAGCGGCGGAACTAAGCTGTCACGCCATCGCGCCGCCGCTCCACATCATCGCTGAGTGTACTCCTCAAGGCGATCCCTGAAATCGACCACCTGACTGGGAACGTTGCTGACCCCGCCTTCGAAGATGCGGCGCGGGGTCACACCCTTGCCGTAGATCGATTCGTTGGCGTCGTAATCGATGCGCAGGGCGGAGCCGTCCAGGGCCACGCCGGCGAACAGGCCGCGCGAACGCGAGTAGGAGTAGATCTCGGCCTTGAAGTCGCTGTCGGTGGAGGCCTGGGCGGTACGGCCGACCGGGCCGGCCGCGGCGGCGGCGTCCGCGCCGAGGGTGAACTTGCCATTGACTATCGAGTCCACGCCGCGCTGGGTGCGGAACACCAGGATCACGTCGGTGGACGAGGCGCCGGCCTGGAAGCCCACGCTGCCGCCGGTCATGGTGATGAAGCTGGGGTTGGACCAGGTGCCGTCCGGACCCTTGACCGAGATCACGCCCTCGCCGCGGCGACCACCGAACACGAAGCCCACCTTGAGCAGGTCGGGGATGACGGCGATGGCCTTGGCTTCCTTGAGCAGGTCGGTCGGGATCGACTTGTCGGGCGCCTGCATGATCTCGTTGAGCACGCGCACGGAGTTCTGCGCGCGGACCAGCGGCGGATCCTCGGCGTGCGCCGCCATGGCCGGCAGCAGCAGAACCGACAGGGCAAGCAACACGCGATGCAACGATGCCTTGAACATGATGACTCCTGAAGCTGGATTTCGAAGGCTGCTGCGGCAACCGTGTCCACGGCAGCCTGGGCAGCTTGTGGCAGACTCTGCGGCGGTTTCTCTCGCCGACGCCACGATGCCACGCAGCCATGACTATACCGGCCCTGCCGGTGATTCCCATGACCCAGCCGTTCAGGCTGCAGTGCTGTTGGTGAACCTCGGCACACCCGATGCACCCACGGCGAGCGCGGTGCGTCCGTATCTGGCCGAATTTCTCGGCGACCACCGAGTCATCGACTACCCGCGCTGGTTGTGGTGGCTGATCCTGCACGGCGTGATCCTGCGCGTGCGCCCCGCGCGCTCGGCCCACGCCTACCAGCGCATCTGGACGGCACAGGGCTCTCCCCTGCGCGTGGGCAGCGAGGCGCTAGCCACCCGCCTGCAGGAAGAACTGTCGCACGATGGCGGTGCGCCGGTCCGCGTCGCCCTGGCAATGCGCTACGGACAGCCATCGGTGCAGCACCAGATCAAACAGTTGCAGCGCGAAGGTGTCCGCCGGCTGCTGGTGCTGCCGCTGTATCCGCAGTATTCGGCCACCTCCACCGGTTCGGTGATCGATGCCGTGGCCGATGCCATGAAGTCGCTGCGCTGGCCACCGGAGCTGCGCATCGTCAACGACTATCACGACGATGCCGGGCATATCGAAGCGCTGGCCCGCAGCATCGAACAATGGTGGGCTGCGCACGGGCGCGGCGATCGCCTGCTGCTGTCCTTCCACGGCATTCCCGAGCGTTACGTGCGTGCCGGCGACCCCTACCTCGACCAATGCCAGGCCACCGCCCACGCATTGCGCCAGCGTCTGCAACTGGACGACTCGCAGCTGGTGGTGAGCTTCCAGTCGCGCGTGGGCCGCGAACAATGGCTGCAGCCCTACACCGACGCTACCGTGCGCGAGCTGGCGACATCGGGGGTGAAGACGCTGGATGTCGCCTGCCCGGGCTTCGCTGTCGACTGCCTGGAGACGCTCGAGGAGATCGCCATGCAGAACCACGACTTCTTCAAGGAGGCCGGCGGCAGCGAGCTGCGTTACATCCCCGCGCTCAACGATTCACCGGGACAGGTCGAAAGTCTGGTCCAGCTGGTGCGGCGTCATATGGCCGGCTGGCCGTCCGGCGCGGCCACCGGCAACGAAGCCTCGACATGACCGAACCCCGCGAACGCGATATCGCCCTGCCCCATCTGCGCCTGCGTGCACAGGTGTGGGGCGACGACCATGCGCCGCCGCTGCTCGCCCTGCATGGCTGGCTGGACAACGCCGGCAGCTATGCCTTTCTCGCTCCCCTGCTGGCCGAGCGCTGGCAGGTGATTGCGCTGGAACTGCCGGGGCATGGCCACTCGGACCATCTGCCGGCGGGCACCCACTATCACTTCATCGACTATGTGCGCGCCGTGCTGGCTGCGGCCGAAGCGTTGCAGCTGTCCAGCTATCGCCTGCTCGGACATTCGCTGGGTGCAGGCATCGCCGCCATGGTCGCCGCCGCCACACCGGAACGGGTGGAGCAGTTGCTGCTGATCGAAGGCATCGGCCCGATCGCCGATGACGGGCACCACACGCTGCGCCGCTTTCGTGATGCGTTGACCTCGTCGGCCACGGGACGCTCGCTGCGAGCATTCCCCTCGATCGACCATGCGATCAGCGCGCGAACCATCGCCAGTGGGCTGCCCGCAGCACAGGCGCGCCCCATCGTGGAACGGGGCCTGCGCGAGACCGACGGCGGCTGGCGCTGGCGCAGCGATCCGCGGCTCAACCGACCCTCACCATTGCGCCTGCCCGAAGCCCAGGTGCGTGCGTTGTTGCGCGGCATTGAATCGCCTGCGGCGCTGCTGCTGGCCGATCCCGCCACACCCTACCTGCCGCGCACGCAGATGGAGGAACGCGCCGCCTGCGTCGGTCGCATCGAGGTGAGCACGCTGCAAGGCGGGCACCATCTGCACCTTGAACATCCCGATACTGTCGCAGCCTGGGCGCACCGCCATCTCGGCGACGGCGTACCGGCCTGAACCACAACGCAGCTATTTCATCCCGTTGCTGCTGGAGGTGGCGTCACTCGTGTGATCGATGCTGGCGTCGTGGGACGGAGGCCCCAGTACCGGCAGGGTGCTGAAGATATCGGCATCGCTCTGGCGCGATGCCAGGATGCGCGAAAGCTTTTCGCGATTGACCGGCTGGATGCTCTTGAAGTGGCAGGACGTGACACGCCCCTGGGCATCCTGCGTAACCACGCTGTCATCATCGGTGATGGCCGGTTGTTCGCAGCCATCCCTGGTAGTGACGAGCCAGAGCTTCTGGTTGGCGCGATCGACGAACACCAGCTTGTTGGGACCGAGGACGAACCCGCCCAGTCTGCCTTCCACGCTCATGCTCGAACTCTTGCCCCCGGCTGCCGATTCGAACGCCGACAGATAGGGTGAATTCCCTTCGGACGATTCGGCATGCACCGCACCGATTGCCACGCAGGCGGCAAACGCCGCAACGCCGATATCGCGCCAACACTTCCCTGCTGCCTTGCTGTTACCCACGGCACCATCCCCCTTGCGTTGACTCCATCTAGGCAAACAGCGATCGAGATGCGGAAGCGGCACCTGCAGCAACACCTGGCGGGTGCAATGTGCGCCGGCCCGGACTGAAGAGGCAATTCGCGTTGCAGCATGACGGGCCTGACCGACGGCACATGCCCCGGGGCGGCAGCGGCCTAGACTGGCGCCATGGAGCATCTCAAGCGCGCCAACTACGGGCAGCCCGACCAGGTCCGTCGCCTGCACGGCCTGCAAGTCTCCGCCACGCCTTACAGGGCCGGCGACGTGCTGCCCTGGCATGAGCATGATGAGGGCTATCTCTGCCTGGTCGCCGACGGCGCGTACACGCAACAGTCGAGCGGCGGCGACCTGGATTGCCGGCCCGGCCTGTTGCTCGCCCATCCGCAGGGACACCGGCACGCCAATCGCTTCGGTCCGCATGGCGCGCGCTGCATCAGCATGTTCTTCATGGATGAGAGCGAAGGCCTGTCGCGCCTGCTGCGCGAGCATCGCCAGTTGCGCCTGCCCGATGCAGGCCGCCTGCTCGACCGCATCGAGCGCGAGCTTCGCGCCACCGACGATGCCGCCACACTGGCACTGCAGTCGGCTGTGCTGGAGCTGGTGGCATCGGCCTGTCGCGCGGAAGGCGAGCGACGACCGGCCTGGCTGCGACGCGTGTTGCAGCGCCTGCACGACGATCCGCTGGCGACACCTTCCCTGCAGGAGCTCGCGCTGCTGGCGGGTGTGCATCCCTCGCATCTGGCGCGCAGTTTCCAGCGCAGCCAGGGCACCACCGTGGGTGATTATCAACGCGGCCTGCGCATCGAACTGGCACGCAAGGCGCTGGCCGGACACGACCATTCCATCGCCGAGGTGGCCGCTATGGCAGGCTTCAGCGACCAGAGCCACTTCGCTCGGGTGTTCAAACGCGTCATCGGCAAGACGCCACGTGACTACCGGCACAGCGTGCAACAGGCGTCCTGATACGCCATTTACGTCCTAGCCATCCGGCGTGCCCGGACGGACGATGGCACCACCCCGAGCAAGGAGCCATTGCCATGTCGTATCGCGCCCGCACGCTGCTTGGCCTGCTGCTCGCCGGCGCACTGTCGCCCGCACTGGCATCGACGGCCAACGACCCCGATACCTTGTTGCACGCCCTGCGCCAGGCCTATGGCGGTACGCATTGGAATCAGGCCGTCGCGCTGCAAGCCGATGGCAAGGAGACCGGTGACGATCTCGCCGGGCCGTGGCACATGCTGGTCGATCTTCGCAACGGCCAGTTCGTCAACCGCATGCGCAACGAGGTGTTCGCCGCCGCCGAAGGCGCCGACGCGCAGGGCCGTTGGCGCGAGGACATCACCGGCCTCGTGCACCCGCTCGACTCGGACGAAGCGCGCACGGTCGGCATAACCGAGAACTGGCTGCGTCGCTTCGGCTTTCTCGACACGCATGCGCCGGTGAGCTATCGCGTCCTGCCCGATGCACAGGAGAAGGGACACAGCTGGCAGCGCATCGAGGCCACGCCCGCGGGCGGGCGCACGGTGACGCTGTGGATCGATCCGGCCACCCACCGCCTCGACCGGGCCACCTGGCCCAGCTCGTTCCTCGTGGTGACGCAGCGCTATGGCGACTACCGTGACGTGAACGGACTGAAGCTGCCCTTCCGCATCGAGACCTCGAGCGCCAACCTGGCCGGCAACGCCGATGGCAGCAGCATCGATGTGGTCGAGAGTTACAAGGTGCTCGACGCCACGCCCACCGCCGAACTGCGCCGCCCGGACGGCAAGGTGCGCGACGTGACCATGGCCAACGGTGCGCGCACGGCCACCACGCGGTTGCGTGTGGAAGGCGGCATCGTGCTGGTGGATGTCAGCATCGATGGCCGTCCGCCGATGCCTTTCATCCTGGATACCGGCGGCCACGCGATCCTGACCAGCGACGCGGCAAAGCTGTTGGGCTTTGCGACGAAAGGCAACGGCGTCTCCGGCGGCTCGGGCTCCGGCACGATGAGCACGTCGTATACCAAGGTGCACGACACCGCGCTGGTCGATGCCCACGTGCGCGACCTCACCTACACCGTGCTGCCCTACCCGTTCGGCTTCTACGAACGCGGCGACGGTGCACCGATCGCGGGCATTCTTGGCCTGGAGATGTTCGAGCGTTTCGCGATCACCTTCGACTACGACCGTGATGAGCTTCGTCTCTCACCCTACGACCAGGGCGAGGCACCCGCGGCCATGAAGGGTGATGCGGTCGCGCTGCGCTTCACCGACGACATGCCGCTGGTCACCGCCCAACAGGACGGCCATACCGGCACGTTCGGCATCGACACCGGCAATGCCGGTTACGTGCTGACGTTCCCGCAATGGGCCGGTCGCAACGGCATCTCGGCGCGCTACGCCGCGGGACTGCCAATTCCCACCGGTGGCGTCGGCGGACTGTTCATCGCCCATGTTGCCCATGCACAGCAACTGGTGCTGGGTCAGCAGCATCTCGACAACGTCGTGGCGATGCTCACGCGCGAAGATGCCGGCGCCACCGGCAACCCAAGCGAAGCCGGCAACATCGGGCAGGACATCCTGTCCCGCTTCAACGTGCACTTCGACTACCGCCGCCAGCAGATGGTGCTGATGCCGCGAGCGAAGGCGACGGAATGGAACTACGGCATGGCCGGATTCCGCGCCGAAAAGAAGCCGGACCATCCGGATCGCTTCGACGTCATCAACGTGATGCCCGGCAGCCCCGCACAGCAGGCCGGACTCAAGCAGGGCGATGCGATCCTGGCTGCCAACGGCAAGCCGGCCACCACGCTCAGCTTCGGTACGCTCCGGGACATGAGCACCCATCTTCCGGAGGGGGCGCCGCTGTCGCTGAAGCTGGCGGATGGTCGGGTGCTGGAGATGAAGGCTAGGGATATGGCGCCGAGGTAACGAGATGTTCTTCTGTGGGAGCGCACCCTGTGCGCGACACGTGCCATTAACCTGCCGCTTCGTTGGCTTGTCGCGCACAGGGTGCGCTCCTACAAACAGCCATCAAAGCCAGACGCAGTCCCAGTAGGGGTAGTCGAGAACATGACTGACCAGTCCGGCACGAAGCGGGTTGGCGACGATATAGCGAGCCACGGCGCGCATATCCTCATCAGCACGCACGGCGCGATCGTGATAGCCGCGATCCCACACAAGGCCCACCTGTGTGCAATGGAGCCGCTTCGCGGTGATGGATTTGAAGCGATTCATCACGGTGGACAGGTTGTCGCGCGCCCCTAGTTTCACGAGTCCATGCCAGTGATCAGGCATCAATACCCAGCACAGGAGTGTGGCGTCGCCCCAGCAAGAATCCTCGCGCATGCAGCGGGACAAGGCTCTTGCCGCTTCCACATTCCGGAAGAGCGGACGTCGATAGGCAGCAACGGTCGTAAGCAGATAGATCTGACCGGGAAGCGAAACGCGTCCGTGGCGCAATGAGCGATAGCCGAAGCGTGGAGTCATGGTCCGAACGTCGCATCGTTCGGGCCATGAACCTATCGGATAGAACGGAAGCTCAGGTAGGAAACTACCTGCGTTCTATTGGTCTCGACAACCTGACGCTCCGCAGTCGCGCACAGGGTGCGCTCCCACAGAGGTGGTTGAGGCAGCTCAGGGCTTAGCCAGACCCAGTACGTCCAACCCCTGATCAAACGTCACATCCACCGGAATCTTCGCCTGGTCCAGGCGCTTCAGGTCGCCCGCCAGCGTGGCGTCCACACTGCCCATGGTGTCGGTGAGCTTCTTCGCGGCATCGTAGTCGCCGTCACCCTGGATGGTGAGCAGCTTGGCCGACAGCGCGTTCATTGCCGCGGTCATCTTGTCGAAGTCCACGCGGTAGCGACCCGTAGTCGCGTCGCGGGTGAAGGCGCCCTGCTGCTGGAAGAAGTTGAAGCGCACCATGTTGGCCTTGGCGTGCGCGTCGCTGGCGCCGAAACGGACCGAGCGCAGGATGCCGGCAAGGAAGGTGACGTAGTTGTCCATCAACTTGGCCTTGTCCAGCTCGCCCTTGTCGGCCAGCTTGGTGACCATGTAGAGGCCGAGGATGTCGGCCTTGCCTTCTTCGAAGCTGGAGGCCTGGTCCTTCAGCGCGGTGCGCACCAGGCCCTTGTCGGTGAGCGTCTGCTTGATGCCCAGGCCATGCGCCACTTCGTGGAACATGGTGTTCTCGAAGAATGCATCAAAGGTGAGGTGCGACTGCTGGTCATCCGCGATCAGCGCCTTGGCGATCGGCAGCATGATCTTGTCGAACTTTGCCTGCATCACGTTTTCCAGCTGCAGGCGGCGCGTGCCCTTCTTCAGCTGCACTTCCTCATCATTGGGCAGGTTGATCGCGATGGTCTTGGCGCCGACGTTGGCATCGCCCGCGTAGTACACCGCGAAATAAGCGTTGAGGTCGGCGTCGGAACCCGGCTTCTCGGCCTTGTACTTGTCGTCTACCGGCAACTCGCGCTGCAGCTCGGGCAGGTACTTGGCGAAGCGAGCGAGCTTGGCGCTCCACGCCTGGTCCTTCACCAGCACGTAGCTTTCGTAGCTGGCCTTGTAGCCGTAGAGCTGGTCTTCATAGGTTTCGATCGGGCCGATCACGATGTCGACGGGATTGTTCTTCATCGACATCCAGGCGAAGTCGCTGGGGCGATAGTCATCGCTCTGCAGCGCGTCCGCGCGCTTCTTTAAGTAGCCGGCGAAATCTTTGTCGGACGAAAGATCGGCGGCCTGCCGCAGCAGACCGGCAGCGCGATCGAGGTCGGCCTTGTACGCCTCGTGATACGGCACGGTGACCAGCTTGCCCTGCGCATCGCGGCGCAGCAGCGTGTAGAGCCCGGTCTTGTCCTTGAGGTCGGCCTTGTCGAACTCTTCCTTGCTCATGTCAGCCGGGTAGAACTGGGCACCCGGCGGACGCGCGCCCACACCGGCGACGAACGGCTGGTCGTTGTCGAGGCGGTCCCACGGACCGTAGTTGATCTCGGCGAAACGACGGGTGACGTCGTCGGGAATGCGCGCCATCAGCGCCGCCTTGTCGCCCCACGACTGCTTCCAATAGATGTCGTTGGTGACGTCGGCCGCCTGCACCAGCAGCGCGATCATCTGCTTCTGCTTGTCGTCGAAGCCGGAAAGATCGGCCGTGAGCTTCACCGTGGCGTAGTTGGCCATGCGCTGCGCGGCGTTGTCGGCATCGGTGGACGGCGGCGGCACCGCCGGCACGGTGGCGGCCGGCGCCGGTGCGGGTGCCTGGGCCGTGCTGGCGTTGTCGTGCGAGCTGCAACCGGCGAGGGTGGCGACGAGGCCCAGGGCGAGCAGGTGGCGGCGCATGGCGAGTATCCCGGAGGGAGAAAACGCCATGGTACCGCGGGGGTGCTCCCTCTCCCCGCCGGGGAGAGGGTTGGGGTGAGGGGGCGATCTTGCGGTGACGTGGATCCGAGCCGGCTTTTATGGTGCTCTTTCGCGAGCACCCGCCCCTCACCTCAGTCCTCTCCCCGGAGGGGAGAGGAAGCCAAGCGTCACCCGGAAATCGCCAGGCGTTCCGACTGATACAGCCGCGCCGTCACCAGCACGCCCAGCGCCGCGGCAACCAGGCTGCCCAGCAGGCACAGGCCCAGTTGTTGCGGCTCCACGCCATCACCGCGAAGCAGCTGCATGATGCCCAGGTGCTGGCCGAGCAGCGGCACGGCGTACATCCAGGCCTGCGCCTTGATCGGCATGGTGGAGAGCAGGATGCTCGGGATCACCGGCACGAACATCAGCAGCGACACGTAGGTCTGCGCCTCGCGATAGCTCTTGGCGAACGCCGCCACCAGCGACTGCAATGCGGCCAGCAACACGATCAGCGGCAACATCAGCAGCAGCACGCGGCTCGCGAAGTTCAGGCCCAGGTCCAGCTCCATGCCGAGCTTCTCGGTCGGCAGGAAGCGTCCCACCACAGCGAAAGCCGTGAGCGAGATGAGCAGGCTCGCCGCCGAGAACACGCAGATCGCCGCCAATTTGCCGGCCAGGATCTTCCAGCGCGGCACCGGGTTGGCGAACAGCGGCTCCAGCGACTGACGCTCGCGCTCGCCGGCGGTGAGGTCAATCGCCAGGTACATGCCACCCATGAACACGGTGAGCACGAAGAAGTACGGCAGGATAGAGAACATCAGCGCCGCGCGCGCCTGCGCCGTGGCCTGGTCGCGTTTGGCGGCGATCACCGGCCAGGCCGTGCCGGGCGAAAGACCACGAGCGACCAGTCGCATTGCGCCCTGCTGGCGCGCATAGGTCTCCACCAGCTGGCTCACGCGTGCTACCGCCGTGTTCGCATCGCGCTGCGAGGAGTCGTAGATCAACTCCACCTGCACCGGCTCACCCTTGCGCCACGCGTTGCCGTAATCCGGCGAGATGCGCAGCACCACGTCAGCGTCCTGTTTGCGCACGGCCACTTCCGGATTGGCGATGGGCGGCTTCGGCACGATGCCGTCGACTTTCAGCGCGGCGATCAGATTGGGGGCGTACTCGGCACCGATCACGGGAACCGGCAGCGGCTTCTCCGCCTTGTCGAATTCGCGATTGAGCGTGATGTTGAGCAGCATCACCAGGATCAGCGGACCAAGCAGCGGGCCGGTGAGAAAGGCGCTGGTGAGTGTGCGGCGATCGCGCAGGTTTTCCTTCACTTCCTTGAGAAAAACGGTGAGGAAGGCGCGGGTGCGACCCAGCGACGCTCGGGTATTCATGTTCATGCGGCGAGTCCCTCTTCGCTGCCGATGATCTTCACGAAGGCGTCTTCCAGATTCGCCTCCCCGGTCTGCTCGCGCAGTGCTTCGGGCGATTCGTCCGCCACTACGCGGCCGTTGGCGATCACCACGATGCGATCGCACAAGGCAGCCACCTCCTGCATGATGTGGCTGGAGAACAGCACGCAGCGGCCCTCCGCCTTCAGCCGCAACATGAACTGGCGCAGCGCACGCGTGGCCATCACGTCGAGGCCGTTGGTGGGTTCGTCAAGGATCACATTGCGCGGATCGTGGATCAGCGCGCGCGCAATCGCTGTCTTCACGCGCTGGCCTTGCGAAAAGCCTTCCGTACGGCGATCGCCGATGTCTTCCATCTCCAGCGCCTGCACCAAGGCCTCGCGACGCATGGCCAGCAGATCCTCCGGCAGCCCGTGCAAACGCGCGAAGTAGTCGATGTTCTCGCGTGCGGTGAGGCGCTTGTAAAGGCCACGCGCGTCGGGTAGCACGCCCAGCTGGCGGCGCACGGCCAGCGCGTCCTGCGCGGCGTCGATGCCATCCACCAGCACCTGGCCGCGATCGGGCTTCATCAGCGTGTACAGCATGCGCAGCGTGGTGGTCTTGCCGGCGCCGTTCGGGCCAAGCAGACCGGTGATCTCGCCGTCGCGCGCCTTGAAGCTCACGCCGTCCACGGCCTTCACCGTGCCGAACGCCTTGTGCAAATCCTTTACTTCGATCATGGCGTGGCTCCGTTGAAGTCGATGAACATCGGCGTGGCACGCAGGCGATCGAGGCACTTCACGTCCAGCGCCTTGGGGTTCTGGTCCTCGATGAAGTGCTTGATGACCTGTGGCGCGCAACCGGCGTTCATCACGTTGTGCCCCTGGCCGGCGAGCACGACATGACGCGACTGCGGAAGGTTCTTCGCCACCTGCTCACCGTAGCGTGGCGGCGTCACCGGATCGAATTCACCCGATAGCAGCAGCACCGGCTTGTCGGTCTTCAGCGGCTGGTGGAAGTCGTCGGGACGCGTGCCCTTGGGCCACACCGAGCAGACGTTCTGCAGCGTGTCGATCATGCGCGTACCGAGGATGGTGTGCGCGTCCTGCGGACGCGGCGTCAGCAGGTCGGCATCTTCGCTGCAGATCACCGACAGCTGCATGCCGCCGTTCATGGTGTCCGACAGATCACCCGACAGCAGCTTGGCCTGGCCCAGCAGCGGACCCACGTCGCCATGCGCCGCCGCGTCGATGGATAGCGGCAGCAATGCCGCCGTGAGCGGGGTATAGGCGAACATGCGCACCACGCTGGCCAGCGACGCCTCGTTCAGCACGCGCTGCACCGTCTGGTAGTTCTGCGGATCGCGGAAGCTCACCGTGTGCGGATTGGCACGCAGTGCATCGCGCAGCTGGTACAGCGTCTGGTACGGATCGTTGAAGCGCTTTCGGCAAGCATCATTCGTTTCGCAGCGTGCGAACTGCGCTTTCAGCGCGGCGTCGAGGTTCTGCGCGAAGTCTTCGCCCAGCACCAGCTCGTTCGGCACGACGCCATCGAGCACCAGACTGCGCACTGCCTGCGGGTAGCGCATGGCGTACTGCTGCGCCATGCGCGTGCCGTAGGACACGCCGACGAGGTCGAAGGAGGGGGCGCCGAGCGCCTGGCGCACGTCTTCCAGGTCCTGCGCGGCGACGGTGGTGGTGTAGTAGCGCGGGTCGGCCTTGCTGGCGAGCACCTTGAGGCAGCGCTGGATGTCCTCGCGTTCCTTTTCGGGATGCGCGTCGAGGTCGTCGGCGCCGCCTTCCGTACCTGCGCTCTCTTCCTTGCAGGTGAGCGGGTTGGATCCGCCGGTGCCGCGCTGATCGAGCAACAGCACATGACGATGCGCGGTAAGCGGCTGCAGCGCAGTGGCTACGCCAGGCCACGACTCAGTGGCCGCCTGGCCGGGGCCACCGGCGAGCATCACCAGCATGTCCTTGCTGGCCACCTGCGCGCTGCTGCGGATCACCGCCAGCTTGAGCTTGATCTTGCGGCTATGCGGGTCGTCGCGGTTCTCGGGCACCTCGAACGGCGCGCACCACGCGGCGGTGGAGAGCCCACTGTTGGGCTGGCCCAGCTCGCACGGCGTCAGCGTAAGCGAGCCCAGCTGCCAGGTCTGCGGCTTGACCGGCCTGACCGGTGCCGCGGGAACCGTGGCTGCGGTTTCCTCCACCTCCGGCGATGCCGCCGTCCGTGCGTGGAAGTGACTCCATCCCAGCGTGGCGAGACCCACGGCCACGATGCCTATACGCAGGGCAGTTCGCCCATTGATTGCCATATCTGCCTACCCCTTCATCCATTTGGGTTGCACGTACTCGCGCCCATCGCCGCTCACGGCCCGGGCTCGAAGATCGATTCGATGGAAAGACCGAACAGCCGCGCGATCTTGAAAGCCAGCGGCAGGCTCGGATCGTACTTGCCGGTCTCGATGGCATTCACGGTCTGCCGCGACACATCGAGCCGCTCGGCCAGATCGGCCTGCGACCAGCTGCGGTCGTTGCGAAGCTCGCGGACGCGGTTGTTCATTCGGCCCGGTTACGGCAGACCAGCACGCAATGGGTCACGCCGTAAGCGATGCTCAGGGCCGGATAGACCAGCAGCAACGCCAGCGAGGCGTCCACGACGATGAGCTTTGCTGCCGCCAGGAAACCGAACACCATGCTGGCCACGCTCACGATGGCGACGCCGATGGCGAGCGCCTCGAGATGCTGGCGGCGTTCCAGTTCGTCGTGGCCCAGTACATAGCGGATCGAGGCGATGATCAGCCAGGCGATCGGCAGCACCGGCAGCAGTGCCGCCGCCACCTTCAGCACGCCGGGCTCCATGGTCTTCTGCAGCGGCCACACATAGAGCATGGCCAACATATAGATAAGCATCGCCGGCATGAATTCGCGGGCATAGCGGCGATCGACCGTACGGCTGCGCTCCCGGTGCATGGCGCGTCCGGCATGAATGGACAGCGGGATACCCATGGCGAGCGCCACCAGCCCCAGCACCCGCCACAGCCCGCCGAGCACGATCAGCCAGAAGCCACTGGCCAGCAGCGCACAGGTAGCCGCGAGGATCAGCCAGCGTCCCCACGCCGGCCAGGTATGCATGGGCGCCCAGCGCCCGGTGTCCACACTTCCCATGCCCTCATCCCCCTCCGCAGCGGACCTTGGGCCCGTCGCGACACATGTCAAGTTGACTTGACACTGAGGCTACGCCCAGCCACTCGATCGTGTCAAGCAACCTTTACACGGGGCAGGGGTTATCGGCAGGCACCGAACAAGCTTGAGGACTTTCGGCACCAATCGATTATGAAAATGTGACCCAATTTGCACATTTGCCCCCTCCCAAGGAGCGGGAAGTGACCCTTTATGGCTCACTTAAACATCACCCTTTATTAACAAATAAGTCTCACTTTCCAGCCAGACGGCCATTTTTGTGACCGAGTTCACATTGGCACGGGGGTTGCTATAGCGGAGGGAAGCGATCGGAGATCGGCCCGAAGAGGCACGAGCCAGTAGCGAAAGCGCAATCGGGGGGCGCTAGCCCGTGGTCCGGAAAGCGCACCAAAAACCGCTGTATCCAAATTCAAAGGACATGGGTATGAAGAAGCTTCTCCTCTCTGCTGTGCTCGCCGCTTCGTTCGGCGCCGTGGCACTCGCTCCGCAGTCGGCCCAGGCCGCCGACGGCACCATCACCGTCAGCGGCACCGTGGCCAGCACCACCTGCACCATCACCGGCAGCGCCGGCGTGGGCAGCGCCGTCACCGTCCAGTTGCCGACCGTGTCGACCAGCGCGTTCAGCACCTCGAACGTAGCCGGCCGCACCGCGTTCCAACTCAACCTGGCCAGCTGCGACCCCTCGCTCGCCAGCAAGACCGCCGTCAGCTTCTTCGATGGCGCCAACATCCAGTCCGACGGCAACCTGAAGAATATTGCGGCCACTAACCCCGCGGGCGGCGTCGAAGTCCAGCTGCTCAATGCCGACGACGCTTCGGCCATTGTGCTGAACAACCTGACGACGGCCACGCAGAACTCGCATGGCGCAACCATCACCGGCAACGCTGCGACCCTGAAGTACTTCGCGCAGTACTACAAGAGCGGTACGGTGGGCGCCGGTTCGGTCAACACGACCGTCAACTTCACCATCAACTACCAGTAAGTAAGACGCGCAGGCGTCTGCGGCCGCAATGGCCGCAGCGCCACGCGGTGGCAGGGGCCGCGGCGCCTCATCCCATTCGAGAGGCAACCCAACGATGGTTATCCGTGTTCGCTGCGGCCTGGTCGCGGCTCTGCTGGTGCTGTGCCAGTTCGCCACGCTCGCCCACGCAAGCGTGCAGGTCATCGGCACGCGCGTCATCTTTCCGGCCAAGGATGGTGAAGTCACCGTTCGCCTCACCAATGACAACAACCGTCCGGCCCTGGTCGAGTCGTGGATCGATCGTGGCGACGACCATTCCACGCCGGACAAGGTCGATACGCCGTTTCTGATCACGCCGCCCCTGTTCCGCATGGAGGCCCACAAGGACCAGAGCCTGCGCATCATCTTTACCCACGAGCAGCTACCAACCGACCGTGAGTCGGTGTTCTGGCTCAATGTGCTCGAGGTTCCGCCCAAGCCCAATGGTCCGGATGCGGAGCAGAACTATCTGCAGTTCGCGATCCGTTCGCGGCTGAAACTTTTCTACCGGCCATCGGGCCTGGCAGTCGAACCGGCCAAGGCACCGTCCCTGATGCGCTTTTCGCTAGTCACCGACAACGGCGGCTATGCCGTAGTCGTGAAGAATCCTTCGCCCTACTTCGTGAGCATCTCGTCGTTGGCGCTTGGCGCGAGCGGCAGTTCGTACTCGACCGAACCCGGCATGGTCGCACCAATGTCGGAGCTGAAGATGCCCGTGCACAACCTGAAGCAGGCACTACCTGCCGGCACGCCGGTCAACTTTGAAAGCATCAATGATTTCGGCGCTGCTTCGCCGACCTCGGCTGCGCTGGGTCAGTGACGGCAGGCTGCGCCAGCACGAATAGCGTTACGGCGCGATACCGGCTTGGTGCCTGCCGTCGACAGGCGCTCGGCCTGGCGGTGGCTTGCGCTCTGCTGGCAGCAGCGCCCTCGTGCGTGGCCGCCGCGTCACCGGCGTCTGCTCCGTCCTCCTCGGCCACGGCAGACGCCACGGCGGTGGAGTTCGACCGCAGCATGCTGTCCGGCGCCGGGCAGAACACCACGGACCTTTCGCGTTTCGAACGCGGTAATCCCGTCATGCCTGGCGCTTACCGTGTCGACGTCTATCTCAACAACGAATGGGTCGGTCGCCGCGATGTGCAGTTTGCTGCTCCGAGCCCCGACGCTAGCGCCCTGCCATGCGTGACTCCCGAACTGCTCAGGATGATGTCGCTCCCCAGGGACAAGCTTTCGGTTGACGCCCAAGCGGCGCTGGCTGACGGCACCTGCACCGACCTGACAGCGCTGATCCCCGGCAGCACAATCAAGTTCGACCAGTCGGAGCTGCGCCTGGACGCGACCGTGCCCCAGGCGTGGCTTGGCTACCGCCCGCGCGGTTACGTGAGCCCAGAGAACTGGGACGCCGGCGTAGCGGCCATGCTGCTGAATTACAACTTCAATGCCTATCACAGCACCAATGCAGGCATCAGTCAGACCAATGCCTATCTGGGCCTCAACCTCGGCGTGAATGTCGGCCTGTGGCAACTGCGCGAGGACGCCAACCTGACATGGCAGTCAGCGGCAGCCGGCCAGCCATCGCGCCGCCAGTGGCAGAGCATCGACACCTACCTCCGTCGCGCGCTGCCGTCCTGGCGAGCGCAGCTGACCGTGGGTGACGCATACACCAGTGGCGACATGTTCGACAGCATTCGCATCCGTGGCGTCAATGTCGGCACCGACGACCGCATGCTGCCCGATTCACTTCGTGGCTATGCACCCACCGTTCGTGGCGTCGCCGATACCAATGCCCGCGTTACGGTTCGACAGAATGGCGTGCAGCTTTACGAGACCACGGTGTCGCCCGGCCCGTTCGAGCTCAACGACCTGTATGCCACCGGCTATGGTGGTGACCTTCAGGTCACCGTTACCGAGGCCGACGGTCGAGTGAAGACCTTCAGCGTTCCCTACGCCTCCGTGCCCCAGCTGCTTCGCCCCGGTGTGATGCGATTCAACATCGCCGCCGGTGCCGTGAACGATGTGTCGATGGAGCACTCTCCCGCGCTGCTGCAGGCGACCATCCAGCGCGGCATGACCAACATGGTGACCGGCTATGGCGGCATCGTGGGCTCCACCGGCTACGCCTCCGCACTGGTCGGCGCCGCACTCAATACCCGTTATGGCGCACTTGCCATGGATATTACGGGTGCTCGGACAAGCATTCCGGGACAGTCGAGCATGACGGGCGAGAGCGTGCGCCTGAGCTACAGCAAGATCATCCCCAGCACCCAGACTTCGCTGTCGGTGGCCACGTATCGCTATTCGACGAGCGGCTTTCTCGGCCTGCGCGATGCCTTGCTGGCCCGCGACTATGCCCGCGGCGGGCTCTACGCGGCGGGCACCGACCCGCAGTTGCTGGCCAACCTGGACTCATTCGACCCGTATCAGGCCAACGTGCTCAACGCGGCCCAGCGACGCGTGCTGCTCGGCTACGACACAGTCAACCCGGCAACCAATCAGCTCTATCGCCAACGCAGCCGCTTCGACCTCTCGCTCAACCAGCAGCTCAACGGCCATGGTGCAATCTACGCCAGCGCCTCGGCGCTGGATTACTGGAACAAGACCCGCACCGACGTGCAATTCCAGGTCGGCTACAACAACTCGTTCAAGCGACTGGGCTACAGCGTCTCGGCGTCGCGCGTGCGCGACTCGCTGGGTCACTACGGCAACCAGTACTTCATCAATTTCACACTGCCCCTGGGTCATACGCCGCACTCGCCCAACCTGACTGCCAACCTCAGCCGTGACGCCAGTGGCGACATGCTGGAACAGGCAGCGGTCAACGGCATTGCCGGGCACGACAACCAGTTCAGCTACGGCGCCAACGCCTCCCACGGCGACAGCGCTGGCACGGCCGGCAGCCTGTATGGCGGCTATCGCTCCTCCTATGCGCAGCTCAATGCAAGCTACGGTAGCGGCAGCGGCTATTCGCAGGCGTCATTCAGCGCGAACGGCGGCGTGGTCGCCTATCCCGGCGGCATCAGCTTCGGTCAGCAGATCGGCGATTCGGTGGGCATCGTGGTGGCGCCGGACGCCGCGGGTGCGCAGGTCTCCAGTACGCCCGGGCTGCGCGTGGACCGCTCCGGCCACGCACTGGTGCCCTTTCTCACGCCATACGCGCTCAACACCGTAGAGCTCAATCCGAAGGGCCTACCGCTGGATGTGCAGCTTGAGGAAACGAGCGCGCAGTCCGCTCCGTATGCCGGCGCGGTGGTATTGCTGAAATTCAAGACCAGCAGCGGCCGCAGCATGATCGTGAAGGCGACCCAGGCCGACGGCCAGGCGGTTCCATTCGGTGCAACCGTGACGGATGAGAAGGGCCAGATGCTGGGCGTCGTCGGCCAGGCCGGCCAGATCCTGGTGCGGGGTGTCAATGATGCGGGTGAACTCAGCGTGCGCTGGAACGATGATGACGGTACAGCCCACGGCTGCTCGTTCCCCTATGCGATGAAAGCGCGCAAGAAGGGCGACGGCACGGCCGTCGCCTTTGAACAGCTCGAGGCCGCATGCAAGCCGGTCGCGATGGCGAGGAGTGGTACATGAAAACGGACAAACATGGCTCGATGCGATTCATGCGCTGGTCGACTGCAATCTTGCTGTTGCTGTTCCTGTGCTGGAGCCCGTCGCTGCTCGCGGAAAACTGCAGCAGCTCAAGCCCCACCATCAACCTTCCCGATTTCACCGTGAAGACCACGGACCCGGTCGGTACGCTGCTGGGCTCGGCGCAGAGCGTGTCCGTCACCTTCTCTTGTACGGGGCTTCCGGTCAGCGGCAACTCCCAATACGCATACACGGCAACGATCCAGGCAGGC
Organism: Dyella amyloliquefaciens; assembly: GCF_004296575.1. Taxonomy (GTDB): domain Bacteria; phylum Pseudomonadota; class Gammaproteobacteria; order Xanthomonadales; family Rhodanobacteraceae; genus Dyella; species Dyella amyloliquefaciens. The sequence continues at coordinate 182,598 of NZ_SAYT01000004.1, read as the reverse complement.
AATCTTGCGCCAGCCGATCCACTCGACAACCCGACCGGGAATGCCGGCATCGTCTTTGCCACGAATGTTCCCGGCATCGGCGTGAAACTCACTGCAACGCCGGTCCAGGCGTCCGACAACGCGTGTATCCGCTGCGGCCCCAACAGCTCGCGGGGTTTTGAACCGGGGGCGGTAACCGTCCCATCGTCAACCAACCTCGGGACAGGCTCTGGCACCGTTTCCGAAAGGTTCACCGCGCAATTCATCAAGACCGGGACGGTGACGCCAGGTATCGCAGTCACCAGCCTTCAGCTGATGCAGTTCGCCTGGTACATCTATGGTATCGGCGCGACCCAGCCCTACTTCGCGTCGCTGAGCATTGGGAACGCCAATGTCACTACCATTGGCTGCAGCGTGTCGATCGCTTCGCAGAATCTCAACGTCAACCTGCCCACCGTGGCGCTCAAGCTGTTCACGGGCGTCGGGTCCAAGGCGGGTGCCACGCCGTTCTCGATCGACCTCTCGTGCCAGCCCGGCACCAAGGCTACGGTGACCATGAGCGCCACCAACGCGAACACGACGACGACCGGGGTGATCAACAATGCGACAACCATTACAGGCAAGACCCCGGCCACCGGCATTGGCGTGCAGCTGACCAACACATCAGGTACCGGCGTGAATGTCCGAGGTACCGCCCAGACTGCCGTCACCGCCACCGGCCAGGCCCTGTCGCTTCCCTACGTGGCGCAGTACTACCAGACGGCCGCGACTACCAAAGCCGGTGCCGTACAGGCCGTCATCACGTTCACCATGTCCTATCAGTGACGTTTTATTCGAACGTCTGGGTAATCAGACGCGCTTCTCCGGGGGCAACGCCGGCCGAAGCCAGGTAACCGGCGAGATACGCCACCAGTCGGTCGGATGCTAGCTCGCCACCAGCAAGTGGCGAGTTGGCAAGTACGTAAGGCGAAGCCGTGACGCCTTGCGCATCGGGCTGGCTCTCACCACAGCGATGCCAACGGCTACCTTGAGACGGCTGGTCCATGTCCGGACCGCAGGTCGGCGCAGCGATCATCCCGTTAAAGGCCATCGAGCCTCCCGCGGCACGCACGTCGCGTGCGCCCAGCGCCAAGGCGACGGCAACAACCACCCAGATAAAGCGATTCCAGCCCTTCATAAACGGCCCCTTCCGTACCCCAGGGGAATGGAGGGGTACTGTTTGGAGCTATCGGCGTGGCCGACAGGGGCTTGATATCGAAATCCCGGGCAGGTGTTCACAGCGTGAACTGCGTCACGCTTTTGGCGGGTGTCGGGAAATCGACCCGGGGATGGCGGATTGGGAACGGCGAAGGGCGTCGCCTGGGCTGAACCGTTAGCGGCCAGCCTCAGGCGAACTTGAGGGCCTTGTTAGGCAATGGTTTAGAAATACTTCCCGCGACTCAACGTGAGGAGATGTACTTCTCGCGGCGGATCTGCGCCACCGGCAGGCCGAATTCCTTGAGGGCGGCGAAGGCGGCGTCGACCATGTTGGGGTTGCCGCACAGGTAGGCGATATCGCGTTCGGCACTGGGGGCGAGTTCGGCCAGCACGTTCTGGACGTGGCCAGAGCGGTCGTTCGGGCGGGGCACTTCGCGGGCCTGGCGGCTCAGGCAGCCGTGGAAGGTGAAGCCGGGGTTGGCCTGGGCGAAGGCTTCGAATTCCTCGCCGTACAGCAGCTCGACCTCGTTGCGGGCACCGTACAGCAGCACCACCTCGCGCCCTTGCTTCACCAGTTCGGCGATCTGCGGAAGCATGGCGCGGTAGGGGGTGACGCCCGTGCCGGTGGCCATCAGGATGTAGCGGCCGTTGGTGTCGCCGGCCTGCAGGCAGAAGCGGCCATAGGGGCCGCTGGCGTCGATCACGCCACCGATCGGCAGCTCGCCCAGCAGCTTGGTGGCGGCACCGCCTTCCACGTAGCTCACCGCGATCTCGATGCGCTGGGTCGGAGAGGAGCCATCACCCACTGTGCCCACCGAGTAGCTGCGCTTGGTGGCCGTGCCGTCGTCGTAGTGGAAATGGATCTGCAGGAATTGCCCGGGCACAAAGGCCAAGGGCTGGCCATCCGCTCGCTCAAACGCCATATGACGCACGGTGGGCGCCAGCATGGTGCTGTCGACGAGACGGAGCTGGAAATGGTCGGCCATGAAGGTTTTCCCGGGAAACAATGTGATCGCGACGCCAGGCCGGACGGCCCGGGCAAGCCCCGTATAATAAAAGGCTAGCCCCTCCGGTGCAGCTCATGTCCCCTTCTTCCACACCCGCGCTCGTCGTAAACAACCTGCGCAAGACCTACAGCAATGGCGTCGAAGCCCTCAAGGGCATCAGTCTCACGGTCCAGCCCGGCGATTTCTTCGCCCTGCTCGGCCCCAATGGCGCCGGCAAATCGACGCTGATCGGCATCCTGTCCTCCCTGGTGAACGCCTCCGGTGGCGACGCCGAGGTGTTCGGCGTCTCGGTCAACAAGCAGCGTGGCAAGGCCATGCAGCTGATCGGCCTGGTGCCCCAGGAAATCAACTTCAACCAGTTCGAGAAGCCGTTCGACATCTGCGTGAACGAGGCGGGCTTCTACGGCATTCCGCGGAAGATCGCCGCCGAACGTGCTGAGAAGTACCTCAAGGAGCTGCGCCTGTGGGACAAGGCGCAGCACCAGGCGCGCATGCTCTCCGGCGGCATGAAGCGCCGCCTGATGATCGCCCGCGCGATGATGAACGAGCCCAAGCTGCTCATCCTCGACGAGCCGACCGCGGGCGTGGACATCGAGATCCGTCGTTCGATGTGGCAGTTCGTCAGCGGCATCAATGCCGCCGGCACCACGGTGATTCTTACCACGCATTACCTGGAGGAAGCCGAGCAGCTCTGCCGCAACATCGCCATCATCGACCACGGCACCATCGTGGAGAACACCTCGATGAAGCGACTGCTGGCCTCGCTGGACGTGGAAACCTTCGTGCTGGACATCAATCACGTACCCGTCGAGCTGCCCGTCATCCCGGGCATCACGCTGCGTCGCATCGATGAGCACACGCTGGAGGCGGAGATGGCCCGCTCGCACGACCTCAACTCGTTGTTCGCCACCTTGTCCGCCCAGGGCATGACGGTGACCTCGATGCGCAACAAGACCAACCGTCTGGAAGAACTGTTCGTGCGACTGGTCGAGAACGGCCGAACCACGAAGGACAACGTGGAGAAAGTCGCATGAATGGCGCCGCGAACCTTGTCGCGCTCAACACCATCGTCCGCCGCGAAATCGTGCGCATCATGCGCATCTGGACGCAGACGCTGATCCCGCCCGCCATCACGATGACGCTGTACTTCGTGATCTTCGGCAAGCTGATCGGTAGCCGCATCGGCCAGATGCATGGCTTCACCTACATGCAGTACATCGTGCCCGGCCTGGTGATGATGAGCATCATCACCAACAGCTACGGCAACATCTCCAGCTCGTTCTTCGGCGCCAAGTTCAGCCGCGCGGTGGAGGAGATGCTGGTGTCGCCGATGCCCAACTGGGTGATCCTGCTCGGCTATGTCACCGGCGCGGTGACACGTGGCGTGGTGGTCGGTGCTTTGGTGTTGCTGATCGCGCTGTTCTTCACAGACCTGCATGTCGTGCACCCGATCATCACCTTCCTATCGGTGCTGTTGGGCGCGACGGTGTTCTCGCTGGCCGGCTTCGTCAATGCCGTGTTCGCCAAGAAGTTCGACGACATCGCGCTGGTACCCACCTTCGTGCTCACCCCGCTCACCTATCTCGGCGGCGTGTTCTATTCGGTGGACCTGCTGGGCGAACCGTGGCGCAGCATCTCGATGGTCAACCCCATCCTGTACATGGTGAACGCGTTCCGCTTCGGCGTGCTTGGCGTCAGCGACGTGCAGATCGGCGTGGCGTTCGCGGTGATGCTGGTGTTCGTGATCGGCCTTTCCGGCGTGGCGCTGCATCTGCTCAAGCGCGGCGTGGGGCTGCGTTCGTAAAGCATGGCCATGTAGGAGCGCACCCAGTGCGCGACCGCAGGCTTGCCATGTACCGCTTTGACTGGCTTTCGCGCACTGGATGCGCTCCTACAGTAAGAACAACGATCCATCCATGCGCGTCAACAAATACATCAGCGAAGCCGGCATCTGCTCCCGCCGCGAGGCGGACGAGATGCTGCTGGCCGGTCGCATCACCATCAACGGCGAAGTCGTCACCACCGGTGCCAAGGCGCTGGAGGGCGATGAGGTGTGCGTGGATGGCGAAGTCGTCAAAGCGCGCATTCTCGCCGCGACGCCGTCGGCCAAGCGCGCGGTCTACATCGCGCTGAACAAGCCGGTGGGCGTGACCTGCACCACCGACCAGACGGTGAAGGACAACATCGTCGATTTCGTCGACCACAAAGAGCGCATCTTCCCGATCGGTCGATTGGACAAGGATTCGGAAGGGCTGATCCTGCTCACCAGCAACGGCGACATCGTCAATGAAATCCTTCGGACCGAGAACAACCACGAGAAGGAGTATCTCGTGGGGGTGAACAAGCCGGTCACCGATGAATTCCTCAAGGGCATGGCGCGCGGCGTGCGCATCCATGGCCAGATGACCAAGCCCTGCAAGGTGCGCAGGATCGCCAAGTTCGGCTTCGCCATCATCCTCACCCAGGGCCTGAACCGGCAGATCCGCCTGATGTCGGCGGAGTTCGGCTATCGCGTGACGCAGTTGCGACGGGTGCGCGTCATCAATGTGAAGCTTGGCCATTTGAAGCAGGGGCAGTGGCGGAATCTCACTGAGGCGGAGTTGAAAGGGTTGTTGCCGAATCGCACGCAGTGGTGAGGAGGCGAATAAACCTCACTACGGCCGCTCCCCTGTAGGAGCGCACCCAGTGCGCGAAAACTCTCGCCTCGGTCTTTTCCCCGTCATTCCCGCGAACGCGGGAATCCAGTGACTTTCGCATTTGATCTAGCGCTCCCGCCAGGGTGCCGCCTACGCGGCGGGCGTTTCGATCCCCTGCCGGCGCTCGAGTCACTTTTCTTTTGCTGGCCCAAAAGAAAAGTAACCCAAAGAAAATGGCCTTCAGAGCCAGGGCTCATAGCGATATGTGGGATACGAGCCTGCAGGGTCCGGAGCCCGGATTGCGACCGCCTCCGCCGATAGCGAGCGGCTACATCGCAACGCGCCATGACTCTGAGGACTTAATGCAGCTGCGTTTTTCGCCTCTGTCCTTCACTTCTCCCTCTCCCCTCCGGGGAGAGGGCCGGGGTGAGGGGCCGCTCCTGAGGAGAGCTTTTGGTGGTGCAATGCACCAATAACCTGCTCTCCGTACCATCGCTTTCGCCATCCACCGAGCTGGCGCACAGAACACGTCATTGCGCACCTGCACCATCTCCATCTCGGGCCGCAAAAACTCGACATCCCTCCCCCTCTAGTGCATACGTATTCACTCCTTGTACCCGCGACTGCCAGCGCAGAATCGTCGGACTTTGCATGGGGAGAGGCGATGAATCTCAATACACCTTCAACATCGACGAACGCTGTCGATGATCTGGGCCAGCGTGCCACGGCGCGCGTAGTGCTGATCGCAGCAGCGGCGGCGCTCGGCGGTTTCCTGTTTGGTTTCGATACGGCCGTGATCAACGGCGCCGTGGATGCTGTGCGCGGCAACTTCGGGCTGGGCGCGGGGCAGATCGGTTTCGCCGTGTCGTGTGCACTGCTCGGTTCCGCCGTGGGCGCATGGTATGCGGGTCCTCTCGCGGATCGCCTCGGCCGTGTGCGCAGCATGCAGATCGCAGCACTGTTCCTCGCTCTCAGTGCATTGGGCTCGGGCCTGGTGTCCGGCGTGGCCAGCCTCGTGTTCTGGCGCCTCGTCGGTGGCATCGGCGTGGGCATGGCATCGGTCATCGCGCCGACTTACATCGCGGAGGTTTCACCAGCCGCCGTGCGCGGACGCCTCGGTTCGCTGCAACAGCTCGCCATCGTGCTCGGCATCTTCGCTGCGTTGCTCAGCGACGCCTGGCTTGCCGGAACCGCGGGCGGCGCCGCACATCCCTTGTGGATGGGTCTGGCCGCGTGGCGCTGGATGTTCCTGGTCGCCGTGGTTCCTGCGCTGATCTACGGTTCGCTGGTACTGGGTGTACCGGAATCACCGCGCTACCTGGTGGCCAAGGGCCGGCTGTCGGAAGCGCACGACGTGTTGCGCCGCGTGCTGGACATGCACAGCGAAACGGCGCTCAACGCGAAGGTGAAGGACATCCAGGACAGCCTTCACTCCGAATACCGCCCCACCTTGCGCGATCTGCGCGGCACGGCCTTTGGCCTGCTGCCGGTGGTGTGGGTGGGCATCCTGCTGTCGGTGTTCCAGCAGTTCGTGGGCATCAACGTCATCTTCTACTACTCGTCCACGCTGTGGCACTCGGTCGGCTTCAGCGAGGCCGACTCGTTCTCCATCACCGTGGCGACGTCGGTCGTGAACGTGCTGGTGACGCTGGTGGCGATCGCGCTGGTGGATCGCATCGGCCGCAAGCCGCTGCTCGTCATCGGTTCGGCCGGCATGACGGTGACGCTGGCGGCGATGGCCTGGTGCTTCTCGCAGGCCACCGGCAGCGGCGCCACGCTGAGCCTGCCCGCGCCGTGGAACATGGTGGCCCTGGTCTCGGCCAATGCGTACGTGGTGTTCTTCGGCCTCAGCTGGGGCCCGATGGTGTGGGTGCTGCTGGGCGAGATGTTCCCCAATCGCATCCGCGCCATCGCACTGGCCGTGGCCGCCGCCGCGCAGTGGATCGCCAACTTCATCATCACCAGCAGCTTCCCGGCACTGGCCGAAATGGGCCTGAGCTTCGCCTACGGCCTGTATGCCGCCTTCGCGCTGATATCGCTGGTCTTCGTGGTGAAGACGGTGCGCGAGACCAAGGGCATGGAACTGGAAGAGATGCAGGGCTGATTTGCAGGGGACGGGGGCGTAAGCGCCCCCGGCCCTGGCCGTTTCCTGCCCCGCCCGGGGCGGCATGCGACAATGCCGCATGACCGATTTCCGCACGCTCCCGCTCAAGCCCGCGCTGCTCGCCAGCGTGGAGACCCTCGGCTATACCGAGATGACCCCGGTACAGGCCCAGAGCCTGCCGCCGATGCTGGAGGGCCGCGACGTGATCGCACAGGCCCGCACAGGCAGCGGCAAGACCGCGGCCTTTGGCCTCAGCCTGCTGCAAAGCCTGGACGTGGACACCATTCGCCTGCAGGCGCTGGTGCTGTGCCCCACCCGCGAGCTGGCCGACCAGGTGAGCAAGGCCATCCGCAAGCTGGCTGCCAATATCCCGAATGTGAAGCTGCTGACGCTCTGCGGCGGCATGCCGTTGGGTCCGCAGCTGGCGTCGCTCACGCATGATCCGCACATCGTGGTCGGCACGCCCGGCCGTGTGCAGGAGCACTTGAAGCGCGGCAGCCTGCATGGCGGCGGCATCAAGGTGCTGGTGCTGGACGAAGCGGACCGCATGCTCGACATGGGCTTTTCCGAAGCCATCGACGACATTGTCGGACGCATCGCCAAGCACCACCAGACGCTGTTGTTCTCCGCCACGTACGCCGAAGAAATCCGCCAGGTCAGCAAGCGCCTGCAGCGTGATCCGGTCGAGGTAACGGTAGAAACGCCGCATGACGAGGTCACCATCGAGCAGCGCTTCCACGAAGTGGAACCGGCGCAAAAGATGGATGCGCTCGCACAGCTGCTCGGCAAGGAACACGCGCAGCACGCCCTGGTGTTCTGCAACATGCGCAAGGACGTGGACGCGGTAGCCGACGAGCTGGACAAGCGCGGCTTCTCCGCCCTGGCCCTGCACGGCGACATGGAACAGCGCGACCGCGACGAAGTGCTGGTGCAGTTCGCCAATCGCAGTTGCTCTATCCTGGTGGCAACGGACGTTGCCGCACGTGGCCTCGATATCGCCGCGCTGCCGCTGGTGGTGAGCTTTGACATCGCGCACGATCCTGATACGCACACACATCGCGTCGGTCGCACGGGTCGCGCGGGTGAAACGGGCCATGCCATCACCCTGGTCACGCCCCGCGAACGCCCCAAGGCCCTCAATATCGAGGAACAGATGGGCAAGCCGCTGCCCTGGCAGCCGCTCAAGCTGTCGGCGCCGCGCGGCAAGCAGCTCAACCTTGCACCGATGAAAACGGTGGTGATCGACGCCGGTCGTCAGGACAAGCTGCGTCCCGGCGACATTCTTGGCGCATTGACTGGCGATGCGGGCCTCGACGCCAAGAGCATCGGCAAGATCGACGTGTTCGCCACGCGCGCCTATGTGGCGATTCAGCGTGATCTTGCGAACAAGGCGCTGGAACGCTTGCGCGCGGGCAAGATCAAAGGCCGCAACTTCCGGGTGCGTGCTCTGCATTAAGCTCAGCCCCTTACGCACCATCACGGGACACCCTGCATGATCCGCTGGCTCACCCGCGCGGCCGCCATCGCCGCGCTCACCGCCACCGCCTCCATCCATGCCACGACGCCGGTCTACGGCTATCGCGTGGTGCACACCTATCCGCATGACACCTCGGCCTATACCGAGGGCCTGTTCTACAAGGACGGCTATCTCTACGAGAGCACCGGCGAAGCCGGCGAGTCGACCGTGCGCAAGGTGGAGCTGGAAAGCGGCAAGGTCGTGCAGCGCCACGACCTGCCGGCGCAGTATTTCGGCGAAGGCATCGTCGACTGGGGCCAGCACATCGTGCAGCTCACCTGGAAGGACCAGCTGGGCTTCGTCTACGACCTCACCAGCTTCAAGCAAGAGCGCACCTTCACTTACCCTGGCGAAGGCTGGGCACTGACGCGCAACGATCAGCACATCTACATGAGCGACGGTTCGGCCGTGCTGCGCGTGCTCGATCCCAAGACACTGGCGACGGTGGGCAGCATCCTGGTCACGGACGGCGACCAGCCGGTGCTCAATCTCAACGAGTTGGAATGGGTGAAGGGCGAGATCTACGCCAACGTGTGGATGACCGATCGCATCGCCCGCATCGACCCGGCCACCGGCCACGTGAAGGGCTGGATCGACCTCACCGGCCTGCTGGATATCAACAAGCTGCCCGATCCCTCCAACGACGTGCTCAACGGCATTGCCTACGACGCCCAGCACGACCGCCTGTTCGTCACCGGCAAGCGCTGGCCCAAACTGTTCGAGATTACCCTGGTGCCGCCGGCCCGCTAGCGGTCCGGCCCCTGCCCTCCGGCAGGGGGCGCGCCCGTTGGGCGGCGCTACAGTGGGCTGTTGCCTTACCGGAGAATCCGATGCGCCCCGTTCCCTTGCTGCTTCCGCTCGCCCTGAGCCTTGCCGTGTCCACCGCGTTCGCCGACGAGGCGCCGGTGCAGCCGCGGCAGCAGCCGTCGCTGCTGGCACTGTCCACCCAACCCAGCGAGGCGGAGCTGCACGCCACCATCGAGAAGCTGGTCGGCTTCGGCACGCGCCATACGCTGTCCGACACCAAGTCGGACAAGCGCGGCATCGGCGCTGCGCGCCGCTGGGTGAAGTCGCGCTTCGAGGAAATTTCCAGGCAATGCGGTGGCTGCATCGAGGTGGTCACGCCGTCTCAGATGTTCACCGGCAAGCGCATCCCGCAGCCGACCGAAGTGATGGACGTGGTGGCGATCAAGCGCGGCAAGGGTGATCCGCAGCGCGTGATCGTGATGACCGGCCATCTGGACTCGCGCGTCACCGACGTGATGAACACCAAGTCCGACGCACCGGGCGCCAACGACGACGCCTCCGGCGTTGCCGCGCTGATGGAAGCGGCGCGCATCCTCTCCAGGCAGGACAACGACGCCACCCTGGTGTTCGCCGCGCTGTCGGGCGAGGAGCAGGGCCTGTACGGCGGCAAGGTGCTGGCCGACTACGCCGTGGCGCAGGGCTGGAAGGTGGAGACCGATCTCAACAACGACATCGTGGGCAACAGCCACGGCCAGAACGGTGTGATCGACAACCTCACGGTGCGCGTGTTCTCCGAAGGCACCAAGACCAACGAGACGCCGGAGCAGGCGAAGTACCGCGCGTACCACGGCGGCGAAGTGGATTCGCCCTCGCGCAACATCGCGCGCTACATGGAGCAGCTCGCCTCGACGTACCTGCCCGACTTCCGCGTGCACATGGTCTACCGCACTGACCGCTACAGCCGTGGCGGCGACCAGGTGCCGTTCCTCGAAGCCGGCTACCCCGCAGTCCGCGTGAGCGAAGGCCACGAGGATTACACCCGCCAGCACCAGGATCTTCGTACTGAAAAGGGCATCAAGTACGGCGACACCATCGACGGTGTGGATTTCCGCTACCTCGCCCGCGTCACCGCGCTCAACACCATCACCATGGCCTCGTTGAGCCGCGCCCCGGCCCCGCCCAACGGCGTGAGCACCGAAGGCGCGCTGGCCACCGATACCACCGTCCACTGGAAGAAGGTGCCCGGTGCCGCCGGCTACGTGGTGCACTGGCGCGACACCACTGCGCCGCAGTGGCAGTACAGCCGCGTGGTGGGCGACGTGGAACAGGCCGTGATCAAGGACGTGGTGATCGACGACTGGTTCTTCGGCGTCTCCGCCGTCTCGGCCGATGGCTATGAGAGCCCGGTGGTGTTCCCGGGTGACGCTGGCAGCTTCGAGCGCTCGCCAGCCCCCAAGTCGCCCTGAACCACCTGATCCCGGTGGTCGCCGTGGTGTGCCGCACATCGTAAGATCGTGCGGTCGCTGCGCCACGGGGGAGCCGCGGCCGCATCGATCGATGCGTATCCAAGGACGAACCAGGGGAATCCAAGATGCTTCGCAAGATGATGCTGCCAGTGCTTTGGCTGGCTGTTTTCGCATGCACCACGCCCGTGCTGGCCGAGGAATCGGGCGACATGACGGCCGAACAGTTTGTCGCCACGCTGCACCCGGTCACCGGCCCGGTGACCCTTCCGGGCGCACAGGCCACGCTCAACATTGCCGACGGCTACAGCTTCCTGCCCGCGGCGGACGCGCAGCGCGTGCTCACCCAGCTGTGGAACAACCCGCCCGACAGCGACGTGCTGGGCATGATCCTGCCCAGCAGCGACGCGCGCGCCGTGCTCGACGACAAGAACTGGGCGGTGGTGGTGACCTTTGTCGATGATGGCTACGTGTCCGACGAAGATGCGGCCAAGATCGACTACAACGACATGCTCAAGGACATGCAGAAGTCGACGGAGGACGAGAACGCCGATCGCCTCAAGGAAGGCTATCCCGCGATCGAACTGATGGGCTGGGCCGAGCCGCCTCACTACGACACCGCGAGCCACAAGCTGTACTGGGCGCAGGACCTGCGCTTCAAGCGAACCAACGGCTCCGACGAAAACCGCACGCTGAACTATGCGATCCGCGTGCTGGGGCGCCAGGGTTACCTCTCGCTCAACGCGGTGGCGCCCATCGAAGCATTGGCGCAGGTGCGCGCGGACATGCCGCAGGTGGTGGAGATGGCCGACTTCGACGCCGGCCAGCGTTACACCGACTACAACCCGAGCACCGACAAGGCCGCCGCCTACGGCATCGCCGCGCTGGTGGCGGGTGGCATCGCCGCCAAGGCGGGCCTGTTCGCCAAACTGGGCGTACTGCTGCTAGCGTTCAAGAAGTTCATCGTGCTCGGCGTTGCGGCCGTCGGCGGCGTGATCGCCAAGCTGTTCAAGCGCAAGCAGGCCTGATGCCGTACCCCGCGGTGGCGCCACGTCGGCGCCGCCGCTTTTATTGCAGGAAGTCGTTCCGGTCACCGCTCTGAGGGCTGTCCGATGGCTTTTCCCGATCCGACGTACCGCCGCACCGAGCGCGTCCCGCCTACGTGGGATGGCACGTTGCCGCTCGAACCGCCGGGCCAGCGCCCTCCACCGCTGCCGTCGAAACCGCGGACCAACTACCTGCTGGCGCACTGGCGCGGCGAGCTCTCCCTGGCCCAGTCCTACTGGTGCAACAACGTGCTGGTGAGCCTGGGCCTGGCCCTGCTTCAGACCATGATGCTGGGATGGCTCAACCAGGCACACCTTTCGCTATCGCATCTGCTCATCGTGGTCGCCAGTTCTGCGGCGGTGCGCCTGCTCATCTCGGTATGGCAGGTGATCGGCACCCTGCGTGCCGCCGCGGTGAGCGGCAGTCGCTGGGCGATCGTCGTGAATATCCTGATGGTGCTCGGCATCCTCGCCACCATCGGCACCCTGCCGACCGAATGGGCGGCACTGCAGAAGATCGCCGCCGGTGCCGCGGAGCAGCGGCGCTTCAGCCAGTACACGATTGCGCCGGATGCGGGCGGCCAGGCGATCGTGGCCAAGGGCACGATCGGCGTCGGCTATGCCGATGCGGTCGTCGACGCGCTCAGGGCTCATCCGTCGATCCATCGCCTCGTGCTCGACAGCGTGGGCGGGGACGTCGACAACGGCATGCAGTTGCACGACTTCCTCGCATCGCGTCCCGACATCACCGTGGAAGTGGATCACCTTTGCGCCAGCGCCTGCACGCTCGCCTTCATCGGCGCCAGCCAGCGCATCGCGTCGACCCACTCGACATTCGGCTTCCACCAGATGCGCTCGATGATCGACAGCCACGCCTCACAGGCCTATGTCGGCACGCTGCAGGAGAAGTACAAGTCGCTGCTGGCCCAGGCCGGCGCCTCACCGGATTTCATCCGCCTGGCGTTCGCCAAGCAGGGTGACGAGGTGTATTCGCCCCATGCCGACGAGCTGTTCGCCAATTACATCATCACCGGCCTGCGCGTGGACGATCGCGTGCTGACCGCCGAGCAGTGGCGACAGGAGCAATTCCTGTATGCGCTGCATATGCACGCCCACACGCAGCGCATGGGCGATGCGATGGCGCTGATACGCCAGCAATGGCCGCCCATCTACGACGCCTGGACCCAGCGCGACCTGCGTCTGCTCGACAAGCCCGATAATGCCGAAACCGATCGGGCCTATGGCGTTTCCATGTGGACCGCACTGCATGAGGCACGACGATCCGCGATGCGCACGGTCACGGCGGACCGCGTGCGTGCCTTTGCCACCGCGCGGCGCGAGCTGCTGCAGATGATCAGCCGGCGCCTTTCGCCGGATGCCTGCGGACGCTATCTCGATGGCGCAGGCTTCGATCCGGGCAAGCCGGCCGATGCGATCTTCATGGCCAACGGCGACAGTTATGCCAACCTGCTGGCCGACAATGATCCGAAACGCATCATCACGGTGAACTGGTCACTGGGAGCGCGCGAACTGTCGCAGGCGCGCAGCGCTGCCGCGCAATCGGTGCCAGTGCATCCGGGCGCGGGTTTCCATGCCCAGTCCTGCCACCAGCAGATCGCCTTGCTCGACAACCTGCTGGCATTGCCGCCGCTCGGCAGCGACATGGCCTTGCGTAACCTGTTCTCGCAGTTGCAGTGACGAACGTCAGCTGGCGTCGATGCGCACGCCGAGTGCCACCAGGCGGCGAAGCCCGTCGTCGCTCGGCTGCAATGCACGACTGTCGGACCGACGACGCAACCAGCCGGACTCGAGCATGGCATCGGTGAGCGACACGCCCAGCGGGCCACCCACGTGCATGCGCCGCTCGGTCCAGTCGAGGCAGCTGCGCCCGCGCAGCGATACCAGGGCCTGGGCGGACGTTTCCCGCAAACCTGCCGACACCAGCGCAACTACACCCGATTCGCGCAACCGCAGCCCTTCGCTCGTCATGTGCAGGTAATCGCCTGCCAGCATCGCATCGCACAACCCCACGCCGAGCCGACCCGCGAGATGGCGATAGCAGGTGCGCGCCAGGCGCAATGCGCGGTCCCCGCCGGCGGGAACCGGAAGCGTGGCGCGCGTGCGTGGCAATGCCATGGCCTCCAGCAATGCCGACACCTCTTCGCCAGCCAGCCGGTAATAGCGGTGGCGACCTTGCACATGCACCGCGAGCAGACCGCCCTCCAGCAGGCGCTTGAGATGGGCGCTGGCCGTGGCGGCGCCCACACCGGCCGCCTGCGCCAGCTCGCCCGCGGGGCGCGCCGTGCCGTCGATCAGTGCCAGCAGCATGGCGGCCCGCGCAGGCTCGGCGAGCAAAGCGCCAATCTCGGCGAGTTGATAGCGACTGGGGGCGACGGTATCGCTCATGCGTGCAGTCTAGCGCCGTGCCTCGGCGGATACTTCGCTGCGCAGCGAAACCTCGTCGAACACGGCGCTGCACACTGCAGGCATGGACAGTTTCCGCTCGCCTGACAGTCGCGTCATTCATCCATCGATCCTCTATTTCGGCACGCCGGTCGTGCTGATCACCACGCGCAATCCCGATGGTTCGACCAACATCACGCCGATGTCCTCCGCATGGGCGCTTGCCGATCGCGTGGTGATCGGACTTGCCGGCGGTGGCCAGGGCCTCGCCAACCTGCAGCGCGAACGTGAGTGCGTGCTCAACCTTGCCGGCGAGGACCAGTACGAGGCGGTGGAACGCCTGGCCCCCACCACGGGGCGTGACCCGGTGCCCGCATGGAAGCGGCAGAACGGCTATCGCCACGAGGCCGACAAGTTCGCGCTGGCCGGCGTGCACACCGCGCCATCGCTGACCGTCGGCGCACCACGCATCGCCGAGTGCCCGCTGCAACTCGAAGCGCGGTTGGTCCTGGCCGTTGAGCGCCCGCTGGAGGCGTGGCGCGATGCGGCCGGTGGCTATGTCATCGCGGAACTCGAAGTGCTGCACGTACATGCGCACGACGACGTGGTGGTGGCTGGCACGCAGCACATCGATCCGCGGCGCTACCAGCCATTGTTCTACCTGTTCCGGCACTACGTGGGTCGCGGCCAGGCGCTGGGCAAGACCTTCAAGGCGGAGGTTTGAGACCCGGCTGCCGGGCGCGGCAGGGCAATGCTAGGATCGGTCACTTCCCCCGGCTCATCGGTCCGCACGCATGCGTATCTTGGTCACAGGAAGCTCCGGCCATCTCGGCGAAGCACTGGCGCGCACACTGCGCGACCTCGGCCACGAAGTGATCGGCCTGGATATCGTCGAGGGGCCTTTCACCACACAACTCGGTTCCGTGGCCGACCGCACCACGGTGAAGCGCTGCATGGCCGGCGTACGCCACGTGTTTCACCCGGCCACCCTGCACAAGCCGCATGTCGCGACGCATAGCCGGCAGGCCTTCATTGACGTCAATCTCACCGGCACGCTCAACCTGCTCGAAGAAGCGGTCATGGCGGGCGCCGAATCCTTCGTCTACACAAGCACCACCAGCGTCTTCGGCGACGCGCTGGTACCGCCGGCCGGCGAACCGTCCGCATGGATCACCGAAGACGTCACCCCGATTCCCAAGAACATCTACGGCGTCACCAAGGCGGCGGCGGAAGACCTGTGCCAGCTGTTCCAGCGCAACCAGGGCCTGGCGTGCATGGTGCTTCGCACCTCGCGCTTCTTCCCCGAGGAAGACGACGATCGCCATGCCCGTGCGAGCTACGCCGACGACAACCTCAAGGTGAACGAGTACCTGCACCGGCGCGTGGATATCGAAGACGTCGTGAGTGCGCACCTGCTGGCCGCACGCCATGCGAACACGCTCGGCTTCCGCCGCTACATCATCAGCGCCACCTCGCCGCTGCAGCCGGAGGACATGCCCGCCTTGCGCGCGAATGCGCCACTGGTCGTGCAGCGGCGCGTGCCAGCGTATGCCGAGGTTTATGCACGCCTTGGCTGGAAGATGGCGCAGGGCATCGACCGCGTGTACATCAACGCACGTGCCCGTGAGGAACTGGGTTGGCAACCGCGCTACGACTTCGCCTTCCTGGTCGGCCAGGCGGAGGCCGGCGAGGACATCCGCAGCCCAATGGCACGCCTCGTAGGCGCCAAGGGCTATCACGCCGAAGTCTTCGCTGAAGGCCCCTATCCCGTCGAATAACCATCGCATCGCGCACAGGACGCCACGCCGATGAAGATTCCCTCCCTGCCGTTCACAGTGACGAACTGGGCCGACGTGCCGCCCACGCGACACCCGGGCGAATCCGGGGAGGCGCTCTGGCGCAGCTTCAACATCGGCGATCTGCGCGTGCGCCTGGTGGAATACAGCCCCGGCTATGTGGCCGACCATTGGTGCGATCGCGGCCATGTGCTCTATGTGCTGGAGGGAGAGCTGCATTCGGAGCTGAAGGATGGCCGCCGCTTCGTGCTCACGCCCGGCATGAGCTACCAAGTGTCCGACTTCGGCGATGCCGCGCATCGCTCCAGCACGCCCACGGGCGCACGTCTTTTCATCGTCGACTGAGGCGTCCACCGCCCGCAGGACAAGCGATACCGACTTCCCGAAGTCCGATGTCGAAATTCCCGCTGCCCGTTCGTCATTGAAGTGAGCGCGGCCGGAGTGGCCCGCGAAACCCCACCGTTCAGGAGCTGACGATGACCGCATTGCCCCCTTTCACCCGGCACGCCGCCATGGCTACGCTGGCCATGGCGTCCACCTTCGGCGCACCGGTTCATGCCGCCCCGGCCAGCTACACCATCGACCCCGCCCACACCTACCCCAGTTTCGAAGCTGATCACATGGGCGGCTTGTCCACCTGGCGCGGCAAGTTCAACAGCACCAGCGGCAAGATCACGCTGGACAAGAGTGCAGGCACCGGCAGCGTCGACATCACGGTGGATATGTCCAGCGCGGACTTCGGGCTCGACACGTTGAACGAGGTGGCTCGCGGCCCGGAGCTGTTCGACGTGACCAAGTATCCGCGGGCCACCTACAAGGGCAAGCTCGCCGGGTTCGTCAACGGCGCGCCCACCAAGGTCACCGGCGAGCTGACGCTGCATGGCGTCACCCATCCGGTCGACCTTGCGATCAACACGTTCAAGTGCATGCCGCATCCCATGCTCAAGCGCGAGATCTGCGGCGCGGATGCCTACGCCACGTTCAAGCGCGATGACTTCGGCATGGATGGCGGCAAGAACTACGGCTTCAACATGGACGTGGTGCTGCGCATCCAGGTCGAGGCACTGGTCGACGAACCGGGCAAGGACAAGGTTGCCCTGGCCTCCCCGCAACGCTGACCCGCACGCACGAGGTTCAACATGTCACTCACGCTCTACATGCATCCGCTCGCCTCGTTCTGCCACAAGGCGCTGATCGCGCTGTACGAGAACGACACGCCGTTTCATCCCTACCTGGTCGATCTGGCCGACCCGGAAGCGCGTGCCTCGTTCTATGCGCTGTGGCCCATGGGCAGGTTTCCGCTGCTGCGCGACGATGCCCGCGACTGCCTGGTGCCGGAGTCCAGCATCATCATCGAATACCTGGCGCAACACTATCCCGGCAAGGTCGCACTGGTTCCGCAGGATGCCGACCTGGCCCGCGAGACCAGGCTGCGCGATCGCTTCTTCGACCTGTACGTCAACGAAGCAATGCAGAAGGTCGTCACTGACCGGCTTCGCCCTGCCGACGCTCACGACCACTATGGGGTGAGCGAAGCGCGTCATCGCCTGCGCACTGCCTACGACCTGCTGGAGAAGGACATGGCGACGCGCACATGGGCCATGGGTGACAACTACACCATGGCGGACTGCTCGGCATCGCCCGCGTTGTTCTACGCGAACATGGTGATACCGCTCGACGAATCGCATCCGCATACCGCGGCCTATCTGCTGCGCCTGATGCAGCGCCCCTCGTTCGAACGCGTGCTGCGCGAAGCACAGCCTTACCTGCACATGCTGCCCAGGGAAGCGGCCGACGCCTGACGCCGGTCCGCAACGATCCATCAAGGAGTCACATCATGCTAATCGCCATCGTCATCATCCTGCTCGTCATCGCCGCGCTGCTCGGCGTGGCGGCCATGCGCCCCGACCAGTTCCGCATCGAACGAACCGCCACCATCCAGGCATCGCCGGAACGGGTCTTTCCCTTCATCAACGATTTCCGCCACTGGCAGGCGTGGTCGCCGTATGAGCGCAAGGACCCCACCATGGAACGCAGCTACGAAGGACCGAATGCCGGTGAAGGCGCGACGTATGGATGGAGCGGCAACAAGAACATCGGCAGTGGACGCATGCAGATCACCGAGTCCACGCCGTCCGCGCGCATCGAGATCAGGCTGGAGTTCTTCGCGCCCTTCAAGGCCACCAACACGGCCGAATTCGTGCTCGAACCGCGCGGTGACGGCACACAGGTGACCTGGGCCATGCACGGCCGCTCGAGTTTCACCAGCAAGCTGATGGGCCTGCTGTTCAATATCGACAAGATGGTGGGCAAGGATTTCGAGGAAGGACTGGGCAGTTTGCGCAGCCTTTCCGAAGGCCGCGCGTAAGCTTGAAACGCCTTCGTCATGCGCACCGCTGTCGGCTGGCTGACGACATGCCGTGCTGCATCACGCGGAACCTGCCTGCAGCTGAATGAAACCGGGCAATCGCGTGTCATCCCGTCAACGGCGACTGTGATCCCTCGTTCTCCGCATCGAGCCATCCATTCTGGAAAAGCTCGCAGGGGAAACACCATCAGCGAAACAGCAGCGGATCATCCACAGGGATCCCGTTGCTGTTTCCAACCACCGGAAGAGAGGATCGCAAGCCATGAAGACCAAGATGACGTCGCGCTTCACCCTGATCGCCTTCACCATGGTGGCCGCGTTCGCAAGCGCCGGCGCCATGGCGCAGTCCACGTCGCCGGACAATGTTCCCGGCCATCCGCGCGTAAGTGAAGTCAACAGCCGTCTCGAGAACCAGCAGGACCGCGTCCAGGCCGGCGTGGCCGATGGCCAGCTCAACGCCAAGCAGGCTGCCCGCGACGAGAAGCAGGACTCCAATATCGCCGCGCGCGAAAGCCGCGACGAGGCCGAGCATGGTGGTCACCTCACCAAGCAGGAACAGAAGAACCTCAACAAGTCGCTGAACAAGGACAGCCAGCGCATCCACAAGCAGCGCGCTGCCGGCTAAGGCCTTCGATCCAGACTGACCGACGGCCCGGCACTAGCCGGGCCGTTTCCTTTTGCGCGGAAAGTACAACTTCCAGCACTGGCAGCACCCCGCCACCGTGCGAGCATCCCTTCACCTCAAACACGGTGGAGTGCTTATGGTCAGCAGGATCCTGGCGGTCGCTTGCATGAGCGCGTTGGTCTTCGGTGTCGCCCATGCCGCCGACCCGGCGACAACCAAGCCGCAGTACGGCACATGGGGATTCGATCGGGCCGGTGCGGATACCGCGACGAAACCGGGCGACGATTTCTTCCGTTACGCCAACGGTACCTGGCTGGACCACACGCCCATCCCGCCCGACAAGCCGGCGGTCAGCCTGCGCCTGGCCATGACGGACCTCACCGAGCAGCGGCTGCACACGTTGATGGAGGGTGCCGCACAGAGCCATGCGCCCGGCACCTCGCTCGAAGGCAAGGTCGGCAACTTCTACCAGTCCTACATGGACGAGGCGCATATCGATGCACTTGGCGCCAAGCCCATCGCGCCGCAGCTCGAGGCCGTGCGCAAGGCCACCACGCGCGATGCGCAGGCCGCCTTGATGGGACGTACCGGCACGGATTTCGACGGCGCGCTGTTCGACCTCGTGTTCGACGTGGATCTCAAGGACAACTCGCGCTACGCGGTGTACGTCACCCAGGCGGGTCTCGGGCTGCCCGACCGCGACTACTACCTCAAGCCGGCCTTCGCCAAGGAGAAGGCCGCGTACCAGGCCTATGTCGCCCAACTGCTCACCCTCGTCGACTGGCCCAACCCCGATGCGGCGGCCAAGGACGTGGTGGCCTTCGAAACCGCGATCGCCCAGGCCAGCTGGGACAAGGTGGCGCAGCGCGACCCGGTCGCCATGTACAACCCGATGAGCGTGCAGGACCTGCAGAAGCTGGCGCCCGGTTTTGCCTGGCACGACTACCTGGCATCGGCCCAGCTCGGCGATCTCAAGCAGATCGTGGTGGCGGAGAAGACCGCCTTCCCGAAGCTCTCCGCGCTGTATGCGAAGACACCGGTCACCACCATCCAGGCATGGCAGGCCGCACGCATCGCGGACAACGCCGCCTACTACCTGTCCAAGCCGTTCCAGGACGCGTACTTCGAGATGCATGACAAGACGCTGTCGGGACAGCAGCAGCAGGAAGCACGCTGGAAGCGAGCCGTGCATGCCGTATCCGGCGGGGATTGTGGCGTGGGCGACCGCCTCTCCTGCTTCGGCAATCTCGGCTGGGGCGTCGGCGAGCTCTACACGGCCAGGTACTTCCCCGCGTCGTCCAAGGCGAAGATCGAGGAGCTGGTGGCCAACCTCAAGGCGGCTTATCGCGTGCGCATCGAGAAGCTCGACTGGATGGGACCCAAGACGCGCGAGGAAGCACTGCGCAAGCTGGATACCTACACCATCAAGGTCGGCTACCCGGATCATCCGCGCGACTACTCGAACGTGACCACTCGTCCCGACGACCTTGTCGGCAATGTGTTGAACGCCGCCAAGGCGGACTGGTCGTTCTACGTGAACCGCCTCAACGGCGCAGTCGATCGCAGCGACTGGTCGATGACGCCGCAGACCAACGACGCCTACAACGGCTCGCTGCGCGACATCGTGTTTCCCGCCGCCATCCTGCAGCCGCCGATCTTCGATCCCTACGCCGATCCGGCCATCAACTACGGCGCCATCGGCGGCGTGATCGGCCACGAGCTCACGCACGGCTTCGACGACGAGGGCCGCAAGATCGACGCCGACGGCAACCTGCGCGACTGGTGGACGCCCGCCGACGCCAAGGCCTTCGATGAACGCGCGAAGAAGCTCGGTGCGCAGTACGACGCGTTCCAGCCGATCACCGGCGTGCACATCAACGGCAACCTCACCATGGGCGAGAACATCGCCGACCTCGGCGGCCTCACGCTCGCCCTCGACGCCTACCACGCCTCGCTGCATGGAAAACCCGCCCCGGTGATCGACGGCCTCACCGGCGACCAGCGCGTCTTCCTGGGCTGGGCGCAGGCGTGGCGCGGCAAGCTCACCGACGACGCGATCCGCCGCCAGGTCACCAGCGATCCACACTCGCCCCGCAAGTTCCGCGTGAATGGGCCGGTGCGCAATCTCGATGCGTGGTATCAGGCGTTTGGAGTTCAGGCTGGGGAAAAGCTGTATCTCGATCCGAAGGAGCGGGTGCGGATCTGGTAAGGGTTTGCACCGTCACGGCAGGTGGCAACCTAACGTTGCTACCTGCCGAACGCCGTGATTAGACTGCGCTCGTCTTTTCGGGGGAATAGACCATGCGTGCCCTTTCTCTGGCTACGGTTTTCCTGGCCGCGCTGCTTGCCAATGGCGCGCTGGCAGACGATCTCCGCCATCAGGTCGAGGCCAGCATGCTGGTCGAAGGCAAGGCGGTGCTGAATCCCGACGGCAGCATCATCAGTTACAGTCTTCGAGAGCCCGACAAGCTTCCTCCGCCGGTCATCGATCTGATCAAGCAGAACATCGCTACGTGGAAGCTCATGTTCGTCCATGAGCCGGCGGCGCCCGTCGAAGAAGACATGACCATGCGTATTGTCGCCACCGATGTCGATGGAAGGCACACCACGCTTCGCCTCGCTTCTGCGCACTTCGAAGATGCCAACCGTCCGGCCAATGAGGTTATGCATTGGAAGGATCGCGTACGACCGAGCTATCCGCGCAGGTCCTACGAGGGGCGCGTTTCCGGAACGGTGTATGTGCTTGCGCGCGTTGGTCGCGACGGACACGTGCTCGATGCGGATGCAGAACAGGTGAACCTGCATCAGTATGTGACCCGCGGTGAGGAAGCAATCTACCGCAGGGATCTCGCTGCCGCCTCGATAAGAGCCATCAAGCGGTCGACGTTCGAGGTCCCGTCCGCAGGCTTAGAGGCGGGGCAGCCCTATTGGTACAGCCGGGTACCGGTCAAATTCCATCTGCACGACTTCAACAATCCGGCGTTCGATAGCCACACCGGCAATGACTACGGCACATGGGAAATCTATGTGCGCGGCCCTCGCGAGGACATCCCGTGGCTGCAGGACCGAGCGCTACTCGCCGAAGCTCCGGATTCCACGGCAGACAGTGGAGTTCACCAGCTAGGTATCGGGCCGACCTTGCAGAAGCCACTGGCGCCGAACTAAGGTTCAGCGATCAGTCGAGGAGCCGGCGTTGCGCTCCCGATGCAACGGCGCCACGATGAAACGCTGCCACCATCGGCGTCGTCATCATCGTGGTGACGATCGCCATCACCAGCAGGATGGTGAACATCGCCGGCGTGATCACACCGGCGTCCAGGCCCACCTTGATCACGATGAGCTCCATCATGCCGCGCGCATTCATCAGCGAGCCAATGGCGAGGCTGTCGCGCCAGCCCTGACCGGATATGCGCGCACCGGCCGTGCCACCGATGAGCTTGCCGAGGATCGAAACAGCAAGCACGAGCGCTAGCGCCAGGCCGGCATCCGCACTCAACAGCTGCGCGGTGGTGCTCAGTCCCGCAAGCACGAAGAACACCGGCAACAGCGTCGCCAGGGTGACGTGTTCCACGTGCTCGATCAGGCCCTGCAACAGCCGGTCGTCGCGCGGCAGGCACAAGCCGAACAGGAACGCACCGAACACGGCGTGCAGTCCCAGCCATTCGGTAATTGCGGCGCAACCGATCGCGCCGGCCAGCAGGAACGCGAGCACCGCACCGCTCGCATGCCCATCGGGCGCATGCCGCGCCAGCAGCCACGCGCACGACGGACGCAACGCGAACCAGGCCATGCCGAGCAGCAGCAACAGCCCACCCATGGTTCGCCAGAACGGCAGCCAGTTGCCGTGCGCGCTGATCAAGGCCACCACCAGGGCGAGCGCCACCCAGGCCAGCACATCGGCCACGGCAGCGGCGGCAATGCCGAGGCGTCCCGGAAGACTGTCGGTGAGTCCGCGCTCCTTCACGATGCGCGCCATCACGGGCAGCGCCGTGATCGCGCAAGCCGTGGCCATGAACATCGCAAACGGCCCGTACGACACGCCGGCGGGTGCGTAGCCGCGGAACAGCCATGGCGAAATGCCGAGTGCCAACAGGCCGGGCAATGCGAATGCCAGCCCGCCGATCCACGCCGCCGGCCTCAACAGCCGCCCACCGGTGGGCACGCGCAATTCGGCGCCCACCACCGTCATGAACAACACCAGGCCCAGCGTGCTCAGGCTTTGCAGGGCGCCGAGGCTGTCGGCGGGAAACAGGCTCGCCTGCCATCCTGGCGCCAACGCGCCGAACAGCAGCGGCCCGAGCGCCAGCCCGGCCAGCATCTCCCCCACGACGGCCGGTTGGCCGAGCCCCCGCAGCAGCCAGGCCAGCAGCCGCGAGGCCGCGATGATCACGAGCAACTGCACAAGCAACAACGGGTGTCCCATCGACCCATCCCTTCCCCGTTAGACGAGCGGGCAGCTTGCCGGGCAGCGGGACGAGCCGCAACGCCGCCCGCCAAAGGCACCCGTCACAGCCGGCCTCGCGCGGGCCCTGGGCAAAATTCCTAGGGACGCGATAAACCTCCCAGCAGCCTGATCTTTTTCGAGTTATCCACGCCCCATCCACAAGTTATTGGGTTGACCCACCCGATCGAGCCCGATATGTTGTGCCCCGTCGGTGCCACTCTCAGACCTATGGTCGGACTGGCTTAATAGGGAATCCGGTGAGAATCCGGAGCTGCCCCGCAGCGGTAAACGGAAACGAAAGCCAACAACGCACTGGCCCTCAGCTGCTGGGAAGCGGGAGCGAGTAGGCGGGTCGAAAGACCCTCGTCCGTGAGTCCGAAGACCTGCCGACAGCCGTGGCCATGCACCACGGTGAGTAGTGGCGGCTTCCGCGGGGAAGCGCGTCGACGCGCGGGGCGCTGCCCTGCTGCTCGGCCGTCCGTGAAGCTCCACTG
Source organism: Dyella amyloliquefaciens (assembly GCF_004296575.1). Lineage (GTDB taxonomy): Bacteria > Pseudomonadota > Gammaproteobacteria > Xanthomonadales > Rhodanobacteraceae > Dyella > Dyella amyloliquefaciens. Next base: position 158,773 of record NZ_SAYT01000004.1, on the reverse strand, counting down.
CTCCTTTCCTTTCAGCCCTGCGCGCGGGAGCAGGCGGTTGATGACCAAGCTTGGAGCGAAGTCGCCATGCAACCTATCGATACCACCGGCCGCGAACGTGAAGACGGGCGCGCCGACAGTCCCGCTTTCCCTGCCGACAGCGTCGTGGCCGAGGCACCGCGCGCGGATACCCCGTTCGCACTGACCCCGCCGCACAACCCTGGCCAGATGCGCGTGACCAAGCGCAACGGTCGCCAGGAAACCGTGGACGTGAACAAGATCGTCCGCGCCGTGACCCGCAGCAGCGAAGGCCTGCATGCGGTCGACCCGCTGCGCGTCGCGCTCAAGACCATCGGTGGCCTGTACGACGGCGCCACCACGCAGGAACTGGACGAGCTGTCCATCCGCACCGCCGCCGCGCTCACCGCCGAAGAGCCCGAATACGGCCAGCTCGCCGCGCGCCTGCTGGGCGCGTACGTCGATAAGGAAGTGAGCGGCCAGGAAATCCAGAGCTTCTCGCAGTCGATCGCGCGCGGCGCCGAGCTCGGCATCGTCAACGACCGCCTGCGTGACTTCGTGGTGGCCAACTCGCGCAAGCTCAACGACGCGATCGATCCGCTCGCCACGCGCCGCTTCGAATACTTCGGCCTGCGCACGGTGTACGACCGCTACCTGCTGCGCCACCCGCAGCTGCGCAAGGTGATCGAGACGCCGCAGCACTTCTTCATGCGCATCGCGTGCGCGCTGGGCGGCAGCGAGATCGGCGAGACGCTGGAGCTGTACCGCCTGCTGTCCTCGCTGGAATACATCGCCAGCTCGCCGACGCTGTTCAACTCGGGCACGGCGCACGAGCAGCTCAGCTCCTGCTTCCTGCTCGACTCGCCGTCCGACTCGCTGGAATCGATCTACGAGAAGTACGGCGACGTCGCCAAGCTGAGCAAGTTCGCCGGCGGCATCGGCCTGGCCTACTCGCGCGTGCGTTCGCGCGGTTCGCTGATCAAGGGCACCAACGGCCATTCCAACGGCCTGGTGCCGTGGCTGAAGACGCTGGACGCCTCCGTGGCCGCCGTGAACCAGGGCGGCAAGCGCAAGGGCGCGGCCTGCGTGTACCTGGAGCCGTGGCACGGCGACATCGAGGAATTCCTCGAGCTGCGCGACAACACCGGTGACGATGCTCGCCGCACGCACAACCTCAACCTCGCCAACTGGATCCCGGACGAGTTCATGCGCCGCGTGGAGATTGACGGCGAGTGGTCGCTGTTCGATCCCAAGGTGGTGCCGCACTTCGTGGACAGCTGGGGCGAGACGTTTGAAAAGGCGTACCGTGAAGCGGAGGCCGCCGGCCTCGCCGTGAAGAAGGTGAAGGCGCGCGAGCTGTATGCCCGCATGCTGCGCACGCTGGCGCAGACCGGCAATGGCTGGATGACCTTCAAGGATCGCAGCAACGCCACCAGCAACCAGACGGCGAAGGCGGAAAACGTCATCCACCTGTCGAACCTGTGCACCGAGATCCTGGAAGTCACCAATGCCGAGGAAACGGCGGTGTGCAACCTGGGTTCGGTGAACCTGTCGCGCCACGTGGTCGATGGCCGCTTCGACTTAGACAAGCTCGCCGCCACGGTGCGCACCGCGGTGCGCCAGCTGGATCGCGTGATCGACCTGAACTTCTATCCGATCGACACCGCCAAGGTCGCCAACAACAAGTGGCGCCCGGTCGGTCTGGGTGTGATGGGCCTGCAGGACGTGTTCTTCAAGCTGCGCCTGCCGTTCGATTCGGCCGAAGCGCTGGCGCTGTCCACGCGCATCGCCGAGGAGATCTACTTCAACGCGCTGTCCCAGTCGAACGAGCTGGCGATGGAACACGGTGCGCACCCGGGCTTTGCCGAGAGCCGCGCCGCCAACGGCGAACTGCAGTTCGACTACTGGACCAACGCCACGCCGAACGACCAGGCACGCTGGGATGCGCTGCGTGAATCGATCAAGGCGAAGGGTCTGCGCAACTCGCTGCTGATCGCCATCGCACCGACCGCCACCATTGCCTCGATTGCCGGTTGCTATGAGTGCATCGAGCCGCAGGTGAGCAACCTGTTCAAGCGCGAGACGCTGTCCGGCGACTTCCTGGTGGTGAACCGCTACCTGGTGGAAGAGCTGAAGACGCTGGGCCTGTGGACGTCGGAAGTGCGCGACGCGATCAAGCTGGCGGAAGGTTCGATCCAGGGCATCAGCGCGATCCCGGAACGCCTGCGCACCATCTACCGCACCGTGTGGGAGCTGCCGCAGAAGGCCTTGATCGACCTGGGCGCCGCGCGCGGTGCGTACATCGACCAGAGCCAGTCGCTGAACCTGTTCATGGAAAACCCGAACATCGGTCAGCTCAGCTCCATGTACATGTACGCGTGGAAGTCCGGCATCAAGACCACCTACTACCTGCGCTCGCGCCCGGCCACGAAGATCGCCAAGACCACGGTGTCCGCGGCACCTGCCGCGAAGCCGGCGCCGGTGGCGGACCAGGAACAGGCGACGGCCGCGGTGTTCTGCTCGCTCGAGAACCCCGAGTACTGCGAAGCCTGTCAGTAACGCGCTCCACTCCCCTCTCCCAATGGGAGAGGGGTTGGGGGTGAGGGTGCGGGCTTGCCTCAACGCCGCACTAATCCCGCACCCTCATCCGCCCCTCGCGGGGCACCTTCTCCCACCGGGAGAAGGAAAGATCGTCAACCGTTGTCGCAAGGATCATCCATGTCCGCCGAATCATCTCGCCCCCAGCACATCCTCGATCCCGGCTTCGCACTCACACTGCGTCCGATGCGCTATCCCGAGTTCTACGAGATGTACCGCAACGCGATCAAGAACACCTGGACGGTGGACGAGGTGGACTTCTCGCTGGACGTCACCGACCTGCGCTCGAAGATGAGCGAGGCCGACCGTCACCTGATCCATCGCCTGGTCGCGTTCTTCGCCACCGGCGACACCATCGTGGCGAACAACCTGGTGCTCAACCTGTACCAGCACATCAACGCGCCCGAGGCGCGCATGTACCTGTCGCGCCAGCTGTACGAGGAAGCGCTGCACGTGCAGTTCTACCTCACCCTGCTCGACACCTATATTCCCGACCCGACCGAGCGCAACAAGGCGTTCGCGGCAATCGAGAACATCCCCTCGATCCGCCAGAAGGGCGAGTTCTGCTTCAAGTGGATCGACTCGGTGCAGGACATCAAGCGTCTGGAGACGCGCGAGCAGCGTCGCCAGTTCCTGCTCAACCTGGTCTGCTTTGCCGCGTGCATCGAAGGCCTGTTCTTCTTCGCCGCGTTCGCCTATGTGTACTTCCTGCGTTCGCGCGGACTGCTGCATGGCCTGGCCTCGGGCACCAACTGGGTGTTCCGCGACGAGAGCTGCCACATGGCGTTCGCTTTCGACGTGGTGCGCACCGTGCGTGCTGAAGAGCCCGACCTGTTCGATGAGGAGATGCGCGCACAGATCGAGGAGATGCTGGAAGACGCGATCGCCTGCGAAACGCAGTTCGCCGAGGACGTGCTTTCGGGCGGCGTGGCGGGCCTGTCGGTGAAGGACATGCGTCAGTACCTGGAATACTGCGCCGACCAACGCCTCACCCAGCTCGACCTGCCGAAGAAGTACGGCGCGAAGAACCCGTTCGACTTCATGGATCTGCAGGACGTGCAGGAAGTGACCAACTTCTTCGAACGCCGCGTCTCGGCCTACCAGGTCGGCGTGCAGGGCGAAGTCTCGTTCGACATGGCGTTCTGATCGCCCGGCGCCACGCACGGCAGGCGTGCGTGGCGCCATCGCTCTCGTCTATTTGTTGCTTCCGAAGAACCGGCGCAATGCCGTGGACAACCAGCCACCCTCGCTGGTGTCGCTGGTGAGCTTGAGCATGTTGCGCTTCACCGAGTCGACGTAGGCACGATCGTCGCTGCGGATGTGCTGGAACAGCCAGCGCGACAGCATCACCCGCAACTCATCCGTGATGTCTTCCCCCGCCCTGAAGCGCTCGCGATATTGCTGGATGCGGTTCGCGAAGATCTCGTGCAGCCGCTGGTGCGCGCGGCAGAATTCGTAGCCGGCGTCCTCGATCAGCGTCTCCTCGAAAGTGAAGTGCGACAAGGTGTAGTCGACCAGTTCCTCCAGCACGGCGTCGATCGCGGCCCGGTCGCCACCGTCCTGCGCCTCCTGCAACGCATTGAGGATGGCGACGATGCGCCAATGCTGGTTGTCGATCACCTCGATGCCCGTGTTGAGCTCGTCCTGCCATACAAGTGCGGTCACTGCGATACCCCCTTTACGCTCCCTGATCTGACAAGAAATAGCGCTGTGCGCTGATGACACGATTGACCTGCGTCATGGCCTCCCACGTAACCGTGCCGTCGAGGTGATGTGCTGTAATGCCGGCGCCCATCCACCCGACGGAAACGCCATGTCACCGCCCCTGCCTGGCTGGTCGTTGCGAGCCCTTGGACCGGTTCCCGTGTGGACATTGCTGCTCCTGCTGTCGACGGCATTGGCCGGCGCACTGCTGGCGCTGCACCTGACGGCGGCGTTGCTGATCGGCCCGATGGCGGCTGCCATCGTGCTGGCGGCGCTAGACGCACGCATCGAAGTGGGCAACGTCGCCTTCATGGGTGCCCAGGCCCTGGTCGGCTGCATGATCGCGCGCAGCTTCAGCCCTGCCTTGTTGCACGAGGCGGCACGCGAATGGCCGCTGTTCCTGGTGGGTGTCGCGTCGGTGATCGGCGTGGCCGTGGCGTTGGGCTGGGTGCTGGCGAAGCGACGCGTGCTGCCTGGCACGACGGCCGTCTGGGGTTCCTTTCCGGGTGCGGCCACCGCGATGGCGCTGATGGCCGAAGCCTTCGGCGCCGACGTACGCCTGGTCGCCTTCATGCAGTACCTGCGCGTGCTGATGGTGGCGGTGGTGGCTTCCACCGTGGCGAGAGTCAGCCTCGGCAGTGCGCATGCGCCGCCCACCGCGTGGCTGGCCGCCGTTCCACTCCTTCCCTTCCTGACGACGTTGCTGCTCGCTTTCGGCAGCGCCGCGATCGCCTATCGGCTACGTATTCCCGCGGGCCCGTTGTTGCTGCCACTGTTCGTCGGCGCACTCGCGCAGGACATGGGCTGGCTCAAGGTAACCTTGCCGGCATGGCTGCTGGCGATCAGCTACGCGGTGATCGGCTGGGGCATCGGCCAGCGTTTCACGCGCGACATCCTCGGTTACGCACTGAAAGTCATGCCGAGGATCCTGGGTGCGATCCTCGCCTTGATCGCGATCTGCGCAGGGCTGTCCGCGCTGCTGATGATGGTGAGCCACAAGGATGCGCTGACGGCCTACCTTGCGATGAGCCCCGGCGGGGCCGATTCGGTGGCGATCATCGCCGCGTCCAGCCAGGTGGACGTGCCTTTCGTGATGGCGATGCAGAGCGCCCGCTTCCTGCTGGTGGTGCTGCTGGGCCCGGGCATTGCCCGCTGGGTCGCGGCCCGTGTGCAGGTAGCCGGGCAGGACTGAGCGTCAGGCCCTCGCGCCAAAGAAGCGCCGCAGCGAACGCGACAGCCAGCTGCCTTCGTGGTCTTCCGTGCCGACCTGATGCAGGTGGCGGCGCACGGCATCCACGATGGCCTTGTCGTCGTTGCGGATGTGGTTGAACAGCCAGTGCGATAGCGTGTGCAGCAGCTCGGTGCCGATGTCCTCGCCGGCGCGGAAGCGCAGGCGGTATTCCGAGACGCGTTTGACGAACACTTCGTGCACGCGCTTGTGCGCACGGGTGAATTCGTAGCCCGCATCCTCCATCAACGATTCCTCGAAGGTGAAGTGGGACAGGGTGTAGTCGACCAGCTCATCGAGGATGTCGCTGAGTTCCTGGCGATCGTGGTGGTCCATGGCGTCGTGCAGATGGTTGATCATCTCCACGATGCGCCTGTGCTGGTTGTCGATGACCTTGATGCCGGTGTTCAGGTCATCCTGCCAGACCATATAGGGCATATCGCACCCTCCGATGTGCGGTGGTCCGGCTATTGGCGTGTATTTTTTCTGTCGGCAGATTGACCTTGATCAATCAAATCCGGCGACGTTTGCGATAGCGACACTACGCCGCATGAAGTCCGCGAACGATGTCGAAACGTGTAGCGCGTGGCGCAGCTCGCGTTATCAGATGCATTGAGGATCCGGAAGGACACTGCATCGCTGATACGTGTAGGCCGACACCTGAGCGTTTCCGGCTCGGGGTACCCGCAGCATGTTCAGCGTCCGCGGCGGGCCACTCTCTTCAACGCCATGAGTGGGCCTGGCCGATGGCATCACGTGCCGCGGAGAGGGGCCGGCGGGCCCGGCCAGGCATTGATGCGGCGCAGCAACCCGGTCCTGCGCCGCAGGACCGCCCAACGACCTATTGACTACAGCTGTAGTCAGAGGGTAGCGTGACTACAGCTGTAGTCACCAAGGATCGTGCACATGGGCAAGGCAACCATCGGCGACCAGGAGCTGGCGCTCCTGCAATACATCGCCGAACACAGCAATGCATCGGTAGGTGAAGTCGCCTCGGGCTTTGGCGAGCCGCGCGGTCTCGCGCGCTCCACCGTGCTCACCATGATGGAACGGTTGCGCGGCAAGGCCTATCTGCGCCGTCGCCAGGTGGCGGGCGTCTATCGCTACAGCCCGGCCACCGGCCCCGGCGAAGTGATGCGCAGCGCCGTCGGCCAGTTCGTCGAGAGGACGCTCAGCGGATCGGTGTCGCCCTTCGTGGCCTGGATGTCCGAGCGCGGCAAGGTGAGCGACAGCGAGCTGGCGGAACTGGAAGCGCTGGTCGTCCGGCTGCAGTCGCAGCGAAAGGAGAGCTGAGATGAATGCCCTGCCCTCGTTGATGGACACGCTGCTGGTACGGATCGGTTGGACGTCGCTGCAGGCGGCGTTGCTGATCGGCGCCATCTGGCTCATCTGCCGGCAGCTGCCGCGCCTGAGCGCGGCGACGCGCTCGCTGCTGTGGTGGCTGGTAGGGGTGCAGTTGCTGCTGGGCCTGGCGCTGCCAACGCCGGTGGCACTGCCGCTGCTGTCGGCTCCGGCACCCGTCGTGCAGGCCACGGTCCAACCCGTCACCCCGACATTCATCGCGCCGAGCGAGCACCGCATCGGCAGCTTCGGTGGCGGTTCGGCCGCACCGACCGTTGCCTACGACAACTTCGCACCCGCCACGCCGCCGGTGGTGGTGGAGGCAAGCCATAAGGACTTCAGCCTGCCGTGGCGGAACATCCTGCTCGCCCTCTGGCTCGCTGGCGTGCTGGTGCAATTGCTGGTGACGGCACGCCATTGGCACGAGGCACGCCATGTCCTGCGCACCTCCGATGAACTCGACGATCCCGCGCTGCTTGAAGCCAGCCGCGTGCAGGCGCAAGCCATGGGTCTGCGCCGCTGCCCGTCGCTGCGCGTCTCGCACGCCATCCGTTCGCCGCAGGTAAGTGGCTGGTGGCGGCCGGTGGTGCTGCTGCCCGCGCAACACGAACTGAGTGAGGACGAAACCGCCCTGGCCCTCGCCCATGAACTCGCCCACCTGCGCCGCGGCGACCTGTGGCTCGGCTGGGTGCCTGCCATCGCTCAACGCGTGTTCTTTTTCCACCCGCTGGTGACCTGGGCGATGCGCGAGTACGCGCTCAACCGCGAAGCGGCCTGCGACGCCCAGGTGATGCAGCGGCATCACGCAGCGCCCCAGGACTATGGCCGCCTGCTGCTGCGCCTGGGCGTGGCCCATCCGCTGCATGCGGGCCTTGCCGGCGCTTCGCCGACCTTCCTCAACCTCAAGCGACGCCTGACCATGTTGCAGGGCGTATCGCAGGGCGCCACGTCCCGTCTGCGCAGCGCAATGCTGATCGTCGCCGTGGCATGCGCGGGCGTGCTGCCCTATCGCGTGACGCAGGCTGCAGCGGAAACTCCGTCACCGTCGCCCGCACCCGCTGCCGCTTCATCCACGGCTGCGCCGGCCACGGACGCGACGCCCGCCGTGCAGGCAGCGCCTGCGGCCAAGGCCACGGCTGCCGTGCACGCCACGCCTGCGGCTGCCGCCAAGCCTGCAGCCAAGGCCGCACCGGCCGCCAAGGCGACGGTGGCGAGCAACACGTCGTACGGCTGGGTGCCGGATGTGCCGCCTCCGCCGCCGGTTCCCCCCACGCCGCCGACTCCGCCAACGCCGATGACCCCGCCGACGCCGCTCACGCCGCCGACGCCGCCGACACCAATTACTCCGCCAACACCGATCACACCTCCGACTCCGCCGACTCCGATCACGCCACCCACGCCGTTCACGCCGCCGACGCCACCTACACCGCCGACTCCTCCGACGGCCCTGACAGGCATGCGCGGCCACCACGTCGACATCGATATCTCCAGCGATGCGAAGAACGGCTTTGCACTGTTCGACGACAGCGCCAACACCATCCTCGTCAACGGCACCGATCGCGACGTCGCAGAAGCGAAGCAGGAGCGCAAGGGGTCCGAATCGCTGCTGTGGTTCCGCCGGGGCAACCAGGCTTATGCCGTGCGCGACGGCGCCACCATCGAACGTGCACGCATTGCGTATGCACCGATCCGCGACATCGCGTCGATGGAAGGACGGATAGCCGGTGAGCAGTCGCGCATCGCCAGCATCCAGAGCCGCATCGCCAGCCGCCAGGGTGAACTCGCCGCGCGCCAGGGCGAACTGGCGGCACGCCGCGGTCAACTCGAATCGCAGCGCGCGCAGCTGGAATCGCAACGCGCGGTGCTCTCCACCAAGCCGGGTATCACGCAGGACGACCTGCGCGAGATGGACAGGCAGGTCCGCATGTTCGATGACCAGATTCGTTCGATGGCGGCACGCGAGCACAGCCCGGGGGACGATCCCGAGTTCCAGCACCAGCAGGAAGAACTCGCCCGCCAGGAGCAGCAGCTGGAACGCGAACAGCAGGCACTGGAAGTGCGCCAGCGCAGCGAGAACAGCAAGGCCGACAGCCAGATGGAAAAGCTGCTCGACGATGCCATTGCCAAGGGCGTAGCCAAGCCCGCCGCCCTGCGCTGAAACGCGCCGCATGACGCGCCGCCCTGACGGCGGCGCGCTGCATCACCCACGACCACACGCGCACCCGGGCCGGCGGGAGGGATGCCTTCGTGTCCAGATCACACCCGGCCACCGATGGAGAACAGCCATGCTTGGCTATTACGCGTCCATTGCCGCATCCAGCTTCCGGAAGAACAAGGCGCTTGCGACCTTGATGGTGCTCGTGATCGGGCTCGGCATTGGCGCCAGCATGACCATGATCACCGTGTTCCACGTGCTGTCCGGCGACCCGTTGCCAGGACGCAGCGAACACCTGTTCGTGCCGGTGATCGACCCGCGTCCGCTAGATCGCAGCCCGTCCGCCGGCACGCCATCGATGGATGGCAACTTCACCTGGCCCGACGCACTGAACCTGTTGCATGCCGCACGCGCCGATCACCAGGCGGCGATGGCCGGCGGCGCGGTGCCGGTACGGCCGATGCAGGGCGCAGGCCTGCCGTTCTACGAGACGGGCCGATACACCACGGCGGATTTCTTCGCGATGTTCGGCACGCCGTTCCTCAGCGGCGGCGGATGGACCGCTGAGGACGATGCGCAACGCGCACGCGTGGTGGTGCTCGGCCATGCACTCAGCCGCAAGCTGTTCGGCGAGGGGCCGGCGGTAGGCCGAACCGTGCGATTCAAGGATGTCGACTTCCGCGTGATCGGCGTGCTCGACGACTGGCAGCCGCAACCGCAGTTCTATGCGCAGATGGACAGCCGTGCCTTCGGCCGCAGCGACCAGTTCTTTCTCCCGCTGCAAACGGCGCTGGACCTGAAACTGGATTTCGTCGGACGACTGTCCTGCTGGGGCGACTCCGGTGACGGACGCACCAGCGACCAGTGCAGCTGGCTGCAGTTCTGGGTGCAGCTGGACAACCCCGCCAAGGTCGCTGCGTATCGCGCCTTCATCACTGGCTACTGGCGCGAGCAGCAATCGCACGGCCGCCTGCCACGGCCGGTCGACGCCCGGCTCTACGGGTTGATGGACTGGCTCGCATACCAGCACGCGATTCCGGACGACCTGCGCCTCCAGCTGTCGTTGTCGGTGGGCTTCCTGCTGGTGTGCATGCTCAATGTGATGGGCCTGCTGCTGGCAACCTTCCTGCGTCGCGGTGGCGAAATCAGCGTGCGCCGCGCACTCGGCGCGCGGCGCCGCGACATCTTCCTGCAGCTGGGCGTGGAGTCCTCGGTGATCGGCCTCACGGGCGGACTGCTGGGTGTGCTGGTCGCGTTGTTCGGTTTGTGGAGCGTGCGCCAGCGACCGGATGGCTATGCGCAGCTCGCGCACATGGATCCCGGGATGCTGTTGGCGACCTTCGCACTGGCCCTGATCACCGGTGCACTGGCCGGACTTCTGCCCGCCTGGCGCGCCTGCCGCATTGCTCCCGCCCTGCAACTGAAGACCCAGTGAGGACTGTCATGCCGCACTCGCCCCTGCTCGCCAGCCTGGGTCGCCACAAGCTCACCGTGCTGTTGATGGTGATGCAGGTGGCACTGACCTGCGCCATCGTCTGCAATGTCGCCGCCATCCTCGGTCACCGCATCACCCAGCTGAGCCTGCCCAGCGGCGTGGCGGAGGACGAGCTGGTGATGCTGGAAAGCATCAGCGTGGATGCGAGCACCGACCCACTGGTTCGCCACGACACCGACCTCGCGGCCCTGCGCCAGCTGCCGGGCGTGCGTTCGGCCGCCGCCGTGGACGCACTGCCGTTCAACAGCAACAACTGGAGCAACGGCATCTCGCTCGTGCCCAAGGGTGACGCGCGGCTGACCGCGACCGCGTTCAATGGCACGCCCGGCGAGCTGGCCACGCTGGGCCTGCGCCTCGCCGCGGGCCGTGACTTTCTACCGGAGGAATATCTGCCTTTGGGTGCCGCGCAGGACTGGACCGGTATCAACAAGGTGCCGTCCACCATCGTCACCAGCGCACTCGCGCAACAGCTGTTCCCGGGACAGGATCCACTGGGCAAGGTGATCTATCCCGGCGACGGTCCGGTACGCATCGTGGGTGTGGTCGATCATCTGTTGCGCCCGACGCTGGACGAAACCGCGGGCAACGAATACGCCACGGTGTTTCCCATGCTGCCGGATGACGGACGTGTCACCTATGTGATGCGCACCGCGCCTCAGGATCGCGAACGCGTGCTGCAGCAGGCCATGGCGCGGCTTGCGCAGCTGGACAGCAACCGTGTGCTGCGTCGTCCGCAGACCTTTGCGCAGTTGCGCGAAGACTACTTTCGTCGCGATCGCACCATGATCAGCTTACTGCTGGCCGCCGCGTTCGGATTGTTGCTGGTCACTGCCGCAGGCATCGCGGGACTGGCGAGCTTCTGGGTACAGCAACGGCGTCGCTCGATCGGCATCCGACGCGCAGTGGGCGCGACGCGGCATGACATCCTGCGTTACGTGCAAGCGGAGAATTTTCTGATTGTGAGCGGAGGCGTGCTGCTGGGCGCGGCACTGGCGTATGCACTCAACGTGATGCTGATGCAGCGCTACGCCTTGCAGCGACTGCCGGCGTTCTATGTGCCGCTGGGTGCGGCGGCGCTGTGGTTACTGGGACAGTTGGCGGTGCTGGGGCCGGCGCGGCGCGCGGCGGCGGTGCCGCCGGTGGTGGCGACGCGATCGGGTTGACCGCCTATGACTCCCTCTCCCCTCCGGGGAGAGGGTTGGGGTGAGGGGCTGGCCTTGCCGAGACCTCACCAAGAGCGCGCTCTTGGCAACCTAATCGCGAGCACCCGCCCCTCACCTCGGTCCTCTCCCCGAAGGGGAGAGGAAGAGTAAGAGCGCAGGCTTCAGCCCTTTGGCAATGACGACAAGGGAGTAATGGAGAGAACCAACGACTTCAAGCACGAACCCTTCTCCGTCCGGGAGAAGGTGCCGGTCCCACGGGGACTCCCTTCGGTCGCAGGCGGATGAGGGTGCGGGCGGAGCGCAGCCATCAGGCGTGTCGCGAGTCCGCACCCTCACCCCAACCCCTCTCCCATCGGGAGAGGGGCTTTAAGCATCAGTCCTTCGGCGGCTTCATCGTGTACTCCTTCGGCGGCGTTTCGCCGGCGAGGTAGCGCACGAAGTAGTCCCAGCGCTTGCGCATCATGTAGTTGCTGGCCGCGCCATAGCCGTGGTGGGCATTGGGAATAAGCAACAGATCGAAGTCCTTGTTGGCCTTGATCAGCGCATCGACCACCAGCAGCGTTTCGTACGGCGGCACGTTGTCGTCCATGGTGCCGTGCGCCAGCAACAGATGGCCCTTGAGGCCTTCCGCGTGGTTCTGGTTGGCCTGGTCGTCGTAGTTGCTCTTGCCGTCCTTGTCGGTGGTCAGAAGGCCCTGCCACTTCTCGGCCCAGTCGTCTTCGTAGTTGCGGTTGTCGTGGTTGCCGCTCTCGGCGATGCCGACCTTAAACATATCGGCATGGCGGAACATCGCGGTCACCGTGGCGTTACCGCCACCGGAATGACCCCAGATGCCCACGCGGTCCATGTCGATCCAGGCATTGCGCTTGCCCAGTTCCTTCAGGCCTGCGACCTGGTCGGGCAGCGTGTTGTCACCGATGTTGCCGAAGTAGGCATCATGGAACGCCTTGGAACGCCACGGCGTACCCATGCCGTCCATCGCGACCACGATGAAGCCCAGTTCCGCCAGCGCCTGGTGATCGACGCGCGCTGCCGCGAAGCTGCGCGAACCGACCGAACCCGTCTGCGGGCCCGGATAGATGTAGTCGACGATCGGATACTTCTTCGACGGATCGAAATTCGTCGGCTTGAACATCAGGCCGTAGATGTCGGTCTTGCCGTCGCGGCCCTTCACCGTGAACGGCTCCGGTGCCTTCCAGCCGGTGGCGAGCAGGCGCGAGATGTCGGCCTTGGCGACGTTGCCCACCACATGGCCGTCGTCGCCACTGCGCAGCACCGTCACCGGCGCGGTGGTCGGCGTCGAGTACGCATCAGCAAACAGACGTCCATCCGGCGACAGGCTGATGGTGTGGTCGGCCGCCTCCGGCGCCAGCAGCGTCGGCGCGCCACCATCCAGGCTCACCTTGTAGAACTGCTGGTAGTACGGATCGACGCCATGCTCGCGACCCACGCCGCGGAACCACGCCGTGCGCGACTTCGGATCGACCCTGAGCACCTCGGTGACGTTGCCTTCGCCCGTGGTGATGGCGTGCTTGAGCTTGCCGCTGTCGAGGTCGTAGAGGTACAGGTTGCCCCAGTTGTTGCGCTCGCTGAACCACACCACTTCGTGGCTTTCCGGCAGGTACTGCCAGTTGACCTTGCCGTTGCCGCTTTCGTAGTAAGTGGGCACGCTTTCGTCGAACACGGTGCGCACGGCGCCGGTGTGCACGTCGGCGACGCGGAACCAGGCCTGCTTGTGATCGCGCGAGGACGACACGAAGGCCAGCGAGCTGGCATCGGGCGCCCACTGCACGTCATCCCAGCCGCCGTCGCGGCCGCAGCTCACGTCGTCGCACAGGGTGGAGCGGTGCTGGTCGGGGTCCATCTTCAGGCGCAGCGTCTTGTGGCTGCCGACATTGACGATGACGCGTTCGATCATCGTCACGTCCTTGTCGCCCACCAGCGGGTACTTCCACTTCTCCACCTTCGGGTGGCCGACGTTGGTGCCCACGATCACCATGTCGCCGGTCTTGCGCTGGTCCTGCTGGAACGTGGCGATCTGCTTCGAATCGGGCGACCACACCAGGATGGCCTTGTTGGTGTGCTTCCAGCCCGCGTTGTCGGTGGCGTAGCCGTAGTTCTCCACGCCGTCGAGGGTAAGCTGGGTTTCCTTGCCGGTGGCGATATCGCGCACCCACAGGTTCCAGTCGCGCACGAAGGCTTCGCTGCGCTTGTCCGGCGAGAGCACGCCCGGTTCGCTGCCCACGGCCTCGGAATTCTCGTCCTTGCCCACGGTGCACGCGGCGGCCTTGGCATCGCACAGGTAGTGCTTGCCGCGGATGGCCACATCGAGGTGACCGTCAACGGTTTCACTGTAGCCGGAGATACCCAGCTTGTCGGCCTTGACCGGCTTGCCGAGCGCCTTGCCCAGCGCCGCGGCGAGGCGCGCATGGTCGAACAGCGGGGAGGCCTTGCCGGTGGCGGCGTCGTAGCGCAGGTAATGATCCCCCTTGGCGTCGTGGTCGCGATACCAGAAGTGACCATTGTCCAGCCACATCACGCTGGTGACGGCGTGATCGACCAGCGGCGTGGTGTTGTAGCCCACGTAGCGCTCGGCCTTGGCGTAGTCGTCGTTGGTGAGCGTGCGGCCCTGTGCCGCCGCGCCCGTCGAAAGTGCACCCAGTACCAGCGCGCCCAGCAGGCGCGAGCCGTGTTTCATCGGAACCATGCGTTCTCCCCAGTCTGCTGCTTGTGGCGGACGCCGTCGTGGACGCCGCGTTCAACCTTTCATCCTACTGTCGACGGCGGGTGGGGACCCCTGCCATTGGTCCCGTACCCGAGCCCTCTCAGGCGAACTTCAGCAGGCAGACGCCCGCAGTGATCAAGGCCAGGCCGGCCCAACCCGAGGCGCGCAGGCGCTCGTCGAACAGGGTGATGCCCAGCAGCGTGGTGGCAATCAGCCCCACGCCGCCCCAGATGCCATAGGCCACGGACAGCTCGATGCCCTTGATGGCATAGCTCAGCGCCGTGAAGGCCGCCAGCGCGCAAATGATGGCGGCAATGGCCGGGCGCTTGTGGGCAAAGCCGTGCGACTGCTTCATCAGCACATTGGCACCCACTTCGAGCGCAATCGCCATCATCAGGTAGAGCAGGTGGACGGGCTGGAAATCAGGAAGCATGGCTGCCTCCGTGCTCGCCTTCGTCGGTGCCGCGCTCGAGCAGCACGATGCCCGCGATGATGAGCGCGATGGCGACGAGCTTGGGCGCGCTGAGCTCTTCGGCGAACAGCCACGCGCTGCACAGCGTGATCAACACCAGGCCCAGGCTTTCCCACGCGCCATAGGCCACGGCGAGCGGAATGCGCTTCACCGCGAGTGCGAGGCTGGTGTAGGACACCACCAGCATCACGTACATCACCGCCAGGCCGATGGCGTGCGACGCGTGATGCGCGCCGTATTTCATCGCCAACGTGCCGATGACTTCGGTGACAATGGCAGCCGTCATGAACAGCCAGTAGCGCAGCATTGCGATCTCCTCGTCGCGCGCCCCCCGATCAAATCCTAACCTCCCCCCTGTCGATCACGCCATGAGCCAAACGAACATCGAACCTACTCTCCAGCTGCCTGAAGCGCGCCTGCTGGAGATGGTCTTTCCCGATCACACCAACCACCTGGGCACGCTGTTCGGCGGCCAGGCGCTGGCCTGGATGGACAAGGCGGCCTTCATCGTCGCCTCGCGCCACGCCCGCCGTACGGTGGTGACGGCACGATCCGAAGAGGTGAATTTCCGCACGCCGGTGCGCAAGGGTCAGCTGGCGGAGCTGGTGGCGCGCATCGTCCATGTGGGGCACAGTTCGATGACGGTGGAAGTGGAACTGACCGCGGAAGACCCGCTGACGGGCGATCGCCGCGTATGCACCACGGGTCGCTTCGTGATGGTCGCGCTCGACTCCAACGGTGCGCCCGCCACGGTGCCCCCGCTGCCCACGGCTTGACTCGCCACCGGCGGGCAGCCCACCCTCCATGGGTCCCCGCAGGAGCGCCGCGATGTCATCCCAGTTCACCATCATCGGCAATTACATCTCGCCCTATGTCCGCAAGGTGCTGGCGTGCATGGAGCTGAAGGGGCTGGACTACCAGATCGATCCGATCACACCCTTCATCGGCGATGACCGCTTCACGCAGCTCAGCCCGCTCAGGCGTATCCCGGTCCTGATCGAAGGCGACCTGGTGCTCAACGACTCGTCGGTGATCTGCCAGTACCTCGAGGATCGTTTCGCGGAACCCTCGCTCTACCCCGCCGACGCCGCCGATCGCGCCAAGGCGCGCTGGGTGGAGGAGTACTGCGATACGCATCTGGCGAGCGTGCTGGTCTGGAAGTTGTTCTACCAGAAGGTGGTCCGTCGCCACGTCTTCCAGGAGGAACCCGACGAAGCGATGATGACGCATGCCCGCGAGGTGGAGATTCCCGCCGCACTCGATTACCTGGAGAGCTGTGCTCCCGCAGACGGCTTCCTGTTCGGCGCGCTGTCGATCGCTGACATCAGCATCGCTTCGTATTTCCGCACGGCGTCCTTTGTGCGCTACGTCATCGATGCAGAGCGCTGGCCGCGCATGGCGGCGCTGGTGGCGCGCGTGCAGGGGCTGCCTTCGTTCCAGAAGCTGGCGCGGCTGGAGGAATCAGTCCTGCGCGTACCGCTGGCAGAGCAGCGCGATGTGTTGATCGCTGCGGGTGCGCCACTGACGGCGGAGACCATGGCTACGCTGACGCCACGCAAGGGGACGTCACGTTTCGCCTGACCAGGCCATACGAACATCACCTGTAGGAGCGCACCCAGTGCGCGACGGCCTTACGCGCCGGTCTGCATGTTCTTCGTTCTTGCGAGAGCAGTGTTCGGCCTTCGGTAGCTCTGCTGCTGTCAGCTTGCCGCTTGCGACAAGGTGTCAGCCAGCAGCCGAGGCTCCAGGCCTCGGCTTGCGCAAGGACGATGGCATTGGGGCCTGGGGCGAAAACCGCACCCTCTCCCCCACCCCTCTCCCAGGGGGAGAGGGTGCTACAGCTTCGCGATCGCGCACTGGGCGTGCTCCTACAGCGAACAACGCGCCTCAGCGCAAATGCAACCAGTACAGGTGGATCCCGTTCTCGCGGTCTTCCGCGCGGAAGCCTTCGCGTCCCTCGACGGCGATGCCCCATACGGTGCGCATGGTTTCGCCGCGCGGCTCGTCCACGCGCACGTGTTCGCCCAGCGAAATGGGGAACCGGGTCTCCAGCATCATCACCTGGTCGCGCTCCCACACCAGCACGGCGTTGCGCGCGGTGTTGGCGCCCCAGCCGAGATGGATCTGCACTTCCTTGGGGTCGTAGTTGCCGCGGTTGTCCAGCTTCCAGTTTTCCGAGCGGCGCAGCAGCTCGGCCAGGCGCGGATCGTTCCAGTCCACGCGACTTCCCTTGGAGTGAGGCTTATGAGGGCTCATACAAATAGCAACTTCCGGTCTGACGGGTACGGCGGCAGCGCTGGCAAGCCACGCCAACGTCCGGACCGGCGCACCTCAACTCCACAGGGGCGGAGGGCGCGCGTCCCCCTGATATCGACCGTTATGTCAATGACTTGAGCTCTGCGCCGAACATTCTAGCCCATCCGACACCCCTCCGACGGGCACTATGGCGCCGGCCACAGCCCGGTGATACTCCGCCGCGACCACCCACGGAGGCTTCAACCATGCGCGCCCCGCTCGTCGTGTTCGCCCTCGGTCTCTCCCTTCCCTGCCTCGCCGATACCGCCACAGACTCGCTGGCCAGGCCGCCAGCCAATGCGCAGCGCTTCACCATCATGTCCACCGCCGGCAAGCACGGCACCTCGGCACGCTGGACTACCGCCGACGGCACCCGCATGGGGCGCGACAGCCTGCTGTTGCGCGGCATGGTCACGGAAGTGGAGAGCAGCGCCACGCTGGGTCGCGACGGCATGCTGGACCACGTGGTCATCCGCGGCCACACGCCCAGCGGCGATGCGGGGGAAACCTTCTCGATCAAGGACGCCACCGCCAGCTGGAAAAGCCCGGTGGATGCCGGCTCCGCGCCTTACCGCGGATCGGCCGAATACGTGGCGTTCGGCGGTCCGATGGATCTCAACGCCGACCTGATCGAAAAACTGCTCGCCTCCCCGGGCCACACACTGTCTCTGCTGCCCGGAGGGCAGGCGCACGCCGAGCAGCTGACCACCGCCACCGTGGGCGAAGGCGCGGCGAAGAAGCAGATCAAGGCCTATGCGGTCACCGGACTCAGCAATACGCCGGTACCGGTGTGGGTCGATGCCTCGGGCAAGTTCTTTGCCTTCGTCGACGGCCTGTCGTGGATGCCGGAAGGCTACGAGTCGGCCCAGGCCCAGCTGGACAAGGCGCAGACTGCCGCGCTGGCCGAGCACGCCAAGGCCATCGTGCCCAAGCTGCTGAAGACGCCCACCGGCCCCGTGGCGTTCACCCACGTGCGCGCGTTTGTTGATGGCACGCGCTTTGTCGAAGACCAGACCGTGGTGGTCGACAAGGGCAGCATCGCGCAGGTCGGACCGGCCGCATCGGTGAAGGTGCCTGGCGGTGCCCAGGTGATCGACGGCAAGGGCAAGACCCTGGTGCCGGGCCTGTGGGATTCCCACCAGCACGTGCCGGATGACGCGAGCGGTCCGATGCTGCTGTCGCTGGGCATTACCTCGGTGCGCGACCCGGGCAACGTGGACGAGCAGACCATTTCGCGCGCGCAGCGCCGTGCCAAGGGCGAGCTCTTGGGGCCGAAGGTCTATCCCTCGATGCTGATCGACGGCAAGGGCCCCAATACCGCCCAGGTGGCCGACGTGGCGACCTCGCAGGCCGAGGCCATCGCGCTGGTGCACAAGGCGAAGGACGAGGGCTTCGACGCGATCAAGATCTACGGCACGTTCAACCCCGACTGGGTGAAGGCGACGGCGGCCGAGGCACACAAGCTGGGCCTGCACGTGCACGGGCACCTGCCCGCCGGCATGCGTCCGAAAGATGCGATCGACGACGGCTACGACGAAATCACGCACATCTACTTCGTGATGATGCAGGCGATGCCCGATTCCGTGGTCAAGGTATCCAACGGCATGGCGCGGTTCGAAGGCCCGGGCCGTTACGCCAAGGACGTGGACCTCACCAAGGAACCGATGAAGTCGCTGATCGCCACCATGGCCCAGCACAAGATCACCTCCGATCCCACGCTGGTCGTGGCCGAGAGCCTGTTCATGCCTGAGAACGGCGACCTCTCCCCGGCCTATGCGCCCTACATCGGCGGCCTGCCGCCGGCCGTGGAGCGTAGCTTCCGCCAGGGCGGTTTCACCGTGCCGAAAGACCTCACCCGCGCCGATTACCGCGCCAGCTTCGCCAAGCTGCAGGCGCTGGTCGGCGCCATGCACAAAGCCGGCGTGCCTATCGTGGCCGGCACCGACGGCAGCGGCCTGGAACTGGTGCGCGAGCTGGAGCTCTACGTGCAGGCCGGCTTCACCAACGCCGAAGCGCTGGCCAGCGCCACCATCGACACGGCGCATCTGGTCGGTGCGGACCAGCGCACGGGCAGCATCGCCGTAGGTAAGGCCGCCGACCTGGTGCTGGTCGAAGGCAATCCCGCTGAACACATCGGCGACCTGCGCCACACCGAGGTGGTGATGATGGACGGCAAGCTGATGGATGCGACGGCGTTGCGCTCGGAAGGTGGCATCAGCAGGCGGCCGGCGTGGTTTGAGTAAGCGCGCCTACCCGACCCTATGTGGGAGCGCACCCTGTGCGCGACCGCGGAGACGCGCCGACATCGTTGCATGCGGTCGTCGCGTCTCCCTGGGTTTCGGCTTCTACGCCTTGTAGGCTTTTCGCGCACAGGGTGCGCTCCTACAAAAGAGCCGTGGCGGCTCAGGGCAAATCGCGCAGCACGCCGGCTACCCAGTCGATGAATACCCGCAGTCGCAGCGGCAGCTGTCGTTGTGACTGGTAGAGCACAGTGACCGGGAAGGCCGGTGGCGGCGTCGCCGGCAGCAGTTCCACCAGGGAGCCGTTGGCCAGCGCCTCGCCGAGGCGGTAACGCGGAAACTGCGCGATACCCAGGCCCGCTTCGCAGCAGGCGAGATAGGCCTCGGTACCGCTCACCGTGACCCGCGCCGGCAGCACCAGCTCGCGCATGCGCTTGCCCACCATGAATTCCAAAGGCGTCGTGCGGCGCGTGGTGGGCGAGGCCCAGTTCACCGTGACGTGGCCGTCCTGCAGGTCGGCGAGGGTTTGCGGCAGGCCGTGGCGGCGCACGTAATCCGCGCTCGCCACGGTGGCCTGCGACATGCTCGCGACGCGGCGGCCCACCATGGTGGAATCGGAAAGATCGCCCGCGCGCAGCACGCAATCCACACCCTCCTGCACCAGGTCGATGAAGCGGTCGCTGGTGCCGATATCCAGTTCGATCTGCGGATAGCGCGCCAGGAATTCCGGCAGCGCGGGAACGAGCACCTGGCGCGCCAGCGAGGACGCCAGATCGATGCGCAGCTTGCCCTTGGGCACCACGGCGGCCTCGCGGAAATCCGCTTCCACCGCATCGAGGTCGGCCAGCAGGCGTACGCAATGGTTGTAGTAGACCTCGCCGTCGCGGGTCGCGCGCACGCGGCGCGTGGTCCGCTGCAGCAGGTGCGCGCCCACGTGTTCTTCCAGCCGCTTGATGGTGTGGGTCAGCGTGGCGCGCGGCAGGTTCAGGTCGTCGGCGGCGCGGGTGAAGCTGCCCAGTTCGACGATGCGGGTGAACACGCGCATGGCTTGCAGACGATCCATGGAGGCCTCTCGGGCAGTCGCGCCAGCCAGTGACCCGACCCGCCGATTGTTGAGCAATTCGACAATAGACATGGCGATTATTGAGCATTTATCCGACAGCCGTCATGCCGAAGAATGCGTGTCTGCCTTTCTCCCCCACCAAGGAATCCCCCGATGCAAATGCGACAGCTCGGCAAGCACGGCCCTTCCGTTTCCGCCCTCGGCCTCGGCTGCATGGGCATGAGCGATTTCTACGGTTCGCGCGACGACGCCGAATCGATCGCCACCATCCACCATGCCCTGGAGCGCGGCATCAACCTGCTCGATACCGCCGACGTGTACGGCCCGCACACCAACGAGGTACTCGTGGGCAAGGCCATCCGCGATCGCCGCGATCAGGCCTTCCTCGCCACCAAGTTCGGCATCCTGCGCGATCCCAACGATCCGAGTCGCCGCGGCGTCAGTGGCAGCCCCGAGTACGTGCGTGCCTCGTGCGACGCCAGCCTCAAGCGCCTGGGCGTCGACCACATCGACCTGTACTACCAGCACCGCGTGGACCCGAACGTGCCGATCGAGGAAACCGTGGGCGCGATGGCCGAACTGGTGAAGGCCGGCAAGGTGCGCCACCTCGGCCTGTCCGAGGCGTCCGCCGCGACGCTGGAGCGCGCGGTCAAGGTGCACCCCATTGCCGCCCTGCAGGTGGAGTTCTCGCTGTGGACGCGCGATCCGCAGGAGAACGGCATGCTGGATGCCTGCCGTCGGCTGGGCGTGAGCCTGGTGGCGTATTCGCCGCTGGGTCGCGGCTTCCTCACCGGCGCGTTCGCCAGCCCCGATGACTTCGACGCCGATGATTACCGCCGCCAGAGCCCGCGCTTCCAGGGCGAAAACTTCTACCGCAACCTGGAACTGGTGGAGAAGGTGAAAGCCATCGCCGCCGAAAAGCGCTGCACGCCGGCCCAGCTCGCGCTGGCCTGGGTCCTGGCACAGGATCCGAACGCGATCGGTATTCCCGGCACCAAGCGCCGCGACCGCCTGGACGAGAACCTCGGCGCGCTCGACGTCACGCTCAGCACGGACGAACTGAAGGCCATCGACGCGGTATTCCCGCCGGATGCCGCCGCCGGCGCCCGCTACGTCGACACCATGATGCGCATGGTCAACGTCTGATCCGACCACGCCGCGCGGCCTGCGCGCCGCGCGGTGTTCAGACCGGGATGACGCTCCCCACCTTGTCGCGCGCCATCACCACGTTGGTGGTGAAGCGGCGGATGTTCGCGTTGTCGAACAGCAGGCGGCGCGTGAACTGCTCGAAGTCGTCCATGTCCTTCGCCGTCACGATCAGGATGAAGTCCGACTCGCCGGTGACGTAGTAGCACTGCTGCACGTTGGGATCGGCGCGCGCCGAGCGGCGGAACGCGTCGAGCATGTCCACGCGCTCGCGCTCCAGTTCCACGCCGATGATGAAGGTCATCGCCTGCCCCACGGCCGCGGGGTTCACCAGCGCCACTTCGGCAGTGATCACGCCCAGCTGGCGCAGATGCTTGATGCGCCGTTGTACGGCAGCTGCGGAAAGTCCGATCTGGGCGCCAATCTCCTCGCCCGTGGCCCGCACATCCAACTGCACGCGGCGGAGGATCTCGCGGTCGAAGTCGTCCAGCTCGTAATCGGTCGCCATGCCGCACAGATAAGCCAAAAAACGCGGCCTGACAACGCCTTTACCCCGTACAACGCGCCTTGGCCGCGCCGCCGAACCCCAGAATGCGTGCACCCCATCGGCTCGGGCACGCATGAAACTCCTCTACCAGACCCACTCCCCCTATGCCCGCAAGGTGCTGGTGATGGCCCACGAGGCCGGCCTCGCCGACCGCCTGAGCGTGGTCCACCACGAAACCAGCCCGACCTGGCGCAACGACGACGTGTTCCGCCTGAACCCATTGGGCAAGGTGCCGGTGCTGCTGCTCGACGACGGCACCGCGCTGTTCGACTCCAACGTGATCTGCGAATACCTGGAGTCGCTTCACGACCGCCCGCCCCTCATCCCCCGCGAACCCTTGGCGCGGCTTCTGACACTTCGAACGCAGGCGCTGGCACAGGGCCTGTGCGATGCCGGCATCGCCGTGCGCCATGAAACCGTGCGTCGCCCGGAAGCGTTGCGCTATCCCGCGATGCGCGACGGGCAGATCGAGAAGCTGGTGGCTTCCTACGACTTTCTGGAACAGGAGTGGGCGGAAGCCGCCGACGGGGCCCCCATCGACCTCGGCCAGATCGCCCTTGCGACTGCGCTGGACTGGCTGGCCTTCCGCGAACTGCCCGATTTCGAGCAAGGCCGCCCGCGCCTGTCGTCGTGGTACCGCCGGTTCATCGAACGCCCGTCGATGCTGGCGACCACGTTCGCCGGCCAGACCGTGGATTGAAACGCCCCTCACCTCTTCCCGGAGACTTCCATGAGCTCGCTCTGGACGGACCTGTTGTTCCTGCACGGCCACGTCACCGACCTCAAGCTGCTGCACCCGTTGAAGGAAATGCCTCGCCCGGACCCACACGCCACGCAAGCTCGCCCAGCGGGCGGCAAGCAGCGGCCCTGCTGGCCGTTCCGTTTCTGCCTGGGCATCGGCGATGGCGAGGTGCGCACGCAGTAAGGCGCCCGCATGTGAAGGCGATGCGAGCCCACACGAAACACGACGATGACCTACCTTTCCTGTAGGCGTCTGCTTACATCGGATAGCAGGCGACTGCGGCAACTTATCCCGGTCGGCGTTTCCACGAACGTCCGACGCCCCCGGGCCGGTCGCCCCCCCTAGATCCGGCTCACTGGCCCCCGAAAGGGGGCCTTTTTCTTGGTGGCCCCGGGTCAGTCAGCACTTAGCCCTCGCCTTGCACCCCGCCAGGTTGACGCCACCTGAACCCTTCGACGGCGATGCTCCCCGCATGCAGGCGCATTGCTTTATGTTTCTGCTGCCGCATCGCGGCGTCGCCGACGCCGTGCGAGGCTCGCAAGGGGCACGCAAGCTACGTTCTTTCAAGGGGCGACAGGGGCTTCAGTTCCGGCCGTAGCGGCCGACTTGTTCGCTATATTGTCGAACTGCTTCAGGTACCAAGGCTCCGATGGACAACCCCCGCAACGTGACGCCATCTGCTCACCCCCGGCGCCCTTTGGGTCCGCAGGGCACGCAGCTGTTTTCGGCGGATGAACTGAATCGCCTTGCGGCCGAAGCGGGCGCCGCTTCCGACGGGCGCGCCAGCGTGCACGAACCCGTGCTCGAGGGAGCCAATGCGGGGCTGGAAGGCAAGCGCTTCACGCTGCGCGCGGGACGGCAGACCATCGGTCGCCGCGACGACAACAACATCGTGATCGGCGACTCCAGCGTGTCGTCGGCCCATGCCTGGATCATGAACCAGCAGGGCCACTACGTGATCATGAATACGCTCTCCACCAACGGCACCTACGTGAACGGCAAGCGCGTGCACGAAGCCACGCTCAAGCATGGCGATCGCGTCCGCCTGGGCCAGGTGGAATTCGTGTTCCTCACCCGCGAGCCCGGCCAGCACTCGCATACGCGCAGCGTCGCCATGGCCCTCGGCGTGGTGGCCCTCGCGGCGATCGCCGTGCTGGCGTGGTGGTTGCTCTAGCCCATGGGCGAACCCTCGATACCGCGCACCATCGGTCGCTACCGCATCGATGGCGTCCTCGGTGAAGGCGCCATGGCCGTGGTGTACGCCGGCTTCGATCCGGGCATCGATCGGCCCGTCGCCATCAAGTGCCTGCATCGCAGCGTGGCCGCCGACCCCGGTTCGCGGCAGCGCTTCCTGCAGGAGGCACGCGCGTCGGGACATCTCGTCCATCCCAACATCGTCACCATCTTCGACACCGGCGAAACCGAGGACGGCCGCAAATACATCGCGATGGAACGCCTGTCCGGCGAAACGCTGGCCAGCCGCGTATCGCGCGAAGGCCTGCCGCCGCTGTCGGTAGCGATCGAGCTCGCGTCGCAGGTCGCCGCGGCGCTCGACTACGCGCACGGCCAGGGCGTCATCCATCACGACGTGAAGCCCGAAAACATCATGCTTGCCGAGGACTGGCACTACGCCAAGCTCAGCGACTTCGGCATCGCCGAACGCCGCGCAGCGTCCCTCACCATGCATGACGGCGACCGGAAGATGGGCGGCACGCCCGCCTACATGGCGCCCGAACGACTGCGCGGCGAGGCGGCCGACGCGCGCGGCGACCTGTTCTCGCTGGGCGTGGTGCTCTACTGGCTGGTCACCGGCAAGATGCCGTGGCCCGATACCACCGACCTCAAGCGCCTGATCCGCGAGCGGCAGCGCCATCCGCGCCCGGCGATCACGCCGCTGGACCCCGCCACGCCGCCGATGCTGGTCAGCATCGTGCGCACCCTGCTCGCTCCCACGCCGGATGCGCGCTATCAAAGCGGCGCCGAGGTGATCAACGACCTGCGCCTCGCGCGGCGCGAGTACGAACGCACCAATGAATCGCCGCTGGCCTCACGCATCATCTCCCTGCGCTTTCGCTGGATCAGCGCACTGAGCACGATCCTCTGCCTGGTGCTGCTGCTCGGGCTGGCCGCGATCTACACCAAGCAGAACAGCGCCGTAACCGGCCTGGCCACCGACTACGGCAGCACGCTGGGCCGCATGGTGGCCAGCGAGTCGGCCGAGAACCTGTTGCTGGGCGACGAAGCTGCCACGCGCGCGCTGGTGGCGGACATGGCGCACAACGGGCAGATCCACTATCTCTCCATCGCCAATCGCGAAGGCAACGTGGTGGCGAGCACGCAGTCCGCCGATGTCGGCCACGCATTGCCCGTCGTCGCCGGCACGCACCAGCAAACCCTCGCCGACGGCGTGGAACGCTTCCTGGGCCGCGTCGCCGAAGACAACCGCGGCAACGAGATGCTGCTGTTCGACGTACCCATCCGTTACCAGGACAAGACGGTCGGCGAACTGCGCCTGGGCGTGAGCAATGCGCCGCTGCTCGCCGCGCAGCGCACGACGTTCTGGGTCATCGCCTCGGTACTCGTCATCACGCTGCTGGCATTGGTCGGCGCGGCCTACTGGCTGTTCCGCCAGCCACTGGCCCTGCTGGGCATGCTGGGCGACGCGATGATGCGCGTGGCGCGCGCCGACTACAGCTACCGCATCCGCCTGGTACGACGCGATGAACTGGGTCGGCTGTTCGCCGCCTTCAACCTGATGAACAGCGCGCTGCAGTCGCGTCAGCCGGCCGAGGTGGCGACGCCCACGCGTCCCACCGCGGAGGATGCCGGCCAACCCACCTTGATGATGTCGCCGCCTGCGGCCAACGACGACGCCCACTGAGCGTCGTCACCTGGCGCCGCGTTTCAGATCTGCTTGAGCCGCTGCTGCAGCTCGATGGCGCGGGCGCGATAGACCGTAGCGCGCTCGTAACCCGGATCGATCGCCAGCACGTGGTCCCATAGCGCGATGGCCTGGTCCAGCTTCTGGTCGCGATACAGCACCACGGCGCGCTCGTGATACGACGCGAGCAGCTGGTCACGCAGCGCCTGGTTGCCCGCGGGTTTCAGCTGCGGATCCAGCGTCAGCGCCTGATCGAGTCGTGCCAGCGCCTGGTCCTTCTGGCCCTGTTTGAGCAGGGCCGAGCTTTCCGTCTGCAGACGCTGCGCGCGGGCTGCGGGAGAATCGGTCGACGGCGGATTCTCCGGCGCGGCAGCAGCAGGCGCTGCCGCGCTCGCCGTAGTGGCAGCCTTGCTGGTCGTGTTGCGCGCGACGGGCTTGGTCGTCGTATCGGCGGACAAATTCGGCCGCACGCCAGCCAGTGGCAGGCGCACCGCATCACCCACATGCAAGGACGAAGGGTTGGTCGAACCGTTGTAGCGCGCAAGTATCAGGAACAGGCTGGAATCGCCCAGATGACGCGCGGCCAGCGTGCTGTAGGAGTCGCCGGTCTGCGCCACGTAGGCGCGCGACCTGGTGCCCAGTGCCACCTTGGGGTCCGTCGTCAGCTGGCGCAGTGCGACCTGTGCGGCGTGATCGTTGGGATATTTCGCCAGGTACTGACGCAGGCGCTGCTCGCCTTCGTCGTAGCGACCCTTCATCAGGTACGTACTGACGATGGTGTTGAGCGGCAGCGGCTCAGCGGCTTCCGACGTGCTATTCGTTGACGTGGTGCCCGAACCACCCAGCGTATCGCCGACCTTGGACTTAAGCGCCGTCATCTGGGTACAGCCCACTGCACCCAGCGCCGTCATCACGAGCGCCAGCCGCAGGGTTCGCACGCCATGCGCGCGCATGAAAAGAAACGATCGAATCAAGAGGAAGCCTCGTTGTAACTGGCGGCGACCCGCCGCCCGCCGGGTGCAGCGCGACGCAAGGCCCACCGCAACCTGTCGCCGTATCGCCGCCACCAGCCTTCGGCCGGGCGGGCGAAAATCAGCGCGACATTATCGCCTTCCTGGCCGCCACGTTCGACAGCCAGCACCAATGCCTCGCGCAAGGCGTCCTGCTGATCGCGGCGACGCGACAGCCGGGCCAGTTCCTCCGTCGAGAGCTGCTCCCAGATGCCGTCGCTGCAGAGCACATAGGTCTGCCCCGCACGCAGCACCGCGCAGCCATGCTCGACCACCGGCGCTTCGGGGCCACCCAGGCCCCGAAGCAGCTTGTGCTGGTCCGGGTGGGTCGCCAGCTCACTCTCGGTGATCTGGCCCTGCTGCAGGCGCAACTGCGCCAGGCTGTGATCCTCGGTCCGCCCCAGCAACTGGCTGCCCTGGAAGCGGTAAAGACGGCTGTCGCCGACATGTGCCCACGACACGCGACCGCGATGCACCATCATCGCCACTACAGTCGAATGCGGCTCGCCGCTCGCCAATCCGGCGCGGCGACGATGAAGTTCGGCATGCGCGTCCTGGCACAGCGACTCGAGAAAGAGCGGGCCCGGCTGCTCGCGCCACTGGCCTGCATCCCACAGGCGGCGCGCCACCTCGACGACGCCGGCCGACGCGAGCTCACCGGCCCCATCACCGCCCATGCCATCGGCCAGCACGAGCAGGAAGGCTTCCTCCCGCGCATCATGGAGGCACACCATGTCGTCCTGCTGCGTTTCGCGCCCACCGCGAGCGCGTCCTGCTACGACCCGTGGGATCGCCTGAAAGTCGACAGCCTGATCCATCGCCCTCCCCCTTCGCTCCCACGATCCGCCCCGGTCTGGCCGGCACCTTACGGGAGTTTGGGCGATCATAATTTGCGCCTGGTCCCGCTGCGCAAGTCGGCCAAACGGCGAAGCGTGCGGCAACGCACCGATGCCGTGACTTTCGCCACATCGTTTCACCGCGGCTTCGCCGGCGCCACTTGCCGCCGAGCTCGCCTTGTCGACATGCTTACCCGGAAAGCCATCGGCCCTTGCCCGGCAAGGCGCACCTTCTTCAGGCCCATGTGCGGGGAACACGTGGGGATGGCCGGGGAGTGTAATCCGGATAGCGTCAGCGACTGACGACCGCGTGCAGTGCCGCGGGCCACCCGTCGCGCCGTGCCCTAGGCACAGCGAGCGATGGTGGCTGCCACATGCAAGCGAGGCGTCGCGTTGGCTTCCCGTCCTGCAGGACATCCACACGACTCCCCTGTGCAACCGAGCGACTACCCGACAAGGTGATGGGGATGGCAATGATGGCGGTGGATACAAGCAACAAGGCGCTTCACGTTCAAGCGGGGCCAGACATGGAAAACCGTTGCAGCCAAACGGCCCAACCATCCCGCAACGAACAACCGCGATGGATGCGCGCATGAGCCGGCGCCACTGGAAGCGTTACACGGCCATCGGCGTTCTCGCGCTGCTCGTTGTCGCAGTCATCGCATGGAGCCTTGCCCTTCCCGGGCGCGGCGAACCGCGCATCACGGCGGCACCGATGCAGCCCATGCTCTTTCCCAAGGGCTTCCTGTGGGGTGTGGCGATCGCCGGACAACAGGCCGAAAGCCTGCCCGCCAGCGACTGGACGAAGTTCGAGGCCGAGGTGTTTCGCGATCACCGCTTCGCCCAGGGCGAGCACATCGGCGCCACGCCTGCGGGCAACATTCACGGTTTCGGTCGATGGTCCGAACAGGTGCGCACCCACAAGGCGGGGTTCGATGTCCTGTACGAGGAGGACATCGATGCCGCCGCGCACCTCGGTCTCAACGCCTTCCGCGTCTCGATCGAATGGGCCCGCCTGTTTCCGCGCCCCGGCATGACCGAACCCGATCCCGAGGCGATCGCGTACTACCACAAGGTTTTCGCGGCGATGAAAAGCCGTGGCATCGAGCCGATCGTGACCTTGTTCCACTATGTATCGCCCGCCTGGTTCTTCGATGCGGACGCCCACGGCAAGCGCGGATGGGAGCGCGCCGATGCGCTGACGCTGTGGCAGGCCTACGTCGATGCGGTGGCGAACAACTTCGTGCCCGACGTGCGGATCTGGTGCACGCTCAACGAGCCCAATGTCTATCTCTACGACGCCTATGTCCTCGGCACCTACCCGCCGGGCGAGAAGCGCGGCGACTTCGCCGGCGCACGCGACGTGTATGCCGCGCTGCTGCGCGCGCATGCCCAGGCCTATCGCACCCTGCACCGTGTCGCCGCCTCGCGTGGCGCCACCGTGTCCGTGGGGCTGACCCAGAACATGCAGATCTTCGAGCCGTATCACCGCTACTCGCCGCTCGACCGCACGCTCGTGTGGGTCGTCGACAAGGTCTGGAACTGGGACTTCCTCGATGCTGTCGCCAGTGGTCGCATGAAGCTCACCACCACGGACATCGATATCCCGATCGAGGGTCTGGCCGGCACCGAGGACTACGTCGGCGTCAACTACTACAGCCGCAACTATGTGCGCGGTGACTGGCGGCATCCGCTCGACCCGGACGTCGGCACGGTCGCGCCAGACCTGCCCGATGAGGAGCGCAACGACCTGGGCTGGCCCTCCTATCCGCATGGCTTCTACGAGACGCTGACCAAGGTGGGCAAGCGCTATGCCAAGCCCGTGATGATTCTGGAGAACGGCACGGCCGACAGCGCCGACGACGACAAACTACGGCAACGCTACCTGGTCGCGCATATCCGCGAAGCGTGGCTGGCGCAACGCGATGGTGTCGACATCCGCTCCTACGTCCATTGGTCGTTGATGGACAACTTCGAATGGAACGAGGGATTCGATGCCAGGTTCGGCCTGTTCGCGGTGGATTACGAGCACGACTTCCACCGCACCGCCCGCCCTTCGGCCGCGCTGTACGGCGAGATCGTTCATGCCAACGGCTTGAGCACAACCGTACTGAAAAGGTATTCGGAAGCTGCCGGGGCAACCGCCGGCACATCTGGCAGATGACGGCTACGTCACGTCGAAGTGACGTAGCGCCCATGCACCAGCTACTCCAATGGAGAGCCATGGAGTAGCCATGCCGCCGGACATCTCACGATGAGCAGCGCATTCAAGGTAGGCGATCACGTCAGCTGGAATTCCGAGGCCGGCCGGGTCTCGGGAACCGTCATTGCGGTCCACACCCGCGACTTCGATTACAAGGGCCATACGCATCACGCATCGAAGGAAGAGCCCCAATACGAGATCAAGAGTGACAAGACCGATCACGTCGCGGCCCACAAGGGCGGCGCGCTCCGGCACCTTGACGGCTGACCGGTGCAATGTCTGCGTTCTTCACCATCGGACATTCCAACCGAAGCGTTGAAGAGCTTGTCGAGCTGCTTGTCGATGCGGGTGTCCGGCGCGTGGTGGACGTACGCGCCTTTCCCAGGTCGTACACCCACCCGCAGTTCAACGAGGATGTGCTCCCCCTCAGCCTCGCGCCTTCCGATATTTCGTATGAGCATCTGAGCCCGCTTGGCGGACGACGCGGCAAATCGAAGACCGTGCCTTCCGGGGTCAATGGATTCTGGTCGAACCCGAGCTTCCACCATTACGCCGACTACGCGCTCTCCGACGCCTTTCGCGCCGGCCTGGACGACCTGATTGCACGAGGCCATGCATCGTGTTGCGCCATCATGTGCTCCGAAGCCGTGTGGTGGCGCTGCCATCGCCGCATCATCACCGACTATCTGATCACTCGCGGCGAAACCGTGTGCCACATCCTTGGACGTCGCCACGTGGATGAGGCCAGGCTGACAGTCGGCGCGGTGCCGCAAGCGGATGGAAACATCTTCTATCCCGCGGCGGCACCGATGGCCTGAGGCAAGTCTTCACGCCGGGCTGCGTCACTTGCCAACGCGCGCTCAACGAATGTCCTTGCTCCGGTGGCCCTTGGGACTCGGCGCGGCGCGCGATGACCCCAACCAGACGCAAAGCCCGAGCCTGACAACGCCGCCCGTATAGTCCGAAAGGCCGATCAGCGCTTGCCGAAAACGTGCAATCGCCGCCTCTGCATCGCTCAACACTGCGCTGGTTTGTGAAAGGGGTTCACACTTCCAGCACCGCAAGTTTTGGCGATCCCGTCGATGAAACCGCAAGCCATCGGCGACCTTGTCTCCCGCGAGCAGTGAGCGATCACGGCGATGCGTCCGGTGCCAAAGCGTAACCCCTCTTCGGCATGCCTGACCCGGCAATACAGGTTTCTTCTTATGGCTTGCCCCGATCGCATCGGCAGTTGAATTCGATGGGGTGACGGACGGATACGCGCCATCTGGACAGCGACGTCGGTTCAACCGGATGCGTGGCCGCTTGTGGCCATGTCCGTCACCAACAGAGGGGAATCCAGAACATGAGCAAGTTCCACAAGTCGATCGTCGTCCTGGCGTTGTTGTCTCCCGTGTGCGCCTTTGCCACCAGTGCATTCGATGGCACCTGGAAAGTCGACATGAGCCAGGTGCAGCTCTCGAAGAAGCCGTCCGTGATCGTGTTGCAGAGCGGCATGTACGACTGCAAGTCGTGCGTGCCGCACTTCATGGTCAAGGCGGATGGCCAGGACCACCCGATTACCGGCAACCCCTATTTCGATGCTGCCGCTGTTGAAGTCGTGGACGCCCATACGGTGAAGATCACCGACAAGAAGGGTGGCAAGGTGGTGGCCAGCGTCACGAGCACCGTAAGCCCTGACGGCAAGACGGTCCACGACGACTATACGGACAGCAGCAACACCAACAGCGCCCCGATAACAGGGAGCGAGGACTGGGTGAAGGTCGCTGCCGGACCGGTGGGCTCGCACGCCCGCTCGGGAACGTGGCAGGCCGGCAAGGTGACGAGCGTGTCCGATAACGCTGTGACGTGGACCATGAAGGAAACGGGCGGGATGTTCAGCATGACCGCCCCGACCGGGCAGTCCTACAACGCCAAAGTGGATGGCACGGAAGCTCCGTTCGTCGGCGATCCGGGCGTTACCAGCGTTACGGTAAAGCTCACCGGCAACACGCTGGTGGAAAGCGAGATGCGCGCTGGCAAGGTCATCTCCGTGCAGACCTCCACGGTATCTGCGGACGGCAAGTCCATGAAGGTGGTCAGCGAAGACAAGCAGCGCAATCGCACGACGACGTTTGTGGCCTTGAAGCAATAAAAGCCTGGCGCCCGGACCGGGCGGTCCGGGCGCTTGCCCTGGTCAGGGGCCACCGCGCCGGCCATCAGCGGCGACGGCCCAGCCAGGACGGGAAGGTCCAACGCACGCCAATCCCCCTACCGGCACCCGGGCGCAAGTGGACGGCCAGACGGCCGCACACCCTTGGCGATACTCCCCTACGGTTCAAAGAGTTGCCATACTGCGAGCCGGGGACTCTAGGCACTGCCTGCCTTCTTGGCGGACAGACGGGGATAAAGGGGGAAATATGGGGCTTTGGTCAGTCTTGGCCGTCGGGCAGGGTTTTCTGCGTCCCGAAGGGATCGCCGATTTCGAACTCTATGGTGTCGTCTCGGCCTGCGATTCGGATGCCGCGCTTGCCAAGGCCATCGATCTCGCCCGGCAGCACTGGCCGGAGATCGGGCAAGGCCACGAGACGTCCGATTCCGAAGCCGTCATCCATGCCGAGGCGATCAATGAGGTTGCCTTGGTAGCGGGCATGGAGGTCGACGTCGTCGACGTCTCCTGGATCTAGATATCCAGTCCGCCCACAGAGCGGACAGATGCTTGGCTTGTGCAATGACAGGTTCGACGATTCCAAACAGTTTTCCAACAGGGGGAGGCTCTATGCAATCGAAAGGCATGGTATTGGCTGCGGTTGGTCTCATCATCGTCGTGGGCTTTCTGGTGCAGCGAAGCTACAGCTCCAGCGCACGTCCAGATAGAAATCCCGATCCACAGATGAATGCGCTTCCGCAGGACGCGCTCGCATACAAACCCATCGACAGCACCAGCTACGACCTGGGTTACCAGGCAGGCAAATCGTCCACGAGCCCGGCCAAGCCGCCCGCCGACTGGGTCAGCTACTGGCTTGGCTATGGAGAGGAGAAGCGCGCGGAGGGTGACACGCCGCCGCGTCCTGGCAGCTTTGCCGACCTTCTCCACGAGAACCAGCGTTGCATTCAAGGCGAGGTCGTAACGCTGCGCGAAAAGACCTACGCCAAGACCAAGGACGCGTCGGGAAGCACCTTCCTGTGCAACCGGTTCACGGTGTTGCCGCTAGGGCATTGAGCGTGGCCTAGCCCGGTCAAGCGGGGTCCGGAGGCGTCTTCGGCCCCGCTTGCGAGGGATGCGCGACTCGGCTTGAGGCCGAGTGCTCTCCGGATCGATTGATCATTCCGAATGAGATCGGGATGTCGCGGCATGCACGTCCGCGTTAGAACGAAAGTCGCTCAACGACCAGGCACGAACCCGCGAGACGCCTTGGTCAGGCACATACATGGGGGGATGGATGTCGCAAGACCAGTACGCTGCACCAGCTACGACGTTCAACAAGGCAGTATCGCCGGCCATAGCCATTTACTCACCCATCCAGATCGCCTTCGGGACGTTTCTTGGTGGCCCGGTCGGGCTTATCTATTTCTTGTGGAAAAACTTCGTTGCGCTCGAGAAATACACTTATGCGCGACGTTGCCTGATTCTCGGTGCAGCACTCATCGCAGCGCTTTGGCTATTGCTGCCTTTTCTGCCGGAAAAGACGTCAGGCATGCCCTTTGCCATTGCCTACGTCATTACCGCCCGGCACATCGCCGAGACCTATCAGCTCACCAAGCCGGCCATTGCCGAAGACCCCAGGTATTCCTTCCGATCCAACTGGAATGTGGTCGTTGCCGGGGTGCTATGCCTGGTGGGTTCGGTCGTGTTGATCGTCGGCCCCATCCTTGCGCTGTACATGTTCGGGATCGTCAAGTGACGACCCGCTTCGTTGGATGCGCGTAGTACGAGTCGCGCGATTTGACCCGCCGGCTTCGACCGGTCGCGAGACGGTTCCGCAAGGGAAACGCACCATGAGGCAAAGCGAATGACCGATCCGCACGAGGTGGTTGTCGATGTCATTGCGGTAGGCGAAGAGCCTGACGAGTGGCAGATGGTGCTCGTCGAGGCAGGCCCGTGGGAGGGCGAGACGATCACCCACCTCAAGAGAATTCAGGCTCGCATGTATGGCTGCGTCGACGCGGCCCTGGATGGCCAGCTATCGGCGAAGTTTCCCGATGCCATCGGAAAGTGGGTGCTGATTGTGCTTGATTGCTATGGCGGCCCGCAGAACGAGATCCAGCGATTCTTCGACCGCTTCTCCGACGGTGTGTTTTCCATCGACGACTATCGAAAGAGTTTGCAGGAGCAGGCGTTCGTGCAGGGCATCCGGTTTCAGCTGAATCTAGGGAGCCTTCCCTCCTGAGGTCAGTTTCCGACGGGATAATCCCTGCCTGTATCACTTTGAGCACAGGCGCCCAGGTTCACCGCATGCTGCACTTGGCCGTGGTGTTCACGCATAGCGCGATCTCACACCTAGCCAGGCAGTAGTCGCGCCGCCGACTCCAGCCTCATACTGCAAAGCAACCTCTCAACCGGTCCGGAGTCTTCATGCGTCGTCGCGACTTTCTTGCTGGAGCTGTAGCCACCACTGCCGCGTCTGCTGCCCTCATGCTGGGTAGCCGGTCGGCCCAAGCCGCGCCTGCTGCATCGAACAGCATGGCCGGATTGACCTCCATGACCACCGGTGCCAAGCCGATTTCCGTGGAGGAACGCCTCGCCCGGATCGCCAGGCTGCAGAAGCTGATGGTCGAGCAGAAGATCGGTGCCCTGATCCTGGAGTCGGGCTCGAGCCTGGACTACTTCACCGGCATCCAGTGGCATCGCTCGGAACGTACGACGGCCGCCGTGATTCCGGCCCATGGCGACCTTGTCGTCGTGACCCCGGCCTTCGAAGAACCCTCGATCCGCGAAACCCTGGCGGTGCCCGGCGACGTGCGCCCCTGGAATGAGCACGAGAGCCCGTTCGCCCGCATCGTCGGCGCGCTTCGCGACCGCGGCGTTACCTCCGGCCCGATCGCCTTCGAGGCCACCACGCGCCTGTTCATAGTCGACGGTGTGCGTGACGCGAGCGCAGGCGCCTACAACGTGGTCTCCGGCGACGCGCTGGTCAAAGCCGTCCGCTTGATCAAGTCTCCGGCCGAACTCGCGCTGATGCAGACCGCCAACGACGTCACCCTGGCTGCGCTGCGCTATGTCCATGGCAACGTCCGCGTCGGCATGCGTCCGGACGAAATCGCCAACATGATGAATGCCGCCACCGTCGCCCTGGGCGGCGCGCCGGAGTTCGCCCTCGTGCTGATCAACGAGGCCAGCGCCTACCCGCACGGCTCGCACAAGGCAGAGACCCTGCACGAAGGCTCGGTGATCCTGATGGACGTGGGCTGTGCCGTGCATGGCTATCAATCGGACATCTCGCGCACCTGGGTGATGGGTCAGCCGACCGCGAAACAGCGGAAGGTCTGGGATACCGTCAAGCGCGGCCAGGAAATTGCGCTGGCCACCGCCAAGCTCGGCGCTCCGGTGGGCAGCATCGACGACGCCGTGCGCGCCTACTACGAAAAGGAAGGCTGGGGCCCCGGCTACCACCTGCCCGGTCTTCCGCACCGCACCGGTCACGGCATCGGTCTGGACGGCCACGAGTCGCCCTATCTCGTCCACGGCGACGCCACGCCGCTCGCGGCAGGCATGTGTTTCTCCGATGAGCCGGGCCTCTACATTCCCGGTGAATTCGGCATCCGCCTGGAAGACTGCTGGCACATGACCGAGACCGGCCCGAAGCTCTTCACCCAGCTCGCCAAGTCGATCGAAGACCCGATCTGATCGAGACAAGCAGGCAGCCACCGGGATGCCGGTGGCCCTGCAGATGTGAGCCCATCATCGAGACGGCGTGCGTTCCTATGAATGGACGCGACGCCAAACCACTTCACCATGGGCGCCATCCGCCGCACCGCTCGACGGTTTGGCAACGCGATAGGTCAGCTCGTCACCGTTGATGGTGTAACTCGTGTCGCCGCTCCTTCCATCCCAATTGGGGAAGGATGCATGCACGATGTCGCTGCGCAGATGGCTCGCATCGGCACTCACGCGACCGTAGTGGGCATTGCTGTCCATCGAGGCGGCGCGATACTCGTCGGGCGTCCCTTTGGATTTGTCGTTGGCGGCGAATGGCATGCGCCTGGCGCGCACGATCTGCATCATGTAATCGCCCTGGGCATCGATAAGCCACATGCCTTCCGGATGGGGGCCGTAGAGCTCCACGCGATGGCCATCGGGATAGACGTTGTCACAACGGACCAGCGTCCACGCCCCGACCAGCTCCTTCGGAACCATGCCGTGGCCGGCGCTTGCGGCGGACGTCATGGCGTCCTGGCCGGCCAGCACCGGGGATGCGGCCATGGAGGCGATCAGGCAAACAACGAACATGCGTTTGGCGAATGACATGGCGGCACCTTCAGGGGAGCGGGGGATGAATTCCATACTCACTCGCCGCCTTCCGCTTGATAATGAGCCTCGATGTTTATTGACCTTCAAATGCCATTTGAAGATGATCCGGCTCAAGCCTCCTGCGCCAGGACAGGCACTCATGAACCGCTTCAGCGACATGCAGCTTCTTGTCGATGCGGCCGACCTCGGCAGCCTGTCGGCGGCCGGGCGCCGGACCGGGCTTTCACCTGCCGCGGCCAGCGCCTGTGTGCAACGGGTGGAGACGATGCTGGGCGCGCGCCTGTTCGAGCGGACAACGCGTCAACTGCGCCTGACGGATGAGGGGCGCATCTACATCGCCTCCTGCCGGGTGGCGATCGAAACCATGAACGAGGCCGAGCGCGCCGTGCGAAGTGGCACCGACGCGGTCAGCGGAACGCTGCGGGTATCGGCACCGTCGGATCTCGGGCGCAACCTGCTGGTCCATATCCTCAACCGCTTCATGGAGCTGCACCCCGACGTGCGCGTCGTGCTGACGCTGTCGGATTCGCTCTCGCGCTTCGTGCCCGACGATGTCGACGTCGCCATACGCGTCGGCCCCTTGCAGGACAGCGACCTCGTCGCGCGCCACCTTGCCGACAGCTGGCGCGTGGTGTGTGCATCGCCGGCATGTATCGATGCCTACGGCATGCCAACGCAACCCGAGGAACTCGCCGAGCTTCCCACGCTGGTGCTGACCAACCAGGCAGGGCCAAGAAACGAGTGGCAACTCGGCGAGGATGTCGTACGCGTGCGGCGTTATCACGAATGCACCGACAGCGAAGTCATTCGTACATGGGCGGTGATGGGGCGCGGCTTTGCGTACCGGCAGCTATGGGCGGTCACGGCGGATGTAAGCGCCGGAAGGCTGAAGCTCATAAACGCGCCGGCCTGGTCCGCCCCTTCGCCCATCCACGCGATGTACCACCCCAACGTGTTTCAGCCACCGCGCGTGCGCCGCTTCGTCGACTTCCTGCAGGGGGAGTTTTCACAGCGGTTTGCAACGGAAGGCGAGAACGCCTTGGCGTCGGCTTTCAAGAGGAAGCCATGAGCCGGGTGTTCGCTGCCATCCCCGATGGGTTGAGGCGAAGCCGCGTTTCGACGGCCCGCCCCCATCGGCAAGCGCTGAAGCCCGATGCCTGCGCGGTCCCACACCCGTGTTCGGCTCGCGAACCGTGACTGCGCGCCACGCGGCATCAAGCAGCCACAGCGCCGCGGTCAGACGCCACCCAAGGGGGTTACCGAATATGTGCAATACGGAGGTAGTCCGATCCTATAGCGTTGGACGATCGCCACATGGAGTCCTGCACTGCTGCCAGGCTGCCTGCACTCAAGTTGACCGGGAACGCCGCTCACCGCCGTCCAGCCGCCTTCATCGGGGTGCGCCTGTGCGGCCGATGGACAAGCCCTGCCCCGGTCAGTCCGAGCCTAGAATGCGACGACCATAAGCCATCTGGCAGAGGGAAGAAGTCCTCTGCACATCGACTATCCGCATTAGTCTGGCATCGCTCGCGGGTAACCGGCGCCAGCCATCTCACCAAGGGGAAAGCATGAAAACGTTCGTGACGTCCGCATTGTTTGCCGCTTGCCTATCGCTGTGCCTGTCTCCTGATTCAGCTCACGCCCGCGGTACCGGGTCGCCTGACGATGCGAAGGCCAGCGTTAACAGTGCGACCCAACCGGAAGGCGATGCGAAGGCGTCGATGGAGACGATGCAGATCCCCAGCCACGGATCGCTCATGAATGCCCTGGTTTACGTGGCTGCGGGTGCTGGTCCGCACCCAGCGGTGATCCTGTTGCACGGCTTTCCCGGAAACGAGCGAAACCTGGACCTCGCGCAGGACATGCGGCGCGCCGGGTGGGACGTTCTCTACTTCAACTATCGCGGGTCATGGGGTACGCCGGGCACCTTCTCCTTCTCCCACGGCATCGAAGATGTCGCCGCGGCCATCGCCTATCTTCGCCAACCCGCAAACGCCAAGCGCCTGCGACTCGACCCATCCAGGATCGTGCTCGTGGGTCACAGCATGGGAGGCTTCATGGCGGTCCACGGTACCGCGTCGGACCCAGCCATCAAGGGCATGGCGATGATCTCGGGTGCCGATCTCGCCGGCGAGCTGGCGCAGCTGCAGTCGCATGGTTCGAAGGAAGACGCCATTAAGGCCATGGGCACGTCACTGGCTGACGAAGGCATGGCGCCGCTCAGCGGATGCACTCCCAACGGTTTGGCCCAGGAGGTATCCGACCATGCATCTGCGTGGCGATTTGGCGCGAAGGCGGCAGCCATCAAGGACAGGCCCGTGCTCGTGATGACGTCGGACGACGGCCTGGCGCCCGTGGACGACGCTTTCGCCAGCGCGCTTCGCCAGGCCGGTGACACCCGCGTCACCACGTTGCATCTGGCTACGGATCATGCGTATTCGGATCAACGAACGGAACTCTCGCACGCCCTGTTGCAATGGCTTGAAACGGTCAAGTGAACTAGAGGCTTGGGGAATACGAATATTGAGTGTGTCGGCTAGGCAACGCCTGCAAGGTCCGCCTTCGACCCGAAGCAGTCATAAGGACCACGCGATTAGGCAAGTTTTCATCCTCGCAAGGTTCGCAGCCAGCCCCTGGGGAGAGGGCGCGTTGACATTGTGTTGAAGGCATGCGGTGTATTTTGGTTTGGCAGGGGTTGTCCTCCGATAGGCATGTCGCGCTCTGGCCGGTATGAGTCGCGGCTCACCGCGCCGATCGTTGTTCAAAAGGGGGCTGACCATGAAGGGTTGTGTCGCAATGGCGGTCGATGTTCGATCCGTTGCGCAACGCCGCAGCGCGTTCGGAAGTCCAGCGAGTAGTACGAAGCGACGGCAGACGAACCTTCCCCGTCGGGGCGGCGCATCTGCCCCTTCTTGACCATATGCACCACCTCGATGCCGCCACGCAGGATCCAGGCACATTGGATGCTTTTGGAGCCCAACGGGGGTCGCGCTCGTCGCTTGCTGGCGCGGTGATTCTGCTCGACCAGGTTGTTCAAATACTTCTACTGTCGAATGTTGATCGGCTGATTGCGGGCGGCGGTGATGTCTTTGAGCGCAGCGAGGTCCGCTCCGCTCTTATTTATCGTCACCGTCTCGGGTACGCCATTCTTGGCGATCCTATTGAAGTATTGATCTCCACGCGGGTATTCGCCTGGCTGGCAACACCTGATTCTCAGCAAAACTTCGTAGGATGGCTCCTCTCTGCCGAGGTTGTCGCATGCGCGACGAACCACTGTGAGCGTCGAAATAAATGCGTTTTGACGGACACCAGAGCGAACTATGACCGCGCCGAAAAACTCTGATGGAGGTCGGCTGCCAGGTTACGTGGAGGTGCCCTGTCGCTGCATCAGCCAGATGGTTGCCAGACCGATCGCACTTGCATTGATTATGGCGTCCGTCGCTATTCCCGCTTGGGCCGGCAACGGTGGCGATGGAACAAGTTGTACGGGTCAAGCCGTTGGCAACTTCATCGGTGGCAGCTCAGGCGGTGGCAATGGCGGCAACGCAGCTGCGGGGGGCGCAACGGGTGGTGCGGGCGGCACCGCCGCAAATCCTAACGGCGAGAATGGAAATCAGGGGTTAGCTGATGGCGCTGGCGGTGGCGGCGGCTGGAACGGCAATGGCACAGGCACCGCGACCATCAACAACACGGGCAACCTCGTTGGAGGCAACGGGGGCAATGCGTCCAACGAAGGCACTGCTCACGGAAACAATGCCGGCGGAGGAGCCGGAGGATGCGGCGCCTACATTACCGGTAGCAGTGGAACCAGCACGAACTCCAGCACGATCACGGGAGGCACCGGAGGCGCGGGCGGCAATGGTGGCGGCGGCACGAGCGGCGGCTTTGGCGGAGACGGTGGCGCGGGTCTGAAGTTCGCGGCGAACGGTGCGACGCTAGTGAATTCGGGCTCGATCAGTGGCGGTCAGGGTGGCGCGAACTCACCCAATGGCCTGGGAACTGCTGGGAACGGCGGCATCGGTCTCATCGGGCTTGCCGACACCGTCATCAACTCCGGCAGTATCTCCGGAGGTGCAAGCACCAGTGCGATTGGCGGTGCCGGCATCTCTGGTACTGGGCTCAGTGTCACCAATATGGCCGGTGGCACTATTTCCGGGGGGGCAAGCACGACCGGCACCGGAGGTGTGGGCATCACCGGCGCGGGGCTAACGATCATCAATGCCGGCAACATTTCGGGCGGCCTCGGAGGCGGAGGCACTCGGGCAAGTGCCATCACCTTCACGGGCGGCACCAACTCGCTTGAGATCGATGCGGGCTCGAATATCACCGGCAACGTGGTGGCGTTTTCGTCAGCCGATACGTTCATTCTGGGCGGTTCGACCAACGCGACCTTCAGCATGGCGCAGATCGGTCCGACTGCACAGTATCAGGGCTTTGGCCAGTATCAAAAGACGGGCGTCAGTACCTGGACGCTGACCGGCTCAACCACGACGACTACACCCTGGACGATCTCGGCGGGCACGCTGCAGGTGGGTGACGGCACTACCAATGGCGCCATCACCGGCAACGTCAGCAACAATGCCGCGCTGGCCTTCGATCCGGCAGCCGGCACGGCGGTGACCTACGGCGGCGTGATCTCGGGCACCGGATTAGTCAGCCAGATCGGCACCGGCACTACCACGTTGACCGGCGCCAATACTTATACGGGCGGAACAACGATCAGCACCGGCACGCTCGTCGTCGGGAGTAACTCTGCGCTCGGCTCCAGCGCAGGCGGAACCACGGTGGCCGCGAGCGCGACCCTCGATCTCAACGGCATGAACATCGGCGGCGAAAGAGTCGTGCTCAATGGAGGCACCATCGCGAATTCATCCGTCACCGCCACTGACGGCAGAGTGTATTCGGTGGTGGCCAATGCCAATAGCTTTCTCGCGCCGAACGCCGGATGGATCAGCGTCAGCATTACCAGCGGACCCGGCTCTCTCACCATTTCGAGCACCGGAGGTCATGGGATTTTCAACAATACGGTAGGCGGCGTCTGGGCGAACACGGGCGGCGTCATTCTCAATAGCGGTGACCTGGATATCTATAACGGCGCGAGCATCACCGGCGGCCCGATCACGATCAACGGCGGTCTCTTTAGAGTGCTGGGGACCAACAACGGACAGAGCGGGATCGGCGGCAGCGTCGCTGTCACCGTCAATGGCGGCGAGTTCCAGTTGCTGGCCGTCGATACGATCGGTTCCCTGGCCGGCACCGCCGGCACAGTGGCGCTGAATGCGACCACCCTGGCCACCGGCGGCAACAATACATCGAGCGCATACTCCGGCACGATCAGTGGAAGCGGCAACCTGACCAAGATCGGCACCGGCACCCAGACCTTGTCCGGCAACAACTCCTACAGCGGTACGACGACGATCAGCGGTGGCGCGATCGCAGTCGGCAACAATGCGGCGTTGGGTACGGGCGCGCTGGCAATGGCCGCTGGCACCACCCTGTCATGGCTGAGCGGTAGCAACTACACGATTGGCAACAACGTCACACTGACCGGCGATCCGAACTTCACGCCGCCGGCGGGAACCACCCAGACCCTTGCCGGGGTCATCTCTGACGGTACCGCTCCCGGCGTGCTCAATGCGGCTGGCCCTGGCACGTTGGTTCTGACCGGCACCAACAGCTACACGGGCGGCACGACCGTCAATGGCGGCTCCCTGTACATCAACGGCGACCAGACGGCCGCCACGGGTGCGACGGCGGTGGCGAGCGGTGCGACGCTAGGCGGCACTGGCATCATCGGAGGAAGCGTCAACGTGGCCGGTGGCACCCTGGCTCCTGGCGGGGCTGCGGGCGGTATCGGGACCCTGACTATCAACGGTGATCTTGGCCTCGCCAGCGGTTCGGTCCTCGAGTACAGCTTTGGCCATTCCAATGTGGCAGGTGGCGCGCTGAATGACCTGACCGCGGTGAAGGGCAACCTGACGCTGGACGGCACGCTCGACGTAGCCGAATCACCGGGCACCACGTTCGGGCCGGGCATCTACCAGGTTTTCATGTATGGCGGTGCGCTGACCAACAACGGACTGACGCTGGGCACCCTGCCATCGGGGACGACCGCCGTGGTGCAGACTTCGGTGCCTGGTGAAGTAAATCTGGTCAATACGACGGGCGTGACGTTGACCTATTGGGATGGTACGGGAACCAGGAACGGCGACATCAACGGTGGCAGCGGTACCTGGCAGAGCCCTGCCGGCAATGACAACTGGACCAACGCCACGGGCACCCTAAACGCGCCGTGGGCGAACTTGGGCTATGCAATCTTCGAGGCGACGCCGGGCACGGTGACGGTGGACAACAGCGTGGGCCAGGTCAGCGCCGCGGGCATGCAGTTCGCGTCCGGTGGCTATGTGATCAATGGCGGACCGCTGACGCTGGTTGAGACCACCGCCGGATCCGGCACGACCACCATTCGGGTCGGCGATGGCACGTCGGGTGGAGCAGGCTATATCGCGACAATAGACGCCGTACTGCAGGGCAGCACGCAGCTGGAGAAAGCCGACCTCGGCACACTGATACTCGGCGGCGCGAACACGTACACGGGCGGCACAGCGATTAACGGCGGCACGCTGCAAGTGTCCGCCGACGACAATCTTGGTGCGGCAACGGGCAGCCTGAGTCTCGATAGCGGCACGCTGGCGGTCACCGGCCCGGGCTTCACCACGGCACGCAGCGTGACGCTCAATACCGGCGGCGGGACGATTGATGTTGCGCCAGCCGGTACATTCGCCGCGAGCGGTGTGATCGGCGGCACCGGATCGTTGACGAAGGTCGATACGGGCACGCTCGTTCTTTCGGGCGCGAACACCTATACGGGCGGCACGGCGATCAACGGCGGCACGCTGCAAGTGTCCGCCGACAACAATCTTGGTGCGGCAACAGGCAGCCTGAGTCTCGACAGCGGCACGCTGGCGGTCACCGGCCCAGGCTTCACCTTGGCACGCAGCGTGACGCTCAATACCGGCGGCGGGACGATTGATGTTGCGCCAGCCGGGACACTCACCGTGAGCGGTGTGATCGGCGGCACCGGATCGTTGACGAAGGGCGATACGGGCACGCTCGTGCTTTCAGGCTCGAACACCTATACGGGCGGCACGACGATCAATGCCGGCACCCTGCAGCTGGGCAACGGCGGTACCAGCGGTAGCATCGTGGGCAACGTCACCGACAACGGCGCCCTGGCGTTCGATCGCAGCGACACGCTCAGATTCAGTGGCGTGCTTTCGGGAACCGGCGCTCTGGTACAGATGGGCACCGGCACCACAGTGCTCAATGGCAACAACACCTACAGCGGCCCGACAACCATTCAACAGGGCACGCTCATCGTCAATGGCTCGATCAGTTCGCCCGTGACCGTCCTTGCACCAGGGACCTTGGCCGGTTCGGGCACGGTGATCGGCAACGTGGTGAACCAGGGGGTGGTCTGGCCCGGTAACCCGGTGGCCGGAGATACCGGTTATGGCGCGCTGACGATTCGCGGAAGCTACAGCGACCCGCAGGGCGAGGTCGTATTCAACACGTTTCTCGGCACAGACGGCTCGCCATCGAGTCGGCTGGTGCTCGACGGTGGCACCACGAACGGAACGAGCGCGGTAGTCGTGCTTCCCACCGGCGTCAGCGGCGCGCAGACCTTGAACAACGGCATCCGCCTGGTCCAGGTGATCAACGGCGGCAGCACAACAGCAGGCGCGTTCGTGCTCAACGGCAGGCTGCGCGCCGGCTTCCTCGACTACCGCCTGTTCAGAGGCAGTGTCGACAGCAGCGCGCCCGAAGACTGGTTTTTGCGCTCTGATTTCATTGCGGCACCCACGCCGGTCACCTCGACGCCTTCCACGCCACCGCCGACGGGATCACAGTCCGGAGTACCGGACGGCATCCCTCCCGGCAACTCACTGCCTCTGGATGCGCCGGCGGCCCAGCCTACATCGGCGAAGTATCCGATCCTCGGCCCGGAAATCGCCACGGACGCGGTGGTGCAGCCCATCGCGCGACAACTGGGACAGACGACCCTGGGTACGTTGCATGAACGGATCGGCGACACGTTGACCGTGGCCGCGGGTGGTGCCGACAACGCTGGCTGGGGCCAGTCTGCCTGGGGGCGCACGTTCGGACAGCAGATCGACAACCGTTACCAGACCTTCACCGATGCGAGCGCCAGTGGCCACCTGTTTGGTGTCCAGGTGGGTCTGGATCTTTGGCGCGACAGCTTCATGCCAGATCACTACGATGCCGCCGGCGTCTACTTCGCATACGGAAACAGCAATGCCGACGTGAACGGGCTCGTGACCAATGCACCGGCCACGGCCTACGTGCAGGTCCAAACAGGCACGCTGGATCTCGATGCGTACAGCGGCGGGGCATACTGGACGCATTACGGCCCAAGTGGTTGGTACGTCGACGCCGTGCTGCAGG
The DNA here is from genome assembly GCF_004296575.1 of Dyella amyloliquefaciens. Lineage (GTDB taxonomy): Bacteria > Pseudomonadota > Gammaproteobacteria > Xanthomonadales > Rhodanobacteraceae > Dyella > Dyella amyloliquefaciens. The sequence goes on along the minus strand of NZ_SAYT01000004.1, from coordinate 114,015 downwards.
GCACGCACTACGACGGCAACGCCACAACGCAGTCGGCCCGTCTGTCGGTCTCAGGCTACGGCGTTCTGACTTCGATCGAGGCAGGTTATCCGGTGGCGCTCGCGTTCGGGCCGAACTTCGTGCTGGAACCTCAGGCGCAGATCATCTGGCAGCGCGTCGCATTGAACGATGGCAATGACGGGCTGGGCGCCGTCGACCTGGGCACGACCACAGGGGGAACCGGGCGGCTGGGCGTACGGGGGCAGTGGACGATCAACCGTGCCGACGGGGAGATGTGGCAGCCGTATGTGCGTGCCAACCTCTGGCGGGACTGGGGTGCGCAAGCCACGACGACATGGTCCGGAGCGAATCAGGTTCCGCTTGCGCAACAGACGACGCGCATGGACATTGCAGCAGGCGTCACTGCGACGCTCAATACCCGCATGAGCCTGTATGGCCAGTTCGGCCGCCAGTTCTCCATCCATAGTTCGGAGAGCGGAAGCCGTAAAGGCGTCTGGGGCGATATCGGCATCCGCTACACCTGGTGACGGTATGGACGCTCAACATCGTTCCATCGAGCATTGGTCCTTGCGGTCGCGGAAGACGGACACGAAACGTCACTTTGAGGCAGACCTGTGGACGCGGGCTCCGCCAAGCTGGTTAGGTCCACTCTCGACCCAAAGCGGATAGCCATGGCTGCCAATCCCGAGACGCAGTAACTAGGTAAATTTACGCAATCCTGTCCGAAATCGAGCGGCACGAGCGTCCACCATCCAAAAACATGGTCGCCTCCTCTGACCATCGATAGAGCGGGGTTGGCGCTCCACATCTGACGCCGTTCTGCGGCTTGTGCCTAGAGCCCACCGGCGTCAAGCTATTTCAGCTCGATCGACGCACGCGCGAATCTCTGTTGAGAATGGCCTCGAGCCGTCTCGCTGGACGAACTCGAGTCTGACGACACGCCGACACATTGGCGGAGGAGCTCTCATATGCAGCATCCTTCGATGTCCCCTGTCATGCAGCCGCAGCCCGCCGCCCGGAAGCGATTGCGCCACTACAGTGGTGCATGGGCAAAAGCGGATGTCATCGCTGGCGTTACCGTCGCGGCGGTGGTGATTCCAAAGGCCCTGGCTTACGCCACCGTTGCGGGATTGCCCATACAGGTCGGTCTGTATACGGCATTCCTTCCCATGGTCATTTATGCCTTCCTCGGCACATCTCGACCCCTTAGCGTCAGCACCTCAGCAACGCTTGCCATCCTTACGGCGTCCGCACTAGGGCGGGTGGTACCCGATGGCAACCTTGCCGCCTTGACCACAGCCGTAGCCACGCTGACGGCTCTTGTGGGTGTCACGCTTCTACTTGCGTCGGTGCTTCGCCTGGGTTTCGTCGCGAACTTCATCTCGGACCCGGTGCTTACCGGCTTCAAAGCTGGCGTGGCTGTCGTGATCGTGGTCGATCAATTACCGAAGCTTCTGGGCATCCACTTCCCTAAGGGGTCGATCGCTCATAGCGTCTACGAGATCGTCGTGGGTCTTCCTCACTTGTCGATAGCGACGTTTGCGGTGGGCGCCGCCTGCATAGGCATACTGGTGGTCTTCGAGCGATTTTGGCCGAAAGCGCCAGCGCCGCTCATCGCTGTGGCGGCTGGAATCGGCAGTGTGGTGATTTTCAACCTGTCGTCACACGGCGTGGAACTCGTCGGCAAGATACCAACGGGCCTTCCTTCTCTGACTTTGCCCGATCTATCGATGATCCGGGAGCTTTGGCCGGCAGCAGTCGGCATTGCGCTGATGAGTTTCACCGAAACCATCGCGGCTGGACGCGCCTTTGTCGGGGATGACGAGCCGATACCCACAGCAAATCGCGAGTTGCTTGCGACGGGTTTTGCCAACCTGGGCGGGGCATTCCTCGGTGCGATGCCTGGCGGTGGTGGAACGACCCAGACGGCGGTCAATCGCCTCGTCGGTGCGCGGACCCAGGTTGCCGAGCTGGTTACGGCGACTGTCACGCTCTGCACGATGCTGGTGCTTGCGCCATTCATCGCACTGATGCCGCATGCAACGCTGGCCGCAGTGGTCATCGTTTATTCGATCGGGTTGATCAAGCCGGCTGAATTCCGCGCCATTCTGTCGATTCGTCGGACCGAATTCGTGTGGGCCATGGCGGCAGTCGTCGGCGTCGTATTCCTTGGAACACTGCAGGGCATCGTCATTGCCATTGCGGTATCGCTGCTGGCGCTCGCACATCAGGTATCCGACCCTGCACTGTATGTACTGGTGCGCAAGCCTGGAACGACGCTCTTCAGGCCCGCGTCGCCCGAGCACGCGGATGACGAAACGATTGACGGCTTACTGCTTCTTCATCCCGAGGGTCGGGTCTTCTTCGTGAATGCTGCGAGGCTCGGGGCGAAGATGTCGCAACTCATTTCGCAAGTCGCTCCCCGGATAGTGGTGATCGATTTGAGCGCCGTGTTTGATCTTGAATACACGGCGCTGAAAATGCTTATTGCAGCCGAGAAGAAAGCGAGGGAAAGCGGGCGCGAAATATGGTTGGCAGGCATGGCGCCGGAGGTCTTGCATGTAGTGCGCAATTCGTCCTTGAACAATGCGCTCGGCCCCGGGCGGATGTTCGCGCGGCTGGAAGACGCCGTTACGAAATTTGAGGCGTCAGCGGAGAAGCAGAGCTCGCCCTGAATCACGGGAGCGGCAAACCGGCACGTCAGCTGGCCGTAACCAGAAATATCGGCGCCTTGCAATGGAAGCATCGTCTTGAGGAGACCGGGGTCGATCGTGCGAGTCGTAATCAAATTGCATCGGTTGCGTTTGAATCGCCCGCCTACTGGATGCGCCATGATCCTTCACAGTGTGATCTTCCTTGCTGTCCCCACAAGGCAAGGTGATCTGCAGGAATCGCGATGATCATCAACCCGGTCAATTCGCCACGAAAGGCCACAGAGAGCCAAGACGCGTCACCACACCTGCGCGTCGATGAGCGTCAGGCCGAGGGCCGAAAGCTACGCGGGAGGACGCCTCGGCGGTCGCAAGCAGGATGGTCCAGTCCACCGGACCGTCGTGCTCCGATGGAGACACTGGCAGAGTCCAATCAGGGGCGACTTCTAGAACTCATTCCCATCCGTTTCGGTCGCATGTCGGCGTCTCCCTTCGCATTCTACCGTGGCGCGGCAGCGGTCATGGCTGCTGATCTCTCGACAACGCCTGTCAGTGGCCTGCGGGTGCAGGCTTGCGGTGACGCGCACCTCATGAATTTTGGAGGCTTTGCAACGCCTGAGCGTAATATCGTATTCGACATCAATGATCTTGATGAGACCTTGCCCGCGCCCTTCGAATGGGATGTAAAGCGGCTGGCGACCAGCATGGTCATCGCGGCTGAACATTTGAATCAGTCCAACAGCGACGTAAGGCACGTTGTGCGGCACACGGTCCGCGAATATCGGAGGAAAATGCTCGACTATTCGGGCATGCGTGTTCTTGATATCTGGTACGACAGGATCGATTTACGGAAGTACTCGGATAAGACGGGCGACCCGGAGGTTGTCGCCGACGCGCGAAAACGTCTAGCCGGAAGGATCGAACTGGAGAAGCGCAAGGGTTCGATCGATCATCTATATCCGAAGCTCGTTTCAGAGCGGGGAGGACTCGCCAGGATCAAGGACGACCCTCCTTTGATCTATCACCCTGACTCCGAACGGACTCCCGGCTTCGAATCCGATTGCGCAGCCGCGATTGCCCTGTATCGGAGAAGCCTGCCTGGGCATGTAAGAACGCTGTTCAACAGATTTCACGCCTCTGACCTTGCCGTAAAGGTGGTTGGCGTAGGTAGCGTCGGTACCATGTGTGCGGTCTATCTTTTTCTTACGGCTGATGGAGATCCCTTGTTTCTCCAGATCAAGGAGGCGCGCGCCTCAGTGCTCGAGCCCTATGCCGGCAAGAGCAACTATTCGAACCATGGGCAGCGCGTTGTCGCCGGTCAGCACCTGATGCAGACGGCCAGTGACATATTCACGGGGTGGACGCAGGTGGAGAGCGGAAGGCACTTCTACATTCGCCAACTCCGCGACATGAAGATTTCTGCCAATCTTGACGATTGGGATGAAGGGATGTTGGGTGAGTATGGGCGCATGTGCGCGCATGCCCTGGCACACGCGCATGCGCGGTCTGGAGATCCGGCAGCGATAGCTGGATACATGGGGTCAAGTTCGAAGTTTGAGGATGCTGTCAGCGAGTTCGCGATTGAATATTGCGCGCAGAACCAGAGCGACTACCGGGAGCTACTCGCAGCGATCAAGTCCGGAAGCATCAAGGCGGTCATCGAATGACGAACCAGTCGATCGGCGTTTCGCGCAAACCATTGCCTGCAGTTACGAACGCTGGAGAGCCGTAGCAGGCGATCTGTGGATGGAAAGGCCCCAGTTGGGAGCATTGGGTGGCAAGGCGGCAATTGGCACAGTGAGCCGCCGGGTGGCAGCCCGAGATACTGAGCAGGGCCTTCTCCATCGTTCCGGAGTCCCATATGAGAGCTTCGAGATATTTGCGACGCAAATTCATTCGTGAACTCATGCACGGGATAGCCATCATTTGGCCGGTCCTGTCAGTGCTGGTGGTATTCATGGGGCTTCTCGGCATTTGCGTTGCGAGGATTGAGGGCTGGCCCGTAGGAGACGGGCTGTACTTTTCCTTTGTCACCGGACTGACCATTGGGTATGGTGACCTGGTGCCCAAGCACGGGCTGGCCAGATTCCTGGCAATCGCGATCGGATTGACCGGCATCGTCATGACCGGATTGATCGTTGCCATCAGTGTCGCTGCACTGCATCACGCGCGAAACAGCGACGACGGCAACTAGAACACTCGCCTCCTTCAGCTATGGGCACCCCTAAGCGACCGCCCTGGCCGCAGTGCTGTCATGCGCAGCGCTCGCTTGTCAAAAGCAAATACCTGGACCGGGCACGCCAAGCGGATGGTGCCTAAGCGGCGGTCGACCTCGTGCAAGAAGTGGACATCTCGATGTGCTATCCGTAAGCGACTTTGCAATGTCAGCTTTCGAACCAAAGCCGACGATCTATTGATCTGATGGGAGAAGACCTCGCTAAGTAATTCTACGCAGCCTAAGCTCCGTAGAATTTCAGTCGCGTCGTAAAGCTGCCTGCGCGCACGCTTTTGCACCACCCTTTCCCGGGAGCGACGCGGTCATGTCCTCCACTCCGGCGTTCGAAACGGAACCCGTACCCGTACCTTCCAACGAAGTGCGTCGTGGACGCCACCTGATCAGTGCCCGTATTCGTTTATTTGTTTGCGCGGCTTTACTGTGTGGAAGCGCACTGATTGCCCAGCCAATCTGCGCACAGAAGAGCCAGCCGGTTCGCGTCACCTCGGACGTCCAATACGAATTCATCGGACGGTGGGATGTCGCTCGCCTGAACCAGATTCTTCAGGTTGATACGCCCAAGTTCTTCGACATCCCGGTGACCTATACCTCGGCCCGGAATTCAGTCCGGCTCTATCGCGTGACCTATCGGTCGGTTATCCCCGAGATGGGCAACCAACCCACGACGGCAACGGGCTTGCTCGCCATTCCTGAAACTTCAGGCAAGGCATTTCCGGTGGTGTCGTATCAGCACGGCACCGTGTACGGGAAGCATCAGGTTCCATCGTTTCCCGAGGAGTCCGGCGAAACGAAGTTGATGATTGCGCAGTTCGCTGGCCAGGGCTATGTCGTGGAAGGCGCGGACTACTTCGGCATGGGCGCGGGTAGCGAACCCCATGAGGGCTTCATGGTGAAGAGCAGCCATCAGCAGGCTGTTTTCGACATGAACGAGGCAGCGCATGCGGTGATGGCGAACATGAAGCTTCGCGGCACTGATCTCTTCCTCGCCGGTTGGTCGCAGGGCGGATTCGTCACGATGGCAGCATTGGAGAAGTTCGAACGCGACGGCGTGCCCGTGACTGCGGTTGTGACGGCCAGCGCACCCGTGGACGCACTCATGCCGATCACCGGCTTCATTGACTTTCCGCGCAAGAACGATGCGCCGTGGACGAACGCACTCGTCGTGCTCACGGCATTCTCGTTCGAGAATTACTACGGCGTGCCGGGGCTCGCTCAGTCGGTATTCAATCCAGCGTATTACGACGCAGCCAAGGCCATCTACGACCGAACGCCCGGGGCCGATCTTTCCGCGCTCCCGGCGGACTTGCACAAGCTGATTCGCCCGGAATACTTCGACCCACAGTTCCTCGCCAACTCGGAATACGGGCGACTGCTCGCCAAGGATCGCGCGTATCAGTGGGTCATCAAGACGCCGGTGCGCAACTACTACGGTACGAACGACGAGGTCATCAGCGTTGGCCTGGGCCAGTTGGCGGCGAACTATCAGCACGCCATCGGCAGCGGCAACGACAAAGTCCAGGCCGTCTCGACCGGCCCCACCACGCATCGCGGCACCTACGCCAGCGCAGTGCCTGAATGGAAGATCTGGTTCGATTCGCTTGCCGGGGCCAAGGTAAACGATCGCAAAGAATAGATTTCAGTTCATCGCGATCGATTTTTTGGCACATAAGAACGATACGCTTCAGACCCAAAGCTGACTCTTCGCTTTCGTCTGCGATCCGATGCGCTCGCAGGCGCATTTGAGCGATGGTGCGTGGTACCTGCGTTCCGATTCAATCGCGACGACCGCTCCGCCGGTGACCACCCCTCCCGTGGCCACTCCGCCGACCACTACGCCGCCCGTGACCACTGATCCGACGCCGCTCTACGCGCCCGGCGTGCCGCTGCACGAGGCCTAAGCCGGTGTGCTGCAGCGCCTCAACCAGCTCGGTACGCTGCAGCAGCGCGAGGGCAATCCGGTTTTCAACGATGCGACGTCCGCTGATCCACATAGCGGCGCAGCGTGGGTACGCGTCACCACCGATCACGCGGACCTTTCTCCGGAGACGTCCACGACGGGTACGGATTACGGCGTCACCACGAAAAAGCGCGCCCCGCATCCCTCGCGAGGCCGAAAGGCATTTCCCCGAACGCTCGCTTTTAGAACCATGGCGGGACGGACCATGACCCATCAGATTCTGCACCAACCTCGGTAAAAATACGTAGGACAGCCCTGTAAATCTTCCGATGCCAAGGGTCTGTTTCGCAGTCACCCTGCTCTCATTCCATGACTGACCTGGTTAGGAGAGACCATCGTGAAAGCACTAGGATCCATTGGACTCTGCGCAGTCATGGTGACGAGCGCACCACACGCAGCGACGTCACCGGCAACGGAGTCTTCGGGTGCCCATGTCGGCTCGTCCTCTTCTTCCATGCCCGCGGGACCGTTGCCCGGCGCACTCATGACCGAGGCATATGCTCGTTCCGTCGCGCGGTCCATATACGTTTGGGCCTGGCCCATGGTGAATGTCTACAACCGCCGATTGGTGATGGAACCACTGAAAGAGCCGGGCCGCCTGAGCGGCTCGCTGCCGGTGGCACCCGTCAACCATCTCAGCATGCTCACCGACTACATCGAGCCGCAGGAGCGCGATGTCACCTGCCCGAACCAGGACGTGGTGTATGGCAGCGGCCCGCTGGTGCTGGACAAGGAGCCAGTGGTCGTACAGGTCCCGGATTTCGGCGATCGCTTCTGGGTTTATCAGGTGGTCGACATTCGCACGGACAGCTTCGCCAACCTTGGCAAGATGTATGGCACCAAGCCCGGCTTTTATCTGCTGGTTGGCCCCGACTGGAAAGGCACGGTACCCAAAGGCATCACGCAAGTCTTCCGCTCCGGCAGCAATACCGGTTTTATCGTGCCCAGGGTCTTCATGGATGACACCTCGGCGGATCGCACGGCGATCCAGCCACTGATAGCGAGCATCAACATCTACCCGCTATCGCAGTTCGATGGAAAGATGAAACACTTCGACTGGACCCATACACCGTCCATTCCCGGTCCGCCGCCGTCCGCCGATGGTGGTGAGGCGCCCAAAGTCATCCCCGGAAAATTCCTGGATGAGCTTCCCACCGTCTTGCAGGATGCCAAGCCGCTACCCGGTGAAGAGGCATGGTATGCACAGGCGAAGGCCCTGGTGGCCGCAGCGAAGGCCAACCCGGCGCTTCGTGCTGCGATAGACGACGAGCTGGCGAAGACAGAGAGGGAAGTCGTCGCGCCCCTGCTGGACTTCCACAACTACGGCATGCCGTTGCCGAACCATTGGACGGTGGCACGCAATGGCGCGCAATTCGGCACCGACTATTTCACACGGACGGGTGTTGCCCGGTCCAACATCTTCGTGAACAAGCCCAACGAGGCGTCGTACTTCTATCAGGACTTCGACGCCAACGGCGCCAGGCTGGACGGTAGCAAGCGTTATACCGTCACCTTCCCCAAGGGGACGCCGCCCGTGAAGGGTTTCTGGTCGATCACCATGTACGACAGCCAGCATTTCTTCGTGTCGAATGCGATCAAGCGCTATTCCGTGGGCACCAAAAACAAGGACCTGAAGTTAAATGCGGACGGTTCGCTGACCCTTTACATCCAGGCGGAGCAACCCACGGACGCGGCACAACGCGCGAACTGGCTGCCGTCCCCATCGCATAGCGCCTTCTCCCTCTACATCCGAACGTACTGGCCGGACCAAGAGGTGCTCGATGATCGCTGGACGCCACCGCCGGTGTTGGCCGGCAGGTAAAGGGACTCAGCACTCCTTTTCGCCGGTGTGGAGTCCATGGACAGCGGGTACCGCTTCGACCTAACGCGGGTTTGCCGCCATAACACGCCGGGTTCGATGCGCCACGTATCGGGCATTGGACGCCGCGTGATTACGCCTGCCACTGATGGCGCTATTGGAGTAACGCTGACAGGCGTTGCCATGTGCGTTTGCTACCGTCGCGGTGTCGCTAGCGGTGGCTTTTGAATCCATCCCGCGAGCGACCATGGCAGCAGTGTCATGAGCGCGGACCGAGTGAGTGACAGCTCAAACGGTCCGCTGACCATCACCAACTAAATCGGAGTTGATCATGGCTGGCCGCGATCATACGGGACGCATTCGTCTGTCCATTCCCTTCGGTGGCACTCCCTCTTCCCCTTGTCGTGACCCGCGCCCAGCGGATCGGTCCACGCGTGGATGTCTCTGCCGGCGCACGCTGACAAGCGCCATCGGCCACACATAGGCCACGCATAGGTCGTCAAAGGGCTTGGTAACAAGCCTCAGGCGAGCATTTGCCGCGCCCTGTGTTCGATTCGGCAACGATCCCTCCTGCGGGTCGGAACGTCCTATCCGAGCGATCACTTACACCATTCCCGGCATATGCCGACACGGAAGCCTGTAGGGCTTGATCCGTGATTGGGCCGTGCCTGACAGGAAAGGAAGCCTTATGTGCCTCATCAAGCTCAATCCGCTGATAGACTTTGATTCATCGGAACTGCTACGCAGCCCCGGCGAGGTGCTGCTGAACGACCACCTGCGTCCTCGCACCATGACGCTCTCATGGCTCGCTCGGCGCACAGGCATTTCCCTGTCCACGTTGCGGCAGATCACCCGGGCGGAGCGGCGCATCAATGCCGAGTTCGCCTTGCGTCTTGCCACTGTGATGGATCCCACGCCGGCTTACTGGCTGGTGCTGCAGGCACGTTACGACCTGGCGATCGTGGGTGCATCTCGGCTAAAGCGTTCGCGAACGACGTAGCCGTCCTTCCGCGCTGATCCGGCGGTGTCGTATCGGGAGGTACTCCAACCCGAAGCTTAGGGATCTCGCTCGCTCAATCCTGGACGCGGATGCGATTCCACTGAGTCACCGTCCCTGTTTCCGTGCCAGTGGTTGCGCCATCATTCGCCACGGGTTCGCCGTGGGGTTCCTTGCTCATGCGGCCACCGAGTACACGCCTGCGACCCGAGCCAGAACTCGCGGTTTGATCTTGTCATTTCGGAATCACCATGGACATCCGAACACTCAATACCCACGACCTCGACTTGGTCTGCCGGCATCGCGAAGAGATGTTCCGGGATGCAGGAAGAAGCAGCGATGCGCTGAAGCTCATGACCGAGCACTTCCGCGAATGGCTCAAGCCGCGACTGCAGGATGGTTCGTACTTTGGTTATGTGATGTCCGACGACGGTGCGCCCGTGGCCGGCATCGGCCTGATGCTGATCGAATGGCCTCCCCATCCGGAGCATCCGACGCTGGACAAGCGCGGGTACGTGTTGAATGTGTTTGTGGAACCCGGCTACCGCAAGCGCGGACTCGCACGCGAGCTGATGACACTGGCGGATGCGGAGTTTGCCAGGCGCGGCCTGAGTTATGCCGTCCTGCATGCCACCGAGAAAGGCAGGCCGCTCTATCAGGTCATGGGTTGGAACGGCACCACGGAGATGGCGAAGGTGCTGGATGTTTCGCCCCACGCGGGATCGGCGGGAATCCATGCAAGGTAAAGGGCTGATGCCGCGTGGCGCTCCGCGCATTTGATGCGAAGCCCGTGCGGCTTTGCGAAACCTCTACCGGTACCAGCCGCGCACCACCGTGAATAACAGGAGGGAGTACTCATTGCAGAGTACCCCTCCCCTGCTTTGCCACGTTACTGGTTCTGATTCGCGATGGTGAGTTCCACGCGACGGTTCTGCGACTTTCCTTCGGCCGTGTCGTTGGAAGCGACCGGATTTTCCTCACCATAACCGTGAGACGACACCATGTCCGGCCTGACGCCCTGCGAAATCATGAACTGCATGACGTTGTCCGCGCGCTTCTGGGACAGGATCATGTTGGTCGTGACGCCCTGGGCCGCAAGCTGAGGTCCGATCGGCGTGCTGTCCGTATAGCCGTTCACGTTGACCTTGTTCTTCTGGTGCGGCGCCAGGATCTTGGCGATTTTGGCGATACTCTGCTTGGCCTGGTCCGAGATCTCCCAGCCGCCCGACGGGAACAGAAGCTGATCGTTGAGCGATACCTTGATCGCGTCCTGCATGCGCGTGATCTGCATGTCGCGGGACGCAACCTCCGTACCCATGGTGTCATTGAGTTGCTTGTACTGCGCCTCGAGCTCGGCATTCCTTTGCTGTGACTCGTCATACTTCTGCTGCGATACGCAGCCTGCAAGAAGCAGCACCGCCGTACCTAATACGCACAGGATCGAAGACTTCTTCATTGGTGTTCCCCTATCGCCGGGATTTTCACGGAAGCAACGTTGGCTCCTGAAGAAAACCACCCTCAGGTGGAATCATCATCTCCAACGCACCGTGAAAAATAATAGAAATAAAGGGCTTCGAAAGGCCCCGACTACAGGCCCCGGATTGACCGACCCAAGGATCGCCCATACCGCTTAAAACAAGGGCTTTTTCGACACAATCTCCTGCATGCAAGGCATCGCAAGAAGGATCGAATTTGACCGCTTAGGTAGAACTACCTAACGGCATCCCGTAAATATGCTGCCGCGAAAATTCGACCTTGAAACGTCTTCGCCGCGGCGAACCTGTCCACCCGAAAAGGACGGTGCACGGAAGCCCGGAATGACGGGAGGCAGCTATTCGACAAACGCCGCGAGATTATCCAGCGTCGATCGCATGCCTGTTTCATGGTCGGCCTGGCTTATGCCGGCAGGGACGTGCTCGGCCACGATAGTGACTCGCGTGCCAACGGGCAGCGCCGCGAGTTCCCAAGTCATGATCATGGTTCCCGCAAAGGCGGATTCGTCCGAATCGAAGTCGACCGCCATGACCATGCGGCGATCGGGCATCAGTTCGACGAAACGCCCCGCCACCACGTCCGTGTTGTCGGACGACTTTCCCCGAGCCGCCTCGAAGACCAGCGTCAGCCGAAAGCGTCCGCCTTCCCAGGGTTCGAATACGTCGAACAGACCCGTGGCACCTGCTGGCGGCAGCCATGTCGACATGGCTTCGCGACTCAGGAAGGCTCGATAGATCGTTTCCGAAGTGGCCCTGATATCGCGCGAAGCGACATGACGCTGGCATTCCTTGGCTGTCATCGCATCGCCCCTCAACTGTTCCGGCGATCTTCAAAAGACGCCGGATGGCACGTCGCCCGTGAGCCACGCGCATAGCGCTATTCCGGGAACGAAGCGTCGATGGCGTCGCCGATCGCGAGCGCATATCGCTCGAGCACCTTGACCATCTCCTGGTCGATGTGCCGGGGCTGCGGATCCACGGCGCACAGCGTGCCGAAGAAGATGCCGCTCGCGCGGTAGATCGGCACGGAGATATAGCTCTCGAAGCCATACAACGCAGGCGTCGGATGCTGGGAGAACAAGGGGTGGGTGCTTGCGTGGTCAAACGTCACCGTATGACCGTGCTCGCGAATCTCGTTGCAGATGGTGGTTTCCAGGATCAGGTCCTGGCCGGCGCGCAGGCCGAAGTTGATCGTGTCGTAGACGGCGCAGGCGGTCCAGCGTGTTTCGGAAACCCTGGCGACGGTCGCGAAGCGCAACCCGGTTTCGCGCGACACCGACTCCAGGATAGTGGCCACTACCGGCATCCTCGCCACGAGATCAACGTCGCGGACGGCAGATGCATTCTCGGACGTACCCATGACGGAGTCATCGTTGCGGTTGATCCGCTCGATGACGCGTCGCTGCAGGCTGATGCGTGAAACTCGATGCACGAAATCGCGCAAGTGGATCGTTAGACCGCGTAGCTGCGAGGCCGGCCCCTTCACCACCAGGCCGCGCGCGTCGATGCGCACGTCCACCAGTTCATGCTGCGATTTGAAATCGCACACTTCCGAGGCAAAGGCTTCGATCCAGTAGTGATCGGGATGCGTGTTGAGAAACGCGACCATGACCGGCTCGACATCGCGCTGTCCTGCCATGGACGGCGATGGCATGTCGAATCCCATGACCGAGGGTGGCCAGACGTACTCGGACGACGGCGTAACCGATGACATGATGCGCTCCCCCCGCAACGGACGGCAGGAAGTATGGCTGAACCGCCGCGTCATGAAACGCCATCCGTCGAAAAATATCTGGCAATCGGTGGCACGAAATATGCCGGATTCCCCGCGCATCACCCCATCGCGCAACTGCATTGGTACCGAAGTCGCCATGGCATCCGGTGCCGCGACAGGTTCTTCGGCACCGGATGCCTGCGCGCCGGCACCCGGCATGGCCACTGCCATCGCCGGGTGCCGGCTGACTGTCATGCGCCAGCCTTGGCGCTGGCTTCGCGCAACTTCTGTGCGCATTCCTCGCAGCACACTTCCACCACGCGATGGCCAATGGTCACCTTGATGGCGTTTTCGTCCAGCGGGTAGTCGCACGCAGCACAGGTTTTCTCGCTCATGGTCTGTCTCCTGATAGCCCTTCAATGGGCAGGCTCATGAGACCACTGGGGGCCACCGGATGCTGTCGAATTCTTTAGTCGTTCAAGGCTGCGACGAGCGACGGAATTCGGTGGGCGAGCGTCCGTAAGCCTGGCGGAAGGCGTTGGCGAAATGACTGTGGCTGGAGAAGCCGAGCTCCGCGGCCAGTGCCGACAGATCGTCGTAGCTCGCGACGAGGTCGAGCGCACGGGCCAGGCGAAGCTGCAACTGGTAGCGGTACAGCGGCATGCCTTCGACCTGGCGGAACACCTGGGTCAGGTAGACCGGCGAGCTGCCGATCTCCTTGCCTATATCCGCCAGCGTCCAACGTCGCGAGAGGTCGCTGGCCAGTAGCACCTTCACCCGATCGGCCAGGCGGCGACGTGCGTGTGTCGAGGCAGGTTCGCGCGAGGTGCGTGGGCCGAGGCTGCGGCATACCAGGGTGAGCAGCAACGCCTCCGCCTCCAACGGCTCGATGCTGCCGTTCTCGAGGCTGTGGCGAAGCAAGGCCACGAGCGCCTGCGCGCGGGCGTCGATGCGCTGCGACTGTGCGCGGAATGCAACGTCACCGCCTCCCTGCATCAACGGCTTTGGCGCCAGTTCGGCCAGCAGCGTCTCGTTCAAGTCCAGCGACAGGCAGGCATCGCCGCCATCCAGCGGATGGCTGACCTGATAGCCCTCCTGCGCATTGAAGAACAGCACGTGGTTGGCATCGGCCACCGACTGGTCCTTGCCCACGTGGCGCATGTACAACCCGCGATAGGGGAACACCAGCTGCGTCTTCGACGCGCACTCCTCGGCACTGCGATGGCGACATGTGCCCGAACACTGCACGTTTCGCAACGTGAGTGTTTCCGTCGACAACAGTACCTTGGCGGTCAGGCTCGACATGGGACGTGCGCGCCGTCGATTCGCGTGGCGAAGTCCACCGGAGCTTAGCAAGACCGGGCGCCGCGGACCTGTGCCGGATGTCGATGGCTAAAGATTCTGACAGCGTGAAAGTGTTGCGAATGGTCTCCTTGGCTGGCCCGATCGGCGGGCGCCAAGGCAGACCAGAACCATGAATCGTGAACAGCACATCCGGGCGGAACGTTTCCATCAGCTGCATGCCGCCGCCGAACCGCTGGTGCTGGCCAATGCCTGGGATGCGGGCAGCGCTCGCATCGTCGAGAACGCAGGCGCGCAGGCTGTCGCCACGACCAGCGCGGGCATGGCATGGGCACTGGGTTATGCCGATGGCGAACGCCTGCCGGTTCAGGAGTTGCTGGCCGCCTGTCGTCGGATCTGCCAGGTCGTGACCGTTCCGGTCAGCGTGGACATCGAACGCGGCTTTGGGCGCGAAGCGAAGGACACGGGCGGACTGGTGGGCGCCCTGATCCAGCTGGGCGTGGTGGGCATCAATATCGAAGATGGCACGCTGCCCGGCACGCGACGGCTGGCACCTTTGGACACGCTGGTCGAACGCATCGTGTGTGCCCGCGCCGTGGCGGAGCATCACGGCCTTCCCTTGTTCATCAATGCGCGCATCGATGCCTATCTCACCGAGGATGTCCCGGCGGAAGCACGCTTCGAGGAAACGCAACGGCGCGCCATGGCGTATGTCGACGCAGGTGCCGATGGCATCTTCGTGCCAGGCTTAAGCGATCCGCAGGAGACAGCTCGCCTCGCGCAGCAGTTGCCGGTGCCGTTGAACATCTACGTGGGTTATCCCGGTGCGCCCACGGTGGCGGAGCTACACGGACTGGGTGTGCGGCGCATCAGTCTGGGCTGCGGCCCCATGCAGGGCGTGCTGGCGCACCTGGCGCACATCGCCGCCGAAGCGCTCGCGAAGGGTCGCTATGACACGATGGGTGGATCGATGCTGACGGTGGCGGAGGCGAACGGCTTGTTCGATGCCGGCGCACGGCACTCGCGCGGCGTACGAGCGGATCAAACCTCTCTCCCAGCGAAACAAGGGTTTGAGGTGAGGGCGTGAACTTGCGGAAGCCCGATCGTTACCGGCATCTTGGAAATGCTCCGACAGCCCACGTGTGAACCCTTCTCCCCCTGGGAGAAGGTGGCGGCAGCCGGATGAGGGTTCGGACGTCGCACAGGGTGGACGGTTGCGCGAGCCTCGTACCCTCTCCCCAACCCCTCTCCCGGAGGGAGAGGGGCTAAATGGCCGCATTGCTGTCCCACACGGCATGCCGTCAACCCCGCGATAACGTTGAATCCCGTGCACTGGCGCCGGCGTCCCACGCCGCGCGTTCTTCCTTCGACAAGGCGAGGGCGATGGCACGGCCGCTGGCCGCCGATTCGATGGCCGCTTCGAGCACCGCCATCACCGTCACCGCCTGCAAGGGCGTGACCGGGTTGCCACCGTAGCCCGTCACCGCGTCGCGCAGTGCGACGTAATAGCGGCATTGATCGCCCGCAGGCGCGGGCAGGCGCGAGACTTCGCCCTTTGCGTCGTATAGCAGCAACTCATCCGGATCTTCGCCCCACGATGCACTGCCGGGCAGCACGCCGGCCAGCAGCTGCGCTTCCTGGCGATCTGCCTGCGGCTTCACCAGGCTCGCGCGCGTGCCGTGCAACGTGAAGCGCGGGCTGCCGCCTGCCACCAGCATGCTGGCGTGCAGGATCACGCGACGCGCGCCGTACTCCAGCACCACGTGCGCCCAGTCGTCGACCTCGCCGCCATCGCGCAGCACCGCCAGGCTCGCCAGCACGCGCTCCGGCACGCCGAACAGCAACAGCGCCTGGTCGATCAGGTGTGGCCCCAGGTCGTACCAGATGCCGCTACCCGGACCTTGCTGTTCGCGCCAACGCACGCGCACCTGGGGACGGAAGCGATCGATATGCGATTCGAAGTGCCGCACCTCGCCCAGCAAGCCGTCCGTCATCGCCTTGCGCACGCCAAGAAAATCGCTGTCCCAGCGGCGGTTCTGAAATACCGACAGGACACGGCCATGCTCCACCGCGAGTGCCGCCAGTTCGCGCGCCTGCGACAGGTCGATCGCAAAAGGCTTGTCCACCACCACGTGCTTGCCTGCCTGCAATGCCGCACGGGCCAGCGGCGCGTGCGTGTCGTTGGGCGAGGCGATCACCACCAGCTGGATGGCGGGATCCGCCATGACCTCCTGCGGCGTGCCGACCACGGCGACGTCGGGGAGGTCCGCGTGCACCTTGGCGGCGTCGCGCGATACCACCGTGGCCAGTTCCATGCCGGGAACACTGCGGATCAGTGGCGCGTGGAAGGTCTTGCCGGCATAGCCGTAGCCGATCAGTGCCACGCGGACGGGCGACAATGTGTGGTTCATGGCCTGACGAATCGATGGGGATGCGTCATGGTAAGCCATCGTGGCCGGCAGGCCTTTCGATTTCGCGTGGAGGTAACACGCCGGCGCGCAACATCGCGGCCCAGTTCCACCTGGAGGCAGCCGCCATGCGTAGCCACGCGTTCGTGATCGCCCTGCTGGTACTCAGCGCGCTGCCCGCTACGGCCATCCATGCACAAGACGCTGCCGCCGGCGCGGCACAGCCCAAGCGCACGCTGCTCGACAGGCACGACCAGAGCGAGGTGCCGGGCAAGGAGATCGTGCTGGGCACCGCCGAGTTGCCCGCGGGCGGCGTGATCGGCTGGCACACGCACAACGGCGACGAATCGGGCTACGTGCTCAGGGGCAACCTGGTGCTGAAGACCCGCGGCCAGCCGGACCAGGTGCTCAAGGCCGGCGATCATTTCTTCAATGCCCGCGGCGCCGTACACAGCCTGATTGCGGCACCGGGTAGCGACGGCGGCGCGGCGGTATCGACCTGGATCGTCGACAAGGGCAAGCCACTGGCCGAGCCGGTGAAGTGAGGGGTGCCCCTCACCCTCCTCCTGTAAGAGCGCACGCAGTGCGCGATCGGCCCGCAAGGCAGGCGTCACCCTCGCAGGTGTGACCACGGTGGCGAGGTGGTTATCGCGCACTGGGTGCGCTTCTACAGGGGTCATCTAAGACGACGCTAAGCCATCGGTCGGCGCGCATCACCGGCGTGCAACAGAACTGTCAAACGGCCAAACCACGCTAGTGCGCTGAATCCAGCCACTACACAGGCCACCATGTCCACGTCATCCAGCCGGCGCATTGTTGCGTCGCTCCCTGCCCTGCACCCGATTTCCCGTGGTATCCGCCAGTGGCGCACGCCGATGGGCCTGGCGATGCTCGCCGGCCTGTGCCTGTGCCTGCCGGCTTATGCCACCGACACTGACGCCGATGCCGCGGCGGCCAACGCGAGCGCCGCCCTCAAGGCGCCCAAGCAGCTGGAAGAGGTGGAGGTGAAGGCCAACACCACCGGCTCCGCGATCCTGCAGGCGCCGACCCAGGCCGATCTCACCATCACTCAGCCGCAGTCCATCATCGGGCTGGACTGGATCAGCAACCACGTGGCGCCCACCGCGGACTACGCCACCATCGCCGCCATCTCGCCGGCTGTGACCAACGTGAGCACCGCCGGTCCGGGCCTGGGCGAGTCCAAGCAGATGACGCTGCGCGGCTTCAACGACAACCAGTACAACGTCACCTACGACGGCATCCCGTTCGGCGATACCAACGACTTCAGCCATCACACCAGCAGCTATTTCCCGGCGAAGATGCTCGGCCAGGTGCTGATCGACCGCGGTCCGGGCAATGCCAGCACCATCGGCCAGGCCACCTTCGGCGGTACCGTGGCGTTGAGCTCGAAGGATCCGACCGACACGTTCTCGTTCATCCCCACGCAGAGCTTCGGCAGCTACAGCACCTCGCTGACGCACCTGGAAGTGAACTCGGGCAAGCTCGATGACCTGGGCGGCGGCAAGTTCATCGCCAGCGCGCAGTACATGGACACCGACACCGCCAAGACCAACGGCGACATGTCGCGCAAGACCGGCTACATCAAGTACGTGCAGCCGATCGGCGAGAGCACCGAGATCACCTTCCTCAGCAACTACAACTACATCCGCTTCAACAACCCGAACCTCAGCTCGCTGACACTGCAGCAGATCGACCAGCTGGGCCGCAACTTCGGCCTCAACCAGGACCCGACCAGCGTCAACTGCGCCTGCTACAACTACCAGACCAAGCAGACCGACCTGGAATACCTCGGCGTGCGCAGCGCGCTGTCGGAGAACTGGGCGCTGGACAACAAGGTCTATACCTACGCGTACGACAACACCAGCCATGAGAGCCCCTACGTGGGCACCAAGGCTTCGCCCACCAACATGGGCGGCTACGTGAAGATCAACAACTACCGCGCGTGGGGCGACACGCTGCAGGTGACGTACACCGATGATCACGGCCAGTTCCGCACGGGCGGCTGGTACGAATACACCAACAACAGCCGCAGCAGCGTGGCCATCGACTACGGCCGCGACGGCGCCATCGACGTGAAGCCGGGCGCGTCCACCTTCGGCACGTTCAACAGCAAGGGCGTGTACAGCGGTCCGTACAAGTACACGATGAAGGACCAGCTGCACACCGGCCAGCTGTACGCCGAATACCAGTGGTACGTCACCGACGGCCTCAGCATCACCCCGGGCGTGAAGTACTTCGACGTGACGCGCGACATCCAGGCGCCGATCAACCAGACCACCAAGACCCCGCTCTACTACAGCCAGAGCTGGGACAAGACGCTGGGCTACCTCACCGCCAACTACATGCTGCGCGAGGACTGGAGCATCTATGCCACGGTGGCGCAGGGCTTCCTCACGCCCAACCTCAACCAGTTCTACGTGCCTGACCCGACGGCCAACAACACCAGCCCGACGCAGACCATGAACTACCAGTTCGGCACGGTCTACAAGACCGACCGCTTCAATGCGGATGCCGATGTGTACTTCATCAACTACAAGAACTACCAGTTCTCCACCACGATTCCGGGCACCACCGACGCCGTGTACTACCTGGCGCGCGGCGCGTACATCAAGGGCATCGAGGGGCAGGCGACCTATTACATCGGCAGCGGCACCAGCGTGTTCGCCAACGCCTCGTTGCAGGATGCCTATTTCAAGGGCTCCAACCTCGACATGCCGAACGTACCCGATCGCACGGCCGCGCTCGGCGTGCTGTACGAGCAGGGCGGCTTCTTCGCGTCGCTGTACGACAAGTACTCGGGCAGCCAGAAGGCCTACAACTCCACCTTCAACCCCGATGTGGCCTCGTCGGTAACTTCCACCATCGGCACCGGCGGCTACTGGCAGGCGGCGATGAGCGTGGGTTACGGCCAGAACCTCACCGGTTCGGTGATCAAGAGCTACAAGATCCGCCTGCAGGTGGACAACCTGTTCGACGCGCACAACCTGGTGATCAACTCGGTGAGCGGCAACGTGGGTTCCTACTACGTGCTGCCGGGCCGCAGCTGGTTCGCCTCCGTGTCGCTGGCGCTCTGAACGAAGGGATACGAAGACGATGATGAAGCACGCCCTCGTTGCACTGCTGCTCGCCGCACCGGCGTTCGCGCACGCCGGCAACAACTACCTCAGCAACACGCAGGTGAATCAGGCCATGGCCGCGCTGCCCGCGCCCAGCGCGCCGGGCAGCGCGGAGGATCTGGCCGACTACGCTGCCACCGATCGCGCCTTCGCTGCGCGCTCGGCGGCGGATTTCACGCGCGCCCAGCAGGAAGAAAAGTTCGATGTGTTCGACTTCGCCGATGTGATCGGCCCGGGCTTCCGTGCGGACAAGCTGCCCCACGTCGCAAAGCTGTTCAAGGAAGCCGAGCACGAGACCAAGGAAGCCGTGGATCTCTCCAAGAACCACTGGAAGCGTCCCCGTCCCTGCCCGCCGGCCTCGCCCTGCGCGCAGCATCCGGAGGAAGCGTCGAAGAAGAGCTTCGGCTACCCGAGCGGCCACTCCAGCCGTGCCACGGTGGACGCGATCCTGCTGGTGCAGCTGTTTCCGCAGGACGCCGACGCCCTGATGCAGGAGTCGCGCGACATCGGCTGGCGCCGCGTGGTGAAGGGCGTGCACACCTTGCAGGACATCTATGCGGGGCGCCAATTCGGCCAGTCGCTGGCAAGCGGCATGCTGGCTTCCCCCACCCTGCAGCATGATCTTGCGGAAGCCCGCGCTGAATTGCAGGCGGCCGGACTGGTCGCACGCTGACGATCAGGAGGAATCCCGCTCAGGGATGAGCACTTAGAGCCTGTTCAATGCCTCCGCATGGGTGTTGAACAGGCTCTTACCCCAGACCGTAACAAAACGGCAAGACAATCGATGGATGGCGGCGGGCGCATGTGGCGCCCGCTTCGCTTTCGAGGGGAACACAGTGCACATCATCCTGGTGGAAGACGACCTGCAGCTGGGCGCGGCGATCCAGCGCGCGTTGGATCGCCTCTCGTACACGGTGACCTGGCTCACCGATGGCGCCAGCGCGGTGGACGCCATGCAGGAGAAGACGGCCGACCTCGTGCTGCTCGACCTTGGCCTGCCGGGCAAGGATGGCCTCGACGTACTGATCGAGGCACGGCAGAACCACATCCGCACACCGGTGCTGATCCTTACCGCCCGTGACGCCGTGCAGGCGCGCATCCACGGCCTCGATGCCGGTGCGGACGATTACCTCACCAAGCCCTTCCACCTCGACGAGCTCGCGGCACGTATACGCTCGCTGACGCGGCGCATGCAGGGACTGGCGGATAACCGCATCGAAGCGGGCGCGCTGTGCCTCGACCTGGCCACGCTGGAAGTCACCTTCCATGGCAAGAAGGTGGACCTCACCCGCAAAGAATTCACACTGCTGCAGACCTTGATGGAGCGCACCGGGCGACTGGTTCGTCGCGACACGTTGGAAAGCTCGCTGTACGGCAGCGAGAAAGTGGTCACCGATGGTGCGCTCGACGTGCTCGTGCATTCGCTTCGGCGCAAGCTCAGCTTCGACACCATCCAGAACGTGCGCGCGTTCGGCTACATGATTCCACGGGAAACGCGATGAAGCCCGACAGCCTGCGCGGCAGGCTGCGCTGGATGATCATCGCCATGCTGCTGCTGTTCCTGCTGCCATTGGCTGCGTTCAGCTTCCGCCGCACCAGCGCCGAGATGGCGCAGCTCTCCGACGCACGACTCGCCGAGGCGGCCCACACCATCGCGACGATCATCCAGCATGCCGGCATCGAAACCTTCGCGGGACGCGAGGACATCCTGGTGCCCGTGCGCAAGCGCAGCGAGTTGCGCGCCGCCGGTGAAGTGGCCACCAACGAATCCGTGGTGGGCTTCCAGGTGTTCGACCGGCAGGGCCATCTGGTGCTTGGTACGACCAACCTGATGACGCTGCCCGCCACGCCCGACGATGGCTCGGCTTATCACGACCTGAAGAAGCAGCACCACGTGTGGCGCA
Source organism: Dyella amyloliquefaciens (assembly GCF_004296575.1). Taxonomy (GTDB): domain Bacteria; phylum Pseudomonadota; class Gammaproteobacteria; order Xanthomonadales; family Rhodanobacteraceae; genus Dyella; species Dyella amyloliquefaciens. Next base: position 92,397 of record NZ_SAYT01000004.1, on the reverse strand, counting down.
CTTTCAACTACGTCGATCCCGCCAGCCAGTACGTGATACGCGTGGCCGACCGCTATGACAGTCGCGAGGAGATCGTGCATGCGCTGTGGCTCGAGCACGGGCTGCCGTTCCTGCTGGGCCTGCCGGTGCTCGCGCTGCTGGTCGGCTGGGCCGTCGCGCGTGGACTACGGCCACTCGCCACGTTGACGAGCGCGCTGTCGCTGCGTGAACCGGGCAGTCGCGAACGCATCGTGCTGCCCCACGCGCCGATGGAGCTACGACCGGTGCTCGCGGCGCTCAACGAGCAGCTGGCGCGCCAGGAAGATGCCCTGGAGCGTGAGCGCCGCTTCAGCGCGGATGTGGCCCATGAGCTTCGCACCCCGCTCGCATCCATCATGCTCAACCTCGAAAGCGCGCTGGAAACCGTCGTGCTGGAGGAGATCCAGGACAGTGTCATTGGCGCGCACGGCAGTGCGGCTTCGCTCGCGCATCGCATCGAGCAGTTGCTGGCCCTGGCCAGGATCGAAGTGGGCGCGGCGGCGAATGCGCCCGCTCTGGTCGACCTCGTGCATGTCGCCGACTACGTGGTCGACGAATTCACGCCGGTGATCCGGGACCGCGGCGTGGAGCTGGCCTTCTCCGAGCGTAGCGACGCCGTGCTGGTACAAGGCTATGAACCCGCCCTCGTCGCACTGCTGCGCAACCTGCTGGAGAACTCGCTGCGCTACGTGCCGCGTGGCGGACGCATCCAGCTCGCCATCACGCAGAACCGCCAGGAAGCGACGCTGGAAGTGATCGACGACGGCCCGGGCATCCCGGTCGAACGGCGGCATGCGGTGTTTGCCCGGTTCCATCGCGAAGCCGGTAGCCGCGGCGAAGGTTATGGCCTGGGACTCTCGATCGTGGCGCGCGCGGCGAGCCTGCATCGTGCTTCCATCGAACTGCTGGATTCGCCGCTGGGACGTGGGCTGCGCGTGCGCGTATCGATACCGCTGCTTTGCCCCCTGTGACGAATCGTGGCGTACACGTGCATGGTGCGCATGATCAACCCGAGGCCTGCTCCGCGATCGCCACGGGCGCAGGACGCCTGACACCTGCATCGCGCCAGCGAAGACATGGCCGCTCCACCAGGTAGTGCAGCAAGGCACCACCGACCAGCGTCGCCACTGCATAGATGGCGAACAACAGCAGGCCATGCTGCTCGAGGCGATCGCCCCACGCCGAGTCCACCAGGTGAAAGACGCCCTTGTGGCTCAGGTACAGGCTGTACGAGATGGCCGCCAGCCAGCCTGCGCCCGGGATGCGAAAGCGGGCGAGCCAGGACCTGCCACCACTGGCGGCAGCCACGATGGCCATCAGCGCGAGCGACAGCAGCGGGTAGCCGACGACCGTGGCTGCAAAGCCTACGCGCTGCGTGAACAGCGCGATGGAGGCTCCCAGCAAAGCGAGACCGAGCAGCAGCACGAGATGGCCATGGCGATGCACGCGGGCCATCCAGGCGGGTCGGAACACGCTGCAGGCAGCCAACGCCACGCCCGCCAGCAGGCCATCCAGGCGCGAGTAGGTGGGGTAGTAGATGTATCGAAGGAACATCAGGCCGGACGTGCCGTCCGTCGCCAGCTTTGCGGGCTGGTAGTAATGCAGCCACAGTGCAGCGCGCAACGCCATGCCACCCAGCGCGATGACCGCGCACAGCGTGATGAAGCGCCCAGCCGATGGCTTGCGCCACATCAGCAGGGCCGCGAACGGAAACAGCAGGTAAAAGTGCTCTTCGACGCATAGCGACCACACATGCGAGAAGGCGTAGTGGCTGCTGTCGTCGTACAGCAGGTTGAAGGTGAACGTGGGGAACTGCCACAAGGGCTGCATGCCGGGTGTTTCGCGCCACGCGGGCCACAGCGCATACACCCCCAGCACGACGAAGAACGCGGGCAGGATGCGGAAGGTTCGCCGCCGATAGAACCCGTATAGATCCAGCGATCTACCCGCCGCCAGGGGTCGCATCACCTGGGTGCCGATGAGAAAGCCGCTCAATACGAAGAACAGATCCACGCCCATCCAGCCGTACTGCTCGGCACCGCCGAAGTGGTCGCCCACGCCGCCGACGAGATAGGAATGGAACAGCATCACCCAGAGGATGGCGATGGCGCGAAGTACGTCGAGACCGGGAAGGCGCATGGCTTGATGACAATGAGGGGTTGAGTTCATCGCGCCGCCAGGGCGGCGCGCAGCGAATCGACATAGGTACGGCTGGCGCGCAACGGTGTGCCGTCTTTCAGGCGCAGCAGGCAGTCGCGATTGGAGAGCGACTCCAGTTCCGCGACGCGATCGATGCAGACGATGGCGGAGCGGTGCACCCGTATGAACCGGCGTGGATCGAGCCGCAGGCTGAGCTGGTGCAACGGCTCGCGCAGCAGATACAGCTGCGGGCCGACATGCAGGCCGGCGTAGTCGTCGTGGGCCTCGATCCAGTCCACGTCATTGGCATCGACGACGACCACGCGTTGCCCCACGCGGATGGAGAAGCGCTCTGCCCAGGCCAGGGATGGCGCGGTGTCGTTGCCAGCACGGAGCCGCATGGCGGCGCGTGCGCGATCCAGCGACTCCCGAAAACGTTGGTCGTCGATGGGCTTGAGCAGATAGTCCAGCGCAGGCAACTCGAACGCTGATACGGCGAACTGGTCATAGGCGGTCAGGAGAATCGCAAGCGGGCGCTGTTCCGACTCGATGCTGCGCAAGGCGTCGATGCCGCTGATGCCTGGCATCTGCACGTCCATGAACACCAGGTCCGGCTTCAGGCGCTGCATCACTTTCACGGCGGCTTCGCCATCACCCGCCTCGCCTATCCAACAGAGATCGTTGTGCCAGGCCAGCCGGGCGCGCACGCCTTCACGGGCCAGCGGTTCGTCGTCCACCACCATCACGCGCATCATGCGCTGCATGCCTCGCGCTGCTCCGCCGGCGCGGCAAGACGCAAGGGCAACATCAGTCGTACCGTGCACGCACCGTGCGGGTCCATCTGGAAGTCCACGCTGTGCTGGCCGGGATAGAGCGTCTCCAGGCGCTGGCGCATATTCGCCAGGCCAATGGCCGTCGATCGCTGCGCACGCTCATCCGACGTCGCCGGGACACCCTCGTTGTGCAGCTCGATGCGGAGCAGATGCTGCTCACCCTCGATGCCTAGGCGCATCGCACCGCCCTCTGTGCGAAGTGCGATGCCGTGGCGGATGGCGTTCTCCACCAGGGGCTGCAGCAGCAGCGGCGGCACCTGCGCCTGCAGCAGCCCAGGACCTACGTGCAGAGCGACCTGCAGGCGCGCGCCAAGCCGGGCCTTCTCGATATCCAGATAGTGCTCGGTGAGCGAGAGCTCCTCGGCCAGCGACACCTCCCGCTGCTCGCTGCGCTCCAGCGTGGCCCGCAGCAGGTCGCCCAGGCGGGCGATCATGCGATTGGCATCACTGCCGCGCCCACCGGCCACCAGGGCCGAGATGCTGTTGAGCGTGTTGAACAGAAAGTGCGGGTGCAGCTGGTACTGAAGCGCCCGCAGCTCCGCCTCGCGCGCGAGTGCCACGGCCTCGGCCTCGCGCTGGCGCGAATGCTGCAGGGCGTTGTAGTGGAGCAGCAGCGCATGGATGGCGCAGTAGGCGATGAGGGCGAGCCAGCAGCCATCCAGCCCGGCGAAGGCACGACGAAGCTGGAAGGCGGGCACCAGTTTCCAGTGCACTGCGGCCGCCTGTGCCATCGCGTTGTTGATCACCGAGGGCACATAGGTCGCCAGCAGCAACGCCGGCACGGCGATGCGAGCCGGCGTACCGCGTTGCCACATGCGACGCTGCACCAGGCAAAGCGGAACCACCCACGCCAGGAAGGTTGCCGCGTAGAAGGCGCGAAACGCGCTCGCGTAGGCGTGCCCGAGTTCGGGCAGCGCCATGACGCCCATGCACAGAGCGATGGGAAGGGCCGCCAGCAATGAAACCCTCAGTGGCAGCCCGGTGAATGAAGTGCGCATCATCCTGATACTCGTGGAGCGTCGCTCCCGCTGGCGGACGCACGTCGCACCGTATAGCGATCGTCAGTGCTTGTCATCAAGCACGACGGAGAACAGCATCGCGCTGATCTTCCAGCCGTCGTCGGTGTTCACCAGCTGCCAGGTTTCCACGCCGTGATTGGTGACCTTGCCATCGGCGAGGAAGCGGTAGTCGAAATACACCGTGCCGACCACGCCATCAGTCTGGATGCGGACGTTGTCGAAGGTTTCCTCGATCGGCTTGGGCGATGAACCGACGAACTTGGCAAATTGTTCGTAATTGCCCGGGATGAACTGCCTTGCATTGGGCTCCCTGGTACGTACAGTCGCCAGCGATGTCTTGTCGAGGCCCTGCAACCACGAACCGCCAGGCAAGAACAGGCTGTGCATGGTCTCCCCATCCTTGGCGCGGATGGCGCCCTTGAAGCGCTCGACCAACTGCAGGATCTGGGCATTGTCGGTGGCATGCGTGCCGACCCCGTTTTCCGCGGCATGCAACGGCATGACGAACAGCGAGATGAGTCCCAAGGCGGACCAGACTGGCTTCACGGTGCAACTCCCTTTGTGGATGGCGATGGGCGCCATTACGCCCATGGCGAATCCAGGGAGCCAGCGTTATGCGGCGGATCGTGCCCGGGGTGCGGCGAGTCGTTCGCGGGGCGTGATTCGCGCGCGGGGCGCAGTCGAACGTCTTACCGTGTGGCCATCGTTCAAGCAGCCATCCCCGGCCGCCCGCATGTCATCACGAACCCGGGTGATAGGTACGCTCGACGTGACCCTGCAGGTCTTCCGGCCAGAAGTACACCTTGCGCAGGTTGCCCGTGGTGTAGCGCTCTGCTTCGTCGTTGAAATGCGGCGAGTCGGGATGGCCGCTCTCGCCACCCGCGGTGATCGCGCGGGCGCTCACCTTGTCGCCGAACTCGACCACGGCGACGAAGCTGTTGCCGCTGGTGCCGTAGTAGCGACGCGTACCGGGCCAGCGATGGGCGCCGAAAGACGCCAGCGAACCCCAGCGCGATGAAGTGAACGGCACTGGGATGCTCGGCTTGCTGTCATCGAAGGGCTGTTGGATATCGCCATTGACGCGCTGGTAGCGATTGACCTCGCCCCACGGCACGCCCCAGCTGCCGAAGTCCTTCTCGAGGCGATCGGCGGCTTCCGCCAGCGCCTCGAGGCGCGCTTTCGGTCCTGCCCGCTCGGCCATGATGTCGTAGACGGAAAGGCCTTCGGACACGTCGGACTTGTCCACCTTGTCCCACAGCGTGTCGCCCCAGAACACCGCCAGCGAGGTCGGCATCGAAGCGATGCCCCAGCGATAGTCCCAGCCTCGCAGCAGCGCGATGGGGCCTGCCAGCTTCTTCTTCAGCGGATCGGTTGCGGGCAGCTTGTCGTAATCGGCCACCAGGATCGGCAACTGTCGCGCAAACGCCGGCAGATAGGAATCGAAGGCCGAGGTGATCAGCGACGCCTTGGTGAAGTCGTGCTTGTCGCTCAGCACCATGGTGGCGTGGATGCCGCGCGGGTTCTCGCCGACGCTGTCCATGTAGTGCGGATAGTTCTCGCGCTTGGGACTGTAGGCGGCTGCAGCGGAATACGGCCAGTTGTTGGTGTTCATGATCCAGCCGTTGGCCGGATTGAGCAGGTGCGGCGCGCTGTCGAGCGGTAACAGGCCCTGCCAGTCAGTGGCGGGATCGCTGCCATCCACGGGCTTGGTGTAATCGAAGCGGTCTTCGCGCTTGGGAATGAACTGCGGATGCAGGTACGCGATGTTGCCCTTGTCGTCCGCGAAGATGGTGTTGTTGGACGAGTTGGCCTTGAGCTCGGCGATCTTCATGAAGCTGCCGAAGTCATTGGCCTTGGTGCGCAGCCAGCTTTGCTCCAGCGCTTCCATCGGCTTGTTCATCAACGCGGTGGCGATCCACTTGCCGTCCTTCTCGCGCACCACCGGACCGTGGTGCGTGGCATAGGTGGTGAACGCGCGCTCGCCCATCGAGCCGTCCGACTTGCGGTAGGCCACGCGGATCTCGCGCGTAGTGACCGGGCGCTGTTCCTTGCCGTAGCGGTAGCTCAGCTTGCCGCCTTCGCGCGAGATCGTCTCGGCGAACTCGTCCACCACGTCGGCGGTGGTCGAGGTGTGCATCCAGCCGATGTGCTTGTTGAAGCCCTGGTAGATGAAGAACTGGCCCCAGGTCACCGCGCCGTACGCATCGAGGCCGGCGTCGCTGCTCATCTGCAATTCGGAACGGAAGAAGAACGAGGTGTGCGGATTGATCAGCAGCAGCGCATGGCCGTCCGCGGTGAGCTTGGGCGCGATGGCAATACCGTTGGAACCGGTGGGCTCGGCCCAGCTCGAGGGCGTATCGACGAAGGCCACCTTGTCGTCGGTCTTGCCGTAGAACGCCTGCAGGTCCTTCAGCGAGACGCGCTCGATATCGCCGCCGATGCTGCCTTCGCTGAAGCTCAGCGCCATCCACGGCTCGAAGTGCGTGATCACGCGCGGATGCACGTCGGGGTGGGTGGCGAGATAGTAGTTGAGACCGTCGGCCCAGGCGTTCATCAACGACTGCAGCCAGGCGGGGCTCTTGGCGTAGAGACGCTTCAGTTCGGCGGAATCGATCCACAGCTGCTGCCGAAGGTCCGACCAGATCGCTTTCTCGCCTTCCGCCTGCGCCAGCCAGCCGAGCGAGTTGAGATAGTTCGTCTCGACGCGATTGAAGTCGTCCTCGGCCTGGGTATAGGCCATGCCGAATACCGCGTCGGCATCGGTCTTGCCGTGCACGTGGGCGATGCCCCAATCGTCGCGGGCGACCGTGACGGCCTTGGCTTCCGCCTGCCAGCGGGTCTGGTCGGAGGTTTGTGCCGCTGCGTTATGGCCAAGGGTGAGCAGGAGGGCAAACGACAAGGCACGGATGGCCCCGTGATGGGAGCGCGGAGAAAAGGTCTTGGTGGTCACTTATCTGTACTCGCGCGGCCCTGTCGTTGAGTCTTGCCCGCCTCTTCGCCGTCATCCCGGCGCAGGCCGGGATCCAGTTTCCTCGGTAATAGGTTGTCGCGATAACACGTCACGAGCGTCATCGAGAGAACCGAACCGTGTCGCTGCTGGATCCCGGCCTGCGCCGGGATGACGAGCGTTCCTCAAGGCATCGTATAGCTGTTATTGCTGCGATCCGCATCCGGCAACTTGTGGTCCGGATCGAGCGTGATCTTGCTGATGCGCTTGCTCGTGCGCAGCTCCAGCGCCGGCGTCGCGCTCTGGTGCCAGGCCTCGACCGGCAGACGCTCATCCTCGTGCGTGCCATCGGCAAAATCGATACGCAGCGTGGCCGGCATCACCAGCTTCTGCTTGCTTTCCAGCTTCACCACGACACCCTTGGCCGGGTCGTTGTCGACGTAGCGGGCCGCGGTCACGCCCATGTCCAGCTGCCAGTTGTTGAGGTACCAGCCACGCCACCACCAGGACAGATCCTCGCCCGCCTCGCTGCTCATGAAGCGGAAGAAGTCGGACGGCGACGGATGGTGGTACGCCCACGTGGCGATGTACTTGCGGAACGCGGGATCGAAACGCTCCGGTCCGAGGATCTGCTCGCGCAGCAGCACCAGGCCCAGCGCGCCCTTGAAGTAGCTCACCGAGTGGCGGTACTTCTCGGACACCGAATCGGCCGGCGCCATCATCGTCGGTGCGTCCGGATCGGCCAGCAACGGCAGGATCTCGTCGACCGGGTTGCCGCCCTTGGGGGCGTACTCGCTGTCGCGCTTGGGTGCGAATTCGCCCTTGTTGAAGGCATCGGACGCGTACACGTCGATGAAGGTGTTGAAGCCTTCGTCCATGAACGCGTGGCGGCGTTCGTCCGAGCCGACGATCATCGGGAACCAGGTGTGGCCGATCTCATGCGCGGTGATCCAGAACAGCATCGGCCCCTTGTCGTCGTAGCCGTCGAACACGATGCCCGGATACTCCATGCCCGCGCCATGGCCACCGAGGTTCACCGCCGCCGGCCACGGGTACGGATACCACTTGGACGAGAAGTGCTCGATCGCGCCCTTCACGTATTCGGTGGAACGGTTCCACTGGTCCTTGCCCACGCCTTCGACCGGGTACACCGACATCGCCATCGAATGCTTGCCCTCCGGCAGATTGATGCGCGCGGCATCCCACACGAACGCGGGCGACGCGGCAAAAGCCACGTCACGCGTGTGGTCCATGTGGAAGCGCCACGTCTGCGTGCCGCTCTGTTTGGGACGGCTGGACGGATCGTTCACTTCCTGCGGCGTGCGGATCATCACCGTGGCGTCGCTCTGCGCGGCCTGCGCCAAGCGCTGCTGCTGCGTCGCGGTCAGCACTTCCTTTGGATTGACCAGGGCGCCGGAGCCGGCGACGAGGTAGTTCCACGGCACGGTCACGGCGTAGTCGATGTCGCCGTATTCCAGGTAGAACTCCGAACCCAGGTAGGGCAGCGTGTCCCATCCGCGCAGGTCGTCGTATACCGCCATGCGCGGGAACCACTGCGCAATCTCGTAGATGTCGCCGTTCTTGGTCGGCGTCACCGCGGTGCGCCCACCCCAGGTGCCCGGCACCGTGTAGTGGTAGCGGATGCGCAGCTTCAGCTGCTTGCCGTTACCGGCCAGCGCCTCCGGAAGGTCCACGCGCAGGCGCGTGTCGTCGACGAGGAAATGCACGGGCTTGCCGTCGATCTCGACCGCGTCGAGCTGATAGCCCTCGGTAAATGCGTTTTCCGGACGCGAACGGCGCGAGTTGCGACGTTGCGCAGTCTGGCCCGGCTGCACCCACTGCACCTCGGCACCGAGCGTACCGCGCGAGTCGCGGCGATACGCGTTCTGGTCCAGCTGCACCCACAGTACGTCGAGTGCGTCGGGGCTGCGGTTGGTATAGGTGATGGTCTCGTCGCCGCGCAGCGTGTGCGAGGCGGGGTCGATCTCGGCCTGGATGGCGTAGTCGACGCGGTTCTGCCAGAACAGCGGGCCCGGCTTGCCGGAGCCTCCACGGAAGGCATTCGCGGCGTTCGGCAGGGATAGCGGCGCAAACAGCGCCTGCGGGTCGAAGCCGGCGTCGGTGCCGTCGGCATGGGCAGGCGCCGGCACGGCGGCGGCCACGAGCAGGCCCGCCGCAATGCGGCCAGCCAGGGCAAGTTTCTTCATCAGGCGGTTTCCTTCGGCTCCCCAATATCACCGGACACTATAGGAAGCGCACTGGCCGGTGAACTGGGCCAGTCGTCATGGTCGCGGGCGCAGCTTCGTGCGATGTCCATGGGCACGGGGCGGTAGAATGGCGGGATGAGCACTCCCGAACATTCCCCGCTCGGCAAGACCACCGTCTATGCCGACCGCTATGACCCTGCCCTCCTGTTCCCGATTCCGCGCAGCGGCAAGCGCGACGAGATTGGCGTAACCCAACCGCTGCCGTTCCACGGCGTGGATGTATGGAACGCCTACGAACTGTCGTGGCTGGACGCGCGCGGCAAGCCCGTGGTGGCACTGGCGGAATTCCGCGTGCCGGCCGAATCGCCCAACATCATCGAGTCGAAGTCGTTCAAGCTGTATCTCAACGGCTTCTCGCAGGAGCGCATGGACAGCACCGATGCGCTGCTGGCCGTGCTGCTGCGCGACCTTTCCGCGGCAGCGGGCGCACCCGTGCAGGTGCTGCTGGCCGAACCGCGCGCGAAAGGACATGCCACCACCGACCTGGTCGGCGAGTCCGTCGACGGCCTGGATGTGGAGATCGGCGACTACGGCCCGCCGCGCGCCGACTACCTCTCGGCCGATGCCACGCAGCCTGTCGTGGAAGAAACCCTGGTGTCGGACCTGCTGCGCTCCAATTGCCCGGTGACCGGGCAGCCCGACTGGGGCAGCGTACAGATCCACTATCGCGGCGCGCCGATGGACCGTGCGGGCCTGCTGCGCTACCTCGTTTCGTTCCGCAACCACAACGAGTTCCACGAGCAATGCGTGGAGCGCATCTTCGTGGACGTGATGGCCCGCTGCCATCCCGAACAGCTCAGTGTGTATGCGCGGTATACGCGGCGTGGTGGCCTCGATATCAATCCGTATCGCAGCACGGGCACGGAAATGCCCGGCAATCCACGCGGCGCGCGGCAATAACAGACCGTTTACTTGCCGCATTCGGGAAAGTCATGTTGGCAGTGAGACGCTCGGTAATCGAGGCTTCAGTCCCACAGGACTAGCCTGTCTGCACCAGGCGCCCGGCGTTCGGCATGGCCGGTCGGGTGTGTGTTCCGCCACCAGCCACGGGGTTCGTCATGAAGATTCAGGCACGCAACACCGCTCTGTACTGCACGACCCTTGCCGGCCTGCTGATGCTCAGCGCGTGCGGCAAGAACGATCAGGAAACCAATACACCGCCACCGGGCGCACCTGCTGCCAGCAGCGCGCCAACGCCGGCGGCACCGGCACCTGCGTCCACTGCGCCCACCATGCCTTCACCGAGTGGCTCGGCGGCACAACCGGAAGCAACGCCGCCGCCGGCGAGCACCTCCGGCAAGTCCGCCAGCATCAAGCCTGCCGAAAGCATCAAGGTCACTTCCGTGACGATCGGCAGCGCAGTCGATGCCTCGCTCGCCATCAGCCGCGAGCAGCGCAGCTTCAGGCCGCAGGAGAAGGACATCTATGCGAGCGTCGCCACCACCGGCAACACCGACAACGCGACGCTGAACGCGAAGTGGAGCTATGTGGAAGGCAAGGAGCAGCCTTTCAGCACCACCAGCGAATCGATCGCCACCAATGGCCCCGCCATCACCACATTCAAGGTGCAGAATCCGAATGCGTGGCCGCAAGGCAAGTACAAGGTGGACATCTCGCTCAACGGCAAGACCGTCGCGACCGAGGCTTTCGACGTACGCAGCTGAGCCCATTCATCCATCGCATCAAAGAGAAGGCGCCTTGCGGCGCCTTTTCTTTGCAGGTCGCGCAGAGATGGCTCAGAGGATCGCCTTCACCCGGTGCAACCTGATGCCGGCCGCGAGCTGAAGCACGCCATAGATCAATGCCGCCACGCCGATCCAGATCGCGATGGTGAGCAGGCCCGCCGCCGGATAGGCCACGAACATGCCGCCCAGCAGGATGGCCAGCACGCCGCTCAGCGCGATCATCCATTCGCCTTCGATCTCCTTGCGCACGCGGATGGCGAACATGATGCGATAGATGCCGGCCACGATCAGCCATACCGCAAGGAAAACCAGCAGCACGCTCACCACCGCGAGTGGATGCCAGATGGCCAGCAGGCCGAACACGATGGATGCGATGGCGTACAGCACCAGCCAGCCTCGCGAGATGGCAACGTCCCGATTGAACAGCGCGAACACGCTGACGATGCCCTCCGCCAGCGACATCACGCCGAAGGCCCAGGCCAGCGCCACCACGGTAGAACCGGGCCAGACGAGTGCACTCAATCCGAACAGGATCGAGATCACTCCATAGATGATCAGCACCCACCCCGTACGGCCCACCCCCTTTCGCAACGCAAAAGCCATGACGTGACCCTCCTTGATGTTGGGGGGCGGCCACGAGGCCGCCCATCGCTGCAACGGCATGCACATTCGATGCTGTCGGCGGCTGTCGCCCGTCCCGCCGAGACGCCATCGACGCATCTTTCGTGTCGACGCGATGCGAACGCCGCAATGCGCCGCATCCCACGAAGATGAACCGGGACGACTCGATGGCGACACGTTGGGAACACGCACTTAACCGCGGCGCTGCTCGAATCGACCCCGCAATGCGCGTTGCACCCCCTCCATCTCCATGAGGTAAAACCCAATGAACCAGGACACCATCCAGGGCAATTGGAAGCAGCTCAGCGGCAAGATCAAGTCACACTGGGGCAAGCTCACCGACGACGACCTCAAGGTCGCGGAAGGCAACGCCGAATATCTTTCGGGCAGGCTGCAGGAGCGCTATGGCATGGCGCGCGACGAGGCCGACAAGCAGGTGAAGGCTTTCGAGAAGGAAATGCGTCACCACTGAATATCCTGGCACCCTCTCCCCCGCACGGGGGAGAGGGCCCCGGCGACGACTTCATGCCATGCAGCACCTGCGCGGAATATCCAACCCGCGTGGCGGCTGCCGTCTATTCATCGACACAGAACAGTTCGAACAGGCGTGCCATCAGCGCATGCACCCGTTGGTCGCTGATGACGTAGTAGATCGATTGCGCTTCGCGCCGGCCAGCGACCAGTCCATCGCGTCGTAGCAACGACAGATGTTGCGACACCACGCTCTGGGCCAGGCCCAGCGAGGCGGCGAGATCGTTGACGGATCGCTCGCCCTCCAGCAGTTCGCACAGCAGCAGTAGCCGGTTCTGGCTGCCCATGGCCTTGAGCACCGCCACCGCCTCGTCGGCGTGGCGCTGCATGCTGGCCATATCCATCGCTGGCTTGCGTCGGCGCGGGGTAACGGATTTGACGGGACGGTTCATCGTTTGGGCGCAGGCGCTTCAGAACGCGTTGAGCGGAATCTTCAGATAGCTGACGCCGTTGTCCTCGGCGGGAGGCAATTGGCCCGCGCACATGTTCACCTGCACTGAGGGAAACAACAGCCGCGGCACTGGCAGCGTGGCGTCGCGGCCTTCGCGCAGGCGCACGAAGGCTTCTTCGTCGACGCCTTCGCGCACATGCACGTTGCCACTGAGTTCCTGGCCGACGGTGGTCTCGTGGGCGAACACATCGCGACCCGGCGCCTTGTAGTCATGGCACATGAATACGCGGGTGGACGGCGGCAAGGTGAAAATGCGCTGGATCGAGCGATACAGCGTGCGTGCGTTGCCACCGGGGAAGTCGCAGCGTGCGGTGCCGTAGTCGGGCATGAAGAGCGTGTCGCCGACAAAGGCGGCATCGCCGATCACGTGGGTCATGCAGGCCGGCGTATGCCCGGGCGTATGCATGGCCACGGCATCGATGCTGCCGAGGCGGTATGACTCACCGTCCTTGAACAGATGGTCGAACTGGCTGCCGTCGCTGCGGAACGCAGGACCCGCGTTGAACAGCTTGCCGAAGGTCTGCTGCACGTCGCGGATATGCTCGCCGATCGCCATCCGTCCGCCCAGCCGCGATTTCACGTACGGCGCGGCGGAAAGGTGATCGGCATGCACGTGCGTGTCGATGACCCATTCGAGCGACAGGTCATTCGACTCGACGCAGGCGATCATGGCGTCGGCTGACTCATGCCGGATGCGGCCGGACGCGGCGTCGTAATCCAGCACGCTGTCGATCACCGCGGCTTTGCGCGTGGACGGGTCCCACACCACATAACTGAAGGTGTTGGTCGGCTCGTCGAAAAAGGCCTTCACATCAGGTCGACTCATGGCTTCCATCTCACTTCGCATCGTTGTTGCGTGCCGGCAGCCTTGCCGCCAGCCACCAGCCAAGCACCATCATCGCCACCAGCAACGCCACAGGCGCCAGCCCCGCACCGAGCGACGCCAACGCCGGACCGGGGCAGTAACCGGCGAGGCCCCAGCCAATCCCGAACAAGGCCGCGCCAAGCAGCAGGCGCCGATCGATCCGCCTCGCCGCCGGCAGCTTGAACGAATCTTCGAACCACGGCCGTCGTGCGCGCCATACCAGTCGGTAACCGAGCGCGGTAGTCGCTACGGCACCCGCCATGACAAACAGCAGGCGGGGATTCCAGGCGCCGGCCAGATCCAGGAAACCCAGCACCACTGCTGGCTGCGTCATGCCGCCCAGGCTCAATCCCGCACCGAACAGGAAACCGGCAAGCAGCGCCATGCCTATCTTCATGGACCCACCACTCCAAGCAGATGCCGCACGACGAAGACCGTAACCACGCCCATCAGCATGAACACCAGCGTCGCCAGCAACGAGCGTGGCGACAGGCGCGCCATGCCGCAGACCCCGTGCCCACTGGTGCACCCACCGCCCAACCGGGTACCAAAGCCCACCAGCAGCCCTGCTCCCGCCATCCACGGCCAGGACATCGGTGGCGCGCCGATGCCGCTGTCACCGCGCAACCACTGGAGCAGCCATGGCGCCGCCACCAGCCCGACCACGAATGCGATGCGCCAGCCACGATCACCCGCGCCGGTGACCAGACCACTGGCGATGCCGCTGATGCCGGCGATGCGGCCCAGCGAGCCCATCAGCAGCACGGCAGATAGCCCTATCAGGATGCCGCCTAGGGCGGAGAGCAGCCAGGGATGCATGGTGACGATCCAAACATTCATATATTCGATGATTCTAATATACATGTCCGAATCACCGTGAGCAAAAGTTGAGCACCCGGTGGATGGGCGCTGAGTGAAGCCGCCGACGCCAGCTCAAGATGTTGCGCTGCATCTGTACATTCATGCGCCACCCCCGTGAGCATACGCGAGCGTATCGGTGACCCCCAGGGGAAGCAGGAGTCCCGAGCCGCGTGTTGCCGACATCCATCCAAGGGGATTTCCAATCCATGCATATCCGTAAGAGAGGCCTTGCCTCGGGCATCGCCTGTGCGCTTTTCCTGGGTTCGTTGGGTGTCGCCAGCCAGGCGGCCGCCCAGGATGCAACCACGCCGACCGCCCCGCAGGGCGACCCGTCGTCGACACAGAAACCCTCCAAAGCCAGCGCGACCCGGCTCGAACAGGTCACGGTGACGGCGCAGAGCCGCACGCAGGAGATGCAGGAGGTGCCCATTGCGATGGACATCGTCACCGCCAAGCAGCTGGACACCGTGGCGGCGACCGACCTCAGCCACATGAACCTGTTCGTGCCCGGCCTGGTGGTCGACAGCACCGACGCCACGCAGCCCACCTATCGTCTGCGCGGCATCGAGACGAACGATTTCGGCATCGGCACCGACTCGGCCGTCGGCGTCTACATCAACGGCATCTACCAGACGCGCAGCGGCGGCTCGCTGATGGCGTTCAACGACATCGCCCGCGTGGAAGTACTGAAGGGCCCGCAGGGCACGTTGTTCGGCCGCAACACGGCTGCCGGCGCGATCTCCATCGTCACCAACGATCCGACCGACCGCTTCGAAGGCAATGCGCGCCTGCGCGTGGGCGACTACGGCAAGCGCTATGGCGATGCGCTGGTCAACATCCCCATCAACAAGGACATGGCCCTGCGCGTCAGCGTGGTGGACAACCAGAGCGATGGCTGGAAGCAGGATGCCGCCACCGGCCAGCACTACGGCAAGGACGACGAGTGGGGCGCGCGCGTGGTCTACCGCTGGAATGTCACCGACGATACGCAGGTGAAGCTGGCCTATGACCACGACCGCGTGAACCAGCCTTCGCGCATGGACGTGGGCCTGATCCCCATGCCGGCCAACGACCTCTATGCGCGCGCGCCGTTCCCGGCCAACCCGTCGACTTTCTACAACCCGATCAACGCGCCGTTCTACAACACCGCCACCGACGGTCGCGAGGAGCGCAACTACAACGACTGGACGCTGACGGTCGACCACAACTTCAGCTGGGGCAACTTCACCTCGACCACGAACTGGACCGGCTACAGCATGTCCCACGTGGAGAACGGCACCGGCCTGCAGCAGCTCACCGAGTACCTCAACACAGGCGTGATCGGTGACGGCCACAACTGGTACCAGGAGTTCAAGTTCACCGGCAACACCGACATGATGGACTGGGTGGCCGGCGCCAGTTACTACCAGGAGCACGCCAACCAGACCAACCTGGCACGCGTGAACACCGATACCTACGACACGCTCGCGCTCAACACCGGCGTGGGCAAACTGTTCACGCCCACCGGCACCATCTTCGGCTACTTCGACTCGGTGCTGCGCTCACTCGGCCTGCCCTATCGCCTGCTCGGCGATCCGTGGACGGAGACCGTCACCAACAACGGCCGCTTCAGCGCGGGTGCCGTGTATGGCGACGTGATCTGGCATCTGGACGACAAGTGGGATCTCACCACCGGCCTGCGCTACACGCACGACAACAAGGATTTCAGCTGGTACACGCCGACGCGCTCGGCGCCCGAGTTGGACAACACGCTCGCGCAGATGCAGCAGGCGGGCCTGCTCAACCTCGTGCCGCTGCTCACCGGTGGCAAGATCACCGGCGCCCAACTGCTCGGACTGCTGCAGCAGAACCAGATCTTCTCCACCGCGGTGAACGAGACGGTCAAGAAGAACGCCAGCTGGAACGACCTCAGCCCGCGCCTGGTGCTCTCCTACAAGTTCAGCCCGGACGTGATGGGCTACGCGTCGCTGGCCAAGGGCTACAAGGCCGGCGGCTACGACGGCACGGAGCCGGGTGCGGAGTTCGCGCCCGAAAAGGTGTGGAACCTGGAAACCGGCTTCAAGGCGACCTTCCCCGACTACAACCTGATGGTGAACGGCTCGGTCTACTACTACCGCTACGACAACGTGCAGACGCTGACGGTGATCCCGTCCACGTCCGGTTTCAACGTGCCCGAGTACCAGGTCAGCAACACCAACCAGAAGGCGACGGGTCTTGATCTGCAGGTGGAGTGGGTGCCGATCGAGGACCTGCGCCTCGCCTTCAACGGTGGCTACATCGACTCGCAGTACACCACGGCGAAGGTGCCGATCGGCCTGAACAGCACCAACCAGATCGTCTACTCGGATGTCTCGGGCCAGCCGGTGGGCGAACCGAAGGTTTCCTACTCGGTGAGCGCCGGCTACACGTGGCATGACGTGGCGAACGGCAATCTCAGCTTCGACGCGAACTACGGTTTCCGCGGCCCGCAGCGCTGCAACGATGCCTCGGTCTACCAGGGCAAGTGCTCGCTGCCGACCAACTTCAGCCTCAACCAGGCCCAGGAACGCACCGACCTGCGCCTCGGCTGGTCGTCGTCGGGCGATCGCTGGGGCGTCGCGCTGTACGTCAACAACCTGTTCAACAAGCAATACGTCAACGGACTGGGCACCGTATCGCAGTCGGTGCTCGGCACGCCTTACGCCTACATCACGCCGCCGCGCATGTGGGGTGCGGAGTTCCGCGTGAAATTCTGACGCCGGAAATGAAGAACCCTTCCCGGTCAACCGGGAAGGGTTCGTTCACAACTGGCGCGCCCGGAGGGATTCGAACCCCCGACCAATGGCTTCGGAAGCCACTACTCTATCCGGCTGAGCTACGGGCGCATGAGCGTTGCGCGGGTGTCGAGCTTGGGCTTCTTGTCCGCGGCGGACGCGCAGTATAACGGACTTGGGGATGGGTGCCCATGCGGGTGCCATGGGCTCGCGAGTGGCGCTATCGCCAGCTCGCCGCCTACGCCTTGGCACCGTGCTGGACGCGTGGCTACTGGCGAACGAGGCCTGAGGCGGTCGCGCACCGATGGTGTTCCTGTAGCGGGGGCGGTGGACGGGCATGGGGCGCGGCCAACCTGCGCAAATGCCGCATCCGGGCGGAAAGCGGACCCACCCAAGTGAGCCCGACACCCCAATCCGCTACCATGCACGGATGAGCGAACAGTCCCAAACCACCCACTTCGGCTTCCGCGACGTCCCCGTCGGCGACAAGCAGAAGCTCGTCGGCCAGGTATTCACCTCCGTCGCCAGCAGCTACGACCTGATGAACGACTTGATGTCGTTCGGCATCCATCGCCTGTGGAAGCGCCATTTCGTGGCTGTCAGCGGTGTGCGCAGGGGCGATCGCGTACTGGATCTCGCCGGCGGCACCGGCGACATCGCCGCGTTGCTGAAGCCGGTGGTGGGCGCCGAGGGCGAGATCGTGGTGGGCGACATCAATGCCGCCATGCTGGGTGTCGGCCGCGACCGGCTCACCGATCGCGGACTGGTCTCGGGCCTGCGCTGGGCCCAGCTCAACGCCGAATGCCTGCCGTTCCCGGACAACAGCTTCGACGCCGTGACCATGGCCTTCGGCCTGCGCAACGTCACCGACAAGGACAAGGCGCTCGCCGACATCTGCCGCGTGCTCAAGCCCGGCGGCCGCGCCCTGGTGCTGGAGTTCTCGCGCGTACAGAGCGACCTCTTCAGCAAGCTCTACGACTTCCACTCCTTCAAGGTGCTGCCCAAGCTCGGCCAGCTCTTCGCCGGCGACGCCGACAGCTACCAGTACCTGGCCGAATCGATCCGCAAGCACCCGGACCAGGAAACGCTCAAGGGCATGATGGAGCGCGCCGGCTTCGGTCGCGTGGACGTGCGCAACCTTAGCAACGGCATCGTCGCCATCCATCGCGGTTACAAGCTCTAAGCCCGCATGCGCGTGCTGGTCACTGGAGCCTACGGCTTCATCGGCTCGCACATCGTCGCCGCACTTTCTGCTGCCGGACATGAGGTCGTCTGCGCCGTAAGGAGCGGCCGGCTCGACACCCGCTTTCCTGGCGTGCGTGCCATCTCCTGTGACATGGCACGCGACGTCACGCCCGACGTCTGGCTTCCGCGACTGAACCGCATCGACGCCGTGGTGAACTGCGCGGGCATCCTGCGGGAGCACGGCAAGGACCATTATGAAACGGTCCACGTTCAGGCACCGCTAGCCCTGTTCGAGGCCAGCGCACGCGCCGGCGTACACCGAGTCGTCCAGGTGTCTGCGCTGGGGAGAGCCGACGATGGCGAGTTCATCGCCAGCAAGCACCGTTGTGACGAACAACTGGTGAAGCTCGGACTCAACGCCACCATCCTTCGCCCTGCGTTGGTCTACAGCGTTCGAGGCTCTTACGGCGGCTCATCCCTGCTGCGTGCGATGGCAGCATTACCCGCCGTCGTCCCTGTACCGAACATCGCGACCCGCCCCTGCGTGCAGCCCATCGCCGCGGAGGATGTGGCGTTGGCCGTCGTCGCATCACTGTCCGATCCGCCTATCGGCGTTGAAACACTGGAACTGGTCGGGCCGGAATCCATGGGACTTGGTGATTACCTGCAGCGCTGGCGTCGCTGGCTGGGCCTGCCGCAGGCACGCCTCTGGGCTGTGCCCACCACCCTGGTCCGCATGGCATGCCGAGTCGGTGAACGACTGGGTCGTGGTCCATTGGGCGAAACCATGCAGCGGATGCTGGAGCATGGGCATCTGGGGCAGTCTCAGGCGCTGCCGCAGATGCGCAACAGGTTGGCGCTGGTACCACGCACGCTTGAGCGCGCCATGGCCGAGGCACCTAGCCACGTGCAGGATCGCTGGCATGCGCAGCTGTATTTCGCCCTGCCCCTGTTGCGCATCAGTATTGGGTTGCTTTGGATCGCCTCGGGAGTGGTCGGCTGGTGGTTGCCGCGCGACACGGTCGATGCCGCCGCACCAGGCGGCCTCTTATCCCAAAGTACGGCGCTAGTACTCGCCAGGAGTACGGCAAGCGCCGATCTGCTACTCGGCACCCTTTGCTTGTCGCGCTGGCGGCCTCGCTGGGTTTTGACCGGCATGCTGTTGATGTTGTTCGGCTACACCCTCGGCATCGGGACGCTGTGGCCTGTGCACTGGCTCGATCCACTGGGCGGCCTGTTGAAGAACCTGCCATTGATGGCAACGCTCGTCCTGTTGCTTGCCACGGAGGAGAAGAAATGAACGCCTATGTGCTGCTGAAGCTGCTGCACATTCTTTCCTCGACGCTTCTGTTCGGCACCGGCCTGGGTACGGCTTTCTTCATGTGGTTCACCTGGCGCAGCGGCAACCTTCCCGCCATTGCATCCGCGTCCCGGCTCACCGTACTCGCCGACTGGTGCTTCACCACGCCGGCCATACTCATCCAACCCCTCACCGGCATCGCACTGGTGAGGTTGATGGGCTTTCCCTGGAGCAGCCCGTGGCTGCAGGCCGCCCTGACGTTGTACCTGGTGACTGGCGCCTGCTGGCTGCCCGTGGTTGTGATGCAGATGCGTGTTCGTGACTTCGCCGTGGCTGCCCTGGCTGCGGAGCAGCCTTTGCCTGAAGACTGCGCGCGTCTGATGCGCTGGTGGTTCATGCTCGGCTGGCCGGCATTTCTGGCCATGATGTGCATCTTCTGGCTGATGGTGGTGAAGCCACCCTTGTGGGGCTGAGCGCATCTCGCGACCACGGTAGACAGCGGGCCCGCCTTCCGAAGATGGTGGTATGGCGCATCAACTGTCTTAAAGTGGCTCCAGTCTGTCTTTTATCCACCGCCGCCGCGCCGCAGGGAGCACGATGAGCACGAACGCTTCGCAACTCGAACGTCTGACGTTTTTCTCCGACGCCGTATTCGCCATTGCGATTACCTTGTTGATCATCGAGGTGCACGTGCCGCATCTCGAGACGCGGGACGACCAGGCCTACTGGCAGGCGCTGCATATGCTGCAGCCGAGCTTCATGGGTTTCGTGCTGAGCTTCCTGGTGATTGGCGCCTTGTGGGTCGCGCATCACCGCGTGTTCGGCATGCTGGTCGACTACAGCCCCACCATCATGTGGCCGAACATGCTTCTGCTGATGACGGTGGCGTTCATGCCCTTCGCCACGGCGCTGATGAGCTCGAATCCCATGGCCCGCGTGCCCGAGCTGTTCTACGCCTGCACCTTGCTGGTTGCTGGACTGCTGCAACGCCTGCTTTTCGCGCAAGCCCTGCGCGCGCCCTATATCAAGCCAGGCATTTCGTCCGAGGACATTGCCGCCACGCGCTGGCGTTCGCTGGGCCTGCCGACCGCCGCGGCGATCTCGTTGGTCGGCGCGTGGTGCGCACCGGGTTGGAACAATTTCCTGCTGCTGAGCATTCCCGTGCTGGTACGAGCGTACGCCGCCTTCGGTCGCCGCAAGGCGCTGCGCCTGCAGGTGGTGCCGGTAGAATCCTGAGCGCACCTGGAGACATCGATGCCCCGCTATCGCTCACTCGCTGCCGTCGGTTCGTTGCTCGGTTGGTTCGGCCTTGTGCTGCAGCTGTGGTACTCGATCCAGATCACGCAGGCGAAGGGTGAAGGCGCGCTGGCCGGCGTGTGGCTGTACCTGGGCTTCTACACGATCCTCACCAACATGCTGGTGGCCAAGGCGCTGGCCGCCGCCGCGCTCGGGCCGGGGCATGGCCCGGTGGTGCGCTTCTTCCTGCGCCCGGGCGTGCAGACGGCGATCGCGATGAGCATCACCATCGTGAGCCTGATCTACAACCTGATGCTGCGCCAGCTATGGCATCCCACCGGCGGCCTGCTGCTGGCGGACCTGATCGTGCACGACATCATGCCGCCGCTCTACCTGCTGTACTGGTGGCTGGCCGTGCCCAAGCAGGCGCTGCGCTGGTCTCAGGTGCTGGTGTGGCAGAGCTATCCGGCGGGCTATTTCTTCTATGTGCTGCTGCGCGGCGCGGTGGACGGGTGGTATCCCTATCCGTTCCTCGACGTGAAGGAGCTCGGCTACGCGGTCGTGCTAGTCGACGCCATCGTGGTGCTGATGGCGTTCATCGCGGTGGGACTGGTCCTGGTGGCGCTGGGCCGCTGGCAGGCGCGTCGCCAGGAAAGGACGACGCTCCGCGCTGCCTGATCACGTCGTGCGCAGGTCTTCCACGATCTCGCCGTAGCGCACGACCTCCTGCTCATGCTCCTCGTCGCGCCAGTTTTCCTTGAGCGCAGCGTCATACCAGCGGCGCATCGACGGCATCGCAAGCAGGCGCTGCACGTACTCGGCTGCCGGAGCGGGCAGGACGAGACCGTACGTCTGTACGCGAAACGCGACGGGGGCGAAGAAGGCATCGACGGCGGTGAATGCCCTGCCCGCCAGGAACGGACCGCCGAAACGATCCAATCCTTCCAGCCAGAGCTCACCGATACGCGCGATGTCCGCCTGCAGCGCGGGCCCCATGTCATGCAGGCGAACCCGGATGCCGCAGACCATGCCACACTGGCTGCGCAACGCCGCAAAACCCGAATGCATCTCCGCGGCCGCACAACGAGCCCAGGCACGTGCCACTCGATCGGACGGCCAGACGGCTGGATGGTTCTCGGCCAGGTATTCGGCAATGGCCAGCGAGTCCCACACCACCGCATCGTCATCGTGCAGGCACGGCACTCGACCGCTGGGTGAGAAATGCCGAAATGCATTCCAGTTCGAACCCAGACCGAACGGCGCCAGCTTTTCCTCGAAGGGGATGCCCAGTTCGCTCATCAACACCCAGGGACGCAACGACCACGACGAATAGTTCTTGTTGGCGATGTAGAGCGTGGGCACGGCGCATCTCCCGCAGGTCAGGTATCGAGGATCAGCAGCGTACCCCGACTGCCGTGCTCCACACTGTGCGGCACGCCCGGCGGCACCACGCAGAGCTGGCCCGCGCCGACGCACATCACCTGGCCATCCAGTCTCAGCCGCATCCCGCCGTCGAGCACCAACAGGCCTTCGGCGTAGTCGTGGCTTTCCTCCGGATAAGCGGCATCGTCCATGCGCAAGACCTTCAGTCGCGCGTCGCCGAACTGCGCGAGCACGCGGGAGGACCAGACTTTCGGCAATTCACGAGCGAGATCGACCAGATGAATGGGCGTCATCGCGTCAGTTTTGCTTGGCCGCGGTGCAGGCGACCTGCGTCGCTGGTGCCGGGCGGCGACGCGCATTGGCCAGCACCACGCCAGCAACGGTGATCACGCCACCGAACAAGGTCAGCAGGGTCGGGCGCTCGCCGAGCCACACCCATCCGATCAGCACCGCAATCGGCGGCGAGAAGTAGATGAAGCTACTGACCTGCGAGGCCGAGGCTCGATGCAGGGCCGCATTCCACGCGATGTAGCCGATGAAGGTGGGTGCGATACCCAGCCACAGCAGCGCGCCGATATGCGATGCCGGTGCGTTCGCGAGCGCATGCGGCAACCCCAGCCCGAACGGCAGCGTGCCCAGCGTGCCGGCGAAGAAAGTGAAGGCGGTGACCCCGATCATGCTGTTGCGGGTGAAGAACGGCTTCTGCCCCACGAAGAAGATGGCCGATGCCAGCACGCTGACCAGCACCAGGGCCGCCATCGGTTCGATCTTCACGTCCTTGCCGCTGGTGAGCACCACCATCACCACGCCGACGAGGGCGACGCCCAGGCCGGTCAGCGTGCGCGGCGACAGCCGCTCCCGCAGCCAGATCGCCGACAGCGCCGCCGTGGTGGCCGGCACCAGGGAAATGATGATGGCCGCCGTACCGCTGGCGACGCGGGTTTCTGCCGTGTTGAGGCACAGGTGGTACACGCTGAGGCCAATCACGCCCAACAGGGCCAGTTGTGGCCAGTCCCGCCGGGCCGGCAAGGGCACCCGCTTCACCGCCAACAACACGGCAAAGCACAGGGAACCGATGGCCAGGCGCGCCAGCGCCACTTCACCCGGGGTGAAGGAGGCCAGGGTATAGGCGATCGCAGCGTAGGCCGACGACCAGGTAAGCAGGGCGATGCCGATATAGGTGAGGGCACGCCCGTCCAGGCGTTCCGGGGTTTGCATGGGGAGTTCCGATGGGAGGAAACGTGCGCATCGTAAGTCCGATCGTGGTGCGCATGAATGATGGATCAGCGTACGATGGCGTTGTTTCGCCAACGATCGAAATGTCCATGAACGCTGCCACCTTTGAATCGAAACCGATTTGGGACACCACGGACTGGCTGCTGCTGGAGGCTCTGCAGCAGGATGCCCGCCTGGGCTACGCCGAGCTGGGGCGCAAGGTGAAGCTGTCCGCGCCGGCCGTGGCCGAACGCGTGAAGCGCCTGGAGGAAGCCGGCGTGATTACCGGTTACCGGGCGGTGATCAACCCGCGCAAGCTGGGCTACGAGATCGACGCCATGATCCGCCTGCGCTGCGACGGCGGCATCTGCGCACGCGTGGGCTCGCTGGTGGCGGATATCCCCGAGGTGCTGGACTGCCGCCGCCTCGCCGGCGAGGACTCCGCCCTGCTGCGCGTGGTGGCCATGTCCATTCCGCACCTGGAGGCCGTGCTCGACCGGCTGCTGAAGATCCATTCCAGCATCAGCACCACCACCCTGGTGGTCCTGCAGACGCCCCACGAGAACCGTCCGTTGACACGCACCATGTGGAGTGCAGGGCGCGTTTTTCTAAATGATTGAACCGCCGCCCACAGGGAACTTGCTGCTCATCACACTATCAATGTGATACGCATCACATATTGAAAATGTGCATCTGCCGAGAGGCACAGTTATTGCGTCTCTGGTCGATGCAGGAGATCGCCGACCCAGGGCCGTCCGCCGTGCCGATGCAGGCTGCGCAACCTCTTGCGCAGGTAGCCGTGCTCCAATTGGGTTAGGATGTTCTGTGCATTGGGGGCAAGCCGACGACTCGGGGCCCTCCATTTAGGTCGATCGGCAGGAGCGGCGATCGTGAAGGGACGCTCCATCCAGCGGGGGTTGGATATGCAAAAGGGAACAGGGGCGGCGTCTTGGCTACATCAGATTGCAGTAGCCGCGGGCTACGCCGTACTCGTGACGCTCGTAAGGGAACTGTCCTTCTCGCACTGGCTGCTGCTGGGCGGACTGCACATGGCTGCCTTGCTGCTCACACCCTACCGCTACTGGGCAGCATTGTTCATCGGCGAAATGGTGTCGCTGAGCTACGTCAGCGTCACTTGTCTTGAAGAGCTAGGCCTTGCCTGGTCGGTCTGCAATGTGCTCCTGTGCAGCGCGTGGATTGCGCCCGTCGTGTATGCGTGCCGCGAGCATTGGCGCATTTTCCCCTCGCGCACGACCATCAACATGGGTGTCCTTCTCTTTGGCACCTTGCTGGTTGCGCTCATCAGGACCGGCGCCAGCCTGCTGTTGGTGTCGATAGCCAAGATTCCCGCTGATTACCCGCCGTTGCACTACGGCTTTCTGGCTGGCCAGTGGATGCTGGGCAGCTACGTGGGCATCCTCACTGTGCTGCCCTTCGTGCTGGTGGTTCGTGAGGTGCTGCAGGAGAGCAGTTGGAGAGAGCTCGGCACTCGCTTCATCAAGAGCCGCCTTGCGCTCGAGTGCGTCTTCGTCTTGATCCCCACGCTGGCTTTCCTGATCGCACTGGGACTCAACGCATCATCGACCGCCAATACGCGACAGCTTGCCCAGATGATGATGTTCCTGCCGGTACTGTGGCTGACACTGCGCTATGGCTGGCAGGGCGCGGCCGTAGGCGGCACGCTGGCGAGCCTGGCGGTCGTGGTGCTGATGCCGCGCATGTTCGACCACGACACGATGAACGCGCAGGTGTTCATCGCCTTCATCATCTCCACCATGCTGATCGCAGGTGCACGCATCGGTGCACTCAACCAGCAGGCCCAGCAGGAGCGCACCGACATGCGCCTGGCGCTGGCGCTGGCGCAACGCAACGTGCACATGGGCGAGGTGCAGCTGCACATGACCTCGCAGGCACTGGAGCAAGTGCGCGAGTCGGTGCACTCGGTCTACAACATGATGCTGGGGCGGCTGCGCAACGTGGCACCGGTCATCGACGACCGCAGCTACCGCCGCCAGGCCCTGGTGGCACAGGACCAGCTCTACCGCCTCGCCGACAGCCTGTGCCCGGTCACGCGAGAGCGCGGCCTGCCCGCCGTGCTGCGCGAAGGCCCGATTGCCCGCGTGCTTGAGGAATCGGGCATGTCGTACTGGTGCGACCTGCGCGGTCCGGTGAGCCTGCTGTCAGGGACGATCCAGCTGGCCATCTACCGGGTGGTGTGCGAAGCCGTTGCGGATGGCTGCACGCGTCGCGACATCAGCGACATTCGAGTGCAGGTGCGTTGCGGTCATCGCAACGATCGCCGCTGGACGGTGGTGCGAGTGAACCTTCGTGCTCACTCCGGGCGCCTGAACAACGTGCGCTGGGACGAACTGCTGCCACGTGTGCTGCGTACGGCCACCGGCCTGGGCTGGCCAGCCATCGAAGACCGCGCGGCCACCTTCGAAGGCCGCGCCCGCGAGCATCTGATTACCCGTGGGCGCTGCATCAGTGTCCTGCTGTATGACCCCGAGCAGCCCTAGCAGCGCTTAGCGCTGCCAGGGTCCAACCCGTTCAATCAATTACTGGACGCGGCTGCTGCACTGGATGGGATCGCACGCAGCCGACGTCGCCATCAGCTGCACCGTGCCATCCGTCTGCGGCGTTGCGGTGACCTGCACGGCCGTATCGTTGTACACCGTGGTCGGAGCAGTCGTCGGCTGAGCGGTCGGGGCCACGGCAGCGGGCTGCTGCGGGGTCGACACCAGCTGCGAGAAGGCACCGATCGGCAGGGTGATGAACTGGCCGTTGGAGGTACCCACGGCGCCGATCACGTTGCCATTGGCATCGTTCACCTGGATGTACTTCACGCCACCCATGGTGAAGACATACGCGTGCCAGTTCGGGCTCGGGCTCACATCCGTGGTGTTCGGCCACGCCTGGCCAAGGCCAGAGGCCGCCGGCTGAGCAGCCAGGGCCGGGCCCGCTGCGCCGGCAATGAGCAACGCCGCAAGCGCGACACTACGCAGACGTGTGTGTGACATGGTCATTCCCCTTTCTGAATTTTGGCGGTAACGCCTTCGTGGCGCCTCGGGACTGTAGCATCAGGCTGCGTCCCGGATAGGAATATGGCCCCCAATCTGGTCAGTTATTGCGCACAAACGCACGAAAGACGCACGAACCATCGCCTGTCGAACCAGTACTTTTGTCACGGTCGCCCCGTGACGGCGATACGCATACTCCCTTGACGGTTATATCGATCCTGTCGCCATTCGGGGAAGTCCCATGCGCCGCCTCATGTACCTGCTGCTCGCCGGCAGTGTTGCCCTTTCGCCCTGTTACTCATTGCTGGCCAAGGAAGCGCCCACCGACAAGAAGGAAGCAGCCAGCAAGGACGAGGACGTCAAGGCACCCACCTCCGAAAACGCGGTGACCACCAGGCACAGCGTGAGCATCGGTGGCCGCTCCGTCGCCTATACCGCGACGGCCGGCAACCTGATCATCCGCGACGAGAAGGGCGAGCCGCAGGCCAGCGTGTTCTACGTGGCCTACACCGTGGACACCGGCAAGTCGGAAAAGCGCCCCGTCACGTTCCTGTACAACGGCGGCCCGGGCTCCTCCAGCATGTGGCTGCACATGGGCTCGTTCGGCCCGGTGCGCATCGAAACCGCCAGCCCCGCCGCCACCGAACCGGCGCCGTACAAGCTGGTGCCCAACAGCGACAGCCTGCTGGACAAGACCGACCTCGTCTTCATCGACGCGGTGGGCGCCGGCTACTCGCGCCCGGTGGGCAAGGCCGAGGGCAAGGACTTCTGGGGCGTGGACCAGGACGTGTCGGCCTTCAGCCGCGCCATCCAGCGCTACGTGACCATCAACAACCGCTGGAACTCGCCCAAGTTCCTGTATGGCGAGAGCTACGGCACCACGCGCTCGGGCGCGCTGGTGGATGCGCTGCAGGACAAGGGCATGGCCATCAATGG
The DNA here is from genome assembly GCF_004296575.1 of Dyella amyloliquefaciens. Classification (GTDB taxonomy): domain Bacteria; phylum Pseudomonadota; class Gammaproteobacteria; order Xanthomonadales; family Rhodanobacteraceae; genus Dyella; species Dyella amyloliquefaciens. The sequence goes on along the minus strand of NZ_SAYT01000004.1, from coordinate 65,132 downwards.
CGTGATCCTGATGTCCTCGATCCTCAACTACGGCGTGCGCATGCCGGGTTACGACGAGATGTACATCGGCTACGTGCCCAGCTACGCCGCTGCCGCGTGGTACCACAACAGGATCGCCAACAAGCCGGCCGACCTCAAGACCTACCTCGACCAGGTGCGCGCCTTCGCGCGCGGCCCGTACGCGACTGCGCTGGCGAAGGGCCAGGACGTGCCGGCCGCCGAAGCCGACGCCGTGGCGCGCCAGCTCGCCGCCTACACCGGCCTGTCGCCGCAGTACATCAAGGAAGCGAACCTGCGCATCGAACCCTCGCGCTTCCGCAAGGAGCTGCTGCGCAACGAGCGCCGCACCATCGGCCGCTTCGATGCGCGCTTCGAAGGCGTGGACGAGGATGCCGCCGGTGAAGTCCCGGGCTACGACGCGTCCGATACCGGCATCAGCGGTGCCTTCATCACCGCGTTCCACGACTACATCACCAGCCAGCTGAAGTACCACTCCGACCTGGAATATCGCCCCACTTTCGGCGACATCGGCAAGGACTGGGACTGGAAGCACCAGGCCGCAGGCATCAAGCGCCCGCTGCAGACCGCCTACGTGGCCGGCGACCTTGCGCATGCCATCCGCACCAATCCGCACCTGCAGGTGCTGTCGGTGAACGGCTACTACGACTTCGCCACGCCATTCTTCATCACCGAGTACGACCTCTCGCACATGAACCTGGAGCCGTCGCTGCGCGGCAACGTGCACTTCCTGTACTACCCCTCGGGTCACATGGTCTACCTGAACACCGAGGCGTTGCAGCAGCTCAAGGGCGACCTCGCCCGCTACTACGACGACACCAACCACTCCTGATTTCCTGCCGTACCGGAGATGTATTCCATGCGCCACATGCCACTCGCCTCGCTCGCCCTCGCCACGATGCTGGCCCTGGGCAGCCTGCCGCTGCACGCCGCCGATGAAACCAAGGACGCGCCGAAGGCGCAGTCGGACAAGGGCGACAAGGACAAGAACGACAAGTCCGACGAACAGCCCACGCCCGCCGATCGCACGGTGGTGACCAAGCACAGCGTGCGCGTCGGCAACCGCACCATCAGCTACCAGGCCACCGCCGGCCGCATGCTGATCCGCGACGACAAGGGCAAGCCGACGGTGAGCTTCTTCTACGTCGCCTACACCGCCGACGGCGGCAAGGGCGGCAAGCGCCCGGTGACGTTCTTCTACAACGGCGGCCCGGGCTCTTCCTCCATGTGGCTGCACATGGGCTCGTACGGTCCGGTGCGCGTGGCCAATGACGGCGACAAGCCGATCCCGCCCGCGCCCTATCGCTTCGTGCCCAATGAATACAGCCTGCTCGACAAGAGCGACCTGGTATTCATCGACGCACCGGGCACGGGCTACTCGCAGCTGGTGGGCAAGACCGAAGGCAAGGACGTGTGGGGCGTGGACCAGGACGCCGATGCGTTCACCCGCTTCATCTCCGGCTGGGTGAGCGCCAACAACCGCTGGAACTCGCCCAAGTTCCTGTTCGGCGAAAGCTACGGCACCACGCGTTCGGCGGTGCTGGTGAAGTCGCTGCAGGAAAAGGGCATGGAGTTCAACGGCGTCGTGCTGATGTCGTCCATCCTCGACTTCACCGTGGCGGCGCCCGGCATCGACCACGGCTACATCGTGAACCTGCCCACCGAAGCCGCGATCGCCTGGTACCACAACAAGGTGCCGAACAAGCCGGCCGACATCGGCGCGTTCCTCGCCGAAGTGCGCCGTTTCGCCTCGGGTGAATACACGCTGGCGCTGGCCAAGGGCGACAACATCGATCCTGCCGAAGCCGACCGTGTCGCCAACCAGATGAGCCACTACCTCGGCCTGTCGCCGCAATACATCAAGGAAGCGAACCTGCGCATTGATCCCAGCCGTTTCCGCAAGGAGCTGCTGCGCGACCAGCGCCTGACCGTTGGACGTCTGGACGGCCGTTTCCAGGGCATCGATCCGGATGCCGCCGGCGAAACGCCCGATGGCGACACCGCCAGCGATGCCATCACCGGCGCGTATGTAGCGACGTTCAACCAGTACGTCGCAACCGAACTGAAGTTCACCGAGGATCGCCCTTACCTGCCCAACAATTACGCCGCCGTTGGCCGCAACTGGGACTGGAAGCGCAAGAAGAACGGCGGCTGGCTGCAGGCCACCTACGTGGGTGACGACCTGGGCGATGCGATGCGTCGCAATCCGCACCTGAAGGTGTTCTCGGCCAACGGTTACTACGATCTCGCCACGCCGTTCTATGCCACCGAGTTCGACCTCTCGCACCTTGGCCTGGAGCCCGCGCAGCGCAAGAACATCACGTTCGGCTTCTACCCGTCGGGCCACATGATCTACATCGATCAGCAGTCGCTGCAGCAAAGCAAGGCGGACCTGTCGCGCTTCTACGACGACGCGGCACCGTGAGCGAGCTGCCGCCCTCCATCGACGCGGAAGAACAGCCGCAGGACCCGTCGCGACGCCGCCTGCTGGGCGGCCTCGCGGCGGCCGGTGCCGCACTGGCCGTGAGTGGCGCGCCGAGCCTGGCCGCCACCCAACGCACAACCGCTGCGGGCAGCAACACGCCGCTGGATGCCGCGCTGCGAAAGCACATCCAGCGCGTGGTGGTGATCTACGCCGAGAACCGCAGCTTCAACAATCTGTTCGCCAACTTTCCCGGCGTCGAGAAGCCGCTGAGCGCGCTTACGCCGGCCGAGTACCAGCAGCGCGACCGCGATGGTTCGCTGCTGAAGACCTTGCCGCCGGTATGGCACGGCCTCGCTCCGCACAAGCAGGTGGTGAACCACCGCAGCTACCAGGTGATGGAGGACGATCTCAAGGGTTTGCCGAACGCGCCCTGGGCGCTGCGTACCGGCGATGGCGAGCCATTGCCGCACGGCGTGGTCACGCGCGACCTGGTGCATCGCTTCTACGAGAACCAGCGGCAGATCAATGGCGGCCGCAACGATGGCTTCGTAGCCTGGGGCGATACCGGCGCCATGGTGATGGGTCACTACGACGACAGCGCGGCTAACCTGCGCCTGTGGCAGCTCGCACGCCAGTACACCCTGTGCGACAACTTCTTCATGGGTGCCTTCGGCGGCTCCTTCCTCAACCACCAGTATCTGGTGGCCGCGCAACCGCCCTATTACCCCCAGGCCGACCAGAGCCCGGCGCGCTTCAACATCGCCGTAACCGAAAGCGGCGAGCCCACCGACATCCACCTGAAGCTCGCCGAGGATTCGCCGCACAGCGCGATGGACGGCCGGCCGAAATTCGCTGCCCGTAGCTCGCTTACGCCGGACTTCCACGCGGTGAACACCATGTCGCCGCCGTACGCACCAAGCGCGTCGCAGTCGGGCCGCGATCCGCTGCTCGCCGACGAAGACAGCCCCAATACGCTGCCACCGCAGGGACACAAGACCGTCGGTGACGTGCTTTCCGCGGCCGGCGTGGACTGGGCCTGGTATGCCGGTGCATGGCAGCTGGCGCTGGAGGGCAAGGGAGATGGCGACGAGAAGCAGTTCCCGCAGCGCCCGAATTTCCAGTACCACCACCAGCCGCTGAACTACTTCAAGAGCTTCGCACCGGGCACCGAGGCACGCGCGCAGCACCTGCGCGATGCCGGCGTGGGCGAGACGGCGCAGACCAATCATTTCCTCGCCGACATCGTCGCCGACAAACTGCCGGCGGTGAGCTTCTACAAGCCGCAGGGCGACCTCAACATGCACGCCGGCTACTCCGACGTGGATGCCGGCGACCGCCACATCATGGCCGTCATCGATGCCCTGCAGAAGTCGCCGTCGTGGCAACACACGATGGTAGTCATCACCGTGGACGAGAATGGCGGCTGGTGGGACCACGTGGCGCCGCCCAAGGGCGATCGCTGGGGACCGGGTTCGCGCATCCCCGCGCTCGTGGTGTCGCCGTTTGCGAAGAAGGGCCACGTGGACCACACGATCTACGACACCGGCTCCATCGCACGCTTCCTGACGCGACGCTTCGGACTGGAGAGGCTGCCCGGCCTGGTCCTGCGTGAGCAGGCCATGGTGGCGGCGGGTGGGCCGGCGCCGGGGGATTTGACCAACGCGTTGATGTTTGACGCCTGAGGCCAGGCGAATCGCGCACTGGGTGCGCTCCTACACGGCAGCTTCGATGTAGGAGCGCACCCAGTGCGCGATCGCTCTTGTGGTAGCCGCAGTACCGAACGATCCGCTCACATCCCCGGTGCGATACTCCGCGCACTCGTTCAGGGAGAGAGAACCATGCGCCATGTCCGCCCGCTCCTCGCTGTCTGCGCCCTTGCGCTGGCCACTGCAACCCAGGCCCAGATCGGCGCCGGCTACCTGGCCAACCAGGTCGACGTTGCCGCCAAGAATTTCGACATTGCCGACAAGAACCATGACGGCTTGCTGACCAAGGAAGAGGCCGAGAAGGGCCCGGTGCCATTCATCCGCGCGCATTTCGACGAGATCGACAAAACCAAGCGTGGCGTGGTGTCCAAACAGGACGTCTTCGACTACGTCCGCTCGATGCAGAAGCCATCGGGAGCGCCGGCACCCGCCAGCTCCAGCCATTGACCGGGCCGGCGGACGACCCTGTCCTCCGCCCATGGGGTGACCATCCGCACCCGCGGGCCCTAGCCGGGCGGTGGCATACTCCGCGCTCCTGCTGATGGAGTTTTACCCATGCGTCCTCTCCACGCCCTCGCCGTCGGCGCCCTGGTGCTGCCGCTCAGCGCCTTCGCGGCCGATCCCCATTCCTATGCCCAGCCCGACCAGGTGCGCGTCACCCACCTGGACCTGGACCTGAAGATCGACTTCCCTCACAAGCAGCTCGATGGCACGGCCACGCTGAAGCTGGACTGGAAGGATCCGAAGGCGCAGGCGCTGGTGCTGGATACGCGCGACCTGAAGATCGCCAGCGTGGAAGGCGTCGATGCCGCGGGCAAGGCAAGCGCGCTGAAGTACGCACTGGCGCCCAGCGACAAGGAGCTGGGCAGCAAGCTCACCATCACCTCGCCGCAGCATCCTTCGCAGGTGCGCATCGTCTACTCGACCGTGCCGACCGCCTCGGGCCTGCAGTGGCTGACGCCGGAACAGACGGCCGACAAGAAGCTGCCCTTCATGTTCTCACAGTCGGAATCCATCCATGCACGCTCGTGGGTGCCGCTGCAGGATTCGCCGGCGATCCGCTTCACCTACAACGCCCACGTCACCGCACCGAAGGATGTGCGCGTGGTGATGAGCGCGATCAACGACGCCAACCATCCGCTCAACGGCGACTACTCGTTCGAGCAGCCGCATCCGATTCCGTCGTACCTGCTGGCCATCGGCGCGGGCGACATCGCGGCGAAGGAAACCGGCCCGCGTTCGGCCGTCTATGCGGAACCGAGCGTGGTGGGCAAGGCGGCGAAGGAATTCGAGGACACCGAGAAACTGATCAAGGCCGCCGAGGCGCTGTACGGACCCTATGCGTGGGGCCGTTACGACCTGCTGGTGCTGCCGCCGTCGTTCCCGTTCGGTGGCATGGAAAACCCGAACATGACGTTCGCCACGCCGACGCTGCTGGTGGGCGACAAGAGCCTGGTCTCGGTGATTTCGCATGAGCTGGCCCACTCGTGGTCCGGCAACCTGGTGACCAGCGCCGCATGGCGCGACATCTGGCTCAACGAAGGCTTCACCACCTACGTGCAGGGCCGCATCACCGAAGCGGTGTACGGCAAGGCGCTGGCCGACGAGGAAGCGCTGATCTCGGCGCGCGGCCTGGAGAATTCCATCAAGGACAAGTCCATCCCGGAGAATGCACAGCGCCTCGCGCCCAAGCCCGGCATCGGCGCGGACGATTCCATCTCCGCCGTGCCCTATGACAAGGGCAGCTGGTTCCTGCGCACGCTGGAACAGCGCTTTGGCCGCGACACCTTCGATGCGTACCTGAAGGGCTACTTCGCGCACTTCGCGTTCCAGAGCATCACCACCGAACAGATGCTGGACTATCTGAAGGCGAACCTGTTCGACAAGAACCCCGGCAAGATGAGCTGGGACGAAGTGCAACAGTGGGTGTACGAGCCGGGCGTTCCCAAGGACGCGCCGCTGCCCGATTCGCCGCGCTTCAACGCGATCGACAAGGAGCGCGCCTCGTTCCTCGCCGGCTCGTTGGCCGCCGACAAGCTCGACGCGAAGGGCTGGAACACGCAGGAGTGGATGTACTTCCTCGACGGCCTGCCGGACGTCACCCCGCTGGACAAGATCAAGCAGATCGACACTGCCTGGCACCTCACCGGCACGCCCAACGCCGAGATCGGCATGCGCTGGTACAGCCACGCCATCGCCGCTGGCGATAAGGATGTGTGGAACGCCGCCGCCGAACACATGACGCGCATTGGCCGTCTGTACCTCACCATGCCGCTGTACAAGGCGTTCGCGAAGACGCCGGAAGGCCTCGCCTATGCCGAGCAGGTCTACGCCAAGGCCAAGAGCGGCTACCACCCGATGACGCAACAGGCGGTCGAATCGGTGTTCGCCAAGGCGAAGAAGAACGCCAGCAAGTAAGCGTCGCGCGCGCCTCCTTGCAAAAGGGGGCGCGCGTCGCCATCGATGTCGCGTCCAGGAACCACGACACCGCCATGAAATCGAATACACCCGCCAAGCCCTCCGCCACCTCGCGCCCCCTGTGGCAGCGACTCGCCCTGCGCCGACTGAAGTTCCTCGGCTTCACGGCCTTGTTGCTCGCCGTCGTGCTCGGCGGCTCCTACCTGTTCGCGCCGCAGTGGCTGATGAAGGCCGACATCAAGCGCCAGATGATGGCCGCGCACGTCGAGGACCACTCGGTACAAGTGGGCGACACCAAGTGGGTTTACTTCGAGGGCGGCCAGGGCCCCACGCTCGTCCTGCTGCACGGCTTCGCCGCCAGCAAGGAAGTGTGGCTCAAGCAGATGGAACTGCTTACGCCGCATTTCCACGTGATCGCGCCCGACCTGCCGGGCTGGGGTGAGTCGACCCGCGTTGACGGCGCCAGCTACAACATCGATGCGCAGGTGGCGAGGCTGCAGGGCTTCGTCGATACGCTGGGCCTGCAGAAGGTGGTGCTGATCGGCCATTCGATGGGCGGCGCCATCGCCGGCGTCTACGCCGCCGAGCATCCCGAGCACGTGGCCGAACTGGCCCTGCTCGACTCGTTTGGCCTCAAGGCGAACGAAAACGACTTCTCGCGCCTCGCACTGTCCGGCAAGAATCCCTTCGTCTTCGACAACCGCGAAGAATTCGCCAAGGCGACTGCGTGGGCGTTCGCCAAGCCGCTGGATATCCCCGGCCGCTTCGAGGACGTGCTGATCAAGCGCAATCAGGCGAGCCGCGCCTTCATCGACCGCACCTTCAACGAGCTGCGCGAACCTTCGCAGTACCTGTCGCTGCAGAACCGGCTCGATCGACTCGGCATGCCGGTGCTGGGCCTGTGGTGTCATGACGACAAGATCATCGACATCTCGGCCTTGGACAGTCTGCGCAACGGCTTGAAGACCGCCCAGGCCATCAGCACCAGCACGCTCAACGGCTGCAACCACATGCCGATCCTGGAGAAGCCGGAAGAGACGGCGCGCATCCTCACCTCGTTCACGCTGTCGCACTGAAGATCCCGCATCATCCGCGAACCGTCGGCAACTGAGGGGAGGTCGGCATGGGGCACGAGATCAGGATCGGTGGAGTATCGCTGGTAGTTGACGATCCGCGCGGGCAGCTGGCACGCACCGCCGAGGCAGAGAGAAAGGTGGAGCACCAAGAAGCCGAAGTGCTCGAGGCAAGCGTGCGCACGGCCAGAAACAGGCCGAAAGCGCCAGTGATCAACACCGTCGACCCCATCGCCAGCCTCCACGCGCGCACCGAGCTTTTCGACAAGGTGGTCAACGGCAGGCAGGGGCTTGCTTCGCTTGCACTGGCATGGATGCTGTTCGGCATGCCGTTGACTACGTTCGCTGTGGGCATCGGATTCAGCCTCGCCAACGACTGGCATCGACTGCAGGGGTCCCTGGTGTGGAAGCTGGTCGCGACGGGGATGCTGGCCGAGATTGGCATCCTTCTGGGTCTTGGCCTGCTGGTCCGGCGAACAGTGCGGGTCTTCAGCGCGCGACGATGCTCAGCGACGACGCGCGCCGACGAGCAGTCCGGCTAATCAGCCACGTCGGCGATCAACCGATCCAGTTCGGTCTTCAGCCACGCGCCGTTCAAGCGCAGCCAATCGCGCTGCTCGCGCCACTCGGGGAACAGACCCTCCACCTGCGCCCAGAAACGTGGCGCATGGCTGCGCACCTTGAGATGGCACAGCTCGTGTGCGAGCACGTAACGCAGCGCGGCAGGTGGCGCGAGTGCCAGGGCGAGATCGAGATTGATGCGATCGCGCGTATCGAGGCTGCCCCACAGGCTTTTCATCGGGCGCACGCGCAGTGCGGTGGGTGCGAGCCCGAGCATCGGCACGTAACCGGCGAGCCAGCGCGATACATCGCGGCGAATCTGGCTCTCGAAATACGAAGCAAGCAGACCGCGCGCCACCGGCAACGCCCGCGTGTGCGGGCGCGGGATCACCAGGGTGAGCGTGCCCTCGCCCGCTTCCACGCGCGGATACGGGCCATCGACCCAATCGAGCTGCACGGTTTCGCCGCGCAGGGGAAATTCGGTCGACACGCCAACGCGCAACGGCGGCAACGGCTTGACGATGAGATGCAACTCATCGAGCTTGCGTTCCAGCCAGTCGGCGTGGTGACGAAGAAAGGCGCTGACCTGCGCCGGATGCGTGCCGTGCGGATACGACACGCGCGCGCCCTTGGGCGTCACCGTCAAGCGCAGGCGACGCGCGCGCGGATGCGCGGCCTTGAGCACGCGGATCGTACTTCCGCTTGCGGTGGCCAGTTCCAGCCAATCGCCTTCGAGATGCTGCGTCATATCCCCGCCTTACTACGACTACGTGGCGTCCAGTCCCGCTAGTGTCCCTCACCAAATGTGGGGGGAGCATGCAGGCTTCGCAAGACGACCCGGTGACCGTTTGGCGGGCGACACCCCTTTCCCGTCTCAACGGGAAAGGGACGGGACGGGGGACTTAGCCCTCGGCGGGACGGGGCAGGCCGAACCACTCCTCGAGCTTGCCCAGCAGGCGCTCGAGCTCGAGGGTCAGCAGGGCGAACGTGGCGTCGGCCTCGGCGGCGGCATCCGGATGGCTGTCGCCCAGCTCATCGGTGACCACGTCCAGGAACTTCAGCTTGCGGACGATCAGGTCCTCGCCCAGCACGAAGCTCATGCGCTCATCGAAGGTGAGACCCAGCTGGAACACCTGCTTACCGTTGCGCAGGTGCTCCTTCACCTCTTCGCTGTCCAGGTCCTGGCGGCGGCACTTGGCGATGGCGCCGGTAGCGCTGGCGGGATCGCGCAGCTCCACCTCATCGCCCAGGGCCAGGCCGGCCGGCAGGTTGCCGGTAGCCAGCCAGTCCGTCATCAGCACGCGCGGGCCTTCCTCGGGCGCCAGCGGCACCGCCGGGAAGCTGCCCAGGGCCTCGCGGATCTGGGTCAGGGCGTTTTCGGCCGACTTGCGGCTGGACGTATCCAGCACCAGCCAGCCCAGCTTCTTGTCCACGTAGGAGCGCATGCGCGAGCTGCGGATGAAGGCGCGCGGCACCAGCTCGTTGAGCACGTCTTCCTTCAGGCGCTTGCGTTCACGACCGCCGACCTTGCGGCCTTCTTCTTCGGCGATCTTCTGCACACGGCGGGCAAGTTCGTCGTTTACCACCGAACCGGGCAGGAGCTTGTCCTCGCTACCCACGGTGACCATGGTGCAGGCCTTCACCGCATGGGTGAGCGGCGCTTCCTCGCCGCGGCCTACCGGCGGCACGAAGCCCTTGGTGCCCATTTCCATGGGACCACAGGGGCGCAGGCGATGCTCGACCAGCGCTTCGTCCAGGCGGTTCAGGTCTTCGGCGACGGCGGGGGAAAAGCGGAACAGCGTGAGATTGCGGAAAAACATTCGGTATCCGTGTTTGTTGCTTGACCGTCATCCCCGCGCAGGCGGGGATCCAGTGTCGTTGGAGACGCTCAAAGTCGCTGGGTCCCCGCACCTTTACGGGGGCGCGGGAACGACGATGACAGGGGACAGGAACTCAGCGGCTGACCGCGGCGACGGCATTCACCACCGTGTCGAGGTTGGCGCGGTTCAGCGCGGCCACGCAGATGCGCCCGGTGCCGACCGCATAGATGCCGTACTCCTCGCGCAGGCGATCCACCTGCGCTTTGCTGAGGCCCGAGTAGGAGAACATGCCTGCCTGCTGCTGGATGAAGGCGAACTGCGGCGCACCCGCCGCGGCCAGCTTCTCCACCATGCCGGCACGCATCGCATGGATGCGCTCGCGCATCTCGGCCAGCTCCTGCTCCCACATGGCCTTCAGCTCGGTGCTGTTGAGCACACCGGACACCAGCGCGCCACCGTGCGTGGACGGGCTGGAGTAGTTGGAGCGGATGGTGCGCTTCACCAGCGACTGCACGCGCGCCGCCTCATCGCGATCCTTGCCGACCACCGACAACGCACCCACGCGCTCGCCGTACAGCGAGAACGACTTGGAGTAGGAGTTGGCGACCACGAACGCCTCGATACCCGAGGCGGCAAACAGGCGCACCGCGGTGGCATCGGCGTCGATGCCTTCGTCAAAGCCCTGATAGGCCATGTCGATGAAGGGCAGCAGCTTGCGCTCCTTCACCAGCTCGACCACCTGCTGCCATTGCTCGGCATTGAGATCGGCGCCGGTCGGGTTGTGGCAGCAGGCGTGCAGCAGCACCACCGTACCCGGCTCCAGCTTGCCCAGGTCGGCCAGCATGCCGGCGAAATTCAGGCCATGGGTGGCCTCATCGTAGTAGGCGTAGGTCAGCACTTCGAAGCCGGCCGAGCCGAACACCACGCGGTGGTTCTCCCAGCTGGGATTGCTGATCGCGATCTTCGCGGAGGGCAGCACCTGCTTGAGCAGGTCGGCGCCGATGCGCAGCGCACCGCTGCCGCCGATGGTCTGCGACGTGGCCACGCGACCGGCCGCCAGCAGCGGCGAGTCTTCGCCGAACACCAGCTTCTGGGTGGCGACGTTGTAGGTGGCCAGGCCATCGATCGGCAGGTAGCCGCGCGGTTTCGCTTCCAGCGCCAGCGCCTGCTCCACTTCGCGCACGGCGCGCAGCAGCGGGATGCGGCCCTGTTCGTCGTAATAGATGCCCACGCCCAGATTGACCTTGCCCGGGCGGGTATCGGCCACATAGGCCTCGGAAAGTCCCAGGATCGGATCGCCAGGAACCATTTCAACAGCTGCAAAGTGCGACACGGCGTTACTCGACTGGTAGGTGGTTGAGGTCACGGCTCTTCCGGGGATCCGGCGAGCCACTGATGCGCATCGGCGCGTACGGCAGCTTCGCTCGCGCCCAGCGCGGCGAAGTCGAACAGGTTACGGTCGGCGAGCTGGGATGGCGACACATTGCCGAGCGCACGAAAAATATTCTCGGCACGACCGGGCTGGATCGTCTCCCAGTCCTCCATCATGCGCTTCACCGCCTTGCGTTGCAGGTTTTCCTGCGAGCCGCAGAGGTTGCACGGGATGATCGGGAACGCGCACGCCTCGGCGTACTCCGCGATATCGGCTTCCTTGCAATACGCCAGCGGGCGGATCACCACATGGCGGCCATCGTCCGAGCGCAGCTTCGGCGGCATCGCCTTGAGCTGCGCCTGGTAGAACAGGTTGAGAAAGAACGTGCCCAGGATGTCGTCGCGATGGTGGCCGAGCGCGATCTTGGTGATGCCGTTGGCCGCCGCCCAGTGGTACAGCGCACCGCGCCGCAGGCGCGAGCACAGGCTGCACATGGTCTTGCCCTCGGGAATCACCCGGGTCACCGTGCTGTAGGTGTCCTGCTCGATGATGTGGAACGGCACGCCGCGCGCGGTGAGGTAATCCGGCAGCACATGCCCGGGGAAACCCGGCTGCTTCTGGTCCAGGTTCACCGCGATCAGCTCGAAACGCACCGGCGCCCTGGCCTGCAGCGAAAGCAGGATGTCCAGCAGCGTGTAGGAATCCTTGCCGCCCGACAGGCACACCATCACCTTGTCGCCGTCCTCGATCATGTTGAAGTCGGCAACGGCCTCGCCCACCTGGTGACGCAGGCGCTTGGCCAGCTTGGCGGCCTCAAAGTGCTGCTTGCGGGTGGCGTCGGGCTGGGCGGACATGACGGGCATCGGGCGGAACGGCCCCCCATTGTAGCGGCCTCAGCGCCCCCGGTCCGGCAGGAGTAGAATTGCAGGCTGTCTTTCCAGCCGTGCACGCCGTTATGCAGGTCCAGGACCAAGCCGAAATCGCCCACCTGCTGGCCGAACTGCGCGTCGAGCACCGCGACCTCGACGTCGCCATCGAGCACCTTGCCTCGACGATGAGCCGCGACGAACTCCAGCTGACGCGGATGAAGAAGCGCAAGCTGCTGCTGAAGGACCATATCGCCCGGCTGGAAAGCCGGCTGATTCCCGATCTGGACGCCTGACCGCCTACGGTCGCGCCGACAGACGGCCCCGCTGGGCCGCCTGTCGACTGTCGAACCATGGAGCGCCGCCCCACGGGGCTGCGAGAAGTAGAAGGGGTGACGCGGTTCGCCGGATCCCGGGGTGTCATGCCGTCCTGGCAGGCATCTGGCGAATTCCCTTGCAACCGCGACACGAGCGAAAGTCTAGGGGGGCACACCCACGCGTCCCATCAGATAAATCTGAGATGTGCTGAAAGCTGGCCCAACCGCGCAAGCTCTGCATGCACGATACCGGCACTCGCCACTGTCGTCCGGATGCCACGGCTGCTTAAATGCTCGCTTGCCGAACGCCGGAGCCGCCATGCCCACGCTCACCCCGCTTCGCCTGGAAGACGATCACGTCGTGCTTGAACCACTCACCGCGGCACATGCGCCTGCGCTGGAGGCGGCATCGGCGGATGGCGAACTGTGGAACCTGTGGTTCACCAGCGCCCCGGCACCCGGTGAGGCGGCCAGCTACATCGCCAAGGCGCTGCAAGGCCAGGCCAACGGCAACATCCTGCCATTCGCTGTTCGCGAGAAGACCAGCGGCGACATCGTGGGCACTACCCGCTACTACGACTTCGTGCCGGAACTGCCACGCCTCGCCATCGGCTACACCTGGTACGCGAAACGCTGGCAGAAGAGCCACCTCAACACGGCTTGCAAGCGCCTGCTGTTCAAGCATGCCTTCGAGACACTGGGCTGCGTGGCGGTGGAATTGCACACCGATCATCGCAACCTCGACTCGCAACGCGCCATCGAGCGCCTGGGTGCCCAGCGCGAAGGCGTGCTGCGCAACCACAAGCGTCGTCCCGACGGTGGCCTGCGCCACACCGTGTGCTACAGCGTGATCGACAGCGAATGGCCGGACGTCGCCCGCTGGCTGGCGATGCGGCTGGAACGACTGGCAGGCTGAGCGGCCCCATTTTTCACTGTAGGAGCGCACCCAGTGCGCGATGCACGCTCGCGATAACCGTCCTATGTGGGACAACGGCAACTCTGCGGTCGCGCACTGGGTGCGCTCCTACAGGAAGGGAAAAGCAGGCGTTACAGCAGCCGCCCGATCAACCGATCGAGCCGCACGCGCCGCAACCGTTTCAGCATCTTGCGCACCTCGGGCGGATAACTGCGCACGCCTTGCAGGTCGTGATAGTGGTCCAGGCGCATCGCGTGGCGGCGCAGGGCTTGCCATTCCGCCTCGTGTTGCTGGTGCAACTGTCGCGAGGGATCACGCAGCAGCAGGCCGTTCTCCAGATCCAGCGCCCAGGCGCGTGGATTGAGGTTGTTGCCGGTGAGCACGGCCCACTCCTCGTCCACGAACAGGCCCTTGAGGTGATAGCTGTTATCGCCATCGCGCCACAGCCACAGGTTGAGCTGTCCGCTGTCGATGGCACCCTGGTGCGAACGCGCGAAGCGCCGCAGGTTGCTTTCGTAGAGGTAAGGCAGCAGGCCGATGCGACTGAACGGCTGATCGGGCGGGATATAGAAATCGTTCGCGGTCTTGTCGCCCACCATGATGTCGAGGCGACAACCCCGGCGCAGCAGCTGGCCGATAGCCGCGCGTACCGGGCGCGGCAGGTTGAAGTAGGGCGTCAGCAGGATCACCCGCTCGCGCGCCTCGCGCAGCAGCGCCAGCAAGGTATCGTTGAGCGCGTTCTCGCCACGTCCGAAACCCGAGAGCGGAATGACCGTGACGTCGCCCTGCCCTGGCGTTTCGCTGGCGCCCTCATAGCGCGCCTGCTGCAACGACTGGCGCAACCGGCGGAGCGGCTCCTGCATGTCGCGTGGACGCGGCAGTGGCAGGCGGTCAAAACGCGGCACCGCCTCGCTGTCGCCGAACTGGCGCGCCACGAAGTCGGCCATGCTGTCGGCCAGCGAGCGATGGTGGATGAGGTGATAGCGATCCAGCCGGTACCGCTCGTGCCTGGCGAGATAGACGTCGTTGAGGCTGGCACCGCTGTACAGCACCGCATCGTCGATGATGAAGCCCTTCAGGTGCAGCACTCCGAACAGCTCGCGCGTCTGCACGGGCACGCCGCGCACGACCACGCCTTCACCCAGACGCTGCGCGTACTCGCGGTACATCGCCGCATTGCCCTCGCTGGCGCCCTTGCCGATCAGGCCGCGTCGAGCGCGATGCCAATCGACGTAGACCTCGATGCTGAGCGACGGCCGTGCCGCGCGCGCGGCGTACAGCGCATCGAGCACTTCGCGCCCCGCGTCATCGTCCTGCAGGTACAGCGCCACCAGCACAATGCGCCGCTGCGCCTGCCCGATCAGCGTGAGCAGGGTCTCGCGGAACGCAGCCGGGCCACTCAAGGTGGTGATGGCCGTGGGCGGCACGGCGAAATTCGGATGGCCGGACAGATCCAGGCCGCGACGGCGCCGCAGGGACAACAATCGGCGGGCAAGGCCGCGCGGCGAAGGCAGGGATCGATTCATGGGGCGCCATGTTAAGGCAACACTGGATAAGTATCGCCTTGACCAACCCGGCGCCCCGGGTGGAGCGCACGGTGTGCGCACCGTTCAACGATGGACGTGACGGCGCCGTCGTTTCTGCGAAACGGCGCGTGAACCGGCGTCAGTGCTCGTCTTTGTCCAGCACCCGCCGGGGCTGCACGTCGATGCTCGCCGTCATGCCCGCCGCCAGCACCACGTCCTTGGGCACGCTGGCCTCGTCGATCGCAATGCGCACCGGTACGCGCTGCGCCAGGCGTACCCAGTTGAAGGTGGGATTCACGTCGGCGAGCAGGTCCTTGCCAGTGGGGTTGTCACGATCGGTTATACCGCGGGCGACACCGATGATGCGGCCCTTGAGGTGCGTACCGCCGCTCATCAGGCGGATGTCCACCGGATCGCCCACGCGCAGGTGCGGCAGCTTGGTTTCCTCGAAGTAGCCGTAGATGTAGTAGCTGTGCCGATCGATAAGGGCGAGGCGCGGCGAGCCGGTGGCGGCATAGTCGCCCACGCGCACGTCGAGGTTGGTCACGTAGCCGTCGACCGGAGCGCGCACTTCGGTGCGCTCCAGGTCGAGCTTGGCGCGATCCACCGCCACCTGGGCCTGCACCACCGCGGCCTCAGCCTGCTCGCGCGCGGCATTGGCCTGGTGGCCGCTGGCCTGCGCCTGCTGCCAGATCGCGCGAGCGGTCTCGGCCGCGGACTTGGCATCCGTGCGCTCTTCCTTCGGCACCACCTCGGCCAGTTGTTCACGACGCGTGGCCTGTTCCTGGCGCATGTCGTACTCGGCCTTGCGCGCACTGGCGCTGGCCAGCACGGCGTCGATGTTCGCGCCTGCCGCGCGTGCACTTGCCTTGGCCGCATCGAGGTTCGCCTCGGTCTGCTGCAGGGCGATGCGGAAGCGCAACGGGTCGATCTCGAACAGCACGTCCCCCTTCTTCACTTCCTGGTTGTCGATCACCGGCACCTTGGTCACCAGGCCGGAGACATCCGGCGCGACGCGTACCACCTCGGCACGCACGCGGCCGTCGCGTGTCCACGGCGAATACATGTAGTGCCGCCACAGGGCATGACCCAGCAGCAACGCCACAATGACAACGGCGGCGGTGATGGCGAATCGAAGCAAGGCTTGGGGCTGGATTTTCATGAAGGTCACTCAGGGATACAGCAAAAGGCCGACCGCGCTGAACAGCACGAAGAACACGGCAACGCGGAACAGCGACGGATGCCAGACATAGCGGTACAGGCCGTAGTGGCCGACGATGGTATCGATCACCCACAGCACCAGCAGGCAGCCCAGGTACACCAGCAGGATGCTGGGTACCAGTGCATCTGCGAGGGCGATTTCACGTGGCATGAGGAGTCTCCGGTACCTTGACGATATAGGGAGCCAGCGCCGATTCGTCGTCGCGCAGCGCCGTGCGCAGCTGCAGTAGATGCGCCAGCGCCGGCTGGCAGGTGGCGCGCATCTGCGGCAGGGTCTGCATGGTCAGCGCGATGGCATGATCGACTGCGCGATCCGCTTGCTCCCAGCGCGCCCGGTCAGGGGCGTCATAGAGATGCGCCAGCGCATCCACGGCACGCTGCATCGCCTCGCACAGCGGCGGCGGGAGATCGGCGTGATGGATGTCCTGCCGCAGCTCGATCACCGCGCGGCCGCTGTCGTGCACTGCCAGGCCCCACGCCAGCAGGCTGCGCGATTCGGTGCTGTTGGGCTTGGTGAACTGCACGATCTGGTGGAACAGGTCGCGATTGGCGCTCTCGAAGCGATACAGCAGGCCTTCCATCGGCGCGGTGGCGGCAAGCGAAACCTGCCGGCGCAACTGCTGCAGCTGGCGGCGTCGCAACCACTCGGTGCCGATCACCGTGGGAATGATCATGAACGCCATGCCGGTCATCATCAGGCCGAACAACGAGGCGATGGCGTCGTTGAAGAAGTGCTCAGGGCTGTACACCATGGGATTCTTCAACGCGAGGATGTACACGTAGCCCAGCGTGTAGCCTCCGCCGATGCCAGGCAACGTTGCACTGCGCGTAGTGAGGTAGGGACCGATCATAAGGAACGGCATGGTCGCCAGCATCAGCATGGCGAAGCCATCGCTACCCGGCAGCAGGTAGAACACCACGACGTACGCCGCCAACATGCCCAGCGCGTAACCAATCCAGGTGTTCGCGGTAGCGGACAGCGGCGCCGGCGACGTCGCCAGCAAGCCGCTGAAGATGGTGGCCAGCAGCATGGCGCTGGGCCCGAACGGCCAGCCCGACCACAGCCAGAACACGCTCAGCGTGATCATGGTGAGGAAACTGCGTACCACCGCGATCAGTGGCGCGGCATAGTCGTTGGCACGCTTGAAATCCACGCGCTCCACGTTGCCCTTGAGGCGACCCTGTGTTTCGCGCAGCGTGGCTTCCAACGCGGCGAAGTCGCGCAGCTCGCTCACGAAGCGGTAGAGCAAGGTGGTGCCGCTGTCGAACTCCAGCAGCAGCTCCGTATCCTGGCGCAGGCCTTCGCGCAGCTCGGCCGCCAGCGCCGGCAGCGTCGCCTCGCAGGCCTCCAGTCGCACGGCCAGGGACTTCGGCGCCGTGCTTTCCGTCGGTGGCGGCGACAATGCCTCGCCCACCGGCGCATAGAGCTTGATGAGCGCGCCTGCCGTGCGCGGATGGTTGTTGCGCTGCAGCCGGTTGATCAAATGATGCAGTGACTGGAAGCTGGTGGCGGTCGCCATGTAGCGCAGGTTGAGCAGCTGCATGCGACTGCTGCGCGCGCGGGCTTCTGGATCCTCGAAAATCACCGAGGCACGCAGGTCTTCCAACTGCACCGCGGCACGCACGAAGCGCAGGTGCGCTTCTTCCATCTTTTCACGCGGGATCGCGCCGCCCAGGCTGCCGCGGGCAAACTCGATGAAGTGCCCGTAGTGCGAACGCGCCGCACTGCGCAGCACCTGGCGCAGGCGCTCGGGCAACACCATGTCGCTGACCAGGCCTGCGACGACGATGCCCAGCATCACCTCGCTCACGCGCATCATGGCCGAGTCGAACACGTTGTAAGGGTTGCTGATCGCCGGCAGCGCCACGATGGCCGCCGTGTATCCGGCCAGCACGAAACCGTAGGACATGAAGTTGCGGTAGAGCACGGCGCCACCCGCGCACAGGCCCACCCACAACGACAGACTCACCAGGAACAGTTCGCGCTGCTGCGGAAACGCCGACATCAGCAGCACGCCGCAGAGGCTGCCGGCACAGGTGCCGATGGCGCGATAGAAGCTCTTGGCCAGCACCATGCCGCTGTGCGGATGCATCACGATGGATACCGTGATCATCGTGGTCGAAGGCTGCTCCAGCTGGAACAGCATCGACAGCCACGCGGCGATGTAGAACGCCAGCATGCACTTGAACACGAAGATCCACGCCTGGCGCTCGGTCGCCAGGAACTCGCCCAGCCATGGCAGCGGGCGCTTCACGGAAACGTCGGAGGGTACCGCCGCCACGACTACGGCCGCTCCAGTTGCGCGAGGAATTTCTTGAGCAGGCGTTCCAGCTGCGCGGTCTCGCGCGGCTGCAGGTCGCCCATCTGCCGCTCGAGCAATGCGCACACGTCCGGCAGGAAGCCCTCGATCATGGCCACCCCGTCCGTCGTCAGCGTCAGCGCGATCTTGCGGCGATCCTCGTCGCTGGTGTTGCGCGCGATCAGCCCCTTCTCGCACAGCTCGTTGGTGAGCCGCGTGATGTTGGCCAGCTTCTCCCCTGCCGCATCCGCCAACTCGGTGGGATGCATGGTGTAGCCCTCCGTGCCGTACAACATCATCAGCAGGTTGTATTCCGGATGATTGATGCCGTAGGGCCGCAGCATGGCATTGGCGTCGTCATGCACGCGTTTGTAGATGTGCTTGATCAGGCGCACCAGCACGGCCGGGTCCCGCGGAAACGCAGGATGCCGTTGGCGAGTGATCGCCAATCGTTGTTCGGTGGGATGGAAGCTGCTCATGGCCGGGGGGCTAAATAGTACATATATGTAATATATACATGTGAATTTTAGGCCCGCACACGGTGGACGTGCAAGAGCGTCATACCGCGCGCGTGAAAAAGGCGCCACGAGGGCGCCTTTGGCGGGAATTTCGTACGCACCCGGGTGCGCGATCAGAACTTAAGGGGTCACCGCTCCCCCGGCGTGCGGCGCACCGGGTGCGCGCCCGCCGGTTGGTCGGGGCCGGCCAGGCCTCAGTTGCCCTTGACCGGGTACGTCTCGAACCCGCCAGGGGTGGTCTGCGGATTCGGTGCCGTCGCCGGATTGGCCGGGTTGCCTGCCGGGCGGCTGGCCGGTGCCAGCTGGGCGTTGCCGCACTGGTAGGCGCCCCACGGCTGCGAGCCGTCGGTCGGTTCGCTCAGCGGCTTGATGGTGTCGGCGTGCATCTTGGCCGCTTCGTTGCGCGCCATGACTTCCAGTTCGTCACGCACCTTGATGTCGTTGCGATTGACGGGACCGACGTGGTCCATCACCGACACGGTGACCTTGCCCAGGTCACGGCACGAAGACAGATCGCCGGTCCAGGCCGTGCGAACGCCCTTGCCGGCATCGTCCAGCGTGATGCCGTAGGTGCAGGCGCCGAGCAACGCGATGGGAACGAGCAACAACAGGGTCTTGCGCATGGATGACTCCGCGACATGAAAAAAGAAGAAGCCGGGCAGTCTCCCGCCCGGCCTCCATCCTAACCCGGGGACGTGAACCAGTCCCCCTATGCCATCAACGCTTACTTGGACGGCACCGGCTTGCCATCACCATCGATCACCTGGATCTCGCCCAGCTTGAGCGCACGCACCGGCTGTTCGATCTTCTTGAGATCGCCCACGATCACCCAGGTCAACGCGGACGGCTTGATGATCTCCTTCAGCGCCTGCTCCGCATCGGACTGGCTGATCGCTTCGGTACGGGCCTTGAGCGTCTGCACGTAGTCATCCGCGCGGCCGTACTGCACGATCTCGGTCAACGCGCCCAGCACTTCCGAACTGGTCTCGAAGCTGCCCGGCAAGCCGCGGACGTTGGAGTCCTTGATCTTGTCGACCTCCTGCTCGGTCAGCGGACGCGCGCCCACCACGGCCGTGGCTTCCTTGAACACCTCGTTCGCGGACTCGGCGGTCTTGTCGGTCTGCACCGGTGCGTACATCAGGAACGGACGCTGGCCGACCGCATCGCGCATGAAGCTGAAGGCGCCATACGCCCAACGCTTGTCCTCGCGCAGGTTCATGTTGAGACGCGAGGTGAAACTGCCGCCGAACGCGCCGTTGGCCACGTCGATCGCCAGCTCGTTCGGCGCCTTGCTCGACGGGGCGAGCAGGCCGGCGAGGATCAGCGACTGCGGTGCATCCGGCTTGTCGATCAGGAACACGCGCGGCTTGGGCTGCGCCGCCACGGTGGCGATGTTCTTCTTCGGCACGGCGCTGGTGGGTGCCTTCCAGTCGCCGAACGCGGCTTCGAGCTGCGGAATGATCTGCTGCAGCGTGGTGTCGCCGGCGACGAGGATCTTCACGTTGTCCGGGCGCAGCCAGTCACGCTGGAACGCCGCGAGATCGGACGCCTGCATCGACTTGATCGCCGCTTCCGTGCCCGACCCGGTGAACGGGATGCCGTACGCATGGTTGGCGCCGTAGATCAGCGGCGGCAGCGTGCGCAACGCGAGTGCCGTGGGCTGCGTCTTCTCCTGCGCGATGCCGGCCAGCCACTGGCCGCGAACGCGCTCGATGTCCTCGCTCTTGAAGGCGGGGTTGCGCACGATGTCGGCGAACAGCGCCAGCGACGGCTGCAGCTGGTCGTTCAACGCATTGAGCGCTGCCGAGCACGCGTCGAGACCGCAACCGATGCGCGTGATCGCGCCGAGGCGCTGCTTGCGCTTGGCCACTTCCACCGAATCGAGATCCTTGGTGCTCTCGTTCATCAGCGTGGTGGTGAAGCTGGCGGTGCCGAGCTTGTGGCCCTGGTCGGCAGCGTAGCCCGCATTGAACAGCAGTTGCACGTGCGTGACCGGCACGGTATGACGCTGTGCCAGCACCACCTCGATGCCGTTCTTCAGCTTGCCGCGCTCCAGCGCCGGGAAGCTCAGGTCCGGGAACGTGGCGACCTTGGGCACGCCCTGGCTGCGATCGACCTGGCTCTTGGCGACGCTGAAGTCCTGCTTGGCGGGCATCTTCGGCGTCGGCTTGCCCTCGACCGGGCCAAGCGCGGCCACCTTGGCGTCTTCCTGTTCGCCATTGAAGTCGTCGCCGGCGGGCAACACGGTCAGCAGGTAGTCGCCGTGGCTCAGCCACTTGTCGGAAGCGGCCTTGACGCTGGCCTGCGTGGCGGCATCGGCGCGCTGCAGATCCTTCTTGTAGGCGCCCGGATCACCGCGATACACCTGACCCTCGGCCAGGATCACTGCCTTGCCGCCGAAACCGCCGACTTTCTCCAGCCCGCGCACGAAGCCCGCGCGGTTGCCGATCTTGGCGCGCTCGAGTTCGTCGGCGTTGGGACCGTCGGCAAGGAATTTCTTCAGCTCATCGTTGATCGCCGCTTCGACCTTGGCCGGATCCACGCCGTCCTTCACGTCGGCCTGGATCTGGAACTGGCTGGCGAGTGCGAACGGCGAAATGCTCGCCGACACGTCATCGACCAGCTTGTCCTGGTAGACGAGGCGCTGATACAGGCGCGAAGTCTTGCCGCCACCGAGCACGGTGGAGGCGAGGTCGAGCTGGATCGCATCGTCCGTGCCCAGCTGCGGCACCACCCAGGTGCGATAGATGCGCGGCTGCGCCACGTGGTCGTGCTGGATGCCACGCGTGGACTTGGTGAGCGGCGTGATCCACGCCTGCTGGCGCGGCACCGGCGGACCGGCCGGAATGTCACCGAAATACTTCTCGGCCTTGGCCTTGGCTTCCGCGACGGTGATGTCGCCGGCCAGCACCAGCGTGGTGTTGGCAGCGCCGTAGTAGTCGTGGAACCACTGCTTCACGTCGCCGAGCGAGGCGGCATTGAGGTCGGCCATCGAGCCGATGGTGTCGTGCTGGTAGGGATGGTTGCCCGGATAGGTGTTGGACAGGATGTTCTGGTCCACGCGGCCGTACGGACGGTTCTCGCCCTGGCGCTTCTCGTTCTGCACCACGCCGCGCTGGGTGTCGAGCTCCTTCTGGCCGATCGCGCCCAGCAGGTGGCCCATGCGATCCGATTCCATCCACAGCGCCATGTCGAGCGCGGTGGTCGGCACCGTCTCGAAATAGTTGGTGCGGTCGAACCAGGTGGTGCCGTTCATGTCGGTGGCGCCGGCCAGCTCGAACGGCTGGAAGTAGGTGCCCTTGTGGTTCTCCGAGCCCGAGAACATCAGGTGCTCGAACAGATGCGCGAAGCCTGTCTTGCCCTTGGGCTCGTCGGCCGAACCCACGTGGTACCAGATGCTCACGGCCACCACGGGCGCCTTGTGGTCCTCGTGAACCACCACGGTGAGGCCATTGGGCAGGGTGAAGCGGGTGTAGGCGATGTCGGGGACGGCGGTGGCGGCGGATTCCACCGCGGCATTGGGCGCAGCGACCGCCGGCAGACCGACCGAGACGCTGAGTAGTCCTGCGACGAGCAGGGCGAGGGGCTTTCTTGCCATCACGACACTCCTGATTGTTTCGGCTTATGAACGCCGGAGGCTAGCCACGCCTCCGGGGCTTTGGCAAATGACCAATGGCAGGGGTTTTAGTGCCCGGACCGTTGTCCGGATGACTGTCCGTCCGGCTGTCCGGCTGCGCCCGGTCGCTGTCCGCGGACAGCCAACGTGCGTTTGGAGCTTCAGACAATTTTCAACAAAGACAGTCACTTGAAGGTGAAATCCGGGTTGGCACGGGGCTTGCCATATCCACAGTGCAGGACTCACCCACTTTCATCGGAGACATGATCATGAAATTCGAAGCCTTGATGCTGCGCAGCCTGTTCGTTGCTTGCCTGCTGGTTTGTGGACTCGTGTTGGGTGCCATGGTGAACGCTTCGCCGGACGCCATCCGTATCGCCGCTGCCGGCAGCGCCGGTCAGCTGATCGCTACCCCGGTTGCCTGTGCATTGCCGCCGGACGGCGTGGTCTGCCCCCGCACCAACAACGGCTGAGCAAGGACGCTCACCGTTTGGCGGGTCGCGGGAGAGACCTGATAATGCCGGGATGCTGCATGTCATCCTTTACCGACCGGAAATACCCCCCAACACTGGCAACGCGATCAGGTTGTGCGCCAATACGGGCGCCACGCTGCACCTGATCCGGCCCTTGGGGTTCGAGCTGGACGATGCCCGCCTGCGCCGAGCAGGCCTGGATTACCACGAATATGCGCAACTGGCCGTGCACGACGACCTCGCCAGTTGCCTCGAGGGCATCGGCCAGCCACGCGTCTTCGCATTCTCCACCCGAGGGCGCGTCGCCCATGTCGATGCGCGCTTCGCCGAAGGCGATGCCCTGCTGTTCGGCTGCGAGACCGCCGGCCTGCCCGGCGAGGTGCTCGACGCCATCCCCGAGGAACAACGCCTGCGCCTGCCGATGCGGC
The DNA here is from genome assembly GCF_004296575.1 of Dyella amyloliquefaciens. Taxonomy (GTDB): domain Bacteria; phylum Pseudomonadota; class Gammaproteobacteria; order Xanthomonadales; family Rhodanobacteraceae; genus Dyella; species Dyella amyloliquefaciens. Next base: position 41,558 of record NZ_SAYT01000004.1, on the reverse strand, counting down.
CGAACAGCCGCAGCCTGAATCTCTCCAACACCGTCGCCATTGCCGTGTACGAGGCTTGGCGGCAGCTGGGTTTCATCGGCGCGGCCTGATCGCCCCCCCTGTAGGAGCGCACCCAGTGCGCGATAAGCCGACGGAGCGGTGACGCGGGCGCGTGATGTTCCCCGCACAGCGTTTCATGGGCTCGTCCCGGAACCGTGATCGCGCACTGGGTGCGCTCCTACAAAGGGCGCATGCAAGGGCCCAACACGGGTGGCCCGCCACCCTCACCCGCTACAATCGCGGCATGACCACCTCTCCTGGCTCCCTGCTGCCCCGTCCTTTGCGCGCCCTTGCCGGCCGTGCGCTGGAAACCGCGCTCAACCACACGCTCTCGCTCGACCCCGAAACAGTCGCACGTCTGTCCGCGCTGGATGGCCGCAGCGTGCAACTGCACCTGCGCGGTCCGGAGCTCGCGCTGTCGGTGACGGTCGACGGTGATCGCCTCAGGGTCGGCCCGGCCAAGGACGACAGCCATCTGCGCGTCGCCGCCACGCCGGGCAGCCTGCTGGGCATGCTGGTGAAGCGCGATGACGAAGGCGTGGCCCCCGGCAAAGTGGACATTGCCGGCGATGCCGACCTCGCGCGTCGCCTGGAGAAGCTCGCGAACAAGTTCGCGCCGGATTTCGAGGAAGCCTTCGCCCGCACCTTCGGCGACGTGCTGGGCGTGCCGCTGGCCAAGGCCGTGCGCAACGGCCTCGCGCATGCCAAGGAAACGGCCAGCCACCTCACCACCGATACCGCCGACTGGCTGCGCGACGAAATCCGCGTCGCCGCCGTACCGGGCGAAGTGGAAGGCTTCCTTGATGGCGTGGACGAATTGCGCGAGCGCAGCGAGCGCCTGGAAGCGCGCCTTGCCCGCCTCGAGCAGCGCCTGAAGAAAGGACCCGCCGCGTGACGACACCCCTGAAGGTCGTACCGCGCGTGATGCGCGTCGCCTCCGTGCTGCTCGCCTACCGACTGGATGAACTGGTCGACGCCGCCCACCTGTTCCGCCCGCTCAAGCTGGTGCGGCCGCTGGTGGCGAAGCCACGCGTGAACGTGGACGGCCTTTCGCGCGGCGCACGCCTGCGCCTGGCGCTCACCGACCTGGGCCCCATCTTCGTGAAGGCCGGCCAAGTGCTGTCCACGCGCCGCGACCTGGTGCCGGCCGACATCGCCGACGAACTCGCGCAGCTGCAGGACCAGGTGCCGCCGTTTTCCGGTGCCCAGGCGCGCACCATCGTCGAGCAGGAACTGAAGGCACCGATCACCACGCTGTACGCCGCCTTCGACGAAACACCGCTCGCCTCCGCCTCCATCGCACAGGTGCATGCCGCCACGCTGCACGATGGCAGCGCCGCGGTGGTGAAGGTGCTGCGCCCGGGTATCGACAAGCAGATCGAGCGCGACATCAAGCTGCTGCGCTCGCTGGGTGAACTGGCCCATCGCTGGCATCCCAACGCCGACAAGATCCGCCCGCTCGACGTGGTGGCCGAAGTCGAGAAGATGCTGGAGAACGAGCTGGACCTGCAGCGCGAAGGCGCCAGCGCCAGCCTGCTGCGGCGCAATTTTGAAAGCGGCGTGGACATGTACGTGCCGGCCGTGCACTGGGACCTCACCGCCGCGCGCGTGCTGACGCTGGAGCGCGTCTACGGCGTGAGCTGCGACGACATCGCCGCGCTGGATGCCGCAGGCGTGGATCGCAAGGCGCTCGCCGTGAAGGGCGTGCGCCTGTTCTACGAACAGGTGTTCCGCGACAACTTCTTCCACGCCGACGCGCACCCGGGCAACATCTGGGTAGACACCGCGCGCCCCGGCGAGCCCCGCTTCATTGCGCTGGATTTCGGCATCATGGGTTCGCTGCCGGAAGAGGACCAGTACTGGCTGGCGCAGAATTTCATCGCGCTGTTCGAGCGCGACTACGCGCGCATCGCGCAGCTTCACGTCGATGCCGGCTGGATGCCTTCCACCGTGCGCCTGGACGAACTCACCGCTGCGGTGCGTACGGTGTGCGAGCCGTATTTCACCCGCCCGCTGTCGCAGATCTCACTGGCGGAACTGGTGGTCAAGCTGTTCCAGACCGCGCGACGCTACGAGCTCACGCTGCAGCCGCAGCTGATCCTGCTGCAGAAGACCCTGCTCAACATCGAAGGCGTGGGCCGCATGCTCGATCCGCAGATCGACATCTGGGCGGTGGCGCACCCGGTGCTCAAGCGCATCCTGCGCGAACGCTACAGCCCGCTGCGCACGCTGCGCGAGATGCGCCGTCGGCTGCCCGAATGGTTCCATGCCGCGCCGCAGTTCCCCGAGCTGATGCGCGACGCGCTGCGCCAGGTGGCCAAGGGCGAACGCCAGCACATTGCCGACCCGCGCGAGCTGGCGCAACGACGAGAGGAGGCCCTGGGTGCCCGCCGCTCGTTGGCCTTTGGACTGCTGGGCGGCAGCCTGCTGATCGCCAGTGCGGTGTTGTGGACACAGGCGGCCGAACAGGGCATCTGGCACGTGGTCGCCACGGGCGTCGCCGGTCTTTTTGCGTTCGCCGCAGGCTGGCCGCGCCGCTCGTAACCCCTCACCGTCATCCCTGCGAATGCAGGGATCCAGTGACTTTCCACCGCGCGGCACATTTCGATAGACACTGGATTCCTGCTTGACCAGCCTACGGCTGTTGAAAAGCGCCTCGCAGGAAGGCCGGTCTTGATGAAGGCCCGGCCAGAACGTAACCACCCTGGTTTCCCATGCTCGACATCCTCTACCAAGACGACGCCCTCATCGCGGTCAACAAGCCCGCCGGCCTCGCCGTGCACCGCTCCAAGATGGTGGGCAACGCCGAGGAGTTCCTGATCGACGTGCTGCGCGAACAGGTGGGCGGCATCACCTACCTCGCCCATCGCCTGGACCGCGCCACCAGCGGCGTGCTGCTCGTGGCCCGGTCGTCCGAGATCGCGGCCGCGCTGGGCGAGCAGTTCATGGGTCGCGACGTGCACAAGCAGTACCTCGCCGTCGTGCGCGGCTGGCCGGATCCGGAAGCGGCGGACATCGACTATCCCCTGCCCGGCTCGCGCGAAACCGGTCCGCGCCGAGATGCGCGCACCTCGTACCAGCGCCTCGCCACGATCGAGGTGCCCATCGCGCTGGGCCGCTATCCGCAGCAGCGCTACGCCCTGGTGCTGGCCGAGCCGCATACTGGCCGCTTCCGCCAGATCCGCAAGCACATGGCGCACATCCATCACCCGATCATTGGCGACTGCCAGCACGGTCGCGGCGACCACAATCGTCTGTACAAGCAGTACTTCAGCTGCCACCGCATGCTGCTGCACGCATGGCGGCTGAGCTTCGCCCATCCGGTCACCGGCAGCCCGATGCGCATCGAGGCACCGCTGGACGCGGCCTATCTCAACCTGCTCGAGCGCTTCGGCTGGTCATTGCCCAGCACGTGATGCGGCGGCGCGCCATGGCGGCGCATCGTGTGCGCCCGCTAAACTCCGCAACATGCTCACCGTCAGCCGTTCCATCGTTCTGCCAGAGACCGAGCTGACCGAGCGCTTCCTGCGTGCCGACGGTCCCGGTGGGCAGCACGTCAATCGCACCGAAAGCGCCGTCGAACTGCGCTTCGACGTGGCGCGCTCGCCTTCCCTGCCCGACCCGGTGCGCGAGCGCCTGCTCGCCCGTCGCGATCGTCGTCTCACCGACGATGGCGTGCTGGTGATCCAGGCACGCCGCTTCCGGGACCAGGTCCGCAATCGCGAGGACGCACGCGAACGGCTGGTCGAAGTCATTCGCGGCGCGCTCATCGTTCCCAAGGCACGGATCGCCACCAAACCCACCCGTGGCTCGAAAGAGCGCCGCCTCGCCGGCAAGCAGCAGCGAGGCAAGATCAAGCAAACGCGTTCGCGTGACTGGAGTCGTGAATGAGTACCCGGATGCTGCCATCCGCCCCGTCTGAAGCCCCCAAGCTCAACAGCCGTTTCTGGCCCTGGCTGGCGCGCGTGCTGCTGCGCCTGAGTGGCTGGCGCCTGCTGGGCGAACTGCCCAACGAGCCCAAGCTCATCCTGATCGGCGCCCCGCATTCGTCCTATTGGGACGGCTATTACGGCCTGCTGATGAAGATCGGCCTGGGCGTGGACATCAACATCATCATCAAGCGCGAAGTGCTCGAGGGACCGCTGGGCATCATCCTGCGCCCCATCGGCATGATCGGCATCAACCGCAGCGCCGCACTCAACGTGGTCGGCCAGATGGTGAAGCGCTTCGACGAGAAGGGCCGCATGTGGCTGGGCATCACGCCCGAAGGCACGCGCAAGAAGGTGAAGCACTGGAAGTCGGGCTTCCTGCGCATCGCGCACGAGGCCAATGTGCCCATCCAGACGCTTTTTATCGACTACCCGACCAAGACCTTCACCTTCGGTCCGGTCGTACGCGCCACCGGCGACCACGACGCCGACATGACGCGTATCCGCGCGCTGTTCGCGCCCTATCGCGGCAAGCATCGCAACGCTTGATTTGGTGCGGTCGTCCATGACCGCGAAGATCAAGAAGCAGCCATCCATGGCTGCACTTCTCAAGGAGTGCAGTCATTCACTTGTGAGGATATCCCTGTGAACGCGCTAGGCATCCAGCACTTCGACGCGTTCCTGCTCGCCTGCATCGCGCTGAACCTGACGCCGGGGCTCGATACCTTCTATATCCTCACCCGCAGCGGCCGCGAAGGCCGCGCGGTAGGCGCTGCGGCAGCGCTGGGCATCAACGCCGGCTGCATCGTGCACACGCTTGCCGCCGTGCTGGGCATCTCGGCGATCCTGATGACCTCGGCGCTCGCTTTCAGCGTGCTCAAGTACCTCGGCGCGGCATACCTGGTCTGGATCGGCCTGCGGATGCTGCTGACACGCGGCGGCGCGCGCCAGCCCACGGTGACGCGCGGCAAGGGCCTGGGCGCTGCATTCCGCCAAGGCATGCTCACCAACGTGCTCAATCCCAAGGTGGCGCTGTTCTTCCTCGCCTTCTTGCCGCAGTTCGTGTCGATGCAGGCAGCCCATCCGCAGCTCGGCCTGCTGGTGCTCGGCCTGAGTTTCATCGGCACCGGCCTGGTCTGGTCGACGGTGCTCGCGCTGCTGGGCGGGCACATCCATCACCTGCTCAATACGCGCCCGCGTTTTGGCCATTGGATGGATCGTGTGTGCGGCACCGTGCTGCTGGGCTTTGGCGTGAAGCTCGCGCTGCAGCGGCAGGGCTGAATTGTTCTGACGCCCACTGTAGGAGCGCACCCAGTGCGCGACCGCGGCACAACAACCCGCGCCATTTGCCGGCTTTCGCAGCACGAACATCAAGGCCAGCCCATGCGCTTATCGCGCACTGGGTGCGCTCCTACAGATGCCTCTGGTCAGCGCTCGGAATGTCCGGACTCGTCGTAATCGCGATGGGTCAGCAAGCCCGGCCGCACCAGATCCACGAACGCCCGCGCCTCCGCGCTGAGGAACTTGCCCTTGCGCATCACCACGCCATAGCTGCGCTGCGGGAAATACTGCTTCATGTTTCGGACGGCCAAACGCGAACGGTCCGCGTCGGTGATGCAGATGCCAGTGACGATGGAAATGCCCAGCCCCATCGCCACGTACTCCTTGATCACATCCCAGCCGCCGACTTCGATCGCTACGCGATACGGTACCTGGCGCTGCTGGAACACCAGGTCCACCAATCGATAGGTGGAAAGCCGCTGCGGCGGCAGGATCAGGCCATAGGGCGAGAGGTCCTGCAGCGTCAGCGCGTCCTTCGACGCCAGCGGATGATCCAGCGGCGTGATCAGCATGGGGTCGTAGTGATGGACCGGCGCCCACGCGATGTCGTTGGGCACGTCCAGCATCGAGCCCACCGCGAAATCCGCCTCGTCGGCACGCAGCAGCGCCAGGCCGTCCTTGCCGGTGACGTTGGCCAGTTGCAGTTGCACCTCGGGGAACTGCTCGCGATAGCGGCGCACCAAGTCGGGCAGCAGGTACTGGATGGTCGAGGTGCCTGCCGCGATGGTCAGCCGCCCGCCCTGCAGGCCCTTCACCTTGGCCTGGAAGTCGCGGTCCAGGTTTTCCCAGCCCTCGACTAGCGGACGCGCCAGCTCGTACAGCGCTTCACCGGCGTCGGTGAGGTTGATGCGGCGGCGGCGGCGCTCCAGCAGCTTCATGCCCAGCTCCCGCTCCAGTGCCTGCAGCTGCAGGCTCACCGTGGGCTGAGACAGAAACAAGGCTTCCGCAGCGCGGGTCAGCGTGCCCAGCTTCACGGTGTACACGAAGGCCCGCATCTGCTTCTGGCGATTGCCCTTGTAGTAGTAGCGGCCCGTTCCGGCCGCTTCCTCACCCTCGCCTTTTCGGCCCTTTGAAGGGCCGACACGCGCTTTTTTCGGCTTGTTCAGCCGTTTTTCGGTCGTTTTCATGCCTTTCAATTCAGCCATTTGCAATACCTATTAAGAATCACGATACCAAAAATTGAAACATTTGCTTTGTCAAAGCAAATCTCCGTGACCTAGTGTCATCCCATCGTCATCACGGAGATCGGTCATGGCAGTCCCCAAGGAACGCATCACCCTTTCGCCGGCCCAGGTTCGCGGCAGCACCGGGCCGGAGCACGACGCCATCCTCACCCCGGAGGCCCTTGTCTTCCTGGCTGGGCTCCATCGCCAGTTCGACGGCTGCCGCCGGGTGCTGCTGGCCGCCCGCCACGCCCGGCAGGCCCATTTCGACGCCGGCGAGCTGCCCGACTTCCGCGCCGACACCGTGGCCATCCGCGAGGGCAACTGGACCGTCGCCCCGATCCCGGCCGCCCTGCGCGACCGCCGCGTGGAAATCACCGGCCCGGTCGAGCGCAAGATGATCATCAATGCGCTGAACTCCGGCGCGAAGGTGTTCATGGCCGACTTCGAGGATTCCTCGGCACCCACCTTCGCCAATCAGATCGACGGCCAGATCAACCTGCGCGATGCGGTGGACGGCTCGATCGACTACACCTCGCCGGAAGGCAAGCACTACCGGGTCAACGACAATCCCGCCGTGCTGATCGTGCGTCCGCGCGGCTGGCACCTGCCGGAACGCCACATCACCGTTGACGGAGAGCCGATGTCGGGCGCGCTGGTGGACTTCGGCCTGTTCGCCTTCCACAACGCGCACAAGCTCCAGGCCCGTGACCGCGGTCCGTACTTCTACCTGCCCAAGCTGCAGACGATGGAAGAGGCCGCGCTGTGGGACGAAGTAATGGCCGCCACCGAAGCCGCGCTCGATCTGCCGCCGGAGTCCATGAAGGTCACCGTGCTGATCGAGACGCTGCCGGCCGTGTTCCAGATGCACGAGATCCTGCACGCACTGTGCGGTCGCGTGGTCGGCCTCAACTGCGGGCGGTGGGACTACATCTTTTCCTACCTGAAGACCTTTCGTGCCCATCGCGACCGCCTGCTGCCGGACCGTGGCCAGGTGCTGATGACGGTGCCGTTCCTGAAGACCTATTCGGAACTGCTGATCCAGACCTGCCATCGCCGTGGCGCCTTCGCCATGGGCGGCATGGCCGCCCAGATTCCGATCAAGGGCGACGAGGCCGCGAACGACGCCGCGCTGGCCAAGGTGCGCGCCGACAAGCTGCGCGAGGTGCAGGCCGGCCACGACGGCACCTGGGTCGCCCACCCGGCGCTGGTGCCGGTGGCCCAGGAAATCTTCGACAAGTACATGCCTTCGCCGAACCAGCTCAACGTGGTGCGCGCCGACGTCGAAGTGGCACGCGACCAGCTGATCGCACCGTGCAGCGGCACCATCACGCGCGCCGGCTTCGACAACAACGTGGAAGTGGCACTGCGCTACACCGCCTCGTGGCTGGACGGGCAGGGCTGCGTGCCGATCCATCACCTGATGGAGGACGCCGCCACCGCCGAGATCGCGCGCGCACAGCTGTGGCAGTGGCTGCACCTGGGGCCGCTGGAATTCACCGACCACGCGCCGATCGACTTCGCGCTGTTCGACCACGCGCTGACCAAGCACACGCATCGCCTGATCGAAGGCAACGGTCCCTACGCGCATCGCGCCGAACAGGCCGCCGTCTTGCTCAGGCAGCTCACCCACGCCGATGAACTCGGCGACTTCCTCACCCTTGCCGCCTACGAACAGCTCGCCTGATCGCAAGCCAAGCCCTGTGGGAGCGCACCCTGTGCGCGACAACCTGACGAAGCGCAACACCGCAGCGCCGCGGTCGCGCACAAGGTGCGCTCCCACATTTCCATGCACGTTGGTTACGGAGTCACGTCATGAAGAACATGCTGCCCACCGCCGAACAGATCGCGCTCGACTGGAAGAACAACACCCGCTGGAGCGGCATCCAACGCAACTACAGCGCCGAGGACGTCGCCCGCCTGCGCGGCACCGTGCAGGTGGAACACACGCTCGCTCGCCGCGGCGCCGAGCGCCTGTGGAAGTCGCTGCAGAAGGAAGAGTTCGTTAATGCGCTCGGCGCGCTCACCGGCAACCAGGCCATGCAGCAGGTGAAGGCCGGCCTGCAGGCGATCTATCTCAGCGGCTGGCAGGTGGCCGCCGATGCGAACCTCGCCGGCGAGATGTATCCCGACCAGTCGCTGTACCCGGCCAACTCGGTGCCGTCGGTGGTCAAGCGCATCAACAACACGCTGCTGCGCGCGGACCAGCTGCACCACGCCGAAGGCCAGGACGGCACCGACTGGATGGTGCCGATCGTGGCCGACGCGGAAGCCGGCTTCGGCGGCGTGCTCAACGCGTTCGAACTGATGAAGGCGATGATCGAAGCAGGCGCCGCCGGCGTGCACTTCGAGGACCAGCTGGCTTCGGTGAAGAAGTGCGGCCACATGGGCGGCAAGGTGCTGGTGCCGACGCGCGAAGCTGTAGACAAGCTAAACGCCGCGCGCCTCGCCGCCGACGTGCTCGGCGTGCCGACGCTGATCGTGGCGCGCACCGATGCGGATGCAGCGGACCTGCTCACCTCCGATATCGACGACAACGACAAGCCGTTCATCACCGGCGAACGTACCGTGGAAGGCTTCTTCCGTGTGCGTCCCGGTATCGATCAGGCCATCAGCCGCGGCCTGGCCTACGCGCCGTATGCCGATCTCGTGTGGTGCGAGACCAGCAAGCCGAACCTGGAGGAAGCTCGCAAATTTGCCGAAGCGATTCACACGAAGTACCCCGGCAAGTTGCTGGCCTACAACTGCTCGCCGAGCTTCAACTGGAAGAAGAACCTCGACGACGCCACCATCGCGAAATTCCAGAAGGAACTGGGCGCGATGGGCTACAAGTTCCAGTTCATCACCCTGGCCGGCTTCCACAGCCTCAACTACGGCATGTTCGACCTCGCATACGGGTATGCTCGCCGTCAGATGAGTGCGTTCGTGGAGCTGCAGGAGAAGGAGTTCGCCGCCGCCGAGCGGGGCTTCACTGCGGTGAAGCACCAGCGCGAGGTCGGCACGGGCTACTTCGATTCCGTGACCCAGGCCATCCAGCAAGGCCAGTCGTCCACCACCGCGCTCAAGGGTTCCACCGAGGAGGCCCAGTTCCACGCCTCCCGCCAGGCCAGTGCGGCCTGATGCGGTGATTCCCGTCGCGTGAGCCGGCAAGGATGCTGGCGCGTGCGCGGGGAGCGCGGCCCTGTCCTGCGCTTCCTGCGCGCGCCGCGCAGGGAAGCTGCGCCCAGCAACGTCACGGGCGCAGTTGTTGCGGCGGTACCAATGCGGTGACCAGCCAGCCCGGCCGCGGTTCCAGCTCGCGTTTCACCGAGGCGATCCGCAACGCACCTTTTTCCTCGACGCCGAACAACAGGACCGTGTTCGAGCCGTACTGCTCGATGAAATGCGGCCAGTCGAACGTCGTCGTCAATCGCGTCGACTTGATCGCCCAGCCTTCGGCCAGGCGCTCCTCGAATCGCTCGTGCGTCATCCCCGGCTCGAACAAAGCCGGCGCCAGCAGGTGGCCGCCGAGTTGCGTCCGTTCGTGCTCCTGGTGGGTCGCTTCGTTGAGCAGGCGATAGACCCGGCCGCGTCCGAACTCCTGGCGGTAGTACACGCAGGCGAGCGCGTTGCGCTCGCGATTGGCGGACATCGCCAGCAGGCGCCCGATGCCGGACAGGTCGAGATGGCGCTCGGCATACGTCGTCGCCGGGTGGCCATAGAAGGTGTTCAAGCCTTCCATGCGCGCGAGGCGGATGCCTTGCCATTGCTCATCGGCGACGATAACGCGAAATCCCGCGTCGACCAGCGCACGCGCGATCTGGCGCGCCGGTGCATCCGCGCCATAGATGAGCACGCCGGTCGGATCGGGTTCGGCCACTTTCAGCCAGCGCGCCAGGGGCCGCGCCGTCGCGCTCTGCAGCAGCACCGTGCCGATGATCAGCAGGAATACCAGCGGCACCAGCTGTTTGGCGCCCGGCAAACCCAACTCGTCCAGGCGCAACGCAAATACCGCGGAGGCCGCGGCGGCCACGATGCCGCGCGGCGCCACCCATCCAATCAACGCGCGCTCGCGCCAGCTCAACGTGCTGCCCGCTGTCGCGATGGCCACGGTGACTGGACGCACCACCAGCTGTGCCGCGATAAAAATCGCCACGCCGGAACCAAGCACGCCGCCCGGCAACGGCCAGGTCAGCCGCGCCGCCAGCAGGATGAAGAGACTGGAGACCAGCAGGGTGGTGAGGTTTTCCTTGAAGTCCAGGATGTCGTCGATATGCACGTCGCGCATGTTGCCCAGCACGATGCCCATCACCGTCACCGTCAGCAGGCCCGACTCGTGCGTGACGGCATTGGACAGCGAGAACGCCAGCAGCACCGTCACCAGCGCACCGTAGTTCTGCAGGTACTCGGGAATCATCTGACGACGCAGGAAGAACGCCAGCAGCCAGGCCGCCAACAGGCCGACGACGGTGCCACTGGCGAGCACCGCCAGGAACACGCCGATGGTGCGGCCTTCCTGATGGGAGGCGATTGCCTCGAACACCAGCACGGCGAACAGCGCGCCGAGCGGATCGATCATGATGCCTTCCCAGCGCAAGGTGTTGGCGATGCGGGCATTGGGACGCACGGTGCGCAACATGGGCGCGATCACGGTAGGCCCGGTGACGCAGGTCAGCGCACCGAACAACAGCGCCACCTGCCAGCTCAGGCCTGCGAAATACTTCGCGGCAATCGCCAGCAGGAACACGGCGATCACCGCTCCATAGGTCACCAGGCCACGCACTACGCGGCCAATCTCACGCAGTTCGTTGAAGCGCAGGGTCAGGCTGCCTTCGAACAGGATCAGCGACACCGCCAGCGACACGATCGGAAACAGCAGCGGTCCCAGGAGCCGGTCCGGCTGCAGGGCGCCGATCACTGGCCCCATCACGAGGCCAGCCAGCAGCAGGAACAGGATCGCCGGTAGGCGGATCCGCCAGGCCAGCCATTGGGCGAGAAAGCCGATGCCCAGCATGCCCACCAGCAGCAATCCCAGGTCAGCCGTCATGCACGATCCTTCGAGCGCCTACGACAGCGCTATCGGAGCACGCCCGCAACACCGGCGTCCACCGCTCAAGACTCATCAGGGGGAAGGAAGAAGGGCCAAACCCCGGTATCGGACGGGGGGAGGGGGAGGGAGTACCGATACCGGGGGTGGCAGGCTGAGTTCAATTGCGAACTAGCGGGTACAGATAATACGCCCAGGTCTCGGCAAGTCAATACCCGTCAGTTCAAAAATTACGCAAACAGCAGCAATCCCCGATGGGAGCTTGCCCTGTGCGCGATTGCTCGCGCCGCTTCACCGCCCCGGAGTGAGCCCGGAGTGAGCCTCAAAACCGGCGATAGGTCAGCGCTTCAGCCAGATGCGAGCGGTCCAGCAAGGCCGCGCCACCGTCCAGGTCGGCGATCGTGCGCGCCACCCGCAGCGTCCGGTGATAGGCCCGCGCCGATAGCCCCATGCGCTCCAGCGCCGCGTCGAACCAGCGACGCTCTGCCGGCCCCAGGGCACAGTCACGCTCCAGTTCGCGCGTGCTGATTTCGGCGTTCGGCCGGCCGGCACGCATCAGCGCATGCTGCCGCGCCCTCACGACCCGCGCGCGCACCGTCGCCGAATCCTCGTCGTTCGCACCACGGGGCGCGCCCAGATCGCCCAACGGCACGCGTGCGACCTGCACGCCAAGGTCGATGCGATCCAGCAGAGGCCCGGAAATGCGCGCCCGGTATCGCTGCACCTGGTCGGGCGTGCACTGGCACGAATGACGGGGGTCGCCCGCATAGCCGCATGGGCAGGGATTCATGGCCGCCACCAGCTGGAATTGGGCGGGAAAGGTGGACTGCCGCGCGGCGCGCGATACAACGATGTGGCCCGATTCCATGGGTTCGCGCAGCACATCGAGCACGTGCCTGCCGAACTCCGGAAGCTCATCAAGGAAGAGAACGCCGTTGTGCGCCAGCGAGATCTCCCCGGGTCGGGGCATCGCGCCGCCACCCACCAGCGCCACGGCGGAGGCGGTGTGGTGCGGCGCGCGGAACGGGCGACGACGCCAGTGCTGGGGATCCACGTTTTGTCCCGCCACCGACAGCACGGCGCAGGTTTCCAGCGCCTCGGATTCGGTCAGCGGCGGAAGAATGCCGGGCAAGCGCTCCGCCAGCATGGTCTTGCCGGTTCCCGGCGGGCCGGACAGCAGCAGGTGGTGTCCGCCCGTGGCAGCGATCTCCAGCGCGCGGCGCGCCTGCAACTGGCCGCGCACGTCGGCCAGATCCGGCCCGACACCATCGCTGGACGGCGGCGGCGGATCCGAGGGCAGGCCCAGGTCCTGGGCGCCACGCAGCCAGCCACACACCTCGGCCAGCGTATCGGCGACCAGCACGTCGGCATCGGAAACCAGGGCGGCTTCCGCCGCATTGGCACGAGGCACCACGACCCGGCGCCCCCGTGCCCGCGCCCGCAACAGGGCGGGCAGCACGCCCGACACGCCACGCAGCGCGCCGGACAGCGCCAGCTCGCCAAGGAACTCACAGTCGTCCAGTTTCTCCCGCGGTACCTGGCCTCCAGCGGCCAAGATACCCAGCGCGATGGCCAGGTCGAAGCGACCGCCGTCCTTGGGCAGCTCCGCTGGCGCCAGGTTCACGGTGACCTTGCGGTTGGGATATTCGAAGGAGGTGTTCTGGATGGCGACGCGTACGCGGTCGCGCGCTTCGCGCACGGCGGCTTCGGGCAATCCCACGATATTCGTGCCGGGGAGTCCACCGGAAAGGTGGACTTCGACCATCACTTGGGGCGCAGCCACGCCTTCCTGGGCACGGCTCAGCGTGACGGCAAGACTCATGGAGTACGGGTATCGGAGGGGCTGCCAGGTTGCGACACAGAGCGATTCCCTCGCGCAGCCAGCGGTGAAAACAGCCGCCCCCGACCGTTCTCGGGGTGAGGGTGACAGATCGGGGGCGGCTCCCGGGACGTGGGCCGCGCTATGCCCGATCAGGTGCCAGCGCTGGCCTCGAGTTCTGCGATTCGCTTCTCCAGTGCCTCGACCTTGGCGCGCGTGCGCGCCAGAACCTGGCTCTGGACTTCAAACTCCTCGCGGGTGACTAGGTCAAGGCGGCGCAATCCCTGCGCCAGAACATCGCCGAAGTTGGTGCGCAAATCCTGGTGCGCCTGAGCCAATCCTGATGGAACCAACGAAACAAGACGCTGGGCAAGTTGATCGATGTCCTGCCTATCCATCATGGATAGCACCTCGAGCTCGTCGGGAGAAAGTGTAGATTCATGTCTTTAAACGCCACCATCGGCCTGCTCCACTACATTTTGTAGGCATTGTCCTACACGGCACCCACCCAGGCGACAGTTAGGGGCCGGACAGGCAAAATGCCACGCCATGGCCCCGGTGCCGGACCACCCACGATTTTTGAGGAAGACCCCATGAAGCTGGTCGTAGCGATCATCAAGCCGTTCAAGCTGGACGATGTCCGCGAGGCCCTGGCCGAGGTGGGCGTCCAGGGCATCACGGTGACCGAGGTGAAGGGCTTCGGCCGCCAGAAGGGTCATACCGAGCTCTATCGTGGGGCGGAGTACGTGGTCGACTTCCTACCCAAGATCAAGCTGGAGGTGGCGGTGGCCGAGGACCAGGTGGACCGCGTGGTGGAGGCCATCCAGCAGTCGGCCCGCACCGGCAAGATCGGCGACGGCAAGATCTTCGTCAGCCCGCTGGAGCAGGTGATCCGCATCCGCACCGGCGAGCTGGACAACGACGCACTCTGAGCCGTCTTACGCCACGGCCGGCTGCGTGCGTTCGAAGCGCCGGTGATGCACGAGCAGACCGGTGAAATAGCAGATGTAGTAGCCGATGATCAGGCCGAAGATGGCCAGCGTGAGCGGGCTATTGCCGAAGGTCGGCGCCGAATGCGTCATGGCCGGATCTTGCATCTGCGGCATCAGCACCATGAACCGCCACGCCAGGCGACCCACCAGCAGCACGGTGAGGATGCCGCCGATCCAGGCGTTGGGAATGTAGAGGTCGTTGCCGCTGGCATCACGCTCGAAACGGGTCAGCCGCAGACCGACCGTGCCGAGCGCCACGCCAACCAGCACGCCGCCCAGCAGGCCTTCCAGGAGGCGGACGTTGTGCATGCCGCCCAGCGCGATCAGGCCACCGATCAGGGTGAAGAAGGTGATGCGGCCGATCATCCGCTTGCGACGGACGGGCTGTCGCCCGAAGCTGCCACGCACACGGCGCCAGATGCCGAAGGCCATCAGCGGAATCATCAACGCGTAGATCATGTTCGGGGTCATGCCGGCATCTCGCTTTGGGATGCCGGGAGCTTATCGACTCGTCCCCGCGCCGACGACTGACGCGACGCAGCCATCGCGGATGACGCCTGTCACCCGCGCTGGTCCAGGGCGGCTTACTTCGCCTTGCCCTGGTTGGCCACGGCGGCCATCTTCGCGGCGATCGCGTCGGCGTCGCCCAGGTAATAGTGGCGGATCGGCTTGAGGTCCGCGTCGAACTCGTACACCAGCGGCACCCCGTTGGGGATGTTGAGTTCGACGATGGCTTCCTCGGACATGTTGTCCAGATACTTCACCAGCGCACGCAGCGAGTTGCCGTGCGCGGCCACCACCACGCGCTGGCCGGAGCGGATCGCCGGCGCCAGCACGTCATGCCAATACGGCAGCACGCGGTCGACCGTGTCCTTGAGGCACTCGGTATCCGGAATCATCGACGGGTCGAGGTTCGCATAGCGCGGATCGCTCACCGACTCGTTGCTGGCACGGTCGAGCGGCGGCGGCGGGATGTCGTAGCTGCGGCGCCAGACCTTCACCTGGTCCTCGCCGTACTTGGCCGCCGTCTCGGCCTTGTTGAGGCCGGTCAGGCCGCCGTAGTGGCGCTCGTTGAGGCGCCAGTCGGTGACGACCGGGAGCCACATCTGGTCCATCGCATCCAGCACGCCCCACAACGTGCGCACGGCGCGCTTGAGCACGGAGGTGTGGGCGACGTCGAAGGCGTAGCCCTCGGCCTTGAGCAGGCGGCCCGCCTCGGCGGCTTCGGCCTGGCCCTGTTCGGTGAGGTCCACGTCAGCCCAGCCGCTGAAGCGGTTGTCGAGGTTCCACTGGGACTGGCCGTGACGGATGAGTACGAGCTTGTACATGGCGGGGATTCGCGGCGGAAACCCCGAATGGTGAGGCTGCACCCGGGGCGCGTCAAATCGGCGGCCCCTGTCGAAGGTCATGCTAAACCCCGGGGCGGGCAGGCGCATCCTAGGGGGGTCAACACCCTCATGGAGCTCATCATGCATCGCCACCTGCTAGCCCTCGCCCTTGCCCTCGCACTGCCCCTGGTCGCACAGGCAGCGGACAACGATATCGACAAGGTCAATGGCACTGCCCGCGTCGAGGCCGGCCAGCATGCCGGCAACGTGAGCACGGTGAATGGCGCAGTACGCGTCGGCGACAACGCGGTCGTGCAGAAAGCCAGCACCGTGAACGGCTCGGTGGAGTTCGGCGATCACGTGCAGGCCACCGCCGCAGATACCGTCAATGGCGCGATTACCGTCGGCGCAGCCAGCCGCGTGAGCGGAGCCGTGACCACCACCAACGGCGGCATCCATCTTGGCAATGGCGCGGACGTGGCCGGCAAGGCTGGCACGGTCAACGGCGGCATCAACCTCGATGCAGCGCATGTGGGTGGCGGCATCTCCACCGTCAGCGGCGACATCATCGTGGGCGCCAACTCGCGCGTGGAAGGCGGCATTCTCGTCGACAAGCCGGGCGGCTGGTTCAACTTCAGCAGCAACAACCGCTTGCCGCACGTGGTGATCGGCCCCCACGCCGTGGTGCAGGGCACGCTGGAGTTCCGTCGCGAGGTCGTGCTGCAGGTGAGCGACTCCGCGCAGATCGGCCCTGTGAAGGGTGCCACGCCGGTGAAGTTCAGCGGCGACGCACCCACCGGCTGAGCATCCGCCTGATTCGGCTTTCCAGTGAATGCGGGTGCCCGGTGACTTCATCCCCCAGGGTCGCCGGGCTCCGGCTTCCGCTGGGAAGACGAGCCGCACGACCGCGAGTTACACCCAGTCGCGCGGCTTGAGGTAGTCGTTGAGCCGCGCCTCCGCCGACTCGGGCTCGGGCTGGTAGGCGTATTCGAAGCGTACGCGCGGCGGCAGGCTCATCAGGATGGACTCGGTACGCCCCCCCGACTGCAGGCCGAACAGCGTGCCACGGTCGTACACCAGGTTGAATTCCACGTAGCGCCCGCGGCGATAGAGCTGGAACTCGCGCTCGCGCTCGCCGTAGGCCTCGTCCTTGCGGCGCTCGACGATCGGCAGGTAGGCATCGAGGAAGCCCTGGCCGACATCACGCGTGAAGGCGAAGCAGCGCTCGAAGCCGCCCTCGTTGAGATCATCGTAGAACAGGCCGCCGACGCCACGCGTTTCGCTGCGATGCTTGAGGTAGAAGTACTCGTCGCACCATTGCTTGTATCGAGGGTAGACCGCTTCGCCGTAGGGCTTGCACAGGTCGCGCGCGACCGTATGCCAATGCACGACGTCTTCGTCGTGCGGATAGAACGGCGTGAGATCGAAGCCGCCGCCGAACCACCACACCGGATCGACGCCTTCCTTGCTCGCTTCGAAGTAGCGCACGTTGGCGTGCGTGGTGGGCACATGCGGATTGCGCGGATGCAGCACCAGCGACACGCCGGTGGCGACGAAACTGCCGCCGGCAAGATCGGGCCGGTGCGCCGTCGCGCTGGGCGGCAACTGGTGGCCGTACACGCGCGAGAAGTTCACGCCGGCCTGTTCGAAGATCGCGCCGTCGCGCAGCACGCGCGTACGCCCACCGCCACCGGCCGGACGTGTCCAGGCGTCCTCTTCGAAACGCGCCTTGCCGTCGAGCTGTTCGATGGCGGCGCAGATGCGATCCTGCAGTTCGCGCAGGAAGGTTTCGGCTTGGTCGGCTTGCTGGCTCATCACGTCACTCGTGCTCGATCGAGAGCCGCAAGCTTAGCAAGCATGGAACGCATGCCTGTGCGGCGAGGCGTCGCGTTATGACTTTGTGGGAGCGCATCCTGTGCGCGACTGCGGCACCCCACATGCCTCGTCGCGGGCCTGTCGCGCGCAGGGTGCGCTCCCACAAGGGGAAATACGTGGAGCTTCAGCTGACGCGGCGCGCCATGCGCTGGTGGCCGATCAGGCGCGCCCACCGAACGCCGAGGTCGATCCACATCAGGTAGCCGGACTCGGTCAGCATGCGGACCAGATAGCGGCGATTGAGTACGAACGTCGGTTCCGCCGCCACCGGCACGCTGTCGAAACCCAGACGCTGCGCGAGCAGCTGGCAGCGCGCCAGGTGGTAACGGCTGCTCACCAACGCCACCGGCGGCAGCACGCGCATCACCGGGCCGTCTTCCTGCAGCAGGCTGCGCGCATGGCGCAGGTTTTCCAGCGAATCGACCGACGCCTGCTCCAGTCGCAGCACCACGCCCGGCGGCAACTCGTGGTCGGACAGCCACGCCCAGCCGGCGGCCGCCTCGCTGACGCTGCCGCCGCTGCGGCCACCCAGCAGCAATACATGGTCGGTGAACTGGGCGCGCATCAACGCCAGGGCCCGCCCCAGGCGCTGCTGGTAGTCCGTTTCCGGTCGGTCGTGCACCAGCCGGCGGCCGAACACCAGCACGGTCATCGGGCGTCGCGGGGTCAGGGGGCTGCGGGCCGCCACGTGCCAGACATGGATGAGATACCCCAGCCACACCAGCCCCAGGCTCAGCACCAGTGCGACGACCACGACCACCGCCGCATGCAGCACGTCGCGATCGCTCAGATAGCGCCAGGGACCACGTTTGAGCGGAGCGACGGTGGACACGGGATGGGGCAGGGCAGAGGCCAATGGGAAAGGGAAGTGTGCGCAGCGAACTCAACCGGCGCAATCCGTCCCACGGGCAAGATGAACGCCACTTCGACCGTTCCGGGCGCGGACTAGGCAATGTCTCGGGCGCTGGTTAGGCTGGGCCGATGCCAGTACCGATTCAACCCCTGGCCGTCAGCGCCTACACGGTCACTTCGGCGCTCGGCCACGGCCTAGAAAGCCACGTCGCCGCCCTGTCCGCCACCCGCGGCGGCCTGCGCCAGAATGATTTCAGCAGCGCGCCCCTGGCGTGCTGGATTGGCCGTGTCGATGGCGTTGAAGACGCCGCGCTGCCCGCCGCCCATGCCGTATGGGAATGCCGCAACAACCGCCTGGCCTGGCTCGGCCTGCACCAGGACCGCTTCCTCGAGCGCGCGCTGGATGTTCGCCAACGCTACGGCGCCGCCCGCGTCGCGTTGGTGCTCGGCACGTCCACCGCCAGTATCGGCGCCACCGAGGAGGCTTACCGGCGCCTCGATGACGAAGGCCACATGCCGCCGGACCTGCGCCGCCCGCTGATCCACGCGCCCCACTCGCTCGCCGGTTTCGTCGCCGAGGCGCTGGGACTGGAAGGCCCCTGCCTCACTGTCTCCACGGCCTGCTCTTCCAGCGCCAAGGTGTTCGCCAACGCCGAGCGCCTGATCCAGCTGGGCCTGGCCGACGCCGCCGTGGTCGGTGGGGTGGATACGCTGTGCGACAGCGTGCTGTTCGGCTTCAACGCGCTGGAGCTGGTGTCGCCGGAACCCTGTCGTCCGTTCGACCAGGCGCGCCGCGGCATCTCCATCGGCGAGGCCGCCGGCTTTGCATTGCTGGAGCGCGTCGGCATGGCGCCCCACGCGCCCCGGCTGCTGGGTTATGGCGAATCCAGCGACGCGCACCACATGTCCACGCCGCACCCGGAAGGTTTGGGAGCGGAGCTGGCGCTGCGCGATGCGCTGGCCCGCGCGAACCTGCACGCCGACCAGGTCGATTACATCAACCTGCACGGCACCGCGAGCCTCAAGAACGACGAAGTGGAAGCTGCGCTGGTCACGCGCGCGTTCCCGACCACAACACGCGCCAGCTCCACCAAGGGCTTCACCGGTCACACGCTTGGCGCCGCCGGCATTCTCGAAGCGGCGTTCGCCCTGCAGGCCATCGAGCGCGGCCTGGTGCCGGCCAACCTCGGCTGCACGACGCCGGACCGCGCCTGCGGCCCGCAGTTCGCGTTGGAAGTGGAGCAGCGCGCCATCGACGTCGCGCTCAGCAACTCGTTCGGCTTCGGCGGCAACAACGCCTGCCTTGCCTTCGGGAGGGCGCCGGCATGAATGCGCTGCATGCCTTCGTCGAGGGCATCGGCGTGTGGTCGGCAACACTCGCGGACTTCGCTGCGCTGAAGGCGCAGGAGCGCGGTGAGTCCGTCGCCGCGCCACCGGCCCGGCCACCCGCGTCCATGCTGCCCGCCAGCGAACGGCGCCGGGCGCCGGAAAGCGTGCTGCTGGCGGTGGAAGTCGCCAGCCAGGCGGTGGCGATGAGCGGTCGCGAGGCAGGCGAGCTGCCCTGCGTTTTCAGTTCCGCCTACGGCGACCAGCTGATTTCCGACTACATGTGCGCCACCCTGGCGCAGGCACCCACCGAGTTGTCGCCGACGCGTTTCCACAACTCGGTCCACAACGCACCCGCCGGCTACTGGACCATCGCCACGGGTTGCCATGCGCCGTCCAGCGCGATCACCGCCGGTCATGCGAGCTTCGGCGCCGGCCTGCTCGAAGCAGCCTCGCTGTGTATCACCGAGCAGCAACCCGTGCTCCTGGTCTGCAGCGATATTGCCGGCCACGGCCCGATCGGCGAGATGTCCGGCTCGCAGGCCGCCTTCGGCTGCGCGCTGGTGCTGTCGCCGCAGGCGGGTGAGCGCAGCCTCATGCGACTGGACCTGACCCTCGAACCTCATGCAGGCTCCATGCTGCATCCCGCGCCCCGGACGGGCGCCTGGCAGGAAGCCAACCCGACCGCTTCCGCGGCGTGGTCGTTGATGCAGAATCTGGTCCGTGGAAGCGGCGAGTGCACCGTGGCCGCCGCCGAAACGCTGGCCTTGCGCATTGTCATGGAGACGTCTGCTTGAACAACTCCGAGGTTCGCTGGTGCGTGCTGGTCCCCTGCCTCAACGAGGAGGCGGCCATCGGCCAGGTCGTGCAGTCGGTGCTGGACCTGGGCGCAGCCGTGATCGTGGTGGACGACGGGTCCGACGACCGCACGCCCGACATCGTGAGCGCACTGCCGGTGACACTGCTGCGTCACGGGCAACGCCGCGGCAAGGGTGAAGCGTTGCGCACCGGTTTCCGCGAAGCACTGCGCCAGGGCTACGACGCGGTACTCACCATGGATGGCGACGGCCAGCATCTGGCCAGCGATATCCCGCGCATCGTGGCCGCGGCGATGCGATATCCCAATCACATCGTGATCGGTGCACGCCTCATCGGTCGCGAACAGCAGCCCAAGGGTCGGCGCCGCGCCAACGCGGTGGCCGACTGGGGCATCTCCTGGGCCTGCGCACAACCCGTAGCCGACACGCAGAGCGGTCAACGCTGGTATCCGCGCGTGGCACTGGACCTGGTCGACCTGCCGGCGGAGAACTTCGTGTTCGAAGCGGCCATCCTCATCGCGGCGACGCGCGAGCGCGGCCTGGGCGTGGTATCGGTACCGATCGCTTCGCGCTACGAAGGCGAGTTCCGCATCAGCCATTTCAGCCCGGTGCGCGACGTCACGCGCATCACCATGTACACGGTCGGACAAGTGCTTCGGCACGGCGACGTGATGGCGAGCTATCGACGCTCGCGTGCGTCGCACCCCATCGTGTTCGACGCAGCGATCACGGGATAACGCGGAAGCGAGAGCGGGCCTGTGCGCTCCCGCACGCTTCAACAACCGCTACTTAGGCCATGCCGCCGTTGACACCGATGACCTGGCCGTTGATGTAGCCCGCGGCGTCGGAGCACAGGAAAGCCACCAGGGCCGCCACCTCCTCCGGTTTGCCTGCGCGCTGCGCGGGCACGATCTCGCGGATACGTTCGACCGGAAAATCCTCCCCGATCAAATGACGCGACGCCACGCGTCTTCCGACATGCCCGCCAACGGACCGTCCTGGTGGATGCCCGCGTTGTTCACCACGGCATGGATCGCGCCGTCGACCAACAGCGTGTCGATGGCCTGCCGGGTGACCTCGGCATCGGTGACATCAAAGGCGATGGACTGAGCACTCCCGCCCGCGTCACGAATGGCAGCCGCCACATCGTCCGCACGCGCCAGCGAGGCGTTCGCATGAACGATCACGTGGTAGCCGCCCTGCGCCAGCGCCCGGCAGATCGCGCCACCGAGATCGCCACTGCCACCAGTGACCAGCGCACGTCGGGGAGCTTGGGCATGGGACATGGAAAGTCTCGCTGTCAGGAAACAGGGTGGATGACCGCTGCGCGTCCGGACGCCAGGAGATGGCCGCGCTGCTCCACACGGAACGCATACTGCGCCCCCGATTCATCGGCGTACAGGCAGTGCGCATGGACGTCCAGATGGCCAGCAGCGACATCGACGACTTCCACCGCCAGCGTCACATCGCGCAGGCTCACGAGCCGCCCGGGACGCGGACCAGCCTCGCCTTGCCGACTCGCCAGCAACGCCCCGTGGACAGCCATCGCCTGCGCACCGTATTCGGCGAGGTGCACGGCGTGAAGACCATGCTCGCCGCGCAGCGGATGATCCGACTGTGCATGGCTATTGCTCGTGGCGTGGATGTCGGTGTCATCCCATGACACCACGGCATCGAGCAGGCACATCGCGCCCTGGTGGGGAATGAGATGTGCCCAGTCAGTCTTGGCGAGCATGCGGAGCCATCAGGATCGAAAGACAGAAATGGAAGGCCACGCCAAGGCTGACGGTGAGGCCGATGGCGCGCAACACCGGAATGGAACTCCACGCCAGCATGCCGAACACCAGCAAGGCGGACAGCACGCACACCAGCGTGGCGTGCAGCGTGCGGCGCTGCTCGGCGGCATCGCCGGTATCGCGCTCGAAGAACAGCGCGTAATGCAGGCCGAGACCGGCGGCGAGGATCAACGCCACCAGATGGAACAACGAGACTTCCACGCCTGCCACGCGTTCCACCGCCAGCACCAGGAAGGTCGCCAGCGTCATCGGCGCCAGCACGTGCCAGGCTCGCCGGATGCTGCGCAGGGCCAGGGTGATCGCCACCACCAACAGCAGGGTCGCCGCCAGCAGCGCGTGCAGAATGCGCGTGCGATAGGCCACCACCATCGACTCCGCGGTCTCCTTCAGATCGAGCAGGCGCACCGAACCGCCGCTGCCCTGCGCGAGCGATTGCAACGCCGCCACGTCATGTACGCCGCTGAGCGTACCCAGGCCCACCCAATGGTCGCCACGCGACACCAGCATCGCCGCAATGCGCTGGCCCAGCGGCGAAGTGGCGAAGCGCTCCTCCGTCAACGGGGGCAACTCGCGCGCTTTCTGCACATCGTCGACAAAGGGCGCGAACAGGCCCGCCTGGAACGGCATGCCCTGTTGTGCGTCGGACAGGGCGCGCTCCAGCGTCGGACGATCCGGTAGTCGCTGCTGGCGGGCGCGCTGCACCGTTTCGCTGGGCAGGTAACGCGACGGCAGCTCGATGGCATCCACCGCGTGCGTGGCCAACAGCGCCTGGACGGCCGGCTCCAGACGTTCGGACAGGGCGAGCACGCCTTGTTCGTCCCGTGCCTCCAGGACCAGCAGGTAACGCACGTCCGGCGCGCCGAGCGCTTCGCGCAGGCGCGCGTCTTCCTGCAGCAGATCCCGGGGCAGCGGCGTCAGCGCGGCTAGGTCGTTCTGCCAGAACGCACCGCGGGCGAACACCAGCATCAGCACCGTGGCGATCGCGACCAGCACGGGAATCCAGCGTGGACGCGGCAAGGCATCGACCCAGCGCCGCGCACGCACCAGCCAGCCCATGCCGGCGACGTCGTGTACGCGCTCGGGCAGCAGGTGCGGCAGCGCATATCGGGTGCTGAATCCTGCGACCAGCAGGCCCGTGATGGTGAACACCGCCAGTTGCTTGAGGCCGTTCACGCCGGATGCGTAGAACGCCAGGTACGCGATGCAGGCCGATGCGATGGCGATGAGCAGCAGCGGCCACAGGTCGCGCACGCTTTGCAGTGCGTTTTCACCAGCACGCCGGTGACTGAGCACGCGGATCGGATACTCCTGCGCCACGCCCAGCAAGGTGAAGCCAAACGCCAGCGTGATGCCGTGCACCTGCGGGAACAGCAGCACCAGCGCCGCGATACCGGCGAGCGCCGCACTGGCGATCGGCAATGCCGACAGCAACAGCGAACTGATGCTGCGATAGGCCAACAACAGCAGCAGGATGAAACCCACCGTGGACACGCGGCCGATCCATTCGGCCTGCCCGCGCGTCTGCGCGTTGGCCACCACGCTGAAGTACCCCGGCCCGCTCACGATGAGCTTGGCACCCGCATGATCGGGCAAGGCATCGAAGGCTTGGCGGATGCCGTCGATCGCCAGTGTCTGTGCATCCGGATCGAAACCGGCCGCGCGCGTCTGCACCAGCAGCAAGGCCTCGCCCTGCGCGGAGAACCACACGCCCTCGCGTACTTCCGGCGACTTGGGTGGCGTCCAGCGTTCGGCCAGTTTCAGCACTTCCAGCGTGGGATCACGCGGGAGCAGCCCCTTGAGCAGGCCGGCGGCGGGCGAGGACAGATCCTCCAGGCGCTGCTCCAGCTCATCGCGCAGGTACGGCGCGTCCAACGCATGCGTGTCGAGCGTGGGAGACAACAGGTAACGGTAGGGCAGTAATGCCTCGTCGAGCGACGCGATATCGAAACTGCCGTTGAGCACCTGGCTGTAGCGCTCGTCCTTGCGCAGCGATGCCGTCAATTGCTGGCTCAGCGCCGCAAGCTGCTGGTCGGTCTTGCCGGCAATGGCGAGCAGCAGCAGGCGCGAACCCGGCCCCTCGCCCACCTGCTCCATCAGGAGGCGCTGGTCCGGCGTGGTCGGCGCGGGCATGAAGCTGCGCAGGTCGGTGCTGACACGCAGGTGTTGCACCACGAAGACGCCCACGCCGGCCAGCAACACCAGCCATACCACCAACAGCGTCCAACGCCCGCCAAGGCGCATGCTCAACCGCCTCGACAGAGGACCGCGAGCGCCTCGCGGGTCGGTGCGGCGGGCATCTTCGCGGCCAGGTCACCCAGCAGATCGACGGCGAGGTCGCCATCGGCCTCCTGCATGCGCATGCAGTGCGGCTCGTTGCCGGCGCCTTCGATCTCGATGCGACTGACCGTGCGCACGAGTTTCGGATCACGCGGCGTGAGGATCAGCGTCCAGCGCTTGGCATCGGTACCGC
Source organism: Dyella amyloliquefaciens (assembly GCF_004296575.1). Taxonomy (GTDB): domain Bacteria; phylum Pseudomonadota; class Gammaproteobacteria; order Xanthomonadales; family Rhodanobacteraceae; genus Dyella; species Dyella amyloliquefaciens. The sequence continues at coordinate 16,784 of NZ_SAYT01000004.1, read as the reverse complement.
TGTACTGGATGGCGAACGCCTGTTCCAGGCGCGTGGCATCGCCGCCGAGCATGGCGACGAAGCTGTCCAGCAGGATCTGCAGCTGCGGTGCCCGCTTCAGCGAGAAGCGACGCGGCTCGCGCCCTTCGCGCTGCTGGCTCACCTCGCCGTCGGCGATGGTCGACACTTCGTGGTTCGGGTGGTCCACCCGGCGTTCCAGGCGATCGCCGCCCAGCCATGCCAGCTCACCAGTCACCACCAGCGGCTGGTCCAGCATCTTCATGAAACGCGCTTCGGCGAACGGCGTGCGTGCAGGCGCCGGGCGGCCCAGCGAGGCCACCAGCGCCCGCGCCGTAGCGGCTTCCTCAGGCGCCGACGCGTTCGCGCACAGCGACAGCATCAGGCCGCACAGCAGTAGCCACGTCTTGCTGCCAGAAATCATAGAAGTTGAACCAGTTGTAGGGAGCGACGTGGACATAGTGCTCCACGCGACTTGCATAGCGGGCAATCCAGGCATCCAGCGCCCGCGTGCGATCGTGGCGCGGAATCTCCACGGGGTCGGCAAACGGCTCGAACACGAGACGATAGCGATTGCCGCCTTCATACAGGCCAAAGCACAGCATCACCGGCACGCGCAGCGAATGCGCAAGCAGCCATGGCCCGACCGGAAACGGTGCCGGCTCGCCGAGGAACGGCGTGCGGCGCAGCACCTCATGCTCGCGCCCGCGGTCAGCCAGCAGCGCAACCATCGCGCCCTTTTCGCAGGCCTCGGCCATGGCGAGCGTGATGGAAGCACCACCCAGCGAGGCATCGATCACGTGGGCGCCGATGTCGGGAGCGAGCGTTTCGAACAGCTCGGTCATCGATGGCGTCTTTTGCTTGTCGAGCACCACGCGTAACGGAATGTCGGGCCGGCGCGAGCTGAGCACGCGCAGCGCCTCGAAGCTGCCTTGATGCGAGCCCACCAGCAGCAGGCCCTTGCCTTGCGCCAGCGTGGATTCCAGCGCGTCGAGGCCTTCCACGGCGATGTCGAAATTCTTCTCTCCATGGGCGAGCAGGAAGATGCGGTCGAAGGTGACCGCGGCAAAGGCATGGAGATGCTTCATCACCTGCCATACGCTGACCGGCTTGCCGAGCACACGCTCGAGGAAGTGGCGCGACGCGTCACGCTCCGGCTGCCGCCGCAGGTAGAAGTACAGTGTGATCGGATACAGCAGCGCGCGGCCCAGCCGGCGCCCGCCGCGCAACGCGATGGCACAGAACAGCCAGATGGCGAAGTGCCCGCCGCCTTCGGGGCGGCTCTGCCAGTGTTCGCTCATGACGCGCCCTCGACGGTGCCACGCGCCAGCAGTTCGCCTTCGTGACGGATCTCGAAGCGTACGCGACCGTGCATCTCCGTCAGCGTGACCTGTGCGTGCTGTCCAGGCAGCAGCGGCCCCACGAACTTGGCGTCCTGCACGCGCGCGAGGCGTTCGCCACGCCACGCACGCAAGGCCAGCGCGACCTGCTCCAGCAGCATCACGCCCGGCACCAGCGGCGATCCGGGGAAGTGCCCGGGCAGGCAGGGGTGATCAGCCGCCACCTGGAATTCACGATGAAAGGCAGCGGGACTCATGGCGACGCCGGATCCTGTCCCCGCAGCAGCTGTGGCCAGCGCGCCGCGATGCCGAGCGCGAGCTCATGCAGGCGCGGATGCGAAAGATGGCGCAGATGCCAGCGGCGGTACGCGTTTTCGAGCAGGAACGCCGCGACGATCAGCACGTAGCCTCCGATGTGCACGTAGGACTGCGCCAAGCCGGCGGGCACCGGCAGCGGCGAAGCAACGCCCAGCGACGCAAGGAGTCCGCCCGGTTCGGCACACAGCAGCAGTACGGCGAGCACGGTCGCCTGCGCGGCCGTCAACAAGGTCCAGAAGCAGGTGAGCTGGCGCGCATAGCGCATCAGGCCCGGCACCTGCAGGCGCTCCGGTCCTTCCACCACCTCGATGAAACGCGCGATCAGCGGCGTCGAACCCTCGCGCAGGCTGCGCCCGAACAGCGATGCCAGCAGCACGTTGATGGCGATGGGCACGCATTCCAGCAACAGGCTGACGAGATCGTGCATCCACAGCCAGCCCATCGCGGCCAGCATGAGTGCCCACGCCAGCCACGCCAACACGCGGCGCGCCGCGAGAGAGGGTGCCAACAGCAGGGTGAGCAGCAGGACGCAGGCCGCCAGCGAGAAACCCTGGCGATGCGTGAGCACGCCCGCCATCGCCAGCACCGGGTAGCCGAACATCAGCGGCAGCCAGCGCCGCGATGAAGACGTCGATGAAATGGCGGGAACACAAGACATGCGTAGCTCGGCCTGCTCGCTTGGTGTCGGGGTGACGGCACCAGTGTGCCGTGCCCGCCTGACATCATGCCCGATGCAGGTTAAACGGCACGGTGCCGTTCGACATGCTCGGACAGCATGCGCAGGCTGGAGAAGATCTGCTGGTTTTCCGGGTTGTCCGAGCGCAGCTGGAAGCCGTAGCGCTTGGACACCGCCAGCGCGATTTCCAGCGCGTCGATGGAGTCGAGACCCAGATCGCCGCCGAACAGGGGGGCATCCGGGTCGATCTGGTCGGCTGACACCGCTTCCAGATTGAGGCTTTCCACGATCAAAGTGGCCAGTTCGTGTTGTGCGATGCTCTGCTCGGCCATGCCCGATCCCGTACTCGATTCAAGCGCCTCTCCCCCAGAGGCGGCGACCGGCGAGTGTAACATAGCGACCCTGTTTCCCCGGCTGGTCTCCCATGGTTCAGGGTTGTGAAAACGCCAAGCCTGCGCTGCGCCGCGCGCCGCAGGTGTCTTATCGCCATGCCGGACCGGATGAGGTCCTGCGCGAGTCGGGCACCCTGGCAGTGTTCGGCTTTGGTGCCGGCGCCGTGCGCAGCAGCGATCCACGCTGGCTCGGCGTGGACCTGGAGAGCTTCGACGCGCCGGTGCCGTTGGAGGTCTGGCGAGTGGACGGCCCGGTCAGCCAGGGCCGCGAGGGCGACGTGCAGTGGTCGGCCGGCGACGGCTGGCTGTTCGCGGCCATCACCCTGGACGAGCACGAGCACGGCGGCCCGCGCGACACGGCCCGCGAGGCCTATGCCCAGCTATGCCGGTTGCTGGCCACGCGCGGCGAGCGGCACGTGCAGCGCCTGTGGAATTACCTGGGGGACATCAACCAGGGCGAGGGCGACGTCGAACGCTATAAGCAGTTCTGCGACGGCCGCGCCTCCGGCATGGGTGAAGTCTTCGCCGACGGCTTTCCGGCCGCCACCGCGATCGGGCATCACGCCGCGGCGCCCCGCCTGCAGGTGTACCTGCTGGCCTGCGATGAACCGGGCCAGCGCGTGGAGAACCCCCGCCAGGTGAGCGCCTGGCGCTACCCGCGCCAGTACGGCCGCACGCCGCCGAGCTTCGCACGCGCCATGCGGCTGCCGGCGGACGACGCCCTGGCCATCTCGGGTACCGCAGCCGTAGTGGGCCACGCCTCGACCCACGACGACGACCTGCTGGCCCAACTGGGCGAAACGCTTACCAACCTCGAGGCGCTGCTGCAGAGCGCGGACATGACGGCCGGCTTCGACACCCAGTCGCCACTCAAGGCCTATGTGCGCCAGCCCACCGACGCGCCCCTGGTGCACGACTTCCTGCAGCACCGCCTGCCCGGCGTGCCGGTGCTGCTGCTGCACGGCGACATCTGCCGCCAGGAGCTGCTGGTGGAAATCGACGGCTGGCGCTACGCCTGAAAGCTCAGCCCGACCAGCCGTTCGGCGAATGGCAGGCCGGGAACGCCTGCCTGAAGTGGCCAAGCAGGTAATCGGCCGCGCCCGCTTTGGCGGCCGGCAGCGCGGCGTAGACGTCCGCCACGGCGAGGTCGCCCTTCTGACTGTCCAGCGCCGAGATCGGCACGCTGCTGAGCACGGCGGCATGCACGGTGAGACCGCCGGAACGGTAGCGGAACAGCGCCGTGCAATCGTCCGGACGCGACTGCCAGCTCATCACCGGATTGGTCTGGCCGAGGTTGGATTCCGGCGAACCGCTGAGTGACGCCAGGCGCTCGCCCGCGCCCGGCAGCAGTCCATTGGTTTCGTCCAGCATGCAGCCCACGCAGGCGGGAATCACCGTGTAGGTAATCCAGCCGGCCGCCGCGCCCTCGGGCGACGCGTAGGTGTAGACCGTGCCGCCGTCCATGCCGATCTCGGCGCGCTGCAGGCGCCAGCCCGCCGGCACCGGCATCCAGCCCGCGACCGCACCGTAGAACCATTGCAGCGGGACCTTGCCCGCGACCGGGGCATCCCTCGGAAACGGCGGCAGCTTTGCCGGGTCGGCGCGCACCCAGTCGCCGCCGCCGGCGTGCACATCGATCAGGGTGACGGGGCCACCACCGAAGGTGGCGGCATGCAGCGCATAGTCCGCATCCGGCGCAGACCGGGTATCCGGCGTGGCGCGCAGTTCACGCACGCCAGTGGTGGCTTGCAGTGCCGTCAGGCTCAAAAACCAGAGCATGACGACGGCGATCAGCTTGAACCTGCCCGGATGACGCATGGCCCTCTCCCTTTGGCGAACGCGGCGCGAGTTATACGCCGCGGCCGGCCCGCAAGACATCAGACCATTCGGACTATGCCGGTCACTTCTGCTTGATCGGCCGATGCCAGCCATGCAACGTCGTCTGGCGCGCGCGCGCGATGGTCAGCTCGCCCGCCGGCGCGTCCTTGCCGATCACCGACCCGGCGCCGATGGTGGCCTGCGCACCAATGGTGACGGGCGCCACCAGCGCACTGTTGGAGCCGATGAAGGCGCCATCACCGATCGTGGTCACGTGCTTGTTGGCGCCGTCGTAGTTGCAGGTGATGGTGCCGGCGCCGACATTCACGCCACTGCCGATCACGGTGTCGCCGAGATAGCTCAGGTGGTTGGCCTTGCTGCCCTCGCCGATCTGCGCCTTCTTGGTCTCGACGAAGTTGCCGATATGCACGCCGGCGGCCAGCTCCGTACCCGGACGCAGGCGCGCGAACGGCCCGATCGTGCATGGACCGTGCGTCACCACGCCCTCCAGATCGCAATGCGCCTGCACGACGGTGCCGGCGGCGAGCTTCACGTCCTTCAGGCGGGTGAAGGGACCGACGAGCACGTCGTCGCCCAGCGTGACGTCGCCCTCGAAGATCACGTTGGCATCGATCTCCACGTCCATGCCGGCGCTGACCGTGCCGCGGATGTCGATGCGCGCAGGATCGACCATGCGCACGCCCTCGAGCGCGAGCGCCTTGACGGCGCGCTGGCGGTACTGCGCTTCCAGCTCGGCCAGCTGCCAGGGATTGTTGGCGCCCGCCGCCTCGTATTCGTCCTCGCATTCCACGCAGCTGGCAGAGCGGTTCTCGCCGGCAGCCATCGCGAAGATGTCGGTGAGGTAGTACTCGCCCTGCACGTTGTTGCGGTCGAGCTTGGACGTCCAGCGCTTGAGCGCGACCGCCTCGGCCGCAAGGATGCCGGTATTGATCAGGTTGTTCGCGCGCTGCGCGTCGTCCGCGTCCTTCTCTTCCACGACCGCACGCACGTAGCCGTTGCCGTCGCGCAGCACGCGGCCGTAACCAAACGGATTGGCCACACGCGTGGCAAGCAGGCTCACCGTCCCTTCGGCGCGTACCAGGCGCTCCAGTGTCTGCGGGCGGGTCAGCGGCACGTCGCCGTAGAGCACCAGCACGGTGGCGTCGTCCGGTACGTCCAGCAGCGCCTCGCGCACGGCATGACCGGTACCCAGGCGTTGCGACTGCAGCACCCAGCGCAGGTCGACATCACCGTCGAACGCCGCATGCACCTGCTCGCCGCAATGGCCGTAGACCAGGTGGATCACCTGCGGCTTGAGCGCGCGGGCAGCCTCCAGCACGTGCGCCAGCAACGGACGCCCGGCCAACGGCATCAGCACCTTGGCCTTCTTCGACTTCATGCGCTTGCCTTCGCCGGCGGCTAGGACGATCACGTGCAGCGGAGCGTTCTTGATCATGGGCAGACCTGTCTTGGCTAGCGGCGGAGAATAACAGCCAGGGTGCACGCACTCCGGTACCCGAGGAGGTAGGCCTTCTGGCTATCTCGTGACATGGGGTGGCGCCGATGCATCGGTGACCGGCTTGCCGTCCTTCCAGGCAAAACGAAATACATAGTCCATGCTGAACGGGCGCTCTTCGCTACCCGTTTCATGCGTGTTGCCGTCGGCATCCGCGGCCCACTGGGTAACGTGCAGGGGAGTGAAGGCCCATTGCATGGCAGCCGCCCGGACCGCGGCATAAAACAGGCGCGTATCGGCGTTTGCCTTCGCTTCACCGGCCATACGCACTTCGGTGACTTTGCCCGCTTCATCCACGATCAGGAGTGCTTCCACTTCCTGCGGCGGAAGCCTCTGCTCCAGCAGCGAAGGGGGATAGATCGGCGCAGGGTGGTCACGGGGAACGGCGCCGGTCGCCACCTGGCCGAGGGCAAGTTGATAGTGCCGGAGATCGTTCTTCGCCGTGGCTCGATAGGAGGTATCGCCCTCCGTCGTCGGCCTGGCGGGCCTGGCTGGTGGCGTGTTGGCGCAGCTTGCCAGGGCGAGGGCAAGAATGCCGATACATGGCACACGGGCAATCGCACAACCGCCACGGTACGTAGCGTCCATTCCACGCCTCCCCCTCAATGGAGGCAGCATAAACAAAAACGCCGGCACGAGGCCGGCGTTTCGCAGCCACGTTGCCGTGGACTTAGTGCTTGAGCGTCTTGCGCAGGCGCTCGAGGGCCTGCAGCTGGGTGATGGCTTCGGCCAGCTTGGCCTGCGCCTCGGCGATCTCCACCGCATCGGTGCGGTTGGCCAGCGCCTCTTCGGCTTCCTGCTTGGCGCGCTGCGCGGAGGCTTCGTCCAGATCGGACGCGCGTGCGGCGGTGTCGGCCAGCACGGTGACAACCTGCGGCTGCACTTCCAGGATGCCGCCCGACACCCAGAACTGCTGACGCTCGCCGTTGCCCAGCACCACGTCGACGTGGCCGGCCTTCAGGCGGGTGATCAGCGGCGCGTGGCGGGGCGCAATGCCCAGTTCGCCCATCTCGCCGGTGGCGACCACGAGCTGCGCTTCGCCAGAGAAGATCTCGGCTTCGGCGCTGACGATGTCGACACGGAGGGTATGACTCATGACGGTATTCCGGTGCGTTCGGTGAAAAGCAGACGATGCTGTGTGGTGCCGGTGAAACGCGATGGTCGCGCTTCACCGTAATGCCTCACACCGATCAGGCCGCCTTCTTGGCGCCCATTTCCTCGGCCTTCTTGATGGCCTCGTCGATGCCGCCGACCATGTAGAACGCCTGCTCCGGCAGGTGGTCCACGTCGCCGTCCACGATCATCTTGAAGCCGCGGATGGTTTCCTTCAGCGGCACGTACTTGCCCGGCGAGCCGGTGAACACTTCGGCCACGTGGAACGGCTGCGAGAAGAAGCGCTCGATCTTGCGGGCGCGCGACACGGCCAGCTTGTCGTCTTCCGACAGTTCGTCCATGCCCAGGATCGCGATGATGTCCTTGAGCTCCTTGTAGCGCTGCAGGGTGCCCTGCACGCGACGGGCCACGTCGTAGTGCTCGGCGCCGATCACGTTCGGGTCGAGCTGACGGCTGGTGGAGTCCAGCGGGTCCACGGCCGGGTAGATACCCAGCGAGGCGATGTTACGCGAGAGCACCACGGTCGCATCCAAGTGGGCGAAGGTGGTGGCCGGCGACGGGTCGGTCAGGTCATCCGCGGGCACGTACACGGCCTGGATCGAGGTGATCGAACCGGTCTTGGTCGAGGTGATGCGCTCCTGCAGGACGCCCATTTCCTCGGCCAGCGTCGGCTGGTAACCCACGGCGGACGGCATACGGCCGAGCAGTGCGGACACCTCGGTACCAGCCAGCGTGTAGCGGTAGATGTTGTCCACGAACAGCAGCACGTCCTTGCCCTTGCCGGTCTCGTCCTTCTCGTCGCGGAAGTACTCGGCCATGGTCAGGCCGGTCAGCGCCACGCGCAGACGGTTGCCCGGCGGCTCGTTCATCTGGCCGTACACCATGGCCACCTTGTCGAGCACGTTGGAGTCCTTCATCTCGTGGTAGAAGTCGTTGCCCTCGCGGGTACGCTCGCCCACGCCGGCAAACACGGACAGACCCGCGTGCGCCTTAGCGATGTTGTTGATGAGCTCCATCATGTTCACGGTCTTGCCCACGCCGGCGCCGCCGAACAGGCCGACCTTGCCGCCCTTGGCGAACGGGCACACCAGGTCGATGACCTTGATGCCGGTTTCCAGCAGGTCGTTGGCGGCAGCCTGGTCGTCATAGCTCGGGGCTTCGCGGTGGATGACCCAGCGATCCTGCTCGCCGATCGGGCCGGCTTCGTCGATGGGGTTGCCCAGCACGTCCATGATGCGGCCGAGGGTGGCCTTGCCGACCGGCACCTTGATGCCTTCGCCGGTGTTGCGGGCCACGAGGCCACGCTTCAGGCCATCGGTGGAACCGAGGGCGATGGTACGGACGATGCCGTCACCGAGCACCTGCTGGACTTCCAGCGTGATTTCGGTGCCGTCGATCTTCAGCGCGTCGTAAACCTGCGGCACCTGATCGCGCGGGAATTCCACGTCGATGACCGCGCCGATGATCTGTACAACTTTGCCCTGACTCATGGATGTGCTCCGGATGGATCTTTTAGGTTCGTTACAGCGCCGCCTGGGCGTCGCTCTTGTTTAAAAGTGCAACCATCGATGGTTGCTTTTTGAATCTGGCGATCATGGATGATCGCTTTAACCATTCGCGGCCATGGATGGCCGCTTCTTGACTTGCGCTTGCAGGCAGGGATGCCTGCACTTACACCGCCGCGGCACCACCGACGATTTCCGAGATTTCCTGGGTAATCGCGGCCTGACGCGCCTTGTTGTAGATGAGCGTCAGTTCGCCGATCACCTTGCTTGCGTTGTCGGACGCGCTCTTCATCGCCACCATGCGCGCGGCATGTTCGCTGGCGAGGTTTTCCAGCACGCCCTGGTACACCACGGACTCGATGTAACGACCCAGCACGTGCTCGAGCACGGTGGCGGCATCGGGTTCATAGATGTAGTCCCAGTCATGCTTCTGCTCGAGCTTGAGGCCCGACACCGGGTAATCGGGCGAACCGGTCTGGCCTTCGCCCATTTCCTCGGCCGCCACGGGCAGCGGAAGCAGCGCATGGACCGCCGGCTTCTGCGTCATCGTGTTGACGAACTCGTTGTGCGCGAGGAACACGCGGTCGAGCTTGCCGCCCATGTAGGCATCGAGCGCGACCTTCATCACGCCGATCAGGGCCTCCAGCTTCGGACGCTCGCCGAGGTGGCTGGCCGTGGCGATCAGGTTGACGCCCTTGATACGGCGGAAGAACTGGATCGCCTTCTGGCCAACCGCGACCACGTCGACCTGCACGCCCTTGTCCTGCCACTCACGGATGGCCGGAAGCATGCGACGGAACAGGTTGGCATTGAGGCCGCCGCACAGGCCACGGTCCGTGGTGATGACGATGTAGCCCACGCGGGCCACGGTCTCGCGCTCCACCAGGAACGGATGGTTGAACTCGGTGCTGGCCTGGGCGATGTGCGAGATCACCTTGCGCATCGAGCGCGCATAGGGACGCGAGGCCTTCATCAGATCCTGCGCCTTGCGGATCTTCGAGGCCGAGACCATCTCGAGCGCGCGCGTCACCTTGCGCATGTTCTGCGTGCTCTTGATCTTGGTTTTGATTTCGCGTCCGCTTGCCACGTTTGCCTCAACCTTTTGGGTTATTGCGATCCCGGCCGTCAAGCCGGAGTGCGGTACGGCCGTCCAGACGGCCGTACGCCCTTGTTACTGCTTACCAGCTGCCGGTCTTCTTGTACTCGTCGAGCGAGGACTTGAAGATGCCTTCGATCTCGCCGTTCCAGTCACCGGTGGCAACGATCTTCTTCATCAGGTCGCCGTGGTTCTGGTGCATGAACGCGTGCAGGCCCTTCTCGAACGGCAGCACCTTGTTCTGCGGCAGGTCGTCGAGGTAGCCCTTTTCAGCGGCGTACACCGACAGCGCCAGCTCCGCGATCGAGAGCGGGGTGTACTGCGACTGCTTCATCAGCTCGGTCACGCGCACGCCGCGGTCCAGCTGGGCGCGGGTGGCCGGGTCGAGGTCCGAAGCGAACTGCGCGAACGCAGCCAGCTCGCGGTACTGAGCCAGGGCCAGCTTCACGCCGCCGGACAGCTTCTTCACGATCTTGGTCTGGGCGGCACCACCGACGCGCGACACCGAGATACCGGCGTTCACGGCCGGGCGGATGCCGGCGTTGAACAGGTCGGTTTCCAGGAAGATCTGGCCGTCGGTGATCGAGATCACGTTGGTCGGCACGAACGCGGACACGTCACCGGCCTGCGTTTCGATGATCGGCAGCGCGGTCAGCGAACCGGTCTTGCCCTTCACTTCGCCGTTGGTGAACTTCTCGACGTACTCCTCGGAGACGCGAGCAGCGCGCTCGAGCAGACGGGAGTGGAGATAGAACACGTCGCCCGGATAGGCTTCGCGGCCCGGCGGGCGCTTCAGCAACAGCGAGATCTGGCGGTAGGCCACGGCCTGCTTGGACAGATCGTCATAGATGATCAGCGCGTCTTCGCCGCGGTCACGGAAGTACTCGCCCATGGCGCAGCCGGAGTACGGCGCGATGTACTGCAGGGCAGCCGACTCGGAAGCCGAGGCCACGACGACGATGGTGTTGGCCAGCGCGCCGTTCTCTTCGAGCTTGCGCACGACGTTGGCGATCGACGAACGCTTCTGGCCGATCGCGACGTAGATGCACTTAATGCCGGAGTCTTTCTGGTTGATGATCGCGTCGATGGCCAGCGCGGTCTTGCCGGTCTGGCGGTCGCCGATGATCAGCTCGCGCTGGCCACGGCCAATCGGGATCATCGAGTCGACGGACTTGTAGCCGGTCTGCACCGGCTGGTCGACCGACTTACGCCAGATCACGCCCGGAGCAACCTTCTCGATCGCCGAGCTGGTCTTGGCATTGATCGGACCCTTGCCGTCGATCGGGTTGCCCAGCGCGTCGACCACGCGGCCCAGCAGCTCCGGACCGGTCGGCACTTCGAGGATGCGGCCAGTGGTCTTGGCCACGTCGCCTTCGCGCAGGTGCTGGTATTCGCCCAGCACCACGGCGCCGACCGAGTCACGCTCGAGGTTCAGCGTCAGGGCGTAGGCATTGCCCGGCAGTTCGATCATTTCGCCCTGCATCACGTCGGCCAGGCCGTGGATGCGCACGATGCCGTCGGACACGCTGATGATCGTGCCTTCGTTGCGTGCTTCCGCGCCGAGCTTGAACTGCTCGATGCGGCTCTTGATCAGTTCGCTGATCTCAGACGGGTTCAAGGTGGAGCTGGACATGGGTCGATATCCTGAATTTTGAGTCTTTTTTGAAGAGTCCTGCCATGGATGGCCGGGTTTTGCTCTTCGCGAAACGGACTTCGCTTAAATCTGTGAGTTGTCCGGCCACGGATGGCCGGTTTTGCTCTTCGCGAAACGGACTTCGCGTGAAGCCTAGTGCGTCAGCGCGCTGGTCAAGCGCGACAGACGTCCGCGGGCGGAGCCGTCAATCACTTCGCTGCCGGTGTCGATCACCACGCCGCCAAGCAGCGATGCATCGACGCTGGTCTCCAGCTCGATCTCGCGCTTGAATCGACGCTTCAGCGACGCCTTGAGCTGCTCGGCCTGCGCGGTATCCAGCGCGAACGCACTGGTCACCTTCACCAGCAGCTGCGACTCGGACTCGCGCTTGTACTCTTCGTACAGTGCGGCGATTTCCGGCAGCAGAGCCATGCGGCGGTGCTCGGCAAGCTCACCCAGGAAGCGGGCGAACGGCGCATCGGCGGCCATGCCCTGCGGAAGGTGGATCGCCACCAGCTGCGAGGGCTGCACGCGCGGATCATTGCCGAGGTTGGCAACACGCGCGTCCTTCGCCACTTCGGCGGCGAACGCCAGCGCCTGCGACCATGCGCCAAGCGAGCCGGCCTCATGGGCCAGCTCGAAGGCTGCACGTGCGTACGGGCGGGCGAGGGTGATTGCCTGGGCCATGGCTTAGATCTCGGAGACGAGCTGGTCGAGCATGGCCTTGTGGGCCGACGCGTCGATCTCGCGCTGCACGATCTTCTCCGCACCCTGGGCGGCCAGACGGCCGACCCAGCCACGCAGTTCTTCGCGCGCACGCTGCTGCATGCTGACGATCTCTTCCGCGGCGCTGGCCTTCAGGCGGTTGGCCTCGGTGATGGCTTCGGCACGGGCCTTGTCCACGATCTGGTTGGCCTGACCCTGGGCGCGCTCGATGATCTCGTTGGCCTGCTGACGGGCCAGCTTGATCTCGTTGGCAACCTTGGCGTCGGCGTCCTTCAGTTCGGCGCGCGCCTTTTCGGCGGCAGCCAGACCTTCGGCAACCTTTTTCTGGCGCTCTTCAATCGCGTGATTGAGCTGCGGCCAGATGAACTTCGTGGTGAACCAGACCAGGATGGCGAAAGAAACCATCTGGCCCAGGAAAGTCAGATTGATATCCATGAGCTTTCCAATTAACTCCGGTAACGCGTTAAACCGCTGATCACCGCGGCGTTTTCAGCGCCGCGGTGACTCTCCTTCGGGCCGATTAGTGGCCGAAGTTCGCAATGACCTGCGCGGTCAGCGGGTTCGAGAAGGCGAACAGCAGCGCCACAGCCAGGCCGATAATGAACGCGGCGTCGATCAGGCCTGCGAGCAGGAACATGCGACCCTGCAGCAGCGGGACCAGTTCCGGCTGGCGGGCAGCGGACTCGAGGAACTTGGAACCCATGATGGCGATGCCCAAGCAAGCGCCGAGCGCGCCGAGGCCGATGATGATGCCCACGGCGATCGCGGTGAGGCCCTGAACATGGGAAATGAGTTCGGCGAGGTTCATGGAATTCTCCTGTGAATCTTTCTAAGAAGTGATAAAGGGCAAAGCGGTTTAAAGCGGAACCGGATGGAACGAAACGTCAGTGATGCTCACGCGCCGTAGCGATGTACACGATGGTCAGCATCATGAAGATGAAGGCCTGCAACAGGATGATCAGAATGTGGAATATCGCCCACGCCGTATTGAAGATCACGCCCGGCAGGAAGCTGATCCAGCCTGCGAACAGACCTGCAATCAGCATGAAGACCAGCTCGCCGCCGTACATGTTGCCGAACAGTCGCATGGCGAGCGACACCGGCTTGGACAGGTATTCCACGACGTTGAGCAGGAAATTGAACGGCACCAGGATGGCGACGACGACCGGGTTGTGCGCATGGAACGGCGCGGTCAGCAGCTCCTTGCCGAAGCCCAGGCCGCCCTTGGCCTTGATGCCATGACCCAGCACGATGAAGAACACGGCCAGCGCCAGGCCCACCGTGGTGTTGATGTCGGCGGTCGGCACCCAGCGGAAGAACGTGTGGTGCGCAGCCTCGGCACCGGCAGCCGTCTTCACGGCGAAGCTCGGGGCGTCCAGCGGCAGCAGATCCATCGCGTTGAGGAAGGTCACCCACATGAAGATCGACAGCGCCAGCGGGGTCACCGTGCGGCGATCGCCGTGGAAGGTGTCCTTCACCTGGGTGTCGACAAACTCGACGATGATCTCGACGAAGGCCTGGCCCTTGGACGGCACGCCCGAGGTGGCCTTGCGGGCCTTCAGCCAGAACCACAGGCAGAACAGCGCGCCCAGCAGGAAGGCCACCACGATGGAATCGAGATGGACCTGCATGAACGGGCTATCACCCAGACTCACCGTGTTGTGGTGAAGGTGATGCTGGATGTATTCGGTTAGTCCGCCCTGCGGCTCGCTTGCCATGTCTTAGCCCTTGAATCTGAACGCCAGCAAATTTATTGCGTAAGCAGCCACCAGCCCCGTGATGGCAGCTAGTGGCGGTAATTTCCATTGACCGAGGATCGCGATCAGCCCTCCGAAGATCACGATCCACTTCAGGACCACTCCTGACATCACGCGCCACATGGTCATGCCGCCACCACCCAACCCGGCGAAGGTACGCCACGCCAATAGCGCGGTACCCAGCGCCACGACGGTGGCGCCCGCAAAGGCAGCCAATGCCTCGCGGCGCCCCTGCGTCAGGAAGGTGAGTCCCACAATCGCCGCCACGGCCAGCTGCAGCAAGATAATGCGCAGCGCCAGGCGTCGACCGGAAGCAAGACTATTGAGCACGTGACGCTCCCGCGCGGTTTCGCCCTAGGCGGCACCGAACCATCTGCGGGCTACGGTCCAATCTGAAAAAGTATATCAGTGCTGCATTTACAGCGACAAGCCGCGCTTGATGCGACAACTTGTCTAATCGCCGGTGCGTTCACAATTCCTTCGCGAGTTTTCGCGAATACGCCAAAGAAAAGGGGCCGGACTGTCGTCCGGCCCCACGGCGCAACTGGGGGAAGAGGCGTTACGCCGATAAAGCGGTATTACTTGGCGGCCGCAGCCTTCTTGGCCGGCGCGGCAACGGCGTCGTTGGCGGCCTGCTGCTGCTCCTGCACGAGTGCACTGAGCGACTCGGCGGTCTTCTGCGTCACGGCGATGATTTCCTGAGTGACCGACACGGCGCGCTCGGCGTTCTCGCGGCTCGCGGTGGTGGCCTTCTCCCACAGGGCACGCAGACCATCGATATCGCGGGTCTCGAAAGCACCGCTGATGAAGTCCGAAGTGGCTTCGGCCTGCTTCTCGAGCGCCTTGATCTGCAGCTCGGCGACCTTTTCCAGACCCTTGAGCGCCACGGACTGAGCCTTGAAGGCGCTGTCAGCCAGCTGCTTGGCGTAGGCAAAAACCTGGGCGTTGAGTTGCTGCGTCATGACTTGGTCCCTCGAAGGGAGTGGGGGTAGTGGCAGAAAGCCTACCAAGTCATTTTGTGCGCTGCAATATATTTTTCCTGAACGAACCGCCGTGTCACAAAAATTTCAATTGAAACTGTCAATTACGACAACTCAAAGAATTTTGCGACGCGTCAAAAACTGTCGCGACTGCAACTGGCACCGGAGGTACAGGTCTCGTGCACGACCACCTTGTCCAGCCCAGGGAGCGCCGGCTCGAGATGGCGAAAGATCCAGCGCGAAAGCATTTCGCTGGTCGGATTCTCGAGGCCTTCAATGTCGTTGAGGTAGTGATGGTCCAGCTGGTCGTACAGCGGGGCGAACGCGGCTTTCACGTCGGCGAAATCCATCACCCAGCCCATGGTGGGATCGGGCTCGCCGGCCACATGGATCTCCACCTTGAAGGAGTGCCCATGCAGGCGCGCGCATTTGTGGCCAGGCGGCACGTTGGGCAGGCGATGCGCCGCTTCGATATGGAAGACTTTGAAGATATGCATGCCGCCATTCTACCGCCTGGGCCACGCCGCTTCCCGAAAGCAATGGGATGGACTCCTCCCCACCCTCGGCATCTAAGAGTGCCAGACTGGAGTTGCGAGACAACCAGTCACAGTGAGGAGGAGTCCACTCATGAAGCTTACGCGCATTGGGATCGACATCGCCAAACAGGTTTTCCAGCTGCACGGCACGGACCGGTCGGAGCGGACGGTGTGGCGTCGGCGCCTGCCCCGAGACCGTTGGCTGCAGGTGCTCCAGGAAGTGGCTGAGCCAGGCTGTGAAGTTGGCATCGAGGCCTGTGGCGGAGCGCACCATTGGGCTCGTCAGCTCCAAGCGCTGGGCTACCGCGTGAAGTTGATCGCGCCACAGTTCGTGAAGCCGTATGTGAAGAGCAACAAGAACGATGCGAACGACGCCGAGGCCATTTGCGAGGCGATGAGTCGGCCTAGCATGCGCTTCGTCACTGTGAAGACCACCCGCCAACAAGACATCCAGGCTGTGCATCGCGTGCGCTCCGGACTGATGGAGCAACGCACCGCGAAGGGTAACCAGATCCGCGGACTGGCCGCCGAATACGGCTTGGTGGCGCCGCTGGAGCTGTCCTCACTGCGCCGAGCGATTCCTGCGTGGCTCGAAGATGCCGACAACGGATTGAGCGCCTGCTTCCGGAAAATCCTCGACGGCCTGTGGCGCGACTTGCGCGCACTGGACGAGCGCCTCGCGGAGGTCGATCACGACATTGCCCTCATTGCGCAGCATGATCCCGATGCCCAGCGACTGCAGTGCTTGCGTGGCGTAGGCCCGATGGTCGCCACCGCGCTCATTGCCGCCGTGGGCGATGCGAAGCAATTTACCAATGGTCGTCAGATGGCCGCTTCACTTGGTCTTACTCCGCGTCAACACAGCTCAGGTGGGAAGGAACGCCTGCTCGGCATCAGTAAGCGCGGTGATGCCTACGTACGCGGGCTCCTCGTGCATGGCGCGCGGTCAGCGCTGCGCACGGCGCCCTCCAAGGACGATCGACTTAGTCAGTGGGTCGTGCGCCTCGCCCAGCGCGCCCATCCCAATGTCGCCTGCGTGGCCCTGGCCAACAAGACGGCGCGACTGGCTTGGGCTCTACTGCGTCACCAACGTGATTACCAACCGGCCCTGGCGGCCGCCTGATAGAGACGTACGACGATCATCCAACCACGATTGCTAAGCCCACCGCACGATGGCGAACCGGTCGAACCGGCGCCGGCAAAACCCTGAAATGTCCAAGTGCCCTAAAGCACGAGAAAGCGATTGGGAGCCGGCGCGCGACTAGCCCATCATGGCCCAGCACCGCTATGCGGTGTGGTTGTCAGAGGCCGGATATACGTGTGCAGTCGACACGGACGCCAGAGCACGGGAGGCTTGCAATGGGGAGGAGTCCATATACGG
>NZ_SAYT01000003.1 GCF_004296575.1 Dyella amyloliquefaciens | reverse complement strand
AAAGCGATTGGGAGCCGGCGCGCGACTAGCCCATCATGGCCCAGCACCGCTATGCGGTGTGGTTGTCAGAGGCCGGATATACGTGTGCAGTCGACACGGACGCCAGAGCACGGGAGGCTTGCAATGGGGAGGAGTCCATATACGGACGTTCCATCTTTTAAATGTCCGGCCAGTTTGTAAGCCCGTGGACAAGTAGAAGAAGTGTGCTGCCAGCCAACAGCGCACTGATAGCTATTCCAGTCCAGTAGAGCTCGGGGTCCTCAGATCTTTTGTATGTTTGGTAAAGGAGGGTTGCGTTACCCGTCCTCAGACCCTTGAGCGTGATGCTTGTGAAAAGTATGAAACACAGCAACTGGATCCACGGTTGACTCATCCAGTAGTCCGCGTTTATCACATGCCTTCCCCTTTTGAAGGTCTTGGGCCTCCCCATGGTGTCCGCCATGGCTCGAAAGCGGACACCCCATTTAACTCCCGGCGCGCAGTATGGCGACTCTCCAGGCCACTGGGGAGTATCGCCACGCGTATCGAGCCCACCGACTGGTCGCCGCCTCTGACGGTGTGAAGGGTTGTTGGCCGGAACCTGCTGTTTGGGCCAGGCGGCGTTTCTGGCGCAGGGACGAGGCCGGGGCGTGGGCCTGTTCAACCGGACGATCGATAGCAAGCCGGGATGGTGCGCTGCTGCTCGCGGGCAAGGTCGTAACGGGCTTGCAGCAGCAGCCAATAGAGCGGCGATGTATCCAGGACGGTGGCGAGCCGTATCGCATGCCGCGGGCTCATGGGTCGGTTGTCGGTGAGAAGCTCCCTGACATGCGGCATCCGGATCCCGGTGCGGCGGGCGAGCTGAGAGAGGTTCAGCGTGGCCGGCAGCATGTAGTCGAGCAGCAGCACTTCGCCGGGGGAGCGCAGGCGCAGCGAAGGATCCACGTCCATACGTGGCGAGAGTTGAATCAGTTCCATTGGCTTCCCTTCCCTGTCAGGCACGCCTGCGGAATCGGCGGGCGCTTGCCGTCGATCGTGTCAGCGCATGCCGGGTGGATACGTCAGTAAACGCCAGAGTGCGGCGCATCGGCGTGCGGGCCGACGCGCCGCAAGGACGATCATCGGGCGCTTGGCGGCTTCACTCGGGGCTCGTGACCGAGCAGGCTGGCGTATTGCCGGAGACCGTGGATGGCGACACCCAGGCTGGCGGTGGCGGCCGTGGAAAGTGGCCATTCCAGCGATGTGCCAGGGAATCCCCTCGCCCGTGCCCGGCGGCACTGTTCGCTGTCGTGACGCAGGCGCGTGAGGGTGAGTAACGCCAGGGCGATGTCACCGCGCGCTGTGCGGCGAAAGGTTTCGGGCCCTGCCACACCCGTGCGCGGCGGATCGCCGGAGGGAGGAGTGAGGATGCCGCCAGGGGAAACGGACGGGCGAATGCGTACCGTATGATCGTGGGTAGCCATGATCAACTCCGCTTTAGTTGGTGATGGTTAGCGGGTCGTGGGTGTTGCTAGCACTCACGGCTCGCGCCTCATGACCTGGTGGCCATGGTCATTCGCGGGGCTCTGGAGAAGACAGCGCGAGTGACGGCCAGACCCTAGCAAGCAGGGTCGGCATCGTCTGTCAGGGTTGGGTGGGATGGATGTCCGCCTGGCTAAGGTCGCGCGTGACGGCGCAGAACTGGCGACATGTCAGCGCGCTCCCCGCAGAGGGACGCGTGGCCAAACCCCTCTTAAGAGGCGCGCTTTCACTTCATTCCTGGTGCAGCCCGGATTGCCGTGCACATGGCCGGCGCAATGGCGTCGCACCGCACGCCACCTGCTCAGCGCACCTTCTTGCGACTCATGAACAGGACCAGATCCGGGCAAAGTTGTTCGCTAGATGACTGCCCCGACGGATCGGGTCTGCGAATGTGGACGTCGCGAGGTCAGGCACCTTGTGATGCCCGATCTCGCAGTCCTTCTTTCGAACAGGAGATAGCGATGACCCGCCTTCGAGCCTTCTTCAGCTGGCCCCTGTGGGACCTGGCGTGGCGGTACACAGCGGTCGGCATCGCCTTCGCCATTGCCCTTGATGTCGTCACTCGCGTGGTGGCGCACTGACCGCGCAGCGCGAAGCTCACACCCAACGCCGAAGGGCGCTGGCGCTCACGCACCATCACACCCCTCGCCTGCCAAACCCTCGGTCGTTACAGCGCGACCATCAACGGCCCGTCGTGGCCATCAGGTTCGGCGGATAGCGCTCGCCTTCGATATGGATAGCCGCTGCGGCCTTTTCGATATCGGCAAGGTCGGCGCCAGTCAGCGCTACATCGGCGGCGCCCAGGTTCTCCTCCAGGCGATGGAGCTTGGTGGTGCCCGGAATCGGAACAATCCACGGCTCACGGGCGAGCAGCCAGGCCAGCGCGATCTGTGCGGGCGTTGCCTGCTTGGCCGCGGCAATGCTCTTCAGGAGATCGACCATCGCCTGGTTCGCAGCCATCGCTTCGGGTGAAAAGCGCGGGAGATGCTTGCGGAAGTCGTTGTCGCCGATCTGCGTATCCTTGCTCATCGCGCCGGTAAGGAAGCCCTTGCCGAGCGGGCTATAGGCGACCAGGCCGATGCCGAGCTCCTTGCACGCATCGAGGATGCCGTTCGTCTCGGGACCACGGGTCCACAGCGAATACTCGTTCTGCAGCGTGGTCACCGGCTGCACCGCATGCGCGCGGCGCACCGTCTGCGCGCCCGGCTCGGACAGGCCGAAATGGCGGACCTTGCCTTCGGCAATCAGGTCCTTGACGGCGCCGGCCACGTCTTCGATCGGCACACCGGGATCGACGCGATGCTGATAAAGCAGATCGATGGTGTCGACCCCAAGACGCTTCAGTGATGCCTCGGCCACGGCGCGAATATGTTCCGGCCGGCTATTGAGGCCTTTGTTCTGGCCGGTCGCGGCATCGATGTCGAAGCCGAATTTCGTGGCAATCACCACCTGATCGCGCACCGGTGCCAACGCCTTGCCGACCAGCACTTCGTTGGTGAACGGCCCGTAGACCTCCGCGGTATCGAAGAAGGTCACGCCGCGATCAAAGGCATCGCGAATCAGGCGAATGGAGTCGTCATCCGCAAGGGCATGGCTGTAGCTGAAATTCAGCCCCATGCAACCGAAGCCCAGAGCCGAAACCTCCAGGCCACTCTTTCCAAGCAAGCGCTTTTGCATATGTCACCTCGATAAATCTTGTATTGGATCAACGCGCATCCGTGCGACTCAGGCGTTCTCGGCAAACACCTTGCGTGCGATGCCCACCGCGGTACTGGCCGCGGGCCAGCCGGCATAAAAAGCCAGGTGGGTGATGACCTCCACCAGCTCGTCACGCGTAACGCCGTTCTGCAGCGCGAACTTCAAATGGAACGGAAGCTCGTTGATGCGGTACGTCGCAATCAGCGTGGCGACCGTGATCAGGCTGCGGTCGCGTTTGGAAAGCCCCTGCCGCTCCCAGACCTCACCAAACAACACCTGTTGCGTGAGTTCATCGAGCGCGGGGGCAACGTCAGCGAACGGGCCCTGCGTCTTCTGCGTGGCATCGGTCATGGCCGGGATCCTCCAAGAGTAGAAAGCCGCGAGCGAAAGTCCTGTCGCGGCGACGGAGGCCAGTCTGGCCCCGTGGCGCCTATCTGATAAGACGGCAAATATCGAATGGACTTATGATCTGTATCGATCAATCAAGTCGGCGTGATCATGAGCGGCGAGAACTACAACGACCTGCAGGCGTTCCTTGCCGTGGCGCGTGAAGGCAGCTTCACGCGCGCCGCGGCCCAGCTCGGCCTGTCGCAATCGGCGCTCAGCCACAAGATCCAGGGGCTGGAAGCACGGCTTGGCCTGCGCCTGCTCACCCGCACCACCCGCAGCGTGTCGCCCACGGAAGCCGGCGAGCGCCTGCAGCAGGTGCTGGCACCCAATTTCGAAAACATCGATGCGGCGCTCGCCGGGCTCAGCGAACTGCGCGACAAGCCTAGCGGCACGATCCGCATCACCAGCAGCGAACACGCTGCCGCCACCATCCTGTGGCCCGTACTGGAGCGCTTCCTGCCGAGCTACCCGGATATCCACGTGGAAGTGGTCAGCGACTCCTCGCTAACGGACATCGCTGCCGAACGCTTCGACGCCGGCATCCGCCTGGGAGAACAGGTGGCACTCGACATGATTGCGGTGCCCATCGGCCCACCCACGCGGTTGGTGGTGGTGGGCAAGCCGGCCTACCTGGATGCAAGGCCGCCAATCGCCACGCCACGCGACCTCACCCGGCACGATTGCATCAACCTGCGCTTCCTCACCCACGGCGGCCTGTACGCATGGGAATTCGAGAAAGGCAGCCACGCGCTCAACGTGCGCGTGGAGGGGCGACTGACCTTCAACAGCCTCGAGCGCATCCTTGCCGCCTCGCTGGCCGGCTTCGGCCTCGCCTACCTGCCCGAGGACTTCGTCCGTCCTCACATCGAGGCCGGCCGATTGCGCCAGGTGCTGGACGACTGGTGCCCGCTGTTTCCCGGTTACCACCTGTACTACCCAAGTCGGCGGCAACCATCGCCGGCGTTTGCCTTGCTGGTCGACGCGCTTCGATACCGATCGCACGATTCGTAATCGCATGCCCGCAGATGACGTTCACGCGCACGAGCTGATCCCAACGAACCGAAACCCGGAAGTGGACTTCGCGATACGAACTACGAGCGCAGCTTGTAGCCCGTGCGGAAGATCCAGGCGATGGCGACCGCGCAGAGCACCAGAAAGCCCAGGGTCATCCCGGCACTCAACACGACATTGACGTCGGACTGCCCGTAAAAGCTCCAGCGGAATCCACTGATCAGGTACACCACCGGATTGAACAAGGCGACCTTCTGCCAGAACGGCGGCAGCATGCTGATCGAATAGAAGGCGCCACCGAGGAACGTCAGCGGGGTGACCACCATCAGCGGGATCACCTGCAGTTTCTGGAAGTCATCCGCCCACAGGCCGATGATGAAGCCGAACGAGCTGAAGGTAACGGCCGTAAGCAGCAGGAAGGCCATCATCCATAGTGGATGCATGATGCTGTAAGGCACGAAGAAGCGCGCCGTGACCAGGATCAGCAAGCCCAGCATCACCGACTTGGTCGAGGCCGCCCCGACATAGCCGAGCACCGCCTCAAACGGTGAAACGGGCGCGGAAAGCAGCTCATAGATGGTGCCCGACCACTTCGGCAGGTAGATGCCGAACGAGGCATTGGAGATGCTTTCGTTGAGCAGCGACAGCATGATCAGGCCGGGGATGATGAAGGCGCCGTAGCTCGTGCCGCCGATTTCGCCCATGCGCGAGCCGATGGCGGTGCCGAACACGATGAAATACAGCGACGTCGACAGCACCGGGGACACGATGCTCTGCGTGAGCGTGCGAAAGGTGCGGGCCATCTCGAAACGGTAGATGGCGCGAATGGCGGGAATGTTCATCGCTTACCCCGCACCAGGCTGACGAAAATGTCTTCGAGCGAACTTTCCAATGTGTGCAGGTCCTTGAAGTCCACCCCTCGATCTCCCAGCTTGCGCAGCAACACCGCAATGCCCGTGTCGTCGCTCTGGGCGTCGAACGTATAAGTCAGCGTCGAGCCGTCATCAGCAAGCTCCAGCGCGTAATCCTCAAGACCCTGCGGCAGCGCCTGCAGCGGCGCCTGGAGGCTGATGGAGAGCTGCTTCTTGCCCAGCTTGCGCATCAACACGTGCTTGTCTTCAACCAGGATCAGCTCGCCGCGGGTGATCACGCCTACGCGATCGGCCATTTCCTCGGCCTCTTCGATGTAGTGGGTGGTGAGGATGACCGTGACGCCCGTCTCGCGCAGCTTGCGCACCATCTGCCACATGTCGTGGCGAAGCTCCACATCCACGCCGGCCGTGGGTTCGTCCAGGAACAGGATGCTGGGTTCGTGCGCCAAGGCCTTTGCGATGAGCACGCGGCGCTTCATGCCGCCGGAAAGCGTCATGATCTTCGCGTCTTTCTTTTCCCAGAGCGACAGGTCGCGCAATACCTTTTCGATGTGCTGGTCGTTGCGCGTACGCCCGAACAGGCCCCGGCTGAACTTCACCGATGCCCACACCGTCTCGAAGGCGTCCGTTGACAGCTCCTGGGGCACCAGGCCGATCTTCGAACGCGTGACGCGATAGTCGCGCAACACGTCGTGGCCGTCGGCGCTCACCTCGCCGGCGCTGGGCTTCACGATGCCGCAGATGATGCTGATCAGCGTGGTCTTGCCCGCACCGTTCGGACCCAGCAGGGCGAAGATCTCTCCCTGCCGGATGTCCAGGTCGATCGACTTCAACGCCTGGAAACCGCCCTTGTAGGTCTTGCTGACGCCGCGAACCGAAACCGCGTGTCGCGTCGAAGTAGCCTGCTCGCTCATTGCATTCCCTGGTCTGGCGCATCGCAACGCCGAGGGAGTCTACGCCAAGAACGAGTCCTGCTTAACCTCATCGCCATCGCCCGTGCTAATCCCGCTCCGTTCGCGAAGACCAGCAGCAGGCGAACCATGTGTTGCGTGCAGCGACTCATGGAGCCCCATGAGCCGCTTGCCAAAGGCCCGTTGGCTACGAACATAGCCATGATGTTTGGGCGATCCATCCAGCGCGTCCGCGCCTTCGGTCGTAGAACATGGGCGCCGCCACGGCGCGCAGCCATTCCGCACGGGCGAAATCACGCGGCATGCCGTGTCGAAGACAGGACGATGGCCATGGATCGACATCCTCTGCGGAGTTGGGCCGCTCGAAGACAGGCACTCGCGCTTTATCGCCACGCAAAGCCTTTGTGTCGGCGCAACTCCAACCTGCCGCAATGCAGCAAGCATCGCGTCGCGAAATCGGGTTACAGTCGCCCAAGGCATTGATCGCTGAGCATCCGGTTTGCGGGTCCATCACGTCATGGCCTTTTTTTAGGTATCGAATTTAGATCGATCTAAATGCTGGATTCAAACAGGGGAACCGGGAAGTGCCTTGGCGCATCTCCTGGGTGGATAGGGTTTTGCCGCGCAAAAGGCCTGGCCGTCTAAACGGCTTCTTGCGTGCACGCTTCCAGGCCGGATTACCGCCCACGGTCCGCGCATGGATAGGCGGGGCCGTGCATGCCGCCCCGTCCCCCGATGTGGGTATCCGAAAGGAGCGCTTCTGGTCATGAATCTCGAAGCCTTACGCATACGAGTTCGGACACTGCTGGCCACGGCCAGCGTGATGATGCTGGTCATCGCCCTGCCCTCGATGGCGGATGACCGAACTTACCCCGACAGCCCGCGAGCCGATGGCTCGACGACCGTTGCGCGAGCCCGCGTGGCGGCCGACGTATTGATGGGCTCCTACGACCCCAACAAGGCCTGGTTCCCGTCCAGTTGGTGGAACTCCGCCGTCGCGCTGCAGACCATCGGCGACTACATGCAACGCACCGGCGATCGTCGCTATGTGGGCGAACTGGACAACACCTTCGAAAAGGACAAGGGCGTGTTCCCAGCCGGCGTGCTGTCGGGCGATCCTTTGCTTGGCAATTTCACCAGCCGCGCCATTGATGACTCCGAGTGGTGGGGTCTCACCTGGGTGCAGGCCTACGACCTGACCAGGAATCCGAAGTACCTGGACATGGCCGTCACCATTGCCAATTACGCCAACGGCTACTGGGATACCGGCACCTGCGGTGGTGGCGTCTGGTGGAATGCCGAGCGCACCTACAAGAACGCCGTCACCAACGGCCTGTGGATCCGCCTCACTGCCGAACTGCACAACCGCATTCCCGGCGACAGGGTCTGGCTGGGACGAGCCCGTACCGCGTGGGCCTGGTTCCAGGGCAGCGGCATGATCAACGCCAACGGCCTGGTCAACGACGGCCTTACCGATGCGTGCACCAACAATGGCCAGAACGTATGGACCTACAACCAGGGCATGGCCATTGGTGCCGGCCTGGAACTGTGGCGCGCCACCCGTGACCCGAACATCCTGGCAAGCGTGCAACACCTGGCGGACGCCGCCATCGGTCCGAATGCCCTGGTGACCAACGGTGTCCTGAGCGAAAGCTGCGATGTCACGACCCAGACCTGCGATGACAATGCCAAGCAGTTCAAGGGCATCTTCATGCGCTACTGGACCGATCTGGTCGACACGACGCACAACCCTCGATATGCGGCGTTTCTCGCGCAGCAGGCCGAAGGCATCTGGAGCAACGACCGCGATGCCGCCGACCGACTCGGCACGCGCTGGTCCGGCGCCACCAGCGCTGATCATCCCAATGTATTCGACTGGCGCACCCAGGCCAGCGCGCTCAGTGCGCTGATCGGCGATGTACCCACGTTGACACCCTTGGTATCGCTGGCCGCCACCCTGTCGCCCGCGCAACCGGTGATCATGCCGTCCGCATCGGGCGCCACGACCATCGCCATCGACCTCGGTGCCTCCGCGACTGGATTCTTCCCGCTGCAGGCGCGCGTCGATGTCACTGCACCTACCGGCTGGAGCGTCTCGCCACAGGCCACCATGCTGCGTCTGCAGCCGAAGGGCGTTGCAGATCCGGTCAGCGGCACCGTCCCGCTGAAATTGATGGTGCCCAGCTCGGCGACGGACGGCCACCACATGCTCACCGCAAACGTGGCCGCCGCGGGCTTGTACTTCGCCACCCAGGCCGACGTGCTGGTTGCGCACAAGATCGATTTCGACACGGGCACGGTGGACGAGGTCCCCTGGCTTTTCGATCCCGACGGCTCGCAGAGCAACGGCGTGCAGAACCGCTTCGCCGACGGCAATGCCCACTTCACCTATCGGTTCCCGTTCCCGGCCGATACCACGTCGGCGCAGGTGACCTTGACCATCGACGCCGAATACCTGGTGCAGGTCAGTTCCGACAACGCCCATTGGACGACCGTGCTGCAGGAGACTCGCCGCATCACTGACGGCTCGAACAAGGCTGATCGCACCGTCGACCTGACGCCATACCTCGGCACGGCCAGCAACGGGGCAAAACCCGTTTACCTGAAGGTATCGGACGCCTTCCCCGATGACGGCTGGGGCGGACGCGTGTATCACGTCACCGCGAATATCGTCGAATAGCACGGCCGATGCCTCCGTTGCCGAGTGATCGGCAACGGAGGCATCCATCTTCATCGAGGCGGCGTGTCCGTGGGCTTGGAGCGGCCATGCCCTCCCGCGACGGGCAGCTGCCAACCTCGCCGCACGGCCATCATGCGCAGCGTGAAGCAGAGCGTGGCGCCCACCAGCATGGTCGCCACCGACGGCAGCCCGAGTTGCGCGCCAACGACGACAACCCCTGCACCGGCCAATGCCGCCACCGCATACAGGTCGGCGCGCAACACCAGCGGAATGTCTGCCAGCAGCAGGTCGCGCGCCATGCCGCCACCGATGCCCGTAAGCATGCCGAGCAGCGCCGCCATCACAGGATTCAAGCCATAGGCCAGCGCCTTCTGTGCGCCGGCGACCGCAAACAACGCGAGGCCGGCAGCATCGAACATGCGCACCGGGTTCTGCAGCCGCTCGATGAACGGAGCCCACCAGAACGTAATCAGGCCCGCGCAGACCGAAGCGGCGAGGTAACGCCAGTCAGTGATCGCAGCGGGCGGCACCGAGCCTATGAGCAGGTCACGAATGATGCCGCCCGAGTTGGCCGCCACGAAGGACAACACAAGCACCCCGAACAGATCGAGCTGGCGCCGCGTCGCCGCGGTGGCGCCACTGAGGGCGAATACGAAGGTGCCGACCAGGTCGGCAATCAGCAGCAGAATTCCGTTGGTCGGCATGCGCGGGGCGTCTGGTCACGAAACGATGGATTCGCTCATTGGATCACGATGCCGGTCCGATCGCATGCCAGCCCTTCGTCCCATGGTCGGAACGTAACCTGTCCAACCTCAATGCTTGCCCAGCCAGGCGAGCGCCGCCACGACCAGGCATTCCACGCCCGTCTGCAGCGTCGGCTGGATGACCGGCGCAAAGCGGGGATTGTGATTGGTCGGCAGATCGTTCAATCGACCCGACTCCTTGGCCTTCCTGTAGGTCTCGGGATCCGTGCCGCCGATGAACCAGAACACGGAAGGGACTTTCCATTGCGCGCCGAAGCAGCCGAAATCCTCGCTCGCTGAGGTGGGCTGTGTTTTCTCGACGCACCCTTCAGGGAAGTAGCTGCGGAACGCATCGCCGACCGTCTGATTGGCCGTGGCGTCGTTGATGACCAGTGCGTAGCTGTCCAGCGGGGTGATTTCCGGCGAATGTGGCGCTCCCGACGCCTCGGCTTCGGCGTTCACGATGCGCGTGATGGCGGACAGGACACGCGCGCGCACGCCCTCGTCGAATGTGCGCACGTTGAGCTTGATGAGTGCCTCGTCAGGGATCACGTTCTCCTTGGTGCCCGCCTGCAACGCACCCACCGTGAGGACCGCCGCTTCGGTGGCAGCGAGTTCGCGCGACACCACGGTCTGCAGCCGAAGCACCGTAGCCGCTGCCATCACCACCGGATCGATACTGGCCTGGGGCATCGAGCCATGCGCGCCACGGCCGAACAGCCGGATCTGCAGGCTGTCGCCGGCGGATGTAATGACGCCGGCGCGACCGCTGACCGTGCCCGAAGGTCCGACCATGACGTGTTGCCCAAGCACTACATCCGGTCGTGGAAAACGCTTGAACAACCCATCCTTGATCATTGCCTGTGCGCCCGTACCAGTCTCTTCCGCGGGCTGGAATACCGCCATGACCGTCCCCTGCCAACCCTCCTTCATCTTGGCCAGCAAGGCCGTGGCACCCACCAGGCAGGTGACGTGCATGTCATGACCGCAGGCGTGCATGACCGGCACGACGTGCCCGTCCTTGTCTTTCGCCGTCACCTGGCTTGCGTACGGCAAACCCGTTGCCTCGGCCACCGGCAGTGCATCCATGTCCGCGCGCAGCATGACCGTGGGGCCAGCGCCGTTGCGAAGCAAGCCGACTACGCCGGTCTTGCCCACGCCCGTAGTTACCTCGAAGCCCGCTTCGCGCAGGTGTGAGGCCGCGATGTCAGCGGTACGCTTCTCTTGCATCGAAAGTTCGGGATGGGCATGTATGTCGGTATATAGCGCTTCCAGCCCCGGCATCATGCTCGCCAGGCTCGGGAGAAGCTGGCTGTTGGCATTCATGGCAATGCTTGCCTTGCTGCGTGCCCGCGGGCACCGGAACACCGCGCCGAGGCAACCTTCAATCACCCATGGCCCTGGCGGCGACGCCGATGCAGACTAACCGGACGGGCGTCGGCAACACGTGGAAGGACAGCCACGGATGGACGTCGAAATGACACCGGCCCGTGCGTGGCCGTGATGTCGCCGCATGCCGCGTGCTGCACCCCATGCCATATATGCGTTCGCAAGTAATCACTGCATGGATGCAGCATCATGGCGGAGGGACGCAGGCACGGGAGCCTCCTCCGATCCACGCTCGATCTCTACGCAACACGTCGACATCTTCTTTCGGAGTAACGACCGTCATGAGCGAACGTCACGACCACGATGCCATGTCACGGCGCCGCTTTCTGCAGGCCGCCGGATTGCTGGGATCGGTGGGACTCGCAGGCGGCGCAGCCGCCCTCGATGCAGGTGCCAACGCGATACGCCTGCCCTTCGCCAATGGCGAGCGCGACCTGACGCGGGCGTTTCCGCAGAAGGGCAACATGATCCTGCTACGCACGCGGCCGCCCATGCTGGAAACGCCCTTCGAAGTATTCGACCAGGGCGTGTTCACACCGAACGACCGTTTCTTCGTGCGTTGGCATCTTGCCTACATTCCTACGCAAATCGATGCCGATGCGTTTCGGCTGACGGTGCACGGCAAGGTCGGCAAGCCGCTTTCGCTCAGCCTGAAACAACTGATGACGGAGTTCGAGCGGTTCGAGATTGCCGCCGTCAACCAGTGCTCCGGCAATTCGCGCGGCTTCTTTGAACCGCGCGTTGCGGGTGGGCAATGGGCCAATGGCGCCATGGGCTGCGCGCGCTGGACCGGGGTTCGGCTCAAGGACGTGCTCGACCGTGTCGGCGTCAACACCGGTGCCGTGCAGGTGCGCTTCAACGGTCTGGACAGCGGCACCTTGGCGGCCACGCCCGATTTCCTGAAATCGCTCGACATCGATCACGCAAGGGATGGCGAAGTCATGCTCGCCTACGGCATGAACGGCGAGCAGTTGCCCGTACTCAATGGATTCCCGCTGCGGCTGGTCGTCCCCGGCTGGTATTCCACCTACTGGGTGAAAATGCTCAACGACGTCGAGGTGCTGGACAAGGCGGACGACAACTACTGGATGGCCAAGGCGTACATGATTCCGGATACGCCGCACGCCAACGTCGCTCCCGGCCAGACCGGTTTCAAGAGCGTCCCGATCAATCGCCTGGTGCCGCGATCGTTCATCACCAACCTGCGTGACGGCGACAAGGTGCTGGCCGGCCACCCGGTCGCGATACGCGGCATCGCCTTTGGCGGCGACGCCGGCGTGAAGCAGGTGCAGTTCTCCAGCGATGGCGGCGAGCACTGGCTCGATGCACGCCTGGAGGAAGACCACGGCAAGTACGCCTTCCGGCGCTGGAATGCCCACTTCACTCCCGCCAGGCGGGGTGACGCGGAACTGATGGTCAAGGCCGTCAACTCGAACGGCGTGGAACAGCCCGTCACGCCCAACTGGAATGGCGGCGGCTTCATGCGCAATGTCGCCGAGCGGACCAAGCTTGTCGTTGCCTGAGGACGATGCCATGAACACCTTTTCCACTACCCTGGCATGCATGCTCGCCGCGCTGCTGGTGGCGGGCTCCGCTCATGCGCAGGACGCAAAGCAGAAGCCGATAGCCATCCACTCCGTGAATGTGGATCTCCCGGCAAGCACCGCATCGTTTCCGCCGGGCCCAGGCTCCGACGTCGCGGGAAAGTGCCTGATATGCCATTCCGCCGGCATGGTGCTCAAGCAGCCGGCACTGACCCAGGATCAGTGGAAAGCCGAGATCAACAAGATGCGCAGCACTTATGGGGCGCCCATTCTTGATTCGGAGGTGGAGACGCTGAGCACCTACTTCGCAGGAATTTCCCAGCAGCAACAGTCGCGGTAGCCGTCAGCCTGTCATGGGTGCAACCGCCCGCGACCAGAACCGGACAACGCGTCCATCCCGACTCAAGAGCTCGCATCTCACGCCACGCGGATGGCTTCCGGCTGATCCTCGCGCAGTTGACCTCGAACGCTATCCGGCCGCCATGGGGCCCGATACGTAGGGATTGTTCGGTGCACGCCAACGCCATGGCAGATCGACGCCCACGCGAATGCCGACTCGCGGCGTCCCCAGCAATCCCCTGGGCGGTTTCATGCCGTCGTCCACGATGGCGAAGCCCTCCCGCGCATTGACCAGATCGATGCCGTTCTGCGCGCCCCTGATGCCGAGCGCCTGGGTAAGGCGGCCCGGGCCGCGGCACAGATCGCGATCACGGGTGCCGGCGGTGCGCACCTCCCGCATGATGTCCAGTCCATGCAGCGGCTCGAGCGCACGAATGAGTACGCCCTGCCCGGCGGGCTTGCACACGCAATTGCAGCACCAGTGCACGCCGTAGGTGAAGTACACATACATGTGCCCCGGCGGACCGAACATGACGGCGTTCCGCGGCGTCTTGCCGCGAAACGTATGTGCCGCCGGATCCACCGACCCCGCATAGGCTTCGACTTCGACGATGCGTCCTGATCGCCCATCCGCACAGGCAAGGATCTTGTTGAGCAACCTCGGCGCAACAGTGACTGCCGGCCGCTCGAAGAACGACCTCGGCACGGGTGTTCCCGGCCAGGAGACGCGCTGGTCGTCCTGCATCGCCATGCGTTGGCACTCCCGAATGTTGGCAACGGTTTTCACATACGCCCGATATCCTCTCGGGTCAACAGGACGTGCCGGCGAACCAGGACAACGACGCGGGACTCACTCCCCGCATGATCCAATTCCTGGATGGACTCACACAACATACGCGTAGCCATCGACCAGCACTGGGCCGCATCCGCAGCAGGCGATCAGGATACCGAGCACGCCATCTATCACGATGACGCCGTGTGCGAGTACCCGCAATCCGGCGAAATCATTCGCGGCCGCAGCAACCTGCAGGCGCTGCGGAGCCACCACCCGGGCAAGCCGTCAGGCTTCGCGGTGCATCGCATCACGGGCGAAGGCCATCTATGGATCACCGAGTACGTGATCAACTATGGAGCGACACGCTCGCATGTCGTCAGCATCATGGAGTTCCGTGGCGACAAGGTGGCGCGCGAAACCCAGTACTTCGCCGATTCGTTTGATGCACCGGCATGGCGAGCGCAATGGGTGTCGCTGCAGGCGTAGTTGCCGATCGCCCCTGAAAACCCACGCGCAACACCCGCCTTTAGCACCGACGAAGGCGTCGACACTTGGTGGTTCTGCGGTTCATACCACAGCCCGCAAAACGCCCAATACGCCGCCTGCGGTTCCCGGCAAATCAGCCATAGGTGATAGCACCCCATGACGATGCCCCGGGCCGGCAGGCGTGATAGCTTGATTTCCGGCCACGGCAGCCACGCTGCGACTTGCATCGCCCAGGCAAGGCCATGGCACCACCGCACGGATCGCCCTTGGTTGCGTTAACTCTGACCATCAGCAGGGGGCAGCATGGGACACGACAAGACGCGCTCGGACGTTTCAGTCGGCACCGTGGACTGGGATGCACCCCAACTCAACCGCCTGCTGGAAAAGGTCGACGACTGGAACATTGACCACCGCAGTCACCTTCCACCGCAGCACGTGCAGATCCGGATCGTCTGCGGGTGGAGCGCCAATGACGTCAGCAAACCCGCCTTGCTGGTTTCCGACGTCGACGGCGTCATGCTGCTGGCCACGCATGCACCCTTGCCGCACGGCGAGGAAGTGCAGGTAAACAGCGAGACCGGCGGCATCGCGCGAACACGCTGGGGCGTGGTGATTGAAGAGCGCGAAGGCCTGCGCCAGGAAGATCGCGCGGAAGGCCTTTTCCTCAACTGGCTTCGTGTCCGCTCGCGCTAAGCGACGACAAGCACCCCAGCACCGCCCGGCAGGATTGCAGCGCCTGCACGCCTGTCGTGCCTCTTGAGGCGGGATCGACGCTGCACCTCGCTCGCCTCACGCACGAATCCTGACGAACCACGCCTCTCGCGGGCTCACCTGCCTCCGAAAGCTCGACGAATAGTCAGGCGCAATGGCCCTGCGTCAGCCAACCCGCGGACCGACGCGACGGACTGCTTCGCGACTGGCGAATTTCTTCGCCGACACCGTCAACAACCTCAACAAGGGTTCGGCAGCAGGAACGTGCCCAGTGAGCAACGTGCCGACGAGTTTACGCGAGCCAACTTCGATCAGCGAAGCCAAGGTTCTTGCTTCTGTCATGTAGCGAACAGCGTACCCGAACCCCCGATGACACCATCGCAGTGAGCCAACGGGAGGGCTACCGAATTCGCCTGGTCATGCACGTGAAAATGCGTCATCGCTCTTGATTGGCCGTTATCCCCACTCACCCACCATCGGGAAAAGGATCACCCAGGAAGACATAGACCCATCCATGAACATGTTCACCCGTGTTGCAAAGAAGCTCGTTATCCCCGTTGCTGTCTCAATGGCCCTATATGCCGCTTCGGCGCCGCTGGCGACGAATGCGAACGCGCAGGCAGCCGCCACCATCAAGGCACCGATCTACGGTGTGACCGTGGATGACCTGTCGAAGATCGACGCCATTGTCACCTCGCTCACCAAGCTGCCGTACAAGCCCACCGTGCGCGTCGTGTTCGACCCCGGCACGACGGCAGCCCAGTACTACCCCTCCCTGGTCAAGCTGCACACTGTCGCCTATGTGATGGGTGAGATCATGGATTCCTACTATTTCCCCACCGATCTCAACACCTACACCGCCCGCACCAAGGAGCTGGTCAACGGCCTGAACGGCGTGGTGGACGTATGGGAGATCGCCAATGAGATCAACGGCGAGTGGCTGCGCAAGAACCCCAAGGGCAGCAACGCCCAGGTCACCGCGCAGGAGCAGGCGATCGGACAGATGGTGTCTGCCGCCCACGACATCGTGAAGGCTGCCGGCGGCAAGACCGCGGTCACGCTGTATTACAACAACGACAACAAGGGCAAGAACTGCTGGCAGAAGCCGGCCGACAACTGGCGCACCTGGCCGACCACCTACCTGCCGACCACGGTGCTTACCGGCACCGACTATGCGCTGTTCAGCTACTACCCATACAAGGATTGCCCGAACCTGTCGCCCTCGTGGGATGCCGACTTTGCGGCTCTTGAGGCCATGTTTCCGAATGCCCAGGTCGGCTTTGGCGAGATCGGCACTGCGAGCATCAAGGCTCCCGTGTCCGTGCAAAACAACCTGATCACGACGTACTACCCGATGGTCAACTCGATCAAGGATCCGAAATTCATCGGCGGCTTCTTCTGGTGGAACTACGCCGAGGAAATGGTGCCTTACACCAAGTCGTACTGGACCACGCTCGACCAGACCATCGCTCCGCTGAAGGCGCCGAAGTAAACCGCGACGTCTTCCCGACGAAACGTACCGCCCCTCGTCGCTCCCCTGCACCCGGCCAACGGCTGCAGGGGAGCGTAATGAGACTTCCTGGAGCGCTTCCACCGAAGGCCGGACCCTGCGCGATCGCCGCCAGTGCTCGACATAACACGGTCTACCGGCTGTTGCCGCATACTGATGGGACGACCATCTCGCCGTATGCGGACCACATCCAGCGGGGACCCGTCATGCTTGATCGACTCACCGAGAGCGGCACAGGCAACCGTGGCCCGGGATTACTCTTGTCGCGCGAGAATCGGATCGCCGAATCCGTACTCCATAAAGCGTCCTGGGCACACCAATGCAGCCCGAAGACCATCCAGACCCTGCTGGGGGCCGGCCATATCACCCCACTGGAAAAGGGCAAGGTGCTGTTCAATCGCACCGATCGCGTGGGCCAGCTGGTTCTGGTGTTGAAGGGTGGCCTGGCGGTCAGCATGACTACCCGCGAGGGACGGGAACATCTGCTCGGCTTCATCGGCATCGGACATTACTTCGGCGTCGTGCCCTTCTTCGACGAGCGCACGGTCGACTACGAGGTGTCCGCGCTTACGGCTTCGCTGGTAATGCACCTGTCCAGGGCGAGCGTGCTTCGCTGCATCAGCGAAGACCCAGGCTTCCGCCTCGCCATCATCGAGACCCTCTGCTATCGCCTGCGGCGTTCCTATGTGAGCCTCACGGTGACATCCGTGCTTCCCGTCGCCCAGCGCTGTGCCAGGGCGCTGCTTTACCTGGTCGATGACCTTGGTGCCGCCCTGCCGGATGGCATTCACATTTCACTCAAGCTGTCGCAAGGCACGCTGGCCAATACCATCGGATGCTCCAGGCCAGTACTCAACCACCAACTGATGGAACTCAGGAGCGCGGGCGTCATCGACATCCACGAGGGGCACCTGGTGGTGCTCGACAAGCAGGCGCTGGAGAACCTCGTCACCGAAGAGCTGTAACCCGAAGAACGTTCGTCACCCGAACGCCAGGGACCGAGCCGACCGGTCCTCACGCTTGCAGCAAGCGACGCACACCCGCCGGGCGCAACAGGCCAAGGCGCCTTGCTCTTATCAGCAATTCCTGGGGAGAGTGCGACTCGGTCATGCGCAACAGCTTCAGCTTGTGGCTTTCCACCGTGCGCTTGGACAGGCCCAGCCTGTCGGCGATCTGCTGGGCAGCCAGTCCTTCGTCGATCAACTCCAGCACGGCTCGCTGCCTGACCGTGAGCCTGACCACGGGCAGCTGCTGTTGGCTGATGAGCACCTGCATGAAAGTGCCCGAGAGATACACCTTGCCTTGCAGAGCCAACTCGATGGCAGATTCGAGCGCCTTCACACCCTCCGCCTTGGTGACGACACCCCGAGCCCCGGCATAGAAGGCACGATGCAAGGTCACGGGATCCGTTTGCGAGGTACAGATGACGAAGGGGATCCTGATGCCTCGCGCACGCACGTGCTCCAGAACATCCAGGCCTCCCTGATCGAGCAGTTTCACTTCGGTTACGACCAGATCCGGAGGGCGCGTCAGCAAAAGCTCCTCAAGTTGGAAGCCGCTGCGAAAGACAGCCTCGGTGTCGTAAGCGTTGTGGAGTGCCCGCGCAATTCCCTGCGCAACGACCAGGTGATCGTCACAAATTGCAAGGGTTGGCTTCCGGTGTTCCGTCTTGCCGATGGGAGTGCTACTCACCATGACCCCGCGCCCCCAATCGCATTGGCACCACGACAGCGTTTCATTGGCGAAACACGGGAAACGAACGGCGTCATCGCCCACCTCTCCCACTGACCCACTCGAGTCCGCGAATGACCGCCCGGGTGATGTCGGCCTGGATGTGCGTCGATTGCACACTGAAGGCTCCGTCGATGCTTTGCGCATGACCGTCCAGAATGACATTGGCGATCCAGAAGATCTCACCGCCAAGATCACCGTCATAAATGACAGATACCCTCGCCCCGCGGAAATGACAGGAGAAGACGTTCATGCAGGCCCTCAGTCGAAGCACGTTCGCATCAGGTACCCCCATTCCAACGCGCGAGCCGCCCTTCAGGCTGACCCGATACACCCCATCCCGCTGTCTCGGACCTGCCGTAGACGCGCATCCAAGGGACGGTTCACCATCGATAGAAGACGCACAAAGCCTGCACAATCGCCGCACGTTCACGCGACTGTATTTCTACCTTTCAGTGCTCCGTAGAAATACTGAACGCAGGCGTGGATTGCCCTGAATACGAACGAACCCGGCGTCGCAACCGGTTACGCAACCTGGCCGACGACGCAATTCTCCTGATTCGATTTCCGTCCGCCCGTCGCCTCTGGCTGCACGAAGATGCCAACCAAGTCGCCGGCATCTGCTAAGCGATCATTCATCGGCGAGCTCACGTCAGGCTTGAACCCACTTCCGGGCATCGCTGCAGCCGCGCGCGATGCGCTTGCGCCGACGGTGACGAAATCCGCATACGCTCCCGTCACGCGATCGTATCGAGGGATTTCTAGCATGGAGTCTCCCCACGCTGGAGCCACGCCATGAGCGACCTCGTCATTGCCGAGTTCAGAACGCAGTTCGCTGCTTCCTCCGCACTGGAAAAACTCATTTCGCGAGGCATGCGTCGCGACGATGCGGTGGTCTGTTCCAGCGAAAGCATCGGCCACTCGTCAGCCAGCTCGAGTGCACCGACGACCGTGGTTTCGCGGATAAGCCACCATGCCCTGCTGCGCAACGAGATCCGCTCTCCCGCCGAGGATCGCAATCCTTCCTGCGTGGCTCATACCACGCTTACCGTCGAGCTCGCGGGCATGCTGCCGCTTGAGGACATCATGCAGGTCATGAAACGAGCGGGCGCGTGCGGCGTGCATTTGCTGGTGAATCAACCGCTCGACCGGGAGGACCCGCATCTGATGCCGAACGTCGACTATGGATCACCCCATGACGTGACCCGCGCGGTCGAGGCATCCAGATAAGACACTCCCACTTCTTTCGGCATCAGGACACTCCATGAAACTTGGCATGATCGGATTGGGCAGAATGGGCGCCAACATGGCGCAGCGACTGATGCGTGGCGACCACGAGGTCGTCGGCTTCGATCCCGAGCCGGCTGCACGCAAACGCTTCGAGGACAACGGAGCGAAATCGGCGGCCTCGCTGGCGACATTCGTGGCAGCCCTGCCCGCACCGCGCACCCTGTGGCTGATGGTTCCGGCCGGAAAACCCACGGACACCACCCTCGACGCACTGCTTCCGCTGCTCGCTTCCGGCGATACCGTCGTCGACGGCGGCAACTCCTTCTACAAGGACAGCATGCGCCGCGCGAAGCACTTCGCGAAGCACGGGATCGCGTATCTCGACTGCGGCACCAGTGGCGGAGTATGGGGCCTGGATGAGGGATACAGCCTGATGATCGGCGGTGACGAGGCGGCCATCGAGCGGTTGCGTCCGGTGTTCGAGGCACTGGCGCCCGCCAAGGACCGGGGATGGGCCCGAGTGGGCGCGGCGGGGGCCGGCCACTTCACCAAGATGGTTCACAACGGCATCGAGTACGGAATGATGCAGGCCTACGCCGAGGGGTTCTCCATACTCCGGCAGAAGGTCGAGTTCGAACTGGACCTGCCGTTGATCGCCGAGATCTGGCGCCACGGCAGCGTCGTGCGCTCCTGGCTGCTCGACCTGAGTGCCGATGCACTGGCAAAGAATCCGGAGATGTCGGGCATTGCCCCCTACGTGGAGGATTCGGGGGAAGGTCGATGGACGGTCGACGAAGCCATCGAACTCAATGTGCCGGCCCCGGTGATCACCCAGTCGCTGATCGAGCGGCTTCGGTCGCGCGACAAAGACTCGTTCGCCGACAAGTTGCTGTCGGCGATGCGCAACGAATTTGGTGGCCATCCGATCAAGCGCGAGTGAACGTCACAGCTATCGGGCAAGCAGTGCCCTGGCGCGCCCGCAGATCGCATCCACGGTGAAGCCGTAGGCCTTCAGCAGGACATCGGCGGGCGCGGAGGCCCCGAACCGCTCGATGCCAAGCATGTCGCCATGGGGCCCCACGTAACGATCCCAGCCCTGGCTGACGCCCAGCTCCACCGCCAGGCGAGCGCCTACGGAAGGTGGCAGTACCGCATCACGTTCCTCCTGCGGCAGCGCCTCGAACAGCTCCCAGCTCGGCATCGAAACACAGCGGACCGCGACGCCCTCTTCCTGCAATCGCTCTGCAGCCTCGGCAATCAGGCTGACCTCGGAGCCGCTGGCGATCAGGATCAGTTGCGGACCGCCTTTCGGAGGATCGCTCAACACGTAGGCGCCGCGCCGCAATCCATCCGCCGAAGCACGTTGCTCGCGATCCAGCGTCGGCACGTTCTGGCGCGTCAGTACCAGCACCACCGGTCGATCCCGCATTTCCATGGCGACCCGCCATGCGACGGCGGTTTCATTCGCGTCAGCGGGACGGATCATCACGAGGTGCGGAATCGCACGCAGGTTCGCCAACTGCTCGATGGGCTGATGGGTCGGACCGTCCTCACCGAGCGCGATGCTGTCGTGGGTAAACACATGAATGACATGCAGGCCCATGAGCGCGGCAAGGCGCACGGGCGGGCGCATGTAGTCGGAGAAGATCAGGAAGGTCGCGCCGAATGGAATCATGCCGCCGTGTGCGGCCAATCCATTGGCGATCGCGCCCATCGCATGTTCGCGCACGCCGAAATGCAGGTTGCGCCCCCAGTAGCCCCAGCCTGCGGTATCGGAGCCTTGCAGGTCCTCCGCTTTCTTCGCCACGGGATTGAAGTCGCCCAGCCCCTTCAGTGCCGTCTTGGTGGACGGATCAAGATCAGCCGAGCCACCGGTAAATGCCGGCACCCTGGCGGCGAAGGCGTTCATGATTTTGCTGGATGCTTCGCGCGTGGCCATGCCCTTGGCATCCGCCGGGAACACCGGGATATCCGCATCCCACCCTTCGACAAGCTCCCCGTCTATGGCACGCCGCAGTTCGGCATGAAGCTCGGGGAACGTCTTGGCATAGGCGCTCATGCGAAGCTCCCACGCCGCCTCCAGCTCTTCGCCACGCTGCAGCGCCTGGCGAAAGTGCGCCAACACATCGTCGGGCACGAGGAAGTCAGGCTGGGTCGGCCAGTCCAGCTTCATCTTCGTCTGTCGCACGCCATCTTCGCCCAGCGGCGAGCCGTGCGCCTTGAAGCTGTCCTGCTCGGGCGAGCCATAACCCAGGTGGGTACGCACGAGGATCAGCGTCGGGCGCGTGCTCTTGGCGCGAGCCGCCTCCAGTGCCGCATCGATCGCGGCCAGATCGTTGCCATCACCCACATACACGGTGTGCCAGCCATAGGCATCGAACCGACGCCTGCAGTCTTCGGAAAACGTCATGTCCGTGCCTGCGGACAAGGTGACCGCGTTGTCGTCGTACAGGCAGATCAGCTTGCCCAGCCCCAGGTGACCGGCCAACGAAGCGGCCTCGGAGGCCACGCCCTCCATCAGGTCGCCGTCGCTGACCAGCGCATACGTGTAATGGTCCACGACCGCATGGTTGGAACGGTTGTAACGGGCAGCCAGTTGCGCCTCGGCAATGGCCATGCCCACCGCGTTGGCCATGCCCTGGCCCAGCGGGCCCGTGGTGGTTTCCACGCCAGGCGTGTGGCCACGCTCGGGGTGGCCAGGCGTTTTGCTGCCCCACTGCCGAAACGACTTGATGTCGTCCAGCGTCAGCGCGTACCCGGTCAGGTAGAGCAGGCTGTAGAGCAGCGCGGAGCCGTGACCCGCCGAAAGTACGAAGCGGTCACGGTCGAACCATTGCGGGTTAGCGGGGTGAAACTTCAGCCAGCGCGTCCACAACATGTAAGCCATGGGCGCCGCATCGAGCGGCAGGCCGGGATGCCCGCTGTCCGCTCTCTGCACCATGTCGACGGACAGGAATCGAAGGGTGTTGATGCATTTCTGGTCGAGGTCATGTGCCATGCGGGTTATCCAATGGTTTGCCAGACTCGTTGTGGTAACGCTCGATGCGTGATCGCGGACCGCATGCGACATGACGCGCCGTCACGATGCCTTCGCGCCCACCAGGCGCGTGCTTTTTTCATCGATGCGGCCAAGCAGCTCATTCCACGATTTGACGAAAGCGGCTGCACCTTCCTTCTGCAGCCTGATCGCAAGCTTGTCGACATTCACCCCGGCCTCGGCGAAGCGCGCCAGCGTGGCTTCCGCATCGCCGCCCTTCTCCGGCATCACACCCTTGACCTCGCCATGCTTGGCAAACGCGAGCAAGGTTTTTTCGGGCATCGTGTTGATCGTGTCCGGTGCGGCCAGGGCCTCGATGTACAGCGTGTCCGATGCCTCGGGATCCTTGGTGCCGGTGCTCGCCCACAGCAAGCGTTGCGGCATCGCGCCCTTATCGGCAAGCGCATGCCAACGGCCCGACGCGAGCATGTCCCGATAGGCGCGATAGACCTGTCCACTGACGGCCAGGCCTAGCTTGTTGCGAAGCGGTGCGGGCACCGCGTCCTTCACGGCCACATCCCAGCGACTGACGAAGAGCGACGCGACAGAGCAGACGTGCGGATCCAGACCCACCTCCAGCCGGCGCTCGATACCGCGCATATAAGCCCGGGACGCCGCCACATACTGCTCACGCGAGAACAGCAGGGTCACATTGATCGGCACGCCCGCGAAGATGGATTCCTCGATGGCGGGAATGCCTTCCGGCGTGCCAGGAATCTTGACGAAGAGGTTTGGCCGCCCGGCTTGCTGGTGGATCAGCTTCGCAGCACGGATGCTGCCCTTGGTATCGGAGGCCAGCAAAGGCGACACCTCCATCGACACCCAGCCATCCTGATGCTGGCTGGCCTCAAAGACGGGATGAAACATGTCGGCGGCACGGCGGAGATCGTCCAGTGCCAGCTCGATGAACAGACCCTCGCCACTGGCGCCGTCGCCCGCCCTTTCGCGGATGCCCGCGTCATACGAGTGGCCTCCGCCGATGGCCGCGTCGAATATGGTGGGATTCGAGGTGAGGCCGGTCACCGAGAGTTCGTCGATGTACCGACGCAGCGCGCCACTGTTGAGCAGGTCCCGGGTGATGTTATCCAACCAGAGACTCTGACCGAGTTGATGCAATTGTTGGGTAGGTTTCATGGTGAGTTCGACGCAGCTATCAGACACAAATGAATGACGACACGGGTGGCGGCATGGCGATCACGCCTGCTCACCCTCCGCTTTCGGGTCATGCCACCCTCCGTGATTGGCCGTCATGGCACTGGCGGCCTCCGGGCCCCAGCTGCCAGGCGCGTAGGCATGCACGCGCTCCGCGTTGTCGAGCACGGGGTCGACGACCGCCCACGCGGCTTCCACGCAGGCGTCGCTGGTGAACAGCGAGGGATCGCCGCGTATCGCTTCGCCCAGCAGACGCTGATAAGGCAACTCCTCTTCGGGCGATTGATGTCTCGCCACCAGCTCCACGGCTTCGCCGCGCATCTGTTCGCCTGCCCGCTTCACGCGTGCACCCAGCGCGATGGTGACCTCCGGACTGAGCCGAAACCGCAGACAGTTCGAATGATTCCGGTTGACCGCATCGAACACGGCCAACGGCGGCCGCTTCAACGTGGCTACCACCTCGCAGCTGGTCACCGGCATGCATTTGCCGGTGCGGATGTAGAACGGCACGCCTGCCCAGCGCCACGTATCGATGTGCAGGTGCAGCGCCGCGTAAGTCTCCACCTGGGAATGTGGCGCCACACCCTTTTCATCGTGATATCCGCGAAATTGGCCGCGAATCACCTCGCTCGGCTTCAACGGGCGCATGGCCTGGAACAATCGAAGCTTCTCGGCTCGCATCGCCGCCAGGCCATGCCCGGAGGGTGCCTCCATGGCAAGCAAGGCCGTCACCTGCAGCAGGTGATTCTGCACGACGTCGCGCAGAGCGCCCACCTGGTCGTAGAAGCTGCCGCGCCCCTGGATGCCGAAGTCTTCCGCCATGGTGATCTGGACATTGTCGACGTACGTTCGATTCCACACCGGCTCGAGGAAGGTATTGGCGAAACGGAAATACAGCAGGTTCTGCACCGCCTCCTTGCCGAGGTAGTGATCGATGCGAAAGACCGCCGATTCATCGAAGACATCGTGGAGCGTCTGGTTCAACTCCTGCGCCGAAGCGAGGTCGCGACCGAACGGCTTCTCCACGATGATCCTGGCTCCCTTGGCGCAGCCCGAGGCCGCGAGGCCCTTCACCACCGTAGCGAACATCGAAGGCGGTATCGCCATGTAATGAAGGGGACACCTGGCCCCACCCATCGCCTTCTTCAGTCGCGCATAGGTATCCGGATCGTCATAATCGCCGTCGACATATTGCAGTTGGCTGGCCAGTTGCTCGAACGCATCCGCGTGGATGCCGCCGTGCTCCTTGAGGCTGCTGCGCGCACGCTCGCGCAGTTGATCCAGCGTCATCCCGCCATGAGCGACGCCAATGACCGGCATGCGTAGCTCGCCTGCCTTGATCAGCGCCTGCAGCGCCGGAAAAATCATCTTGTAGGCGAGGTCTCCCGTGGCACCAAAGAAGACCAGCGCATCCGACGGCGTGACACTCATGGCAGGTGATTGACTCCAGATCATTGGTTACCCCGGCTCTCGGCGCCTCGGGCGAGCTTCAACCCTGACGTACGAAGCGTTAACGCCGGGCATGGGGCACATGGCTGTCATGTGATGCCAATGGAAAAACCCATGCCCGCCATGCCTGGTTTGCCTTGATGGACGGCCCGATGCCGCGCATCTTCGGCGCAACGCGACGGCGCTGCGCAGCATCGCCGGACTGTTGGCGGCAACATGAACAGGTGAAATCACCTCCATCCAAGGCAGCGATCCGCGTAACGGCATCATTCATTTAACCGCTGCCTGCCCTGATAGGATCGACGACATCCGATGATCGACGCGACCTTCCGGGCAATCCCACGGGTCGAGAGCAAGGAGCAGCATCGGCGCCAAAGCGTGGGCTCAGGGGTAACTACCTAGGCGACATAACGGATCTTCACGTTATAGGAGCGCTTACATGAAAGACCTCATCAAGCGGATCCCCGTCATCGGACCCGTCGCCCGCAGCGTGTACCAGCGACTGCTGCACCCGGCCAAACCCTTCCACACTTCCGAGGAATACTGGATCGAGCGCTATCGCGAAGGCGGCAACTCCGGTGCCGGCTCGTACAACCGCCTGGCTGAATTCAAGGCAGAAGTACTCAACAACTTCGTGGTCACCCACCATATTCGCGATGTGATCGAGTTCGGCTGCGGCGATGGCAACCAGCTGACGCTGGCAAGGTATCCGTCCTATCTCGGCGTCGATGTCAGTCCGCATGCGATTGAAGGATGCAGCCGGCGTTTCGCCGGCGATGCCAGCAAGTCATTCATGCTGGTGCACGATTACGCCGGGCAGACAGCCCAGCTCGCGCTGTCGCTCGACGTGATCTACCACCTGACCGAGGAGGCGGTGTACGAGACGTACATGCGCAGCCTGTTCGATGCAGCGAAGGATTACGTGATCATCTATTCGTCCGACAAGGACGAGGCCAACCCGCAGATCCCGCATGTGCGCCACCATCAGTTCAGTCGCTGGGTGCGCGCCAACGCAACAGGCTGGCGACTGCTCCGGCATATTCCCAATCGCTATCCGTATTCCGGTGACAACGACACCGGCTCGCTCGCCGATTTCTATATCTATGGCAGGGGCAGCGTCGCCTGAGCGCCCTTCATCATCCGGGCTCGCCAGCGAGCCTCGTGACGACAAACGGTGAAACACCACGGCTTCGCTGAGCCTGCACAGCTGACCAACGCTATCCGGCTGCCGACACGTAGCAAGTTGTAATACTGGGAGGGGGTATATAGGATACTCCCTGCCAGTATTGATGAGGGCATCCCCATGCCGCATACCGCTGAAGAGAAAAAGCGTGTCCTGACGCGCGTCCGGCGCGTACGCGGCCAGCTGGATGCGCTTGAAACTGCGCTGGAGAGTGGCGCGGATTGCGGCCCGATTCTCCAGCAGATCGCCGCCGTCCGCGGAGCAATCAACGGCCTGATGGCCGGCGTGCTCGAAAGTCATCTCAGAGAGGAATTTGCCCATATGGCACAAGCCAAAGGCAATCCCGACCAGTCCATCGAAGAGGTGGTCTCTCTCGTGCGCTCTTATCTCCGTTAATCCCCCTATGGCCACGCCCGTGGCCATCAGCGTTCACCGTCCCAGGATCATCGCCATGAAATCACGCGCTGCTGTTGCCTTCGAAGCGGGCAAGCCCCTGCAAATCGTCACCATCGACGTGGAGCCGCCTCGCAAGGGCGAAGTGCTGGTGAAGATCACTCACACCGGCGTCTGCCATACCGACGCATTCACGCTGTCGGGCGATGATCCGGAAGGCATCTTCCCCGCCGTGCTCGGCCATGAAGGCGCCGGCATCGTGGTGGAAGTGGGCGAAGGCGTCACCAGCGTGAAGCCGGGCGACCACGTCATTCCGCTGTATACCGCC
Source organism: Dyella amyloliquefaciens (assembly GCF_004296575.1). Classification (GTDB taxonomy): domain Bacteria; phylum Pseudomonadota; class Gammaproteobacteria; order Xanthomonadales; family Rhodanobacteraceae; genus Dyella; species Dyella amyloliquefaciens. Next base: position 395,514 of record NZ_SAYT01000003.1, on the reverse strand, counting down.
GAGTGCGGCGAATGCCTGTTCTGCAAGAGCGGCAAGACCAACCTGTGCGTGTCCGTACGCGCCACGCAGGGCAAGGGCCTGATGCCGGATGGCACCACGCGTTTCAGCTACAACGGCCAGCCCATCTATCACTACATGGGCTGCTCCACGTTCAGCGAATACACCGTGGTGGCCGAAGTATCGCTGGCCAAGATCAACCCGGACGCCAACCCCGAGCATGTGTGCCTGCTGGGCTGCGGCGTCACCACGGGCCTTGGCGCCGTGAAGAACACCGCCAAGGTGCAGGAAGGCGACAGCGTGGCCGTGTTCGGTCTCGGCGGCATCGGCCTGGCCGTCATCCAGGGCGCGAAGCTTGCCAAGGCCGGACGCATCATCGCGATCGACACCAACCCCGGCAAGTTCGAGCTGGCGCGCGAGTTCGGCGCGACCGACTTCGTGAACCCCAAGGATTACGACAAGCCGGTGCAGCAGGTCATCGTGGAAATGACCGGCTGGGGCGTGGACCACAGCTTCGAATGCATCGGCAACGTCAACGTGATGCGCGCCGCGCTCGAATGCGCGCACCGTGGCTGGGGCCAGTCGGTCATCATCGGCGTGGCTGGCGCGGGTCAGGAGATCTCCACCCGCCCCTTCCAGCTGGTGACCGGCCGTCGCTGGCTGGGTACGGCGTTCGGCGGCGTGAAGGGCCGCTCGCAGTTGCCCGGCATGGTCGAGGACTCGATGGCCGGCAAGATCCAGCTCGCACCGTTCGTGACGCACACCAAGCCGCTCACCGACATCAATGAAGCCTTCGACCTGATGCATGAAGGCAAGTCCATCCGCACCGTCGTTCACTTCTGATCGACCAACCCGACGCAGCGCCCGAAGTGGCGCTGCGTCGGCGCGAGTGGCGCCGTGATTGCGCTGCAACCGAGGCTACAATGCGTTCAAGCCTCCCGCATTGATCAGGGCATGCCAAAACACGCCGCTCCCAGCTCGCCGAAGCCCGCGCCGGATATCGAAGCCGCTCCGCGCCGCAAGCGCGGCCGTCCAGCGCAGGATGCCAACGAAGGCTTGCGCCGGGAGCTGATCGAGCAATCGGCACGACTGTTCCGCGAGAAAGGCTACGGCGACACCACGGTGCGCGACATCGCCGCGGCCGCAGGCGTGCATGCGGGCAGCTGGTTCTACTACTTCAAGACCAAGCAGGACATCCTGCAGGCCGTGATCGAGCACGGCCTCACGGTGGCGCTCGCCGACATCGAGGCCATCGATGTCGACCACCTGCCTCCGCGCGAGGCGCTGCTGCAGCTCGTGCGGGCACATCTGTACACCCTGCTCGCGCCCGAGCAGGATTTCATCCCGGTGATGCTGTACGAATGGCGCTCGCTGGATGCGGCAGCGCAAGGACGGATCATTGCGCTCAAGGATCGCTACGAAGCCATCTGGACGCGGATCATCGAACGGCTGCATGCGTCAGGCGACTGGGCGCAACCGACGCCGGTGGATCGCCTGCTGATGTTCGGCGCACTCAACTGGACGGCACAGTGGTACCAGGCCGGCGCCGGCATCAGCATCGATGCATTGGCCGAACAGGCGGTGCGCTTCATCCTGCGCACGTCGCCGTAACGAGGCGAGGCCACTGATCGCCCCGCATCGGATTTCGCCGATCAGGCCGCCGCGATCTCCATCAGCAGCCCACCGGGCGCCACCTGGGCGCCGACCTGGGTAAACAGGCCTTTCACCGCGCCCGCGAATGGCGCCGCAATGCTGTGCTCCATTTTCATGGCCTCTACCACGAGCAAGGCCTGCCCGGCGGCGACCGCCTCGCCTTCGGTAACGTGTACCGCCACCACGCGACCGTTCATTGGTGCGCTGATACGGCCATTCCCGACTTGCGCGCCCTGGCGCTCAGGCTTGGCGTAGGTGGTGTCGGAGACGCCGTGCTCGATGCCGTCGAGCGTGAACTGGCCTGCGCAACCGGTGAGTGCGTATTCCAGTAAATGCAGCCCGCCGCCCAACATCAGGGTCAAACACCCCTCACTCTCCGAAACGATTTCCGCCTCGACGACGCCATCCTCCCCCGCCAACTCCCATCGCTGCATAGCGAGCGTGCGCACTCGCATCTCCGTGGCCGCGCCATCGAGCGTGAACCGGCAGGACGCGGGATACGCACGACTGCTGGCCCAACCCTGCAGTTCGGCGGGATAGCGGCGACCTGTATTTCCCCGCAGGTACGTCAGCAATACGGCGGCGGCCTGACGGGACGAGGCATCGGGTGTCCACACCCTTCGCACCGATGCCGGGAAGTGCGTATCGATGAATGCCGTCGACACATCACCGGCCACGAATGCCGGATGCGCCACGCATTGCCGCAGGAATGCCCGATTGGTCGGCAGGCCGAGCAGCAGGCAGTCTTCCAGCGCGCGGGCCAACCGGCGACAGGCATCGGCACGATCGCTGCCGTGGGCGACGATCTTGGCCAGCATCGAATCGTAGTAAGGCGAAACGACCACACCGTCGGCCAGCGCATGGTCCGTGCGCACTTCGCGCGGCGCGCGCCAGCGCATGACCGTGCCGCTCTGCGGCAGGAAGTCCTGCGCAGGATCTTCCGCGCACAGGCGCACTTCGATGGCATGACCGCCCTGGGCCAGTCGTGCATCGATGTCGCCCTGGGTCAGCGGCAACACTTCGCCCAGCGCCACGCGCAACTGCCACTCGACCAGATCGACGCCAATCACGGCCTCCGTAACGGCATGCTCGACCTGCAGGCGCGTGTTCATCTCCATGAAATAGAACGAGCCGTCCGGGGCAAGCAGGAACTCCAGCGTGCCGGCACCCACGTAGCCGATGGCGCGCGCCGCATTCACCGACACCTCGCCCATGCGCGCCCGCAGCTCCGGCGACACTGCGGGCGACGGCGATTCCTCGATCAATTTCTGGTGCCGGCGTTGCACCGAACAATCGCGCTCACCCAGGTGAACGACATGGCCGTGCATGTCGGCGAACACCTGGATCTCGATATGGCGCGGCTCGACGATGGCCTTTTCGAGAATCAGCTCGCTGGAACCGAACGCATGCCCGGCTTCGGAACGGGCCGATTGCAACGCGGCGGCAAATTGCTCCGGGCGATCGACACGTCGCATGCCACGCCCGCCGCCACCGGCGGCAGCCTTGATCATCACGGGATAGCCGATGAGCTCAGCCTCCTTCGCCATGCGAGCGTCGGATTGATCGTCACCCTGGTAGCCGGGCACGCAGGGCACGCCGGCCGCTTCCATCACATGCTTGGCGCCCGCCTTGTTGCCCATGGCACGGATGGCCGCTGCGGACGGGCCAATGAACACGAGACCGGCGTCAGTGCAGGCTTCGGCAAAAGCGTCGCTCTCGGCGAGAAAGCCGTAACCGGGATGCACGGCCTCGGCACCGGAGCGCCGCGCGGCATCCAATAATGCTGCGATATTGAGATACGAGGCCTGCGGTTGCGGTGCGCCGATCGGCAAGGCCATATCCGCAGCCCAGCAATGCGGCGCATCCCGATCGGCCTCCGAGTAGACGGCAATGGTGCGCATGCCGAGACGCCGGGCCGTGCGCTGGACGCGCAGCGAGATTTCGCCGCGATTGGCAATCAGGATCGAACGAAACCCGGCAAGCGACTGGCTCATCGCTCAGTCCTTCCGGCCCGGCAACGTGTTCATGTACTTGCAGATGATGCTGAGCATCACCTCGTCCGCACCGCCACCGATGGAGCCGAGCCGACCATCGCGATAGAACCGCGATACCGGGTTGTCCCAGGTGTAGCCCATGCCGCCCCAGAACTGCAGGCAGGTATCCGGAATGATGCGGGCCAGGCGTCCCGTCTTCAGCTTGGCCATGGACGCCAGCTCCGTCACGTCCTGGCCGCTGATGTACAGCTCGCAGGCGCGATAGGTGAGCGCACGCAGCGCCTCCACCTCGGTCTTGAGCTCGGCCAGCTTGAAGTGCACCCACTGGTTGTCGAGCACGCTGGCACCAAACAGCTTGCGTTCGCGGGCGTACTCGACGGTGGCGTCGATGCACGACGTCATCATCTGCAGGTTGCTCGCCGCCGCCCACATGCGCTCCTCCTGGAACTGCAGCATCTGGTAGGTGAAGCCCCTGCCCTCGTCGCCGATGCGGTAACGCTGCGGCACGCGCACGTCATCGAAGTGGATCAGGCCGGTATCCGAGGCATTCATGCCGATCTTGCGGATCTTCTGGCCGACCGACACGCCCTTGCTGTCCATCGGCACGATGATCAGCGACTTGTTCTTGTGCGAGGCGTCGTCCGAGGTATTGGCCAGCAGGCACATCCAGTCCGCCTGGAGGCTGTTGGTGATCCACATCTTGCTGCCGTTGATGACGTAGTCGTCGCCATCCTTGCGGGCCACCGTCCTGATCGCAGCCACGTCCGAGCCGGCACCCTGCTCCGATACGCCGATGCAGGCCACCGCATCGCCGCTGATGGCGGGCGCCAGGAACTGTGCGCGCAGTTCATCGGAACCAAAGCGGGCGAGCGCCGGCGTGGCCATGTCGGTCTGCACGCCGATCGCCATCGGTATGCCGGCGCAATGGATGTGGCCCAGCGTCTCGGCCATCGCCATCGCATAGGAATAGTCCAGGCCCAGGCCGCCGAACTGCGTCGGCTTGGCGATGCCGAGGAAACCCAGCTCGCCCATCTGCTTGAACAGCGCCTTGGCGGGAAACATCTCGGCCGCCTCCCACTCATCGACGTGCGGATTGATCTCGCTGTCGATGAAGCGCTTGAGGCTGCGCTGCAGCTCCTGGTGCTCGTGACTGAACTGCATGTCTGGCTCCGGTGATCCTGGACTGATGGAGGTAGTGGTCAGGCGCGCGCGACGCCGAACTGGATGGGATGCAGGGTGCGTCGGCGCGACTCTTCGCAGACGGAAAGCACACAGGCGAGCACTTTGCGCGTGTCACGCGGGTCGATCACGCCGTCGTCGAGCAGGCGACCCGAAAGCGTGAAGGCATCCGACTGCCGTTCGAACGTGTCGATGACCTTGGCGCGCATCGCCTCGATGGCCGCATGATCGACGGACTGCGTCTTGCGCTGCATGCTGGCGGCCATCACGGTGGCCATGGTGTCGGCCGCCTGTTCGGCACCCATCACAGCGGTTTTGGCATTGGGCCAGCTGAAGCAGAAATCCGGAAAGAAGCCACGGCCCGACATGCCGTAGTTGCCCGCACCGAACGAGGCGCCGCAATGCACCGTGATACGCGGCACGGTGGCGTTGGCCATGGCCTGGATCATCTTCGATCCGTGCTTGATCATGCCGCCCTGCTCCGAGGCCTTGCCGACGATGAAGCCGGTGGTGTTCTGCAGGTAGAGCAGCGGGATGTCCGCCTGGCAGCAGGCCTGGATGAAGTGCACCACCTTGGTGGCCCCCGCCGGATCCAGCGGCCCGTTGTTGGTGATGACGCCCAGGCGCATCCCGCAGATGGCGGCGTGGCCGGTGATCGTGGCGGGGCCGTAGTCCGCCTTGAACTCGAGGAAATCCGAGCCGTCGACGATGCGCGCAATCACTTCGCGCATGTCGAGCGGCTTGCGATGATCCGGCAGTGCAATGCCGAGCAATTCCTCTTCGGCAAAGCGTGGCGGTGCGTAGGTGCGTTCGCTCGACGGCGCATCGCGATTCCAGTCCAGTGCCGCGAGCAGTTCGCGCGTGATGCGCAATGCATCCGCATCGTCCTCGGCGAGGTACTCGGCCTGCCCCGAGATGCTGGCGTGCATCTCGGCGCCACCCAGCTCTTCCTCGGTGGCGATCTCGCCGGTAGCGGCCTTGAGCAGCGGCGGGCCCGCCAGGAAGGCGCGTGCACGGTCGCGCACCATCACCACATAGTCCGACAGCCCGGGCATATAGGCGCCGCCCGCCGTACTGGAACCGTGCACTACGCTGATCACCGGAATGCCCGCGGCTGACAGCCGTGCCAGCCAGTAGAACCCGCTGCCGCCGTGGATGAAGGTCTCCACCCGATACGCCAGCAGGTTGGCGCCGGCGGACTCGACCAGATGGATGAACGGCAATTTCTGCGCAAGCGCGATGCACTGCGCGCGCTGGAACTTCTCGATGCCCATGGGCTGTACCGCACCGGCGTCGATGCCCGCATCGTCCACCACGATCATCGCGCGCACGCCGCTCACCCAGCCGATGCCGGCGATCAGGCCGCCGCCCGGCGTCGAGCGCGCCGGATCGGCATGATCCAGACAGAAACCGGCCAGGGTGGACAGCTCGAGAAAGGGTGCGCCGGCATCAAGCAGGCGGCCGAGTCGATCGCTTGGCAGCAACTGGCCGCGTCGCTCGAAGCGTTCACGGGACAGTTCCGACTTGTCGCGCGCACGGGCCTCCAGTGCACGCAACTGTTCGACGAGTCCGCTCAACGCGGCGAGGTTCTGGCGATAGGCATCGCTTTGCGGGACGACGCGGGATTCAAGCACAGGCACGAGTGGCCTCCTTGCAATGTGGCATCACCGGCTCCTCGAAACCCAGGCACATGGCGCCATGCAGCGCGCCACGCCCGACTTCGACGCATGAAGATGGCATCAGGCCAGCGGTCACGACTGCGCCGCCAGCGATGGGTGGCCGACGGGCACCTGTACCGGCATGGCCAGCAACACCTGCGCCATGCCCTTGCCCAGCGCATCGTTACGCAGTGACGCCATGCCGCCGCCACCCAGCGCCTGCTCGCAGACAAAGTTCAGCGCATGGATACCTGGCAGCTCGTAGCGCGTGACGCGCCCCTTCACCATATGCGCCAGATGGGCGGCGACCGACGCTTCAGTCAGTTGTGCTCGCAGCAGCGGGAGGTCTTCGGGCCGACGCGCGATGACACCTATATTGGACGTGTCGCCCTTGTCACCGCTGCGTGCGTAGGCAAGCGCGATGAGCGGGACTTTGCCGGCAAGGTCAAGGTCCGAGACGGTGACGCGCGCGGCGTGCGCAGAAGGCGCCAAGGGTGCATCGGTGGACACACCGCCGGTTGGCACGTCCACATCGATGGTCTCGCCATCCAGCAGCATCACACGCGGCTGAAGTCGCGCCTTGTCGAGCAGGAAGGCGAACTGCTTGATGGCAGGCACGACGCTGGGACGCCCACCCGCACCCGTCGTGCCCGGGGCCCACGATGTGGCAGCCGGAGCGATCTCGCGGGCAAACAGCTCCAGCGCCTGCTTGTTCGGGTGCGCCACCGCCAGCCACATCACCGACTCGAAGTGCGGCGCCGTCGGCTGATGCGGCCCGAACAGCCAGGCCGAACCCAGCGTCTCTATATGCGTGGCGCTGTAGTCCGGCAGGCCCAGCCTGCGGAACAGGCCGCGCGTACGCTCCAGGATCGCCTCGGCGGTACGGTGCGCCTTGCGGTCCGCGTCGAAACCGATGACGGTGAGCTGGCCATTGGCGCGATAGCCGTCGGCGTAGGTCGCACTGACCTTGTACTCAGGCGTGGGCGCGCGTCCGCGCGCGCCACGCACCTCCACGCGATGCTCGCCAGTCTGGGTCATCGTCACCTGGGTGAAATCACACACGACGTCGGGCAACACATAGCTCGCCGGATCGCCGATCTCGTACAGCATCTGCTCGCCCACGGCGGCAGGCGTCACCAGGCCGCCGCTACCGTCAGGCTTGGTGACGGTGAACCCGCCATCGGCACGGCACTCGACGATGGGATAACCGCTGTGCGCCCAGTCGGGCACGGCCTCCCAGTCGGTATGCAGGCCACCTGCTCCCTGGCAACCACATTCAAGGATGTGCCCGGCGAGGCTGCCGGCCGCGAGGCGATCGTAATCGTCCGTCGCCCATCCGAAGCCATGCATCAGCGCGCCGAGCGTGACCGCGCTGTCGACGCAGCGGCCGGTAATGACCACCTGCGCACCCGCATCCAGCGCTGCCTTGATCGGCAACGCGCCCAGATAGGCATTCGCACTGACCACCTTGTCGGGCAATGGCCGCTCGCCGTGCAGTTCGCGCACGCCTTCTTCGCGCAGCGCGGGCAGCAGCGGCATCACATCGTCGCCTTCCACCACCGCGATGCGTACCTGCACGCCCAGCTCATCCGCGAGCGCCTGCAACGCCGACGCGCAGCCACGCGGATTCACGCCGCCCGCATTGGCGATGATGCGAATGCCCTGCGCCATCGCGTCCTTGAGCACCGCGCGCATCGCGACGCCAACGAAGTCGGTGGCGTAGCCCAACGCCGGATCCTTCATGCGCGCGGAGGCCAGCAGCGACATGGTCAGTTCGGCCAGGTAATCGAAGACCAGGAAATCCACGCGGCGCGAGGCAACCAGCTGCATCGGCCCGGTGACGCTGTCACCCCAGAAGCCGCTGGCACCACCGATGGAAATCGTGTCCTTCCGCATGTCAGCAGCCTGTCCAGAGGGGCGAACGCGACAATGCTAAATCATTTGCTTGAATAAATAACCACCCGGCGCAGGTGGCGCAATATTAGATGAAGAATAACCGGCAACTTATTGATTATACGTAACTTAAAGGCAACCCCGGGCCGGACACTGCCGAATAGCCCAGCCTGACCCATCAGGCCTTCCCAGCACCCCGACCCTGCCGCAGGGGATCCAGCAGCGACTTCAAGCCGTTGTGGTCAAGCTCGAGCGCCAGTGCCAGCAAGTTGCCCAGGTCACCGGGTGGAAAGCCCTTGCGGGCGAACCATGCCAGGTACGCGCCAGGCAGGTCGGCAATCAGGTGCCCCTTGTACTTGCCGTAAGGCATCCTGATCGTGACCAGCCGCTTCAGGTCTTCCGGCTTCATTTGGCGAACAGCCGCGAACGATCCCCGAACGCCTTGAACTCCAGCGCGTTGCCGCAGGGGTCCAGCAGGAACATGGTGGCCTGCTCGCCCGGCTGGCCCTTGAAACGGATATGCGGCGCGACGACGAAGCGCGTCCCTGCCGTCTCCAGCCGTTCGGCGAGCACCTGCCAGTCCGGCATCGACAGCACCACGCCGAAGTGACGCACCGGCACATCGTCGCCATCCACGTCGTGCGCTGCGACCTGGCGCGTCTCTTCCGGCGCGAGGTGCGCCACGATCTGGTGCCCGTAAAAGTCGAAGTCTACCCAGCTGTCACTGGATCGACCTTCCGGGCAACCAAGCAATTCACCATAGAACGCCCGGGCATTCGCCAGCGATGTCACGGGAAAGGCGAGATGAAAGGGAGGCAGGTCGTGCATGGGCAAGCATCGGCAGTAGTGTCATTGCCTTCATACCATCGCACCACGGATTTACAAGCAAGCTCTCGCCCATGAATCGCACAGACTGTTGTGTCACGCAGCCTGCGATTTCCTGCAGACGCCGCACACAGGCTTGCCTCAGGCGTGCGCCGAGAAGATCTGGCCCGTGCGAGAGGTTGCGGCGCAGGAGTACCCGGGTGACCTGACGGGATCGACCGATAATCGCTGGTAACGCGGCCTGTTGCGAGCGCCCGATACATCGCGCCACCCTGCAGCCGACGTGGGCGGCCATTCGCCGCGGTGAAATTCGAGAAACAGCGTGGCTGCCTCGTCTACCGTAAACCACTCGTCACTGAACAGCTCCAGCACACCCGCACCAAAGGCGAGTCGCGTGCCATGTGGATACGACAAGTGCCGCTTTGCCTTGTGGGCCCGGCGATGGTAGCCAGGGGCAATTCCCTTGATCTCGACGGCGCAGGTCTGTCCACCCCCTGCCACCTGGATGCAGCTACCCGCAGCGTCCGCCAGTACGGCGTAAGAGCTCGATCCATATCGTCGAAGCGACGCCAGGGCATGAAGGACGTCCTCCTCGGTTGCGCGGAGAATCATCGACCTGCCTTCCACCTGAAGATGCATGCTTCCTCCGCTGATTCGCCGGCTTGGGTGCGTATCTGTTCGGGGAAGACGACATCGTTCGCTTCGGAGCGAGATGAGTGCTGACACCCCGCTGGCAAATTAGCCGCGCCCACGGCGCGGCGATGCGCATAAGTGGATGAGCCCTGCGCATATTCGGCGAGGCTGTGCACGTATCCGGCACACCGAATTAATTCAGTCGAATCACATGGTCGATCCGAACGGCGTGGTCACTTGTGAAGCATGTCGTCCCTGAAAGCCAATGGACATATCCCTTCCCAGGCGAGCACCTCCATTGACGGCACCTTTGCTTCGAATCAGCTGATCCATCGGCATGGGGCGCGCCAAAAGAAAGCCCTGCATGCGAATCTGAGCGCGCAACCGTGCTGCCCACTCCATGTCTTCGGCTCGTTCGACACCTTCGAGCACAACAGTCATCCCCATGCGCTCCGCCATCGCCACCATCCCTTCGACGACAGCTGCTTTCCTGCAGTCCGTGCCAACTCCCTTGACGAAACAACCGGGAATCTTGACCTCGTCGGCCGGCACATCCAGCAACCGCTGAAGTCCCGCCCCTCCCGTTCCAAAGTCATCAATGGAAATCCGATAGCCGCGCCGGCGAAATCTGCGCAGGCGGCTGGTCAATTCCCGTGCCTGGCCATCCATCGATTCCTCGAGAACTTCGATGACCAGAACATCCGGAGATATCCTGTCCCGTCGCACGGCCATCTCCAGGTAGGCAAGGAACGATGAGGAGATGATGGTCCCCGGATCCACATTCACGGCCACGGGAAGCGTGCTCCCATTTTTCGCACGCCAACACACTGCGAGGTAGGCAGCCTGGTCAACCATCCGCTGCGCCAGTACGCGGGACAACCCGGCTCGCTGGATGGCCGGAAGAAAGTCATCGGGAAGCAACAGCTCGCCGGAGACCGTGCGCCAGCGTGCCAGCGCCTCCACTCCTGCCAACTCGCCAGCTACCGTATATTGAGGCTGAAAATGGGCCTCCAGACTGCCTTCGCCTATATCCCTCGCTGAATCACGGTGATTCATGGCAAGGGTCGGACTTCTTCGATCGCCATTGCCTCGTCCACGCGGACCCGTCAGATGGACTCGCGACAAGACTCACTCGGCAACCAGGCCCTTGCTGCATAGATCGGCCTCCCATCCGTAGACCACATCCAGCAGCCGATCCTCTTCGCCGTCGGCAAGGGTCTGATAGCCATTTCGCCCGGCCAGCGCCCACTGATGCCTGCACATCCACAACGCGGCCTTGCGTCGGCTTCCCAGGTTCTGGATCAGCATTTCAGCAATGTGCGGGCAGAGCTCTTCCAGCGCCATGAAGGAGGACAGGAGCACCCTCTCACGCAACGAATTCACATCGTCGACTTCGTTTGCGACAGCCCTGAACCTAGCGATGCCTGCATTCACGTCTTTGCACTCCAACGATTGAGCCAATCTCCCTGGCCACCAGCCACTTGCGACCGCTGCGTGCGCCGCCCGTGAACCAGGCACGCACGAATCAACGCGCGCCGCCAAGGCTTGCAGCGCAACTCTATGCTTCATGGCGGATGCCGCCGTACGCAAAACGGGCAAATGACTAGGCAAAATCGGCAAGCCGTCCGAACACTCGCCTGTCATGCGCGCAAGCGAAGGGAGCGGCACCGATAGCGGGCCGGCGAGTGCAGCTTCTTCAGTCAATCGGGACACATGGATACGCGGGAACGAGTCACCGCAACGGGCACCGAGTGAGCGAAGGCGCCCGCCTCTACTGACGTGCTACTTGCGCCGAGGCAAATACGGCGCTACCGAACCGCGCACGACGAGGTCGGCCGACAGCACGCGTTTGCGCGGAGGCACCTCGGGATCGTTGAGCAGCTCGATGAGCATCGTCATGGCTTCGCGCCCCAGCGCATTTTTTGGCTGGGCAACGGTGGTCAGCGCGGGCGTCATGTAGCGCGCGAAGCGGATGTCGTCGAAGCCGACCACCGAGACATCCTCGGGCACGCGCAATCCGCGCGCGGCCAGCGCGCGCATGGCGCCGATCGCCATTTCGTCGTTGGAGCAGAACACTGCGCTGAACGACTGTCCTTGCGACAGCAATAGCTCGATGGCGCGCTCACCTGCCTCGATCGAGAAATCGCCGGTGGCCGTCAACGCGGGATTGAGCGGGATGTTCGCCCGCTCCAGCGCAAGCCGATAACCCTGCTCGCGATCGATGCAGATCGGGCTCGCCGGCGGTCCCGCGATGAAAGCGATGTCGCGATGCCCCAATGTCACCAGATAGTCCACAGCGACACCTGCCGCCGCCACGTTGTCGACATAGACGCTGGAGATCAGGCTGTCCTTCACGTATTCGCAGGCATTGACCACGGGCAACCGACCCGTGATCGGGATCGACGGCACGCGATGGGACATGGTGATGATGCCGTCGGCCTGGCGGGCGGCCACCATGTCCGCATAGGCCTGCTCGCGCACCAGGCTGCTCTGGGTTTCGCCCAGCAGCACCGAGTAGCCGCTTTCGTGCGCCACCTGCTCGATGCCGCGGATCACTTCGGAGAAGAAGGGATTGGTGATGTCGGGTAGCAACGCGACGACGAGGCGCGTGCGCGCCGTGCGAAGGTTGCGAGCCAGCGCATTGGGTGTGTAACCCAAACGCTTGACGACCTCCTGGATGTGCAGGCGCGTCGCTTCGCTGACGATTTCCGGTCGCTGCAAGGCGCGAGACACGGTCGCCACCGATACGTTGGCAGCGGCGGCGATTTCCTTGACCGTCCTGACGCGCGCAGGCGGCGACCCGGCAGCCGATGATGCGGCCTTCGCCCCCGGTCGTTTGCGCTTGGATCCATCCGCACTCACAAATCCTGCCTCCTTCATTGCTGCTTTGCTTCGGCACGACATCGCCGGCCCATTGGGCGCCAACCGCACGAAGAACGCGATCTTCGCCACTGCGACTCAACGAGTCTTTGTGCAGTGCAATGTAATGGATTACATGAAATCGTTGCACGTGCGTTTGCACATCTGCTACATACTTTAACGACTTTCCGACCGACTCGTGCTCGATCTTGATCGATCACTTCCCGGGAAGCCCGGAAAAACCCAGTATCTGTGCGGATGTAATCGAATACATTTTTGTTGCAGCGATTTACCGGAGGGGAAATGGCAGGCCAGTTCGCATCAACCCGCAAGCGGGCCCTGCCAGCGTGCCGCCTGCGCATTCGTTGCGACAACCTCTTGATCCATATAGGACACATCCCGGCAGGTGCGGATCGATGAAGAAGCTGGGCATGGGCCTGGTCGGCCCTGGCTTCATCGCCGCACACCATCTTGATGCCGTACGTCGCCTGGGTGATGTCGAGATCATCGGCATCGCAGGCTCCAGCCTGGAATCCGCAAAGAAGCGCGCCCGCGAACTGAATGCCGGCCGCGCCTATGCGAGTTACCAGGAACTGCTCGCCGATCCTGACGTGCACGTGGTGCACAACACCACACCCAATCACCTGCACAGGGAAGTCTCCCTGGCGGCGCTGCGGGCCGGCAAGCACGTCATCTCCGACAAGCCGCTGGCGAGTAACGCGCAGGAAAGTCGCGAGCTGTTCGAGGCAGCGCGCGATGCCGGCGTGGCGCACGTCGTCACCTTCAACTATCGCGGTCACGCCCTCGTGCAACAGGCACGCACGATGGTGGCCAAGGGCAAGCTCGGCGCGCCCGTGTTCGTACACGGCCGCTACCTGCAGGATTGGCTGACCGACGAGCGCACCTATTCTTGGCGCCTTGACCCCAAGCTGGGCGGTGCCAGCTCGGCCCTTGGTGACATCGGCTCCCACTGGTGCGACCTGGCCGAACACGTCACCGGATCGCGCATCACTTCCGTGCTGGCCGACCTGCACACCGCCGTCCCGGTGCGCCTGGCGCCCGCCGAATCGACCAAGGCCTTCGCCAAGTCGAAGTCGGCGCAACGGCGCGAAGTGAAGATCACCAGCGAAGACATCGCCAGCGTGCTGCTGCGTTTCGACAACGGCGCGCGCGGCTGCCTCATCGTCGGCCAGGTGCTGCCCGGCCACAAGAACGATCTGCGCCTGGAGGTGAACGGGCGACTTGCCTCCGTCGCATGGCAACAGGAGCAGCCCAACGAGCTGTGGCTCGGCCAGCACGCGCAAGCCAATGCCGTGCTCGCGAAGGATCCGGCCACCCTGGATCCGCTCGCCCGCGGTTACGCACACCTGCCTGCCGGCCATCCGGAAGCCTGGGCCGATGCGTTCCGCAACCTGATCGCCGACGCCTATGACTGGATACGGCGCGGCGGCACACCGGATACCAAGCCGCCGGCCCTGCCAACCTTCGCCGACGGTTATCGCAACAGCCTGGTGATCGACGCCATGCTCAGAAGCCATGCCGCAGGCGGCGTCTGGCAGGACGTGGAAGAACCGCTCGGGCCACAACGCAAAAAGGGGAAACGGGGATGAAGTGGCGCCTTCGCTTGATGATGTTGTTCGAGTACGCGATCTGGGGTGCCTGGTACGTCACCGTCGGCACCTGGCTGGGCAAGACACTGCACTTCAGCGGACAGGAAATCGGTGCAGTCGCGGGTACCACCGCGATCGGCGCCATGATCTCGCCGCTGTTCGTCGGCTTGATGGCTGACCGCCTGTTCGATACGCGCCGCGTGCTCGCCGTGCTGCACGTCATCGGCGCCGTCTTGCTGGTGGTTGCGGCCCAACAGAGTTCCTTCGGGCTGGTCTATGCGGCCCTCCTCGCCTACAGCCTCTGCTACATGCCCACGCTGGCGCTGACCACTTCGCTGGCGATGCGCCATATCCACGATCCGCGCGAGGAGTTCGGTGCGATCCGCGTGTTCGGCACCATCGGCTGGATCGTCGTGGGCCTGATCGTCGGCGCCTGGGGCGTGGAAGCCAGCGCATCGCCGCTGCACCTCGCCGCCGTGCTGTCGGTGGTCATGGCGGGCTATTGCTTCACCCTGCCCGCCACGCCACCACTCGCGAGCAGCCAGCGCTTCGAGCTGCGCCATGCGCTGCCCCTGGAGTCGCTGCACCTGCTGCGCGACCGCTCGATGGCGGTATTTGCGCTGGCCTCGTTCCTGATCTGCATTCCGCTGCAGTTCTACTACGCCTTCACCAACCTGTATCTCAACGAGATCGGCGTGGTCAACGCCGCGGGCAAGATGACCGGCGGACAGATGTCGGAAATCCTCTGCATGCTGCTCATCCCCTGGTTCTTCCGTCGCCTGGGCGTGAAGTACATGCTCGCCGTGGGCATGCTGGCCTGGGTGGTGCGCTATGCCATGTTCGCCTTCGGCGGCACCGGCGACCTGATGTGGATGCTGTGGCTGGGCATCGTGCTGCATGGCATCTGCTTCGATTTCTTCTTCGTGGTCGGCCAGATCTATATCGACCGCGAGGCGCCGACCGCCTTGCGCGCCGCAACACAAGGCTTGATCACCTTCCTGACCTACGGCCTGGGCATGTTCGTCGGCTCGTGGCTGTCGGGCGTGGTCGTGGACACCTACGCCAAGACTGGCGCGGAAGGTGTCGCGACGCACGACTGGCACGCCATCTGGATGATCGCCGGCGCGTGCGCCGCCTTCGTACTCGTTCTGTTCGTACTGTTGTTCAGGGGCCGCAGGGAAGCTGCCGGCAGCCCCGTCACCACCGCCGCCTGATCCGGCACCCTTCAGGAGAATCACTCATGATGAATCGCAGGCAATTCCTGGCTCGATCCGCGCTGATCGGCGGCGCCGCCTGGCTCGCCGCCAGTGCGCCCGGCAAGCTTCTTGCCGCCGCCGGTCAAGGCAGGCCGCTCGGCATCCAGCTCTACATGGTCCTGAAGGCCTATCAGGACGACCCGATGGGCACACTCAAGACGCTGAAATCCATCGGCTACGGCGAGATCGAGGCCATCGTCACCTCAACGGCTGCGACCCTGCGCGATCAATTGAACGAAGCCGGCCTGGGCTGCCCCAGCCTGCACTTCGACAGCCTCGGCATCGAGCCTGGCATCGAGGCCGCGCACACGCTCGGCGCGAAGTACTTCGTCAGCAGCATCCTGCCGTCGTTCATGGAAAACATGAGTGGCGGCAAGAAGGCCACCTATTCGCGCGACGACGCCAAGCGCACCGCCGAATTCGCCAACCAGATCGGCGAGAAGGCGAAGCAGGCGGGTTTGCAGTACGCCTATCACAACCACCATCTCGAATTTACCGATGTGGGCCAGGGACAGACGTTCTACGACGTGCTGCTCAAGGAAACCGATCCGAACCTGGTGAAGTTCGAACTCGATTGCGGCTGGGTGCATGCCGGCGGCAAGGATCCGGCGGCGATCTTCAAGGCAAACCCCGGTCGCATCCCGCTGATGCACGCCAAGGACTTCCTGCCCTCCTCCAAGCCCGACGATTATCCGGGTGCGGAGCTGGGCCGCGGCACTGTCGACTACAAGCCGATCATGGCCGCGGCAAATGCGTCCGGCCTGAAGCACTGCTTCGTCGAACAGGAAGGTCCGTTCTCCCGCATGAGCCAGCTCGACGCCGCACGCGTCGACTTTGCCTACCTGCGTCCGTTGCGCTGACCCAGCGCTTTCACTTTCGACCGATTGCTTGTTTCGAGGGGCCATGATGGACAAGAACACGTACGACGCCATTGTTGTCGGTACCGGCGTCAGCGGTGGCTGGGCAGCCAAGGAGCTTACGGAAAAAGGACTGAAGACCCTGGTGCTCGACCGCGGCCGCATGGTCAAGCATGGCGAGTACCCCACGGCGACGAAGGCGCCATGGGAATTGCCCTATGCCGATGAGCCCACGCAGGAAGACGTGCGTCGTCATCCGATTCACACGCGCCCCTCGTTCTACGGCATCACGCAGGCCACCAAGCACTGGTTCGTCGATGACCTCGACAACCCGTATGTCGAAACCAAGCCCTTCGACTGGTTCCGTGGCTATCACGTCGGCGGACGCTCCTTGATGTGGGGCCGCCAGAGCTATCGCTTCAGCGACATCGACTTCGAGGCAAACGGCAAGGAAGGCGTGGGCGTGGACTGGCCGATCCGCTACGCCGACATCGCCCCCTGGTACGACTACGTCGAGAATTTCATTGGCGTAAGCGGCTCGACCGAAGGCCTCGCGCAGCTTCCCGACGGCCAGTTCCTGCCGCCGATGGAACTCAACTGCGTGGAGAAGGAGTTCGGCGGCCGACTGTCCGACAAGTTCCATAACCGCAAACTGATCATCGGCCGCACCGCGAACCTTTCCGGTCCGCTCAAGCACGACCAGAGCCCGCAGCGCGCCACCTGCCAGTACCGTAACCAGTGTATGCGCGGCTGCCCCTTCGGCGCCTACTTCAGCAGCAACTCCTCGACCCTGCCCTCGGCCGAGCGCACCGGCAACATGACGATCGTGCCGAACGCCATCGTCTACGAAATGATCTACGACAACGCCAAGGGCAAGGCCACCGGCGTGCGCGTGCTGGATGCGGTAACCGGCCACCAGACCGAATACTTCGCGCGCGTGATCTTCCTGTGCGCCTCGACCTTCGGCACCACGCACATCTTGCTCAACTCGACTTCCAGCCGCTTCCCGAACGGTTTCGGCAACGACAGCGGCGAGGTGGGCCATAACGTGATGGACCATCTGTTCGGCACCGGCGCCAAGGCCAGCGTGGATGGTCACCTGGATCGCTACTACAGCGGCCGCCGTCCCAACGGCTTCTATATCCCGCGTTACCGCAACATCGGCTCGGACAAGCGCCCCTACCTGCGCGGCTTCGGCTTCCAGGGCGGCGCAAGCCGAGGCGACTGGTCACGACTCGTGAGCGAGAACCTGATCGGCGACGAGCTGAAGCGCGCGGCGGAAGAGCCAGGCCCCTGGCATCTGTCGATGGGCGGCTTCGGTGAAATGCTGCCGTCGCACCAGAACTTCGTGTCGCTGGACCACAATCGCAAGGACAAATACGGCCTGCCGGCGCTCAACTTCGACGTGACCCATCGCGAGAACGAACGCATGATGGCCAAGGAGATCGTCAGCGATGCGGTCGAGATGCTGACCGCCGCCGGCTACAAGGACGTAAAGCCTTACCACACCGAGGCAAACGTCGGCGCCGCCATCCACGAAATGGGTACCGCACGCATGGGCCGCGATCCCAAGACGTCCGTGCTCAATTCGTGGAACCAGATGCACGCCTCCAAGAATGTCTTCATCACCGACGGTTCCTGCATGGTGTCTTCCGCCTGCCAGAACCCGTCGTTGACCTACATGGCCCTGACGGCTCGCGCCGCCAGCCATGCGGTGGAAGAACTCAAGCGCGGAAACATCTGAGGATATCGCCATGAATCGTCGCGAATGGTTGAAATGCGTTTCCGCACTCGCCGTCGGCACGGTGGCCGCACCGTCGCTGCTGGCTGCCTTCGATGCCTATGCCGCCGCGCAGACGCCGGGCACCAGCCTGCAGTACTTCTCCCAGCCACAGATCAGCCTGATCACGGCCGTAGTCGACATCATCATTCCCCGCAGCAAGACGCCCGGGGCTGTCGATGTCGGCGTACCCGGCTTCATCGACCAGATGTTCGCCAACGTCTATGCCAAGGCCGACCAGGAGCGCTACATGAGCGCGATGGCGGCCTTCGACAAGGCCGGCGGCAAGCCCTTCCTGCAGCTCAGTGATGCGGAACGCAAGGCGCTGGTGATGAAGCTTCACGCCGAGGCGCTGGCGAATCCGAAAGATACCGCCACCGCATTGGCCGCTTCGTTTGTGCTGATGAACAAGAAGCTCGCCATGACGGGCTTCTTCCTGTCGCAACCCGGATGCACCGAAGTACTCCAGTACTCGGCCGTGCCTGGCGCCTACCACGCTGACATACCGCTGGCGCAAGCCGGCAATGGCAAGGCCTGGGCCGTCGAGACGGCGCTGATGTTCTGACCCATGTACCACCCGCAACGATCAGGTGATCACGCATGAAGACACTCAAGGGACCGGGCATTTTCCTTGCCCAGTACGCGGGAGACGCGGCGCCCTTCAACACGCTGCCGGATATTGCCCGGTGGGCGTCGTCGCTCGGCTTTGTCGGCCTGCAGATCCCCACCAACGACCGCCGTCTGTTCGACCTCGAGCAGGCGGCGGCCAGCAAGGCCTACTGCGACGACATCGCCGGCATGCTGGCGGAGCACGGGCTTGCTGTGACCGAGCTGTCCACGCATCTGCAAGGCCAGATGGTCGCTTCGCATCCCGCGTATGACCGGCTGTTCGACGGGTTCGCCCCGGAGCGGCTGCGCGGCAACGTTACGGAACGCCAGGCCTGGGCGGTGGAGCAACTCAAGCTCGCAGCCACGGCGAGCAGCCACTTCGGCCTGACCGCACACGCCACGTTTTCTGGCGCGCTCGCCTGGCACCTGTTCTATCCATGGCCGCAGCGTCCAGCCGGCCTGATCGAGGAGGCCTTCGCCGAACTCGGCCGCCGCTGGCGCCCGATCCTCGATGCCTTCGGCGAAGCGGGCGTGGACGTGTGCTACGAGCTGCATCCGGGTGAAGACCTGCACGACGGCGCCACCTTCGAGCGTTTCCTCGATGCAGTGGGCCATCATCCGCGCGCGAACATCCTCTACGACCCCAGCCACATGGTGTTGCAGCAGCTCGACTACCTCGCGTTCATCGACATCTATCACGAGCGTATTCGCGCCTTCCACGTAAAGGACGCCGAGTTCCGCCCGAACGGACGCGCTGGTGTCTACGGCGGCTACCAGAACTGGATCGACCGCCCCGGCCGCTTCCGCTCGCTGGGCGACGGACAGATCGATTTCGGCGGGATCTTCAGCAAGATGGCGCAGTACGACTATCCGGGCTGGGCGGTACTCGAATGGGAGTGCTGCCTGAAGGATCCCATCCAGGGCGCCACCGAAGGTGCCGCGTTCATCCGCGATCACATCATCAAGGTCACCGATCGCGCGTTCGACGACTTTGCCGCCACCGGCGCGGACCAGGCATTCAATCGCCAGATCCTCGGCATCGGCTAGACCACCCTGATCTTTTCACCTAACTGTCGACGCTCGAGGAACGCCTAGGTCATGTCCACCGATTCGCGGGGCATCTCCCGCCGCACTGCACTGGGTCGCATCGCGGCTACCGCCGCGTTCGGCGCCACCTCGCTGATAGCTTCGGCCGAAACCACCAGCATCCCGACTACACCGGCAAAGCTGCCGGCCGGGCGACTGAAGCAGTCCCTGAGCCGCTGGACCTCAAAGGAACCGCTGCCCGCCCTGTGCAAGCGCATGCGTTCGATGGGTTTTGTTGGCGTCGACCTGGTGCACACGGACGAGTGGAACATCGTGAACGACAGTGGCCTCGTCGTCTCCATGGGTTATCCCACGCGACGTGAGCCTTTCATCCAGACAGGCTTCAACGATCCCGCCAATCACGCCATGCTGCTGAAGGAACTGGAAACCACCCTTCCCCTGGCCAAGCGTGCCGGCGTCAAGAACATGATCACCATGTTCGGCAACCGCCAACCGGGTATCGATACGCAGCAGGCCATCGACAACTGCGTGGCGGGCCTCTCCAGGATTGCGCCCTACGCGGCGGAAAACGGCATCACGATCTGCGTCGAGCTGCTCAACAGCAAGGTCGACCACCACGGCTACCAGGGCGACAGCACCGCGTTCGGCGCCGCCGTGATGAAGGGCGTCAATTCGCCCAACGTCAAACTGCTTTACGACATCTACCACATGCAGATCATGGAAGGTGACGTCATTCGTACCATCCGCGACAACATCCAGTGGATCGGACACTTCCACACGGGCGGCGTGCCGGGGCGTCACGAAATCAATGACACCCAGGAACTCAACTTCCACGCCGTTGCCATGGCGATCGCGGACCTCAACTTCTCCGGATTCATCGCGCACGAATTCATGCCGGCGCGAACCGATCCGTTCGAATCCTTCGCCGAAGCCGTGCGCATCTGCACGGTTTGACCAGTCACCGGGAATGACCATGAAACGACCGCTCGCCGCCGCCATCGCCCTATGTGTCTTGTCCGCGTCCGCCGCATGGGCGCAATCGACCGCTCCATCGACTACGGCCGAACCCACCGACCCCAAGGCCACCGAGCAATGGGAGCCCGTGCCGAAGATCGTCACGCCGGGCAAGCAGGACGACGCGCCGCCGTCGGATGCCGTCGTGCTGTTCGATGGCCACGACCTCAGCCAGTGGGAGGCGTCCAAGGATCATTCGCCGGCTCACTGGAACGTGCACGACGGCATAGTCACGGTCGACAAGACCACGGGCAACATCCAGACCAAGCAGCACTTCAAGAACTACCAGCTCCACCTGGAATGGCAGGTTCCCAAGGACATCACCGGCGAAGGCCAGGGCCGCGGCAACAGCGGGCTGTTCCTCGCCTCGACGGGACCTGGCGATGAAGGCTACGAAATCCAGATCCTGGATTCGTATAAGAACACCACTTACGTCAATGGCCAGGCCGCGAGCGTGTACAAGCAGACGGCGCCGCTGGTCAACGTGATGCGCCCGCCGGGTGAGTGGCAGACCTACGACGTGGTGTGGACGGCACCTGTATTCGCCGCCGACGGGACGGTGAAGTCACCGGGTTACGTCACCCTGTTCCACAACGGGGTGCTGGTGCAGAACCACACCCAGCTGGCGGGCGAGACACTGTATGTCGGCAAGCCGAAGTACAAGCCCTACGACGAAGCCGCCATCAAGCTGCAGGCGCACGGAGACCACTCGAAGCCCATCAGCTTCCGCAACATCTGGGTGCGTTCGCTGGACTGAGGACGGCGTTTTGAGCGAAGCAATGCTTCGTCGGCCACGGTAGCCGGCAACCGGTTACCGTGGCTGCTTCGGGACCATCATGCCGACGTGCGCCGCATCCGCCATCCAGTCCATCAGCGGTGCCAGTCCGGCCGGCCTGGCGCGGTAGTAGACGTTACGCCCTTCCGGTCTATGGGTAACCAGGCCAGCCAGCTTCAATGCCTTCAGATGCTGGGAGACGGCGCTTTGCGAGACACCGCTGCCGTGGGTGAGGCCGGCGACAGTGATTTCCCCACCCCCAGCGATCCGTTCATAGACCGCCCGCCGCGTCGGGTCGGCGAGCGCGCGCATCACGTGGCTGAGGTTGGCTGCATCTGGCATGGGCTGATAACGGTATCGGACTGTGGATCGGTCAATGCTGATGGCGAGATCGGTCCATCAGCTCAAGGAATGAGGTGGCGTGGTGGCCCACGCCAACCTGTCAGCCTGCGTGCTGCAGCGTGTCGCGCGCGGAAGTACGCCAGGTCGAGTCGCGCAGCAGGAAGTGCGACAACGCAGGGATCAGCACCAACGCTCCCACCATGTTCCACAGGAACATGAAGGTCAGCAGGATGCCCATGTCGCCCTGGAACTTGATCGGCGAGAACGCCCACGTCACCACGCCCGCAGCCAGCGTCACGCCTACCAGGGCCACGACCTTGCCGGTGAACTGCACGGCATTCCGGTAGGCCTGCGCGAGCGGCACGCCCGCACGCTGCTGGGCGAGCTGGATGGACAGCAGGTACAGCGCGTAGTCCACGCCGATGCCTACACCCAATGCGATGACCGGCAAGGTGGCGACCTTCACACCGATGCCAAGCGCCACCATCAACGCCTCGCAAAGAATGGACGTAAGCATCAGCGGCACGACGGCCACCACAACGGCCCGCCACGAACGGAACGTCACGAAGCAGAGCAGGATCACGGCGCCATAGACGTAGAACAGCATCGTGTGGTCAGCCTGGCGCACCACGATATTGGTCGCCGCGTCGATACCAGCGCTGCCGGCGGCCAGCAGGTACTGGCGATCCGTCGTGCCATGCGCCGCCGCGAACGATGCCGCCGCCGCGACGACGCGATCAAGCGTTTCAGCGCGATGATCGGAAAGATAGGCGATCACCGGCATGATCGAGCAGGCGTTATTGAAAAGGTCCGGGTTGTTCACCGAGGCCTGCTGCGCGCCGTAGTTGAGCACGTCCTGGTTGCGCGCGATGGTCAGCCACTTGGGGTTGCCCTCGTACGAACCTGCCGTGATCTGGCGCACCGCGTCGCCAAGGAACGTCGTCGCCTGCACGCCAGGCACTTGCCGCAGTGCCCAGGCCAGCCGGTCCGCCTCGACCAGGGTCGGATACTTCAGGCATCCCTCGGGTGGCGTCTTGACGACGACGGCGAACACATCGCTCGATAGCGAATAGTTGCCGGTAATGTAGGCGTTGTCGCGGTTGTATGGGGAGTTCGCACGCAGCTCGGGCGCACCGGACTCCAGGTCGCCGATCTTCAGGTGCGTGCTGACCACGAAGCCCACGGCAGCGAGCGCCACCGAGATGCCCAGCGCAGCCATGGCCCAGCGGCGAGTGGTGAAACGGTCCAGCCACTGCCACGCGCTGCGACCGCCCTTCCCTTCGGCCTGCTCGCGCTCGGCGCGCAGGCTGCGCTCGGCAGCAGCCGGATCGACGCCGGTAAAGGAGAGCAGCACCGGCAACAGCAGCAGGTTGGTGAAGATCAGCACGGCCACGCCGATGCTTGCGGTCAGCGCGAGGTCCTTGATCACCGGAATGTCGATGACCATCAGCACGCCGAAGCCCACGGCATCCGCCAGCAACGCGGTGACACCCGCCAGGAACAGGCGACGGAAGGTGTAGCGTGCAGCCACCAGGCGATGCGTACCGCGCCCGATGTCCTGCATGATGCCGTTCATTTTCTGCGCGCCGTGCGAAACGCCGATCGCAAAGATCAGAAACGGCACCAGGATCGAGAACGGGTCGAGCGAAAAGCCCAGCACGGCCACCAGGCCAAGCTGCCATACCACCGCCACGGCGGAGCACAGGATGACCAGCCCCGTGCTGCGCAGGCAGCGCGTGTAACCAAAGATCACCAGCGTCGCGATCAGCGCGGCGATGCCGAAGAAACTCATGACCTTGACCAGACCTTCGATCAGGTCACCGACGAGCTTGGCGAAACCGATCACGTGCAGGCGAACCTTCACGCCCGGCGTGGCCTCGTAGCGCGCACGGATGTCATCGAGCGAATGCGACAGTGCGCGATAATCGATCGCCTTGCCCGTGTCCGGGTTCTTGTCGAGCAGAGGCACGAAGATCATGCTGGACTTGAAGTCGTTGCCGACAAAGCGGCCGACGATGCCCGAGCGCGCAATATTGAGTTTGAGCTGCGCGGTGTTCTGCGGCGAGCCATCGTAGTTGTCCGGCATGACCGGGCCGCCACGGAAGCCCTCTTCCGTCACTTCGGTCCAGCGGACCGACGGCGTCCACAACGACTTGACCCACGCGCGATCGACGCCGGGGGTCAGGAACAACTCGTCGTTGATCTTCTTCAGTACCTCCTGGTACTTCGGATCAAAGATGGTGCCGCTCTCGTTCTCGACCACCACACGCAAGGAATTACCCAGGCCGCGCAATTCGCCCGCGTTTTCCAGGTAGTTGCGGATGTAGGGGTGGTGGCTGGGGATCATCTTCTCGAAGCTGGCATTGAAGCTCAGCCGCGTCACCGCCAGCCCACCCAGGATCACGGTGGCGAGCGCGCACACCAGGACCATGATGAAGCGGTGATTGAACACCAGTCGCTCCAGCAGGTTGCCGGAGCGCTTGTCGAAGTCCTCGACCGAGCGCACGACGGGCATGCGATCGACTGAATCGGTTGAAACGTTCATGCGGTGTCTCCTCGTGCCAGCTTCAGTGCAGCGCCTTGGCATTCACGCCAAGTGCGCCGGCCGTCACGATCACGTCGCCGGACACGGCCACTGCCGATGCCGGTGCCGGCTTGGCCGGTCGATGGGTAACGAAATGTTCGCCGTTGTCGCGGCTGACCAGCACGGTGCCGGCCTGGCTCACGAGTGCAAGGCCGTGCGCGCCGAAGCTCGCACCGCCGGTGATGCCTTCCTGCACGCCGGTATCGACCTGCGTCCAATGCGCGCCGCCATCGGCACTGCGATAGGCGTTGCCGCGCAGTCCGTAGACAACGACGGCATCGCTGTCGCCCACCACGCCGAAATAGGTGCCCTTGTAAGGCGTGTCCACCGCCTTGAAACGGCCCGCTTCGCGGTCAAGCTTGAGCACGAGGCCCTGCTCGCCGGTGATATAGACATCCGTGCCGATGCCGCGTACGGCATACAGGTGGAGGCGCTGCGGGTTTTCGGTGCGGTCAAACCACGTCGTCCATGTCTGGCCGCCGTCCGTGGTCTCGAAGATGAGATTGAATGCGCCCACGATGAAGCCGTGACGGGCATCGGCGAACCACACGTCGAGGAAAGGATTCTCGGCACCCTGCGCGGCGATGCGGCCCACCTCATCCACCAGCTTGCCTGCATCGTCCTGGCTGCCAAGCTCGCCCCTGGATGCCTTGGCCTGCAGCTGCTGCTGCAACAGCGCACCCGCGCGCCGCCCATCGAGCTGGATGGACCAGCTGGCGCCGCCATCGGCGGTATGCAGAACGACGCCATCGTGGCCTACCGCCCAACCCTGCTGAGGCGTGGGGAAGCTCACGGCCACCAGATCGGAAGACACCGGCACTTTCGCCTGCTGCCAGGTCGTACCGCTGTCATCGGAGTAGACGACATGACCGCGCTGACCCACCGCGATCACGCGATGGCCCGCTACCGCCAGGCCATTGAGCAGGC
Source organism: Dyella amyloliquefaciens (assembly GCF_004296575.1). Taxonomy (GTDB): domain Bacteria; phylum Pseudomonadota; class Gammaproteobacteria; order Xanthomonadales; family Rhodanobacteraceae; genus Dyella; species Dyella amyloliquefaciens. The sequence continues at coordinate 370,022 of NZ_SAYT01000003.1, read as the reverse complement.
TCTTTGAAGCGAGAGCACTCGTGCTGGATGGCGTATCCAGCACATCGGCGAAACCCGCCACCGATACGGAGGGAAGCGCGAGTGCAAGCGCTACCAGTGCGCGGCGAATGGATGGCGTAAACATCAGGTGCCCCAACAATCCAAGGCCTGCTCCATTCCCGTGTCTTCGCAATCGGCCGGCGAACCGGCGGTGTCGAAGCTTGCTAGGGCCGGAGGAAGGCCGACAACCAAAGTGCGTGGCAAATGGCGGTGGGGCGCTACCCATGTGGATGACGGCGTGCGCGAGCCCTCCCCCGAGAGGCGTCCTTCGTCACCGCGGTGTTGCGGCATTCGCCTCACCACCGCCATTGCCATGCGAGTGAGTCGCGAAGCGGATGCCTCCCGCCTCGCGACAATGCTCAAGACCGTGCCTGACGGCCGATCAGCGAACTCCCGAACCGGCGAGCGATTCCGGCGCCCAGTCGCGCTCCGACATCGGCTTCACGTAACGGACGCCACCGGTTTCACCGGAGAAGCCCGTCAGCGAATACGAGCCCGCGATCAGGTCGTAGATGCCATGCAGGTCGGCCACCGGTGCCGGCATGTCGTACGCCGGGGTGATGTAGGCAAAGCCCGCACGGAACAACTGGCCGCGCGCGTCATAGGCATCGGAAGCCACTGCCGCCCAGCTGTCCTCGTCGAGATAGAACGTGCGCTTGCTGTAGATGTGGCGCTTGCCGGCAGCCAGCGTGGCCTCGACCACCCACACGCGATGCATTTCCCAACGCACGTCGGCTGGGTTGAGGAAGCTCGGCGTCAGCAGCCCGTCCGCCTTCGACTCGTAGGCCATCTTGTAGTCGTTGTACGGAACGTACATTTCCTTCTTGCCCACGAGCTTGAAGTCGTAGCGTTCCATCGAACCGTTGAACAGGAACACGTCGTCGAAGGTGGACGCGCCGCCCGAACCCGGGTTGGGCGTATCGAAGGCGAGATCCGGCGCTACCTTCACGCGACGCTGGCCCGGCAGGTACTGCCATGCCTTGCGGCCCTGGCTGCTGTAGTTGAGCGGGTCGACGATCTGCATGGCTTCGCCCGCACGACGTGCCGGACCGGTGTAGGTCAGGCGCTGCTCCCAGAACACATCGGCGTTCGGCTTGTTGGTATCCCAGTAGGGATATTCCTCGACCGCGTTGCCTTCGGTGGATAGCGTCGCGTGACCGGAGGCATCGACGTTGTAGTTGCGATACTTGGTTTCATAGGCCACGCCGTTGAAGCGGACCAGGTGGTTCCACATCGCCTCGAAGCCGGTCTGCGGGATCGGGAACGGGAAGCCTGCGTGGCAACCACTCATCGAGCGGCCGCCGGCATCCGTCTTCGCTTCCGTCGCGCACTTGGCGGTGTTCTCGACCACGAACTTCGGGAATGCCGCGGAACGGTGCGTCGGATAGACGTCGATGTGGTAGCCCGGATACTTCTTCATCAGGGCCTTGGTGCCCTCGGTCAGGTTGGCCGAGTACTTGTCCATGTTCTTCGCATCGATCGTGAGCACCGGCTTTTCGCCAGTGAACGGATCCGGGCGAACACCGCTGCCAGGCTTGAATCCGGAGGGCGCAGTGGTGAGGCCGCCGCTGTAGGCGGGGATCGCGCCGTCAGCGCTGCCGGCCGTCTCTGCTCCGACGCCGGTAAGCGTGGTGCCGAGCTTCTTGGCCTCGTCGGACGAAACGCTGGCGTGGCCAACGCCGGAGATCAGGACGGCTACGGCCCCAGCTATCAGGGCTTTGCGGAATTGCATGCGCATGCTCCTCACGATGTGTGATTCGAATTTCGGGGGTGGCTTTTCGTCACCACCCCATGGCGTAAGCACAGGCCTCGTCTCGCCGCAGCCGGCGTCATTCCGCCGGCATCGCGGTGCGTCGCACCGCTGCGCTTTACGCTGCCTCACTCTCTTTTGCCGCCATCCGCGCCATGGGCTCGCGACCATGGACACGCGAAAGCGGTCGATACCCATTGTTCGGAGCGGCGCAAACCATACCCCCCCCAAAACGTCGGGGGAGGGGCAAATAGGTAACCAAGGGTGGCTATCCGGCCTCGGCCGGATCTTCACGTCCGTGAAGCGGCGCGAGCGGTCTCGCGCCCGTTGGCCGGGCTATTCCAGGCCCTGGATGAGACCGAGCAGTTGCGCTCGATGAACCACATGCCGGCGGGTACCCACGCCGAGCTTGCCGAACAGGTTCTTGAGATGCCATTTGACCGTGGCCTCGCCCACCGCCATGGCCTGGGCGATTTCCTTGTTCGACAGATTGCGCGCGAGGTATTCCAGCACCTCGCGCTCTTTCGGCGTGAGCACCATGCTCGGCATCACGCGGGGGCCGCCCTGGCGCTGATCCACGGGTGGCGGAATCACGCGTGACGGAGAAACCGTGCCCGCCGCCTCACCGCTCGTCTCCGCCATCACGCGATACGCCCAGTCGGTAAGCACCGGATGGGTATCGGTGAAGACGCGCATGAAGCCATAGGTCTTGGCCAGGCTCATGGCCTCGACCATCAGCGCGCGGCCGTCCTCGCCGTTGCGGTCCAGCGCAAAGGCGCGCAGCGCCATGCACTCGATGCGGAAGCGCCCCAGCCTGGTCTGCTCGGCCATCGGTGCGGCCCGCGATACGGATTCGAGCACGCCCGGCCAGTCCTGCGATGCCATGGCGGCATAGGCATGGGCCATGGCGCTCACCAGCTCCACATTGCGACGCCATAGCGGCCCACGGCGAGGGCTTTCGCTGGCCACCAGCTCGTCGATCCTGGTGATCAAGGCACTACAGGTTTCTCGACGGAAGCGGCTTGCGTGCATGCGCACCTGCTCGCCGAGGCTGGCGATGCACAGGCGCGGCAGCCGTCGCGCCACGCCGATGGCATACGACGCCTCCAGCATATCGAGCGCCCGGTGTTCTTCGCCCTGCGCCGCGGCCACCCGCGTCACGGTGCGATAGCCAACCAGGATCGCCTCAGGCGCACCCACGCGCTCAAGCACATCCAGCCGGTTAGCCAGCAGTGCCACCGCCTCATCCAGTCGATCCCGCTCATAGGCAATCGAGGCAAGCAAGGCGGCGAACATGCAGGACAATGGGTGTCGACGGCCGAATTTCGCATCGACGGAGACCAGCGCCCCGCGCAGTCCTTCCTCCGCGAGCAGGATCTGCCCTTCCCACACGAAACTCAGGCCGGTGATGAATTCACGCCAGCGCGAGGCATAGTCGGACTCTCTTGGCGCGTCCATGCCCAACGCACCGCACAGGCGCCGGGCCTCCGCGGGATCGCCCTGCAGCAAGGCCATCATCGCCAGCCGGTTGACGTGCATCCGATGGAACCTGGGCTCGCCACCCGACTCGGAATCTTTCCACGGCGCCAGCATGCCGACACAACGATCGGGGTCATCCGAGTAGTAGGCCGCTCCACTCGCTATCAACACGCACTCGTAACGCAATGCAACATTGACGTCAGGGCGCGAAAGGATGAGGCCCACCATGCGCTCGGCTTCTTCATGGCGCTCGCTCACCGCCAGCGACCATGCGGCCGCCAGGCGTAATTGCGGATGCTGATCGAGCACCGACTCAGGCAGCACGTCGAGCCACTCGCGCATCGTGCCCATGTGGCCCTGGATCACGGCTTCGTACAGGCCCTTCTGCGCGAGATCGACGGCAACCCCCTCCCTGCCAGCCTCGCGCGCATGGCGCGCGGCCTGGGTGAGCATGCCGTGCGCCGCCAGCCAGTCCTGTGCACGACCATGCAGGTCCGCCCTTTCCTGCTCGGGCAACTCCGCCAGGCGCAGGCGCAGCGCATCGGAGGCGAGCAGGTGCAGGCGGTACCAGTCCGAGTCCTCGCCGACCACGAAGATCGGCGTCTCGCGCGCCAGGCGCGCAAGACGCTGCGGGGCCTCTTCGTCGCCGGTGAGGGCAATGCAAAGATCCGGATGCAGCTGGTCCACCACCGCAACGCGGGTCAGAAAGGTCACGTCCTCCGGCGCCAGCTTGGCCGTGAGGGCCTCTACCAGCTGATTGCGCGAATCCGGGGAATGCGGGCCCACCACGCTGCGCAGATCGCTGCCCCGCTCCATCGCGGCAAGCACGAGCTGCAGGCCCAGCGGCCAGCCCTCGGTCATCTCATGGAGCCGAGCACAGGTATCCGCATCGGCCTTGCTGCCGATGCGGTTGCGCACGAGGGCGATGGTTTCCTCCAGCGTAAAACGCAGGGTTTCCACGCCCACGGAGGTGCATAGGCCGTACGCACGCAGGTCCGCCACCATGGGATCCAGCTCGCCGCGCCCCGCCGCGACCACACGAAGGTTCGGCGGTGCGTTGTGCAGCAGGTAGTTGAGGGCGGCCTGGCTGGTCGGGTGCAGGCGCTCGGCCTCGTCGATCATCAACACCATCGACAGCGACGCCTGGGCTACTTCGCTCAGCCACTCGGTGACGCCTTCGTACTCGCCCACCGCCACCGAGGCACTTTCCAGCAAGGTCGCGCCGAACTGGGGGCGGCCGCACCCCATGCGTACCGCCAGCACTAGGCTGTGCAGCATGCGCTGGGGGTCGGGGCTTCCATCGGCCGAGATCCACGCTACGGCCCAGCCACGCGCCAGGTACTCGTGCCGCCACTGCGCCAACAGCGAAGTCTTGCCGAAGCCCGCGGGCGCCTGCACGAGGATGAAGGAGCGCTCGCGGAACTGCTCGTCGTCCAGGCCGAGTCGTGGCCGCACCAACAGATAGCGCGGCGCCCGGGGCGGCGTGGTCTTGAGAACAAGTTCGGCGATGGCGGGCGCTGCCCCGCCGGGCGTAAGTGCCATCAAACTGATCCAGGTAGGCTGACGCAATTTTCCCGTTGTTGGATGCGACACCCCGGGCGAAACACGCCCCGCGATACCGGTCAACGACGTGCGTCTCAAAATCATTGTAGTCACGCCGGATCGGGCCTGACCACTCATCACCCACCCTTCACGGCACTCCCCCTCCATGCCGGGGGGGGCTTCTGCGGCCAGCGGTACCTAGCCTTGGTCCCGTGACAAAACAGGTCCGGCGTTCCAGCCGCTTGGCGGCTGAGGTCGAGTTGGCGAAAAGCCAGCTCGACAGGGGTGGAGTCCCGGAGGTGAGCCATCGTACGCGGAGGCTCATTGCTCAAGAAGCAGCGACGGTGGACTCCTCGCCACCTACGCAAGGACACATGTTCCGGCGGCCATCGCAAGGTGCGGTGGGTTTGCCGCCCGGCGTCACGGGTCGCACATCTGTCTGGAGTCCGCATGTACCGTCACCTCCTCGTTCCGCTCGATGACAGCGATCTCTCGATCGAAACGGTCAGCAAGGCCGTGAATCTCGCGCGCACGCTGGGGGCACGGGTCAGCTTCGTGCATGTGCACGATCACGACGCCGTCCCGCCGGACACCGATGGCATGCCGAACGGGTACCGGGCCACGCATCGCGAGCGCACCCATGCACTCCTGACCAAGGCCGAAGCCGCCGCCCGCGCGCTCGGTGTCCCCTGCGACTCCGTTGTCCTTGAGGGCAACGCACCGCACGAGGTCATCCTGGACACGGCGCGCAAGAGTGGTTGCGATCTCATCGTCATGGCTCCGCACGATCGCAAGGCGATCCGTGGCGAGACGCTGGGGTCTCAGACCCTCCGCGTCCTGGCGGCCGGGGAGATGCCCGTGCTCGTCTCCTCAGTGCAGGACGGTGGGCAGGTTCATCCGATGGTGGACATCATCCGCCGCGAGCATCGCGCGCTGGCCGCCGTGCTGCACGCGTGGCTGCACCTGCTGAACCACGCCCACCCGCAGCACCCGACGGTCGCTACCGAGCTGATGCGCGCCATGGCCCATTACGTCGTCAAGTTTCCCCTGGCGCTGCACCGGCCGAGCGAGCACGACTACCTGTTCTTCGTGTTGCGCGGCCGCACCGCGGTCGTCCATGCCGAACTGGACGAACTGGAGCGCCAGCACGAGCGCGAGCGCGCCATGGCCGAAGCCCTGGGCGACGAAGTCGAACACTACGCGATAGGCCAGGCGACCCTCGAGCAGCTTCACGATGCGGTCGAAACCTACGCGCATTTCACGTGGGAGCACATGGGGCGCATCGAAGGCGTCGTCCTTCCCGCGGCCCAGCGCTACCTCTCCGAAGCCGACTGGAACGAAATCCAGGCGACCGTCACGCGCCCTGGCAGTCCTCGTGCCAATGGCGAGGCGCAGGTCGCCTACCAGCAACTGTTTACGCGCATTGCCCAGCTTGCATCGACATGAAGCCGGACATCGCCATCACCAGCAATACCCGGCGCCCTGCGCCGGCGCTTTGAACCAAGGAGTCCCGTTTTGGAACACGCCATCCGTTTTTATGAAGCCGGCAGCCCTGACGTGCTGCGCTACGAAACGATCCAGGTCGGCGAGCCCGGCCCGGGCGAGGTTCGTCTGCGCCACCAGGCCGTGGGGCTCAATTTCGCCGACACGTATTTCCGCAACGGCACCTATCCTATTCCGCTGCCCAACGGCATCGGTGTCGAAGCGGCCGGCGTCGTCGAGGCCATTGGTCCGGACGTCTCCAACGTCGCCGTCGGCGACCGCGTGACCTACACCGGCTTCATCAACACGCTGGGTGCCTACAGCACCGCCCGCCTGGTACCGGCTGCGCCGCTGATCCGCCTGCCGGAAGGCATCAGCTGCGAGACGGCGGCGGCCATGACCATGCGTGGCCTCACGGCGGCCTACCTCATGCGCCGCATCTACCCGTTCCAGGCCGGCGAAACCATCCTGCTGCATGCCGCCGCCGGCGGCGTCGGCCTGATCGTGTCGCAGTGGGCCAAGCTGCTTGGCCTGCGCGTGATCGGCACGGTGTCGACCGACGAGAAGGCCGCCGTCGCGCGTGCGCATGGCTGCGACGAAGTCATCAACTACAGCCACGAGAACATCGCGGCCCGCGCACGCGAACTCACCGATGGCAAGGGCGTGTCCGTCGTGTTCGACTCGGTGGGCAAGAGCACGTTCATGGCCTCGCTCGATTCGCTGCGCCGCCGCGGACTGATGGTTTGCGTCGGCACCGCCTCGGGCACCATCCCGCCGTTCGACCCGCAGATCCTCGCCATGAAGGGTTCGCTGTACATGACGCGTCCCGCCCTGGCCGACTACATCGCCGACCCGGCCGAGAAGGCCGAGCTGGCCCAAAGGCTGTTCGACCACGTGTCGTCCGGCCGCATCAAGATCGAGATCAACCAGCGCTACGCGCTCGAAGACGCCGTGCAGGCACACCGCGACCTCGAGTCGCGCAAGACCACCGGCTCGTCGATCTTCGTCATCTGAGGCAACCCCATGCGTATCGAGCAACTCACCTGCAACATCGGCGCCGAACTGTTCGACGTCAATCTTGCGGATGCCGTCCACAACGACGACCTGTTCGGCGAGATCAAGGCCGCGTTGCTCAAGCATCGCGTGTTGTTTTTGCGCGACCAGGACATCAGCCGACAGGATCACGTGGCGTTTGCGCGCCGCTTCGGCGAGCTGGAAGACCATCCGGTCGCACCCAGTCATCCGGATGCGCCGGGACTGGTGCAGATCTACAAGACGCCCGACGCGCCGATGGACCGCTACGAAAACGCCTGGCACACCGACGCCACCTGGCGCCAGATTCCGCCAATGGGCTGCGTGCTTCGCTGCGTGGAATGCCCGCCGGTCGGCGGCGACACCATGTGGGTCAACATGGTGGCCGCATACGAAATGCTGCCCGCGCATACCAAGAAGCAGATTGCCGGCCTGTATGCGCGCCACAGCATCGAAGCCTCGTTCGGCGCCGCCATGCCGATCGAGCGCCGCCATGCACTGAGGGCGCAGTTCCCGGACGCCGAACATCCCGTGGTGCGCACGCATCCGGAAACGGGTGAGAAGGTGCTGTTCGTCAACGCCTTCACCACCCATTTCACCAATTACCACACGAAGGAAAACGTGTGCTACGGCCAGGACGCCAACCCTGGCGCGAACCTCCTGCTGAACTACCTGATCAGCCAGGCCTATATCCCCGAATACCAGGTGCGTTGGCGCTGGAGCAAAAACAGCATCGCCATCTGGGACAACCGTTCCACCCAGCACTACGCGGTCATGGACTACCCGCCCTGCCATCGAAAGATGGAGCGCGCTGGCATCGTCGGCGACGCCACGTTCTGAACCGAATCCCTACTCCACAGAGCAACAGGACAAAGCCATGAATTTCCTCGACGGTTCGCTGTTTCCCGAGTACCAGGACAAGCTGGTCATCACCGCTGCGCCTTATGGCCCCGAGTGGATTCCTTCGGATTTCCCGGAAGACATCCCGGTCACTATGGAAGAGCAGATCCAGAAGGCGGTCGACTGCTACAACGCCGGCGCCAGCGTGCTGCACCTTCACGTGCGCGAGCTGGACGGCAAGGGCTCCAAGCGCCTCTCCATGTTCAATGAGTTGATCGCCGGCGTACGCAAAGCGGTGCCGGACATGGTCATCCAGGTCGGCGGCTCGATCTCCTTCGCGCCGGAGACCGAGGGCGCGAGCGCCAAGTGGCTGAAAGACGACACCCGCCACATGCTGGCCGAACTCGATCCCAAGCCGGACCAGGTGACGGTCACCGTCAATACGGTCCAGATGAACATCGTCGAGCAGATGGAGATGGCGGACCTCGCCGGCACCTCTATCGCCGAACCGCAGACCTACGAAGCCTATCGCGAGATGATCGTGCCCTCGGGCCCGGGCTTCATCGAGGAGCACGTCAAGCGCCTGAGCGCGGCCGGCATCCAGAGCGCGTTCCAGTTCTACAACATCAACAGCTACGAGACGGTAGAGCGTCTGATTCGCCGCGGCATCTACAAGGGCCCGCTGGTGTGCAACTGGGTCGCGATCGGCGGCGGCATGGACCAGCCCACCATCTACAGCCTGGCCAACTTCGTGCGCGCCATTCCTGACGGCACGATGCTGACCGTCGAAAGCAGCATGCGCAACGTGCTCCCCATCAACATGATGGGCATCGCCATGGGCCTGCACGTCCGCTGCGGCATCGAAGACAACCTGTGGAACCAGTCGCGTACCGCCAAGATGACCACGGTGGAGCAGATCGAACAGCTGGTGCGCATTTCGCGCGAATTCGGCCGCGAGATCGCCAACGGCAAGGAAGCGCGCGAGATCCTGAAGATCGGCGTGTTCTACGACACCATCGATGAGACCTTGGCCGCCAACGGCTTTTCGCCGAACCGCAAGCCGGGAAAGCTGGGTCTCGCCGACCTTGCTGCCTGAGTCGTAACGGCTGACAAAGCGGGGTGCCATCGGCTCCCCGCCTTGCCGGTCAAAGCGTGACGCGAGCCGTCACGGCATCACATCCGGCATAGGCCGGCGAGGAGACCGCTTTGGGAATGAACTACGCCGAGGCAACCACACTGGACACCACGGTCACGTCGATGACCAAGCCACGCGTCTACGCCTGGCTGGTGTTCGCGCTCACTTTCGGGTTGCTGCTGTCGGACTACATGTCACGCCAGGTGCTCAATGCCGTCTTCCCGCTGCTGAAGGCCGAATGGGGTCTTTCGGATACGCAGCTTGGCTCGCTCTCGGGCATCGTTGCGCTGCTGGTGGGCGTGCTCACCTTCCCGCTTTCCGTCATGGCGGATCGCTGGGGGCGCGTGCGCAGCATCCTGCTGATGGCAACGCTATGGAGCGTCGCCACGCTCGCCTGCGGCATCGCCACCAACTACGGCCAGATGCTGACCGCGCGCTTCTTCGTCGGACTCGGCGAGGCCGCTTACGGCAGCGTCGGTATCGCATTGATCATCAGCATCTTCCCGCCCTATCTGCGTTCCACGCTGACTGGCGCCTTCATGGCCGGCGGCGCGTTCGGCTCGGTGGTCGGCATGGCACTCGGCGGCGTCTTCGCCGCAAAGTTCGGCTGGCGCTCGGCGTTCGTCGTCATGGCGATCTTCGGTGCCGCCCTCGTCGTGACCTATGCACTGACAGTCACCGAGCGTCGGTTGCGCGGCAGCTCGGCTGCCGCGAAGGAACTGCGCGACAGCCGCCCGGGCTTCAGCCTGTCGCTGCGCAACCTGTTCGCCGGCCTGTTTTCCAGCACCTCGGTCATCTGCGCCTATATCGGCAGCGGCCTGCAGCTGTTCATCATGGCTGCGGTCATCGCCTGGATGCCGAGTTACCTCAACCGCTATTACGCGATGACGCCTGACAAGGCCGGCGTCACCGCTGCCGTATTCGTGCTGATCGGCGCGATCGGCATGGTGGTCTGTGGCGTGGCCACCGACCGAGTGTGCCGCCACTCGCCACCGCGAAAGCTCGCGATGGCCATCGCCTATTGCCTGACCACCGCGATCATTCTCGGCGTCGCTTTCCAGCTCAAGCCAGGTTTCAACCAGCTCGTCGCCATCGGCCTGGGCATGTTCCTCGTGGCCGGCACCTGCGGCCCGGCGGGCGCGATGGTCGCCAATCTGACGCCCACGCCGATTCACGCCACCGCCTTTGCCACGCTCACGCTCGCCAACAACCTGCTGGGCCTCGCGCCCGGACCGCTGCTGACCGGCGTGCTGGCCGATCGCGTCGGATTGCTGGATGCGTTCAAGGTGATCCCACTGATGGCGCTGTTCGCGGCGCTGACGTTCTGGATCGCTCGCGCGCATTACGGCCAGGACATCGCACGCGTCCAGCAGCAGGCGTTGGCGACCGAAGTCTGACCATCCACACCCATATTCGACGGATAAACCTCGTGACGACCCCGACGATCCTCATGGTCCCCGGCTTGCGCGACCATGTTGCGGAACACTGGCAGACCCTGCTCGAGGCCAAGCTTCCCAAGGCACGCTCCGTGCCTCCGCTGGAACACGACAAGCTGAGCCGCGCTGCCCGCGTGGCGGCACTCGATGAAGCGCTTGCCGCGATCGACGGCCCGGTGATTCTCGTGGCGCACAGCGCCGGCGTGATGATTACGGCGCACTGGGCGCAGACGCATCACCGCCCCATCCATGGTGCACTGCTTGCGACACCGGCCGACCTGGAGTCGCCGATGCCCGCGGGCTACCCGACCATGGACACCCTGCGCGAGCACGGCTGGCTGCCGATCCCGTGCGCGAAGCTGCCGTTTCCTTCCATCGTTGCGTCCAGCGCCAATGATCCGCTCTGTAGCGCGTCACGCGCCGCCGATATCGCCAATGACTGGGGCAGCCTGCTGATCGAACTGGGTAGCGTCGGGCATCTCAATCCGGCCGCCGGTTACGGTCCGTGGCCGACTGCCGAAACGTTGATCGATTCGCTCCTGTGAGCGAACTCGCCGACGTCACCGCCACGATCTCGCGCAAGCGCATTCCGGTCGACTTCTACTTCGACCTGATCTGCCCGTGGTGCATGATCGGCAAGCGCCAGCTCGAGCGCGCCACCGAGCTGGTGGCGATCGGCTATCCGGACGTCGATATCGACGTCCGTTGGAAATCGCTGCCCCTGCTTCCCGACATGCCGCTCGAAGGCAAGCCGTACGAAGCGTTCTATCTTCACCGGCTCGGCAGCGCGGACGCCGTCAAGGCCCGCCGCCAACAGGTTCGTGACGCAGGCAGTGCCAACGGCATTCGATTCGAATTCGAACGCATCGAATGGATGCCCAACACGACCGCCGCCCATCGCCTCGTCGAGCATGCGGGCCAAGTGGGCGGGGCGATGATCCAGTCACTGCTGATCGACGAGCTTTTCCAGGCGTACTTCATCCGTGGCATGAACATCGGCGACATGCAGGTGTTGGCCGATATCGGCGAGATCTACGACATGCCGCGTGCGGCAAGCCTGGAGCGCATGGAATCACCCATGCGTGACGCGCCACTGGAACACTGGCAGAGCGAAGCCCGCCGCGAAAGGATCTCGGGCGTACCCGGATTCGTACTCGGCAGGCGTCAGACGCTCTCCGGCGCCCTGCCCCCGGAAACGCTCGCCAGGGCCATGCTCGCTGCGCTGCCGCCCTGACGAGTGCGTTGATCGACAACGAAACGCATTCCTCCCTCGTCGCAAGACGAGAGGTAAGGCATGCCTCCGTCTCAACGCCGCTGCGCGATTCATGCACGGCACCTGCCCCCACCGGACTGGGGGGGGCCTTATGCAGTCGCCCGCTTGAATCTGGCCATACCAGAAGCCACCACCGGAGGCTTCGCCGGAGGGGAATCACCACCCCGCGCAAACCACGATGTGGTGTGCATCCGACGACTGCACGAATCCGGCGGTGGCAACCACCCGAAACAGTTTCGCCGCGCAGCTTGGGAGAACTTCATGGGGCGGCCTGGCGAGACATTTCCGTGCGCGATATCCCAGCCACCCGTGCTGACGTGCAACGGAAAGACAGACACGGCACAACACATGGGGGAGGAGAGTTGCATGAAGAAGTTTGATGGGGAGATCGAACGCCGCGGCGCACCGGCCACCCGCCTGATGGCACTCGCTGTCGCGATGGCGCTCGGGTCCGTGGGTGCGGCACACGCGGTCGAATTCAATACGGGCAATCCCGACCTCGATATTCGCTGGGACAACACCGTCCGCTACAACCTCGGACAGCGCGCGCACTCCCAGGAACAGTCGATCCTCAACAGCCCGAACAACGACGACGGCGACCGCAACTTTGGCAACCATGCCATCGTCACGAACCGCGTTGACGTAATCAGCGAGTTCGACTTCGTCTACAAGAAGAACTACGGCTTCCGCATCAGCGCCGACGGCTGGTACGACAACGCCTATAGCTCGCTGGACAACACGCACGTCAGCTCGTCCAACCACATCGTCAATGGCCAGCCCGCGCTGGGCCTGCCCAACTACACCGAGCGCTATTTCGAGGGCCCGTCGGCCCAGCTGCTCGACGCCTTCGCCTTCGCGAACTTCGACATCGATGGCGTGAACGTCAACACCAAGGCCGGCCGCTACGACCTGTTCTGGGGCGAGGCGCTGCTCAACCCGATCCACTCGCTGAGCTACGGCCAGTCGCCGCTCGATATCGGCAAGCTGCTCACCGTGCCGGGCGCCACCGCCAAGGAACTGTTCCGCCCGCGTCCGCAGGTATCGGCACAGATCCAGGCAACGCCCACGCTCTCGTTCGAAGGCCAGTACTACCTCGGCTGGGAACAGGTCTACTACCCCGAGTCGGGTTCCTACATGGATCCGAACGACGCGGTGCTGCAGGGCGGCCAGTCGATCTACATCAACGCGACCCAGCGCGCGCTGCGCGGCCAGGACGTCACCCCGAAGGGTACGGGCGACTGGGGCGTGGCGATGCACTGGAGTCCGGAGGCCATCGACTCCACCATCGGCCTCTACTATCGCAACACCTCCGATATCCAGCCGCAGTTCATGCTGGCCCCGGCCGTGGCACCCAACGTGCCTGCCGCCGCGTGCAAGGCGCTCGGTTACAAGGCGCTTAGCCCGACCCTCTGCTACATCAACCCGGCGATGGCCTCGGTGCCGCAGATCCTGGCTGGCAACGTCGGCCAGTACATGGCCACTTACGGCGACGGCATCGACATCTACGGCGCAAGCTTCGCCAAGCAGATTCTCGGCGTCAGCTTCAGCGCGGAGGTGAACTACCGCCACAACATGCCGCTGGTGAGCATTCCGGTGCAGCTGCTGCCGGCGCCGCTGGCCGGCAAGGTGGTGGGCGCGATCAGCACGATGCCGACGGACGGCAATGTCGCCGGCGCACGCGGTGATACCTGGCATGCCGTCACCGACTTCGCCGGCGTCGTGCCGAAGACGCCCGTCTTCGACACCGCCAACTACGTGGTCGAGTTCGTGTGGAGCCGTTGGGACAAGGTCACCCAGAACCCCAACGCCTTCGAAGGCACCAGCCCCGGCTATACCGGCATCGACAAGCCGACCAGGAACTACACGGGTACGCAGCTCAGCTTCACGCCGACCTGGTTCCAGGTCTATCCGGGCGTGGACCTGCTCGCACCGATGACCTACACGATGGGCCTGTCCGGCAACTCCGCGGTCACCTTCGGTGGCAACAAGGGCATGGGCAACTACTCCTTCGGTGTCGGCGCGGACGTTCGCCAGAAGTACCGCTTCGACCTGAAGTACATCGGCTACGTGGGTCGGCTTGCGGTCAACCAGGCCGACGTGGTCACCTCCAGCGCAGGCCTGGCCTCGTTGCTGCGTGACCGCAACTACATCGACCTCACGTTCCAGACCACGTTCTAAGGAAACCCACCCGGCACTGTCGCGCGAAACGCGACGGTGCCGGGCGATTTCAGTAATGAAAGAAGCCCTTGGGATCTTCACGCAACCACCCGGTGAAGTACCGCTCGATCAAAAGGGCCAATACGCCATACCGGCGTACGAAATGAGCCACACGCAAATCCCCTGCCTGCTATGCGGAACCCGACGATGATTGGCTTGATGATGCAGCAGCCGCTGCTTGTCGCGTCCCTGCTGACGCACGCTGCCCGACACCATGCCGACCAGGAGATCGTGTCGCGCCGCGTCGAGGGCGACATTCATCGCTATCGTTTCGTCGACCTCGGCGTGCGTTCGCGCCGCATGGCCAACGCGCTCGCCGCCCTGGGCATCCAGCCCGGCGACCGCGTGGCCACACTCGCGTGGAACGGCTATCGCCACCTGGAACTCAACTTCGCCGTATCGGGTTCCGGCGCGGTGCTCCACACCATCAACCCGCGACTGCATCTCGACCATATCGCCTACATCGTCGAACACGCTGACGACCGCGCGATCTTCTTCGATCTGACCTTCCTTCCCATCATCGAGGCGCTGCAGGCACGACTGACCACGCCTCGCCTGTTCGTGGCGATGTGCGATGCCTCGCACATGCCGGCCGGCAACGATTCGCTGCTGTGTTACGAAAGCCTGATCGACAGTCACAGCAGTGACTTCGAGTGGCCATTGATGGACGAGAACACGGCCTCGTCGCTCTGCTATACCTCGGGAACGACGGGCAACCCGAAGGGCGTGCTTTACAGCCATCGCTCGACGGTACTGCATTCCTATGCCGGCGCCCTGCCCGATACGTTCAACTGCTCCGCACGCGACGCCATCCTCCCGGTGGTGCCGATGTTCCACGTCAACGCATGGGGCCTGCCGTTCATCGCGTGCATGGTCGGTGCGAAGCTGGTGCTGCCGGGACCGGCGCTGGATGGCAAGTCGCTGTACGAGCTGATCGAAGCCGAACAGGTAACGATGTCGGCCGGCGTACCCACGATCTGGCAAGGCCTGCTCTCGCACGTATCCGGACAGAGCCGCGCCTTCTCGTCGATGAAGCGCACGGTGATCGGTGGCGCGCCGTGCCCCACGGCCATGGCTGCGCAGTTCCAGAAGGTGCACGAGGTCGATGTACTGCATGCCTGGGGCATGACCGAACTGAGCCCGCTGGGCACCGTCTGCAACCTCAAGCCACACCAACTGGCACTCCCCGAAGACGCCCGCTACGCCGTCCAGGCCAAGCAGGGACGCGCCGTGTTCGGCATCGACATGAAGATCGTCGACCCCAACGGCAAGTCGCTGTCATGGGACGGCGAAGCCGTGGGCGACCTGCTCGTGCGCGGCCCGTGGGTGGCCAGCGCCTATTTCGGCGACGCGTCCAGCCAGCCGCTTCGCGATGGCTGGTTCCCCACCGGGGACATGGCCAAAATCGATCGCGACGGCTTCATGCAGATCACCGACCGCAGCAAGGACGTCATCAAGTCCGGCGGCGAATGGATCAGCTCCATCGACATCGAGAACATCGCCTGTCTTCATCCCGGCGTGGCAAGCGCTACATGCATCGGCGTGCGCCACCCCAAATGGGACGAACGCCCGCTGCTGCTCATCACCAGGACATCGGGAAGCACGCTGGAGAAGGACGAATTGCTCGCCTTCCTCGACGGCAAGCTCGCGCGCTGGTGGAAGCCGGACGATGTGCTCTTCCTCGACAGCTTTCCGCTCGGCGCCACCGGCAAGGTGCTCAAGGCGAAGCTGAGGGAACAGTACGGCGACCACTACGGCAGCTCCGGCGCGCCAAAGCAGGCCTGAGCGGTCCGCGTCGCCACCCGCCAAACGCTGCCCCAACGCTTGCCTGTGGCGTAACGCCTCGCGTCTCGCGAATGGATCAAGGCGGGTGTAAACTCACTTAATGAGAATGAATCGCATCTGCGCTCGGGCGGCCGCTATCCTGCTGTTCGGGCTCCTGGCCGTGCTGCTCCCCGTCCACGCCAACGAAGCGACCCAGCCCGATGTCAGCCAGACCTGGCAGATGCTCGACTATCTCGCCGTGGACTACGCCGGCGCCGTCCGGCAGGGCAACGTCGTTAGCGCCTCCGAGTACGAGGAGATGCGGGAGTTTGCCCGCCACGCGCGCGACAAGGTGGAGGCGCTTCCTCCCTCGCCCGCCTCGCCGACCCTGCGCACCCAGGCTGACCAGCTGGTCGCCCTGATCGACGCCAAGGCAACCGAAGCCGATGTGGCCCGACAGGCGCACGCACTGGCCGATGCCCTGCTGCAGGCCTACCCCGTGCCGACCGCGCCTGCCCGTGCGCCAGACCTGGCACGCGGCGCCACGCTGTACCAGCAGCAATGCGCTGCCTGCCACGGTGCCAGCGGACACGGTGACGGCCCGGCTGGCGTGAAGCTCACGCCACGCCCGATCGACTTCACCGATCAGTCGCGTGCCGACCAACGCAGCGTGCTTTCGCTGTACGAAGTGATCACGCAGGGCGTCGCCGATACGCCGATGACCAGCTACAAGGCATCGCTCTCCGACGACGATCGCTGGGCGCTCGCCTACTACGTAGGAACGCTGGCCTATCCCCAGGCATCCGCGGATGGCAGCCAGGCATGGGCGCACAGCACGCAGGCCCGTGGCGCCATTGCATCGCCCAGCGAACTGGCGAGGGCTCGCGTCAGCGAGCTTGCCGAAACGGTGGGCGCCGAACAGGCGCGCCGGATCATCGGCTATCTGCGCGCCCATCCCGATGCCGTGCACCAGGCGCTCGAAGGCGTGCCGCTGGCGCGCGCGCGACTCTCGGCCAGCCTGGACGCCTATCGCCGCGGCTCCGCCGAGGAAGCCCAGCAACTCGCCCTTTCCTCCTACCTCGATGGCATCGAACCGGTCGAGGCACGCCTCGACGCGCGTGACAGCGCACTGCGCGCGCGTATCGAGACGGCGATGGGCGCTTATCGGACCTCGCTGTCGAAGACCGGCAACGACGATGCCGTCGCGGCCCAGGCACACGCGGTCGATACGATGCTGCAGCAGGCCGAACACATGCTGGCGGCCGCATCCGCCAGCCCTGCGGCTACCTTCATCGGTGCGCTGACCATCCTCGTGCGCGAAGGCCTGGAAGCTCTGCTGGTGGTAGTCGCGCTGCTGGCCTTCCTACGCCGGGCGGATCGCCACGATGCGACGCGTTACGTGCACGCCGGCTGGATCCTGGCCCTGCTCGCCGGTGCCATCACCTGGGGCATCGCCAGCTACGCCATCAGCATCAGCGGCGCCAGTCGCGAACTGACGGAAGGCTTGTCCTCGCTGTTCGCCGCCGCGGTGTTGCTCGGCGTCGGACTGTGGATGCACCAGAAGAGCTTTGGCGGACGCTGGCAGGCCTATCTCAAGGCAAAGATGACCACGGCACTGGATCGCAAATCCGCGTGGTTCGTGTTCGGCCTCACCTTCATCTCGGTGTACCGCGAGGTGTTCGAGACCATCCTGTTCTATACGGCACTGTGGAACGAAGGCCAGGGCGTGTGGCTGCTCGCGGGACTGCTCACCGGCGCCGTCATGCTTGGCATCATCGCGTGGCTGCTGTTGCGCAGCAGTCGGCGCCTTCCGCTGGGAACCTTCTTCTCGATCAGTTCGGCAGTGATCGCCGTGCTGGCGGTGGTGCTCACCGGCAAGGGCGTCGCCGCACTGCAGGAAGCGGGATGGACGGCGGTCACCGTGGCGCCCGCTCCGTCAATCGACTGGCTGGGTATCTATCCCACCTGGCAGTCCTTGCTGGCGCAGCTCGCCGTGACGCTGATGCTGGCAGCCGGATTTGCCATCAATCGGTGGCGGGCACGCACGGCCTGAGCCGCGCACTTACCGCGCATCGCGCATCCCGCCATGTAACGACGGGATGCGCACGCTCCATCAATCAGCCTGCGCCGTGCCCAGCCACTCGATCTCGGACAACGTGATGTCCTTGCCGCCAGTGGAGGCACGCCAGCGGTAATAGGCGTAGTCACCCGGATGTGCCACGCTGAAGGCACGCGTCTGGCGCCGCCACGGAAAGGTTTCGCCACGGCGGTGGTCCAGCGTTTTCCAGTGCACGCCATCGGACGAAGCTTCCAGCGTCCACTCACGCGGATCCATGCCGGCCTTCGATGCCGAGGTCAGCGTGTACATCGCCACGCGATGCGCCTGATCGAACTTGACCTGCACGGCGGGCTGCTTGCCATGCAGCGTGGCTTCGGTGTCGGAGGTGTTGTCGCTGAGAGCACGAGCGGCATCGGGATCACCTTCGACGGTAACGCTGCCCTTGGCGACATCCGCCAGGTCGACCCACGGCGCGGGCGGCTTGGTGCCCGTCGTTACCGAAGGCAACCCGGCATCGGCACCCTCACCCCAATGCGAAGGCTGCGCACCCATCTGGAACACCAGCTGGGCGCCACCAGCGAGGTCGGCGTGATTGAGCCAGTTCTTGTCGTACGGCTTGCCGTTGAGCGTCACGCCCTGGATGTAGCGATTGCGGTCGCTCACTTCCGGCGCCTGGATGTCGATCGTCTTGCCGTTCTCCAGGTGGATGATCATGTGCGGGAAATACGGCGCGCCGATCGCATAGGTGGGCGTTCCCATGCGCAGCGGATAGAAGCCGGCCGCACTGAACAGCCACCAGCCCGACATTTCGCCGTTGTCCTCGTCACCCGGATAGCCCTGGCCGATCTCGTCGCCCACGTAGAGGCGGGACAGCGCGTCGCGCACCTTGTCCTGCGTCTTCCATGGCTGGCCGGCCAGGTCGTACATGTAAAGGATGTGGTGCGAAGGCTGGTTGCTGTGACCGTACTGGCCCATGCGCACATCGCGCGCCTCCAGCATTTCGTGGATCACGTCACCGTAGGCGCCCACATGGAAGTCGGTGCCGGCAGCGAAGAAGGCGTCGAGTTTCTTGATCAGGCCATCGCGACCGCCGTACAGATTCGCCAGACCCTGCACGTCCTGCACGCCTTCGAAGGCCATGTTCCAGGCATTCGTTTCCGTGTAGTCGCCGCCCCAGGCGAGCGGATCGAACTGGGCGGCATCGGTACGCCACGTACCATCCGGCTTGCGCCCGATGAAGAAGCCGGCTTCCGGATTGAACAGGTTGGCGTAGCCCAGCGAGCGGCCACGGAAATAATTCGCGTCATCCGCGTAGTGGCTGGCGTAGGGGTCATGCGCATCGTGCGAACCGGCCAGCGTCCGGGCCAGTTCGCTGATGCCGAAGTCATTGAGATATCCCGCCATCGACCACGACAGGCCCTCGTCGGTGCCATTGTCGACATAGCCGTGGAAGACGGAGCGCGCGATGCCCTTGCGACCAGCGCCCGGCACGTCGCTCAGCACGGTCGCGTCCTTCAAGGCTGCCTCGTAGAACGAGTGCACGTCGAAGTTGCGCACGCCCTTGTTCCAAGCATCGGCAAAGGCCAGGTCCGCACTGGTGCCCACCATGAGGTCGGCATAGCCCGGCGAAGACCAGCGCGCAATCCAGCCGCCGTCGCGGTACTGCTGCACGAAGCCGTCGATCATCTCGCCGGCGCGTTGCGGGGTAAGCAGCACGTAGGCCGGCCAGGCGGTGCGATAGGTATCCCACAGGCCATTGTTGACGTAAGGCTTGCCGGCAAGCACGCGCGCACCGGTCTGCGTGGGCGTATCCGCACTGGCCCTGGCGGAGAACGGACTCGCGTAACGGTACTCGGGATGCTCGGCCGTCCCGGTGTTCTCGAACGCTTCGTTCGGATAGAGGAACACGCGATACAGGTTCGAATAGAGCTGGCGCTTGTCGGACGCGCTGGCACCCGGCAACTCCACGCGTCCGAGCAGTTCGTCCCAACTCGCGGCCGCGCGGGACTGCACGCTGTCGAAGGTATCGCCCGGCGCGATCTCCAGCGCCAGGTTGCGCTTGGCCTGCTCGAGGCTGATCAGCGAGGTGGCGATGCGCATCGTCACCGTCTTCTGCTTGCTGGTGTCGAACCCGTACCAGGCAGCGACGTGATCACGTCCCTGCCCTTCAAGTCGACCGCTTTCCGTCACCGGGCGGTCGAAGGTCGCATAAAAAAACAACCGCGTCGCGCCAGTGGAGAGGCGGCTGGCAACGTCGGAGTAGCCACTGATGCTCGCCGAGGGGGAGTCGAGCACAACGCTACCCAGATCATCGCGGTTGTCAAAAACCAGTTGCGAGCGATCGCCCGCAAACGTGAAGCGCAGCATGGCTGCATGATCGGCGGCCGTCATCGCGGCGACGAGGCCGTTGTCGAAGGTCACCTGGTAGAGATCCGCACGTGCCACTTCGTGGTCGTGCGTGAAAGGCAGCGCGCGCTGCGTGCGATCCAGCGGCGGCGCGCCCTTGGCCACGGCGGCAGGCATCACCTGGAAAGTCTGGCGGTCACCCATCCACGGGCTGGGCTCGTGGCTCAGTGCAAACGCTTCGATGCGCGGATGATTGTTCGCGTCGTTGCGCTCCTGGTACTGGTAGATCCAGTTGGAGCCCGCGTTGGTGGTCGGTGTCCAGAAGTTGAAGCCGTGCGGCATGGCCACCGCAGGGAAATTGTTGCCGCGCGAGAAATGCGGATTCGCGTTGCTGCCGCGTCGCGTATCCACATAGTTGTGCGGCGCCGCCGTCGCATCGACCGTCGCAACGTCGCCAAGGCACAGATCGTCCAGGTAGCCATGGAAGGCCACACTACCCGCCGGCGCGTCGGCGACCAGTTCGATCGCCTTCACGGTCTTGCCGGCAGCGACCTTGCCCAGGTCGATGTCGAGTGCGTTCCACTGGTTGTCGTGCAGCACACGCGAACTGCCCTGGGCATACGCATTGGCGGGCACGCGATGGTGATCCAGGGCGTTGAGCGCGGACAGTCGCGAACCATCGTCGAACAGCAGATCCACCGCGACGTACTGGGCAACATCGCCCGGGCCATCCGCAGGACGCACCGGGAACAGCACATAGGAGAGGTGTGTCTGCGCCGTGATCGGCTGCTTCACCTTGAACAAGGTCGTGCGCCGCCCGGCACGCTCGCGCGTCGCATCGGCGTCATAGCGCAACGCATGGGTTCCGCTGAACCCCATCTCCGGCGGAGCGGTGAGTACTTCTTCCTTGGCAGGACCAGACACGATCCGGGTACGCCAAGCCTCAGCGCGGCTGGATACCGGTGCAGCATCCCCCGTCTCGAACGATGTCGCGAACGCGCGGGTATCGGTTGCTCCAAGAGCGGACAGGCTCGCCAGCGAGAGTGTGCCCACGGCGACACAGGCGACGTGGCGCCAAGGGCGCATTTCCTGCTTGCCGCGCGGACGGCGCGTTCCTGTCGTTGCATCACTCATGTCGCACTCCCCTCGCTCTCGATCAGCCTTGATAAGAAAGACCCGGTTGCCGCCACTTCAACCGCGCGGCGGCGGGAACGAGGGCGGCGCCTTGTCCGGATCGCTGCCCCACTGCTTGTCCGCCTGGGCGCGCAGGTCAAAATGAAGATGCCCGCCGTACGTGGCAAAACTCTCGGGTAGCCACGGACTCTCGTGCGGCTTGCCATCGACCGTCAGCGCATGCACGAACGGCGTTTCGGCCGATGCGGCGGGCGCGTCGATGATCACATCACCACCGGCGCGGTGAACCACGGCGCTCGGGAACAGCGGACTGCCGATCACCAGCTCCGCACGCCCCGGAATGGCCGGGTACAGCCCCAGTGCCGACCACACGTACCAGGAGGACATCTCGCCCAGGTCGTCATTGCCCGGGATGCCTTCCGGCGCGTTCTTCCACAACGTGTTCACCACGATGCGAACCGCCTCCTGGGTCTTGTACGGCTGGCCGGCAAACGCATACAGCCAGGGCGCACCCACGGACGGCTCGTTGTCCAGCTCCGCATGCAGCGGACCGGCACCGGTGAGTGCCCACTGTCCCTTGTCGTCATGGAAGAAGCGGTCCAGCCGCTCGGCGGCCTTGGCGCGCCCGCCCATGGCATCGAACAGACCCTGCACGTCGAACGGCACCATCCACAGATAGACGGATGCGCTGCCTTCGACGAAGCCATCTTCGGTGTCCGGCGAGAAGGCCGGCCAGCTTCCGTCCGCATTACGGTTCTGGATATAGCCAGCGTCGGGCGTCGCCTTGGGATTGAACAGATTGCGCCAGTAACCGGCGCGCGTCAGGAAGCGCTGCTCGCCCTCGCGATCGCCGGCACGCGACGCCAACTGGGACAGCGCGAAATCCGCCGTAGCGTCTTCCAGGGTTTCAGCCGCACCACCCCACGCGTGCGACGTGGTGGCGATGTAATGCAGCGACAACCACTGGTCGAGCGACGGGCGCTGGCCGACACATTCCACATTGCAGCCATCGTCGGACAGGTCGTGTGCCGTCGGCTCCGTGGCCGCCCTCACCAGGGATGCGTAGGCGCCATGCAGATCGAAGTCGTGTCCACCGAATGCATCGATGGCAGACAGCGATGGCACCGCCGGATCGCCACTCATCACGTGCGTGCCGCCGTTGTTGTGCGTCCAGCGATCCCATTCGCCGTGGTTCTGCTTCGCCTGGTTATAGAGCGACTGGGCGATGTCGCTGCCCACGTCCGGGTAAAGCCAGGTCAGCAACTGAAGCTGCGACCGATACACATCCCAACCGGAGAAGGTGGCGTACTGCGCATGCTGCGCACCCTCCACCCGATGCACCTGCTGGTCGAAGCCGCGATATTCGCCGTTGACATCGCTGAACACATTCGGATGCAGCAGGGAGTGGTAGAGCGCCGTATAGAAGGTGGTGCGCTGCTCGTTGCTCCCACCCTGGATATCGATGCGTTCAAGTGCTCCATTCCACGCCTCGCGTGCCGCGGCTTGCACCTGCTCCAACGAGGCGTCCTGCGCGATCTCCGCCTTCAGGTTGGCGCGTGCATTGGCGAGACTCACATAGGAAATGCCCACGCGAACCTGCACGGGCTTGCCCTTGGTCGGGAAGCCCAGCCACAGACCGGAGCCCTTGCCCGACTCGGGGAATCCCTTGTCGCC
This sequence comes from Dyella amyloliquefaciens, assembly GCF_004296575.1. Classification (GTDB taxonomy): domain Bacteria; phylum Pseudomonadota; class Gammaproteobacteria; order Xanthomonadales; family Rhodanobacteraceae; genus Dyella; species Dyella amyloliquefaciens. Next base: position 346,820 of record NZ_SAYT01000003.1, on the reverse strand, counting down.
GTAGCCCGTGCCGCCGGTGGCCATGGTTTCCGCGGACTTCACATCCCCGTTCTGCCAGGCGCCCACGCTCGCAATCGGCTGATCGAACTCAGCGACGAAGTAGAGCGTGTAGTAACTGCGCTGATCCGCCTTGGCCAGATAGCCGCAGAAATTGCCGCTGGTGACGGAACCGACGACCTCGCGCTCATCCTGATTCACCGAGACGCTCGCGTTGCTGCTGCCCACTTCGGAATCGGAAGCGCGAATCAGCAGATTGGCCGGCTGTCCGGCGGGAAACGCGAAGCGCGCCAGGCCGCTGTGCGTCGCGGCGGCCAACTCGACCTGCACGCCATTGGCAAGCCGCACGCGGTAGTCACCGGGCGTGGCCTGTTCATTCGCGTGGGAAAGATCACTGGCGTAGATGCTGTCGTCGAGATCCGCCGATGGCGAACTCTTCACCGGCACGGTGACCGGCATGAAGGGAATATCGCCACCCGCGCCACGACACCCCGCACCCGACAGGTGCGTCAGGCTGAAACCGCGGACGCGCGTCGCATCGTACTGGTAGCCGCTTGGCGACGCGGTATGCGTATGCGTGCCCTTCGTGTTCTCCGGGCTCCATTGCAGCATGCCAAATGGCATCACCGCTCCGGGAAAGGTGTTGCCGCCATGGCGGCTGCCGATCAGCGGATTGACCTCGTCGGCCGGCGCAGCTGCGCCGCTCGCACATACCGAACCTGCAAGCATCCACGCTGCGCCACACAGCAATGCCACGCCTGCGCGACGGCGGACGAGCACACGGATCGACTGCCCTTGCCTCATTTGGTCCAACCCCTTTCCCCGTCCCACCGATCCGCAGAATTTGCCGATTTAAATCGATTTAAATCGATCACCTAAAAAAAGGCAATGAGCCTGGTGGAAAGAACCCACGAAACTGATGCCACGTCCCACTCTAACCCGATTCCGCGCCACGAGGCTTGCTGCGCTGCGGAAAGCCCTCGATCAACTGGCAGGCTTCATCCGGGCGTTCACTGCGCCCAATCGCTTTTCCTTTAGCGACGAGAGGTACCGTGCCGCTCGTCGCGATACAGACTGACGAGCGACAGGCGCCACCCCATCATCAACGTCTCACCCACTTCATGAGGAAGGTCGTCGTCGGTCAACCGATACTCGCCTGACGCTGCGCCTCGATCGGCTGGGATGACTGGCAACCCTGCGGATGCATCGACTGCCATCGCCATGCGTCCGCACACATGCGCAGCAGATCGTATTGCGCATGCCATCCCAACGCCTTCTCGGCACGGGAAGTATCCGCCCATACTTCAGCCACGTCGCCGACACGACGCGCAACAATCTCATAGGGTATGCGGCAACCGGAAACGCGCTCGAAGGCGGCGATCACCTCCAGCACGCTGTAGCCGCGCCCCGTACCCAGGTTCAGCACATGACAACCGCCATGCTGGAGGACGTCGAGCGCCCTCACATGGGCGTCGGCCAGATCCATCACATGAATATAGTCGCGCACGCCGGTACCGTCGCGCGTGGGATAGTCGCCGCCAAAGACACTCAGTCGAGGGTGCATGCCCGCAGCCACCTGTGAAACATAAGGCATGAGGTTGGTCGGTAAACCGCAAGGATCCTCACCCATCAAGCCACTCGGATGCGCGCCTGCAGGATTGAAGTAACGCAGGATGGCTGCACTGAACGACGGTCGCGCATCGCATACCTCGCCGATCAACTGCTCCATCACCAGCTTGGTATGGCTATAGGGATTGGACGCACGCAGCGGAGCCTCCTCCGTAATCGGCACTGTCTCGGGATCGCCGTAGACGGCCGCAGAGGAACTGAACACCAATTGCTGAACACCGGTCGCCCGCATGGCCTGAAGGAGCGCAACCGTGCCGGTGACGTTGTTGTCGAAGTAGGCCAACGGATACTGGCAACTCTCGCTCATGATCTTCAGAGCGGCAAAATGAATGACGGCATGGAAGCCGGTGGCAAGCAGCGTCTCCAGCGTCCCGCGATCGCGCACGTCACCCTGCACAAAGCGAACCTGCGCACCGCTCAACTGGCGGACATGGTCGACGGCAGCAAGCGTGCCGCGACAGAGATTGTCGTAGATCACCACCTCCTGACCTTGCTCGATCAGGGCCACGCACGTATGGCTACCGATGTAGCCAGCCCCGCCACAAACAAGCACTTTCATACGAAGTCTCCGTCTGCTGCTTCATTCCATAACCGACGTCGTCCATCACCGCCAAACTTCTTGTTATGTCTTCTATACGTCGAGCTACGTTGGACGTATATACGCCTTACCTGATATCGCGAGTCAGCTGAACACAGGCACATCAGATCGATGCTTGAGGCACTTTGTTTGCACGTGAAGAACGCAAGCTTCGACTCAGGCATGTGTACGAACTTAAAGAAGCATTCGTATCGTCATGCTAACGAAGGCAATGTCGTCTTCTTCACGCTACATAGCGCCCATGATGATGAATCGGCATGCGGCAATGATTCAGGCAGCCCTGCGATTTGTAATGCTGTGTTCATGCTTTTTATGGCATCACATGTCGCCCCTCTAAATAACCTGCAAAGCCAGGGTTATGTACGTGGAAGGCCATACTCTGAAGAGTGCTTCTGTACTCATCTGAGCCCCAGGCCTTGCTTCGACCGTTCAGCCAAGCTGAACCTCATTGCGAGCTCCAGGTGTGCCGACGTATGGCGGCGCCCATGGCACATTGTTGCTCGCGGCAGGCCTTCTGAATAAGGAGCCAGTGACCGTGAAAACGCTATCCGCCTTGTTGATTGCCGGACTCTTGCTTTGCTTGCAAGGATGCGTGCCAGGACAGTACATGACCAAGGAAGGACTCACCCAGGGAACACCGACGGACAACACCCAGATCCAGCTGTTGACCATCACGCCCCAGCTCCTTGCACAAAACCCTTCGGGGGATCTCAACGCGTCCGTTCCGCAACCATTGCTCGACTACCGGCCTGAGCCATACCGCATAGGCCCTGGCGATACGCTCTACATCACCGTGTGGGATCACGCGGAATTGACATCACCCGCAGGCGTGCAGCAACAGACCGTTGCCAACGGCCGCCTGGTCCGCTCCGACGGCACGCTCTTCTATCCCTATATCGGCTCGATCAAGGTCGAAGGGATGACGCTTGAAGAGTTGCGTGCGCAACTTGCGAGCAAACTGGCCAAGTTCGTGGAGAAACCGCAGGTTGACGTAAATGTAGTCGGCTACAACAGTCAACGCGTCCTGTTGCAGGGCGCCTTCATGAAGACCGATCCGCAGCCGATCACCGCCGTACCGCTCACGCTGGGTCAGGCCATCGGCACCGCCACCATCAATGCAGACCAGGCCAACCTTGGCGACCTCATCCTTGTTCGCGACGGCAAGGACTATCACCTCGACTTGTCCGGAACCAGCAGCAATACGCGCCACAGTCCGGCGCAGGATGTCTATCTCAAGCCTGGTGACCGCATCTTCCTTCCGTACAACGACACCAAAGAGGTGTACGTCATGGGCGAGGTCATTCGCCCGCAGGCGGTCAACTTCCGCACGGTCGCGACCATCAACCTTACCCAGGCGCTGGGTCGCGTCGGCGGACTGAACCCGCTGACCGCAAGTGGCAAGGAGGTTTACGTCATTCGCGGCGCGAACAACTTTGACAACACGCCTGCCAAGGTCTTCCAGCTCGATGCACGTTCCCCGGCCGCGTTTGCGCTCGGCGATCAGTTCTGGATGAAGCCGGGCGACGTCGTCTTCGTTGGCCCTGCCGGCATCACCCGTTGGAACCGCGTCATCAGCCAGCTGCTGCCCTCGCTTAGCGTGATCAGCTCTGCCGCTTACACCAACTACAGCATCGGTCACTGAGTTTGACCTCAGGAGCGATACATCACCTGTCGTGATGTATCGCTCCTGAAAGCGGGACCACAAAACCCTGAACTTTCCCGATCAAAAGCAGGATATTCAGTGCTACGCATCCGCCATTGACGTCACATACAACTTGATCGACTTTGTCTGAACAGGTCATTCCATGATGCACAAATTTGCAATGCAAAGATGATAGTTTCAAATGGTCTGGCGGCGATGCCAGTCCTGACGCGCAGGTTGCTGGACTCGTTTCGTTTCCAGCAGGAGCAGCAACGATTCTTCCCGTGATCGGCCTTCCAAACAGGCCATCAGGGCAACGTTGCTCGAAGCCTGCACCACTTACCATCCGGCTCGCAGGGATTACAGGGGGGTGAGCTTGAGAGCGGCGGGTAACGTGCTATGCAAGAACCTCATGTGGTATTGGCCTGTCTTGTGGGCGCATGCACTTCGGCGATAGCCATTTTCATGCTCCGCAGATATGCGTTGGTACTGGGCCTCATCGACCGCCCCAACCAGCGCAAGCAGCATGTAGGAAAGGTGCCACTGGTGGGCGGCCTCGCGATCTTCATGGGCGTCACCGCCGGTGCAGCGTGCTACGGCGACTTCCACTGGTTCACCAAGATTCTGATCGACACCACCATGCTGCTGACCTTGCTTGGCGCGCTGGACGATCGCTTTGATCTCAGTGTGCGTGAACGCCTGGCCATCCAGACCATCGCGATCTCGACGGTCATCGCGACCACTGGCGTATACATCCATACGCTTGGCACGCTGTTCAACCACGATATCGAGCTGGGCTGGCTTGGACCTCCGTTCACCGTCCTCGCCGTCATCGGCCTGGTGAATGCGTTCAACATGATGGATGGCATCGACGGCCTCGCCGGCAGCCTGGAGATGATAAGCATCGCCGCCATCACGCTGTTCGTCGGACTGAGCACATTCCACGATGCGATTGTTCTGCTTGCCCTGCTCGCCACGGCATCGCTGCCTTACCTGGCGGCCAACCTGGGCCTGGCGGGGAAGAAGATTTTCCTTGGTGATGCCGGAAGCACACTCATCGGCTACCTGCTTGCCTGGACGCTGATACGCATGAGTCAGGTGCCAGAGGCGCACCTGTCTCCGGTCAACGTACTGTGGTGTGTCGCCCTGCCCGTGTTCGACACGCTCGCCGTGATGCTGAGGCGCATGGCCAAGGGCAAGTCACCATTCAAGCCGGACCGCGGGCATATCCATCACATCCTCCTTGGCGCCGGCATGGGCCCCCGCACTGCCCTGCTATCGCTCATCGCCCTCGCCTCCGGCTTCGCCATCCTCGGCGCGGCAACCAGCCATGGCATCGCCTCCGCAGGCGTGAACCTGCTGATCTTCTGCGTCACCATGGTCTTCTACATCGGCACGACCACCCGCGTGTGGTCCCGCCAGGAAGCGCATCGCCAACGCGCCTCCGCCGCGCACTGGGCATTGCGGACGCATAACGCATCCTCGGTGGTTCGCACGCGGGACCCCTCTACTGCCGCCAGACCGTCTTCGCAGTACGGCGGAGCCGGCCTCAAGTCGAGCGTGGGCAACAGCTCACTGCGATCGGCGTTACGCCAGCCGCCGCGGTAGTCATCCGCGGCTGCTGACGCCCCACCGATGGCTCAGGATCCCAGAAAGCGGATCACTGAGCCGTTGGCCATCCTGGTCAGGCCATCCTCGATATTGTTGTCGTACTCGTAGGATCCCTTCAGATCCAGCGACGCCTTCACGGTGCGCATTTCGTTGCTGGTGCTCAGGAACGACATGACGCCGGCAAGCGCGTGCGGTGTCTGCGGCGCATGCCTGACAGTGTTCCCGGAAATGATGATGTTTTCGATGCGCCTGGCGTTGTCGGGTGACTTGTCCATCGAAAAGCAGAAGCAGCTTCCGCGGATATCGACGAAGGTATTGCCGGCGCACACCGCGTTGTTCGCGCCGAATACGCCGACCGCTCCCATCTGGGGGCGTATACCGACAAAGGTGTTGCCGGTTACCACCGCACGAATGGCGTTGTCGCTGGCATTCCACACGATGGTACCCAGGCGCACCGCATCGCCGCCCGGGCCCGATCCCGGTGGCGACCGCTGGAACGTACACCCGCTGATCTGCGTATGACTCAGGCCGGCAATCTGGATATCGAAGCGGATCGAGTTGAGGAAGCTGCAGTTGACGATGGTGAGGTCATCGTGTGGATCCGCCTCGGTCTTTGGCTTGGTTGCACCGTAGATCCCCCAGTAGCAGTTCACGAACTCGCAGTCCGACACCGTCCAGCCATGGATGTTGTCGCCGGTCTGGTGGCCATTGAAGAAGGTGATGCCCGCCGTGTTCACCGAGTTGATATCGATGAACTTGCAATGGGTGATGCGGATATTCCGGTAGATGCCCCAGTTGTGATCGGGCTCGAAATCGATGGCACCCACAGAGGACGACAGTTTCGCGTTGCCGATGTTCTGGAAGGTGCAGCTGTCCACCGTCAACGTGTCGCAATCGATCACGGAAAGGCCATTACGATTCGCCTTGACCAGGCCGTCGAACAGGCAATTGCGAACGACGATGCGCTGGTTGTGCCGCTCCGTGTTGCGCAAGGTGCCCGAGCCTAGGTACATCCCGTCACCGCGAAAGCCATGGAACGTCACGCGCTCCACCAGCATGTCCGAGGTGGCATTGACGGCCAGCAGGTAGAAGTACTGCATGTAGCCGTACTCGTCCACGCGCCCGTTGAGCAGCACGTCATGCAAGTGGATGTTCCGCATGTTGTCGGCCACCTGCGAGGTGCCCCCATCGCGAATATGGGTAACCATCATGAATTCGCATTGCAGCGAATTGTCGTAGGCCTTCAACTGGCTGGACGATCCGTCACCATAGAATTCGATGCCCGACTTCAGGGTCAGCTGCTTCACCAGGTACACCCCGGCCGGCACATAGACCTTGCTTGAGCTGTCTATCGCCTGTTGGATGACCATCGTGCAGTCGTACGTACTGGTGCCCGCACGAATGGCGGCGCGTTCCTTCTCAGGCAGCAGATTGAGGACATTGACTGCCTGGCTTGTGGTTGACATGGCTGTTTCTCCGGCAATGGGACGGAATCACTGACGAAGGAGCGCAGCGCCGACGGGTTGGCACAGCTCCGCGTAGACTTCCATGGTGCGTCGTATGACGATGCGCTCGTCGAATTCGGCGCGGGCCTTCCGGCGTGCCGCCAGTCCCAACTGGCGAGCGAACTCCGGCTGGTCCTGCAGGCGTCGAATGGCTCCAGCCAGTGCCTGGCTGTCTTTCACCGGGACCAGCAATCCATCCACGCCGTCGAGAACCACCTCACGACACCCCGGTACATCGGTGGTGATCAACGGCAGCCCGCAAGCGGCCGCTTCCACCAGGGTTCTCGGCAGCCCTTCGCGATAACTCGGAAGCACCACCACATGCACGCTGCCAAGCAGGCGGATCATGTCGTCGACATGCCCCAGCCACGTGACCAACCCCTCTTCCACCCAGCCACGAATCGTCTCTTCAGGGACGGCGGCGGGATTGCCAGGGTCGGGCATGCCGGCGAGCAACGCATCAATCGGCCGCCCCTCGTCGCGCAATTGTCGAAGCGCATCGACGAACTCCTCGATGCCCTTGTCCCAGAGCAGGCGACTTGCCAGAAGCACGCGCAGGCTGCCATCGTCCGGCGCTGCCGCGGGAACATCCGCAAATCGAGCGCAATCGACACCTGAGCCGCGAATCAGCCGGATATGCTCCGGATCCACCAGACCCGCGCTCCGGAACAGCTCCACGTCATCGGTGTTCTGCAGAATGAGCCGCGCCTGCTCGCCACCCAGCGCCAGTCGCATCAGGCCACGTACCACGGGACGCAGCAGGCGTGCCTTGAGCTGCTGGCTGGTGAATACGTACCCCATCCCCGCCACCGCGTTCACACGCACCGGAACACCCGCCAGGCGTGCCGCAAGCGAGCCATACACCGCGCACTTGATGGTGAAGCCATGCACCAGTGTCGGCTGCTCACGCCGGATCAGCCGCACGAGATACCACAGCAACGAAAGTTCGCGCAGCGGATTGAGGCTGCGCCGCTCCATGGGCAAGGCCTCCCAACGCAGGCCCAGACCGCGGAGCTTTTCGCCGTAGGGTCCAGGGGGAGATATCAGGAGGACGTCACAACCTGCGTGACTGAGAGCGAGCGCCAATGAGCGCCTGAAGTTGTACAGATACCAATCGGTGTTGGCGAACAATATGACTTTCATTCGTGCACCTCGCGCATGCCCTTCTTACGCCCGTCGTTGCGCGACGAGCCGGGCGTTTTCTTCAGGAAGTCGTCATGACAGGGTTCCCTCCGTCTTCTCCAGCCATGCCTGGAACATCAGCACCGTCCACAGTGACTGCTGCCAATTGCGCTTGCCGGCAAGATGCTCCGCCCAGCGCTTCCGGATCGGCGCAGGTTCCAGATAACCCTCACTGCGCAGTCGGCTTTCGCTCAGCAACGCCTCGGCCCAGTCGCGCAGGGGGCCTCGCAACCAACTTCCCAGCGGAATGCCGAAGCCCATCTTGGGCCTCTCGATCAACTCCTTCGGCACATGCCGGTAGAGCAACTGGCGCATCAGCCACTTGCCCTGTCCGTGACGAATCTTCTGGTGCAGCGGTACGCGCCAGGCGAGCTCCACCACGCGGTGATCGAGCAAGGGCGCGCGCGTTTCCAAGCTGTTGGCCATGGCGGCGCGATCCACCTTCACCAGGATGTCGTCCGGCAGATAGTTCTGCGCATCCATCGCCATCATCCACTCCGCCAGATCGTCGGCCTTGGGCCAGGACCGGGCGTCGGTAAGCAGTGTCGTGGTCCGGCGCGCACCCACCACGATGCTGGCGGGATCGCGCCAGTTGCTCACCAGGCTGAGGAAGAACGCCCGACCGTCGGACTGGGTCAGTACTTCTGCCAGCTTGTGCGCCTTGTCGCCGGGATTGCTCATGCGCATGCTCTTGGGGAGCACCGGGCTGGCCATGGCCGCCAAGGTGTCCCAACCGCCTGCCGGAAGCGCCTGCAAAGTAGCTGCCATCGCGCGACGCACCAACGGCGGCGTGCGTTGCATGCGCTCCCAGGTCGTGCGCGCCGCGAGATAGCGGTTGTAGCCGCCAAACAATTCATCGCCACCATCGCCGCTGAGCGCCACGGTGACTTCGCGGCGGGTCAGTTCGCTGATCAGGAAGGTCGGAATCTGCGAACAGTCGCCGAAGGGTTCGCAATAGATGGACGGAAGTTTCGGGATGACGGCGAGCGTATCCTCGGGACGAACATACAGTTCGGTGTGCTCCGTCCCCAGATGCCGCGCCACGGCCTTGGCATGCACGGCCTCGTCGTAGTCGCTCTCGTCGAAACCGATGGTGAAGGTCCGTACCTGGCTTCGACTGGACGCCGCCATCAGCGCCGCCACCGTACTGCTGTCGATGCCGCCACTGAGGAACGCCCCAAGCGGCACATCCGAAATCATCTGCCCGCCGACGCTGGCCCCCAGTTGCTTCTCCAGGGCATCGATCGCCTCTTCGTCACTGCAGTCCAGGGGATCGCGCAGCCCCGCACTGACGATGTCATTGCAACGCCAGTACGGCACCGCTTGCGCCTCGCCCGGAGCCTCGGCGCAAATGCACAGCAAATGCCCCGGCGGCAACTTGAATACATGGCGATAGATGGAGTGCGGCGCCGGAATGCAGTCGTAGGCCAGCAGCAAGGCAAGTGCATCGCGATCCACTTCCGCCCGGAACACCGGGTGCGCTTTCAGTGCTTTCAACTCCGAGCCGAACAGGAAGGTCTGCCCTTGCCATGCGTAGTACAGCGGCTTCTCGCCCATGCGGTCCCTGGCCAGGGTAAACGCACGTTCCTGCCTGTCCCACACCGCGAAAGCAAACATCCCGACGCTGGCTTTCAGCGTCTGCTCGATACCCCACGCCACCATGCAGGCCAGCAGAGTCTCGGTGTCCGAATGACCTCGCCACGCCGGGGCACGTCCTTCCTGCTCCAGGCGATCGCGCAATTCAAGGTGGTTGTAGATCTCGCCGTTGAACACGACGACGTAGCGCCCGCATGCCGATGGCATGGGCTGGTGGCCGGCGTCGGACAGGTCGAGGATCGACAGCCTGCGATGTGCCAGCGCAATGCCTGCGAACTCATCGCACCACACGCCACCGTCGTCGGGGCCGCGATGAGTGAGCTGGCGCGACATGGCCACCGCCCGATCAAGCAAGGCCTGGCGGTCGCCCTGCTGAAGCTGCCAGAACCCGGTTATGCCGCACATCGGCCCTGCCCCACGCTGCGCAGCACGTCTGCAAGCCTTGGCGCCTGTGTCTTCAGGCAGTAAGTGCGCTCGACCGATGCGCGGCCAGCCTGCCCCATGCGAAGGCGCATGGCGCGATCCGTGATCAATTGCACCAAACTTTTCTCCCAGCTTGCCGGGTCACCGGCGAGGAAGCCGGTTTTACCGTGGTTGACGATGTCGATATTCGCCCCAACGTTCGACGCCACCACGGGCAGCCCGCACGCCATGTACTGGATGATCTTGTAGCCGCACTTGCCGCGTTCCCAGGGACCGTCGCGCAGCGGCATGATGCCGATGTCCATGCGGGCAATCATGGCCGCCTCGCTTTCCTCGGACCACGCAACCACCTCAGGCTCGAACCCGTTGAATCGATCGACGATGTTCTCGCGCGCACCGACCAGCAGCAGACGGGCACCATGCTCGACGCAAACCTTCTCGAGCACCTCCCGACCCTCCAGCAGGTAGTCCTCGGTAAGGGGCGAACCCACCCACCCGATGACGGGGCGTTCGTCAACATCGTGCGCCACCGTCTCGTAGCGGCCATCGTCCACCACGGTGGGGATGATTTCGATGCGGCTCGCCCCGGCCAGTGCAGCGCGATCCGCGAGGTACCCGTTGCCGGCGACCACGCACGCAGCATCCCGCATCACGCGGTCAATCTTTCGACCAAGAAAGCCGCGCACCAAACGATTGGAAGACAGGTCGTACCGATGAAACAGTGCATCGTCGTAATCGACCACGTAGGGCCGGACCGACCGCACGAGCAGTGACTCGACCATGGACGGAAGGTAGGGGAACAGCTCGCCTTCGATCCACGCAACGTCATGGTCGCCGCTTCTCAGCAGGTCCATGAAGCGCTGCATGCCACGACGCCATGCATTGACCATGGCGGCCCTGGAATTGCCGCCATAGATCGCATCGAGGTACTCGTCGGAGAACAGCGGATGCACCTCCACATCGATGCCATAGCCGCGAAGCAGCGGCAGGTATTGCAGGCTGCGCAGCCGCGAGCTCGCTCCACGCCTCGAATACTTGGAGAACAACAGCACCCGTATCCGGCTCATCGCCTCACCCTGACCAACGCAAGAGAGTGCTCAACGAACCAGAACACCAACGGGATCGTGTACATCCACTGCAGCGAAAATGCTTCGATGTACGGATTGGTATTCGTCGCCAGGAAGGCGCATACGAAGCCTGAGAACATGAACTTGTGGTGGACCGGAAGACGTCGGTCGAGTGCAAGCTTCGCCACGCCGAACATGTAGATCAGGAAAGGCAACGCGTAGATGAATGCGCCAAGCAAGCCAACGCGGAAAACGCTGGCCAGCCAGACCACCTCGTATCGCCAGGGATGGATCGGATCACTGACATAGTTGACGCCAACGGCCTGCCCGGCGCCCAACCCTCCATCGTTGAGAATGCCGTTGTACAACGATCTTGACATCTCCGTGCGCTCTACGCCGCCACCTGCCGCCACCTTGTTGAATACGATGTCAAGAACGGCGGAAATCCTGACCTGCGTATAGGCTTCGAGCACATATAGCGTGACCATGATGGCGACCAGGGATGGCACGCCGTATTGCATGAAGCGAACGATGGCCGGTTTTCCGTGATGCTCGGTGGTTCGCGACGCCAGAATCCAGCCGATGCATGCACCCATCGGAATGGACAGGATCAGCGCCGAACGTCCCGACGTGAGCGCACTCACCAGCAACATGGCTAGCAGGGCGAAGCGCAGGGTACGTCGCTTGATCAGCTCCGGCGAACTGAAGAAGCCGCCACAAAGGAAGATCATCGATCCGTACACGTGCATCGTTGCGCCGGCAAAACCCTCGTTGAGATTGAGGTTGGCTCCCTGGAAGAAGAACGCCACGGCCGCCGCACCGCGGGTCAGGTACAGGTAGAAGAACAGAGCCACACTGAAAACGCACAGCAGGCTCAGCACGACAAGCCATTCGACGAGACGCTCGATGCCTATGGCCCTGCGCAGACCGTCGGCCACGATGATCCAGATGAAGGGCGACACGATATAAACCGCCGCCACCTGCACGAGACCGATGAATGGCGCGCCATGCATGCCACCAACGATGAGATAGACGACCGTAACCATCGCAGAGCACGCGTACAGCGCAAGCAGGTTTCTCAGGCCAAGGCTCAGGCGCAGCCCTGGCAGCGCGAGCAGGAAGGCCAGCCCCATGACAATCGCGGTCGGAATCGGCAGCGAGTTGGGCACCACGACCGTAAGAAGCAGCAACAGGAACGCTACTCCAAGGAACAGGTGCCGCACCGTCAGCCTCGGCGCATCCGTGTCCGGCAGTCCCGTGGGCACCGGTGGCATCACCGGCGTTGGATCGTTGATCGAATTCATGCCGTCACCATCCGTGAAATCCAGTTATCAAGCAGACCGGCCTGGACGATCCGGTTGTAAGCGCTTATGTCGTGCTGCGCGCCAGCACCCGGACCGAACAGCGCTTCGCGCAAGGCCTGAATGCCTGCGTCGCCGTCATCGGTGAGCAGCGCGCATCCAGCCCCCGTTTCCTTGAGAATGACCGTCGCTGCGTTCCAGACCCGCGTGACGCAAACCACATCGGCACCGGTTGCCAGGTAGTCGAACAATTTTCCCGTCGCGCAGCTCACGCGCGACCCCGTGAGAAGCAGCAGCTTGTCGCAATGCTTCATGAGCTGAAGCGCGACGCTGCGCTCGACGGGTGGAATGACCGTGACCGGAAACGTTGCACGACCGATCGAGCCACGCTCACCCTCGGTGAGTTCACCTACGAACATCAGATGCTTTCCAGTGGCGGATGCCCCCGAACGATTCAACGCATCCACCAGGTAATCGAGACTCAGCGAGGCAGAGCCATCGCTGGCACCGATGCGACCGAAGTGCCCGATCAGCGTCGAACCCGCCGGCACATGTTCGGCCAGTATCGCGTTCGCACGCCTCACACCGTCCGCATCACCGGCCAGCCTCTCAAAGTCCGCCGGGTCAAATCCGTTGGGAAGTACCTTGGCTGTCTTGTGCGGGTACCGGCGACGGAAGTCGTCGACCAGCGGCCCACTCACTGAGGTAATCAGGTCGCAGTTTTCGACCACCCGCCTTTCGATCAGCGTGCGGAGCAAATTTCGAAGCTTGCCGGGCTTTCCCAGGGCCTCGAACACCAGGCCATCGCGAAAATCCTGCATGCAACCGATGCCGTAACGACTGGCGAGGTTCGATGCGGCAATCAGGGAGTCAACCGGTGAATAAGTGCCGATGGCTACACAGTGCTCCCCGGCGGCCACCCTTTCGCGGCAGAGACGATCAGCCTCGGCCAACGCCTGCACCAGCCAGGATGTCGCCTGCGCACTGTCATCGCGCTCGCGAAACGGCAAAGAGCGGGCGAACGCACTCGCCAGCGTGAGCAGCGAAGAACGGGCGGACGACTCGCTGCCTACACAATGCCCGGGCAACGCAATGATGCGCATGCCCGGCGAAGAGGCCAGGTGCTCGACCGGCGCAGCAGCGGAGGCCTGCCTGGCAAAAACAAAGATTCGATATTTTTCCGGGTCCATGTATTTCAGCAGACCCTTGAAACGCTCGGCAGCAACATTGCTGGACAAATGATGCGCCGCAAACACGAACAAATTTATTCTTGGCATCGCCTGACCCTCACTCGGCCTGCAGCGTTGCCCCCTGATTCGTCAACCTGGTGAAGTCTCGCGAAACTGCTTCCTGTATCTCGACAGCCCTGTGTCTCTCCTTACACGGGGCCGAAGCCTCGACAACTGCAACGACTAGGGAACAGCATCACGTTCTCGTCGTGCCTCCTCAGGCCATCCATGCGGGCGAATGGCCGAACGAAGTGCCCGATACATGTCGGACCACTCCGACCTGAAGGTCAAGAACACCACCGGCACCATCGCCAGCCAGATCAGGCTGACGTAGGCCGCTTGATCGGCATCGAAGGAGAGCGTCGCGATGGACAAGGCCACGGCGACGATCACCGACACGTAGAGCTTGGTGCGCGGAATCGGGCGCCACACATAGGCCGAGGCCTCGGTGCGCGCGATGAAGAACACCAGGAACGCAACAGCGTTGGCAACGACGGCGCCCGCCGCGCCATGCGCGGGAACCAACCACACGCTGCCCAATACGTTGACCACCAGCGCCACCAGCGTCGACCACAGCGACAACATCGAGCGGCGCGTAATGCCGATGCCCACACAGGTCACTTCCGAAAGGGTGTACAGCAGCGGCTGCCCGATGCTGCACAACATGAGGTATTTCACCTGACGGTAGTTCTCCGGCAGCAGAAAATCGATCACCCATGAAAATGTTCCGCTGAGCACCCAGATCGCGCAGACCACGGCAAGCGCCTGATGGGCTACATGATCCACGCGCTTCATGTCTGCACCATGAGCGACCCACTTGTAGACCATCGGTGCCCACAGCACGGTAAAGATGGTCTGAAACACGATCCCCACGCCAGCGAAGCTCATGGAGACCGAATAGAACGCCAGTTCGGTGAGCGTCGACAGCGAGCGCAACGTCAGCGTGCTGGTGGCATCGAGTCCCCAGTAGGCGACGCCTGCAAAAATGAGCGGTAGACCGTAACTGATCAGGCCGCGGACCTGTTCGTTCGAGCAGGAGGCGCTCAGCGCCGGCCGCCAGTCGCGCCGGGTATTCCAGCTGAATGCGAACAGGACCGACAGCAACGAAATCAGATAGGCCAGCTCGAGCTGCCAGAAGGACTTCGAGAACTGCGGCAACGCCATGAGACCAACGACCAGGAGGAAGGCCACTTTCGGCAGAACTTGACTCATGGAAAAAGCCATTCCTCGGTCCTGCATTCGCAAGATCAGCGAAAGGAATCTTGATATGAAGCTCACTACGACACAGGCGACCAGCATCCAGTAGTAAACGACCTTATCCAGTCCAAACAGCAACACCGCTATGCGCTCACTGAATGGAATGGTGAGCACCATAGCCAGAAGAAGCAGCAGGAAACCCGGTGCAAAGCAGGCTTTCAAAAGAGCACCGCGATCCGGCCATTCGTGATATTCGCGCACATAAGCCCGATCAAGGCCGAGATTGAATAGTAGTACCCCAAACGACACTGCGATCTGAATAACGTTTAGACGTCCAACGTCAGCCGGCGCAAAGATCCACGTGATGGCCGGCACCGTAATGAGGCCCAGTCCGGCAGTGGCGATGGGCCCAAATGCAAATGCAGCGATCGTTCGTAAGTTCACAAGCCGACCTTTCAGATTTCACGATTTTTCGGACTCGAACTATGTCGCACATGATGCGCTTCCCTTCTTACATGGGATTGACCATGACGTTCCCTGCAACACGTCTCATGAAGTGCCAATAGACAACACATCACTGATGAACGACGGGTAATTCTTCGATGCGTCGAAGTGATCCTCGACGGCCTTTCTTGCATTCACGCGAAGATCATTTCGCGCCTGGTCGTAGGCGAGCACAGCGATCGCGTCCGCGATCTCCTTGTAGCTCGGACTCCTGCTCAGAAGTACGCCACAGGTCGCCGAGACAAGGTTGGATACACCACCCACGTTGGGAGCGATCGCGAGCACGCCGGTGCTCATCGCCTCCATGATGGAGACAGGAATGGCTTCCGACTCGCTCGTGTTCATGAAGATGTCCACTGGCATGTTCAGGTAGTACTTTTTCACGGCATCGTTGGGCAACTCGCCGATGAACGTGAACTTCATGTTCTCGAGTGCACCCAGTCTGACCTGGGCCAACTCACGCATCTCATCCAGCAGCGGACCGGCGCCGATATGCGTCCATCGCACGCTGTATTCCGCGTGCTTGGTTGCAAACAAACGCAGGCCTTCGATGATCCGGTCCATGCGTTTCACGGGCAGGCAGAACGACACCGAAACGATGTGCAGGTTGCCTTCCGGGCTCGGCTTGGAGATGCCGGCGGTCAAGGGAACGCCGAGAGGAATGATGGTTATCTTCTCCAGCGGTGCGCCGTAGGTGTGCTCCAGATATCCCCGCGCCTCGGTCGACAGCGCGAAGATCCGGTCGAACGATCCGATGAATTGACGCTTGAGCGGCATGTAGTCGAGCATCCGCCGCTCCTGGTAGAGATCGATGCCGTGGGCCCGCGTCACTACCCTGCGAACAGCCCCCTTCTCCCTCGCGCGAATCGCGGCATAGGCCTGTGTGTCGTTCCAGTAGCTGTAGGCGACATCGATGACCCCGTTGCGCCTGGCGTAACGCACGAGCGACGCCGCCTGTTGCATCACCTTTGAAACATGCAGCAGCGCCCGGATCGCTGTTGGCCGCTGCAGTTTCCCGGAGCGCCGCAGATAGGAGATTTCCTTGCGGAACATGCCGGAGAACGCCGCCTGCACGATATAAGGCAAGCGACGCAGCACGCCGGGCTGTACCATGCTCAGGTCCATCGACACACCGGGTGGCAATGGCCTTGGCGTGCCCTCGGCCACCGCCGGCAACACGGTGGCCCTGGCATCGGGGTGCCGCGCCCAGTAACCGATCTCGTCTTCGAGGAACTGTTCGCCGGGGTGATACGGGAATGCGTTGGTGAGGATGACGATTCTCATGCGTGCTCTGCCACTCCTGTCATGAGCGTATCGATCATGCAGTCCCGATATGCAACGTGGTCCATGTTCAGGGGGACGCTGATCTTGAAGCAGGCCACGGTCGCCAGGCACTCGGCAAGCAGTCGCCGCCAGTTGGCGACCACCTGCTCCATGGTCAACATCGCGGTACGCGACGTGGCCAAGGCGTTGTACTGCTCCCAGTAGAGCTGGTCATGGAAAATGCTGTATTCCGCGCTTATCACGGCAATCGTCATCTCGACGGCAACCGATGCCTCGAGGCCGGCCACTTGAAACTTGGGCACATCTTCGCGGACTAGGTAATACAGTCGCGAAAGCGGTGACGGTGACGATTCGACCTTGCGGTAGACCCTGTCCGGCCGCAGCTTTCGCCGCGTGCTGGCCACGTTGATCCAGGCCTTGACGTTGAAGTGCGTGCGGTCGACCCAGCCGCGCCCGGCGAGCAATTCGCCTTTCAGCGCGGGATCGCTGCAGTTGTAGCCATAGATCTTCGGCCACGCCATGTTGGCGTACACCAGTGACGACCCATAGGACATGAGGGAGATATCGTCACTGACGAAACCGACGCCGTCGTGCTGCCTGAGCGCAAGCATCGCCGCCGACTTGCCCACGCCGCCGGTGCCTGCCAACAGGCACGCCTGCCCGTTCACGGTCAGGCAGGCGGCATGGATGGGCACCATGTCGCTGAAGAAGTAGGTCGATGGCACCAGCACGAACTCGTGCAGGATCTGCTCGAATGACTCCAGGTCACTGGCATATTCGACCGACAGCAGCCGCTGCACGTTGCGCTTGACGCCACGACGCGACCTGAGCGTCACCTCCACTTCCAACGAGCCGCGATCTGACCATCCCCAATACACGTCAGCCGCCGGAAACGAGGTCAGCATGCCGTGATCGAAGGTCCGATGCGCTTTGGGGTTCATGGCAACGAGCGCGCGACCGGATATTTCGTTGACGATATGGATATCCACATCGGACGGGATATCCCCGGCGTCCGCATAGAGCGCCAGACTCTCCATCAGCCATGCCTGATACATCGCATCGCCAGAAAACGCGTAGCATTTCCCAAAGATGATCTTCTTCATACCGACGGATCTCCCGGCATGTCAGGCGAAGGCTCTCGCCGCCAACGAGGCGGCCACGTGTTCCTGCTGCTTCTCGTCCAGATACGGCGACATGGGAAGGCTCATGACCTGCTCCGCGGCCAGGTCGCAAACCGGCAGGCGCGTATCCTCGTCCGCCAAGGCAGGCTGACGGTAGAGCGGCAACGGGTAGTGCACGGCTGTCGGAACGCCAGCCTCCTGAAGCCGGGAGCGCAGCGCTTCGCGATCGGCCACCCGGACGGTGTACTGAGCCCAGGCGCTCATGTTGTGACTCTCGACGACTGGCAGCTTGACCTGATCGAGGTCTGCCAGCAGGTGGTCATAGACCTTGGCGACGCGCTGGCGGAGCAGCATTTCCTCGTCGAAGACCGAGAGTTTCACCAGCAGTATCGCCGCCTGAAGGGTATCCAGCCGGCTGTTAACTCCGACGCACACATGGTGATAGCGGCGATCCTGCCCATGGCGCGCAATCAGCTTCAGCGATCTTGCCAGCGCCTCGTCACTGGTGAAGATCGCCCCGCCGTCGCCATAGCAACCCAGCGGCTTGCTGGGAAAGAAACTGGTGCAGGCGATGGTGCTCAGGTTACAGCTCTTGCGACCCTTGTAAGTTGCACCGAAGCTCTGGGCTCCATCCTCAATGACCGGAATGCCATACCTGGAAGCAATCGTGTTGATGGCATCAAAGTCTGGACACTGGCCGTAGAGCGAGACCACGATGATCGCCTTCGTGCGCGGAGTAATGGCCGCATCCAGTAGATCCGCGTCGATGTTGCAGGTCGCAGGATCGATGTCGACGTAAACCGGGCGCGCACCGAGCACCGCAATCGACTCGGCTGTGGAAATATGACTGAAGCCCGGCGAGATCACCTCGTCGCCCACACCAACACCGAGCGACATCAAGGCGATCTGCAGCGCGTCCGTGCCATTGGCCACCGAAATGCAATGGGCTGCGCCGGTGTATTCCGCGAGCCGCGTTTCCAGCTCGACCACCTCGGGGCCGAGGATGTACTGGCCATGGTCGAGCACCCGCGCGATGCCCGCGTCGATGGCAGCCCGAATGCGGTTTTGCTGGGACTTGAGGTCGATGAAGTCGATCATGTAACAGGCTCCTGCTTGTGCAGCTTGCCGCCCTTCAATACATAGCGCGCACCGGTGTTGGCGCATGCCGTCTCGGCGCTTCCCGTCAGCGGCAGGTCAAGGCGCTCGCCGAACTCGCTCATCCATCCGACCTGCCGCGCCGGAACGCCCACCATCAGCGCATAGGCCGGCACGTCCTCATTGATGACGGCCCCCGCGCCGACGAAGGCGAACTCGCCGATGGTGACGCCGCAGACGACCGTGCAGTTGGCGCCGAGCGTGGCACCGCGACGGACCAGGGTGTCGCGATATTCGTTCTTACGCTCCACCAGCGCGCGCGGGTTATAGACGTTCGTGAAGACCATGCTCGGACCACAGAAGACGCCATCCTCCAGGGTCACGTTGTCGTAGACAGAGACGTTGTTCTGGATCTTGCAGTGATCGCCGATCACCACCTTGTTGCCGACGAACACGTTCTGCCCGAGCGAGACGCCCTTGCCGATCCGGGCGCCCGCGCACACATGGGTGAAATGCCAGACGCGCGAGCCCTCACCGATGATGGCGCCCTCGTCGACGATGGCCGAAGAATGCATGTAATAGTCCATGTGATGCTCACTTTTTCCCGAGGAACGGGTGGCCATCCTGGACGGATGGAGCCGCATTGCCGGCACGAATGGCCGCCACCGTTTCGATGGCGGTCCGGTTTTCTTCCAGTCCAAAACCACGTCCGGCGAGAATCTCCGCATAGCTGCGATCGTGCAGATCGGTGAAGCCGCCGGAAAACTCGATTTCCTCACCATTGACGGTGATGGACCGATAGGTACGCTGGCCGCTTTCGCGCGCCGAAGCCGGCACGTCCTCAAGGTCCACCGAGAGGAACCAGCGTACCCTCGCCTTTTCGTACTCGAGGTAACCGGCTGCCTTGGTGTCGTTGGACAGGTGCACCACATTGGCCTGCAAGTCGCCGAACAGGTAATGCAGCATGTCGAAGAAGTGCACCCCGATGTTGGTGGCAATGCCACCCGACTTCTTGGTGTCGCCCTTCCAGCTCTGCAGATACCAATGGCCACGGGAGGTGACATAGGCCAGGTCCACCTCGTGCTTCGTGCTCCGATGTTCCTCGCGCACACGCTTGCGTAGCGCGATGATCGACGGATGCAGGCGAAGCTGCAGGATCGTATTGGTCTTCCTTCCCGTCTCGCGCTCTATATCCAGCAATCCGTCGATATTCCATGGATTTAGCACCAGTGGCTTCTCGCAGATGGCGTTGGCGCCGGAGCGAAGTGCGAAGCGGATGTGCGAATCATGAAGATAGTTGGGAGAACAGATCGACACATAGTCGATCTGACCGCCATTCCTTGCCCGTCGACGCATGTCGACATGGCGATCAAAACGTTCGAACTCGGTAAAGAAGTCGGCATCAGGGAAATGTGAGTCGATGATGCCGACCGAGTCGTTAGGGTCGAATGCAGCCAGCAAGCGGTTACCCGTGCTCTTTATTGCTTGCATGTGGCGAGGAGCTATGTAGCCCGCAGCGCCGATCAGCGCGAAATTCTTCTTGTTTGACATCGGCCAAATTCCCTTCCTACATCTTTCCAGGCTGTGTGGCATGGACGACCTGCGTGGCGCGCAGGCCGTCGACAGAAGCTCCTTCGGTGATAGCCAGCTCCGCCTCCGGCAGGGCCGGATTCATTCCATTCGGAGCGTCATGGCTTGCTACGAGGGCCCGGCGCGGGCCGTCGTGAGGTCATGGCGCTCCTTGTCAATGACACCTCTCGGCAGGGCGACGATCACGACACCGCCCTGTCGACCTGGTAGTACGCGTACGCGTAATAGCCGCGACTGCGCTTCTCTACCGCATTGAAGATCGCGCCCTTGATGGACACGCCGTTCTGTTCGAAACGCTGCTTGGCCAGCGCGAGCTCGCGCGACTGGCTGAGGCCGAACCTCGCCACGATCAGTCCGGTACCGGCGTGGTGGCCAATGACGGCCGCATCGGTAGCCGCCAGGATCGGCGGCGTGTCGATGATGATCAGGTCATACTTCGGCTTCAGGTGATCGAGCAACGCCGAGAACCTGGCATTCATCAACAACTCGGACGGGTTGGGCGGAATCTTGCCGCGGGTGATGTAGTGCAGCGTGCTCGGCGACTCCGCCTGGCGAATCGCGCCAGCCATGTCGACCTGACCCGATATGAGTTCGGACAGACCGATCTCGGCCCGGCCGCCCAGCACCTTGTGCACCACACCGATACGCATGTCGCCGTCGATCAGCAGCACGCGCTGACCGGTCTGCGCCACCACGGCCGCAAGGTTGGCGGACACAAAGGTCTTGCCGGCATCCGGACTGGCGCCCGAAATCATCAGCACATTGTTCTTTGCCTCCAGCCGCGCGAAGTGCAGGCTGGTGCGCAGGCTGCGCAAGGCTTCCGCCGCCAGATCCTTGGGCGAGTCCTCGACCAGCAGGCGTTCCCTGCCGTCCGAACGCACGCGCTTGCTCGCCAGCACTTTTTCGCGGGGACTGACAGGGATGGTCGCGTACACCGGCAGGCCGAGTTTTTCGACCACGGCAGGATCTTCGATGCCGCGATTGAGCATCTGGCGAACGAATACATAGAGGAGTGCGACGAAGCCACCGAACATGGCCGCGCCCACCAGGATGAGAAGGGTCCGCGGCCACACCGGGTCGGTGACATCCACGGCCGCCCGGTCAATGATGCGCACGTTGCCGATAGTGCCGGCGCGAGCGATATCCAGCTGCTGGGCCTGGTTCAACAGACCGGTATAGGTATCGTTGCTCACCTGCACGTCACGCGTCAGCTTAAGCAACTGCTGCTGAGTGTCGGGCAGACCACCGACCTTCTTGTCGATGGCGGCCTTCTGCGCCTCCAGCTGGCCGATCTGCCTCATCAGGGACTGATACTGGGGATGAGCCGGAGTGAACTGGCGCGCCACGTCCGCCTGCTGCAGGCGAAGTTGCTCAAGGTTCGTCTCGATCGTCACCGACTGGTTAAGCAGCGCCTGCGTCTGCATATTGATGTCGACGGATTGGGCCTTGTTCTGGAATTCGTTCAAGGCCGCCGTTGCACGCTCCAGCTCGTGCCGGACGTTGGGCAACTGATCGCGCACGAACTTCAGGCTGTTGGCAGCCTCCGCCGAATTGCGCTCCACGTTCTGACGCACGTAGAACTCAGCCACTTCCTGGAGCACGTTCGTCGCCATCGCAGGACTGACGTTGTTGTACGTCATGCCCAGGATGCCCGACTCCTTGCCCTGCTCCGTGACATTGATCTGTCGCTGCAGCTTGTTGATGACGGTGAGTTCGCGACGCTTGAAGACGCGGAAGCGGGTACCCGGGTTGGCTGCCAGCGATTTGACTTCCATGGTTACGCCATGGGCCTTGGCTTCCTGGCCCACGCGGCCGATGACCAGGATGTTTCCGTCATCGTCCTGCAGCACATAGAGCCCGCCCTCGCCCGCAATAAAGCGCAGCGGCTTGTCCAGAAGATCGTCAGGCACTTCGAGGCGGAAGATGTTGAGCTTGGAGCCGCCCCAGTCGTAATCGCTCATGCCGAGCATGGGTGAAGCGACCTGCCCAGGGTTCTTCTTCGCGAAGCGACCGGCAAAGAACGAACCGATGAGAGGGAAACGCTTTGGCGACGCTTCCACCGTAAGGTTGAGCTTGTCGACCGCCTCGCCAATCACCATGCGCGAGGTGATGAGGTTTGTCTCCGTGGTCGCCTCGGGACTCGCCGCTGCCAGCGTCTGGCTGAGCGCACTCAGCTGAGGAAGGTTCGGCACCTGCTGCTCGACCTGCACCATGGCGCTGGCCTGGTAAATCGGTGTGGCCACCAGCGAATAGACGATCGCAAGCACGATGAAAACGCAGGTGATGCCGACGATCTTCCACTTGTGATCCTTGAGCGTACCTACCACTTCGCTCAGGTCAATTTCGCCGTCCGGCTGCATGGGTGGATATTGGATAATGGTCATAGCGACGGTCTTCCCATTGCGCGATGCGGGCAGGACTTCATAGATAGTCAACCCAACTGTCGACAGCACGCCGAATCATTTCGTAGGCGCGCACGAATGCAGTGTGATGTTGTCGGTACGGATCGGGGATATCCCGTCCGTCCACCCATTTATCGAGGAGAAATACCTTGCCCCGCGCCGCAGGCGCGAGCTCGACCATGGCGTCGACATGGCTCTTTTCCATGCCGAGCACCAGGTCAGCCTGGAGCAGCATGGGTGGTGTGAGCTGATGGGCACGATGCGGCGATCCATCGATGCCGCTTTCGTTGAGCAGTCGCGCCACCGTGGCATCCATCGGGTCGCCGACGACTGCGCTCAGCCCAGCACTATGCAATTCGATGCCGCGCCCGTTCACTCGCTGCCGAAACAAGTATTCGGCAGCCGGACTACGGCAGATATTGCCCATGCAGACGATCAATATCCGCTTAAACACGTATTGGCATACTCCCGGATTCAGGCCCACCGGCGTCAAACATCGACGCCAGCCGTTCATCAGCCCCCTGTCCGATCCGGAAACCACACCGAGGTGAGGCTTCCGGTTTCAGCTGCCAAAAACCAAGTAACACGACAGTGATGAATGCACGCCTACGAAGCACGAAACATCCGACTCAGCAACACCCGCTCATCGCATCGTGGATCGCTTGATGTCAACGATCCTTGCTGTCGTCGGACTTGCAATCATCACTGCAAGACACTCAGTACTCAGCAATCATTGCACGCTGTTATTACTTCACAGTGAACCGTAGCGAAATGATTTAGGCGGCTGAATTCGCGGCACGTCTCTTCACAAAACCTGCATCGCCTCGCACGAAAGCGAGACGCCCATCATGCGATGCACTTCGCAAAAGCATGCGTTGACTACCACACTGAATAGCGCATAGGCGCACCTTTGATGCGTCCTCATGAACATGAACGGTTTCGACCACGCGATCCTTCGAGCGAAGTTTCAGACAGCCTTTCGAAAGCCCTTTTGCTTTAGCCTCCCCGTGGGCTGGCGACCGGCACACCCACGAAGCTGCGGGTCGCCGCTGCGCTTGATGCCAGGCTCGCGGCCTGACGCTTCTTCGTGAAGTGCTCGCGGTCAACACGTACGACCGGCGCGCATGCCGGTGATCCTGGCGAACCATGCGACCGCGCCGACGTTTCACTTCGTCGCCAGCGCATTGACCATCGTGGAGCAGTTTTGATGATGTGGCTTCACTCGATGACAAAACTGAAACATTCGCTCATCGCACTCGTCTTCGCAGTCACGTTGTTGATGAGCATGCCTCTGCTGGCGGATGGCCGATCGATTCCGATCACGGCTCCCGTTCACCACGTCTTCCTGATCGTGCTGGAGAACGAACCTTTTGAAGTGACCTTCGGCCCGCAGACGAACGCACCGTACCTCAGCCACGAGCTTGCCTCGCGCGGCGCACTTCTTAGGGAGTACTACGCCATCGGGCACAACAGCCTGGACAACTACGTTGCGCTGGTCAGCGGCCAGGGGCCAAATCCCGCGACCCAGAAGGACTGCCTGAACTTCGTCAACTTCCACGCAACCGCCAGACAGCTGGACAGCAATGGCCAGCTCATGGGACAGGGCTGCATCTATCCCTCCTCGGTGAAGACGGTGACAGACCAGATGCGCCGGGCCGGCCTCTCCTGGAAAGGCTATATGGAAGGGATGGGTAACAACCCCAGGCGTGAAGCGCCGCATTGCGGCCACGCCGCCATCGGCTCGACCGATCAGACCTATCGTGAGACGCTGACCGATCGTTACGCGGACAAACACAATCCATTCGTCTACTTTCACTCGATCATCGACGACGAGACGTACTGCGGCCAGCACATCGTGCCCCTGGATGCCCTGCGCAACGACCTGGAGCAGGTGAGCACCACGCCGAACCTCGTGTTCATCACGCCCGACCTGTGCCATGACGGGCACGACGCTCCCTGCCTGAACGGCGAGCAGGGCGGCATGGTGTCGGCGGATGCCTTTCTCCGCGACTGGGTCCCGCGCATCACCGACTCCCCTGCCTTCAAGCAGGACGGCGTACTCATCATCACATTCGATGAAGGCACCGATGCCAAGGCGTGCTGTGGCGAGCAGCCCTTGCGCGGCGGCCCTCTGCCGGGGCAGTTCGGTCCCGGTGGCGGACGCATCGGCGCGGTAATGCTCTCGCCATACATCAAGCCGGGTACGGTGTCGGACACGCCTTACAACCACTACGCCACACTGCGCAGCATGGAAACCTGGTTCGGCTTGAGCTATCTCGGCTATGCCGGCCAGCCCCAGTTGCGGACCTTCGGAAGCGATATCTTCACGAACGCGACCCTGAGCGGCGCGATTTCCGAGGCCACCGGCAAGTAACCGGCCCTCGTGACGGCGAAAGGTCGCGGTTCCCTTGGGTCGCCACTTCACGCCCCTACTTCTTTTCCCGTGGCCTCGAGGCAGCGCCGATGGGATCGCGCGGCCGGCGCACGCGGGCACCAGCCCCGTGATAGTCAATGTCAATAGCTATCATCCCAACAATCAATTGGATCAATTGATCAAAAATCTCTATTCTTGAGCTTCTACCAACCACAACCAACGGGAAAACAACGATGTCGTTGATCAACACCGAAATCAAAGCGTTCAAGGCCAATGCTTTCAAGGATGGCCAGTTCATCGAAGTGACCGACGCCTCCCTGAAGGGCAAGTGGTCCGTGGTGGTGTTCTACCCCGCCGATTTCACCTTCGTCTGCCCGACCGAACTGGAAGACCTTGCCGATCATTACGAGCAGTTCCAGAAGCTGGGCGTCGAAGTCTATGGCGTGTCCACCGACACGCATTTCGCCCACAAGGCATGGCACGACACGTCCGACGCGATCGGCAAGGTGAAGTACACCCTGATCGGCGATCCGACCGGTGCCATCACCCGCAACTTCGACGTGATGATCGAAGAAGAGGGCCTGGCCCTGCGCGGCACCTTCCTGATCAACCCGGAAGGCCAGATCAAGCTGTGCGAGATCCACGACAACGGCATCGGCCGTTCGGCTTCCGAGCTGCTGCGCAAGGTCAAGGCCGCGCAGTACGTTGCTGCTCACCCGGGTGAAGTGTGCCCGGCCAAGTGGCAGGAAGGCGACAAGACGCTGAAGCCGTCGCTCAGCCTTGTCGGCAAGATCTAAGCTCCCCCTGCATTACTGTCTTGCGGCCCGCTGCATCGGGCCGCACCGGACCCGGCGTCCTGCCGGGTCCTCCTACCGAATTCCAAAGCGCGCACGACGCCCGGCTTAGCCATGGGTGCTGGCAGCGCTCACCCCGAATAAACGACGGAGTCACCATGCTGGATGCCGATCTGAAGACCCAACTGCAGGCCTACCTCGAGAAGGTCGTACACCCGATCGAGCTTCTGGCCTCCCTCGACAACAGCGAGAAGTCGCAGGAGCTCAAGGCCCTGCTGGAAGACATCGCCCCGCTGTCCGACAAGATCACGCTGCGCCTGGACGGCAATGACGCGCGCAGGCCGTCATTTGCGATCAACCGCACCGGCACCGACGTGGGTGTGAGTTTCGCCGGCATTCCGATGGGCCACGAGTTCACCTCGCTGGTGCTCGCCCTGCTGCAGGTCGGCGGCCACCCGTCCAAGGCCACTCAGGAAGTGATCGAGCAGGTACGCAACCTCGAGGGCGAGTTCCGCTTCGAGACCTTCATGTCGCTCTCCTGCCACAGCTGCCCGGACACGGTGCAGGCACTGAACCTGATGAGCGTGCTCAACCCCAACATCAAGCATGTGGCGGTCGACGGCGCGCTGTTCCAGGACGAAGTGAACGAACGCCAGGTGATGGCCGTGCCGACCGTCTTCCTCAACGGGGAATTCTTCGACACCGGCCGCATGGCGATCGAACAGATTGCCGCGCGGCTGGACACGAATGCCGGTGAACGCGCCGCCGGACGCCTGAACAAAAAGGCACCGTTCGATGTGCTCGTGGTCGGCGGCGGCCCGGCCGGTGCTTCCGCAGCCATCTATGCGGCACGCAAGGGCATCCGCACAGGTGTTGCGGCCGAGCGTTTCGGCGGCCAGGTGCTGGACACCATGGCCATCGAGAACTTCATCTCCGCGCCGTACACCGAAGGCCCGCAGCTTGCGGCCTCGCTGGAGCAGCACGTGCACGAATACGACGTGGACGTGATGAACCTGCAGCGCGCTGAAAAGTTGATCCCGGCAACGACCGAAGGCGGCCTGCATCAAGTCGTGCTCGCCAACGGCGCCACGCTGAAAGCGAAGGCGCTGATCCTCTCCACCGGTGCCCGCTGGCGCAACATGAATGTGCCGGGCGAGCAGGAATACCGCAACAAGGGCGTCACCTATTGCCCGCACTGCGACGGCCCCCTGTTCAAGGGCAAGCGCGTGGCGGTGATTGGCGGCGGCAACTCTGGCGTCGAGGCGGCCATCGACCTGGCCGGCATCGTGGGCCATGTCACGCTGATCGAGTTCGACGGCAAGTTGCGTGCGGACGAGGTGTTGCAGCGCAAGCTGCGCAGCCTGCCGAATGTGGATGTGATCGTCAGCGCGCAGACCACCGAAGTACAGGGCGACGGCCAGAAGGTCATCGGCCTGGCCTACACCGACCGCACCAGCGGCGAAAGCCGCCACGTGGCGCTCGAAGGCGTATTCGTGCAGATCGGCCTGCTGCCCAACACCGACTGGCTGAAGGGCACGGTGCAACTTTCGCCGCGCGGCGAGATCGAAGTGGACGCGCGCGGTGAAACCTCGGTGCCTGGCGTGTTCGCCGCAGGCGACGTGACCACCGTCCCGTACAAGCAGATCGTGATCGCCATGGGCGAAGGCTCCAAGGCATCGTTGAGTGCTTTTGACTACCTCATCCGCCTGCCGGTGGAAGAGACCGAGAAGGAAAGCGCCGTCGCCTGACGGCCCGTTCCACCGCCCGGTCCCGCGCAGCCGCTCCCCTCACGGCTCGCGGGGCCGGGCTTTTTTATCGGTCGAAATAGCCCCGCAGCCCAGCTGTGGCGCGGCTTATAACCATGGGTTCTATCCAGATGAGAAACACTCATCTGCGTAACCCTTTTCATCGATCTAATCCCGGGTTTTCATAGACGCAACCCACGACGCCGGAGCATTTCCGCCCGGCATGCATCGCGGCGCCGGCATCCCCATGCCGGCACAGGGGTTTCGTTTCTCCGAACGCTGTCACTGGCGCGGGCATCGCCGATGCCCGCACGTGCATGGACGCACACCAGCGGCAGCAACTTCTCCGTTGCGACCAGAGAACCAGGATTTTGAACAAGCAGATTGCGTTATCTCCGCGCGCCCTCTCGGCAGCGCTTGCCACCCTGTTTGCGCTGGGCGCCGCACCCGCGTTCGCGCAGTCCACCACCGGCAGCATTTTCGGCCAGGTTCCCGCCGCCAACGGCGAGACGGTGCAGATCAAGAGCGCCACGGGCATCACGCGCACGGTCGCGGTGGACGATCGTCGTCGCTATGTCGCCTCCGAACTTCCGCTGGGCACCTACACGGTATCGCTGCTGCGCGATGGCAACGTGGTCGATACGCGCAATGACATCAGCCTGCGCGTCGGCGCGGGCACCGAGGTGTCCTTCGAAGCCGCGGCGGCCAAGGAGCTGGGCGCGGTAAGTGTTTCCGCCAGCACTACACCGCAGATCGACGTCACCAGCGTGGACTCGCGCACGGTCATCACTGCACAGGAGCTCGCCCGCCTGCCGCTGGCTCGCTCGGCCGAAGCGATTGCACTGCTCGCGCCCGGCGTCACCGGCAACAGCGGTGGCTACACGGGCCCGACCGGGCAGTCCCTGGTCACTTTCGGCGGCTCCGCAGCGAGCGAGAACGCGTACTACATCAACGGCTTCAACACCACCGAAAGCCAGCGCGGCCTGGGTGGCCTCACCCTGCCCTACGGCGCCATCGAGCAGCAGGAAATCTACACCGGCGGCTACAGCGCCCAGTACGGACGCTCCGATGGCGGCGTGATCAACATGGTCGGCAAGCGCGGCACCAACGAATGGCACTTCGGTGGCCAGGTGCTGTGGGAGCCGGCGTTTGCGCAGGCCGATGCGCGTGACACGTACTACACCAACGGCCTGCCCGCCTCGCCCATTGCCGGCGGCCTGTACGATCCCAACAGCCGCAACCGGCAGTGGACTACCACGGTGGACGCCTATGTCGGCGGCCCGCTGATCAAGGACAAGCTGTTCCTGTTCGTCGCCGCCGAGGCCGAGCGCCAGGAAGGCGACGCGGTTAACAACGTGTCCAGCGCCAAGCCCTATGTCGATTACCGCTACACCACACCCAAGTGGTACGCGAAGCTCGACTGGAACATCACCGACAGCAACATCCTCGAAGTCACCGGTGCGTCGAGCAAGCGCTCCACCTCGGGCTCGATCTACGACTACGACTACAGCGCGCTGTCGCGCGACGCCTACATCAACGCCAACGACAACACCAAGACCGGTGGCGACCTCTACACGGCCAAGTTCACCAGCTACATCACCGACCGCCTGACGTTCTCGGCGCTGTACGGCAAGATGAAGACGGTGAACTACGACGTGCCGGGCAACTACGACGGCAGCCTCACCTACCTCACCGATATCCAGAACCAGAACCCGGCGTTCAACGGCGGCAATCCGATCGGCAACAGCCAGGTCACCCAGTCGCTGTTCAATCCCAATCGCCACAACGACAGCAACAACCTGCGCATCGACCTGTCCTATCAGCTCGGCTCGCACACCCTGTCGGCCGGCATCGACAACCAGAACGCGCGCGCGATCGACCAGGGCAGCCAGAATTCGGGCCCGGGCTATTACTGGCAGTACGCCTATACCACCACGCCGAACGTGGCGCTGATTCCGAACCTGGGCGTGGGCGCACCGGCGAACTATCCCAATGGCGCGAACGGCTACTACGCCATCCAGTACGTCAACAGCTCGATTGCCAGCGTGCGCTCGGCACAACGCGCGCAGTACATCGAAGACAAGTGGCAGGTGACCGATCGCTGGCTGCTGTCGCTGGGCCTGCGCAACGACCAGTTCACCGACTACAACGCCAACGGCGAGGCGTATATCCGCCAGCGCAGCGCGCAGTGGGCGCCGCGCCTGGGCTTCACCTGGGACGTGAACGGCGATTCCAGCTTCAAGGTGTACGGCAACGCCGGGCGTTATTACCTCGGCCTGCCGCTCAACCCGGCACTGAATGCCGCCGGCGCCTACGTCGCCACGCAGCAGTACTTCACCTATAGCGGCATTGCCGCGGACGGCACGCCGATCGGACTGGTGCCGTTCTCCAACCCTGTGTCGCCCAACAACACCTACGGCGTACTGCCCGATCCGAAGACAGTGACCGCGCAGGACATCAAGCCGGAATACCAGGACGAGTTCATCCTGGGCTTCGACAAGACGCTGGGCTCCAACTGGACCTATGGCGCCAAGCTCACCCAGCGCATCCTGCGCACGGGGATCGACGATTACTGCGACGTGCCGGCCATCGAGAACAAGGCCGCGCAACTCGGCTACACCGTGAGCGCCACCAACAGCTGCTACCTGATCAACCCGGGGCGCGCCAACACATTCACCGTGGTCGACGACGGCGGCGCCTATCGCAGCGTCTCGCTGAGCAACGCGGAGATGGGCTTTCCCCCGCTCAAGCGCAAGTACTACGCGCTGGAGACCTACCTGGAGCATCCGTTCGATGGCCACTGGTACGGCAAGATCGACTATGTGTTCTCGCGCAGTTACGGCGACACGGAAGGCCAGCTGCGTTCGGACATCCAGCAGACCGCGGCATCCACCAGCATCGACTGGGATTTCCCGGCCCTGATGTCCTACTCGAACGGCGCGCAGAGCAATGACCACGCGCACCAGATCAAGCTGTTCGGCTACTACCAGATCACGCCGGAATGGCAGGTGTCGGGCAACCTCTCGATCGTCTCGGGCAACCCGCGCAACTGCCTGGGTTACTACGGCCCGAACCAGACCGATCCGGATGGCTACGGCAGCTACTACCACTGGTGCGGTGGCCAGCCCTCGCCTCCGGGCACGCATCGCCTGCCGTGGAACAAGCAGCTGGATCTCGGTGCCACGTACCGGCCGGCCTTCGCCGAGGGCAAGCTGGGCTTCTCGCTCAACGTGTTCAACGTGTTCAACTCGCAGGCCATCCTCAACGCCTACCCGTACTACCAGATCTCGCCGGGCACGCCTGATCCGCTGTATGGCTCGGCCGTGGTTCGCCAGCAGCCGCGTTACCTGCGACTGGCCGCCACCTACGACTACTGATCACGTGGTAATGATGCGTGCAGCCCCTCCATGCATGCATCGGGCGGGATGGTCTTGGGGCCATCCCGCCCACCTTCTTCCATCGGCACGAAACCCGAGGCACGCCACCATGTCGAACCTGATCCGTCGTACCACGGCCCCCTTGGCGGCGGCATTGCTGCTGGCATCGCTGCAGGCTGCTGCCGCCGATCACAAGTCGCCGACCACCATTGCCGATGCACTCCAGGCGGCAGCCGCCCAGCATCGGCCGGTACTGCTCGATTTCCAGGCTGTGTGGTGCTACTCGTGCTACTACATGGCAAGCCACGTGCTGAACGGCCCCGAATGGGACGCTGCGCAACGCAAGGCGATTGTGGTGGAGGCCGATGCCGATTCACCCGAAGCGCAGACGTGGATGAAGAAGCTCAAGACCTCGTTCCTGCCCACCTATGTCGTGGTGGACGAGCACGGCAACGAACTCGGCCGCATTACCGCCGAACAGCCTCGCGAAAAGTTCTATCCGCAGCTGGACAGGATCCTTGCCTCCGGCAACACGCTGGACGGCCTCAAGGACAAGGCCGCCAAGGGTTCGATCGACGCAGTGGCTGGCGTACTGGACGCCTACCAGGCACGCGGTGAAGGCGACGCCGGCTCTGCCTGGTTCGCCAGCCTTCCTGCATCGCTGCAGCAGAAGGCGGGCAAGGATGCCCGCGTGACGCTGGGGCTCGATCAACTGGCACTCGCACGCGCCAATAATTCGGACAACCAGGCCGCCATCATCGGCAGCGCCCAGAAAGTGCTGGCCCAGGACATCGGCTGCCAGCGCCCCTACGTGCTGGACAATCTGCTGGAGGCAAGCGCCAAGCTGTCACCGGCGCAGCGTAAATCCACACTGGCGGCACAGCGCGCGCCCCTGGATCACTACGTCGACACCCAGGTACTGGTGAACCAGCCCGCCTGCGCCGATCAGCGCAGCGCCGTGCTGTCCAGCGCGGACCTCGATGAAGCCCTGGGCGATCATGCCGGCGCAACGGCCGTGCTCGATCGCGCCATCAAGCTCACCCAGCAGCGGCTGGGCAGCAACCTGGCCAGCGACCGCAACCTGGCGGACAACCTGCGCGTCTATCTGCTGCGCGCCAAGCGCACCGCGGAACTCGACGACTACCAGCACAAGCTGATTGCGGCCTACCCCGATGATTACGTCTACGCGTATCGCTACGGCCGCAGTCTGCTGGATGCCGGCAAGCCGGCGGATGCGCTGCCCTATCTCGCACAGGCCGCGGACAAAGCCTATGGCGCCAATCGCCTGGCGGTGGCACAGCAGCGCGTGAAGGCACTGAAGGCGCTGCATCGCGATGACGAGGCGAAAAAAGTCGTCTCGGAAGTGCTGGAAACCAACGGTCCATGGTTTCCGAAACAGGCCGCTGCGTTGAAGGCCGAACTCAGCGCTTGAGACACAGACGGGCGGTCGCCATGTGGCGGCCGCCCGCACTGGCGCGCCCGATGCGCCAGTAACCGTAGCGCGACCGACGCAAGGTCGTCGCGCATGAGGCGGACACGCAAAGTGTGCCCGCGACCGCACTGACCGCCCGGATCAGTGCCGCAGTTGTTGCAGCACCTGCTCCAGCTCGCCACGCAGCCGCGCCACCTCTGCCTGCGCAGCATCACGTGCCTGGACGGCCTCGTGATGTACCGCCAGCGGCACGACATGCATCGACAAGGTTTTCTGCCTGGCGCGATAGCGCCGTGCACGCTCGGCCGGCGTCAGCGCGTTCGGCTTGCGTGGGCGGCCGCGTGCGCGCCTGAACGTCAGCGGCAAGGCAAGCGTGCCGGGATCTTGCGGGTCAACCATGGCGCATCCTCCGTCAATTTCCGCTATTTTACGTTACGTCACGTAAAAGATCAAACAGAATACTCCGGAAAATCAGCCACTCAAGGCAGGTTTCTCATCTGAAATAAGGGGACGTCGCAGCCAACCGCAGACCGTCTCAGGCGTTCACGTATCAAGGAGACGCCGGCCACTACCGTGCGTTCCGCTGTCACGCGAAAAGTCAGGCGCGGGGCCGCAGGGGCACCCGTCCTTGCCGCCCGGAGGAGAAAGATGGACTCGCTCTATGAGCTCTCGTCGCGTGCGATCCGGCGCATCTATGACTCGCGCATCGATACGCCGCCCGTGCTGGACATCGACAGTTGCTTTCCCGCCGCGCGCCGGTTCGAATCGGCCTGGCCGCAGCTTCGGGAGGAGGCATTGGCGGTATGGCGCTCCGTCCCATCCATTCCCCGCTTCCACGAGATCATGCCGACTCAGGCTGAGATCTCGGCGACGGATGGCAAGGACTGGCGCATGTTCCTGCTCAAGGTCTATGGGCAGGAGATCCGCACCCATCTCCTGCAGTGCCCCACGCTGGGCGAGCTGCTGGCCGCCACTCCGCAGGCTCTCTCCGCCACGCTGTCCTTCCTGGCGCCGCACAAGCACATTCCCCAGCACCGCGGCCCCTTCCGCGGCATCCTGCGCTACCAGCTCAACCTCGACGTGCCACCCGACGACGAGGGCCGGCCCGGCGCCGTGCTATGGCTGGCCGGCCAGGAGCACCGCCTGGGCGACGGCCAGTCCCTGCTGTGGGACGACACTTATCCGCACGAAGTGTGGAACCGCGGCGAGCGCACGCGCATCGCCCTGCTGCTCGACGTCCACCGCCCCGAAATGCCACTGGACCTTCGCCTGCTCTCGCGCACGATCACCACCGGCGTCGGCATGGTGGCCCGCCTGCGCGGCTTCGCCTGAGTCATCCTTCGGATGCTGCCTGCGGCCCTTGCGAAGCCGCAGGCGAGTCACCCTCGATCTCACCCCGCACTCGTGGCAACGATTGCGGATAGTGCTCCTGCACGTAGGCAATCAGACCCTCGCGCACGCGGCAGCGCAGATCCCAGTTGCGCCCCGAATCGATCGAACTCACCAGGGCGCGCAGTTGCACGGCACGTTCGTTGGCATCGGTCAGCTGGAGCACCGAAACGCGGCCATCCCACTCCGGCGCCCCCTTGCACAACCGCATCAGCTCATCGCGTAGCGGCGCCATGGGCACGCGGTAATCCAGCCACAGGAACACGCTGCCAATCAGCTGAGAGCTTGAGCGCGTCCAGTTCTGGAACGGGTTTTCCATGAACCAGTTGAGCGGCACCACCAGCCGCCGCTCGTCCCAGATGCGCACGACCACATAGGTGCCGGTGATCTCGTCGATGCGCCCCCATTCCCCCTGGATGATCACCACGTCGTCCAGACGAATCGGCTGCGTCAATGCAATCTGCAGGCCGGCAATGAGATTGCCCAGCACCGGCTTGGCGGCCAGGCCCAGCGCAAGACCCGCCAGGCCTGCGGATGCCAGCAGACTGGTTCCCAACTGGCGCACGCCGGGAATGGTGAGCAGGACCGCACTGGCGCCCAGCATCACCACGACGACCTCGGCCGTCCGCCGCAGCACGCGTACCTGGGTCAACATCCGGCGCGCGGAGAGGTTGTCGCTCACGTCCAACGGATAACGGCGGATGGCGACGAGTTCCAGCGTGCGCAGGCAACGCAGGATCAGCCATGTCACGCTGATCATCAACGCGATGACCAGCACATGCTCGATCAACGCAAACGACGGCAGCGCATCCGTATCCGGCACCACGCGCAGCGCAGCCACCAGCATCAGCAGCGGAATCAGCCACTCCATCGGCGCACTGGCCCTGCCCAGCATGTTGGCCACCACCGGATGGCGCCGTGCCAGCCGCCCCAGCACCACATAGGCGAGCGCGCGCAGTACCAGCGAAAGCAGCAGCGCGGCCACCAGGGCCATGCCAAGCCGGGCCCAGGGGCTGCTGTTCCACAGATGCGCAATCACCTGCATGTCGCGCACCTGGAAACCCACGAGGGCGTGTCGACCTCCTCTTCCAGAATCATCGTTCCGATATCAGTCTTCCGGCGACTTGGCCGGAATAAAGGGGGACACCGGATCGCTGGCAGGAAAGGTTTCCTCGAGCGCCACGTCGTGGTTCTCGCTCTCGCGGCGCTTGCGCTCATCGCGCTGCTCGCGCGTTTCAGGGGCTTTATGAGGCTTGTCGTGGGCGTGACCCACGTCTTTGCGATCGTGGCTGGACATGACGAATCCTCGGCGGTGTGGCGTGGCACTCGCCCCGATCTTCATGCAGCAAGTGTTAGCGTCATGCTTTGAAGATGTGACCATCCATCGACAACATTCAACATGGCGTCAGCCAACGGATCGGCGATGACCGCCGATCCGTTGCCTGTTTCGCGCACGCGATCAGGAGTGACGACTGGTCTCGAACAGGAACCACACGCGGCGCTCGGCCTCGTCGATCCAGTTTTCCAGCAGGCTGGCGGTTGCCACGTCACCGTACTCGTCACACAGCTCGTGCGTCTTGCGCATGTAGCCGATCAGGCTACCGTTGTCCTCGCGCAGCTCCGCCAGCATGTCGTCGGGCGTGACGAAGTCGGCATCGTTGTCGAGCAGGCGCTTCAGGCGTGAAGCGTGCCCCAGCGAACGCAGGGTGGTGCCGCCCAGCTTACGCACACGCTCGGCAATGGGATCGACGGTTGCGTAGATCTCGTCCGACTGCTCGTCGAGCAGCAGGTGATAGTCGCGAAAATAAGGACCCGACATGTGCCAGTGGAAGTTCTTGGTCTTCAGGTACAGGGCCAGCACATCCGCCAGCAGTGCATTGAGCTCGCCGGAAAGATCCCGTGTCGCTTTCTCTCCCAGTGTCGATGGCGTATTGAGGGCCGCCTTCTGGCGGGTCTTGGCTTTGCCTGTATCGCTCATGGTGTGCTCTCCGGGGACGGGTGTGTGGTGAAACGAACGTCGCGAATTCATTTGGCGGCCGCGGTTTCGGGGGCATCCCGGTGGCGGACGTAGGCAGCCAGTGCAAGCAAGGGCGGCGCCACGAAACACCACATACCCGCATAGGCGTACAACAGCGCCGCGGCGGCACAGCCCGCCGCAAAGGCCAGCACGGCCAGACTCATGCGAGCGAGCCGCGCGTCCACCACGGCTCGCTGGTCCGCCGGCACGCCGTGAATGCGATCGGCAATGTCCAGCATGATCTGGGTCGTGGTGCCGGTCATCAGCGTCGAAGGCGGACTGCTGCCCAGGTGGACGCGGTGCAATGCGTTCTGGATGGCCATGGCCGCCACCATCGTCATGCCCAGCAACGTGGCGGACCAGCTGTCGCCCGCACCGAACGGCCCGTAGCGCAGCGCGAGCAAGGCCGCTATCACGAACAGGGCGAGCTTGATCAGCAGCAGCGTGCGCACCACCGGAAGCCCGCGCCCGGCCAACCAGAAATGCAGCAGGCGCGCCACCACAACCGCTACGCAGAACACCGGCAGCGCAAGCAGCTTGGCGATGATGCCGGAGGTACCCAACACCAGGGCGGCACCGATGGTGACGAAGTTTCCCGTCACGTGCGCCGTGAACAGGCCATGCAGCGCCATGAAGCCCGCCGTGTCGACGTATCCCGCGTTGACGCTCAGGATGGTCGGCAGGAGTGGCTGGCTGGTCATGCTGTCGCGTCCTCTCGCGGTGCGTTTGCCCGGCAACCACCAGGGTTGCCCCAAGTCATTACGGACCCATTTCGGGACGCACCCCTCACGCCTGCCCGTCGCACAAATTGCCGCGCGTGCGCCATCCTGCACAGCTTGCACTGCGCCGGTGAAGCTGGCGTTGAAGACGCGATCCACGACAGGTTCGCTGCAGGCTTTCACCCCGCGCCAGCCTGCCCTGCCATTTCATGGCCTGGCCCCGGCGCTGGCGTGGATTTCCGCCACATAACCACCCGGGAACTCCACCATGGCGGACTCACGTCCTTCACTGGTGAACGGTTCGACCAGCGTCTTCGCGCCATGGGCCTTCGCCTTCGCAAGCGTGTCGCCCAGGTTGGCCACTTCGTAACCGGTGAGCTCATGCCCGTAGGGATACGGCAGGTGTCCATCGGTGACGAACACGGTCATCTTGCCGAAGGTGGAATCGAGGCGGATGCGACGAAAGCTCTCGCCGGGGCGGCCGATTTCGACGCCGGGCGCCTGCCTTGCATCGGATACCAGCGTGCCGTGCGAGAACATCAGAAAGCTTCTGACAAAGGCATCGGCGCGATCCGGCGATACATACACGCGATTTTCCGGAACGCTCTGGATGGGTGGATAGCTGGGTGCCGTGGTATGCCAGTACAGCTGCATGTTGACGCCGCCCGGCCACTGGATCACGGCATCCCGACCGATCGCGTCGGGAAAGGCATCCACGATCACATCAGCGCCGGCAGCACGCGCCGCCTTGATGGCGACGTCCAGATCGGTCACCAGGTATCCGGTACGTTCGCTGCCGAACGGATGCGGAATCGGCGTGCGAAAGCCGAACAGCGACACCATACCCACCGGCGTCTTCAGTATCTGGGTACTGGTGCTGCTGGGCGTCGGTGTCACCGTGGCGATGCCCTGCCTGGTACTTTGCCCACCGAAGGTACCGAGGAAGCTGTCCACGAAGCGGTCCACATCGGCGGGCGCCACGTAGACATGGGTACTGTCGTATTGCGGCCCCACCGCGACCATCGGTGTCGCCGGCGACTCCTTCGCGGTAGCCGCCATGCCAAACGTGCCGAGGCCGAGGGCGAGCACGAGGAGTCCAGGGCTGATGCGCATGGGAACACCTCCAGCAGCGCGGGGATTTGCGTCGGGAAAAAAGTGGCGCCGCATGGCCGTCCACGGGCCACGCGGCGCCACTGACTGAAAGCCTTACTTCGCCTCTTTCTCCATCAGCTTGTCGACCAGGCTGGCGGGCACTTCCTCATAGTGGTCGAACTCCATGGTGAAGGTGCCGCGTCCGCGCGTGGCTGAGCGGAGGAAGTTGATGTAACCGAACATTTCGGCGAGCGGCACGAAACCCTGCACGAACGCCTGCGCGCCGCGCTGGCCCTGGTCGCTCACCGTGCCGCGCCGGCGATTGATGTCGCCGATGACATCGCCCAGATAGTCGGGCTCGGTGACCACCTCCAGCCGCATCACCGGCTCCAGCAGCTTGGGCTTGCTGAGCCTCTGTGCCTCGCGGAAGCACTGCTTGGTCGCGATCTCGAAGGCCAGTGCCGAGGAGTCCACGTCGTGGAACTTGCCGTCGATCAGGCGCGCCTTGAAGTCCACCACCTCATAGCCGGCCACCTGGCCTTCGCGCGACTCCACCGTCACGGCGTGCTCCACCGCCGGGATGTATTCGCGGGGAATGCGGCCGCCGACGACTTCGTCCGAGAACACGATGCCGCCACCCGTATCCAGCGGCTCGAACACCATGGTGACCTCGGCGAACTGGCCCGAACCACCCGACTGCTTCTTGTGCGTATAGGTGTGCTGCACCGGCCTGCCGAACGCTTCGCGGAAACTCACCTTGGGCTTGCCCATGTTGGCATCCACGCCCAGCTCGGTGCGCATGCGGTCGATGGTCACCTCGAGGTGCAGTTCACCCATGCCCTTGAGCACGGTCTCGCCGGTTTCCTTGTCCACCTCCAGCCGCAACGACGGATCGGCCTTGACCATCTTGTAGAGCGCAGCGGACATCTTGTCGACGTCGTTGCGATGCTTGGGCTCCACCGACACGCTGATCACCGGGTCAGGGAAGCGCATGCGCTCGAGCAACGCCGGATGCGCCGGATCGCAGAGCGAGTCGCCGGTCTCGGTCTCTTTCAGCGAGACGAAGGCGCAGATGTCGCCCGCA
This sequence comes from Dyella amyloliquefaciens, assembly GCF_004296575.1. Taxonomy (GTDB): domain Bacteria; phylum Pseudomonadota; class Gammaproteobacteria; order Xanthomonadales; family Rhodanobacteraceae; genus Dyella; species Dyella amyloliquefaciens. The sequence goes on along the minus strand of NZ_SAYT01000003.1, from coordinate 307,824 downwards.
CGCGCCTCGTCGATCTCGCGTGTCGCATTCGCCTGCACCTCGACGATGCGGCCGATGCGTTCCTTTTTTCCGCGCGTCACGTTAAGCAGGTTGTCGCCCTTCTTGATCACGCCGGAATAGATGCGGCAGAAGGTCAGCGTGCCGAACGGGTCGTTGATCACCTTGAAGGCGAGCACGCGGGCCGGCGCCTCGTCGACCACCCCCTGCTCGCCAACTACATGGCCATTTTCGTCCACCAGCGCGATGCCGCCGTTTTCACCCGGATACGGCAGGTAGTCCACCACGGCATCCAGCAATTGCTGCACGCCCTTGTTGCGATAGGACGAACCGCAGAACACCGGCACGAGCTTGCCCGACACACAGCCCTTGCGGATGCATGCCTTGAGCGTATCCATGTCGAACTCACCGGTTTCGATCAGCTTTTCGAACGCTGCATCGTTCATCGACAACGCGCGCTCCAGCGTCTCTTCGCGCAGCTTCGGCAGGTCGGCGATCCACGCCTGGTCGGCGGCCGTCGAGAAGGAAACGCGCGCGGGAATCTCTTCCAGCGGCACGGTCTCCCAGAGGCTGTCCTTGTCGTGGCCCTGCCACAGGTAGCCCACGCCGGCCACCAGGTCGACCATGCCGATGAACTCGTCATGCGAACCAAGCGGCACCTGGCACAGCAGCACGTTGGCACCGAGGCGCTCACGGATGCCCTTCACGCAATGCTCGAAGTTCGCGCCGATGCGATCCATCTTGTTGACGTAGCACAGGCGCGGCACGTTGTACTGGTCAGCCAGGCGCCAGTTGGTTTCGGTCTGCGGCTCCACGCCAGCGACGCCGTCGAACACCACCACCGCGCCATCGAGCACGCGCAGGCTACGGTTAACCTCGATGGTGAAGTCCACGTGGCCAGGCGTGTCGATCAGGTTGATCTGGTAGCCCTTCCACTCGGTGGACACCGCCGCCGACTGGATGGTGATGCCGCGCTTGCGTTCCTGCTCCAGATAGTCGGTCGTGGTCGAGCCCTTGCCTTCCTTGGTGTCGTGGACGTCGATGATCTGGTGCTTCTTGCCTGTGTAGTAGAGGATGCGCTCGGTCGTGGTGGTCTTGCCGGCGTCGATGTGGGCGATGATGCCGATGTTGCGGTAGAGCTGAAGCGCTTTTTGCCGAGCCATAAGATCCTGTCCAGAAAAATCCACCTACACCGGATGCGCCAACGACCCTGACGGCCCTCGTCGCCCGGAACCCTCGCATCACATAAGGTCGTTCAGTGCGGCATCAATGCCGCGTGAAGACTCCCGCGGCGGCCGGCCGGCGACGAGCATCGGCAAGGCCTGCAACCACCGAAGCGCAAACTTGCCGAGGTCGCGAGCCTTCACCGCGCTGAAACGGGGGCTATGCGATAGCTGTCCGGAGACCTCGCTTTCCCTCCCCGGAGACACCCATGCCCGCCGAGCACGCTCATCTGAGCCCCGACTTCATTGCACAGCAGCGCCAACGACTGGAGGCCTTGCGGCAACAGGTGCTGGGTGGCGAGCTGTCCTCCAACGCACGTCGCCGTGCCTTCGAGGAGGATCATGGCGACGAGGCCATGGAGTTCGAGGATGAAGCCCAGGACTCGGCCGGCGAGGAAGTTCGCCAGGCGCAGCGTGACACGGACGCCCAGCGCATCGACCATATCGAACGCGCGCTGCAGAAGGTCGCCGACGGCACCTACGGCTACTCCGATCTCAGCGGCAAGCCCATCCCCAAGGCCCGGCTGGAAGCGACACCCGAGGCGATCTTCACCGTCGAGGAAGAGCAGGCCGACGAACGCCGGTAACCTTGATTCCGCGTCGCCCGCCACGATCTAGGGCGCAGTCGCCGACAACTTGCCGGCGAACCCATCCTGGATCGCCGAGGAGCCCGTGTCATGAGTGCACCTGCCCCGTTCGACCTCTCGCCGCCTTCGCCGCTGCAATTTGACCAGCTCGCCTCCAAGCTCACGGGCGAGGAGCGCCAAGTGTTGCTCCATCACGGCACCGAATCGCCGTTCTGCGGCGTACTGTTGTCGGAAAAGCGTGCCGGCGTGTATTGCTGCAGGCTCTGCGGATTGCCTCTCTTCCTGGCAGGCGCCAAGTTCGACAGCCGCACCGGCTGGCCGAGCTTCACCACGCCGTTCGACGAGCAGCACCTGTCCTATGTGCGGGACGCGAGCTACGGCATGGTGCGCACGGAAATCCGCTGCGCCCGTTGCGGCAGCCATCAGGGCCATGTATTCGACGATGGCCCGCCGCCCACGCACCAGCGCTACTGCATCAATTCGGTGTCGCTCGAGTTCGTGGCCGACACGGACGCACTGCCCGACAAGCTGGAACGCGGCGCGCCTGAAGGGGCGCCCTGGCACGTCACCACGGCCTGAATCCACCCTCCACCTGCCACCAGGAAGCCCTTCATGACACTTCACTCGCGCTATCGCCATCCGGTGTGGCTCGCGGCAGGTGTGCGCACGCCTTTTTCCAAGGTGGATGGCGCATTGGCCAACTACGATGCCATTGCGCTTTCCGTGCCCGTGGTGCGCCACATGCTGGACAGCCTGCCGGAAGGCCGGACGCCGGACGTCGCCGTATGGGGCACCGTGGTGCCCAATCTCACCTGGAGCAATCTCGCCCGCGAAGTGCTGATGGACGCGGGCGCCCCCGCCACCATCCCGGCGTTCTCCACGGTGATGGCCTGCTCCACCAGCATGATCGGCATGATCGAGGCTGCCGGCATGCTGGACGACGACAGCATGCAGCTGGCACTGGTCGGTGGCGTGGACAGCCTCAGCCGCATCCAGCTGGGACTCAACCAACGACTGTCGGATTGGATCCGGCGTTTCCAGAAGGCGCGCTCGGTCGGCGAGAAGGTGTCGCACGCACTGTCGCTGAAATTCGGCGACATCAGCCTGTACATCCCCGGCATCGTGAACCGCACGAGCGGGCTCAGCATGGGCGAGCACACCGAGATCACCGCAAAGGAATGGCATCTCAAGCGCGACGACCAGGACGAGATCGCCTATGACAGCCATCGCCACGCCGTGGATGCCTGGAACAGGGGCTTCTTCGACGACCTGGTGATTCCCGTTGGCGAGTTCCGTCGCGACAGCATTCCGCGCGCGGATACCTCGCTGGAAAAGCTGGCCAAGCTTCCGCCCGCCTTCGATCGCACCAGCGGCCAGGGCACGCTCACGGCTGGCAACTCCTCGCCGCTGACCGATGGCGCCGCCAGCCTGTGGGTGGCATCGCAGCGCGGCCTCGAACGGCTGCCGACGGATGTGCCCCGTGTGAAGCTGATCGACTGGGAAATCGCTGCCGTCGATTTCCGTACCGAAGGCCTGCTGATGGCGCCGGCCTATGCCATCCCGCGCCTGCTCGCACGACACAGCCTGAGTTACCAGGACATCGGACTGTGGGAGATCCACGAGGCATTCGCGGCACAGGTGCTCTCGCACATCGCCGCACTGCAGAGCCGCGATTTCCTTACCCACAAGGCCGGCGTCGAGCGCGAACTCGGTGCGTTCCCGCGTGACCTGATGAATCCGAACGGCGGCAGCCTTGCACTCGGCCATCCCTTCGGCGCCACCGGCGCGCGCATTCTCAGCCAGGCCGTGAAGGAACTCGCCGCCATGCCCACGGGCACGCGCGCGATCGTCAGCATCTGCGCCGATGGCGGCCAGGGAACAGTCGCCCTGCTCGAGGCAGGCTGATCCACGCGCCGTATGCGTTTGTTAGCATGCCCCCACTTCACTGGTTGGGGAGCACCATGACCATGCGGCGATCGCTACTCACGACGGTACTGGCGGGCTTGTTGTCGTCGATGCCCGCCTTCGCCGCCGACAAGCCGGTGGCCGGCAGCGAGTTGGTGGCTTATGCGCAGCCGGTGATCGCCTTCACCCACGCCACCATCGTCGACGGCAGTGGCGGCAAGGCGAAGAAGGACCAGACGCTGCTCGTCGAAAAGGGACGCATCGTCGCGCTGGACAAGGCCAGCCGCGTGAAGATTCCCGACGGCGCAACCATCATCGACGCCAGGGACAAGACGCTGCTGCCCGGCTTCGTGATGGTGCACGAGCACATGTTCTATCCGGCCGGTGGCGCGGAATACAACGAGATGAGCTACAGCTTCCCGCGGCTGTACCTCGCGGGTGGCGCCACCACCATGCGCACGGCGGGCTCAATGATGCCGTACGCCGACATCAACGTTCGCGATGCCATCGCACGTGGCGATTCCATCGGCCCCGACATGGACGTGACCGGCCCCTACCTCAACGGCCCCGGCCTGCCGATTCCGGCGGTGCATTCGCTCACCGGCGTGGAGGATGCGGAGCGCACCGTCAACTACTGGGCCGATGAAAGCGTCACTTCCTACAAGGCCTATATGCAGATCACGCGGCCGGAACTGCAGCGCGTGATCGACGTGGCACATCACCGGGGCAGCAAGGTCACGGCGCACCTGTGCTCGGTCACCTACCGCGAAGCGGTGGACATGGGCATCGACAACCTGGAACACGGCTTCTTCGTCTCCACCGATTTTGTCAAGGACAAGCAGCCCGACACGTGCCCCAAGAACGCAGCGGTGATGGAATCGCTGGCGTCCGTTGATCCCGCTTCGCCTGAAGTGAAATCGCTGATGCGCGACATGATCGACCACCACGTCGCCCTCACCTCTACGTTGACCGTGTTCGAAACCATGGCCGCGGGACGTCCCAAGGCGCCCGAGGGCGCACTGTCCCTGATGCTTCCCGAGGTCCGCCAGAGCTATGAAGCAACCTGGCGACGCATGCAGGACCAGCGCGCCACCCGGATCTCGCGGGAGACCTACCGCAAGCTTGCCGGCATGGAAAAGCAGTACGCCGACGCCGGCGGACTGCTGCTCGCCGGCACCGATCCCACCGGCTACGGCGGCGTGGTGCCCGGTTTTTCGTCCAAGCGCGAAGTCGAGCTGCTGGTGGAATCGGGCTTCAGCTTCGAACAGGCCATCAAGATCGCCACTTACAACGGTGCCAAATATCTCGGCCGCGACAAGGACGTCGGCACGCTGGCCGTCGGCAAGCGCGCGGACATCGCGGTGATCGATGGCGACCCGCTCAGGGACACCGGTGCGATGGAACACATGCCGCTGGTGTTCAAGAACGGCGTCGGTTACGACACGCAGAAGATCTTCGCCGCCATGCAGGGAACCGTAGGCCTGCATTGAGCCATTGCTCACGCCGGCGCAACGGCCGGCGTGACTGACGCCAGCACCAGGTCTGGATCTCCGCGACCGCGGTTCCCGGCATGTCCTGCACGATCAGTTCACGGCGTGGGTACGTCCCGAGGTGCAGCTTAGAAGCTGACGCTCTTGCTCGGGACCGTGCCATGCGTTTTCGCTCCATCGTTTTCGGCACCTTGATCGTCAGCGGAACCGTCTGCTTCGCGCAGACGACACCGCCGGCCGGCGCGGGCGCCACGCCGACAGCGCCTCCCACCATGCCCATGCACGACCCCAACAACCCCAACCGGACGATCCCCTCTCCCAGCGCCGCGGATGTGCAGCTGGCATCCAACGTCCAGCAGACCTTGCAGCGCGACAACTCGCTGTCCCCCGCGGCGCACCAAGTCAAGATCATCGCATCGGACGGCGCGGTGGTGCTGCGCGGCTCCGTGGCCAACGACGCCGAGAAGACGAAGATCGACTCCATGGTGCGCGGCATGCCCGGCGTGAAGGAAGTCACCAACGAGCTCGACGTCAAGCATTGATCGCCCGACCCGCTGGCGTGGGCGGCCATCGCTAGAAGTAGATCTGCGCCCTCATCTCGAAGATATGCGGATCCACCTGCAGGTTGCCGCGATCACTGAAGGCCCACACATAATTCGCCTGCAGCTTCAGGTGCTCACCCAGGTACCAGTTCGCGCCGAGCGTCCAGTCGTGCTCACGGCCGCCAGTGATGGCGCCATCGTTGAGATCGAGCTCGCTGTAGCGCACGGCCACTTCCACGGCGCCCCAGGCATGCGCGGGACGAATGGCTGCCTGGTCACGACCGGTGTAACGGCGGTCACCCACGTTGCCGTCGCTGTAGTAGCGGGCCTCGCCAGTCAGCGTCCAGGTAGTGAATACGTAAAAGCCGCCGCTGTTGTAGTCGGGCTTGCCGTTGTAGCGGCTCACCCTGGCTTGCATGTATTCGCCCTGCATCGACCAGGGTCCGTCGATCCATAGCGCCTCGAGACCCTGCCGATCCACGCGCTTGCTGTAGGAGAGGCTGCCCGAATCGACCAGGCGCACCGGCGTCAGCCCTGCCTCAGGCCGTGCGCGGATGCGTGCCGAGGGCGGCACGCTGCCCTCGGCGGCCCAATCGAGGTTCTCCCGCGAGGCGGAAACACCCAGGTGGAGCACGTGTTCCGGCCGATTGATCGGCACCCAGGCGGCACGCCCTGCCCAGGTACTCCCCGGGTTGTTGCCGTCGAAGTCCTTGCGCCAGAAGTAGTCGCCGATGTTGATCACCACGTGCGGACGTATCCACGCCCAGTCGATGCCCGCCCGACGCCCTTCCCATACCGCCTGCGTCGGCAGCGCCGATTCGACGAAGGTGGTGGCCGAAGTGCTTGTCACGCCCTCGAAGCCTACGGGCGTCTTGGAATAACCGAGCCGAAAGTTACCCAGGTCTTCGCCGATCACGCCGCCACTGCGCAAGCGGACGAATGCGTCCGCCCACTGCCTGGCCTGGTAGTCATACTGGGCAATGGCGTCATACACACCGGGCTTGCGCAGGTACAGGCCGAGATAGCGACGCCGGTTGGTGTGCGCATCCTCGAATCGCCCGTCGTCCTGCGAAAACTCGTTGATGTCGTACTGGTACAACACCGCGAGGCCGAAGTCGGTACCGTCCGACGCCGTCACATGCGTTGGCCAGTTGCTGTAGAAGTCGTAGTCGGCCGCAAGGCCCGCTGCGGGCAAACCGAGCAAGAGCAACGCCGCGCAGAGACTTCCTTGTGAAACCCCGGCTTTCGCTCTGGATCGTCCTGTCGCTACGGTCATGGGCTCGCCTCCCAACGAGTGATTTCATGCTGGGCATTCGCCGGCACGGCAGGAAATGACCTTTGTGCATATGCACATGCCGACCCGACGCGCCCTGTCCGGCCCGTTCCTCGACGAAAGACCTTACTGCCCCACCCTGTGCCGGCGAGCTGCGCCCGCTGCTTGACACCCCACATAGCGGGCGGTCACGAAAGCTCGACGCGTCTGAACGTACATCTGTACGCATAGGAACGTTCGGCGCGCGAGGCAGCCTCCATGACCACGCATCCCACGCTCATCGTCCACAACGCGAAGATCCATACGGGTGTGGCGAGGCGTCCCGAAGTGCAGGCCATGGCGATCAGCGGGTCCCGCATCGCCGCGGTGGGTACCAACGGCCAGATCCGTTCACTGGCCGGCCCGGCCACGCTGGTGATCGACGCCGGCAAGCGACGGGTCGTCCCCGGGTTGATCGACTCGCACACCCACATGATCCGCGGCGGGCTCAGCTACAACCTCGAGCTGCGCTGGGACGGCGTGCCGTCGCTGGCCGACGCCATGCGCATGCTGGCCGACCAGGTGGCACGAACACCGCCGCCGCAATGGGTGCGCGTGATCGGTGGATTCACCGAACACCAGTTCGCCGAAAAACGCCTGCCGACGCTCGGCGAACTCAATGCCCTGGCACCGGATACGCCGGTGTTCGTCATGCACCTGTACGACCGCGCCCTGCTCAATGCCGCCGCACTGCGGGCGTGCGGGTATACGCGCGACACACCTGATCCGCCAGGCGGGCATATCCAGCGCGACGGTGACGGCACGCCGACCGGCCTGTTGCTGGCGACGCCGAACGCGATGCTGCTGTATTCGGCGCTCGCCCAGGGCCCGGTGCTGCCCTACGAATACCAGATCAACTCGACCCGTCATTTCATGCGCGAGCTGAATCGCCTTGGCATCACCAGCGTGATCGACGCGGGTGGCGGGCTCCAGCATTACCCGGACGATTACCGCGCGATCGAAGAGTTGCAACTGCACCGGCTGCTGACCGTGCGCGTCGCCTACAACCTGTTCACTCAACGCCCCGGCGAAGAGCTCGACGATTTCAGGCACTGGTCTTCCACGCTCAGCCGTGGCGACGGCGACGACTTCTACAAGCTCAACGGCGCCGGCGAGATGCTGGTGTTCTCCGCGGCCGATTTCGAAAACTTCCGCCAGCCCAGGCCTGATCCGCACGCGGGCATGGAAGAGGACCTTGAACAGGTGGTGCGCCTGCTCACCGCCCGGCGCTGGCCGTGGCGCATGCATGCCACCTACGACGAGACCATCGGCCGCGCACTGGACGTGTTCGAGCGCGTCGACCGCGAGATGTCGCTGCAAGGCCTGCCATGGTTCTTCGACCACGCCGAGACCGTGTCGGACCGCAACCTGGAGCGCATCGCGCGTTTGGGCGGAGGCGTCGCCATCCAGCATCGCATGGCCTACCAGGGCGAAGACTTCGTGGAGCGCTATGGCGCGGAAGCTGCGGAACGCACGCCGCCGGTGCGGCGGATGCTGGAGATGGGCCTGCATGTCGGTGCGGGAAGCGATGCCACGCGCGTGGCCAGCTACGACCCCTGGACCACGCTGCACTGGTTGACCACAGGGCGCACGCTCGGGGGCCTTTCGCTGTATCCCGAACGCAACCGCCTGGACCGTTCGACGGCCCTGGCGCTCTGCACACGCCACAACAGCTGGTTCTCCGGCGAGGACGGCCTCAAGGGGCAACTCGACATCGGCCTGCTGGCTGACTTCGCCGTGCTGTCGCAGGACTACTTCGAGATTCCCGACGAAGACATCAGGCAGACCGTGTCCGAACTCACCGTGGTGGACGGCCGCATCGTCTACGGCGCAGGCGATTTTCGCGCCCACGACCTCGTGCCGCCCCCGGCAATGCCCGACTGGTCACCGGTGAATTTCGGAAGCCGTTACTGGAAATCACCGCCCTCGCGCGCCCCCATTCGCGATATCGTCACGCACGCTGCTTCCCATGCCCATTGCACTTCGCACACGCATGCCGGACACGCCTTGTGGGGCGCGCCCGGCTGCTTCTGCTGGGCATTCTGAAGCCACTCGTCAGAAACGCAGCCGCACGAACAACGACGGGCCCTTCAGCTTCATGTCCAGGTCGGCGCGATAGTTGGTGCGGTTCTGATCCAGCTTGATCCGCGTATAGCCGTACTCGCCGCCGATGCCGAGGTTTTCGATCGGAAACCATTCCAGGCCAAGCGCGGCGTTGTAGATGTGGCCGGCGAGATTGCCGCCATTCTTTTTCACCCCGTAGGCGTCGAAGTACATGCGCAGGTCGTGCGTGAAGGCGTGGCGCCAGCCAAGCTGCAGGACGGGCGCCCACGCCGTGTCATGGGTGGAGGCTTCTGCCTGCGCCGTCTCGCCATTCAGCGAGGCCTCGCCGGCAATGCGCGCCTTCACGCCGTAGTACGCGGCGCCGATGCCAAACCCGAAGACGTCGCTGCCCTGGCCGAACCACCAGCGATAGGCCGCGCTGCCAAAGTTGAAGTTGAGCTTGCCGTCGACGCGCGCCGACGCGTCGAAGTGGTTGCCGTCGTAGTCGACTGCGCGACTGATCGAGCGACTGTGCGTGCGGTCGATGCCGAAGAAGTCGAAGGAAAACCCCTGGTGGTCCCCGATAAGGAAATCGAAGCGCGCACGGGGCACGGCCTTGTGGCGCTGGAATCCCAGATCGTCCTCCAGGCCGACGCTGCCGCCATACCGACCGCTGTGATCGCTCGCGCCGATGCGTGTTTCCGTGTCGGAATAGAAGCCGCCGATCCACAGGCTTGCCCGATCCAGCGCGGGCGAGGTGTCGGCGAAGACGGGGGCACTGCAGGTGGCGCTGAGTACGAACAAAGCTCCCCATGCGCCGCGAATGCGCGCGGCGTTGCTGCATCGGATCATGGCTCATCTCCTTGGGCGGTTCAGGTCACCCTGGAGATCGCCATGTCGAAAGGAAGTCCCTACGACGTGACAGTTTCGCGCAAGCGTTGTAGCCCAGTCAGGCTTGTCGTCGCCACACGCACGCCCACTGCACGCGTTGCGCACATCTCGTGGACACCACTCGCACGCAATGCACATGCCGCGTGCACATCTGGCCTCCTTCGTCGGGCCTTGACCTCGAAATGAGGTTTCACGATACGTTCGAAGTCTTCGAACGTGTTCATCGAAAAGGCGGTACGGCAAAGGTGGAGGCCGGTAGCAGCATGACGCCATCGACTCATACACCTCCCAAGGAGAAACCTCATGAACCGCTTTGCAAACAAGACCGTCCTCGTCACCGGTGGCAACAGCGGCATCGGCCTCGCCGCTGCCCAGGCCTATGCCGCCGAAGGCGCCCGTGTCGTCATCACTGGCCGTGATCAGGCCACGCTCGACCAGGCGAAGGCGTCGCTGGGCCCGCAGGCCATCGTCATTCGCAACGACGCGGGCTCGGTGGCGTCCGCCAAGTCACTTGCCGACGCGCTGTCAGCCCAGGGCATCACGCTGGACGCCGTCTTCCTCAATGCCGGCGTGGCGAAGTTCGCGCCGCTCGATGCCGTGAACGAAGCCCTGTGGGACCTGACGTTCGACACCAACGTGAAGGGCCCCTACTTCCAGGTACAGGCGCTGGCGCCGCTGCTCAACCGAGGCGCGTCCATCGTCATCAATGGCTCGATCAATGCGCGGCTCGGCATGCCGTCCTCGTCGGTGTACGCGGCCAGCAAGGCTGCGGTGATCTCGCTGGCCAGGACGCTCTCCGGCGAACTGCTGCCCGCCGGCGTGCGCGTCAACGTCGTCAGCCCGGGGCCGGTGGAAACGCCGCTATACGGCAAGCTTGGCCTCGACCAGGTCACGCTGGAAGCCACAGCCGCGCAGATCCAGTCGCAGGTACCGCTGGGTCGTTTCGGCAAACCCGAGGAAATCGCTTCCACGGTGCTGCACCTGTCGTCGCCCGAATCGGCCTTCATCGTCGGCACCGAAATCATCACCGACGGCGGCATGAGCCAGCTGTAACCGCGAGCGGGTGGACTTTATCGATCCACCCGCCCGATGATGGTGCTGCAGGGCTTGCCCGGCCGATCCGGGTAACCCCTGTAGGATGATTCTGACCCAGATCAGAGCCAGGTCCGGAGCGACATTGCCAGACTGCGTCCGCTTCGGCCCCCGCTCCCTACGCAAGCCGTCCATGACGACCGCAACGCCATCCCCTTCCCGCCCCACTGATCCGCTTGGCATACTGCTGGCGGCACCGCATCGGGCCATGTTCCTGATCGGCGCCCTCGCCCTGCTCGCCAACATGACCTGGTGGACGTGGGCCCTGCTGGCCGCCTGGCATGGCTGGCCATTCGCGGCGCAGGCCATGCCGTCCGCCTGGGCGCATGGTTTCCTGATGCAGTACGCGACGCTGTCCCCGTTCGTGTTCGGTTTCCTGCTCACCGTGTTTCCCCGCTGGCTCAACCTGGCTGAGGTGTCCAAGCGCACCTACGCGGCCGTCTTCGGCTTGATCCTTGGCGGCGGCCTCGTGGTGCTCGCCGCTCAGAGCGGCGCACCGTCGATCCTTCCGTTCGGCCTGGCCGCCATGCTGGCGGGCTGGCTCATCGCCCTGCTGGCGCTTGGCCGCCGACTCGTTCAGAACCGCGGGCGCGACGTCTGGGCGGTGTCGTGCTTTGCGGCCCTGCTGCTGGGCGCCTTTGGCATCGCCCTGGCGCTCGCCTTCGCCTGCGGGGCCTCACCCCGGCTGATGCAGGTCGCCAACGGCCTGGGCACCTTCGGTTTGCTGCTGCCGGTCTACTTCACGGTCGCGCACCGGATGGTGCCGTTCTTCTCCAACAACGTGATCCCTGGCTACCGGGTGGTGCGGCCGGCCTGGTCGCTGGTGGCCCTATGGGTACTGTTGCTGGCGCACCTGCTGCTGGATCTCGCCGGCTTTGCCGCCTGGCGCTGGATCGCCGACCTGCCCCTCACCGGCCTGCTGCTGTGGCAATGGCTGGCGTGGCAGCCCTGGAAGGCCCGCCGTCCGGGGCTGCTCACCGTGCTTTACGTCGCGTTGGCCTGGCTCCCACTATCCTTTGCGCTGTTCTCTGCCGACAGCCTCTCGCTGGCCTGGCATGGCACCAGCGGCTGGGCACGCGCCCCGTTGCACGCACTCACCATCGGCTTCTTTGCCTCGATGCTGGTCGGCATGGTCACGCGAGTCACGCATGGCCACTCGGGCCGGCCACTGGCAATGGGAACGATCCCCTGGATCGCATTCCTCGGCATGCAGCTCACGGCCATCGTCCGCGTGCTGGCCGATGCCGCAAGGCAGCCATGGCCGGTCTATACGGCGGCGGCGATCCTGTGGCTGCTGGTGCTTGCCCCGTGGGTGGTCCGCTCGGCCTGGATTTATCTGACACCCCGTCGGGACGGCAAGCCTGGCTGACCCGACCGCCTTACGTACGGAGCAAAGCCCATGACGATCTTCCACCAGGCCAGCGAAGTCGGCATTGCCACGCTGGTGGATCGTTTCTACGACAAGGTGCAGGCAGATGCCCAGCTTGGCCCGATCTTCAGTCAGGCCATCCACGACTGGCCGGCGCACAAGGTCACCCTGCGCGACTTCTGGTCGTCGCTGATCCTGCGTACGGGGCGCTACCGCGGGAATCCGATGAGCGTGCATCGTGCCCTGCCTCGATTCCCGCAGGCGCTGTTCTATCGCTGGCTGGAGCTGTGGCGTGAGACCGCCCGCGAGGTGTTCGAACCGGCGGCAGCGGAGCTTTTCGTGGGCACCGCCGAGCGTGTGGCGCAGGGACTCAGCATGGGGCTGGACCTCGGCCGGCTGTCGCTGGAGCACCCTTCGCGCATCGTGGGCCCGCTGCATATCGTTTCCTGATCGCAACCACCCGGACCGGCGCTCGTCCGGAGCTACCGGATCAACAGGCGCAGCTTGTCAGGCTTGCCGTCCCATTCCGCCGCATCGTCCGGCGCGGGAACCTTGGCCGCGATCACCGGCCACTGGCGGGCCAGCTCGGCATTGAGCGTGACGAACAGCGATTGCCCGGCGGGTACATCGCCTTCGGCGTAGATGGCGCCCACGGGGCACTCTTCCACGCAGAGGGTGCAATCGATGCACTCGTCCGGGTCGATCACCAGGAAATTGGGGCCCTCGTGGAAACAATCGACCGGACAGACTTCGACGCAGTCGGTGTGCTTGCAGTTGATGCAATTTTCAGTGACGACGTGGGTCATGCGGCACCTCTTTCGACCGCCTAGTTTCACCTCTTGTCGACATCCCTCCCCTGATTCAAATCAGTAGAAACTCGGTAGCGACTGACGCGAGAAAGTCGCATCATCCGGCGGGGAACTCTGATCTGCGTCAATGCGCCGCGCCAGGAATGTGATTCCCGGCCCCGCGATTTTGATCTGCGTCATCGAACTGCGTCGTTTAAGCAAGGCAACATCCTCCAATTCACAGGGTGGTTTCAATGCCTAATACCGAGTATTACGACGACAAGGTCGTCCGCCTGTTTCTTCTCGGGGCGGCCGTGTGGGGCATCATCGGCATGTCAGTGGGCGTCTACGCCGCCGCCGAATTGATGTGGCCCGTCTTCAACTTCGACATACCCTGGCTGACCTTCAGCCGCATCCGACCCGATCACACATTCGGCGTCATCTTCGCCTTCGGCGGCTCGGCCCTGATGGGCACCTGCTACTACGTCGTCCAGCGCACCGGGCACACGCGCCTGGCGCTACCGCGACTGGCGGAGCTCACCTTCTGGGGTTGGCAGCTGATCTGCGTGCTGGCGATGGTGACCATGCCGCTGGGCATCACCCAGAGCAAGGAATACGCCGAACCGGAATGGTTCGTCGACATCCTGATCGCGGTGGTATGGGTGTCCTTCGGCGTGGTGTTCTTCGCCACCCTGGCCCGCCGGCGCATCCGCCACATCTACGTGGCCAACTGGTACTACGGCGCGTTCATCATCGCGGTCGGCCTGCTGCACATCGTCAACAACATCGCGCTGCCGATCAGCCTGACCAAGTCCTACCCGGTCTATTCGGGCGTGGTCGATGCGATGGTGCAGTGGTGGTACGGTCACAACGCGGTGGCGTTTTTCCTCACCGCAGGTTTCCTGGGCATGATGTATTACTTCGTGCCGCGCCAGGCTCAGCAGCCGCTGTGGAGCTACCGCTTCTCCATCGTCAATTTCTGGGCGCTGATCTCGGTGTACATGTGGGCGGGTTCGCACCACCTGATGTACACCGCCCTGCCCGACTGGGTGCAGTCGGTGGGCATGGCGTTTTCGCTGATCCTGCTGATGCCCAGCTGGGGCTCGGCCGCCAACGGCCTGCTGACCTTCAACGGCTCCTGGCACAAGCTCAAGACCGACCCCGCGGCCAAGTTCATGGTCATGTCGCTGGTGTTCTACGCCGCCGCCACCTTCGAAGGCTCGATGATGGCGATCAAGACGGTGAACTCGCTGTCGCACTACACCGACTGGACCATCGCCCACGTGCACTCCGGCTCGATCGGCTGGGTGGCGATGATCACCATCGGCTCGCTCTACGCCATGGCGCCGCGTGCGTTGGGCCAACCCGAGATGTATTCGCGCAAGGCGATGGAACTGCATTTCTGGCTGCACATCATGGGCCTGCTGCTGTACATCGGCTCGATGTGGGTGGCCGGCGTCACCGAGGGCCTGATGTGGCGCGCCACCAATGCGGATGGTTCGCTCACCTATTCGTTCCTCGACAGCCTGATCGCGATCAAGCCGATGTACCTGATCCGCTGGGTGGGTGGCCTGTTCGTGCTGAGCGGCATGGTGGTGATGGCCTGGAACCTCTGGTACACGGCCGCCGATGCGCGCGCCCGGATCATCAAGCCGATCCCGGTGCCGATCCCCGAGCCGGAACCGCACCAGGTTCCCGCCCCGCTTCCGGCGGCTGGCTGAGGAGCGGACCATGGCCTACAAGCATTTCGAAGCCATCGAAAAGCACGCTGCCCTGCTGGGCGTGCTCACCGCCGTCATGGTGTCCATCGGCGGCCTCGCCGAGATCACGCCGCTGTTCATGGAGGCGCACGCCGTCAAGGCGCCTGCCCATGTCAAACCCTACGACCCGCTGCGTCTGGCCGGACGCGACATCTACGTGCGCGAAGGCTGCTACCTCTGCCACTCGCAGATGATCCGCGCCCTGCGTGCGGAAACCGAACGCTACGGCCATTACTCGGTCGCCGAAGAATCGGTCTACGACCGCCCGTTCCAGTGGGGCTCCAAGCGCACCGGCCCCGACCTGGCCCGCGTCGGTGGCAAGTACTCCGACCAGTGGCACGAGGTTCACATGATGAATCCGCGCCAGGTCGTGCCGCAGTCGAACATGCCGGGCTACCCCTGGCTGGCCAGTGCGAAGCTGGACGCCAGCGACATCCAGGCCCGCATGCGCGGCCTGCGCAAGCTCGGCGATCCCTACAGCGATGCCGACATTGCCGGCGCCCCTGCCGCGGTGGAAGGCAAGACCGAGATGGATGCGCTCGTGGCCTATCTGCAGGGCCTGGGCATCAAGAACGAGCCTACGACCGCGGACGGCAAACCGGCCAACGATGGAGGTGAGCCATGAGCGAGATCTGGGGTCACCTGACCGGCGTGATCATCGTGGTGATCATGGTTGCCTTCATCTGCATCTGGGCCTGGGCCTGGAGCGGTCATCACAAGAAGGCGTTCTCGCGCATGGCCAACCTGCCGATGGAAGACGAAGCGAGCAGCGACGAACAGACCGCGCACGCCACCAAAGGGGACACGCAGCCATGAGCCTGTTCTGGTCGCTATGGATCATGTTCCTGGTGGTGCTGAACCTGGGCATCACCCTGTTCCTCTTCATCTGGGCACCACGGGCGAAGATCCCCGTGCAGGCGGACGGCACCAGTGGCCATGTGTGGGCCCACGGCGTGCTGCGCGAAGGCGTGCACAAGTTGCCGATGTGGTGGGTGCTGCTTTCCGCCGCCATGTTCGTGGTCGGCTTCGCCTATCTCGCGCTTTACCCGGGCTTCGGTGCCTTCAAGGGCATGCTGGGCTGGACGTCCCACCAGCAACTGGCGGAAGCCACCGCCGCCAACGACGCCAAGCTGGGCGAACTGATGAAGCGCTTCTCGCTTTATCCGATCGAGCAGCTCGCCGGTGATCCGGCCGCGCAACAGCTGGGCGAGCGCCTGTTCATGGACAACTGTGCGGCCTGCCACGGGCGTGCTGCCAAGGGCAACGTGCTGGTCGGCGCACCCGATCTCACCGACAACGACTGGCTTTACGGTGGCGACGGCAAGGCGATCTACACCTCGATCCATGACGGCCGCAGCGGCGTGATGCCGCCCTGGGCCAGCCTGGGCGAGGACAACGTGAACCATCTCGTGCAGTACGTGCTGAGCCTCTCCGGATCGCCGCACGACGAACAGGCGGCCGAGGCTGGCAAGCCGCTGTTCGCGACCTGCGCGGCCTGTCATGGACCGGACGGCAAGGGCAACCAGGCACTGGGCGCACCGAACCTCACCGATCACATCTGGCTGCACGGCGGCACGGTGGCCGACATCCACAAGACCATCCACGACGGCCAGCAGGGCCATATGCCAGCGTGGAGTCCACGCCTGACCGATGACCAGATCCGCGTGCTTGCGGCCTACGTGTATCACGTCTCCCATAATGGCAACGCCAGCGATTAGTCCCTCACGCGCCACCTCCGCAGCCTGGTACCGCCAGCCGGTCCTCTGGCTGGGGGTGGCGTTCTTCCTGGCCTCGCTGGCCGGATGCGTATGGATGATCGTGCTGGGCGCACGCCACGCCGATGAGCCGGTGGACGCCCCGCACGCCGTCTTCGGCGTGCCGTCCAGCTCGCACAGCAGCCACAAGCCACCTCCCTCGCCATGAACAGCTACGACGCATGGGCGCATCCACGCCTGGCCGCCCAGGTGTTGCGCCCTCGCCGTGATGGCCACAGCGAGGTGGCGTTGCGCGTGGAATCGCTGCAAGGTGCCCAGCAGGTGCTGCGACTGGAACAGGCCATCCACGCGTTGCCTGGCGTTCGCGGCGTCAGCGTGGATGCGCCGGCCCGTCGCGTGCGCGTTGTCTGGGACACCGAACGCACCACGCTGCCTTCACTGCTGCAGGCCTTTGCTGCGATGCGCTGCGCGGCGCAACCGCTGCGCAGCGACAGCATCGACGATACGCGGACCCGCGAATCGCACGACATGCTCAAGCGCCTGCTGGTGGCCGGCATGTTCGCGATGCAGGTGATGACTTATGCGTTCGTGATCTACATCGGCGTCGTCGATTTCGTGGATTTCACCACCCGCGGCCTGTTCCGCTGGCTGAGCCTGATTTCCACGGTGCCGGTGATGTTCTATTCGGCGCATCCCTTCACCGTCGGCGCGGTGCAGGAGCTGCGCGAACGCCGGCTGGGCATCAACCTGCCGGTGGCGTTGGCGGTATGGCTGGTCTTTTTCGCCAGCGCGTTCAGCACCGTCCACGGCACCGGGGAGATCTATTTCGACTCGGTGACCATGTTCGTCTTCCTGCTGCTCGCCGGCCGCTACGTCGAGCTTCGCGCCAGGCATCGCAGCGGTGCGCTGGGCGACGCCGTGATCGATGGCACGCCGTTGCTCGCCGAGCGTCGCAAGGCGGATGGCACGCTGGAGACGATCCCCGCCATCGAACTGCTTCCCGGCGACTGCGTGCACATCTCCGAAGGCTCGACGGTACCGGCCGATGGCGTACTTGAAAGCTCGCGGATTCAGGTGGACGAGGCCCTGCTCACCGGCGAATCCACGCCCGTGACCCGCCAGCGCGGCGAACATCTGGCCGCGGGTAGCGTCCTGCTTACCGGGCCCGCGCAACTGCGCGTGGAGCACGGCGGGGACGCGACGGCGGCCGCGCGCATCGGCGCGCTCGGTGCCCATGCGCGCCTGACGCGCGAAGCCTCGGTGCTGCGAAGCGATGTCGAACTGCGCCGCTTCGTGGCTCGCGTGTTGATACTTACCGTCGCGACGGCAGCGGGCTGGCTGCTGTTCGATCCCTCGCGGGCGTTCGCAAGCGCGGTCGCCGTGCTGGTCATCGCCTGTCCTTGCGCCTTTGCGCTCACCGCCCCCGCCGCGCTGACCCGCGCGCTGGGCGTGCTCGCGCAGCGCGGTGTACTGGTGGCTGACAGTGCGGCGCTGGCGGTTCTCGATCGCGTCGATCTCGCCATGCTCGACAAGACCGGCACGCTGACCGTTCCCCACCTCGACCCACCGGATATCGAGGTGCTGCGTGGAGGCGAGGCGTCGACGCTGCTCGCCATCGCGGCGGCCTTGGCCCGCGAAAGCTCGCATCCGGTGGCGCAGGCCGTGGCGAATGCCGCGGCGGGCCTCCCCCTGCTGCGTGCCGAGGAGGTGCGCGTGACGCCAGGTGGGGGCATCAGCGGTCAGGTCGACGGCCGCGAACTGCGACTGGGCCAGATCACCTTTGCGCTGGGCAGCGAGGCGCCGAGGTCCGATGATCGACTGTGGCTGGCTGACGCTGGCGGCGCCCTGGCGACCTTCCGGCTGCGCGAGCGCCCGCGTCATGATGCGCAGGCCACCATCGACACGCTGCGCGGCGAAGGCGTGGACATTTTGATCGCCAGCGGGGACACCTCTTCGCGCGTGGCAGCGACTGCGCGCACGCTGGGCATCGATACCTGGCACGCCGCACAAACGCCGGAAGACAAGTTCGAACTGCTCAAGGCCGCGCGCACACACGGGCACATCACCCTCGCCGTGGGCGATGGCACCAACGATGTGCCGGTGCTTGCGGGGGCCGACGTCTCCGCCGCGCTCGCCACGGGCACGGAAGTGGCCCAGGCACAGGCCGATCTGTTGCTGCTGCACGGGCATCTGCGGGGACTCATCGAGGCGCGCGTGATCGCACGCCAGGTGCAACAGGTGATCGCCCAGGGCCGTCGCTGGTCGCTGGGCTACAACCTGTGTGCGATACCGTTCGCCGCGCTGGGCCTGGTGCCACCGTGGCTGGCGGCAATCGGCATGTCGCTGAGCTCGCTGGCGGTGGTGGTCAATGCCTGGCGCATCGGCCGCCAGCAGGCATCCCAGCCGGTGCTGCACGCATGAACATCCTGCTCGCCCTGATCCCCGTGACACTGCTGATCGTCGTTGTCGCGATCGGCATCTTCTTCTGGGCGGTGAATCACCGACAGTTCGATGACCTGGACAGTCCAGGTGTGCTGCCGCTGATGGAGGAAGAGCCCGTCAAGCCGGCTCAGGACGATGCCACGGCGACCACCCCCGCCGATGCGGGCGACGACGGGCAGCCTGGCCCGTCTCGCTGAGCATCAAGGGAAAGTGTGAATCAGGCGCTGGCCAGCATAGGCCGCAAGGCCATGCCGGCGTCACGCAGCGCATCCATCCGCTGCAGCTGCACGCCGCGTCCCTCGATCGCCACCCAGCCCTGCTGGCGGAAGCGGCTCAGCACGCGGCTCACCGTTTCCGGCGCCAAGCGCAGATAGCTTGCGATATCGCTGCGTGACATGGGCAGGCGGAATCGCTGGGACGACAGCCCGCGCTGCTCGTAGCGCTCACTCAGGTCCACCAGGAAGGCCGCCACGCGCTCGTCCGCCGTGTGCTCACCCGCCAGCAGGTTGGCCGTGCCAAGCTCCTTGCTCAGCAGGCGGAACAGGTGGCTCTGCACCACCGGCAGCACCGAGGCGAGACTGCTCATGGCGGGAAACGAAAAGCGGCAGAACTCGGTCTTTTCGAGCGTCAGCGCATCGCAGGGATAGCAGTCGGGATAGATGCCGTTGAGGCCGATGATTTCACCCGGCAGATAAAAGCCGAGTACCTGTTCGCGACCGTCGCGACTGAACAGCGACGTCTTCACCCCGCCCCGGCGCACGGCGTACAGCGCGCGGAAGGGTTCGCCACGCCGGAACACATGTTCGCCGGCGCCACCGGTATGGACATGTTCGACCAGGCAATGCAGCGCGGCCAGGTCGCCCTTGGCATAGCCACTGGATACACAGGCTTCGGAAAATGCGCAGCTGCCACAGAACGACATGGCGTCACCTTCGCGCTCCCGGCAGGAGGTCTCGCCACAAATCCGGCCGTCCGCATACGTCGTTTCGATGAGTGTCGAGTCCATGGAAGTCTCACCGCAGTCGTGGGCGCCGCCATTTTATCCAGCATGATCGAACGTGCCAAAGCTGCGGCTTCCTGCCACAGGCCTAGAGACATGCGCATGCTTGTGCGCTCGAGAATCGGAACCTCGGCACACGAACGCCTGGACGCTACGCGACGACTTCGCCCGACATGGTCGATGCGGAACGTTCGTGGAACTCGCGACACATCTGCTCCACCATCTCACGATGATCGGGCAGGTCGTTCGCCGCATGAGCCGACACCTGCTGGATCATCGCGAATTCCTGGCGCGCCTCCTCGAAGCGCGGATACGCACTGCGCATCGGCTCCAGATCGGTCTTGAACTCCAGGCCGTAGAGCACGTATTGCCAGCTCGACACCAGGAACATCTCCAGGTCGCTGACGAAATCCAGGCGATGCGGCGGTCGGTGCTTCCACAGCGCGAGCTTGTCCTGCAGCGTCTGCGGAATGCTGGCCGGATCCGCATTGTCGATCCAGAACGGCGAGTCGCGCCGCTGGCTCAGGCAGTAATGCATCTTGATGAAATCGATGATGCGGTCGTAGCGCGCCACCATCATCTCGTTGAAATGGCGCGCCGCGCGTTCCATCTCGTCGGTGTCGCCCGGCAGCAGATGCGTGAGCAGATAGGTCGCCAGCTCGATCAACGCAATGCCGGTCGACTCCAGCGGCTCCACGAAGCCGCCCGCAAGGCCCACCGCCACGCAGTTCTTGCGCCAGTGCTCCGGGCGATAGCCGGTCTCGAACTTGATGTGCATCGCCTTCAGCTCGTCCGCGGCCGGCCCGAGGTAGCGACGGAACACTTCCTCGGCGCGGGCATCGTCCGTATGGCGGGAGGAATACACATAACCCACGCCGCGACGCTTCTGCAGGCCGATATCCCAGATCCAGCCAGCCTCCTGCGCGGTGGAAATGGTGTACGACGGAATCGGCGTATCCGGGCGCTCGTACGGCACCTGCATCGCCACCGCGCGATCCGCGAACAATACGTCGCGCCGGCTGCGGAACGGCGACTCCATCACGCCGCCGATCAGCGCCCCGCGCAGGCCGGTGCAGTCCACGTAGAGATCGGCCGTAAGCTCACCGAGCTCGGTGGTGATCACCCGGGCAATGGCGCCGGTCTCGTCGAGTTCCGTGCGCTCCACCGTGGCTACGTGACGCTTGATGCCGAGCGATTCCTGGCCATGCTCCGCGAGCACCCGTGCAAAGCAGGCCGCATCGAAATGAAACGCATGGTTCATCGGCCCCTGGTAGTCCGGGTCCTTGGCCCGCTTGGGCGCGCGGTTGCGCTCGACCAGCCGGCTCTGCATGGTGACCGCGTCGGCGAACGACATGCCTTCCGGCGCGGCACCGAGCAGCCAGTACTGCAACAGCTCAGGGCCACCCGGCCGCTGGCTGGGCTGGCTGAAGGGATGGAAGAAATGAGACTTGCCGGGCGCGCCCGGAGGCCTCACCCAGTGACGGTAATGGATGCCCTGCTTGTAGGTGGCCGTGGCGCCCACCAGGAAACGGCGCTCGTCCAGGCCGATGGCCGAGAGCGTGCCTCGTATCGACGGAAAGGTTGCCTCGCCCACGCCGAGCAGACCGATGTTGCTCGACTCCACCAGGTGCACCTGCACGCTGTCGGGATCGACCGCATTCACGGCCTTGGCCAGGTAGCACGCCGCCAGCCAGCCGGCCGTGCCGCCGCCAACCACGAGTACTTTCTTCAATCGCGACATGGGTAACCTCTTCGACGACCGGTTGCTGAAGCAACAACAGGGATTGCAGGAGAAGAGAAACCGGGCCCCTTGCGGAACCCGGTCAAAACGCCATTCTGGGGAGGGTGACGGTGCCTCTCGTCCTCGAGGCATCGCCGGTAGAACGGCAAACCATCGATGGCGCCCGCGTGACGGGCGCCGTCATTCAACAGGTCAGAACCACACGCCGAGCTGGACGCCGAAGGTGCGCGGCGGCAGGTACTGCGACACGTACTGGTACACGCCTGGCGAGATCAGGAAGCGGCCCGCGCTGGTGCGTACGCGGCCATCGGTGAAGTTCTGCACGTACGCATTCACCCACCAGCGATCCTGCGGCTCGGTGTAACGCAACCCGAGATCACCGCGGAAGTACGCCTTCTGCTTGTCGCCGTCTCCCAGATTGAACACGCTCAGCCACTGGTCGGTCTGGTACTGGCCGCTGAAGCGCGGCGTCAGGCGACCACCGTTGCCCAGGTGGAAGTCGTGCTCGTAGATCGCAGTGAGCGAGAACGTCGGCGCGTGCGGCAAGTCGTTACCGGTGACGTCCATGCAACTGGCGATGCCCGACTGCGGTGCGCAGGCCGGCAGGCCCTGGTAGTCGTTGCTGCCGGCGTAGACCAGCGTACCGAGCTCCTTCTTCGGGATGTAGGACAGCACGAAGTTGGCGCGATCGTCCTGCTGCTGGTAGGCCAGCTCCGACTCGAAGCCGATGACCTTGGTGCTGCCGCCGACGTTGTTGAAGCCCAGACCTCGATTACCGTCCGGATAGGTGATCGGCGCGGACAGCTGGAAGTCCTTGAAGTCTTCGTAGTACAGCGCGCTGTTCCAGGTCATGTGACCATCGAGGAACGCGAACTTCGCGCCGACTTCGTAGTTGGTCAGCTTCTCGGGCTTGTACAGCGTGCCGGCGTCCTGCGTGCCGCCCGACTTGTAGCCGGTGGAGATGCTGCCGTACAGCAGGCCGTTCTCGCCGATATCGGTATCGATGCGTCCCAGCCAGGTGACCTCATCGTCGCTGTACTTCGCGTCGTTGTAGGTCGACACGGCGAAGCCGGTGGCGGCGCTCGGAATGGTGCTTATCGCGATCGGAACCTGCGGCACCGTCGCGTCGTAGTCCCAGCCCCAGCCACGCCCGCCGACGTTCTGCTTCTCGTCATCGGACCAGCGCAGGCCACCGGTGAGGCGCCAGTGGTCGGACATGTGCCAGGTCGCCTGGCCGAACACCGCCTTCGAATCCACCGTTTCCTTCGGCTGGATGAAGGAGCCCTGCCACGACACCGAGCCGTACTGCGTGCCGTTCATGATCGGGATGTCGAAGCGGATATTGTTGTCTTCGTAGCCGTAGTACGCACCCACGATCCAGTCGATGGTCTGCTGACCCATCGAACGCAGGTCCACTTCGTTGCTGTAGCTCTTGTAGTTGGAGTAGTTGGTGCGGTCGTTCTGGTTGGACGCGCCCGTGCTGAAGCTGGTGGGCACCTGCACGCCATCGTCCTGGTCGAACTGGCTCTTGCCCGAGAAGCGGTTGTAGCCGGCGACATAGCTCAGCTGCATGCCGTCGTTGATGTTCCAGTCCATGCGGCTGCGGAACGTGCCCGAATTGCGATTCAGGTACGGCGCCGTGTCGATCAGTGCCGACCAGAAATCCTGGCCCTGGCGCGGCGTCTGCATCAGGCTCATGTCGGGCGTGCCGCGATCGATGAAGTACTCGTACGACAGGTTCCACTTGAACGATTCGTTCGGCTGCCACAGCGCGCTCACGCGAGCAGCGGTCTGATCCTGCGCGTTGTACTTGTCGCCACTCTGCACGAACACGCTCGGATCGATCGGGCGGAAGTTGGCCGCGGTGCCGCCGGAAGCGAGATAGGCAGCCTGCTGTGACGCTACCGACGGCAGCTGCGCACTCGGATTCTGGTAATCGACGTAGCCATCATGCTGCTCATGGACAACCGCCACACGCATCGCGAACGTGCTGCTGATGGGCAGGTTCACCGCGGCGCGGGCGCCCATCTGGTTGTAGTTGCCCGCTTCGATCTGGGCGTTGCCGTAGAAGCCGGCATTGAGATCGGGCTTGGCGGTCTGGAAGCTGATCGCACCGGCCGTCGAGTTGCGCCCCCACAGCGTGCCCTGCGGACCGCGCAGCACTTCCACGCCGTCCATGTCCAGCAGCAGGCCGGAGGCAGCCTCGGCGCGCGGCGCATACACGCCATCGACGAAGGTGGCGACTTCCGGATCCGCATACTCGGTCTTGGCACTGTCATTGCCGATGCCGCGCAAGGTCAGCGTAACGACGCCATGGTCGCCCTGCGAGGTGCCCTGCAGGCCCGGCACCAGCTTGGTCAGGTCCTGCACGGTCATCACGC
The DNA here is from genome assembly GCF_004296575.1 of Dyella amyloliquefaciens. Taxonomy (GTDB): domain Bacteria; phylum Pseudomonadota; class Gammaproteobacteria; order Xanthomonadales; family Rhodanobacteraceae; genus Dyella; species Dyella amyloliquefaciens. The sequence goes on along the minus strand of NZ_SAYT01000003.1, from coordinate 283,546 downwards.
GCTCTTTGTCGAGCGTATCGGGCGTGATCGCACTGACGGCTACCGGGGTCTTCTGCAGCGGCGTTTCGCGCTTGGTCGCACTGACCTCGATCGCGTCCAGCTGCTTGACCTTCTTTTCGACCGGAGCCGAACCCTGGGATTGATCTTGCGATGTCGCGTCCTGGTCGGCCGCCAGCACCACGCCCGGAGCGAGCACCAGCGACATGGCAACGTACAAAGCCGAGTAGCGCAGCTTCATTTAACTTCCCCTCTCATAGTTCGGATAGTTGTGCGGCAGCGCCCCCTCGACGTGCCACGTTTGCCTTCCCATCCAGTGACAGCGCTGTCAGATCGTGATGACAGCGCTGTCATGGCTTGATCATAGAACGCCTCCCCGGCAGAAGCTTGACGCGGGGCAACATAGCCTGAAGCCACCCCAAGTCATTGTTTCAACCAACTATCGCCGGTCAATCTTGCGGTATTGCAGGCACTTATGACGCAGAGCGGAGATGTCCAGCTGCCCGATATCCGTGAAACCCTGCGAACGGCTGGCCAACCCTTCCCCTTTACTTGGCGCACTCCATGACCTGATCGGCATCGGTGCCGAGCGCGGCGCGGGCAATCGCCACCTCCGCTCCCTTGCCTGCGCCCCACGCAAACGGCTGCTCGATGTGGTGCATGTCGGCCCCCGCCTTGCGGAAGCACTTGAGCGGCACGCCGATACGCAACCACTGCCCAGGCGTCAGCATGGCCAATTGCGGACCCAGCTCGACGCGCCCCTGGCAACCCTTGCCGCATCCCATGGCGATCCAGGCGTCCTTGCCGGGCAAGGCATCGACGCGAAGCGTGGTGATCAACAACACATCGCCATTGGTTTCGCGATCGAGGTCCATCGGCGCGCGAGCGCTGATCCTCAGTTGCGCATCGCTCGTGCTCCAGATGAAACGCCGCGCATCTTCCTGCGCCTTGTAGTCGAGCGCCGTCATGCGCAACGCGCCATCGGACGTACTGGCAGGCGATACATCGCCAGGCGCTGCAACTCCGTTCGCGCCCATCAGCGTGAACGTGTAGCCGTGCACCGGCTTGCCACGCTCGAGATAGTTGCCGACGGGAATCTGCTCGCCGCTGATGCCGGACACTTCCGGCAACACAGGCAGCGTGCTGCGATCGGCATAGGTCAGGCCGTAACCCAGCGGAAACAGCGGAGCGCCCTGCCCCTGCACGGCGCTGCGCGGCCAGGCAAACGAGAGCTTGCCATGGAAGTCATGCGCAACCTTGCCGTCGCGCGTGCGCAACAACACATCAGCCACGCCGCCGCCCTCGCTGCCGGGCAGCCAGGCCGCAACGAACGCATCGGCCGCGTTGATCTCGCGATTCATCCACAACGGCCGGCCACTCAGGAACACCGCGACGACAGGCATGCCTTCGCCGCGCAGATGACGGATCAATTCCAGATCGCGGTCGTCGCCAGGTCGATACAACAGGTTGGGAATGTCGCCCTGGAATTCCGCATACGGGTCTTCACCGAAGACCACGACGGCGACATCCGGCTTGCCGGCGTGATGGCCATCGGCGGCGATCTCCACCGTGCCGCCCGCTGCCTTCACCTGCTCGGCAATGCCGGCACCGATGGATTGCGCGCCCGGGAAATTCGCGTTCTTCAGACCCGCCCCCTGCCACGTCAGCGTCCAGCCACCGCTTTGCCGCGAGATGTTGTCCGCACCCTCGCCCGCCACCAGGATGTGTTTGCGTGGATCCAGCGGGAGCAAACCGCCATTGTTCTTCAGCAACACCAGCGACTCGCGCACGGCGCGCCGCGCAATCGCGCGATGCGCGGCGTTGCCGACCACGTCCGCCGACTTGGCCACCAGCGGGTTGGATGAGGGCAAGCCCGCCTCGAACAGGCCGGCACGGAATTTCACCCGCAGGATGCGAGCCACCGCATCGTCGATGCGCGACATGGGAATCGCGCCGGACTTCACCTCGGCCAGCGTGTGCTCGTACAAGCCGCGCCAGCTGTCCGGCGCCATCAGCATGTCGACGCCCGCGTTGAACGACACCGGGCAATCTTCGTTCGTGCAACCCGGCACCTGGCCGTGGGCGTTCCAGTCACCGACGACGAAGCCCTCGAAATCCATGCGCCCCTTGAGCACATCGGTGATCAGTGCCTTGTTGCCGTGCATCTTCTGGCCGTTCCAGCTCGAGAACGACGCCATCACGCTCTGTACGCCGGCATCGATCGCGGGTGGATAACCGGCGGCATGCACGGTGAGCAAAACCTCTTCGCTGATCTGCGCGTCACCCTGGTCTTTGCCGTCCCTGGTGCCGCCATCGGCCAGGAAATGCTTGGCCGATGCCACCACATGCATGCCATCGAGAAACTGCGGCGTACCCACCTTGCCCTGCAACCCCTCGACCGTCGCGCCTGCGTATTGCGCCACCAGCTTCGGATCCTGCGAGTAACCTTCGTACGAGCGTCCCCAGCGCACATCATGAGGCACGGACAGCGCGGGAGCGAAAGTCCAGTTGAGCCCGGTGGCACGCACTTCCTCTGCCGTCGCGGCGCCGATTTCACGCATCAGCTCGGGATCGTGCGTGGCGCCCAATGCGGAGTTCTGCGGGAACAGCGTGGCGCCGACGGTACCGTTGTGGCCGTGGACGGCATCGATGCCGAACAGCAGCGGGATGGCCACATGTCCACCGCTGGTATCCATCGCCGCGCGGTGAAACGCATCGGCCAACGCCTTCCACTGGTCCGCATTGGCCAGCAACTGGCCGTTCGGCTTGGAGTTGCCGCCGGCGAGGATCGAGCCGAGCCGATACTTGCGCACGTCATCAGGGGTCACGCTGAGGATGTCGGCCTGGATCAGCTGACCGACCTTCTCCTCCACCGTCATTTTCGCCATCAGTGCCGCGACGCGCTGCTCGAGCGCGGCGTCCTTCGGCAGCGGCCAGGTCGCCCGCGGCCATTGCTCCGGGTGGACAGCGGTGTCACTGGCGGCGATGGCGCCGCCCGTCAGCAACGCCACGCACGCCGTCGCCAGGACGGTAGAGGCCAGACGCAAACGGTGACTGGTCAAAGGCACAAAGCTCTCCCAGGACAGACGCATGGCGGCTCCTCCCCGGGAGCCTGGGTGTTGCAGACTGCCAGAAATGACAGCGCTGTCAAATTGCGCCGCAACAAATCAGCCATGGCGCCCCGCGGAAGCCCCCCGCAGCGGTCTGTCCGGCGCCCGCCCGGTGGATCCCCGCAGGCAGAGGGCAAATTTCGCGTAGACCATGGCGCCTTCACCTTCCCGAATAGCCCGCAGCAGCTGGTTGGCGGCGATCCGGCCCATGTCGCGGCATGGCTGGTGAATGGTGGTGAGCGACGGCCAGATCTGCCGCGACATGGGGGTGTCGTCAAAACCGCAGACCGAGAGATCGCGCGGCACCAGCAACCCCGCTTCGTTGGCGGCCCAGATCACGCCTGCCGCCATGTCGTCGTTCGCAGCAAAGATCGCCGTGGGTGGTGATGCCAGCGCGAGCATCGTCCGCGCAGCCACCACACCCGAGTCGAACGAAAAATGTCCCTGCACCACCAGCCGGTGGTCATAACGCAGGCTGCATCGTTCCAGTCCATCGCGATAGCCATCCAGGCGCCAGCCTGATGCGCCGTGATCCGGATGGCCGGTGATATGGCCGATCCGGCGATGTCCCAGCGACGCCAGGTGCACGACCATCTCGCACGCAGCCCGCCGCTCGTCGAGCACGACACCGGCGCAGCTGTGATCGCGAGGCGCCACGCAGGCGAATGGCGTGCCCCACTCCCGCAGTCGTGCCAGCAGGTCCACATGATCACTGATGGGTGGCGTGAGGATCAGGCCGTCCAGCCGGCGCTCGGAGATCAGCTTCTCCACCTGCTCGACGAATCGCGGGCTGGTTGCATCCAGTGGCTGCAGCATCATGCTGTAGCGCTGGGCATCGCATGCTTCGAGCACGCCGTCCTGCACTTCCATCATGTAGCTTGGCGATGGATTGTCGTAGAGCAACGCGACCAGGAACGAACGATTCGCGGCAAGACTGCGCGCCGAAGGATGCGGGCGGTAATCCAGCGATCGCACCGCTTCGAGGATGCGTTGCCTGGTATCCTCGCGCACGTTGCGCTCGTTGTTGAGTACCCGCGAAACCGTCTTGGGAGACACTCCCGCCACTTTCGCCACATCGTCGATGCGTGCGCGCATAGTCACCTGAAGTCACGGTCGTGTCGCGCCCCGGCGAATCCCTGACTCGCGCATGCAGAGAAGCATCGCGGCTCACGAGGGAGAGGCTTCTTCATCCTAGCACCGGGCCCGGCGCACACTGGAAGCGCCGCCATGGTGCGTCATCTCAACCGTTGCATTCGCGCGCTTCGTCCCAACCTATGAGGTCGCGCGCGCGTACGCGCGACTACTGTTGGTGTGTGAACTACTCCGACAGCGACGTCTTTATCTGGGAAAATGCCCTCAGGGCGCGTCGCCTGGCCGACGCCGTTTTCGACTTTCTGCAAGCGGGTGACACGTGATAGAGCTGGTGGGCTTTGATGGCGACGACACGCTGTGGCACAGCGAAGGCTTCTACCAGTCGGCGCATGATGCGTTCGAACAGATCGTCGGAGGCTATGTCGATCTCACCAGTCTCGGCCTGCGCGATCGCCTGCTGGCCACGGAGCGACGCAATATCCAGTTGTTCGGCTACGGCGCCAAGGGCATGACGCTCTCGATGCTGGAGTCCGCCATCGAGATCACGCAGTCGCGCATCAGCGCCGCGGAGCTGCATCGCATCATCGCCATCGGCAAGGACGTGCTGGCGCACCCCGTGGAATTGTTGCCGGGCATCCGCGCCGCCGTGGAGGCTGTGGCCGCCCGGCATCGCGTGGTACTGATCACCAAGGGCGACCTGTTCCACCAGGAGCAGAAGGTGGCGAGCAGCGGGCTTGCCGACCTTTTCCATCGCATCGAGATCGTGTCGGAGAAGGACGAGCACGCCTATCGTCGCGTGCTGTCGGAATTCAATATCGAACCGCAACGTTTCGCCATGGTCGGCAACTCGCTGCGCTCGGACATCGCGCCCGTGGTGCAACTGGGTGGATGGGGGGTGTACATGCCTTACCACGTCACCTGGGCGCACGAAGCCGATTCGGATTTCGTCGACCACACTTCGCACGTAACCCAGGTCGAAGGCCCACATGGCATTGCCGCCGCCATCGAGGAGTTGCAGGCCCGTGCTGCCGCATGAATCCACCTCCATGCTCGATGCCGACGTTACGCGTGATCACGAACGCCTGCGCGCTTTCATCGAGGCTCATCCCAGGCTGTTCGTACTGACGGGTGCAGGGTGCAGCACGGATTCCGGCATCCCCGATTACCGCGATACGCAGGGTGGCTGGAAGCGACCCCAGCCGGTCACCTACCAGGCGTTCATGGGCGACCTCCGCACGCGCCAACGCTACTGGGCCCGCAGCCTGGTGGGCTGGCGCCGCTTCGGCAAGGCACAGCCTAATGCGACCCACCATGCGTTGGCGCGACTGGAACAACGGGGTCACGCTCACATGTTGCTCACCCAGAATGTCGACGGACTGCACCAGGCCGCCGGACACCGCAACGTGATCGACCTGCACGGCCGATTGAACGAGGTGCGTTGCATGGCGTGCGGGGCGCGCCTTCCGCGTGACGTCTTCCAGCATGCGCTGGTCGAACGCAATCCCGACTGGGCCCAGCTCGACGCGGGCGATGCACCGGACGGCGACGCCGACCTCGACGGCCGGGACTTTTCCGGATTCGATATTCCGCCCTGCCCCTCATGCGACGGCGTCCTGAAGCCGGACGTGGTGTTCTTCGGCGAAAATGTCCCGCGCGATCGCGTTGACGCGGCCATCACATCACTGAACAACGCGGATGGCGTATTGGTCGTGGGATCGTCGTTGATGGTGTTTTCCGGCTACCGCTTCGTGGCGGCCGCGGCCCGAGATGGCAAGCCGATCGCCGCAGTAAACCTGGGGCGGACGCGTGCCGATCCGCTGCTCACCCTCAAGATCGAACAATCTTGCGCAACCGCCCTGGCCTTCATAGCCTGAGCATGTGGCCATGCGCCGCTCGCGCATTGTGACAATTTGATGCAAAGTAGACTTCCCGGTCGTCTGGAAAATCATTCCATGAGTGCCAGGCTGCAGCATCAGGCCACGTCGCCACACGCCACATCGGGTCATGCCATGGTCAAGCCATTCACACCCTCGGCGTTCGATCGCATCCTGAAGACAATGGACGGCTATTTCGCCAAGGCACGCGACGCGCGCAAGCGCCTGCTGGATGAACCTTACGATCCCAAGTTGCTGCACGCATGGCGCGTCAACCTGCGCCGCGTCACCGCCACACTGAAAGACGTCGCGCGCTTCTCCGACGATGACCTCCATGATGTCCACGCCTATTTGCGCGAGTGCCGCGAAGCGACCGGGCAATGCCGTGATATCGACATCCTCGCGCAGGAAACCCTGCCGAGCTTTCTCGGGAAAAACCAGGCAGGCGGTCAGGATGACACCGTGCGCATAGTTGCCGAACGGCAGCAACGAGCTCACGCGCAAGCCCTGGTCGAGTTGAGGAAATACGACCTGACCGTGCCGCTGCGCGCCTGGCGACACTGGGAGGCCACGCTCGAATCACCCACCAAGGCGATGACGCGCAAACTGGCGGCCACCGCCATCGAACAACGCTACAGCTCGCTGCAGAAACGTGCATCCAAACTCGACGGCGGCCAGAAGACACTGCACCGCCTGCGCACGGCCACCAAGAAACTTCGCTACACCATCGAGCTCTACGCGCCTGCATTTTCCAAGCAGGCGACCACATCCTGGCTGAAGCAGCTGGCTGACTTGCAGGAACATCTGGGCTTGGCGCACGATCGCATGATGGGCCGCAAGCTCATCAATGCGCTTGCATCCAGCAATGATGCGAAGGCCCCCAAGCCGTTCCGTCGCTGGGCCAAGCGCACCGCCTACGAAGCTTCGGAAAAGGCTGCGCAGTCACTGACCCGACTGGAGCATCTGCGCCATTACTGGCGCGAGCACGCCAACTGAGCGAAGTCAGCGGCGCGCGCGGAAAAACTCGCGCAGCATCGCCGACGATTCCTCCGGCAACAGGCCGCCTTCGACGACCACCCGGTGATTGTGGCGCTCGGAGATCAGGGTATCGAAAACGCTGCCGGCAGCACCCGTCTTGGGGTCGGTAGCCGCGTAGACCACGCGGCCAATGCGTGCATGCACGAGAGCCATCGCACACATGGCACAAGGCTCAAGTGTCACGTACAGCGTGGCACCCGGCATGCGGTAGTTCGACAGCTTCTCACCAGCCACACGCAAGGCCATGATCTCAGCGTGCGCACTCGGATCGTTGAGCGTGATGTTTCGGTTCCACCCCAGGCCGATGATTTCGTCCCCCTGCACCAGCACGGCGCCCACCGGCACTTCGTTCTCGGCGTCGCGCGCATGTGCCGCCAGCTGCAGGGCGCGGCGCATATAGTTTTCGTCTTCCGGGGAAAAGGCCGGGACCGGAAGCTGCATCGGGTCGGTCATCGAAGGTCGGAGGCATGAACGGCGGCGGCCATTCTACTGCCTGAAGTCGTTGAAACCGCGCCTCCGAACATGAACCACTCCCTTGCCCTCACGCTTTCCCCACGTTTTGCAGAGGTCCCGATGCCGAAAGCCGGCTTAGCATCCGGTGCATGCATGCTTCCGACGCACAGGGCGATCGCGGCGCCGGCCCGGTAATCATCGTGGCCGCCTCCCTGGCGGTGATGTTCATCGGCGCCACGCTTCCCGCGCCGCTGTATCCGCTGTACCGGCAACGCTTCGGCTTCAGCGAAGTCACGCTCACGCTGGTGTACTCGGTCTATGTGGTGGGCAACCTGGGCGCGCTGTTCTTCTTTGCGCGACTGTCCGACCAGATCGGCCGCAAGGTCACGGCATGGCCGGCCATCGGTATCGGCATGCTCAGCGCTGCGGCGTTCGGCTTCGCTGGCGGCACGACCTGGCTGTTTGTTGCGCGTGCACTGAGTGGCTTCGCGACGGGCCTCACTTCGAGCACCTTGACCGCGTGGATCGCGGAACTGCAGTCCAGGGGGCGTGGCAATGCGGGGGCCGTGACGGCCTCCGTGGCGAATTTTTCGGGGCTCGCGATCGGACCGCTGATTGGCGGACTGCCGGCCCAGCTCGCCTTGCAGCCGCTGCGTTTGCCGTTCGCGGTGTACTTCGCGGCCCTGCTCGTCGTCGCCATCGCGTTGTTGCGCGTGCGCGAAACCGTCAAAGCGCCGAAGCGCCAGCTCGCCGCAGTGTCACTGCGCCCGCGCCTTGGCGTACCCAGGGAGCTGATCGCCGCTTTCACGGCGCCCGCGGTCACCGCATTTGTCACCTTTGCCGTGATCGGCTTCTATGCCGCGCTCATCCCCGGCGTGCTGTCCGACGCGCTGAAGGAAACACGCCCCCTGGTATCGGGCGGGGTGCTTTTCCTGCTCTTCACGGTTGCCGCGGTCGCGGTCATCGCCACCCGCGGGATGGCCAGCCGCACCGCCATGCTGACCGGTCTCGCGCTGTTTCCACTGGCCGTCGCCCTGCTGATCATGGCCGAGCACATGCATCGCCTGTCCTTGCTGCTGGCCGCATCGGCGCTGACCGGCGGCGCGGCATCACTGGGTTATCGGGGCAGCCTGGCCGTGGTCAATCGAATCGCGCCGGAAGAGCGGCGCGGGGAGGTCGTGTCGACCTATCTCATCGTGATGTTCAGTGGCAATTCGCTGCCTGTCATCGGCATCGGGCTGCTGTCGGCGCAAACCGGCCCCGCGTCCGCGCACGCGGCATTCGCAGGACTGATCATCCTGCTGGCTCTGCTCGGGCTGTCGGTGGGCTGGAGATATGCGCCCGCAGACCACACCTGGGGGAGCTAGCTGCCCTGATGAAGCGTGCCCCCCTCGGGGCGCACGCTGTCTTTTCCGGCCTGAGTGAAACTCAGCCCGGCGGATCCTCATCCTGCTTCGTCGTCGTGTCCTGCAGCAGGAGGAGATAACTGGCCGCCGCCCAGCTGAAGTTGCGCGACTGATAGCCGCGCCCCGTCAACGGGTCGTAGTTTTCATAGGTCGGCGCCTGTCCAGTCAGCCCTGGTGGCTGCAGTACCAGCCGGCGTGCCATGGCGTCGGCTTCCTGCTGGTAACCGTAGCGCCTGAGCGCGACGACGCCGAAATACGCCTGGTCCAGCCACACCGGGCCGCGCCAGTAACCCTTGATGGGCGCGAAGTGCGGATCATCCTTGGCCAGCGTGGGGAACGGCATCAGCGTGGCGAACTTGTTCGGGTCGAGCATGACGCGGGCAACCCGGCCGGCCTGCTCCGCGCTGGCCACGCCGGCCCATAGCGGAATCCAGCCTTCCGAGCCAAACACGGTGACGCGTTCGTCGCGACCGAGCCTCGCGTCGAAGAAGTAGCCGGCCGTGCCGTCGTACATGCGCTGGCGGATCAGCGTCTTCATCCGGCCCGCTTCCTCGCGCCACCGGGCCTGGTCGGCGGATTTGCCCAGCACGCCGGCCAGTTCGGCCAGGTCGAGCTTCTCGCGATACAGGTAAGCATTGAGATCGACCGACTCCTGGTCCAGCGACCAGGCGCCGTCGGCATTCTTCAGCATCCGTGCGCGATCGAAACGCACGGCGTTGTCCATGCCGCTCTCCCAGGCCGCGGCGATGCGCGTGCCATCGGTTGAGCCGTATTCGGCCAGGCCATTGTGGTCGTGGTCGCGCGCGCTGAACCACCAGCGGTGATAGCGCACCAGCTTGTCGTACATCTCGGCGACGAAGTCCTTGTCGCCGGTGCTCCGATAGATCTCCAGCACCGCCCAGGTCGCCAGCGGCGGCTTGGTGTCGCGCCAGTTGTTGCCGGCCTTGTCCAGGTAGACACAGTCGGGAACCATGCCGTCCGCGCCCTGGAAGTCGAACATGGCGCGCACCTGGTCGCGGGCCAGCGCCGGCGCGAAATGCGCCAGAGCAGCGGCATGCTTCCACGAATCCCAGGCCCAGAAGCCGTTGAAATCAGGATTGGAATACGAAGGAACCACGCCGTCGTGGTGCAGGTCGCCGCGAGCGGCACGCCAGTTGCCCAGCAAGGTCAGCATGGCCTTGACCGACAGGCGCTCCGCCACCTCATCGGTCACGCCTGCGAGATGGCTTACCTTGGCCGACTTCAGATAGGACTCCCAGCGCACACGGTTTTGCGTCCACGCGGCCGCCTCGTCGATCGATGGCCAGGCAGCCGCATCATCGACCAGCATCTGCTCGACGTACACCGTGGTCGTCTCGCCCGGCTGCAGGTGCAAGGCCTGCGCTGGTTCGATGCGGTATTGACTGCCATTCACCGAGGCGTGCGCCTCATCGTTGCCACCGGCGCGCCAGCGCGTGACCACGCGCGAGGGCGAGCCCGTGAAGCGCTGCGTCACCTCACCGGCCGATGCGCCTAACTGGCTGCCCGCCAGCTTTTCCGCGGTACCGAGGATCGACAGCCTGGTATCACGCGCAACGCTTGAGCTCAGTTCTATCCTGACTACCGCCAGCCGGGCGTCGGCGTAGAACAGCGTCTGTCGTACCTGCAGACCGTCAGCCGCATAGTTGCGCATCAGGTAGCCGGGGCCGGCATGCGCCTCCTGCGAACGCAGCGCGATGTCCTGCCCGCTGGCCGCATCGCGCAACTGCATCTGGGCGAAGCGTCGTCCCGCCCAGCGCCCGTCCTGCAGGCTGTGCACGAACGGGCCTGAGAAGCCGCTCGTTGCATCGCCGGCCAGCGGCAGGCTGTAGCCATGCCACGCGCCGGCGTCGAAAAAGATATTGAAGCTTCGGTCCCTGGCATCCGCCGGGGTGCCATGCATGTCCAGCACGTCCAGATAGTGCGCGTCAGGCGGCACGCCATCCGTCACCGCGGCGCGCGCCGCACCGCCGAAGACCAGCGCCGCGGCCAACGCCGCGGCAAATCGATGCTTGAGGAATGGACGAACCAAAGCGAGCCCCCGGGGATTCAATGCACGACGGCAGGACGGTCGGCACGCACACGTCCTGCCACACCCAACAGGCCTGGCGCCTGCATGGCGGCGTCGAACCGCCGCCATGCAGACTAGCCAATGGGAGTCATGGCTGCCAGAACGTCGGTCAGAACTGGTACTTGACCTGGAAGTTGACCTCGCGCCCCTCGATCGAACGCGCCAGGATCACGCCGCCACCGCTGGCGAAACCAAACAGGCGGGCATTGCCTTCGGTAATGCCGATCTGGTTGGTCAGGTTGGTGCCACGCAGGGTAAGCACCCAGTTCTTGCCGATGTTGGCCATCGCGCCGAAGCTGAGGTCGTAGAAGTCGCCCAGCGGCTGCTGTTCGAGCTGGTCGCCATAACGGTCGCCGACATACTCATAGGTCAGCCAGAACTTCATGCTGCCCCACACCGTCGGGATGGAGTAGGCCGGCGTCACGCGGTACTGGATGCGCGGCTGGCGGTCGAGGCGCTTGCCGTCGATGCTGTCGCACTGGTCGCTGCCGTCCTGCGCCACGTAGGGCACGCAGCCCTGGTAGTCGGAGTAGTGGCCATCCATGTAGTTGCCGCTCAACGCCACCGTGAAGTTCTCGAACGGCTTGACCGTCACCGCCGCATTGACGCCTTTGGTCTCCGAACCATAGACCAGGTTGATCTGGCCAGCGTCGGTGGTGATCGAGTACGGCACGCCGTGGAACAGACGGCGATAGGCGGCGATGTCGGCGAAGATCCACGAGGACTGGTACTTGAAGCCCAGCTCCATGTTGTGGATCTTCTGCACCGGCGGGTGGCCCAGGTTGACTACGTCATCGAAGCTCGGCAGGAACACGCCGTCGTTGATGCGCGCGTAGGCGCTCATATGATCGTCGATGAGGTAATTCGCACCCAGTGTCCACGACGGCGCGCTGCGCGAGCTGCTGGGATGCTGGTAGCTGTCGGTCAGGAACTCGGCGTTGTTGTTGTAGACCGTGTACGGGTTGTTGTCGAGATCGCCCGAGGCGGTGTTCTGGAACCAGCCGCCGATGTCGTCATGCTGCATGCGCACGCCGCCGTCCAGGCGCCACTTGCCAATGTTCCATTCGTCGGCCAGATAGAACGCCGTGGTGGTTGCGTGCCAGCTCTCGTTGAAGGCCATCCACGACTGCGGCTGGGAATTCCAGAACAGGCCCTGCGAATCGGTGAGCGCGTAGTTGTTCACGCCATCGGACAGGTTGACCACGATGGGGTTCGGGTTGTTCTTGGCCTGCAGCAGCATGTTCAGGCCGTCTTCTTCCACGTGATGCAGCGAGTACACGGCCGTGTAGTTGCCCATGGTCAACGTGTTGCCTTCGAACAATTCCTTGCTCAGGCGGAACTCGTTGCTGACCGACTTTATCCGCTTGTGGATGTACTCGGGATTCTGGACCGAGATGTTCTCGTTCATGTTCGCCGGCTGGCCGTTGCGATAGGTGGCCGTGGCGGTGAGATTGGACGGCAGGCCGAACGCGGCCTCGGAATCGGAGATGAAGCTGGACAGCGTCTGCGGGTTGGCGCCGGTGCTGAAGAACGCCGTCGTATCCATATTGCCGCCGACGAACAGCAGCTTGTCCGAGAGCGACCAGCCGTTGTCGAAATCGAGGTCCAGGTTGGCGCCCAGCATGTGCACGTCACCGCCCTGGCCGTTGGCCATGTCGATGTGCTGGCCGCTCGGCGAGCAGCCCGCGGTATAGCAAGGCGCGAGTTCCAGGAACTGGTAGCGGTCGGCATTGCTGCCGAACGTGCCGGTCAGCGGGCTGAAGCCCGGATACGCCGAGAACTGCCCCGCGCTCGGATTCAGGATGGGCGTATCCGTGACGAACTGGTTCTTGTCCTTGAGGTCGCGCGCATAGAACATCAGCGAGCCGTGCTCGAGGTCGTGGCTCAGCGTCGCGGTGAGCTGGCCGCCCTTGTCGGCCGGGAACTGCGGATCGCGCACACCGTTGGACTCGCGCCAGAAGCCGCCGATGCTGCCGTACCAGCCGCTGTCCTTGCTGATCGGAAAGCCGTAAAAGCCATCCACGCGAACCATGCCTTCGGAACCGTAGGTGACGCCGATGTCGCCGGCAGGCGTGCTGCTGCCTTCGCGCAGGATGAAGTTCGCGATCAGGCCAGGCTGGCCGTTGCCGTAAAGCACCGAGGTGCCGCCCTGCACCGCTTCCAGGCGGTTGACGGTATCGTCGAGGCGGACCATGGCGTCAGTGAAGTAGTCCCACTTCGGGAACAGCGGCGAGCCGTTCATCTGCATGGTGACGAAGGGCGCACCGCTGTCGGAGGGGAAGCCTGCCACTTCGATATTGGCGCCGGTCTGGCCGCCGGAGGATTCGGGGTAGACGCCCGGCGAGACCTTCAGCAGGTCCGCCACGCTGATCGGATTGAGTTCCTTGATCTGCTCCAGGCTGGCCGTCGTGACCGAATAGCTGGCATCGATCTTCTTGATGCCGCCGGCCGACGAGTTGCCGGTGACCACCACCTGGTCCAGGCTCTGCACCGTCTTGTTGGCGGACGCATCCTGCTGCCGCTGATCGGCCGGCTTGCCGGCCTGCGCAGGCGCGGGCTGCGCCTGGCCATTCGCCACCGGGGGTGCTGCATCCTGCGCACGGAGCGCGCCCGTCATCAGCACCGTACTGATCGCCGTAACCAGTATCCGCTTATCGATCTGCTTCCAACCTTTCATGTGGAAAGTTCCTCCCCGGAACATATGAATGTTGTCTTCTTGGTGAAATCGATTCGGCCGCGCTGACGCACGGCCCGTATTGCCCAATTCCCACTGACCCCTGGTGCGCGAAGCCACCCACCGGCCTGCGAGACGCGCAGGGATCCTATCAGACTTCTTCCTATTTGTCCGACAATAGTACGATACGAAAAACAGACAATATGGACGGTCGCGTATGGTGGCCGGCGGCAGCGCAGACATGCGTGTTTGCGCTGCACAAGAGCGGCTCACGGGGAGCTCCACGCACGAGCCGATCACTCCCAACGCATTGGCCTGCAGCAATGGGATCCCTCTCGCCGCATGCACGCCGCGCGAAGCGAGCCGCCAGTGGAGATGCACAACGCAGCGCGCATGCGTGCGGGCACCCGAGAGCATCGACGCGGGGCTCGCAACTCTCATCGGTGTGATAAATTGCGACAGACATTGCACCGCAGCATGCGGTAGCGATTACAGGACGAAACACGACTCTCCGGCCGCCTGCACCTGGCGCGAGCCAGGCGAGCACCGCGCCACGTGGAGAGCAATCCGGCATGAAACCGACCGATGCACGCAGTCTGCACGGCCATGTAGTTCGCGAACTGGGCACGCGCATCGTCGCCGGCGACCTGAAGCCTGGTGACGTGCTGCCGCGCGAGGATGCGCTGGCCGAGAGCATGCAAGTCAGCCGGAACGCCCTCAGGGAGGCGCTCAAGGTGCTCTCGTCCAAGGGACTGATCGAAGCGCGCCCCAAGATCGGCACTCGCGTGCGCGCACGCGAGTTCTGGAACCAGCTGGATGCCGACGTGCTGTCCTGGCGCTGCGCATCCATGCCCACCGACGACTTCGTCGACAAGCTGGTGGAGATGCGAGAGTTGATCGAGCCGGCGGCCGCCGCCGCGGCCGCGCAACGGCGCACCAGCGCGGACCTGTCCAGGATCGACGCGGCCTACAGGAAGATGGAAGCCTCAAGGGATGCCGGAGAATGGGCGACAGCCGACCTGGCCTTCCACAATGCCATCCTGCAAGCCACCGGCAACGAGCTGATGAGCTCGTTGTTCGCCGTGATCGAAAGCGTGTTCGGCATGTTCTTCGTGCTGTCGGCCGAGACCGCAGGCGATTTCAAGTACTCCCTGCCGCAGCACCACAAAGTGCTTGAGGCGATCCGGCGCAACCAGCCGGAGGCTGCACGCAAGGCCATGCAGGCCATGATCGTCGATGCGCGCAGCAACCTGGACAAGCGCCGCAAAACCAACGGGAAGAAGCAGCGCTGACGTCGTGCGTCGTCGCGCGACTAGACCTCGCGCAGCGCGTGCTCCAGCTTGCCCAGGAACTCTTCCGCATGGGCCTCGCTGAAGACGATCGGCGGCTTGATCTTGAGTACGTTGTCGTCGGGACCGTCCGTGGAAAGCAGGATGTGTCGCGCCTTCATGGCTTCCACCACTGCCCTGGCCCGATGGCGGTCCGGCGTCCGGCTCTCATCGTCGAGCACGAATTCGGCGCCAATGAACAGGCCCTGCCCACGCACGTCGCCGATCCCTTCGAAGCGCTGCTGCAGGTCGCGCAGTCCCGTCATCAACAAGTTGCCGACGCGCATGGCCTGCTGCTGCAGCCGCTCGTCCTCGATCACCTCGAGTACGGCCAGGGCGATCGCGCATGACACCGGGTTGCCCGCGAAGGTATTGAAGTACTCCATGCCGGTCACGAAGCTCGCGGCAATTTCCGGAGTCGTCACTACCGCGCCCATCGGATGGCCATTCCCGATCGGCTTGCCCAGCGTCACGATATCCGGCACCACACCCTGGCACTCGAATGCCCAGAAGTGCTCGCCGGCACGGCCGAAGCCCACCTGCACCTCGTCGGCCAGGCACACGCCGCCGGCCTCGCGCACTGACGCATAGGCCGTGGAAAGATAGTCCGGCGGCAGCACGACCTGTCCACCGCAACCAAGCAGGGATTCGGCATAGAACGCCGCGGTCGCGATGCCGCGCCCGCGCAGCTCGTCGATGGCCGGCGCGACCAGTTCGCCATATTCGCGGCCTGCCCCGGGCATGTCGCGGAACGAGCCGCGGTAGACGTCCGGCATCGCCACCACGCCGACATGCGAACTCTGCCCCACCCCGCCCTTGCCGTTGAACTTGTACGGACTGAGTTCGATCATCGAGGGCGAATGCCCGTGGTAGGCGTGATCCACCACCACCACGCCCTGGGCCCGGGTATGCGCGCGTGCCAGGCGCAAGGCCAGGTCGTTGGCCTCGGTGCCCGAGTTGGTGAGGAACACCACCGAGAGCGACGATGGCAACGTGGCGGTGAGGCGCAACGCGTACTCGACGATGTTGTCGTGCAGGTAGCGCGTATTGGTATTGAGCTGCGCCATCTGTGCCTGCCCCGCCTGCACCACGCGCGGGTGGCAGTGGCCGACATGGCAGACGTTGTTGACCATATCCAGATAGGCTTGGCCGTGCTGGTCGTACAGCCACGCACCCTCGCCCCTGACGATCTTCAGCGGTTCCCGGTAGGCCACGCTGAGCGTCGGATTCAGGTGCTGACGCCGCAGGCGCAGCAGTTCGTCGTTGTCGCGCACCGGAATGGGGGCGATGGCTCGGACGTCAATCATGGTGCACCTCGAGGAAGGGGCGAACGATGACATCACGCTCGGTGCCGGCGAGCTGCCGTAGCAGCTCGCGCACGCCTTGCTGGGATACCAGGACAAAGGGATTGTCGGGCTGCTCCCGGTGCGAACGCGTCGCCATCAGCACGCTATGGCACAGCCGCGCCAGGATGAAGCCGTGCAATTGCTCCAGCTCGGCCCGGCGCAGCGGCAGTTCGGCCAGGTAGCCACCAACGATGCGCTGTGCGCAGGCAACGGGGTCGGCTTCGTGCTGCATGGCATAGGTGCACGCAATGGCCAGGTCGGCGAGCCGGAAGCTGGTGCACATGTCGCCGAAGTCGATCACGGCGCCGACCTGCTTTCCGCCACCGTTGGCGTCAGCGACGATTACGTTCAGGTCATTGGCGTCGTTATGCAGCACCGTCACCGGCAGCTCGGCACGCCATTGCGGCAAGGCCGCGCAGAACGCGCCCGCATGCTGGTCCACGATGTCATGCAGGGACGTGTCGCTGATATGGCGCAGCTCCGACATCAGGGTCGGCAGCCGCATCAGGTTCCAGTCGTGCTGGCGATCAGCCGCCGGGTGCTCGAAGTCGCGCAGTCCCCGGGTGAGGCGACCCACGGCCTGGCCAAGACTCGCATGCAGGACCGAGCGCTGCGACGCATCGAGCGCATCGATCGATTCCGCATAGGTCGCGCCAGGCACGTAGCTGAGCATGCGCACCAGACACGATTGACCATCGACAGGCAGCGCCAACAGGTGCTCGCCACCTTCGGCCATCTGCACGCGTGGCACACCGAGGCCGGGCTCGCGCGCAGCCAGGGTGATCATCGCCTGGTTTTCCAGTTCGATGTCCGCGCGCGACCACGACGGATGCGCGACCTTGAGCACGTAGTCGCCATCCTCGCCGCGGATGCGGAAATTCTGGTCGGCATAGGAGGGCAGCGCTTCGATCTCGCCGCGGATATTCCAATGACGTCGTGCGAGCACCAGGGCGGCGTCTGCGGTAAGTATGTCCATCGGATGGCCTGTCCACCGGGCGTTGCGACTGATCCAATAGTAGTATAATTTGACAATTCAATCTGACCAGAGGCGCATCCATGTTCCGGCCATTGCTCGTGACGGCATTGACTGCCGCATTGATGATCGCGAGCGCCTGCGCCTCTCCGATCCATGCCTCGGACGCGCCTGCAACCAAGGCACAGGGTGCCGCCCTTCTGCACCAGTCCGAAGCGATGAGCTTCGGCGTGTTCTATTACCCGGAACAGTGGCCGCGCGAACAGTGGCAGCGCGACTTGAACAGCATCGCCAAGCTGGGTTTCAACTTCACCCACATGGCGGAATTCAGCTGGACCTACCTCGAGCCTGAGGAAGGTCGCTTCGACTTCAGCTGGCTCGACCACGCCATCGACCTGGCCGACAAGGCTGGACTGCGCGTCATCCTCGGCACGCCCTCGGCCGCACCGCCGAGCTGGATGGGTGAACACTATCCCGAGGTCTATCGGGTCGACGAGCACGGGCAACGCCACGAACACGGCATTCGCGCCGAAGTGTCCCTGTCCGATGCGAAGTACCAGGCCTTCGTCACTCGCCTCGTGACTGCCATGGCGCAGCACTATGGCCATGACCGCCGGGTATGGGGCTGGCAGGTAGACAACGAGCCCGGCAGCTTTGCCGACTACAGCGACAGCGCGCGCTCCGCTTTTCGCCGCTGGCTGCAGAAGCGCTACGGCAGCATCGACGCGATGAACGCAGCCTGGGGCGGTTCGTTCTGGAGCAGCCGCTACACCAGCTTCGACCAGGTGCTGATACCCAATGCCACGCTGGCGGCCGAGGACAAGCTCAGCCCGCATGCCCTGCTTGATCTCGCGCGCTTCCAGGCCGACACCACCGCGAGCTTCCTCGACGCGCAGGCGGCCATCATCAAGAAGTACGCCGAGCCCGCGCAGTGGGTGACCACCAATTACACCAATGTCAGCACGGCCACCGACCCGCGCCGCAGCCATGGCCTGGACTTCAACACCTTCACGCTTTATCCGGTGGCAGGCACCAACGTCCTCGGTGGTGACAGCTACGCGATCGGCAAACCGGCCAACCTGATGGAAGCGGCGGCGTACTACCGCCCGATCACCGGCACCTTCGGCGTGATGGAGCTGCAGCCGGGCCAGGTCAACTGGGGCGGGATCAATCCGCAGCCGATGCCCGGCGCGGTCGGCATGTGGATGTGGCACGCGTTCGCCTCGGGCGCCTCGCTGCTCAGCACCTACCGCTATCGCCACCCGCTGCGCGGCAGCGAGATGTACCACGAAGGCATCGTCGGCACCGACGGCACGACGCTCTCGCGCACCGGCCGCGAATTCGTCGACACCTTGCACGAGATCCAGTCGCTGGAAGGCAAGCTCGACGCCAAGGCGAAGCTGCCGGCGAAGTTGGCAGCGCGCTACACCGGCTACCTGTGGAGCCACGACGTGTTCTGGGATCTGGAGATCCAGCCGCAGACCACCGAGTGGAACAGCTGGTCGTACCGCAATGGCTACACGCTGGCGGTCAAGAGCACCGGCGCGCCGATGGACTTCATCGCCGAGGGCGACGACTTCAGTCGCTATCCTTTCCTGATCGCGCCGGCCTACCAGATGGTGAGCGATGCGCTGGTCCAGAAATGGCGCCGTTATGTGGAACAGGGTGGCCACCTGATCCTCACCAGCCGCAGCGGCCAGAAGAATGCGCTCGGCCATTTCCATGAAGGCCCGTGGGCTGCGCCCATCCTCGACCTGATCGGCGCCGACGTGGAGGGCTTCGACATGCTTCCGCCCAGCGCCAAGGCACAGGCAAGCGTGGCGGGCCAGACGCATGACTGGCATCGCTGGGCTGACATCCTCGCGCCGCGCGCCGGCACCGAAGTGCTGGCCACCTACGCCGACCACTATTACGCGGGCAAGGCCGCGGCCACGACCCGCCGCCTCGGCAAGGGCACGGTGACCATGATCGGTGTGTCCACCGACGACGGCGAGCTGGAACGCGAGGTTGTACGCAGCGTCTACCAGCGTGCCGGCGTGGCGATCGAAGACCTGCCCAAGGGCGTCTTCATCGACTGGCGCGGCGGCTACTACTTCATGGTGAATTACAACCCGCAGCCGTTCGGTCCCGCCCTGCCCGCCGCGTCGACCATCGTGCATGGAAAGGCGCCACTCGCGCCGGCGCAGGTTCTGGTGTGGAAAGAACCCTCTGCCTGACCCTGAGCAGCGCCGGCCACCACCGGGAGGCCGGCGAACCACCCGTTTCGATGCGATGGAGCTGCAAAAGGCATGGCCACCTCGCCGAGTGAGCAAGCCACACCACGTTTGCGCCGCGTCCTGGGCACCTGGGACCTGGTGCTGTTCAACATCGCAGCCATCGTCGCCCTGCGCTGGCTCTCGCTGGCGGCGCAGATCGGACCGTCCAGCCTGACCCTGTGGGTGCTGGGCCTGGTCGGCTTCTTCATACCGCTGGCCCTGGCCGTGCTCGACCTGAGTGCGCGGGTACCAGGCGAAGGCGGCCTCTACCTGTGGTCGAAGACCGCGTTCGGCGAGATGCACGGCTTCATCGCGGGATGGACCTACTGGGTCTCCAATCTCGCTTATTTTCCCGCCGCACTGCTCTTCAGCGCAGGCATCTTCCTGCACGTCGGCGGCGAGCACTGGGTGGGCCACGCCCACGACAACAGTTACAACCTGCTGTATGGCCTGGTCGTGCTGTGGATTACCACCGCGTTCGGCGTGGTCGGACTCGAACGCGCCAAATGGCTGCAGAACATCGGCGGCATCGCAACCTGGACCGCGGCGATCATCATCCTGGCAGCCGGTGCACTGGCGGCGTACCGCTACGATGGCGCCGCCACCATCACCGCCACCAGGTTGCTCCCTGACTTCGGCAAGCTGTCGACCTTCTCGACCCTGGCCACCATCGCGCTCGCCTTCCAGGGGCTGGAGCTCGGGCTCATCATGGGCGGGGAGATCAAGGACCCGGCACGGCAGGTTCCACGTGCGACGCTGATTTCCTGCGTGGTCATCGCCGCCATCTACATTGCCGGCACCGCTTCGCTACTGGTCGCCCTGCCCGCCTCGACCATCGACATCATCGCCGGCATTCCGCAGGCGCTGACGGCCATTGGCGAGCGGCTCGGGCTGCCCCGGTTCGGCCAGCTCACCGCGGGCCTCGTGGCGCTGGGCACGGTCGGCTCCATCGCCGCCTGGGTGACGGCGACCGCGCGGCTTCCCTTCGTCGTGGGCGTGGATCGTTTCCTGCCCCAGGCACTGGGCCGACTGCATCCCCGCTTTGGCACGCCCCACGTCGCCCTGCTGGTGCAGGGCGTGCTGACGTCGCTGGTGCTGGCGATGGCGCTGTCAGGCTCCAATATCCACGACGCCTACGTCATCCTGATCGACATGACCGCGGTCCTGTCACTACTGCCGCTGTGCTACATCCTGTTGGCCTACCCGCTGCTGCGCCACCGTGCCACCAGGCAGGCGGCCTGGCGGCGCCATTCGCGGGCGGCCACGCTGCTCGCGTGGCTGGCCGGGCTGTGCGGCTTTGCGGTGGTCAGCCTGGCCATCCTCACCTCGATGGTTCCGCCCGAGCACAGCCAGCCGGCCTTGTTCCTGGGCAAGGTGGTCGGCGGTTCGGTGCTGTTGATCGCCATCGGCCTGGTGTTTTACCGGCGTGGCGCCCGTCAGCAGGCGCCGCTGGCTAACCAGGCCGAAGGGCTGCCGGCGCCCGATCCGGCGGACTCGACTGCCGTCTGAGCCACACTCGCCTAAGTTGTCGGAACGCGTCGTGCACCGAACCCTGCCCATCCAGACCTCGGCGCAGCGACCCCATCTCTACTTTTCAGCAAGGTCGAAAAACCGAGCCGACGCCATAGCGGTGCCTTGGCTGATTCACCGTTGAGGATCAGTGATCCGCAGCATGGGTTCACCCGCCAGTGACGTGGGTGGCAAGTACGCCCGAGGGGTCGTCATATCGATAGGCGCGACGTTTGCATTGGGGCCCGGCATGCCCGTCGTGAGCAGACCTGCTGTCGGGCCTTGGACGTGGAACACCGATACCCCACCCCATTCGTCTGCCACATACCGCCAACCCAACGTGCGATCGAAACCCAGCACGTCAGGATCTTTGGCTACATCGAATCAAGAGAGCACTCGCCTGCTTGTAAGGTCCACCACGAAACGAGGTGAAACAGTGCTAAGTCACTCCCACTCAATGGTTGCGGGCGGCTTGCCACTGATGTCATAAACGACACGAGAAACACCGCGCAACTCATTGATAATGCGATTGGAAACCTTGCCAAGGAAGTCGTACGGCAAGTGCGCCCAATGCGCCGTCATGAAGTCGATGGTCTCCACGGCACGCAGCGCGATCACCCACTCGTAGGCACGGGCATCGCCCACCACGCCCACCGATTTCACCGGCAGGAACACGGCGAAGGCCTGGCTGGTCTTGTCGTACAGCTCCCAGGCGCGCAACTCTTCGATGAAGATCGCATCGGCGCGAGCGAGCAGCTCGGCGTACTCCGGCTTCACCTCGCCCAGGATGCGCACGCCCAGGCCGGGGCCCGGGAACGGATGGCGGTAGACCATCGCGCGCGGCAGGCCAAGTTCCACGCCGATGCGGCGCACCTCGTCCTTGAACAGCTCACGCAGCGGCTCGACCAGCTTGAGCTTCATGTGCTCCGGCAGGCCGCCCACGTTGTGGTGGCTCTTGATGACGTGCGCCTTGCCGGTCTTGCTGCCGGCCGACTCGATCACGTCGGGATAGATGGTGCCCTGGGCCAGCCACTTCACCTGGCCATGGCCGGCGTTGGTGACCTTGGCCGACTCCTCGTCGAAGATCTCCACGAACAGGCGGCCGATGATCTTGCGCTTGGCTTCCGGGTCCGCCACGCCTTCCAGCGCGCTGAAGTAGCGCTCGGCGGCGTTCACGCGGATCACCTTCACGCCCATGTGCTCGGCCATGGTGGCCATCACTTGGTCGCCTTCCTGCCAGCGCAGTAGGCCCGTGTCGACGAACACGCAGGTCAGCTGGTCACCGATGGCCCGGTGCAGCAGCGCGGCCACCACGGAGGAATCCACGCCGCCGGAGAGGCCCAGCAGCACGTGGTCGTTGCCGACCTGCTCGCGCACGCGGGAAATCTGGTCCTCGATGATGTGCGCGGCGGTCCACAACGTCTGGCAGCCGCAGATTTCCGTGACGAAACGCTTGAGCAGGTTGGTGCCCTGCTTGGTATGGGTCACTTCCGGATGGAACTGCACGCCGTACCAGCGCTTGTCCTCGTTTTCCATCACCGCGACCGGGATGCGATCGGTGGACCCGGTGATGACGAAACCCGGCGGCGCCTTGGACACGTGGTCGCCATGGCTCATCCAGACGTCCAGGCGATGCGCACTGTCGTGGTCGCTGAGGTCCGCGAACAGGCGACTCTTGGCGACGATGTCCACTTCCGCATGACCAAACTCGCGCGCGTTGGCGGCCTCGGTGGCACCGCCCAGCTGCGCGGCCAGGGTCTGCATGCCGTAGCAGATGCCAAGGATCGGCAGGCCTGCATCGAACACTTCCTGCGGCGCCGCGGGTGCGCCGGGCAGCGTGGTCGACTCCGGGCCGCCGGACAGGATGATGCCCTTGGCGCCGTACGCGGCGATCTCGGCCGGGTCGTGATCCCACGCCCAGATCTCGCAGTAGACGCCGATCTCGCGCACGCGGCGGGCGATCAGCTGGGTGTACTGCGCGCCGAAATCGAGGATGAGGATTTTGTCGCTATGGATGTCGGTCATGACGGCGAACGTCCGGAGTCGAAAATGAGAAGGGTCGGAACGCTGGAGCGCCCGACCCGTGAAAATCTTCCTCACCGTCATCCCGGCGAAGGCCGGGATCCAGTGCCTTTCCACACCAAATCGAAGGCGCTGGATTCCAGCTTTCGCTGGAACGACGATGCTGCAAGGTCACCTCAGCGGGTAAAGGGAGAAGGCGCTGACGATGGATCGGCCGCGCCACTCTTCACCCTCAGGAATTCAGCCGATAGTTCGGCGCTTCCTTCGTGATCTGGATGTCGTGAGGATGCGCTTCCGTGACGCCGGCGCTGGTCACCTTCACGAACTGCGCCTTCTGGCGCACGTCCTCGACGGTGGCCGCACCCAGGTAGCCCATCGAGGCACGCAGGCCGCCGATCAGCTGGTGGATGATGTTGCGCAGCGGACCACGGTACGGCACGCGACCTTCGATGCCTTCCGGCACCAGCTTGTCGGCGTCGGCCTCGTCCTGGAAGTAGCGATCCTTGGAGCCCAGCGCCATCGCGCCCAGCGAACCCATGCCGCGGTAGCTCTTGTAGGAGCGGCCCTGGAACAGCTCAACCTCGCCCGGCGACTCTTCGGTGCCGGCGAACATCGAACCCAGCATCACGGTGGACGCACCAGCGGCCAGCGCCTTGGGAATGTCGCCCGAGTAGCGGATGCCGCCGTCGGCGATCAGCGGGATTTCGTCCTTCAGCGCGGTGGCGACCAGGTCGATCGCAGTGATCTGCGGTACGCCCACGCCAGCGACGACGCGCGTGGTGCAGATCGAGCCCGGGCCCACGCCCACCTTCACCGCATCGACACCCGCGCCGAGCAGCGCACGCGCCGCTTCGCCGGTGACGATGTTGCCTGCGATGACTTCGACGTGCGGGTAACGCTTCTTCACCCAACCGGCGCGCTCGATGACGCCCTGCGAGTGGCCGTGCGCGGTATCGACCACCAACACGTCCACGCCAGCCTCAACCAATGCCTCTACACGCTGTTCGGTGTCGCCACCCACGCCCACGGCGGCGCCAACAAGCAAGCGCTCGAGGCGATCCTTGGCGGCATTCGGATTGTCGCGGGCTTTCTGGATGTCCTTGACCGTAATCAGACCACGCAGCTGGTAGTCGTCGTTGACGACCAGGACTTTCTCGATGCGGTGCTGATGCAGCAACTGAAGCACATCGTCCTGGCTGGCGCCTTCGCGCACGGTCACGAGCTTGTCCTGGCGCGTCATGATGTTGCGCACCGGGTCGTCATGCTTGCGTTCGAAACGCAGGTCGCGGCTGGTGACGATGCCGACCAGCTTCTCGCCGTCCACCACCGGCACGCCGGAGATATTGTGAGCACGCGTGAGCTGCAGCACTTCGCGGATCGACGTGTTCGGACCGACAGTGATCGGGCTGCGGATGACGCCGGCCTCGAACTTCTTCACCAGGCGCACTTCGGCGGCCTGCTGCTCGGCGGTCATGTTCTTGTGGATGATGCCGATGCCGCCCTGCTGGGCCATGGTGATGGCGAGGCGGGCTTCGGTCACCGTGTCCATGGCGGCGGACACGATCGGAATGTTCAGGCGCAGGTTTCGGGTGAGCCGCGTGGAGGTGTCTACGTCACGTGGCAGAACGGCCGAATGGGCCGGAACGAGGTAAACGTCGTCGTAGGTGAGAGCCTCGGCGAGGATACGCATGCGATTTGTCCCGCTGCAAAGAGGAGATTATACGCGGAAGGCCGTAGGCTCGCTACTCGTCGCATGAACGGAAAGGCCGCCCGTCCCATCTCTTGTGCGAGCGCACCCTGTGCGCGACAGCAACGTCCGGAAAAATCCGGCCCTCCCAAGGCCTGCGAGGGCGCCATCGTCGAAGGCAATCGACCCGCCCGGTCGCGCACAAGGTGCGCTCCCACAACCGGCGGCGACCGTTACGTCGACAGCTCAGCCGCGATGCTCCACATCCCGTGCTTCGGCGGCTTCCAGCGTATTTTCCAGCAGCGTCGCCACGGTCATCGGGCCGACGCCGCCCGGCACCGGCGTGATCCAGCTGGCGCGCTCGGCGGCGGCGGCAAAATCCACGTCACCCACCAGGCGGCCGTCTTCCAGGCGATTGATGCCGACGTCGATCACCACCGCACCCGGCTTGATCCACTCGCCCTTGACCAGACCCGGCCTGCCGACGGCAACGATGACGATGTCGGCCTGGCGGATGAAGCTCTCGAGGTCGCGAGTGAACTTGTGGCAGCACGTCGTGGTGCAACCGGCGATCAGCAGCTCCAGTGCGAGTGGACGACCGACGTGATTGGAGACGCCCACCACCACGGCGTGCTGTCCGCGCACGGGACGATCGGTGTGGCCCAGCAAGGCCATCACGCCACGCGGCGTGCAGGGGCGCAGGCCGAAACGACGCAGAGCGAGGCGTCCGACGTTCACCGCCTGGAAACCATCCACGTCCTTGCCCGGATCGATGCGATCGACCAGTGCGTCCTCGTCGATGTGAGCGGGCAGCGGCGACTGCACCAGGATGCCGTGTACGGCGGGATCGGCGTTGAGCCGGTCGATCAGCGCGATCAGCTCTTCCTGCGAGGTGCTCGATGGCAGGTCGAAATCGAACGAGCGAAAACCGACCTGGTGGCAGGCCTTGCGCTTGTTGCGTACGTAGACCGAGGAGGCGGCGTCATCGCCGACCAGCACCACGGCCAGACCCGGCTCCGCGTGGCCTTTGCCCTTGCGTTCGGCAACGCGACGCTCGATCCGCTCCATCAGTTCCTGCGCAATGCGTTTGCCGTCGAGGATGCGTGCGGTCATGGTCAGGCCTGGCTGCAAAGAGCCGTATTATCCCGGCTCCCCCCTGCGCGTACAAACCAAACGCATGAACGACCTCTCGGCGCTGCCCGTCACCTTGCAACTGGAAGCCCCTGGCCTGCAGCTCCGCCTGTGGCAACCGTCGCACGCGGACGCGTTGTACGAGGCCGCCCGCGAGTCGATTTCCACCGTTGGGCGCTGGCTGCCTTGGTGTCATGCCGGTTACACCCGGGAGCATGCAGTCGGCTGGATCCAGCGTTGCAGGGATGCCTCCGAAGGCGGGGAGCCTTGTGCCTTCGGCATCTTCAATGACGAGGGGTTGCTGCTTGGCGGTGTGGCGCTCAACCGCTTCGACACACAGCAACGCAGCGCGAACCTGGGCTATTGGGTGCGCGAACGGGCCCACGGGAGGAGCGTGGCACCGCGTGCTGTTCGTCGGCTGGCGGCATTCGGCTTCGACACGCTGGGCCTTTGCCGTATCGAGATTGTCGCGGCCGTGGAAAATCTGGCGAGCCGCCGCTGCGCGGAAAAAGCCGGCGCCCGCTTCGAAGGCATCGGCCGCCATCGGCTGGTGATCGGGTCAACCCCGGTGGATGCGGCGGTCTATGGCTTGCTGCCAGCCGACCTCGATCAGCCGGCGGAAGCGCAGAGCTCGGCGATGTCCTGATAGCCGCCGAACGCGACACCAGCACCACAACCTGGGCACTCCGGATCGCGCGGCAGGCGCGCTTCGCGAAAACGCATGGCCAGCGCATCGAACCCGAGCAGACGCCCCACCAGCGGCTCACCGATGCCGAGGATCAACTTCAACGCCTCGGTTGCCTGCAACAGGCCCACGATGCCGGGCAACACGCCGAGCACACCGGCCTCGCTGCAATTGGGCGCCTCGGCGGCCGACGGAGGCTCGGGAAACAGGCAGCGATAGCATGGCGAATCGGCTCGCCGCGGATCGAACACGCTGACCTGCCCCGTGAAGCGCTCGACCGCGCCGTAGATCATCGGTAGCTGCAGCCGTTGCGAAGCGGCCGCCACCAGATAACGCGCAGGGAAATTGTCCGCACCATCGATCACCAGATCGTGGCCACCGAGCAGGCGCTCCACGTTGTCGGCCAGCAGCCGCTCGTTGCGGATATCGACCTGCACGCGCGGATTGAGTGCAGCCAGCGTGATGCGGGCGGACTCCGTCTTGTGCATGCCGACGCGCGCGTCGGCATGGATCACCTGGCGGTGAAGATTGGAACGCTCGACGCGGTCGTCGTCGATCAGGGTAAGTTGGCCAACACCGGCGGCGGCCAGATAGAGCGCAGCGGGCGCACCAAGGCCACCGGCGCCCAGCAGGGCGACACGCGCCGACGAGAGTTTCGCCTGCCCTGCTTCACCGACCTGCGGCAACTGCAACTGCCGTGCATAACGCTCGACGGCATCGCCGTCCAGCGCTCCCGCAGCGACCGGCAAACCTTCGGCCTTCCAGCGCTGGAAGCCGCCGGACACCGAAGCCACCTGGCGATAGCCCATGCGTTGCAGCGCTTCCGACGCGAGTAGCGAGCGCTGTCCGCTGCCGCAAAGCACGATGATCGGACGACTCCGATCGGCCTCGACCTGCTCGATGCGTAGCTCAAGAAAGCCCCTCGAAAGTCCGACGGCACCTATGGGCGTACCGCTGGCCCGCTCGGCGTCCTCGCGCACATCGATCAGCAGACCGCCTTGCACCTGGCGGGCCAACGCATCGGCGGGAGAAATCTCTGGAACGCTGGCGCGGAGCGACTCCAGCCAGCTGTCGCGATTGAGGCTTGTCATCGGACTAGCTTACGGCGGACCGGGCAGACGCTCCACATCCGGAGCGCGGAATGATCACCTGCAGGGCCGCACCCAGTGCGCGATCGGCCCCATGGACGCGGGGCGGCAGGAGACGCGACCGGCAACTGCAGGCCAAAACCGACAGGATGGATCAACCGAGACACTGCGGTCGCGCACTGGGTGCGCTCCTACAAGGTGGGGGGGCGACGCGAGCGCGGCCGATCAGCGATCGCGCTTCTTCATCTCGCGGATCATGCGCTGGCGCTTGCGCTTCTGGCTGTCGGTCAGCACGTTCTTCTTGCCGGCGAACGGATTCTCGCCGTCACGGAAAGCAATGCGCACCGGCGTGCCTTCGAGCTTGTAGCGCTTGCGGAAGAAGTTTTCCAGGTAGCGCCGGTAGGCAGGAGCAATGTGCTTGGTACGGCTACCGTGGATCACGATGGTCGGCGGGTTGGTCCCGCCCGGATGCGCAAAGCGCAACTTGGGTGCGTGACCACGGACCAGCGGAGGCTGATAGCCCTCGTAGGCCATCTCCAGCGTCTTGGTGAGGTCGGAGGAGCTCAGCTCCTTGGTCCCCGCGTGGTGCGCACGCACGATGGCCTTCATCAACTCACGCAGGCCGGAGCCGTGTAGCGCGGAGATGAATACGGTCTTGGCCCAGTCGACGAACTGCAGGCGGCGAGCCAGCGCACTCTGGCATTGCTCGCGCTGGTAGCTGTCCATGCCGTCCCACTTGTTGACGACGATCACCAGCGCCCTGCCCTCGTCGACGGCATGTCCGATCAGGGTGAGATCCTGGTCGGCGAGGTTCTCGCGGGCGTCGACCATGACCACCACCACCTGGGCGGCCGCCATGGACTGCAGCGTCTTGATGACGCTGAATTTCTCCACCGCCTCTTCCACGCGAGCCTTGCGGCGCACGCCAGCGGTGTCGATCAGGGTGTACTTGCGGCCATCACGTTCCAGCGAGACCTTGATCGGGTCACGCGTGGTGCCGGCCACACTGGAGACAATCAGGCGATCTTCGCCCAGCAGGCGATTGATCAGGGTGGACTTGCCCGCATTCGGACGGCCAACGATAGCGACCCGGACGCTGTCCGCATCACTCGGATCGACTTCCTCGTGCTCGTCTTCCGGCAGCATCGCGAGCGCCGCAGACACCAGGTCATCGGTGCCACGATTATGCGCCGCGGACAGAGGCAAGGTGTTGGCGATGCCGAACGCGGCGAATTCCGCCATCGCGTTCTGCAGATCCAGGCCATCGGTCTTGTTCACCCCGGCGATGATCGGCTTGCCGCTGCGGCGCAGCTCGTCAAGGATCGTGCGGTCCTGCGGCAGCAGGCCATCGCGGGCATCGACCACGAACACCAGCACGTTCGCCTCTTCGATGGCGAAGCGCACCTGTTGTGCGGTCAGGCCATCCAGGCCTTCTTCGACACCGGAGAGACCGCCGGTGTCCACCACCACGAACGGGCGTGCGCCGGTGCGGCACACGCCGTAGTGACGATCTCGCGTGACGCCTGGCATATCGGCCACCAGGGCGTCACGGCTGCGCGTCAGTGCGTTGAAGAGGGTCGATTTACCGACATTGGGACGACCGACCAGGGCAACGACGGGCAGCATGAGTCAGACAACCTTATGACGCGATCAGCGCGCGCCGAGACGGTAAGCGCCGATGCGGCCCTTCACGTCTTCGACGTACACGGTATCGCCCACCACCAGCGGCTGGGCACGAATGGCTTTCTTGGACAGGCGCTCGCGGCCCGCCAGTGCGCCATCACCGGTCTGCAGGAAGTGCACGTAACCCTCCAGGTCACCGACCACCACGTAGTCGCCGAGCACGGCCGGACCTGTGAGCCAGCGATACTTCAGCTGGTCGTTCTTCCACATGTCGGCGCCACCGTTCTTGTCGAACGCCCACACCTGCGAGTCCTCATTGACGCCGTACAGCGCATTGTTGCTGACGTCGAGCGAGGTGAAGGTGGAGAACGGGCGGCTCCACAGCGGGCGGCCGCTGGGGCCATCCACCGCGGCAAGGTTGCCGTGGTAGGCCGCGCCATACAGCGTGTTGCCCTGGAGCAGGATGCCGCCGTCAGCATCGCTCAGGCGCTCGATCTCGGTACGGCCTTCGCCGCTGGCGAGTGCCTGTTCCCACAGCTTTTCGCCGTTGTCCAGGCGCAGCGCCACGAGCTTGCCGGCATCGCTGCCGTAGAAGACCACGCCATTGGCAACCAGCAGCGGACCATTGCCGCGCAGGCTGAGCAGCGGCACGGTGTCCTGGTCATAGACCCAGCGACGCTCGCCGTTGCTGCTGTCGAAGCCGTACAGGCGACCGTCCTGAGTGCGGGCGATCACGAGGTTGCCGGCGATGGCCGGCGAGGAGATCACCTCGGAGTTCACCACGGCTTCCCAGCGCGGGCTGCCGTCCTTCGCATTGATACCGTAGATGTGGCCGTCGAGCGTGCCGACCACCACCAGGTCGCCGGCCGCGGCCGGACCACCCGCATAAAGCGCATCGGCGCGCTTCTTGTCACCCCAGCCGAACCAGCCTTGGGTACGCGAGCTCTTGGACCACAGCGTCTTGCCGCTGGCCGCATCGAACGCCGCGAGCTTGCCGTCGGTGCTGGCGGCGTAGAGCACGCCGTCGGCGAACGCCGGGCGCAGACGCACGCCGCTGTCGCCGGCGCCGTCACCCACGCTGCTGGTCCACAGCTTGGTGACCTGTACGGTCGGCTTGAAATCCTTGGCCAGCGGCGTCGGCGGCTGGACGTTTTCCTTCTTGAACGAGTGGCAGCCAGCGAGCACGACCAGCGAGGTCAAGGCCACCAGCCACACGCGCTTCATCGCACCGTGCTTCTTCACTTCAGGTTTCATGCACCCTGCTTCCCGGCCACGGCCAGATCATCGATTTTCATCTGCACGCTCTGAGGCGCGTTCTCGCCCAGCGCCGCCTTGGCGGCTTCATATGCCTTGCGGGCATCGTCCGGACGCCCAAGCTTGACCAGCACATCGCCCCGTAGTTCCTGAGCGACACCTTCATAGGTCTTGGCCGGCATGCGGTCGAGGGCAGCCAGGGCCTCGGTGCCCTTGCCCTGCGCCAGCAGCACCCGCGCCGAGCGCAGCTGCATGAGGGCCTTCAGGTTGGCGTCGTTGGCATGGCTTTCGGCCACGCTGAGCGACTCAAGCGCCTTGTCCAGCTGCTTGGCCTGCACCTGTCGCTGCGCACGATCGCCCACGGCGAACGTGGCGTACGAGGTATCGGCGTAATCCTTGAGCAGTTGCTCGGTCAGCGAATCGGCACTATCCGGCTTGCCGGCGGCGACAGCGTCCTGCACCTGCTGATAGAGATTGGCGGCTTCCGCCTGATGATCGGCCTTGTGCTTGTTCCACTGCTGCCAGCCAAAGATGCCGACGAGACCGATGGCAATGCCGACGACGATGGACAGGCCGTTCTGGCGCAACCACTGCTGTACGCGTTCGCTCTGTTCGAATTCGTCGTACTCTTCAAATGCCATGCAATCACCCTTGGGAACCGCGCGCCGAAAGCACTTGCGACGTGCCTGACGTACGGGAAAAAGAAATCAGCCCATGGTCCGCACGCTTCCGGGCGGACAATGGGCAAGCATAACCGATTGCGCCGCCGGACCGCACAGGTCCGGCGTGAGCTTCAGGCGCCAGCCGGCGAGGCCTTGCCGTCGCGCACTTCGACGCGGAAGTGGGCCACGTTCGAGCGGCGATAGCTGTCCAGCGGCATGGGCTGGCCATCCAGCATGACCTGTGCGCCATTGGCATTGCCGATACGAACTTCCAGCGGCTGGTCACTGTGGTAGGTCTTGGAGCTGCCGGCGGGCAGCAGACCGTATTCGAGGCGCGACCCGTCCTTGGCGGTGACTTCGACCCAGCTCGCACCCTGCAGGCTGAGCACCAGGCTGTGCGCGCCATTGCCCACCGCTGCGGCAGCGGGTGCCGGCGCGGCATGCGTCGTGTCGTTACCAAGGCCAGGGAACGGCGCCATGGAGGCCATCAGCGGCTGCTGGTCCTGCGGTGCCGCAGGTGCGGGCGCAGCCGACGGCTGGGTCGACGGTGCGGTGGAGGCGACGGCATTGCCCTCGTTCGAACCGCGCACATCAGCGACCGAAGGTGTCGATGCCGATGCTGCCGTGGAGGCACTGGCAGGTGGCGCATCGACCTGGGCCACCGGCGCGGCATCGAGCGGCGCCAGGTGACTCACGTCGCGATCGAGCGTGCCGCGCACACCGAGCCAGATGGTGGGCACCACGATCGCCGCAGTCAGCACCACATATGTGGCAGCACGTGCGTAGTGTTCCAGCAGGTAGCGCGAATGCGAGATGCCACCCGTGGCCACCAGGGTCGGCTGGCTGGGCTTGATGCGCTCCAGTTCGCCCTTCACTTCCGATTCGTCCACGCCGAGGTAGCGCGCGTACTTGGTCAGGTAGCCTCCCAGGTAGACCTGGTAATCGATGCCTTCGTATTCGTTGCCTTCAATCTGGCGCATCACCCGCACAGGAAGACGTAGCGCATGTGCGCAGGTCTCGACGTCCAGGCCGCGCGCCTCACGCGCTGCGCGCAGGCGGCTCCCCAGCCTGCCGTGGGTCGTTTCCAACGAGGAATGTTCCATGTCCATGGTAGCGTCGGATGATTCGGTAAAGGGAAAGGCTCGGTTGCTGCTGTTGGCCGTATTTGACTGCTGAGATGTCATTGGCGTGCAGTTGCGTCGAGGGCGCGAGCCTGTTCCGAATCCGGGAACTGGCTTTGCAGTCGCCTGCTGTAGTTGAGAGCAGCATCCCTGTTGCCCAACCTTGCTTCGATGTCGTGACCAAGCTTGAGCGCCGCCGCACTCTGCTGCCCCAGCGCATCGAAGCGCTGAATGAAGGCACGAGCACGGAACGCATCGTTCTGAAGATAAAGCACGTTGGCGAGCTGATACAACGCCTCGCCGTTCTGCGGGTCGATCTCGATGGCCTTGCGGAAATCCACCTCGGCGCCCGCCAGGTCATGGCTACGCGACAGGCAGGTACCGGCATTGGTCCAGGCCAGCGCAGGCGTCTGGTAGAACGGATCCGCCAGGGCCTTCTGGAAATACGGCATGGCCTCGGCCGACTTGTCTTCCCGGCTGCACAGGAACAGGGCCAGATTGTTGTTGGTGTCGCCCTTGGTCGGTGCCAGCGACTGCGCCTTGCGGTAATGCAGCTCCGCATTGGGCAGATCGTTGATGCGCTCGTACACCACGGCGAGCACGGTATGCGCCGGCACGTAGTTGGGGTCGAACTCCAGCGCCTTGTTGAGCTTTACCAGGGCGTCCTGCAGGTCCCCGTTCTCCATGTACTGCTGGCCGAGCTGGGTATGGATGCGCGCGCCATCTTCGCGCTGCTCCGCCTTGGTCGTACGTGGAATCTTCGTTGCCACGCCACCGGCTTCGGTGGTCGTCGTGGTGACACAGCCCGCGAGTGCGCCGATCAGGCCGGCGCCCAGCAGGATTCGTTCAAGCCGCATGACTCGCCCCTTCGTCCAGACGCTTGCGAAATTCGGCCTGGCGACGGGTGCGATCCAATACCTGCCCCTTGAGCTGACCACATGCGGCATCGATGTCGTCACCGCGAGTACGGCGCAACATGGTCAACACATTGGCGTTGAGCAACTGGGTCTGGAAGGCGCGAATGGTTTCGGCGTCAGAGCGCTCGAAACGCGTGCCAGGAAAAGGATTGAACGGAATCAGGTTGACCTTGCACGTGGGCATGCGGCGCATCAGCTTGATCAGCTGGCGCGCGTGCTCGGGCTGGTCATTCACACCCTTCATCAGGGTGTACTCGAAGGTGATCGAGGTGCGCTGCTTGCGATCCAGCCAGCGCTGGCAGGCAGCCATCAGCTCGGCGATCGGGTAGCGCTTGTTGAGCGGTACCAGCTCGGTACGCAGCTCGTCGTTGGCAGCGTGCAGCGAGACGGCCAGCGACACATCGATGGTTTCCGACAGCTTGTCGATCATCGGCACCAGGCCGGCGGTCGACAGGGTGACGCGCTTGGAAGCCAGGCCGAAGCCCAGGTCGTCGCGCATCAGGCTCATGGCCTTGGTCACGTTGTCGAAGTTCAGCAGCGGCTCGCCCATGCCCATCATCACCACGTTGGTGATGCGGCGATTCTGGTGCGTGACGTTGCCGAGGTATTTGGCAGCCACCCACATCTGGCCGATGACTTCGGCGGTGGAGAGGTTGCGGTTGAAGCCCTGCGTCGCGGTGGAGCAGAACTGGCAGTTGAGGCCGCAGCCGACCTGCGAGGACACGCAAAGCGTGCCGCGGGTCGGCTCCGGGATGTACACCGCCTCGATGGCGTTGCCGCCATCCATGCCGAGCAGCCACTTGTGCGTGCCGTCGGCGGCGCCCTTGTCGAACAGGGTCTTCGGCGGACCGACATAGCACGACGCTTCGAGTTTCGCCCGAAGCGCCTTGCCGACGTCAGTCATGTTTTCGAAGTTGTCTTCCAGGCGGTGGTAGATCCACTTCATCACCTGCTCGGCGCGATACGGCTTCTCGCCCAGCTGCGCAAAGAAATCACGCAGGCCCTGGCGATCGAAGTCGAGTAGGTTGACCTTGTCGGTGGTGGTGGAAATTGCCTGGTCAGTCATCTTCTTGTGCGGCTTAAAGCCGCCCTCTTGTTCCTAATTACCTTGCAAACGTTTCGGTCGTCGCGAAGAAGTACGCGATCTCGACGGCAGCCGTTTCGGCGGCGTCGGAACCATGCACTGCATTGGCGTCGATGGAGTCGGCGAAGTCGGCGCGGATCGTGCCCGGCGCAGCGTCCTTCGGATTGGTGGCGCCCATCAGGTCGCGATGCTTGAGGATGGCGTTCTCGCCTTCCAGCGCCTGGATCATCACCGGACCCGAGATCATGAACTCGACGAGAGCCTTGAAGAACGGACGCTCCTTGTGCACGGCGTAGAAGCCTTCGGCTTCCTGGCGCGACAGGTGCTTCATCTTGGCGGCGACGACCTTCAGGCCAGCCTTTTCGAAGCGTGCGTAGATTTCACCGATCACGTTCTTGGCAACGGCGTCGGGCTTGATAATGGAAAGGGTGCGCTCCAGCGCCATGATGGGTCTGCTCCGGGAAAACTGGTATTTGAGTGGGCGTGCCGATCGTTACCGGCAAATTACGCCAAATCCGGCGTCAATATGCGGATTTAGCTCACGAAAGTTTGACAGATTCTAACTGATACGCAAGCCGCGCGCAGGCTCGCGTGCCAGGAATCCCAACGATCGTTTGACGGCTGCAAATCGACCCGCGTATGCTCAAACGATCGTTTGATTCCGGGGTCCAAGACCATGTCAGCATCGCACGCCGCCCTGCCGACCAAGGAGCGAATCCTCGGCGCCGCCGAGGAGTTGTTCGCCAGGCACGGCTTCGAAGGCGCATCCCTACGCCAGCTCACGGCCGCCGCCGGTGTCAATCTTGCCGCCGTGAACTACCACTTCGGGTCCAAGGACCGCCTGATCGAAGAGGTATTCCGCCGCCGCCTGGACCAGTTGAGCAGCCGCCGCATGGCCGCCCTGCAGACGGTCTCGGGCGAGCCTGATACCACCATCGAGCAGGTGCTGGCCGCCTTCATCGTGCCTGCACTGGAGCTTTCCCACGATGGCAACGGCTCCCTGTTCATGCGTGTGCTGGCGCGAGCCTTCGCCGAGCACGACGACACCCTGCGCAAGTTCCTGTCGGAAAACTACGGCCACGTCATGCGCCAGTTCACCGCGGAGTTCGCCCGCCTGCTGCCCCACCTGAACAAGGAGGAGCTGTACTGGCGCGTGGACCTGGTCACCGGCGCCCTGACTCACGCCATGTCTGGCTTCGGCATGATCCAGCGAAAAAGCGATGTCACCGAACACGTGCACCGTGAGCAGACCGCTCAACACCTGATCCGCTTCGCCGCCGCCGGTCTCAAGTCCCCCTGATACCAGCGACCGAACGCCCTCGGCCGGCAACGGCCACCCGCTTCACCTTCCTGTGTCCTGCACTACGGAGAAACCAATGACCGCTCCATCCACACCCAAGGCAGCGCTGCGCATCCGCAAGGCTGCGGTGCTCGGCGCCGGCGTCATGGGCGCGCAGATCGCCGCGCACCTGACCAACGCCGGCGTCGAAACCGTGCTGTTCGACCTGGCCGCCAAGGAAGGTCCCAAGAGTGGCATCGCCCTGAAGGCCATCGCCAACCTGCAGAAGCTCTCGCCTGCCCCGCTGGCCGACAAGACCATCGCCGGCGCGATCATCCCCGCCAACTATGACCAGGATCTGGAGCACCTGAAGGACGTGGACCTGGTGATCGAGGCGATCGCCGAGCGGATGGACTGGAAGCTCGATCTCTACAAGAAGATCGCTACCCACCTGTCGCCGACCGCCGTGATCGCGTCCAATACCTCGGGCCTGTCGATCAACGGCCTGGCCGAGGCGCTGCCGGAAGAGATGCGCCACCGCTTCTGCGGCGTGCACTTCTTCAACCCGCCGCGCTACATGCACCTGGTCGAGCTGATCCCGACCCGCCTGACCGACACGAATGTGCTGGCCGGCCTCGAGGCCTTCCTCACCACCGCGCTCGGCAAGGGCGTGGTGATCGCCAAGGACACCCCGAACTTCATCGGCAACCGCATCGGCGTGTTCTCGATGCTGGCCACCATGCACCACACCCAGCAGTTCGGCCTGGGCTTCGACGTGGTCGACGCCCTGACCGGCCCGGCCGTGGGCCGCCCCAAGAGCGCCACCTACCGCACCGCGGACGTGGTGGGCCTGGACACCATGGCGCACGTGATCAAGACCATGGCCGACACCCTGGCCGACGATCCGTGGCACGAATACTTCAAGGCGCCGGTGTGGCTGTCCGCCCTTATCGAGAAGGGCGCGCTGGGCCAGAAGACCGGCGCGGGCTTCTACCGCAAGGCCGGCAAGGACATCGTCGTGATCGACGTGGCCAAGCAGGACTACCGCGCGTCCGAGCAGAAGGCTTCGGATGAGGTGTCCGCCATCCTCGCCATCAAGGACCCGGCCGAGAAGTTCGGCAAGCTGCGCGCATCCAGCGATCCGCAGGCGCAGTTCCTGTGGGCGACCTTCCGCGACCTGTTCCACTACACCGCCTACCACCTGGCCGACATCGCCGACACCGCGCGTGACGTCGACTTCGCCATCCGCTGGGGCTACGGCTGGAAGCTCGGTCCGTTCGAGACCTGGCAGGCCGCCGGCTGGCAGCAGGTCGCCGGCTGGATCACCGAGGACATCGCTGCCGGCAAGGCCATGAGCAAGGCCCCGCTGCCGGCATGGGTCACCGACGGCCGCGCTGGCGTGCACGGCAAGAACGGTTCGTACTCGGCCGGCGCCAACGCCGACAAGCCGCGTTCGCAGCACCCGGTCTACCAGCGCCAGCTGTTCCCCGATCCGATCCTGGGCGAGAAGTTCGACCAGGGCACCACGGTGTGGGAGAACGAGGGCGTGCGCCTGTGGACGCTGGGCGACGACGGCGTGGGCATCATCTCGTTCAAGACCAAGATGAATACGGTCAATGACTACGTGCTCGATGGCGTGCAGCAGGCGATCGACGTCGCCGAGCAGCAGCTCAAGGCCGTGGTGATCTGGCAGACCGGCGAGCCGTTCTCGGCGGGTGCCGATCTCAAGGGTGCACTGGGCCTGCTGCAGGCTGGCAAGTTCGACGACTTCGAGAAGATGGTCGCCAACTTCCAGGCCACCAGCATGCGCATCAAGCACTCGCTGGTGCCGGTGGTGTCGGCCGTGCGCGGTCTCGCCCTCGGCGGCGGCTGCGAGTTCCAGATGCATTCGGCCCGCACCGTGGCCGCACTGGAAAGCTACATCGGCCTGGTCGAGGCCGGCGTCGGCCTGCTGCCGGCCGGTGGCGGCCTGCATGAGCTGGCCGTGCGCGCCGCCAAGGCGAACCCGGAAGATCCGTTCGAATCGCTGAAGAAGGTGTTCGAGACGGTCGCCATGGCCAAGGTCTCCGGCAGCGCGCTGGAAGCCAGGCAGCTGGGCCTGCTGCGCGACAGCGACGTGGTCGTGTTCAACGCCTACGAGCTGCTGTACGTCGCCAAGAAGGTCGCGCTGTCGCTGGCCGAAACCGGCTGGCGTCCGCCGATGATGGGTCGCAACATCCCGGTCGCCGGCGACGTGGGCACCGCCACGTTCCAGGCTTCGCTCGCCAACCTCGCCGAGGGCTACTTCGCCTCGCCGCATGACGTGGCGATCGCCACGCGCATCGCGGACACGCTGTGCGGCGGCAAGATCGAGCGTGGTTCGCAGGTCGACGAGGAGTGGTTGCTGGCGCTGGAGCGCAAACACTTCGTGGAGCTGGCCAAGACCGAGAAGACCCAGGCCCGCATCGCGCACACCATGACCACCGGCAAGCCGCTGCGTAACTGACGAGCCTCTCGGCTCGTCATCCCCGCGAAGGCGGGGATCCAGCGACTTGAAGGCTTTAAAGACACTGGATTCCCGCTTTTGCGGGAATGACGAGCAAAGGGCAAAAACCGTTATGGCTCGTCATCACGCACCACTGATGGCGATCAAAAACACCAATAGCGTCGCTGCGAATCACGCGCGACGCCACGGAGCAAAAACCATGACCAAGCAAGTGCAAGACGCCTACATCGTCGCCGCCACCCGCACGCCGGTCGGCAAGGCGCCGCGTGGCGTGTTCCGCAACACCCGTCCGGACGACATGCTCGCCCACGTGATCCGCGCCGTGATGGCGCAGGCCCCGGGCATCGATCCGCATCGCATCGAAGACGTCATCGTCGGCTGCGCCATGCCCGAAGCCGAGCAGGGCATGAACGTCGCCCGCATCGGCGCGCTGCTGGCCGGCCTGCCGTATACGGTGCCGGGCGTCACCATCAACCGCTTCTGCTCCTCCGGCGTGCAGGCCATCGCCATGGCCGCCGATCGCATCCAGCTCGGCGTCGCCGACCTGATGATCGCCGCCGGCACCGAGAGCATGAGCATGGTGCCCATGATGGGCCACAAGATCGCGATGAACCCCGCGATCTTCGCCAACAAGGAAGATGTGGCCATCGCCTACGGCATGGGCATCACCGCCGAGAAGGTGGCCGAGCAGTGGAAGGTCACCCGCGAGCAGCAGGATGCCTTCGCGGTGGAAAGCCATCGCCGCGCGCTGGCCGCCATCGCCGCCGGCGAATTCAAGGACGAGATCACCCCGTTCCAGCTCGATGACCATTACCCCGACCTCGCCACGCGCGGCATCAAGACCGACAGCCGCCTGATCGACACCGACGAAGGCCCGCGCGCCGGCACCACCATGGACGTGCTCGGCAAGCTGCGCACGGTGTTCCGCAATGACAAGTTCGGCGGCTCGGTGACGGCCGGCAACTCCTCGCAGATGTCCGATGGCGCCGGCGCCCTGCTGCTGGCCAGCGAGAAGGCGATCAAGGAGTTCAACCTCACCCCGATCGGCCGCTTCGTCGGCTACTCGGTGGCGGGCGTGAAGCCGGAAGTGATGGGCATCGGTCCGAAGGAAGCGATTCCCAAGGCGCTCAAGCAGGTCGGGCTCACCAAGGACCAGTTGGACTGGATCGAGCTCAACGAAGCCTTCGCCGCGCAGGCGCTGGCCGTGATCGGCGACCTCGGCCTTGACCCGTCCAAGGTGAATCCGCTGGGCGGCGCCATCGCGCTTGGCCACCCGCTGGGCGCCACCGGTGCGATCCGCGCCGCCACCCTGCTGCACGGCATGCGCCGCCGCAAGCAGAAGTACGGCATGGTGACCATGTGCATCGGCACCGGCATGGGCGCAGCGGGCGTGTTCGAAGCGCTCTGATCTGCCCTGCTCTGTAACAGCGAACGGCGCCGTAGCGATACGGCGCCGTTTTTTGCACATGTGCGCCCCATTCACCCACACCGTCATTCCCGCGGAGTGCTTTTAAACAGCCGAAGGGCTGGTCAAGCGGGAGGCGCTTCACAACAGCGAAGCTGGTCATCCAGTGACTTTCGGCGTGCTGAAAGCTAAGGCGCTAGATTCCCGCTTGACCAGCCCTTCGGCCGTTTAAATGCTCCTCGCGGGAATGACGGCCTTCTGAGGCAGTGCGATCAACTCAGTGCCGCAATCTGCCTTGCCACGTAAACGGTGAGGAAGATGGCCATCAGCACCAGCAAGATCGCCATGGCCCTGGCTACCCAGGAATCGCCGTACATCGTCGGCTCCGACGCCTCGATGGCGCGCCGGTTGCGATAGAAGCGCATCGTTGCGCCCACGATCATCAGCGCGCCGACCAGCAGCAGGCCAAGACCCAGCCATTGCGACGCACGCGTATGCAGGCCTTCGGCCACGCGCTCCGCGGCGCGCGTCGTGAACAGCAGGAAGATGTCGAACCGCTCCAGCAGGAAGCCGAACGCCATGAGCGAGATCGCGGTGCGTACCCACGCCAGATAGGTTCGCTCGTTGGCCGAATGATCGCTGAAATTCGGTATCACGGAATCTCCTGTCAGTAGGGTCTTGCAGCACCGGCGCCTTCCATCATCCATGTGCGCCGTCACCGTGTCGTGTTCGAACGGCCGGAGGAGTCCGGCGCGGCGCGCTACAATCGGGGGTCTCGTCTTACCCGGATCCACCCGCCCATGCGCAATCCCCTGCAGGAACAGCTACTGAAAGCCGGCCTCGCCAAGAAAGGCAAGGTGGACCAGATCGCTCGCGAGCAGGCCAAGCAGCGCCAGGGCAAGGCGCCAGTGGCTCCCGACGAGAAGATCGATGCCCAGCGCCTGCAGGCCGAGCGCGCGGAGCGCGACCGCGCACTGGCTGCCGAGCGCAACGCACAGGCCCATGCCCGCGAGCTCGCCGCGCAGATCCGCCAGATCGTCGACGCCAACAAGGTGAAACGTGAGGGCGAGATCAGCTATCGCTTCACGGACGGCGACAAGATTCACAGCGTGCTGGTCAACGAACCGCTGCGTGCGCAGCTGGCGAAGGGCTCACTGGTGGTCGTCCGCTCCGGCGATGGTTACGAACTGCTGCCGCGTGCGGCCGCCGAAAAGGTCCGCGAGCGCGACGCCTCAGCCATCGTGCTCGACCACGGCCAGCCGGCCGACGCTGCGGCCCAGAGCGAAGACGACGAGTACTACAGCCAGTTCAAGGTCCCCGACGACCTGACCTGGTAACCCGACCAGGCGCCCTTTCTTTTGGCGCAATCGGATTACCTGGCATCCCTGCCCTCCTCCTAAGGTCTGTCCCACCCATAGACCCCGCAGGAGGTATCCCATGTCCCAGGTATGGCTCATCACCGGTAGTTCGCGCGGCTTCGGCAAGGCGCTGGCGGAGGCCGTGCTGGCCGCCGGCCATCGACTGGTCGCCACGGCGCGCCAGCCCGCCCAACTTGAATCCCTCGTCAAACATTACGGCGACCAGGTGCGCACCGTTGCGCTGGACGTGACCGATCCGGCAACCGCTCACGCTGCCGTACAGGCTGCCGTCGAGGCATTTGGACGTCTCGACGTGGTGGTCAACAACGCCGGCTACGGCAACCTCGCCACGATCGAGGAAGGCAGCGACGAGGACTTCCGTGCGCAGCTGGAAACCAACTTTTTCGGCACCGTGAACGTCACCCGCGCCGCCCTGCCTGTGCTGCGCCGCCAGCGCGCCGGCCACATCATCCAGTTCTCCTCCATTGGCGGCCGCATCGGCGTGCCCGGCCTGGCGGCCTACCAGTCCGCCAAATGGGCCGTGGAAGGCTTCTCCGAGGTGCTGGCCAAGGAAGTCGCGGCGTTCGGCATCAAGGTGACCCTGGTCGAGCCGGGTGGCTTCCGCACGGACTGGGGCGGCCCGTCGATGACCGTGTTCGTGCCGGCGAAGGATTCGGAATACACCGCCGTACTCGCTCCCATGTTCGCCGCCCGCCAGAGCTACGTGGGCAACGAAAGCGGTGATCCGGCGAAGGCGGCCCATGCCATCCTCACCATCGCGAACGACCCGCAGCCCCCGCTGCGTCTGCTGCTGGGCTCGGATGCGGTGTACCTGGCCGAACAGCAGCTGGCCAAGATCGCTGCCGAAGACGCCAAATGGCGTACGCTCAGTCTCTCGACCGACTTCGACCTCTCGCCGCAAGCCGCCGAGGATCGCGAGCGCATGGTGCGGTCGGTGCTATGAACACACTTGTCGGATGACGCCACGATGAGAGCCGACCAGATCCCGCTGAGCCGTGGCGCCTTTGCACGCATGAACGCACTCGGCCTCGACGTGCCCGCCGTGCTGACGCACGCGGGCCTCTCGCTGGACCTGATGTCGGCGCCTCGCCCCGTGGTGAGCACGGCGCAGTTCTTCGCGTTCTGGCAGTCGGTGGAGGCCGTCTGCCAGGATCCGTCGCTGGGCCTTCGGCTCGGCGACGGAACGCGGACCGAGGTGTACGACATGGTGACCGCCGCCGCGCTGCATTCCGGCACCCTCGGCGATGCGCTGGACAAGCTGGCGCGCTACAAGCGCCTGACCTGCCCGGAAGACATCGTGGTGGAACACACGCATGACGAGGCCGCCGTCTCCATGCGCTGGATGCTGGCTGAGGGCCACACGCCGCGATTGCTCGTCGACGCCATCTTCGCTTCGAATTTCGCGCTGGCGGAACGCGGCACCGGACGTGCATTGCATCTACGTCGAATCGAACTGACTCGACGACCGGCCGATGGGGCACTGCTGCAACCGCACTTCCGCTGCGAGCTGCGCTTCAACGCGCCGCAGGATCGGATCATCTACCAGCGCTCGGACCTGGAACTCCCCTTCGTCACGCAGGACGACAGCCACCTGGCCAACCTGCTGCCCTTGCTCGAAGGTTCGCTGCGTCAGCAGACGGCAGCCACGCCATTGCGCGACCGGGTCTGGAACGTACTGGCGCGCGGCATGCGCGGTGGCCATCTGCGCATGGCCCAGGTGGCCGATACGCTGCACCTGAGTCCGCGTACCCTGCAGCGACGCCTGGGCGAAGCCGGCACCAGCTATCAACAGGTGCTGGACCAGGTACGCCATCACCTGGCGCGACGCCTGCTCGATGCCACCGATCTGGATGTCGGCGAGATCGCCTTCGTGCTCGGCTTCGAGGAGCTCAACTCCTTCAATCGCGCGTTCCGCCAATGGGAAGGCGATACCCCAACACGCTGGCGCACCGCCGCGGGTTAAGCGCCCGTCGTTCGATCGACCAGCAACGACCGATCTTCAGTGGCACCTGT
The DNA here is from genome assembly GCF_004296575.1 of Dyella amyloliquefaciens. Taxonomy (GTDB): domain Bacteria; phylum Pseudomonadota; class Gammaproteobacteria; order Xanthomonadales; family Rhodanobacteraceae; genus Dyella; species Dyella amyloliquefaciens. Next base: position 240,567 of record NZ_SAYT01000003.1, on the reverse strand, counting down.
CGTTGCAAAGACGCTTGCCGTGAGGGAAATCGCCGTTCCCTCACCGGGACAGGCGCGAAGGTCAAACCGCGCAGCCAGCCTGTCTGCCCGCGCCTGCAGGCTTGCGAGGCCCAGGCCTTCCCCGGATACACGCGAATCGAATCCAACGCCGTCGTCGATCACTTCGACGATCAGATCGTCACAATCCCGGCGAACGACGACACTGACGTTGCTCGCCTGCGCGTGCTTGAGCACGTTGGTGAGCGCCTCCTGCAGAAACCGGAGCAGATCCAGGCTGCGCGCTGCGCCGAGGTGCAAGCGCTCCGCACCGGCCAGTTGCCACCGGCTCTCCACGCCGGCCACTTCAAAGCGGTGACTCCAGCGATGCCGCAACGATGCCAGCAGGCCGGCCAGATCCGTATCGCGCTCCTGCGCCGTCGTATCGATGATCAGGCGAAGGTCGTCACGCAGCTCCTTCAGCCGGCCGACGATGGCGGTGGTCTCGCTCGTGGCAGGTGAATTCTCCAGCGCCACGATGGTGCCGAGCAGGCTTCCACCGAAGCCGTCATGCACGTCGCGCACCAGGTTCAGGCGCTCGCTCGCGCGCGTATTGGCTATCGCCAGCTGGTGTTCGCGCGCCAACGTCTCGCTCAGGCGCCGCGTCGCCTGCTCCACCTCCTGGTGCAGCTCGACATTGAAATGCTCGACACGCCGCATCGCCACATAGAAACGGTGTGCGAGCACCGAGCCAAGACCGATCATCGTCAGCGGCGAGGTCAGTGCCAGCAGGTAAGCGCTGTCATTGGCGATACCGAAGAACACCAGGAAATCATGGCTCGAGGTGAGCAGCGGTATCAGCAGGCAGGCGGCAAGAATCCGCTGGTCCATCCGTCGGACGCGCACCGCACGGACGATAAAGGCCACGATGGCCACGTAATACAGCCCGCCACCCATCAGGATCATCACGGCTCGATGCGGCCCGGCCGAGGCGGGCCACAGCAACGCATAAACGAAAAACACCGCGCACAGCAGCCCGAGCACGCGTTCGGTCCAAGGCCAGCGCTTTTCGCAATAGCGCAGTAGAAAAACCGCAAAGCTGAAGGCGGCAGCCACGTAAAGCACGGCCACAAAAGCCTGCCAACCATCCGTGCTTGCGAACGGCCAGGGACTGCGCGTGACGTAATTGCTGCCGTAGGCTGCGAACAGCCAGGCGCTCAATGCATACCAGCCGTACACCGCATCCTTGCGGCGAAACAGCCAGAACATGCCGAAGATGCCGCCAAGCACGATGCCCGAGGCACCGCTGAACAGTTCGCTGTCGTACTGCCAGCGAACATGGGTCTCGTATCGTGCGCGCACCTCGGCCGGATCGCCCACCCTCACCCTGCCGAACCCTGGTTGATAGGCAGCGAGGCCCGACACGCGGACCAGCAGCTCGTTCTGGCCTCGGCGCAACAAGGGGCGATCGAGCAGGAAAAACTGCGGCTTGATCCAGCTGCGCGTGAGCGGCTCTACCAGTTGCGGATCACGGTGGATCAGGCTGCCGTTGAGATACACCGCGTCGGCGAGGCACACATAGTCCAGCAACAAGCCGACAGGCACTGCATCATCGGCCTGAAACCACTGCAACCGATACCAGACCACGCCGTCATGCGCTGCCCAGCGACGCGTCCATGTGTCGGGAAGCGCGACCGGCGTCCAGCCCGACTCAGGGGGCGTGGCGGCATCCCAGTTCGAGCGCACCGCATCGGCACGATCCAGGGTGCGAACCGTCGTTGAAGACTCGCCGGCATGCCGGGCGCACGCGCAGAGCAGCAGCGCAGCGATCCCCAGCAGCACGATCGCCGGCCAACGTTTCAATCGAGAATCCCTCGAGCCCTGGCCTCAAAGACGGCTGCGGTACGCGACCCCACGGCGAGCTTGCGATAGATGCTCTTGGTATAGCTTTCGATGGTCAACCGCGAGAGACCTGTCATTCCGGCGATGTCACGGTTGCTGTGCCCCTGTGCAACAAGCCCGAGGATCTCGGTTTCCCGGCGCGAAATTCCGCCATGTTCCGATCCACTGGTGGGAGTCGTCTTCGATACGGGAGTGTCATTCAGCTTCGGCAACAGGGCGAGGATGCCACGCGCAACGAAAGGATCGATGGGCGCCCCGCCCCGCGCCATGCTCAACAGCGCCAGGCGCAATTCATCGTCATCGCGTTCCTTGAGCAGATAACCCACCGCGCCTGCACGCAGTGCGCCAAGCACGCTGCGCTCATCGCCCCACGCGGAAATCACCACGCAGGTCACATGGGGGTGGAAATCACCAAGCCACGCAATCAGCTCGATGCCATGGCCGTCTGGCAGGCCAAGATCAACCAGCGCCGTACGCAGCGACGGTGTCGTCTGGGCCTTGCCCTGGGCATCGGCAACCGATCCGGCAACACAGGTCGTGCCCGAGCCACCTATCGCTTCAACCAGATTTACGAGGCGTCGACGCATCGACGCGTCATCATCCACCACCAACGTCAATCCCAACCCCGTGGCAGCATCCATTGCCCCTCCCTTGGAAGCCCCTCGCCTTTCGCTGGACATCCCCATTGTATCGACCACTCCTCGCTTTGTGACGAGAGCGGGCGCCACCCGGCCCGGGACACAGTGAAAGACGATAAGGCCATATCCCCCGGAACAAATCCCCGCCCCATGGATAAGACAAGCAACAGTCATCTCGAACGACAACAATGTGCGTTCGTCCACACTTTTGGAGACATCTCATGAGGAAAGCCCAGGCCCTGGCGATGGCGGCTGCAGCGATCGTGGGGCTCGGCGCCGCCATGTGGTCGTCGGCACAGGAAAGCAGCGGCAGCGCCGCGGTCCTCGGCGGAAAACTCCCTGACGGATACCGCGACTGGAAGTTGATCTCCGTCGCCCACGAGGAAGGCAGCCTCAACGACATCCGGGCGATACTTGGCAACGAGATCGCGGTGAAAGCCTACCGTGAAGGAACCCTGCCATTTCCCGACGGCGCCATCATCGCCCGCATCGCATGGGCTTATGTGCCGTCAGAGGAAAACAACAAGGCCTTCGGCCGCACCCAATCCTTCGTGGCTGGCCATCCGACCAACGTTCAATTCATGGTCAAGCATTCGCGCGAGTACGCCTCGACTGGCGGCTGGGGTTTCGCGCAGTTCAACGACGGCGCACCGTCCCACGTAACCGCCACGGCGTGCTACGCCTGTCACGTACCCGTGAAAGATCGCGACTTTGTCTTCACGCGTTATTCCCCCTGACTAAGGAATACCGGGGCTGGGGTGCCAAATCCGGACATCTCGCCTAGTGGACAGCAGTTAGCAGTTGCCCTGCATTTCCATGCAGCCACGTCGCGAAAAAGCTGAGCACTCGCGCCTGATAGTCAGCTCCGGCATACCGGCATAGATCTACATGCCCTGCCCCATGCACCACCCAGAGTTGTTTGTACCCTGACGCTGCTCGGAACATCGCGTAGGACTCGGCAATGGTCGTGTCCCGGTCCCGGCCGCCTGCGATCAATAGCTTCGGCATTGCTAGATGGCCGATATGTTCGATCGGGCACAGCTGTTCGGGAACGATGCCGAGATGGCTATGCAAAGTCATGAGCAAGACCGGAGCCAGCCACGGCCCCATGGGTCCCAGATGGATGGCGAGCCTGTTTTCCGTCGCCTGCTCGATCGTTGGATAGACCTGCTCCAGGACGACCGCATCAGCCTCCATCTCCGGTTCGGCCAGGATCGTAGCGGCCCCGCCCATGGATGTGCCGATGATGCCCACGTGCTCACCCGGGAACTGCCAGCGGATATACCGCAGCGATGCCTTCACGTCATCCGCTTCGCGAAAACCGAAGGTTATGGCTTTACCAGGGCTCTCACCTGCGGCTTGGAAGTCGATCAACAACACCGTATAGCCTGCAGCGTGCAGAAACCTGGCCCGATCGATCATGGCCCGTCGGTCAGCGCGAACGCCATGTAGCAACAGCACAACCCCCTGCCCAGCGATACCACTCGCAAGCCAGCCGTGAATCGATTCACCGTCTGCGCTGTCCATAAGGACCGGCCGTGCGGCAAGATCCTGAGGTGGCGCGCCGATAGAACCACGAATGGGGCGGACAAGAAATGAGCCGGCAACCCACACGCCGACAAGTCCAATAAACGCGATCAGCGCCGGGAGAAGACACCAGATTGCAGTCCTTCTTTTTCCCATGATCCTTGCCCTTGAGTGGCGTACGTTCCAGCCATTTGTCCTTTTATGCCGGCTGCATCCGCTACGCAGGCAGCCAAGGTTTCGCCACCCTGGAACGATCTGGTGCCTGGACGCTGGTCATTTGTGTCCGTTTGGAGCCGAACAATGGCAGTGCGATGAGCAATCAGCATTGCCTTCCCCTTCGAGGCCTGGGGCAAGAACAGGTATGCATGTATCGACATGCACGCATGGGATACATGATGCCGTGAAGGCATATCTGCGAACGCAGCGTTGACTTTACTTCCGCAAGCCTAGCGAACTCGCGTGAAGTAATTTGTCTTCATGATCGGCACGCCGTCATTGCCTGGGTAGACCGCGGTTTCGACCAGTGACTGGCCGTCCGGCATCACGGAGTAGATTCGCGTCGACACAAGGACACCACCTTTACGCAGTGCCATGACCAGGACATTGGGGGCCGGCTGCTTTACTGCCCCAGTGTCGGCCTCGGGGCTGTTCTCCACGGCAGACAACGTCCCATCGAGCGGCGCCGTGCCAACGGAATGGACCTCTTCACCGGGCGCATAAACGATATCGACGTGCGTGGTCCATGTGTTGTTGCCCGCATCGGCAAACGTGAACCTGACGCTTCTTGGGCGCTGCGCGGGCGGCACCGGCATGCGCGATGTGTCCAGGGTCCAGCTGCCGAGCAAAGGCGACGCGGTGAAGTGCGTCGCGATTTCCGTTGACGATCCGGATGTGGCTGCGGCAGTGAGCGAGAGAGCAGCAAAGGAGGCCAGCACCAGCGCTTTCGGCAAGAGCTTCATGTCCTTTCCTTCCATGCGAGGATTCACGGGGGAGATCTGCGGGCCGAGCGTAGGCGAGTATGTACCGCCATGCCCCTGAAAACATCACCCGGCGGAACAGACTTCGGTGGTGTGGCATCCGTCATTTTCGAAATGATGGCTGCGGATTAACGAGCGGATTTCCCCGCACCGTGGATGCTCAAACGCTCCACCGCCCCCTGACGAAGGCGATGAAGCCCGCGGCCTCTTCAAGCTGTCACGAACGCCGCGTGCCGACGGCACCCGACATCAAGCAAGCTTGCTGGCTCAGTTGCTCCTGCAATCAGCCTGTGGATGAGGAACACATGCACTCAGATCGCGCGGCAATCGTATGCCCGGGGCCACAATGCCGTACTGGTGGCCGCTCTGAGTCACCGCACTCGTATCGATATAGGAGTCCTGGCGATGAATGGCGCTGCGCTCTCGGCCATATGACAGGCTGGCGGTGAGATTGCGCGACTGCCCGCCAATCACGGTCAGTGGATTGCCCTGACGGTCAACCGCATAGAAATAAGCCGGCGGGTTGCCGACGAACTCGACCACCTGCGGCTGCGTGCCGAACACATAGAGCGGTGCCGCTGCGGTACCGATACGGTTGCTCGCTGCAAAGGTCCCCTTCCCGTCATAGAGCGGCGTCGTACCGATCTGCAACAGATCACCATCGCGAACCCAGAGATAGAGCGAAGACGTACCCGCATCCACCGTATAGGTGCTGCCATTTACCGAGGCGAGCGTCAGCGTCTGGTCGTTGGTGAGGCTGAATCCGGCGGGCGAGGTGAAGCGTCCGAGCGTGCCGATACGGTTGCTCGCCGGCTGATCGTGCGTACCCAGCGAGGTCGCTCCACCTGCGCTGCCGCTCAAGGTTGTCGCGACGAGGCTACCGGACGCCTCTTCGTTGATCGCGCCGGCGATATTCAAGGTGACGCTGTTGCCGCTCAGCAACCCGGCCAGTGTGAGGTCGCCGTGCTGTGTCGTCAGCGATACATCGCCCGTGCTGCTTACCGGGCCCAGGATGGTCAGGCTGGCGGCATTGTTCATGCTGAAGCCGTTGGCGCTGAAGCTGCCCACGTTGCGAACCAGGTTCGCCTGGGACAGGTTGGCGCTGCCATACGAACCGCCGGTCAGAGTGCCCGCGTTCAACACGCCGCCGGTCTGGGTGATTGCGCCGTTGCTGCTGACCACGTTCAGCTCGTTCGTTGCCGAGACGTCATGGCCAAGGCTGACGCCGCCGCTGCCCGACAACGCCACGTTGGCGCCACTCAATGCACCCGCCGTGGCAAGCACCCCGCCCCCTGACATCAGCGAAAGATCCGAGGTGCCGGCGGCAATGGCGGTGCCCGGCAGTATCAGGGTGCCATTGACCGAGACCAGGCTGACCGCTCCGTTTGCACCATTGGACAGTGCGGCGATGCGCAGATCGCCGGCATTGGTGATCGCGATGCCCGTGCCGGTGGCACTGACCTGTCCACCCAGCCGGTTGTTCGCATCCGTGAGTGCGATGCTGCCGGTGCCCGCGTCGAAGTAGCTGTTTCCCGTGACGCTCAAGGCTCCGCTCTGCCCTATGGCCGGGTCTGTCGTGGTGACGCTCAGATTGCCGTTGATCTGGCTTGCACCGAACAGCAGCGGACCACCATTGGTGATCTCCGTATCGCCACCGATAAGGCTTACAGCGCCACGCAGGTCGTTGCCACGGTCCAGGGTGATCGTGCCGGTGCCGGCATCGAGCGCACTGGTACCGGCCACGCTGAGAGCACCGGTCTGACTGATGGCGGCGTTGTCCGTCGCCGCGTCCAGGTTGCCAGAGAGATGGCTTGCACCGAAGACCAGCGCGCGACCATTGGCGATCTGCGCATTGCCGCCGATGAGGCTCACAGCTCCCACCAGGGCGTTGTCGTTGCTCCCGAGCGAGATGGTGCCAGTGCCGGCATCGAACGTGCTTGTACCTGATACGTTCAAGCGGCCGCTCTGGCTGATGGTCGCGTTGGCCGCAGTCACTCCCAGATTGCCGGAGATAGTGCTGGCGCCGAGGACCAGATCCCTGTCATTGGCCACAACCGTGTCGGCGCCGCTGAAGCTCACCGGCCCGTGCAGCTCGTTACCGATATGACTCAGCGTGATTGCGCCGGTGCCCGCATCGAACACGCTTGCGCCCATCACCTTTATCGACCCGGTCTGGCTGATCGCTGCGTCGACCGCGGTTGCACCCAAATTGCCGGTAATGCTGCTGGTTCCAAAGACCAAAGCGCCGCTGTTGGCAATCTGCGTATCACCACCGATGACGCTCACCGCCCCTTGCAGACTATTGGTTCTGTTGTTGAGCGTGATCGCGCCACTACCGGCGTTGAACACGCTCGCACCCGCCACATTAAGCGCACCCGTCTGGGTGATCAGCGTATTGGCGGTCGTGGCAACCAGATTGCCGGAAATAGTGCTGGCGCCCAGGATCATGGCAAGGCCGGAGGTGATCCATGTGTCACCACCGTTGATGCTTATCCTTCCAAGCAGTTCATTGGCGCCGTTGTTGAGCGTGATGGAGCCAGTACCCGCATTGAAGGTGCTGGTACCCGCCACGCTCAACACACCCGACTGACTGATGGCCCCGTTCGCCGTGTTTGCGCCCAGGCTCCCCGAAAGCGTGCTGGTACCTAGCACCAGGGCGCGGCCATTGGCGATCTGCGCATCGCTACCGTTGAGGCTTACCGCACCTTGCAGCTGGTTTGCACTGTTGCCCAGCGCGATGGCGCCAGTGCCTGCATTGAAGGTGCTGGCGCCGGCAACGCTCAGCGCGCCCGCCTGACTGATGATGGCGTTGGCCGTGGTCGCGTCCAGGTTGCCTGAGAGGGTGCTGGTTCCGAACGTCAAGGCACGATCATTGGCAATCTGCGTGTTGCCAGCGAGCAGGCTCACCGCGCCGTGCAGATCGTTGCCGTTGTTGCCCAGCATGATCGCGTGGGTGCCGGCATCGAGCGTGGTGTTGCCCAGTACCCGAAGCGGGCCGGACTGCGTCAGGGCTACGCTGTTGGTCAGGTCGAAGTCGCCACCACTGCTGTAGCTGCCAAGTTGGTTGATCGCATTGCCGGATTGGGTCAATGACGTCATGCCGCTGGACTGACCGCTAAGGCTGGTCGCCGTAAGCGAGCCCGCTGCCTGATTTACCGCACCGTTGCCCGCTGTCAGCACGACGTTCGCGCCATTCAGCGCTCCTGCCAGGCTCAGATCACCACCCAGGCTGGTCAGCGTCACATCGCCAGTGCTGTTCAACGGGCCGCTGACGGTCAATGCGTTGGCATCGGTCAGGCTGAAGCCATTGGCGCTGAAGCCGCCAAGCCGCGAAACCTGGTTGCCGGACTGGGTCAGCGTCGTGCTGCCCTGAGACGCCCCTGTCAGCGTGGTCGCCGTGAGGCCGCCCGCCAGCTGCGCGATCGCACCGCCATGGGCTTGCAGCGTAACGCCGGTGCCGCTCACCGTGCCTGCCAACGTCAGATCGCCGCTTTGCGATGTCAACGCCACATTGCCGGTGCTGTTCAGTGGGCCGGCGACGGACAACGCGCCAGCGTTGTACAGGCTGAACCCGTTCGCGGTGAAACCACCAAGCTGTGTGATCTGATTGTTTGTCTGGTTGAGCGCCGTGGCGCCGGTCGAACTACCGGTAAGGCTGCTCGCAGTGACACTTCCACCTGTCGTCTCAGTGAGCGCACCTATCACGTTCAACGCAACCGTGCTGCTGTTCACCGCCCCCGTGATGGCCAGCGCACCGCTACTACTCAGGCTGAAGCCGTTGGCCGAGAAGTTACCAAGCTGCGCGACCTGGTTGAACTGGCTCAACGTGGTGGCGTTCTGCGAGGTCCCCGTCAACGTATTGGCGGCCAGTGTCCCGGCGGTCTGCGATATCGCCCCGTTGCTGCTGGTCAGGTTGAATGTGTTGGCCGCCGTGACGTTGTGCGCAAGCGTGATGCCCTGGCTACCCGACAGCGTCACGTTGTTGCCGGACAGATTGGCCGACGTAGCCAGTACACCGCCGTTCGACACCAGGGTCAGGTCGGCTGTGCCGGTAGTGATGGCCGTGGTTGGCAGGTACAGCAAGCCACCCGCCACCAGGCTGACGGCACCATTTGCCCCATCGGCGAGCATGCCCACGTGCAGGTCGCCACTGTTGGTGATGGCGATGCCCGTGCCGGTGGCATTGACGGTTTGACCCGTCGAGGTTGCCAGCGTGTTGTTCGCGTTGGTCAATGCGATGGCGCCCGCACCCGCGTTGAACGTGCTCGTGCCGGTGACGTTCAGCGCGCCGATCTGGTTGATGCCTGCATTGGCCGTAGTGGCAATCAGATTGCCGGTAATGGCGCTGGCGCCAAACGTCAGTGCACTTGCACAGTTGATCTGCGTGTTGCCGCCGGTCACCCTTACCGAGCCTAGCAGGGCGTTGTTGCCGTTGCTCAGCGTAATGCTGTTGCTTCCGGCGCTGAGCGACGTACTGCCCTGCACCCGGAGCGCGCCGCTTTGCGTGATGGCCTGCCCATTGACGAGGGTGAAATTGCCGCCCGTGGTGTAGTTGCCCAGTGTGCCGAGCTGGTTGGCCTGGTTCAGCACGGTAGAGCCGGTGGAGCCACCGGCCAACGAATTCGCGGAGAACACCGCGCCCGCCGCCTCGGTGATCGCTGCGGCGTTCAACGTGACAGCGTTACCGCTGACGTTGCCTGCCAGTGCCAGGCTGCCGCTGGTGGCCAGGGTCAGGTTGCCGCCGCTTTCATAGTTGGACAGGCTGGTAATGGCATTGCCGGATTGCGCCAGCGTTGTCGCGTCGACCGAGCTGCCGGTCAGTGTGGCGCCCGAAAGCGAGCCGGCAGTCTGGGTGGTGGAGCCCCCCGAGGTGAGCGAAATCTGCCCGCCCCCTGCATCAATCGCCCCACCCAGCGTCAGCGCGCTGCCGCTCAGCGCCAGGCTGCCTGTACTTCCACCCGTAGCGGTGATGGTGCCACCGGCATTGACTGCCTGGTCGCTGGTGATCGCCACGTTGCCGCCGTTCGTACCATTGACGGAAATCTGGCCGCTGTTGGTCACACCGCCGCCGGTGCCGATCAACTGCACCGTGCCGCCCGCGCCACTGAGGCTTTCGGCCTTGATCACGCCGGCGTTGTTCACCATCTGGCTAAACAGGCCGGGCGTGGCCGATGCCTGCAACACCACCGTGCCGCCGTCCGACTGCAGCGTGCCGCTGTTGTTCACCGCCGTGCCCGAACCGGAAGCCAGTCCGCCCGTGACGGTGACGTTGATCAGGTTGTTGCCATCAAAATCGAGCGTGGCGTGGTCGGCACCGTCCAGGAAAATATGGCCAGCGCTGGCGAGGATCATGCCATCGTTGCTCACGCTGCCGCCGGCCAGCACCACGCCACCGCCGGTGGCCGCGGTGATCGTGCCGTGATTGACTACGCTCGCCCCCGTACCCGTGTTGTTGTCCAGGTGAAACCGCTGCGAGCCACCGGCCAGCGTCGCGGGATCCATGTCCAGCGTGCTGGCAACCAGCCCGCCGACATTCACCGAGGCAGCAGCGCCAAACACGATGCCGGCGGGGTTGATCAGGAACACCTGTCCGTTGGCACTGAGGCTGCCGAAGATTTGCGAGGCCGCGGGCGTGCTCGAGCCGATACCGATGCGGTTGAGCGCGATCGCGTTGGCACTGGGTTGGCTGAAGACGACCGAGGCATTCGACGCGATGTCGAAGCTGGTCCAGTTCATGGCGGCCTGAGCCGAGGATTGGGTCACCGTCAGTGTCGTGCCGGTGGTGCTTATGTTTGCTGAGCCGCTGACGACCACGCCGCCTGTCGGCAGCGTACCGGCGGTGGGTCCCGCCCCTGCCGCTTCGCTCCACGGCAACAGTGAACCCGTCACCATGCCGAGCAGCGACAGGCTGAGCGGCAGTGCCTTGCGCTTCAGGTGTGCCATCGAAGGAAACGCGTTGCGATGCACGCGGTCATGGATCGAATTCATGGTCGTCTCCCCCTCAGAACGTAAAGCCGAAGCGCGCATACACGTGGTAGCCCTTGCCATCGGAAGCCTGCAGCGAGCTCAGCGATTTGGCGGCGTCCACATGCATCTCGAAGTGCTGGAAACGCGGCACCCGGAATACGAAGCCGGCGCCGATGCCGCTGGCTTCCTGGGTCTTTCCGCCATTGAGCCGGTTGCCGCCCACCGCAGAGCCCCTGGCGTAGTCGACAAAGGCTTCCAGCTCGAGCAGTTCGCGCCACGGGCGGGCGTAGAATGGAGACACCGCATCGGCAAAGCCGGGGGCATCGACGTGGTATTCCACGGAGGTGTAATAGCCGCGGTCACCGAGCAGATCGGCAATCGGATAGGCACGCACACTGTCCGGACCGCCGATCACGAACTGCTCCATCGGCGTCAGCGCGTCATGGGTGTACTGGCCGGAAAACTTGAAATAGAGCCGCTGCGTGCGCGTCAGGAACTGCAGGCGCGTATAGGCGAACTTGCCCACCAGGAAATGGCTGTCGTGCCCCGGGCTGACCAGATCCATCTGCTCCGGCGAACGATCGTTGAGCGACTGCCGCACTGTCAGCTGCAGCAGGTCGATGCCGTGCAGGCTGGTGTCGGTGTGGTTCATCGAGAATCCGAACTCGGCCACGTCGAAGCGCTCGTCCGACATCAGCATCACGCTGCTGCTGAGCTTGGATTCCTCCCTGACCAGGCGGAACGTGCCCAGTGCCTGCAGGTCGGCGTTGTTGATGAACTTCCAGTCGGCGCCGCCGTACCAGGTAGTGGTAGGGCCGTGAACGTGCAGCGAGGCGAACACGCCGCTGTCCACTTCCAGTTCGCTGCGCGTCGCGCCGACCACGGCATTGAGGCCGGGCACCACCACCGTCGGCGCACGGTAATTCAACGCGCCGTACAGACTCTGGCTCGGGTCCAGTGCGTAATCGACATTGGCGTTGAGCGTGTCGCCGATGCCCAGCGGGTCGTTCCAGGCCACGCCCAGCTGCGCGCGATAGCGGCCCGTGACATCCGTGCCGTAGTTGTTGCCGCCGACCGTGATCGCATAGGGACGGTTATCTTCCTGCGCGACCATGATCAGGTCCGTTTCGCCGGTATGTTCGCCCGGCTGAAAGGTCGAGGTGATTGCCACACCCGGCAAGTCGCGCGCATAGAGCAGCGCCGTATCCACGTCGTCCTTCTGCAGCGCCTGGCCCTTGAGGTGCTCGGCCGGGGCAGCGATGATTCCGGTGCGGTAACGCTTCGCGCCCTGCACCACCACCTTGCCGATCTTGCCTTCCAATACCTGGATCTCGACGAGCTGATCGGCCCCCATCGACTGCGCCGGCACGTAGGCTTGGGCCACGATGAAGCCATTCGCGCGATAGCGTTGCGTGATGGCATCGGCCACGTGCTGCATCTGTGTGATGCTCAGCTCGGCAGGGCCGTCCCCACCTGCCAGCTGGCGATACTGCTCGTCGGCCAGTGCCTGAATGGCCTGTGGCGTGATATGCGCCGCGGCATGTTCACCGACACCCTGCACGCGGAAGCCACGCACGGCCACCTTGGCCGGCATGGCTGCTTCACGACCCAGGTTGTCATCGGCGTTGGCAGGCATCGGCGATGCCGCCGCAGCTTCCGTGCCCTTCGCCCAAAGTTGACCGCTACCCATGGCCAAAGCCAGGGCAGCGGCGAGGCCTGCCATTCGCACTGTGGATTCCCCCTGTAGAAATCATCTCGCCCGTCGTGGACATCACCACGCGGCCGTTCTTTCAGTCCTTCCGGTGGCGGAGTACCCGAGGGTTCAATCGCCAACCCTGGCCGAGTCGCCGGCGGCCCAGGCGTGAGCTGGCCGCTCGTCGCATCGCCCATGCCACCGCATGGCAACGCCTCCGCCCGACCCGCAGGGTGGAACAGCGCCCATCGGCGCTCAATGACGACGACGTCCGCCCTGTGCCCCGGTATCTGCGCTCCCGAAGCTAAACCGCGACCGTGTGGTTGGGTATCCCCGAAATCAGGGTATGGCGGTGCCAGGTACACCCCATGCCATTGAATGGATGGAGGAAAGAACACGACGAAAATGTTTCGTATCTTCCAGGGGAAAGCCGGCAGGTCGACCTCACTGCCGTCCGCTCATCGCGTTGCGGTTGTCCGCCATGGTCCACAACAGCCGATGGCGCCCATGTCGTGTAGCGCCTTGTCCGGAATGCGTGCGGCTTGCCGGGAGCCGGCAAGCCGCCGCCACCTGCCTCGCCTCAGGGCTGCACTACCCCGCGCGAAAACCACCAGCCCTTGATCGCCGCGATGCACAAGGGAATCGCGCCGAACACGATCATCACCAGGTCACCGGGCATGCGCAGCCACTCGATGAGCCGGGAACGCGAGGCATTGACGTAGTCGAAGCCGCGCGCGTGCCAGTAGCCGTTCGACATCACATCCCATACCTGCAGCACGCCGCTGGGGAAGAGGCTCATCACCAGCATCATGGCGAGACCGATGTTGACGCCCCAGAAGCCGACCTTGATGTACTTCTCCACGCCCGGCCAGTGCGCGTCATCGGTGGTCTGCCGCAGCACAAACACCATCAGCGCGAGCGCCAGCATGCCGAACACGCCGAACATCGCCGCATGGCCATGGTTCGGCGTGAGCTGGGTACCTACCTCGTAGTAGCTCACGATCGGCAGGTTGATCAGGAAGCCGAACACGCCGGCACCGATGAAGTTCCAGAAACCAACGCCCATCAGGAAGTAGAACGCCCACTTGTGCGGTACGTGGATGACGCCGCCGCGATCGTCACGATCGCCCTGCGTGGTGCGCACGAAGTCCCACGCATCCAGCGTCAGCAGCGTCAGCGGCACCACCTCAAGGGCGGAGAACAAGGCGGACAAGGCCATGTTGAACTGGGTCTGCCCGGTGAAGTACCAGTGATGCCCGGTGCCGATCAGGCCACCGAGGAAATAGAGGATCGCATCGAGGTAGATCACCCTCATCGCCGTCGTGAGACGAGTCAGCCCGAGTTGATAGAGGACCACCGCGACCACCGTGGTGGCGAAGAACTCGAAGAAGCCCTCGACCCACAAGTGGATGATCCAGAAACGCCAGGTATCCACCACGGTGTAGTTGGTCTTGGTGCCGATGAACATGGCCGGGATATAGAACACCGGGATCGACAGCGCCGCGAGCAGGAAGACCCGTGCGAGCGGGCGCGCCTCGGGCTGGACCACATCGCGTGGCCGGGCAAGAAACCATAGCAACCCGAACCAGCCGAGCAGTCCTACCACCAGCAGCAGCTGCCAGATGCGCCCCAACTCCAGGTATTCCCAGCCCTGGTTGCCCAGCCAGAACCACAGGTCGCCCAGGACCTGCGAGATCCCCGCCCATTCCCCGAAGAGGCTGCCGAAGATGACGATGGCGAAGGCCACGAACAGGAGATTGATGACGACCGACAGCCATCGCGGTTCGTCCCCGCGCAACGAGCGCGCGAGATACAAGGCCGCCGCGACGTAGGAGGTGGCGATCCAGAAGATCGCCGTCTGCAGATGCCAGGTGCGCAGCAGATTGCTGGGGAAGATGCTTTCCAGCTCGAAGCCGTAGAACGTGCCGGGGTCGGCGCGGAAGTGCGCCACGCCACCGCCGATGAGGGTCTGCCCGAGGAAGAGCACCGCCACCACCACGAAGAACTTCACCAGTGCGCGCTGACCCCGGCTCGACTGCCCGGGAATCACCTGCGGCGTGGCGCGATGTCCGCGGGTGATCCAGCCGAGGTAGTCGAACTTGCCGAAGGCGAGCAGCACCGCAGCGATGCCGCCCAGCAGCATCACCAGGCTCAACGCACTCCACAGCAGTGCGCCGCTGGGGGCGACATTGCCCACCGCCGGATCGAACGGGAAGTTGTTGGTGTAGGAATATTCATGGCCGGGTCGCTTGGTCACCGAAACCCAGGCGGCCCAGCTGACGAAGGCGCTGAACTCGTGCAGCTCCTTCGGGTCGGTGATCAGTCCACGCTTGAGCCCTGCATTGCGCGTGGGGTCCTGGAAGTACTGCGCCCAGTAGGGGGCTTCCTGCTTGAACGCCTCGGCTTCGGGCTCGGTGAGCGACAGGCGATTGGTACTCGCGTCATAGCGATTGGTCTTCAGGATCACCGCGGCCTGCGCGCGGACCGATGCCTGCTGCATCGGGTCCAGTGCCTCCCAGGGTTTCTGGTATTGGCGTTCGGCCAGGTGTTGCTCGGTGACCGTTCCGAATCGGTGCAGTGCTTCGGCACTGAAGTCCGGTCCCAGGTAAGCGCCATGTCCCCAGATGCTGCCGTTGTCCATCAGGCCGTATTTCAGGAACACGGCCTGCCCGGCGCCGACCTCATCGCTGGTGTAGAGCACGGCACCATCGGGACCCACCACCTGTGCGGGTATCGGTGGCGCGTTGCGATACGCGAGCCCCGTGATACTGAGCAGCATCGCGAATCCAATCACCATCACCACCAGTACGGATCGCAGCCACCACGGCGAAAGGCGATCTTCATCCACACGCATTCCTACGACAGCCTCGCTCATGATCACGGGCTCCTTCGATATGGATGCTACAAACCCCACGCTCGGGACGTGCCAACGCGCCCGGCGACCGCGAGTCTATGCCGCAAGCTGCGTGAACACCGCGCGATGAATCCTCTCTGCGGTCCGCACTGCTCCCTGCGCGCGGACCGCGAAAAAGGAAACCCGGGGGCCGTAGCGATGCCCGCTGGCGGGTGGCCCAGGCGGCTCATGTGGCGAAGTGATAGACCCCGCCCCAGATGACAAGAACCAGCAGGGCGCCGCCGATCGCAAACGCGCCAAGCGCACCAGTCACACTCATGCGCTTGTCGCGAACGGATGCCGCGACGACGAGCAACGACACCGGATAGTAGAACAGCGAAGACGTCACCAGCCCGGGCGAATACGCACCGGTGTGCACCGTGTAGAAGAGATGCGCGACGAAGTTCCAGAACAGGTTGCCACTGGCCCAGGACATCAACAGGAATGCGGACAACCGCGACGTGCTCCGACTCGCCCAGGTGCACAACGCCAGAAGCACCAGCATGAAACATGCATTGTTGGCGAAAAACAACGCGGGCGGCATGGGATGCCCGCCCATGTGATCCACCACGTACCGAGGGAAGCCGCTGAACCACTCGTCGCCGATATGGATGGCATATGCCACCGGCATCAACCAGAGCAGGCGTTCAAAGCGGCTATGCATCGAGATCACCATGATGGCCGAAGCGACGGTCGCCCGCATGAGAGCTGGCCCAGCGCATCAAACTCCTTACCGGCAGGGCGATGCAAGGAGGGCCATACCCTGTCGCCTGCCCTCCCGGGCATGTGTAGCGTTCGTGTTACATCCACTTTCCAGCTAGTTGCCATGTACGTGGCTCGCATCGCTCCAGGGCACTGCCGTCGATCACGACGAAAGCCATAGCCGAAAGCCATGTTTGACGGTGTCCTGGGCTGTGGTACTCGTAGTCGACGGCGAAAGTGCAAGTTTTAGCTACTTTCAGAAGGGCCACCGCAGGATACGGATCATGGTCACCGACGAAAATCTGGGGGGAGGCAGGCGCCTCCATCTGCGCAGGATTCTGGCACTCATGGCCCGCGGCGCCGCGGAGCTACCGGTCGTGCGGCGAGTCAGCGCCCCGCTCTACCGCAACTACTTCAAGAAGCCATGCCGCCGGGGAAATCTCTACTTCGGTGTCTACAACACCTACGAGGATGCGCTCGAACAGGCGCGCGAGCTGTCCTCGGCGCAGCTGCCCTCGACCTACGACGTCGAGGGCGCGACGACCAAGTACATGGATCAGATCGAGTCCTTGCGACCGTGCGACTATCCCGCGATGTTCTGGGTCGATCGCATCCTGCGTGACGGCGGACGGAAGGTTTTCGATCTCGGTGGCCACCTGGGCCTGGCCTACTACAGCTACCACCGCTATATCACCTACCCCGCTGACCTCGTCTGGCGCGTGCACGACTTGCCCCGCGTGATGGCGGCGGGAAAGACCCTGGCGGGAGAGCTCGATCAGGCAGGCTCGCTGCAGTTCAGCGAGACGCCCACGGGCGGTGATGGCTTCGATCTGCTGATCAGTTCGGGAGCGCTGCAATACCTGGAATATCGCCTACCGGATCTGATCGACCGGCTCGACCGGCCGCCGCGCCACGTACTGTTCAATCTCACGCCACTGCATCCGGACAAGTCGTTTTTCACGCTCCAGAACCTCGGCATCGCCATCTGTCCGTATCGAGTGGAGTCATTGGCCCGGTTGATCGACGACATGAAGGCACGCGGTTACAGCCTGCGCGATCACTGGCGCCTCGACGAGCGCCAGCTGCGCATACCTTTCGAGCCTGGATACGAAGTGCGCAGTTACCACGGCTGCTATTTCGAACGCTCGACGTCCTTCGCGCAAGGTAAGGCCCCCCAGGAGACGGCGGCTGTTGCGGTCAGTTCGGCCTAGCCGGCCGATCCGCGCCATCATCGCCCTGCGCACGGAACGATCCCCGGATCGGCTGGCCGGCACGGTCGCGTGGCAATCCTTTAGGATGGCTGCTTCCGCCCCGCCGCCGAGAGGACCGTGCCGACGATGAAGACCCACGACACAGACGCTGTGCCTGCCGCGCAGGAACACCACCTGCAACGAAACCTGCGCAACCGCCACCTGCAATTGATCGCGATCGGCGGCGCCATCGGCACCGGCCTGTTCATGGGCTCGGGCAAGACCATCAGCCTCGCCGGCCCCTCGGTGATCTTCGCCTACGCCATCATCGGCAGCGTGTTGTTCTTCATGATGCGTGCGATGGGCGAGCTGCTGCTCTCCAATTTGCACTACAAGTCCTTCGTCGACTTCAACTACGACCTGCTCGGTCCCTGCGCCGGCTTCTTCACCGGCTGGACCTATTGGTTCTGCTGGGTAGTCACCGGCATTGCCGACATTGCCGCGATCACCGGCTATATCCAGTTCTGGGCGCCCGGCGTGCCGTTGTGGCTGCCCGGCATGGTGTGCATCCTGCTCTTGCTCGGACTCAACCTGCTGACGGTGAAGCTGTTCGGCGAACTCGAATTCTGGTTTGCCCTGGTGAAGATCGTGGCCATCGTGTCGCTGATCGCCATCGGCATCGTGCTGATCGCCACCGGCTTCACCTCGCCTTCCGGCGCCAAGGCCGCGATATCGAACCTGTGGACCAACGGCGGCTGGTTCCCGCATGGCGGCGTGGGATTCCTGGCGGCATTCCAGATCGCGGTGTTCGCCTTCGTCGGCATCGAACTGGTCGGCACCGCGTCGGCCGAAGCGCGCGATCCGGAAAAGACCCTGCCCAAGGCGATCAATTCCATTCCCATCCGTGTGATCGTGTTCTACGTGCTCGCCCTGCTGGTGATCATGACGGTGACGCCGTGGAACCAGGTGGCGCCCGATCGCAGCCCGTTCGTGAATCTCTTCATGCTGATCGGCATCCCGATCGCCGCCAGCCTGATCAATTTCGTGGTGCTGACGTCGGCCACCTCGTCGGCCAACAGCGGCATCTATTCCACGGGCCGCATGCTGTACGGCCTTTCCGCAGGCAAGCTTGGTCCCAAGCCGTTCGCCCGCCTGAGCCGCAACAACGTGCCGGCCAACGGCCTGGCATATTCCTGCCTGTTGCTCTTCATCGGCGTGTTCCTGCTCTACCAGGAAGGCGACGTCATGAAGGTCTTCACCATCGTGACCACGATTTCGAGCATCTGCTTCATCTTCGTGTGGTCGCTGATCATGATTGCGTACATGCGCTACCGGAAAATGCATCCCGAGCGCCATGCGACATCGATCTTCAAGATGCCCGGCGGTGTCGCGATGTGCTGGCTGGTGCTCGCGTTCTTCGCCTTCGTGCTGTGGGTGTTTGCACAGAAGGAAGACACCCTGCAGGGCCTGATCTATACGCCGCTCTGGTTCGTGGCGCTGGCGATCTGCTATCCGTTCTATCGCAGGCAGGCGATCGAGCACCGCAAGCTCACGCATTGATGCTGGTGGGCCGGCGACCACGCGTCGCCGGTCCATGCAACAAGAGCCTGCATGCAGGCAATAAAAAAGCGACCCGGAGGTCGCTTTTTTTGTTGATCGCGATGCATCGATCAACGGAATCTGGAGCGGGAAACGAGACTCGAACTCGCGACCCCGACCTTGGCAAGGTCGTGCTCTACCAACTGAGCTATTCCCGCATCGGAGTTGCGCATTGTAATGGGTAATCGCGGCTCGTCAAGCACCTGTCACAAATTAATTCAGCCGTCGTCCCTGGGCAGCACGTGCCCGGTCGCATCGCCCTTCAGGCTCGGCCAGGCCGCGCGCAGGTAGTAGACACCCGACCAGATGGTAAGGATGCCGGCGATGACCAGCAGCACTTCGCCGATGTGGTACAGGCGCAGCGCCTCGGCGCTTTTTTCGTGCTGCACGATCAGCACCACCAGCGCCACCATCTGCATGACGGTCTTGAGTTTGCCGATGAACGCCACCTTGATCGTGGCGCGCATGCCGATCTCTGCCATCCACTCGCGCAGGGCCGAGACGCTGATTTCGCGCCCCACGATGATCGCCGCCGTAATCGCCATCACGATGCCCGGCCAGCCGCCGCGATGCGATTCGACCAGCAGGAACAGCGTGACCGCGACCATCAGCTTGTCGGCCACAGGATCGAGGAAGGCACCGAAGGCCGAGGTGAGATTCATGCGACGCGCGAGATAGCCGTCGAGCCAGTCGGTAATCGCGGCCAGCACAAACACGACCGCGGCGGTGATGTTGTGTCCCGGGAACTGCCAGTAGAACACCAGCACCATGACCGGCAGCAGCAGCACGCGGAACAGGGTGAGCCAGGTGGGCAGGTTGATATGCATAAATCCTTTCCGGGGCAATTCTTCAGCAAGACAAACCAAGCGTACCGACGATACGGCTGGGCGGGCAGCGCGCTGCGCCACGCTTAGCCATGCAGCACAGCATAAATGCGTTCCGCCAGGCCGCGATCAATCCCTTTCACCTGCGTCAACTCTTCCACGCCGGCCGCCTCCACGCCGGCCAGGCCGCCGAAGGCCTTGAGCAACGCCGTACGGCGGCGCGCACCAATACCCTGCACGTCCTCCAGCACACTGCGCTCACGGGCTTTCTCGCGGCGCTTGCGATGGCCGCTGATGGCGAAACGATGCGCTTCGTCACGCACGGCCGCCACCAGGTGCAGCGCAGGCGAGGACGGCCCCGGATGCAGGTTGCGACCGGAATCGGCCAGGATCAGCGTTTCCTCGCCGGCGCGACGTCCCGGCCCCTTGGCCACGCCCACCACGTTGATGCCGGTGACGCCCAGTTCCTTCAATACATCCAGCGCTTGCGCCACCTGCCCGCTGCCACCGTCGATCAGCAGAACGTCAGGACGTGCGCCCTCGCCCTCCGCCACCTTGCGGAAGCGTCGCACCAGTGCCTGATGCATGGCGGCGTAGTCGTCGCCGGGCGTGATGCCGCTGATGTTGAAACGGCGATAGTGCGATTTCTCCGGACCTTCCGGGCCGAACACCACGCACGAGGCGACCGTGAGTTCGCCCTGCGTATGGCTGATGTCGAAGCACTCCAGCCGGCGCGGCGATTCGGTCAGTTCCAGCAGCTTCTGCAGGTCGTCGAAACGCGCCCCCAGGGTCTGCCGGCTGGCCAGCCTGGCCGTCAGCGACGCCTGCGCATTGCGCTCGGCCATCTGCAGGAAGCGCGCACGCTCGCCGCGCACGCTGGATTTCAGCTCCACCGCATGCCCCGACTGCTGCGCCAGCATCTCGCCGAGGATCTGCTGGCTGGGCAGGCTCTCGCCGAGGATCAGTTCGCGCGGCACCGGGCGATCCAGGTAGTACTGCGCAATGAACTGTTCCAGCACGTCGGCCGGCTCGGCGTCGAGCGGCAGGCGCGGGAAGAAATCCCGCGTACCGAGACTGATGCCGTTGCGGAAGAACAGCACGCTGACGCAGGCCATGCCCGATTCGATACGGCAGGCCAGCACGTCCATGTCCGCGCTGGCGCCCTGCACGTGGTGTTCCGCCTGCAGCTTGCGCAGCGCGGCCACCTGGTCGCGCAGCGCAGCGGCGCGCTCGAACTGGAGCGCCTTGCTTGCCAGGTCCATCTGTCCGGCCAGCTCGTCGATCACCGCACTGCTGCGGCCCTCGAGGAACATCTCGGCATGGCGTACGTCGTTGCGGTAGTCATCCACCGTGATCAGCTTGACGCACGGTGCCGTGCAACGGCCGATCTGGTGCTGCAGGCACGGGCGTGATCGGTTCTTGAAATAGCTGTCCTCGCACTGGCGCACCTTGAACAGCTTCTGCATCAGGTTGAGGCTTTCGCGCACCGCGAAGGTGCTGGGATACGGACCGAAGTAGCGCCCCGGCATGTTGCGCGCGCCACGATGGAACGCGAGTCGCGGATAGTCCTCGCCGCCCGACAGGTAGATGTACGGATAGCTTTTGTCGTCACGCAGCAGGATGTTGTAGCGCGGCTTGAGCGACTTGATCAGCTGCGATTCCAGCAGCAACGCCTCGCCTTCGGTACGCGTCACGGTAATCTCGACGTGCGCGATCTGGGAGACCATCGCGGCTATGCGCGGCTCCATCCGGGGCTTCAGGAAATAGCTGCCGACGCGCTTCTTGAGGCTGCCGGCCTTGCCCACGTACAGCAGGTCGCCGTCCTCGTCGAAATAACGATAGACGCCGGGTGAAGTCGTGAGGGTCTTAACGAAAGCCTTGCCGTCGAAGGCCTGCGGCGAAGTGGGCTGCATCGTGGAATTCTAGCCGGTTCAGCCCTTGCGAAGGCGGGCAATCAAACCGTCCACGCCACGCTCGGCCAGCGCCACGGCCTCCTCGAAACCCTCGGCGTCACCGAAGTAGGGATCGGGAAATTCCTGCGGCGACGCCACGCCCGCCCATCGCAGAAACAATTCGGGCTCGGTGCCGCGATGGCCACGCAAGGACAGGAGCGCCTCGAGGTTGTCGCTGTCCATGGCCAGCACCCAGTCATAGGCCGAGAAGTCATCGGCGCGCACCTGCCGGGCCCGGTGCGATGCCAGGTCGTAGCCCACAGCCTCGGCGGCGCGCCGCATGCGCGGGTCAGCGCCCTTGCCCACGTGCCAGTTGCCGGTACCACAGGACGCCAGCGCGACCTCCAGCCCGGCCTCCGCGCAACGCCGGCGCGCGACTGCCTCCACCAGCGGCGAGCGGCAGATGTTGCCAAGGCATACGAACAGGATCGAAGGATTGTCTTTTCTTTTCATGCGCTTAATTTCGCCCAGAGGGCGGCAGGCGAGGTTTCGGGCGGAAAAGGGGCGGCGGACGTGGCCCGTCTCCCGCGTGAACCCTCGGGCAGCCAGCCATCGGCATCCACCTCGGATATGGCTGCGAGGAAGACCCCCGTCAAGGTGTGCCGACCCTGCCCTGAAGGCATGAAGGGACCTTCCATCCGCAGGCTGCCCGATGGGTAGGGCAACCCATGAGGCCAGGCGGCCGCCGCCATTAACGGTACGTACACCGCCGCTGCGCAAGATCGAGCGGTAGACGGTACCTCCGCCGCACGCGCGTCTCCCGACGAGACGCCCCAGGGAACCGAAGGGGAATACGAGCCATGAGGAAGCATCATCGTTCGCGCCGCATGATCAACACACTGGTGATCGTGGCCGTCATCGCGGTGCTCGTTGCGTTGATCGTCCCCGTATGGCGCAGCCACGGGATCAAGCAGCACATCGCCGATGCACTGAAAGGCGCGGATGCCGTGAAGCTGGTGGTGATGGAAGCTGCCACCGTTCATGGCGGACTGGCCCAGGTCCGCGCCAGCGACCTGCAGTACAACGCCAAGGCATCGAGCGGCGAACATGTGGCCAATGTCGAAGTCGCCGATGGCGGACTGATCACCCTCACGACCCGCGACACAGGGGCCAGCCCCGATCCGGTGATCATGTTCATTCCAACGGAGGGCGCTGGCTCGGCCGGTGCCGACATCACGTGGACCTGCCAGGTAGTGCTTGGTGACTCCTCGCTCGCGCCATCCAACTGCCAGGGCCACGGCTACGTGCCCGCGGCATCGGCATCCACCGAACCGGCGCCCACGCCTGCACCGGTGCAACCGGTCAAGTCCTGATCGCCCAATCTTCGCGATGCCCCTTCACGCCTCATCCATGCGCTGAGCCAGCATGGGTTGCCTGCCGCTCCCCATCCTGTTTCTGCTCGGCCTGTTTATCGGTCGCGCCATCGGCGGCACCAACGGCGCCCTGTGGGGTGCCGGTATCGGCATCGCGCTGGGGTTGGTGCTCGGCGGGCTGTTCGTGATCCTGGTGCGGCGACGGCGCTAGCGGGCTCAGCCTTCCGCCAACCAACGCTCGGCGCGCTCGAGATCGGCCTCGGTATCGATGCCGGGCGGGAATGGCTCCGGCGTCAGCCGCACGGCAATCGGATGACCGTGCTCCATCACACGCAACTGCTCAAGCGATTCCGCCTGCTCCAACGGCGTCCGCGAGAGCGTGGTGTAGCGCTTGAGGAACCCTGCGCGATAGGCATAGATACCGATATGGCGCAGGAACGGCACCTCCGCCGGCAGCACGTTGCGATGCAAGGCAAACGCATCGCGCGCCCAGGGCAGCGGCGCGCGGCTGAAATAGAGCGCGCGTCCCGCCTCCGTGCGAACGAGCTTCACGACGTTGGGATCGAACAGCTCGTGCGCCTCGGTGATCGGCGTCGCCAGGGTGGCCATGGGCGCGTCGTCTTCCGCCAGTGCACGCGCCACTTCGCGAATGCCTGCCGCAGGCGCAAACGGCTCATCGCCCTGCAGATTCACCACGATGGCGTCGTCAGGCCAGCCATAGTGCAAGGCGCACTCGGCAAGACGATCGCTGCCGGAGGCATGGTCGCTGCGCGTCATGCAGACCTCCACGCCCTGCCCGGCCAGTGCATCGGCGATGCGTTGATCGTCCACCGCCACCACCACCTGGGTAGCGCCCGCCTGCAGCGCACGTTGCGCCACGCGCACCACCATCGGCACGCCCGCGATCTCACGCAGCGGTTTCGCCGGCAGGCGCGTGGAGCCGTAACGGGCGGGAATGACGACGATGAAAGGCGGAATGGCGGTGGACATGGCGACCTCGACGTGAGGCGCCAAGCCTACCCGCATTTCTTTTGCAGGAGCGCACCCAGTGCGCGAAAAACCTACGGAGCGGTAACACCCGTGTCCCTGCGGTCGCGCACTGGGTGCGCTCCTACAGAGAGAGCGTGTGTGTCAGGCCAGGCGGAAACCGCAACCGTTGGCCAGTTCCATGAACCCCGGAAACGAGGTGGCGACATTCGCGCAGTCGCCGATCTGTACGGTGCCGTTTGCCACCAGTCCCGCCACGGCAAAACTCATCGCAATGCGGTGATCGCCATGACTGTCGATGGCGCCACCGCCAATGACGCCGCCCTCGATGGTCGCGCCATCCGGTGCTTCCTCGATGGCCACGCCCAGCGCCCGCAGGCCACGCGCCATGCTGGCGATGCGATCGGACTCCTTCACGCGCAGTTCGGCCGCGCCGCGCACCACGGTAGTCCCTGTCGCCGCCGCAGCCGCGACGAACAGCACCGGGAATTCATCGATCATGTCCGGCACCAGCGCTTCAGGCAGTTCGATGCCGTGCAGCGGTGCATGGCGCACCACCAGGTCGCCCACCGGCTCGCCACCGCTTTCGCGCTCGTTCTCGACGCGGATGTCCGCGCCCATCAGGCGCAAGGCCTGCAACAGGCCCGTGCGCCGCGGATTGAGGCCCACGGCCGGCAGGCGCAGCTCGGAACCGGGCACGATGCTCGCGGCCACCAGGAAGAACGCCGCGGAGGAAAAATCCGCCGGCACGTCGACATCCGTGGCACGCAACGCATGTCCGCCGCCGATGCGCGCACGACCGGGCGAGAAATCGATCGGCCAGCCAAAAGCCGCCAGCATGCGCTCGGTGTAATCGCGCGTGGGATGCGGCTCGATGACCTCGGTTTCGCCTTGCGCGTACAGGCCCGCCAGCAGCAAGGCGGATTTCACCTGCGCGCTGGCGACCGGCAGCGTGTACGAGATGCCGTGCAACGGCTGCCCGCCGCGCACCAGCAGCGGTGGCAGGCCATCCTGTGTGTCGATGCGTGCGCCCATCAGGGCCAGCGGGTCGGTGACACGTCGCATGGGACGCTTGGAAAGCGATTCGTCACCCACCAAGGTGCTGTCGAACGACTGACCGGCCAGCAGGCCGGTCAGCAGGCGCATGCCGGTGCCGGCGTTGCCGCAATCGAGCTGCTCCGTGGTACCGCGCAAGCCATGCAGGCCCACGCCGTGCACCACTCGCTCGCCATCGGTGGGCGTGTCGATGCGCACGCCGAGCTGCTGCAGCACGGCGGCAGTGGCGCGCGTGTCCTCACCTTCCAGAAACCCACGGATATGCGAGGTGCCGTCCGCCAGTGCGCCCAGCATCAGCGCGCGGTGCGAAACGGATTTGTCGCCAGGCACGCGCACGCTGCCATGCAGCGCGCCGCCGGATTGGCTGGTCCAGTCGAGTCGGGTCACGATGAAATCTCCGGCGGTCGCCGTGGCAACCGCGCACTAATCAGGGCAAGGCGACGGGGTACGAACCGAGCACGCGCACCTGCGCGGCGGCTTCGCCCATTTCCTTCATGGCGGCCTGCATCGGTTCGTCGTTGATGTGGCCGGATACGTCGATGAAGAACGCGTACTGCCACTTGCCCGAATGCGCCGGGCGCGACTCGATGCGGTTGAGGCTGATGCCGTGCTCGGCGAACGGCTTGAGCACGTGATAGAGCGCACCCGGCTTGTCGTTCACCGTGATCAGCAGCGAGGTGCGATCGTTGCCCGACGGCGGAAACAGCGAGCGGCCGATCACCAGGAAGCGCGTGGTGTTGTCCGCGCGGTCCTCGATGGCCTGGGCCACCGTCTTGAGCCCGTAAACGCGGCCCGCCGTCTCGCCCGCAATGGCGCCCGCGTCATCCGCATGGCGCGCCAGTCGCGCGGCCTCGGCATTGCTGCCGACGGCGATGCATTCCACGTTGGGCAGATTGATGCGCAGCCAGGTCTTGCACTGCTGCAGCGACTGCGCATGAGCGTAGACGCGCTTGATGTCTTCGAGGCGACCGTTGAGCGAATGCAGGCACTGGTGCACGCGCAGCTCGACCTCGCCGCAGATGGTGGCATCGGAGGTGAGGAACATGTCCAGCGTTACCTGGATCATGCCCTGCCCCGAGTTCTCCACCGGCACCACGCCGAAATCGGCATGGCCCGCGGCGACCTCCTGGAACACCTCTTCGATGCTGCCCAGCGGCAACCCATAGGCGGCGTGGCCAAAGTGCTTGCGCACGGCCTGTTCGCTGAACGTGCCCTCGGGACCAAGGAAGCCCACCTTCAGGGGATCTTCCTGCGCCAGGCAGGACGACATGATCTCGCGGAACAGCCGCACCATCTCGGTATCGGTCAGTGGGCCGTTGTTGCGGTCCACCACCATGCGCAGCACGTGGGCCTCGCGCTCGGGGCGGTAATAGTCGATGGCTGAAAGCCCCTCGCCTTTCACCCGCGCCACTTCCTGCGCCCAACCGGCGCGCTCGGAGATCAGCTGCTGGATCTGCTGATCGATGCTGTCGATGCGTTCGCGCACACCGGAGAGCGAGGTTTTCTTGTCGGTCATGTCGTGATCTGGAGGTAAAGCAGTCCAAACAGGGGACCGGGGATAGTCCCCGATCTACGGACACCCGTGCAACGGTTTCATCCGTGACGTTTGGCGAAGTCCCTCATGAAGGCCACCAGGGCCTGCACGGCTTCCATCGGCACGGCGTTGTACAGCGATGCGCGCATGCCACCCACAGCCTTGTGTCCCTTCAGCGCCAGCAGCCCTGCCGCTTCCGATTCCTTGAGGAAATCCGCGTCGAGCGCGCTGTCGTGCAAGGTGAACGGCAGGTTCATGCGCGAACGCGCCGACGGCTCCACCGGACTGCGGTAGTAGCCATCGGAATGATCGATCGCGTCGTACAGCAACGTGGCCTTGGCGGTGTTGCGCTCGCCCATCGCCGCCAGGCCGCCCTGCTCTTTCAGCCACTGGAACGTGAGGCCGGCGAGATACCAGCCCCAGGTATTGGGCGTGTTGAGCATGGAGTCATTCGCGGCGTGATCGGCGTAGCGGAAGATCCGCGCCATCGGGCGCGTGGCGCGCTCGAGCAGGTCGCGGCGGATGATCATCACCACCAGGCCCGAGGGACCGATGTTCTTCTGCGCACCGGCGTAGATCAGGCCGAATTTGGTCACGTCGATCGGGCCGGACAGGATGTCCGACGACATGTCGGCCACCAGCGGCACGTCGCCCACGTCCGGGATATCGTGGAATTCCACGCCGTGGATGGTTTCGTTCGGCGTGTAGTGCACATAGGCCGCGCGCGGATCCAGCTGCCAGGTTTCGCGTGGCGGCAGGCCCAGGTAGCGCTCGCCCTTGCTGCTGGCGGCGAGGTTCACCTTCACGTACGGCGCCGCTTCGCTGGCCGCCTTCTCGCCCCAGTGCCCGGTCACCACGTAGTCGGCGCTGGCGCCCTCATCCGCGAGATTCATCGGGATCTGGGCGAAATGCTGGGTCGCGCCACCCTGCAGGAACAGCACGGCGTAATTCTCGGGAATCGCGAGCAACTCGCGCAGATCGGCTTCGGCCTGCTGGGCCAGCCCCATGAACAGCTTGCCGCGGTGGGAAAGCTCCATCACGGAGGCACCGCAGCCCTGCCAATCCAGCAGTTCGCGCTGGGCGCGTTCAAGTACGGGCTGCGGCAGCGCGGCGGGACCCGCGCTGAAGTTCCAGAGTCTGCTCACGAAAGACGCCTTGGCGGAAATTGTCTCCGCATTATGCCGCGTCGCAGCAACGGGTCGTCAACGGGCAGGCAAGGGTCGATGATTCGCCCGCCGGGCGCCTCAGAAACGCACCAGCAGCGCCACCGCAATGCCCAGGGCCAGGACAGCCGCCGTGGCGATCAGCCACCACACCTCGCCGCGCGGGCCGGCATCTTCCTCGGGCAGGTGCTCAGGCGCCGGCTCCGGCATGACGATTTCGGGTTCGGGCTCCAGCCCCGGCGCGTCGACCACGAAGCGGTGCATGCCGAGGCCGATCTGGTCACCGGGGCGCAGCGTGGCCTGCACGACCGGCGAGCCGTTCACGCGCAGCGGGTAACGTGCGGATTGCTGGCCGGCCTCGAGCCACAGCTGGCCTTCGCGCCAGAGCACCGACATCGAGGCCGCTTCGCCCTGCGGAAGCTCCAATGGAATGCGGCCCAGCGGACCAAGCTCGAGCTTGTCCTGCAGCGACAGCACGCGACCGGAAAGCGGTCCGGCCACCGCACGCAGAGCCACCGTGCAGCGGCCTTCCGCGGGTACCGTGACCGGCGAACTATGGGCGGGCTCTTCGTCGGAGCGCAGCAACATGCGACAGTCGCCCACGCTGAGGATGTCGCCTGCACGCAGGAGCGCTTTTTCGCGCACCGGGCGGGCGTTTACATAGACACGGTTGCCCTGCGGCTGCATCTGCAGCACCCAGCCACGGCGATCGAGCAGGATCTTGAGATGATGCGTGCCGGCCTGATGGGCCGCCAGGATGAGGTCGTTGTCCGGTGCGCTGCCGATCCGCAAGGTAGGGGCGTCCCAGTGAAAATCCTCTCGGGCCGAATTGGGAAACTCGATGCGCATCGGTGAACCGCTGACTAGTCGGCGGGGACTCTAGCAGATGCTTACGCACTCTCCGAGCACATCTGGCATACGATGCGGGTTTACGTTTTGAAGGAATGCCCCATGCCCAAGATCGACATCCATCGGCCCCATCAGCTGTCTGTTGCGGAGGCCCGCGCCGTGGTCGACCAGGTCGCCGCGCGCATGCACGAAAAGTTCGGCATGGAGGGCCAGTGGCAAGGCGATACCCTCCGGTTTTCCCGCCCCGGCGTGACCGGCAGCATTGCCGTGGGCGCCGACGCCATCCAGGTCACGGCCGAGCTGGGCATGATGCTGGCGCCCCTCAAGGGCATGGTGGAACAGGAAATCCGTCGCAAGCTGGATGAGCATTTCGGCTGATATTTCTTTAACCAGGGCAACTTGTGGCATAATCGACCGCTTACGCGGCCATGACGGCTGCCCTAGCCCCCACCGGAACGCATGGCCAAAGACGACGTCATCGAAATGGAAGGTACGGTCCAGGAGACCCTGCCCAACACCATGTTCCGCGTGCAGCTGGAAAACGGCCACGTCATCACGGCCCATATTTCCGGCCGCATGCGCAAGCATTACATCCGCATCCTCACCGGCGACAAGGTGAAGGTCGAGATGACCCCGTACGACCTCACCAAGGGTCGTATCACCTACCGCATGAAGTAAACCCGGCCCGATCTGTAGGAGCGCACCCAGTGCGCGACCGCAGAGTCTGGCATTGCTGCTCCGTAGGTTTTTCGCGCACTGGGTGCGCTCCTACAGGAAGGGCATAAAAAAAGGCCGCGCAGTGCGCGGCCTTTTTCGTTCACTGCGAACCCGGATCAGATCACCGTGGCCGGCAGCTTTTCCGCCGCCTCGGTGCTGACTACCAGCTCGCCATCCTTGACGCTCAGGCTGACCTTGCCGCCGTCGGCCAGCTTGCCGAACAGCAGTTCGTCGGCCAGCGGGCGCTTCACCTTTTCCTGGATCACGCGAGCCATCGGGCGCGCGCCCATCTGTGGGTCGAAGCCGTGCTCGGCCAGCCAGCGGCGGGCGTCCGAATCCACGTCCAGCGACACGTGCTTTTCGGTCAACTGGGCTTCCAGCTCGATCACGAACTTGTCCACCACGCGCAGGATGTGGTCGAAGTCCAGCGGGGTGAACTGGATGACCGCATCGAGACGGTTGCGGAACTCCGGCGTGAAGGTGCGGCGGATCACTTCCATCGCGTCCATCGAATGGTTCTGCTTCACGAAGCCGATGCCACGGCGCGAGGCCTGCTGGGCACCTGCGTTCGTCGTCATCACCACGATCACGTTCTTGAAGTTGGCCTCGCGACCATTGGTGTCCGTCAGCACGCCGCGGTCCATCACCTGCAGCAGGATGTTGTAGACGTCCGGATGCGCCTTCTCGATCTCGTCGAGCAGCAGCACCGCATGCGGATGCTTGGTCACCGCCTCGGTAAGCAGGCCGCCCTGGTCGAAACCGACGTAGCCCGGAGGCGCGCCGACCAGGCGCGAGACGGAATGCGCTTCCATGTATTCGGACATGTCGAAGCGGATCATCTCGATGCCCAGCTGCATCGCCAGCTGCTTGGTCACCTCGGTCTTGCCCACGCCGGTGGGACCGGCCAGCAGGAAGCAACCGATCGGCTTGGACGGATCGGCGAGACCCGAACGCGCCATCTTGATCGAGGCGGCCAGCGCCTCGATGGCCGGATCCTGGCCGAACACCACCATCTTCAGGTTGCGCTCGAGGTTCTTCAGCACGTCACGGTCGGAGGCGGACACCTGCTTGGCAGGGATGCGCGCCATCTTGGCGACGATGTACTCGACCTCCGGCACGTCCACCTTGCCCGAACGCTGGTCGAGCGGCAGCAGGCGCTGGCGGGCACCGGCCTCATCGATCACGTCGATGGCCTTGTCCGGCAGCAGGCGGTCGGGAATGTGCTTCACCGACAGGTCCACCGCGGCCTTCAGCGCCTCGTTGGTATAGGCGACGTTGTGGTGTTCCTCGAAGCGGGAACGCAGGCCCTTCAGGATCTCGAAGCTGTCGGCCACGGTCGGCTCGACCACGTCGATCTTCTGGAAGCGACGAGCCAGCGCACGGTCCTTCTCGAAGATGCCGCGAAATTCCTGGAACGTGGTGGAACCGATGCAACGCAACTCGCCCGATGCCAGCATGGGCTTGATCAGGTTGCTCGCGTCCATGGTGCCGCCCGAGGCGGAACCGGCGCCGATGATGGTGTGGATTTCGTCGATGAAGAGGATCGCGCCCGGCTGCTTCTTCAGCTGGCCGATCACCGCCTTCAGGCGCTTCTCGAAATCGCCGCGATACTTGGTGCCGGCCACCAGCGCGCCGAGGTCCAGCGACCAGATGGTGGCGTTCTCCAGCACTTCGGGCACTTCACCGTCGACGATGCGCTTGGCCAGCCCTTCGGCGAGCGCGGTCTTGCCCACGCCAGCCTCACCCACGTACAGCGGGTTGTTCTTGCGGCGGCGGCACAACACCTGGATGGTGCGCTCGATTTCGTCCTGGCGGCCGATCAACGGATCGATCTTGCCTTCCAGCGCCAGCTCGTTGAGGTTGCTGGCGTACTCGCTCAGCGGGTTGCCCTTGGGCTCGCCGTCTTCGCTCTCGCGCTCAGCGCCGGGCATGCTGCTCGACGGCTCGTCGCCGATCTTGGCGATGCCATGCGAAATGTAGTTGACCACGTCGAGACGAGTGATCTCCTGCTGGTGCAGGAAATACACGGCGTGCGAATCCTTTTCGCCGAAGATGGCCACCAGCACGTTGGCGCCGGTGACTTCCTTGCGACCCGAGGATTGCACGTGATAGACCGCGCGCTGCAGCACGCGCTGGAAGCCCAGCGTGGGTTGCGTGTCGCGCTCGTCGCCGTGCGGCAGCACGGGAACGGTCTCGGCAATGATTTTTTCCAGCTCGCGCGTGAGGCGCGGCAGGTCGACGCCACAGGCGCGCAGCGCGCCAAGGGCCGATTGGTTTTCGGTAAGCGCGAGCAGCAGGTGTTCCACCGTCATGAATTCATGACGCTGCTCACGGGCCTGTTTGTAGCACTGGCCGATGGTGACTTCGAGATCCTTGCTGAACATCCGGACCTTCTCCGCTGTGTGGCAGGGCGGCTAAACCGCGATGGCTACAAAATGGGGGGTGGTGGCTACTTGTTCAATATCTCCGAACAACCCCGTTCTGACAGGCGCTAAAGCTTTTCCATAGTGCACAACAAAGGATGCTGATGAGCACGTGAATATTCGTTTACCTGGGTGACCTTGGTTTCGGCCACCTCCCGCGTGAAGACCCCGCATACGCCCTTCCCGCGCGTATGGACGTGGAGCATCACCTGCACGGCGCGCTCCTGGTCGAGGTTGAAGAAGCTGCGTAACACCTCGACCACGAAATCCATCGGGGTGAAATCATCATTCAGCAGTACCACCTGGAAGAGAGGGGGGCGAGCCACCTCGGGTCGCGAGGTTTCCAGCGCCAGGCCGTGACCACTGCCTTGTTCGTGTTCGGGTTCGTGAGCCATGGGTTCTACGTGAGATTTCCTGGGAAAAAGTATAGCGCCGCCGTCCTGATCCGGCCCGTGCCGGTGGACGCAGAGCCCCATGAAGGCATGAATGCCTTCAGGTAATGGCACAATGACGGCTTTTCCAGTGCCGTCATCGCCGCCATATGGCTTCTATGGCTGATTCCGCCCCTCCCATCGCCCGTCCCGTCTGGTGTCCGCACGTCACCGTAGCGTGCGTTGTTGCCGATGGCGACCGCTTCCTCATGGTCGAAGAGGAGGTGAACGGCCGCGTTGCCTATAACCAGCCGGCCGGCCACCTCGATGACAGGGAGAGCCTGATCACCGCCGCGGTCCGCGAGACGCTGGAGGAGACCGGCTGGACGGTGGCGCTGGAGCACCTGGTTTCCGTCAACCAGTGGCGCAGCACCGAACATGGCGACGGCGTGGTGCGTTTCACCTTTGCCGCCCGTGCAATCAGCCACGATCCGCAGCGTCCGCTGGATGACGGCATCCGCCGTGCCTTGTGGATGACCCGTGACGAGATCGCGGCACTGGGTGAGCGACTGCGCAGTCCGTTGGTGCTGATGAGCATCGATGCCTGGCTGGCCGGCCAGCGCTATCCGCTGGGTTTGTTACATAGCCTGCTGACCGAGGATCGTTACCCATGAGAGCCCGCTTCATGTCTTCACCTAGCTCGCGTTGGGCATCAGCGCCTGCCAGGGAGTGGAGCGTGGCGCAGCGCCTGACTGGTGGTCAGGTCAAGCCGCGCGCCGCTTCCTGGCAGGCGCTGATGCCCAACCCTGTGGGCCGGGTCTGTTTGCTCCCCATCCTGCGTCATCACTCGGTTGTGTATCGACATACACGCCCTCGTTCTTCCTGGTCTGGCGAGCAAACAGCTCCCGGCGCGAGCCAGGTGAAGACATGAAGCGGGCTCTTAAGGTGATGCTCGGCATCTCGGGCGGCGTGGACTCGTCCGTAGCGGCGCTGCTCCTGCAGCAGGCCGGCCATACGGTCGAAGGCCTGTTCATGCAGAACTGGGAAGAAGACGACCGCGACGGCCCCTGCACCACCGATGCCGACCGCAAGGATGCCGTGGCCGTGTGCGGGCGCCTTGGGATCCCGTTTCACGCCCGCAATTTCGCGGCGGCGTACTGGGACGGCGTGTTCGAGCACTTCCTCGCCGAATACCGCGCCGGCCGCACGCCGAATCCCGACGTGCTGTGCAACCGCGAGATCAAGTTCAAGACTTTTCTCGACGAGGCCCGCGCGCTGGGCGCCGACAAGATCGCCACGGGCCACTACGCCCGCGTCGATTTCCACCAGGGCAAGTACCGCCTGCTGCGCGCTGTCGATGCGTCCAAGGACCAGACCTACTTCCTGCACGCGCTGGGCCAGGAGCAGCTGGCGGCCACGTTGTTCCCGGTGGGCGAGATCGAGAAGTCGCACGTACGCCGGATGGCCCAGGACGCCGCGCTGCCCACGCACGCCAAGAAAGATTCCACCGGCATCTGCTTCATCGGCGAGCGCGATTTCCGCAGCTTCCTCGCGCAGTACATCCCTGCACAGCCCGGTCCGATGCGCACGCCGGAAGGCGAGACCGTCGGCAAGCACCAGGGCGTCATGTATTACACGCTGGGCCAGCGCAACGGCTTAGGGATAGGCGGCCGCCACGGCGCCAGTGGCGAGGCCTGGTACGTGGTCGGCAAGGACGTGCCTGGCAACGTGCTTTACGTCGCCCAGGGTGGCGAAAACCATTGGCTGTATTCACGCCGACTGCATGCCGAGCCACCCACCTGGGTCGCCGGCGAACCGCCGGCACTTCGCTTCCGCTGCACCGCCAAGACGCGCTATCGCCAGGCCGACCAGGCCTGCGAGGTATTCGTGCACGATGACGGCCTGGAGGTAGTGTTCGACGAACCGCAGCGTGCGGTGACCCCGGGGCAGTCGGTGGTGTTCTATGACGGTGAAGCCTGCCTGGGCGGCGCCGTGATCGACCGCACCGACGCGCCGTTCGGTGGCTGGAAAGATGTCCAACCCTCCCCTTCCCCTGTCGCGACGGTGTCCGGTGCTTGAAACCTTTGCCATGAATGAAGAGCGCGTGCTCGCCCTGGCCGGTCTGTTCCAGGCCGTCACGCTCGCCCAGCAGCTCGCCAACGACGGCCGCTGTGACGAAGTCGCCATGGCCGGCAGCGTGGCCAGCGTGTTTCGCATCGATGCGCCTTCCGTGGTGGGCGTGTACGGCGACGTCTCGGCGGTGCGCCTTGGCCTGCGCCAGCTGATCACCCTGCTGGACGAAAGCAACCGCGACGTGGCGATCACCCGCATGGCGTTCACCGTGATGCGCCTGGAGCGCAGCCTGGCACGTCGCAGCGATCTGCTCGATCAGCTGCAACAAGGCATCGTGTCGGCGCAGCGCCAGGTCGAGCACTTCGGCCAGGATTCCCCGCAGGTGGTGAAGCGTCTCGCCGAGCTCTACGCCACCACGCTGTCCACGCTCAAGCCGCGCGTAATGGTGACCGGCAATCCGCAGCAGCTGCAGCAACCGGCGGTGGTGGAAAAAGTACGCGCCAGCCTGTTGGCGGCCGTGCGCTCAGCCGTGCTGTGGCGCCAGCTGGGCGGCCGCCAATGGCAGATGCTGCTGTATCGCAAGCAGTGCGGCATGCTGGCCCGTGGACTGCTCACCGGCTCGACCATCAGCAACACCTGATCCGGCGGCATCGATCGTACCGGCGGAGCAGTGCCTCCGCCCGGTCGCCGCTTTATCCCTCCAGCGCTTCCCCGCGCCTGGACACCATCAGCCACAGCGCCGCCACGATGCTGACCACGGCAGTCATGGCGACGTAATGCGCCGGCGCCATGTGTCCGACGCGTTCGCCGAGGTAGCCGATCAGCGTCGCGGTGGTCGCGCCAAACGCGGCATAGGCCACGTTGTACGCAAACGAAATGCCCGAATAGCGGATGGGTGCGGGAAACGCCATCACCATCACCGTCGGGACCACGCCCACGCTGCCCACCATGAAACCGGTAAGTGCATACAAGGGCAGGAAATGCGCGCCGCCCGCGCCCAGGTCGGCAAACAGGGCGTAGGTGGCGGCGATCAGTGCCAGCGAGCCGACCAGCAGGGCCCGGGCCGCACCGATGCGATCGGTCAGCCAGCCATAGGCCAGGCAACCCAGCCCCAGGCAGAAGGCCGCCACGCTGTTGCCGAGAAAGGCTACGTCCGGTGCGATGCCGAACGGCTTCTGCGCCAGGTTCGGCAGCATCAGGATCAGCACCAGGATCGCTGCCGTGAGCGTCCAGGTCACCGCCATCGACAGCAGCACGCTGCCGCCATGGCCGGCCAGAACCGTACGCAGGGGCAGCTCGCTGCTCAAGGCTTTGCGTTCGCGCAGCTGCGCAAACACCGGCGTCTCGCTGAGCCAGCGGCGCAGCCATACCGCGATGAAGCCAAATACACCGCCCAGCAGGAATGGCAGGCGCCAGCCCCAGCCCAGCACCTGCTCCGGCGCGAGATGATGGTTGATCCATGCCGCCGTCAGCGAGCCGATCAGAATGCCGGCCGTGAGACCGGAGGTCAGGCAGGCGCAGGCGAAACCGACCCGGCCCGGGGGCGCATGTTCGGCCACGAACACCCAGGCGCCGGGCACCTCGCCGCCGATGGCCACGCCCTGCACCACGCGCATCACCAGCAACAGCAGGGGCGCCAGCACGCCCACCTGGGCATAGACCGGCAGCAGGCCGATCGCCAGCGTGGGCAGCGCCATCAGGAACACGCTGAGCGTGAACATGCGCTTGCGACCCTGCCGGTCGCCGAAGTGAGCCATCACGATGCCGCCCAGGGGCCGCGCGAGGTAGCCCGCCGCGAAGATGCCGTAGACCTGCAGCTGGGCCAGCCAGGGCGCGGTATTCGGCGGGAAGAACAGGTGGCTCAGCGGCAGCGCGAAGAACACGAAGACCACGAAATCGTAGAACTCCATTGCACCGCCCAGCGAGGCGAGCAGCAGGGTCTGGATATCCCGGCCGGACAGCGCGCGGCTGGCCGGCGCCATCGGTGAAGTGGACGAAGCGACTTGCGCCATCAGCGATCTCGCACTCTTGGTGTAAGCGACGCGGCAGCATACACAAAGGTGAAGGCGAGAAACCCTGTCGGTCTTCATCCAATCGCGATCTAGGGTTTTGCTAGCCTATGCCCGCTTCCCGGGCCCGCCCCAGGAGGCAGCACCGGATCAGGAGCTTTGTGGAAGTGACGCACGGATGCGCGAGAGCTTTCCCCTGAAACCTGCAAGGAGAGTCCCCATGAGTATGGGCAAGCGTTTGGGAGCTGAGTTCTTCGGTACGTTCTGGCTGGTCTTTGGCGGTTGCGGCAGCGCGGTTTTCGCTGCGACCTTTCCCGAGCTGGGCATCGGTTTCGCCGGTGTCGCGCTCGCCTTCGGTCTTACCGTGGTCACCATGGCCTATGCGGTGGGCCATATATCCGGTGCCCATTTCAACCCAGCCGTGACCGCCGGCATGTGGGCAAGCGGCCGTTTCCCGGCCAAGGACGTGGTTCCCTACTGGATCGCCCAGGTGGTGGGCGGCATCATTGCCGGTGGCACCATTTACCTGATCGCCAGCGGCCGGCCCGTGTTTGATCCTGTTGCGGGCGGTTTCGCTTCCAACGGTTACGGCGAGCACTCGCCAGGGAAGTATTCGCTGCACGCCTGCATGATCGCCGAGTTCGTGCTGACCGCTTTCTTCCTGATCGTGATCAACGGCAGCACGCACAAGCTGGCACCGACCGGCTTTGCGCCACTGGCGATCGGCCTCGCGCTTACCCTGATCCACCTGATCTCCATTCCGATCACCAACACCTCGGTCAATCCGGCACGCAGCACGGCGGTTGCCGTGTTCCAGGGAAGCTGGGCCATGGGACAGCTGTGGATGTTCTGGCTGGTTCCGTTGATCGGCGGCGTCGTGGGCGGGTTGATCTACAAACATCTGCTGGATGCGAGGGACTGATCGCCACGCGGATGATCGCTTCTTCCAGATCGTCACCCTTCTCTGCCGTCATTCCGGCGAAAGCCGGGATGACGGTAAGAGTCTAAACACGTTTACGGCGCCGACACGGCTGATGCTTACTGTTCGTACAATTCGATCGGCAAATCGTCCGGATCGGCGAAGAAGGTGAAACGTCGCCCCGTGTATTCATCGATGCGCACGGGTTCGCATGTGACGCCACGCTCCTGCAGCGTGGCGATCACCGCATCGATATCCGGCACGGCGAACGCCAGGTGCCGCAAACCCTGCGCTTCGGGCCGCGACGGACGCGACGGTGGCGAAGGAAAGGAAAACAGCTCCAGGCTCACGCCCGGGCTCACTTCCAGATCAAGCTTCCACGAGTCGCGTTCCTTCCGGTACACCTCGCGAATGATGCGAAAGCCCAGCGTCTCGCTGTAGAACGCCTTGGAACGCGCGTAGTCCGAACAGATCAACGCCACATGATGGATGGCCGGCAACAAGGACACCGTGTCAGGCCTCCGGGAAGGGAAAGGTCAGCACATCGGCGATGGCGTCGGTGCCCACCAGGCACATCAGCAGGCGCTCGATGCCCATCGCCACGCCGGCACAATCGGGCATCGCGTCGAGTACGCCGAGCAACCGCTCATCCACGGGAATCTCCCGCTGCCCGCGTTCGCGCCGCACCGCGTTGTCGCGATCGAAGCGCAGGCGCTGCTCCGTGGCGTCATTGAGTTCGTGATAGCCGTTGGCCAGTTCGTAACGCCCCAGGTACAGCTCGAAACGCTCCGCCAGCGGTGGATCGCCGGGCCGCACCTTGGCCAGCGCGCACTGCGACGCCGGGTAGTCATGGATCACGGTGATGCGATTGTTCGGAAATGCCGGCTGCAACCGGTGCGTGATGAGCAGGTCCAGCCAGTCGTCGCGGGTAAGCCCGGCCGGGTCGATGCCGTATTCGGCGAGCGGCTCGCGCAGCGTTTCAATGGATGCGTGGATCGGATCGATGCCCAGTTCGTCGATGAAAAGCTGGCGATAGCCCTCCACGCACACTTCGACGCGACGTCCCACCAGCGCCAGGGCCGCCTCCACCAGCGCGATGGATTCTTCCATCAGGCGGTGGTGATCCCAGCCGATGCGGTACCACTCGAGCATGCTGAACTCGGGATTGTGGCGCCCGCCCGCCTCGCCATTGCGGAACACGCGACCCAACTCATAGCAATCGCCCACGCCACTGGCCAGCAGGCGCTTGAGCGGATATTCGGGCGACGTACGCATCCACCGCTCGCGCGAGCCGGCATCGACGTGACCATGAAATGCGGTGCTGAAGCTTTCGATGTTCGGGTCGGTGTTGCCCGCCGCGGAAAGGATCGGCGTCTCCACTTCGAGCACATCGCGCTCGGCGAAAAACGCGCGGATAAGCGCATACAGTCGCGCCCGCAGATGCAAACGGCCGGCCAGATGCAGTGTCATGCCCCGCCCTCGTACCTGGCCAACAGGGCCAGCAGCTGCGCCTCGTCCCACACCTCGACACCCAGCTCCTGCGCCTTGTCGAGCTTGGAGCCTGCCGCTTCACCGGCCACCACGAAACTGGTCTTCTTGGACACGGAGCCGGCCACCTTCGCACCCAGCGCCTCCAGCCGCTCCTTCGCTTCGTCGCGACTGAGCGAGGTAAGCGTGCCGGTCAGCACCGCCGTCTGCCCTTCCAGCGGCGCCGACGAGGCCTTGGTCGCGGCAGGGATCGCCGCCAGCAGCTCGTGCATCGCGGCATCTGCTTCGCGCAACGGCTGCGCCTGCTTTTCGTGAGCCAGGAAGGCCGCGAGGTTGGTGGAGGCCGCCGATGGCAGGCCTGCAGTGACCCAGTGCGCCGATCCGGCGGCCATCAACTTCTCCAGCGTGGGGAAGCGTTCCGCCAGCAAATGCGTGCTCTTGGGACCCAGCTTGTTGATGCCCGCGTTGTCGAGCAATACAGCCAGGTTCAGGCGCTGGCGCATCTTGGGCGAGGGATGCGTCTCGTCGGCAAACACGATGCCGGCGGCCAGCAACTCGTCGACCACCTTCTGGTTGCCCTTCTGCGCGAAGAAGCCGGCGATGGACGCCGCCACTTCATGGCCCACGTCGGGCAGCACGCGCAACAAGGCGGCAGGCATGCGGCGGATCATGGCGAGGCTGCCCAGCCACGCCGCCAGCGTCTTGGCCGTGCTCTCGCCGATATGCATGATGCCGAGCCCGAACAGGAAACGCGGCAGGGTCGTGTGCTTGCTGGCTTCGATCGCCTCGATAAGGTTCTCCGCCCATTTCGTTGCCACCTTGCCCTGCTTCACCGTTTCGGGCGTGGTGCCTTCGCGCTCATCCGCACGACGCTTCATCTCGAGGAAGTCCTCGAGCGTGAGCTTGTAGAGATCGGCCGGCGTGTGCACGTAACCGAAATCCACCAGCGCATCGACGAAGCGCTCGCCAATGCCTTCAATGTCCATGGCACGGCGCGCCGCGAAATGGATCAGCGCCTCCTTGCGTTGCGCAGCGCATACGAGACCGCCCGAGCAACGCCACGCCGCCTCGCCCTCTTCGCGCAGCAGCGCCGAGCCGCACACCGGGCAATGCGAAGGCATGTGCCACACGTGGGTATGCGGCGGCCGTGACTCGGGTATCACGCGCACCACTTCGGGAATCACGTCGCCGGCGCGCCGCACGATCACGGTATCGCCCACGCGCACGTCCAACCGTGCAACCTGGTCGGCGTTGTGCAGCGTGGCATTGGTGACCGTGACGCCCGCCACCTGCACCGGCTTCAGGCGCGCCACCGGCGTAGCGGCGCCGGTGCGGCCGATCTGGATCTCGATCGCCTCGACGGTGGTGGTCTGTTCCTGTGCAGGGAATTTGTGGGCGATGGCCCAACGCGGTGCGCGCGAAACGAAGCCCATCGCGCGCTGGCCTTCGTAATCGTCCAGCTTGTAGACCACGCCGTCGATGTCATACGGCAACCGGTCGCGTTTCTCACCGATGCGATGGAAATACGCCAGCAAACCGTCGAAGCCTTTCGCGGTATCCACTTCCGGCGACACCGGAAAACCCCAGTCGCGCAGCTTCGCCAGCGTCCTGGAATGCGTCGGCGGCAGTTCGCCGTCCTGCACGTCGCCGACCGCGTAGGCGAAAAAGCTGAGCTTGCGCCTGGCCGTGATGGCGGGATCGAGCTGCCGCAGCGAGCCCGCCGCGCCGTTGCGCGGGTTCGCCAGCGGCTTTTCGCCGTGGGTGCGGGCGTATTCGTTGAACGCCTCGAAATCCTTGCGCAGCATGATTACTTCGCCGCGCACTTCCAGCACGCGCGGCCAGTCCTTGCCGCGCAGGCGCAGCGGGATGGCACGCACGGTGCGCAGGTTGGCCGTCACATCCTCGCCGGTTTCGCCATCGCCGCGCGTGGCGCCCTGTACGAACACGCCGTCTTCGTAACGCAGGCTGATGGCGAGGCCATCGAGCTTGGGTTCCACCGAGAACACCGGGGTGCGCCGATCCAGCGCGTGCTCGATGCGCCGCTCGAACTCGGCGACATCGCGGAAACGCTCGCGCTCGGTGTTGCCCTCCTGCTCGAACGCGTTGCTGAGCGAAAGCATCGGGATCGCGTGGCGAACCTCGGCAAAGCCTCCCTGTGCCCTGGCGCCAACGCGGCGCGTGGGCGAATCGGGCGTGGCCAGCTCGGCATGCGCCTGCTCCAGCGCCTCCAGCTCGCGCATGGCCTGGTCGTATTCGGCGTCGGTGATCTCGGGATCGTCGAGCACGTGATACTGATAATTGGCACGCTCGATCTTTTCGCGCAGCTCCGCCGCACGCTCGCGCCATTCATGGGCGGGGCTCTTGCTCATTCAGGTGTCCTCATGAGCCGAAGTTTACCGGCACGGGCGCCTTTTTCGCGTTTGCTAAGCCGAATGTCAGTCCGGCGGAGTAGCGTCCGGAACGCGTTGTTGACGCTGGCACTCCGGCTGGGAGGCAGACCATGCGCAGCTTTCGATGGGTGATATACGTGATTGCGCTCGCCACGAGCCCTGCCTGGGCCGGCAGCGGTCTCCTCGGGCTGGACCACACGGTGGCCTACGACGACAGCGGCATCTGGAAGCGCAGCAACCAGGAGATCCTGGTCTACGGCAGCATCCTCACCATCGCCGGCGGCGCAATCTGGCTGGGCGATCAGGACAAACTCGGCGATACCTTCTGGCGCTCGGTCGACTCCATGGTCGTCACGGCCGCCAGTACCCAGGTGCTGAAGTGGACGTTCCAGCGCGAACGTCCTTCGCAGACGGACTCTCCCAACCAGTGGTTCCAGGGTTGGCACGCGCAGAGCTTCCCCAGCGGCGAAGTGGCGAGCATCACTGCGGCGGTCACGCCTTTCATGATCACGTACGGCAACGATCATCCTTCGGTCTACCTCCTGGCCTTGCTGCCCGCCTACGATGCCGTAGCGCGCGTGAAGACCCATGGTCACTGGCAAAGCGACGTGCTGGTCGGCGCCGGGATCGGTGTCGGTGTCGGCTTCTGGGCCACCCATCGCGAGTCGCCCTGGATCATCTCGCTGCTGCCCGGGGGCTTTCAGATCGGCTATTCGCACAAGTTCGACTGACCAGACGCACTGCTTTGCTTGGCACGGCCACAAGACGA
Organism: Dyella amyloliquefaciens; assembly: GCF_004296575.1. Classification (GTDB taxonomy): domain Bacteria; phylum Pseudomonadota; class Gammaproteobacteria; order Xanthomonadales; family Rhodanobacteraceae; genus Dyella; species Dyella amyloliquefaciens. Next base: position 198,666 of record NZ_SAYT01000003.1, on the reverse strand, counting down.
CCATGAGGCCGACTGACGCCGTCGGCCTGCCCTGACCTCGCCATAAGGCGCGGGAAAGCTGCCTCCCCTACAATTTCTTGCGACCGCGGCGTCTGGCCCGCGGACAGGGGAAAATCAGCAAGTGCGTATCTTCAAACTGGCCATTCTGGCCATGGCGGTCGCGAGTGGCGCGGCCCAGGCCGGAGGTGGTCCTTTCGGCATCGACCACACCGTCCACTACGACAACAGCGGCATCTGGAAGCGCAGCAACCAGAACATCCTGTTCTACGGCACCGTGCTCACCGTCGGTGGTGGCGCACTCTGGCTGGGCGACCAGGACCGCCTCGGCGACACCTTCTGGCGATCGGCCGATGCCATGGTGACCACCGCCATCACCACGCAGACCATGAAGTGGATCTTCCAGCGCGAGCGCCCCTCGCAGACCAACGATCCCAACAAGTTCTTCCAGGGTTGGGGAGCACACAGCTTCCCCAGCAACGAGGTGGGCGCCATCTCGGCGGCCGTGACGCCCTTCATTGCCACCTACGGCAGCGAGCATCCCTCCACCTACCTGCTCACGCTGCTACCCGCCTATGCGGCCGTCGCGCGCGTGAAGACCCTCGGCCATTGGCAAAGCGACGTGCTGGTAGGTGCCGCCATCGGTACCGGCATGGGCCTTTGGGCCATGCATCGCGAATCGCCCTGGACGTTGAGCGTGCTGCCGGACGGCTTCCGTATCGGCTATTCGCACCATTTCGACTGATGTGAATGGCCCCGGGCAGACATACCGGCCCGGGGCTCGCATCGCTCAGCGATGCAGGTCGCCGGCAGACTCCGGCTGGTATTCGATCTCGAGCACGCGCAAGCGACGCGAACGTCCGTCCGGCATGGGCCATTCGATGTATTGGCCGACCGCCAGCCCAAGCAGCGCACTGCCGACGGGCGCGAAGATCGACACTGCGCCCGGCACACCGGCGCCCGAGGGATACACCAGGCTCACGGTCAGCTCGTCGCTGCTGTTCTCGTCCTCGAAGGTGACGACGGAGTTCATCGTCACCACATCGGCCGGCACCTGCGCGGGCTCCACCACCTCGGCGCGATCCAGCTCTGCGCGCAGCGCGTCGTACTGCGCCAGCTGCGAGTGCGGCATGCGTTCGAGGAGTGCGTCGATACGCTCCAGATCCAGGCGGGAAATGACGATGGGTGGCTTGATGCTCATGATGACTCCTGTCCGCGGATGCCCATGGCATCCACCTGCTGATGACCTTGAAAAAGCGACGCGCCGGGACGAAACCGTCCCGGCGCGTGTGGGCGTTGCTCTACCTGTCATGGTCGAAACCTGCCAGGGCCCGCAGCATTCACGTCGACGTGTTTGACGTCGCGCGCACATGCAAACCCTAAGATGAAACGGCACTGACTTTGGACGCGACAGCCGACGAAAGCAAGCTGTCATAGCAGGTATCATAGAGCCTGTTCAATGTCTCCACGTAGCTCGCGTTGACTACCGATGGCTGCCAGCGAGCGGACCGTGGCGCCGCGCCTGACTGGCCGTCAGGTCAAGCCGCGGGCCGCTCGCTGGCAGCCATCGGTAATCAACCCTTTGGGCAGGGTCTGTTTGCCCGCCATCCCGCGTCATCACTCCGTCGTGTATCGACATACACTCCATCGTTCTTCCTTGGCTGGCGCGCAAACAGCTCCCTGCGCGAGCCACGTGGAGACACTGAACAGGCTCTGAGGGACATGCCCGAGCACATCCCCGCCACGGAGGCCAACCTCCCCGTTCCGCCCCCTGGCGAAGAGGCGTCGCTACCCGCCGACCCTCCGGAGTCGTCGCATGAGCGCTATCGCGGCCTGATCTGGCTGGTCGCCGCGGCGTTCTTCATGCAGGCGCTGGATTCCACCATCGTCAACACGGCGGTGCCAGCCATGGCGGAGGCGCTCAACGTCACCCCGCTGGGCATGCGCACGGCGTTGACCAGCTACGTGCTGACACTCGCGATCTTCATCCCCGCCAGCCCGTGGTTGTGCGACCGCTTCGGCACGCGACCGATCTTTGCCGCCGCCATCGGCACCTTCACCGTGGGCTCCCTGCTGTGCGGCATCGCGCAGACCCTGCCCCAGCTCGTCGCGGCGCGCGTGTTGCAGGGCCTTGGTGGCGCTGCGTTGATGCCGGTGGGTCGCTACGTGCTCGTGCGCAGCATCGAGAAGCGCGATTTCGTGAGATCGATGAGCACCGTGGCAACGGTAGGCCTGCTTGGCTCCGTGCTCGGCCCGCTGCTCGGTGGTGCGTTGGCGCAGTACACGTCGTGGCGACTGATCTTTCTCATCAACGTACCGGTCGGCATCGTCGGCATGTGGATGAACCGCCGCGACATGCCCGACTACCGGCTCGACGATCCGCACCGCTTCGACATCCTGGGTTTCCTGTTGTTCGCCGCGGCCTCGGCGATGCTGCTGACCGCGTCCGAAGTGGCGAGCGGTGGCGGTGTGCAGTGGCCGCGCATCGGCGCATACGGTGTGCTGGCCATCGTGTTCGGTTGCATCTACGTGTGGCACAGCCGCCGTACCGATCACCCGGTGGCCGACCTCAGCCTGCTGCGCGTGCGCAGCGTGTGGGTGTCACTGGCGGGCAACCTGTTCACGCGCCTTGGCGTGTCGGGCATGTTCCTGTTGCTGGTGTTGTTCCTGCAGGTTGGCTGCGGCTGGTCGCCCTTGATGGCCGGCCTGATGATGGTACCGCAGGCTCTCGGCTCGATTACCGCCAAATGGGGCATCAACCGCCTGCTCAACCTGTTCGGTTATCGGCGACTGCTGTTCACCAATACATTGATTGTCGCGGCGCTGCTCGCGTCGTTCGCGCTGCTCGGCAAGGGTTCGCCGATGTGGCTGATCGCCCTGATGGTGTTCATCTACGGCGGCTTCATGGGCATGCAGTACACCGCCATGAACACGTTGATCTACAACGACCTCGACGTGAAGTACGCGTCGCAGGCCTCTTCCATGGCATCCACGGCCCAGTACCTGTCGATGAGTTTCGGCATTGCGCTGGCCTCCCTGCTGATGGAGGCCTTGCTGCAGGGACACGCGCACGAGGACTACATCCCCGCGTTCCGCTGGACCGTGCTGTTGCTTGGCGTGGTGACGGCGACGGCCAGCTGGGTGTTCAGCCGCCTGCAGCCCGACGCCGGCAAGCGCCCTTCACGCTCATCCGATTGAGGCGCGCTGCCTGGCGTGAACGGGTAGCATGCAGGACATTGTTCCATTGCGAGCCAGCGCCGCATGCATCACGCCAGTGACATCCTGCTCACGCTTTTCATTGTCTTCGTCGCCGCGCAGATCGGCGGGGAGATCGCGCAACGCCTGAAGCTGCCGGGCGTGGTCGGCGAAATCGCCGCAGGCTGCGTGGTCGGTCCGTCGGTGCTTGGCTGGATCACACCCGAGCAGATCGCCTCGGGCACGCCGCTGGACGTGCTGGCGGAAATCGGCGTGGTGCTCCTGCTGTTTTCCGTTGGCCTGGAGACCCGCCTCGAAGATCTGAAGAAGGTCGGCAAGGTGGCCTTCCTCGTCGGCGTGCTCGGCGTGCTGCTGCCGTTCGGCATGGGTGGCGTGTGGGCCCATGGCAATGGCTTCGACTGGAGCCGTTCGCTGTTCATCGCGGCGGCCTTCGTCGCCACGTCGGCAGGCATCACAGCGCGCGTACTGCAGGAGCTGGGTGCACTGCAGCGCACCGAGAGCAAGGTCATCCTCGGGGCCGCCGTGATCGACGACATCCTCGCCATGTTGCTGCTGGGTGTCGTGGTATCGATCCAGGGCGGTGGAGGCGTCGACCTGTTCCACTTGCTGGCCGTGCTGGCCGGCGCCGTCGGCTTCATTGCGGTGATCGGCGTGGGCGGTGCGCGCATGATGCGCTGGAACTCCAGCTGGCTGGATACGCCACGCAGCCCGCACTCGGCCCTGGCCATCGTGCTCGCGCTGTGCCTCGGACTGGCCTACGTATCCACCCTGTTCGGACTCGCCGCCATCATCGGCGCGTTCCTCGCCGGCATGATTGCCTCCGAGACGCGGCAGCAGCACGCGCTCGAGAAACAGACGCAGCCGCTGCTGGCCCTGCTCACGCCGTTCTTCTTCGTGGTGACCGGCAGCAAGATCGACCTGACGCAGCTGGCCAGCAAGGAAGCCTGCCTCATGTTGCTGGTGGTCACGCTTATCGCCATTGCGTCCAAGCTGATCGGCGGATTCCTCGGCGCACTTTCGCTGGGTCCGCGTAGCGCCACGATGGTTGGCTTCGGCATGGTGCCGCGTGGCGAGGTGGGTGTGGTGATCGCCAGCCTCGGCCTGTCCGCCGGGGTGTTCACGGCACAGATCTATGCCGTCATCGTGGCGATGTCGCTGCTCACGGCGATGGTGACGCCGCCCGTGCTGGCGTGGATGCTGCGGCGTGCCGGTGCGTCTGGCGGGAAGGTGCAGGCACCGGAGTTGCGTTGAGGTTCCGCCCACTCCGCCTTGTTTGTAGGAGCGCACCCAGTGCGCGATCGGACTGCGCAAACCGTCGAATGAGGTGATACGCGGCGCTGCGATCGCGCACTGGGTGCGCTCCTACAACAAGCGGGGGTTATGCGCCGCGCATGGCCTGATACGCACCGAGCGCCGCCGCGCGGCTTTCGCCCAGATCAACCATGGGCGCGGGATAACCCGAACGCTTCAGCAGCACAGGATCCTTCCAGGGCTCATGCAGCAACGGTAGCGGTGCATCGGCAAGCTCGGGCAGCCAGCGCCGCAGGTACTCGCCTTGCTTGTCGAACTTCTGCGCCTGCGATACCGGATTGAACACACGGAAATAAGGCGCGGCATCCGCACCGCTGCCGGCCACCCATTGCCAGCCCAGCGAGTTGTTGGCGAGGTCGGCATCGACCAACGTGTCCCAGAACCAGCGCGCGCCGTGGTGCCAGTGCTGCCTGAGGTTCTTGCAGAGAAAACTCGCCACCACCATGCGCACGCGGTTATGCATCCACCCCGTGTGCCACAGCTCGCGCATACCCGCATCGACCAGCGGGATACCCGTGCGGCCGCGCTGCCAGCGTTCCAGCCATGCCTGGCTATCGGCCGCCCACGGAAAGCGGTCGAAACGCGCGTCGAAATTGGCGGTCGGCGTGGTGGGAAAGTGATAGAGCAGGTGATGCGAGAACTCGCGCCAGCCCAGTTCGCGCAGGAACGGTTCGATATCGGGGCGCCGCCGCGCATCGACTGCAGCAACACGCGCCGCCAACGCGTGATGGATCTGGCGCGGCGATATCTCGCCGAAGTGAAGATGCGGCGAGAGATACGACGTGCCGTGTCGGGCCGGCAAATCCCGGGCAATCGCGTAATCGGCCACGGCGTCGTCCGCAAAGACCTCCAGCCATTCCCACGCGCCATGCTCGCCAGGCCGCCAGGTGTCATGAAGGCCGGCGCCCCAGCGGATGGTCGGGCGCAACTCGAGTGACTCGATGGCGAGCCGGCCTTCAGCCTCGATGCCCCGTATCGCCGGCACGGGCAGCGGCGAAGTCACGGAAAGCTGCGGTCGAAGGTTGCGCCAGAACGGCGTGAATACCCGGTACGGCGTCTGCTGCTTGGTTTCCAGCTGCCATGGTTCGAACCAGAGCGAGCCGTTGAAGCTATGGGCGTCCACGCCTTGTTCGCGCAACGCGGCCTTGACGGCGCTGTCGCGTGCGATCCCGGCGGGTTCGTAGACACGGTTCCAGTAGACGGCCGATGCGCCGGTCGCCTCGATGAGCTCGCGCAACACCGCCAGGCTGTCGCCATGCCGCACATGTAGCGATGCGCCCTGCTCGCCCAGCTGCGACTGCAGAGCACTCAGCGAGTGATGCAACCACCAGCGGCTCGCGCCGCCGGGCGCCCAGTCGCCTTCTTCATGCGGCGCATCGATATAGACCGGCAACACGCGCTCGTGCGCCGCGCAGGCAGCGCTCAGCGCGGGATGATCAGCAAGACGGAGGTCACGGCGGAACCAGACGATGGCGGTGCTCATCGCGCCAGCTTAGCCAACGAGGGGCGGCCGTGTCCGCCCCTGCGGCGTGCACTCCGCGGCATCGCCGCGGAGTGCCATGCGATCGATCAGAGTTCGACCACGTCGAAGCGACGGTCGGAGTCCACGTCCGCTTCGTAGTTCACGTCCTCACGGCCGAAGCCGAACAGGCGCAGGAAGTCGTGCTTGTAACCTGCGTAGTCGGTGAGCTTGTTGAGGTTTTCCGTGGTGATGGTGGACCACAGTGCCTTGCACTCGGTCTGCACGTCCTCGCGCAGCTCCCAGTCGTCCAGGCGCACGAGGCCTTCGGCGTCGAGCTCGATCGGCTGGTGGTCCTTGCGATACAGGCGATCGCGGTACAGGCGGTTGATCTGCTCGATGGTGCCTTCGTGGATGCCCTTTTCCTTCATCACGCGGAAGGAGATGGCGATGTAGAGCGGCAGCACGGGGATCGCCGCGCTCGCCTGCGTCACCACCGACTTCATCACGCCCACGTAGGCGTCCAGATGTTCGGCCTTGTGCTCGGCCACCAGCTGCCTGGCCGCGTTGTCCAGGTGCTGCTTGGCCTGGCCCAGCGTGCCGTGCCAGTACATCGGCCAGGTGATTTCCGTGCCGATGTAGCTGTAGGCGATGGTCTTGGCGTGGTCGGCCAGCACGCCGGCCTTGCTCAGCGCGTCGATCCAGAGCTTCCAGTCCTCGCCACCCATGACGGTGACGGTGTCCTTGATCTCCTGCTCGGTCGCCGGCTCAACCGAGGCCTGCACCACGGTGTCCTTGTTGGTGTCGATCGAGTTGGCGGTGAAGGTCTCGCCAATGGTCTTGAGCGAGGAACGCACCACTTCGCCGGTGTCTGGCAGCTTGCGCACCGGCGAGGCCAGCGAATAGACGACCAGGTCGATCTTGCCGCCCATCTCGTTCTTGATGATTTCGATGGCGCGCTCACGCGTTTCATTGGCGAACGCGTCGCCATTGATCGAACGGCTATAGAGGCCCGCCTGCTTGGCGAACTTGTCGAACGCGGCGGAGTTGTACCAGCCGGCCGTGCCGGTCTTGGTATCGCTGCTGGGCTTCTCGAAGAACACGCCCAGCGTGGCCGCGCCATAACCGAAGGCGGCGGTGATGCGCGACGCCAGGCCGTAGCCGGTGGAAGCGCCGATCACCAGCACGCGCTTGGGACCTTCACCCAGGTCGCCCTGCGCCTTGGTGATCTCGATCTGCTCGAGCACGTTGCGCTCGCAACCGACCGGATGGGCCGTCACACAGATAAAACCACGCACCTTGGGGTTGATGATCACGCGAGCGCTCCTGGCAAGACAGTGCAAACCACCATATTAACCCGCGTGCCCGGCCATGCGCTTCCGTAGGGTGCGTGCCTGATCGCCGCGCCCGTAGCGCGTCCCCCGACCGCCTGTGACGGAAGCTTCACGACCGGCCCACTAGCACTATGGGGCGGATGGCGCCTCGCACATCGCGGCGCCCATGGCCGGACGGCATGGCCGCTTGCGCGCAACGATCGAGGATGATCGCGAAGATGGGCGAGGTCGAACGCACAACATCGAGGCGCACGCCCTTGCTGATCGCGGTCATGGCGGCCTGTGCCGCCGCGTCCGGCTGCGTCAGCCAGCCGGCCAGGCCGGCCGCATCCACCGACGAATCGACGCCAGCCACGCCCACCACGGCCGCCGCGGAGCCGACCGACAAACCCGGCCTCGATGCCCTGCGCCGCCTGTCGCTCATGCGTCCGCTGGAGGGCGGTATCGACACGCCGCTGGTGCATTACCAGATCCACGGCTACCTGATGGTCGATGCGGCCGCTTATTCCGACAAAGGCCTGGGCGACACCCAGTTCAGCGTGCGCCGCGCGGACCTCAATTTCCAACACATGCTGTGGCACGACTGGCTGTTCTACGCAGACAGCGAACTGGTCAACTGGCACCTGGAATTCAAGGACATCTACGTACGCAAGCAGACGCAGCACTTTGGCGTCGTCACCATCGGCAACCAGCAGGAGCCGTTCGGACTGGAGCAATACGGCAGCTTCCGCAACACCACCTTCCTCGAGCGCGCCACCAGCAGCGCACTCGCCCCCAGCCGCAGCGTGGGCGTGACGTCCAGCGATGTCCGCGGCCCGTGGATCTGGAGCTACGGCTTCTTCACCGCAGGCACCAAGGACGAAGGTCGCCAGCAGCGCGGCCTCGCGCTGACCGGTCGGCTTGCCTACATGCTGCCGACCGACCATGGGCCCTATCACCTCGCGGTCGACTACTCCACGCGCCGACTCGGTGCCGACAACAACCAGCGCTTCAACTCCGCTCCCGAAGTCGCGCTGTCTTCAGGTGCCTATTTCCTCGACACCCAGAGCATTTCCCACTCCGACGGCGTACGCCGCTATGGACTGGAAGCCGCCCACGTCAACGGACCGTTCTCGTGGCAGGCGGAATTCATGACCGCGCACCTGCAGCGCGACAGTGGCTTGCCGTCGCTGGATTTCCGCGGCTGGTATGCCTACGCCAGCTGGATGCTCACGGGCGAAAGCCGCGAGTACCGCGAAAGCAACGCGACCTTCGGCCAGGTGGTGCCGCGTGTGTCCTGGAACGGCCGCGGCGGCGGCGCGCTGGAAGTGGCCGTGCGTCTGAGCCGGACCGACCTCAATGATCGGGACGTCATGGGCGGCACGGAGACCAACCTCACCCTGGGCGTCAACTGGTACCTGGACAAGTCCGTGCGCCTGTCCGCCAACCTCGTCCACGCCCTGGAGCTCGACAAGCCCGGCGGCACCTACGACGGGAAGCATCCTTCCGCCCTGGTGGGTCGCCTGCAGTACCAGTTCTGACGCGTGAGAGCGGCCGGCTTGCCGCAGCCGGGTTGACAGGCACGATTCTGGAAATAAGAATTGTTCTCATCAATTCGGATCCCCCGAGCCCGGCAAGGAAGACTCTCCGTGACCGTCCCGTGTGCGCTGCTGCTGACCCTGGCAGGCGCGGTGCTGATTTACCTCGCAAGCGCCCGACAGCGCCTGCGCAGCGCAAGCCTGCCCTTGTCGGCCCGCATGGCGGGCTGGCTGCTGGTGCTGGCCGGCACGACCGTCTGGTTGTTCGCCGCTGGCCTGGGTGCCGGCGTCGCCGGCGCGCTCACCACGCTGATGCTGGCCTGGGTGTCGCTGCCGTATCTCGCCTGGTGGCGCGTCGCCAACGCATCGGCCGGCAAACCATGATGGCACGCTGCCTTGCCGGCACCCTGCTCGGCTTTCCGCTGGCCGCCGCGCTGCTGGCACTCGCGCTGCAGCTGCTGCCGGACCGTGGCGCCGCGTTTCTCATTCCCGCGCTGATCCTGCTCTTCCCGTTGTGGACCGGCGTGATGGCGGGTGCCTACATGTTCCGTAGCGGACCGCGCGCATGGCTGGTGCTCGGCGCCGCCAATACACTGGCATTCCTGGCCTTGTGGGCCGGGCGCCACGTGGGATCGTGAAGCAGGGAAGCCCGATGAAATCCTCCACCCTCCGCACTTACCAGACCGTCCATACCTGGACGGGACTGCTCGCCGGATTCGCACTGTTCATCGCGTTCTACGCCGGTGCGCTGACGGTCTTCCGCGACGATATCGCCGCCTGGCAGAACCCGCCCTGGCGCAGCGCCACCGATGCGGGCGTGCCGGTGGATGTGCTGGTCGACAAACTGCTCGAAAAGCACCCTGCCGCGCGCGAGGATTTCGGCATCGTGCTGCCCACCGACAGCTCGCATGCGGCCTACGCGTACTGGGTGGAGAAAGGCGAGACCCGCTTCGCCACCGCCAGCCAGATGGACGCGCCGACCACGGAAGCGGCCGGGAACGAGCTGGCCGATTTCGTCTACGCCCTGCACGACTCGCTCGGCCTTCCGGTGGTCGGCCTGTACCTGATGGGCATCGTCAGCGTGCTGTACGGGCTCGCGCTGGTGTCGGGCATTCTCATTCACCTGCCACAGCTGGTCAGCGATTTCTTCGCCATGCGCGTGGGCCGCAACCTCAAGCGCCTCTGGCAGGACGCGCACAACGCGATCGGCGTGCTGAGCCTACCGTTCCACGTGATCTTCGCGGTGACCGGCGCGCTGTTCTGCCTGTTCACCATCACGCTTGCCGCGCTCAATACCGTCGCCTTCGACGGCAAGCTGTTCGATGCCTTCGCCAAGGCCACCCAGACCACGCCCGCGGTGGTCGCCAGCGGCACGCCGGCCAGCATGCTTTCCGCCAATGTGTTGATGGAACGCGCCCGCGCCCAGGCACTGACCAGCGGCGTCACCAGCTTCGAACCTGACTACCTGCACTTCGCTCAATACGGCGACCGCAACGCAGTAGCCGAGGTACGCGGCCTTTCGCAGCACACACTCGGCACCTTCGGCACCGTGGCCATGGCGGCGCACGACGGCAGCGTGCTGGAGACGCACGTGGGCAAGCGCTACAGCCTCAACGGCATCAGCTATGCCGCGCTGTTCGGCCTGCACTTCGGCAGCTTCGGCGGGCGCACCGTGCAGTGGCTGTATTTCATCCTGGGGCTGGCCGGCGCCTTCCTGTTCTATTCGGGCAACCTGCTGTGGATCGAGTCGCGCCGCAAGCGCCGGCACCTCGATCAGCCACGACGCACGCAGGTGATGGCACGCGCCACCATCGGCGTATGCATCGGCAGCTGCCTGGCGATTTCCGGCGCCTTCGCGGCAACGTGGATCGCGGTGCGGCTGGGCGTGGAAGCCGGATTGCCGCAGCGTATCGCCTGCTACGGCCTGTTCCTCGTCGCCTGCGGGTACGCCTGCGTGCGCCCGATCGCGCGCGCCACGGTGGAGCTGCTATGGGCTACCGCGGCACTCACCATCGTTGTGCCGCTGGTGGACCTCGCGTTCAACGTTGGCGACATCGCCAGGGCATGGGCGCCGCTGGGCTGGAGCGTGCTTGGCGTGGACCTTGCCGGCATCGCGCTTGGCCTGGTCTTCGTCAGCTTCGCACGAGCAGCCGCGCGACGCGCTCGCCGTGGTGACACCAACAGCGTGTGGGCCATGGAGACGGCGGCGCGGCCGTCGCCCTGAAGACTCGTCCGGCCGGATCGCTGTACCGGCCGGAAACCGTTGCCCGCAAGGCTTAAGGCGTCTCTTCCGGAAACACCGCGCCGTAAATCATCCCCATCGCGAGATCGAAGTTCTTGAGGCGTCCGTTGATTTCAACGCGCCTGCCGTCACGGAGGGTAACCACGCCGGTATTGGGCGCTCGGGGGCCGCTTCGGGTGATCTCGACATTGCAGATCTCACGGAACATCACCTCGCGCCGTTCCCGCCCGGTCACCGCGATACGGTCGCGCTTCACCGTCACGGAGATGCGGAACGCGCGAACCGCCTCCAGCAGTAAGACCGCGGCCATCACGAGACAGGTGATGCGATCCACGGGACGCAACGTTTGCCCCATCGCCTGCGCGATCACCGGCGCGGCCAGAATGGCCATGCCCAACAAGCCGCCGAGTGCCACATAGGCCGTCCTGACCTGGAAGACGACAGGGCGCAGTGTCGGCGGGAACGGCCGGCTGTGCACGGGCAAGCGCCCTCCCTGGCTCGCTGCCAGCTCGAAAACCGCGGAGGGGGCGAAGCACGTGACCCAGAGTACGACCGCACACGCCATCAGCTGGAAGTAGGCCGGCTCTTCGATACCGAAGCGTTCGGTGAAATAGTCAGCGGCAAGGATGCCGCCGATGGCGATCGCCACCACCGGAACCAGCAGGCGTAAGCAGGCAAACCATAAGCGACCGGACATCCCTGTCTCCGTGCGTCGGGCCAATAGCCCATGCCATCCATGCGCATACGCGGAGCGCCAGGGTGGCGCGCCGTGGCCGGCGTCATTTCCGCATCGTGCCATGCGACCGGGCAACGCGCCACGGTCGCCCGGACGGGATCAGCAAAGTCCCGGAAAACGACTCAATAGGCCATCCGCACCGAATTGAGCCGCGCCGCGACGGGGGCATCCCCCACCAGCGCGATCTCGTCCCACACGGTGTCCTCCTCGCCGTCCGAGATCAGCTCGTAGGCTGTGCGTCCGCCGAAGGCATTCTGGTGCCGGCACATCCAGCGCACGGCGCGCTGGCGATCGCCCAGGCTCTGCACCAGCATCGCGGCCAACGTGCCGTGACGCTGCTCCAGTGAGATGAAGGCCCGCTCCATGACGTCATCCCGCAGGGCATTGATCTGGGCAAGCTCGGTGCCGACGTCCTGAAACTTGATGGTCATCTTGCGCATACGTTCGCTCCCTTTTCCCCCACGCCGTCAGCTCACGTCGTCTCCCCGCTGCGCTCTCCTTCGAACCGGAGACGAGCGAGGGCTGCGAGTACCCATCCGTGGGCCCGTGGATCACTTGTCAAGGCGGAAACGCCACGCAGCAACAGCGAATCCGCGCAGCCCGATCATGCGAAAGCAAATGCTGATGCCGCGTGAATTCCGGAAGGTCTTTGGCTAGGCCATTCGGAAGACGCCCGCCCGCGTGCAAAACAGCGGTGGCGCGCTACTTCTCAAGCAACGCGCGCAGCATCGCAAGGGATGTGTCGATGGCTTTCTCCGGCATATCGCCGTAGCCGAACAACAGCCCCTGTTTCGCCTGCCGGCCCGCATAAAACCCGGCAATGCCGTACAGGCCGATGGAAGCGCCGCGCGCACACTCGATCACATCGGCCTCCATGAAGCCGCTGCGGAGGAAGGCCGCCAGGTGGATTCCCGCCACCGGGGCAATCGGCTCAAGCCACGGTGCGAGTGGGCCCTGCAGATGCTTCAGCAAGGCCTCGCGACGCAGCGCGTAGTGCTTCTGCACGCGCCGGACGTGCCGCCCGAACTCGCCATCCAGCAGGTAACGCCCCAGCGCAGCCTGGGTGAGACTGCAGCCATGCCAGTCGTTGATCTGCTTGGCCTTGAGGAAGGCCTCGGCCAGGGAGGCCGGCGGTACCACGTAGCCGACGCGCAATTCCGGAAAGAGCGTCTTGGAAAACGTGCCCACGTAGGCCACCACGCCTTCGCGGTCCAGGCTCTTGAGCGACTCGACCGGCCGACCCTCGAAGCGGAACTCGCCGTCATAATCGTCCTCGACGATCAGCGCGCCCCGCCGTCGTGCCCACTCGAGCAAGGCCAATCGCCGCTCCAGGCTCATCGGCATACCCAGCGGGAACTGATGCGACGGCGTCACATAGACCAGGCGGGCCTGCTCCGGCAGCAGGTCTACCCGCAACCCTTCCGCATCCACGCGAACCGGCACGACACGCGCGCCCAGCGCCAACAAGCTCGCGCGCACCGGCGGATAGCCAGGCTCCTCGACCGCCACCGTGTCGCCGGGATTGACCATCACCCGCGCTGCCAGGTCAATCGCCTGCTGCGCACCCTGCGTGGCGATCACCTCCTGCCAGTTGCACGCGACGCCACGGCTGAAGCCAACGTAGCGGGCGATGCCCAGGCGAAGTTCCTGCTCGCCGGCCGGATCGCGATAGATGCCCCTGCCCCGCAACTGCGTGCGCAATGCATGCGCCACGCATCGACGCCAGGGCGCCGGCAGGAACAAGGCCTTGTCGGTGACGCCACCCAGATAGTCGTACGGCGGCCGTTCGCCCGGCTTCGGCATGGACAGCACCTCGGGCACACGCTTCCAGATCCGGGCCGGGCGTGGTTCCGCCTGTCCCCGGGCACGCTTTCGTGGTGGCGCACTGGCCAGCCCTTCCGCCACGAACGTGCCATCCCCGGTGCGGCCTTCCAGGAAGCCTTCCGCCACCAGGCGCTCGTAAACCTCGAGCGTGGTCTTGCGCGATACGCCAAGTTGCTGCGCCAGATCGCGCGTGGATGGCAGGCGCGATCCGGGGGCCAGACGCCCCTCCACGATGGCCATCCTCAATTGCTGGTAGACCTGACCAGAAAGGTCACGACGTCCGGCGAGGGTCAGCTGGATGTCCATCAATGGCTACCTCAAATCTCGCGAAAATGGACATTCAAGCAGGCCAATAGGAAGTCTAACCTGATCCCACTTTCCCAACACCCCTCCGGAGATCACCTCATGAGCCAGCGTCTCGACTTCTACAAATCCAGCCCCGAAGCCATCAAGGCCATGGTCGGCCTGGAGCAGCGCATCGGCAAAAGCGGCCTGGAAAAGTCCCTGGTCGAACTGGTGCGACTGCGCGCTTCCCAGATCAATGGCTGTGCCTACTGCGTGGACACGCATGCATCCGATGCGCGCAAGGGTGGCGAGAACGAGCGTCGCCTCGCCACGCTCAGCGTGTGGCGCGAAACACCGTTCTTCACGGATCGCGAGCGCGCCGCGCTGGAGTGGACCGAGTCGCTCACCCTGATCGCCGACAACCATGTGCCGGACAGCGTGTGGGAGTCCGTGCAGCCGCACTTTTCCCAGGAGGACCTGACCGATCTCACCCTGCTGATCGTCGCGATCAACGGCTGGAACCGGTTCGCGATCGCTTTCCGCAAGCTGCCCGCGTGAGATCACCGCCATGAGGACTCCGACCACTTCACGTCTTGCCGCGATCTTGCTGGCTGGCGCTTCGGGCCTGGGCTTTGCCCATGCCGCCTTCGCTCACGACACGGGCGAGGAAAAGGTGCAGCCGTTGATGAAACAGGCGATGAGCGAGGCTCCTGGCAAGAACGTCATGATCGCTACCGTCACCCTCGCACCCGGTCAAAGTGCAGCGCCTCACCTGCATCCTGGCTCCATCTTCGCCTACGTGCTGGAAGGCAGCGTGGTATCGCAACTGGAAGGTGAGTCGCCCCGAACCTACAGGCAAGGTGACACCTGGTACGAAGCACCACGCGTGCATCATCTGGTGACCCGCAACGCAAGCACCACGCAACCTGCCCGCTTGCTGGTCTGGGCGATCGTCGGTGACAAGGAACCGATCAAACTGCCTCTGCCCCAACAGTCCGCATCCTATGCGGCACCACACGATCTGCCTGCACATTGAATAGTCCGCGACCGCACTCGTGAGCCAGAGGACTCGCTCCACCGGCTCACGGTCGCATCAGTCTTCTCGCTGATCGCGTCGGGTATCTCGGACTGGGAAAAATCGCCCCCCTTGCGCTCGACTCCGTCGGCAAGGCCATACTGCGTCACGGGCATGACGCCGGTGTGAGACGGAAGCCGGGCAGGCCTCGCCATCACGCCTCATCGTGCCGGACCATCCCGGAACCGGAGTCACGCATGCAGGCTGATACCACCGTCCTGGCACTCGAACACGCGCGGGCCTTGTCGCCGCGCTACTACTTCGGGGACGACATACTTGCCATGGAGTTGCGCGCGGTGTTCGCGCGCAGCTGGCAGCTGGTCGCGCACCAGGGACAGTTGGCCGAGCCGGGCGACCACGTGGTCGAACACATCGGTGACGTGCCGGTGCTGCTGGTACGCGGGCACGACGGCGTACTTCGCGCTTTTCCCAACGTCTGCCGGCATCGCGCAGGTCCGCTGGCCCTGTGCAACGGCAAGGGCATCCGTTCCCTGCACTGCAAATACCACGGCTGGACCTACACGCTGGAAGGCCAGCTGCGCAGCGCGCCGGAAATGCAGGACGCCGCGGACTTCCGCGTGGAAGATATCCGGCTGCCACCGTTGCGAGTGCATGAGTGGCAGGGCCTGGTTTTCGTCGCGCTGGACGAAGAGACGCCTCCGTTCGAAGAGGTGTACGGCGGCATCGTGGAACGCATCGCGCCCATCGACCTGTCCGCCATGCGCTACCTGCGCCGCGACAGTTACGACATCGACTGCAACTGGAAGGTCTACATCGACAACTTCCTGGAAGGCTATCACCTGCCCCACGTGCACCCGGGGCTGTCCAAGGTGCTGGACTATCGTGCGTACGACACGGAGCTGTTTCCCTGGTATTCCCTGCAGTCTTCGCCCTTGCGCAACAGCTCGGACATCTACGGGGACGGCCAGGCCTTCTATTACTTCGTCTATCCCAACGTGATGCTCAACATCATGCCGGGCCGTATGCAGACCAACCGCATCCTCCCGCTGGGGCCGGGCCGCTGCCGCGTGGAGTTCGACTACTACTACGCGCAGGACGACGCGGCGCAGGCCCGCATCGAGGCGGACCAGTCCTTCAGCGACGAAGTGCAGCACGAGGACATCACCATCTGCGTGGCCGTCCAGAAGGGACTCGCCTCGGGCCACTACGAACCGGGCCGCCTTTGCCCACGGCGCGAGAGCGGCGTCTGGCATTTCCACAACGTGCTGCGCCATGCCTACGCGGCCGACCAGGCCCGCCCAACGACATCCCACGACTGAACGGATCAAGCCGCGCATGAGCCAAGGCAACAAGATCGGTTTCTGGACCTGTACCGCGCTGGTCGTAGGCAACGTCATCGGCCTGGGGATCTTCATCCTGCCAGCCTCGCTGGCGCCTTATGGTTTCAACGCCATGATCGGCTGGCTGGTGACGCTCGCCGGGTGTCTGGCGCTGGCCCGTGTGTTCGCCCACCTCTCGCACGCCCTGCCCGACGCCGATGGACCTTACGGCTATGTGCGCAGCACGCTGGGCGAACTGCCGGCCTACATGGCGCTGTGGGCCTACTGGGTATCGGTATGGCTCACCAATGCCGCCCTGGCGACCGGTGTCGTCGGCTACCTCACGGTGGTGATGCCGGAACTGGGCCGCATCCAGCCGACGCTGTTCGCGCTGGTGCTGTTGTGGTCGTTCGTGGCCGTCAATCTGCTGGGCGTGCGCATGGGCGGCGGCGTGCAGGTGGTGACCAGCGCGCTCAAGCTGGTTCCGATGGCAGGCATTGCACTGCTAGGGGCCTGGGTGTTGTTCACGACGCCGGCCTCCTACACCGCACATCCGCCGGTCACGCCGCTGACGCTGGGCAACGTGACGGCAGCATCCACCATCGCGCTTTTCGCGATGCTCGGCATCGAATCGGCCAGCATCCCCGCCTCTCGCGTGGTCAATCCCGGACGCACGATTCCACGCGCAACCATGACGGGAACGCTGCTCGCCGCAGTCGTCTACGTCATCGTCTCCAGCGTGCCCATGCTGCTCATCCCGCAAGGGGAACTTGCCAACGCGAATGCTCCCTTCGCCTTGCTGATGGAACGCTACATGGGCGCCGGCGTCGGCCGCTGGCTGGCCCTGTTCGTGGTGGTGAGCGGGCTCGGCTGCCTCAATGGCTGGACCCTGCTGATGGGCGAACTCACCCGCACCATGGCCAACAACGGCGTACTGCCGGCCGTACTGGGTCGCGACAATCGACGCGGTGCGCCTGCCGTCGCGTTGTTGGTCACCGGCGTACTGGCATCGGCGATGGTGTGGATGAGTTACAGCAAATCGCTGGTGGCAGCCTTCACCTTCATCACCCGCGTGGTGACTGCCGCCAACCTTCCGCTCTACCTGTGCTGCTCGCTGGCGCTGCTGGTGCTGTGGCGCAGGGGCGACGCACCGAATGCCGGCCGGCAGGCCGTGGTCTTCGGATTGGCCGGTGCGTGCTACGTGGTCTTTGCCTTCATCGGCAGCGGGCGCGAACCGTTCCTGCTCGCGCTGGGTCTCATGGCAGCGGGCCTGCCGCTATATGGCTTCATGCGCCTGCGCCATCCCGCGACGTCGCCGCTGAAGGTGTGACAGCCATGCGCGATCCACGCTACGACATCCTCTTTACCCCGGTGCAGATCGGCCCCGTCAGGACCAAGAACCGCTTCTTCCAGGTGCCGCATTGCAACGGCATGGGCCACGCCATGCCACTGGCGCACGCGGCCATGCGTGAAGTGAAAGCCGAAGGCGGCTGGGCCGTGGTGTCCACCGAAGAATGCGAGATCCATCCGACCGGCGACCTCACGCCCTACGTGGAGGCGCGGCTGTGGGACGACCGTGACATCCCTGCCCTCGCGCTGATGTGCGACAAGGTGCACGCGCACGGCGCGCTCGCTGCCGTGGAGCTGACCCACAACGGTCCGACGGCGTCGAACCTCTACTCGCGCGAAGTGCTGATCGGTCCGTCGCACCAGCCGTCCAAATACGGCTACCCGTCGCAGGCGCGCGCGATGACGCTGAAGGACATCCGCGAGTACCGCCGCTGGCACAAGGAGGCGGCGCTACGTGCGAAGCGTGCGGGCATGGACATCATCTATGTCTACGCGGCACACGATCTCTCGCTGCCGATGCACTTCCTGCAGCGTCGGCGCAATCACCGCAGCGACGAATACGGCGGCACGCTGGAAAACCGCGTGCGCCTCTTGCGCGAAGTACTGCAGGACACCCGCGAAGCCGTGGGCGACAAGTGCGCGGTGGCGTTGCGCTTCGCGACGGACGAACTGCTTGGTCCCGAAGGCGTCGAACTGTCCGAGGCGCACGACATCGTCGGCCTGCTCGCTGAGCTGCCCGACCTGTGGGACGTCAACCTCGCCGCCTGGTACAACGACTCGGTGCCCTCGCGCTTCGCTCCCGAGGGCGCGCAGGAGTCGTTCGTTTCCTTCGTCAAGAAACTCACCACCAAGCCGGTGGTCGGCGTGGGCCGCTTCACCTCGCCCGACACGATGGTGTCGCAGATCCGTCGCGGCGTGATCGACCTGATCGGCGCCGCCCGTCCCTCCATCGCCGATCCGTTCCTCCCCCGCAAGATCGAGGAAGGTCGCGTCGACGATATCCGCGAATGCATCGGCTGCAATATCTGCGTCTCGGGTGACATGACCATCTCTCCCATCCGCTGCACGCAGAACCCGACCATGGGCGAGGAATGGCGCAAGGGCTGGCATCCCGAACGCCTGCCACCCAGGCGCCACGCCAGCCGCGTACTCGTGGTTGGCGGCGGCCCCGCGGGGTTGGAAGCCGCCCGTGCGCTCGGACAACGTGGCTATGACGTGAGCCTGGCCGAAGCACGCCGCGAACTGGGCGGACGCGTCACCCGTGAAGTGCGCCTGCCTGGCCTGGCCGAATGGGCGCGCGTGCGCGACTGGCGAGTTGGCCAGATCGGCAAACTCACGAACGTCTCGGTCTATCTCGACTCGGTGCTATCCGCCCAGGACGTGCTCGACTTCGGTGCGGAACACGTTGTGCTTGCCACGGGTTGCCACTGGCGCCGCGACGGTTTCGGACGCAGCAATGGAATGGGCATCGACTGTCTCGCCGCTCACCCTTCTGTTTTCACGCTCGATGACCTGATGGATGGTCGCCTTCCCTCGGGCAACGTGGCCGTCTTCGACGATGACGGCTTCTATTACGCAAGCATCGCCGCGGATCTTTTGCACCAGCACGGCTGTAAGGTCACCTATGTAACGCCCGAAGACAGCGTGGCGCCGTGGAGCGTGAATACGCTGGACTATCGCCACATCCGCAAACGGATGGCCAAGCAGGGCATCGATGTGCAGGTATCCCACTCCGTCGCAGGATTCGACGGCGGAGTGTTGATGCTGGAAAACACCTGGGACGGCTCGCGCATCGAGCAAGCCTGCGATGCCATCGTCACGGTGACGGCCCGCCTGCCCGACGACGCGTTGTATCAGTCGCTGCTTGAGCGCGAAGCCGAGTGGACCGACACAGGTATCCGCTCACTGCGCTGTATCGGCGACGCCGAGGCACCCGGCCTGATCGCCCACGCGATCTATGCCGGCCATCGCTATGCGCGCGAGCTGGAAGAACCTTCCACTGACGAGGTGGCATTCAAGCGCCACTTCCACGCGGCACATCCGCAGGACGTCTGAGCGAAGGCCCGGGCTGCCTGCCTCGTCAGAGCAGCCCTTCGATCGGAAGCAGTCCGCCCACGTTGACCTTGAAACGCCGCCACCAGCTGGTTTCCGGCGAGTGGTCGTAGCGGATCATCTCGCCATCCGCCTGCCTGCCCTCCCAGTACTCCTTGCCGTTCGCATCGAGCAGCACCTGGTAGGCGTGCTCGGGCTTGGTGGCATCGGCAAAGATCGCGAGCAAGGCCTTGGCCAGCGCCGGCGAATGGATGATCACGCCGTCTTCGGTGTTGATGTCGATGGAACGCGGATCGAGGTTCATCGACCCCACGAAGGCATGTTGCGCATCCACCACGAACGCCTTCGCGTGCAGGCTGTTGGCGCCGCTGGACGAACCGAAGAAATGGCTGCCGCCACCGCTCCTGCGTGCGTCGGGCTTCAGTTCGTAGATCTTCACCCCCGCCTTCAACAAGGGCGGCCGATAGGACGCATAGGCTACATACACGTTGCCCGCGTCGGTGGAGGCCAGGGAGTTGGTGAGCACGTCGACGTCCACGCCACGCTCGCGCATCCCCTGCAGGTAGGCCACGCCTTTTTTGCCGGGCACGAAGTACGGCGAAATCAGGGTCACCTGTGTCTTCGCTTCGTCGAGCCATGCGCGGATCGCGGGCGCCATGTGCAGGTCGCGGTTGTTGGCATCGGGGTCGCCCTTCTCCGGGTCGTCCGCGAGGTATTCGGCCTGCCCCCAGGCCCATTGCTCGGACGGCGTTTCGCGCGAGAGATCGCCGACGCGAGCCACCAGGCTCTGCGCATAACTGCTCTGGCTGAACGTGCGCGCATGGGAAGCCATGGACTTGCGCAGATCCTCCAGTTCTTCGGGGCGCGGTTCGTGCTTGTGGAAGGCACCGATGGGATACGACTGTGGACTGTTCCAGTAGCGGTCGAAAGCCTGACCGACCTCGGCCACTACGGGTCCCACCGCGAGCACGTCCAGGTCGCGGAAGTTCACGCTGTTGTCGGCATCGAAATACTCGTCACCGATATTGCGCCCGCCCACGATCGCCATCGCGCCGTCGGCGTCGAACGCCTTGTTGTGCATGCGACGGTTGAGCCGCGAGAAGTCCCCCGCGAACTGCTTGCCCATGCCCCATAGCGAGGAGTTGCGCTCGAGAAAAGGATTGAACAGGCGGATCTCGATGTTGGGATGCCCATCGAGCACCCGCAGCACCTTGTCGTTGCCCGCCACGTGCAGGTCGTCCAGCAGCAGGCGCACGCGCACACCGCGGTCGGCGGCGGCCAGTAGGCGCTGCGCCAGCAGTTCGCCGGTCGCGTCGCTGTGGAACATGTAGTACTGGATATCCAGCGAGTGCTTGGCGCGGTCGGCCAGCGCAATGCGGGCAAGCAGCGCATCGCCGGAATCGCTGATCAGCCGGACACCCGAGTCGGTGCCATGTTGCGCCGTCATGCGGGCGGCATAGGCCACCAGCGGAGCGTCGGCCTGCACCGGCAAGACGGTGCTGGCGACGCGCGGGTAGTCGGGACGAAGGTCCGAGTGGGTACAGGCGGCCAGCGCCACCAGTCCCAGCCAGGCAAGGTGACGCAGCGATGTCCAGGCCATGCTCCCCTCCTTGGGTAGCACTCTAACCTGAGGGGGCCGGTCTTGGGGGCATCCCTTTCGCGGGACGGGCCGGGCAGGTATGGCGGCCCGGGATCGCGCACTGGGTGCGCTCCTACAAGAGCGAGGCGCCTCCCTGTAGGAGCGCACCCAGTGCGCGATCAGGGCCTAGCTTCGCCGTGGGGTTGTCGCGCACAGGGTGCGCTCCCACAGAGGTCCGCTTGCCGGCTTACCGGCCGAAGGTGATTTCCTTGCCTTCGTGGTCGCGATCCCAGCCGCGCAGCTCGTCGCGGATATGCGCGATGCGCTGGCGACCGAGCGCATTGCGCTCCTCGTCCAGCACCTGGCCATCCAGCAGTTCGGCCAGTCGCTGCGCGGTAGGCAGCATGGTGTCCCAGGCATCCAGCGCCGGGATGGGCGCAGGCAACGTCATGAAGAAGCTGAGGCCCGGAGTGCGCAGCGCGTCCAGGCGGGTCAGGTCGAAATTGCCCGGCTTGAGCATGTTGGCCACGCTGAAGATCGGGCCCTGCTCGCGCTTGCCGTCGACCAGGCGGTGGTAGATGCCCATGTCGCCGAATTCCAGTCCGGCCTTCTCGGCCGCGACGATCAGGTCGGCGCCATGGAACACGCTACCTTCGCGCGCCACCACGAACAGGGTGACGATGCGTTCGACGGGCATGCGTTCCGGACGACGACCCAGGTCGGAACGCGGCGGTATGTACGGCCCAGCCGGGGCCGGGGCGGGAGCCGCCACGGGAGCAACGGGTGCCTGTGCGATCACCGGCTCCGGTGCAGCAGCGCGCGGCAGCGGCGCAGGCTCGGCGTGGCCGTGCGCAAGGCTCTGTTCGAACTGTTCCGGCGGTGCGCGCAGCGCATCGACGATCGAAGCAGCAATGCCCTGCGGCCTGCCGAGCGGTGCCGGCTCCAATTTGTCCTTGCCGCCGGCGAGCGTGGCGCCGAGGCGCTCCAGCTCTTCCCGCAGGCCCATGTCCAGCTCGCCCTGCATCGGCAGGTGGTCGCCGGCATCCAACTGGAAGTCATCGCGTGCATTGAACGAGGGTTCGTCGCCCACCTCGCCATCACCGCCGCCAAAGGTCGGCTCGCGGCGTTCGCCGGACACGTTGGGCACGAAGCGACGCCTGCCCTGCTCTTTCTTCGGCTGGCCGAACAACCAGATCAGGGCGAGCACGATCAGGCCGACGATCAACATCGGAACCCCGACGGCGGGATTCCAGGCGAAGGCGAGCACGGGTTGTGGGGTCATGTCGAAAATCCTCAGGCTGCGCCCGCAAGTTTAGCGGCTTCTGCCAGATCCACCTGCACCAATCGCGATACGCCGGCTTCGCGCATGGTCACGCCGCACAGCTGCGTCGCGGCTTCCATCGTTGCCTTGTTGTGGCTGACGAAGATGAACTGCACCTTCTCGCTCATCTCCTTCACCATGTTGGAGAAGCGGCCCACGTTGGCCTCGTCGAGCGGCGCGTCCACCTCGTCCAGCAGGCAGAACGGCGCGGGATTGAGGCCGAAGATGGCGAACACCAGCGACACGGCGGTGAGCGCCTTTTCACCGCCGGAAAGCAGGGTGATATTGGACACGCGCTTGCCCGGCGGCCGCGCCATGATCGCCACACCGGTGTCGAGCAGGTCGTCGCCGGTGAGTTCGAGATACGCATGGCCACCGCCGAACAGGCGCGGGAACAGCTCCTGCACGCCGGAGTTCACGCGGTCGAAGGTTTCCTTGAAACGCTGGCGCGTCTCGCGGTCGATCTTCTTGATCGCCGCTTCCAGCGTCTCCATGGCGCTGGCAAGGTCGGCGAGCTGGTTGTCGAGATAGGTCTTGCGCTCGCTCTGCTCGGCGTGTTCCTGGATCGCCGCAAGATTCACCGGCTCCAGGCGCACGATTTTCTGGCCGATGTCGGTGAGCGCCGAACGCCACTGGCTGGCGTCGGCGTCTTCCGCCAGCTCCGCCAGCAGCGGTTCGAGCTCGAGGCCGGATGCAGTGATGGCTTCGGCCAGCTGCTCGGCGCGCAACTGCAGTGCCTGCGCGGCGAGGCGCTTCTGCGAGAGGTTTTCGCGCAGGCCGTTGAGCACCTGCTCGATGCGCTGGCGCTCCTGCTCCAGGCGGCGGAACTCGCCGTCGCAGTCTTCCAGGGCGCGGCGTGCTTCCACCAGCTGCTTGTCCACCAGCAGGCGCTGGTCGAGATAGGTCTGGCGCTCGGCTTCCAGCTCCGCAATGGGATCGGAACCGGCGGCAAGCTGCTCGGCAATTTCGCTGCGGCGCGCTTCGATCTGGCGCAGCTGCGTTTCCATGCGCGCCAGCGCCTGCTCCAGCGAGCTGAGCGAGGAACGCTTGGATTCCATCGACAGCGCCAGGGCATGCGCCTGGTCCGCCGCCTCGCGTGCATTCATGCGCGCTTCTTCGCGTGCTTCCAGCAGGGCGCGGCGTTCGTTTTCCAGTTCGCGGCGCTGGTCTTCCAGGTCGCCCATGTGGCCGACCGATTCATCCAGGCGCGCGCGCGCATCGCGCGTCTGCGTCTGCAGTTCGTCCAGCTGGCTGATCAGGTCGCCGAGCTCGCCGGCCACCTTTTCGGCGCGGGCGCGGGCAGTTTCCATCTTGCCGCGGTGACTCTGCAGCTGGCCGGCCAGTTCGGACTGGCGGCGATGCGCGTTGTACAGCTCGCGCTGCGCGTCATCGCGCGCGCGCTCGGCTTCGAACTTGCTCGTGCGCAGGTCGTCCAGCGTATTGGTGGCCTCCTCGATGCGCTCTTCCAGCGCCAGGATCTGTTCTGCCAGCGTGCGCATCTCGCGCTCGCGTGCCAGCACGCCGACCTGGTTGCCCTGCGCGCGACGCACGCGGGCCCAGCCCGGACCGATCCATTCGCCGCCGCGCGTCATCACCGACTGGTAAGGCGCCAGCGCCGACAGGCCACCCACGACCTGATGCGCGTGTTCGATCGAATCAGCCGTGAGCACATGGCTGAGGATGGAGATCGCCGCGGCCGGTCCACGCACGTGCGCAGCCAGCGTACCCGCCGTATGAGCGCCACCTTCGGCGCCATCGACCAGGGCCACGTCGGCGTTCTCAAGCGAAGCGAACTCGGCGGCCAGTCCGTGCGCATCGTCCACCAGCACGGCATCGAGATAGCCGGCCAGCACGGTTTCCACGGCCGTTTCCCAGCCAGCTTCCACCTGCAGCGATTCGCCCAGGCGACGCGACTTGTCCAGGCCCAGGCGGCTCAGCCAGCCGCTGGCGGCGCTTTCTTCCTGACCCAGCGCGGCGTGCTGCAGGGCTTCCAGTGAAGCCTGGCGACCGCGTGCGGTCTGCAATTGCTGGCGCGCCTCGTTGAGCGAGGACTGCACCTGGCGCTCTTCGTCGAGCACCTTCTCGTGAGCCGACTTGTGCTGGTCGAGCAACTGGCCCAACGATTCCACGCGCTCACGCTGCGTGTCGTGTTCGATATCCAACTGTTCCGCGGCAGCGTCCAGCGCAGCCACGTCGGTCGCCTTCTGCTCCGCTTCCAGCGTCTCCTTGCGACGCGAAAGATCGATGCCTTGGCGATCGAGGTAGTTGAGCTTGGTGCGCTCCACTTCGGCGGCGCGACTGGACTCGCCCGCGGTGCGCGTGTGCGAATCCCAGCGCTGCTGCCAGTCGGCCAGCTTGGTTTCGGTGTCGCGCAGCGATTCACCGGTGTCATCCTGCATCTGCTGCAGGGACTCCAGCTTCGGCTCGCCTTCCGCCAGCGCCATGCGCAGCGTTTCCACCTGCGTGCGGTCGTTGGTGATGTGTTCGGCCAGCTCGGCGTGTTCGCGTTCGGCCTCGCCCTGCGAGCGCTGCAGCCGGTCGGCGGTTTCGCGGTTGAAGCGCACCTGCTGCTCGACGCGCGCGATCTCGGCGCCGACCTTGTACACCTCGGCCTGCACCGTGTTCAGATGCTCACTGGCCTCGGTGTGGCGCTCGCGCACCGTCTCCATCTGCGCTTCCTGGTGGCGCTGCATGGCGACGAACTTTTCGATCTCGACCTCGGCCGCATTCAGGCCCGAGCCTTCCTTGTCGTGCTGGCCCTTGAGGCCGCGGTATTCGAGTGCGCGCAGTTCGGCTTCCTTGCGCACCTGCTCTTCTTTCAGCGCCTTCCAGCGCTCGGCGGCGCGGGCCTGGCGGTTGAGGTGCTCGAGCTGCTTGTCTACCTCGTCGCGCACGTCGCGCACGCGGTCGAGGTTCTCGCGGGTGGACTTGATGCGGCTCTCGGTTTCCTTGCGCCGCTCCTTGTACTTGGAGATGCCGGCCGCTTCTTCCAGGTGCGTGCGCAGCTCGTCGGGGGCAGCCTCGACGATCTGGCTGATCATGCCCTGCTCGATGATCGAGTAACTGCGCGGACCAAGGCCCGTGCCCAGGAACAGGTCGGTGATGTCACGGCGACGACAGCGCGCGCCATTGAGGTAATACGCCGACTGCCCGTCACGGGTCACCTGGCGCTTCACCGAGATCTCGGCGTACTGGCCGTACTCGCCCTGGATGGTGCCGTCAGAGTTGTCGAAGATCAGCTCGACCGTCGCCTGGCCTACCGGCTTGCGCGCGTTGGAGCCGGAGAAGATCACGTCGGTGAGCGAATCACCGCGCAGGCGGCTGGCCGCGCTCTCGCCCATCACCCAGCGGATGGCATCGATGATGTTGGACTTGCCGCAGCCGTTGGGCCCCACCACGCCGGTCATATTGGTCGGCAGGTGCAGGGTGGTCGGGTCCACGAAGGACTTGAAACCGGCGAGTTTGATCGTGGTCAGGCGCATGCGGGCGTCAGCAGCCAAATAGGTGAAGCCCGACGCGGTCGGGCGATGGGTCACTGTGCCAAACGCAGGCCCCAGCCGCAATGCGTTCTGGCTCGATGTTTCACTTTAACACTGACTCACAAGTCAATGTTATAAAAGAATTTATCGGCGAGGCCTTATCCGTCATTCCCGCGAAAGCGGGAATCCAGCGCCTTCAGTGCTCTTTGAAGGAAGCCATGCCTGCAAATCCCAGCCCTCGCCGAGACACCGCCGTAGGGACTGCCGGGCTTATTCGCCCGGCGCCTTGGCGTCGATGGAAAGCGCGTGGATGCCGTTGTCCATGAGGCCCTGCAGGGCCGCGTACACCTGACGGTGGCGCTTGATCGACAGCTGGCCGGCGAACGCCGCGCTGACCACGCGCACGTGGAAATGCCCCTTGCCGTCGTTGGCGTGGCCCACGTGCTTGTAGCCCTCGTCCAGCACTTCGAGGGCCACGGGATCGAGCGCCTGCTGCAGGCGCTCGCGGATCTGCTCGACCATGGGCGTGCCCATGCTTACGGCAGCGCCTTGCGGAACGGCTGGATGGCGACGCTGGCGTAGACGCCGGCAGCCACGTACGGGTCGGCCTGGGCCCAGGCTTCCGCATCGGCCTGCGTCGGGAACTCGGCCACGATCAGGCTGCCGGTGAACCCGGCCGGGCCCGGATCTTCCGCCTCGATCGCCGGAAACGGGCCGGCCAGCATCAGACGTCCCTCGTCCAGCAGCTTCTGCAGGCGCGCGATATGCGCAGGGCGGGCACCCTTACGGGCTTCGAGCGAATCGGACACGTCCGTACCAATGATGGCGAACCACATATCAGGCCTCCGGGCGCATATAGGGGAACAACAGCACGTCACGAATCGACACCGAACCGGTCAGCAGCATCACCAGGCGGTCGATGCCGATGCCCAGGCCGCCCGTCGGCGGCAGGCCCACTTCCAGTGCGCGGATGTAGTCCGCGTCGAAGTGCATGGCCTCGTCGTCACCGGACGCCTTGGCTTCCACCTGCGCCATGAAGCGCGCGGCCTGGTCTTCCGGGTCGTTCAACTCGGAGAAACCGTTCGCCAGTTCCTTGGCGTTGATGAACAACTCGAAGCGGTCGGTGATGCCCGGGTTGGTATCGCTCTCGCGTGCGAGCGGCGACACCTCGACCGGATGATCGGTGATGAAGGTCGGCTGGATCAGGGTGTGCTCCACCGTCTTCTCGAAGATTTCCAGCAGCAGGCGGCCCCAGCCGAAACCTTCCTTCACCTGGCAACCGAGGCGCTTGGCGTGCGCGGCCATCGCCTCGCGATCGCGCAGCTCTTCGCGGCGGATGTCCGGGTTCAGCTCAAGCACGGCGTCTTCCATGCTCCAGCGGCGGAACGCCGGGCCGACGTCGATCTCGTTGCCTTCCCAGTTGAGTTTGGTGCTGCCGATGACGTGCTTCGCGGTGTCGCGGATCACTTCCTCGGTGAGGTCCATGATCTCGGTGTACGTGGCATACGCCTGGTACAGCTCGAGCATGGTGAATTCGGGGTTGTGGCGCGTGGACACGCCCTCGTTGCGGAAGTTGCGGTTGATCTCGTACACGCGATCGAAACCGCCGACCACCAGGCGCTTGAGGTACAGCTCCGGCGCCACGCGCAGGTAGAGGTCCATGTCGAGCGCGTTGTGATGCGTGACGAACGGACGCGCCGTGGCGCCGCCCGGGATCACGTGCATCATCGGCGTTTCCACTTCCATGAAGCGGCGCGGCTCGGCTTCGAGCCACTTGCGGATATGGCCGATGATCTTGGAGCGCTGCGCGAACGTGCGGCGCGCTTCCTCGGTGACGATCAGGTCGACGTAACGCTGGCGGTAGCGCTGTTCCACGTCGGCCATGCCGTGGTGCTTGTCCGGCAGCGGGCGAAGGCTCTTGGTGAGCAGGCGCAGCTTCTCCACCTTCACCGACAGCTCGCCGGTACGCGTGCGCATCAGCACGCCCTCGGCGCCGACGATGTCGCCCATGTCCCAGCCCTTGAACGCCTTGTAGGTGTCCTCCCCCACCGTGCCCTGGTGGATGAACAGCTGGATGCGGCCGTTGAAGTCCTGCATCTGCACGAAGGCGACCTTGCCCTGGTCGCGCTTGAGGATGATGCGGCCTGCCACCTTCACCTGGCGGCCCAGGGCCTCGATGGCTTCGCCGGTCCACTTCTCGACATCGGCGAATTCGGCCTGCAGGTCGCCTGCAAACGCATCCATCTTGAAGTCGTTCGGAAACGCCACGCCCTGCCCGCGCAACGCCTTGAGTTTCTCGCGGCGCTCGGCGATCAGCTTGTTCTCGTCGATGGGCTGGATATCGGTCGGTTCAGTCATGAGGTTTCCGTAGCTGCCGGCGCCCGCGCGCTTTGGCGGACGCATGTCTAATGTTCATCCGATCACCGGACGCGCGGGACCATGCTTGCCCGCTGCGCTGACGGTCAATCGTCCTTGCCGAACACGTGCTTTACCGCGTGCTTGGTGGCGTCCCAGCCCTCTTTCGCACCATGCCCGATGCCCTGGCCGGCTTCTTTCGCGCCGTGGCCGACCGCGACACCCACATCCCTGGCACCGTGCCCCACCGTGACAGCCGCATCCTTGGTGGCATGCCCGACGTTGCGGCCCGCATCGCCAATATCCTTGCCCGCTGCCTTGGCATCCTGCTTGATGCCCTGGCCGGAGGAGGACGATGTGTCCTCCTGCTGCGCGAAGGCTGCACCATGGAATGCCACCAGGGCTGCCCACACGACCAGAATCCGGAAAGTCTTCCTGCTGTTCATGCGGGCAATGCCTCCGTTGGCAAATTCCATGGCTTGCGATCAGGCATCCACGCGCTTGGCGCCCGCATCCAGGCCCGACTTCAGGCTGGCCTCGATGAATTCGTCGAGGTCGCCGTCGAGCACCTTCTGCGTATCCGAGCGCTCGATGCCGGTGCGCAGATCCTTGATACGGCTCTGGTCCAGCACGTAGTTGCGGATCTGGCTGCCCCAGCCGATGTCGGACTTGGAGGCTTCCAGCGCATCCTTCTCGGCATTGCGCTTCTGCAGCTCCAGCTCGTACAGCTTGGCTGCCAGCATTTTCATCGCGCGATCGCGGTTGGCGTGCTGGCTGCGTTCGGTCTGGCAGGCCACGACCGTATTGGTCGGGATATGCGTGATACGCACCGCCGATTCGGTCTTGTTCACGTGCTGACCACCGGCGCCGGACGAGCGGTACACGTCGGTGCGCAGATCGGCCGGGTTGATGTCGATATCGATGTCGTCATCGACTTCCGGCGACACGAACACCGAGGTGAAGCTGGTGTGGCGGCGGTTGTCCGAATCGAACGGGCTCTTGCGCACCAGGCGGTGCACGCCGATCTCGGTCTTCAGCCAGCCATAGGCGTAGTCGCCTTCCACACGGAAGGTGGCGGACTTGATGCCGGCCACTTCGCCGCCGGAGACTTCGAGCAACTCGGTCTTCCAGCCACGCGATTCGGCCCAGCGCAGATACATGCGCAGCAGGATTTCCGCCCAGTCCTGCGCCTCGGTACCACCGGCGCCAGCCTGGATGTCCACGAACGCGTTGTTGGCGTCCATCTTGCCGGAGAACATGCGCTGGAATTCCAGCTTGGCCACCTTGGCCTCGAGGCTGGCCAGATCGGTGACGACGGACTGGATGGTGTCCTCATCGCCATCGGCGGCGGCCATCTCGAGCAATTCGCTCGCGTCGGCCAGGCCGGCCGTGAGGCTGTCGATGCCGTTGACGATGGTGTCCAGGCGGGCGCGTTCACGGCCCAGTTCCTGCGCGCGCGGCGGATCGTCCCACACGGTGGGGCTTTCCAGTTCGCGGCTTACTTCTTCGAGACGCTCACGCTTGGTGGCGTAGTCAAAGATACCCCCTAAGCGACTCGACGCGGCCCTTCAGGTCCGCAATCTGCGCAAGGATCGGATTGGTTTCGATCATGGATGGGAAATCATGGGAAAACGGCCTTGCATGGTAGCAGAGCGAGGCCGGATCGGGGGTTCCCGCCCCCGGCAGGAGCCAGCGCCGGCACCGCATGAAACCGTCACCGTGGCTCCCTATACTCCGCGCTCCTACAACGCAGGGAAGCGCAGATGGCATCGTGGATGGCGAAGGTTGGCAGTGCCGTGCTCATGGCGGTAGTGGCAGGTACGCCACTCATGGCGGAAGAAGCCGCGCCTCCGGCCGTGACACCCGTGCCCCCCGCCAGCATGACCCTGCGGCAGGCACTGGATGCCGTCAACCAGTCGCTCAGTCGAGTCGACGTGCCGCTGTTGCTCGACATCTACCAGCACAACCCCGATCCCATTGCCCACGTGCTGGCCGCCATGGCACTGGAACGCATCCACTACAACCTCGACAAGGCCACCGAGGACGCCCGCCTCTGCGAGAAGGAGCTGATCGGCAAGCGGCCGGGCGTGGCGCTGTACTGCGCCCGCCTCGCCAACGGCAACCTGCGCCTGGCGCAGGGCGCCAAGGCGGCGGAAGCCGACGAGCTGGACATGGTGAAGCGGTTCGCCGGCCGGGTACCGCAATCCGAACTGGACAGCATGTCGACCTACGTGGCTGCACGCCGCGAGACACCGGAGTTTCGCCTGAGCAAACCCGAGGGTGATTTTTCCATCCCGCTGCTCAAGGCTTCCTATGACCAGCGCGGTGCACTGCGGGTGGAGGCGGCCAATGGAGAGTCGGCCCGCGTGACGCTGGATACCGGCGCAGGGCCGCTCGTCCTGGACCAGGACACTGCCGAGCGACTGGGCGTTCGTTCCGTCGGCATCGATGGTCGTACCCGGGGCGTGTTCTCCAAGAACATTCCCACCGAACACGGCATCCTCGAATCCGCGCATATCGGCGAGATCACGCTGGAAAACGTGCCGGTGGAGATCGTACCCGCCGACCGGCACCTGATCGGCATGGACATCCTTCGCCTGCTGGGTGCGTTCCGCCTGACTCAGCGCGAGCTGATCGTCTACGGCAAGGACGGCAACCGTCCCGCCTGTGACGATCCCATGCTGGTCTCGACCAGCGTGTGGGCCAACAGCCTGCGTGCCGTCACCAACCTGTCCATCAATGGCACGCCGCGCACCACCCTGCTCGACAGCGGCAGCGCGTTCTACCTCAACGGCAACCAGGCGGCGATGGACGAAGTGAAAGCCATCTACAACCGCCGCATGCGCATTCGCGATGTCGGGGCCACGCATGCAGCGCGCGTGAGCCAGGCCACCGCCGAAGTGATCGTGTCAGGCCAGCCCATCCAGATGACGTTCGGCGTGTTCCGCGATGCCGACCTGCCGTGGAGTTACATCCTCGGCAGCGGCTCGCTGGGCGACATGGACTTCTTCTTCGACTTCGATCGCCGCCACACCTGCGTACTGGTGCACGACAACCTGCACTGACAACTTCTCATACGCATGATTGTGGGAGCGCACCCTGTGCGCGACTGCGGCGAAGCGCAGGCCTGCTGCTTGCGCCAGTCGCGCACAGGGTGCGCTCCCACAGGTAGAGCCTGGACTCAGGTCAACGCCTGCTGATGCACATCACGCACCGCTCGCCCGGACGGATCCGCCGCCGCGGCAAACGCCGGGTCCCACGCCAGTGCCGCCGGCGACGAACAGGCGATGGACTTGCCGCCAGGTACCGTCTCCGCACAGGCCTGACCCGGATAAAACTTCTCGAAGATGCGGCGATACAGGTACGCCTCCTTGGTGGCCGGCGTGTTGTGCGGATAGCGCGTGGCCGCCGCGGCAAATTCGCGGTCACTCACCGTCTGCTCGGCATGCGCCTTCAATCCGTCGATCCAGCCATAGCCGACGCCATCGCTGAACTGCTCCTTCTGTCGCCACAGGATGCTGTCGGGCAGCGCACCCTGGAACGCTTCGCGCAGCACGGCCTTCTCCATTCGTCCCTGCCCGGCCATCTTGTGCCGGGCGTCCATGCCCATGGCGACGTCGAGGAATTCGAGGTCTAGGAACGGCACACGCGCCTCCACGCCCCAGGCCATCATCGACTTGTTCGCGCGCAGGCAGTCGTAACTGTGCAAGGCATCGAGCTTGCGCACGGTTTCCTCGTGGAAGGCCTCGGCCGAAGGCGCCTTGTGGAAGTACAGATAGCCGCCGAAGATCTCGTCCGACCCTTCGCCCGACAGCACCATCTTCACGCCCATGGCCTTGATGCGGCGTGCCAGCAGGTACATCGGCGTGGAGGCGCGGATGGTGGTGACATCGTAGGTTTCGATGTGGCGGATCACCTCGGGCAACGCATCCAGGCCTTCCCAGAAGGTATAGACGAAGCCGTGGTGCACCGTACCCAGCGCATCTGCAGCCACCTGCGCCGCCGCGAGATCGGGTGAGCCTTCGAGACCGATGGCAAAGGAATGCAGGCGCGGCCACCACGCTTCGGCCTGGTCGTTGTCCTCCACGCGCCGGCGCGCAAACCGTGCGGCACACGCGGCGACCAGCGAGGAATCCAGCCCACCCGACAGCAGCACGCCATAGGGCACATCGGTCATCAACTGGCGGTGTACCGCCTGCTCGAATGCCTCGCGCAACGCGTCCGACGAAACCGCGTGGCCCTCGGTACGCGCGTAGTCACGCCAGTCCTTCCGGTAGTACCTGTGCAACTCGCCGTCGACGCTGTCGTACACATGTCCCGGGGGAAACGGTGCGACGTCCGCGCAGATGCCGACCAGGGCCTTCATCTCGGAGGCCACGCACAAGCGTCCCACGCTGTCGTGTCCCCAATACAACGGACAGACGCCGATCGGATCGCGCGCGATGACATAGCGCGCGGCCTCGCTGTCCCACAGCGCGAAGGCGAATATCCCGTTGAGCCTGCCCACCCACTCCGCCGGCGATCCCTGTTCGCGATACAGCGCGTTGATCACCTCGCAGTCCGAGCCCGTGGTGAAGTCGTAACCGCTGGCGGCACGCAGCTCCCGGTGGTTGTATATCTCACCGTTCACGGCCAGGGCCAGCTCGCCGTCGCGCGAACGCAGCGGCTGTGCGCCACTGGCGGGATCGACGATGGCGAGGCGCTCGTGCACCAGGATCACGCCGGCATCGACGAACACGCCGCTCCAGTCGGGCCCGCGATGACGCTGGCGTTGGGACAGTTCCAGCGCCTGCTGGCGCAGGCTGGCGAGGTCGTCGCCGGGTTGCAGATCAAACATGCCGAAGATCGAACACATGGGATGGAGTTCCTGGTTGTTTTTCGCGAGGCAGAAAAACAAAAAGGCCCGCTGTGAGCGGGCCTTTTTGCGTGTGTATGGATCTGTGTTGCTTACACGCCGGCCCACCCGTCATTGCGGGTATTGTTATTGGCGTTATTGTTGTTCAGCGCGCGCACGTGCTCGTTCGCCACCGCGGATGCGGCGACCATGGCAACGATACGGGCGTGAAGAAGCGTCATGACAGCGACTTCACCACAGCCTGCGTGCCGTGGCAATAGGAGAAAAAGGTTTCAGGTGTTCCCTTCTTCTTCCGGCGGCCGGGGCTCGCTGATCCATCCCAGCGCCTGGTCGATCTCAGCGTTGCGGAACAACTTGAAGTGCGCCGGGATCGCGAAGCCCATGGCCAGCGAGGCAACCCGAAGCCATTGCACATCGGTCACCAGCGCCACGCGATCCCAGCCGCTGAAGTGCCGGAAACCGAGCATCGCATCGTCCCACATGGCTCCCGGATCGAATCCGGTGAAGTCCGGACCGACGTGATAAAGCAGGCGAAGCTTGCGATTGAGGGTGAATGCGGCCTCGATATCGGGCACGAGCACACGCTCATAGTCCGTCGCCGTCACCTGCCCGCTGGCACGAAACCCCAGCGCTCCCGGCGGAAGTCCGCTGATCTGCTCAATCATGTTCGCCTCCCGACAAGCTCATCCCGTGTATCGCAGAACGGCTGTTACGGAGGCGTCACGGGCCGCTCTGCCGGCAAGTGCCCATCCCGTGACGGCATTCAAGCAAGGCGACGGGACGTCGTGCTCAAGGCTGCCCGTCTTCCACCTGTCGCTTTGTCCGACGCTTGCGGGCAACTGCCGGCGCAGCTTCCGCAGCGGCGATCAAGCCCTGGAGATAAACGACGCCCTCCTCTTCGGGAAAGAAGGCGATCACATCCGCAACGCTCAGGTGGTAGCGATCGCGCAACGACAGAAATTCGCGCCTGGCACTTTCCATCGGCGACTCAGCCGTGCGTCGTTGGCGCTGTTCCTTTTCCTTGTCCAGTGCAGCCAGTTCTTCCTGAAACTGACGATAAGCGTCTTTGTTGATATTCATCGCGGAGCGTCAAGGGGGAGCGATGTGGGGACTTTCATTGTGACATGACGGAGACAAAGACAGCCGGACTCTTGCGCGAACATGCCTGCCTCCACCTTGTCCGATACATGCCGCCGGATCGTACGATCCCTGTCGGACAATGATTTGACCGTTCATAAGTTTTGCGTTCGCTATATCGCGCAGAGAACTTAACCGGTCCCGAACACGCCGATCGATAGTCTGAAATCCCCGCGACAGAATCGAGGAGTGCTTATGGACACCGCAACTCTGGATACACCCTTTGCCAGCGAGGAACAGTTCCCGTCTACCTTGCGCACATCGGCCGAGCCCGTCGACGGCTATGTGCTGGACCCCTGGTCCGGTCTCTACAGGGAAACGGAAGCCACGTACCGCAACCGTCAGCAATCATCTCCAGGCATGCCATCCTGATTCCGAACAACCCCGCCATGCGCGGGGTTTTCTTTGTGCAGCTAATTCCCGTGTTCGAGGAATTGCGGCAATCCGTCGGTGATGGTGAACCAGGCGGCCTTCGAACCCACGAAAATATGCTTGTCCGGTCGTATGGACGGCTCATCCACCAACGTCCCCATCGCGACGTGCACGAACTGGCCCTCGCGAACCACGGAATAGAGCAGCGAACCGCAGCGCCGGCAATGCAGGTCGTAGCCCTGCTCATCCCCGAAACGCGTGGCATCGGCTTCACCCTCAACGATCGACAGCTTGCCGCGTTCGATGCCGGCTAGTGGCTTGAATGCCGAGCCCGTCGTTCGCCGGCATCGCGAGCAGTGGCAGTAGACCGCGTAAACGAAGGCGTCCTGCACGGCATAACGCACCGCGCCGCATAGGCACTGGCCGGCCAGTGATCGACAGTCTTTCGCACTCATCGACATATCCGCCTCCCTATCGCAAAGTTCGCGAGACCCGCACTTCGTAAAATCCTGACTGCTACACCGTGCGGTACACGTTTACGCACTCTCCGCATCGCCTTCACGCGGCCGTTGGCCAGACGAAAGGCACAACACGGATACCTGTCACGCCATAGTCTTCGCATGACGGGATAATGTGCTTTGAGCTCATCGCTTTGTGCCGATTATCTCGATCTTCTGTTCCTTGAACTCAATACCATCTGCGACAGCATCACGCGTATGGCGCAATGTGCGTCATTTCAAGAAACACGCGAAAGTCACAAAAAAACGACGAATCTAACCAAAATTTGATCAACGGTTGGATCGATTCGCTAGACTCCACCCCGCCAGCAGAAACCCGGTGCGTGATTCCCGGGTACGCGTCATCCACCCCGCTCAGGAAGGGCGATATCGATCAACTCGGGCGCTGCATGCCGAGTTCGCATCGGTCACCCCGTGGCACGTCGTCTTTGCCGGTACCCCGAATGGCTTTCGCCCACCACCTCTGGCCTCGCGCTCAGGGGAAGGGGGAGGCCGTTCTATGGACGACTTTTACCAGTGCTCGGATGAGCACGACTAACCCGATGCCACCGACTTTCACCGTGGCATTGCCGACATGTCGTGGCCAAAACCAGTTGCCTCTGTGCCACTCATTCCAATTCCGGGTAAGGGATCGCCCAAGTACGCGAAAACCTATTCAATGACTAAACTCGCCATTGCCGCAAAGAAGTTCCTTGTTCCTGTTGCAGTTTCGATGTCGCTTTATGCCGCCTCGGCGCCGCTGTCGATGAATGCCCATGCGCAGGCAGCCGCCGCCATCAAGGCGCCGATCTACGGTGTCACCGTGGACGATGTGTCCAACATCAATGCGATCGTCACCTCGCTCACCAAGCTGCCGTACAAGCCCACCGTGCGCGTCGTGTTCGACCCCGGTACCACCGCCGCCCAGTACTACCCCGCCCTGGTCAAGCTGCACACCGTCGCCTACGTGATGGGCGAGATCATGGACTCGTACTACTTCCCGACCGACATCAACACCTACACCGCCCGCACCAAGGAACTGGTCAACGGCTTGAACGGTACGGTTGACGTGTGGGAAATCGCCAACGAGATCAACGGCGAATGGCTGCGCGCCAACCCGAACGGCAATGCCGCCACGGTCAATTCCCAGGAGCAGGCCATCGGCCAGATGGTGACCGCTGCCCACAACATCGTGAAGGCTGCCGGTGGCAAGACCGCGATCACGCTGTATTACAACAACGATCCCAAGGGCAACAATTGCTGGGAGAAGACCACGGACAACTGGCGCACCTGGCCGACCACCTTCCTGCCCAGCACGGTGCTGCAGAACACGGACTATGCGTTGTTCAGCTACTACCCGTACCAGGATTGCCCGGGCCTGACCCCGAACTGGACGACGGACTTCGCCGCCCTGGAAGCCATGTTCCCGAATGCCAAGGTCGGCTTCGGTGAAATCGGCACGTCGAGCATCAAGGCTCCCGTGTCGGTACAGAACAACCTGATCACGACGTACTACCCGATGGTCAATACGCTCAAGGATCCGAAGTTCATCGGCGGTGTCTTCTGGTGGAACTACGCAGAGGAAATGGTGCCCTACACCAAGTCCTACTGGACCACGCTCAACCAGACGATCGCCCCGCTGAAGGCTCCGCAGTAACCGCTGCGAGCGATTCAAGACGCTGTAACCCTTGGCCATGCGTGCGATTCGCGCACATGGGCCAAGGCACGAAACGCCCCGATGGGGCGTTTCGTTTTTTCCGGTTCGGCGAATTTTCCGCTGACGAACGCTTCGACCGACCGCACCGACTAGCGCGGCAGTACGCCATCGGCGACCGGCAAGTAACGCAGCTCGAAAAACACGCTGTCGCCGCCGCATGGCGCGCGGCGTGCCAGAGTCGCATCCGCATCTGCTGGCGACAGCGCGGTCGCCGTGAACGCCTGGTCCGTACCGGTCTGTCGGAACATCTCATAGACGAATCCCTGGGCATGGGCTCCTTCGCACTGTCCGGCAGCCGCCAGATAGAGATTGCGCGCCCCTTGCTCCAACCGCTGCGTGCCCGCCCCGTCCTGCACCCAGGCCCGCACGCCGCTGCGCTGCACGTCGGCCACCAGCGCCGCGTAGCTGTCGGGCGCCATATGACCCGCGAAGAACGACGTCACGTAGACGGGTCGCGGCGCGATGCCGTCGAGCTGGCGTTGCTCCGTGGACAGATAATCACGAAGTTGTACCCGGGCCTTCGGATCGTTCCAGCGGACATCGTCGATCTCCATCGGGAGATACCAGCCGGCAATTGCGTCGCTGCCGAGATCGGCAACCCATCGATGGGCGACTTCGGCGTTGCGCCGGGACAACGACTGCAGGTAGCCGGTCATCTCGTCGCCCTTTTTCTGGTTCTGCACCGTAAAGAAGGCGGGATCGCTACCCAGTCCGAGCACGATATGCAGGCCAGCGGCACGTGCATCGCGCACGCGCTGCAGCAGCCACGCATGCTCGTCGGGGTTGGCGAAGGCATCGCCGTACTGGGTCCATTGCACGACCAGCGTGTCAAACCCTTGTTTGCGCACCTCGGCAAAAAGCCTGGGCCATTGTGCCGCTGCCACATCCCTGTCCCGCCGCTGCGGTTGATAGATGACCGCCGTCGCCGCCGCCGTCCAAAGCGGCAGCGCCACCAGCAGCACGCCTGCAAGCCAGCGCAGCAAGGCTTTCACCATTGCGTCCTTACGATGAGGAACACCACGTTGTTCTCGCGAAGATAGCTTGTAAAGGCATGCTGGCCTTCGAGCGCCAGGCTCAACCGATGCGGATACGCGTCGTAGTGCGTTTCGCCATACCAAAGGTTCCACTGCAGGCCGAGGCCCATGCGGCCGTCCTTTTCGTAACCCAGCCCATGGGAACGATCGATACCCGTGTATTGCAGGTGGACATAGGGCTCGATCGTCTGTCCCTCGATCAGCTTGTGCTCCCACCCCAATGTGTAATCCAGGGTGCCTACACCCTCCTCCGCGCGAAGGTAATAGGCAAGGTCGACATAGAAATTCTGCGCGATCCAGCCCTGTACCGAGGCGTGCCAGTCGTCGCTGAACTGCGTCCCGAACGCCCACGAACCGCTTGCGCGCAGCATGGTGTCGTTATGCGTGTCCTGGTTGTTGCTCAATGGCGTCTGCTGCTCGACCGTGAGGACGATGTTCTGTGAACGCAGGGGCTTCCAATGCAGGCCGACGCCGAGCATGGGCGCATTGACCGGCCAGAAGCTTCCATTCTCCCCGCTGCCCGCGAATACGCGCGCATAAGCCGCAAGCGTATTCATATCGCCACCGGTCAGGCTCGGATCGAAGCGGTACTGCCCTTCCAGCTGCAGATAACTGCGATAGGACACGCCCGGCGCCGCCGCGTTTGCCGCCGACGATACGGAGTCGCCCAGGGACATGTCGGCGTTGAAACGCCACGACCGGCCCAGGTCTTCGTGCAAGCGCCGCAGGTTGTAGAGCTGCTGGTCGTCGTCTTCCTGTGGATCGTTGCTCGATGCCACAGGATCACTGGACGGACCCAACTGGTCGATGGCCTTCGCGGCATAGGCTTGCGCCTCCGCGTTGTCGCCCATCTGCTGGTGCACATACAACAGCTGGCGAGTCAGCGCCGGATCATCGGGATTGGCCTTGCTTGCGCGCTCGAACTGCACCCTGGCCTGGTCCGGCTTGCCCGCCTGCAGATAGGCATAACCGAGAGACGCGGCGAGTTGCGGATCGTCCGGTGCAAGCAGACTGGCGCGCTGCAGGGAAACCAGGGCCTGTTGCGACTCGCCGGCCTGTGTCTGCAGGGCGGCGAGGCGCTGGTAGTAGCGTGCATCGGGGTGCAGCGCGATGGCGTTTTCCAGATCACTGCGCGCCAGCGTCGGGTTGCCTGGCTCATCGGCCTGTGCGAGCAACCACCAGTAGTTGTGGTCCTTGGGTCCACCCTGCGCGGCATAGGTATCCAGCCAGGATCGCGCTATCGCCGGCTCATTGATGGCAAGCGCCGTATTCGCGGCTGCAAGCAGGTCATCGGGCTTCATATGCGCCACCGGCACCGTCTGCCAGGCCTTCAGCGCCGTCTCATAGTCCTTGGCGCTGTAGGCCTCGTAAGCCAGTGCACGTGTCACATCACCACCGGGATCACGCCGGCTTGCCTGCTGATACGCGTATTCGGCCAACCCTTGCCGGTCACTGCTGTAGCAGTCGCCCAGCTGTCGCCACAGGTCGGCGGGATAGTCCGGCGAAAAGTCGGACATCACCGCGCGAATACCGTCGCAATCATGCAGTGCCCCGAGCACGCGCACCTGTGCCATTCGCAGCGGCACGTTGTCCAGCGGCCGGCTTAGCTTGCCGCGATCGTCGGCAGAGGCGAAGAGCGCGGGTTGCTCGCCAGCGAGTACGGCCAGACGCGCAAACAGGGACGCGGACGCGGGATTGCCGGTGAAGGGATACGACGCCATCAGCAGCGCCTTCGCATCCGAAGGCGAACCGGCTTCCATCAACCGGTAACTGAGGGGATCGAGCAGGCGATAGCCCTCGGGCTGGGCGATCAAGGCTTCGGCCTCTGCACGCGCGTCGGCATAGTCATTCTGTTCGAGGTACAGGGTGAAACGCTCTTCGCGGAAGCTGTCGGCGGGAAGCCGCGCAAGCATGCGCTGGGCCGCGGCATGGTCTCCATGGGTCATGGCCTGCGGTACCAGCAGCCGCGCCTGAAACATCGTATTGGCGGGATAACGCGGCGTGTATCCAGCCAGCAGCGTCGGCTGGATGCGCCCCGTCTGGGACATCAGGTATATCCATTGCCGCTCATCGGTTTCCTTGTCAAAAGCCGGCTGCCGCGATCCCAGGTACGCCGCCAATTGTTGGCGATTGCCGGTATTGGCAATGGCTTGCGCCAAGGCCAGATCCTGCGCCGGTGCATCGAGTCCGCCCCGCGACTGCAACTGGCGCGCATCATCGAGCTTGCCCTGTTTGAGCAGCAGTTCAAACCATTGCCCGCGCTCCTCGGCGCTCAGCTTGTCGTCGCGATCCAGGATCGCGAACTGTGCTTCGGCGCGCTGACTGTCTCCGAGATAGATCGCGCGCTGGGCCAATGCATGCCGCAGTGCGCGCCCCTCGGCGCTGCGGGCGAAGTCCGGCGCGGCCAGCTCCGTTTCCACCTTGGCCAGGTCGCCATGATTCAGGTCGTCGAAGCCCCGCTTGGCACGACAGACGTTCCCGTTGTCCGTTTGGCAGTTCACGACTGGCGCGCCGACACTCGCCTCCCAGGCGCGCAAGCGCGCATCGTCAGGCGTATAGCGCTGCTGCTCATCCATGACCTGCTTGGCCTGCGCGGCATGGCCGAAGTGCCGGTATGCCTCGGCCAGGTCGAGCGCCGTGTCGATATTCCGTGGCGCCAGTTCGCGTGCGCGAGAGAACTCCGCGATCGCCTTGCCCTCATCCCCTGCCCGCAGGGCGGCATAGCCGGCCTGCCGGTGTGGGTACACCACGAACTGCTGATAGCGGCTCGACTCCGTATCGGATGACTGGCCAAGCGCACAGGCAGGCCACGCCGGCGCCATCACGAAAAACGCTACGGCACACCCGGCAGGCCATGACCTGTTCACGCTGCCCTCTCTTTGGGTGTGACCCGGGGCAGCAACTCTCCCGCATCTTTCGCCAGCAGCCCGACAAGTGTCGGCTGCAGCGAACGCTGCAGCGCAAGCGCTCGATCCAGCGTGTCGCGACTGATGACGCCCTGCTCGACAAGAAACTCTCCGAGCGGCTTCCCACTGCGCGAGTGACTGAGCAGCAAAGCCCTGAACGCGACCTCGTCGAGATGTCCCTGTGCCACCAGGATCTCTCCCAGCATCACCTGGCGGGAAACATAACGCTCCCACAGCCTGGACCAGCGCTGAGGCCTCTCACCCGCGCACCGCGATGCGACATCCATCAAGAGGCAGCGCTCGTTGTCACGATGGCGCACGTGGGCGTAGCAGCAACGCAAGCCCACGGTGACCTGGCCCTTGTGCGCGATGACGTAACGCACCGGGCGCTGCAGCTGCCGCGCGATGGCGGCGAGGGATACCGGATCGATGTAGGACTCGCTCGCAAGCACGAGCTTGCCGTACTCGACACGCAACGGCAGCACCGCGTAGTGCAGCGCGACGCTGGCGGGCACCGAATCGAGCAGCTCCTGCGATATCTCCGCCAGGTTGACCGACTCGCAAGGAACGCCGATCTGGTCCGCCATTGGCTTCGCCAACTGCTCCGCCGTGATCAGCCCCTCGTGGATCAATGAGCTGCCGATACGCAGGCCGTCAATTCGACGCTCTGCGGCATCGGTCATCTTTGCCCTGGAGATGGAACCATTCTCGACCAGCAATTCGTCGATCGACCGCTTGATCCGGTTCTCGCCACCAATACTGGGAAAGTCGTGCGTGGTCTTGTCCCAGGCAACCCGGCGTGGGTCGCCCGTCTTGATGATCTGGCGTATGGCCCTCCAGTTGGCCAGGAAATTGACCAGGTTGCCCCACAGCAGCCGCGGAACCGAAAGCAGGCCCTGCTTGACGCCGTAATACCCCGAAACGAAAACGACGCGCTGAAACACCCGGTTGCACATGAGGACGATGTTTGTCGTCAGGATCGCGTTGAACCAGGGTCGACCTTCAAAGATCGACACGAAACGCGGCGCACTCGGCCACACCTGCTGGAACACCCAGGTAGCCATCAACTGCAACAGGATGAGCATGGCCGCGAAACTGACGAAGTTGTTGATCGCGCCCTTGCGATCCCGCCACAGGAAATAGTTGAGCACCGGCCCGCGCGACCAGCCATGTGTTCTATAACCTTGGTAGACGATGCCGATGATCCAGCGCGACTTCTGCCGCACGGCGGTTTCCAGGCGGTCGGGGAAGTACTCGCGCACGCAGATCACGTTGCAATCGCGCGCGTTCTGTCCAAGGTGGCTGGTCTGCGGATGATGCCGCTGATAGCGCAGCACCGGAAAGCGAACGAAGATCTCGGCCATGCCCCATTCCTTGAGGCGCAAGCCGATGTCGTAG
Source organism: Dyella amyloliquefaciens (assembly GCF_004296575.1). GTDB lineage: Bacteria > Pseudomonadota > Gammaproteobacteria > Xanthomonadales > Rhodanobacteraceae > Dyella > Dyella amyloliquefaciens. The sequence goes on along the minus strand of NZ_SAYT01000003.1, from coordinate 156,338 downwards.
TCCTCGGTGAGGCTCTGCACATCGAACGCGACGCCGTTTCCGGCGTCGATCAGGGCCAGGATGGCGCGCCGGCTGAAACAGGTGCCCACGCCGGCGCTGGGCACCTGACCCGCCAACGCTTCGCGCACCGGTATGTCCTTGCCGTGCAGTTCAGCGAACTCATCCAGGTAATGCAGGCTGGTGAAGTTGTTCCACTGCCGCTCGAACGGGTAGACGGGAATCTGGATCAGATCCTTGCGCTCGACGAGAAAGTTGAACAGACGCAGTTCGAGCCCGCAGACCACATCCTCGGCGTCATGGAGGATGAATCCTTCAAACGTCACGCGTGCCCGGCGCTCGAACTGGAGTATCGCATCGAGCACGTTGTTGAGGCAGTCGGCCTTGCTGGTCGGCCCGGGGCGCGCACACACCACCTTGTGCACATTGGGAAAGCGGGCACATACCTCGTCGACGTCACGCTGGGTGTCGGGATCGTTGGGATAGGTGCCGACGAAGATGTGGTAATTCTCGTAATCCAGCGTCGTGGCGGCCAGCTCGGCCATGTTTCCGATGACACCGGTTTCGTGCCAGGCCGGCACCATGATCGCAAGCGCCCTTTCCGCCGGGCGATACAGGTCGTAATAACAGGCGCGCCGCTGCTTGCGGTAGATGAACAGCGACTTCCAGAGCCGCCGCAGCCAATAGACGATATCGATGAAAAGATCATCCAGACCGCTGATCAACATCAGCACCGCGATCGCCGTGACGACGACGCTCAGGCCGTAGAGATAGATCGAGAATGCATCCAGCAACCACATGCTGGTTCTCCAACGGTCAAACCGCTTCGCGCCGGCGTTCGTCGCCAATCAACGCGTCGCGGAGATAGTCGACGATGCGATCGCAGGCGTGACCGTCCCCGAACGGGTTGCCTGCATGTGCCATCGCGCTGTGTGCTTCGGGATCCGCCCACAGGCGCTCGACATGGTTCACGATCGATGCGCGCCGGGTGCCTGCCAATTGCGCACAGCCGGCTTCGATGGCTTCCGGCCGCTCTGTCTCCGTACGCAATACCAGCAACGGCACGCCGAACGTGGGCGCCTCTTCCTGCAAACCGCCGGAATCGGTGAGAACCAGCCAGGCATCCATCAGGGCCTGCTGCATCTCCAGGTAATCGAAGGGTGGCGTCAGCCGCACATTGGTCAGGCCACCGAGAATCGCATGTACGGGCTGGCTCACCACGGGATTGAGGTGCACGGGAAACAGCACCTGCAGCTCCGGATGGCGAGTCGCCACGTCTGCCACGGCATAGCAGATCTCGCGCAGGTCGCTGCCCCAGTTCTCGCGCCGATGCGACGTCACCAGCAGATGGCCCTGCCCGTTCGCGCGGCGCCGGATCTGGTGACGCCGGGTCGCCCAGTGCTGGGCATCGATGACGGTGTTCCCGGTGATGAATATCCGCTCCTCCGGAATCGCTTCCGCGCTCAACGCCGAGGCGGCGCGACGGGTCGGGGCCAGGTGGAAGTTGGTGATGCGGCTCACCATCTGGCGCAACCCTTCCTCGGGGAACGGTCGCTCGAGATCGTAGGTGCGCAGCCCTGCCTCGACATGCGCGACCGGTATGCGGTGATAGAAGCCGGTAAGCGCGCCAAGGAACGTGCTTTCGGTGTCGCCCTGCACGACGACCAGCGACCAGGACGCGTCGCTCATCACGCCATCGAGCAACGACCGGCAGCGCACGCTGAATTCGCCCAGGCTGTCGCCACCACGCTCGAGTTCGATGTCGGGTGTGATGTCGAAGCAGTTGAGCATCTGGCGAGCCATGTCGCCGTGCTGACCGGTATGTAGCCAGCGTGGTTGCGCCCATCCACAGGCGCGCAGGCTGTGATAGAGCGGCGCCAGCTTGATGATTTCCGGGCGCGTTCCACAGGTGATCAGGACGTCGAGCATGAGCTTCCCCGGATGATGTCGTCACGGTTCTGCTACCCGGGCATCCGGTCCCACCCCAAGGCAAAAACATGCCCTGGTCGAGGGCGGCCACCCTGGCGGCGCCCACGGTCAATCAAGCATCAGGAGTCGAGACCTGAGCCGACACACTCTTTTTTTGAGATGTCGACGTTAAGTTTCAGGAAATTATTGCCACATACAGCCGTACTTTGCACTTGACTATAAGTACTATTTCCAGTAGCGAATTTCGCGCGATGGATGTGCGAGGGTAAGCTCGCCGACGGAAAGCGAGGCTTCCCCACTGCGGGACCAGGGGCCTGGGCAATCGGGATGTGAATCGCATTCTCGGCAGTGCGCGCGTACACCCATACCGCGCATCGATTCCATATCCTTGCGAGGATTCGTCATGACCAGGTTCGCGCCTTTTGCGCCGCGCGCACTCGGGTCCCTCGCGGTCGCCGCCATGCTGGCATTTGCCGCGATTTCAGACCCGATACCCACAGCCAACGCCGCGCCCTTGCCATCCCCGGCTGGGCAGGTCACTGAAGCCAGACTGCTTCCCGCTCCACCCGCACCACCCGATGCCGCATTGCCAAGCAAGAAGGCAACGTTGGCGGCCTTGATGAGCAGGCCAAAAGCAACGCCAAGTCTCAGTGTAAAGCCCGCCAAACTACTCGCGGCAGCCACTGCAACGCCCACGAATTCGTTTGCAGGTGCACCCGGTTCCAACGCAGCGCAGAACACACTCGTGCTGTATGACAGCACGGGACAATGGGGTTGGCTGGGCGAAGACTACGGCATCATGGCAGGCAATCTTGTCAGCCATGGAAGCAAGTTCACCGTGCATGAGGCGGTGAATTATGTTTCCGGTGAACTCAACGGCTACACCGGACTCATCTACATCGGATCGACCTACGACGAACCCCTGCCGACAGCGCTGCTTGATGACGTGCTGGCAACCACCAAACCCGTGCTGTGGATGGGCGACAACATCTGGCAGCTGTCTGCGCGCGCAACGAACTTCGCCACGCAGTACGGCTTCACGCCGATGTATTTCGACTTCACCAACACGCTTTCCGTGATCTACAAGGGCGTCACCCTGCAACGCAATGCGTTGGCAGTGTCATCGGGCCTGCTTGCGACGGTCATCAACGATCCCACCAAGGCCACGGTGCTTGCTACGGCACCCAATGACACCGGCGGCGTGGTCAACTGGGCCACCAAAGGTGCCAACCTCACCTACATCGGCGAGGTCCCCTTCAGCTACACCGGCCCCAACGATCGCTATCTGGCCGCCATCGACCTGGTGGGCACCGTGTCCAACCCCGCCATGCTGGCGCGCAAGCGTGCACTCGTACGCATCGAGGATGTGAGCTCGGATGCCGACCCGACGGAACTGCGTGCGATCGCCGACTATCTCTTCAGCAAGAACGTCCCCTTCAGTGTCGCCGTGATTCCCTACTACCTGGATCCGAACGGCTACTACAACAACGGTGTACCCGTCGCACTGCATATCGCGCAGGTGCGCGCCGTGGTCAGCGCACTGAAGTACATGCAATCCAAGGGCGGAACGCTGATCATGCATGGCTACACGCATCAGTATTCCAACGTGGACAACCCCTATAGCGGCGTCACCGCCGACGACTTCGAGTTCTATCTCTCACACATCAGCTCGACCAACTACGTGATCTACGACACGCCCCCTCCGGAAGACTCCATGTCATGGGCACAGGGGCGTATCCAGAACGGCTTGCTCGGATTTGCGAACGCTGGCCTCCAGGCGCCAACCATCTTCGAACCGCCGCACTACGCCGCATCGGCCATCGACTACCAGGTGTTCAACTCGATGTTCGCCGCACGCTATGACCGCGGACTGTATGCCACGGGCTGGTGCCCCAATGGCGTCTGCGGAACGGGAACCCCCAACTACACGGAGATCTATGGCGAGTTCTTCCCGTATCTCGTGCGCGACATCTACGGCACGGTGGTCATACCGGAGCAGCTTGGCAACGTCGAACTGGTGGAATTCAACAACAATCCGCCGCGTTTCCCGGCTGACATCCTGCTGAGCGCCACGAGCAACACGGTCATCAAGGACAGCGTGATGAGCTTCTTCTTCCATCCCTACCTTGATATCAGCTATCTGCAGCAGATCGTGACGGGTATCCAGGCCATGGGTTACACCTTCGTGCCCGCAGCCACCGTCAAACAAGGTTGATCCATCAATCCACCCGGTCGCCACGGAAGGCGACCAGGCGCGGACGTGACGACCGCCGACAACACGACCCGCACCTCGCCATCTTCATGACGCATCAAAGACAACCACGCCCCATCGACCATCGCATTCCCGCGCACTTCCTGGCCTAAACCGTCCAAGGGGAAAAGGCCCAAGCCGGAAGCAGCCATCAGCTCACGCCTGACTGATGAACTCTGCCGAGACGGCCGCATCTCCCCTGCGAAACGGGAAGGACAGTGCATATGTCTCCCCCCTTCTCCATGAACCTGCCGGTGCTGCGCTCGGGGCGCCCGGGCTCGTTTGTCCATATAAAGGCCGAGCGCTCCCCCACCGGCATCTGCAGTCTGTCGGTGACAGACAGGGAGCGTTGCTACATATGCGCAGCGAAAGACTTCTTTGACGCGCTAAAAGCGATACGCCTCATCCTCGAGGGGCGCGGTGTGCAGGTGCTCTGCAACGGCTCGCGGGAGGACGTCTGGCCGTCGCCGGGATCGCGCCGATCGCAGGCCGGTCTTGTGGCCTATGTCTGCAAACCCGGGGAAATCGCGACGCAGGAAGTCGAGATCTTCGAGGACGCCGCCGGTACGCCGCACGTGAAGGTGTCCGCCCAGGAAGCCTATGCAAAGCGATGGCTGGCGTCGCTCGCCGTCGATTAGGCACTCCGCCGGGGCTGCGTAGAGTGATCGGGCTTGGCTTGCCATCCATCGATCGAAGGCACACCTCGATGCAGGCAATGCAGCTGCATGCCCCCCCATGCCACTGAAGTCCACGAGGTCAGGCGCTGACATGCTGTCGGCTCGACGCCGTCACGCTCCCCCTCGGCCAGACGGACATCCATCCCGCTCAACCCTGACAGACGATGACCACCCCGCTTGTTAGGGTCGGGCAGTCATTTGCGCTGTCGTTTTGAAAGGCTTCGCGAATGACCATGACTACGAAGTCATGAGGCGCGAGCCGTGAGTGCTAGGAACACCCACGACCCGCTAACCATCACCAACTACCTAAGAGTTGATCATGGCTACCCACGATCATACGGGACGCATTCGGCCGCCCGTTCCTCACAACGGCACCCTCACGCCTCCGCTAGGCGACCCGTCACGCACGTGTGTGACATGGCCAGAAACCCTGCGTTACAGCACTCGCGGTGACATCGCACTGGCGGTGCTCGCCCTGTCCCGATTGCGTCATGACAGCGAGCAGTGCCGCAAGGCGCAGGCACGCGGATTCCCCGGCAGACCGCTGGAATGGCCGCTTCCCGTGGCCCTCACGGCCAGCCTGGGCACCGCCATCCACTGCCTCCAGCAGTACGCCAGCCTGCTCGGCCACGAGCCCCGAGTGAACACGCCACGCATTCGATGATCGTCGTGGCGGCGCATTGGCCGACACGGCGATGCGCCACCCCCTGGCAATCACCGACATAGCCACTAGGCATGCACCGACATAGAGGGCTGCAAGCGCCCGCCTGTTGTGCAGTCGTGCCTGACAAGAAAGGGAAGCCCATGGAACTGATCCAACTCTCCCCGCGCATGAGCGTCAATCCTTCACTGCACCTGCGCTCCCCCGGCGAGGTGCTGCTGCTCGACTACATGCTCCCCGCAACCATGAATCACCAGCAGCTCGCCCGCCGCACAGGCATCCGGGCGCCTCATCTCAGGGAGTTCCTCACCGACGCCCGACCCATAAGTCCCCGGCACGCCATACGGCTTGCCATCGTGCTGGGCACGACCCCGCTCTACTGGCTGGTGCTGCAGGCGCGCCATGACCTGGCCCGCGAGGCGCAGCGCGACGCCACACTCAGTCGCTAGATATGGGCGCTCGGCAACAGTGCAGCGCGCGCAATAAAGGGAGAATGTGCTATCAGGGGAGTTTTCTTTTCCCTCTCATCGGCCAGCCGCTCAAGGCGATAACCCGATGACATGACCCGATACCTACTGCCAAGCCTCGTAAGGACACCCTGTGACGACCAAGAAGTTCGCCCTACTCGCCTCCGCCCTGCTCGCCGGCTGCGCCAGCTCGGGCACGAAGGTGGACCCCCGTGTCGTCAGCACGTTCCAGCCCGGCACAACGACCATCGCCCAGGTGGAGGCCGAGCTTGGCAAGCCGAACGCTTCGACCCGGCTGCCCGACGGCAGCATCCAGATCGTCTACGCCTACACGCACAAGCAAGGCAGCGGCAGCTGGATTCCCTTTGTCGGCGTGTTCCGCGGCCATGCCGACGCCAACACGGTGACCGAGTCCCTCACGTTCGACCAGAACGGCCTGTTCATCCAGGCTGCCTCGTCAACCTCGCAGGCCCAGTCGGACACGCTGTCCAGCAAGTAAGCGAAAGCGAGCCCCGGCCCGCAAAGCCTGCCATCCAGGAAAACATAACCAGGGTCAGATTCCACTTTTCCGGTCATCCCATCGCCGTCGGCGATGACCACGCCGGAAAGTGCACTCTGACCCGGGTGTTAGACGGTACACCGGGAATGGTCTGTGATGTCCGCCATGGCGCTGAAGCGGACGTACTACCTGGCGTCTCTCTATTCCGGCACGGAGCCGTCGACTCGGCGGATGACCCGCGCTGGATTTCCTCCGACGAGGCTATTGGGAGGGACGTCCTTGGTGACTACAGAACCTGCAGCGACCACCGAATTTTCGCCCACCGTCACCCCGCCGATGATCGTTGCGCCCGCCGCGATCCAAACGTTGCGCTCAATCACGATGCGCTTCCCGATAGTGACGGATCGGCGCTGCGACGGTTCCAGCGGATGCCCAGACGTAATGATGCTTACGTTCGGCCCGATCATCACATCATCCGCGATGTGGATACCGCCAAGATCGTAGAAGGTGCAGTTCTGGTTGATGAAGACATTCCGCCCTATGTAAATCTCGTCACCGCCGGTGGTGTAGAACGGTGGGATCAACATAAAACTGCTATCCAGCGGCCGACCGATAAGTTCGCTGAGCAACGCACGCACTTCGTCGGCATCGTTGAACGTCAACCGGTTAAGTGCCGCGGTAATCGTCGCCGCTCGCTTGATGCCAGCCACCATCTTCGCCGACTCCGGCGTCCGACCGTGGACTACCTTGATGTGATCGTCATTCATCATTGATGGTTTCTGCATCCATACCTACGACCGATTCTGGCGAATGCTCGCGTACCTACTTTGGGGCGAAAGCAAGCGCTTTCCTAAAGCGATTATTGCCAGTAGCTCTTGCCTCGCCTCAATGTCTCGCTGGCTCCGTCCGACGACTTGATGACAAGTGATGCCCCTCTCAGCTCGCCATCTAATTTCATTCCGCCATATGGGCCGCCGGATGGCAACGTGAATGAGATTTGCGAGCCTACCAAAGCAACTGGTACAACCGCTGTGTAGGGCGCATCACCCTCGACTATTTGCACGAAGGCGGTGTATCCAGTCTCGCTGGGAATCACTAACAACTCCATCCCCAGCAGGTCGCCCCCTCTTGGTTGTAGTGAAGATTGCTATAGATCCCGGTTACCTTCGTCTTGGATGTTTGTGCAAAAACGGGACCCGAGGCCAGCGATAGGACCAGAAGAGCCCAGAACCAGTAGCGCATTGAATCCCCCCCTAGGCGTTCGATGGAATGTCCACTGTGGGTCGAAGGCGGACATCAGGCATTGGCGTCAAAAGTAGCAACGAAGCCGTCCGCGCTTGACGAACCACTAGGTGCCGGATTGATCCAACGCGAGTTCCTTTCGAGAAAGCTTAATGACCCTCTCGTCGTCAAAAACTACCGTTATTTCGCTGGACACGCTGAAGCAGGCGTCTGAAGTCGAAACAATGTTAATAACACCGTTGAACTCATCCATCTGTCGTACATAAGAAGCACCATGGCCCGCCGAAGCGCGAAGTTCCTCCACTTCAGAAACTGCCCTCGTAACTTCAATATTCCAGTCAAGCGGAATACCAACAATTGATTCGATGTGCCCGCAAGGTATCACCACCCTGAAGCTCTCTATCTGCTCATCCGGCTGAAGCGCAAGACGCGGAAAACTGAGCCTATAGGCGTGTGAATGCGGTGTTGCCTCTGATGCGGTTGAAGATAAAAATCCAGAAACGACTGCGAAAATCATCCCGAAACGCGCAGCTCTGTTCATAACAGAAATACCCCCTTGAACATCCGTTCCGAATCGAAAGCGGACTCTATTTCTATACGCCAAAGGTCGCTCCACACACGTCGCAAGAGCCGCAGCAGCCACCTCGGGAGAAGTGAACCCCACATACCGGACAACGTAAGTAGCCAGGTGCGACGAAGATCACCAGCGCTACGATCACCATCAGACTGGCAATCGTGTAAGCCCCGTCGCACTGAGTCCCCAGCACACTGTCGACAAGGGCATAACCAGACAACCAAAGTAGGCCAATAAGCACGGCGACTAAGTTGAACCGGCACCGACGGAGCCGGACATCCCTAGACTGCGCTTCGGTCGCGACTGCCACGATCTCCCTCTACGTTTTATGTCTGCGTCGGATCGGAAGCGGACGCAGTAGGACTGTCGGCGATCAGAGTAAATTGACGATTGCCCCTCTGTCCGTCTTGCCACCAGCTCGCGCCGCTATTTGGATCTCTAGCCGATTCATTCAGTGCGGTTCAGGCGGAAATCTCGCCGGTCTGAATGAATTCTTCCAACTGTTCGCGGCTGACTATGCGGGCGCCTTGCGCCGTCGCGTGCTTGATCTTGGCGGCCCCTGGCGCAGGACCAGCGCACAAGATGAATAGGCTCACTGTCACCCTGGTGACCACAGTCATATTGGCCTGCCTGGCCATAGCTACAAGTTCCGCCTTCTCGGCATCGGCAAAGCCCGTAAAGCAGACTTCTAGTCCCTTCTCACGCTTGGGTGGTTCGGTGGCGTAGACGTAGTCCCAAGCCTGGGCCTCGGACATGGCGGCGATGTCCGCGTCTGGCAGTCCACGCTTGGTCAATATCCGCGTGACTTTTTCAGATGGCATGAACTTCCCCTTTGCGCCTGCGCGAACTTTCTAAGGTCTGCTTTTGGGCCGAATGCGAACTTTACGCTGACGGCATCCCGCCATGCGGAAACACCCAAAATGCGTCGCCCCGCCTACATCTTCCGCCCCCCCAAATGGATCGTTAGGTCTCAATAATGGGAAGGGCAGAATACGGATGAACCGCGACGCGCATGGGCGCTTCGGCCAAGAGGCCGAGGATTTCATCGCGCAATTGATCAGCCAGCGGGCTGCTTTCATAACCGGCCTTCGCTTCGTTCGATTTGAAGACTTCAATGTTCCAGAGCACGTCCGGATCCTGGTCCTCACGAGCGATGATGAATCGATCAGAGGCCCCGGACTTCATCATCCCGATAGTGGCCAGTTCAAACAACTTGTCGCCCATGCCCGGCTTGGCGCGCATCCTGATGATGTAAGCGGGCTGATCTTGTATGGCCATGGTGTAACCCCCGTTGCGTCCTGAACCGTGAATTGAGCAGGCTATGCCAGTCCTTACTCAAAGCAAAGAACAGCAGATAGCGGCGCCTCCAGACATTCAGGCATAAAAAAACCCGCCTGTCGGCGGGTTTCTTTAACTGTTACCGGACTGCAGGAAACGTCCGGAAACTTACATATGGTGCCCAAGGGGGGACTCGAACCCCCACGCCTCTCGGCGCTACCACCTCAAGGTAGTGCGTCTACCAATTCCGCCACCTGGGCAGGTGTACTACTTAATTTTTCTTTGCGGGTTCCGTCGCGGGCGGCACATCGCTTGTGGCCTTGGCCGGAGCGGTGGCTGCCGGGACATCGCCCTGGCTTGCCGGCTTCGTGGCCTGCGGGATTTCCGCGTTGGCCGGAGCGGCGGGCTGCGCATTCTGCGTTGCAGCCGGCTTGTTGGCAAGACCGGACATCACGCCGAGATCGCTGCCGTTGGAGCTCTGCGGCGCACCGTGATGGCCGAGGTACATACCCATGCCAAGGCTGAGCACGAAGAACAGCGCAGCGAGCACACCCGTGGTGCGGGTGAGGAAGCTTGCCGAGCCACGCGCACCGAATACGGTAGCGGATGCACCACCACCGAAGCCTGAGCCCGCGTCCGCGCCGGCGCCGCGCTGAATGAGGATCAGCACGATCATCGCCGCGGCGATCAAGATGTAGAAGACGCTGAAGATGACGAACATGGTTCTCTTAAGAGTCCGTAGCGCTTAGTGCGCCGCAGCGCAGATTCCCAGGAAATCGGCAGCCACCAAAGAGGCGCCTCCGATCAATCCTCCATCCACGTCCGACTGCGCGAACAAGTCCGCAGCATTCGCCGCTTTGACACTGCCGCCATAAAGCAGCCGGGTCAGACGGGCAATCATAGCATCTTCTTTTCCGAGTTGGCTACGGATGAATGCATGCACGTGCTGTGCCTGCTCCGGCGAAGCGGTGTGACCGGTGCCAATGGCCCAGATCGGCTCGTATGCGATGACGGCGGTGGCGAAGCTGTCGATGCCGTTGTGCTCGATCACCGCCTTGAGCTGGCGGGCCACCACGGCCTCGGTGAGATGCGCCTCGCGCTCGGCCAGCGTCTCACCCACGCAGAGGATCGGGGTCAGCCCACCGGCGCGTGCCGCCGCAAACTTGTGGGCCACCATCTTGTCGGTTTCATGGTGGTACTGGCGGCGCTCGGAGTGGCCCACGATGACCCACTGCGCCCCCAGGTCGGCCAGCATCGCCGCCGACACTTCGCCGGTGTAGGCGCCCTGCCCGTCGTGTTCGCTCACGTCCTGCGCACCGAAACCCAGGCCCGAACCGACGTGCTGGACGGCCAGCTCGCCCAGATACGGGAATGGCGGGAACACGGCCACGTCGATGGAAGAAGGCAGCGCGGCGACGATGTCGCCCACCAGAGTGGTGGCCATGCTGCGGCTACCATGCATCTTCCAGTTGCCTGCGACGAGCTTCTTGCGCATATCGCTATTCCGTTGCGTGTAAACGCGAAAGCATAGCGAGCGAGCAAGCCGCCAGCAATGCCAGCACCGACAACCCATTGCCTGCAGGGCAAAAATTCACCAAACCACAAGGAGACCAGTTGATGCCGCCAGCCCGTCCAACCACCCTCGTTACGGGTGCCTCCGCCGGTATTGGTGCCACCTTCGCCCGCGATCTGGCGGCACGCGGACACGATCTCATACTGACGGCCAGACGCGTCGAGCGCCTGGAATCGCTGGCCAATGAACTGAGTACGCGACACGGCTGCACCGTCACCGTGCTCCCGGCCGACCTGGCGGACCCGCAGGCGGTGGCCGTGCTGTGCGACACGATCGCCCAGCGTGGTCTGACGGTGGACTGGCTGGTGAACAACGCCGGCTACGGCGTGCCGGGGACGTTTGAGGCAAACGACTGGGCCACGCACGAGGCCTTCATCCGCGTCCTGATGACCGCGCCGGCCGAACTGGCCTGGCGACTGCTGCCCGGCATGCGCCAGCGTGGCTACGGCCGCATCATCAACGTGGCTTCACTGGCGGGGCACGTGCCGGGATCCGCGGGCCATACGCTTTACGCAGCCAGCAAGGCCTATCTGATCAAGTTCTCGCAATCGCTCGCGCTGGAGAACCGCCATCTCGGCGTGAATGTCTGCGCACTGTGCCCCGGCTTCACCTGGTCGGAATTCCACGACGTCACCGGCACCCGTGAGCTGATGAACAAGCTGCCGAAGTTCATGTGGCAGACGGCGGAGGCCGTGGTTCGCGAGGGATACGACGCGGTCGAACGCGGCGAGATCGTGCACGTGACGGGCGGCGTCAATCGTTTCATCAAGGCGCTGGTCAAGCTGCTGCCCGATCGGTTGGCGCTTTCGTTGTCAGCACGCGAGTCGCGTCGCTATCGCGCGCTGGAATCCCATCAGTGAGTGCCGTCGTGGCGTGAGCAGTGCAACGTATCGCCGATCACGAACGCCCCGTCCCGCTCCACTTCCCAATCGATGCGAAGGCCGTCATGGCCTTCGCGCACATAGGTAAAGCGCTGCGCGGGCTTTACCTCCGACGCGGAACTCCACACCAGCTGGTCGTCCTTCCAGCCGGTCGATGAGAACAGGCGCGCACCGCCGAAGCTGTCGAGGATGGTGGCGTTGTAGCGCTGGTTCTTCGCGTCGTAGCCCCAGGCTTCGAGCGCGTGGTAGAGAGCCGGCGGCGACGTGTCGTCGTGGTGTTTGACCAGCGCCTTGCCGTCGAGGTCGAGCGCGAAACGCACGGTGGAATCGATGGTCTTGCCGCTGGCGGGAAAGACGCCGTGGCAAGTCCATGTGCCTTGCAGGTCGGTGAAGTCACGAAGGGGCGCGTCGGTCGACGCCATGGCGGCGCTGGACAGCAGGCTGATGACACAGAGGAAGGGCTTCAGGCGCATGGCGGGGCACTCCTTGCTGGAGTGGCCAGCGTAGTAGGGCCCGCGAGCTGGGGGATCGACCACAAGTCATGTGTGCGTGGGTGGCCGGCCCGGGCGAGGGATGAAGTGGCCGCACGATATTGGGAGGCACACCAGGGCCGTGAACTACCCTTTGTAGGAGCGCACCCAGTGCGCGACCGCGGCGTTACGGCGTCACCGCTCCGTTGGCTTTTCGCGCACTGGGTGCGCTCCTACAGGAGAGGGAGAGGCAGCGCTGTCGCGAACACCCGCCCCTCACCCCAGCCCTCTCCCCGGAGGGAGAGGGCCTGAAGCCTGTCAGATCAGCTTGATCTCACGCAGACGCTGCAGCAGGTACTCATGCGAAGTAATGCTGGTGTCATAGCGGCTGGGGTTTTCCGCAGTGACCGTCTGCAGGGCCGCGAACTACCTTTTGTAGGAGCGCACCCACTGCGCGACCGCGGCGTTACGGCGTCACCGCTCCGTTGGCTTTTCGCGCACTGGGTGCGCTCCTACAGGAGAGGGAGAGGTAGCGCTGTCGCGAGCACCCGCCCCTCACTCCAGCCCTCTCCCCGGAGAGAGAGGGCCTGAAGCCTGTCAGATCAGCTTGATCTCACGCAGGCGCTGCAGCAGGTACTCATGCGAAGTAATGCTGGTGTCGTAGCGGCTGGGGTTTTCCGCGGTAACGGTCTGCGGCAACGGATCGAGCACCACGTCCGGGTTCGGATGCAGGAAATACGGCACCGAGTAGCGCGGCTTGCGGGCGTTGTCGTTCTGCGGGTTCACCACGCGATGGCTGGTGGACGGATACACGTGGTTGGTCAGGCGCTGCAGCATGTCGCCGATGTTCACCACGATGGCGTCGCCTTCGGTGGTGATCGGCAGCCACTCGCCTTCGCGCGTGAGCACTTCCAGGCCTTCGGCGCTGGCACCGACCAGCAGCGTGATGAAGTTGATGTCTTCATGTGCGCCCGCACGCACGTTCGGGATGTTGTCTTCGGTGATCGGCGGGTAGTGGATCGGACGCAGGATGGAATTGCCCTGGTCGATCTTGTCGTCGAAGAAATGCTCGGGCAGGTCGATATGCAGCGCCAGCGCGCGCAGCACGCGCGAACCGAGCTGGTCCAGTGCGTCGAACAGGCCGTAGCCGTTCTGCTTGAAGTCGGTGATTTCTTCCGGCCAGATGTTCGGCGGCATCACGTCGGCAAACTTCGAGTCGCGCGAAATCTCGCGGCCGATGTGCCAGAACTCCTTGAGGTCGGCGTGCTTGCTGTCCTTCGCCGTCTCCACCTTGTAAGGCGTGTAGCCACGCGCGCCGCCACTGCCGGTCACGTGGTACTTCATCTTGGTGTCGGTCGGCAGCGCGAAGAAGCGCTGGAACGAGTCGTAGGCGCCGTCGATCAGCTCGCGCGGGATGCCGTGACCGCTGATGCAGCAGAAGCCGAATTCGCGGTAGGCGTTGCCCAGTTCGGCAACGAAAGCGACACGGTCAGTGTCATATCGACGGATGTCGAGGGTCGGAACTTTCTTCATGGCTTGTCCACAGGTAGTGCGTGCGGTCCATTTGGAGGCTGCTCAACATCTCCATGCAGCCGCCGGGGCTGCCCCGCCGGGCCGGCCATGCCGGCGCGGGCTGCATGGAGATGTTGAACAGACTCGTCAATCCGCCACCGCAGGGGCGGGGCACGTCGGGCCAATCCTTGGCGACCTGGGTGTAGAGCTGCTCAGGCTCTTACAGGCTCACGAGCGTTCTGCCGATGATTTTACGACATCAGCCAACCTTTCGGCCAACTGGCGAACCTCGGCCTCGTCGGCGGCCTCCACGGTGACGCGAACCACCGGTTCGGTGCCGGAAGCCCGCAGCACCACGCGGCCCCGGCCGGCCAGGGCCTGCTCGATCTCGGCCAGCGCCTCGCGCACGGCATTACCGTCCAGCGCCTCGCGGGCGCCGTCGGCACGTACGTTGATCATGGTCTGGGGCATCTTTTGCAGGCCACGGCGGGCCTCCATGAGGTCCTGCCCGGACTGCTTGAGCGCTTCCAGCACGGCCAGCGCGGCGACGATGCCGTCACCCGTGGTGGCGCGATCCAGGCACAGGATGTGGCCAGAGGTTTCACCGCCCAGGTTGCCCTGGTTCTGCTTCATCTGCTGCAGCACGTAGCGGTCGCCCACGTTCGCGCGGATCAGCGAGACGTTCAGCTTGCTCAATGCCAGCTGCAGGCCGTAATTGCTCATCAGCGTGCCGACCACCGGACCTTCGAGCTGCCCGTTGGCGTGCCAGGCATGGGCCAGCACATAGAGGATGTCGTCGCCGTCGGCGATTTCGCCGTTACGGTCGACCAGCTGCACGCGATCGCCGTCGCCATCAAACGCGATGCCGATATCCGCCCCCTGCTCCAGCACGGCGAGTTGCAGCGCCTGCGGGTGAGTGGAACCGACGGCGCGATTGATATTGAAGCCGTCCGGCCGGTCGCCGATGGTAGTCACCTGCGCACCCAGCTCGGAGAACACCTTGGGGGCCACCTGGTAGGTCGCGCCATTGGCGCAGTCGAGTGCGATCTTCATGCCACGCAGGCTGAAGTCTTCCTCGACGGTGGACTTGCAGAACTCGGCATAGCGCGTCACCGCGTCGGCAACGCGGATCGCCTTGCCCAGTCGTTCTGACGGGACGGTGGTGAACTCGAGCTCCAGCTCCTGCTCGATCTCCAGCTCGGTCTCATCGGAGAGCTTCTCGCCATCGGCGGAGAAGAACTTGATGCCGTTGTCGTGGTGCGGGTTGTGCGAGGCGCTGATGACGATGCCCGCATCGGCCCGCAGGGAGCGGGTGAGGAAGGCCACTGCGGGAGTGGGCATCGGGCCCAGCAAGCCCACGTCCGCGCCCGCCGCAACGAGGCCGGCTTCCAGTGCGGCTTCGAACATGTAGCCGGAAACGCGCGTGTCCTTGCCGATCAGCACTTTCGGGCGGACATGGCCCTGGCGTGCCAGCACCACGCCGACGGCGCGACCGAGTTTCAGCATGAAGTCCGCGCTGATGGGCCACTCGCCCACCAGGCCACGAATGCCGTCCGTTCCAAAATACTTGCGTTGCGTCATGGCTGCACTCCAAAGGCCCGCGCGGTCAACGCGCGCTCCTTGCCCTTATTCCATTGTCTTATTCGTCGTCCGGCCAACGGGGCGCGGACGGCTTGGGATCGCGGCGCACCGGGGTATCGCCTGCTTGTATTGCATGCCACACGGCCAACGCGTCGACCGTGGCAGCCACGTCGTGAACGCGAACCATGCGCGCACCACGCTGAACCGCGACAAGTGCCGCGGCCACCGAACCGGACGCCCGTTCAGCCGCCACTTGGCGTCCGGTCATGGCACCGATCATCGACTTGCGGGACAGGCCCGCGTACACGCCGCTGCCGAGGTTGGCGAACCGCTCCAGCGCGCGCAGCAACGCCAGGTTGTGCTCCAGCGTCTTGCCGAAGCCGAAGCCGGGATCGACCATGACCTTGCGGCGGTCGATGCCCGACATTTCGCAGGCGAACAGGCGGTCCGTCAGGAAGCGATGGACCTCGCCCACCACGTCGTCGTATTGCGGGTCGTCCTGCATGCTGCGCGGCTCGCCCAGCATGTGCATGAGGCACACCGGCACACCCAGCTCGGCGACCGCATCCAGGGCACCCTCGCGACGCAACGCATACACGTCGTTGACCATGCCGGCGCCAGCCGCCACGGCGGCCCGCATCACCTCCGGTTTGGAGGTGTCGATGGCCAGCGGCACGGTGGTCTTGGCGGCCAGCTGCTGGAGCACCGGCACCACGCGGGACAGCTCGTCCTCCACCGATACGTCGGCGGCGCCAGGACGCGTGGATTCGCCACCGATATCCAGCATGTCCGCGCCCTCTTCCACCATGCGCAGGCCATGTGCCACGGCCGCGTCAAGACTGGCGTAACTGCCGCCGTCGGAGAAGGAGTCGGGCGTGACGTTGAGGATGCCGACCACGCGCGCGCGATCGAGCTTCAGCGGCCGACCGGCGCAGTCGAGCACGGGAGCGAACAGGTCAAGGGACATGAAGACTCCCGTTGATGAAGTGCGTCAGGACTCGCCGCCCAGCGGCCCCATGAACTGGCGGTAATAGCGCAACTCGTCGATCGAATCGCGGATATCCGACAGGGCCGTGTGCGCGGATTCCTTGGAGAAACCCTTGCCGACGCCTGGCGCCCAGCGGCGTGCCAGCTCCTTCAGCGTGGACACGTCGAGGTTGCGGTAGTGGAAGAAGCGCTCCAGCCGCGGCATCTCCCGGTGAAGGAAGCGGCGATCCTGACAGATGGAGTTGCCGCACATGGGCGACTTGCCCGGCGGTACCCATTCCTTGAGGAAATTCAACGTGGCCTGCTCGGCGGCGGCGTGATCGTCCGCCGAGGCAACGACCTGGTCCCAGAGACCGGACCGACGGTGCTGGTTGCGGTTCCATGCATCCATGCTTTCGAGGCGGTCCAGCGGATGATGGATGGCAAACACCGGCCCTTCGGCGAGTATGCGAAGGTCCTTGTCGGTGACGATGGTGGCGATCTCCAGAATGGAGTCGTTGTCCGTATCGAGGCCGGTCATTTCCAGATCGATCCAGATCAGATTGTCGTCGTTCGCTTGGCTCATGCGCCCTCCTGGCAGCGAAGTCTAGCAGCAGGCCCGGGGGCCGGCTTCGTTTTTCGGCAAGCGCCGGGTAGCCCTGTGCGATGATCCCGGCATGCAGACCTTCTTCTGGCATGACTACGAGACCTTCGGCGCCGATCCCTGGCGCGACCGCCCGGTACAGTTCGCCGGCATCCGCACCAACCTCGAACTGGAGATCGTGGAAGAGCCCGTGATGTTCTTCGGCAAGCCGCCACGCGAGATGCCCCCGCATCCCGAGGCCTGCCTGATCACCGGCATCACGCCCCAGCAGGCTGAGCGGGAGGGCGTGATCGAGGCGGAGTTCGCGGCGCGCGTGCACGAGCAGCTGGCCCAGCCCGGTACCTGCGGCGTGGGCTACAACTCCCTGCGCTTCGACGATGAAATCACGCGCCAGATGCTCTACCGCAACATGTACGAGCCGTACGGACGGGAGTGGGAGAACGGCAATTCGCGCTGGGACCTGATCGACCTGGTGCGCATGTGCCAGGCGCTGCGTCCCGAAGGCATCGTATGGCCCACGCGCGAGGACGGAACCCCCAGCTTCAAGCTCGAACATCTCGCCACCGCCAACCATCTGCAGCAGGAGCGCGCGCACGATGCCTTGTCGGACGTGCACGCACTGATCGACCTCGCACGCCTGATCCGCGTCCGCCAGCCGCGCCTGTGGGACTGGTACTTCGCACTGCGCCGCAAGCAGCGCGTGTTCGAAATGCTCGATGTGACGACGATGACGCCGGTCGTGCACGTGTCGTCGCGATATCCGTCGAGCCGGCATTGCCTTGCGGTGGTCGCGCCGCTCGCTGCGCATCCGAGCCGCCCCGGTGAAGTCATCGTGTACGACCTCGCCAGCGACCCTTCCGGGTTGCTTGCCCTCGACGAAGAAGAGATCGCCGATCGCGTGTTCACTGCGCGCGCGGATCTTCCCGAGGGCGTGACACGCATCCCATTGCGTACCGTGCGTGCCAATCGTGCGCCGGCACTGGCGCCGCTGTCCGTGCTCAAGGGCGTAGACCTCGATCGCCTGCAGATCAACCTGGAACAGGTGCAGGCCCATCGCGACATGCTGGCAAGCGCCGACGGACTTGCGGCCAAGCTGCGCCGGGTGTTCCAGCGTGCTGCGGACCTGCCGCCACCGGCCGACCCCGAGCTTGGGCTGTACGGTGCCTTCCTGCCTGATGCCGACAAGCGCCTGCTGACGGACGTGCGCGGCACACCGCCCGCGGAACTGGGACAACGTGCGTTTCCCTTCCGCGACCCACGCTATGCCGAGCTGCTGTTCCGCTATCGCGCGCGCAACTGGCCCGACACCTTGAGCGCGGACGAACAGGCCCGCTGGCAGGCGTTCCGCCGCGATCGCCTGCTGAAGCCCTCGCCACTGACCAACCTCACCCTGGATGATTACTTCGCGCGCATCGCCAGCTTGCGCGCCGATCCGCTGCACCAGGGCAAGATCCCGCTGCTCGACCAGCTCCAGCTCTGGGGCGAACAGCTCGCCGACGACGTAGCCACCCTTCCCGCCTGACCACACCATGCCGACCGCCTACTTCACGCCCGCCACATTCCGCTTTTTGCGATCGCTCGCGAACAACAACAACCGCGAATGGTTCCAGGACCACAAGGATGCCTATGAACGTGACGTGCGCGATCCGTTCCTCGCGCTCATCACCGATATGCAGGCTCCGCTGAAGAAGATCAGCCCGCACTACCGCGCCGATCCGCGCAAGAGCGGTGGCTCGTTGTTCCGCATCTATCGCGACACGCGCTTTTCCAACGACAAACAGCCGTACAAGCCGTGGCAGGGCGCGCGCTTCTTCCACGAGCGGCGCAACGAAGTGCACGCGCCGTCGTTCTACATGCACATCCAGCCCGGTGATTGCTTTGCCGGTGGCGGCATGTGGCATCCGGAGAAGGACTCGCTAAGGCGCATCCGCGACTTTCTTGCCGACAACCCGGAAGCCTGGAAGCGAGCAACGCGCAGCAAGACTTTCCGCGATCACTTCGCGTTCTGGGGCGAAACGCTGAGTCGTCCGCCGCGTGGCTTTGATCCGAACCATGAGCTGATCGACGACATCAAGCGCAAAGACTTCGCCTGCGGCGAAGGGTTTGACGAGAAGCTGGCGTGCTCGTCGGAACTGCTGCCGTGGCTGGTGGAGACGTACAAGCGCGCGGCGCCGATGGTCGATTACCTGTGTGCTTCGCAGGAGTTGGATTTTTAGGGGGCGTGTCGTAAGCCACCTGAGTGAATCCTTCTCCCTCCGGCGACCCGAAGGTAGTCCCTGTGGGAGAGAAGGTGGCGGCAGCCGGATGAGGGTACGAGCGGAGCGAATGATGAAAGTCCTCGCAAGCCCCGCACCCTCTCCCCAACCCCTCTCCCGATGGGAGAGGGGCTCAAGAGCCGGGGCTAGGCGGCCTCATCGGCCAGCTTGAGACCCGGCCGCTGCTTCGCCAGCTTGCGCAACAGCAACGCGAAGTTCTGCAGATCCGCATGCCACGGCGAAGCCTCTCGCCAATACAGCGCGATCTCGCGCCCCGGTTGCTGCCCCTTGAGCTTGGCCAGCACCACGTTCGGCATCGAGGCCAGGCGATCGTGCGCGAGCGCGGGCACGAGGGCGTAGCCGCCACGCAACTCCACGAGCGCGGCAAGGCTCTCCAGGCTCACATCCTGCACGTGGCCACCACCAAGGATGTCCTCGCAGTGGCTCTCGGTCATCAACGTGGCGTCACTCGCTTCCAGCTGTTCCAGCGCGACGGTGCGTTTGCCCGCAAGCGCATGGTCGGCACGGAACATCACCTCCCACGGTTCGAAGAACAACGGGCGCATTGCCACGCCACTCACCGGCGTCACGCTCGGCGCCAGCACGGCATCGAGCTCACCTTCGTTCAGGCGACGCAGCAGGCCACGCGGTTTGCCTTCCGAAAGACTGAGGCGGGTGCCCGGGAAGTGCTGGGGAAACGGCGCGATGAGGTGCGGTAGCAGATAAGGGCCCAGCGACGCCGGCACGCCCAGGCGAAGCTCGCCGCCAAAGGCCACCTCGCCTGCACGCGCCACCTGCTGCAGATGCTCGCCCGCGGCAAGCACGGCATCGATCTGTTCCAGCAGTCGCTGGCCACCGGCCGTGGGCACCACGCGGCGGCCGCCACGTTCGAACAAGGGTGCGCCCAGGGCCTGCTCCACCTTCTGCACCTGATGCGAAAGGCCCGACGGGCTGATGTGCATCGCCCGCGCGGCGCTGTTGAAGCTGCCATGGCGATGAACCGCCTGCACCAGCATCAGGTCACGCAACGAAACTACCGAGAGATGGCTGGAGATCATGCGCTGCCTGTGGCCGGTGGGACAGCGAAAGCATAAACGACAGAGAGCGATGTGCGGGCTGTTACCCCTCAACCTCAGGCGAACCCTCACCTATAGGAGCGCACCCAGTGCGCGATAAGCCTACGGAGCGGTGATGCCGATGCGCTGCGGTCGCCCACAGGGTGGGCTCCTACAACAGACAAGCAACGCCCCTCACGCCTGACAGTCCCGCTGTGGGAGCGCACCCTGTGCGCGACAACCCTACGGAGCGGTGGCGCCGATGCACTGCGGTCGCCCACTGGGTGGGCTCCTACAACAGATAAGCAACGCCCCTCACGCCTGACAGTCCCGCTGTGGGAGCGCACCCAGTGCGCGATAAGCCTACGGAGCGGTGGCGCCGATGCGCTGCGGTCGCCCACAGGGTGGGCTCCTACAACAGATAAGCAACGCCCCTCACGCCTGACAGTCCCGCTGTGGGAGCGCACCCAGTGCGCGACAAGCCTACGGAGCGGTGATGCCGATGCACTGCGGTCGCCCACTGGGTGGGCTCCTACAGAGAAGGAACTCCCTTCTCGCCTGAGAGGCCGACTGTAGGAGCGCACCCAGTGCGCGATAAGCCTACGGAGCGGTGATGCCGATGCGCTGCGGTCGCCCACAGGGTGGGCTCCTACAACAGATAAGCAACGCCCCTCACGCCTGATAGTCCTGCTGTGGGAGCGCACCCAGTGCGCGATAAGCCTACGGAGCGGTGATGCCGACGCGCTGCGGTCGCCCACTGGGTGGGCTCCTACAAAAAAGAGGAACGGACGCCGTGGCTGCGGCAAAAAAGAAGGGCGGCTTGCGCCGCCCTTCCCTGCTCTCTATCTACGACCTGACCGGCTTATGCCGAGACCGTGTTGGCCACGTCCTGATAGTCGGCGATCTGGTCGAAGTTCAGGTACTTGTAGATCTTCTCGCCATTGGCGTCGATCACGCCGATGTCGGTCATGTACTCCGCCTTGGTCGGGATGCGACCCAGGCGCGAGCAGATCGCGGCCAGCTCGGCCGAACCCAGGTACACGTTGGAGTTCTTGCCCAGACGGTTCGGGAAGTTGCGGGTGGAGGTGGAGAACACGGTGGCGCCCTCGCGCACCTGCGCCTGGTTGCCCATGCACAGCGAGCAACCCGGCATTTCCATGCGGGCGCCGGCGGTGCCGAGCACGCCGTAGTGGCCTTCCTCGGTCAGCTGCTGCTGGTCCATCTTGGTCGGCGGAGCGACCCACAGCTTGGTCGGGATATCGCGCTTGCCTTCCAGCAGCTTCGAGGCCGCACGGAAGTGACCGATGTTGGTCATGCACGAACCGATGAACACTTCGTCGATGGTGGCGCCAGCCACGTCGGACAGCGTCTTCACGTCGTCCGGATCGTTCGGGCAGGCCACGATGGGCTCATGCACATCGGCCAGGTCGATCTCGATGACGGCGGCGTACTCCGCGTCGGCATCGCGCTCCAGCAGCTGCGGGTTGGCGAGCCATGCTTCCATCGCCTTGATGCGGCGCTGCAGGCTGCGCGGATCCTTGTAGCCCTGGGCGATCATGTACTTCAGCAGCGTGATATTGCTGTTGATGTATTCGATGATCGGCGCCTTGTCGAGGTGCACCGTGCAACCGGCAGCCGAACGCTCGGCCGAGGCGTCGGACAGCTCGAACGCCTGCTCCACCTTGAGGTTCGGCAGACCTTCGATCTCGAGGATGCGGCCAGAGAAAATGTTCTTCTTGCCCTGCTTGGCGACCGTGAGCAGGCCGCTCTTGATCGCGTACAGCGGGATCGCGTTGACCAGGTCACGCAGCGTGACGCCCGGCTGCAGCTCGCCCTTGAAGCGCACTAGCACCGATTCCGGCATGTCCAGCGGCATCACGCCGGTGGCGGCCGCGAAGGCCACCAGGCCGGAGCCGGCCGGGAACGAGATGCCGATCGGGAAGCGGGTGTGGCTGTCGCCGCCGGTACCGACGGTGTCGGGCAGCAGCATGCGGTTGAGCCAGGAGTGGATCACGCCGTCGCCCGGACGCAGCGAGATGCCGCCACGGGTGCTGATGAATTCCGGCAGCGTGTGGTGGGTCTTCACGTCCACCGGCTTCGGGTAGGCCGCGGTGTGGCAGAACGACTGCATGACCAGGTCGGCCGAGAAGCCCAGGCAGGCCAGGTCCTTCAGCTCGTCGCGGGTCATCGGGCCGGTGGTGTCCTGCGAACCCACCGAGGTCATCTTCGGCTCGCAGTAGGTGCCCGGGCGCACGCCCTGGCCTTCCGGCAGGCCGACGGCACGACCGACCATCTTCTGCGCCAGCGTGTAGCCCTTGCCGCTATCGGCCGGCTGCTGCGGCAGGCGGAACAGGGTGGAGACCGGCAGGCCCAGCGCTTCGCGCGCCTTGGCGGTGAGGCCACGGCCCACGATCAGCGGAATGCGGCCACCGGCGCGCACTTCGTCGAACAGCACGTCGGACTTCACCTGGAATTCGGCAATCACTTCGCCGTTCTTCAGCGCCTTGCCGTCATACGGACGCAGCTCGACGACGTCGCCCATCTCCATGTTGGAGACGTCGAGTTCGATCGGCAGCGCACCGGCGTCTTCCATCGTGTTATAGAAGATCGGGGCGATCTTGCTGCCCAGGCACACGCCGCCGAAGCGCTTGTTCGGGATGAACGGGATGTCTTCACCGGTGAACCACAGCACCGAGTTGGTGGCGGACTTGCGGCTGGAACCGGTGCCGACCACGTCGCCCACGTAGGCGACCAGGTGACCCTTGGCCTTGAGCGATTCGACGAAGGCGATCGGGCCGCGCTTGCCGTCTTCTTCCGGCTGGAACGGCGCGCCATCGCGCTTGTTCTTCAGCATGGCCAGCGCGTGCAGCGGGATGTCCGGACGCGTGGTGGCGTCGGGCGCCGGCGACAGGTCATCGGTGTTGGTTTCGCCCGGCACCTTGAACACGGTGATGGTCAGGCTCGCCGGCACTTCCGGCTTGCTGGTGAACCATTCGGCGTCGGCCCAGCTCTGCAGCACGGACTTGGCGTTGGCGTTGCCCTTGTCCGCCTTCTCCTTCACGTCATGGAAGGAGTCGAACATGAGCAGCGTGTGCTTGAGCGCGTTGGCGGCAACGGTGCCGACCTGTGCGTCGTCGAGCAGCTCGATCAGCGGATGGATGTTGTAACCACCCAGCATGGTGCCGAGCAGTTCGGTGGCCTTCTCGCGCGAGATCAGCGCGCTCTTCTCCGTGCCGAACGCCACGGCCGCCAGGTACGAGGCCTTGACCTTGGCTGCATCGTCCACGCCAGCCGGCACGCGGTTGGTGATCAGGTCGACCAGGAAGGCTTCCTCACCGGCCGGCGGGTTCTTCAGCAGCTCGATCAGGTCGGCGGTCTGCTGGGCCGACAGCGGCAGCGGCGGGATTCCCAGCGCGGCGCGCTCGGCAACGTGTTGGCGGTAGGCGATAAGCATGTGATCTCGTCCGGTGAACAACATAAGGGGCAGCGAGCGATGGCTTGCACCACCGCGACGGAGGTCGCCCGAGGGAGATTCCGCGTGGCCGCTACCGGCGCTCGGCAAGGCGTAAAACCTTGTCGCCACGCCGCTTTGGGGCGGCATGACAGCTCCCTATTTTGCCAGCCGCGGCCCAACTGCCGCAACGCAAGACAATGCTTCCGGCAGCGTTCGAAATCTTGCAATGCGACGGGGTTGGAATAAGCAAGGAGGCAGCTTGCACCCTCCGTGGTTTGCCCCAAACTGACCCTTATCCCCTCAGGGAAGCCTCTCCTTGCAATTCCTCTCACGTACCGTGTCCTAGGATCCCCCGGATACGCCTCGCGCGTTTGCCAGATTCAAGCAACAGGAGTTAGCCCATGCTGGATTCATTCGCCACCCGCGACACCCTCACCGTTAACGGCAGCCCGTATCAGTTCGCCAGTCTCGCCAAGCTCGGCCAGCGATTCGACCTCAAGACCCTCCCCTTCTCGCTGAAGATCCTGCTGGAAAACCTGTTGCGCCACGAGGACGGCGTCAACGTCACCGCCAAGGAAATCGAGGCGGTCGCCAACTGGGACGCCAAGGCCGAACCCGACACCGAAATCGCCTTCATGCCCGCCCGCGTGGTGCTGCAGGATTTCACCGGCGTGCCCTGCGTGGTCGACCTTGCCGCCATGCGCGATGCCGTGGTGAAGCTGGGTGGTGACGCCAAGCAGATCAATCCGCTGGCACCGGCCGAGCTGGTGATCGATCACTCCGTGCAGGTCGACGTCTACGGCTCCGAGGCCGCGCTCGAAAAGAACGTCGAGATCGAATTCCATCGCAACCAGGAGCGCTACTCGTTCCTGCGCTGGGGCCAGAAGGCGTTCGACAACTTCAAGGTCGTGCCGCCGCGCACCGGCATCGTGCACCAGGTGAACCTGGAGCATCTCGCTCGCGTGGTGTTCACGGCGAACAAGGACGGTACGCAGTGGGCCTATCCGGACACCGTGTTCGGCACCGATTCGCACACCACCATGATCAATGGCATCGGCGTGCTGGGCTGGGGCGTGGGTGGCATCGAGGCTGAGGCCGCGATGCTCGGCCAGCCGTCGTCCATGCTGATTCCGCAGGTGGTGGGCTTCAAGCTGAGCGGCAAGCTGCCCGAAGGCGTGACCGCGACCGACCTGGTGCTCACTGTTACGCAAATGCTGCGCAAGCTCGGCGTGGTAGGCAAGTTCGTGGAGTTCTTCGGCGACGGCCTCCAGCACCTGGCGCTGGCCGACCGCGCCACCATCGGCAACATGGCACCGGAATACGGCGCGACCTGCGGCATCTTCCCGATCGACCAGGAGGCACTGAACTACCTGCGCCTGTCCGGCCGCAGCGAAGCGCAGATCGGCCTCGTCGAGGCCTACGCCAAGGCGCAAGGCCTGTGGCATGACGCGAACACGCCGGAGCCGCGCTTCAGCACCACGCTGGAGCTGAATCTCGCCGACGTGAAGCCCTCACTGGCCGGCCCCAAGCGTCCGCAGGATCGCGTGCTGCTGGAAGGCGTGCAGAAGAGCTTCCAGGATGCGGTCGGCCCGCTCACGGCCAACCGCAAGCCGCGCAACCTCGAAACCTCCAACTTCATCGCCGAGGGTGGTTCGTCGGCCATTGGCAACCCGGCCAACGACATCACCGACACCGGCGTGCGCGTGGTGAAGGATGGCGAGAGCTTCAAGCTCGGCGACGGCGCGGTGGTGATCGCCGCCATCACGTCGTGCACCAACACCTCGAACCCGAGCGTGATGCTTGGTGCCGGCCTGCTCGCCAAGAAGGCTGCCGCCAAGGGCCTGAAGGCCCAGCCATGGGTGAAGACCTCGATCGGCCCGGGCTCGCTGGTGGTCACCGACTATCTGGAGAAGACTGGCCTGCTGAAGGAGCTGGAAAAGGTCGGCTTCTTCGTCGTCGGCTACGGCTGCACCACCTGCATCGGCAACTCCGGCCCGCTGCCGGCGGAGATCAGCAAGGGCATCGCCGAGGGCGACCTCGCGGTGGCCTCGGTGCTGTCGGGCAACCGCAACTTCGAAGGCCGCGTGCATCCGGAAGTGAAGATGAACTACCTCGCCTCGCCGCCGCTGGTGGTGGCGTATGCACTGGCGGGCACGCTCGACATCGATCTCAGCAAGGATTCGCTGGGCACCGGCAGCGATGGCAAGCCGGTGTATCTGAAGGACATCTGGCCAAGCAACCAGGAAATCTCGGACGTGGTGGGCAGCGCGCTCAACCCGGAGATGTTCGAGAAGAACTACGCCGATGTGTTCAAGGGCGACAGCCGCTGGAACCACATCGCCTCGCCCGACGGCGCGGTCTACAAGTGGGACGACTCCACCTACATCAAGAACCCGCCGTACTTCGACGGCATGACCAAGGAGCCGGGCACGGTCGAGGACATCCACGGCGCCCGCGTACTGGGCCTGTTCGGCGATTCCATCACCACCGACCACATCTCGCCGGCCGGCTCGATCAAGAAGGACAGCCCGGCGGGCCGCTTCCTGATCAGCAAGGGCGTGGATGCGAAGGACTTCAACTCCTACGGCTCGCGTCGCGGCAACGACGACGTGATGGTGCGCGGCACCTTCGCCAACATCCGCATCAAGAACCTGATGCTCAACGGCGTGGAAGGTGGCTATACCCTGCACGTTCCCTCGGGCGAGCAGTTGGCCATCTACGACGCGGCCATGAAATACAAGGCCGAGAAGACGCCGCTGGTGGTCATTGCCGGCAAGGAATACGGCACCGGCTCATCGCGAGACTGGGCGGCCAAGGGCACCCTGCTGCTCGGCGTGAAGGCCGTGATCGCGGAAAGCTTTGAGCGCATCCACCGCTCCAACCTGGTTGGCATGGGCGTGCTGCCGCTGCAGTTCGAGGACGGCCAGAACGCACAGTCGCTGGGCCTGACCGGCAAGGAGACGTTCG
Source organism: Dyella amyloliquefaciens (assembly GCF_004296575.1). GTDB lineage: Bacteria > Pseudomonadota > Gammaproteobacteria > Xanthomonadales > Rhodanobacteraceae > Dyella > Dyella amyloliquefaciens. The sequence continues at coordinate 129,445 of NZ_SAYT01000003.1, read as the reverse complement.
ACATCGTCGGCCTGGATGGTGGCGAATCGAGGACCGCGAAGGTCACCGCGACCAACCCCGCCGGCGGTCAGAAGACCTTCAAGGTGAAGGTGCTGCTGCTCACGCCCAAGGAACGCGAGTTCTTCCGCCACGGCGGCATCCTGCAGTACGTGCTGCGTCAGCTGGCGGGGAAGAAGGCTGCGGCCTGAAAGCCTTTGTCGTGATTCAAGCGAGAATGCCGCCCTCGGGCGGCATTCTTTTATCTATAGGCGCGGTTATTTGTGGGAGCGCACCCTGTGCGCGACAGCGGCACATCGGCGTCGCCGCTCCGTTGGTTTGTCGCGCACAGGGTGCGCTCCCACAGAAGATTGATTGTTCCGCCCAAAACCTAGGCCGACTTCCAGGTCGCCGAATAGCAACGCCATTCGCGCCCGTCCTTGCGCCACGCGGTCTCGACTTCATAGACACCGATCTGCGCCGGCAACAACTTGCCACCACTGGTCAGCGTGACGGTGAAGCGCGCGACGTAGCGGTCACTCCGCGGTTCGACGGTCAGCGGACCGGTGAGCGCATGAATCGTCTCGCCGCGAAAGGCGGCGGCGCGCAACATGCCCAGCAACTGGCGTCGATCCATCTCGCCGTTGTTGCCGGTGAAATCATCGGCAAGGACGTCGCCAAGTGCCGAGGCGTCCACCGTCTCGGCCGCATGTTGGGCCGTTTCGATGCCCTGGCGCACCAGACTTTCGTCGGGCGCGCGATGGCAGGCCACGAGACCAAACAGCAGCGCGCTGCAAAGCAGCGGATTCATAAGCAGTTTTCGCACGATCGTCCCCCTGGAATCTCGCTGCGGCGCGGCTTGCCGCTATACGCGGGCGTATGCTCCAATGCCGCGACGTCATCTTGCCCCAGGCGTGCCACTATCACCAACGGGCCGATCAACTAAGGAGCTTTGGATTCCACATGAGCAACGAGCGTCCGTGGCTGGCCCACTATCCGGAAGGCGTTCCCGCGCAGATCGACATCAACCAGTACGCCTCCGTGGCCGCCGTGGTGGAAGAATCCTTCGAGCGCTTCCGCCAGCGCCCGGCCTTCGCCAGCTTCGGCAAGCAGCTCAGCTACGGCCAGATCGATGAACTGAGCCGTCAGTTCGCCGGTTATCTCACCGGCGTGCTCAAGCTCGGCAAGGGCGATCGCATCGCGATCATGATGCCCAACGTCCTGCAGTACCCCATCGCCCTGTTCGGCGCGCTGCGCGCGGGTCTGGTGGTGGTCAATACCAACCCGATGTACACCGCGCGCGAGCTCAAGCACCAGCTTGAGGACTCCGGCGCCAAGGCCATCGTGGTGTTGGACAACTTCGCCGCCACCCTGCAGCAGGTGGTGGCCGAGACCGAGGTCAAGCACGTCATCACCACCGGCATCGGCGATCTGCTGGGCGCCAAGGGTGTGCTGATCAACTTCGTGCTCAAGAACGTCAAGAAGATGGTGCCGCCGTACAGCATTCCGAATGCCGTACGTTTCCGCGACGCGCTTTCGCAGGGGGCCGCGCACCCGCTGCCGAAGGTTGCGCTGAGCCATGACGACATCGCCTTCCTGCAGTACACCGGTGGCACCACCGGCGTGGCCAAGGGCGCCATGCTCACCCACGGCAACATGGTGGCGAACATGATGCAGGCCGGCGCCTGGATTGGCGGCAACGCCAAGCCCGGCGAGGAAGTGATCATCACGGCGCTGCCGCTGTATCACATCTTTTCGCTCACCGCGAACGGACTGGTGTTCATGCGCCTGGGTGGCCTGAACTGGCTGATCACGAACCCGCGCGACATGCCCGGCTTCGTCAAGGAGCTCAAGCAGTCCAATTTCACCGCGCTCACCGGCGTCAACACGCTGTTCAACGGCCTGCTCAATACACCGGGCTTCGCGGAGCTCGATTTCTCGCGTATGCACATCAGCCTGGGCGGCGGCATGGCGGTGCAGCGCGCGGTGGCCGAGCGCTGGAAGAAGGTCACAGGTGTCACGCTGGTGGAGGCCTACGGCCTCACCGAAACCTCCCCGGCGGCATGCATGAATCCACTTGATTTGAAGGCCTATAACGCCTCGATCGGCTTGCCCATCCCCTCCACAGACGTCGCCATCTGGTCTGAAGAAGGCCAGCCGCTACCGCAAGGCGAAGTGGGCGAACTGATGGTGCGCGGCCCGCAAGTGATGAAGGGTTACTGGCAGCGCCCGGACGAAACCGCCAAGGTGCTTGGCGCCGATGGCTGGCTGCATACCGGTGATATCGCGCGCATGGACGAGAACGGCTACTTCTATATCGTCGACCGCAAGAAGGACATGATCCTGGTATCCGGCTTCAACGTGTATCCGAACGAGGTCGAGGACGTGGTGATGCAGCACCCGGGTGTAGCCGAGGTGGCCGCGGTTGGCGTGCCTGATGAGCATTCGGGTGAAGTGGTAAAGCTGTTCGTGGTGCGCAAGGACCCGAACCTCACCGTGGAGGAACTCAAGAAGTTCTGCCACGACAATCTCACCGGCTACAAGCGCCCGAAGATCATCGAGTTCCGCGACAGCCTGCCCAAGAGCAACGTGGGCAAGATTCTTCGCCGCGAACTGCGCGACGAGAAGAAGCCCGCCGCCGCCCACGGCTGAGCCGGGCTTTCGCCTCACCAAAGCAAACGCCCGCCGAAAGGCGGGCGTTTTGCTGTGCGACAACGTGATCGGCGATCAGTCGTGCCACAGCTCCAGGATGTCGGCATAACCGCCGAGCAGGTTCCACAGCGGCACCTGCTTGTCTTCCGGGATGCGCGTATAGGCAAAACCCAGGTGGCGGTCGGAAATGCGCATGACCTGCGCTTCCAGATGAATGTGCAGGTCGTGGCCGAAGATCATGTCCAGGATCCAGCTTTCCCCCTGCTCGCCGTCCCAGCCCAGGGGACGACGCAACAGCACGCCGGTTGCGGAAATATCCACCAGCTCAGTGGGATGCGATTCACCGCCGCGGCTCATCAGTACCGTGGTTTCGATCCGCATGCGCGCCGGACGCAGCTGCTCCGTATCGGAGCCGTTCCGGGCGTTGTCTTCCGCTTTGCTCATCCTGCCTGCTCTCCCCACGCTGGACCCGCCAGCCGTTTCTTCCTGAAAGTGACACCCCATCGCCGTGATGATGGCGCACTCCTGTCACACGTCAATCCTGTCCACGCGTACGCAAAACACCCGCACGCACCAGACTCCCCGAGCCAAACTTCGAATTGATCCGGTCCTGTACTTGGTCCGACGCCTGAGCCGATGGTTCCGCCTCGAACAGGTCCGATTGCTTGCGCCCCTCGAACCCCGACAGGCTGACGCCCAACAAGCGCAGACGCGGGGTGCGTTGAGCGTTCCACCAGCGTTGAAGCAAGCCTCGTGCCACCTCGTAAATCTCGCTGACCGAGGCGCTGGGAGCCTGCAGCCGGGACTGCCGGGTGGAGGTGACGAAGGGCGGTTCGCGCAGTTTCACCGTGACCGTCCTGCCGGTGAGGCCACGCTGGCGGGCACGTGCGGCGATGCGCTCACAGTGGCGCAGCAGCCAGGATTCCGCCATGGCCAGGTCCGCCAGATCCGTGTCGAAAGTGTGCTCGGCACCGATCGATTGCTCGGCCTGATCGGGCTCCACGTCGCGAGCATCCTCTCCGCGCGCCAATGCCTGGAGGACGTCGGCCTGACGTCCCAACGCTCGGGTCAGACGCACTGTGTCACATGCTGCCAATTCACCGATGGTACGCACGCCGATGCGATGCAGTGATTCCTCGGTCACCTTGCCTACCGTCCACAGCCTCCCGACCGGCAGCGGCGCGAGTTCCTGCGCTGCGTGCTGCGCCGTGATGCGGTGCAAGCCGTCCGGCTTGGACAGCTCACTGGCCAGTTTGGCCAGCAGCTTGTTGGGGCCCATCCCCACCGAAGCCACGAGCCGAGTGCGCTCATGGATGGCATCCTTGATGCGACGCCCGATGGCCTCCATCGAGCCCAGCAGGCGCAGGCTGGCGCTGACGTCCAGGAAGGCCTCATCCAGCGACAGGCCCTCGACCATCGGTGTCATTTCGTGGAACACCTCGAACACCTGCACCGAGACTTCTTCGTAGCGCGCCATGCGCGGCCACAGGTAGATGCCATCGGGGCACAGCCGCCGGGCCTGCGCCGTCGGCATGGCCGAGCGCACGCCGAACGGCCGCGCCTCGTAGCTGCAGGTGGAGACCACGCCGCGCGGACCCAATCCGCCCACGATCACCGGCCGCCCGCGCAGCTCCGGCTGGTCGAGTTGCTCCACGGACGCATAGAAGGCGTCCATATCAACGTGAATGATCGAGCGTTCATCGGGCGGCATGTACCGCTATTTTGCCCTCAGTCTGGTCCATCAGCGCACTGGACTTGCAGGCTTGCAGCCGCTAACCTAGGTCACGCGTGGGTCATAAGGGTGCGCGCACTGTCGACCAGGATCGACCGCTACGGCACCCATCCCGATGCACACAGCCGACCGATTGAGAAGCCAGTGACGCAGGTTTCGTCACGTTGTGGCTTGCGTTCTTGCAGTGGCACAGTCCACCCGAGGGCGCTCAAGGGTCGCTTACGGCCAGCCTGATCGAAACGCCAGATGCGCGATTTCATCATGCATGCCCGTAACGGTGACGCGAGGCGCACCGGCTAGGCATCGCGCAACAAAGCTTCAACGGATTGCCAGCTGATGGCCGTGATCCGGGCGGGGGCATTCGTCAGGCGAATGCGGCGGAACAGAACCTTTCCTAACGTGTTGAAAGCAACGCAGGCCGTCGTGGGCGGCCCAACGACAGGTATTGATGAGCACTGAGCCAGTCGAGCCTCAGCCGGTCACAGCACCGCAGGACGCGTTCGCGTCGGTACCGCAACAGCAGGAAATGCCGCTGGCCATCGTGCGCGGCGAACCGCTGTTGCAGATGCCGCAGGACCTGTACATCCCGCCGGATGCGCTTGAGGTCATCCTCGAAGCATTCGAAGGCCCGCTTGACCTGCTGCTTTACCTGATCCGCCGGCAGAACCTGGACATCCTGGACATCCCTGTCGCCGAGATCACCCGGCAGTACATGGATTACATCGAGATGATGCGCGATGTGATGCGGCTGGAGCTGGCAGCGGAATACCTGCTGATGGCCGCCATCCTCGCCGAGATCAAGTCGAGGCTGCTGTTGCCGCGGCCGCCGGCCGAAGAAGGCATGGAAGAGGATCCCCGCGCCGAGCTGGTCCGTCGCCTGCAGGAGTACGAACGCTTCAAGAGGGCGGCGGAAGATATCGAGGCGATGCCCCGCATGGAACGCGACTTCGCGCCGGCCCATGCGGACACGGGCGAACGGACGGTGATCAAGCTGCCGCCGCCGCTGGAACTGAAGGAGTTGTTGCTGGCGCTCAAGGACGTGCTGCACCGCGCCGAGCTGTTCGGGCATCACGCCATCAAGCGCGAGGCACTGAGTGTGCGCCAGCGCATGGGCGAACTGCTCAGCCGCCTGAACGACACCAGCTTCCATCGCTTCGAGACGCTGTTCGACATAAGCGAAGGGCGCCTGGGCGTGGTGGTCACCTTCCTGGCCATGCTGGAACTGGCCAAGGAGATGCTGGTGGAGATCGTGCAGGAAGAACCGCTGTCGGCGATCTACGTGCGCTCGAAGACGGCGCACGCCGAGGAACCGGGCGACCTGTTCGCCGATGACGAGCCGGCCGCGGCTGTCGAATAAACACCCTGGCCGCACAAGCCCATCCATTCATCCTCACCCGAACTGAGGCCATGCAGATCGAACAACTCAAACCCATCATCGAGGCGGCATTGCTGGCATCCAGCCAGCCGATGACCGTTCCTCAATTGCTGGAACTGTTCGGCGAAGAGGACGAAGTCGGCCGCGAGGAGATATCCAGGACCCTGGAGCAACTCGCCGAAGACTGCGCCCACCGCGGCGTGGAACTGCGCGAGGTCGCCTCCGGCTTCCGCTACCAGGTGAAGCAGGACGTGCATCCGTGGATTTCGCGGATGTGGACCGAAAAGCCCAGCCGCTACTCGCGCGCCCTGCTCGAAACGCTCGCGCTGATCGCCTACCGCCAGCCGATCACCCGTCCGGAGATCGAACAAATCCGCGGCGTCGTGGTCTCTTCCAATATCATCAAGACGATGGAAGAGCGCGAGTGGATCCGCGTGGTGGGCTATCGCGACGTGCCCGGCAAGCCGGCACTGTTCGGCACCACCCGCGCCTTCCTCGACTACTTCAACCTGAAGTCGCTGGATGAGCTTCCGCCGCTGTCGGAAATCCGCGACATGGAAGATCCTCAGATGAGCATCGCGCCCGAACCGCTGCCGGTTCGCGTGGCGCGCGACCTGCCGATCGATCCGGACGAAGAGAACGAAACCCTGGTGGTGGCCGGCGAAGCAACCGACACCATCGTGGAAGACACCCACGACGAGGCGCCCGCGCCCGCCGACGACGAAACCACCGGCGCCGCCGTCACCGACGCGCCAGCCGACGAACAACCCGAGGCGATGGAAGTCGCCTCTACCGAACCCGGCGCTGCCCCGCACGCCGATACCCCGACAGACACTGCCGATGAGGCAGCGACCCACGCGGACGCCGATGAAGGCGACGCCACGCAAGACACCGAGGAGTACCGCGCATGACTGCGCCCCAGAAATCCGTTTTGACCCTCAAGCGCACCCCGCGCGACGAAACCACGCCCGCCATCGAGGAGCGCCTGCACAAGGTCCTGGCCAACGCCGGACTCGGCTCGCGCCGCATGCTCGAGCAGCGTATCCAGGCCGGTGAAGTCGAACTCAACGGCGCGCCGGCCACCATCGGCGCCAGCGTCCACGCCGGCGACCGCGTCGTGCTCGACGGCAAGCAGTTCGTCGTCGCCACCGACAACCGCGACGAAACCGAAGTGCTGGTCTATCACAAGCCGGAAGGCGTGGTGACCACGCGCGAAGACCCCGAAGGCCGCCCCACCGTGTTCGAACAGCTGCCGCGCCTGAAGGGTGCGCGCTGGGTCGCCGTGGGCCGCCTCGACATCAACACCACCGGCCTGCTGCTGCTCACCACGGATGGCGAACTGGCCAACGCGCTGATGCATCCCAAGAGCGGGCTCGAGCGCGAGTACCTGTGCCGCGTGCACGGCGAAGTGCCTGACGAGATCATCGAAAAGCTCAAGGCCGGCGTGGAACTGGAAGACGGCCCCGCCCGCTTCGACGAGATCGGCGTGATCAGCCAGGGCGGCAGCCACAGCTGGTTCCGCGTGGTGATCCGCGAAGGCCGCAACCGCGAAGTCCGCCGCCTGTGGGACTCGCAGGGCTTCCTGGTCAGCCGCCTGAAGCGCATCCGCTATGGCAGCGTGGAACTGCCGCGCAACCTGCGTCGCGGCGACTGCGAAGCGCTGGGCGAGGAATCCGTGAAGGACCTGCGCAAGACCACCGGTCTCGGCGCCCCGCAACCGGTGCTCACCTTGAGCCCGGTGCTGCACCAGCGTCGCGCCCCGCGCAACGTCACCGAATATCGCCCCGAGCGTGGTGCAACCGGCGGCTACAGCTCCGGTTACCAGGACGAAGCGCGCGAGCTGCGCGCCTATGACCGCATCCGCGAGGAACCGGCGCGCGGCAAGCAGCAGCGCCGCAAGCCCGGCCGCGAGGTCAACGGCAACGTCGCCCGTCCGGATCGTCCGGCCGGCGGCATGCAGCGCAAGAACAAGCGCGGCGTGGCTCCGGGCCAGGAGCTGCCGTCGGTGCGCACCTGGTTCGCCGGTGAAAGCCGCGAAGGCGGTGGTGCCCGTGGTGGCGCCGCTGGTGGCGGCAACCGTCGCGGCCCCGGCGGCGGCAAGCCGTTTGGCGCACGCTCGGCCGAAGGCGGCCGCTCGTTCGGCGGCGGCGGTGGCGGTGGCGGCGGTCGTTCCGGTGAAAGCCGCGGCGGCAACAGCCCCTATGGCGGCTTCGGCGGCGGTGCCGGCGGTAATCGCAGTGGCGGCCCGGCTGGCAGCCGTGGCGGCAAGCCCGGCGGTCGTCCCGGTTCCGGCGGCGGCCAGGGCGGTCGTCCGCAGGGTCGCGGCGGCAATCGTCCGCAGGGCCACGGCGGCGGCACCGGCGGTGGACGTCCCCACGGCGGCGGCGGTCGCGGCGGCAATCGCCACGGCGGCGGTAACCACTGATGACGGTACGCATCTACCACAACAGCCGTTGCTCGAAGTCTCGCGCGACGCTCGAGCTGCTCGAGTCGCGCGGCGAAGTCTGCCAGGTGGTGAACTACCTGGAGACGCCGCCGAGCACGGCCGAACTGGTGGAGTTGCTGGACATGCTCGGCATGACGCCGCGCGAGTTGATGCGAAAGAACGAAGCGGAATACACCGAGCTGGGATTGGACAATCCCACGCTCGACGACACCGCGCTGGTTGCCGCGATGGCGACCCACCCTCGCCTGATCGAACGTCCCATCGTCGTCGCACATGGCAAGGCGGCGATCGGGCGTCCGCCCGAAGCGGTGCTCTGCATCCTGTGATCAAAACGCCCTGTCATCGACAGGGCGTTTTTCATTCGGCGCCTGGCGCGCCCTCTTCCTCATCACCCGGCTCGTAGGCCAACAGGTCACCCGGCTGGCACTGCAGGAACTCGCAGATCTTGCTCAGCGTTTCAAAACGCACGCCACGCACGCGGCCGGACTTGAGCAGCGAGAGATTGGATTCGGTGATGCCCACGAATTGCGCGAGTTCGCGCGATCGCGCCTTGCGCAGGGCCAGCATGACATCGAGTCGGACTACGATGGCCATGCGCGCCTCAGACGATCGAGCGCTGGTCGTCTTCGAGGCGGGCCGCCTCGTCGAACAGACGCGCCACGAAGAAGAACACCGCCGCCGGCAGCAGCGAGAACAGATCGTCACCCGAGAACGTCAGGCGCAGTGACCCGCTCGCACCCTGTTGCCATGCCTCCCACAACGAGGCGATGGGTGGCAACAGCACGCGCAATAGGGCAGCGACCATCAGCAGGCACGCGAAGCGGCGAAAGTGCCGCGTCACCGCCACGGAGAACAAGGCGTCCGGGTGCACATGTCCAAGCATGCGCGCCAGTTCGACCAACGCCGCACTCGTGATCACGGCAAGCACGGCGGCGATACCGGCCGCCCAGGCACGAGGCAATCCGTCGGTGAACAAGGTGGCCGCCACGATGCTGCCCGAGCCGCCCGGGCCCCAGATGCCGAGCGCGGTCACCGCCAGGCAAACGGCAGCACCCAGCCAGGCTGCCCAGCGGAGCGCATGCGCTGCCGACGTCAGTCGCCGTGCTGTTGCATGAACATTTTTTTCTGTATTACGATAATTTTTAATCGTCATACGGGCACCATAGCATGAAACAAAGTTATCTGATCAGGCTTTCACCGCTGTGGCTGGCCGCCGCGCTTGCACTGGGGCCGACCCACGCTACGGCGACGGCTGTCGCGCCGGACGCCGACCCTCGAGCGGCCCTTGAGGATGCTGCCGGGGGCGAGGTGTTTCGCCTCGAAGCGCAACTTCCCCGTATCAAGGATCCAGGCATCGCCCTGCTCGCCCGCGCGCGGATCGCTGCGGCGCGAATGGATGTCGTGGAAGCGCGGCGCCTGGTCGACAGCTACCTCGCGGCGGCCGAACGCAGCCCGGCCGAATGCGCCCTGGCATGGCCCATCGCCGCGGATGCCAGCTTTGCCGCCGGTGATTACGCCAAGGCTGCACAGGCTTCCCACGCGTGGCAGACCGCGCTGGCCGATGCCGGCGCAAAGCCAGAGCAACAAGCGGATGCGCTGCAGATGGCAACGCTGTCCGAACAGTTGAGCCACGCACTCGCGCAGAAAGTGACGACATACGCGCCGCAATCCATGACCATCGTGCACGACAAGGTCGGCCTGCCGCGTGGCGGCGTCATCATCAATGGCATGGCGCAGGATGCCGTGCTCGATACCGGCGCCAATCTCTCCGTCGTATCGTTGAGCACCGCACGCAAGCTCAAGCTGCACATGCTCGACGGTGCGGCGAGCGTAGGCAGCTCAAGTCGACAGGCAGTCGCCACGCGCATCGGCGTGGCGGATCACCTGGCGCTCGCCGGTCTCGAACTCGACCATGTGGCGTTTCTCGTGCTCGACGACGATCAGCTGAGCATGCCGGTGCCTGGCGGCTACCACATCGATGCCATCGTCGGTTTTCCCGTGCTGCGCGAGTTGCAACGCATCCAGTTCACCTCGGACGGGAAACTGGTGCCCTCGCGCAGCACTGCCGCAAACGTGCCGGGCAACATGCGCCTCGCAGGCAGCGACCTCTATGTCGATGTCACGTTGAACGATCTTCCGGTAGCGATGCACCTGGATAGCGGCGGCTCGCATTCCGCCCTCTCGTCGCGTTTCGCGCGCGAGCATGCGGCATTGTTCAAGGGTCTTGCATCGCAGAAGGATCACGTGGCGGGCGCCGGCGGAGCGCGCGACCGCACCTCGGTGATGTGGCCGCATGTGCGCGTGCATATCGGCGACCAGCAGGTAGAGATCAACGGCATCAGCGTCTCGCTGGGTGACGCCGGCAACGTCAAGGAACCGAACGTGCTTGGTGGCGACATCCTGCGTGCGTTCGACGGTTGGACCATCGACTTCAGGCGCATGCAATTCGACGTTGGCGCGCCGAAAACGCAAACGGCCTCCACCAGGGAGGCCGCAGTGCGTTGACGATGGAAGCGCGACCAGCCGCTCGGGTTTGGTCGCGTCGTCGCTCAGTTCGAATCGAGCGTGAAGCTGTCGGCATCCATCCAGGCGGGAAACCGCTCGCGATGTGCGAGCAGCGGCGCCGGATCGACCGTTACCGTCACCACCTGCTCCTGCGGGCCCAGCTCGACGAGCGGCTCACCGACCGGATCGAGCACGGCGCTGTCGCCGGCATACGGCAAGTCATTGCCATCCACGCCAACGCGATTGAGGCCGATCACGTAGCTCAGGTTTTCTATCGCGCGTGCGCGCAGCAGCGTGCGCCACGGCTGGCGGCGCGGTGCCGGCCAGTTGGCGACGAAGATGGCGAGGTCGTAATCCATGCCGCCCGTCGCTTCTTCGCGACGGCCATTGCGCAGCCATACCGGGAAGCGCAAGTCGTAGCAGACCTGCGGAAGAATGCGCCAACCCTTGAGCTCGACGATCAGGCGTTCGTTGCCGCCGCCATAGCGCGTGTGTTCACCCGCCATGCGGAACAAATGGCGCTTGTCGTACTGCGCGAAGCTGCCATCGGGGCGCGCCCAGATCAGGCGATTGAAGACTTTGTCGCCTTCGCGGATGGCGAGGCTGCCGCACAGCACGGCATCGACTTCCTGCGCGAGTGCGCGCATCCACGCCACGCCTTCGCCATCCATGGTCTCGGCGCTGGCACGCGTGTCGTTGCTGAAGCCCGACAGGAAGGTTTCCGGCAGCACGACGAGATCGGTCTGGCCGGCCACGCGACGCACCAGCTCGCCGTAGTACTCGCGATTGGCGGGCGCATCGTGCCAACGGGTGGCACCCTGCACCAGGGAGATTCTCAGAGCTTGCATAGGCGCTCCGCGGCAGCTTCCATGGTGGCGTCGCTCTTGGCAAAGCACAGGCGCAGCAGATGCGTGCCCGGTGCCGTCTCGTAGAACGGCGTGAGCGGAATCGCGGCCACGCCGCCCTCCTTCACCATCCACTCGCAGAACGCCACGTCGTCCTGGTCGCTGATGGCCGAGTAGTCCACCAGCTGGAAATAGCCGCCCGGCACGTCGAGCAGCTTGAAGCGCGACGGCTTGATCAGCTCGCGGAAACGGTCGCGCTTGGCCTGGTAGAAGGCCGGCAGTTCCAGGTAGTGCTCGGGCGTGCTTGCCATGAACTCGGCGAACGCCACCTGCGCCGGATGGAACGTGCAGAACGTGAGGTACTGGTGCACCTTGCGGAACTCGGCTGAGAGCGCCTTGGGCGCGACGGCGTAACCAAGCTTCCAGCCGGTGCAGTGGTAGGTCTTGCCGAACGAGGACACCACGATGCTGCGCGCGGCAAGTTCCGCGTGGCGCAACACGCTCTGGTGCTGGGCGCCGTCGTACACGATGTGTTCGTAGACTTCGTCGGACAACACCACGATCTCGGTGTCGCGCACGATGGACGCGAGCTCGTCGAGATCCGCCGACGACAGTACCGCGCCCGTCGGGTTGTGCGGGCTGTTGATCAGGATCATGCGCGTCTTCGGCGTCACCGCATCGCGCACGCGCTGCCAGTCGACCGAGAAGGTCGGCGCCTGCAACGGGATGTGCACGGCACGCGCACCCTGCAGTTCGATCGCCGGCTCGTAGCTGTCGTAGGCGGGATCGAACACGATCACTTCATCACCCGCGCGCACGACCGCGGCAATCGCGGCAAACAGTGCCTCGGTAGCGCCGGAGGTCACCGTCACTTCGGTGTCGGCGCTCAGCTTGTGGCCGTACATGCGCTCGGTCTTGAGTGCGATCTGTTCGCGCAGCGTCGGCAGGCCGATGCCGGGCGCGTACTGGTTGCGTCCTTCGGCCATGGCGCGCGTGATGGCGTCGCGCAGCGGCTCGGGCGGCTCGAAATCCGGAAAGCCCTGCCCCAGGTTCACGGCCTTGTGTTCGACCGCCAGCTGGCTCATGACGCTGAAGATGGTGGTACCGACTTTCGGCAGCTTGGTATCGATGTGCATGGTCCGGATGTCTGGAAGGCTAAACAAAGATGCTAACACGCGCCCTGTGGCAGGCCGAGGTCAGACGTACTTGCTGCATTGGGCGTGCTTCTCGCGCACGGTATCGGGCAGCTTCTCCGCAAGAAAATCCACGAAGGCACGCACGCCGGGCAAGAGGCCCCGGCGGCTTGGATAGACGAAGTGCATAGTGCCTTGCGGCACGCTCCATTCGGGCAACACCACCTCGAGCTCCCCGCGGGCAATCGCGGGGCCGCACACGAACTCCGGCAGCAGGGTCACGCCGATGCCGCTCTTGCAGCTTTGCAGCAACGCGGCGAAATCCCCGCAGATCAGGCGGGGCTGGATGTCGACCACGATGCGGTCGCCATGGGCGTCGAGCAGCTCCCAGCTTTGCGCGCCCTCGTGCTCCTGCATGCTGAGTGCGGGAATCCTGGACAGGTCCGACGGCTGCTCGGGGCGACCATAGCGCTTGAGCAGGTCCGGGCTGGCCACCAGCATGGTGGTCGACTGGCCAAAGGTACGCATCACCAGGGTGGCGTCGGTATCCAGCTTGCTGCGCACGCGGATGGCGATATCGAAGCCCTCGCCTATCACGTCCACGCGGCGGTCAGTGGCCTGCAGGCGCACCTGCATCTTCGGGTGCTGCTCCAGGAAGTCCGGCAGGATGTGGCCCACCACGGTCTGCACCAGCGACACCGGGCAACTCACACGCACCACGCCACGCGGCTCGGAACGCACCTCGTCCACCGCCTCCTGCGCGGCACGCGCCTCCTCGAGCACGGCACGGCAGTGGCTGTAGAAGCGCTCACCGACTTCGGTGACCACGAAGCGGCGCGTGGTCCGCTGCAGCAGGCGCACGCCCAGGCGCTCCTCCAACTGGGCAATGCGCTTGCTCAGCCGCGACTTGGGAATGCCAAGCGCCCGGCCCGCGGAGGAAAAGCCGCCGTGCTCCACGACCGCAGCGAAGAAATACAGGTCATTGAGATCCTGCAAGGCACCGTCCAATACCGTCATCGCTGTTTCCTTATTGGAACAATACGTTCGATTTTACCCGTCTTATCGAGAGATTGTCTCCCGAGTACCTTTGTTCCGTCGCCGGATGGTCCGGCCCGTTACTGAGGAATTTGCCATGAAACTGCTGCATCTCGACGCTAGCGCCCTGGGTGGCCACTCCGTTTCGCGCACGCTGACCGCTGCCATCGTAGCCGAACTGACGCATAACTCCCCCGCTACGGAGGTTATCTACCACGATCTGGTCGCCAACCCGCTCCCGCACTGGACCCCGGTGGCTGATGCCAGCGACCCGGCCGCTGTACTTGGCAGCCAGATGATCGAGGAGTTCCTTGCCGCCGACGTGGTGGTGATCGGCGCGCCGATGTACAACTTCTCGATCCCCAGCCAGCTGAAGGCCTGGATCGACCGCGTCGCGGTGGCCGGCAAGACGTTCCGCTACACCGCCAATGGCCCGGAAGGCCTGGCAGGCGGCAAGCGCGTGATCATCGCCTCATCGCGTGGTGGCGTGTACAGCGAAGGCAGCGCCGCAGCGCCGATGGACTTCCAGGAGACCTACCTGCGTGCCGTATTCGGCTTCCTCGGTGTCACCGATATCGAGTTTGTCCGCGCCGAGGGTGTGAATCTGGGTGAGGACAACAAGGTGGCGTCACTGAAGACGGCTCATGCGTCGATTGGTGAAGTGACGCGCAAGGCTGCGTAAGGTTCTTTGCCCTCTGGGCTGAGGGCAGCAACTCGATGAAGGGCGCTTGCCGTTGGCAGCGCCCTTTGTTGTATCTGGCTTCCTTGTAGGAGCGCATCCAGTACGCGACCGCGGCGCGGATCATCACCTCTGCGGTCGCGCACAGGGTGCGCTCCCACAACGAACGGCGGCCCCAATCTCCGCAACGCGATGTGCCGCGCAGCGGCACGAGCCGGCACCGGGGCCCCTGTGTGGCGGTGAGGGGTGGACGATCAGGCCCCGCAGGGGTGCCCGACAGGGATGTCGGGCACTTTTCGTCCGGGCAGGAGCCCGGTCGAAAAGCCCGGCCGCCCCTCACGGACTGGCTGGGCGCAGCCCAGACAGCGCCGCGCGGGGCGCCTTTCTCTTTGGTTACTTTCTGACGCGAAGCTAATCCCTGTGGGACTTGGGCAAGCAAGAAAAAGTGACCCGGCCTCCGGCAGGAGGACGGAAGCCCGCGGCAGGCGAGCCAGGTCTCAGCAATGCCAGATCAAAAGCGAAAGTCACTGGATTCCCGCTTGACCAGCCTGCGGCTGTTGAAAAGCGTCTCGCGGGAATGGCAGTGAAAACCGAGGCGAACGGCGGTCGCGCACTGGGTGCGCTCCTACAGTGGAGAGGGCGCGCGACGTGGAGAGGGCCGTGGCAAGCGACCACGCGCCCTCATGCATCAAGGAGCACCGCCCTCTACACAGGCTCTGTCGTGCATCAGTGCGCGGCTTCCGCCTTATCCGCCTGATAAACCGCCTTGCCATCCACCCACGTGCTCAACGGCTTGAGGTCGGCAATCTGTCGCGGCGGCACGGTCATCAGGTCGCCGTCGAGGATCACGAAGTCCGCGCGCATGCCGGGCTTGAGCGTGCCCACTTCGTTTTCCATGAAGGCCGCAAAGGCCGCGCCACGCGTGAAGCCGGCCAGTGCCTGGATGCGGCTGACGCGCTGGTCGGGCAGCCAGCCGCCCGGCGGTTGGCCGTTGAGATCCTGGCGGGTGACGGCGGCGTACAGGCCCAGCATCGGGTTGACCTGCTCCACCGGGAAATCCGAACCGAAGGCCAGCGGCACCTGCTCGTGGATGAAGCGCTGCCAGGCATACGCGCCCTTCAGGCGTTCGGCGCCAAGGCGTTGTTCGGCCCAGGGCATGTCGGAGGTGGCGTGGGTCGGCTGCATCGAAGCGATCAGGCGCAGTTTGGCGAAGCGCGGGATGTCGTCGAGCGCCAGGATCTGTGCGTGTTCCACGCGCCAGCGATGATCGCTGTCCGCATGGTCGCCCAGCACCGACTGGTAGGTGTCGAGCACCATGCGATTGCCGCGATCGCCAATGGCGTGCGTGGCCACCTGCACGTGGCAGCGATAGGCCTTTTCCACGGCGCTGCGATAGGCATCCGGCGAGGTCACCAGGATGCCGCGGTTGCCATGGTCGTCGTTGTAGTCCGTCAGCAAGGCCGCGCCTCGGCTACCCAGCGCGCCGTCCATATAGAGCTTTACGGTGCGCATCTGCAGGCGGCCGCCTGCGTCGGCCCAGTGCCCGCCTTGCGAGCACAACCAATCGAGCGCCGCATGATTGCCATCGGCCATTTCGTACAGGCGCAGCGGGACTTCGCCCGAGGCAGCCATTTCCTGCAGCACCTTGAAGTCGTCGAGGCTAACGCCCGGGTCGTGCACGCCCGTGAGTCCAACCGCGACGGCATCGGCGAACGCTGCCTTGTAGGCTTCGCGCGTCTGTTCGTGGGTCAGCGGTGGAATTGCATCGGCCACCAGGCCCACCGCGCCATCCACCAGCACACCGGTGGCCTTCTTGCCTTCGCGCACGATGCGGCCACCTTGCGGCTGCCAGTCGCCATCCAGCGGCTTGGTGGCGTGCTTCATCGCCGCCGTGTTGACCCATACGGCGTGGCCATCGACGCGCTCGAGGTAGACCGGGCGATCCGGAAAGGCCGCATCAAGGTCCGCCGCCGAGGGGAATTGCTTCACCGCCCAGCGGTTCTGGTCCCAGCCGCGGCCGATCAGCCAGACGCCCTTGGGGAGCTTGGCGGCGCCCGCCTTCAGGCGATCAAGGATCTCCTGCTTGGACGAGGCGCCTACCAGGTCCACCTGGATATGGGTCATGCCCAGGCCAAGCATGTGGCCATGGGCATCGATCAGGCCGGGGATCACCGTGGCGCCCTGGGCGTCGACCTTGGCGGCGTCCGGATAGCGCTTCTGCAGGTCAGCCGTATCCCCTACGGCAAGCAGGTGGCCATCGTCCTTCCATGCCAGCGCCGTGGCTTCCGGGCGCGCGGGATCCATCGTGTGGATGTGGGCATTAACCAGCAGCGTGGTGGCCTGCAACGGCAGGGCCGACATGGCGAGCAATGCGATCGACGAGCAGCGGAGCGACAGACGCATGGTTGGGTCCTGTGCATGAGACCCCGCGACTTTGCCCAGCAAACGTCATTCAGACAAGCGGCCATGCAGCATGCATGGCGCTCACCCCTGACTCAGGCGGCGCGCACCAGGAATGGGCCCAACCGCTCGAACTGCGCGACCCGGATGGTCGACTCGTTACCGGGCATCTCCACGCAGACGGAGCGACCGGAACGCAGGTGCTCGTCGCGCGCGACTTCACGCGCAAGCCGGATGGCATCCGGGAGCTGCAGATCACTGAATAACGAAGCGCCAGAACGGCACACGTTCCATTGGCCTTCGGCCGATTGATTGAGCGAGTAGATGACCATGTTCCAACCCAGTAGGGAGAGGGAGAGCCCTGCCACTGCTCGATCGTGTGAGCGAAAAGCTCACCAAGCTGTCCATCCAGGACCGACCAAGAGTGCACTCGATCTACAGAGGAACCTATCGGTTCCTGACTGAGTATTGCGTAGGAATACGACTACATCGTGAGGTCTCATAAGGTGACTCCGATTTGTCCCGAAGGCAACTGTTTCACAGCTGATACACGCGGGCTTGTCCGCGCATGGGTCACCGTCGCGTCTCATGCGAAACCACGGCATACATGCAAAAAAATGCGTACGTGCATGCATGGAGAGAGCGACGCCATGAGCAGGCAAGGCACCGACGACATCGTCATCACGCATCCCGAGCGCGTACTTTTCCCCGACGCGGGTGTCACCAAGCAAGACGTCGCCGACTACTACCGGCGCGTCATGGACTGGTTTCTCCCTGGCATCGCCCATCGCCCGACATCGATCCTGAGGTTTCCCGAGGGCATCGGCGAACAGGGCTTCTTCCAGAAACACCCCATGCGCGGGATGACCCATGTCGGCCACGTCAGGCTGCGCGAGGAAAGTGGAGCCACGGACGACTACCTCTGCCCGACGGATGCGTCGTCGGTGGTCGGGCTGGTGCAGTTCGGTGCGATCGAATTCCATCCATGGGGATCGCGCGCCGATTCGCTGGAAACGCCGGACTATCTGGTCTTCGACCTGGATCCCGGAAAAGGCGTGGACTGGAACGACATCATCGACGCCGCACGACTGGTTCGTTCGCGCCTCGACGAGGTGGGCCTGCAGAGCTTTGTACGCACCACGGGAGGCAAGGGACTGCATGTCGTGCTGCCCTTGCATACGCCCTGCACCTGGGAGGACGCCAAGCGCTTTGCACAGGCATTTGCCCACACGTTGGCCAACGAACAACCGCGCCACTTCATCGCAAAGGCCAACATGGAAGAACGTGCCGGCCGGATATTCATCGACTACCTGCGCAACAGCCGCGGTGCTACCAGCGTGGCATCGTATTCGCTGCGCGGCCGCACTGGCGCCACGGTAGCGACGCCATTGCGCTGGCAGGATCTGGGCAAGTGCAAGCATCCCGGCGACTTCAACATACACACGCTGCCACGACGACTGGCGAGACTGCTTAGCGATCCATGGGATGGTTTCGCCACGCTGCGCCAAGGCCTGGAAAAGGCCCTGCGGGCATACGGCGATTCGATCGATTGAGGGGTGCTCAGCCGAGCAGCGCTTCGACACGCCCCAGCGTCGGCGACACGAAGTAGCGGTTGTCCAGCACGCACTTCACGGCGTCGGTGAGTTCCTCGCCCGCCGAAGCCTTCAGCACGTAGCCCTTGCCGATCGCGAGTGCTGCACGTGCCAGCGTGGGATCGTCGTGCACGGTGATGAAAACCACAGGCAATCCGGGTCGCTCGGCCAGCAGTTCGCGCGCGGCCTGCATGCCATCCATGCCGGGCATGCTGATGTCGGTCACCACCACGTCCGGCCGCAGGCGCCGGGTCGCCTTGACCAAGGCTTCGCCGTGCCCAACAACGGCGAGCACATCGAATTCGCCGCCAAGCACTTCGCGGATCTGCTCGGCGACAGGAGGATGGTCTTCGGCCAGAACGACCGTCGGTCGCGTCACGCTCGCCCCCGGTGGACGGATAAGGCTACCGACGCAGCATTATCCATCGCGGGAACTTCCGCCACCGAAAGAGAACCGAGTTTCCGCTAAGTAAAACTACCCTATCCTGTGGTCGAGTCCGTCGAAAAGCGTGAAATCCTGCCGGTCCGGTCAGAACAGCAGCCCAAGATCTTCGGCGCGACGCACCAGTTCCAGCGTGGAGTGAACCCCCAGAACCTGCATCATGGTGTACTTGTGGGCCTCCACGGTACGCACCGACAGGCCAAGCTGCAGTGCTATCTGCTTGGAACGAAGCCCCTCGCCCACCAGTCGAAGCACCTGCAACTGCTTGGAGGTGAGGTTGCGCATGTCGGTCAACTGGCCGCTGATGTAGCGCGCGCCCAACGCAGGGGTCACGTAGGTGCCACCCAGCATCACCTGTTGCGCGGCATTGCGCAGGTCCTCACCGGCCGAGCTCTTGAGGATGTAGCCGCTGGCCCCGGCCCTAAGCGCCGCCACGGCCAGTGCCGGTTCCATGTGCATGGTGAGAAACACGAAGCGCGTGCCGATGCCTACCTGGCGCAGCCGCTTCAGCGCATCCATGCCGTTGCAACGCGGCATGTTGATGTCGGCCACCACCAGATCGGGCTGCAGGCGGCGTACCGCTTCGATGAGCGCCTCGCCGTCGGAAACGATCTCCATCAATTCAAAGTCTTCGTCGAGGATGTGTTGCACGCCCTCGGCAACCATGCGGTGGTCATCCGCAATGATCAGGCCAGGCCGTGCAACGGCGTGTACGGTGCTAACGGAATGCATATGCATAGTTCAGTCCCTTTCCCCAGAGTCGATTGCAATCGATAGCTGCCACCAAGCAGCTTCGTGCGCTCGTCGATGCTCATCAAACCCAGTCCCCGGTGGTGCCCCTCTGCTTCCGTGGCGAATCCCTTGCCGTCGTCCTTTATTGTGAGATTCACTTGCTCATCACCGATATGCAGCTCGACCTCGACGTGCTGCGCCTCGGCGTGCCTCAACGCGTTGCCCAACCCCTCCTGGGTCACCCGGTAAAGACACAGCGCCACATCCTCGGGAAGATCCTGCGCATGCGGCGACACTTTCAACTCGATATACGGTCCCATCCGCTGACGCTGCGCCTGGCACAGGCTTGCCAATGCAGCGGTCAGTCCTGTCTGAGTAAGCATGCTCGGATGAAGGTCGTGTGAAAGATGGCGCACGTCTTCGGACAGGGCGATCAACTCGCTCTGCAGCTGGCTTACGTCGTTGCGATTGCTCTCGTCCACCTTGCGACGCAGGGCACTGAGGCGGATCGATGCCACTGCCAGACGCTGGTTGATGTCGTCATGCAGATCGCGCGCAATCCGCGCCCTCTCCTGCTCCTGCGCCACGATCAGGCGGCCCGCCAATTCGCGCACTTCGGTACTGCTGGCGGAAAGGGCACGCTGCGTGAATCGCCGTTGCTCCACCAACGCGGCGAGGAACAACGAGGCGGTCGCCATGCCCAGCATCCACAGCTGCACGCTGAGGTTGGTATGGGCCACGCCGCCCTGCACGAAGGGACCGTCCTGCGACAGGCTGAGCTGGATGGCGATCACGCCGATGATCAGGTTCACCACGCTGGTGCCGGGAATCTGTGCACGCAGGGCCACGTAAATGGCCAATGGCACCGGCGCGAGCAACAGCAACGGACGCACGGTGGCCATGCTGCCCAGCTCACGCCAGCCGAACCAGAGGAATACCAGAGCGGCCGTGGTGATCAGCAGCATGTTCCAGCTCGGCAGCGCATCGCGACGCAGCGACGATGCGGGATTGGCGAGGCTGACGATCGCCGGCGGCAGCAAGGCGTAACCCAGCGAGTCGGCCAGCCCGACATGCCACCATGGCCCGGACAGCCAGGGCGGCAAAACCATGACCAACGCCGTCCATGAAATGAGCATGGCCGTCACCAGCGGCAACAACACCACGGCCACCACCACGAAACCCAGCAGGCGGCCAAAATCGTCGATGGTCTGGTCGGCGCGGAACCGGCTGATGACGAGCGCGGCGACATTGATCAGCACCAATACCAGGGGCGAGACCACCATCATCCCTTCCACCGGCAAACCCATGCTCGCAGAAATGGCCATCATGCCGAGCAGCCAGCCGACATCGTAGGCAGGCCAGTAACGATTCGATTCGCTCAGCAAGGCGGATAGCAACAGGGGGCCGGGCAGCCAGATCGCCTGTGCATCGCTCTGGCGGTTCCATATGGCCATCGACAACCACTGCAAGGCGACCGCGGCGACGAACATGCCGGCGCCACGCGCGAGATGAGGCAGACCACCCGTCAGTGCCTTTCCGCCCATGATCCCCTCACCGTCCTTGCGACGCCCCAACCCTCAGGACGACCATCCAAGTGGGGGCACTCCCTCCAGCGCCCCCATCGCAAACGTAATTTCTCCACGAAGGGCGTCACGCCCTCGTGATGACTTGCGTAGTTCTACGGACAACGACGGGCGACTACAGGCGTAGTCGTGTCCGCCTGACGGACGACGGACCGACCAGGCAAGGGCCTGCAAATGCAGCGGAACCGGTATTTCGCAGCCAGGGCACAGTATTTTTACTGGGCGAGTTTGAGTGAAAATTCGCTTATCACGCGACCTCCGACGGCCCAAGCTGGCAGGTAGCTAATGCGCTGAAAACCGAGGAGTCGGCTGATGCGGCATGACCTACCGCCATCGCTACCCGCCCCCTGCGCCACTCGTTTGTGCGCGCGATGCAGCGCAGTCGGCTCGACCTGAGCCATGGCCATCAGGGGAACCCGCCAAACCAGGGTGAAACGGCTGCGCGTCCTGCTGGCTGACGAACATCGCTGCGTCGCCGAAGGTCTCGCAGGACTGCTGGCCAAGCGAACCGACTCCGTGCGCATCGTGCATGACGGGGAGGCCTTATTGCTGGCCGCGCTCGCCGGCGAAGCCGACCTGGTGATCACCGATATCGCGCTCTCACCCTTCAGCGCGCTGCACGCCTTGCGACGCCTGCGCAGGCAGGGTTGCGAGGTGCCGGTGATCGTGTTGTCCACGCATGGCGAACCGCTGATCGTACGCGAGGCGATGCAGGCCGGCGCCAATGGCTACGTCCTGAAGCAATCCACCAGCGGCGAACTCTACAGCGCCATCGAAGCCGTCTCCGCTGGCAATCAGTACGTCAGCCCGGAACTGATGGCGTCGCTGCTGCAGGCACCCGAAGCCGCACATCACCTCACCCGCCGACAGCGCGACGTGATCCAGTGCATGGCCAAGGGCCAACGCACCAGCGAGATCGCAGCCACGCTCGGCATTTCCGTGCGCACGGTGGAAAGCCATCGGCAGGCACTGCTCGACCTGCTCGGCGTGCACAGTGGCGTCGCATTGATCCGAGAAGCCGAGCGACTCGGCCTGATTCCCCTGACGCCCTACGACGCCAATGCCCACGCAGGCGAGGAGCCATGCTCGTGATCCGGCGCATGCCACTGCCCGCCATGCACACCCTGCCTGCTGCCGCGCCTGTCCGCATTGCAAGAGGACCCAAGCCATGAGGCGATTACGCTTAGCCCTGATTCTTCTGCCGTTCGTGGTGGCGTCATGTTCCGCCATCACGGTCACCAATCAATGGAAGGATCCGACCTGGGCCGGCCCGCCGGCTTCCAACGTGCTCGTGCTCGGCATCGCCAAGAGCGATACGAACCGACGCCTGTTTGAAGACACCTTTGCCCAGGAGTTGCAGGCCAGCGGCGTCACCGCCGAGGAAAGCTACGCCGTCATTCCCGTGGGCGGCGGGCCCAAGGAAAAGCTTGTCGAACTGGTGAAGAGCAGCGGTGCCGAGGCTCTGCTGGCCACGCGCGTGCAGCGCGTCGAGCAGAAAACCAACGAGATGACCTCGGGCCCTGCCTACGGCCGTTTCTATGCCTGGTACGGCAACGCGTGGTCGATGTCACCCGAACTCACGCAGTACGATGTCGTCACGCTGGAAACGAGCGTGTGGGACCTGAAGACCGAAAAGGTCATCTGGTCCACGACGACCGAGAACGTCAGCTCCACCAACATTCCACAGGCCGTGCGCAAGCTCGCTTCCACGCTCATCCCCAAGCTCAAGAGCGATGGTGTGATTCGCTGAGCTGAAGCGGTGGCGTCGCTTTCTTCCGTCGCCATCGCGCTCTTCTCTTCCCACGGAGCGCCACCATGAACAACGTAATCGCCCGTCTCGTTACCCTCAGCTGCTGCGCCGTTGCCACGGCCGCCCTGGCCCAGCAGGCGCCACCGATGCCGGTGGCCTATCCGGCACAGGGGCAGGACGCCAACCAGCAACAAGCCGACAAGAGCGCCTGCATGTCGTGGGCGCAGAGCAATGCACCGACGCAGGCAGTGCCGCAGCAGCAGACCGGGCCTGCGGTCGGCGGAGGACAGCGCGTTGCCGGAGCAGCGCGCGGCGCAGCCGCCGGCGCCGTGATCGGCGGCGTGGCCAATGACGATGCCGGCCATGGCGCGGCCGTGGGTGCCACGGCTGGCGTGGTGGCGGGCGGCATGCGTGCACGCCAGCAGCGGCGCGAGCAGAACGCCGCCGCGGCGCAGACGCAGAGCAACAACGCCGCCAACGTTGGCTCGGCCTACGGCGCCTGCATGAAGGGCAAGGGCTACACGATCAGCTGAGGCGGGACGGGTTGCAGCGCATGGCGGCGGCGATTCAACGCCATGCGCTTCCAACCTGGATGTAGAACGCGTGGTCGTCTTCGCTGCGTGCCCAGTCGATCCCCACATACATGCCCAGTGCCCGCGCTATCAGATAGCGGAACCCCACGCCTTCCGTGGTGTGCGTGCTGGCGTCCCCGAAATCCAGGCGACGGCCCCAGGCCTTGCCTGCGCCGCCGAAGCCCAGCAGCGCCCAGCGCGGCGTGAGATTCCAGCGCAGTTCCGCCTCCACCATGCCGACGTTTTCGTCCTGGTAACGGCCATAGGAAATGCCACGCAGGTCGATCGACGGTAACTGGTAGAACGGCGTGTCTCCTCGCGCGGACCGGACATCGGCACGCAGACCAAGCACCCAGCTTTCGGCGATCGGCAGATAGCCGTAGACATGCGTGCGGTAGGTCTGGAATGTGTTGTCGCTGCCGAAGGCAGGCGCATACGACGTGCCTTCCAGCCGCCACAGCCAGCCTCGCGATGGCGTCAGCGTGTTGTCGCGCGAGTCGTAGCTGAGCCCGAGGCCCAGGCCGGACGCGCGGCTGGCGAAGTCCTTCGGCTGGAAATACTGCTGGTCGCTCTGCAGGTTGAGCCGGCTGTCGAGATCCATGTAGATCCAGCGCCCCGACACGAACCAGTCGCTGTGCCCCAGGCGCCGCGATACCTGCTGATAAGCAAAAAGACCATCCAGGTTGTAGCCGATCTTGCGGCTCTCCTGCAGCAATCCCTGTGTATAGAAATCCAGATTGACCGACGCCTTGCCGACAAGAGCGGCGTAGCGCCAGGTGTCGTCCTTGAAATGGAAGGTGCCACCCAGGCCATAGCCGTAGGTGCCGTTCTCCGTCTTGAAACCACCGAGGCCGTAGATGTCCGGAGGAATGCGGTCGCCACGCTCCTTGGACTCTTCGGACTGCTTGGGTCGGCGAAAGAACATCGCCGCCAGCCCGCCACCGGTACCCACGGCCGGCTCGGTGATGATGATCGGCACCAGCAGCGCACCCTTGTGCTGCAGCAGCCAGCGCGACATGTCGATGTCGCCATCCTTGGGGTCCTTGAACCGATCCCACCAGGAGGTATCCGGATCGACGGGCGCGTCGGCGGGTGTCTGCGCAGCGGGGGCCGATTGTGCGAGCAGTGGCGCCCGGTTCACCGGCGCGCTGCCTCCGGCCTGCACGGGAGCCACCTGCGCCTGCAACGACGCCGATGCCAGCAGCACCGGAAACCACCAGGCAACCGAGTATTTGCGTGTCATCCCTGCCCTCACTGGCATGTTCGATGTCAGGTGCGCGCGCATGCGCGATACGGTGCGGCGATCCGCTTCGCGCGGATGCCGCTCCGTTCGGTGAAGCAGCGTCAGCGACACGCAGGCCGAGCTTGCCCCATGGAGACCATGGGGCACAGCGCAATTACTCGGTAGTTGGCTAGGTAGAACTACCTAACGATGCCGCCCGCCTCGCGGGCCGCGCCGACCATCACTGGTCTTGCTTGACCTCTTCCCAACTACTGTCGGGATCGAAGGACTTCATCGACTCCGCGATGCTCGCACCGTTCTTGCCGAGATCCTTCTCGAACACCTCGCCGTCATGACTCACCATGAAACTCATGACGCCCGTCTCACCGTACTCAGAGGGCCACGCAACGAGCGCGAAGCCGCTCGTCATGCGCCCGCCCACGATGTAGTTGTAGGCGCCGCCGGGGGCCGACGGCCCTTGCGAGGTGAGGATGCGATAGCGATAGCCATGGAAATCCGGGCCCTTGGGTTCCTGCCCCACGAAACGCTCGCCCAGGGGGCTCTGCGGCTGGTCATCGGTCACCGGCCAGTAAAGGCCATCCTGCTTGCCGGGGCTGCTCCTGAGCTTCTGCGCGTACTGCAGCACCTTGTCACCGTCGCGATCCTGCGTGGCGTATTCGCGCTGGGCGTCGTAGTAGGCAAGCATCGCCTGCTCTGTCGCCAACTCATTCGCGCCGATACGGCGAACGCGGATTTCTTCCGCGCCCTTCTTCAGGTCGAAATGCCAGCCTTCCTTGTCCTGGGCAAGGGGGAGCGGCAACACCCAGTTTTCCGAACCGACAACCAGATGCGTCGCACCATCCGCCGTATCGATGCGATGGCTTTCGTCGTAGCGCTTGAGGAACAGGTCCACGTCGTCGCGATCGATACCTTCGGTGGGAATGTAATCCTTCCAGTCCGCACCCAGCACCTTGGCGAGCGCATCCTTGTCGTTGTCGCGCAACGCCTTCACGAACGCCGTGGATGCCGCGTCGGCCGACGGATAATTGGCTTCCTGCGCGAGTACCAGCGAGGAGACCGTGCAGCCTGACCACAAGGTCAGCGCGAGAGCGAGGCGAAGTGCCCATGGATTGCGATTCATGGTCAGTCTCCTATGCGACGACGGCCACCACCACCACCGCCCCGGCTGGGCGCTGGACGCGACATCTGCCGGCCGCCACCGCCGCCGGCACCACGAGACTGGGACATCGACCGTTGGCTGCTCTGCCCACGATTCATCTGCGAGCGTGACGATCCAGGTGACTGCGAACCACTGAAGGCGTTGTTGCGCGCGCTGCTGCCTTGCTGCCGGCCACCAAAGTCGCCACCACCCTGGCGGTTGCCTCCGGCCGCGCCCTGGCGGTTGCCGCCACCAAAGTCACCGCCCTGGCGATTACCACCGCCGATATTGCCCCGGTCGGCGCCACCGCCCACTCCCTGTCCACCACGGTTGCCGGCGGACGGGCGATTCAGTGCGTCACCGGTCTGCCCGGCACCACGCCGCGCTGCCATGGACGAGCCGTTGCCGGTGCTGCGGTCGAAGCTGCCCAATGCGTTCTGGCGGCTGGCGTCCCTCTGCGTGTCGCGGCCGCGGAACGCTTCGCGTTGCTGCGAGCCACCACGCCCCTGGTCGAAGCGTTGCCGACTGCCCTGGTCGCGGTACGGCGTTCCTCGCCGGTTGTCCGGGTTGTGGTTCCAGCGCTGGTTGCCATTGCCGGACATGCGATTGTTGACGTTGTTGACGCTGTTGTAGCGATTGACGTTGACGTTGACGTCGCCATGGCCCCAGTTGAAGCCACCCCACAACGCGCCGGTGACGGCGATGCCCACGCCGAAGGCCAAGCCAGCGGCCAAGGCCTGCCCCGGATAGTAACCAGGGTAGTAACCGTACGGCGGCGGCCAATAGGTCGGCGGGTAAGACGGGTAAGGCCAGGAGCCGTACACCACGGTCGGGTTGTACTGCGGCACGTACACCACTTCCGGATTCGACGGTTCGATCTGGATGATGGTGGTGCCCTCGCTCGATCCCGGCGGTGCCGCCTGCTCCGTCACCTTCTGTTGTTCATTCGACTTGAGGCTGCCCGCTGACTTGGCCTGCGAGCGCAGACGCTGCACCGACGCCATCACGTCGTCCGGCTGGGCGAGAAAGGCGTCACCCACGTTCTGCACCCAGTCCGGATGCGCCTTCATCTGGGCCAGCACCTGCGGGAAGGCCACCAGCGATTGCACGCTGGGGTCCCAGGGCTTGGTGTTCACCTGCTTGACCGCATCGTCACCCTTCACCTTGGTGTTGGCCGCCGACCAGTCGGCCGCCTCGGCGACATCGCTGGGATAGGTCGTGGCCATGAAGATCTGGGAGAGCAGCGCATCCGGATACAGCGCCACGGGGGCGAGCATCTGGTCGAGTTGTTGCTTGTTGTAGATCTGCTGGCTCTGACTCTGAGCCTGGCTTTGGCCCTGGGGCTGCGCCTGGCTCGTCTGTGCCTGGGCCATACCCGACACGGCGATCGGAACCGACGCAAAACACCAAAGGCATGTCCGCAGGAATCCAAAACGCATCGTCGTCTTCATGGTGCTGCTCCCATGCCGCCATCGCGCTTGTATCAGCTTGACTCTTCGGGGGCTCGGTTGACCACTGCATTTATGCGGTAGCAACGCTACGTAAATCTACCTAGCCACGATGCGCGCAAACTTGCGACGCTGGGCCTCCGTAAAATTACGCAGCAGCGGGTACGTAATAGTTCGCTGTGTGGCGGCTGGGAAACGTTCCAACATAAGCGCACCCATTCCCAGGAGAGCATTCGCCATGCGCCGCGTCGTCGCTCTGCTTCCCAGGTTTTCCATGATGGCTCTCGGCGTGGCGCTTGCCACCGGGTTGGCCGCTCCCGCTGCACATGCCGACACCTCGGACTTCTGGGACGGCAACTGGCATGGAAACATCGAACCCTATGTGTGGCTGCCTGGCATCAGTGCGGAAACCCGTTATCAGCTCCCAAACAGCGGCGGCGAAGTCCAGCAGAAGACGGACAACAACATCTTCTCCTACCTGAGCGGCGCCTTCATGCTTGACGGAACGCTGCGCAAGGGCGACTGGGGCATGTATGGCGATATCGACTGGGTGAAGTTCAGTAACGAGCAGGGGCGCTTCACCAATATCGGCGGGGAACGCTTTGGTGCCAATGCGAACCTGGATACCCGCTGGGGATTGAAGGGTGGCATGGTCAATTTCGCCGGCCTGTACACCTTGTCGCACACCGGCCAGGGCTTCATCGACCTGATATTCGGCGTGCGCTATCTGTGGCTCAAGGGCAACCTCAACTGGAACTTCACGCTCAACGGCAACGCCGGCAATATCAACATCGCGACGGATGGCCATTTGAACAACCAGATGCACGTCACCGATGGCATCGTGGGGATACGCGGCAACTGGTCACCGTTCGAAAGCAAGCGCTGGTTCATGCCCTACTACCTGGACGTGGGCGCAGGCAGCTCCGATACGACCTACAAGCTCAGCTTCGGCATTGCCTACGGCTACGACTGGGGTGACATCGCCCTGAGTTACCGCGACATCAAGTACAGCCAGAGCGGCGACAACAAGTTCATCAAGGAACTTAACCTGAGCGGCCCGACCTTCAGCGTGAACTGGAATTTCTGATCGCCGGGAACCGTGACACCCAGGAGCTCCACTCAATGACTGACGACGGCCAGAGCATTTTCGACGAGCCGCGTCATGTCACCGTGCTCAGGCGGATGCGCCTGATCAAACCGGAACACCGGGCACAGGCATCACGGCGCATCATGCTGGCAGTGGCCATCGGCTGGTTGCCGCTGGCCCTGCTGTGCCTGCTGCAATGGCTGATTCTCCAGCGCCCATCATCGGCGAGTTTCTTCACCGACGTGGCCGCCTATGCGCGCTTTCTGATTGCGGTGCCCATCCTGATCCTGTCCGACTACATCATCCTGCCGCGGCTGGATGCGATCGCGCAGTACTTCGTGCATTCCGGCCTGGTTATTCCCCGCGACCAGCCGCGTTTCGACGAGGCCATCGCATCGGCGCGGCGATTGAGCCTGGGCGTGTGGCCCTCGGTTGGCATGGCCATCGTGGTCTACGCACTGGTGCTGGCTATCGCCCTGACCATATCACCCGAAGCACTGCTGGACTGGCAGCACGCGGAAGGGACGCTCCATCTCTCGGCAGCAGGCTGGTGGTACCTGCTGGTGAGCGCACCGCTGGTGCTTGGCCTCATTCTCAGCTGGGTATGGCGGATCGGCGTATGGATGCGTTTCCTTCATCTGCTGTCACGAATGGATCTGCGTCTCGTACCCTCGCACCCGGACAAGGCGGCAGGGCTGGAATTCGTCGCGCTCTCGCCGCGCATCTTCGCGCCGTTGGCCTTCGCCATCGGTGTTCTGGCGGCAGGCACGCTGGGCAACGAAGTGATCCATTTGCACCTCGATCCGATGAACCACATCGCCGTACCGGTGGCGACGGCCATCGTGGTGGTGGCCCTTCTGGTCAGCCCGCCCCTGCTCTTTGCCCGCCTGCTGATGCTCACGCGGCGGCGCGGCGTGTTCGAGTACGGCGCCCTGGTACGGCGCGTGGGTGCGGAGTTCGAAGACAAATGGCTGGCCCGTGACAAAACCATCGATGCGTCGGCGTTGGGCGAACCCGACTTTTCGGCCACCACTGATCTGTACGGCGTGGCCTCCAATGTCTATGCCATGCAGCCCACGCTGTTCGATCCCCGCGTCGCAACGTCGGTGGCAATCGCCACGCTGGCGCCTTTTGCACCGATCTGGCTTGCGGTGATCCCGACCAAGGTGCTGTTGAGCCACCTGGTCGGCATGATCATCTGACGCGCTAGATCGCTTCGATGTATCGAAGCAGCAGGCGGGCGCTTTCCCTTCCCTGCCAGTCGTTGATCACCAGCTCGTAGACGGCGCGCAACACCGTCGGCGGTGGCGTGCCTTCGTAGGCATTGAACATCACTGCATCGTGCACGGAGCCATCGCGCGGGTCGCGCAGGTTGAGGCGCAAATGCTTTTCGCCCATCACGCGCCAGCTTGCGCATTCAAAGACGTTGTCGAACAACGGCTCGGGAAAGGCCTGCCCCCACGGCCCGGCCGCACGCAGCTCGCGCGCTAGCTCCAGCGTGGCCGCGCCCGCCGGCAGCTCGCCATCGGTCAGCTGCACGGCCTGCAGATGGTCCTCGTCGAGCCACTCGCGCGCGATGGCATCGAAGGCCTCGGCGAAACGCGCGTAGTCTTCCGTTCGCAAGCTCAGGCCTGCCGCCATGGCGTGACCGCCAAAGCGAATGATCAGCCCCGGGTGACGCGCATCGATCATTGCCAGCGCATCGCGGATATGGAAACCCGCAATGGAACGGGCCGAGCCGCGCAACTCGTCGGTCATGTCTTCGCTGGCTGGAGCGAAGGCGATCACCGGGCGGTGCAGGCGCTCCTTCAGCTTGGACGCCACCAATCCCACCACGCCGGCGTGCCAGCTCGGCTCATAGAGCGCCACGCCGACCGCATCGGTTTCCACCGCATACGTCAGCATCGTTTCCGCCTCGGCCACCATCGTCGCCTGCAATTCGCGGCGCTCCTGGTTGATCGAACTCAGCAGCTCCGCATAACGGCGGGCCTGGGCGATATCGTCGGTGAGCAGGCATTCCACGCCGATGCGCATGTCCTCGAGCCGGCCCGCTGCATTGAGGCGCGGACCAATGGCGTAGCCAAGGTCGCTCGCGCACAGCGTGGCAAGACCACGCGAGCTTGCCTCGACCAGCGCGCTGACGCCGGCGCAGCCGTGGCCGCTGCGCAGTCGCCGCAAGCCTGCTTCGACCAGGACGCGATTGTTGAAGTCGAGCGGCACGAGGTCCGCTACGGTGCCGACCGCCACCAGGTCGAGCAGCGTGGAAAGATCCGGTTCGCTTCCTGCCGCGAACGCCCCCTGCTCGCGCAGCGCGCCACGCAAGGCCATCAACAGGTAGAACATCACGCCGACGCCCGCCAGCGCCTTGCTGGGGAATGCATCGTCGGCAAGATTCGGATTGACCATGGCATCGGCCGCGGGCAACTGTTCGCCGGGAAGATGATGATCGGTAACGATCACGCGAATGCCCTGCGCCTGCGCCACCGCGACACCTGCAAGGCTCGCCACGCCGTTGTCCACGGTGACGATGAGTTGGGGTTTGGGTTCGAGGGACTCGACCAGGGCGGGACTCAACCCATAACCGTGTATGAAACGATTGGGCACGACGTAATCCACGCGCTTCGCACCCAGCAGGCGCAGGCCGCGCACGGCAACGGCCGTACCCGTGGCACCGTCGCAGTCGTAGTCACCGGCGATCGTGATGTGCCAGTCACCGCGGATCGCCTCGACCAGCAGGGCGACCGCTTCCTTCATGCCGCCCAGTTGCTGAGGCGATAGCAATCTTGCGAGTCGATACTCGGCCTGCTCCGGCGAGAGCACGCCACGCGCGGCGTACACCTGCCGCACCACCGGATGGACTGCGTCACTCCAGCCACCGGGCGTGCCCTGCGGCACGCGGCGACGAAGCCGCAGCGACTTCATCGCGGGCTCCCGCGCCAGAAGCGCCAGCGGTGCCAGGGGCGGTGCAGCAAGCGCTCGCCGCTGGCGAAACTCAGCAGCAGCGGCTGCTTCAGCGCCAGTGCCTGCATGCCGGGCCACCAGTTCGCGGCGATGTCGTCTACCGGCAGGTCCTGCAGATCCACCAGCCATCCGGCAGACGCCGCAGCGACTGCCTGCGGTGTTCGTTCGACGATGGCAATACCGGCACGCTTGGCCAGCGCGCCGAGCAAGACGTCGTTACCGACCACGCCCTTCAGCGTGGTGCGCACATGGCTCGGCAGCGTGCCGCCGCCCCATAGCCACAGGCTGTTGATCGGCGGCAGGCCGAGCGTGCGTCGCTCGGCATTGCGGGGATGCTGGTGCAGCAATACCTGCACCTCGTTGAGCAGCACGCGCCAGCGGCGCCCGTCCGCACCTTCGGGCAGGTGTTCATAGAGGTCCTCGCCCAGCGCCTGTTCCGGCGCGGCGAGCGCCGGGGTCGGTGCGCCCGCAGGCAATCGCACATGCCAATGGTCGGGCGAAGACACTTCCAGAATCATGCCGGCATCGCCGAACACCGGCTTCAGTGGTTTGGCGAACGCCAACGCTTCGTCCATGTCCAGCTGCATCTGGCCGCACGCGAGCAACCGCGCGCCGTTGAGATCCGGCTGCACCCAGGCCGGATCGGCACACAGCCAGCTGACACCCTCGGCATCGCCTGCCATCAGCTGGCGGGTGAGCGCGCCCGCGGGCAATCCGCCGGGAACCACGAAGTGCGAGGCCAGTCCGGCGAGATAGCCCTTGGCACCCGCAGACGGGTGGTCCGCCTTGCGCAGCAAGCTGCGCACCGGATGCGTATTGTCGAACCGTGCGAGGTCGGGCAACCAGAGTTCCAGCGGGACGCTCGACGATGCATCCATGGTCAGGCTCCTGCCTCGAGTTGCTCGTACAGTTCCAGCCACTCGCCTTCCAGCGTTTCCTTCTCCTTGCGCAACTCCGCCTGTCGCTGGCTCAACCGCATCATCTCGGCGGTGGGGCCGTTGTAGGTGGCAGGGTCGGCCAGCTTGGTCTCCAGCTCCGTCAACTCGCCTTCGATGGTGGCTACCCGCGTCTCGATCTTCTTGACGCGTTGGCGGGTCACCTTCTCGTTCTCACGCTGGGCGGCCACCCGCTGGCGTCGCTCTTCGGGCGACTCGACCACCACCACCGGCTTCGCTTCGGCGGCAGCCTTCTTGTTCTTCTTGTTGGTGGCGCCACGGCTGCGCAGCCAGCGCGCATAGTCGTCCAGGTCGCCATCGAAGCCTTCGACCACGCCATCGGCCACGCGCCAGAAGCTGTCGCAGACCAGGCCCAGCAGGTGCCGATCATGTGACACCAGCACCAGCGCGCCATCGAACTCCGCCAGCGCATCGGCCAGCGCTTCGCGCATGTCCAGGTCGAGATGGTTGGTCGGCTCGTCGAGCAACAGCAGGTTCGGCTTGTCCCAGGCGATCAATGCCAGTGCCAGGCGTGCGCGCTCGCCACCGGAGAATCCGTCGATGGATTCGAACGCGCGATCGCCGGCGAAATTCCAGGTGCCGAGGAAGTCGCGGATCGCCTGCGCGCCCACGCCAGGCGCCTTGTCCTGCAGATGATCGAACGGCGAAGCCCCTTCTCGCAGGCTCTCCACCGTGTGCTGCGCGAAGTAGCCGATCTTCAGGTCCTTGTGCGCCTTGCGCTCGCCGCCCAGCGGATCGAGCTCGCCCACGAGGGTCTTCACCAGGGTGGATTTACCGGCACCGTTCGGTCCCAGCAGGCCGATGCGCTCGCCCGCTTCAAGGCGGAAACGCACGTCATGCAGGATGATGGCCGGCGCGTCGCCATGCTCACCCGGGTAGCCAGCGGTGACCTCCTCCAACTGGATCATCGAGTCGGGCAAACGATCGGGCACCGCAAACTGGAAACGGAACGGACGCTCCGCGCGCACGGCTTCGGTACCGGCCAGCTTCTCCAGGCGCTTGACGCGTGACTGCGCCTGTTTGGCCTTGCTTGCCTTGGCCTTGAAGCGATCCACGAAGGACTGCAGGTGCGCGCGCTCGGCCTGCTCGCGCTCGTGCGCGATCTGCTGCTGGCGCAGCTGCTCGGCGCGTAGGCGTTCGAACGCGCTGTAGTTGCCGGTATACAGCTTGCCGCCGCCGTCATTGAGATGCAGCGTGTGGGTGATCACGCCGTCGAGGAACTCGCGATCGTGCGAGATCACCAGCAAGGTGCCCTGGTAGCGGCGCAGCCATTCTTCCAGCCACAGCACGGCGTCGAGGTCGAGATGGTTGGTGGGCTCGTCGAGCAGCAGCAGTTCGGACGGCGACATCAGCGCCCGGGCCAGGTTCAGGCGCACGCGCCAGCCACCGGAGAACTCCTTGACCGGCGTCTCGTGTGTCTCGGGGGCAAAGCCCAGGCCGTGCAGCAAGCGTCCGGCGCGGGCCCGGGCGTCATAGCCGTTCAATTCCTCGATGCGATGATGCGCACGGGCCATCGCCTCGGTGTCGCCTCGCGCCTCGGCGTCGACCTCGTCGCGCAATACGGCAGCCAGCTCTTCGTCGCCGCCCATCACGTATTCGATGGCGGGATCCGGCAGGGCCGGAGTTTCCTGTGCGACGGAGGCCATGCGCAGCTTGACGGGCAGGTCCAGGTCGCCGGCATCCGGCTCGACCTTGCCCTGCAACGCGGCGAACAGACTGGACTTGCCGCAACCGTTGCGGCCGACCACGCCCAGCCGCCAGCCGCTCTGGATCACCAGGTCGATGTCGGAGAGCAGGAGGCGGCTACCGCGGCGGAGGGCGAAACGACGAAAGGCAATCATGGGCGAAGCTTATCCGTACCGGGCGTCCAGCCGCCCGCAGCCGCCCATCATAACGAGCCCCGCCCTGCGAATGCCCACCCGATCGCATTCGCGGCAGATTCACATGGATTGCCCCGGGCAGTTCTGCTACAACAGCGCGGCAACGCCAAGCGCGGAGAGGGGACCCGTGAACATGTACGGCATCAACAAGTTCGGTATCAGTCTGTCCATGGTCGTGCTGTTGGCTGCGGCCGCTTCGAGCGCACCCGCACGGGCCGACAACCTGCTGGTCAACCGCGTGCAGCAGGAACAGGGCATGGACCTGCCCACGCGCGGCATGAGCATGGACCAGGTCGAAAAGAAATACGGCGCCCCGCAGCGCAAGCTCACCCCGCGCGGCGGCGACAGCGCCCAGCACCCGACGATCAACCGCTGGGACTACTCCAACTTCATCGTGTACTTCGAAAAGAGCCACGTGATCCACGCCGTGCTCAATACGCCAGCGGGCAACAACACCAATCCCGCGTCGGTCAACTAAGCCATCGATACACATCTCCTGCAGCGCGGCCCGTGGCGACACGGGCCGCGTTTTTCGTTTCCGTCCCCTCCACACGGCATCGTTTACAATGCGCGCCTCTCGCAGCCTGCCGCCCCGCTAGCGCTGCCATTCCCTTGCAAGAGACTCGCTCACGATGACTGACCACAGCCTGCGCCTACCGGCGGAATGGGAGCCGCAATCGGCCGTATTGATCGCCTGGCCGCACGCCGATACCGATTGGGCCGACCGCCTGGCCGACGTGGAAACGACCTATGTGGCGCTGGCCGCGGCCGTCACGCGCTTCCAGCCGCTGATCATCGTGGTCGCCGGCAACGAGCTGCGCCTGCGCGTGCAGGCCCTGCTGACCGGCGAAGGCGTGGACCTGTCCAAGGTCCGCTTCGTCGAGCTGCCTTACGACGACACCTGGTTGCGCGACTCCGGCCCGATCACGCTGAAGACCGACGACGACCGGTTCCAGCTCACCGATTTCCGCTTCACCGGTTGGGGCGGCAAGTTCGGCGCGGAGCAGGACGATGCCCTGATCGCCGGCCTGGTCGGTGAAGGCGTGTTCGGCAAGGCCGCGCACAAGCGCGTCGACTGGGCGCTGGAAGGCGGCGGCATCGAAAGCGACGGCGTGGGCACCGTGCTCACCACCTGGCGCTGCCTCACCCAGCGCCACCCCGAGCAGTCGCGCGAGGAAATGAGCGCGATCCTGAGCGACAGCCTGCATGCCCGGCGCGTGCTGTGGCTGGATTACGGCTATCTCGAAGGCGACGATACCGACGCGCACATCGATACGCTGGCCCGCTTCGCGCCGGGCGACCGCATCGTGTACCAGGCCTGCGACGACCAGGATGACCCGCACTTCGACGAACTGCGCCGCATGGGCGAAGAACTCGCCGCGCTGCGCACGCCCGACGGCCGCCCCTACCAGCTTTATCCCCTGCCTTGGGCCAAGCCGATCCTCGACGAGGGCCGCCGCCTCGCCGCGTCCTACGCGAACTACCTGATCGTCAACGGCGCTGTGCTGGTGCCGGCCTATGGCGACACGGCCGACGATGAGGCCGCCCGCATCATTGCCGAGGCCCATCCGGGCCGCGAGGTCGTGCAGGTGCCCTGCCGCCCGCTGATCTGGCAGAACGGCAGCCTGCATTGCATCACCATGCAGTTGCCCGCCGGGATCGTCTGAGCCGCGCCACACCTGGAAACCGGCACGCGGCACCCTATATAGCTGAACCGGCCTCCCGCCTTGAAACGGGCCGGGGCACCGTATCCATTAGACTTGGCGGCCAGCCTTCACCAGCAGCCGCTCGCGAGAAGACGCCGATGACCCGCAAGACCCTCAAAGTCGCCCTGCTGCAGGAAACCGACCGCGGCAGCCGCGACGCCAATCTCGACGCCATCGAAGCCGGCCTGCGTGAAGCCGCGGCCAAGGGTGTGGAACTGGTGCTGCTGCAGGAACTGCACAACGGCCCGTACTTCTGCCAGCACGAGTCGGTGGACGAATTCGACCTGGCCGAGACCATTCCGGGCCCGAGCACCGAGCGCATTGGCCGCCTGGCGCATGAACTCAAGCTCGTGGTGGTCGCCTCGATCTTCGAAAAGCGCGCCACCGGCCTGTATCACAACACCGCGGTGGTGTTCGACCGTTCGGCCGTGATCGCGGGCAAGTACCGCAAGATGCACATCCCGGACGATCCGGCGTTCTACGAAAAGTTTTACTTCACCCCGGGCGACCTGGATTTCGACCCAATCGACACCTCGGTGGGCCGCCTGGGCGTGCTGGTGTGCTGGGACCAGTGGTATCCCGAAGCCGCGCGCCTGATGGCGCTGGCCGGCGCCGACCTGCTGCTGTACCCCACCGCCATCGGCTGGGACCCGAAGGACGATCAGGCCGAGAAGGATCGCCAGCGCGAAGCATGGGTCACCGTGCAGCGCGGCCACGCCGTCGCCAACGGCCTGCCGCTGCTGTCCTGCAATCGCACGGGCTACGAGGCCGACAAGGCCGGCGTGGGCAATGGCATCCAGTTCTGGGGCACCAGCTTCGTGGCCGGCCCACAGGGCGAATTCCTGGCGCAGGCGGGCACCGATCAGCGCGAACTGCTCGTCGTCGACGTCGATATGGCCCGCAGCGAGCATGTGCGTCGCATCTGGCCGTTCCTGCGCGATCGCCGCATCGACGCCTATGGCGACCTGCTCAAGCGCTTCCGCGACTGATGAACGCCAACCCGGGCGCGGCTTGTGCCGCGTCCGGCGCATCCCCATGCAGGGTCTGACCCTGCCACAACGACGCCAAGCATGAGCCAGACCGACATCGCCGATTCCCTGCCTCCCGTGCTGCGCGACCAGCCCATCGAGCGCGTCACCCGCGACGGCGTGGAATACGTCGTGCTGGGTACGGCCCACGTGTCGCGCACCAGCGTGGAAGCAGTGGAAGCCCTGCTGGCGCACGAGCATTTCGATGCCGTGGCGGTGGAGCTGTGCGACAGCCGCGCCCAGGGCATGCGCGATCCCGATGCGTTCAAGCAGATGGATCTGTTCCAGGTGATCCGCCAGGGCAAGGCCGGCATGGTGGCCGCCAGCCTCGTGCTGTCCTCGTTCCAGAAGCGTCTTGCCGAGCAGTACGGCATCCAGCCCGGCGCCGAGATGAAGGCCGGTATGGACGGCGCCGAACAGCGTGGCGTGCCGGTGTGGCTGGTCGACCGTGAAGTGGGCATCACGCTGCGCCGCGCCTGGCACAGCGTTGGTTTCTGGCAGCGCTTCGGACTGATGGGCGGCCTGATCGCCAGCGTGTTCGAACGCCAGGACATCGCGGAAACCGAAATCGAGAAGCTCAAGCAGGGCGACATGCTGGAGAGCGCCTTCAGCGAGTTCGCCACGCAGTCGGCGCCGCTGTATCGCAGCCTGATCGCCGAACGCGACAGCTACATGGCCGCCCGTTTGCGCGAGCAGGCTGCGCAATCCGCGTTCGGCGAAGGTCGCCGGGTACTGGTGGTCATCGGCGCGGGACATTTGAAGGGCCTGTGCGAGCAGTTACGCACGCAGCAGAGCAACCCGTCCGTCGAAGCTGCAACGCTCGCCGCCGCGCCGCCGAAGGCCAGCTGGCCGAAATGGGTGGCCATTGGCCTGGTGCTGGCCGTGTTCGCCGCGATCGGCTTCGCCTTCCATCGCAATGCCTCACTGGGTGCGGCCGCCCTGCGCGACTGGGTCCTCTATACCGGCGGCTTTTCGCTGCTGGGCGCGATCATCGCCGGCGCGCATCCGCTCAGCGCGTTGGCTGCCTTCGTGGCCGGGCCGATCAAGCCGTTCCGCCCCGGCATACCGTCCGGCGGTATCAGCGCCATGACCGAAGCCTGGATACGCCGTCCGCGCGTGGCCGATTTCGACACGCTACGCGACGACATCGGTCAATGGCGCGGCTGGTGGCGCAACCGCGTGGCGCGCACCTTGCTCAACTTCTTCCTGGTGAGCCTCGGCACCATCATCGGCGAGTACACCGCCGGCATCCATATCTTCAAGAGCCTGTTCTAACGCCTGGTGGCAAGCCGCCTTCGCCATTCCTGTGTCGGCCGGAATGGCGGCGACGGGATCAGTGCGTGCGCAAGGATTGGTCCATCACGTCCAGCAGTTCCTCGTTGCGATCGAGGCTTTGCTCCCAGTACATGGCGCCCCCCAGCCCCTTCGCCTTCACGAAGGCCATCTTGGCGCGGATCGACTCGGGGTCTTCGTAACTCACGAACGTGTGCGTAGCCGCATTCCACAGATACGGCGCCTGCGCCTGCGCATCCCAGTGCCGCACGTAACCGCTCCTGTCGATATAGCTGGCTACCAGTTCGCGCCATGAAGGAGCACCTGCGAAATTGGCATACTTCTGCTGCAGGCCGTCATGCGCCGGATCGACGCCGGTAAAGGCGCGCCCGTAGAACGCCACGCCGAAGTTGAGTTTCTTCGCGGGCACACCTGCGGCAAGGAACTGTGCCACCGCCTTGTCGCCCGCGCGATCGTCGGCCGGCGCAATGGTGGAAAGATGCAGGCCCGCGTGATGGCCGGTGGTCGGGGTCAGGCTGGTGTGGAAGTCGTAGGTCATCAGGTTGAACCAGTCGAGCGAACGCGAAGCGCGCTCCAGCTCGATACCCGCGACGAATTCGCTGTCGGCAGCGGCGATGGTCAGCAGGTAGTGGCGACCTCCATGCTTCGCGCCGAGCTGGTCCAGGCGAGAACGCAGCGTCTCCAGCAGCAGGCTGAAATCGCGCTTGTCTTCCGGCCGATGGCTGATGCCCGGTCCCGGCAGCGTGGGGTACTCCCAGTCGAGATCCACGCCATCGACATCGTGCTTCTCGATCAACGCTACAACACCGTCGGCCATGTGCTGGCGCGAGGCGTCGGTAAGCGCGGCCTCGGAGAAGTAATCCGCGCCCCAACCGCCGATGGACACGATCACCTTGAGCTGCGGATTGACCTTGCGCAGCGCGACGAAGGAGGCCAGCGTCTGATCCGCCACCGGGCTCGGGAACACCACGTCGCCCTTGGCATCCAGCTTGGCGAAGGCGTAGTTGATGACATCGAGCTTGTCGGCGCTGATGTGCGGCAAGGGCGCGTTGTCCACCACGTAGCCGACGATGCGGTAGTCCGCCGAGGGTGTCGCGGCCATGGCGGCTGTCGCGCACCAGACGCCCGCCACGGCCAGGAGCCGCGTCACCGTCCGCTTCCACCTGCGACCGCCCGAGTGCACTGCCGACCTGCTCGTCATGCCTGATTCCCTTGGGTTGATGGACGTCGAACGGAGGCCCTTGCCCCTCCTTGATAGAGCATGTCGCTACGCGCTGATAAGAATCAGTGGTTTGCGACATGTTGTCCCATCGTGAAGGCAACGACTATACTTCCGAGACTTTTCACCATGTACCAGCCGGAATCGTGGGGACGCTTCTGATGACTCGACTGCAACTGCTTGGCCTGACCGTGGCCGCAGCTATCTTCGCCACTGCCAGCGTGCATGCCGAGGGTGACAAGGCTGCCGGACGCAAGTTGATCTACACCTGCAACGGCTGCCATGGCGTGCCGGGCTACGCCAACGCGTATCCGAACTATCCGGTGCCGCGCATCGCGGGCCAGAACGAGCAGTACATCGTCAACGCGCTGCATGGCTACAAGAGCGGCGACCGCAAGCATCCGACGATGATGGCTCAGGCGCAGAGTCTGTCCGACAAGGACATCGAAGACATTGCCGCCTACCTCTCCAGCCTCGCCAAGTAAGCCAAGGACACTGATCCGCATGAAACGTGCACTGACCCTGCTTTCATTCGGCGCCGTCCTGGCGTTCGCCTCCACCCAGATCTTCGCCGCCGGCAGCATCGAGAACGGCAAGCAGAAGGCTGCCACCTGCTTCGCCTGCCACGGTGCCGACGGCAACGCGGTCGATCCGCAGTACCCGCGCCTGGCCGGCCAGTACAACATGTACATCCAGCAGGCCCTGCACGAGTACAAGAGCGGCCAGCGCGACAACGCCATCATGAAGGGCTTCGTCGCGACCCTCTCCGAGCAGGACATCGAAGATGTCGCCGCCTACTTCTCCAGCCTGCCGACCAAGCTGGACACGGTGAAGGGCCACATCCAGGGCGACAAGTAAGCGCTACGCAACAGACAGCAAAAAGGCCCGCTTCGAGCGGGCCTTTTTCTTGGTGCCTCTGGCGAGGGCCGGTCAGCCCATCGCCGAACGGCCTTCCTTCTTGTAGTAAGGATTGCTGCCGCCGCTGTGGTCGGTGGCGTCGCGCACCGCGGTGATTTCCGGCACGCGCTCGCGCAAGGTCTTCTCCACGCCATGCTTGAGCGTGACATCCACCGAGGCGCAACCGTGGCAGCCGCCGCCGAACTGCAGCACCACCACGCCGTCGGCATCGACCTCCAGCAGGCTCACTCGGCCGCCATGAGAGGCGATCCTTGGGTTGATCTCGGCCTCGAGCACGAAACGCACGCGTTCGATCAGACCGGCGTTCTCGCCTGGTATCTCACCCTTGATGCGCGGCGCGCGGATATTCAACTGGCCGCCGGTGGCGTTCGGCTCGAAATCGATGCTGGCGCCTTCCAGCCAGGGGGCGCTATCCCCTTCCACATGGAAATCGAAACCATCGCAGACGATGGTCCATTCCTGCCCGGTGAGCTCCTCGGGTTCGGCAAACTCCAGCTCGCAATTGGCTGCCGGCGTACCCGGCGCGGTCACGCGCAGGCGGATGCCCAACCCGTCGATACCCTGCTGGGAGAGCAACCGCAGGAAGTGCTTCTGCGCGCGTTCGGAAATCTCGATCATGTCCACTCCAGCTGAAACTCCGGCTTGGCCGGAAATACAGCACCATTTTAGTCCTATTTTGAAATCGATGCCGGTTTTGACTTTTGACCACCGAGCTTCGACGCTTCGCATCTTTCCTCTGAAACGGACCCGACTGCCATGAGCCAAAGACCACTCGCCAGCCAGCACTGCACGCCGCGCAAGGGCAAGGAACACGTGCTGGACACGGCCCAGGTCAACGAGCTGCTTGCCACGCTGCCCGGCTGGCAGGCCACTCCGGACGGTAAGGCCATCATCAAGGACTTCAAGTTCCGCGATTTCCATCACACGCTGGGTTTCATCAATGCGATCGGCTTCATGGCCAACCAGGAAGACCACCACCCCGATCTGGAAGCCGGCTACGGCCACTGCCAGGTGCTGTGGTCGACCCATGACGTGGGCGGCCTGTCGCTCAACGATTTCATTTGCGCCGCACGCGTCGAGGCGTTGCTCGAACATTGAGCGCCACCAGCGCCACCCGCCGCATGGCCAACGCCGCCGGGTTCGCGCTGGCGGTAGTTGCCCTGTTGTGGCTGATGGCGTTGCTGTCCTCCTGGATAACGCGTGCGCGGCTGGTGCAGGACGCGCAGCAGGAACTGACCGCCCTGCGCGATGGCCATCCCTTGTGGCAATGGCATCCGCGCGCCCCGACGGACCTGGTCGCCCACCGCGTCTTCGGCGCCGCCACGGTCACGCGTGGCCCCCATGCGCTGCGGATCACCAGCCACGACGGCACGCCGTTCGAGTTGGGCTTGCCACTGGACGGCCCGGTCGATACGACGCACTGGCCGCTGTTGCAGCTGCAGCTCCAGAGCAGTGCCGCGGGTTCCCTGTCACTTAGTTACCAGGCGAGTGAATCCAGCCCCGCCTGCCTGGCAGCGGATGCCGCACGTATCACGCCCGGCGAGACCGCGCTGTCGGTCGACCTCAGCAAGATCCCATGGCACACGATCACCGGTTCGGCCTGCGATGCGCCCGACGTGGTGGCCTATATGCTTCGCCTCCGCCTGCAGGTTCCGGCGAACGCGGCACTGGCGCTGAGCGAGGTCGCGCTGGTCACGCCGAGGCCGCTCGCCCTGCCCGCCACCGTCGGCGCGAATGCAGGTGACATCCGATTTCCGCTGCAGCAGAGCACTCTTCCCCTTCCCGAACGGGCAGCGCCACTGGTGCGCCTGCCCGCAGGATCGTCTGCGGAAGCCATGATGTCGTTGCGCGATTTCGTTCGTGCACACCGCCCCGCCGCCCTGGTGTTGCCCTTCGGCGAATCGCTCTCCATCCACCGTGATGCCCCGACTCCGGCCTGGTGGGATTGGGCGGCGTGCGGTCTCTACCTGGCATGGCTGATGGTGCTGAGCTGGCGCCAGAAGCCGGGCGTGGTCCGCCCATGGGTGGAAGCCGCCGCCATTGCCGCCGGCCCGCTCTGGCTGATCGCCGGTCTACGCTGGGGGCCGCACGTCTCGATTCCAGGCGTCATCGCCTTTCTCGCTGCCATCGTGTTCAGTGCGGCCAGCGAGTGGCGGCGCCGCCCTGTTACCTGGTCATGGTTGGGTCGAAGCTGGCAGGACTGGCTATGGCCTCTGGTGCCTTTGCCCGTCGCTTTCGTGCTGATGCTGGCCGACGGGCACGGCCTGATCCATCTCGACCCCCGACACGTTGCCGCGTATTTCGGCTGGGCACTGCTTCAGCAATGGGCGATGCTGGCCATCGTGATGGGTCGGCTCCGCCTCACGGGCCTGCCGACACCTTTCGTCATCCTGATCACCGCAGGCCTGTTTGGCCTGCTCCATACGCCCAATGGCTCGCTGATGCAGCTATGCATGCTGGCCGAGCTGTGGTGGGCGTGGTGCTTCCTGCGCTCACCACGCCTGATACCGATCGCGATCGCCCACGCCACCTCGGCTCTGCTGGTCGAAAGCGGCCTCACCGGCCACCTGTTGCGCTCACTTGAGGTCAGTGCGCGCTTTTTCCTGTAGGTGTTCCTGCAGCCGGCGTATCCTTTTTCCTTTCACGGCAAGCACATCCAGGAATTCCTTCAGGTCATCCGGGAGAGGCGCCGAGAAGCTGTACGACCGCCCGTCCAGCTCGAAACTCATGTGGGACGCGTGCAGGAACATCCGCTGCAGCCCCAGGTCCCTGAATTTCTTGTTCATTTCCTTGTCGCCGTACTTCGGATCGCCCGCCAGCGGGTGATCGATATGGGCGGCGTGGACGCGGATCTGGTGGGTGCGGCCGGTGCCCAGGGTCGCCTGCATCAGGCGGGCCGCCGGGTACTGCTCCATTTCCTGGAAAAAAGTGAGCGACGGCTTGCCGTTATCGGACACTCGTACCATGCGCTCTCCGCCCTGAAGCACCGACTTCAACAGGGGCGCGTTGACGCTGAACTTGGCCTTGGACGGGTGACCGACCATCAGGCAGAGGTACTGCTTGGTCACCGTGCCTTCGCGAATCGCCGCCTGCAGGCCGGTCAGCCCGGCGCGGGTCTTGGCGAACACCAGCACGCCGCTGGTATCGCGGTCGAGGCGATGGACCAGCTCGATGTGTTCGTTCGGCCTGGCCGCCCGCAACAGCTCGATCGCACCATGGCTGACACCGCTACCGCCATGGGCGGCAATACCGGCGGGCTTGTCGATCGCGAGGAAATGCTTGTCCTCGAAAATAATCGACTCAGTGATGGCTGAGACGAGGCCCGCCGACGGACCCGCTGTCGCGGCCTTCTCTGCGACGCGCACCGGCGGAATACGCAGCATGTCACCGGCCGCGAGACGCGTGTCCGGCTTCGCTCGCTTGCCGTTCACGCGCACCTGCCCGGTGCGCAGGATCCGGTAGATCATGCTCTTGGGGACCCCCTTGAGCAGGGTCATGAGCGCATTGTCGATGCGCTGCCCGTCTCGCTCGGGGCCAATCTCGACTTGACGCACACCGTGAGGTGCGTCGGGGGAAGTTGCCGTCTGCATTGAAAAAAACCTGACGAAATAGGATACTCGGCCGGCGCTACGTCCCGCCCAACCGATGTTCGGAGTGGAGTCGGGACGCCCGCCCCGTGACGTCGGCGAGGATAGCGCCGGTCGCCTTCTTCGGCAGCCGGTCGCTGCTCCCTTTCATCGTAACGGTTCGGGTGGTCGTTGTCCGGTTCCCAATGGGTTCCGGGGCGGCGGGTGCATTGCCACGAATCATCCCGGCACCGGAAACGATGCCGTCATGTTGCCGCTTAACCGCAGCGGCGCGATCCCCGGCAGGCCGCCGAAACACGGCGCCACCGCGGCACGCGACGCGCGGCAAGCAGAGGAAAAACTACAATGAAACGTATGCTGATCAACGCAACTCAGCGTGAAGAGTTGCGTGTGGCCATCGTCGATGGCCAGACCCTTTACGATCTTGATATCGAAATCCCGTCCCGAGAACAGAAAAAGGCCAACATCTACAAAGGCCGCATCACTCGCGTCGAACCCTCCCTCGAAGCCTGTTTCGTCGACTACGGTGCGGAACGCCACGGCTTTCTCCCGCTGAAGGAAGTCGCCCGCGAGTACTTCACGCCGGGCCTGGACCCCAACAAGGCCAACATTCGCGACCTCATCAAGGAAGGTCACGAAGTGGTCGTGCAGGTGGAGAAGGAGGAGCGCGGCAACAAGGGCGCAGCGCTGACCACCTTCATCAGCCTCGCCGGCCGCTACATGGTGCTGATGCCAAACAACCCGAAAGCGGGTGGTGTTTCGCGTCGCATCGAGGGCGAAGACCGCCAGGCGCTGAAGGAAGCGCTGGACCACC
This sequence comes from Dyella amyloliquefaciens, assembly GCF_004296575.1. Classification (GTDB taxonomy): domain Bacteria; phylum Pseudomonadota; class Gammaproteobacteria; order Xanthomonadales; family Rhodanobacteraceae; genus Dyella; species Dyella amyloliquefaciens. The sequence continues at coordinate 84,718 of NZ_SAYT01000003.1, read as the reverse complement.
TCACCGTGCCCGACGACGTCGGCCTGATCGTGCGCACCGCCGGCCTCGGCCGCGACGCCGAAGAGTTGCAGTGGGACCTCGATTACCTGCTTCAGTTGTGGCGATCGATCTCCACCGCCGCCGGCTCCCAGAAGGCCCCGTTCCTGATCTACCAGGAATCGAAGCTGTTCATTCGCGCCCTGCGCGACTACCTGCGCAACGACATCGGCGAGATCCTCATCGACGAGGAGTCGCTGTACAACGACGCCCGCGAGTTCGTGCAGCAGGTCATGCCCACGGCCATGCGCAAGCTCAAGCTGTACCGCGACGACACCCCGCTGTTCTCGCGCTACCAGATTGAGACGCAGATCGAGAGCGCGTTTGATCGCCAGGTGCGCCTGCCGTCCGGCGGCTCGATCGTGATCGATCAGACCGAAGCCCTCACCGCCATCGACATCAACTCGTCGAAGGCCACCAAGGGCAGCGACATCGAGGAAACGGCGTTCAACACCAACCTCGAGGCCGCCGTCGAGATCGCCCGCCAGCTGCGCATCCGCGATGCCGGCGGCCTGATCGTGATCGACTTCATCGACATGGACAGCCCCAAGCACCAGCGCGAAGTGGAGGAGCGTCTCAAGGACGCCCTGAAGCTGGACCGCGCCCGCGTGCAGATCGGCCGCATCTCGCGCTTTGGCCTGCTGGAGATGTCCCGCCAGCGCCTGCGCCCGAGCCTCGGCGAAGCGACCCAGAACGTCTGCCCGCGCTGCGAAGGCCATGGCCACGTCCGCGGCGTGGAGTCGCTGGCGCTGTCGACCCTGCGCCTGATCGAAGAGCACGCCATGAAGGACAACACCGGCCAGGTGCTGGTGCAGGCCCCGCCGAGCGTGGCCAACTTCATGCTCAACGAGAAGCGCGCCAGCGTCGTCGAGATCGAGCTGCGCAACAAGGTGCACGTGGTGATCGTGGCCGACGACAAGCTCGAGACGCCGCACATCGAGATCCAGCGCATCCGCGAAGCCGACATGGGCGAGCACAGCAAGCCCAGCTACGAGCGTCTCACGGCGGTGGAAGCCTCGCCGATCCCGAAGATGGGCCAGACCCTGGGTAGCGGCGAACAGCCTGCCGTCAGCGGCATCGTTCCGGCCACCCCTGCCCCGCTTCGCGAAGAAACCGCGGCCGCGCCCGCTCCGCAGGCGCTGCCGGCACGCCAGCCTACGGCTGCAACCCCGGCTCCGAGCGGTGGCGTGATTTCCCGCCTGCTCGGCTGGTTCCGCGGCAGCGCAGCTCCCGCCGCGCCGGCCCCGGTGGTCAAGGCCGAAGCAGCGCCGTCGAACCCGCGCGGCAACCGTCGCGATGAGCGCAACCGCCAGCCGCAGCAACAGGGTGGCCGCCAGCAACAGCAGCAGCGTCGCGAACAGCAGCCGCAGCAGGGCCAGAAGGGCCAGCAGCAGGGCAAGGGCAATCGCCAGCGCGGCAATGAACAGCAGTCGCAACAGCGCCAGCCGCAGCAGCAGGGCGGACGCCAGGAACAGAAGCAGGCGCAGCAGCCCAAGGCGGAAGCCGCGCAGGCTCAGAACGAGCGCAAGCAGCAACGCCAGGAACAGCAGCAGCGCCAGCCGCGTCCTTCGCAGCAGGCGCCTGCCCAGTCGTCGTCGCCGGCTCCCGCCGTCGCTGAACCCGTCGAGCGTCTTGCCGCCATCGCGCCGGCCGACGTCGACGTTGGCAAGGAGGCGTTGCCGGATACCGCGACGCTCGCCCAGACCGGTGCGGAAGTGATCGCCGCCGCCGAAGGCGCTGCTTCGGCCGCGACCGAGGGCAGCCAGTCGCGTCGTCGCCGTGGTCGCCGCGGTGGACGCCGTCGCCGTCGTCATGACGAAACCGCCCAGGCCGGCGCGCCGGAATCGGCGGAAGGCGATGAGCATTTCGATCTGGACGATGAGGACCGCAGCGAGGATGCAGTCGCGCCCGTCGCTGCAGCTGTACCCGTGGCTGGTGGCGTGGTCGCTGCCAGTCTTGTGGCCGTCGCCGCAGTTGAGCAGGTCACTGCAACGCATGCGCCGGAGCCCATCGCGCAATCTGGTGTTGTCGCACCGATCGAACCTGCATCGGAGCAGGTGATGAGTGCAGTGGCACCGGCATCGTTCAACCTGCCCGCCCTTCCCCCGATTCCCGAAAAGTCGGTCGAAGTGAGCGAAGCGGACAGCGAGATCAAGGTGGAAGCGGCTGCGGAGCCGGCTCCCCATCTGGAATCGGTCACCGCCCACGAGGCCATCGCTGTCGTCGAGCAGGAAGCGCCGGCATCGCTGACGGCGGATGTCACGGCCACCGTCACGCACGCTCCGGAAGTGAATGCCGTCGTCGTCGAAGCAGCGCATGCCGAAGCCGTGGTCGCAAGCACGACCATCGACTTCCACTCGCACCTGGACATCGCCCCGCATGCCGAACACGTGCAGGCGCCGACGGTCGAAGCAGTGAATGTCCAGCCGGAAGAACCTGCAGTCACCGATTCGGTGGCGCCCGTAACTCCGGCACAGGGCGACCTGCTTGCCCATGCGGGCCTTGCTGCGCCGTCGTCCGATGACGCGTCAGCCAGCGAAGAATCCGCTGAGGACACGCTCAAGAAGGATGCGTCGCACGGCTGACGCCGTCGACCTCCAGGCATAAAAAAAGCCGGACATCAGTCCGGCTTTTTTATGCCTCCATCAACTCGGGATGACTCAGTTGCCGACCTGGTTGTTATGGGTGTCGAGCAAGCCGTGGATGGTCATCAGATGGGCCAGGCTGATCACATGATCCACCTGCAGCTTTTCCATCAAACGCTGCTTGTAGGTGGAAACAGTCTTGGGGCTCAAATTGAGCTGCTCGCCGATGGTGGTGAGCGCCTTGCCGCGCACCAGCATCATCGCCACCTCGAGCTCGCGGCTGGACAGCGCATCGAACGGCGAGCCTTCGCCGTCGAGCGTAGCGAGCGCCAGCTGCTGCGCCACGGCCGGCGCGAGATAACGGCGACCAAAGGCCACCTGCCGCACGGCATCAAGCAATTCTTCCGCGGTACATCCCTTGGTGAGATAGCCCAGCGCACCGGCGTCGAGCAGGCGCTTGGGAAAGCGGGCATCGTCGACTACCGTGACGATGATGATGTGCGTCGGCAACTTGGACCGCGACACGCGCTCGGTCAGCTCGATGCCGCTCATGCCGGGCATGTGCACATCGACCAGCGCGATATTGGGCGCCTTCCCACGGATGAGTCGCAAGCCCTCCTCTGCGCTCCCCGCTTCACCACAGATTTGAATATCAGGCTGTTGCTGCAGGATCATCCTGAATCCCGTGCGCACCAGCTCGTGGTCGTCAATCAAGACTACCTTGATCACCAGACACCCTCCTTGGGTTGATTCCGCGAACATAGGCCGCGATATCGCTTTATGCAAGCGCTCGCGAGGCTTGCGCGACGCTTCATCCACGCCATCCTACGAACTCGGAAGACGTTTCCTTACAACCTTTGAAGAAGCCCGCCGTTCCGCTTATTCCACGCCAGTGGACCAGTTTCTGAGGCCTGCGCCGTCGAGATCAAAATCCTCGACCAGCACGGTCATGACGCTGCGGCCGTCTGACCATTGCTGCTCACCGACTCGCCTGTCCACGCCGTCGAGTCCGGTGCCATGGGTGAAGACGCAATCACCCGTACAGGTACCCACGACGTAACCCTCGGGAAGCTCGGCCGCGACGCGCTGGTCGTACGGCCCCAGAAATCTCACGATGCTCATGACTTCTCCCGGATGCGTCCGGCATCCTGAAAAGTGGTGCCCGGAGCGGGGATCGAACCCGCATAGCCTTGCGGCTGAGGGATTTTAAGTCCCTTGCGTCTACCAGTTTCGCCATCCGGGCCGGATGCAGAGGGATGGGCATCCTAGCACGCACATCCCTTGGCCGAGGGGGCACCCCGAGCCATAAAAAAACCCGCCTGACGGCGGGTTGATTCGTTTTGCGCAATGGAGGCCTGGGTCGGAATCGAACCGGCGTACACGGCTTTGCAGGCCGCTGCATGACCACTCTGCCACCAGGCCATCGCGCGCGAATCGTAACCTGAAAACCCAGGTCATATCCGCTTAAAAAACAAAACCTCGGAAAGCCGAGGTTTTGCAGAAAACTGGAGCGGGAAACGAGACTCGAACTCGCGACCCCGACCTTGGCAAGGTCGTGCTCTACCAACTGAGCTATTCCCGCATCGGAGTCAGACATAGTAACAGAACAGTGGCATTTGTGAAGAGCCCGGAATGAATTTTCTGCGCTTCCCAGCGAGAACATCCGCCCTGTTCGCCGGATTCGGATGGCGCGCGTGGACTCGATGCCTTTCACGGCTTCGTCGCGCGCGCTGGATAACCTCCAATACGAGGCTTTTCGGCAACAGTCCGTTCCCCGTTGAACGACTGGTATCGGCAGCACTCTGCCCTATCTTGGCAAAAGCCAACGGGCGCATCCATTTCAGCAGGAGTGCAGCATGATCGAACGTCGACCTTTCGATAGCTTGGGCGGAGCCAACCATGGCTGGCTCGATGCCAAGCATCATTTTTCGTTCGCCAACTATCACGAGCCCGCACGTATGGGCTGGGGCACACTGCGCGTGTGGAATGACGACACCATTGCTCCGCAGACCGGCTTTCCGCCGCATCCGCACGGTGACATGGAGATCATCACCTATGTGCGCGAAGGCGCCATCACGCATCAGGACAACCTCGGCAACAAGGGGCGCACCGTCGCCGGCGATGTGCAGGTGATGAGCGCCGGAACCGGCATCACGCATGCCGAATACAACCTCGAACCTGGCGCGACACGCATCTTCCAGATCTGGATCATCCCCAACCAGCAGGGTGATGCGCCGTCGTGGGGCACCAAGCCGTTCCCCGTGGGTGAGCGCTCGGGACGCTTCGTCGCACTGGCGAGTGGCTACAAGGAGGACACCGACGCACTCCCTCTGCGCACCGATGCCCGCGTGCTCGGGGCGTCGCTGAAGGCCGGCGAAAAGGCCGAGTACGAGCTCGCGCCGAATCGCTACGCCTACATGGTGCCGGCCAAGGGCAAGGTCGAAATCAACGGACTGAAGCTCGATGCGCGTGACGGCGCGGCCATCCACAACGAGTCGAGGTTCGTGGTGACGGCGCTCGAGGATGCCGAACTCGTGCTGGTCGACGCGGCTCCCTGAGCGTTCTCGACCAAGGTGGGAGTGCCCTGCCCCGCCGGGCTTGCTAACCTCGCCTGATCCACTCAGCGCGAGGTTGGCGATGAACCACGGCATCCACACCATCGACACGGGTTTCGTACGACCTCACTTCGACGCGGCCTATCTCATCGTGGAGAACGGCCGCGGCGCATTCATCGATTGCGGTACCAACTACGCCGTCCCGCGCATGCTCGATGGCCTGCGCGACGCGGGACTGTCTCCCGCCGATGTCGACTGGCTCATCCTCACTCACGTCCATCTCGACCACGCCGGTGGCGCGGGTGAACTGATCGCGCACTTGCCGAACGCGAAACTGGTGGTGCATCCACGTGGCGCACGCCACATGATCGATCCGAGCCAGTTATGGGCGGGTGCCAGCGCGGTCTACGGCGAATCGGTGATGGAAGAGACCTATGGCCGGCTTCGCCCGATACCTGCCGAGCGCGTGATCGAAGCTCCGGACGGGTATGAAGTGGACCTCTCGGGCCGCGTGCTGCGTTGCCTGGATACACCGGGCCATGCCCGCCACCACCTCACGGTGTACGACGAACGCGCGCGCGTGTGCTTCACCGGCGACGTGTTCGGGCTTTCCTATCGCGAGTTCGACACCGCCAATGGCCCCTTCATCCTGCCCACCACCTCGCCGGTGCAATTCGATCCGCAGGCGCTTCATGCGTCCATCGATCGATTGGTCGCCTTGAAGCCCGCCGCGATGTACCTCACGCACTACAACCGCGTCGAAGGTGTCGAGCGCCTCGGCCATGATCTGCATGCGCAGATCGACGCGATGGTGGCGATCGCGGAAGCGGCCCAGCACGACCATCCGGAGCCTTCGCAGCGTCACGCAGCCATGAAGGAGGAGCTGACCGGGCTCTACGGCGCCCGCGCCTGGGCGCACGGTTGGCAGGGCAACCGCGACGACCTGCTGGAACTCATTGGCATGGATATCGAGCTCAATGCCCAGGGCCTGGGCGTGTGGCTGGACAACGCGCAGAAACGCGCGCCCTGACCGCAGGCCGGATCAACGCAACGATGCGTCGATAAGCTGCTCCGCCACCGCCACCAGCGAACGTGCCGGCCCCTGCTTGCCGAACAGCTGGCCGGAAGCAAAGGTGCCCTCCAGCAACAACAGCAAACCGTCGGCCAATTGCTCGGGTAATTTCGCGCCCATCGACGCGCACATCGTTACCAGGCGTGCGCGCAGCTTGCGCTTGTGCGCTTGCGCCACCTTGCGCGCAGGATGCTCGTCGCCGGGATATTCCACGACAGCGTTGGTGAGCCCGCAGCCCCGATAGCCGGCCTGCGTCGCGCGATGCGCCAAGCCTTCGAAATACGCCATCAACTGTGCACGCGCATCGCCAGGATGATTCTCGTCACCCGCTTCGAAGACCTTCCAGAAAGCGAGTTCATAGTCGCGCAGGTATTCGGCCGCAAGTTCGTCCTTGGACGCATAGCTGCGGTAGAGACTGGGCTTGGTGACGCCGGCGCGCGTGACGATCTCCTCCACGCCGATGGCGCGAATGCCTTCGCGATAGAACAGTTCGCGGGCCGTCCGGCGAATGCGCTCGGCGGCCTTGGGCTTGGCGTCGTCCGGCGGGACGGGCGCGGAGGGTTCGGTACGTTTGGTCGGCATGGCAGTCACGGTTGACTATGTTACCGATCGGTACGTATGATCCGCAGACCAAACGTACCGGTCGGTAACATGACTATACAGCGCACCCGTCCCTTCGGCCAGAAGTACGCCTTTGTCGTTGCCGGCGTGATCTTTCTCGCCCTGCTTGCCGCCGCCGGCGTACGCGCCGCACCTGGCGTGCTGATCCTCCCCCTGGGCCAGGCCTTTGGCTGGAGCCGCGACACCATCTCACTGTCCGCCGCCGTGGGCATCTTCCTGTACGGCATGGTGGGTCCGTTCGCCGCCGCACTGATGCAGGCCGTGGGCGTCCGGCGCACGCTGATCGGTGCGCTGGCGCTGATGACCGCATCGATTTCGGCCAGCGCCTGGATGAGCCAGCCCTGGCACCTGCTGGTGAGCTGGGGCATCTTTTCCGGCATCGGCTCGGGGTGCGTGGCCATCGTGCTTGGCGCCACCGTGGTGAATCGCTGGTTCGTCACCCACCGCGGCCTGATGATGGGGCTGCTTACCGCCAGCACCGCCACGGGCACCCTGGCCTTCCTGCCGGCCCTGGCGGCGATTGCCGACCACGGCGGCTGGCGTCCCGTGGTGTGGACGGTGGCGGCGGGCTGCGCCTTGCTGATCCCGCTCGCCTGGTGGCTGCTGCCGGAACGCCCTTCCGATATCGGCTTGCGTCCTTATGGCGCCACCGAAGACGAGGCCATCGAACCGCCGCGCCGCAACCTGTTGTCGATCGCACTCGGCACGCTGGTGACAGCGGCGAAGCAGCGCACGTTCTGGTTGCTGTTCGCGACGTTCTTCATCTGTGGATTCACTACCAACGGCCTCATCGGCACGCACTTCATCGCAATGTGTGGCGACCACGGCATCCCCGAGGTGCGTGCGGCCGGCCTGCTCGCGATGATGGGCGCGTTCGACCTGATCGGCACCACGATGTCGGGCTGGCTCACCGATCGCTACGACCCGCGCAAGCTGCTCTTCATGTACTACGCGCTGCGCGGTCTCTCGCTGATCTGGCTGCCCTACTCCGACTTCTCGTTCTACAGCCTGTCGCTGTTCGGCGTGTTCTACGGCCTGGACTGGATCGCCACGGTACCGCCGACGCTGCGTCTTGCCGCCGAAGCCTTCGGCGACCGCGATGCACCGGTGGTGTTCGGCTGGGTCGCGGCGGGTCATCAGATAGGTGCAGCGAGCGCCGCGTTCCTCGCCGGCTTCATGCGCACCCAGGGTGGCAGCTACCTGCAGCCGTTCGTGATTGCGGGTGCGAGCGGTGTGATCGCCGCGGTGATCGCCTTGCTTATCCGCCGGCGTCCCCGCGTGGAGCTGGTACCTGCGCTGGGCTGATCAGGCCAGCCGGGTACCGTTGGGCACGGGTCGCTCGATGGCGGTGATGACCACGCCGCCATCGGTAGGGAAACCGGTCAACAGGAACTGCGAGCGGAATGGGCCGATCTGCTTCTCGGGGAAATTGATCACCCCCACGATCTGGCGCCCTACCAGGTCCTCGGCGCGATACAGCTGCGCGATCTGGGCGCTGGTCTTCTTCTCGCCGTAGGGACCGAAATCGACCCACACTTTCCAGGCCGGCTTGCGCGCCTCCGGAAAAGCTTCGACACGCGTTACCGTGCCAGCCACCAGGCAGACCTTCTCGAAGTCGGCCCAGCTGATTTCCGTCGGGATCGTCGTCTCGCTCATCCTTCCAACCTCGTCTTGAACCAGTCCTTGCCCTGCTGCCACCAATAACTGCCCTGCGCACCGAGATAGCCGAACGGGCGATAGGTGCGATCCAGGCCGTAGTCGGCGAACTGCTTCCAGCGATCATCGCCCTCCGCCAATGCGGATGCCAGCAGTTCACCGGCGGCGCAGGTCGGTGCCAGCCCGTGCCCGCCAAACGCCTGCGCCCACCAAAGGCCATCGGGCGTGTTCCCGATCTGTGGCATCTGGTGACGCGCATAACTCATCAGGCCCGACCATGCGTAGTCGACGCGTACGCCCTTCAATTGGGGAAACACACGCAACAGGTCGGCCATCAGCAGGCGCTGCACGGACTTCGGCGAACGGTCGCGTACCGAGATGCGTCCACCCCACAACAATCGCCCATCGGGAAGCGGACGGTAATAGTCGAACGCAAAACGCGTGTCGTAGACCGCCGAACGCGTCTCCAGGATATCAGCCATGCGATCGCCGAGCGGCTCCGTCACCATTACGTAGGTGGCAATGGGAAGGATCGCCCTGTCCACCTGCCGGCGCAGCCCTGCCAGATACCCTCCGCACGCCAGCACGACCTGGTCGGCATGCACGGCACCCTGTGCGGTCTCCACGCGCCAACGCAGTCCATCGCGCTTGAGTTGCCAGGCGTCGGTGTTCTCGTGGATGCGTACGCCATTCGATGCCGCCGCACCTGCAAGGCCGATGGCAAAATTCAGCGGATGCAGGTGCAACGCGTGCCGCTCATACAATCCGTCGTAGTAGCGCGTGGTATGAATGCGTGCGCGCAGTTCATGCTGCGGCATCCAGTCCCAGGACACGCCATAGTGTTTGGCCAGCAGCTCCTGCCGTTGACGCAGCACATTCGGATCGCGGAACCAGTTGGCCCAGATGACACCCTCATCCACCACATCGCAGGGAATGGCATAACGCTGCGTCAGGCTGCGAATGCGATCCACCGCCTGCGTGGTCAAGCCGAACAACGCCTGGGCCTTCGCTTCACCGCGCTGGTCGAGCAAGGACTGCTCGCCCAGCGAATAGCCGCCGAAGACAAAACCGCCGTTTCGACCCGACGCCCCGAAGCCTATCTTCTCGCGCTCCAGCAACACGACGTCGCGCACGCCACGTTCGGCAAGACCCAGCGCCGTATGCAGGCCGGCGAAACCGCCACCGATGATGGCGACCCGCGCATCGACCTTGCCCTGCAAGGGTGCGTACGGCTCATACGGAGTGGCCGTGGCGCGGTAATACGATGGTGCCGGTGACGAAGTCATGCGATGGCTGCACTTGTCTCGGGGAAGCAGTCAGTCTAACGCAGCCTCCCGGCGCCACCGCGACATGACGCATGGCACAGATTGACGCTAGTCCACCACGCTGACGCCCAAGGGACGCGCATCGCTGCGACCACGATCATCCACTACGCGAACCTCATAGTTGCCAGCCGCGGCCGGCTGCCAGAACAACGGCTCACCCGGGGCACTGCGCCCGACATAGGCATCGTTGACGAACCAGTACATCTCGCGCACCGACGCATCTGTATTGGCCGAGAAGGCAATGCGATCGTCTCCAGTGCGCTTCAGGCGCATTGCGTAGATGCTGCCGCGCAATGGCGAGGTAATGGCGGGTGGTTCTCCATCGACTCCTGCATCACCGCATGCATCGTTACGCGGCGGCGTGCGGCGAGGAATGCCGGCTTGAACGAATACTCGCTGCAGCTCTGACGGCCAGAACTCGTAGACCTCCACGTGCGTTCGCTTGCCCATATAGGGAGGACAGGCCGGCTGGCCGGTCGCATCGTCGATCACCACCGGTCGGTGCACCTGACTGACGCGGATCGGCGACTTGCCCGGGATGAACCAGGTCATGCCGCGCTGCGGGCACCACTGGTTTGGCAGATCGCCGCTGGCCAGGCAGATTTCGACCCGACGCAGGTTCGCCGGCATATGCCGCAGCGGTTCGACCATGTGTGGCCGGGCTGCCTGCAAGGCGTCGACCATCTGGAAGAACAGCGGTGCTGCCGCCTCCACGCCGACAAAAGCCTGGTTGCTGCTGCCATCGAAGTTGCCGACCCACACGACCAGCACGTACGGGCCGAAGCTGCCGGCCGTCCACGCATCGCGGAATCCCCACGATGTACCCGTCTTCCAGTACACCGGAAGCCGTCCCGGCTGGGCGCCCGTCGTTTCGTCGGGCCGCGGGTTCTGGCGCAACATGTCCATCACCATGAAGCTGGATTCATCGCTGAGCAGTCGCGTTCCCGAGGTTTTCGGCTCGCTCTCAAGCAGCCGCAGCGGACGCAGTTCGCCACGATTGGCGAGCATGGCGTACAGGCTCGCCAGCTCCTGCATGGTCACCTCGCCGCCACCCAGCACGAGCGCGAGCCCGTAGTGCTTCTCGCTGGCCATGCGGCTGATGCCTGCATCGCGAAGGAACTGATAAAGGCTCGGCTGTTGCAGCTGAGAGGCCACCCACACGGCAGGGATGTTGCGACTGCGCACGAGGGCTTCAGTGGCGGTTACCGGCCCCAGGAAATGACCATCGAAGTTTTCCGGCGTATACGGGCCGAAGGCCGTGGGCACATCGCGCAGCACTGTCTGTGGATGCAGCACGCCCTCGTCGAAACCAAGACCATAGATGAAGGGCTTGAGCGTCGACCCCGGCGAACGCTTGGCCAGCGTGCCGTTGACCTGGCCCTGGATGCCGGCGTCGCGATAGTTGGCCGATCCCACCAGCGCCTTGATGCCCATGTCACGCGTGTCGACCAGCAGGGCCGCTGCGTTGCGGATACCGCGCGCATCGTTGCGCTGTATATAGAGGGCAACCTGGCGCTCAAGCACATGCTGCAGATCCATATCCAGGGTGCTGACGACGCGACTGTCCTCCCCAAGCGTGCCGACGCGACGCGCTGCGAGTATCTGGTCAACAGCGTGCGGTGCCTCGAACGGCAGCCGGGACAACGGGCGCAACCGCAATGGCAAGGCGAACAAGGATTGCAACGCGGCATCCTGCGGATGCATAGCCTTCCAGCGCGCGTAGAGGCGATTGCGCGAGGTCTCGAGCCGCTTTCCGATCACTTCGGCAGAACCCTCGCTGGCTTGCAGGCGACGCGAGGGATCCTGCGGAATCACGGCGAGCGTCAGCGCTTCCGGCAAGCTGAGCGCGCTGGCCGCTTTGTCGAAGTACGCCACGCTCGCCGCACCGACGCCCTCGACATTGCGTCCGTAAGGCGCATAGTTGAGATACGCCTCGAGAATCTGGTCTTTGGAATAGAACAGCTCCAGCTGTACGGCACGCGTGACCTGCTGCAGCTTGCCCCAGGGCGATCGTGTATTGAGCCTCCACAACAGACGCGCCAGCTGCATGGTGACGGTGGAACCGCCCTGGCGATTGCCATGGCTTACATAGGTCACCCACGCACCGCGCACCAGGCCATACGGGTTGAAGCCCGGATGCCAGCGATACCAGCGATCCTCATGCAGCAGCACGCCTTCGACCAATGCGGGGGAAACGTCCTTGAGCGGCACCCATAGTCGATAGCGCTCATCGCTGGCGAGCGTCAGTCGCATCAGGCGGCCGCGCGCGTCATAGACCGCCGTCGATGACGGTAGCCACTCACGCAGCGGCTTGTGCGGCCAATAACGAAAACCCAGCAGCACGGCAGCGATCAGCGCACCGCCCACCAGCCAGTTCTGCCAGCGCTGCAACCCGCGCAGCAGGCCGCGTCCGGTGCGTTGAAGAATGGCGCGTTTGGGCATGGTCGATACGGAGGGCGCGCCTTCCTCCCAGAAGGCGCGCCCTTGTCCTCAGGGCTGACGCGTTACGGTCAAGCTCGCACCACCGGCGGTGCGCGCCTGTATGCGCCTGTCATAGAGCGATTCACCATAGGCCGGCGGCACGATGAACTTGCCGGCGTTGGTGGCCTTGATGCGATAGACGAATTCGCCGACATCCGGCAACGCCTCGCCATAGAGCACCACGCGATCCTCACGTATATCCGCATACTCCAGACGCCAGGTCGCATTGCCGACACCGATCGGCGAGCGCCACTCACCAGGCGTGACCGTGCTGTCGCCCCCCGCATCCTCCTGGGTGTCACCATTCGACTGCTGGTCGGTCACGGCCGGAGGCGGCTGGATCACCGGTTCGAAGCCGCCCGGCAAGAGGTCCACGATGGCGACATCGTCCACGCCGTCGTTGCCCGTGGCGCGGATCTTCACGTGCACATCGATTTCCTGGCCCAGCGCGACCTGGTCGATCGCCTTGCCGTTCACGTCGGTGTAGTCGCGGGTAATCTCCAGGCCGTCCTTGATCGCCTTGTTCGCCACGTCACGGTCATAGCCGCCCTGGCTCACCACGCGCCAGGCCGGCAGCCCGCTGCCGTTGGTGAAGCGCAGGCGATTCACCGCGGCGTCCCAGCTACCCGCCTGCAGCAGGTTCGCCTGCAGGGACGCGATCGACTTGACGCTGCCATCGGCATGCACTTCGTCGATGCGCAGCTTGTCCAGCTCGCCGCCAGCCTGCGTGGCGTAGGTATCCAGGGCCAGCATGGTCATGGCCGACGACAAGGTGTTGTACCAGCCGTGCGACAGCGGCCAGGTGAGGTTCTCCATCACGCGCGGCGACAGTGCCTTGGCGCGCTCGGGGAAATGCTTGCTGAGCAGGTACAAGGTGCTGGCATCGCGGATCAGGGGATCGTAGTAATAGCCATAGCTGTAATCCTTGTCCGCGGCGGTACGCTCCAGCAGCTTCTGCGGGCCCGCCATGAGCTGCGCGGCCTGCTTGTCCTGCTTGAGCAGCTGGTACGACGCGGCCAGCCATGCAGCCGCCAGATCGTTGCGCCACTGGTCCGGATAGGCCTCCTGCAGCCGCTTCTGCACGGCGGCCAGGTCGTTGGTAGTGACATTGCCCTGGCGTGTCAGCAGATAGACCGCATAGGCCCGCTGGCGCACCAGATCGAGGCCGTCGAGCGTGTCGTCCGCCGCCAGCTGGTGCAGATAGCGATTGCCGGCGTCGAACATGTCCCGTGGCACCGTGATGCCACGTTCGCGCGCCTCCAGCAGGAAGTGCATGGCATAGGTGGAAACAAACGGATTGGCATCCGGCGTCGCCGACCACAGGCCGAAGCCACCCTGCCCGTTCTGGCGCGTGTGCAGCACATCGAGGAACTGCGCCAGCGCTTCGTCGTTGCTGAGCGTCTTGCCCTCGAGCTTAGGCTGCAGCGCATCGGCAAATGCCTTCACCTGCGGCCACTTCGAAACGACCAGACGTGGCATCGCAGAGCTGACGATCTGCTCGCTGCAGTAATGCTGGAAGTTGACCAGGTACGTGGTCAGGCCACTCGACAACACCACCGGGATCGTGGAGATCGCGGCATCGCGCGAAGCGTATTCGCTGTACATGCGGCGCAGGCCCGGCTGGTCCACCTTGCTGCCCGCATCGACGCGCCCGACATCGACCTGCGTGCGATAGGCGGACGCCGGTCGCACCGACACGTCCACGCTTTGCCGCGCCGATTTGTCGCCATAGCCGGCAACAAAGCTCAGGTTGCCGGAGCCCAGCTTGTCAGTGGCCTTGACGCGAAACGTGACCACGCCTTCGTGCATCTCGCCAAGGCTGACGTTTTGCGTGGGCGCACCGAGCACCTGCAGTTGGGGGCCCGTCTTCAGCGTGACCGCCACCGGCACCTGCTTGCCACCCAATCCCGTAAGGTTGTTGGCAACACCAACACTGACCTCGACCTCGTCGCCCGGCGCCAGCGTGGTCGGCACGTTCGGCGAGAGCACGAAGTCACCGCGCACGGTAGTTGCGCCCTCGAAGGTACCGATGCGCTCCGGCGAGACCGCCACCGCCATCACGCGCAGCTTGCCGTTGAAGTAGTCCGGCACCTGGTAGCGCAGCTCGGTCTCGCCATTCACGTCGACGATACCCGACCAGTACGCCACCGGCTTGTCACGCTTGCGCTTGAACGGATTGAGCTGCCTGCCGATCGCGGCATCCGCATCACCGCCCGGCGCCGCCATGGCCATCAGCTTCTCGAAGTCCGGCAGGATCAGGTCGAGGATCTGAGAGGTGCCCACTTCGAGCATGCGCTTGCGGAAGAAGAACTTCAGGGGGTCGCCCAGCTTGTAACGCGCGACCTGCAGGATGCCTTCGTCCACCGCAAACACCACTGCACGCGTGGGCTGTGGCGCGCTTAGCTTCAACGTCACCGTCTCCCCCGGCTTTACCACGGCCGGCGATTCCACCTTGATGTCGTTGCGCCGTGCATCCAGGTTCACCGAGAACGGCACCACGCCATAACTCAGCGGACTCATGAAGATCTCGTCGGAGGACGGATCGCGGATGTACTGCACGTTGATGTAGCCGTTGCCCTCGAAGCTGGCGGGCACGGTGATGTGCTGCACCGAGCTGCTGGTGTCCGCATGGAACCAGGCGTGCGCGTAAACCTTATCGCGCTCGATGGTGATCAGGCCGCTGCCGGCATAGGGTGCGCGAATGGCGATGTCGACCGTTTCACCCGGTGCGTAGTCTTCCTTGCTCAGGTTGAGCTGCAGCTCGGCGTTGCGATCGAGCGAGCGCGACACATTGGCGGCGCCGGCCACCGAATACTCCACGCGGTTCACTTCGACGCCGTCGCTGCTGCGCAGGATCACCAGCGCGTAGTTGCCTGGTTTGTCGGTGGGCAACGCGTAATCCATGCCTTCGGCGGGGATCGCCAAGGCCTGTTCGTTGACCGTGATTTCCTTGAGCTTGGACTGGTACTTGTAGACGCCCGAGTCCTGCCTGGTCAGCACGGAGATGTAGCGGCGCTCGACCAGTCGCGCCTTCAGCTCTTTCAGCGCCATCGCCTTGGCCGTGTGGTCGATAGCCACCAGATGCACGCTGCGCGGCGTGTCACGATTCACGTAGTCAAGGTTGTCGACCGACTTGTAGCCGACCAACCAGTCGTTGTTCGACACCAGGGTCTGCGCCGCCGCCGCGACGCTGCGCCCACCCTCGGGCTCGTAGGCCTTGGCGAGGAAGTACAGCTGGTAGGTCGCGTCAGCATATTTCTTGAGGTCGAGGTCGAATTCGGCATGACCCTTGTCGTCGGTCTTGCCGTCCTGAAGAGGTTGCTCGTAACCCTCCTTGGCACGGCGCGGGTCGTAGAAGTGGTAGTCCTTCCAGCTGCGGAACGCCGGCCATGCGGGGCGCAGTGTCAGCGCTGCTTCCACGCGGCGATTTGCCGCCGGCGTGCCGAACAGGTTCATGGCGTCAACGATGCCCTTGACCTGATCGGGCTTCACCCAACCTTCCGACACCTGGCCAGCCAGTCGCGCCTCGACCTTCATGCGGTCTGGCAGGAATTCCTTCACCTGCACGGTGGTGCTGCCGATTTGCGCGCCGGCCTTGCCGTCCTTGACGATGTAGAGGTTCACCGTCCAGGTACCGGTGGGCGCGGTTTCTGCCGGCGCATAGGCCAGCTCGCCGAAGCCGGAAGCGTCCATCGACATCGGCAGCTGCTTCACCGTCATGCCACGCGGATCGACGATTTCCGCCTGCAGCGGAATGCCGACCACACTGCGCGTCCAACTGGCGGCGCGTACGATCAGGCCGACGTGGAAGGTATCGCCCGGCCGATAGATACCGCGATCGGAGAACAGGTAGGCCGACAGCTGTCCGTCATTCTGCGCGTTGCGTTCGCCGCCCACGTCGAACCGGGAGAAGTCGAGCTTGCGGTCGTAGCTGCTGTAGCCACCGATGGGAAGGAACGAAAGATCATCGGCCTTCTTCACCACATACAGGGTCGGCTGCTTCTCGCGCTCCAGTCCCTTGAAGGTGGGGAAATGCACGACACCGTCGGCGGACGTGGTATCGCTGAACAAGGTTTGCCCGTTGACCGCAAGCACGGTCACGTTGGCACCGGCGACCGGCTGGCCCGTGCGGATCGACTGCACGAAGACGTCCTGGCTGCCATCGAGCGAACGTTTCACCAGCATGCCAAGGTCGGTGACCACGATCATGCGGGTATCGGCGGGCACCGAGCCATCGTTGCCATCGCTTTCCGACATCTCCCCCTGGTCGCCCTCCTCGGCATCCGATTCCGCATCCGTGCCGTCGTTGCGCGGCGCGGCCTGCGGCTCGTTTTCCGCCGCCTTGCGTGCGTCCTCGCGCTTCTTTTCGGCGACGGCGTCATAACTGGACAGGTGCAGCAGGAATACGCCGCGCTTGCCTTCCTTCAAATACTGGCCTAGATCGATGCCCTCGTAATGGGCCTTGGCCGGATCGCCCTTGGGGAAGCTGCGCTTCTGCTCGAAGCGCTCGACGATATGGTCTTCGCTGAAGGCATAGCTCAATTCGGGACGCGTATAGCTGCCCTGGTTGAGGCTCACCAGATGCTGCAACTGGTCCGGCAGCACGCGCCCGATCTCCATGCGCAAGCCAGGCAGGTTGCGCGAGACTACCGAGATGCGCTTGCTGCCGGAGATCGACAGCAATGAGCCGTCCGCCATGAAATGCAGCAGCTTCGGATAATTGGGAACCGTGACTACGGCCGCAGCCGGCCGGCCCAGGATGTAGCCACCGAAGGATTTCAGACCCTTGTCGATGCGCACATAGATGCGCTGTCCCGGCTCGGCGTGATACTTGAAGCTTTGCACCGCCTCGTAGTCGTTTTCGGTGGGCACCAGCTCGAGCTTGAGAGGCTGCGCCTGGCGTAGTTCAGCGTCGCCGACTTCGCCCGTGCGCCAGGCGTAAGGAGGCGCGTCATCCCCCTGATCTACGCCCGACTTGCGTGCGGGAAGGATCCACGCCTTGGTCAAGCCGGCGAGTTCGCTGTCGCGCACCGCGCCACCTACATTGACGACCAGCACCTGCTCGGGCTCGTACTTTTCATTGTCGACCAGGGTCGGATCGACGCCATCGATGGTGAGGCTGTAGAGGCCAGGAACACGGATCTGCGCCTTGATCGCCTCAGCCACGCCATCGCCGCCACGAGCGCTGCGCACACCCTTGTCGATGCCGTAGTTCACGCTGCTTTCGTCGCGCGGCAGCGACAGCGGCTGCGAGTGAATCCATGCGTGCAGCTTGTACTGGTCGTAGGTGACCGTGTATTTGAGCGGCACATCACGGCTGCCGCGCTGCGCCAGCCCCACCATGATGCGCTTCTCGAAGTCGGCCGTATCGACGGGATAATTGAACGTCACCGGCAGGATGGTCTTTTTCGCCGTCGCGTCCTGCGGGTCCTGGTAGAACTCGCCGCGTTCCGCCTTCGCCGCGAAGGCGGCGGTATCGAAAGCGAAGTGATCATCCGCCATCAGCACGTGGCTGGCGAAAGCCTTCGCCGTATCGAAGCGAACCTCATAGTGACGCCCCACCGGCCAGTCCTCTGCGGGCATGAAGCGCAGGGTGTGGTCGTCGATCCAGGTCCACTGGCCCTTGGCGGCGGGCTGCATCACGACGCCGCTCGTCACCGGTTTGCCCACCTGTTCGATCGGCGCGGCGGAGCCGGAGAAATTCACGGTCAAGGGATGGATGACGATGGGCTGCTGCGTATAGTCGGTGATGGCCGGCGCATCGACGGACAGGGTGATGCGCGAAGGCTCGACCGGCTTCGGCCGGTTCTGGTACCACTGCCAGCCAAACCAGCCACCTGCCACCACCACAAGGGCGGCCACCAGCGTCGCGGTCGCATGCACGGGGCGGCGGCGAATCCATCCGCCGGTGGCCGGCATCCACGCCGGCGCCGACCAGCTGACCTGCCCCAGCAGCGGGCGCAGTACCAGCGCTATGCCAGCCAACAAGCCGCGCAGCAGGCGCAACGGCAGCAGGAGGAGAAATCGCAACAGATCCATGATGCTTCCCTGGGTTTCATCCGATGAACACAAAGGCGGCAATCGCCGGCCCTGGGCGCACGCCGGATGCACCGAAATGCCCGCTTCTCACGAAGCGGACTCGACGATCACAGGTGAACCCACGACTAGATTGCCCGGCCAAGATGGCGGAACGCGGGAAGGATTCTGGCACGCGTCCGTCAAAGACGCAGTCGGATAAGTCTGATTCTTACCAAGGGGCCATCCATTGCCCGGCGCCCTTCACGGGGAAGACTGACGTTCCCAGGGGCGAAGACCGGGCCTACCGGCCGGGAAGGCCACCGGTCGCCTGACCGGTGGCCGCGCAGACGCTGTTACAGCGTCGCCATCAACTCGCGCACGACCGGCGCCAGCTTGGGGTCCTGCAGGGCCATGTGCATGGTGGCGCGCACCAGGCCAGCCTTGTTGCCGCAGTCAAAGCGGGTGCCTTCGAAGCGATAGGCAAGCACCTTGCCCTGTTCCTTGAGCAGCGCGTCGATGGCGTCGGTCAGCTGGATCTCGCCGCCGGCGCCCGGCGTGGTCTGCTCCAGCAACTGGAAGATGCGACCGGGCAGCACGTAACGACCCACAACGGCCAGGTTGGACGGTGCGTCCGCGGGCTTGGGCTTCTCCACCATGTGGCGGATCTGCGCGCTGCGCTCGTCGATCGGCGTGGCATCCACGATGCCGTACTTGTCGGTGTCGCTGTGCGGCACTTCTTCGACCGCGATCACGCCAGCGTCCTGCGTTTGGGCCAGTTCGGCCATCTGGCGCAATGCGCCCTTGCCCTTGTTCCAGATCAGATCGTCAGGAAGGACCACGCCAAACGGCTCGTCACCCACCACCGGCTTGGCGCATAGCACCGCGTGGCCAAGGCCCAGTGCCTCGGGCTGGGTCACGAAGATGGCGCGCACGTGCTTGGGCAGCGTGCCCTGCACCAGCGCGAGCAGCTCGTCCTTACCCTTTTCGAGCAGCTTGGCCTCCAGTTCGTAGGCCTTGTCGAAATAGTCGGCGATGGCGTGCTTGTAACGATTGGTCACGAACACCAGCGTGTCCGCACCGGCGTCGACGGCTTCGTCTACCGCGTACTGGATCAACGGACGATCCAGCACCGGCAACATTTCCTTGGCAACTACCTTGGTAGCGGGCAGGAAACGCGTGCCCAGTCCAGCTACCGGGAAGACTACCTTGCGCAACGGCTTACTCACTCACTTCTCTCCTCATTCGCTGCGACGCAGCGCCACCACGTTGCCCGGCTGCGGCGCCTCGCTCCACCGGAACGAGGGCAGCAGGTTGGACACGCATTGGCGCAACGTATCCTCGTCATAAGCGACCACGGCATCGGCTGCCTTGGCCAACTGTGCATTGAGCACGTCCCACTTCACCTGACGATACTGCGCGAGGAAGATCTTCGCGTGCGTCGTTTCGACATAGTTCTCGAGGGGATGGAACAGCTCTTCGAACAACTTTTCGCCGGAACGCAATCCTGTATAGACGATCGGGATTTCAGTGCCGGGTTTGCGCCCCGCCAGGCGGATCATCTGCTCGGCGAGATCACGGATCTTGATGGGTTCGCCCATGTCCAGCGCGAAGATCTCGCCACCCTTGCCGATGCTCGCTGCCTGAAGGATCAGCTGGCAGGCCTCGGGGATGGTCATGAAGTAGCGCGAGATTTCCGGGTGCGTGATGGTGACCGGGCCGCCATTGCGGATCTGCTGGCGGAACAGCGGTACCACCGAACCGGCGGAATCGAGCACGTTGCCGAAACGCACGGTGATGAAGTGCGTCTGCGAGTGCTCGTTGAGGTTCTGGCACCAGATTTCCGCCATGCGCTTGCAGGCGCCCATGACGCTGGTCGGGTTGACCGCCTTGTCGGTGGAAATCAGCACGAAGCATTCGACGCCATGGCGGTCCGCCAGGTCGGCGACATTGCGCGTAGCCAGCACATTGTTGCGGAACGCCGCGCGCAGCTGTCCCTGCAGCATCGGCACGTGCTTGTAGGCAGCCGCATGGAAGACGACCTGCGGGTTGTATTCGCCGAACAGCTTGCGCATCGCAGCCGGATCGCCGCAATCGGCCAGCACGGCTTCGTAGATCAGCTCGGGATATTCGGCGCGCAGCTCCTGCGAAATCCGGTAGAGGTTGTATTCGCAGTTGTCCACCACGCAGAGCGATTGCGCCCCGAGGCGAGCAACCTGGCGGCAAAGCTCCGAACCGATCGAACCGCCGCCACCCGTCACGAGCACTCGCCGGCCAGTCAGCGTAACGCGAATGGCCGTCCAGTCGAGCTCGACGGTGTCGCGCCCCAACAGGTCCTCGATGGCGACTTCCTTGATCTCGTTGAAGTGCGCGCGGCCGGAGACCACGTCCTCCAGCTTCGGCACGGTGCGATAAGGCAACCCGCTCTGGTCGCACAATTCGACGATCCGGCGCATTTCCTGCGTGGAGGCGCCAGGCATGGCGATCAGCAACATCTGCGCTGCCACTTCGCGCGCCAACTGCGGGATCTGATCGATTCGGCCGAGCACCGGACGTCCATTGATGCTGGCGCCGCGCAGGCTTTCCTTGTCGTCGACGAAGCCCACCACGACATAGCCGCTGTCATGATGCAGGTCGCGCGACAGCGCTTCGCCGGCACGATCGGCGCCAACGATCACCACTCGCTGCAGGGGCTTGTCCTGGAACAAATCGAGGCGGCTGTCCTTCCAGAAGCGATACATCAACCGCGGCGTCCCGAGCAGTACGGCCAATACCATCGGATACAGCAGGAGCACCGAACGGGGCACGTCTTCCAGGCGGTTGTAGAGCATCAACGCCGCTGCGATCGCCAGCGCACCCAGCACGGCGGCGCGGAAGATATTCCACAGGTCCGGCAGGCTCGCGAACCGCCATACGCCCTTGTACAGGCCCGTCCAGCTCAGCACGGCGCCCTGCACCAGCAGCACCAGTGGGAACTCGAGCAGGTGGAAGGTGATCGCGGCATTGTCGATCAGCGCATAGCGCAAGGCCTTGGCCACCCACCAGGCCAGCGCAGCCATCAGCAGGTCGTGGATCACCACGGCCATACGCGGATGGATGACACCGATCAGTTTACGAAGCGACATGACGGCCCTTGTTCGAAACGCGCCTCAGGCATTGGCGCTTCATGAGTATCCATACGGCGGCCGCTATCAGGTAGGTACCGACGAACACCGGCACTGACCATTCAGGCTGGAACCACGCCAACGCGGCCAACGGCGCCGCGACCAACAGGTTCCAGGCCAGATAGCATGCTCCCCCCGTTGCATGCGAGAACCCACTGCGAACCAGCCACTGGTACAGGTGTTCGCGATGGGCAGTGTACCAACGGCGACCACTCGCCATCCGCCCCAACAGGGTAAGGGTAGCGTCCGCTACAAAAGATGAACTGAGGATCAAGGCGGGCCACAGCAGGTGCCAGTCCACCCGCCAGAGCATGGCCGTCAGGGCAAACAGGAGCAGCCCCATGGTGCCGCTGCCCACATCTCCCATGAAAATGCGTGCCCGGGGCCGGTTGAAGTACCAGAAGCCGAGCGCGGCCGCTGCCAGGCAGGCCGCCGCCCAGGCGAGGGCCGGCTGGGCGGTGGCCCAGGCCAGCAGGGCCAGTCCCAGACCGACGAAGACTACCTGCTGGGCCAGCAGGCCATCGATCCCATCCATGAAGTTATGCAGGTTGATGCTCCAGGTGCCCGCCAGCACCACCAAAGGCAGCCACCAGCCTGACATCCCTTGCATGACAAGCGCCCCCGCGACCAGCAAAGCCGACAGCAGCTGGATGCCAAACCGGGGGAGGACCGGCAACGGATGATGGTCGTCCCACCAACCCACGGCAGCCACGGATACGGTCGCGACAGCCAGTGCGGCGACCACCGGCACCGGCCATGGTCCGGTGAGCAGTCCCAAGGCAGCCGGCAACGTCGCGAGTGAAGCCACCACGATGCCGATGCCCCCGCCACGTGGCGTGGGGATCGTATGGGAGCGGCGCTGCCCGGGCAGGTCCATCATGCCCCGGTGATGGGCATAGGCAATCGCGCCGCGCACGACGGCCAGGGAGATCACCAACGAGGCCAGCACCATCCCTATCGCCAGCGAAGTCGGACTCATCCTTGCCTCATTCGTTGGCGACGCCGTGGATCGGGCGAATCGTGCTCCAGCTCTTGCAGCTGGGACACTGCCAGTGATGCGCCTTGGCACCGAAGCCGCAACGGCTGCAGCGATACATCGCCTGCCCTTCCAGCAGCTTCTTGGTCAGGTCGCGCAGGATCAGGAAGTTCTCGCGCGCCTCGCCTTCGATCTTGTCCATGGTGGCGTCGATCAATGCCATCAGCCCCCGCACCGAGGGACGCTGGCGCAGCTGCGAAGTGAGGAACTCGATCGCGGTGCGCTCGCCGTCGCGCTGCTGGTACAGGCGCGTCAGTGCAAGCACCGGCGAAATGCCGTGATAACGCTCGAGGATGTCACGCAGGAAATGCTCGGCATGCTCCATCTGCTGGGAGCGTGCATAGCTATTGAGCAGCGGCGGCAGGATTTCCGGCACGAAGGCGATGTCTGCTTCCACCGCCTTCTCGTAGGCGTTGGCGGCCTCGGCATGCTGGCCTTCCTCGGCATAGAGGCGTCCGGTCAGCATGAAGGCGCGCACGCAGTCCGCCTGGCAGGAGAAGGCCTGGCGCAGGTATTCGCGCGCGTCCTGTCGTGCGCCATGCTGCCGCGACTGTTCGGCCAGCTCGCAATAGAACTGCGCGATCATGTCTGCTTCGTCTTCGCCGGTCATGGCTTCCAGCCGGCGCGCGTGCTCGATCGCCTTGTGCCAGTCGCGCTCGTGCTGGTAGATCGCGATCAGGTGGCGAAGTGCCGATGGCGCATGCGCATCCATGGCAACCAGATCGGAAAACAGCGTCTCGGCGCGATCCAGCAGACCGGCGCGCATGTAGTCCTCGCCCAGCTCCAGCAGGGCCACGGTCTTCATGGCATCGGACAGACCAGGGCGCGACACCAGATGCTGATGCAGGCGGATGGCGCGATCGACCTCGCCACGACGGCGGAACAGGTTGCCCAGCGCCAGGTGAGTTTCCACCGTGTCGCGGTTGTATTCGGCCAGCTTGAGGAACACCTCGATGGCCTTGTCCTGTTCTTCGTTGAGCAGGTAATTGAGGCCGCGGAAGTAGTCGGACGACAGCTCGCTGACCTGCGCACCGGAACGGCGTGCGCCCGCTTTCCTGGCAGTCAACCAGCCACTGGCGAATGCTGCGGGTACCAGCAGGATGAGGACGTACTGAAGCGCGTTCATGCGCCGGCCGGCGTGGTCTTGGTCTTTCCAGCGGGCTTTTGCCGACGCTGGCGACGATGGCCGAAGCTGACACCCAGCCACGCGGTGAGGCCGCCCAGCAGCCAGCCGATCACCAGGGCCAGCAGCAGGGCCGCCCCCTTGGGCAGTTCCATGTGGGCGAAGCCCAGGTCATAACCGACGAGGTCGGCGTTCAATGCCCCCAGCGCAATGCCGGCAGCAATGAAAAGCAGGAGGATCAGCGTCACGATCAGTCGCATGCGGCGACTTTAACCGATTGCCGATGGCCGGCACAGGCGGGAATCCGCCCCTTCGTTCAGGATTTGAGCAGGGCGTCTTCTCAGGCCATGGGGCCTTGCCGAAAACGTGCAAAAAAGAAGGCAGGAACGGCTCATCGCCGCCTGCCTTCGTCATGTCTTTCATCGACACCCGCGGGCGGGTGTCACACTAGGTCCATGTTGACGCGCTCGCGCAATTCCTTGCCCGGCTTGAAGTGCGGCACATGCTTGCCCGGCAGAGCGACCGCATCACCCGTCTTGGGGTTGCGGCCCATGCGCGGTGGGCGGTAGTGCAGCGCGAAGCTGCCGAAACCGCGAACCTCGATGCGCTCGCCATGTGACAGCGCATGGCTCATCTGTTCGATCACGCTTTTGACTGCCAGCTCCACATCCGCGAACGCGAGATGGGTCTGACGCCGTGCCAGCGCCTCGATCAATTCGGATTTGGTCATGGGTCCCCAATGTCCGTGACGTGAACCAAGCGGGGCGGCCAAGTGGCCGCCCCGCCCTTCCTTCTACAACTGCTTAGTCAGCCTTGTTGAGCTGCTCCTTGAGCAGCGCACCGAGCTTCGTCGTACCGCCGGAGGCGTTCGAGTACTCGGCCATGGCGTCGTGCAGTTCTTCTTCGTCCTTCGCGCGGATCGACAGCTGCAGCTGGCGGCCCTTGCGGTCCATGCCGGTGAACTTGGCTTCGACCTTGTCGCCCACCTTCAGGTGCTGGGTCGCATCGTCGATGCGCTCCTTGGCGATGTCGTTGGCGCGCAGGTAACCCTCGACGCCCTCGCCCAGATCGATCACGGCGCCCTTGGCATCCACTTCCTTCACGGTGCCATTGACGATGGTGCCGCGCGGATTGGTGGCCATGAACTGACCGAACGGATCCTGCTCCATCTGCTTGATGCCGAGGGAGATGCGCTCGCGCTCCGGATCCACGGCCAGCACCACGGCTTCGATCTCGTCGCCCTTCTTGAAGTTGCGGACGAGGTCTTCGCCGGAAGCCTGCCAGGAGATGTCGGACAGGTGGACCAGGCCGTCGATGCCGCCATCCAGACCGATGAAGATGCCGAAGTCGGTGATCGACTTGATCTGACCGGACACCTTGTCGTTCTTCTTGTGCATCGCTGCGAAAGCTTCCCACGGGTTCGAGCGGGTCTGCTTGATACCCAGCGAGATGCGGCGACGCTCTTCATCCACGTCCAGCACCATCACTTCGGTCTCGTCACCAACCTGCACGACCTTGGCCGGGTTGACGTTCTTGTTGGTCCAGTCCATTTCGGACACGTGGACCAGGCCTTCCACGCCCGGCTCGATCTCAACGAAGCAACCGTAATCGGTGACGTTGGAGACCTTGCCGAACAGGCGGCTGCCGACCGGGTAGCGGCGGGCGATGGCGACCCACGGATCGTCACCCAGCTGCTTGAGGCCCAGCGACACGCGGTTGCGCTCGCGGTCGTACTTCAGCACGCGGACGTCCAGCTCGTCGCCGACGTTGACGACTTCGGACGGATGACGCACGCGCTTCCACGCCATGTCGGTGATGTGCAGCAGGCCGTCGATACCGCCCAGATCCACGAACGCGCCGTAGTCGGTGAGGTTCTTGACCGTGCCCTTGACCACTGCGCCTTCGGTCAGGCGCTCAAGCAGCTTCTCGCGCTCCTCGGAGAACTCGGTCTCGACGACGGCGCGGCGGCTGACCACAACGTTGTTGCGCTTGCGGTCGAGCTTGATGATCTTGAACTCGAGGTCCTTGCCTTCCAGGTAGACCGGATCGCGGACCGGACGGACGTCGACCAGCGAGCCCGGCAGGAATGCGCGGACGTCCTTGATGTCGACGGTGAAGCCGCCCTTGACCTTGCCGGAGATCTTGCCGGTGATGGTCTCTTCCTTGTCGAAGGCCTGCTCGAGGTCGTCCCAAACCATGGAACGCTTGGCTTTCTCACGGGAGAGCTTGGTCTCGCCGAAACCGTCTTCCAGCGCGTCGAGGGCAACCTTCACCTCGTCGCCCACCTGCACTTCCAGCTCTCCGCTCTCGTCCTTGAATTGCTCGATCGGGACGATGCCTTCGCTCTTCAGGCCAGCGTTGATCACGACGACGTCGTTGCGGATTTCCACAACGATGCCCGTGACGATCGCGCCCGGCTTCAGCTTGGAGATGGCCTGTTGGCTCTGTTCAAACAGTTCGGCAAAACTTTCAGTCATGTTGATTCCAGAAATGATAAAAGGCCTTAGGTCCTGTGCACGCCGTAAATCGACTGGCGCACGGACTGTCGGCCCACCGGTTATGGGTGTCGCGGGATCGCTCCCTTGTCACCGTTGACCCAATCACCCCCAGCTTAGCCAGGGGCACCAAAAGCCGCCCGCAACCCTTTCAGGGCCGCACGACAGCCAATACTTTCGCCACGACGTCCTCGATGCCCATGCCGGTGGTGTCGATGAAAACCGCATCCACGGCCGGCTTGAGCGGCGCGACTGTCCGCGAGGCATCGCGGGCGTCACGCGCTTCGATCTCGCGCTGAAGGGTAGCAAGTGTAACGCTCAGCCCCTTTTCCTTCAACTGCTTATAGCGCCTTTTGGCCCGTTCGGCGGCGCTGGCGGTGAGGAAGACCTTGAACGGGGCATCCGGGAAGATCACAGTGCCCATGTCGCGGCCGTCAGCCACCAGCCCAGGGTTCTTGCGAAACGCCAGCTGCATGTCCACAAGTGCTTGACGCACCGAAGGAATCGAGGCGATCGCCGAGGCGGCTGCGCCGGCCGTTTCGGTGCGCAATTCGTCGGTGGCATCGTGACCGTTGACCAGCACCCGGGTGTCACTTCCATCCGCGGCCGCATGGAAACGGATCTTGGTGGTCTGGGCGCACCGGGTCATGGCGTCCACGTCGGACAGGTCCAGCCCTTCGGCGCCCGCGGCGTAGCCCACCGCGCGGTACAGCGCTCCGGAGTCCAGCAGCCGCCAGCCCAGGGTCTCGGCCACCCGCCGGCTGATGGTGCCCTTGCCCGATCCCGAGGGTCCGTCGATAGTCAGCACGGGGACGGTCGTGGATGGGCTCATGGGGTCTCCTGACAGCGGCGAAGGAAAACGCTTATTCTATCGCGTTGGTCCTCGCACGGAACGCGGGTTGTCCAGTTGCCCTTACTTACGTCTGTCAGAACCATGCACGTCCACACCATGACCGATCTGCGCCGCGAATTCGAACAAGCCGCCGAAGACATCCAGCAGCTTGGCCAGCGGCCGGACAACGACACGCTGCTCAAGCTCTACGCCCTCTACAAGCAGGGTTCGGAAGGCAACGTCCATAGCGAACAGCCTGGCTTCTTCGACTTCGTTGGCACCGCCAAATACGAAGCCTGGGCGCAATTGCGAGACACCCCCGAAGACGAGGCGATGCAGCGTTACATCGACCTGGTGCGAGAGCTGCTGAGCTGAGCACCCCTCTCGGCCTGGGCTCAAAAGCTCGAACCCACCCCTAGCCCAAGCTCCCCGAACGCCGACCCGACGATAGCCGGGCACCACGATTTTGCTTCCACGCTGCGACTGAAAGTTGCGGCGTGTAGCGACGTACCTGCCTCTTTCGGGAGGCCGCCAGGGAGACTTCCGGCTTGTCGCGCCGGGATGATGGCGAGCCCCTGCCGCGCTGGTTGAAGTCGGAACCCCTTGCTTTCAAACGCCCCCAGCAGGCACATTCATACGATCGTTTGATCCCATCAACGGTCCCATATGAACTTCCCTCGCCTGTTCTCCCCGCTCGACCTCGGGCACACCACGCTGCCCAATCGCATCCTGATGGGCTCGATGCACACGGGCATGGAGGACAAGGCCGCCGACTTCGACAAGTTGGCCGCGTATTTCGCCGAGCGCGCCCGAGGCGGCGTAGGCCTGATGGTGACCGGCGGCATCGCCCCGAGCATCCGGGGTTGGCTGAAGCCTTTCGGTGGACGCCTGACCATGCCCTGGCATGTAGCCCGCCATCGCAAGCTCACCCGCGCCGTACATGCGGAGGGCGGCAAGCTGTGCATGCAGATCCTTCATGCGGGACGCTACGGTTATCACCCGCTGTCGGTGGCGCCGTCGAAGATCAAGTCGCCGATCACGCCATTCACGCCACGCGCGCTGTCCAGCCGTGGTGTCGAACGCACCATTCGCGATTTCGTCCATTGCGCGAAGCTCGCGCAGGATGCAGGTTACGACGGCGTCGAGGTCATGGGTTCGGAAGGCTATTTGATCAACCAGTTTCTCGCTGCGCGCACCAACCAGCGCAACGATGCCTGGGGCGGCAGCGCAGAAAAGCGCATGCGCTTACCGATCGAAATCGTGCGCCGCACGCGTGAAGCAGTGGGCCGCGACTTCATCATCATCTATCGCCTGTCGATGCTCGACCTGGTGGACAACGCCCAGGACTGGAGCGAGATCGTCACGCTCGCCAAGGCCATCGAAGCGGCTGGCGCCAGCATCATCAACACCGGCATCGGCTGGCATGAAGCGCGCGTGCCCACCATCGTCACCAGCGTGCCGCGAGCAGGGTTCGCGTGGGTGACGAAGAAGCTCAAGGGCGAAGTATCGATTCCACTCGTCACCACCAATCGCATCAACATGCCCGAGGTGGCCGAGCAGATCCTGGCCGGCGGCGAAGCCGACATGGTGTCGATGGCGCGCCCGCTGCTGGCGGACCCCGAGTGGCCGAACAAGGCCAAGGCAGGTCGCAGCGAACGCATCAACACCTGCATCGCCTGCAACCAGGCGTGCCTCGACCATGTCTTCAAGAGCCGTCGCGCGAGCTGCCTGCTCAACCCGCGCGCCTGTCATGAAACCGAGCTGCGCATCGAGCCTGCATCCACGCGGAAAAACATTGCCGTGGTCGGCGCCGGCCCCGCCGGTCTCGCGTGCGCCACCACGCTGGCCGAGCGCGGCCATGCCGTGACGCTGTTCGACAAGGCTGGCGACATCGGCGGCCAGTTCAACTACGCCAAGCGCATCCCGGGCAAGGAAGAGTTCCGCGAGACGCTGCGCTATTTCCGCCATCGCCTCGACGACACCGGCGTCACCCTCAGGCTCGGGCACATCGCGGACGCGAGTGCGCTGGCCGGCCACGATGACGTGGTCGTGGCGACCGGCATCACGCCGCGCCGCGTGAGCTTCCCGGGCAGCGACGACCCGCGCGTGCTGAGTTATCTGGATGTACTGGCCCATGACAAACCCGTGGGCCCGCGCGTGGCCATCATCGGCGCCGGTGGCATCGGTTTCGATGTCGCCGAATTCCTCGTCGAGCATCAGCCCTCGCCCACGCTGGATGTGACGCGCTGGACCCGCGAATGGGGCGTCGACATGCAACTGGAAACGCGTGGCGGGCTCACGCCGGCCAAGCCCGAGGCGCCCGCACGCCAGGTCTGGCTGCTCCAGCGCAGCGAAGGGCGCCCTGGTGCCCGCCTCAACAAGACGACCGGCTGGGTGCATCGCGCCACCCTGAAGGCCAAGCAGGTCACCATGCTGGGCGGCGTGAGTTACGAACGC
The DNA here is from genome assembly GCF_004296575.1 of Dyella amyloliquefaciens. GTDB lineage: Bacteria > Pseudomonadota > Gammaproteobacteria > Xanthomonadales > Rhodanobacteraceae > Dyella > Dyella amyloliquefaciens. The sequence goes on along the minus strand of NZ_SAYT01000003.1, from coordinate 55,265 downwards.
TTCGATGACCAGGGACTGCACATCACGGTCGATGGCCAGCCGCAGGTGCTTCCGGTGGACCACGTGATCGTCTGCGCAGGCCAGGAGCCCAACCGCGCACTCGCCGACGCACTGATCCAGGCTGGCATCAAGCCGCACATCATCGGCGGTGCCGACGTGGCCGCGGAGCTCGATGCCAAGCGTGCGATCGACCAGGGCACGCGGCTGGCGGCGACGCTATAGGGCGATAGCCCTGTCCCAGTGGGAGCGCACCCTGTGCGCGACCGCGGAGCCCGAGGCCCCTCCTCCGTCCGGCAGTCGCGCACAGGGTGCGCCCCCACAGGAAAAAGGACCGCCCAAACGACGACGCCCGGCTCAATGGCCGGGCGTCGTGCTTTGAAAAGAAAGCGCCCCGCTGGGCGACGCGTCGATATGGGTCAGGGGGGAGGAAGACCAGATATCGCGGGGATAGCGTCGCAGCGGGGCGAGGGTCGCCGCCACCTGGGGGGAGGGGACGGTGGCGGGACGGATGCAATCTTATGATCGACCCGTTATAGAAACAAATATATATTTAGGCCCTTACTTATACGAAAAGCATATTAAAGGCCTCTTATGTTCGACTTCCGTCAGCTTCGTTACTTTGTAACGGTCGCCGAGGAACTGAGCTTCACTCGGGCGGCCCAGCGGCTATACATCTCCCAGCCCCCACTTTCCCAGCAGATACAGTCACTTGAGAACGACCTTGGGGTCCGCTTGCTCGAGCGGAACAAGCGCAACGTCTCCCTGACGGAACCGGGCAAACTGTTTCTGGAACAGGCCCGCCAGATCCTCGACAAAGCCGAAGAGGCCCGCGCGCAGATGGCCGATGCCGCCACCGGCTTCAGCGGCAAGCTGCGGCTGGCCTATACGGTGTCGGTGACGTTCCACCCCGCCCTGCCCCAGACCCTGCTGCGCTACCGCAGCTTCGCCCCACAGGTGCGCCTGATCCTCAGCGAGATGTACACCGAGCAGCAGTACGCCGCCCTGATGGCAGGCGAGCTGGACGTGGGCTTCGTCCGCGACGAACCCGAACACCCCGGCATGGCGCGCCACCTGCGGCTGGACGTCATCGATCGCGAACCCCTGTTGCTCGCACTGCCGTCGAACCACCCCCTGGCAGCCCGGGAGAGCATCTGGCTGCGTGAGGCAGCCATGGAGGCCTTCGTCGTCCAGCCTCGCGAACTGGCGGCCACCCTGTACGACCGCCTGGCCCAGATCGCCGCCAAGGCCAATTTCCACCCGCAGATCCGCCAGCATGCCCAGCAGATCAACGGCCTGCTGGTGCTGGTGGCCGCCGGCATGGGTCTGGCCCTGGTGCCTGCCTCGATGCGCTCGGTGAGCCTTCCCGGCGTCAGTTACCTGCGACTGGAGGATCCGGATGCGTATATGCTGCTGGCCCTCGCAAGCAGGGTCGACGACCCTTCGCCGGTGGTACGACGCTTCCTTAGTGCGATGACCGAGCCGGAGTAAATACGTTGCCTGTCACCTAAACAGTGCAGGCCTCCGGGCGCCAACCCGGTTCAAATCGTCCGTTTTTTGCCCTTCGGCCCAAGGACTTGTGCCAAGTCGGCAAATTGTTTACCATTTCTGTCTTGTCTTTTTCATTTCGATAGTTTCAGGAGCTGGCCGTGAAGGTGCTTTCCTCTTTGAAGTCCGCCAAGGCGCGGCACCGTGACTGCAAGGTTGTGCGTCGTCGCGGCAAGGTGTTCGTGATCTGCAAGAGCAACCCGCGTTTCAAGGCTCGTCAGCGCTAATTTCTAGCTGCGATGAGTCGACGAAAAGGGCCGCGAAAGCGGCCCTTTTTTGTTGCGTGCAAAAGCAGATGGGCTCTTGTAGGAGCGCACCCTGTGCGCGACCGCCGATTGGCGCCGTGACTACGATGCCTTGCGGTCGCGCACAGGGTGCGCTCCCACACGCTTATCGCGATCCATACGTCGATCACCAAACGAAGAAGGGCCGCTTGCGCGGCCCTTCTTCGTTTTCACACCTCGAGCAAAACCGCTCTCAGGCGACGTAACGCACGCCGGTGATCTCGTAGTGCTTCACGCCGTTCGGTGCGGTGAACTCGAAGCTGTCGCCTTCGCTCTTGCCGATCAGCGCACGCGCGATCGGCGAGGATACGGCAATCAGGCGCAGCTTGATGTCGGCTTCCAGGTCACCAACGATCTGGTAGGTCACGGCTTCGCCGCTGTCCTCATCCTCCAGATCCACCGTCGCGCCGAACACCACGCGATTGCCCGCGCCGAGGCGGCTCACGTCGATCACCTCCGCCGTGGACAGCAGCCCCTCCAGGGAAGCGATACGCCCCTCGATGAAGCTCTGCTGCTCGCGCGCGGCGTGGTACTCCGCGTTCTCCTTCAGATCACCGTGCGCACGCGCTTCGGCGATGGCCGCGATGATGTGCGGCCGGTCGCTGGACTTCAGCCTTTCCAGTTCACTGCGCAGACGCTCCGAACCAGCCTTGGTAATGGGCGCCCGACTCATGCCTTCAGCTCCTTGTGCAGCTCCTGCAGGCTGTGCACCTGCCCATCGCCGTGGTAATCCAGCGAGTGCACCAGCGCGCGGGCGCCTGCCACCGTGGTGGAGTACGTGACGCGCTGCTGCAGGGCCTCGCGCCGGATCGAGAACGAGTCGGCGATAGCCGCCTTACCCTCGGTGGTGTTGACGATATAGACGATCTCGCCGTTCTTGATCAGGTCGACGATGTGCGGACGGCCTTCGATCACCTTGTTGATGCGCTCGCAGGTCACGCCGTGCTCGGCCAGGTACTTGGCCGTGCCTTCGGTGGCAACCAGGCTGAAGCCCTTCTCCAGCACTTCGCGGGCGACCGGCAGCAGGCGATCCTTGTCCGCATCACGCACCGACACGAACACCTTGCCCTTCGGCGGCGTCTTGATGCCGGCGGCGTCGTGGCCGCGGGCGAAGGCGGCGCCGAAGCTGCGGCCCACGCCCATCACCTCGCCGGTGGAGCGCATCTCGGGGCCGAGGATCGGATCCACGTTCTGGAACTTCAGGAACGGGAAGATCGCTTCCTTCACCGAGTAGTACTCGGGGATCACTTCCTTGGTGGCGCCCTGGGCGATCAGCGAACGGCCAGCCATGGCGCGCGCTGCGATCTTGGCCAGCGGCACGCCGGTGGCCTTGGACACGAACGGCACGGTGCGCGAGGCACGCGGGTTCACTTCGAGGATGAACACGGTGTCTCCCTGGATGGCGAACTGGGTGTTCATCAGGCCGATGACCTTCAGCTCCTTGGCCATCGCCGTGACCTGGCGACGCATTTCATCCTGCATCTCGGCGGTCAGCGAGTACGGCGGCAGCGAGCAGGAGGAGTCGCCCGAGTGCACGCCGGCTTCCTCGATATGCTCCATGATGCCGCCAACCAGCACGTTGCCTTCGGCGTCCGCGATGATGTCCACGTCCACTTCGACCGCGTGGTCGAGGAAGCGGTCCAGCAGCACCGGCGAGTCGTTCGACACCTGCACGGCGTCACGGATGTAGCGCGAAAGATCGGCATCACCGTAGACGATTTCCATCGCGCGGCCACCCAGCACGTAGCTCGGGCGCACCACCAGCGGGTAACCAATCTCGCGAGCCGAGGCCAAGGCCTCTTCAGGCGTGCGCGCCGTGCGGTTCGGCGGCTGCTTCAGGCCGATCTTCTCAATCATCTGCTGGAAGCGCTCGCGGTCTTCGGCGAGGTCGATGCTGTCCGGCGAAGTACCGATCACCGGCGCGCCAGCAGCCTCGAGCGCACGAGCAAGCTTGAGCGGCGTCTGGCCACCGTACTGCACGATCACGCCCTTCGGCTTCTCGAGATCGATGATCTCAAGCACGTCTTCCAGCGTCAGCGGCTCGAAGTACAGGCGATCGGAGGTGTCGTAGTCGGTCGACACGGTTTCCGGGTTGCAGTTGACCATGATGGTTTCGAAACCATCCTCACGCAGGGCGAGTGCCGCGTGCACGCAGCAGTAGTCGAACTCGATGCCCTGGCCGATGCGGTTCGGACCGCCGCCGAGCACGATGATCTTCTCGCGGTCGGTCGGGTTGGCCTCGCACTCTTCCTCGTAGGTCGAGTACATGTAGGCCGTGGTGGTCGCGAACTCGGCGGCGCAGGAGTCCACGCGCTTGTACACCGGGCGCACGCCCAGCGTACGACGCAGGTGGCGCATCGCGGCTTCGTTGGTCTCGAGCAGTTCGGCGAGGCGCGCATCGGAGAAGCCCATGCGCTTGAGTTCGCGCATGCGGCCGGCGTCAATCGCGGTGATGCCCTGCGACTGCACTTCCTTCTCGGTCAGCACGATGTCTTCGAAGGCGGCGAGGAACCAGGGATCGACGCGGCTGAGGCCGTACACGTCTTCCAAGCTCAGGCCAGCGCGGAACGCGTCGGCCAGATGGAACACGCGATCCGGACGCGGCTCGCGCAGCTCGCGCTTGAGCGCGTTGATGCCTTCGTCCGAGGTGAGGTCCAGGCCGGTCGGGTTAAGGCCGGTCTTGCCGATCTCCAGGCCACGCAGCGCCTTCTGCAGCGACTCGTGGAAGCTGCGGCCCATCGCCATCACCTCGCCCACCGACTTCATCTGGGTGGTGAGGCGGGCGTCGGCGGACGGAAACTTCTCGAACGCGAAGCGCGGGATCTTGGTGACGACGTAGTCGATGGTCGGCTCGAACGACGCCGGGGTCAGGCCGCCGGTGATGTCGTTCTTGAGTTCGTCCAGCGTGTAGCCCACGGCGAGCTTGGCCGCGATCTTGGCGATCGGGAAGCCGGTGGCCTTGGAGGCCAGTGCCGAGGAGCGCGACACGCGCGGGTTCATCTCGATGACCACCACGCGGCCGTTCTCGGCATTGATGCCGAACTGCACGTTGGAGCCGCCGGTGTCCACGCCGATCTTGCGCAGCACCGCGATGGAGGCATCGCGCAGGCGCTGGTATTCCTTGTCGGTGAGCGTCTGCGCCGGCGCGACGGTGATCGAGTCGCCGGTGTGCACGCCCATCGGGTCGAGGTTTTCGATCGAGCATACGATGATGCAGTTGTCCGCCTTGTCGCGGACCACTTCCATCTCGAATTCCTTCCAGCCGAGCACGGATTCCTCGACCAGCACTTCGCCCACCGGCGAGAGTTCCAGACCGCGCTTGACGATTTCTTCGAACTCTTCCTTGTTGTAGGCGATGCCGCCACCCGAGCCACCGAGCGTGAAGCTCGGGCGGATGACGGTGGGGAAGCCCACCTTCGCCTGCGTGGCCAGCGCCTGCTCGAACGTGCGAACCACTTCGGCCTTCGGGCATTCCAGCCCGATTTCCTTCATGGCGACGCGGAACAGCTCGCGGTCTTCGGCCATGCGGATGGCTTCACGCGAAGCGCCGATCAGCTCGACGTTGTACTTCTCGAGCACGCCGTTGTCGGCAAGGTCGAGCGCGCAGTTGAGGCCGGTCTGGCCGCCCATCGTCGGCAGCACCGCATCCGGGCGCTCCTTGGCGATGATGCGCTCCACCGTCTGCCAGTTGATCGGCTCGATGTAGACGGCGTCGGCCGTCTCCGGGTCGGTCATGATGGTGGCGGGGTTGGAGTTCACCAGGATGACGCGGTAACCCTCTTCCTTCAGCGCCTTGCAGGCCTGGGCGCCGGAGTAGTCGAACTCACAGGCCTGACCGATGACGATCGGGCCGGCGCCGATGATGAGGATGCTCTTGATATCGGTGCGCTTAGCCATTCGTGCGGGCCTCCTGCATCAGTGCGGCAAAACGATCAAACAGATAGCCGATGTCGTGCGGACCGGGGCTGGCTTCCGGATGACCCTGGAAGCAGAAGGCCGGACGGTCGGTGAGCGCGAAGCCCTGCAGCGAACCATCGAACAGCGAGGTGTGGGTGACGCGCGTGTTGGCCGGCAGCGTGGCCGGATCGACGGCGAAGCCGTGGTTCTGCGAGGTGATCAGCACGCGGCCGTCATCCTGGTCCTTCACCGGATGGTTCGCGCCGTGATGGCCGAACTTCATTTTCAGCGTCTTGGCACCGACGGCCAGGCCCATGATCTGGTGGCCCAGGCAGATGCCGAACAGCGGGATCTTCACCTCCAGGAACTGGCGCGTGGCTTCCACCGCGTAGTCGCAGGCCGCCGGATCGCCGGGGCCATTGGAGAGGAACACGCCGTCGGGCTTCATCGCCAGCACGTCGGCGGCCGGCGTCTGCGCAGGCACCACGGTGATGTCGCAGCCCTGCTCGGCCAGCAGGCGCAGGATGTTGTACTTCACGCCGAAGTCGTAGGCCACGACCTTGAAGCGTTTGGACGGCTGATTGAACGCGGTCTTGTCGAGGTCGTAGACGCCCTCGTTCCACTGGTACGACTCACCGACGCTGACCACCTTGGCCAGGTCCATGCCGTTGAGGCCCGGGAAGGCACGCGCCTTCGCCAATGCGGCTTCGGCATCCACCGTCTCTCCGGCAACGATGCAGCCGGACAGCGCGCCCTTGTCGCGCAGGATGCGGGTGAGGCGGCGGGTGTCGATGCCCGCGATGGCCACGATGCCGTGGCGCTTGAGGTAATCGGGCAGGCTTTCGGTGCTGCGCCAGTTGCTGGCGCGACGCGGCACGTCGCGCACGATCAGGCCAGCGGCGTGCACGGTGTCGGACTCTTCGTCCTCGACGTTAACGCCGGTGTTGCCGATATGGGGATACGTCAGGGTGACGAGCTGCCGGCTGTACGAGGGATCGGTGAGGATCTCCTGGTAGCCGGTCATGGCGGTGTTGAAAACCACCTCGCCGACGGTTTCACCAGTCGCGCCCACGGCGTGGCCGTGGAACACGCTGCCGTCTTCGAGGGCAAGCAGAGCAGGGATAGGCATGGGAGGACCGCCTTTTAGGTGCAGCAAAGTCCGCAAGCCGCTGCAAAAGCAGCTTGTGGACCTTGGTCGAGGAACGTTTCAGGGCGGGTGGCAATGATAGGTGCAAGACCCCTTTCTGTCCACCCAAAACAGCTGGTCCGTGACCTGCCGAAAGGCCTAACGGCCGGCCTCCCGAGCGTTACACTACCCACGCCCCGCTCCCAGACGGACCTTATGAACACAGCCGCACTGCTCGATCCTTCCCGACTCGACCGACCGGATACAGACGTGCGGCTGGACCCGTTCCCCTTCATGATCGCGCACGGCCAGCTTCCGGATGAGGCGCGTGGTGACCTGGAGCGCGATTTCCCCCGGTACGCCAGCGCCGGCTTTTTCCCCTACGACGCCAGCGATTGCGGCCCTTCGGTCAATGCCCTGGTGCAGCGTCTCAGCTCGCCGGAGTTCGCCAGCGCCATCGGTGAGCGCCTGGGCATCGCCGATCTCGGCGGATACCCCACCCTGATCACCTTGTGCCGACTGCTCAACAAGCGCCATGGCACCATCCATACCGACAGCAAGTCCAAGGTCGCCACGGCCCTGCTCTATCTCAACACCCTGTGGCCGGACACCAGCGACGGCTGCTTGCGCTTCCTTGGCAGCATCGACAATATCGACAACATGGTCGCGCCGGAGCTCAAGCCGCTGTACGGCGAATTCGCCGTGTTCAAGCGCTGCGACAACTCGTTCCACGGCCACCTGCCCTACGAGGGCGAGCGCCGCGTGATCCAGGTGGCCTGGCTCACCAGCGAAGAGGAAAAGCTGCGCAAGACCAAGCGTGGCAAATTCTCCCGCGCCTTCAAGAAGCTGTTCGGCTCGCTCGACCGCAAGCTGGGCGCGGGTCGCGATCGCAACGCCTCGCACAAGGACTGACGCGCAGCGCGGACCTCGGCGAGCGGCCCGGGAACGGCGTACTTGGCGGCCTCAAGACGACTTGACGCCGTTCCCGGCCTGCGCGGCTGTCGCCATGGATACTCAGGGCGACAGCCGAAACCTCGGACATCGATCAGGCCTGGCTACCGAAATGCCAGGCGATGTATGCCGCGAATACGCCGTATAGCAGCCCCACCGGCACCAGCCAGCGCGCGTCGACGCGACCGCGGCGAAACAGCCACCACAGGTACACGATGGCGACGCCGGTGAGCACGCCGGCCACCATCAACGGCGCATCGAACATCCAGGGTGTGGCGAACAGCGCGAGCGAACTCGGGATGGTCGCCTGGATCATCATGGCGCCGGAGATGTTGGCCAGCGCGAGGCGTTCCTTGCCCTGGCGCACCCAGATCAACGCATTCATGGTTTCCGGCAATTCGGTAGCGACCGGGCTCAGGACCAGCGCGACCAGATGCGGCGACAACTGCAGCGCCACGCCGATCGCTTCGATCTGCTTCACGAACGTATGCGAGGCGATGGCGATCACCAGCAGGGCCAGCACGGTCTGCGCGGATACCCACCACAGCGATGGATTCGCCGCCTTCGGCTGCAGCTTGAGCGGCTCGAGTATTTCTTCCTCAGGCGCCGTGTCGTCGCTCTTCAGCTCACGCCAGACGTAGAGGCCGTAAGCCGAAAGAAACAGCACGCCCAGCCACGGCTTGAACGCAAAGGCGATCAGGCCCAGCGAGCACTTCACCACGAAGATGGCGAGGAACCACGCCTGGTCGCGCGCCAGCCGGCCGTGTTCGACACGGACCAGGTTGTCGGCGCGCTGCAACCGCCGTCGGTTCATCCACAGCGCCACGCCCACCACGGTGTAGGCAATGGTGGCCAGCACCAACGGGCCACCCAGCGCTGCGCCGACGCCGATATCTTTCTGCTCGGGCGTCTTGCCGAGAATCACGGCCACGAAGGTGACCGCACTTTCCGGCAGCGCCGTGCCGAATGCAGCGAGGATCGTGCCCGTGGCGGTAGCGCCCAGGTTGAGCTTCTGGCCGAACCACTCCACGCCGTTCACGAAGTACTCGCAGGCGAGATAGATCGCACCAGCCGATAGCAGGAACAACAACGCGGTAAGCATGTTTTCTTCCAAGGGCCGGGCGAGCGGAAAACCATTGGCTCGACGACGCGAGCTCGCCCGGCAAAGGTGAGCGCGTCGCGGCCAAAGGTCTCGCCGGGCTGCCGACACCGAAAGTGTCGTTCACCATCCACGCCATGAAGCCTGAGCTTCAAGTCTGTTGACGCGGATTCCTCTGGGATATGCAGCCCAATCGGGGCTGCGTGGGGTGAGGATGGCTACTCCCCAATGACAACAAGGTTATTTTAGCTGCGGGTATCCGCGCGAACAAGCGAAATCCTGCGATCGCCTGTCGCGAGGGCCGGTTTGCCACTCAAACGGCGGGTCATGCTTCGAGCACTGGCATGTCCGTTACGGAACCTGCCTTCGGGCACGCCAAGCTCAACGCGAAGCGCGCTCGCTCAGCATGGCATCCAGATCGTAGGCACCCGGCTGGCGGCCGCTGAGCCAATGCGCAGCCTCCAACGCACCACGCGCGAAGATCGAGCGATCGGTGGCGCGATGCGTGAGCTCGATACGCTCCCCGGCCCCCATCAACCACGCCTCGTGTTCGCCCACGATGTCGCCACCGCGAACCACCGCGAAACCGATGGTGCCAGGCTGACGAGCGCCGGTACGGCCTTCGCGTGAATACACACCACTTTCAGCCAGCGTCGTACCGCGCGCCTCGGCGGCGGCTTCGCCCAGGGCGAGTGCCGTGCCCGAAGGTGCATCTTCCTTGCGATTGTGATGCGCCTCGAAGATGTCCAGGTCCCAGTTCGGCAAGGTGGCGGCAGCCTCGCGCAGCAGCCGCGTCAGCACGGCGACGCCCAGGCTGAAGTTGGCGGAACGCAGCAGCGCAATGCGCTGCGAAGAGACGGCCAGACGCTTGCCGAACGTGGGATCGAGTCCCGTGGTACCGGTCACCAGCGCGACGCCATGGGACTCGCAATAGGTCAATGCTCCGGCAAGCCCTGCAGGACCGCTGAAATCGATCACCACATCGAGTGCGTCCGCACCCGGCCAGCCACTGGTGTAGGTCGGAGCGCCCTCGCCCGCGAACACCGGTTGCCCCAGCAGCGCGGAATTGGGCGACGACATGGCAGCCACCAGGACGAAACGCTTGTCACCTTTGACCAGTTGCACCAGCGCCTGTCCCATGCGGCCGGTGGCACCATTGATGGCAAGACGAACGGGATGGCTCATTCAGGACTCCGCGACCGGCGCAGCGTGACAGGAAGGGCGTGATGCTACTGCCTGCCGTCGCCGGCGTACACGCGCGAGCTGAAGTCACGCGATGGCACGGCACATCAAGTCGGGAAACGCCGGCGCCCGGCTTTCCCGCAAAGAGTTACGAAGTGACGCGCGACCAGAACTGCTTCACGCCATCGACCCAGGTCTTGGCGCGCGGCGTGTGCTTGTCCGCTTCGCCACCGGCGAAGGTGGCCTCGAGCTGCTCGAACAAGTCGCGCTGCTGCTTGGTCAGGCGTACCGGTGTTTCCACCACGACGCGGCAGATCAGGTCGCCCGAGCGATTGCTGCGCACCGACTTCACGCCGCGGCCGCGCAGGCGGAACAGCTGCCCGGTCTGCGTCTCCTGCGGGATGCTGATCGGCACCTCGCCTTCCAGCGTCGGCACCAACAGCTCCGCGCCCAGCGCCGCCTGCGAGAAGCGGATCGGCAGCTCACAATGCAGGTCGTTGCCTTCGCGCTGGAAGATGGCGTGCTCGCGCACGCGCACTTCCACATAGAGATCGCCGGCTTCCGCGCCCTGCGGACCGGCTTCACCCTGGCCGGTGAGGCGAATGCGGTCGCCGTTGTCCACGCCCGCGGGGATGTTGACCGACAGCGTGCGCGTTTCCTGCAACAGGCCTTCGCCATCGCATTCCTTGCACGGCTTCTCGATCGACTGGCCGCTACCACCGCAATGCGGGCAGGCCTGCTGGATGGAGAAAATGCCGTTCTGCATGCGTACGCGGCCATGACCCGCGCAGGTCTTGCAGGTCACCGTCTTGCCGTCGTCGGAGCCGCTGCCATTGCAGTGATGGCAGTTCACCTGGGTCGGAATCTCGATCTTCCTCTCGACGCCGAACACGGCCTCTTCAAGATCAAGTTCCATGATGTAACGGAGATCGGAACCACGGCGCTGGCGACCACGGCCGCCACCACCCATGCCGAAAATATCGCCGAAGATGTCGCCGAAGATGTCGCCCATGTCGCCGAAGCCGGCGCCACCGCGACCGCCCATGCCGTGCTCGAAGGCGGCATGGCCGTGCTGGTCGTACATCGCGCGCTTCTGCGCGTCGGATAGCACTTCGTAGGCCTCCTTGGCCTCCTTGAACTTCTCCTGCGCATGCGGATCATCCGGGCAACGGTCCGGGTGGTACTTCATCGCCAGGCGGCGGAAAGACTTCTTCAGCTCGACCTCGGTGACGGTACGTTCGACACTCAGGACTTCGTAGTAATCACGCTTGCTCATCGTTGCATCCGGCATGGATCGCTCTCTTGCTACATGGATCGTCCGATCCATGTCCTATCAACAAACAGCCCGCGACCAGACTTGAGTCCGGACGCGGGCTGCGTCAGATCGGCAGCGCCGACCGGTCTATCTTACTTCTTGTCGTCCTTGACTTCAGTGAACTCGGCATCGACCACATCGTCGTGGGCCGCCGAGCCCTGCTGCTGCGCACCCGCATGGGCACCGGCATCCGGCTGGGCACCGCCGCCCTGGGCCGCGGCGTACAGCGCCTGGGCGACCTGCTCGAGCTTTTCGACCTTGGCCTCGATGGCCGCCTTGTCGTCGCCGTCCTTCACCTTCTCGAGGTCGGAGAGCGCGCCTTCGATCGAGCTCAGCTGGTCCGCCGGCACCTTGCCGCCGTGCTCCTTGAGCGCGCTGCGGGTGGCGTGCACCAGCTGGTCGGCCTTGTTGCGGGCACCGACGAGCTCGTGGAACTTCTTGTCTTCTTCCTTGTTGGCCTCGGCGTCGGCCACCATGCGGTTGATCTCTTCCTCGGACAGGCCCGAGCCGGCCTTGATCTCGATCTTCTGTTCCTTGCCGCTCTTCTTGTCCTTGGCCGACACATGCAGGATGCCGTTGGCGTCGATGTCGAAGGTCACTTCGATCTGCGGCATGCCACGCGGTGCCGGGTCGATGCCCTGCAGGTCGAACTTGCCCAGCGACTTGTTGGCACTGGCGCGCTCGCGCTCACCCTGCAGCACGTGCACGGTCACGGCGCTCTGGTTGTCGTCGGCGGTGGAGAACACCTGCGAAGCCTTGGTCGGCACGGTGGTGTTCTTCTCGATCAGCTTGGTCATCACGCCGCCCATCGTCTCGATGCCGAGCGACAGCGGGGTGACGTCGAGCAGCAGCACGTCCTTCACGGTACCGCCCAGCACGCCGCCCTGGATCGCGGCGCCGACAGCGACGGCCTCGTCCGGATTGACGTCCTTGCGCGGCTCCTTGCCGAAGAAATCCTTCACCGACTCCTGCACCTTGGGCATGCGGGTCTGGCCGCCGACCAGGATCACGTCCTGGATGTCGGACACGCGCAGGCCGGCGTCATTCAACGCGGTGCGGCAGGGCTCGATGGTGCGCTTGACCAGGTCTTCCACCAGCGCTTCGAGCTTGGCGCGGGTCAGCTTGATGTTGAGGTGCTTCGGACCGGAAGCATCGGCCGTGATGTACGGCAGGTTCACTTCGGTCTGGTGGCTGGACGACAGCTCGATCTTCGCGCGCTCGGCAGCGTCCTTCAGGCGCTGCAGCGCGAGCGGATCCTTGCGCAGGTCCATGCCCTGGTCTTTCTTGAACTCTTCGACGAGGTAATCGATGACGCGCATGTCGAAGTCTTCGCCACCGAGGAAGGTGTCGCCGTTGGTGGCCAGCACTTCGAACTGCGTCTCGCCGTCGACTTCGGCGATCTCGATGATCGACACGTCAAACGTGCCGCCGCCGAGGTCGTACACGGCGATCTTGCGGTCACCGCCCTTCTTGTCCAGGCCGTAGGCCAGCGCGGCCGCGGTCGGCTCGTTGATGATGCGCTTGACGTCCAGGCCCGCGATGCGGCCGGCGTCCTTGGTGGCCTGGCGCTGGCTGTCGTTGAAGTACGCCGGCACCGTGATCACGGCTTCGGTGACCGGCTCACCGAGGTAATCCTCGGCGGTCTTCTTCATCTTCATGAGGACCTTGGCCGAGATCTCCTGCGGAGCCATCTTCTTGCCGTTGGCCTCCTGCACCCAGGCGTCGCCGTTTTCATGGGCAACGATGCCGTAGGGGACGATGTGCAGGTCTTTCTGCACTTCCGCGTCGGTGAACTTGCGGCCGATGAGGCGCTTCACCGCGTAGAAGGTGTTCTTGGGGTTGGTCACGCTCTGGCGCTTGGCCGGCGCGCCCACGAGGACTTCGTTGTCCTTGGTGAAAGCGACGATCGACGGCGTGGTGCGATCGCCTTCCGAGTTCTCGATGACCTTGGCGGTGGTGCCGTCCATAACGGCAACGCACGAGTTGGTCGTGCCCAGGTCGATACCAATGATTTTACCCATGTTGTCTACTCCCGAATTCTTAAGCGACCCCTCGGCCGCGACTGGTTTCCAGATGGGGCTCGCGGCTTCTTAACTCAATGCCGGCAAGCGCTCCGATGTCTTTGCCACCGACGCCGGCAGGGGACGCTGTTCAGGCGTCCAAACCGCCGGCAGGGGCGTCATTCCTTCGCGACCGCCACCAGCGCAGGGCGCAACAGCCGATCGTTCAACACATATCCCTTCTGCAGCACGCTGACCACCGTGTTCGGCGCCGCACCAGGGGCATCCACCATGCTCACCGCGTGGTGACGCTCCGGATCCAGCGGCTGGCCGACGGGATCGACCTGCACCAGGCCGTTGTTCTCGGCGATCTTCAGCAGCGACTTCAGCGTGAGGGCGATGCCTTCGCGCACGCTGGCGACGTCACCACCTTCCACTTCCAGACCGCGCTCGAGGCCGTCATAGACCGGCAGCAGCTCGTTCAGCAGCTTCTCGTTGGCGAAGCGGCGTGCCTGCTCCACGTCGCGATGCAGGCGACGGCGCTGGTTCTCGATCTCGGCCTTCTCGCGCAGCACGGTGTCGCGCAGCTCCACGTTGCCGGCTTCCAACTCCGCGATGCGCGCCTTCAGCGCCTCCAGTTCGGCGTTATGGGCTTCGCCCTGTCCGCCACTGCCCTGCGCCTCGTTCGACGCCGTTGGATCGTTGCTCTGCATGAATGACTCCAAGCCTCATCCGTGGCCGGTGCCCCTGGCACCTGCCGTCAAATACCTGCGGGTAAAACCCCGCCTCCCGTGCGGGTTATAAGGTCGTAGCGACGCGATTCAAGGCGTCGCTGAGCAATCCGGCCGTGGCCTGGACCACCGGGATCACCCGTTCATAGGCCATCCGGGTCGGCCCGATGACCCCGACCGCCCCCAGCACGCGCCCTTGCGCGCCATAGCTGGCAGTGACCACGCTGCAGCCGTCGAGGGCGGCAAAGCCCGATTCCTCGCCGATGAACAGCCGTACGCCGGGGGCCTTGGCGCAGACCTCCATCAGCTGCAGCAGCTCGTTTTTCTTCTGGAAGGCCTCGAACAGCTCGCGCAGGCGCTCCAGGTTGGCCAGCTCCGAGTACCCCATGAGGTTGGTCTGGCCGCTGACCAGCACGTCGTCACTCTCGGCCTGCGGAGCGAACGAGGCCGCAGCCAGCTCTACCGCACTCGATACCAGGCGGTTGAGTTCGCCGCTCGCCTCCCTGAGTTCGCGCAGCAGGTGGGCCCGGATGTCGTCCAGGCGCAGGCCGGCGAACTGGCTGTTGAGGTAGTTGGCGGCCTGTTCCAGCTCGCGGCCGTCCAGCGGCTTGGCCAGCTGCACGATGCGGTTCTGCACCTGGTTGTCCGAGAACACCAGGATCACCAGCACGCGGGCATCGGGCAGCGCCACGAAATCGATGTGGCGCAACGGGAAATCAGCCTGCCGCGGCACCGTGACCACGCCGGCGAAGCGCGTCATCGCCGACAGCAGGGTCGAGACGTTGCCCAGCAGGTCGCGGGTGGTGGTTGGCCCGGGCGGCAGCTCGCGCCGCAGGCGGGCCATTTCGTCCACCGGCAGCGGCTGCAGCTCGATCAGGCTGTCCACGAACAGGCGCAGGCCGCGCGGCGTGGGTACCCGACCAGCCGATGTATGCGGCGAGGCGACCAGGCCGGCTTCTTCCAGGTCGGCCATGATGTTGCGGATGGTGGCGGGGCTGACGTCCAGGCCGGAGGAGCGCGACAACGTGCGCGACCCTACGGGCTCGCCATCGGCGAGGTATTGGGCAATCAATGTGCGCAACAGGCGGCGTGCGCGGGCATCGAGATCGGCGGCGGGCATGCTGTAGCAATCCGTGAGACACCAAAGAAATAAGGTCTGGCGGAAAAGTTTGCAAGAAAGGGAGCGGGTCACGGGGCATCCAAAGTGGTTCCAGGTCGCATGGCGACCCGTTCGCACGCCCGAAAGAGCCCCCTCTATCCGCCCCCCGCCCCCTGCCCTTTACAATCCTCCGACTTCACCACGCCCTCGCCCATGCTCACCTCGCTCTACGTTCGTCATTTCGCCGTCGTCGAAGAAGCCGAGATCGCCTTCGGCCCGGGACTTACCGTGGTCAGCGGTGAAACCGGCGCGGGCAAGTCCCTGCTGGTGGACGCCCTGATGCTGCTGGCCGGCGCCCGCGCCGACAGCGGTATGGTGCGCGCCGGCAGCGACCGCGCCGAACTCACCGCCGAGTTCGACCTGTCCGACCTGCCCGAAGCCCGCGAATGGCTGCGCCGCGAGGAACTGGACGAGGAAGACACCTGCCAGCTGCGCCGCGTGATCCGCGCCGAAGGCAGCTCACGCGCCTGGATCAACGGCCGCCCCGCCAACGCCAGCCAGCTGGGTGAACTCGCCACGCTGCTGGTCGAGATCCATGGCCAGCACGAACACCAGGCGCTGCTGTCGCGCGCCCACCAGCTCGAACTGCTCGACGCCTACGCGGGCAACGAGGCGTTGGTAAGCCAGGTGCGGGAACTGGCTACGCAGTGGCGAGAGCTCGGCCAGCGCATCCGAAAGCTGAGCGGCGGCGACGACCGCGAACAACGCATCGAACTGTTGCGCCATGAACTTGACGAGCTGGAGAAATGGGCCCTGCCGCCTGAGCAATTGGTCGAACTCGAAACGAGTCACAAGCGACTCGCCAACGCGGGACGTCTGGCGGAAGGCGCCGGCGGCGTCGTCGAGCTGATCGATGGCGACAGCGAGTTCGCGCTGCGTCGTGCGCTCGGTCGCGCGCAGCTGGAAATGAGCAAGCTGGCCATGCTCGACGACCGGCTCGCCCCGCTGCTCGAGCTGCTGGACAACGCATCCATCCAGCTCACCGAGGCCTCCGACGGCCTGGGGCGCTATGCGCTGGACGTCGACCTCGATCCGGAACGCTTCTCCGAAGTCGACACGCACCTGACGCGGCTGCACGAACTGTCGCGCCGCCATCGCGTACCGACAGCCGAACTGCACGACAAGGCGGCCACCCTGCGCGATGAACTCGCCGAACTGGAAGGCGCCGGCGACGCGGTCGACAAGTTGTCCCGCCAGCGCCAGCAGCTGCAGCAACGCTATGACGAACACGCCGCCACACTGAGTCGCTCGCGCCAGGAGGCTGCCTCCCGACTCGGCGACGAGGTGAGCGCCTTGATGGCCGAACTCGGCATGAGCGGCGGCCGCCTGGTGATCGAACTGGAAGCCACCGGCGAAAGCGACCCGGACGTGCAGGGCCAGGAACGCTGCGAACTGCTGGTCAGCGCCAATCCGGGCCAGCCGCCGCGTCCGCTGCGCAAGGTGGCCTCGGGTGGCGAACTCGCGCGCATCAGCCTCGCCATCGAAGTGGCCACGCTGGGCAAGGACACCATCGGCACCATGGTGTTCGACGAAGTGGATACCGGCATCGGCGGCGCCGTGGCCGAAGTGGTGGGCCAGAAGCTGCGCGCACTCGGCGGCGAGCGTCAGGTACTGTGCGTGACCCATCTGCCTCAGGTGGCTGCGCAGGGCCACGCGCACCTGCGCGTGAGCAAGGCCAGCGACGGCGAATCCACGCATACGCGCATCGAAAAGCTGGATGCGAACGGACGCCGCGACGAGCTGGCACGCATGCTGGGTGGCGTGGAGATCACACGCGAAACCAAGGCGCATGCGAAGCAGATGCTGGATCGCGCGCAGGTCTGAGGCGTTTTCGGCAGAGGCCGCCGACCACGACCTGCTGTGGGAGCGCACCCTGTGCGCGACACCATCTGGCGATGGCCCCCGTGGTGCTGCAATGAACGATGCGGCGCCCGGGTTCCTTTGCAGTCGCGCACAGGGTGCGCTCCCACAACGTTGGATCCATCCTCTATCGAGTCGGCGGAAATTGGCGACTGAGGCGCGACGTGACCCCGCGATCGCGCACTGGGTGCGCTCCTACAACAAGGTCAATGGGATGTGGCGCGGGCTAGTTCTTGCGCGGCAGCAGCCCGCGCTCGGCGGCCATGCGGTACAGGTCCAGTTCCGAGCCCGCGCCCAGCTTGCCCATCAGGCTCGCGCGGTGGATGTAGACGGTCTTCTGCCCGATGCCCAGTTCGCCGGCCACCTGCTTGGGTGCGCGACCCGCCGCCAGCAACAGGAAGACTTCGCGTTCGCGTGCGGTCAGGCGGTGAATCGGATCGCGTGATTCGCTCGGCCGTTCGGCGCGACGCTTGCGCAGGTCCGAGCTGAGGAAGCACTCGCCCTGCATCACCGCGCGCAGGCCGGCCACGAGCTCTTCCGGGGCCACGCCCTTGGTCACGTAACCGCTGGCACCACGGCGTAGCGCTTCGGAAACATAGGGTTCGCCATCGTGCATGCTGAGCACCACGATGCGTGTGTCCACCGCCACGCTGCGCAGATGTTCGATCAACGGCAGCCCGCTGCCATCCGGCAGCGAGAGATCGAGCGCCACGAGATCGGGTCGACGCTGGCCAACCGCTTCCACCGCATCGTCGGCGCTGCGGCACTCCGCAACCACCTCCAGATCCGGCTCCAGCTCGATCAGCCTCTTGAACCCCTCGCGTACGATGGCATGGTCATCGACCAGGACAATGCTGTACATGGCTGCATGTATAGCAGCCGGAAGGATGACCGCCTATACCCCCCGACCCCTACAGGTAACATCGAGCGCATGCCATCGAAATCTTCTGTGTTCCCTGCTACCGGTTTTTTGCTTGCGGTCGGCTACTTCCTGCTTTGGCTGCTGCTGTGGCCAACGGAGCAGCCGTATTGGATGCTGCCCTACGGCCTGCGCTTCGGCGCATTGCTGCTCGCTCCCGTGCGGATGTGGCCCTGGCTGCTGGGCGCCGAATTTGCCGCCACGGGGCTGCTGGCCACGGTACACGGCCTCCCTCTGGGCTGGACCGGCTTTTTCCTCGGCGAAATTCCTGAACCCGTCGTGGTGGCGATCTGCCTCTGGCTGATGCGTCGCGCCAATCTGCACCCCAGCCTGCGCGACCCGGAAGACGTCGCACGACTGCTGCTCTCGGCCGCCTTCACGGTGGCCGCCACCACCGCCACCGACGCCGTCCTGCTGGCCCTGGTGCACGCCAGCCCCACCTCGGACCTGATGATCCAGGCCCTGGGGCAGGACCTGCTCGGCAACTACGTCGGCGTGCTGCTGGTAGTCCCCCTGCTGGTGATGCTGCTGCGCGCCCGGCTGGCCAAACGGGCCTGGGGCCGCCTGCTGATGGACGGCCTGCTGGTGCTGGTGCCGTCGCTGGCCATCCTGATGGTGCTGTCCTCGCACGCCGCACCTCAACCGCAGTTCGCCCGCGTGCTGTCGCTCGCGCCGGTGCTGTTCTTCGCGTTCCGCCATGGCTGGCGCGGCGCCAGCCTGTCCATGCTGATCTCCAGCCTCGGCATGACACTGATGGACCACATTTCCGGCCACGGCATTCCCAGCGCAGCCGGGGAGCTGTTCCTGGCGGTAGCCGGCACGGGTGCGCTGATGCTCGGCTCCGCCACCGATGCCCTGCGCCGCAGCAGCGAGCGCGTGGCCGAGCAGAACGTCTACCTGGCCGCCGTGAACCGCCGCCTGGACCACCTTGCCCGCCAGCTCAGGGACGCCGCCCGAGGCAATTTGCAGGCCGAGGAAAATCAGCGCCGGCACATGGCCGCCGAGCTGCACGACGAGCTGGGGCAGAACCTCACTGCGATCCAGACGCACGTCAAGCTCGCCCAGTCCCGCCTGGCGCAGGCCGGCATGGACGACATCGGGGTATCGATCAACGCGATCCTGGGCCACATGCGCCGCGCCCTGCACCGGCTGCTGGACGACCTGCGCCCTGCGGTACTGGACGAATTCGGCCTGTTGCGCGCCCTGGACGAAGGCCCGATCCGCGACCTGCTGAACGCCGCGGGCGTCGCCTATCGCACCGAACTGCGCGGCGACCCGCGACTGCTCGACGACGACACCCGTACGGTGATCTATCGCCTGGTCCAGGAAAGCGCCACCAACGCGGTGAAACACGCCCACGCCGACATCTTCCAGCTGCGCCTTCGCATTGGCGAACGCCAGGGTGCGGCGCTGGCGCTACTGGACATCCGTGACAACGGTATCGGCCTGCCGGCCCGGATGCCGCGGGGCGGACGCGGCATGCAGGGCATGCGCGACCGGGTCACCGCGCTGGGCGGGCTGTTCCGCGTGCGGCCGGAGTCCCAGGGGGTCCATCTGCGCATTTTGCTGCGCAGCAACACGCAAACCGGTGACGTGGCTCGCACTTAGGAACGTTACATAGGAAATTTTCCAATACCGGACGTGTGAAGGCTTCGTTAGTCTGGCTACATCGATGTGGGGGAGCCACCATCGCAAGATGGTGAGCCTTGCCAACCGTGGGGACGGTGGGCAAGAAGAGCGGCAGGATGCCGTTCCGCCGGAATCGGTGGCACGACCGGGTTGAGCGAGCAACTCGCCATCTCCAGGGGCCATCCGGTAACGGATCAAGCCGCAGGGCGGACAGGAGTCCTCCCGCGGCTTTTTTTATGGGCGAATGCCAGCCCCCTCGCCCCCTCACCTGCACGAGTCACTGTCCCTGCCTTCCCGGGACCCATGTCGTCGGCCACAAAAAAAAGCCGATGGCGCCGCCACCGGCTTTCCGCAGGCCCGCCCTTTCAGGGACTTACTTGGCCTTCTGCTTGGGCCGCACGTACAGCACCAGGCTGTGATCCTCGATCACATAGCCGTGGCGCGCCGCGATTTCGTGCTGGAGGCGTTCGATCTCCTCGCTGACGAACTCAATGACCGTTCCGCTGTCAACATCGATCATGTGGTCATGATGCTTGCCGCGGTCGAGTTCGTAGACGGCCTGACCACCCTCGAAGTTGTGCTTGACGACGATGCCAGCGGCCTCGAACTGGGTCAGCACCCGGTAGACGGTGGCCAGGCCGATGTCTTCCTGGTGGGCAAGCAGCTTCTTGTAGACGTCTTCGGCGGTGAGGTGGTGAACCTCCTCGTCTTCGAAGATCTGCAGGATGCGCATGCGGGGGTGCGTCACCTTCAGCCCGGCTTTGCGCAGTTCTTTGGTTTCCTGTTCCATAGCAAGCTCCACGCACACGGCGCCACAAGGCCGTTAGTGTATCATCCGACACCTTTACGATCCGGACGCAACACGCATGCATAAGCTGATTCGCACGCTGGGTTTCGCCATGCTGGCCGTCTCGCTGGCCAGCTGCCGCCTCATTTACACCCCTGACGTGCAGCAGGGCAACCTGCTCGACAAGAAGAACGTGGATCAGCTGCAGCCGGGCATGACCAAGCGCCAGGTGCTGGTACTGATGGGCTCGCCCTCGGTGAACTCGCCGTTCAACCAGAACCAGTGGAATTACGTCTCCACCCAGCAGCACCGCGGTGGCGATATCAAGATCCGCACGCTCACGCTTACCTTCAACAACGACTCGCTGGTGCGCACGGACGGTGATTTCTTCGCCGAAGACGCCCAGAAGCTGGTCGACGACACCAAGAAGTACCACGCCAGCTACCCGGTGGACGAAACCAAGGGTGACAAGAACACCGGCGGCAGCAGTGACGGCGACAAGGGCGGCGACAACGGCGGCGGCAACGACGGCCACTGAGCCAGCCTGGCCGGCGTCAGCACTCGTGGGCGCGGCGCCGGCGTGCTTCTTTCGGATCGAGCGTGAGCGGCCGGTAGATTTCCACCCGGTCGCCCTCGCCTAGCACCTGGTCGGGTGCGGCCTTGCGGGAAAAGACGCCCAGCCGGGCCGGATCGACGACCAGCCCGGGAATCTCCCGGACCATGCCCGACGCCTCGATGGCCTGCATCACCGTGCTGCCTGCCGGCAAGGCCACGCGACGTACCACCTGGCGTGCGGCCTCGGCATAGACGACTTCGACATGGACTTGCTCAGCCATAGGTGCGCTCCGCCTCGCGGCAGAAGTCGTCGACCATGCGGCCGGCGAGCCCCTGGAAACCCAGCTTCAGCGCCGTACCGCCGAGCTTGCCGGCATAGTCGAAATCCAGCGCGAAAGAGATCTTGCAACCGGCCTCGCCCAGCGCAATGAACTCGAACAGTCCATCGAGACTGCGGAAAGGACCATCCACCAGGCTCATGTGCAGGCGCTGCGGACGCACGGTGGTATTGCGGGTGGTAAAGCTCTGGCGGAAGCCGGCGTACTTGAGATCCAGCCGTGCGACCAGCACATCATCGCCACGCTCGAGGATCTCGGCGCCGACACACCAGGGGAAGCGCTTTGGGTATGCTTCGACGTCATTGACCAGGTCGAACATCTGGGCCGGCGAATATCGCACCAGGGCGCTGCGGCGGATCTCGATCACATCAGCCTCTTTTCGAATTCATCAGATCCACGCCTTATGGCGGGATCAAGTCAGGGCAAACAGCCCGAAGTTTAACGGACATGGCCAAGGCTAAGGACAAAGACAAGCAGGGCGGCACCATCGCGCTCAACAAGCGCGCCCGCCACGAGTACCACATCGACCAGCGCTTCGAGGCCGGCATCGAGCTTCAGGGCTGGGAGGTGAAGTCGCTGCGCGCAGGACGCATCAACTTCGGCGATAGCTACGCCATGGTCATCGCCAACGAGATCCAGCTGGTGGGCACCTCCATCCCGCCGCTGATCAGCGCCTCCACGCACGTGATCGCCAACGATCGCCGCACGCGCAAGCTGCTGCTGCATCGCGCCGAGATCGACACGCTGATCGGCGCCGTCGAGCGCAAGGGCTACACCCTCATCCCCACGGCCATGTACTGGAAAGGCAACAAGGTGAAGGTGGAACTGGGCCTGGCCAAGGGCAAGCAGGCCCACGACAAGCGCGAGACGGAGAAGGAGCGCGACTGGCAGCGCGAAAAGCAGCGCACCATGCGCGCCCACAACCGCTCAGCCTGATTTGCCCCAGCGCAAGCCGGGCTCTCCCTCGGAGAGCCCCACCACGTTGGCACGCAGCATCATGTTCATGGCGTCAATCGAGGTGCCGAAGCCGAAGCGTTCGTACATCTTGTGCGCTTCCGAGGTGGAATGCAGATTGATCGAATCCACGTCCTGCTCCCGCGCCGACGCCCCCACGGCGGCCAGCAGCGCATTGGCGACGCCCTGCCGCCGGTGAGCCGGCTTCACGTACATGTTGAGCAGGTACCAGCCCACGCCCCGGAGGAAATACGCCGAAGGCATATGGGTGTACGGGTGCACCGCCACGCAGCCGGCGGCACGCCCGTCCAGCTCGGCCAGCCAGAACAACAAGCGGCCCTCGGGAATCGCCTCCTCGATCCAGCCTCGCAGCTGGTCGGCGAAACCGTCCGGCAGTGCCTGGTGGAGCTCGTCCTCCAGGAAGGCACATCGCAATTGGGTCAACACACCTGCATCGGACAGCCCAGCCTGACGAGTTCGCAGCATGGCCCTTCCCTTCCGGTGGTGGTCGGCGCACACGATAGCGTTGCTATGCCGCCTTGAAGGAAGCCCTTCCACCTACATATACTGGGCGACCAGCAATCGTTTCCCCGGGGGTGTCATGGCTTCGACGGGGGTAGTGAGATGGCTTGGTGCATGCCGAGGGGGCAGCTTTCCTCGTTAATCCAGCGGCAAAACTCATAGTTGCCAACGACGACAACTACGCTCTGGCCGCTTAAGGCCTAGCCCCGAACCCACTTGTGCTCGTGCTCGTGGATGTAGGGTCATTATCACGAGATCGCCCGAAGCTGCCGCCTGTCGGTAAGGGTTAAATCAAGCAGGCTGGTCCTTCGATGCGCTTTGCACGCTGTGCTGTCGCGGGACGAGATCTAACGGCGAGCTAAGCATGTAGTACCGGGCGTCAAACGCCTTCGGACGCGGGTTCGACTCCCGCCACCTCCACCATCAACAAAAAAGCCCGGCGAGTGATCGCCGGGCTTTTTTGTTGGCTCGCCAAACGTCGTGCCCCCCATACCGATCAGGGTTGCCTGTCGGGATCGACTCGTTGCAGGAGCTCATGACGTGCGGCGTCACGGTCGATGTAGGAATGCGTATCCGCGCCGATGGCCTGGCGCAGCAGACCGCCCTCCTGGCTCGCCACGGCCGGCCAATGCGGCAGGCCTGGACCGTTGGGGTTGCCGGTCTTGATGAAGTTGGCGAAGTAGCCTTCCATCACGCACGACACGCCGCGATCGGTGGCGGTCCATGCGTAGATCGGGTTGCCGTCGAGATTGCCCAATGCGTATTCGATTTCGCCGCTGTGTACGGCGCCCGGGTCCGGGCCGGCGCTGCCGTCTCGCTTGGCGGGGCGTGGTTGCTCGAAACGGTAGTAGTACACCGGAGCGCCCGTCTTGTACTGGAGATGCATCCAGCGCCAGGTGGGGTAGCCCATGAAGCGGTCGCCCCCCAGTGCAGTGCCGGAAGCCCTCACCTCGGCTTCGTCACCGCCCGGGTACAACCGCAACACCTCCTCGGCGTTCGCACCGAATTCCCGCTGCACGGCGGCGCGGTAATTGGCAGGCGTGGGCGGCTTGTCGCCGAGCAGCGCATGCCAGTCTTGCTCCTGCGAATTGGACCCTGCCAGCAAGGGAATGTGTGCCTGCGCACCAGCCTCATAGATGGCTGCGGGTGTACGCGGCAGGAGGTCGCCATCGATGGAAGGTCCAAACTTGGTGACGCCCTCGTCACCGCAAGCCTTGAGCAGCACATCCGCCTTCATCGCGCGCAAATCCGCCAGTGAATGCGCGCCTACATGCTGCATGTAGGCCGCTCCCTGCTGTTCGGCGGATGCCCGCGACGCCGGCTGGCGTTGACCGAACACTGCGCCGCTCTCGCCAATCGCACGCTGCATCAATCCCTTCGACAGCGGCGAAGCCATCAAGGCCGACACGGACATCGAACCTGCCGACTCGCCGGCAATGGTGACCTGCTGCGGATCACCGCCAAACGCTGCGATGTTGTGCTGTACCCAACGCAGCGCGGCCACCTGATCGAGCAGGCCATAGTTGCCGGTGGCGTGTGCCGGCGACTCCGCGGCCAGTGCAGGCAAGGCGAGAAAACCAAACACGTCCAGCCGATAGTTCACGGTCACCGTGACGATGCCGCGTTGCGCCAGGCTGGCACCGTCGTAGCGCGCCTCGGAACTGTCGCCAGTGATAAAGCCGCCGCCATAGAAATACACCAGCACCGGCAGCTTGCCGTTGCCGGCGTGCGCAGGCTTCCACACGTTGAGGTAGAGGCAGTCTTCGCCCATGCCATCGGAGTGGAACACCTGGTCGCTGTAGATCGGGCGCTGCATGCAGCGCGGGCCGAAACGGTCTGCCGTGCGCACGCCTTTCCATGCGGCCGCTGGCTGCGGAGGCTTCCAGCGCAGCGTGTCGACGGGCGGCGCGGCGTAGGGGATGCCCTTGAACTCATCCAGACCAGCCTGTGCATTTGGGACACCCGACACGCTGCCGGTGTCGATCCGCACTATCGGCCCGGCATCGGCAGCGGCGGCCCACGGAACGGGCAGCACCAGGGCCAGGGCCAGGAGAAACCGGTACGAATACGGAAAAGCCGTACGCATGAAGGGCCGCCTCGGTCAGGTAGCAGAGCGCCCATCCTAAAGGATGCAGCATCGCCAGGTGGACGCTTCCGGCACGCAGGGGTTCGCATGGCGCGCCCTTCGCCACAGCCCAGGGAAACCGGCGATTCGGCGACTATCGGGCAGCGACTTTCATGCCGATGAACTAGGCCAGCATACGGTCACCAACCATCGCTGGCACAACCAGGCCCACTACGCGTTGCTGGCGCCCGCCAACACGGAGGAAGGACCGACGTCGCCTGCACCCGCCTCGAAGCGATTGCGCCCATTGTGCTTGGCGCGATACAGCGCATGGTCGGCTTCGGCGAGCATGACAACCGGATCGATCGGCGTCTGTGCGGTCTGGGTGGCCACTCCAATGCTGATCGAGAGACGCCCGAGCGGACAGGCCGGATGCGCAATCTGCAGGTGCTCGATCGCGGTGATCAGGCGGCGTGCGACCTCTTGTGCCATGTCCATGCTGGTATCGATCAACACGATGGCAAACTCCTCGCCACCGTAGCGCGCCACCAGGTCGTGCACGCGCACACGGCTGCGGGTCAGGGCGCCAGCCACCTGCACCAGGCAAGCGTCACCGGCAATATGGCCGAAGCTGTCGTTGTACTGCTTGAAGTAGTCGATATCGATCATCAGCAGCGAGCAGAAACGCCCCGTCCTGCGCCCCTCCTCCATCGTCTCGCGCAGGCGCTTGTCCAGCGTGACGCGATTAGCGATGCCGGTAAGCGGATCGCGGCCCAGCTGTTGTTCCAAGCGCCAGGCGCTTTGATCGATGGCACGCTGCTGGTCGATTTGCCGACTCTGGATGAATGCCACGCGCAACCCGTAAAACAGCACCGCCAACGCCCCCACCACCAGGCTGGGAACGAAATTGAAGCGTGACGTGCTGATGCAGAGCATCACCACCATTGTCGCCAGCAGGATCGGCGCGAACGAGGCGATGGTCTGCGAAACGCCCAGCGATGGATGGTAGGAGCGCAACCACCGAGGCGGCTGGCGCAGGACCACCACTACCAGCAGGGCGTGTGGAATATCGATCAGGGAACCCGCCCACCATGGCAGACCGTGCATTTCCATACGGTTGTAGATACAGGCGACCGTCGCGTTGACCAGCAGATAGGCGCCAGCCGTGTAGTAGAAGAATCGCCACCGGAAGCTTCGCGCTCCAAACAGGCGCACGATCGCCATGGCAGCCAGCGAAAAATCGATGGCGTCGGCCAGGTCGACCACGACGTGGATGCTGGCAGGATCGGACGCCAGCGGCCCGCTCAACAGCGTGGTGAAGAACTGGTACACCAGCACCGCCACCATAAAGAGCAGCACCAGGTCCAGCACGGCCACGGCACGCGGTTCGTGCATCGTGAACGAGCGTGTGGACATGAACATGCAAGGGATCATGTACAGCGCCGACAACACCGTGGCGAGCGCCGCCAGGTAACCGCCCTTGTCTCCCAGTACCGACGCCAGCACATTGGTGCTGTCCCATAGCATCTGCATCGACACGGCCACCGCCAGCAGAAGCCACGGCAGCCGGATCAGAGCCGGGCTACGCCGGTAACGCGTAAACACCGCCCACACCGCCATCGCCTGCACCGCCAGCATGGCCAGTTGGGGAGGCACGGCCTCCACATGGCCGTACCAGTACGCCAAGGCCAGATGGGCCACCAGCAGCACGATGAGTAGGACGACAGCCAAGCGCGAGGCTCCTTCGGGTCAGCGAAACAACTACGACACGGCTCGCATGGAGTCAATGAAAAACATGCGCCACACCGGAAACCCGTCCCACCCGGCCACCACGCGGGTACGCGCATGACGCTTTGCTGCCGTCGCAAGCCGTGCAGGTGTGGCCATGTAAACCATCTCAAATGGCTCCGTAGCGAGAAAGTGGCGGCTCGAAAGAAGGGCGCCCACCGGGGGCATGCTCATGCAAACCCGGAATGTGAAGCTCGAACGAGTCCTGCTCGCTGCCCCGGCCAGGCACCTCAGAGCGATGCCTCACATATCCATTTTCCGATATCGATACCGGGCAATCGGCGCGCCCCAAGAAAACGCATGAAAATGCGAGCCGCCTGAGCGCTGCCTTCATACATTCGTTGCCAATACGCTCGATACGTCCGTTGACAGGAAGCCTTCCTGGGGACGGGGCTCTTCGCTTCTCCACCGCACATAGGCGCGCTACGCTAAAGCCCCCCCGCGCGCGGAGACGTTCCATGGCGAAGTTTGTCTTCGGGTTGAACGTGTCGCTGGATGGCTACGTCGAACACCAGAGAATGGGAGCGCCTGATCCCGTGCTCTTTCGTCATTTCACGCAACAAGTGCGCGACCAGACAGGCATGCTCTACGGCCGCCGCATGTACGAGGTCATGCGGTATTGGGACGACGACGCTGCCGACTGGGGTGCCGATGAACGCGAGTACGCCGCGGTATGGCGAAGCCGACCGAAGTGGGTCGTATCGCGCACACTGAAGTCAGTCGGCCCAAACGCCACCCTGATCGCCGACGACATCGAGGCGGTGATACGGAGATTGAAGGCAGATCGCCCGGGTGAGATCGAAGTCGCTGGACCCGAGCTGGCCCAAAGCCTGACGGACCTGGGCCTCATAGATGAGTACCAGCTCTATCTTCAGCCCGTCGTGCTTGGTCACGGCAAGCCATTCTTCGCAGGCCCTAGATCACCACTTCGCTACGTGACCAGCGAATTGATCGGCGAGAGCGTGATTCGATTGACGTATGCACCTGCTTGATACGTCTCGCGCGACTGGCGACGCCAGCACATAAGGCGCGGCTAATTGATGAACCCAGGATCGCCTCTTTCGAAGCGGCCCTGCCCTCTTCCCCACTGCAGCGCGACTCAACGCGCGGCCGTCAGGTACCCGAAGGTTCGAATGCAGCTGTCACAGCTGCATTTACCAGTACAGCCACAATTTGACGCCGATCGCGACAACGGCCAGCAACAGCGGAAGCATGTTTTCCATAACGTCGTATTTAGGGCTGCCGATTGGCTTCCCATGGGCCAAGCCCCAAAAAATCGAATGTATTTTCGCCTTCAGACTCTGCACCGACTACCGCCCTTGCTGATCACTCGTGCGCCACCTTGCGGGCGCCATTGGCTAATCGTAACGCCGCCTGGCAAACGACGCCCACGGCTTTCGCTCGAACTCAGATCCACCTCCGGCCCGGGCGACGAACCTTACAACCAAACGCCGTACGCCACCCTTTCGTCTCGAAAATTCGCCCATATTGCGACACGGCATCGGCTGGTGAGCGGATCAAGAAGCAGCTTCGCTGGGGCCTCGTCGTCAAACGATTCAGCGATAGCTGGCCTCCATCAACGCCGTGCCAAGCTCTCCGATCTTCATGTGATCGAAGCTGGTGTTGTTCATCACAATGACCGTATGCCCGCCATCGAGCGTGCGCCAGGCAAGTACCCGAAAGGCACCGTTGGATCCATATTCCCAGGCGACGGAATGCTCCATGCCTGCGAACGTCAGCGTTTTGGTGCGGCCACCCAGCGCGTAATTCTGGGCCGGACGCTCAACGGTCATCAGAGTGCGCGTCGACTCGGGCGACAGGATTCGCCCCGCGAATAGGCCATCCATCAAGACGAAGAGGTCGCTGGCGCTGGAGTAGAACCCTCCGGCCAGGACCATGAAGTTCGGGGTGGGTTTGTCGAGCAGCTCGGCGTAGGGAGTGAGCCGCAGGTACCCACGCGCCATGCCCGGCACGGTGGAAGAACTTCCACTGTAGATGCCGCTGTGATGCAACGCGAGCGGCTGGACCACGAAACCGTCGACCAACGACGCATAGTCACGCCCGGTGGCCTTCTCGACAATCGCCTTGACCAATAGCCAATTCGAGTGTGAGTAGTCCCAGTCCGTTCCCGGTTCGAAATGCAGGTCGCCGCTGGCAAAACGATGCACGGCCTCTGCGTTGCTCAGCGACAGCGCACGCGTAGCCGGATCGCGCTTGATGGCCTCATCGATCTCGTTCGGAACGCCGCTGGCATGGGTCATCAGACTGCGTAGCGTCAGCTTGGCACCACTGTCATGACGGTAATCAGGAAGGTACGTTGATATGGGCTCGTCGAGCGCGAGCTGGCCTTGTTGAACAAGGCGCATCACCACCATCGCCGCGATCCATTTTGAGACGGACCCTGCCTCGAATGGTGTATCAACGGAGATGCGTGTGCCTGCCCCGGCGTCAGCCAAGCCGAACGCCTCCGCGTAGTCGACCTTGTTGTCATGCCCCACCAGCACCACGCCGTTGAATCCGTTGTCCGCGGCAAAGCGCCGGGCGATCGCTGCACAACGGCCGCAGTCCGCCAAGGCCGGAAGACTCATGAGCAAGGCCAACCCTGCAAGCACGAATCGCCAGCCGGCGTGCCGATCCACGCCGCTTCGCAATTTCACTGAACCATCCATGGGGTGCCTATTTGACTGGTGAGGGCAAACAACTTCCGCATTGGATGCCACACGACGCGATAAGGTTTATGTTCCCTTCCTGCCAGCCGTACTGGCCCCGACTTGATCCCACGGAGTCCGACAGATTGCGATGGCCGCTTTGGGCTACGACCTCAGTCGGTCAGCGCATCGCATCGTGGGCCATGTAACGATCCAGCTCACGCGCATCAATGGGCTGAAACGGTCGCCTCCTTCAATAAGGAAGTTACGGCGTTGGTTACCACTTCGGGCTGGTCCAGCTGGATATCGTGAGAGGCGTGATCGACCATGACGTGCTGGCCATGAGTCGTCGTGGAGAGAATCTTCGCCTGCGTCTTGTCCCTTGCCGCTTCCAGCGTCTTGCGAATATCGGCAGGGGCATCCGCATCGGTGTCCGAAGCCCTCAGCACGACAACCGGCAACGCACCAAGGGTTTCCTCAGGCGATACAGGTTGGCCATACACGACCGCGTTGTCCTCAAGCTCCGATCTCAGCGTGCGCCAGAACGCCGGCTCGTATTTGTATGAAACGATGGCCGCATTCACCTTGGCACTGGCACTCGGATTACTGCCGGCAACGCAGCGCGCCAATGCAGGCGGCGGGGAAGCCAGCTGATGTTTTTCGGCACCGGCTTCACACTCGCGGATGAAGGCAAACCGCTGCTCGTTCATCTGATCCTCTTCCCGAGCCCACTTCGGCGCGACGGAAGCCACATCCTGCGCCGGAGGGTCGACCAGAACCATGCCACTGATATCGGCCGGGTAACGCTGCGCATACAGTCGAGCGATATTGCTCCCCCTCGAGTGTCCGACCAGGACCAATGGCGTCTTCAGGCTGGCGTGCTGGATCAACGCGTGCAGGTCGGCAACTTCGGCATCCAGGTTTCGCGGCAATGGGCCTTCGTTGCTGAAGCCAAAGCCGGCCCGATCGTACGAACACACTTTGACGGATGAGGCCAACAGCGGCTGCACTTTGAACCAGGTCGTGGTATCGGCATGCGAGCCGGCTTCGAGAAGCACCGTCTGGGTGCCCTTGCCCTCACAGCGAAGATTCAATGTTCGGCCTGGTGCAATGGTGACGAGGGTCGCTGCTTGCGCGTAGCTGTCCGGGATGTGATCAGGCACATGGATGGTCGCGCCGCTGACAGCATGCGCACTGCTCGCCAAGAACAACCACAGGGTTACCTGGCTTGCCTTCCAAAGCTTTCCGTCCACAGCCTTCCCCTTCGAGGTGCGGCAGCTCGGCGAGCCGCCCGGCATGTGCTCTTATCGACTCGGTCGAGACCAGGAAAGTTCGGCACATTCACTCATGCCATGGCAAAACCGGTAGAGAGGAAGCCCGTAACGCGCGGGAAATGGTCAGCCAAGGCCCCGTTTCCAGGTACATGCGGGCATCTGCCCCGGAGCGAAATGGACACTCATCGCACCCAGGCTAAGCGTCCTTCTTGGCGCCGCCCCAAGCAAAGTAGGTGCATTGGGGCCGCCCCACTTGGCCAGCCCGAGCTAATGCCGCGATGGCGACTCGGCCCGACCGCGAACTTCAACTATCACCTGGTGCACTGCATCGATGACGGCGTCCGGTTGCTCTTCCTGGATATAGTGGTGTGTATTCGGGACCACGATATTCTTTCCGCGCCCCGACCGGGCGGCCAGTTCATCGTTGTTCTTCTTCCATGCGCTAGCGATCGCTATTCGCGTCTGCCTGGGAAGTGCCGTCTGCTCGTCCTTGCCCGCGGTTAGAACGACAAGCGGCGTCATTCCAAAGTTGGAATTGGCCTTTTGCAGCGCAAGCTCGGCGGCCGACATCCCATGATCTGGTGCCGGATAGGTGTCAACCAAGGCAGAGAGCAAGGCGCTCTGCTCGCTGGCACGAGCGAGTTGCTCGTTCAAAATCTTATGGCGCGCATTGTCCGGGCTGGCAGGATTATCCAGGCAGGACGACGTCTTCCCCTCAGGCCTTGCGAGTACTCCGGTGCGGGCAAGTTCCAGGCACTTCCTCGCGTCAGCGATATCGCGATTGTCCGATGCGTACCAGGCGTCCCGTTGGCGACGTGTAAGTACGGCCGACGCCACCTTGTCTGCGCCAACAGTGAATGGATCTATCAGCACCAGTCCCGCGACGTCCTCTGGATAAGTCGACGCGTAGAGCGACACATAGAGGCCACCATCCGAATGGCCAACGAATATCGCCGGTTGGCTCGGACTGATGATCCGCACCAGACGATGTAAGTCTGCGACGGTGTTCACCGCAGTGGATGGCCATGGGGCCGGATCGCTGAAGCCGATACCCGCCCGGTCGTAGGCGCACACACGGGTAAATTTGGAGATACCAAGCTGCACAGAGCGGAAACTCGCGCTGTCGTCGCCACCGCCAGCTTCAAAAACCACAGTTGGTGAGCCGCTGCCGGTGCAGAAGACATTTAGGTGGCGGCCTGGATCCACCTCCACCAGCAGATGCGGGTGGGTGTACTCCTTGAGGGCGATGCGGTCATTTGCAGCCCGTCCGCTGGCGAAGCTTGTCGCGATCAAGCAGGCCAACCCGAACGATAGTAAACAGCACTGTTTCATCGATCTGATGATCCCTCAACCGCGTTGGCGCGCCAGCGTATCAGCAACTCTGAATCCCCTGGATTCCTCGGACAACTTGACTTAGCCCGTTACCTCAATTGTCTACTCCGGGATCGGAAGCCGACATTACATACAACCCATCCCCAGCAAATGCCGCGGCGCAGCAGAAGCTGGTAATTCACAGACGGCGCGTTCAGACGGCTTCAATGCGGGGGTGATGGATGTGGTCGCCCCTTTCACTACTATCGCTCCATCTACGACGCCGGCAAGGAGCTTAGCCGCATGTGGGCAATTGCACGGATAAGGCGTTTTTTGACCATCGCGTTCCTCGCTCTCTTATTTGCAACGCCGGTGTACGCGGCACCTTCGCTGCCGAAGGTGCTCATCATCGGGGACTCGATTTCGCAGGGCTATACACCGCATGTGACCACGCTTCTTGGTGGCGAGGCTGAAGTGATCCGAAATCCGGAAAACGGGCAGACGTCTGCTTATGGACTCGAGCGCATGGACGAATGGTTGGGGTCCACGAAGTGGGACGTCATCAGCTTCAACTTCGGTCAATGGGACTTTTGCTATCACAACCCGTCACTTCCCGATGGGAACGATCGCGACAAGATCCATGGCGCGATTGCCATCAGTCTGGACCAATACAAGAGAAACCTGGAAGCGATCGTTGAGCGCCTGCAGAGGACGAAGGCGCATCTCATCTGGGAGAACTCGACGTTTGTTCCCGAGGGTGAAAGTGGGCGATACCCCGAGGACGCCATCAAGTACAACCAGGCTGCCAAGGAGATCATGGATGAACACAGCATCCCTGTGGTCGATCTGTATAACCTGACCAAGGGCTTCGAACCCAAGCTCTTCAAGCGCCCTCAAAATGTGCACTACTCGGATGAGGGGTATCGAGAGATCGCAACTACCGTCGCCCGGGCCATACAGGATGCGCTGCGAGGACCGAGTCATCGCTCGCCATGAACTCACATTGATGGTGCGATCCATGCATTTCCAAGCGCGCATCGCGTCGAACGTGGAAATCCGTGATCCGCGCGGCGCAGCC
Source organism: Dyella amyloliquefaciens (assembly GCF_004296575.1). GTDB lineage: Bacteria > Pseudomonadota > Gammaproteobacteria > Xanthomonadales > Rhodanobacteraceae > Dyella > Dyella amyloliquefaciens. The sequence goes on along the minus strand of NZ_SAYT01000003.1, from coordinate 22,248 downwards.
ACGCTGGCACAAGCTAGCAGTTGTTACTCTCATCCTGCACGGTTCGCGAAGTAAGAAGTCAAGCCATCACTGAGCTACGGCGTGTCGATGACCGATCCGCGCCGTGCTGGCCCGCGATCACGACATCACTTGCTTCCCGCATCATTCGCCTGCGTCTGGTGAAGCAGCACATGATCCGTGCCCGATGCAGACATCCAGACCTCGCCCTTTCGCCCCATCATCTGGCGGACGTTTGAATTCGGCAGGGGAAACGTCATTACGTCGAAATGCTCGGTACGTGGGTCGAACCGCACGAGCGCGTTGGCCGTCCACTCGCTTAGCCAGACCACGTCATGGTCGTCGACGAATATCGCGTAGGCATGCGGGCCATTGCCCGGCAACGACCATTCGCGCCATTGATGCTTCGCGGGATCGAACATGCCGACTTTTCCCGCCGTCCACTCGCTGACCCATACGTGCCCCTTCGAATCGGACCACACACGGCGTGCCCCTTGGTTCGCTGTCGGCGGCTCGATCACTTGCGTCGAACCACTCTTGGGGTCGATGTGGCCGAGATAGCTGCCAGCCAGCGACGCGTAGTACAGGCTGCCATCCGGAGTCACGCAGATACCGTATGGCCCTCGACCACGCGGTGCATCGAAGACGCGCATGCGACCGCTTGCGGGATCGAGTTCACCATAGATGCCGTTCTGTCCGGTAAACCACAGATGGCCATGCTTATCGAATACGGCCGTGTTGAGATTGGCGTCTGGCCGATCCTTCGGCAGCGGGAAGCGCGTGACGGCGAGCGTCTTTGCGTCGATCCGGACGATCGCATTCAGGCCACCATCCGTGATCCACGCGGCATGGTCGGCCCCGACGATGACGCCGTGTGGCGCGGAACCCGTACCGAGTGGCACCCAATCGGCCTTGCCACTACGCGGATCCAGTCGCCCGACCGCACCACGCGCCTGCGCGGTGTACCACACCGTGCCATCTGGTGATGGAGCCACGTCGTGTGGCCCGCTACCGGCAGGGACATCGAATGATTGAAAGGAAGACGGCTGCGCCTGGGCCCACCCCATCATGGGCAGGACGCCCAGCAGGACCACCATGAGACACGCGGCCCATCCCCGGCCCGATGCCTTATGGGTTGCCAACGATACGCTCGCGTTCGCGATCCCCAGCATGGCTACCTCCCCTCGTGATGTACGAGTTGCAAAGCCCGTAGGTCGAAGCATTGTGGCACTTATCCCGGTTGGCGGCTGGACCTGTGCATAGTGAGGGTTTCCGTACGCCACGCTGACGTGATGCATCACGAATGGCGAGCGCCAGCCACCGTATCTTTCACATGGCTGACGCAAGAGAAAGACGCACTGAACAACGCTCGATTTTTTCGTATGCGTTGCGCCATCTATTCATCGAACTTCGCGCCGGCTGTGCCATGTTACCGGCGCCGTCTTCGCCACAGGTGCTACGGCCGCCCTTCTTCCTGGAGTTCCGTCATGCGCACACTCATCGCATTCGCACTACTCGCCTCGATCGTCGCCATGCCCGCCATGGCCGCTCCGCAAGCTCATGGCCACGGTGGTGGCGGTGGTCACGCTTCGGACATGCCGACGAGCATGCCCATGAATCATGACGCGCATGGCGACGCCGTTTCGGCAGAGGCCAAATCCGCCAAGGCTGCCGACGAGAAGGTGGGCCCCGAGGTGCGCAATGTGGCTCACGACAAGTCCAACGGCAAAGGTCTGACCAAGACCAAGGGCAAGGGTCACTGATACGAAATTTGCGGTGGACGGGGTCGGCGCGCGGTGAAGCGAGCATCATGCGCTTCACCGTGCTCCGGTCTCTTGTCTAGGCCACCCGCACCCAATCGAGGTGAGCGACAGTCACTCGTACTGCAACGCCCTCACCACCGATAAGCGCAGGGCTCGCCGTGCGGGCCACGCACAGGCGATCACCGAAACGCTGCTTACCAGCGCCAGCCAATACCATGCACCGGCAGGCTCAGGAAGCAACGACGTGGGTACGGGAAACATCACGGCGGCAAAGCCTCGCGCCAGCACCATGCTGATGGGCACGGACAGCGGCAGCGACAACAGCCAGCCCAGCCATGCCATCACCAGCCCTTCCAGTTGCACCATGCCTAGGATGGTGCGGCCGCGCGCACCGATGGCCCGCAGCACGCCGATTTCGCGCTGACGCTCCAGCACGGCCACGCTCATGGTCGATGCCAGGCCCATGCCGCCGACGATGATCATCACCCAGCCCATGCCGCCGAGGAAGCTCACCACCATTTGCAGGTGATCCTCGATCCCTTGCCTTTCTTCGCTGAGCAACTGGGTGCTGGAGACGACCATGCCTTGCCGGTCGAAGGCATCGCGCAATCGCCGAATGACGTCGAGTTGACCGTCCTTGTCGCGGGCAGCGGTGCTTACCAGCAACAGTGAAGTGAGGTCGCGCCCGCTCGATGTGGCGAACCCGTGTTGCGACATGAACGCCACTGGCTCTGGCCCGCTGTCGATGATGCCGGCGATCCGCAAGGTCGTCTGTCGACCATCGATCGTCAGTTGTAACGGCTGCCCTACCTGCAATGCCGGTTCACTCCTGAGCACCCCGCTACCGATCACCACGGCGTCGGCATCGTCATCGCTCAGCCAGCGTCCGTTTTGCATGGCGGGCGTAAGCAGACGACTGCTCCTCGGAACCGCAAGGAGGCTGAACATGTTGCCCACGGTGCCATCGGCGCGTGCCACGCCTGCACGGGCAGTGCCCCATGCTTCGGCCAGGGTGATGCCAGGCACGGCCTTCGCCGTCTCGATCAGGCGACTCGCCGGCTGTGGATCGAGCAGGCGCAGCGTGAGGTCGTGATGTTGATTGACGAAGAGCAGATCCACCGATCGCTCCACTGCCGCGCGCAGGTTGCTCGCGCCGACGAAAACGGCACCCGCGGTTGCCAGCGCCGCCAAGGTGAGCATGCAACGCTGACGCTGGCGAAAGACGTTGTGCAACGACAGCAGTTGCGGACGCGCGAGCGGCATGCCTTGCAGCCAGCGACGTGCGCTAACTGTGGTCGGCGCATCGGATAAGTCCTGCCCGTGCAGCGCTGCCATCACGGACTGGCGACAGGCGCGAGCGACGGGCACGGCAGCCGCAAGGACAGGCAACAGGACACCAACGGCCGCCTGTGCAACGAATGCCCATACAGGAATGGCGTAGCGATCGACCGGGAAGTTCAACAGCTCGCCCTGGAAACTGCCGTAGCGTCGCCCCAACCACGCCGCCGCAGGCAACGCCATGGCTACGGCGAGCAATCCCAAAGCGCCCGCCAGGGCCAGGACCTGCACGGCCAATTGCCCCTCGCTGGCGCCAACCGCTTTCATGATGCCGAGCTCGCGCTGCTGTCCCGCCAGCATCGCCGAGACCAGGTTGACGATCAGGCAGCCACACACGAGCAGGGTCAGGATGCCGAAGCCTCCCTGCGTGAGCATCAGGGTGCTCATCTGGGCAGCGTGGATGTGCTGGCCCGGCACGGGCACGTCGAGGTGGCCCACTCGACGACCTTCCGCTTCCGCCAGCGCCTTGATGCGCCACGCCAGTTGCCGCACAGCCTGCTGCGTGGGGTGCGGGTCCGACACCGTGATCTGCAGTTCGTCGAACGCGGACGACACGCCCAGCCGAGCCAAGGTTGCCGGACTGGAGAAGCCATACACCAGGTGATCCATCCAGCCGGGCGCCACCGAGACGTCGCGCACGAGGCCGCCGACCTGAAGCGTGACGGGCGGCTTGCCCGCCACCGCCACGGCAAGAGCCGCGCCGACCGTCGCGCCGGAATAGCCCAGCGACGAACGCTCGATCATGATCTCCCCGTCCTTCGGCGGCCATCCGCCCTGCGCATCCTGCAGTCGTCCGATGTCCGGGCGGGATACGTCATCGAGAGCATGCAGCACGACCGTTTTTTGCTCGCCGGGCCCTTGCGTAGTCACCACGACCGTTCGGCGCAACCGGGCAGCGGCCACCCCGGGCACCGTGCGGACGCGAGCCAAGAATGCACCATCCAACGGCGTGATCTGCAATGTCGCCGCGACCGGGTGACTGGCAACATAGCTGGCCTGCGTCGTCACGCGCACCAGTGCCCATGCATCGAGTATCGCCCCGGCGCCGATGAGTCCCAGCGCTACAGCAAGCACCACGAGCAAGGTCCGCGCACGATGGCCCCAAGCATCCCGCAGCGTTTTGCGCCAGCGCGTATCAAACATGGCAGACCTCTTGGCGCGAAGCCACGCGGCCATCTTCCAGGGCTATGGTGCGGTCGACCCGTCGCAGCACCGAGGGATCGTGCGTCACCATCACCAGGGTCTGTCCTTCGGCCACCAACTCGCCGAGCAAGTCCAGCAAGGACGACGCGTTGTACGAATCGAGGTTGCCGGTCGGTTCGTCCGCCAGCAGTAAGGCGGGTGCATTAGCCAAGGCTCGCGCCACCGCGACTCGCTGTTGCTGTCCGCCGGACATGGCCGAAGGGAGTTTGTCTGCCTGGGCCTGGACACCCAGCCTGTCCAGCAGCGCAAGAGCGCGCTGGCGGCGCTCGCTTGCGGGCCAGCGTCCTGCGAGGTCCATCGGCAGCATCACGTTTTCCACCGCCGACAGCGTCGGCATGAGCTGAAAGAACTGGAACACGATGCCGACCGAGCGTCCCCGCAATCGCGCCAGCGCTTGTTCCGACAGCGTTTGCACGGCTTGTCCGTCCACCCACACTTCGCCGGCTGTCGGACGATCAAGCCCGCCCAGCAGGTTGAGCACCGTCGATTTGCCGCTGCCGGACTTGCCGGTGATGGCGACAAACTCCCCTGCAAAGACTTCGAGGTCGACATCGGCCAGCGCGACGCAGGTTGCGCTGCCGGCGGCGTAGGTCTTGTTGACGCCACGTAGCCGGATCACAGGCTCGGGCGAAAGCGACTGGGCTATGGATCGATACACGGGTGACTCCCGACGTGGCCTGGGGTTGATGCATAGCGTAGGCAGGCCCGCCTGATGGGTGCCGACCGTTCACCGGCCTGTTTCGGCGATTCGGCGAATCCGGGTGCTTGGGGCATGGGGTGCCGTGGCAGTCTCGAGGCGTCCCATCCCACATCGAGGCATCACCATGACACCGTTCCTTCGCCGCGCGTTCGTCGCTGCCTTGTCCCTGAGCTTCGCAGCCGGCATGACCCACGCGGCTGATGCCGGAACCCCGACGGCCAATGCAGCAGAGCTCCACCAGTTCGATTTCCTGCTCGGTCAATGGCAAGTGAAGGGCGAGGTGAAAGTCGGAGGACTGGTGGCATTGATCCACGGCATGCCAAAGCTGACGGGCAACTGGAAGGCGTGGCACGCCGTGGATGGCAGGGGCATCGAGGACGAACTGCGACTGACCGACCCTTCGGGCAACCCGCTATCGTCAGTGCAATCCACCCGCATCTTTTCCCGCGAAGAAAACTGCTGGAAGATCACCGTGCTCGATGCCCGCGAGGGCCGTGCGCAGCCCTCGACCGGCCATTGGCAAGACGGCGAAATGGTGGTCATCGGCAGCGGCACGGACCATGAAGGCAAGCGCTATCGAAGCCGCACGCATTTCAACGCCATCACGTCGACGGGGTTCCACATGGTGCAGGACCGCTCATACGATGAAGGAAAGACGTGGGAAACGGCTTTCGTGACACTCAACGCCATTCGTACGGGCAACTGACCCGCGTGACGAACTCGCCGCAGCCTTCGCGCAGCTGGTTCTGGCTGCAGCTCATCATCGGCTGGCTGCCGATGTGGGGCTTGTTCACCGTGTTGATCATGAACGTACACAGCGCGCCTTTCGCTGGCGCTGCAAAAGTGGCGCTGCGCATGATCGTCAGCGGCGCTGTCGTGGGGCTGGGCGTGAGCGCGCTGGTCCGGCGATGTCCGTGGCCCTACCCGTTTCGCTGGTCGTTCCTGCTGATCCATACGTTCGCCGCCACCTTGTACTCCTTGCTGTGGGCGGCGGCTTATAGCCTGGTCGAAAGCCTGGTTCGCTGGCACCTCGTGTTCGACGTGGGCCCCGGCCTGGGTCGCTTCATGGTGACCGGCATCTGGCTGTATCTGATGATCGCTGCAGTGTCTTATGCCCAGCAGGCGACCCAGCGCACCGCCCTGATCCAGGCGGCGACGGCGCGCGCACAGCTCGCTGCGCTGCACGCCCAGCTGCACCCGCATTTCCTGTTCAATGCCCTGCACACCGTCGTGCAGTTGATACCGCTCGATCCCGCCGAGGCCAGCCACGCGGCGGAGCAACTGGCCGACCTGCTGCGCTCGGCGCTGGACGAGCGACGGGACCAGATCCCGCTCGCGGAGGAATGGCGTTTCGTGGAGCGCTATCTGGCGATCGAACAGCTGCGCTTCGGCGACCGGCTGCTGGTGACCGCTGCTCTACCCGCCAACCTGATGGACGCCTCCCTACCTTCGTTTGCGTTGCAGACGCTGGTGGAAAATGCCGTGCGACACGGCGCGGCCCCCAAGGTCAGCGCGACGCATCTGCACATTCAAGCCAGCATCGAACAAGGGCGGTTGTGTCTCGTGATCAGCGATGATGGCGCCGGTGCCGAGCCCGAGGCCTTGGACCAGGCTGGTGGAACGGGCTTGCAGCGATTGCGCGAGCGGCTGACTGCCCTCTACGGCAGCAACGCCAGGCTGGCGATCCAGGCGTCCCCGACAGGCGTCACCGCGGCACTGCATTTGCCGGCCACGCTGGCCGCGCGCACGACGGCCCATGCGACAGGCAACGACAATGACTGAGCGCGACGCAGTCTCCACCCTCATCGTCGACGACGAGCCTCTGGCTCGCGCTGGCCTGCGCCATCTTTTGCAGGAGGTCGACTGGATACGCTGCGTAGGTGACGCCGCGGACGGCCCGGCCGCCGTCGCAGCCATTCACCGGCTGCAACCCGAACTGGTCCTGCTGGACGTCCAGATGCCGGGATGCTCGGGCATCGACGTCCTGCGTCAGTTGCCGCAGCCTGCCCCTCGCATCATCTTCACCACGGCGTATGCAGAACATGCCGTGGCCGCCTTCGAGCTGGGCGCGCTCGACTACCTGCTCAAACCGTTTGGAGCCACCCGCCTCGCCGCGGCCCTCGACCGGGTCCGGGCATCCATCGGCGAGCCGCTGCCACCGGCGCTGGACCGCTACGGTGAAATGCTGGCCAACGGTCCCATGCAGCGCCTTTTCGTACGCAACGGACGCAGCATCCAGCCGGTCGCCGTCGACGACATCCACTGGTTCGAGGCAGTCGGCGACTATGTCGTGGCGCATACCGCAGGCGGCGACCATATCCTGCATCTCGCGCTGGGCCGCCTCGAGGTTCGACTGGACCCGCAGCGCTTCGCCCGCATCCATCGCACCCATCTCATCAACCTCGACCAACTGGCGCGCTTCAGGCGGGAGCTCGATGGTCGGCTGATGGCTGTGCTGCACTCCGGCATCGAGTTGCCGGTGAGCAAAAGCAAGGCGCAGGTTTTTCGCGAACTGGCGCGTTGATCGCGACTCGTTCGGAGCGGCCGTAGCGGCAAGGTCGGTTACGGTGGCGGGGCCCTATATCGAGGCCGTCTTCACGTTCGTCATCGCGATGCCAGCGCGCTCCTTCCATTTCGCGACGTTGACGCCCTTGAAAAGCAGCCAGAGGCAGAACGACGCCTCGCCAATCAGCGGCGGAATCAGGATGGCCGGCGTGATCGCATTGGCGAGTGCAGGGGCAATCAGCGCAGCAAAGCAGGCGATCAGATAGCACAACCCCGCGATTTGCATCAGCCAGCCGATCAGCTTGGGCAGGTAGCCGGACTTGATGATCAGAAAGCCATCCACCAGGCAGCCGACACCAAAGAAGATCAGGGCGATATTGAATGCAATGTCGTGCAGGATCAGCGAAAGATGAGCAAGAGACTGCGCCTGGACGGGATCGAATGCTCCCGGATGGGCGGCGCTCGCCAGGATGGGCATGACGGCGAGGAGAAACAACTTGCTGACGGACTCCACAGACAGGGACACCAGCATGAAGACCACCGAGAGCAAAGCCAGCTGCCTGCTCACCGGCCGTAGCAGCAGATAGAAGATCCATGTCTGCGCAACGGCGAATACGGGTACGAGCAGATTGCCGGCAACGCTGAGATTCCAGAGTCCGGGCGACGCCATGATGTTGTGGGCCGTTGCCGCGGCATCGCCGGCCACGACAAGACTGTTCATCACGTATCCCTCGGCGAAGCCGCCGAACACGATGATGAGCAAGTACAGCAACCCGCCCACGCGTGCATACCGTTGCGGCGTAGCCTCAATCGTCGTCATCGCAACACTTCCTTGATTCGCCCTGGGTTTAAAGCAAGCGCTGACGACGGTGAAACCCGCCCGTTCGGGCCACGCGGTGGTGCCTGCGTCAGCTGGGAGCTTACAACTCGGTCAGCGCCAGCGGATCACAAACCGGGCGTGTGGCAATCCCGCAGGGATTTGCCACGACCCCTACGGCGACGCGCCTACTCAGTGCTCGGCATCAGCCAGCAGCACCGACTCCGCATGCACGTCCCGGTGCACGAAAAGCAGCGCGCGAACGTCGACGTGGACGGATACGGCCGTCGTCACCATGGCGTCTTTCATCGCGGCCGGGATGAAGGCGTAGCTGACCTCGAGCTTCTTCACGTGGGCCAGGATGTTGCCTGTCGCCTTGGGGGTGTGCAGGTCAAGGCGACTGATGAAGGGTTGACCATGGCTGTCCATGGTTACCTCAGCCTCGCCGGCAAACAGCTCGTCACGATCCTCGCCGTCGGAGTTGGCGTGCACGTAAGTACCGCCGGTGTGCCCACGCGGAAGTCGATGGGTGGTGAAGGCGTAAACGGTGCGTCCGGCACCCTGGCTGGCAACGTGGGCATTGGGGCCAATGACATCCTTCAACTCGGCGTAAGAGGCCAGTGCCTTGTCGGGCGACTTGGCGAGGTCGATCGTTTCGACCTCCGTCTCGGGCGACTTGCCACCACGCACGACGGTAGTCGTACGCACACTGCCATGCAGCTCATCTACAGGTAGCGCGGGCCGGGCGAGTGCTTGGGTGAGCAACGCATCCTGCGCTGCGGCTCCGGAGGCTCCTGCCAGGAATACCAAAGCAGCCAAGGCTTTCATCTTCATGACGTGGCCATTCCCATTTCGACCGGGCCAGCGTAGCCACGGGCCTGGCGGTCGCCATGGGTCATTGGTCACACGGGTGCCGATGGTCATGGCGGGCGTCGTGATGCCCCCGGAACATCCATACACGAACCATGGTCACTGGGCTTTATGTCTCTTCAGTCGAAAATCACCCAGGCGCCAGACGGGGCATACGACCATGAACTCGCCAACCGCACGGCTTGCATCCGGGCGAGATGCCAAGGGCTCCTCGCCAAAATAGTGTCGGATCAACACGAATCCGATCAGGCAAATGGCAAACCATGCGGCTCTGCCTATTCGGCTTGCTCCAGCTTCCTGCATATTCCCGCTCCTGTCGGACTCACTCTTCAAAGGGCCTCTTGCCCAGCGCCTCGACAAGGTAATCGACAAAGCACGTGATACGCGACGCAAGCGTGGTGTTTCGATAATAGACCGCGTTGATCGGCTGTCGGACGTCCAGCGTTTGCCGGGGGAACAGCGGGATCAGTCGACCGGATTGGCGATCTTGGCGGGTCATGAAGTCCGACAGGCAGACGATGCCCAGTCCTGCCAGGGCCATCTGCCTCAGCGTTTCGCCGCTCGATGAGGCGACCGTCGGCGCGATGTGGACGGTGTTTCCGCTGGCATCGCGCAGGGGCCAGTCGTTCAGGCTGTCCGGCTGGTTGAAGCCGAGAAGATCGTGTTGCTCCAGCTGAATGGCCTTGACGGGAGTGCCGCGGCGTTTCAGGTAATCGGGGCTTGCGAGAACACGCACGCGACTGGTTCCGATGGGGCGTGCGTGCAGCGTGGAGTCTTTCAGTGTGCCGATGCGAAACGCGACGTCGGTGCGCTTCTCGATCAGGTCGATGATGCCCTCGTTGGAATTGAGTTCCAGCTCGACCTCGGGAAAGCGCTCACGGAATCCGGCAAGGTGCGGCACGATCACGTGCAGCATGAAAGGCGTGGCGGCATCGACCCGAAGGCGACCCACCGGGCGCAGGCGCCGCGCCGCCATCTGCTCTTCCGCTTCGTCCACCGAGGCGAGGATGGTGCGGGCGTGCTGCAGGAACGCGGCGCCCTCCTCCGTCAGCTCCAGTCGCCGCGTGGTTCGCGTGAGCAGCGTGGTCTGCAGCTTTTCCTCGAGCCGGCTCAGGGTGCGGCTGGTGGCGGAGATGGTCAGCCCCAGCTGTTCCGCCGCCGCGGTGATCGAGCCGGTGTCCACGACGGCCACGAATGCCAGCAATTCATCGAGGGTCGTTTTCATTGTTGATTTCAAATCAATAGTATTTCGCTTATACGCGGCTTAATCAGCAAATGTAAAGCCGTCAGACTGCGCTCCATCGATTCCCCTCCCGGATCCCAGTCATGCCTCTCGCACTGCTTGCCCTGACCCTGGCGGCATTCGCCATCGGTACCACGGAGTTCGTCATCGTCGGCCTGATCCCGACGATTGCCGGCGACCTCGGCGTGGGCCTTCCTTCGGCCGGCCTGCTGGTCAGCCTTTATGCCCTCGGCGTGGCAGTCGGCGCGCCCATCCTCTCCGCGCTTACCGGCCGCGTGCCGCGCAAGCCGCTGCTCGTCGGCCTGATGGCGCTGTTCACCATCGGCAATGTGGTGGCGTGGATGGCGCCGGGTTACAACACGCTGATCGTTGCCCGCCTGCTCACCGGCCTGGCGCACGGTGTGTTCTTCTCGGTGGGCTCGATCGTCGCCACCAGCCTGGTGCCGCGCGAGAAGGCAGCCAGCGCCATCGCCACCATGTTCAGCGGCATGACGGTGGCATTCGTCACCGGCATCCCGTTGGGCACCTTCATCGGCCAGCACTTCGGTTGGCGCATGACGTTCCTTGCCGTTGCCGCGTTCGGCGTGGTCGCCCTGATCGGCACCCTGGCGCTGGTGCCGAACAACATCCCGCATGCCGCGCCGGCGCCGCTGCGTCGCCAGATGCGCGTATTGCTGGAACCGCGCCTGTTGCTAGTCTATGCGATGACGGCGGTGGGTTACGGCGGCTCGCTGATCGCGTTCACCTTCCTTGCGCCGATCCTGGAAGACCTCGCCGGTTTCAAACCCGACATGGTGGGCGTGGTGCTGCTGGCCTACGGCGTCTCGGTGGCGATCGGCAATGTGTGGGGCGGACGCCTCGCCGACCATCGCGGACCGGTGAGCGCACTGAAGATCATCTTCGGATTGCTGGCTGTCGTGCTGCTCGTGCTCACCTTCACCGCACCCAGCAAGCCGCTGGTGGTGTTGACGGTGCTGGCATGGGGCGCCGTGGCATTCGGCAACGTACCGGCCCTGCAGGTGTACGTCGTGCGGCAGGCCGAACAGGTGGCGCCCGAAGCCACGGATGTCGCCGCCGGCTTCAACATCTCCGCATTCAATCTCGGCGTAGCCGGTGGTTCCTGGGCCGGTGCGCAAGTGGTGAGTCATCTCGGTCTGGCGCATACGCCCTGGATCGCCGCACTGGTAACGCTCGGCGCCTTCGGACTGACCGTACTCGCCGGCCGCCTGGATAACCGCCAGGCATCGACCCAGCTCGCCCAAGCCTGATCTCCCTTCCCTCCATCGACCTATTCCCTCAGGAGTCCCCCATGAGCATTCCATCCTTTGGCGTCGGTACCTTCCGCCTGACCGGCCAGACCGTCATCGACTCGGTGCGTACCGCGCTGGAACTCGGCTATCGCGCCGTCGACACCGCGCAGATCTACGGCAATGAAGCCGAAGTCGGACAGGCCATCGCCGACAGCGGCATCAACCGCGACGAGTTGTTCGTCACCACCAAGATCTGGACCGAGAACTACGCGAAGAACAAGCTGGTGCCCAGCCTGCGCGAAAGCCTCGAAAAGCTGCGCATGCCCTATGTCGATCTCACCCTGATCCACTGGCCGGCACCCGGCAACGGTGTCGAGCTGTCCGAATACATGACGGCGCTGGCGGAAGCGAAGGTCCTGGGCCTGACCCGGCAGATCGGCATTTCCAACTTCAACATCGAGCTGACGAAGCAAGCGATTGCGGCCGTTGGAAAGAACGAGATCGCCACCAACCAGATCGAGCTGAGCCCCTATCTTCAGAGCCGCAAGCTGACTTCGTTCCTCAAGGAACAGGGCATCACGGTCACGTCCTATATGACGCTTGCCTACGGCAAGGTGCTGAAGGATCCGGTACTGGCGCAGATCGCGAACAAGCATCAGGCGACCGTGGCCCAGGTGGCGCTGGCGTGGGCATTGCAGCTTGGTTATGCGGTGATTCCCTCGTCCACCAAGCGCGAGAACCTCGCCAGCAACCTGCTTGCCCGCGACCTGCAACTCGACGCCGACGACATGACGAAGATCGCTGCGCTCGAGCGTGATGGCCGCGAAGTGAACCCGGCTGGCCTCGCGCCGGTATGGGATTGATCGCGACTGTCGATCGCACGAACCGGCGTTGACGCCACCCACTCTACTCATCGACCGGCATGCATGTGCCGGTCACGGAGACCCTCATGTCTGATACATCGGATGCCCTCTTCCAACCCTATGCGCTCGGCAGTCTCGAACTGCCCAACCGCATCGTCATGCCGCCGATGACGCGCTCCCGCGCGAGCCAGCCCGGCGACGTACCCAACGAGTTGATGGCCGAGTACTACGCGCAGCGTGCCAGCGCCGGCCTGATCGTCAGCGAAGGCACCTGGATCTCGCCGCTCGGCAAAGGCTATGCGTGGACGCCGGGCATCCATTCGCCGGCGCAGGTCGCTGGATGGCGCAAGATCACGCAGGCAGTGCACAAGGCCGGCGGGCGCATCTTTGCCCAGCTCTGGCACGTCGGCCGCCTGAGCCACACCAGTCTGCTCGATGGCCAGGCGCCCGTCTCGTCGTCGGCCATCCAGGCCGAGGGCGTGAACGTCTTTGTCGCCGAGAGCAACGGCACGCCCGGCTTCGTGCAGGCGTCCAAGCCGCGAGCAGTCAAGGTGGAGGAAATCCACGCTATCGTCGATGACTACCGCCAGGCGGCACGCAACGCCATGGCGGCCGGCTTCGACGGCGTCGAGCTGCATGCGGCCAATGGCTATCTGGTCAACCAGTTCATCGACTCCAACGCCAACGATCGCACCGACGCCTATGGCGGATCACTGGAGAACCGACTGCGCTTCCTCGCCGAAGTCACGCAGGCGCTGATCGAAAGCACCGGCGACAAGCGTCGCGTGGGCGTTCGCCTGGCGCCGCTGACCACGCTCAATGGCTGCGCCGACGCCGATCCGGAAACCACGTATCTGGCCGCGGCGAAGCTGCTCGGCACGCTAGGTATCGCCTATATCCATATCGCCGAGGCCGACTGGGACGATGCCCCGCACATGCCGGTCGAGTTCAAGCAGAAGCTGCGCGCCGCCTTCCCCGGCACGCTGATCTACGCTGGCAAGTACACCGCCGAGCGTGCCCGCGCCGCGCTCAGCGAAGGATGGGCCGACCTCATCGCGTTTGGCCGTCCGTTCGTCGCCAACCCTGACCTGCCGGAGCGACTGCGTACCGGGGCGGCGCTCAATACGCATGACCGCGCCACGCTTTTCGGCGGCAGCGCACACGGCCTCACGGATTACCCCGTGTTGGCCGTGGCCTGAGCAAATGCTTCCCACGGAGGTACTTTGGGAGCATGACCACCAATCGACCCACCCGTATGTACAACGACGACTCGCACCGGGATCCCGTCGGCTTCGCGAGATACATGCAGGCAACTCATTCGCACTGACTATCCTCGGAGTGATCATCGCTTCACGGCTTCGCCCCAAGCACGAGCGATCATGGCCGGACATCCAGCCAACCACGGCCAACCATCGCGACGTCTCCGCCTACGCTGACGTTCTCGATGTTTTGGCTCGAACCCACCGGGCAGACACGCAGGATGCTGGGCCTTCCTGTGAATCGCCCCTGATGGAGAACGAAGGTTTCGCCCGATCTTGCGAGACCGTGGCGCAAGCGATACGCGCCAATGGTGCCGGCGGCACTGCCAGTTGCAACATCCTCAATCACGCCATCGTTGTTCCAGTGCCTGGCTTCCGCCGCCGACTCATCCCACAAGACCGCAAACTGCGCGCCGACGGCCTCGAGTTGTGAGCTGATATCGCGCGCGATCCGCGCGCGGCCGAGCGCTTCCGGTATCAGCGGGACGATCAGATATCGCAGCCCCGTGCTGACAATCTCGACAGGCAACTGGCGATGAAGGTCAGAGCTTTCCAAACCGAACGCCGAAGCCATCCACGCCTGATCGAGAGGCGGCCCGATGATTTCCGGCCGCCCCTGCTCGAGCAGACCAAAGAAGCCAGTCTCGGTTCGCTCGGTCGCGACCGTCACCGTCTTGTCGGGAAGACAGAAGTTCCACAGGTATTTATCTTCGACGTCCGTATGCTCATGCAACGCCGCTGCCGCTCCGATAACCGGGTGGCCCGCAAAAGGAAGCTCTTCGAACAGGTCGAAAACGCGCGCGCGAACCGTATCAGGCCGTTCAGTCCGCTCGAGAAAAATCGCCTCGAAATGCCGCAGCTCCTGTGTAATGCGGAGCATTTGTCGGGCCGACAGCCCGCCGGCATCCAGGAAGACCGGCAGGCTGTTTCCGCTGTACGGCTGCGATGTAAAGACGTCGACGTGGCGAAATTCGAGTTTCATTCGAATATTTCCCATGTGACACGTTAGCCGTCGTTCGTTTTGTTGCCATGCCACAGCCCTGACGTTCGGTGGCGAACGACGCGACGGCGCCGGAACCATCTCCGCGGCAGCCAGCATCCATCGCGCTCAATCAACGGCCAAGTCACGAGCATAGTGGTCCGCCCCGATGAAGTGGAGAGAGACATAGGGATGCTCTCCCACGACCCAGCTGTCGTGACCGGGCGGCACATAGAAAACGTCGCCGGCAGACATCACGAATACTTGGCCATCGCTCATGGCCGCCGTCGCCTGTCCTGCGACGACCATGCCAACGTGCTCCACCTCGCAAAGCGCAACGCCCTGCTGCCGCCCGACGTGCTCGGACCAACGCCAACCGGGCTCATACGTCGCACGCCCGATCGTCATGCCGCCAAGCCGGACTACCTCGAACCTGCCCTTCTCCATTTCATGGACTTCATCGGGCTGTTCGAATCGCTTCAAGAGAACGTCGAGATTATCGTTGACCATTGGCCTGCTCCTCGGTAGTTGCCTTCGCATACTAGCGACGAGCGTTTCCACGTCTTGAACGATCTTGCGAGGATCCAGACTGTCAGTCGCTCGCTTGCGCTCTGGTGAGCATCAATGGACTGGAGATACACTTTCGACGGTGGTGAACCCACGGACCAAGCTCGACGCAGCGAGTCACCGCGACCCAATATCAGGAATGCCGAAATGAGCGATCATGCGGACATGCTGGTTCGCCCGGATCTTCCCGGCATCGAAGTCCTGCGCGCCCATTTTCAAGCCTATCGATATAGCCGCCACGCGCACGAGCACGCGGTCATCGGCCTCGTTGAATCCGGACTGCAGTCCTATGTCTACCGCGGCGGTCGTCATGTCACCGGTCCGAAGGGACTCTTCTTCGTCAATGTCGGCGAGGCGCACACGGGCGAGGCCGGCGACGAGCACGGCTACACCTATCGAAGCCTTTGCCTGGATATGAGCGTGCTTCGCCGCCTGTTTGACGACCACCGGTTCCATGAACTGCATTTCAGGGATCCCGTCATCTACAACGCGAAGCTCCATGCCGGTCTCGTCGCCCTGCACGAGGCGATGGATACTGGCCTCCCGACTCTCGCGTGCGAGCAGCTTCTCATCGACTTTATCGAAGCGCTGATCGCTCGTAACGCGGAGCAGAACGCACCCGCTCGAACCTGTCCCTCCCATCGACCCGCGGTGCGCAAGGTCCGGTCCGCGATTCATGACGATCCGACACGCAATCATTCGCTGGTGGAACTGGCGCAGATCGCCGGAATGAGCCCTTACCATCTGGCGCACGTCTTCACAGCCGAGGTCGGTGCTCCCATCGCCATCTATGCAGAAGCCGTTCGCATGGGCATAGCCAGACACATGCTCAAATCGACGCTCTCCATCGTCGATATCGCATTGCGCCTCGGCTACGCCGACCAAAGTCACTTCACCCGCCGCTTCAAGCAACACGAGGGCGTGACGCCCGGCCGGTATCGGCTCGCCACCTGTTCGAGCTACGCCATCGAGCACTAAGCCGGTGGGCGACACCTGGACACCCTGCCGTGGCTCATGGCGGCCATTTATCTCTCGGCGCGCAGCAGAACGACACGTTGTCTGCCGTACGTTGCCAACGAAGGCCATGTCGAACGATGAACTCGAATCGATCCGCCTGCATGTGCAATACGTACTGGGGCCTTAGCGATTTCGCGAGGCGCTAAAGAGGCAATTCGCACGAGGCATGGTGCTGGAGAACCCGGCCGGCATCGTCAGGACGCCAGTCATCACCTGAAGTCCACTCCATCCCTGTTTCATTGGCATCATCGCGATGGGTTGGCACGATGGACCGGATGCGGATTACGATGCCGTGGCCAGAGGTCAGGGATAACCGGAGGTACGATGCGAATGCTGACGAATACAGGGATGGGTTTGCTCGCGCTCCTGTCGTGGGCGACTGCGACGGCACAGGATGCCCCGACCAAGAACACGGTAAGGGACCCGCAGACAGCTGTCGTCGATACCGCAGACGCCGATCGATTCGCCGCGCTGTTCAAGCGGACCCACGGCCGGCCCACCGCCGCGCAATTGCAGTCCGACTATCTCGACAAGGGCACACCTGGCATCGCCGTGTTCACGCCCTACCGCATCATCGATGCAACCCACCTCGCGCAGGTGGTGGCGGAAAGGCAACCGATCTACCAGCACGCGATTGACGTTTGCCTTCCTGCGGCGAAAACCGCCACTCCCGAACTGCGCACCATCTATTCGGCGTATCAGCGAATGATGCCCGGTGTTGTTCTGCCTCAGGTATACGCGGTGTTTGGCGCGGGCAACGCCGGAGGCTCCGCCGAGCCGGGGGCACAGGTCATCGGCCTGGAAGCCGCCTGTAATGGCGTGGTCGACGCGGCCGACCTGCGACGACGGCTGCGTGGCCTGTTCGCGCACGAGACCGTCCACACCCTGCAACCGCCCATGCCCGACGACCAGGACAACGACCTGCTTGCCCAGGCACTGCGCGAAGGCGTCGCCAATTTGATCGGGGGCCTGGTAACGGGTGATCCGGATTCGCACGACGCATGGGGTCTGCCGCAGGAGCAAGCCCTGTGGAAGCAGTTCACGCAGGACCGGGCAACGATACTCGCGCATCCGCCGGTCGACGGTAAGCCCGATGCCGAGTGGCAAGCCGCAATGCACCGCTGGATGTGGAACCAGGGTGCCGCGCCCGAAGGCTGGCCCGCCGAAGCGGGATACTGGATAGGGATGCGCATCGCCGCTGCCTATTACCAGCGTGCGGCAGACAAGGACGAGGCCTTGCAGGTGCTCATCGCGCTGAAGGACCCGCAGATGATTCTGCAGGAAAGTGGCTATGCGCAGCGGTTTGCATCGACGAAGACGCCCACGTCGTCAAAGTGATTTCGCGCCGAGCATAGGCGAACCGCGCATTTGGGCGTGACTGCTTCAAGGCGATGATGGAGGCCAAAACGCATCGCTTCGCCAGTATTGGGCCCGCCCATCGCCCACCGCGACAGAAGTGAACCTGACCCCGTTTTGACCCCGTTTTGGAATGCCTCAAGTGCTACTTCCGGAGTTGTTGAGTACGCACAGTCACTCCTTGTACACGGATCCCCTCAATGAGCCCCAATCGACCATCAAGATCAAAGCTAAGCCTAACGTAGTCATCGTCCCAACCTGCATGCGGGCTGGCGTCACACTTTTTCACAAAATACATGTATTCGGTTCCGATGACTTGACCCGAAGGTTTTCCAAGCGGGCGATCCACGTCGCCTGGCTTACCTAGCAATAATTCAACCCTTGATTGCGAATCACCAATCTGAAGCTTAGCCACATTGGCAACCAGAGCAGCTTGGTCTTCAGCGGTTACTGACTTGCAGGACGCAGAAATTGACTGAGAGCCCCCCACCTCCGAGCCTGCAGGGCTTCCACAACCGATAAGAGCAATTGCGACCAAGAAGGACAAGGGTCCATGTCGGTAGATTGACTTCATTGTTACCTCGAATTCGTAACAGTAGTTAACGCAGTAACCAAGCGTGACTAGCTGGATTGGCACGAACATCGTTGTACGTATTTACGTAATCAACAACTGCCTCTGGGCTCCATATCAAGGGTTTCGGATACCCTGCCATGACACCTTCCATTCCTCCCGCTCTAAGCGCGTCTGCCACCGTCGTCGAACAATTCTGAGACACAGAGTTCCACCGAGGTGACTTCTTGAACGTGTCCCACCAATCTCGTATGGCATCCTCGTCCAGCCCGTCTAAGTGAATAATTGTTGGTGGCCGATATCCCTCACCTTTGGTATCAGCCTCGGGGGTGTAATTCGGCCTAGCATCTGCTTCCCAGTAATGCTCGAACGTCTGGTTGCCCAGCGGATGAACATGGCCGTAGTCCACGGGCCACCAACTTACATAAGTGCTCCCGTCATTCAGCATCAATCCAACGTGTCCCCAGTCACCACCAACACCCCTCCAGTAGTACAGGTCAGCCAAGCCAAGGACGTCCCAGTGCGCCAAGGGATTCCCGTTCACGTACGCATATATGTCTGGTCCGCTGGGCCTCGCAAGACCCTGCTAGTCAGAGCGGCTTATACACGAGTTCAATGAGTCATCTTGCGCAGAGCACACCTGGGCGAGCCTTCCGTTTTGATATTTCAGAAGAACGGAATCAACGCTAATGCTTTGCACGTCGTGCTTGACCACATGTGAGCCTGAGTACTTCCCCTGAATGACGCGAAGTGCATCTTCCTGGTTTAGGGATGCCACATTCAAAAGAAGTGACCGTAGAACACTGGCCTCTTCTCGGTACGAGCCCTGCGCTTGCCGTGCGTTATCCAGCGATACCCCGGAGTTCGCCGAAACAAACAAGAGCAATGAAGTGGCTCCCACCAAGGCGACCGACAGCACCCATATAACGATCGTTGAAATGTTCCGCTTGGTCATCATGCTCATTTCCCTAGTCCTGCTGATATAGCGTCATGTGCGAAGGTCTTGCACGTGTTCATATGAAGGGGATTCCAGCTGTAGGCATCACGATTCTTGTCTCGGATCCGGTTCCGAGCGAAATCAACTGTCTTCTGGTAGTCCGCGTCCTGATAATACTGGGCATCCACAGGGCTGCCATGCCCATAGTGCTTAGAGACGAAGTTCATCAGGTTCGTGAGTGATGCCTGCGTGGGTAAACCGTCATCCCCTATTTGGACATTTGGCACAGGCTCCTGCCTCGCGTTGCCAAAGTCGCTGTCATATCTCCCATACTCGAAGTACTGAGTCGTACCGGTGTTGTCGTCTATCGCGACAACCGCAGCGTGGCCAAGCGCTATTTGAGTCGACGTTCCAGGAATGGTTATCGGGTAATCCGGGTAGTTGATATAGATTCCCGAAAGACCCAACGGATCAATCATATTCAGCGGGTTGCCGCTCACATAGGCATAGGTATTTGCGCCGCCAGTCAGCCCAACAGGGTCGCTCTGCACATATCGACCTGACGCCGCCTCGTAGTCACGATTCATATTATTAGCGATTCCAGATTCAGCATCGTAATACTGGCCGGGAAAGCGCAAATTGAAGGCATAGCCGCTCGCACTGCTTGGCTGCTCCTCGCCAAAAGCATTGTTTTGATAAGCCAATTGCCAGACAGTGTTGCCACTCCCATCTGCGACGGCGCGCGGGGTATTAAGGCCATCCGCATGCACGTAGCTCACGGTACTCGAGGACCCGGCGGTATCGACCACGGCCACCGGCAAGCTGCCGAGCCAGATGTAGTCCCGCGTGGTATCTCCATACTCACCCAACAGCTGGCTGCCTTCGTCGTACACGAAGCGCTGATTGAGCGCGACAGGGAGCGTCGCCGCCTTTGCCGTGCGTTGGCCCAGGGCGTTGTACGTATAGGTACCCACGGCGGCGCCATTGCGTTGCACGACTGTCATTCGGTTGCGGCCGTTGTAGCCGTAGCCGAAGGTCTCGCCCAAAAGGGACCGGAGGTAGTTAAACGATCACTTTCGGCTGTCGCCCAAAAGGGACCGGAGGTAGTTAAACGATCACTTTCGGCTGAGACTTCATCTGTCGCTGCACCCGCATATGCACGGACATCACCCCAACCAGCAAATCGTCAAAGATGCACAAGCCCTCCCCTAGCGGACTTGCAGCATGCCACGCGGATTGCGACTTGAACTACCTTTGCATCCTCTTCACGTCACCCAGCGCGGCGTCAATCGCGGTGCTGTATTCGTTGATGACGATGATCGGCAACATTATCTGATGCTTCTCGCGGAAAGTGCTCGTGATCACGAACTTGCCGTACACGCATACGTTCTCATGGGCAACCACGTCCACTTGCTCGTCAGTACGGCTCAAGCCAGGGGTGTATCCAACGCGATGCGGCAAATCGGACAAAGCTATGTACCTTCCTTCAATCGTCGGCATCGACGTAGCGGCACGCTTTGGGAAGGACGTTTCAAGTCATGCCTGGTGAATACTGATCAGTATCTATTGACGGTCTACCGCTACATTGAACTTAACCCGGTCCGGGCTGGCATGGTGCAGGCACCAGAAGATCATCCGTGGTCCAGTGTGCATGCCAATCTCGGGCGGTCCGCTGATCCTCTCGTTACCCCGCACGAGACGTTCCTGACCATGGCGCCAGATGCACTGCAACGTGCAGAAGCCTACCGTTCGTGGTTGCGCCAAGGCGTTAGCGACGATGAAATTGCGGCCATTCGATTGCACCTGAAGCAAGGGCGCGCACTTGGCGACCAACGTTTCCAAGCCATGGTTGAAAAGACGCTTGGACGACCGGCATCCGTTAGATCACCCGGGCGCCCGTCACGATCACAAACCTCGATAGTCTGAGTTTGGCAGGCATGTATCGCATGAGACCCTTAACAGCCTCCGGCCCCTTTTGGGAGTGCGATGTCCACTTTCGGTCGAGAGCGGTCGTTTCAGTGAGACGCAACTCCCACGGCTTTCATGTTGGCCTTGTCTACTTTGTAGGCCGTGCCTTCATCAATTACTGGTCGTCCGCGAAAGGGCTTCAGCGCAAAGTAGAAGGTGTAGGAGTCGCTACTCTCTCTAACGACAAACGTATAGCTATTTGGGGAGGCGGCGAATCGCTGAAAGTCATTCTTTGGGGCTTGTGCCTGCAGATCCTTCGCAAACTCCGCAAGCGCTGCACAGCCCGCGTGAAGCTCTTGCACGGACCGCGCGCCACGCGGTGCAGGAGGGGCATCGGATTGCTTACAAGATGCAAGGCAAACGGCGATCATCATCGACATTAGCCACACAGCCGGCGCTATTCGAATCTCAGCCAATCCATCTCTCCGATTGTGATTAGGTCCGTACTGGGTCGACAGCAGACACTACGCCATGGCGCTTTCGAAGGTAATCACCACTTGTAGCCAACGGCAATTCGCGCCGGTGAAGCCTTGAACCACCTTTCGCAGCCAGGATAGGCAGTCAAAACGTACAAGCCGACCAAGAGAAGCAAGTGAACTCGACGCTCTGTAGCGTCACCACCCATCTGGCTGGCACCGATCAAGCTCAGCAGGAAAGTGCCACCAATGATGAACAGAAGCAGCGGAAATATCCCGAATACATACCAACGTTCGGCCACTTTTAATCTCGTCGGCAAGTCATGCTGACTCGCAATACGAACGAGCTGCGATTGCCAAGCTCCCAGCACAATCCAAAGGCCGAGGCCGAAGATGAGCGCCCCTCCAGCAAATTCGAGAACGCCCATTTCCTTCCCCTCGACTATTTAGACCTTCGCCAGATGATCGTTACGATATTCCTGCAATATCCGCTTCGGGTCGAAAGCAATGGGATGGACTCCTCCCCACCCTCGGCATCTAAGAGTGCCAGACTGGAGTTGCGAGACAACCAGTCACAGTGAGGAGGAGTCCACTCATGAAGCTTACGCGCATTGGGATCGACATCGCCA
>NZ_SAYT01000002.1 GCF_004296575.1 Dyella amyloliquefaciens | reverse complement strand
CGGCGCGCGACTAGCCCATCATGGCCCAGCACCGCTATGCGGTGTGGTTGTCAGAGGCCGGATATACGTGTGCAGTCGACACGGACGCCAGAGCACGGGAGGCTTGCAATGGGGAGGAGTCCATATACGGGCATTTGTGGACTGCTCATTTGCCCCAATGCTACTTCCCGAAAATCAGCCACGGCTGGCTAAGGCCTACCCAAAGGAAGATCATTCCCGCAGCCATCGCGATCGCGTTGAGCACCCTGACTACGATGAGGCGCCAGCGCATGTCCTGCCCATGCTTGGTGGCAGGCAAATGCCTGTCAAACAGCATGCCAACCACGGCGTTCATGGAGGCAATGTCCCACCAGTGCAACGAGCCATCGCGCGTCTTGAAATAACCCGGATCAACGGCCCTGAGCTGTTTGGCAACACGCCAAGTCATCAGGTTGATGCCGATGACAGCAAGCCCCAAGGCATCCACTATATGGCCATACGCCATTTTCCCCTCCATTGCACCAACACGACCGGCTGAATCCGCAGGTAGAAGCAGACGTCCCATGGAGCGATAGCGAACAAGCTCTACTGGCGCTCGTCGTTGGTGACGCTGGCTACGATCGGGTAACGTGCGGAGAGCAGGGGATAGTCAATCCCTTTAAGTACAGTCCAGATGCCTGCCAGCAACAGGGCGACTGCAGCGAACAGGATGTCCATGAAACGCCCGAATGATGATGAGCAGCCAAGTGTCTTGCCCAGCAGGCCGCTACCGTCGGTGCGACAGTGAATACTGCTATCCGCAAGCATGGGTAGACCATAAAAATAGAACACGAGGCCCGCGGCGCACAGCACAACCAACGCCAGAACTCCAAAAACTATGGGGTGCCTCATTTGGCGCGGTCCTCATCATCCACGGAATGCATTTCCTCTGATGTCGGCTCAGGGGCGGGGGCAGACATTCCCCGAACTCCCCGGTCCGCAGTATGGCAACTCTCCAAACCGTCGGGGAGTATCGCCATGTCCATGCAGCCCGATCTCCTCCGCTGACTCATGGAACCTTGGAAGGGGCATGGGGCAGGTGCTTCCTTTGAAGCTCCGGGACATCTTTTGGGTTAGGGGCTGCCCTCAGCGGCAGCGGTGCGTCAGGGACTTGGCCCTGTTCAAATTGGTCATCCACAGCGAGCTTCGCGGGGGTGGTCTGGATGCGCTGCGGGTTTGCGACCTGGCACGGAGGCTGACCTCGGAGCCAGGACCCAGGTCATCCCGTGCAAGACGAGCATAACGGTCAGGTTCGAACTCACCGAGCAGAGCCGGCACGCCACCATGGACCGGATCAACACGAGGAGCCTGCCCGAGAGGGCTCCCCGCTCACCGGCGGCAACGTCCGATGGCTTCGTTGGTTCGCATACCGGGAGGGCGATCAAAGAGGGATTCGTCGTATCGTCGCCGGGTACGAAAGGATGCGTTTTGCCGGGCCCCCGGATCTACACGCAGTAGCGGCTGGCCTCAAACCAGGTCGCCGCCACTCAATACGTGTCTCGACATGGTCTGTCCGCCACGGGAGATCGGAAGATGCGTGGGCAATCGCGAGTTTATTGCCCTGGTGCAAGCCCCGAAGTCATGGATGGTGTCCGATATGCGTAACCTCATGCCGTTACGGTCCCAGAGGATGATCTGTCCAGCATCATCACCTTGGGCATACCTTGCTCGAACAACATTGGCGAATTCCATCTTCTTGAGAAAGAACGCGCCTGTGCGTATGGAGGTCGCGTCAAGAACGACGCGAAAGCGGTAGAGATACGTGCAGAACAGGGTGCAGGCGAGGAAGTACGCTGCGATGGCCAATTTTCCAGCGAACAGGTTCGTGAGTGCTGGCTGTGCCGCCAGCAGGAAACCCAACGCATAGAGGCCAATGAGGCTGAAGAGCGGCGTGCCCCTGGGCCATCGATAGGTTGCGTAGTCGTCCATCATCAGGCCTGCGTTTCGTCGCCGTGTTCATGACTTCGAAGAGTCGTCATTCACGCCATCACTCATCGAGTCCAGGAATGAGCGGGCGCGCCGTGCAGGGCGCCCGTGGCGTGCGCCCCATGGATGCCTTCCGGGCATGCCCACCGGGTACTGGGAAAAGTATTTGCCGGCGATGGACGCTTTTGGAAATAACAAAACGGCCGTGGGATGTAACGCGAGTGCATAAGCAGGCGTCTGATTGGATCAGCCATGGGGCGGCTCGTCGCGCGCGCTGCACCGGATATGTCGATGGGACGTCGGTTAAAGGTCGGGCAGGGGCGTAGTCCAAGGCCAGGACGGACAAGATCCTGCGGGTCGTCGCATGGTCGGGCTCTGCGCTCGCGCCCGGGCATGAAGCTGGCAAGTCTCCGCCTTGGACCCGGTATGGTTGTGGAAGGGGCTTTGCCGATGCGGATAAGGCGCATGGCGACCTGAATCAGCCGCGACAGCAGCGGGCGCTCCGCAAGGAGAGGGGTTGCCGAATCTGTGCATGGCGATGGTGGACGGAATCGATAGTGTTGGTCCGCCACCTCAGGGAGGCCAGCGACGCTTGCCTGTCGCACTCCTCTAATGGGCCGGTGGAGCAGTCTCGTCGATATTCATTGCAACCAACGGGTGAATCAGCCATGGCGAATCGATTCCTGACGCTATTCCGTATGGCCAGCTTCTTCGTCGCGGCATGTGCCGCCATGCCTCCGGCCCCCGCTCAAACCGTGTCAGCAGATGAGGCGAGCATTCGCATGGCGCGCCAGGCTTTGAACACGGCGATAGAAAAGCGCGATATCGAACGCTATGCCGCGTACTGGACGGCTAATCCGGAGGTCATCTGGGCCAGTGCGAATGGCCTGGTGGCGGGACGGGATGCGAACATCGCCAGGACGGCCAAGGCGTTCCAAAACCCCGGCTTTCTGTATGGCGTACGCACACCCGTCATCGTGCAGGTCAATCAGGAAGACGGCGCCGGCGCCGCCGAAACCGGAACGTGGCGCTGGGCTTACCACCGCGGCGGCAAGGACATCGAATATCAGGGCCGTTACCTGGTCGGCTGGCGGAAAGTCGACGGTAGCTGGAAGGTTCAATCGGAACTGTATGTGCAGACGGGATGCAAGCCGTCCTGTAGTTGACGGCATTTCGCATAGCACTTGAATGACGCCAAGTGGCGATGCAGCCGAGCTCAAACCAGTTGAGCTCGTTGCTGAAGCGTCCTAAACGACGGGCAATGCGCGGGCAGACGTCTCGTTCATGCCGGCTGCGTGATGAGCGAACGCAGCGTATTGATCTCGGTTACGCAAAAGCGGTAAGGCGACGGATGCCCGGAGGATGTTCGCTTTCGGCCCATGTGAATCCAGACGAAAAGGCCGCCCCTTGCGAGGCGGCCTTTTGCTTCAGCTGTCGAGCGACGTCAGGTGGCGACGAGGTCCCGTTTGCCATCCGCCTTTCAGGTATCGGCGTAGGCCTTGACCAGCTCGGTTAGGTAGTCGCGACCGGTGTAGAGGGACTTCACCCAGATGCGCTCGTTCAGGCCGTGGACGCCGTCGCCGTCAGGGCCGCCCCAGAGGCCGGGGACGCCGTACGTCGGGATGCCGACCGCCTCCAGGAAGATGCCGTCAGTGGCGCCCGTGGACATGGTCGGGATGACGGGGACATCCGGGAAGAACTTGGCAGCCAGCTGCTCGGCCGGTTGCATGACCTTGGGATCAAGCGAAGGCGGTAATGCCACCGGACGGATGGGCGGCACGGGGGTGATCTTCAGCTTCGGATCGTTGATGGCCTTGGCGAGAGCGGCCTGGGTCGCGTCTATCGTGTTCCCGGGGAAGATGCGGCAGTTGATGTTGGCGCCCGCACGCTGGGGCAGCGCGTTGTTGGCATGGCCGCCATCGAGCAGGGTCGCCACGCAGGTGGTGCGCAGCATCGAGTGATAGGTGCGGTCGGTGTTGACGATCGCCTCGGCCGCCTTGTCGTTCGGGTTCTTGGCGAGCGCCATCATCGCATTGCCCAGTTTGTCCTTGCGGCTTGCGCCAACTTTGGCGAAGAAGGTCCGGGTGACGTCGGTCATCTGGATCGGAAACTCGTAGTCACGTACGGCGCGAATCGCGTCGGCCAGCTCGTAGATGGCGTTGTCGCGAATGGGGATGGAACTGTGGCCGCCCGCGTTGGTGGTTTCGATCCGGAAATTCTGGCTGACCTTTTCGCCGACTTGCATGGTCTGGTCGATCAGCTTGCCGTTCACGTCCGCATCGCCGCCACCGCCCTCGTTGAGGGCGAACTCGGCCGAGATCAGGTCGGGGCGGTTCTGGGCGAGCCATTGGGCGCCGTTGAAGGCCCAGGTGGTCTCCTCGCCGCAGGTGAGCGCCATCTTGATGGTGCGGTTCGGCTGGTAGTGCTCCTTGCGGAAACGGGCCAGCATGTCCGTCCAGATCGCCGCCATGGACTTGTCGTCGGCGGATCCGCGTGCGTAGAAGTAGCCGTTCTCCTCCACCAGGGTGAAGGGGGCACGTGTCCAGTCCTCGCGCTTGGCCTCCACCACATCGAGATGGGCCAGCAGCAGGATCGGCTTGGCCGTGGTGCTCTTGCCGGGGAGGATCGCTACCACGCCGCCTTCCTTGGGATGGTCTGGCGCGGCAAACAGCGTGATTTCCTTGTCCGCGAAGCCAGCCGCCTTGAGCCTGGCCGCCATGCGCTCGGCCGCGAGCGTGCAGCTACCGCTCGAGATGGTCGTATTGGTTTCGACAAGTTCCTTGTAGAGCTGGCGGAACTCCGCCTGGTCCGGGCGCAGTCCGGGCGCTTCGGTGGCTGAGGCGAGCGTTGCGGTAAGCGAAAGTGCGAGCGCCACAAGCGGCCCGCGAAGGCGACTGGTCATGAAACGGCTTCCCCTTGGACGAACGATGGCTGCACTATGCGGCGGCAGGGCCGGGGCGGCAAGCGGCGCGGATGGTGGCTGCCAAGGACTGGACGTCTAAACGTCCTGTCGATGATCGGGCTGGTCTCCGGCATGCCATGGGGCACTTCGGGCGCTCCAGGTGTGTGCCTCGGGCTCGTTATTCCTTGCGCTGGGTGCTACTGCGGGTCCGAGTCCGGATGGGTACCGCAACGGGCACCCAAGATCTGCGGCGCCATCTGTTCTCGATGCTCATGCCGAAAATGCGCACTCGCGGGTCGCGGGTGGGTATAGCGTGGAGGGAGGGGGTGCGAGAACCGCCGTCTTGCGCATACCCATGTCCTTGCTGTTTCTCCCGAGGGGGTGGTGCCCGCCGGTGCACCCTAACCCCGCCGCACATGCGGGCGCCGCTCCCTCACTTTTTTTCAGTTAGAAGGCAGGCTGCCGGCCGCCGCATTGCCGGGTGCGAATGGACCCCGCCCTCAGCGTCAAGTCGGCTAGGCTTACGCAGGCATCACTACTGGGGGGTGTGATGGCGCACGATCGCGGTTTCGACACCATCGTTGAACGTGAGAAAGGCTTGCAGCGCGGCCTTTCGACCTCGCAGCTCTCGATGATTGCCATTGGTGGCGCCATCGGCACCGGGTTGTTTCTTGGCAGTGGCTTTGCGATCAGCTTCGCTGGCCCGAGCGTGCTCGTGAGCTACGCCATCGGTGCGCTGATTGCGGTGCTGCTGATGGGGTGCCTGGCGGAGATGACGGTCACCCATCCCACCTCGGGCTCCTTCGGGGCATACGCCGAGCACTACATCGGACCGTGGGCCGGGTTCCTCGTGCGTTACGCATACTGGTCGTCCATCGTGGTCGCCGTAGGTACGGAAGTCACCGCGATCGCGGTCTACATGAAGTACTGGTTTCCGAGTGTCCCGGGCTGGTATTGGATCGTCGGCTTTTCCGGCGCGCTGGTTGGCGTCAACATGGTGAGCGTCAAGGTATTCGGCACGGTCGAGTATCTTTTTTCGATGCTCAAGATCACGGCGATAGTGGCCTTCATTGTCCTAGGGGCCTGGGTGGTAGCGGGAGCGCCGACCGGTTCGGGTATCGGGCTGGCGAACTACACGATGCACGGGGGCTTCTTCCCGAAAGGGATCTGGGGTACCTGGGTGGCCGTGATTGTCGCGATCTTCAGCTACCTGAGCATCGAGATGATCGCCGTCGCAGCCGGCGAGGCTCACGACCCGCAACGCGCCGTTACCCGCGCATTCCGCGCAACCCTGGTGCGTCTCGTGTTGTTTTATCTGCTGACACTGGCGTTGATGCTTGCCATCGTGCCTTGGACGGTTGCCGGCACCGACCAAAGCCCCTTCGTGAAGGTCATGGCCGCGACGCACGTGCCGGGCGCCGCGGGCGTCATCAACTTCGTGATCCTCATTGCCGCGCTTTCGGCAATGAACAGCCAGCTCTACATCACGACGCGCATGATGTTCAGTCTTGCGCGGGCGGGCTACGCACCCCGGCGCCTTGGACAACTCAACGGGCACGGCGTGCCGGCGGCGGCACTCCTGCTCTCGGCCATCGGTATCGCGCTGGCCACGGTACTGAACGTGCTGTATCCCGATTCGTCCTTCATGTTGATGATGGCGATCTCGATGATCGCTCCGATGTTCACGTGGTTCATGATCTTCGTGACCCACCTGTTCTTCCGTCGCCGTCATCGTGCTGAAGACCTCGCATTCCGCATGTGGGGATATCCGTTTACGTCGCTGCTGGGCGCGGCGCTCATGCTCGGCGCGCTGCTGACGACGTATTTCACGAGGGAATTCCGGATGACGTTGCTGTGTGGCGTGCCATTCCTGGTGGCGCTGACGGCGGTTTATTGGTTCTGGTATCGCGGTCGCGCGCAGGGGCAGGGTGCAGAAGGTCGTGCTGCGCCGATATCGGAAGGATGAGGTCGGTGGTGGTGCGGTTGCTGCGGGGGCGGTGCCCCATTCGTTGCTTGCCATTCGCTGCGGGACTCAGGGGCTGGTCGCCCATGGATTCCACAGACGGGTACGCGTCTTTACGTTCCACCCCGGGCAGGCATCACTGCGCCTGCGAAGAACATCTGGCTTGAAGGTCATCCATGACAGGGCTGCTTCGATGAAAAAACTGCTGCTTCTCTTGCTCCTGCTGCCGCTGTTCTTCTTGCCGTCCCACGCGGAAGAGGCCAGGACCTCCGCGGTCCTGAAGAGCTACAACATCTGGATCAAGCCGGGCCACCGCAGTGCCTTCGACAAGGCCATGGCGGCGCACATCAGGCAATTCCATGGGGGCGACCCGCATTGGCGCATTTATGACGTATTGACCGGGCCGGATGGCGGTTCGTTGCAGGTGATCGAGGGCCCGCGTAGCTGGACCGAATTCGAGGAACATGGCGACACGGACGAAAAGCAGCTGCGCGACTACGAAGCCAATGTCTTGCCCCACATCGAAAAGACTTCGCCGGTGAGCTATGTCGAATACAAGCCGGAGTTCAGCACGACGGCTGTCGATAATTTCTCGAGCAAGGCGCTCGTGGTCCACGTCCATCCGAAGGCCGGCCAATATCCGATGTACCTTGCGAGCCTGAAGGAGTTCAAGCCGGTCTGGGAAAAGCTTGGTCTCAACATGGCGGTCTACGCCTCGGTGTATTCCGGCGATCGAAGCGTAATCCTTGTCCAGCGCCTGAAGAATGGCCTCAAGGACTTTGAGCCGAACGGCTCCAACGTTCGCGCAGCTTACGATTCGATCCATGGCGCCGGTTCTTACGAAAAACGATCGGAAGAACAACTGCACATGCTGGACAGCCTGGTGACCTCGTTGATTGCGTTTCGCCAAGATCTGACCGCGAAATAGTCAATATTGCGAAACCAGGTTCGCCTCCGGCCTGAAGCGTAAGCTTCTGATAGGGACGTCATCGCGCGAGGCTTGCCTGGCATGCAAATCAGAAAAGCGACCATCGACGATGCATCGATCAGTTTCGCGATACGCCGCGAGGCGATCCGTGCGCAATGCCAGGGTCATTATTCCCCGCGCGATCTCGAGATCTGGACGGCGGGCGAGATGTCGGAGGTATTCGCCAGGCGCGTAGCCGACCACTTCCATGTGGCGGTTGTGGATGGGCGCGTCGTGGGTACGGGCATGATCGATTTGGTCAGCGGAAAAATCGACGCTGTTTTCGTCGCGCCCGAATATATGGGGCGTGGCATCGGGCACGCCCTGATGGCGTATCTGGAGCGATTGGCTATAGCAGCGGAGCGGCAGGAGGTTCATCTCGATGCTACGTTGAACGCCGCGCCGTTCTACCGCGCGATGGGATTCGAGGGCAGCGACACGGCCGTCTATGAGTCGTCGCTGGGCGTGAGCCTGGTTTGTGTGCCCATGACCAAGTACCTGCGAGCTGGCTAGAGCCTGCTTCGCACCGAGCGGACGATCCCTGCTTGGATCGCGATTGAAACAGCGGCATAGACCCGGCACGTACCTCGGCCATCCGCTAATGGGATCGGGCGTATTTTCCGGGAGGCATGCCGACATGCCTGCTGAATGCCACGCTGAAAGCGCTCGCCGATGCGTAGCCCACGCGATCGGCAATTTCTGAGGCAGAGAGTTCGTTTTCGCGAAGCAGTCCCTTCGCGATTTCCATGCGCCATGCGAGCAGATATTCCATGGGCGCAACGCCGACCAGACGGGTGAAACGCTCAAAGAATGCGGAGCGCGAAAGAGCAGCCGTCTTCGCCAGTTGCTCGACGCTCCATGGGTGATCGACGTGCGCATGCATTTGCCTGAGTGCCTGCGCAAGGCGTTCATCGCCCAGCCCTCGCAGCATGCCTGGTGGTGCGCTCGTGCTGGTTGCTGCGCGCATGGCCTCCGCAAGCAGAAGTTCGACGAGCCGTGAGAGTACGAAATCAGCACCCGGTCTTTGATCGGTCACTTCCTCGCCGACCATCCGCACCAACTGCGACAGGCGCGTTGAGCCTTGGACGTGCACGACCCTGGGCAACAGAGAGACAAGCAATGCCGGGTCTGCGTCGTCGAACTGGAATGAACCTCCCAGCGATCGCATGTCGGGATCGCCTTGCTGTTCGCCATAACGGAGTTCGGAAACGCCACCGGCGACTTGGCGCGGGTCCAGGCATACCGGCGGGGCAGGGGCATGGCTGGATAGGGTGAATGCGGGCGTGGTGGGGAGCAGCACGAAGTCGCCGGCCGCCAGGTCGATGGGCGCGTGGCCATCCACGGCGAGAAGGGCGCCTCCCTCCAGCACGATGCAAAAGCTTGGTTGGCCGAATTCGGAATACCGGACCGCCCAGCTCCCTTTGCCGCTGATGATGTTGGCGAACACCGCGCGCGGGCGCAGCAGCCGCACTACCTGGGAAAGCGGGTCGCTCATGATTGGACTTTAGCGAAAGAATTACGGACTAACAATTATCGAAAGTCCTGGGCCTCCCTCCTATCGTTCTCTCCGAATCAACCCGACCCCTGGAGAAACACATGAAGACTGTACTCATCACCGGCTGTTCTTCCGGCTATGGCCTCGAGACTGCCCGCTACTTCCTTGCGCTGGGCTGGCATGTCATCGCCACCATGCGTACACCACGGGAAGACCTGTTTCCGCCTTCCGCAAACCTGCGTGTGCTCGCATTGGACGTGACGCGACCCGAGAGCATCGCGCACGCACTGAATGTCGCCGGCCCCATTGACGTACTGGTAAACAACGCGGGCATCGGCTTGTTCGGAGCCTTTGAAGCCACGCAGATGACGACGGTGCGCGAGATCTTCGAGACGAACACGTTCGGGGTCATGGCCATGTGCCACGCGATCATTCCGCAGTTCCGCACGCGTGGGGCCGGCACCATCGTCAATGTCACGTCCAGCGTTACGTTGGCGCCGTTTCCGCTGGTGGCCGCCTATACGGCCAGTAAAACGGCGATCGAGGGATTCACCGCATCGCTCGAGCATGAACTCAATGCCCTCGGTGTTCGCGTCAAACTGGTGGAGCCGGGTTATGGTCCGTCGACCCGCTTCACTGCCAACGGCCAGAACCGTATGCAGGGATTGATTCCCGGCCCTTACGAAGCTTTCGCGCGCAACGTGTTTTCGGGACTGGCGGGAGAAAAGGCAGTGACAAGAGAGGCGGATGTGGCACTGGAGGTCTGGCGCGCGGCAAACGACACAAGCAGGCGGCTACGCTTTCCGGCCGGAGCGGATGCGGTAGCCCTGGCCTTGCCGGAGAACCAAGGTACGGACAACGAAGTGAGGCTCGACGGTTCATTGCGCGCCTGATGCGCTGGACGGATCGGCAGGCTCGGCGTGGATGGCGGGGCGCGCCGAGCACTCCGCCTCGTCAGGCAACTACTGTGTTCCGTGTGCTGCCCGCCATGGGAACGGAGGCAGCTGACACATCGCGGATGAAGCGATGGGCGTGCCGGAGTGCTGGTAACGGCACACATTCGAGCCTGCAGGGGTGATGTTCTGCGACGCACTCCACTAGAACCCGCAGCACGCTAGCCCGCATGCCGCACGGAACATTAAGCCGCTTCGTGCAACGGCACTTCGCTCGCGGCGACGGCCAGCCCCGACACCACGCCCAGCGAAGGGTCGCCATGCACCAGGGGAATCTCGGGGAAGCACGCCGCCACCTTGGCTTTTACCTGCGGCGAGCGGGAAGTGCCGCCGGTGAGGAAGACGCTGGCGGGCAGCGTGGGGAGGTCGCCACGAACAGTAGTGAGCGTGCGTTCCAGCTGGGTGAGGAAAGGCTCGATGGCCGTGTCCAGGTCGTCACGATGAGCATCCACGGCGAGGCCGTGCTCGATGAAATCAAGTGAGATGCGATAGCTCACCGACGAACTCAGGTTGATCTTGGTCCGTTCGGCGGCCTGGTTGAGTCGCGTGGTGGCGCCCAGTTCCTGCAGAGCGCGCAGGCGCGGGCCGTAAGGTGCGGCGACCAGGCGATAGTTCTGTTTGCGAAACTCGCGTTGCTTGGGCAGGTTGTGCACGCTCGCCGCTTCCACGAACTGATGCTGCGGCACGCGCACGATGTCCTTGCCCATCAGCGGCATGAAGCTGTGCAGGCTTACGCCGACATCGAGATCCGTGCCGCCCTTGGGCAGGCCCCAGTTGCGCGCGATAAGCGGTGACGTCTCACCGCCAAGCTCCGCATGGGTGACGTCGGTGGTGCCGCCGCCGATGTCCACGATCAGCGCGTGCTGCCGGTCCGCGAGACTCTTGTGGTAGTGCATGGCAGCGGCCGCGGGTTCTTCGAGAAAACGCACTTCGTCGAAACCTGCCGCAGCGGCGGCTTCGCGCAGGATCTCGATGGCCTGTTCGGATCCGGCTGCGCCCATCGAGCTGCGGAATTCCACGGGGCGGCCAATCACCGCGCCGCGTACCGGTTCGCCGAACTGGCGGCTCGCGGTAAGGCGGATGTGTTCGAGAATGTGCGTGGCGATATGCACGATGACCTTGCGCACCTGCGGATCCAGCCGATAGCCGAACATCGATTTGGGCGATTCGATCAGGTTGCCGCCACCGCTCTCGAGATAGCCTTCCACTGCATCTTCGCCGAACAGCGCGTGCTGGAAGCTGGCGACGGATGAGGTGGCCGCGCGGGCCTGCTCTTCCATCCATTGGCGGCGAATGACGCGCAACGCATCGCGACGCAGGTCTTCATCCGAGCGCGTCACCGGTGCCTGGCCACGGGCAGCTGCGGCTGTGGCCTGCTGGCGCAGGTCGTTACGGGCCGAACGGATGTGCGTCTCCAGCTGTGCTTCCAGCTCGGGCGTGAGCTCGAAATCGTTCGGGTCGGGCACCAGTTCCGGGAAGTACACCGCCGTGCGGAACTGCTCCGAGTCGCCGAATCGGACCAGGGTGAGATTGCCGTCCCTGATGGCGGCTGCGGCCGAATAGCTGGTGCCGAAGTCGATGCCGATGTGCATGAGAGAGGCCGTGCGCGGAAGTGCAATCTTCCATTATCTCAGGTTTGGCTTCCTGCGGGCAATGAATGCGAGGTGTGAAACACCGTGGAATGCTCGTGCCACCATGGCCTGAAAGCTGAATCACGAGTCTCCGAGCGCGTGAAAATGAGCGCCCAGCGCCGTCCGTGGTGGTCTCGTTGGCTCGAGAGAGACGCATGTAAGGCCGGGCGGGATGGAACGGCGTCTCCATGCTTGCGAATAACCAGCTGCCAGTCCGGCGCGAGGCCAGCGCCGGGCTTGAAAGTAGTAGTGCCGTATGGACGGCTATTGCACGAGCGCTGTAGGCCATCTGGACAGTGAACGTCCATTTGGTCGCGGTCCCCGATGCGTATAATCCAAGCCTGCCATCCACATCCGTTGGAGCAGGTGCATGTACACCAAGACCCTCTATGCAGGTTGGGGCGACATGGACTTCAACTCGCACATGCGGAACACGGCTTACCTCGACAAGACGGCCGACGTGCGGCAGATGTTCCTGATGGAACATGGGTTCCCGATGGAGGAATTCGTGCGCTTGAAGATCGGGCCCGTGGTGATGAAGGACGAGGTGGAGTACTTCAAGGAGGTTGGCCTGCAACAGCAGATCACGGTGACCTACGCGATTGCCGGCCATTCCGATGATGGCAGCCGCTTCCTGCTTCGGCACGAGATCTTCAGGCCGGACGGAAAACTGAGCGCGCGGGTGACCAGCGCCGGTGGATGGCTGGACCTCAACGAACGCAAGCTCATCGCCCCGCCACCGGCTCTCATCGCCGCGATGCGGTCGCTGGAAAAAACCCACGACTTCGTCGTCCTGCCTTCAAGCATCAAGGCGCGCGACTGACGCTACGGCGGAAGAGGGCGTGCTGTTCGCCAGGTCGGCGGGCAGTGCGCGTGCCGCGCACGCTGGACAGCGTTGCGCGGCACGGTGCGGCGATCACAGCCGGTATTGCATGCCCAGTGACCACACATTGCGCGGCTCAAGCTGCAGGCCGTTGACGCGCTGGTAGACGGGGACCTGGACGAAGGCGAAGGCCGCGAGGCGATTCGTGACTTTCATGCCGAGGCCGGGGCTCAGGTAGGCGAGCGTGGCGCCGCTGTTGGCGCGATCGGCCTGTGCGCCGCTCTCCCGCTGTTCGCTGTGGATATTGAGCTGGATCTGGGGTGTGAAGCGTCCTGTGCCGAGGTAACGCACGCCGAAGTTCAGGTTGACGGAATTGCCGGGACGAAATTGTTCCCTGGCATCCAGCGCAACCTGCGCCATGGCCTGTCCGAAGTACCCGATCGATTCGCTCAGGTATCCGGACTTGTAGATGCCCAGCAGCGCGTCGGTCGTGCCGGTGCCCAACTGCAGCCCGCGATCCAGCAGTTCGCCTGCCTGCGGTCCCGATTCGAAGGTCTGCGTAAAGCGGCCGGTGGGAAGTTTCACGCCGAACTGCAAGCCGAGTCCGGCGTCGTCACTAAACCCCTGGTAGTGCGCCAACACTCGAAGGTCGCCGATGCCTTGCGCGTCGGACGTGGAGACGTCGGTGTCGCCGGGCGCGATGGTCTGGTGATAGCGATCGGTATAAGGCAGCTGGAACGAGACGCCCCAATACCGCGAGACGTTGTAGTCGGCACCGAGCAGGGTGACGCGGTTGATGGTCTTCTGTTGCACTTCCTCATCGTTCGGGAGGGAAAGGGATGACCGGCTGACGGTATCCGTGCCACTCATCAACTGCGATTGATTGAAGTAGTCCTGGCGCAGGTCGAGATGCCAGCCCGTGGTGACCGCATAACCCTGGCTGGACCAGTCGGAGTTGAGCGAGCAGCCGCAGGTGGAGCAGGCGCTCGCAAGCACGGGCGTCATCAGCAGGCCGATAGCGGTGGCCGCCATGGCGAGCCTGGTGGCGGGCAGGTAGAGCGGAGCGCGCGCATGGGTTGCTGCGCCGCGGGTGACGATGGACATGGTTTTCCTTGGGATAGGGCAGGGCTGCACAGGCCGGTCGAGCGGCCGCGCTGAGGGCGATCAGGAACCTGTCGCGGCCGGAGGGCCACGCGGCGCTGCCGCGATCGCGTTGTGCCGTATCCAGGGTGCTGCCTGCGGCAACGGATGAAGTTCAGCCTCTAGCTGCAGAGTGATCTGCGGAAGCCAGATCGATGCGCCCAGAACCGGGCTGTCACCCAGCAGCGCGCAGTACGCACACTTTTCGAGCGTGTGGTCGTGTGGCGTGGAGGGTGAGTGACCTTGAAGGGGCGAAGTACTGCCGCACCAGGCGCCTGGCATCGTCGCGTGCGATGGGAGGGGCAGCGTCTGGGAAACGACCGGGGCCACGGTAGCGAGCCAGATGGCCAAGAGACCGAGCCATGCAACCAGTCGTCGATGTGTACGGTAACGATTCACGCCCAGACCCGTATGTCGCTTGGCCGGTTTGTTGAGGCCGTGGCAATTATCGTCCAGCGCGCGGTTCAGTGACCGCACTGCGACACAGCGTCACCTGGTGCCAGGGTTCAATGTTTTGCCGGGACGCGGGGAGGGCATGAGCCGTCCAGGACGGTGCACGGGCGAGCGGCGATCGCCCGGCCTGCGCAGCACCGGACTTGGCCTTCTCGCGTCCGTGATTGTGGCAATCTGGGCTCCCCCGCATTTGTTTCGTAACCCACCTGACATGGAGCCCATCGTGCCCTCTGTTATGACGCAACCGGTTGCCGATGGACTCACGCACTCCGCGATCTTCCTTGTAGTGACCTTGAAGCCCGACGCTCAAGGTGACGAAGCCGTGCGAACGCTCTGCAACAACCTGGCCGGCATCCTTCGCGCGGTCGGCTTTCGCAAGCCGGACCGGCGGTTGTCGTGCGTCATGGGTTTCGGATCCGATGCGTGGGATCGACTTTTCGGCGGTGCCCGACCTGCCGGGCTGCATCCGTTCCGGGAGATCAAGGGCGTGCATCACGCCGTTTCCACGCCCGGGGATATCCTTTTCCATATTCGAGCCACGCACATGGATCTGTGCTTCGAAGTCGCGGCGGAAATCATGTCGCGCATTGGCGACTTCGTCGCGGCCGAGGATGAAGTGCATGGCTTCAAATATTTCGACGAGCGCGATTTGCTCGGCTTTGTCGATGGCACCGAGAATCCCGTGGATCAGGCCGCCCTGGATGCCACCATCATCGGCAGCGAAGACCCCGCGTTCGCAGGCGGCAGCTACGTCATCGTGCAGAAGTATCTCCATGACATGAAGGCATGGAACGCGGTGCCGGTGGAGCAGCAGGAAAACATCATCGGCAGGAAGAAGCTGTCGGATGTCGAAATCGACGACGCGGCCAAGGCCAGCTATGCGCACAACGTGCTCACGTCCATCGAAGAGAATGGCGAGGAGCTGGAAATCCTGCGCGACAACATGCCGTTCGGCAACGCGGGCAAGGGCGAGTTCGGCACCTACTTCATCGGTTATGCGCGATCGCCGTCGAGGATCGAGCGGATGCTCGAGAACATGTTCATCGGCAACCCTCCGGGCAATTACGACCGCCTGCTGGACTTCAGCCGGGCGGTGACGGGAAGCCTGTTCTTCGTGCCGTCGGCAACGTTCCTCGAGAACGTGCCTGCTCACAAGGGCGACGCTGGCGCCTGACGTACCGGAATGGCCCGGGTCAGCCGGGCCGCCAGCAGCGCAACTCCTCAACGAACAAGGCCGCCAGCATTGAAGCGTGGCGGCCTTGCGGGATGCGAAGCTGGGAGGAGCCGGCGTCAGCCTTACTCTTCGTCTTCCTCGTCCTCTTCCTCTTCTTCGTCTTCATCCTCGAAGTCGGCCAGCTCTTCCACGCGCAGGAAGTTGGCGGCTTCGTCGGCGAAGGCAATGCGCTTGCCATCGGCACGCATCGCGCGCACGCCACGGCCGTCGCCTTCCACCAGCGCAAAGCAGACGACCGACTCGGCGGTTTCCACGCCGTCCACGTCGTAGACGGCGACCCAGCCGGTCGCGGGGATGATCTGGAGGATGTTTTCTTGCTTGGACATGACGCTTCCGCTTGGTGAAAACGTGAAAGAGTGCCCGGCACTCCGCTCGACTGCAAGCGTGCCGGCTGACCGTGACGCACCCGTGACAAGGTGCATTCCACCATCGTATCGATTCGAGGCGAGCGTCTTCGTCGTATTCACGGGTCGCCGATGGCGATGCGGACCACACAAGAGGAGTCAGCCATGCAGTTCATCCCCTATCTCGACTTTGACGGGCAGTGCAGGGAGGCGTTCGACTTCTACGCGAAGGTCTTCAAGGGAACCATCGCGTACCGGACGACCTACGGAGAGTCGCCGATCGCCGGCGAGATGCCCAAGGAGACCCATGGGCGCATCATGCACAACACGCTGGAAAGCTCGGGCGGCGTCCTGATGGGCGCCGATGGCCCGCCAGGCAACAAGAGCGCCAAGGGGTGCGTGAACATCACGGTCGACAGCGAAGCCGAGGCCGAGCGCGTGTTCGATGCGCTTGCGGAGGGCGGGGAGGTGACCATGCCCATCGCGGAAACCTTCTGGGCCAGGCGGTTCGGCATGCTGGTCGACCGCTACGGCAAGGCATGGATGGTCAACTGCATGAAGCCGATGCCTTGACGGCAACGGGTTCGATGGCGCAGGCAGCGCTGCGCCATCGAACCGGGGGCGAGTCTCAGCCGTTCGGATAGTCCAGCTTGGGGTACCAGTCCGTGCCGCGTCCTTCGGGCGTGGAGTCGAGCACGGTCCACAACGGCATCAGGTCCGGCGCGCCGCGCGGATCCTGGCCGGGGTCCGCCGTGGCGAAGCCCATTTCGCCGGCCCAGAACAGGCGGATGACGCCGTCGCGGCGGGTGAACACGTTGAAGGCGGGCTCGTCGCCGTCGTTTTCGCCGATGGCGTTGTAGTCACGGCTGAAATCACCGGTGAGGTCGGTGTACAGGCGCAACGCCTGCCATCCGCGCTGCTTCTTGAACGCGACGAGGCGTTCGATCGGCGAACGCGCGATGACCGCCAGCGAAACGCGCTGGCCGATGTCGCGTGCTTCGCCGTCCCAGGCGCTGAGCAGCGAGGTGCACATGGGGCAGGGGTGCTCGCGCTGCGGGCCGTACATGTAGCTGTAGGTGATCAGGGTCTGCTTGTCGCCGAACAGGCCGGCGAAATCGACCGGACCGTTCTCGCCCATGAAGCGGTAGTCGCCCTGCACTTCGGGGCCGGGCGGCAGGGCGCGGCGCTGTACCGCCACGCGCTCGATCTGCCGGCGGAGCTCGATTTCTTCGGCGAGCAGCGCGTCGCGAGCGCGACGGTACGCCTCGCTTTCGCGCGGAAAGCGCATGCCGTTGCGTCGCACGAGCTCGGCGGCAGGGACCAGGGTGGCAACATCGTTCATGACAGATGACCTCGACAGTGGCGTGGGGCTGTTCAGGCACGCGACGTTGCTCCACCCGACATGCTCGCCGATGTGAAGACGTCTCCCTTGGGAGACGAACGAGGAAGCGGGATTTCGACATGGCCCCGGACGGGGCTGCCGTTCGGGTCGGGGCCTCGCGGCAGCCGTCGCGTCAGGCGGCGAGACGCTCGGTGAGGTAAGGCGCCACGGCGGCGTTGATGGTTTCCGTGATCTGCTGCGCCAGCTCGGCATAGGTGCCGGCGCGCGGTACGCGCTCGCGCTTGGCGGCCTGGGCGAGCACATCGACCTGCCGGGTACCGGACGCATCGGAGAGGTTGGCGAACACGCAGGCCCTCGGCGAGTCGAGGAAGACACGCATCTCGATCTGCGCCCGGGTCTCCAGAGCCTCGTGGTCGGACGGCTTCACCTGGATGGTGAGCGAGCGGTGGCCGCGACGGCGAAGCTGGCGCAGGCACTCCTCCAGCTCGATCACCAGCTCGTGCCCGTAGGGAATGCTCAGTTCACGCAGCAGCACGCTTTCCATCTGGGCGGCGGCCTTGCGAACTTCGTTCTCGATGCGGCCCAGGAAGCCCGTGCGTAGCTCGTGCCTGGTGTAGTGCACGGGCATGGTGGACACCTGCACGCGGTTCTTGAGCACCAGCGTGGAGTGATTGATGCGCGAGAAGCTCAGGCCGGCCGCTTCGTAGCTCTG
Source organism: Dyella amyloliquefaciens (assembly GCF_004296575.1). GTDB lineage: Bacteria > Pseudomonadota > Gammaproteobacteria > Xanthomonadales > Rhodanobacteraceae > Dyella > Dyella amyloliquefaciens. The sequence goes on along the minus strand of NZ_SAYT01000002.1, from coordinate 854,113 downwards.
GCCGGCGTTCACGCCACTGATGCCGGCGAACGCGGCCCAGGCGGCCTTGAGGTAAGCGATGTTCGGTGGCGATTGCAGCATGTCGTTCCCGCGCGATGGGGCGCGATGCGCACCCGTGATCGAGGCATGTCCGGTGTATCGGCATGCCGGTCGGAAACTTCAGTAGGCGGTTCGTTTCGCTGAACGACGGCCGCCGGGTCAGCGGCGGGTCACGCCAGCGACATTCATGCGTGTTGGAATCGCCGGGCTCGTGAAGCGATGGGGGATCCACAACCCGTGACGCAGAGGCAGCACGTCATGCCAAAGAAGAACGCTCCGCAGGCCCTGGCGGCGATCAACCATATCGTCGTGCTCATGCTGGAGAACCGCTCGTTCGACCACATGCTCGGCTATCTCTATGCCGATAGTGGCAACGTGTCGCCGACAGGACAGCCCTTCGAAGGGCTGACGGGCAAGGAGTCGAATCCGGCGGTCACCGGTGCGGCCCCGGTGTCGGTGTTCGCGATTTCGCCCGCCACCGCCAGCACCTACTACATGCCGGGCGCCGATCCCGGCGAGGGCTACGCGGCCACGAATGCCCAGCTGTTCGGCAGCAGCACGGCACCCACGCCGCCCATAGCCACCAACCAGGGCTTTGTGGGCAATTTCGACAGCACCCTGGTGTGGGAGGCCAAGGAGAAGTGGTCGATCCTGCCGGGCACCGTGGCGGCCGACATCATGGGCATGCACACGCCCCAGACCCTGCCCGTGCTCTCGGCGCTGGCACGCGGCTTTGCCGTGTGCGATCACTGGTTCGGTTCCGTGCCCACCGAAACCCTGCCCAATCGGGCCTTCGTGCACGCAGGGACATCCCTGGGGCATATGGACGACAGCACCAAGTCGTTCGCCGCTGCGACCATTTACGCAGCCCTGGGCAAACAGGGCGTGTCATGGATGATCTACGGTTATACGAGCGATCCGCTCACCCGCATGACTTTTCCGGACCTGGTCAGCGAGCCCGACACCAACTTCGGTCTTTTCGCGGATTTCCAGGCGGCCGCGGCCAATGGCACGCTCGCGTCCTACAGTTTTCTTGAGCCCAGCTGGGGCTCCAGCGGCAACAGCCAGCACCCCAACTATGACGTGGCCCTGGGCGAGCAGTTGATCCATGACGTCTACACGGCACTGCGCAGCAGCCCGGCATGGAACGAGACCCTGCTGATCGTGACCTACGACGAGCATGGTGGCTGTTACGACCACGTGGCGCCGCCCACCGATGCGGTACCGCCCGATGCCAGCGCCGGCGAGTTCGGTTTCGACTTCAAGCGTTTCGGGCCGCGTGTGCCGACGTTGCTGATCTCGCCATGGATTCCCGCCGGGACCGTGCTGCGCGTCCCGGCATCGTCGATGCCGTTCGATCACACCTCGATCCTGCGCACCGCGGAGGCGCGCTGGGGCGTGCCGAACCTGACCGCGCGCGACGCCGTGGCCCCCGACGTGAGCGCGGCGCTCAGCCTCGCGGCACCGCGCACCGACGATCCGCTGTCGGGCGTCTCGCCGCCGCTTTCGCAGGGGACCAATCCCGCCGCCGGCCGACCTTCCCATCTGCAGCAGGTGTACGCCGAGCTGGTGGCTGCGTTGCCGGTACCGGATGCGCATGGCGACACGGCGCACACCATGCCCAGCCTGCACACCGAGGCCGATTACGACCGCTACATCCAGGCCCGCCTGGCGGCGTGGAAGGCGTCCCGTCCGGCCGGCTAGTCATCGCAGCCTCTTGCGGGGCGCTTCGGCGTCCGAGCGTCCGGGCTGCCAAAGCGTGACCTCTGTCCTACGCGATGGCGTCTTGATGCTTGCTATAACTGACGCGACAGCGTTTTGGCGACATGGCTCCGGTGGCACGGAGCCGCGTTCGTGACGGGGTGCCGGCCAACCGGCCGCGCCGGGACTTGGCATGACTATCTGGGGAGAGAAGGGCATGACCCGATTGACGATCCGGCCGCTGCTGGCGGCCTGCCTGTTGGCGACGATGGGCAGCGCTTTGGCAGTGGACGATTCAAGCCACGGCAACGGCATGCTGGGGTTCTCCCAGGATGGTGCGGCGGCGCAGCAAAGCCTGGAGCAGCGCTTCGACGCGTTGCTCGATCCGGCGGACCAGCGCGAATGGCTCAAGCAGATGTCCTCGCTGCCCAACCAGGTGGGTTCGCCGCACGACAAGGCCAACGCCGAATTCATGCTGGCGAAGTTCAAGGAATGGGGGTGGGATGCCCATATCGAGACCTTCAACGTGCTGTATCCCACGCCGAAGAAGGTGGCGCTGGAGCTGAAGGGACCGAAGCCGTACACGGCCAAGCTGAGAGAGCCGGCCGTGGCAGGCGACGCCACTTCGGGCATTCGCGAAAATGCCTTGCCGCCCTACAACGTCTACGGTGGCGACGGTGACGTCACCGCGCCGCTGGTGTACGTCAACTACGGCATGCCGGACGACTACAAGGAACTGGCGCGCCGCGGTATCGACGTCCGCGGCAAGATCGTCATCACCCGTTACGGCGGCGGCTGGCGCGGCCTCAAGCCCAAGCTCGCGCAGGAACACGGCGCCGTGGGCTGCCTGATCTATTCCGATCCGCATGACGACGGCTATGCCCACGGCGACACCTATCCGGAAGGCGGCTGGCGCCCGGAGGACGGGGTGCAGCGTGGTTCGGTGGCCGACATGCAGCAGTATCCCGGCGATCCGCTGACCCCGGGCTATGGTTCGACGGCGAACGCCAAGCGCCTCGCGCTCAAGGACGCCAAGACCATCCTGAAGATTCCGGTGCTGCCGATTTCCTATGCGGACGCCACGCCGCTGCTGAAGTCGCTGACGGGCCCGGTAGCGCCCTCGAACTGGCGCGGCTCGCTGGCGCTGACTTATCACATGGGTCCGAGCAGCGCGCCGGCGCATATCACGGTGCTGTCCGACTGGGGGCAGAAGCCAGTCTATGACGTGATCGCGGTGCTCAAGGGCTCGACCGAGCCCGACCAGTGGATCGTGCGCGGCAATCACCACGATGGCTGGGTGTTCGGTGCATGGGATCCGCTCTCGGGCAATGCGGCGCTGCTGGCCGAGGCGAAGGCCATCGGCGCCCTCTACAAGCAGGGCTGGCGCCCGCAGCGCACGCTGGTTTATGCGAGCTGGGATGGCGAGGAGCCCGGCCTGCTCGGTTCCACCGAATGGGCGGAGACGCACGCCGACGAGCTCAAGCAGAAAGCCGTGCTCTATCTCAACTCGGACACCAATGGCCGTGGCTTCCTGCGTGCCGAGGGCAGCCATTCGCTGCAGCATCTGGTGAACCAGTCCGCCGAGAGCGTCACCGATCCCGAGACGAAGGTGAGCGTGCGTGAGCGCATGCGGGCGCGCCTGCTGGTGGATGCCAGCGGGAAGGACGCCAAGCCCGAGGTGAAGGAAGAGGCGAAGCTGGCAGCCACGGGCGGTGACGTGCCGATCGGGGCGCTGGGCTCGGGTTCCGACTACAGCGCGTTCCTGGAGCACCTGGGCATTGCCTCGCTCGACCTGGGCTTCGGCGGTGAAGACGACAGCGGCGGTGTCTACCACTCGCAGTACGACTCCTTCGACCACTACGTGCGCTTCGGCGATCCTACGTTCGAATACGGCGTGGCGCTGTCCAAGGTCGCGGGTCACGTGATGCTGCGCATGGCCGATGCCAACGTGCTGCCGCTGCGCTTCAGCGATTTCAGCGACACCATGGACCGCTACGTCGACCAGCTGCACAAGCTGGTCGACAACACCCGCAAGGACACCGAGCAGCAGCACAAGCTGCTGGACGGCAAGGCGTTCGCGCTGGCGTCCGATCCGACGCGGCCGGTGGGTTCGCCGGCACGCGATTCGGATGTGCCGGAGATCAGGCTCGCGCCGCTGGACGAGGCAGCGAAGAAACTCAAGGCAAGCGCGCAGGCCTATGACACGGCCTACAACGAGCGCGTCGCGGCCGGGTTGAAGCTCGCACCGTCACAGCAGCAGGAGCTGAACGCCCTGATCGGCCGGATGGAACAGTCGCTCACCGACAGCTCCGGCTTGCCTGAGCGTCCCTGGTTCAAGCACATGATCTACGCGCCGGGCATGTTGACCGGCTACGAAGTGAAGACCGTGCCGGGCGTGCGCGAGGCGCTGGAAGCACGTCGCTGGGACGAGGCGAACCGCTACGCGGTCGCTACCGCAAAGACGCTCGATGGCTATCGCGAGCAACTCGACAAGCTGACCGCGATGCTGAAAAAGTCGTCGTGATTTAGCGCGACGGAAGAAGCCGTCATTCCGGTGCATCCGGGATGGCGGCTTCTTCGTTGGTAGCTTCCGTCAGGTAGCCGAGCTTCCGATGCTTCGGAAGCTGCTTGATTTCCCATTCGGCGCGCGATGCCTGCGAGCGATTGTCATAGGCGCGCGAACCAAGCAGGCGCAGTGGCGGATGTGAGCGCGTGTAGCGCGCCCCACGACCCGACGCATGGGCGGCATAGCGCGCATCGAGATCGTTGGTGATGCCGGCGTAGTACGACCCATCCTGGCATTCGATCAGGTAGAGCCACCAGGTGGGTTGCGCGGTTGAAGCCATGGCTATGCGAGTTGCGAGGCACGGTCGGTAGGCGGCAGTGTGCCGCCTCGATTCCGCGCCGACAATCCGGCTCGCCGCGCTATGCCTGGGCGACAGGCAGCTTGATCCTCGCGACAAACCCGATGATCCAGCCAAACAACAACATGGCGGCCAGATTGGCGATGAAGCTGAATACGCTGAAGTGCGGCGTGCTGTTCAGCGCGGAAAGCGGGACGACCACATAGTTCATCACCGCGAACACGGCCGCGCCGTAGGCAATACCCCATGCCGTCCATGTACGCGGGCTAGTGACGCGCTTGCGCAGCGCAAGCACGAAAATCGCCGCGATGACGATGGACATGCCCCATTGCAGCAGCAGGCCGAGTGCCGCGTTGGCGGGACCTCCGGCGAGCGAGGTCTTGCCGAGCAGGCCACCTGCGACGTACTTGAGGATGACGATGGGGCTGTAGCCGCTGATCAGCGATGCTGCACCGATGTCCACGGTGCCAGCGATGAGGCCGCCCCAGAGGGTGGCGGCGAGGGCGGGATGACGCGTGCTGGGCATGACCGTCTCCATGGGCACTGGCTTCCTGCGGGGCGCAGGAAGTCTCCTGGCGGGGCTACTCTAATGAGTCGCCCGACCCATGGCGATATGACTTTTATCCGGGCCCGCCTATGGTTGAGGGCGCGTCGCGACTTCGGTGGAAGCGCAGGGGAGGGCCTGCCCCGTTATGATCGACCGCATGCTGTTTTCCGATCCCGACACGGGGCCCGCCGAAACCCTGGTGGCCGAATTGCGCGACTATCCCGAGTGGCATCGGGGACGCGAGCGCTATGGCGTGTGGATCCTGCCCGTCGTCCAGCCCGAGCTGCTCGACTATGTGGCCTATGCGCGGGAAAGCCTGGCGGATCTCCTGCATCCGTCGCCGCATCGCCAGCCGCACATGACGGTCTTCGTCTGCGGATTTCATCAGGCACGCAAGCGAGCCGATGACGACTTTTCACGGAACCTGTTGCGAAGACAGCTGCTGCAGTTGAGCGGTCATGCGGGACGGCGGATGACCTTGCCGCTGGCGAGGCTCGACAGTTTCGCCAGTGCGGCCTTCATACCCGTCGATGACAGGGACGGCCGGATCGCCCGCTGGCGAGCCTTGCTGGGAGACATCAGCGACGAAGTGCGGCAGTCGACGTACGTACCGCATATCACCCTGGGCCTGTATCGCCGGAAGGTGGACGCGCATACGATCAGGCAGCGACTCGCTGCACTTGCGATACCACCGGCAAGCCTGGAAGCGAGCGAGCTGCAGTACGTCACTTACGCCGCGCGCGACCAGCTGGGCCCGTTGCGAGTCCACCGGCGGTGGCTCTTGAGCGGGAGCGACATCACCGTCCCTGCATAAAATGAAGCGCGGCACGATGGCGTGCCGCGCTTCGCGTCCATGGGTAGGGCTTTCTTAGTCGGCGGGCTTCGATGCGGACGAAGCACTTGCCGGCGCATGTCCCTTGCGGCCCTTGTCGGTCTTGGCAGGACCACCCGTGTGGCCGCCGGGGTTGCGATACATCTGGTCGGCGATCTGCTTCTGCTCGGGCGACAACACGTCATAGAGATCGCTGAAGGACGAGGCCAGCTTCTTCATGTTATCCGCGTGCGTCTCGGTGATGTCGGCATACGACTTCATAGCGTCCGGTGCCTTCATCGTCGACAGCTTTTGCGCACGATCGCGGAAGGCCTGGTCGGCCTTGCGTGCGTTGTCGCGCATGGTCTGCGCAAAGTCATCCCACTGCTTGGACTGCTGGTCGGTAATCTTCAGCTGTGCATGCAGGTCGGCAATACGGCGTTCGACGGCGTCGGCATGCTTTTGCGAGTGGTCCCGGGTCGCCGGCGGCGTGGATGTCGGCAATGGCGTCGGAGGATTCTGCTGCGCCAGGGCCGGACCGGTGGCCAGCGCGAAGGCAATCAACGCCGGCAATGTCACGCTGCGAACTGACGTTCTCATGGGTAACTCCTTCTTCGATCAAACGCGTTTGCTGCTTAGTGCCCGTCATCCTCGTAATAGACGACACCTGGCGGTGGCGGAGGAGGCGGCGAGGTGTACACCACGGTGGGCGGTGGCTGTGGCGCCGTGGAGTTGACGATGACTGCGCCTGCGGCAACGCCGAGCAGTGCACCGGCCACGATGGCGCCGGTGTCGTCGTGATCGTGGTGGTACTCGTGATAGTCGCGGTCGCCGTGTCCGTGGTGGTCGTGCTCGTAATGCGGCGGTGGCGGCTCGTGATCGTGGCGGTAGTGATCCTGTGCCAGCGCTTGCAACGGCAGTGTCAGCCACACAGCGGCCAGCAAGGGCGGTGCGATCCAATGGCGAAGCTTTGTGATGTGATGGACTTTCATCGACATGCCCTCCGGCAGCGCGATGGTATGGCGCAACCGAAGCGTAGATCGGCAAAAGTGCATGGCCGCCCAACGATGCGACCTGTCGGTTCATCGCTTGGGCGGGCGTTTGCTTATGTCAGCGTAATGTGAGCGTGGTACGGGCGCTTCATGTTTCGCTCAGGCGCGGCCGCCCCTTTGGCGGGGCGGCGCGCAGGTTTCAGTGTGCTGCGATGAAATCGATTCTTTCGAGCCCTTGTCGCTTCGCACTGGCGATGGCGCCAGCAACGATCTGATAAGACGCACCATCTGCAGGGTCGACCAGGAGGCTGGGTGGTAGCGGGCTATGCGCGGCGACCGCCAATTGCGCGTCCAGCATCGCCGGGTTGACCGGGGCGTCGTTCCAGTACATCGAACCATCCGCATGGATGGACAGGTGCACCGTTGGCGGTGTTTCCGTCTGGGTCTTTCCTGGTTGTGGCAGGTCGAGCTTCAGCTTATGGGTGAGCACGGGCGAGGTGATCATCATGATCACCAGCAACACCAGCAGGACATCCACCAGTGGAGTGACGTTGATCTGTGCAAGGGGAACAGCCGAAACACGTGCAGAGAAAGCCATGGTTCTTCCTCCTGACGGCGTGATGTGGCATCGATGTAGGGCGCCGTGCGTGGGGACGCCTCGGCGGCTCCAGCATAGAACTACTTTGCGGACGGGCGGTAGTACCGACGGGCCGCGTGGGAACGGCGGTCCGTTGCGGTAACCTGTGCGGGTTTCCCCGATGTGTCGCTCATGAATTCCCGTCGTTCGTCACCCCATGTGGTACAGCCCGATCTGCTGGGAGGCGGCGCGGTGCCTGCGCAGATCCACCGCCTGTTCTTCGCCCTGATGCCGGAGGCGAGCGTGCGCGCACGCATCGAGTCCGCGGCTGCCGGCGTCGCCGCTTCGCAACATCTACGGGCACGCATGATCCGTCCGGCCCGCTACCACGCAACGCTGCATTTCCTCGGCGATCACCCCATGCTGCGGGAAGACATCGCTCGCGCGGCCATCGATGCTGCAGGCAAGGTGCAGGCCGCGCCGTTCGACCTGGTGCTGGACAGCGCATCCGGTTTTCACGGACGCGAACCGCCGTGCGTGTTGCGTTGCACGCAGATACCCCCGGCGCTGCAGGCGCTGTGGGAGGACCTGCGCGATGCAATGTTCCGCGCCGGCCTGGGTGCCCATCTCTCGCGCAGCTTCACCCCGCACGTCACCTTTGCCTACAGTCGTGGTGCGCTGCCGCAGCCCACGCCAGTGGAACCCATCACCTGGCGGGTGGATGGGTTCAGCTTGCTGCACAGCGTGGTGGGTGGCGGGGACTACGAGGTGCTGGACGCGTGGCGTTTCCCATCCACGTGAGTACGGACGTCTGACAGGCCGTGCCGCGAGGCAGGAAATCTTCGGCCTGATGGCCCCACGGCATCGGTAAAAGGACATACTCACGGCTCCTTCCGACGCTGGTAAGAAGCTCCATGTTCAAACCCTTGCTTGCCTCCCTGTTGACCTTCTCCGCCGCCATGCCGGCCGCTGCCGCCACGCTGGACCAGAACCAGGCCCAGGCGCGCGACATCTTCAGCCACCTCATCGCGTTCAAGACCGAAATCGGGCAGGGGCAGGTGCCGGTGATGGCGAAGTACCTCGCCGACCAGTTCCGCGCGGCAGGTTTCCCGGATTCGGACATCCATATCATTCCTCACGGCGAGACGGTCGCGATGGTGGTGCGCTATCGCGGCGACGGTAGCGGCGGCAAGCCGATCGGGCTGATGGCGCACATGGACGTGGTGACGGCCAAGCCGGAAGACTGGCAGCGCGATCCGTTCAAGCTGATCGAGGAGAACGGTTACTTCTACGGACGCGGCACCGAGGACATCAAGAGCGGCGTGACCGTGCTGGCGGCGAACTTCATCCGCCTGAAGAAGGAAGGTTTCGTGCCCACGCGCGATCTCGTCATCATCTACACCGGTGACGAGGAAACCTCGCAGGACACCATGGAAGACCTGGTCAAGAATCATCGCGACCTGGTCGATGTGGAATACGCGCTCAACACCGACGCCGGTGGCGGCGAGCTGAGCGAGTCGGGCAAGCCGCTGGTCTTCGGCGTGCAGACGGCCGAAAAGGCCTATGCCAGTTTCGAACTGACCACCCACAACCCCGGTGGCCACAGCTCCTTGCCGCGCAAGGACAACGCGATCTACGAACTGGCCGACGCGCTGAAGAAGGTGGAGGCCTACCAGTTCCCCGTGATGTGGAACGACACCACGATCGCCTCGTTCAAGGCGCTGGGCGCCACCACGCAGGGCAAGGTGGGCGAGGCCATGCTGGCCTTTGCCAAGAATCCGCATGACGAAGCCGCAGCCGCGGTACTGGCCGACGAGCCGTCCGAAGTGGGCAAGACGCGTACGACCTGCGTTGCCACCTTGTTGCGCGGCGGCCATGCGGACAATGCCTTGCCGCAATCGGCCACCGCCACCATCAACTGCCGCGTGTTCCCGGGCGTGGCCATCGACACCGTGGGCAAGGCGCTGCAGGACCAGGTGGGGCCGAAGGTCGACGTCAAGCTGGTCGGCAAGGCCATCGCCAGCGACGCCTCGCCGCTTCGGCCCGACGTGATGGCGGCCGTCACCAAGGCCGTGCATTCGATCCGTCCGGGCGTGGCGATCACGCCGATCCAGGAGTCGGGAGCGACCGATGGCCTGTATTTCCGCGCCGTGGGCATTCCCACCTATGGTGTCAACGGCATGTTCATGAAGAACAGCGACGAGTTCGCGCACGGCCTCAACGAGCGCGTGCCGGTCAAGGGTTTCTACGATGACCTGGCCTACTGGCACGTGCTGCTCACCACCGTCGGGGGCAAGCCCACCGCGAAGTGACGCACGGTATGCCGAAATTCCTGGTGCGGTTTGTCCCGTGGGGGCGCAGAATGGCGCCCCCACACCTCACTACGGAGTTCGTCATGCGTCCGACCGTTTTAGCCGTGCTGGTTGCCCTCGCTTTACCTGTCGCCTCCGCGGTGGCCGCGCCGCCGGCGAAGTCGAATGTTCCCGCCTACGTCACCGCGGCCATCAACGATCCCGCTCGCAAGAACGATGTCGGCGATGACGATCGCCGCAGGCTCGCCGACCTGATGACCTTCACCGAGTTGAAGCCGGGGCAGTCGGTGGTGGACCTGATTCCGGGCAGCGGTTACTTCACGCGCGTGTTCAGCGGCATCGTCGGGCCCAGCGGCAAGGTCTTCGCGGTGTGGCCGAATGAATACGGCATGGAGGCGAAGTCCGACGTGCAGGCGTCCAAGGCGCTCGTGGCCGATCCGCACTACGCCAATGTCGGCGTGCTGATGGTGGCCGCCAAGGAGTTCAAGACGCCGCAGCCGGTGGACGTCGTGTTCACTTCGCAGAACTATCACGACTACCCCGACAAGTTCATGGGCAACGTCGATCCGACCGTGTTCGACAAGCAGGTGTTCGACTCGCTGAAGCCGGGCGGCCTGTTCGTGGTGATCGACCACGTGGCCGAAGCGGGCTCGGGCATGCGTGACACCGACACGCTGCATCGCATCGATCCGGCCATCGTGAAGAAGCAGGTCGAATCGGTCGGCTTCAAGTTCGACGGCGAGAGCGATGTGCTGCGCAATCCGGCCGATCCGCATAACATCAAGGTCTTCGACAAGTCGATCCGTGGTCACACCGACCAGTTCGTCTACCGTTTCCGCAAGCCTGGCTAAAGCTTTGACTGATCCACAACGTTCGAACGCGAAGGAGGGCGCTACGGCGCCCTCCAACGATCCGCCTCCCACGCGCCCGCAACGTCCCGACGACGAAGACTGCTGCGGCCAGGGCTGCGTGCCCTGCATCTTCGACCTCTACGACGAGGCGATGGGCCGCTACCGCGAAGAATTGGCCGCGTGGAAGGAACGCCATCCCGGCGAGTCTCCTGAGTAACCCAACGCGCAAGCCATCTCCCCTCTGTAGGAGCGCACCCAGTGCGCGATCGCCGCATCGATACTGCGGGCGTGAAACAACCTCTGTCGGAGCGCACCCTGTGCGCGACTGTCCCGCGATGATGTACCTCGACGCTTGGTTTTCGCCTTTGTTCGCTACAAGCCAGCGCTCACTGCCCGCGTCGCGCACAGGGTGCGCTCCCACAGTGATGAGCCTCTGTGTTTTACGGCGCAGGCGCCGGCATGAACTTGAACGACGGCGTCTCCACGAACTGCCCTGACACTTCCCCCGAATACACCTGACCGTTGGCCATCGTGAGCTTTTTCACCGGAGCACCCGGCTTGAGGTCGAGCTTGTGCAGGTCGACCCAGAACGTATTGGGCCGTGTCGCTGAATCGAAGTAGTAGACGAGATTCTTCTGGTCCGCCACGGTATGCCAGATCGTCGATGAGAGATTCGGTTGATCGGGCGTACTTATGCCGAGTGGCACGCTCACGGCGCGCTGCACACTCATCACTTCGGCCACCGCCTGATAGGCGTACGACTGGTTGGGCACGCCCGCGATGTAATTCGTGTCGAGTTGTTTCGGTACGGCGTCGAGCAGGAATGACGCGCGTGCGAAGCGATCAGCGGCGCGGTTGGTGCCGGGCAGGAATTTGAGCCCGCCAATGCTCTCCCAGTATTCGTACAGCGCCAGCTGCTTGTCGTAGATCGGCGAGTTGGTCATCACCTTGTACTGGTGGCCGTGGTGGATGACGAGCTTGCCGTTGATGTACTCGAAGATGGCCGAATCGCCGCTCGCATCGGAGATCGACATATGGATGGTGAGCGGCTTGCCGTTGGGCAAGGGCGGGGCAATGATCTGGAATGGCTCCTTCGCCAGCGCCTTCACCGTCTCGTCCACGCTGGCGAAGTTGTCCAGGATGTACTGGCCCCACAGGCTGATGGCCATGTGTGGGCGCTTGCGGTCAGGCGCGCCGTAGTCGGTTTCGGCCAGGTACAGCGCGTTCATTACCAGGCCTTTCTCGTTGATGCCGTCGACGCTGCCGATGTCGTAGCCGGCGGTGATCACACTGCCGTAGCGCGACGTCCAGGCCGGCGAGTTTGTCCCCGCATTGCCGTCGCGCTTGATGCCCGCGGGGAAGATCCAGAGATTCGAGCCCATGTCCTCGGACCAGTCCATGTTGCGGCCGGTGATCACCGTGTTGTCGGCGCCGACATAGAGGGTGCGGGTGCAGGAGAGGACGGGAAAGGCGAGGACCGTCGTGGCAAGTCCTGCGGCGAAGGCCAGGAGATGACGGCGCATGCGTTGCCCCTGCGAGGAAAGTGGCAGCAAGAAAGCATGGCGGCGATGAAGGCACTGTGTTGCGTGGCGACTTGCTTCCGCGGCAGGGTGGCATCAACGGTGCGGTTAGCTACGTCGCATGAATGCCGCGGTTGCGCACTGGGTGCGCTCCTGCAGAGGGCGCTTTACACTGCGGGCCTCGTTCGACCGGATGTTCCGATGCACTCCCGTTTGCTCGTCCTGCTCGGCGGCCTGTTGCTGCTGGCCTCGGGTGCCACGTTTGCCCAGGCGCCCCACACTGTCCTGCTCGAGGACCTCACCTGGACCGAGATCCGCGACCAGGTCCAGGCAGGCAAAACCACCATCATCATTCCCATCGGCGGCACCGAGCAGAGCGGCCCTGGCATCGCCGTGGGCAAGCACAACGCGCGCGCCGCTTTCCTCTCGAAGAAGATCGCCGAGCGTCTTGGCAACGCCCTGGTGGCTCCGGTGGTGGCCTACGTGCCTGAAGGCGGCGTGGCGCCGCCGAGTTCGCACATGCGCTTCCCCGGCACCATCACCGTGCCGGATGCCGTATTCGAGCAGATGCTCGAGTCGGCGGCGCAGAGCTTTGCCGTGCATGGCTTCCGCAACGTGGTGTTCCTGGGTGACCACGGCGGCTACCAGAAGGACCTCGACCGCGTGGCCGCCAAGCTCAACAAGGCATGGGCCGGCAAGGCCAGGGCGATCGTGCCGCCGGAGTACTACGCCAGCTCGTCCGAGGGTTATGCCCAGCAGCTGCGCCAGCGCGGCTACCGCGACGACGAGATCGGCACGCATGCCGGCCTCGCCGATACCTCGCTGCAGCTGGCGGTGGCGCCGCAGATGGTGCGGTTGGACCAGCTCCAGCACGGCCCCAGGCTTGGGCAGGCCGACGGCGTGTACGGCGGCGACCCGCGCCGTTCCTCGGCCGATCTCGGTCAATTAGGCATCGATGCTATCGTGTTACACACCGTTGACGCCCTTAAGAAAGATACTCAAGGGCACTGACGCCGCCCCTCAGGGCGATTCCTCCCAACCCCACTCATAAGCTGTCCGCACATGGCCATCGCCCACTCCCTGCGTTCCCTTCGCCTGTCCCGGGTTCTCCCGTTCGCGCTCGCTGCTGCGTGCGTGGGCGGCAACGCCCTGGCGGCTTCGTCCGTCACCACGGTTGCCGGCATGCCGCCGGTGGTCAACCCCGCCAACATGTACAGCGAGTCGGGCCTCGGCCACGTGAGCCCTGAGGTCGCCAAGGACCTTCCGCGCATCTACGTGCCCAACCTGCGCTCCAACGACGTCTACGTGATCGATCCGGCCACCTACAAGGTGGTGGACAAGTTCAAGGTGGGCGAGGGTCCGCAGCACGTCGTGCCGTCGTGGGACATGCGCACGCTGTGGGCGACCAACAACGCCGAGCGCAAGAACGATGGCAGCCTCACCCCGATCGATCCGCGCACCGGCAAGCCGGGCAAGGCGGTCGCGGTGGACGATCCGTACAACATGTACTTCACGCCGGACGGCAAGGAAGCGATCGTGGTGGCCGAGGCGCATGCGCGCCTGGATTTCCGCGATGCGCACACCATGGCGCTGCACTCGAGCCTGTCGGCACCGGAGTGCAAGGGCATCAACCACGCCGAGTTCTCCATTGATGGCCGCTATGCCATCTTTACCTGCGAGTTCACCGGCAAGCTCACCAAGATCGACATGGTGAACCGCAAGGTGATTGGCTACCTCGACCTGTCCAAGAAGGGCATGCCGCAGGACATCCGCGCCTCCGCTGACGGCAAGACCTTCTACGTGGCCGACATGATGGCCGACGGCGTCTACCTGATCGACGGCGATGCCTTCAAGCAGGTCGGCTTCATCAAGACCGGCGTGGGCACGCATGGCCTGTACCCGAGCCGCGACGGCAGCAAGCTCTACGTTGCCAACCGTGGCTCCAACAAGATCCACGGGCCCAAGCACGGTAAGGGCAGCGTCTCGGTGATCGACTTCAAGACGCAGAAGGTGGTGGCGAACTGGCCGATCCCCGGCGGCGGCAGCCCGGATATGGGCAACGTCAGCGCGGACGGCAAGACGCTGTGGCTGTCGGGTCGCTTCGACGACGTGGTGTATGCGATCGACACCACCAGCGGCGCGGTGCGCTTCATCAAGGTTGGCCAGGAGCCGCACGGCCTGACCGTGTGGCCGCAGCCGGGTCGCTACTCGCTGGGCCACACCGGCATCGTGCGCTGAGTTTTTCCCCGGCGCGGTGAAACGCAAACGCCTGCCCCGAAAAGGGCAGGCGTTTTTCTTTCTGCCGCTAGCGATGTTGTCATCTGCCTGTTATCGCCTTTTCCCGATGCAATTGTTAAATTGTGACCTGGTGCACATTTTCGACATGGATCAGGGGACGGTACATGAGGGGAAAGGAGTGGGTCGGACGATGGATGTGTCGTGTTTTCAAGCACAAATGGGAGCGTCCGGCGCCTGGCCGCCGCGAATGCGGACGCTGCGGTCGCATCGAACAGCGCTCCTGGCGCCTTAACTGAGGCGGCGGCTGGCAATCGCAGCCATCGTCCCCACATGAAGGGCTTCCACGCCGAGGAGGCCGCATGATTCCCTTTTCCGTACTCGATCTGGCGCCAGTGACCGAAGGTAGCGACGCCACGCAGGCGTTCGCCAACACCCTGGACCTGGCGCGTCGTGCCGAGCGATGGGGCTATACGAGGTACTGGCTGGCCGAGCATCACAACATGCCCGGCATTGCCAGCGCGGCGACCGCGGTGCTGATCGGCCATGTGGCCGGCGGCACCTCGACCATCCGCGTCGGCGCCGGCGGCATCATGCTGCCGAACCATGCACCCCTTCAGGTGGCCGAACAGTTCGGCACGCTGGCGTCGCTCTACCCGGGTCGCATCGACCTCGGGCTGGGGCGGGCGCCCGGCACCGATCATCCGACGGCCCGCGCATTGCGTCGCTACTTCGACAGTGCAGAAGCGTTTCCGCAGGACGTGGCGGAACTGCTGGCGTATTTCGAACCGGCCACACCGGAGCAACCGGTGCGGGCGGTTCCTGGCGCTGGCATCGAGGTGCCGGTGTGGCTGCTTGGGTCCAGCCTGTTCAGTGCGCGGCTGGCGGCGGCGATGGGTCTGCCGTTCGCGTTTGCCTCGCACTTCGCGCCGGATGCGATGGACGAGGCGCTGGCGCTGTATCGCCGCGATTTCCGGCCCTCGGCACGCCTGCAGGCACCGTACGCGATGCTCGGCATCAACGTGGTGGCGGCCGGCAGCGATGCCGAAGCGCGACGCCTGTTCACCACGCAGCAGCAGAGCTTCATCAATCTTCGTCGTGGCCGGCCCGGGCTGATTCCCCCGCCGATCGACGACATCGAAACCTACTGGACGCCCACCGAGAAGTTCGGCGTGGAGCGTGCGCTGGCGTGTGCCGTGGTGGGTGATGCGACCACCGTGAAGGAAGGGCTCGAAGCCTTCGTGGCGCGCCATCGTCCCGACGAGTTGATGATTACCGCCAACGTGTTCGAGCACGAGGCGCGTTGTCATTCCTTCGAAGTGGCGGCGAAGCTGATGCAGGGGCTGGAAGCCCTGTAGGAGCGCACCCAGTGCGCGATCGCAGCGTTATGTCGTCACCGCTTCGTAGGCTTTTCGCGCACTGGGTGCGCTCCTACAGGTGAAAGCGTAGCGCGCATCAGAGCTCGGCAAAGTTGCGCTGCAGATCCTGCCGGCAACGCGCGAGCAGCTGGGCAGGGAACTGGGTGATGCTGTCGTCGGTGTAGTCGGCTTCGCCATCCATCAGGCCCTGCTCGGCGAGTTGCTGGCACATCGCCAGGCGTTGTGCGGCGTGCAGTACGCGACTCATGGGCTGCGCCATCGCCTCTGGCGTTGCTTCGGCATGCTCCATCAGGGCATCGAGGACCACGGACGGCAGATCCCAATGCCGGGAGGCGTGCACGCTGAGGCGGGCGGCGATGCGGGCGCAACCGGCGATGAAGGAAGGCGAGCAGGCGGGCAGGGGTTGGCCCAGTTCCTTTTCCAGTAGGCGCGCAATCGCGCCCAGGCCGGTGTAGCCGACCAGGCCGGCGAGCTGTGCCTCGAACGGATCGCACTGTCCCTTGCTGAGGAACACCGCCGCATGCGCGCAGCGTTCCGCGTGGTCCCACAAGCGCTGGCCAACCACCTGGCCATTGGTACCGGCGCTCGCCATCAGGATCGGTTTCATCACGTAGACCGACACCACATGGCGCAGGCCTACCTGGCCGAGCAACACCACCGCGTGCTGCAGGCTGCCCACCGGGTGTGCCGTGCGGTAAGCCACGCTGCCGGTAACGCGCATGACTTCGCCGACCAGCACCGGGTCGCGGCGTATCAGGTTGGCCAGCTGGGCACCGTTGAGGTTGTCGCTCTTCATTGCGCGCATCAATTGCGGCAGCACCGTGGGCATGCGCGGCAGGCTGCGCACATCGAAACGGTCGTTATCGCAAAGCTCACCCAGGCGTTGCAGCACGGACTGCTCGCGGGCCGGGTTGGCGACGCCGCCCGGATTCACGGGCAGGTTCAGGATGAACCGATGGAAGCGGTCCTCGATTTCTCCGCCGGTGACCGTGCCGTGGGCGGAGGATTCGTCAAGGAGCGGCGATGCATCGCGGTTGGGCGCAGCCGGGCGCGCCGCCGATGCTGCAGGCGTGCGCGCACGTGCAAAAAACCGCCACCAGTAACCCATCATCGTCCCTCGCACTCCCACGCCTCGCGCCCCCGCTCCGCTTCTGTATCGGCACGAAAACGGAAACATGTAGCGTGGATGGAAGATCCTGCGACGGGCTACTCAGCCGGGGTGGTTTTCCCGCGGGCGACGGATCCAGTCGACGGCACCCTGGCCGGCGAGGCGGCCACTGGCGAAGCTGGCGGTAAGCAGGTAACCGCCGGTGGGCGCCTCCCAGTCCAGCATCTCGCCGGCGCAGAACACGCCGGGCAGGGCGGTGAGCATCAACTGCTCGTCGAGCGCTTCCAGGCGCACGCCGCCGCCGCTGCTGATGGCTTCCTCGATCGGTCGAGCGTGCTTCAGCGTCAGCGGAAGGCGCTTGATGGTCCGGGCCAGGGTTTCGGCGTCATGGAACTGGTCGCGATCCAGCACTTCGTGCAGCAGCGCGGCCTTCACCCCGGCGAGGCCGGTCTGGCGGCGCAGGTGCTCGCTCATCGAACGGCTGCCGCGTGGCTTGGCCAGGTCGTTGCGCAGGCGCTCCAGCGTGCGGTCGGGAGAAAGATCCAGCGCGATGCCGGTCGATCCGTTCGCCGCCAAGGCGTCACGCAGCATTCCGGAGAACGCGTAGATCAGGCTGCCTTCGATGCCGGTGGCGGTGATGACGCATTCGCCCTGGCGCGCGTGCCCGTTGTCTTGCGCGTCGTGAAAATGGATCGCCACCGGTTTCAGCGGCGCACCCGCGAAACGGCTGGCGAGATGCTCGCTCCAGCCAATATCGAAGCCGCAGTTGGACGGCACCAGGGGCGAAACGCCCACGCCTCTCGCGGCGAGCCACGGCTGCCACGCGCCATCGGACCCGAGCTGCGGCCAGCTGCCGCCGCCCAGGGCCAGCACCACGGCATCCGCGCGGATCGCGCGTTCGCCCTCCGGCGTATGCATGCGCAGCGAGCCATCCTCGTGCCAACCCAGCCAGCGATGGTGGACGTGGAAGCGAACGCCACTGTCACGCAGGCGATGCACCCAGCCGCGCAGCAGCGGCGCCGCCTTCAGGTCGCTGGGAAACACGCGGCCGGAGGTACCGACAAAGGTTTCCACGCCCAGTCCACGCGCCCACTCTCGCAGCGCGTCGGCGTCGAACGTGTCCAGCCATCGGCCGACTTCCTTCGCCCGTGCACCGTAGCGCTGCACGAAATCAGGCTTGGGCTCGCCATGGGTCAGGTTCATGCCGCCCTTGCCGGCGATGAGGAACTTGCGCCCGACGGATCCCTTCGCCTCATAGACATCCACGTCCAGCCCGGCCGCCCGCGCGGTCTCGGCCGCCATCAGTCCGGCGGGGCCGCCACCGATGATGGCGATACTGGCTTGGGCGCGTGGAGCAGAAGGCATGGCAGGCGTCAGTTCGGCAGCGCGGCCGTCATGCGCGACTGCGGTTCGACCGACACGCTGGTGGTCTCGCTCATGATCTGCAGCTGGCCGTCCTGGATCAGGCACTGCAGGCGCATGCCGCGTTCGGACATGGCGGCCAGCTGGTCCACCGTTTCAGCCGGGATGTCCAGCACGGTGAGGTTGCGGTTGCGTCCGAGCGAGCCGGCGATCTTGTCCCACCAGATGTCGGCGCCGCGGCCGCTGTAGTTGATCACCACCACTTGCTGGGCCCGGCCGCAGGCCTTGCGGATGCGCGCCTCGTCGGGCTGGCCCAGCTCGATCCACTGCTCGATCTCGCCGGTGTATGCCTTGCGCCACAGGGCAGGCTCGTCGTCGTCGCTCAGGCCCTTGCCGAACTCCAGGCGCTCGTCCGCGTACAGGGCGAAGGCCAGCAGACGCACCATCAGGCGCTCGGCCGTTTCGGAAGGATGGCGCGCTACGGTCAGTGCATGGGTGGCGTAGTAATGCCGGTCCATGTCGCTGACCTGCAGCTCGGCCTTGTAGATGGTGGCGTTGAGGGCCATGGGGGTGCCTGCGGAAGGTAACCACCCATTGTACTTGGCCGGCGCCATCCGTCGCCCAGGGTCGCTACGGGGCGGAGTCAGGTGCGGGGCAGCAGATCCAGCAGGGGTTTGACCAGGTCCATCGGCAGCGGGAAGACGATGGTGGAGGCCTTGCCGCTGTTGGACATGTCCGACATCGTCTGCATATAGCGCAGTTGCAGGGCCTGCGGCTGCTGGGCGAGCAGGGCCGCGGCATCGCGCAGCTTCTCCGCAGCCTGCAATTCGCCTTCGGCGTGGATCACCTTGGCACGGCGCTCGCGTTCGGCCTCGGCCTGGCGGGCGATCGCGCGCACCATCGTCTCGTTGAGGTCCACGTCCTTGATCTCCACGTTGCTGACCTTGATGCCCCAGGGGTCGGTGGCTTCGTCGAGGATCTGCTGCAGGCTATGGTTGATCGAGTCGCGCTGCGAAAGGATGTCGTCCAGATCGTGCTGGCCCAGCACCGAGCGCAATCGCGTCTGCGCGAGCTGGCTGGTGGCCTGGAAGAAATCGGACACCTGCAGTATCGCCTTGTCCGGTTCCACCACGCGGAAGTACACCACGGCATTGACGCGCACCGAGACGTTGTCGCGCGAGATGACGTCCTGCGGTGGCACGTCCATCACGGTCACGCGCAGGTCCACGCGCATCATCCGTTGCACCACCGGAATCAGGATGACCAGTCCCGGACCTTTCGTGCCGGTATAGCGACCGAGTGTCAGCACGACGCCGCGCTGGTATTCCGGCAGCACCTTGATCGACAGGAACAGCAGCGCCACCACCCACACCACGATCACGCCGATGAAACCGAACATACGTAACTCCTCCATGGTATCCACCTAGGCTTGGACCACCCTCAGCAGCAGGCCGTCGCGACCGATGACCCGCACGCGCGCACCCGCCGGCAAGGCGGATTCGCAGCGCACGCGCCACTGCTCGCCGCCGACGCGTGCCCAGGCTTCGCCACCGGCATTCACCGCCTGCATCAGTTCGCCGGTGACCTGCTGCATCTGCGTGTCGCCATGGAACAGCCGCGTTCGCCGCGAGCGCCTGACCAATCGCAGCAACAGCACCAGCAGCACCGTGGCCGAGAAGGCGATGCCCCCGATCACGCCGAGGTTGACCGCGTAACCCGGCACGCCGGTACTGAACAGCATGATCGAGCCGAGCACGAAGGCGATCACGCCACCGATGCCGATCGCGCCCACCGAGGGGGCAAGCGCCTCGGCCACGATCAGCCCGACGCCCAGCACCATCAAGGCGAGGCCTGCATAGTTCACCGGCAGCAGCTGCAGCGCATACAGGCCGACCAGCAGGCAGATCGCGCCGGCAATGCCCGGCAGCAGTACGCCCGGATGGAACGCCTCGAGCACCAGTCCATACATGCCGGCCAGCAGCAACAGATAGGCGATGGTGGGATGGGTCACGATGTCGAGCAGGTGGGTGCGCCAGTTGGGTGCGTAGTCGCGGATGGGCAGCCCGGCGCTGTGCAGCACGATCTCGTTGCCGGCCACGCGCACGTGCCGTCCGTCGGCACGCGCAAGCAGGGCAGGGACATCGCCCACGACCAGGTCGATCACATGTTTCTGCATCGCTTCGTCGGCGGTAAGCGTGGCTGCACCGCGAACGGCCTCCTCCGCCCAGTCCGCATTGCGCCCGTTGAGCTGCGCGAGCGAGCGGATCGACGCGATGGCGTCATTGAGGACCTTGTTGGTTTCCGCATCCGGTGACGGTTTGGCCGCCGTGCCCGATGAGGCCGGCTCGTTGCCGAGGGGGAGCGGACTGGCACCGCCCAGGGGCACGGGTGTCGCCGCGCCCAGGTGCGTGGCCGGCGCCATCGCCGCGATCTGGCAGGCATAAAGAATGTAGGTTCCGGCAGAGGCCGCTCGCGCGCCACCCGGCGCTACGTAACCCAGTACGGGCTGACGGGCCGCGAGAATGCTGGCGATGATCTGGCGCATCGAATCGGACAAGCCGCCCGGCGTGTCCATCTGCAGCACGATCACCGATGCGCCGTCGCGATCCGCACGCTGCAGGCTGTCGTCGACGTACTCGGCGGCCGCAGGGCCAATCGGACCGGTGAGTTCGATGCGCGCGGCAAACGCCCCCGCACGCATCGGCGCATCGGCAGCCTGTCCGGCCGCCGCCATGATGGCCAGCGCCAGCATCCAACGGGTCGACGACGTCGTAAGCCATCGCGTCACGCAGCGCCTCCTCAAAGGTGGCGACTTCAGAGTGCGCCCGAGGATGTTTCGCCGGTGTGAGATGGATTGAAAGGTGCCGGGTCCCCGCTTGCCATGGAGGCGGCAGGAGAGCGGCGAAGGGGGTCAGCTGAAAACCGGTCGACCCTGCGTGTCGAGCAGGCCGTGTTCCACCAGCCATTGGCGGGCGTTGTCGGCGTCCTGTTCGAACCACGCCCGGGTCGAGCCGAGCCGGAACGAATAGCCCCAGGCATCCATGTCGGTCATCAGGCGCAGGCGTCCCACGCCGGGCAGTTCGTCGGCGAGCACGATCTGCAGGTAACAGGTGGCGTCTTCCTCGGCGATCGAATCGGTGGCGTCGGTATGCACGAAGGCGCGACGCTCGGCGGGCAGCACGATCAGGTGCCCGGCTTCGTGCAACAGCGAATGGACCGGCGTGTCGCCACGCGCGTACACCGTGGTACCGATGATGCCGGCTTCGTCGTCACCCCAGAAGCTGCCGGGAATGGCCGTGCCGGATTCAACGCGCAGCAGCTGCAGGCCGTAACGGGCCAGCAGCATGGCGGGCACGTCGAAGCCGATGGCATCGAGGCGCATCACGCTGGCTTCGTCAGGCAACGGGGTGGATTCGGAAAGCATGGACAATCGTTCCGCCCTTGGGCGGTGATGAAGCAGGCGAACCGAGGCACGGGACTGGCCCGTGCCTCGATGGCATCAGCCGGCGGGCTTGGCCTGCACGTGTTCTGGCAGCGCCACGGAAAGCTCGAGGATCTCGTGTCCGCTGTCGCGCTCGACGTTGATGTTGATGGCTTCGAGGTCGACGTGGACGTATTTCTTGATCACTTCGAGCAGCTCGTTGCGCAGCAACGGCAGGTAGTCGGGTGCGCCACGGGTGGAGCGCTCCTGAGCCACGATGATGCGAAGACGCTCCTTGGCGACGGCAGCGGTGGGCTCCGGCTTGCGCTTCAGGAAATCAAGAATACCCATCGCGATCAGCCTCCGAATACGCGCTGGAAGAAGCCCTTCTTGGGCGCGTCGAGGAAGCGCATGGCACGTTCCTCACCGAGGATGCGAGCGACGGTGTCGCTGTAGGCCTGGCCGGCAAAAGAGTTCTCGTCGAGGATGACGGGCACGCCGGCGTTGGACGCGGCGAGCACGTTTTCCGACTCCGGGATCACGCCGACGACATTGATGCCGAGGATGTCCTCGACGTCCTTGACGCTGAGCATCTCGCCCACGGCCACGCGGGCCGGGTTGTAGCGCGTCAGCAGCAGGTGCTGACGGATCGCGCCATCACCACGTTCGGCGCGGCGCGTCTTGCTGGAGAGCAGGCCCAGGATGCGGTCGGAGTCGCGCACCGAGGACACTTCCGGGTTCACCACCACCACGGCGTGGTCGGCGAAGTACATCGCCAGGTGCGCACCCTTTTCGATGCCGGCCGGCGAATCGCACACGACGTAGTCGAAGCCTTCCTTGCCCAGCTCCTCGAGCACCTTTTCCACGCCTTCCTGGGTGAGGGCGTCCTTGTCGCGCGTCTGGCTGGCGGCCAGCACGTACAGGTTTTCGTAGCGCTTGTCCTTGATGAGGGACTGCTTGAGCGTGGCCTCGCCGTGGACGACATTGACGAAGTCGTACACCACGCGGCGTTCGCAGCCCATGATCAGGTCGAGGTTACGCAGGCCGACGTCAAAATCGATCACCGCGACTTTCTTGCCGGCCATGGCAAGGCCCGTGGCAAGCGAGGCACTGGTGGTGGTCTTGCCTACGCCACCTTTGCCCGAAGTGACAACGATAATCTCAGCAGTCAAGGCTCATCTCCGCAAAATGCTTTGTTGTAGTAATTAGGGGCTGTCGTCAAAGCTTGGCGATCAGCAATTTTTCCCCTTCGAGCCAGCATCGCACAGACTGGCCTTCCAGGTCCTTCGGAATTTGTTCAAACACGCGGTAGTGGCCGGCGATGGCCACCAGCTCCGCGCGGAAGTCGGAAATATAGATGCGCGCCTTCTCATCGCCCTGTGCGCCAGCCATCGCACGGCCGCGCAGGCCGCCGTAGATGTGGATGTTGCCGTCGGCGATCACTTCGGCGCCATTGGCCACGGCACCGGTCACCACCAGGTCGCGGTCGCGCGCATACACCTGCTGGCCCGAGCGCACGGTGCCGTCGTATTGCTGGGCACCGAGACCGGCCACCGGCTCGGCTTCGCTGCGGACCGGTTCGGCCCGGCGCGGCGGCTCGGCAACGGGTGCCGGGGCGGGCGCTGCCGGCGGTGCCGGCGGGGCGATGCTGCCGCCGTCGGCCGGCTCGTAAGCCGCCCGGAATTTGGCGATCAGCGGCAGCCCCATGCGGACCGCCAGGGCTTCCACTTCGCTGGTGCCATAGGCCAGGCCTACCGGGATCATGCCGGCGCTGCGCACGGCCTCCAGCAGGGCGTCGACCGTGCCGTCGTCGGGCAGGTTCAGCAGGTGGCTGAGGTCCAGCACCACGGCGGCGCGGGCAAACAGTTGCGGCGCGGAGCGCACGCGGCGTTCGAGTTCATCGCAGAGGGCGGCGGCATCGGCACGGCGCACGCGCACGTTGGCGATGCCGACCTGGCCAAAGCGCAGGTCACAGGCTTCTTGAGTATCCATTCGTGCATTCATGGGCGCCGCTCTCCAGCGAGGCGGCGCCGGGTCGTATCAGGGTGGAAGGGACGCTCGCGCTCGGCGAGCCAGGGCACGTCGGGCAGGCCGTCGTGGTCCAGGTAGGTTTCGCGCACGAAGGCGTAACTGGGCAGGTCCTTGGCCAGCAGGCTGACCTGCGGACCTTCCTCGCCCATGCGCTGCTGGCCCACTTCCTGGAAGCCGTAGGTGCCATGGAACAGCACCACCACGTCGTCGCGCGGCTCCAGGAACACCTCGCAGGTGAGCAGGGGCACGCGCACCTCGGCATAGCTGGTCACGTCGCAATAGAAGATGCGACCCAGGCCATGACGGCGGTAGGCGTTGGCGATGACGATGCGGTCGATGTAGGCGAACTGCGGGTAGCGTTCCGAAAACCAGTGGTAGTTCGGGCTGTCGTAGTCGCTGCCATCGCGCAGGGCGATCAGGAAGCCGGCCAGGTGGCCGTCGATCTCGGCCACGCGGAAATAATCCGCGTGGTCATAGAAGAAGCGCAGTTGAGTCGCGTCAAGGGCGAGGATGGTGCGGCCGGCGGCGTTGTTGAGCGCCAGTACGGCATCCAGGTCGTGCTCTCGCACGTCGCGGATGGCAAGGGCCATTCGTTGCTCCGCTGTGTGTGGTTCGAGGACAAGACCGTTTGCATCGGCCCCGCGTATCGGCCGGCATTATGACATGCGTACGGCGGCCGCACATAACACGGCGCACCATGTAAAACCTTCGTAAAGCGCAAGCGGCCGTGCCTTTCGGCAGGGGTAGGGGAGTGACTTCTCACGCATTGCACCACGCCTCGGGCCAGCCGATGATGCGCCTATGGCATGGTCCAACATCAATCATATCCGGCTGCTGCGGTACGCCGGCCTCACCACGTACCTGTGCGTCGCGCTGCCGCTTTTGCCGGGCAGCTGGAGCCTGGCCCAGGTCAGCTCCTGGTGGAGCAACCCGAACATCACGGGCTGGGTCCTTTCCTACCTGATCTTCGGCCTGACCTATCTGTTGCTGACGCGCCGATCGAGCATGACGCGCCAGGTCGGCTACCCCTCGCTGCCGCAGCTGCTGGGCCTGGTGGTGCTGACCGGCTCGGCGGTCGCCATGGGCTGGTTCAGCCAGAGCGGCCTGTCGGCCATGTTGATGCTGGTGATCGCGGTGGTGCTGCCGTGGCAGTTGCCCGTGGGCGCCGGGCTGGTGTGGATGCTGCTGCAGAATCTGATGCTGATCCCGATCATCGCTAGCTACATGGGCTGGACCATCGTGACGGCGTTCCTGCAGGTCTGCATGTACATGGGCATATCGGCGCTGGTGTTCTTCACCTCGATGATCGCGAGCCTGCAGGCGGAGGAGCGCGAGATCCAGCGCCGCCTCAACTCCGAACTGCGCGCCACCCGTGCGCTGCTGGCCGAGTCCACCCGTATTGCCGAACGCATGCGCATCGCGCGCGACCTGCATGACCTGGTCGGCCACCACCTCACCGCGCTCAGCCTCAACCTTGAGGTGGCCAGCCACCTGGTCAACCCGCAGGCCGCCGAGCACGTGCAGAAGGCGCAGGTGACCGCCAAGCACCTGCTGTCGGACGTGCGCGAAGTGGTGAGCGAGCTGCGCCAGGACGATGCCATCGACCTGACGCAGGCGCTGCGCAGCCTGATCGAAGGCGTGCCCGGCTTGCGCGTGCATGTCGAAACGCCGCCGCGCTTCAGCGTGGAAGACCCGCGCCGCGCCCAGGTCTTGCTGCGCTGTGCGCAGGAAATCATCACCAATGCCGCCAAGCACGCAGCGGCACGCAACCTGTGGCTGCGCTTCGATTACGTCAACGCGAACCTGCTCGAACTGTCCGCCCGCGACGATGGCCGTGGCGCGGTGAATTTCCGGCCGGGCAACGGCTTGTCGGGCATGCGCGAGCGCCTGAATGAATTCGAGGGCAGCGTGACGGTGGACCCGGCACTGGCCCAGGGCTTTGCCCTGACGGTGCGCCTGCCGCTGGGCGAGGCCCCGGAGCTGGCGCATACGCCGTCACGGTTTGAGCCGCCCGCGTTGGGCATGGTTTAGGGCGGACAACTTCCCGTCTCGCCATGTGGTCGTGTCAATATTGTGCTGTTTGGATAGCAGCATCGTTTCCCGTAGGCCGCGGGCATCGCACGCAGGCCACAACCGCTCCGAGGATTCGCGATGATTTCCGTCTGTCTTGTCGATGACCAGAACCTGGTTCGCCAGGGTGTTCGCTCGCTGCTGGATCTGGCGGAGGACATCCGCGTGGTGGCCGAATGCGCCGATGGCGCACAGGCAGTACAGGACATTCCCCGAATCAAGCCCGATGTCGTGCTGCTCGACCTTCGCATGCCGAACATGAGCGGCCTGGAAGTGCTGCAGGCGCTGTCCGCGCGCAACGAGCTGCCGCCCACCATCATCCTGACCACTTTCGATGACGACCAGCTCGTGCTGCAGGGCCTCAAGGCCGGCGCCCGCGGCTACCTGCTCAAGGACGTGTCGCTCGAGCAACTGGTGGAAGCCGTGCGCACGGTGGCCGCCGGCGGTTCGCTGGTGGCACCCATGGTCACCCAGCGCCTGCTGGCCGGCGTCGGCCGCATGCAGAACCAGTTCACCAGCCTGGAACAGCCGGACCCGCTGACCGAGCGCGAGACCGAAATCCTGCGCCTGCTGTCCGGCGGTTACAGCAACAAGGAGATCGCCAACTCCTTGAAGGTGGCCGAGGGAACCGTGAAGAACCACGTTTCCAACATCCTTTCCAAGCTGGGCGTGCGCGACCGCACCCGCGCGGTTTTGAAGGCGCTGGAACTGGGCATCGTCTGACCGCGCGCCCGTCGAGGGCGAGGGTTTCATGGCAGGGGCTGGGCACCGCGCCCTACAAGCCCCTGGCACTGCTGAAATCTCACGCCTCTGCGAAATGACGGCTGCGCAGGCGCTTCGACCGTTGTATCCGTCAGGTCTTACGCTACGCCGCCAGACCTTGTCCCACGGCCATTCGCAGGCGTCTGGAAGGCCATCTCACTGCCGGATGGCGTTCCTGCGCGCGAGCAAGTAGTATCGGTGGCTTCGGCGCTGGCCGACCCCCTGTCACGATGCGATTCTTCGGGAATTTCCCGTGGCTGGCCGGTCTCCAGCGGCCCGACTGCCCTAATGCCGTATACAGAGAGACGTGCGGAGAACCCCGGAATGATGCGTGTTCTTGAATTTATTGTTGCCCTGATCATCGTTGCCGTCGTGGCGGTGGTCGTGGGTGTGGTCATGCCTGGCAGCGGCCATGTGGAAAGGTCGTTGGTCATCGGCAAGGACATGCGTCAGGTTTATGACGTGTTGAGCAACTTCCGTCGCTTCCCGGAATACACGGTGCAGCGCGAGTACGACCGCAACATCAAGTTTGACTTCTCCGGCAAGGCCTATGGCCCGGGTGCCGAAGTGTCCTGGGCGAGCCAGGACGAGAAGGTCGGCAACGGCAAGCTGACCATCGCCTCGGCCGATCCGACCTTCGACAAGATCGACTCGCAGGCCCACAAGGCTTCCATCGTCTGGAACCTGGACAACGACTGGCGCGGCAACGACAAGCACTTCACGCTCGACCTCGAGCGTCAGGGCAGCCGTGGCCAGCTGACCAAGGTGACCTGGTCGTATGACGTCGCCTATGGCTTCAACCTGATCAACCGCTACGCCAATCTCTACATTCATGGCGATCCGGATGCCTTCATCCAGTTCACCGTGAACAACCTGCAGAACGTGCTGGCCGGCGTGCAGAACGTCGACTACACCAAGCTGATCCCGTACATCGAGCAGACCCAGCCGACGCCGGTGCTGCTGGTGTCGACCTCGATCGAGCGCAAGGGTGGCCTCGAGGCCCTCAATGACGCGACCGACAAGGCTGTCGGCGAGATCCAGGCTGCCGCCAAGAAGCTGGGCGTGACCACCACCGGTCCGCGCATCATCTACACCACCAACTACGGCGACCAGACCTACACGTTCGACGTGGCCATGCCGATCAGCGCGACCAGCCTGAACGTCGGTGGCCAGACCGTGGAACTCGCTGCCGCCAAGGCGCCCGACCTGACCACGGCCGCCAGTGCCAGCACCAGCGGCGACGCTGCTGCCGCCGCCCCGGCTGACAACACCCCGGGTGGCCATGACCGCTTCGGTCGCCTGATCGTCGACAACGACGTGCGCGCGCTCCTTGCCTTCGGTGGCCCGGCCCTCAAGGCCGTGTGGAACGGTACCGCCGCCGGCGTGCCGCAGACCCGCGACCTGATGAAGGCCTATGCCCAGACCCACGGCTACAAGTTCGACGAAGTGGTGAACCGCTTCTACGACATCGAAGCCAAGCCGGAAGTGAAGCAGGGTGACCAGGTCACGCAGTACGCCGAATTCGACGTGTACCTGCCGCTGAGCTGGGCTCCGGACCAGACCCCGGAACAGGAAGCCGGCATCAAGCCGCCGTCGCTGGACGAGGGTACCGACCAGGCTCCGGCTTCGTCGGGCACCGCTGCCGCCCCGGCCGAAGCTGCCAGCGCGGGCAAGTAAGCCGCCCCAGCCGCAAGCATCGAAAAGGCCCTTCCTCGTGGAGGGCCTTTTCATTTTCGGCCTGCGCATCGACCGGTAACGGCGAACTTTTCGGTTACATTGCGGGTCGACTCGCTGATTCACGAGGGCCATGCGCATGTCGCGCAGCCCGCCTCCTGCCTCGAGCGGACATGATCGAAACCGAACAGCTCACCCGGCGCTACGGCGCCCTGACCGCCGTGGATTCGCTGAGCTTCCGTGCCGAACCGGGACAGGTGCTTGGGCTTCTCGGGCCCAATGGTGCCGGCAAGACCACGGTCATGCGCATGATCGCCGGCTTCCTCGCGCCCAGCTCGGGCACGGCTCGCGTCTGCGGCCATGACGTGCGCAAGGAGCCGCTGAAGGCCAAGCGCGCGCTCGGCTATCTGCCGGAGGGCGCGCCGAGCTACGGCGAGCTGACCGTGCGCGAATTCCTCACCTTCATCATCCGCATGCGCGGCCTGCAGCGTGACGAAGGCTATCGCCGCTTCGAGCGCGTGGTTGGCGGGCTGCAGCTGGAAGGCGTGCTCGACCAGTGCATCGACACGCTGTCCAAGGGACTGCGTCGCCGTGTGGGCCTGGCCCAGGCGATCGTGCACAACCCGCAGGTGCTGATGCTGGACGAGCCCACCGACGGTCTCGATCCCAACCAGAAGCATGCCGTGCGCCAGCTCATCGATGCGATGGCGCGCGAGCGCACCATCCTGATCTCCACGCACCTGCTTGAGGAAGTGCACGCCCTGTGCAACCGCGTGGTGATCATCGCCAACGGGCGCCTGCTGGCCGATGCCACGCCGGCGGAGCTGGAGGCGCGCTCGCGGTATCACGGCGCCGTGTCGTTCAGTGCGCCCGGCAGTGGCGTCTCGCAGGAAATGCTGGGGCGCCTGCCGCAGGTGGCTTCCATCGAAGTGGATCCGCTCGACGGGCGCATCACGGTGTTCCCGCGTCCCGGCCAGCGCATTCTCGAAGCGGTGGAGACCCTGCTGCGCCAGCAGGGCCTGGAGGTGTCCGAGATCCAGCTCGAGCGAGGCCGCCTCGACGAGGTGTTCCGTCACATCACCACCAGCGCGGAGGGCAGGGCATGAGTCCGCTCGCAGCGGTGATGCGGCGCGAGCTGCGCAGCTATTTCGTCACGCCGGTGGCGTATGTGTTCCTGGTCATCTTCCTGGTGATGTCGGGCATCCTCACGTTCTACGCGGGCGACTTCTACGAGCGCAGGCAGGCCGACCTGCAGCCGTTCTTCGTGATGCATCCATGGCTGTACCTGGTGCTGGTGCCCGCGGTGTCGATGCGCATGTGGGCGGAAGAGGCCAAGGGCGGCACGCTGGAGCTGCTGCTCAGCCTGCCGCTTTCGCTGGGGCAGGCGATGCTGGGCAAGTTCATCGCGGCCTGGCTCTTCATCGGGCTGGCGCTGGTGCTCACGTTCCCGATCTGGCTCACCGTGAATTACCTCGGTTCGCCCGACAACGGCGTGATCCTCGCCGGCTATATCGGCAGCTGGCTGATGGCCGGCGCCTTCCTGGCCATCGGCGCCTGCCTCTCCGCGGTGACGCAGAGCCAGGTGGTGGCCTTCGTGCTGACGCTGGTGGTGTGCTTCCTGCTGATCCTGGTGGGGCAGTCGCAGGTGATGGAATTCTTCCAGGGCGCGATGCCGCGCAAGCTGGTGAACGGCCTGGCGCACCTGAGCATGCTGCGGCACTTCGAGGCGATCTCGCGCGGCGTGCTGGATGTGCGTGACCTGCTGTACTTCGTGCTGAGCATGGCGGCCTGGCTTACCGCCGGCGTGCTGGTGCTCGACCTCAAGCGGACGCCGTGACCATGACGCGACTTCATTCACGCCGTCGCGTCGTGCTGCTTGCCGCCCTGGTGCTGCTGGCCGTCGTGTTCGTCACCCTCGCGCTGGGCAGCAGCCGCTGGTTGCGCCTGGGGCGCATCGACCTCACCGCCGACAAGCTGTACACGCTGACGCCGGGCACGGCGCACATCGTGGACAACCTGCATGCGCCACTGAAGCTCACGCTGTACTTCTCCGAGCACGCGGCTCGCGATCTTCCGCAGCTGCGCAGCTACGAGCAGCGGGTGCGGGAAATGCTGCAGGAGATGGTGGCCCGTTCGCGCGGGCGCCTGCGTCTTCAGTTCGTGGACCCCGTGCCATATTCCGACGATGAAGTCAGCGCGGAAGGGTATGGCCTGACGCCGATCAACGGTGGCACCAACGGCGAGCGCGTCTTCTTCGGCCTGGTGGGCAATACCTTGCCGGGGAATGTCGACAGCGAAGCGGAAGGCGAAGAGCGCCTGCCCGGCAAGACGTTGGGGATTCCCCTGCTGGACCCGTCTCGCGAGACCTTCCTCGAGTACGACATCGCCAAGCTGCTCTATGAGCTGGACCAGCCGTCCAAGCCGCACGTCGGCCTGATCAGCAGCCTGCCGGTGGAAGGCAATCCGGTGATCGGCGAGGAACCGTGGACCGTCATGCGCCAGCTCGGCCAGCAGTTCGACGTGAAAACGCTGGATCCGGCCAAGCTGACCAGCATCGACCGCGATATCAAGGCTCTGCTGGTGATCCATCCCAAGCACCTGCCGGCGGACGCGCTGTATGCGATCGACCAGTACGTGCTGGGCGGCGGACACCTGGTGGTGTTCGTCGATCCCGTGGCGGAAATGGACAACACGCCGTTCGTGGACAGTGCCGGCAATACCGACGATCACAACTCGGATCTCCCGAAGCTCTTCGAGGCGTGGGGCGTGCAGTACGACCCGCAGAAGGTGGTGCTGGATCGCTCGCGTGCCCTGCGCATCGAACTGGCCGACTCTTCGTCCATGAGTCATCCGGCGATGCTCGGGCTCAGCCAGCAGGAGCTCAGCCACAACGACGTGATCACGGCGAGCCTGCAGCGCATCAACGTCTCCAGCGCCGGATTCTTCGATCTCTCGCCCGGTACGTCCTCGCGCCTGCAGCCGCTGATCCAGAGCACGACCGATGCCGAGATCGTATCCAGCCAGCGGGTGCGCGAATCGATCAACAATCCGGGTGGCCTGCTGGACAACTACCGGCCCGACAACAACCACTACGTGATCGCGGCCCGCGTACGTGGGCAGTTCCCGAGTGCGTTTCCGGATCGCTCCAAGGCTCCTGGCCACCTGGGCCTGTCGGGTGAAAACGCCGAGGTCATCCTCGTGGCCGATACCGATCTGCTCAGCGATCGCCTGTGGGTGTCCTACACGCAGAGCCTGCTCGGCCAGCCGCAGCTGAGTGCGCTGGCTAACAACGGCGACTTCGTCACCAACATCGCGGACAACCTCAGTGGTTCCTCCGCGCTGCTGTCCATCCATGGCCGGGTCAGCTCGCAGCGTCCGTTCACCCGCGTGCTGGCGCTGCAGAGTGCGGCGGACCAGAAATTCCTGGCCAAGAAGCAGGAGCTGCAGCGCGAGCTGGCCGTCACGCGCACCCGCCTCAACGAGCTGCAGCCCGCCAAGGCTGCGCGCGGCGACACGGCGAGTGCCGAGCAGCGGTCGGAGATCGAACAGTTCCTGCGGCGCCAGCTGGCGATCAACAAGGAGCTGCGCGACGTGCAGCACCAGTTCAACGCCGAGATCGATGCGCTGGGCCTGCGCCTGAAGTTCATCAATATCGTGCTGGTGCCGTCGCTGGTGACGCTGTTCGGCCTGGTCTATGGCTGGCGACGTTCGCGCCGGAGCCGTCGTCGGGTGGGCGGGCTATGATGTACGGTCGCCGTTGAAGCCCGGTATCGTTCGATGATGGCAAGCCTGATCAAGTGGATCGTGCCCTGGGAGTTCTCCTGGGTATTCCTGCTGACCTTCGTGGCCTGCTGCGTGCTGTACGTGCGTGGCTGCCGCGGCCTTCCGGTGAGCATCGGTCGCCGCCTGGCGTTCTGGCTGGGCATGGTGATGATCTATGTCTCGCTGCACACCTACCTGGATTTTTTCTTCGAGCATGAGTTCTTCATGCATCGCATCCAGCAGGTGTTGCTGCATCACCTGGCGCCGCTGCTGATCATCTCCTCCTATCCGGGATCGGTGCTGCGCAAGGGCTTGCCGTTGTCATGGCGCATACGCCTGCTGCGCCCGGTGCTGCGGTCCTGGCCCTGGCGCGTGTTCAATGCGGTGTTCCTCAACCCGGCGATCGCGACGATTCTCTTCGTCGCCTTCATCCTGGTCTGGCTGATCCCGTCGATGCAGACGCTGGCCATGCTGGACTGGCGCATCTATCGCTTCATGAACTGGTCGATGCTGGTCAGCGGGTTCAGCTACTGGTGGCTGGTGCTGGACCACCGGCCGCGACCGCCGGGACGCATGACGCCGGGACTGCGCGTGCTGTCACCGGGCATCACGATGACCCCGCAGATCCTCGCCGGCGCCATCGTCACGTTTTCCAAGGCCGACCTGTATCCGATCTTCGAGATATGCGGGCGTGCCTTCACCTTCAACGTGCTTACCGCGCAGCTTGTCGGTGGCGTGATCATGTGGGTGCCGGCGGCGATCATCGAATCCATCGGCGGCCTGCTGGCGATGCGCCAGTGGTTGCGGTTGTCGCGCAGCGGGCGCATTCGGCGGAAGCCTTGGCCACGGCGCCCGGCAAGGGCGTCCGGAAATCCCGTGTCGACGACGGCGCGCTGACTCATCAGGCGCTGCGGTCGCGCACTGGGTGCGCTCCTGCAAAGGGATTTCAGTGTGAGTGGGTGTCGCCGGCGTCCGTGGCGTTCGCCGGGCGCGTGACGAAATCCGTATCTAGTGCGCTGCCATCGGCGAAGTGCAGGGTGAGCTTCACGGCGTCCCCCACCTGCACCGGCGGATTCGCCTTGCTCATCATCAGGTGATAGCCACCCGGCGCGAGTTCGGCCTTGCCGTGCGCGGGGATGACCAGGTTGTCCACCATGGCCATGCGGCTCACGCCGCCTTCGGAGCTGCTCTTGTGCAGCATCACGCTGCCGTAGCGGGTGCTGCTCGCACTGCGTAGCGTGGCCGGCTGGTCGCCGGTATTTTCCAGCGTGACGTAGGCGCCCGCCGGAAGATCGCCCGGAAGGAGGCGGATCCACGCCTGGCTGGTACGAACGTGCTCGGCTTCGCCGGCATGCGCCGCGGTGGCCAGTAGCAGGCCGGCCGCCAACAAGGGCAGGGCGCGCGCAGTGCCAATGATCATGTCGGATTCCCCAGGCTCAACATCAGGTGCAGGTCGTGGACGAGGTCGTCCTGCGGATTGGCCGGTGTGGCCAGCAGGCGTGCCTTGCCATCGCGATCGAACACGTAGATCGCCGAGCTGTGGCTCACTTCGTATTGTCCATCGCCCTTGTCGGGCTCGCGCGTGAAAGCGGAGCGGTAACGCTTGCTCAATGCCTCGATCTCGCGCGGCGTGCCGGAAAGGCCTACCGCACGCGGATCAAAGGCATTCACATAGGCATGCATGATGTCGGGTGTGTCGCGCGCCGGATCCACGCTTACGAACAGGATCCGTGCGCCGTCGGCCAACGGACCGAGGCGCTGCATCACCACGTGCAGTTGGGCGAGTGTCAGTGGGCAGACATCCGGGCAATGCGTGTAGCCGAAATACAGCAGCACGACCTTGCCGCGGTAGTCCTGGCCGGTAACTGCCTTGCCCTGGTCGTCGACCAGGTGAAAGTCCAGGTCCGGCATGTGCCCGGAGACATTGGTGAGTCGCCACTCGATCGAATCGCCGCGGTTGCAGGCGCCCAGCAACAAGGCGCCGAACACCAGTGCGAACAGCAGCGTCAGGCGGCCAGCGCGTCGAAGTGTCATGCGAAGATGGAAGGGAATCATCCCGCCAGCATACGACACTGGCTGCCTTGCTGTTGAAGGAAGCGTTCCCCATGCGACACCCATCTCTTGCCACTGGCGTGCTCCTGGGCCTGGCCGGCGCGAGCGCCGTCATGCTCGGTGCTTTTGGCGCACATGCCCTGCGCGATGTGCTTGATGCCAGAGGCAGCGAGTTGTGGCACACGGCGGTGAGCTACCACTTCTGGCATGCGCTGGCACTGGTGCTGACCGTGTTTGCCGTGCCGGGGCGAGCACGGCGTATCGCGATGGCGGCGTTTCCCCTGGGCATCGTGGTATTCAGCGGCAGCCTGTATGCGCTGGCATTGGGAGCGCCGCGCTGGTTCGGCGCCATCACGCCGCTGGGCGGCGTGGCGTTCATCGTCGGCTGGCTGGCATTGGGCATCGCGATCGCCCCGCTGGGGATGCGAGCCTCGCGTTGAGCGTTGTCAGGCGCGATCCACTCGCGCCGCATAACAGCCGGGGCGCGCCATGTGGATGTGCAGGTATGCCGCCTGCTCGTCGGCGAACAAGCGCTCGATCAGGGGCTCCAGTGCCGTTCCCTGGACCACATCGGCATCGCACAGCATGCCGCGCTCGTCGAAGCTGCGCACGGACAGCAGGCGCCGGCGCAGCTGGTCCGGCACTTCATCGACTCGGTCGTACTGCTGCTCGCCCTCGCGGATGTAGATCGCATAGCTGGAGCGGAAGGGCGTGTTCGCCGGCTGGTGTTCGTAGTGGAGAAGAATCAGCGACTGGCCTGCCTCGGCATCCGTGAGGCTGATGCGGCAGGGGTAGCCGTGCGGCTGGTCCGCCACCACGCGCAGGGCGCGCCGTGCGGCGAGTGCTTCGTCGGACAGGGAAAACAGTTCGTTGAATGGTTCGGCAGGCAGGCCGGTAATGCGGAAGTGCATGGCAGAGCTCCGTGAGGCGACGCATGCAGCTTGCCGCTCTCGACATGCAGCAACCATCCGGTTCTTGCGGTGCTCAGTCGACGCGAAACACGTTCACGGACTCGCATTCCGGGCAGCGGTAGCTCTGCAGTTCGGCACGTTCCTTCTTCGCCCACTCGCGCGCCTCCGGCGGAACCGCGTCATGGGGCTCCATCTCGACCTTTTCGCCCGCCTCGGCGCACGCATCGCAAAGGACCGGGCCATCGGGTAAGGGTGCGTAAGTATTTGCCATGGACGTTCTCCGCCGAGTCACTCGCCTGGCGAGTGAGGAGAAGCTAGCGCCGCCCGTGTGCAAGGCGTGTTGAATCGCCGCGAAAGCGGGGCGCGAGTTCAGTCGGAGTCGTCGTCGACCACGGGCTCTGAACTGTCTTTCCTCAGGCGTCCCTGCTTGCGCAGCGCCTCGCGCAACACGAACTCGATCTGCGCATTGACGCTGCGCAGATCGTCGTCGGCCCAGCGCTGCATGGCTTCGAGCACGGCAGCGCTGATGCGGAGTGGAAAAGCCTTTTTGTCAGCCGCCATAGAGCGTGCCGGCGTTCACCACCGGTTGCGTGGAGCGGTCGCCGCAGAGCACCACGAGCAGGTTGCTGACCATGGCGGCCTTGCGCTCCTCGTCCAGCTCCACCACGCCTTGCTGGCGCAGCTTGTCCAGCGCCATGGCGACCATGCCTACCGCACCTTCCACGATGCGTTCGCGCGCCGCCACGATCGCGTTGGCCTGCTGGCGCTGCAGCATGGCCTGGGCGATTTCCTGGGCGTAGGCAAGGTGGCTGATGCGGGACTCGACCACGCGCACGCCGGCCTTGTCCAGGCGGGCCTGGATTTCGCCGCGCAGGTGGTTGTTGATCACGTCGCCATGGCTGCGCAGCGAAGGCTTGCCATCGTCGTGCGCGTCGTAGGGGTAGTTCTGCGCCATCTGGCGCAGCGCCGACTCGCTCTGGATGGTGACGAAGTTTTCATAGTCGTCCACGCAGAACACGGCTTCGGCGGTATCGATCACCTGCCATACCACCACGGCGGCGATCTCGATCGGGTTGCCGTCGCTGTCGTTGACCTTGAGCTTGCCGCTCTCGAAGTTGCGCACGCGCAGCGAGACGCGCCGGCGGCTGCAGAACGGGTTGGTCCAGCGCAGGCCCTCGGCGCGCACCGTGCCGGCGTACTTGCCGAACAGCTGCAGGACCTGGCCTTCGTTGGGCGCGACCTGGAAGAAGCCCTTGGCAGAGAGCAGCAGCAGCGCAATGAGCAACACACCCACCGGGCCCAGGAAGCTCCCGACGCCGTGGGCTGTCTCCATCCACGATCCGACGGCTCCCAAGCCCATCAGGAAGCAAAGAAAGACCATCGGTATGCCGGCAACTGAAAAACCCTGACGTTCGTTCATGGCGGTTCCTCCCTAGTTGGGAGGATTTGATATCAAAGTGATATCTTTCCGCAAGTGCCCTGCTCAGCGTCCATTGCCGGCACTTGCCGGTGGCTCGCTGACGCTCGGTGGAGGCAGGTTGCCCGCCAGTTCGGCGGTGGGGGTGATTTCCTCGATGCGCATCTGGCCGAACAGGTTGGCGACGTTGAAGAAATGCCAGGGGTCGCCATCGCCGGAATCCAGGGCGATGTGGGTGCTGTCGAACTGGCGCAGGGCAGAGTCGAAGCTTTGCCAGCGGCCATTGATCCACGACTGCACCCAGGCGTGTGGCACAAACACCCGCGAGGCGCCCGAGAAGCGGTCGGCGTAGACCATGCCGGTCACCACCCGCGTCGGGATGTTCTCGGCCCGCGCCAGCGCAGCAAGCAGGACGGCGTATTCGGTGCAGTCGCCGTCCCGGGTGCGCAGCACTTCCAGCGCCGAGGCGTAGCCCACGTCCAGTCCGTGCTGGGTGATGTAGTCGCTGACGAAGCTGCGCAGGCGACGCATCTTCTGCAGATCGTCCTGTGCATCGCCGACTACGCGAGCGGCCAACTGCCGGATCTCCGGTGCGTCGGACTGCACCCAGGCGTTGGGCAGGGTGTCATCGGGGCTGGGAGGCGGCTGACCACCGGGCTGGGGATTGCCGATATCGACCATCCAGTCGCCGCGCCCGAGGCTGAGCACATGTTGCTCGTCAGTGCTTATGACCGGTTGCGGACTGCCCTCAGGGGCGTGGATGCGGTAGCGCAGGAATGTCGAGCGCAGGTAGGCCGGCAGCAGGCGTGGCGAATCCACCATGGCCGCGCGGAACATGTCCAACTTCTGCACCGGCGCCAGCGCGCATTGCTGGCTGCACGCGAGCATCTCCAGCTTGTGCCCCAGCATGTCGAGCATGCCCTTGCGGGCAAGCCCCTGGTCGTCCAGCCACAGGTCCATGATCTGCGTGCCACGCGCTGATTTCAGCACCTGGCGTTGGTGGTTGAGGACCATCGTGCCTTCGGGCAGTGTCACTTTCTCATCGCCGATGACCATCATCTCCACCCGTGCCACTGCCTGGCTGGCGGGGTCGAACATGTCCATCGAGTAGGTCTGGCCCGGATGATTGGCGGCCTTGATCAGGGCGAGCCGCTGTCCCTCGCTGAGCATCGCGCCCGGTGGCCAGACCAGCAGGGTTTGCCTGGCATCGTTGCCCACGGTGGTGGTCACGGCGAAGTCGCCGCTTGCCTGCCGCGTGCCTTCCACGACGGTGCTGGCGGCGGAAAGCGTGCTTCGCGCATAGAAACCCAACGGCTCGCCGGATGTGCTTTCCACGCTGCGGGTCAGCACACCGAGCGGAATACCGCTGCCGCTGCGATTGAGTTCGATCACCAGGTCCTGCGTGGTGGTGACGACATCGCCGGTGCGTTGGTGTTCGATCTCCAGGTGGCCAATCTTGCGGCCACCCAGCAACACGGTCATCCAGGTGGTGTCGGGAGACACAGCAGTCTCGGCCCGGGCGATGAGTCCAGGCGCGGGGCACAGCGACAACACCAGCAAAAGCATGGCAGTCCGATTGCGCATGATCGCTCCGTGGGGACGGTGGCAATGACAGTCAATGCCGGTTCGAGGCGTTCGTCAATGGGGCTTTCGACATGTCCTGCCCGCCGGGCGCGCGGCGCCTGCCCCCGGCCCTTACAATGCGCATTTGCCGCTCCAGGGAGAGACCGATGAAGCCGTTTGGCACGCCTTATTCCGAACATGCCCTGCGCGTGCTGCTGCTGGGTTCCGGCGAGCTCGGCAAGGAGGTGGCGATCGAACTGCAGCGCTACGCCGTGGAGGTGATCGCGGTGGACCGCTACGCCCATGCACCGGCCATGCAGGTGGCGCATCGCAGCCACGTGATCGACATGCTCGATGGTGCCGCGCTGCGCCAGCTGATCGAGCAGGAAAAACCCGACCTGGTGGTGCCGGAAATCGAGGCCATCCATACGCCCACCCTGGTGGAGCTGGAAAAGGGCGGCCTGCGGGTGATTCCCACCGCGCGTGCCGCGTGGCTCACCATGGATCGCGAAGGCATCCGGCGCCTCGCCGCCGAAGAACTCAAACTGCCGACATCGCCTTATCGCTTTTGCGATACGGAGGCGGAGTATCGCGACGCCGTGGCCGCCATCGGCCTGCCGTTCGTCATCAAGCCCGTGATGAGTTCCTCGGGCAAGGGGCAGAGCGTCGTGCGCCGCGAGGACGAGCTGCAGGCGGCCTGGGACTATGCGCAGTCCGGTGGACGCGCGGGCAAGGGGCGGGTCATCGTCGAAGGCTTCGTGGATTTCGATTACGAGATCACCCTGCTCACGGTGCGTCACAGCGACGGCGTGAGCTTCTGCGCCCCCATCGGGCACCGCCAGGAAGATGGCGACTATCGAGAATCGTGGCAGCCCCAGCCGATGAGTGCGGCTGCGCAGGCGGAGGCCGAGCGTCAGGCGGCGGCGATCACCGGTGCGCTCGGTGGCTGGGGTGTGTTCGGCGTGGAGTTCTTCGTCAAGGGCGATCACGTGATCTTCTCGGAAGTGAGCCCGCGTCCGCACGACACCGGTCTGGTCACGCTGATTTCACAGGACCTGTCCGAGTTCGCGTTGCACGCGCGCGCCATTCTCGGGTTGCCCATTCCCTCCATTCGCCAGCTTGGTCCGTCGGCGTCGTGCGCGGTGCTGGTGGAAGGCGAGGGCGGTGGGCCGCGCTATTTCAACGTGGCTGATGCGCTTACCGAGCAGGACACGCAACTGCGCATCTTCGGCAAGCCGACGGTGAAGGGGCGGCGGCGCATGGCCGTCACGCTGGCGCGCGATGAAGACATCGAGGCAGCCAAGGCCAAGGCGATTGCCGCGGCCAGGAAGTTGCGCGTGGAGCTCTGAGGCTTCCCTTCCTCGCCTGTTTGGGGCGAGGATCGAGGTGCAGCGGGTGCTCGTGAAGGACGTCGACGACACCCGCTCCCCCGAATGGCCACCGCGAGGTGGCGCACCTGCTCCCGATGGAGTGGGCACAACGATGACAACCGGAGACAGCGATGGAACCGTCTGGATTTGCGCATTGGCTGGTAGTGATGGTGGAAACGTTCGCCGCGCTGTTCCTGCTGCTGCTGGCGCTGGTGGTCGTCGTCGTGATGGTCGTGTGGTTCGTCGACCGCAACCAGACCAGCAACTCGGTGCTGCGCAACTTTCCCGTTATCGGTCACTTCCGCTACTGGTTCCTGCATCTCGGCGAATTCTTCCGGCAGTACCTGTATTCCAGTGATCGCGAGGAACTGCCGTTCAATCGCGCACAACGCACATGGGTGTATCGCGCGGCGAAGAACGTGGACAACACCAACGCGTTCGGCTCCACCCGCGACCTGCGCGGCGAAGGCGTGCCGTTCTTTGTCAATGCGCCGTTCCCCGCGCTGGGCGAAAGGCATCTCGAGCCGCGTCCGGTAACGCTTGGGCCGTACTCGCGCGAGCCTTACCAGCACGCCGCGTTCTTCAATATCTCCGCGATGAGTTTTGGCGCGCTGTCGGCGCCGGCCGTGCGCGCGCTGTCGCGCGGTGCTGCCAAGGCCGGCATCTGGATGGATACCGGCGAGGGCGGCCTGGCGCCGTATCACCTGGAAGGCGGCTGCGACATCATCTTCGAGATCGGCACCGCCAAGTACGGCGTACGCACGCCCGATGGCAAGCTCGATGACGAAAAGCTGCTGGCGATCTGTGCGCACAAGCAGGTGAAGATGGTGAGCATCAAGCTCGGCCAGGGCGCCAAGCCAGGCATGGGCGGCCTGCTGCCGGCGGCCAAGGTGACACCGGAGATCGCGGCGATTCGCGGCATTCCGGTGGGGCAGGACTCGCAGAGTCCCAATCGCCATCTCGACATCGGCAATGTGACGGAGCTGATGGATGCGATCCGCCACATTCGCGACCTCACCGGCAAGCCGGTCGGTTTCAAGGCGGTGTTCGGCGGCATCGACTGGATTGCCGAGCTGTGCGACGAGGTGCACAAGCGCGGCATCGAGAGCGCGCCGGACTTCATCATCGTCGATGGTTCGGAAGGCGGCACGGGCGCGGCGCCGCAGACCCTGATGGAAGGCGTGGGCCTGCCGTTGCACGAGGCCTTGCCGATGCTGGTCGACATGCTGGTCGTGAAGGGCCTGCGCGATCGCATCAAGGTGATCTGTTCGGGCAAGTGCATCACCGCGTACGACGTGGCGTGGGCGTTGTCGATGGGCGCGGACTTCGTCAATTCCGCGCGCGGCTTCATGCTGGCGCTCGGCTGCATCCAGTCGCTGCAATGCAATCGCAATACGTGTCCGACCGGCATCACCACGCAGAATCCGAAATTGCAGCGTGGCCTGGTCGTCACCGACAAGAGCGAGCGCGTGGCCCACTACGCCACCAACGTGATGCACGAGGTGGGCATCATCGCGCACAGCTGCGGCGTGGAAGAACCGCGGCAACTCGACCGCACGCATTGCCGCGTGGTGGGTGACGATGGCATCTCCGTGCCGCTGGTGAAGCTGCATCCGTATCCGGTCATACCGCAGGCCGCAGCCAACTCCTGAACAGCCGCAGCCGATTGATCCTGGTCACCCGTCCATCACGAGATGGGCGGCATCTTGGGTGGGTCCCCGCGAAACCGTACCGAGTCGCATGACGTGACCGGGCGGCCGCGTTCCATGACCTCCAGGAGATCGCTCATGGCCCCCAAGACGATGAAGGCCGCCGTCGCGCACCGTTTCGGTGAACCGCTGCGCATCGAGGAAGTACCCGTGCCCACGCCAGGGCGCGGCGAGGTGTTGGTAAAGATCGTCAGCAGCGGCGTCTGCCACACCGACGTGCATGCAGTGGACGGCGATTGGCCGGTGAAGCCGCAACCGCCTTTCATTCCCGGCCATGAGGGCGTAGGCGTGGTGGTGGCGCTCGGTGATGGCGTGGACAACCTGAAGATTGGCGACGCGGTGGGTATCGCCTGGCTGCATGACGCGTGCGGGCATTGCGAATACTGCATCACCGGCTGGGAAACGCTGTGCGAGACGCAGCACGACAGCGGTTACAGCGTGAACGGCAGCTTCGCCGAGTACGCCATTGGTCATGCCGCCTACGTGGCGCGTCTGCCGAAGGATGTGGACTTCGCCGCGATGGCGCCGATTCTCTGCGCCGGCGTGACCACGTACAAAGGCATTCGCGAAACCGAGGCGCGTCCTGGCGAATGGATTGCCATCTCCGGTATCGGTGGTCTCGGGCATCTGGCCATCCAGTACGCCACGGCGATGGGCCTGAATGTCGTCGCGGTGGATGTGGCCGAAGAGAAGCTCGACCTGGCGCGCAAGCTGGGTGCCTCGGCAGCGGTCGATGCGCGCAGCCCGAATGCGGTGGAAGCAGTGCTGGACGCCACCGGCGGTGGTGCGCATGGCGTGCTGGTGACGGCGGTGTCGCCGCCGGCGTTCTCGCAGGCGCTTGGTTTCACGCGGCGTCGCGGCACGATGAGTCTGGTCGGCCTGCCGCCGGGCGACTTCGCCACGCCGATCTTCGATGTCGTGCTCAAGCGCCTCACCATCCGCGGCTCGATCGTGGGTACGCGCAAGGACCTGGCCGAAGCCGTCGCGTTCGCCACCGAAGGCAAGGTCGTGGCGACGATCGAGCGGAAGAAGCTGGATGACGTGAACGACGTACTGCAGGGCCTGCGCGAAGGCCATATCCAGGGTCGCGTGGTGCTGGATATCGGCACGCCGTAAACCCGTTCGCCTCATGTAGGAGCGCACCCAGTGCGCGATCGGCGCGACATTCACCCTCGTCCGTGCGCGATGGCGAAGGCCGAACACCGGGATGATGACGTGGCGCTGCGGTCGCGCACTGGGTGCGCTCCTACACAGTGGTTTTTTGTGCCGGGGGCTTAGCCCTCCGGCATCTCCACCCAGCCTTCGCTGGTGCGGATCTGCAGCGGACGGAAGCGCCGCTTGTAGTCCATCTTCGGGTGACCGGCGATCCAGAAACCCAGGTACACCCACGGCAGGCCACGGCGCCGGGCCAGGGATATCTGCTGCAGGATGGCGTAGGTACCCAGGCCACGAGCCGTTTCATCCGGGTCGTAGAAGGTATAGACCGCTGACAGGCCTTGTACGCAGACGTCGGTGACCGCGACGCCCAACAAGCGGGAGCCGTTGCGGAACTCCAGGAACAGCGTGGGGCTCCACGGCGCGGTCAGGAACCGACGGAAATCGCTGGCATCCGCCTCATCCATCCCGCCACCGGGATGTCGCTGGCGCAGGTAGCGCTCGTACAGCGCATGCCGTTCGGCGTTGTAGCCGGCCATCGATTCGATGACGTGCAAGTCCTTGTTGCGCCGGAGGCAGCGCCGCTGCGAACGGTCCGGCATGAAATTCGCGACGTCGATACGGCAGGGCGTGCAGGCCCGGCAGTTGCTGCAATAGGGGTAGTACAGGTGGCCACCGGCGCGACGGAAGCCACGTTCCAGCGCCGGACCGTACAACTGGTCCAGCTGCGGCGCGGCCGGATCGATCACGAGATTCTGTGCCGTGCGCTCGGCAAAGTAGCCGCAGGTGTGCGGCAAGGTCTGGAAGAGGCGGACACGATCGGAGCGCATGGACTGATTCTATGTCCGGTCCGCCCTGTCATGTGAGTAGGGAAATGCCTACTGATGGCGTCGGATTGAGCGTTTTGGGCTGTCGGTTCAGCCTGGGGCTGGTCAGATCACGCCCATATAACGAAGCATCAGGATTACGAAAGCGCCCGCCACCGCCAGCATGACGATGCGACGGGCGCGGGTCGCGACGCTCTGGCGGCGTGTCTCCACCGTGGGTTTGCGGGCCAGCGCCAGTTCCTCGCCGTGGCGGATCACCGGCTCGATGCCCAGCTCCTTCAGCAGAGCGCGGGCCCGGGTGTAGTCGTCCGCACGGGTCACCCACACCTGGGCCCAGTTGTCCCGGTTTTCGCTGCGCTGGGAATAGCTGAAGCGCTGGTAGGTGGGGCGGTTGTAGTTCGAGCGATTCTCGACGGTGCATTCGATCCCCTGCTCGGTGAGCAGCGCAGCGACGCGATCGATGTTGTCCTGGCGGGGGGAGGTATAGAGCTGACGCATGGAGAAAACCCTGGTTCACCACCCGGGCGGCCGGGTGGTCGGCGGGCGGAATGCGCCCGTTCCTGATTTTACTACGGAGCCTTCCGGCCTCAGCCGCGCAGGCGGATCAGGCCTTCCTGGGCAGTGGAAGCCACCAGGCGGCCGTCGCGGGTGAAGATCTGGCCGCGGGCCAGCCCGCGGGCGCCCTGCGCCGTCGGGCTGTCGAAGGAATAGAGCAGCCATTCGTCCACGCGGAACGGGCGGTGGAACCACAGGGCGTGGTCCAGGCTCGCCATCTGCACGTTGTGCGTGTAGTACGAAATGCCGTGGGGCAGGGTGGCCGTGCCGATCAGGTTGAAGTCCGAGGCGTAAGCCAGCAGCGATCGGTGCAGGTCCGGCGAATCGCCCACCGGCGCCGTCAGGCGGAACCAGATGTGCTGGAACGGCGGACGCTTGACCGGATGCAGCTTGTCCTGCGGCCACACGTGGCGGAACTCGAACGGCGCATCCACGCCCAGCCAGCGCTGCAACTTCTCGGGCAGCTTGGCCAACCGCTCGGGTGGCAGCGCCTGCATCGGCTCGATGTCCTCCGGCCCGGGGACTTCGGGCATGGACGATTGGTGTTCAAAGCCGGTTTCCGGCACCTGGAACGAAATCGAGCCGTTCAGGATGGGCTGGCCGTGCTGGATCGCCACCACGCGGCGCGACGAGAACGTGCCGCCGTCGCGCGTGCGCTCCACGCTGTAGACGATGGGGGCGTTGATGTCGCCGGCGCGCAGGAAATACGCGTGCAGCGAGTGCGCTTCGCGCTGTGCATCGACCGTGCGCTGCGCAGCCGACAGGGCCTGGCCCAGCACCTGCCCGCCGAACACGAAGTGCGTGCCGATGTCACGGCTCTGGCCGCGGAACAGGTTGTCCTCCAGCCGCTCGAGTTCGAGCAGGTCGACCAGTTCACCGACGTTGGTTTCCGTCATGGGGCACTCGGGGGCGAAAGTTAGCGGGCGATTATAGCCGGGGCGTCAGTGCCCGGCTTCCGCGCGTTCCAGGCCGCTGGCTTCCAGCACCTCCGGCCAGGGGAACAGCGGGCCCGGGTCCAGCTTGCGCGACACCTCGATCGAGGGATCGTCGGAGGCGGGCAGGCGGGCGGTGTCCAGGTCTTCATGACCGGCGATCTGGCGCAGGTTGGGATGCTCCTCGCGCAGCTCGGCCAGCAGGGCAAGCAGGGCCTCGAGCTGGTCGGCCGTATAGGGCTCGGTCATGGTCTGGTTCCGGGAGTCCCACCAGTGGGGGTACCGGCCGAGGTTCACCAGCTCGATGCCGATGGAGTCGGGGTTATGCCCCCGTACGTGGTTCGCCACCCGGGTGGTGGGGACATAGCAGTAAATGCTGCCATCCCGGTCGATGTAGTAGTGGCCGCTGGCGCCCGTGCCTCGGTCCTCGTA
The DNA here is from genome assembly GCF_004296575.1 of Dyella amyloliquefaciens. Classification (GTDB taxonomy): domain Bacteria; phylum Pseudomonadota; class Gammaproteobacteria; order Xanthomonadales; family Rhodanobacteraceae; genus Dyella; species Dyella amyloliquefaciens. Next base: position 809,172 of record NZ_SAYT01000002.1, on the reverse strand, counting down.
CAGCACGCGCTCGCCGTATTCGCGGGCCATGGCCAGATCGGGCAGCTCGGTGCAGTGGATCACCACCCGTTCCACCGCCTCGGCCGGGCGCTCGGGCAGCAGGTGGGCATAGGGCAGGGGCTGGTCGATGACGGTCAGGGACATGGCCCCAGTCTAATGGCGCGGAACCGCGCCTGTTACGATGTGAGGCTTGATGCAGTGTTGGAGACCGCGATGGGCGGCCAGATCATTCTTTCGCATGGCTCGGACTCGGGCCCGGATGCGACCAAGGTCAGCGTGCTGGCCGCTTTCGCGGAAACCCTCGGCTGGGCTACCCAGCGGCCCGACTATCGCGAGGACGACGTGCGCGGCTATGCGGGCTCGATTGATCCGCGCCTGGCGCGCCTGACTGCCGCCATCGACGCGCTGGACCAGCCGCCGGTCCTGGTGGGGTCGAGCATGGGCTCGTTCGTGTCGGGCCTCGCCTCGCTGCAGCGGCCGGTGGCCGGACTGTTCCTGCTGGCCACGCCCAGTGAAATCCCTGGTTACCGCCAGGCATTCGACCTGCGCGCCGACGTGCCCACCGTGCTCTATCACGGCTGGCAGGATGACATCTGTCCCCCGGAGGGCGTGCTGGCCTTTGCACAGCGCAAGCGGCTGCCCCTGGTGGTGGTCAATGACGATCATCGACTGGGTGCCAGCGTGGATCACATCGTCGGACAGTTCCGCCTGTTCCTCGAACAACTGGCAGTGACGGCATGAGCGCGTTCTTCGCCACTTGCCCGAAGGGCCTGGAATACCTGCTGCGCGACGAACTGGTCGCGCTGGGCGCGGAAGACGTGCGCGAGGCGCTGGCCGGCGTGCATTTCGCCGGCACGCTCGCCACGGCTTATCGCGCCTGCCTGTGGTCGCGCCTCGCCAGCCGCGTGCTGCTGCCACTGGCCGAATTCGACGCCGCGACCGATGACGCGCTCTACGCCGGCGTGCAGGCGATCGACTGGTCGAAGCACCTGGCTTCCCACGCCACCCTGGCGGTGGATGCCAATTCGGCCCAGAGCAAACTCACCCACAGCCAGTTCATCGCCCAGCGCGTGAAGGACGCAGTGGTCGACCAGTTCCGCCAGCGCGATGGTTCGCGTCCCGGCGTGGACACCGATGAGCCCGACGTACGCATCAATCTGCGCCTGCGCCGCGACCGCGCCACGTTGTCGCTGGACCTGGCCGGGTCACCCTTGCACCGCCGCGGATGGCGCGAGCTGCAAGGCGAAGCGCCGCTAAAGGAAAACCTGGCTGCTGCCATGCTTTTGCGCGCGCGTTGGCCGGAAGTCTATGCCGAGGGTGGCGCACTGCTGGACCCGATGTGCGGTTCCGGCACCTTGCTGATCGAAGGCGCCTGGATGGCCGCCGATGTGGCGCCGGGCCTGCACCGCGAGTACTACGGCTTTCTCGGCTGGCAGCAGCATGACATTGCCGTCTGGCGCGAGCTGCTCGAGGAGGCGCGACAGCGCGCCGAGACGGGTCTGCGTGGCCTGCGCAGCTGCTTCTTCGGTAGCGACGCCGACCCGCGCATGGTGCAGACGGCCAAGCGCAACGCGCAGGAAGCAGGCGTGTCCGGCTTCCTCACTCTGGACAAGCACGACGCCACGCACGTGTCGCCTCCGCCGGGCTACACCCGCGGCCTGGTGATCACCAACCCGCCGTATGGCGAACGCCTGGGCGACCGCGCCGAGATGCCCCGCCTGTACCGGGCGCTGGGTGAAACCCTGCGCGAACGCTTTGCCGGTTGGCGCGCTGCCGTGCTGGCGGGCGATGCTGAGCTTGGCCACGCCATCCCCCTGCGCGCCGAGAAGAAGTACGCCCTGTACAACGGCGCCCTGGAGACTGTGCTGCTGGTGTTCGAGCTGCACGCTCGCAGCGAAACCCCGCGCGAGGTGAAGCCGCTTTCCGAAGGCGCGCAGATGTTGCGCAACCGCCTCGAGAAAAACCTGCGGCACCTGCGCAAGCGGCTGGAGCGCGAAGGCATTTCCTGCTGGCGCGCCTACGACCAGGATCTTCCCGAATACGCCGCGGCCATCGATGTCTACGGGCCAGCGGAAGGCGAGCCCTGGCTGCATATCCAGGAGTACCGCGCTCCCGCCGAGATACCGGCGGAGACCGCGCGGCACCGGCTGCGCGAAATCGTGCGCGTTGCCGGCGAAGTGCTGGGCGTGCCGCGCGACCGCATCGCACTGAAGACCCGTGAGCGCGGCAAGGGTGGTTCCAAGTACGGCCAGTTCGACCAGCGCGGCGAGTTCATCGAAGTGGCCGAGGGTGACCTGCGCTTCCTGGTCAACTTGACCGACTACCTCGATACCGGCCTGTTCATCGACCATCGCCTGGTGCGCGGCAAGATCCGTGAACTGGCCCGGGGAAGGCGCTTCCTGAACCTGTTCGCCTACACCGCCACGGCCAGCGTCTACGCGGCGGACGGCGAAGCGAAGGACACCACCAGCGTGGACCTCTCGGCGACCTACCTGGACTGGGCGTCGCGCAACCTGGCACTCAACGGTTTCACCGGGACGAAACACCGGCTGATGCAGGCCGACGCCATGAGCTTCCTGCAGCGGGACCGCGAGCGTTACGGGCTGATTTACGTCGATCCGCCGACGTTCTCCAATTCCAAGCGCGCGGACGACTTCGACGTCCAGCGCGACCACGTGAAGCTGCTGCTGGCGTGCGCCGAGCGACTCACGGCAGAGGGCGTGATCGTGTTCTCCAACAATTTCCGTCGCTTCAAGCTGGATCGTGAAGCGTTGGCTGAACGGTTCAGCATCGAGGATTGGAGCGCGCCCAGCATCCCGTTCGACTTCACTCGCCGGGCCGATATCCACGGTTGCTGGATCCTGCGCCTGCACGCCCAGGAATCGCCCTGGGGCGGCACTGTGAACCACGTCAGGAATCAAGGAAAACGCTGAACAAACGGAGTAGGTTTGCTCAGTGCCGATTCAGCGCAAAAGTCTGAGCATTAACACCGGCAAAGAGCGATAGAGGGCAAAGTAGAATCCCTCTGTCGGAATCAAGCCTCCCTTGGGAGACAAACTCATGAACACTAAGATTTCCACCATCAAGCGCGTTGCTCTGGCGACTGCCATGCTGATCGGCTGCGTCGCCGTCGCACCGGCATTCGCGGGTAGCCATGTGAGCTTGAACGTGGGTATCGGTCTGCCAGTGGTGGGCCCGGCTTATTACGCGCCGGCTCCCGCTGTGGTCTACGCTCCGCCTCCGCCGGTGTATTACGCCCCGGCTCCGGTCGTCTATGGTCCGCCGGCTCCGGTGTATTACGGTCCTGCGGTGGGTGCCACCGTGGTGGTGGGTCACCCGGGTTACTACCATCACGGCGGTGGTTACTACTACCGTGGCGGCTATCGTCACTACGGCCACTGATCGACCGACCGTATCCATGCATGAACGAAGAAGCCCGGCGAAAGCCGGGCTTCTTCGTTTAGGACCTTCTTACGGCTGGGTGCCGTGTTTGCTTGCCTTGCGGCCCAGTGCATCGAACTGGGCCTTGTCGATCTTGGCGATCGACTGGACGCCGCAGGGTGGCTGATCGCGGGAGGCCAGGGTTTCGCCCGCCTCGCCGCACATGGCGCCCATGCCGGCCGCCAGATTGGCGCGGTTGGGACGGAAGCTCAGGTTTTGGCCGATGCCCAGGTACGGACACTTCGCCTGCAGCTTGATCAGGTAGCGATCCGGGCCTGTACGAGCGATAACCGTGGTGTTGTCGACCACATACCACTCGTTGACCCGATCAGGTCGCAGGCATTCATTTACGGGTCGCAAGGGCGTATAGGCTGGGGCCTTGCCCTGGTCGGCAGCCGTCGCCGGCAGGGCCGTAGCGGCCAGGAGGCCTGCGAGTAGAAGAAAAGTAGGAGTCTTCATACGTCACCTCGCGTCTGGGAGAGACACCTGTGTCTAACGCATTCGCTGCGCTGCCGCATACACCATTGTCAGCCAATCGCCATCATCGCATCACACGATGTGAACGGTTTGTCCGGCATGGTTCCCTCATGCCCCGGCACGATGCCAGATACCTTGAAGCACCGACAGCGCAAAGCCGTCACGCGGGCGGTGTCTTCGCATCGCGGAGGCGCCGATGACGCTCGCGTCATCGGCCGTGCAAGCCGAGGCGTTGGTGCTGCGATTCAAGCGAATCCGCTCCCGCAGCATGGCGTTGTGTGCACCGTTGAGTCCCGAGGACATGATGGTGCAGTCCATGCCGGAGGCCAGTCCCGCCAAGTGGCACCTCGCGCACACCACGTGGTTTTTCGAACGCTTCGTGCTCGAGCGCGATCCTGGCTATCGGTCGCTCCATTCGGAGTGGCACTACCTGCTCAACTCCTATTACCAGACGGTCGGGCCGATGCATGCGCGCCCGCGGCGTGGACTGCTGTCGCGGCCGGCCGTCACGGAGATCTTCGACTACCGCGAGCGCATCGATGATGCGGTGAGCGAGCGCCTGCTCGCGGGCGTCGATGCAACGACGCTTGCCATCATCGAGCTGGGCCTGGAACACGAGCAGCAGCACCAGGAGCTTCTGCTCACCGACATCAAGCACGCCTTTGCCTCCAATCCGCTGTTGCCTGCCTATGCGGCAAAGCCGGCGCCGGCGAGCCAGTGCGCACCGGTTTCGCTGGAATTCGTCAGTGGCCGCGAGGGCGTGGTCGAGATCGGGCATAACGGAAACGGCTTCGCCTTCGACAATGAATCGCCACGACACCGCGCGCTGCTGCAGCCCCATGCGCTGGCCAATCGCCTGGTGACCAACGCGGAGTACGCCGCGTTCGTGCACGACGGCGGTTATCGCGAGCCGTCGCTGTGGTTGTCCGATGGCTGGGACACCGTGTGCCGCGAACAGTGGCAACGGCCGCTGTACTGGCAGGAAGACCTCGCCAGCGAATTCACCCTGGCGGGTGTGCGGCCGATCGATCCGGACGCACCGGTGAGTCACATCAGCTATTTCGAGGCCGACGCCTTCGCGCGCTGGGCAGGCGCACGACTGCCCACCGAGGCCGAATGGGAAAGCGCGGCAACGGCCTTGCCGGTGCAGGGCAACCTGCTCGACGGGCAGGCCTTGCACCCGCGCAGGGCAGAACCGGGCGCCGGGTTGCAGCAGATGTATGGCGACGTGTGGGAATGGACCGCGTCGCCCTATATCAACTATCCGGGCTTCCGACCGCTGGCCGGTTCGCTTGGCGAATACAACGGCAAGTTCATGTGCGGGCAATGGGTATTGCGTGGCGGCTCCTGCGCAACACCGCGCGAGCATGTCCGCGCCAGCTACCGAAACTTCTTCCCACCCCATGCGCGCTGGCAGTTCATGGGGATACGCCTGGGGCAGGATCGATGAACGTACAAGCCTTTGACCTCCGCGACGATGATCGTCGCCCGCCCGTCGACGACCTTGTCGGCATCGTGCAGCGCGGACTGCGTTCGCAGCCCAAGCGATTGCCATCCTGGTTGTTCTACGACGAACGCGGTTCGGAGTTGTTCGAGGCTATCTGCGAGCAACCGGAGTATTACCTGACGCGTTGCGAGATCGAGCTGATGGCGATCCACGCCGGCGAGATGGCGGACGTGGTGGGGCCGGAGGTGCGGCTGGTCGAATACGGCAGCGGCAACGCGGTGAAGACGCGCATGCTGCTGGAGCACCTGCATGCGCCGGTGGCCTACGTGCCGGTGGAGATCTCGCCCGAACCGTTGCGTCGATGCGTGCAGGAGACGTCCGAGCGTTTCCCTTCGCTTGCCGTGCAAGCGCATCCCGGCGACTTCACGCGTCCGTTGCGGCTTCCCATTCCGCCACGTGCGCCGCGACGCACGGTGTTGTATTTCCCCGGATCCACCATCGGCAATTTCGAGGCGCGCGAGGCTGCCGAGCTGCTTCGCAAGATGCGCGGCGAGATGGGTGATGGCGGCGGCATACTGATTGGCGCCGACTTGAAGAAGGACACCGCGGTCATCGAGGCGGCCTACAACGATCGCGCCGGCGTCACCGCCGAGTTCACCTTGAACATGCTGGTGCGCCTCAACCGCGAGATCGGTAGCGACTTCGATCTCGCGTCATTCCGTCACCGCGCGCACTACAACGCGATGGCGGGCCGCATCGAAACGTTCCTGGTCAGTGCGCGCGACCAGAAGGTACGCGTCGGCAAGCAGCTCGTGGGTTTTGCCGCGGACGAGGCAATGCAGGTCGAGTACAGCTGCAAGTATTCGCACGAGGACTTCGCCTCGCTGGCCGCGAAAGCCGGCCTGCAGATCGCTCACGCATGGACGGATCCGGAGTCGATGTTCGCCGTCTACTACCTCGTGCGCGCCGGCGCGCCGAAGGCCTGATCGCACGTTAGCTAACGCGATCAGGCTTCCGCTGTGGGCGTCAGGGACTGAACACCAGCACCAGGAACACCGCGAACATCGAGAGGTGCACCGCGCCTTCCAGCATGGTGGTGCGCCATCCCGAGAAGGTGAGGCTGCTCAGCACCAGGGTCGAGGCGAGCAGCACGATGCTGGCGGGCGGCAGGCCCAGCACGACGGGCTTGCCGGTGAACAGGCCAATGGCCAGCACGGCGGGCACGGTGAGTCCCACGGTCGACGCGGCGCCGCCCAGGCAAAGGTTGATGGCGCGGGTGAGTTCATCGCGGCGGATGGCGACCAGCGCCGAAATGCCCTCGGGCGTAAACACCAGCATGGCGATGATGATGCCGCCCAGTGCATGCGGCGCGCCGGTGGCCGCGATGCCGTAGTCGAGTACCTTGGCCAGGCTCTTGGACAGGATCACGATCGGCAGGATGTTGATCAGCAGCAGCACGACGTGGAACAGCATCTCGCCCTTGCGCGGCTTGCGTGGCGGCGGCGGTGGCTGTTCCGGCTCGTTGGCATCGGAATCGGAGCGCGGTGCGATGAAGTAGCCCTTGTAGCGACCGGTCTGGAGCCACAGGAAAAGGCCGTACAGCGCGATGGTGAGGATGGAGAAGGCGATGGCCTGCACCGAGGTCAGCGTGCCGTCCGAAGTGGACGCCGTGAAGTTGGGCAGCACCAGCGCGATGGTCGCGAGCGGGATGATCACCGCGAGATAGGCCGACGCGCCGTGCAGGTTGAACGCCTGCTCGTGATGCCGGATGCCGCCGATCAGCAGGCCCAGTCCCACGACGCCGTTCAACACGATCATCAGCACCGCGAACATGGTGTCGCGTGCCAGCGTGGCGGTATCACCCGCGCCCAGCATCACTGCGGAAATCAGCACCACCTCGATGATCACGATGGACAGCGTGAGCACCAGCGTGCCCACCGGCTCGCCCAGTAGCCCAGCCAATTCCTCCGCCTCGTGCACGACGCCGAAGGCGACCCAGACGATCACGAAGAACAACCATGCAAACAGCGACAGGCCGATTTCATGCCGGCTGAGGTGGGCCATCCAGTCCGATCCGAAGATCAGGAACAGGCTGACCGTCACCCAGGCGATGGCAGGGCGGATAAGCATCCTGGGGTTGAAGATCGGCAGTCCTGCCGCCGTGGGTTGTGCTTCGTGCGTCATACGATCTCCAGCTCAGGAAACAGGGAGCAGCGTGCCGCCCCAATCGCTCGGGTCCACGTCAGCGATCGATTGCGAGAATACCCAGCGATGGCCGCCGATGTCTTCGACGGCATACTGGCGCTCGCCATACGGATAGTCCGTGGGAGGCCTGACGATCTTCGCGCCGCATGCAAGCGCCTGTGCATGATGTCGGTCCACATCAGGCACCTGGACCATGACGGCGTGCGCCATGTCCGCGGTATGCAGTGCCTCATCGCGCTCGGTCACGACCATCGATGCTCCCGCGTAGACGAGTTGCACGCGGTGATCGCCGATGCGCAGGCGCTCCTGGAAACCAAAGGTACGACACAGCCACTGGGCCGCTTCCGCGATATCGTCATAGGCCAGCTCGGGTACGAAGACGCCGGGTGGCTTGGAGCGGTTGCGGATCATGGGGACGCACCCCTCGCGATTCGGTGCGCGCAGATTGCGGCGCGGGATGTTGTCAGTCGGTGATTTCCAGGCCCTTGATCAATCGCTTGGCCAGGCGGGGCTGCCGCAATTCATCAAGCCACCAGGCCAGGGCACGCCCCTCCTGGTCACCGCGCCAGGCCACATACAGCGTGTTGGGCTCGCGCGGGTCGGCCATCTGCTTCTCCACCAGCTCGCCGCGCTTGAGCAGGCCGGCAACCCGATGACGAGGCAGCCAGCCCACGCCGAGGTTCTGCCGCTGCGCAATGATCTTGGCGCGCATGCTGGGTACCGCCAACGTCGCCTGGCCGCCGGTCACGCCATAGGCGCGGCCAGCCGAGCTGCGGGAAGAATCGGCCACCACCACGCTGCGCTGCCGCGCCACGGTTTCGCGCTCCAGCGGTTCGGTGGCTTTTGCCAGGACGTTGCGGGGCGATATGGCGAACACCCATTCCATGACGCCCAGCTCGAACCAGCGCAACTTGGGAATCGCGGGAGGCTCGTTGGTGGCGCCCACGATGATGTCGGCGCGACCGTCGCGCAGCGCTTCCCACGTGCCGCCGAGCACCTCGCTGGTCAGGCGCAGGGTGACGCCGGATTGCAGCGCGTCGAAGCTGCGGATGACGGGCGCCAGGATGTCGAACTCGAGGATTTCGTCGGTGACGATCCACAGCCGGTCTTCCCAGCCGCTGGCGATCTGTTTCACGCGGCGGTTCAGTCGCGACACGTCCTGCATCAGGCGTGCGGCTTCGAGTGCAAGCAATTGGCCGGCAGGCGTGAGCTGCAGCCGGTAGCGGCGGCGGTCGAACAGCAGCGCATCGAACCGAGCCTCGAGCTGCCGCGCGGCATGCGACACGGTGGAAGGTGCCTTGCCCAGGCGAACGGCGGCACGCGAGAGGCTGCCGCTCTCGCGGATGGCTTCGAGCAAAGCCAGTTCGTCCTCGGACAACATGTTCGGCCCCTTCGAACGAGTCCTGGCGATGGTACGGCAAGCACCGTGTTACCGGTGAGTGTGTCGCCTAAGACCCGCTACCCCGCGAGAGCGGGGATCACGGGCTTTCGAAATGAAAGGCATGGCCGGATGGTGCGGAGTGGCTGCATAAGGTGCAGGCCGCAATCAGGACGGCCGCCTTGCTCCCAGTTGCACCAGCACTTCCTGCGCAGCACGGATGCGCTCGCTGGCACCGGGCAATTCCAGCAGCACCTTCAGCTTGTCCTGGCCGTCGAGCTTGTACACGCGCGGCTGGCTCTGGATCAGGCGGATGATGGCCATCGGATCGACTTCCGGCTTGTCGCGGAAGGTGATGCGGCCGCCGTTGGCGCCGAAGTCCAGCTTGCGGATGCCCAGTGGCGTGGCCATCAGCTTGAGCTGGGCCACCGCGAACAACTGCTTGGCAGGATCGGGCAGCAGGCCGAAGCGGTCGATCATCTCCACCTGCAGATCTCGCAGGTGATCCTGGTTGCGTGCGCTGGCGATGCGCTTGTAGAGCGTCAGGCGCGTGTGCACGTCCGGCAGGTAGTCGTCGGGGATCAGCGCCGGCAGGTGCAGCTCCACTTCGGTCTCGTGTTCGCTGGAAAGGTCGAAGTCGGGCACCTTGCCGGACTTCAGTGCGCGTACGGCACGCTCCAGCAATTCCGTGTAGAGGCCGAAGCCGATCTCCTGGATCTGGCCGGACTGCTCGTCACCCAGCAGTTCGCCGGCGCCGCGGATCTCCAGGTCGTGCGTGGCCAGCGTGAAGCCGGCACCCAGCTCTTCCAGCGAGGCTAGTGCTTCGAGGCGCTTCTCCGCGTCGGCCGTCATCGCCTTGCGGTCGGGCACCACGAGATACGCATAGGCGCGATGGTGCGAACGTCCCACGCGGCCGCGCAGCTGGTGCAACTGCGCGAGGCCGAAACGGTCCGCACGGTTGATGATGATGGTGTTGGCCGTCGGGATGTCGATGCCGGTCTCGATGATGGTGGTGCACACCAGCACGTTGAAGCGCTGGCGGTGGAAGTCCGCCATCACGCGTTCCAGCTCGCGCTCGGGCATCTGGCCGTGGGCGATGCCGATGCGCGCATCGGGGATCAGTTCCGCCACCTCGCGCGCCGCGCGTTCGATGGTGTCCACTTCGTTGTGCAGGAAGTACACCTGGCCGCCGCGTTGCAGCTCGCGCTGGAACGCCTCGCGGATCAGCGCGGGCTCCCAGGTGGAGATGAAAGTGCGCACGGCCATGCGATGCGCGGGCGGCGTGGCGATCAACGAAAGATCGCGCAAGCCGCTCATCGCCATGTTGAGCGTGCGCGGAATCGGCGTGGCCGTCATGGTGAGCAGGTCGACTTCGGCACGCAGCTTCTTCAGCTGTTCCTTCTGGCGCACGCCGAAACGTTGCTCCTCGTCCACCACGACCAGGCCCAGGTCCTTGAAGCGGATATCCGGCGCGAGCAGCTTGTGCGTGCCCACGATGACGTCGATCTGGCCGTCGGCGAGGCGCTTGAGCGCTTCGTTTACTTCCTTCGTCGACTTGAAGCGTGACAGCACATCCACGCGCACCGGCCAGTCGGCGAAGCGGTCCGCGAAATTGCGGTAGTGCTGCTGGGCGAGCAGGGTGGTGGGCACCAGCACGGCCACCTGCTTGCCGGCGGTGGCGGCGGCGAACGCAGCGCGCAGTGCCACTTCAGTCTTGCCAAAGCCGACGTCGCCGCAAATCACGCGATCCATCGCGCGTGGCGCGGCGAGGTCGGTGAGCACGGCGTTGATCGCTTGTTCCTGGTCAGGGGTTTCCTCGAACGGGAAGCTCGCGCCGAATTCCTCCACCAGCTGGCGGTCGATAGGCAGCGATTCGCCGCCGCGGGCTTCGCGCTGTGCATAGATCCCGAGCAATTCCGCGGCGACGTCGCGCACCTTCTCGGCAGCCTTGCGGCGTGCGCGTTCCCACGCGTCGCCACCCAGCGAGTGCAGCGGCGCAAGTTCGGGCGCGGTACCGGTGTAGCGGCTGACCAGGCCAAGCTGGGCCACCGGCACATAGAGCTTGTCGCCCTTGGCGTATTCGATGGTGAGGAACTCGCCCTCCATGCCGCCCAGTTCCATCGACACCAGGCCCTGGTAGCGGCCCACGCCATGGTCCACATGCACGATGGGCGCGCCGATGGTCAGCTCGGTGAGGTCGCGGATGATGCTTTCAGGGTCGCGCGCTGCGCCACGACGACGCTTGCGCTCGGTGCGCACGCGTTCGCCGAATAGCTCGCGCTCGGTCAGCACGGTGAGCGCGGGCTCGGTCAGCGCGAAGCCCTGTTCCAGCGAGGCGATGGTGATGGCAAAGCGCAGCTTGTCGCCGCCGGCCACAAAGGCGGCCCAGCCATCCACCGTGTCGGGCTTGAGGCCCGCACCGGCGAGTTGCTCGATCAATGCCTCGCGGCGTCCCGCCGAATCGGCGGCGATCAGCACGCGCCCCGGATAGCTGCCGAGGAAATGGCGCAGCGAGGTGCCGGGTTCCTCGCCCTTGCGGTTGAGTGGGAGCTCGAGCGCCGGTTGCGTGCCGCTGGGCTGCGCATGCTCGTGGCCACTGTCGACGAGCTCGATGCGCAGGCGCTTGTTGAGCTGCTCGCGCAGTTGTTCGGGCTGCAGGTAGAGCTCTGCCGGCGGCAGCACCGGGCGTTCGATGTCATGCGCGCGCTGGTCGTAGCGCTCGCCGGTCTGCGTCCAGAACTGCTCGGCCGATTCCATGGCGGACTCGCCCAGCAGGAACACGGCGTTGTCCGCGAGGTAGTCGAACAGCGTCGCGGTCTGCTCGAAGAACATCGGCAGGTAGTACTCGATGCCGCCCGGCGTGACGCCTTCCTTCATGTCCTGGTAGAGCGGACAGCGGCGCACGTCGATGGGGAAGCGTTCACGCAGGTGTGTGCGGAAGTCCTTGGCCGCGCTTTCGGTAAGCGGGAATTCGCGTGCCGGCAGCAGCTCGATGCGTTCCACCTGTTGCTGCGAGCGCTGCGTTTCCGGATCGAAGCTGCGGATCGATTCGATCTCGTCGTCGAACAGCTCGATGCGGTAGGGCTCCGCCGCGCCCATCGGGAAGATGTCGATCAGCGCGCCGCGCACGGCGAAGTCGCCCGGCTCGGCCACCTGCGGCACGTTGCGATAGCCGGCGGCTTCCAGACGTCGCTGCTCGGTGGCGAGGTCCAGCTTCTGGCCCTTCTTCACCATCAAGCCGCTGCCGGTGATGTGGCTGCGCGGGGCGATGCGCTGCATCAGCGTGGCGATCGGCACCACCAGCACGCCGCGCTGCGTGTTCGGCAGCTGGAACAGCGTGGCGATGCGTTGGGAGACGATGTCCGGGTGCGGACTGAAGACGTCGTAGGGCAGGGTTTCCCAATCGGGGAAGTGCAACACGGGCAGGTTGCCGGCGAAAACCCGCAGCTCCTCCTCCAGCGCGTGTGCCCGCTGGGTGTCGCGCGTGACGGCTACCAGCAGGCCCTGGTGCGTGCGGGCGGCTTCCGCCACCAGCAAGGCGCGCGAGGATCCATGGGGCGACGTCCAGAAACGGCGCTGCTTGGGGCTGGTGGGCAGGGGCGGATGCGGAATCGTCTGGGCCATGCGTACGCGTGATCGAGGGGCGGCTTCGTCGAACTGCGCCGGGAAAGCGGGCAAGTGTAACGCGAGCGCCCCGGACGAGCCGGGGCGCTGGTTCTCATCTCTTGTTGGGGCGCGTAGCTCGCGCGACAACCCTTCCGCCGTACGCGGCGAGGGTCACAGCTGCAGCGAGATCTGCGTGGTGCCGGGCTCGTCGGGGGACAGGCGGCGCACGAAGCCCAGTTCCTTGCACAGCTGCAGCATCGGGCGATTCTCCAGCAGCACGTAGCCCCAGATTTCGCTCAGGCCGCGGCGGCGGCAGTCGTCGACCAGGCGCTGCATCAGCAGGGCGCCGAGGCCCTGGCGGGCCCAGTCATGCTCCACCAGCACGGAGAACTCCGCATTGTTGGCGGCCTCATCCACAAAGATGCGGCCCACGCCGCGCAACTCGGCAGGGCGCACCGTTTCGTCCATCAGCACGTAAGCGGTTTCCATCGCCGGGTCGAGGCGACACAGGCGCTGTGCCATGGGATCGGGAAGCTCGCCCATCGAATGCAGGAATCGGCGACGGATGTCTTCTGGCGACAAGCGGGCGAACTGACGCTTGAGGGCCGCCACGTCACCCGGCTCGATAGGGCGCAGGTGCAACTCGCGTCCATCGTGGGTACGGACTACCTCGCCCTTGGGACGGGGCAGCTCAACCAGGCGCGGACGGTTGAAGCGTTCGCTGGTGCGCGGGGGAAGCGCACGCCGGGGATGGGTGAGGTCGATGGCGGGAGTCATGGCCATACTTTACCGTATTGTGTGCGCCGCAACATGAACAAAAGCCCTTGTGGACAGCCATCTTAGGCGGCTCTATGTCGCACCGCGCTGCCTGCTGGCTGCGTCCCTGGGACAGGCGCGCAGAAGGCCGTGGCCCGGAGCAGAATGCTCCATCCCGGATATCGGGGCGTCGAGGGTGGATGAAGAGCATGGCAAAAGCAGCCAAGAGCATGACGGCAGCCCAGTTGGAAGCCCTGTGCGGCCATTGGCCCGGGGTGACGCGGGACATCAAGTGGGGTGCCGACCTGGTCTTCAGCGTGGGCGGCAAGATGTTCGTGGTGACGCCGTCCGATGGCAGCGAAGGCGGACGGCTGTCCTTCAAGGTGCCGGACGAGCGCTTCCTGGAGCTGACCGACCAGCCGGGTATCATCGCCGCCCCCTACATGGCCCGCGCGCACTGGGTGTCGGTGGTCGAGCCGCAGCGCTTTGCCTCCGCCGAACTGGCTGACTTCATCCGTGCCTCCTACGGACTGGTGCGCGCGAAGCTCACCAAGAAGCTGCAGGCGGAGCTGGGTCCATGGCCCTTGCCGACGGAGAAGACGAAGTGAAGCAACATATCGGAAGCATTGCGCTGGTCGTGGCCGACTACGACGAAGCCCTGGCCTGGTACACGACGGTACTGGGTTTCCAGTTGATCGAAGACACTGACATGGGTGGCGGTAAGCGCTGGGTGGTCGTCGCTCCGCCAGGCGCCGCCGAGACGCGCCTGCTGCTGGCCAAGGCGGCCACGCCGGAGCAGTCGGCACACGTGGGCAGCCAGGCCGGTGGGCGCGTATTCCTGCTGCTGCACACGGATGACTTCTGGCGCGACTACGAGCGGATGCGCGCCGCGGGTGCGGAGTTCTGCGAAGAGCCGCGCAAGGAAAGCTATGGCACCGTGGTGGTGTTCAAGGATCTGTACGGCAACAAGTGGGATCTTTTGCAGCTCGCCGCGGCCTGAGGAGTGGGGGCTGCTTTTCCGCAGAAGCTCACTGGGCGGTCTGCATCCCGGGCGTAGCGGTCGCGCACAGCGGCCGGGCAGGGCCCAGTCAGCAACGTTGGCAAAGCCCGCGCCGAGGGCGAGCAGAGTCGCCTTCAGCGAATTGGGGACCGCTGGCTGCGGGCGCGGCTAGTGGACCACGCCCACGCCGATGCCGAAGCTCACGTTGGACTTGCCGCTTTCCATTTCGGCGGACGTCCATACGTGCGATTGCGCCACGCTCACCGTGGGAAACACGTAACTTGCTTCGCCCACGGTGCCGCTACGGCTGCCGGTGATATGGCCGGTGAGCGTGATCAGCGAGCCGGACGGGTAGTCGAATGACTCGACATAGCCCGGGACCACGGCGACGAAGCGTCCCCAGCCGCCACCATTGTCAGCCTTGGGCCGCTGCGAGCTGTCCAGCGGATAGCCGAGGATCTCGATCTCGCTGTGGTCGTGGAAGTTGTTCACCTGCACGATGCGGCCGCCCCAGATCACATCCGCGTTCATGAATCGGTCTGGCGACTGCGCGACCCCGTTGGGCGGGACCGCGATCGTGTTGGTCGAAGGTTTGTAGATCGGTGCCGGGGCGCATGCGGCCAGTGCCGCCAGGCCGGCGATTGCCATACCGCGAAGCAGATAGGAAGCGAGACGGGCGGGCATGGCGGACTCCGGCGTTCCAGACTGGGTTGCCATGAGCTTAGCCGGCTGGCGGCAAGGGTGGTAGGCGACCGCGCTGCGTGTCGCCCGGCGTTCAGTCCTTGGCTTCTTCCACCAGCCAGTCCAGGCGCCACTCGGCCGGCCGTTCCTGCGACAGCAACGGTGCCATCGCACGCAGCGAGTCGCGCAGCGCTTCGTCGAGCTTCCACGGGGCATTGAGGATGACCATGCCCGAGCCGTTGAGGCGCAACGGCGAATCGTCGGGGTGCACCAGCAACTCCGCGCGCAGCACGCGGCGTGAACCGCAACGCTGCAACCAGCGGTGGAACGGCTGTACCTGGCTGCGCAACTTGATCGGATACCACACGGCATAGACGCCGGTAGGCCAACGCTGCAATGCGGCCTTGAGCGCCTGCTCGATCACCCGGTACTCGGCATCCTGCGCCTCGTAAGGAGGATCGATCAGCACCAGACCACGCTTTTCCTTGGGCGGCAACAGCGCCTTCAGCGCTTCATAGCCGTTACGCTCATGCACGTGGACGCGATGGTCGTGATGAAACAGATCGCGCAGGCGCGAGGCCTCTTCGGGATGCAATTCGCAGAGCTGGGCGCTGTCGCTGTCACGCATGGCGTTCGCCACCTGCAGCGGCGACCCGGGGTAGAGCCGCAATCCGTGTTCATTGCCGGGCATGCGGACGATGGTGTCCAGCCAGCGGCGCAGCAGCGACGGCAAGGGCTGGGTACGCGCGCTGCCGGCATGGAGGTCGGGGAACAGCAGGCGGTTGATGCCGTCCTTGTACTCCCCCGTCTTGCCTGCCTCGACACCGTCCAGCGCATAGCAGCCACTGCCGGCATGCGTGTCGACGAAGGCGAACGGCGTGGCCTTGGCCTGCAGCGCCTCGATCAGCGCGAACAGCACCGAGTGCTTGAGGACATCGGCGAAGTTGCCAGCGTGGTAGGCGTGACGATAGTTCATGGTCGGGAATGCGCCGGACGGCAGGCGATTATACGGCCCAGGCGGCTTCCCTGTAGGAGCGCACCCAGTGCGCGATGGGCGCTGATTCACCCATCATCGCGCACTGGGTGCGCTCCTACAGGGGTATGGCATAGCCGATGGAGCCATCTCCAGAGTTGAGCCCGCGGCACGCTCGTGGCTATGCTCCGGTCATGACCCGCCACCTGTTCCGCCATCTGCGTCGTTGCCGCGCCCTGTTCGCGCTGGCTTTGTGCGCGTGGTTGGCGCTGGCCAGCGTGGTCTGGGCGCAGCCTGTGGACTGCTGCGCGCCGATGGCGGCCTCAATGGATATGTCCATGCCGCATGCGCCCGCGCCGCACGACCACGGTGCGGATCACAGCATCAGCATGCTTCCCGATGGCTGCTGCGCGCATGCCACCATGACCGTGCCGCCTTCGATGTCGGGCCACGTGATGCGCGTGAAACCCTCCAGCGAGGCTTGGTTGGCACGCCGCGAGGCAGCGCCGCAGCCGGTCTACGAACCGCCTTTGCGGCCGCCGGTCGCCTGATTCTCCGTTCGATGCAAGGGGCCGAGCGATCGGCCGATGTGACGCGCCCGCCTCGCGGGCACGACTGACGGAGCAGGACCATGAGCAAGCAGGTACCGCGCGGCTTTCAGCTGCCGCGTCGGCGTTTCGTCCAGGGGCTGGCGCTGGGAGGCGTGGCCGCTGGCCTGGGGTTGTGGCGCGGCAACGCGCTGGCACAGATCGCCACGCCGCGCGCCGAGCTGCGCGGCAATCATTTCGAACTGGAGATCGGCGAACTGCCGGTCGACTTCACCGGGCGCAAGCGCATCGCGACCGTGGTGAATGGGCAACTGCCCGCGCCACTGCTGCGCTGGCGTCAGGGCGACACGGTGACCCTGCGCGTGCGCAATCGTCTGCGTGAGACGAGCTCCATCCACTGGCACGGCATCGTGTTGCCGGCGGACATGGATGGCGTGCCCGGCCTGAGTTTCGATGGCATTCCTCCTGGCGGCGAATACGTCTATCGCTTCACGGTGAACCAGGCCGGCACTTACTGGTACCACAGCCATTCACGCTTCCAGGAGCAGACCGGGTTGTATGGCCCCATCGTGATCGAGCCGCGCGACGGCGAGCGCCATCCTGCCGAACGCGACTACGTGGTGCTGCTCAACGACTGGACCGATCTCGATCCGGAAACCATCTACGCCAACCTGAAGAAGCAGGGTGGCTATTACAACGTTGGCAAGCGCACGGTGGGCGACTTCCTGCGCGATGCGGGGCGCGACGGACTTTCGGGTGCGCTTGCCGAGCGGCGCATGTGGAACCAGATGCGCATGGATCCCACCGACCTGGCCGACGTTTCTTCCGTGGCCTACACCTACCTGGTGAACGGGCAGACGCCCGCCGCCAATTGGACGGGCCTGTTCGATGCGGGCGAGAAGATCCGGCTGCGCTTCATCAATGGCTCGTCGATGACGTTCTTCGACGTACGCATACCGGGGCTGAAGATGACCGTGGTCGCGGCCGACGGGCAGGCGATCGAGCCGGTGAGCGTGGACGAATTCCGCATCGGTACGGCCGAAACCTACGACGTGATCGTGCAGCCATCGGCCGACCGCGCCTGGACCATCTTTGCGCAGAGCATGGATCGCACGGGCTATGCGCGAGCCACGCTCGCGCCGCGCATCGGCATGACGGCCGACGTGCCGCTGATCGATCCGCGTCCGTTGCTGAGCATGGGCGACATGATGGGCGCGATGGATCACGGCAGCATGGGGCACGACATGTCGGGCATGGACATGATGGCGATGCCTGGCATGGCCATGTCCATGCACCACGAGCCTGCGCCGTCGCTGAAAACCGGTCCGGAAGTCGACATGCGCGTGGCGACGCCGCGACGCAATCTCGACGATCCGGGCGTGGGGCTGCGTGACAACGGGCGTCGCGTGCTCAGCTATGCAGACCTGCATGCCGTCGATGCGCCGATTTCGCCGCGCATCGATCGCGAACTGACCCTGCGCCTCACCGGCAACATGGAGCGCTACCTGTGGTCGTTCGATGGCAAGCGGGCTTCCGCCGCGGAGCCGCTGCATCTGCACCACGGCGAGCGCGTGCGGGTGACCCTGGTGAACGACACCATGATGACGCACCCCATCCACCTTCATGGCATGTGGAGCGAGCTGGAGGCGCCGGACGGGTCGTTCCAGGTACGCAAGCACACGGTGATGGTGCAGCCGGCGCAGCAGCTCAGCTATCGCGTGAGCGCCGATGCTCCGGGCCGTTGGGCATACCACTGTCATTTGCTCTACCACATGGAAGCGGGCATGTTCCGCGAGGTGGTGGTGGCATGAGGCTGCAGAGGATTTCAGCAATCGCGCTGGCGCTTGGTTCATGCGCGCCAACAATGCTGCTGGCGCAGAGCGCCGACATGGAGGGCATGCCTGGTATGTCCATGCAGCATGCGGAACACGGTGTCCCTGCCGATCCCCATGCGGTTCATCACGCGGTAACGGAGCCGGCCCGCAGCGATCAGGCGCATGACGGTATGGACCACACCGGTCACGACATGTCATCCATCGACACAGCGGCGCTTCCGCCCAATGACCACGTGCCGCCATCTCCACCGCAACACGTGATGCCGGCGATGACGGCAGAGCAGATGCATAAGCTGATGCAGATGAACGATGCGTCGGTGACGGGCATGCTGCTGATCGATCGGCTGGAACGATCGCGCAGCACCTCAGGCGACTACGCCACGAGCTGGGAGGCGGAAGGATGGCTGGGTAATCCCATCGATCGGTTATGGGTGAAGACCGAAGGTGAGCGCGGCAGCGATGGCACCGAAGGGCGCGTCGCGGCGTTGTGGAGCCACGCCTGGACCAGCTTCTGGGATGCGCAGCTCGGCGCGCGGCAGGACTTCGGCCAGGGGCCGAACCGCCAATGGGCTGCATTTGGCGTACAGGGCCTGGCGCCGTACTGGTTCGAAACACAGGCGACGTTCTACGCGGGCGAGCAGGGGCGCACGGCGCTACGGCTCGAGGCCAGTTACGAGCTGTTGTTCACGCAGCGACTGGTGCTGGAGCCCAAGCTCGAACTCAACTTCTATGACAAGGATGACCCGCAACGCGGCGTATCGTCAGGGCTGTCGGATCTGGAAACCGGGCTACGCCTGCGCTACGAGTTCAGCCGCAAGTTCGCGCCCTATGTCGGCGTGAACTGGACGCGACGCTACGGCGATGCCCAGGCGCCTGGCGCGCCGATGTTCCATGCACGTGAAACGACCTGGGTGGCCGGCGTGCGCTGGTGGTTGTGACGCGGGTCCATCCGTAGGAAGCAACGACGGGCGGCCGAAGCCGCCCGTCCAAGCGATCAGTAAGCCACCGTGATGCGCTTGCGGCTGGCGTCGCCCTTTTCGACGCGGTCGAGCAGGGCGACCGCATAGTCGGGCACGCTGATATGGCTCTTGCCATTGGCGTCCACCAGCAGCTGGTCGCCGCCCACGCGGTACTTGCCGGTGCGCGGGCCATCCTCGATCAGGGCGGCTGGACTGATAAACGTCCAATCGATGGTGGAAGGGCTGGCGCGGAACACCGCAAGCGCCTTGCCCTGGCCAGCCGCTTCGGGCTTCCAGGCCTCGGGGAAGTGCGGATCGTCCATCACGAGCACGCCCGGCGCGGTCTCCAGCGAGCCGGCGCCGCCGACCCATGCGAGGCGCTTGACGCCTGCGCCGGGCAGGTTGTCCAGCAGCACGGCGGCATTGGCCGGAATGCTGTCGTTATTGCCGTCGCGGCGCGCGGAGAGGCTGGCTACCACTGCGTCGGCGCCGCGCACCGCACCCAGCCAGGTGTCGGGCTTGCCGACGTCGCCGGTAACGACGGTGAGGCGGGGGTTCTGTGTGGACAGGCGCGAGGGATCGCGGACGATGGCGGTGACGTCGTAGCCGCGAGCCAGCGCTTCGTCGAGGATGGCGTGGCCGATATGGCCGGTGGCGCCGAACAGGGCAATCTTCATGGATGGGGACTCCAGCAGGGTGGGCGAGGTATCGACGGACGATGGCGCGGGTTTCGTGAACGTGTCGCCAGCATCGGGTTGAGGCAAAGCATGCGCTCTTGATCGATACGGATAAACGCATCAAACGGGAATTCACTGTAAAGTTTGACTTGACAGTGAGGTGGCCATGTCCAGCGAAGTGAATCTCAACCGGTTGTCGGTATTCGTGGCGCTGGTGAATGCCGGCTCGTTCACGGCCGCTGCCGAGACGCTGGGCATGACCAAGGCGATGGTCAGCCAGCATCTGGCGAAGCTGGAGCAGGAGCTCGGCGTCACCCTGGTCCTGCGCAGCACGCGGCGCATGACGCTCACCGAAGCGGGTATCGCCTTTCATACGGCCTGCGTGCGCATTCTTGCCGAGGCTGAAGCGGCCATCGAGCAGGTTGGCAGCAATCAGGAAAAGCCCACTGGTACCTTGCGCCTCACGGCCACCACCGACTACGGCACCTCGGTCGTGGCGCCCGCTTTGGCCGATTTCATGCGGGCCCATCCGCAATTGCAGACCGACCTCGTACTGACCGATCACGTGAGCGACCTGATTGCGGAGCGGTTCGATCTTGCGATCCGCATGGGTTCGCTGCGCGACTCGAATCTGCGTTCGACGCGCCTGGGCAGCTTCCGACAGCTGCTGGTGGCGGCGCCAGGTTATCTCGCTGGCCGCGGGGAACCTCGTAGCCTGGCGGAATTGCCGTCACTGGGCTGGGTGGCCCTGGCGTTGCTGTCGTCGCCGTTGCGCTGGACGTTCACCGCGCCCGACGGCTCACGCCGCACCGTGCGCATGAAGCAGGTGGCGCAGGCCAACAACGTGACGGCGGCGCACGCGCTGGTACGCCATGGCGCGGGTATCAGCGTGCTGCCGGATTATCTGGTTACCGACGACATCCGCGAAGGAAGGCTCGTGCCGCTGCTGGCGCAGTACCGGCTGCCGGAGTGCGGTATCTATGCGGTGTATCCGGGGCGCCAGCCGCCAGCCAAGGTGCGCGTCTTCATCGAGCACCTGCGCGCATGGCTGGCCGCGCAGGCATAAGCCTTATTCCACGACGTTGTGGCTTTCCGCCGTGCCCAGCAGTTCGGGCTGCGTGGTCTTGCCTTGCCGGCGGCTGAGCAGCGGATGCATGAAGACGGCAGCGAGAATCACCGCCACGCCTGCATAGAACCAGCCGTCCAGCTGGCGTTGTTCGCCAAGCATGAGCATGGCCAGCACGATGGCGTAGACCGGCTCCAGGTTCGTCACCATCTGCGTACCGAACGCGCTCATGTGGCGCAGGGCTACCAGGGCAAGCGCAAACGGCAGCAGCGTGCAGCCGAACGAGAGCAGCACCAGCAACGCGGCATCGTGCAGGCTGGGCAACACGAAGGCCGGGCCGACGTGTGGCAGCAGGGGTGCCAACAGGGTAAGGAACAGCGTGCCGGTGCCCAGTTCGATGCAGGTCACCGTGAGCGGGTCGCCGTGTTCCACCAGGCGCTTGTTGTAGGAACCGAACAGCGCCACCAGCAATGCGGAGAACGCGCCCACGGCGATGCCAACGCGCATGTCGACCGGAACGCCCCCCACGACCATCGCCACGCCGGGCACGACGGCCACGCCGATCAGCAGCTCGCGCGGATCGAACTTGCGCTTGGCGATCCAGGGTTCCACCAGCGCCAGGAACACGGGACCCAGCGCAATGCAGGTGGCGGCCACCGAGGCGTTGGCGAGCTTGATGGCGGCATAGAAGGTCAGCCAGTGCAGCGACACCAGTACGCCGATACCGGCGTAGGACCAGCGCAACCGCGCGGGCATGGCCTTGAGGCCGCGCCGGACGCGGGGCATGAGCAGAAGCGAGCCGGACACCAGCAGCATGCGCCACCACACCAGTGGCAGGGCGGGCAGGGTGATCAGCTTGCCCAGGATGGCGGTGAAGCCCCACAGCAGGACGCAGAAGTGGATCTGCCAGCGGGCCTTGGTGACGGAATGCATGGACGTACATCAACGGGAACAGGGCGGCGCATTCTAGCGTCGCCCGCGTACCGGTTGTGCAGAATCAATGGGTTTGTGCCGGTTTCGGCGCGTTTTTGGTGGAAGCCGGCTGCTTGGCCTGCGACGGACTGCGCATCTGGTCCAGCACGGTGGCGCAGGTATTGTCCGGCTCGCCCTTGCTGGTGGCCACCAGCGGCAGCAGTGCCGCCACCGGCGTGGCGAGCACGCCCAGCGCCAGGGCGCCGCCGCCACGGAGAATCAACGGGCCTGGCTGGACACCAACGTCGGGATTCTTCAGTGTGCCCTTCACGTAGAGCGGTGAGCGTAGCGACAGCAAGCGCAAGCCCTTCGAGTTCGGATGGACGTCCAGGTCCAGCTTTTCGTTGGCGAAATTGACCGTGCCGTCGATGCGTATCGTGGCGTCCTCGGTGTCGAACACGAACAGGCGCGTCTGGAACAGGCCATGGGTGGCGGTGAGATCCGACGCCGCGCAATTGATCTTCACCGTCTTGTCGCCGAACAGCTTGCTGATGATGATGTTGCCTACGTTGAGGCCGGCCGTTTCCAGCAGCGCCTTGCTGATCGCGCCATCGTTCATCAGCAGCTTCACCTCGCCGCTTGAAGTGCCCAGCAGCTCGCTCACCGAATTGCCGCGCGCATCGAGAGCGGCATCGCCATTGATTTCGCCGAAGCTGGTCTGCATCGGTTCGAAGGTCGGGAACAGCTGCTTGAGCTTGAGATGGCGCGCACCAAGCCGGATGGTACCCTGCATCGGCGTGCGGCTGCCGTCGAGACGAAGATTGCTGTTGACCTTGCCGCCGGCCAGGTCAAAGGCCAGCGGATCCAGCCGAAGCACGCCGTTGTCCATGATCACATGAGTGGAAAGCCCATCGATGGGCAGCGACTTTTCGCGCACGATGTGCGCGGCGCTGAACGTGACATCGGCATCCATCGCGCGCCAGCGGTCCGTGCGGAACGGTTCGACCGGGAGCACCTTGTCCGCGGGTTGCGGCGTGGCATCGCCGCGCTGTTGTTTCTCCGCATTGCTGTCGGCACCGATCAACGGGGCGAGATCGGCGAAGCGCAGCACCTGTGATTTCACGTCACCGCTCAGCTTCGGCCGAGCGCCGCCGGTGTCGAAGGTGACATCGCCCGCGATGTCGCTGCCGCCGACGCGCCCGCGGAAGTTCTCGTAGGAGAAGTGGCTGCTGCCGCGCCTGAGGTTGGCTTTCAGGTGACCCTGCGTGGCGAAGGGTGGCGTATTGGGCAGGGTGACGCCGATCAGCGGGTAGAGCTTGGCCATGCTGGTGCCGGAGAACCACAGCCGAATATCGAGGGCGGCCAGGTGCAGCGGGTCGGTGAGCGTGCCCACCAGGGCGATATGGCTGTCACCGACGTGTACGTTGGCCTGCAACGGGAAGGGCTGGTCCGCCTGCTGCAGCGCGAGCACGCCGCCGATCTTGCCGCTGCCTGTCGCAGGCGCCCCTTGGTAACGGCCGTCGGCCTGCCAGGAGAACTGATAGGTCGCGTTCGTGCTGCCGGGCTGGCTTTCGTTCTTGGCGTTGGCCTTGGCGAGGGCCTGGCGCGCGCCGGCGCCTGCGGTCCTGCCGGCCTGTTCCAGCGCATCGGCGGACTGCTGCGCCACGATCTGGTCATAAGGGATCGACTGCTGCAGCGGTTCCACGGTGATCTTCAGGTTCGCCTTGCTCATGGCATCGTCGAACGTGATCTCCGAATGATCGAAGCCGATGGCGCGCAGGTCGAGCGTCCAGCTGGAGGGCTGGTCGTTGTTGGCCAGATTGAAATCCCAGGTGGCACGTCCCTGCGCATCACGCTCGAGATCGATCCTCGGACGCACCACATAGAGCGTGGGGATCTCGACGCGATGGAACAGCAGGCGCAGCGGCGCGAGGCGAAAGCGAACGGCGTCCAGTTGGGCGAATTGCAGCTGCTTGGCCCAATCCGGATTGCCGATGACGATGTCGCGTGCTTCCAGCGTGGGCCATGGAACGAGGGCTGCCATGCCACCTTGCCCCGGTTCGCGCGCCCAGCCGACGCTGATGTCGCCCTGGACAATGAACGGACGGCCAATCGCCTGGCTCACGCGCTCATTGATGGTTGGCTTGAGGCGGTTCCAGTCGAAGGTGAGGACAATGAAGACCGCCACGGCAAACAACAGCAGCACGAACGCCACCGGTGCATACACAAACCACCTGAGCCTGCGGCTGCGCCAGGACATCATTGCCTCCTGCAATGACCGGCCGGTGCCGGTCGACGCTGCCACTCATAACCGTGTCAACGGCAAATTTTCGTAGTGATGATGCTTTTGCGCTCAGCGGCAGTTCATGCCATTCACGCTTCCTCGTCGCTTCCGCCAGCTTTCCAGTAGCCTGTGGCACGCACCCATTCCTTCGGAACGCCGCGATCATCGGATAGGTGCTGGCGCATGCGGCGTGCGCGGGAAGACTCCGCTGCAATCCACCAGAAGGTGTCGCCGGCCGGTGTGGGCAAGCGCTCCAGCGCATGTTCCAGCAACTGGCTTGTCGCGGCGTCCTGGTTGTTGCGTTCGAACCAGGTGAGCTCGACCTGTGCACGCGATTCCAGCATCTGCCGGTCCGCGCTGCCGGGGATTTCCACCAGCACGGTCGCTCGTACGCCGTATGGCAGTTCTTCCAGCCAGCGACCGATCGCCGGCAATGCCGTTTCGTCGCCGATCATCACGTAATGGTCGAAGTCATTCGCCACCACGAACGAGCCGCGCGGGCCACCGGCACCGATATGTTGCCCAGGCTTTGCCTGCTCGGCCCACGCCGAGGCAGGGCCGTCACCGTGCAGCACGAAATCCACCGTGAGTTCGTTGAATTCATCGTCGTAGCGGCGAGGCGTGTAGTCGCGCATCGGCGAGGGCTCGACACCCTCCGGAAATTCGAGGCGCCCCTGGCCGGACGTGGGAAGCGCGAGCTGGCCCTGGGGATTGGGGAAGAACAGCTTCACGTGGTCGTCTGGCGAGGCGCTGAGGAAACCGCGCAGCGCGGCACCGCCGAAGACGACGCGTTGCATGTGCGGCGTCAGGCGTTCGGAGCGAAGCACTTCGATCTCGCGCAGCACCACGGTGTGTCGCTGCATCTGGTGGGCATGTCGGGTCATGGGGATCATCTCGACGGGGGATTCAATCGTTGGATTCGTTGGCTATCTCGCGGGCGGCGTGTTCCAGCAACGCGGCAACGCGTCGTGCTTCCGCTGCATTCCAGGCCGAGCCGCGCGCCATCAATGCGTGCTTGATCTCGTGCATCGCATGTCGCACGGCAGGGGGAAGCGCCATCTTGGCCGCCGTGCGAGCGGCATGCCGCGTGCGCAGGGTCATCGCATCGACGGCTTCCTGGTTGTCCGACAGGAAGCGGCGACCCGCAGCCGTGACGGCATAGAGCTTGCGCCCGCCGTGCTCCTGCTCGACCTGCAGCAATCCCAGCTCTTCCAGCATGGTCAGGGTGGGATAGATCGCGCCGGGGCTTGGCGTGTAGTGGCCATGGAACATGTCGGCGATGCGTCGGATCAATTCATAGCCGTGGCTGGATTGCTGTTCGACCAGGGCGAGCAACAAGAGCTTCAGGTCGCCATGTCCCAGCAGGCGCTGGCTGCCGCGGCGGTCCTGGTCGCCACGTGCGGCAGGCTTGGAGGGATGTGTCCGGTCTCGCATGCTTGGGCTAATTTCGATATATCTAAATAAAACGATATATCGAAATGAGATGCGTGGCAAGTCGAGGCCATGTCCTATGGCAGACTCAACCCAAACCAGGGTCCAGGAAGGGATACCATGACTGTGCGCAAGTGGATGTTTGCGGTGTTTGCCGTGCTGCTGCTGGCCGGCTGCTCGAAGAAGCAGGAAGTGGGGCCGGGGACGTTGACCGGCGAGAAGGCCAAGGCGGGCGCGAAGCTCGCGTACGAACACAGCGTCAACGTGGAGCTGCCGGAGGCACAGATTGCCGGCAGGATGGCTGCCATGCGCGATGCGTGCGAGTTACAGCGTTTTGGCGCCTGCAATGTCCTGCGCATGCAGCAGGGCGAGTGGCGTTCATCGCTGGTGGTGCGCGCGGTACCCGGCGCCATCGAACCCCTGGTAAGCATGGCTGGACAGGGCGGGCGACTTTCCTCGCGTGAAACGCACGCGGAGGACCTTGCCGATGTGGTCAGCGACAACCAGCGCAAGCAGGTGCAACTGGATGCCTACGCGAAGCGGCTGGACGAGCTGGCCTCGCGCAAGGACCTGGCGGTTGCCGATCTGATCACGCTGAGCCACGAGCAGGCGCAGGTGCAGCAGCAGCGCGAGTCATTGCAGGGCGAGGCCGTCATGCAGCAGCGTCGGCTCGACACCAATGTGCTGACGCTCGATTTCCACGATGCCGAGGCTGGTTCGCGCGCGCATCGGCTCGGAGAGTCGTTCCGCGGCTTGCTCGATCGCCTGATCGATGGCCTCGGCGATGCGCTTTCCGCATTGGCTTACGGCCTGCCGTTCCTGCTGCTTGCGTTGCCGTTGGCATGGGCCTGGCGATGGGCGTGGCGCCGCATCACCAGGCGGGTAATCAAGGCTCCGGCGTGAATCACGCGAAGACGCAGCTCAAGGCTGCGTCTTCGCCTCGCGTGCGGGGACGCTGATGCTGCACAGGTCGATCTTGCCGGCGGGATTGCGATAGAAGTCGTCGCGGCGGTTGCGCTTGGCTTCGATCAACGCGGCAAAGGTAGCGCTGTCGGTACGCAGTACTTCAATCTTCGGGCGTTGTTCCGGCGGCAGTTCGGAGGCGAGCTGGATGGCGCTGATGCCCAGGCGCTGCTCGGGCTTCTCGTAGAAGCCCAGCGGGCCCGTGCCGCGCGGCAAGCCGGACAGGTATTCCATGCCCTGCAGCACGCGGCCAACGACGGCGAGGTTGCGATCGAGTCCGCGCGGTGCCTGGCCGATCGCCACGTACAGGGAGGTGCCGCTACCGGTCTCCGGATCGACATCACGTGCCACGCCGACCATGCCGTAGCAGTGCGTGAGCCATTCCTGTCCGTGCGCCTTGTCGCGACCCACCGGGAAGCCTTCGGAGAAGCCGACCTCCGGCGCGTAGACGTCGCCGTCGGGCAGTCGCGTGAACGGCAGCCTGGTGTCGAACGGGCGGGTGTATTCCGGCGGCAGCTTGGCCTTGGCGCTGCCCAGCGGCTTGAGCTTGCTCTTGTCGCCGTTGTCGTCGTCTTCCGGATCGCCCCACTGGGTCACGAAGTTGTCCTGCACGCGCACGATGGCGAGTCCGTCGAAGTAGTGCTCATGCACCAGCGTGCGGATGTTGACGACATGCTGCGGGGTGAAGTCCGGGGCCAGCTCGATCAATACCTGGCCCTGCGGCAGCTTCATGATCAGCAGGTTCTGCGGATCGGGCGTGCGCCACTCCTGCGGTTGCGACTTGCTCAGCAGTTCCTTCGGCGTCGGCGTGTGCGCCGGTGTCTGGTCAGCGGCCAGGCTGATGGCAGGAAGGGTGGTGGCGAGTGCGATGGCAGCAGCAAGGCAATGGCGCAGCATGGGGTCCCCCGACGTTGGAAAGACCTCACGTTAACAGAGCGATGACGAGTCCATAAAGCACACGAAGCGAGCAATGCATCGGTCGCGCGTAATTGTTGCGTTGCATGATCGCTTTCGAGTGCCGGGTGTCACGCGCGGAATGCCGACTCAGGCGGCGTTACTCGATGAAGGTAGCAAGGGCTCAAGGCGATCCAGCGATCCTCCGCTCGCATAAGCCACGGCATCGTGCGGGTGCAGGCTTTCGTGATGCGCGACGCGTACCTTGAACCCCGTAATGGCGGCATCGTTTTCGAGTGCGCGCTGTATGCGACGTGCGGCGTCTTCGCAGAACATCAGGTTGCCGCCGTTGGCGAGGGCGAAGGCCTGTTCGTCCTCGCGTTTCACGGCTGTCTGTACCGGCGTGCCCAGCACGTGTTCGACGCGATCAAGCAGGGCGATCAGCTGAAGCGGTGCGCCGTGCGCATACCGGACGCGCAGGCATGCCGTGCTGCGTTGCGCATGGGGTGTGGCGACGATGCCTTGCTCGCTGCCCAGCCATGCCAAGACGCTGGCATGGTCCAGCGGATGGCCGGCAGGAAAATCCTCGGCGAACTGGCGCTGGATGAGCTGGCGCGAGAGCGCCGCGGAAGCGGGGCACGTGGACGAATACACCACTTCCGTGCCCAGTTCGAACTGGAAGCCTTGTTCCGAGATGCTTGCTTCCAGGCTGACCGGATACGCGCGCCAGCCCTGGTTGTGGCTGCGCAGGGCGGGGCGGCGAACCAGGTGATCGAAGCGGATGCGAACGTGCGCACGATCAGCGAGGCCTTCGTGCGAATGCAGGAAGGCCCGGAGCAGCTTCTCCAACGATGGCGCATCGACGGGGTTGCGATCCAGATGTGCTTCCGCCAGCAGGTAGAGGCGCGACATGTGGATGCCGCGTTGTTCTGCGCGAACGAGATTCACGAAGGCGTCGACTTTCGCAGCGGAGCGCTGTGCGTTGCCGTCGCCGGCATCGAAGCACACCGGCAACGCGATGCCTTCCATACCCACCCAGTCGAGCTGGCCGGCCGGACCGGGCGTGACGTGCGCGCCGATATCAGGGAGAGGGCAAACCGCGCTGTCTCTGTTTTTCACAGGAGCATCCATGAGGGCGCGTGGCAGCACGCGATGTCAGTGCGAAGCCGGGTGCTGCGCCTGCAGCGTGCTGACGGCGGAGGCGGCGTTCACCTGCAGCTTGCCGGCGGTGGTCTTGCTGGTGCGCAGCAACAGATCGTGCACCGAGCGGGCATCGAGTTTCGGCGCGATGGCCAGCAATAAGGCGACGATGCCGCTCACGTGAGCGGCAGCCATCGAGGAGCCCGTGGTGAAGTCATAGCCACCACCGGGCTGGGTGGTGAGGATGTCGTTGCCGGGCGCGCTGAGGACCCCGGGTGGCGCCTGCGATGGAGCGCTCACACGCACCACGATGACGCCGGGCGCGTCGTTCGGAAACCCGCCGTTGTTGCCTTCCGGTGGCATGGCTGCAACCACGATGCGCCCTTGCCGCAGCAGTTCACCCAGCAGCCGGTTGAGCAAGGGGTCGGCCGGGCCGCCCAGGCTGAGGTTGACGATGCGTGCATCGGTGTCGATCACCGCGGCCAATGCCTTGGCGAGCGTGAAGGAGTTGCAGTGCGCGCCGCTGTCCGTGCCGGGCAGGTACCAGCAGGCCTTGTAGACATTGAGCATCGCCTTGGGCGCCATGCCGACGATGCCCAGGTGGTTGTCGCCGATGGCCGTGATGATGCCTGCCACTTCGGTGCCATGGCTGTCGGCGTTGAAGGCCGCGACGTTCGCGTCCACCAGGTTGCGTGCCTGGGCGATGCTGCCCTGGATGTCGGGATGCATCATGTCCACGCCGGTATCGACGATGGCCACATGCACGCCGTCGCCCTGCGTGACACTGTGCGCAACCGCCGCTTCCGTTTCGACGAAGCCGCGCTGCAGATTGGCGTACGGGTCGTTGTACTGGTGCGCTCCCTTGGTGGTGTCGGCGTAGACGGCATAGTCCTGCAGCGGTTGTGCGAGCGCCACGCGACTGTCCTTCGACAGCGTTTCGAGCATCGCTTCGCGGGTCATGCCCGGTGGTGGCTCCAGCACGATGCAGTAGAGGTCCAGCGACTTGATGGGCCAGCCGGTGATTTCGCGAATGCCGTAGCTCTGCTTGAGCGCGGCGAGCGTGGACACGGCGCGCTGGCCGGCACCGTAGGCGCCAGCGGGCGCGTAGCCGAGCAGGCTGGAGCCGGCGTGCGTGGCCGGAGGATCGAGCGGATTGGCCACGGCCAGCACGATGTCGCGACGCGTATCCATCGCCTGCACATGGGCGATCGGACCCTGCGACGGATCACCGTTTTGCGGCGCGGTGGGGCGGGGTGGCGTGCAGGCACCCAGCATCAACGCTGCCAGGATCAACAGCGATACGAGGACGCCTTGCTTCATGGAGTGTTCGCGACGGGCTCCGCGAGGCGGATGCCGTGGGTGGTACGCAGCTTCTGCAGCGTGTCCCTGGACGATGTGGATCCGTCCGAGGCGACCACGGTATAGGCGCCGACCTCGTTGGGGCCGCCAATGACCTGCAGCCTGAAGGTATGCAGCAAGGTGTCCCAGTCGGCCAGCTTCATGGTGTCGTCGGGCACGACATGCATGGCACCCGTTGGCAGCGGCGCGGACGCCTGGCTCAGGGTGCGATAGTCCGCCTGGCTGGCTTCCGACCACAGCCGTGCACCGAGAACACCGATGCCGATGGCCTGCACCAGCACGGCGGCAACCAGGGCCCGCGTGACCCAGCTCGTGCGGCTACGCTGGCGCGCAGCGCGCGTGTCGGGCGCGTCGATGCGCGCCAGCAGACGTCGAAGCCCGGCGTCCACATCGACGGGGACGTCCTGCGGCAGCGAAATGGCCAGGCGCAGCCGGCTCTGCAGCTCGAATTCGGAGCGACAGGCTTCGCATTGCGCCAGATGCTGGTTCAGCCACTCGTCCTGATCCCGTGTCGCGCTGTTCTGCAGCGACCAGGGCATGGCATCCCAGGCGCGGGCACAGTCCTTGCCGATGTCCGTCGGAAGCTTCATGGCATGCTCTCTTTACGAATGGGCGGATCTCCCGCAAGGGCCGGCAACGTGTTGCGCAGTTTGACCCGGGCGTGGAACAGGCGCGCCTTCACCGTGCCCACCGGGCACTGCATGATGACGGCGACGTCATCCAGGGTGTGGCCCAGGCCGTACACCAGTTCGATCACTACGCGCTGGTCCGCGGACAGGCGGCTGAGGCCCTTGGCCAGCCAGTCGCGCAGTTCGCGGTCCTCATCGGGGCAATGGGCCGGGAACCGGTCTTCCGACAATGCATCGTCATCCACCGGCTCGTCGCCATGCTGGCGCAGCGCCTTGAGCCCACAGCGGTAGGCAATGCCGATGATCCAGGTGGAGACCCGCGAGTCGCCGTGGAAGGTGCCGGCCTTTTGCCAGGTGATCCACAGGCAGTCGTTGATCACTTCCTCGATGACGTCGGAACGTCGCGTCAGCCGGGAAAGAAAGCGACATAGGCGCCCGTGGTAGCTGCGATAGAGCACAGCCAACGCGGCACGATCGCCCGCCGACATGCGTTGAAGCAGCATGCGGTCTGTCGCGTCTGCGTCGATGTCGGCTTCGGTCATGGCCGTCTCATAACGATGGTGGGTCAGCCCGTGAGTGCCGCTCTGGCACCAAAAGGTTGCCTGCGGGCGTCAGAACGACCATGAGACAGTGGCAACCCAAGGGGCTGTGTCCGGATAACCCTGCATATGGGGGAGACCCGAGGTTGCGATGCGGTCCATTTCCACACGCCAGGGGCCGTAGTTCCATAGCAGTCCGGCATGGCCATAGCTATAGGTCTCCAACCGGTTGTACGCGTAGTACTCGTTCCCATAGTACGCGTACTGGACAAAGTTGGACTGGATGATGCCGAGGCCGGCGGACAGCGAAAAATGGTGGGGCAGCGGCCAGTGGAAGCCGATGTCCGCGGCGCCGTGCAGCTTGTGTTCGGCCTTGCCCACGGGATAGATCGCCGATACGCCCAGCGTGAGCACGTCCCGGTAGATCCAGCTCACCCCGGCTTCGGTGCGATCGAAGCTTTGCGTGTGCTGGCTGACGGGATAGTCGTAGTAAGCGAGGTTCGCCTGTATCTGCCAGTCCGGCGACAGCGACCACGACTTGGCCGCCTGGGCCAGCGTTTCGGCGAAGCGGTCGGGCTCGCGCGCTTCGACGCCCGCGGAAATCCCAAGCAACCATCCCTTGGCGAAGGACCAGGACATGGCGCCCTGCAGGATCGGCGTCTGCGGCGTGACGGCCTGGCCCCGGTCCACCAGCTGCGAGCTGAGCGCCACGGTGCCATTGATACTCGATGACTGCGCATGGATAGCCATGGGCAGACAGGCGCCCACCAGCAAGGCGAGGTGGCGTGCGCAGGCTCTGCCGGCGCAGGCTTGGCGGAAGCGAAGGGAAGCTGCGCAGGTGGAAAGGAGCGCGGTCATGGGCGGGTCAGGCCCGCCACCGCTGCCGCCGCGGAAGCTCCACGGTCGGATTCCCGGGGAGAACAGCCGTCAACAGGCCGTCGCTGCCGAAGCTGGTACGACACCTTCGGTGCATGCACCGCTCCCCGGTGTGGAGTTCAGGCGATTCTATACAGTCGGCCGGGTCAAGGTGTGGGGTCAACCGGAGGTGTCGAATCGCGAGGGCAGGTACTCCAGCGGATGCGGTCATCTGGGCGGCTCGTCTTCATACAGGTACCCGCGTTGGCCTGCCTCGCCGGCAGCGACAGATAACTGCATCGCTTGCCCGTTCTCCATGTCCATCGGGCCTTGCCGAAGGGCACTCCGAGCAGCGTGAGGAATGTGCTGCCCATCGGCACGGGTCTCCCATGGAAGGGTAGTGCGTGTCGCTGTACCCGCTGCCGCGCTGCGGGTACGCGAGAGTGAGGCCGCAGATGTACCGGAGCATGCAGGTGAGGCCTGGCTTCTGGTCGATGGGGCTGAAGGCACGAGGGTCAGGGCGGTCATCGCATGCTAGGTGCCTGCAGCGTCGCGAAAGGTTGCATGCGCCTTGCAGCCCCTTTACGGCGACTGCGAGCGCAACCTTTCGCCGGTCAGGCGGCACTCAGCTAACGACATCGTCCTCGAGTGTTTCCGCCTAGCCACCGACATGGAAATCGAACGAATCCAGTTGCAGCAGCATGGCGATGATCGCGGCATGCTCATTTCGTTGGAGCAGGATCTCAACGTGCCGTTCGAGATCCGTCGCGTCTACTACCTGTTTTCCACCAGGTGCGGCGTGCACCGCGGCATGCACGCCCATCGCAATCTCAACCAGCTTGCGGTCACCGTACGCGGCTCGGTCACCTTTCTTGTCGACGATGGCAGGGGACCGTGCGAGGTCGTGCTGAACGACCCGTCGCAAGGTCTGTTGCTGCGGCGCATGGTGTGGCGCGAGATGTACGACTTCACCGAGGACTGCGTGTTGATGGTGCTGGCCGACCAGTTGTACGACCCGGCGGACTACATCACGGACTATGCGTTGTTCCTGCACGAAGTGGAATCGGCTTATCCGGGAGACATGGCAGCATGCCAAGGCCGCTAGTGCTCATCGGAGCGGGTGAGCTAGCGCTGATCGCCTGCGAATACTTCCAGCACGACAGCGACTACGACGTCGCGGCCTTCAGCGTCGAGCGTGCCTTCCTCGACCAGCCCACGCTGGCGGACCGGCCGGTGGTGCCCTATGAGGAACTGGAGAGGCATTTTCCTCCGGCGGACTACGACGCGTTCGTAGCCATTCCGGCGAGCCAGCTCAATCGCCTGCGCACGCGCTTCTACCTGGACGCCAAGGGCCGGGGTTATCGGTTCGCCACCTATGTCAGTTCGCGCGCCTTCGTGTGGCGCAATGCGGAGATCGGCGAGAACAGCTTCATCTTCGAGAACAACGTGATCCAGCCGTTCGTGCGCATCGGCAACAACTGCATCCTGTGGAGCGGCAACCACGTGGGGCATCGCACGGTGCTTCGGGACAACGTGTTCGTGGCCTCCCATGCGGTCATCTCCGGCTATTGCGACATCGGTGACAGCAGCTTCATAGGGGTCAACACCACCTTCAACGACCACGTGAAGGTGGCGCAGGACAACGTGATCGGTTCGGGCGCCCTGGTGACGCGCGATACGGAGGCAGGCAGGGTCTATGTCGGTTCGCCCGCACGTGCAGTACCGGACCGCTCCAGCTTCGACGTGAGGCTTTGACACCCATGTTCGATTGGACCAAGAGGGGGCTGGTTTTCGACACCGCCCGCCAGGGCGTGGGCGGCTGGATGGCGCATTCGGCACTCACGCCGACGCCGTGGCGCATCGATGACGGCCTCATCCGCGTCTATGCGGGCTTCCGCGACGAGGATGGCGTAAGCCGTATCGGTTACGTGGACGTACGGGCCGACGAGCCATCGTCCATCGTGCGCGTGAGTGGTAAGCCAGTGCTGGATGTCGGGCGGGGCGGGTGCTTCGACGACAGCGGCATGATCCTCGGCGATCTGGTGGATACACCCGATGGCCTGCACATGTTGTACGTGGGCTTCCAGCGCGTGGCTCATGCGAAGTTCCTCGCCTTCACGGGACTGGCGATCTCGCGGGATGGCGGTGAACGTTTCGAGCGTGTCCAGGAAACACCCATCCTGGACCGTGCACCGGGGCGCAGCACCATCGGTGCAGTGCATTCCGTGCTGCGTGAAGGTGATCGCTGGCGACTTTGGTACGCGGTGGGTGACGACTGGGAAACCATCGGTAGTCGTTCGTTTCCCCGCTACCACATCCGTTGTGTGGAGACGGACGACCTCACGGCGATAGCTCGCGAGGATCATGTCTGCCTGCGGCCTCGGGGCAGCGAATACCGCATCGGTCGTCCGCGCGTCTATCGATGGGGCGATGGCTACGTCATGTACTTCACGCGAGGTAATGTGACGGGCGAATATTTCCCTGGCGTGGCCTACAGCGCGGATGGCATCCATTGGGAGCGCCACGACGAGTCGCTGGGCCTTTCGCTGTCGCCCAGTGGATGGGATTCGAGGGTCATCTGCTATCCCGCCCTGATCCGGCAGCGCGACAAGCTGCTGATGTTCTACAACGGCAATGACATGGGGGTGGATGGCTTCGGCGTAGCCGAAACCCAGCCGCCGTCAGGCATGGGAGGCAGCCATGCTGGCGGTTAGGCCTTATGCGCCGACGGACGCGGACGCCTGGGACGCGGTGGTCGCGGAGTCCAGGAATGGCGTGCTGCTGCATCGGCGCGGCTACATGGACTATCACGCCGATCGCTTCACGGATCGCTCTCTGATCGTCGAGCGCCGTGGCGTGCCGGTGGCGGTGTTCCCTGCCAACGTACTGGGCAAGACCGTGGTGAGCCACGGCGGCCTCACCTATGGCGGCCTGATCTCCACCCATGCGCTGCGCGCCGAGTCGACGCTGGAGGCATTCGGTCAGATCGGTGAGCTCTATCGCTCGCTGGGTGTCGACAAGGTCGTCTACAAGGCCGTGCCGCACGTGTTTCACCGCTATCCCGCCGAGGAGGACCTGTATGCATTGCATCGGCTCGGGGCGCGGTTGAAGCGCCGCGATATCGCCTCCGTCATCGCCTTGCATGAACCCTTCCGCTTCACCGATGAGCGCAAGCGCGCGGTCAGCAAGGCGCGCAGCAGAGGCCTGGCGATCCACCCGAACAACGACCCGACCGATTTCCACGCGCTGCTGTCCGACGTGCTGCGCAAGCACGACGCCGTACCGACCCACAGCCTGGACGAACTTCGCCTGCTGCAGTCGCGCTTTCCGGAGCAGATCCTGCTCTATGAGGTACGCCACGAAGGACGCCTGCTGGCGGGCTCGGTCGCGTACGACTTCGGCCGCGTGGTGCATACCCAGTATCTGGCCACCTCGGATGAAGGGCGTCGCGAGAATGCACTCAGCCTTCTGCTGGCCGAGCTGATCGCGTTCTATGCGGGACGCCACTACTTTTCGTTCGGCATCTCCACCGAGCAGGAGGGGCGGGTGCTCAATGGAGGGCTGGTGGCGCAGAAGGAGTACTTCGGTGCGCGTGGCATCGCGCACGATTTCTACGAGTGGGTGCTCTGATGAGCGTCCCCTTCCTCAGTGCCGGCGAAGTGAATGCGCGCCATGCCGACGAGCTGAAGGCTGCCGCTGCACGCGTGATCGATTCAGGCTGGTACATCCTGGGCGAGGAAGTCGCGGCGTTCGAACGCGAATTCGCCGCCTATTGCGGCGTGCGGCACGTGGTGGGGGTGGGCAACGGATTCGATGCACTGTCGCTGATCCTGCGTGGCTACAAGCAGCTCGGTGCGCTGCGCGAGGGTGACGAGGTGATCGTACCCGGCAATACCTTCATTGCCAGCTTCCTCGCGATCACAGAGAACCGCCTTGTCCCCGTGCCGGTCGAGCCCGACCCCACGACCTTCAATCTCGATCCCATGCGCGTGGAAGACGCCATAGGGCCACGCACACGCGCCATCATGGCGGTGCACCTGTATGGCCAGCTGGCGGACATGCCCGCGTTGTCCGCACTTGCCAGACAGCACAAGCTGCTGCTGATCGAGGACGCCGCGCAGGCCCACGGCGCGGTCGGGTCGGGGAGAAAGGCCGGTGCGTGGGGCGATGCGGCGGGGTTCAGCTTCTTTCCGACGAAGAACCTCGGGGCGCTGGGCGATGGCGGCGCGGTGGTCACCGACGACGATGCGCTCGCCAGGTGCATTGCGGCGCTACGCAACTACGGTTCGGAGGTGAAGTACCACTACCCGTACCAGGGCATCAATTCGCGTCTCGACGAAATGCAGGCCGCGATGCTTCGCGTGAAGCTGAAGTACCTGGACGAAGACATTGCGCGGCGGCGCGAAGTGGCGAGGCGTTACCGTGAGGGTATCCACCACTGGAACATCCTGCTTCCCACGGTGATCCATGAAGAGGGGCACGTCTGGCACCTGTTCGTGGTGCGCAGCGATCGCCGGGACGAACTGCATCTCCATTTGGAGAGCCATGGCATCCAGAGCCAGGTGCACTATCCGCTGCCACCGCACTTCCAGCCGGCTTATCCCTCGCTGCATGACATCCGGCTGCCGCTCACCGAACGCCTGCATCGAGAGGTGCTGAGCCTGCCGATGGGGCCGACGATGGACGCGCAAGCGGTCGCGCAGGTAGTGCAGGCCTGCGAGACCTTCGGGGGCGCGCGGTGAACATCATGCGCGCGAGCTTTTACACGGCGGCCTCCACCGCCGCGCGCCTGCTTGCCGGATTGGTGGTGATCAAGCTGGTGGCCTCGTTCGCTGGGCCCGAGGGCGTAGGCAAGTTCGGCCAGTTCATGAGCTTGATGTCGTTGCTCGCCGTGCTGGCCGGCGGCGGTATCAGCGCGGGCATCGTCAAGTACGTGGCCGAGTATCGCGACGACAAGGTGCGCCTCACGCGCCTGCTGGGAGCGGCGCTGTGGTACGCGCTCGGCGCTTCGCTGCTGATGGGCGTGGTCACGCTGGTCTTCAGCCAGCCGCTTGCGCAATGGCTGCTGGGCGACAGCCGTTACGCCAGCCTCATCCGCACCCTTGCCGTGGCACAGTTCGGCATCGCCCTGGCCAACTACGTGCTGGCCGTGATCAACGGTTTCATGGACGTGCGCCGATTGGCGCTGGTGCAGGTCGCGGGCTCCATTCTCAATGTCGCGATGGTGGCGTGGCTTTCGCACTGGCTGCATCTGTACGGGGCGTTGCTGGCCCTCGTGCTGGGCCAGGCGCTCTGGCTGGCAGTTGGCCTGCCAGCGTGGTGGCGCAGCCCGTACTTCCGGCGCGGCATGCTGCGGCTGCGCTTCGACGGCGACATGATCAGGCGGCTGGCCCGTTTCTCGGTGATGACACTGACCGCGGCCTTGCTGTCGCCGCTGGTCAACATCGCGGTGCGAGACTACCTGGCCAGCGAGTTCGGTTGGGAGCAGGTGGGTTACTGGCAGGCGGTGAGCAAGGTATCCGACGCGTACCTGCTGTTCATCACCACGGCCATCAACGTCTATTACCTGCCCAAGCTCGCCTCGATCGACG
This sequence comes from Dyella amyloliquefaciens, assembly GCF_004296575.1. Taxonomy (GTDB): domain Bacteria; phylum Pseudomonadota; class Gammaproteobacteria; order Xanthomonadales; family Rhodanobacteraceae; genus Dyella; species Dyella amyloliquefaciens. The sequence continues at coordinate 771,526 of NZ_SAYT01000002.1, read as the reverse complement.
ACCGCGCATCGCTCGTCATGGAGCTGCGCAACGCCTACCGGTTCCTGTTGCCGCTGGTGGTCGTGCTTGCCCTGGCGGTGTTCATCGCGCGTGGCTGGGTGACCCTGCTGCTCTTCAACGAAGGTTTTGCCTCCGCCAACGTCCTGTATGGGCCGCAACTGGTGGGCGACGTGATCAAGATCGCGTCCTTCGTTCTGTCCTACCTGATGCTGGCCAAGGCGATGACGCGCCTGTTCGTCGCGTCCGAGTGCGTGTTCGCCGCCAGCTACCTCGGACTGGTGTACGCCTTCACCGCGTACTTCGGGCTGGTGGGGGCGATGTACGCGTTCACGGCCAACTACACGCTGTACTTCCTGTTCAACGTATGGGTCGCGCGTCGATTCCTCGGAGGGTTGGGGCAATGGTCGCCGCAATACCCATGAGCGCGCCGGCCTTGCCGCTGGTCTCCATCCTCATCCCGGCGTTCAACCACGAACGCTTCATCGAGCGTTGCCTGGACAGTGTGCTGGAAGATCCGTATCCGGCCAAGGAGCTGGTGATCATCGATGACGGTTCCACCGACGGTACCGCTCGGCGCATCGAAGCCTGGATATCACGGCACCGGCGGGACCTGCCCGTGGAGTACGTGCGCCGCGACAACCGTGGCATCGCGGCGACCTTGAATGAACTGGCCGCGCGGGCACGGGGCGAGTTCCTGCGCCTGGGTGCAAGTGACGACTATCTGCTGCCCGGCGGTCTCGATGCACTGGTGGGTTACCTGCTGGCTCATCCGCGCAAGTGGGCGGTAATCGGCGATTCCGTGGTGGTCGACCAGGACGACCGCAGGTTGCATGAGAGCGGGATGCGCGATCTCCACCATGCGGACAAGCGCCTTTACGCATCCGACGATGGCATACGCTTGGCCGTGATTACCCAGTGGGCCGTCGGCGGACCGGTCGCGCTGATCCGCAAGCGCGCGTTGGAGAGCGTGGCCGGCTGGAGCGAAAGCCTGCGCATCGACGACTGGGACTTCTTCCTGCGACTCGCGGCGCATGACGCCATCGGTTTCATCGACGTGAATGTCTGCGCATATCGCATCCACAGCTCGAACCTGAGCCGGACGCGCGACGCCCGCGCGCGGATTCTCAACCTGATCGAGGCGCAGAACGTCGCAATCCGTCGTGAATGCCTGTTCCAGGAGCCGTACCGGTCCCTGCTGAAGGCGCAATCCCACTATCTCGGCGCCAAGATTTCCTTCCTGCAGCGGCGGTACGGCTCGGTGACCGTCCACATGGTGGTCTATCTGTCGCTGTTGGCGGCCTCGCGCATCAAGCTGCGCGCCGCTATGCATCTGGCGGAGGGCGCATGAGGGCACTGCTGCGACTGCCGTCGGCCTACCTCTGCCTGCCCATGCTGCTGACCTGCGGGCTGACGGTGTTCGTCTACGACCTGCCGGCGGACTACATGGAAGGCATCGTCCTGCTGCTGGCCACGTCGACGACTATCCTGCTGTTCGACGTCATGGCCGGTCTGCGCCTGCCGTCGCCGGGGCGGTTCCGCGAGTGCAGCTATGTCGGTAGCCGCCAGGCATTTGTGGCGCTGACGTTCGCGGCGCTGATCATCCTGTTCTGCGTGCTCGACCTGACGCTGTACCCGATACCGCTGATCGATGCGCCATCCTCGTATGCGCGCATGGAAAACGGGCGCGATCACGTGCGCCATATCTCCGACATGTGCTGGGTGTTGCCACCGATCGGCATGCTGTGCACGCGTAGCAAGTGGTTGCGCACGACGCTGATGCTGATCGGCTTCGTGTTTCCGGTGCTGGTGATCGATCGCAACCGTATCTTCGCGGCGCTGTTTGCCACGGCCCTGGTGATCGTGTTTCGCCGGGACGCCGCCCGTCCTTTGCCGTGGAAGACGGTGGGCCTGCTGGCCATCATCGGCGCCACGGTGTTCTCGGTGCTCGGCGTGCTGCGCTCGGGCACGTTGGAGACGGTCACGCTGCCTTTCAGCGACAGCTACCGGTCGATGCCGGTTGGTGTCCGCTGGCTGCTGCTCTATGCGAGTGCCGGGCCCTACAATTTCGCCTCGCTGCTGGCCAAGCACTATGCCAACACGACGTTCCTCATCAACCAGATCGTGCCGATGGCTGGCTCGGTCGCCACCGCCGGCACGGGCATTCCGCTGGACGCGTCGAACATCAACGTAGGGTCGGAGTTCCTGCCGTTCCTGCTGGCGCTGGGTCCCATGGGGGCGATCTTTTCGATGGTGGCGCTGTATGCGTCGCTGCGCTGGAGCGTGGCCCGCCTTTTTCCACGGGTGTCGCTGTTCCCACTCCTGATTTTCCTGCGCATGGCCTACGTGTGCCTGATGTCGCCGTTCGCACCGCAGGCGTTCACCTGGACCAATGCCGGCTTCATCGGTGTCTGCCTGCTGCTGCAGGCACTCGTGGTCCTGCTTCCCAACCGGCGCGAAGCCGCCGCTGCAATCGGGCTATCGACATGAACTTCAACAAGCCGGTGACCATGGAAAGGGACGAGATCTACCTGATCGACATGTGGCGGATCCTGGTTCGCGAGTGGAAGTGGTGCCTGGCCGTGCTGGTGCTGGTGCTGGCCGGCACCTACGCGTTTGCGCACCTGGCGAGGCGGCAATGGGAGGCTTCGGCGTGGATCCTGATTGGCCAGGTGGGGCAGGTACCTCAGGGGCAGGATCCCAAGGTGGAACCGATCGCCCGAGTGCTGGAGCGCTTGCAGACGACGGCGTTCCAGAACGACGTCACCGGGAGCCTTGGCCTTGCGCCGGCTTCGCGGGAGGCGCAGCTCTATCGCAAGAGCCTGAAGCTGGAGCCGCTGCCCTATGCGGGGCCGATGGTGCGCGTGAATGTGCGTGGCGAGTCCCCGGCGCAGGCCCGCCAGTTCGCCGAGGCCACGGTGGCGCAGTTGCGCGCCGTCCACCGCGGTATGGAAGCCACGCCATTGTCGTTGGCGCATGCCCGCCTGGACGAAGTGCAGACGGAATTGAAGGAGGCGCTGGCCGATCGCGATCGCCTGCTGCAGGCAGCCCGCAAGGACGATGCGGGCGGGAAGGATGCCTCGCTGGTCAGCGTGCTGCTTGCCAGCAAGAGCGAGGACATTCGCAACCTTCAGATGCAGCAGAGCGATCTGGCGATGCGGTTGAGCCCCAACTTCACCTACGAGACCTCGTTGCCCTGGCCCGCGTACGTGCCGGAGCGACAGGCCTTTCCCAATCCCGTGTTGACCTATGGCATCGGCCTGCTCGCCGGACTGGGGCTGGGCGCGTTTGCGGGTGTCGCGCGCAATGCGGCGCGCCGCAGAGGCTAGGTCCCACGCCGCGAAGGAGATGGCCCGGCTCGCGCGAGCCATTCAACCAAAGGTCTGCGCAAAAGCACTCACGTCAAGGATGGTTGCGCCATGCGTGGCGATGCGATGCACGAGTGAGCAATCAGTCGATGGCAGCAGGTCGGAGCGTGAATGGACATGAGCGGACAGCACGGATTGGGTAGCGGGCAGGAGGGCGCCGTCGTGCGGATGGAGCGCCGGGCTGTCTGGACGTCGCCGCTGGATGAAGGCCAGCTGCTCGATACCCAGCGCGCTTTCGACAGCGTGGCAGCCGACTACGACGGGCCGCGCGGCAACAACGAACTGATCCAGCGCATGCGGGTTTCCCTGTGGGAGACCGTGCTTGAAAAGATTCCCGTGGGTTCCAGCCTGCTCGACCTCGGCTGTGGCACCGGCATCGATGCCATCGAATTCGCGCGGTGTGGTTACCAGGTGGCCGCCACCGACTGGTCCCCTCAGATGGTCGGGCGCACGAGGTCGCGTGCCGCCGTTGCCGGGCTGGAGTCCCGGGTGACGGTCGCGCACCTGGGCATACAACAGCTCGGCCAGCTCCAGGAGCAGTTCGATGGCATCTACTCGAACTTCGGACCCCTCAATTGCGTGCCCGACATGCAATCCGTCGCGGGTGAATGCGCTCGATTGCTCAAGCCTGGCGGCCACCTGGTCTTTTCTGTCATCGGTCGCATCTGCCCGTGGGAAGTGATGCATTACGCGTTGCGCGGTCGCCTCAAAAGGGCAGGCGTGCGTGCCAGTCGTGGCGCCACCGCGGTGGGCATGAATCGCCACACGATCTGGACGTACTACTACCTGCCACGCGAGTTCTATCGTGCCTTCGCCGAACACTTCGCGCTCGATGGCTACCGCGCACTGAGCTTGTTCCTGCCGCCACCGTATCTGGTCGACTACTACCGCCGCCATCGCCGCTGGTGCGAGAGGCTGGGGTGGCTGGATGACCGCTTGGGTGGCCTGCCGCTGCTGCGCGACATGGGCGACCATTTCCTCATCGTGATGCGTCGGCGGTGAGCCGATGGACACCTTGCCGCCGACACCAAGCGTCAGCCTGCAACGTGCGGGGATCGTCCTTCCGGGCAGCGTTTCGCGTGCGCCGCTGTCGATTCGCGAAGGTCGCGTAGCATCCTCGCCGGCATCCTGGGCTTACCGGGTCGACCTGCGCGGTCACCTGGTGTTTCCCGGCCTGATCAACGCGCACGATCACCTGCATGTCAACGCGGTGCCACCGCTGGCGCACGATGCACCGTTCGCCAACAGCTACGCCTGGATCGAAGCCTTCCAGTCGCATTTCGAGCAGGCGACGGTGGCCGCCGTCTTGCGGCATCCCAAGGCTCTTCGCATGCGGCATGGCGCACTGAAGAACCTGCTGGCCGGCACGACGTGCGTGGCGCATCACGATCCATGGCACCCGGTGCTGGATGCCGCCGATTTTCCCGTGGCCCTGGTACGAGGGCATGGCTGGAGCTACGCGCTCGGCTGGCCCAGCTACGGACCGCCGGTGAAGGACAGCTTCGCGGCGACGCCACCCGACAAGCCGTGGATGATCCACCTCGCGGAGGGCACCGACGAAGCCGCACAGTCCGAGTTGTCCCTGCTGGACCAGCTGGGTTGCCTCGCGGCGAACTCGGTGCTGATTCATGGGGTGGGCCTGCATGAGCGCGACATCGAACGTATCGTCGAGGTGGGTGCGAGCGTGGTGTGGTGCCCGTCGAGCAACCTCAACCTGCTCGGCGCCACGCTCGAGCCACGGCGCCTGCACGCTGCGGGTTGCCTCACGCTGGGCACCGATTCGCGCTTGAGCGGTGCACGCGATCTGCTTGAAGAATTGCATGTCGCGATGGCGCAGGGGGAGCTCTCCTCGGCGCAGCTGCTTGCACTGGTGACGACCGAGGCATCGCGCCTCCTGCGCCTGGGCTCGCGCGGAAGCCTGATGCCGGGAGCGCCCGCGGACATGTTTATCGTGGAGGACAAGGGTGGTGCCGCCGCCGACAGCCTGCTCGGCATCGATCGCAGCAACATTCGAGCCGTGGTGCGCGAGGGCCTTCCGCGTATTGCCGATCCCGACTTTGCCGAGTGGTTCGATGCCGCGGGCATCGATGTCGTTCCGGTCATGCTGGATGGACGGCCCAAGCTGATTGCACGCGAGCTGGCGGAGCCTGCGCTGATGGCGATGGAGCCGGGACTCGAAGCGGTGCCTGCACGCCCAGGCCAGGTGTATGACCTGAGGATGGAGGTGCAGCAGTGATGTCGCGTCCACCGATACTCGATCCGCTCGAAGCGTATGCGTTGTGGGCACCGAATTATCCGGCGCGGGCCCACAACCCGGTGATGCTTGCGGAAGAGCGGGCGATGCTTGCCCTGCTGCCCGCACGCCTGGAGGGCTATTCCGTGCTCGACGCTGGCTGCGGCAGCGGCCGGTACATGTTGCATGCGCTGCGCCGTGGCGCGACACGCGTCACCGGCGTGGATGCGTCGCCGGCAATGCTCGATCGTGCTGGCGAGGAGCTGGCCGGTGTGCGGGGCGATGCCGTGATCGAGCTGGTGCAGGGCGATCTTGCCGCCTTGCCGATGCCGAACGCCTGGGCCGATCTCACGTTGAGCGGGCTGGTGCTCGGACATATCGACAACCTGGAGCGCCCGCTGGCGGAACTGCGCCGCGTGACGCGTCCCGGCGGTCTGTTGTTGTGCAGCGACGTGCACCCGATCGGGCACGCGCTGGGTTGGCTGCGCGACTTCAAGTCGGGTGGTCAGCGTTACGCGATACGACACATCACCCATCTGTACAGCCATTGGCACGCAGCCTGTGCGGCGCTCGGCCTGGAGATCGAGGAGGTGGTCGAACCCATGCTCGACCCCTCGGACGTACCCGACGGAGCGCGCTTCGACCCGATGGCACTGCAGGTGCCTGTGACCATCGTCTTCCAGCTGAGGCGGCTGCCCTGACGGTTGCCCGGATCACGCCCATGACCAACACACTGCTGATCAACCCGACCATCACCTCCCGCTCCAGCGCGCGATTCCCGCTGTCGCTGCTGAACCTCGCCGCGACGTTGGACCGGACAGGTCGCAGCCGCATCGTCGACGGCAACGTCGACCGCGATGTGGTCAACGAAGCGCTGCGCGCGATGGAAAGCGAGCGCTTCCATGCCGTGGGCATCAGCGTGATGGGTGGCCCGCAGCTGGCGCCGGCCATCGCGCTGTCCAAGGCCATCCGCGCGCGCCATCCCCGGGTGCCGATCACCTGGGGAGGCTATTTTCCGACGCTCAACACCGAAGCGGCGCTCGCGGCGCCGTATGTCGACTACGCCATCCGCGGCCAGGGCGAGCAGACCTTCAGCGAACTGGTCGCGGCGCTGGGCAAGGCGGCGGTGCCCGATGTCGCCGGTATCGATGGACTATCGTGGAAGCGAGGTGGTGCCACGATCCACAATGCACCGCGCCGCTTTAGCCATGCCGACCCCGGGCGCGTGCTGCCCTACGAAAAGCTCGGCGATCCACGTGGCTATCTCGCACGCACTTATCTCGGCAGACGCACGGCAGCGCACCAGGCCGCGATCGGTTGCCGGTTCCGCTGCACGTTCTGTGGCGTGGCGGCGATGTTCGGTGGCACGACGATGCTGTCGTCGGCAGAGCGGCTCGACCGCGACCTGAGTTATCTCAAGTACGAGTTGGGCGCCGACTCGGTGCAGTACTTCGACCACAATTTCTTCGACCGCGAGGAAGACATGATCCCGCTGCTCGAAGTCATGGCGCGCCATGAGATGCCATGGTGGTGCTATGCACGCTCCGATGCCTTGCTCAAGCTGTCCGACCGGGCCTGGAAGCTGGTGCGCAAGAGCCGGCTGCGCATGGCCTACATCGGTGCGGAATCGCCCAGTGGCCAGATGCTCAAGGACATCCGCAAGGGCACGCGACCCGATCAGACCGTCGCGGCGGTCGAGGCGTGCCGGCGAAACGGGGTGATTCCCGAGCTGTCCTTCATGGTCGCGCCCCCGGAAAACACCGAAGAGGAAACCGAACATACCTTCGAGTTCATCCGCGAGTTGAAGAAGATCAATCCGCACAGCGAGGTCGTGGTCTACGTCTACACGCCGCTGCCGGAATTCAGCCGCAACGAAAAGGACCGCGCCAGGCGACCCTCGGCGCCACTGCTCGATCTCAACGGCGAGCCTGTGGTTTTTCCCACGACCGTGGAAGAGTGGGCCCAGCCGCGATGGGTCAATTACACGTGCCATGCCGATGCGCCGTGGCTGACCGACCGCATGCGCCAGCGCATCCATGATTTTGTGACGGTGCTGCGTTGCCGCTATCCCACCGTGCAGGACATGCGCTCGCCACCGTGGGCCAAGCGGGCGCTTAGCACGGCGGCGGCGTGGCGTTATCGCTACCGCCGCTACGACCGCCCATGGGAGCTCGATCTCGCCAACCGTCTGGTGCGGCTGCGCATGCCGCAGGTCTCGGGACTCTGAATCGGTGGGCTCCGTGCATGTTGCGCAGATCAATTTCGTGGTCCCTCCACTGGAATGGGGGCCGGACGAGGTGTTTCATCACTGGCCGTCGTTGCCGAACGTGGCCGAGGCGGTGTGTGCCAGCGGCACGCGTGTTTCGGTGATCCAGCTGGCGCTGCGTTCGGAGCGGGTGGAACGGCACGGTGTCGACTATCGGTTCGCCAGCATCGATGGCGCGAAGCGGCCTGTGGATCGTGGTCACCTCGTGGCCCGTCTGCTCGAAGCACTGGATGTCGATGTGATCCACGTGAACGGGTTGGGGTTTGCAGAGGAAACCTTCGCCCTGGCCGGGCACCTGCCACAGGTGCCCATCGTGCTGCAGGATCATGCCAATCGTCCGCCGCGCTGGTGGCGGCGACCACTATGGCGCCGCTGGTATGGAGTGGCTTCCGGCGTGGCGTTCACCGCACTGGAACAGGCGCGCCCGTTCATCGAAGCCGGTTTGTTCGGGACGTCGACCCCGCTCTTCGCCATACCCGAGTCCAGCAGCCACTTCACGCCGGGCAGCCAGGCGCAGGCGCGACTGGCGACGGGTCTGTACGGCGATCCCTGTGTGCTCTGGGTGGGTCACCTCAATCGCAACAAGGACCCATTGACCATGCTCGAAGGCATCGCCCAGGCGGTGCCTCACCTGCCGGAGCTGCATCTGTGGTGCGCTTTCGGCAGCGCGCCGTTGATGGAAGACGTGCGGCGCTGCATCGACGCCGATGCGCGACTGGCGGGTCGCGTGCACCTCATGGGCAAGGTGGCCCACGCGCTCGTGGAATCGCTGATGCGCGCTGCCGACCTGTACATCTCGGCCAGCCACGTGGAAGGTAGTGGCTACGCGCTGCTCGAGGCGATGGCCTGTGGCGTCAGGCCGGTGGTCACGGACATTCCGTCATTCCGCGCATTCACCGCGAACGGCACGGTCGGACATCTGTGGCCACGGGGCGACGCATCGGCCCTGGCTGCCGCGTTGATTCGCGCTGGCACGAATGACCTGCCGCGTGACCGCGTGCGCGCCCATTTCGATGCATCGCTATCGTTCGATACCGTGGGGCGCCTGTGGACGCGCGCCTATGCGCAAGTCATCCAGCAACGGTGGCGGAGGGCCTCGTGAAGCTCGCGCTGGTGGTGCCGGGTGGCGTGGACCGTACGGGCGAGTTCCGCGTGATTCCCGTGCTGCTGGCATTGATCGAGCGGCTGGCCCGCGTGCATGAAGTCCATGTCTTTGCGCTGCGTCAGGAGCCGGCGGCGGACCGCTGGGGCTTGTCCGGTGCCACCGTGCACAACATTGGCGATGGCTGGTCGCGTATCCGTGCGATTGCGGCGATCCGCGAGGAACATCGCCGCGGACCGTTCGACCTCGTGCATGCGATCTTCTCCGGATCGTGTGGACTCGTGGCGGTAGCGGCGGCGAGGCTGCTGGGCCTGCCCAGCCTGGTGCATGTCGCCGGCGGGGAACTCGTGGCGATGGACGAGATCGACTACGGCGGGCGTCGGCGCTGGAAAGGCCGGATGCGGGAGGCCGTGGTGCTGCGCGCTGCGGACATCGTCACCGGGGCAAGCCGGCCCATCGTCGATTCGCTGCGGAAGCTGCGTATCCAGGGACGCCGCGTACCGCTCGGCGTCGATCTGCGTTCCTGGCCACCGTTGTGTCCGCGCGAGCGCCATCACGGCACCGCGAAGCTGATTCACGTCGCCAGCCTCAACCGCGTCAAGGACCAGGCGACCCTGCTGCGCGCGCTCGCCGTGTTGGCGCGAAAGGGCGTTGCGTTCAGCATGGATATCGTCGGCGTGGACACGCTGCATGGCGAGGTTCATCAGCTGGTTCGCCAGCTTGACCTGGAACGCCATGTCCGCCTGCTCGGCTTCAAGACACAGCGCGAACTGCGTCCGCTGATGGAGCGGGCCGACCTGTTGGTGATGTCGTCATGCCACGAAGCGGGGCCGCTGGTACTGCTCGAGGCGGCGGCTGTCGGGGTCCCTACGGTCGGCACGGAGGTGGGGCATATCGCCGAATGGTCGCCCAAGGCAGCGCTCGCGGTGCCGGTTGGCGACTGGTCGGCGCTTGCAGGCGCCATCGCGCGGGTGCTCACTGACGAACCGCTGCGATTGCGTATGGCCCTGGCAGCACAACGCAAGGCCATGCTGGAAGATGCGGACTACACCGCGAAGTCGTTCGAGACGCTGTACCTGCAGTTGCTCACGGGCGGTCTCGACGGCTGACGTGGTGGATCAGGCTGCAGAGGGCTCCAGGGCAGCGCGCACCGCATACATCGTGTCCATGCGCGGCACAGGCTGGGTCAGCCAGGTCAGCACGCGCCGCTTCTGTGGTGCGGTGACCCATGGCTGGTCCCTCAGCCACAGTTGGGTACGTGCCATGTCATTGCGTTCGTTGACCGCTCCCTGGGGCGGGCGGATACGGTTCCTCAGGTAGAGCGTCACTTCGGTGAGCGAGCGCGACCATTCGATGCCGGAGAATGCATGCAGCCACAGATCGGAGCAGGACACCTGCGTGAGGGTCTGATGGCGCGAGATGATCCTCAAGATCGATGGGCAGGTGGCGTGCAGCCGTTCCAGAACGGCCTCGGGAACAACGCCCTGGTAATAGCGCGCCACCAGCGTCAGCGGCGGTAGCGCCCACCATGCCGGTCCCGAGAGACGTTCGTCGAGACAGTTGTGCCAGTCATCAGGTGTCATGCGCGTCGATAGAAGGGCGATGTCGTGCATATGAAGGAGGCGGAAACTGCGATTGCAGATATTTCCCGCCGCGTGCAGCAGCAAATGACTCATCAACGCAGCGGTCGATGGATAGGCATTCAGACCAGCGTGAGGCTGAGACGGATGGACCCGCCCCGAAATGTCTACCGGAGAGACGGGAAGACGTTCCTGGATACGGATATGCAGCTCGACATTGATCGGCGTGTCACGGTGTTCACCCAGCACGGCCCGTGGCTCAGCCCCATGCGGCTTGAACACACGGTGCTTCCACGCATTGAACGATTCCACATAGCAAAGATCCTGCAGCAACCGCGAAGCTTCTGCCGCATCGGCTTCGCGCACCAGCAGGTCGATATCGGCCATGGGGCGTTCGCCAGGCACGTAGAGGCCCATGGCATGCAGGGCGCTGCCTTTCAGCGGAACGATGGCCACGCCTGCGGAGCGCGCAGCCAGGTCGATCTGTTGCAACAGCGTCGCAACTCGCCGGTGTCGCTGCTCGACATGCTCGCACTGTGCTGCGAGAAACGGCTGCCAATCCGGTGCCTGCCACGTGCAGCGTTGGCTGAGCAGGGGCGATACACCGTGCACCACGGCCGACACCGAGGCCAGTCGCCATTCGAGCGCATTCCAATCGGGCGTTGGCGTGCCCGGTTTTGCCAGCTCCGCCGCCAGTGCCTCGGTGGTGCGATGCAAGCCGTTCTTGATGGTCTTGAGCGGGGGCAGCATGCGTCGGCTCTCAGAGCGATGCCTGGGCCTTGCCCTGCGGAGCGATCAGCGGCATGACCGGCGCGCCCTCCGTGCGGTGCTCGACTTCCGTGGCGATCAGCATATCCCAGCGAGCCTCAAGCGCCATCCTTGTGCGCTCGTCCTGTCGTTGCCCGGTGGCCATGGCTTGTTGCAAGGCGACCTGTTCATGCAGCAGGTCGCGGAAGCTGCGATAGAAATCGGAGTCGTAGGCGCCGCGGAACATCATCGCCAGGTCGTTGCTTTCGCGCCAATGCGTCTTCTCGCCAAGCTGCGCCTTCACCTGCTCGTAGAACTTGGTTCCCGGCAGCGGATACGACACGCTCACGCCGATGTCGTCCGGCGCCGCCCGTTCGATCAGCTCGCGTGTCGCCAGCAGGTCGACCAGTTGTTCGCCCATATAGCCAAGCTGGATGAAGAAGCCGACGCGGATGCCGAGTGCACCGAGGCGTTCGCGAGCGGCGATCAGGTCGGCGACATGGGTGCCCTTGTTCATGCGATCCAGTACGCGTTGGCTGCCACTTTCGGCGCCCAGCCATGCTTCCGCGCAACCCGCCTGTTTCAGGGCGGCAGCCATCCGTTCGCTGATCAGATCGGCACGCGTCTGGATGGTGAAGGGGACGGAGCCATCGACTGCGGTGAGGTGCTGCGCGAACTCCTCCACCCAGTTCACATGGAAACCGAAGATGTCATCCGCCATCCAGATATGGTCAGGATGGAAGGTCGTCTTGAGATGACTCATCTCCTCGGCGACATCCTGCGCGGTGCGGCGGTTGTAGTGGTTGCCCCAGATCGGCTTGGCGCACCAGTTGCAACGGAATGGACATCCGCGCGAAGCCGCCATGTTGAGGCTGAAATAGCCGTGCCGCTCCTGCCACATCGTACGGTAGCGATCGACGTCGACCAGGTCCCACGCCGGATGGCCGACGATACGTGGATCGGGCGGCAGCACGCCCACACGCGTAAGGCGCGTTTCGCCGCTGTCCAGCGAAGCCACGCCGGCAATGCCGGATACCCATGACGGGGTGTCGATGGCCGGGTTGCGTTCGAGTCGTTCCATCAGCTCGATCAGCGGCGCGACGCCTTCGCCGATGAGCACGGCATGCGCGCCCGCGGCGAGGAAAGCCTCGGGTTGGTCGGAGGCATCGGACCCCGCGACGATCACTCGCGCACCGGTGGCGCGGGCATCACCGATCATCTGGCAGGCCGCCTCGCGCATGCGCGCGAGACACATCTTGGTGAGGTAGTTGAAGTTGTCTTCGTAGAGCACGACGACATCGGGCTGCTGCGCATGCACGTTGGCCGCAAACGAGGCCTCGCCTTCTGCGAGCATGGCGTCGAACAGGGCTACGGCGTGCCCCATCCGCCGCAGCAGGGCCGCGACCTGGATGGTCGCCAGTGGCGGGTAGGGCTTGCCACGCTCCCACTGCTTCCGGTCGAACCTCAGGTAATAGGAGTGGCCGACCTGGATCTTTAGCATTGCGGGGAAGCCTCAATCGGGTGTCGGCGGGCGCTGGAGTCGGCCTGGCGGCCGTCCGCGCTCATCGCTCAGTTGGATGTGAGTGCCTTGTCACGAGGCGAGGGTTGCCCTTGCGCTCAAAAATATTTGGATGTCCGTTTGCACGGTGATGTGCTATCACGGGCGACGGAATTTCCAGGGCGCGACCATGGCCACGACCTCGCTTCCCGGTATCAGTGAATCGAGCCTGGACCCCTTTCAGGAACGGGTCGGCGAGCGCGACGTCGTGCTTGCGAGCCTGATGGGTGGCGATTTCCGTTTCGAGAGCGACAGCCCCGAACTGCTGCAGTTGGTACGGATGGCCTATGCGGGATTGCCGGCGCATCGGTTGCCGGTATCGGCTCCGGAGTTCCACATCGAGCTGCGTCTCGTGCCGGGTCGGTCAATGACGACGACCGGCGAACCACCGGCCGTGCGCGCGCAGTCGGGCGCAGGGTTGCTGTGCGGCGTGATGGACGAACGCAACTATGTGGTGATGTCGCCCGAGCAGGGAAGGGCGCTGGTGGTGGTCTCGCGCGACATGCTGGCCTTTCCCTATCACCTGCGCTACGAACTCATCGAATTCGCGGTGTTTACCATGGCCACGTGCCGGCTTGGCCTGGTGCCTTTGCATGGCGCCTGTGTCGGGCGGCATGGACGCGGGCTGGTGCTGCTTGGCGCGAGCGGTTCGGGCAAGTCGACGCTGGCTCTGCACAGCCTGCTGCATGGGCTGGACTTCCTTGCCGAGGATGCCGTCTTCGTCGAACCCCAAAGCATGCTAGCCACCGGCGTCGCGAATTTTCTCCACGTGAAGGACGATGCACTCGGCTTTGTCAGCGGTGACTCCGCGCGCTCATGGATACGCGATGCGCCCGTGATCCGCCGCCGCAGCGGTGTGGTAAAGCACGAAGCGGATCTGCGGCGGGCGCCGATTTCGATGTCTTCCGGTCCGCTCGAACTCGTCGGGGCGGTATTCGTTTCCGCCCGGAAAGCGGACGACCCCCAACACCTGTTGCAAGCGCTGCCGCTCGAGACTGTCGCCGGTCGATTGATCAATGATCAGCCCTACGCCTCGGGTCAGCCCGGCTGGTCGACCTTCCAGCAGACCATCACGCGACTCGGAGTGCATGAGCTGCGCCGCGGGGTGCATCCCCAGGCTTCGGTGGATGCCCTGCTGACGTTGCTCGCCTGACGGGCAGGCAACCGTTTGGGCGGAACCGGGCACTCACCGCCAAGGCCATTTGACGGGCAACGGAATACTCGGCGCGGCCCATCACGTCCTATCGCAGCGTGGGTGAGTGAACATGGCGGTCCATCCCTCTCGGACGAACGACCGGAGCCATGACACCTGGCGCCTGGTATGGGCCTCGCTCACGCGCGCCGACGTGGCGGGGCTGGCCGTCTACGTCGTGCTGTCCCTCGCGGCGGCACTGGCGGGCGGCATCGCCGCCGTGGCGCTCGTGCCGCTGATCCAGCCGGATCAGCCGCTGCGCATCGCCTCTCATCTGCCCGGCATGGGTGCCAGCATGGGCATGCGTATCGTCGTCTTCGCCATGGCGATGGGCAGCTTCGCGGTCCTGCGTTGGCAGGCCGCGCGATGTGGCGCGCGCCAGGTCAGCAGCTATGGCATGCGTTTGCGGCGGCAGGTACATGCGCGTCTGATCGATGCCTCGCTGGCATCGCTGGCCGATGCCACCTCCGCGGAAATCGCCAATGTGCTCACCCACAATGTCGAGGTCATCGTGCAAGGCCTGAGCGCGTTGCAGCAACTTCTGGTGACGGGCCTTACCTGTGCCGTCAGCCTGGCGCTCGCGTTATGGGTGTCGCCGACACTCGCATTGGCGGCTCCCCTGTTGGCAGGTGTGGGCCTGTTGGCATCGCGCCTGTTCGGGCGCGAGCAGTCGGAAGTGGCACGTCGATATGTGGCCGACATGACCCAGTTGTTCTGGCATAGCGAAGATTTTCCCCGTCGTCTTCGACACGTGCGATCGTTCGGTCGCGAAAGTGCGGAGAAGGCCAGCTATGCAGATATTTCCGCGAGCCTTGGCCATGGCTATCGGCGGCAACTGGAGCTGGTGGCGAGCGGACGCTTCGTACTGGAACTGCTGGCGGCTGGCGGCATCACGGCCATCTTCCTGCTGGCGCAGCGCTGGCGCGGCGTGAACCAGGCTTCGCTTATCGCGATATGCCTGCTGCTCGGGCGCCTGCTTCCCTATCTCGTTTCCACGCGCCAGAGCTTCCAGCAACTGCGTTCGGCTGGACCCGCGCTGGAACTGCGCGAGCGCTATATGCGCATGGCGCCGGCGCTTGGCTCGTTGCCCGTGGCACCGGCCAGCGTCCGGCGCGATGCCTTGCATATCGCGCATCTGTGCGTCACGCCTCCGTCTGCGGGCGTCACGGTGGACGGGCTGTGGCTGGTGCCTGGCGAGATGACGCTGGTGTCCGGCGATTCCGGCATCGGCAAAAGCAGCCTGATCGATGTCCTGGCTGGCATGTCCCAGCCTCAGGCCTTTCGTGCGCAGGCGACGGGTCACGACATCGACTTCGATGCGTATCGACAGCGCGTGCGCAACGGTGCCTATGTGAGCCAGAACGTGCGTCCCTGGCAGCGAACGGTGCGCGACTGCCTGCATTGGGCCGACCCGGACGCCAGCGACGCAATGCTGCACGACGTGCTCAGGGACGTGGGGCTGGATCAGCGCCTTGCCGCGTCGCAGCGCGGACTCGATACCGACCTGCACAGCTCATCCTGCCGCCTGTCCGGTGGTGAGCTGCAACGCCTGCTGCTCGCCCAGGTGATCCTGCGCCAGCCCTGCATCGCGCTCCTGGACGAGGCCACCAGCGCGCTGGACGCCGTCTCCGAGATGCGCGTGCTCGCGACACTCAAGGCCCGGCTTCCGCACACGATCCTGGTCGTCGTCTCCCATCGGACCAGCGTGGCATCGCTGGCAGACCAGCAGATCGACATTGGTGCCGATCTGACCGGCGTGCTGGCGCGGCGTGTGCCGGTGCAGGTGCAGGGGGAGGCGACGCAGGCGGACAGGCGGGTGCTGCGTTCGTGAAGGGGCCTACCGCACGCCTCCCGGTGCGTTGGCGCTGCAGGGCTGCGCCGACTCTGCTCCCGGGCAGCCATCATGGATGGCGAGACGAGGTCTCCACGATCCCATCCATCTTGCTGACAGGCCTGCGGCTGGTTTCTGAAACGGCTTGTGGCGCCAGTTGGCTTGGATAGTCCACGTTCCAGTCGACGCGATTACCCGCCTCGCCGTTGAGTCGTTCAGGGATGACCTTGGCCTGCAGGGCTGCGTGGTAGGTCGCTACTGCCGGCTGCTGCGCGGCATCGTCGGCCATCGCAAAGCCGGAGGCGCCGAAGGCCAGGGCACCGAGCAACCATGCCTTGATAGACGGGTTGCGGAAGGAAAAGGTTTTGATCGGAAGCCGGACGTTCATGGTGATCTCCAGGAATGATGGGGTGTGATGGGTGGATGGCGGGCGCACTCAGGCGAGCGTGATCGCGACGTCGATGTTTCCTCGCGTCGCCTTGGAGTACGGGCAGGTCTGGTGCGCGGCATCGATCAGCGACTGCGCCACGTCACGATCCAGACCCGGCAGCGATACCGTGAGATGCGCCTGCAGGAAGTAGCCCGACTCGCCATTGCCCAGGCCGATCTCGGCGGACACGGCGGTGCCGGCGGGCAGGGCGATCTTGCTGGCGCGGGCCGCATGGGTCATGGCGCCGATGAAGCAGGCCGACCAGCCTGCGCCGAACAGCTGCTCCGGGTTGGTGCCGGCGCCGGCGGAACCGGGCGTCGAAAGCTTCACGTCCAGGCGACCGTCGTCGCTGCGGCTCTGGCCCTCGCGGCCGCCGGTGGTGTGGGTCTTGCCGGTGTAGAGGATGGTACTGGTCATGGCGGTTTCCTTGGGAGGCTGGGGTCAGGGCTGGTGATCAGCCGGTGTGCATAGGAAACCGTCGGCGCGTATCCCCGATGTGTCCCGCGACGCGCCAAAACGCATCGCAATGTGTCGCGACGGGCGCTTGATACATTCCGATACAAGGCCGCCGCGCCGGGCTTCGCGGGCACCCTGGGGCGCTTGTACAAAACGATACAAAAAGCCGGGTCGGGCGACATGTCCGGGATAAACGGGGTTGTTCCAATGCATGCACACGGGAAGCGCACCACCGCGCGCCCACTGCCTATGGAGACCCCATCATGCTTTCCCTGCGTTATGTCGCCGCCACTCTTTTCCTCACGGCAGCCCTGTTCGCCGCCTGGCCCGGTACCGGTATCGGCAGCATCGTCAACGCGGGAACGCCGGTTGCCCAGGCACCGGCCCCCGATTTCGACGGCGCCACGCGCTGGTTCAACTCGTCACCGCTGTCCATGGATCAATTGAAGGGCAAGGTGGTGCTGGTCGAGTTCTGGACCCGCGAATGCATCAACTGCCTCCATGTACTGCCGCACACCGAGGGGCTGTATGAGCGCTACGCGGGCGACGGCCTGGTCGTGGTCGGCGTCCACACGCCCGAGTACGACGAAGAGCGCGATCCGTCCGCCCTGAAGGCCGCCATCAAGCGCCTGGGCATTACCTACCCGGTAGCCATGGACAACGAGCAGCGCGTATGGAGCGCCTATGGCAACCAGTTCTGGCCGGCCATCTATCTGATCGACCGCAACGGACAGGTGGTGTATCGCCACGCGGGTGAGGGAAACTACGAGCAGACCGAGGCCGCTGTCCGCAAGCTGCTGGGCAAGGCCTGAAGCATCCCCACCGCACGCCATCCAACCCACGGAGACGGCATGGAACATGTCGATCACATCCTCGTCGTCGATGACGACCACGGCATCCGCACCGGCATCGTCGACTACCTGCGCAAGAACGGACTGCGCGCGAGCCCGGCCAGCGATGGCCGGGACATGTTCGCGCAACTGGACACCTCGGCCTTCGACCTGATCGTGCTCGACATCATGATGCCGGGCGACGATGGCCTGGTGCTCTGCCGCAACCTGCGCAGCGGCAAGCATCGCCATGTGCCGGTGGTGCTGCTGACCGCGCGCGATGACGAGACTGACCGCATCATCGGCCTGGAAATGGGCGCCGACGATTACGTCACCAAGCCGTTCTCGCCGCGCGAGCTGCTGGCCCGCATCAAGGCGGTGATCCGCCGGACGCGCATGCTGCCGCCGAACCTGCGCGTGACCGAGAGCAGCGAAAGTATCTCCTTCGGCCGCTGGCGCCTGGATACGTCGGCACGTCACCTGCTGGACGAGGACGGCACCGTGGTGTCGTTGAGCGGCGCGGAGTTCCGCCTGCTGCGCGTATTCCTCGATCATCCGCAGCGCGTGCTGTCGCGCGACCAGTTGCTCAACCTAACGCAGGGCCGCGATGCGGAACTGTTTGATCGTTCCATCGACCTGATGGTGAGCCGCCTGCGCCAGCGCCTGCTCGATGGCGCCAAGGATCAGGCCTATATCAAGACCGTCCGTAGCGAAGGCTACGTTTTCAGCATGCCGGTGATCGTGCACGGACCGGACGCATGAGCACGCCCGCCACACCACGCCGCCACTGGCTGCCACCCAGCATGGCGGCGCGCCTGTATCTCATCATCTTCGCCGGACTGATGCTGGCGCAGGGCCTGTCGTTCGCGCTGCTGTATGCGGAGCGCATGCAGAGCGCCACGGCGGTGATGTTCAACACGCTGGAGCAAGACGTCGGCACGTCCGTCGCCGTGCTCGACCATCTTCCCGCGGACCAGCGCCCGCGCTGGCTCAATCGGCTGGAGCGCGACAACTACTTCTACATCCTGGGCGCGGGCGAACCGGGGCACTCGCTGACGACAGCGCGTTCGCGCGGTGCAGTCGACATGATCGCGCGCGAAGTCGGACCGGCTTACCACGTATACGGCAACACCATCGGCATGTCGCCGGAGCGCTACCAGGTGCACTTCACCCTGCACGATGGCACGCCGCTGACGCTGGAGATCACGCCGCACATGAAGCCCGTAGCGTCCTGGCTGCCGTTCGTGTTCGTGCTGCAGGTGATCCTGGTGCTGCTGTGCACCTGGTTCGCCGTGCGATTGGCCACGCGCCCGTTGGCGACATTGGCGGATGCCGCCGATGCCATGAAGCCGACCGCGGACGGCCCGCGCATGTCGCAGGACGGACCGACCGAAGTGGCGCGGGCGGCCCAGGCGTTCAACACCATGCAGGACCGCATCGCCCAGCATCTGAAGGAGCGCCTGCATATCCTGGCGTCCATCTCGCACGACCTGCAGACGCCGATTACGCGCATGCGCCTGCATGTGGAGGCGCTGGACGAATCGATCGAGCAACGCAAGCTGCTCGACGACCTGCGCGAGCTGGAACATCTCGTGCGCGAAGGCCTCGCATACGCCCGCAGCGCGCATGGCGGTAGTGAGAAGCCTGTACGCATCAATCTCGGTTCCTTCCTGGAAAGTCTCGCGTTCGACTACCAGGACGTCGGCCAGCCGGTGTCGCTGTCTGGGCCCGTCGACGGCACGCCCACGGTGCGCGCACAGGCCCTGAGGCGCGTGCTCGGCAATCTGGTGGACAACGCGATCAAGTACGGCGGCTCGGCGGAGATCGGTGTACAGCACGACCCGCAGGGTGCGTTATGCATCACCGTCTCCGATCGTGGCCCCGGCATTCCCGACGAGGAACTTGAGCGAGTGTTGCAGCCGTTCTACCGGCTGGAGGCTTCTCGTAATCGCGATACGGGCGGCTCGGGGCTCGGACTGGCGATTGCCGCACAGCTGACCAGCGCCATTGGCGGCCGGCTGCAGCTTGCCCGCCGTGATGGTGGCGGGGTCACTGCCTCGGTTTTTCTACCTTGAGAACGATGCGCTTCGCTCGGGGAGTGCACCGTTGCAGGCGCTGTCGGGTCATCGGCGCAACGACCGAGCCATAGACGTCAGCACCAACTGGGCGCATTCATTGACCAGTCGATCGAGTCTCCATGCGGATCGCCGGGATGCCTCGGGTACCGTTGCCTCGCGGGGGCGCCCGGGTTTCATCCACGGCGGCAGGTTTCTTCTTGCGTCCTAACGTACGCAGCGACACGGCGGTGATGCCGCCCGCCGAACCGGCACCGCCGAGGACGAGCAGCAGGGTTCCCATACATGCAGGGCACATGGCGCGTCCTCCTCAGTGGTCGGAGCAGCAGGACGGCTTCTTCGCGACGTGCGGCCAGTCGCCGACGCCGCCGGGAAGCATGTCGAAGAAATGCCAGAGCGAGCAGAAGTCGTCGCCGGGACTGAAACCGGTGTCCGACACGCGCTGGATGGCATCGCCTTCGCGCCGGAATACCGATACGCCCGGTAACCATCCGCCGCTGTTGGAGACATAGCCCATGTCGGCGGCGAAGTTCGTGCCTTCGTGGCTCACGATGGGAAATTTCCAGCCGCGGCTTTCGGCGAACTTCTTCTGCACGCCAGGGCGGTCGGGGCTGGTGACGACAAAGCCCGCCCGCGAGACGACATGCTGGTGGATGCCGTTGTAGCCGTCCGCCCATAGCGTGCAGTACGAGCAGGCGGCGCCCATGTTGTGGATGAGGATGAGGTCTTCGTGGTCGCCGAACAGCTCCGAAAGGCGCACGCTGCCGTCGAAGGTGCTGAACGCGTAGTCCTTCACTTCCTGTGGTTGAACGGTCGCGAGCGTCTCGCGCATCTTCTCCCGGATATCGGAGATCTGCCGGCGGTAGTCGGCGAGCTTGCCGTTGACGTCTGTATAGTTCATGACGATGTCCTCGCGGATCAGCTTTCGTAGGCGATGCGATGCCTCAGCCACGCCATCGGATAGGGCAGGTCATCCTCGTCACGTCCTTTGGGTGCGATGTCGAGGTAGTGATAGGCAGTGTTGAACATGTCCACCCCACGACCATAAGTCGAATAGGTGTGGAAGATCTCGTCACCCTGCTTGATGAAGGCACTGACGCCGGGCATTTCAGGCCCTTTCACCGTCATCGACCCGTAGTTGTACGGCGTGCCGTCGTGCTCGGGTGAGGGTGGCGGGAACGACACGCCATAGTCGAAGTTGAAGTCGCTGCCGGCCGAGGACACCCATTTGAAGGTCCAGCCGAACTTGCGCGCCTGCTCCTGCAGTTTGTGCAGCGGGCCGCGCGAGATGGCCACCATCGACACGTCGCGGTGGTTGAGGTGCGGGATGATGCCGTTGAAGTTGTCCGCCCAGAACGAGCAGCTGCGACAGCCGATCTCCCAGTCAGGCGCGTACATGAAGTGATAGACGATGAGCTGGCTGTGCTTGCCGAACAGATCGGCAAGCGTTTCCTTGCCGTGTTCGCCTTCGAACACATAATCCTTGTCGATGCGTTCCCAGGGCAGTTCGCGACGTTCGCGACTCAATTCGTCGCGAAGACGGGTGAATTCCTTTTCCTTGGCGAGAAAGCGCTTGCGCGTCTCGATCCAGTCTTCGTGATTCACGATTTGATGCATGGCCATGACAACCTCCAATGGGGTAGGGGAGGCCGGCGCCGGATCCGTGGGGACCGCGCGCAGCGCCGGTCATTGCTTGCGGGGTGTGCGTTTCTTGGCTTGCTTGCGAGTCGGGGCGGATTTCGGCGAGGCGGCTTTGCGCTCGTCGATGTCGGCAAGCGTGGCGGCGAGCAGGTCGAACTGTTGCTGCCAGTACTTGCTGTAGCGATTCATCCAGACGGCGGCATCGAGCAGGGGGCCGGCGTCGAGGCTGCAACGGCTGATGCGTCCGGTGCGTTCCTGTTGGATCAGCCCGGCGCGCACCAGCACCTGGATATGGCGAGATACCGCCTGCAGCGACACGTCGAACGCCGCCGCAATCTCGGACACCAGCAGCGCCTGGCCATCGAGCTGCTCCAGGATCTGTCGGCGGATCGGATCGGACAGGGCAAAGAACACCTGGTCGAGGCGCGACTGCGCCTGTTCCGGATCAAACCCGGTGTCGTTAACGACCTGTAGCGGCTGACGGATATTCACCATGGTTGTTTAATATCAACATATCGATTGACTGTCAACAAGTATGTTGATTGATTCGCAGCGTGCTCTGCCAAAGGCCTTTCCTGCCGGCGCAGCGCGCTCAGATCGGCAATCGACTTCAGCCTGCGCGTCGTGACATTCCGTGGCAGCGGAATCGGTTTGGGCGGGGGCACAGCACATGGGCGACGCTGATCCGACCCCAGGGGGAATGCTCCTATCGCCCCTTTAAACCAATCTTTGAACAAACGGTACCTACGTGGGTGTCATGCCCAACCAGCGAACCCATCCGTGCCGCTGGCACGGTGACGTGTTTCGTTGCCCCACGAAATAGCAGTGCATCAGGCGCAAGAGTTCCGGAAGAGCTCTTGTCACTCCGCCCAGCGCACCGAGGAGCTGGACGATTGATTGCCGGCCGTTGCTCCAGCGGCGGCCAGGCGAAGAAGTAGGAGCGCTATGCGTACGTTGCGGGAATCGCTCGCGGTTGTGTGGAGACGCCTGCTCATCATGGTTGCATTACTGGCCATGGGTTCTTCGGCGTTCGCCCAGCAAGCGCCATTGACGAGCGAGGACGGCGCGAAGCTCACTCAGAGCGATATTGATCGCATGCTTCCCCCGACCGATATGGGAGCGGGGCGTCATGCGGACAGGAGTGCGTCTGCCTCGTCGGCGTCGATGAGCACGGGTCCAGCCACGCCTTTCGATGCGGCGCGTATCCCCGCTAACCCGGCTGCACCCAACGCCCAACCGGTCGGCGCGAAGACCTGCAATGCCTGCCACGCGCTGGAAGATCTCCACGCCTCGCACGCCATGCACGTGCAGTCGTTCCAGATGGGGACGTCGAACACCGGTCCTCAGGCCGCGTGCGAAGCATGCCATGGCCCCGGTTCCGATCACGCCAAAAACCCTACGGCCAAAGGCTCGATCATTGCCTTCACGCACGGCAGTGCGAGCACGCCGGAGACACAGGCGACGGTGTGCCTCGGCTGCCATGCCGGTGGCGCCAGGCAGCACTGGCTGGGATCCGTGCACGAGGCGCGCGGCCTGTCGTGCACCGACTGCCACAATCCGATGGTGCGCAACTCCGCGGAAGGCGCGCTGGCGAAGTCATCCATCAACCAGGTGTGCGCTACCTGCCACCAGGACGTCCTGGTCAAGTTCAATCGACGCTCGCACATGCCGCTGCCCGAAGGGCAGATGGCATGCACCGATTGCCACAATCCCCATGGTTCCATCACCAGGCCGCTGCTGAAAACCGACACGGTGAACGAGACCTGCTACACCTGCCACGCCGAGAAGCGCGGGCCTTTCATTTTCGAGCACGCGCCGGTACGCGAGAACTGCCTGAATTGCCACGATCCGCATGGATCGAATCAGCAAACCCTGTTGGTGCTGCCGATGCCGATGCTGTGCCAGCAGTGCCACACCATGAGCGGACACCCCAACGACCTGCAGACCCGGCAGAGCATGCGCAACGGGCTGACACCGGACGAACGCCTGATGGGGCGCTCCTGCGTGACCTGTCACACCAACATCCACGGCTCCAACAGCCCCAGTGGATCCATGTTCCATCAGTAGCGATCGGCTGGGCGAGGAGGCGGCAATGCCGAAACAACATCCGCTAGCCACGGGACTCGTATGGTGCGTTACCGCATCGGCGGTCGCGTTGCCCTGCGTGTCATCGGCGCAGTTCGATACCAGTGACACCCAGCGTGTAGGCAACACGCAGTTCGGCAATAACCTGGACCCCACCGGATGGTCGTCGTTCCAGACGCCTGACCCCATGGGCATGTCGTATCTGCATCCTGACCAGCTGCGGACGCCCACGGGCTCGCTGTATCCCTATCCGTCACAGGCACCCGCGGAAGCGCCCATGGGGCAGGGCGACTGGACGTATCACTGGCTTCTGCAGTTCGGTTACATCCACACCAGCGGCGATCGCAACGCGGAATTCTTTCAGCAGTACGCGGCCTGGAAGGATGCTGGTGCGTTGGGCGCTTTTGACTTCAGTGCGCTCAATCGCAAGACCGGCCAATACGTCGAGTTCCGTGGCAGTCGCATCGACGAGGACAACCAGTATTACCGGCTGCGGATGGGAACGTACGGCAGTTATCGCGTCGAAGCGTTCTTCCGGGACATTCCCCATGTACTCAGTACCGACGCCTATCCGCTGTGGAATGGCGTGGGGTCCACCAGCCTGACCCTGCCGCCGGGCCTCACGCCCGGCGCGAGCAGCCAGGCGCAGGTCGCTGCCGTGGAGGCGGACCGTCCCCGCCGCACGCTGCAAGTGACGCGGGAAAGCGAGGGTGTGAGCTGGGAGGGCATGCTGGGCAAGGACTGGATCGGATATGCCGGCGTGACCAACGAAAACCGCCACGGTGAACGCGACTGGGGCGGGTCGATGTTCTTCAGCTACTACTACACCGCACCGGGCCCCGGTGGCATCGGCACGCCGGGCATACAGGGAACAGGCGGCGGGCAGAATGAAACCGTGCGTCCCGTCGATTTCACCACGACGGACATCAACATCGGCATGCGCAACAAAGCGGGCGCTGCCGGTTGGCGATTCAACTTCAACATGAGCGCATCCTTCTTCCGCGATCACAAGGATTCACTCAGCTTCTCCGCGCCGTTTTCCCCTGTCCCCGGATCGGCATCGGTCATTACCGGCGGCACCTGGTCGCTGGAGCCGGACAATAACTACTACAACGTGCGACTGGAAGGATCGCACCCGCTGTCCTTGTGGCGCGGCGAATTCTCCGCCACGGCGTCCTACGGAAGCATGCGGCAGAACGATGCGCTGCAATCGCCGCTCGACCCGGCGTTCTGTCCCACCGGGCAATTCATCGGAACCACCGGTATCGCCTGCGCGAACTGGAACACGACTGCCGCGCTGTCACAGCAGAGTGCCGACGCCCGCATCGACACCGGGCTGGTGAACCTGCGCGCGAGCTTCCGGCCGCTGACGGACTTGACCGCGTACGTCAATTTTCGGTGGCGTGGCGAGAACAACATGACGCGCTACACGATGTACAACCCGTTGACCGGGCAGTACGGCTTTCTTCACGAAAACGGTACGCAGACGCTCGTTGTCGGCAACCTGGAAGCCGGTCTGTTCCAGGCAGGCAATCCGCTGTATCAGTCGTATTTCACCCAGTTCGCGAACATTCCCTACAGCTACAACGACCGCCAAGCCGAACTGGGGGGCACCTACCAGGTGAACAACCACAATTCACTCGGGCTTACCTACACGTTTGACCGGCAGACGCCCCAGCAGCGCGAACGCACCTATCTCAACGACCAGCACCTGAAACTGACCTGGGACTCGCAGGCGCTGGGCCAGAGCACGCTCCGCTTCAGTTACGAATACGAGAAGCGCACCGGTGGCCCGTACAACTACTTCCCGTACATGCCGTGGTATTCGCCGTCGCTACCGGGATACGTCCAGAGTGAGCTTGGCATCCTCGCCTACACGGTGAGCCAGATGTACAAGTACGACATGAGCGACCTCGAGGCGAGCAAGCTCAAGGCGATCATCACGACGCCACTGGGAAATACCGCGACGCTGACCACCACGTTCTACGGCAACCGCAACCGCTACGGCGCCGACATTGGCCGCCAGTCCGCCAGCACGACCGGTGCCGACGTGTCGTTCGACTGGACGCCTTCCGCCAGCACCACCTTCAACAGCTATCTGAGCATGGAGTCCTCGCGGATCAAGCAGGGCAACGTGGCGGATAACGAGTCGCTGATGGATCAATCACCGGAGCAGGCCAATACGCAGTTCGGCGGACCGATGTACCCCTATGCCAATTTCTGGACCGCCACCGATACCGAGAAGGACGCCAACGTGGGCGCGACCATCAGCCATGTCTTCACGCCGCGGGTCAAACTCGACGTCGGCTACGACTACACCTATTCGCGCGGCGTAAATGGTTACGACTATGCCAGCATGGGGGCCATTACACCGGGTTACCTGGCCATTCTGACGACGGCGTCCATCGGCAACAGTTTTCCCGCGAACATCTATCGGCTGCAGACCCTCACGGCCAACCTCAACCTGGCGCTGACGCAGCGGGTAGGGCTACGGCTGTACGGGCAATACGGTTATGGGCGGTACGCCGATTGGCATTACACCGGGTTCGATGCGCCTGGCGACCTCGTGATCGGCAACCGCGTCTATACCGATCTCGGCCCGCAGACGCGCTGGCACGCGGCCGTGCTGGGCGCTTTCGTCACGCTGAAGCTATGAGGAGGCGTGACATGACTACGCTGAAAATCCTTGGCTTGATCGCGTTGGCGATGGCCAGCGTTGCCTGGATGCCGGCTTTGCACGCTGCGACGGACATACCGGCAGCAGCGGGTACGACTGCCAAGCCCGCACCTTTCCTGGACGTGCGCAGGCAGTCACCGAATGATGGCAACGCGCACGATGGTGCGGGAAAGGCGACGGTATGTGCCGCTTGCCATGGCCCCAAGGGCGTTGCGGTCGCACCGAACTTTCCGAATCTGGCGGGCCAATCCGCGACCTATCTGTACCTGCAGCTGAAGCAGTTCAAGGGTGGCCAGCGCGGCGACCCGGTCATGAGCGGGCAGGCGGCCAACCTCAGCGATACCAACATGCGGGACCTCGCGAGCTATTACGCGTCACTGCCGCCCAAGACGCCGGGATCGGACGAAACGCAGTCGGCGGGGGCCCAGTTGTTCCTGAGCGGCGATCCGGCGCGCGGCATCCCGCCATGCCAGGGCTGCCATGGTAGCGATGCTACGGGTCCTCGCTACGAAGCGAGCGGCAAGCCTCAGCCACCTTGGGCAACCTTCCCTCGTTTACGCGGCCAGTCGCTTGTCTATGTGACCAAGGCTCTGAACGACTTTCGATCAGGCGCGAGAAGCGACAGTTCAAACGCCAGGATCATGCAATCCATTGCGGGCACGCTGAGCGACGACGATATCCAGCATTTGAGCACGTATTTGTCATCGCGCTGAGCGGTCGGGCCAGCCTGCCAGCATCCGGAAGCCTTCGCGGCACGATACCGTTGTGGCGAGGTGGCAGCTAAGACTTCCATACCACCATATTCAATCGTCCTACACATGGGTCGGCGCAGGCTTCGTGAGCCGTTATGGGCGACACGGGTATGGGAGAACATCATGGTAAGTCACAGCAAGTTCCCGGGGTGGCGACGGACAGGTTTGGCCTTGGCACTCGTCCTGGCCTCTGCTGCCGCGATGGCAGCCCAGGATTCCCCTCCGAAGCCGGACTCGATGAGCAGTCAGCAGGGCATGGAAGGCATGAAAGAGGGGCACGCCAAGGTGCAAGGGATGCACACGATGCCTGCCACGGTATCCGCCGTGGATACCAAGACCGGTGTCGTTGACGCCACCGCCGGTGGCATGGCCCTGAAGGTCCATTTCCCACCTGCAAGCGTGGCGAATCTGAAGGCGGGTGATCAGATCACCTTGCATCTCGCCTTCAGCAAGCCGTGATAGGTTCGCGGGTGCCTCGACGCTGAGGTACGGCACATCGATGGATGAGCCGGAACGGCCACGACCTCATGGGGCGTACGGGCGAGTGATGTCGGCGGGTTTGAGGTACCGGGCGTTCTACCTCATGCATCGCCATGCCCCTGGAACGACCGTCGACCATGTGCGAAAGAAGTTTCTTCCCGCCCACGATCGGCCGAGGGCCGTGGGCGTCCCTCTTTGGCTCAAACGTGGCGTTTCCGACATCATGAAAGAATCTATGGCTCAGTTCGCTTCAAAGGAATCCGTCATGCCGCAACTTCGTTCCTTCACGCTTGGCCTTGCCGCCGCCGCGGCATTCCTTGCCAGTGGCGCTGTGTTTGCCCATCCCAAGATCGTCTCCACCACGCCGACCGATCACGCCGAGGTCAGCGCACCATCGACGATCGAGATAGCGTTCTCGGAAACATTGATGACCCAGCTCTCGGGCGCGGATCTGACCATGACGGAGAAATCCGGCACGACGGGGTCGACAAAGATTGAGGTCAAGACCGCGGCATCGGCGGATGCGAAATCGTTGGTGATTACCCCGGCCCGGCCCCTGAGCCCGGGAACCTACCGAGTCGACTGGCATGCGGTATCCACCGATACACATGCCGTGAAAGGTTCCTTCAGCTTCCGCGTGAAGTGACCCGTTGATGTTCGATGGCTTGTTGGTACTCAGCCGCTTCGCGCTCTATATCGGCCTCATGCTGGCCTATGGTGTGCCGCTGTTCGTCCTTCAGGTCATGGGCATCAACACGTTGGCCTCGCCCGTCGTTCGCCGGGCCATGCGCGTGGCGGCTGCGGCAACGCTAGTCGGCTTGCTGGCATCGGCGACGGCGCTCTGGGCGATGGCGCAATCCATGAGTGCTACCAGCGATCCAGGCGCCGTGTGGTCCGTGGTGCGAACGCTGCTCACCCAGACCACCGTGGGGATGACGTGGAACCTCCGCGTCGCGCTCCTTGTCGTGTGCCTGTGGCTTGGCGTGGTCACCGGCATCCAGGCCCGCATCCGCGTAGCCGCGCTCTCGGTGCTTGGCGCCGTGGCCTTGGCGACGCTCGCATGGGCAGGTCATGGTGCGATGAACGACGGTGCCGTCGGCTGGCTTCATCTCGCTGCTGACATTGCGCATCTGCTTGTTGCCGGCGCCTGGGTGGGTGCTCTGGTCTCCCTCACGCTTATTGCCGGGACCGCATCACGCCAAGGCGGGCGAGAGGCAGTCGTTCTGCTGTCGAGCGCAGCGACCGGGTTTGCCCGAATGGGCACGCTGATCGTGGCGGTGCTGATCGTCACTGGAGCGGTGAACTACACCCTGATCGTGGGCCCGACCCTGTCTGGATTGGTCGAGGCCCCATACGGCCGTCTCCTGCTGATAAAGCTCGGACTGTTTGCGAGCATGCTCGCGCTCGCCGCGACCAATCGTTTTCACCTGGCACCGGCACTCAGTAAGGCGGAACACGACGCAGATGTCGCCGGCGCCGTGTCGGCCCTCAAGCGCAGCATTTACCTCGAAACGACGTTGGTGATCTCGATTCTCGGCCTCGTCGCCTGGCTGGGTACGCTCAACCCGGGAGGAGGGTAAGCGCTAGACGGGCGGCGAGGTGCCGCGTTGTTGCTGGTCCGCTCTACTTTCGTCATGCCGGGTTACCAGCATTCTGCCCGCATGAAATCCATGGGTGACACTGTCACGGGGGCGTCGTGCCCTTGATGGCAGTGGCCTTCTCGAAACCGATCATGGTGGGCGCTACCCCGAACATGCGCCTGCAGGTGCGCGTGAAGTGCGCAGCGTCGGAGAATCCGGCGGCTTGTGCAGCATCCGTCCAGGACAGGCCCTTGGTGGCCTCGACCACAGCGAGTTCAGCGCGTGCCCAAAGCAGCCAGGCGCGGAACGAGGTACCTGTCTGGGCAACGAACAGATGCCGGAATCGCCCCGGGGAAAGGTGGACCGCCGCCGCGACATCCTGCAGTCGGATGGGTGAAGCCAGATGCGCGCGCATCCATTTCAAGGCGGCAGTGATGCGTGAATCGGATCGCGTTGCAACTTGCGGATTTCCGGCAATGCGGCAGATCGCGCCCTTCGCGTACTGGGCCAGGCGCAGGTCGGGTGCACCCGCCAGGTATTCGTTTCGCAGGTACGTTGCCGCCGCCTCGGATTCCTCGTCGGACAACAGCGCGACATCGCTTCCGGCGAATCGCTTTCGCAGGGCGGCGCCCTGCAGGGAGTTGGGTTCGACAAACAGCATGGCGACGGTGGAGCCGCAGCCGTCGAAGCTGTGCGGCCGATCAGGCATGGCGACCATGCCGGCCGTTTCACGCGACTCCGGCCAGGATCGTGCATGGACACGAAAACGCCCTTCGAGCGACAGCGATATCTGGATCGCATGGTGGGCGTGCTCCGGCACCATGCCTACCTGGCGCGCGACCCAAAGGCTGCCGCCGGGCCAGAGGACGATTCGCCCGATGCCAGCCAGCATCCGCTTCCTGGCATCAGTGACAGCTTCAAGTTCGGCCACGACCTTCCCCCGGAGTCAGCCCCAATATTCAAGACCCGCCACCGGAGAGTAAGGAAACTTTGTCGCGCAGGCCAATACCGGCCCGCCACAATCCGGAGGCACTCCCATGAATACCGAAACCAAGACTTGTTCCTGCAATCCCTGCGTGGGCGCTGGCTGCGATTGCGGCTGCCAGACTGCCATCTCGGCCGCGTCCACTTGCGGTTGCGGCTGCCAGCAGGGTGCGCCCTGCGGCTGCGAGCCGAACTGAAGCCTCGAAACCCCCTTTGCTACGAACCGCCGCCTCGTCCCGATCCGGAGCCTGGCGATCCGGCACTCGATGCCGTCCCTGCCGACTCACTGGCAAGGCAGGGTGAGCTACAGCGCGAGCGGAAGGCTCATCCACGGTCTCGTGGGTGAGTGCCTCATGACGCCGACCATGTCCCGGAACCGCAACCGGGCAGTACAGAAACTTTTTCTGCCGAGTTCCCCGAACGTACCGTGCTGTCATGGCCCGTCGGGGGAGATGACTGTGCTCGGCTCATTACGGACGCCACTTCCATGATCCTCCGCACCGCAATCTCACTTCTCCCGCTCGGTTTTGTAGTCGCGGCTCACGCCATGTCGATGCCGGGCGATCTCGACACCGGGATGAAACATGCGACGGCCCACCACGCCTTCGTGGCGGAGCTGGAGCCGCCAGCGAACCCGGCGGCCATCAACCAGATGCACAGTTGGCGCGTCAGGGTGACGTCACCCGACGGGCAGCCGTTGCACCAGGCCCGCATCACGGTCGATGGCGGGATGCCCCAGCATGGCCACGGCCTGCCGACCCACCCCAAGGCGACGCGTGAGCTCGAGGACGGTACCTACCTGCTGGAAGGCATGAAGTTCAGCATGACCGGCTGGTGGGAAATCAAACTCGCAATCGAAGCTGGTGGCGTCGGTGACACGGTGACGTTCAACACCGTCGTCGACCCGCAGGCCTCGGTGCGCTGAGCGCCACGGCGAGTCGAGCGATATGAAACGTCCATGGTCGATCAATGCGCTCTTCGCGCTGGCGGTGCTGATTCCTCTTGCAGTGGTGATGGGGCTCGCAGCAACGCCGATGCGCGCCACCAATGCGTGGGGCGCTGCAGACCTGCAGGTCCTGGGAGGGCTGATGATTGACGCGCTCCCTCCGCCGCCTTTCGATCCTTCGAATGCGTTCGAGGAACAACCTGCCGCGATCGAACTCGGCAGGCAGCTCTTCGGTGACGTTCGCCTCAGCCGGAATGGTGCGGTCGCATGCGCGAGTTGCCATGACTCTCGCAAGGGATTCCAGGATGGCCGGCCTGTGGGGCAGGGGGTGGGGACCGGGCGTCGCCGGGCCATGCCTATCGTCGGCGCCGCCTACAGCCCGTGGCTGTTCTGGGACGGCCGCAAGGATAGCCTCTGGTCTCAGGCGCTCGGCCCGCTCGAGGATGGCGTGGAGCACGGTGGCAACCGCACGCACTATGTCCATCTTCTGTCGACCCACTACGCACGGGAGTATGAAGCGATCTTCGGAGCGCTTCCCGACATGAGCGGTATACCGCTCGATGCCGGTCCGCTGGGAACGCCTGCGCAAAGGGATGCCTGGGCACAACTGGATCCGGCGGAACGGGTGGCCATCAGCCGGGCGTTCGCCAACATGGGCAAGGTCCTGGCGGCCTATGAGCGGACGTTGAGGCATGGCCGCACGCGGTTCGATAGATATGTACAGTCCGCGCTGCATGGCGATGCGACCGAAGCATCCCTGTTCACCGCGCAGGAGGAGAACGGCCTGCGTCTCTTCATTGGGCAGGGGCAATGCATCAGTTGCCACAACGGGCCGCTGTTCACCGATCAGGGATTCCATAACACCGGAGTGCCTGCGCGAAGTGAGGCAGTGCCTGATCATGGACGTCGCGCAGCGCTGGCCCTGGTGAGCCAGGATGAATTCAATTGCCTCGGGCCGCACAGCGATGCGCTCCCCGGACAATGCGAGGAACTGCAGTTCATGTCCGAGGATGACCCGGCGCTCGATGGTGCGTTCAAGACGCCGGGTCTTCGCGGTGTGGTACAGCGGGCCCCCTTCATGCATGCCGGTCAGTTCGGCACGCTCGAGCAGGCCATTCGCCACTACACGCAGGCCCCAGAAGCTCCCGTTGGCCGATCCGAGCTCGTGCACGGCCGCGCGCCGATCAGGCTGTCGGAAGATGATGTGCGCGACTTGGCGGCATTCCTCGGTACTCTTTCCGAATCGGGGGAAGGCGCCTCCTCGTGAGCGGGGGCAAGTGGTCGCCCATCTTGGGCATGGGATTCGACTTCAAAGTGCGTTGCGGGCCGGGAGCTCGACGCGCATGTGTTCAGCCTTCAACTTTGGAGAGCATGTGACATGAGCATCGCCATCGGTATCGCCATGGCCGTGGCCATGTGCCTGGCTGCACGATTCATTGGATTCGACCGTGATCGCGCCTTTTATCCCGTTCTCCTGATCGCCATCGCGTCCTACGACCTGGTCTTCGCGGCGCTCACCCAGGATGCGGGCGTCATCGTGGCCGAATTCCTGCTGGCAATGGTTTTCATCGTCATGGCTGTCATCGGCTTCAGGAAATGGCCGGTGCTGGTGCTGCTGGGGTTGGTTGGTCACGCGGCAGCGGATGTCGTGCATCCGCATATGATCGCCAATGGAGGAATTCCGGCCTGGTGGCCCGGATTCTGTGCTGGGTTCGACGTGGCCACCGCGGTGGTGTTCGGGTTCCTCCTGTACGCCGCTATCCATGCCGAGTCCCACGAAAAAATAGATCCGCTTTCCAAAGTGGCCGTCGAGAGATCAGGTCAAGCTAAATGATTCCACCTCTGTTGGCTTCCATCCTTCGAGACTTCTGTCATGTCGAATGGTATGAAATGACCGAGTTGAAAGCGCTTGCCCTCGAAGGAGACGCCCGGTATGACGTGGCGCTCTTCAGGAGGGAACTGGCTGATTGCATCCTGAGCCATCCAGCGATTCCTGTCGTCCAAATCAACAGCCTTACGGGCAACGAGTTCGAGACGCAGGATGAGGCCCGTCAGTGGCTGGTAGAGATTCAACATGGCCTGTTCGGGACATAGATCGACCGCTTCCAACCGAAAGCGGTCGTCACTACCTCATTGCGCGTTGAGTTCCTTCCAGCGCTGATACACCTTGATCGCGGCGTCGTCCTTCTGCTCGACCATGGGCATGCGCCTCTCGCCGATCGGCTTGCTGAACTCGGTGTAGAACGTGTCGAGTTCGAAGTACTTGCGATCGTCGCGGTAGAACGGTGCGTAGTCCTCGCGCGTGGTGATGTAGATCACCTGGCGCGGGCTGCAGTAGTACATCGAACCCAGGCACATCGGGCACGGGCTGGCCAGGATGTAGATGTCGCAATCGGTCAGATGCTCGGTGCCCAGCTTCCTGCAGGCTTCGCGGACGGCCAGGATTTCTGCGTGCGCAGTCGGGTCCTTGGTCTGAGCCACCATGTTCGGACTCTCGGCGACGATTTCGCCATCGCGAGCAATCACCGTCGCGAACGGGCGTCCACCTTCTTCGACGTTCTTCATGGCCAGTTCGATGGTGCGCTTTACAAAATCCATGGGTTACCTCAGCAAGACGAGCCAAGCGGACGCTCGGCGATAGATAGTGGCGTTCGTTCGCAGCCGGGCAACACCGCACGACGCGGGTTGCCCGGTTGCGGGCAGAGAGATCAGAACGGCTTGGTCGGAAGGTACTTGCCGTCGAGCGTGATCACGGCGCGGGAGCCGCCTTCCGGATCGTCGACCTTCTGTACGTCGAGCTTGAAGTTGATTGCGCTGATGATGCCGTCGCCGAACTTTTCATGGACCAGCGCCTTCAAAGTCGTGCCGTACACCTGCAGCATCTCGTAGAAGCGATAGATGGTGGGGTCAGTCGGCACGCGATCGGGGATGCTGCCTCGCAACGGGATCGTCTGCAGCAGCGCCGTGGCGTCCTCATCGAGGCCCAGCTTCTTCGCAACGATCGCGGCGGCGTCAGCCGGCAGGGCGTGTTGACCAAGCAGTGCGGCCGTTACGAAAGCGATGCTCAGGCCCGTGCCCTGCGTGATCTGCTCAAAGGACAGATCCTTCTTGAGTTTGGCAGCGATGATGGCTTCGGAGAGCGCCTGGCGGGCGGACTGGGTGTGTTGTGACTGGATCATGGAACGGAGGCTCCTGGTGGACGCGGGGGAATTACGCTGCAGTCGCCTGCGAAACGGGCGTGGCGCAGGCGTGGGGATGCTGTGCGAGAGAGACGAAGCGGCCGGTGGTGCCATCCAGCGCGTCGATGCTGCCGGTCTCGATGTCATAGACCCAGCCGTGCAGGGCGAGGCGGCCCTCTTCGAGTGCAAGGCGCACGGCAGGATGCGTCTTGATGTTGGCGAGCTGCGCTATCACGTTCTCGCGGACCATCGACTGCACGCGCTCGATAGGTGTCTTGTGCTGCCTCGCCTCATTGACCACGCGGGCCGAATCGGCATAGCGCAACCAGCTCGCGACGGCCGGCATATGGTCCAGACAGGTGCAGGAGGCGATGGCCGTCATTGCGCCACAGTCGGAGTGGCCGCAGATCACGACGTCCGACACTCGCAGGGCCGCGACGGCGTATTCCACCGACGCCGACACACCGCCCGGCTCCGGCCCGTAGGAGGGCACGATGTTGCCGGCATTGCGAATCACGAAGAGATCGCCGGGCTCGCGCTGGGTCACCAGCTCCGGTACGAGGCGACTATCGGAGCATGAAATGAACAACGCGCGCGGTGCCTGTCGCGTGGCGAGCTCCCGAAACAGGCCAGCCCGCTTGGGGAAGGCGTCGCGCTGGAACTTCAGGAACCCTTCGATGATGTCTTTCATGGCTGCTGCTCCTGGCCCGGGTGGGGCGATGGAGCGCAAGTTACGCGCGGCCGAGCATAAGGTAAAAGACTGATTTATTATGTATGTCATAGGAATAACTTATGTAGTGAGCGTCCATGCTTTCACGACACATCCACTACTTCCTGGCCGTAGCCGAGCACGGTGGGTTCACCCGTGCGGCCGAAGCACTCCATGTCTCGCAGCCGGCGCTATCGCAGCAGATAAAACTGCTCGAGGAAGCGCTTGGCGTACCGTTGTTTGAACGGACCGGCAAGGTCACGCGCCTGACCGATGCCGGCGAGGTGTATCAGCGCTACGCGCAACGCGCGCTGATGGATCTCGAGGCCGGCAAGCGCGCACTGCACGATGTGCAGGATCTCAGTCGCGGCGCGTTGCGCCTGGGCATGACGCCCACTTTCACCTCGTACCTGATTGGCCCCTTGGTCGAGGCATTTCACCGGCGGTACCCCCATATCGTGCTGACCGTGCGCGAGATGCCGCAGGAACGCATGGAGGAACTCCTGAGCAATGACCAGCTCGACGTGGGCATTGCCTTCGATGAGGTGCGATCTCCCGATATCGAGGCCACGGCCCTGCTGGTGGAAACACTGGCGCTCGTCGTGGGCAAGGAACACCCCTATGCAGGCAAGCGGACCATCGGGCTGCAAGCCTTGAATGACGAGTCGTTGGTGCTGCTTTCGAGCGAGTTCGCTACGCGCGAGCAGATTGATCGCTATTGCCTCCAACACGCCGTACAGCCGCATGTCGCGATGGAAGCCAATTCGATTACCGCCGTGACGGAGATCGTGAGGCGCACCAGTCTTTCCACCTTGTTGCCGGCCTCGGTGGCCGAGCAGCATCCCGACCTGTCCGCCATTTCGCTCAACCCCAGCCTGCTGAAACGCACGGCAGTGCTGTTGAGGCGGAAGGGCGCGTACCAAAGCGCGGCGAGCAGGGCGTTTGTGGACCTGACGCTGGAGCATTGGCCCGGGCGCAAGAAGCGACGCGCCTAGCCCGACGTCGCTGGCAGCTGGTTAGTGCCTCTCGGTTCAACGTATCTGGAAAGCGGTATCGGGATGGGGTCCCCTCATGGCGTCGGATGGCGATCTACGCTTCGGTCCGCGGCAGGGAGAGGGACGATGGCTGACCTGAAATGAATTCGGGAGTACTTTCTCGAAGCCGAAGAGCCATGGGCCGTGTTTCGGTACGAAGAACCACTCGCCTTCGATCCAGGCGGGCGCGCCATGCATGGGGATTGGGAAAGGCACACAAACTGGAGGATTTGGATGAAGCGGCAATCGATTTTCCTGCTTTGCGCAACCGTTCTTTCCATTCCCTGCCTGGCGCTGGCCGAGTCGCCGCCGCCAGCAGGACATATCACCGGTGTGGGCGGTATCTTCTTCAAGGCGAAGAATCCCAAGACCCTCGCGGCCTGGTATCGCGATGTTCTTGGCATGCCAGTGGAAGTCTGGGGCGGTGCGGCTCTCCGTTACGACGCGCCGAATCACCCGCCGGCACTGGCATGGAACATGTTTCCCGCGACAACGAACTACTTCGCGCCATCGACCAGCGGATTGATGATCGACTACGCCGTGGATGACATGGATGCGTTGCTTGTGCGCCTGCAGTCCAAGCATGTCACGGTCCTCAAGCGCGACGACAACGACCCCAATGGCCGCTTTGCCTGGATCCTCGATCCCGAGGGCAACAAGGTCGAGCTCTGGGAGCCCAAGCGCTAGGTGCGCCGGGGTTGCCCTCTACCCAGCGTGGCACGTGCATCAAGGGCGAATAAATAAGGGTCGAGGTTGATCGGTGTTGCGGGCCGAGAGATGCTTGCGTGGCATGATCCGTGTTTATTCGATCAGCGCGTCTAATCAGCTTTTTGCGAGCTTTACCGCGGCCATGAGAACGCCGCCAGACACATCCCTCGATGCACCGGCGGCGTCTATCGCCCAAGCCACTGGCTTCGACGGCGAGCGGGCAGGGCCGGCACGGTTGACGTTACGGCCGCCCTGGCTGGCATTCCCCGTCATTCACGCAACTGATGACTATCCGCGGCGGAGAGGTCGAGCTCATAGATACGCTTGAGGTCGGTGATCTTCTTCAGCGTGGCGGCAGAGAAGGGCGGCTTGTTTTCCAGTGCGTGCAGGGCAATGCCTTCCAGCAAGTCACCCAGCGACAGATCAAGCGACTCGGCCAGGCCCTTCAGCACCTTGAGCAGGCGCTTTTCCAGGCGCACGCCGGTCTGGATCCGTTCTATCTGGCGGGCCGGCGAGTGGGCGGTCGTCCTTTTTTTTGCGGCGGGCATGAAAGGATCTCTCTATGACAGCGCATGAGTATAGGCTTGCGCCGAAGTTTTCATGTTGGTAACTTGGTACCAAGTTACCATAGTAGGGTGTGTGCCGCCATGCCGCGACTCCCAAATAGGATGGCCTGCCTCCTACGGGGCAGCTGCATGCTGGGGTTGGCACTGGCCGGCACCGGCGTCGCCATGGCCTCCGAACCTCATTCCAATACCCGTCGCTTTCACCTGGACGCCCCCTGCGCGCGCGTCTTCCCGCTATTCACCGCCGTTGGCGAAAAGCAATGGGCGGAGGGGTGGGATCCGATGCTGTTGAGTGGAAGCGAACATCGGGGCAGTGCATTCCAGACACGCCACCCCGACGGCCAGGTCACCACATGGATCGTCACCGAATACGACCCTGCTGCGGGTCGTGTCAGCTATGCGCGTCTGGCGGAAGGCTCCAACATCGGGCTGGTCGATGTGCGCTGCACGAAAGACGGCAACGGCAGCGCTATCGACGTGACCTACACGCTGACCGGCTTGACCCCCAAGGGCGAGACTTTCGCAGCGAACTTCACCGCAGACGCGCATTACGCAGCCATGATCGACGAATGGCAGGGCGCACTGGTGAAGGCGCTGGTGGCAAAGCCCTGACGCTCATGGAGAAATGGGTTCCTTGATCGGATGAAACCGCTACCGTGGTAGACATCAAGGATCAGACCACCGGCAGATAGAGAGGAAGAGCATGGTGCTTAAGCGAATGGACAACGTCCTCATCGTGGTCGATGACCTGGACGCCATGAAGTCGTTCTTCACCGAACTGGGACTTGAGCTTGAGGGTCAGACAACCGTTGAAGGGCCTTCGGTCGGCAGCCTGATCGGCCTCAAGGACGTCCGGGCCACCATCGCCATGATGCGCACTCCCGATGGACAGGGCATCGAGCTGGACAAGTTCCACAGGCCCGACGCGGTCAGGTTCGGGCCTATAGACGCGCCGGTGAACGCACTAGGCCTGCGCCGGATCATGTTTGCTGTTGACGAAATAGATGCTGTCGTCGCGCACATGCAATCTCACGGCGCCGAACTCATTGGCCAAATGCAGTACGGGGCCTCGTACCGCCTCGCCTACATCCGCGGGCCTGAAGGCATCATTGTCGGGCTTGCCGAGCATCTTGGCTGAGTAACGGTAGTTCGCCCGCGCGCACGCCAATCACTGTGGCCTAATGGACTGTAGCTGCCCGATGCCTTGCCGCCGGCCGCCGGGATTGCCATGCTGAGGGTGTCCGCATTCGACCCGGAGCGGACCTTTGCCGTTGAGCGTCAGGCTTCATGGAATTCAGAGAAATATCCGGACTTTCACAGGTGCAAAATGATCAAGTACCCCGTTGTAGACATAGGCGAGCTGCGCAGGGTTGTGAACGATCTTTTGGACCACGTTGAAGCCATAAACGGCCCCGAACTTCGACTTGACCAGGATTACTACTGGGACGTCGACAGCGATCTCTTGTATGACATGACCAAAGATGTGCCAAAGGCCGATCTAGTGGGAAGTCTTGGTGACAGCTGGGAATTCCTACTTAACTTGCGAAAGCAAGGAGGTGACATCAAGGTCGAGGGTCCTTCGCTCATGCTTATCCATGCGGCGCCACTATTGCGCTACATCGGAGAGAAGGTCGGTCAGTAGGAAGTACTAAAGGTCCGCTCTCGACCCGGAGCGGACGAAAGGGCGCATGGGTTCGTCACCTGGATTAGGCGAGTGGTCCGCTTTCGATCCAGGGTGGATGGGAGCGTAGGTTTCATGCCGTGGAAACGGCGAGGGGGGGGGCAGTGCGGCAGAAGTTTTTCGTCGCGGGAATCACCTTGTTGGCTGGAGCGTCGATCATTCCGGCGACGGACGGTCATGCCCAGGTCGCTGACTCGGTATCCAGCAATTACGCCAAGGCGATCTTTACGGTCATCCAGTGGCACTGGGAGCGTTATTCCTTCAGCGCCGAACTGGAGCCGGGCTCAGCCTGCACGGCGCGGATCATCCAGTTGCGTGGAGGCGACATTCAGAGCGTCGAGATTTTGCCGGAGTGTGATTTCAACGAGGTAGGTCGCACGGATCTCGTCGACGCTGTGCGCCAATCCGGACCTCTTCCTTACCACGGCTTTGAGAGCGTCTATCAGCGAGAGATCCAGATTGTCTTCCATCCTGCCACCGCCAGTGATCGCGAGGCTAGGGCGGCAAGCCAGGCGTCAGAAGCCCAGATAAAGAATGATTCCGCCGAGTCGGACAAAAAGTGGGAGGCAACGGTGGGGCTGCCCATGCGGCGTGCTGAGTACGCCAGGCGATGTTCCTTTCATCTTCTGTGGGAGATGCCAAGGTTCAAGTTGCAGCATCCTGTCGAGGTTGTCGTTTCCGTCGATGAGTCCGGTAAGGTGGTGCGTGCGACAGGAGCCAAGGGCGAGCCGATAGACCAGCCATTGCTCGCGGCGCTTAGTGCTACGCCACCTTGCGACCATGTTCCGGCCGATCTGATGTCGGGGGCAGACACCCTCACGGTGGGGCCCATGACGGTGCGTAATTCCGGGGAATGATTCACCTGAGGCAGGGCTTGTCCGGCCTTGATACTTCGGTGGGTCGATCGGTGAGAGAAATGGGGCCAGAGGGCTGATAAGAGATTCAGTGATCGCAACATTGAGTCAATGCTGGCGCTTAATGTCCGCTATCGACTGCGGATTCAGCCGGTCGTTGCAACACTCCTACTGCTCGCGCAGTCTTCAGTGCGTTGCAACGACCGGCTGAATCCGTAACCCAAGGCAGACAATCCGCCGCTTTCGGTTCCTTGATCGCAGGCTCTGACGGCTTGATTGTCGTGACAGCTAACTGGGTGCTAACGTCTGCCGCACCCAACCCCGCAAAGGAAAACGCATGACCTCCGTATCGCCGGAAGCCGTTGATGTGCGTCTGACCCAGCTTGAGCGTTCGTTGCGACGCGCACGCTGGGGTATGGTCGGTTTGCTGTTGCTTGTGGTGGCGATGTTCCTGGCTTGGTACGGCGTTGGTGGCATCGTCCAGCGCGAGATACGTGTCCACCACATTTATGCCGTGGATGACGCGGGTACGGTGCGCGTGCGAGTTGGCGAGGATCCGGCGGGCGGGAACCGTAAGAGCCGCGTAGCCGGCTTGGTCGTTTACGACACCACCGGAATCGAGCGTGGCGGCATGGCCACCATGGCCAATGGCAGCGTGGCGATAGGGCTGGATGCGCAGCATTCCGAAAAAGGCGTGCCCCGCGACCGCATCGGCATGATGGTCGACGGCAAGGGCAACACGGTGTTCATACTGGAGGACGGCCAGGGTGCCCCCATCGTGACGGCCAAGGGGGCTGCCGCCAACGGTGGTGCCTTGCAGGTTTCAGAGGCCACGCCTGATGGCAAACAATTGCAGGTACGCACGCTAGGTGTGCACGGCGACACGCAGTCGACTGAAAGTGGCGAGTGACCAGCGCTTTATCCTCGTCGCCAGCGACGTGGGTCGGGAGTCAGGCAAGGGGCCGTTGTGGCGGCTCCTTGCTGTTCGTTGCAGCCCAGTATCCGCTACTGGACCTTGGCGGACAGTTTAGAAGCCAGGCTTTAGCGGGAGGTCACCTCAGCGATTGACAGAATTTGGGTCGTCGCTTGTGTGCTGCAGGAGTTTTCCACCGCGCTTGCGCTCAAGCAGCTGCCATTATCCCTGGGAGGTCACGCCATGGAGTACCTTGCTCGCTGCCATTGCAAGCGCGTGCACTTTTCGTTCCGCAGCACCGAGATCACGGCAGGCAAACGCTGTAACTGCTCACTGTGCATACGCAGAGGCGCGGTGCTGTCGCCGACCTACATTCCGGACGCCGACTTCACGCCGCACGCCGATGAGAGCGACCTGGCCGTGTACCTCTGGAACGACGAAGTTATTCGGCACTATTTCTGCAAGACGTGCGGTATCTATACATACGGTGTCGTTACTGGCGAGGACGGCAAGGACCGTTACCGAGTCAACCTCGGTTGCGTGGAGGGCCTCGACACGCTCGCGCTCGACATCACGATCGTCGACGGTAAGGCATTGCCACTCGCTGATGCGTCTTGAGTCCCCTGGCGCCGAGTAAAGCGAGGTCAACGGCATCGGCGAGCGCGGCATGTCCGCACGACGTTGTGCTAGCAGGATCGATCAGATAGCTATCCGCTTTCAATGTTCTCGGCAATGTCCGCTATCGACTCAAAGTGGCATTTGGGGGCCACGGATGATCAAGGGAAGGGTATGAAAGAGCGCGTCAAGGATGATGTACTCACGCTAGCGGCCATCGGAATACTCGTCTCGATGGTTGCATCGTTGGCCCATGAGGCCATCGGGCATGGCGTGGGCTGCGCGGTAGATGGCGGGCGCATTTCTCTTATTACATTTCTCGTATTCCGATGCGCGGGAGCTGGCACGATGGCCGATGGTGGCGGCCCGGTTGGCGTGCTTCTGGCAGGGTGCGTAGCGTTGACGTCAGTGCGCGTCTTTCAATCCAAGGGGCTTACGGGGCGTCTGTTCCTGCTGAACTTCGGTGCTATCACGCTGCTTTGGGTTTGCGGCCAGGCTATGGAAGAGGCCTTTGATGGTAGCGACGACTGGGGACACGTCGCTCATGACCTTGGCTGGTCCAGCCAATGGCATTGGCTGCTGGCCCTGGCCGGCCTGCTTGGCTACATCATCACCCTGCGGATGGTCAGCCGCCTGGGCAGCGTCCTGGCGAATGGACGCCCGGCGCGGTTGCTTCTTCCTTATGCGACGGCAACGCTATCGGCTGTCGTGCTGGGTGCTCTCTGGCACGGTGGTCGCGCTGCTTCGGCGCTGGACGGCTTTCTTTCCTTCGGAGTTGCGCCTGTCGGGCTTTTGCTCATCGCTAGACGGTTAGCACCTATGGAGCCGGCGCCAAACGTGGTTTCCCGTAGTGTCGGATTCGTCATTTTCGCTGGGGTCATCTGGCTAGCCTTTGCCCTGACCGTGGCGAGGGGGTGGGGGCCGCTTTCGTGATGTCTGGCGCTTTTTGATAGGTCCGCCTTCGACCCATCGAGGACATCATGCTTTTGGTGGGCGAACCACGCAGATGGCCACCGGCGCCAGTAAAGCGCTGGAGAAGTTGTATGGCACGAGGGGACGCTCCGGATTGCGAGAATCAGGTCGCGCCTGGCTACCTGGGTTAGCGGCGACCCTCTGGGGCGGATGCGTAGGGGGCCTTTGCCAACGTTCCCGCCTTCGAACCATGGCTGCCCACGCAGTGTAGAGTGGATTGGCCGCTGCCCCTCCTTTACTGCGCCATACCAAGACACCATCATCGCGGAGGCGCCTCTGCCCACCGGGAGCTCGGCGGGTGCTGCGTCGATCACACGCGTCACAATCCCTGTCTATCCTGCTTACTGCGCGTCTACTGCGTGGGTGGCGACCACCTGACCCAGGCTGTACCGATCCATGAATCACCCGAGTTCCACCAGAACTTCCACGTATGGCTTCGAGCGCAGCTTGCCGATGGCCATCATCGTGTTGGCGCTGCTGAGCACGTCCTGTGGCTGGTGGATCATGGGGGCGCAAGGCCTGCTTTCTCCCGTGCTGCGCGGGATGTTCGGCACCTGCACCGTGGTGCTGGTGGTCCTGTTCGTAGTCGCATGGCGACGGTGGCTGGAAGCTCGCGCCATTGCGCTGGCCTGCCTGCTGTTCGCCGCCACGATTTGCGCGCTGTGCATGGCCTTGCGCCTGTATTCTCCCCGCTACGGCGCGGGACTGGACTTGCAGCCGCTGTATCTGTGGATCCCGCTCATCTATGTGTTCGCATTCACGCTGACGGGCCACAAAAGCAGCCTGGCCATTTCACTGGGCGTGCTTGTGCTGTTCGTTCTCATCAGCCTGCATTACCTGGTGCGTGACATACATGCGCCTTATGCCAACTTCACCGTGCAGCTGCATATCGTTTCCGCGGCGCTGGTTGCCTCCCTGTATTTCTTTTCCAGCTTTCAGCGGCGCTACCGGCTCGCGGAGCGCACGGTTGGCCAGCTCGCGGAGCTGTCCAATACCGACGAACTCACCAAGCTGAGCAACCGGCGCCGCATGGCCAGCCTGATTGATGCCGAGCTGGGGCATCTGCGGGAACGAGGGGCGATGTTCGCAGTGTTGCTGTTCGACATCGACCACTTCAAGGTGGTCAACGACCGCTACGGCCACGGCACGGGCGACGAGGCGCTGATTGCGCTGGCCCAGCGTGCCGCACAGGTGTTTCGAGGCATGGACACCCTGGGACGCTGGGGAGGCGACGAGTTCGTGGCACTGGTTCGCAACGTCGATGTCGCAGAGGCGCTCCACATTGCAGATGTACTTTGCCGGCACGTGGCGACCGAACCGATGGACGGAGGCCACGCCATCACGATCAGCTGCGGGGCTGCGATGGCCCTGGAAACGGACAACGTCGACAGCGTGCTGCAGCGCGCCGATGCAGCGCTATACGCGGCCAAGCGCGCCGGGCGCAATCGCGTTGAGGGCATGTCGCCAACGGTCTGAGTCGTGGCTTTCATGGCCGGCTTGCTGTTGAAGCTCAAGCTTGGCTAGATTTCCGCAGGCTGGAGGCCATTGCAGGCCCTCAGCAATGCCTACGGAGCCAAGCCATTCGGAGCGGGTTGAATGAAGCTGACATGGAAAGTCGTGCTGAAAGGGCTGATTCGCTTGCTACTGTTAGTCCTCGGCTGCGTCATTGCCGGCGGTGTGGCGTACATGATCCTCATAAAGCTGCTCATGGCGGCGCACCTCAAGGCGCTGCAGTAGTCCGCTGCCCCATGTCCACCTTCGAAACAAACGACATCGCCGACACACTCATGCGCGCATCTGCTAAAACCCCAGTCCTGGTCCGACGCACGGGAGGGACGTCACGATGACCTACAAGCAGCCACCGCTTAGTCGCGGCGTGTACCCCCAGAAAATGAACTGGCTATGGCGGCTGGTCTGCGAAGCGGGCTACATCACCGTCGATGACGTGGTGTCAGCCTTGCGCGCGAAGGGCTTGGAGGTGGAGCAGGGCCGAGCCATGGGCTGGCTTCGCGCCGAGGGTGATGACGGGTATTTCCCGCTGAGCATCGCCGAGCTGGAACAGAACCTGCGGTCCATCCTTTCTGCGCGTGCGGAGGCCACGCAGCCCGGCGAGGCCAGCGATGCGGAGTAATCGCGAAACGCAGGATAGGAAGTGATTTCGCAAGGGGGCGTGGGCGCGCTTTCGAGGGTAGGTCAATCGGGGGCAGCGGCCGGACCCGAAGAAAAAAGCGATGGACCAGGTGATCGCGCGTCGAGTTGGTGCCGCTGAGATTGGGACATGCGGCTTCGGAGAAGACAGGATCTATCCTGTCGCGCGCCACGTACAGGGAAATAGCGGGTTCCCCCGTCTTCGAGCCAATCTTGGGCAAGTCATTGAGACCTCGGTCCTAAGCTCCGTTTTCGACCCATGGCAGGCCCCGTAGGGGCACGACCGGCCCCAGGGATACTTCATCCGTCAGCCTGATAGACATCCAATGGGTTCCGCACGGCGCTGGCGCTAACCACGTCTTCAAGGGTTGCGCGTGCTTCGGACGCGATGTCCTCGAAGCGCGCCGAATATCCTTCCTGTTGGGTCTGTGCAAAGGCTTTGCCAAGTTGGCGGCGGGCCCTTTGCTCGGCAATCGCCTGAGCCTTGCGCCACTGCGGCATGAGGGGAGCGGCGCTGGACTTGCGCACACGTGCGGCGGCAGCCATGAAGCGTGCTGCGCGCTGGGCTTCTCCGCGCTCGCTCGAGAGGTAGGCCGCGCCCTCGACGCAACCTGCGACGCCGCGCCAGTGTCGCAGGCCGATGAACGCATCGAGATCCGCGAGCCAATCGCCTGCTGCGCCTCGCAGTTGCCCGAGATAGAAGCGCTGGAGAGC
This sequence comes from Dyella amyloliquefaciens, assembly GCF_004296575.1. GTDB lineage: Bacteria > Pseudomonadota > Gammaproteobacteria > Xanthomonadales > Rhodanobacteraceae > Dyella > Dyella amyloliquefaciens. The sequence continues at coordinate 726,623 of NZ_SAYT01000002.1, read as the reverse complement.
ACGGTTTTTCAGGATATACGCGCGCTGGAATAGATCCCTCCCTAGCACCGACACCGCACCGTAGGCCTCGCCCAGGCAGGCCTCCGCTTCGGCATGGCGTTCGGTCAGCGCCAGCGAGATGCCATGCCCAAGCAGGGCCATGGAGCGTAGCCAAAGGTCGCCCTGTTCCTCAGCGAAGGCCTGGGCGGAGGCCGCGCAGGCCTCGGCCTGCACCAGATCTCCACAGGTGGCGAGCTCGAACGAGAGCACCGCCTGGCCGGCGGCGGCGAGCGACTGGATTTCCAGGCGGGTTGCCAGGCCGATGCCTTCGCGAAGTAGCGGTCCGGCATGCTCGTGGAGTTGCGACTGGTGATTCACGGTGCCGCAGGCGATGAGGGCCTTGGCGCGCTGGCGGGTCTGCCCCTGTCCGGCGTTCAGGGCCCGGTCGATGCGCCGCGCGGCGTCGTCGTAGTGGGAGCACATCCTGTAGTACCAGCAGAGATTGCCGCTCATGGTCAGCGCGTGCTCGACCCGGTCCTGGCGTGACATGGCGTAATCGAAGGCCACATGCAGATTTGACCATTCGCGCCTCACGCGATCGCACCAGAAATGTTCGCGATCGCTGTTCATCGCACGATCGACGTACTCCGTGAATTGAACAAAGTGGGCCAGGTGTGCGTCCCGAACGAGCGGTTCCTCGCCGCTTTCGGCAAGCTTCTCCCGAGCGAACCATTTCACGCTGTGCAACAGGTGATAGCTGGGTGGATGCATGGTGGTATCCGCCACCAGCAACGACTTGTCCACCAAGCCGACCAGCAGCTCCAGTACTTGCTCCTCGTTCAGGCCAAACACCTTTCCGACCGCGTTGGCGCCGGTCATCGTGCAACCTCGCGCGAAGACACTAAGGCCGGCGAGAAGGTATTGCTCGTCCTTGGACAGCAGTGCAAAGCTCCACTCGATCAACGCGTGCAGGGTTTGATGGTGCGCTGGCCTTCCGGGACTCGCTTCGGCAAGGTTGAGCAGGTGCGCCTTCATGCGTTTCAGCAGCTGCTCCGGATTCAGCAGCCGAAGATGCGCCGCTGCGATTTCCAGCGCCAGCGGAAGACCATCCACGCGGCGACAGATCTCGGCGACCGCGGCCGCGTTCGCCTTGGTCAACGAAAACCCCGAGGCGAAAGAACGCAGACGTGTCAGCAGGAGCTGTACTGACGGCACCTGCGCGAGACGAACAATATCCTCGTCGGTCGGCCATTCGCCCGAACCGGGTACGTCCAGCGGCAGCAGCCAATAGAGTGATTCGCTCGCACAGTTCAGGCGTTGCTGGCTGGTCACGAGCACGTGCGGCCCCACGCTGTCCTCGAGCAGTGCTTCGACGACCTTGCCGAGGTGGGCGGCGACTCGCTCCCCGTTGTCCAGCACCAGAAGCACATGACGCTCCCTCAACAGCTCAATCAAGCTGTCCATCAGTGCGTCGGTGCCGGCCGGGTTATGGATCTCGAACATGCCCGCCAATGCGTGTGTCAGTCCTTCTTCGTCGGTCAGCGAGGTGCAGTCGACCAGCCAGACGCCATCCGGGAAGTCCGCCGTGATCCTTCGTGCGACTTCCAATGCAACCTGGGTCTTGCCCACGCCGCCCGCGCCGGCGATGGTCACCAGCCTGCTGTCGACCACCAGTCGCTCGAGGCTGGCGATGTCGTGCTCGCGAGCTATAAGCGCGTGGGGCCCGACCGGGAGGCGACCTCGTATCGGCGGTGCGAATTGCAGTGTCGCTGCTCCCTCTGCCTCCGCGTTTATCAGAGGCGCGATGAAGCGATAGCCAAGGCTGTGGACGGTCTGGATGTAGCGTGGCTGCTCCTGGTCGTCCGCCACGGTTCGCCGCAACTGCGAAATGACGCGACTGAGTGTGGAGGGTGTCACGCAGCTGTGGCCCCAGACGGCGTCGAGAAGGTAGTCGCGGCTCAGCAGCTGGCCAGGGTGTGTCAGGAACTCGACCAGGACGGAGAAGACCTTTGGTTCGACTTCCAGCTCACGATCGCCGCGCAACAGGCGGTGGGCGCCCGTGTCGACAACGATGTCTCCAAAGGCGTACTCAGCTGGCTTGTCGCCCTTTCCCGAATGCTCGCCGATGCCCATGATCTGGCACACCCTATGTGGAGCCCGCTTTGGCGATGCGGGCAGAGACCCCACCTCGATGCTCGCGTCACACCTGCCGACATTCAGAGCCTGCGAATGGCAGCAAACCACTATGCGCTCACCCTGATTTGGTCGGCTATCGGCCAAGAGGGGTAATAGGGCGGTGAACTGCAAGATTGATGCCCGCGGGCGTTGCTGTTCGTGGCGTGGACTCATCATCCGGTGGGAGGGTAGTTTCTCGGCTGGATGGGGCGAAGATAAGCTGTGGCCCGTGGCTACCTCCATTCGCTCATTGCTGTCGTGGTAAGCGATGCGAAACCGTGAAAATTGAAGGACACGAGATTGCTTTCGAACCATGACGGATGCGCGAAAGCGGCTTCAAGCCAATTTATAGGGAGGGAGATGATGGCGCGAAAGATGTCGCTAGAGCGGGAGCGTGAATTCGATGAACTCCGCGCTTATCTTGGCTTTTACGCGACCTGCATGTTGGGGATCGATCCGGCCTCGGCAACTCATCCGATCAATGAGCTGGCGCGCATCGTGGAAGATTTTGGCAGATCACGTGCTCTCGAAGGTCTGCGCCAAGCAGCCAATGACACCATCGAGGATGCCGCACGTTTTTCGCCGGCGGAGATGGAGGCGATCGATGGCAAGTTTCGGTCCGCTGGAGTCGTCACCGTTTCCGAAATCAGGCGGCGCTATTCGAAGTCCCTTCGCCGTATCGTCGAGCGCGGAATCATTCGCAACGAAACGGAATACTATCTGGTGAATGGGGTGATCGTTGATCAATCCAACGGCACTTCAGGTGGTGAGCGCGAGGTCTTGCAGCGCCTGCTTGATACGTGCGAAACGCGGCCATGACGATATTGGCAATGTCTGCCTTCGGCCCAATGCGGACGTGTCAAGATCAGCTGGATCCACAAAGTCATTGCGTGCCGACACGTGCGTCGGCACTTGGTCTGATAGTTGCGTGGTGATCGCTGACAGGCTGGTCGAACGCGCTTTGCTAATTTCGGCAGGCCACTTCGGCGTTGGCAACGACGCAGGCTGGTGGCCTCGACAGCGATGTCGTGAAGCGCGGGTCGCGGTGCTGCAAACACCGACGACCCGCTGACCATAACCAACGATCATGGAGTTGATCATGGCTGCACGCGATCATACGGGACGCATTCGCCCGTCCATTCCCCTCGATGGCACCCTCACTTCCCATCACGCGGCATCGCGCCGTGCGGGCCGGGCGGTACATGGTGACCCGCGTCGGCGCTCGCCGACAGCCACCAGCGGCAACGCTTGCATGCCGCTTGTTGACCCAAAAGCTTGATATCAAGCTGGAAGTGAGCATTTCTCGCACCCGTTGATCGTTTCCGCAGCGCACCGGCCTGTCGGTCGGTGCGCTGTCCCTCAGTGATCACGGACACCCATCCCTGGCGTGTGCTTACACGGAAGCCTGTAGGGCTTGATCCGTCATTGGGCCGTGCCTGACAGGAAAGGAAGCCCCATGTGCCTCATCAAGATCGATCCGCTGATGGACTTTGACACCTCGATGTTGCTACGCAGCCCCGGTGACGTGTTATGGAACGACTACCTTCAACCCAACGCCATTCCGCTGTCGCGATTTGCGCGCCGCACCGGCATCTCGTTGACGACGCTGCGGCAGATCACGCTCGGGCGTCGGCGCATCAATGCCGAGTATGCGCTGCGCCTGTCCCTGGTGATGGACCCGACGCCTGCCTACTGGCTGGTGCTGCAGGCGCGCTATGACCTGGCGATGTTGAGTGTGGAACGACACGCGCGGCGGCGGGCCAGGTAATGGCCCGGCCGTTTCGCCCTTGTCAGCCGGGCGCCGGATGGCTTGCCGTGTTGAACGCCAATTGGGCGGCAAAAGCGCGCTGGTAGGCGGGGCGTGCCTCGCCTCGGGCGACATAGGCGGCCAGGCTGGGAAACTCGTTCAAGATGCCGGACGGCCGGGTCCTGAGCAGCACCGACACCATGACCAGGTCGCCCGCACTGAACGCGCCATCCAGCCATTCCGCATCACCCAGGCGCGTGGAGAGCTGGCTCAGCCGGTGACGGATGCGATCCGCGATGAGAGGCATGCGCTCCTTGCTCCACGGCTTGTCGCCCTCGGTGAACCTGGCGACGACGGTTTCGAGGATGGGCGGCTCGACCGTGTTGAGCGCGGCAAACATCCAGGTGATGGCCCGTGCCCGGGCGTTGGCGTCGTCCGGCAACAAGCCCGGATGGTGCGAGGCGATGTGGAAAATGATCGCGCCTGATTCGAACAGCGCAAGATCGCCTTCCTCATAGGTGGGGATCTGGCCGAACGGATGGACGGCCAGATGCGCCGGCTCCTTCATTGCGGCGAACGACACCGGGCGCACCTCGTAAGCTTGGCCGGTTTCTTCCAGCGCCCAGCGAACGCGCGTATCGCGTGCCAGCCCCATGCCGCTATCCGGCGAGCGTTCAAAAGCGGTAATGGTGACGGTCATCGGGGTTTCCTGTGACTGGGTTGCTCGGCACTCTCCTGGGAAAGGATCGTGCCGACGGTGGGCTTTGCCCAGGGGCGATGTTCTGGCCCTCCTTGAAATGACGACGAACGGCCGGTTGCCGAATCGACATGGCCATCGCCAAAGCTCATGACTTTGGCGCGATACGCAGGCCAGGGAGAGGCGGCACGCGATACCGCCGAGGCGCGGTCGACGCTTGGCTTGCGGCGCATCGATGATGGCTGTGCGCGTGGGATTGTCGGCAGGAGGGTGGGCGGCGAAGGGACTTCCGCCAAAGTTCGAAAGGGAGGTTTCATGGATTGAGGCGCTTGAGAGCGTTGGGGACGCTGGTACTCTGCGGGTCGACCTTGCGCACGTCGTTGAACACGCGCTGCGCATCTTCCCGGCGTCCCTGCTTCCAAAGCACCTCGCCCAAGTGCGCGCCAATGGCCGCGTCCTTGTTTGTCGCCCACACGCTGCGCAGGGTCTGCTCCGCCTGGTCAAGATGGCCCAGGCGGTATTGCAGCCAAGCCCAGGAGTCTTCGATGGCAGGGTCGCCTGGGCGGGCCAAGCGGGCCGCTTCAATCAGCCGCTGCGCTTCGGGCAGCTCACGGTTGGCGTCGGCCAGTGTGTAGCCGAGCGCGTTGCGCGCATCGGTATCGTTGGGTTTCAGCGCCAGCAAATGACGGAAGTCGTCTACGGCCTGGTCGATCTTGCCTTCGTCCGCATAGGCAGAGCCACGGCCATAGAGCAACGCCGGTTCATCGGGCGAGACCTGCAGGGCTCGGGTGAACGCTTGCTCGGCCTGTGCGTACAGCTGTTCATCCATATAGAACGTGGCGTCCGCCTCGTAAACGCGACGCAACTTGGCTGGCTGGTCGCGGTAGTCGGTCTGCATCTGAGTCAGTCGCTCGTGCGCTTCAGCACCGCGGCGAGTCTCGTGCATCAGCACGGCGCTGTGCAGGTCGCCGTCGAAAGCATAATCGTCGTTTTGGCGGGCGACGTGCCAGTGAGCCATGGCCATCAGCAGGCCCAGGGCGGCCACCGCAGCGCCCCATCCGACAAGCCACACGCGGGACCGTTTTGTGGCGGAGCGCGCACGACGGGTGTCCAGCATCGTCGCCAGTTCCTGGCTTGTTGCTGCGGCAATCGGCGCCGATGAAAGAACTGATGTCTCCGCGATGGCCTGTCGGCGTTGGACGTTGCCTATGAAGCGATAGCCAAGCGTATGAACTGTGGCGATATAACGAGGCTCGCCGACCGAGTCGCCTAGCGCATGTCGCAACTGAGAGATGACGCGACTGAGCACTCCCGGCGTGACGTGCCGGTGTCCCCACGCAATGTCCAGCAGCAAATCCTTCTCTACCACCTCGCCCGCGTTCTCAAGCAGCGCCACCAGCACGGCATAAGCCTTTGGCTCCACCGACACGTCTTCATGCGCGCGCTCAAGCCGATGAGTGTGTGGCTCGACGATGATGTCATCGCACTGGTAGATCCAGTGGATCATGGGCTCGCTCTGGGTCATATCTGCGACCACGTGAGGTTCCCTGAGCGAATGAGCATGCGCGCCGCGTGAAAAATAGCTATCTGCCAGAGGTTATAAACGGCATACAAATGCCGCGAGGCAACGGGCAGTACGGTCCATGACCTTGGCGCGCGTGTCGACAGGATCAAGCGTTTCCTTGGAGCCAATCAGTCCTGCCACACCCGCGGACGGCTACTTCGACCACGCTATATCGCTGGCGTCCATACATTTGGCGACGCGGTGGAGGCGATTCATAAGGCGGGACTGTTTCATCTCAAGTGGGTTGATGGTCACATGCACCATGTGCGGACGATCTCGAGGGATACAGTTGAAGCCATCACCGATCGTGGCGCACGGCTCATCGCCGGCTATCTGAAAGGCGGGTCGTGAGAAGGCTGGCGAACGGGCATGACGGCAAAGTACGGGCGCGTCTGGGAAGCAAAGCCTGTACCGCTTGGTCCTACGACGCACTGATCTTTGCCTGGTGTAGGAATGCAACGTATGTGCGCCCCCAAGTAAATCAAATGCCTCGATGGGTGACGTCGAGGCCTGCCGTGGTATGCCGATAACTAAAGCTTGTGCGCGAAAAGCCCACAAAGCGATCTCAAACGCCCGTTCGGGCCGCCCTCGGGGTACGCCTACTAACACCAGGCCCCCAGCCGGCCCCTCATGACTTCAGGCCCATGTACTACTGTTAACTTCGCACTATGGTTCACTCCAAGGTAACCAGCAGTGCGGGTGAGCTGTGGACGACAATGCCAGCCATCTGAAGAAATTCCAGAAAGAGCTGTCGGCGGGCACCGTGTCCCTGGTGCTGCTGGCGGTGCTTGGGCAGTCGCGTCAGCCGATGTACGGCTACCAGATCGCCAAACGTCTGGAAGATGTGGGGGAGGGGGTGCTCTCGGGGAAACAGAGCGCGCTTTATCCCGTGCTGCGCAATCTGGAGGCCGCCGGGCTGCTCGACAGCGAGGTGGAGCCTTCCGTGAGCGGGCCGCCGCGACGCTATTACCGCATTACGAAGCCGGGGCGCGAGGTCTTGCGCGACTGGGTGGATGCCTGGAACGCCACGCGCGCTTCCGTCGATGCCGTCTTGCAAGGAGGGGTGTAATGAACGCACCACGCACGATTGCCGAGTACCTCAAGCAGCTGCGCGACGCACTGCGTGGGGCCGATCCGGCATTGATCCAGGATGCGCTGTACGACGCGGAAGAACACCTGCGCGCGGAGCTGGCCGAGAACCCGCGACGCACCGAGGCGGAGATGCTTGCCCACGTGGTGGGCAGCTATGGCGCGCCCGACGAAGTGGCGGACATCTATCGCGACCAGGAGATCAAGATCCAGCGCGCGCTGCGCACGCCGCCGCCGCCCAAGCGCCGCTCCGCGCTGGGGCGCTTCTTCGGTGTCGCCGCGGATGCACGCACTTACGGCGCGTTGTTCTACATGCTGCTGTCGCTGGCGACCGGCATCTTCTACTTCACCTGGGCGGTCACCGGCATTTCGCTGTCGGCCAGCCTGTCGATCCTGATCATCGGCCTGCCGTTCATCGTGCTGTTCTTCGGCAGCGTGCGCGTGCTCTCGCTGATGGAAGGGCGCATCGTGGAGACCATGCTGGGCATGCGCATGCCGCGCCGCCCGGTGTATCCGTCGCCGCCGATGGGGTTGATGAAGCGCATCGGCCGCATGTTCACCGACCTGCATACGTGGACCACGATCTGCTACATGTGGCTGATGCTGCCGCTGGGCATTGTGTACTTCACGCTGGCGGTGACCTTGCTGAGCGTGTCGGTGGCCTTCATTGCCTCGCCGCTCGCACTCGCTGTCGACCGCAGCCGGTTCGGCGGCGTGTTCACGGATGGCCAGCCGCTGATCAGCTGGGGCCTGGGCTTCCATGAAATCGGCTGGACCGACGTGACCATACTTTGCATGATCGGTATCGTGCTGCTGTTCGCCACGCTGCACCTTGCACGCAGCCTCGGCATCATGCACGGCCACATCGCCAAGGTCATGCTGGTGCCGCGCGACGGCGACTGAGGCAGGACCTCGGGCCATGGGAGGCTATGACATGACGATGTTCGACGCGTTGGCCGGTGAGTGGACTGGCGACGAGGAGATCGCGACGACCCGCTGGGGACAGGGCGGCCCGGCCAGGGGTTCGGTTCGCGCGGGGCTGGAGCTTGGTGGCCGGACGCTTGTGCAGGACTATCGCCAGGAGCGCGACGGCAAGGCGGTGCTGCAGGCACACGCGGTCTTCGTGGCTGGCCCCGAACATGACCAATACGCGCTGTACTGGTTCGACAGCTACGGATTCGTGCCCGCCAACCCCGCCCCCGGCCTGTGGGACGGGCAGCGCCTCACCTTCGTACGCAGCTCGTCGCGCGGTCAGACGCGGCATGTCTACGCCTTGGAAGGCGGAGATGTCTTCACGCTGCGCCTGGAGAGTTCGTTCGACGGCGGCGTGAGCTGGGAGCGTGTGATGGATGGGCGTTACCGCCGCCTGGGCGCGTAACCGGAGAGCATTCTGTGGGAGCGCACCCTGTGCGCGACAAGCCTACGGAGAGGAAGCACTGGAGCTCTGCGGTCGCGCACAGGGTGCGCTCCCGCATAGTGATGATGTGGCAAGTGGTTTTGTAGGAGCGCACCCAGTGCGCGAAAAGCCGACGGAGCGTTGGGCCCATGGTCCGCGGTCGCGCACTGGGTGCGCTCCTACAGTTTTGCGAGGGGCACTACGCCAGCTGCAAATCCCGCGGCCGCGAACCGGGGAACACGCTCTGCAGCTGGCTGCCCGATAGTCCCCAGGTGCGCCCCAGCAACCCGCCCAGCATGTCGCGATAGTTGGTGAGCACCGGGTAATCACGATTCTGCAGCAGGCTCTGCGCATTGATCGCGACCTGGTCGCCGGCGATGCGTCCGCCGTTGACCTTGCCACCCAGCACCCAATAGACCGTGCCGTGCCCGTGGTCCGTGCCTTTGTTGCCGTTCTCGCGGAAGGTGCGGCCGAACTCCGACACCACGACCACCACGGTGTTGTTCCATTCGTCGCCGAGTGCATCGGCGTAGGCAGCCAGGCCCTTGCCGAGGTTGCCGAGGTTGTTGGCGAGCCCGCCGGTGACGCTGCCCTGGTTGACGTGGGTGTCCCAGCCGCCGACATCGACGAAGCCGAGCCGGTACTGGTCGCGCATCATGGTGGCGATGCGTTGCGTTTCCGCCGCGAAGTTCTTCGCGTTGGGCGCGCCGCGGTTGGCCTTCATCATCTCGTCCTGCAGTTCCTTGGACACGGTCTGGCGCAGTTCCAGTCCGTCAGCGGCCGCGGAGGCGAGGCTGGTGTCCTTGTACATGCCGGCGAGGATGCCCGCCTGACGTTCGTCGAACACCGGCTTGGTGTTGCCGCGCAGCGAGATGTTGGGGATGTCATGGTTGCCGCCCTGGAAGCTGAGCGGCAGCGCATCGGTAAAGGCGATCGACGGCACGCTGCGCATCTGGCCCGACAGGCGTGCCATGAAGCCGGAGCGATAGTCGCTGCGCTGGTTGCTGGGCTCGCCCGACTCGATGTTGTCCTGCGTCTCGAAGTGGCTGCGCGAGAGATCGTCGGTACCGGCGAACGGTACGAAGGCCACCTGGCGCTTCTGCCAAAGCGGATAGATCGAGTCGCGCAGCACGGGGTTGAGGCCCCAGTGGCTGTCGAGCGCGATCGCGCTGTTGGGGTTGTTCGCATCCGGACGCGCGATTGCCAGCGTCGGGCGCGATTCGTAATAGAAGTCGCTGCCGTAGGGCACCAGCAGGTTGTTGCAGTCGTAGCCGCCACGCAGGAACACCAGCAGGAATCGCGGGCTGCTGGCCGGCGCCGCGAACAGGCGTCCGGAGAACGAGAACGCTGGTGCAGCGATGGCAGCGGCTGCCGCGGAACGAAGAAAGTCGCGTCGGTTCATCGATACACCTCAGCGGTAATTGAAGTCGGGCGAGGAGAGCAGGAAGGTGTTCCATTCCTGCTGGGAAATGGCCTTGGCGAGCGCGTCGCGCGTGGGGGCGCTCAGGCGCGGGTCGACCGTCTCGTAGTAGAGCTTGGTGGTCAGCATCGGGAAGTCGCCGCCGGAGCGCGGCATGCCTTCGGGCGTCAGCAGGCGGTTGTTGCCGGTGCCGATGGCGCCGGCGATCTCGAAGCGTTTGGCCATCTGGCCGGAACTGGACCAGCCACTGCCGTCCAGCGGCCAGCCATCGGGCGTGAGCCGGCCGAATACCGGTTCGCCAAGCTGGTTGAGCCAGTTGATGAGCGGCTTGGCATTGGCGATGGGCTTGCCGTCGTAGGCGACGCGCACGGACGACACCACGAACTGCATCGGGTCCTTGAACTTCTTGCCGTAGCTTGAGGCCAGCTCTTTCGACTCGAGCATGGTGCGCAGTACTTCGGCGATGTCGCCGTCGGTGCGCTGGAAGGTGTGGGCCATCTTCGCCACCAGTTCCGGCGGCGGCTGATCGGCCACGAAGTATTCCGCGAGCTCGCGCGAGATGAACTGCGCACAGGCAGGCTGGCGGGTGATCAGGTCCACCGCCTTGGTCACTTCGTCAAAACCCGAACCCCTGATCTTCTGGCCCAGCAATACCTTGTCGCTGTAGTCGTGGCGCTTGGGGTTGAATTCGAACAGACCATTGCGCACGAACATGGCGGCGAAACGCGGATGTTCGCGCAGGGCAGGGCGATCGCGCAGAGGCGCCACGCCCGAGCCGGTAAGGATCAACGCTAGCTGCTGCACGTCCTGCTGCGTGTAGCCCGAACCTACCCCGAGCGTGTGCAGCTCCATCAGCTCGCGCGCGTAGTTTTCGTTGACGTGGTCCTTGGCGTTCTGCGCGTTGTCCAGGAACTCCATCATGGCCGGGCTCTGCAGCGTGGCCATCACCAGGTCGCGGAACTTGCCCAGCGCGTGCGGACGGATGGTGTTCTGTACGTAGTCGGCGGCCACCCAGCGCACGCGGCCCTTGGCGCCGTAGATGCTGAAATGGTTGAGCCAGAACCACACCATCTGTTCCTTCAGCTGGTTCTGGCCGTAGACGGCATGCAGCAGCTCGATCTGCTGCGCCTGCTGCAGCAGCTGGTTGGCGTGCTCCTGCTGGGCCTTCTTGGCGGCGGTCTTGTCGTCGCCGTCGGGCATGTTCTTGATCTTTTCCTGCTCGTCGCGAAGGTTCGCCAGCAACTGCTCGGTGGGCGTGTTGGCGACTTCGTAGCCGGCGATCAGGGCGGTGATCGGCTGGGGCAGTGCATCGCTGCCATGGTCGTCGAGCTGTTCGTCGAGGAAGCGGGAGCGTCCCAGTTCGCGATAGTGCTCGACGGTCGCGCTGTCGAGGTCGAAGCCATCACGGCGCAGCCACTCGACGTCGTCCTGCGACAACGGATGGGCACTTCGTGCGATGGCGCCTGTGGGCGCTACCGCGACGACGAGCGCAAAGGCAGCCAGCAGCGGGCGGAGGGCAAGGCGAACCGGCTTGGGTGTAAAGCGCATGCGTCGGGATTCCTGGCGGTGAGGGCAAGCGACGGCGTGGATATGGCTGTGTGAACGCAGGAAGTGGCGTCCGGACTACCGGCACGCAGCGAATTTATTCGACGGGGATTCATCCGGCGCGGGCTGGATGGCGATCGACAGGATGGCGCAAGCGTGGCGTTCACTCCATGCCCTCCTCGCTCCCCAGCGTCGAGGCCGTGCATGGTCGCTTCCTGGAGGTTCCGGAAGGAGCAAAGGAACTCAGAACTCGTCGACGAATTCCACGACGGCCCCGAGGATGGTGGCTTCCACTTCGGTGACGGCACGCACGGCGTCGGCGTGCAGATTGTCGCCAGCCTGCACTTCGATCAGGAACAGCTCGCTGCCGTTGTCGTCGACCAGCTCGCTCGAGCTGGAGTCGTCGCGCAGGAAGTTCGAAGGCTCTTCCAGTTCCTCGATGTGTTCGATGCCATCGATGCCGTGCAGCGTTGTGAGCAGGGTATCCGCGTCGTCGCGGCTGCCGGTCATGCGGATGCGGATCATGGGCATGGTGGGCGGCTTCCAGTTTCCAGCGACCCCATGCTCGCCCAAGCCATGTTCAGGGCAGGTGAGCGCTCCTGCTGGGCTACCATTCATGCTTTGAGGAGAGCCCCGTGCCCAAAGTCTACGATCGCGCCTATTTCGACAAGTGGTATCGCCATCCGGATCACTCGGTGGCTTCGCCGGCCGAATTGCGGCGCAAGGTGGCGATGGCCGTGGCACAGGCGGAGTACTACCTGGGACGCCCCGTGCGCAGCGTGCTCGACGTGGGCTGCGGAGAAGGCGTGTGGCGGGCACCTCTGCGTGCATTGAGACCCGACGTTCACTATCAGGGCGTGGATGCGAGCGAATACGCGGTGGCGCGCTATGGGCGAAGCCGCAATATCGGTCTGGCGCGCTTCGGCCAGCTTGAATACCTGCGCTTCGATCACCGCTTCGACCTGATCGTGTGCACCGATGTGCTGCACTACCTGAAGCCGGCAGAAATCCGCGCGGGGCTGGCGGGTATTGCCGACATGCTGGAGGGCGTCGCCTTCCTCGAAGTCTTCACCAGTCGTGATGGTGTGGATGGTGATCTGGAAGGTTTTCATTCCCGCGCGCCGTCGTGGTACCTGCGCGAGTTCACGGGCGCAGGACTGATGCCGTGTGGTTCGCATTGCTATCTGGGGCCAAGGCTGGAGCGCCGCATCGCCGCGCTGGAGCTGGCGCAACTGCCGTCCTGATCATCAACACCTCAGCTTTTGTGGGAGCGCACCCTGTGCGCGACAAGCCTACGAAGCGGAAACCCTGAGGCGTTGCGGTCGCGCATAGGATGCGCTCCCACAACACGGCTCCACTTCCGCACGGGACCACTGCCCGCTTTTGTAGGAGCGCACCCTGTGCGCGACAAGCCTACGAAGCGGTAGCCCTGAGGCGCTGCGGTCGCGCATAGGATGCGCTCCCACAACACGGCTCCACTTCCGCACGGGAGCACTGACCGCTTTTGTAGGAGCGCACCCAGTGCGCGATAAGCCTACGAAGCGGCAACCCTGAGGCGCTGCGGTCGCGCATAGGATGCGCTCCCACAACGCGGCTCCACTTTCGCACGGGAGCACTGACCGCTCTTGTAGGAGCGCACCCAGTGCGCGATAAGCCTACGAAGCGGCAAGCCCGAGGCGCCGCGGTCGCGCACTGGGTGCGCTCCTACAGTTCGAGGTGGGCTCGTAAACCTGCGAAACGCGCTGGGCCGCGATCGTGGTTGTAGCCCGGGTTGCGGATGTACTGGAAGTCGGGACTCAACGTGAGGTGCTTGAACGGCACGAAGTTGTAGTACGCCTCCACGATCTGCTCGCGAGCGTAGTTCAGCGCGCCGTCGCCGAGCACGAAGCCGCTGCCGCCGAGCGCGAGATAGTCGCGATGGGCGGATGACAGGCCATCGATCGCCACGGCGACGGCAAAGTGATCCTGCGAGCGTCCCCAGTGCGCGCCTGACAACTGGAAGCCGCCGCTCAGCGTGCGATCCACCTCGGTGAAGGCGAAGGATTCGGTGCGCCCGTCGTTCCAGCCGGCACGTATGAACACGCCGGTTTCGCCCTGGTCGGCCAACGGCAGTTCACCATTGGCACCGAAGCCGTACTTGTGACGGCCGCGTATGTCGTCAGCGGCGATGTCGGGACGCATCCCGGTGGCCATGGCCGTGGCGATCGCTTCGCGATAGTCACCCATGTGCGCGTCGTTGCGGAACGCCATCAGGCGCACGACGAAGCCGTCGGCATGCGGCTGCAAGGTCAGTTCAACCTGCTGGCCGTTGGAGTCGCCGAGCGACGAAACCAGTTCCTGCCCGTTGGCGTGGTAGGGCATGCGGTAGATGCCGTAGCGCAGCGCCCAGGTCGGGTTGATCCAGGCGAGCATGATGCCGTCGGTGTAGCCGCGGGTATCGGCGGCGAAGTCCCACGCGGTGTTGTTGAACAGCGACCAGTTCATGAACTGCGTGCGCGTACCGTTCGCGTAGCGGTTCTTGTCGAAGTCGTCGCTCGCGGCCATCTTGCCGATCTTCACCTCGACGCGGCGCGTGGCCTCCTTGCCCGGCAACTGGTCCTGGCCGCGTTCGACATCGTCGGTCTCATCGCCCAAGGGCAGCGCCCAGCGCAGGTAGCGGCGGGCGACGTAGGGCTTCTTGGGCAGGCCTGCGCTGCCGGCGCGGATCACGTCGCCGTTGGTGAGGCCGCCCAGACCGGTGGCGTTGGACACGCCTTCACCCTTGAACATCTCCACGTCGAAGTAGAACTGCAGGTGCAGCGGCAGGTTCACGCCGAAGTAGGCGCCGAAGGTGTGCGAGCGCTCGGTGTCGCCCTGCGGACGCAGGCTCAGCTCACCCTGGTAGGGCGAATGCAGCGAGTACTGGTGCTGGTCGACAAAGGTGTACTGCGCGCCCAGCCATTGGGGTATGAACAGCCGATCGTCGTCCGCGTGCACGGCGAACGAGGCGAGCAGCAGCGAGATCGTGGGCAGGACGGTCTTCAGTCGCATGGATGGCGCTGCGCGTGAGGGCAGGGAAGCCGTGCCACCTTAGCGGAGATGGGTGACAGGACTCAAAAAAAGAGCCGCCTTGCGGCGGCTCTTTTTGGCTTGCTGGAACGATCAGTTGACGCCGCGCGAGGCCTTCTTGCGGTCGTTTTCCGTCAGGTGCTTCTTGCGCATGCGGATTTCCTTCGGGGTGACTTCGACCAGCTCGTCGTCGTCGATGAAGTCCAGCGCCTGCTCCAGCGAGAACTTGGTCGCCGGGGTCAGCTGGATCGCATCGTCCTTGCCGGAGGCGCGCATGTTGGTCAGCGGCTTCGGCTTGATGGCGTTGACGGTAAGGTCGTTGTCCTTGGCGTGGATGCCGATCAGCTGGCCTTCGTACACCGAGTCGCCTTCAGCAGCGAACAGCTTGCCGCGATCCTGCAGCGGTCCAAGCGAGTAGGCCGGGGTGGTGCCGCCAGCGTTGGCGATCATCACGCCGTTGAGGCGCTTGGCGATGGCCACCGGCGTGTACGGACCGTAGTGGTCGAACACGTGGAACAGCAGGCCCGAACCCTGGGTGAGGGTCTTGAACTGGTTCTGGAAGCCGATCAGGCCACGGGCCGGGATCAGATACTCGAGGCGCACGCGGCCCTTGCCGTCCGACACCATGTTCTTCAGGTCACCCTTGCGGATGCCCAGGCGCTCCATCACGCCACCCTGGTGCTGCTCTTCGATGTCGACCACCAGCTGCTCGATCGGCTCCATTTTCTGGCCGTCGATTTCCTTGATGATCACTTCCGGACGCGACACGGCCAGCTCGTAGCCTTCGCGGCGCATGTTCTCGATCAGCACCGACAGGTGCAGTTCGCCACGGCCCGAGACCAGGAACTTGTCGGCGTCGGAACCGTCTTCCACGCGCAGTGCCACGTTGTGCACCTTCTCGCGGTCCAGGCGCTCACGCAGCTGGCGGCTGGTGAGGAACTTGCCGCCCGACAGGTCCTTGTTGCCGACGAACGGCGAGTTGTTGACCTGGAAGGTCATGCTGATCATCGGCTCGTCGACGCTCAACGCCGGCAGCGCTTCCGGCACTTCGAGCGAGGTGACGGTATCGGAAATGGTCAGCTCGGGGATGCCCGAGATGGCGACGATGTCGCCGGCTTCGGCGCTGTCCTGCTCGATGCGCTCGAGGCCGAGGAAGCCGAGCACCTGGCCGACCTTGCCCTGGCGCTTCTTGCCTTCACGGTCGATCACGGAGACCGGCATGCCCTTCTTCAGGGTGCCGCGCTGGATGCGGCCGATGCCGATGACGCCGACGAAGTTGTTGTAGTCCAGCTGGCTGATGCGCATCTGGAAGGCGCCTTCCGGATCGACGTCCGGCTTCGGCGCGTGCTGCATGATCGCTTCGTACAGCGGGGTCATGTCGCCTTCGCGGGCGTTCTCGTCCAGCGAGGCGTAACCGTTCAGCGCCGAGGCGTAGACGATCGGGAATTCCATCTGCTCATCGGTGGCGCCGAGCTTCTCGAACAGATCCCACACCTGCTCGACCACCCACTCCGGACGGGCGCCCGGACGGTCGACCTTGTTGACGACGACGATGGGCTTGAAGCCCATGGCGAACGCCTTCTGGGTCACGAAGCGGGTCTGCGGCATCGGGCCGTCCATCGCGTCGACCAGGATCAGCACCGTGTCCACCATCGACAGCACGCGCTCCACCTCGCCGCCGAAGTCGGCGTGGCCTGGGGTGTCGACGATGTTGATGCGGTTCTTCGCACCCGTCTTCTTGTTTTCCCAGGTGATGGCCGTGTTCTTGGCCAGGATCGTGATGCCACGCTCCTTTTCCTGGTCGTTGCTGTCCATCACGCGCTCGGCCAGTACGGTGCGCTCATTGAGCGTGCCGGACTGTTTCAGCAGCTGATCGACGAGCGTGGTCTTGCCGTGGTCGACGTGGGCGACGATGGCGATATTGCGCAGATTTTCGATGGACATGAGATGGGCTCGGGCGGCCGGGGGCCGTCGCGTGAAGTTTCAGTAGGGATAACTCCGGAATTATACGGGGTTATGTGACAACTTGTCTGAAGAGTCGCCTCTGAGTGTGAGAATCTGCCTTTTCCCTGGTGGGGCACACCCCAAAAAGGCGACGAGGCCCGGTTTCGCCGGCCCCGTCCGGCAGCTTCCCGTCGCATAGTCGGATGCGACCCACCCCCGGGGAGGCCGCGTGGCTGCCCATCATCACCCGGCGCCGACCCGCCCTGTGCTGAAGTTCGCCGCGGCCGCAGGGGCACGCCACTTTCACAGGTGGACGCATGACCCTGCGCCTTTCTCAATGGATACTGCTGCTCGCGCCAATGTTGGCGTCGTGCGCCGTCGCGCCCGTCACCAAGGAACCCGGCATGCACGCCCCTGATTTCGTCCGCGGCGACGTGCGGATTACCGATCACCGTGGCGACGATGACCTGCTCAGTGCCGGCCTCGGCCTGCCGGGCCTGGCCGGCGAGCCCGCGCCCATGGCGCAGCCGCTGAAGCCGACCGCCGCCGAACTGCGGCGCAGGGCGATCCAGGCCAGTTGGAAGGGCATTGCGGACCTTGGCCCGCTGGGTGGGTACGGCAGCGTTTATGGCGCCGTCCCGAATGTCCCGGGCCGGGAGTACCAGGCCTTCGCCTGGATTCCGAACGCACAGTCGCCGCATCGCGTGCTGCTGCAGGTGCCGGACGGTTTCGACCGTTCGCGCCGCTGCCTGGTGGTCACCGCGTCATCCGGGTCGCGTGGTGTGTACGGCGCCATTGCATTGGCCGGGGCCTGGGGCCTGCCGCGCGGTTGCGCCGTGGCCTATACGGACAAAGGTACCGGCGCGGGTTATTTCGACCCCACCGATGACACGGGTGTCGCGCTCGATGGTGGCCGTGCCAGGCGTGGTAGCACGCAACTGGAGTTCGAGCCCGCATCCGGCATGCGCCATGACCGCCTTGCCGTGAAGCATGCCCACTCTGGCGACAACCCCGAGGCCGACTGGGGGCGCCACGTGTTGCAGGCCGCGCGATTCGGCCTGGCGATGCTGGATCGCGCTTTTCCCGACCAGGCGCCTTTCACGGCGCAGAACACGCGCATCATCGCCACCGGCCTTTCCAACGGTGGCGGCGCGGTGCTGCAGGCAGCCGGGCTGGATGACGAACGGATGTTCGCGGGCGTGGTGGCGCTCGAACCCAACGTGCGGGTGCCGGAGCAGGGACGTGCCTTGTTCGACTACGCGACCGAGGCTTCCATCTGGTTGCCGTGCGCGCTATCCGATGCGCGTTTCGACGACACGCCGCTTGCGCGCACCGCGACAGGCGAGGTGCCGCCGGCCTGGGCACAGCGCTGCCATCAGTTGCACGAGCACGGTCAGGTCAGTGGTACGCGTGTCGCCGCTCAGGCGGCCCAGGCGTATGAGCATTTGCGCGCAGCAGGCTGGACCGACGAAGTGATGGCCACGGCCGCGTCGACCACCACGTTCGACCTGTGGCGCGCGGTGACGGCCGCCTATGCCTCGGCTTATATGCGTCGAGGCCCGGATGACATGCCTTGCGGATTCCATTACGCGGCCGTCGGGGCGAAGGGTGCGCCGGGCACGGCCGATCCTGCGATCAGGGCCAGCTGGTGGGCCGACGCTTCCGGTATTCCGCCGGGCAATGGCGTGGGATTGTTCGGCGGCACCGATCATTCGGCGGATGCCACCTTGCCGGGAGCCCGCTGCCTGCGCGCCTTGTGGGAGGACACCGATACGAGCACGCAGGCGTTGCGCGATGGTGTCGCCGCCACGGTGGTGAAGCCTTCGCGTGCAAGCCTGCCCGTGTGGGTGGTGCATGGCGCGGCCGACGGGCTGCTGCCTCCTGCGTTCACGTCCGAGCCCTACGTGGACTGGCTGCGCAGCAAGGGCGGGCATCCTTTGTATTGGAAGGTGCCCTATGCGCAGCATTTCGATGCGTTCCTCGCACTCCCCGGCTTCGGTGACAAGCACGTTCCCCTGTTGCCTTACGGCTACGCGGCACTGGACCGCCTGTGGGCGCACCTCTACGACGGCGCGCCATGGCCGGCCGTGGTGCCGGCGCCGACGCCGCAACCGCGGGGCAGTGGCGAGTTGACCATGGCCGCGTTGGGCATGCCTGCGGCCTGGACGCTCGGGCCCAAGTAGGCGCACTCCTGGCCTTTTTCCCATGGAGACCTGCGCGTGACCTTGCCTGGGGTATCCTTGCGGCCCCGCAGGGCGCCCCAGGCTTGCGCGCTGCCTTTGTGAACCAAGGAATTCAGATGACCATCAACGTCACCATGACCACCAACCGCGGCCCCATTCATCTGCGCCTGCACGATGACAAGACCCCGGTGACGGTGGCCAGCTTCGTCAACCTGGCTCGTCGCGGTTACTACGATGGCCTGTCGTTCCATCGCGTGATCGCCGATTTCATGGTCCAGGGTGGCTGCCCGGAAGGCAGCGGCCGTGGCGGCCCGGGCTATCGCTTCGAGGACGAGTTCGACGCCTCGCTGCGCCATGACAAGCCGGGCGTGCTGTCGATGGCCAATGCCGGTCCGCGCACCAATGGCAGCCAGTTCTTCATCACCCATGGCGCGACGCCGTGGCTGGACGGCAAGCACAGCGTCTTCGGCGAAGTGGTGAGTGCGGAAGACCAGGCCGTGGTCGACGCCATCCGCCAGGGCGATGCCATCGAGAAGGTCACCGTGGAAGGTGATGTCGATGCACTGCTGGCTGCGCACGCCGATCGCGTGAATGAATGGAACGCGGTGCTCGACCAGCGCTGAGCGCATTCGTCTGCGTAACGTGAAGAAGCCGCCGTTCGCGAGAATGGCGGCTTTTTTCACGCCCGCTGTCATGGAGATGCGGGAAGCAGCGGCCTAGAATCGAAGGGCTCCACGCAGCATCCGATGTGCGTCATCCCATTCCCAAGGAGATGTGGTCATGTCATTCCTCAACGATCTGCTCGGCGGTGCCCAGGGCGGCCAGGCCGGTGGCTCTTCGCTCGTTTCGATCGCGGGCCAATTGATAGAAAAGGCGGGCGGTATCCAGGGCCTGGTGGCCATGCTGCAGCAGCATGGGCTGGGCGATGCCGCGCAGTCGTGGGTAGGCACCGGCGCCAACCAGCCGGTGTCCGGCGACCAGTTGGGCCAGGCGCTGCAGAATGGCGGGCTGGGTCCCCTGGTGCAGGAGGCGGCGGGCAAGCTGGGCGTTGACCAGAACCAGTTGCTGGGCCAGCTCTCGCAGGTGTTGCCGCATGCGGTCGATCACCTCACGCCTGACGGCCAGGTACCGGCGCAGGGGCAGGGTGGTTTCGACCTGGGTTCACTCGCCTCGCTGGCGGGCAAGCTGTTTGGCGGCAGCGCCGCCTGACGGGGAAGGTTCATGGCCCCGACGGTGCGCAAGGCACCGCCGGGGACGGGCGTGTCACGAAGTGACGTTTCGCCGGAACAACGCGTGGTAGATGACCAGCAGTACCACCGCGCCGCCGATCGATCCGAGGAAATGCACGAAACCGGTCTCGCCCCACCAACCCAGCTTTTCGCCGAGGTAGGTGGAAATGAAAGAACCGGCGATACCGAGGATGGCGGTGATGATGAAGCCCATCGCCTCCTTGCCAGGGGTCAGCGCCTTGGCAATCACACCTACGACCAGACCGACAATGATCACCCATAGCCAGTGCATATTCGTATGTCCTTGGTGAGCGTTCGTAAGGGTTCCTGAGCGGTCCTGCCGGGACGCCTCCGTGGTCCCGCTGCCGCCGTGTCCGCACTCGTTCCGGCCAGCTCTCCAGCGGCTAGCGCATCATGCGCCCGGGCGAGGTGGTGTGCACGTGAGCCTGCCCGCAGGTCCCCGAGGGCATGCTTCTGCGGTCGTCCATAACGGGCGCGAGTCGGGTATGGCGCCTTTGCTTTCAAAGACTTCGCGCTTGGTCGCGGTATCACAGGCCCCTCGATGGGCGCGGGCATGGCGGCCCATCTGCCATTTCTGAAGGGGGCAACCCCCGACTATCGGACGGGGGATGACGCGCCGCCACATGCTAAAATCGCCAAGTTTGCTGTCTTCGTCCCCCATCAAGAGGAAGTCATGCCCCAGCTCGCCCAGCGTGTCGGTCGCGCCAAGCCCAGCGCGATCATGGTCATCGCCGAAAAGGCCAAGCAGCTCAAGGCTGCCGGTCGCGACATCATCAGCTTCTCCATCGGCGTTCCGAACTTCCTTCCTGGCGAGCATGTGTATGCCGCCGCACGCGAAGCGCTCCAGCACGACTCCGGTCAGTACGGCAGCAACCGCGGTGCCGATGCGTTGCTCGACGCGTTCCTGGTGCACATCGAAAAGCTCGGCTTCACCGGTTACGGCCGCACGAACCTTTCGATCGGCATCGGCGCCAAGCACGTGTTGTACAACCTGGGCGAGGCGCTGCTGAACGAGGGCGACGAAATCGCCTTCGCCGCGCCGTTCTGGACCACCTACCGCGACATCGCCGACATCCTCGGCGCCAAGGCCAACATCCTGCATTGCGGCCCGGAGCAGAACTACAAGCTCACGCCCGCACAGCTCGATGCCGCGCTGGCGCGCAAGCCCAAGGTGTTCCTGTTCAACAACCCGTCCAATCCGACGGGCATGGTCTACACGCGTAACGAAATCGCCGCGCTGGCCGAGGTGCTGGCGAAGTATCCGGACACCTGGATCATCACCGACGACATCTACAACTCGATGGTGTTCGACGGCATCGGCTACCACAACTTCGTGCACGTGAAGCCGGAGCTGAAGGATCGCCTGATCTTCGTCGACTCGGTGTCCAAGACCTATGGCATGCCGGGTTGGCGCGTGGGCCTGATCGCGGGCCCCGAGAACGTGGCGAAGGCCATCACCACGCTCAACTCCAACCACATCACCAGCGTGCCGGAAGTGATCACCGCCGCGGCGGTGGCTGCATTCGCCGGCCCGCAGGACGTGCCTGAAGCGAAGTGCAAGGAGTTCGCGGGCAAGCGCGACGTGGTGGTGAATGCGCTGCGCGCGATCCCCGGCGTGGTGTGTCCGTATCCGCAGGGCGCGTTCTACGCGTTCCCCGATATTTCCGTGGCCTTCGGCAAGAGCCACAACGGCGTGCGCATCAACAACGACGTCGAGCTTTGCGCCGCACTGCTCGAAGCCAAGGGCGTGGCCTGCGTGCCGGGCTCGGCTTTCGGTGAAGAGCGCGCCATGCGCATTTCCTATACCTGCCCGACCGCACAATTGCAGCCCGGGCTGGAACGCATCCAGGCGTTCTTCGCAGAACTGACCTGATGGTCTTGGGGCCCGCGTCGCGTGACGTGGGCCTTGTCTTTTGTAAGTCCTAGCCAAGTTGAAGGAGTTTCCCCGATGAAAGCCCCTGTTCGTGTTGCCGTTACCGGCGCTGCCGGCCAGATCGGTTACGCCCTGCTGTTCCGCATCGCCGCGGGCGACATGCTGGGTCCGGACCAGCCGGTGATCCTGCACCTGCTGGAAATCACCCCGGCGCTGCCCGCGCTGCAGGGCGTGGTGATGGAACTCAACGATTGCGCGTTCCCGACGCTGGCTGGCGTGGTCGCCACCGACGACCTCAACGTCGCCTTCAAGGATGTCGACTACGCACTGCTGGTCGGCGCGCGTCCGCGCGGCCCGGGCATGGAGCGCAAGGATCTGCTCGAAGCCAACGGCGCCATCTTCGGCCCGCAGGGCAAGGCGCTGAACGATCACGCCAAGCGTGACGTGCGCGTGCTGGTGGTCGGCAATCCGGCCAACACCAATGCGCTGATCGCCCAGCAGAACGCCCCCGACCTGGATCCGAAGTGCTTCACCGCGATGGTCCGCCTGGACCACAACCGCGCGCTGTCGCAGCTGGCCGAGAAGACCGGCAAGCACAACACCGACATCAAGAAGATGACCATCTGGGGCAACCACAGCTCCACCCAGTACCCGGACCTGCACCACGCCACCGTGGGTGGCAAGCCGGCGCTGTCGCTGGTCGACCAGAGCTGGTACGAGAGCGATTTCATCCCGACCGTGCAGCAGCGCGGCGCGGCCATCATCAAGGCTCGTGGCGCTTCCTCGGCCGCGTCGGCTGCTTCGGCCGCCGTCGACCACATGCGCACCTGGGCGCAGGGCACCGCGGAAGGTGACTGGGCTTCGATGGGTATCCCGTCGGACGGTTCGTACGGCATCGAGCCGGGCGTGATCTACGGCTACCCGGTGACCGTGAAGGACGGCAAGTACGCCATCGTGCAGGGCCTGGAAATCAATGATTTCTCGCGCGCCCGCATGGACGCCACCAACAAGGAACTGCGCGAAGAGCGCGCCGGCGTCGAGCACCTGTTCGCCAAGAAGTAAGCTGGCTTACGCCGGTACGAAAAAGGGCGGCCTCGGCCGCCCTTTTTCTTTGTGATCGTCAGTGCATCGTGAACGGCGAGGCGGCAGGTTCAGCTGCTGTGGTCGAGCACGATTTTCCAGCCGGCGGGCGTGCGCTCCCACAGCAGTGAATACACGCCATCATCCTTGGCCGCGCTGCCGTGTTCGTTGCGATCGAGGTGGAAGCGGCCGGTGACCATCGCATAGCTTGCCTGGCCGTCGGCGCAGGGCAGCAAACGGACTTCGATGTCCGAGTACGAAAGCGTGCCCATCTGTTCCTTCGACGCGTAGTTCTTCTTGTAGTTTTCGAGGATGGGGCGATAACCCTTGCGGATCTTCGATCCGATGAAGGTGGTATCGGGCGCATCCTTGTAGGGCTGCATGAAGGCGTCGATGTCGCCGCGGTTCCACGCGGTCTGCTGGTCGGTCATGATCTGGCGGATCTGCGCGGCATCGTCCGTGGCGCTGCGTGCCATGGGCGCGACGATCGCCAGCGCCACTGCCAGCATCCATCCGCCCAGCCGTGAACCTTTCCGGTGCTGCATGTTGTCCCCTCGCATGAATGAAAGCGCGCCCCCAACCTAGCACGTCGTCATGGATGGGGGCGGCGCCGGCGCTCATCGTGGCGGCTGGTGGGTCCATGCCTTGCGCAGATAGGTCATGAAGGCTTCGTCCACCGCGCTACCCCGGCGCAGGTCCGGTTCCCTGGCATAGGCCTCGCGGATGCGTTCGTGGGTGGCGGGGTCATCGCCGGCATAGGCGCGGAACAAGGTCATCCAGCGCTGTGCCAGGGCCTGCACGTGCGGATCGTCGGGCGGGCGGTTATCTGCCATGGCCGTGCGCAGTTCGACGATCAGTGCAGGCCAGTCGTACATCTGGTGACCGTAGTTCGCGCGCACGCGCTGCATCTCGTGCTCGTCCAGGTAGCGCGCGAAGATGGCCAGGCGTGCCGAGATCACCGCCTGTTCCACGAAGCGTTCCAGCTCCCGGGTGATGCCACTGCGCACGCGCATCTGCGGCTCCTGTTCGTTGATCGCATGCAGGCGCAACAGGAACGCCGGGTTGTTGCCGGTGCCGCGTTCGAGCATCGCCATCCAGCTGAAGGCGAGCAGATGGACGTCTGCATCATCGACGGTTGCGCCGCGGTCCATCGCAGACTGCACGGCGGTCACAAGCGCGCTCCATTGCGGCAGCACGTCCGGATCGGCATGCAGCGGCAATGCCTTCAGTTCCTCGGGTGAGAAGTATTTCTCGTAGAGCGACATGGTTTCCAGGGTCTCCAGCCAATCGGCAAGGTCGGGAGTCTGTCCGGAGGCGAGCTGGGAACGCAGGCGTCCCAGCTGGTCGCGCAGGCGGGTGGCGTTGACGATCTCGTGATCGAGCTGGGCGATCTGCCGCTCGATCACCTCGGCCAGCGGTGCCTGAGGCCCGGACAGGGCGGTTCCGATGTCGGCCAGCGACAGGCCCAGCTGGCGCAGGGCCTGGATACGGTGCAGGCGTTCGATATTCGCCCGGTCGTAGAGCCGGTAGCCGGCAGCGGAACGCAGCGAGGGAGCCAGCAGGCCGATGGCGTCGTAGTGGTGCAGCGTGCGGATGGTGAGCCCGCTGCGACGGGCGAGTTCTCCGACGGTCAGTTCCATGGCATGTCCTTGTTGCGTGCCGGGCACTGTGGGCCCTCACGTGACGTGAGGGTCAAGCCTCTCCACAGCATGGCGCTTCATGGTTAAATCTGACGATCCTCGACTGGAACATCCCAATGAAGCAACTCCTTGCGATCGCCACCTGCTGCGCCTTGCTGACCGCCTGCGGCGGCACCCATGGGCTCCATGACACGCCGGCAAAAATGAGCAGCCGCACCAACAAGGACATCCCGACCTATCTGGAATGCGTGCGCGCCAAGTGGGCCGAGACGGCCGAAGTGAGCGCATCGCACAAGGATCAATCGGGTACGTTGTCCGCCAACGACAAGGAAGGCGCGCACGAACTGGTCGAGGTGACGGCTGATGGCACGGGTGCACTGGTGATGATGTACGAGTCCAGGGACATGAAGAAGGAATACAACTCCGCCTATCGCGACGCGGCTGTTTCCTGCCTCTGATGATCCAGGAAGCGTGACCGCCGCCAGCGGCGGTCGCGCACGGTACGGCTCGACCAAGGTCGCAAGGCCCGTTTTGCGCTGCTGATCTAGGCTAGGCCTGGTCAGCAGACTGAGTCGAGGTGTGAGCGATGCGCTATGAAGATTTCTATCAGCGTTCGGTAGATCAACCTGAGGCGTTCTGGGCCGAACAGGCCACGCGCATCCATTGGCACACGCCGCCCCAACAGATCCTCGACACTTCGCGTCCGCCGTTCCGCCGCTGGTTCGTCGGTGGGACCACCAATCTCTGCTACAACGCGGTCGATCGTCACCTTGAAGAGCGTGGCGGGCAGCTGGCGCTGGTGGCGATCTCCACCGAAACCAACATCACGCGTGAACTCACCTATCGTGACCTCTATCGCGAGGCGAACACCTTCGCCGCCGTGCTCGTTTCGCTGGGCGTGGGCAAGGGCGATCGCGTGGTGATCTACATGCCCAACATCGCCGAAGCGGTGTTTGCCATGCTCGCCTGCGCCCGTATCGGCGCCATCCACTCGGTGGTGTTCGGCGGTTTTGCCTCGCACAACCTGGCGCTGCGCATCGATGACGCACAACCCAAGCTGCTGATCGCGGCCGATGCCGGCATGCGCGGCGGCAAGGTGATTCCCTACAAGCCGCTGGTCGACGCCGCGCTGGAGGAGTCGACCAACAAGCCGCCGCATGTGCTGATCGTCGATCGCGGTCTCGACCCGCGGATGACGCGCGTGGCCGGCCGCGACCTCGACTATGCGAGCCTGCGCGCCTCTTACGAAGGTGCGGAAGTACCCGTGACCTGGCTGGAGTCGAACGAACCGAGCTACCTGCTCTACACCTCCGGCACCACCGGCCGACCCAAGGGCATCCAGCGCGACGTGGGCGGCTACGCGGTGGCGATGGCCCTGTCGATCACGACCGTGTTCGACATCGCACCGGGACAGGTGATGTTCTCCACCTCCGACGTGGGCTGGGCGGTGGGGCATTCGTACAACGTGTATGGCCCGCTGATCGGCGGCGCCACTTCATTGCTTTACGAAGGACTGCCCACGCATCCCGATCCGGGCATCTGGTGGCAACTTTGCGAACGCTACGGCGTGCGCACCATGTTCTCTTCGCCCACCGGCATCCGTGTGCTGAAGAAGCAGGATCCGAGCTGGCTGAAGAAGTACGACCTGTCCAGGCTGAAATGGCTGTTCCTCGCGGGCGAACCGCTGGACGAACCCACGGCCCACTGGATCACCGAAGGTCTTGGCGTGCCGGTGATCGACAACTACTGGCAGACCGAAACCGGTTGGCCGGCAATCACCTTGATGCCGGGACTCGACCTGAAGCCGGTGAAGTTCGGATCGCCCGGCCTGCCCAGCCCCGGTTACCGCATGAAGGTGATCGACGAAAGCACGGGCGAGGAATTGCCGCCTCATCAGAAGGGCGTGCTGGTGTTCGTGCCGCCGCTGCCGCCTGGCTGCCTCACCACGGTATGGGGCGACGACGAGCGTTATGTCACCAGCTACTTCAGTCATTTCAACGAGCTGCTCTACAGCTCGCTGGACTGGGCTATCCGCGACGAAAACGGCTATACCACCATCCTCGGTCGCACCGATGACGTGATCAACGTGGCCGGCCATCGCCTGGGCACGCGTGAAATCGAGGAGTCGGTGTCCACCCATCCGGCCTGCGCCGAAGCCGCTGTAGTGGGCGTGCAGGACGAGCTGAAAGGGCAGGTGCCGGTGGTGTTTGCCACGCTCAGGCAGGGAGTTTCCGAGACATCAGGCGACGTGGCGCGCGCGATGCAGCAACGCGTGGTGTCCCAGCTCGGCGGTGTGGCGAAACCGGCACGCGTGTACGTGGTCAACGCCTTGCCCAAGACGCGCTCCGGCAAGCTGCTGCGTCGCTCGCTGCAGGCATTGGTGCAGCACACCGATCCGGGCGATCTTTCGACGCTGGACGATCCGAATGCGCTCGAAGAAGTCCGGCGCGCGCTGGAGCGCGGCTCGGACGTCTAGGACGGATCAGTCGCGCCGGCCGGGCAGGGTGCCGGCGTAGTTGGCGCGCGGGCGGATCAGCCCGCCGTAATCCTGCTGTTCCAGCGCGTGGGCCAGCCATCCGGCCATGCGACCCGCGGCGAATAGAGACAGGGCGGCGTGCGCACCGAGCCCGTACAGCGTCGCAATCGCGGCCAGCGCAAAATCGAGGCTCGGCGGGCGACCCACGCTGTCGTGCACGGCATCGATCAGCTGGCGGATGCGCAGCAGCCCGCCCAGGCGTGGACGCATGTCGTCGAGCATGCGCAACAGCAGCGCCGCGCGTGGATCGCCGTCCGGATAGAGCGGGTGTCCGAAGGCTGGCAGCTCGTCGCCGCGGCGCAGGCGTTCACGCACGTGGTCGGCCGGGCGACGGTCGCGCTGCGCTTCCTGGATCAACGCGTAGGCGCGGGCGGCGGCGCCGCCATGTTGCGGTCCGGACAGCGCAGCCAATCCGGCGCTGACCGCCGCGTGCAGGCTGGCGCCGGTCGAGGCGGCCACGCGCGTCGCAAAAGCGGAGGCGTTGAGTTCGTGATCGGCGCACAGCACCAGGGTGCTGCGCACGATCTCGGCCAACCCTTCATCGCCGGCACGCCAGCTCTCCGCCATCACGCGGTGAATGGGCTGGTGGCTGGGCCGGGTGCCACACAGCAGGGCAGCTGTCTCGCGCAGCAGGCGTGCCGCACATTCCTTGCGTTGCTGGGCGTCAGAGCTGTGGGTAAACGGCGAGGTGAGGGCGATCAGGGGCAGGGCCGCCGCGGTACGTTCCTGCGGGGGGATGTCGTCCCTGCGCATCAGGCCGGCCACGGCGCTGGGCCACGTGCGCGGCGGCATGGGGGCGAACGGATCGACATCGCCACCCCACAGCAATCGGGCCACGTCTTCCAGGCTGGCGCCTTGCGTGGCCAGCGCGATGGCCGATTCGCCGCGGTAATAGTGGCCATGTGGCCGGATGAGCGAAATGCGCGTCTCCAGCACCGGCAGACCCCAGGTAAGGCTATCCGCCGCGGCCTTTGCCGCGCCCCGGCCGGCCTGGCGGCGTTTGATCAGGCGCTCGATGTCGTCAGCCAGGTACTCGCGGCTGCGTCCGTCGGCGCCGGGGCGTGAATCGATCTTGCCGCGGCTCACGTAGGCGTAGAGCGTGGCGGCGCTTATGCCTAGGCGTGTGGCGGCTTCCTGGGCGGAAAGGTAATCGGCTCTCATGGCGACATATTGATCCTGTGGATCAAGATTGATCAATACATCGGCCGGTGACAGCATGTCCGCCATGCCTCGGCGCCTACTGCGCCGCGACACGGCGTAGTCATCGCATCACCTAGAATATGAGGTTTCGGAGAACCACCATGTCCCACACCGAATCTGCTGGCGCACGTTTCCGTGCTGCCGTTGCCGCCGAAAGTCCTCTCCAGGTGATGGGCGCCATCACCGCCTATGCCGGCCTGATGGCCAAGCGCGTGGGCTATAAGGCGCTGTACCTCTCGGGTGGCGGCGTGGCCGCCAACTCGCTGGGCATGCCGGACCTGGGCATCTCCACCATGGAAGACGTGCTCACCGATGCCCGCCGCATCGTTGATGCCACCCAGATGCCGCTGCTGGTCGATATCGATACCGGTTGGGGCGGTGCATTCAACATCGGCCGCACCATCCGCTCGTTCATCAACGTGGGCGTGGCGGCGGTGCATATCGAGGACCAGGTGGGCCAGAAGCGTTGCGGCCATCGCCCGGGCAAGGAAGTGGTGCCCAAGGAAGAGATGGTCGACCGCGTGAAGGCGGCCGTGGATGCCCGCACCGACGCCGGCTTCGTGATCATGGCGCGCACCGATGCGGCTGCCGTGGAAGGCATCGACGCCGCGATCGATCGTGCCTGCGCTTACGTCGAGGCCGGCGCCGACATGATCTTCCCGGAGGCCATGAAGACGCTGGACGATTATCGTCGCTTCCGCGCCGCCGTGAAGGTGCCGATCCTGGCCAACCTCACCGAGTTCGGTTCCACGCCGTTCTTCACCACCGATGATCTGCGCACCGCCAACGTGGACATCGCGCTGTATTGCTGCGGCGCCTATCGCGCCATGAACAAGGCCGCGCTCAACTTCTACGAGACGGTTCGCCGCGAAGGCACGCAGAAGAACATCATCGACACGCTGCAGACGCGCGCGGACCTGTACGACTACCTCGGCTACCACGCCTACGAGGACAAGCTCGACGCCCTGTTCGCCAACAAGAAGGCCTGAGCGGGCCGATCCATTTGCCAGGCCGTGGCGAGGGGGTCACGGCCGGCCATAGACGCATGCATTTGAGGAGACGTATCCCATGAGCGAGCAAACCCTTCCCAAGCCCAAGAAATCCGTCGCGCTGTCGGGCGTGGCTGCAGGCAACACCGCGCTGTGCACGGTGGGCCGCAGCGGCAACGACCTGCATTACCGCGGCTACGACATCCATGACCTGGCGGCCAAGGGCTGCTTCGAGGAAGTGGCTTACCTTCTGGTCCACGGCGTGCTGCCGAACTGGGCGGAACTGAATGCCTATCGCGCCAAGCTCAAGCGCCTGCGCGGCCTGCCTGCGCCGGTGAAGAACGCGCTGGAGCTGCTGCCGGCTGCCACCCACCCGATGGACGTGATGCGCACGGGTTGTTCGGTGCTGGGTACGGTGCTGCCGGAAAAAGACGACCACAACCTCACCGGCGCGTGTGACATCGCCGACCGTCTGATGGCCAGTTTCGGCTCGATGCTGCTGTACTGGTTCCACTTCAGCCACAACGGCAAGCGCATCGAGACGGAGACCGACGACGAGTCGATTGCCGGTCACTTCCTGCACCTGCTGCACGGCAAGAAGCCGAGCGAGCTGCATGCGCATTCGCTGGACAAGTCGCTGGTGCTCTATGCCGAGCACGAGTTCAACGCGTCCACCTTTACCGCTCGCGTCATCGCCGGTACCGGTTCGGACATGTACTCGGCCATCACCGGCGCCATCGGCGCGCTGCGTGGTCCCAAGCACGGCGGCGCCAACGAAGTGGCGATGGAAATCATCGCGCGCTACCGCAATGCGGCTGAGGCGGAAGCGGACATCCGTGCGCGCGTCGAGCGCAAGGAAATCATCATCGGCTTCGGCCACCCGGTGTACACCGTGTCCGATCCGCGCAACGAGATCATCAAGGAAGTCTCGCGCAAGCTCTGCACCGAGGGTGGTAATCCGACCCTGTTCGACGTGTCGGAGAAGATCGAGAAGCTGATGTGGGAACAGAAGAAGATGTTCCCGAACCTCGACTGGTTCTCGGCCAGCGCGTATCACATGATGGGCGTGCCGACGGCCATGTTCACCCCGCTGTTCGTGATCGCCCGCACCTCCGGCTGGAGCGCCCACGTGATCGAGCAGCGCATCGACGGAAAGATCATCCGTCCCAGCGCCAACTACACGGGCCCTGAAGACCAGGTCTACGTACCGATCGAAAAGCGCTGACACGACACGCCGTCGTCATGAAAGAAGGGAGCCCGCAAGGCTCCCTTCTTTTTTCCTTAACTTTCGTTTGGGTTCATGAGCCTGTACGACATTGCTATCGTTTTGTGTGCACGGGTGTAAAGCAATTGATACAGCTGTCACGCACTGCGGAGTTCGCCTCAAAAGGTGCCACAACGTGCTGATTTTTCGAGCGATGCCTGCGGGTCTAAAGAGCACGTTCTATACCGGTCTTCCTATCGCGCGTAACAGGTATGAATCAGTTTCGCTCCTGGCACCCTGAATAGAGCTGCGACTCACTGCCAGTGAGTCTCTTCAACCGCCTGATTTCATGAGGTTCCCGAGCCTGAACAGGCGAGTGGGCGTGGTGGCACGCATGTTGCGTTTACAACTTGCTGGATCAGCAACACCAGCTACACAGGGGGTCACCGCATCGTTCCAGGAGTAATAACCATGCGTAAGACTCTAATTGCGACCGCGATCGTATTGGGACTGGGATTGGCACTCCCGGCTTTCGCGGATGACAACACTTCCCATGGAAGCAGCAATCTGACCGATTCAAGTACGCACAGCAATACCAACTCGAGCACACATACCAACTCAAGCACGCATACCAAGACCTTCACGGATGCGTTCAACTCGGGCGATGCGGCCGCAGCCGGTGCAGGTACCGCGGCAGCCAATAACGGCGGAACTGCTACCGCTTCGTTCTCCGACGCATTCAACACCAGCACTGCCGTTGCCAACAGCGATCTGAGTGGCACCGTCAGCAAAGTCAGCGTGAGCGACATCGGCAACTCCGCGACCAATAACGGCAATGCCAATGGCGGCCGTGGCGGAAGCGGCGGTGACGGCCGTGGCGGCAAGGCCATTGGCGGCAACGGCGGCGACGGCGGCGACGGCGGCAGCGCTCACGCACGTAGTGGCCGGGCCGGTGGCTCCGGCAGTTCGTCGGGTGATTCGGGCGCTCTCGGTGCATCGCTTGCCGGCGGCGGCAGTGGCGCCAGCGGCGGCGGCGGCAACGACGGCGGCGACGCCAATGCCAATAGCCACAGCCGCGCTCGTGCAGGCGGCGGCAGTGGTATGGCCGGTGGCGGCACCGCAACTGGCGGTACTGGCGGTGCCGGTGGCGCCGGCGGCGCTGGCGGTGCAGGCGGTGCTGGCAGCTCGGGTGCTGCATCGCCGAGCAGCTACAGCGGTTCGTCGTCCGCCACGGGCGGTACCTCGGGCTACGCCTCCAGCACGGGCGGTGCGGCTGGAGCGGGCGGTTCAGGTACGGGCGGCACGGGTGGCGCAGGTACCGGCGGAGCCGGTGGCGCCGGTGGCGCAGGCGGCACGGCTTATGCCACGACGGGTGCGTTCGACATGTCGAACCAGATGAACGGTTCGGCCGCGGCAGCGGCAGGCGTGTCGATTCTTGCCCAGAACAGCGGCGCAGCCTCGCTGGTACAGCAGAGCGTGAACGTTCAGGCCAACCTGAATCTGGGTCACTAAGTGTGAGGAGTCCACGCACGATGGGGCGTTTGCCCCATCGTGCGCGGTGCTGAAAGACGGCCGTCTTCAGGGACGACTGATTGATGCGTGCTTCGATCGAATGGGTGCCTCGCGCCCGGGGAGATTGTGCCGTGCGATCGTTCAAGTGGATGCTTGGTATTACCGCATGCTGCGCCTTGGGCGCACCCGCGGTGCTTTGCGCGAAAGACGCGGAGATTCCTTCGGCTTATCTGGCCGATGGCGCCGACTCGCCGATAGCCGTGTATGTCGCCGCGACGCGCATCGAGCACGAGAACGTCGTGGGCGATCTCGGGGCCAGCGTTGACAACGCCACCCTGGCTGACCTGAGCGGAGGAACGCTGGTCCAGCAGAACACCACGCTGACCGGCACGGTGTCCGACAATAGTGTCGAAAACACGGTGTCTGGAAGCAACCTGATCACAGGCAATTCGCTCAGCGGCGCTACCGGTTTTCCGACGGTGATCCAGAATTCAGGCAACAGTGTCCTGATCCAGAACGCCACCGTCCTCAACGTCCAGTTCCAGCCATGAGCAAGTGGGCAGCGCTGTGGATCCTGATCGCGGCGCTCCCGCTGGAAGGCCACGCCACCACTCCCGTCGCCGTGGCGGGTGGTTCGACCGGCATGTATACGGTGCACCTGACCAGCGTGAAGGAAGCGCGCTACAAGGCCACCATCCACCAGAAGTACGACTTCAGCTGCGGCTCGGCCGCCGTGGCGACGCTGCTTACCTATCAATACGGTTATCCGATCAACGAGCAGGTCGCGTTCGAGCAGATGTATACGCATGGCGACCAGGCCAAGATCAACCGCGAAGGTTTCTCGCTGCTCGACATCAAGCGCTTCCTCGAGGCGAACGGCTTCCAGGCGGACGGTTACAAGGTGCCGCTGGACAAGCTGGAGCAGGAGAACCTGCCTGCCATCGTCCTGATCGATGAAAAGGGCTATCACCATTTCGTGGTCGTGAAGGGCATGCGCAATGGCCGCATTCTCGTTGGCGATCCGGCACGCGGCACGCGCGTGCTTTCGCAGACGAAGTTCATGTCGATGTGGAAGAACGGCTTGGTGTTCGTCATCCACAACCGCCGCAACCTGGCGGTATTCAACAGTGCGAGCGATTGGAGAGTCGCACCGGGAGCGCCGCTCAGTAATGCGATCGACCGCAACGGTCTCTACAACACTGTGATGCCCAAGTACGGGCCGGACGACTTGTGAGGACGGGACGATGAAACCGGTCACACGCATAGCTGGCCTTGCTGCCCTGATCGTGGCATGCGGGCCATGGATGCCGGGTGCAAGCGCCCAGGATGGCGCCGCGCAGATGCCTGTTACTGCGGCCCCCGCAGCACCGGCTGCAGCGCTCGCCAACGTGGTTGCCGTCCCCGCAACGGATGACATGGCGAGCTGGACGCCGGTGAGCCAGGAAACGCTGGACGATGCGCGCGGTGGCTTCGATCTCGGCAACGGACTGGTCGCATCGTTCGGCATCGATCGCGCGGTCTACGTCAACGGCAACCTTGTGACGTCCACCAGCTTCAACATTCCTGACATCGCGCACATGACCACCGCGCAGGCGACGGCCATGCAGACGGCGATCAATACGGTCACGGTGACCCAGATAGGGCCGAACAACAGTTTCGATCCATCGTCGCTCGGACCCAACGTGGGGGCGACGGTGATCCAGAACACGCTGAACAACCAGCACATCCAGAGCATCACGACGATCAATACGTCGGTCAACACGATCAACGCATTCCGCCAGGCGAATTTCCAGGATGCGTTCCAGCAGGCGCAACTGCAGGCCCTTGGGCACTGACATGCGATGCGCTGCACCAGTGTCGTATCCACCCGCGAACGCGCCGAGCACCGTCTCCGCGTTCGTCCGCAGGACTTCGAACCCCGGATCATGAGGAAGCATGATGCGACACTCAGCGTGGCGATACGTATGGTCGGCAGGATGTGCGGGGCTGGTGATGCTCGGCCTGCCTGTCGCGGCCCAACAGGTGGGAGCGCCTGCGGGTGCGGCGACGGGTACGCCACCACCGGTGGCGGCGAACCCCATCCCGGCGGCTCCCACTGGAGCGCCCGCGGCGGCGGACCCGACTGACATTCGCAAGAAGGTGGTCGAGCAGGGCGAACGCATCGATGCCATGCGCAGCCAGATCAGCGCGCAGATGGCCCAGCTTGATGAGATGAAGCGAGCGTTGGCGCAGCAGGAGGCCGACTATCAGTCGCTGCGCCATGCCGTGGGCATCGACGTGCTGGACAAGCAGCGTGCCGGCAGCATCGCCGCCGGTGGGCCGGGTGCATCCGCGTTGCCCATGCCTGCCGCCGAAGCGGTGGCGGCCGACGCGCCTCAGCAGCAACCCGTCGGTGAAGCACCGAAGCCCGATACGCGTCCTCCCGAAGTGGCCCCCATTTTCCAGCAGCCCGGCGTGCTCACACCCAAGGGGAAATTCGTCATCGAGCCGGCTTACCAGTTCGGTTATTCCTCGGTCGATCGCGTCGCGCTGGTCGGCTATACGGTGATTCCCGCGATCCTCATCGGCCTGATCGATGCTCGAGAGGTGAAGACCACCACGCAGATCGGCTGGCTGACCGGCCGCTACGGCATCACCGATCGGATGGAAGTGGAACTTCGCGTGCCCTATGTGTGGACCAACGAAGACACCATCAGTCGCGAGATCTTCACCGGTACCGCGGCCGACAACGCGTTTGGCACCAGCGGGCATGGCCTGGGCGACATCGAGGCGACGATACGCTACCAGCTCAATGTCGGCGGTCCGGACAAGCCGTTCTACGTCGGCTGGTTCCGTGTGAAGTCCAACACCGGCAAGGACCCATTCCAGGTCACCACCGATTGCATCCAGCGCTGCGTGGAGAACGTGCTGTCGGAAGTTCCGCTGTCGGTCACCGGCACCGGGCTGCCATTGCAGCAGCCTACGGGCACCGGCTTCTGGTCGCTGCAGCCGGGTGTCACCTGGCTCTATCCCACCGACCCCATCGTGCTGTTCGGCAACTTCAGCTATCTGTACAACATACCGCGCGACAACGTCGAGCGGCATGTCCTGCTGGGCGGCGTCGAGCAGCTCGGCAAGGTGCAGCCGGGCGGCATCGTTGACCTCAGCCTGGGCATGGGCCTTTCGCTCAACGAGAAGGCCTCGATGAGTATCGGCTACGAGCAGGCCTTCGTCGGCCCCACCAAGCAGAACGGGTCGCGCGTACCCGGTTCGACCAAGATCGTCCTGGGCACGCTGCTTATCGGTGGATCGTGGCGCTTCGACGAGAAGCGCACGCTCAACTTCACGCTCGGCGTGGGCGTCACCCGCGACACGCCGGACGCGACGGTGACCGTGCGCGTCCCGATGATGTACTAGAACCCCCTGGGAGCGGGCGTGCCAGCGACGCTGCCGACCCGATTACAGGCCTTCCTGCTGCATGGCCGACTTCACGCCGGCATCTTCCAGCATGCGCTGGTGGAAGCGTGCGAGGTTGTCCAGGCCGCCGAGGTCGACGCCCTTGGCCGTGGCCCAGCGCAGCACGACGAAGAGATACGGGTCGGCGTACGAGCGGGAGCCGGTCAACCAGTCCTTGCCTCCGAGTTGTGCGTCGAGGCGTTCGTAATAGGCGCGCAGTCGCTCAACGGACTTCACGCGCAACGCTTCCTGGGCCGTTGCGTCATCGATGAAGCGATCCGGACGAAATACCGGGCGGAACAGCGGGTGCAGGTCGGAATTGATATAGGCCAACCAGCGATTCACCTCGGCACGCGCACGCACGGAACCATCGCCGCCCAGCCCGGCTTCCGGATGGAGGTCGGCGAGGTAGTTGAGGATCGCGGCGTTTTCAGTGAGCACCCAGCCATCGTCTTCCTGCAGCGCCGGTACCGCACCGGAAGGATTGATCTTCAGGTATTCCGGCGAGCCGAGTTCCTCGCGCGCCACCCGGTACGTTTCGTACGGCTTGCCGATCCATTCGAGCACGATGTGGTCGGCCAGCGAGCAGGCACCGGGCAGGTAGTACAACTTCATGGGGTCATTCCTTGGTCTGCGGAAACCACGCAGTTTCACCTGCGTGGCTTGTGCGCCTCAAGCCTTTGCGTCAAGACGCGTGCGTCGTCGCTGGACCAGCCAGCCACCGAGGCAGACGCCCAGCACCAGCACGGCGTCGAGTGTGTAGGTCGCCCAGCCATGTGCGTCGAACCACGGCGACAGCCAGTGGTCGTGCGAGATCATGCGTGCCGACGTCCAGGCAATGGCGGCCGCGCCGATATAGATGATGATGGGGAAGCGCTCTATCAGCCGCAGGATCAAGGTGGAACCCCACACCACCAAGGGCACGCTGATGGCCAGGCCGATCACCACCAGGGACATGTGCCCCTTGGATGCGCCGGCAATCGCCAGTACGTTGTCCAGCCCCATCAGGGCATCGGCCACGATGATCGTGCGCATGGCTGCCCAGAAGTTGGCGGCCGCACCGACATCGTGTGGCTTGTCGTCGGACTTCAGCAGCTTCCAGGCGATCGGCAGCAACAGGAGGCCACCGGCCAGCATCAGGCCAGGCAGCTCCAGCAGATAGACGACGATGCCCGTCATCGCCAGGCGCACCGCGATGGCGCCGACGGTACCCCAGAGCACGGCCTTCTTCTGGATGTCCCTGGGGAGATTGCGCGCGGCGAGCGCGATCACGATGGCGTTGTCGCCCGCGAGCACGAGGTCCAGCAGCACGATGGCCAGCAGGCCGGAGAGAAAATCGGTACTCATCAGTTCCATGTACGTGTCTCTGCGCGTGGGACCAATGCAGCAACAACGGACACGCGCAGCCCGTCGTTACCGCAAAAGTCTCGTTCACGGCAAAGCCGCTGCGGTAACCGGGGCAGTGTGCTGCCCGTGATGACGACGACCGCAAGGACACGCGAATCATCGGTGTCCGGAACTACTCCCTTTTGGGATAAGTGTCCGTCCATTGTCCGGGTGCAGGCGCTGGCCGGTCAAGCAAGAACACCTGAGCCATGCATAGGGCGGGGCTACCATCGCTTCCCTGTCGCCTTAGGAATCACCGGATGAGCGAGCCTGATCTTCGTTCCGCCAAGCGCCCCGATCCGGACCAGCCGATGGTCGATGTCGCCGACTACGTCGTCGACTACCGGATCGAGTCCGCCGAGGCTTACGACACCGCGCGCTACATGCTCCTCGACTCGCTGGGCACCTCGATGCTCGCGATGAAGTTCCCCGAGTGCGTCAAGCATCTGGGGCCGGTCGTGCCCGGAGCCGTACTGCCGGGAGGCGCCCGCGTACCGGGCACCAGCCACGAGCTGGACCCGGTGCAGGCGGCTTTCGCGATCGGGACGCAGATCCGCTGGCTGGACTTCAACGACACCTGGCTGGCTGCCGAATGGGGCCACCCGTCGGACAACCTTGGCGCCATCCTGGCCGTCGCCGACTACCTCAGCCGCAAGGCGGAGCGGGAGGGCGGTACGCCGATGACGGTGCGCCAGGTGCTCACCTATGCCATCAAGGCCCACGAGATCCAAGGCTGCTACGCGCTCAAGAACAGCTTCAACCGCGTCGGGCAGGACCACGTGATCCTGGTACGCCTGGCCTCCACCGCCGTGGCCACGGCCATGCTGGGCGGCACCAGGGAGCAGATCGTCACCGCCATCTCGCAGAGCTGGATCGACAACGGATCCCTGCGGACCTACCGGCACGCCCCGAACACCGGCCCCCGCAAGAGCTGGGCAGCCGGGGACGCCTGCCGTCGCGCCGTCACCCATGCCATCAATGCCGTCTACCGCGGCGTGGTCGGCTACCCCTCGGCACTCAGCGCCAAGACCTGGGGTTACTACGACGTGGCCTTCAAGGGCCAGGCCTTCCAGTTCGAGCGGCCGTTCGGCAGCTACGTCATGGAGAACGTGCTGTTCAAGATCAGCTTCCCGGCCGAATTCCATGCCCAGACGGCCGTGGAGTGCGCCATGAGGCTGCATGGCGCCGTGGCCGGCCGGCTCGACCAGATAGATAAGGTGGTGATCGAGACGCAGGAGGCGGGGGCCCGCATCATCGACAAGACCGGCCCCCTGGCCAACTACGCCGACCGCGACCACTGCATCCAGTACATGGTCGCCGTACCGCTGATCTTCGGCCGCCTCACCGCCGATGACTACAACGACGAGGTGGCTGCCGACCCGTGCATCGACGCCCTGCGCGACAAGACGGTGGTCAGCGAGAACCCGCAATTCACCAGGGACTACTATGACCCCGGGAAGCGCTATATCGGTAACTCGGTCCAGGTCTTCTTCAAGGACGGCAGCCACACTGACAAGGTGTCCGTCGACTACCCGATTGGCCACCGCAAGCGCCGCGCCGAGGGCATCCCGCTACTGTTGAAGAAGTTCGAGGCAGCCCTGCGCGGCCACTTGCCAGCCCATCGGGTGAGGGCCATTCTGGACGTGACAGCTGACCCGGAGACCTTGGACGCCATGCCGGTTCAGGATTTCCTGGGTCTCTTCACGCTGTAAAGACGGCGTTAGCAGAAAATGAACAGGCGTTTGGGGTCGATTTGCAATTGTTTAACTTTTGCTAAGCTACTCCGCGCCCGTTTCGGGTAAACCTAGCATCGAAGTTCCGTAGGTAAGTCGGCGGGTTCATAGGAGTTCGAACTCACGGCTGATGATTTTCCCGTCTGGGGTGAACGGACGCGTACACCAATAAACGAGGAGACACCTGATGAAACGTAAGGGCTTGTACATGCTCATTGCCCTCGCCTTGGGCGGCGCAGGCGCCGTTCACGCGCAGGACAACACTTCGACTTCCGCTCCGACCACAACGCCAAGCTATGACGGTCGCTGGTACATCGCCCCGACCGTGGGTGGTTACTACAACGACACCGACCGCAACACCAACAGCCGCCAGTTCTACTATGGCCTCGGTGTCGGCCGCTTCTTCTCGCCCAACTTCTC
The DNA here is from genome assembly GCF_004296575.1 of Dyella amyloliquefaciens. GTDB lineage: Bacteria > Pseudomonadota > Gammaproteobacteria > Xanthomonadales > Rhodanobacteraceae > Dyella > Dyella amyloliquefaciens. Next base: position 687,578 of record NZ_SAYT01000002.1, on the reverse strand, counting down.
GCTCGACCTGTTCTTCGATCGCACCAAGCGCGATCGCGACACGTTGGTCAATGGTGTAGCCACCAATGGCGGCAAGTGGGCGAACAACAACTGGGGCGTGGCGGCACGCTACTACTTCGGTGAGTGGACCGCGTGGCGTCCGTACCTGTTGGGTGGTGTGATCGGCAGCTACCACCAGAACAGCAACGACAACGGTTGGGATCCGGCAGTGGAAGGCGGCCTGGGCGTTTCCAAGACCGTCACCGACAGTTCGGATATCCGCATCGAAGCGGGCTATCGCTATGACTGGGACGACAAGACCCAGTCGAACAAGAGCGGTTACGGCGACTGGTTCCTGGGCTTCAGCATCGTGTCCCGCTTCGGCGAGCCCGCTGCTGCGCCGGTGGTTGCAGCACCGCCGCCGCCGCCGGACTGCTCGAAGATGGACAGCGACGGCGATGGCGTCAACGATTGCGACGACAAGTGCCCGAACACGCCGGCCGGCACGATCGTCGGTCCGGATGGTTGCCCGCAGAAGGTCGTGATCGACCTGCGCGGCGTCAACTTCAAGTTCGATCGTCCGAAGAAGGGCGAGAAGGACATCAGCAAGTCGCTGGCTGAGCCGAGCAAGGATTCGATCGCGGTTCTCGACCAGGCAGTTGATACCCTGCAGCGCTATCCGCAGGTCAAGGTCACGGTTGCCGGCTATACCGACTCTGTCGGTAAGGATGCCTACAACCAGAGCCTGTCCGAGCGTCGCGCTCAGATCGTGTACGACTACCTGACCTCGCATGGCGTCGACGCGAGCCGTCTCGAAGGCCCGATCGGTCACGGCAAGAACGATCCGATCGACACCAACGACACGGATGCTGGTCGTGCCCGCAACCGTCGTACGGAATTGCAGGTCCAGCAGTAATCGCTTTGCTCAACGCAGTACGAAAAGCCCGGCGAAAGCCGGGCTTTTCTTTTGTACGGCTGCATGCGGCGGTGATCAGGAAACAACGCAAGGACATGCTAATGCGCGACACGTTGTCGCACCTTGCGGGCACTTCGTGCGCATCAGACGGGCGTTGTCTGAACCGGGATTCACCAACGACGTCTCGGTAGGCGTGCGATGCGCTTAACGATTTTGCTACACTCCGCCGCGCTTTGATCTTTGACACCAAATTTGATCGGGACGCAAAGCAAGGGACGGAAGTAAGTCCCTGGATGTAGAAGTCAGTGACGCGCGTTTTCCGTCTGGGGTGGAGCGGACGCGAATACCAATAAACAAGGAGACACCTGATGAATCGTAAGGGCTTGTATTTCCTGATTGCCCTGGCCCTGGGCGGCGTAGGTGCCGTTCACGCGCAAGACAACACTGCCGGTGCGACCACGCCGAGCTATGACGGCCGTTGGTACATCGCTCCGACCGTGGGCGGCTACTACAACGACACCGATCGCAACACCAACAGCCGTCAGGTCTATTACGGCCTGGGCTTTGGTCGCTTCATTGCGCCGAACACCTCGATCGACCTGTTCGTGGACCGCACCAAGCGTGATGCCGACGCTGGCGGCAAGTGGTCGAACAACAACTACGGCGTTGCCGCTCGCTTCTACTACGGCGACTGGAACGCATGGCGTCCGTACCTGCTCGCAGGCGTGATGGGCAGCTACCACCAGAGCGCAGCCGACCACGGCTGGTCGCCGGCTGCAGAGCTGGGCGCTGGCGTGTCCAAGACCGTCACCGACAGCACCGACATCCGCGTCGAAGCTGGCTACCGCTATGACTGGGACGACAAGACCCAGCCGGCGAAGAACGGCTACGGCGACTGGTTCCTGGGCTTCAGCATCGTGTCGCGCTTCGGCGAGCCGGCTGCTGCTCCGGTGGCCGCAACCCCGCCGCCGGCTGCTCCGGACTGCTCGAAGCTCGACAGCGACGGTGACGGCGTCAACGATTGCGACGACAAGTGCCCGAACACCCCGGCTGGCACCATCGTCGGTCCGGACGGCTGCCCGCAGAAGGTCGTGATCGACCTGCGCGGCGTCAACTTCAAGTTCGATCGTCCGAAGAAGGGCGAGAAGGACATCAAGAAGGCGCTGGCTGAGCCGACCACCGACTCGATCGCCATCCTCGACCAGGCTGTGGACACCCTGCAGCGCTACCCGCAGGTCAAGGTCAACGTTGCCGGCTACACCGACTCGGTCGGTAAGGACGCCTACAACCAGGATCTGTCCGAGCGTCGCGCTCAGATCGTGTTCGACTACCTGACTGCTCACGGCATCGCCGCCAGCCGTCTGGAAGGTCCGGTCGGTCACGGCAAGAACGATCCGATTGGCAGCAACGACACGGATGCTGGCCGCGCCCAGAACCGTCGTACGGAGCTGCAGGTCCAGCAGTAACCGGACTTGTAAATGCAGTACCGAAAAGCCCGGCGCAAGCCGGGCTTTTCTTTTGTGCGTCGTGTGTTGCCACGCGATCCCCTACCATGTCGCGACACTCGTCGCGTATTCCTTCGTCATTCCATGCGTCCGTCTCGTCCTTCCAAACCAAACTCCGCTTCACAGCCGCCACGCCATGGCCTGGCGCGCGTGCTCAGCAAGCTGGGTGTGTGTTCGCGTAGCCAGGCGGAGAAGGCCGTGCGCGAGGGCAGGGTGCGTGTGGACGGCAAGGTCGTGCTCGATCCCGAGCGTCCTGCCGATGCGCAGCGGCAGCGCATTACGCTCGACGGCGAAGCGGTAGCGGCAAGCGAGCGCGTCTATATCGCGCTCAACAAGCCGCGTGGCATCGTGGTGAGCGCAGCGGATGAGCGTGGCCGCGATACCGTTTATGACCTGCTGAAGAGCGCTGGTCTGCCATGGCTAGGGCCGGTGGGCCGCCTGGACAAGGCGAGCGAAGGTCTGCTGCTGTTGAGCAACGACAGTGTGTGGGCTGCGGGGCTCACCGAGCCGAAGCATCATGTCGACAAGACGTATCACGTGCAGATCGACAGCATTCCCGACCAGGCCTTGCTTGATGCGCTGGTCGAAGGCGTGGTGGAGCAGGGGGAGCGGCTCGCTGCGCGCCGTGCGGTGTTGTTGCGGCAGGGTGAGAAGAACGCGTGGCTGGAGATTGTGCTGGATGAGGGGCGCAACCGGCATATCCGGCGGCTGCTCGCGGCGCACGATGTTTCGGTGATGCGGTTGATTCGCGTGGCGATCGGGGCGTTGGCGCTTGGCGAGTTGGCCAAGGGGCAGTGGCGGCACCTCACCGAGGCTGAGGTGCGGGCCTTGGCCCAGCTGTAAGCGCTTTGGCGCGGGCTTTTGCACTCACGCCGTCCTTGTCTACCTCTGCCAACTGTAGGAGCGCACCCAGTGCGCGCCAACTATGTCCATGCGAGCCGTGACTCCCTCTCCCTCCGGGAGAGGGTGCGGTTCTCGCCCCTGTCTGTCATCAGTGCGCAGGTAGGTAGAGCTTTACAGGAGCCAAGAGTCGGCGCGTGGAGTCTCGGCTTTTGCTCGATACGTTATCGCGAGCTTGCCGCTTACGCAGCGGGCGTTTCGATCCCCTGCCGGCGCTCGAGTCACTTTTCTTTTGCTGGCCCAAAAGAAAAGTAACCCAAAGAAAATGGCCTTAAGGGCTCTCGTAGCGAATTGCGGAATACGAGCGCCCGTGATCGAGGCCAGCCGGACCGGTCTCGTGCTACCTCAGGGATAGCGGCTACACCGCAACGCGTCGATGCGCTGAGGACTTAGAGCGGGAGTGGCGAAGAGGGCTTTGTAATGCCCTCTTCGTCGACTTGCCTGCTTAGATCACACCCAGCTTCTTGCCCACCTTCGTAAACGCGGCGATGGCCTGATCCAGGTGCTCCCGCGTATGCGCCGCACTCATCTGCGTGCGAATGCGTGCCTGCCCCTGCGGCACCACCGGGTAGAAGAAGCCGGTGACGTAGATGCCTTCGTCCAGCAGCTCGGTGGCCATGGCCTGGGCCTTCTTGGCGTCGTAGATCATCACGGGCACGATCGGATGCACGCCCGGCTTGATGTCGAAGCCGGCTTTGGCCATCTGTTCGCGGAAGTAGGCGGTGTTGGCCTTGACCTGGTCGCGCAGTTCGCCAGCGGCGGCGAGCATGTCGAACACCTTGATGCCGGCGGCGACCACGTGCGGCGGCAACGAGTTCGAGAACAGGTACGGACGCGAGCGCTGGCGCAGCATCTCGATCACTTCGCGCGGGCCGGTGGTGAAGCCACCGAGCGCGCCGCCGAGCGCCTTGCCCAGCGTGCCGGTGATGATGTTGATCTTGTTGAGCACGCCTTTGACTTCAGCCGAACCGCGGCCGGTATCACCGAGGAAGCCGGTGCAGTGGCATTCGTCGATGTGCACCAGCGCGTTGTACTTCTCGGCGAGTGCGGTGATCTCATCCAGCGGGGCGATGAAGCCGTCCATCGAGAACGCGCCGTCGGTGGTGATCAGCTTGGTGCGTGCGCCGGCGGCGTCGGCAGCCTGCAGCTGCTTCTCGAGATCGGCCATGTCGCAGTTGGCGTAGCGGAAGCGCTTGGCCTTGCACAGGCGAATGCCGTCGATGATCGAGGCATGGTTCAGCGCGTCGGAGATGATTGCGTCCTCTTCGCCCAGCAACGGCTCGAACAGGCCGCCGTTGGCGTCGAAGCAGGCGGCGTAGAGGATGGTGTCCTCGGTGCCGAAGAAGTCGGCGATCTTCTTCTCCAGCTGCTTGTGCAGGTCCTGCGTGCCGCAGATGAAGCGCACGGAGGCCATGCCGAAGCCGTGGGTGTCCAGCGCATCCTTGGCGGCCTGGATCACGTCGGGGTGATCGGCGAGGCCGAGGTAGTTGTTGGCGCAGAAGTTGAGCACTTCCTTGCCGCTCTCGAGGCGGATCTTCGCCGACTGCGGCGAGACGATGATGCGCTCGGCCTTGAACAGGCCCTGCTCACGAATGGATTCGAGTTCGGCGGCGAAGCGCGACTGACCGGGGTAGCTCATGGGGGCATTCCAAGGGGGGGGCAAAAGGCTATTTTGACCCCCTGGAAGCGAGCTGTGAAGGAAGCGGCTCTTGAAACCGGCGGAGCGCCGCTATTCCGGCTTGCGCCGGAGTGACGGCCCCGGGGAGGGCAGTGGCAAAGCGGCCTCAGCCCTGGTGCAGGCCGAATTCCGCCCGCGTGGTCTTGCCCTTGTCGTCGATGCCCTTGGTGTCCAGCACGGGATCCTTCAGCGACATGCGCTTGTCGTCCAGCTTGCCTTTCAGCCAGGCCTGTACGGCGGTGGCGCGGCGCTGCCCGAGGTCGCGCATGGCCGCGTCGTCGACAGGGATGTTGGTTTCCATCAGGCTGCGCATCTCGTCGGCATCGAGCGATTTCTTGAGACCGATGAAGTTCTTCGGCTTGCCCTTGAAGTCGTCGTCCTTGTACGCGCGCTTGAGGTACTTCTCGTATTCGTCGGGCGTGACATTGACCGCTGCGAGCGCGGCATCCGAGGTATCGGCGTTCTTGCCGTCCTGATCCAGCGCCTTCTGGCGGCGCACCAGGTTGTCCACCGTGACCTTGCGCAGGCCATCCTGATCCTTCGAGGGATCCACGCGGCCGGTGATGTCCAGCTTGAGCGAAGGCTTCTGGTTGAGCATGGCGACGATCTTGCCGAGTCGATCCTGTGCGTTCTTGTCGAGTACGGCCGACCCCGGGTCGAACTCCACGTAACCGAGGTCCTCATGGTTGCTGCCGCCGAACGCCGCGCCGAGCAGGCGGAACGGAGCGGTGACCGCCTTGGCGATCAGATTGCCGACGGCGCGCCAGATCAGGCCGCCCATGCTGAACTGCGGATCGTCCAGCGAGCCGGATACCGGTACGTCCACATCGATGTTGCCTTGCGTGTCCTTGAGCAGGGCCACCGCCAGCTTCACCGGCATGTGCTGGATGCCCGGGCTTTCGTCGCGGTCGCCGAAGGTCAGCTGGGTAATGAAGATGTGGTTGTCGGCATTGAGCTTGCGCTGGTCAAGCATGTAATGGACGTCCATCGTCAGCTTGCCTGCCGTGATGGGGTAGCCCGTGTACTTGGTGGAATACGCGCTCAGTCCCGTCAGCTCAACTTCGTTCGCCTTGCCCTTGATGTCGAGAAAGGCCACGGGCTGCAGCGGGTTGATGGTGCCGTCGATATCGATGGGCGAGTTGTCGTTCAGCGCGGCCTGCACCGACAGGTCCGCCGGCGGGTCGCCCGGCGTGGTGCCAAAGGCGCCGATCTTGCCGGTGACCTTGGTCATGTTGGCGGTGTAGTTGGGCTTGATGAAGTTGTCGGTGTAGTTGAGCTGGCCGTTGACCAGCGTGAGGCCGCCGATGTGGATATCGGCTGGCGGTGTCGCTGGCGCGGTGGTGGACGGGGCGGGTGTCGCCGCAGCGGCTTGTGTCTTCGCCGTCGAAGCGGGCGCCGGTGCGGGGCGCGGCGCTGGCGCCGGCTTTGCGCCGGGGACGGGTTGCTCGTTTTCGCCGCGCGTCACCGAGACGGGCGCCGACTCGGGATTGGCCACTACCTCGGACAGGTTCAGCGTGCCGTTCGAGTTGACGATCATGCGCGCATAGAACGAGCTGAGCACCAGGCTTCCGACATGCATGCGTGGCGCGCCGATGCCGTAGGAGACGTCCAGCTGGTTGCCGCTCAGCGTGCGCCAGCGCAGGAAGTCGTCACCCGTGAGCTTGTCCTGGATGCGTACCTGTTCCAGCGCCGCATTGCCCTTGTAAGTCATCTTGGGCTCGGCGCTGCGTCCGTCGTAATGCAGCTTGCCGCTGCTGGTGACGCGCGCGCTGGAGATGGTGACGTTCAGCGGCACGCTGATGTATGGCTGGAAGGTGGAGATGTCCAGGCGCTTGGTGTCGAGCTGGATGTCGGCGAGCGTCGGCAGCGGCTGCACCTTGCCGTTGGCCGTGAAGCTGCCCTTGTCGATGTTGCCCGACAGCTTCATCTCGCGTGGCTCGTTGAGCTTGTCGCTCAGGTTGTCCATGCCGCCGCTAAGCGAGTCGATCTTGATCTTCACCGGCTTGTCGCTACCGGAGGCCAGGTCGGTGAATGCGACCGCAGTTTTGTCGAACACCAGGTGCTCGATGCTCCAGTGCCATGGTGTACTGCTGGCCTCGGCCTTCTTCGCTGGCGCCCCCTTGGCGGCGAACAGGTCGACCAGGCTGATGTACTTGTTGCTGTTGCGCTGCACGTCCAGGCTCAGGCCCGTCGCTTTGACGGTGCCCAGCTGCGCCTGTTGGGTAGCGAGATCGATCTGCTTGATCTCCGACTCCAGCACCTTCCAGGCCACCGGCGAATCGTGGCCCTTGTACTGCGGCTCCATCACAAAATCAGTGACGGTGGTGTGGGCGTCCGACAGGTGCACGTTGAACGGCTTGCCCCAGTCGACTTGAAGCTGGCCGGTGGCATCGAGCTTGCCCTTGGTCAGGCGGGCTGCCAGCCCCTGGTAGGTGGCTGCCTGCAGCGGCGCCATGTCGACCTGCTTGGTGTTCAGTGCGGCAACGAGTTTGTCCTTGGCGAGGTCCACCGTGCCCTTCATGGAAAGCTCGCCGCCAAAGAGCTGCGCCGTTACATCCAGTTTCGCCGGTGGGGCGGCCAGCATGCTCAGCGCCTGCATGCCACCGTGGACGTTGCCCAGGTCGATCTTGCCGGTGGCATTGGCGTAGTGGATGGTGCTGTTGGCGAGCGTCATCGAGGTGATGCGCAGGTCCATCGGCTGGGCTTTCGCATCGGCGGCCGGCTTTGCCGGCGGCGCCAACAGCGTGTCGAAATTGCTGCGGCCGTCCGCCGTGGACGTGTAATAGAGCTGCGCCTGCTCGAGCGCGAGCGTGCCGATCACGTAGCGCGATTGCAGCGGCTGCACGTCGGACAGGTCGGCGGTGCCCTTGCCAAGGGCGAGGATCGCCTGGCCATCGCTGCTGTTGAGCACGAAGTCGTCGAGCTGCAGCTTGCCGGTGAGCTGCACTTGCGGCTCGGGCTTGGCCTGGACGAAATGCAGCGTGAGGTCACCACTAAGGAGGCCCTTGGGAATCCTGACGGGCAGTGTGGTGGGGGCGTAGCCGATGTAGCGCGCGAGGTCGAGTCGATCGAGCCGGAAGTCGATGGTCGATTCGCGGTTGTCCGCGAACGGCTTGGTGTGGCCATCCACGCGCAGCGGGCTGCCATCCACCTTCATCGACAGCAGCGGTTGCACGAACACATCCGTGTCGCTGGGCAGGTTGGCGATGAACGGGATGCCGAGCTCCAGATTCTCGACGTGATGGCTGGCCTTCAGCGCTTCATCCTCGAACTGGATGTCGCCGTTGTGCACGCTGATGTTCGAGAGCGCGAAGCGCGTGGGCGGCGCGTTCGGATCCGACGGTGTCGCGTTGAAGCGGTCGATGATGTCGCTGAAATTGAAGCGCTGGTCGCCCGTGCGCACGAGGCGGATGCGCGGGCGTTGCAGGGAGAGCTCGTCCAGCACCGGCTTCAGGCGGAACAGCGAACCCCATGAGGCGTTGATCACCGCCTGGTCGATGTCGACGAACGGCGACTTGCCGTCAGCGTCGGCGATGTGCAGCTGGTCCAGCTGCAGGCGCAGGGTGTAGGGATTGAGATGAACGGCGCCCACGGTGACCTGGCGCTGCAGCGCGACGCTGGCGCGCTTCTCGATCTGGCTGCGGATGATGTAAGGCGCTGCGAAGAAACCGAGCAGGCCAAAGACCACGATCGCGATGACCCCGATCAGGGTCCATTTGCGGACGCGATGCGAATGGTAGACGGCGAGGGCGCGGTCGCGTCCTGCGGCCATACGGGGGTTGCTGAAAAGATCAGCCATGCCGACGATGCTCCGATGTCATCGCGAGCCGACCGTGCGAGGTCTCGACGACCCGGCAACGTCACTGTTCCGGTCATGCTATCGGCGCGCCCTAGGCGAAGAGTGTACTAGGGCGGCCGAGACGGTAGCAGCGTTTTCCGCCGATCGGATCGGCGGAGTGTTTGGTTATGTGATGGTTTCGTGGAAGCTCAGCTCCAGGAGCACACGACCTTGCCGCACTTGCCCGCATCCATCAGGTCGAAACCTTTCTGGAAGTCGTCGATGTGGATCTGGTGCGTGAGCACCTTTTGCAGCGGGAAGCCGGTCAGCACCATCTGAGTCATCTTGTACCAGGTCTCGTACATCCGGCGGCCGTAGATGCCCTGCAGGGTGAGGCCCTTGAAGATCACCTTGTCCCAGTCGATGCCAGCACCGCGCGGCATGATGCCGAGCATGGCCACCTTGCCGCCGTGGTACATGCATTCGAGCATGTCGTTGAAGGCGCGCGGATTGCCGCTCATTTCCAGGCCCACGTCGAAGCCTTCCATGTGCAGGTCCTTCATCACGTCCTTCAGCGACTGGTTGGCCACGTTCACCACGCGGGTGGCGCCCATGTCCGCCGCCAGCTTCAGGCGGTAGTCGTTGATGTCGGTGACCACCACGTTGCGTGCGCCCACGTGCTTGGCGATGCCTGCGGCGATGATGCCGATCGGGCCGGCGCCGGTGATCAGCACGTCCTCGCCGATCAGGTCGAACTCCAGCGCGCAGTGCGCGGCGTTGCCGTAGGGGTCGAAGAACGCGGCCAGCTCGGACGGGATCTGGTCCGGGATCGGCCACAGGTTCGAGGCCGGCATGGTCATGTACTCGGCGAACGCGCCGTTGCGGTTGACGCCGATGCCGATGGTGTTCGGGCACAGGTGCTGGCGGCCGGCGCGGCAGTTGCGGCAATGGCCGCACACGATGTGACCTTCGGCCGAGACGCGGTCGCCGATCTTGTAGCCGGTGACGCCCGGGCCGATCTCCACGATGCGGCCGACGAACTCATGACCGATGGTCAGGCCGGGCTTGATGGTGCGCTGGGACCAGTCGTCCCACTTGTAGATGTGCAAGTCGGTACCGCAGATCGCGGTCTTTTCCATCTTGATCAGCACCTCGTTGGGGCCGACCTCGGGGACGGGCACTTCTTCCATCCAGATGCCCTGTTCGGGGTTGCGCTTGACCAGGGCTTTCATCATCTGAGGCATGGGATTTCCGTGGGGAAGGACAGGAAAACCGACATTATAGGAGGCTGTCGGGGTGGCGGCTTCCTGCACTGCAACGTTGTGGTCCCGGGCCCATGCTTTTACTGTCGCAAGACTGTGCGTCACTGAACGGAGCGGACGAATGCGTTTGAGCAGGATGGGGAGTTCGGTTTTGGCGGGGCGGAAGTTGGGGCGGCGGTCCGTCGCGGCCACACTGATACTGGTGGGCCTGGCGCTGTCGCCGGCCTGGGCGGCGCAGGACCCGGGCACCAAGCCGCCGCTGCAGTTCCGCATTACCGAAGGCAACATCGAGAACGCGTTCTTGCAGAAAGGCAGCATTGCCGCCCATCTGCTGCTCAGCTCCGGCGACAAGCCGCGCGTGCTGGTGGCGTTCCCGGCCGGGAACAGCGGGGCAGGCGTGTGGTTCGAACCGACCGACAAGCCGGTGCACTGGACCCTGGGCTCGCTGACCGGTCAGCAGCGTATGGTGGACGGTCGCGCCTGGAACGGCATCGCCGCCGATGCCACTGTCACGGTGGACCGCCTGGTGTTGAAGGACGCCGTGCTGGGCAGCATCCGCATGCTGCGCGACTACCAGCAGGGCCAGGGTTACGCGGCCCAGCTCGCGGCCACGCCCAAGGTTGCCGCCACGCCGCAACTCACCGAGCGCTCCGTCAGCTGGCAGCGCCAGCGACTGGATGGCGCGCCGGGCTATGCCATTGCGCTTAGCTCGGACAACGGTCGTTTTACGCGCGAGGATGGGCACCTCGTGCTGCGCCCGGACCATGCGGGCGAGGCGATGCACCTGCATATTGAAGCGAGCACCGGCGAGACCCCGCTGACGCCCTTCACCAACCTGCTCAATGATCGGGCGCAGCCGGACGAACGCAGCCGCGAGGCCTTGCAGTTCCTCAGCTACCGCGAAAAATTCCTCGCCGGCTCCTGGCGCTTCGATACCTATTTCGGGCGCGACACGATGATGTCGCTGCGCCTGCTGATGCCGGTGCTGCAGCCCGCTGCGGTCGATGCCGGTATCGCCTCGGTGCTGGCGCGCCTTTCGCCCGATGGCCAGGTCGCGCATGAGGAAGGCATCGGCGAGTTCGCGGTGTTGCAGCACCTCAAGGAAGAGGGCAAGCCATCGGCCGAGCCGATCTACGACTACGTGATGGTGGATAGCAACGTGATGCTGCCGCCGGTGGCAGCGGCGTGGCTGCTGGAGGATCCGCGCGGCCGCGATGGCGCACGAGCCTTCCTCGCCGGCAAGCTCGGAACGGGGCGGCAGGGCGATGCGCTGGTACGCAACCTGATGTTCGTTGCCAACAGCAGCGAAGCGTTCGCGCACGATCCGGTGTACTCGAACCTGATCGCACTCAAGCCCAACGCCAAGGTGGGCCAGTGGCGCGACAGCAACGAGGGCATCGGTCGCGGTCGGTATCCCTATGACGTCAATGCAGTCTGGATGCCTGCCGCGTTGCGTGCCATCGGCCAGTTCCTCGATGCCGGCCTGCTCAATGACTACACCACGCCGGCTCAACGCGAGCGCCTGCACGCGGCGGCGGCCAGCGCCAACGAGTGGGAACAGCATGCGAGCGCGCTGTTCGCCGTGCGGATCACGAATGACCGTGCCACCCAGCAGGTGCGCGATTACGCAAAACAGATCGGTGTGTCGGATGCCTCCGCCCTGAAGGCGATGGACGGCGCCAGCGTGGAGTTTCCGGCCATCGCGCTCGACGCGCAGGGCAAGCCGGTTCCCGTGCTGAATTCCGACGAAGGCTTCCAGTTGCTGTTCGGCAAGCCGGACGCTGCCGTGCTGGATCGCAACGTCAGCAACCTGATGCGGCCGTTCCCGGCGGGCCTGATGACCGACGTCGGCATGGTGGTCGCCAATCCCGCCTATGCGGATCACGATGTGTGGTCACGTTTTGGCAACAGCGCCTATCACGGCACCGTGGTCTGGGCGTGGCAGCAGGCGATCATGGCCGCCGGCCTGAAGCGCCAGCTGGCGCGCAGCGACCTGTCGGCGACGACGCGACAGCATCTGGAAACCGCACAGGCGGGGTTGTGGCGTGCGATCTGTGCGGCCAATGCGGTGCGTACATCGGAGCTGTGGTCCTGGTCTTACGCCAACGGCCACTACCGCATCGAGCCGTTCGGTGCGGAAGGTGCGCACGAGGATGAGTCCAACGCCGCGCAGTTGTGGAGCACCGTATTCCTGGCGCTGCCGCCGCCGGCTGGACAATCCTGTCATTGAACCGAGCTGACGCCCGCAACCCATGGGGGCGTCAACCTTGCAGCTGCAGGCGCCGATCCGTTCCTGCCTGAAGTGTGCAATGCAGCGTTACCCGCGCGGGCGTTTCGTTCTATGGTCGCAAGTTATTGCGAATCGTCCGAGGAACAGGCATGCGTTTGAAGAAGATGGGGTGGGTCATGGTCATGGTGCTTGCTACGACAGCGCACGCGGATGAAGGCATGTGGATGCCTTCGCAGCTGCCCAGCATCGCCAAGCAACTGCATGCCGCGGGTTTCCAGGGCAATCCCGCCGATCTTGCCGATCTAACCAAGGCGCCGCTCAGCGCAGTGGTGAAGGTGGGCGGCGCCACCGGTGCCTTCGTCAGCAACGATGGCCTGGTGCTGACCAACCACCACGTGGCCTTCGGTGTCATCCAGTACAACAGCAACGCACAACGCGATCTCATCCAGAACGGCTTCGTCTCGCACGAGCGCGCGGAAGAGCTGCCGGCCAACCCCGATTTCCGCCTGCGCGTCACCACCGGTTTCGACAAGGTCACCGATAAGGTGCTCGGCGCGGCCAAGGGCAAGACGGGGCGTGCGTACTACGACGCCATCGACACCGCCAGCAAGGCGCTGGTGACCGAATGCGAGCGCGAGCCCGGCATGCGCTGCAGCGTAGTCAACATGTTCTATGGCCGCGACTTCTACCTGGTGAAGCAGCTGGAGCTGCGCGACGTGCGCCTGGTCTACGCGCCGCCGCGCGCGATCGGCAACTACGGCGACGAGGTGGACAACTTCGTGTGGCCGCGCCATTCGGGCGACTTCACCATCCTGCGCGCCTATGTGGGCCCGGATGGCAAGCCGGCCGACTACGCCAAGGACAACGTGCCGTACCACCCGCCGGCGCATCTGCAGATCGCCGCACAGGGCGTGCACGAGGGCGACTTCGTGATGCTGGCGGGCTATCCGGGCGTCACCTATCGCCACCGTACCGCCGCCGAGTTTGCCGACCAGGTGCAGTGGCGCCTGCCCACCACGGTGGACGTGTTGCGCCAGTTGCAGGACGTGATCGAGGAGGTCGGTCACACCGACCGCCAGGCGACCATCCGCTATGCCTCGCAGCTGCAGTCGCTGAAGAACAACATCAAGCGCTACAGCGGCGAGCTCGACGGACTCAAGCGCAGCGATGCGGTCGCCATCCGCCGCAAGGACGAGGAGGCGATGCTGGCGTGGCTGGCCACGCAGCCATCGGCTGCCACGTTGCGGCCCCAGATCGACGAAGTTGCGAGGCTGATTGCCACCGGCAACGCCACGCGCGAGCGGGACCTGCTGCTCGCCGTGATGCAGACGCAGACGCAACTCATGCGTTCGGCCTTGACCCTGCAGCGCCTTGCCCACGAACGCGCCAGGCCCGATGCGCAACGCGAAAGCGGTTACCAGCAGCGCGATGAAGACCTGACGGCCGGCATGCTGCGCCAGGTGCAGCGCCGTTATGACCCGAAGGTCGAGAAGCAACTGCTGGTTTCGCTGCTGACGCGCTATCAGAAGCTGCCCGATGCGCAGCGGTTGCCCGAGTTCGACGCCGCGTTCGGACGCACGCCGGCTGAGCTGACGGCCACGCTGGACAAGATCTACGCGGCCACCCACCTGGGCGACGAAGCGCAGCGCCTGCACTGGCTGACGGCCGAGCCGGCGGAGCTGGCCAAGTCGGACGACGCGCTGCTGGTGCTGGCGGCGAAGCTGCAGCCGGCGTTGCTGCGCATGGAGGAAGAGCGCAAGGCGCGCGAGGGCGACCTACTGCGCCTGCGGCCGGCCTATATGGACGCGCTGATCGCCTACCGCGAGAAGCAGGGCCGCGCGGTATATCCCGATGCCAACTCCACGCTGCGCGTGAGCTACGGCAAGGTCACGCCGCTGCAGGCGCGCGATGCGGTCGTCTACCAGCCGCTCACCACAACGGCGGGCATCGTGGAGAAGAACACCGGCGTGGAGCCGTTTGATGCGCCCAAGCCGCTGCTGGACGCCATCGCGCGGGGCGACTATGCCGGTTACGCCGACGCGAAGACCGGCGCCATGCCGGTGGACTTCCTCAGCAACCTCGACACCACCGGCGGCAACTCCGGCTCGCCCGTGCTCAACGCCAAGGGCGAACTGGTCGGCCTCAACTTCGACAGCAACTGGGAGGCGGTGAGCGCGAGCTGGATGTTCGATCCACGCTACAAGCGCGCCATCCACGTGGACCTGCGCTACATGCGCTGGCTGATGGACAAGGTGTACCCGGCGCCGCAGCTGTTGAAGGAGCTGGGCGTTCCTGCCCACTGACGATCCGCGCCACTTCCCCCTTTGTAGGAGCGCACCCAGTGCGCGACCGCGGAGTCTGGGGTTACAGCTCCGTAGGCTTTTCGCGCACTGGGTGCGCTCCTACAGGGAAGGCGGCGTGATCGTTACAATGGCTGGATGACGATCGATCAGCGCCCACTCGCCGTATTCCTGATGGGCCCGACCGCGTCGGGCAAGACGGCGCTTGCCTGCGCGTTGAGCGAACGGTTTCCGGTGGAGCTGGTGAGCGTCGATTCGGCGTTGGTCTATCGCGGCATGGACATCGGCACCGCCAAACCCGACGCCCAGACACTGGCGAGGTATCCGCATCGCCTCATCGATATCCGCGATCCGGCCGAGCCCTATTCGGCGGCCGATTTTCGCGGCGACGCGATGGAGGCCATGCAGGGAATCACCGCCAGGGGCAGGGTGCCCTTGCTGGTGGGGGGCACGGGTCTTTACTTCAGGGCGCTGCAGCAGGGACTCTCCCGCCTGCCCGAGGCCGACCCGGCGATTCGCGAGCGACTGAGCGCCGAAGCCGTGGAAGCGGGGTGGCCCTCCCTGCATGCACGCCTGCAGCGCCTCGATCCAGCCGCCGCCGCACGCATCGGCCCCAATGACGCCCAGCGCATCCAGCGCGCGCTGGAGGTAATCGAGCTCACCGGCCGGCCGTTGTCCGAGCAACAGCAGGGCGGCAGCGGCGAACGGTTTCCATGGCGGGTGCTGAAGCTGGCGTTGTTGCCGGCCGACCGCGCACCCTTGCACGCGCGTATCGCCGAACGCTTCGACGCGATGCTGGCGGCCGGCTTCCTGGGCGAGGTGCGAACCCTTCGCGAGCGCAAGGACTTGCACGCCGACCTGCCGGCCATCCGAGCCGTGGGATATCGCCAGGCATGGGAGCATCTGGACGGCCAAACGGACGCCGCCGAGTTTCGCGACAGGGGTGTCTTCGCCACCCGCCAACTCGCCAAACGGCAGATCACCTGGCTGCGCAGTGAGCTCGATGCCCGCGTGCTTGATCCGGATCGAGCGGGTTTGCAGGCTCGTGCCGAGGATGCGCTCGAGCTCTTTCTTTGAGATGCAGAACACATCTCGTGAGGCGTTTTCTAAACGTCTTTTTCACAGATCGGGCAGATGTACTTCTGCTCTTTCATCAACGATTTAAAAGTGGTTAATATTCATCCATCTTGGGCCGGGGCGCGGCGTGCGTCTTTTATCCGGCCCGTCCGTTTGCGAGGGGAGAACAAGAAATGTCCAAGGGGCAGTCATTGCAAGATCCGTTTCTGAACGCACTTCGCCGGGAGCGTGTCCCGGTAGCGATCTACCTGGTCAACGGCATCAAGCTGCAGGGCACGATCGAATCCTTCGACCAGTTCGTTGTGCTGCTGCGCAACCAGGTCAGCCAGATGGTCTACAAGCACGCGATCTCCACCGTCGTGCCGAGCCGCAACGTTCGTGTCGGCAACGGCCACGAAGGTCATGGCGACGCGCCCATGGCCCCCGACACCGAAGGTTGATTCGGCGGACCTGTCGACCCATGTGAGTGAGAGGGCGTAACGCCGGTCCCGTTTTGGGGTCTGGCGGCACGTCGGCATACACTTTCCACTCCCGCCTGGCGCCGTGGGCTTCCCGCCCGCGGCGCCGCGTCTTCCTACAGGTCCGTTCCTATCCGTGTTTGATCGTCAAAAGAAAGGCGAACGCGCCGTCCTCGTCCTCCCGCATTCGCGCGCAGGGGACGCAGTGCGGCGTGCCGAAGAATTCGCCGAGCTGACCAAGTCGGCCGGCGCCGAGATCCTGGGCAGCATCAGCGCTCGCGTCGACGTTCCCAACCCGCGCTACTACATCGGCACCGGCAAGGCCGACGAGATCGCCGAAGCGGCGCGTGCGCTGGAGGCGGACCTGGTACTGGTCGACCATCTGCTCACGCCCGTGCAGGAGCGCAACCTCGAGAAGCTGCTCAATATCCGCGTGGTGGACCGGGCCGGCCTGATCCTGGACATCTTTGCCCAGCGAGCCCGCTCGCACGAAGGCAAGCTGGAAGTGGAGCTGGCCCAGCTCAAGCACCTGGCCACCCGCCTGGTGCGCGGCTGGACCCACCTGGACGCCCAGCGCGGCGGTGCCATCGGCAACCGCGGTCCGGGCGAAACCCAGCTGGAAACCGACCGCCGCCTGCTCGCCGAGCGCGTGAAGATGCTCACCAAGCGACTGGAAAAGGTGCAGACGCAGCGCGTGCAGCAGCGTCGTGCCCGCCTGCGCAACACGGTGCCGCGCGTGGCGCTGGTGGGCTACACCAACGCCGGCAAGTCCACCCTGTTCAATGTGCTGACCGAGGGCGAGGTGTTCGCCGCCGACCTGCTGTTCGCCACGCTGGACCCGACCGTGCGCAAGCTCGACGGCCTGTCCTGCGGGCCGGCCGTGCTTGCCGATACCGTGGGCTTCGTGCGCGAGCTGCCGCATGACCTGGTGGCTGCGTTCCGCGGCACGCTGGCCGAGGCGCGCGACGCGGACCTTCTGCTGCACGTAAGCGATGCCGCCGACGAGGAGCGCGAGCGCCTGGCCAAGGTGGTCGACAACGTGCTCGAGGAAATCGACGCGGGCGACCTGCCGCAGCTGCGGGTGATGAACAAGATCGATCTGGCCGATCTCGAACCCCGCATCGACCGCGACGCCGAGGGTCGACCGACCACGGTATGGCTGTCTGCCGCCACCGGCGTGGGCCTCGATTTGCTGAGGCAGGCGCTGGGCGAGTTGCTGGGCGGTGATCGCGTGCAGTCGGAACTGCGCCTGCCGCATTCCGCGGGCCGCCTGCATGCCCGGCTCAAGGCCGCGGGCGCCATCGCGGGCGAAGAGGTGGACGAGCACGGCTGGCGGCTGAGCATCGACGCGCCGCGCAGCGTCATCGCCCCCTTGAGCGGCGGCAGTGCCGCCGAAGCGGCCCTGCTGCGCGAGATCCTGGGAAGCGTGGAAGAACAGGAAACCCTGTAATCCGTCCGTCGCCGGCCATGGGGAGGAATCCCCGTCCGGCTCTGGTAGAATCCCCGGTGTTTGTGCGGCCATCCGGGCCCGGGCGGCACACTTGTCACGACAAGCACCCGAGACCATGTCCAAACCCGTTCAATGTGTTTCCCGGCCAATGCAGCCGGCCTCCCAGCGGCCTCAAGGAGACTGACCATGGCCTGGAACGAACCCGGTAACGGGCAACGTGATCCCTGGGGCAAGAATCGCCCCTCCGGCAACAAGCCGGGGCTGGACGACATCCTCAAGCAGCTTCGAGACCGCTTCGGCAAGCTCGGCGGCGGCGCGGGCGGCATCTTCGTGATCCTGCTGGCCTTCGTCATCGTGTGGGTGGTGATGAGCAGCTACACCATCGTGGACGCCCGCCAGGCCGGCGTGGTGCTGCGCTTCGGCAAGTACTCGCGCACGCTGCAGCCGGGTTTCCACCTGAAGTTTCCGCGCCCGCTCGAAACCGTGACCAAGGTCGGCACCACCGAGATCCGTTCGGTGTCGGACAAGGTGCGCATGCTGACCAGCGACGAGAACATCATCTCGGTCGACTTCAACGTGCAGTACCAGGTCTCGGATGCGCGCAAGTACCTGTTTTCGCTTAGTGGCCCGCCGGAAGACACGCTGCGCCAGGCCGCCGA
Source organism: Dyella amyloliquefaciens (assembly GCF_004296575.1). Taxonomy (GTDB): domain Bacteria; phylum Pseudomonadota; class Gammaproteobacteria; order Xanthomonadales; family Rhodanobacteraceae; genus Dyella; species Dyella amyloliquefaciens. The sequence continues at coordinate 669,386 of NZ_SAYT01000002.1, read as the reverse complement.
AGCCGCCGTACGCACGGTGGTGGGCGCCAACATCATGGACAACATCCTGACCAGCCAGGGCAACGAGCAGGGCACGGCCGCCACCCCGGCCACGGCCAGCACGGCCGCGACGGTCGCCGTGCCGGTGGTCCCGGCGACGCCGGCCGCGGCGGTTCGCGACACGCTGCAGCAGCAGACCCGCGAGATCCTCCAGGCCACCCTGAACGAGTACGACTCGGGCCTGATGGTCACCGATGTGAGCTTCCAGAACGTGGCCCCCCCGCAGGAAGTGAAGGACGCCTTCGACGACGTCAACGCCGCGCGCGAAGACAAGCAGGGCACCGAGAACAATGCGCGCGCCTACTCCAGCCAGGTGGTGCCGGTGGCGCGCGGCGATGCCTCGCGCATCCTGGCCGAGGCGCAGGGTTACAACGCGCAGCGCGTGGCCATCGCCACCGGCGACGCGGCCCGCTTCAACCTGATCCTCAAGGAATACAAGGGCGCCCCCGACGTGACCCGTCGCCGCCTGTGGCTGGAAACGGTCGAGGCCGTGATGTCCAACAATCCCAAGGTGCTGGATGGCTCCGGTGGCCGCAACATGATCTATCTGCCGCTTGACCGTGCCGCAGGCAAGGACGTACCCGGCGTGGGCGCGGTGATGCAGTCCGCGGGCAGTGACGCGATGGCCGGCAAGGAGAAGCAGCCATGAAGTTCGTCTCCGCCATCATTGCCGTGCTGCTGGTGCTGGTTGGCTTCAACAGCCTGTTCGTGGTCAACGAAGGGCAGACCGCCCTGGTGCTGCAGTTCGGCCGCATCGTGCGTACCGGCGACACGCCGGGCCTGCATGTGAAGATGCCGTTCGTGCAGCAGGTGATGACCTTCGACAACCGCATCCTCACCCTGGAAGCGCAGCCCGAGCGTTACTTCACCTCGGAGAAGAAGAGCGTCAACGTCGACTTCTACGTGAAGTGGCGCATCGCCGACAACGCCGCCTACTACCGTGCCACCGCCGGTGACGAGCTGCAGGCGGCCAACCGCCTCACGCCCATCGTGAAGGACGCGCTGCGTTTCGAATTCAACGGCCGCACCTTGCAGGAGCTGGTTTCGGCCGGCCGCAAGGACGTCACCGAGCGCGTGCGCAAGCAGACCGACCTGGCTGCGCGCAAGAACCTCGGTATTGCCGTGGTCGACGTGCGCATCAAGCGCATCGACCTGCCGGACGAAGTGAGCGAGTCGGTCTACAAGCGCATGCGCGCCGAACGAGCCCAGTTGGCCAACGAGCTGCGTTACACCGGTCAGCAGGCTGCCGAGACAATCAAGGCTGACGCGGATCGCCAGGCCCAGGTCATCAAGGCCGAGGCCGAGCGCGACGCCGCCAAGGTGCGTGGCGAGGGCGATGCCCAGGCAGCCGCCATCTACGCGCAGGCCTATGGGCAGGATCCGGAGTTCTTCGCGTTTTATCGAAGCCTGGCGGCGTACCGTAAGTCGTTCGAGGACGGCAAGGGCGTGCTGGTGCTGAAGCCGGACTCGGAGTTCCTGCGGTATTTCAACGACGGCGCATCGCCCAAGCACTGAGTGGTGGACGGCGATGTCGCGTGAGCTGCTGGCGGCACTGTGTCTGGTGCTGGTGATCGAAGGGCTGGTGCTGTTTGCCGCGCCGCGCGGTTGGCAGGCCACCATGCGCGAGGCGGTGAAGCTGCGCCCGCGCACGCTGCGCGTGTTCGGCGCGGTGGCCATCGGCATCGGGCTGGTCGCGTTGCAGTTGATGCATTGATTTGATGCGGTGGATGGGCCGTTAAAAACCATCGTGAACATGCGGGACGTGGTGGTTGCAGCGAGCCGGTTGCCGGCGGCATGACCACGTCGCGGAAAGAATGCGCCCCTCAGGGCACCGACCTTTTCAAATTGACGAGAGCAACATCATGGGCAAGTCAGTAGTCATCCTCGGCGCGCAATGGGGCGACGAAGGCAAGGGCAAGATAGTCGACCTGCTGACCGAGCAGGTCAAAGCCGTCGCTCGCTTCCAGGGCGGCCACAACGCCGGCCACACGCTGGTGATCAAGGGCAAGAAGACCGTCCTGCACCTGATTCCCTCGGGCATCCTGCGCGATGACGCGCTGTGCCTGATCGGCAACGGCGTGGTGCTGTCGCCGCAGGCGCTCAAGCAGGAAATCGAAGAACTGGAAGCGCAGGGCGTCGAAGTGCGTTCGCGCCTGAAGATCAGCCCGGCCACGCCGCTGATCATGCCGTACCACATTGCCGTGGATAAGGCGCGCGAAGCCGCCGCCGGCAAGTCGGCGATCGGCACCACCGGCCGTGGTATCGGCCCGGCTTATGAAGACAAGGTGGCACGCCGCAGCGTGCGCGTCGCCGACCTGATGTACCCGCACGAGCTGCCCGAGAAGCTCAAGGCGGCCGTCGAGTACCACAACTTCATCCTCACCCAGTGGCTGAAGGCCGAGCCGGTCGATTTCCAGACCGTGCTGGATGACGCGCTGGCCTATGGCGAATTCATCCGCCCGATGGTCGACGACGTCGCCACCATCCTGCACGACGTGCGCAAGGAAGGCGGTCACATCCTGTATGAAGGTGCGCAGGGCGCGCTGCTCGACATCGATCACGGCACCTATCCGTACGTGACCTCGTCCAACACCACCGTCGGTGGTGCGCTGGCAGGTACCGGCGTGGGCGCGGGTGACATCGACTATGTGCTGGGCATCTGCAAGGCCTACGCCACGCGCGTGGGCGGCGGTCCGTTCCCGACCGAGCTCGAGGACGAGATGGGCGAGCGCCTGCGCAAGGTCGGCAACGAGTTCGGTGCCAGCACCGGCCGTCCGCGTCGCTGCGGCTGGATCGACCTCGTCGCGCTCAAGCGCGCCGTGCAGATCAACGGCATCAACGGCCTGGCCATCACCAAGCTGGACGTGCTCGACGGCCTGCCGTCCATCAAGGTCTGCATCGCGTACGAATACCGCGGCAAGCGCCGCGAACTGGCGCCGCTGGACGCCGACGGCTGGGCCGAGTGCAAGCCGGTGTACCTGGAATTCCCGGGTTGGGAAGAATCCACTGCCGGCATCCGCGAGTGGGACAAGCTGCCGCCGGCCGCGCGTGCCTACCTGCGTGCGGTGGAAGAACTCTCCGGTTGCAAGCTGTCGCTCGTCGCCACCGGCGCCGATCGCGACGACACCATCGTGCTGGACGATCCGTTCGCCTGATCCGGCGATCTCGGATTCAGACCCAAAGAGCCCCGCATTGCGGGGCTTTTTGCTGCGCCACGCTGGAGCCTCTGTAGGAGCGCACCCAGTGCGCGAAAAGCCAACGGCGCGATGACACCGTGACTTTGCGGTCGCGCACTGGGTGCGCTCCTACAGGAGAAGGGGCGCGTCTGAACCCACCATGACTTCCGGCCATGTTGGTCGGCGCGCGCATACAGCAACATCGACCTGTTTTGCACCATTTCAGGGCCACCGACTTGGCCCATCTACGAGGGGATACAACATGCGTACTCGCCTGGTTTCCGCCATAGCGCTTGCTCTGGCTGGCGTGACTTTCACCGGAGCCGTGCTGGCTGCCGATGCCGCACCGACCGCCCAGACCACCACCCAGCTGCCGCGCGCCGTACGTCCTTCGCACTACGCCGTGTCGATCACGCCGCATGCGTCCACGCTGACGTTCGACGGCAAGGTGACGGTGGACGTGGAAGTGCTCGCGCCCACCAACAGCATCACGCTCAATGCCATCGACATGAGCTTCAGCAAGGTGGAGCTCACGGCCGGCAAGGGCGCCTCCGCCCTGGCGCCGAAGGTGACTACGGACAACGATGCGCAGACCGCGACCTTCACCTTCGACAAGCCGATCGCCAAGGGCAAGTACCAGCTGTCGATGACCTACAGCGGCAAGATCGGCACCCAGGCCAACGGCCTGTTCGCCATCGACTACGACAGCAAGGCCGGCAAGAAGCGCGCGATCTACACCCAGTTCGAGAACTCCGACGCCCGTCGCTTCATCCCCTCGTGGGACGAACCGAACTACAAGGCCACGTTTGATCTCGACGTGACGGTGCCCGCCGGCGACATGGCGGTGAGCAACATGCCGGTGGCGTCGAAGACCGATGCCGGCAATGGTCTCTCGCACATCACGTTCCAGACCTCGCCGAAGATGTCGACCTACCTGCTGTTCTTCGGCACGGGTGAATTCGACCGCATCACGACGAAATCCGAGGGCGTGGAGATCGGTGTGGTGACGCAGAAGGGTCTCACCTCGCAGGCTGCCTTCACGCTTGAATCCGGCAGTGCAGTGCTGAAGGAATACAACGACTACTTCGGCGTGCCGTACCCGCTGCCCAAGCTCGACAACGTTGCTTCGCCGGGCAGCAGCCAGTTCTTCTCGGCGATGGAGAACTGGGGCGCGATCTACACCTTCGAATACGCGTTGCTGCTCGATCCGTCGATCTCCACCCAGTCGGACAAGCAGGAAGTGTTCAACACGGCCGCGCACGAAATGGCGCACCAGTGGTTCGGCGACCTGGTGACCATGCGCTGGTGGGACGACCTGTGGCTCAACGAAGGCTTCGCCTCGTGGATGGCCTCGCGTACCACCGACCGCCTGCATCCGGAGTGGAACACCAAGCTCGATGCGGTCGGCATTCGCGAAGGCGCGATGTCGCGCGACGCCGTGGTCACCACGCATCCGGTCGTGCAGCGTATCGACACGGTGGAGCAGGCCAGCCAGGCGTTCGACTCGATCACCTATGCCAAGGGCGAATCGGTGATCCGCATGCTGGAAAACTACGTGGGCGCCGACAACTGGCGCACCGGCGTGCGCAACTACATCAAGGCGCATGCCTACGGCAACACGGTGTCGGACGACCTGTGGCATGCCATGGACGCCGTGGTGCCGGGCAAGCAGGTCACCACCATCGCGCACGAATTCACCCTGCAGCCGGGCATTCCGCTGATTCGCGTGGAAGCGGGTGAGTGTGCGAACAACACGGTGACGCTCAAGCTCACCCAGGGCGAGTTCACCAAGGATCGCCCGGACAAGAAGCCGCTGCGCTGGCACGTGCCGGTGACCGCGCAGAGCATCGGCGGCAAGCCGGTGCGCACGCTGGTCGACGGCGAAGGTACGCTGGCCGTGCCGGGCTGCGGTCCGGTGCTGGTGAATGCAGGGCAGAGCGGTTACTACCGCACGCTGTACGCACCGGCTCAGGTTGCCGCGATCAAGGGCAGCTTCACCAAGCTCGAGCCGATCGACCAGCTTGGCGTGATGAGCGACACCTGGGCGCTGGGCATGGCCGGGCTGCAGCCGGTGGCGGATTTCATGGATCTCGCCAAGGCCACGCCGGTCGATGCCGATCCGCAGATCTGGGACGAAGTGGCCGGCAGCCTCGCCGCGCTCAATGACTACTATCGCGGTGATGCGAAGCGCCAGGCGACGTTCCGCGCGTTCGCCATCAAGCGCCTGTCGCCGGTGTTCGCGCACGTGGGTTGGGAAGCCAAGCCGAACGAGAGCGTGCCGACCACGATCCTGCGCAGCCACCTGATCAATGTGCTCTCCGCTCTGGGCGACAGCACGGTCATCGACGAAGCCCGTCGCCGCTATGCGGCGCAGGCTACCGATCCGAAGGCGGTGCCGGCCGAACTGCGCAAGACCATCCTCGCGATCGTTGCCAACCACGCCGACGCCGCTACCTGGGACAAGCTGCACGCCGCCGCCAAGGCCGAGAAGACGCCGCTGGTGAAGGATCGCCTGTACGCACAGCTCGCTTCGGTCGAAGACGAGGCACTCGCCAAGCGTGCACTCGATCTCGCCTTGACGGATGAGCCGGGCGCCACCAACAGCGCCGGCATGATCCGCATCGTGTCGCGCCTGCATCCGGAACTGGCTTTCGACTTTGCCATGGCCCATCGCGAACAGGTCGACAAGGTGGTGGACGGCAGCTCGCGCAGTCGCTACTACCCGACGCTCGGCGCCAGCTCGTTCGACCAGGCGATGATCGACAAGATCAATGCCTATGCGACCAAGTACCTGGCACCCAGCTCGCGTCGCGATGCGGAGACCGCCGTGGCCAACATCAAGTACCGCATGATGGTCCGCAACGAGCGCCTGCCGTCGGTGGATGCCTGGTTGGCGAAGAACGGCGGCTGATCTTTCCGTCCGCCTGAAGCCCGAAAAGCCCCTCTCCCATCGGGAGAGGGGTTGGGGAGAGGGTGCGGGGCTTGCGCGGGCCTTCATGATTCGCTCCGCCCGTACCCTCATCCGGCTGCCGCCACCTTCTCCCAGAAGGAGAAGGGTTCCTCCGCTCACATCTGTGCTAATCCCTCTCCCGTCCGCGCATCGAAAGGAGTCCCCAGTAGCGAAGAGAGACTGGGCGAGGCTTTCCGTACCGCCAGTCCCGTCGAATCGCTAACATCGGCTCGACCACGGCGCGGAGGGCGCCGCTGGCACTCAATGTGACAGGGGAAACTAACGTGGCTAGGAGCAGCAAGCCGGAACGCTGGTATTGGCCGGAGATCGGCAATCTCGCCGATGCGGAGCAGGCTTCGAATCAAGGTTTCTGGGCAGCGGTGGTGTGCGCGGTGGTTACCGTGCTCATTGCGACCGTCGCCATAACCGCTGGAAAATCGATTGCTGGCATCGATGCGACGGCCTATGCGGACGCCGCGGCATTCGCCGTGATTGCCTGGCGTATCCGCGCGCGCTCCAAGAGTTTCGCCGTGATTGGCCTGGTGTTGTTCCTGATCGAGAAGATCATCCAGTTCGCCACGCAGCCATTGAACCTCGGGTTCGGCATTGTCGTGGCGGTATGCCTGTTGCTGGCCTTTATCACGGGTGTCCGCGGTACGTTTGCCTACCACCGCCTCAAGGACGCTGCTTTGTTGCAGCAGGGCGCAACTCAGGACGCCTGAGCGAACGACGTATAGCAGCGCTGAAGCGTGCAAATGAAAAGGGCTCCGCATGCGGAGCCCTTTTCGTTCATCACAGCGTGAACGTGCTTACGCCACGTTCGGCTCGCTGAACGCCTCGATCTCGCCCTTGAACGCTTCCACCGGCACGCAGCTGCAGAACACGTTCTTGTCGCCGTAGACGTTGTCCACGCGGGCCACTGGCGACCAGTACTTCTGGAACTTCAGGCTGGGCAGCGGGAAGGCGGCCAGTTCGCGGGTGTAGGCGTGCGTCCACTCCGACGCCGACACCATCACGGCGGTGTGCGGCGCATGCTTGAGCGGGTTGTCTTCGCGATCGAGCTTGCCGCTTTCGATGGCGCGGATTTCGTCGCGGATCTGGATCATCGCGTCGATGAAGCGGTCTAGCTCGTACTGCGATTCGCTTTCGGTCGGCTCGACCATCAGCGTGCCCGCAACCGGGAAGCTCAGCGTCGGTGCGTGGAAGCCGAAGTCAATCAGGCGTTTGGCCACGTCTTCGGCGCCGATGCCGGTGGCGTCCTTGATCGGGCGCACGTCGAGGATGCACTCATGCGCCACCAGGCCGTTGCGGCCGGTGTAGAGCGTCTCGTAGTGCGGCGCAAGGCGCTTGGCGATGTAGTTGGCGTTGAGCAGGGCCACCTGGGTGGCACGGCGCAGGCCGGCGGCGCCCATCATGGTGATGTACATCCAGCTGATCGGCAGGATCGAGGCCGAGCCGAAGCTGGCAGCACTCACCATGCCTACGGTGCTTTCAGCACCGTAGGTACCCGGCAGGAACGGGGCCAGATGCGACTTCACCGCGCACGGGCCGACGCCCGGGCCGCCACCGCCGTGCGGGATGCAGAAGGTCTTGTGCAGGTTGAGGTGCGAGACGTCCGAACCCCACTTGCCCGGCTTGGCGACGCCGACCAGCGCGTTCATGTTGGCGCCGTCGGTGTACACCTGACCGCCGTGCTCGTGCACGATCTCGCAGATCCTGACGATGTCTTCCTCGAACACGCCGTGCGTGGACGGGTAGGTGATCATCAGGGCGGCGAGGCGGTCGCTGAACTTCTCCGCGGCGCGCTGGATGTCTTCGACATCCACGTTGCCATTCGCATCGCACTTGGTCACCACCACCTGCATGCCGCACATCTGCGCGGAGGCCGGGTTGGTGCCGTGGGCCGACTCGGGAATCAGGCAGATGTCGCGATGGCCCTGGCCGCGCGAGCGGTGGTAGGCGCGGATCGCCAGCAGGCCGGCGTATTCGCCCTGCGCGCCGGAGTTCGGCTGCAGGCTCACCGCGTCATAGCCGGTGCATTCCACCAGCATCGCTTCCAGCTCGTCGATCAGCTGCTTGTAGCCGGTGGCCTGGTCGGCCGGGGCCAGCGGATGGATGTTGGCGAACTCGGGCCACGTCACCGGGATCATCTCGGCGGTGGCGTTGAGCTTCATGGTGCAGCTGCCCAGCGGGATCATGGTGCGATCCATCGCCAGGTCCTTGTCGGCCAGCGAACGCATGTAGCGCAGCAGTTCGTGCTCGCTGTGGTGCGTGTTGAAGGCCGGGTGGGTCAGGAACTTGGTCTTGCGGACCAGATCGCGCGGCAGTGCATCGTGCACCTGGGCATCGAGCGCATCGATGTCGGCGATGGCGGCGCCGAACACGGCGGCGAGCGCGACAACGTCAGCACGCGTGGTGGTTTCGTCCAGGCTGACGCTGACGCTGTTCGCGTCGATCGCTCGCAGGTTGATACCGGCGGCCCGTGCCTTGGCGTGCACGGCGGCGGCATCCACGCCGGTCACGTGCAGCGTGTCGAAGAAGTCGGGGCCAGCGGTGACGCCAGCCTGGCGCAGCGCCACGAACAGGATCGAGGCCAGACGATGCACGCGACGGGCGATGCGCGTGAGGCCTTCCGGACCGTGGTACACGGCGTACATGCTGGCCATCACGGCCAGCAGCACCTGCGCGGTACAGATGTTGGAGGTGGCCTTCTCGCGGCGGATGTGCTGCTCGCGGGTCTGCAGGGTGAGGCGGTAGGCCGGCTTGCCCTCGGCGTCGATGGAGACGCCGATCAGGCGGCCCGGCATCGAGCGCTTGTAGCTGTCGCGGCAAGCCATGAAGGCGGCATGCGGGCCGCCGAAGCCGAACGGCACGCCGAAGCGCTGGGTGTTGCCGACCACGATGTCCGCGCCCCATTCGCCCGGCGAGGCGATCAGGGTGAGGGCGAGCAGGTCGGTGGCCACGCAGACCACGCCTTGGCGCGCGTGCACCGTGTCGGCCAGGGCCTTGTAGTCGTTGATGCGGCCGAAGGTGTTGGGGTACTGCAGCAGCACGCCGTAGCTTTCGACCGTGGTGGCTTCGCTGTCGTCGCCGATGTGCAGGTCGATGCCCATCGCCTCGGCGCGGGTCTTGATCACTTCCAGCGTCTGCGGATGCACGGCATTGGAAACGAAGAACACGTTGGACTTGGACTTGGCCGAGCGCTTGGCCAGGGTCATGGCCTCGGCGGCGGCAGTGCCTTCATCGAGCAGGGACGCGTTGGCGATCTCCATGCCGGTGAGGTCGGCGCACATGGTCTGGAAGTTGATCAGCGCTTCCATGCGGCCCTGCGAGATTTCCGCCTGGTACGGCGTATAGGCCGTGTACCACGCCGGGTTCTCGAGGATGTTGCGCAGGATGACGTTCGGGGTCAGCGTGCCGTAATAGCCCTGGCCTATGAAGCTGCGGAACACCTGGTTTTTGTCGGCGATGGCGCGGATCTTGGCGATCGCTTCGACTTCGGTGATCGGCGCGGGCAGGGCGAGCGGGGCCGGCGACTTGATCTTGCCCGGCACGATGGCATCGGTCATGGCCTCAAGCGAGTCGTAGCCGACCACGCCCAGCATGGTGGCGATTTCCGCGTCGTTGGGGCCGATATGACGCTCGATGAAGGCGTCGTGGTGCTCGAGGTCGCGCAGCGAAGGATGGGCGTTCTGACTCATGGCAGGGGCTTCCGGGATGGCAATAGAGGAGCGGGACCAATGACGGCCGGACGTGCAAGCCGCACGTGAAGCGCCCCTCTGTCCTTTTGCCTGAGAGTTTGGAAGCTTGCGCTTCGTGCCCCTTCGGCGCCGGATTTCAGAGTCGCTAACAAAACGTAGCGAGCGTTCTCGAGGTGGGTGTGGGCGGCACGCAGGAACCGGAAAGTACTTAAGGTGTACATGAGGATTCCGAGCACCGACCGCGCCCGCCTCGGGGACGCGCAGTAGTTTTGTTAGCGACTCTTGACCGGTCTCTCCAGAGTGTTGGTACGAGTGATGGTATGGGGCCTGAGCGATTACGGGCTTTTGCGCCTTCGGCAGCGGTTCGCACCGCTTCTCCCACCACACGCTAAACCACGATTATAAGGTGCCCGGACCCGCTTTGCCTCCCTCCGGAGCCTCGGCTTCAGTCGCGGTGCGGCTCGAGTCTCACCCCGCGTAAGATGGTCGCCCCCAGCCCCGGTAAGCGCCATGACCCCTCCCTTCCAATTAACCCGGATCGATCATGTGGTGCTGCGCGTGGGCGACCTGCCAGCCATGCAGCGCTTCTATTGCGATGTGCTCGGTTGCCGCGAGGAACGCAGGCAGGACGAGATCGGCCTGGTCCAGCTGCGCGCCGGCGACTCGCTGATCGATCTGGTGGTGCTGGACAGCAAGCTCGGCCGGCTGGGTGGCGCGGGACCGGGGGCGGAAGGGCACAACATGGATCATCTGTGCCTGCAGGTAGAGAACTACGACGAAGCGACCATCGTGTCCCACCTCAAGGCCCATGGCGTGCGGGTGGGCGAGATCGGTTCCCGCTACGGCGCCAAGGGCGAAGGCCCGTCGATCTACCTGTATGACCCTCAGGGCAACATGATCGAGCTGAAGGGGCCGCCTCACGCGTGATCGCCGCTTTCGACCTGCCGGCGTCGTCTTCACGCGGCGGCGGAGAAGGCGCCCTTATAGTCCCCTCCCGTTGGTCCCGGTTGCGCGACTGCCGCGTCACCGGGGGTGCCCCGTCCCTGGCAAGCCGCAGACCGGCGCCACGGGACAAGCGCTGTGCCTGTGCCGCCCATCGCGTTCCTTTCTCACGTTGGATCCAGACAGGAGAACCAGCATGGCGACATATATCTCGCTCACGCACCTGACCGATCAGGGCATGCGGGCGATCAAGGACACCACCAAACGGGCGGACGCCGTGAAAGGCGTCGCGGCGAAATTCGGCGCCACCGTCCAGGGCATCTATTGGACGCTTGGGCAATACGACCTGGTGACCATCATCGATGCCCCCGATGAGCAGTCCGCAACGGCGTTCGGCCTGACCATCGCGGCGGCCGGGAATACCCGATCCGAAACCATGCGCGCGTTCTCCGCTGAAGAGATGCAAAGCGTGCTGGGCAAGATGGGCTAGGTTGTCCCCGGGACGGACCAAACCCGCCTTGGGTTTGGTCCTCTCACCAACGCTCAGCCCTGCGGCACTCCCGCCATGTCAGGCAGATGATGGGCGATGCCCTTGTGACAATCGATGCAGGTCTTTTCACCTGAGCCCAGCCAGCGCTTGTGGATTTCCGCCGCGCGGCTCGATTGCCGCGTGAGATCCATCGAGGCGTAGTTGTGGCAGTTGCGGCATTCCAGCGAGTCGTTGGCTTTTAATCGCGCCCATTCGTGCTCGGCCAGTTCCAGGCGGTGGTCGAGGAATTTTTCGCGGGTGTCGATCGTGCCGAAGATCTTGCCCCATACCTCCTTGGAGGCCTGCATCTTGCGCGCGATCTTGTCCGTCCAGTTGTGCGGCACATGGCAGTCGGGGCAGGTGGCGCGTACGCCCGAGCGGTTGCTGTAGTGGATGGTGGACTTCAGTTCCTGGAACACGTTGTCGTGCATCTCGTGACAACCGGTGCAGAACGCTTCCGTGTTGGTCGCTTCCAATGCGGTATTGAACGCGCCCCAGAACAGCAGGCCGGCGACGAATCCTCCCAGCGTGAGGAAGCCCAGGCTGTAGTGCACGCTGGGTCGGCGCATGGTCCGCCAGAAGGCGATAGCCCACGACTTGATCCGTGTCCACATGGTCAGTTCGCCTTATGCTCGGGCTGTTCGGACAGGATGGTGTCGATATCCTTGAAGTTGTTGGCGACCAAAGGCTTGGCATCTGTTTGCACCACGTGACACTGGTTGCAGAAGTAGCGTCGCGGGGAGATGGTCGCCAGGAACTGGTCGTCGCGATCCATGTAGTGGGTCACGCTGACAGGGGGCGCCTGGAACTTGTCCGCATTGGCGCGTGCATGGCACAGCAGGCAGCGGTTGGAGTTCTTGTCGACCTGGTAGTTGTCGATGGAGTGCGGGATGGTCGGCGGCTGCATGGGGTAGGCGCGATTGCGTTTGATATCGGCGTTTTCCACATGGGCCAGCGACGGTACCGCGCCTTCCTGATTGACCGGGATACCGCGCCTCATGGCATCGATCTGGTTGCCCTGTGGCGCTTCCTCCGCGGCGGGTTTGGCGCCGGGTGACGGCAGGTTGGCAGAGGTGGCCGCCGTCGCGGTTACCGGCGGCGGGGTGTTGGCTGCTTTCCTGCCCGCCATGAAGGCCACGGCGGCCACGACGATCAGTACCAGCAGGCCAATGGCGATGAGAGGTTTGTCGCGCATATCGATGTCCCCTTAGACAGCCACGACCTTGACCGCACACTTCTTGTAGTCGGTCTGCTTGGATATGGGATCGGTCGCGTCGAGCGTGACCTTGTTGATCAGTTGGCCTGCGTCAAACCACGGCACGAACACCACGCCGGTCGGCATGCGGTTGCGTCCGCGCGTCTCGATGCGCGAACGCATGTCGCCACGACGCGATATCACGCGTACCTCGTCGCCACGCTTGAAGCCGCGCGCTTTCGCGTCGTCGGGGTTCATGAACACCACGGCCTCGGGGAACGCGCGATAAAGCTCGGGCACGCGCATCGTCATCGAGCCGGAATGCCAGTGCTCCAGCACGCGGCCGGTGACCAGCCAGAGATCGAATTCCTTGTCCGGGCTTTCGGCGGGCGGCTCGTAGGGCAATGCCCAGATCACGGCGCGACCGTCCTTGTTGCCGTAGAACTGGAAGCCGGTACCGGCCTTGACGTAAGGATCCGTGCCTTCGCGATAGCGCCACAGCGTTTCATGGCCATCGACTACAGGCCAGCGCAGGCCGCGCGCCTGGTGATAGGCGTCGAACGGCGCCAGGTCGTGGCCGTGGCCGCGGCCGAACTCGGCATACTCCTCGAACAGGCCCTTCTGCACATAGAAGCCGAAGGCCGCCGATTCGTCGTTGTCGTAGCCGGCCTCGATTTCCGAGGTGGGAAATTTGTCGACCTTGCCGTTCTTGAACAGCACCTCGAACAAGGTCTTGCCCTTGTATTGCGGGTTCGCGGCCAGCAGGTCCGCCGGCCAGCATTCGTCGGTGGTGAAGCGCTTGGAAAATTCCATCAGCTGCCACAGGTCCGACTTCGCTTCGCCGGGCGCCTTCACCAGCTGGTGCCAGAACTGCGTGCGTCGTTCGGCATTGCCGTAGGCGCCTTCCTTCTCGACCCACATCGCGGCGGGAAGGATGAGATCGGCGGACTGGGCGGTGACGGTGGGGTAGGCATCCGATACCACGATGAAGTTGCGCGGATCGCGATAGCCCGGATACGTCTCCTGCATCAGGTTCGCACCGGCCTGCATGTTGTTGTTCACCTGCACCCAGTAGGCGTTGAGCACGCCGTCACGCAGCTTGCGGTTCTGCTCCACCGCGTGGAAGCCGGGCTTGGGCTGGATGATGCCGTGCGGAATGTTCCAGATTTCCTCGGCGTGTTTGCGGTGCTCGGGGTTGGCCACCAGCATGTCGGCCGGCAGGCGATGGCTGAAGGTGCCCACCTCGCGCGCGGTACCGCAGGCGGAGGGCTGTCCGGTCAGCGAGAAGGGGCTGTTGCCCGGCATGGAGATCTTGCCGGTCAGCAGATGCAGGTTGTAGACCATGTTGTTGGCCCACACGCCGCGCGTGTGCTGGTTGAAGCCCATGGTCCAGAAGGAGACGACCTTGGTATTGGGGTCGGCATACAGCTCGGCGAGCTGTTCCAGCCAGCCCTTTTCGACGCCGGTCATCTCGACCGCTTTTTCCAGCGTGTACGGCGCCACGAAGGCGGCGAACTGCTCGAAGTCGATCGGGTCGCTGGCAGTCGGATCCTTCGCGTTCTTCGCCTTCATCTCCAGCGGGTTGTCGGGACGCAGGCCATAGCCGATGTCGGTGACGCCGCGCTTGAACGTGGTGTGCTGGTTGACGAAATCCTTGTTGACCTTGCCGTTTTTGATGATGTAGTTGGCGATGTAGTTGAGGATCACCAGGTCGGTCTGCGGCGTGAAGATGATCGGGATATCCGCCAACTCGAAGCTGCGATGCTCGAAGGTGGAAAGCACCGCCACTTTCACGTGGGGATTGGACAGGCGGCGGTCCGTGACGCGCGTCCACAGGATGGGATGCATCTCGGCCATGTTCGAGCCCCAAAGCACGAATGCGTCGGTGGCCTCGATGTCGTCATAGCAACCCATCGGCTCATCCATGCCGAACGTACGCATGAACCCCATCACGGCCGATGCCATGCAGTGACGCGCGTTGGGGTCGAGGTTGTTGCTGCGGAAGCCTGCCTTGAACAGCTTGTTCGCGGCATAGCCTTCCCAGATGGTCCATTGTCCGGAGCCGAACATGCCGACCGAGCCGGGGCCCTTGTCCTTGAGCACACGCTTGAATTGCGCGGCCATCACGTCGAAAGCTTCGTCCCAGGATACGGGCGTGAACTCGCCGTCCTTGGCATAGGCACCGTCTTTCTTGCGCAGCAGTGGCTGCGTCAGGCGGTCGTTGCCGTACATGATCTTGGAGAGGAAATACCCCTTCACGCAATTGAGGCCGCGGTTCACCTCGGCATGGACGTCGCCATGGGTGGCCACCACGCGACCGTCCTTGACGGCCACGTTGACGCCGCAGCCCGTGCCGCAGAAGCGGCAGGGCGCCTTGCTCCATTTGAGCTGGGTGAGGTCGCCTTCGAGCAATACGTTGGTGGCGCTTGCCGGGAGCGCGAGGCCGGCGACATTCGCAGCAATCGCGACGGCCGTATTGCGTATGAACTCGCGTCGCGTCATGGTCGGTGTCATACGTCGGCTCCCTGATGCGATTTCATGGTCATGGCGGGCTTGTCGAGTTCGTCGGCAGACTCGACATGGTGGTAGACCAGCGACACGTTGATGACGCCCGGAAGCAGGGTCAGTGCATCGATGTGATCGACGATGGCGCGCTGATTGTCCGTCTCGCACAACAGCACGCAGCGGCTATCGCCTTCGGCGGCGATGTCCAGGGCGTCATGCGCCGCGGTGAATTCGCGCACTATCGCCGCGCTTTCCGGACGGTGCAGAACGACCAGGCTTGATATGTGCTGTTCGCCTTTCATGGCTTCCCCTCTTGCAGATAAGCCGTTGCTCGCACGCCATCGCGTCAGTGGCCCGGTGGGCCGCTGACGAACATTTGCCAGAACCAGACGATGAACCCGTAGGTGGCGACGAACATCACAGCCACTACGGGAAAAAGGACAACGGCGAGCAGGAGGAACGTGTTCCTCTCCTGGCGTTTCAGACCCGCTTTCGGTGGTGTTTCCATGCACACCTCACGAGTAAGAAGCTCTCACACGGATCATGCGAGATCGGTACGCGTCTATGGCGAGAACCTGCATGAAGCGGATCGCACGAATGGAGACTAGTGTACGCAGCGAGCTGACTTTTGCAGTGAAAGCAGTGTGAATTCGCGCGACTTGGTATGACGATGATGAGCCGAGCGCGTCGGACGAAGTTCGAACCACATCCACGCATTCAGACACGCGAGTGCTGCGTGGAACCGCGTCGCGAGTAAGGGAGTCGCCGCGATCCGCGTGGCGAGCGCGCACCAATCCGCGCGGCAGCGCTTTTCCAGATGGAGTTGCTGGACGACCGTGCCGAGTGCACGTGCATGGATCGAGGGCAGGGCGAGTCGTTGGGAGGTGCGGTACCTAACGGTGTTCGCTAACGGCCGACAGATGCCTGGGGCAGCCGGTTCCGCAGTGTAGTGTCCAGCATGAAGGTTGTGCGCGGCCTTGGCTCGGGAGAGCTGGCGTTACGCCGGCGGTGCTTCCAGTTCGGCGATGGCTTCCCTGGCCAACGGCATCAGCCCTTCACCGCCTTGCGCGAGATGAGCCTTGATCTGCCGCCGCATCGCGGGATCCCAGTAGCGTTTCAGGTGATCGCGCACGCTCATCACGGCGGCAGCGTGATCAGGCTCCGTGGTGAAGTAGGTCGCGATGTCGTTGGCCATGGTGACCAGTCGCTCGATTCTCATGGCGTCTCTTGCTTCGCCGGCGGTTGCAGGCGATCCGGGTGAGTGTAGACGTTGTGGCTGCCCGGCCGGGTGAAGCCCACCAGGGTGATGCCCGCGCTGCGCGCCAGTTCGATCGCCAGTGCGGTAGGAGCCGAGATGGCCGCCAGTATCGTGATGCCGGCACTGGTGGCCTTGGTCACCATTTCGTAGCTGGCCCGGCTGGTCACGAGTGCCATGCCGTCGTTGGGATCAAAGCCACCGCGACGCATGGCGCCGATCAGCTTGTCCAGCGCGTTGTGGCGGCCGACGTCTTCGCGCACCAGCAGCACGCTGCCCGAACAGTCCGCCCAGGCGGCAGCATGGACCGCGCCGGTGGCGGCATTCATCGGCTGGCGGGATTGCAGCTGGCGCTGGGCTTCTTCCAGCGCCTCCCGCGTAATGGCCTGACCCGTGCCGACCGGATGGTCGTGACGGATCACGTTTTCAAGGTCGCGCATGCCGCAAATGCCGCAGCCGCTGCGGCCCGGCAGCAGGCGTTCGCGCTCCTTGCCGATGCGTGCTCCCGATGCATTGTCGGTGACCCGCATGGCCAGTTCGATGCCTTCGATGAGCGCGTGGTTTTCCAGCTGGAGCAGTTGCGAGGGATCGTTGATGAGGCCTTCGCTGAGCGAAAAGCCCAGCGCGAAATCGTCGAGGTCGTGCGGAGTGGCCATCATCACGGCGAAGGTCACCCCGTTGTAGACCATCGCAACGGGCACTTCCTCGGCGACGAAGTCGCTCTCGTGCGTGGACGCACCGTCGCGCCAGCGATCGACCGGCCGGGTCACGTATCCCTTCGCGCGTTCCTCTTGCTCGGGCGTGGTCAAGCGGGCTTCACCGATGGGGCGAGCAGGCCTTCCTGCGTCTCGCTAAAGGCGCGGTAGCGCCGCTGCCATTCGGACGGCTGGGTGACGCGGGTGACCTGTACGGCCGTTACCTTGTATTCGGGGCAGTTGGTCGCCCAGTCCGAGTTGTCGGTGGTGATGACGTTGGCGCCGGAGCCGGGGAAGTGGAACGTGGTGTAGACCACGCCCGGCTGCATGCGTTCGGAAATCAGCGCGCGCAGTACGGTCTCGCCCGAACGGCTGGTAATGCCAACCCAGTCGTCGTTGGCGATGCCGCGTTCTTCGGCGTCGTGCGGATGGATCTCCAGGCGGTCTTCGTCGTGCCACATCACGTTGGCGGTTCGCCGTGTCTGCGCGCCCACGTTGTACTGGCTGAGGATGCGGCCCGTGGTGAGGATCAGCGGATGTTCGGCGTTGACCTTCTCGGTGGTCGGCACGTACTCGGTCAGCATGAAACGCCCCTTGCCGCGGACGAACTCGTCCACGTGCATCACTGGCGTACCAAGGGGATGCTCTTCGTTGCACGGCCACTGGACGGAACCCAACTCGTCGAGCTTGGCGAAGCTGATGCCCTGAAACGTCGGGGTGAGGCGGGCGATCTCGTCCATGATCTCCGAAGCATGCGTGTAGTGCATCGGATAGCCCATCGCCTGGGCCAGCAGCTGGGTAACCTCCCAGTCCGCATAGCCGCCCTTGGGCTCCATCACCTTGCGTACGCGCGAGACGCGCCGCTCCGCGTTGGTGAAGGTGCCGTCCTTCTCCAGGAAGGAGCTGCCCGGCAGGAAGACGTGCGCGAACTTGGCCGTTTCGTTGAGGAACAGATCCTGCACCACGATGCACTCCATCGAGGTGAGCGCCGCGGTAACGTGCTGGGTATCCGGATCGGACTGGGCGATGTCCTCGCCTTCGATGTAAAGACCCTTGAAGCTGCCGTCCAGCGCGGCTTCGAACATGTTGGGGATGCGCAGTCCCGGCTCGGCCAGCAGCGTCACGCCCCAGGCTTCCTCGAAGCTGTGGCGTACCGCGTCGTCGCTCACGTGGCGATAGGCGGTGAACTCATGGGGGAACGAACCCATGTCGCACGAACCCTGCACATTGTTCTGACCGCGCAACGGGTTGACGCCCACGCCTTCGCGACCGATGTTGCCGGTGGCCATGGCGAGATTGGCGATGCCCATCACCGCCGTGGAGCCCTGGGCGTGTTCGGTGACGCCGAGTCCGTAATAGATCGCGGCATTGCCGCCGGTGGCGTACAGCCGGGCTGCGCCACGCACCTGGTCCGCGGGTACGCCGGTCACTTCCGCCATTGCCTCGGGGCTGTATTTGTCCTGTGCCACGAACGCACGCCACTTGGCGAAGGCTTCGGGCTCGCAGCGATTGGCCACGAAGGCCTCGGCCACCAGTCCCTCGGTCACGATCACATGGGCCAGGCTGTTGAGCATGGCGACATTGGTGCCGGGGCGGATCTTGAGATGGAACTTCGCTTCAACATGCGGCGTGCGCACCAGATCGATGCGGCGCGGATCGATCACGATCAATTTGGCGCCCTGGCGCAGCCGCCGCTTCATCTGCGAACCGAATACCGGGTGTGCGTCGGTGGGGTTCGCGCCGATCACCAGCACCACGTCGGTCGATTCGATCGAGTCGAAATCCTGGGTGCCGGCCGATTCGCCGATGGTGGACTTGAGCCCGTAGCCGGTGGGCGAATGGCAGACGCGCGCGCAGGTATCCACGTTGTTGTTGCCGAAGCCCGCGCGTACCAGCTTCTGTACGAGGTAGGTTTCCTCGTTGGTGCAGCGCGAAGAGGTGATGCCGCCAACGGCTTGTTTGCCGTAGGTCGACTGCAGGCGCTTGAACTCGCTGGCGACGTGGGCAATGGCCTGCTTCCAGCTCACCACTTGCCACGGGTCGGAGATCTTCGAGCGGATCATCGGCGTAGTGATGCGGTCCGGATGCGACGCGTAACCGATGGCGAAGCGCCCCTTCACGCAGGAATGGCCATGGTTCGCATGGCCGTCCTTGTTGGGGACCATGCGCACGATGTCCTGTCCCTTCATCTCCGCGCGGAAGCTGCAGCCCACGCCGCAGTAGGCACAGGTGGTGACCACGCTGTGCTCGGCCTGGCCCTTGTCGATCAGCGACTTTTCCGACAGCGTGGCGGTGGGGCAGGCCTGCACGCAGGCGCCGCAGGAGACGCACTCGGAATCAAGGAAGCGATTGTCCTGGCTGGCCGCTACCTTCGAGTCGAAGCCGCGATTCTGGATGGTCAGCGCAAAGGTGCCTTGCACTTCCTCGCATGCGCGCACGCAGCGCGAACAGACGATGCACTTGGAAGGATCAAAGGCAAAGTAGGGATTGGATTCGTCCTTGGCCACGAACAAGGGGTTGGCCGAACCGTCCTGCTGTTTCGCATGAACATGGTTGGCGCCGTCATAGCCATAGCGAACCTCGCGCAAGCCGACTACGCCGGCCATGTCCTGCAGTTCGCAGTGGCCGTTGGCGGGGCAGGTGAGGCAGTCGAGCGGGTGGTCGGAGATGTACAGCTCCATCACCCCGCGGCGTATCTCCGCCAGCTTCGGCGTCTGCGTGCTCACCTTCATGCCGTCGGTGACGGGCGTGGTGCACGAAGCGGGATAACCCTTGCGCCCCTCGATCTCTACCAGGCACAACCGGCAGGAACCGAACGCTTCCAGCATGTCGGTGGCGCACAGCTTGGGAATGGCGATACCCGCCTGTGCGGCCGCACGCATCACCGAGGTGCCTTCCGGCACGCGGATGCTGCGACCGTCGATGTTCAGCTCGACCAGGGTTTCGGATGGGGACTTGGGCGTGCCGTAGTCGATTTCCACGATGGACAGCATGGCGTTCTACCTCCTCAGGCGCCGGCCTTGTCGGCCGTGCCTGCGAAATCTTCATGGAAATGATCGAGCGCACTGAGCACCGGGAAGGGCGCCATGCCGCCGAGCGCACAAAGCGAGCCGGCGATCATGGTCTGGCACAGGTCGCGCAGCAGCACTTCGTTGCGCTCGCGTTCCTGCGCGCTGCCCTCGACCATGCGGTCGATGACCTCGACGCCGCGCGTGGAGCCGATGCGGCACGGCGTGCATTTGCCGCAGGATTCGATGGCGCAGAATTCCATCGCATAGCGCGCCTGCGCGGCCATGTCGACCGTGTCGTCGAACACCACGATGCCGCCATGGCCGAGCATGCCGCCGATGGCGGCGAATGCTTCGTAGTCGATGGGCGTATCGAGACGGGATGTAGGAATATAGGCACCGAGCGGACCACCGACCTGCACGGCCCTGATCGGGCGACCGCTGGTGGTACCACCGCCATAGTCTTCCACCAGATCGCGCAGGGTGAGGCCGAAGGCATGCTCGACCAGACCTGGCCGTTTGAGGTTGCCTGCCAATTGGATCGGCAGCGTACCGCGCGATTTGCCCACGCCATAGTCGCGGTAATAGCCGGCGCCGCGATCAAGAATGATTGGTACGGAGGCCAAGGTCACCACGTTGTTGATGACCGTGGGTTTGCCGAACAGACCTTCAATCGCAGGCAAGGGCGGCTTGAATCGCACCTGCCCCCGCTTGCCTTCCAGCGATTCCAGCAACGAGGTTTCCTCGCCGCAGATATAAGCGCCGCCGCCCATCCGGACTTCAAGACGGAAGGCCTTGCCGCTGCCGCATACATCGTCGCCCAGATAGCCGGCGGCTTCGGCGGTGGCGATGGCGTGTTCAAGGGCGCGCTGGGCATGCGGGTATTCGACGCGCAGGTAGATGTAGCCCCACGTAGCGCCGACGGCTAGACCGGCGATGGTCATGGCTTCGATCAGCACGAACGGATCGCCTTCCATGATCATGCGGTCGGCGAAGGTGCCCGAGTCGCCCTCGTCTGCGTTGCACACCACGTATTTCTGCGTGGCCGGTGCATCGAGGCAGGTCTTCCACTTGATGCCTGCAGGGAAGGCGGCGCCGCCGCGTCCCCGCAAGCCGGAATCGAGCACGGTTTGCACGATCTCTTCGCCAGCTATGTGCAGTGCGGCGGCGAGGCCGCGGTAGCCACCGTGCGCGCGATAGTCGTCCAGGCTGCGGGGGTCGACCACGCCCACCCGTTCGAAAGTGAGGCGCTGCTGGTTTTTCAGGTAGTCGATATTTTCGGTAGGACCGTGTGCGAGCGCGTGCTCGCCACCGTGCAGGAAATCCGCATCGAACAAGGCGGGCACATCCTCGGCCAATACCGGGCCATAGGCGAGGCGGCCCGCTGGGGAATCGACCTCCACCAGAGGCTCGAGCCAATACATCCCGCGTGAGCCGTTGCGCACCAGGCGTACCTCGACGCCGCGGCGGGAGGCTTCCGCCGCGATGGCGGTTGCCACGGCCTCCGCACCCAGCGAAAGAGCGCCGGCGTCACATGGCACGTACACCGTAATGCTCATGTCGCCTCCGCCTCGAGCCAGGCGTCGAAACGAGCAGGGGTCATGCGACCCTTGAGCTCGCCATCCACCATCATCG
Organism: Dyella amyloliquefaciens; assembly: GCF_004296575.1. GTDB lineage: Bacteria > Pseudomonadota > Gammaproteobacteria > Xanthomonadales > Rhodanobacteraceae > Dyella > Dyella amyloliquefaciens. The sequence goes on along the minus strand of NZ_SAYT01000002.1, from coordinate 647,756 downwards.
CCGGCGAGCACGCGCAGTTGCCGAGGCAATAGACCGGCTCCAGCGTATAGGCGCCATCGGCCGTGGTCTGATGAAAGTCTATGTCCAGGCGTTGCTTGATATGTTGCTCGAGCGTGACGGCGCCCATGGCCTGGCAGGATTCCGCACGGCACAGGTGGATCACGTGCTGCCCTGCGGGCCGCTGCCGAAAGTAGTGGTAGAAACTGATCACGCCGTGCACATCGGCGCGCGAGAGATTCATCTCGCGCGCGATGAGGGGTACGGCCTCTTCAGGTACATAACCCAGCGCGTCCTGCACCCCATGCAGGATGGGGAGCAGGGCGCCCGGCGTGCCTTTCAATCGCGCGGTCACTCCGAGCACAACCACACGGATGTGCTCGGGAATGGCCGGCAGTACGGCGATATCTATCGCTCGCTTCATGTTCCCACCATCGTGGATCTCTTCAGAACAAGGCGGCAGCCTTGGTGATAGCTATCCATACACCGATCAGGAAGGGAATGCCAACCGCCGCCCAGGCAACGACGCCCACCAGGCCGAAGCCGCCACGTGCCGCCGTCTGGGCGTTGGTGGAGAGGGTCGCCGCCTCGTGTTGCAGCGATCGCTCGTGGTCCAGTTCTTCATCGGTCATCTGCGCACTTTCCTTCACCGGCCGCACGAGCAGGTTGCAGACCATGCCGACCAGCAGGAGAACGGCGAGGATGTAGAGCGTGCGGTCATAGACCAGGTTCTTGGCCACACCCGCATTGAGTTGCGCCTCGCGGACCGCGGCGATCAGGAATGGACCCACGATGCCCGCCACCGACCATGCCGTCAGCAGGCGCCCGTGGATCGCACCCACCATCTGCGTGCCGAAGATATCCGAGAGATACGCCGGCACCGTGGAGAAGCCGCCGCCGTACATGGACAGGATGATGCACACCGCGATCACGAAGGCACCGGCCAGGCCCATGTGGCCCAGCGTTGGCAGCGAGCAGTACAACGCGATGCCGAGCGCGAAGAAGATGAAGTAGGTGGTCTTGCGACCGATGAAGTCCGAGGTCGAGGCCCAGAAGATGCGGCCCAGGCTGTTGAACAGGCTGATCAGGCCAACCAACCCTGCCGCCGATGCCGCGATCGCAGCTTTTTGCGCTGTACTCAGCTCGACCGCACTGTCCAGGCCGAGCAGCTTGCCACCGAACACATCCTGGAACATCGGGCTCGCCATCGACAGCACGCCGATGCCTGCCGTGACGTTTACGCACAGCACCGTCCAGATCAACCAGAACTGGGGTGTCTTCCAGGCCTCGCGCAGATGCACGTGCCGATGGGTGATGAGTTTGTTCGACGACTCGGACGGTGGCGTCCAGCCCAGCGGTCGCCAACCGGAAGGCGGCACGCGGAAACCGAAGGCGCCCGCGGACATCGCGACGAAATACAGCAGACCCATGCAGACCAGGGTGGAGGCCACACCAGGCACGCCATTCGTGGTGAATTTCTGCATCAGCGCCACGGCGATGGGGGCACCGATCATGGCGCCGCCGCCGTAGCCCATGATCGCAAAGCCGGTCGCCAGGCCTCGTCGGTCAGGGAACCACTTGATGAGTGTCGAAACGGGCGATATGTAGCCGAGTCCCTGGCCTATGCCTCCCAGTACACCTGCCCCCAGGTAGACGAGCCATAGCTGATGCATCGCTACGCCGATGCCGCCGATGACCAGGCCGCCGCCCCAGCAAAGTGCCGCAATGAAACCCGCCTTGCGAGGACCGGCGTGTTCCAGCCAGGCGCCCCAGATCGCGGCGGAGATGCCGAGCATGGCGATGAAGGTTTCGAAGATGTGGTTGACCGCTGGCACCGTCCAGTTGCAGCCGGTGCTGAACAGCTGCGCGAGAAAGCCCAGCTTTGCGCAGGCGGCCGGATCGGCCTCCGTCACCAGCTTGGTCATCGGCAGCCAGAACACGGAGAACCCGTAGGCCATGCCGATGCTCAGATGGATGGCCAATGCCGCGGGCGGTACCAGCCATCGGTTGAAGCGTGGACCGGCAATGGTGCGTTCCCTGGCAAGTACTCCCGGCGTTGCTCCATTCGCCGTCTTAAGGACATCCGCTCCCGGCACGCTGACCATAAGCATCCCCCGCGTTGTCGCCAGGCCAGGGGGCCTGGCTCCCCGCGCGATCTTCAAGCGGTCGCCTCAGTCGATGCCACCCGACTTAAGTCGAATATGGGGGCGTGAGGTGTACGTGGCGATGGACGAGCTCGTTCCTTTGTTGCGTCGCGGCGAGTCCGTGCCCGCATTGGCAAGCACTTGGCGGCAAAAGGATTGTGGTTGCGTATGCCCCGCCCGGCGATGCCTCGCGCCGACCCACGAGACCGCACTTGCAGCAGACATTCCGCAAGGCAGCACATCTACCGTGCTACGCATCTCTGCCCGGGGTGCCCGTCGAGATCCGCGAGCAGCCGGTTCCCTGAAACACCTTCGGAAGGGGACGGTTAGGAATCCCGACTCAAGTCGGGTCTTCGTCATGCAGGCCGCGTTCAACCGCATAGACGGCCATTTGTACGCGGCTGTTGAGGTTGAGCTTCTTCAGGATGTTCTGCACGTGAGCCTTGACCGTACTTTCGGCCACGTTGAGGCAACGAGCGATTTCCTTGTTGCTCTCACCGCGTGCAACACCGCGAACTATCACGTGCTCGCGCGCGGTGAGCCGATCTGCCGCGCCGGCAGGTTGGGGCGCGGGAGCAGGCCTGGCGGCGGAGCGAAGCTGGGCCACAAGCTTGGCGGTCATGTCGTCGGCGATGACCGAGGCGCCCGTGGCCGCCTTGCGGATGCCGGTGACCAAGGTTTCCGTTTCGATGTTCTTCACCAGGTATCCGCTCGCCCCCGTGCGCAGGGCCGTGACGAGCTCTTCGGCGTCTTCCGATACGGTGAGGATCACCACGGCGGCGTCGGGCACGTCCTGGATCAACAGCTGCAGGGTTTCGATGCCGGACAAACCTGGCATGTTCAGGTCCAGCAGGATCACGTCGGGCCGGTGCCGTTTGGCTCGCTTGATGCCCTCCAGTCCGTCCGCAGCTTCGTCCACGACATCGATGTCCGCCTGCCGTTCGAGCAGGAGCCGAATGCCGGAGCGGAACAGGGCGTGGTCATCGATCAGGAGTACGCGAATGGGCATGGGAAAGTCCGTCTATCGGTGGATTGGGTCAGGCCGGCTGGCGGTTGTTTTCCGGTAGCGTCAGGCGCACCGATGCACCGCGTTCGAGGACGCCGTGGAGTTGCAGTCGCGCATGCAGTCGGTCGGCGCGCTCGAGCATGATGCTCAGGCCCACATGCAACTGATCTCCGGCGAAGACGATCGCCGGGTCGTAGCCGCGGCCGTTGTCTTCGATGGCGAGCGTAAAGTCGGGCCCGTCCCGTACGTCGACGATGACCTGGCTGGCCATGGCGTGCTTCCTGACGTTGGAAAGCGCCTCCTGCAGGATGAAAAGCACCTGCAACTGTTGTTCGAGCGCCATGGGGGTACCACCGTCATCGGTAAAGCGGAGCGTCGCCTTGACGCTGCTCTGGCGCTGGAACCGCTCGATGGTGTCTTCGATGGCCAGCCTAAGGTTGCCGTGGCCGAGCTTGGTGCGGAAATTCGCGAGGAGCTCGCGAACATCCTGATAGCTTTCTTCCACGCCCCGTCGCAACCGGGGCACGATGGCGTGCACGTCGTGCAGATTGCCCGTCGCAATGGCATCGGCCAGCATCTGGATCTGCAGGTTCAGGTAGTTGAGCGCCTGCGCGATGCTGTCGTGCAGCCCCTGCGCGACGAGATTGCGTTCCTCCACGACGGCAAGCTGGCGTGCACTTGCCGAGAGGCGCTGGTGATTGATGGCCACACCCAGATGGTGGCCCAGCGTTTCGAGCAGGTCGGATTCGGCAGGCGACAGGCCTCGGGGCGTACGGAAGTGCAGCGAAAACGATCCCTCGGCATCATGCCGTGCACCGATTCGAAAGACCCACAGGCCTGCCAGGCCCAGCCGCAGGCATGGATAGCGTCCCTGGTCCGTTTGTGTCGTCGTCGCCTGAAGGTCGCGCACCAAAGGCGTACCCAACCGTACCGGGGCGCCGCATAAGCAGGCATCGACCGTCATGCAGTGTTCGGTCGCAGGCCACGTGGGCGGGAATCCCTCGGATACCACCAGATGGAGCTTGTCTTCACTGGGGTTGAGTATGCGCAGGCTGCCGCCGTTGGCATCGAACTGGGCCATCACCCTCTGAAGGAATCCGCGACACATCGTTTCAACGTCGTGGGGCTCGCTCAGAAAGGTGGTCATGTCATAGAGGGAAGCCAGTGCATGATTGCGAGCGGCCAGCTCCGCGGTCTTGTCCTCCACGCGCCGTTCGAGGTCGGCATAGAGGCCCTGCAGCTCTCCTGCCATGCGATTGAACCCAAGGACAAGCTGACCGAACTCGTCACGTGTCTCTACCGGAAGACGCACGGTGAAATCGCGTTCGGCCATACGGTTGAGGCCATCCTGCAGACTACGCACGGGACGAATGATCCACAGATAGAGCAGATGGATCATGGCCGCCGTGCCTATGCAGGCCAGTAGCGCAAGCAGGATCTGCGACAGGCGAAGCAGGGCGGTCTTCTGCGTATTGTCCTGCTCGATCATCCGCACGAGCTTGTCGGCCTCGCCGACGAAGCCCGGGAGCATCGCCAGGTACGTGCCGGAGTCATCGTATGGACGACGCGCGTCGTCCATGAGTGCTGGTCTGACCGTGTCGTGCCACTGATGCGCCACGCGATCGAGCTGGCCTCGCAGGGATGGCTCATCGGGAAGGAACAACGGTCGGGCCGGATTGCCGTCGCGCAGGCGCGCCAGGGTGTCTTCAAATTGCGTCATCTGCTCTTGCAGGCCGTTGGGTCGGCCTGAGCGTGTGGCCACCAGTTCTATGGCCATGCGGTTGGCCCGCATGCGCAGGCTGCCTGCATCGTTGATCGCGGCACCCGCACCCTCGAGCTTCCACGACAACAGGAGCGTGCTGAAGATCATCCCCAGCACCAAAATCAGCGCCGCCAGGGATACGGCAATGATCCGCGTGGAGAGCTGTTCCCTTGGTGCCGGTACGTTGGCTTGCACGCCAACCGGGTCGGTGGGCTCATGCGCCGCTGTGGCAGAAATGTCGATCACGGCGTTCCACCCCGCGACAACCAGCGTTGCCCGCGTCATTCCTGATGTCGGCGGGATCCCAGGCCGGATGGATCGACGGGGATGGTGATGTCCAGATGTCCCGTGATCCCGCAGGTAACCGCTATCCATGAGGCACTCCGGCCCCGATGGCAGGAATGTCGTCGTAGCTCCGCCATCCGGAGCTGCTGACCTCATCGATGGCGCGGCGAGCGTCATTCCGGGAAGGACGTCCCGTCCTCTGACCTTCCACCCGAGGTTACGTGACGCCATCCACCTTATCGATGCGGCACGGCGTCACTGGAGGCATGACGCCGCCCCAACCTCCAGGCGCTTGCGTGCGGACCGCAGCGATGGGTCCGAGGTTCTCGGAGGATTCGCAACGTTGACGTTCAGCGAGGACGTACCAGCTGCCACGCGCGACCCAGGTAGGTCACCGAGGCCAGGCCACTCCACACGTGCACGAGTCGCGTGAACGGGAAGATCAGGAACAGCGTTAGACCCATGAACAAATGCGCCTTGTAGACCAGGGGAATGTCGACGATGTAACTGGATGCATCACCCCGGAACGTCGTCACGTGCTGGGCCCAGGCCATGAGTTGCACCATGACGTGGCCGTCGAGGTGTTCCGCAGACACGGCAATGGTCGACAGGCCAAGCAGTAGCGTGATCAGCAACCATGCGAGCAGCAGTTTGTCGCCCCGTGTGGTGACCGCCGCCAGGCGTGCGTGGGCAAGGCGTCGCTGAAGCAGGATCACCAAGCCGATCAGACAGAGTGTCCCCATGACGCCACCGGCGACCATCGCCACTTGCTGCTTGAATCCATGCGATATGCCGAGTGCGTCCCAGAAGGCGACGGGCGTCAGCAGGCCGACCAGATGACCGAGGAACAGACCTAGGATGCCGACGTGGAACAGGATGCTGCCGAGTCGAAGTCGTCCGTGGTAGAGCAGCTGCGAGCTGTCGCTCTTCCACGTGTACTGCTCGCGTTCGAAGCGGATCAGACTGCCCAGCAGGAAGACCGTCGCGGCGATATAGGGGTAGACGCCGAACAGAAATGAATGAAGGAGGGACATGGCGGGCGCCTCGCTACGCGGAAGGAGTGGAGCGGGGATGCGGGCGGAACGGATCCGCCTGGCATGCGGCGGGAGCCAGCAGCGGCTCCACGCCATCCACGCCCGGGCCAAAGCGCTCCATGGCTTCATCCATGTCCCTGACGGGCGGTTCGGGTTGCTGTCTTGGCTGGATGGGCGTCAGCGTACGCAGCAAGGTGAAGACTGCCGCATAGGGACTCGTTTCGCGGGCCAGGCGATCCCCGATGGCGGCGAGAATGTGTATGGCTTCACCCAGCCAGCGGGCAGCGTCGTCTTCGCCCGCCTCCGTGGAACGCACGCCAAGGAACTCGAGAAAGACCGGAATATGGTCCGGCAGCTCATGTGCGCTGGGGGCCCAGCCGTGGCGACGATACTCATTGAGGAGGTCGACCATGGCTTGTCCGCGATCCCGGCCTTCGCCATGTATGTGTTCGAACAGATACAGCGCGCATCCCGGATGCCGATCGAACGTGGCGACGTAGCGTTCCTGCAGGTCGATCAGGTCATCGTTGTGCAGGTGAGCCAGCAATGGCGCCAATATGTCGCGCACGGTGGGCCGGTCGGCCAGGTATGCCTCGATGTCCGGCAGTCCGGCGATCAGCCGCGGCTCCGGATAAGCAAGCAGAGCCGATGCGAGATGGTAGATGCGACCGTCCTTCTGCGGACCGGTCGGGTGTCCGGCGGTGTTCATGTGGGGGTCTCCGGTTTCTTCCTTGACGGGGAGTGGCTGGTCCCTCGTGGTCGCAGGGCGAACAGTGAGCCGGGTGAGGCGCCCCCCGAACAGCCGTTGCCGAAGGTGAATCCGCAGCTTCCCTTTTCATTGAAGCTGTCTTCAGCCGTTTCCTTGTGCGAGGAGGGCACAACGAAACGATCCTCGTAGTTGGCAATGGCCATGGTCTGGTACATGTCCTCGACCTGCGCCGCCGTCAGGCCGACTTGCTCCAGCACCGCCTCGTCGCAAGCGCCGTGGACCGTCTGTGCGCGCTTGTAGGCGCGCATCGCCAGCATGCGTTCGAGCGCCTGGACGACGGGTTGCTCGCGACCCGCAGTCAGCAGGTTGGCGAGATAGCGCAGGGGAATACGCAGGCTGGCCACATCGGGGATGATGCCATTCATGCCCATGTGGCCGGCCTTGGCGGCCGTCTGGATGGGCGACAGGGGCGGGACGTACCAGACCATCGGTAGCGTCCGGTATTCCGGATGCAAGGGAAAGGCGACCTTCCACTCGCAGGCCATCCGGTAGACGGGTGAGCGCTTTGCGGCGTCGATCCAGCTCTGGGCAATGCCCTGCCGTAGCGCTTCGGCTTGCACCTCGGGGGCGTGCGGGTCGAGGAATACGTCCAGCTGCGCCTGGTACAGATCGCGCTCGTCGCGAGTTGCTGCGGCCTCGGCGATACGGTCGGCGTCGTACAGCATGACACCGAGGTAGCGTATGCGGCCAACGCAGGTTTCCGAGCAAACCGTGGGCTGACCGGCCTCAAGGCGGGGAAAGCAGAACGTGCATTTTTCCGCCTTGCCGCTCTTCCAGTTGTAGTAGATCTTTTTGTAGGGACAGCCGCTGATGCACATGCGCCAGCCGCGGCACTTGTCCTGATCGACCAGCACGATGCCGTCGTCTTCGCGCTTGTAGACGGAGCCGGAAGGGCAGGACGCTACGCAGGTCGGGTTGAGGCAATGCTCGCAGAGCCGTGGCAGATACATCATGAAGGTATTTTCGAAGCTGGCGTACATCTCCTTCTGCACGTCTTCGAACAGCGGGTCACGGCTTCGCGATTCGAACTCGCCGCCGAGATCGTCTTCCCAGTTGGGTCCCCATTCGATCTTGTCCATCTTCTTGCCGGTGATGGCCGACACCGGGCGAGCCGTCGGAGGGGTCTGCGACAGGGGAGCGTTCTGAAGACGCTCGTAGTCGTAAGTGAACGGTTCGTAGTAGTCGTCGATCTGTGGCAGGTTGGGGTTGGCGAACAGGTTGCCCAGTATCCGCAGCTTGCCGCCCTGGCGCGGGCGCAGCTTGCCGTCGGCATCGCGGGTCCAGCCGCCGCGCCATTTGGCCTGGTTCTCCCACTCCTTGGGATAGCCGATGCCGGGTTTGGTTTCAACGTTGTTGAACCAGGCGTATTCGACGCCGTCGCGCGACGTCCAGACGTTCTTGCAGGTGACGGAACAGGTGTGGCAACCGATGCATTTGTCGAGGTTGAGCACCATGGCAACCTGAGCACGGATCTTCATTGGCCAGCCTCCCCGGCGATGGCGTCTTCAAGCCATTCCACCTTGCTCATCTTGCGAAGGATCACGAATTCGTCGCGATTGCTGCCGACCGTGCCGTAGTAGTTGAAGCCGTACGCCTGCTGCGCATAGCCGCCGATCATGTGCGTGGGTTTGATCACGGTGCGGGTCACCGAGTTGTGGATGCCGCCGCGCATGCCCGAAGTTTCGGCGCCCGGTACGTTCACGATCTTTTCCTGGGCGTGGTACATGAGGCACATGCCGCGTGGCACGCGTTGGCTCACCACAAGACGGGCAGTGAGCGTGCCGTTGAGGTTGAATACCTCGACCCAGTCGTTGTCCTTGAGGCCGGCTTCCTTCGCTTCCGCCTCGGAAATCCAGACATGGGGGCCGCCGCGTGAGAGCGTGAGCATGCGCAGGTTGTCCGAGTACGTGGAATGGATGCCCCACTTCTGGTGCGGCGTGATCCAGTTGAGCACGAGCTCGGGGTGGCCGTTGGGTTGCCTGGCCAGCATCGGTGTCACCGTCTTGGTGTCGATGGCGGGCTTGTAGGTGCAGGAGCCTTCGCCGAAGTCCAGCATCCAGCGATGGTCCTGGTAGAACTGCTGGCGGCCGGTGAGCGTGCGCCAGGGGATCAGTTCGTGCACGTTCGTATAGCCGGCGTTGTAGCTCACTTCCTCCGATTCGAGCCCGGACCAGGTGGGAGCGGAAATGATCTTGCGGGGTTGTGCCTGCACATCACGGAAGCGGAGCCGGTCGTGTTCGCGACCGAGGGCGAGGTGGCTGTGTTCGCGGCCGGTGATTTTCGATAGGGCCTGCCACGCTTTCACCGCGACGTGTCCGTTGGTTTCCGGCGCCAGGGTAAGGATCATTTCCGCGGCATCGATGGCCGTCTCCAATCGCGGACGGCCGCGGGACACGCCATCTTCCGTTACCACGCGCGTGAGTCCCGCTATGTCATGTACTTCGTGACGGGTGTCCCAGCTGATGCCCTTGCCGCCGTTGCCCAGGGTCTCGAGCAAGGGGCCGACGGAAGTGAACTTGCGGTAGATGTCCCCGTAATTGCGTTCGACCACCGTCATGGCTGGCGCGGTCTTGCCGGGAACAAGATCGCATTCGCCAAGCCGCCAGTCGCGCGGCTCGAAGGCCTGGCCAAGTTCGCTGGGCGTGTCGTGCAGCAGCGGCGTGCAGACCAGGTCCTTGCGCGTGCCGAGGTAGGGGCCGGCCAGTTCGCTGAACTTGCGCGCGATGGTCTTGTAGATCTCCCAATCGGTGCGGCTCTCCCACAGCGGTTGCACGGCCTCGCTCAACGGATGAATGAAGGGATGCATATCCGAGGTGTTGAGGTCGTCCTTTTCGTACCAGGTTGCCGTCGGCAGCACGATGTCGGCATAGAGGCAGGTGGTGCTCATGCGGAAATCGAGCACGGTCAGCAGGTCGAGCTTGCCTTCGGCAGCTTCGCGTACTTCGACCTGCGACGGTTTGATGGCCGTGTTCTCGTCGCTGAAGACCGCGTTCTGCGTGCCTAGCAGGTATTTGAGGAAGTATTCGTGTCCCTTGCCGGCGCTGCCGAGAATGTTGGAGCGCCACACGAACATGTTGCGGGGAAAATTGGCGGGGTTGTCGGGCTCGTCGCAGGCAAACTTCAGGGCGCCCGATGTCAGACTCTCTACCACGTAAGCGACTGGGTCTTTGCCCGCCTCCTGTGCCTGGGTCACCAGGTCCAGGGGGTTGGCACCCAGCTGCGGTGCGGAAGGCAACCAGCCCATGCGCTCGGATTTGGCGTTGAGATCCAGCAGTGAGAGGCCGTCATAGCGCGTACGATCAGCCGTGGGCGCGAGAATCTCGTCCAGCGAAAGTTTTTCGTGCCGCCATTGGCTGGTATGGTTGTAGAAGAACGAGGTGCCGTTCATCTGCCGCGGCGGGCGTGACCAGTCCAGCGCAAATGAAAGCGGGGCCCAGCCGAATTGCGGCCGGAGCTTTTCCTGTCCGACGTAGTGGGCCCAGCCGCCGCCGCTCTGGCCCACGCAGCCGCACATCACCAGCAGGTTGATGATGCCGCGGTAGATCATGTCGTTGTGGTACCAGTGGTTGAGCGCGGCACCGACAATCACCATGCTCTTGCCGCGCGTCTGGTCGGCATTGTCGGCAAACTCGCGGGCGACCTGGATGACCAGGTGGCGGGGCACGCTGGTGTGCTTCTCCTGCCATGCCGGCGTGCAGGGCACGTCGTCGTCGTAGGACGTGGCGACGTTGGCTCCGCCTAGACCCTGGTCGACGCCATAGTTCGCCATCTGCAGGTCGTAGACGGTCGCCACGGCCCTGACGGTGCCGTCGGCGAGCGTCACATGGCGCACCGGCACGCGGCGCGTGAGCAGGGCGTCGTGGTCGGCACCGAAGTACGGAAAGCCGACATCGACCACGTCGTCATGCTGGTCCACCAGGGAAAGCTGCGGGTCCACTTCGACGTCGCGCTCCCCGTCCTTCAGCTCGAGATTCCAGCGCCCGGGTGGAGCGCCGTCGCCCTGTGTCCGCTCCCAACGGAAGCCAATGGTGCCGTTGGGGACGGCGAGGGCACCGGTCTTCGCATCGATGAGCAGCGTTTTCCAGTCTGGATGGGCACCATCAGCGTGATCGCTGAGTTGCGATGCCCGCAGGAAGTGATCGGGTACGAGGCATGAGCCATGTTGTTTCAGCGTAACCAGCATCGGCATATCGGTGTAACGCTTGGCGTAGTCCCTGAAATACGTTGACTTGCCAGTGGCGTGGAATTCCTTGAGAACCACATGCCCCATCGCCATGGCGAGGGCTGCATCGGTACCCTGCTTGGGCGCAAGCCAGATGTCGCCGAACTTCACCATCTCGCCGAAGTCGCTGGAGATGGCTACGGTCTTGGTGCCCTTGTAGCGAACCTCGGTATAGAAATGCGCGTCAGGTGTGCGCGTCTGGGGAACGTTGGAGCCCCACACCATGAGGTAGGTGGAGTTGTACCAGTCGGCCGATTCGGGAACGTCGGTCTGCTCCCCCCAGATTTGCGGACTCGCCGGCGGAAGGTCGCAGTACCAGTCGTAGAAGGACAGACAGGCGCCGCCGATCAGGCTCAGATAACGTGCTCCCGCTGCATACGACACCATCGACATGGCGGGAATGGGCGAGAAGCCGATCACGCGATCGGGTCCATAGGTCTTGATGGTGTAGGCGTTGGCCGCAGCGATGATTTCCGTCGCGGTTTCCCAGTCGGCTCGAACGAAGCCTCCCTGGCCACGTGCGTTCTTGTAGTGCCGTGCATGGTCAGGGTTCTGGCTGATCGAGGCCCATGCCTCGATGGGATCGAGCGTCTTGCGCGCTTCGCGCCACAGGCGCATCAGGCGGCCGCGGACCAGCGGATGCTTCACGCGCTGTGACGAGTAGACATACCAGCTGTATGACGCGCCGCGAGCGCAGCCGCGCGGCTCATGGTTGGGGAGATCAGGCCGTGTACGGGGATAGTCGGTCTGCTGTGTTTCCCAGGTGATCAGGCCGTTCTTGACATAGACCTTCCACGAGCAGGAGCCGGTGCAGTTCACGCCGTGCGTGGAGCGGACCACCTTGTCGTGCTGCCAGCGATGGCGATAGCCGTCTTCCCATCGGCGATCCTCATCGACCACGGCGCCATGGCCGTCGGCGAAGGTCGATGTGACGCGGGTGAGGAAGGTCAGGCGATCGAGGAAATGGCTCATGCGGATCTCCTATGGGACGCCGGTGCGCACTTGCGCTCTTCGGCATCGCTTGATGAAACGGTATGCAGGCGCGAGCCCTGCGCCAATTCACTGAAGGAAGGTTTGCGCTTCGGCAGCCCGACCTAGGTCGGGCTGCGAGGGCGCTTGCGGAGGGATTAGTTCCAATGGCGAATGTCTGGCCAGGACTACTGTCCGCCTGAGCTCACCGCGGACCTTCGGTTGCGGCGATGGCCGACAATCAACACGGCATGTCCGCCGCTTTGCGCGCGTAGAACCACCAGGTGACGAGGAGGCAGCTGAGGTAGAACGCAACGAAGCAGTACAGAGCTGCATCTGGTGCGCCGGTCAGGCTGAGCGCCGTGCCGAAACTCTTGGGTATGAAGAAGCCACCATAGGCGCCGATGGAACCGGAGAAGCCCAGTACCGCGGCAGACTCCTTGCCCGCATCGAGGACGGCCTGCTTCTGCGCCACGATGCTCTTGCCTTCGGCGGCGCGCTGCCGGTCGGTGAGGAAGATGATCGGGATCATGCGGAAGGTCGATCCGTTGCCGATGCCGGTCAGGGCGAACAACACGATGAACATGGCAAGGAACCCGTCGAAATTCCCCCCTTGTCCCTGATGCGGCAGACTGGTGAGCACGCCGAATACGGCCAGGATCATGCCGAGGAACGTCCAGAAAGTGACGCGCGCGCCGCCCACCTTGTCCGAGATCCATCCGCCGATGGGGCGGGCGAGTGCGCCGGCGAGTGGGCCGAGAAAGGCATAGGCGGTCGGGTTCACATCGGGGAACTGCGATTTCGTAAGCAGTGGAAGCCCCGCCGAGAAGCCGATGAACGAGCCGAACGTGCCGACGTACAGCCAGCACATCAACCAGTTGTGCTTGCGACGGAAAATGATGGCCTGGTCGGCGAACGAGGCCTTGGCGTCGGCGATGTCGTTCATGCCGAACCATGCAGCGAGCGCTGCCGCGGCAATGAAGGGCACCCAGATGAAACCGGCGTTCTGCAGCCAGACCTGTTGCACCACGCCGTTGCTGGTGAACTCGTGGGGCTCGCCGGCAAGCGCGCCGAACACGCCGGCGGAGATCGCCAGCGGCGCGATGAACTGCACCACCGACACACCGAGATTGCCGAGGCCGGCGTTCAGCCCCGTGGCAATGCCTTTCTTCGCCTTGGGAAAGAAGAAACTGATGTTGGCCATGGACGAGGAGAAGTTGCCGCCTCCCAGTCCGCAAAGCACGGAAAGCAGCAGGAGCGTGGGATATCCGGTGGTCGGGTCGCGCAACGCGAAACCCATGCCCAGTGCGGGAATCAGAAGGCTGGCGGTCGACAGAGCGGTCCAACGCCGTCCGCCGAAGATCGGCACCATGAAGGAATAGAACAGGCGCAGCGTGGCACCCGACAGCGCGGGCAGGGCGGTCAGCCAGAACAGCTGGTCCTTGCTGAAGTGGAAGCCCGCCTTGTCGAGATTGACGACGGTGACGCTCCACAAGGACCAGATGATGAAGGCGAGCATCAGCGCGGGTATCGAAATCCAGAGATTGCGATAGGCGACCTTTTCGCCTGACGACTGCCAGAAGGCCGGGTTCTCCGGCTCCCAGCGGGAGAGAACGTGCGATGACATGACGGATGGCTCCGGTGTGGTTGCCGGGCTTAGGCCGGCGTGATGCGAATCGGGATCGGCGAGGGACGCGTTAGGGCGCCGGGTTCTTCGTGGCGTGCGCGATGCGCTCGGCACGGAAGCTGTAGTGCATGCAGACCAGGCTGATGCAGACCGTGCCGTACATGAGCATGAAGCAGGTCGAGCGCACGCCGGTGAAGTCCGAGAGCACGCCAAACATGATGGGAAGAAGGAAACCCGCCATGCCGCCGGCGAGGCCGACCACGCCGGAGACCGCGCCGATGTTGTCGGTGTAGTCATCGGAGATGAACTTGAACACCGATGCCTTGCCTACGGCCATGGCGATGCCGACGACGAACATCAGCAAGGTGAAGATCGTGGGGCTCAGGCCGATATGCAGGTTCCTGGGGCCGCCAATCGCCTGCACGATGAACGTGGTCTGCGGGTAGCTGAGGATGAAGAAGGTCACCCAGCACAACCACATTACCCACCAGGTCGTGCGATAGGCGCCATACCGGTCGGATATCCAGCCTCCGATGGCCCGGAGGACGCCCCCGGGTAGTGAAAAGCAGGCGGCAAGGAACGCGGCGACCTTCATGTCGAAGCCGTATTCGCCGACGTAGTACTTGGTCATCCACAGCGCCAGTGCGACGTAGCCGCCGAACACCACCGAGTAGTACTGCGAGTAGCGCCAGACGCGAGGATCCTTCATGACTGCCAATTGCTCGCGAAAGCTGGCCGTCTTGCCGGACAGATGCGAGGGGTTCGTGGCCGAGGCCAGCCAGAACACGATGGCGGTCACCAGCATGGCTACCGAATACACCTTGGGCACGATGGTCCAGGTCCCGGCGGCAGCGATCAATGCAGGGGCCACGAACTTCGTGAGTGCCGAGCCGGAATTGCCCGCGCCGAACACCCCCATTGCCAGGCCCTGGCGCGACTTGGGAAACCAGCGTGCAACGTACGGGGTGCCTACGGAGAACGAGCCGCCCGCCAGGCCGACGAACAGCCCCAGCACGAGGAACTGCCATAACTGGGTTGCGTAGGACAGCAACCAGATCGGCGCCACGGTGGCCAGCATGAGGATGAAGAAGACGATGCGACCGCCGTACCGGTCGGTCCATATGCCGAGCGGTACGCGGATCAGCGACCCGGTGAGCACGGGCATCGCGGCGATCAATCCGAATTCGGTATCGCTGAGGTTGAGCTGGGCCTTGAGCGGAATGCCGAGGATGGCGAACATCATCCACGCGGCGAAACAGATGGTGAAGGCGAACGTGCTGGAAACGAGCACCGAGTAGGCCTGCCGGCCCAGTGGTGGATGACGGTCGGACGCGGGATTCATGGATGCCTGCCTTTCGCTGGGGTAGCGCGAAGCCCAATGGCTTCCGGAAAGGCTAGAAAGAGGGGGCGGACCTGCCTATTCGCCGGTCGAAGGGCAAGGGCGGCTGAGGCGGTGGCACTGTGATTAGTTCAACCGACCAATGGGCGGTGCCGCGCCGGCCGGCTTATGCTTGCCCCGAGGCGGTCGGTGTGCATGGATATACGTCCACTGGACCTTCACTACGGCCACCATAGCGTTCACGCCACATGATCAGTTACGCCCAGGCACTGGAACGGCTTTGCGCACACGTCCGGCCGCTGGCTGGCGATGTCTGCCTGCTGGCGGCGGCATCCGGCCGGGTGCTTGCGCTGGATGTGATCAGCCCGATGGACCTGCCTTCGTTCGATCATGCGGCCATGGATGGGTATGCCCTGTCCGCCAAGGGGGCCTTGGATGCCGGGTCCGAACACGATGTCGGCGGCTCGCAAGCGGCAGGCGATACGGCGACCGGAGCGAATCAGCGCGCCTGGGAAATCATGACGGGGGCTCAGCTCCCGGCGGGGCTGGATACCGTGGTGCCGGTGGAGCGCACGGAACTGCTAAGCCAGGGTCATGATGGCTTGCCGCTACGTATCCGCTTGCTGGAACCGATCGAACCCGGCGCCAATGTTCGCCTCGCCGGCAGCGACGTTGCCAGGGCGGAGCGGGTTCTCGCCGCGGGCGTTCGTATCGAACCCGCTCATATCATGTTGCTGGCTGCGCTGGGTATCGCGCGAGTCGATGTTACGCGCGCCCCCCGCGTCGCCATCATTTGCACGGGCAAGGAGCTGCAGCCCGATCCGGAGCGGCCGCTGGCTGCTGGGCATATCCACAATTCCAACGGCCCGTATCTGAGTGCTGCACTTGCAGGCATGGGCGTGCGGGTGCTGTCGTGCGAAACGGTGGACGACACGGCCGACAACTACGAGCGCGCCGTGCAACGGGGGCGCAAGGCCGGTGCCGATCTCATCATCAGTACCGGTGCCGTTTCGATGGGGCGCTACGACTTCGTTCCCGACACCTTGCGCCGACTCGGTGCGGATATCTTGTTCCACAAGGTCGCCATGCGACCCGGCAAGCCCCTGCTGGCCGCGCGGATGGATGACGGTGCGCTGGTCGTGGCGCTGCCTGGCACGCCAATGGCTGTTGCCGTGGGTTTCAGGTTCTTCATCGTCCCAACGTTGCGGGCGATGCAGGGGCTGAGTAGCGAAGCGGTGCTGCATGCCCGGCTGGATACGGGGCAGCAACCCAAGCCGGGGCTGCGGCACTTCCTGCGCGCGACCCTGATGCAGGATGCAGAGGGGCGCCTGCATGCCAGCGTGGCCGCCCTGCAGCAGCCATTCCGCATCCGGCCTTTCGCTGAGGCGGACGCCTGGGTAGTCCTGCCCGAGGATGCGGGCGACTGTCCTGCCGGCACCTTGGTGCAGATTGTCAGCATGCATCCCGCTGCGAGCCTCACTTTCATGCCCACGCACGTTCCAGGAGTCACCGGATGAAACTGCAGATCGAAGGACAAAGCCTGCGTGTGCGCATCGGCGAGGCTGAGCTGACGCAGCTGCTGGCGGGCGGCACGGTTGAGTCGCATACCCGGTTCGCCCAGGCGTTCGCCATGGGGTGTGCTTTACGCCTGGGTGGAAGTATCGATGCCGGGCTGTCCGGGCGGGCTGATGCCTGGCTGATCGAGCTCCCGGAGGCAGCCGTGCGGGCACATGCCGCGCGGCTGCCCACGCGCGAAGGACTGACCTTCAACTTGCCCACGGGAAGCGGCGATGACGTGCTTGAACTGTTGTTTGACGTGGATGTGCGCGATAGCGTGAGGCAGCGTCGTTCGTCCTGACCGCTACGCCTGGATATATGACGGTGCCTGCTCCACGAATTCCGCTCGCAGATGAAAAGGGATGCAACGAATGAAATTCCATTTGGGATCCTGCCTGTTCCTGATCGCTGCCACACTGATGCCATGGCCCAAGGCCAGCGCGCAGGAGCAGCACATCACCATCGCGGCAGCGGCGGACCTGCATGACGCGATGGGCAAGCTGGTCGAGGCTTATGGCCATGATCACCCTGGCGCCAAGCTTGACGTCGTCTTCGGTGCGTCAGGCATGTTGCTGACGCAGATCGAGCAGGGCGCACCGTTCGAGTTGTTCTTTTCGGCCGACAGCAGCTACCCCCAACAGCTGGTTGCCCACGGCAAGGCGGGTGGAACACCCGTGCCCTATGCGGAGGGCCATCTCGTGATGTGGAGCGCGAGCATCGACATGCATGGCGTGCAGGTGGCCGACCTCGCACAGCCCCGCTTCGGTCGCATAGCGATCGCCAACCCGCAGCACGCGCCCTATGGCAAGCGCGCGGAGCAGGCCCTGCGCGCGGCGGGCATATGGGACCAGGTGCAGCCCCGGCTGGTGTTCGGCGAGAACATCGCGCAGACCGTCCAGTTCGCGCAGAGCGGCAACGCTCAGGTGGGGCTGGTGGCCGAGTCGCTGGTGCTGGCGTCCCCTGGCAAGGGCAGTTACGCACCGGTGCCGGCGTCTCTGCATGAGCCTTTGCGACAGAGCTTCGTGCTGACCAAGCGTGGCGCCGGCAATGCGCTGGCCGAGGACTTTGCGCGCTATGTGCAGCAAGCACCGGCACGCGCCATCCTGGCTGGTTACGGCTTCAGTCTCCCTGGTGGCGGCGAACACTGAGCGGCGGCCATGGCGTTGCTTTCCGGCCAGGATCTTCAGGCACTCGGACTCACGCTGCGGCTCGCCGGCGTCGTGACCCTTTTGCTGCTGGTGATCGGTATGCCGCTGGCATGGTGGCTGGCGCATACCGCGTCGCGCTGGCGGCGGCCGGCCGCCGCCGTGGTGGCGTTGCCGCTGGTGCTGCCTCCCACCGTGCTGGGCTTCTATCTATTGCTGCTGCTGGGGCCCGAGGGGCCGGTAGGCCGGGCCATCGCGGCGCTCGGCCTGACCGCACTTCCTTTCACCTTTCAGGGCCTGGTGGTGGCGTCCATGCTCTATTCGCTGCCCTTCGTGGTGCAGCCGTTGCACAACGCGTTCGAGTCGATCGGTGCCCGCCCGCTGGAGGTTGCATCCTGCCTGGGCGCGCGGCCACTGGATCGCTTTTTCACAGTGGCCTTGCCGCTGGCATGGCCGGGCGTGGTCACGGCGGCGGTGCTGGGCTTCGCACATACCGTGGGCGAGTTTGGTGTGGTGTTGATGATCGGCGGCAACATCCCGGGCCAGACCCGCGTGCTGTCCATGCGCATCTACGATCACGTGCAGGCAGGCGAGTACCACCAGGCCAATGTGCTGTCCCTGTGCCTGCTGGTGGTTTCGTTTGCCGCGTTGCTCGCCATGTCGCTGCTTCGCCCACGCAGGTACGTGCGTGACTGAGTCGCTGCACGGACTCGACGCGAAACTCGCGCTGCGTCGTGGCGCCCTGGTGCTGGACGTCGACATGGCGTTGCCTGCGCGAGGCATCACGGCATTGTTCGGCCCATCCGGGGCAGGGAAATCCACTTGCCTGCGCGCTATTGCGGGCCTCGAACAGGACAGCACGGGCAGGGTCTCGTTCGGACATGACCTGTGGCAGGACTCGGCGCGCCGCGTGTTCGTGCCGCCGCACAAACGGCGGCTGGGTTATGTGTTTCAGGAACCGAGTCTGCTCCCCCATCTTTCGGTGGGGGGCAACATCGACTATGGATTTCGGCGTGCGGGTCGTCCGGCACACCTTGATCGCGAGGGCATGATCGACCGTTTCGGTCTGCGCACATTGCTCGATCGTCGCGTGGGTGCGCTGTCCGGCGGTGAACGCCAGCGCGTCTCCATGGTCCGTGCACTGTTGTCAGATCCCGCCCTGCTGCTGTTCGACGAGCCGTTGTCCGCGCTCGACGCCACGGCGCGCGTGGATCTGCTGGGCTGCCTGGAGCGCCTGCACGGCACGCTGCAGGTCCCGATGCTTTACGTCAGCCACAACATCGACGAAGTGGTGCGCCTGGCAGACCACATCGTGTTGCTCGAAGGCGGCCACGTGGTCGCCCAGGGCAATCCGCAGGACACGCTCACCCGCCTGGATCTTCCACCCGCGATGGGTGAAGCGCTGGGAACGGTGATCGAGGGTACGGTGCGTGGCATCGACACGCACGACCAGCTTATCGAGCTGGAGTTTCAGGGCGGCACGCTGTGGCTTCCGCATCACGAAGAGAGGATGGGGCAATCGGTGCGTTGCCGCATCGCGGCACGTGACGTGGTGTTGAGCCGGGAGCGGCAGGTGTCCACCAGCGTATTGAACCAGGTGGCCTGCCGCATCGTCGCCATGGCCGATGCAGGGGCTTCCTCGCAATGCCTCGTGCGGCTCGACGCCTCCGGCAGCCCCTTGCTTGCCCGCATCACACGCCGTTCATGGCATGACCTGGGGCTGTCGCCAGGGGACGAGGTATGGGCGCAGGTCAAGGCCGTGGCGTTGGGTGCATGATGGAATTCGTCGCTTTGATTGTGCATCCCCGATACCCACTTCATAATCGTTGCCAGCACCTTTTCCGGGTTGCCACCGTGCCATGTCCATGACCGAGTTGATCAGCGTCGCGCAGGCCGAGGCCCTCATTGCCGAACACATGTCGTCGTTCGGCAGCGAGCCGGTGTCGCTGCACGAGGCGGCCGGCCGCATCCTGCGGCAACCGGTGCATGCCGAACACGACCATCCGCCGTTCGACCGCGTGATGATGGATGGCATCGCCATCCGCTGGCATGAAACCCTTCCGCGGGCATTCACCCTGGCAGGCATGCAGCTGGCGGGCATGTCGTTGCAGGCGCTGGTGCCGAGCGATGCCTGCATCGAAGTGACCACCGGCGCCATGCGGCCGACGGGTTGTGATTGCGTGATTCCCGTGGAGCAGACGCGGCGTGAGGGAGAGCTCTATCACCTCGCCGACGGTTATCAGCCGGCGCGTGGGCAATTCATCCATTCGCGTGGCTCCGACTGCGTCGCCGGCGAGCCGTTGCTCGACGTGGGCACACCGATTGGCGCGCCCGAAATCGCGTTGCTTGCCGCGAACGGCTTCGCCCGGGTGGAAGTGGCCTCCATCCCTTCCATCGCCATCCTCTCCACGGGCGATGAACTGGTGGAGGTGGGAGCGTCGCTGGGCGAAGGCCAGATCCGGCGTTCCAATGACATCGCCGTGGCGACCGCGATGCGTCTCCACGGATTCGGGCGAGTCACCATCGATCACGTTGCCGATGACCAGGAGGCAACGCGCGGCAAGCTGGCGAAGCTGCTTGCCGCGCACGATGTGTTGATCCTGTCTGGCGGCGTATCGATGGGGCAGCGTGATTACGTGCCGTCCGCGCTGGAGGCCCTCGAGGTGCGTCGCGTGTTCCATCGCATTGCGCAGAAGCCCGGCAAACCCATGTGGTTCGGCGTGGGATCGAGCGGTCAGGCCGTGTTCGCGTTGCCCGGCAACCCGGTATCCGCGCTGGTATGTGCCATTCGCTATGTGCGTCCGGCTTTGCTGGCCGCCATGGGCACGACGCCGACGCCGATGGAGATGGTCTGCCTGGATGCGGCGATGGATACCAATGTCATGCTGACGAGCTTCGTGCCCGCGCACGTGCACACCGATGCGCAGGGGTTGGTCATGGCTCATCCGGTGCCGTCGCGCACGTCAGGCGATTTCTCGTCGCTGCCGCGTACGCATGGCGTGGTGCAACTTCCGCCCGGACTGGGCCCCGTGCCAGCCGGCACCATTGCAGCGTTCTATCGGTGGTGACATGAGCGTCCTGCATGCCCATCCCGAAGCCTCGGCCGAACTGCCTCAGGACCAGCACGGACGGCCGATGCACGACCTGCGCATCTCGGTGATGGATCGCTGCAACTTCCGTTGCCCGTACTGCATGCCCGAATCCACGTACGGCGAACACTTCACGTTCCTGCGCAACGACGAGCGTCTGAGTTTCGACGAGATCGAGCGTCTGTGCCGGCTGGCGGCGACGCTTGGCGTCAGCAAGCTGCGCCTTACCGGTGGAGAGCCATTGTTGCGGCCGCAACTCGCCGAGCTGGTGTCGCGGCTGCGTCGCATCGATGGCATTACTGATCTGGCGATGACAACCAATGGCGTTCTGCTGGCGCGCCACGCCCGCGAGTTGCGCGACGCCGGGCTCGACCGCATCACGGTGAGCCTCGATACGCTCGATCCGGCGCTGTTCCATCGCATGAGTGGCGGGCGCGGCGCGCTCGGCGATGTGATGGACGGGATCGAGGCGGCGCAGCTCGCCGGATTTCCACACGGCGTGAAGCTCAATACGGTGGTGCAGCGGGGCGTCAACGAAGGCACGGTGACGGAGCTGGTCGAGCGCTTTCGCGGCACCGGCATCGTGGTGCGTTTCATCGAGTATATGGACGTGGGCAACCACAACGCGTGGCGCGCCGACGACGTGGTGCCTTCGCAGGAGCTGATCGAGCGCATCCATGCGCGATGGCCACTGCAGGCTGTACCACCCAAGTATCCGGGCGAGGTCGCCACGCGTTATCGCTTTGTGGACGGGGCAGGGGAGATCGGCATGATCTCGTCCATCAGCCAGCCGTTCTGCGGTGGCTGCACGCGTGCCCGGCTGTCCTCGGAGGGCCAGCTTTACACCTGCCTGTTCGCCACCCGGGGCACCGACCTGCGCAGCCTGATGCGCGATGGTGCCAGCGACGAGGCAATGACCGAATGCCTGCGCAACGTCTGGCTGCGCCGAAGCGACCGCTACAGCGAAGAGCGCGCCGAGCGTCACGGCAGCCGCAAACACAAGATCGAGATGCACTATATCGGCGGGTAGGCCTAAACGGTTTCTTCATGCCGTCGCCTTGCGCCAGGCCGATAATCACGCCATGCCGGAGCTGGAATCCATCGTGACCTCATCTACCGCCAAGCTCACCCACGTCGACGAATCGCAGCAGCCACGCATGGTGGACGTCGGCGCCAAGCCCGTCACCCATCGCGTGGCACAGGCGAGGGCGAGGGTGACATTCCCCGCCGATGTCGCCCAGGCCCTGCGCGATGCCGGCCATGTCACGCGCAAGGGTGCCGTGATCACGGTGGCGCAGATTGCCGGCGTGATGGGTGCCAAGGCAACGCCCCAGCTGATTCCGCTGTGCCATCCGCTGGCCATCGATCGTTGCGACGTGGTCATTCGCATGGAGGGTGACGATGCGCTGATCGACTGCACGGTCTCCTGTCGCGGCAGCACCGGCGTGGAGATGGAGGCGCTCACCGGCGCCAGCGTCGCCGCGCTGACCATCTACGACATGTGCAAGGCGCTGTCGCACGACATCGTGATCGGCGACATCCGCCTGATCGGCAAGAGCGGCGGCAAGCACGATTTCACCGCCACGGAGTCCGCATGAGCGACCGGCAACCACCCCTCTTTGGATTGCTGCTGAGCGGCGGTGCGAGCCAGCGCATGCGCCAGGACAAGGCGGCCTTGCCCTATCGCGGCGAACCGCAACTGCTGCGGGCATGGCGACTGCTGGAAGCTGTCACCGAGCGTGCCTTCCTGTCGGTGCGCGATCAACAGCGCGATGACCCGCTGCGCGCAGGCTTGCCGCAGATCGTGGACAGCTACGACGCCATCGGCCCCGCGGCAGGCATTCTCTCCGCACAGGACCGTTTTCCCGAGGCAGCCTGGCTCGTGCTGGCCTGCGATCTTCCGCTGCTGGACGAAACGACCCTGCAGCAGCTGATCGATGCGCGGGATGCCTCCGCCAGCGCCACGGTGTTCGCGAGTCGTCACGATGGTCTGCCCGAACCGCTCTGCGCGATCTGGGAGCCCTCCAGCCATGCCTTGCTGAAGCAGCGCTATGAGGACGGCAGCTACTGCCCCCGCAAGGCGCTGATCCAGTCGCGCATCGTGCTGTTGCCGGCGCCCGGCGACGCGCTGGACAACGTCAACACGCCCGAAGAGCGCGATGAGATGCAACACCGCATGGAGTTCCAGGCATGACCGTGGTGAACCTGCAGTACTACGCCCAGCTGCGCGAACAGGCCGGTTCGTCCGGTGAGCAGGTGCAGACGGCTGCCACATCGGTGCGCGAACTCTATGACGAGTTGCGGGCGCGCCACGGTTTTTCGCTTGCCGCCGATGCGCTGAAGGTCGCGGTCAATGCGCAATTCAGCGCCTGGGACCGACCCTTGCGAGAGGGTGACACCATTGTCTTCATTCCACCGGTGGCAGGCGGCTGATGCGCTTTCGTCTTTCCAACGTGCAGGTCGATACGGCGCAACAGCGCGAAGGGCTCAAGCACTCCGGCAGCGGCGGATTCTGCGCCTTCGAGGGCTGGGTGCGCGACAGCAATGAAGGGCGCGAGGTGGATGGCCTGGAATACGAGGCCTACGCCGAGCTGGCCGAAGCCGAGGGCGAGCGCATCCTGGCGGAAGCCATCGAGCGTTATGGCGTCACCGATGCCGGCTGCGTCCACCGCACCGGTGACCTCAAGGTGGGCGATCTCGCGGTGTGGATTGGCGTCTCCGCCGCGCATCGCGACGAGGCATTCCGCGCCTGCCGCTACATCATCGACGAGATCAAGCATCGCCTGCCGATCTGGAAGAAAGAGCATTACCTGACCGGTGACACGGCGTGGGTTGCCTGCACCCACGTACACCGGGCGCATGAGCACGAGTCGGATCCTGCGCATCACCATCATCACGAGCCCGGGGCGTTCACACCGGACTACTCGCGACAGGTCCGCCTGCGCGAAGTGGGCGAGGCAGGGCAGTCCAGGCTCGCTGCGGCGCGCATACTGGTGATCGGCGCCGGCGGTCTGGGTTGCCCGGCCATCAGCTATCTCGCTGGCGCAGGCATCGGCACGCTGGGCATTGTCGATGGCGATCGCCTGGAGGCCAGCAACCTGCATCGTCAGACCCTTTACGACACGCGGGACATCGGTGAACTCAAGGCGGAGCTGGCGGCACGACGCGTGGCTGCGCTCAATCCCACCGTGGCTGTGCAGACCTGGACCGAGCCACTGCACGCCGGCAACGCGGTCGAGATCTTCCGCCAGTTCGACCTGGTGCTCGAATGTACCGACGACATGCGCAGTCGCTACCTGAGCAGCGATGCGGCCGTGCTCAGCGGTACGCCGCTGGTTCTCGCCAGCGTCTACCAGTACGAAGGACAGCTGCAGGTGGTAACGGCACAGCCGGGTACACCGTGCCTGCGCTGCCTGTGGCCGCTCGAGCCTGCGCCCGAGGCTGTGGGCAGCTGCGTGCAGTCCGGTGTGCTTGGTCCGGTGCCCGGCATGTTCGGCACGATGCAGGCGATGGAGGCGTTGAAGCTCCTGCTCGACTTGCCACGCCCCTGCGAACCGGCCTTGTTGCTGCTCAATCTGCTCGACTACACGACGACCCGTCTGCCCATCGACGTGGCGCAGGGTTGTGCTGCGCATGGCGGTTGCGTCGCGGTTGCGCGGCAGGCCGTGGCCCTGGTGCAGTCGCAAAGCGACATCGACGTGGTGTTCGGGCGGCTGGAAGACGCCTTGGCGGCAGGCTATCGACTGGTCGACCTGCGCGAAGCAGGCGAGATCGCGATCGAGCCGCTGGAGCTGCCGTCGCTGCAGGTTCCCTCCGCGCAGGTGATGGCGCACGTGGCGGAACTTGCAGAAGGGCGGACGCTATTGATCTGCGCCAGCGGCCGACGCAGCGGACACGCGGCGCGACTGTTGCGCGCGGAAGGTCTCGAACATGTGCATTCACTGGTCGGCGGGTTGAGTGCGCTGCGTGTCATCAGCTGAGCTGGCGATGGCGCAGAGCCCGAACGACAGAAACGAAAAAGCCCGCATCGCTGCGGGCTTCTTCTATAATTGGTGCCCAGGAGAGGACTCGAACCTCCACGGTTTTACCCGCTAGTACCTGAAACTAGTGCGTCTACCAATTCCGCCACCTGGGCAGGTGTCACGCTGTGCTTTTTGAGCTGCGTGAGCCGCGTAGATTAGGCATGTGTCGGTGAGTTGTCAACTATTCTTTCACTGATTTTTGATCGGCCCGCGTTGCTCGCGGGCCGGCCCTAGCAAAAGGCATGGATGTGACCCGAAAAAAAGAACCACGCAATCGCAAGCAGGACGCCAAAACCAGCCCCGTCGCGCTGAAGAAGAGCGCACGACGCTCGGCACTCGACCCGTCGAAAGTACGGGAAGGCCGGGTGGGCGATCCGCATGCCGAACGCGAGGCACAACGTTATGAACGCCCCATCCCCAGTCGCGAGGCCATCCTTGGGCTGCTGGAATCGCGGGGCGAACTGCTGACCGAGGCGCGCATCGCCGAAGCACTCTCCCTTGCCGACGAGTACGAGCTCAATGCCCTGCGCAAGCGCCTGGGTGCGATGGTGCGCGACGGACAGTTGCTGCTCGGTCGTCGTGGCGGTTACGCGCCGGCGAACAAGCTGGACCTGATTCCCGGTGTCGTGCTGGCGAATGCGGAGGGCTACGGCTTCCTGCGACCGGACGACGGCGGCGACGACCTCTACCTGTCCCCGCAACAGATGCGCCTGGTGTTGCATGGCGATCGCGTGCTGGCCAGTGTGGTCGGCATCGACCGTCGCGGCCGCAAGCAAGGCGCCATTGTTGAAGTGCTGCAGCGGCGTTCGCCGCGCCTGGTCGGTCGCGTGGTGCTGGAGGATGGCGTGATGCTGGTGGCGCCGGACGACCGTCGCCTCCACCAGGACGTGATGATCCAGCCGGGACAGGACATGGGAGCGCGCTCCGGGCAGATCGTCGTGGTTGAGATTACCCAGCCACCGTCAGCCCACCGCGGCCCGCTCGGTGCGATTCGCGCGGTTCTGGGGGAACGCCTGCAGCCATCGTTGCTGGTGGAGATGGCGATCGCCAGCCATGACCTGCCGCACGACTGGCCGGATGCGGTCACGCGCGACGCGGCCCAGGTGGAACCGCAGGTGACGGCCGCCGAGCGCGAGGGACGTATGGACCTGCGGTCGCTGCCGCTGGTGACCATCGACGGTGCGGACGCCAGGGACTTCGACGACGCCGTGTACGCGGAACCGCGCCGTGGCGGTGGCTACCGCCTGGTGGTCGCCATTGCCGACGTATCGCATTACGTGAAGGTGGGCTCGGCGCTGGACAAGGAAGCCTACGAGCGCAGCACATCGACCTATTTTCCGGGCTTCGTGGTGCCGATGTTGCCGGAGACGCTCTCCAACGGCATCTGCTCGCTGAACCCCAAGGTCGAGCGCCTGTGCATGGTGTGCGACATGGTCGTGGACACCGAAGGCGCGGTGGTCAAGTCGAAGTTCTACGACGCGGTGATGCGTTCGCATGCACGCCTGACCTACGACCGCGTGTGGCAGGCCATCGGGCTCGAGGACGCCGATGCGCGCCACGAACTGGCCGACGTCATGCCCCAGCTGGAGCATCTGCACGGCCTGTATAAGCTGATGGCAGCGCAACGCAAGCGTCGCGGCGCGATCGACTTCGAGACGCCCGAGGTGAAGTTCCGCCTGGACCAGCGCGGCGAAGTGGAGGCCATGGGCGCCACCGAGCGCAACGATGCGCACAAGCTGATCGAGGAATGCATGATCGCCGCCAACGTGCAGGCGGCATTGTTCCTCGAGAAGAAAAAGATTCCGGCCTTGTTCCGCGCGCACGAGCCGCCGCCGGTGGAGAAGTACGAGGATCTCCAGCAGTTCCTGCGCGAGTTCAAGCTGCGCATGCCGCCGGTGGAAGAGGTGACCCCGGCCGACTTCGCCGACATCCTTCGGCTGGTGCACGACCGTCCCGAGCGCGAGCTGATCCAGTCGGTGCTGCTGCGTGCGCAGAGCATGGCCGCGTATCAGCCGGACAATCGCGGGCATTTCGGTCTCGCCCTTGAGGCGTATGCGCATTTCACCTCGCCGATCCGTCGCTATCCGGATCTGCTGGTGCATCGTGCGATCCGTTACGCCATCACCGGCGGCAAGCCCTCGGGCTACAGCTATACCCCCACCGAGATGGCGGCCATGGCCGTGCATTGCTCGCAGCGCGAGCGCCGTGCGGAAGAGGCCGAGCGCGACGTGGACGAGCGCTTCAAGTGCGCGTGGATGTCCAAGCATGTGGGCAGCGAGTTCGCCGGTACGGTCACCGGCGTCACCTCGTTCGGCCTGTTCGTCGAACTGGACGAATCGAAGGTGTCGGGGCTGGTGCACATCAGCCAGCTCTCCAACGACTACTACCACTTCGATCCCGTGCGCCATCTGTTGAAGGGCGAGCGCAGCGGCGCTCAGTTCCGATTGGGCGACCACGTGCGGGTGCAGGTGCTGCGCGCTTCGCTGGAAGACCGCAAGATCGACTTCCGCCTCGTTTCGCCGCGCAAGGAAAAGGCCGTCGAGCCGCCGCGCGGCGAGCGTCGCTACGACTACGCCGCTGCGGGCGAGCGCTATTCGCTGCCGCAGAAGGGACGCAAGGCGACGGAGCGCCCCGCGCCGCGCGATAATGCCGCCCCCGCCGTGACGCTGCCGCCGCTGCCACCGGCCGGGCGCAAGACGCCTTCGAAGGCCGTCGGCAAGCCGGCCGAGGGAGGAGGCGTGTTCGCCAAGGTAAAGTCGGCGGCCAAGGACAAGCTGAAGGCCGCGAAGGCGGCGGCGTCCCAGGCCACCTCCAAGGTCCGCAAGACCAGCAAGAAGAAAGGTAAACGATGAGTGAGAGTTGGATCGTCGGGATCAACCCGGTCGAAGGCGCGCTGAGCAACGACGCATCGCGCGTACGCGAGCTGCTGGTGGAGCAGGGGCAGCGCAATGCGCGCGTGCAGGAACTGGCCACGCGCGCCAAGGCGCTGAACATCCCGGTGCATCATCGCCCGCGCGAACAGCTCGACAAGCTGGCGGGTGAGGCGCGTCACCAGGGCATCGTGGCGCTTTACGAAGCGCCGCCGATGGGGGGCGAGAACGATATCACCGGCCTGCTCGAGGCTGCCGGCAATGATGCGCTGGTGCTGGTGCTGGATGGCGTCACCGATCCGCACAACCTCGGCGCGTGCCTGCGCAGCGCTGCTGCGGCGAAGGTCACCATGGTCATCGTGCCCAAGGATCGGGCCGTGGGCCTCACTCCCGTGGTGCGTCGCGCGTCGGCGGGCGGCGCCGATCGCGTGCCGCTGATTGCAGCGACCAACCTCGCACGTGCCTTGCGCACGCTCAAGGATGCGGGAGTGTGGATCACGGGCTTGGCTGGCGACACTGATACGTCCCTCTACAGCATCGACATGAAGGGGCCGGTGGCGCTCGTGCTCGGCAGTGAAGGCGAGGGCATGCGCCGGCTCACGCGTGAAACCTGCGATTTCGTCGCGAAGATCCCGATGCCGGGTGTGATGGAGAGCCTCAACGTCTCCGTTGCCGCCGGCGTGGTGTTGTTCGAGGCTTTACGTCAAAGGAGTGAAAAGCGATGACCTTCCTGTGGCATGACTGGTGTGGTTATGTCGGCGTGGTGCTGGTATTGCTCGCGTTCCTGTTGCTGCAGGCCCACAAGCTGCACGGCAACGGCTTGCTGTACCAGCTGATGAACGTACTGGGTGCGCTGGGGGTGATCCTGTCGCTGGTGTTCGGCGTAGCGATGAACTGGCCCGCGTTCCTGATGCAGGTCGCGTGGATCGTCATCGGCGTCTACGGCATCGTGCATTCCGCTCGCGCACGGCGCGAGGCCCGTGAGCTGGGCAGCAAGATCACATCCTGAAAGGGCATTCAGGCGGCTCATGTAGAATGACGTGACTGGCCCTGCAATGGGGCCAGTCTGCGGGGACGGCCCCGCATGCATGCTTTATCGCGGGGACGACCCTGCTCTTTCCAGAGGAGCAGTCTCATGCCCTGGATCTATCTTGCCCTTGCCGGACTGTTTGAAGTGGTCTGGGCGGTGGGGCTCAAATACACCGAAGGTTTCAGCCGGTTGTGGCCCAGTGTGGTCACTGTGTCGGCGATGACGGCCAGCATCATTCTGCTGGCGATGGCAGTGAAGACGCTGCCGATCGGGACGGCTTATGCGATCTGGACCGGTATCGGCGCGGTGGGCGCGGTGCTGCTCGGTATCGTGTTGTTTGGCGATTCGGCGTCGCCGTTGCGGTTGGCGTGCGTCGGGCTGGTGGTGTTGGGGATGGTGGGGTTGAAGATCACCAGTGGGCATTGACGCCGGAGACGACTAATTCCCATCTTTCATTGAGCATGAACGGAGGAATCCTTCTCCCTGCGGGAGAAGGTGCCGGTAGGCGGATGAGGGTGCGGGCGAAGCGAAGGGTGGGAGGCTACGCAAGCCTCGCACCCTCTCCCCAACCCCTCTCCCAATGGGAGAGGGGCTCAGAGATCAGTCCTTGTTGCCCAGCTTGGTCAGCTCGGGATTCGAGGTGAAATCACGCTTGGCGCGCTGCGCCGTCAGCGGTTCGCCGTTGACCTGATACCAGATGCTTTCGGCGATGTTCGTCGCGTGATCGCCGATGCGCTCGATGTTCTTCGCCATGAACAGCAGGTGCGTGCACGGCGTGATGTTGCGCGGGTCTTCCATCATGTAGGTGAGCAGCTGGCGGAAATAGCCGGTATAGGCTTCGTCCAGCTCGGCGTCGTCCTTCCACACCTGGTAAGCACGTTCGGCGTCGCGGTCGCGGTAGGCGATCAGCACGTCGCGCACTTCCTGCGCGGCCAGTTCGGCGAGGTAGCCCAGGCCGCTGGTCGGGCTGACCGGCGCCACCATCGACAGCGGGATGGAGCGCTTGGCCACGTTGGCGGCGTAGTCGCCGATGCGCTCGATGTCGGCCGCGATGCGCAGGGCCGCGAACACGTTGCGCAGGTCGCCGGCGATCGGCGCGCGCAGCGCCAGCAGGCGTACCACGTCGTGGCTGATTTCCTGCTCCAGCAGGTCGATGGCGTCGTCGTTGTTGACCACGTGCTGCGCGGCGCGCTCGTCACGGCGGTCGATCACGTCGATGGCCGCTTCCAGCTGGCTCACCGCGAGCTCGCCCATGCGAACGATTTCGCCGGTGAGGCGGGTCAGCTCGTCGTCGTAGCTCTTGATGATGTGTTCTTTGCTGCTGCCGCTCATGTGGATTCTCGTGCGATGAGTTGGAGCAAGTGAAGGTTGCCGCAAGACTGGCCCCTCACCCCAGCCCTCTCTCCCACGGGGACTACCTTCGGGTCGCCCAGAGGGGAGAGGGATAAAGTTAGCCGAAGCGACCGGTGATGTAGTCTTCGGTCTGCTTCTTGCTCGGCTTGGTGAAGATCTGTTCGGTACGGTCGAACTCGATCAGCTCGCCCAGGTACATGAAGGCAGTGAGGTCCGAACAGCGGGCCGCCTGCTGCATGTTGTGGGTGACGATGACGATGGTGTACTCGTTCTTGAGTTCTTCCACCAGCTGTTCGATGCGGCCGGTGGCGATCGGGTCCAGTGCCGAGGTCGGCTCGTCCAGCAGCAGCACTTCGGGCTTCAGCGCGATGCCGCGGGCGATGCACAGGCGCTGCTGCTGGCCGCCGGAGAGGCCGAGCGCGCTCTGCTTGAGCTTGTCCTTCACTTCGTCCCACAGCGCGGCGCTGCGCAGCGCCTGCTCGACGCGGATGTCCATGTCGGCGCGCGAGAGCTTCTCGTGGTGGCGGATGCCGTAGGCCACGTTCTCGAAGATGGTCATCGGGAACGGCACCGGCTTCTGGAACACCATGCCGACCTTGCTGCGCAGGCGGTTCATGGAATAGCTGGCGTCGAGGATGTTCTCGCCATCCAGCACGATCTCGCCCTTGGCTTCCAGCTTCGGGTAGATCGCATAAATGCGGTTGAAGATGCGCAGCAGGGTCGACTTGCCGCAACCGGACGGGCCGATGATGGCCGTCACCTTCTTCTCCGGAATATCCATGCTGATGCCTTTCAGCGCATGGAAACCGTTGTAGTAGAAGTGCAGGTCGCGCACCTGGATCTTGGTGGGCGCGATCGGGGCAGGCGTGGCCGCGGACTGCGGATGGATGCCGGCGGCGGCGGACTCAGTCATGGGACACCTTGTTGCGTGAAAGGACCAGACGGGAAGCAAGGCTCAGCAGCAGCACGAACATGGTGAGCACGAACGCACCGGCCCAGGCGATGGCGTGCATCGCCTCGCCCGGATCGTTGGCGTACTGGTAGATCACCTGGGGCAGGCTGGACATCTTGTCCATCGGGTTGGCGGTCATGTAGTTGTTGCCGAACGCAGTGAACAGCAGTGGCGCGGTTTCGCCGCTGATGCGCGCGAGCGCCAGCAGTACGCCGGTGATGATGCCCGAGCGCGCCGAGCGCACCAGGATCTGCGTGGTCAGCTTCCACTGCGGGATGCCCAGCGACAGCGAGGCTTCGCGCAGGGTGGAGGGCACCAGGCGCAGCATTTCGTCGGTGGTGCGCACGATCACCGGCAGGGCGATCAGCGCCAGCGCCACGCCGCCGGCCAGGCCGGAGAAGGTGGTGTTGCCGGAGGTGAGCGCCGTGGTCGGCAACACGATGATGGTGTAGACGAACAGGCCCAGCACGATCGACGGCGCCGACAGCAGGATGTCGTTGAGGAAGCGGATCGACTCGCCCAGGCGCGTGCGATTGGCGTACTCGGCCAGCCATGCACCGGCCATCACGCCGATCGGCGTGGCGATGAGGATGCCGATGAGATTGATGATCAGGCTGCCGACCATGGCGTTGGCCAGGCCGCCGTCCTCGCCGTAGGCGGTGATCTTGGTGAACAGCTTGGGCGTCAGGGCGCCGAGGCCCTGGCGCAGCGTTTCCCACAGGATCCAGGCCAGGAAAATCAGGCCAAGCACCGTGGCCATCGTGCTGAGCGTCAGCGCCAGCGCGTTGGTGAAGCGGCGGCGCAGATACAGGCTGGAATTGCCGGCCATCAGCGACCCTCCTTGTGGGCGAGCTGGCGCAGCATCCAGCGGGCGATCAGCAGCACGATGAAGGTCACCACGAACAGCAGGAACGCCAGCGCCATCAGCGTGGACTTCTGCAGGCCCGCGGCCTCGCTGAACTGGTTGGCGATGGTCGAGGCGATCGATGCACCCGGATCGAGGATGGATGCAGAGAACTGCATGGCGTTGCCGAGCACGAAGGTCACCGCCATCGTCTCGCCCAGCGCGCGGCCGAGGCCGAGGAAGATGCCGCCGATTACGGCCGAGCGTGTGTAGGGCAGCACGATGTCCCAGGACACTTCCCAGGTGCTGGAACCCAGCGCATAGGCCGACTCCTTCAGGCGCGTCGGCACCGTCTGGAACACTTCGCGCATCACTGAGGAGATGAACGGGATGATCATCACTGCCAGCACAATGCCGGCGGTGAGCACGCTGGCGCCGAACGGGTAGTCGCTGCCGAACAGCTTGCCGATGAAGGGCACGTGCGCGGCCACCCACGACAGCTTGCCGTCGTCGGGCTTGTCGCCCAGGTAGTTGGTGAGCCACGGCTTGATGTGGTCGGCGAAGAAGGGCGCAAAGATGAAGAGGCCCCACATGCCATAGATGATCGAAGGGATGCCGGCGAGCAGTTCGATGGCCGAAGCCACCGGGGTGCGCAGCCATGCGGGGGCCACTTCGGAGAGATAGAGCGCGACGCCGAAGCTGATCGGCACGGCGATGATCAGGGCGATCACCGAGGTGGCAATGGTGCCGTAGACAGGAACGAGCGCGCCGTAGGTATCCGTACTCGGATCCCACGCCGAACTGATCAGGAAATGCCAGCCGAAGGTGGCGAACGCGTGGCGACCGCCCCACAGCGTGGCGCCGGCCGCGCCGAGCAGGCTGGCCAGCACGAGCAACGCGCAACCCTTGAGCAGCCAGGAGAACAGGCGGTCATGTCGCGCATCGCGATGCGCGCGTTCCTCCTGGACCATGGTCGAGGCGACGGCGCCTACATTCGCTTGCATGTGATTGCGATCCCTCTCGTGGCTGCCGGCCAGGCGATGCAGGCCCAGCCGATCATTGACGATGCGCCGTTGCGAGGCGCCTTTCAACAACAGGCCGCCCGAGGTGAGTCGGGCGGCCATGCCGTGCGATCAAGTCCAAGGGTAGGGCCCGCCGGTTGCCGTAGCATGACCGGCGAGACGTGACGCCTTAGTGCTTGTACTCGGTGCTCCAGTAAGCCTCGATCTTCTTGACCAGGCTGTCCGGCAGCGCGACGTAGTCGAGCGAGGCGGCGTCCTTCTGGCCGTTCTCCAGCGCCCACTTGAAGAATTCGAAGGCCACCTTGGTGTGCTCGGCGTTCTTCGGCTTCTTGTACATCACCACCCAGGTGGTCGCGGTGATCGGCCATGCCTGCGCACCCGGCGCGTTGGTCATGATCACGTTGAAGTCCTTGGCGCTGCCCCAGTCGGCGGTGGCAGCGGCAGCGGCGAAGGCATCGGCGCTCGGCGCGATGACCTGGCCAGCGGCGTTCTTCAGGTTCACCCAGCTGATCTTGTTCTTCACGGCATAGGCGTATTCGACGTAGCCGATCGAACCCTTGATCTGCTTGACGTACTGAGACACGCCTTCGTTGCCCTTGCCGCCCACGCCGGTCGGCCAGTCAACGGCGGTGCCGAACTTCACCTTGCCAGCCCATTCCGGGCTCACCTTCGACAGGTAGTTGGTGAAGTTGAACGAGGTGCCCGAACCGTCCGAGCGGTGCACGACCGTGATCTTGCCGGCCGGCAGGTTCAGGCCGGCGTTCAGCGCGGCGATCTTGGGATCGTTCCACTGCGTGATCTTGCCGAGGAAGATGTCGGCGAGCGTGGCGCCGTCCAGCTTGATCTGGCCGGCTTCGATGCCGTTGATGTTGACCACCGGCACGATGCCGCCGACCACGACCGGGAACTGGCCCAGGCCGAACTGCGCGAGGTCTTCAGCCTTCACCGGTGCGTCGGTCGCGCCGAAGTCGATGGTGCCTTCCTTGATCTGGGCCACGCCGGCGCCCGAGCCGACGGACTGGTAGTTGAGCTTGTTGCCGGTCTTCTCGGCATAGCCCGCGGACCACTTCGAGAGCACCGGGTAGACGAAGCTCGAGCCAGCGCCCGTGATGTCGGTGGCCTGTGCGGCCATGCCGAACATCGAGGCCGCGGCGAACACGGCGGTGGTGAGGTATTTGGTTGAGGTCAACACGGTGGCTCCTTTGAGCGATAAGGGTCTCGGGGGATTCCCGCCCGCCGCTATTTCATGCGTGCCGTGTTGCAATGAAATGAGTTCAATGTTTCAGCTATATGACAATGCGCAAGACTTGTCATATGGCGCTGATAAAAAAGGGATTAAGGCGACACCCCGGAAACGCCCCCGGGGCGGCTTTTGCCTTTACATCGACTCAATGCCGATCTGCTCGCGCTCGAATACCTCGAGGCGGCGCCAGCGGTTGACGATGGTGCAGAACAGTTCGGCCGTGCGCTCGGCGTCGTAAATGGCCGAGTGCGCCTCGCGCGTATCAAAAGGAATGCCAGCCGCCTGCACGGCCTTGCTGAGCACCGTCTGGCCGAATGCCAGGCCGCTCAGGGTGGCGGTATCGAAGCAGCTGAAGGGGTGGAAGGGGTTGCGCTTGTGCCCCACGCGGCGCACCGCGGCATTGAGGAAACCCAGGTCAAAGGCCGCGTTGTGCCCCACCAGGATGGCGCGCTGGCAATCCATGTCACGCATGGCGTCGCGGATGGGCTTGAACACGTGGTCCAGCGCCAGACGCTCGTCCAGCGCGCCGCGCAGCGGGTTGTCCGGGTCGATACCGGTGATTTCCAGCGCACGCGGATCGATGTTGGCGCCGGGAAACGGCTCCACATGGGCCGCCACGGCGGGCATCGGCTGCAGATAGCCTTCGGGTGTCATGCGCAGGATGACGGCGGCGATTTCCAGCAGCGCGTCGCGCTCGGAGTCGAAGCCACCGGTTTCCACGTCCACGATGACCGGCAGGAAGCCGCGAAAGCGCTCGGCCATGCGGCCGGCCATGCTGTTGCAGAGGTTTTCCATCCCGCAAGCATAGCAGCCACTGCCAGGTGGCCGTGGCCCGGTGCTCAGGGCAGGGCGCTCGTTAGCTCTCCGTTGGCGGGCTCCAGCAGACCGATGTCTTGGTTCTGTCACATAACGTGCATCTAACGGTAAAGACGCGGCCGCATCCTGCGCTCCGATCGTGCTTGGACGGCCGGAGATCGAAAGGGGGCGGTCCAGGTGGTTCCTACCTACATGCGGAGAATATCCATGCGTTCCAAGTTGCTCGCGGTAGCCGTTGCTGCCGGTTTGGGCGTTACCAGCTTTCACGTGATGGCCGATCCGGCCCAGGCGAACTCGAAGACCACGCAGTCGTCGCAGTCCGCTGAAATCGAAGCGCTGAAGGCCCAGTTGCAGGCCCTGCAGGCGAAGGTGGTCGAGCTGGAGCAGCGTACGGATGCTCAGTCCGACATCAACGTGTCCACCGGCCAGGCCGTGGAGCAGGTGCAGAAACAGGTCGCCGCGACCGACACCCAGGTGAAGAAGTCGGCTGACAAGATCGCCTACAAGGGCGTGAACATCACGCTCGGTGGCTTCCTGGCGGCTGAAACGATCTACCGTTCGGCCCAGGAAGGCGCGGACATCGCCTCCAACTACAGCGCGATGCCGTACAAGAACGTGCAGACCGCGCACATGAGCGAGTTCCGCATGAGCGCCCGCCAGAGCCGCCTGTCGGCCCTCGCGCAGGGTGACGTGAACCCGAACACCCATCTCGCCGGTTACATCGAAATGGACTTCCTGGGCGGCGCCCAGACCGCGAACTCGAACGAGTCCAACTCGTTCAATCCGCGCATGCGCAACGTCTACATGACCTCCGACTGGGACAACGAAGGCCTGCACCTGCTGGCCGGCCAGAACTGGTCGCTGCTGACGCTCAACGCCAAGGGCATCATCCCGCGCACCGAGCAGATGCCGCCGCAGATCGACGCACAGTACATCCCGGGCTTCACCTGGGCGCGTCAGGCGCAGATCCGCCTGGTCAAGGATTGGGACAAGAAGTACTGGCTGGGTATCTCGCTCGAGAATCCGCAGACCACGTTCTACTCCAGCCCGAACCAGGCCAATGCGCCGGTGCAGCAGACGGCTTACAACATCGGTGCAGGCTCGGGCTTCGACTCGGCCAACACGCTGTCGCTCAACCACATGCCGGACGTGATCGTGAAGTTCGCCGCCGATCCGGGCTTTGGTCATTACGAAGTGTTCGGCCTGGGCCGCGCCTTCTACAACCGTTATGCCGTCAACGGCTCGTACCAGAACCACGACACCTACGGCGGTGGCTGGGGTCTGGGCGCGATCATGCCGCTCATCGACAAGACCCTGGATTGGCAGATCTCGGGCATGTCTGGCAAGGGCATCGGCCGCTACGGCAGCACCCAGCTGCCTGACGTGACCTTCTCGCCCCAGGGCAACCTGGCTCCGATCAAGGAAAGCATGATCCTGACGGGCCTGACCTGGCACGCCAACCCGGACATCGACGTCTACCTGTTCGGCGGCCGCGAGTCGACGAGCAAGAAGGACTTCATTGCTTCGAAGAACGGCGCCCTCGTGCAGCTCGGCTACGGCAACCCGGCCTACAACAACAGCGGATGCGACACCACCGGTGCCGCTGCGGCCACCTGCGTGGGCAACGCCAAGGACATCTGGCAGGGCACCGCCGGCTTCTGGTGGAAGTTCTACCAGGGCAAGTTCGGCAAGATGCAGTTCGGTGCGCAGTACTCGCACACCGAGAAGGAAGCGTTTGCTGGCCAGGGCTTCGTCAACGGCGTGCTCACCAACGGTGCCGCTTCGCCGAAGGCCAAGGAAGACATGTTCTTCACCTCCTTCCGCTACTACCCGTTCTAAGCAACCGCACGACTATCGCAACGGAGTTCGACCCAAGGATGGAGAGACGGCGGGCATTGCCCGCCGTCTCTTTTTTTCGCGCTGCTCATTGGATGGCTAAACGCTTCCTGAGTTTGCGCACGGAACATGTCATGAAATCATCGCAAACACTTGCGATTCATGACTGCTTTCCGATAGTTTTGATGCATGACTTCGCGTCGCCTCTCTTCTCCTTTCGCCGTATGGCTCGCCTACGTGTTCAGCCTGTTGCTGCTGATCGGCGTGCCTGTGCGGCCATTGCCTGCGTCGACGCCGACACAGGCAGGAGAGAAGTGTGCGCTTGTCATCTCGATGGCCGATGACGTGCAGAACGACGCCGATTCATCCGGGCAGTCTTCGCTCGAAGACAACACCGGCGGCGGGATGGATGACATCCTGCATCCATTCGATACCGCGCATTTGTGGGCTCCCATGCCCATCGGTCCTCCCGTTGCCGGCGCCCACGATGTGGGGCCGCACGCGCCTTCCCGGCTGCTACGCCCGCCCGAAGCGGTCTGATCGACGCCACCGCCCCGTGAAGGGCATGCACGATTCTTTCCGCGTGCATGACATGCCGGTGTCTACCTCCCTGAGTCGTTGATTGCTGCGCGCTGCGTGCGCCTGCGGCCCGTCACGGCCATTCCAACCATCCAAGTCTTTCGGTGCCGCGTCGGCGCATGCCGCGTCGTGGGCATCGCACCCTATTTTTGCCTGGAGTTTTCGCATGAAGCGTTTGATCGAAGGTTTCGAACAGTTCCGCAACGATGTCTTTCCCGCCCAGCGCGAGGTCTTCCGCAAGCTGGCCGCCGGCCAGAATCCCGGCACGATGTTCATCACCTGCGCCGATTCGCGCGTGATGCCGGAGATGATGTTTTCCACGCAACCCGGCGAGCTGTTTGTCTACCGCAATATCGGCAACATCGTGCCGCCGTATGCCCAGCACGTGAGCGGCGTGGTCGCCGCCATCGAGTACGCGGTGAAGGTGCTTAAGGTGAGTCATATCGTGATCTGCGGTCATTCCGATTGCGGCGCGATGAAGGCGCTGCAATATCCCGAGCTGGTGCAGGACATGCCGTCGGTGGCGGCGTGGATGAAACATGCGGACGTGGCGCGCTATGTGGTCGAGCAGAATGGCCCCGATCTGCAGGGGCCGGAAGGCCTGCGCTGCCTGACCGAGGAAAACGTGGTGGGGCAGCTCGAACACCTGCGTACCTTGCCCGCCGTGGCGGCCGCGCTGGCGAGTGGCCAGCTGAGCATTCACGGATGGGTTTACGACATCGCGCACGCGGAACTGAAGGCGTTCGATGCGCAACAGGGCTGTTTCGTGCCGATCGAGCCGGGCAAGGGCAGGGTGCCCGAGGCGACGCCGCATGCGCGCTTCTCGATGCCCGCTGCGTCCGCTGCGTGAGGACGGCTGCCGTGATACAGCGTTACTTCTCGCAAGGACGGTTCGGGCGGGACCTGCTCGGATCGGTCGTGGTCTTCCTGGTCGCGTTGCCCTTGTGCATGGGCATTGCGATCGCTTCGGGCATGCCGCCTGCCGCGGGACTGATCACCGGTATCGTCGGTGGCGTGGTGGTCGGCGCCATCGCCGGTTCGCCGTTGCAGGTCAGTGGTCCTGCTGCGGGGCTTGCCGTGCTGGTGTTCGAACTGGTGCGCGAACACGGCGTGGCCGCGCTTGGCCCGGTCGTCCTGCTGGCAGGCCTGATCCAGATCGCAGCCGGTTTGTGCCGTGCCGGCGTGTGGTTCCGCATGTGTTCGCCGGCGGTGGTCGCGGGCATGTTGTCGGGTATCGGTGTATTGATCGTGGCTTCGCAGATGCACGTGCTGATGGACGCCGTGCCCAAGGCGCGAGGCCTCGAGAACTTCGCCGCATGGCCGGGTGCACTGGTCGACGCGTTGCAGGGCGAGCGTGGAAGCCTGGCGGCATTGGGTGTCGGCGTGGCAACCATCGCCATCATGTTGGGCTGGGAAAAGCTGCGTCCGGCGAAGCTGCGCTTCGTGCCCGGTGCGTTGCTGGCGGTGGTGGCGCTTACGGCAATCGTGCAGTGGATGAATCTGCCGGTGAAGACCGTGGACGTGCCATCCAACCTCATGGCTGCGGTGTCCATGCCGAGCTGGAGCGGCCTGGCGGGTTTGCTTGAGCCGTCGTTGTTGATCGCGGCCCTCACGTTCGCCTTCATCGCGAGTGCGGAAACGCTGCTGTCGGCTGCTGCAGTCGATCGCATGCACGATGGAGCGCGCACACAATACGATCGCGAGCTCACCGCGCAGGGCGTGGGCAACATGCTGTGCGGCCTGTTGGGCGCGTTGCCGATGACGGGTGTGATCGTGCGTAGCGCGGCGAATGTGCAAGCGGGTTCTGCCACGCGCATGGCGACCATCATGCACGGTGCATGGTTGCTGGTATTCGCCGCGCTGTTGCCGTGGCTGATGCGCATGACGCCGGTGGCCTGCCTCGCGGGCATCCTCGTCTACACCGGCATCAAGATGGTCAACTTCAGGCAGGTGAAGGCGCTGGCGCAATACGGCGCGGGCACGGCGTGGATCTATGTCGCGACCACGCTCGCCATCGTGGCGACCGATCTGCTGGCGGGCGTGCTGGTCGGTTTCGCGCTGTCGCTGTTCCGCCTCGCGCTGCACTCCTCGCGACTGAAGGTGAACCTGCACCAGCATGACGAGCCCGGTACGGCCTCGCTGAGGCTCGAAGGCTCGGCGACGTTCCTGCGCGTGCCTTCGGTGGCGCGCACGCTGGAACGCGTGCCGCCGAACACGCGGCTGCAACTGGTGGTGGATCGTCTGCAGCACGTCGACCAGGCGTGTCTGGAGCTGCTGCGCGAATGGGGTCGTAATGCCTCGTCGCGCGGGTGCGAGCTGGTAGTGGACTGGAAACAGCTCAACCAGCGCGTCGAAGGCGTACGAAGGGCCGCATAGGAAGCGGCCCGATCATGGAACCTGTTCGCGGCCTCCCCTCTCTCCGCACGTGAACAGGTTCCTAAGTCCCCGGGCGGGCGCGTCGGTGTAGGTCCGACGTGTCAGTGGGCCCGGGGTGTCACGAACCTGTTCGCGGCTTCCCCCTCCCTCCGCATGTGAACGGGTTCCCACGCCCCCGGGCAGGCGCTTCGGTGTAGGTCCGATGCGTCAGCGGGCCCGGGGTGTGTTTTCCGAAAGTGCCTTGTCTTCGCTCGCCAGCTGCGCGCTGTCCCAGCCGCCGCCAAGCGCGCGGATCAGGTCCACGCTGGCCTGCAGGCGACGCGTACGCACCTGCTCGGCGCTGCGTTCGGCCTGCAGCGCGGCCGTCTGTGCGCTGACCACGTCGAGGTAATTCACCGCGCCTTCGCGGTAGCGATTGGTGGCGATGGTCTGCGAGTCGCGTGCCGAGCTGGCGGCATCATCCTGTTCGTGCGCTTCCTTGCCCAGCTGTTGCAGCAAGGTGAGATTGTCTTCCACCTGCTGGAAGGCATTCAACACGACTTGCCGGTACTGTCCTGCTGCCGCATCGAGATTTGCTTGCGCGGCCTGCACGCGGGAGTGGCGAAGGCCGCCGTCGAACAGGCTCATCGCCAGTTCGGGGCCCAGTGCCCAGTAGCGATTGCCCGCGGTGAGCAGCTCGCCTCCGGTGTTCTGCCAGCCGAACACGGCGGACAGGCCGATGCGGGGGAAAAACGCGGCCCGCGCCACGCCGATCTCCGCATTCGCGGCGAACACGCGGCGTTCGGCGGCCGCGATGTCGGGGCGTCGCTGCAGCAAGGTCGACGGCACGCCGAGTGGAATCGCCGGCACCGGCATCGCCGCGTCGGTGGTGGACAGCTTGAACGTGGACGCCGGTTCGCCCACCAGGGTGGCGATCGCGTGTTCGGTGAGCCCGCGTTGCGCCTCCACTTCGGAGACCTGGGCCATTGCGTCAGACAACTGGGTCTTCGCGCGGCTTACGTCCAGGCCAGAGGCAATACCGCCCTCGAAACGGCGCTGGGTCATGTCCAGCCCCTGGCGATAGGCGTCCAGCGTGTCCTTGAGGATGCGGTCCTGCACGTCATAGCCGCGCAGGCGGATGTAGAGATTGGCCAGCTGCGCTTCCAGGCTGAGCTTGGCTGAAGCGAGATCCGCCGCTGCCGCCGTGGCGTCGGCCTTGCCGGCGGCCACCTCGTTGCGTACGCGGCCCCACAGGTCCAGCTCATAGCCGGCGGCGAAGCCGACGGTGTCCGCGCTGTATTCGTTGGGCTGATTGCTGCCGCGTAGCGGGCGGTTGTCGGACTGGCGGTTGCGCAGGTCGCTGGCGCCGACGCCCAGGTGCGGATACAGATCGGAACGAACCTCGCCGACCACGGCACGCGCCGCGTCATAGCGCGCCAGGGCGACCGAGAGCGAAGGGTTGGCGGCATCGAGCTGCTTTTCGAGCCGATCGAGCTCGGGGTTGTCGTACACCGACCACCAGGGGCCGCGCGACGCCGTATCCGCCGGATGCGCAGGCGACCACAGTCCATCCTGGGTCTGGCCGGCGAACGCTTCCGGCAACTTGCCGACATCGGGCTTCTGGTAGGCCGGTGCGAGTGAACACGCGGGCAGCGCCGCGATCGCCGAAAGGCAGCACAGGCGCAACAACAGAGCACTGCGCATGGTCGTCACCCCTTCTTCGCGCCGGACGCCGTCGTGGCAACCATCACCTGGTCACCCTGCATCAGCGAATCGGGCGGATGGTCGATGATGCGGTCGCCGGGCTTCAGGCCCTGGTCGATCTGCAGGTGGTCGCCCAGGTCCATGGCGATATGCACCTTGCGCAGTTCCGCCTTGTTGTCCGCACCCAGTACGGCGACCTGAGGGCCCTGTGCGCGGAACAGCAGCACGGTGGCCGGCACGGTGATGATGTGGTTGCTGCTGTCCGTGGGCAGATGCACTTCGGCATATGCGCCGGGCATCAGCGCGTTCTTCGTGTTGTCCACTTCAAACTGCGCGAGCACGGTACCGGAGGCCTGGTTCACCGCGCCGGCATTGCCGATGAGATGACCGGTGAACTGCTCGCCCGGATGATCCGGCACATCCAGCTGCACGCTCATGCCCGGCTTGATGGCGCCGGCATAGCCCTGCGGGACATCCACGTACAGGCGCATGCGGCTGGTATCGGCGACGGTGAACAGGGCGGGGCCGCTGTCGTTCGCGCTGATCAGGTCGCCGATGTCGGTGTGGCGCGCGGTGACCGTGCCGGCGAACGGCGCGGTGACGTGCTTGAACGCTTCCAGCGCGGCGACGCGGTCCATGTCGGCCTGCGCGGCCTGCACGTTGGCTTCCGCCGCCTCCGCTTCGCCGGCCTTTTCGTCGGCTTCCTGGCGGGATACCGAGTTGGACGCAAGCAGGTTCTTCCAGCGCTTGTCGGTCAGCGCGGCGAGACGCGCATTGGCCTTCGCGCGGGCGAGATTGGCCTTGGCCTGCTCGAATTGCTGGTCCAGCTCAGGCGTGTCGATGACGGCCAGCGTTTCATTGGCGGCCACCTGGCTGCCGATGTCGTGGTTCCAGCTCTTGAGGTAACCACCCACGCGCGCATGGATGGGCGCGCTGATCCAGGCGTCCAGATGGCCGGGCAGGCTCATGCCCTCGGCGCTGCCGCCGACGTCGGGCGTGATCACCTGCACGCTCGGCAGCACCTGCGCGTCGGTCCACTTGACCACGCGATGGTAGTCGTAGGCACGCACGGAAATGCCTGCGATGGTGGCGAGCACGGCAAGGGCAATGCCTATGCGCAATGCCTTGGACACATTGGGCGGTTGCCGCGGCGTCGTGGCGGCATGGGCATCATGCGGCATGAACGGTATCTCCAATCAGGGAATCGGGTGACGGCTGCACCTGCTCACGGCCATGCACGATGCTGAAGATCACCGGCACGAACAGCAGGGTGGCGAAAGTGGCGAACAGCAGGCCGCCGATGACGGCGCGGCCCAGCGGCGAGTTCTGTTCCTGGCTCAGCGCCATCGGCAGCATGCCGATGATCATTGCCAGTGCGGTCATGCAGACCGGGCGGAAGCGGGTGAAGCCGGCTTC
This sequence comes from Dyella amyloliquefaciens, assembly GCF_004296575.1. Lineage (GTDB taxonomy): Bacteria > Pseudomonadota > Gammaproteobacteria > Xanthomonadales > Rhodanobacteraceae > Dyella > Dyella amyloliquefaciens. The sequence continues at coordinate 604,769 of NZ_SAYT01000002.1, read as the reverse complement.
GAGCGCGGCCTTCATGGCGTCGCCATGTTCGGCCAGTCGTTCGCGGCAGAAGCTCACCACCAGGATCGAGTTGGCGGTGGCCACGCCCATGCACATGATGGCGCCGGTCAACGCAGGCACCGACAGCGTGGTGTGCGTGATGAACAGCATCCACACGATGCCGGCGAGCGCCGCGGGCAGGGCGGTGATGATCACGAACGGATCCAGCCACGACTGGAAGTTCACTACGATCAGCAGGTAGATCATCACGATCGCGCCCACCAGGCCGAAGATCAGGCCGCCGAACGCTTCGTTCATCGTGCCGACCTGGCCATGCAGGGCAACTACGGTGCCCTTGGGACGCGTGGCGGCGAAGCGGTCGAGCACCTTCTGCACGTCGGAGGATACGGCGCCCAGGTCGCGATCCTGTACGGTGGCGTAGATGTCGTACGCCGGCATGATGTTGTAGTGCGACACCACCGCTGCGCTAGGTTCGCGAGTGAACGTGGCAAGGCCGCCGAGGATCTGGCTGGCGCTCTTGCCACCGGCCGTCACCGGCAAGCTGGCGAGGTCGGCCATGCTGTCCATGCGGTACTGCGGCGTGGACGCCACGATCGCATAGGACACGCCGCTCTTGGGGTTCAGCCAGAACGCCGGCGCGACCTGCGAGCTGCCGGCCAGCGACGCGACCATGCTGTTGGTGACATCGCGCTCGGTCACGCCAAGCTCGTCGGCGCGCGTGCGGTTCACCTTTACGTTGAGCTGCGGATAGCTGGAACTCTGCTGCAGACGCACGTCGGCGATGCCCGGCACCTTGCGCAGCTCCTTCATCATCGACATCGCGTACGCCTCGTTCGCCTCGCGATCGCGGCCTGTGATGTTGATGTCCAGCGGCGCGGGTGCACCGAAGTTGAGGATCTGGGTGCTCATGTCCGCGGGAAGGAAGGCGAACTGCGTGCCGGGGAACTCGCGCGGCAGCTTTGCGCGCAGCTCGCGCACGAAATCGGCGGTGGGGTTGTGGCCGTCCTTCAGCACGATCTGGATGTCGCCGTCCTGCGGGCCGATGGTGCCGCTCGCGTTGTAGACCAGGTTCACGCCGCTGAGCGGCAGGCCGATGTTGTCGATCACCGTTTCCAGCTGGTCGGGCGGAATCACCTTGCGGATGGCCGCCTCGATATGGTCGAACTCCGCGGCGGTCTCTTCCACGCGCGTGCCCATCGGGGCGCGCACATGCATGGCGATGGAACCCGCGTCGACCTCGGGGAAGAAGTCGCGGCCCAGGAACGGCACCAGTGCGAAGGAGACCAGCACGAAGCCGAGGAAGCTGATGACGAATTTGCGGCGATGGGCCAGGGCGATGCTCAGCGTCGCGTAGTACACATCGCGCACGCGGGTGAAGTGGTGCTCGAAGCGTTGCTGCATCGACACCAGGCGAACCATCAGGCTGGAGCGGCGACGCTGGGTCGGCTGGTCACCCTCATGGTGATTGATGTACGGATCTTCCGGATGGTCACCCTTGCCGTGCTCGGTGTGGTGCGGCTTGAGCAGGTACATCGCCAGCGTCGGCACCAGGGTGCGCGAGAGCAGGAACGAGGAGGCCATGGCGAAGATCACCGCCAGCGCCATCGGGCGGAACAGGAAGCCCGCGATGCCGTTGAGCATGAACATCGGCACGAACACGATGCAGATGCACAGCAGCGAGACAAAGGCCGGTGTCACGATCTGCCTGGCGCCGTCCATGATGGCGGTGTGCACGTCCTTGCCCTGCTCGAGATGCCAGTTGATGTTCTCGATGGTCACCGTGGCGTCGTCGACCAGGATGCCCACCGCGAGCGCAAGGCCGCCCAGGGTCATCACGTTGAGGGTTTGCCCGGTTACCGCCAGCAACGCGATGGCCGAGAGGATCGATAGCGGAATCGATACGGCGATGATCACCGTCGAACGCCAGCTGCCAAGGAAGATCAGGATCATCACCGAGGTAAGCAGGGCCGCGATGATGCCTTCGCGCGCCACCGAACTGATCGCGGACTTCACGAACACCGACTGGTCGGCCAGCAGCGAGATCTTCAGCGACGAGGGCTGGGTTTCCTTGATCAGCGGCAGCAGCTTCTTGATGCCGGCGACCACGTCCAGCGTCGACGCGTTGCCGTTCTTCAGCGCGGGCATCAGTACGGCGCGCTTGCCGTCCACGCGCACCACGTTGTTCTGCGGTGGCGCACCGTCGCGCACATGCGCCACGTCTCCGATGGTGATCGTCGCGCCGTTGACGGTTTTCACCGGCAGCGTGTTGAGCTCCTCGATCGCCGTGGGGCTGTTGTTGAGCTGCACGTGGTATTCGTAGGTGCCGATCTTCGCGGTGCCCACCGGGATGATCTGGTTCTGTGCGGACAGCGCATTGCCCACGTCCTGCGCGGAAAGGCCCTTGGCGGCAAGCGCCTGCGGGTCGAGGTCCAGCGTGATCTGGCGCTGCTTGCCACCGTAGGGCGTGGGAATCGCCACGCCCGGCACGGAGATCAGCGTCGGGCGCATGAAGTTCTGGCCGATGTCGCGGATCTTCGACTCGGACAACTCGTTGCTCGACAGCGCCATCTGCAGCACGGGTACGGTCGAGGCGTTGTAATTGAGGATCAGCGGCGGCGTGATGCCGGGCGGCATCTGCTTCACGACCGTCTGCGAGATGGAGGTCACCTGCGCGGTCGCCGTGCGGATGTCCACGCCGGGCTGGAAGAAGATCTTCACGATGCCCACGCCTGGCAGCGACTGCGACTCCATGTGCTCGATGTCGTTGACCGACGTGGTGATCTGGCGCTCGTAGTAATAGATGACGCGACCGGACATCTGGTCGGGCGGCAGGCCGTTGTAGGTCCACACCACGCTGATCACCGGGATGCCGATGTTCGGGAAGATGTCGGTGGGTGTGCGAAAGGCCGCCAGCGGGCCGGCGATCAGGATGACGATCGCCAGCACGATGAAGGTGAGCGGTCGCGACAGGGCGATTCGGACTAGACCAAGCATGGAGATTCCAGCGAAACGTGGGCGCACAGACGGCGCCGGGCAGGCGGCGCCGTTACGGTGAGGTCACGGCGAGGACGGCTGGAGGCAGGGTGGTCCGGAGGCAGGGGAGTGCGGAAGCAAGGGCATGTCATGGCTCGGTGCAGGCGCAGGGCCCGATCAGCCCATGATCTCAACCCAATCTTGTGGAAACCTTTTGGATGGCTGAAGGGTGGCTGGGCAGCGGGGAGCTTAGGTGTGCCATGTTGCGGTGAGACGACGGTGGTCGTATGTCCGGGAAACCTGAGCGAAGCAGCCCTTCTCCCTTCGGGAGAAGGTGCCGGTCCCACAGGGACTCCTTTCAGTCGCAGCGGATGAGGGTGCGGGCGGAGCGCGACTTACGCGGCTTCCGCCGCCATCCGGATCCTCACCAGCAACCCCCGCCCCAGCGGCGACTCCAGCAACTCGACGGATGCCTCATGCAGCTCGATCGCGCGCTGCACGATGTTCAATCCCAGCCCATAGCCGCGCGTGGCGCTTTCCTCCTCGCGGTGGAAGCGCTGGAACACCGCCTGGCGGCGTCCCTCGGGAATGCCGGGGCCGTTGTCGCAGATGTCGATGACGGCGCTGTGGCCGTCGCGATGGATGGACACTTCGACCTGCCCGCCGGCCTCGGTGTAGCGCAGGGCGTTTTCGATCAGGTTGCGGAACATGGCGGTGAGGGCGACTTCGTGGCCGCGTACGATCACCGGTTCGTCATCGTGGCTGAGACTAGCGGCGATGTCTTTCTCAACGATCAGCGGCGCAAGCTCCTCGATCACTTCGGTGGCGATGCGGGCCAGGTCCAGGCGGGTGCGTTGCTGGGAAGCGGCGCCTGCCTCGAGCCGTGCCATCGCCAGGATCTGCTCCACGCGCCGACCCAGCCGCGCCATGCTCTGCTGCGCATTGCGCACGGTGAACTCCACCTCGGTGGGGTCGTCCGAGATCATTGCGCTTTCCAGGTGGATCATGGTCGCGGCGAGCGGCGTGCGCAGTTCGTGGGCGACGTCGGTGGCGAAGCGGTGTTCGCGCTCCAGCGCGTCTTCCAGTCGTTCCAGCTGCTGGTTGAGCGCGACGATCAGCGGCTTGATCTCCTGCGGCGCGACGTTGGCGGGCATCGGCTTGCGGCTACCCGGCGTGCGCCGGTCCAGCATCTCGGTCAGTACCGCGACGGGGCGCAGGCCGCGCTTCACTGCCAGGCTCACCAGCAGGGCCAGCAGGGGCAGGCCGATCAGCAGGGGCAAGGTGTGCTCGATCACCAGGCCGCGTGCGATGTCCTGGCGATTGTCCGAACGCTCGCCAATCCGTATCACCAGGTTCGCGCGGTTCTGCAGGGTGAAGGTGCGCCACAGGCGGCCTTCGTGCTGGATGTCGCGGAAGCCGCGCTCGTCGGCGGAGGGCGGCGGCAGGTCGGAGAGATTGGAGGTCGCGGCGATCAGTTCGCCACGCGGGTCGTAGGCCTGGAAGCCCACTTCCGGTTCATAGTTGTGCGGATGCACCGACACCACCACGCCGTGATGCCGCGTCTCGCCATCCTGCTTGATGCCCGGCAGTTCGGCATCGCGCTGCGGCAGCTCGCCGTGCGCGATCAGCGTGCCCAGCGTGCGCCCGGCCTGGGCGAGTCGGCCGTCGAGCAGCTCGTTCATCTCACGCAGTTCGCGGCGGTAGCTGATCCAGCCGAGTGGAATCAGCACGGCGACCATCACGGCGATGATCAGCCAGGTAAGGCGCGTGCGGAGACTGGCGGGATGAGACGCTGGGCTCATTTGGGTTCGCGCGGGATCATGTAGCCGATGCCACGCACAGTATGGATCACCTCGGTGCTGAGCTTGCGACGCAGCCAGTGCACCTGGACTTCGATGGCATTGCGTTCGACCACGGTGTCCAGGCCGTAGACGGAAGTCTCAAGCGTCTCGCGGCGGACGATGCGTCCCGCCCGCTCCATCAATACGCGGAGCAGGGCGAACTCGCGGCGGGTGAGGCTTACCAGCGCGCCGCGGAACTCCACTTCGGCCGTCGCCAGGTTGAGGCGCAAACCGCCCACTTCCACCAGGTTGTCGGCCAGGCCTTGCGTGCGCCGGGTCAGCGAGCGGATGCGGGCGGACAGTTCGCCCAGATGGAACGGCTTGACCAGATAGTCGTCGGCGCCCAGGTCCAGGCCGCGGATGCGCGTTTCCAGCGCATCGCGCGCCGTCATCACCAGCACCGGCGTCTTCACGCCCGCGCGGCGCGCCTGGGCCAGCACTTCGAGGCCGTCCTTGCCGGGCAGCCCCAGGTCCAGCAGCACCAGGTCGACCGGCTCACCGCGCAAGGCTTCGCTGGCTTCGCGGCCGTCACGCAGCCAGGTAATCGCGTACGACTGGTGCTCCAGCGCATGCTTGATGGCGCCGCCCAGCTCGGCATCGTCCTCGACCAGCAGAATATGCATGCGCAGGCACCCGTATCGGCCTCGGGAAATCGTGGCTCATGCCACCGTACACCGCCATGATCCCCAGACTTCCTTTTGTGGATCTTTTGCCGCTGGCGGTGGACACGTTGGCCGCTGGGCTGTGCGCCGTCAATCGATACGGGTCTTTACATACCTGACGACGGGCCTTGGCCCGCCGTCAGGTTCCCTGCGATGGCGCCAAACGGGCGCCAGAGAAACGCGGTTCAGGGCCTCTTCGCCACGGACGCGGCAACGATAGCCTGCTTGAGTTGCTCGTCACTCAGGGCGACGCCCTGCGATTCGTCGATGGCCACGGCCTTGATGCTCTGTGGCACCAGCATCAGATGACGGTCGCGCTCCCAACCCTTGGCCTGCTGCTGGGCACGGGCGAAGTCCTCGGGACTGTGTCCGACGAAGCCAATCACGGCATAGCCGTTCTCGTCGACGGTATAGGTTTCAACGGCGCTGGCCGTGCCGGCGAAGGCAAGTCCCAGCACGATGACAGCGGGGAGAATTTGACGCTTCATGGTGGCCTCCTGATGGGGTCTGAGGTTCCGGGGAGGCTTAAACATAGGCTCGCGTCGCACATCAAGCTTGATGAAGTTGCGCGAAACACTGAGGAAAACATGAGGAATCCCGGTGCGGAGCGCCCGCACCGTGCCACTAGTCATGCCTTTTCGTTGTCCACGGTCTTCGGCTTGTAACGACAGAGGTCGCGAATGACACAACGGGGACATTCGGGCTTGCGTGCCTTGCATACGTAGCGGCCGTGCAGGATCAACCAGTGATGAGCGTCCTGCTTGAACGGCAGCGGCACCACCTTCTCCAGTTTGTCCTCCACCACACGCACGTCTTTGCCCGGAGCGAGACCGGTGCGGTTGGCGACGCGGAAGATGTGCGTATCCACCGCAATGGTCGGATGTCCAAACGCGGTGTTGAGCACCACGTTGGCGGTCTTGCGTCCCACGCCCGGCAGCGCCTCGAGCGCTTCACGCGTGTCCGGCACGTCGCCGCCGTACTGCTTAACCAGGATGCGACACAGCGCAATCACGTTCTTGGCCTTGCTGTTGAACAGGCCGATGGTGCTGATGTACGGCTTGAGCTTCTCCTCGCCGAGATCGAGGATCGCCTGTGCGGTGTTAGCAACCGGATAAAGCTTTTTTGTCGCCTTGTTCACACCCACGTCGGTCGCCTGCGCCGACAGCACCACGGCGATCAGCAGCTCGAACGGCGTGGTGTAGTTGAGTTCCGTGGTGGGGTGCGGATCGAGTTCGCGCAGTCGGGTGAACAGCTCGACGACGTCGGCCTTCTTCACGAGGGCTTTCCTTGTTGTTTGGCGCGCGCGCGGGCGAGTGCGGCCAGCACGGGATTGGTCTGCATGGCCGTGCCGACTTCGGCCTTGCGAGCGGCCAGTTCGACTTCACGCTGCGCCTGCTCGCGCTCCAGTCGTGCCTCGCGACGCTGGAAATGGGCACGCGCCGCATCGGCGTGGGCGGTGTCTTCGGCCTGTGCGAGCGGCATGGGTTCCAGCACGATGCAGTCCACCGGGCAGGCCGGCACGCACAGTTCGCAGCCCGTGCAGTCGTCGACGATCACGGTGTGCATCAACTTGGCCGCGCCCACGATGGCATCGACCGGGCAGGCCTGGATGCACTTGGTGCAGCCGATGCAGTCAGCCTCCACGATGCGCGCGAGCGTGCGTGGCTTCTCCACGCCATGCTCGGGATCGAGTGGCAGCACCGGCACGTCCAGCAGTTCGGCGAGACGCGCGATGCCCGCGGCACCTCCCGGCGGGCATCGATTGATCGAGGCCTCACCGCAGGCAATCGCTTCCGCATACGGGCGGCAACCATGGAAGCCGCATTGTTCGCATTGCGTCTGCGGCAGCAGGGCGTCGATGCGATCGGCGAGCGTCATGGGATCAGCGGACAGTTGCGCCCGGCTTCGCACCCTGGTCGGCGTCCAGCAGGAACAGATCGCTGCCACCGTCGCCGGCGGAGAGGATCATGCCCTCGGAGAGGCCGAAACGCATCTTGCGCGGCGCCAGGTTGGCGATGAACACCACGTTGCGACCCACCAGCTTTTCCGGCTCGCCGTAGGCAGCGCGGATGCCGGAGAAGATCTGGCGCGTACCCAGCGGGCCGGCATCGAGTTCGAAGCGCAGCAGCTTGTCCGAGCCGTCCACGAACTCGCACACGGTGACCTTGCCCACGCGCAGGTCGAGCTTGGCGAAATCGTCGATGCCGATCACGGCGGGGCCGTCGGTGGCGGCGGTCGGAGTGGTGCTGGCTTCGCTCATGGGCTTGCTGGTGTCCTTGGCTTGCTTCGGGGTGGGCTTGGGTTTCTCGGCGGGCGCGAGAGAGTCCTTGGACATCTCCACCATCGCCACGACGTGCTTGGAATCGATGCGTCCGAGCAGGGGCTCGAACACGTTCACGGTGTGGTTGTGCAGTTCGGCGCGCGCATCGTCGAAACCGGTGATCGGCGCGGCGAGGAAATGCTCGGCCGCTTCCACCGTGGCCGGCAATACGGGCTTGAGCAGGCCGGCGAGCAGGCGGAATGCAGCCAGCGCAAACGAGCACACCTGGTGCAGTTCATTGCGCTGCGATTCGTCCTTGGCCATGGCCCACGGCGCCTTGGCCGCGATGTAGCCGTTGACCATGTCGGCCATGGTCACGAAGCGCCGCGTCACTTCGGCGAACTCTCCGCTGTTGTACAGCGCCGGCACGTCGCCGTAGAGCGAGAGCAGTTCGCGCCACAGTTCCTGCTCTTCATGGCTGAAGGCGGGTGCGAGGCGTCCTTCGAAATACTTGTGCACGAAGCCGGCGGTACGGCTGGCGATGTTCACCCACTTGCCGACGAGGTGCGAATTGACGCGCTCCTCGAAGGCCTTGAGGTCCAGGTCCACGTCCACCGGCGTGTCGCTCAGCATGCTGGCGAAGTAGTAGCGCAGGAATTCCGGATGCAGGCCCGCATCGAGGTAGGTGCGCGCCTGGATGAAGGTGCCGCGCGACTTGGACATCTTCGCGCCGTTCACCGTCAGGTAGCCGTTGACGTGCAGTGCGGTCGGCGTACGGAAGCCCGCGCCGTGCAGCATCGCCGGCCAGAACAGGCCGTGGAAATTGATGATGTCCTTGCCGATGAAGTGGTGCAGTTCGGCGTGGCTGTCCGGCGCGAGGAAATCCTCGAACTTCAGGTCGGTGCGCTCGCACAGCGCCTTGAAGCTGGCGAGGTAACCCACCGGTGCATCGAGCCACACATAGAAGAACTTGCCCGGCGCATCGGGAATGGGGAAGCCGAAGTAGGGTGCATCACGGGAGATGTCCCAATCCTTCAGTCCGCTGTCCAGCCACTCGCGCAGCTTGGCGACCACACCGCTGTTGGCCACCGGCTGGCCATCAGTGAGCTTGCCACCGAACCAGTCACGCAGCAGCGGCTCGAACTTGCCGAGTTCGAAGAAATAATGTTCCGAGTCGCGCAGCACCGGCGTGGCGCCCGACATCACCGAATACGGGTTGACCAGGTCGGTCGGCGCGTAGGTCGCGCCGCAGTTCTCGCAGTTGTCGCCGTACTGGTCGGCCGTGCCGCAATTGGGGCAGGTGCCCTTGATGTAGCGATCCGGCAGGAACATTTCCTTTTCCGGATCGAACAACTGCTGGATGTCGCGGCGCGCGATGTAGCCGCCGTCGCGCAGGCGCGTGTAGATCAGCGAGGCGAGCGCGCGGTTCTCTTCCGAATGCGTGGTGTGATAGTGGTCGAACGCCACGTTGAATGCGGCGAAATCCGCCTCGTGCCCCACGCGGATGCCTTCGATGTAGGTCTCCGGCGTCAGGCCGGCCTTTTCGGCGGCCAGCATGATCGGCGTGCCATGGGCGTCGTCGGCGCAGACATAGATCGTCTCGTTGCCCTGCATCCGCTGCGCACGCACCCATACGTCGGCCTGGATATAGCCCAGCAGGTGACCCAGGTGCAGCGGGCCATTGGCATAGGGCAGGGCGTTGGTGACGAGGAGGCGACGGCTCATGGGCGGAAGCGGCTGCGAGGGGGTTGAGCATTATGGCATGGCGCCCCCTGGAAACCGCGCCAGCGGCGCCATGGGGCCGGTTACGTCCGTTTGGACGTCCACCGCCAGGCGACGATGCCGGCCGCGATGATGGCCGTCGGCAGCCATACCCAGCAGAACTCCGACTGCAGCACGTGCCACCCACGCTCGCTGAAAAAGCGCGCGCCGATTGGCGACACGGCAATCGGGCGGAAAGCCGCGAACCATCGCGCATCGCTGAAGGGCCACCACAGCGCGACGCCGAGACCGCCGTTGGTACAGGCATCAAGCAGGGGGTGCGAGAGGGCGGCCAGGCCGACGAACCCCGCGGCTCGCCATGGCGTGGTGTTCAATCGCCGGTGCCACAGGGCGGCAGCGACGGCGAGCAGCAGCGCGAACATCATCGAATGCGTGGCGCCGCGATGGCCGAAGCTGTCGGCATAGGCGACGTGGAACTTGAAGGCCAGCACATCGGCATCGGGCAGCATCGCCGCGACGGCCCCGGCGGCGAGCAGGCGACGGCTGATGACGCGACGACCGAGGGCGCCGCCGAGCATCAGCGGGACAACGGCGTGGGTGAGGATGGTTGGCATGTTCGCGACTCCTTGCGTGGCCTGACCGCCAGCGTGCGTGCTTCCGGGGGCGCCAGCATGGCAGGAAGCGGGCAACGAGCGGTGCACGATTGTCACGGTATTGCACGTTTATGCACGATTAGCTACCTTTATCGCGTTCTCTCCTTCCCCAAGAGTCCGCCGTGAAAGCTATTTCCGCCGCTGTGCGCGGCCTTCCCGAGGGCCGTTCGCTGGCCGCTGCGCGGCGAGCCACGCGCGTGATCTTCCTGGTGTCCGGCATCGGCATGTCGGCCTGGGCTCCCATGGTTCCCTATGCCAAGGCGCGGCTCGGGCTCGACGACGCGCAACTCGGCCTGGCGCTGCTGGTGTTCGGCGGTGGCTCGATGCTGTCGATGCCGTTCGTCGGCTGGCTTGCGCACAAGCTGGGCAATCGCACGCTGATCGTCGCCTCGGGCCTGTTGTTGTGCCTGGCGCTGCCCGCGCTGGCCCTGGCATCGAGCATCGCGGCGCTGGTCGCGACGCTGTTCTATTTCGGCGTGATGCTCGGCGCGGTCGACGTCGCGATGAATGCGCACGCCGTCGATGTGGAGCGGTTGGATGGCGGCCGGCTGATGTCGGGCTTCCATGGACTCTTCAGCATCGGTGGCCTCACGGGCGCCGCGGTGGTGAGCGGATTGCTGGCCCTGGGACTGCCACTCGTATTCGCGGCGACGGTCGTTGCCGTGGTGCTGCTCTCGCTGGTGCTGTGGCTGCGTGGCGACCTGCTCGACGATGCACCCCAGGCCACCGATACAGAGAAGACCAAGTTCGGCATGCCGCATGCGCTCGCATGGCTGCTTGGGCTGATGTGTTTCGCCAGCTTCCTCGCCGAAGGCGCGATGCTCGACTGGAGTGCGGTGTTCCTGCGTGATTTCCGCGGTTTTGCCGCTGCGTCCGCGGGCTTCGGTTACGCCTGTTTCTCGGTGGCGATGGCGCTGGGCCGCCTTATGGGTGATCGCCTGATCGCGCGCTTCGGGCCTGTCTGGGCCGTGCGCACCGGCGCCGCGCTGGCGGTCGCCGGCTTCCTGGTGGTGGCGTGGGCGCCGGGTGCACTCGCGGCGCTCGGCGGTTTCGTGTTGATCGGCCTGGGCGCCTCCAACATCGTGCCCGTGATGTTCAGTGCGGCAGGCCGGCTTCCTGGCACGCCGCCGGCAATAGCCATCGCCACGGCGACCACGCTGGGTTATGCAGGACTGTTGAGTGGCCCGGCTTTGATCGGTTTCGTGGCGCATGCGAGCAGCTTGCCGATGGCGTTCGCCGCGGTGGCGGGGCTGCTGGTGCTGGTGGGACTTTCTGCGAGGATCGTGCAGCGATGAGCAAGCGTGTCGACACCGTGGTCTTTGATCTGGGCAACGTGTTGATTGCCTGGGATCCGCGTCGCCTCTACCGGCAGTTGATCGACGATGAGGAGCGCATGGACTGGTTCCTGCGCGAAGTCTGCAACAGCGCCTGGAACGAGCAACAGGACGCGGGACGCTCGTGGTCCGAAGCGACGGCCCTGCTGCGCGATCGCTACCCCGAGCATGCAGACCTGATCGATGCTTATCACCTGCGCTGGGAAGAGACCCTGGTGGGGCCCATCGAGGGAACGGTGGCACTGCTGGCCGAATTGAAGGCACGCGGTGTACGTCTCCTGGCGCTCACCAACTGGTCGCACGAGACGTTTCCCATCGCACGGCAGCGCTATCCGTTCCTGCAGTGGTTCGAGGGCATCGTGGTGTCGGGCGAAGAGCGACTGATCAAGCCCGATCCGCGCATCTACCAGTGCCTGCTCGATCGCTATGCGGTGGATCCGGCACGTGCGCTCTACATCGACGACTCCCGGCGCAACGTGGACGCCGCCGAGGCGCTGGGCATGCAGGGCTGGTGGTTCAGCGAACCCGATGGCCTGCGCATCCGGCTCACTGAGCTTGGCCTGCTTGCCGCCGACGGTGTGCGTCATGGCTAAGCCCGCACAGCCCGCACCCGACAGCGGCGCGCTGCCCCAGGAGCGGCAGCAGCGCATCCTGGCGAAACTGCGCAACGACGGGCGCGTGGTGGCGGCGGAACTCGCCGCCGTCTTCGACGTGTCGGAAGACTCCATTCGCCGCGACTTGCGTGAACTGGCGGCGATGGGTTTGTGCAAGCGCGTCTATGGCGGCGCGCTGCTGCCTACGGCCACGCCGTCGCCGCTCAAGCAGCGTCGCGGCGAGCATTCGGCACGCAAGCAGGCATTGGCCCGCAAGGCGGCGGAACTGGTGCGACCCGGCCAGACGTTGCTGATCGACACCGGCACCACCAACGTGGCAATCGCCTCGGTGTTGCCGACCGATGCGCGGCTTACCGTCATCACCAATGCACCGCATATCGCGCAGCTGCTGCTGGATCGCGAAGGCTTCGATGTCTTGCTGATCGGCGGCCGCGTCGATGCCACCATCGGCGGCACCATCGGTGCGCAGGCGGTGGAGCAGGTGCGTCGTGTGCGCGCCGACCTGTGTTTCCCGGGCGCCTGCGCCATCGATGCAGCGCATGGCCTGTGGGGTTTCGACAGCGAAGAGGCGCTGTTCAAGCGCGCGATGATCGAGGCCAGCGACGAGACGGTGGTAGTCGCCACCGATGACAAGCTCGGCGCCGTCGCCGCGCACCAGGTGGCGGAACTGTCGCGCGTGCAGCATCTGGTGGTGGAACACTCGGCAGACCGGGCCACGCGTGCGGCGTTCACGGCGCGTGGCGTGGCGGTGCATCGGGCGGATTCGGCCTGATCGACCCGTTTGTTGTAGGAGCGCACCCAGTGCGCGATAGACCCTAGACATTAGCGGGTTAGGGAAGTCTGCGGTCGCGCACTGGGTGCGCTCCTACGGGGGTGATCGCAAGATTGGCCCCTCACCCCAACCCTCTCCCCAAAGGGGAGAGGGAGTCAAAGCGGGTTACTACTGACGCTGCCACTCCTGGCTGCGGCCCAGCAGCGAGAAGCCGATGTAGCCGCGGACGGTGAGCTTGCTGCCATCTTCGCTGGGCTGCAGCTTCACCTTGTAGACCTTGCCGGTCTTGGGGTCGAGGATCTTGCCGCCGTCCCAGACGTCGCCGTCCTTGTGTACGCCCCACATGATGTTCATGCCTTCGATCGGCTTGTTCTTGCGCTCGCCGTCGCAGTTCTTGCAGACGGGATGCGGGCCTTCGTCGGACTGCAGCACTTCCACTACGGTCGCCTTCAGTTCGCCGCCTTCATCCGTGATCTTCACGATGGACTTGGGCTTGCCCGTCTCGTCATCGATGGTCTTCCAGGTGCCGACCGGGGTGTTCTCGGCGGCAAATACCGAACCGGCGCCCAGCAGCAGGGCGGCGACGACGGCGGCGCGAAGCAGTGACTTCATGGGTGATCCTCCCGTACGAAAGCGTATGTTTGGAGCCTGACCGAGGTCATGCAGGGGCGTCAAGTTGCAATGCGAGAGCGTCGCAACGGGCCGGATAGGGGGCTGCGGCTGGCATAATGAGTGATCCCCATGACAGTCCACGATTCGATATGACGCAGGCAAGCGAAGCCCTGGTCCGCCGCATTCTCGGCGAGCTGATCGACCCTCACACCGGTGCGCCGCTGGTCGACGCCGTGCGCGCCGTCGGCGTGGACGGCGACCGCGTCTCCGTGGACATCCAGCTGGGTTATCCCGCGACGGGCGCCATTCCTGCGCTGACGTCCCTCACGAAGCAGGCGCTTGAAGCCGATCCGGCGATTGCCTCCGCCGCCGTCTCGATCGGCACGCGCATCCACTCTCACAAGGTGCAGGGCACGTTGGGCCCGTTGCCGGGCGTGAAGAACATCATCGTGGTGGCCTCGGGCAAGGGCGGCGTAGGCAAGTCCACGGTGTCGGCCAACCTCGCGCTCGCGCTGGCCGCGGAAGGCGCCAGGGTGGGTGTGCTCGACGCGGACATCTACGGCCCCAGCCAGCCGCGCATGCTCGGCATCAGCGGCAAGCCGCAGTCGCCGGACGGCAAGACCATCGTCCCGATGGAAGCCCATGGCCTGCAGGCCATGTCGATCGGCTTCCTGGTGGACGAAGAGACGCCGATGATCTGGCGCGGACCGATGGTCACCCAGGCCATGATGCAGCTGCTCAACGACAGCCGCTGGGAGCAGCTCGACTACCTCATCGTCGACCTGCCGCCGGGCACCGGCGACATCCAGCTCACGCTGTCGCAGAAGGTACCGGTGGCCGGTGCCGTCATCGTCACCACGCCGCAGGACATCGCGCTGCTGGACGCGCGCAAGGCGCTGAAGATGTTCGAGAAGGTCGAAGTGCCGGTGCTGGGCGTGGTGGAAAACATGGCCACCCACGTCTGCTCGAACTGCGGCCACGAAGAGCACATCTTCGGCGAGGGCGGTGGCCAGCGCATGGCCGACCAGTACGGCGTGGCCTACCTGGGTTCGGTGCCGCTGGACATCCGTATCCGCGAGCAGGCCGATAGCGGCACGCCGACCGTGGTGGCGATGCCCGATTCCGATCTGGCCGCGCGTTACCGCGAGATCGCCCGTAACGCCGCCGGCCGGCTGTCGCGCCATCCTCGCAACAAGTCGCTGGGCCTGGGCAAGATCATGGTGCAGGGCACCCCGTGAGTCCGGATGCCGGACGGGCGCCGCCACTGCGCGTGCTAGGCCTGTCCGGCAGCCTGCGCCGGCGTTCGGGCAATACGGCCTTGCTGCGAGCCGCAGCAAGGCTCGCTTCCGGGGATATCTCCCTGACTGTCTATGACGGCCTGGCGAGCCTGCCGCTGTTCAACCCGGACGATGAGATGGAAGCGTTGCCGGCTTCCGCCGAGGCGCTGCGGCGACTGGTGGGCGCCAGCGACGCCCTGCTGATCGCCTGCCCGGAATACGCCCATGGCGTGCCGGGCCCGTTCAAGAACCTGCTGGACTGGCTGGTGGGCAGCCTGGAGTTTCCCGATAAGCCGGTCGTGCTCTGGAACGCCTCGGCGCGCGGGTCGCACCACGCCCAGGACGCTTTGCGTGAAATCCTGCGCACCATGTCGGCCCGCCTGCTGGAGCCGGCCTTCGTCACCGTCCCGTTGCCGGGAGCCGGTTGCGACGAGGCCGACCTGCTCGCCGATGTGTCGCAGGTCGCGCTGGTACGCGAGGCGCTGGGCGCGCTGACCCGCGAATTGGCGCGGGCGACTGGCGGGTGAACCCGGGTTTCCGCTATTTTCCCGGTCTTTACGCCCCACGGCGCGACTGACAACCCCTTCGGGAGTCCGAGTGAGCATCAAATCCGACAAGTGGATCCGCCGCATGGCCGAACAGCACGGCATGATCGAGCCGTTCGAGCCGGGCCAGGTCAAGACGCGCGACAACACCAAGCTGGTGTCGTACGGCACGTCGAGCTATGGCTACGACGTGCGTTGCGCGCGCGAGTTCAAGATCTTTACCAACATCAACTCGACCATCGTCGATCCGAAGGCGTTCGATCCGACCAGCTTCGTCGACGTCGAGGCGGACGTGTGCATCATCCCGCCCAATTCCTTCGCGCTGGCGCGTACGGTCGAGTACTTCCGCATCCCGCGCCAGGTGCTGACCATCTGCCTGGGCAAGAGCACCTATGCGCGTTGCGGCATCATCGTCAACGTGACGCCGCTGGAGCCGGAGTGGGAGGGGCATGTGACGCTGGAGTTCTCCAACACCACGCCGCTGCCCGCCAAGATCTACGCCAACGAAGGCGTGGCACAGATGCTGTTCCTCGAGTCCGACGAGGAATGCGAGACCAGCTACAAGGATCGCGGCGGCAAGTACCAGGGCCAGCAGGGCGTGACCCTGCCGCGCACCTGAGTCTTCGACCTTTTTGATCCACCTGAACGGCTACCTTCCCGGTCCGATGCGTTCGGCCGGGGCGGCGCTACACTCACACAGTCAACATCCATGCATTGCAGGAGATTCCGCATGACCCGTTTTCCCACGCTGCTGACCCGCGCGGCCGCAGCCATCCTGCTGGGCAGCATGCTGGTGCTGGCCGGTTGCCACCGCGGCAGCACCAAGGACGAAGTGCGCACGGCGGACATGAAGAGCCAGTTCGACGTGACCATCCAGGCCTACAAGAATGGCCAGTTCATCGTCGACGGCGCCGTGCTGTCGGCACTGGATACGGGCAGCCACTTTGCCTACCTGAAGGACCAGGGCAAGTTGCCCAAGACCGTGCTGGTCGAGCCCAGCGACGACTCCAAGGTCCGCAAGCAGCACCTGCAGTACATGGCGCGCCTGCAGCTCGACTATGGCTTCACGGTGTACTACGACGACGGTGGTCAGCTGAAGAAGATCAGCATCGTCGATACCAAGGCGCGCGACCTGGAAGACTACAAGGCTCCGCCGAAGGCCGCGGAACCCCCGCCGCCGCAGCAGCACTGATCGGTAGCCGATTGACAAGAAAGCCCGCGAAATTCGCGGGCTTTTTTTGTGCAGTGGTTAGTAAGGGTGATCGCGCACTGGGTGCGCTCCTACAGACGAGCTGGCGCGCCAATCGCTGTTGTAGGAGCGCACCCAGTGCGCGATCGGCGCTCAACGCGCCAAGGCCGAGCGCAATCGCTCCGTCATCGCCACCAACGCGTCTTCCGCATAAGGCTCCGCCCGTCCGCTACCCCACACCGGGCCTGGCCACGCGGCATCGCCTTTGCGACGGCCGACGACGTGCACATGCAGCTGCCGCACGATGTTGCCGAGCGCACCCAGGTTGAGCTTGTCGAAGGGCGCCACGGAGCGCAGTACCTGTGCGGCCTGGTTCACTTCCTGCCACAGCGCGGCCTGTCGTTCGGGAGGAAGGTCGCAGATCTCGACGAGTCCCGCCTGGCGGGGCACGAGCACCAGCCAGGGAAAACGCGCGTCATTCATCAGCAATACTTCGCACAGTGCGAGCGACAGGACGGGGCGGGTATCGTTCGCCAGTCGCGGATCCAGCGCGAACTCGCTCATGCGCCCTGCACCAGATGCTTTTCAAAAAACGCGAGCGTTCGCTCGTAGGCCAGCTTGGCGCTCGCCTCGTCGTACTGCGTTCCCACATCACGATTGAAAGCGTGGTCAGCCGGGTACGTGAACACCTCCATCTGCGGCAGCATCTGTCGGTGCTTCTCCACCATCTCCGCTGGAATGCCCTTGTCCTTTTCGCCGAAGTGGAACATCACAGGCGCCTTGGGTTTTTCGCCAAGGAAGGGCACGTTGCGCGCACCGTAGTAACTGACGGAAGGCAGTCCCAGACGCATGGCGGCGAGCATTGCCACCGTGCCGCCCCAGCAGTAGCCCACGGTACCGATGCGCCCCGCGGAGGAAATCGCCTCGGCAGCGCTGGCCACGTCCTCCACGGCGCGGTCCATGCCCAGCTCCATCACCAGTGCCTTGCCGCGTGTATAGCCTTCTTCGTTGTAGCCCAGTTCGACGCCAGTCTCGAGGTGATCGAAGAACGACGGGGCAATGGCCGTGTAGCCGGCTTCCGCAAAGCCATCGGCAACGCGACGAACGTGATCGTTGACGCCGAAGATCTCCTGGATCACTACGATGCCGCCCTTGGACTTGCCCGCCGGCTTGGCCAGGTAGGCGCCGATGCACTGCATGCGCGTGGTGTTGAGATTGATGGTCTGGCCCATGACAACGCTTCCCGGGTGGCAAGGCGCCCATTCTAGTCGTTCAGGGAAATGAACCGACCTGGGCTATAATGGTCCGTTTTCCGCATAGTTACGGTTGCTCCTCCATGTCGCAGGCCTCGCCCAAAGTCGGTTTCGTCAGTCTTGGTTGCCCCAAGGCCCTGGTCGACTCCGAACGCATCCTCACCCAGCTGAAGGTCGAGGGCTACGAGATCGTGCCCAGCTACGGTGCGGCGGACGCGGTGGTGGTCAACACCTGCGGCTTCATCGATGCGGCCGTGCAGGAGTCGCTGGATGCGATCGGCGAAGCGCTGCACGAGAACGGCAAGGTGATCGTCACCGGTTGCCTGGGCAAGCGCTCGGAGCTGATCCGCGAAGCCTATCCGGATGTGCTGGCCATCACCGGTCCGCAGGACTACGCCAGCGTGATGAGCGCGGTGCATTCGGCGCTGCCGCCCAAGCGCAACCCGCTGCTCGACATCATTCCGGACACCGGCATCAAGTTGACGCCGAAGCACTACGCGTACCTGAAGATTTCCGAGGGCTGCAACCACCGCTGCAGCTTCTGCATCATTCCCTCGATGCGTGGCGACCTCGTGTCGCGCCCGGTCGATGAAGTGCTGCTGGAAGCCGAGCGCCTGGTGAAGGGCGGCGTGAAGGAACTGCTGGTGATCTCGCAGGACACCAGCGCCTACGGCGTGGATGTGAAGTACGCCGAGCGCCAGTGGCGCGACAAGAGCTACCGCACGCGCATGACCGAGCTGTGCGAAGGCCTGTCCGAGTTGGGCGTGTGGGCACGACTGCACTACGTCTATCCGTATCCGCACGTGGACGAAGTGATGCCGCTGATGGCGGAGGGCAAGATCCTTCCGTACCTCGATATCCCGTTCCAGCACGCGAGCCCGCGCATCCTCAAGCTGATGAAGCGCCCGGGCAACATCGACAAGACGCTGGAGCGCATCCGCAACTGGCGCAAGGTCGTGCCCGACCTCACCATCCGCAGCACCTTCATCGTGGGCTTCCCCGGCGAAACGGATGCGGAGTTCGAGGAGTTGCTCGACTTCCTGCGTGAGGCCGAGCTCGATCGCGTCGGCGCGTTTGCCTACTCGCCGGTGGACGGCGCCAAGGCCAACGAGCTGCCGGGTGCCGTGTCCGAAGAGCTGAAGGAAGACCGCCTCGAGCAGTTCATGGCGGTGCAGGCGGAAATCTCCGCCGCCAAGCTGCAGCGCAAGATCGGCCGCACCATCAAGGTGCTGGTCGACGAGGCGGGCGCCAATGGCGCGGTCGCGCGTTCGGCCGCGGATGCGCCGGAAATCGACGGCGTGGTGCACATCGCCAACGGCCAGCTGCTGAAGCCGGGCCAGTTCGTCGACGTGGTAGTCGAAGACGCCGACGAGCACGACCTGCACGCACGCCTGGCGGGCTGATCGCGACGGCGCGGCGTCATGCGTTATGTGGCGCCCGCCCGCGGCACGATCGATCCCGAGGTATTTCTCCGTCCGCCATTGAGCGAATGGCAGGCGCACGCTGACTGGCTGTGCGCAGATGCGTGGCCCGGTATCGATGCGTTGAATGCCGCGCGGCCTGCGGCGATGCGCGAACGTTTCGTCGTGCAGACGCCGGCGCTGCTGGACGACGGCGTGCATTACGAGCAGCGCATCGCCGATCACGGCGACATCGCCACGCGCGAATCCAACTGGCACGACCTGTTCAATGCGTTGATCTGGCTGCGCTATCCCGACATCAAGCGGGCGCTCAACCTGCAGCAGATGATTGACATTGGGCGCATGGGCGCCAAGCAGCGTTCGCGTGCGCAGTATGCGATGACGCATTTCGACGAGGCCGGCGTCATCGTGCTGCTGCGTGATCGCCGTCTGCTGGATGTGTGGGATGCACACGACTGGCATGGGCTGTTCTGGCGCGAACGCGCGGCATGGCAGGACGGGCGCATTGCGATCGATCTGTTCGGCCACGCGTTGATGGAGCACGCATTGACGCCCGACAAGCTCCTGGTCGGCAAGGCCCTGGTCTTCCTCGCCGATGGCACACAGGACAGCGCCATCGGCGCCTGTGTCGAAGGCGTTAGGAATGGCCGGTTATTGCGTGATCCCCTGGAGTTGCGGCCGTTGCCGCTATCGGGCATTCCCGGCTGGCATCCGGAAAACGGCCATGAAGCCTTCCATCGGAACACCGTCTGCTACCAGCCGCGGCGCGAAGGGCGCCAGTATCCGGCCCCCACGACCCTCTGATGGGTGCATCACCCCCGGCATCTTTGAAATTGCGGTGGGTCCGCAATCGCGCTAAAAAGCCAGTCAGCAGGGCGCTGGGGAACGGGCATGGAAAAGGCTGGTCGGACGCGCTTTGGGGAGAGACTGCAACGCCTGCTGGGATTTGGCGTGCTGGTCGGCTTGTTGCTTGGCGCCGTCCCTTCGATAGCCGATGATGGCGCGGGGACGAAAGCGCCGTCGATAGCCATTCATTTCGGCATCCTGCCGATCGGGAGTGCAGCCGAATCGCGCGAGCAGTGGCGGCCATTGCTGGAAGACCTGGACAAGCGGCTGGGACATCCTGTCGATACCGTATCCGTCAGCAGTTACGCAGGGCTCTCCGGTGCGATCGCCGAGAAGCGCGTGGATATCGCCTTTCTCTCGGGACGACTCGCCACCGAGGCCGTGCAGCACCAGCACATGCGCGTGGTGGCTCAGTTCGTTCGCAGCGATGGCGTGAAGGGCAATGTCGCGATGCTGATCGTTCGCTCCGACAGCCCCATCCACGATCTCAAGGATATGCTCGCGAAGCCGGGGCATTGGCGTTACGGTCGCGGCGAGCCGCTGTCGGTGACGGGGTATGTCGCGCCCGAGGCGCAGGTGTTCGCGTCGCAAGGGCTCAACTCGGACACCTTCTTCTCCAATGTGCGCGTGGCCAATCACCAGAACAACGCGCTGGCGGTGGTCAACGGCGAAGTCGACGTGGCGACCTGCAATAACCCGGATCTGGATCTGTTTCGCCGCAATTTTCCCAACGAGGCGACGCACATCCGGGTGATCTGGAAGTCGTCCCTGATTCCTTCCGGCGTGCTGGTGGTCCGCGATGGCATGCCTGAGCCGTTGCGCAGTCAGCTGATCGCCTTCATGCGCGACTACGGGCATGCCCCGGGCGCGGCGGGTGAGCGCGAGCGGACCAATCTCGCTCGCATTCCGGACCTGGCCGGCTTCGATGCCGCCGATGAAAGCGTGCTCAAGCCCTTCATCGACATGGAATTCCAGCTCCTGCGCGAGCAGGCCCGCAACGGTCGCTGGGTCAGCGAGCAGGCCCGGAACGCCCGCCTGAAGCAGATCGACGCGGATTACCAGAAGGCCGTGCACCTGCTGCTGCGGCACTGAGCCGTCATTCAAGCGCAGGATGCTAGGGTGCTGCTTTCGCCGGCAACGCCGGTCTGCCCGGAGAGTTTCATGCCCGCTTTCGATCGTTTCCTGCGCCGCTGCCAGCTGGGCATGCTGGCCTTGCTGTTGGGCATCGTGCCCCTGGCGCACGCGCAGCTCGCACCTACGGGGCTGCCTGAGTCAGACAAGCAGCAGATCAAGAACTACACGCTCAATGACGATGTGTTCAATCGTCTTGCCGCGGCAACGCGCGAGGCGCGGGCCACCGGCATCCCGCCGCAGGGCGCGCCGGACCCGACCAAGGTGCACAGCCTGGATGACCTGGCGGCGCAGGCCATGGCCAGTGACGCGCGGATTCCGGCATTGGTGAAGAAGTACGGCTTTACGCCCCGCGAATTCATCGTCGCCAACATCGCGTTGATGAATGCGGTGATGGCGGCACAGGCGCGCGAAGATCCCGCGTTGTCGAACAACATGAACAAGGTCTGGGTCAACCCGGACAACCTGCGCTTCGTCGACTCGCATCGCGGGCAGATCGCCGCGCTGCTGCACGGCGAGTAATGCCGGCCAGGTTGCTTCAGTAGTTCACGGCCACGATCGCGAAGCGCGTGAGCCCGCCGGGCAGTTCCGCCTCGAATTCATCGTCGAGGCGCTTCTTGAGCGCGGCGCGCGCGAGCGGCGAATCGATGCTGATCCATCCCAGTCGCGCGTCGGTCTCGTCGGGACCGACGATGCGATAGGTCACGCTCTCACCGGACGCGATGTTCTCCAGTTCGATGCTGGCGCCGAAGAACACCGCTTCGCGATCCGCAGGCGCGCCTTCGGCGACTTTCAGCGAGGGGATGCGCTTGCTCAGGTAGCGCACGCGGCGATCGATCTCACCGAGCTGCTTCTTGCGGTAGGTGTATTCGGCGTTCTCCGAGCGATCGCCTTCGGCGGCCGCCGCGGCGAGGGCCTTGACCACTTCGGGACGCAGCGTATGCCACAGGTGGTCGAGCTCCGCCTTCAGCTTTTCGAAGCCTTCGCGAGTGATGATGGAAGTGGAGTGGAGGGCAGGCGGTCGCCAGCGGGTCATCTCGGTACGTCCGTAGTGCAGCGTTCGAAGGCCCATTCTATCGAGGGCCACATGATGCGAGGTGACTCAGGCCGGCCTGGGTTGCTGTTGCAGGCGTTGGGCCAGGGTGTCGATATCCTTGCGCAGGGGATGTTCGGGCCACGCCGCGGCCAGCTTGCCCAGCAGTACGACCGCCTCGGCGCGCTGGTCGAGTTCATCACCCAGTAGACGTGCAGCGAGCAGCCCGATGCGTGGCGCGTCCGGTGAACGCGGCCAGTGGGCGAGGTAGCCACGGCAGAGCTTGAGGGCCAGGCGCGTCATGCCCGCACGCGCGGCCTGATCAGCGAGCAGGCCCGCATGCTCGGGAGCATCCGGCAGGAAGGCGGGGTCGATCTCCATGCATTCCTGGACCAGTCCGAGCGCGCGGCGCGGCTCGTTGTTGGCCAGCAGCACGGCCGTCCAGATGTGTCCATGCTCCAGCAGGCCATCGCGCAAGCCCTCCTGGCGCAGCAGTTCTCGATAGGCCTGGTGCATCGGCACGGGCGCGCTGCGACCCTGCATGCGCGTCACCAGCATGCCGATGGCCGCGCGACGATCGGTGGAGGCGACGGCCTTCACCTGTTCCAGCAATTGCGTGTCTTCGTCGTAACCACCTTCGCGCACGAGCTCCTCGGCCTCAGGCTCGATGCCGAAGCTCTCGTGGCGCTGGTGGATCATCGCGCCCATCAGATGCAGGTTGAGGATGATCAGGTAGGTATAGGCGAAGGCGAACAGCGGCAGCGACAGCAGCTTCGGCAGGAATGCCGTCGCCAGTGAAGCCAGGATGATCAGCACGCCGGTGGCCAGGTTCAGTCCCACCGGAATCAGATACGAACTGCCGAACCGGCGCATCACCTCCCACCAGTTCACCGGGCTCATCGCCACTTCCATGCTGCCGTCGAAGGCGAGCGACATGTCGATGGCGGGCAGGGTGATCGCAAACAGCAGCACCAGCGGCCACAGGGCCGGCGGATAGAACACGCTGCTCACGAAGCAGAGCGCGACGGCGAACAGGTGGATGGCGGTGAGACCATTGCCGGCGGAGGGATTGCTGTCCACGCCGATATCAGGAGGATCGGCGTAGCCGTTGGCGGTGTGCAGCAGGCAGGTGGCCGCGTAACGCCACGTGGCCGCCCACAGCGCAAAGCTGGCGAAAATGCCGATGTAGGACGGCAGGATCACCAGGTAGTGGGCCAGCGCCAGCGCGGCGCAGGTGGCCAGGCTGCCACCGCGCAACGGATAGCCGAAGCCCGCCACGAAGCGCTCGCTGAAGGGCGTGTCGGACGAGACGGTGGCGACGCGCGGCATCAGTAACTCTCAGTCATGGCTGGTCATCGATGGAAGTACACGTTGCGTCATGCGATGGCGATTCATCGCTTGCCGCCAAAGATGCCACCCAGTACGCCGCGCACGATCTGCTGCCCAAGCTTCGAGCCCACCGCGCGGCTGGCGGATTTCGCCATCGCCTCGATCATGCCCTGGCGACGACTGGTGCCGAGCAACGCGTCCTTCACCGCATCGGTCCAGTCCGGTCCCTGCTTTTCGGTGGATGCATCGGTCGAACCGCGTTTCGCGACGACCTGGGGATCGGCGGCTTTCTCGCTGGCGCGTTTGGCGAGCATTTCGGCGGCGGATTCGCGATTGACGGCCGTGTCGTATTTGGCGCCCACCGGAGAGCGCTGGCGCACGGTGCTGCGCTCCGCGTCGGTGATCGCGCCGATGCGCGCGGTGGGCGAGGTCACCAGCACGCGCTCGACAGGCGAGGGCACGCCACCATCGCGCAGTGTCGAAGCGAGAGCCTCGCCGACGGCAAGCTGGGTGATCGCTTCCGCCACGTTGATCTTCGGATTGGCCACAAACGTTTCGGCGGCGGCTTTCACCGCCTTCTGGTCGCGTGGCGTGAAGGCGCGCAGAGCATGCTGCACGCGATTGCCGAGCTGGCCGAGAATGTTGCCGGGCACGTCGTCCGGGTTCTGCGAACAGAAATACACGCCCACGCCCTTGGAACGGACCAGGCGCACCACCTGTTCCACGCGCTGCAGCAAGGCTGGCGGCGCGTCGTCGAACAACAGGTGCGCTTCGTCGAAGAAGAACACCAGCTTGGGCTGGTCGAGGTCACCCACTTCGGGCAACTGTTCGAACAGTTCCGACAGCAGCCACAGCAGGAAAGTGGAATACAGGCGCGGCTTGAGGATCAGCTGGTCGGCGGCGAGGATGTTGATCACGCCGCGTCCGCTCATGTCCTGGCGCATCAGGTCGGAGAGCTCCAGTGCCGGCTCGCCGAAGAACTGATCGGCGCCGTCCTGCTCCAGTTTGAGCAGCGCGCGCTGGATGGCCGCGATGCTCTGCGTGCTGATCAGGCCATAGTGGCTGGAGATGTCCTTTGCGTTCTCACTGGCAAAGCCGAGCATGGCGCGCAGATCGGCCAGATCGAGCAGCAGCCAGCCCTGGTCGTCGGCCACCTTGAAGATCACTTCGAGCACGCCTTCCTGCGTGTCGTTGAGCTCGAGGATGCGACCCAGCAGCGTTGGTCCCATCTCGCTGATGGTGGCGCGCACGGGATGGCCGAGCTTGCCGTAGATATCCCAGAAGATCACCGGATTGGCCTGCGGCTTCCAGTCGTTGAGCTGCAGCTTGGCCAGGCGCGCCTGCAGCTTGTCGCCCGGTTCGCCGGCAGGCATCGACAGGCCGGCCAGATCACCCTTGGCATCGGCCAGGAAGCAGGGCACGCCGAGCTTCGAGAAGCCCTCAGCCAGCACCATCAGCGACACCGATTTGCCGGTGCCGGTAGCGCCCGCGATCATGCCGTGACGATTGCCGTAGTGCGGGTCCAGGCACACGCTGGTGCTGTCGTTGCGGCCGATCAGGATGTCAGTCATGGGTTCCGTCCTCTTGTGGCCGCTCGATTGTAGCCACGCGAACTCGCCCCGGGCACGCTCGTGTGTAGGTATCTGTCGCAGCGTGAGCGCATCGGATCGGTTGAGTCGCCGGGGCGATGCGCAGTAAGGTCCGTCAACTGATCCGACAGCGAAGTCGTCCATGGTTTCCCCCGCATTTCGTCGCTCCCTGCGCCTGGTCCCCCTCGCCGGCGCAACCTTGCTGCTTGCCGCCTGCGCGAGCGGTGGTGGTGCCAAGCCGAAGCCCACGCCTGAGGCCAACCAGCTCTACACACAACTCGACCAGGCCAGCCGTGGCTATGAAAACGCCGTGGCGCAGACGCGCGCCGGCAACACCCAGGCTGCGCAGCAGACGCTCGATGCATCGCTGGACCAGTTGAAGAGTGCCGCCGCGCATTGCCCGAGCACGCCGGGTTGCGATTCGCAGCGCTTCTTCTCGGTGTTCGATCGACTGCTGCGTCTGAAGGACGGCAACTTCGCGCTGGGCGATGATCTGGG
The DNA here is from genome assembly GCF_004296575.1 of Dyella amyloliquefaciens. Classification (GTDB taxonomy): domain Bacteria; phylum Pseudomonadota; class Gammaproteobacteria; order Xanthomonadales; family Rhodanobacteraceae; genus Dyella; species Dyella amyloliquefaciens. Next base: position 579,215 of record NZ_SAYT01000002.1, on the reverse strand, counting down.
TGCCATGGGCGATGAAGTGCCCGAAGGCAGCGAAAGCGGCAAGACCGGTGCGGCCAGCCTGCCCGAGGCCCAGCGCAGCGTGACGCTGTTGCGGGGGCAGCAGCTGTCCCAGCTGATCGCGATGAACGGTCCGGTGAAGGCGGCGCTGGAGATGTGGTTGACGCAGTGGCGCGGCAATCTCATGGACGCCTACATCAACTACCAGTTCCTGCGTTACCAGATGTGGCCGGAATACCAGAAGGCGGATCTGCCCGAGGCGCTGCTGTTCGGCATCCTCGCCAAGGAATCCGGCGGCAAGGTGCATGCGGTATCGCGTTCCGGCGCGGCGGGCCCGCTGCAGTTCATGTATGCCACCGGTTTGCGCTTCGGCCTCACCACCGAGGACGGCTTCGATTCGCGCTTCGATCCCGCTGCATCGGCGCGCGCCAATGCGGAGTACATGGACGAGCAACTGCGCGCCTTCAACAACAATCTCGAGTTGACCCTGGCCGCCTACAACGGCGGCGAGGGGCGCATGCGCCGCATGGTGGGCGACAACACCTCGGTGAGCCTGTACGACCCGACCATCTACAACCAGCTCTCGCAGGAAACGCGCGACTACGTGCCGTCCGTGCTGGCAGCCGCGTGGCTGTTCCTGCATCCGGAGAGCTACAACCTGCGCTTCCCCCGCGTGGACGGTGCGCCGGGCAGCATCGTGCTCAAGCGCCCGGCATCGCTGACCGAGCTGACCGTGTGCCTGGGTTCGGCCGCTGGCATGAGTGACGGCTGGTTCCGTACCTTGCGCAATCTCAATCCGCGGCTCGACCCCCAGGTCAGCCAGCCGACCGGCGTGCGTGTGATGGTGCCGAAGGTGCTGGAGAAGCCTTACGAGGCACGTTGCACCGACGGTCCGTGGCCGATCCTTGCCAACGACCTGCACACCGCCGTGTTGCCGGTGGTGCCACCGCCGCCTCCGCCTCCGGCTTCTTCGCCCTCGCGTTCGTCCAGCAGCGGCAAGACCCGCAGCTATACGGTGCGGCGTGGCGACACCCTCACCAGCATCGTCAACAAGCTGGGCTGCACCTCGGTGCAGGAAGTGGCCGAAATGAATGGCCTCAACCACCAGCACATCAAGCCGGGCCAGTCGTTGAAGGTGCCGAGCTGCCGCTGAGGCTTGCCTGGCCAAGGCTGCAAAAAAGAACGCCGCCCCTGAGGGCGGCGTTCCTTCTTCCACGGGCGGTGTTCAGGCGGCTGCGGTGGCCTGCATCCAGGTCTGCGGCGAATCTCCGCGGTGCGCTTCCTTCAGCTCGCGCAGCAGGCGCATCAGTTCGCGATGCTGCGGGCGCAGGTTGGCGTGCGGAGTGTCCTTGGTTTCGTGATAGGCCACGGCCAGCCACAGGGCGATGCCGCGCATCGAGACCTCGGGGTTGTCCGAACGGGCGCGGGCAAAGCCGATATCGGTGCCCTGGCCCCACGGCAGGTAACGCTCTTCCGGGGCCGTGCCGTAAAGGTGGGGGAATTCGGAACGCGAAGCTTGCCCAATCTCCCGCAAGGCCATGGTGCCGAGTCGGGCACGCGTGCGCTTGGGTAGCGCATGGACGCTGCGTTCGATCTCGCGGAGCTGGCGGGCCAGCTGGCGGGCGCGGCTCATGGCGATGAGGCGGGTGACAATGCGCATGGATGCTCCTCGGGCTGGCCTGGGCTGGCATCCGCTCGTTGCGGCGCCGGCAGCGAGCTTAGCCATCCCCGAGGAGGCGTTGCGCCAAAATCGTCACAAAACGACGAAACGCGTCACCCTGGGCGTCAATAATTTGACGCCATGAGGGTCACCCTTTGAGCTGCATGCCCAGGCGCTGCCCCACCTTGACTGCCTGCTGCGGGGGCAGCGGGTCAAGCTCGGCCATGCCCTCCGGGAACAGCAGGATCACCGTGGAACCCATGTTGAAGCGCGCCATCTCGGCAAAGCGCTCGAGCGTAATGTTCTGTCCGGAGAAGGACTTGCGGCGGATCGATGACGCATACGGCGGAATCACCAGGCCGTCCCATACGGTGGCCACGCTGGACACCAGGATGGCGCCGACCATCACCGCCACGAACGGGCCGTGCTCGCCGTCGAAGTGGCAGACGAGGCGCTCGTTGCGGGCGAACAGGCGGGGAATCGCTTTCACCGCAAACGGTGCCACGCTGAAGATGCGGCCGGGCACGTGCACGGTTTCCCTGAGCGTTCCCTTCAAGGGCATGTGCACGCGGTGATAGTCGCGCGGCGACAGGTAGATGGTGGCGAAGCTGCCGTTGCGGTACGGCGCGGCGCTGGCCTCGTCGCCCAGCAGTTCGGCAGCCGTGTACTCCTGGCCCTTGGCCTGGAAGATGCGGCCCTCGACGATGCGGCCCATCTGGCTGATCTTGCCGTCGGCCGGCGAGAGCACGGCGGCAGGATCGGCGTCGGCCTGTCGCGCGTCGGGCCGCAGCTTGCGCGTGAAGAACGCATTGAAATGCTGGTAGGCCAGCGGATCGGGCTGCGCGGCCTCGGCCATGTTGACCTGGTAGTTGCGCACGATCGTACTGATCAGGAAGTCCTTCCACGGCTTGAACGTCCAGCGCGTGGCCCAGTAGACCACCCGCGACAGGGCGCGGTGGGGAAGGATGTATTGGAGGAGTACGTTGAAGGTCATCCGGCAAGTATGAACGAAGCGCGGGATGATTACGCCTGGGTGACGGCCCGGCTCCGGCTATACTTGGCGGCCCCCTGAAGCCTGACAAGCCGCCGTGACCCACGAACTCGCCTCGATCATCGACTTCATCCGTTACGGCGCCAGCCGCTTCTCCGCGGCAGGCCTTACCTTCGGGCACAGCCACGACAACCCGATCGACGAGGCCACCCACCTGGTGCTGGCCAGCCTGCACCTGCCGCCGGATATCCCGCCGGCCTATGGCGCAGGCAAGCTCACCGGCGAGGAGCGCGAGCGCGTGCTGGCGCTGATCGAGCGCCGCGTCACCGAGCGCCTGCCGGTGGCCTACCTCGTTGGCGAAACCTGGTTCGCGGGCCTGAAGTTCAAGAGCGACCGCCGCGCCCTGGTGCCGCGGTCGCCGATCGCCGAGCTGATCGAGTCGGGCTTCCAGCCGTGGCTCGACCACCGCCACGTCGAGCGTGCGCTGGACCTGTGCACGGGTTCGGGCTGCATCGGTATCGCCATGGCGGAGTACAACCCCGACTGGCAGGTCGACATCGTCGACATCAGTGATGAGGCGCTGTCGCTGGCGCGCGAGAACATCGCGTTTCAGCACGTCGAGGGTCGCGTCGAGGCGATCAAGTCCGACCTGTTCAACGGCCTCGCGGGCCGTCGCTACGACCTGATCGTGTCGAACCCGCCGTATGTCACCGAGGACGAATACGCCGCGCTGCCGGGCGAGTACAGTCATGAGCCGAAGCTCGGCCTCACCTCGGGCGAGGACGGCCTGGACATCTGCTTCCGCATGCTCGACGAAGCAGCGGACTACCTCACCGAAGACGGCCTGCTGATCGTCGAAGTGGGCGAAAGCGAGCGCGCGCTGGTCGAGCTGATGCCCCAGGTGCCGTTCGTGTGGATCGAGTTCAAGGTCGGCGCGATGGGCGTCTTCGCGCTCGAGCGTCGCGACCTGATCGAGCACGCCGACGCGATCCGCGCCGAAGCGCAAGCGCGCCAGGGTCGTTGATCGACCATGGAGCTGGAGACCTCGCGGCTCCGGCTCGACGCGTTGCATCCCGTTGATGCAACCGTCCTGTTTCGCTACCGCTCCGATCCGGAGGTGGCGCGATACCAGGGCTGGCAACCCGTCACGCTGGCGGATGCGGATCGTTTCATCGGTAATCAATCGGCGACGCCCGCGCCTGGCACCTGGTTCCAGCGCGCCATTCGATTGCGCGATGGCGCGCTGATCGGCGACCTGGGTTTCTGCCTGTCGGGAGACGGCCTCGGCGAGTTCGGCATCACCGTGGCGCCAGAGCATCAGGGGAAGGGTTTTGCGCGCGAGGCCGTGCAGGTGCTGCTCGGCGAGCTGTTTGGCCGGCTGGACGTCCATCGCGTCCATGCCTCGGTCGACCCGCGTAACGAGCCGTGCATGGCGCTGATGCGTGCCCTGGGTCTTCGCCAGGAAGCCCATTTTCGCGAGAGTTTTCGGCATCGCGGCGAATGGGTGGATGACGTGGTTTTCGCCATGCTTGCGCGGGAGTGGCGCGAAATCGCGGCAAACAGCGCAGCGGTGCCCGCATCGCGCTAAGCTGTGCGGGTTTCCCCGCAGACGAACGAGCCTCGTGTCCAGCAACTCCTTCGGCAAACTCTTCACCGTCACCACCTTCGGCGAAAGCCACGGTCCCGCCATCGGCTGCGTGATCGACGGTTGTCCGCCGGGCCTGTCGCTGGCAGTGGAAGAGTTCCGCGCCGATCTGGATCGCCGCGCCACCGGCAAGACGCGCCATACCTCGCAACGTCGCGAGGCCGACGAGGTGGAGATTCTCTCCGGCGTGTATGAAGGCAAGACCACCGGCACGCCCATCGCGCTGCTGATCCGAAACACCGACCAGCGCAGCAAGGACTACGGCGACATCACCCAGACCTTCCGTCCGGGCCACGCCGACTACACCTACTGGCAGAAATACGGCATCCGCGACCCGCGTGGTGGCGGGCGTTCCTCCGCGCGCGAAACGACGATGCGCGTGGCAGCCGGCGTGGTTGCGAAGAAATGGCTGGCCGAACGCCATGGCGTGCGCGTGCGCGGCTACATGGCGCAGATCGGCGAGATCACGCCGGGCTCGTTCGACTGGGGCGTGGTGGAGCAGAACCCGTTCTTCTGGCCCGACGCGCATGAAGTGTCGGTGCTGGAGGGATACATGGATGCCTTGCGCAAATCCGGCGATTCCGTCGGTGCGCGCGTCAACGTGGTGGCCGAAGGCGTGCCGCCGGGCTGGGGCGAGCCGATCTATGGCAAGCTCGACGCCGATATCGCCGCCGCGCTCATGTCCATCAATGCGGTGAAGGGCGTCGAGATCGGCGACGGCTTTGGCGCGGTGGTACAGCACGGCAGCCAGCATCGCGATGAAATCAGTCGCGACGGCTTTGCCTCCAACCATGCCGGCGGCATCCTCGGCGGCATCAGCTCGGGCCAGGCCATCGTCGCTTCGATGGCGCTCAAGCCCACGTCGAGCATCCTCATTCCCGGCCGCAGCGTGAACCTTGCCGGCGAACCGGTCGATGTGGTCACCAAGGGACGCCACGATCCCTGCGTGGGCATTCGTGCGACGCCGATCGGCGAGGCCATGGTGGCCCTGGTGTTGATGGATCACGCGCTGCGCCATCGCGCGCAGTGCGGCGACGTCGGCGAGGTCGATCCCCGTATTCCCTAAGTTTTGGCGCGTCGCCGCGCCAACTGATGTTGAGCAGACCCATAAGCTGATGACCGCCAAACCGAAAGTCTGGGTATCTCGCCCGTTGTTCCCCGATGTGCTTGCGCGCCTGGCCGAGCATTTCGATGTCGAAGCCGAGGCTGTCGAGCGCCGACACACTGCCGATGAGCTGAAGAGGAAGCTGGCGGGCGTCGATGCCGCCGTGGTCGGCCTGGCCGATCGTGTGGACGCCGCCGTACTGGACGGCAATGCGCGTCTCAGGGTCGTCGCCAATCTCGGTGTCGGTTACAACAATCTGGATCTGGACGCGCTCACCCGTGCAGGGATCCTCGCCAGCAACACCCCCGAAGTGCTCACTGAAAGCGTCGCCGACTTTGCCTGGGCGCTGATGCTGGCGTCGGGGCGTCGCGTCGGGGCGGCGGAGCGCTGGCTGCGGGCGGGGCAGTGGCCGGGCAGCCACATGCGCTTCGACGACTGGCTGGGCCTGGACATCCATGGACGCACGCTGGGCATCCTCGGCATGGGGCGGATCGGGCAGGGTATCGCCCGCCGCGCGTTCGGCTTCGACATGCGGGTGCTGTATCACAACCGCTCGCGACTGCCTGAGACAGTGGAGCGCGAGTGCCACGCCACCCTGGTCAGCAAGGAAGAATTGCTGCGCCAGTCGGACTTCCTGGTGCTGGTGCTGCCTTTCACGCCGGAGAACCGGCATGCGATCGGAGCTCCGGAGCTGGCGCAGATGAAGCGCTCGGCGGTGCTGGTGAATGTTGCGCGAGGCGGCATCGTCGACGATGCTGCACTGGCGGCGGCGCTTCGCGAGGGCCAGCTGGCCGCAGCGGGGCTGGATGTCTTCGAAGGCGAGCCTTGCGTACATCCGGACCTGATGTCGTTGGAGAATGTGGTGCTCAGCCCGCATATCGCCAGCGCCAGCGAAGAAACGCGCCGCGCGATGGCCAATCTGGCTGTCGATAATGTGATTGCGGCGCTGGGATTTGGTGAGTCGGCCGGAAAACCGCCGACGCCGCTGAACCCGGCCGTATTGAGCCGAGTGACACCCAAAGCGTGATGACTTTCACGCCCATGCGTGTCGCAGGTTGTTTTGTGCGCTGCCCCGGCTAGATTTCCGCGCATAGCGGAGATCGGTGCCGCGAGGCGATTTTCCGATTCCTCCTACCTGATAACGGGACATGAGCAAGAAGAGCAGCTACAAGGTGGCAATGGTCGGTGCGACGGGCGCCGTGGGTGAAACCCTGCTGGCCATCCTGGCCGAGCGTGATTTTCCGATCAGCGAGCTGGTGCCGCTGGCCAGCGAGCGTTCGGCGGGCGAAAAAATCACCTTTGGCGGAAAACAGGTCACCGTACAGAACCTGGCCGACTACGATTTCAACGGCGTGGACATCGCCTTCTTCTCGGCCGGCGGCTCGGTGAGCCGCGAGCACGCGCCGCGCGCTGCGGCAGCAGGCGCCGTGGTGATCGACAACACCTCCGAGTACCGCTATCAGGACGATATCCCGCTGGTGGTGAGCGAGGTGAACCCGCACGCCATCGCCGAGTACACCACGCGCGGCATCATCGCCAATCCGAACTGCTCCACCATGCAGATGCTGGTGGCGCTGGCGCCGATCCATCGCGCCGCGGGTATCGAGCGCATCAACGTGGCGACCTACCAGTCCGTGTCCGGCGCCGGCCGCAGCGGCCTGGAGGAACTCGGCCAGCAGACCGCCGCCATGCTGAGCTTCCAGGACGTGGAGCCGAAGAAGTTCTCCAAGCAGATCGCCTTCAACGTCATTCCGCACATCGACGACTTCCAGGCGAACGGCTACACCAAGGAAGAAATGAAAATGGTGTGGGAGACGCGCAAGATCCTCGAGGACAACACCATCCAGGTGAATCCGACGGCGGTGCGCGTGCCCGTGTTCTACGGCCACGCCGAGGCCGTGCACATCGAGACCCGCGACAAGATCACCGCCGAGCAGGCACGCGAGCTGCTGGAAAACGCCGAAGGCGTGGTGGTGATGGACGAGCGCAAGGCCGGTGGTTATCCGACGCCGGTGGGCGACGCCGCGGGCAAGGATCCGGTGTTCGTCGGCCGCATTCGCGAGGACATCTCGCATGAGCGCGGCCTCGATCTCTGGGTCGTCGCCGACAACATCCGCAAGGGCGCCGCACTGAATGCCGTGCAGGTCGCCGAACTGCTCATCAAGGATTACCTGTAATGAAAGTCGTGCTGTCCAGGCTGTCGTGGTGTGCTCTGGTGCTTGCCGTGCCAGCCTGGGCAGCGCAAAACCCCTCCGCGTCGGGAAGCCAGGTCCCCGCCCAGCAGAAGCAGCTGGACCAGGCCATTTCCAGCCAGCAGGGGGAAGTGAAACGGTTGCAGGGTGACGTCCAGAAGGAAGAAGGCCGGACGCATCAGGCGGACGAGAAGCTCAAGCAGCAGGACCAGCAGATTGCCGACCTGCAACGCCAGCTCAAGGCGCTGCAGGCGACCCAGCAGGGAACCGGCCATCCCTGAGTTGAAATCCGGCCCTTTGGCGGGTGCGGACAGACAAGAACAAACTGCAGCAAGATGTTGTAAATACTGGCCGGTACTATTGTTGATTGGCTTGTACCTAACTAAAGTGACCGCGTTGCAGGTGCCACCGTTTTGCGGTGAGCCAATAAAAACGTCGGGGTCGTTCGGGGGAATACACGATGAATCGTTCGTTGAAGCTGTCTATGCTGGTGGCGCTCGCCCTCGGCAGCAGCCAGGCAGCCGCACTGGAACTGGGCCAGATCCAGGTGAAATCCGCCCTGGGGCAGCCGTTGCTGGCCGAAATCCCGGTTAATCCCGACAGCCCGGCCGAGCTGCAGAATCTGACTGCACGGCTCGCTTCCGCCGAGGATGCCGCCCAGGCGGGCGTTGCCGCGGGCCCGACGGTTCCCCTGCAGTTCGCCGTCGTCAACGGCGCCAATGGCAAGAAGGTCATCCGCATCACCAGTTCCGCACCGGTGAACGACCCTTACCTGGACTTGCTGGTCGAAGTGAACAACGCCGCCGGCAAGAGCGTGCGCGAGTTCACCATCCTGCTCGATCCGCCGAGCGCCATGGCCAACAATGTGCCGGCCACAGCCGCTCCGACGCAGGCAGCGCCGAAGGCGTCGCGCCGTGCTGCCAGCACGCCGCCGGCCGCCAGCAGTACCAGCCAGGCGGCCGCTGCGGCGCCGGCACCCGAGGCCAAGCCTTCCAAGCCGGCGGCAGCTCCCCGTGCCGCGGCTGGCGAGACATTCGGTCCGGTCGAGCGTGGCCAGACCTTGTCGGCCATCGCGCATGAAACGGCCCCCGAGGGCGTCGACTTCAACCAGATGCTGTTGGCCCTCAAGCAGGCCAACCCGGACGCGTTCTACCGCGACAACGTCAATGCCCTGAAGACCGGCGCCGTGCTGCGCATTCCTTCGAAGGCGGATGCCCAGGCAACGGCGGTCGCCGCCGCTGCTGCCGAAGTGATGCGCCAGAACAGTGACTGGCGTTCCGGCGCCGCGCGCGCACCGACTACGGTGGCCGATGCCGGTACCCGCGCCAACGCCTCGTCCGCACCGACCACGGCGGCGCCTTCAGGCGATCGCCTGGCCCTGGTGCCGGCCAAGGAAGGTGCTGACAACGCTGCCGGCAAGGGCGGCAAGGGCGCCGACAAGGCGGCGGAGAAGGGCATGGCTGCCCTTCATCAGGACCTGCTGCGCAGCCAGGAGGCGCTCACCACCTTGCAGCAGCAGGGCAATGAGCTGAAGTCGCGCCTGAAGGACCTGGAAGACATCAATGGCAAGAACGAGCGCCTGCTCTCGCTGAAGGACAGCGAGATCGCCGACCTGCAGCACCAGCTGGCGGATGCCCGCAAGGCCGCTGGACAGCCGGCTGCCGCTGCTGCCGCCCCGGCCAAGGCCGACGCGACCGCCAAGCCGGAAGCGAGCAAGCCCGAGGCTGCCAAGACCGAGGCCGCCAAGCCGGCCGCGGAAGAAACCGTGGTCAAGGCCAATGCGCCCGGTACCACGCCGGCACCGGCTGCCAGCGCGCCGAGCGCCACGGCTGCCACGCCGTCTCCCGCCAGCGAACCGGCACATGCCAGCACGACCGCCGCTGCCAAGCCGGCCCCGGTCAAGCCGGTCGCCAAGCCTGCTGCGCCGAAGCCGGCGCCGGTGGCTGATGAAGAACCCTGGTACATGCAGACCTGGGCCTGGGGTGCGGGCGCTGGCGCCGCCGTACTGCTGCTTCTGCTCGGCCTGCGTGGCCGCAGTCGCAAGCCGGCCGCTGCCGCCGGTGCCGCTTCCACGGGCTCGCTGGCCGACCGCTTCGGCACCGAGCCGACGATCGGCATGGACAGCCTGGATCCGGATCAGGACGAGCTGCTCGACCAGCTTGCCGAACACCCGGATGACGTCGGCCTGCACCTGGAGCTGGTCAGCCTGTACTACAGCCGCCGCGACGTGGAGCACTTCGAGGCTGCCGCCGAGGCGATGCACGCACATATCGCCGATCCGCAGCAGTCGGAATGGCAGGACGTCGTGCACATGGGCGAAGACCTGGTTCCCGAGCATCCGTTGTTCTCCCATGGTGCGCCGCTGCCGGTGCATGACGAGGAAGAGCGTGACGCGCTGGATCACTTCGACCTGGACCGCTACGCCGAAGAGAAGCACGAAGGCCACGACGACGAAGAGCTGCCGCCGCCGCTGCCGCAGCACGTTTCGTCCTCGAACAAGAAGGTCAGCGAGTACCACTTCGATTTCGACCTGACGCCGCGTCCGACGACAAACCACGCCCATGCTCCGGCGGGCGAACCTGTCGCTGCGGTCGGGAAGAGCGTCGAGGAAGAGTTCGAGACCAGCGGTTCGAGCTGGGCTTTCGCCGAGCCAGCCGAAGAGATGCCGGCCCACGAGCTGGACCACGAGATCGGTACCTTCAGCGACGATCCGGTGGATACCAAGCTCGACCTCGCGCGCGCCTACCTCGACATGGGCGATCCGGACGGTGCCCAGGCGATGCTCGAGGAAGTGATCCACGAGGGCACGCAGATGCAGAAGGACGTGGCCAAGCGCCTGCTCGACAGCATCCACTGACGCGCTCCGTCATCGCAGCAAACCCCGCTCGGGCCGGCCTTTGCCGGCCCGAGTGCGTTTGGGGCCTGTTACCCTTGTCGTTCCCGTAGATGGCGTTTTCCCTTCATGCGACTTGCCCTTGGCATCGAATACGACGGCACCGATTTCTCCGGCTGGCAGCGGCTGACCCACGGCGACACCGTGCAGGGCGCGCTGGAGAAGGCGTTGTCGTTCGTTGCCGCGCATCCCGTGGAAGTGACCTGTGCGGGGCGCACGGATGCGGGTGTACACGGGCGTTGCCAGGTGGTGCATTTCGACACCGAAGTGCAACGCGACCTGCGCGGCTGGGTGCTCGGCACCTGCTCCAACTTGCCGCCCAGCGTGGCGGTGCTGTGGGCACAGCCGGTGGACGAGGCGTTCCATGCACGTTTTTCCGCGCGCAGCCGGCGTTACTGCTATCGCATTCTCAATCGACCGGTGCGCGCCGCACTCGACGCGCGCTACGTGACATGGGAGCGGCTGCCGCTGGATGCCGTGCGCATGCACGAGGCGGCGCAGGTCCTGATGGGCGAACACGACTTCAGCGCATTCCGCGCGATCTCCTGCCAGGCGGCTCATGCGCGTCGCGAAGTGCTGGGCGTGAGCGTCCGTCGCGAGGATGAGCAGGTCATCATCGAAATCGAGGCGAACGCTTTCCTGCATCACATGGTGCGCAACATCGTCGGCTCGCTGTTGCCGATCGGGCGCGGCGAGCAACCGGTGTCCTGGATGGGCGAACTGTTGGCGGGGCGCAGCCGTGAAGTGGCGGGTCCTACGGCACTCGCCTCCGGCTTGACGTTCATCGGGCCGCGCTACGAAGCACGTTGGGGCCTGCCGGCGGAGGTAAGCCAATGACCCGCATCAAGTGCTGCGGCATGACCCGCGTCGAGGACGCACTGCTGGCGGCGAAGCTGGGCGCGGATGCGATCGGGCTGGTCTTCACGGAGCGCAGCAAGCGCCGCGTCACGCTGGAGCAGGCACGCACCATCGTGGATGCCTTGCCGCCCTTCGTCGGCACAGTCGCGCTGTTCATGGACGACGATGCCGAGCTCGTGCAGGAAGTGATCGAAGCGGTACAGCCGGATCTGCTGCAGTTCCATGGCCAGGAGCCGGACAACTGGTGCGCCCAGTTCGGTCGGCGCTTTCTCAAGGCCATTGCCATGGGCGAGGGCAAGGTGGCCTTGCACAAGCTGCGGCGCTATCCGTCCGCGGCTGGGCTGCTGCTGGACGGGCATGGCCTCGGTGAGGCAGGCGGCAGCGGCAAGACCTTCGACTGGTCGCTGATGCCCAACGATCTCGCGCAGCCGTTGATTCTCGCGGGTGGCCTCACCCCGGCGAACGTGGGCGAGGCCGTTCGCGTGGCACGACCGTGGGCGGTGGATGTCGCCAGTGGTGTCGAATCCGCGCCGGGCATCAAGGACCCGGTCAAGCTGGCGGATTTCATCCAGGCCGTGCGCAACGCCTCACGGTAGGAGCGCACCCAGTGCGCGACCGCAGCCTCGCCGGCTCACCTCAGCCAACGGTTGTCGCATCAGCCCGCTGCACAGGCACGTTGCGGCACCGATCGCGCACTGGGTGCGCTCCTACAGCTGGAGGCACCGATACGTTTTCCACAGCGAATGTGGATGCGTGCTGGAAAAGCCTGTGGATAGATGCGCTAACTGCCTGATCGCGAAGGCGCGGCGACGCGATGGTGCGCAAATGCGCAGTCGCTTTATCCAGGAGCTCGTCTGAACTCGGCGGCGAGCCAGCGCGCCAGCGCCTCCGATCGCTCGACTGGCATGCGCGATGGCGTCGCGAGTACCCACTGCGCCGATGAATCCACGAACCCCCAGGGCGCGACCAGTCGCCCGGAGGCCAGGTCGTCAGCCACCAGTGGCTCAGGTGCGATGGCGAGGCCACGGCCAGCGACGGCAGCTTCGATCAGGTGATACAGGTGGGGATAGCTCTGCGCTGCCGGCAACTGCACGTGGACGATGCCGGCCGCCTCCGCCCACTTGCTCCAGGCCTGGGCTCTCGATTGGGTTTGCAGCAGCGGAAGGTCTCGTGCCGCATCGGGTGGTCGTCGGGCCAGTTGGTGGGCTTGTGCGAACTCCGGGCTGGCCACCGGGCCGATGCGTTCCTGCACCAGCGGGCGCACATGCCATGACGCGGGCCATGGCGCATCACCGGCGAGCACGGCCGCATCCAGGCCGCTGAGGACATCGTCGAAGGGCGTCTCCTGCGGGCGCAGGTGCAGGTTGAGTTCCGGCAGTTCCGCCATCAGGCGCTCCAGCCTGGGAATCATCCAGCGCGCCAGCAGGCTCACCGGACAGCCCAGCACGAAAGGCGCATGACCTGCTTCCGGCCGCAGCGACTCCACCGTGTCGCGCAACTGGGCGAAGGCGGCGGTCGCCGTGTCGCGCAGGCGCTGTCCGGCGGGGGTAAGCGCGAGACCTCGTCCCTGGCGCTGGAACAGGGGCAGTCCCAATGCCTCCTCCAGTGAGCGTATGTGTCGGCTTACGGCGCCATGGGTGACATGCAGTTCGACTGCAGCCTTGCTCACGCTGCCCAGGCGGGCTGAGGCCTCAAAGGCATGCAGGGCATTCAGGGAGGGTAGCGGCCGAGGCATGGCACGTGTGAGTTTATCTGACAGGTGGTGGCCATCATATCGCTTTTGGGGAGGCGGTCTCTGGGGTAGGGTGGCGGAAGCATTTCTTCCTTCCGAGCGATCCCCATGAGCAAGATCGACTTCAACGCCTACCCCGACGAACACGGGCGGTTTGGCGCCTACGGCGGCAGCTACGTCGCCGAAACCCTGATGGCGCCCCTGGCCGAGCTGACCGAGGCCTACCTGCGCCTGCGCGAGGATCCGGATTTCCTGGCCGAGCTGGATCGTGACCTGAAGTACTACGTGGGCCGTCCCAGTCCCGTGTACTACGCCGAGCGCCTGTCGCAGCACGTGGGCGGTGCGCGCATCCTGCTCAAGCGCGAAGACCTCAACCACACCGGCGCGCACAAGATCAACAACACCATCGGCCAGGCGCTGGTGGCCAAGCGCATGGGCAAGCCGCGCATCATCGCGGAGACCGGCGCGGGCCAGCACGGCGTGGCGAGCGCGACGGTGGCCGCACGCTTCGGCATGAAGTGCGTGGTGTACATGGGCGCCGTGGATATCGAGCGCCAGAAGATCAACGTCTACCGCATGAAGCTGCTCGGTGCGGAAGTCGTGCCGGTCACCTCCGGCTCGAAGACGCTCAAGGACGCGCTCAATGAAGCGATGCGCGACTGGGTCACCAACGTGGCCGACACCTTCTACATCATCGGCACCGTGGCCGGACCGCACCCGTATCCGCTGATGGTGCGCGACTTCAACAGCATCGTCGGCCGCGAGGCGCGCGTGCAGGTGCAGGAACAATTCGGCCGCCTGCCGGACGTGATCACCGCCTGCGTGGGCGGTGGCTCCAATGCGATCGGCCTGTTCCATGCGTTCCTCAATGACGAGAAGGTGCGCATCGTGGGTGCCGAAGCAGCAGGCGAGGGCATTGCCACGGGACACCATGCGGCTTCGCTGGCGGCGGGTCGTCCTGGCGTGCTGCACGGCAATCGCACCTATGTGCTGTGCGATGACAACGGCCAGATCACCGAAACGCATTCGGTGTCGGCTGGTCTCGACTACCCGGGCGTGGGTCCGGAGCACGCATTCCTGAAGGATGCGGGCCGCGCCGAGTACGTGGGCGTCACCGATGACGAGGCGCTGGAGGCATTCCACTTGCTGGCGCGTACCGAAGGCATTCTCGCCGCGCTGGAATCGAGCCATGCCGTTGCGCAGGCCATCAAGCTGGCACGCGAATACCCGAAGGACGGCCTGGTGCTGTGCAACCTCTCCGGTCGCGGCGACAAGGACGTGCACACGATTGCCGCACGCGAAGGAGTGCAGGTATGAGCCGCATCGATCGTCGTTTCGAGCAGTTGAAGTCCGCGGGACGCACTGGGCTCATTCCGTTCGTCACCGCGGGTGATCCGTCGCCTGAGCATGCCGTTGCGCTGATGCACGCACTGGTCGATGCCGGGGCCGACGTGATCGAACTGGGTGTGCCGTTCTCCGATCCGATGGCGGATGGCCCGGTGATCCAGCACGCCAGCGAGCGGGCAATCGCGAAGGGCGTAGGTCTTGGAGACGTGCTGGGCTGGGTTTCGCAGTTCCGCCAGCGTGACGCGGACACGCCGATCGTGCTGATGGGCTACCTCAACCCCATCGAGATCCACGGCTACGTGCGCTTTGCGCAGGAGGCCGTGCAGGCCGGCGTGGATGGCGTGCTGGTGGTCGATTGTCCGCTGGAGGAGTCCTCCGTACTGCAGCCGCTGCGCCACGCGGGCCTGCAGCAGATCCTGCTGGCGGCTCCCACCACCGCACCCTCGCGTATGGTGCAGCTGTGCGGGTCGGCCCAGGGTTTCCTGTACTATGTCTCGTTCGCCGGCATCACGGGTGCGGCACGATTGAGCACCAATGACATTGCTGCTCGCGTGGCCGATATCCGTGCGAAGTCCAAGGCACCGGTGGCTGTAGGTTTCGGCGTGCGCGATGCGCAGTCGGCCAAGGCCATCGCCGGTTTCGCGGATGCGGTGGTGATCGGCAGTGCGCTGGTGGAGCGCCTGGCGGGTGCGGAGGACGTCGATGACGTCGTCGCGCGAGCCAAGGACTTCCTGGCGCCGATACGCAAGGCACTCGATGCCTGAGCTTGCTCCCTCTCCCCCTCGGGGAGAGGGTTGGGGTGAGGGGCGGGGCTTGCGGGCGACATTGAATGTGCAGGCTTTGGACTCCGGGAAAGAGGAGTGTCAAAGCCGGACCGAGGCAAGATTGGCCCCTCACCCCAGCCCTCTCCCCGAGGGGGAGAGGGTGACGAGTTTCGAGGTTGAGTTGATATGAATTGGCTCCAGAAAATCATGACTCCGCGCGCCCGCACGGAAGCCACCGGAACCGGCGGCAAGGGCAAGGTGCCGGAAGGCGTGTGGGAGAAGTGCGGCGGCTGCGGCACGGTGCTTTACCGGCCGGAGCTGGAGCGCAACCTGATGGTGTGCCCCAAGTGCGCCCATCACCACACCATCGACGCACGTGCGCGCCTGGACTCGCTCCTCGACGCGGGTTCGGTGCAGGAGCTGTGGGCCAGCATGGAGCCGAGCGACCCGCTCAAGTTCCGTGATTCCAAGAAGTATCGCGACCGCATCATCGCGGCGCAGAAATCCACCGGCGAGAAGGACGCGCTGCTGGCGATGAGCGGCCGCCTCAAGGGTCGCCCGCTGATGGCGGTGGCGTTCGAGTTCTCCTACATGGGCGGTTCGATGGGTTCGGTAGTGGGTGAGAAGTTCACCCGCGCTGCCGAGCGTGCGCTGGCCGATCGCAGCGCCCTGGTGTGCTTCTCCGCCACGGGCGGTGCGCGCATGCAGGAATCGCTGTTCTCGCTGATGCAGATGGCGAAGACCTCCGCGGCGCTCGCGCGCATGCGCGACGCCGGCGTGCCGTACATCAGCGTGCTCACGCATCCGACCACCGGCGGCGTGTCGGCAAGCCTGGGCATGCTGGGTGACATCAACGTGGCCGAGCCGAAGGCGCTGATCGGTTTCGCCGGTCCGCGCGTGATCGAGCAGACCGTGCGCGAGACCTTGCCGGAAGGCTTCCAGCGTTCGGAGTTCCTGGTCGAGCACGGCGCAATCGACATGATTGTCGATCGCCGCGAAATGCGCGACAAGCTGGCCGACCTGCTGGGCATCATGCAGAAGGCACCGCGCGTGGCGTGATCACGTATTCTCATGTTGCAAAAGAACAGCGCCCTTGTGGCGCTGTTTTTTTTGCGACGTTTTCCACAGCTCGTGTGGATGTGTCCGGGAACAGCCTGTGGATAGGTGCGCTATCTGTCTGAAGATAAAGACCTGACGACGCAGTGGCGCATGTTTGCGCAGGAGCGAGGCAAGCAACGTCGAGCGCCAGAAGCGGTTCCACGTGACCAGCAATCGATTCGAATGCGGAGCGCAGCCTGCGTGCGCCACGGTTTTCCACAGCCAATGTGGATACGCATGGAAGAAGGCTGTGGATAGGTGGGCTATCTATTTGATGGTAAAGATGACGTGACACGCTGATGTCTGATTGCGCAGGCTTGAGGCGGCCCGTGTCGCGCACAGGGTGCGCTCCCACATCACGATCTCCGTGTTCGTTTTAAGGGGCATGGCTCGATGTGGTTGCAAGGCCTCTGCGGTTTTCCACAGCCAATGTGGATACGCACACAGGAAGCCTGTGGATAGCTGCGCTATCTCGTTGACGATAAACGCATCGCGACATGCTGATGCCTGATTGAGCACACAACCGTTTCGCGTGCTCTTGTGGGAGCGCCCCCTGTGCGCGACTGCGCTACGCCATGGTTTTCCACAGTCGATGTGGATACGCCTTCCGGCAACCTGTGGATAGATGATCTATCTCATTGAAGCCAAACAGGTCGCGACGCAGTGATGCTGATTTGCCCAGCGGCTGGTGCGACTCAACAGGGCATCCGCGGACGGGCAGGCACGCGAAGGCCGGCGCGTTTTCCACAGACAATGTGGATGTATGTGGGAAAAGCTTGTGGATAGGTACGCTATCTATTTGAGTGTAAAGCGCGAGCGACGCGATGGCGGCGAATTGTGCAGGGTGCGGCGAGGTTGGATCGCGCACTGGGTGCGCTCCTACCAAGGCACCGTGTCCTTGTAGGAGCGCACCCAGTGCGCGATGCACGCCTGCCTCACCCCACCAACGCCCGCAGCGGCAGCAACCACAACGACAACGCACCCAGCGCGCCGCCGATGGCGGTCGCGGCGATCACGTCGCTCGGATAGTGCAGGCCCAGGATCACGCGCGATGCACCCACCAGCGTAGTGAAGGTGAGCAGCAGCGGTGCAAGCAGCGGGTACCAGGCCAGCGCGACGACGGTAAAACTCACCGCCTGCAGCGTGTGGCCCGATGGGAAACTGAATTCGTCGAGCGGCGGCACGTGAGCGATTACGCCGGGGCAGGCGCGGAACGGACGCGGGCGGCGCGTCCAGCGCTTGAGCAGGCGGTACAGGAACAACGCGGTGAGTCCAGTCACGGCCATCTGCGCGGCGGCGAGCAGGCCGCGGCGTCCGTCGACCAGGGCAAGCACCGCCATCAGCGAATACCAGAACACGCCATCACCGAGCCGGCTGATGATGCCGAAGAAGACGCCGACCGCGCGACGCGTGCCCCAACGGTTGGCGGCCACGCACATGCGGCGGTCGATGGCGAGACGAGGGCCCGGGAGTGTGCTCATGGCTTCTCCGTGATCCACGCCCGGTCAGGCGTGTGCAGCGGTGGCAGGGTGTTCATGCACGTTCTCCTGGGCCAGTTCACGCAACAGGTTTTCGAACTCGCGGATCACTGCCTCCGGCGAAAGATTGGCGATGCTTGCGTGCGCCGCGCGACCCATGTGGCGGATCAGGCTGGCGTTGCCGGCGAGCGTCACCGTCGATTCCATGAAGGTCTTCTCGTCGCCTGCGTCGATGCGATAGCCGTTGTGGCCGTGCATCAGGTGCTCGCGTGCGGCACCTTCCTCGTACGCAACCACCGGCAGGCCGGCGGCCAGCGCTTCGAGAATCACGTTGCCGAAGGTTTCGCTGAGGCTGGGAAAGGGAAACAGGTCGGCGCTGGCGTAATGGCGGGCGAGCGCGTCGCCGCGCTGCATGCCGACGAAGATGAAATCCGGATTGGCGGCCTGCAGCGCCGCGCGGGCCGGGCCATCGCCCACCCACACGTAGCGCGCCTTGGGCACCTGCTGCTGGATCGCACGGAACGTGCGCACGGCCAGATCGAGATTCTTCTCCGGTGCGATGCGTCCGACGTACAGCACCACCGGCGTGTTGCCGTCCACGCCCCAGGTTTCACGCAGTTCCGCGCTGCGGTGGCGCGGATGGAACAGTTGCGTGTCGACCGCGCGACGCAGCAGGCGCGCGGTGTCGACGCCCAGCGCTGTCAGTTCGGCGGCCAGTGCATCGGTGGGCACCAGCGTGGCGGCAGCACGCCGGTGAAAGCGCCGCAGGTAGCCACGGACGATGGGAGTGAGAAAGCCCACGCCGTAGTGATCGGCATAGGTATCGAAGCGGGTATGGAAGCCAGTGGCTGCCGGGATGCCCAGGCGCTTGGCCGTGCGAATCGCCGACCAACCCAGCGGTCCCTCGGTCGCGACATAGATGGCATCGGGGCGCAGTCGCGTCCATCGCTCGCGCAGCTGGCTGCCTGCGGGCCAGCCGAAACGCAGGCCGGGGTAACGCGGCAGCGATGCACCGGGGACATCGAGTGCGACGATGCCTGGCTCGTCCTGGAAAGGCTGCTGTTGACGGGGACGGATCAGATCGACCGTGTGCCCTTGCGCCGCGAGTCCCGCGGTGAGGCTGTGCACGGTCAGTGCCACGCCGTTGATTTCGGGTGGATAGGTCTCGCTGACAATGCCGATGCGCACTTGGAGATTACCGTTGGCTGGCCCGGTGCAGGTTCCTCTGTGGGCGTTGCGGGCGCGTGGCGCGCGCATGACGCCCACGTGACGATGGTCATGCGATCGGATGCAGTCGACACCCTCATGACATTTCGTGGTTACACTGCGGGGACTTGTCACCGCGGAGACACTTCGATGAAACGCATGTTGCTAGCACTCGCGCTCACCGTTGCTGCCGGTGGCGCTTTCGCCGCCGATGCACCGGGCGTCCCGGTCACGAAGGCTCCGGCGGGTGCGGAGGTCTACATCATCTCGCCCAAGGATGGCGCCATCGTCGGTTCCGAAGTCACGGTCCAGTTCGGCCTCAAGGGCATGGGCGTGGCGCCGGCGGGCGTGAAGAAGGAAGGTACCGGCCATCACCACCTGCTGGTGGACGTGACGGACATGCCGGCTGCCGGCCAGCCGATTCCGAAGGATGAGCACCACCTGCATTTCGGCAACGGCCAGACCGAAACCACCGTCAAGCTCGCGCCGGGCAAGCATGTCCTGCAACTGGAGCTGGGCGACGAGAACCATGTGCCGTTCGACCCGCCGATTGTTTCCAAGCCGGTCACCATCACGGTGAAGTGACCCTGGCCGCCGGCCTGCAAAGGCCGGCAAGCCGCTCTGGTGCCCAGGGGCATGGCCACTGGCCTTCCGCGCCCGGATATCGGGTATCAGCGGCGCTAGGGCATACATGGGGCAATCGTTTTGGGCGGGCGGTCGGCTCCCGAGCCGGTATCGGCTAAAATGGGCGACTTCTTTCGCGTCCCCCGCTGGATCCCATGACCGTACGCACCCGCTTCGCCCCCAGTCCCACCGGTTTCCTGCACATCGGCGGCGCCCGCACGGCGCTGTACTGCTGGCTGGAAGCGCGTCGCCGCGGCGGCCAGTTCGTGCTGCGCATCGAGGACACCGACCGCGAGCGCTCCACCGAGGCAGCCGTGCAGGCGATCCTGGATGGCATGAACTGGCTGGGTCTTCACCACGATGAAGGTCCGATCTACCAGACCGCCCGCCTCGAGCGTTACAAGCAGGTGGCCGACGAGTTGCTGAAGGCCGGCAAGGCCTACTACGCCTACGAGTCCAAGGACGAGATCGAGGCAATGCGCAACGAGGCCATGGCCAAGGGCGAGAAGCCCCGCTACAACGGCTACTACCGCGATCGCAACGAGCCGTACCGCGACGATCCGAACCGCGTGATCCGCTTCAAGAACCCGCTGGAAGGCTCGGTGGTGTTCGACGACAAGGTGAAGGGTCGCGTGGAGTGGAGCAACACCGAGCTCGACGACCTGGTGATCTTCCGTTCCGATGGCTGGCCCACCTACAACTTCGCCGTGGTGGTGGACGATATCGACATGGGCATCACCGAGGTGATCCGTGGCGACGACCATGTGAACAACACGCCGCGCCAGATCAACATCTACAAGGCGCTGGGCGCGCCGGTGCCGGAATTCGCCCACCTGCCGATGATCCTCGGCCCCGATGGCCAGAAGCTGAGCAAGCGCCACGGCGCCGTGAGCGTCATGCAGTACCGCGATGACGGCTTCCTGCCACACGCGCTGCTCAACTACCTGGTGCGCCTGGGCTGGTCGCATGGCGACCAGGAAATCTTCTCCGAGGAGGAGATGGTTCGCCTGTTTGACATCGGCGACGTCAACAAGGCTGCCTCGCGCTTCGACGTGACCAAGTTGTCGTGGCTCAACCAGCATTACCTGAAGACCGAAGAGCCGAGCGCAATCGTGCCGGAGTTCGAGTGGCACCTTACGCAGGCCGGCATCGATTTCAGCACGTGGCCAAAGCCCGCTGACGTGATCGTCGCACTGCGCGACCGCGTGCAGACGCTGAAGGAAATGGCCGAGCGCGCGAAGATCTGGTACGGCCCGATCGTCGAGTGGGACGACAAGGCTGTCGCCAAGCATCTGAAGAACGACAGCGCCGTCGCCGTGCTGGAAGCGGCCAAGGGGCTGCTGGCGGACGTGGAGTGGAAGCCCGAGTCGATCCATGGCGTGATCGAGCAGGTGGCGGCGAAGCTGGAGCTCGGTATGGGCAAGATCGCCCAGCCGCTGCGCGTGGCGATGACGGGTACGCAGGTGTCGCCGTCAATCGATCACACGATTTATCTGGCGGGGCGCGAGGTGGCGCTCAAGCGGATTGATGACGCGATTGCGAAGGCGCAGGGTTGATCGGGAAAAGTTGAGGCGCTTGCATCACTGGTTCGAGGAAGCGGGTCGGTTGCGTTTTGCCTGAGCGCTGCAAAGGCGTTGTTCTGGCGAAAACTCTTCCTACGTCGTCATCCCTGCAAAAGCAGGGATCCAGTGACTTTTGCTCTTCCAGGCGTCGTCGCGACTGGGCTCGCCTGCCGCGGGCTTCCGACCTCCTGCCGGAGGCCGGGTCACTTTTCTCTGTATGGCCAGAGAAAAGTAACCAAAAGAGAGGCCACCCCATTTCGCGCCTTCCGGGCTGACGCGCGGAAGGTACGCGGGCGGGTTGCGGGGTTTGTCGACAGGGCATCCTGCCCTGACGACAAACTGGCCGGCGTCCTTGCCGGCCACCCTTCGGGCTTTCCTCCACCCGCCCGCCGCGGCATAGGGGAGGGGAGATCAAGAGTCAAAGCGAAGAGCGGGACCCTCCTCTCTGTAGGAGCGCACCCTGTGCGCCACCGCGGCGTAGGGCATCACCTCTGCGGTCGCGCACAGGGTGCGCTCCCACAACGAACGATGACGCGCATCTCTACAACGCGATGTGCCGCGCAGCGGCACGAGCCTTAGACCGTCCCCTGTGTGGCGGTGAGGGGTGGACGATCAGGCCCCGCAGGGGTGCCCGACAGGACGTCGGGCACTTTTCGTCCGGGCAGGAGCCCGGTCGAAAAGCCCGGCCGCCCCTCACGGACTGGCTGGGCGCAGCCCGGCCAGCGCCACGCGGGGTGCCTTTCTCTTTGGTTACTTTCTGACGCGAAGCTAATCCCTGTGGGACTTGGGCATGCAAGAGAAAGTGACCCGGGCCGCGGCAGCGGCTCGGAAGCCCGCTGCAGGCGAGCCAGATCGCGCTATCTCAAGGGAGAACCCATGGTGGATTGCCCTGAAGCGATCACCCCGACTTCTTCGTCCCAGAAGAGTCCTGCCACCCACCCCCCAACGCCTGAATCAACGCCGCCGTATCACTGAGTCGCGCCGCCTGCGCCTGCACCCGCGAAATCCGTGCCTGCTCATACGCCTGCTGCGCATTGATCAATGCCAGCGAATTGACGTAACCCAGCTGCTGCTGCTTCTGCGTGAGAGTGAGCGTGCGCTGTGCGGCCTTTTCGGCATCGTCCGCCGCAGCAAGCGCACGCGCATCGCTGTCGATGGCATACAAGGTGTCAGCTACATTCTGGAATGCCCCAAGCACCACGCCACGGTACTGCGCGGCCGACTGCTGCAACGCTGCCTCGGCAGCGCGCTGCTTGTGCTTGAGTGCACCGAAATCGAACACCGTCTGGGTGACGCTTCCAGCCAGCACCCAGAAAATATTGTCGTCGGTGAACATGCGCGTGAACGATGTCGCGCTGCCGCCGTAGGCGCCGGACAAGGTGAGCTGCGGCAGGCGATTGGCCAGCGCCACGCCAACCTGGGCACTGGCGTCATGCACGCTTTCCTCGGCCGCGCGTACATCCGGGCGTTGCGTCACCAGTTGCGAGGGTACGGCTTGTGGCAGCGCCACCGGCAGCGTCAGGTGCTCCAGGTCGAACTCCAGTGCACCAGCCTGGTCGGGTGTGTCGCCGCATAGCACGGCGAGCAGGTCGCGGTTCTGCTGCAGCTGCTTCTGCAGGCCGGGGAGCGCCTGGCGCGCCTGCGCAAGGGCACTTTCCTGCGCGGCCACGTCGAGGGCGGAGGCATAACCCAGTCGGGCCTGGTCGTGCAGGATCGCCAGCGCGCGGGTCTGGGCGTCGATCACCGTGTTGGTCGCATCGATCTGCGCACGCAGCGAGGCCTCCTGGATGGCCGTGTTGACCACGTTGGCCGCAAGGCTCAGGCGCGCGGCTTCCAGCTGAAAACGCTGGTTGTCGGCCTGCGCCTGCAACGACTCCACGGTGCGCCGGTTGAGTCCGAATACGTCAGGTGCGTAGCTGATGCTGAGCTGCGCGGTATGCAACGTGTAATAGGTCGAGCCCGCCGTCAGCGTCGGCGAGAGCGTGCCCACGGCGTCACGCTGACGCGAGGGCGCGTAGCCCAGCTGGGCGCTGGGGAAGAACGTGGCCCGCTGTGCCGCCACGTTCTCCTGGGCCTGGCGCAATGCCGCCATGGCGGCATCGAGGTCCGGGTTGTGCGCAAGCGCGCGCTGCACGCGGGCATTGAGCGCTTCGGACCCGAATACCTCCCACCACGTCTGACTGATCGCCTCGCTGGATGTCCATTGCTGCGTGCCGCCGTTCTGGCTTCCGGCCGTATCGCCGAGCGCTTCGCGGGTGAAACGGGCGGGCGTGGGCGTGGACGGGCGCTGATAGTCCGGGCCGACCGCACAACCTGCGCAGACCGCAAGCGTCGTTGCGAGCACGCTGTGACGCCACGTCCTGAGTGAAAGCATCATGGCGCGCTCCTCGCCAGGCGACGCTGGCGTCGCTTCTGCGACCATTCCACTACCAGCACCTGCAGTGCGGGCGCGACGACCAGCAACATCACCGGACCGATCAGCATGCCGCCCACCACCACCGTAGCCAGCGGGCGTTGCACCTGGCTGCCGATGCCCTGCGAAAGTGCGGCGGGCAGCAGACCGATGCAGGCGGAAAGGGCGGTCATCAGCATGGGGCGCATGCGTTGCTCGGCCGCCTGCATCATGGCATCCAGCGGTGTGTGGCCCGCGAATATCAGGTGGTTGAAGTAGGTGATGACGAGGATGCCGTTCATCACCGAAACACCGAACAGCGAGACGAAGCCGATCGCCGCGGAGATGCTGAAATCCAGTCCCGACAGGTGGAGCGCGACTATGCCGCCGCCGATGGAGAACGGAATCGCGGCCAGCGTGAGCAGGCTGTCGCGCAAGGAATTGAACAGCGCGAACAGCAACGCCAGGATCAGGCCGACCGCGATCGGCAACACCACCGCCAGGCGTTGCTTGGCCTGCTGCAGGTCGTTGAACTCGCCCGCCCACGTGAGGTGATAACCGGGCGGCAAGGCAACATGCTGCGCGATGCGTTGCTGCGCCTCTTCGACGGTGCTTCCCAGGTCGCGCCCGCGCACGCTGAATTTCACCGGCACGAAGCGTTCGTTGCGCTCGTGATAGATGTACGACGCACCGGTATCCAGAGTGATGCTGGCGACGTCCCGCAGCGGCACGTATCCGTTGCCGCCGTTCGGCAGGCTGTAGCCCACCTGGATGTTGCCGATGTCTTCGATGCTGCGCCGGTACTGCGGTGCAAGGCGCACCACCAGGTCGAACTGGCGTTCGCCCTCCAGCACGGTCGTGGCGGACGCACCGCCCGCGGCGGCCTGCACCACGGTATTGATGTCGCCGGTATTGAGGCCGTAGCGCGCCGCCTTGGCACGGTCGACGGTGATGTTGAGGTTGGGCTGGCCCAGGACGTGGAATACGCCGAGGTCCTGCACGCCACGCACCTTCTGCATCTCGTGCATCACCTCGTCGGCGAGACGTTCGAGCTCGGGAAGTTCGGGACCGACGATCTTCACCGAATTGGCACCCTTCACGCCGGACAGGCCTTCCTCGATGTTGTCCTGGATGTACTGCGAGAAGTTGAACTCGACACCGGGCAGGGCGTTCTCGAACTCGCTCTGCAGTTCGGCGACAAGCTTCTCCTTGGTGTGCCCGCTGGGCCAGTCGTCCTGTGGCTTCAGCGGCACGAACAGTTCGACGTTGTAGAAGCCGGAAGCGTCGCTGCCGTCATCGGGCCGGCCATGCTGCGATACCACCGTCACCACTTCCGGGTGCTTGAGCAGGATGTGGCGCAGCGTGTTTACCTTGTCCGCGCCAGCCTCCAGCGAGATGGTGGGCGGCATCGACGCGCGGATCCACAGATTGCCTTCCTCCAGCGCCGGCAGGAACTCGGTGCCCACGCGGGTCAGCAGCAGTGCGGCCAACAGCAGGAAGCCCACGCCCAGGCCCACCGTGGTGCGGCGACGGGCCAGCGCCCAGCGCAACACCGGCGTATAGACGCGACGGATCGCGCGCACGAAGGCCGTTTCGGTCTCCTTGACATGCTTGGGCAGCAGCAACGAGGCCAGCACGGGCGAAATGGTGAAGGTGGCGATCAGCGCGCCGGACAGCGCATAGGCGTAGGTACGCGCCATGGGGTTGAAGATCTGGCCTTCCACGCCCTGCATGGTGAACAGCGGTATGAATGCCGCCACCGTGATGGCCGAGGAGAACAGCACCGCACGATCGACCTGCATGGCGCTGATGAAGAGCAGGCGCAGGCGATCCGTCCAGCCGTGTGCTGCGCCGCCGCGCATGTAGGCGCCGAGGTCGCTCTGCACCGACTCGTGCAGCAGCTCCTGGCGTTCTTCCTGGGTTTTCTGGAAATTCCGGAAGATGTTCTCGATGAGGATCACCGCCGAATCGACGATGATGCCGAAGTCCACCGCGCCCAGGGAGAGCAGGTTCGCCGAGTCGCCCATCAGCACCAGGATGATGATGCTGAAGAACAATGCCACCGGGATGTTCGCGCTGACAATGATGGCGCTGCGCAGATCGCCGAGAAAGACCCACTGGATCAGGAAGACCAACAGACAGCCGAAGATGAGGTTGTGCAGCACGGTGTGCGTGGTGACGGCCACGAGCGTGGAGCGGTCGTAGAACGGCACTAGCTTCACGCCCGGTGGCAGCGTGCCGTCGCTGTTGAGCTTGCCTACTTCGTCCTGGACCCGCGCCACCACTTCGTTGGTCTGCAGCGTGCGGTTCATGACCACGATGCCGGTGACTACATCGTCCTGATTGTCGCGTCCGGCGCGCCCAAGTCGCGGCACGGCGCCAAGCTTCACCTTGGCTACGTCCTTCACCAGCACCGGCGTGCCGTTGTTCTGACTCAGCACGGTGTTGCCGATGTCGTCGACATTCTTGATCAGGCCGATGCCGCGGATGTTCACCGACTGCTGGCCGACATTGATGGTGCGGCCGCCCACGTTGCTGTTGGCATTGCCGATGGCGCTCACCAGCTGGGGCAGGGTGATGCCATAACCCTGCAGCTTGGCGAGGTCGGCATCCACCTCGTATTCCTTGGTGGTACCGCCCCAGGTCACCACCTGCGCCACGCCCGACACCGACAGCAGGCGCCGGGTGACTACCCAGTCCTGCAGCGTGCGCAGCTCGGTAAGGCTCATGGAGGGCGGCCCGACCAGCTGATAGCGGAAGATCTCACCCACCAGGCTGGATGCCTGGATCTGCGGCTGCACGTTGTTGGGCAGGCTGACGTTCTGCTGCAGGGCCAGCGCGGCCTGCGTGTAGTCGAAGTAGTAGTCGGTGCCGTACTTGAAGGTGACGCGCACGAACGACAGGCCGTAGAACGAAGTGGAGCGAATGCTCTCGACACCGGGTGTGGTGGCCAGGCCCACTTCCATGGGGCGCGTATAGCTGCGCTCCATTTCTTCCGCGGACAAGCCTGGCGCCTGTGCGGTGATTTCAAGGATCACCGGCGCGGGGTTCGGATAGGCCTCGATGTTGAGCTTCGCGTAGGCGACAAGGCCCGCGATGATGAATGCAGCCAGCGCCATCATCACGATGGCACGGCGGGTCAGCGCGAACGCGACGAGGCCTTTGAACACGATCGATCCCTGACGTCGGCAGGTGGAGGAAGGGGGCTTACTGCGACTGCAGCGCCAGGGCGTTGCTCAGGAACAGCGCGCCCTCGGTGGCGATGCGCTCATGCGGCGGCAGGCCGGCGAGCACCGGATAGAACCCGTCCTGCAACACGCCGACCTGCACCGGATGGCGAGTGAAGCGCAGGCCGTCGGTCGTGGTGAACACCACCATCGCACCCGTGCCTTCGCGTACGACGGCATCGACGGGCAGCGCGTCGTGGTGGCTCGGCTCGGCAGTCTGGATACGGAAGTTCGCCAGCATCTGCGGGCGCAATCCGGCAGGCGGCGTGTGCAGCACGGCGCGCAGCATGACGCGGTGCGTCGACGGGTCCGAACTGCTGGCGACATAGTCGACATGCGCGTCGATCGGCTTGCCCGGCAGCGCCGGCAGGCTCGCCGTCATGGACTGGCCCAGCTGGATCTGTGCTGCATCGGCATCGACCACGTTGGCCACCAGCCACAGGCTGTCCTCGTCGGACACGCTGAAGGGCGAGGGCGTACTGCCCGGCTGTACCAGATCACCTGGCGCCACGTTGCGTGCCGTCACCCGGCCGGCGATGGGACTCTCAATGCGCAGCTCGCCATCAACGCGCCGCGTCGCTGCGATCCGGTCGATGTCCGCGTCGCTCTTGTCGAAGATGCGCAGCGCGCGCCGTGCCGCCTGGTAGTTGCCTTCGGCCGTCTGCTGATCCGCGACGGCCTGCTCCAGGTCACGGGGAGCATTGGCCTGCACCTGCGCCATGCCCTTGGCCCGCTCGAGCGCGGCGCCGGTCTGCGCGCGTGCGGCGGCGGCGCTCACCAGGGTGGCTTCGGCCTGGGCAAGATCGGGACTGTCCAGTGCGAACAGCGCCTGTCCGCGCTCGACCTTGTCACCGGCCCTGGCGAACACTTCGCGCACGCGTCCGGCATAAGGTGAGTTGACCTGGGCAAGATGGTCCTGGTCGAAATCGACATAACCGACGGCATCGACCGTAGGATAGAACTCGCGTTGCGTCACTTCGGCCACGCGGACCTGCTTGGCCTGTTGCGGATTGACGGCGACGGTTTGCGTATCCGTCGGCGCTGGCCGCGGCGAGGCATGCGCCTTGGCCGGCAGTTCGTGCCGCGCGGCGAGCACCAGGAGGAGTGCTGCCAGTAGGCAACCTACTGTCACCAGTCGTCCGTGATGGTTCTTCATGGTTCTGTCGCTTATGCCGAGCCGGATGCGCATGCGCACCCAAGGGCCGGGCGCGGGCCTGGCCTGTGCTGTGGGGTGCACGCCAGCCATCACGGGGTGGGATCAGGCCGGCGTGCGAAAAGGGTCACGCGAACCTTAGTCGTGCCGCATGCCTGGCGACAGTTACGGTTTGGTAAGACTTGCCGTGGGCAGGTCGATATCGACTTTCAGGCCGGGCCTGGCGTTGGACAGCGTGAGAAGGCCGCGATGCAGTTCGACCACGGCCGCCACGATGCTGAGCCCCAGGCCGTTGCCGCGCTGGTGCCGGCTGGTGTCGGTGCGGAAGAAGCGTTCGGTGACGCGCGGCAGCGCCACGTCCGGGATGCCCGGACCATCGTCCTGCACGCAGACGTGCACGCGACCGGCTTCCTGTCTGGCGCTTACGGCGATCTGGGCGCCTTGTCCGGCGTACTTGAAGGCATTGTCCAGCAGGTTGGCCAGCACGCCGGCCAGCAGATGGCGGTCGGCCAGGACGCAGGGATCGCCTTCGATGTGGCAGTTCAGCTGGATCGACAGCGATTCGGCCGCGGGCTGGTAAAGCTCGATCATGTCGTCGAGCAGGTTGCGCAGCACGACCGGTTCGAAGCTCTGGCGGCGCACGCCGGATTCGGCCTCGGCGATCTGCAGCAGCTTGTCGAGCACGGTGATGAGGCCATCGATCTCGTCGATGGCGCGCTGCGCTTCCTGCGGCAGTTGTTGCTGGCGTTCGGGCGATCGCAGCGAATGCTCCAGCGCGCCGCGCACGCGCCCCAGCGGCGTGCGCAGGTCATGCGCGATCGCGTTGGAAACATTGCGCGAGGTTTCCATCAGGCGCTGGATTTCGTCGAGCATGCCGTTGACGTCGTGGGCGATGACGGCGAACTCGTCGCGCGAATTGAGCACGGCAATACGCCGGTCGAGCTGTCCCGCGGCAATGTCGGTGGTGGTGCGATGAATGGCCTTGAGCTGTCGCTGCAGCTGGGAGCGGAACAGCACCGCGCCGCTGCCCGCCAACACCAGGGCAAGCATGCCGCCCAGCCCGAGCGCGACAAGGATCATGTGCTCCAGTTCGCGAACATCGTCCATGTCGCGACCGACCACCAGCACGGCGCCATCGGCGAGCACTCGCGTCTGCAGGCGGCTGGATGAGCGACGTCCCAGGCGTACCACGTCGAGCTGCTGCAATCCGTCGTGGGCAAAGGCCCGGCTGGGCCAGCCGGTGAGGTTGCCTACGAGCGTGTGACCCTGGCGATCGAGCAGCAGGTAGATCTCGGTGTCGCTGTCCTGGTTGTCGTTGAGCAGGCTGTCGATCTCGCGGGCGAGCGCGCCGATGCCGCTCTGTTCTTCGAGCTGCGAGAGATGGCGCGAGGCGCTGCCCAGCTGCTGGTCGATGTTCCGCCGCAACAAGCCGGCCGTAGCCACGTAGAACACGGCCGAGATCACGGCGACTGAAAGCAGCAGCAACAGGCCGTAGCCGGCCGCCATGCGAAACACCACCGAGTGGCGGAAGCTAGCGATCGCCATCGCCGGCTTCCGTCGTGTTGATGGTGAAGCCCACGCCGCGTACGGTGCGGATCAGCGGGTCCACCTCGTCCTTGTCGATCTTGTTGCGCAACCGGCTCATCTGCACGTCGATCACGTTGGTCTCCGGATCGAAGTGATAGCCCCACACGGCCGTCAGCAGCATTTTGCGCGTCACCACTTCGCCCTGGTGGCGCATCAGGTATTCCAGCAGCTGGTATTCGCGTGGTTGCAGCAGGATCGGCCGGCCACCGCGGAATACGCGGCGCGTGCGGGGCTCAAGCGTAAGGTCACCCACGCTGAGCTGGTCCAGGTCGCTGTGCTGTCCGGCGCGGCGAGCCAATGCTTCGATGCGCGCCATCAGTTCGTCGAGCGCGAACGGCTTGGTCAGGTAATCGTCACTGCCGCTGCGCAGGCCGCGGATGCGTTCGTCCAGGCTGCTCAGCGCACTCAGCACCAGTACCGGCGTGCGATCGCCACGGGTGCGCATCGCCGAGAGGATGTCCAGGCCATCGAGGCCGCCGGGTAGCATGCGATCGAGCACCACCAGGTCCCACAGTTGGTGCGTGGCGCTGGTCATGCCGCTGGTCCCGTCGTGGCAAACCTCCACCTCGTGCCCCGCCTGCTGCAGGCTTTCGCGGATCAGGCTGGCGGTCTGGTTGTCGTCCTCGATCAGCAGGCAACGCATGGTTTCGGTCCGGCTAGGGCCTGTTAACGCTATTCGCGTGGCTCGCGCCGGGAGCTGTTTGCCCGCCAGGCAAGGAAGAGGGAGAGAGTGTACGTCCGTACACGACCGAGCGATGACGCGGCATGGTGGGCAAACAGCCCCGGCCCGAAGGGTGGTTCGTCCGTGGCCGCCCAGCGGCAGCGCGCGACTTGACCTGGCAGCCAGCCAGGCCGGCGCCACGCACCACCACTGAACGGCCACGGACGAACCACGCGAGCTACGCGAATAGCGTTAACAGGCCCTGATGGGCGGGGTGCAAGCGGCGCGCTGCGGCCGCATTATCCATCCATCCTAGTGAGTCAAAGGGCGCCCGGTGGAGCAATGGCTGGACAAGGCAATGCAGGGCGTGGATCCGGACAGCCCGGACGCGTTCCTGCGCATTTTCATGAACCTCATGGACATGTTCCCCTGGGCCGCCCTGTTCTGGTGGAACGTGGCCTTCGTGGTGGTGGGCGCGCTGATCGGCTGGTGGAAGGGGCGCCTGCTGGAAGGCGTCGTATGGGCCGCGGTGCTGGGGCCTATCGGCTGGATCGTGCTGCTGCTGCGCCCGCGTCCCAAGCCTGGGAGCACGCCGCCGCCCCTGCCGGGCAGGCGCTGAATAGGAACTTGCGAGCGGGTGTATCATGTCGAACGAGGTGAACCCATTGAGTCAGACCGTTTCCGGCAAGCCGCACGCGCATCACCACCATCATCATCATCACGACGATGCGCAGAGCTTCGTGCGTGCGGTGGAGCATGCGAGCGAGGAACGCGGCCTGCGCCTCACGCCCCTGCGCAAGGAAGTGCTGGAGCTGGTCGCCGCCGCTGGCAAGCCGGTGAAGGCGTACGACCTGCTGGACCAGCTGCGCGAACGGCATGGCAACGCAGCGCCGCCTACGGTCTACCGCGCGCTCGACTTCCTGCTCGAGCACGGTTTCATCCACAAGCTGGAATCGATCAACGCCTTCGTCTCCTGCCATCACCCGGCCGAGGCGCATCAGGTGCCGTTCCTCATCTGCGATAGCTGCTCCAGCGCCCAGGAAGTGTGCGACGAGCGCGTGGCCGAGCTGATCGAGGCACAGGCCAAGGCCTTCGGCTTCCGCCCGCAGGCGCAGACGCTGGAAGTGCACGGGCTTTGCAAGAACTGCCGCAAAGGCTGAACCCGGCCGGGAAGCCCCGCGTCCGTCGGGCTTGCTTTCGAGACGTTATAATGTAACATGCTGTCACCGGGCAGCCTTGCCCGACTCGCGAAGCGCTCCGGTCCAGACCGATGGAAGCCCAGCAAGAGCCCAAAACCCGTTGGTGGTCACTGGCCGATCGGATCGGAGCCACCGCTTCGTTCCTGTGCGCCATCCACTGTGCGGCCCTGCCGTTCGTGCTGGCACTGTTGCCGCTGCTGGGTCTGGGTTTTCTGGCGGATCACCGCTTTGAACGCGGTTTCGTGATGTTTGCCTGTGCGCTGGCGCTGTTCAGCCTGGTGACGAGCTATCGCCATCACCGCCGTCCACGGCCACTGATGCTGGCCATGCCGGGGCTGGCCCTCCTGGTTGTCGGCGTCACCTTTGCGGACGGCTACTCCATCGCCTTGCACAGCGTGCTGGTGACTTGCGGCGGCCTGCTGGTGGCGGCTTCCCACTTCATCAACCTGCGTACGCACCGCGCCGTGCATGTGCATGGTCCCAGTTGTGCCCATTGAATCCTGCCGCGCCAGCGGCGCGGGTGATTGTGTAACGGGCCCCACGATTCCTAGCATTTGCGGATGACTTCGGCTCACGCGCACACGCACGACGATCACGATCATGACCATCACGGTCATGCGCATGGCCACGCCCATGATCACGATCATCATCACGGCAGCATCAGCGGGCGCGAGCGCAAGCTGATCTTCGCCTTCGTACTCACCACGCTGATGATGCTGGTGGAGATGTTCGGCGGTTTCTGGTCGGGTTCGCTGGCCCTGGTCGCCGATGCCGGCCACATGTTGATCGACGCGTTGGCGCTGCTGCTGGCGATTGCCGGTGCCTGGTTCGCCAAGCGACCCGCGGATGCGCGCCGCACCTACGGCTACGGCCGGCTGGAAGTGCTGGCGGGTTTCGTCAACGCGCTCACCCAATTCGCGCTGGTGGCTTTCATCGCCTATGAAGCGGTGACGCGCCTGTTCAATCCGGCGCACATCCTGTCGGGCATGATGCTGGTGGTGGCGATCGCCGGCCTGGTCGTCAATCTGCTGGTGCTGCGCACTCTGCATGGTCATGCCCATGACGACGTGAACCTGGCAGGCGCGACGCTGCATGTACTGGGCGACCTGCTGGGCTCGGTGGCTGCGGTGGTCGCTGCGCTGCTGGTGCGATGGCTGGACTGGAACTGGGCTGACCCGGTGCTTTCGTTGCTGGTCTCGCTGCTGATCCTCAACAGCGCATGGCGCCTGTTGCGACGTTCCGCGCACATCCTGCTCGAAGGTGTGCCGGAAGGCCTCAGCACCGACGACTTGACCGATGCACTGCGCGTGGCCGATCCGTCGATCCATGACATCCACCACGTGCACGTATGGCAGCTGGCGTCCGGTTCGCGCATGGCCACGCTGCACGCCGAGTTGAACGAAGGGCATCGCAGCGCGACGGCCATTGCTGCGATCAATCGGGTGCTGGCGGAGCGTTTCGGCATCCAGCACGTGACCGTGCAGGTCGACACTGAACCGTGTCCCGACCAGGGCCATGGCTGCGCCGGGCAAGGTCATTCCTGACTATTGCGCTTTGCACGACCACTGATAGGATGGTCGACTGTTCACCCTAACGAATCAAGGAGTTCCCCCATGGGCAAGGGCGACCGCAAGACCCGTCGTGGCAAGACCTACCGTGGCAGCTATGGCAACAGCCGCGCGCATTCGCTGCAGCCGGCCGTCGCTGGCGCCAAGGCGACCGTGACCAAGCCGCTCGCCACCAAAAAGGCCGCTCCGAAGAAGAAGTCGGCCTGAGCCAGATAGGCTCCCGAAAAGCCCCCGCCCATGCGGGGGTTTTTTTTTGCCACCCGGCATGACCGGCGGCACGTTTGCCGGGCAGGAACGCATGCTCCAATCGAGTCGGCTCAACTAGGGAGAGACGGCATGAAAGGGCAGTGGGCACAGCGTTTTCTGGTGGTCTATTCGGGCGTGCTGACGACCGCGGTCGTGGCGGCCTTGCTTTCCGGTTTCGTGGTGAAGCCGAAGAAGCTGCAGATCGATGAGCTCGACGTGCAACGGATCAACCTGGTGGAGCCTGACGGCACGCTGCGCATGGTGATCTCGGACAAGGCTAACTTCCCCGGCGCGATCTTCAAGGGCAAGGAATACGCGCATGCGCGACCCAATGCCGGCATGCTGTTCTACAACGACGAAGGCACGGAAAACGGTGGGCTGATCTTCGCCGGCCACAAGGACAAGGACGGCAAGATCGTCGACAGCGGTGGCAGCCTCACCTTCGACAAGTACGAGCAGGATCAGCTCGTGCAACTGGTAGGCGCGCACGACAGCAGCGGCCATCTGGCGGGCCTCATCGTGAGCGACCGTTCGGATCGACCCATCGAGCAGGATTTCATCAACGCCGGCAAGCTGGAGGCGATGCCGAAAGCGCAGCGCGATGCGTTGATGACCCAACGCTATAAGGACGGCTACTACGGTGCGACGCGCATCGCGGTCACCCGCAGCGACGATGGCGTGGCCAAGGTTTCGCTGCGTGACGCGCAGGGAAATCCCCGGATCGTCATGGGCGTCGCGGCGGATGGTGCGTCCAGCCTCAAGTTCCTCGACGCGGACGGCAAGGTGCTCAACGAACTGGCGCCGGCGGCGAGGAAGTAACGCGCTCGCGTCGCTCAGGATTCCGGTGACAGCAGCTCGCCACCCAGGAAGATGTCGCGCAGGACGTGGCTGCCACCAATCCAGTAACAGAGTTCCGCGGGCTCGCGCACATTCCATACCGCAAGATCGGCACGCTGGCCCACGGTCAGCGTGCCCCGATCGGTAAGGCCAAGGGCCTTTGCTGCATTCACGGTCACGCCGCGCAGGGCTTCTTCCGGCGTCAGGCGGAACAGCGTGCAGGCCATGCCGGCAGCGAGACGCAACGAAAGCAGGGGCGAGGTGCCGGGATTGCAGTCGGTGGCGACCGCCATCGGAACGCGGTGCTCGCGCAGGCCGGCAATCGGCGGGAGTTTTGTTTCGCGCAGCGCGTAGAACGCACCGGGTAGCAGCACCGCCACCGTACCCGCCGCTGCCATCGACCGGATGCTGCTGTCGCTGAGATGTTCCAGGTGATCGGCGGAAAGGCCGTGATAGCTCGCCACCAGGGCAGCACCCTCGAGATCGGACAGCTGCTCCGCGTGCAGTTTCACCGGCAGGCCGAGCTGCGTGGCGCGATCGAACACGCGGCGCGTTTCGTCGGGCGTGAACCCGATGTTTTCACAGAACGCATCGACCGCATCGACGAGCCCTTCGCCGGCCAGCGTCGGCAGCATTTCGTCGCACACGAGGGCGACATAGCCTGCGCGGTCATCGCGATATTCCGGAGGCAGCGCATGCAGGCCAAGGAATGTCGTGCGTACCGTGACGCCCAGTGCCTTGCCGATGCGCCGCGCCACGCGCAGCATGCGCCGTTCCGTGTCGAGGTCGAGGCCGTAACCCGACTTGATCTCGATGGTGGTGACGCCATCGGCGAGCAATGCATGTGCACGCGGCAAGGTTTGCGCAAACAGTGCATCCTCGCTGGACTCGCGGGTGGCTTTCACCGTGGAGACGATGCCCCCTCCCGCGCGCGCAATCTCCTCGTAACTGGCGCCATTGAGGCGCAGGTCGAACTCTTGCGCGCGATCGCCGCCAAAGACCAGATGCGTGTGACAGTCGATCAGGCCCGGTGTCACCAGCGCGCCATCGAGGTATTCGACGCGGGCAGCGCGATGCTCAGCATCGGCGGGCAGGGCGCTTTGCGGGCCGATCCAGCTGATGCGCCCTTCGTGCAGCGCGATGGCTCCATGGCGGATCAGGCCATAGGGCGCGTCGCCGTCAAAGGTTGCCAGCGTGGCGCCCAGCAGCAGGTGATCCCAGGAATGGCTCATTCGATCAGTGTCCAGGCGAAGGGGACGTAGTGTGGTCGTCGGGCCGGGCGGCGGGAGGAATCGGCGTGGCAGGATCCTCGCCGGCAGATGCCAGCTCGTCATCCTGTTCCTCGGCGGCGCGCCGCGCGAGTTCCAGTTCGTAGCCTTCGATCAGCTTGTCGGCGAGCGCGCGATACACCGGTTTGCGCGAGAGGATGGACGATGCCGCGCGTGCGAGCAGGCAAGTGGCCATGATCGGCAGCACCATCTGCTGGTTGGCGGTGAGTTCCATCGAGATCACCGTCGCGGTCAATGGCGCCTGCGTTACGCCAGAGAGATAACCCGCCATCGCGAGCAGTGCCACCGCCGAAGGATCGACGCCCGGGAGGATGGTGCTGAGATTGTTGCCCAGGCCGGCACCCACGGCGAGTGCGGGCGAGAAGATTCCGCCCGGAATACCCGCCCAGTAGGAGGCGATGTTGCCGAGGAATTTCAGTACACCGAACGCGGAGACGGTGTCGGCATGCCCCTCGATGATTTCCCGCGCCTGTGCGTAGCCCGTGCCATACAGGCCGGTGCGCGTGAGCTGGCTCAACAGCACCAGCGCGAGGCCGCACGCGGCGGCGAATACGACGGGCTGGCGTGCACGAAGGCGCCCGATGAAACCGCGAAACCCGTGATCGCTGGGTACGATGAGGCGCGCGAACAAACCCCCCGCGAGACCGCAGACGAGACCGGTGGCCAGCACCGCCCACCACGCCTTGCCAAGCGGCAGGCCGATGTCGAACTGGCCGAAATAGGCGTAGTTGCCAAGGATGCCCAGTGACACCATGCCCGCGATGAATACGGCAGTGAGCAGGATGCCGCTGAGGCGATGCTCGAAAGATCCGCTCATCTCTTCGATGGCGAACACGATGCCGGCCAGCGGCGTATTGAACGCAGCGGCGAGGCCCGCGGCGGCACCGGCGAGGATGAAACGACCCGCTGCGGCGGGTTCGGCGAAACCGAAGCGGCGGCCCAGCGAGTAGAGCAGTCCCGCACCCACGTGCACGGTGGGGCCCTCGCGCCCCACGGACGCACCGCCAAGCAGCGCAACCAGCGTCAGCGCCATCTTGCCGATGGCCACGCGCAGCGACAGCAGGCCCTGGCGGAACCCTTCGTCTTCCACCTTGAGTGCGGCAATGGCCTGTGGAATGCCGGAACCTCGGGTGGCCTTGAGCGCCCCCTGGGTCAGCCATGCCAGTACCGCGAACGTAAGCGGGGTGATCAGGAATGCCCAGTACGCATTGCGCGTGATCACGCCATGGAACACCCGGTAGGCCCAGTCGGCTGCCTGGGCAAAGCCCACGGCGGCAAGGCCTACGAGCACGGCGCCGCTCCAGAACAGGATGCGGCGCCGCCATTGCGGAAGGGAAAAGAGTTCGGACTCGCTCAGACGTCGAAGCCGTGCCTGCGGACTGGCGGGATCAGGGCCTTCGTCGTCGCTGCTCACGGCTTGGTCTCGGAGTTGCGCGTCCAGCGCGTCTCGTAGAGGTCGAAGCGACGATCCTTGAGGTTCTGCACGGCACCGGCATTGCGTGCACGGGCGAGACTTTCCAGGTGCAGGTCGGCAAACAGCACGGTTTCGATGTTGGGCGTGGAATCGGCGGCAATGCCGTCACGTGCAAACGGGAAGTCGCTGGGCGTGAGGATGCAGCTCTGGCCGTACTGGATGTCGAAATTGTTGACGCCGGGCAGGTTGCCCACGTTGCCCGAAAGCACCACATAGCACTGGTTTTCGATCGCGCGGGCCTGCGAGCAGTAGCGCACGCGCAGGTAACCCTCGCGCACGTCGGTGCAGAACGGCACGAACAGGATCAGGGCGCCCTGGTCAGTGAGGTGGCGCGCGACTTCCGGGAATTCCGAGTCGTAGCAGATCATCACGCCGATCGGACCGCAGTCGGTCTGGATGGTGGCTGCGGTGTCGCCACCGGTAATGTTCCACACCGTGCGTTCGCTCGGCGTCGGATGCAGCTTCTCCTGTTCGTGGATCGAGCCGTCGCGCAGGCAAACATAGCAGACGTTGTGGATATCGCCGTTCGACTGCTCCGTGGGGTGCGAGCCGGCAATGATGTTGATGTTGTAGTGCACGGCCAGGCGGCTGAAGAGCTCCTTCACCTGCGGCGTGTACTGGCTGAGCTTGCGGATGGTTTCGACCGGCGAGAGTTCTTCGTTCTCGATCGAGAGCAACTGCAGGGTGATCAGCTCGGGGAAGGTGACGAAATCCGCGTTGTAGTCCGCCGCGATGTCGGTGAAATATTCGACATGCGTCGCGAACTCCTCGAACGAACGGATGCGCCGCTGCTGGTATTGCACCGAGGCCACGCGCACGAGGTCGGGCAAGGGTTGCGTCGAGGGAATCGACGGGATGTCCGGATGGTCGAGCAGCTGTGGATTGCGCCACACCAGATGAGCGGCGTAACCCAGCGAGTCATAGTCGGACGGCACGTAGCCGCGCAGCAGGCCGACGACCTCAAATTCGTTGCTCAGCTGGAAACTCAGGGTCGGGTCGCGGCGCTTGCCTTCCACCACGGCCTGCACATAGGCCTCGGCTCTGCCGTAGCGCTGCAGGTTACGCGCGAGGCCGGGAATGCGGCCGCCGAAGACGATGCCGCGCAGCTTGAGGTCGGTGCACAGGCGCTTGCGTGCCTGGTAGAGGCGCTGGCCGATGCGCATGTTGCGGTAGTCTGGATGCACCACCACTTCCATGCCGTACAGCCAGTTGCCGTCGCGGCGATGACGCGAGCCCATGCCGCCGCCGGTGATCTGCATCCAGGTATGCGGTGCGAGCGCGGTCGCTTCGTCGATGCGGAACGTCGCGCAGTAGCCGACGATCTTGCCTTCGTATTCGACGACGAACTGGCCTTCGGGGAAATGGGTCTGCTGGGATCGCAGCATTTCCGCCGAGTGACCCCATTCGGGGCTGTAGACACGACCGGTGAGGTCAACCAGTGCCGGCACGTCGGCGGGCTTCGCCAGGCGCACCAGCAGCTTCGGGGCGTTTTCCTGAATCTTCTTGGCCATCGTCGCATTATGCCGTACCTCGCTGAACGAGGTTGTGAGCGCTGCGGTTACACTCGCAAACATTGTCTTCAGGAGTCCGGACCATGGCCGCCGTCATCCCCACTCGCTACACCGCCGACCGACTATGGAGCCCGCAAGGCTGGATGCGTGATGGCGGCGTGCAGGTGGACGATCGCGGCATGGTCGTCGGTCTTGAAGGCGGCGAAGGTGAGCGGCTGGGGCGCTGGGTGTTGCCCGGCATGCCGAACCTGCATTCGCACGCCTTCCAGCGCGCCATGGCGGGTCTTGCCGAGCGCAGGGGCAAGACCGACGACAGCTTCTGGACGTGGCGTGAAACCATGTATGCGTTTGCGGCCACGCTGGGGCCCGACGAACTGCAGGCGATCGCCTCGCAGCTCTACGTGGAAATGCTCAAGAGCGGCTACACCCATGTGTGCGAGTTCCACTATCTGCACCACCAGCCGGATGGCACGCCGTACGCGCAGCCGGAGGCGATGTCGCTGGCCCTGATCGAGGCTGCTCGCGAAGCGGGTATCGCGCTCACGCTGCTGCCCGTGCTTTACATGAGCGGCGGTTTCGATGGCCGCCCGCTGGCGCCTCGCCAGCGCCGCTTCGGCCACGACGTGCCTTCGTATCTGCGGTTGCTGCAGGCCCTGCGTGCCCATGAGAGCGATCGCGTACGCGTGGGTATCGCGCTGCATTCGTTGCGCGCGGTACCGGAGGAGGCGATGCGCGAGGTGCTCGCCGACGATCTCGCCAAGGGTTGCCCCATCCACATCCACATCGCGGAGCAGATCGGCGAAGTGCAGGATTGCCTCGCCACGCGAAGTGCACGTCCGGTCGAGTGGCTGTTCGATCATGCGGACGTCAATGCGCATTGGACGCTGGTGCACGCGACGCACCTGAGTGCGCAGGAGACCAGGCAACTCGCCCGCAGCGGCGCCGTGGCGGGGCTTTGTCCCACCACCGAGGCGAACCTGGGCGATGGCCTGTTTCCGTTGGCCGACTATCTCGATGCGCAAGGCGTGCTGGGCATCGGCTCCGATTCGCACATCTCGGTGTCGCCGGTGGAAGAACTCCGTTGGTTGGAGTACGGCCAGCGACTGTCCACGCGTCATCGCAATATCGCCGCGCGTCACCAGGGCGAAAGCGTAGGCAGCACGCTGTGGCCCGCCGCCTTGCGCGGTGGTGCGATGGCGTCCGGACTGCCGATTGGCGAACTGCGCGAAGCTGCACGTGCAGACCTCATCGTGCTGGACGACCGCGCGCCGCTGCTTGCAGCGCGCGACGAGGCGTCAGTGATCGACAGCTTCCTGTTCGCCGGCAACGTGCCACTGGTTCGCGATGTGATGGTGGGCGGTGAATGGATGGTGCGTGATTTCGCCCATCGCGATGAGGATCGCATCGCTGCGCGCTACCGCAGCGTGATGGAGCAACTGGCGCAACGCTGAGTCGCAAGCATCACGACAGCATGAACAATGGCTGCGGCGAGGATGAACCGCAGCCATCGGCAAGCGGATGCATGGTCGGCAGCTTCTCGTGGGACGGCGTTCTCCGTCGCAAGTCCCATCACTGGAGGAGTGCGTCATGCGTCGACTCATGCTTGTCGGTCTTGGCTTTGCCGTCATGTGCAGCGCGATGCTGTCGCTGACCGGCTGCGTG
The DNA here is from genome assembly GCF_004296575.1 of Dyella amyloliquefaciens. Classification (GTDB taxonomy): domain Bacteria; phylum Pseudomonadota; class Gammaproteobacteria; order Xanthomonadales; family Rhodanobacteraceae; genus Dyella; species Dyella amyloliquefaciens. The sequence goes on along the minus strand of NZ_SAYT01000002.1, from coordinate 539,257 downwards.
GTGGTCGAGCCGCGGCCGCATTACGCCGCACGCGTGTGGGTGCCGGGTTACTACGCGCCCGCCGGGATCTGGGTGTCCGGCCACTGGCGCGGATAATCAGAGCTGAGCCCTCACTTGTAGGAGCGCACCCAGTGCGCGATCGCGACATCGCAACCATTCCGCTACCCGGTCGCGCCCTGGGTGCGCTCCTACAACAGGGTTGGAATCGCTCGGCGCAGGTGCTCGATGAACACGCGAAGTTTCGGAGGCACCTGCAGCCGGCTGGGGTAATAGAGATAGAAGCCGTCGAACGGTGGCAGCCAATCGTCGAGCACGGTGACCAGCCGCCCGTCGGCAACGGCGGAACGCACTGACAGTTCGACCATGTGCGTGAGGCCCAGGCCATCCATGGCCGCGCGAATGGCCAGCGCGGGGTCGTTGGTGGTCAATGGGCCATCCACGTCCAGTTCGAACCACTGGCCCTTCGACGCGCCCGATGGATGAGCGAATTCCCAGCGATAGATCGCGCCGCTGCTGAAGCGGAAGCGGATGCAGTCGTGCGCGGCAAGATCGCGCGGGTGTTCTGGCTTGCCGTGCGCGGCGAGGTAGGACGGCGAGCCGACCACGACCGCGCGTTGCGCGCCGCCGAGCGGAATGGCGACCATGTCGCGCGCCAGCCGCTCACCCAGGCGGATGCCGGCGTCAAAACCTTCGGCCACGAGATCGGTGAGCCGGTTCTCGACCTGGATATCGACGCGCACTTCGGGCCATGCACGCATGAAGTCGGCGAGCGTGGGGGTGATCAATGTATCCAGCACCATCTGGGGCACGGCGATACGCAGGGTGCCGACCGGGCGGTCGCCGTGCTGGCGCAATGCATCGATGGCGCTGTCGATTTCGCCCAGTGCCGGCGTGATCCGCTCCAGGAACGCGCGACCGGCTTCCGTGAGTCCGACGCGGCGGGTGGTCCGGTGCAGCAGGCGCACGCCCACATGGGTTTCGAGCTGGCGCAGGGTCTGGCTCAGCGCCGAGGCCGTCACCTCCAGCTCGGCCGCGGCGCGGGTGAAGCTCCCATGCCGGGCAATCAACTGGAATGCCCGCAGGGCGGCGGTGTGGTCGCTGGACATTAATTAGTCACGCTTAATAAAGCATGTAAACGATGACTATTTTTCCAGGTAATGGCAAGGCCCAGACTGGCGCCATCCCCGACCACAAGGAGTTCGCCATGTCGCTCGACTCGTACTACACCCTCGGCCGTTCCGGCCTGCGCGTCAGTCGTCTTGCCCTGGGCACGATGACCTTTGGCGACAACTGGGGCTGGGGTGCGGCGGAAGACACCGCTCGCGCCATGTTCGACCGCTATCTGGCCGCCGGCGGCAATTTCATCGACACCGCGGACCTGTACACCGAAGGCGCCAGCGAGGAACTGCTGGGTCGCTTCGTGGAAGAGGCTGGCGTGCGCGATCGGGTCGTGCTGTCCACCAAGTTCAGCTACAACGCCCAGCCAGGCAATCCGAACGCCGGCGGCAATGGCCGCAAGAACATCCTCCGCGCGGTGGAAGGCTCACTGCGCCGACTGCGCACGGATTACATCGACCTCTATCTGCTGCACACCTGGGATCGCGTCACACCCGCGGAGGAAGTGGTGCGCACGCTCGACGACCTCGTGCGCGCCGGCAAGATCCGCTACGCCGGCCTGTCCGATGTGCCGGCCTGGTACGCCTCGCGCGCCCAGACCTATGCCGAGGCGCATGCGCTCTCGCCGCTGGTCAATCTCCAGCTGGAATACTCGCTGGTCGAGCGCAACCTCGAGCACGAATTCGCGCCGATGGCGCTGGAGCTGGGCATGGGCATCACGGCATGGAGTCCGCTAGCCATGGGCCTGTTGTCCGGCAAGTACAAGCCCAGTGAAGCGGGTGGTGCCGGCGAGGGGCGACTGGCGAAGGTATCCGGACTGCCCGGCTTCGATCGCTTCACCGAGCGCAACTGGCGCATCGTGGCTGCGTTGGAAGAAGTGGCCCGTTCGCTGGGTAAGCCCATGGCGCAGGTCGCGTTGAACTGGGTGGCGACGCAACCGGCAGTGGCGTCGGTGATCGTGGGGGCGACCAAGCTCGCACAGCTGGACGACAACCTCGCGGCGTTGTCCTTCGACACTCCCGCCGAGCTGCGTGCACGCCTGAACGAAGCGAGTACGCCCGAAACGCCGTTTCCGTATTGGTTCTTTGGCGATACGCAACAGACCCGCATCCATGGCGGCGTCAGCGTGGGCAGCAAGCCGGCGGGTTACGCGCCGCCGGTGTATGTGAAGGCGCAGGCGGCGGGTGAGTTCAACGCGCGCTAGCCCTTTCCCTGTCTATAGGAGCGCACCCAGTGCGCGATCGCGGCGTTGCGAGGCCCTTGTGACATCGGCCACCGCGAGAGAGATTTGGCTTAACTGCTTCGTAGGCTTTTCGCGCACTGGGTGCGCTCCTACAGAAAGCACTTAAAAAGAAACGGCGCCAGCATGCAGGCTGGCGCCGATGTTTTTTTGCCGTGGAATATTTTTCTGTGTGGTCTGTTTACTGTGCGGTGGAAGAGGTCGAGGCAGGATGCTGCGCCTTGAACTGCTCCCACTGCTGGTGACGCGCCTGGCGCTCGGCCTTCAGGGTAGCCAGCTGGGCCTGCTGGGCGGGCGTCAGCACCGCGTAGACCTGTGCGCGGATGGCGGCTCGCTGCTGCACGCGGGCGGTGGCGGCGGCGCCTTCGGCCTGGGCCAGCGCGGTGGCGGCGGCCTGGTAGCCGGAAGCGTTCGGGGCCATCTGCTCGAAGGCCTCACGCTGCTGGCGCAGGTTCTGGCGCTGCGTCTTGGTCTGGCTGAAGGCGTTCTGCATGATCTGCTTGATGTTCGCCTTCTGGGTGTCGCTCAGGTTGAGCTTGGAGTACTCGCCGGCAAAGGCGTGACCGCCGTGGCCGCCGTGAGGGCCGCCGTCCTGGCCAGCCGCAGCAGCGATGGCGAACGGGGCGAGAGCCAGGGCCGAAGCCATGGCCAGGGCGAGGGTAAGGTTCTTGCGCATGGAAAGTTCCTTTGTCTTCGTGGACCGGGGAGGTGTGTCCATTTGACGACGACGCTATGTGTATGTTCTTTGCGTAAAGGTAAAGAAGCGTAAAGCTGGTGGAGGCCGGGCCAGGGCGCCGTTTCAATGAGTCCAGCTGCACGAGTCATTCCATGCCGAGACTATTGATTGTTGACGACGACCGGGCCCTGTGTGGCCTGCTGAAGGATTACCTCGAGCGCGAGGGCTTCGCGGTGGAAGTCGCCCACGACAGCGAGACGGGCCTGGCCCTGCTGCACAACCCGGCCACCCGGCCGGATCTGCTGATCCTCGACGTGATGATGCCCGGCCGCGACGGCCTGGATACCTTGCGGGAACTGCGCCTCAAGCACCGCCTGCCGGTGATCATGCTGTCGGCCAAGGGCGAACCGGTCGACCGCGTGGTCGGACTGGAGCTGGGCGCTGACGATTACCTCACCAAGCCCTGCCTGCCGCGCGAACTGCTCGCTCGCATACGCGCGCAACTGCGCCGCAATGCACCAGCGACGGCGGGCAGCACGCAGGTGGGCGTACTGCGGCTGGAGCCGGGCGAGCGTCGTGCCTATGTCGAAGAGCAGGAATTGGCCCTGACGGGTGCGGAATTCCAGCTGCTGCTCGCACTGGCGCAGCGCGCCGGCGAGCTGGTCGACAAGGCGACACTGACCCGCATGGCGCTCGGACGTGAGCTGGAGCGCTTCGACCGCAGCATCGACGTGCACGTGAGCCGCCTGCGCCACAAGCTGGCTGAGGCGTCGACGCAGTCGCCGCGCATCGAATCGGTACGCGGCTCCGGCTACAGCCTGGTGGCGGGGGGCGCGTGAGTCCGTTCAAGAGCTCCCTCTATTGGCGACTGCTGGTCAGCTTCTGCGCGGTGAACCTGCTCGCGCTGCTGTTCGGAGGCTTCCTCACCCAGCGTTTCATCGAGTACGGCACGGCAGTGGAGATCAACTGGGCGTCGCTCGCGCAGAGTGCGAACGAGGCCTACGAAAATGGCGGTTCCAGCGCGCTCATCGAGTGGTCGCTGCAGCAGCGCCGCGAGGGCATCGAGGCCACGCTGTACGAGAACGACGAAGCGCTGGCGCCCATCCACATGTCCTCGTGGATGCGCGGATCGCTGCAGGACTGGCTGGATGAAAAGCGCGACATGGTCTTGCAGCCATGGCCGAACATCTATGTGGCCGTGCAACAGGTGAACAGCAGCGACGGCCACACGCGGCAACTGGTGGCGGTGAGCCGCACGCATTCGCGCATGCGTCCGCAGACGCGCCAGACCATTTTCCTGGCGAGCCAGGCCGTGCTGTCGCTGCTGTTCATCGGCCTGGTCGGCTGGTGGGTGGCGCGCAGCGTGGCGCGGCCGGTGGAGGCGATTCGCCAAGCGACGCGTCGCATGGCCTCGGGCGTGCTGTCGGCGCGCGTGGGCAGCGAAGGCCAGCGCGCCAACGACGAACTGGCGCAACTGGCGCGCGATTTCGACGCCATGGCTGTGCGTATCGAGGCGCTCGTGGCGCATGAACGCAGCGTGTTGCAGGACCTTTCGCACGAGTTGCGATCGCCGCTGGCGCGGCTGCACCTGATCCTGGACCTGGCGCGGCGCAGCGAAACCCCCGAGGCTGCCGCACGCTATTTCGGGCAGGCCGAACAGGAAATCAGCCGGCTGGACCACATGACCGGCGAGATGCTCGCGCTCTCGCGCCTGGAAAGCGGTATCCCCGGTGAGAATCGCGAACGCATCGACGTGACTGCCTTGCTGCAGGAGTGCATGCGCCGTGCTGACGTGGAGGCCCATGCTCGCCGTATCGTGCTGTCCATGGCGTCGTCGGCGCCGGCCATCGTGTCGGGCAGCACCTTGCTGCTGGAGCGCGCGTTCGACAACCTGATCGCGAATGCGATCAAGTTCAGCCCCGAAGGCGGCACGGTGGAACTGGCTGCGAACCCGATCCAACGCCATGTCCTGTGCACGGTGCGCGACCATGGTCCGGGCGTGCCGGAGGCCGAGCTGCCGTCGCTGTTTCGTCCGTTGTTCCGAGGCAGCAATGCATCGCGCGCGGAGGGTCACGGGCTGGGCCTGGCCATCGTGCAACGCGTGGCGCGGGCCCATGGAGGCGATATCGAGGCCCGCAATGCCGAGGGCGGCGGTTTGCTGGTGGCATTGACGCTGCCGCTTGCGCCGGCGGCATAACGATTCCCCCTGTCGGCCTTCGAAAACGCCGCGTCATTTGCCACACTCGGCGTTTTCAGCCACGGGACGCCCATGCGCTCCAATGCTTTCGCCGCGGTGGGACTGGCGCTGTGCGCGGCGCTGTTCTTCACCATGACCTATGTGCTCAACCGCAGCCTGGTGGCGGGCGGTGGTCATTGGGCGTGGGCGGTGATCCTGCGTTACCTGATCACGCTGCCGCTGCTGGCGCTGGTGTTGCCGTGGCAGGGTGGCCTCGGCCAGCTGCCGAAGGAGTTGCGGCAGTATCCACGCCCCTGGCTGCTGTGGAGCACGGTCGGCTTCGTGCTGTTTGGCCTGCCGCTGACCTGGGCGGCCAACAGCGGCCCGTCGTGGCTGGTCGCGGGAAGTTTCCAGAGCACCGTGCTGGCCGGGCCACTGCTTGCGCCCTTCATCTATCGCGATGAACGCCGTCGCGTGGCCTGGGGCAGCGTGGCGATAGGCGCCCTGATCCTGGCTGGCGTGTTCGCGCTGCAGTGGGGCCACGCGCAGGGACGCCTGCAAGCCGGCGACTGGCTGGCAATGGCGGCAGTGGTGTTTTCCGCGTTCGCCTATCCGCTGGGCAATCGCATGGTGCTGCTGCATCTGGAGCAGACCGGCACACGCATCGGTGCGACGCAGCGCGTGTTCGGCATGACCCTGTGCAGCTGGCCGCTATGGTTGGTGCTGGCGGTCGTCGCCTGGTTCACGGTGGGGCCGCCAAGCATGCGCGAGGCCTTGCTGGCGGGCGGCGTGGCGCTGTCCTCCGGCGTGATTGCCACAGTGCTGTTTTTCCGCGCCACCGACATGGTGCGCAGCGAGCCGACCTCGCTGGCGGCCGTGGAGGCGATGCAGGCGGCGGAACTGCTGTTCGCCACCGTCATCGGCGCCTGCTTTCTCGATGAAACGTGGCCGCACGGGTTCTCCGCGCTGGGCGCGCTGATGATCGTGATCGGCATCGCATTGTTCGGCTGGATCAGCGGGCGCTCCGCGGCCGGGCATGATGAGGCCGTGCGCACCTTGCGCACCGATCGCGGTGCCTGATCGACACCTCTGGAACTTGCCCCTGGGCGCGCACTCGGGTTAAACACCCTGGTTCCGGCCACGCACCGCGCGGCCGGTTTCCTTTTCGCGATCTGGGGTAGTCATGGGGCAGCAGCGTAGTGCGTGGATCCTGGTGGGCGCTTTGCTCGGTGCATCGTGCTCGGCTTATGCGCAGGCTCCGGCAGATCTCCAGCCGCTGCGCTGGAATGCGGATGCGCTGGGCAACCATCGCTACCTGATCGAGGTGAAGGCCGCGGCCAAGGCCGTGCATGTGGTGATTCCCTGGCGTCGTCGCGATGCCCATCCCGAACAGGTGGCCGTGATCGTCACCGGGCCCGACGGCAAGCCAGTGGCGAATGTCCTGCGAGGCAGCATCAGCCAGGCGCAGGGTGAGCTGGTGTTCGAAGCCGTCCAGGCCGGAACCTACGCCGTCTACTACCAGCCCTACGTCAGCAAGGGCCGCAGCAACTACCCCACCGTGACTTACGCCGCGCCGACAGACACGGCGGATAAGGCCTGGGCACACAAGATCGGCAGTGACACTCGCGGTTGGCGCAAGCTGCCGGAGGCGAAGGTGTTGCGCTACGAAGCCGTCGATGACTTCGACGCGTACACCTCGATGGAGCGCACCGCCACGCCGGAGGAAATGAAGGCGCTGCTGGCGGCACACGCGAACGAGCGCCTGCTGGTGTTTCCGGAGACGCGCGAGCATCCGGTACGCATGTTCGACGCATTGCCGGAGAGCTGGGCCAAGCGCGGTGCGGGTGGCGCATTCAGGGATAACGCTCAGCGTGGCGAATACCTGAGTTTCCAGATCGGTGCCTGGGCGCCACATGGCAAGGTCGATGACGTGCGCGTGTCGTTCAGCGAACTGCGCAGCGATGCGGGCGCCAGCATTCCGGCGACGGCGCTGACCTGCTTCAACCTTGGGGGTGTCGATTACGCGGGCAAGCCGTTCACGACGCGCGTCGATGTGGCGGACGGCCGTATCCAGCCGCTGTGGATGGGAGTGGACGTGCCGGCGTCGGCCCAGCCGGGCGTGTATCACGGCGAAGTCACGATCACCGCGGAAGGCGTGCCCGCACAGAAGATCCCGCTCACCATCACGGTGGATGCCGGGCAGGCGGCAGCACACGGCGACGATGATCCCTTCAAGCTCACCCGCCTGCGCTGGCTCAACTCCACGCTGGCGCAGGACGACGAGCTGGTGAAGCCGTTCACCGCGATCACCGTCAAGGGCAGCACGCTGGGCCTGCTGGGGCGCGAGGTCAGGCTCGACAGCAATGGCCTGCCGGCGCAGATCATCAGTCATTTCGACGAACGCATGACGGGGTTCGCGGCCCATCCGACCGCCATGCTGGTGGCACCGATGCGCCTGGTCGTGGAGGACGCGGGCGGTGCGCACGTGTTGACGGGCTCGAAGGCGCCCAACGTACAGACGGATGGGCCTGCCAAAGTGCACTGGCAGGTGGCGAGCGCGGCCGGACTGTTGCAGGGCGACGTGCAGGCCAGCCTGGAGGCCGACGGCACGCTGGTCTATTCGATCGCATTGACGGCGAAGAACGCGGTGACCCTGCGCGACATCCGCCTCGAGATGCCGTTGAGCCATGGCGTGGCCCAGTACCAGCTGGGCCTGGGGCGTACCGGCGACCATGCGCCTGCGGATTTCCAGTGGAAGTGGAACGTAGAGAACAACCAGGATGGCGCGTGGATCGGCGCGGTGAATGCGGGCCTGGAATTCCATCTGCGCGACGAGCATTACCTGCGTCCGTTGAATACCAACTTCTACCACCAGCAGCCGCTTCGCATGCCGGTGTCGTGGGACAACGCCGGGCAGGGCGGCATTCGCCTCCGCAACGAAAGCAAGGCGTATGCGGTGGAAGCGTTCAGCGGTCCCCGCACCATGCAGGCCGGCGAGACGCTGCACTACGACCTGGTCATGCGCGTCACGCCGTTCAAGACGATCAAGCCGTCGGAGCATTTTGCCGAGCGCTTCTTCCACAAGTACGGCGATCTCGACGCGATCAAGGCCGATGGCGCGGACGTGGTGAACATCCACCACGCCACGCCGATCAATCCCTGGATCAACTATCCGTTCCTCGAGCCGCAGGCGATGCGCGCCTATATCGACGCGGCGCACCAGCGTGGCATGCGGGTGAAGATCTACGACACGGTGCGCGAGCTGTCCGACCGTGCGCCCGAACTGCCGATGCTGGAAAGCCTGGGCCACGAGGTGATCAGCAGCGGCAAGGGTGGTGGCTTCTCGTGGCTGCAGGAACATCTGGACGGCGACTACATCGCCGCGTGGCACGTGCCCGAGAATCGCGATGCGGCAGTAATCAACGCCGGCCAGAGCCGCTGGCACAACTACTACATCGAAGGGCTGGACTGGCTCGCGCGCAACATGGGCATCGATGGCCTGTACCTCGATGACGTGGCCTACGACCGCACCACCATGAAGCGCGTGCGTAAGGTGCTACAGGCGCGTCGCGAGCATCCGCTGATCGATCTGCATTCGGCCAGCCAGTACAACCCGCGCGACGGCTACATCAACAGCGTGTTGCTGTACATGGAGCTGTTCCCGTACATCGATCGCCTGTGGTTCGGCGAGGAGTTCGATTACGAGAAGACCTCGCCGGGCTACTGGCTCACCGAGATCTCGGGCATTCCGTATGGCCTGATGGGCGAGATGCTGCAGCACGACGGCAACCCGTGGCGCGGCATGCTGTTCGGCATGACCAACCGCCTGGGCTGGTCGCCGGGCAGTGATCCGCGCGGGTTGTGGAAGCTGTGGGACGCGTTCGGCATCGAGCAGGCCGACATGGTCGGCTGGTGGGTGCACGGCACACCGATCAAGACCGATCGCGCCGACGTGCTGGTGACCAGCTACGTGCGCAAGGGACAGAAGACCCTGGTGGCGCTGGCATCCTGGGCGCCGGAGAAGACCTCGGTGAAGCTCGCGATCGACTGGAAGGCGCTGGGCCTCTCCGCGGGTAAGGCCAGGCTCGTGGCCACGCCAGTGGAAGGCTTCCAGCCTGCGGCATCGTTCAAGCCGGGTGACGCCATCCCTGTCGAGCCGGGCAAGGGCTGGCTGCTGGTGCTCGAATGAGGGAGTGGCGCGGCACGAACGCGATGAAGCCATGGCGAGCGCTGCTGCTTGCCCTGGCGCTGGTGGGTGGCCTGCATGCGCAGGCGCTCGCGCCATCCGCCGACGATCCGTCGGTGGTTCATGCGGCGCTCGATGCGAAGGCATTTGCGCCCGAGCAGATCAAGGTGACGGTGTATCTGCCTCCGGGTTATGCGGACAAGGATGCGGTGCATACCCGCTATCCCGTGCTCTACGCCAACGACGGGCAGGACATGGCGGCCGTGGGCTTGCGCGACACGCTCGCTCGTCTCTATGCCGAACATGCAATCGAACCGGTGATCGTGGTCGCCGTGGACATGCTGACGGATCGTGCGTCGGGCTATGGCCTGTCGGATCGCGCGCGGCGCCGCAGCGTGGTGGGTGGTTCCCGCATCGGGCCGATCGGCAGTCGCGCTTACGAGTATTCCGACTGGGTCGCGACGCAGCTGGTGCCTTATGTCGATGCGCACTATCGCACCCGTGCGGATGCCCGCGGGCGTACGGTGCTCGGCTGGTCGCTGGGTGCGCTGAACGCGTTCAATCTGGGATGGGAATATCCGGATGTTTTCAGTCGCGTCGGCGCGTTCTCGCCATCGTTCTGGCTGGCCGCGGATCGCAGCACGCCACAGGCGGTTGAGTCGTCGCGCCTCGCGCAGGCGATGGTGGATCGCGCCAAGGAGCGCAAGCCGCTGCGCTTCTGGATCACCGTGGGTGGTCGCGAAGAAACGAATGATCGCAACGGCAACGGCGTGATCGACGCGGTGGAAGATGCGCAGGATTTCGTCGAAGGCGTACGCCTGCCGGATGGCACCCACGCGCGTGGACTACGCGACCTGGGTTATCGCGTCGATGACAGCCACGGCGAACACCCGTCGCGCGATGCGGATGTCGCGTTCTACGTACTGGACGATGGCGAGCACAACCAGGCGACGTGGAAGCGGATGTTGCCGCCGTTTCTTGTGTGGGCTTATGGCACTCCGGCGAAGTGATCGCCGGAGTGCACCGGGTCGTCAGGCAGCTGCCAGCGCGAGGCGGCCGATCTTCACCAGCCCTGGGCTGAATTCGAGATCGGCCGGCAATACGGTCTTGGGATTGGGCGTTGGCTCAGGCAGGGCGAGCGCACCGGCGGCCGTGAGCACCGCCTGCCTGGGCATGGTGATGCCCAGGCGAGTCCGCGCCTGCAGCAGGCGCAGTGCGAGATCTTCGTCCTCCGAGGCATCCTCGGCGGCAGCCGCGGCCAATTCGTGCATGCCATGCATCGGTGAGGAGAGCAGGGCAATTTCGCTGGACAGACTCGGCGAACGATCTGCGCGCCGCAGATCCTCGAGGGTCTCGTGCGCGAGCGCCAGCAAGTCGATGTCGGGCAACGGTGTGTGCTGGCGGGAGCGCGTGATCACCGGCAGGCGCAGCGCATGGGCGGGCTCGGTCGGTGCTTCGTCGAAGCCGCGATAGACCAGCTCGCTGCACACCACCCGGGTCGGATCGTTGTCGATGACCAGGTCAAGCGCCATGCGCAGCACGCGGCGCAGGTCGCGGCTGCCGGGAATCTTGTTGCGCACGGCGCACGTGATGCCCAGCACGAACAGCGAGGTCATCGGGTAGGGGCGACCGAGATAAGGCATCAGCGCCGTGCGCAGGTCACCGAGCATCGTGTCGTGATCGGCCTGCTGCAGGCAGCTTGGCCGGAACACGTCGATGTAGTGGAAGTTCTCCTTCATGGTGATGCGCTGCGCGAGCGTCGCGAACCGCACGCCAACGGTCGCGGCCTCGATCAACTGCGTCTCGTCGAACACCACGGCCGCATGGCTGTAGGCGCTGTCACCCACCCAGGCGATCAATCGGGATAGTTCGCCACGCCCCATGTGCAACAGCACATCGCCGGCTTCCAGGTCCTGCGGCTGCAACACGTGCGGTGTGTCCACGAGCGTCCTTCGATCAGTGGCCGGTAGCGGCGAGAGGAATGTGCGCGACGATGCGGTTGCGTCCGTCGACCTTTGCGCGATACAGCGCGGCGTCGGCACGGGCAATCAGTTCGTCGGCGGTGTCGGTGTGGTCGCCAAGGATGGCGACGCCCATGCTGATGGTGGTCTGCAGCGTCGTGCCGCGCGAATGGACCTGCAGCGTCTCGATGCGGTGGCGGATGCGTTCGCCAATGTGCATCGCGTTGTCGCGGGATGCGCCGGGCAGGCAGGCCACGAATTCCTCGCCACCGTAACGGCCCAGCCAATCGGTGGGCCGCAGCTCATCGCCGATGGCTTCGGCAACGGCGCGCAGGCAGGCGTCGCCGACCTGGTGGCCGTAGCGATCGTTCACCGACTTGAAGTGATCCATGTCGAGGAACAGCAGGGCCAGCGGTTCTTTTTGCAGGCGTGCCTCCGTGATGGCCGCATGCAGGCGGCGTACCAGCGCGCGACGGTTGAGCACACCGGTGAGCGCGTCGTGATCGGCCAGGTGGTGGGCCATGTCGCGTTCGCGGCGCGCGCGCAGCGATAGATCGGCCAGGCCGATCGTCACCATCACGCAAGAAAATGCCATCGTGAACGGATAGCCGTACTCGAGCCATGGCGGCAGGTCCAGCTTCATCAGTATCTGGACGACGCGCAGCAGGGTGAGCATCACCTGCGGCATCCAGGCGATCAGGAAGAAGCGCGCCTGCCGCCCGTGGCGCGCGGCGGCGAGAATCACCGTACCCAGCGCCCACATCGAGGTGATCATGAACCACAGGTTGAACGAATTGACGAGTGCATTCGTCCGCACCGCAAACGGCATCCATATCAGCAACGCGGCAGGGAGGAATGGCCAGCGCATCCAGCCGAGAATCCTTGCGGCCTTCGGGCTCATGTTGCGCAGATCGCAGAATTCCAGGATGAAGGACATCGAAAGCGGCGCGCTCAGCGTGGCGAACAGCCAGGGTGCGCGCGTGTCCAATGGGACCAGGATGCCGGCGCCCGGCAGCTCGTAGATCTCGCCGCTCATCAACATCTGGTACACCAGCTGGAACGTGGCATAGCCGATGAAGTAGGTCAGCACGCGGTCCCGCAGTACCAGCCACAGGCACATGGCTGCCAGGATCATGGTGAACTGCACGCTGGCGAACAACGTAGTCAGGCGTACGTGGGTGAGGTCTTCGGCCTGGTACTGCGCCATCTCCGTGAGCGCAGGCTTGATCTGGCGCGTGAAGCTGTCAGAGGCGATCTCCACATAGACCGGTTCGCCCGCGCGCAGGTCCTGCGGCAGCTGGACAGCCAGATGGTGGCGCGAGAAGCGGTGGATGCCTTCGGTCTGCGCGAACCACAATTCCTGCGGCTGGTAACCGGGCGGCGCAAAGACCGTGAGGCGGATATAGGTGGCACCGGTAAAGCTCAGTACCGGCGGGCTCGTCCCATTCCAGTCGATGTCGGTGGTGAGCCGGTACCAGCGACGGGTATCGGCGGCATTGGGCGTGTAGGGCGACTGGCTGGGTACGAACGAGCCATCCAGCGCGCCGTGCACGACCTGTTCGACGGCCTGTGGCGGCGACGTGGCCGGCAGCGCGGCGACCTGCAGGGTGGGTTGGCGGGGTAAGGAAGGGGCGGCGTGCAGCACCAGCGCGTAAAGCGCCACGAACAGGCATGCGATGAAGACCGCAATGGGCTTCCGATACACGAATCCCCCCATTTTTCCGGCCCCCCATTGCCGGTGTCCGGGCCCGCTGTTTTCGTTGGGCGGCCCGCGTTATGCACTATGTATCACGTTCAATGGCTGTCGGGATGTTTTCACCCGGGTTTTGCCGCGGAAAACGTTTTCCAAACAGGCGTTTGAGCCATTGGTCGATCCAGGCGTCGCCACGTCCTATGCTTGTGCCTCCCCGGTGCGGTCAAGGTGCGAGTGGATGGGCAGGCAGGATAAGGTGGATTCGGTGTCTCGCCCCGAACATCGACCTGGCATGGCGGAACTTGAGCCATCCGGTTACATCCGCCACGGCACGCCCGCTTTTCGCCGTACCAACCTGGCGCTGTTTGCCGCCGGCGTGGCCACCTTCGGACTGTTGTACTGCACGCAGCCCCTGATGCCGGAGTTCAGCAAGGACTACGGCGTGAGCGCCGCCACCTCGGCGCTATCGCTTTCGCTGACCACCGGCGTGCTCGCCTTCGCGATGCTGTTCGCGGGCGGCATCTCGGACGCCGTGGGGCGCAAGTCGGTGATGACGGCGTCGCTGCTGTCATCCGCCGTGCTGGTGCTGCTGACGGCGCTGGTGCCGGACTGGAACATGCTGCTCATCCTGCGCTCGCTGCTGGGCCTCACCTTGAGCGGCTTGCCCGCGGTCGCGATGACTTATCTCAGCGAGGAGATGCACCCCGAGTCGATCGGGCTCGGCATGGGGCTCTACATCAGCGGCAACGCGATCGGCGGCATGGGCGGACGCCTCGTGGCCGGCGTGCTGGCCGATTTCGTTGGCTGGCGCTGGGGCATCGCGACAGTCGGCCTGATTGGCCTGGTGTCCGGCCTGATCTTCTGGCGCAGCCTGCCGCCCTCGCAGCACCACGTGCGTCATCCCTTGCAGCTGCGCACGCTGGTGGGGCGCTTCATGCTGACGTTCCGTGACGCCGGCCTGCCATGGCTGTTTGCCGAGGGCTTCCTGCTGCTCGGCGCTTTCGTCACGGTCTACAACTACATCGGCTACCGCCTGCTGGCGCCGCCATACGGACTGGGCCAGGCAGTGGTCGGCGCGATCTTCAGCGTCTACCTGATCGGAACCTTCAGCTCGGCGTGGATGGGGCATCTCGCCGGCAAACTGGGACGGCGCAAGGTCTTGTGGACGGCGTTCGCGCTGATGCTGTTCGGCGTGGGGCTCACCATGCTGAAGCCGCTGCTGCTGATCGTGCTGGGCATCGTGGCGGTGACGTTCGGCTTCTTCGGCGGCCACTCCATCGCCAGCAGCTGGGTAGGCCGTCGCGCCGGTAACGCCAAGGCACAGGCCTCGTCGATGTACCTGTTCGCGTATTACATGGGATCCAGCCTCGCCGGTGCGGGCGGTGGACTGTTCTACGCATCGCATGGCTGGAACGGCGTGGCCTTGTTCGTCGCCGCTCTCGTACTCGCTGGCCTGCTGGTCGCCTGGCGCCTGTATTACCTGCCGCCGCTGCCCGGTCCGCCGTCGCCGGGCACCGAGCCGCCGATTCCGCAATAGGCGTCCACAGCGGGTTGCGGACTTTGTAGGAGCGCACCCAGTGCGCGATCACAGCGTGCGGCTTCATCGCTCCGTTGGCTTTTCGCGCACTGGGTGCGCTCCTACAGGGGGCGTTGGATTTAGCGCTTACTGAGCCTCGGGCTTCAGCATGTCCTTCACCGCCTGGTAGTCGCCGTCATTTGCGACGGGCGGCAGGCCGAGCAGGTGGGCCATCAGCGGATAGACGTCCACGTTCGGGAACGACGGCACGTTCGCACCCTGGCGAAACGCCGGGCCATGCGCGACGAACAGCGCCTGCATCTGCGGGGCTTCGTTGTCGTAGCCGTGCTCGCCAAGGCTGAACTTGTCCTTGCGCTTCTTCGCGGCATCGGTGGTGGTAATACGCCAGCCGACGTCGGCCAGGCACAGCAATTGCGGCACGCGCGGGTTGCTGCCGTAGGCGAGGCGGGCGGGTACGCGCGTCTTGTCCCAGCAGGTCATATGCTTCTGCGGCTTCTCAAGCTGTGCTTCGATCTTCGCGAAGTCGTGGCCCGGCGTGGGGTTGAGGCCAGCAAGCACGCCCAGGCTCACCACGTCCACGCGGGTCAGCGGGATCACCTTGTCCAGCATCACGCTGTTCTTTGCCGGTACCGTCGCCATGCCGTGGTCGGCGAGCACGATCAAGTTGATGTGGTCGAGCAGGTTGCGCTGCCTGAGGCCCTGTACCAGGCGGGCCATCGCCGCGTCGGTGCTGCGCAGTGCGTCATCGACCTGCGGCGTGTCCGGACCGAACGT
This sequence comes from Dyella amyloliquefaciens, assembly GCF_004296575.1. Taxonomy (GTDB): domain Bacteria; phylum Pseudomonadota; class Gammaproteobacteria; order Xanthomonadales; family Rhodanobacteraceae; genus Dyella; species Dyella amyloliquefaciens. Next base: position 523,898 of record NZ_SAYT01000002.1, on the reverse strand, counting down.
ATGGCCGGCGTGATCCACTTCATCGAAGTACAAGGTGAGGAAACTCGGGCGTTCGCTGGCCGGCATGTCCAGCCATGCCAGCACCTGGTCAACGCGCTGGTCAGGAGAGACGTTGCCATCGTACGTCTTCCAGTAATCCGGGTGCCTGCCGTGGATATCCGCTTCCGAACCTGGCCAGAACATCGTCGCGCTCTTGAGGCCATGCTGGCTTGCGGTTTCCCACAGCGGCGTGCCTTCGTTCCACCAGCGGCCATCGCCGACCGCATTGCGATTGCCAAGCGAGAAGCGGCCGAGCACCGGATCGAACATGGTGTTGTTGACGATGCCGTGGTGATCGGGACGCAGGCCGGTGACGATCGTGTAGTGGTTCGGGAATGTCAGCGAGGGAAACGAGGGCTGCATGCCCGCGGCGCGCACACCCGACTTCGTGAGTTCCACCAGCGTGGGGCTGAGACCGCGTTCGATGTAATCCGCGCGATAGCCGTCGATGGAGATGAGCAGCAGTGGCGCTGGAGCCGTCTTCGTCGTGGTGGCCTGGCTCGCGGTATTGGCAGTGGGCGGCGTGGGTTGATTGGCGCAACCGGCACTGATGGCAATCAGCGAGCAAAGCAACAGGCGAAACGGGATTTTCATGCTTGGGTCCGTACTATTAAAACAAAGCCCCTATCATCACCCAGCCGTATGACCATTACACGTCTTTTTTCCTGCATTGCCTTGCTGGCGATCGTCGGCGCATTGGGTTGGGTGGGTGACGTGCATGCGCAGCAACAACCTGCAGCGGCGTCATCCGTTGCGGCACCGGCAAAGGCGCAAGTTGCCGAGCCGGCGGGTGTTGCAGCGCAAGGGCACACAAAGCAGGCGTCGAAGACTGCCGCCATATCACACGTGCAGGCGATCGTGGCCGCGAACACCACGGCTGAAGTCGACAAGGAGCAGGCGCGTTACCAGTCGCATCCGCGCGGCAATATGGATCCGTACCGCAATGCGGTCACGCCACCCGTCGACAGCGGGCGCTGAAGATTCCCGAGTACGCGCATCGCGCAGGATGCTGCTTCAACTGGCTTGCAGTTGTGCACCGAACAAGTCGCCGCGAGCGATGCGATCTTCCATCGACAACAGATAGCGTTTGGTCGGCAGGCCGCCGCCAAAACCGGTGAGGCTTCCGTCTGCTCCGATCACGCGATGACAGGGCAAAACGATGGGTAGCGGATTGCGCCCATTCGCGGCACCTACCGCACGCATGGCCGCCGGCCGGCCGATACGTCGCGCCAGTTCGCCGTAGCTGATGGTGCTGCCATAGGGAATGCGGGCCAGCTCCCACCACACCATTTTCTGAAATTCAGTGCCATGCGGACACAGAGGCAGGTCGAACTGCTGTCGCGTGCCGGCGAAATACTCCTCCAACTGTTGCCGCGCATGGGCGAGCGGCTCTCTGGCACGCTGCCAGCCGGCATGCGGCTTCTTCGGGTGACGCTCGCGTTCGAACCAGATCTCGCGCAGACCATGTTCATCACCCACCAGGCGAAGCACGCCGACGGGCGTGTTCATTTCGTCGTACCAGATAGTGCTGGACATCAGCTCACCTTCTTCGCGACGGGTTTCACCGCGTCGCTTGCGCTGCGCCAAAGGTGCATGACCGAATAGGCGCGCCACGGGCGCCATGCCTCGGCAAGCGAAGAGAGCGCTTTCGTGCTGAGCATGGAACCGTCGTTCGTGGCCGCGCGGCGCAGGATCAGGTCGGCTGCAGGGAACGCATCGGGATGGCTCAGCGCGCGCATCGCCATGTAATGCGCCGTCCATTCGCCGATGCCGGGCAACGCCACCCAACGCTCGACGAATTCATCGAGGGGCTGCTCGCTGCGGAAATCGATGCGCCCGTCAAGCAGCGCCTGCGCGACGCCACGCACCGTGGCCGCGCGTGCCGTGGTCAGTCCGATCTCGCGCAGGTCGGCGTCTGCGAGTGCTTCGGGACCAGGGAACAGGCGCTCGAGGCCGGGCATGCCCGTCACCACGGGCGTGCCGTAGCGGTGGACGATGCGCGTCGCCAGCGTACGCGCCGCCGCGACGCTGACCTGCTGGCCGAGGATCGCGCGAACCGCGATCTCGAACCCATCCCATCCACCAGGCAGGCGCAGGCCCGGGCGTTTGCGCCACAGGGGCTTCAGCAAGGCACTCTGCTTCAGCGCGTCGCCGATCGATTGCGGATTCGCGTCCAGATCGAACATGCGCCGCAGCTTCGTCACGATCGAAAGCAGGCGTGCCGGTTGCGGACAATGCAGCTCCAGTTGCAGCGCGTGATCATCACCCGGACGCGCGCTGAGGCGCAGCCATCCGGGCGCGTCCGTGGGACCGAACACGCGCGAATAGCTCTCGTCATCGACGAGTTCCACGCCCGGCAACGAGCGCCCGCGCAGGAACCCAAGAATCGCCTCGAAGTCATAAGGCGGGCGATATCCGAGGCGCAACGTGATGGCATCGCCGCCCACCACGCCGGGATGACGGCGCAGTTCGCGTGGCGGAACGCGGTTTGCCTGCAGGAACGCAGCATTGAACCGCCGCAGGCTGCGGAAGCCGGAAGCAAGTGCCACTTCCGTCACGGGCATCGATGTTTCCGTCAGCAACTGCTTCGCGAACAACAGGCGGCGCGTGGTATAGACATTGATCGGCGGCGCTCCGAGTCGATCGACGAACAGGCGCCGCAACTGTCGCGCACCGAGGCCCACGCGCTCCGCCATCGCTTCCATCGACAGCTCGTCCAGCGCGCCTTCCTCCATCAGTTTCAACGTGCGCGCGATGACGTGGTCGCCGCGCTGCCATGCATCGTTGCCGGGCGACAGCTCCGGCCGGCAGCGAAGGCAAGGACGAAAGCCGGCAGCTTCGGCGGCGGCCGCGCTTGCGTAGTAGCGGACGTTCTGCGGCTTCGGCGTGGGGGCAGGGCAGACCGGGCGGCAGTAGATGCGCGTGCTGGTGACGGCGGTGAAGAACAGGCCATCGAAGCGTGCGTCGCGGCTGAGCCGTGCCTGTTCGCAGACCTGGTCATCGAGCAGGGAGAAGGCGTGTTCGGTGTTCATGGATTGAAGGCTAGCACCGTCCGGCAGATCGGACTCGCCGTTTTCGGACATCAATGATCGGGCGTTCAAGCAGCCAAATCGCGGTGCGCGAGGATTTTGCCGCACTGCGGTTTGCGGGCGCCGCTCCGGGTCGCCACAATCAGGGCTTCCCACTCGATTTCTGAGCTCCCATGAACGCTCCGACCCGTATCGACACCACCCGCACCATCCGCGCGCCGCGCGGCACCGAGCTGAGCTGCAAGAGCTGGCTCACCGAGGCGCCGTTCCGCATGCTGCAGAACAACCTGGATCCGGAGGTGGCCGAGAATCCGGCCGAACTCGTGGTGTATGGCGGCATTGGCCGCGCCGCCCGCAACTGGGAATGCTTCGACGCGATCCTGCGTGCGCTGCGAGAGCTCAACGACAACGAGACGCTGCTGATCCAGTCCGGCAAGCCGGTCGGCGTGTTCCCTACGCATGCGGATGCACCGCGCGTGCTGCTCGCGAACTCGAACCTGGTGCCGGCGTGGGCAAACTGGGAGCATTTCAACGAGCTCGATAAGAAGGGCCTGATGATGTACGGCCAGATGACGGCCGGCTCGTGGATCTATATCGGCTCGCAGGGCATCGTGCAGGGTACGTACGAGACGTTCGTGGAAATGGGCCGCCAGCATTACAACGGCAGCCTCAAGGGCAAGTGGATCCTTACCGCCGGTCTCGGCGGCATGGGCGGCGCGCAGCCGTTGGCGGCGACGCTGGCGGGTGCCTGCTCGCTGAACATCGAGTGCCAGCAGAAGAGCATCGATTTCCGCCTGAAGACGCGCTATGTCGATGAGCAGGCGACCGATCTGGACGACGCGCTCGCGCGTATCGCGAAGTACACGGCTGCTGGTGAGGCGAAGTCGATTGCGCTGCTTGGCAATGCGGCCGACGTGCTGCCGGAACTCGTACGCCGTGGCGTGCGTCCGGACGCAGTCACCGACCAGACCAGCGCGCACGATCCGGTCAACGGTTATCTGCCGGAAGGCTGGACCGTCGAGCAGTGGTTCGAACGCCGCAAGAGCGATCCGGCCGGTACCGCGAAGGCCGCTAAGCAGTCGATGAAGAAGCACGTGGAAGCGATGCTCGCATTCCATGCGCAGGGCATCCCCACGTTCGACTACGGCAACAACATCCGCCAGATGGCGAAGGACGAAGGCCTCGCGAATGCGTTCGCGTTCCCGGGCTTCGTGCCGGCGTTCGTGCGACCGCTGTTCTGCCGCGGCGTCGGCCCGTTCCGCTGGGTCGCGCTGTCCGGCGATCCGGAAGACATCTACAAGACCGACCAGAAGGTGAAGGAGCTGATCCCCGACGATCCGCACCTGCACCGCTGGCTCGACATGGCGAAGGAGCGCATCAGCTTCCAGGGGCTGCCTGCACGGATCTGTTGGGTTGGCCTGGGCCTGCGCCACAAGCTCGGCCTCGCGTTCAACGAGATGGTGCGCAACGGCGAGCTGAAGGCGCCGGTGGTGATCGGGCGCGATCACCTCGATTCCGGTTCCGTGGCCAGCCCGAATCGCGAGACCGAAGCGATGCGCGATGGCTCGGATGCGGTCAGCGACTGGCCGTTGCTGAACGCCATGCTCAACGTGGCCGGTGGTGCGACGTGGGTGTCGTTGCACCACGGCGGTGGTGTGGGCATGGGCTATTCGCAGCACTCCGGTGTGGTGATCGTGTGCGATGGTAGCGAGGCGGCTGACAAGCGCATCGCGCGCGTGCTGTGGAACGATCCGGGCACAGGTGTGATGCGCCATGCGGATGCGGGTTACGACATCGCGATCGAGTGTGCGAAGGAGCAGGGGCTGAAGCTGCCGATGCTCTGACCTTCTGTTTTTTGTAGGTGCGCACTCTGTGCGCGACCGCCTTTCGCCTCGGTCCGCATCGTCATTCCCGCGAATGCGGGAATCCGGTGACTGTCGCTTCTGATCTAACTTTCCCGCCAGCGTGCTCGCCTGCCGCGGGCTTCCGTCCTCCTGCCGGAGGCCGGGTCACTTTCTCTTGCTTGCCCAAGTCCCACAGGGATTAGCTTCGCGTCAGAAAGTAACCAAAGAGAAGGGCACCCCGCGTGGCGCTGGCCGGGCCTGCGGCCCAGCCAGTCCGTGAGGGGCGGCCGGGCTTTTCGACCGGGCTCCTGCCCGGACAAAAAGTGCCCGACATCCCTGTCGGGCACCCCTGCGGGGCCTGATCGTCCACCCCTCACCGCCACACAGGGGATTCAGGACGGCTCGTGCCGCTTCGCGGCACATCGCGTTGCGGTGAGGGTGGAGGTCGTCGTTCGTTGTGGGAGCGCACCCTGTGCGCGACCGCGGAGGTGATGCCCTTCGCCGCGGTCGCGCACAGGGTGCGCTCCTACAGAGGGCGGTCTCTCGTGTGCCCCAATTTCGCCACACTGCCGTGCAAGATTCGTTCGATCCCTTCTTCGATTAGGCACGACCGCATGCGACTTTTTCCGCTCCGCCTTTGCCTGGCCATCATGGCCGTCGTCGTAGCGGGTCAATGGCCCCATGAGGCGTCGGCCGCCGATCAGTCCGCTGTTGTGTCCCGTGAAACCGGGCGGCTCCAGCAGGCGCTCGATGCGGCGGTTCAAGGTTCGAAGCCGGGCACGCTAGGCGTTGCTGTGCTCGACCTGCGCACCGGCGCGACCGTCGGCGTACACGCGGACCAGCCGTTCCCCATGATGAGCGTGTTCAAGGCGCCGGTGGCAGCAGCGGTGCTGGCGCGGATCGAGGCAGGCTCGTTGTCACTCTCGCAGGAAGTCACGGCGAGCCGTGACGATCTGCAGGAAGGTTCGGCGGTGCCCTCCGTGGGTAAAGAGGTCAAGGCAGGCAAGACGACGTTCACCATCGAGCGACTGCTGAAGGGCGCGGTGTCGGAGAGCGACAACACGGCGGTGGATATCCTGCTGCGTGTCATGGGCGGCCCGCAGGCGGTGATGGCGTTCCTGCATGCGCATGGCATCGATGGCATGCGCGTGGACGTGGATGAGGCGGGCGTCAGCCGGATCTTCAACGACCTGAAAGCTGGGCAGGTTCTGCCGCAGGACGAAAGCGATCAGGCATTCGAGCAGCGTCGCCAGCGCGGTTACCAGGCGTTTCTGGCCGATCCGCGCAATCGCAGCACGCCGGCAGGGGCGGTTGAATTCCTGCGCAAGCTGCAAGGTGGCGAGCTGCTGTCGCCGACATCCACGCAATACCTGCTGCGCCTGATGGCCGCGCAGACCAAGCCCAACCGTCTGCGTGTCGGCGTGCCGCAGGGCGTGCAGTTTGCCGACAAGGCCGGTACGTCTGCGACGGAGCAAGGACGCACGGCGGCCTATAACGACATCGGCATCATGAGCTGGCCCGACGGACGCATCGTCATCATTGCCGCGTTCCTGAGCGACTCGACGGCGTCGGGCAAGGAGCGTGACGCCCTGTTTGCCGACCTGGCCCGTTCCGTGGCCGCCGCCGCACAGCCGTAACAAAGCCCTTGCCGCGCTCTGGCACGGCCCCTGGGCCGGGCGCATCATGGACGCACATCCAACGGGGAGGTGCGACATGGCGGTCGAACTGCAGGTGTTGGGCTGGTCGATTGTGCTGGGGTTGGTGTACGTGATGTTTGCCACCACGCTGTCCACGGGGCAGCGTGGCCTCACCTGGAATGCAAGCAACCGTGATGGCGAGCCGGTACCTCTGACTGGTGCCGCGGCCCGCGCGGATCGTGCCAGCCGGAATTTCCTCGAGACGTTCGGGTTCTTCGCGGCCGCGGCACTCGCGGTGGTGCTCGCGCAGCGCGCCAATGCCCATAGCGCGCTTGGCGTGCAGTTGTACTTCTGGGCTCGCGTGGCCTACCTGCCGGTGTACGCGATCGGCATTCCCTACCTGCGTACGCTGGTGTGGGCGGTGTCGGTGGTGGGCATCGTGATGGTGCTCAGCGCCTTGTTCTGAGGCGATCCGAAGAAGCCGTTCAGCCCTCCTGAGCGGCTTTTTTGTGAATTTCATCACAAGTTAATTTTTATTGTTCTTTTTTAAAATCAAATAATTAAGAGAAGTTTGTGAGGCAAGGTCTCACCTGGGTGTCGCACACGAAACCGGGCGTGACCACTATGCAGTTCCGGCCATTCCGCCGGGGCCGCCGGCAGGGGCTGGCGGTCTTCCTTACTTATTCCCAGGAGAACTGCATGAACACCAATTTCGAACGCACCGGACCGCTCGGCGAACTGTCCAGCTACCCGCAGTGGGCGCAGGACATGATCGCGGCATGCGAGCCCGCCCGCCGGCGCGTGCGCGACCACCTGATGTGGGATCTGATGGGCGAGGGCCGCATCGACCCGGTGACCATGGCCAATTTCATGATTGGCACCTGGTCGCTGATCGAGCGCTTCCCCTCGTTCATGGCACTGAACCTGATGAAGACCCAGTACGGACGCAGTGTCGGCGACAACATGGCGCGGCGTTGGCTGGTGCGCAACATCCGGGTGGAACAGAACCATGCCGAATACTGGCTGGACTGGGCCGACGGTGCAGGCGTGCCCCGTCAACAGGTGTTCGATGGCCTGCCGCCACGCGGAACCCAGGCCGCCACCGAGTGGTGCCTTGAGGTCAGCGGACAGGACACACTGGCCGCTGGCATGCTGGCTACCAACTACGCGATCGAAGGCGTGACTGGCGAATGGTCGCAAAAGGTCTACGACAGCGTGGCGTATGCGGACAGCCTGCCGACGGCGGGCCGGAAGGCCACCCTGCGGTGGCTTCAGTTGCACGCCGCTTATGACGATACCCATCCGTGGGAGGCGCTCGAGATTGTCTGTACCCTGATGGGCAATAATCCGGCGCCGGAAGAAGTGGACCACCTGCGGGAGTGCATCGAGCGCAGCTATGCCAGCCTGCATTACGGGCTGGAGCGCTGCCTGGTGCAGCCGCATGTGGAGGAGGTCGAGGAGCAGGCCGCATGATGCGAGCGGTCTTGCCGTCGACAGCGTGATGAGGCGAGATGTAGCTTAATGAGGTGGTCGTGTAAAAGGGACGCCATGGATTCGATCCGTAGCACCTCGCTAAGACCGCTGGAACGACGCTTGAGGCCACTGGCCTATGGGCTGGTGGCCGTCATCGGCCTCATCCTCTTGTTTACCTGGGGAGCACTCCAGGTCCAGGTCACTCTCGCCGGGTTTCTCAACGGCGAGAGTGTCTGGAGCAAGGCGCAGAAGCAGGCGGTGATCGACCTCTCGGTTTACGCGGAGACCGGCAATACCGGCCGGTTGGCCGCATTCGATCAAAACTATGGACTCCTGATGTCCGACGGCTGGGCGCGTGATGCCATTGCGTCGGGCGTCTACGACCGCGCGGAAGTGGACCGCGCATTCGAGCGGGGCAAGATCTTGCCCCAGGCCAAACCCGGCATGATCTTCATGCTTCGCTGCTGCACAAACGTGCCGCACATGCGCGAAGCCGTCGCCGTGTGGCGCGAGGCGGACGGTCCCTTGAAGCAGCTGGCCGACATCGCCGCCGAACTCAAACAGGCGCATGCGCGAGGGTTGCCGGAGCATGACTGGACTGTGCAGCGACTGGCACGGATCAACGCGCTCAATGACGAACTGGAGCCGTTGACCAAGCGCTTCTCGCTGGAGGTGGCGCAGGGCGCCATGTGGCTCGGGCGCGTGCTGTTCGGCAGCGTGTTCCTGGTGGCGGCACTCGCGTCGCTGCTGTGGCTGAGCATGGCGCGGCGCATCCTGCTGGGCATCCGCGGCACCGAAGAGCGTTACAGCCTGCTGTACGACAGCGCGGCCGACGCCATCATCATGGTGGACGAAGCCAGCGGCCGGATCCTGGGCGCCAACCGCACGGCCTTGCAGTGGACCGGGCAGAGCATGGATTCCCTGCTGGGCAGGGAGCTTTCCGAATTGTTCGTGCCGTCGCTGCACCGCTCCGATGGTGCGGTCACCGGCGAACTGTATGGGCGCGACGGCGAGATGCGTCCGGTGGAGATGCGCAGCAGCGTGGCCTACTGGGGCACGCAGAGCGTGCACCAGTCCATCCTGCGCGACATCACCGAGCGCGTGAGCCTGGAGCAGCAGCGGCGCATCGCTTCCGAAGCAATGGCCAGCATCGCCGAGGGCGTGATCATCGCCGACGCCAGCCGCCAGGTGTTGCGCGTGAATGCGGCCCATATCCGCATGACCGGGTTCACGGCACAGGCGCTGCAGGACGTGCGCTTCGACGACCTGCGTTGCATGCCTGACGGAACGCCGCTGCCCGACTCGGTATGGAAGATCATCCACACCGACGGCAACTGGGTCGGTGAGGTACGCAACCGCCGCCTGGACGGCACCTCGTACCCCGAATGGCTCAGCATCAGTGCCATCCGCGATGCCGACGGCAACGTGCAGCACTACGTGGCGGTGATCAACAACATCAGCACGGCCAAGGCGAACGAGCAGCGCCTGCAGTACATGGCGGCGCACGATGCGCTTACCGGCCTGGCCAATCGCGCCGAATTCGAGCGGCGTTGCGTGCAGGCGGTGGCTGCGGCCGAACGCGAGCGCGGCATGATCGCCGTGCTGTTCATCGACCTCGATGCCTTCAAGGCGGTGAACGACAGCTACACCCATGCCATTGGCGACCACCTGCTGGTCAAGGTGGCCGAGCGCATCGTGTACGAACTGGGCGACAAGGGACTGGCCGGTCGTATCGGCGGCGACGAGTTCACCGTGCTGCTGGACGACCTCTACACGCGCGAGCAGGCGAGCGCGATGGCCGGCCGCCTGCTCACCACGCTGGCGGCGCCGGTGGTGGTCGGCGACTACGAGCTGGCCTTGAGCGCGAGTATCGGTATCGCGTGCTATCCGCTGGACGGCACCGACGTGCCCACGCTCATCACCAACGCCGACGCCGCCATGTACGCGGCGAAGACCGAGGAGCGCAACGCCTTCCGTTTCTATTCGCCGCGCATGCAGGCGGACGCCCGCCGGCGCATCGCGCTGGCGTCGGAGTTGCGCAAGGCGCTGGCGGAAGACGAATTCCACCTGCAGTTCCAGCCCACGGTGGAGATGCGCAGCGGGCGCATCGTGGCGGTGGAGGCCTTGTTGCGTTGGCACCATCCGGTGCGCGGCCGTATTCCTCCGGGCGAGTTCATCCCCATGGCGGAAAAGCTCGGCCTGATCCGGCGCATCGACCAATGGGTACTGCAGGCGGCGTGCCGCCAGCTGAGCGTGTGGGACAAGATCGGGCTGCCGCCGTTGCGCATGGCGGTGAACGTGTCCGCCCACTGGTTCGGCCAGGCGAACTTCGTCGACGATATCCGCGCACTGCTGGAGTCGCAGCGGCTGGCGCCGGAACGCCTGATGCTGGAGATCACCGAGGGCGCGATCCTGCGTTTGGGCGAAGAGATGGAGCGCACCCTGCATGCGCTGCATGCCCTTGGTGTCGGCGTGGCCATCGACGATTTCGGCACGGGCTATTCGTCGATGAGTTACCTGAAGATGCGCGCCATCGCGTATCTCAAGATCGACCAGAGTTTCGTCGCCGGTTTGCCGGAAGACGAGAGCGACGGCGCCATCGTGGAAACCATGCTCACGCTGTGCCGCAAGCTGGGCATCAGTCCGATCGCCGAAGGCATCGAAACCGAGGAACAGCATCGCTTCCTGCTGCGCGCCGGCTGCACGGAGGGCCAGGGCTATCTCTATTCGCGACCGATCGAGCCGGAAGAGATCGTGCAGCTGATGACCACCGGCAAGCGCCAGGGCACCAGCTCGCACCTGCGGCTGGTGCCGCCCGAAGTCTGAGGCAGTTGCCTCGCCTTTTTGTAGGAGCGCACCCAGTGCGCGAAAAGCCTACGGAGCGGCGACGCCGTGAGTTTGCGGTCGCGCACTGGGTGCGCTCCTACAGGGAGCGAGGCACGGTGGTGTCTCAGTGCAGATCCACCATCACCACCTGTTCCGTCGGACGGTACAGCGCGGGGAACTGCTGCTTCAGGTGCACGACCTTCGGCGCATCGTTGAACATGATGTAGGGCTCGTCCGGGTGATGCTCGGCATAGTCCTGGTGATAGGCCTCCGCCACATAGAACGCCTTGAGCGGCACCACCTGCGTCACGATGGGGGCGGCGAACGCGTGGGCCGCCTTGAGCTGGTCGATATAGGCGGTGGCGACACGTTTCTGGTCGTCGTTGCCGTAGAAGATGACGGAGCGGTACTGCGTGCCCACGTCAGGCCCTTGCCGGTTGAGCTGGGTGGGATCGGTCGCCACCGAGAAGTACACCTTCAGCAGCTGACCGTAACTCACCTTGGCGGGGTCGTAGAGGACCTTCACCGACTCGGCGTGGCCGGTGTCGCCGTCACTGACCCGCTCGTACTGCGCCGTGCTGGCGTCGCCTCCGCTGTAACCGGCCCATACCTTCTTCACCCCCTTCACGTGCTCGAACACCGATTGCAGCCCCCAGAAGCAGCCACCTGCCAGTACGGCCACCTGATCGCCTTGCTGGGGCGCGGCGTCCACGGTCGGGTCGGGCAGGGTCGCGGCATCGCTGCCGGCGGCGAGGCTGCAGGCGCCCAGCCCGGCCAGCAGAAGCAGGCCGGCGAGGGCAGGGAAAAGGGACGTGCGGCGGGTGCTCATGACGAAACGCTCCATCGGCAGACGGGAGGCGGCCACGCGATCCGTGGTCGTCACTGAGCTATTCGTCGCTCCGTCGGCCGCGGTTACCTGCATCCTCCCACCGGCGCGGCGGCGACGTGCTAAACCGGCGACAACGCGGTGTTATGGTGCCTGTTCACCGTCCCGCGGGTATCTGCATGAGCCACGTGATCGACCTGAACGCCTATCTTCAACGCATCGGTTATGACGGCCCGCTGGCGGCCGACCTGGCAACGCTGCGCGCGATCACCACCGCCCACGTGGCGGCCATCCCGTTCGAGAACCTCAACCCCTTGCTGGGCCTGCCGGTATCGCTCGAGCCGGTCGATATCGAGCGCAAGCTGGTGCATGAGCGACGGGGCGGCTACTGCTTTGAACAGAACGGCCTGTTGCTCGACGTGTTGCGCACGATGGGCTACGACGTGTCGGGGCTGATTGCCCGCGTGCTGTGGATGAAGCCGGAAGATGCCATGGTGGCGCAGACGCATATGCTGCTGCGCGTGGAGCTCGCCGGCGAGAGCTGGCTGGTCGATGTGGGGTTCGGCAGCATGGCCTTGAGCGGCGCGCTGCGCCTGCAACCGGACATCGTGCAGGCCACCGGCAACGAACCGTTCCGCCTGCTTCACGATCACGGCGAATGGCGCATGCAGGCCCAGGTTCGCGATGAATGGCGGACGCTCTACCGCTTTGACCTGCAGCCCCGCCCGGCGGTCGACTACGTGGTGGCCAACCACTACACCTCGACCTATCCCGCGTCGCATTTCCTGCATGGCCTGATCATGGCGCGCACGCTCGCGGACCGGAGGCTTGGCCTGCGCGATCGCGAGTTCGTGGTGCATGACACCGGCGGCGAGTCCGTCCGGCGGGTGCTGGCGGGCGTCGATGAAATCAAGCAGGTGATACGGGATGAATTCGGCATCCAGCTGCCGGCCCATCCCGGGCTCGACCGCAGGCTGGCTGAGCTGCCCGCGGCGGAGTGAGGTGAACTCACTCGGCGGAGTGCACGTGGATGACGATGTCCTCGACCTGCACGACCTGGCCCGCGTGGATCTTGCAGGTCTTGCGCAGTTCCTGCTCGCCATCTACCGACACGGCGCCGCTCGCCACGATCGCCTTGCCGGCGCCGCCGCTGTCGCATAGCCCCACCAGTTTCAGCAACTGGTTGAGTTCCACGTAGTCGCCGTCAAGTTCGAACTCCAGCTCGTGCATCTAGTCTTCCACTTCATCAAAGGCGCTTTCGGGCAGCGCGAAAAATACGAAGAACGGTGAACCGGCATCCTGCCAGTAGTCCACCGACTCCTCCAGGATATCGAGGAGGGTGTCGAAGTCCTCCTCATGGGTATCGCGCATGCCTTCGGCATGGTCGAACAGCAGGATGAAGCCGGGGGCCTTCAGCCAGGAGAGATCGCGCATGCTGTCGGCCAGCGCGTCCCAGTTGCGGCCGAAATCGGCTGGCAAGCGCAGCGCCTGGGTCAGGCGGTCGAACAGGGCGTCGCGGCTCGCGTAGTCGGCAAGGTCGATACGGCATACGCGCAGGCCTTGCATCCCTGCGGCTTCGGCCAGCGGTTCGAGATCTTCCGAGGTGACGAAGAAAATGCCTCCATCCGCCGCATCGCCGAAGTCGAGATCAAATTGTGCGTTCATCGGGTTACCTCGAAGGGGCGGAACGTGCGGTAGTGGTCATCGGTGTAGTAGTAGATGGCGGGCGGCGTACCGCCGGTGATGATGCGCCGCGCGCCGCGATAGTCCAGCCCCGGCGTATCCACGGTGTACTCGTGGTAATAGCCTTCCGGTTCCCGTGGCAGGCGTCCTTCGCGATTCTGGAACACCACGCCGTCCTGGCGATGTTCGAACGGTCCACCATGCGCAATGTGCGACAGCACGCCTGCCGCCTCGGGCGGAAGGAACGAGGGCAGCGCCGTACCGGCATCATGCGGAATGGCAAGACCGCCGGGGGCCGAGGGTTCTGGTACGTGTCGGCCCCACAGCAGGGCGGCCATGGCCAGCACAACCAGCAGAAGAACAGGTTTGAGTGCGCGCATGGGCGGACGCTTCGTGGCGAGGGCGCGAGTGTAAAGCTTACGCTGCCCCAGGTCGCGTGGTGTGTCGGGCCGGGAACCTCATCCGCTGCCGGCGGCGCCCGCCGCCAGCAGGGTGCGGGTACTAGCCGACTTTCCTGAACTCGACGCCGTGGCCCTCGCGGCGCGAGTAGAAGCCGATGACCTTGCCGTGATCGTCACGTTCGAATACGCGGCGTGCCCTTGGCTGCCCCGGCGTGAACAGCACGTCGCGCACTTCCGCCTGCAAGGGAGTGGCCTTGGCGCCATGGGTGGCACTGAACAGTTGGCTGCCCTGACGCGTGATGGTTACCGACATCCCCGGTGCGGCCTCGTAGGTGCCCACGTACTGGTCCATCTCGTTCGCCGTCAGCGCGTGAGCGGGCGGGTCATCGGACAGGGCCACGGTCTGGCTGGAGATCATCAGCCACTGCTTGCCCTCCTGCAGCCACACCTCGGTCGAACGGAAGCGCGGTTTCATGGTCTGGTCGCCGACTTTCACGGTGGCGTTGTCGGTAAAGCTGGTCACCGCGACGTTGCCATGGATCTCGATGTTGAAGTCCGTCTGCACCAGATGGTTGCTGACGCTCTTCGGACCGGCGGGCCCGGGCGTGACGATGTCCTTCCTGGTGGCGATGTCGCCGCCTTCGTTGATGAAGACGACACGGTCATCCAAGTACTTCGCCAGCGTCGCCGTGTCATTGGACGCCGAAGCGTCGGAGAACTCCTGCGACTGCCGCCGGATCAGGGTGGCAACGTCTTCTTCGGCATGGGCGGGCGTGATGACGGCAACGGCAAGCAGGGTCATTGCGTAAGGCAAGACGTATCGCATGGCGGCCTCCTGGGGTTGGGCGCCAATGTATCGCCGTCACGGGGCGTTTCATGTGCCGGTCGTCGTGGCTGCAAGCAGGACGACCGGGCCGATAGGATCAGCGCAGCGCGTCCACTCGCTGCTGCAGCGCCATCGCCGCGGCCGGGTTGCGTTCCTTCGCGCTGCTGATGAAGTAGATGAAGACGTCGCGCGGCCCCTGTGCCGGCAATGGCGCTGCCACGTGCGGCAACTCGGAGGGATCGCCTCCTTCGGCCCACAGGCGCGCACGCGCTGCCCACGTCTCGAGATCGCTCGATGCATAGCCGGTGTCGATGTGCGATTCGCTGCGCATCAGTCGTGCATAGGCAAAGTCGCCGGTGAGATCCGCCAGTGACGGGTATTTCGGCGAATCGGTAAATACGGTGGGGATGCGGTGGGTGCGGGCGAGCGCGACATAGCGCTCATCCAGGAAACTCGTGTGGCGTACTTCGAGCACATGCCGCATGGGCTGTCCGTTGAGTTCGCGCGGCAGCCGGTCGAGGAAGGCGGCGAGATCGCCGCTATCGAAAGGGCGCGACGGCGGCAGTTGCCACAGCACCGGGCCAAGACGGTCACTGAATTCCGCGAGGCCTCCCAGGATGAAGCCGTCGATGCCGCGGGCCGTGTCGGCCAGGCGCTTGCCTTCGGTGATGTAACGCGGTGCCTTCAGCGAAAACACGAAGCCGTCAGGGGTCTCCGCCGCCCACTTGGCATAGGTGGCGGGCTTTTGCGCGCCGTAGAAGGTGCCGTTGATTTCGATGGCGCGCAGGTGCCGGCTGGCGTATTCCAGCTCGCGACGCTGCACCAGCCCCGATGGATAGAAGTTGTTGCGCCACGGTGCGAAGTTCCAGCCACCGATGCCTGCGCGGATGCAGGAGGCGGGGCCACTGGCAGGTGTGACGGAGAACAGATCGCTGGGCATGGCGCAGTCCCGGGTTAGGAGCTGGCGATTGTAGTCGCGTCATCATCTCCTTGTAGGAGCGCACCCTGTGCGCGACCGCTTTTCGCCCCAGTCTTTATTGTTCGTGATGCCAACAGAGGTTGGACAAGCACGTAGCGCGCAGGACGCCCACAAGGCGGCCCAAAAGAGGCGAGCGTAGCGAGTCATCCAGTGACTCTCGCTCATCCTTACGTCATCGTCACCTGGCTCGCCTGCGGCGGGCTTCCGCCGGCCTGCCGGCGACCCGAAACTAGTCCCGTGGGGCCGCCGGGTCACTTCTCTTTGCTTGGCCAAAGAGAATTAACCAAGAGAAAGGCCACCCCATTTCGCGCCTTCCGGGCATTCGCCCGGAAGGTTCGCGGGCGGGTTGCGGGGTTTGTCGACAGGACATCCTGCCCTGACGACAAACTGGCCGGCGTCCTGCCGGCCACCCTTCGGGCTGTTCCTCCATCCGCCCGCCGCGGCATAGGGGACCCAACGTCAAAAGCCAGAGCGAAGAGCGGGCCTATTTGCCTGTAGGAGCGCACCCAGTGCGCGATCGCGGAGGTCATGACACACGCTGCGGTCGCGCACTGGGTGCGCTCCTACAGAGGGGCTTTCGTCAATCCAGCGGCAGATGATTCACATAAGGCCCACGCGCCGCCATGAAGGCGGTCGGTGTCATGCCCGCGAAGTCGCGAAATTCGTGTACGAGATGGGGCTGGTCGCCGTAGCCACCATCCGCGGCGACGCGGCTCCAGTCCACCGTTCCACAGCGATGTACCGTTTCGACCACGGCGCGAAAGCGCAGCAGTCGTGCGTAGCGCTTGGGTCCCATGCCGACCTGTCGACGGAACAATCGACCGAAGCGGTATTCGGAAAGACCGGTCTCTTTCACCAGTGAACCGATGCAGGCGACTTGCGGGCAAATACCGATCCGTTCGAGCGCGTGCAGCACTTCCGGCGCAAGGGAGGGTGTTCGCATGTGGGCGAATAGCCAGCGCTCCAGCACGCCGAGGCGTTGCATCGGGTCGGGTGTGTCCAGCAACCGTTCGCGCAGGCCATGCGCACGGCTGCCGAAGATGTCCTCCAGCCCGATGTCGCGCGCGACCAGTGCTTCGTGGTCCTCGCCGGTGAGCGCATGCGCGCCGCCGGGCCGGAACACCACGCCCATCACGCGTACCTGCTCCGACGTGTCGATGATCTGGCTGCGCAGGCAAGGGCCGCCGATCACGGCCGCGGGGGCGCGAATACAGCGGCGCTCCGCATCATCTGTGTAGACGCGCGTTTCATCTTCGTGAAGATTGATGATGAGGGCAGCACCGGGAACGGGCAGCACGCGTTCGTAGTGGTGCGAAGCAGGCGGCATGTCCCAGTCCCACAGGCGCGAGATAAGCGCATCCAGCGGGGGAGCTGGGGTGACGACGTGGAATCCCATCGGCTGGCTCCAGGCGATGCCCGAAGTCTAGGCCGATGGAACACCGCTGTCAGGTCTTGGGGCCGGGCACGATGGTTGTGGGCTGCGGCGTGCCCTCGGTGCTTTCCGGATGCATGGTGCGTACCACCATGTCCTGCGGCGTGGTCAGCGGCAGGTTCGCCTTGCGCAGGCGGTCGATGATCTCGAACAGCACGTCGCTCTTCACGTTGCTGGCATCGCGCGGGTTGCCCACGTAGGCCGTGCACACGAACATCATGGAACCGGCATCGACATTGTCCAGCTGCACGCTGGGTGACGGCGCGTCCAGCGTGCCCGGATGGTTGCGCAGGATGTCGAAGATGATCTGCCGCACCTTGCTCGCGTCCGAGCTCAGCGGCATCGGCAGGCGGACCTGCACGCGGCCCAGGGCGTTGGCCAGCGTCACGTTGCGCACGTTCTGGGTGATCAGCTGGGAGTTCGGAACGATCACGGTCGAGCGGTCGCCCTGCTGGATCTCGGTGGCGCGCACATTGATGCGCTTGATGTCGCCTTCCACGCCGGCAATGCTGACCCAATCACCCACCTTCACCGGACGCTCGGCGAGCAGGATCAAACCCGAGATGAAGTTCTGCACGATCGCCTGCAGGCCAAAGCCGATACCCACCGAGAGTGCGGAGGCAACCCAGGCGATGCTCTGCACATCCACCTTCATCGCGCCCAGCACCAGCACGAACACCAGCACGCCACCCACGTAGCCGAGCAGGGTGACGATGGACGTCTGCATGCCGAGGTCGAGCGACGTCTTCGGTAGCAGCTGCGTGCTGAGCCAGCGCTTGATCAGCCGCATCACGATGACGCCGATCACCAGCACCAGGATCGCGTTGAAGATGTTGGTGGGGTTGATGGTCAGCGTGCCGAGCGAACGCCCGGCGAACATCTGCGAGCCGCGATCGACCAGCTCGGTCGGGCCGGAACCGTACGGAGCCAGGATGAGCGGCACGGCGATCAGCAGCAGGAATGCCCGGACCACCCCCGACACGACGGTGGCGGTCTGCTCAAGCCGCGCCGGTGCGATGCCGAAGGTCTCCTGCATGCGCACGCCGCTGCGCGTATCGGGCGAAAGCAGCGATTCGCACAGGTCGTTGATCAGGTGCATGAACAGGTAGAGCAGCGCGATCATGAAGCCCGCGCGCATCGCTTGCCGGGCGAGGAAGAACGCGAAGGCGATGTAACCCGTGGCGACGGATCCCAGCACCAGCACCGTGATGACGAAGGCGGCCGCGATCAGCAGGCCTACCCACACGGGGCGCTTGGCGGGCGTGCCGCCGCCGGCGATGAGTGCGCGGCGCGCCTTGCCCATGCGGATCAGCGCGGAGGCCATCAGCAGGCCGATGACCGTGGCGGCCAGCGCATTGGCGGCCATGGCCGTGCCCAGGCTCGCGCCGATGTCGCCGGTGACCTGTTCGACGATGCCGAGCAGCAGCATGCTCACCGCCAGCAGGGCAGGGAACAGCCATAGCCGCTTGGCCAGATCATCGGAAATCGGCGGCAGACGCCAGGAAGGGCGCTTCACGCTGAGCATCGCGCGGCCGATGCCGGCCATGCTGGCCGCGAAGAAGGTCAACCGCACCAGCGGTCGTGCCACATCGTCCAGCTCTTCGTCGAACACCCCGTTCCAGTTCACCGCGAGGTAAATCAGCCATGCGGTGATGCCGTAGGTGAGCGTCGTGATCAGCGTGATGATCAGCGCCATGGCACTGCGCCGCAGATGGCCCGCGGGCAGGTATTTGCTGGCGAGGTCCAGCACCTTGTGTTCCAGCAGCCGTCGTCCTACCGCCAGCAGTGCCGCCGCCGCGAGCAGGCAGAGCACGAACGGGATGCGGTTGCCTGGCTGTAATGCCTGGGCAAGCGCGCCCTGGAACAATGAGCCGAGTTGTCCGAGGCTGGCACGGTCATCGGGCAGGTTCTGCGCGAGCCTCGACCAGAACGGCTTCGCCAGGGGCGAGGCGGTGCGCTGGCTGATCTGTGCCTGGAACAGGCCACGGCGCAATCCCGCGATCTGCGTAGCGAGCTGCTGGCTTTCCAGGTTGAGCGACTTGGCCTGCGTGAGCTGGCCGTCCAGGTCGGTCTTGTCCTTGGTGAGCTGCTTGCGCTGGGCGGCCACTTCCGGCGCCTCGGGCGGCGCGCCCTTGGCTGGTGCGGGACCCAGCACGTCGAGTTTGGCCTTGAGCGCATCGACCTGCGGCACCAGGCTGGTGGCGAGCTGCTCCGCCTGCTGCTGCACCGCCGCTGCCTTGCTGCGCGCATCGGTGAGCACGCTGTCGGTGAGCTTGGTCTTGTCGGTGATCGATTGCTTGATCTGGTCCAGCTGCGCGCTGAGCTGATCCGGCGTGGCCAGCGTGGCCTGCGGAATCTGCGCCGGGGCCTGGTTGTTGTTCTGGGCCAGCGCGGGCGAGGCGCCGGCCGTGGCGAGTAGAAGGATCAGCAGCAAGCGGAGCACGATAGGCATGGCGGCATGATCCGGGCGTGTACTGAACCGGTCAATGAATAATTGGATTGACGCTTTGTTCAGTGCGCGGCATTCACGCTGTCGTGATGAATATCGCTTTCACGCCCGACTTGATTCCCCTTTGGGATGGCGATGTCGCCAAGGCCAGGCGCCTGCAGCAGGAACTCGCCACGCAGGTACGGCTGGAGGACGACCATCCGCCGCTGCGGCGTATCGCCGGCGTCGACGTCGGGTTCGAGGATGGCGGCCTGGTGACGCGTGCGGCCGCGGTCCTGCTCGATGCGCAGACGCTCATGCCGCTGGAGGAAGTCGTGGCGAGGCTGCCTACGCGCATGCCGTATATCCCGGGCCTGCTGTCGTTCCGCGAATTGCCGGCGGTACTGCAGGCACTGGGCGAGCTGTCCGAGATTCCGGACCTGGTGTTCGTGGACGGCCATGGCATCGCGCATCCCCGTGGGCTGGGCATCGCGGCTCATCTGGGCGTGGTGACACACCTGCCCACCATCGGCGTGGCGAAGTCGATACTGGTCGGTACGCATGGCGAGCTGGGCGCGGCCCGTGGCGATCGCGTGCCGCTGCACTATCGCGACGAGGTGATCGGTTGCGTCCTGCGCAGCAAGGACAAGGTTCGCCCGTTGATCGTTTCGCCGGGACACCGGGTCAGCATGGAGGCGGCGCCTGATCTGGTACTGGCGTGCTGCACGAAGTACCGATTGCCGGAACCGACGCGGCTGGCGGACCGCCTGGCGTCGAGGCGCGACCGGGCAAAACGGCCGGACGTTTAGCGGACGGGCGCGCGGTCCGTCGCGCGCACGAGCTGATAGCCGAACGCCGCCGCCAGTTGCGCGAGGGCCGCTACGGCCGCCGCATCACGCGAGGGCACGTCATCCAAGGCCGGCCCATGACCGAGATGCTAGCGCGAACGCTCGTGCGGCACTGGACGCGAGCAGGCCAGGCCGTGCCATTCCAGCTCGCGCAGGAAGCGATACACCGTGCCCAGGCTGGTGCGTGGTTCCAGCGACTGCGCCCGGCGCAGCACATTCACTGCGTCGGGCTCGTCGTTGGCGTCGTGCAGCACCTGCCATATCGCCAGCCGCGGCGGCGTGGCGCGCAGGCCCGCCCGGGCCAGCGCCGCGTGGGCGTCTGTCGACGCGGCGGGCAGGCGCTCAGGCATCCTTGCGGCCCTTGGCGATCTCTTCAGCGGCCTTCTGGATGATGTCGCGGATGCGCTTCACCTCGGCTGCGTTCCACGGGCCGCCATGCATGAACAGAGCGCGCTTGAGGTTGTGCATGGCCTCGCGCAGCGCCATCGGCGCGGCGGCGCGGGCAAACATCTTCGCGGTCTGCTCCATGCGCGACATCACGGCATCGACCGCTTCCTTGTTCTCGGCCAGGAACGCCTTGCCATCCTCGGTGATCGTGTAGAGCTTCTTACCCTCGTCGTTCTGCACGCTGGCGTGGCCGAGTTCTTCCAGCAGGGTGAGGGTGGGGTACACCGCGCCCGGGCTGGGCGCATAGGCGCCGTCAAACATCTCTTCGATGGTGCGGATCAGTTCGTAGCCGTGGCGGGGCTGCTCGGCGATCAGGGCGAGCAGGATCAGCTTCAGGTCACCATGGCCGAAAACGCGGCCACCGCGGAAGCGCCCGCCCATCCCGCCCCAGCCGCCGGGGCCTTCGTCGTCGCCGAAACCCCGCCCGAAACCGCGGCCTCGTCCGAAGCCCATGGCCTCGCGGATCCAGGCCTCGCGGCCTTCCTGGTGGTGGTGATGGTGGTGCCTGTCTGAGCAGTGATGGAATCGCATGGGTAAAACTCCGATATATCGTAAGTAACAGTCTTAAGATATATCGTAAGTTTTCTGGAGTGCAAGTGTCTGGCCTGTCCCATGTAGGAGCGCACCCAGTGCGCGATCGCCGGTCCGCACGCACGGATGAGCTGGAATGTTGCGATCGCGCACTGGGTGCGCACCTACAGGGGGAAGCGGCCGTGGTGGCGCGTTTTGCTTGAATCTCATGCTCAGCGCCTTCACTCACCTACTATCCCGCCCGCCTGTTTCCCCCAAGGACGACCCCATGGTGTTCCGCTGGTTCGAATCGCTGATCGACGCGTTCAAGGAACCCATCGACGGCATGCCGCCGCAGTCGGTGTGGCGCTTCTATCTGTTCTACCTGCGCCAGGTGTGGCCGGTGTTTGCCGCCGCCATCGTGGTCGGCTTTGGCGTGGCCATCGTCGAGGTGTCGCTGTTCGGCTTCATCGGCAGCATCGTGGACATGGCGAAGGGCACGCCGGCTGCGGACTTCTTCCAGGCCCATGGGCACGAGCTGCTGTGGATGGGCTTCGTGGCGCTGATCGCGCGCCCGGTGCTGATGGGCCTGCACGACCTGCTGGTGAACCAGGCGATCGTGCCCAACCTTACCAACCGCATCCGCTGGCAGAACCATCGCTATGTGATCCGCCAGAGCCTGGGCTTCTTCCAGAACGACTACGCGGGCCGCATCGCCAATCGCATCATGCAGACGTCCGGCGCGCTGCGTGAGTCCGCGGTGCAGATTGTGGATGCCATCTGGTACGTGGCGATCTACACCGGCAGCGCCATCGTGATGTTCGCCAAGGCGGACTACTGGCTGGCCTTGCCGCTGGTGCTGTGGCTGGTCCTCTATGTGGTGACGCTGGCGTATTTCGTGCCGCGCACCAAGGAGCGTTCGTGGAAGCAGTCCGAGGCGCGCTCGCGCCTGATGGGGCGCATCGTGGACGGTTACAGCAACATCCTCACCCTCAAGCTGTTCGCGCACACGCAGCGCGAGGAAGCCTACGTGGCCGACGCGATGGGCGAGCAGATCAAGCGCATGCGCGCGATGACGCGTCTCACCACGGCGATGGACATCACCATCACCACGCTCAACGGCTTCCTCATCGTCGGCACCTCGGCGCTGGCGGTATGGCTATGGAGCCAGGGCAAGGTGACGGTGGGCGCGATCGCGCTGTCCACGGGCCTGGTCATCCGCATCAACAACATGTCCGGCTGGATCATGTGGGTCGTGAACGGCATCTTCGAGAACGTGGGCACGGTGCAGGACGGCATCGAGACCATCTCCAAGCCGCGCACCGTGCAGGACCACGAGGGCGCCATGCCGCTGGAAGTCACCGAGGGTGGCGTGCGCTTCGAGGACATCCACTTCCACTACGGCAAGCAGGGCGGCGTGATCTCCGGCCTCGACCTGGCCGTGCGCGGTGGCGAGAAGATCGGCGTGGTCGGCCCTTCCGGCGCCGGCAAATCCACCCTGGTGAACGTGCTGCTGCGCCTGTACGACCTGGAGGGCGGGCATATCCTCATCGACGGGCAGGACATCGCCAATGTGACTCAGGAGAGCCTGCGCGCGCAGATCGGCGTGGTCACGCAGGACACTTCGCTGCTGCATCGCTCCATCCGCGACAACCTGCTGTACGGGCGCCCGGACGCCACCGAGGCGCAGGTGATCGAAGCCGTGCGCAAGGCACGCGCGGAAGAGTTCATTCCGGAACTCGTGGACGGCGAAGGCCGCGTCGGCTATGACGCTCTCGTGGGCGAGCGCGGCGTGAAGCTCAGTGGCGGCCAGCGCCAGCGCATCGCCATCGCGCGCGTGCTGCTGAAGGACGCACCCATTCTCATCCTCGATGAGGCGACCTCCGCGCTGGATTCGGAAGCGGAAGCGGCCATCCAGGACAGCCTGGAATTGCTGATGCGCGGCAAGACCGTGATTGCGATTGCGCACCGCCTGTCCACCATTGCCAGGATGGATCGCCTGGTCGTGATGGACAAGGGCCACATCGTGGAGAGCGGCACGCATGCCGAGCTGATCGCGCACGGCGGGCTGTATGCACGGCTGTGGCAACGCCAGACGGGCGGTTTCGTGGCGGCGGAAGACCCCGCGGAAGACAACGCGCTGGCCTGAGGCTCTCCGGCCGAACAGGAGCGGAGCAGCGGGAAATTCGCTGCTGAACGGTTGGCGGGAACTTCAATATTTCTTGCCCCGTGCTTCACGCCTTCGCCCTCAGCATGAACCCTCCTTCCGATACCGGAGCAGAGTCATGCCTTCCAAGACCGCCATGGCACGCGCGCAGAAGGACAAGCGCGAGGGCAAGTCGGCCAGCACGCAGGCGGGCGAGTTCGTCCGTGAGGAAATCGAGCACGTGCGAAAGGGCAAGCACGGTGCACGCTCGTCGGCGCAGGCCATCGCCATTGGCTTGTCCGAAGCACGTCGCGCGGGCATCAAGGTGCCCGCCAAGAAGGGCGCGACGGCCAAGAAGAGCGCGACGGCCAAGAAGAGCAGCCGCAAAAAACCTGCGGCGAAAAAGGCCACCAAGAAGACGTCGGCAAAGCGCAGCCGCGCGACGCTGGGTGCGTTGAAGCGCGAGGGTTCGGCGGCCGCCTCGAAGACGGCCTTGGCCCGTCACGCCCGCAAGGCTGCATCCAAGCGGACTGCTTCCGAGCGATCCGCCTCGGCGAAGAAGGCCGCGCGCACCATGGGCCCCGCCGTGCGCAAGGCCGCGGCGAAGAAGGCCGCTGCCCACAGGAGCGCCGCAAGCCGCTCCGCGGGTGCCACGCGCGCCGCACGTACCCGAGCCATGAGGGCGCGGTCACGTTGACGGGATAGTCGCGTCCGGTGGCAAGCGCTCAGCGGTTTACATAGATCGGATTGCCATACAGCCACGGTGCGCCGTCCGCGCCGCGCACTTCCACGCGCAGCCAGTGCGGCTTGCCGTCGGACGTCCAGTCGAAGTCCAGGTGTGCATCATCGCCATCGAGCTTGCCACCGTCGGCAAGTGGAAGTGCCTTGCCATCGAGCACGCCCACAGCGTGGGCACCGGCGGCATGTGTCGCATGCAGGGTGAAACGCACGGCAGCTCCGGCTTTCGCTTGCAGTGAATCGCCCATCGAGGCTTCACCGCCCATCGTGCTTGCGCTGAACTCGAGCACGCGGTCGCCGCTGCCCTGCACGTCGACGAAGACCTGGCCGGCGCGCACGCCTTCGAGGATCGCGGGCATCGAGAGCGCTTCGGCGTGGACCGCTGTAGTCGGGTGGCCGATGGTGCTGGAACCCGGGCGCGCCTCGGTCGCGCCGGCGTCATGGTTGTCGCTGCCTCCGATGCCCGTGACGTGGTAGCCGGCATTGAGCTGCTGCTCCCAGAACGGAATGCCTGACATCACCGAGCCGGCATCGCCATCGTTGACGATCTCCACGGCCTGCACCAGGCGCATGTCGATGGGCGGCTTGGCGGTCCAGCCGCAACCCATGCAGATCTCGCCGCTGGGGCGGATGGCGTGGTTGATCGACAGCACGCCGTGCAGGGCGGCGGCATTGCGCGCGACAGTGGTCCAGTCGGGCACGTCCTTGCTGCCGACGCGGAAATCCAGCGGCTCGCTGCTGCCGAACAGGTTCGCGTGTCCGGTGAAGGTGGTGATCTCGCGTCCCGGGATCAGCAGCAGCTGGTCGAAATAGGGCTGCAGTTCACGCATCGCGTTGGTGTGGGACACCGTGTTGTGATCGGTGATCGCGATGAAATCCAGGTGCCGCGCCACGGCGGCCTGCACGGTGAGGAACAGCGGGCACGACACGCGCTTGCCGCTCTGGCTGTTGCATTGGCCGTCACTGTGCGCGGTGTGCATGTGCAGGTCGCCGCGATACCACGCGGTGCCTGTCCGCAATGGCGGATTGAGCACGTCCGGCTTCCACGCCGGGTCGCCCGCTTGGCCAAACCAGACCTTGACGTCATATGGCGTGTGCGCGTCGGGCCGAACGTTGGGCAGTCCCAGCAGCAGTTGCCAACGGCCGGGACGGATAGCGCCCGGCAGATAGGACGGCGTGGCATCGGTGGCCGATACGGTGAAGACGCGCTTGGTGCCACCGCTCCAGCCGCGGAAACCGTCCTGTCCCCGAAAGCCATCGGGGCCGAGCAGCCCCAGGTCGATGGTGGTGTGGTCGGTCTTGTTGTCGTAGTCGAACTGCACGGTGACGCGCGTGGTACCTGCCGGCACGTCGAACGGGATCAGTCGGTAGGTCTGGTGATCCTTGCCGCTGACTTCGCCGTGCAGCGTGAGGTCGGGCTTGTCCGCACCATTGGCGCGGGCGTACGCGGCAGCGGACAGGGCGAGCAGGAGCAGGGCGAGGCGGCAACGCATCAGGATGGTCCTTGCGGCGAGCAGGTCGCCGATTTCACGTCTGGCAAGCAGCGTGCGAGCGCCGCATCGGGAG
This sequence comes from Dyella amyloliquefaciens, assembly GCF_004296575.1. Classification (GTDB taxonomy): domain Bacteria; phylum Pseudomonadota; class Gammaproteobacteria; order Xanthomonadales; family Rhodanobacteraceae; genus Dyella; species Dyella amyloliquefaciens. The sequence goes on along the minus strand of NZ_SAYT01000002.1, from coordinate 498,220 downwards.
GGTGGCACGGCAGGGGCGCGAAGCGCGTGCCCGAAACCATGTCATCGTTACGGCAGTTGTTCATCGGATGGAGCAGGGCCCGGTGCGAGCCCTGCCATCCGGCACGCCATCGGCATGCCAGTGCCGCGAGCGATCGTCAGAAACGGTACATGATCGCAAAGCGGTACGTGCGGCCGAGAATCGGGCGGGCAATGAACGTGTTCGCACCCGCATCGGCACTCTGCAGCTCGCCTGCGCGCGGGTTGCCCTCGGTGAGGCCCAGCGAGTTGGTGAGGTTGTCGCCGTACAGGTAGAGCGAGAAGTTCTGCGTCATGTCGTAGCGCGCGCTGGCGCTCCACACGTCGTAGGACGGCAGGCGCACCGAGTTGGCGGTATCCACGTAACGTTCGCCTTCGTATTCGTAGGCGATCTGGAAGCGCAGCTTGCCGTCCAGCAGGTTCACGCCCGGCACCACGCGGTAGCTCACCTTCGGCACGCGGATCAGCTGGTTGCCCACGTAGTCGCGCAGCACCGGCGCGCCGTTGACGATTTCGGTGTAGCGCAGGCCCTGGTACTTCGGATCCTGGTAGGTTGCGGTCACCTGCACGTCGAAGAACTGGCTCGGGAACCACGAGCCTTCGAGTTCGAGGCCCTTGGTCTTGGTGTCCGCATAGCCCTGCTGCACCGTCGAGGTGTTGGAGGTGGCGTTGAAGACGTAGTTGCTGAAGCCGACATTGTTGTACTTGGTGTAGAACGCCGTGGCGTACACGTCGAACTGGCGATCGGTGTACTTGTAGCCCACTTCGCCCAGGTCCATGGTCTGGGTGATCGGCGTGGCCGAGGGACTGGTGATGTAGGAACTCAGGTTCGGCAGGCGGAAGGTCGGCGTCCAGCGCGCGAACACGCCCGAGTTCGGCGAGAACTGCCAGTTTGCGCCCAGCGTCCAGCCCAGCTTGCTGAAGGTGTGGTCGTAGGGCACGAACACGCCAGTGCCGGTCAGGATGTTCGAGGTGGCGAAAGTGCCGTCGTTGACGGTGGTCTTGGTTTCGGTCTGGCCGCGCGTGTTCACCTGTTCCCAGCGCGCGCCGCCGTCGATGCGCAGGTTGTCCGTGACCTGCCATTCGTCGGAGAGATAGAACGCATTGGTGGTGGACTTGCCGCCCGCGTCTTCCCATTCGTAGCCGTAGCGGTAGATGCCGTTGTCCGTGAGCTTGGCGATCGGCTGGCCGGCCGCGTTCACCGCCACCAGGTCGAGCAGGCGTGCGTTGTCGCGCGCGTCGAGCAGGGCCACGGAGGAATAGCGGCTGAAATCCTGGTTGAAGTGCGCGTAGTAGTAGCCAAGCGTGACGTCATGCGTCTGCCCGCCGAGTTCGAACTTGCGCAGGATGCGCGTGTCGTTGTCGAACTCGTTGACCGGCATGGTCACGCCACGCAGGCCGGCCTGCACCACCAGTGCGTTGCCGTTCTGGTTGGCGAGGTCGAACGCCTGGTTCGGATTGTCCACATAGCGAAGCTGCAGCCCGGCCGTGCCGGCGGGCAGGTAGTTCTTCACCGCGCCCTGGGCCGTGGCAAGGAAGGCCGTGCCGCTGGACAACGCGTTCGGGAACACGCCGTTGCGCTGCGTATGGGTATTGGAATAGCGGAACGATTCGGCGAGCTTCCAGTCGTCGATCAGGTCGTGATCGAACTTGATGGTGACCTGGTCGCGCTTGACGTGCGTGCCTTCGCTGTTGTCGAAGTTGTACAGGCTCCCGTCGCCCATCTTCATCTGGATGTGCTCGGTTTCCGGACCAGCCAGCGTGCCATAGTTGCCGTCCACGCCTGGCACGGCGCGGATGTCGCCATTGGGCAGCGTGCGCATCGGGATGCCCAGGTACAGCGCCACCTTGTCGTCCATGTGCTTGTAGTCGACGCTAAAGCTGCCGTGCTCGAACTGCTTGGCGAGGTTCACGCGGATCTGGCCGCCATCGTTGGCGGGAAACTGCGGATCGCGGACGCCGTTGTCCTTGCGGTAGAAGCCGCCGACTCCCAGCTTCCAGCCATCGCCCACCGGCGTGCCCAGCCAGAAATCACCGCGCTCCATGCCGTAGTCGCCCACGGTGAACTTGAACAGGCCTTCGGTGGTGTCGCCGACCTGGCGCGGAATGAAGTTGATCGCGCCAGCGGGGGCGTTGGAATAGAACACCGACGATGGACCGCCGCGCACCACTTCGATGCGCTCGATGGTTTCGTCGAGACGGAACGCCTGGTCGGCATTGAGGTACCCCAGCGCCGGGTCGTGCTGCACCGGCACGCCATCTTCCAGCAGGTTCACCGAGCCGTAGCCATCCACCGGGATGCCGCGCGCACGGATATTGCCGCTCGCTTCGCCACCCGAGGCTTCCACCCAGAAACCCGGTACCGACTTCATGGCTTCGGTGACCGAGGTCGGCGCCTGCATGCGCAGGCGGTCTTCGTCGATGGTGGTGACGGAGTAGCTGGTTTCCGCCTTGGTGCGCACATCCACACCCGAGCGCGCCGTCACCACGATGCCATCGAGATTCTTCGCCTTGTCCTTTTCGGCAGGCGTGTCCTTCTGGTCATTGTCAGACGTGGGCGCGGTCTGCGCGTGCAGCGCAATGCTGCAAAGGCTGACAGAGGCAAACAGGGCGAGGCGGACGGCGTGGGAGATGGGGCGGGAATGCACGGGCTGCTCCGGTAGCGGGGATGAAGCCGTGCGTTCGCAAGCATTTCCGTCCGCCATGCCGCGACGCGGCACCGCGAAAATGCGTGTCTAGATCGATTCAAATCCTGAGCCAGACAAGCCCTGCACAGCCGGCCGGAAGACTAGGAGCGGCAAATGACAAGTTCGTGCGAAAGACGTGACGATTTCTTGCGAATCTTTTGATGTTTGCTACGAAACGACGACAGGTGTGACGTGCCTCGCAAGAAGGGCCATCAACGGCGACGAATGCCATGGACGAGTGGGGCCGGTGGGAAATTCAGCGAAAGAACGGCATGGCACGGATGACTTCATGCACACGCGTGGCGGCAAGCCAATGGGCAGGCTTGGCACGATCCGGTCAGGAGGTGGTGATGCAGATGCGCTCGCTGGGACTCATGGCCGCCGGCATCCTGTCGGCGTGGACCGTTTCCGCTGCCGAGGCACCGAAGTCGCTGCAGGATGAGTTGCTGCGAACGACGCAGTCGCTGGTCGACGCGCTGCCCACCGGAAACAAGGACGCCTGGGAGCACGCGCTTGCCGATGATGCCGTGATCATCGACGAATTCGGCCGCATCGCGCACAAGGCCGACACGGTGGCATCGATCCACGCGTTCCCGAAGGGACTCTCGGGCAGCATCGAATTGCGCGATCCGCACGTGCAGCAATACGGCGACACCGCGATCCTGCAGGTGGAGGAATACGAGCGCGAAACGGTGTTCGGCCAGCAGCTGGTCGTGCGCTACCAGTCCCTGCTCACCTTCGTGAAGCAGGCTGGCGCGTGGAAGCTGGCCGGCTACGAGGATGTCACGCTGCCCACCGAGCCGCCGAAGCTCGCCGTTGCCAGCCTTGCCCTGGGCGATTACGAGGGCAGCTATCGCTACGCACCCGAGCGAACCTGGAAGGTGAGCAGCGAGCAAGGCGAGCTGCGCATCGTCACCCGGCCGGGGGCACCGCCGAACGCGCTGCAGCCCATCGGCAAGGACGTCTTCATGGGCAGCGATGACGAACGGAATGTCTTCATCTTCCGTCGTGGCGCCGACGGCAAGGTCAATGCGCTGATCGAGCGGCGCAAGTTCAACGACCTGCGCCTGGAGCGCACGCCGTCGGCGGCGAGTTAGCCCGTCAGGACGAGACGAACGCGGCGCTCAGCAACCGCCGCGCCGCCTCGTCGGATAGTTCGCCGCTCATGGCGCCCTTGAAGAAGAGCACGCGGTCGAACAGAACATGAAGCCCTCAGGCTGACGGCGGCGTGGCTTCCGCGGCGCGGCCGCTTTCATCCGGGGCGATGTTCCGCGATGGCTCCGCCGGCGCATCCTGATGCGGAAACCCGACCGTCATGCTCGGAAATACCTCGTCGCGTCGGATCAGGGCGTGGAAGAGCGCGGCGCCCATATGTCCCAGGATGGTGAGGAAGAACAGGTAGGCCAGGTAGCCATGCGCTTCACGCAGCCACGCGAACAACACGCCATTGGCGGGCGCGATCGGCGGCAAATGCCACGCATGGCCCAGCATGATCGGATAGCCGCCCGCCGAAAGCATGGCCCAGCCAATCAGCGGCATCGCGAGCATCAAGCCGTAGAGCACCCAATGCGAAGCATGTGCGACGAACTGCATCAACGCCGGCATGTCCGCGGGCAGGGCAGGTGGCTTGAAGCGCAAGCGAACGCCAATGCGGATGAGGGCCAGCACGAAGATGGCGGCACCGAGCGGGCGATGCAGCGCGAGCAGCCATTGGTGCTTCTCGGAAACCGTCGTCACCATGCCGACGCCCACGAACAGCATCGCGAGGATCAGCAAGGCCATGGTCCAGTGCAGCAGGCGTGCTAGCGGATGGAAGGCTTGGGGCGCGTTCATCACGGCTGCTCCTGCTTGGACGTGTCGGCACGGGCCGCGCCGGGAAGCTTGGCTTCTTCGCTGGTGCGGCGCAGGTAAGAGCTGGCATAGGCAGCCGAGCGCGCGGCAAGCAGGGGATCGTCCGATACCTCGATCCCGTCAGGCAGTACGGTCGGGTCGTAGTTGATGTCGCGGCAGGCGCCGCTTTCCTGAGGCTGCTCGCTCTCGATGACCAGGGTCCCCGCATCGATCGTCGTGCGATCGTTGGGCCACACCTTGGTTGCATCGTTGGTGGGGTCGCCGGGCGCCGCCAGCGTCACCATCAGATGCCAGCGTTGCGGACCCGCGGCGAGGCGTGTGCGCAGGTCGCTGGCGAGATAGTCGGTATCGCCGGCCGGACCCGGGGCGGCGTCCTTTGCATCGGGCACCACCTGCCAGCGCACCGCATGACGCTCTCCCTTGGCATCGATGAAATAGAACGCATCGAGCGCACTGTAGCTCTCGGTCGCATAGCTGGCCGACGGCTTGGCCGTCTTGACCCAGGCGAGGAACGCACCCGCTTCCGGATGGGCGGCAAAGAACGCCTTGATTCGCGCAGGGTCTGGCTTGCCCGTGGCGGGATCCGGCTGGCTGGCCTGCAACTGCTCGTAAAACGCTTCCGGTGTCGACACCGGGAACACCGGCATGCTGTTCATGCCGGTGCGCCACTGCTGGCCGTTCGCGAGGGCAAAGCGCAACGCGAAGCTGCGGATCGGCACGCTGCCATCGGGGGCATACGGATTGCCACCCGGGAGCGCGAAGCGTCCGACCACGGGTGTGCGGCCAGCGGCGAATACGATGGATTTGGAATAGGGCGAGGCGGCGCCGTTTCCTTCGAAATAGCCGGCTACGCAAACGCCCTTGGCGTGGTTGCGCCGGAACCCCGGATGCACGCCGCCGCTCTGCAGCGCATCCACGATGCGTTGCGGTGTCAGCCGGTGTGGAGTGAGCCATCCGCCAACGTAAGCGAAGGCGACGGCGAGCAGTGCAACAGCGGCGCCGATGGCGCACCAGCGCCAGAGCAGGTGCGGGGGCTTGCGGGACGGATCGGACATGGGAGCTCCGGTCGAAGGGGATCGGTCCTCCTATCTTCGTCCGGCAAGCCCGAAGGTTACGTCACGACGCCGACCGCCCGGATTGCCCTGGCCTTGGGCATCCCTCGTCTGGGGGCGTCACGGGTGGGTGCTACCTGCCTCCCAGGGCGCGACCATGTTCGGCCGTGCCTTGGTTCGGTGTGACCCCGAAGGCTCAGCCCTTCGCCTCGGCGGCGTTCCAGGCGGCGACCTTCTTGTGGGTGTCATCGAGCATGCCGTCCAGCGCCTTGCGGTCGTAGACATGGCCGCGAAGGATCACGGTGTCGATGGCGCGGGTGGCGTTGATGTCCTGCAGCGGGTTGCGATCCAGCAGCACCAGGTCGGCCGCCTTGCCCGTCGATACCGCACCGTAGCGGTCGAGCTTGCCGAACCAGGCCGGGCCGGCGCGCGTCGCCGACGACAGGGCCTGGGCCGGGGTGAGGCCGTTCTGCACGAACTGGGTCAGCTCGTCGTGCAGTCCGATGCCGGGATAGTCGAACGAATTGAGGAAGCCGGCGTCCGTGCCCGCCATGATCGTCACGCCGGCCTGCTGCAGCATCGGCAGGACCTTGGTCAGGTGCTCGTAGTGCGCGTGTCGTGCGGCGATCTGCTCGGGCGTCGCCTTGGCAGCGCGCTCGATGCGCCAGTCGTAGGTCTTGCGCAGCTTGGGACCGATGTAGGCCAGGTACGCATCGTTGGCGTGGTTGTCGACGTCCAGGAAGTCCAGCACGCGGCCGCCGTTGAGCGTCGGTGTCACGAACACGCCCTTCTCGGCGAGGTTGCGATACGCCGCCATCGCCGTGGTCGGGTCGAAGCCTGCATCAAGGCGGCGGTTGGCTTCGGCGCGGTTGATCTTGCCGGCCGCGAAGTCGGCGGAAATGGCCGCCTCGTCCTTCACGCCCGCCTTGTAGGCGTAGTCGAGGTGCTCGATGGAACTGATACCCGCATCCACTGCCTGCTCGACGGTCAGGGCCATGGGAATATGACCCGAGGAGCGCATGCCAAAGCGCTTGGCTTGCGACACCGCATAGAGGAACAGCTGCGGATCGAGCGTGCTGTCGGTGATCTTCACGAAGTCCACGCGGTCTTTCTTCAGTCGGACAAATGCGGCATCGACGTCCGCTTTGCTGCCGACCTCGATGGTGCCCTTCCATACCGGATGGATGCCCTCGATCTTTGCGCCGGATGTGAACAGCTGCGGCCCGAACAGCGTGCCCTTGGCGATCTCGCCGCGCCACTGCAGCACCTGCTCGGGCAGGTCGCCGGAGCAGTCGCGGATCGTGGTGATGCCATGGGCGATATACAAGGGCAGCAGCGCCTTGTTCTCGTCGATAAGGTCGGGACCGCCGCCGAAGTGCACGTGCATGTCCCACAGGCCCGGGATCAGGAAGCGTCCCTTGCCCTCGACGGTCTGCCTGGCCGTCCATGCCTTGGCGATATCCGCATCCGAACCGACGGCGACGATGTCGCTGCCGCGCAGCACGACGGCCTGGTCATCGACGGTGCGCGCGTGCTCGACATCGATCACCGTGGCATGACGAATCATCACGTCACCGCTGGAGGTCGCCGCATAGGCGGGTGCGGCGAAGGCAAACAACGTCGCGATGGCGCACGCGAGGGACTTCTTCATCGGATCGGTTTCCTTGGCGCGTTGGTCAGGCGCGCATCAATGCGAGTGGAAAGGGCTTTCCGGGCGATCGTCCGCTCCATGGGGATGTCTGCGAGGTCCGCAGCCGATTGCCCGGCATGGCGGGCCATGTTAGATACCGTGCCATCCATTTAGTAGGTAAATATTCGAATGGCTATCAGTGTGAAATCGAATAGAGCCTTGTTCGAGCTCGATCTCCTGCGGGCGATGGTCACGGTGGCGGACTGCGGCAGCTTCACGACGGCCTCGGCGCGGCTGCATTCCACCCAGTCCACGGTGAGCCAGAAGGTGCGTCGCCTGGAAGAGATGGCCGGGCACCAGTTGCTGGTGCGCGGCAAGGGTGACGTGCGACCGACCGACTCCGGCGAAACGGTGCTTGCGTACGCGCGACGGATGCTCACGCTCAACGACGAATTGCTGGATGCGCTGGCCGGCGCCGATGTCGCCGTGACCGTGCGTCTCGGCGTACCGGAGGACTTCGCGGCCGGCCGCACCACCCAACTGCTTGCCGCGTTCAACCGCAAGCATCCACGCGTCAAGCTGGAAGTCACCACCGGCCTGAGCCGCGACCTGGCGGGCAGCTACGACCACGGTGAGCTGGACCTCATACTCATCAAGCAGCGGCGCAACAGCCGCGAAGCCGTCGCGCGTTGGCCCGAGAGCATGCGTTGGATCGACAGCGCGAAGAGTCCCGCGTTCGCCCTCGATCCCGTGCCCCTCGTCGCGTTTCCGCCTCGCGGGCTCTATCGCGACGAGATGATCAAGGTGGTGGAGGGCATGGGTCGGCGCTGGCGCATCAGCTTCACCAGTTCGAGCCTGTCGGGCATCCAGTCGGCCGTAGCCGGTGGCCTCGGCATCAGCCTGTTGCCCGCGCGCGCCGTCACGGCGGAGCACGCGGTGCTCACGCGCAAGCAACGCTTTCCAGCCATCGACACCATGGATATCGCGCTCCTGTACCGGCCGACGGCCGATCCTGTCGTGCAGGAGCTGGGGCGTGAGCTGGGGCGCATGCTCGACCGCGACAGGAAATAGCCGGGGAGGGCGTCGCCGGGATGTCGGCCGACGCGCAACCGGCGTGGAGGTTCACGCCAGTCACGACGGTTGCGCGTCCGCCCAACGCGGTTATTGAGGAATCCGCCTGCAGCATCGATACCGCACCCACGGCGTCAGCTTGGGCGAGTCACCATGGACAGGGCATCGCCGTTTTTCCAGAACTCGCCACGTCGCACGATGGTGCGGTCGTTGGGTACACCGGCCACGGCGGCGGCCCCGTTCGGCGCGTCGATCACGAGGAAGCTCGCTTCGTTGCCGGGGTGCAGGCCATAGTCGCGCTTGCCGAGCACCTTCGCACCCGCCTCGGTGGCCATGTCGAATGCGACGAGCAGGTCCTCGTCCGTGTAGAAGCCCGAGCGGTAGCCGATCAGGTTCGCGCGCTGGAGCATGTCGCCGTTGCCGTAGGGCCACCATGCGTCGCGAATATTGTCGTTGCCGGCGAATACATGGACGCCGGCGTCACGCAGGCGGAGAACGGGAGGGAAGGGACGGTCACCCGGGGCGTTGGTCATGATGGCGACGCCAGCATCAGCCAACACCGGGGCGATGCGATCCACCACATCCATCGGTACTTCGCCAAGCGCATACGCATGACTGACCGCGACACGTCCGTTCATGCCGAGCACGCGCGTGCGTTCGGCGATGCGCTGCAGCTGGTCGATGCCTTGCAGGCCCGGCTCGTGCAGGTGAATGTCGACCTTGGAGGCGTGCTTCCCCGCAATGCCGAACACGACATCCAGCTGGCCATCGGCATCACCGTCGAACGTGGTCGGGTCGATGCCGCCGATGACGGTGGCGCCTTCGCGCATCGCCGCGTCGAGGATGTCCGCCGTCCCCGGACAGGACATCACGCCGGCCTGCGGGAAGGCCACGATCTCGATTTCGATCGAATCACGCCACTTGCTGCGGGCTTCCATCACCGCGTGCAGATGGGACAGGCCCGTGGTGGCGTCCACATCGACATGGCAACGCATCGCGACGGTACCGAACGCGGCCGCCTGTGCAATGAGCGCATCCGCGCGCTCCGCCATCGGGCGCGACCGCGCGAGCAGCGCCTTCTCGGCGGCCAGCCGCTCGCGCAACGACTGCGCCTCGACATGCGGCCGCCAGACGTCGCCGACGAAGCTCTTGTCCAGATGGATATGGCCATCGACGAACCCGGGCATCACCAGGCGGCCGCCCAGATCGACGACCTCATGGGAGGCAGTGGCAAGGTCATCCAGTCCGACCTCGGAAAAACGGCCGTCTTTCACGGCCAGGCGCAGCTTGTTGCCGTGGATGTCCACGGCATTCTCGAACACACGATCAAACATGGCGTAGTCCCATGGCTGTCATGACCAGGGGAGCGCGGCGTGACGCCGTGACGCGGTCATGAGAAGGAATGGCGACACCTTATGGCGAGAACCGTCCATTCGCAAATTAAATGATCAGATATGATCTATTTGATATGTGAATACATCTGCTTCGTGCCTGTGCACGAGTCGCTGCATGGGCGGCGCTGGGGCGGTTACGGAGAACGAGAAAAGGGGGCGACAGATGAAGCCTCAGTTGCATGTGATCGTTTGACCAGCTCCGGCCCTTTTTGGCCCGAAACCTGAATGGCCCGTGCCTAGTCCCAATTTGGGATTGCATTAGTCCCAATCTGGGACTATGGTGTCCCCATGAAAGTTATTGCGATTGGAACGCTAAGGGCTTTCTGGGAACGCCATGCAGATGCGGAGCAACCGCTGAAGGCCTGGTATGACGAAGCAAAGGCAGCATCCTGGAGCGGCCCTCAGGACATCAAGGATCTCTACGCCAGCGCCAGCTTCGTCGGCAAGAATCGCGTCGTCTTCAACATCAAAGGCAACAGCTACCGCCTGATTGTCGCCGTCGCGTACCGTTTCCAGGCGGTCTACATCAAGTTCATTGGCACTCATGCCGAGTACGACAAGGTCGACGCGGCGACCGTGGAGGATCTATGACAATGCAAGCCATCCGCCCCATTCGCAGCAAAAAGGATTACGAGGACGCCCTGCGCGAAGTATCTGCCTATTTCGACAACGAACCGGAGCCCGGCTCCGCCGAAGGCGATCGCTTCGAAATTCTCACCCTGGTCATCGAAAGCTACGAAGCCAAGCACTTCACGATCGAGGCTGCCGATCCCATCGAGGCCATCAAGTTCCGCATGGAGCAGCAAGGCCTCACGCCCAAAGATCTCGTGCCGTCCATTGGCAAACCCAATCGCGTCTACGAAGTGCTCAACCGCAAGCGTGGCCTCACCATGGAGATGGTGCGTAACCTGCACAAGAACCTCGACATCCCGCTCGAAAGCCTCATCGGCGCCTGACGCATGGACAAGAAACCTTCCAGCACGCTGGGCGCCGACGGGGTGACCGTTTAACTACCTCCGGCCCTTTTTCGGGTGAAATTCTCACCCTGGTCATCGAAAGCTACGAAGCCAAGCACTTCACGATCGAGGCTGCCGATCCCATCGAGGCCATCAAGTTCCGCATGGAGCAGCAAGGCCTCACGCCCAAAGATCTCGTGCCGTCCATTGGCAAACCCAATCGCGTCTACGAAGTGCTCAACCGCAAGCGNGGCCTCACCATGGAGATGGTGCGTAACCTGCACAAGAACCTCGACATCCCGCTCGAAAGCCTCATCGGCGCCTGACGCATGGACAAGAAACCTTCCAGCACGCTGGGCGCCGACGGGGTGACCGTTTAACTACCTCCGGCCCTTTTTCGGGTGGTCATCGAAAGCTACGAAGCCAAGCACTTCACGATCGAGGCTGCCGATCCCATCGAGGCCATCAAGTTCCGCATGGAGCAGCAAGGCCTCACGCCCAAGGATCTCGTGCCGTCCATTGGCAAACCCAATCGCGTCTACGAAGTGCTCAACCGCAAGCGCGGCCTCACCATGGAGATGGTGCGTAACCTGCACAAGAACCTCGACATCCCGCTCGAAAGCCTCATCGGCGCCTGACGCATGGCCAAGAAACCTTCCAGCACGCTGGGCGCCGACGGGGTGACCGTTTAACTACCTCCGGCACTTTTTCGGGGGCCCTTTTTCGGGCGGGGTGACCGTTTAACTACCTCCGGCCCTTTTTCGGGCGGCCCTTTTTCGCGGCGTAGTGGGCATTTGCGACGTCGCATGCCAGCAACTTGATCGGTAGCAAGGGCTAGCAGCACCTCTTCCGACAATCTGGAAAAACGACGGCGCAACAGTCGCTGATTAGCGTTCCATGTGTCCGGTCCGTACAAGAACATTTCGGACTCATCCGATCCTATGCGGATGGCAATTCGGTCATGCTTACCTTTACGTGGGCGTATGGACTGCCTGGTAAAAGGGGTAGCACCTATGAGATTGGGCCTTCCGAAGTTGTCGAGGATCGCGTTACTAGGCGTGGGGCTCGTGATAGTCGTCGCATTAAGCCATCCGCAACATGCAGTGGACAGGTCTCAAATCCCCACGGCGGCACTTGCGGCGAACCTTAGCTCGCCAACCGGCGTTGCCGTCAACGGCGCGGGCGACCTGATTATCGCGGACATGGTCAATCACCGTATCCGCAAAGTGGACCGGCGGACAGGCGGCATCCGCACCGTGGCGGGGGATGGCGTCGATGCCCACGACGGAGGCAGCACCACGGCACTCAAAGCTAGCCTTCAGCAGCCCTACGGTGTGGCTATTGATGGTGCCGACAATCTCTATATCGTCGAGGCGGAAGGGAATCGCGTCCAAATGGTCGATGCGCGGACCGGTATCATCGGCACCGTTGCTGGCTCGGGTTTCGGTGGGGGCGGGTTTCTCGGTGAGGGAGTGGAGTCGACACAGGCTCGATTGGATAGCCCTGAATCGGTCGCAGTGGATGTCGACGGCAATATCTATGTCGCCGACACGGCCAACAATCGTGTTCGCAAAGTCGATGCGCACACTCACGTTATCCGAACCGTGGCTGGCAATGGTACTGGCGTCTTCAGCGATGGCGCAGGCCATCTGTATGGCAGCTACGAAGAATATTGCCGGGAACACGGCACGGCGGGGGTAGAATTAGCACGGTGCCGAAAATACGAAGGCGCGGCGCTCGACATCGAGGTCAGCGGTCCGTCGGGCATCGCTGTCGATCAAACAGGCAATTTGTACATCGCCCAAGATGGGGGGCATCGCGTCATCAAAGTTGCGGCGGCCACGGGTATGGCGACAGTCGTCGCTGGTAACGGTCAGCCAGGGTATCGCGGCGATGGCGGCCCCGCGGTAAACGCCCAGCTCAACTCGCCACGAGGTATAGCGGTCGATCACAGTGGCCAACTGTATATCACCGACACCTTCAACCACTGCATCCGCAAGGTGGATGCGCAGACCGGCATCATCACAACCATCGCGGGGACGGGCTGGGCGGGACACCGTGGCGATGGCGGGCCAGCGAAGTCTGCGCGGCTGAATATTCCAACGGGCAACGTGGCGATTGATCAATCCGGAAACATCTATATCGCTGACACCGGAAATCACCGAATTCGCCAAATCGTGGCGGGGACGGGGGTAATCGGAACCGTCGCTGGCAGCGGGGTGGAAGGTTATAGCGGCGATGCAGCAGAGCAGAGGGTGGATCGATGAGGGCTCCTCGCGCGAAGGGCGTCTTATGGCTGCTCCTCACACCCACGATAGCTTTGGCGGCTCTGTGGCTGTTCGGCGTATACATAAGTTTGGAGGGTGTAGGTGGCTCCGGTGTGCGGGACGGAAATGTAGGTGCATTTCTAGTGCTGCCGTGGATCGTAGGCATCGGCGCACTCGGCATGGTCCTTTTTGCCGCTCTGATCGCCGCGGATGTCATAGCCACGCAACGATACAAGCACTGGCTTAATCACGGGCGCAATCGTCGTGCATGGATCATCATCGGTGTGCTGGCCGTACCTCAATGGGCCGCCATGCTCATTGTAGCCGTCGTGCTGGGTCCTCTGCCTGACTGGTTTGACGGCCGCATTGAGGCCTCGCACGAACGTCAGCGAGAAGCGGTAATGCACACGCTGGAGGCTGACGATCTCAAGGCGTTTAGCGTGGCGGTCGAGCGTTGCGATCATCGGTGCGCGTTCATGCCAAACGCATCGCAGCAGCGCTGGCCGTCAGCGCAAGATGAAGGCGAATATTGGGCCGAGCTCGCCATCAGTGCCGGAGCGCCCCGGATACTAGATGCGCAGATTGCCGCTGTGGGCGGCCAACCTAGTAGCTGGCTGACAGCGGGATCAGCGGCGACACCGACGTGTGTGAACATCCTCGATCAGTGCGAGATGCGTCCTGCCGCCTTGGCATGGTGTCGCGAGGACGGTCTTTGTTCGAGGGATATCTACTTTCACACCGCCAAGATCGGCGACTTGGTCGCATGGCAGAAGCTACTAGCCCATGCGAGCGCGATCGATCAGGTGGCGGCGTATCAATCCGCCGCGAAAGCTAACCGCCCAGATTTCATGGATCTTGTACTGAAATCAGGACTCGCGGTCGGCGCACCCAGTCCATGGTGTGAATCAGAGTCTAGCGGGCCTAAGTGCGACACCCCGTTGACAATTGCCTGCCCCCTTTTGCGCGGCGCCGTGGAAGCACAAGCGATCGACAGTGTGAAGTGGTTGCTCGCGCACGGCGCCCTCGTAGGCGATTGCAGGCAGGGAGGGGACACCGTGCTTCATCAGCTTGCGGCCGATCGATCCATCGGTAGTCATGAAGACGAATTGACTGTATTGCTTGACGCAGGAATCGATGTCAATACGCGCGACAGTTCGGGCTGGACGCCGCTGGCCGTGGCTCTGAACCAGGATAACCCTTCGACCGCCTCGCTATTGCTTGCCCGGGGTGCCGACATCAATGCGCCTGATAGCCATGGGCGAAATATCTTGATGCAGCTTCTCTTGGACCCGCGCGCGACCAATCAAGCCATTTCGTTTGCATTGGATCATGGGGCCAACGTCAATTGTGTGGATCATGGCGGCACTACGGCGCTCGATGCAGCTGTTGATGGCCTCGTGGACCTCCAAGACGGCGAGCGCATTGAGTTCATTCGTCAAATGCAAGCGCGTGGTGCCAAGCTTGGCGCGCACTCAACGAACCACGGCCGGCTGACGGAAATCTTGGCGAGTGGCTCAGCCCCGACCGAATAGGGCAGAGACTTCCCGGGCAGCTATATGGGAGCGGCATGTAGGCTGGTCTAGTTGGGCAAGCTGATGTCTATTTGCAACGGTGCTGGCGTTCGTGAGCTATTTGGCTGGTGACAAGGCCTTCCAATCTTTGAACCATAGGCTTTTCGCAGTGTTTTATGACTTCACGGAAAGATATCTCCACCCATGAAATATCGTTTCAGAATCAGCACCGAGGAGTGCCAGTCTTTGGCCTCGCTGGCGGCCGCAGTACGAGTTGCGGAGATCAGAGAGCTTAGCTCGCGCCGACAAGAAGGGCTGGATCGTTTCTGGGGCCAGTGACGTTGACCCACCCCCGGAAAACTGAGCCATCGTAAAGTAGAGACTTCGCCAGCATGGGCCCCGTAGTCAACGAGGAGTCAGGCAGTGAAGAAGTCGCGATTTACGGAGGAGCAGATCGCCTACGCGCTCAAGCAAGTGGAGCTCGGGACGGCGGTGGGAGAAGTCTGCCGGAAGATGGGGATCGCTGAGGCGACGTTCTACGTGTGGCGGAAGAAGTATGGTGGCTTGGGCCCGTCGGAGCTCAAGCGGCTACGCGTTCTCGAAGAGGAGAACCGCAAGCTCAAGCAGCTGGTAGCCGACCTGAGCCTGGACAAGGCCATGCTCCAGGAGGTGGTCACAAAAAAGCTCTGAGGCCTATCCAGAAGCGCGCCTGGGTAGGCCGATTGCAGGAGCGGTTTGGGGTGAGCGAGCGGCGCTCCTTGAGAGTGATGTCGATGTCGCGATCGTCATTCGCGTATCGGGCGAAAGCGCGTGATTGCAGTGCGATCCGTATGCGAATGCGGGAGATCGCGCTGAGCCGAGTCCATTACGGATGCGAGCGGGTTTTTGTGATGCTGCGGCGCGAGGGCTGGAGGGACAATCACAAACGCGTGCACCGGCTTTACAAGCTGGAAGGCCTGTCGCTTCGGCATTGCCGTCCGCGTCGAAGTCGCAGTGCGCGCCGACGCCAACCCAAGATGGTCGCCACGATTCCGAACGAACTGTGGGGCATGGACTTTGTCAGTGACGCGTTGTTCGATGGGCGCCGGTTCCGCTCGTTGACGGTGGTGGATCACTTCACCCACGAGTGCCTGGACATCGTGGTGGATCAGTCACTGCGTGGCGAGCATGTGGCGGAGGCCATGGCCCGGCTGGTGGCCCAACGTGGCAAGCCTGCGGCGATCAAGGTGGACAACGGAAGCGAGTTCGCCGGGAAGGTGATGGATCGCTGGGCCTACGAGAATGGCGTGGAGTTGGACTTCTCCCGGCGCGGTACGCCGACCGACAACGCGTTGGTAGAAAGTTTCAATGGACGGCTTCGGCAGGAGTGCTTGAACGAGCACTGGTTCTTGTCGCTGGAGGATGCACGGAGCAAAATCGCAGCATGGCGGCGCTTCTATAACGAGGATCGCCCCCACTCTGCACTGGCATGGAAAACCCCTGCCGAATTCGCCCGAGAATACGGGTCCCAAGCGAATTCACAGGCGCCGTAACAGCTCGGATTCTCTACCGAGCGTTGGCCTAGGAATCGGGGGTGGGTCAACAGCTCGGATTCTCTACCGAGCGTTGGCCTAGGAATCGGGGGTGGGTCAGGTCAACAGCCTCCCGGACTCCAATTCGCTCCGCTACTGAAGGCGGGGGGACGTCGATCTTTGTGTTTTCGATCGCGGGATCCTCACGCGCACGTAAACCGGATGTCTAAATTGTCGGTGTAATGACAAACACTTGCGTCCGCTTCCGACCCAATGCTGACGTTCCCACCACGTCAACCATCTTTACCGTACGGTTGCCTGTTCGGGCGCCTACCAGTGCCATCGCTATGGGCCGGTGCCAGGGATAGGGACGCCAGGGACAGGGTTTAGGACTGTCGGCAAACGGGCAAGTGAAAGAACGGGCTTGACTCTAGACCTTGATCAAAGGTCTAGACTTGTCCCATGAACACTCCCCAGACCCCCATGACCATTGGTGCCGTCGCCAAGCGCGTCGGCGTGGCGATCGACACCATCCGCTATTACGAGCGCGAAGGCCTGCTGCCGGAACCCCTGCGGCGCGCGTCGGGCTATCGCAGCTATGACGAAGGTGCGGTGCGGCAGTTGCGCTTCATCCGGCGCGCAAAGGACCTTGGCTTCACGCTGGAGGAAATCCGCGACCTGCTGGCGCTCTCCGCGGACCGCCAGCGCGGCGTGAAGGCGGTGAAGAAGCGCGCGCAAGAGCGCCTGGCTTCGATCGACGAGCGCATCGCCGAGCTCACCCGCGTCCGCGACGGACTGGAACAACTCATCGACGCCTGCCCGGGCCATGGCTCGCCCGAGCAATGCCCGATCCTGCGCGCGTTGGCCGATCAGGAGGACGAGGCATGAGCATGGAGAAGCACGCCTGTTGCAGCGCCAAGGAAGTTGAGCCTGCGCCGGTTGCGAAGTCCTGCTGCGGTGGCGCTGCTACGGAGACGGAGCACGCACATCATCACCATGACCACGGCAGTCACCACGATCACGCGGCGCATACGGTGAAGGACCCCGTTTGCGGCATGAACGTGGACCCGCACAAGGCCGCTCATCACCTGGAACACGACGGGCACACCTATTACTTCTGCGCCCAGCGCTGCAAGGAAAAGTTCCAGGCCGATCCGCAGCGCTACCTTGAGCCGCAGTTGGCGCCTTCGCCCGCGCTGGCCGGCGCGATCTATACCTGCCCGATGCATCCGGAAGTGCAGCAGATAGGGCCCGGCCATTGCCCGAAATGCGGCATGGCGCTGGAACCGATGATGCCCAGCCTCGACGAGGACGATGGGCATGAGCTGCGGGCGATGTCGCGCCGGTTCTGGACGCTGGCCGTTCTGACCCTGCCGGTGTTCGTGCTGGCGATGGGGTCGCACCTGCTTGGTTGGCATTGGCCGTCGCCGTGGGATGTTGTGGCCGCATGGTCCGAAGCCGTGCTCGCCACGCTCGTGGTGGTGTGGGGCGGTGCGCCTTTCTTCGCGCGCGGTTGGCGTTCGCTCAAGCCGTGGTCGCCCAATATGTACACGCTGATCGCGCTAGGTACGGGCGTGGCGTGGGCTTACAGCGCGGTGGCGTTCCTGGCGCCGGGTCTGTTCCCGGAGGGCTTCCGCGACATGCACGGTCGCGTGGGCGTGTACTTCGAGTCAGCTGCCGTCATCGTTACCCTGGTTACGCTCGGTGACTTCCTCGAGTTGCGCGCGCGTCGGCGCACCAGTGCCGCACTGAAGGGATTGCTCGGACTCGCTCCCAAGACCGCGCGTCGCGTAGACGCCAATGGCAGCGAACGCGATGTGCCGCTGGACGACGTGCACCGTGGCGATACGCTGCGCGTGCGTCCCGGTGAAAAGGTGCCGGTGGATGGCATCGTGCTCGACGGCCGCAGTCACGTGGACGAATCCATGCTTACCGGCGAGCCGTTGCCCGTCGCCAAGGGGCGTGACGATCAACTCACCGGCGGCACGCTCAACCAGGACGGCGCCTTGTTGATGCGCGCCGAAAAAGTCGGCGCGGAAACCATGCTGGCCCAGATCGTCACGCTGGTGGCACAAGCGCAGCGCAGCAAGGCGCCGCTGCAGCGGGTGGCCGATCGTGTGGCGGCATGGTTCGTGCCCACGGTGGTCGCGGTGGCTGCGTTGGCCTTCGTGCTGTGGGCGTGGCTGGGGCCCGACCCGAAGCTGGCCTATGCGCTGATCGCCGGCGTGTCGGTGCTGATCATTGCGTGCCCTTGCGCATTGGGTCTCGCGACGCCCATTTCCATCATGGTCGCCAGTGGCCGTGCCGCGCAGAACGGCGTGCTGTTCCGCGACGCTGCAGCGATCGAATCGTTGCGCGACATCGACACGCTGGTGGTGGACAAGACCGGCACGCTCACCGAAGGCAAGCCCACCCTGAAGGACGTGGTGAGTCTCGGCACGTATCCGTTCGACCAGTTGCTGGCGCTCGCCGCCGCGCTGGAAAAGCCCAGCGAACATCCGCTGGCGCGCGCTATCGTCGACGGCGCACTGTCGCGAGGCATCCCGGTGCCTGACGTGGAGGATTTCCGCACGGTCACGGGGGCTGGCGTGGAAGGCTCGGTACAGGGGCATCCCGTAGCGCTCGGCAACCGCCAGATGCTGGCGAATATCGGCGTTGCTGCCGACGAGTCGGCGTTGGCGCGTGCCGATGCGATGCGCGCTGAAGGCGCCACCGTGATGTTCATCGTGGTCGACGGCGTGCTGGCGGGCCTGCTTGCCGTGGCCGATCGCGTCAAGGCGAGCACGCCGCAGGCGATCCGCGACCTGCACGCGGCGGGCCTGCGCATCGTGATGCTGACTGGCGACAACGTCACCACGGCGAAGGCGGTCGCCGGTTCGCTCGGCATCGATGAGGTACATGCCGACGTCTCGCCGGCCGACAAGGCCGCCGTGATTCGTTCCTTGCGCGCGGAAGGTCATCGCGTGGCGATGGCGGGCGACGGGATCAATGATGCGCCGGCGCTCGCCGTGGCCGACGTCGGCATCGCCATGGGCAGCGGCACCGACATCGCCATGGAAAGCGCCCAGGTCACCCTGGTGAAGGGCGAGCTGACGGCCATTGTGCGTGCCCGCGCGCTGTCGCAGGCGACCGTGCGCAACATCCGCCAGAACCTGTTCTTCGCCTTCGTCTACAACGCCGTGGGCGTGCCGCTGGCGGCGGGGCTGCTGTATCCGCTGCTGGGCGTGATGCTGTCGCCGATGGTCGCTGCGCTGGCGATGAGCCTCTCGTCGGTGTCGGTGGTGGGCAACGCATTGCGCCTGCGGCGGACGCCGTTGTGATGATTGTCACCCACGATGATTGACGGCCAGCCCTGCCGGACCGGCAGCGCGATCCGGAAGATGACTCCTGCACCATAGGGGTGCGGGAGGGGCATCACATGAACATCATCAACGACACCCGCAGCACGCTGGAAAAGCACATGCCGCTGCTGCTGGGCCTGCTGGTCGCGCTGCTTGCCGGCCGCGCGCTGAAGAAAATGTTCTGGACCGCGTTTGGCATGTACTGGGCGCTGCGGGCCAGCGGTATCCATTTCTGATCGCGCTTTAGCCATTCCGACGAACGCCTGGATCCGGCGTTTGCCGGAATGACACGGAAAAGCAACGCTACGTTCGCGCGAGCGGCACTGCGCCTCGGGCACCCATGCTTTAAGCTGTGTGGCTCCCGTCCCCGCAAGATGCCGCCATGCCGACCAGCGTTGCCCTCATCGAGAGTTACTACGAGGCCTTCAACCGCGCCGACTGGGAGGCCATGCTGGCCTATCTGGCCGACGACGTGGCGCACGACATCAACCAGGGGCATCGCGAGACGGGGCTGGATACCTTTCGCGGTTTTCTTGCGCGCATGAACCGGTGCTACCGCGAGCAGTTGCGCGACATCGTGGTGATGGCCAACGCCGATGGCAGCCGGGTCGCCGCCGAATACGTCGTGCATGGCGAATACCTCGCCGACGACGAAGGCCTGCCGCCGGCCCACGGCCAGCGCTACGTGTTGCCGGGCGGCGCGTTCTTCGAGATCCGCGACGGCCGCATTGCCCGCGTCAGCAACTACTACAACCTGCAGGACTGGATCGCCCAGGTGACAGGCGCCTGAGCGATGAGCGTGCGCGTCATCACCAGCATGGGCCCGGGGATACGTCCGTATCTGGACGCGCTGGCACGACTGCGCATCCAGGTGTTTCGCGACTATCCGTACCTGTACGACGGCGACATGTCGTACGAGCACCGTTACCTGGAAGCCTACGCGCGCTCACGGCGCAGCGTGTTCGTGATTGCGCTCGATGGCGACGAGGTGGTCGGTTGCTCCACCGGTATTCCGCTGGTGGACGAGGTGGCGGCCATCCAGCAACCCTTCGTGGAGCGCGGGATGCTGCTCGGCGAGGTGTTCTATTTCGGCGAGTCGGTGTTGCTGCCCAAGTACCGGGGGCAGGGCATCGGTCATCGCTTTTTCGATCTACGCGAATCGCATGCGCGGCGCCAGGGTGGTTTCCGCTGGACTGCCTTCTGCTCGGTGGAGCGCGCGCCGAACGATCCGCGCCGCCCCCGCGATCACCGCACCAATGACGAGTTCTGGCGCAAGCGTGGTTATCAGCGCCAGGACGACATGTTCTGCACCCTGGACTGGACCGAGATCGACGCGGTCGAGTCCACTGCCCATCGCCTGCGCTTCTGGCTGCACTCCCTCAACGCCTGACCTGACGACATCCTCCGCATGACCCGCACCCTCGACGAATGGCTGGCCTACCAGGAACGCGTGAACGTGCGCAGCATCGAGCTGGGGCTCGATCGCGTGCGTGCCGTCTGGCAGGCCATGGGCGCCCCCGCACCGGCTCGCCGGGTGATCACTGTCGGCGGCACCAACGGCAAGGGTTCCACCGTGGCGTTGCTGGAAAGCATGCTTGCCGCGGCGGGCCAGCGCGTGGGCTGCTATACCTCGCCCCACCTGCTGCACTATCGCGAACGGGTGCGCATCGACGGCGCGGACGCCTCCGAAGAGGCGCTGATCACCAGCTTCGAGCGCATCGAGGCGGCGCGTGGCGAGATCCCGCTGACCTACTTCGAATTCGGCACGCTTGCCGCGCTGGACCTGTTCGCCCGCGCGAACCTGGATGTGGCCGTGCTGGAAGTGGGCCTGGGCGGACGCCTGGACGCGGTGAACATCATCGACGCCGATGTCGCCATCATCACCACCGTCGACCTGGACCACATGGACTGGCTCGGCCCTGATCGCGACAGCATCGGCGGCGAGAAAGCCGGTATCGCCCGCGAGGGCCGGCCTGCCATCGTGGGTGAGGCCGAACCGCCGCAGGGTCTGCTCGATGCGCTCCAGCGGATCGGCGCGTCGGTGCAACGGGCAGGCCGGGACTTTTCATCCGAGCGCGCCGTCGACGGTGGCTGGCGCTGGCAGCATGCGGACGGTACCGGGCTGGCGTTACCCGATCCGGTGCTCGCCGCACCGGTGCAGTACGCGAACGCCGCCGCCGCCATTGCCGCCCTCCATGCGCTGCAGGTGACGGACGAGTACGTCGCGGCCATCGATCTCGGCAAGGCGGCTTCCACGGGCCTGCAGACCGTACATGTGGCTGCCCGTCTGCAGTCGCTGGGAGGCGATCCGGCACTGGTGGTGGATGTCGGCCACAACCCGCAGGCGGCCCGCGCGCTGGCCGAATGGCTGGACGCGCGGCCCGGTGGGCACGTGCATGCCGTGTACGGCGCGTTGTCTGACAAGGACGTGGGCGGCGTGATCCGCGCACTGGGTCCGCGCATCGATCACTGGCATCTCGCCGGGCTTGAGCAGGACACGCCGCGCGGCCTGCCTTCCAGCGTGCTGCTGGATCAGTTGCTGCTGGCATTGCCCGACGCGCGCTACGACCTGCACGGCGACGTGCGTTCGGCGTTGGCAGCGGCGCGCACCAGCGCCACGGCCGGCGATCGCGTGCTCGCATTCGGCTCGTTCTTCGTTGCCTCGGCAGTGCTTGCTGAATCGAAAGGGTCGGATTCGGCCTGAACCGCGAGCGGGGCAGGTATAATCGCGCCCGTTCCCGCACCCCTGTCGTTTGGAGCCTGTCTTGAAAACACGTCTGCTGGGCGCTGCCGTACTTATTGCGTTGCTGGTGCTCATCGTGCCGATGTTCTTTTCCAGCAACCCGCCCAGCACGAGTGGCGACGAATCGGTCAGCCTGGCGATTCCGCCGGCGCCCGATCGTGACCTGCAGACCAAGACCATGAGCCTGACGCCCGGCGCTGCGCCGGCCGCGTCGTCGTCGGCCGCTCCCAAACCGGCCGTGCAGACCCCGACGCCCGCTCCGACCGCCGCGCCGGTGGGCTCGTCCGACCAGCTCGCCACGGTGAACATCGGCTCCAACCGTCCCAAGGACGTGGAAACCGATCCCACCGCCGGCCAGAAGCCGGAGCCGACCACGGTGACCCGTCCGGGCTCGAGCGCTTCGCAGCCGGTGATCCCGGTGCAGGGCAAGGCCGACACCACCGCGGCACCGGCCAAGACGACGGCGCCCATGGCTGCCGCTACGTCGGCAGCAGCTCCTGCCATGGCTCCCGCCACTGCCGCGCATGGCCAGTATTCGCTCAATCTCAGCGCGTATGCGTCCAGCGCCAGTGCGCAGAGCCTGATCCAGCGCGTGCGTGGCCTGGGCTATCCCGCCTCCGGCCGCAGCATCAGCCAGGGCGGCAAGCAGCTGACCCTGGTGACCGCCGGTCCGTTCGACTCGCGCGCCGCGGCCGAAGCGGCTCGCCTGAAGATCACCCAGACCATTCCAGGCGCGCCGGCCCACCTCGAAAGCAGTGCCAGCACGCCGGCGCAGGACGATCCCGCCCCGGTCGCCAAGGCGGCCAGCGCGACCTCGAGCGCCGCTCCGGCTGGCGCCAGTGCCTCCAAGCCCGGTGGCTGGGCCGTGCAGATCGCCGCCATGGGCAGCCAGAACGACGCCAATGCGCTGCGCGACAAGCTGCGCGCCAACGGTTTCGACGGTTATGTGGACACGGTGAATGCGAGCGGCAAGCAGCTGTGGCGCGTGCGCGCCGGTCCGCAGACCCAGCGTGCCGATGCGGTGCGGATTCGTGACCAGATCAAGACCAAGATGGGCGTGGACGGCAACGTCGTCAGCGCTCCCTGAACCTGAATCCACCGAGAAGCTGACCCGGTGAACTGGGCCGACTACATCATCCTCGCGGTACTCGCCGTCTCGGTCTTGATCGGGCTGTGGCGTGGCCTCATTTCCGAAGTATTGGCGCTGGCGATCTGGGTCGCGGCGTTCTGGGTGGCGTGGACGTTCGGTCCCAGCGTGGCTGGGCACTTCGAACACAGCATCCAGTTGCCGTCGGCGCGGATCCTGGTGGGTTACGGCATCTGCTTTCTCGCCGTGCTGATTGCCGGAGCGCTGTTGCGCTTCCTGGTCAGCAAGCTGATTGAAGGCACCGGCTTGTCCGGTACCGATCGCTTGCTGGGCATGGTGTTTGGGTTTGTCCGCGGCGTGCTGCTGGTGACGCTCGCGGTGTTCCTGCTCGGGTTTACCGCGTTCGTACGCGACCCGTGGTGGAACGAATCGGCGTTATTGCCGCAGTTCAAGGGAATGGCTGCGTGGCTGGGCGAGCGCGTGCCGGACAGTGTCCGCCACTACCTCAATCCCCCGGCCTTGCTTGACCATTTGCCCGCCTTGCCGGCGGGAGTTCCGGGCGCTTCACCAGCGACCGGGCACGATACCCATCCGGCGGCCGCCACCACGACCGCTCCGGCAACGACTCACTAATTACAGGCTTTCAACCATGTGCGGAATCATCGGCATCGTCGGCACCAGCGAGGTCGCCGCGTCACTCTATGACGGTCTGACCGTATTGCAGCACCGCGGCCAGGACGCTGCCGGTATCGCCACCGTGGATGGAGCCCGCCTGCGCCTGCACAAGGGCAATGGACTGGTGCGCGACGTGTTCAGCCAGAGCGCCATGAGTGGCCTGCGCGGACGCATCGGCCTGGGCCACTGCCGCTATCCCACGGCCGGCTCGGAAGGTTCCTCCGAGGCACAGCCGTTCTACGTGAACTCGCCTTACGGCATCGCGTTCGCGCACAACGGCAACCTGGTGAACACCGAGGCGCTGCGCCGCGAGATGTTCGAGGACGATCGCCGCCACATCAACACCGATTCGGACTCCGAAGTGCTGCTCAACGTGCTGGCGCACGAGCTGCAGATCCAGGGCCGCATGGCGCTGACGCCGGACCACATCTTCAAGGCCGTCGCCGGCGTGCATCAGCGCGCGCGTGGCGGTTACGCCTGCCTCGCGCTGGTGCTGGGCTATGGCCTGTTGGCGTTCCGTGATCCGAACGGCATCCGCCCGCTGGTGCTGGGCGAGCGCATCACCTCGGAAGGCCGCGAATACGCGGTCGCCTCGGAATCGGTGGCGCTGGACATCCTGGGCTTCAAGCGCCTGCGCGACGTGGAGCCGGGCGAAGCGGTGTTCATCACCAATGACGGCCAGCTGTTCTCCCGCCACTGCGCCGAAGGCGCGGTGCATGCGCCGTGCATCTTCGAATACGTCTACCTGGCCCGCCCGGACTCGATGATCGAGAACGTGTCGGTGTACAAGGCGCGTCTGCGCATGGGCCAGAAACTGGCCGAGAAGATCCTGCGCGAGCGCCCGGACCACGGCATCGAAGCGGTGATCCCGATCCCCGACACCGCACGTACCGCGGCCTCCGCGCTGGCCGAGGCGCTCGGCGTGCCGTTCCGCGAAGGCTTCGTCAAGAACCGCTACATCGGCCGCACCTTCATCATGCCGGGGCAGGGCGAGCGCGTGAAATCTGTGCGCCGCAAGCTCAATCCGGTGGAGCTGGAGTTCCGCAAGAAGAATGTGCTGCTGGTGGACGACTCCATCGTGCGTGGCACGACCTCGCGCCAGATCATCCAGATGGCCCGCGACGCCGGCGCCAGGAACGTGTTCTTCGCCTCCGCCGCACCGCCGGTGCGCTACCCGAACGTGTACGGCATCGACATGCCGGCCGCCTCGGAGCTGGTGGCCGCGGGCCACACCGAGAAGGAAGTGGAGAAGGTGCTCGGCGCCGACTGGCTGATCTACCAGGATCTCCAGGACCTGGTGTGGGCGGTGCAGGATGGCAACGAGACGCTGAAGCAGTTCGATACCTCGTGCTTCTCGGGCGAGTACGTCACCGGCCTCGACCAGCAGTACCTGCAGCAGATCGAGATGCTGCGCTCGGATGACGCCAAGGCAGCGCGCCGCAGCGCTTAACGTCACGATGCAAACTCTGTAGGAGCGCACCCAGTGCGCGATCGCCGCGCTGCGGTGTGTCCGCCCCGTAAGGCCATCGCGCACTGGGTGCGCTCCTACAGAAGAGCATGTTCGCGCCATGACTGACCTCCACGCCGCCGCCAAGCGTTGCCTCGACGCCACCGATCCGGCGGAGAAGCTGCGTCTGACGCATGCCGTGTGGGAGGCCTTCCTCGCCGGCGAGCTGCGCCCTGATCTCTCGTCGCCCGCGCCCGAACCGATCGGTCCGCCCGGTCGACCGGAACGACCGCAGCTGGTACCGCAACGCCAGGTGCCGCAACGCGGACTGGGTACGCCGGAAGGCCGTGTCGCGCTGGTGCACGCCGTAGCGCACATCGAATTCAATGCGATCAACCTTGCCTGGGATGCGGTGTACCGCTTCCGCGGCAAGCCGCTGGAGTACTACCGCGACTGGGCGAGCTGTGCGCACGACGAGGCGCGCCATTTCGCCATGCTGTCCGGGCGACTTGCCGAACTTGATCACGCCTACGGCGACTTCGACGCGCACAACGGCTTGTGGGAAATGGCCGAGAAGACCGCGCACCACGACACCGCGCGGATGGCGCTGGTGCCGCGCGTGCTGGAAGCGCGTGGACTCGACGTCACGCCGGGCATGATCGAGCGCCTGCTTTCCGTGGGCGACGATCGCACGGTGGCGATACTCGAAATCATCCTGCGCGAAGAAGTGGCGCACGTGGCGGCGGGCACGCGCTGGTTCCGCTACTGCTGCGAGCGCGATGGCCTGGATCCGCGCAAAACGTTCCTTGACCTGCTGCGTGACTATATGGGCCGCAACCTGCGCGGTCCGTTCAACCGTCCGGCCCGCCTCGAGGCGGGTTTCGACCACGAAGAACTGGACCGCCTGACCGCGCTGGCGCTGCAGAGCTGAGCAGGGCGGGCGCCGCTTGCGCTCCGCGACTTCTCCATCATGTTACGCGGAGTAGCCTGCGGGCTTTCCTCGGCGCCAAGGCCAATCCATGAAGACGTTGTCCGGAAAGCTTGTCTGGGTCGAGCACGCCAGCGCCGATCCCGCCGAGGCGACGCGCTTCTACTCGGCTCTGCTGGGATGGGACGTGGCCTCGATGGACGTGGGCGGACAGCCGTACCAGATCATCATGAACGCAGGTCAGGGTATCGGTGGCTATCGCCAGGCGCAGCCGGGCGAGCATGCCAACTGGGGCATCTATCTGAGCGTGCCCGATGTCGATCGCAGTTTTTCCGAAGCCCTGGTGGCAGGCGCCTCGCCTTGCATGGTGCCGACGGATTTCTCGCCGGCCGGGCGTGGCGCGACGCTGCTTGATCCTACCGGGGCGATGTTCTCGATCTGGCGCAGCAGTACGGACGACGCGCCGGACGCCCCCGTGCCGCCCGGGCATTGGTGCTGGCACGAGCTGCATGCCACTGATGACGAGAAGGCGCTGCGCTTCTATGAGAGCTTGTTCGGCCTCGAGCATGACTCGATGCCGGCCGGCGAGGAAACCTATTACGTGCTGAAGAGCGGCGACCACGCCCGCGGTGGACTGGTGCGCAATCCCGGCGGCGCCGGCCCGTCGCTGTGGTTGCCCTATGTGCTGGTCACCGATGTCGATGCCGCCGCGCACAAGGCCGAGACATTGCGTGCGGAGGTCGCCACCGCGCCGGAAAACATCCCGGGCATCGGCCGCTACGCGATGCTGCTCGACCCGCAAGGCGCGCTGTTCGCCGTATTCCTGCCGGAACGCCAGTAACCCTGCAGCTCTTTTGTAGGAGCGCACCCAGTGCGCGATTCACCTCGCGACAGCCTGACCTTCGTGCGAGGCCGGTCGCGCACTGGGTGCGCTCCTGCAGACAAGCATGAAAAAGCCGGCACTGGGCCGGCTTTTTCATTCGTCAAACGCGAGGGGCTTACAGGCCGATGGCGGTTTCCGCCTTCACGTACGGCAGGTTGTGAGCCTGGGCCACCGGCTCGCAGGTCACCTGGCCTTCGCTCACGTTCAGGCCGTTGCGCAGGTGCACGTCGTTCGCCAGTGCCTTCTTCCAGCCCTGGTTGGCCAGTGCGAGGGTGAAGGGCAGGGTTACGCTGTTCAGCGCGAAGGTGGAGGTGCGGGCCACGGCGCCCGGCATGTTGGCCACGCAGTAGTGCACCACGCCGTCCACCACGTAGGTCGGGTCGGAGTGGGTGGTGGCGTGCGAGGTTTCCACGCAACCGCCCTGGTCGATGGCGACGTCCACGATCACCGAGCCCGGCTTCATGGTGCGCACCATGTCGTGCGTTACCAGCTTCGGCGCGGCGGCGCCCGGCACCAGCACGGTGCCGATCAGCAGGTCGGCGCGACGCACCAGCTCTTCGATGGCGGCGCGGGTGGAGAACACGGTGGAGATAGCCGTGCCAAACTGGGCGGCCAGACGCTTCAGCGCATCAGCCGAACGATCGACCACGGTCACCTTGGCGCCCATGCCCACGGCGATGGTCGCCGCGTGGGTGCCGGACACGCCGCCACCCAGGATCACCACTTCAGCGGCCGGCACGCCCGGCACGCCGCCGAGCAGCACGCCGCGGCCGCCCTGGGCCTTTTCCAGCGAGTGCGCGCCGACCTGCGGGGCCAGACGACCAGCCACTTCGGACATCGGCGTCAGCAGCGGCAGCGAGCCGTTCGGCGAGGTCACCGTCTCGTAGGCGATGCAGATTGCGCCCGAGTCGATCAGGTCGCGGGTCTGCTCCAGGTCCGGGGCCAGGTGCAGGTAGGTGAACAGGATCTGGCCCTTGCGGAGCTTCTTGCGCTCCACCGCCAGCGGCTCCTTCACCTTCACGATCATGTCCGCTTCGGCAAAGATCTGGTCCGCGCCATCGATGATGGTCGCGCCCGCCGCGACGTAGTCAGCATCGGTGATGCCCGCGCCCAGGCCGGCACCGGCCTGCACCAGCACCTGGTGGCCGTTGTGCACCAGCTCCTGCACGGAGGACGGGATGAGGCCCACGCGGTACTCGTGGTTCTTGATTTCTTTGGGCACACCGATGCGCATGGCGTCTGTCTCTCGCTAAAGAAGGTCGGGATTCCGCCGGCTGGCGGATGGTGCGCAGTATGATTGAGACATCAAGCAATTTATCGCGAATTTTGCGGCATGAACCGCTCGCTCATGGAATAATTGGCGGCGATTCGATCATTTGGTGAAATGAAATGCCAAGCCTGGAGCAAGGCCTCGACGACCGCGACCGGGCGATCCTCCGGTTGCTCCAGCAGGACGGGCGCCTGACCAACCTGGAGCTCGCACAACAGATCAATTTGTCCCCCTCGGCGTGTCTGCGACGGGTGAAGCTGCTGGAGGAGCGGGGACTGATTTCGCGCTATGTGATGCTGGTCGACGAGAAGGCTGCGGGCCTGCCGGGCACCGCCTTCGTGCTGGTCACGCTGGACCAGCAGGGGCGAGCCGCGCTGGACGCGTTCGAGGCCGCGATCCAGCACCATCCGGAAGTCACCGAGTGCTGTTTGCTGGCCGGCGCTGCCGACTACATGGTGCGCGTGGTGTACGCCGACTCGGCCGATTTCGAGCGCATCCACACCGAGATCCTCACCCAGTTGCCGGGCGTGGTGCGCGTGCAGTCCACGCTGGCGCTGCGCACGGTGAAGAAGACCACCGCATTGCCGATGTGATGCGCGTATCGCCGCGCCATGCTGCGAACTTACGGGAGACGGAAAAAGAAGAAGGCCCTGAAAACTCGCGTTTTCAGGGCCTTCTGATCTCGAATTTTTGGTCGGGGTGACATGATTCGAACATGCGACTTCTACGTCCCGAACGTAGCGCTCTACCAGGCTGAGCTACACCCCGTGGGAGCCGCGTATCTTAATGACACCCCCGGATCTTGGCAACACTTTGTGAAAAAAATTCTTCACGAAGTTGCACGAGCGTATTCCTGCATCTCTTCGGCAGGGGACGGAGGGGGTTCTGCTAACCTATGCGGCTACGTCGGAGCTGCTGCCATGCGGCGGCGGCCGGCGCATTTCTCAACGCTTAAGCAGAGGATTCCATGGCGCTTACCCAGGCCCGCACGATGCCCGGCGTACTCGAGCTGTTGCCGCTCGACCAGATCGCGTTCCAGCGCATGCTTGACGTGATCCGCCGCAACTATGAGCGCTTTGGCTTCCTGCCGGTGGAAACGCCGGTGATGGAGTATTCGGATGTGCTGCTGACCAAGACCGGTGGCGAGACCGAGCGCCAGGTCTATTTCGTGCAGTCCACCGGCACCTTGAATGCCGAAAAGGAGGGCGTGCCCGAGCTGGCGCTGCGCTTCGATCTCACCGTGCCGCTGGCCCGCTACGTGGCTGAGCACGAGCACGATCTGTCGTTCCCGTTCCGCCGCTACCAGATGCAGCGCGTGTACCGCGGCGAGCGCGCCCAGCGCGGCCGCTTCCGCGAGTTCTACCAGTGCGACATCGACGTGATCGGCAAGGACAGCCTGTCGGTTCGTTACGACGCCGAGTTGCCCGCGGTGATCTACAGCGTGTTCCGCGAATTGAACATCGGCGCGTTCACCATCCAGCTCAACAACCGCAAGCTGATGCGCGGCTTCTTCGAGAGCCTGGGCATCATCGACGGCGAGCAGCAGACGCTGGTGCTGCGCGAAGTGGACAAGCTGGACAAGCGCGGCGCCGACTACGTGCGCGACACGCTCACCGGCGAGCAGTTCGGCCTGAGTGCCGAGGTGGCGCAGAAGATCCTCGACTTCGTGCAGGTCCGCTCCACCTCGCTGCAGGATGCGTTCGACAAGCTAGATGCGCTGGGCCCCGGCCCGGAATCGATGGAGCAGGGTCGTGCGGAACTGAAGGAAGTGCTGGGCCTGATCCGCGACTTCGGCGTGCCGGAATCGCACTTCGTGATGAACCTGTCGATCGCGCGTGGCCTGGACTACTACACGGGCACCGTCTACGAGACCACGCTCAATGATCATCCGCAGATCGGTTCGATCTGCTCGGGTGGCCGCTACGAAAACCTGGCCAGCCAGTACACCAAGTCGAAGCTGCCGGGCGTGGGTATTTCCATTGGCCTCACGCGCCTTTACTGGCAGCTGCGTGATGCCGGCCTGATTGCCACCGGCCAGAGCACGGTCGATGTGCTGGTGACGCAGATGGACGCGGCGCAGATGCCGGCGTACCTGGCGCTCGCCAACGAACTTCGTTCGGCAGGCATTGCCACCGAGGTGGTGCTGGAAGGCGGCAAGCTCGGCAAGCAGTTCAAGTACGCCGACCGCGCGGGCATCCGCTTCGTGATCGTGCTCGGCGAAGACGAGATCGTCAAGGGCGTGGTCACCGTGAAGGACCTGCGTCGCGAAGACCAGTTCGAAGTGTCGCGCGTTGACCTGATCAAGTCGCTGCGCGTGGAACTGGCGCAGGCCGAAGTCGGCCGCTGATCCGTCGCGCCTGAAGCAGGGCCGCACCCATGGGGTGCGGCCGTACAACCTCAATAAGTGGCCCGTCCGGGCTGGAGCCATGCATGACCGCAAAGACGATACTCCTGGACGGCAACAGCCTCACCCGCGAACAACTGGTGGCAGTGGCGCGCCAGGGCTTGCGCGTGGCGCTGGATGAAGAGCTGCTCAAGCGCGTGCAGCGCGCGGCAGATTTCCTGGCCGACAAGGTGAGCTGCGGCGAGCCGACCTACGGCGTCACCACCGGTTTCGGCAGCAATGCCGACAAGTTGCTGGGCGCGCATCGTCTGCGCGACGAATTGCCGGGCGGTAATCCCGACAAGCCGGAAGGCACGCTGCTGGAAGAGCTGCAGCACAACCTCATCACCACGCACGCGGTGTGCGTGGGCAAGCCGTTTGCGCCGGAGGTGGTGCGCGCGATGCTGGTGATCCGCATCAATACGCTGATGCGCGGCCATTCGGGCATTCGTGTGGAGACGCTCAAGGCGCTCACCGCCATGCTCAACGCCGACGTGGTGCCGGTGGTGCCTGAGAAGGGTTCGGTGGGCGCCAGCGGCGACCTCGCGCCGCTCTCGCACCTCGCCATCGTGCTGCTGGGCGGTGGCGAGGCGTTCTACCAGGGTGAGCGCTTGTCGGGTGCGGAAGCGCTGAAGCGTGCGGGCCTGTCACCGATCCGCCTCTCCTTCAAGGAAGGCCTGGCGCTCAACAACGGTACGGCGCAGATGCTCGCCACGGCGACACTGGCGCTGGACGATCTCGAAAAGCTGCTGGATCTCGCCGATCTCGCCGCCGCGATGACGCTCGATGCGTTCGCGGGCCGCAGTGGCGCCTTGCGTCCGGAAGTGCACGCACTGCGTCCGCACCCGGGGCAGGTGGATACGGCCGCCCATGTGCGTGGCCTGCTCGAAGGCAGCACGCTGGTCGACATTCCTTATCACCTGGTGCCGCGCTTCAAGCAGTGGACCGCGGAAGCCTGGGCTGATCCTTCCGACCAGGCACTCACTTTCGATATCGGCTGGGACTGGGTGCCGGCGAACCAGCGTCACGGCCGCGAGGCGTTCTACGCGCGCTTCCTGCCGTTCAAGGGCGGCAAGAAGCACCAGCCGCAGGATGCCTACTGCCTGCGCTGCATGCCGCAGGTGCACGGTGCAGTGCGCGATGCCTGGGCACAGGCCTGCCGCGTGATCGACATCGAACTCAATGCCGTCACCGACAATCCGCTGATCTTCCCGGATGCCGAGAACGCGGAGTTCATCGAGGAGCAGGTGATCTCCGCCGGCCATTTCCACGGCATGCCGCTGGCGCTGGCGATGAGCTATGTGAAAGCAGCGATCCCGGTGCTGGCTTCCATCTCCGAGCGTCGCCTCAACAAGCTGGTCGACCCGGCCACCAACGATGGCCTCCCGGCGTTCCTTACCGGCAACGAGGACGGCACCGATTCCGGCTTCATGATCGTGCAGTACACGGCGGCCGCGCTGGTGAACGATCTGGCCACGCGCGCGCACCCGGCCAGCGTGTACTCGGTGCCGACCAGCGCGAACGCCGAGGATCACGTGTCGATGGGTGCCAACGAGGCGCGCCACGTGCTGGAGATGATGGAAGACCTTGGGTACGTGATCGCCATGGAGCTGTATACCGCGGCGCAGGCGCTGGATTTCCGCCAGGCGATGCTCAACGCGGCGTGCCGCCTGGCTTCGCGTGGCGACTGGCAGGCGCTGGCGGGCAAGGTGTCCAATGCGCCGCGCGAAGGTCATCCGCACTACGCGCAGTTCGTCGCCGAAGTGCAGCAGCTGACCCAGGCGCTGGCCAGCGTGGGTGATTTCCATGCGGGTGAGTCCGTGCGCAAGGCGCACGATGCCTTGCGCCAGCACATCGGCTTCATGGCACGTGATCGTGCGATGGATGGTGACGTGCGCGCGGTTTGCGAGCTGGTGCGTCAGCGCGTGTTCGAGGCGTAACAAAAGGTCTCGTACTAGGTCGCTCCTACAGCGAGTTTTCCCTGTAGGAGCGCACCCAGTGCGCGATTCAATCTCGCCTCTGTTCCCGCCGCAGCTGCCACGCCGCCCACCCCAGCCAGAGCAGGATCAGCACGATCAGCAGTTTCTGGGTAAGGCCGGGCGGCAGATCCTTCCATAGCGCCAGCACCCACATCTGCACGAAAGCGAGCCAGGCAAGCACGACGCCTGCTCGCCGCGCATGTGTGCTTTCCTGTTGTTGCCAGCGCGAAGACCACAGCAGCATGCCCATGACGAGGCAAAGAAAGGTGGCCTGCGCCGCCAGGCCATGCACCAGCCGTGCAAGATTTTCCTGGGCGGTGTTTTCGAACAACACCGTATAAGCCACGACCGGTAGCGCCACGGCCGCGATCATGAAAAGCGCGCTGGCCAGTACGCTGCGTGAGGCATTCGCCATCGCGCGATAGCCGGCGAAGGCGAACACGGCGAGGGATGCCGCCATCAGGTAGTAGGCATCGCGCAACCAGAATCCACCGGGGCCGCGCAGATAGGTGCTGAGCGGCATCGCGATGGGGTCGAGATCGATGCGCGTGAACTGCAGCGTGCCGGCCGTCAGCGCAAACGCGGCGACGGCGGTGCAGAGCAGGGCGATGGACAGTCGTTGCAGTGGCGCATGGTGATGCCTGTCCATCGTGATCCTTTCCCTGGCTTCAATCGCCGGCAGCGGCCGGTGCGCTGTGATGATCGCGCAGCGGCAGCTCCGGCATAAGCAGGATGAGCAGGAATGCGCAGGCGATCACGCAAGTGCCCACCAGGAAGGTCGTGGTGATGGCATGCCGGTACAGCGGTACCGCAGTGCTCGCGGCATGTGACCAGTCGAACGTCGCACCGCCTTCGCCGGGCAATGGCGTGACCGCCGCCGTGCCGCCGTGAGCCCGCAGCTGCCAGGCGAGGATCGCACCGGAACCTGCGACGCCGATCAGTCCGCCCAATGAGCGGAAGAACGCCAGCGTGGCCGTGCCGACACCACGATGGAGGGGCGCCAGTGCGTTCTGCACGGCGATGGTCATGTTCGGCATCACCAGTCCCAGGCCAAGACCCAGCGCGAGGATCGCCGGCTCGATTACCGCGAGGCTCTGCGACGTTGCTGCGCCCCAGGTGAGTACGGCGAAAGCGAGCGCGGCACCGGCCAGTCCGGTGATCTGCGCGGGCTTGTAGCGTCCTGCGCGCAGCAGCACGCGACCATTGAACAGTGACGATGCCGCCATGCCGATCATCAGCGGCCCGATCAGCAGGCCCGACTTGGCCGGACTTGCGCCCATCACCAGCTGGAAGAACAGCGGGAAAAACAGGCTGGCACCCATCAGGCCCATGAAGGTCATCGCCATCACTGAGCTGGCGATAACGAACAGCCGGTTGTGGAACAAGCCCAGCGGAAGCACCGGCTCGGGCTCGTGCTGCACATGACGCACGAACAGCACGCCGCATACCAATGCGAGGATCGCCATGCCGCCGAGTGGCATGGAGAACCATGGCCACGTCGATCCGCCCAGGGTCAGCACCAGCAGGAAGGCCACGGTCGCCACCGTCATCAGCACCGAGCCGATGTAGTCAATGCGTCGCGCATGCAGTGGCGTGTATTGGCGCAAGGCGCGCCCGATCATCACCATCGCTACCGCGCCAACGGGCAGGTTGATGTAGAAGATCCAGTGCCATGACAGCAGGTCGGTGATGACGCCGCCGAGCAGCGGGCCGAGCACGCTGCAGATGGCGAAGATCGCGGCGATCACGCCTTGCCAGCGTCCGCGGCGGGTCGGCGTGAGCATGTCGCCGATGATGATCTGCGCCAGCGGCACCAGGCCACCCGCGCCCAGGCCCTGCACGGCACGGAACACGATCAGCTCGACCAGGTTGCGCGAGGCGCCGCTCAGCACCGAGCCGAGCAGGAAGGTGATCACGGCCACGTACACCATCGGCTTGCGGCCGTACTGGTCGCTGAGCTTGCCGTACAGCGGCATGGTCGCGGTGGAAGCGAGCACGTAGGCGGTGACCACCCAGGACAGGTGGCTGATGCCGCCGAGGTCACTGACGATACGGGGAAGGGCGGTGGCCACGATGCTTTGGTCGATAGCGCCGAGCGCCAGCATGATGATCAGCCCGATGAAGACTTGGCGTACCTCGCGCTCGGTGGGGATGACCGTGGTATCGGTGTGCGGGGATGTCATAGATCCAGTTCGTTCAAGGCCGGAATGGCGGCTCGGATGGCATGGCGCGATTCGGGCGGAAGATTGGCCAGCGCCTGCGCCAGCCGGTCGGTGCGGCGCTTGCGATGAGCTTCGATGGCGTCGTTCGCCTGAGCGGTGGCGATCAGGCCCACGCGACGACGGTCTCCCGAAGCGGGTTCGGTGCGCTTCACCAGGCCGGCGGCGACCATCGCATTGATATGGCCGCTGATGGTCGGGCTGCGCAGGTTCTCCTGCCGAGCCAGGTCGCCGACGCCGATGCCAGGGTGGTCGATGATGGCGATCAGCAGCTGTTTGCGCAGCGGCGGAATGCCGTCGTCGTTGGCATCGCGGCGCAGCTGCCGGTAGATCCGGCGCAGAGGCGTGCGCAGTTCTTCGGCCAGCAGGCGGGCATCGCTGGTGATGGCGGGCATGGCTGGCTTCTCCAGCTTGATAGGTAGGCTACCTATCTAATATAGCTGGGCAGGCGGGCCGGGGAAAGGGTGTGAATGAGAGGGTCTGGCGAATCTAGCCACGAAACCTCCTGTAGGAGCCCACCCAGTGGGCAACCGCAACGTCCCGGCGTCACCGCTTCGTAGGCTTATCGCGCACTGGGTGCGCTCCTACAAGGGCGACGGCTGTGTCGTCGACGCAAGAAACCACGACTGCGGGTCGCTCGCTTAACGACGGGCGTGCCCGTTCGATTTGCACGGTTGCTGCACTGCATCGCGTCGCGTATGATGCGCTCCATTGTATTAACGCATTAGTACATTATGAAGCGCCGATCGCTCGATCCCGAAACCCCCGCCGAGTCCGCCGAGCTCAGTCTTTGCGAGGCTTTGCTCTCGCTGAAGAACGCCGAGGAGATGTCCGCCTTCCTGCATGACCTGTGCACACCGGCCGAGCTGGAGGTGCTGGTGGATCGCTGGCGCGTGGTGCCGTACCTGCTCGATGGCGTGGCCTATCGCGAGATCCACGAGCGGACCGCGGTGAGCATCACCACCATCGGGCGCGTGGCGCGTTTCCTCAATCAGGGCAATGGCGGCTACCTCGCCGCCGCCGCCCGCGCTGCCCGCCGCCGCGCGGCCGGCAAGGCAACCAGCAAGAAGGTCAAGGCATGAAACCGCGGGATCGACTACGTATAGCGATGCAGAAGTCCGGCCGCCTCACCGAGCCGGCGCTGGAACTGCTCAACCGTTGCGGCCTTTCGTTCCGCCAGAGCCGCGACAAGCTGTTCCTGTTCGGCGAGGG
The DNA here is from genome assembly GCF_004296575.1 of Dyella amyloliquefaciens. Classification (GTDB taxonomy): domain Bacteria; phylum Pseudomonadota; class Gammaproteobacteria; order Xanthomonadales; family Rhodanobacteraceae; genus Dyella; species Dyella amyloliquefaciens. The sequence continues at coordinate 462,106 of NZ_SAYT01000002.1, read as the reverse complement.
CGAGCCTGTCGACCTGTTGCTGGTGCGTGACGACGACATCCCCGGCCTGATCGCGCAGGGCGTGTGCGACCTGGGCATCGTGGGCCGCAATGTGCTCAGCGAGTTCCAGTACACCACCGGACGGGAAGGACCGGCGCTGGCCGAATGGCGTTCGCTGGGTTTCGGGCGTTGCCGTCTTTCGATCGCCGTGCCGCAGGAACTGGACTATCGCGAACCCGCGCAACTGCAGGGCATGCGCATTGCCACGTCGTATCCGGGCCTGCTCGGTGAATGGCTGCGTACGCAGGGCGTGGACGCTGGCGTGGTGACACTGGCCGGCTCGGTGGAGATCGCTCCGCGCCTCGGTACCGCCGATGCCATCTGCGATCTCGTGCAGAGCGGCGGCACGCTGGTGGCCAATCAGCTGCGCGAAGCCGACGTGCTGCTGGAAAGCGAAGCCGTACTGGCGGGGCCTGCGTCACTGCCCACTGACGAGCGTGGCGACATGATCGACCTGCTGCTCAAGCGCCTCGATGGCGTGATCCAGGTACGCGAATCGCGCCTCCTGCTGCTGCAGACCTCACGCAACGCATTGGACGCGGTGATCCGCCTGTTGCCCGGCGGTCCGCAGCCGACCCTGCTGCCGGTGGCTGGCCAGCCCGACCAGCTGATGCTGCAGGCGCTGTGCGCGGGCGAAGTGAGCTGGCGACAGCTCGAAGAGATCAAGAAGGCCGGTGCACGCGAGATGTTGGTGCTGCCGGTCGAGAAGATGCTTGCGTGATGCAGGCGGATTGAAAGGTAGAACGTCATGAACCGCCTTGATTGGAATGCCCTCGACAACGTGGCGCGCCGCGCGGCGCTGGCTCGTCCGGCGCAGTCGCGCGCCGAGACCCTGCGTAACGGTGTGGAGCAGATCGTTGCGCGCGTACGCGCTGACGGTGACCAGGCCCTGCGCGAGCTCAGCGCGCGTTACGACCGCTGCACGCTCGACGCCATCGAAGTATCGGCACAGGAGATACGTGAAGCCGAAGCCCGTCTGGCGCCGGAACTGAAGGCTGCCATCGACGAAGCCGCCACGCGCATCGAAGCATTCCACCGCGCGGCCGCCCCCCAGCCCGTGGCGCTGGACACGGCCAACGGCGTGCGCGTCGAGCGCGTGCTGCGTCCCATCAATCGTGTCGGCCTTTATGTGCCGGCAGGCAGCGCGCCACTGCCTTCCACAGCGCTGATGCTGGGTGTGCCTGCGCGTATCGCTGGCTGTACCGAGGTGGTGCTGTGTTCGCCAGCCCGCGCCGATGGGCGCTGCGACGAGGCCGTGCTTTACGCGGCGCGCATCACCGGCGTGCACAAGGTATTCAAGCTGGGTGGTGCGCAGGCAATCGCGGCGATGGCCTACGGCACGGAATCGGTGCCCAAGTGCGACAAGCTGTTTGGCCCCGGCAACGCCTGGGTGACCGAGGCGAAGCTGCAGGTGTCGGCCGACCCGGACGGCGCTGCCATCGACATGCCCGCAGGTCCATCGGAAGTGCTGGTGATTGCGGACGAGCAGGCCAACGCAGCCTTCGTCGCCGCCGACCTGCTGTCCCAGGCCGAACACGGTCCGGATTCGCAGGTGATCCTACTGAGTCCTTCTCAGGCGCTGCTGGATGCGGTCGAGGCAGAGGTGGCCCAACAGTGCGCCGTGCTGCCGCGCGCGGATATCGCCAAGCAGGCCTTGTCGCAGAGCCGACTGATCGCGGTGTCCTCGCTGGCGCAGGCGGTGGAAGTGAGCAATCGCTATGCGCCGGAGCACCTGATCCTGCAGGTGGAGCAGCCGCGCGAACTGCTGGCGGGCGTGCAGAGCGCCGGCTCGGTGTTCCTCGGCGCCTGGACGCCCGAATCGGTAGGCGACTACTGCAGCGGCAGCAACCATGTGCTGCCGACTTACGGCTATGCACGCAGCTACAGCGGGGTATCCGTGGCGAGTTTCCAGAAGCAGATCACCGTGCAGGAGTTGTCGCCCGCCGGTTTGCGCGAGATTGGTCCATGCACGGCGACTCTGGCCGCTGCCGAACAACTGGAAGCGCACCGCCGCGCCGTCACCTTGCGCCTCGCCGCGCTGGAGACGGCAGCATGAGCATCGTGGACATTGCCCGGCCCGAGATCCGCGCCATGCAGCCGTATTCCTCCGCGCGCATGGAGGCGAGCGGCGGCGCGATCCTGCTCAACGCCAACGAGTCCTCCTGGGCGTCGCCCGGCGGCGATGCGCTGGAGTGCAACCGCTATCCCGAGCCGCAGCCGCCGGCGCTGATCGAAGCGCTGGCGACGCTGTATGGCGTGCGCCTGACACAGGTGCTGGTGGGGAGGGGCAGTGACGAGGCCATCGACCTGCTGGTGCGCGCGTTCTGCCGCGCCGGCCAGGATGCCATCGCGATCCAGCCACCGACGTTCGGCATGTATGCGGTATGCGCGCGTATCCAGAACGCGGCGGTCGTGGAGATTCCGCTGGCCGACGATTTCTCCCTGGACGTGGACGCCGTGCTGGCCGCGGTGACGCCGGCGGTGAAGCTGGTATTCGTGTGCGCGCCGAACAATCCCACCGGGCAGCAGGTGACGCTGGCCCAGGTGGAGCGCCTCGCGCAGTCGCTGTCCGGTCGCGCCTTGCTGGTGGTGGATGAGGCCTATATCGAATTCTCCGATCTGCTGAGCGCGGCGCCGCTGATCGACCGCTACGACAATCTCGCCGTGCTGCGCACACTGTCCAAGGCGTGGGCGCTCGCTGGTGCGCGCATCGGCACCTTGCTGGCTGGCGAGGATGTGATCGCACTGCTTCGCCGCATCATCGCGCCGTACCCGCTGCCACGGCCGTGCGTGGCGCTCGCCCTGCAGGCGTTGTCGGCCGAAGGGCAGGCGCAGGCGCGCCAGCACATCGCCATCGTGCGTGAGCAGCGCGAGCGGATGGCCGCGGCGCTCGCGGCCTTGCCAGGCGTGCGCGCGGTACTGCCTTCGCAGGCCAACTTTCTGGCCGTGCGATGGGACGATCCCGCGACGGTCTACCAGAGCCTGCTCGACGCCGGCATCGTGGTGCGCGATGTACGCCGTTATCCACACCTGGGCGACGCGTTGCGCATCACCATTGGTAGCGCGGAAGAAAACGACCGTCTGCTCGCCGTATTGAGGAGTCCGGCCATGGATGGCCGGGGTTTTGCCGATGGATCGGCATGGGGTAAACACGCATGAGTCGCAAGATACTGTTTATCGATCGCGACGGTTGCCTCATCGAGGAGCCGGAAGATTTCCAGATCGACAGCTTCGAGAAATTCGCCTTGCTGCCGGGCGTGATCGCCGCGTTGCAGCGCATCGTGGCTGGCGGCTATGAGCTGGTGATGGTGACCAACCAGGACGGCCTCGGCACCGACAGCTTCCCCGAGGCGGATTTCACCGGTCCGCACGAATTGCTGATGCGCATCCTTGCGTCGCAGGGCGTCAAGGTGCGAGAGGTATTGATCGATCGCAGCTTCCCGCACGAGAACAAGGACACGCGCAAGCCTGGCGTGGGCATGCTGCGCCACTACCTGGCCGATGACGGCTGGAGCCGCGCCGCGTCGGCCATGGTGGGCGATCGCGAGACCGATCTGCAGTTTGCTGCCAACATGGGCGTGCGTGGCTTCCGCGTCGGCCCCCAAGGGTTGCGCTGGGACGAGATCGCGCACCAGTTGCTCGATGCGCCGCGCATGGCCACGGTGGAACGCAATACGCGCGAGACGCGCATCACCGTGAGCGTGAACCTGGACAAGCTCGCCGAACCGCAGATCCACACCGGCCTGGGCTTTTTCGACCACATGCTGGAGCAGATCGGCAAGCATGGCGGTTTCGCACTGGCCCTTGGATGCGACGGCGATACGCATATCGACGAACACCACACAATCGAGGATTGCGCGCTCGCGCTCGGGCAGGCCTTACGCCAGGCACTGGGTGACAAGCGTGGCATCGGCCGCTACGGATTCGTGCTGCCCATGGACGAGTCGCAGGCCAGCGCCGCGCTCGATCTTTCAGGTCGCCCTTATTTCGTCTTCGAAGGGCAGTTCCCGCGTGAGCGCGTGGGCGACATACCCACGGAGCTTGTGCCGCACTTCTTCCGCTCGCTGTGCGAGACGCTGGGTGCCAACCTGCACTTGAGCGTGCAGGGCGACAACGCGCATCACATGGTGGAGGCCTGCTTCAAGGTGGTCGCGCGTGCGTTGCGCCAGGCGATCCGGCGCGAAGGCAGCGAACTGCCGAGCACCAAGGGAGCGCTGTAATGGGCGTCGTGCTGGTCGATGCGGGTGGCACGAACATCGGTTCGGTGCGTTACGCCTTGCGGCGACTCGGTGCGGATGCGGCGCTGACCTCCGACGCCGAGACCATCCGAACTGCCGACAAGGTGATTCTTCCGGGCGTCGGCGCGGCCGGTCCCGGCATGGCGCGGTTGCGTGAGTTGGGCCTGGTCGAGCTGATGCGGTCGCTCACCCAGCCGGTGCTCGGTGTATGCCTGGGCATGCAGTTGCTGTGCGAGCGTTCGGAAGAGGGCGATACCGCCTGCCTCGGCGTGGTACCTGCCACGGTGAGCCGCTTTGTGGAGCAGCCGGACCTGCGCGTGCCTCACATGGGGTGGAACCGCGTGCGCCGCCAGCGCGAGCATCCGCTGCTCGATGGCCTGGGCGACGACGACTGGGCGTATTTCGTGCACAGCTATGCGGTGCCCATGGGCGACTACGCGCTGGCCTCCACCGATTACGGCGACGAGTTCGCCTGCGTGATCTCGCAGGGCAACTTCCATGGCATGCAGTTCCATCCGGAGCGCTCCGCCAAGGTCGGTGCCCGTCTACTCAAGAATTTTCTCGAGCTATGAACTTCACCGTCATTCCCGCCATCGATCTGCGCAGTGGCCGCGTAGTGCGCCTGAAGCAGGGCGACTATGCGCAGCAGACCACCTATGAGTTCGACCCGCGTGCGCTGGCGGGCAGCTATGCACAGGCCGGCGCCGAATGGCTGCATATGGTCGACCTGGATGGTGCTCGCGGTGGCAGCCTGGAGAACCTCGCCGTGATCGAATCGATCGCCCGCGATGGCATGAGCATCCAGGCGGGCGGAGGCGTGCGCTCCGAAGCGGACATGCAGCGTTTGTTCGATGCGGGCGTATCGCGCGTCGTGGTCGGCAGTTTGGCCATTCGCGAACCGGAGCTTGTGGCCGGATGGCTTTCCGTCCGCGGCGCCGAGCGCATCACCCTGGCACTGGATACCCTGCAGCAGGATGGCGCATGGCGCCTTCCCAGCGCAGGCTGGACCGAAACGGAAGCGCGCACGCTGGACGAGCTGGCACCGTGGTACGCAACCCAGGGTGCGCAACACCTGTTGTGCACGGACATTCACCGCGACGGCATGCTTGCCGGTTTCAACCTGGACTTGTATCGCCACCTAGCCGCGACAGTGCCGAGCCTGGCGGTGCAGGCGTCCGGCGGCGTGCGTTCGCTGGAAGACATTCGTGCGGCGCGAGAAGCCGGCGCGAAAGGCGTGATCCTCGGTCGCGCACTGCTCGAAGGGCGCTTTACCGTGCAGGAGGCCCTGGCATGCTGAGTCGTCGCATCATTCCCTGCCTGGACGTGCGTGACGGCCAGGTCGTGAAAGGCGTCCGGTTTCGCGACCACGTCGTGATGGGCGAGATCGTGGATCTCGCGCTGCGCTATCGCGACGAAGGCGCGGACGAACTGGTGTTCTACGACATCACCGCCAGCCCCGAAGGGCGTAGCGTTGATCGTGGCTGGGTGGAGCGCGTGGCGCGCGTCATCGATATTCCGTTCTGCGTCGCGGGTGGCATCCGCAGCGTCGATGAGGCTCGTGCCGTGTTGCATGCGGGCGCCGACAAGATTTCGGTCAACTCGCCCGCGCTGGAGCGTCCCGAGCTGATCGGTGAACTCGCGGCCGCCTTCGGCGTGCAGTGCGTGGTGGTGGGTGTGGACAGCCTGCGTGATGCCGACGGCGAATGGCGTGTGCGCCAGTACACCGGCGATCCGACCCGCACGCAGGCGTTGCCGCGCCGCACGCTGGACTGGGTGGTGGAGGCGCAACAGCGCGGAGCAGGTGAGATCGTGCTCAACTGCATGGGCAGCGATGGCGTGCGGCAAGGTTACGACCTGGAGCAGCTGTCGGTCGTGCGCGCGCTGTGCAATGTGCCGCTGATCGCTTCGGGCGGCGCCGGTGCCCCGGAGCACTTCCGCGATGCCTTCACGCAATCCGACGTCGACGGTGCGCTGGCAGCCAGCGTCTTTCATTCCGGTGCCATCGCCATCCCCGCCTTGAAGCAGTCGCTCACGGCGTGGGGCGTGACCGTTCGACCCTAGCAGCGACGCTTCGCACATCGCTTCACGCGAGCCGACAACATCTTTCGATTCCGGACATTCAAGATGACTTCGACCCTCCTCGATCCGATCCAGCTCGACTGGTCCAAAGGTGCCGGACTGCTCCCTGCCGTCGTGCAGCACTGGCTCACCGGCGAGGTGTTGATGCTGGGCTACATGAATGCCAATGCGCTGGTGACGACGCAGGCCACAGGCCATGTGACGTTTTACAGCCGCAGCAAGCAGCGCCTGTGGACCAAGGGTGAATCATCGGGCAACGTGCTCGCGCTCAAGTCGATCCGCGTCGACTGCGATGCCGATACCTTGCTGGTGCAGGCCGACCCGCATGGCCCCACCTGCCACAAAGGCACCAGCAGTTGCTTTGGTGACGACGTACGCCCGGCGGCGGGGTTTCTTGCCGAGCTGGATGCACTGGTGGCACGCCGGTATGCGGAGCGTCCCGAGGGCAGTTACACGACGCGCCTGTTCGAGGACGGTATCCGCCGCATGGCGCAGAAGGTGGGCGAGGAGGGGGTCGAGACAGCGCTCGCCGCAGTGGCGCAGGATGATGCCGCCCTGCTGGGTGAAGCCGCTGATCTCGTGTTCCACCTGCTGGTGACCTTGCGCGCCCGCGGCCTCGGCCTCGACGATGTCGCCGCCGTGCTGGCACAGCGACATGCAGAGCGCAGCGCACACTGATTCCGCACGCCTCATAACCTCCCGGGAATGTGGGCCGCTGCTAGTCGACGAAGGGCTAGCGCCACCTTAACGGCTTCTGTGTTTGATTCTGCATCACGCAGGCGAATGCATCGGGATGGCCCGATATCGATGGCACTGGTGCCGTCCGCACGGGGTTCGGCAGGACGAAACATGGTCCCGCCGGGTCGATGACGTGAAGGCCGTTTTCACCTGCGGGTTCGAGCGAGGGGAAAGTCACCGGTTGATCCGTTATCCACGGATAGCCGAGTTTTGTGCCCGCAGTCCGAGGAGCGAGTGATGGCTGATATCGCGGTGATCGGTGGAGGAGCAGCGGGCGCGGCCGCCTTTGGCGAGCTGCTTGCGCGCTATGACGCGGGAACGGTGCATTGGATCGTCGGCCAGCAGGCGCCCGGGCGTGGCGTGGCCTATGCCACCGGCGACGATCGTCATCTGCTGAATGTGCGCGCGGCCGGCATGGGCGTGTTTCACGAGCATGGCGATGATTTCATCCAGCACGCATCGCGCCAGCTGGGTCAGGTGAAAGGCACGGATTTCCTGCCGCGCCGCCTCTTCGGCGATTTCATCCAGGCGCAGGTGGGCGCGCGCATCGACGCGGCCCGGCGAGCGGGGCGCAGTTTTCGGATCCATCCCGGCAGCGCGCGCGAAGTGATGGCGCGCGCCGAGGGCGGTTACGCCGTGCGCGTTGGCGCCGATCGTTGGCTCGATGTATCGCAGGTGGTGCTGGCGATCGGTTCGCTGTCGCAGCGTCCATTGCGCACGGTATCGACCACGGCGCTGGCCGGCGGCGCCTACGAACTGGATCCGTGGCGGCTGGATCGGTACCCGAGGCCGCCGCGGCGCGTCGTGGTGATCGGCACCGGGCTTACGGCGGTGGATACCTTGCTGTCGGCTGCCGCGCGCTGGCCGCATGCCGAGCTGCTGGCCGTTTCGCGGCATGGCTTGTGGCCCTTCAGGCACTCCGCGCTGCCGCTTGGTCCGTATGCGCAGCAGGACGAACTCAACCAGGCGTTGCTGGCCAGCGACGGTCCGGCGGCCATGTTGCGGCTGGTGCGTCGGGCCATCGCGAATGCATCCGAAACAGACTGGCGCAGCATCATCGACGGCATGCGTCCGATCAATGCCTTGCTGTGGCAACGCCTGACGCATACGCAGCGTCGCCAGTTCCTGCGCCATGCGCGCTGGATCTGGGAGGCCGCGCGGCATCGCTTGGCACCCGCTTCCGGCGAGGCGATCTACCAGCTGCAGGAAGAGGGCAGGTTGCAGGTGCTCGCGTCACGGGTACTCGACGTGGACGGTACGTCGCCGTTGCAACTCACGCTGCGTGAACGAGCGACCCAGCTGGTGGCCACGATCGAGGCGGACCTGGTGATCCAGGCGACCGGGCTGGACACGGCCGTCGCGTATGGCGCCCACGAGCTACTCGCCCAGTTGCTGCGTGATGGATTGGCGGTGGCCGATCCGCTCCAGCTGGGGGTATCGGCTGGCGCGGATGGCCAGTTGCTCGATGCCGATGGCGCAGCGCGGCGCGGCCTGTATGCGATCGGCTCGCTGCTTCGCGGCAACCTGTGGGAATGTACGGCCATGCCGGAAATCCGGGCTGCGGCCCATCGCCTGGCGACGCAACTGGTCGAGGTGGGTACGACGGATGCATCCTGCGACAGCGCCAGCGAAGGTTCCTGAGCCGGTGGCCCCGGATATTGCGCTGATTTCGCGCATGGCGCAGCCATGAGGATATGCCATATTGCGATTTCGCAATCGCACATGGGCCCGATACGCTGGTCGTTCGTGCCGTCGCAGGAGAGGCCATGAGGAAGTTCATCCCGTTCTTGATCGCAGTGGCCGGCACCGTGCTGGCCGCTACGGTGATGGCCAAGGACGTCACCCTGCTCAATGCCTCCTACGATCCGACGCGCGAGCTGTATCGCGACATCAACAGCGCCTTCGCCGCGCAGTGGAAGGCCCAGCACGGCGACAGCGTAACCATCCAGATGTCACACGGTGGCTCCGGCAAGCAGGCGCGCTCTGTGGTCGACGGTCTGCCGGCCGACGTGGTGACGCTCGCGCTGGCCTACGACATCGATGCGCTGGCCGATCGTGGCCTGGTGGCCAGGGACTGGCAGAAGCGTCTGCCAGAAAACGCGTCGCCTTACACCTCCGCCATCGTGTTCCTGGTGCGCAAGGGCAATCCCAAGGGCATCAAGGACTGGGCCGACCTGGTACGTCCCGGCGTGCAGGTGGTGACGCCCAATCCGAAATCGTCCGGTGGCGCACGCTGGAATTTCCTGGCCGCCTGGGGCTACGCGTTGAAGCAGCCGGGCGGTAACGAAGCCAAGGCAAAGGCGTACGTGCAGGAGTTGTACAAGCACGTGCCAGTGCTCGACACCGGTGCGCGCGGCGCCACCAATACCTTCGCGCAGCGCGGCATCGGCGATGTGCTGATCGCGTGGGAAAACGAGGCGCTGCTCGCTCAGCGACAGCTGGGCAAGGACAAGTTCGAGATCGTGGTGCCGTCGGTGACCATCCTCGCCGAGCCACCGGTGTCCGTGGTCGATGCGAATGCAGAGAAGCACGGCACGCGCGCCGTCGCGGACGCCTATGTGCAGTTCCTCTATTCGCCGCAGGGCCAGGAGATCGCGGCGAAGAACTACTACCGCCCGCGCGCGCAGGATGTCGCCGCGCGTTACGCGAGCCAGTTCCCCGCGACGCATACGTTCACCATCAACGAAGTGTTTGGAGACTGGCGCCAGGCCCAGGCGAAGTTCTTTGCCGAGGGCGCGATCTTCGACCAGCTGGGCGCAGGAAACTGATCTGATGCGACGGCGGGTGCTACCAGGTTTCGGCATCAGCTTCGGCTATGCGTTGACCTATCTGGGATTGATCGTCCTGCTGCCGCTGGCGGCACTGGCATGGAAAGCCACCGGAATCGGCCTGCACGGACTGATCCATCTGCTGTCTGGTCCGCGGACGCTGGCTGCCTTGCGGCTCAGCCTGCTCGGCGCGGTGATGGCGGCATCCATCAATGCGGTGGTGGGACTGCTGGTTGGTTGGGTACTGGTGCGCTATCGCTTCCCGGGCCGGCGTCTGTTCGATGCCCTGGTCGATCTGCCATTCGCCTTGCCCACGGCCGTGGCGGGTATCGCGCTCACCACGCTGTATGCGCCCAACGGATGGTTGGGCCGATGGCTGGAGCCGCTGGGCATCAAGGTCGCCTATACGCCCGTCGGTGTGTTGGTGGCGATGGTGTTCGTCGGCTTCCCGTTCGTGGTGCGCACGCTGCAACCGGTGCTGGCCTCGCTCGAGCGCGACGTGGAAGAGGCGGCCGAGAGCCTGGGCGCGCAGCGCTGGCAGACCTTCTTCCGCGTGATTCTGCCGATGCTCGCGCCCACACTGCTCACCGGTTTCGCCCTGGCGCTCGCGCGTGCGGTGGGCGAATACGGTTCGGTGATCTTCATCGCCGGCAATATTCCGATGAAGTCGGAAATCGCGCCGCTGCTGATCGTGCAGAAACTGGAACAGTTCGACTACGCCGGTGCCGCCGCGCTGGGCGTGGCGCTGCTGCTGCTTTCCTTCGTGTTGCTGGTGATCGTTTCCTTGCTCCAGCGCTGGAGCAATCGCTGGGCGGAGCGTGCCGCATGAGCGGACGCAAGCGCTCGCGCTCCGCCCGCTGGCCGCGCCGCCTCGCGCATGTCGCGTTGATCCTGCTGGCGCTGGCCTTCCTGGTCGCGTTCCTGCTGCTGCCGTTGGCCACCGTGTTTGCGGAAGCATTTCGCGAGGGTCTGACGCCTTACCTCGAAGCCATTCGGCAGCCGGAAGCACGTTCCGCGATCAGGCTGACTCTGCTGGTGGCGGTGATCGCGGTGCCGCTCAACGTGGTCTTCGGCATCGCCGCCGCTTGGGCGATGACGCGATTCGAGTTCCGCGGCAAGACCCTGCTCGGCGCCTTCATCGACCTGCCGTTTTCGGTGTCCCCGGTGATTTCGGGCCTGGTCTATGTGCTGTTGTTCGGTGCGCAGGGCTGGTTCGGTCCGTGGATGGAGGCGCACGGCATCAAGGTCATCTATGCGGTGCCGGGCCTGGTGCTGGCGACGATCTTCATCACGCTGCCATTCGTGGCGCGCGAGCTTATTCCCTTGATGGAAGCGCAGGGCAGCGAGGAGGAAGAGGCGGCGCGCGTGCTGGGCGCCAGCGGCTGGCAGATGTTCTTCCGCGTCACCTTGCCCAATATCCGCTGGGCGCTGCTCTACGGCGTGCTGCTGTGCAATGCGCGCGCGATGGGCGAATTCGGCGCCGTCTCCGTGGTATCCGGCCATATCCGTGGACTCACCACCACGATGCCGCTGGAAGTGGAGATGCGCTACAACGAATACGATTATGTGGGTGCGTTCGCCGTAGCTTCGCTGCTGGCCTTGCTCGCCCTGCTTACGCTGGCCGTGAAAACCCTGCTGGAATGGCGCTATGGTGACGAAATCGCCGCGCACGCACCTGGCGGGCATTGAGGACACCGGATGACACTCGAGTTGTCCCATCTGAATCGACGTTTCGCCGAGTACCAGGCGCTGGACGATGTCAGCCTGAGCATCGCGCCAGGGGAATTCCTGGCACTGCTGGGTCCGTCAGGCTCGGGCAAGACGACCCTGTTGCGCATCCTTGCCGGACTGGACTATCCCGACACGGGCAGCGTGCTGAAGGACGGCAAGGATTTCCTCGCCACCACCGCACGTGAGCGCAACATTGGCATGGTGTTCCAGCACTACGCGCTGTTTCGCCACCTCACCGTGCTCGAGAACATCGCCTTCGGCCTGCGCGTGCGCCCCTGGCGCAAGCGGCCATCCCGAGCGGTGATTCGCGAGCGCGTGGAGCGCCTGCTCAAGCGCGTGCAACTGGATGACCTCGGCCGCCGTTATCCCGCGCAGCTGTCGGGCGGCCAGCGTCAGCGCGTGGCGCTGGCGCGTGCGCTGGCAGTGGAGCCCGACATGCTGCTGCTGGACGAGCCATTCGGCGCGCTGGATGCGCAGGTCCGCGTCACGTTGCGTCGCTGGTTGCGCGAGTTGCACGAGGAGCTGGAGCTGACTACGGTTTTCGTCACCCACGACCAGGAAGAGGCACTGGAGCTGGCCGATCGCGTGGCCGTGATGAACAACGGTCGCGTGGAGCAGGTCGGTTCGCCGGAAGTGATCTACCAGCAACCGGCGACGCCGTTCGTGTGCGAGTTCATCGGCAAGGTCAATCGCTTCCTCGTCCGGCGCAACGGCGATCGTCTCTCCGCTGGCGGCTGGATGCCGGATGGCGATCCGTGGCAGGGGCGGTTCACCGAAGCGGTGGCCTATGTGCGACCAGAGCAGCTGCGCCTGGCCGTGCCCTCATCGCAACCGGCCTGGGAGGCGAAGCTTCGCCATATCTATCTTGCCGGCAGCGTCGCGCACCTGGAATTGCATGTCGACGCGCTGGACCAGACGCTGGAAGCCGATATCGCCAGCGAGGACTTGTCGCGGCGTGGCCTGCACGCGGGCATGGAGTTGCGCGTGGCGCCCCGCAGCGCCGTGCTGTTTCCTCGCGAAGGACAGGGGGCGACGCTCAACCAGGAGCGCTGGATCTGGCACGCGCGCAGCCCCGTGCCCGCATAAGCGGCAATCGTTTCAGTGCAGGCTGGCGGCGTGGGCCGATGGGGCGGCCTTGAACGCAACGGTCGGTCCCGGCACGACATGGCGGCGCCATTGCGCCAGCTGATCGGCGATACCCGAACCCACGCTCATCTGCGGTTCGGACGGCGTCAGCTTGTCCTTGGTTTCCCATTGCGCGATTTCATCGGAAGCCTGGCGGAAGGCTTCCATGAAATCCGGTGTGCGGTTGAGTCCGTCGACCAGCCACGCTCGTCCGAAATAGGTGATGTCCGAATCGCTGCCGCAGCCGAACGAACTGCGGTCGGCGCGTGCAGCGGTGATCACCAGGGTGCCGGCGCCCTTGAGCGTGGGTACGAATCCGCCCGAATAGCAGGCGTTGACGACCACCACCTTCCATTTGAACGGGCGCTTGTCGAGGATGTCGGCGAGGTCCTGCGCGCCGATCTGGTCCAGCGGCAGCGGATCCATGTCGACCAGCAGGTTGTGGTCTTCGTCGCCGTGCGTGGTCATGTACAGCAGCAGGATGTCTTCGTCCGGCTTCATCGTGCCGGCGAGACCGTCGAGCGTCGCCTCGAGATTGCTCCAGGAGGCCAGCGGGCGCTGTTCCAGCGAGGCCGGATTGTTCTCCAGCACCAGCACATGGGCGGCCGTCCCGAAGTGCTGCGGGAAAAACCTGGCGGCGTACTCGGCCTCGTTGCGGAACACATCCTCGCCACCGTCGCCGCCGAAGGCGACCACGTAGAGGTTGGGTTGGCCGGCAACACGTGGGCTCAGCCCGTCCAGCGCCTTGCGCACCATGCCGTGCTGGGCATAGATCACCTGTTCCGGCGAAGGAGCGTGCGATGGCCAGTTGTCGGCGGCGCCACCCGGTTCTTCATCGGTGGTGTTGTCGGGGGGAACCAGGGCGGTGGAGCTCGTCGCAGGATGGCTGGCGACGGCGGCGGGTTCGTTGGCCGGTGACGTGGCATGCCGCGTGAGTCCCACCATGAGCAGCACGCCAGCCGCGAAGGCGAGCAGGGCAGTAAAGGCGATACGCATGGCGGGAGCTCGGGCGGGTCAGAGAACGATGGCGTCAAAGTCGCGGTAGGCGGGGTGGCGCGGCGCATCGGGCAGCGCGAGCGGCTCGCGCAACAGCCAGCCCGTATGCAGGCCTGCTGCCTGGGCGGCGTCCAGCTCTTCCACGATGTCGGAGAGGAACAGGATATGCGCCGGCAGCTCGCCGATGGCCTCGGCGATCTTCTCGTAAGAGGCGCGCTCGCGCTTGGGACCCGTCTCGGTGTCGAAGTAACCGGAGAACAGTGGCGTGAGGTCGCCTGCCTCGCTGTAGCGGAAGAACAGCTTCTGCGCGGGGACGGAGCCGGAGGAGTAGACGTAGAGGTGCAATCCATCGGCGCGCCAGGCGTGCAGCCGGGCGGACACTTCCGGGTACATGTGCGCCTGGTAGTCGCCGTTCTCGTAGCCGTCCTTCCAGATCATGCCCTGCAGGGCCTTGAGCGCCGTGGACTTGCGGTCCTCGTCGATCCAGCGCAGCAGCATCTCGATCACTTCCTGCCGAGGTGCCTCGACGATGCCGGCTTCCTTGGCCGCTTCATGCAGCCAGTGCTGCACCTCGGGCGTGTCGCCATGGGTTTCTACGAAGGCGGGCAGCCGCTCACGGGCATACGGGAACAGCACATCCTTGACGAAACGGATCGAGCTGGTCGTGCCCTCGATATCGGTGACGATGGCGCGGATGGTGGTCATGCGGGGAAGCCGGTCTGCAGGGCAGCCAAGCTTAACCTCGGCCGGGGCGGCGGGCGAGGGCCGATGCCCGCTTTACCGTAGGAGCGCATCCAGTGCGCGATCGGCCTCGCAACAGGAGGTGCCGATCGCGCACTGGGTGCGCTCCTACAGGGGCTGGATGGGCTCAGGCCGCCTTCGCGGATCCGTGGGGCGTCATGCGCGGGAAGTGCTGGGCGATGTCCTCACCGGTGAACTGCGCGACCCAGCCGTCCTTGTTGGTGAACAGGCGGATCGCCACGAAGTAGGGCGACTCGCTCATGTCGAACCAGTGCCGGGTACCGTCAGGCACGCCGATCAGGTCGCCCTGTTCGCACAGGATGTCGTAGACCTTGTCGCCAAGGTGCAGTGTGAACTGGCCAGCGCCGGCGACAAAGAACCGCACCTCGTCTTCGCTGTGCGTGTGCTCGCTGAGGAACTTCTGGCGAAGCGTTGCGCGATCCGGATGGTCCGGCTTGAGGCTGATGACATCCACGGCCTGATAGCCCTCCTCGGACATCAGGCGATCGATGTCGGCGCGATAGGCCGCAATCACTTCTTCCTGGCTGGCGCCCGGCGCGATCGGCTGGCTCGCCTCCCACTGTTCGAAGCGCACGCCGGCCTTCGCCAGTTCGGTGGAGATCTCGGCGTGGTCGGTGTACACGCTCAGCGGCGCGTCGGGGCGGGTGTCCTGGAAAATGCGCAGACGGCTCATGCGGAGAGTCTCCTCAGATCAAGTTCGCAACCGAGCAGGAATTCCAGCGCCTCGAGATGGCGACGGGTCTCGGCCATGTCCCGGCCCCAGGTATAGATGCCGTGACCGTTGATGAGATAGGCATGCAGCGGCTTGCCTGAGTCGAGCCAGGCATCGACCTGCGCAACCAGCTCGGGCATATGCTGCGTGTTGGGGAACACCGGGATCGAAAGCTCGGCGTCGTGGGTGGTTTGACCCGCAATGGCTTTCTGCAGTTCCCAGCCCTCGAGCTTCACCACGCCTTCGCGTGCGAACAGGCGCGACGATACGCTCTGCGTGCGTGAATGGGTGTGCAGCACCACGTTCATCTCGGGCATGCGACGGTAGATCTGCGTGTGCAGTTCCGTCTCCGCACTGGGGCGCGCCGACGTGCCGACGGCCTTGCCCTGCATGTCGATGATCATGATGTCGTCGCGACCCAGCTTGCCCTTGTCGCGCCCGGAGATTGTGATGGCGGCGTGTTCGCCGTCCAGCCGCATGGAGAAGTTGCTGCTGGTGGCGGGCGTCCACCCGGCCACGGCCAGTTCACGCGCAGCATCGGCAATGGCGTCGGCACGCTGCGCGAACAGCTCCGGTGTAATCGTGGCGGGGAGGCTCTGAGTCATGGGTTATGGACGTCCAAATGAACTGCAACTATACCACGTCGATTTTACGTCAACGCCGAAAATGCGATTCGTTCTCACGACTTATCTCCGAGGCGAGTAGCATTCACCAGGATCTGCCACGGGCGTGGCGGATATGTTTCCAGACGGAGGTAGGACCAATGTCGCACGAAAAAGATATCGAATCGCGTCGTCGCTTTCTCAAGGCCGCGGCTGGGACTGCTGCGGCTGCGGTGGTGATCGGTGGTGGCCTGCCTCGCTTTGCTCGCGCGGCGGATCTGCCCCATGTGGCGGAATCGGATCCGACGGCCAAGGCCCTCGGCTACGTCGAAGACGCCAGCAAGACGACCGATGCGAAGCACAAGGCCGGCGACGATTGCGCCAACTGCCAGTTCTACACCGGCGGCCCATCGGGCTATGGTCCTTGCCAGTTGTTCCCGGGCAAGTCGGTCAACGCCAAGGGCTGGTGCGTGTCGCACGCTCCGAAGAAAGCCTGAAGCTTCATCGACTCTGCAGACGAGAAGGCCGGCATTGCCGGCCTTCTTGTTTTTGCAGCGGCGTCATCGGCGCACGAGCGACGCTTCATCGCGGCGACGCTTTCCGCGAGCACATCAGTCGCTGACGTCGACGCACACGCACGCAACACGACATCACGCTGACCCGATCTTCGCGTGATCTTTATGCAAGTGAAGAAGAACTCGAACCGAAGAACTCGGTGAGTAGAAGATGCTGCCCAGACGCGTCAGGCCGAGGAGCTGACCCGCCTGACGCGCCGGGCGGCAATCCGGGGCCCACTGCCAAGTGATCAACCCACGGAGCACAGATGATACTCCTGGAGGGTGGTTTTGGGGCCGGGCGGCCCCAAAATTTTATCGAAAAAGTCTCGTTAAAATGAACAAAAACAATGAGTTATTGTTACATTCAAGACTCGCCCTCACGAATGTTCCGCAGGAAGCTTTCATTCGTTACGCCAGGTGAGGCATGGCCCATCTGGCGATTTCGAAGAAATTCGACTCAGATCGCCGAAAATTAAGCTTTTTTGCTGACAGGTTGACGATGTAGGCGACTGTGGCGAATGCCATAGCCGAAGTAGATCGCCAGGCCGATCACGGTCCAGATGATCATCAGGAGCCAGTTGAACCAGCTCATGAAGGCCAGCAGGGCCAGGCAGCTGAGCACGCCAGCGGGGCAGATCACCCAGGCCCACGGCACGCGGAAGCCGCGATGCAGTTCCGGTGCGGTGTAGCGAAGGATCAGCACGCCAGCGCACACCGCGACGAACGCGATCAGCGTGCCCATCGAGGTGAGGTCCGCGAGCAGATCCAGCGGGAATACCGCAGCAAGGATCGCGATACCCACACCGGTGATCACGGTGTTGATGTGCGGCGTGCGGTGCTTGGGATGAATGCGGTTGAAGACCTTCGGCAGCAGGCCGTCCCGCGACATGATCATGAAGATGCGCGGCTGCGCGATGATCATCACCAGGATCACCGAGGACAGGCCGATCAGCGCCCCGATTTCCACCACGGTGCGCAGCCAGCCCAGCTCCGGATGGCCCTTGATGGCAGTGACGACCGGTTCGCTGGTGCCGAGATCGGTATACGAGGCCAGGCCCGTCAGCACGGCAGCCATCGCGAGATAGAGAATGGTGCAGATGACCAGCGAGACCAGCGTCCCGAAGGGAAGGTCGCGTTGCGGGTTCTTGCATTCCTGTGCCGCGGTGGATGTCGCCTCGAAGCCGATATAGGCGAAGAACACCATCGCCGCGCCGCGCATGATGCCCGACCAGCCGTACTTGCCCGGCCCCTGGTTTTCCGGGATGAACGGGTGCCAGTTCGACGGATCGACGTAGCGATAACCGGCGACCACCACGATGATGATCAGGCCGACCTTGAGCGCGACCATCAGCACGTTAAGGCCCGCCGACTCGCGGATGCCGACATAGCAAAGCCAGGTGAGCGCCAGCACGATCGCCACCGCCGGCAGGTTCATCAGGTGCCCGGTGGGCACGAGATGCCCATCCGTGAAGGCGAGCGGCGCTTCCGTGAGGGACTGCGGCAGATGGATGCCGAGCTGGTCGAGCATGCTGGTGAAATAGCCCGTCCAGCTGGCTGCGACGGCCGAGGCGGAGATGCCGTACTCGAGCACCATGTTCCAGCCGATGAACCACGCGACCAGCTCACCCAGCGTGGCATAGGCATAGGAATAGGAGCTGCCCGAGATCGGGATCAGCGTGGCGAATTCGGCGTAGCACAGCGCGGTGAAGCCGCTGCAGATCGCCGCGAGGATGAAGGAGATCAGCACCGCAGGGCCGGCATGTTCGGCGGCGGCCTGGCCGGTGACCACGAAGATGCCGGTGCCGATCACGGCGCCGATACCCAGGGCGGTTATGCCCCAGGGGCCGAGCGTGCGACGCAGCGCCGGGCCGTGGGAGGCGTCGTCGGCGTCGGAGAAATCGGTCTTGCGGGCGAGTAGCTGTTTGAGCATGCGTCAACCTGGTGAAGCTGGGGGCCGTGGTTCGCCCTAGGTCATAACGAGAGGGCCGGCACTGGGCCGGCCCTTCGTGTCGGATCAGGAGTTTTGCTTGCGGAGCTTGCTATGGGAATACCCGTAGAAGGCATAGATCAGCATGCCGAACGTGGTCCAGCCCACCATCAGCGGCCAGTTCGCGCGGAACGACTGCCAGAACAGGTACAGGCAGATCACCGAGCCCAGCACGCTCACCACCCAGATGCCCGGCACGCGGAAGGTGCGCGGCAGTTCGGGACGGGTGTAGCGCAGGATGAGCACGCCGATGCAGACGGTGGTGAAGGCGAGCAGGGTGCCCATCGACACCAGTTCACCCAGGATGCTCACCGGGAACAGGCCGGCGAGCACCAGCGCCGAAACGCCGGCAATGATGGTGGCCACGTGCGGCGTACGGTGCTTGGGATGCACGCGCGAGATGCCCTTACCCAGCAGGCCGTCCTTCGCCATGCTGAAGAAGATGCGCGAGGTACCCAGCAGCATGACCAGGATCACCGAGCTCAGGCCGGCCAGGGCACCAAACGAAACGATCGCCTTCAGCCAGTTGAGTTCCGGATGGATGCTCAGAGCGGTGGCGACCGGTTCGGGCGTGCCCAGCATCCGGTAGGGGGCGATGCCGGTGAGGGTCAGCGCCATCGCGATGTAGAGCACGGTGCAGATGGCCAGCGAGCCGAGAATGCCGATCGGCATGTCGCGCTGCGGGTTCTTGGCTTCGCCAGCGGCAGTCGACACCGCGTCGAAGCCGACATAGGAGAAGAACACCAGCACCGCGGCGCGGAAGATACCGCTGGTGCCGAAGCGGCCCGGACCTTCTTCCGGCGGAATGAACGGATGCCAGTTCGACGGATCGATGAAGCGGAAGGCGAACACCAGGAACAGCAGGATCACGATGACCTTGATGGCCACGATGATCGAGTTGACGAAGGTCGACTGCGTGATGCCGCGATAGCACAGCATCGTCAGCGCGGTCACGATCAGAATGGCCGGCAGATTGATGATGGTGTTGGTGCTGACCAGGTAGAAGTGCTCGGAGAACTTGGCGAGCACGTGCTGGCCGGCTTTCAGCTGTTCGATCTGGCTGCCGTCCATGAATGCGAGCGGCGCAGAGGCGAGGCTCTCGGGCAGCGACAACGACAACCCGGTCCAGTGACTGAGGATGGAGAGGCACTCGTTGAAATAACCCGACCAGCCGGCAGCCACGGTGGCAACGGCGAAGAGGTATTCGAGGACGAGGTTCCAGCCGATGAACCAGGCGACGATTTCGCCCAGCGTGGCATAGGAATAAGCGTAGGCGCTGCCGGAGACCGGGATCATCGCGGCGAACTCGGCGTAGCAGAGGCCCGCGAAGGCGCAGGCGATGCCGGCGACGATGAAGCTGATGATCAGGGCGGGGCCGGCGTGTTCGGCAGCAGCCTGGCCGGTGATGACGAAAATACCTGCGCCAATCACGGCGCCAATGCCGAGCATGATCAGGTGGCGCGCCGTGAGCACTCGCTTGAGGCTCGCCTCACCGTGCAGGCTGTCGTGCGGCAACTCACCCGCGTCGACGTGTGGCGACGCCTGGATCGGATGCGTCGCGAACAGGTTTTTCAGCATGTTTCTCCCCTACAGCCTTGTGGTCGTTCTTACCGCTTATAACCGTGCCAAACGTCACGGTCGGTTCGTCGCTACCCCGGCAACGACGGGGAACCATAGCCCAGCGGGGTGCGGGCGTACAAGTTGCAGTGCGGTCAGCCCCAGGCGGGCCACGAAGGCCGATGCGTGACCGGGAAAGCTCTGAAATAATCGCGATTTGCCGCCCCCACGGAGGCGGTGGTTGATGGTCGGTCGGGAAGTATCCATGCACATGTTGTCAGAGCAGTTCCTGCAATACGGCCGGCACTGGCCGGAGGAAAAGGACGTATCGCATTTCATCGGGTTGCTCGATGGCGGTGAACATCGATTCCGTCGCGAATCGCTGGAGGCGCATTTCACTGGTTCCGCCTGGCTGGTGAGCGCCGACGGACTGCGCGTGCTGCTCACGCATCACCGCAAGCTGGGCCGCTGGCTGCAGCTGGGCGGTCACGCGGATGGCGACACGGATCTCGCCCGCGTGGCGCTGCGCGAGGCCGAAGAGGAATCGGGAATCGCCGGCCTGGAGGTCGAGGCGGAGCCTTTCGATCTCGATCGCCACCGTATCCCCGCGCGTGGCGCGGAGCCGGAGCATTGGCATTACGACGTGCGCTATGTCGTGCGCGCGGTTGCCAGCGAGGACTTCGTGGTCAGCGACGAGTCCCACGCACTCGCATGGCGCTCCATCCGCGAGATCGCTGACGACCCGCAGAGCGATAAATCGTTGCGGCGCATGGCGTGGAAGTGGCTGCAGCGCTGAGCAAGTTCCGAGCGTCGCCCTTGTAGGGGCGCACCCAGTGCGCGATCAACACTCCCTCTGAGACAGGCGCGTCTTTTGTGGGAGCGCCACCCTGTGCGCGACGGCGTCAAGGCGAAACACTGCCGCTATGGGATGCATCCGCCTCCATTGCGATCGTCAAACATTTGGGCACTAGCATGGACTGCGGCTTCGCCTGTCGCGCACAGGGTGCGCTCCCACAAGGGAGGCGAATCTAGGGAACGCACAGATTCAGGCGTACTTGGCAGGCGCCGAGTTGAGGTGTCCGCACTGCTCGCAGGTGCGCGCATCGATCGAACGATAGAAACGTTCGAACACCGGCGGGAAATCATGCTCGATGCTGCCGAGGGTGAAGTACTCCTCGTACAGCTTGTGGTTGCAGCGCTCGCAGAACCACAGCAGGCCGTCCTTCTCTCCCGCCAGCCGCTGGCGCTCGATCACCAGCCCGATCGAGTCGGGCATGCGTTGCGGTGAATGCGGTACGCAGGGCGGCAGGTAGAACAGTTCGCCGGCGCGGATGGGGATGTCGCGTGCGGTGCCCTCGTCCTGCACCTTCAGCACCATCTCGCCTTCGATCTGATAGAAGAACTCGGGGCCTTCGTCGTAGTGATAGTCGGTGCGCGCGTTGGGGCCACCCACGATCATGATGATGAAATCGCCATCGACGATGCACTTGTTGCCCACCGGCGGCTTCAGCAGGTGGCGGTGCTCGTCGATCCAGCGCTTCAAGTCGATGGGTGGCAGCAGGGACATGGGACCGTCCGGCGAAGAGGAGCCATCAAGATAGCGCTACGGCGGGGCGTGGGGAATGCCGGTCAGTCGATCCAGTGGCCGTGGCGGACGATGGCCTCCAGGCGTTCGAGCTGGGGCGTGAGGTCCAGCCCCTCGGCGGCAATCCAGTCGTCGTTGTAGTAAGAACAGCGGTAACGCTCACCGCCGTCGCAGATCAGGGTGACCACGGGGCCGCGCTCGCCGGCGGCACGCAGCTCGCTCATCAGCTGCAGGGCGCCGACCAGATTGGTGCCGGTGGAGCCGCCGCAGCACCGACCCAGCAGTTGTTCGAGCAGGCGCAGCGCGGCAATCGACGCGGCATCGGGCACGCGCATCATGCGGTCGATGACGCTGGGCAGGAACGAGGGTTCGACACGCGGGCGGCCGATACCTTCGATGCGCGATCCGCGGGTCAGCTGCAGGCTGGCGTCGCGGCACGCGTAGTAGTCGTAGAACACCGAATGTTCCGGATCGACCACGGCAAGGCGCACAGGCGCGTGTTGCGCGGAGCGATAGCGGATGTAGCGGCCGATGGTGGCCGAGGTGCCACCCGTGCCGGCGGGTACGACGATCCAGCGGGGATCCGGATCGGGCTCGCGTTGCATCTGACGGAAGATGGACTCGGCGATGTTGTTGTTGCCGCGCCAGTCGGTAGCGCGTTCGGCGTAGGTGAACTGGTCCATGTAGTGGCCACCCAGTTCCGCGGCGAGACGCTGTGCGGCGCCGTAGACGTCGGTGTCGTCGATGAAGTGGCAATGCCCGCCGAAGAATTCGATCTGCGCGACCTTGTCACGCGACGTGCTGCGCGGCATCACCGCAAAGAAGGGCAGGCCAAGCAGGCGGGCGAAGTACGCCTCGGAAATCGCGGTGCTGCCGCTGGAGGCCTCCACCACAGGTTGGTCGGCCTGCAGCCAGCCGTTGCAGATGGCGTACAGGAACAGCGAGCGCGCCAGGCGATGCTTGAGGCTGCCGGTGGGATGGACGGATTCGTCCTTGAGATACAGCGGTATGCCGGGGAAGGCGGGGAGATCCAGCCGGATCAGATGCGTGTCGGCCGAGCGGTTTGCTTCGGACTCGAGGACTTGGACGGCTTGGCGGGTCCAGGCGGTGTGCATGGAAGCAGTCTAGCGCCCGGGTGTGAGTGGGGCGTTGACGTGAGTCAGTGCGGGATTTCTTCCTCTCCCCTCCGGGGAGAGGATTGAGGTGAGGGGTGGGTGCTTGCGGCGGACTTCAAAAGAAACCAGCTCGAACGGGCCTTATCGCAAGACTGGCCCCTCACCCCAGCCCTCTCCCCGGAGGGGAGAGGGAGCTAAAGCGGCGGCGCTCAGACCTCCAGCGTCGCCAGGTCGCCCTTTTCTTCCAGCCATGCCTTGCGGTCGCTGGCGCGCTTCTTGGCCAGCAGCATGTCCATCAACTTGGTGGTGCCGTCGTCATGGTCGACGGTGAGCTGCACCAGGCGACGCGTGTCCGGATGGATGGTCGATTCGCGCAGCTGCCCCGGATTCATCTCGCCCAGGCCCTTGAAGCGGGTGGTGCTGACCGCGCCCTTCATCTTCTCTCGCTGCACACGCTCGAGCATCGCGTTCTTTTCGTTCTCGTCCAGGCAATAGAACACCTGCTTGCCCACGTCGACGCGGAACAGCGGCGGCATCGCGACGAACACGTGGCCTTCACGCACCAGCGAGGGGAAGTGCTTCAGGAACAGCGCGCTCAGCAGGGTGGCGATGTGCAGGCCGTCGGAGTCGGCGTCGGCGAGGATGACGACCTTGCCGTAGCGCAGGCCGCTGAGGTCGTCCTTGCCCGGGTCGCAGCCGATGGCCACGGCGAGGTTGTGCACTTCTTCCGAAGCGAGCACCGAGCCCGATTCCACTTCCCAGGTGTTGAGGATCTTGCCGCGCAGCGGAAGGATCGCCTGGAATTCCTTGTCGCGTGCCTGCTTGGCGCTGCCGCCGGCCGAGTCGCCTTCCACCAGGAACAGTTCGGTGCGGGTCAGGTCGGTGGCGGTGCAGTCGGCCAGCTTGCCGGGGAGGGCGGGGCCCTGGGTGATCTTCTTGCGCACCACCTGCTTGGCAGCCTTCAGGCGCGCGCTGGCGCGCTCGATGGCAAGCTGGGCGATGCGCTCGCCGAGATCCACGTGCTGGTTGAGCCACAGGCTGAAGGCGTCGTGGATGACGCCCTCCACCATGCCCGCGGCGTTGCGCGAGGACAGGCGTTCCTTGGTCTGGCCAGCGAACTGCGGATCCTGCAGCTTGGCCGACAGCACGAAGGCCAGGCGCTCCCACACGTCTTCCGGTGCCAGCTTCACGCCGCGTGGCAGCAGGTTGCGGATGTCGCAGAACTCGCGGATGGCATTGGTGAGGCCGGAACGCAGGCCGTTCACATGGGTGCCGCCCTGGGCGGTGGGAATCAGGTTGACGTAGCTTTCCTGCACCAGTTCGCCTTCGGGCAACCAGGCCAGGGCCACGTCGAGGCCATCGGCCTCGCGCTGCACGTGGTGCACGAATAGCTCGGCCGGGATTGCCTCGGCGCTGGACAGCTCGTCGCGCAGGTAGTCGCGCAGGCCGTCCTCGTAGTACCACTCGTTGGTGTCGCCGGTGGCTTCGTCGACCAGCTTCACGTTGAGGCCGGCGCACAGCACCGCCTTGGCGCGCAGCAGGTGGCGCAGCTTGCCCAGCGAGATCTTCGGCGAGTCGAAGTACTTCGGGTCGGCCCAGAAGCGCACGGTGGTGCCGGTCTTCTTCTTCGGCACCGTGCCGATCACTTCGAGTTCGCTGGCGCGGTCGCCATTCTCGAAGGCCATGAGGTATTCGTTGCCATCGCGGCGGATGGTGACTTCCACGCGGTTGGACAGCGCATTCACCACCGACACGCCCACGCCGTGCAGGCCGCCGGAGAAGTTGTAGTTCTTGCCCGAGAACTTGCCGCCCGCATGCAGGCGCGTGAGGATCAGCTCGACGCCCGGCACGCCTTCTTCCGGGTGGATGTCCACCGGCATGCCGCGGCCGTCGTCGGATACCTCGACCGAGCCGTCGGTGTGCACGATCACTTCGATCGCCTTGGCGTGGCCAGCCAGGGCCTCGTCCACCGAGTTGTCGATCACTTCCTGCGCCAGATGGTTCGGGCGGGAGGTGTCCGTGTACATGCCGGGGCGGCGCTTGACCGGGTCTAGGCCCGAGAGGACTTCAATGTCGGCGGCGTTGTAGCGACTGCTCATGCGGGAAGGTTCGGCTCAGGTCAGGCGCGGGAGGATGGGTTGCCCGGGCGGGGAGGTCAAGGGTTGGGATGGCTGGGTCTTATTACATATGTGGGAGCGCACCCTGTGCGCGACAGCCTGACGAAGCGGCAACCATCCGCTCCGCGGTCGCGCACAGGGTGCGCTCCCACAACGGCATGAACCGGCTCAAGCCAGCGGCGCGCAATGCCGCTCCAGCCAGGCCAGGTCCGCATCCTCCAGCAAGGGTGCCAGGGCGGCCCGGACGGTGGCGTGATAGTCGTCCAGCCAGGCGCGCTCCTCGGGATTGAGCAGGCCCGGCTCCAGCGCGCGGCGGTCGAACGGGCACAGGGTCAGCGTCTCAAAGGCGTAGTACTCGCCAAACTCGGTCTTGTCGGCCTCGACCACCACCGCGAGGTTCTCGTGGCGGATGCCGTGGCGGCCCGGCTTGTACAGGCCCGGCTCGATCGAGGTGATCATGCCCGGCTCCAGCGGAACCAGCGTGGCGCCGGAGACCGGCGGGCGGATGCCGTGCGGGCCTTCGTGCACATTAAGGAAGTAGCCCACGCCATGGCCGGTGCCGTGGCCGTAGTCCATGCCGCTGGCCCACAGCGGCGCGCGAGCGAGGGCATCGAGCTGCGGGCCGCTGGCGCCCCGGGGGAACCGGGCGCGGCTCAACGCGATCATGCCCTTCATCACCAGGGTGCTGTCGCGACGCTGCTCGGCGGTGGTTTCCCCGAGTGCGAGTACGCGGGTGACATCGGTAGTGCCGCCTAGGTACTGGCCACCGGAGTCCACCAGCAGCAGGCCCTGCGGCTTCAGCGTGCTGTGCGATTCGGGTGTGGCCCGGTAATGGGGCAGCGCACCGTTCGCCTGGTAGCCGGCAATGGTGGAGAAGCTTTCGCCGACAAAGTCCGGTTGCGCCGTGCGTTCCTCGCGGAGCAGGGCGTCCACGTCCAGCTCGGTCTGGCGCATGCCGGCGTTGACGCGCTCTTCCAGTCGGCGGAACGCGCGTGCCAGCGCGGCACCGTCGCGACGCATCGCATCGCGGATGTGGTCAAGCTCGGCTTCGGTCTTGCGAGCCTTGAACAAGGTGGTGGGGTTGGCGGCCTCGATAAGCCGCACGCTCGGCAAAATGGCCGAGGCCACTGACACGACGACGCGGCCGCTATCCAGCAGCAGGCGATCGTTGGCACCCAGCTCGGACAAGGCGTCGGTGATCGTGGCGTAGTCGGCCATGCGCACGCCGTCCGCTGCCAGCGACTGCACCAGCGCGTCGGTGAACTTGCCGCGCCCCACGAACAGCGTGGCGTAACCTTCCGCCTGCACCAGCAGGTGCGCGAGGAAGACCGGGTTGCACTCCACGTCGCTGCCGCGCAGGTTGGTGAGCCAGGCGATGTCATCCAGGCTCGACACCAGGTGATGCGTAGCGCCGAGCTTGCGCATGGCGGTACGCAGGCGGGCCAGCTTGCCGCTGCGTGGCTGCGTGGCGAAACGCGGCGGGTGCTCGTTGACGGGGGCCGTGGGCAGGGTCGGGCGGTTGGGCCAGATCTGGCCGGGCAGGTCCAGGTCGGTGCGCAAAGTGGCGTCGGTGGCCTGCAGTCGACGCTCGAGGTTGCGCGCCGTGGCGAGCGCCACGCTGTCGCCCGCGACGGCCAGCACCTGGCCGGGTTTCAGCGTTTGCAGCAGCCACTCGACGTGTTCGGGGGCGTGCGCCACGCGCTGCTTCATCAGCTCGACGCCGCTGCCGGCCAGCTGTTGGGCGGCCTGGGCGAAGTAGCGTGAGTCGGTCCACAGCCCGGCGTGATCCGGCGTCACCACCAGCGTGCCCGCCGATCCGGTGAAGCCAGACAACCAGGCGCGGGCTTCCCAATGGGCCGGCAGGTACTCGGAAAGGTGTGGGTCGGCGCTGGGAATCAGGCAGGCGGCGACGCCTTGCTGTTGCATCGCCAGGCGCAGGGCAGCCAGTTTCGAGGGTGCGGTGGTTTCCATCGCCGCATGGTAGCAGGGCGCTGAACGGCCGAGATTTGCGGCGTCTTTTTGATGTTTTCCTGGCCGAAAAGCGGGTGCTGGCTCTTGCATTCTTGTGTCAAGTCGCCGCAGTCGTCTGCGCAAGAATTTTCTGCTGCGACATTGTGTCTCGGAGGCGTTTCAACCTGCACGGCATGCCGTTAGCATGCCGCGTCCCCACGCTGTGCCCCAGGTTGTACGTGAACATGCATCCCCTCCTTTCGCGCTTGCGCTACGCAAGCGTTGGCGTAGCCGTGCTGCTCAGCGGCTGCAACATGGAAGTGCTGGCCCCCAAAGGGGACATCGGCGCCCATGAGAAGTCCCTCATCCTGATCGCGCTGGGCCTGATGGCCATCGTGGCGATTCCGGTGATCGCGATGACCCTGTGGTTCCCCTGGCGCTACCGCTCCGGCAACAAGAAGGCCACCTACGCGCCGAACTGGTCGCACTCGACCAAGATCGAGCTGGTGGTGTGGACCATTCCCGCCATCATCATCGTCATCCTCGCCGCCATCACCTGGACCAGCACGCACGCGCTGGACCCGTACAAGCCGCTGCAGTCCGATGCCAAGCCGGTGACGGTGCAGGTCGTGTCGCTCGACTGGAAGTGGCTGTTCGTCTATCCCGAGTACGGCGTGGCCTCGGTCAACGAGCTGGCATTCCCGGTCGATCGCCCGGTGAATTTCGAGATCACCTCCGACTCGGTGATGAATGCCTTCTTCATCCCGCAGCTGGGCAGCCAGATCTACGCCATGGCCGGCATGGAGACCAAGCTGCATCTGATCGCGCGCGAGCCGGGCAGCTACGAGGGCCTGTCGTCCAACTTCAGTGGCGAAGGTTTCTCGGACATGCACTTCAAGGCCATCGCCACCTCCGAGGACGGCTTCAAGGACTGGATCGCCCAGGCCAAGGCTGCTCCGGTGGCGCTGGACGGCGACAGCTTCAAGGCGCTGGCCCAGCCCAGCCAGAAGGTGCCGGTGTCGTACTACGGCCAGGTGACGCCGGGCCTGTTCGCCAGTGTGGTCAACAAGCACATGGGTGACATGCCGCACGACGCCGCTTCGCACGGCGAGATGCCGATGGATTCGCACCACGACATGCCGATGGACATGCAGCACCACGAGGGCGGGGACGCGCTGCCGTCAGACGGCATCTCCTCGATCACCACCCCGACTCAGGCAGAGAAGTAAGCCATGTTTGGAAAGCTCACCCTTGACGCGATCCCGTATCACGAGCCGATCGTGATGGGCACGCTCGCCGCCGTCATCCTCGGTGGCCTGGCGTTGTTCGCCGTCATCACCAAGTACCGTCTGTGGGGCTACCTGTGGAAGGAGTGGTTCACCTCGGTGGACCACAAGAAGATCGGCATCATGTACATCATCGTGGCGCTGGTGATGCTGCTTCGCGGCTTCTCCGACGCCATCATGATGCGCCTGCAGCAGGCCATGGCCGCCTCCGATGCCGCCGGCTATCTGCCGCCGCATCACTTCGATCAGGTGTTCACCGCCCACGGCGTGATCATGATCTTCTTCGTGGCGATGCCGTTCATCACGGGTCTCATGAACCTGGTGGTGCCGCTGCAGATCGGTGCGCGCGACGTTGCCTATCCCTTCCTGAACTCGCTCAGCTTCTGGCTGTTCATGTCGGGCGTGGTGCTGGTGATGGTGTCGCTGTTCGTCGGCGACTTCGCCGCCACCGGCTGGCTGGCCTATCCGCCGCTGTCGGGCATTCAGTACAGCCCAACGGTCGGCGTGGACTACTACATCTGGTCACTGCAGTTGTCCGGCCTCGGCACCACGCTGAGCGGCATCAACTTCATCGTGACCATCATGAAGATGCGCACGCCCGGCATGAAGCTGATGCAGATGCCGGTGTTCACGTGGACCTCGCTGGTCACCAACATCCTGATCGTGGCTGCCTTCCCGATCCTGACGGTGACGCTGGCGCTGCTCACGGCCGACCGTTATCTCGACATGCACTTCTTCACGAACGAGCTTGGCGGCAACGCCATGATGTACGTGAACATGATCTGGATCTGGGGCCACCCGGAGGTCTACATCCTGATCCTGCCGTGCTTCGGTGCGTACTCGGAAATCGTCGCCACGTTCTCCAAGAAGCCGCTGTTCGGCTACAAGTCGATGGTGTACGCCACCTCGTGCATCGGCGTGCTGTCGTTCGTGGTGTGGCTGCACCACTTCTTCACCATGGGCTCGGGTGCCAGCGTGAATGCCTTCTTCGGCATCACGACGATGATCATCTCGGTGCCTACCGGTGCGAAGCTGTTCAACTGGCTGTTCACCATGTTCCGCGGCCGCGTCGAGTACAACGTGCCGATGCTGTGGACGGTGGGCTTCATGGTCACCTTCGTGATCGGCGGCGTCACCGGCGTGCTGCTGGCCGTGCCGGGTGCGGACTTCGTCCTGCACAACAGCGTGTTCCTGATCGCGCACTTCCATAACGTGATCATCGGCGGCGTGGTGTTCGGCGTGTTCGCGGCGATCAACTACTGGTTCCCGAAGGCCTTCGGCTTCCGCCTCAACGAGTTCTGGGGCAAGGCATCGTTCTGGTGCTGGCTGGTGGGTTTCTGGCTGGCCTTCGCGCCGCTGTACGTGCTTGGCCTGAAGGGCATGACGCGTCGCATGAACCACTACGCGAACCCGGACTGGCAGCCGTACCTGATCGTCGCCGCGCTCGGCGCGGCCATCATCGCGGTGGGCATCTTCTGCACCCTCGTGCAGTTCTACGTGTCCATCCGTGACCGCAAGAAGCTCACCGATCCCAGTGGCGACCCGTGGGGTGGCCGCACGCTCGAATGGTCCATCAGTTCTCCCGCCCCGTTCTACAACTTCGCCACGCTTCCGCAGGTGCGTGAGTTGGATCAGTTCTGGGAAGACAAACAAAACGGAGTCGCTTACGTGCAACCTGCCAAGTACGAAGACATTCATATGCCCCGCAACACCGGCGTCGGTGTGGTGATGGGCGCGTTCGGTACGGTCCTGGGCTTTGCGCTCGTGTGGCACATCTGGTGGATGGCTGCCGTGGGCCTCGTGGGCATGGTCGCCGCGTTCATCGTGCGCGCTTACGACCGCGACATCGATTACTGGGTGCCGGCGGCCGAGGTCGAGAAGATCGAGCGTTCGCGCCACGCCAAGCTGCAGCAGATCCAGACCACGCAGGTGGCTCCGGTGGCGGCGCCCCAGCGTCAGAAGGTGGCGTAACCCATGAGCAGTGCCGCAGTAAGCGTCTCCCATGGCGCACTCGACGACGTCCACGGTGGCGGCGTCGATCATCACCACCACGACGATGGATCCAAGACCCTGCTGGGGTTCTGGATCTATCTGATGAGCGACTGCCTGATTTTCTCGGGCCTGTTCGCCACGTTTGCCGTGCTGTGCAACAGCACGGCGGGCGGTCCCACCGGCAAGGAATTGTTCGAGCTGCCCTACGTGCTCGGCGAGACCATGCTGCTGCTGATCTCCTCGGTCACCTTCGGCATGGCCATGCTCAACATGCATGCCGGCCACAAGGGCAAGCTGCTGGCATGGCTGGCGGCGACCTTCGTGTTCGGTGCCGGCTTCATCGGCATGGAAGTCTACGAGTTCGCCAAGCTCGTCCATGAGGGCGCGGGCCCGAGCACCAGTGCCTTCCTGTCCAGCTACTTCACCCTGGTGGGCACGCACGGCCTGCACGTCACCTGCGGCCTGATCTGGCTGGTGGTGATGATGGATCAGATGCGCCGCTTCGGCCTCAACGACGACACCCGTCGCCGCCTGTCGTGCCTGAGCCTGTTCTGGCACTTCCTGGATATCGTCTGGATCTGCGTGTTCACCTTCGTCTACTTGCGGGGGGCCATCTGATGTCCGGTGCTCACGATTCCCACGACGCGGCCCATCACGATGCCGCCCATGCCGACCATGGCAGCACCAAGTCCTACCTGATCGGCTTCGCGCTGTCGGTGGTGCTGACCCTCGCCTCGTTCGGCGTGGTCATGAGCGGCCTGGTGCCACATGACCTGATGATGCCGGGCATCATCGTGTTCGGCGTGGCGCAGCTGGTCGTCCAGCTGGTCTGCTTCCTGCACATGGGCACGTCGCCGTCGCAGCGCAGCAACCTCGCCATCATGCTGTTCACCCTGCTGATCCTGGCCATCGTGGTGGTCGGCTCGCTGTGGGTGCTGCACAACATGAATGTGAACATGATGCACCCGACGTCCCACATGATGCCGGTGGAATAAGGCCGGCTTCGGGAGTCATCGCAAAGGCGCCTTCGGGCGCCTTTGTTTTTGGAGGGCAGGGAACGACGGCGCGACCGGGTTTCGGTCCACCCTCCATGACCGTCATTCCGGCGCAGGCCGGAATCCAGCGCCGCTTGGTTCGGTTGTCGAGAAACCGTCCAGCCCCTGCCGCGACAACCAAGCGTGACCGCCACTGGATGACCAGCCCTTAGGCTGTTGAAGAGCGTCTCCGGCCTGCGCCGGAATGACGGTCAAAAGCCGGAGAGCCGGGCCCTGTCGAGGGGCGCCGCGCCCCGAACTTGAACACCCCAGTCATTTACCCACCCGCAAGCCCTCGCGGCGGGACCGTTCTTCCTCTAAAATACAAATTTCCAGCACGGCTGCATCCCATGACCCCCCTGATTTTCGTCACCGGCGGTGTGGTGTCCTCGCTTGGCAAGGGCATCGCCGCGGCGTCGCTGGCTTCCATCCTGGAAGCGCGTGGCCTCTCGGTCACCATGATGAAGCTCGATCCGTACATCAACGTGGATCCGGGCACCATGAGTCCCTTCCAGCACGGCGAGGTCTATGTGACCGACGACGGCGCCGAGACCGACCTGGACCTGGGCCACTACGAGCGCTTCGTCCATACCCGTCTCACGGGCAAGAATTCCATCACCACGGGCAAGATCTACGAGTCGGTGATCCGCAAGGAGCGCCGCGGCGACTACCTGGGCGCCACCGTGCAGGTCATCCCGCACATCACCGACGAGATCAAGCACTGCATCCACGAGGCCACCCGCGGCTTCGACGTGGCGCTGGTCGAGATCGGCGGCACGGTGGGCGACATCGAGTCGCTGCCGTTCCTGGAAGCCATCCGCCAGCTGCGCATCGAGCATGGCCCGGAGAAGTGCCTGTTCATGCACCTGACCCTGGTGCCGTACATCAAGGCCGCCGGCGAGATCAAAACCAAACCGACCCAGCATTCGGTGAAGGAGCTGCGCTCCATCGGTATCCAGCCGGACGTGCTGCTGTGCCGCTGCGAGCAGCCGCTGCCGGACGGTGAGCGCCGCAAGATCGCGCTGTTCACCAACGTGCCCGAGAACGCCGTGATCAGCGCGGCGGACGTGGACATCATCTACAAGCAGCCGCTGTGGCTGCACAAGCAGGGCCTCGACGAGATCGTGGTCAAGCGCTTCGGCCTGCAGGCCGGCCCGGCCGACCTGTCCTCGTGGCAGCGCACGGTCGACGCCGTGGAGAACCCGAAGGACGAGGTCACCGTCGCCATCGTCGGCAAGTACGTCGAGCACAAGGACGCCTACAAGTCCCTGGGCGAGGCGCTGCGCCACGGCGGCATCAAGCAGCAGACCCGCGTCAATCTCAACTGGGTTGATTCGGAGCAGGTCGAGGCCGAGGGCGCCGCCAAGGTACTCGGCAGCGCCGACGCCGTGCTGGTGCCGGGCGGTTTCGGCAAGCGCGGTTTCGAAGGCAAGGTGCTGGCGGCCAAGTACGCCCGCGAAAAGGGCGTGCCGTACTTCGGCATCTGCTACGGCATGCATGCGGCGGTGGTGGATTTCGCCCGTCATGTCGGCGGTCTCACCGACGCCGATTCCAGCGAGAACGATCGCAACACGCCGAACCCGGTCATCGGTCTCATCACCGAATGGACCACGGCGACCGGCGAAGTCGAGCAGCGCAACGAGCGCTCGGACCTGGGCGGCACCATGCGCCTGGGTGCCCAGGAGTGCCGTCTCAAGACCGGTACGCTGGCCCGCCAGCTGTACGGCCAGGACGTGGTGCGCGAGCGCCATCGTCATCGCTACGAGTTCAACAACCGCTACCGCCAGCCGTTCGAGGATCTGGGCCTGGTGATCTCCGGCAAGTCGATGGACGACCTGCTGGTGGAGATCGTCGAGCTGCCGCAGCAGAAGCACCCGTGGTTCCTCGGCTGCCAGGCACATCCGGAATTCACCTCCACCCCGCGCGATGGCCACCCGCTGTTCATCGGTTTCGTGCAGGCCGCCCGCGAGTTCAAGGCGGTGCGCGAGGGTGAGCGTCTTGCCAAGGAGTCCGTTGCATGAAGTTGTGCGGCTTTGAAGTCGGCCTGGACCAGCCCCTGTTCCTGATCGCCGGCCCCTGCGTGGTCGAGTCCGAGCAGCTGCAGATGGATACCGCCGGCAAGCTCAAGGAAATCACCGCCAAGCTCGGCATCCACTTCATCTTCAAGTCCAGCTTCGACAAGGCCAACCGTTCCTCCGGCACCAGCTTTCGCGGTCCGGGCATGGAAGCGGGCCTGAAGATCCTGGCCGAGGTGAAGCGCCAGCTCGGTGTACCGGTGCTCACGGACGTGCACGAATACACGCCGATGAACGAAGTGGCCGCCGTGGTCGACGTGCTGCAGACGCCGGCCTTCCTGTGCCGCCAGACCGACTTCATCCAGAACGTGGCGCGCGCCGGCAAGCCGGTGAACATCAAGAAGGGCCAGTTCCTCGCGCCGTGGGACATGAAGAACGTGGTCGAGAAGGCCAAGGCCGTCGGCAACGACGACATCATGGTCTGCGAGCGCGGCGCGAGCTTTGGCTACAACAACCTGGTGTCGGACATGCGCTCGCTGAGCGTGATGCGCGACACCGGTTGCCCGGTCGTGTTCGACGCCACCCACTCGGTGCAGCTGCCGGGGGGGCAGGGCACCAGCTCGGGCGGCCAGCGCGAGTTCGTGCCGGTACTGGCGCGTGCGGCGGTGGCAGTGGGCGTGTCGGGCCTGTTCGCGGAAACGCATCCCAACCCGGAAAAAGCCCTGAGCGACGGCCCCAACGCCTGGCCGCTCGGCAAGATGGAAGCGCTGCTGGAAACCCTGCTCGAACTCGACCAGGTGACCAAGCGCCACACGTTCCTGGAACACACGCTCTGATTCGCCACAGGGAGGCGCGAATGAAGCGAATCCCCCGCAAATCAGGCAGGATGGTTCCCCCTCGCTTCATTCACCTCATCAAGCTACGGACCCCATGAGCACAGAAATCACCCGCATCCACGCACGTGAAATCCTCGATTCCCGCGGCAACCCCACGCTTGAAGCGGAAGTGACCCTGGCCGGTGGCGGCTTTGGCCGTGCGGCGGTGCCGAGTGGTGCGTCGACGGGTTCGCGCGAGGCGGTGGAGCTGCGCGACGGTGACAAGGCCCGTTACCTGGGCAAGGGCGTGAAGAACGCCGTGCTCAACGTCAACAACTCAATTGCCAGCGAGCTCAAGGGTTTCGACGCCGCCAACCAGGGTGGCCTCGACGCCAAGCTGATCAACCTCGACGGCACCCCGAACAAGGGCAAGCTGGGCGCCAACGCCATCCTCGGCGTGTCCATGGCCGCCGCTCACGCCGTTGCCGCGCAGAACCGCCAGCCGCTGTGGCAGTACCTGGCCACCATCAATGGCACCACCGGCAAGCCGGGCGCGTTGCCGGTGCCGATGATGAACATCATCAACGGCGGTGCGCATGCCGACAACAACGTCGACGTGCAGGAATTCATGGTGTTGCCGGTCGGCCTGCCGACCTTCGCCGAGGCGCTGCGCGCCGGCACCGAGATCTTCCACGCGCTCAAGAGCGTGCTGAAGGGCAAGGGCCTCAACACCGCCGTGGGTGACGAAGGCGGCTTCGCACCGAACCTGCGTTCCAACATCGAAGCGCTGGACACCATCCTCGAAGCGGTCGGCAAGACCGGCTACAAGGTGGGCAGTGACATCCTGCTTGGCCTCGACGTGGCCAGCTCGGAGTTCTTCAAGGACGGCAAGTACGACCTGGAAGGCGAGGGCAAGGTCTACACGCCGGAGCAGTGGGTGGACGTGCTGGCCAGCTGGGCCAAGCAGTACCCGATCGTCACCATCGAAGACGGCATGGCCGAAGGCGACTGGGCCGGCTGGAAGCACCTCACGGATGCCATCGGCAAGAGCACGCAGCTGGTCGGCGACGACCTGTTCGTGACCAACCCGGCCATCTTCCAGGAAGGCATCGACAAGAAGATCGCCAATGCCATCCTGATCAAGGTCAACCAGGTTGGCACGCTGTCCGAGACGCTGGAAGCGATCGCCATGGCCGATGCGGCCAAGTACGCCGCGATCGTGTCCCACCGCTCGGGCGAGACGGAAGACACCACCATCGCCGATATCGCCGTGGCGACCACCGCGACCCAGATCAAGACCGGTTCGCTGTGCCGCACCGATCGCGTGGCCAAGTACAACCAGCTGCTGCGCATCGAAGAGGCACTGGGTTCGGCTGCGACCTACGCCGGTCGCAACGCGTTCCCGAACCTCGCCCACCTGCCGGGCTGACAGGGAGCACAGATCGCCCATGGTGCGTTGGGTCGCCCTGATCCTTATCGTCCTGCTGATCGCGCTGCAGATGAAACTGTGGCACGGCAATGGCGGCGTGCGCGAGGTGGAAACCTTGCGCGCGGCCGTTAAAAAGCAGGGCGAGGACAACGACAAGCTGCAGCAGCGCAACCAGGCGCTGGGCGCGGACGTGGACGACCTCAAGCACGGCGAACAGGCCGTCGAGGCGCGTGCACGTGCCGAGCTGGGCCTGATCAAGCCGGGCGAGACGTTCTACCAGGTGGTTGAAAAGCCGGGCGCCAACCAGGCGCCCGCGCCGGCCGCTTCCACCGGCGGCCGCTGATCATGGCGGCCCTGTGGTGCGTGGTGCCGGCGGCGGGTCGCGGCACCCGGGTCGGTGGCGATCTTCCCAAGCAATACCTGCCGCTCGCAGGGCGTCCGTTGATCCTGCACACGCTGGATCGGCTGGCCGCCCATCCGTTGATTGCCGGCCTGATGGTGGTGCTCGGCGCGGGCGACGAACTCTGGCCGTCCATCGCCCAGCTCGGCGGCAAGCCGGTGCTGACGGCCATCGGCGGCGCCGAGCGCTGCGATTCCGTGCTCGCTGGACTCAATGCACTTCCTGCGGAAGTCTCTGAAGACGCATTCGTGCTGGTGCACGACGCTGCGCGTCCTTGCGTGCGCGAAGCCGACATCGCCCGGCTGATCGAGAAGGGTGTGCCGGCCGGCGGCGGCCTGCTTGGCGCCCCGCTGCGCGATACGCTCAAGCGTGCGGGTGGCGACGGGCGCAGCCATGAAACCGAGCCGCGCGACCATCGCTGGCGCGCCTTCACGCCGCAGATGTTCCGTCGCGGCGATCTTTCATGGGCGCTGCAAGCGGCATCGGCTGCGGGCATCACGGTGAGCGACGAGGCGATGGCGATGGAGCGTGCAGGCTTTGCACCTTTGCTGGTCGAAGGCGCCGAAGACAACATCAAGGTGACGACGGCCGCGGATTTCGCGCTGGCCGAATTTCTGTTGCCGCGTACGAAGTAAGGAGCAACTCGATGATGCGGATCGGCCAGGGCTTCGATGTCCACGTCTTTGGCGAGGGCGACCACGTGATGCTCGGCGGCGTGCGTGTGCCGCATAACCGCGGCGTGGTGGCGCATTCCGATGGCGACGTGGTGATTCATGCCCTGTGCGACGCGATCTTCGGTGCGCTGGCGCTGGGCGATATCGGTCGTCATTTCCCGCCGAGCCAGGAGCAATGGCGCAACGCGGACAGCCGGATCTTCCTGCGCCACGCCGCAAAGCTGATGCGCGAGCAGGGCTACGCCCTGGGCAATGCCGACGTCACGGTGATCTGCGAGGCGCCGAAGGTGGGGCCGCACTCCCTGGCCATGCGCGAAGCAGTGGCCGAAGAGTTGGGATGTGATATCGGCCGCGTGAGCATCAAGGCCACCACCACCGAGAAGCTCGGCTTCACCGGTCGCGGCGAAGGCATCGCCGCCCAGGCCTGCGTGTTGCTGGTCATGGCATGAGTGAGGCCGGCGCCCGCGGCTCGGCTTCGCGGTTGCACGAGCAGCTTGATCTCATCAGCGAGTTGCTGCGCAAGCTGCACGGGCTGGGGCAACTCCCGGAACCCGATACCGACCAGGGTTTTCGCGAAAGCCAGACGGAATTGCAGCGCCTGCTCGACGCACTGCATCCGGCCGATATCGC
This sequence comes from Dyella amyloliquefaciens, assembly GCF_004296575.1. Classification (GTDB taxonomy): domain Bacteria; phylum Pseudomonadota; class Gammaproteobacteria; order Xanthomonadales; family Rhodanobacteraceae; genus Dyella; species Dyella amyloliquefaciens. Next base: position 425,173 of record NZ_SAYT01000002.1, on the reverse strand, counting down.
CTATGTGCTGGAAGCGTTGCCGCTGGAAAGCCGCCTGGCCGTCTGGCAACGGGTGAAGGCAGATCGCGACGGCGAAATCCTGCTGGAAGTGTCGGACGCGGTGCGAGAAACGCTCATCGCGGACATGGACGAGCAGGAGATCCTCGCTGCTGTCGAGCCGCTGGACGCGGACGAACTGGCCGATCTCGTCGAAGACCTGCCCACCGGGGTACTGCCCGAACTGATGGCCAGCCTCGACGCGCAGCAGCGCGAGCGCGTGCAGGCCGCGTTGTCCTATCCGGACGACCAGATCGGTGCGTTGATGGACTTCGAGATGGTCACCATCCGCGAAGACATCACACTGGAAACCGTGCTGCGCTACCTGCGCCGCTTCGACGAATTGCCCGAGCAGACCGACAAGCTGTTCGTGGTCAACCAGGAAAACCTGCTGACTGGCGTGCTGCCGCTGCACTGGCTGCTGGTCAATTCGCCGGACAAGACGGTCAGCGCCGTGATGGCGCCAGACGTCAACACATTTCACCCCACCGACGACGCCTACGCAGCCGCGCAGGCCTTCGAGCGCTACGACCTCGTCACCGCGCCGGTGGTCGATGGCAGCGGCCACCTGATCGGCCGCATCACCATCGATGCGATGGTGGACGTGCTGCGCGAAGAGAGCGAAAGCGAAGCGTTGAGCCGTGGCGGTCTACGCGAAGAGGAAGACATCTTCGCCTCGGCCTGGAAGTCCGTGCGCAATCGCTGGGCGTGGCTGGCGGTCAACCTTGTCACAGCCTTCATCGCCTCGCGCGTGATCGGCCTGTTCGAAGGTTCCATCCAGCATCTGGTGGCGCTGGCGGCCTTGATGCCCATCGTCGCCGGCATCGGCGGCAACTCGGGCAACCAGACCATCACCATGATCGTGCGCGCGTTGGCACTGGACCAGATCTCACCGGCGAGCGCCCGGCGCTTGTGGCTGAAGGAGATCATCGTGGCGCTGGTCAACGGCCTTGTCTGGGGCAGCGTGATCGGCGTGGTGGCGTGGATGCTCTACGACAACCTGCCGCTGGGCGTCGTGATGACCGCCGCGATGACGCTCAACCTGGTGCTTGCGGCATTCTGCGGCGTGGCCATTCCCATGCTGATGACGAAGCTGGGCCGCGATCCGGCGCTGGGATCCAGCGTAATGATCACCGCCATGACCGACTCAGGCGGCTTCTTCATCTTTCTCGGCCTCGCCACGCTGTTCCTGATGTAATGCGCCTTTGGCGCGTCTGACCTTCTGTTGATGCCGGCATGACCGGTGGAGTCCCATGTCCGATCTTGAATTGCCCTATGCCTATGGCAACCCGTCGCTGACTGCCGTGGTGCGCGCCAGCCCCGAGGATTTCCAGGTCGAGGAAATCCTTGGCTATGACGCCGACGGTGAAGGCGAACACGCGCTGCTGTGGGTAGAGAAGCGCGGCTCCAATACCGACTGGGTGGCGAAAGAGCTCGCGCGTTTCGCCGAAGTGCCGCCGCTCAATGTGGGTTACGCGGGCCTCAAGGACCGCCATGCGGTCACGCGCCAGACCTTCTCGGTGCAACTGGCAGGCAAGCCCGATCCCGACTGGTCTACCTTTCCGCACGCGGAAGTGAAGGTGCTGGCCGCGACGCGCCATAAGCGCAAGCTCAAGCGCGGCGCCTTGCGCGGCAACCGGTTCGTGCTCGTGCTGCGAGAAGTGCAGGGTGATCGTGACGTGGCAGAGCAGGTGCTCGCCCAGATCAAGCAGCGTGGCGTGCCCAACTATTTCGGCGAGCAGCGCTTCGGTCGCGAAGGCGGCAACGTGGCGCAGGCGAGAGCGATGTTCGCCGGGCGTCGTGTCGATCGCGACAAGCGACATTTCCTGCTCTCCGCAGCACGCTCGCACATCTTCAATGGCGTGCTGGCCGCACGCGTCGAGCAGGGCTGCTGGGACTCGCCGATGGATGGCGAGATCTGGTCGCTGGATGGCTCACGATCGTGGTTCGGTCCGGAGCACTTCGATGCCGTGCTTTCCGAGCGGTTGGCGAAAGGCGACATCCATCCCTCGGGTCCGCTGTGGGGTCGTGGCGAGCCGCCGACCCAGGCGGAGGTGGCTGCGCTGGAGCATGCGGTTGCAGCGGCGAACGCCGATCTTTCCGACGGCCTGGTCGCCGCCAAGATGGACCAGGAACGCCGCGCGCTGCGCATGATTCCGCGCAATCTCAGCTGGCGCTGGCTGGAAGGCGATGCGCTGGAGCTGAGCTTTGAGCTGCCGGCGGGCGCGTATGCGACGACGGTTGTTAGAGAGTTGGCGAGGACTTGAACTTCAGTGATCCTTGCGGCGGAGCAGCTGCGCAGCTTTAAGCTCCCACCGCCACGGCGCGTTGCGGTGTAGCCGCGCCCTATGAGGTAGGACGTTCGTAATTCGGCTTGCACCGGTCATCTGACGCTTCTATCCCCCATACCGCTATGAGCCCTGGCTCTTAGGGCCATTTTCTTTGGGTTACTTTTCTTTGACTCCGGGCATTCGCCCTCCGCCCTTCGGGCCGGCTTCGCCGTTCGCACGCAAAGAGCGCGTGCGTGGGCCAGCAAAAGAAAAGTGACTCGAGCGCCGGCAGGGGATCGAAACGCCCGCCGCGTAGGCGGCACGCTGGCGGCCACGCATCGAATGGAAAAAAGGCTCTAGACCTCAACAATGGGACCTGGGGCAAGAGTCGCACCCTCTCCCCAGCCCTCTCTCCCACAGGGACTACCTTCGGGTCGCCGGAGGGAGAGGGAGTAAAAGCTCGCCTCACGAAACGAGCGCATCTCCTGCTCCTTTCCGAGTGCACCTGAAACGGCATATGGGAAATCGCGGCAGGCCGGTCGCGCGCCGGGCGCGCTCCCGCAACAGAAGATTCGCGATGAAGGGCGAGCGAACACTCACCCCTTCAAAAGCACCACCACCGCCCCCGTCCCTCCCTGCATCGGCCTAGCCGAAGCAAACGCCACCACGTCATCACGCCGCCGCAACATCCGGTCCGTCAGCGCCTTCAGCACCGGCCCGGCCGCGCGCGAACGCAGTCCCTTTCCGTGCACGATGCGCACACAGTGAATGTCTCGTCGCTTGGCTTCGGCGAGAAAGTCGTTGATGCAGGCCTGAGCCGCGGCGGCATTCATGTGGTGGAGGTCGATGTCGTCCTGCACGCTGAACTGGCCGCGTTTGAGCTGGCGCAGCAGCTTGGGCGAATAACCGTCCCGGAGGTAACTCAGCTCCTCGCCCACCTCGAGCAGGGTGGGATCGAATGCCATGTCCAGCAATTCGCCAGGCACCGCGGCCTCATCCGCCTCGAACATCCGTGGCTCGGGCTCAGGTTTGGGTGCGGCGGGTGCGGGGGCCACCGGATCGAGGCGCTTCACGTCACCGATGGCCTCGCGAAACAGGCGTGCATCGTCGTCAGTGACCGGGGCGGGAGGACGGTGTTTCATGCCCGACATCGTAATGCAGTCGAAGGGATTCGGCGTCGCGCCGGGAGTGAGCGGGGCTCGTGAGACGGGCGACTCAGCCGGGCTTTCGGGCAATGTGAAACCGCGGCCCCGGTCCGGTAGACTTCAGGCTTCACCCGGCGCGTTTCGTCGAGACGGAACCGCCGCGACAGGCTTTGAACGGATCATCATGCGAGTTCTGGTTTCAAACGACGACGGCGTGGACGCACCTGGCATCCGCGTGCTCGCCGAGCGCCTTGGCGTGGTCGGCCAGGTTACGGTGGTAGCGCCGGACCGTGACCGCTCCGGCGCCAGCAATTCCCTCACCCTGGACGCCCCCATCCGCGTGTTGCAGATGGACAACGGCTATTTCCGCGTCGCCGGTACGCCGACGGACTGCGTGCATCTGGCACTGGCCGGCATGCTCGACTACGAGCCGGATATCGTTGTTTCCGGCATCAACAACTCCGCCAATCTTGGCGACGACGTGATCTATTCCGGCACCGTGTCGGCGGCGATGGAAGGGCGCTTTCTCGGCCTGCCTGCCATCGCGGTGTCGCTGGTGAGCAAGGACCACACCGGCATCCATTACGAGTCGGCGGCCAACGCCGTGCTGCGCCTGATGGAGCGCCTGCTGGTCGATCCGCTGCCCGCGGACACCATCCTCAACGTCAACGTGCCGGATCTCCCCTGGGAAGAAATCCGCGGCTTCGAGGTCACCCGCCTGGGCAAGCGCCATCGCTCGGCGCCGTGCATCAAGCAGACCGATCCGCGCGGCAAGACCATCTGGTGGATCGGTCCTGCCGGTGACGTCGATGACGCCGGTCCGGGCACCGACTTCAATGCGGTGCGCCGCGGCTATGTTTCGGTGACGCCCATCCATGTGGATCTCACGCGGTTCCAGGCGCTGGAAAAAGTCAGCAGCTGGGTGGGTGCGTTGAACGAAGGCGTCGGCGGCAAGAACGCCGAAGAGGCGGCGTGAGGGCATGAACGTGCATCCTTTGCCGCCATCCGCATTGAAAGGCGAGGGTATGACCTCGCAGCGCGCGCGTGATCGCCTGGCGACCAAGCTCAAGGAAGATGGCATCCGCGACCAGCGCGTCATTGACGTGATCCGCAATACGCCGCGCCATCATTTCATCGACCAGGCGCTGCATTCACGCGCCTATGAAAACACCGCATTGCCGATCGGCCATGGTCAGACCATCTCCCAGCCGTGGGTAGTGGCGCGCATGACCGAGGCCCTGCTGGAGTTTGGCGTGCCTCAGAAGGTGTTGGAGATCGGCACCGGATCGGGTTATCAGGCGGTGGTGCTGGCGCAGGTGGTGCCGCAGATCTATACGGTGGAGCGCATCGAGGAGCTGCTGCGCCAGGCGCGTCGTCGCTTCCGCCAGCTGGGCCTGACCAACATCCGCTCGCGTCATGACGACGGCAAGCTCGGTTGGGCCGACGAGGCGCCGTTCGACGCCATCATCCTCACCGCGGCCGGCGATGCAATCCCGCACGCCGTGCTCGACCAGCTCAGCCCTACGGGCGTGCTGGTGGCGCCGGTCGGCTCGCCCAGCAACCAGATGCTGATCCGCATGCGTGGCGACGGGCAGGGTGACTTCATTCAAGAGGAACTGGGCGCGGTCAGCTTCGTGCCCTTGCTGGGCGGCATCGGTTGATGCGCTCAAGAGCCTGTTTGACGGCTCCGCGCAGCCCGGGCCGGGTCTGTTTGCCCGCATGCCAGCGTCATCACTCGGTTGTGTATCGACATACACGCCCTCACTCTTCCTTGGCCTGCGCGCAAACCGATCCCGGCGCGAGCCACGCGGAGCCATCAAACAGGCCCTACCTACAAGGAAATTCCTGAGCATGCGTCTGTTCGGACCGCTGTATGCGCGCGCCCTGACGTGGGCGCGCCACCCCAGGGCTGTGTATTACCTGTGCGGGCTGAGCTTCGTCGAGGCTTTTATCTTCCCGATCATGCCGGAAGTGATGCTGGCGCCGATGATGCTCGGCAAGCGTCACAAGGCTTTCTTCTACGCCAACCTCAGCCTGCTGTTCTCGTTGCTGGGTTCGCTAGTGGGTTACGCGCTGGGTCACTGGGCGTTCCACGCGTTGTCGCCGCTGCTCGATACCTTTCACCTGTTGGCGCCAATCGAGAAGGGCGTCGACAACCTGCGCCTGCAGATGAAAGAGCATTGGCTCGGCCTGCTGGTGGTGCTCGCGCTCGCGGCGCTGCAGCCGGTCGTGCCGATGAAGTTCGTCACCTGGGCGTCGGGCATCGTCGGCGTGCCGGTGATTCCGTTCCTGGTCTGCATGGCCGTGGGACGTGGCAAGCGCGTGTGGTTGCTGGCGCTGCTGATCCGCATTTTTGGCGAGCGCGCCGAGCGCATCCTGCACAAGCACATCGAGCGGATCGGCTGGGCGGCGCTGGTGATTCTGGCGGCCCTGCTGGGCTGGTGGCTCTGGTCGCGCTGAACGATGGCCGGCGCGCTGACGCACCACGGATGGCCACACGCATGAAAAAGCCGTGCCGCCTCGGTATGCTGCCCGCCATGAATGGATATCTCCGGTCAGTCGCCCTGGCCTCTGCCATCCTGGCTTTGGCTGCCTGCGGAACGCAGCGCTCGGTCGTGGTCGAGCCTTCAGCGGGAGCAACTTCATCGCACGCCACTACCGTGGCACCGGCGACGGTGATCAGGTCCGCGCCGGGCGGAAGCTACAAGGTCGCCAAGGGCGATACGCTCTATTCGATCGCGTTCCGCAACGGCGTCGACTTCCGCGACCTGGCGAGCTGGAACAACATCGACGCGCCGTACACCATCTGGCCGGGGCAGGAGCTGAAGCTGGCGCCGGTCAACGGCAAGCCGGCAACGGCGAGCGCATCGGCGCATGTTGCTCCTGCCGTGGCCGCCTCCACGGGCAAGCCGGCGACGACCCCGCCTCCTGCGGCCCCCCATCCGGGAAACCCTGCGGGCACGTCATCCGTGGCCACCACGGCGGCGCCTGCGCAGACGCCGCCACCAGCCCCGACACCAGAGCCGGCTGCGAGCACCACGCCCGTGGTGCCGGTCGCAGGTGGCCCCGCCGCGACGGCCGCCAATACGCCGCCGCCGACACCGCCGGCAGCCATCGCTCCTGGCGCCACCCGTGCGAATGGTGGCGTCACCTGGCGCTGGCCCGCTGATGGTTCGCTGATCAAGCGCTTCCAGTCTGGCGATGCGATCCCAGGCATCGAGATCGCCGGCAAATCGGGCGATCCGGTTCGTGCCGCCGCCGATGGCGTGGTGGTCTACAGCGGCAATGGCCTCGTGGGCTACGGCGAGCTGGTCATCGTCAAGCACAACGACAGCTACCTGTCGGCCTATGGCCACAACAGCAAGCGACTGGTGAAGGAAGGTCAGCGCGTCACGGCAGGCCAGCAGATCGCCGAGATGGGTTCCACCGGCGCTGCGCGTGACGAGCTGCAGTTCCAGATCCGCAAGGACGGCAACCCGGTCGATCCGATGGGTTATCTGCCCTCGCGCTGACATGTTGCTGTTGTAGGAGCGCACCCAGTGCGCGATAAACCTGCGACTAGGCCACGCTAAGGCACGGCCATCGCGCACTGGGTGCGCTCCTACAGAAATAGGGAAGGCCGGCCGGGATCAGGCCGGCAGAATGAAAGCCACGACTACGCGGCGATGCTCGCCGGCCAGCAGGTCGTAGGTGCGTGCCGCCGCCGCGTTGTCCATCACTTCCACGCCCACGCCCTTGCGCAACAGGCCGGCCATGAAGGCGGGGGCAGGAAATACCTGGTGCTCGCCAGTACCCAGCAGGACGACTTCGGGCTTCAGTTCGAGGATGGCGTCCACGTGGCTGGCATCCAGCTCGCTCGAGGCGGTCACCGGCCAGTTTTCCACGGCGCGCTCGGGCGACAGCAGGAAGCTGGAGGTGAGTTCGCGATCGACCACGGTGACGCTGCGCGCACCGACGCGGCGCACGAACAGATAAGTGCCGGGGCGATCGAGCGAAAGATCCATCAGCGGGGCAGGGCGAGCTTCGGCTCGTCTTCGTTGCGGCGGAACAGCACCACGATATGGCCGATCTGCTGCACGCTTTCCGACTTCGTGCCTTCGGTCAGAAAATCGATCTGCTGCTGGCGCTCTTCCTTGTCGCCACCGGAAAGCTTCACCTTGACCAGTTCGTGATGGGAGAGAGCCAGGTCCAGTTCCTTCACCACGGCCTCGGTCGCGCCCTTGGCGCCGAGGAGGATCACGGGGTGGAGGTCATGGGCAAGGCTGCGCAGATAGCGACGCTGCGAGGGGGAAAGTGCCATGCGTTCAGTCTCGGATTCGCTGCGATAGGACCGGTAAGGTTATCATGGGGCCATCTCCCCCGTATCTGTGGCAGTTGCCGACCCATGTCTCGCAGCAAAAGCAGTTCCCGCTGGCTGCGGGAGCATTTCGATGACGTTTATGTGAAGAAGGCCCAGGCTGAGGGGGCGCGTTCGCGTGCCGTCTACAAACTGGAAGAGCTGATCGACAAGGATCGCCTGCTCAAGCCCGGTATGCGGGTGGTCGACCTGGGCGCGGCGCCTGGCGGCTGGTCCCAGTTGGTGCGGCAGCGCCTGGGCGACACGGGAACCGTGATCGCCATGGACATCCTGCCCATGCAGGGCATAGGCGGGGTGGACTTCCTCCAGGGCGATTTCCGCGAGGAATCGGTCCTGCGCGAGCTGGAAAGCCGCCTGCAGGGCCAGCAGGTCGATCTTGTGCTGTCGGATATGGCCCCCAATATGAGTGGCGTGGCCCTGGCTGACCAGATCCGGGCGATGGACCTGGCCGAGCTGGCGCTGGATTTCAGCCGCCAGTGGCTTAAACCGGGTGGGTCCTTCCTGATCAAGTTGTTCCAGGGGACAGGCTTTGACGAATACGTACGCAGCTTGCGCGCAGACTTCACCCGCGTAACGATGCGTAAACCTAAGGCTTCCCGTGCGCGTTCGCGGGAAGTGTATGCATTAGCCATGGGGCGCAAGATCCATGGCGGGCAATCGGGCGAGAACCGTGCATGAATGAAATGGCGAAAAACCTGCTGCTCTGGCTGATCATCGCAGTCGTGTTACTGACGGTGTTCCAGAGCTTCAATCCGCATGGCGCGTCCTCCTCGGATCTGCCTTACAGCAGCTTCGTGCAGAGCGTGGACAACGGCAATGTGGCTGCGGCCACCATCAGCGCGGACCAGCCGGCCACCATCAGCGGCAAGCTGAAGGACGGCAGCTCGTTCCGCACCGTCGCGCCGGTCCTGGGCTGGTCCACCAACTCGGTGGTCAAGCAGATGCAGGACAAGGGCGTGGAGGTCCGCCAGGAGCCGTCCAACAACGGCTTCTCGCTGCTCGGCCTGTTGCTCAACTGGCTGCCGATCATCTTGATCGTGGGCGTGTTCATCTGGTTCATGCGCCAGATGCAGGCCGGCGCAGGCGGCCGGGGCGCCATGAGCTTTGGCCGTTCGCGCGCCAAGCTGCAGGGTGAGGACCAGATCAAGGTCAATTTCAGCGACGTCGCAGGCTGCGACGAAGCCAAGGAAGAAGTGGGCGAGCTGGTCGAGTTCCTGCGCGACCCGGGCAAGTTCCAGAAGCTGGGCGGCAAGATCCCCCGCGGCGTGCTGATGGTGGGCCCGCCGGGTACCGGCAAGACCCTGCTGGCCAAGGCCATCGCGGGCGAAGCCAAGGTGCCGTTCTTCTCCATCTCCGGTTCCGACTTCGTCGAAATGTTCGTGGGCGTCGGTGCCAGCCGCGTGCGCGACATGTTCGAGCAGGCCAAGAAGCACGCGCCGTGCATCATTTTCATCGACGAAATCGACGCGGTCGGCCGCCATCGCGGCGCCGGCCTGGGCGGCGGTCACGACGAGCGCGAGCAGACCCTCAACCAGCTGCTGGTCGAGATGGACGGTTTCGAAGGCACCGAGGGTGTCATCGTTATCGCCGCCACCAACCGTCCGGACGTGCTGGACCCGGCGCTGCTGCGTCCGGGCCGTTTCGACCGCCAGGTCGTGGTCGGCCTGCCGGACGTGAAGGGCCGCGAGCAGATCCTCAAGGTGCATATGCGCCGTGTGCCGACCGCTTCCGACGTCGATGCGATGACCATCGCGCGCGGTACGCCGGGTTTCTCCGGCGCCGATCTCGCCAACCTGGTCAATGAGGCCGCGCTGTTCGCTGCGCGCGAGAATGCACGCGAAGTGCGCATGACGCACATGGACAAGGCGCGCGACAAGATCCTGATGGGCACCGAGCGCCGCTCGATGGCCATGAGCGAAGACGAGAAGAAGCTGACGGCGTATCACGAGGCGGGTCATGCCATCGTCGGTCGCCTGGTGCCTGAGCACGATCCGGTCTACAAGGTCACGATCATCCCGCGCGGTCGCGCGCTGGGTGTGACCATGTACCTGCCGGAAGGCGACAAGTACAGCATGAATCGCGTGGCGATCCAGTCGCAGCTGTGCTCGTTGTACGGCGGTCGCGTTGCCGAGGCGCTGATCTTCGGCGAGGACAAGGTCACCACGGGTGCCTCCAACGACATCGAGCGCGCCACCAAGATGGCCCGCAACATGGCGACCAAGTGGGGTCTGTCCGACAACCTCGGCCCGGTGACCTACGGCGAGGAAGAGGACGAAGTGTTCCTGGGTCGCGCGGTGACGCAGCACAAGAACGTTTCCGACGAGACCGCGCGCAAGATCGACGAGGAAGTGCGCGCCATTCTGGATCGTGCCTACTCGCGCACGAAGCAGCTGCTCACCGAGAACATCGACAAGCTGCATGTGATGGCTGATGCCCTGCTGCAGTACGAAACGATCGATGCGCACCAGATCGACGACATCATGTCCGGGCGTACGCCTGGTCCGCCGGCTGACTGGTCGAAGAACTCCACCAGCAGCTCCACGCCGCCTCCGCCGCCGCCGCGCAGCGACACTGGCAAGGTGGGCGATCCCGCGACGCAGAGCCGCATCGCCGATCAGTGATCGAAGCCTGGTAGACGATGGAAAAGGCGGCCTTGGCCGCCTTTTCTTTTGCGTGCGATCTGGTTTGGCGTGGGAGTATCGGCGTCGCCAGCGTGTCTCGTGCAAGGCGATGTGGTGCAGCTGGAACCCTATATTTCGTGGTTGCACACGTGTTGCGCACCTATAGGCGAGGTTTTTTTTGCGCAAGGGCCTAGCCGAATATGGAGAGGGCGGTTAAGATAGGCGGCTCGAGTGAAGTGCATTCATCGCTGTAGTTGAAGTTTGTTTGGCGGCGATGAAAAAAATATGAAAAAAAGTGTTGACGCACACGCCTCGAATCTGAATAATTCCGCTTCTCGCTTCGGCGCTTTCCACTAAGATGGTTAAGCGACAAAGCAAAAGTTTAAAAACGCGCCCGTAGCTCAGTTGGATAGAGTACCAGGCTACGAACTTGGTGGTCGGGAGTTCGAATCTCTCCGGGCGCGCCATTTAAGGCAAGACGAGGTGGTAACACCACGGATTGCACCGCAAGGCAGGAAATCGCCAAACGGGCCGGACAAGAGTTGGAAGTTCGGTGTGCTTTGATACGGATTGACTAGGCGAAGCGTCACCCGTAGCATTTCAAAGCTTCAGCCCGCGAAAGCGGTTGAGGGTTCGAAATCGGGGTATAGCTCAGCCTGGTAGAGCGCCAGCTTTGGGAGCTGGATGTCGTGGGTTCGAATCCCTCTGCCCCGACCAGCAGATGCTATGCACAATGTGCACAAGCGCCTGTAGCTCAACCGGATAGAGCATCGGCCTTCTAAGCCGACGGTTGCAGGTTCGATTCCTGTCGGGCGCGCCAACTCAAGGTTTTGTGGTGGATGTAGCTCAGCTGGTTAGAGCATCGGATTGTGATTCCGAGGGTCGTGGGTTCGAGTCCCATCTTCCACCCCAGTTGACCTATGTAAGTTAAAACAGTTTCATGGGCCGTTAGCTCAGTTGGTAGAGCAGTTGACTCTTAATCAATTGGTCGAAAGTTCGAATCTTTCACGGCCCACCAATTGGAACAGGCGCTTGGAGAAATCTAAGCGCCTTTTTCTTGTCCGCGATTTGGCTGTGTACTCCTGACGTACTTTCCGGTTCGGTCAGCAACTCGATCGGCGCCGTGCGCTAGCTAATCCAACTTCAACGAAACGAGTGCGAACCGTGGGCCTATCGACTGAGCAGCGGTCGTCGGGTACGTGGACGGCACGATTTTGTCGATCCGATACCCGGCATTGATGTAGTGCTGGAGTGTTGTATAGCCAGGCACCGCTCCCTGCATATTGCTGATTACGCCCCACGTCACGTGGTTCTGATCCACGACGTTCCCAAACTCCACCTCGACGAGAGCGTCGGTCGACACGAGTGGGTTGCTGCCGGGCGCCGTGTCCGCAGGTTTTGATTTTGCGCTTCGACTTTGCTCTTTGGCTGCCATGGCTCTGCTCCTCAAGCCGGGTGGATACCTTCGTCTGGGTGTTAGCGGCTAACAATCAGCCAGAAATTTGATAGCCGGAAACATGCCAATGACGTTGCGTGTGCGCAGGAGGCATGCTTTGAGCAGCCTTCGTCACCGAACGCTGATCTCGCGTAAGCGGTAGTGATATGCGCCATGTCGCTCGTACATGCGATCTCGGCGACTGTCGAGCTGGATGTGTCGCGCTAGGCGTATTGCATCTTGATCGTCATGCCGCCGTCCACGACGAACGATTGGCCGGTGATAAAACTCGATGGCTCCGAGAGCAGATAGACGGCCAGCGCACCGATGTCTTCGGGCGTGCCCACTCGACCTGCCGGATGCTGAGCGTGATCGCGCCGACTGAGTGATGGCTTGCTTCGCTCCGACGGCTTGCGCCACGCATCCGTTGCAATCCAGCCAGGGAGAATCACGTTGGCGCGCACGTTTGGTCCTGCGCTTACAGCCAATGCGTGAGTGAAGGCAACGAGTCCTCCTTTGCTTGCCGCATAGGCTTCCGTATCCGGTTCTGATTGCAGTGCGCGTGTGGATGCAATGTTCACGATCGCGCCGTGATGCTTTTTCAGTTCTGGCATGGCGTGCTTGCAGCACAGGAATGCTCCGGTGAGATTGGTGGCGAGGTAGCGGTTCCAATCGGACAGCGCGAGTTCGCTGAGTGGTGCGACGTGCGGATGGGCGATGCCGGCGTTGTTCACCAGGCCATCGATGCGACCGAAGCGCTTGAGTGCGGCGGCGATCCAGCGTTGGATGCTGGCTTCGCGCGCCACGTCGACGGCGATGAAGTGGGCGCGTGTTCCAGCCTGCCATTCGTCGATGCAGGCCTTGCCCGCTTCGACATCGCGATCACCGATGCATACACACCCGCCTGCGCCGAGTATGGCCTGCGCGATGCCGCGTCCTATGCCTTGTGCGCCACCGGTGACAAGGACGGTCTTTCCCGTGAGCGGGCTGGCGTCATGGGCGGCGATATCGGGAGCCTTGGGCATGGTGGTTCCTGGATGGCTGTCGATGCGGGTAGGGACGGCTTCATGCCGGCCATATCAACCGGAAGCAGGAGGTGCATGGCTTCGCGCATCGACGCGCGGGTGTCATGCGTGGCCTCATCGGCCAAATGGTCTAAACCCGGTGCTGTCTTGTGGCTGATGGACGGCGCGGTAACGGGCTGTTGGGCGTTCGCATTCAGTATCGCCGACGCCACCGTGCGAATCATGTCGAAAGCGTGCGCGGCTTTCTTGCGAATCCATGTGCGGCAAGTCATAGAACTAATGGTTTTGTCAAGTTCTGTTGGGGCGTGGATATACTCCTAGGTGACGCAGTTCACATTTTGTATGCGCAGGGGGCCCGCCATGAAATGTCTACGTTTGTTCGTTGTTTTGTGCCTTACCGCGATGCTGGCCGCGTGTGCCACGGGCCGCGGTTCGACCGATGCGCCCAAGATCGACCCGCAGGCGCAAGCCGTTGGAACCTACCTTATTGGCGTTGACGATCAGCTGCAGGTCACGGTGTGGCAGAACCCCGACCTCAGTGTCAGCGTGCCGGTGCGACCTGACGGCAAGATCACCGTCCCGCTGATCGGCGACGTGATGGCTGGCGGAAAGACGCCGGAGGAAGTCGCGGTCGAGATCAAGGGCAAGCTGCAATCCTACGTGCGTGATCCGCAGGTGGCGGTGATCCTTACCGCGCTGCGCAGCCACGAATATCTTTCGCGCGTGCGCGTCACCGGCGCCGTGCGCACGCCGGTTTCGCTGCCTTATCGCCAGGGCATGACGGTGCTCGATGCCGTGCTGGCGGCGGGTGGCACCACCGAATTCGCCGCGCCGGATCGCACTGAATTGTTCCGCGAAGGCAAGGATGGCGTGACCACGCCTTACGCCATTCGCCTGGACAAGGTGCTGCAACAGGGCGATCTCGCTACCAACTATCCGGTACAGCCCGGAGACGTCGTTACGGTGCCGATGCGGGCGTTCTGACGCCGCGCCAGGGGACTAGGGAAAGGGAGGTGCTGCCATGAGTGGAGAACTCAGGCCGATGTCGAGCCTCGTGCCGTCATTGATCAACGAAGCGCGTCGCCGCCGTCTGGCGCTCGGTGTGGGCTTTGCAGTGATTGCACTGGTGGCGCTGGCGGTGGGCATGCTGTGGCCGCGCAAGTACGTCGCGTCTACGACGATTCTTGCGCAGGAAAGCACCATCATCACCCCGTTGATGGAAGGTGCCGCGGCGCCGACGGGCAACAAGAACCGCGCCAGCATGGCGCGTGACGTGATCTTCGGGCGGAAGGTGATGTCGCGCATCCTGGAGGTCGGCGGCTGGATGGCGAGCAACCCGTCGCCGCTCGAGCAGGACCGCATCATCGAGGGCATCAAGTCGCGCACCGTGGTGCTGATTGCCCGGGACAACCTGATCACCATCACCTACAGCGACAACAACGCGCGCCGCAGCTACGAGGTGACGCGGGCGTTCGCGCAGTTGTTCATCAGCGAGAGCCTGGCTTCGAAGCAGCGCGAAAGCCGCGAGGCGTACGAGTTCATCAATAGCCAGGTCGAGGCGTATCGCAAGAAGCTCACCGACGCCGAGGACAAGCTGAAGCTGTATCGCGACGAGAATGCCGATGCGCGTCCCGGCAACGAGGCCGACACGGCGGCGCGCATCAGCCAGCTGCGCACTCAGATCGAGTCGTCGCGGATGGACCTGATGGAGCGCCGGTCGCAGGAAGCATCGTTGGCGGCGCAGCTCAACGGGGAATCCGAGGTCAACACCGTACAGACCGCGGATGGCGCATTGCGGGCCCAGTTGGGCGAGCTGCAGGCGCAGCTAAGCAGGTTGCAGCTCACCTACACCGATTCGTATCCCGATGTGGTGCGCATCAGGCACCAGATGGACGACCTGAAGCAGCAGCTGGCGACGGCCGAGCAGCACCAGGCGGCCGCAAAGATGGCGGGGACGCCGACCGCCCTGGACAGCAGCGTGACATTCAATCCCGCGTATCAGCAGATCAAGACGCAGCTGGCCTCGACGCGTGCCTCCACGGCTGCCGCGGCGGCGCGCATGAGCGCGAGCGAATCGATGCTGCAGACGGAACTGCAGCGCAGCACGCGCATCGCCAATTCCGAGAACGTCACGGCAGAGCTGACGCGTGACTACAACGTCAACCGCGATGTCTACCAGGACCTGCTGAAGCGCCGCGAGAACGCGCGAGTGTCGATGAATCTCGATGCCGAGCAGCGTGGCCTCAACTTCCTTATCCAGAATCCAGCGGTCATGCCGCTGACGCCGTCCGGCCTGCGCTTCATGCATTTCGGCCTGGCGGGTATCGCATTGTCCATCGCCCTGCCGCTGGGGCTGCTGTTCGCACTGGTGTGGTTCGATCCGCGTGTCCGTTCGATATGGCAAGTCGAACACGCCATCGGTGTGCCGGTGCTGGCCTCGATTCCGTTCTACCCGACGCCAAGGGACCGCCGGCGCGACCACCTGCGGAACATGATCTTGACGCTGATCGTGCTCGGCGTTGCCGTCGTCTATCTGATCGCCGTCTGGGTGCGACTGAAGGGATGACCATGAACAACATTGACGACGACGACATGTCCGACCGTATCAGCGAAGTGCTCTCGGCTGCCGCACACAGTATGGAAATGCGCAAGTCCTCGAGCCAGTCCATCGCGCGCATGCACGAGCACGGAGGTGCGCTTGCACCCGTCCAGCTCGAGCAGCGGCGGATGATCCATCGCGAAGAGTCCGTGCGGCAGCAGGCGGATGCGTTCCGCGAGATCCGCACGCGCCTGCTGGCCATGGCCGGGCAGCACAATTTCGTGACGCTGGTGGTGGCGGTCAGCCCGCGCTCCGGTGGCAGCTTCGTGGCACGCAACCTGGCGGCTGCGTTCGCCTTCGACGAGGCGAAGACGAGCCTGCTGATCGATTGCAACGTGCGTTATCCAAGCCAGCACAAGGCGATGGGCATCGAGCCAACGCGCGGTGGGCTCACCGATCTGATGGATCACCCGGCGATCGGGGTGGAGTCCATCCTCTATCAAACCGGCGTGCCGCACCTGCGCTTCATTCCAGCCGGTAGCGCGCGAGAGAGTGGCAGTGAGTACTTCACGTCCTTCCGCATGCGCACCGTGATCGATTCGCTGCGCTCGCGCTATGCGGATCGTTATCTGTTCCTCGATGGCCCGGCCATCAAGGGCGCGCCGGACGCGAGGATTCTCGCTGACCTCGCCGATTTCGTGGTGGTGGTGGCCGGCTACGGCAAGGACACGCCGGGGGCGATCAGTCAGGCCCTCACGCATTTCGAACCGAGCAAGCTCGCAGGTGTCGTGTTCAACCAGTCGCAGTAGGTAGGGACAGCGCGCCGGGCCGATGGCCTGGCGTCATTGGGGATCAGGGCCAGAGGACTGCACATGCCGGCTTTCAGCAAGCTCGCTCGCGCCACCATGCTCGCGTTCGTTGCCGTGCCCGGCATGTCCTTTGCGGGGACGTTCGGTTATTCCCTGTTCGGCAGCTTCGAGCACAGCGACAACATCGCGCTTACTACCAGCAATCCCACCAGTACCAACATCTTCATTCCTGGAGTCAACTTCGCCTACCAGGAGCTGGGTTCTACGCTGCAGGCCAACGTGGTCGGCACGCTGGAGTACCTCGACTACACCAACAGCCAATACGACAGCCAGACGCGAACGACGCTCACGGCACAGGCGAACTGGTCGATCATGCCGCAGCGCCTGGACTTCACGATCGAGGACGACGCCGGCATTCAACCGGTGGACACCCTGGCCAGCAACGCGCCGGACAACCAGCAGCAGACCAACGTGCTGGCGCTGGGCCCCGTGCTTCGCTTCCACTTCAACGAAGCCACGCGCGGCGAGGCCGAGCTCAAGTACTTCAACAGCTATGCGTCCAAGGTGGACGACTTCGACTCGTCGCGCGGGCTCGGTGCGTTCCGCGTGATCCGTGACGTGAGCCCGACCACGCAGGTTTCGCTGAACGCGGAAGCCCAGCGAGTGGATTTCCGGAACAACACGACCGGGTCCGATTACACGCGAAGCTCGCTCTACGGGCACTACGTGCACACGCTTCGCGACTTCGACGTGGATGCGCTGCTCGGCTGGACGTATATCGACTTCAGCAACGAACCCGGCGCATCCAAGCCGATGGCGCGCGTCACGTTGGGCTGGCGGCCGAGCGTCGACAACAGTTTCAGCGTGACCGGTGTCTACCAGTATTCGGATGCCGCACAGGACATGCTGTTGCAGCCGGGTCAGCAGATCGTCGACAGCATGACCAATGTGCCGAGCAATCCGCTCGATCTGATCAATGACCCGACGCGTGGCATCAATACGGGATCGATGGTCATCGATTCGCAGGTTTACCTGGATCGCAGCGTTGAGGCGACCTACAGCTATCACGCCGACCGCCTGTCGGTGACCATCGCGCCGCTGTATCGCGAGTTGTCTTATCTCAATGGTCCGACGTTCGACCAGACCGAGCGTAGCGGCGCTTTCAGCCTGGACTACAAGCTCCGTCCCACCCTGTTCCTGTCGGGATTCCTCAATGTCGACCATATCGACTACCACTCGATTGATCGCACGGACAGGGACTACCGCTTCGGCGCCGCCCTGAGCCATCAGTTCACTCAGCAATGGAGCTGGCGCCTGTCGTATACGCGGCAGCTTCGCAACAGCAGCGTCGTGGACCAGAGCTATCACGAGAACGAGTACATGCTGGCCGTGGTATTCCACAGATGAAAGCCCGCATCGAAGCCGACCTGCCGTTCTACTTCGGCCCCGGAAGGGAGCTGTTCGGCTTCTATCACCCGGCGCCCGCATACAACGGCACGGCGGTCGTGTTGTGCCCTCCTTTGGGAGCGGAGCAGATCCGCTGTCATCGCCTCTATCGGCAAATGGCCCATGGCCTGGCCGACGGCGGATTCCCGGTGCTGCGTTTCGATTACTACGGCACGGGTGATTCGGCGGGGGGCAGCCGCGACGTCGACTGGCAGCGCTGCGTCATGGATGTGGCGACGGCGGCGACGGAATTGCGTGCGCGCAGCGGGGCGCAGCGCATCCTGGCATTTGGCGCGCGGCTCGGCGCGAATGCGGCGCTGGAGTCCATCACGGCAGGGCTTGCCGGCGTGGTGGTATGGGACGTGGTTCACGATGGCGGCGCGCTCGTACGCGATCTCGATCGCATGCAGGAAGCATTGAAGGTCGACCTGAATCGATTCGACCGCGCGCGCCCCGAGCTGGACGTACGCATGGAGTGGCAGGGCTTCGAAACCACCGAGCGCCTGCGCGCGCAGCTGGCCGGCCTGCGTCTTGCCGGAGCCCAGGGGACGGTGGCCTGGCTCGCTTCGGCGGGTTCCGCGGCGGAGGCGGGCCAGGCCGCCTGGCTGGGGCATTCGGTGGAATCGGTCGACGTAGCGCCTGGCTGGGACGATCTGGACCGACTGGAGATGGCGATTCTCTCGCACCCCCTGATCGATGCCGCGAAACGTCACCTGCGGGAGATGGCGTGATGCACGAGCAGGCTTTCCGTTTTGGCGGCGCGCGACACCTGGTCGGTGTCGTCGGATTGCCGCAAGTGATCGACAACCGCGTGGGCGTGATCCTGCTCAACGCGGGCATGGTGTATCGCATCGGTCCGTTCCGCCTCCATGTGGACCTGGCTCGCCGACTCAATGAACTGGGCTATCCGACACTGCGCTTCGACCAGTCCACCGTGGGCGACAGCGGTGCGAGCGGCAAGTTGCTGGCGCGTCCCGAGCAAGTGGTGGCGGACGTTCGTGATGCGATGGATTTGCTGCATCAGCAGACCGGTTGCCAAAGATTCGTGCTGTTCGGGCTCTGCTCGGGGGCGCAGAACGCGCACTCGGCCGCCTATGCCGAGCCGCGCGTGGTCGGTGCGTTCTTTCTCGATGGCTACGGCCATCGCACGTTGGGCCAGCGCCTGCGCCATTACCTGCCGCGCCTGGCGAAAGCGTCGGTGTGGAAGCAGTGGATCACCCGCAAGCGCGGGCCGGCCGGACCACGGGCGCCTGAGCCGGCGTTCGTCGTCGAGCCGTTGCCGGGCAAGGTGGTTGGCAGCCAGCTCGCCAGCATGCTGGCGCGTGGACTCAAGCTCGATTTTGTCTACAGCGGCGGGGTATCGCGTTACTTCAACCACATCCGCCAGTTCCGGGAGTGCTTCGGTCGACTGGCCGACGATCCCGGCGTGAGCGTCAGCTACTTCCAGGAAGCCGATCACACCTACGTACTCAGCGGCGACCGCCAGCGACTGCTCGATCACGTCGCGCAGTGGATGGGGCGCCACTTTCCCGTTACTCGACCAGGGTAGTGCTTATGCGCAAGGTACTCGTCACCGGCGGCGCCGGTTACATAGGGAGTCATGTCGTGCAGCAGCTGGCGGCGCGCGGCGAGTCGGTGGTGGTGATCGACAACCTCAGCACGGGCTTCCGCGAGGCGGTGCAGGACGCCGAACTCGTGGTGGGCAACGTCGGCGACATGAGCCTGGTGACGTCCGTGCTGCGCGGCTGCGGCATCGATGCGGTCATGCATTTCGCGGCGCACACCGTGGTGCCGGAGTCGGTGAGCGATCCGCTCAAGTACTACGGCAACAACACCTGCAACACGCGCAACCTGCTGGCAGCCTGCGCCGAGGCGGGCGTCGGCCAGTTCATCTTCTCCTCGACGGCGGCGGTCTATGGCCTGACCGAGCACGGCGTGGCCGATGAAGACACGCCAACACACCCGGTCAATCCGTACGGCACGTCCAAGCTGATGTCGGAGAACATGCTCACCGACTACTGCGCCACGGGGCGCATGCGGCACGTGATCCTGCGCTACTTCAACGTGGCAGGCTGCGATCCCCGGGGGCGTATTGGCCACTCCGCTCCCACGGCGACCCTGCTGATCAAGGCCGCCTGCGAGCATGCGGTGGGCAAGCGGGAGTCGCTGGCGATCTACGGCACTGACTATGACACCCCGGATGGCACCGGCATTCGGGATTACATCCATGTGGACGACCTGGCGGCCGCCCATCTGCGCGCGCTAGACCACCTGCGTTTCGGCGGTGCCTCACTGACACTCAATTGTGGCTATGGCCACGGCTACAGCGTGCGCGAAGTGCTGGACTCGGTGGAGCGTGTTGGTGGGCAACCGCTCAACATCGTCGAGATGCCGCGCCGCGAGGGCGACCTTGCCAAGCTCATCGCGTGCAGCGATCGCCTCAAGCAGGTGCTGGACTGGCATCCGCAGTACGACGACCTCGACTTCATCGTGCGCACGGCCCTGTTGTGGGAGCGGAAGCTCGTGAGCCAGCGCATGCCGTTGTCGTCGGTGGCGTGATGAAAGCGCAGGCATCAGGTGTTTCCCTGGTCCGGAGTATCCCGGATGGGAGAGGGTCCTTTATGCGAACCATGCTGGTCATGCTCGGATGGGTATGCGTGGCCTGCGTGGCGCATGGCATGCCCCGTCATCCGCAAGCCAGCGCGGCCGCGCCCAAGCAGTCGAGCCAGCCGGCGGCCTCCGCGGCGCCGGCGGATACGAGCGCCGAGCAGCGCATCGTCGTGCACCGTAATGTCGGCGATGGCCCGGAGGTACGCGTGTCGGTCGGCATTCCGTTCCCGCCCTCGGGACTGGGTGACGCAAAGCTGTTGCGGATCCTCGACGCGAAGGGCGAAGAAGTACCCTCGCACGTTCAGGTGACCTTGCGCTGGTATGCGCGGGATCAGAGCATCCGCGCCGTGCGGGTCCAGTTCGTCGCCCAATTGCAGGGCGGCGAGGGGACATACTATTTCTCGGTGGGAAAGCCTCGCACACGCGACGCCGACGGGTGGCCGTATACGCAGGAACTGGTCACCGACGCCCAGGGCGTCAAGGTGGCGGCGGCGCTCGCTGCGCTGGAGCCGGCGTGGATGTGCGCATCACTTATCGCCGGGCCACAGGTGCCGGCAGCGAGTGACG
Organism: Dyella amyloliquefaciens; assembly: GCF_004296575.1. Taxonomy (GTDB): domain Bacteria; phylum Pseudomonadota; class Gammaproteobacteria; order Xanthomonadales; family Rhodanobacteraceae; genus Dyella; species Dyella amyloliquefaciens. Next base: position 404,313 of record NZ_SAYT01000002.1, on the reverse strand, counting down.
AAGCGTATGCGCGCTACGTGTCGACCCAGTTCGAGTGGGCGAAAAAGTTGCCGGTGGACGATTTCTCTGCGTGGCTGTTCGACCGCCCGTCGACGCTGTTCAAGGCCTACGTACGCACGGGCCGCTTCGACTACCTGCAGGCCGCAGACCAGAGCTACCACTTCTACATGCGCTACATAAAGCGCGACGGCCTGCCATTCAGCCCGTTCTGCGCGGGTGGCTGGACGTACGACAAGAAGCCGTGCGACGTGAAGTACGTCTACACCGAGTCGATCCTGCTGGCGCTGGCCTTGACGGGGGACGATAGCGAGCACGATGCCGCGCTGGTCGACAAGATGGTGACGCTGTGGCAGCACGGCGGCTGGGCCGGTACGCCTGGACCGTATGCGAGTCCCGGCGATTTCTTTACCGAGCGGCAGGCGGGCCTTGGATTGCTGGCGACGGTCAACGCGTACGAGCTGACTGGCGATCTCCGCTATCTACGCGACACCCGCGAACGCGTGGACTGGCTCTATGACCACCAACGGGCCAATCCGGACAAACTGGGCGACGACGGCTCCTGGCGCAACAGCTGGAATCTCCACGAGAACGACGACTGGCATCCCGAGACCGACGTGCGCGGAGCCTCGCCATGGATGAGCGAGAACATCATCGATGGCCTGTGGCACACCTGGCTCGCCACGGGCGACAAGCGCATTCCCGGGATGATCACCGCTTTCGGCCGCTACATGGAGCGCTACGGCTGGATCGACGTGAAGGCCATCAAGGATAACCGCGACTGGCGCAATCCGTGCTCGGGACCTAACGGCCAGATCGCCTGGTACTGGTCGTCTTCGCAGGCTTCGTTCGCGAAACTGGCCGACATCGAGGATTCGGACGGCTGGTACAGCGACGCACACAACGTGGAGCTCGCCATGCCGGTCGCGGCGGCCTACTACTTCGAGACCGACCCCGCACAGAGCGCAGCGTTGAAGCGTCGCCTCGATGCGCTGGAGTCGTCCTACAGCGTCGAGTGCGGGCAGGTCACCGGCACCTTGCGGCGGTTCAACTGGAACAACCGGGGCGCGGGCGTGGCGATGTGGTTTCGCCAGCAACCCGCGGGCAGTGGCGCCACGGCGTCGATGGCGGGCCATGCCATGCCATGAGGCTTGGCGTGAGTGAGGGCAACGGGATGGTCAGGGGCAGGTTTGCATGAGTCGTCGCTTGGCAGCATTACGGAGCATGGCGCTGGTGTCGGCATCCACCTATGTGGAGTACGCGCTGGGCCTGGTCATCAGCGTATGGATCGCGCGTAGCCTCGGACCGGCGGATTTTGGCCGGTACGCCTTCACGGTGTGGCTCTGCGGCTGGTTGCTGACCTGCAGCAACCACGCCTTGACCACGTCGTCCACGAAGTTCATCGCCGAGGCATATGGGGCCGAGACGCCGGAGGTTGCCGCCCATCTGTCGGCGCGACTGATGCGCTACCAGTCACTGAGCTCGGCCATCGTCATCGCGCTGTTCATCGTTGGGGTCGCCATCATCCAGCCCTCCGAATGGAAGGGGCTGACCGTGCCGATCACCGCGCTGGTGTCGATCGCGGTCGTGGCCAAGGCGAACTACAGCCTGCTGGTGGCGATTTCCAAAGGGCAGGAGCACTTCGAGCCGGTGTCGATCGCCACGGTGCTCACCGGTGCGGTGACGTTGACGCTGGTCGCCGTGGCCTCCTGGTTTCATCTCGGGTTGCTGGATTTCATCGCGATCTTCGCCATTTCCTGCCTGACGCTGGGACTGATCAATCGCATCGCCTACCGTCGCTATTGCCTGCCGTTTGCGCCGGGCCCGATTCCCCAGGAGATGGAGTCGCGCATGTCGCGGCACCTGCGGCTGACGGCGGTGCTGATCCTGATCATCGGCCTGAAAACCAATACGGTCGAAGTCTTTCTGCTCAACACCTATGCCAACTCGACGGCGGTCGGTTTCTTCGCGATTGCCGGCACGCTCACCCGCGGTGCGGTGGAGCTGTTTTCGGTGGGCCTGACTTCGACCTTGCTGCCCTACATGGCGCGTGCGTTTGGCCAGAACGGGCAGTCGCAGGCTACGCGGGTGTTGTCCGAGGCCACGCGATTCTATTGGGCGACCGGGTTGATGATCGCAGGTCTGGGCTTCGTCACGACGCCGGGGCTGGTGACCCTGATGTATGGCAACCGCTACGTCGACGCCATTCCCGCCATCGAGGTCACGCTGGTGCTGGCCGGGCTGCTGCTGATCACCAACAGCATCGCCGCCTTCCAGGTGGTAACCGACCGGCAGGGCGACCGGTTGCGTATATCCGGCAGCGCGTTGGTGATCAACGTGGTGCTGGGTTTCGCGCTCATCCCGCATTTCGGCCTGCTCGGCGCCGTGCTGTGCTATGCCGGCACGCGACTGGCGGAACTGCTCATCTGCACGTTCTACATCCGTCGCGTTGCCAGCGCGGGCCTGCCGGTGGTGCCCATGGCGCGCTTGCTGGTGGTTGGACTTGCAGCCACGGGCGCCGGTTGGCTGGTGGCGGATGTGACGCCCGGGCACTTCGCCTTCCTCACGGGCGCCATCGCGTTTTCGGTGGTATTCGTGCCGGCCAGCTTCCTAGTGCGCTACTGGAGCGACGAGGACTTCCGGCTGATGGGCATGATTACCGACAAGCTGGGTCCGCTGGGGCGTGTACTGATGCGTGTGCTCGGCCATCTGCAGGGGCCGGTGCCGCGGGTCAGTCCCTAGACCACGCGCTTCATCACGGCCTGCCACGCGTAGTGGCACATGTGCTGGGACGACGACAGCCAGCCCAGACGGGCCACGTCCCGGTAGATGCGCCACTGCCAGCGCGCGGCGCGCCATTTGTCCGCCGAGACCGAGCCGTCGCGCACCAGGTAGTAGGCGAGGGCGTGGTCGCTGGGCACGCAGGTGGCGCCCCCTGCACGGCGCACCATTTCCAGCCAGAACACATAGTCTTCGTGACCCACCCGGCGGAAGGCTGCGTCGCCGAGGCAGCGGTCGTAGATGCCGGTGAGATTGCCGATGTGGTTGCTGCGAAGCATCTGTTCGTAGCTCACCGCGGCCGGCGGGCGGACATGCGAAAGCAGCCGGCCGTCTTCCGCCACGCGGTCATAGGGGGCGTAGCAGACCAGCGCGCGGCTCTCTTCCATGTGCTGCATCTGCCGTTCGAGCTTGTCCGGATGCCACCCGTCGTCGCTGTCGAGAAAGGCGATATGGGAGCCGCGTGCCGCCGCGACCGCCAGGTTGCGTGCAGCGGCCACGCCGCTGTTCGTTCCGGCGTGGATGACGCGGATGCGTTCGTCGACCGCGGCCAGCGAGTCGACCAGCCCGGCCGTGCCGTCGGTGGAGCAGTCGTCCACGATGACCAGTTCCCACGATGGGTAACTCTGCGACAGCACCGAAAGCACCGCGCTGCGGATGGTTTGGCCGGCGTTGTATGCCGGCATGATGACGCTGACGAGCGACGTGGTCATGTCGCCCACAGCGGCTGCTTGCGCCCGATGAAATCGATCGACGTCACGCACAGTTTTTCGGGTGGGATGTGCGCGAACTGGGGGTGGACGTTCATCTGTGCCAGTTCGGCCAGTCGTTTTTCGCGCGCACACTCGGTGTTGAGCACGATGTCGAAGCCGAGCGCGACGGCGCGCTCGACGAATTCGAAGGCACGCATGCGGTTCTGGTAAAGGAAGGCGTTGTCCCAGCGTCGCCACTCGCGGTCCGAATACTGCAGGTAGTTGAGCTGGTTGATGCGCCGGTCGACATAGGCGTAGTGGTCGCCGCAGTTGACCGAATGGAACATCATGCCCCCTGGCGCGAGTATGCGCAGTGCCTCGCGATAGATGCCGTCCACCGCTTCCGGCAACACGTGTTCCAGCACGCTGTTGGAGAACACGCAATCCAGCTGCTGCGCAGGCAGCGAGGTGCGCGAGGCATCGGCGGGCGCGTCGTAGACCACCACGCCATCCGTTGCGAATCCCACGTCGTCGCTCTCGCGCAGACGGCGCGCCAGTTGTTCCTGCCGATTTCTCACCTCGTCCTCGGGCACGCCGCAGCTGGTCGCGATCAGGCCGACGTGGCGCGCGAGGTTGTCGGCGCAGTCGCGCACCAGTTCAGGCTTGATGTGCCGATTCAGATCGACCGTGATGACCTGTCGTGCGCCACCGAGATAACAGGCGAAGGGGAAAGTGGGGTACCAGCCGCTGCCGATCTCGAACAACCGGGCCCCTGGGACGGGACGGCCGGCCTGATGCAGGTGGCCGACCATCAGGCGCCAATCGTCCATCTTGATATCGAACTCACGGGTGAACCCGCGCAGGCCGCCGAAACGGCGTTGCAGCAGGTAATGCGCGCGCTCCCCGCCGGGTATGTGACCGAGCACTTTCTGCACCAGGCCCTTTGTGCGCCAATGCATCGCAGTCACTCCCGCCCGGCATTGCCGGCGATGGCTTCAGTGAGGGATGGGTCCGGCGCTGTCTGGGCATTCCACTTCGTCACGCCGGGTGGCGGTGGCAGCTCGAAGTCGCGGTAGCGCGCAGGATTGCCTTCCAGGCCGGCTTCGGCTGCCTTGATGATGTTGTACATCTCGCGGGCGGTGACGTAGTGGAGCACGTGGCGCTCGCCGTCGTTGTAGTGGCGCTCCAGGTGCGCATGCATGGCGTGGGCCGGGGCGCCCAGCAAGGTGTCCATGTCGCGCTCCTGGGTGCCGTGCGTGTGGATCTTCACGAAGACCCAATCCGGGCGGCCTTCGACATGGATGCCGGTACGTATCCATGCATCCACCCGCTCGGGCGTCGGCGGGCAGCTGTGCCGCACATCGGCGTTCTCGATGCGCGGCATGATGCCCTTGCGCCGGCGCTTCCAGTCCAGTCCCAGCGGTCCCTGCACGATCATCAGGTCGCCACTGGCCTGGCCGCCGACCGTTACCGCTACGCCGGTGTCGTGCGACTTGGGGCAGCAGGGGTCGTCGGTGGCGTAGTAGATCGCGTTGATCGTGCGCGTCTGAGTCTCGCTGGGCGCGGAGGGCAGGGTGAAGTCCGCATAGCAGCCCAGTTCGCGCAGCAGGATCAGTTCGTTGTTGAGTCCGCACCAGCGGCCATCGGCGCGCGAGTTGTCCAGCGACCAGTTGCCGTGGATGAAGCCGAAGCGGAGTTGTCCCGTGCGCGGATCGCGGGACAGCGCACCATGCCGCGCATGCAGCAGTTCGTTGAAGCGCGAGATGGTGGCGCGGAAGTTTTCGGGCGTGTCGTTGTCGTGGTGCAGGTGGATCTCGATCTCGCCATAGCCCTTGGCGCAGAGGTCGGCGATCTTTTCCAGATGCTCGGGCAGGTATTCCTCTTCCGGGTAGAAGAAGCTGTGCTGCGGTGGGCGGCCGTCCGCGTCCTGATGCTGCGACGCCATGGCGGGGTAGTCGCGGTGCCAGCGATCGACCCGGCGCCGCTGTGTTTCCAGGTCGACGCGACCCCAGGCGGGTTCGTAATGGTCGACGAAGCAGAACATCACGTGCACCGGGCCGGCAACCGCGGGCGGCCTGCGGCGTCGCAGGTAGCTGCCCAGCCATACCTGCATGTTGCGCGAGCGGATGGCCAGCCAGGCCACTGTGCACAGCGCCGCCGCAAGCGTGGCAGCGACTAGCAGCGCGATAAGCATGGGCTGGATCATGAAGGTACCCCTGTGGCTGCCGCGTCGTTCATGCGGGCAGCGCAGGAAAGGTGAAGCCGTTTTGCTTCCATTCGGGCAGCAGCTCCTCGAGCATGTGGCGCGAGCAATCGCTGTCGTCGTGCATCAGCATTACGTCACCGGCGCGTGGCGGTTCGGCGCGCAGGCGTGCGGCCAGTTCTTCCGGCTTGCGACCCTGGTAGTCCAGCGTGTCGTACGACCAGTAGGCGAGGTTTCGGCGATTCAGCGCGAAGCGCAGCGCCAGTGCGGGTGAGAACACCCCGCGCGGCGGACGGAAGCGGTGATGGCGACGCCCGTCGAAGCCGTGCAGTACCTGGTCGGTGCGCTGGACTTCATGCCATTGCTCGCGGTGCGAGAGCGCGTGGAACTGGGGATGCGTGTACGAATGATTGCCCAGGCTGTGGCCGTCCTCGACGATGCGCCATACCAGGGACGGATGCCGTTCTGCTTCGCGACCGATCAGGAAGAACGTGGCCTTGGCGCCATGTTGCTTCAGCAGCTCGAGCAGGGCCGGCGTGTGCGCGGGGTTCGGGCCATCGTCGAAAGTCAGGTACAACGCTTTCGCGGAATGCGGACCGCGGGTGGAAATCACCGCGTCCGGAAACCATTCCAGCATTCGCATCTTCTTGGGTCGAAAAGTCATGATGACGGCTCGCGCGAAGGACGCCTGGCGCGACGGATCCATTCCGAGTTCCCCCTGATCCGTCTTCGGACGGCGCATTCGTTCACGCGTCGTCCGTCACATGCTCACTGTGTCCTGTTGCGCGCCCGATATCCATTGGCACATAGGCAGTGTGGGCATGCCACCGACAGGCTATGACAAACGGCCGATGTGCCGGTGAATATGCGCGCCGTGTCACGGGATTTGGCAGGTCTGGTTCCGGATTCGCGGCGAGTGCCTTGGCAATTCGACGGATGGGAGCGCCCTGGCCGTTCCGATAGGCTCGTTGTGCCTGCTTACAGGCAGCGAGAACCCCGGACGAAGCACCGATGGGCCTGCCGCGCAGCGCGGCAGCCAGTGCTTCCCGGGACAAACCGGACAGGGGACGGAACATGGTGGTTCCGCATCGGCCCCTCGCGCGGGAGGGGGCATGCTAGGGCAGTACGGGGTCGTCTATTTCGGCAATGACTGGTATGCGGAAAACCGCACCAGCAGCCATCACGTGGCCATTCGCCTGGCGGCCACCATGCCGGTGCTCTACGTGGACTCGCCGGGCATGCGTGCGCCTCAAGCGAGCGGGCGGGATGTGCGCCGCGCCTTCCGCAAGATTCGCGAGGCCTTGCGCACGCCGCGCCGCGTCGACGACAACCTGTGGCACTGCACCGTGCCGCAGCTGCCGTTCCGACGGATTCCCGGGGTCAGCCTGTTCAACCGCCTGTTCGGGCAGTGGGCACTGCGTCGTGCGATGCGCGTGCTCGGCGCGAGGCAGCGCATATCCTGGTTCGTGACGCCGCATCCGGGGTTCCTCGCCAAGCGACTCGGCGAAGCCTTCTGCGTGTACTACTGCATCGACGACTATGCAGCGCATCCTGGTGTCGATGCCGAAGTCATCGCGGCCAGCGATCTGGCACTGACGCGCAAGGCCGACATGGTGTTCGTGGCGCCGCCGTCGCTGCTGGCGGCCAAGCGGGCGTTGAATGCCAATACGCATTTTTCGCCGCATGGCGTGGATGCGAAGATGTTTGCGCAGGCCTCCGAGGCGGCGACCGTCATTCCGGCTGCGGGGCGCGACCTTCCTCATCCGGTCGTGGGCTACTTCGGCTCGATCCACGAATGGATCGACGTGGAACTGATCGCCTGGCTGGCACACGCGCGACCGCAATGGACGTTCCTGCTCGTGGGGTACGCGGCGATCAAGGTGCCCGAACTCGCTGCACTGCCGAATGTCGTGCTCGCCGGAGCGCAGCCCTACGCTTCGCTTCCTGCGTGGGCCAAGGCATTCGATGCGGCGATCATTCCCTACCGGCGCAACCGCCAGGTGGAGAACGCCAACCCGCTCAAGCTGCGCGAGTATCTTGCGACGGGCAAGCCGATCGTCGCGGTGGGCAATGCGGAAATCGCGCGCTTCGCGTCGGTGGTACGTATTGCCGAGGGACGTGAGGACTTCCTGGCCGGCCTGGAACAGGTCCTGGCCGATGGTCCGGAACAAGGCGCCGCCGAGCGCATGGCGGCCGTGGCCGACCAGACCTGGGACCGTCGCGTCGAGGACGTGCTGAGCGAAGTTGCCACATCCATCGCCGCGGCGGACATGACTTTTGCTGATCGTCGGGTATCGGAATGAACGCACCTGTAAGAGGCAAGCTGCGCATCGGCATCGTGGGTGCCGGTTATGTGGCGCGCTATCACATCGAAGCATTGCAGCGGCTGGACTTCGTGGAGATCGTAGGCATCTGCGACCTCGACCTGGAGGCGGCGCGCAAGCTGGCGGCGAGCTTCAAGCTCGATCTCGCCACCGCGGACATGGACGAACTGGGCGCGCGCAAGCCGCACGCGATCCATGTGCTCACGCCGCCGTCCAGCCATTGCGCGTTGAGCCTGCGTGCGCTGGACATGGGCTGCCATGTATTCGTCGAGAAGCCGATGGCGGAATCCGTTGCCGAATGCGACGCGATGATTGCCCGAGCACAGGAACGCGGGCTGGTGCTGTCGGTCGACCATTCGGACCTGTTCGACCCGATGGTGATGCGTGCGCGCGAGCTGGTGAAGTCCGGTGCCTGCGGTGACGTCGTTGCCGTGGACATCTGGCGCAGTTCCGACTACGCGCCCTACGGCGGCGGCCCGCTGCCGGCGATGGTGGCGCAGGGTTCCTACCCGTTCCGCGATCTTGGCGTGCATGGCCTTTACACGCTGGAAGCCTTCCTGGGCGACCTGCAGCGCGTGGACATCCGCTTTCGCTCTACGGGCCGATCCAGCACCTTGAAGTTCGACGAGTGGCAGGCCACCGCAGAAGGCGAGCGCGGCACAGGTCGCGTGATGCTGTCGTGGAACGTGCGGCCAATGATGAATCGGCTGGTGGTGCAGGGGACGCGCGGCGTGATCGAGGCCGATCGTTTCCTGCAGGTTTGCCACGTGCGGCGCGTACGGCCCGGGCCGAAGTTCATCGGCATCGTGGCTGGCGCATTCTTCGGCGCCTTGCGCGACGTGTTCCGGGTTCCGTGGAACGTCGTGCGATTTGCGACGGGCATGCTGCGTCCTTCGCCGGGCATCCAGGCGGGCGCGGAGGCTTTCGCGCGCGCGCTGCACGAGGGCACGCCGCCGCCGGTCAGCGCGGAAGACGGACGTCGTCCCATTGCATGGATGGAAGAGGCTTGCCAGCGGGCGGACGCGGAACGGAAGCAGGAGTTGGCCGATCGGTTCGGTACCCTGGAGCCGGTCGATGCCCTGGTGACGGGCGCATCCGGTTTCCTCGGGCGCGCATTGCTGGCGGCGTTGCGGCGCAGCGGGCAGCGCGTGCGGGTGCTGGTGCGTCGACCCGATCCGAGGCTGGCATCGTTGGTGCAGCAAGTGGTGATCGGCGACCTGGGCGATCCACGCATCGTGGACCAAGCCGTGCAGGGCGCGCGCACGGTTTATCACGTGGGCGCCGCGATGAGCGGTGGTCCGCGCGAATTCGAGGCAGCAACGGTGTGGGGCACGCGCAACGTGGTCGATGCCTGCCTGCGGCACGGCACCCAGCGCCTGGTGTATGTCAGTTCGATGAGCGTGCTCGATCACGCGGGGCGCGACCCATGGATGGCGATCCACGAGAGTTCGGCGCTGGAGCCCTATCCGGAGCGGCGCGGCAGCTATACGCAGACCAAGCTGGTCGCGGAGAACTACGTGCGCGACGCCATTCGCGAACGGGGACTGCCTGCGGTGGTGGTCCGTCCCGGCCAGATCGTGGGGCCGGGCTCGGAAATCACCACGCCCAACGGCACCCTGGCGATTGCCGGCCGCTGGATCGCGGTTGGTTCGGCCTCGCAGACCTTGCCGCTGGTGTACCTGGACGACGTGGTGGATGCCCTGTTGCTGGCAGCCTGCGCGCCGGCCGCGAGTGGCCGGCTGGTGCACGTCGTTGATCCCGCCATCGTGACGCAGGGTGAATACCTCGCCCGCGTGTCGCGCAAGCGCGGCAAAGAACTGCGCCTGACACGCTGGCCCAAGAGTTTGCTGCTGGCCTTGGCGCTGGGTGTGGAAGCGCTGGGCAAGCTGCTTGGTCGCAACGTTCCTTTGACCCGCTACCGCGTGAATTCGCTGCGCCCGCTGGCCAACTTCGACCAGAGCGTGGTTCGCGATGTGCTGGGCTGGGAGCCGCGCGTAGGCCTGAAGCGCGGCATGGACATCATGTTCGCCGACCAGGCCCTCGCGCCCGGCGTCATCGTGTCACCGACGCCGGACAAATAGGCGGGGCTCAGGGCGAGGAGTAGTCCACCACGTCTGCGCGCGTCATCGCCGCGGCCTGGAGGATGCCACCCAGTTGACGGATGTTTTCATCCCAGCGGAACCGGCTGGCATGGGCGGCGATGCGCTCGGCGTCCCACGACTCGGCCAGGGCCGCGACCAGCGCGGAGCGCAGTGCGACGCGGTCGCGGACCGGGACCAGGATGCCGGCATGATCGGGCAGGACTTCGGGAATGCCTCCCACGCGCGTGGCCACCACCGGCGTACCGCAGGCCATCGCTTCCAGTACCACGTTGGGTACGCCCTCGTTGTGGCTGGGCAGGCAGAGCAGGTCCGCCGCGCGGAACCAGTCGCCCAGGGCGAAGTGCTCGATGGCGCCGAGCAGTTGCACGCGGTCGGCACAGCCCAGCGCGGCCGCTCGCTGCAACAGGGCATCCTTGCAGGGACCGGTGCCGATGAAGAGCAGGCGCGTATCGGGACGGGTCGACAGCACGTGGGGGAAGGTCTCGATCAGGTCGAGGCAACCCTTGCTGTCCTTGAGATTGCCCACGTAGAGCAGCAGGCGTTCGTTCTGTGGAAGCTTCAGCCGCTCGCGCGCCTCGCTTCGTGGGCCGGGCGAGAACAGGTTCTGCTCCACGCCGTTGTAGAGCACATGCACGCGCGACGGCTCCGCGCCCAGCGCCACGGCCTTGTCGGCCAATGCCTGGCTGACCGCCACCACGGCCTGTGCGCCCTGCAGCGCGTAGCGGATCTGTGGGCGCAGCAATGCTTGTTCCGCCTTCACGTTGAGGTCGGTGCCATGCACCTTTACGACATAGGGGACGCCCAGTCGTCGCGCCAGCCAGCTTGCCGCCGCCGCATCGGGATAAGCCCAGCTCACCAGCATGCAGTCGGGGTTGGCGTGGCGCAGCCGGCGGAACTTCTGGGCCAGCAGCGACAGCAGCCAGCACACGCCATGCAGCGAACGGCCGATCAAAGGGGGGTAGAAGAATATGAAGTGATCGGTGCGCAGGTCGGATAGCCGCAGCGGCGAGCGTTCGCGCGTGAAGCGCTCACGGAAATCCACGGCGGTCAGCACATCCACGTCGTGATGCTTGCCGAGCCGCTCGAACTGCTGGCGATTGAACGCACTGCGCAACGGATCCCACGGTGTGGGAAACAGGTTGGTCAGCACGAGAATCTTCAGGCGCATGCGTGCTGCTCCGCGTCCTGGTAAAGGCGTTGATAGCGATCGGCCATGGCCTCGATGGAAGCGTGGTGCTCCACCCAGGCGCGGGCTGCCTGTCCGAAGGCGCTGGCGCGTTGCGGGTCCTGCAATAACGAAAGCATGCGCTGTGCCAGGGCGTCCGGATTGCCCGCCTCCACCAGCAGGCCGGTGTGGCCGTCGCGAATGATCTCGCCGTTGCCGCCGACGTCGGTGGCGACGATGGGCAGTGCCACGGCGCATGCTTCCAGCAGGGCCATGGAATAGCCTTCGCTCACCGAGGAAAGCACGAACAGGTCCAACCCCCGCAGCAGTTCGCGCACATCGTTGCGGTCGCCCAGGAAATGCACGGCGTCGCGTACGCCTTCGGCGAGCGCGCAGTGTTCGAGATCGTTGCGCAGCTCGCCATCGCCGATGAGCACCAGCGCGGCTTCGGGGTGTTGCCGGTACACCTGGCGGAATGCGCGGATGAGCCCGGCCTGGTCCTTGGTCCAGTTGAGACGGCCGACATTGCCGATCAGCCGGGCGCGGCGATCCAGTCCCAGCAGGGTCAGCAGGCGCTCGCGCATGTCCGTCGAGGCGGGCGTGAAGCGGTCCACCGCGATGCCGTTGGGCACCACGCGCGTGATGGAGGAGGGCAGCATGCCTTTCTCCACGCCGTTTCGCCGCGCGGCTTCGCAGACGGTAACCACCATGTCCGTGCGTAGCAGCGAGCGTCGATACAGCCACTCCTTGCGTCCGGTACGCTGCCCCGCACCCATGCCGTGGCGCGTATTGAGCACGCGCAGCACGTCCAGGCCGCAGGCGGCGAGCACGGACTGATAGTGCGCCACCGCGTTGTGCGTGTGCAGGATGTCGGTGTCGTGCCGATCGATGGCGCGGCGCGCTCGGGCCAGCGCGCGCAGGTCCAGCCCTGGTCCCTTGTTGCAGGCCACCACGGGAATCCCTACCGCATCGAGCTCATGCGCCAATGCGCCGGCTTCGTACAGGCAAACCACCTGGCAATGATGGCCCTGGCGCTGCTGCAGGCGCACCAGGTCGAGCACCATGCGCTCCAGGCCGCCGCGATTGAGATTCTCCACGACGTGCGTGATGTTCATCAGGCCAGTTCCGACAGCGTGACGCGGTGCTTGCCGCTACGGGTAAGCGGGATGTCGTCGACGAAGTGGCACTCCAGCGCGACCTGATGGCCCAGCACCCTGGCCGTTTCGCGGCGGATGTAGGCCAGCGAGTCGTCGTTGAAGTCTTCCCCGCGAACGATGGACAGCTCCAGTCGGTCGAGCTGGCGCTGCACCAGCTGGAAGCGCGAAAGCCCGCGCACATCCTTGAGCATGTGCGGAAAGAATTCGCCCGGAAGGATGCGGCCGTCCGACGTGCGGATGGCATCCAGTACGCGCCCGTCGATACGGCCCAGCAACGGCAAGCCACGGCCGCAGGGGCAGCTGTGTTCCGATGGACTGCTGGCCAGGTCGCCGTTGAGGTAGCGGATGAAGGGCATGCCGTAATTCGACAGATCAGTGATGGCGACCTCTCCGGTGCCGTGCCTTACCGGCGCGCCATGCGCGCCAAGCAGTTCGACCACGAGATGGTCGGCATTCACGTGCAGGCGATGGTGATGGTCGCATTCGGAGGCGACCAGCATGAATTCGCGGCAGCCGTAGGTGTTGTACACCGGGCAACCGAATGCCTGGCTGATCACATCGCGCTGGAACGGATGCAGCGCCTCGGCGGCGCCGATCACCGATTCGGGGCGATACACGCGGCGACCGGTCTCCACCATCCACTGAGCCAGCTGTACCAACGCCCCAACGTAGCCCACGATGATGTCCGGCCGATAGCGGTCGATGGTGTCCGCATAGTCCGCGAGGTTGGACTCGGTCATCTCGAAGCTGTTGAGCATCCGGCGCGCGAACATCGCGTTGTAGAGACGATCCTTGAGCTGGTGCGTCGCCCCCGGGTTGCCCACGGCGCCGGCCCACAGATAGATCGTGCGACGTCCGGGCCGCGAACCGGCCCAGCCGTAACCCCGCCACATCACCGCCATGCGGCGGTTGTAGCTATCGCGCGTATAGCCGAGTTCCAGTGGCTCGCCGGTGGAGCCGCCGGTGCGCTTGAACAGCAGCCGGTTGCGCCACGACGAAGCCTGCAGGTCCTGGAAATTCTCGCGGATGTCGGCCTTGGTCAGGGTCGGCAGGCGCGCGTAGTCGTCGAGGTTGCGGATATCGCCGGGCGTGATGCCAAGCTCGCGCCAGCGCCGCTGGTAATAGGGCACCTCGCGATAGCAATGCTCGAGCAGCGACTTGAGACGGCTGAACTGCAACTCGGCGATGGCGCCGGGCGACATCCATTGGTCCCGTTCGTACCTGGCCTGCCAGGACAGCGTGTCCCGTCGCCTCAGGCCGCTTTCATAGGCGGGATACAGTACCTTGCGAAAAGCCGATTCGTACCAGCCACTCATGACACAACATCGCTGTGGGGAACGCCGGTACGGCGCATTGCGATGGAACGGCACTTCGTCATCCTGACGTCCTCAATAATATGGTTACCAGCACGAACAAGCCTGCAATGCTGCCGATGGCGGCGGGAATCCAGCGACCGCCACTTTCGGAAACAGCGAGCGAAGGCAGGCCATCGATTCGCTGGCGGGCGCCGACGTAGAAGCCGGTGACGATGGCCAGCACGAAATACAGCACGATCATGTAGCTGCGGCTCAGGAAGAACGCGCAGACGAACATGCCGCACAGCGAGAGCAGCAAGGTGAGCGCGAGCGGGCGCTCCTCCTGCCAGAGCTCGAACCGCTCGGGATCGGCGACGGCATCGGGCTTCAGGCGCAGCACCGCGGCAACCATCCAGAAGCTGTAGCCGATCAGCGCGAGCCAAACCAGGTACCCGATGAAGCCGGTTTCGGCCAGCACCAGCACGAACGAGTTGTGCGCGGTGAGCGGGTTGTAGTCGGTGAAGTTGCCCGGGCCGACACCCAGCAGCGGATGCGAGGTGAACATGTGCAGGCCTTCGTACCATGCATCGACGCGGCCGTTCGCCGACTCCTCGCCCGCATCGAGTTCCTGCATGCGCGACGACAGCATCTTCATCACGGTCAGGCCGAGGAGGCCGAGGATGCCGGCAACCACCATGCCGCGCCGATACCAGATATAGGCACCGATCACCACGAGCACGCCGAGCATCGCGCCGCGGGAGTTGGTGAGATACACGCCGTACAACAGCAGGCCGATGCACCCCAACCAGAAAAGCTTGCCCAGCGCGCGGGCGCGGTGGCACAGCAGGCCGGCCATCGGAAACACCGACACGAACAACATGCCCAGGTCGTTGGGATCGTTGAAGATGCCGACGTACTGGATGCGGCCGTCCTCGCCGATGGGTATGCCACTCCAGCCGATGCCGGTACGCGCCTGGCCGACGCCGTGCAATGCGAGGATGGTCGCGCAGACCACCATCACCCCCATCAGGATGCGGATGCGCCGTTGCGTGGTGCATGCCGAGGCGATGATGAAGAACGCCAGCACGATGGGGCCGAACTTGCCGAGCTGGTCCTTGATGCCGCCGAACCAGCCGTTGGCGACCTCCGAGATCATCATCACCACGAAAAATGCCGGCAGCAGCAGGAACTGGGGCGCGGACGGCACGCGCGCACCCGACGCCAGCCACGCGGCGAAGGAGAGCGCCAGCGAGATGGGAAGCACGGGCACGCCCATCAGCGCCGGAAAATATTCCTGTGGCCTGACGATCACCAGCACCACATAGACGATGATCAGTGGGAACATGACGGCGCGTCTTCCGGCGAGGCCAGATGGGCCGGCGTGGGGTGGTTGATCAGGCCAGGCATGGTCAGCATGGCGGCAAACCAGCGCTTGCCGATGTAGCGCTCCACCGCCAGGCGATAGAGCCAGTAGCGGTTCTCCGCGGGCTGCGGGTTGGTGCCGCTGATGTAGCTGCAGGCGACGTCGAAGCCGGCGTTGCGGGTGACGTCGATCACCTGGCGGTCGAACGCACGATTGCTGCCCACCGGGTAGGACATCAGCAGCGGCATCGGACCCAGTTCGCGCAGGAGCGCGTACTTCGATTCGTTCACTTCCCGCTCCAGCTCCGCCAGCGGCAGCTTGGACAGCATCCAGTGGTTCACGCCATGCGAGCCGATCTCCAGGCCCGCGGCATGCATCTCACGCAGCTGGTCCCAGGTCATCGGGCGGCAATCCGCGGGCACGGCGGCATCCGACGGCATGTTCCATTCCCTTTCCAGGCGTCGGATCATGTCGGCCTGGGCGAGCGCGCTGATCTCCTTCATGTGATTGAGCACGCTGGTCGCCAGGGCGCGACGGGCCGCACGCCCCACCGGCATGGGCAGGTCCATGCCCAGCTCCGGCAGCTCGAGTCGTGCCGCGTTGGTCATCAGGATCATGTGCACCAGCCAGTCGTAGGCGTAGGGGCGCCCGCTGTCGATGTGGCCGGTGGATACGAAGAACGTCGCCGGAATGCCCAGTTCCTGCAGGATCGGAAAAGCGATGTGGTAGTTGTCGTCGTAGCCGTCGTCGAAGGTGATCACCACCGCGTCCGGCGGCAGCGCGTGGCCCGCGTTGATGGCCGCGGCGACGTCGGTGAGCCGCATGGGGCGGTAGCGTTCCTTCACCAGCAGCATCTGTTCGCGGAAGCCTTCCGGCGTCGCGCTGATCAGCTCCAGATCGAAGTCGTAGCTGTCGGGATCCGGCAGCGGCATCACCCGGTGGTAGGCAAGGATGCGCAGGTCCTTCTGCAGCCACGAACGTACGCGCTGAAGCGGGCTGAGCAGTCCGGTGCTGTAGCAGAACTCGCCCAGTTTCTCGCGGATGCCGGTGGGCTTCGCGTCGTGCGGCAACTCGCTCACCATGGATGCTCCCCTCGGCTGCGGGCGAAGGCGATCGAAGCCTGCGCCGCGTATAGATTGAAATAGAAGAACGCCAGCATCAGGCGCACCGGCAGCCAGCGTCCGGCATGCGGACGGATGCGCTCCATCGGCACCGCTGCCAGGCTCAGCAGCAACGCCGCCAGCACGGCCGCATAGGCCTGGTGGTAACGCGCCAGGTAGGCGGACGACAGCAACAGCGACAACAGCAGCCAGGGCGCCAGCAACCTCAGCGCCTTGTGGCTGACGAACTGGAACCACAGCGGGTTGCGCGCGGGCGACAGCAGCCACGGCGCCAGTTCCATCAACTGGAAGCAGCCGATGCTGGCGTGCAGGCGCCGGGGTTGTTCGGCCGAGGGCTCCTGGGCGGGCTCGCCCCACATCACCGCGTGCGGTTCGAGCACGACCCGATGGCCTGCCGCCGCGACGCGCATGGGCACCAGCACGTCATCGAGGAGCGTGTCAGGTGGCAGGGGCTGGAACAGTTCCCTGCGCATGACATACAGCGCGCTGCTCGCGCCGATGGTTGAGGCGCAGCGGCTCTCCTGTTCGCGGATGAACTTTTCGTAGCGCCAGTAGGCGCTCACGCCGTGCGCGAAGGCACTGCGCACGTTCTCCAGCTCCAGGCCACCGCTGGCGACGCCTACGCGTGGATCACCCAGGTTCGCTACCAGCTCGCGCAAAGCCAGCGGCGAAAGCTTGTGCTGCACGTCGGTCATCAACAGCACTTCGCCACGTGCCGTGGCGATGGCGTCGTTGAGGCACAAGGCCTTGCCGCGCGGGACGGGAAACTCCAGGACTCGCGCGCGAGGGTCGTGCGAATGGCGGACCAGTGCGGCCGTGCGGTCCTTGCAGCCATCGCAGGCGACGATGATCTCGATGTACTCCGGCGGATAGTCCAGTACGCGCAGGTTCTTCAGTTTGGAACGGATGTGCCGCACGCCATCGCGGACCACGATGATCACGGAGACCGTCGGAAGGTAGGACTGCTTGCGCACCGGCTTCGGCAGCACGTGCGCCCACAGCCACATCAGAAGCGGATAGCCCACGAAGATGTAGAGCAGCGTCCAGAAGCTGCCCCAGCACACGAGGTAGGCAATCGTAGTCATGCTGGCGTCCCCCGAGTGCTCATGTCACCTCCGCCCGAACAGCTGGCGAAGGCGGCCACCCAGCGAGGCGGTCTTGCCGGGTTCAGTGAGGTCGCCCTCGGGCAGCGCGGCAGCGAGCGAAGCCAGCGGGCTGGTCGCCACGTCCAGCAGGTTGAGCTTGATGCCGGTCTCCCGCTTCACGCGCGTGACCATCTCGATGGCGAGCAGCGAATGGCCACCGATATCGAAGAAGTTGTCACTGGCGCGCACGTCGTCGGTACCGACCAGCTCGCACCACACGGCACCCAGGTAGCGCTCGCGCGCATCCTCGCTGGCGGTGACGCCGGGTTCGGCGTCGTCGGCGTGCGGCAGGGCGTTGAGGGACGGTGCGGGCAAGGCCTTGCGGTCGGTCTTGCCGTTCGGCGTGCGTGGCAGCGCGGTGAGCTTCACGAAGTGCTGCGGCTGCATGTAGGCGGGCAGACGTGCGGCAAGCTGCGAGCGCAGTCTCGGCCACAGGGTTTCCTCGTCCTCGTTGCATACCGCATAGAGCACCAGGCGCTCGTCGTTTGGCGCGATCTCGCGCACCACGACCACGCAGTCGGTCACGGCCGGTTCCGTGCGGGCGACGGCTTCGATTTCGCCAGGCTCGATGCGGAAGCCGCGCAGCTTCACCTGGAAGTCCAGTCGACCCAGGTGTTCCAGCGTGCCGTTCGCCAGCCAGCGGCCACGGTCACCGGTGCGATAGATGCGAGCGTCCTGCATGGCGCTGAAGGGATCCCGCGGAAAGCGTTCCGCCGTGAGCTCGTCGCGATGCAGGTAACCCAAGGCGACGCCGTCGCCGCCGATCCAGATTTCCCCCGGCACGCCGATCGGACAGGGCTGCCCCTGTTCGTCGACGATCCACACGGTGGTGTTGGCGATGGGCGCGCCGATGGAAATACCGCGGCCCGGATGCTCCACGCGCCAGCAGGTGGACCACACCGTGGTTTCGGTGGGGCCATACATGTTCCACAGCTCGCAGTCGCGAGCCGTCAGGAGGGCTGCGAGGTCAGCTGACAGCGGCTCGCCACCGCACAACGCGCGGAAGCCCATGGGCGGTTGCCACGGCGTCTGCAACAGCATGCGCCAGCTCACCGGGGTAGCCTGCATGATGGTGACGGCATGCGAGCTCAGCAGCTGGTTCAGCGTGTCGCCGTCCACCGCTTCATCGCGCGTGGCGAGGACGATCTGCGCGCCGACGCTGAGCGGGCCGAACAGCTCCAGTACCGCGATATCGAACGAGAGCGTGGTGACGGCCAGCAGGCGATCGTCCGCCTGGAGTCCGGGGCGTGCCGCCATGCCCGCAAGGAAGTTCACCACTGCGCGATGCGGAATGGCCACGCCCTTGGGACGGCCGGTCGAGCCGGAGGTGTAGATCACGTAGGCGATCGACTGACCATCGAAGGCCGCATCCATGGGCAGGCGGGTATCGGGTGCCGCATCCAGTTCGGCAGCGCATTCGTCGAGATTCAGCCCGGGGCATGCGCCTTCGCTGAAGCGGCCGGCGGTGGCGGTTTCCACCACCAGCACCGCGAGATTCGCATCCTCGGCCATGTAGGCGAGACGATCCGGCGGGAACTCGGGATCGAGCGGCACGTAGCCCGCGCCAGTCTTGAGCACCGCGAGCAGCGTAGCCACCATGTCGGTGCTGCGGGTCAGCGAGACGCCGACCAGGGCGCCGTGGCCTACGCCACGCGCACGCAGCGCATGCGCGATGCGGTTGGCACGCGCATCGAGCTGGCGATAGTCGAGCGCCTTGTTGCCACAGTGGATCGCGGTACGCGTCGGGGCCCGGTCGCACTGGGCCTCGATCAGCGCATGCAGCGCCGTCGCAGGCACATCGAGCCGGGTGTCGTTCCACTGCTGCAACGCTTCGCGCTGTGCGGCGGGCAGCATGTCGAGACGGGCCACCGATGCCGATGGTTCGAGCAGGGCCGATGCGAGCAGCGTTTCATAGCAGTCGCGGAAGCGCGCGGCCGTGGCGGCGTCGAGGATGTCGGTGTTGTAGGTGATGCCGCCGAGCAGACCCTGTTCCTGTTCGAGGAACCACAGGCCGATATCGTCTGCCGCGCCGCGCTGGAACACGGGCAGGTGTTCATGCGCGAGATCGCCCCACGACAGGATGCGGCGGCGCGCGTCCTGGAAGGAGAACATCGCCTGGTAGATAGGCGGACGGCTTTCATCGCGGGCCACGCCGAGCGAGAACACCAGCTGCTCGAACGGCACCTCGGGATGGGCAAACGCATCGAGCACCACCTGGCGCACCTGTTTCACCACATCAATGAAGGGTGCCGCGGGGTCCACCGTCACGCGCAGCGGCAGCGCATTGACGAACAGGCCCATGATGTTTTCGGTTTCCACGCGGTCGCGGCCACGTACCGGCGTACCGACGACCAGGTCGCGCTGGCCGCTGAGGCGATGCAACAGCACGTAGTACGTTGCCAGCAGCACCATGAAGGGCGTGGCTTCCGCCTGTTGTGCCAGCGCGTGCACGGCGGCCGCGCGCTCGGCGGGAATGCGCACCCATTCTGTGGCGCCGGCGCCGGACATGCGTGCCGGACGCGGACGATCGCCAGGCAATTCCAGCGGTTCCAGCGCGCCGTCCAGCGCCTTCATCCAGTGTGCCAGTTGCTCCTGCACGGTGGTGCTGCGCATGCGGTCGCGATGCCAGGCGGAGAAGTCGGCGTATTCGACCGGCAGCGACGGCAGGGGAGACAACGACTCGCCCTTGCTGCGCGCCACGTAGGCGCGCGACAGGTCTTCATAGAGCAGGTCGAACGACCAGCCGTCCCAGATGATGTGGTGGGCCATGAAGTACAGCACGTGGTCCTGTTCATCGATACGGAACAGGCGTGCACGGAACAGTGGCGGGCATGACAGGTCGAACGGCCTGGCGATGTCGGCCTCGAGTTCGCGCATCAGAGCCGGTAGGCGTTCTTGGGCGGGCAAGGTGGAGAGATCTTCGACGGGCAGCGTCAGCGCGATGTCTGCATGGATGCGCTGCATGCCCGCGGCTTCACCCGCCTCGATCGACGTACGCAGCACCGGCTGGCGCTGCACCACGTCGCTCAGGGCCTGCTGGAAGGCCGCGACGTTCATCGCGCCGCGCAGACGATGTGCCGATGGCGTGTTGTAGACCACCCGGCCCGGATGGAGCTGTTCCATGTACCACAGGCGTTGTTGCATCGAGGACAGCGGCGCCAGCTCGCGGTTCGCGAGGCGGGGGATATCGTCTGTCGGCACGGACTCGGCGGGGCCGCGAAGGCTGTCGATGGCTTCGGCCAGCCCCTCGATGGTCGGTGCATCGAACAGGGTGCGGAACGACAGGGTGATACCGAACTCGCGATTGAGTCGCGCGGTGAGCTGCGCCGCGAGCAGGGAATGACCACCAAGCGCGAAGAAGTTGTCGCGCACGTCCAGGTCCGGCAGCGCGAGCACGGCTTCCATGGTGGTGGCGACGCGCTGCTCGGTCCCGGTCTGCGGTGCGCGGCGTTCGCGGTGCGCAGGGGCAGTCGGCTGCGACGGTGCGGGCAGCGACTTGCGATCGATCTTGCCGTTCGGCAACAGCGGGATCGCGTCCATCGCCACGAAGTGCTGCGGAACCATGTAGTCGGGCAGGCGCTGGCGCAGGCGCGGGCACAGGTCCACGTGTTCGAGCTCGGCGCCTTCGCTGGGCACGACATAGGCGACCAGGCGCACGTCGCCCGGACGGTCCTCGCGCGCCATCACCACGGCGCGTGCCACCTCGGGCAAGTCGGCCAGCGCGGTTTCGATTTCGCCCAGTTCGATACGGTAGCCACGGATCTTCACCTGGAAGTCGAGGCGGCCGAGATGCTCCAGTTCGGCGTTCGCCAGCCAACGACCGCGATCGCCGGTGCGATACAGGCGCGCCTCGGCGCGGCGTTCGAACGGGTCGGGCAGGAAGCGCTCCGCGTTGAGTTCCGGTCGGTTGAGGTAACCGAGCGTTACGCCATCGCCGCCGATATGGATTTCGCCAGGTACGCCCATCGGGCAGGGCGCACCGCGTTCGTCCAGGATGTATACCGTGGTATTGGCGATCGGGCGACCGATGGTGATGCCGTTGCGCGGGTCGTGTGCACGCCACAGCGTGGACCACACCGTCGTCTCGGTGGGGCCGTAGGCATTCCACAGTTCGCCGCAGCAGGCCAGCAGCGATTCGGCGAGGTCCAGCGGCAGCGGTTCGCCGCCTGCAATGGCCTTGAAGCCGGCACGTCCCGGCCAGCCCGATTCCAGCAGCACGCGCCAGCCGGCCGGCGTGGCCTGCATCATGGTGGCGCCGCTTTGCTCGACCAGATGGCGCAGGGCGGTGCCGTCGCGCGCATCGTCATGGGTTGCCAGCACGATGGCCGCACCGACGCTGAGTGGCAGCATCAGCTCGAGGAAGGCGATGTCGAAGGACAGCGTAGTGACTGCGACGAGGCGGTCTTCTTCGGTGATGCCCGGCTCGCGCTGCATGCTGGCGATGAAGTTGGAGGTGGCGCGATGCGGCACGCGCACGCCCTTGGGCTTGCCAGTGGAGCCGGAGGTATAGATGACGTAGGCCACCGACTCCGGGGTGGCGGAACGGTCGTCGCGAAGCAGTCGCGCCTCGCTGGCCGCGTCGATCAGCGCGGCATCGCGAGCCAGCGAGAGCACCTGCGCGGCCGGGAGGTCGAACACCGAGGCGGCCTCGTCACCGACGATGAGCGCGGCCAGCGCGGCGTCCTGCGCCATGAAGGCAAGACGCTCCGCCGGAAAGCCGGGGTCGAGCGGTACATAACCCGCGCCCGATTTCAGTACGGCCAGCAGGGAGGCCAGCATGTCGGGACTGCGTGCCAGCGACAGGCCGACCAGGTCGCCCTGGCCGACGCCGCGCTCGCGCAGCACGTGGGCGATGCGATTCGCACGCGCTTCGAGTTGGGCATAGGACTGCGGCACCGCGCCGGCGAGTGCTGTGCGCGACGGCACACGATCCACCTGTGCCTCGAAGTACTCGTGGGCGAGCCGGTCTGACGCATAGGGCGTGCGCTGCGGCTGCAAGGCGTGCAGGGTAGCGAGCGCGCTGTCCGAAACGAGGCCGAGCGCAGCACCCGCTGCATCCGGCGTCTCTGCGGCGTTCCTCAGCAGCGTGGCATACGCATCGAGCCAGGCGTGCACGGTGGCCGCATCGAACAGGTCCGAGTTGTACTGGCATTCCAGCCGCAGGCCGTGCGGCAACTGCACCGCATTGACGAACAGCTCGAAGTTCTCGAACGCGCGCGGCACGCCGGCGAATTCGAACGAGAGACCGGGAAAACTGAGCGTGCGCTCGTCGAGAGCCTGGTCGAGATTGAACAGCACGCTCGCCAGCGGCAGGCGACCCGGATCGCGCGGCAGGGCGAGGCGGGCGAGCAGGCTGCCGATGGTGTATTGCTGGTGATCGAAGGCATCGAGCAGATCGCCGCGCACTTTGGCGAGGCTCTCAGCGAACGGTGCAGCCTTGTCCAGCGATACGCGCAACGGCAGCACGTTCACGCAATGGCCTACCAGTCCGTGCTGGCCACCAGCGGCCTGGCCGGCGGAAGGAATACCGATGACCACGTCGTCCTGGCCGCTCAGCCGTTGCAGAAGCAGGCCGAACGCCGCCAGCAGCGTGGCATACAGGCTGGCGCCGCGCTGGGCGCCGGCGCGTTTCACCGAAGCGACCAGCGTGGCGTCGAGAAGGAGGTCTTCGCGACGCGACGCGAACGTGCGCTGGCGAGGACGGGGATGATCCGTCGGCAGGTCGAGCGACGGCGCCGCATGGGCGTAGCGCTTGAGCCAATAGCCCTCCGCGTCGCGGCCTTGCTGGCTTTGGGCATGATCCGCTTCGGCCAGTGCATAGTCGGCAAACGGGTCGACCGGCGGCAGTTCGCCGCCCAGGCCGAGCTGTTGCGTATACAGCGCTGCAAGGTCGCGCACGATCACGCCGAACGACCAGCCATCGCAGACGATGTGATGTGCCGTGAAGACCAGCAGGTGTTCCGCATCGGACAGGCGCAGCAGTTCCGTGCGCACCAGCGGTCCGGTTTCCAGGTCGAACGGCTCGGTGACCACGTGCGCGAGCGTCGCGTCAATATCCGCCTGCTGCTCGTCGGGGCCGAGCCAGGAAAGATCGCGCACCAGGCAAACCAGCGACTGCTGCGCGGCGATGCACAGCTCGCTGCCGTCCTTGCCGAAGGTGGCGCGCAGTGCCTCGTGGCGATCCATCAACTGTTGCAGCGCCGCCTGCAGCGCGGCCGTATTCAGCTCGCCATGCAGGCGCAGCGTGGCCGATTCGTTGTAGGCCAGCGAAGCCTGCGGTTCCAGCGTGGAAGCCAGCCACACCTCGCGCTGCGGCGCGGTCGCGGGCACCACGCGCTCCAGTGCGGCGCCGGCAAACGGATCGTAGTCGACGGCTACCGCCTCGGCACCGCCGATGGCCGGCTCGTTCGGGTTCATGCGTTGACCCTCATGTACTTCCCGGGCGCGTCGGGGTTCGGCACGAACCACGCGGGATTGCCTTCCGGGTCCTTGCCCAGGCGTGCGCCGACTACCGGCGGGCGGCTGGCGTCGAAGGCGAGCGTCTCCACTTTCTTGTTGCGTGGCAGAAATTCCGCCTCCTGCATTTCAAGCACGGAATCCTTGTAGGCCTTGGCAATGGCCTGGAAATCCTGCTCGGTGTGCGAGGTGGTGAAGAAGCAGGGGAAGTTGTCCAGGAGGTGGATGCCGCGGCTGCGGATCATCGCGAACAGCAGGTCCTGCAGCGGGTGGTCCTCGGTGAAGTTGGTCTTCCACACCGAGGAGAAGTGCACCAGCTGGATCGGTGCGCCGACGCTGGCGCAGAACGCATTGAGTTCGTCCATCAGCAGGCTGGTGCGGGCATTGAGGCGCTCCTGCAGCGCCGCGCCATTCGCCTTGAGATGGTTGAGTACGGCATGCGCAGCAGCCAGGGCCAGCGGATGGCGCACGAAGGTGCCGGCGAAATAGGTGACGCCCACGGTGGGAATCGACGCATCGCCGTACTGCCAGCCGCCGCCATCCAGTGCGTCCATGTAGCGGCGCTTGCCGGCGATCACGCCGATCGGGAAGCCACCGCCCACCACCTTGCCGTAGGAGGCGAGGTCGGCATCGATGCCCAGCACGTGCTGCGCGCCACGCGGGTGCGAACGGAAGCCGGTGACCACCTCGTCGAAGATCAGCAGCGCGCCGGCATCGGCGGTGATCGCACGCAGCTCCTTGAGGAAGTCCCGCGGCTGGAAGTCGGGGCGACGGCTCTGCACCGGTTCGACCAGCACCGCGGCGATGCTGGAAGCACGCTCGCGGATGATTTGCAGCGACTCGGGTGTGCCGTAGTCGAGCACCAGCACGTTCTCGGAGGTATTGCGCAGGATGCCCGGCGCGGCGGGCACCGAGCGCAGCTTCTTGGTGCCGCGCACGATCACTTCATCGAAGATGCCGTGGTAGGAGCCGGTGAAGATCACCAGCGTGTCGCGACCCGTAACGGTGCGGGCGATGCGGATGGCGCCCATCACCGCTTCGGAACCCGTATTGCACAGGCCCGCACGGTCGAACCCGGTGAGCTCGCAGACTTGTTCGGCCACTTCGCCGGCCAGCGGATGCTGCGGGCCGATCTCATAACCGGCGTCGAGCTGGCGACGCACGGCTTCGACCACGAAGTCCGGCTGCCAGCCGAACAGGTTCATGCCGAAGCCATTGAGTGCATCGACGTACTCGTTGCCGTCCAGGTCCCACACCTTGGAACCCTTCGAACGGTTCACCACGATCTGGTAGATCATTTCCTTCAGCAGCGGGCGGAAGCCGTTCACCACGCGCGGATCGGCGAGATGGTCGCGATGACGCGTGGTGTATTCCTTGGAAGCGCGCGTCCGCTCGATGTAGCGGCGCATGAACGCTTCCAGGCGGGCGCGCTGGCGCTCCGTCAGTTCGGTCTGGGTGGAATGGATGCGCGCGATGGCGCCGAAGGCCTTCTTGACGTCGTAGCTGGTGTGCGCGAGCGCGGCTTCCTCGTCCGGTGCGGGCTGGGTCGCAGCCGGTGCGGGCGCAGCTGCCGCGGTGGCGGGCGCGGGCTGCGCTACCGGTGCGGGCTGTAACACGGGTGCCGGAGCCGTCACCGCAGGCGCGGCGCCCATCGATGCGGCGGCCAGCAGCGCCAGTTGCTGCTGCATGATCTGCATCTGCTGCTGGATCAGGTCCTGCACCACGTTGCCGGTTGCGGCGACGGCCATCGCCGGCATGGCGACCGCGGCCTGCAGCGGCGCGACGGGGGCGACCGCAGCAACGGCGGCGGGCGTGGCTGGCGTGGCTTCCGGCGGCAGCATCTGGTCGATATGCATGGCAAGGCGCTCGAAGGAGGAGAACGACTCCATCAGCTCGCGGAAGGTGATCTTCAGCGAGAAGGTCTTCTGCAGTTGCAGCGCAACCTGGGTGAGGGCGAGCGAGTCGAGCCCGAGCTCGACGAAACCGGTGGCGGGATCCACGCCCTCCAACTCGGTGCCGGCGACGTCCTCGAACAGCTCGACCAGCTGGTTGACGAGGCGGGTTTGACGGGCCGAGCCGGCGTTGGCGCCGGTGACGTTGGCTTCCATGGCGGGCTCCACGACAGGTGCAGTAGTAGGTGTGAAAAGCGGAACGACGTTGTCCGGCGCACTGGCGGGCAAGGTGACCGGTGCACTGGCGGCCAAGGCGGCCTCGACCCAGTGGCGTTTGCGCTCGAACGGATAGGTGGGCAGGCGCACGTGCCGGCGACGATGGCGACGGTCCAGCGAACACACGGCGACCGGCAGGCCGGCGCACCAGAGTTGTCCCATCGCCGCGACCCATGCCGCGCGTTCGGATGCGGGTGCATCGGCCACGCTTGCCACCATCAGGTGCGGACGGCTGCCGGCGTGCTGGCGTGCCAGCGTAGTGAGCGCATTGCGCGGGCCCACTTCCAGGAATACATGGGAGGGCTCGTCGAGCAGGCGTTGCAGCGCGGGAGAGAAGCGCACGGCTCCGCGCAGGTGGCGCGTCCAGTAGTCGGCGGAGATCGCTTCGTCGTCGCGCAGCGCTTCGCCGGTGAGGGTGGAGATGATGGGGATGGCCGGCGTCGACAGTGCCACGCGCGTCACTTCGGCGCGGAACGGTTCGAGCACCGGGTCCATCATCGCGGAATGGAAGGCATGCGACGTCTGCAGCAGGCGGCAGGCGACGCCTTCGGCTTCGAGCTGCGCACGGAACGCCTCCACACGCGCCGTCTCGCCGCTGACCACGCTGGCGGTCGGGCTGTTTTCAGCGGCGAGCTGCAGGTCGGCGGGCAGGCGCGGCAGCAACTGTTCCGCAGGGAGGCGGACCGACAGCATCGCGCCGGCCGGCATCGCCTGCATCAGACGGCCCCGGCGGGCTACCAGTCGCGCGCCATCGGCCAGGCTCATCACGCCGGCGATCACGGCGGCGACGAATTCGCCGACGCTGTGGCCGATCATCGCCACCGGCGTTACGTCCATCGCCATCCACAGCTTCGCCAGTGCGTATTCGATGGCGAACGTGGCCGGCTGGGTCAGTGAGGTTTCGCGCAGGGCGTCGGCATTGCCGGCAAACAGGCGCTCGCGCAGGTCGAAGCCGAGTTCCGCACGCAGCACCTCGGCGCAATCATCGAGCGCCGCCTGAAACACCGGCTCGCTGTCGTACAGCGCCTTGCCCATGCCCGCGTACTGCGATCCCTGGCCCGGAAACAGGAACACCACGCCCGGGCCTGGCAGCTTGGCCTCACGCACCGATGCCGTGGTCAGTTCACGCAAGCGTGCGATGGCCTCGTCCACATTCGCTGCGACCACCTGGGTGCGATGCGTGAAGGCCTTGCGCCCGTGCAGCAGGGTGCTGCCTGCATCGGCGAGATTGATCAACGGGTGCGCAGCGAGGTGGCCGGCGAGGCGTGCCGCAGCGGCCATCGCGGCGGTCGGCGTGCGACCCGACAGCACCAGCAGTTGCGGTCCTTCGGCGGCGTCGGAGGGTTCCCGGGCCGGTGCCTGCTCCATGATCACATGCGCGTTGGTACCGCCCACGCCGAACGAACTGACGCCCGCGCGCAAAGGCTGGCCATCCGTGGCCCATGGGCGAAGCGTGTCGTTGACGACGAAGGGCGAACCCGCGAAGTCGATCTTGGGGTTGGTGGCCTGCACATGCAGCGACGGCGGCAACAGCTGTTCGTGCAGCGACAGTGCCGTCTTGATCACGCCAGTGGCACCGGCGGCGATCACGGTATGACCGATGTTGCTCTTCACCGAGCCGATGGCGCAGAAGCCGCGGTCGTCGGTGTGTTGGCGAAACGCACTGGTGAGGCCTTCGATCTCGATCGGGTCGCCCAGCGGCGTGGCCGTGCCGTGCGCTTCGACATAGGAGATCGAGCGCGCGTCGACACCGGCATCCGCCAGCGCCATCGCGATCACGGCCGCCTGGCCGTCGCTGCTGGGCGCGGTGTAGCTGGCCTTGCCGCCGCCGTCATTGTTGATGGCAATGCCGCGGATCAGTGCGAGCACCTCGTCGCCGTCGCGCTGCGCGTCCGACCAGCGCTTGAGCAGCACCACGGCGGCGCCATCGCTGAACACCGTGCCCTGCGCATTCGCATCGAAGGTGCGCGTGTACCCATCGGGCGACAGCATCGAACCTTCCTGCGAGAGATAGCCGCTGCGCGGCGGGCAGGTGATCGATGCACCGCCCGCGATCGCCATCTCGCACTGCCCGGCGCGCAACGCCGCCACGGCCTGGCAGATCGCGACCAGCGAGGTGGAGCAGGCGGTGTTGACGCTGAGCGCAGGCCCGGTGAGGTTGAGCTTGTGCGACACGCGCGTGGCGAGAAAGTCCTTCTCGTTGGCCAGCGACACCTGGAAGGCGCCCAGCTTGTCGATCAGGTCCGGGCGCTGCACCAGGTGATGCTGGAAATAGGTGGCGTGGTACATACCGCCGAACACGCCGACCGGCACCTCGTGGCGATCGGGCGTATAGCCGCCGCGCTCCAGGCACTCCCAGCACAGTTCCAGGAAGATGCGCTGCTGCGGGTCCATCAGCTCCGCTTCGCGCGGCGACATGCCGAAGAAGGCGGCGTCGAAGTCCTCCACGCCGTCGACGATGCCGCGGGCGGCGACATAGTCGGGATCGTTGCGCAGAATCGCGGGAATCGACGGGTCCAGCTCATCGCTCGCAAAGCGCGTGATCGTCTCGCGGCCTTCGCACAGGTTGGACCAGAACGACTCCACGTCGGCTGCGCCGGGGAAGCGGCCCGCCGCCGCGATGATGGCGACCGGTTCGTGGGCGTCGCCCTGTCGGCCCCGCGACAGCCGCGAGGCGAGCGCGGAACGCGGGTTGCGCCCCTCGATCAGCGCGGCCAGTGCCGCAGGCGTCGGCTCGGCAAAGAAGGCGGGAATGGTCGGCGAGGTGGATACGCTAGCGTGGATGCGTTCCATCAGCCGCACGGCGAGCAACGAGTTGCCGCCGAGATCGAAGAAATGATCGAGCCGCCCGACCTGGTCGATTTCCAGCACATCGGAGAACAGCGTGCAGAGCGTCTGCTCGAGCTGACCGATGGGCGGCACGTACTGATCGGCGAGTTCAGGGCGGCGACGGCCAGGAGCGGGCAGGGCGCGCCGATCCAGCTTGCCGTTCGGCGTCACCGGCAGGCTGTCCAGCCGCAGATAGGCGACCGGCACCATGTACTCGGGCAGGCTTTGCGCCAGCTGCGCGCGCAGCGAGCGTGCGGTGACCGCATTGTCCTCAGCCACGAAATAGACGACCAGGCGCTTTTGTCCGGGCTGATCCTCGCGGGCCAGCACCGCGGCGGAACGCACGCCTGCCAGACGCTGCAGCGCGGCCTCGATCTCGCCGGTCTCGATGCGGAAGCCGCGGATCTTTACCTGCGTATCGGCGCGGCCGACGAACTCGATCACACCCTCCGGCAACCAGCGCACCAGATCGCCGGTGCGATACAGGTGTGTACTCTCTCCACCGAAGCGATTCGGCACGAAGCGTTCGGCGGTGAGTTCAGGGCGCCCGAGGTAGCCGCGTGCCACGCCGGGACCGCCGATGAAGAGCTCACCGATGACGCCGACAGGCACCGACTCACCGCGCGCGTTCAGTACGTAAAGCGTGGTGTCGGCAATCGGGCGGCCGATCGGGATCGAGCGGATTGTCGCGTCCAGTTCGCGGGGAATGCGGTAGGTGGCCGCAAACGTCGTGCATTCGGTGGGGCCGTAACCGTTGATCAGCTGTGTGCCGGGCAACAGAGCCTGTGCCTTGCGCACGTGGGACACCGATAGCGCTTCGCCCCCGGTGAGCAGCTGTTCCAGCCTGCGTAGCGGAGTGATGTCCTGGTCGACGATGGCGTTGAACAGCGCCGCCGTCAGCCATGCGATGCGAGCGTCGTGGCGCGCGATGGTGGCGGCAAGGCCGGCACCGCTGGGGACGCGCTCCTCGTGCACGATGCAGGTGCCACCATGGAGAAGGGCGCCCCAGATCTCGAACGTCGCCGCGTCGAAGCCGAGCGGAGCGGCGTGCAGCACGCGCGGGCTGTCGCCGAACGTCACGTAGTCGACGTCGCGTACCAGCCTGATGATCGAGCGGTGGCGGATTTCCACACCCTTGGGTGTGCCCGTCGAGCCCGAGGTATACATCACGTAGGCCAGCGATGCTCCGTCGGGTGCCGGCGAAGCGGGTGCAGGGGTGCTGGCGGCGAGTTGCACGTATGAGAGCGTGGACGCACGCACGTTCGCTACAGGAGGGGTGCCCTCGGGAGCGACGATGACCGATACATCCGCGTCATTGAGTGCAAACGCCAGGCGTTCTTCGGGATAGGTGCGATCGAGCGGCAGGTAGGCGGCGCCGGCCTTGAGAATGCCCAGGATCGTCGCGACCGCTTCGCAGGAGCGATCCAGCAACATGCCGACCAGCGCGCCGGGCCTGGCGCCAGCTTCCACGAGACCTGCAGCGATACGGTCGCTGACCTCATCCAGTTCGCGGTAGGTCATACCTCCCTGCGTACCCTCCAGCGCCGTGGCATCGGGGTGCGCGGCGGCGACCGTGCGGAACAACCCGTGTACGGTGTCCTGCGGGTTGCGCTCAATGGCCGTAGCGTTCCAATCCGCCAGCGTGCGCTGCTGCGATGCCGCGTCGAACGCAACGACGTCCTCCAGATGCTGCGAATGCGCCAAACCCTGGCACACGTGCGTCAAGCCCTTGCCCAGCATCAACAGCATGGCTTCGTCGAAGACGTTGGTATCGAAATCCATGGCGACGTGCCTGCCGTCGGCGCCCAGCGACCAGCTCAACGGCATGTCGGTGATCGGTGAGGTCGACGACGTGTCACGCCAGCCGCCGATCAGGCTGGGCACTGCGTCGTTCGTCGTGGCCGGACAGGGGGACGTGGCCAGCCACTCATCGACAAGGCCATGAAGCGGGATGTCATAGCAGACGATCGCATCGGCGACAGTCAGTGCAATCCGGCTTCGGCCGGTCAGGCGCGACTCGAGCAAGGCAAGCGCTGCCGTCAGCAGCGCGTGGAGCGAGAGCTCATGGCGTTCCGCGCGCCGGGTGAGCGCATCGAGGACCTCCCGGTCCAACACCATTTCCAGCCGTTCCCTCGGTATGGCAGCGGTCGGCGAGGACTGCCGTACCAGCACGTCGAGCAACGAAAGCTCCTGGCTCGCCGGTGTCGCTTGCGCGTTGTTTGGCTGCGTCATGGGACATCCCCTGCACCCTTGCGGGTGTTTACTACTCAAGCGATGGCGTAGGCCGAGCGATCCGTGTTCGGCTGCTTGCCAAGCGAGCGGCGCAACCACTCGCGCGAATCGATGGTGGAGCGGAAGCCCGCGTGCAACAGCGCGTCGAGCAGCGGGTTCTTGCCCACGGCGGGTGGTGCGATACCCCAGCCGCGCAGGCGCTCGTGCGCGCTGTGCAGCAGGCTGTCGCGGCGCGTGGACTCGGTGTAGTAGGTGAAGCTGATGGTGACCGAGGCGTTGTCGCCGTTCTCCACCATGTGCGGGCTGGTCGATGGCATGTACGCACCCTGGCCGGGTTCCAGGTGGAACACGGTGGCGCGCTCGCGCAGGCTGTCATCCCAGTGCAGGCGATCGCGCTCGTGAGAGGCGTGAAAGCGATCGCGCGCCTCTTCGCTGGCGGCGACGGTATCGCGGTGATCCCATACGTAGAGCGTCTTGCGACCGCTCACCTGCATGATGAAGTTGTGTTCCTTGTCGAAGTGGAACGGCGTCACCGCGTTCGGGGAGGTGATGAAGATCCAGCCGCCGCGATAGCTCATGCCGGGATCGACACGGTCGACGGCCGGCCTGATGCTGTCCAGCACGTCATCCACCAGCGAGCGGTAGAGGTCGTCGGTCTGCACGTTGAGCAGCGACATCCAGGCCTTGGCCTGGGCGATGTCCTGCAGCGTGGTCGCCGCCGACTTCGCGTTGGGATGCATCCGCGGCGCGTTGTTGAACGGCGTGCCGGCGGTGGCGTCGTCGCTGTGCGTGCGCACGCGCCCGCGGGCTTCCAGGCGCTTGCCAAGCTCCACCAGTTGGGGGAGTTGCAGCAGTGGATGATCGGTCAGGTGATGGCGCGCGGGCTGGATGCGCCATGGATCGAAATTGTCCCAATCCAGATCGATGAGCCGAGCGACATCGGCGTTCATGGTTCTCCCCCTGAACTTTCGTGGTTCGCACTGCCGCGATGTCGTTTACCGATCCCTGGCTGGCTTCGATGCTGGGTCGACGTGAACCACCTTGGCTCTGTCGCGTGTCGAAGACACCTTCCCCCGAAGCCGTGTCCTGAAGATCGGTGTAGACGCCGCGCAACGCAGGTCATGTACCGGAACGCCTGTAGTCTCCGTCGCCGCCATTTTTGTGTGAATACGCCCTAAGCAGCAGGAGGCTGCGATGTCGCTTGAGCGACCTCTCCGACGGAATAGGCTTTAAGGGGTAGCGATCGTGTCGCGCCCTGGCGCAGCGGACGCGGGGCCTCGCTCGAGCGGCGGCACGAGGTTGGTGGTGCGATGGAAAGTGATACACACCTGTTACAGGTGTGGTGCTCGAGCTGGGGTCAGGGAGCGGCCTGGAAGGCGAACAACCACAGGATGGCGCCTTGGGCGGGCGTGCCATGCCAGGTGACGGAATAGGTGCCCGCGGTATCGACCTGCCGCACGGCAACAGCGGCCTGCACGCCGCTGTTGGACGGCAGTTGCAGGTAGCTGTCGATCACCTTGAAGCCATCGCCGGGAACGGCGGACATCGAGTAGACGTAGGCATCGCCGAGCCATACCGCGACCAGCGTCGCCGGGCCCGTGGTGGTCACCGTGCCACTGGTGAGCGCGGTGTTGGTGGAATCGGGTTCGCCGTTGAAGCCCTGCCATGCGCGCCTCAGCCGATTGGTGGCTCGCTCGGCAACGCCAGGCGTCGGATAGTTCTGTGCGACGTCCTGCAGCTTGCCCGCGTGGGCGATCTCGATGAAGGGTATGGTGATCTCGCCTTCGGGCGCCCCGTCCTTCACCACCTGCACGGTATGCCCCTTGCCTCCGTGCGCGTCGATGGCGAGGTAGGCGCGCGCGTTGAAGCGCTCGTCGTAGCCGTTGTAGACGACGGGCTCCCCGACCGGCTTCCACTGGTTGCCGTAGCTGTCGGTGGGGGTATCGGGATTCTTCGCGTAACCGGCGATCAGCACCAGCAGCGAACTGCCGCTTTCCTGCGTATTCACCGCGGACGTGACGGCTGGCGTGCTGCCCTGACCGTCCGACTGGTTCAGCATGGTGTGCGCGCCGAGCGTGGGTGGCTTGGGCATGGCGGAAGGCACCGGGTCGTCGATGGTGCCGGCTAGCAGGGTAGGGGCAGTTGCCATCAGCAGGCAGAGCAGCAACCACGACGCGCGCGCGCGGGACGCACGGGCAGCAAGCAGAGAGGTGATACCTCGCATACGTGTCTTTTCCTGTCGCGTTGGTCCGATATTGTGATTGGCATTACATCGTGTCAAGCTCGAAACGGACGTCGTATGGACGGCCAAACCGGGTGGGTTGGGTGCATGGCCTCCGAGTCTTCGGAGGCGATGACAGGCCGATTCCCTCCCACCACGGTTCAACGCCACGGGTAGGGGGATGCCGGTGACGCGGGAGACCGATTTTCTGGATCTGTACCGGCAGCTCGGGCTGAGCCCCGGGTGCGATCTTGCGGAGCTGAAGCAGGCCTACCGTCGTCGCGTGGCCATGCTGCATCCCGATCGCCGGCCCAACCTTGCCATCGACGCCAGGGCCTCGGCGCGGCTGCAGCGGCTTACGGCGCAATACGGTGCGGCGATGGACTTCCATCGCCGCCATGGACGGTTGCCTGGGGCGCCCGTGACGCGTGATGCGACGAGCGATGTATTCCCCGCGGTGGCCGATCCTTTCGCCGCTTCGCGGACTGCACCGCCTCTGGCCGGCACTCCGTTTCATCCGGTGAGCGAGGTCGCGGCCGCCAAACGACGCACGCGCGGGCGAGTTGCCGTAGTGCTGGTGGTGGTGGCACTCGGCGTGTTTGCCTGGAACCTCTATTCGGCGTCGTTCGGGGCAGGGGCCGGCAGCGTCTCCGAGGACGATACGCAGTCTTCGGACGCCGCCACCGTCGCGCAGGACGATGCTCCCGATGCACCCGCGTTGCGCCTGGGCATGTCCGCCGACGAAGTGCGGGCGATCGAGGGCGATCCAGTATCGACGCATGGCGACCTCTGGGAGTACGGGCCGTCCTGGGTCCGCTTTGATCGTGATCAGGTGGTGGACTGGCATAGCTCGCCGTTGCGCGCCTTGCATACGGGCGACAGGCCGGCGCAGATCACTGGGCACTGAGGTACGCAACCAGTCACACTGGTCGCCAGGCGGCTGCCGTGCACGGTCCGTTGGCCAAACGGATCGACCTGCACGCCCCCACCACCCGGCGGCCACTGTGACCGGCAACGCTCAACGAGCGCCGCGGCCGAACAACACCACTTCCACGGTCTGGATCAGGATCAGCAGATCCAGCAGCAGGTTGTGGTTCTTCACATAGAACAGGTCGTACTTGAGCTTTTCCGCGGCTTCCTCGACGGTCGCCCCGTACGGGTAGCTGAGCTGCGCCCAACCCGCGAGTCCTGGTTTGAGGCAATGGCGCAGGCTGTAGTAGCGGATCTTGGTATCGAGGTCGGCCACGAATTGCGGACGTTCCGGGCGTGGCCCGACGACGCTCATGTCGCCCTTGAGTACGTTCCACAATTGCGGCAATTCGTCGATGCGAAGCTTGCGGCTGATACGACCCACGCGCGTCACGCGGTCATCGTTCTTGCTGGCCCAGCGTGCGACGCCGTCGCGTTCAGCATCCGTGCGCATGCTGCGGAACTTAAGCAACTGGAAGGTGCAGCCATGGGCGCCGACGCGCTCCTGCCGATAGAGGATCGGCTGGCCGCCGCCCGATTCAATGCGGATGGCCAGCACCTCAATCAGCATCAACGGCCAGCACAGCAGCAACAGCATGGACGCCGCCACGAGATCGAAACAGCGTTTGCTCAGCTGGCGCAACGGCGTGCCATTGAAGCCGCCGGAGAACACCAGCCACGACGGATCGAGGAACGACAGCTGCAGGCGGCCGGACTCGCGCTCGAAGAACGAAGTGAGGTCGGTCATGGTGACGCCCATCTGCCGGCATTCCAGAAGATCATCCATGGGCAGGTGGCCGCGGCGGTCATCCACGCCTACCACCACTTCGTCGATCTGCTCGCGCAGGACAATGGCGCGCAAGGACAGGGTGGTGCGGATCAGCTGTTCCTCAGGCACCGCCACGACCTCGCTCGCGTGCGGCACGTAGCCCACCACGCAGAAGCCGCGGCGGTCGGTGCGCCGGCGCATCTGGTTATGGATCTGCGCGGCTCGGTTGCCCGCGCCGAGAATCAACACGCGGCGCTTGAGTGATTCCACCTCGACCAGCCGCAGGAACACGATGCGTATGCTGAGCACGAGGATGAAGCCAAGGATCAGGGCGATGGCCAGCACGCCGCGGCCCACGTAGGCCTGCGGCAGCACGTAATAGCCGATCACCAGCATCACGCCACCCAGCACGAACGCCACCGCCTGGCGCGCGAGCAACCCGAAGCGCGTCATGCGCATATGGGTCTGGTATTGCCCGAGCGCCACCATGCCGAACACGATCGCAGCGGCGAATACCATCGCGCGCTCCGGAAGGTGCACGGTGAACTCCGCGAGTTCATCCGCGTTCGAGGCGTAACGAACGTAAGTGGCGATGACCAGCGAGGCGGCGAGCAACAGGAACTCGCACAGACCAAGCAGCATGAGCCAGCGCACCGATTGCCGACGCAGGAAACGTAGCATCCGATCCCCCTTGCCCCCTACAAGCCGCATCCATTTAGCGAGACATGAGGCTAACGTGGACCTTTCATCCGCGTCGATGCAACTTAGGACAGATCGCCACTGCACCCGTTCGGCTGTCTCACGGCTGTTACAGCACTGGCCAATGTTCCGATCCATCCGTATGGACGGCTGTCGTATGCATCGGCAGCCAATGCACGCGCAGTTCGCTGATGTGCCCTGGTGCAGCCAGCGCACCCACCCAACCCTTGGGGAGCGTCAGCGAATGCACGATGCATGCGGGCATGTCGGCAGCCAATGCAGGAGGTGCTATCGGCATTCCGGCATCCGCGCGAATGGTCGATGGCGTCGCCAGCAGTCCCACGCCAAACGCCTTCAGCAGTGCTTCCTTGCGCGTCCATAGAGCAAGCAACGCTGCATCCTGCTCGTGCGCTGCGAAGGCGCCGATGGTATCGGCCTCCTCTGGAGTACATACGACTTTGAGCAGATCACGCATGCCGGTGCGTGGCGGCGCCTGCTCGACATCGATGCCGATGCATTCGGCGCGCGCGACCGCGATGGCGACATGGTTGCCGCTATGGCTGAGGCTGGTCGCGTAACCGGTGCCAGGCAGGCAGGGCTGACCGTGTGCCGTGCTTGCAAGCGCCACGTCTTCGGGCGCCATGCCAAGCACATCCCCAAGTACGAGGCGCCACACCGCGTGGGCCATCACATACGCGTCCCGGTGCTGCTCCTGGCGAAAGCGGAGCGAGCGCTCTCGCTCCTGGCTAGGAAGCACGCGGCTGGCTTCGCTGCGGAATCCCGTCCATTGGCTGCTGTCGAACAACACCACCAAGGCTTCGTGCTCGGCAGCCTCAGGTCGACGGTTGTGGCGCAACCATGGCCCGACGATGTCACGCAGCGAGGGCGTGGCGTCCTGCATGGCTCGCATGGCGGCGACGGGCGTCATGATGGGCTGTCGTCACAACAGGCCGGTACTGGCGCAGGTGGTGAGCAGGTCACGCAATTCATCGGCCAGGCGCATGCTCAACGCCACGATGGTGAAGGTGGGGAACGCCCATCCTCCCGTCGGGAAGACCGAGCTTCCGGCGATATGCAGGTTGTCCATGCCGTGCACTTTGCAACGGGAGTCCACCACGCCCGTCAGCGGGTTGTCCGACATGCGCGTGGTGCCCATGTGGTGCGCGGTGCCATGCACTTCGGGCTTGGCGGCGTCGTCATGCGCAAGCCATGGTTCGAGTTCGAAGTGTCCCTCGCCCGCGCTTGCGATTTCTTCGCCGAACATCCGCGCGGACGAGCGATAGGTTTCGCGATCGAGCGAGGTAAGGCGCCAGTCGACTTCGACCTTGCGCTGGCCGAACGCATCCATCTCCGCGCCCAGCGTCACGCGGCTGTCCGGATTGGGCGCCTGTTCGAAATAGCCGACCAGGTCCACGTGGCTGTTGGCCACCGTGGGCCGATCTGTCAGCCTGTGCACGCAGGCACGGGCAAGGTCGCCGATGCCCAGTCCAAGTTTCAGTGCGGTGAGACCGAGGTTGTCGGGCGCGGTGATGACGTGTCCCGCCGGGGCGTTGCGCAAGGCCTCCGATAACCTGGCCTCGAGTAGCGCGCTTTCATTTTGAACCGGATTGCGCAATGCGGTCTTCAGTTCGCGCAAGGCGCGGATGCCGCGCGGCAGCGGGCCTTCCACGCCGAACGGATGCACGCGACCGTTGAGCACGCGGTGCTTGCGTTGGAACTGGGGTGAGAGCGCGATTTCGGGGAAGGCCGGCGGCGCACCCTTGATGTGCCTTCGCTCGTAGGGCCGCGTGATGCGATGATTGCCTTTCGCCGTCAACGTGCCCAGCTTTCCGCTGGGATGATCCATGAAGTAGCGGCCGACCACGTCATGCCGGTTGCCCAGCCCTTCGGGCACGACGGAATTGGAAAGCAGCAACAGACGCGCATTCTCGATGCCGCCACAGGCAAGCACGTAGTGACGGGCCCGCACCACGCCGCGTGCGCCGTTGAGCGCGCCGATATGGGCCTCGCGCACGTGCCGGCCATCGGCGCTCGCCTTCAGTTCCAGCAGGTTGCCGTGCAACAACACCGTGACATTGTCGGCGTGCTCGAGTTCGGTGCGATAGGCATCGCCGAACAGGATCGGACTGCGCGCGAAGAACTGGTTGACCAGCTTCTCCTGGTCGAATGGAAGCGTGCTGCGGAAGGGTGATTCGGCGAAGGAGCCATCAGTGAAGTCCAGTGCACCGATCTGGCAATACTCCCGGGCCCGCAGATAGAACGGCTCGAGGTCGGCGTAGCCGATGGGCCATCCGCTGTGCGGCACCCATTCCCGTCGCTCCAGGTCCTGTTTGCCCAGGGGAATGCAGCCGCCGCCCCAAAGATTGCAGCTGCCGCCGAACACTCGCATGCGCGACATGCTTGGATTGAATTCGACATCGCCGGCTGAACTGCCTTCGTAAAGCGCCTGGTTGCGGTCTTCGCCCGCCAGTCCGCCGCTTTCGATCAGACACACGTTGAAACGCGTACCCAGGAACGAGCGGGCAATGGCAATGCCGGCGGCTCCGCCGCCGACTATGCACACATCCGCTTCCACATCGGCGGGATGCTCCCCGCCCAGGTAGTCGATGATCACACCCGTCCCCTTGGAATCCCCGTTGACCAACATCCTGTGGTGACGTGGATTGGGTCGGTGGCGTATCGGTCAGTCGCGCCGCCCCGATGTCGGGCCTTCACCAATCACACGCGGTAGTACTCGCGATACCAGCGTACAAAGTTGGCTACCCCCGTTTCTACCGACACCTGCGGCCTATAGCCAACGGCCTGTATCAGGTCGGTTACATCGGCTTCGGTATCGGGCACGTCGCCCGCCTGCAATGGAAGGAGCTCCATCGTGGCCTTCTTGCCCAGGCACTGCTCGAGCACTTCGATGTACTGCAACAGTTCGACCGGGCGCTCGTTGCCAATGTTGAAGAGACGGAAGGGCGCAACGCCACTGCGTGCGGGATCAGGCATGTTGCTGTCCCAGGCCGCATCGATGGATGGCACCTTGTCGAGCGTACGAATCACGCCTTCGACGATGTCGTCCACATAGGTGAAGCTGCGCTTGTGCCTGCCATGATTGAACACGCGGATGGGCTCGCCGGCCAGGATCGCCTTGGTGAACAGGAACAGCGCCATATCCGGGCGACCCCACGGGCCGTACACCGTGAAGAAGCGCAGGCCGGTGCATGGAATGCCGTAGAGGTGCGCGTAGCTGTGCGCCATCTGCTCATTGGCTTTCTTTGTTGCCGCGTAGAGCGTGAGCGGGTGCTCCGCCGGCTTGTGCTCGGAGAACGGCATCGCGGTATTCGCGCCGTATACCGAGCTGGTCGAAGCGAACACGAGGTGCTCGACGCCGTGCTGCCGGCAGCCTTCCAGCACATGCAGGAAGCCGGTCACGTTGCTGCTGGTGTAGACGTGCGGATTCTCAGCGGCGTAGCGGACGCCAGCCTGCGCGGCGAGGTTGACCACGCGTTGCGGCCGATGCTCGGCGAACGCGCGCTCCATGGCGGCGCGGTCGGCGAGATCGGCGTGGATGTGCGTGTAGCCCGGGCGATCGGCGAATCGCGCCAGTCGCGCCTTCTTCAGGTTGACGTCGTAGTAATCGCTGAGGTTGTCGAGGCCTACCACTTCGTCGCCGCGCGCCAGCAGGCGCTCGGCGACATGGGAGCCGATGAATCCGGCAGTGCCGGTAACCAACACTTTCATGGCGTGTTCCTGAAGTTCAGAGTCGACCGTCGACGGCGTCGCGCGGAAGCACGTATTTTACGTCGTACACCACCGAAGCCGGCTTGCCGTAACCGCGGATGCCATCAACGCCAAGCTCGACGAACTGGCGATGGCCCACGGCCACGATGACGGCGTCATAGTCGCCAGGGGAGGGGGCTGCCACCGGGGTCAGCTCGTACTCGTGTTCGGCCTCGGCGGCATTGACCCACGGGTCATGCACGTCCACCTGCGCGTTGTAGGCGTGCAGCGCATGCACGATGTCCACCACGCGGGTATTGCGCAGATCGGGGCAGTTTTCCTTGAAGGCGAGGCCCAGCACCAGCACGCGTGCGCGCACCGGGTTGATGCCCTTGCACACCATCAACCGGATCACTTCGTTGGCAACGTACAAGCCCATGCCGTCGTTGGTGCGACGGCCCGCCAGGATCACGTCCGGGTGATGCCCGACCTCCTGGGCCTTGTGGGTCAGGTAATAGGGATCCACGCCAATGCAGTGGCCACCCACCAGTCCCGGACGGAAGGGCAGGAAGTTCCACTTGGTGCCCGCCGCCTGCAGCACTTCCAGCGTGTCGATGCCGAGCTTGTTGAACAGGATCGAGAGATCGTTCACCAGTGCGATGTTGAGGTCGCGCTGCGTGTTCTCGATCACCTTGGCCGCTTCGGCCACCTTCAGCGAGCTGGCCTTGTGCGTGCCGGCGGTTATGATGGAGCCGTACAGGCGATCCACGAAGTCGGCCGCTTCGGGCGTCGAGCCGGAAGTGACCTTCAGGATGCTGGTGACGCGATGCTGCTTGTCGCCCGGGTTGATGCGCTCGGGGCTGTAACCGGCGAAGAAGTCGCGATTGAACACCAGGCCCGAACCCTTCTCGAGGATGGGCACGCACACTTCTTCCGTGCAACCGGGATAGACCGTGGATTCGTACACCACGGTATCGCCGCGCTTGAGCACCTTGGAAAGTGCTTCGCTGGCGCGCATGAGCGGGGTGAGGTCGGGGCGCTTGGCCGAATCGATCGGCGTGGGCACCGTGACGATATAGACGTTTCGGTCGGCAATATCCGCCAGTTCGCTGCTGAAACGCAGGCGCTTGGCCTCGGCAAGTTCTTCGCTGTTCACTTCCAGCGTGCTGTCACGCCCCCCACGCAACTCCTCGATGCGGCCGCGGTTGATGTCGAAGCCGACCGTGTCGTAACGCCTGCCAAACTCGACAGCCAGTGGGAGTCCGACGTAGCCGAGACCGATGATGGCGAGCTTGGTGTCTTCCAGATTCTGCATGCGGGGTTCCTGCTGTCTGGTGTGAAGAGGCACAGAGCCGGCCCGCAGGCTATCCGTTGGATCGCCCGATTGGATGACGAGAGCTCCGTGCCCTTGCGCTTCACAGGCCTCAGTGCCTGTCGAAGAGGCCTGCGCATGTCGAGTGCGCGGGCGACGCAAGGCTAGCAGGGTCGTCTTCCTTTTCAGCTAGGCCAGAGGTTGCTTACCAGATGGAGGATGCCGGGCAATGAGCGTGTGGGGATGAACGGGGCCTGCATGTGGTCGCTCGCTGCTCGGTAGTGCAGTGAGGAATGCGGCGCGCACTAAGGGTTAGGGGCGCCCCTGTGGCTGAGCCGCGGTCAGTCGCTCGAAAGTAAGATATTGCGAATCATTCTCACTTCCGTTATCGTCTTGTGACGCAGCCGGGCTCGAGGCTTCACCTCGCCACGGCGAACGCAACCCATCCCCACCCACCAGCAGGCCATGCGGCTCCCATACCGGAGAAGCCGGTGTATGCCTGCGCGAAGGATCGAGCATGACTTGCAAAGCGTTTGTGTCTTCCGCGGCGAACCCTCCCATCCGTCTGGCCGTCAGCGCACTGGGCCTGGCCCTGGCTTCGACTTCTGCACTGGCTGCCACCGAGGCGGTGGCGGACAACCGCGACACGACGCCCGATCCCCAGGACGCACAGAACCTGGAGGGCGTGAAGGTCCGTTCGACGGTGGTCAACACCACCTCGCCGAAGTTCACCGCGCCGCTGCTCGATACGCCGCGCTCGGTCACCGTCATTCCGCAGGAGATCATCCAGCAGACGGCGGCGACCTCCTTGCTCGACGTGCTGCGCCAGGTGCCGGGCATTACCTTCGGTGCCGGTGAAGGCGGCAATCCCAACGGCGACCGCCCGATCATCCGTGGCTTCAATTCGGAGAGCTCGATCTTCATCGACGGCATCCGCAGCTCCGGTTCGCAGAGCCGCGAGATCTTCGATGTCGATCAGGTCGAAGTCCTCAAGGGACCGAGCTCGGCCTATACCGGCCGTGGCGGCGTGGGCGGCAGCGTCAACCTGGTGACCAAGGCGCCCAAGGCCGAGGACTTCGTGCGTGGCACGGCGGGCGTCGGCACGGACAACTACTACCGCGGCAC
The DNA here is from genome assembly GCF_004296575.1 of Dyella amyloliquefaciens. Taxonomy (GTDB): domain Bacteria; phylum Pseudomonadota; class Gammaproteobacteria; order Xanthomonadales; family Rhodanobacteraceae; genus Dyella; species Dyella amyloliquefaciens. Next base: position 362,483 of record NZ_SAYT01000002.1, on the reverse strand, counting down.
GGTGGACTGGAACCAGCGGTTCGGCAGCGATTCCGCCTTCCGTCTCAATGTGATGGGGCACAGCAACGATATCCCGGGTCGCGATGGCCCCGATTTCTCTCGTTGGGGCATTGCACCGTCAGTGACCTTCGGCCTGCATTCGGCTACCAGCGTAACGCTGAGCTACTACCACCTGCAGAGCGACGACACGCCCGACAGCGGCATTCCCTACAACAATCCGTTCGCGGCCACGAGTCCGTACGCCTACCTCAACGGCGACGGTCGCCCGTACTCGGTGCCGCGCGGTACCTACTACGGCTGGCTGGATCGCGACTTCCAGAAGCAGAGCGACGATGTCGGCACGGTGCTGGTGAAGCACGACTTCGGCGACGGCTGGCTGCTGCGCAATACCACGTTGTACGGTCGCTCGACCAACAACTACATCTGGACGCAGCCGGACGACAGCCAGGGCAACTTCCTGTTGAACGGTGGCGTCTGGCGCCGCAACAACAACCGCGACAGCAGCACCACCAACCTCACCAACCAGACCGATCTTACCGGCGAGTTCGAGACGGGTAGCCTGAAGCACAGTGTCGCCGCCGGCCTGGAGCTGAGCAGCGAGAAGACCCAGCGCACCAGCTATCTGGTCGATCCCGCGAAGAACGCCGCCGACACCCACAACACCGGTTCCATCGTCAACGGCGCGTGCAGTCCGAAGTACGGCATCGGCGCACCGTCCAATTACTGGTGCACGGATGCACAGCATCCGACGCCGAACGATCCGTTCAATGGCGCGATCACCGGCGGACAGAATCCTACGCGCATCGTCACCGATACGCGTTCGGCGTGGGCATTCGATACGGTGACCTTCAACCCGCAGTGGTCGGTGAACGGCGGCGTGCGCTTCGACAGCTTCAGCACCCGGTCCACCGCGACGACGACCACCACGGGCGCCGTCACGCGCCTCAGCAACGATTCCAGCTTCTGGAACTACCAGCTCGGCGTGGTCTACAAGCCGGCGCAGAACGGCAGCATCTACCTGTCCTGGGGTACCTCGTCCAATCCGCCGGGTGTGGATGCGGGCGATGGCGCGGACGGTCTCGCGGTAACCAATGCGGAACTGAAGCCGGAAAGCAGCCGCAACCTGGAACTGGGCACCAAGTGGGACGTGCTGGACCAGCGGCTCTCGCTCACCGCGGCGGTTTTCCGCAGCGAAAAGACCAATGCACGCGTCGCCACCGGCGGTCGCGGCAGCGCGCAGATCAACGTCGGCGAGCAGCGTGTCGACGGCGTGGAGCTCGGCTTCAGTGGTGCGATCACCGAGCGCTGGAGCGTATATGGCGGCTATACCTATCTGGACAGCGAGCTGGTCAAGGTCGGTCCGGGCGAGCCGGCGAACAAGGGCAACCAGTTTCCCAACACGCCGAAAAACAGCTTCACGCTGTGGACCACGGTGGCGATTACCTCGAAGTGGTCCGTCGGTGGCGGCGCGTATTACCAGGACAAGGTGTACGGCGATACGGCCAATCTGAAATGGGTGCCTTCGTACACGCGTTTTGACGCGATGGCGTCCTACGAGGTCAATCCGCACCTCACCCTGCAGCTCAACGTGCAGAACTTGACCAACAAGTACTACTTCGACAAGGCCTATGCCTCGCACTACGCCTCGGTGGCACCGGGCCGCGCGGGCATCCTGACCGCGAACTTCAGCTTCTGATACTGTCAAGGACTGGCCGCAGGATGCGGCCAGTCCGTTTTCGTAGGAACGACCATGCTTCTGCACATCCCCGAAGTCCTTAACGCCGATGAATTGGCCTATTGCCGGCAGCGTCTCCAGCAGGCGCCGTGGGCCGATGGAAAGGTGACGGCCGGGCACCAGTCGGCGCTCGCCAAGGACAACCTGCAGCTTCCCGAGGATGCCGCCGAGGCCAGGGAGCTGGGGCAGGTCTTGCTCGATGCGCTGGCGCGCAATACCACCTTTTTTGCCAGCGCGTTGCCGCGCCATATCTTTCCGCCGTTGTTCAACTGCTATCGCGGTGGGCAGTCATTTGGCTTCCATGTGGATAACGCCATCCGTTATGACCGGCGGCACGGCGCAGGTACGCCGATCCGCACGGATCTTTCGGCCACGCTGTTCTTCAATGATCCCGACGAATACGAAGGCGGCGGCCTGGTGATCGAAGACACCTACGGCACGCACTCGGTGAAGCTGCCGGCGGGCGACATGGTGCTGTATCCCTCCTGCAGCCTGCATCGCGTCGAGCCGGTGACGGCTGGGGCGCGGATGGCCTCGTTCTTCTGGATCCAGAGCCTGGTACGCGACGAACACCAGCGCCGCCTGCTGCTGGAGCTGGATGTTTCCATCCAGAGCCTCACCCAGGCCGAGGCGCCGCAGGCGGACATGCTTCGCCTCACCGGCGTGTATCACAACCTGCTGCGAACCTGGTCCGAGACATGAGTGGTGCGTCGGTCGCGGGTCGAGTGGACGAGTTTCTCCATCTGCTGAGGACGGAGCCGTCGCGGGTGCATTCGACGCTGTTGGCGCAGGCGCTGGCCGGCGATCCGGGATCGCAGCTGGGCGTGGCCCAGATGTATCTCGAAGGCATTGGCTGCGAGCGCAACATGGCGGAAGCGCTGTACTGGTTCCAGCATGCGGCGCACCAGGGCGACGCCATGTCGATGAACATGCTCGGCCGCATCCACGAGAATGGATGGGGTGTGCCGGTCAATTACGAACTCGCGGCCGTCTGGTATCGCGAGGCCGCCGAGCATGGATCGGACTGGGGCATGTACAACTACGCCCATGTGCTGGCTAACGGCCGTGGCATGAAGCCCAATCGCACCGAGGCCTTTCACTGGTTCGGGCGTGCTGCCGACGCGGGCCATGCGCGCGCGATGCATTTCCTGGGGCAGTACTACGAATACGGCTGGGAAACCGCGCAGGACATCGACAGGGCATGTGAGCTCTATCGCATGTCGGCGGAAAAGGGTGATTACCGGGGCAAGTGCAGTTGGGCTTCGGTACTGACCGAACGCGGGCGCATCGACGAGGCTTGCGCGTTGCTGCGCTCTGCCATCGATGCGGCGCCGGCTTATTTTGTCGAAGCGTTGCGCAACGATCTTCGCGAGTCGCGCCATCCCGAGCTACGCGATCTCGCGGCTACGGCCTGATGCCGCGAGCGCACCCGGTCCTTCACCGGGTGCGCCCTGGACTGACTTGAAGATTGCGACGCGCGCTCAGCTCCAGCTGCTGTCGTCGAACCCGCCATCGCTGCTGTTGTCGAAATCGTCCGTCGACGCGAAGTCCTGGTCGTTGCGGTCCAGCGAACGATCGTTGTCGTAGTAGTTGTTGTTCTCGGTGATGTTTTCGATCACCGACGGTTGGCCGCCGCCGAGAAAGCCGCCGCCATGGTGGCCGCCCATCAGGCTCTCGATGCCTTCGAACAGGAACATGCCGCCGGCGACGCCTGCTGCAGTGGTCGCGGCCTGCGAGAGAAAGCTGGGCGCAGCTGCGGGAGGTTGTGCCGGTGCGCTGCCGAACAGGCGGTCACGCCAACTGGGCGCGGCAGCGGGTTGCTGGGGCGGGTAGGGCGGCGGCGTTGCGCCCCAGGCGGGCTGCTGTCCACCGAGGAAGCTGCCGCCGCCTTGCTGGGACGACACCTGCGACTGAAGCTGCGCAATCTGCGCCTTCGCGTTCTCGAGGGCCTGCTGCTGCAGCAGGCTGCGTTGCACCAGCAGATAAAGCGCGTCCGGCTGGCCGGCCAGGTGCTGGCGGATCAACGCGTCGGCCTGGGGGTCCTTCGCCACGCCGCCCGCATTGGCCAGGCGCTGGAGAAAATCTTCGAGTAGTTGTTGTTCCTGCGGTGTCATGACTAGCGGAATCTCCGGCATGGGTGATGGCGCCCACCATCGCGCGTAAAAAGCGCGGCGAGCAGTGCCGGAAGTGTGCCCGTGCGTGATGACATCAAGGGGTGAGACGATCCCGTTTGCCTGCCAGTCAGCCAGCGATGCATCGGGGCCGTCGCGCTGGTCGTGTTGGAACATCGGAACGTAGCGATTCTTGCGGCGGTGCCCGTCCTTGTACCGGTCCAGCTTGCCTGGGCGGCACCTCTCTGGAATGCCGTGGGGGGACAGGGAGTACCTGCATTGCGTACGCGGTGGTGACGCCGTGTCGAGGCCGGCTTTGGGCGCGCCCCATAACAAAACAGCGCCTGGTGCCGAAGGCAACAAGCGCTGTCTGGAATCAAGTGGTGGAGCCAGGGAGGATCGAACTCCCGACCTCGTCATTGCGAACGACGCGCTCTCCCAGCTGAGCTATGGCCCCACAAGAGCGAGCCATGTTAGCAGGCCGTTTTGGCTTTCGCCAAGCCCCCGCGCGGCGCTCAGGGCAGCAGGCGACTCAGGTCCTCATGCAGCACGCCGCGTCGCCAACCCTCGAGGAAATCCGGCCATTGCGCAGTGACCACGTATTCCTCCAGCACCTTGCGGGGGCATAGCAGGCCTGCGGGAAGGTCGAGGCTTTCAGCGCGTTGGTCGATCGCATCCTTCATCGCGGACAGGGCGCGCTTGGCTTCGCCCTGGGGAGATTCGGGAATGGCGGAGGTGGCTTCCACTTCTTCCGGCTCGATGGGCCGAAGCAGGGTTTCCAGTAGCTCCCGCTGCTGCGGCGCGCGCAGCGCGCGCTGGCCGCGCGTACGCTGCTCGAGGTTTCCAATGTTGCCAGGCAGTTGCTGCACCAGGCTCATCACCAGCGCGTCTTCGAGCAGCCACGGACGTGGGCGGTCCAGCGTGCGAGCCGTGTGATCGCGCCACAGCAGGATGCGGCGGAGCAGGGCGCGCTGTTCGGGGCGCCATTCCGCGGCGCTGCGGAACGTGCGCTGCGGTTGCGGATCACCGCCGCGATAGCAGGAGCGCTGTTTCAAGCGTTCGCAGTCTTCGGTGTGCCAGGCGGTGCGTTCGCGTTGGGCGAGGCGCTCGGCAAGCTGTTCGTGCACCGGCTTGAGGTAGACGACGTCCAGCGTGGCATAGCTGCGCTGGGAGTCGGTCAGCGGTCGCTGCAGCCAGTCGGAACGCGTCTCGCCCTTGTCCAGTTCCGCGCCGGCCAGTTCGGCCACCAGCGCCCGATAGCTGAGGCCCAATCCCATGCCCACAAAAGCGGCTGCGATCTGCGTGTCGAACAGATGGCGAGGTCCGTGCGGCAGCAGCGGCGAGAGCGATTCGAGATCCTCGCTGGCGCTGTGCATCACCGTGACTGCATCGCTGTCGCCCACCAGGGGGCGCAGGGCATCGCCGATATCGAAGGCCAGCGGATCGACCAGCGCGTAGCGACCATTCCAGCCGAGCTGGATCAGGGCGAGCTGCGGATAGAACGTATTGCGCCGCATGAACTCGGTGTCGAAGCCGAGCGAGGCGTCCTGCGGCACGGCGGCCAGCCATGCGTGCAGGGCATCGGGACGGTCGATCCAGGTGGCGTCGTGGGTGAGGGATGAATCGGGATGCATGCGTCTTCCTGGCCACGCAGGACGCGCACACGCGCATTGTCCTGACATCGGTTTGTGCCTATGGTTAAGGCAATACTGAGTAAGAATCGCCGCACGATAACAGGCTGCCCCGGAACCAAGCCATGCCGAGCAAGGAAACCGTACGACGACAACGCGCACTCGGTGGGGCCGTCGGCGTGGCTGTGCTCGGATTGGCGCTGGTCTATCACTTCTTTCCGCGGGTATTCCACGTCGAGCCGTCCTCGACCGCATCGCATCGGGCCATGAACATGGGCCCTTCGCCTTCCGCGGCGCCGATGCCTGCAGCCCCGCCTCCGGGGCTGGGGGAGGTCGATGCCGGACCGCCTGTGACCCTCGCGCCCACCGAGGTCATCGTGGCGCGGATGAGCAACAAGGACACCAACCTCCCACAACAGCTGAGCGCGGATACGCCCGAGGTCGAGGCCTTGCTGACGCGCGCCAACAAGGCGTTGCATGGAGGGCAGTTGGCGGGTGATGAAACCAGCGCTGCCGCGCTGTTCGAGCAGGCGTTGAAGTTGAAGGCGGACAGCCGCCGGGCGGCACAGGGATTGTTCGAGGTCCGGGCGCGTCTGGTGGCGGAGATCAACCAGGATCTGGTGGTCGGCGATGCCGACTCGGCCAGCGATCTGCTCGACACGCTCAAGACGATTCCCGACTCCGGTGACGACGTCACGCAGGCGCAGGCCAAATTGAAGACGCTGGCACAGGTGCGACCATTGCTCGCCAAGGCAGCGACGTTGCTGCAGCAAGGACATGCCGACCAGCCTGCCGGCGACAACGCACTCGAGCTGTATCGCCAGGTGCAGCAGCTGGATCCGGAAAACGCCGTGGCGGCCCAGGGCACTTTGCAGGTGCAACGCGCGGTGCTCGATCGCGCGCTTGCCGCAGTCGCCCAGAACGATTTCAAGGGTGCGGACGCGGCACTGGCTGAAGCCGCTCAGATCGCCCCCGATTCGCCTGCCCTCGGTGATGTCCACACGCGCGTGGACAACATGCGCCAGGCGCGTGCCAGCGGGCTGCTTGGCCAGGCGCGCTCGGCCCTCGATGGCGGCAACATGACGCTGGCTCAGCAACTGGCAGACCAGGCCAAGGCCATCAGCCCGGATCTGGCCGGGCTTTCGGATTTCAGCGAACGCCTGACCAATGCCCGCCTGTACGCAAGCTACAAGCCGGGTCAGGTATTCACTGATCGTTTCCTGGATATTCCGGGCCAGGCACCTTCGATGGTGGTGGTGCCCACCGGCAGCTTCCGCATGGGCGCGCCGGATAATGAAGAAGGGCGCCAGGACGACGAGACACCGCAACATGACGTGACCATCGCCAAAGGCTTTGCCATGGCGCGCACGGCCGTCACCGTGGGGCAGTTTCGCGAGTTCGTGAAGGCCAGCGGCTACCAGCCCGACTCCGTGAAGCTGGGCGGAGCCAGTGTCTACGACGAGGGCACGGGTGCCATGCGCGACGACGGGAATGCGGGATGGCAGGACGATTACGTCGGCAAGTTGGCCGACAGTCGGCTTCCGGTGGTCAATATCTCCTGGGCCGACGCCAAGGCCTACGCCGACTGGCTGAGCCAGCGGACCGGCAAGACTTATCGGTTGCCGAGTGAGGCCGAGTTCGAATATGCGCTGCGTGGCGGTACCACCACACGTTATTGGTGGGGTGATGGCGCTCCGACCAGCAAGGTGGAAAACCTTACGGGCTCCAGCGACCGCTCACCGAGCGGCCGGCGCTGGAGCAACGCCTTTGCAGGCTATCGCGATGGATTCTGGGGGCCGGCGCCGGTGATGAGCTTCTCGCCGAACCCGTATGGCCTCTACGACATGGGCGGCAACGTTTCCGAATGGGTGCAGGACTGCTGGCACGACAGCTATCTGCGCGCTCCCCGCGACGGTAGTGCCTGGATCAACCCGGGTTGCAGCGTGCGCGTGGTGCGCGGTGGTTCGTGGGGGAGCTCCCCGGATCAGGTGCGCTCGGCTTATCGCCAGGGCGCGGATGCGACCGTACGCAGTGGCCGCGTCGGCTTCCGGGTCATTCGCGAGCTCTGACCGTTGCCGGTGCGGTGGCGCCAGTCGTCGTGCCCGACTGCTCCGATTCGAGTTCGAAGATCGCGATTCTTCCCGCTGCCCTGCATCGAGCGCTTTTCGGCGGAAACCCGCGGCGTCGCAACGCCGCCGAGACTTTTCCTCGGTGACCATTGACCCGCTTGTGCTGGTCACTACACGACCCGTAAAATGACTCGCTTTCGTGTAAGGGAATCATCGACTTAGGGCGGAGTGTCCGGAGGCTGACGGGGTGGGGTGCGAGGAAACATTCTTTCGCTATTCCTTTGTAAATCCGGTGCTTGCGGTAATTTCCTCAGAGTTGTTCTGATGCGAAAGTGGCGGAATTGGTAGACGCACTGGATTTAGGTTCCAGCGGGTAACCCCGTGAGGGTTCGAGTCCCTCCTTTCGCACCATCCCTTTGGTTTTTCATAAGCAGGCGGCCCAGAGGTCGCCAAGCGCCTTTGACGGGCGCTCAGAATCGGTATTCCAGGAGACGTCATGCAGGTTTCGGTTGAAAACGTCGGCAAGCTCGAGCGCAAGCTCACCGTGAAGTTTCCCGCGGAGCGCTTCGAGTCGCAGGTCAGCGCGCGCATCGCCGAGATGGGCCGCACGGTGCGACTGAAGGGCTTCCGTCCGGGCAAGGTGCCGACGACGGTGATCCAGCAGCGTTTTGGCGACCAGGTCCGTGGCGAAGTGCTTTCCGACCTCATCGGCAGCACCCTGCGTGAAGCCGTGGCCCAGGAAAACCTGCGCCCGGTGGCCAACCCGTCGATCAACACCACGGGTCGCCCGGAAGAGGGCGAAATCGCCTACACCGCTACCTTCGAAATCATGCCGGAGTTCCCGGAAGTCGACGTGGCCAAGCTGGAAGTCAGCCGCCCGGTGGCCGAAGTGGGCGACGCCGACATCGAGAAGATGATCGAGACCCTGCGCCTGCAGCGCCGCAGCTTCGACGAGGTCGAGCGCGCCTCGGCCGAGGGCGACTTCGTGATGTTCGAATACTCGGCGCAGGCCGGCGATTACCGATTCCCGGCCGAAGGCCTGGAGCGCGCCGGCAGCGTGCTGGGTTCGGGCAACCTGTTCAAGGCGCTGGACGACGTTCTCACCGGCCGCAAGGCGGATGAGCAGTTCGACGCCGACGTCGAGTTCCCGGCCGATTTCCGCAACGAGAGCCTGGCCGGCAAGACCGCCCAGTGCCACTTCCAGATCATCAAGGTGCAGGAGCCGAAGCTGCCGGAAGTGGACGCCGAGTTCGCCCAGCTGTTCGGCATCGTCGACGGCGACCTGGAGCATTTCCGCAAGGAAGTGCGCGCCAACCTCGAGCGCGAGCTGAAGGCCACCCTGATGGCCCGCCTGAAGTCCGAAGTGGCCGAGAAGCTGGCCAATGCCTTCCCTGAGCTGGACGTACCGAACGTGATGGTGCAGTCCGAGGCCCATGGCCTGGCCCAGGGCAGCGTGCCGCGCGGCCAGCAGGTCCCACCGCAGCTGGTCGAGGCCGCCGCCCCGATCGCCCGCAAGCGCGTCATCGCCGGTCTGCTGATGGGTGAGATCGCCCGCAAGCAGGCGCTGGTCATCGACCGCAGCCGCGTCGCCGAGCAGCTCGCCGCGATCGCCTCGACCTACGAGGAGCCGGAGAAGGTCGTTGAACTTTACAACCGCGACCCCCAACTGATGTCCGGGCTGCAGAATCGCGTGATGGAAGACCAGGTGGCGGAATGGGTGGCAGATCACGCCACGACCACCGTCCAGAACCTGAGCTTCGACGAGGTGATGCGCCCGGTCAGCGCCTGAGGCATCCTTCAGGCCAATCAACCGGAGAGCGACAAAGCATGGCCATGGACCCGATCCAGAACCTCAACCTGGTACCGATCGTCGTCGAGCAGACCGCCCGCGGCGAGCGTTCGTACGACATCTATTCGCGCCTCCTCAAGGAGCGCGTGATCTTCCTCGTGGGCGAGGTGAACGATCAGGTCGCCAACCTGCTGGTCGCGCAGATGCTGTTCCTTGAATCGGAGAACCCGGACAAGGACATCCATCTGTACATCAACAGCCCGGGCGGTGCCGTCACCGCCGGGCTGGCGATCTACGACACCATGCAGTTCATCAAGCCCGACGTCAGCACCATGTGCATCGGCCAGGCCTGCAGTGCGGCCTCGCTGCTGCTGATGGCCGGCGCCAAGGGCAAGCGCTACTCGTTGCCCAACTCGCGCGTGATGATCCACCAGCCGTCGGGCGGTGCCCGCGGCCAGGCCACGGACATCGAGATCCAGGCCCAGGAAATCCTGTACCTGCGTCGCCGCCTGAACGACATCTACGTTCAGCACACCGGCCAGCCGCTGGACAAGATCGAGCGGGACATGGAGCGCGACCGCTTCATGAGCGCCGAGGCCGCCAAGGAATACGGCCTGATCGACCAGGTCCTCGATCGTCGCGCCATCGACACGGTGAAATCGAGCTGATTTCGGGTACCTGGTACCGGGTTTGCAAGCCGTTCCGCGTCTCGCTGCAGACGCGGAACGCTGTGCTATTCTCAAACCGCAATCGATTTACTAGCAGGATCCAGGCATGAGCGACGATCGGCAGGGCCGTTCCAACGACAGCGGCAAGATTCTTTACTGCTCCTTCTGCGGCAAGAGCCAGCACGAAGTGCGCAAGCTGATCGCGGGTCCGTCCGTGTTCATTTGCGACGAGTGCGTCGAGCTGTGCAACGACATCATTCGCGAGGAACTGGAAGAGAAGGCCGCCTCCGGGCGCAGCCAACTGCCCAAGCCCCGTGAAATCATGGAAACGCTCGACCAGTACGTGGTCGGCCAGACCCGCGCCAAGAAGGCGCTGGCGGTGGCCGTGTACAACCACTACAAGCGCATGGAGTCGCGTCAGAAGAGCGACGAAGTCGAGCTCGGCAAGTCCAACATCCTCCTGATCGGCCCCACCGGTTCGGGCAAGACGCTGCTGGCCGAAACGCTGGCGCGCCTGCTCAACGTGCCGTTCACCATCGCTGACGCGACCACGCTGACCGAAGCGGGCTATGTCGGCGAGGATGTGGAAAACATCATCCAGAAGCTGCTGCAGAAGTGCGACTACGACGTCGACAAGGCGCAGTCGGGCATCGTCTACATCGACGAAATCGACAAGATCTCGCGCAAGAGCGAGAACCCGTCGATCACCCGCGATGTCTCTGGCGAAGGCGTGCAGCAGGCGCTGCTCAAGCTCATCGAAGGCACGCTTGCCTCGGTGCCGCCGCAGGGCGGTCGCAAGCATCCGCAGCAGGAGTTCCTGCAGGTCGACACGAAGAACATCCTCTTCATCTGCGGCGGTGCGTTCGCCGGCCTGGAGAAGGTGATCCAGCAGCGTTCCGAAACCGTGGGCATCGGCTTCTCGGCCGAAGTGCGCAGCAAGGAGCGCAAGGAAAACCTGGGCAAGCTGCTCGCCGATGTCGAGCCGTCCGATCTGGTGCGTTACGGCCTGATTCCCGAGTTCGTGGGTCGCCTGCCGGTGGTCGCCACGCTCGACGAACTGGACGAGCCCGCGCTGGTGAAGATCCTCACCGAGCCGAAGAACGCCGTCACCAAGCAGTTCAAGAAACTGTTCGAGATGGAAGGCGTCGAGCTGGAATTCCGCCCGGAGGCCCTGCAGGCGATCGCCCGCAAGGCGCTCAAGCGCAAGACTGGTGCTCGTGGCCTGCGCACCATTCTCGAGCAGGTGCTGCTCGATACCATGTACGAACTGCCGTCGCTTGAGCACGTCAGCAAGGTCGTGGTGGATGACGCGGTGATCGAAGGGCAGGCTGAGCCTTATCTGATTTATCGCGGCAATCTCAAGCAGCCGCGTGCAGAGGGCGGTGACGCCGCCTGATCGCTGTTTTCACGCGATACCAACCGCATGATGGCCCCGGCAGATATGCCGGGGCCATTCTGTTTCTGTGGTTAGTCATGCACTTGTACGAGCTGCGGTTTGCCACCACTTGACGTACAGATGCCCCCGGCGCAGTGTCGGGGCAAAAGACGCTATTCATCCTGAGAGATTCTCTTCGATGGCAAAAAACGCACCTAATCCCCAGGTCTCCGGAGCCGCGCTCGATGCACTGCCTGTGCTGCCGCTGCGCGACGTGGTGGTCTATCCCCACATGGTCATTCCGCTGTTCGTCGGGCGCGACAAGTCCATGCGTGCGCTGGAGCGCGCGATGGAGGGTGAGCGCCAGATCCTGCTGGTAGCGCAGAAGAGCCCGGATATCGACGATCCCAAGATCAGCGATCTGCACGAGATCGGCACGCTGGCTGGCGTGCTGCAGTTGCTGAAGCTTCCCGACGGTACCGTGAAGGTGCTGGTCGAGGGGCAGGCGCGAGTTACGATCGACAAGTACGACGAAGACGGCGGCATGCTGACCGCCACCTCGCGCATCATCGAACCCGTGTATAGCGACAAGGAGCGTGAGCTCGACGTGGTGTCGCGCACGCTGGTGTCGTTGTTCGAGCAACTGGTCAAGCAGAGCCGCAAGCTTCCGCCGGAAGTGCTGGCCACGTTGTCGGGCATCGATGATCCCTCGCGTGTCGCCGACTCCATCGCCGCGCATCTTTCCGTGCGCATGGCCGACAAGCAGAGGGTGCTGGAAACCGCCGACGTGGGCCAGCGCCTCGAATTGCTGATTGGCCTGGTCGACGGCGAAATGGACCTGCAGCAGGTGGAAAAGCGCATCCGCGGCCGCGTGAAGTCGCAGATGGAGAAGAGCCAGCGCGAGTACTACCTCAACGAACAGATGAAGGCCATCCAGAAGGAGCTCGGCGAGGGCGAGGAGGGTGGCACGAACGAGATCGAGGAGCTGCAGAAGAAGATCGACAACGCCGGCATGCCCAAGCCCGTGCTGGCCAAGGCGCGCCAGGAGTTCGGCAAGCTGCGCCAGATGTCGCCGATGTCGGCCGAAGCCACGGTCGTGCGCAACTACCTGGACTGGCTGGTCGGCGTGCCGTGGAAGAAGCGCAGCAAGGTGCGCAAGGATCTGCAGCTGGCCCAGGAAGTGCTCGACGCCGATCACTTCGGCCTGGAGAAGGTCAAGGAACGCATTCTCGAATACCTCGCCGTGCAGCAGCGCGTGAACACCATGCGCGGCCCGATCCTGTGCCTTGTCGGTCCGCCGGGTGTGGGCAAGACCTCGCTGGGCCAGTCGATCGCCAAGGCAACCAACCGCAAGTTCGTCCGGATGAGCCTGGGTGGCGTACGCGACGAGGCCGAGATCCGTGGCCATCGCCGTACCTACATCGGTTCGATGCCTGGCCGCATCGTGCAGAACCTCAACAAGGTGGGCAGCAAGAATCCGCTGTTCGTGCTCGACGAAATCGACAAGATGTCCATGGATTTCCGTGGCGATCCGTCGTCGGCGTTGCTCGAGGTGCTGGATCCGGAACAGAACCACGCCTTCAACGACCACTACCTGGAGGTCGACCTCGACCTGTCCGAGGTGATGTGGATCGCTACGGCGAACTCGCTGAACATTCCGGGCCCCCTGCTGGACCGCATGGAGGTCATTCGCATCCCCGGCTACACCGAGGACGAGAAGCTCGGAATCGCGCAGAAATACCTGCTGCCGAAGCAGCTGAAGGCCAATGGCCTGAAGCCCGAGGAGCTGAGCGTGGACGGGGAGGCCATCCGCGACATCGTGCGTTACTACACCCGGGAATCGGGTGTGCGTAACCTCGAGCGCGAGATTTCCAAGATCTGCCGCAAGGTGGTGAAGGAGCTGACCCTGGCCCAGGCTGGCAAGAAGAAGGTCGAGGCGGCGAAGGCCAAGGCGGCCGTAAAGACGGCCAAGGCCAAGAAGGCGATCAAAGTCACCTCGGTCAACCTGGAGCAGTACCTCGGGGTTCGTCGCTTTGATTTCGGCCGTAAAGAGCTCCAGAACGAAGTCGGTCTGGTCACCGGCCTGGCCTGGACTCAGGTGGGCGGCGACCTGCTGAGCATCGAGGCCTCCGTGGTGCCGGGCAAGGGCCGCCTGGTGAACACGGGGCAGCTGGGCGATGTGATGAAGGAGTCCATCCAGGCGGCGCTTTCCGTGGTGCGTGCGCGTGCCGAGCGCCTGGGCATCGATCCGGAGTTCCACCAGAAGTTCGACATCCATATCCACGTGCCCGAGGGCGCGACCCCGAAGGACGGCCCGAGCGCAGGTATCGCCATGTGCACGGCGCTGGTGTCGGCGCTGACCAAGGTGCCGGTGCGCTCCGAAGTGGCGATGACGGGCGAGATCACCCTGCGTGGCCGCGTGCTGCCGATCGGTGGTCTCAAGGAGAAGCTGCTGGCGGCGCACCGCGGCGGCATCACGACGATCATCATTCCGGAAGAAAACAAGAAGGATCTGGCGGACATCCCGCAGAACATCACCGGCTCGCTGGATATCCATCCGGTGCGCTGGATCGATGAGGTGCTGGATATTGCGCTGGAACGCCCGCTGCAGCCGCTGCAGGCGACGGAGGGTGATAGCAAGCCCAAGGTCGAAGCCCCTCGCGACGACGTGCAGGACGAATCGCAGGAGCCGTACGCGCGGCCTCACTGATCCGTGATTCGCGTCACCGAAAAAACGGGCGGGGTTCCGCCCGTTTTTTCATGGGCTCGTCATAACCTGAAGTGCGTTTCGCATAGCGTTTCGACACGCACTTTGCAAGCGTTCGCGAAGCATGCTGAACCGTGCGAACCCTTGGAAAACCTTGTCATTGCGGACCCTAGGGGCCGCTGGTATAAAGGCGGCACCGCAGCCTGACGCCGAGCACGATGCGCAGTGATGCGGGGTTGCTTGGCGATGTCCCGGTGCCCTGGTCGCATAGACGTCGCCTGGTCCCAGAATGACCACGCGGGCTGCATAACCGTTTAAGGGAGTGTCTCAATGAATAAAACCGATCTGATCAATGCCATTGCCGAGAAGGCCGAACTCACCAAGGCTGACGCCGGCCGTGCTCTCGAGGCTTTCTTCGAGACCGTGCAGAAGGCGCTGAAGAAGGGTGACGACGTGTCGGTGGTCGGCTTTGGCACCTTCACCGTGCGCAAGCGCGCCGCTCGTACCGGCCGCAATCCGCGCACCAACGAGACGATCAAGATCAAGGCCTCGAAGGTTCCGGCATTCAAGGCTGGCAAGACCCTCAAGGATGCCCTAAACTAAGCGGCTACTTGCTTAGTTTCGGGTGCTTAGCTCAGCGGTAGAGCGTCGCCCTTACAAGGCGAGGGTCGTAGGTTCGATCCCTACAGCACCCACCAGAAATATGCGGAGCGGTAGTTCAGTCGGTTAGAATGCTGGCCTGTCACGCCGGAGGTCGCGGGTTCGAGTCCCGTCCGCTCCGCCATAGTTCGCAAGGGCGCCCGAGTGGCGCCCTTGCTTTTTAAGCACTGCGCACATGGTGCGCTGAACAACGATTTAGCCGGGACCAAACCATGCTTCAGGCACTGCGTAACAAGCTTCACGGATGGCCTTCGATTGTCATTCTGGGCATTTGCGTTTTCGCTATTTCGTTCTTCGGCATCGAGTCCTACTTCGCCTCGCACACGGAAACCTACGTGGCGATGGTGGGTAAGCACGAGATATCCCAGCGCGACTTCCAGGACCGCATGAACGAGGCCCGTCGCGACGCCATGGCGCGCATGGGCGACAGCTTCGACGCCGCGCAGTTCGAGCAGCCGGAAATGAAGCGTCGCATCCTGGACCAGCTGATCAACGAGCAGCTGCTTCGCCAGGCGAACGAGACGCTCGGCATGAAGGTGTCGGATCTCGCGCTGCGCGAGCGCATTGCCGGAGCGCCGCAGTTCCAGGTCAACGGTCAGTTCGACCCCACCACGTACCGCGCCATTCTCGCCGCGCAGAACATGTCGCCGGCGATGTTCGAGGCCAGCCAGCGCGCGTCGCTTGAGCCGGGCCTGGTGCCCCGCGCCATCATCGACAGCGCCGTCGTGACCGATGCGGACATGGACCGCTACCTGGGCCTGCTTTACCAGCGCCGTGACCTGCGCTGGTTCGCGGTTCCCCGTCCGGCGCTCGCCGACAACGCAGTCACCGACGCTCAGCTGGAGTCCTACTACAAGGACCACCAGGCGGATTTCATGAATCCGGAGCAGGTGTCGCTGAAGTACATCGAAGTGAATGGCAGCGACCTCAAGGTCGACGCCCAGCCGAGCGAGGACGAGCTCAAGAAGCGCTACGAGGAGCAGAAGCAGCGCTTCGTGCAGCCTGAGCAGCGTCTGGTGTCGCACATCCTGATCAATGTTCCGAAGAACGCGACGCCGGACCAGCAGAAGGCCGCGCTCGCCAAGGCTGAGAAGGTCGCCGGCGAAGCGAACCCGGAGAATTTCGCCAAGCTCGCCGATCAGGATTCGGAAGATCTGGGCTCCAAGCGCGCGGGCGGTGACCTGGGTTGGCTGGAGAAGGGCGTCACCAATCCGGCCTTCGATGCCGCGTTGTTCGCCATGCAGAAGGGCCAGATCTCCAAGCCGGTGCTGTCCGACGAGGGTTACCACGTGCTGTTCCTGCGCGACGTGCGCAGCGGTGAGGCCAAGCCGTTCGCCGAAGTGCGCGACCAGATCGCCAAGGATTACCTGAGCACCGAGCGTGATCGCCAGTACAGCGAACTGGCCGGCAAGCTCACCGACCAGACCTATCAGAATCCGTCTTCGCTCGAGGCGGCGTCGCAGGCGCTGAACCTGCCGATCCAGACCACGGCGCAGTTCTCGCGCAAGGGTGGCGAGGGCATTACGGCAAACCCCAAGCTGGTGCAGACCGCGTTCTCGGATGACGTGCTCGTGCAGGGCAACAACTCCGGCCTGATCGAACTCGGCCCGGACCATGCCGTCGTGGTCCGCGTGGACAAGCACGTGCCTGCCGCAGCCCGTCCGCTGGCGGAAGTGCGCGATCAGGTTCGCCAGAAGATTCTCGACGAGCGTATCGCCGCGGAAGCCCTGAAGAATGCCGATGGGCTGCTCGCCAAGGTGCAGAAGGGTGAGGACATGCAGGCGGTTGCCGTCGCGGCAGGTGCGACCGTACAGACCGTGCCGAACGCCATCCGCATGCAGCAGGGCGTGGCTCCGGAAGTGTTGGAGCAGGCGTTCCTGTTGCCGCACCCCACTGACGGCAAGTCGCAGTTCGCCCGTGTTTCCACGGCTGACGGCAACTATGCGCTGGTGGCGGTGGACAAGGTGCAGGAAGGCGATCTTTCCAAGGTGACGTTCGAGCAGCGCGACGCCTTGCGCAACCAGATGGCGCAGGCTTACGGCATCCTCGCTACGCAGGAATTCATCGACGCGCTGAAGGCGAAGACCGACATCAAGATCGCGGCGGATCGCATGTAAGCGAACTCGTTGCGACGAGTGAAAGAAAAGGGCGGCCTGGGCCGCCCTTTTTATTGGCTGGATTGCGGCTTCAGGTGCCCGCCATGCCGAGGATGTTGTATCCGGCATCCATGGTGCTGATTTCGCCCGTGATGACCAGGGTGAGATGCGAGCAAACGAAGGCGCCCTCGTTTCCCGCCTCTGACATGGCGACATCGCAGAGCATCCAATGTTGGCGCCGCACGCGTAGGCGGCCTTGTCGGCGTAGCCCTTGAGGCGATCGTTGCGGTAGGTGCGGTTGAGTTGAGCGCCTTCGCGATGCATGGCATCGGCGACGGAGCGATGGCGGGCAATGCCCACGATCAGCGCGCCTGCAGTGCGCGACTCCCTGCGACGTCTGCCTATCGAAGTGCGCGCGCGGTGGCGTGACGTAGGGCAGCCGGCCAATCCATGGTCTTGCGGCGCCGAGGATTTCAGCCCGGCGCGCTGAGCTTGAGTACCTGCCCGGGTTTCACACCAGCGCCCTGCAGGTGATTCCACTGCTGCAGTTGCTTGACGTCGATCGAGTACTGCCGGGAGATGCTCCAGAGGCTTTCGCCCGACTTCACGGTATGGGTCTGCCTTACCGACGAGCGCTTCTTCGATGCCGACGAGGCGTCGCTGTCCGTGCTGTTGGCGCCGGCGAGCGTTGCGCCCAGCGGAGGCAGAACGGCAGTGCCCGGTACATTGGCGTTGCTGTCGTCATTCGCGCTGAGCAGCGAGCTGCGAAACTGCTGCACGTGGTTGCTGGGCATGAGCAGGTAGGGCGATGCATGCGAATCGACCATGCCGTTGCGGAAGGCCGCATTGAGGTCTTTCAACTCGTCCGATGACATGCCGGCGTGATCGGCCGCATGTGCGATCGGCATGGAGTTGTCGATGCTGACCGCGACCAGCCGTTGCTCGGAAGGCAAGGAAGGCAGGCTGACGTTGAATCGCTCGGGTTCCCGGATGACGCATGAAATGGCGAGCAGCTTCACCAAGTGTTCGCGTGTCACTGCTTTCACCGGCATCTTGGGAATGACGGGGTTGTCAGGCGGTGTGCCGTGCTGACCCACCATGCGCTTCACGCCGAACTCGCCGGCGTTGAAGGCGTAGTCCACCAGGCGCCAGTCACCCAGATCGTCGTGGTAACGACTGAGCAGGGCCATGATGGCATCCGTCGCCGCCGGGACATCCAGGCGGCCATCGAAATTCTTGTCGACACGAATGCCCAGTGCGCTGGCCGTCGCCGGCATGATCTGCCACATGCCGGCAGGCGCGTTCTTGTTTCCAGGAACAGGCCGGTACTGGCTTTCCACCCAGGGCAGCAAGGCAAACTCGCCGGCGACGTTGTGCCGGGCTGCAATCTGCTGCACATAGGCCAGGCGCGGTGCCGCGGCAGCGAGCTGGCTCTCGAAACGGTCCGGGTTCTGCGTGTAGCGACGCGCCCACATGGCGATGCCCGGGTCGGCATCGCAATCGGCCATCTGAAAACTGCTGCGCAACTGATCCCATACGCCCGCATCGCTTGCGTTCGGCTTGGCGGGGCTCGCGAGGGGACGTGCAATATCGCGCACCGGCTGAGGTTTCGGTGCCTGTACGGACGGGCCTGAAGGCTTGGGCGTCGGCGTCGTTGCACAAGCGGCCAGCAGGACCGACATGGCCAAGGGCAACGGACGTAGGCGACGTGTACTCATCCGGCAAAACCATCTTTGTTGGCGCGCAGCGCTCCGAAACGCGCAACGCGATCGCCATCGATGCCGTGACGCTGGCTCCAGGCAATCACGCCTTCGCTGTCTGTGCGAAGGAAGGGATTGGTGGCTTGCTCGGTGGCGAGGCTGACCGGAAGGCTGGGCTGGTTACGAGCGCGTAACGCACTCACTTCCTGCTGCCGCGCCGCGAGTGCATGATTGGAAGGCTCGATCGTTTGCGCAAATCGTCCATTGGCTGCGGTGTACTCGTGCGAGCAGCAAACGAGGGTGTTGCCGGGCAGGGCAGCGAGGCGATCGAGCGAGGCCAGCATCTGTGCCGGCGTGCCTTCGAACAGGCGGCCACAGCCCATGCTGAAAAGCGTGTCTCCGCAAAGCAGGATGCCCTCGCCGGCATAGGCGATGTGTGTCGTGGTGTGGCCAGGAACCGCGATGACCTCGAAGCGCGAAGCCGGCACATCGATCGTGACGACATCTCCGTCGCCCACGCGATGGGTCGCATGGACGATCCGCTCGTCACGCGGCGCGTACACCGGGACACGGTGACGCGACAACAGGGCATCGACCCCACCGATGTGATCGTGGTGGTGATGGGTCAGCAGAATGGCGCGGAGATGAAGTCCGCGTGCTTCAAGGGCTGATTCAACCGGAGATGCGTCGCCTGGATCGACTACCAATGCCTGGCCGCCATCGTCATGAAGCAGCCAGATGTAGTTGTCGGCAAGCGCCGGTAACGGTACGACGTGCAAGGAGTTTCCCCTCCGCGTTATTCGTATCGACTGGCGCAGGCGTCCTTGGCTTGCGCGAGGTGCCCGACTATAAAGCGGCTAGCCGGCGCGCTCGTTAGTGAGACGTTAACCTTGCGTTTGCCTATTCAGCCTTGTGGCCCGGTTGGTAACCGACATGCAAACCAGGACACGCAATGCCCGGGCCAGCCGGTACACTGTCGCCATCGACCCGGCCAGACCGCCCAGGCATGTCTCAGCGTGACCTAGACATCTATTCCAGCGCCCCTCTGCGCAATCTGCTGGCCGAAGAATCGGCCGCATTGATGCCGGGCCTGCAGCGATGCAGCGGCACGCATGGGTTGCTGGTGAGCGTTACCCCGGAAGATGCCCCCCCGATGCTGCCCCTGCTGGGCAACTGGACGCGGCTCAAGCTGGAGGGAGACCGCTATACCGGCGACCTTGACGCCCGCGGCGACGAGCCTCTGCCGTTCCTGGACGACGCTTTCGACCTGGTGCTGCTGAGGCATGCCCTGGAGGTGTCGGCCACGCCGCAGGATCTGCTCGAAGAAGTATCCCGCGTGCTTGCGCCCGGTGGCGTCCTGGCCATTACCGGCCTGCATCCCTTCAGTGCATGGTTGCCCTGGATGATGTGGCGCACGCGGGGGCGTTCACCGGCGATGCATTCGCCGATTCTGCTCGAGCGCTGGGTAAACCGCATCGAGCTGGACATCGAGCGCGTGGAGCGGGTGGGGCATCTCTGGCCCAGCAGCCGCGGGAGTTTCGACGCGACACATGTCTTCGGCGGCGGCTATCTGATGCTTGCTCGCAAGCGTCGGCGCATGGCCACGCCTATCCGCCTCAAACCCAAGGCCGTGCCCGCCACGGTGAATGTGGGTCTGGCACCGGGTGCCCGACGCAATGCGGCGTCCTGATTTTTCGTTTTGATGGGTGACAATGACTGAAGTGCAAGCATTTACGGATGGTGCGTGCCTGGGCAATCCCGGGCCGGGCGGCTGGGCTGCCCTGCTGCGCGCCAAGGGCACGGAGCGCATGCTCTCAGGTGGCGAGACGGCCACCACCAATAATCGCATGGAGCTGATGGCGGCCATTGGCGCGCTGGAAGCGTTGACGCGCCCCTGCACGGTGTCGCTCACCACCGATTCGCGCTACGTCATGCAGGGCATCGAGGAGTGGGTGCCCAAGTGGCGCGCCAATGGCTGGCGCACTGCCGACAAGAAACCGGTGAAGAACCAGGATCTATGGCAGCGCCTGTCCACGGCGGTCGAACGGCACCAGGTGCGATGGCATTGGGTGCGCGGACACAACGGCCATGTTGAAAACGAACGGGTCGATGTCGCTGCACGCGAGCAGGCCGAACACTTCAGGAGCAAGGCATGAGGCAAATCGTGCTGGATACCGAGACCACCGGTCTCGAGGTACGTCAGGGCCACCGCCTGATCGAAATTGCGTGTGTGGAGATGATCGAGCGTCGTCCGAGCGGTCGCCATTATCAGACCTATCTCAACCCCGATCGCGCGATCGATGAAGGGGCGCGCCAGGTCACCGGCATCGAAGATGAGTTCCTGCTCGACAAGCCGCGTTTCGCCGATGTCGTGGAAGAGTTCCTGGCGTTCATCGATGGCGCCGAACTGATCATCCACAACGCGACCTTCGACGTCGGCTTTCTCAATGCCGAGCTGGCGCGCCTGGGCGAGTCGTACGGCCGGATCGAAGATCGCTGCAGCGTCCTCGACACACTGATGATGGCGCGCGAACGCTATCCCGGTCAGCGCAACAGCCTCGATGCGCTGTGTAAGCGACTGGGCGTGGACAACTCGGCGCGCGACCTCCATGGCGGCCTGATTGACGCTCAGCTGCTCGCCGAGGTTTATATCTCGATGACCTCGGGCCAGGTCGTGCTCGACCTTGGCTTCGAGGGGGCGCACGAGCAGGGTGCGACAGTGGCGCTGGCACCAGTGGTGCTGCATCGCCGGCCGCGCGTGTTGCGCGCGAACGACGACGAGCTTGCCTCGCACGAACGCCGCCTTGATGGGCTCGACAAGAGTGCCGGTGGAACCAGCGTGTGGCGTCGCGAGGATGCGCCTGCGATCAACTGAGCGCCTGGCGCCTCAGTTGATGCGCGCAAGGATCGCCGTGATGTTGTCGCTGCCGCCGGCATCCAGTGCGGCGAGCAAAAGATGCTCCACGCTTTCCTGTGCGGAGAGATCACGGCGCGACACGACGCCGGCCATGGCGGCGTCGCTCACTTCTTCGGTAAGGCCATCGGTGCACAGCAGGAAGCACATGCCCGGTTCGAGTCGACCGCGCGCCATGCCGATATGCAATTGCTCCGGCGCCGTGATGCCGAGTGCCTGGGTGATCACGTTGCGCTGAGGATGACGCGCCGCCTGCGTGGCGTCGAGCGTGCCTGCTGCGACCAATTCCTGCACCAGTGAATGATCGTGGCTGACCTGGCGCAGGTTCTTCTGCCACAAGTACACGCGGCTGTCGCCGACCCATGCAACCTCGTAGGTATCCGCGTGCAGGCGCAATGCGGCGATGGTGGTACCCATCGGGCGTGAATCCTGGAAGCCGCGGCTGTGCTGGATCAGCCGCACGTCGGCGGCACGCACGGCCTCGACCAGGCTGTGACCGCGTGTCACCAGATCGGTTACTGCATCGCGCACCAGCGCCGAAGCAACTTCGCCATGCTGGTGACCACCCATGCCGTCCGCGACGAGGAACAGGCCGAGCGAAGCGTCGGCGTAGTAAGTGTCTTCGTTGCGCGTGCGGCGCAGGCCGACGTGGGTTCCGTGTCCAAATTCGATCATGGGAAGCCTGGTATGGCGGTGCGGTGCGAGCATGACGGAAGTGGGGGGAATGCGCAAAGAATCGATGGGGTGGAAGTGAAGCGACGCGCGAGAACCATTCACTTGTCATCCTCGCGAAAGCGAGGATCCAGTGACGTTGGTTGCGCGCTTGTTCCAGATTTGCAGATGGGATTTTGGACTGTGGCGATGCAGAGCCTCACACGCATGCAGGGTGGGATTGTTGGGGCCTTCCCTGGCCCGACCCCTTCGCGCTTTCGCGCTGCGGGGCCAGCCTGCGGCTGTCCAAATTCGTTCCAGACGAATTTGTCGAACCCGGTGGGTTCTCACCCGGCCGTCACCCTCAGAAAAACTGAAACGCCCGGTGATCATGCAAGGTGGGATTGTCAGGGCCATCCATGGCCCTGACCCCTTCGCGCTTTCGCGCTGCGGGGCCAGCCTGCGGCTGTCCAAATTTGCTCCAGGCAAATTTGTCGAACCCGGTGGGTTCTCACCCGGCCGTCAACGTCAGAAAAGCAAAACGCCCCACGAGGGGGCGTTTTGCTTTTCTGGCGGAGAGGGTGGGATTCGAACCCACGGTACGCTTACACGTACGCCTGATTTCGAGTCAGGTACATTCGACCACTCTGCCACCTCTCCAAAGCGGTGCGTGTGGTCCACGCGAGCCGGCAATTGTACGCACCGGATGACAGTGTGGCAATGGGGGCGATGCGGTTTATTGCAGGGAGGCGCCCCAGCGTCCTTCGCGAGGCAGGTAGTGGTTGCCAGGGTCGAGTGAGACGACGACGCGGGTGGCGCGACCGGTGATCTCTTTACGCGGAAAGAAGCCGAAATAGCGGGAATCTGCACTGTTGTCGCGATTGTCGCCCAGCAGCAGGTATTGGCCGGCCGGTACGGTCACGGGACCAAAGTCGCTGCTGTGGCCTTGCGCGGCAATTGACCAGCGTACGGCGTGGTGCAGGGAGTCGATGGTCTCGGTGGCGTAGAGCGCGGGGTCTTCCCGGTCGTCGCGTATACCCTCGACTCGGGTCGGTTGATAGCCGGCATATTGCCCGTTCACATACAGCAGGTTGTGGCGCAGTGCCACCGTATCGCCGGGAATGCCGATGACGCGCTTGACCAGGCGTTCTCCTGCCGCTGCCGAGTCGAGCACCACGATGTCGCCCCGTGCGGGATCGGCCAGATGCAGCAGCGAAACATGGGTGAATGGCAGGCGCACATCGTAGGCGGCCTTGTCGACCAGGATGCGATCACCGATGCGGATGGTCGGTTGCATGGATCCCGTCGGCACCACGTTCCAGTCGGCGACGGCGCTGCGGAACACCAGCATGCCGAGCATGAAGACGATGAAACCCTTGTTCCTTGTCAGGAGTCTGGTCAACCGCTGCATGGGTGTTCTCCGTTCGCCCGTCAGTCTGGGTGGACCTCCACCAAAGATGAAGGTTCCGGATTGCCAGGAGAGCAAGCCCTGAACCGCGCCGGTGGCAGCGGAGGGGGAGGCTGGAGGTACGTTTCCCTGGGAGTACCTCAATGATTCCGACCGCCTTGCTTCTCATGGCCGCTGCCACGGCATCGCCCTCCGTCCATGCAACGCCACAGACGGTGGTGCGCGCGATGTTCGACGCCTTCAATCGCCATGATGCGATGGGGATGGCCGTCCTGTATGCGGAGGACGCCCGGTTGTCGTCGTCAGACTTCTGCACGGTACGCATGGGACGGGCAGGGGTGGTGCGCACGTATCGCGCGCTGTTTGAGCGGCTTCCCGATATCCACGATGAGGTGCAGGACGTGCTCATCGACGGCGATCGCGTGGCCGTGCGTTTCGTCGCGAGAAGCGGGCAGGGTGCAGGCTCGCTGGCGTTGCCCATAGCGACCTTTCTCGTGGTGGAGCAGGGGTTGATCCGCTCGGACGACAGCCTGTTCGATAACGCGGGCCATCCTTGCGAATCCTGACGTCGGGGCAGCAAAAAGGCGGCGCTTTCGCGCCGCCTTCTGCTGGCTGCCTGGAACTCAGGCGGCCTTTTTCTTCTTGGCGAGACGCAGCCAGGTATCGACCACGGTATCGGGATTCAACGATACCGACTCGATGCCCTGGTCCATCAGCCACTCGGCAAGATCCGGGTGGTCGGAGGGACCCTGGCCGCAGATGCCCACGTACTTGCCCTTTTCGCGAGCCGTCTTGATCGCCAGCGCCAGCAGCTTCTTCACCGCCGGGTCGCGCTCGTCGAACAGGTTGGCCACGATGCTGGAATCGCGATCCAGGCCCAGGGTGAGCTGGGTGAGGTCGTTGGAACCGATCGAGAAGCCGTCGAAGATCTCCAGGAACTCATCGGCGAGCAGCGCGTTGGACGGCACCTCGCACATCATGATGACCTTGAGGTCGTGCTCGCCCTGCTTGAGGCCGTTCTTGCCCAGCACCTCGATGACCTTGCGGCCTTCGCCGAGGGTGCGCACGAACGGGATCATCACCCACACGTTGTCCAGGCCCATCACTTCACGCACGCGCTTGACCGCCTTGCACTCCAGGCCGAACGACTCGGCAAAGCCCGGATCGACGTAACGGCTGGCGCCGCGGTAGCCGATCATCGGATTCTCTTCGTGCGGCTCGTAGCGCGAGCCGCCGATGAGGCCGGCGTATTCGTTCGACTTGAAGTCGGACAGGCGCACGATCACCGGCTTCGGGTACACCGACGCGGCGATGGTGGCGATGCCTTCGGCGAGGCGATCGACGTAGAACGACACCGGGTCGGCATAGCCGGCCATGCGCTCGTCGATCTTCTTCTTGGTCTCGGCGTCCTGCTTGCCGTATTCCAGCAGCGCCTTGGGATGAACGCCGATGTGGCTGGCGATGATCATTTCCAGGCGAGCCAGACCGATGCCGGCGTTCGGCAGCATGCCGAAGTCGAAGGCGCGTTCCGGGTTCGCCACGTTCATCATGATCTTGAGCGGCGCTTCGGGCATGTCGCCAAGGTCCGCGGTGACGCGGTCGAACTTCAGCTGGCCCTCGTAGATCATGCCGGTGTCACCTTCGGCGCAGGACACGGTGACTTCCGCGCCGTCGGGGATCAGGTCCAGCGCATTGCCGGTGCCGACCACCGCGGGCACGCCCAGCTCGCGGGCGATGATGGCGGCGTGGCAGGTGCGGCCGCCGCGGTTGGTCACGATCGCGGCGGCACGCTTCATCACCGGCTCCCAATCGGGATCGGTCATGTCGGCGATCAGCACGTCGCCGGCCTGCACCTTGTTCATGTCGGCCAGCGAGCGGATCACGCGGGCCTTGCCGGCGCCGATCTTCTGGCCGATGGCGCGGCCCTCGGCCAGCACCTTGCCCTTCTCGTTGAGGTGGAAGCGCTCGAGCTGGGTGGCGTGCGCACGCGACTTCACCGTCTCCGGGCGGGCCTGCACGATGTAGAGCTTGCCGGTGTTGCCGTCCTTCGCCCATTCGATATCCATGGGACGACCGTAGTGCTGCTCGATGATCAGCGACTGGCGCGCCAGTTCCTGCACATCCTCATCGTTGATGCAGAACTTGTTGCGCAGGTCGGCCGGGGTCTCTTCGGTCTTGACGCGCTCACCCGGCGCGCTGGAATAGACCATGCGCAACTGCTTGGCGCCGAGGCTGCGACGCAGCACCGCCGGCTTGCCAGCCTTCAGCGTGGGCTTGAACACGTAGAACTCATCCGGGTTCACCGCGCCCTGCACGACCATTTCGCCCAGGCCGTAGGAGCCGGTGACGAAGACGACGTCGCGGAAGCCGGACTCGGTGTCCAGCGTGAACAGCACGCCGGAGGCGCCCACGTCCGAGCGCACCATCAGCTGCACGCCGGCGGAGAGGAACACGTCCTCGTGCTTGAAGCCCTGGTGCACGCGGTAGGCAATGGCGCGGTCGTTATAGAGGGAAGCGAAGACCTCTTTCACCTTGTGCAGCACATCTTCGATGCCGACCACGTTGAGGAAGGTTTCCTGCTGGCCGGCGAACGAGGCGTCCGGCAGGTCTTCGGCGGTGGCGGAGGAGCGCACGGCCACGGCGATGTTCTCCGCACCCGCGTCCTTGCAGAGCTTGGCGTAGGCGTCGCGGATGGCGTTGTCCAGATCAGTCGGCAGCGGCGTCTCGGTGACCCACTCGCGGATTTCCTTGCCGGCGGTGGTCAGCGCCTCGACGTCGTCAACGTCCAGCGAGGCCAGGCGTGCCTGGATGCGCTTGGCCACGCCGCTCTTGTCGAGGTACTGCTGGAACGCATCCGCGGTGGTGGCGAAGCCACCGGGCACGGACACGCCGAGTTTGGCGAGATTTCCGATCATCTCGCCCAGTGACGCATTCTTGCCGCCCACCTTGCCCAGGTCGGTCATGCGCAGCGTGTCGAGCCAAAGCACCAGGTCGTTCAAGGGAGTCTCCTCAAGAGCTCTTAGTTTCGAAGTGGCTTGGCCGGTTCGGTCCAAAAACCGGCAACAAAGAACTGGTATTGTCCGCTGTCGATGGTGCGCAGCACAAGAAGACCATTCCGCGCAAAACCCACGCCAGCTGCATACCAGTCAGGCGGGAGTCAAGCAAAGACAGGCTTTATGCGTTGCGCTAAGGTGATGGCCAGGAACAGTCAGGGACTTCGGGTTAGCCATGCAACGAACCGTTTTCTTCATCTCCGATTCCACTGGTATTACCGCGGAAACGATCGGTAACAGCATCCTGGCCCAATTCGAGGGGGTCCAGTTCGACAAGCATCGCCTGCCGTTCGTCGATGACGCGCATAAGGCCGAGGCTGCCGCGCTGCGCATCAAGACCCGCTACGCCCAGACGGGCGAGCGCCCGATCGTGGTGAACACCATGGCGTCGCGCGACCTGTGCGAGATCGTGGCCGAAAGCGGGGCCCTGATGCTGGACGTGTTCGCACCCTTCATTGGTCCGCTGGAGGAGGAGCTGGGCGCCAAGCGGTCCGGTGCGGTGAACCGCTCGCATGGCCTGGTCGATTTCGACAAGTATGAGGCGCGCATCAACGCGACCAACTACGCCTTGTCGCATGACGACGGCATTGATGTGGACTATGCCCAGGCCGACCTGATCCTGGTCGGCGTATCCCGTTCGGGCAAGACGCCGACCTGCCTCTACATGGCCTTGCATTACGGGGTGAGTGCCGCCAATTACCCCCTGACCGACGACGACCTGGACAAGCTGGAACTGCCCGCGAGGCTGCGCCCTTACAAGGACCGGTTGTTCGGTCTCACCATTGATCCACAACGGCTGGCGCAGATCCGTGAGCAGCGGCGCGCCGGCAGTCGCTATGCCAAGTTGGAGCAGTGCAGGTGGGAGCTGGCGCAGGCTGAAAAGTTGATGCGTCGCGAGGGCATTCCCAACCTCAACACCACTCACGTCTCCATCGAGGAGATCGCCAGCAAGATCTTCGATCGCTTCGGCATCGAGCGCACCATGTTCTAACGAGGAGTCATTGCCGCCCATGAGTGTCGTACTGGACAGCCGCAACGCCCTCCTGCCAGGCCGCTTCGGCTTCCTGATGGGGTTGTATGCGGAGAACTACCACCGGCTGGTGAGGTTGTTTGCGCCAGAGGAACTCGCGCCGGGGTTCTATGTGTCCAGTGTGGACGATGGGCTGGACGTGCGCCTTCAGGTGCAGGAGCGGCACCCGTATACGCTGGAGCTGGAGCTCACCTACAACTTTGTCGATGCGCATACTGGGCAGCCGTCGCCGTCGGCACAGTTGCGGATGTATTCCGATGCCCACGTGGCCGAGGCGCTGCATTGCCACCCGGGGCGCCATCTGTGGCAGGTGCTTGGACCGTTCCCGCCGGCACATACGGTGCTGCAGCACCGGCTGCGCATGAACGGGTTCCTGTCGCGCTGGCTGGAATACCTGGCGGAGCAGGGTCACTCGAAGGGGACGCTGGAGCGTCTGGAAGACCATCGTTCGCCGGATGAGGCTGCGCTTCCGTAGGTGTCTGCGGTGCGTGAAAGTCCGGTATAGCCAAATATCGCGAAGCTGCGGTCGCGGAAAGCCGTGCAGGCTTTTCTTCAGGCAACAAAAAACCCGCCAATGGCGGGCTCTTTGTAAAGTGGCGGAGCGGACGGGACTCGAACCCGCGACCTCCGGCGTGACAGGCCAGCATTCTAACCGACTGAACTACCGCTCCACGTTTTTACAACTTCCAGTACTACACCAACAGATTTCATCCTTGACCACTCTTGCCGCTACGCCGGAAACCGGTTTGGCTTTAGAGTGGCGTCCCCACGGGGATTCGAACCCCGGTCGCCACCGTGAAAGGGTGATGTCCTAGGCCTCTAGACGATGGGGACGTATCTAAATTTGGTGGAGCCAGGCGGGATCGAACCGCCGACCTCCTGCATGCCATGCAGGCGCTCTCCCAGCTGAGCTATGGCCCCGTGTGCCTCTGGAAGCCCGAAAGAATAGGTTGGGATTGCGATTTCGTCAAGCGCTCGCGACGAAATTTCTTCAATTATTTTTCACGTATTAATCACAACAAGCAGTTACGTCGAGTCGAAGACGGGGGCTTGATGTGCGACGGACGATTTCTTCGACACATTCATCGGCGTGAGCAACTCACATCGCTGCGCAGGGCTGTGCAGCGCGAGTTCGATTGCTAGTCTTGCAAGACGTCCCCACGGGTTTTGTCGATGCACGATTTGCACTTCATCCAGGATCTCGCGACGGTCATGTTGATCGCGGGACTGACCACGGTGATCTTCCAGCGGCTGCGTCAGCCGGTCGTACTCGGTTACATCATCGCTGGCGTGCTGGTGGGGCCTTATACGTTTCCCGTGGTCTTCATCCACGATGAGCAGACGATCCGCACGTTGTCAGAACTGGGCATGATCCTGCTGCTGTTCGCGCTAGGGCTCGAATTCAGCCTGAAAAAGCTGCGCGAGGTCGGTGGCGCGGCGCTGGTGGCGGCTGTATGCGAGATCGTGCTGATGCTGTGGCTCGGCTACGAGATCGGCCGGTTCTTTGGCTGGAGTTCGATGGACGCGTTGTTCCTCGGCGCCATGCTCTCGATGTCCTCGACCACCATCATCATGAAGGCGCTCGATGATCTGAACCTCAAGCGCGAGCGCTTTGCCCAGCTGATGTTCGGCATCCTCATCGTCGAGGACGTGCTGGCCATCGTGTTGATGGCGTTGCTTACCGGCATCGCCAGTACGGGCGGCCTGGAAGCCAGCGAGGCCGTGGGGGCGGTGGGGCGCCTCACGTTGTTCATGGCGGTATCGCTGGTGGTCGGCTTGCTGCTGGTGCCGCGTGTCGTCGACTACATCGCGAAGGTGAGTCGCGACGACGTGCTCCTGGTGGCGGTGCTGGGCCTGTGCTTCGGCTTCTGCCTGCTCGTGTCGGAGATGGGGTACAGCGTGGCGCTGGGAGCTTTCATGATCGGCGCGATCGTGGCCGAGTCGCAAAGCGTGGAGCGGGTGGAGCGCATCATCGGCCCTGTGCGCGACATGTTCAGTGCGATTTTCTTCGTGGCGATCGGCATGCTGATCGATCCGGCCATGCTCAAGGAGTATTGGCTGCCGATCCTGGTCGTGACGGTGGTCGTTGTCATCGGCAAGGTGCTGACCTGCGGCTTCGGCACTTTCGTCGCCGGCAATGGTGGTCGCACATCACTGCGTGTCGGCATGGGCTTGGCGCAGATCGGCGAATTCTCCTTCGTGATCGCCTCGCTGGGCCTCACTCTCAAGGTCACCAGTGGTTTCCTCTATCCGGTGGCGGTGGCCGTATCGGCGATCACCACCTTCCTGACGCCTTACCTGGTTCGTTCGTCGGACCCGCTGGCGGATGTGCTGAGCAGGCGCCTGCCGAGGACATTCACGAGCGCGCTGGCTGCGTACACCGACTGGATGGGCAGCCTTAGCCTGAGCGGGCAGGGTGCGGTAGTGGCGAAGATGATCCGCCGCCTGGTGTGGCACGTGATCATCAACATGATGCTGGTGGTGGCAGCGTTCCTGATCATGTCCTACCTCTACCGACGCGGTTTCTTCCATTGGGATTTCCTGGCGGACCGACCACAGGTGAAACGCAGCCTGGCCTGGTCGATCGCCGCGCTGATTTCGCTGCCGATGATCGTGGCGGCTTACCGCAAGGCTTCCGCGTTGGGCATGCTGCTGGCGGAACTGAGCATTCCCGAGCGAATCGGTGGCGCGTACAACATGCGCATTCGCGCCGTCCTTGCACGCTTCATCCCGTTGATGACCATGTGGGTGCTGGGCCTGCTGGTGGCGGCACTCGCATCGACCATCCTGCCTCCGCGCGAGGTGGCGGTGGTGCTGGTTCTGGTGTTGCTGTTGCTGGCCTGGCTGCTGTGGCGAGGACTGGTGCAGGTGCACGCGCGCCTGCAGGCGGCGCTGCGGGATACGCTGGAAAAACCCGGTCGCTCCGGGGATGGTCACGCCTGATGGTGGTCGCAGCATCCCTGAGCATGTGCAGAAATCGTAAAAAACCGCGGTAAATCAGCCAAGTCGTGAACTTTTAATCACGACTGACGGTCGTAGCCCCCACAGCGTTGCCAAGACTCGACAAGGACCGCACAATGCGGGGCCTGCCTCCATCGGGGGGGGCTTAGTCCGGTAGCGCCGGCACACTCAAATACGAGGGAGTTCCAAATGAAGCAATTTTTGCGTCCCACGCTGACGGCGGCCGCGCTCGCTGTTGCCCTGGGCATGACCGCTGGCGTGCACGCACAGGCTGCGAAGACTGCCGCCCCCGCCGCTGCCGCACCGGCTGCGGTCGACAAGACCAAGGCCAGCTACGTGGTCGGTTGGGATCTGGCCAGCTCGCTGCCGCCGCTCGTCCGCGAGGAAGTGGATCCGGCGACCGTCGCCCGCGCCCTGCAGTCGGCGCTGTCGGGCCAGAAGCCGACCATGAGCGAAGCCGAAGCCAAGCAGGTGCGTGACGCGTTCGTGGCCAACCTGCAGGCAAAGGCCAAGGCCGAGTACACCCAGGTCGCCTCCAAGAACAAGACCGAAGGCGATGCCTTCCTCGCCAAGAACAAGACCGCTCCGGGCGTGAAGAGCACGGCTTCGGGCCTGCAGTACCAGGTGATCAGCCAGGGTACGGGCGCTCGCCCGGGTCCGGGCGACACCGTGCAGGTGAACTACGTCGGCACCTTCGTCAATGGCGAAGTGTTTGACGATTCGTCCAAGCACGAAGGCGGCGGCGCTGCGTCGATCCCGCTCGCCGGCGTGATCCCGGGCTTCCGCGAAGGCATGCAGTTGATGCAGGTCGGCGGTCACTACAAGTTCTTCATCCCGTCGAACATCGCTTACGGTGCGCAGCCGCAGAACGGCTTCCCGCCGAACGCGACGATCATCTTCGACGTCACCCTGGTCAAGACCGGCGCGACGCCGGCTGGCGAGCAGGCTGGCGGCGCGAAGTAATCGGCCAGACGTCTCTTTCGAGACCATGCACGGGGCGCGAAGCAATTCGCGCCCCGTGTTTTTTTAAGTGACGACTGATGGTGCGGAAGGCGGTTCTGATCTGGATTGGCGTGCGGTAGCGCACGGTCCTGCTAGAATCCCGAGCCTTGCCTTTAGGAGTTGTTGCGACAATGAAGGTCACCATCTTTGGCACCGGTTATGTGGGTCTGGTCACCGGAGCCTGCCTGGCAGAAATGGGTAATCACGTCGTCTGCGTCGACATCGACGCGGGCAAGGTGGCTCGCCTCAAGCAGGGCGAGATTCCCATCTACGAGCCGGGCCTGGAGCCCATCGTCAAGCGCAACCATGCCAGTGGCCAGCTCGATTTCACGACGGATCCGGCGCCGGCCATCGAGCACGGCCAAGTCCTGTTCATCGCGGTGGGTACGCCGCCGGACGAGGACGGCAGCGCCGACCTGAAATACGTGCTCGGCGTGGCTCGCACGATCGGGCAGCACCTGGACCGTTACACCGTGGTGGTCAACAAGTCGACCGTGCCGGTAGGTACGGCGGACCGCGTGCGCGAGGCGATCGCCGGTGAGCTGGCGAGGCGCGGTGTGTCGGTCGAATTCGACGTGGTGTCCAACCCGGAATTCCTCAAGGAAGGCGACGCGGTTGAAGACTGCCTGCGCCCGGATCGCATCATCATTGGCAGTTCCAGCGAGCGTGCAGTCAACGTGCTGCGCAAGCTGTATGCGCCGTTCAATCGCAATCATGACCGCACGGTGGTGATGGACGAGCGCTCGGCCGAGCTGACCAAGTACGCGGCCAACGCGATGCTGGCCACCAAGATCAGTTTCATGAACGAGATCGCCAACATCGCCGAGCGCGTGGGCGCCGATGTGGAGCTGGTGCGCCAGGGCATCGGCTCGGATCCGCGCATTGGCTATCATTTCATCTATCCGGGTGCCGGTTACGGTGGCTCGTGTTTCCCCAAGGACGTGCAGGCGCTGGAGCGCACCGCGCGAGGCGTGGGTTACGACGCGCGCCTGCTGGGCGCGGTCGAGGCCGTCAACCATGATCAGAAGACCAAGCTGTTCGAGCTGATCTCGCGTCATCTGGATGGACAGCTGAAGGGCAGGACGATCGCGCTGTGGGGTTTGGCGTTCAAGCCAAACACCGACGATATGCGCGAGGCATCCAGCCGTAACCTGATCGAAGCTTTGTGGAAGGCGGGTGCCAAGGTGCGCGCCTTCGATCCCGAGGCTCGCGAGGAAACCCATCGCATCTACGGCGATCGCGATGACCTGGTGCTCTGCGATAGTGCCTATCAGGCGCTGGAAGGCGCCGATGTACTGGCTATCGTGACGGAGTGGAAGGCCTTCCGAAGCCCGGATTTCGCCCGTATTCGCGGCATGCTCGGCAGTCCTGCGATCTTCGATGGCCGCAATCTGTATGACCCGGCGGCGGTCGAGGAGGCTGGCCTGGCGTATTACGGCATCGGCCGCGGCCGGAGCCTGAGGCGCTGATCATGTCGGACGACTCGCTGCAGCAGCGCCTGACCGAACTGGAAGTACGGCTCACCTTTATCGACGATACGGTGAGCGCACTGGCATCGGCGGACGCGGAGCTGTCCATGCGCATCGCCGCGCTGGAGGATGTGATCCGAGGACTGCGCAGCGAGCTGTCGTCGCTGCGCACGTCGCAAGGACACGATCCGCATAGCGAACCGCCGCCGCCGCATTATTGATTGATCCTTACCCGTACCTGCACCACGTCAGCGAGTTCAGAACATGGCCGAATCCCTGCGCGATCAGCTGCTCAAGAGCGGCATCGTCAAACAGGTCCGCGACGAAAAGCGCCCCAGTCCTCCCAAGGGCGCTCCTTCCTTTAAGGGCGGCAAGCCACCTCATCCCAAGCAGCACGGGGCGAACAAGCCCCAGGGCAAGGGGCAGGGCGAGATTGATCTCGCCAAGGCCTACGCCATTCGCGCCCACACGGAGGCGAGCGAGCGCAAGCAGGCCGAGCAGGCCGCCGCCGAAGAGGCTCGCCTGCGTCGCGAGCGCAAGCAGAAAATCCAGCAATTGCTTCAGGGCAAGGTGCTCAACAAGCCTGAAGTCGATCATGTCCGGCATTTCGAGTACGGCGGCAAGATTCGTCGTGTGCACGTGGATGCCGAGCAGTTGGCCGCGCTCAATGCCGGTGAGCTTGGCGTCGTGCAGCAGCAAGGGCGCTACCTGTTGGTGACGCGCGAACTGGCCGAACAGGTGCGCGAGATCGATGCGCAGCAACTGGCCTTGCTGGTCCAGGCGGGTAGTGCCGGCGGCGTGGGTGAGGATGGTGTTCCCGACGATCTGATGTGGTGAAGCCTTCCGGCGCGAAACCATGCGTCCATAAAAAAACGCCCGGCGACAGCCGGGCGTTTTTGTTTGCACCTGTCGATGGCAATCAGGCTTCGACGTCTTCCGTCTGCTCGGTCGTGACGGCCAATCCAAAGCCGGTCTGGGCGAGCGTGGGCAGATCCCAGCCCTGCTTGGGCGAGAAGCGCTCGCCGTGACGCTGGGCGAGCTTCTCCAGCTTGCCCCGGATCACGGTGGCGCCTTCGCTGCGCACATACTGGATCGGGCCGCCGCGGAACGGCGCGAACCCGGTGCCGAAGATCACGCCGGCGTCGAGCAGGTCGGCATCATCCACCACGCCATCGGCCAGGCAGGCGACGGCTTCGTTGACCATCGGCAGGACCATGCGGTCCTGCAGGTCGGCGGGAGCGACATAGTCCGGGTCGACTTCGGGCTTCTGCGGCTTGCCGTCCTGCCAGACATAGATGCCCTGGCCGTCCTTCTTGCCACGCTTGCCGGCAGCAAGCTTGTCCTCGAGTCCCGGAGGCAGTTCCAGGCCAAGGAAGGGAGCCAGCTCCTTGCCGACAGAGGCGCATACGTCCAGGCCCACCGTATCGGCCAGCTCGATCGGGCCCATGGGCATACCGAACTTCTTGGCTTCCTTGTCCAGCACGGGCCCGGGCACGCCCTCGCTATAGAGACGCATGGACTCGAGCAGGTAGGGCATCAGGATGCGATTGACCAGAAAGCCGGGCGTCCCCTTCACAGCGACAGGGAGCTTGCCGATCGCCTTGCAGAACGCGAGCGCGCGCTTCTCTGCGGCCGCATCGAGCTGGTCATGGCGGACCACTTCCACCAGCGGCATCTGTGCCACCGGGTTGAAGAAGTGCAGGCCAAGGAAACGCTGCGGCGCCTTCAGTCCCACGCGCAATTCATCCAGTGGGATGCTGGAGGTGTTGGTGGCCAGCAGCTCATCCGACTGGAACTGGGGTTCGATGGTGGCGTACAGCGCCTTCTTGGCTTCGGCGTTCTCGTAGATCGCCTCGATGGCGAGGTCGGCCGTGGCCACGCCCTTGCCCTCGACGTCGGCGCGAAGCCTGCGCGCAGTGGCCTCGACCTTGTCCGCAGTCTTGAGCTTCTTTTCGTAGAGCTGACGGGCACGATCCAGCGCTGGCTGGATGTACTTCATTTCGCGGTCCTGCAGGGTGACCTCGAAGCCCTTGAGTGCTGCCCAGGCCGCGATGTCGCCGCCCATCACGCCGGCGCCAACCACGTGCACGTGCTTGATGCCGTGCTCGATGCCGCTGCCCTGGGCCTTGAGTCGTTCCTGCAGGAAAAAGATGCGGATGAGGTTCTGCGCGGTGGAGGTTTCCGCGAGCTTCGCCACCGAACGGGCCTCGAGCTTGAGGCGTTGCTGGATGCTGGGGCCTCCGCGCTTCCACACGTCGATCAGCGCGAACGGGGCCGGGTAGTGTTCCTTGCGTACCTTGGCGGCGGTCTGCTTGACCACCATCGGCGCCAGGACCTGGCGAGCTACCCAGGTATTGGTCGCCCAGGCCTTCGCGCGCTGCGCAAAGGGGCGGGCATGGGGGCGACGCAGGAGTGCCCTTGCCTCTGCCAGCAGTTCGGCCGGGGGCGCCAGACGATCGACCACGCCCAATGCCAGGGCGCGCTTGGCCGACAGTGCCTTGCCGGTGAGCATGACCGGCAGCGCGTCGGTCGCACCGATCAGGCGCGGCAGGCGAGCTGAACCACCCCAGCCGGGATGGATGCCCAGCATCACCTCGGGCAGGCCGATACGGGTTTTCTCATCGTCCGCGGCGATACGCTGGCGGCAGGCCAGGATCAGCTCGGTGCCGCCACCCATGCAGGCGCCGTGCACGGCAGCCACGGTCGGGCAGGGCAGGCGGGCCAGCGATTCGAACACGCGCTGGCCGTTTTCGATATTTTCCAGCACGGTGCCGTGCTGGGCGTAGGTGACGAATTCCTTGATGTCGGCGCCCACGGCGAAGCCAAAGGGCTTGGCCGAATGGATCAGGACGCCCGCCGGCTTCTCGATGGCCAGGCGTTCGACGATCTGCCCGAGCTCGTCCAGCACTTCGCGCGAGAAGGCGTTGACGTTGCTGCCGGCGCGGTCGAGGGACAGCGTGACGATGCCACTGTCGTCCAGGCTCGTCTTCCAGTGATTGAAGCGCAATCCTTCGAACATGGGGGTACTGGGGTGACCGGGAAGCTTCGCACCATACCTTCCCGTAGCGAGGAATGCGAGACAGCGCCGGCGGCCTGCCGAGGCATTCATGAAGATCCTGTAAAACCGCATCCTGTGAGCTGACGCATGAAATGCGTCACGGAATCCGACAAGGCTTGCATCCCACCTAGGCGAACACCTTCAGACCACGTAATTTAGGCCCGGATGAGTACCGCTATTGCCCCTTCACCCAGCCAGACCGGTGCCGAGATTCTCGAGCGCATCCTGAGTGCGCGCAGCAACCTGATCGCGCTCGAGGGGGGCGAGGATCTGGGGTTGATCGGGCAGTTGCGCTCGCTGGTACGGCGTAGCGGTCAGGCGGTCTATCTGTGGACTCCCGATATCGGCCTGGGCAACCTGCGCGAGGAGCACATCGGTCTGCCGGGCTCGCAACGCCTGAACATCGCCCTGCGCTATATGCAGCAGAGCAATCATTTCGGTGTCTACCTGTTGCAACGCTTGCCCCTGCCGCTCGCCATGGCCGATGCCACGCTGTTGCGACAGATGGCGCGCGCGACCACCGGCCACGTGCGGCGCGTCGTGCTGCTCGATCCCCCCGAAAGCGTGATCACCAGCTTCAACGACGTGCTGGCTCGACTGAGTTGCCATCCCAAACCGGCGCAGCGTCCGCGCCTGCGAGATGGAAAGTGGCAGCTGGCATGACGGGCTCCGCTGGCATCCTCGTTGTCGCCGCGCAGCGTGAACTGCGTCGGGCACTGTTCGATACGTTCGAGCGCGACGGGCATTTCATCGTGCATTCCGCCCGCGATGCCACGCACGCGGGGATCCTGCTGGAGGGACGTGCTCCGCTCGCCTTGATCGTGGTGGTGTTCGATGGCGACGGACGCGACGCTGCGGCTGGGCTTGGCGGGCTGCGTCAGCTGCCAGCCTGTGCCGATGCGCCGCTGATCGCGGTGCTTGACGACGCAGCCATGCTCAAGCCCACCGTGTTGCCGGCGGGCGTGGCGGATTGGCTGTATGCCTCGCAGATTGAGCACGAACTGCTCGCGCGCTGGCAGCGCGTGCAGAAGGCGTTGCTCGCTGGCATGACGCCGGGTGCGCTGCCCGCCTCGGGTGAGGGCGACTATCGGTTCGCTTTTGATGAAGTCGACAGCGAATGGCTGGTGATCGACGCTGCACGCGGCCGCATCCTTGAATACAGCGCCGCGGTCGCGCGGCATAGCGGCCTTGGTGATCACGAATTGCGTGGTCGTCCGCTGCAGGACGTATTGGCTTTCGCTGAGGTAAGCGCCGAGCAGGTGCTCGCCGAAGGCGCCCGCCACTGGTATCTCTGCCGTCGCCGCTCCGTGCGCGGAGCCGACACGGGAGAGGCCAGTGCGCGTGCCGTCCGGCATGCCGGACGCGATGCGGTGGCGCTGATGTTCCGCAGCGATCGCGCGGGCGTACGCGCCGAAGTTGCCCTCGGCTTGCTGGCAAGGATGTTCGGGTCCGGCAGCGGCGATGAGGGCATCGCCGAAGCGGCGCGACTGCTTTACGAAGAAATGGGGCTGGATTACGTCGCCGTATGGTCAGCCAGGCAGGACGAGGGCGGCGCGCCCGTGCAAGTGGTCCAGTTCTGGCGTGGCGACGAGCAGCTGTGGCCCGGCCCGCACATGCAGAGTTCACTGCGGCTGGTGCTGTCGGGACAGGCGATGATGCACCAGGCCGATGCCGCGCGCCTGGCCCCCATGGATCCCTTGCTTGAGCAACTGGGCCTGGCCGGCTTCGCGGGCTGGCCGTTGCAGGATGAGCGCCGTACCGTCCTGGGTGCCTTGCTCGTTGGTACCCGGCAGCCGCTGCCTTCGCTCGCCATCGTGCAGCCGGTGCTGCGTTGTGCGGCGTCGCGTTTCGCGCATGCGCTCGAACTTCGCCACACGCGCGAGCAGGGACGCGCCGAGGGCTTGCTCGACGCGTTGACCGGCCTGCCGAACCGCCTGCTGTTCAACGATCGCCTGGATACGGTGATCCGCGAAGCCAACCGCACCGGCGAGTCCTTTGCCCTGTTGTTCGTGGACCTGGACCGCTTCAAGACCATCAACGACACGCTCGGTCACGCAGTGGGCGACCAGGTGCTGCTCACCACCACGCAAAGGCTGCGCGGTTCCGTGCGCGCCTCCGATACGGTGGCGCGCTACGCCGGTGACGAGTTCGTGGTGATCCTGCGCCATATCCTCAAGAGCGAGGACGTGTTGCGCATCGCCGAGAAGATCGTGCAGGTCATGGGCGCGCCGCTGCGCATCGACGATGGCACGGAGCTGCAGGTCACCGCATCGATCGGCGTGAGCTTCTTTCCGGATGACGCACCCGATGCGGAAACCCTGCTCAAGCACGCCGATGAGGCGATGTATGCGGCCAAGAGCCTGGGCCGCAACAACTACCAGATCTTCGAGGGCAGCGCGCAACAGTCGCAGCAGCAGAACCTCGCACTGAAATCGGGCTTGCGCCACGCGGAACACAAGGGCGAGCTGCGTGTGTTCTACCAACCCCAGGTCGACGCCAAGAGCGAAGACATCGTCGGCATGGAGGCACTGGTCCGCTGGGAGCATCCGGAGCTCGGTTTCATCGGTCCGGGCTTCTTCATTCCGTTGGCCGAGGAAACCGGCCTGATCGTTTCCATTGGCGAGTGGGTGCTGCGCACGGCCTGTCGCCATGCGCAGGAATGGGAGCGCCGCTTTGGCCTGCGCCTGCGCCTGGGCGTGAATCTTTCCGCCGTCCAGCTGATGCAGCCCAACCTGCTCGAAGTGGTGGCCTCGGCGTTGGATGACAGCGGGCTGGAAGCGGGCCTGCTGGAGATGGAGGTCACCGAGAGCATCAGCATCAAGGAGGCCCCCAACCTGGTGGAAAACCTGCAAGGCCTCCATCGGCTGGGGTGCCGGATCGCCATTGACGATTTCGGCACGGGTGCAGCCTCGCTCGATTACCTGCGCAAACTGCCGGCCGACCGCATCAAGATCGACCAGAGCTTCGTCAAGAACATCGGCGTGGACCCGGACGACGAAGCCATTGTCCGTGCCACCATCGAGATGGCCCATCGCCTCAAGCGTGGCGTGGTGGCCGAAGGCGTGGAAACCGAGCAGCACATACAATTCCTGAGCGCCAACCACTGCGACGAGTTGCAGGGCTTCCTGTTCTGTCGCCCGCTGCCGCAACCGGCGTTCGAGAAGCTGCTTCAGGAGCGCCAGTCCCTTCTGGCAGGGATCACCGGCACTGCCGCCTGACTTGCACGCACTGCTGAGACCCCCATATCGATAGTCGAGCCAGGTGCCTTGCGCACCCGGTGGCCCGGTTCCGGGAAGGGACGGGTGGGCTCGCCTATGGGTACGCCTCAGGCATGTTCATGCGTTTCACCTGATGGTCGCCTGCGGGCGACCTCCCCCCTCAGGGGTTGGTAAACGTGCCGCGGCATGCTGAACTAGGACGCGATGCGCTTGTCTGAGCAACTCGCTCCCATCCTCAGGGCATCCCAGGCGCTTGGCAGCATCGACGAAGGAGACGGCCCGGATGGGCGAAAACGAACTGGACAGTGCACTGGTCGAGCGTGTCCAACAAGGGGACAAGCGGGCTTTTGACTTGTTGGTACGCAAGTACCAGCACAAGGTCATCGGACTGGTTTCGCGCTATGTGAAGAACCAAAGTGAAAGCGAAGACATCGCACAGGAGGCGTTCATCCGCGCCTGGCGCGCCATCGGTTCGTTCCGTGGCGAAAGCGCTTTCTATACCTGGCTGTACAAGATTGCCGTGAACACGGCGAAGAACCACCTGGTCGCCATGGGACGCCGCCCCCCGACCGACGACATCGCGATCGACGATGCCGTTTTCGTGCCCGGCGCGGACCGCATGCAGGAGAGCGCCACGCCCGAGCGCGAACTCATGCGGCAAGAAATTGAACAAACCGTGTTTTCCACTGTCCAATCGCTGCCCGAAGAATTACGGACCGCGATTACCCTGCGTGAAGTGGATGGCTTGAGCTACGAGGAAATCGCCGAAGCCATGGGTTGTCCGATAGGTACGGTACGTTCACGTATTTTTCGGGCTCGTGAAGCTATCGATGAGAAACTGCGGCCGCTCCTGTCCGACCGCGAGGACAAAAAACCATGACTGACAACCAACGCGAAAACCTGTCTGCCGGCATGGATGGCGAACTGTCGAAGGAGGAACTGCGATTCCTCCTGCGGCGGGTCGACCATGACGCGGCGTTGCAGCAGGCGTGGTCGCGCTATCACGTGGCCCGTGATGGCCTGCGCCGCCAGCTGCCACCGCTGGCCAGCGGCGGCTTCGCGGCGCGCGTCATACAGGCCATCGAACAGGATGGTCTCGCGGTCCGTGGCAAACCCCGCCGGCATTGGCTGCACTGGTCCGCAGGTGGCGCCATCGCCGCCGGCGTCGCCGTAGCCGCGCTGATGGTGGCGCAGCCAGCCGGCCAGCCGGATCAGTTCTCGCCGCAAGTGGCATCGGCACCCAGCCGGACCATTGCGCAAGACAGTGGGGCCGCGTTGACCGGCACCTCGGGGGCGCCCGCAGTGGCACCACCTGGGCTCAACGTGTACTCGGAAGTGCCGTACCACATCAGCCAGCAGGCGTCCGCCACGCTGGAGGGTGACAACCGTACGCTGCTGTACTCGCGCAACAGCATGTCGCCGTATCGCGTGGCGCGCTATCCCGCCAGCAATGGTGACGGCAGCTACCTGTTGTTGATCCATCCCGACCAGGCGCAGCAGCCGTCGACCCAGGCGCCCGCCACCCCGCAATGACGCACGGCCGTGTGTCGCCCGCCACGGCCTTGCCCCTTTCTGAATCCACGTGTCCCATCAGGCCTGCCCTGCGGGCTGGTGAGGCGCGCGCGCCAAACACCACGGAGGACTAGATGAACCGATTCACCCTGCGCACGCTTTCATGCGGTGTCTTGATCAGTCTCGCCTTGGCTGGCGGTGTCCAGGCGCAGAGCGCTGCGCCTGCATTGTCGGGGCTGCCGGATTTCACCGGCATCGTGCAGAAGAACGCTCCGGCGGTCGTGCATGTCGAGGCGAAGTACAGCGGCAAGAAGACCCCCAAGGGCCGCGCTGGCGCCAGGGGCATGCCGGATGCGCCGGATGACGACGATCCGCAGATGGAGATGTTCCGCCGTTTCTTCGGCATGCCGATGATGCCGTCGCCGGAAGATCAGCAGCACACGTCGCTGGGCTCGGGTTTCATCCTCTCCAATGACGGCTACATCCTTACCAACACGCATGTGGTGGACGGAGCGGATACGGTCACCGTACGCCTGCAGGACCGTCGCACGTTGACGGCCAAGGTGGTGGGTAGCGATCCGCAGTACGACATCGCGCTGCTGAAAGTGGATGCCAAGGGCAGCCTGCCTGCCGTGACCGTGGGTGACTCGCGTTCGCTCAAGCCCGGCCAGTGGGTGCTGGCGATCGGCTCGCCGTTCGGCTTCGACTACACGGTGACGCAAGGCATCGTCAGCGCCGTGGGCCGCAACCTGGGTAGCCAGGATCAGCCGTATACCTCGTTCATCCAGACGGATGTGCCGATCAACCGGGGCAACTCCGGCGGGCCGTTGTTCGACCTGCAGGGCCGCGTGGTCGGCGTCAATTCGCAGATCTATTCCAACACCGGCGGTTACCAGGGCGTGGCGTTCTCCATTCCGATCGACGTGGCCATGAACGTGGTCAAGCAGATCAAGGAGAAGGGCTATGTGTCGCGCGGCATGTTGGGCGTGGTCGTTCAGCCGATCACCGACGATATAGCCAAAGGCCTCCAGCTGGATGACAGGTCCGGTGCGCTTGTTGCACAAGTGAATAAGGGAAGTCCGGCGGAGAAGGCTGGCTTGCGGGTCAGGGACATTGTCCTGGCTTTCAATGGGCAGCCCATTACCTCTAGTGCGGACCTTCCCCCGTTGGTTGGTCAAGTGGCACCGGGCTCCAAGTCAACTGTTGAAATCTTGCGTGACGGCAAGAGGCAGAACGTGCCAGTGGTCGTTGGCGAGATGCCGCGTGACAGCACGGAGGGCACGACTTCTGGCGGAAAGGATCAACCTGGCGGCCGTGCAGATGCCGGTGCGTTGGGCCTGTCGGTGCGGGATATGGACAACGATACCCGTCAGCAGCTTGGCCTGAAGAATGACGAGGGCGTGGTAATCAGCAATATCACCGGTTCGGTTGCCGCCCGCGCCGGCCTGCAGCCGGGCGATGTAATCCTCATGGTTAATCGGAAACAGGTGAATAGTGCCGCAGCATTTAATGAGGCCATTAAGAGTCTGAAGTCGGGTGACACCGCGTTGTTGCTTGTTAAAAGGCAGGGTCAAAGCAGCTTTATTGCCCTGACATTGCCATAAATCGGGAGGTGCCTCTCCGGGCACCTCCCGGATCATCGGCGATTTCGTTGCTTAGACCTCAATGACCGGCGCATCCGAGCAAGCGAGAATCTTTCCATGGTCAAAGT
Source organism: Dyella amyloliquefaciens (assembly GCF_004296575.1). Classification (GTDB taxonomy): domain Bacteria; phylum Pseudomonadota; class Gammaproteobacteria; order Xanthomonadales; family Rhodanobacteraceae; genus Dyella; species Dyella amyloliquefaciens. The sequence continues at coordinate 319,955 of NZ_SAYT01000002.1, read as the reverse complement.
AGCAGCAGACATCATTTCTACATTCAACGGTGATTGAAGCAGCGTGCTTTGCGTTGATGCCTTGACCGGCGGCGATTGAGGTGGATGGGGTTGAAAGCATGGCCATTGCCAGGAAGCAGCCCGATTTTGCAAGGAACGATTTCATAATCATATTGAATTTCCCTCAGGTTGTTTGACCATATTGAGCGAGTCGCAAGAAGGCGCGGCTCGTCCCTCAGGCTGAGTGGCGAGCGGAAGCTTTTGGATAGGCGTAGCCCCCCAATGAGGGTGGGTTTTGAGCTAACCGGGGTGTACAGGCGCGGTGCGCCAGGGTTCGGGCGTGGCAGCGCCTGGCAGCGCAACCGTAGCCGGCGGCGGGAAGGCGGGTGCTTGGGCTGTCGTCGTCCCGCCGCCAAATGGCTTGCCGGCAAGGGGTGGCGGCCGTCTCGGGGGCCGGCAAGCGCGAACCTGCGTGAGATGCCCGGCTGGCGCCGGTTCCATGCGATAATGCTAGGTTCGTATGATCATCCCGGTCATGCGCTGCCTGCGCGCCGCGCAGGGCAGTGAACGCAGCCAGCGTGTTCCATGGAACTGATCCGAAATTTCTCCATCATCGCCCATATCGATCACGGCAAGTCGACCTTGGCCGACCGCATCATCCAGATCTGCGGCGGCTTGACCGAGCGCGAGATGGAAGCTCAGGTACTCGACAACAATCCGATCGAGCGCGAGCGCGGCATCACCATCAAGGCTCAGTCCGTTTCACTGCCGTACAAGGCACGCGACGGCAAGACCTATCAGCTCAACTTCATCGACACCCCAGGGCACGTGGACTTCTCCTATGAAGTCAGCCGCTCGCTGGCCGCTTGCGAAGGCGCCTTGTTGGTGGTGGACGCGGCACAGGGTGTGGAAGCCCAGTCGGTGGCCAACTGCTACACGGCGGTGGAAATGGGCCTGGAAGTGGTGCCCGTGCTCAACAAGATCGACCTGCCGACCGCCGACCCCGAGAAGGTGAAGGGCGAGATCGAGGCGGTCATCGGCATCGACGCGGATGACGCTGTCGCCGTCAGCGCCAAGACCGGCCAGAACGTGGTCGAGGTGCTGGAAGCCATCGTGGCTCGCATCCCGCCGCCGAAGGTAGGCGACACCGATCGCCTGCAGGCGCTGATCATCGACTCGTGGTTCGACAACTACCTCGGCGTCGTGTCGCTGGTGCGCGTGGTGCAGGGCGAGATCAAGCCGGGCGACAAGCTGCTGGTGATGTCGACGGGGCGCGCGCATGAAGTGAGCGAAGTGGGCGTGTTCACGCCCAAGCGCAAGAAGCTCGAAAAGCTCTCACCGGGTGAAGTGGGTTGGATCACCGCTTCGATCAAGGACGTGCATGGCGCGCCGGTAGGCGACACGTTGACGTCGGCTGGCAAGCCGGCCGAGAAGCCCTTGTCGGGCTTCCAGACCATGCAGCCCCGCGTGTTCGCCGGCCTGTTCCCGGTCTCGGCGGACGACTATCCGGCGTTGCGTGAGGCACTCGACAAGCTTCGCCTGAACGATGCGGCGCTGTTCTTCGAGCCGGAAAGCTCCGAGGCGATGGGTTTCGGTTTCCGTTGCGGCTTCCTTGGCATGCTGCACATGGAAATCGTGCAGGAGCGCCTGGAGCGCGAATACGACCTCGATCTCATCACCACGGCGCCAACCGTCGTCTACGAGGTGCTCAGGAGCGATGGCTCGATCCTGATGCTGGACAATCCGGCCAAGTTGCCGGCCTCGCACCTGATCGGCGAGATCCGCGAGCCGATCATCGTTGCCAACATCCTTACCCCCCCGGATTACATCGGCAACATCATCACGCTGTGCGAAGAGAAGCGCGGCGTGCAGCGTTCGATCCAGTACCTCGCCACGCAGGTGCAGATCACCTACGAAATGCCGCTAGCCGAGGTGGTGCTGGACTTCTTCGATCGCCTCAAGTCGGTGTCGCGCGGCTATGCGTCGATGGACTACCACTTCGAGCGCTTTGAGGCCGGTCCGTTCGTGCGCGTGGACGTGCTGATCAATGGCGATCGCGTGGACGCGTTGAGCCTGATCGTGCATCGCGTCCATGCCGAACGTCGTGGCCGCGATCTGGTCGAGCGCATGAAGGATCTGATCCCGCGTCAGCAGTTCGACGTGGCGATCCAGGCTGCGATCGGCGCGCAGATCGTCGCCCGTTCCACGGTGAAGGCGCTGCGAAAGAACGTGCTGGCCAAGTGCTATGGCGGTGACGTCAGTCGCAAGAAAAAGCTGCTCGAGAAGCAGAAGGAAGGCAAGAAGCGCATGAAGCAGGTTGGCCGCGTGGAGATTCCACAGGAAGCCTTCCTTGCCGTATTGAAGGTGGATAAATAAAACTGCGGATCCGGTGCCGACGCACCGGCCAACCTTTGGAGTAGGGCATGGATTTCGACTTTTCGGCGATTCTGCTTGGCCTGACCGTGCTGTTCGGCGTGGTGTGGGGCCTGGACCGCCTGTTCTTCTACGGCCCTCGCAAGGCCAAGGCCGAGGCAGCTCGCGCCGAGATGCGCGAACCGATGGTCGTGGACTGGGCGCGCTCGCTGTTTCCGGTGGTGCTGGTGGTGCTGCTGCTGCGCTCATTCGTGGCCGAGCCCTTCCGCATCCCTTCGGGGTCGATGATGCCGACGCTCGACGTGGGTGACTTCATCCTCGTCAACAAGTTCTCCTACGGCTTGCGCATGCCGGCCTTCAACAACAAGTTCCTCAGCCTGGGCGAACCCAAGCGCGGCGACGTGGTGGTATTCCGTTTTCCGGGTTACCTGTGCGAGGACGGCGGCAAGCTGGTGCGCAGTGGCGATCAGAGCTGCGCCGATCCGCACGCGCCGGTCCCCAGCCAGAACTGGATCAAGCGCATCATCGGCATGCCCGGTGACCGCGTAGAGATGCGCGGCGACCAGCTGATCGTCAATGGCGAGCCGGTCGCCGCCGATCTGCTGGGTCCGTACGAGGGCGATCCGAAGCGGGCCGAGTCACGCCTGATGCTCGAGATGGGCGCCACCGTGTGGAACGAGCACCTGCCGAACGGCCAGGGTGGCGTGGTCAACCACCTGACCGCCCGCATGCCCAACTATGCCATCCCGCCTCCGCTGCCCAATGCGCGGGTCCCGCTGGTAGTTCCGCAGGGCTGCTACCTGGCGATGGGCGACAACCGCTACAACAGCACCGACAGCCGCTGGTGGGGGTGCCTGCCGGAGCAGAATCTCGCGGGCAAGGCTTTCCTGATCTGGCTGAGCTGGACGGGTTCGGGTGTGGCCTTCCATCGCATGGGCACGGTCATCCATTGAGGCAAATCGTGACGTGTGTTGATCGGACCTGAGTGACGGCAGCGCTGCTTGCAGCCACAATGGCTGTGCGGCACCGGGCTCCCCCTGAATAGGGGGAGGGTGGCCGCCGCATCAACCAGGTTTCGCCACAGAACGGCATAGCGAGGGGACTATGAAATCGAAGCAGTCGGGCATCACCCTGATCGGGTTTTTGTTTGTGTTGGCCATTGCGGGCTTTTTCGGCTTCATGGCGATGAAGCTGGTGCCCTCGTATATCGAGTTCATGGGTGTCAACAAGGCCATGAGCCAGGTGGCTTCGAGTGGCGTGGAAGGCAAGACGCTGGACGACCTGCGTCGTGACCTCATGTTCAAGATGGGCTTCCAGTACGTGGACGATGCCACCATCAAGCCGAAGGACATCACCGTCAAGCGCAGCGGCAACAGTGCTGAACTGAATGTCTCTTACGACAAACGCGTGCCCTTCATGTACAACATCGACTTCCTGATGCATTTCGAGAAAAGCGTGATGCTGCAGGGCAATGTCGGTGGCTGACCTTAGGCCCAGGATTTGACCCGACTCGCTTACCGTTTTCGTGATCCCGCGCTGGGTCAGTTGGCGCTGACCCATCGCAGCGCGGGCAAGCCGAACAATGAGCGGCTGGAGTTCCTCGGCGATGCTCTATTGGGTGTGGTCGTTGCCGAGCTGTTGTATGAAGCGCACCCCCATGCCAGCGAAGGCGAGCTGTCGCGCTTGCGCGCGCAACTGGTCAACGGGCAGGCGCTTGCGGTCATTGCCCGTGAGCTGGAGCTGGGCGACGAACTGAAGCTGGGTTCGGGCGAGCTCAAGAGTGGCGGCTTTCGCCGGGATTCCATCCTTGCCGATGCGTTCGAGGCGCTCGTTGCGGCGGTTTACCTCGATGCGGGGTTTGAGGGGTGTCGCGATGTAGTACGCGCGCTGTTCGAGCCCTTGGTGGCGGCTATTCCTCGATCCTCCAAGGATGCCAAGACGCGCCTGCAGGAACTCGTGCAGGGCAAGGGCTGGCCACTGCCGCAATACGAGCTGGTCGATAGCCATGGCGAAGATCACGCCAAGACCTTCGATGTGATCTGCGAAATCACCGAGCCGACGGCCATCCGGGCCGAGGGCCGTGGAAGCAGTCGACGGGCAGCCGAGCAGGAAGCCGCGGAAACCGTGCTGCATCGCCTGCAGGAGCTGCAGGACTGATATCGGCCCTGGCTTAGTCCGGGCCTACCCCGGAAAAGGCGTTACACCCTTTCGCCGGCAACGACTTACACTTACTTCCGTTCCTCCTACGGGACGCCCCGGCCCATGCCGGCGCGCCAGCGGAAACCCGAAACAGGCTTTGAGCATGAACGACAACGACGACCTCGACCTCGGCGCGCCCGCCGAGCTGCCCCACGATGACTTCCGCTGCGGCACGGTGGCCCTTGCGGGGCGCCCGAACGTAGGCAAGTCGACCCTGCTCAATGCGCTGATCGGTTTTCGCCTTTCGATCGTCAGTCCGCGCCCGCAGACCACGCGCCATCGCATCCTCGGTATCGCCACCAGCGATGCTGGCCAGATCATGTACGTGGATACCCCGGGCCTGCACCGTGGCGCCAAGCGCGCGATGAACCGCAGCCTCAACCGTGCCGCCCGCTCGGCGATCAGCGAAGTCGATGTGGTCGTGCAGGTGATCGAGGCGGGGCGCTGGACCGACGAGGACGAGGCGCTCTACGAAGCACTGGTCGAGCAGAAAGTGCCGCGTCTGCTGGTCATCAACAAGGTCGACCTCGCCAAGGAAAAGTCGGCGATGCTGCCGTTCGTGGCCGAGCTGATGACGCGACATCATTTCGATGACGTGTATTACATCAGCGCGCTGAAGCAGAAGGGCCTGAAGGAGCTGGAGCAGGGCATTCTCAAGCGCTTGCCGGTGCAGCCGCCCGTTTACGGTGAGGACGAAATCACCGATCGCAGCGAGCGTTTCCTTGCGGGGGAAATGGTGCGCGAGCAGCTGATGTTGCGCCTGGACCAGGAGCTGCCCTACGCCACCACGGTGGAAATCGAGCAGTTTCAGGACCGTCCGGACGGCGTGGCCGAGATCCATGCCGTGATCTGGGTCGAGCGCGATGGGCAGAAGGCGATCGTCATCGGCAATGGCGGCGCCCAGCTCAAGGCCATCGGCAGTGCTGCGCGGCGCCATATGGAGCGTGCCTTCGAGCGCAAGGTGTTCCTGCGCTTGTGGGTGAAGGTGCGCGAGGGCTGGGTCGACGACGAAACGATGCTCAAGAAATTCGGCTACACGGACTAAATCCGCCAGCCAGGCCGCCGTCCTCGCCACTTTGAACCGGTCGCCTCATGCGCATCGAGCAACAGCCGTCCTACGTCCTGCACGCGCGACCCTATCGCGAGACGTCGCTGCTGCTCGAATGCCTGACTCGCGATCACGGTCGCATCGGCGTGGTGGCCCGCGGCGTTCGCGGCGAGAAGGCTCGCCTGCAGCGCGCGCAACTGGAGCCATTCCAGCCGATCGCGCTGGACCTGATGTTTCGTGGCGAGCTCGCCACCCTGCTGAACGTCGAGGGCGTCGGCGCGCCACAGCGCCTGCCGGGCGAGGCAGGACTTGCAGGTCTTTATCTCAACGAGCTGGTGGTCCGGCTGACCGGACGCCAGGACCCCCATCCCGAATTGTTCGAGGCCTATGCGCGGACCCTGCGGCGGCTGGCCGATGCCGAGCCGTTGGCCTGGACCTTGCGCCGCTTTGAGCGGGATCTGCTGGAGGCGGTGGGTTATGCGCTCCAGCTGGCATTCGAGGCGGAATCAGGCGAGCCGGTGGACGAGGTGCAGGTCTATCGTTATCACGCCGAGATGGGGCCGTCCCCGTGCCGCCCCGGGACGGCCCATGCGTTGCGAGGCCACGACTTGATGGCGTTGGCCGAGGATCGGATGCCTGACGTGGCTGGCTTGTCGGCCCTGCGCGTGATGATGCGAGAGGTCATCCGCTTCCACCTGGGTGGAAGCGAACTGCATGCCTGGCACGTGCTGGGTGGCGCCATGTCCCGGCGTTGAATTTCCCGGGCGGCTGTCCTGGCGTCAGGCGGTTTCGGTATCGAGGGCTTCGATAGTGGCCATCAGTGCCTTGCGGAAGCGCGACAGTGGCGCCAGCGAGCCGGAATGACCCAGTTTCAGGTGGCGTTGCAGCAACATGGCTTGCGTCGCGAGAGCCGCGGCGCCGCAGAACCCACAGGATGAGCGCAGGCGGTGAAGGCGCTCCGCCAGCGAGGCGGGGTCGTCGCGCAGCACGTCCAGATCCTGGTACAGGCCAACCAGTTCGGCGCGAAGCAGGGTGCGCATGGCCTTCACCACGTCCGCATCGCCCATGGTGGCAATGGCCTGGTTGTCGTCCAGCAGGGGTTGGCCCGTGGTGCCTGCCTGAACAAGAGCCAGGATGCGCCGCAGGTCGGCGACATTGCAGGGCTTCTGCAGCACCTCGCTGAATTCGGCCGCCAGTAGGCGCTGGCGTTCGGTGGCGTCCATTTCGGCGCTGGTGGCAACGGCCGTGCAGTCGCTGGAGCGGGCGGCCGGGTCCTGCCGGAGTGCGGTCAGCACTTCTTCGGCGCCCGCGCCGGGCATGCGGCAATCGAGCAGCAGCAGGTCGAAGGCTTCGTCGTGCGCCAGGGTGATCGCAGCGGTGCCGTCGTGGCAAGCCTGGGCTTCCAGGCCAAGGCTACGCAGGGCCTCGACTAGAAAAAGGCAGCTGGTGGGGTCGTCGTCGGCGACCAGGGCGCGGACGACTGGAGGGGCGCTGCGGGCGCGCGAAAGGTCGCTGGAAAGCGTGTTGAACATGACTAGTCCGTGTCGTTCAGCTGATTTTGGCAGAATGGCGCCTCATGCGCTCCACATCAAGTCATCTGTTGCTCATTCTGGTGGTCCTGCTCGGAGCGGGATTCATGCCGTCCGCGTGGGCGGACGTGGCGTTGGGGGCCAAGGCTGTCAGCATTCCCGGCCTGAAGATGCAGGATGTACAGGCGCGGCTGGGTGAGGATGGCCAGGGCGGCCTGAGGCTCACCCTGCGCGCCAGCAAGGCCGAGGTCCCTGCAATGGGCTGGAGGCGTGTGGGCGTGGATGTTCAGGGCACCCTGCAGCGCGACATCCACATGCGCTGGTTGTTCGACGGGGCGGTGCAGCTGGCGGGAGCGCCAGGCGGCGCACTGGGAAATGCCACCGTCGGCATGATCATCGACGAGGCGGCCAATACCCTGGAGATCGACTTCAGCCAAGGGCAGGCCCAGGCCACCACCGCCTTGCCGCTGGATCAGCCGACCCACGCACAGATCAGCCTGAAGGGCGTTCCGGTCTTGTGGCTGCAAGGCCTGTTGAGCACCGTCTGGTCGGGCCGGGCCACCGCCGGCAAGCTCGATGCTGACATCGCGCTGGACATGGCCGAGAAGGGTATCCAGGCGTCAGGCCAGTTCGCGCTGAGCGGGGCAGGCTTCGACACGCCGAGCGGAACCCTGGCCGGGCAGGGAGTGAACGGCAATGGCCGCCTGAACATCGACAGCACGGGGACCCCGTCGCGCATCGATCTCGATGCGAGCCTGCGAGGGGGCGAACTGTTGCTTGGCCCCATCTTTGCGCATCTGCCGGATCACCCGGTGCAGCTCAGCCTGGCGGCCGCCGCGCAGGGCGGCGCCATCGACCTTACGCGTCTGCGGGTGGCCGATGCCGATGCCTTGCAGCTGGACGGCGCGATGGCGTTCAACGCCAAGGGCGATTTGCAGCGCTTGAAGCTGGATCGCCTGCAATCCCGATTCCCCGCGGCCTACCAGCGTTACGGGCAGGCCTGGCTGGCTACCTTGGGCCTGCGTGATATGCGAATCGAAGGACAGCTCAACGGCTCGATCGATATGGGCAGCAATGGCCTGCGCAGCTTTGCCTTCGAGACCGAGGGGCTGGATGTGGAGGACGGGTCGGGCCACCTCTCCACCAAGGGGTTGCGTGGTGGACTCGATTGGGCGGCGGACGGCGATCGTCCGGCGACGACGCTGGCCTGGCAGAGCTTGCAGGTCTATCGCATGGCGAATGGTGCGTCCCAGTCGCGCTGGCAGAGCCGCGACGGCGCACTGAGCCTGCAGCGCGGGCTCGACGTGCCGGTGCTCAATGGGCGCGCACGCATCGGCGATTTCGAATGGCGGCCGGCGGCGGTCAAGGGGCGTCGCCTCTCAACGTCCGTGACCTTCACCGGCATCGACATGGCGGCTTTCTCACGTGCCATGGGTTGGCCGGAGTTTCCCGGCACGTTGGGTGGCGCTATTCCTGCGCTGCGCTGGTTCGATGACCGCGTGGAGCTGGATGGCGGCCTTTCGGTGAACGTGTTCGACGGCTTCGTCGATATCACCCGCCTGTCATTGCAAGGCCCCTTCAGTCCCAGTCCGGTGCTTACGGCCGACGTGCAGCTGCGGCAGCTGGACCTCGCGGCCATGACCAGCGTGTTCGATTTCGGCAACATCACCGGCCGCCTGGATGGCTCGATCGACGAGCTGCGATTGGTGAACTGGAATCCCGTCGCATTCAAGGCCAGCCTGCTGGCTGGCGGCGGTGGACGCATCAGCCAGCGCGCGGTAAACAACCTCACTGCGGTTGGCGGCGGTGGCGCCGCGGCAGGTTTGCAAGGTGCGGTGCTGAAGCTGTTCAAGACCTTTGGTTACAAGCGCATCGGATTGAACTGCACGCTGCAAGCTTCCGTGTGTCACATGAGCGGTCTGGAAAATGAAGCGGATGGCTACACTATTGTCGAAGGCAGTGGCTTGCCGCGTCTGCAGGTGATCGGACATCAGACGCAGGTGGATTGGCCCACTCTGGTGCGCCGCCTCAAGAGCGCCATCGAAGGTAACGGACCGGAAGTCCACTGAGCGTCCCCACACCGAAGGAGTCGAACATGCGCAAGCTCGTCTATGGATTACTGACCATGCTGGTGGTCGCGTTGGTGGGGTGCGTCACCATCAACGTGTATTTCCCCGAAGCCGCCGCCCAGAAGGCGGCCGACCAGTTCATCGGCACGGTGCTCGACAGTGCGCCGGAATCGTCGCCGAAGACAGAGCAGCCGGCGGCGCCGGCGAAGAAGGACAGCCAGCCGTCCGCGATGTTGCTTGACCTGCTGATTCCGGCGGCCTATGCGGCCGACGCGCCGAATATCCGCATCCAGACGGCCACCACCGAGGCAATCCAGGGCCGCATGCAGGAGCGCTTCCGCAGCACGCTCGCGCCCTTGTTCGACAGCGGGGCGATCGGCTTCACCCAGGATGGCTTGGTGGCCGTGCGCGACGCCGCCAAGCTGCCGCTGGACCAGCGAGCGGGCGTGAATGCCGCCGTGGCCGACGAGAACCGCGACCGCAATGCGCTCTACCGCGAAGTGGCCAATGCCAACAACCACCCGGAATGGGAGTCGCAGATCCGCAGCACTTTCGCCAAGGGCTGGATCGAGCGGGCCCGCGCAGGCTGGTATTATCAGGACTCTTCGGGCGTCTGGAAGCAGAAGTAAGCCGTTCGCCCCTCTTTGCCCGACTGCCGCGCCCGGGTCTCCTGATCCGGGCGCGTGCGTTTCTGGAAGACGTCGTATCCATGAATGAACTTCAAGCCACCATTACCGACCTGACCCACGAGGGCAAAGGCGTCGCCCGCATCGACGGCAAGGCCGTCTTCGTCAGCGGCGCGCTGCTGGGCGAGGAAGTGAAGCTGCGCATCCGCAAGCGCCACCGCCACTACGACGAGGCGGAGGTGGTGGAGCTGCTCACGCGCTCGCCGCATCGCGTGGAGCCGCGTTGTCGTCACTTCGGTCAATGCGGCGGCTGCTCCTTGCAGCATCTGGATGCCGTGTCGCAGATCGAAGTGAAGCAGCGCGTGCTGAAGGACAACTTCGAGCGGATTGGCAAGGTGGAGCCGGCCCTGTGGCTGCCGCCGCTCACCGACGAACCCTGGGGTTATCGCCGCAAGGGACGACTGTCGGTGCGCTCGGTGGCGAAGAAAGGGCGCGTGCTGGTTGGTTTCCGCGAGGAGAGCAATCCGCGCTTCGTTGCCGACATCAGTCAGTGCGAAGTGGTACATCCGGCACTGGGTCCCAAGATCGGCCTGCTCGCCGAGCTGGTGAGCAGCATGGATGCGGCCAATGACATCCCGCAGATCGAATTCGCCGCGGGCGACGACGTCGTGGCACTCGTGTTCCGCCATATGTCGGCCTTGAGCGATCGCGATCGCGATGCGCTGGTCGCATTTGGCAAGGAGCATGGCTTTGCCATCTACCTGCAGCCGGGTGGTGTGACGAGCGTGCATCCGTTGTGGCCCGAGCATCCGCGCCTGGCGTTCCGCATCCCGAGTGGCGACGCGGCGTTCGACGACGTGGAACTGGAGTTCCGTCCGCTCGACTTCGTGCAGGTCAATGCCGGCATGAATCAGCGCATGATGGCGCTGGCGATGCAGCTGCTCGATCCGCAGCCGGGCGACCGCGTGCTCGACCTGTTCTGCGGTCTCGGCAACTTCACCTTGCCTATCGCTCGACGCGTGGCCGAAGTAGTGGGCGTGGAAGGCGAACATGGCCTGGTGGAGCGTGCCGCCGAGAATGCGGCGCGCAACGACATCACTCACGCCCGTTTCGAGGTGGCCAACCTGTTCGAGGACCAGCGCCAGGCCCACTGGGCCCGCCAGCCCTGGGACAAGCTGCTGCTCGATCCGCCGCGCGCGGGTGCGGACAAGGTGCTCGAGTACCTGCCGCACAAGGAAACCCAGCGTATCGTGTACGTGTCGTGCCATCCGGGTTCGCTCGCGCGCGACGCGGGCATCCTGGTGCAGAAGCACGGCTTCCGCTTGAGCGCGGCCGGTGTGATGGATATGTTCCCGCATACCGCTCACGTCGAGTCGATCGCATTGTTCGAAAGATGATTACCGGGAGCTGCCGTGGGTATTGAGATCGAACGCAAATTTCTCCTCAATGGCGACCACTGGCGTGATGCCGCCTCGCACAGCGAGCGCATCGCGCAGGGTTACCTGGTGGGCGCGCAGGCATTGCGCGATGGCACGGCGCTCGCTTCGGTGCGGGTGCGGCGCATCGGCGAACGCGCCTGGTTGAACATCAAGTCCGCGCAACTGGGCATCGAGCGCGCGGAGTACGAGTATCTGATTCCGCTGGCTGACGCCGAACAGATGCTCGCCACGCTTTGCGACGGAGTGCTGGAAAAGATCCGTCATCACGTCGTCGTGGATGGCGTGCTATTCGAGGTGGATGAATTCTTTGGCGACAACGCCGGGCTGGTGGTGGCTGAGGTGGAGCTGCCCAGCCAGGACGCGCCGTTCCCGCGCCCGTCGTGGCTGGGGCGCGAAGTGAGTCATCTGGCGCGCTATTACAACGTCAACCTGATCGCACATCCGTATGGGCAGTGGAGTCAGGAAGAGCGACAGGCCGCAGGAGAGCCCACGGCATGCTGATGATCGGCCTCGCGGGCACCACCCTGGTGCCGTCGGAGCACGCGTGGCTCACCGCGCCGGGCGTGTCGGGCGTGATCCTGTTTGCGCGCAACTTTGCATCGCGCGAACAGTTGATGGCACTGGTCGATGCGATCCGCGATGTCGGTGGTGAGGACATGCTCATTGCGGTCGATCAGGAGGGCGGCCCGGTGCAGCGTTTCCGCGAGGGGTTCACCCGCCTGCCGCCGCTCTCGACCATCGGCGCCGAATACGGGCGTGACCCGGAGAATGCGATTCGCCTGGCCGAAGAACATGCCTGGGTGATGTCCAGCGAGCTGCGTGCCAGCGGCGTGGATTTCAGCTTCGCACCTGTGGTCGATCTCGCTCGCGGCAATGCGGCCATCGGCCCGCGCGCGTTCCATGCCGATCCGGCCATCGCCGCTGAACTGGCACAGGCCTATGTGCGCGGCATGCACCTGGGCGGCATGGCGGCGGTGCTCAAGCACTTTCCGGGGCACGGCTCGGTTGCCGTGGATACGCACAAGGCCACGGCCATCGATCCGCGTCCGCTCGACGAGATCCGTCGCGACGACCTGGTGCCATTCGTGGAAGGCGTTGCCGCGCATGCCGAGGCGGTGATGATCGCGCATGTGATCTATCCCGAGGTCGATGCGCAACCGGCCGGCTTCTCCAGACGCTGGATCGGCGAGATCCTGCGTAGCGAGCTTGGCTTCGGCGGTGCGGTGATCAGCGATGACATCAGCATGGCGGCGGCCGGTGCAGCCGGCGGCGCGGCCGAACGTGTGCATGCCCACCTGGATGCCGGTTGCGACCTGGTGCTGGCGTGTTTCCCCAATGTCGTGGACGAGGCCATCGCGGCCGTGCAGGGGCGTGCGGCCGCAGCCCCCGAGCGACTGGCCGCCCTGCGTGGCGCCGTGGCGTCCACCTGGGAAGGGCTTCTCGACAACCCACAGCGCGATCGCTTCATCGCGCGCGTCACGGCGCTTAACGCCGTGGAAGGATCATCTGCAGCATGACGACCACCCCTTCATTGGCGGCAGCCCTGGCTGATGCCGACCTGTTGTTCGACCGCGCGGACCTGGAGTCGGTCATTGCCGACATGGGGCGCCAGATCGATGCCGAGCTCGATGGCGAGCGCGCCGTGTTCCTTACCGTGATGAATGGCGCGCTGATCTTTGCCGGTCATCTTGCGTTGGCGATCCGCACGGACGTGGAGTTCGACTATGTCCATGCCACCCGTTATCGAGGTGCCACCTCGGGCAGCGAGCTGCACTGGCTGCGCGAGCCGGCGGCGGATCTTGCCGGGCGTACCGTACTGCTGGTGGACGACATCCTTGATGAGGGGCATACCCTGAAGGCCGTGCGCGATGACTGCATGCGCCGTGGCGCGCGTCGCGTGCTGGTGGTCAGCCTGTGCACCAAGCAGCACGATCGCCTGACCGATGGCATTGCCTCGGACTTCAACGGCGTCGAGTTGCCGGATCGCTATGTGTTCGGTTTCGGCATGGACTACCACGAGCAGGGCCGCAATCTGCCGGGCATCTACGCACTGAAGTGAGCCTGCTCGTGCCGGCGTGGCCGGCGTCAGCGCAAGGAGTGGACGCATGAACATACTCGGGATTTCCGGCAGCCTGCGGCAGGCCTCCTTCAATACCGCCTTGCTGCATGCCGCCCAGGAAGTCGCGCCGGCAGGGATGAACATCCTTATTCATCGCCTGCACGAGCTACCCCTGTTCGACCAGGATGTGGAAGAGCAGGGCGATCCGGCACCCGTCACGGCCTTCAAGGAGGCCATTGACAACGCCGACGGCCTGCTGATCGCCTGCCCGGAGTACAACGGTGGCATCACCGGCGTGCTCAAGAATGCCGTGGACTGGGCGTCGCGCATTGGCAAGGCACGACAGACCGCCGTGCTCACCGGCAAGATGGTGTGCATCGTGGGTGCGAGCCCCGGCATCACCGGTACGGTTCGTGCGCAGGACGCGCTGCGACTGGTGTTGCGCCGTGCCGGTGCACGCACCGAGCCGCAGGGTGACGTGCTGGTGTTTCAGGCGCACACCAAGATCATCGAAGGCAGGCTGGCCGACGAGCGCTCGCGCGAGGCGCTCGGCCGACACCTGCAAGGATTCGCCGACCGGCTTTCGGCCGAGGCAAAGAGCTACTAATTGAAACAGGAACGACCCGTGACTATCGATTTGGCCGTCATTGGCGGCAGTGGCTTGTACAACTTCCCGGGGCTCGAGAACGCATCGCGCCATAGCGTCGACACGCCGTTCGGCGCAGCCTCGGGTGACGTGGTGATCGGTGACTTCGCCGGTCGCCGGGTGGCCTTCCTTGCCCGGCATGGCGAAAGCCACACCGTGCCGCCGCATCGCGTGAACTACCGCGCGAACCTGTGGGCATTGCATTCGCTGGGTGCCCGCCGGGTCATCGGCGTCAATGCGGTGGGCGGTATCCGCAGCGACATGGGGCCGCGGGTGATCGTGGTGCCCGACCAGATCATCGATTACACGCACGGTCGCTACACCAGTTTTTGCGATGTGGAAGGTGCCGAGGTCCGCCATATCGATTTCAGCGAGCCCTATACCGAGACGCTGCGCCGACAGCTGATCGAGGCAGCGTCGTCTGCAGGCGTGGCGGCGATCGACGGCGGCTGCTATGGCGCCACCCAGGGGCCGCGCCTGGAAACCCGGGCGGAGATTGCCCGCATGAAGCGCGACGGCTGTGACCTGGTCGGCATGACCGGCATGCCGGAGGCGGTGCTCGCCCGTGAGCTGGAACTGGATTACGCCTGCCTTGCACTGGTGGCCAACTTCGCGGCCGGCTGCGGCGACGAGGCGGAGATCAGCATCGAAGAAATCTTCGCCCATCTGGCAGCAGCTACCGCCGAAGTACCCCGCATCCTCGGGGCGTTGCTCAAAACATGAGCAGTGGTCGGCTGTTTTGATCGTGCGAAAGGACTACCCATATTGCGCTTTGACATGAAACATGTTGATACTTCCGCTGTGCCAGGGGCGGCGGACCAAGGGGTCAAGGTGGTTCAGCGCTATACCGTGGTGCATCCAGTCCATGATTCAGAGGTTCACGCAATGCGTTTCGGTACGGTTAAGTGGTTCAACGACGCCAAGGGTTTCGGCTTCATCGCACCCGAGGACGGTGGGGAGGACGTGTTCGTCCACTTTTCGGCGATCAACGCCAAGGGCTTTCGCAGCCTGCAGGAAGGTCAGCGCGTGAAGTTCGAAGTCACCACGGGCCCGAAGGGCGCGCAGGCTTCGGGCGTCGAAATCGCTGGTTAATCGACGAGTCGGCGCACGCGCCACTCATCGAGGTGATTAAGGAAGCCCCGCGTCGAAAGGCGCGGGGCTTCCTGCTTTCTGGAACGAGATTATCGGAGCAGAGATGGCAGACCGTAGAGATTTTCTGAAAGCTTCGCTGCTGGGTGCTTCCGCCCTGGCATTGACTGGCAAGGCAGACGCGGACACGCCGTTGCCTGCCAAGGGCGCCACGGGCGCTCGCGTGATCTCCACCTGGGACTTCGGCGTTGCCGCCAACCAGGCGGCATGGGCAGTCCTCTCCAAGGGAGGCCATGCGCTGGATGCCGTCGAGGCGGGCGCCATGATTCCCGAGGCCGACCTGAAGAATCACAGCGTGGGGCGAGCGGGTTATCCCGACCGCGACGGCCAAGTAACGCTCGATGCCAGCATCATGGACGCCGATGGCAGCTGCGGCGCCGTGGCTGCCCTTGAGCACATCGCGCATCCGATCCAGGTGGCGCGTCGCGTCATGGAACGCACGCCGCACGTGCTGCTGGTGGGCGATGGTGCGCTGCAGTTCGCACTGGAGCAGGGCTTCAAGAAGGAAGAGCTGCTGACGCCCGAGTCGGAGAAGGCCTGGAAGGAGTGGCTGAAGACCGCCCACTACCAGCCCTCGGCCAATAGCGAGGTGCGTGACTACGGCAAGACCGGCCTGCCGGGTGGCAAGGACAATCACGACACCATCGGCATGCTGGCGATCGATGCCAGTGGTCGCCTGGCTGGCGCCTGCACCACCAGCGGCATGGCCTGGAAGATGCGCGGCCGCGTGGGCGACAGCCCGATCATCGGTGCTGGCCTCTATGTGGATGGCGATGTGGGTGGTGCGACTTCGACCGGTGTGGGCGAGGAAGTGATCCGCAATGCCGGCAGCTTCCTGGTGGTCGAGTTGATGCGCCAGGGTCGTTCGCCGCAGGAGGCCTGTCAGGAAGCGGTCATGCGCATCGTGAAGAAGCGACCGAATGCCTCCAAGGATCTTCAGGTCGGCTTCCTGGCGATGAATCGCCACGGTGAGGTAGGAGCGTTTGCGATCCAGCCAGGCTTCTCCTACGCCGTATGCGATGCGAAGCGGCAGGACGGCCTGTTGCCCTCCAAGAGCGTGTACTGACATGGCGACGCGCGTGCTCGAGGTTGCCGCCAACTCGCTGGACTCCGCGCTGGCCGCGCAGGCCGGCGGTGCAGGGCGCATCGAGTTGTGCACGGCGTTGGAGCTCGGCGGGCTGACGCCTTCGCATGGCGAGATTGCCTTGGTGCGCGAGCACGTGCGTCTGCCGTTGTACGTGCTGATCCGTCCGCGTGCGGGCGATTTTCTCTACAGCGAACACGAGCGGGCGACCATGCGTCGGGACATCGAGGCATGCGCGGCGCTCGGTTGCGATGGTGTCGTGTTCGGTGTGCTGGATGCCGATGGTGACGTGGACATGGATTGCTGCAGTGAGCTTGCTGCAGCAGCCGGTCGGATGGGCATCACCTTCCATCGCGCCTTCGATCTTGTGAGGGACCCGGAGCGCGCGCTGGAAGATCTCATTTCACTGCGCGCGGAACGGGTGCTCACCTCGGGCGGCGCGCGTTCGGCGCTGGAGGGTGCCGAGCGTATCCGCGAGCGCATCGCGCAAGCCCACGGACGACTGGTAGTGATGCCGGGCGCCGGCATCACGCCCGCCAATATCGCGCATGTCGCCGCGTTGACGGGGGCCGACGAGCTGCATGCATCGGCGAAGCGTGGGCATCCTTCCGGCATGGCCTATCAACCGGACGACACCCTCGGCATGGCTGGCGGCGAGATCCGCACCGACGAAGACGAGGTGCGTGCACTCATGCGTGCCTGGGCAGCGGCGTAGGCGTTTTCCTACGTCTTAGGCTGGATTGAAGCGACAAGGCAGCGGCATACCCTCGGCAAGGTCTTGCGGCTGAGGGCATGTTCATGCGACGTTGGAACCTGGCTCTGCTTGTCCTTATCGGGACGCTCGCCGGCCCCGCGCTGGCGCAGTTGGCACCTCCGCCGGCGCCGCCGCAGCGGCCCGTGCAGGACACCTACTTCGGCACCACGCTTACCGACCCATACCGCTACATGGAGAAGATGGGTGACCCCGAGGTCGCGGCGTGGTTGAAGGCGGAGGGGCGCTACACCTCGGCCGTGCTTGACTCCGTGCCCGGCCGCGCGGCCTTGTTCAAGCAGGTGGCCGACCTGGCCGGCGCCTTCACGCTGGTGACGGACGTGGTGCGTAGTCATGGCGCGCTGTTCTACAAGGAGCGCGCTGCCGGTTCGGACAATTTCGACCTGTGGGCTCGCGACGCCCAGGGCAAGGCGCGCAAGCTGGTCGATCTGGCGGCGTGGCGTGTGAGGCACGGCGGCAAGCCTTACGCGGTGGACTATTTCCTGCCATCTCCCGATGCCAGCAAGGTGGCGGTCGGCATCTCGGCCGGAGGGTCCGAGGACGCGTCGCTCTATGTCTATGACGTGGCGAGCGGCAAGCAGATCGCCGGCCCACTGGCGCTGGCCGGATTCGGGGCGACGGCCTGGACGACTGACAGCAGGAAGGTCTTCGTCCTGCTGCAGACCAAGTTGCGCGACGGGGCGCCGGAAGCGGACAAGCTGCTCAACATCCGCAACGTCGCGTGGGATCTCCAGCATGAGCCGGTCACGGTGCTGGGAGGTTCGACGAGTGCCATCAAAATGCCGCCGGAAAAATTCCCCGTGGTGCTGGTGCGGCCCGGCGCGACGGTCGCGCTCGCCAACATCGTCAATGGCACGCAGAACGAAATGGAAATCTGGTCGGTGCCGGTGGAGAAGGCGGCAGACCCACGGGCTCCCTGGAAGCCGATGGTCAAGACGTCCGATGGCGTGACGGCGGTGGACGTGGTGGGCGACCGCGTGTTTGTGCTGTCGCACCAGGATGCACCGACGTTCAAGGTGCAGGCATTCAAGATGGGCGAGCCTTTGTCGGCGGCGAAGACGATCGTCGCGGCGCGGCCGGGCCGTGTCATCGAGGGATTTGCCGCGGCAGCGGACGGTGTCTATGTCTACGCGCGACGCGGCGTGTATTCCGAGCTGTTCAAGGTGTCGTTCGAGGGTGGCGATGAGCAGTCGATTGCCTTGCCTTTCAAGGGCTCGGTGTCGGGGCTGTCCGCTGATCCCCGTGTGCCCGGCCTGTTGTTCAGCATGGACAACTGGGTGACGCCGCTGACGGTGCTCGCCTATGACCCGGCGAAGGGTGCGTTGGCCGACCAGGGCCTTGGGCGTGCGCCGGCACGCTTCAATCCGTCCGCCTATGCGGTGGACGAGTTGTCTGCCAAGGCGAAGGATGGGGTGTCGATTCCGTTGAGCTATGTGGAGAGCAGGCACGCCCGGCATCCGCAGCTGCTGGTGATGTACGCCTACGGCTCGTACGGTATGACGCTGTTTCCGGCATTCACGCCCCGCTGGGCCAATCTGCTGGACAACAACATCGCATTCGCTGTCTGTCATGTGCGCGGTGGCGGAGAGCTTGGTGACGCCTGGCGCCTCGCGGGCAAGGACGCCAACAAGCCCAACACCTGGCGCGATCTCATTGCCTGCGCGGAGGATGTTGTTGCCCGTGGCTACACGACGCGCGACAAGCTCTTCATCCTTGGCGGTTCGGCCGGCGGCATTACCGTCGGGCGCGCGATGGAAGAAAGGCCCGACCTGTTCGCGGGCGTGATCGATCAGGTGCCGGCAGCCAACACGGTTCGCCAGGAATTCTTCTCCAACGGTGTGCCGAACATTCCCGAGTTCGGCACCGTGAAGGACGCCGCGGGGTTCCGCAACCTGCTGGCGATGGACAGCTACTTCAACGTCAAGGACGGCACGCGTTATCCACCGATTCTCATCACCACCGGACTCAACGATCCGCGCGTGCCATCGTGGGAGCCGGCCAAGTTCGCGGCGCGGCTGCGCACGACGGGATCGAAGTCACCGGTGCTGCTGCGCGTGGATGAGGAGGCGGGGCACGGTATGGGGTCGACCAAGGCGCAGATGGACGCCTTGTTCACCGATATCGTCACCTTCGTGCGCTGGCAGGGTGGCGAGCCCGGTTGGACGCCACAGGCGACGCCTGTCGGAGTCGCCGAGGCGGACAGGTAAGGTGTTGCGTCAGGCCGTGAACTGTAGTCGCGCAAGTTCCGCGTAGAGACCACCTTCGGCCAGCAGGCTCTGGTGCGTGCCCTGCGCCACGATGCGGCCGCCATCCATCACCACGATGCGGTCAGCACGCTGCACGGTGGCGAGGCGGTGCGCGATGACGAGCGTGGTGCGGCCCTTTTCCAGTCGCTCCAGCGCCTGCTGGATCGCCGCTTCGGATTGGGCATCGAGTGCGGAGGTGGCTTCGTCCAGTAGCAAAAGCGGAGCGTCACGCAAAATGGCGCGCGCGATCGCAATGCGTTGGCGCTGGCCACCGGAAAGCCGTACGCCGCGCTCGCCGAGCTCCTCGTCATAGCCCTTGCTCATGGCGCGGATGAACTCATGCGCCTCGGCGGCCGTGGCCGCCTCGCGCACCTCGTCATCGTCCGCGTCCTGGCGACCGAAGCGGATGTTGTCCGCCGCGCTGCCGCCGAAGATCACCGTTTCCTGCGGCACCAGCGCGATCGCGCCGCGCAGTTCGGGCAGCGACAGGGCGCGCAGGTCGACGCCGTCGAGCGTGATGCGCCCGGCCTGCGGGTCGTAGAAGCGCAGCAATAGCGCGAACACCGTGCTCTTTCCCGCGCCCGATGGGCCGACCAGGGCTACCGTTTCGCCGGGGCGAATCGACAGGTCGAAGTCGTACAGCGCGGGGGCGTCAGGTCGCGAGGGGTAGTGGAATTCCACGTGGTCGAAACGCAGCGCGCCCTGCACGGGCTTGGGCAGCGGGGTGGGCTGTGCGGGACTGGTGATGTCGGCGCGCTCCTCGAACAATTCGCCGATGCGCTCCATCGCGCCGGCGGCGCGCAATACGTCGCCCCACACTTCGGAGAGGCCGGCCAGCGAGCCGGCGGCGAAGATCGCATACAGCACGAACTGCCCCAGCACACCGGCACCCAGCGTGCCGTTCAATACGTCGCGTGCGCCTGCCCACAGCACCAGGGTGATGGCGCCGAAGAACAGCACGATCACGGTGGCGGTCAGCGCGGAACGCATGCCGATGCGCTTGCGCGCCATGGCGAGCGCGCGGGTGATGGCTGCGCCGTAGCGCGTGCTTTCGATGTCCTCGCGCGCATAGGCCTTCACGGCGGGCGCGGCGTTGAGGGTCTCGTTGGCGATGGCCGCAGTGTCGGCAAGGCGATCCTGGCTGGCGCGCGACAGTTTCTGCACGCGGCGTCCGAACACGAGGATGGGCAGCATCACGGCGGGGATCACCAGCGCCGTGAGGCCGGCGAGACGTGGGCTGGTCCAGATCATCATGGCAGTGGCGCCCAGCAGCATCACCGCGCTGCGCAGGGCGACCGAGATGCCTGAGCCGATCAGCGCCTGGATCACTTCCGTATCCGTGCCCAGTCGGGAGATCAGCTCGCCGACACGGCTGCGTTCGAAGAAGCTGACGTCGAGCCGGATCACATGCGAGTACAGCTTTGCGCGCAGCGATGCGAGCGCGCGCTCGCCCAGCAGGGTGATGCAGTAGTAGCGGGCGGCCGTGGCGAAGGCGAGCACCAGGGCCACACCGAACAGGCCGAGGAAGGTTGCGTTGATCGCCGAGGCGTTCGAGTGGATGAAGCCCTGGTCGATCATGTGGCGCACCGCCATCGGCAGCACCAGGGTGGCGCTCGAGGAGATGCCCAGGAAGACCAGCCAACCGATCGCCAGCCTGCCGTGGGGCTTCACGAACGGCCAGAGCTGCAGCAGGGCGCCGACACGGCGCGCGGGGCGTTGCGGGGTGGCGGGTTCGGTCATGGGCGGCATCGGGTTCCGAAAGGGGGTCGAGGGCCGGATTGCCCTCGCAACCCAACTACGTGGGGCGATGCGCCTGCGATATCAATCCAGCCGCCTGGCGCCGTGGCGGCCGCGGCTGATGTCGGTGACGCGGGCCTGCGCCTCGGTCACGCGATGTTCGGGCAGCTGGATCTCCAGCGTGGCGCCATCCGCGCCGAATTGCTCGTCCACGATGTCCGCATCGAGCTCGCGCAAACGCGCCTTGAGCAGGGTGAGCTCGGCAAAGTCGCAGTTCACGCCCAGGCGCGCCATGGCGACGATCGGCATGCGCTCGGCTCGCCTCAGGCACTCCGCTGCGGTGCCGCCGTAGGCGCGCACCAGTCCGCCCGCACCCAGCTTGATGCCGCCATACCAGCGTGTCACCACGACCACGGCGCGATCGATGCCCTGGCCTTCGATGGCTTGCAGGATCGGACGCCCGGCGGTGCCGCCCGGCTCGCCATCATCGTTGAAGCGATAGTCCTGGCCGATGCGATAGGCCCAGCAGTTGTGCGTGGCCGCGACGTCGCTCACCTGCCGGATGAACTCCAGCGCCTGCACGGGCGTGTGCACCGGCGCGGCCTGGGCGAGGAAGCGGCTCTTCTTGATGTCCTCGCCGTGCTGGCAGGCCGTGGCGAGGGTGTACAGCGTGTCACTCATGATGCGCTTGCTGGCTTTGCAGGTCGTCGGGCACAGGGATGTCCGGATGAGCTTGCCGGAACGCGGCGAGTCGCTGCAATGCTTCGTCGCGGCGTTGTTGCGCAAACAGTCCGCGGATCTTGTCCAGCTCCTGCTCGGGACTGTCGGCAGGATTGGCAGCGGTCGGGTCGGGTGGCGATGCGGCCGGCGGTACGGCGGCGGGCGCGGCCATCATTCTCGCAGCCATGGTGTGAATTGCATCTTCGCTGCCGCGCTCCTGCTTGGCCATCGGCGATGGTGCATAGGTCTGCGCGGCGGCGGGTGCCGACGGTGCGGGCAGCGGCGCGGATTCCACCATGCTCTGGTCTTGCGGCGCAGGCGTCGCTTGCCGTGTCGTTGGTGTGGCGGCGAGCACGCGCGGCTTCAGTGCGGAGCGGATGGTCTCGTTCGTGCGTGGCGTCATGGCCGTAGTCGGCTGCACGGGCGCGGGTGTCGTGGTACCCGCGGGTTCGGCCGTGACCTTGGCGGCCGGGGCGATAGGCGCAAGAGAGCGGTCGCTTGCGATGTTCGGTGTGGGTGCGGGCACGTAGCCCGAGGCTTGTTCGTGCAGATGCCAGCTGACGCCGGCAGCAAGCAGCAGCACGGCGGCGCTGGCCGCGGTGATCGGCCAGCGAGGACTGCGCCTTGCGGGTCGCACGGCATCGGCGGCCGTGCGTCGTACGGCCTGGTCGAGCGACGGCGAAGGCTCCTTGCGAGGCAGGCTGTCGTACAGCGCCTTGAGTTCGTCTTCGCCGGGCAGCGAATCGTCGTCGTGATGATCGTGCGTGTTCATTCGGCCAGCTGCTCGCGCAATCGGTTCATGGCGTAGCGCAGGCGCGATTTCGCGGTTTCGCGTCCCACGCCGGTGACTTCTGCAATCTCCTCCACGCTCAGGTCATGCTCCAGGCGAAGCAGCACGGCAGCGCGCTGTTCGTCGGGCAAGGATTCGATCGCACGCTGCAGGCGCCGGCGACGCTCGAAATCCGACAGGACATGCTCGGGTTGCTCGTGTCCTGGTGCCGGCAGGTTATCCAGTGCCTGCTCGGCGGCCTCTCCATCGGCCATCGGGCGCTTGCGACGATAGCTGTCGATGAGCAGGTTATGCGCAATTTGTAGCAGCCAGGTGCTGAACTTCGCCTGCGGCGTGTAACGTGCGCGCGCTGCGACGACACGGCTCCAGGTTTCCTGGAACAATTCCTCGGCCAACGCGGGGTCCCGTGCGCTGCGCAGCAAAAAGCGATACAGGGCGCCTCGGTGGCGCGCGTAGAGCGCGTCGAACGCCGATAACTCGCCTCGGGCATAGGCAAGCATCAACGTTGCGTCGTCATCCCCGGAGGCATCCATGGATGACGAGATTAAGCGAAAGCGGCGGTCAATGCCCGGCGATGCGGGTGTGAGCCGGAACGGATCGGGCATGGTGCGATGGGGTGAGGGAAGGGTGCATACCGGTGTAACGCGCGTGCCCCTCGATCGGGGTTAGGGTGCCAGCGGATTACTGGGGCGTGTACGTCCAGACCCTTGCTTCGCTGGCGATGCTCAGGATGCGGCCGTTTCGCCGGATCAGGTGATCGGTCGTACGGTCGCGGGCCAGCGTCATGTCGCCCAGCTTTGCAGTCGAGACGGTCTGCACCGTGGCACGCTTGCGGTCGGGCGAAAATTCGATGTTCTTGATCTCGTAATCGATCTTCAACGAAATCCGGCCACCCGTGGCGACGCTCAGTTGCTGCATGGCTTCGATGGATCGCTTGATGCGCTTGCACTGGCCGGCCTTGTCGAAATGCTCTTCGAAGTCTTCGCCATCCTGTCGGGATACTTCGCTGCCCGCGAAGTCGTCGCTGATGCGGGCACAGAGGAAGTCGCCATCGAAACGGCGCGTGGCATCCATGTCGGCTTCGTAGCTGGCGCGGACATCCGCCTCGGTGATGCGGCGGCCATGGTCGAAGTACCACCATGCCAGGCCGGCGAGTATCGCCAGCAGAATCAGCTTCTTCATTGCTCTCTCCCTGAGTGGACCAGCAGTCAGCTGCCGGCGGCGCTCGCATCCTTGATGCAGCGCAAGTTCTTGCGACTATGCATCACGCCGATCGGCGTGTCACGGGGTTGGGATGACAGGGCCTGGCGTGGGGCGGCTGAAATCCTCAGGGGTGAGCTTCTGCGTCAGTCGGAACACACCCTCATGCACGAGTCGCGGCAGCACCACATCCAGCACGGTGCTCTGGTGGGCGCCGAGGGCGTCGAAAAGATCATCGCTGGACGTCATGGCAGCCAGCGCATGGTGAACCAGCCCGGCAAGATCAGCCGGCTGCACGCTGGCGCTGTAGGGGCGATGCGCCTCGATGGCCGCGCGCAGTGTCTTCCGGCTGCTGACCGGATCGGCGACCCGTGGGGTGCCGGCGAGCAGGGCGTGATTGAGGAACAGCGACACCACGTGGGGCTGGCGGCTATTGGCCTGACGGTCGAGCATGAAGCCTTGCGGCATCCAGTCCGGGTTCGGCGGCGTGCCGGCGTTGAGCAGCATGCGACTCCCGCGCAAGGGTTCGCCGGCCTCGTCGGTGAGCCGCACGATCAGGAGGCTGCGGGGATCGTGGATATGCACGCGCGGCGAGAAGGGGCCAACGGGTTCGAATTCGACGCGCTCGGCATCGCGCTCGGTGTTCTCCGCATCGAACGCATCGCACAGCTGCTGATAGCTGGCGGTGTCCTTCACGCGAAGGCAGCGCAGCAGGGCATCCACCGTGGCAGGTGGTGCGGAAGCCATGATGCCCTGGTCAGTGCCGGAGTGGGATGCACCGGGAATCAGCTTGAAAGCCGTGCGCGACGCCTGCGTGACATGCAGTGCGAGCGTGTCGATGGCTGCATCGTCGTCGCGCGCAAGCACGGCGTGGCGTGCATTGAGGTTCGCAGCGGCGATGCGCACCACGCCATCGGAACCATCCTCGCCGGTGTAGCTGTTGATGTGGTCGTATAGCGAGCGATCGGGACGATCGCCGGTGAGTACGAACAGGTACTGGCCCTTCTGCGCCGGATCGTCACCGTGGATGTGGTCGAGATTGAGTGACAGTGATTCGGCGCTGCCCAGTTCCAGCCAGTCGAGGATGCGCTGGCCTGGCTCCACGCCATCGAACCATGCGTGCAGTCGTCCAAGCACGCTCTTGCCGAGTTGTGCCAGGGCGGACCCGAAGTTGGCAGGCGCCAGCATCATCAGGTGGGTGAGGCGAATGGTGCTGTAGGCGCCGGGACGCTCACGCTGCGCCCGCAGCCATTCGCGCACCACCGGGCCGCCGGTGGAGTGGGTGATGCAGGTAAAGCTCGCGTCCAGCAGATGCAGGTCGCGCAGGGCGCGGTCGAACGCACGCACCACGTCGGGCATGGTCACGGCATCGTCGAAGCTCACGTATTCCGACAGCCAGATGTCGGCGGTGTCGAGCGTGACGCCTTGCGCCGCCGCCTGCTGTTGCAGGCGCTGGGGCAGGGGGCCGTAGGTCGAGGTGTTGGTGACGCTCCAGCCGTGGACGAAAACGAGTGTGGTCATGACCAGGTTCCCTGCCGGGTTGAGATGCCGCCCTCCAGGCTGCGGGCTAGCGATGGGCTATCGCCCCGCCTTGCGGCAAGGCCCTAAGATGCCACGACTCTCCACGGATCAGGAAAACCCATGCTCTCCGTCCTGTTCGCGATGATGCTGCTCGCGTGGTGGTGCTTTCGGCGACGCTGGCGTCGCTTCGGCACGGTGATGGCGACACTGACGGTGGTGCTGTTGTTCGCAGTGGGGTCGGGTGCGATACCGCGCATCCTGCTGCATCCCTTGCAGGGCCATTATTCGCCGGCGCCGCGGATCGACTGGGCCGGAACCAATGTGATCGTGCTGCTGGCCGGCGGAACCGCGGTGGTTGGTGACGAGCCCCTGCAGCCTTCGTATTTCGCTGATGGCCGTGTGCTGCGTGCCGCGCAGCTGTATAGCGAATGCCACGCGGCCGGCAAGGTGTGCAGGCTCCTGGTAACCGGTGGAGACTCGCAGGATCATGGCGAGGCGGAGTCGGTGGTGTACGGTCGTGCCCTGCGTCGGTTGGGTATTCCCGAGACGGACATCCTGCTCGAAACGCGCAGCATGACGACCTGGCAGAACGCCCAGTTCAGCCGTCCGATCCTCGTGGCCCAGGCCCCGCAGCACGTGGTGCTGGTGACTTCCGGTGTGCACCTGCGTCGCTCGTTGCTGTATTTCGGGCACTTCGGCATCGAGCCGCAACCCGTGGCGGGTGACTGGGTCAATCCGCGCAGGGAGCTCTTCCCCGACTCGTGGAATGTGTTGCTGACGGACGCCTGCATGCACGAGTACCTGGGCATCCTTCGCTACTACGTTTACAACGCCCTCGGCATGAACGCGCCGCCATCGCCCCGTCTGGGCGATTGAGTGGCTGCACCCCGTTCATTTTCCAGCCAGCTACGGCGGTTATATCCACGTAACCTTGGTGGATTAACCAGCCGGGTTTCCCCCATGGATACCGATTCGACGCCCCATCCGCACACCCGTGCGGCGATTCCGCTTGCTCCTTCGCTGGATCCGGCGCTTACCGAGGCACACATGCCGCGGCAGTTCCGTCCACTGGAGCTGCGGGTGGCGTGGATCGCCGCGCTGGCCATGGCCCTGGGTGGCCTCGTCGCGCTGGTCGCTCGCGCACTGACGGCGTTGATCGGCCTGGTGACCAACCTGGCGTTCTATGGGCGCGTGAGTACCGAATTCAGCAGTCCCGCCGGAAATCATCTGGGCTTGTGGGTCATCGTCGTGCCAGTGGTCGGCGGGTTGATCGTCGGCGCCATGGCCCGCTGGGGTTCGCGAGCCATCCGCGGCCACGGGATCCCCGAGGCGATGGAGCAGGTGCTGCTCAACGAAAGCCGCATCCCGCCACGCATGACCTGGCTGAAGCCGGTCTCGTCGGCCATTGCCATCGGCACGGGCGGCCCGTTCGGTGCCGAAGGTCCGATCATTGCCACGGGCGGTGCGCTGGGATCGTTGCTGGGCCAGTTCCTCCATGTGACGGCCGATGAGCGCAAGACGCTGCTCGCGGCTGGTGCGGCCGCCGGTATGGCGGCGGTGTTCTCCGCGCCGATCTCCTCGGTGCTGCTCGCGCTCGAGCTCCTGTTGTTCGAACGTCGCGCCCGTTCGTTGATCCCGGTGGCGCTTGCCGCCGCCGTGGGCACGGGTGTGCGTTATGTGCTGGAAGGCAACGAGCCGATGTTTGCCATGCCGGCGCTGGCCGCGCCGACGCTGGCGGCGCTGGCCGCCTATATGGTCATGGGGCTGGTGACAGGCGTGGCGAGCGTGGGTATCACCAAGCTCACCTATGGCATCGAGGATGCGTTCGAGAAGCTTCCGATCCACTGGATGTGGTGGCCGGCTCTTGGCGGCGTGGTGGTGGGTGTGGTCGGCTATGTGATGCCGGCGACGCTCGGTGTGGGCTACGACAATATTTCGATCGTGCTCAGCGGGCAGATCGGCATGGCGGCCATGCTCACGCTGTGTTTGCTCAAGCTGGTGTCATGGTCGGTGGCGCTGGGCAGCGGTACCTCGGGCGGCACGTTGGCGCCGATGTTCACCATCGGTGGCGCCCTTGGCGGCGTGATGGGTGCGGCATGCGTTGCGTGGTTGCCGGGCCTGCACGTGGATCCGCACATGGCTGCGCTGGTATGCATGGCGGCTATTTTTGCCGGTGCCTCGCGCGCGTTCCTGACCTCGGTGGTATTCGCGTTCGAGACGACGCAGCAGACGCAGGGGCTGTTGCCGTTGCTCGCCGGTTGTGCGGCGGCTTACCTGGTGTCCGGCCTGCTGATGCGCCACACCATCATGACCGAGAAGATCGCGCGTCGCGGTGTGCACGTGCCGTCGGAGTACGCGGCCGATCATCTGGAGCGCATCAGCGTCGGTGAGGCTTGCAGTCGCCATGTGGTGAGCCTGCGCGCAGCGCAGTCGCTGGGCGAAGTTCGTGACTGGCTCGGGGAAGACAATGCCCAGACCCGGCACCAGGGCTTTCCCGTGCTGGATGCCGATGGACGGTTGCTGGGTGTAGTGACGCGTCGTGATCTGCTGGCTGCGGACAAGTCCGCGGATGCACTCGTGGGCTCGCTGGTCCGTCGCCCGCCGCTGATGGTGCGCGAAACCCACACCTTGCGCGAGGCTGCCGATCACATGGTCGAGGCCGACGTGGGTCGTCTGGTGGTGATGGGCGGTGAAGGTGGCGGACACATGGTCGGCATACTCACTCGCGGTGACCTGCTGGCCGCTCACGCGCGTCGTCTGCGCGAGGCGCGCGAGGCAAGCCGTCATCTGGGGCGCAAGGGCGCGGCCTGAGAGCCGCGCCCCTGGTTGCTCAGGCAGCCTTGAGCGACGCGATATCGATCACGAAGCGGTACTTCACGTCGCTCTTCAACATGCGCTCGTAGGCGGTATTGATGTCCTTGATATCGATGACCTCGATATCGCTGGCGATGCCGTGCTCGGCGCAGAAGTCGAGCATCTCCTGTGTTTCGGCGATGCCGCCGATGGCGGAGCCCGAGATGGAGCGGCGACCCAGGATCACCATGCCGGCCTGCACCGCTGGCTCGATCGGCTCCAGCAGGCCTACCAGGCAGAGCACGCCATTGAGCTTGAGCGTGCCCAGGTACGGGTTGAGGTCGTGCGGCGAGGGCACGGTGTCGAGGATGAAGTCGAACTGGCGTGCCACGGCAGCCATCTGCTTCGCATCGGTGGACAGCACCACATGGTCGGCGCCAAGGCGGCGGGCTTCCGCTTCCTTGTCCGGCGTGCGAGTGAACAGGGTCACGTCGGCGCCCATCGCCTTGGCGAACTTCAGGCCCATATGGCCCAGGCCGCCCAGGCCGATCACCGCCACCTTGCTGCCCTTGTCGATCTTCCAGTGGCGCAGCGGCGACCAGGTGGTGATGCCGGCGCACAGCAACGGTGCCGCCGCCTTCGGATCCAGCTTGTCGGAAATGCGCACGACGAACTTGTCGGACACGACGATGCGCTCGGAGTAGCCACCGAAGGTCGGCAGGCCGTCATGGCGATCCTTGTCGTTGTAGGTCCAGGTCGCGCCGTTCTCGCAGTACTGCTCGAGGCCGGCGCTGCAGGAGCCGCAGTGCTGGCAGGAGTCGACCATGCAGCCGACACCGACCATTTCGCCGACCTTGAACTTGCCGACCCTGTCGCCGACCGCGCTGACGCGGCCGACGATTTCGTGGCCCGGCACCACCGGATAGATGCTGCTGTGCCACTCATTGCGAGCCTGGTGCAGATCCGAATGGCAGACGCCGCAATAGAGGATGTCGATCACCACATCGTCAGGCCGCGGGTCGCGGCGTTCGAACTGATGGGGTGCAACCGGGGAAGTGGCCGATTGAGCGGCGTAGCCGCGGATGGAGAGAGCCATGCATAACTCCTGGGGACGGGTGACGAATGCGTAGACGTTGAAGTATGGCGGGCAAGCGCGTGTGTCGGGTAGTCGGATCCTGTTTGATCCTTGCCTGATCCTGCGCGAAGGTGGAAAGGGCACTCGTCATCATGTGCAGGAACAGGCAAGCTTGTTTTGCTCAATGTTTCGATAAGGTCATGAACAGCAAGCCTTCAAGTGCCTCGGAATACTCTCGTCTCGAGCAGGATCGCGAGGAATTGACGGCCCTGGTTGAACGATTGGCGGCTACAGAGGGCGTGCATGCCACGGCGTGGCCGGCGCTCAGCTTGTTCCGGGCCGATTCGCCGGGAGTCCCTGTCTGCGCCATGTATGAGCCGGGGCTTGGCCTGGCATTGATGGGGGCCAAGCAGATCCTGCTGGGGCAGCAGACCTTCGTGCACGAACCTGCCTCCTATCTGGTCACGTCGGTGGACGTGCCGGTGTCTTCGCAGGTGCTGCGCGCAACGAAGAACGAGCCCTGCCTGTGCCTGACGTTCCGGCTCGACATGGCTCGCATACGCGAGATGTTGCCCGAGGTGGTGGACGATCGGGCGGCGGGCACGCCTGCAACCGGCATTTCGCTGAGTCCCCTGGATGGAGGGCTGCTCGATCCGCTGCTGCGTCTGGTCCGTCTCCTCGATGCGCCACGCGATCTCGCCATGCTCGGGCCGTTGATCGAGCACGAAGTGCTCTATCGGTTGCTCACTGGCGGCCAGGGCTCGCGGCTGGTGCAGATAGCCACCTCGGGCAGTCAGGGGCATCAGGTGTCGCGCGCCATCGAGTGGTTGCGCAGGCACTACGACGAACCGCTGCGCATCGACGAGCTGGCAGGGCGCATCAACATGAGCAGTTCATCGTTGCATCACCACTTTCGTGCGATTACGGCCATGAGTCCGCTGCAATACCAGAAGCAGCTGCGGCTGCACGAGGCGAGGCGACTGTTGTTGGCCGCGCAATGCGACGTGGCAACTGCCGCCCATCGTGTGGGCTACGAAAGCCCGTCGCAGTTCAGTCGCGAATACAGCCGCCACTTCGGCGCGCCACCGCTGCGCGATGTGTCGCGTCTGCGATTGGCGGAGGTCGTAGCCGAATAGCGTCGCCATGCAGAAGCGCACCCGGTGCGCGAATGCCTTTCGCGATGACGCGCAGTCCCATCGCGCACTGGGTGCGCTCCTACACAAGAACGAGAACCCGAATCTAGTAAAGGGAATGCATGAATCTGGCTTTGTTCGATTTCGATGGCACGATCACCACCAGGGAGCTGTTTCGTCCGTTTCTGGAATTTGCCGTGCCGTCGATCAGGTTGCGTTGGGGCGGTCTGCTGCTGTCGCCGATGGTGCTGGGCTACAAGCTGGGCATCGTGCCTTCCAACACCATGCGTGCGAGTGCCGTCCGGCTTGGCCTGCAGGGTATGGACGAGGCGCATGCGAACGAGCAGGGGCGTCGTTTCGCCCGAGACATCATTCCCCGAGCCGTGCGCGACAATGCGCTCGAACGCATCCTCTGGCACAAGCAGCAGGGCGACCGCGTGGTGGTGGTCTCCGGTGCGCTGGATATCTATCTCTCCCATTGGTGTCGGCAGCACGGTCTTGAGTTGCTGTGTTCGGAGCTGGAGAGAAATCAGGGCAGGCTCACCGGGAGATACAGGGGCGCGCAATGCGTGGGTGCGGAGAAGCGTCGTCGGGTTCGCGCGGCATACGACGTCGATGCCTATCCGGTCGTCTACGCCTATGGCGACACGCACGAAGACCGCGAGCTGTTGCAGATGGCCCATCGCCGCTACTTCCAGTGGCGCGAGGTGGCCTGAGCCGAGCGCCGCCTCCATTAAACCCTGCTGCACCCCGAGGCATCCAAGCCGGACTTTGCGTGCAGGCGGCCGGCGATGGTCGCCTGCGTGATCTGCCTCAGGAGATGCACATGTTGCCAGCTCGTTCGTGGAAGACCGTTGCAGCCGGAACCCTTGGCCTGATCATGGCGCTGGCCGCGCCAACGACGATCGCTCAATCGAAGCCGGAACCCGTCCAGGTCATGATGGTTGGCCTCTTCCACCTGTCGAACCCGGGTCACGATCTCCACAACATGAAGGTGGACGACGTGCTGGCACCCAAGCGCCAGGCGGAGCTGGCCGCCATCACCGATGCGCTGGCGCGGTTCAAGCCCGACAAGGTTGCCGTCGAGTGGCCGCGTGATGCGGTCGACGAGCGCTATCCCAAGTATCTGGCCGGCACGCTGGCGCCGTCGCGCAACGAAGTCGTGCAGCTTGGCTTTCGCCTGGCCAGGACGGCCCATTCCACCGGCGTGTATGGCATTGACGCTGATGGCGATTTTCCCTATGAGCCCGTCAAGGCCTATGCCGATGCGCATGGCCTCGCCGGCCTGCTCGACGCCGAGAGTGCCAAGGTCGACCGCCAGATGGCCGAGCAGCAGCGGCTGCTCGCCGAGCAGGGCCTTTCGGCGGCGCTGCGGCGGGTCAACGACCCGGCCGTGATCCAGCAGGACAACAGCTTCTACCGCACCGCGCTGCGCATGGGTTCGGGTAGCGAACAGCCCGGTGCCGAGCTGCTCACCGCCTGGTATCGCCGCAACTTCCTCATCTGCGCGAACCTGCTGCAGCTGGCGAAGCCGGGCGACCATATCGTGGTGTTCTACGGCAGCGGCCACGCATTCCTGCTGCGGCAATGCGTGAGCGAGACGCCGGGCTTCCAGCTCGTGGAACCGAACGACTACCTGCCTCGCTGAGCGGGTCGCGTACGATTTTGCGGGGTTGTGGCAGGTTGGCTTGCTCGACCCGTGCCTAACGGCACTGGTGTCCTCGGTTGGCCTGCCGCTTCTATGGCGGTTGCATCCGACACCAGCATGGCTGCGTCTGTTGAGCGCAGCGGGGAGCGTGCGTGTCGGGCATCTGCGTAGCTAACTGCCATTTGGCCTTTGCGAGATTCCTGATGAAGCTAGATTTGCCTGTTTGTGGTCGCACCGCCCGCGCGGGGCGTGGTGCCGCCTGGTTTGCTGCCGTGTTTGCCTTGGGCGTGGTCATGTCGCCGTGGTCGCTCGCCATGGCGGCCGAGGGCAAGGACGCCAAGCCGGCTGCCGAGGCGGAAAAGAAGGCCGACGCGGAGCTCTCGCCGCTGCCGGCCGACAAGACCATCAAGCAGAGCGTGCGCGTGGGTGGCCGTACGGTGTCCTATGAGGCGACCGTGGGCACCATCCCGGTGCGCGACGCCAAGGGCAAGAAGATCGCCGACGTGGTCTACACCGCCTATGTGGTGCCGGGCAACGACCCGCATCGTCCGGTGACGTTCGCCTTCAACGGCGGTCCGGGTGCTTCGTCGGTGTACCTCAACATGGGTGCGATCGGGCCCAAGCGCATCCAGTTCGGCGTGGATGGCGATGCGCCGTCCGATGCAGCCGTGACCAAGGACAACCCCAACACCTGGCTCGACATGAGCGACCTGGTGTTCATCGATCCGGTCGGCACCGGCTTCTCGCGTTCGCTGGAGGACGAAGACAAGACCAAGAAGGATTTCTACTCCACCGAGGCGGACATCAAGTACCTCTCGCGCGTGGTGTACGACTGGCTGGTCAAGCACGGCCGCCTGCGCGCTCCCAAGTACGTGATGGGCGAAAGCTATGGTGGCTATCGCGCGCCGCGCATTGCCTATGAACTGCAGACCCACATGGGCGTGGGCGTGAACGGCCTGGTGATGGTGTCGCCGTACCTCGATCCGGCCGCCATCGGTGATGGCGATGCGTTGTCGCCGCTGCCGTGGATGATCAACCTGCCGTCGATGACGGCGGCCCACCTGGAATCCCAGGGCCGACTGACGCCGGCTGCGATGACGGATGTGGAGAACTATGTCCGCACCCAGTTCGTCACCGACTTCCTGGCGGGGCGTTCGGATCCGGGCGCGATCGGTCGCATGGTGCAGAGGGTGTCGGGCTACACCGGTCTTGATCCGTCCGTGGTGTCCAAGCTCGACGGTCGCGTCGACATCGGCACCTACCTGCGCGAGATCCACCGTACCGAGAAGAAGATCGGCAGTGTGTACGACTCCAACGTCACCGCATTCGATCCGTTCCCGGGTTCGGCGCGTCGCCAGTCGGGCGACCCGATCCTCGAGGCGCTGCTGGCGCCGACCACCAGTGCGATGGTCGATTTCGTGACGCGCGAGGTGGGCTGGAAGACGGATGCGCACTACGAGGCGCTGTCCTTCACCGTCAACAACGCCTGGGATCGCGGTGAGTCCGACGACAAGCCGGTGGCCGACCTGCGCAAGGCGATCGCCAACGACCCGAACATGAAGGTGCTGATCGTGCACGGCTACAACGACCTGTCGTGCCCGTTCTTTACCTCGCGCCTGATCATCGACCAGATGCCGACCTTCGGTCAGCAGCAGCGCGTGAAGCTGTCGGTGTATCCGGGCGGTCACATGTTCTATAGCCGCGACGGCAGTGCATCCTCGTTCAAGGCGGATGCGGCCCAGCTCTACGGCGCGAAGTAAGCCGCACAGGCAAGACAAAGGCCCGGCCGCCGCAAGGCGCGCCGGGCCTTCTTTTTTTTGGTACTGATTACTGCTTGAGGTCGGCCGGCGGCTGCACCAGGTAGCCCATCGACCTCAGCGTCGCGAGATAGCCCGTGGGCGACATCAACTGTTCCATCGTCAGTACCGCGACCGTGCGCCGGTTGCGCGTGAGCGCGAGGTCGGCTTCCTTCACCCATGCAGCGTTGATGCGTTGGGGCAGGTCGTTGACATTGAGCTGATGCTCGAAATCACCATTGATCGCGCTCACCACGCAAGGTTCGCGGCTGCCCTGCATGAGCTTTTGCAGCGTGGACGTGTCGCCGGTGGCCCAGGCATTGGCGCGCTCGGTGAGCTTGGACATGTCGTGCTCGATGATCTGCATCGTCTCGTCGAGACAGGCGATGCCCTGCTGCTGGTCGCTGTCCACGCTTCCGGTGGGCTCCGCTACCTTGCGTATCACCAGTTCATAGCGAACGGGCACCTGCCGGGCGCCGTGCTTGCGCGCAAGCTTCTCGACGATGTCCTCGATGTCGGTGTCGCCCGTCAGGCCGTGGGCGCTGAGCGCCTGGGTGAACAGCTGCTCGGCGACGATGATCGGGCGCTGGTACTCGTAGGCGTCGTCGTCATGCAGGTACTCGCGCCGCAACACCCGCCAACGCTCGTACATGTCGGAGGGCAGAAGGTGTTCCAGCGTCGCACCGCCCGGGTTGAGGCGTGCCGCCGGCTGCAGTGCCAGGCGGGAGAACAGGCTGGGCGGCATCTTCAGGCGTGCCGAAGGCGCCTCGAGCATCTCGCTGGATTTCCCCAGTGCCTGCTCCAGTTGTGTCCACTGCCAGGTGGCGTACTTCGGCAGCGGCGAGATGGTGCCGAGGATCCACAGCACATGATCGCCCTTGCGAACCTCCCACAGCGCCGGTCCGGGCTGTGCTCCCCGCACGGTGACCGCCTGCAGGTTGATGGGTTTGGCGGGTGTTTCAGGCGAGCTCGTGGTGGGCGCTGGCGGGGCCTGTTGCGCCAGGGCGCTGGCACTCATGAGCAGAGCGCCCAGACACAAGGCTAATTTCGTGGGCATCCGTCGGGCTCCACCGGGGGCAAGGGGCATATCGGGGCATGCCGGGTTGGGTGTGAAGATTGAACACCACCCGGCACCCGGGCGCCACAAGCGGCGAAAGCGGGTTCATGGGGCGTAAAAGCTCGCGGCGCCGGTCAGCCTGGCGTCGCGACGCTGCACTCAGAGTTCGCGCATCACCATGAGCCGGATTTCCGTCATGTCCTCGATGGCGCAGCGCACGCCCTCGCGGCCGATGCCGGAGAGCTTGATGCCGCCGTAGGGCATGTTGTCCACGCGGAAGCTGGGCACGTCGTTGACGACCACGCCGCCTTGCTCAAGCTCGTTCCAGGCGCGCATGGCATGGGCGAGGCTGTCGGTGAAGATGCCGGCCTGCAGGCCGTAGTCCGAATCGTTGACCATGGCCACGACCTCGTCGAAGTCGCGGTAGGGCGAGAGCAGGGCGAAGGGGCCGAACACTTCCTGGCGATGCACCTTGGCGCTGGTCGGCACGCTTTCCATGAGGGTCGCCTCCAGCATGGCGCCGTCGCGCTTGCCGCCGCACAGCACCTTGCCGCCCGCCTTGCGGGCCTCCTCGATCCAGCCGTGCAGGCGCTCGGCCGCGGCCTCGTCGATCATCGGGCCAAGGAAAGTGTCCTTCTTCTTCGGATCGCCGGCCTTGAGCTTCTTCACGGCCGCAACGAGGCGCTTCTTCAGCTCGTCGTAGATGTCCTTGTGCGCGTAGATGCGCTGCACGCTGATGCAGCTCTGGCCGGACTGGTAGAACGCGCCGAACACCAGGCGATCGATCACGCGATCCAGGTGCGGGCCCTGGTCGGCGTCGATGATGCAGGCGGCGTTGCCGCCCAGTTCCAGCGTCACCTTCTTGTGGCCGGCGCGCGTCTTCAGGTCCCAGCCGATCTGGCTGCCGGTGAACGACAGCAGCTTGAAGCGCGGGTCTTCCACCAGCGGGTTGGCGTGCTTGCCGTCCAGCGTGAGCACCGAGAACGCGCCCTTGGGGAGGTCGGTTTCGGCCAGTACTTCGCCGATGATCAGCGCGCCGATCGGCGTGCGTTCGGCCGGCTTGAGCACGAACGGGCAGCCGGCCGCGATCGCCGGCGCCACCTTGTGGGCGACGAGGTTCAAGGGAAAGTTGAACGGGGTGATGAATGACACCGGCCCCAGCGGCACGCGCTTGGTGTAGCCGTGATAGCCGTCCAGGCGCTTGGCGAGCTCCAGGTTGATGGTTTCGCCGTTGACGCGCACGGCCTCCTCGGCGGCGATGCGGAAGGTCTCGATGAGGCGGGTGACTTCGCCGTCGGAATCCTTGATCGGCTTGCCGGCTTCCACGCATAGCGCATAGGCGAGTTCCTCGCGACGCTCAGCGAAGCGCTGCGCGCAATGCTGCAAGACCTGCTGGCGTGCCCATGGCTTGAAGTCACGCATGGGGCCGGTGGCCTTCACCGCAGCGGCGATGGCTTTCTCGGTGGCCTTGGCATCGGGTACGGCCACGCGCGTGGCGACCTTGCCGCTGTACTTGTCCAGCACGTCCATCGTTTCTTTCGAGGTCTGCGGCTGGTTGGCGAGGTAGTAGGGATAGCTTTTGGCGAGCATGGAGACTCCAACGATCAGACGGCTGCGCTGAGCCGGCGGATCTCTTCGTTGAGGATGCGGTGATTGTCCGAATAGTCGATGGCCAGATCGATCAGGTGCACGCCGCCGGCGTCGAACACGCGCTGCAGCGTGGGCAGGAATGCGCCGGCGCTGCCGGGGCGGTGGCCGTGAGCGCCATGAGCTTCGGCGAACTTCACGAAATCCGGGTTGCCGAAGGTCATGCCGTAGTCGGCGTAGCCCATCTCGGCCTGCTTCCAGCGGATCATGCCGTAGGCGTCGTCGCGCAGCAGCAGGATCACCAGGTCGAGCTTGAGGCGTACGGCGGTTTCCAGCTCCTGCGCATTCATCATGAAGCCGCCGTCGCCGCAGATCGCCAGCACCTTGCGCTCGGGGTAGACCATCTTCGCCGCCATCGCCGAGGGCAGGCCGGCGCCCATGGTGGCCAGCGCGTTGTCGAGCAGGATGGTGTTGGGCTGGCGTGCACGGTAGTAGCGCGCGTACCAGATCTTGTACATGCCGTTGTCCAGGCATAGCACGGCGTCGTCAGGCATGAAGCTGCGCGTGTCGTCCACCACGCGCACCGGGTGCATGGGGAAGCGATCGTCGCTCGCATGCTCCTCCAGCTGCTTGTGGAAGGCCTCGCGCACGCGATCGAAGAAGCTGAAGTTCCAGTGCTCTTGTGCCTGTAGCGCATCGGTGAGGCGTTCGACGGTGTGAGCGATATCGCCCACCACTTCGATCTGCGGAAAATAAACCGCGTCGACCTCGGCGCTGGAGAAGTTGATGTGGATGACCGTGCGCCGTCCCTTGCGCATCAGGAACGGTGGCTTCTCCACCACGTCATGGCCGACGTTGACGATGGCGTCGGCCGCGTCGATGGCCCGGTGCACGAAGTCGCCATCGGACAGCGCCGCATTACCCAGCCACAACGGATGGTCCTCGTCGATCACGCCCTTGCCCATCTGCGTGGTGAAGAACGGGATGCCGAGCTTGTCGATGAAGGCGCGCAACGCCACCGTGGTGCGCTGCCGGTTGGCGGCCGCGCCGATCATCAGGATGGGATGCCTGGCCTTGCTGATCGCCTCGGCGGCCTGCACCAGGGCGGCATCGTCGGGCGAGGGACGGCGCGCGTACTCGGTGGGCAGCAGGATTGCTTCCTCGACGCTGTCGCGGGCGATGTCCTCGGGCAGTTCCAGGTGTACCGCACCGGGGCGTTCTTCTTCCGCCCGGCGGAAAGCTTCGCGGATGCGTGCCGGAATCGTCGCGGCCGAGACGAGCTGGCGTGTGTACTTGGTCAGCGGCTGCATCATGTCCACCACGTCGACCAGCTGGAACAGGCCCTGCTTGTGTTCGCGGATCGGCTTCTGGCCGGTGATCATCAGCATCGGCATGGCGCCGAGTTGCGCATAGGCCGCTGCGGTGACGAGATTGGTGGCGCCGGGGCCCAGGGTGGAAAGCGCCACGCCGGCTTCGCCGGTCAGTCGCCCCCATGTCGCGGCCATGAAACCGGCGGCCTGTTCATGGCGGGTCACGATCAGGCGGATCGATGAATCTCGCAGTGCTTCCACCAGGTCCAGGTTTTCTTCGCCCGGCACACCAAAAATGCTGTGTACGCCTTCGGCTTCCAGTGCCTTCACGAACAATGCCGCTGCCTTCATGCCGCGCTCCCGTGATCGGAACGCGAAGGATGCGGGATGGATCGTTCACATCGCGTGAGCCGAATCGATTCGCACGCTCGCCTGTAGGAGCGCACCCAGTGCGCGAAAAGCCTACGGAGCGGTGATGCTGCGGTTCTGCGATCGCGCACTGGGTGCGCTCCTACAGAAAGCTCGTGTCACTGCTTTTTCGGCGCTCCCTGTGCGGGGTTGGGGCCTGCAATCAGAGGCAGCTCGCCATCCGCAAGCCGCCCCCGCAGCTTTGCCCCTTCAGTGACGCCTTGCGCGGAACGCACGACCTTGCCCTGCTCATCGAACAGGATCGCGTAACCGCGGTCCAGCGTGGCCAGCGGGCTGATCGCATGCAAAGCGCGAGCCGCCTGTCGCAGCGTGAGTTGCTCGCGTTCCAGGCGTCGCTCCATCGACTGGCGCAGGCGTTGCGACAGTTCCGCCAGGCGGCGGCGCAACAGCAGCAGGCGCAGCCGTGGATGTTGGGCGATCAGGCGTGCGTGGGCGCGTTCCAGCGCCACGCTACGCATGCGGGCCTGCTCGCGTTGCACGCCAAGCAGCCTTCGCTGGAGGTTGACCAGTCGCTCGCGGTCACGAGCCAGTCGCGCCTGCGGCTTCTGCGCCTGCAGGCGTGCATAGAGATGATCCACGCGCTGGATGCGCGACTGCAGCTTGCGTTGTTCCAGCACGGCGAGGCGCTGCTGCAGTTGCTGCAGGTGCCGCTGCATCGCTGCGGCGTCGGGCACCAGCAATTCGGCCGCGGCCGAGGGCGTGGGGGCGCGAAGGTCCGCCACGAAGTCGGCGATGCTGAAATCGATCTCGTGGCCGACGGCGGACACCACTGGCACGGCGCTCGCATGAATCGCGCGGGCCACCTGTTCGTCGTTGAACGCCCACAGGTCTTCCAGTGAGCCGCCGCCACGGGTCAGCAGCAAGACATCGTAGCGACCGCTGGCCGATGCCTTGCGCAGCATGCTGGTGATCGCCGGCGGTGCTTCGCGACCCTGCACGGGTACGGGCAGCACGTCGACCTCGGCCAACGGCCAGCGCCGCGACATCACGCTGAGCACGTCGCGGATCGCCGCGCCGGTGGCCGAGGTGATGACGCCGATGCGGCGTGCATAGCGCGGCAGGGGGCGCTTGCGTGCCGGATCGAACAGGCCCTCGGCATCCAGGCGTGCTTTCAGTTGCTCGAATTCGCGCTGCAGGGCGCCTTCACCGGCCGGCTCCATGTGCTCGGCGACCAGCTGGAACTCACCGCGCGGTTCGTACAGGCCCACGCGCGCCCGTACCAGCACATGCATGCCATCCGTGGGGCGGAACTTCAGCCAACCGGTCTTGGGGCGGAACATGGCGCAGCGCACCTGGGCGCCGGCGTCTTTCAGGGTGAAATAGAGGTGTCCCGACGCCGGGCGCGCCACGTTGGACAGCTCGCCCTCGATCCAGATCAGCGGCAGCGCGTCCTCCAGCAGATCACGCACCAGCCGGTTGAGCGAACTGGGCGTCAGGATCTGGCGAGGCGGATTACCGCCGGGGTCGTGGCTGTAGTCGTCGGGCGAGCGCATGGACGCGGGAGCCTAGCACGACCGGAGAGGCATGAATGCTTGGATTACATTCGCTTGCCGGATCAAGCATAGCAAGATCTTGAAGCAAGCCGCCTATCTCATTGATAGTTAATTATTAATCCTGCGGTGGGTCGTCGAGTTCCACCGCGCGCTGGCGAAACCGCCTTCTCAATCGCCACGCACGAACCCCAAAGTTGAGGGCCAGCCAGGCGGCCACGGCACCCAGAGGCCAGCCGATCACGGCGGGCCAGAGGAAGCCCACGACGGCTAGCGCCGTCAGGGCGAGGGTGCCGGTTATCAACGGGCCCGAGGCGGTGTCGCCCAGGACGCGTCGGTCCGTCAGCGCGGCGCCTACGGTATTGGCGATGCGCAGTGCCCCCGCCGCTGCGCGCCCCGAGCTGCCGCCCATGGGGCGCGGGCGTGGTTGGGTGTAAGGCACCTTGCTTTGCACGTGGTCCCGGTGTGGCCGCCAGCGGCGCGGAGCGAGCACGATTTCGGTGGCGTGTTCCAGGTCGCGCTCGTACTGCTCGGCCAACTGCCGGGCGAAGCCGCTGTCTTCGACCGCCACGTCGATCTCGCGGTTGCTTAGCCAGCTTGCCACGTTGAGATTGGAGGAGCCCACGCGCGCCCAGAGCTTGTCCGCCACCGCGGTCTTGGCGTGCAGCATCGAGCCGTTCCATTCGAAGACGCGGACGCCAGCTTTCAGCAGCGGCCGGTAACCGGATCGCGACATCCCGGCCACAGCAGGAATATCGCTGCTGCCAGGCACCAGCAGGCGCACGTCCACGCCATCGCGCGCCGCCGAAGCCAGGGCCTGCACATAAGGCGCGATGCCGATGAAGTAGGCGTCGGTCAGCCATAGCGTCCGCTTCGCCATCGCAGCGATGAGCTGGTCGAGGCGATACATGCCTGCCGTGGCGGGCTGGGTCGCGATGACGCGCAGGGCCACCGAGCCGGCCGGCTCCTGTGGTTCGGGGCGTGTCGGGAAAGGGGGCAGTGGCGAGCCGATGTTCGCCCAGCTTTCGGCGAAGGCGTGCTCCATTTCGGCGACAGCCGGGCCGCGAAGCGCCACGCCGGTATCGCGCCATGGCGCCACGCCGCGCGCCGGATCGCCCAGCCATTTCTGGCTGATGCATACGCCGGAAAGGAAGCCGTGCACGCCATCGACCACCAGCAGCTTGCGGTGATCGCGGCTGATCCAGCCGAAGGGTTGACCAAGCTGCGGCGGATTGAAGGCGCGTACTTCGCCGCCGGCCGCACGCAACGGTCGCCAGAAGCTGTCGCGCGATTGACCCTTGCAGCCCAGCCAGTCGTACACCACGGCGACCCGAACGCCGCGTTTGGCGCATTCGACCAGGGCGTCGCGAAACTCCCGCCCGACGGCGTCGTCGCGAATGATGTAGTTCTCCAGCAGTACTCGCTGGCGGGCGCCACGGATGGCTGTGAGCCACGCGTCATAGTGGGCGGCGGCATCGATCAGCAGCTCGACGGCATTGCCACCAAGCAGCGGTGCACCGGCGGCGCGGCTCAACGCCTGTTCGGCTAGCAGTCGGGCAGGCGCGGACGCGAGCTTCGGATTCATGGGGGAGAGTAGGGCATGTCATCCGGCTTTCTTCAAGCCGCGTTCACCCCGTGCGTGCGTCCAATACGCATCACTCGACTGGTGGTGTCGTCCCGATGAACCTTCTGTCATGCTCGTTCCATGTCGCCTGAGCAGTGTTTCACCGACATCGAAGGCTGCGCCCATCACATCGCCGAGCGACTCGGCCCGGACCTGCGCGTCGCTGCACCACTGGGTCTCGGCAAGCCGCATGGCTTGCTCAACGCGATCTATCGGTTGACCAAGGCGGACACGTCGCGCTCGCTGTCGCTCTATACAGCGCTTTCGTTGACGCGTCCGCGGCCTGCGCCCGGCCTTGAAGCCCGCTTCCTCGGCCCCTTCGTGGAGCGCCACTTCGGCGCCGATGCGGTCGATCCCGAGTATGCCGTGGATCAGGCGCGCAACGCGTTGCCTTCAAACGTGGCGGTCCACGAGTTCTACATGCAGTCCGGTGCCTTGCTGCACTCGGGCAGTGCGCAGCGCAACTACATCAGCCAGAACTACACCCATGTCGCGCGCGACCTCGCGGTGCAGGACATCAACCTGCTGGTGCAGCTGGTGGCGCGACGCGAGACACCGGAAGGCGTGCGTTACAGCCTGTCCTGCAACCCGGACCTCACGCTCGACTTCCTCGAACAGGTCGTGCAGTCCGGCAAGCCACGCCCGCTCTGCGTGGCGGTGGTGCATCCGGACCTGCCCTATGTGAGCGGGCATGCCGAAGTGACGCGCGATTACTTCGATATCGAGTTGCGCACCGAGACATCGCCGCCCTTGTTTGCCGTGCCCCGGCAGCCGCTCGATGTCGTGGAATACGCCCTGGGCATGCACGCGAGCGCGCTGGTGCGCGACGGTGGCTGCCTTCAGATCGGCATCGGTGCGTTGTCGGATGCGCTGGTGCATGCCCTGCGCTGGCGACAGCAGGACAACACGCAGTGGCGTCGCGCGTTGGTGGCGCTCGATCCGCGCGGCGGCACCCATGCCCTGGCGACGCGCATAGGCGGTCTCGCGCCGCTGCGCACCGGCCTCTATGGCGCGAGCGAAATGGTGATGGATGGCTTCATGCACCTGCAGCAGGCGGGCATCCTCAAGCGACGCGCGTGGGACAACATCGGCCTGGAGCGCGCGGCGGCCAGTGGGCGGTTGTCGCCCGAAACGCCGGGTGGCCATTACCTGCGCGGCGCGTTCTTCCTTGGCTCGAAGGCGCTGTACGACTGGGTGGCGGCGCTAGAGGCCGAAGACGCAGATGCGCTGGACATGTGCCGCGTTTCCAACGTCAACCAACTCTACGGCGATCATCAGGTGCTTGCTTCGCTGCAGCGTCGCGGCGCGCGCTTCTTCAACACCTGCATGATGGCAACCTTGCTCGGCTCGGCCGTTTCCGATGGATTGGAGAACGGCGAAGTCGTCAGCGGAGTCGGTGGCCAGTACAACTTCGTGGCGATGGCCCACGAGCTTCCGGATGGCCGCTCGGTGCTGCTGTTGCGTTCGACGCGCGAAGGACGCAGCGGAGTCGAGACCAATATCCGCTGGAATTACGGTCACACCACGATTCCGCGCCACCTGCGCGACCTGTTCATCACCGAATACGGCGTCGCGGACTTGCGCGGCAAGACCGACAGCGAATGCATCGAAGCGATGCTCGCCGTTTCTGATGCGCGCTTCATCGATGCCCTGTGCGCCGAAGCCAAGGCGCACGGCAAGTTGGCAGCGGACTTCCAGGTGCCGGAGCGCTGGCGCAACAATCGACCGGAATTCCTTCGCGACGCGCTGGCTCCCTGGCAGGTCAAGGGGGCGCTGGTGGCATTCCCCTTCGGCAGCGACTTCACTGAAGTCGAGCAGCAACTGTTGCCGGCGCTCACCTGGCTGAAAGCGCGCGGGAACAGCTGGCGCGGGCGGCTCGATATCCTTGGTGCTGCCCTCAAGCCTGGCGACATGGTTCGTGGTGAAATGGAGGCGATCACCCGGATGGGTTTCGACGCGCCGGCCGGCATGAGCGAC
Source organism: Dyella amyloliquefaciens (assembly GCF_004296575.1). Taxonomy (GTDB): domain Bacteria; phylum Pseudomonadota; class Gammaproteobacteria; order Xanthomonadales; family Rhodanobacteraceae; genus Dyella; species Dyella amyloliquefaciens. Next base: position 276,850 of record NZ_SAYT01000002.1, on the reverse strand, counting down.
CGCCTGTGGCGTCGCCTGCTCAGGGCCGCCTTGCGCAGGACAGGGAGCCCGGCAGAACCGGCGAGCGTCAAGCCGGAACAGGACGGAGGCGAAGATGCAGAAGGGTAGTTGTCATTGCGGGCGCGTCACCTTCGAGGTAGAAGGCGATCCCGCCGGCGTGGTGGAGTGCAATTGCACGCACTGCAGCCGCAAGGGGTTCCTGCTGTGGTTCGTGCCGCGCGAGCAGTTTCACCTGCACGCGGCCGACGATGCCTTGTCGAGCTATCAGTTCAACCGGCACGTGATCGACCATCGCTTCTGCACGCAGTGTGGATGCCAGCCTTTTGCCTATGGCAAGGATCCGAAGACGGGTGCGGAGATGGTGGCCGTCAACGTGCGTTGCCTGGAAGGCGTGGACCTGGCGTCCATGGAACGGCGTTCGTTCGACGGGCTTCACCTGATGTGAAAGCGTGCCACTGGCCCGCAGGAGCGCAGTCCGCGCCCCTGCGGTGATCGCGTCAGCTCATCAGCAGCGACTGCCCGAGTTCGCGCAGGGCAGGCAGGTTGAGCACGTGCAGGCCGTGGCGGTCGAGGGCCACCAGGTCGCGCTGGCGGAAGCGGCCCAGCAGGCGGCTCACCGTTTCCGTGGTGAGGCGCAGGTGATTGCCGATATCGGCGCGGGACATCGGCAGAGGCAGGTAGTCGGCGGACAGGCCCAGCAACGCACGGCGATCGCGCATGTCGACCAGAAAGGCGGCGAAGCGCTCTTCGGCCAGGTAGTTGCCGCCACTGAGCTGCAGGCGGGAGATGCGATGGCTCGCGGCATTCATGAGATGCCAGGGCACCTCCGGCTGCTCCATGGCGACCTGGCGCACGGCTGAATACGGGAAGCGGCAGAACTGGGTCTTGCCCAGCGCCACCACGGCGTTCTCGTGCAGCTCGCGATCGATAGCGTCCAGGCCGATCATTTCACCCGGCAGATGGAAGGCCAGCACCTGTTCGCGGCCCGCCACGTCCACCGCCACCGTCTTGGCCATGCCCGACTGGACGGCATAGAGCGCGCGGAACGGCGACATGGGGCGGTAGAGGTACTCCCCGGTGCGCAGCGGGCCGATGCGTTCGGCGATATGGCGCAGGCCCGAGAGCTCGGCGCGGTCATAGCCGCTGGCCTGGCAGACGGAGGCATGTCCGCAGCCTGCACAGGAGGGCGAAGGGGTCATGCGGTTGGCGCCATCCTGGCGTGAATATGTCTGAAGCATGGTGCGCTGAGGCCTCCTGGTCCTTGCTCGGTATCCAGGGCGCCATGATCCTCGCAAGCGGGACGGGAATGGCTGTGCTGCGCGTTTATGCCGCATCGCTGAACCACGTTTCCGGCTTGCTAGGGCGGCCCGGGGCATTCGGTTATCCTCTTGCAGTTGCCGCACCCGCCCGCGGCCCCGAAGTGCAGCCGAATCCATCCATGAGCGACCAGTCTTCCTCCCCCCGTTCCGCCCAGCCCGCTTCGCGTCGTCCGAGTGTCGGCGTCAAGATCGGCAAGATCACGGTCGGCGGTGGCGCACCCATCGTGGTGCAGTCGATGACCAATACCGACACCGAAGACCCGTCGAGCACCGCCAGGCAGATTGCCGAGCTGGCCCGCGCGGGTTCCGAGCTGGTGCGCATCACGGTCAATACGCCGGCCGCCGCGGCCGCGGTGCCGCGCATCCGCGACAAGCTGGCCATGATGGGCGTGGACGTGCCGATCATCGGCGACTTCCACTACAACGGTCACCAACTGCTCGAAGCCGAGCCGGCCTGCGCCGAGGCGCTGGCGAAGTACCGCATCAATCCCGGCAACGTCGGTTTCGGCAAGAAGAAGGACAGCCAGTTCGCTTCGATCATCGAGATGGCGCTGCGCTATGACAAGCCGGTGCGCATCGGTGCGAACTGGGGTTCGCTCGACCAGTCCATGGTCGCCATGCTGATGGACGAGAACCACAAGCGTGCCGAGCCCTGGGATGCGTCGCATGTGGCGCGCGAGGCGCTGATCCGTTCGGCGCTGGATTCGGCGATTCGCGCCGAGGACATCGGCCTGCCGCGCGATCGCATCATTCTTTCGTGCAAGGTCTCGGGCGTGCAGGAGCTGATCGCGGTGTATCGCGATATCGCCGGCCGCTGCGACTATGCGCTGCACCTGGGCCTGACCGAGGCCGGCATGGGCTCCAAGGGCATCACGGCGTCGTCCGCTGCACTGGCCGTGCTGCTGCAGGAAGGCATCGGCGACACCATCCGCATCTCGCTGACGCCCGAGCCGGGCGCGTCGCGCACCGGCGAGGTGATCGTGGCGCAGGAGCTGCTGCAGACCATGGGCCTGCGTGCGTTCACCCCGCTGGTCACGGCCTGCCCGGGCTGCGGTCGCACCACCAGCGAATTCTTCCAGGAACTGGCCCGTACCGTGCAGTCGCACGTGCGCGAGCAGATGCCGCTGTGGCGCGTGAAGTACGACGGCGTGGAGAACCTCACGCTCGCCGTGATGGGTTGCGTGGTCAATGGCCCGGGCGAATCCAAGCACGCCAATATCGGCATCTCGCTGCCGGGCAATGGCGAGGCGCCTTCGGCACCCGTATTCATTGATGGCGAGAAGGCCATGACCTTGCGTGGCGACAACATCGCCAACGAGTTCATCGGCATCCTCGACAACTACGTGGCCACCAAGTACGCCAGCCGGGCTGGCTGAAGCGACGCATGAACGGCGTCGCGAGCGAAGCACTCATCCTCGACGCCTGGCAGGCCAACGCGCAGGCATGGGAACGTGCCGTGCGTGGCGGCGTCATCGAAAGCCGCAAGCTGGTGACCGACCGGGCCATCGTCGAGGCTGTGCTTTCGCGCACGCCACGCAAGGTGATCGACCTGGGCTGCGGCGAGGGCTGGCTCGCCAGGATGCTGGCCGCGACAGGCATCGAGGTGACGGGCGTGGATGTCGTGCCGTCGCTGGTGGACGCCGCGCAGAAGCAGGGCGGTGGCTCGTTCAGGGTCATGTCCTATGAAGACGTGGCCGCCGGTGCCTTGCATGAGCGCGCGGATGTCGTGGTATGCAATTTCTCCCTGCTGGGGCATGCCTCGGTCGATGGCTTGCTGGCAGCCGTCCCTGGCTTGCTGGAGACGGGCGGGGTGCTGCTGGTGCAGACGATCCATCCCTGGTCGGCTGGCGTGGAGCCCTACCGCGATGGCTGGCGCGAAGGTTCCTGGGCCGGTTGCGGCGAGGGCTTCGGCGAGCCAGCCCCGTGGTACTTCCGCACCCTGGACGGCTGGATGGCCAGCTTCCGGGGTGCCGGTTTGCGGCTTGTCGACCTGAAAGAGCCCATCCACCCTCACACAGGCAAGCCCGCGTCCGTTATCTTCATGGCGGGGTAAGCCTTGGGGGCAGGGAATGAACAGGCATCGCGCAGTAGCGTTTCGTGCCGTTGTTCAGAGTGGGCAGAAGCAATGGCTGGTGCCGTTACCGTTCGATCCGATTACCAAATGGTCCACGCCGGCGCGTCCGTTGTGGCGATGCGGCCATGGACATCGTGTCCGTGGCAGCCTCAATGGACAGACGTTTCGTGCGCTCGTGGTGGAGCGTGCGGGCGGCTTCTGGCTGTTGCTGGAAGAGTCGCTCGCCATGGCTGCCGAGCTGGGCGCAGGACAATCGGTGGATGTCCTGCTCGAGCCGGATGACGCATGATCCACGGGAGCGTGACTGGGTCGCCTGGCAGGCGCCACGTCTACGGGTATGCTGCACGCGCTGTGACAGTTCCGGGCGGATGCCGGGACGGCGAATAGGGAGGAACGGTGACCGTCAGGCCACAAATTCGCACTGTTGCCATTTATGTGACGCTGGCGTTGGCATGGGTCTACCTGTCCGATCGCCTGGTGTTTTCGCTGGGCTACGACGAGCGCACGCTGGGTTGGCTGCACAGCCTGAAGGGCGCCATCTTCGTGGTGCTTACCGGGGCGTTGCTGTACTGGCTGATCGGGCGCGACATGCGCCGGCTGGATCGACTCAATCACATGTTGCTTGGCGGCAACGAGCAGTCGTTGCGCGTGCTGGTATCCGCCATGGACGCCCGGCACAAGGAAACCCGAGATCATTCCGAGCGCGTCATGCGCATGACGGTGGCACTCGCGCGCATCGCCGGACTCGAGGGCGACAGTTTGCGCAACGTGCGATTCGGGGCGCTGCTCCACGATATCGGCAAGCTGGCGTTGCCGGATGCCATCCTGGTGAAGCCGGGGCCGCTTACCCCTGAAGAAACCGCCGTGATGCGTACGCATCCCACGCTGGGGCGTGACCTGCTCATGCGCACCGCGTTCCTGCGTCCAGCGATCGACATTCCGTATGCGCACCATGAACGGTGGGACGGCACGGGTTATCCGCGTGGATTGGGTGGCGAAGACATTCCACTCGCGGCGCGCATCTTCAGCGTGGTCGACGTATGGGATGCCTTGAGTTTCCCGCGCGTCTACAAGCCCGCTTGGCCCGAGGACGAAGTGATCGATTATCTGCGCAAGGCGGCGGGCGGCCAGCTGGATCCGGACATGGTGGCGCTGTTCCTGCGGCACTACGACGAGCTGAAGGCGATTGGGCTGGATCCGGTGGCGAGCCACTGAGCGACTGGCCTGGCAGGCGAGCTGCAATCATCGGCGGCCATCATGGGGCCCGAGGCGCCACTGGCAGAAAGCGGATGCTTCTAACGTCCGGGCGTCGCCGTTAGGCTGTGCTCACCGTATTGGGAGTGGAAGTCCATGCTTGCCTTCCTGGATTACGTTGCCTTCGGCCTGTTGGGCCTCCTGCCTATTGCCAACCCACTGACCAGCGCCACGGTGCTGCTCGCGTTAACGGGGCGCTATCCCGCGGCGGAGCGTAATCGACAGATCAACCGGGCCACGATCTATTCGATCGTCGTGCTGCTGGTGTGTTTCTACGCTGGCAATGCGGTGATCAGTGGGTTCGGCATTTCGATCCCTGGCCTGCGCGTCGCCGGTGGCCTGATCGTCAGCTATATCGGTTTCGGCATGCTGTTTCCCCCGGCGCGCGTGGCGGAGGACGAAGTGCAGGCGGAGATGGCCTCGCACGAATCGACGGCCAAGCTGCCGGATATCGCGTTCATTCCGCTCACCATGCCGTGCACGACCGGCCCGGGCACCATCGCCTTCATCATCAGTGCTTCGGCGGCGGCCTCCGAGAATGGCGTGCTGTTCACGCCGATGATGCACGCCGTGGCGATCACCACGACGCTGTTGTTCGCCCTGGTGTTCTGGCTTTGCCTGCGCGGCGCCACCAGCATCATGAAGTGGCTGGGCGAGACGGGCATCGATGCGCTGGCGCGCCTGATGGGTTTCCTGCTGGTATGCATCGGCGTGCAGTTCGTCATCAACGGCATCCACGAACTGCTCAAGGTGTGGGGCTTTGTCGTCGCCTGAGGTGTCGCGCGCTCTCTGCTTGCCGGGTCATGATCTCTCCCGGGAAATAACGGCTTCGTTCTGCTGGAGCCCGGCCGCAATACGCTACCCGAGGGAGGCGCAGAACGTGCGTCGGTACTGCGTGGGTGAGGTGCGGTAGGCACGCTGGAAGTGTTGCCGCAAGGTTACCGGTGAGCCCAGCCCGATCGTCGCGGCGATGCGCTCCAGCGGCAGCTGGGTGGTCTCGAGCAGGCGCTGTGCTTCGCTCAGGCGTTGCGACAACAGCCAGTCGCCGAAACTGCTGCCGGTGAGCTGGCGGAAGTGGCGGGTGAAGCTGCGGCGACTCATCGCGGCCTTTTCCGCGATGTCGTCCAGGCTGTGCTCCTGGTCGAGGTGGCGCTGCACCTGTTCGAGCAATCGGGCCATGCGGCGATCGGACGGCGCCTCGGGCATCGGTTGTTCGATGAACTGCGCCTGCCCGCCGCGACGGAACGGCGGTACGACCATGCGCCGGGCGATGCGATTGGCCATGTCCGCACCCAGCATCTCGCGCACCAGATGCAGGCAGCAGTCGATGCCGGCGGCGGCACCGGCCGAGGTCACGATGTTGCCTTCATCGACGTAGAGCACATCGGCATCGACCTGTACTTGGGGAAAGCGCTCGGCCAGATCGTTCGCCCAGCCCCAGTGGGTGGTGGCCTGCCGGCCATCGAGCAGGCCGGCGTGGGCCAGTACATAGGCGCCCAGGCACAGGCCGACCACACGTTTGCCCCGCGCCGCGGCCTTGCGCAGCTGCAGCAGCAGCGCCTGCGGCGGTATTTCGGCCGGGTCGCGCCAGGAGGGCACGATGATGACGTCCGCGTGCGCCAGTTCGTCCAATCCGTAGTCCGTGCCGATGGAAAAGCCCGCGGCACTGGTGAGGCGTCGCCCTTCGGCCGAGCACACGCGCAGGCGGAACGGCGAACTGCCTTCCGGCGAGGGTGACTGGAACACCGCGCAGGGCACGGAAAGATGGAACGGAAGGATGCCCTCGAAGGCAACCACGGCGATGCGTATGCGTCGCATGAGGGATATTCCTGGTGGCCCGATCACATCGATCATTGTCCTTCAGGCCACTCGTGTGCAAGTGCGCCGCCGGCGCACCATGCACTCCATCCAAACACGCAAGGAGCTGTGCCATGGCTGTCTCTCCCCGCCGCGCGCTGATCGTGGTCGACGTGCAGAACGAGTACTTCACCGGCAACCTGCAGATCGAATACCCGCCTTCGTCCGGCTCGCTGGCCAACATCACCCGGATCATGGACGCCGCCACGGCGGCGGGCGTGCCGGTGATCGTGATCCAGCAGGATTCACCCGCGAACGGACCGGCATTCTCCGTGGGCAGCCATGGCTGGCAGTTGCACGATGAGGTCGCCTGGCGCCATCGCGACGCGCTGTTCAACAAGCCGCTGCCCAGTGCCTTCAGCGACACCGGCCTGGCCGCATGGCTGGAGGCGCATGCCATCGACACGGTGACCGTCGTGGGTTACATGACCCACAACTGCAACGACACCACCATCAAGCATGCGTTCGATCGCGGCTTGTCGGTCGAGTTCGTGCACGATGCCTCCGGTGCCGTCTCGTACGCCAACCGCGCCGGTTACGCGAGTGCCGAGGAGATCCATCGCGTGTTCAGCGTGGTCGAGCATTCGCGGTTCGCGGCGGTGCTGGGTACGAACGAGTGGCTGCAGGCGCTGGCTACGGGCGAAGTGCCGGAGCGCGGTGACATCCTGGGTTCGTACCGGGCCGCGCAGTCGCGCCAGGCTTCAGCGGCTGCCTGAAGGAAGCACCTGGGCCAGCGGCGTGAACTCCTTCCACGGGCCCGGCTGTCCTGGCAGGTGGGCGAGCTGGCTCACGGTGCGCAGGAACTGTGGGCGTGGGTATTCCACTGCGCCCAACGCCAGCAGGTGGGCATTGGTCACCTGCGCGTCGATCCACGGAAAGTCCCACTGGCGTAGCAGTTGGGCGAGTGCGGCGAGCGCGACGCGCGAGCCGCCACTCTCGCGACTGAACATCGATTCGCCGCAGAACAGGCGGCCGACGGCAATGCCGTAGATGCCGCCGACCAGTCGTTCCTGTTCCCAGACCTCGACGCTGTGCGCGTGCCCGAGCGCATGCAGCCGCGTATAGGCCTCGACCATGGCGGGCACGATCCACGTGCCGCTCTGGCCGGGGCGCGGTGCGGCGCAGGCTTCCACCACCTCTCGAAATGCGTGGTCCACGGTGATGTGCCACGACACCTGCGCAAGGCGACGGCGCAGGCTGCGGTTGGGGTTCAGTGCCGGGGTATGAAAGACGCAGCGTGGGTCGGGCGACCACCACAGCAACGGCTCGTCTTCGTTGAACCAGGGGAAGATGCCCTGCGCGTAGGCCGCAAGCAGGCGGCGCGGCGAGAGATCGCCGCCGAATGCGAGCAGGCCGTTGGGCTCGTCCAATGCCTTGCGCGGGTCCGGAAAATGCTCCGGCTTGGCCGTATCGAGCAGGGGCAGTCGAATCATGGCGCCTGGATCATCGGTAGGGCGAGTCGGGGATGTCGGTACATGCTACCGGCACGGCGATGTGGTTAGCATGTCCCACCCTTGCGTCCACGGAGTTGGCATGCGTCGTCGTTACCTGTGCTGGATGGCCTTGCTTGCCCCTGCGGCCATGGCGTCCTCGCCATCGATCGACCCGGCGCTGGCCAGCCGCATCGATGCTGACGCGCAGGTGGTGCTGCAGCGTACGGGCACGCCAGGCGCGACCATTGCGATCTATCGGTACGGCGCGCCGCTCTACGTTCACGCGTATGGCCTAAGCGATCGCGAGCGCAACACGCCTGCGATCACGACGACGCATTTCGAAATAGGCTCCATCACCAAGCAGTTCACGGCCGCCGCGATCCTCCAGCTGCAGGAGGCCGGGAAACTCGATATCAACGCCACGCTGGCTACCTATCTGCCGGATGCGCCACACGCGAAGGAAGTGACGCTGAAACAGCTGCTGTCCCACACCAGCGGCATGCCGGAATATCTCGACGGGCCCGACGTCGAGGCGTGGGCCGTCAAGCCGGCGACGTTCGGCCAGATCATGGCGCGCATCAAGGACCGGCCGCTGGATTTTCCGCCCGGCACGCGCTGGTCCTATTCCAACAGCGGCTACGTATTGCTGGGCCGGGTGATCGAGGTGACGTCGCACGAGTCGTACGAGCACTACGTAAGGACGCATCTGCTGGCGACGGCAGGCATGACCCACACGACGACGGTCGCTGACGAGGCGCGCGTGGCGGGCATGGCGAAGGGCTATCGACATGTGGATGGCAAACTCGGGCTGGCGCCGACCATCCATGCCACGGTGGGCTGGGCCGCGGGCAACCTGGTGTCCACCGTGTCGGATCTGGAGCGCTGGAACGTAGCGCTGCAGGGCGGAAAAATCGTGCGCCCCGCGGACTACGCGCTGATGACAACGCCTGCGGCGGGAAGCACGGACTACGGCCTGGGCCTGTTCGTCGACACCCTCGACGATCAGCCGCGCATCGGCCATACCGGTGGTTCGTTCGGGTTCACCACGTCGAACCAGTATTTTCCGAAGCAGGGCATCCAGATCATCGCGTTCACCAATGTGGGCGACAATCCGGAGCCGGGGCAGATGCTGGTGACGGCGACGTTCGAGGCGCTATATCCGGATCTTGCCGCTGGCGCGCGCAAGCCCGCTGCCGGTGAAGTCCCTGCGATAACAGACGTGGCGCGCCAGGCATTCGCCCGGCTGCAGGGCAGGGGCGACGATCTTTCCATGTTCGACGACAGGCTGAAGGCGAAGATGGATTCTGGGCTTTCGCCGCGCATGGCCAAACAGCTGTCGCCATTCGGTGCGCCGTCTTCCTTCATCTACAAGGGGCAACGCCCGGACAAGGAAAAGAACCGCGTCTGGAACGACTACCGGATCGACTTCGGTCCCGGCAACAGTCTTCCCTTCGGTGTGGAGCTGGACGCCAACGGCAAGGTGGCCGGCATTTCCATCGGCTAGGACATGCCTGCCTGCGCGATGTGCGCGTAGGGGCTGTGCTGCAGCAGCTCCCGGGCGTAATCGTCCATGGCTTCCGCTTCCTGTGTCAGCGCCTGGCGCACGGCGTCGCGGAAGCTCTCGTTGACCAGGTAATGGCGTGAGTGCGTGCGCACGGGAAGAAAGCCACGTGCGAGCTTGTGTTCGCCTTGCGCGCCCGGTTCGAAGCGTTGCAGTCCGTGCCGTATCGCGTGCTCGATGCCCTGGTAGTAGCACAGCTCGAAGTGCAGGCCGGGTACGTCCACTTCCGCACCCCAGTAGCGGCCGTACAGCGTGTCGTGACTCTGCAGGAACAGCGCCATTGCCACGATGTCACTGTCCATGCGCGCCATCGCCACCTGCACGGCATCGCCCATCGTTTCGCCAAGCGCCGCGAAGAACGGGCGGGTAAGGGCGGCATGGTTGCCCTTGCTGTCGAAGGTGGCCTCGTACAGCGCATGGATGCGTCGCCACTCGTTGGCTGTCAGCTCGCTGCCTGTGCGCATTTCGATGGCGAGCCCGCTCGCGGCGACATGCGTGCGTTCCTGGCGGATGTTCTTCCGCTTCTTGTGGTTGAGCGCGGCGAGAAAGCCGGCGAAGTCCTCGTGCCCGTGGTTGCGCCAATGGAATTGCACGTCCGAACGGCTCAGCCAATCGCCATCGAAAGCGGCCAGTTCGTCGTCGCGAAGAAAGTTGGCGTGCACGGAGGAGAGGTTCATCCGCTCGGCGAAGGTCTTCATCGCGCCGGCGAGCGTCGCTTGCAGTGTGGCAGTGCGAGGGCCTTGTCCTGCCAGCAGGCGAGGGCCGGGCACAGGTGAGTAGGGCGCGGCATTGAGCAGCTTGGGGTAGTAGTCGCCGCCGGCGCGCTCCCATGCGCTGGCCCAGCTCCAGTCGAACACGAATTCGCCGTGCGAATTGCCCTTGAGATAGAGCGGCGCCGCGGCGACCAGTGCGTCGTTCTCATAGAGGCCGAGATGATGCGCACGCCAGCCCCAGTCGGGGCGGATGCAGCCGGTGCGTTCGAGCAGGGCAAGGAAGGCGTGCGAGACGAACGGGTTGTCGTCGGGCCGCAGCGCATCCCACGCCTCGGCGGGGATGCTGGCAATGCTGTCGTGGAAGCGGGCTTCGATCACGTCTCAGTCAATACGCGGATGGCGCGATGGGCCTCGTGCTGTCGGCAGGTGCGGCCCTTGTGGGCTGCGTCCAAACCTTCATGCCTCAAGACACTGGATCCCAGCTTTTGCTGGGATGACGACAATGAAGCGTGGCGGGATACGGAGTTCCTCATCTTCAAGCTCGTCATTCCCGCGAAAGCGGGAATCCAGTGACTTGCCACGTAACCGTCAGCTCGCCGGACCCTGCTGGTCGAGCCAGCGCTCGGCGTCGAGCGCGGCCATGCAGCCGAAGCCGGCGGAGGTCACCGCCTGGCGGTACACGTGGTCGGCCACGTCGCCGGCAGCGAACACGCCCGGCACCGAGGTCATGGTGGCCATGCCGGCCAGGCCGCTGCGGATCTTGATGTAGCCGTCGTGCATGTCGAGCTGGCCGTCGAAGATGCCGGTGTTCGGCGTGTGGCCGATGGCGACGAAGAATCCGGTGACCGGGATATCGCGCGTCACATCGGAGTTGATGTCCTTCACGCGCACGCCGGTCACGCCGGTGTTGTCGCCCAGCACTTCATCGACGGTGTGGTTCCACACCAGCTCGATCTTGCCGGCAGCCGCCTTCTCGAACAGCTTGTCCTGCATGATCTTCTCGGCGCGCAGCTTGTCGCGGCGGTGCACGAGATAGACCTTGCTGGCGATGTTGGACAGGTACAGCGCTTCCTCGACCGCGGTGTTGCCGCCGCCGATCACCGCCACTTCCTGCTCGCGGAAGAAGAAGCCATCACAGGTGGCGCAGGCGGACACTCCCTTGCCCTTGAAGTGCTCTTCGCTGGCAATGCCGAGGTACTTGGCGGTGGCGCCGGTCGCGATGATCAGCGCGTCGCAGGTGTATTCGCCGGAATCACCCTTCAGGCGGAACGGGCGCTGCTTGAAGTCCACCGTATGGATGTGGTCGAACACCATCTCGGTCTTGAAGCGCTCGGCATGCTCAGCCATGCGCTGCATCAGCGCCGGTCCCTGCAGCCCCTCGACATCGCCCGGCCAGTTGTCCACCTCGGTCGTCGTCATCAGCTGGCCGCCCTGCTGCAGGCCGGTGATCATGGTCGGCTTGAGGTTGGCGCGTGCGGCATAGACGGCGGCGGTGTAACCGGCGGGACCGCTGCCCAGGATCAGCAGGCGGCTGTGCTTGGTGGCTGTGTTCATGCGTTCCTTCTATCCGCCAACGGCGGTGGTGTTCGTGGATGGGTGGAATCCGGTGCCGGTCGCGGCGGCGACCAGGCTCCTGGGTATGGTGTTTCGGCGCGCCCCGTATATGGAGGTTCCGAACCTGGTTTTCATCGAGGCAAGGCCTATCCCTTTGACTTTGCTGCAAATGCGCAAGCGTGGCCTGCGCGCGCATCGTGGCGGGAATGTGAAAACGGCCTGCCCGCCATGGCTATAATCCTTCGGGTTTGCTGGCGACTCGTATAGTCTTACGCTCCATGGCCTTGCGACGGTTTCTTCAAGTCGTGTCGCAGGTAACGGAACGAGGCTTCCGGACCCGCAAGGATGGGGAAGTCGCCGGGCCGATTCAAGGCTGCTGGATCGGGTTTGCCACGCCGGTTTCGGTGTGGCGCCGGTGCCGCTTGATGGTTTCCCTCACAGGATTCATTCCCCGTGCGTGTCGGTACTCCCCCCGAAACCAGGACCCTCGAGAGTGGCATCGCCCCCATTCCCGCCGTTGCCCACCTGGCGCGCCAGGCCTGCATCACGAATATGCTGCGTGTCGCTCCGCAGGCCTCGTCGGTGGCGATTTCTGCCGCTATCCTCCCCTACGTGCAGCGTCTGGCCGGCGGCAATGAATCGTGCCAGTTCGAACCGCTGCAAAGGGGCATCAACGTCGACAACGGCGAGCTGGTTCATCCGGCGCTCAAGGGCATGATCTAAGGTCTAGCCCGCCGTTTCGACGGATGTAACAAAGGTCGGCCGCCATGATGGCGACCGGTCTCACGACAGACGACAGGAAAAGGACCACGGTGCCGCGTAGCGCGAACGTCAAGAAGGAAAAGCAGCGCGAGGGACTCAGCGAAGAGCTGAAGCGCCGCCTGCGCGAGGCCGGTGCGCTGCTGTTGCTGCCGCTGGCGCTGTACCTGCTGGTCTGCCTGTTCAGCTACAACGACCAGGATCCGAGCTGGGGCCATGCCGGTACCGTCGAGCACGCCCGCAACTTCGGCGGCTCCATCGGCGCCAATATCGCCAACGTGCTCCGCTACATCTTCGGTGTGGTGTCCTACTGTTTCCCGCTGCTCCTGTTGTTCCTGGGCATCCAGGTGTTGCGCCATCGCGGCGAACGCACGGTGCAGCCGTGGGAGCCTTCGCTGCGCCTGATCGGTTCGGTGTTCTTCTTCATCACCGCGCCGGCGCTGCTCTATCTCAATTTCAACGACGAGCCGGTGCTACCCCAAGGCGTGGGCGGCATCATCGGCATGTGGGTCGGCCGCGGCCTGCTGAGCGCGCTGGGTGACAAGGGCGCCCCTCTGCTGCTGCTCGCGCTGTTCCTGGTGGCGGTGACGCTGGCCACCGGTCTTTCCTGGTTCAAGGTGATGGACCTGACCGGGCAGGGCGTGCTTAAGCTCGCCGGCTGGTTCGGCGGCAAGCTGCGCGAGGCGCCGGAAGTGCTGGCCGCGCGCCAGGCACGCGCCGAGCGCGAGGTGGTCAAGAAGACCGAGGCCGTGAAGCAGGCCAAGCGCGAGCCCGTGCGCATCGAGACGCCACCGCCGCCGGTGGTCAAAAGCGAGCGCGCCAAGCTGGAAACGCAGATTCCGCTGTTCACCGGCGCCTCGGTGCCGGGCGAGCTGCCGCCGCTGTCGCTGCTGGACGAGGCGCCGCCGCAGGGTCCGGGTTATTCCGAAGAAACGCTCGAGGTCCTGTCGCGCCAGGTCGAGCTGAAGCTCAAGGACTTCCGCATCGAAGCGAAGGTGGTCGGCGTCTATCCGGGCCCGGTCATCACCCGCTTCGAGCTGGAGCCGGCTGCGGGCGTGCGTGGCTCGCAGGTATCCAGCCTCGACAAGGACATCGCGCGCGGCCTTTCCGTGGTCAGCGTGCGCGTGGTCGACGTGATCCCGGGCAAGAACGTCATCGGCCTGGAAATCCCCAACGCCAAGAAGCAGATCGTCTACCTCTCCGAGATCCTGCGTTCGGAAAAGTACGACCAGATGAAGTCGCCGCTGGCGCTGGCGCTGGGCAAGGACATCGCCGGTCGTCCGTCGGTGGCCGACCTGGCGAAGATGCCGCACCTGCTGGTGGCCGGCACCACCGGTTCGGGCAAGTCCGTGGCGGTCAATGCCATGGTCCTGAGCCTGCTCTACAAGAGCAGCCCGAAAGACGTGCGCATGATCATGATCGACCCGAAGATGCTGGAGCTTTCGGTCTACGAAGGCATCCCGCACCTGCTTGCGCCGGTCGTGACGGACATGAAGGAAGCGGCCAACGCGCTGCGCTGGTGCGTGGCCGAGATGGAGCGCCGCTACAAGCTGATGGCCGCCGTGGGCGTGCGCAACCTCGCCGGCTTCAACAAGAAGGTGAAGGAAGCCGAGAACGCCGGCCAGCCGCTGCTGGACCCGCTGTTCCGCCCGAACCCCGAGATGCCGAACCTGGCGGCCGAGCCGCTGGAGCCGCTGTACCACATCGTGATCATCATCGACGAGTTCGCCGACATGATGATGATCGTCGGCAAGAAGGTCGAAGAACTGATCGCCCGCCTCGCGCAGAAGGCGCGTGCCGCCGGCGTGCATCTGATCCTGGCGACGCAACGCCCGTCGGTGGACGTGATCACCGGCCTGATCAAGGCCAACATCCCCACCCGCATCGCGTTCCAGGTGTCGAGCAAGATCGACTCGCGCACCATTCTTGACCAGTCGGGCGCGGAAACGCTGCTCGGCCACGGCGACATGCTCTACCTGCCGCCGGGCACGGCCACGCCGGACCGCGTTCACGGCGCCTTCGTGGACGACCACGAGGTGCACAACGTGGTGAACTGGCTGAGGGCGCAGGGTTCGCCGCAGTACATCGAAGGCGTACTGGAAGAGGTGCAGGCCACCGCGGACGGCAAGTTCATCAACGACTCCGGCCTGCCGCAGGACGGCGAGGAAGGCGGCGACGCCGACGCGCAGCTCTACGACAAGGCCGTGCGCATCGTCACCGAGTCCCGCCGCGCCTCGATTTCCGGCGTGCAGCGCCACCTGCGCATCGGCTACAACCGCGCCGCGCGCCTGATCGAACAGATGGAGCAGGACGGTGTGGTGAGCGCGCCGCAGCACAACGGCAACCGCGAAGTGCTGGCGCCGCCACCGCCGAAGCATTGAGCAGCCGGACGCCACGGCTCTCGGCCGTCATTCCGGCGCAGGCCGGAATCCAGTAGCGGCGAGACTCGATCTTCGCCCCTGTGTCGCGCATGAGGTTTATCGCGACAACCCGGCCATATCGCCACTGGATTCCGGCCTGCGCCGGAATGACGGGCCGGCGTCGCCGCGATGGCGGTCCTGAAGAACCGTGCGCTTTGCCATTAAGCTTGCACCCGTCAAAATTCGCCGATCCGCCTCCCTTCCAGGGCACCTATGAAACGCTCGCTCCTCCTCGTCGCTGCCACCATCGCGCTCTCGCTCGGCAGCCTCGCCCATGCCGCCGGCCCGGCGCGCAGCAAGCTCGACGCCTTCGCCAATGGCCTGCATTCGTTGACCGGCAAGTTCTCCCAGACCATGAGCGATGCCAACGGCCATCCGGGCAAGCCAAGCTCGGGTACGCTCGCGCTGCAGGCGCCGCGCCAGTTCCGCTGGGAAACGCTGGCGCCGTCGAAGCAGACCATCGTGGCCGACGGCAGTCGCGTGTGGTTGTACGACCCGGACCTCGAGCAGGTGACCGTGCGCGTGCAGAGCGCCGAGGAGTCGCACAGCCCGCTGACCGTGCTGACCGACGTGAAGCAGATGGACAAGGACTTCAACGCGGTGGAGCAGGGCGAGCATGACGGCCTGAGCTGGCTGCGCCTCACCTCCAAGGCGAAGGATCCGCAGTTCGACTACGCCGACCTTGGCTTCGATGCCAATGGACTGGCCCGTATGGTGTTCCGCGACCAGCTCGGCACGACGACGGACATCCGTTTCTCGGGATGGCAGCGCAACGTCGACGTCCCGGCGTCCACCTTCAACTTCGTCCCGCCGCCGGGCGCAGACGTGATCGGCGACCTGCCGGTCATCCAGACCCAACCCATCAAGAACTGATCGCGCCATGCTGCGCCAGCTGCCTCGCTGGGCCTGGATTGGCGGCGGGCTGCTGGCGTTCATTGCCGGCAGCATCAATACGGTCGGTTACCTGTGTTTCCGGCATCAGCCGGTTACCCATCTGACCGGCACCAGCACCGAGCTGGGCATTGCCATGGCCAACCTGGATGCAGGAGAGATCCTGCATTGGGGCCTGACCATCGGCGCGTTCCTGCTGGGCGCAATGCTCAGCGGATTCATCGTGCAGCAGCGCACGTTGCAGCTGGGCAGGCGTTATGGCGTCGTGCTGATGATCGAGTCGGCACTGCTGTTCGCTGCCACGCCATTGATCCATGGCGCCAGCGACCTTGGCCTGTACTTCGCGTCGATGGCCTGCGGGCTGCAGAACGCCATGGTCAGCACCTATAGCGGCGCCACGTTCCGCACCACGCATCTTTCGGGCATCTTCACGGATCTTGGCATCTACGTGGGGCAGGCCTTGCGTGGCCTGCCGGTGGATCGCCTGCGCATCCAGGTGTGCCTGCTGGTGGCGAGCCACTTCATTGTCGGCGCCATGGCCGGCGCATTGGGATTTGCGGTCTTGCAGGAGCGTGTGTTGCTGGTGCCTGCCGTGGTCACCGGCGCCGCGGGGCTGGGCTACACGATCTATCGCAACCGCATGCTGCGCCGGCGCTGACGGCGCAAGGCTTACTCCGCCGCCTTCGCGCGATTGCGTCCGTTGCGCTTGGCTTCGTAGAGCGCGCCGTCCGCGCGCGACAGCCATTGCGACAGCGATTCGCCTTCCTGGTAGGCGGCCACGCCGATGCTGATGGTGACGGCAACGGTAGCGCCGTCGTGCTCGAACGGCGTGCCGGCGATCGCGCCGCGGATGCACTCGGCGATTGCCATGCTCGGTCCGAGGCCGGTGCCCGGCAGGCAGATCACCAGTTCCTCGCCGCCATAACGGCCGATCAGGTCGATGCCGCGGCATTGCTGGCGCATCGTCTGGCACACATGGCGGATCACGGCATCGCCCGTCAGGTGGCCATGCGTATCGTTGATGACCTTGAATCCGTCCAGATCGAGCAGCGCGATGCAGGCCTCGCCCTCGCGTGATTCGAGTCGCACCTGCTCGGCCAGCTCAAAGAAGCGGCGTCGGTTCAGGGCTCCGGTCAGCGGGTCGGTGCTGGCCAGTTCGTCCAGTCGCTGGTTGGCGATCAGCAGGTCGTGCGTGCGCAGGTCCACCTGCTGCTGCAGCTGCTGCGCCTGACGCCGCAGGTACAGCGTGCGCAGCTGCGTCACCAGGTAGAGCAGCGCGAGCAGCAGCACGCCGAACCCCACCAGGGCGGCGATGGTTTCGTACCAGCGGGGTGCGACGGTGACCGACAGCGAGCTTTCGATCGTACGGGGCTGCATGCCCTGGGTCTGCGCGCGCAGGCGCAGCAGGTAGTCACCGTGCGGAAGGTTGGTATAGATGGCGGCGGGCTGGCTGCCGCGCGGCACATGGACCCAGTCCTCGTCCATCCCGTCCAGGCGGTAGCTATAGCTGGTGTCCGCCGTGGCCTGGAAATCGAGCAACGCAAAGTCCACGCGCAGGCTGCGGCTGTGCGAGCCCAGATGCAGGGATTCGCCGGGCCGCGGTAGTTGGCCGAAAGGCAGCGGATTGCCGTTGATCGCGGCCAGGGTGACGGCAAGGGGTGCGTCGGTGGACTCGGGTGGCTGCCAGCCGGGCCGCAGCACGGTCAGCCCGCCCAGTCCCCCGAACAGCAGTTCGCCATCGGGCGCGCGTGCCGCGGCGGCATAGACATAGCTGGCGATGTGCAAGCCGTCGCGTGCACCCAGGTTGTGCATGGCATGCGTGTTGCCGTCCATCATCGAAATGCCGTTCGGCAGGCTGACCCACAGGTTGCCGAGGTCGTCGGACAGCGCGGCGTTGATGTTGTCGCTGCTGAGGCCGTCGCGCGTATCGAAACGCTTGAAGCGGTAGGGCTCGCCGGCCGCCCGCGATTCCAGCATGGCCAGGCCGCCGTAGGTGCCGATCCACAGGTTGCCTTGCGGGTCGGTGGTGATCGAGCTGGCCAGATTGTTGGGCAGGCTGGTCGGGTCGTCGGGGCGATTGAGCAGGTTCTCGAAGTTGCGGTCCTGCGAGCCGTTCGCGGCGACGCTGATGCCGCGGCCGGTCACGTACCAGATCTGGCTACCCACCCGCGAAATCAGTCGCACGGTGTCGCTGGCGAGGCTGCGCGGGTCGCTGGGGTTGTTGCCGAAATGGGTGAGGGCACGCGTGTGCAGGTCGTACCGGTAGACCCCGTCGTAAGTGGCGATCAGCAGTCGGTCGCCGTCGGGCAGCAGGTGCAGTACCGGCGAAGCTTCGAGCATCGGTATGACCGAATTCTGGATGTCGAGTGTCGCCGGATCGATCCGCGCAAGCCCCTGTGTGCCGACCCAGATCGTGCCATCGTGGGTTTCGGCGAAGGCTTGCACGTCACGTCGCGCCTGGTCGCCGCCAAGCTGAAGGTGGTGGATGACGCCGTGGTCGAGGTCAATGAGCTCGATGTTGCCGGCATTCATGCCCAGCCAGATGCGCCGATGCGAGTCGACGAAGATGGTGCGCACGTTCGAGCTGGCCAGTGCGCGTGCGTCGTGCGAAGAGGGCAGCAGGGCAAAAGCCTTGCGTGCTTCGACGTTGTTGCGCGCCACGCCGAGGTCGGTCGCGACCCAGATGTTGCCCGAGCGATCGCGCATGAGCGCACGCACCGCGTCCCCGGGCAGGGAAGAGGGCATGGCGGTATCGTGGGTGATGGCACGCAGCGTTCCGTCGCTTGGCTTATAGGCCAGTACGCCATCACCGTCGGTGGCCAGCCAGAGCGTGTCGGGGTCCACCTCCACGAAATCCCGCACGGTGGCGCGGCGCTCGTGATTGCGCTGGAAGCCGCTGAAGCCTTCGACGGCATGCCAATGTTCGTTCGCGTCGCGATAGACCGCGCCGGCCTGCGTGCTGCCTACCCACAGGCGTCCCGCGCGGTCCTCGTCCAGTGCCCAGATGCCATCGTTGAGCACGGCATCCACGGTGCCGCGGTCCGCGGGCCGAGGAGCGCGCTCGAACGCATGGTCGCCCTGATGCCGGACGAACAGGCCGTTGTTGTTGCCCAGCCAGAGATTCCCGGCCCGATCCTGCAGCACGCTGAAGTTGCGCGGCGAGGTGCCGGCGCCGGTGGGCACGACGACGATCTGGTTGGTGTGCAGGTCAAGGCGATCAAGGCCGTGTTCGCCCGCGATCCACACGCCGTCGTTGCCATCGCGCGCCAGTGCGTAAATCTTGCGCGAGCTCGTGCCGTCCTTGCCGACCGGATAGGTGTGGAACGCATTGTGCAAAGGATTGAAGCGGCTCAGTCCACCCGAGTTCGTGGCGATCAGCATGCCGCCATCCGGCAGCGCCAGCAGGGCGCGCACATAGGCGTCGGGAAGATCGGCCTTGGGACCGCCGGTGGCCGTGAACACCTGCATGCGAAAGCCGTCGTATCGCACCAGGCCGCTCTGCGTGCCGATCCACACCAGTCCACGCTGGTCCTGCGCGAGAGCTGTCGTCAGCGAATGTGGCAGGCCGTCGCTGACACCCACCCGGTCGAACCAGGGCATGTCGAAGGCCGCCCAGGGATCTTCGGCGGCCCGCGCACCGAACGACAGGCCCGCGAGCAGCAGGAGCAGCCAACAGCAGCGCACGAAGCGGATCAGCGGATGGATCCTCGGCAGGAGGCACGTGCGCGCAGCGAACACGGTCCACATGTGGGCGCGTGGTCCGGGACGACAGTTCGCTTGTATCGCCATGGCCTTCGCCCCACCGATAGCTCCCGCTGAAAGCGCACCAGGCGCGGTCCACATGATAACGGCTGGCGGGGGATTTCCCGAGATGCCCTATGATCGGCGGATGACTGTGCGAGCGGTGTTACAAGGTTGCGTCCCGCTGGGAGCGCGCGTATCGAGTGTCTGCAGCCCCGGCGCTGTCCCATCCCCGCGATCATTCCCATGCGGCTGCTGATCGTCGAGGACTCGCCCACGCTGGGGCCGGACCTGCGCATCGCGCTGACCCGCGACGGGCATGCGGTGGACCTCGCCGTCGATGGTGTGCAGGCGCTGGCCTTCGTGGCCGCCTATGCCTATGACGTGGTGGTGCTCGACCTGATGTTGCCCAAGGTGGATGGCTGGTCCGTGCTGCAGCGGATCCGCCAGGGGGAGGGCAGCCCCGGCGTGCTGGTGTTGTCCGCGCGCGACCAGGTGGCCGACCGGGTGCAGGCGCTGAACCTCGGTGCCGACGATTACCTGGTGAAGCCCTTTGCCTACGACGAGTTGCTGGCGCGCGTGCTGGCCATTTCGCGCCGTGGGCAGGTCCAGTTGCCGCTGCTGCGCGCCGGGGCGCTGGAGGTGGATCCGCGTGCGAGGCTGGCCCGCGTCGATGGCGCGGTGTTGGCGTTGACGCCCAAGGAATACGCGCTGATGGAGGCCTTGCTGGTTCAGCGCGGCATCGTGCTGGCACGCGGCGAATTGTTCGAGCGACTGTATGACGCGCGCAGCGAAGCGTCCGACAAGGTGATCGAGGTGCTGGTGAGCACGCTGCGCGCCAAGCTCGCGCGCGCCGGCTTGCCCGAGTTGATCGAGACGCGACGCGGGTTCGGCTATGTCGTGGCGTAACTGGCTGCTCCGCTCCATCCACGGGCGACTGCTGCTCACGCTGTGCGTGGGGCTGAGCCTGCTGATGGCGCTGATGTTCGTGTCGCTCGACTACAGCATCGACCGCAAGATCTACCAGCGGCTCGACGACGACCTGCTGCAACGGGCGCGGGGCATTGCGGCCCTGCTGGAAACCCCGCCCACCGACGTGGCGATGGCGCGCCTGCAGACGTTGCATCCCGCCTATGCTGGCGGCGGCCATACGGAGTTCCTGCAGGTGTGGGATGCCGAACGCCGCACCCTTGTGGTTTCCGGCAGCAATGCGGCCGGCCGGCTCGAACTGCCATCCGGCATGAAGGCCAATCAGCCGCTCTTCTACGATCTGGCCTTGCCCGACAACCATCGCGGCCGCGCCGTCGCCCTGCGCCTGCTGTTTCCTGGCACGAGCGAGCCGGCCACGCTGGTGGTGGCGGAGGAACGGGAGCACGTCGATCGTTTCGAGCGTGGCGTGCACGTCGCACTGTTGATCGGCGTGCTCGCTACCGCCCTGTCGGCGGCGTTGCTTGCCATCATTACGGTGAGGCGGGGCTTGCGGCCCTTGCTGCGGTTCGGTCAGGTGGCGCGCACCCCGAACGAGGCACCGCACTTGCCGCAGACCCAGCTGCCGCGCGAGCTGACGCCATTCGCCGAGGCACTCAATGGCGCCTTCGACCGGCTGCATGCGGGGATGGAGCGCGAGCGCCGTTTTTCCCACGACGTGGCCCACGAGCTGCGCACGCCGCTGGCCGAAATGCGGGCTGCGGTGGAATTGGCGCAGCGCGATCCTGGCCAGGCGTCATCGCTGGACAATGCCAGCGCCGCGATCGATCGCATGCAGCGCTGCATCGACAGCCTGCTTGCCGTGTCGAGCTATGAATCGGGCCTGGCGCAGCCGGAACTCGAGCCCATGGACCTGGTGCCCTTGCTGCGCCGGGCCATGGGCGCGGATGCGCGGATCAGTGCGAGCCTTCCTGCGGAAGCCTGGGTACAGTCTGATCCGGCCTTGCTCGAACGCATCGTCGACAACCTCATGCTCAATGCGCGCGAATACGCGCCTGTCGATAGCGGCATCAACGTGGCCTTGGCCAGGACGCAGGGACAGTGGCATCTGCGCATCGGCAACGCGACGCCCGATCTGAGCGAGGCGGATCTGCCGCACCTGGGTCAGCGCTTCTGGCGGAAGTCGCCGGCTCGCGAAGCCACGCTTCATGGCGGCCTGGGGCTGGCCCTGGCCGGCACGCTGGCAGGCGTGCTCTCCACCGAGCTGCGTTACGAACTGCGTGAAGGCGTGCTATGGGTAACGTTGGGGCCGTTGCCGGATATCGAATCGATTGAGGCTTAGCGGGCTGGTGCCGCCGCAGTCGCTTGACCTGGTCCCGAAATTAAGCAAAACCAAAG
Organism: Dyella amyloliquefaciens; assembly: GCF_004296575.1. Lineage (GTDB taxonomy): Bacteria > Pseudomonadota > Gammaproteobacteria > Xanthomonadales > Rhodanobacteraceae > Dyella > Dyella amyloliquefaciens. The sequence continues at coordinate 254,949 of NZ_SAYT01000002.1, read as the reverse complement.
CCTCGTGCCCGAAGCTGGTCGTTGGTCGGGCTTAGGGCGCGTGCATCGACAGCCCTGCGTCATCGTTTTCGCCAGAGAGGTCATCATGTCAGCTGCCCGTTACACGCCATGGATGCGTCGCTTTCACTGGGCGATTGCCTGGTTCATCGTCTTTGCCCTGGTGCTGATCGAGGTCAAGGGCTGGTTTCCGCGTGGTTCGGCCTCACGCACCGCGGTGAAGTGGGGGCACATGCAGTTCGGCATCGCGGTGCTGCTGCTGATGGTGCCTCGCCTGCTGGTCCGCCTGCGCCATGCGGCACCGCCGATCACACCGGAGCCGCCGCGTTGGCAAGCCTTGCTGAGCAAGCTGGTGCACCTTGCGCTGTATTTGCTTGCGTTTGCCGTGCCGCTGCTCGGCGTAACGATGATGTTCATTGCCGGCAAGCCGTGGAACCTGCTGGGGCTGCCGTTGCCCGTGCTGGCGACACCCAATCCCGATCTTGCGCACGCGATCGAGGACATCCACGAGACCATCGGCAACGTGCTGATGTGGCTGGCCATCGCCCACGTGGCTGCTGCCTTGTTCCATCACTTCGTGCAGCGCGACGACACGCTGCTGCGCATGCTTCCCGGAAAACGCAACCGCTTCCGCTGAGGGTTGGGTCCAGCGCGTCGCAATCCACCGCGACGTGCTGCCGCGGTAATACCTTCGCCGTCTTAAGCAGCTTCAAAGCTCGCGCTTCAGATACTCGCCGCAGCATTGCTACGGGAGATCTTGCATGCGTCGTTGGTTTGCTGGCCTGGGGCTGGCGTCCCTGGTGGTTACGGCCGCACTGGCTGCTGAGCCGGTGGTTGCCATACCGACAGCGCGTGCCGCGCGCGTCGATCGCGTGCCGCTGGATCAGTTGCCTGCCACCGTAAAGCTGCCCCTGGAAGGAACGGCCGTCGTGGTCACTCCGTTGGGTGGCATCGCACTCGAAGTGTTGGTGCGCGAGGGCGATACGGTCAAGCGCGGGCAGGTGTTTGCCCGCCTCCAAAGCCGGGAGGCGATGACGCTGGCCGCGGATCTGTCGGCGGCCCAGGGTGCTTACCGGGTTGCTGCCGCGCAGGCGGGACGCGACGAGCAGTTGCTCAAGGAAGGCATCGTGCCCGAGTCGCGGCTGCAGGCCAGCGTCGCCTCGCGCGACGCCACGGCGGCGCGCGTGCGCGAACTGCAGGCGGCTCGTGCCTGGGCTCCCGCTGCCTCGGGTTCGGGCATGGGGGTCTACGAGCTACGCGCCCCGATGGACGGTCGCGTGATCGAACGCGCCATGCAGCCGGGTGGCACGTATGACGCGTTGGCCAAGGCCTTCGTCGTCGTGGCTGGCCAGCGCGTGATGCTCGAGTTGCGGGTGCCGGCTTCGTTCGCGACCCAGGTGCGCCGCGGCCAGGAGGTGCGAACCCGCGAAGGCGCCATCGCGAAAGTCAGCGAAACCGGCGGCGCACTGGATGTGGCCAGCCAGACGGTGCTGGTTCGTGCGGAGGGTGAGGCGGGTTCCCTGCTGCCGGGCATGCAGACCAGCGCCACGCTGTGGTTGCCTGCGCCGCAGGATGCGGTATCCGTGCCGAGTGGCGCGCTGCTGGGCGAGGGCGGCGCCGCCCTGGTTTTCATGCGCACCGCCACCGGTTTCCGCGCCGTGGACGTGACCGTGCTGGCTCGCGACGGCGAGTCGCGGCGCACCGTGCGCGGTGGTCTGAAGCATGGCGATGAAGTCGCCACGGGCATGCTCGATACGCTCCGGGCGCGTACGTCTACGGAAGGGCAGTGAGATGCTGCAGCGACTCATTGCATTCTCGCTCGCGCAGCGCCTGCTCGTGCTGGTGGTGGCCCTGGGGCTGGTGGCGGCCGGCGTATGGGCGTTCCTGCGCCTGCCCATCGACGCGTATCCGAATATCGCGCCCACCCAGGTGAAGCTGATCCTGAAGGCGCCCGGCATGACGCCCGAAGAGGTGGAAAGCCGCGTCGTGGTGCCGCTGGAAATGGAGCTGCTGGGCGTACCCAGTGCGGTGATGCTGCGCTCCACCGCCAAGTACGCCATCGCCGACATCACCCTCGATTTCGAGGAAGGCACGGACATCTATTGGGCGCGCCAGCAGGTGGCCGAACGATTCGCTGGTGCGTCGGCCGAGTTGCCCGCCGATGTGAGTGGTGGGCTGGCGCCGATGTCCACGCCGTTGTCGGACATGTTCATGTTCACTATCGAAGGCGGGCATCTTTCGCTGGCCGAGCGCCGCAACCTGCTGGACTGGACCATTCGTCCCGCGCTGCGCACGATTCCCGGCGTGGCCGATCTCAATGCGCTTGGGGGCGAGGTCCGCAGTTTTCTCGTGACGCCCGATCGTTCGCGTCTTTCCGCGGCCGGGCTGCATTTCCGTGACGTTGTCGACGCCATCGGGCGCAACAACCGCAACGATGGCTCGGGACGTTTGCGTGACGGTGAGGATGCCCTGATCGTGCGTACGGCCGGCGCCATCGCCACGCTCGATGACTTGCGGCAAGTGGTGATTACCATGCGAGGTGACGTGCCGATCCGCGTGGGCGATGTCGCCAAGGTCGGTTACGGCGCTCTGACCCGCTACGGCGCCGTTACCCGTGATGGTGAGGGCGAAGCGGTCGAAGGCCTGGTGGTCGGCCTGCGTGGCGCCGATGCATCGCAGACGGTGATGGCGGTGCGCGAGCGGCTGGCCGAGCTGCAAGGCAGCCTGCCGGCCGGGGTGCGCATCGAGACGTTCTATGACCGCAGCGGCCTGATCAAGCGTGCGGTGGGCACGGTGCAGAGTGCCTTGGTAGAAGCCAGCGTGCTGGTGGTGATCCTGTTGCTGCTGTTCCTGGGCGACGTGCGTGCGGCGCTGGTGGTCTCGGTGACCTTGCCGCTTGCCGTGCTCGGTACCTTCCTGCTGATGCACTTCGTCGGCATGAGCGCCAACCTGATGAGCCTGGGTGGCCTGGCCATTGCCATCGGCATGCTGGTCGATGCGGCCGTCGTGGTGGTGGAGAACACGGTGAGCCGGCTTGCTCCGGCAGCGCACGGGGAGGAGGCGCCTCTGCCGCGCCTGCATCGCGTCTATCGCGCCGCACGCGAAGTGGCGGTGCCCGTCACCGCGGGCATCGTCATCATTGCGCTGGTGTTCGCGCCGTTGCTGAGCCTGCAGGGCCTGGAGGGCAAGCTGTTCGCCCCGGTCGCGCTGACCATCGTGTTTGCGCTGGCGGCATCATTGCTGCTGTCGCTCACCGTGATACCGGTGCTTTGCTCGCTGATCCTGCGCGAAGGCGCCCATCGCGAGCCCTGGCTGATGCGCCAGCTGGAGCGTGGCTATCGTCCGTTGCTCGACTGGTCGCTCAGCCATGGCCGCGCGATGGCAGCGATGGCCGCCATCGGTCTCGCTGTTGGCGCGGTGGCTTACGTGAGCACCGGCAAGACCTTCATGCCCACCATGGACGAAGGCGACATGCTGGTGCAGCTGGTGAAGCCGGCCTCGGTGTCGCTGGAGGCCTCGCGCGACCTGGACCTGAAGATCGAGCGCGCCATCAAGGCGAAGCTGCCGGAGGTGGAGCATGTGGTCGCCCGTCTCGGTTCGGATGAACTCGGCCTCGACCCGATGGGCCTCAACGAGACCGACATGTTCCTGCAGCTGAAGCCCCGCAAGGATTGGCGTGGCCCGGATGCCGCGTGGCTGGAACAGCAGCTGCGCGAGGTGATGAGCGGCTTCCCCGAAGTGGAGTTCGGCTTCACCCAGCCTATTCAGATGCGCGTATCGGAAATGCTCACCGGCAGTCGCGGCGACGTGGCAATCAAGGTTTTCGGTCCCGACTTGCAGGTGCTCAACGAACTGGCGAACCGCATGGCCGCCGTCCTGGAGCGTACGCGGGGCAGTCAGGACGTGCTCGCCCAGACCCAGGAAGGCATGCGGTACCTCGGCGTGCAGGTCGATCGCCAGGCGGCGGGCCGGTATGGGCTGGACGTCAGCGCCGTGCAGGACGAACTCCGCGCCCAGCTCGAAGGAAGCCAGGCGGGTGTGGTGATCGAGCAGCAGCGTCGCACGCCGATCCTGGTGCGCGGTGATGAGCAGGTCGCCAATGCGCCCGAACGTTTCGGCCAGATCAGCGTGGCCCGCGCCGACGGTGGCGAGGTGCCGCTGGAGCATCTCGCCACGCTGGAGGCAACCAGCGGCCCGGTGCAGGTGCGTCGCGAGAATGCCTCGCGCTATGCGCTGGTGCAGGCGAACGTCAGTGGCCGGGATCTGGTCGGCTTCGTCGATGAGGCGCGTGCGGCCGTGGAAAGCGAAGTGCAGCTGCCCGCGGGTTATCGCGTCAGCTGGGGCGGACAGTTCGAAAACCAGCAGCGTGCCGCGGCGCGACTGGGCCTGGTGGTGCCGGCAGCGCTGGGCATGATTTTCCTGGTGCTGTTTTTCACTTTCGGTGCCGTGCGCGAGGCGCTGCTGATCCTTTGCAATATCCCGTTTGCCCTCGTCGGCGGCGTGGTCGCGCTGTGGTTGTCGGGTCAGTACCTGTCGGTGCCGGCGTCGGTGGGCTTCATCGCCTTGCTTGGCATTGCCGTGCTCAACGGCCTGGTACTGGTGTCGTTCTTCAACCAGCTGCGCGAATCCGGCATGCCGCTGGAGCAGGTGGTGCGCGAAGGCGCGCTGCGCCGGCTGCGTCCCGTACTGATGACGGCTTCCATTACCGCGCTGGGGTTGGTGCCGCTGTTGTTCGCCAGCGGCCCTGGCTCCGAAGTGCAGCGACCCTTGGCCGTGGTGGTGATCGGTGGCCTGGTGACCTCCACGGCGCTCACGCTGTTGCTGCTTCCCGTGCTGTTCCGCCGCTTTTGCGCCGCGAGGTAAGCCATGTCGAACGAACTGAAACGATTGACCCTGGTGGCGTCGCGAGCACTGGAAGAGGACCTCGTGGCGACGCTGCTGGAAATGAAGCCGGCCTTGCCGGGCTTCACCACGGCGCACGTCGCCGGCCATGGCGAGGGCTTCGCGCGGTCGCGGGTGGTTGAGTGCGTGCAGGGGCGCATCGATCGCGTGCTGCTGTGGCTGGTGCTGCCCGAGTCCTCGGTGGATCGGGTACTGGCGCACCTGTGCGAGGCGTTGCCGCAAAGCGAGGTGGTGTGGTGGATCGAGCCGGTGGAAAAGATGGGGCGTCTGGCATGAAGCGATGGTTGGGATGGTTGCTGCTCGCGGGTTGTGCGGCGGCAAACGCGGGCGACGCGGATGATCCGATGCTGCCGCCGTCGGAGCTGGTGCTGCGCGCCATCAGCAGCACGCCTGAGGTACGTCGCGCCGAAGCGGGCGTGTCCACGGCCGATGCCCTGGCGCGCATGCGTGCGTCCGGCAGCTACGAAGGGCAGGTGACGGTGATTCCCCAGCGTCGCCGCGTCGAAGGCGATCGCGACTACAACGAGTGGGAGCTGGACGTGACGCGCCCGATCCGTCTGCCGGGCAAGGCGCGGCTCGATCGTGAAATCGGGGCCAGGGGGCTGCAGGCCGCACAGCTGTCACTCGAAGATGCCCATCACGCCGCCGCCCGGCGCCTGCTTGCCGCATGGTCGGACTGGCAGCGGGCGAGGGTGGCGCGCGAGCAATGGCAGCAACTGGTCGACATTGCCCGGCGCGACCGGGATGCAGTGGCCCGTCGTGTCGCTCTGGGTGATGCCGCCGAGCGTGAGCGCCTCGCCACCGAGTCGGCGCTGGCGCAATCGCAAGCGTCGTTGTTGCGCGCACGATCGGCCCAGGCCCAGGCGGAGCTGGCCTGGCGCAGCGTATTTCCCTCCTTGCCATTACCCGAGCGTGAGGCTGCCAACGCCTATGCGCCACCCGCGCTCACCGGGAGCGATGAGGCGTGGGTGAGGCTGATCATGGTGCGCAGCCATGAGGTGGGGGCGAGTGAAGCCCTTGCGCGCCAGAAAGACGCCGAGGCGCGCCGCGCACGCGCCGACCGCGTGCCGGATCCCACCGTAGGCATCCGCATGCTCAATGACCTTGGCGGACGCGAGCGCGCCTATGGCGTAGTGCTTGGCATTCCGTTGGGCGGCAGTTATCGCAGCGCGGAAGCCGCCAGGGCGAGTGCCGACGCACTCGCGGCGGAAGCGGATCTGGCTGGGGTAAGGCGTGACATCGAGCAGGGTGCGCGTACGGTGGTCGCGTCGGCGCGCGCAGGTCATGCCATCTGGCAGAGTCAGCGCGACGCCTTGCAGGCTGCGAGTGCCAGTGCTGCCAAGGTGGCGCGTGCCTACGCCCTTGGCGAGGCCGGCATCGCGGAGCTGCTGGCTGTCCGGCGCACCGAGCAGGAAGCGATGCTTGCCGAGCGCCAGTCCGCCATCGATGCACTGGAAGCGCTTGCGCGCGTGCAGGTGGATGCCCATGCGATCTGGCATCGCCACGATGCCGACGATGACCGACCCTCCGCTTCCGGCCTGTCGGCATTGCCTGACATCGAGGGTTGATCGACCTCCCGGCTATCGCTGCACCCCGCATGGCACACTGCCCCATGACAACCCGGGCGGGTAGGGACAGATAGGTCATGATGCTTCTATGGATGGTTATTGGCACGGTGCTGGGGGCCCTCGTTACGGAGGGCAGCGTCTCCGGCTTCGTGTTCGGGGCAGCGCTCGGCCTGCTATGGGGTCGGCAGGGGCAGTTGTCGCGTGAGCTGAAGGAGGTCCGCACGCGGCTGGCTGCCTTGTCGACGGTTGCTCCTGCGCACGGCAAGGACGCCGACGAGCGCCCATGGACGACCGCGGCCGAAGTGCGCGACGCGATGCGCGAGTCCGAACCGCCGGCCATCCCGTCACCGGCGCCACCCGTGCCGCCGCGCAGTGAGCGGCCCGTTCCTGTAGCCCGTACGGCAGCCACGCCACCGAGGCCCGCGCCGGTAGCGCCAAACCAGCCATCCGGGCTGGATCGCCTGCTTCAGCGCGTTTGGCGGTGGTTCACCGAAGGCAACGTGCCGGTGAAGATCGGCATGCTCGTGCTGTTTGCGGGCGTGGCGGCCCTGCTGAAGTACGCCTCGGATGCCGGCCTGTTGCACACGCCGCCGGCGCTGCGCGTTTCCCTGATCGCCCTCGCGGCCATCGCGGGCCTGGCCTTCGGCTGGCGCCGGCGTCGTGAGCAGCGCGTGTTCGCCTTGTCCGTGCAGGGCGGCGCGATTGGCGTGCTGATCATGACGGTGTTCGCCGCGTTCCGCCTGTATGACCTGATGCCGGCAGGTCCGGCCTTTGCCCTGTTGATCGTGCTGGTGGCTGGCATCGGAGTGCTGGCCGTGATGCAGGACGCGCTGGCCCTGGCGGTGCTCGGGCTGCTTGCCGGTTTTGCTGCGCCCATCCTGGTGTCGACCGGGCAGGGCAGCCACATCGCGCTCTTCAGCTACTACGCAGTGCTGAACTTCGCCATTCTCGGCATCGCGTGGAAGCGCTCGTGGCGCGTGCTGAACCTGCTGGGCTTCATCGCTACGTTCGCCATCGGTTCCGCGTGGGGCGTGTTGCGCTACGAGCCTGCGCTGTTCGGCAGTACCGAGCCGTTCCTGGCGCTCAATTTCCTGTTTTACCTCGTGATTCCCGGGCTGCACGTGCTGCGCGCGCCGGTGGATCGCAAGCTGGTGATCGACGGCTGCCTGATGTTCGGCAACCCGCTGGTCAGCTTGTTGCTGCAGGGCGCGTTGCTTCGCTGGGACGGCACCGGGCTCGCCATCTCGACGCTGGTGACGGCGACCACCTACGTGGCAATCGCCTATGTCGTGCGCCGACACCCCGCGATGCGCCTGCTGCGCGACACCTGGGCCGTGCTTGCGGTGGCCTTCGCCACGCTGGCGGTGCCACTGGCGTTGCGTGCCGACGTCACCGGTAGCATCTTCGCGCTGGAAGGCGCGGGACTGATCTGGCTGGGGCTGCGCCAGCAGCGCCGCCTGGCATGCTGGGGTGGTCTCGCACTGCAGGTATTCGCGGCTGGCGCGTTGTTGCTGGATCGCTACCACCACGGCAGTGGCGACTGGATGCCGCTGCTCAATCGCGCCTTCATCAGCGCCTTGCTGCTGGTTGCGGCGGGGTTCGCCAGCAGTCGTGTCTACGCACGCCTGGGTGGCGATGGTGCGACACCCCGCCTGTTGGCGGTGGCGCTCTATGCATGGGGGCTGATCTGGTGGCTTGGTGCGTGCGGGCAGGAGATCGATCGCTTCGTGCCCGTCACCTGGCAGTTCGCGGCGTGGCTTGGCTGGCTGGCGTTGACGGCATGGGGTGCTGCGGAAGCTGCGCGACGCAAGCCGCCGCACGAGCTTGGCATCGTGCTTTCCTGGAGCCCGTTCGCGTGGATGCTGGTGATGGTGCCGCTGTTGTTCGGCGCCGGCTTCGTGGCGCAGCAGCCGTTGCACCGCTGGAACCTGCTTGCCGTCGCCGCCGCCGCCGTGCTCGGCTGGCGCAGCCTGGTCTGCCTGCGTGACTTCGGCTTGCCCGCGGCCCTGGCACATCTGGCATGGCTGTGGCGCTGGGTGCTGATCGCCGCTGTCGCCATCTACGTTTCGCTGGATCGCACGCGCTGGCTGTCCGACAACTGGGTGATGCTGCTGAGCGTCGCACCGCTGCTGCTTGCCTTTGCCTGCACGCAGTGGCATCCGCGTCTGCTGGCGCTGCCGCAGATCGAGCGTATGCCGCTATGGCTGCCGCCGTTGCGCTACTCGCTACTGGTGGTGCTGGGCCTGCTCGGACTGATGGCGCTGCTCCAGGGCGGCAATGCGTCGCCGTTGCGCTTCATTCCGTTGTTCAACCCGGTGGAGCTGCTGATGCTGCTTATCGCCGGCAGTTATGCGGTCTGGCTGACCGATCCCGCATTGCCGTCGATGTGGAAGCCATGTCGAGGTCCGGTGCTCGGCGGCATCGTGCTGGTGCTGGCGACCGACTTCACCCTGCGCGCCGTGCATCAGCTGGCCGGCGTTCCCTGGGACGATGCCTTGGCCAGTTCGAGCCTCGCGCAGATGTCGCTCACCGTTGTTTGGAGCGTGCTCGGCCTGTTTGCGTGGGTGTGGGGTTCGCGGCACGGGCAACGCCTCGCATGGCTGGCCGGCGCGGTCATCCTGGGTGTGGTGCTGGTGAAGCTGGTCGTGGTCGACCGACGCCATCTGGGGAACCTGTTTGGCATCGCCTCGTTCATCGCGTTCGGCCTGCTGTGCAGCGTTATCGGATATCTGGCGCCGGCGCCGCCGCGCCGCTCGTCGTCTATGGAGGAAACCAGGCATGCGTCTTGATGTTCGCTGGGTGGCACTGACCCTGTGCCTGCCACTGGCCGTGGCCCATGCCGGCACGGATACCGATTACGCCTATGCATTTCCGCTCGACACGAAGGAAACGGCCGAGGCCTATCGGGTCGTGCTCAGCCCCGAGGTGTATGCCTCGGTCAATCCGTCCGCCGGTTTGCGTGACCTGGTGGTGGTGAATGCGCTGAACCGTCCGGTGCCGTTCGGCGAACTGCCGTTGCCGTCGCCGCTCAGGCATGACTTCTTGCTCGATGCGCGGTTGCTCCCGGTGCCCGTCAATGCCGCCACGCACGATGGCGTGCAGATCGAACGCAGCACCACTGGCGGCATCGTCATCAGTCAGCCGCCGAATGTGCCGTCGCCGCAGCGCCCGCGTCAGTGGCTGGTGGATGCAGGGCGCGCAGTCAGTCTTGATCACATCGTGTTCGATGCGTCCACGCTGCAGCAGGATTTCCAGGTGCGCCTGGCGGTCGATGTCAGCGACGATCTGCGCGAGTGGACTGCGCTGTCCGGCGATGTCGGCGCCACGCGTGTTCATGGCGAGAGCGATCAGGTCGAGCAACTGTCACTGCCATTGAGCGGTTCCGTGGCGGGTCGCTACTACCGCATCCGACTGGTCGACGGCGATGTGGACTGGAGTGACGACCATGTACCCTCCGTCCAGCTCATGGGCAGCTATGCCGATGCCGTCGCCGATCGCCTGTCCCAGCTGCAATGGCTGCAGGCCGCGAACACCGGCAGCAACGGCAACGATTACGACTACACGCTGCCCGCGTCGCTGCCGCTGGAAGCGGTGAAGGTCCTGTTGCCTGCGCCGAACACCGTTGCCCGTGTGCACGTGCAGTTGCCGCAAGACGAGGGTACGTCGTCGTGGTTCGATCTCGCCACGCTCGATCTGGTGCGCGCTGCCGGCAAGGTGGGTGAGGCGGATGCGCAATTCGCGCCACGCCGGGTGCAGCACCTGCGCCTGCACAGCGAAACACCGCTGGCCGATGCGCCGGTGCTGGCGATTGGCTGGCTGCCGCCGCAGTACTTCTTCATGGCCGAAGGTGCAGGTCCGTATCGGCTGCTGGCAGGCAGCTATGCCTCGCGCCGAGGCGAATATCCGGTGGCCGAAGCCTGGGACCGGCTGCGCGCCAGGTACGGCGAGTCGTGGACGCCGCCCGCAGCAACGCTTGGCGCTCGTGTGGACGACATGGGCGCCGAAGCGCTGAGCGCGCCCAAGGTGCCCTACGACTGGACTCGTCCCTTGCTGTGGGGCGTGCTGGTGGTCGGTGCGCTCGCAGTCGCAGGCATGGCGCTGAGCCTGCTGCGCCAGGCGAAGCGGGACGAGGCGGGCTCCTGAGCGGGCGCTGATCACCGTCTCATGGCCGACGCGGACGCCATTCGGCGTCCGCGTCGCGCCGATGCCCTATCATGCGGGGCATGTCACGCAGCGATATGTACGACGCGCCGGGCCTGTTTGCCGAGCCCGACGATCTCAAGCCCCTGGCCGAACGCATGCGGCCGCGCACTCTCGATGAAATCGTGGGCCAGCAGCGCGTGCTGGCGCCGGGCAAGGCGTTGCGCCGTGCGCTGGAAGCGGGGCGCGTGCATTCCATGATCCTGTGGGGCCCTCCCGGCTGCGGCAAGACCACGCTGGCCCTGCTGGTGGCGCGCTACGCCGACGCCGATTTCCGCGCGATCTCGGCCGTACTCTCCGGCTTGCCCGAAGTGCGCAAGGCGCTGGCCGAGGCCGAGGCGAACTTCGCGCAGGGGCGGCGCACCGTGCTGTTCGTGGACGAGGTGCACCGCTTCAACAAGGCCCAGCAGGATGCCTTCCTGCCGCACATCGAGCGCGGCGTGATCATCTTCGTGGGCGCCACCACCGAAAACCCCTCGTTCGAACTCAACTCCGCGTTGCTCTCGCGCTGCCGTGTGCACGTGCTGGAAGCGGTGACGCCGGACGACATCGTGATGGCGCTGCGGCGTGCGCTGGAAGACAGCGAGCGCGGCCTCGGCACAATGCAACTCGAAGTTGCCGATGACTCGCTGCGCCTGATCGCGCAGGCCGCCGATGGCGATGTGCGCCGTGGCCTGACCCTGCTGGAAATCGCCTCGGAACTCGCCGAAGACCACCGCATCGACGAAGCCACGCTGACCCAGGTACTGGCCGATCGCACGCGCCGCTTCGACAAGGGCGGCGAGCAGTTCTACGACCAGATCTCGGCGCTGCACAAATCGGTGCGCTCCTCCGATCCCGATGCGGCGGTGTACTGGCTGACCCGCATGCTCGATGGTGGCGTCGATCCGCTGTACCTCGCGCGCCGCATGACGCGCATGGCGGTGGAAGACGTGGGTCTCGCCGAGCCGCGCGCATGGCGCATGGCGCTGGACGCGTGGGACACCTACGAGCGGCTCGGCAGCCCCGAAGGCGAACTGGGACTCGCGCAGCTGGCGATCTGGCTCGCCATCGCGCCCAAGAGCAATGCCGCCTACATGGCCTACAACCAGGCGCGCGCCGTGGTGCGCGAAACCGGCACGCTCGAAGTGCCGATGCACCTGCGCAATGCGCCGACCAAGCTGATGAAGGGCTTGGGTTACGGCAAGGGCTATCAGTACGACCACGACGCCGCAGGCGGCATCGCGCTGGACCAGCAATGCCTGCCCGATGCGCTCGCTGGCACGGTGTTCTACGAGCCGGTCGAGCGCGGCCTGGAACTGAAGCTGCGCGAGAAACTGCTCAGCCTGCGCGAAGCCCGCGAGCAGGCCCGCAAGAAGTAAGCCCCGTTGTTCTCGAGGATTCGCCATGTCGATCGTCTGGTACTACGACTTCATTTCGCCGTTCGCCTGGCTGCAGTGGCCCAAGATCAAGGCGTTGGCCGCGGAGCATCCGATCACGTTGCGGCCGATCCTGCTCGCCGGCATCCTTGACCTGTGTGGCCAGAAGGGCCCCGCCGAGATTCCGGCCAAGCGCGAGTTCACCTATCGCTACACGCTGTGGCGCGCTCGCCAGGCCGGCGTAACGCTGAACTTTCCGCCGTCGCACCCGTTCAACCCGCTGGCCGCATTGCGGCTGTGCATTGCGGCCGGCAGCAGCGGTGCCGCCACCGAAGCCATCTTTGACTGGATATGGGGGCATGGCCGGGCAGGCGACAGCATCGAGGCGCTGGCGCCGGTTGCTGCTGCGCTGGGTATCGACGACCCCGTCGCGGCCATTGCCGATCCGGCGGTGAAAGCCCAGCTGCGCGAGAACTTCGATGCCGCCGTGGCGGAGGGCGTGTTCGGCGTGCCGACGCTGTCGATCGATGGTCGCCTGTTCTGGGGCGATGACGCGCATGAGTTCGCACTGGCCTGCCTGCGCGATCCGTCGTTGTGGAACGAGCCGGAGATGCAGCGGGTCGCAGCGCTGCCCATCGGTGCGGCGCGCCAGGCCTGACCCGGGGCGCAGACTTGCAGCGGCCGTCGCGGCGGACATAGATTGAACTGACCAACAGTCACGCGGGGAGCACCGTCATGCGGGTACTCGTAGCAGCCCTGATGGGTGGGATTGTGATGTTCCTGTGGGGCGCCATTGCACACATGGCGCTGGGCCTGGGTAACGTGGGCATGCGGCAGCCGGTCAGCGAGGACACGGTGCTGGCCGCGCTGCAGCCGGGCCTGGGCAATCGTCCCGGTGTCTACATCCTGCCTTCCGTCGACCCGGACAAGATGCGTGACAAGGCCACGATGGACGCCTACTCGGCCAAGTCCAAGGTGTCGCCGTATGCCTTCATGGTGTATTTGCCACAGGGCGAGGACCTGTCCGACATGAGCGCCCAGTTACCGCGCCAATGGGCTTCGGACACGCTGTCGGCGCTGGCGCTGGCCTTCGTGATGGGGCTGGCGACCTTCAGCTTCGTGACCCGGCTGAGCATTGCGCTGGCGGCGTCGGTGTTCGCGTGGCTCAGCACCATGGTGCCGTACTGGAACTGGTACCGCTTCCCCACCAATTTCACCGTCGCTGCGCTGATCGAGCAGGTGATCGGCTGGCTGCTGGCGGGTGCGGTCATGGCCTGGTGGCTGGGGCGCAATCACCGCCGAACTGGCTGAGCGGTGCTTCAGGTTCTCATGCCCGTCCTTCTTGCCGAGACTGGATGGGCCTGGCCGGGTGCTCCCTTGTAGGAGCGCACCCAGTGCGCGATTGCCTTACGCCTCAGTTCTCCCTATCCGTCATTCCTGCGGAGGCAGGACAAGCGCGAAGCGCGCAGAACGCCCGTAGGGCGGCCCCGAAGGGGCGAGCGCAGCGAGTCATCCAGCGACTTGGCTCTTGGCCTTCGGCCGCGACGTCTCCGCCAGCTTGCCCGCCTGCCGCGGGCTTCCGAGCCGCTGCCGCGGCCCGGGTCACTTTCTCTTGCTTGCCCAAGAGAAAGGAACCAAAGAGAAGGGCACCCCGCGTGGCGCTGGCCGGGCTGCGCCCAGCCAGTCCGTGAGGGGCGGCCGGGCTTTTCGACCGGGCTCCTGCCCGGACGAAAAGTGCCCGACATCCCTGTCGGGCACCCCTGCGGGGCCTGATCGACCACCCCTCACCGCCACACAGGGGCCACGTGAAGGCTCGTGCCGCTGCGCGGCACATTGCGATGCGGAGATTCAGGCCTCTGTCCTGATGGTGGCCTCTGTTCTGGCAATGACCTCCGCTCTTTTGTAGGAGCGCACCCAGTGCGCGATCGCCTTTCGCCTCAGTCGCCATCGCAGGTAGCCACCTCTCCCTTGTGGGAGCGCACCCTGTGCGCGACAGCCTCTCGCCCCGGTCCCCATCATCATTCCCGCGGCCCCGCGTTCGTGAGGCAAGCAAGGCACCCAACCAGGCCCGCCTCCTGCCTGCGCTAGCCAGCAAAAATTTCCCCGCTCCATGTCGAAACCCCCTCTACCCAAACGTCGCCATAGAGAAGGCCCCACAACCAAGGAAATCCGCAAATGCGCCAGCTCATCCTGAAGATGTCCATATCGCTCGACGGCTTCGTGGCCGGCCCGAACGGTGAGATCGATTGGCTGTTCCGCAGCAGCGATGAAGGCAGTCGCCGCTGGGTGGAAGAGACGCTTTGGCAGGCGGGGCTGCATGCGATGGGCAGCCGGACGTATTTCGACATGGCGCGCTTCTGGCCAACGGCAAACCACCCCATGGCCGCGCCCATGAACGAGATTCCCAAGGCCGTCTTCACGCGGCAGAAAGCCCTGGATCTCCATGCAGGCCACACCACGGCCGCCCTGCGCGACGCCCAGGCGCAGGAAGGGGCGGCTGAAGTGCCGGCCCACTTGGAAAGCCTGAGAAGCTGGGCCGAGGCCGAAGTGGCCCATGGCGACCTGGTGGCCGAGGTCAATAGGCTCAAACAGCAGCCGGGCAATTTCATCCTGGCCCATGGCGGCGCCAATTTCGCGCAAAGCCTGGCGGCGGCGGGCCTCATCGATGAATACCGGCTCGTCATACACCCGGTCGTACTGGGCAAGGGCTTGCCGCTCTTCAGTCAGGTGGCCAAGCCGATGGACCTGGAGCTTTGTTCGGCGACGCTCTTTCGCTCCGGCATTGCCGCGCACGTCTACCGGCCCGCCAGCCAGCCCTAGTCCCATCCGGCGGCAGGGCTGCACGTCGACCGAGAATCCGCTCGCAGGCGGGTAGTGACGGGCGTCGAACGGGCCATCCCGGCCCGTTTCGGCCCCGACATTGCGACCCTCGCCGCCCGGCAGCGATAATCCCCGGTTCCGATGCCCTGATTTGGACCCATCATGCTGGACCCCGCACTGCTGCGTTCGCGCTTGGCCGAGACTGCCGAGCGCCTCAAGGAAACCCGTGGCTACGAGCTCGACGTGTCCGCCATCGAGTCGCTGGAAACCCAGCGCAAGCAGCTGGCCACCGAGACCCAGGAGCTGCAGAACCTGCGCAACACGCGGTCCAAGGCGATCGGCCAGGCCAAGGCCAAGGGTGAAGACGTCGCTCCGCTGATGGCCGAAGTCGCCGGCATCGGCGACAAGCTCAAGAGCAACGAGGCCGCGCTTGCCGACGTGCAGGCCAAGCTCGCCGACATCTCGCTGGGCATTCCCAACATCCCGCACGAGTCCGTGCCGCTGGGCAAGGACGAAACCGAGAACGCCGAACAGCTGCGCTGGGGCACCCCGCGCGCGTTCGACTTCGAGGTGAAGGATCACGTCGACCTCGGCGCTCGCCACGGCTGGCTCGATGCCGACGCCGGTGCCAAGCTTTCCGGCGCACGCTTCACCGTGCTGCGCGGCCAGCTCGCGCACCTGCATCGCGCGCTCGCGCAGTTCATGCTCAACCTGCACACAGGCGAGCATGCCTACCTCGAATGCAACGTGCCGCTGATCGTCAACGGCGAAACCATGCAGGGCACCGGCCAGCTGCCGAAGTTCGAGGAAGACCTGTTCTCCACCCAGGTGGGCGACAGCAAGCGCTACCTGATCCCCACCGCCGAAGTGGCGCTGACCAACCTGGTCGCCGACACCATCATCGAAGCCGACGCGCTGCCGATGCGCCTCACCGCGCACTCCATGTGCTTCCGCGCCGAGGCCGGCAGCTACGGCCGCGACACGCGCGGGATGATCCGCCAGCACCAGTTCGAAAAGGTCGAGATGGTGCAGATCGCCACGGCCGAGCAGTCGCATGCCCAGCTCGAGGAAATGGTCGGCCACGCGGAGAAGGTGCTGCAACTGCTGCACCTGCCGTACCGCAAGGTGATGCTGTGCACTGGCGACATGGGCTTCGCCGCCATCAAGACCTACGACCTCGAAGTGTGGCTGCCCAGCCAGAACACCTATCGCGAGATCTCCTCGTGCTCCAACTGCGGCGACTTCCAGTCCCGCCGCATGCAGGCCCGCTGGCGCAACCCCGCCACCGGCAAGCCGGAGCTGGTGTACACCCTCAACGGTTCCGGCCTCGCCGTGGGCCGCACCCTGGTCGCCGTGATGGAGAACTACCAGAACGCCGACGGCTCGATCACCGTGCCCGAAGTGCTGCGCCCGTACATGCGCAACCTCGAGCAGATCGCCTGAGCCCGACGCCATGAGTAGCCAACGCTGGGACAAGGTGGAACTCGCAGCCAGCTACACGCTGCTGACCATCCTGGCCACCGAACTGCTGACCCGCCTCGGACTGGTCAGCATGTTCGAGATCCCCACGGTGGACCTGGTGCTGAGCATCATCGCCACCGTGCTGGTACTCGGCGCCTTCTGGTTCGCCCGCCATAGCCGCAAGCTGCGCTTCGCCGTAATCGCCTTCGCCTCAGCTACCCAGCTGGTGCCGATGGTCATCCGTCAGCCGGTGCTGCTGCTGCCTCTGATCGGCGCCGCCGTTCCGGTCGGCATCATGCTGTGGGCGATGTTCGCGTTGTCGAAAAAGGGGCAGGGCAGAGCCCATTCCTGATAGGATGGCGACCCGCGATGGCGAGCCTGGGCGACCCTTGCTCGTCATTCCCGCGAAAGCGGGACAAGCGAAGAGCAGAACGCCCGGAGGGCGGCCCCGTAGGGGCGAGCGCAGCGAGTCATCCAGTGCCTTGCACTGGACACAACCAAGCCCGGAGAGATGGCCGAGCGGTTTAAGGCAGCAGTCTTGAAAACTGCCGTAGGTGTAAGCCTACCGTGGGTTCGAATCCCACTCTCTCCGCCAGATACGCAAACGCCCCCAACTGGGGGCGTTTGCGTATCTGATGGACAGACGGGGATGAGAACCCATTGGTTCGACAAATTTGTCTGGAACAAATTTGGACAGCCGCAGGCTGGCCCTGGAGTGCGCAGCGCGGAAGGGTTGGGTGCATGGATGCACCCAACAATCCCGCTCTCTCCGCCAGAAACGAAATCGCCCCCGCTTGGGGGCGTTTTCGTTTCTGACTGAGCGACTGGGTGAGAACCCACCGGTTCGACAAATTTGTCTGGAACTTGTTGGACGGCCGAAGGCCGGCCCCGCAGCGCAAAGCGCGGAGGGGTTGGGTGCATGGATGCACCCAACAATCCCACGGCCGTGACGTGCGTCCCCGCTGAGGCAGCCGGCACTGGCTACCGAACATTCTCAAAAGGACTCTGCTTCTCTTGTTCGGAGAACGGTCAGAGGCAGTCGTTGAGTGTCCGAGAATCCGAGAGCAAATTACTGGGTAGTCAGTTATGAGAACAGAAATCTAGCTTCGTTCAACAAGATCGATAAGACGCAAATAGCGTGGATCTGATATCAGATCAGGTTCGGCTTCCGCAATCAGTGCTAGCACCTTGGGTAACTCATACGGCGAATGGGTGAGGGCTCGAGGGGTGGCTCTGTTCATCAAGTCTAGCGTTGCTTCAGGGAACCGGGTGGTAATCGGCCCTTCTCCGCTGAATTCTTTGGTGAACCGGTAGAACGGATGGTCATTTGCCTCCACGGGCACCAAGAACTTCTTCACTGCTTCATACA
The DNA here is from genome assembly GCF_004296575.1 of Dyella amyloliquefaciens. GTDB lineage: Bacteria > Pseudomonadota > Gammaproteobacteria > Xanthomonadales > Rhodanobacteraceae > Dyella > Dyella amyloliquefaciens. The sequence goes on along the minus strand of NZ_SAYT01000002.1, from coordinate 237,274 downwards.
CAATTGGGAACCGATCTCCGGTGTCACCAAGTAGACCGATCCACGCCCGCACCGATGCTGAGGTTCGGTATCGGCGCTCTCTCGGCCAGTCTTTGTTGATTAAGGGGGCGACGTGTTTGGCCCAGCCGCTCTCGTTTTTCTGTCCAACTTGGCTCAACCAGGAAATGAATCGGTTCCGAGTATCATCGGACATGGCGCGGAAGACTGAGCGCATTTCGCTTCGTGAAAGACCAGTCGGCTCATCCGGGTGAGACATCCGCATGAGGCCTAGCCATTGGGCGGCTACCGTTGAGAGGTCGCGATTCCAGGAGAATTCTTCGACCCAAGGAAAGAGGTCGATCAGCAGCGGTTTTATTATCTCTGCCAACGGCGACCAAGGTATTCGCCCGCTATGAAGAAACCCGTTCCACGCGGGCTCCGAAGCCGAATGCTCGAACGCTAACATCGGAATAAGACGCTCTTTTGTCCAGGCGGGATCAACAAACATAAGCCAGTTCAGCTTTGCGCACGCTATCGACACAGCATGATCTGAGCTCTCACCCGATGCGGAGAAGAGGCGCTCGACGCGAGACTTGATGTGATCTGGAATCAGTGAGAGCGCCTCTTGTTTCTCTCCAGGCACTGCATGGAATAAGGCTTCAGCACACATGCCAATGGGGCCATTGATTGCATGATCGAACGTGCGCCGGGACCGTTGAATGACTTTTCCGCCTTGGTGGATTTCGCCCAAGCCGCTCTTTGATGCATCTACTCCACCGCTCAGGATGCCATCGACGATGTGATCGTAGACTGCCCAGCCGAGGTCGCCATCAAACTCGAGGGCAGCGACTAAATTCTGTTGGAGCCATCGGCCCAGCGTATGGCGTAGTTCCACAATGGCCGCATATGGAAGGCGTGCTACGCGATTCAGGAATACTCGCCTCAGCCTAGGACTGATGTCTGCGGGAAGGTTGTTGATCATGGACGACCAGAATGCCTCTGGATAGTCGCCAGCCTTTCCTGCAATCGTTAGCGCAGACAGCGCCTTTCGTGGGTTGGCTTTTACCAGGCCAGTGAACGGTCGCTTCTCGGTTAAGGTTCCAACGTCAAGCTTCAGATCTTCCTTTGCTCTGGAAACTATCTCGTTTGCAGGAAGGTTCAGGACTGCATCTGGTCTTTCGTCCGTGCCGACCCAGCCCGTATGGGAGCCTCCTTCGATCACTGTTGAGGTCGCCCAAGTGTCACTCCATCCCTGAATGCCGCTGATCGACTCGGCAAGTTGCTCACTGTGGCCCGCCGTCAGTTCACAACCTTGTAGTTCGAGATATCGAGCGTACTTGGCGGCGAAATAAACCCGCAATTCTTGGAATTCCTCGCTAGACCAGTGGGAAAGCTGATCGGGGCCCGTCAAGATTCGGTCGGCGATCCGATTCCGGTTCTCCTCGGAGAACTCTCTCCATCGATCCACCAAGAGAAAAAGGAGCTCTCGGCCCACGGCGACGTCCCAGAATGCCTCTTGATCTAAGGACAAGACTTCCTTGGCAACTTGGTCGGCCTCGAAGGCATCTGCTTTGTTGAACGCATAAAGCTTGGCCTTTCGGAAGAAGAACCGGTCCGTTGCAGGCCAGGTCGTTGCATGCGCATTTGCCAGTTCTGGCCGCGTAACAGCCATTCGGTCAATGAGTTGGACGAACCAAGCCATCGCCTCCGCGGCTTTGGTGACGTGCTCCCTCCCATTAACCTCACGGTTTGGATAGCAGGTTGGTGCATGGAAGTAGACGGGCTCGATGTCCCGCAATAGCCCCGAAGCGACGGTTAGCTGTTCTTCCAGGATGCCGAATACCTGTGGCAAAACATTGTCAGGAACGTCGACTTCTTCGTTGTGCCGTTCAAGGATGATGACATCGCACTGGCCCAGGTCGCTGAGATCAGTTTCTTCCCATGTTGCCAACGGCGGCCTGGACTGCTTGAAGCCAGACGGCGGCTTGATTTCCAATCGCGGTGTCGCGATTCTCTGAAAAGCTCTTAGTACACTCGAAGTCCAACCTTCCGCATTGACCCGCGTCTTCAAATCGAACCACTCGCCATCCCACTGACGATTACGAGGATCTCGATGGTGTTCGAGGATGAGATTCCAGATATGACGAGCACGCTCACTGAGCGTTTTCGACTGCGCTACTTGCCACTCCAGTTGCTTCAGGAGTCGCGGATGAAGCCCATTTTGTCGAACCGCCCACCAAGCAAGCACGGGACTATCAATGGACTTGCTTACCCAGTTGATGAGGTGGCCAAGCCTAACCGGTACTGCTTCAAAACCTTCGGACTGGCGCCCGCTCAGTCGATGAAATTCATGCGGATTGTCGTCTCCTTCACGCCAAACTAAGAGATTGTCATTGGTGACTCCCTGCTTGCGATCTTCCTCGGAGATATCGCCTCGATCGTCATCCAAACCGTAGACGGCTCCAGGGTCGAAGGCTTCTGCGTTGTCGCCGTAGCCTCGAGTCTGTTTCACTGACCGAACGTTCGCATCCATCACGCATACCCATTCCGGATGAGGTGATGGATCGGCCTCTGAGAACAACCTCGCCCCTTGTGCTGTGCGCAGAACATGGGCAAGTTGGCCGCGTTCGTGAGCGGTCAGACCCTTTGGGTCTCGCCGGCTTTTGGCGATTACAGATGCACGCCACTTGCGCGGATCGTCGGCCCGATCTGCCCACGCTTCCATGGTTTTCCACAGGTCTGGATGATCGGAATAGGCTATAGCTGTGACGCCTCGGTCACGCCACTTGGCTTCGATTTCCTCGGGAAGTCCACGATCGAATGCATAAAGTCTAGATCGGTCAAACTGGCCATCGTGATTGAGGCCTTGAAGAAGATATTTGACTGGCGGGTCTTCCGCCTGGTAGCCGACTAAAACGACGGTATATCGTTCTAGGAGATGCCGAATGAAGTTGGTCGCCCATCCTTCTGACAGGTAGGCACGTCCGAAGTCTGCGCTGCTCAGTACGTAAGGATGAGTTTCGGCGGTTGCGTCTACCAGTCGCCCATGTAGATACGTGATCCCCTCGATCTTTGATCCGAAGTTCAGGTCGGGAAGAGCTGGAGCTACATGCTGAATCAGGTGCTCCGCTTTCTGGCCTACCTCAAACAACCGATCGAAGTTTGTCGTGACGATTTGCGGTACGCCGCTCTGGTTCGAAGAAATCCGCTTAATTAGTTCGTGCTCGCGTCCAAAATCTCTCATTTTCAGGGAGGAGCTCAGCCGCTCCGTGACAAGGGAGTTAACTTCATCCTTGCCATATTCAAGGTGAAGGAGGTTGAAGATCTGGTCGAGCGGAACATTCGTTGCAGATTGACCATCCAGCCATGGCCGAAAAGCGATCATAATTTCCGAATCGGCTGGTGGGTCAAAGGAGTTGATGACGTACTGAGTGAGGCCGACAAAGGTCGGCATTCCAGATGGCAATGAAACCCCAGCGCCGCACAGAAACACGACGCGTCCAGCATCACAGCGTTCCAGAAGGATATCCGGTATAGAGGGGCCGTCGGGATGGAATCTCATGAGCTCAACTTGTCAATGATGTTCGCGAATTCTACTGTGGGATTGGCGGGTCTTCGCCTATTGTGGTGCCTTGCAAATCCGGATGTCCTTCAACGCATCTTCCATCTGGATCGCTTTAGCGGGCTTCGAATCGCGCTGTTCGACTATGTGCCTATGGCGGAAGGGCTAACAGTAGACGCAAGCATGGCTCGACTGTGAACATGAAGGTTACAGGCCCAGCCTTTATCGCCAAGCTTGATGTGCCGGCATCCTTCTTTGAGTGGTCGTGTCAGAATATGAGGGCGTATCGACCTTATTGGCTGGATTACTACTATCCAAGCTTGAAGTCGTTACAGACACATCGCGAAAGGCAACGTGGAGTGATGTGCGAGCCCGGTCCGAAGCGGACGCTTTGGCGAGAGTTCATGGCTCAATAGGTCATTGAGTGCCGACATACGTATCGGCACTAAGCTAGGTCGTAACGTAGTGATCCCCGACAGGCTATGCCAGTGTCGTTTGCTACTTTCGACAAGCCACTTCGACGTCGATAGAAACGCATCGCTGGTGGCCTCGACACCAATGTCGTGAAGCGCGGGCCGCATGAGCGGCAACCCATACGACCCGCTGACCATCACCAACTGGAACGGAGTTGATCATGGCTGCACGCGATCATACGGGACGCATTCGTCCGTCCATCCCCCTCGATGGCATCCTCACTTCCTGTTCTGTCGCCCCACATGCGGCGGGTAGCGCAGTTCACGGCTGCACGTGTCAGCTTTCGCCGACAGCAATCATTGGCTACGGATATATCCCACGCCCCGCGCTGCGGCGCTTGATACGAAGTCCTAAGTGAGCATTTCCCGCATCCGTTGATCGCTTCCGCGGCTCTTTGGCTTGTCAGTTGCCGCACGGCCCCTCAGCGATCACTTACATCGTCCCCGGCATACGCCGACACGGAAGCCTGTAGGGCTTGATCCGTCGTTGAGCCGTGCCTGACAAGAAAGGAAGCCTCATGAGCCTGATTCATATCGATCCGCTGATGGACTTTGACCCATCCATGCTCTTGCGCAGCCCAGGCGAGGTGCTGCTGCTCGACTACATGCTTCCGGCAACGCTGAATCACCAGCAGCTCGCCCGTCGCACAGGTATCCGGGCACCACATCTCAGGGAGTTCATCACCGACGCCCGCCCCATGACGCCCCGGCAAGCCATGCGGCTCGCCCTCGTGCTGGACACATCTGCGCTCTATTGGCTGGTGCTGCAGGCCCGTTACGACCTGGCCCGCGAAGCTCAAAGGCCCTCAGTCGATCGTTAGGTGTCAGCGCCTTGCAACCGCCGCGTGCAGACAGGGAGGCGATCAGGGCTGCCTGGTTGCTCAAACAGATATAGGCGAGGAGTGTTTTTTCTGCACGGCGGCGGCCTGCTGACCTTGATGGATAAGATCACGACCCTTTTTCGTCATAGGGTACAAGTGAGTGGGCCGGACCTTGTCGCTAATGGGTGCTACGCAATGCGCGCTTTAGCGAGTGATTGGCATGGTTCCAAGCCAGCTACTGCAAGGCCGCAACTCGTCCACGGCGGCTATTCCTCTTCGCCCGGCTTCTTCACCAGCTCATGCTGGTAGTACGTATCGAGCGGGTCATCGAGGATCGCGTACGACGACGACAGGTTGTGCGGGTCGGGCTCAAGCCATGTGTCGATGTTTTCGGGCTTCAAGGCAATGATGCAGCGGTCGTGGCCTGCCTGCTGCACTTCGGGCGGCGGGTCGCGTGTGATGGCCGCGAAGCCATGGAAGCCTGGTCGGTCGCCCTCCGGTTCGACGTACCGCCACAGGCACGCCAGGATCATGTCCTGATGCGGTTCCAGCGTGAACGCAATCTCCACTGTCTGCTCGCGCTCTCCCGGTGCCAGTTGCCGATGCTGGTTGTTGTGGAGGCTGACGCTTTCGTAGAAGCGGCTCGCGACCACGACGCCGTGCTGGTAGCCGAACAATCCCTTCCAGACGGTTCGCAGGCTGTCCTTGCGCGCGTTGTAGCAGCCTGGCTTCGCTTTTTCATCGGCTTCGGTCCACCCGATCGGTCGCGCGCGATATCTCATGGGCACGATCAGGCGTTCTCCGGTCGCCGGGTCACGGATCAGGACAGGCGCGTAGTGCCCGGGCCAGATGCGGCCGTAGCCTTCGCCCTTGGCAAGCGTCGCGAGTTCTTCCAGCTTCGCTCGCGCAGCATCAATCTTGGTCTTTGCGATGCGCTGGTCGTTGGCCGCTTTTTTCGTGGGCTTGGCGGACGCCAACACGGCCTCAGCTTTGACCAAGCGCTCCGTCTGTTCGGCCAGTTCCTTCTCCAGTACGAGAGACACGCTGCGGTATGCCTCGATTACCGCGTTCTTGACCTCCTGCTCGCCTTCGTTGCGAGGGAGCATGAAGGCGTCGGCCATGGCCTTCGGCATGACCTTCATGAGGTCGCCGTTCTTCTTGCGCTCCCAGAAGACCTGCACGAACGACTTGAAGTCGAGCTTGCCGCCGTAGCGTTCGTACTTGCGGTAGTCGGCGTAGACCTGGGCGGAGTAGCACACGGCACGCTCCCTATGGGGCAGGCGCCCCATGGAAGGTCAGCATACTCTCGAGCTTATCGGCGACCCACTCGTGCTCTTGCCCGGCTTCTTCCAGGAGCGAATCCGCCTCGCCGGCGAAGGCTGGCCAGAAGTCCGCCGGGTCCGGGTACTCGTCGAGCAACCTCGGGAGGTGGCCCTCGATGAGGTTCAGGGCTTTCTGCAGATGGGCGCGAGGGGTCATGGTGGGCACCCTATAGGCGCCGCATCTCAAATATGGAGACGGCACCGGCCCAGTAAATCGGTGATCTGCGGAGCGGAGACGGGCGCGACAAAGCCGCCATCCTCATGCCCAGTCGCCATGGCGCGATGCGCGGTCGACTCGCAGCGCCTCTGGCGTCTTCCCAATCTAGTCATTGAATGCCCGAAAGGACGAACTCGGATACTCGGTGCCGCGGAGGAGGTCGATCTGGCTGGCCGAAAGTTTTATCTGCGTCAGGTAATGCGTCGCCAGGTCTTTCCGGGGTTTATTGATGACGCTTCGAAAGTTGTCGCCTCCTTCTTTCAGGCGGCGTTGCCGGTTGCTCCATCTTTACAGTGCGCCCCCGCGACAAACGACCGGCGTGTCTTGGAGCAAGGCCTGGTGATCAAATGACCGGTGGAAGAGCGCGAGGGCGTCCTTGTTGCCGCGTGCAATCTGTTCCTGGGTAAGTGGCGGGCCTTGCATGAGGCGGGGCGCCAGGTAAATGGCCTGAATCAACCCGTTCAGCTGGTTGGCATAGGTGCTATCTGCTCCCAGCTGAAGAAGGCGATTCATGACGTACTGCGTATAGATGTCATTTTTGGTGACGAGTTCAAGCGGATTGTACTGGTCGCCGTGGCCGCCACGTGCGAGAAGGGCAACGATGCGCCAGTCGCCTCGCGAAAGACCATGGGCAATGTAGTTGGGCGCATCGCGTAGATAGTCGTCGATGTCCTGCTGAGAATAGGTCAGGTCAACGCCCTCACTTTGATAGAGCGACTGGACGTAGCAGGCCTGTGCGTCGGTGTCGCCCTGTGCTGCTGCTGCCTTGGTTGCCTCGTAGAAGAATTTGGCAGTGGCCGTTTCCTTGGGGCACGCTTCGGCCGCCTCGCTCAGTTTGTCGGTCCGCGCTCGGTTCATTTCGATGCTGTTTGCGCACGCCGCGCGCCGGCCCTCCGTTTCAGGAGTTTGGGGCAGGGTTAGACACGCATTGATGATCGACTTTGCGGCAAAGGCATTGTTCCGCAGGAAGTAGCAATCGCGGCTCGCTTCGAATGTCGCCTTGATGGCCTGTGCATCCGCGCGAGGACTGGCAGGGTCTGGGTCTGGCGGCGTGGCGCGCAGTTCAGCCTTGTCCCCCTTGGATCGGGCGGTAGGCGTCTGGCTTGTGGGTGCCGCGATGTTTGGCGTGCCTGGCGTCCGGGGCGATGACCTCCAAAACATCCAGGCCGCAGTGGCGACGATCAGGCTTCCAGCGCATGTCACGGCGAGGCGAGTTCCATTCATGCGGGAAACTTATCAGCACCCAGGCGCTGAGAGAATGCGTGCCCGGGCGAGGTGCTGCGGCGATGAAAGGTGGCGCACCAGACTGTGAGATGCCCACTTTCGCGACCAGGCCGAGGCTACGGCGCGTGGCTGAAGCACTCCCGCAGTTACGTAGTTTTACGCAACCGGCACCCCGTAGATTTCCCGTCGCGCCCGGCTGAGGTCGGCGCGCATGCTTTCCCTGCGTGCCACGCAAACGTGCTGACGACCAGGGCGCCAAGAGGCAACGCGGGTGGCGGGCCGTCGTTGCATGTCATTCCGATGGATGGCGGATACGCGCAAGGCGAGGACGGTGTCGTTGCACGGTGCTGGCTGGCCTTTCAGGTGCGAGATGCCGAGCCGGATGTTGTTCACATGCTCAGGGGGCATCAGGCCATGCAAAGAGGCCGAAGGTAGGCGTAGAGGGTGCGATGGAGACAGAGCCATGCACGAGCGGGCAGGTCCGTGAGGTGTTGAGAGAAATGGCTAAAAGGAAGACGGCCACCATGGACGAGTTGGAACAGGTGCAGCAAGGGTCGATGTGGTTGACGCTGCACATACAGCGTTACGGTCTCGGCGCTGATATGCCCGATGTTGTGTGGCAGTTTCTCTCGGATGCCGACATTCGCCACAAGTCGCCCGCTTACGGAGAATTCCAGGTGTCGCGCCTCCTCACTGCCTTGGCAGAGTGGGAGGTTCAGGACCAGCGCTCATAGGGCAGTGGCTTGCGACCAGTGGCGGCTTGAAGAGTGGCCGTCACTTGCGACGTAGATGATCGGGCAGGGGTGTTGTCGTAGGCGGGTAACTGAAATGGCTACACACGCGGTGCCAGATTTTGTTGCCGAGATCTGTCTCCTTCCGGGAGAACTCGGCGACTTCCACAGCCACCTCTCCGGCGGTGAGTGGCAGACTGTCTTGGAGATCAACCACGAGTTCTGGTCGGCGACCATGCATTTCGATGGCGAGCACTTGCCGGGCGAGCTGTTCGAAGCCGAGGTCTGGTTGCTGCTGGCTGACGTGGCGCTTCCGATGTTCGGGCAGGGGGCGAGCTTTGCCATCTGGGAGGATGGGTCGCACGCTTTTGGCAGCGTGAAGCGGCTGACTCATGGTTCGGACCTGGAATCTCCCATTGCCCAGAGAGAGGTGTCAGTCGGCGCGGGTGTCATGCGGGCAGGGGCGGGCGCATGACGAGCCACCCGACTGCAACACCATCATGGGCGGCAAGGAGCACGACTGGACGCTGGGAGCCAACGGGTACCCCGGCGAGCATCTGAAGATGCAGGCGAACTGCATCTGGGCCTTCAGCGACCGCGGCAAACTGCAGGTGAATCCGCGCATCTTTGAAGTGCGGGCGCAGGTGTCGTTCTAAGGGCCTGGTGCATCGGGCGGCGCCCCGGCAAGCACTTTGGTCGGAGTGGGACTTCAGCGAACTGGACTCTGACGCCGCTGAAATGGAACCCCGACTCCTGTTCCGATCTTTGCGCGCATCAGAGCCGAACCCGTGTCGCCACGCGCGTGATCACCAGCCACGCGAACAGTGCGACGCCGATACCGGTGACGAGCGAACCGATGCCCAGCACCGGATCAAGCCTGGGCACGCCTTTGAGCTGCGCGGCGAGCGCGATCAGCATCGCCGGCAGGCCGATGTTGTATAGCCAGAACTGGCAGCGGGCGAGGCGCCCCTCGGTAATGGCGGGATAGGCCAGGCCGATCAGGCCGAACAACGACATCGACACCCAGCCGAGCAGATTGAGGTGGGCATGCACGGCCATCAGCGAGTGATCGCCCGAGCCGCCCATGACAATGCCCAGTGTCACGGCGATGGCAAAGTAGACGACGGCCACGCGGAACCACGTGCGGCTGTGCGGGTTATCGGTCATGACGTTCTCCTCATTTGTAAGGGTTTGTCAGGGGCACGGGATAGCCGTGATGTTCCAGTCTTGTTCGCTATCACCCGCGCTATCGCCGGGTATTCGTCAATCAGGGCGGCACGCCTTTTTGGTGATGCGCCAGCCGAGCGTCACCCATGGCTCAATGAGTGGCGTGCTGCGTCTCTCTGCCTCGCTGCGCCCGATCCTCGGCATGGGCGTGAGCATCGCCCATGCGTCGAGTGCGGACTGCACGACACCATTCCCCGTTTCGCTGCCCCCGATGCTGGCCTGACATTCCCTGTGCTCGCGCAGCATGCAACGCCGCGTTAGCCGACCATGGCCCACGGTAAGCGTCTATTGACCGGATGGCCGAGGCTGCATGGTCGTTATGTGGACGAGGACGTCAGCTGCCTGGGAGGCAACTGCCTTGGCATGTGGGGTGTATCAAACCTGCTGAACGTCGCCGGAGATGTGCGGATAAGCGAAGTCGGGCGCACCTTCCATCGGCGAAGTACTGGCACGCTGATGAGGTGGCCGAGTGGTGGCGCGCGATACGCAGATGTCCAACTTGCGTATAGCGATGCGAAGGCAGGGCAGGCCTTTGCAGGTGCCCTGCGCTGCAAGCGTGCCAGCGCGTCAGCGAACGCGCGTATACGTCACCTGCAGTTTGTCATTCGGGGTGCCCGTGACAAATGAGTCGCCGTAGAAGGTGACGACCACTTCTTCCGTCTGCGTCATGCCCTTCACCTGCTTCGCGACGACGTTATGCGTGATGACCGTGTTGCCTTCGACCTCATAGGTTCCGCCGGAAGCGATGAAGGGAGCCCATTCGTCATACTTGGCGATCTTTTCGGCGTCGGTCGGGTGCTCCGGGTCTTTGGGTGCCGGTGCCTGTTTGCGTGGCCCGTTGCTGTTGTCCCTGATGACGCTGTAATAGCCCTTGTAGAGCAGCGCGATGCTCGGCTGCGGATGAGTATCCGTGCCTGCGTCAGTTCCCGTCCTGACGATTCTCGTCACCATCCAGACGCCCTCGAGAGACTGCGCGCTCATTGCGTTCTGCGCACCTACGGTCGACCCGGAGGCAACGAAAGCGAAGGCTGCCAAAAGAGGCAGTGATAGCGAACGCACCCATAAGGCGGGCTGTGCAGTTTTCATGGCATTACCCCCTGGCGATTGGACCGACCCAGGCCTCGTCTGGCGGCGGGCCCTGCGCCGGTCCAGCGATGCCGCCGGCAGGAATCGACTGTCGTCGGTTAATCACCGTAACTCCTCCACTCAAAAGCGGCCGAACCACCCAGCAAGTGGCGCGTGCTGGCTTTTTGAAGAAGCGTATTCATTGAACTATGTCCGTGTTCTGGGCAACGGCGATCATCCATCTCGGGCCGGAGCGCACAAGAACGTTGGTAAGGATGCCGGACCGGCCGGGTACGGGCTCGCCTTTCATCGTGGTTTGGCCTGCAAGGTGCCAGGTGGATCTGGTCACGATGACATCCGGGCTAAGTTGCCTGATGGTCGTGTCGTCAACGGTCAGGTGGCTCTGCTTGAATATGGTTGTGTGCACGAAGGTGTGGGCCTCCTTGATGGCCGAGCGGCTACGCCAACGCGTTCCTTCGATGTTGACGAAGTCGGCATCTTCGGCAAACAGGTTGGCGAAGGCATCCATATCGTGCGTGTTCCAGGCGCGCTCCATGGCGGCGATGGTCGAACGTGCCGCCTCCGCATCCTGGCTATTCTCTGCATGGCAGATTGGCGCGCCGAGCGTAGTGATCGCCGCCAATAGCAGGGTAAATACGTGACGCAATGACATGTTCATTTGCAAATCCTTATGGTTTTGCTTGGGCTTTTGGCCAAAGTTAGTTGAGCCCAGCGGTGCGTGCCGCAACGAATCATGCCTCCCATGGCCCGCGCCGGCTGAGCGTTCCTGGTCAGGCGCCGTCGATGTGAGATGACGTGGCTGGGAGGGCCATCTGGCGAAGACGTGTCGCGATGAAGAACAGCTAGAACATCATGATGACGACAAACAGTCGATTGGCGAGTCCGTAGGGCATGCCTGGGTGCAATGTCTTGAACTGCAAAAACAGCGCGAGGATCAGTAGCAGCGCGAAGCCGACGCAACCCGACCGATGGGTTCGCCAGCGAGAGTTGTGCAACGAAACTACGGCTATTGTCACTGCGGCAAGTACAAGACTTGCCACGTTGACGTAGAAGCTCATGGCATGGATGTTGCCGGATGTTGTCGATGGCGCTCCTGGCAGGTCGGTTGGAAATACCGCAGTGATTGCGGATCCCATTGCCGTGATCGCAAACAGCGCTGTTACAAGCCAGGTCGCCATCGAGCCAGGGACGCTGCCCGCAAAGGCCACGCTGAGCATCAAACTCCCAAGGCTTATGCAGGCAAAGGCGGCTGTCATGACGCTGCCCCATCGGCCGACTGCGTAGTCGCTAATCATGTGGGTCGAAGGCGCGTAGTCGGGACGCAATAGATGCATGACCGCCAGGCCGAATGTAAAGACGGCGAAACAGGCGATGGCGGCATTCGCGAACAGCGGGGCGTGTGGGCCAGTTGTGGAGGGGTGCATGAACACTCCTTGGCGAATCGGTCAAGGCGGGCCCTGTGGTGAGAATGGTGCATTTCGAGCGTGATACTACGGCCCAGGTTCGGCGGGGCTATCGACTATGATTGCTATGCACATTGGCATATCGATGGGCAATGAAGGCGCGCTATCCAGTTCGGGTCGGTCGCTATGTCCTGGCGGGAGAGGGCGTTCACATAGTCAAGCCCCATGGGATCGTTCTCCGGCAGGTAGCGGCTATGCTGCAAGCCCAAGGCGTAGCCAACGACGTGCGTGGCCGCGGCATTCGTGAGGTCGCGGCCAGGCTGCTCGACCAGTTTGATTCCGTGTGCCCGGGAGCCTCATCGTCACCGCGCCGTATAACCCGTGTCAGGTGCCCACAACATGAAGTTCAGCGATATCGAAAAATCAGCCCTGCAGCTAAACGATCTCTACGAACAGCTTGAGATCAAGCGATGGGGACGTGTTTGGAGCACGGGAGAGCTTGCGCTTGGTTTCGTGGGTGACGTCGGCGATCTGGCGAAGCTGATCCAGGCAAACGCGGGTATCCGGAATATGGATGACTGCAAAGCCAAGCTTGGCCATGAATTGTCGGACTGCTTGTGGTCGATCATCGTGCTTGCCAACAAGTGCGGCATCGATCTGGAAGCGGAGTTCGTCAAGAACACCAGGGAGTTGAGCGAACATGTATCCAGCGAGCTGGGCACATGACATGCCGTGATCCAGGGACGACTATGGACTTCCGATGGTCCGCTCGGTAACGGACATGGGCAATGGAGAGGCAAGCAATGAGCGATTCCATCCCCGGCTTTGCTGCAATCTATCGGTGGCGGGTGCGTCCGGGCATGGAGGCTCAGTTCGTCGAGGCTTGGACGCGTATCTCCGAGCTTTATCTGGATCGGCACGGATCGCTTGGTTCACGGCTGCATCGTGGTCCGGACGACATCTGGTACAGCTACGCACAGTGGCCGGATGAGGCCGCGCGGGTGAGGGCGTTCTCGGCGGATTCGCTCGACAAGGAAGCCGGGGAGCTGATGCGAGAGGCCATTGCCGAATCTCTCCCGGAGATAGTTCTGGAGCCGGTGGTTGATTTGATGGTGCCGACCCGCGGCGCGAAGTCCGAAAGTTAACCATTCGGGCCACTGTAAAAGTCTGCTTTCGACCTCTGGCGCACTGAGCCGTCCAAGGTCTTCTCATCGAAAGGGTGGTTGTCGCATGGACACATCAACTCGAGCGGGAAAGGGCCTCTGGGTGTTTTTGGCGAGGCTTGCTCGTGCCGTGCGTTGGTTATTCCTGGTGGCGTTGGACCTGGTCTCGTTGGCCATTGCCCTTGCGATACTGTTTTCACTCCGGCTTACCTGGTAGCCGTTGATAGTGATGCGCTTCCCACGCATGAGCGAAACCTGCCCGTGGTTTCCATGGCGAGGGCCCGTCGCTTTTCGCGCATAAGAACTTTGGCCGGACGCCAAGGTCTCCTAGCTGCAGCTGATCGCCCAAAGACGGTCAGTCCGGGCGGGGTGAAAGCGTCATGGGGAGAGGGAAGGGATGGAACCCGCATACCGTCGTGTGTCTGCTCGCCGAATCCTGGCTTTGGCCGTGGCCATGGGATGCCATGGCGTTGTGCTGGTGGTGCTGCTGATGCCCGCCTCACCTGACGACCCACCGCGCGTCATCGCGCAGATGCACGACGCGCAGATCAAGGTGCGTTGGATTCCATCACGATCACGCGCCGCCGCGGCACCGGCGACGGTGCCATCGGCGGCACCCACCCCGATCTCCCGCGCGAGACCTTCGTCATCGCACGCGACCGAGTCGAAGGCGGCACGGCCCACGACACCCGGCACCGCACCCGATGTCCCGTCCCGGCTGGTGTTGCCGAACCCACTGGCGCTGCCCGTGCAGCCCGCTGGAGCTTCGAGCACCACGGCCGATGCCGGATTCCACAACCGCGTACACGACGCCCAGCACTCGCGGGACGTCCGAGGGATACCCGGGTCGGATCGGCGCATCGTTCCCGGCATCGTGCTGATCGACCCTCGGAAGCAGGGCGTCGGATCGGTGTTGCGCAACGTGCAGCGCCTTTTCGGTATCACCCAGCACGCCTGCATGGATGTCGACGCCCTGCACCAGCTCTCGCCGGAGGAGTTGGCCGCGCGCCACCTGACGCAGGAGGACCTCGACAAGCAGGCCGAGAAGTACCAGTGCAACGAGCCGCTGGGGCAGCACTTCTAGTCCTGCCGGCAGGGGCCTGGGCTGCTTATCCGGCCACGATGTCGTATGCCTCGACGCAAAGCCGGCTCCGTGGAAAGGTCGGCTTCGGCCACTCAGTACGCTGTTTGATGTCGCTGGCATGGCGGTCGCGGTCGCCGGGATTGCACCTGTGCATCCGGAGCCAGTGCTTAGGGCCACCGCTTGTCCCTGGTTGCCCACTTTTCGTCCCCGCATCGCGTCAATCCGACCCAATCCATCTGGTCCGGTCGCCGCTGGCCGGCGAATATCGGGGTCCGCGCTGACGTGCAGCAAAGTCGGCCAGCAAACGTGACTCCACCGAAAGGAAGCGCATGGACCCCCGATTTGGCCCCGCCTTGAACTTGGCCTGGTTGACCGTTCTTGTTTACTGGCTCTGGAGCGCTCGTCGCGTAAAGGCGCCGGTACAAAGCGAATCCTTGGCCAAGCGCTTCGTTGCTTATTGGCTGCCGTTGATCCTGGCTTTCTTGCTGCTGGGGCCAGGGGAATGGTTTGCCGGTTGCCCGCTCAGGGAGCAGTTCGTGCCGCACTCCATCGCCTTCCAGTCAGCGGGGATTTTCCTGTGCTTTGCGGGTGCCGCCATCGCGTGCTGGTCGCGGCATGTTCTTGGAGGGAACTGGAGCGCCACCGTTCAATTGAAGAGCGACCACCGGTTGATTACGCGTGGGCCCTACGGCCTGATTCGGCACCCCATCTACACCGGGTTCCTGCTGCTGTTCCTTGGCAATGCCGTGCTGGTGGGCGACTGGCGCGGACTCGTGGCGGTTGCCATCGTGTTTTTGTCGTTCTGGCGGAAGCTTCGTCTCGAAGAACGCTGGCTGTCCGAACTTTTTGGCGACGCATACCGCCAATACGCAGCCCGGACCAGCGCGCTCATACCTGGGTTGCTTTAGCTTCACGCCAGCCACGGTCTGCTTCGGACCACAAAAGCAGCCATGGCGGCCAGTCGCTTATCCCTGAGCATCGCCGGCAAAGGGCAGGGAACTCTTTCCTGGAGCAGGAATGTCCGCAGCTGAAGCGGACATTCCACTGGGAGGCCGCCGTGTCAGGGCGTTGGCCGATCCCTCGCCGCAACAAGTTCGCTCAACCGTTCACCGGGTGCCGATACGCACTGACGATCAAGCCGCTGCTGTCGAGAAGCAGGTAGATCGTTTCCGCGCCGTTGCTGCGCTCGACAACATAGCGGTCCCAACCGAAGTCGGTAACGCCGCCGAACTTGTAGGAAGTGACGGGGCCGAGGCCGGCCAGGTACTTTTCACGTCCTGCCTTTTGCTCCTGCCGCACCCTTGCAAGTTCCGGGCTGATGCCGGCGCTGCCGTCAGGGTCGCTCAGCAGAAGCTGAAGCGCCTTCTCGCTGCCGGGGAAAGGCTTCTGGTCGGCAATCCTCTTGGCCAGGGCCTTGTTGATCTGGTCCACTGCCGCCTCGTTCACGCGGGCGGCATTGACGGCAACGTGTCCTTTGATACTGCCCGTCAGTGCTTTCGTGTTGCCCTGCACGTCCTGGATGAAGTCGACCGTGGCATCCATGCCTGGCACGAAGAATTGGGTGTTGTTGCGAGGGTAGAGGTCCATGGGCCCCTTGAACGCGACCTGTCCGCTGAGGCGGAGCACAAGATGGTTGTCACTGCGCGTAACCGTGATGGCAGACAGATCGCTGACCTTGTAGTAACCCACGTACTTATTCAGCACATCCGGGCTGAGTGTCACCGCGTTATCGGTGGCCTTGGTGTTTGTGTCCGGTGGTGTGACCTGGGCAGCAACCGCCGCTACGCCTAGCGAAAAACAAGCGAGGCCGATGGCTGTTGCACGCGCCCACTTCTTTGGTTTCAGGAGCATGAGCTTGATCCTCTGTTCAAGGAACGACACGGATTCCGACATGCCAGCGGCGACGCCGATGGTCGTCGAGCGGTACTGCCCAACTTCAATTAAGGTTTCGCAGTATTCGTGCAGATCGCCGCCGCTCTGAAGAACACGGGCATCGCAATCCACTTCCACCGCGCGCCGCAGCCGGTGGAATTGCCACCACAGCGCGATATTCCACGGGAAGAGCACGACGAGTGCGAGCACGAGTGCAAGCAGTTGCGGATCACGCGCTCGAAGATGCGAGCTTTCATGCGCAATGACATGCTTTTGCTGGGCCTTGGGAGCCTCGGCAAGCCAGCCCGGCACGACAATGTGGGGCTGCAGGATGCCGATGACAGCCGGGCCGATCTTGGGCGAAAAGAGCACCTTGGTCCCGCAGAGATGTCCTTCTTTCCAGCTTCGCTTCTGTCGGTGCAACGAAGCTGTGGCGAAGGCGAAGACGCCAAGCAATAGCGCGGAAAGGGCCAGCCATAAACCGCCTACGGCCGTGTTCACCCTGTGTGCCGTTGTCGCATGCTGTTCAGTGACGACCCAGTCGAACATGCCAGCAGGCATGGGTATCGACGTTGTTCCGCGCAGCACAAGCGTGGTCGCCGGGGCGTTGGCGTGGAAGGTCAGCGGAATCCGGATCGAGGCAAAAGCGATCATCACGGGCAGGAGCAGGGAGAGGAGCATGGTGCTCAACCAGATGCCGCGCGTTGCCACCTGGCGTTGCTTCGCCGCGTGCTCACCGATCAGTGCGGCCATGCTGAGAAGCACGGCAACCAGTGTCGCGTAGGTCATCCAGGGGAGCATCAGGGCTTCTCCTTGTCCAGCCGCTCGGCCAGCAGCTTTCGCATGCGCGCCATCTGTTCGGGGCTGAGCTTCTGGTCGGACACCAGATGTGTCAGCAGCAGTTCGGTGGACCCACTGAAGAATTTCTCGGTCAGGTGCTGAAGCGCGCTCTTCTGTGCCGTCTGCTGCTTGATGCTGGCGAAGTAGCGATGCCCCCGGCCTTCCTCGTCGTGATTGACGTACCCCTTGGCTTCAAGGGTGCGGAGCACCGTGAGCACGGTCGTATAGGCCAGGTCATCCTTCAGGCGCTCGCGGACTTCGGCCACCAGCGATGGACCGTTGTCCCACAGCACTTGAATGACGTCCGCCTCCCGGTCCGTCAACGAGATCTTCATGGGCATGCCTGCTCATCTACTAGTCTTATAGTTAATAAAACTCACGCGGGCCATGCTTGTCAACTATATCTTTAGTAGATGGTTTGGCGATGAGGGTTGGGGGCAGGGCCTCGCCGCGGCGCTGGAGCACAGCAAGCATCATCAGCGATGCAGCAACGCGCGGGCGTTGGTCGCAGGGTTCATCCTAAGTCGGTCAGTGGTGGCGCGTAGAAGCCAGGGTGGCCACGGCAATGACCGTCCATTGAATCGACTGCAATGCTTGCCCCTGCGGGTATCTATCTGCCCGACCGATGCCTTCACTGAGAGACTGCCCACGTAGTCGTGGGTTTGACAGCTTTCATCTCACGCCGGGTGATCCATCGCCGCGTTGCCGCTTGCACGGTACGCACGGCGCGACATTTCGCCCCGGTCTTAACCATTTGTTATCGATCGAACAGAAGCGGGCGGGAAGGTCATCGATGCTGGGGACGAAAAGAATCGTCTATCTAAGTATCAGTAGAGCCTCACCATGTCCCCATCCATCGTTCGCCCCTCCATTCGACGCGCCAGCCTGACCCTGGCGATTTCCGCCTGTCTCGGCATCACGGGTTACGCGCATGCCGCATCCCCGGCCGTGATCTACCAGGACAATCTGTCGGGCAGCGCCAACTACGGTGTTCCCGGCAACAACGTCCTGGTCTTTGGCACGGATAACACGGACACCAGTTTCGCTGGCGTCATCAACAATGCCGGTAGCGCCAGCGATTCGAATGCCAATCAAGGAGCTGTGGTGAAGACCGGAACCGGTACGGTCACCATTGACGGCGCGACTTTCAATGGCGGCTCGACCTATGTAACCGGTGGCGGATTCGCGGTCACTTCCGGCACGGCGTCCATCGATTATCTCGGCCTCGGCGAACTGGGCAATGGACTCCCAGGGTCAACCGATTCGGGCACGTTGAAGGTCAGTGGCGGAACGCTATCGCTCGGCCAGCTCCAGGTGGGCGACTTCGGCGGCACGGGCACCGTGACTCAGAGTGCAGGACAGGTGGTCTTCAATGGCGGCAGCGGTGCGCAATCGCTCAACATCGGAAACCAGGGCGGCAACGGTACCTACAATCTCAGCGGTGGCTCGGTAACGTTCGGCAGCGGACAGTCCGACTTTGTGGTGCTGGGAAGAACCTCCGGCAACTACGAGTTCGGAAGCGGTACGCTCAACCTCAGTGGTGGGTCGTTCATTCTGAATAGCGGCTCCATGTTCCTGGGATCGAACGCTGTATCGACGTGGGGCGAGGGCGGCAACGAGGGCAGCGGCACCATCAATCAGACGGGTGGCACGCTAACCGTTTTCAACAGTGCGCAGCTTTACCTCGCCGCAGTCGGTAGTGGCACCTACAATTTGTATGGTGGCACCCTGCAGATCGGCGGTTCGTCGCTTCACGGCTCTTACAACAGCTACCCGGCGTCCTATGCCTTCAACCTGGGTGGCGGCACGATCCAGGTCACGGGCTCTGCGCTGAACGCCGACGTCGATGCCACTCTGGTCGATGGCACAACGTCCAACATCGACACCAACGGCATCGGCGCAACATGGTCCGGAACGCTGTCGGGTGGCGGTGGCCTGAACAAGATGGGCGGGGGCGTGCTGACGCTCACCGGCGCCAATACCTATGCCGGCGGCACGACCGTTACGGGCGGCATGCTGCAGGTCGGTGCGGATGCGAACCTGGGTGCAGCTACCGGCGCGATCACCTTGAATGGTGGCGCGCTGGAAAACACGGCCTCGATCACGACCTCGCGAGCGATGACGATCGGCATCAACGATGGCGTTGTGCTTACCGATGACGGCACCACGTGGGCCACGTCAGCCGCGGTCACCGGCGCAGGCGAGCTAATTAAGGTCGGCAACGGCACACTGGTCCTGGCGGGTGGTTCCTCGCTCGATCAGGGCACCCTGGTCGCTGGCGGTACGCTCGTCCTGCAAGGCGGTACGCATGCCTCCCAGTCTGCACCTGTGGTGACCCTGCGCGGCACCGATCCGGTTGCGCTATCGGTGGACGGCGCTACGCTGACGAGCGGTGCAGGCGCGTTGCTCGCAGCGGACAATGCCGCCGCTGCGACGCTCACGGTGAGCAACACCTCGTTGTCCGCCGCAGGGCAGGACCTGTTCGACGCCAGGAATGGCAGCCAGGTATCCCTGGTCGCCGACAACGCCCAGTTGGCCGGCAACATCGTCTTCGCAGACAGCAGCCAAGGCAGCATCAGCCTGACGCATGGCAGCCGGTTGTCCGGCAGAATCGATCCGGCGGATATCGCCATCGATGCGGGCAGCAGCTGGAACATGACCGGCAGCTCGCAGGTCAACACGCTGACGCTGGCCGGCAATGTGGCTTTTGCAGCCCAGGCTGGCGCCTTTGCGCCGAAGACCCTGACCGTGCAGTCGCTGGTTGGGCAGGGCGGTACCGTCACGCTCAATGAAGTGCTGAGCAACGGCGCGACCGCGGGCGATGTGCTGGCGGTCAACGGCGGCAGCGTCAGCGGCCACACCAACCTCGGCATCAACAACGTGGGTGGCCTGGGCGCTGCCACCACGGGCAACGGCATCCTGGTCGTGCAGTCGTTGAATGGCGCCGACACCACGGCACAAGGCAGCAAGGACGGCTTCGCCCTGGCCGGACCGGTGCGGGCAGGTGCCTTCGACTATCACTTGCAGGCAGGCGACAGCAGCGGCCAGGGCCAGAACTGGTACCTGACCAGCACTGCACCGGCTCAGCCGGTTGCACCGAGCGATCCGGTGGCACCCGTCGCGCCGGTGGCGCCATCAGAGCCGGCAGCAGCCGTCGCGCCGATGCCACCCACGGAACCGCTGGTGGCTGTCACGCCGGCCTATCGCCCGGAGACTTCACGCCTCCCGGCAACGATGAGCATGATGAACCAGATGACCAGTCTGGCGCTGGCAACTCGCCATGACCGCGAGGGTGATGTTCCCGCGACCAGCGACGGCAATCCGTCCCCGTGGGCCCGCATGATTGTGTCCAATGTTGCTGACAGCAGCGCTGGCAATCTGTCGGCCGCCTATTCGGGCAGCATCACGGGCGTGCAGGTCGGTACGCCGGTGTGGCACGCAACGGCGCGTGACGGCTCCTCGCTCGAGGTCGGCGTATTCGGTTCGGCGCTGGATGGTCGAGGTGATGCGCAGGGCACCGTAGACGGCGTGCAGAATGCAGCGGCGGGCGCCTTGAAGACACGTGCCTATACGCTCGACGCCTATGTCACCTGGCAGGGCGCCCATGGCGCGTACGTCAACGGCCTGCTGCAGGGCGCACGCCTGCAGGATCGCACCTCGGTGATCGATGGTCGCGTCAACGGCACGAGCCTGACGGCCGCGGTAGAGGTCGGCGACGTGTTTGCAGTCAACGATCACTTCTCCATCGCCCCGCTTGCGCAGGTCAGCTATCAGTACGGCCATTTCGATGGAACCGCGCTGCCGGAAGGCACCCAGGTCGACTTCGACCACGCCTCCGGCGCCAGCGCGAAGCTGGGCGCCCGTGCCTCCTGGGATCTCACTGGCGCCAACCATGCGTTGGTCAAGCCGTTCGTCGAACTCTACCTGGTCCACCAGGCGGCGACCGATTTCACCGCGAGCTACCTCACGCCCGTCAGCCGCACTTCGCTCGACAGCCAGTTCGGCAGCAACAGCGTGGAAGTCGGTGCCGGCTTGACGGCACAGCTGAGCGACCGCTGGAGTCTGTACAGCAAGCTGGACTATGCCCGCTATGTGCCGGGCGGTGCATCCGGTGGCCATGTGGCTACGGTGGAGGCAGGAGCGCGCTTGTCGTTCTGATGAAGGTAATGAGCGGCCGACACCCGTCCAGGGTGATCGGCCGCTCGCTTGTCGCGCGACGGATGGATGTCGTGATCCTCGCGACGCGGCTCACAAGGAGGTGGGTTCGCAGCGACGTGATCGCTATATGCGAACGAAGTCCACCCGATCTGTTGCCGAAGGAGCGGACCTGTCTCGACATGTCGGCCCGACTCCACCGGAGGGTGGCAAAAAAAGCACCGTCGCCTGCCACTAACCAAGGGTGATCGAGCGAGACAGGACTGCATGCCGATGACTGTCGTTGAATGCGTTCTCGCACTTGTCGGGTTCGCGTTGCCATTGATGGCGCTGGCCTTCGCTTCCATTACGCTTCGACTGCGTGCGGTATTCAAGCTGCGCTCTATCCGGGCCTGCTGCAGCAATCCGCCGCATGTCTGGAATCGAACAGATCCCTGCCTGCGCATTCCTTAGGATTGCGCCCGCATATCGTTGGCCAGGATGCGGCGGGAGGCAGTTCCACTTGGCCTCGCGAACTGTATTGCCCCGGTCGACGACATCTGTGGTGACGTTTCAAAAGGCAAGCCGGTGAGTGCCTTCATAACCCCGGCAGCGCAGGTTTTGGCCATCCGCATTGCGGCGGTTTGAAGTTTCGTTAACCGCATACCCCCAAGATGACTTCGCTGGCAGCCGGGAAAGACCGGCCATCGCCCTCGTTCCGGGTGCACGGAACACTTACCCTTCGGCGTGCAAAACACAGCTCTTCCGGAGGGCGATGGAGTCGCGATGCACGGTTTTGCGGGGGTTCCGTAGCGGGGTGGTCATCACCCATCCATCACGCTGCGCTGATCGCACTATCGAGCCATCAGCCGTTTGCGAACAACTGGCCGCGATAGTGGGTTACACGCCAGTACAACTGTCATCTGTCTTACAGCCGACCGCGATGAGTGTTCCTAACATGACATTCAACGCAATGCTCATTTCATCTCATGGTCTTCAGCGCCTCACATATCAGCCGATCGAGCAACAGCCACCGGAACAGGCAGGCAGTGCATCCGAGTGGGCCCGAGCTGAGCGCCGCCTTGCTGAAGAACATGGTGTGGGCGCGCGATTGCGATGAATTCACCCTTGGTGAACTCGCAGCCCTCGGCCGGGTGGTGGCCTTGACGCAGGGTGAAAGCGTGATTGCCCGTGGTAGAAAGACCGATCAACTCGGCCTCGTTCTTTCCGGCATCCTGAAGCTCAGTGCCACGTGCTGCAAAGGCAGCCGGCATATCGCGGGATACATGCGTGCAGGTGACCTGTTCAATCAGCTGCCCGTTTTCGACGGCGGTGGATCCGCGTACGACTATGACGCGAAGACGGACCTGGCCATCGCCTACTTTGATAGATCGTCCATTTTCCAGCTGATGGGGAGGGACGCCAACTTCAGCCTGGTGATGGCACGCTCGCTCTGCGCTCGCGCACGCCGGCATCACCGAGATCTGATCAAGGTCTGCTTGCTGCCCCTGAGAGAGCGCTGCGCCTTGTCGATCATCGAACTGGCCGAGCAGTTCGGCATATCGACGACGGATGCTGCGACCCCGTCCTTTCGTCTGGCGCAGCAAGCGCTTGCCGACATGGTTGGATGCTCGCGGCCGATCCTCAACAAGGAACTCAAGGCGCTGGAGAAGCTTGGCTTTATCGCCATCGCCAACTGCAACATCACCATCACCGACCTGCCAGGGCTGGGCGCCGTTGCTTGTCGTCATCACCTTTAGACCTTGCCATTTGTCTCGTACAGAACAGAACGCAGGTGGCCAGGTACGTCAAACTCCTGCCGGATCACGAATGCATGCCGTGTGCACGTCGCCACGGAACAAGCCGTGTATCCGAACGCTCGAGGAACGCACGTGGTTGCCGAGGTGGTGGGTCAGTGTTACGAGTCGTGGAAAAGCTTCAGGAGAGAATCCCTCCCCAAGCCAACCCCGGATGAATTTTGGCCGTTCAAGGCGGGATTCTTCCGCGGCTACGGCTGGCTGAAGAGCCAGCTCGCTCCAACGCTGGACGACCAGCCCGTGGCACTGGTCTCCGAGTTCGATGTGGAGTTTCTCCGCGGGCGTTCTGATGGCTCACGGTGGCCTGCAGGCACCCGGCTGTATGCCTCGCCCTACGCCACCGAGACGGATGCACTGGACGCTTCCCGCTGGCGCAGTTTTGTCAGGGCGCTACAGGACGGCGATCGGCGATTCCTCGATGCGTTCCTTCAGGACATCGAGACGATGGGGCCCGTCAACGCCCGGGGCATTACCGAAGCGTTTGACGAAGTGCTGTTCCGGCGGACACGCCTGTCGCTGCAGCCCATCACGTCCCCGACTGCAGCGTTCTCCAGCAATGCTGAAGGAAATGAGACGATCCGCAGCGCCTGGTAAGGCAGTATCGGTGCGCTTCGCCTTACGCCCTGCTCACGCTTTTCCGCGCGAACGCTGGCCCTGGTTGGAGGGAAGGCGCGCCGGCATCCAGAATTCGTACGCAACGCTTTCCGTCGCCCGCAGGGGGCTGGTCTGCCAAGGGTGATGCTGGTGCAACCGAGGCTTGTATCGGCAAGGTTGGCCCCGGCGTGGAGCCCGCACGGTCAAATCCCGGCGAATACCGCTCACCGATGCTCGATAGCCTGCATGGACAGGGCCGATAAGCCTTGCTGAACCCAGGCGCGGGATACGGGCCGTGCCCTCGCGTTCGACTTTTGAGCGACTAAACAGGAATGACGGGATTCAATGGACGCGGGCTGCTTGCGCGGCCTTTGAGTGCATGTCCGCCAGCCACTGCGTCCGCAATTGCTTGCCGTGGCTCTCGCCAACGCGACGGATCGCCTGCTCGGTGTCCGTGTCCAGATGCAGGGGCTTGATGGGAGCTGCACCGTTTCCCGGTGCGCCCAAGCTGGGTATGGCGCAAAGCGCGCTATGCAGTTGCGCCGCGTAGCATGCCAGCAGCTCGCTGGCTTCGCCCGGGCTCAAGCCGAATGCAGCTGAGTCCACCACCTCCTGTGCATGCAGGACCCACTCCGTGAGCTGGTCCAGGTGGCTACTGGGCCTTGTCGCGTTACGGTACTGGCAATCCAGTTCGCCCAGCAGTTCTTCGCAGTCGAGCCTGGTCCGCACGCTCTCCGACACACTCATTTCCTTCCTCACTTGCAGACATCTACTGACCCACGACGATGACGGCGCGGTGGCCGGGTTCATCGCCTGCTTTCGATTGACGACGCGTATCCGGAAGGCCGACAACCTTGCGGTCTCCGCGCGGGCAAGAAAGCGCCGCTACGCTTGGCAAGAGCACGATTCACGCAGATGCGTGATGTCGCTCCAGCCACGATCGACGCGGAATATAGGGCGATGGCTGATGCCGGTTCTGTTAGGGAAAGTACAAATCGAAGTGCATCGAAGCGCCGGGCGTGAGCGCTCGTCTCCGAGGAAGCGTGCGGCAATGACCGAAGTCCAGCTTGCCCATGCCAGCGGAGTTCGCGGTCTTGTCGCTGCCTGGCTTGCAGGAGGCTATTCGGCCGCCCCGTTCCCCACCTGGACGTATCCGCGGAATGAGGGTGCAGGGCGGCACAGTTCTGGATGGATTTGCTCCCGTCGGAGCCAGCGCCCCGAGCTACTGCGCGAGGACCCACCCGTCATCGGTCTTGATGAATCTCTGGCGCTGCACGCCAGCCGGGCCTTGAACGTCGCACTCGTAACCGTGGTCGGCGGACTTGCAGCCGAGCACCTTGATGGCGTCGATCTCCTTGGCGTACAGGTCTGCGGCCTGGGTGCCTCCGATGGAGGTCATCTGTTTGCGCACGGCGATCTTCACGTCATCCGCGCTTGGGCCCGACGAACAGGCGGCGAGGGTCAGTGTGGCCAATGCTACGGCGATCAGACGTTTCATGGGGATGTAAAAGCAGGAAGGGAGGCTGCGCGTCAGCACGGCGATTCGCTCGACATTTCGATGCCGCCGGACTGCGCGGGCTCGGGGAGGTTCAGGGCCTTCCGCGTGGTGGAGCACTTGATGTCGATGGGGCCGAGGTCTTTGCCGTTGATCGTCAGCAGCGGCTTGCCCGTCTTGCGGTCGACTGCCGTGATGGCATCGATGCCAAAGATGATGGTGTCATCGTGAGCGGGGCTCGAGATCGTGGCGAGCGGATGACCTTCGTACTGGGCGTAGACATTGATCGAGCCTCCGCTGGCGTCGCGCTGGGCTGCCAGGGCAGCCTCGATCGCTCGGGCCTCGGCTTCGTCCTTGGGCTTGTAGATCGCCTCATGCCCGCTCGCCACGCGCGGGATACCCACAAAACGGAAGCTCCACGCACCGTAGGGATGACGATTGCCTACGCTCTTGAACACCCCCACGGCGGAGCGCTCGTCGTCACTGGAAAAGAGCACCTTGAAGCCGCCCGTCGATGCGTCGTACGGAAAGACCTGCATCAGGCTTCGGGTGCGCACCGCATAGTCATGTCGCTGCTGGGCATCGCCATAGGCCTGGTCGAGCTCGGACGCATGGGCCTTGGCAATGTCGGCGCGCTTGAAGCTGTCGGTTTCGGCGCGGTAATCGGCCAGGTAGTCGAAGGCGAGCGCGGCCGTATCCTTCGGCGTCGCTGACCAGTAGGCCGCCCGGACCTGCCTGATCAGTTCCAGGTAGGTCGGCTCGGGGAAACTCGCCGGCGAAAGGTCGATGACCTCATAGGCATCCATCGGCTTGGCGGCGCGTCGTTCCGGGCCGCTCTGGCTGTGGCTGGGCGTGCTCGCGCTGGAGGCATCTGGCTGGGCGGTAGAGGATTCGTGCTGGCCGCAGCCGGCGAGCAGCGTGGCCGCGAGCAGGCCGCAAAGGAGCGAAGGGCGGTTCATGGTGGTCCTCGGGTGGCGAAAGGGAAGGCAATCGAGTCGCCTTACCACCCCATACGGACTTCCGGCCTCAAAAGCGCCATGCCGTGAAATGAATCTGGCACCATGGCTCCGCGGCGCATGACGCGGCCGGTCACCGCTGTGCGGCGGCGAGCCAAGTCATGCCCAGGCATTTTCCCCAAGCCTTGCTCATGACGAATAACTCCACTCGCCCCCTGTCCGCCGAACTGCTCGCCACGTCCTACGACGAACTCAAGCGCATGGCTCATTCGCGTTTGCGCAAAGGCGAAGCCTTGACCCTGCTCAATACGACGTCCCTCGTGCATGAGGCCTGGGTTCGCATGTCCAGCCGGAACGGCCCATGGGAGAGTCGCGCCCATTTCTTCGGCTATGCCGCGCAGGCCATGCGATCGGTGGTGGTGGATGCGGCGCGTGAACGATCGGCTTTGCGTCGCGGCGGTGACCTGCAGCAGGTCACCCTGGCGACCGAACTGCCGGCTGCCCCGGGCGATGCGGAGATCCTTCGTGTCCACGAGGCACTGCAGGATCTCGAAAAGCTCGATGAGCGTCTCGCTCGCGTGGTCGAATTGCGCTACTTCGTCGGCCTGGATGAATCGGAGGCGGCAGAGGCCTTGAATGTCTCCCGCCGCACGGTGCAGCGGGACTGGATGAAAGCGCGCGCCCTGTTGTGGGAGGCCATGGCGTGACGCAACCCAATGCGATCTCCTGGTCCCAGCTCTCGCCCTTGCTGGACGTACTTTTCGACCTGCCACCGAGCGAGCAGGAGCGGCAGCTGGTAGCGTGGGAGGAAAGCACTCCCGCCGTCGCGGCGCGGCTGCGCGAGCTGCTGGCTTCGGCCAGTCACGCGGATGCATCCAGTTTTCTGGAAACGCTGCCGGTCGTGACCGGTGCAGATCCTTCCCATCTTTCTACGCATCAACCCGGAGACGGGGTGGGCCCGTGGAGACTGCGCACGCAAATCGGGCGCGGCGGCATGGCTGAGGTATGGCTTGCGCACCGTGAGGACCAGCTGATTGATCGGGATGTGGCCCTCAAGCTGCCATTGCCCGGATACGGCACGGGGCGTCTGGGTGCGCGTTTCGCCAAGGAGCGATCGATCCTGGCTGGGCTGAATCATCCGCACATCGCCCGTCTCTACGATGCGGGTATCGATGCCAACGGTCAGGCCTGGTTGGCGCTGGAACATGTGGCGGGCGACGATATCGTGGGGTGGTGCCGTCAGCATGAGGCGAGCACAGCGCGGCGCCTCGAACTTTTTCTGCAGGTGTGCGATGCGGTGCAGTACGCCCATGGTCGGCTGGTGCTTCATCGAGACCTGAAGGCGGGCAATGTAAGAGTCAACGAAGAGGGGCAGGTGCGCTTGCTCGACTTCGGGATAGCGCAGCTCCTCGATGCGGACGAGGAGTCTTCCTCTTTGTCGCTTGCCGATGGTGTGCCGCTTTCACTGGACGGTGCGGCGCCTGAGCAGGTTCTCGGTGAACGTCTCGGCATTGCGGCGGACGTTTACGCACTTGGGGGGCTCCTCTACAGGCTGCTCAGCGACGAAAGCCCTTATGAGCCGGTTCTGGCCGGCCGGCGGGCACTCACGCAGGCCATTCTTGACCAAGTACCACGGCGGCCGAGCGAGCGGGCAAACAGTCCTGCACTTCGGCGCGCCCTGAAGGGCGATCTGGATACCATCATTCTGAAGGCGCTGGAGAAGCGTCCGGGTGATCGCTACGCCACCGTGCGAGACCTGGCCGGCGACATCAGGCGCCATCTTCGACGTGAGCCTGTCATCGCCCGTCGCCCGAGTGTTCACTACCAGGTGGCTCGTTTCATTGGCCGCCACAAAGTGGCCGTGCCGGCTGCGGTGGCAGCGATCGCAGCGTTGGTTGCGGTCACCGCTATCGCCTTGCAGCAGGCCCGGGTGGCTCGCGCACAAGTGGCGCGCACGGAGGCCGTCAATCAGTTCGTCCTGGGAATCTTCAATCCCAAGAACCAGCCCATTCCCGACACCAGCACCCGGAACATGCCGGCACACGAGCTGGTGGCAATGGCAGCGGCGCATGTCGCCGACAGCATGCCCGATCAGCCCGAGGCTCGATTCCAGTTGATGCAGGACCTCGCGGCACTGACCACCAGTCTGGGTATGGCCGATGCGTCGTCCAAACTGCATGCGGCGCGGCTTGCTCAATCATTGGCGCAGATGGGAGAGGACAGCCCGGAGTATGCCGACGCACTGCTTGATCGGACGTCGGAGCTGGAGGGGCAGGGGAAATACCCGCAGGCCTACCAGGATGCGCAGAAGGCGCTCGCCATCTACACGGCCGCGGGCATTTCCTCGCCGGACCGTTTGGCTCGCGCCCACTACCAGGTGGCCGCCTTCGGCATGCACTCGCATGCTGCCGGAGATCCCGAGGACCTCAAGCATCTTCTGGCGGCGGCGGATCTCTGGCGCGGCCGCTATGGCAAAAGTGAGTACGGCTCCGTGATGGAGCGGCTCGTCCAGTTCTATCTGCTGGCCGATCGCCCGCAGGAGGCCTATGAAGCCGCGCGATCGGGCATGGTCAACAATCGCATCCAGTTTGGAGAGCGCAGCTGGAAGACTGCGGCGGCTGAGGAGCAGACAGGGCTGGCGTTGAGTACCCTTTTGCGGCCGGCAGAGGGCGAACCATTGCTACGCCAGGCCCTTGCCACACAGCAAGAAGTGTGGGGCGACGGCCACTTCCTGGTCGCCCGGTCGAAGATGTATCTGGGCAACCTGCTGGCAGCCTCTGACCGACACGAGGAAGCCAACGTGCTGTTGCGTGAAGCATCAGCGGAGATTCATGCCGATCAGTGGAAAGGCAACAAGGTGGTGTTGACGGGCTTCATCGACGACGCCAATGCGGAGCTGGACGATAAGTGGGGTGATCAAGGCCATGCGCTGGCGACATGCGAGCCCTACTTTCAGGGCGTGCCCGCGATGCAGGCGCCTGTGCACATCAGGCTGGATCTTGTTTGCTCCCACGTTGCACTGACTGCCGGCAGGACATCGATTGCTCAACAACTGGTGTCCGATGCCGCCGCGACGGTGGCTGCCAATTGGCCCACCGATTACGCACGCATGGCGCCGGTTTGGCGCAGGCGCGGCGACATCATGTCGGTGTCCGGTGATTCCACCGGCGCCATGCGCGCGTATTCGGAAGCCATCAGGCTGGCCGACAGGGATGATCTGGATACGCGCTCCGGGGCGTGGCAAGGTCTCGTTTCATTGGATGGCGGTGACCTCGACAAGGCCCAGCGCCTGGCGATGGTTGAACTGCTGAATCGGATTGAGTCATTGCCATCGGCCCACTTCTACCGGCTGTACGCAGACCGCCTTCAGGCGTCCATCCAGCGACAAAGCCAGTAACGACTGAGCTTGGCTGCCGGATCAGGGAGACCATCCCATATGAACCGGTAGCTGGCTGGCTTCAGAATATTTGCATTCGATCCGGAGCGGGCACCTGAAGGCAGCATGGATCGCACGCGGCGTTCTCGCCGTCATGACGGTCATTCAGTTTCGGGTGAGGCCCATGCTTGGCCACGCCGCCTTGGTGGCCTTGGTGGTCGCCTATGCACCGGCGTACTTCGCGGCGTGGCATCAGCCCGCGCTCGTTCCTTACTGGCTATCGCTTGGCGCCATCGGCCTAGGGACTTTTGCCGTATTCCATGGCGAGCGAAAGGGGGGCGTAAGGGGAGGGCAAGGGGGCTTGAAGTCCCTGCTTGCGGTCCAGAGCGGGCCTGCCGCTGTTCGGGAAGGCCGCCAGAGGGCCACTTGAGCGAGGACTTTGTCAGATATTTGGACTTTGGGCCGGCGATCCTCTATTGTGTGCCGGCTGAGTTTCAAGGGTCACCGTGAATTGTGGCCGGATGCTGTAGATTGCGATTCAACTACACCGTTAACCCCCCTTCCTCCTTGCAACCAGCTTTTTCGCCGCTTTGCGGCCTTACTTGTTCCAAGGAGAAATAAAATGTCCCAAGCAGAAACCGGTACCGTCAAGTGGTTCAACGACGCCAAGGGCTTCGGCTTCATCAGCCGCGACAAGGGCGGCGATGACGTGTTCGTGCACTTCCGCGCGATCCAGTCCTCGGGCTTCAAGAGCCTCGTCGAGGGTCAGAAGGTGTCCTTCGTCGTGACCCAGGGCCAGAAGGGCCTGCAGGCAGACCAGGTGCAGGTGATCTAACAGATCCCTGTCAGGTTGAAAAAAAAGCCCGGCCTTGTGCCGGGCTTTTTTTTGCGTCGAAGGTTTACCGCGGACGGCTGGTTGGCGCGCGCCGAAGGCGTCGCGACAGCTTACGCATCGGTGGCGGTGGATGCCTTTGCGGGGGACTCCGTCTTGGTGTCTTCGCGCGTCGCTAGTTTCTTGGCCTGCTTTTCGTCCTGCTTCTTCTTCTTTGCGATCTCGCGCTGGCGCTTTTCGAACGAATAGTTTGTCTTTGCCAATGGAGTACTCCTGGGCAGGATGGTGAGGGGCTGGGTATGCGAAGTGTATTCGCCGGCATGGTCGTGAGCGAGTAATCCCTGTGCAACTGGCTCGGGTCGCGTACCAGTGGCGATGGACTCACGATAGTCGGCGCGAACAGCTTTGCAATAGGCCCCGTTCATCACAAACCGGCGACACACCGAAGGTCGGGTCTCATAGATGCTGCAGTTCATGCGCGTGCTGCTCAAGGCCACGCACCAGCCGTCCTTGCCGCGCTTCATGATGCGCAGGCCTTCGGGCGAGTAGGTGGTCAGGTGGTCCGGGATGGACTCCTCCGGCTGCAGGATAACCGTGAGACGACAGCAAATCGCCTCACACGTTGAGCAATGCGCGGCACCCTTGGCAGGACTGGTTGGAGAGTTCATGCGAAAGAAGCCTCCGGGCTTCGGTGTAGCGTAGCCGGTTGCCGTAGTGCGGCGAGCGGGCAACCATCCCTGGGCAGTCTTTTCTGCGGGCCCGAAAGGTTGTTCCGTCCATGGCAGGCTGGCGAGAAAGCTATGGCAGGGCCGGTTGAGTCGGCCATCACCGTAGTCAAAGGATGGACCTGCCGCCTGGTGATCTCGGCGAGCACAACTGCAAGTCCAGGCTCAGTGATCGCGACAAAGACTTCGATGTGATCTATCGGTGTTCCGGCGTGCGGCAGGATGGGCATCGTTGGCAGGCGATGCATGCAGGTTTGCATTCTACGCGACTACGGTCTCAGCCACGGCGCGAGGCGACGGTCCGTGCGGACGGGTCATTACGCCCACCGTCGGGCGGCCCGATGGGGTGCCGGAAGTGACGAGGGTGTCGCCAAGCACGGAGGGTCCTCGCTCATGCCTTTTCATATGGCGCCGCCATGGTGTTACGGCGGCGGTGAGGATCGGTCGGCACAAGCAGGGCGGCGCTTTCGACTCCGGGCGGCTCTTCGGCGCGGCGCAGTGTGGACCGGCCGGTAAACCGGGCTCTCCGTAAAACTACGGTTTGCTGAAGCACGCCTTTGCGGGACGATGGGGCGTGGCGGCCGCCTGGTTGCGCGGGAAATCGATGATCGTCACTCCGGTCATCGTCATCGGGCCCAAGGTCTCACATCACCCGCCATGCGATTGGTAACCCGAACCTTCACCCTCAGTCATGGAGGCATCCTATGAAAGGTCGACGCTTCGTCCAGATGTCCATGGTGCTGTGCGCGCTGTCCCTCTCCCACATCGCCAGTGCCGCCAGCCTGGAATGCACCATGCGCTTCAACCTGTCCGGCTGGTCGGTGATCTACAAGCACATGAGCGGTACCGGTGTGGTTACCTGCAAAAACGGCCAGACCATGAAGGTCAAGATCGAAAGTCATGGCGGTGGACTGACGGCCGGTAAATCGCGAATTGACAATGGCGTCGGCAATTTCAGCGATATCACCAAGATAAGCGACGTGCTGGGTACTTACGCGCAGGCGGATGCGAGCGCAGGTGCCGTGAAGGCCGGTACGGCACAGGTGCTCACCAAGGGCGAGGTCTCGCTTGCGTTATCAGGCGCGGGCCAGGGTGTCGAGCTTGGTGTGAGCGTAGGTGGCCTGACGATTTCGGAAGACAAGTAGGTTGAGCTTTTCTGAAAGCTCGTCGTCCTCGAGCAGATGCTCCGGGAAGGTCCGCTTCAATCCCGAGGCCGAGCATGCTGCTCAGGTCCGCTTCCGACCCGAAGCGGACCTGAGGGTTGGGGGCTAATGAAGTATGCGAATCACTGAAGATCAAACCGACCCACGCTCTTTGTCAGCCCTGGGGGGCGAAGCGGCCATGGTGCGATGAAGCTGCTGCTCACTTCCGGCGGCGTCAGCAACCAGAGCATCCGCGACGCCCTCGTCGGCATGTTGGGCAAACCCATCGCGGAATCCACCGCCCTGTGTATCCCTACCGCGATGTACGGCATGCTGCCCGGCACCGCGGTCATGACGTGGCGGCAGATAGCCGGGCAGACGTCCACGCCCATGGTCGAGCTGGGATGGAAGTCCGTGGGAATGCTTGAGTTGACTGCGTTGCCCAGCATCGCCGCGGAGAACTGGATCCCCCTGGTCCGGGAGGCCGATGTGCTGCTGGTATGCGGCGGAGACGTCCTGTACCTGCATCACTGGATGCGTGAGTCCGGCCTGGCGGATCTGTTTCCGTCGCTACGCGAGACGGTCTATGTGGGGCTGAGCGCCGGCAGCATGGTGATGGCCCCGTGCGTTGGCGAGAGGTTCGTGGGCTGGAAACCGGCCGCTGGCGGAGACGGTGCGCTGGGCCTGGTCGGCTTCTCGATCTTTCCGCATCTGGATAACGTCATGTGCCCGGAGAACACCATGGCCCACGCCGAGAGGTGGGCCGCGCGCATGCCGGTGCCGGGATATGCGATCGACGACGAGACGGCCATCAAGGTGGTAAGCGGCGGCGTCGAGGTCGTCTCCGAGGGGCACTGGAAGCTCTTCGAACGCTAGGGCGTCGAGTCACGATCGCAGCGTGGTCATCCTCCCGGGTGAAGACCTGGAGTCCGCGTTCGGCCCTATGCGGGCCTGAAGGTGATGGCCGTCGAGCGCTCTGCCGCGTCAGGGTGCCGGGAAGGTGCCCGGCCCCCTTTTGGGTCGGCAGTCTCTTACGGCTTCGTCAACGCATCCCACTCCTGCGCTCCGCGTTCAAGCAGTGCGGGGCGATCTTCGGTGAGTATCCAGCGCTGCTTGATGAGTTCGTCGAGCGCGGCTGCATAACGGTCCAGGTAGTCCTGGCGGCCTGCATAGCGTTCGCTGATCGATGGGCGAGGATCGTGCTTTGCCTCGCGCTCTGCGGGAGTCCTGGGGAAGGGCAGGAACGAGCCCTCGAAGGCGACACGCTCACCGGGCGCGCCGATGGACGGGTCACGCAGGTTCCAGGGGGTATAGGTCGCCAGCGGCACGCTGACCTGAGGCAGGCGCACGCCATCGAGTTCGTTGCCGTCGGCATCGACCTGCGGCACGAGTACGGCGAAAGGTGCGCCGACCCGCGGGGGTTGGTACTCGACGATGCCGCGCGACCAGTTCGGCCCGAAATCGATGTGCTTGGCATGGCTGGCTTCGTGCGGCAGGTTGACGCCGGGCAGCTTGGGGAAGGCGTAGGCGCTCAGTGGGACGAGCGTGTGGTCGGCGATTCTCGGATAGCTGCTGGCCGGCGGCTCGATGCCGCTGCGCACCCATGCATCCATGTTCGAGATCATCGCGCGCCAGAAATAACGTATCGGCAACGGTGATTGCGGCTGCTGGCCGACCAGGTCGCCCGTGCCGCGCTCCGGCGGGAATGGCACGGAGTAGTGCTGGAGTCCGGTGAAGTGATAGACGCGAACGTTCGGCGAGAGAGTGGCATCGCGCTTTCCATCCGCCGTCATGGTGACAAGCGATGCGACGCGGCCCCAGTACTCGTAGGACGTGTTCGACAGGAAGATCTTGGGTACGACATGGTCGGCGTTGGCGCGATCGAGCAGGCCGGCCTTTGCGCCGGTCTGCGGGTCGACCTCGGGCATGTCGGTGAACGGGAAGATATCGGTGGCGAAATTGACCGATGCCGTTGGAGTGGCGTCTCGCGATGGTTGGGCGAAGCGATAGTTGAAGTTGCCGCGACCCGCGCCGGCGACGTGGGCAAGCACGCCATCAAGCGCGATGCGACCCTGTTCGTCGGCATTGAAGCCTTGATAGAGAAAGTCGCGCAGGAAGCGGCCGTTCTGCGAAATGCCCTCGCCGTAGACGCGCTGTGCGTGAACGAACGCATCCGGCGCGTGCTTGAGGTAGGAGGCGACGTCGCGTACGGCGGCGAAGCCCAGGCCGGCTACCACCGGGTCGGCCACTACGTAGACGTATTCGTAGATCTTGCCGGGTTGAAAGCCACCGTCGAGATGGATATGGCGATCGCTCGGCACGAGCGCTCCGTTGACCTCGTGTGCGAAACGCCAGCGCGAGCGCGGAATGATCGTGCGTGGCGCGTCGCGCGAGTCGCGAACGGTCAGCGTGTTGCGCGGATCGTCGGGTGCGGCTACCGGATACTCCTGGCCGCCGATCTTGCCGACGATGAGGTGGCCAAGCGGGATGTCGTCACGCGCTTGCGAGGGCATGACGTCGCCGCGCAACAGTCCGGTGATGGTCTTGCCGTGATCGCGCGCGACAGGTGCATACAGGCGCAGTGCCGCCTCGCTGCCCGCGTCCCATTGCCAGCCCAGCGACACGATGCTGTAGCCGTTGCGAAGCAGCCAGCCGTCGCCCGCGTCCTTGTTGATGTCCGCGTCGCCACCATCGACCAGCGCAACAATGTGGTTGCCGCCGCGATTGGGGTTCTCGAACAGCACCGAATCGTTTCCCTTGCTCGCGTCCTTGGGCTGGATCGCGATGAAGTCTGCCGAAAACTCGACCTTTCCGTCCTTCAGATTGACCGCGTTGCCGAGGTCGACGATGGCGCGGTTGTGTGCATTCGCAACGGCGACGGAAAAATACACTTTGCCGGCAAGGCGTTCGTACGCACCGCTCGTCCCGAATACCTGGCCGCCAAGGATGTCGCTGCGGGAGACGATATCGACCCGGGTGACTTCGGCGTGGGCCGCGAGCGTGAACAGCAGAGGCAGAACATACCTCAGGGTGCGCAGGAACATGGATGGTGACCCCTGGTTACGGCAATTTGATGCGCAGGCGCTCCGCGCGCTCGCTGTCCGAGAGTAGCAGTTCGTCGTCGTGTGCCGATCTGCATTGTTCAAGGCGGTCGCTGTGGCGCAGGGTGATCGCGCCCTGGGAGGACGAGATCATGGAGCGTGGCATGCTGGACCGGCGTGGCTATAGCCGTGCACGCAGTCGCAGGCCAACGATCGTGGCGTTGCCGACGCTGGTCAGCCCATCTCCTGTCCGGTTCAGTGATTTCTTCAGCGCGGGGCTCACGAATTGCACGTCTGCAGTGACGTTGAGCCAGTGGGTGACCGCCACGTTGTAGTAAGCCTCGATGGCATCCTCGCGATCCAGGCCCAGCCCCAGTTGTTGACGCAGCAACGGAATGAACGTGCCGCTGAACCTGGTGCTTGCCACGCCGATACCGAAATTGTCGTCGGGGCGGGAAGGGCCGACTCCCTTGCCGCCGATACCGGCGAGATAGGCGTACCGGATGGGGTTGGGGTTTCCATCGGATGCCCCGAACGAGAAGAACAGTCCGACGCCGTGTGTCTGGTCGCCGTTCGGTTGCCACAGGTATTGATCGAACGCGTAGTTCACCGACCAGCTCTCGGCTTTTGTGTTCGCGGCTTGAGCACCCGGCGTCAGGTTGGGGAAGTACTGGGACAGGTATTGCGCGAGCGTGGGCCCGATATCGCCAAGACGCGGAAAATCGTTCTGCAGCAGGAGCTCATCCAGGTCCGACGGCGTTTGATTCAGCGAGAGACGACGCTTGTCGCTCCACGCAAAGCTGAGCCCCTGATGGCCGGCTCGCTGGAACGGATGGATCGTCCATTGGGCGCCGCCCGTGACTATGACGCCATCATCAAATGCTTCGCCCAGGTCGTTGCTGTCCGGCGTCCCGCTGGGATCGAGCGCGTAGACCGACAGGTTGAGATCCTTGGTCGCCTGGAAGATCACGCCCGCGCCGAAGGCGGACTGGGGCACCTGTTCGGTTGTCACGGGGAAATTGAAGGCGCCGTTCAAGAACTGGCTGCTGTAGTCGCCGTAGAACTCCTGCGCACCCTGGTCAAACGTATTGAACTTGCCGATGGCTACGGCGAACGCGTCGGTGAAGTACTGGGTGAGGGTCGCGTTCATGAGCACGGTCGTTCGCTCGTTCGCGCCCGGTACCAGGGTGGCGGTATTGATCGCGATGATGGCGCCGGATCTTTTGTTCATTGATCCAAGGCCGGTGTCGGCCTGGACATTGATGAAGCCTCCTTTCCAGAGCCCGAGTTTCTGCGTGTCGATGTTGAGGGTGTAGTCGACATTGCTCCATGTGTTGCTGCCCGTGCTTCGCCCGCCGCTTACGACGGCAATCGGGGTGGCCAGTACATCCACGTCGAACTGAACACCCTTGCGAGCCAGATCGTCCCGGAGTTCACCCCAGTCGCCGGTCAGTCGTGGGCGGGATGCCAGGTCGCCGCCCCAGGTGGGCGGCGCGCTGGCTTCCTGGGCTTGCGTGGCACAGGTAGTGCCAAGCCAGACCAGGCCTGCGAATGTTTTCGACCGCCAGCTGATGGAATGCCCGCGTCGTCCATGGAACGATGTGCTCGCGTGGGCCAAGAGGGAAGACCTCCGTGCTGCCTGGTGGCCATACAAGCATGGGCGAGCACCATGCGGCCTCCGAGAAAGTACGGGGAGGCGTTGCGTAAAACTACCTAGGCAAGCGCATCAGGGCGCCGGGTGTTGCATGCTCCCGGACTGCGATCCGTCGCCAATTTCGTTACGGGTGCTGCCGCAGTCAGTTGCTGCGTTGACTGGGCTGCGGCGACGTTCTCTTGAGTTCGCGCGTCGTGAGGGAAGGGGCGGCGCCATGCAGCGCAGCGATGCCGGGACAAAGGCCGGTAGACTTTTCCGCAAGGCGCCGGCCTGATCGAGCCGGCGCCTCGCGTTCTGACTCAGCGCGTTACAGCCACTGCCTCAGTGGTGATCGTGATCGCGATCATCCGGGTCCTGGTCTGGCGTAAACGAGACGCCGCGAAGCACCTCGGCAAACCTGGCCGAACGTAGCGTCACGAACTTCTCCTGTGCGGCGATGGTGGCGTCGCTGTTCTTCAGCGTGTCGCGAATCGCCACCAGCTGGTTCGGGTCGGCGCCCGTATCGCCGTTGCCGCTGACGGTGGATGTGGTGGCCCAGATCGTCACCTTGCCGTCGTGATCGACACGACCCACGAGGTTGCGCAGGCCGTCGGTCGCGGGCGACCAGGGCAGGCCCGTAGCGGTGTTGATGCCGGTCGGATAGCCGCTCACCGTGTACGCCTGGCCGAGGTTGAGGCCCGCCTGCAACGTGTAGGCCAGTGACCAGGTCTTGCTGTTGCTGTCGTACACCCACTTTTGCAAGCCCGCTGTGGTCTGCGCGGCTGCATGCGTGTACAGACTGGCGTCGGCTGCATAGCCGTCACCCTCATCGGCCACATACAGCGTGTTGGCGTCGGCGAACCACAGCGAGAACGGATACGAGACGGGCTTGGCGGTCTTCGCCGGCGTGGTCGGGAA
Organism: Dyella amyloliquefaciens; assembly: GCF_004296575.1. Lineage (GTDB taxonomy): Bacteria > Pseudomonadota > Gammaproteobacteria > Xanthomonadales > Rhodanobacteraceae > Dyella > Dyella amyloliquefaciens. The sequence goes on along the minus strand of NZ_SAYT01000002.1, from coordinate 199,607 downwards.
CCCGGCCAGGATGCACATATTGGTCGGCAGGCCGTTGCTCAGCAGGGTGGTTGCGTCGTAAGCCAGTGGGGCGCTGGGCAACGGGGCACCGGCCACCGGCACACCAACGCCGTTCGGGCATGCCGTGCCGGTGGTATCCACGAAGTACACCGTATTCACGCCATTGCTGCCGCTGCCCTTGGTGAAATACACCACGTCGTTGTGCACGGTCATGCCGCGGAAATTGTCGTCCTTGCCGATCTTGTCGGCCTTCAGGCCAAGCGCGGCGATGGAGAAGCTGGCGAGAGGAGTGGTCGTTCCCGGGTGCTGCGAGATCTCGGGCAGGTGTGCCGGCGTGATGAACTGCGCGCCGGCGCCAAGGACGATGCCGGCCGGCTGCGGATTGCCACCGTTCCCCGCGTTGCCGGCCGTGAAGAAGTAGTCGGCTCCATGGCGGTTGAGCAGGATGGCGGCGCGGCCGTTGTTGCCGCTGTAGGCATTGGTTTCAGTGAAGCTGAAATGCCCTTTGCGATCCACCGTGGCCACTGCGCGGTAGATGTTCTGGCCGTCCGGGTTGGTCGGATCCACGGCGCCGGGCGTATTGGAGTTGGACACGTCGATGGCGTTCACGGGAGCGACGTAACCCATGAACGTGAGGTACTTGTGATCCTGCGACAGGTGCAGTGCAAGCTCGGACTTCGAGCTGAAGCTGGTCACCAGCTCGCCTGCCGGTGCCGTCGGAAGCAGGCTGTTGGGAACCTGCAGCGAGTCGACCAGATGGCCGTCGGGCGTGAGCTCGTCAAGGTAGATGCGTGCCGTGATGCCGAAGCTGCCGTCATACAGGACGTCGTTCCACACATACGGGTAGGTGCCGTCGAACGGCGCGCCACTGGCGGCGGCGCAGCCGCCCGTCGTGCTCGCGCAATTCACCGGCAGGATCGCGCCAACCTGTACATTGCTGGCCTTGTTGTCGTACACGCTGCGGCTGAGGACAAGGTTGCCCGGATAGAAGCGGAAGTCGCGCCGATTCCATGAGTCATCGGCATGGGCGAGCGCGCCGGTGCCGAGCAAAACGAGCGCAAGGGTCGCGCCGATACGCTGCCGAGCAAAACGGTTTGTCATGGTGGTCTCCAGGAGGTCGGGCCTGCCCAGGATGGGCGAGCGGGATCACGCTAGTGCTGGCTCATGAAGAATTCTTTACAGGATGGCCTGGCGTGTTACGAAAGAATGGACGTCCATACGGCCATATAACGAAGCGTATTTCGATCTTCGAAAGAGCGTGCGAAATAGGGTGGCCCGATGCGTGACAGGCTTGATACACTCGGGTCCGGATTGTGTGGATTTGGCGTCCGGTGCAAGTTTCGTGTATGGCAAATCCGTCCATCGTGTCATTCGCGAGCCCGCAACTATCTGCGTTGCATGCCGGGCGGCGTTTGGGTCGCGCCGTGCGCAATCGCCAATCCTGTCCACGAACAAGAACGGTCCGCAACGAATACGAGGCATGACATGAGCTTTCGCATCCTTGTCGCTGGAGGTACCGGCCAGGTTGGAGCAGCACTGGTGCGAGCCTTGCTCGCTACCGAAGCATGCGCCGGGATCGTCATGGTCAATCGTCGGGCGGCGCCCGTGGCGGTCGATGCGCGTCTTCGCCAGACCGTCATGGACACCGGTGACCCCCGTTTTTCCGAGGAGATAGCGGAGCTCGCCAGGGAGTTTCGTGCGCAAGGCGGTCCCTTGTATGCCGCATCGTGCATCGGTATCGGCAAAGGCAGTGCGCAATGGAGCGAACAGGACATTCGAAAGCTGGAGATTGGCGTGGTCGGCGCGTTCGCGCGCGGTTGCCTGGAGGCGGGAGTCGACACATTCGGCTTGCTTTCGGCTGCGGGCAGCAGCGCGAAGAGCCGGATTCGCTACGCCCGCATCATGGGTGAAAAGGAAGATGCCGTGCGCAACCTCGGGTTCAGGCGTCTGGCCATTTTTCGCCCTGGCATCATTGCTGGCAACGCGCACACCCCTGGGCTGCTTGCTCTTCTCGGGCGCCTCATTCCGGGCTCGTTCGGGACGATCGGCCAGGATGTCATCGCGCGCGCTTTTGTCGGTGAGTTTCTCCACGGCTCTGACGGAACGACGGTGCTGGAAAATGCTGCCATGAGGCGTCGGGCGCGATCGTCCTAGTGGCGCCATGGTTTCTGTTTTTCGGGCACTGTCCCGCGCTCCGCTTGGCGACTCAGTTTCGACTCGCGGGATAAGTCTCCCGCATCAACAGGGCGATGATCAGCGCGAGGCAAAGGCCAGCCATGAGGGGCCTGGCCGCAAATTGGGCAAGCGCAAGAGAGGCGGGTGCGACGCCCTGTTCAAGTCCGGAGGCAGCACGCATACCAGGCCTGCTGATCATCAGGCCGGCGACGACGGACATGATGCCGCTGACCAAGGCAGCCGACGTGCCGATGTATTCCTTGGCAACGACGTCGGCGGCGGTACTGAAAGCCAGCATATGGACCGCATTGCCCAGACCAAAAACAAAACAGAGCACCATGTCGAAGGCGCGGCTGGCTGTCGGAACATAAAGAAGAAGAGCCAGCGTGCACAGCTGCACGACAAGACCGATAAGGATGGGCAGCTTCCGTCGCCGCATGCGGTCGGAAACCCAGGGAAAGATGAAACTTCCGACGGCACTGCCGAGCCACAGCAGGGAGGAGGCGAGGTTGGCCGATTCGCCGCCAAACCCCCGGATCGTCATGAGTTTCGGCCCCCAGACCACACCAAGGCTCAGCAGGACGCCAAAACACAGGGCGCCAAAGATCGCTGCTGCCCAGGCATGAGGCACTCTGGCCACTCGCGCGAGCGAGCGGGACACTCCCTGGAGGAGCGTGACCGTGGCGTGTCCGGATGGGGTGCGTATCGGCTGGGCGTCACGCAGCCAGAGGATGGCAACACCAAGGAGTAGTGCGCCTCCCGCCGCCGCGCCATTGAACAACGGTCGCCAATGAAGAACGGGCAGGGCCCAGGTAAGAAGGTTCTGGCTGAGGACGGCAAGCAGCGAAGAGGTGAACTGAACGAGTCCGAACATGAAGCTGAATCTGTCCCAGCCGAACCAGGTGCCGCCGATATAGCCCGCACCCACAAACCCCGAGCATGAGCCGAGAGCGACCAGGGTTTGTGCCAAAAGCAGCATCCCGTAGCTTCTGGCGTTGGCAAAGGTGAGCACGCCCAGCGTCACCAGTCCGATGGCGGGCAGCAGTACGCGGCGTGCTCCAAGACGGTCGAGTAGCGGCCCGCTTACGAACTGGCAGGCGGCCATGACCCAGGTGTAAATCGCCGCGATATGGCCTACTTGCGAGATCGATAGCCCAACGTCCTTCTGTACGCTGGCATTGACGATGGAGTAGGTGGTCTGAAAGCTGAAGTAGTAGCTGACGAACGCAACCGCAATGCACCAGGCAGCCCACGCTTTCGCGCCGCCGTGGTAAATGGGTGTGGAGGGTGTGTTCATCGCCGCGCCAGGGACATCAGCGATCCGCTGGAAGTCTGTGTTGCCCTGATGAATGGTCAGGAACGGGCAAGCGAATGCGCGTGTCGCGCCAGCGCGTCGGACTATCCACGAGGAGGAAGGTGGTCTGTGGATGCGGCTGCAAGATTTGAAGCGTGGCATTCATGGCGTCCCTCCCACTCGATCACGCCGGGACAGAACAGGCTTGGCGATAGATGCTGCGCCAGGGGATAAGAGAAGTCCACGGCCACACTTGGCCGCCTTGGTGCAGGTCGACCCTTGTCCGCGCGTGGCGTTCATGTCGATGTCGCCATGTCAGTGGTCCGCTGTCGCGGTGGATGCTGAAGACACACTCCATGACGATGTGAGCGGCGTTCGTCATGTGGACGGCGTATCCGCTCGCGGCTACGACGAATTTCGCGGAAGTCTATACGCCCGCACGCGGCTGCCTTTGTTCATCAGCCATCGTCTTCCCATGGCCGTCTTCCACGTGCGGTGATTGGAGTGCGCTACTGCCGGCGTCCCGCTATACGCAGAGCGAACAGGTAACGTGGTTGTCGCAAGTTCTTGCTGTAACCAAGCGCTAAATCACTCGCAAATCCGTCGAGATTTTGCGCAAGGAAATAAACAGCTGTGATAACGTTCGCGCGGCAACATCACTTGGGGGAGTGAGCGTGCATTTGCCTTTTCCGATCGCCAGCCACGTTGCCTATGGCAAGCCGGTCGTGCCGCTGCCTCGCGAGCTAGGGCAAGCGGTCCAGTATCGCCAGCGGCTCCCTGGAAATAGCGCGAGCCATGGTCTGCATCACAAGGAATTCCCGGTCACGCGCTAGTCGTGTTCGGCTGACGGTGCCTGGTCGTTACCGTTGCCAGCGTTGATGCCCGGTCTAGCGGTCGAGGTTGTGCCTGGTTGGCAAGCTTTGGTCGCTTGGTGGCGTAGTCGCTTGAATCCGTTCGCGCTGGAATGGCGAACACTGTTCATCTGGTCGAATGCTTGCAGACAGGGGCTGATGATTCCGCAGGGAGAGCACACATGGCAGTTCGAAACTGCCGTTTCGTTTGGACAGGGATCGGGGGATCTGGCCTGAAGCGCGACCCATACGTACGACGTGACTTCTCGCCACCGGCCTGGTTGCGGCCGGCGCGTTCGCGTGACGGCGAATCAGCTCCCCCTGGCAAGGGTTCGATATCGGTTTCAGCCTTCGGCTCGCTCCGAAGCGCGTGAAAGTAGACGAGCGGAAGCTCACAGGAAGGGACGCAGGCAGTCCGGCAATGACTGTTGATGTCCGATGACTTTTACTTGGATGAGGTAAATCATGCGCAAGTTGCTACTCACTGTGTCGTTGGGCGCCGCAATGGTTGTGGCTCCCCTGGCCAGTCACGCACAACAAGTTGGAAACGGTGACCTGTTCATCAACGGAAGCGTCGGCCAGTCGCACTCCAACGTCGACGAACTGAACCACAAGAACGACACCGGCTACGGTTTGAACTTCGGCTATCGCTACAACGATACCTGGGGTCTTGAGGTCGGCTATGTGGATCTCGGCAAGCCCAACGCCTCCGGCAGCGTGCCGGGCGGCTACAGCTACAACGTGAACCTGCAGGTCACCGGCTGGACCGTTGGCGCCAATGGCAAGTACAACTTTGCGCAGCACTGGTTTGTGAGCGGACGCCTTGGCGCCTTCTTCTCCACGACCAAGCTCGATGCGAATGCGGCTGGGCTTTCGTACGATCAACATGCGCACGATACCAATTTCTACGCTGGCGTCGGTGCGGGCTACAACTTCAATCGGAACTGGAGCCTGGGCATCAACTACGACCACTACTCGGCCAAGGCGGACGGCATTCTGACGAAGACCAATACCCTGAGCCTGCTCTCGGGGACGCTCGAGTACCGTTTCGGTATCTGATCGACCTGGCGTTGCAACCAGGCGTAAGGCGTTTGCGGGCCGACCACGTTCGGTCCGCGAACGCGGCTTCTACATGGCGGCTGGGTCATGTTGCGCTCAGTAGCCCAAAGAACAGGCGCCGATCCGTCACCTGCGCGGAAGCGTCTCCGTAGCAGCCGTGGCGTGTTGCAGGGAAGCCTTCTTCAGGGGGTCGACCATGAAACGGATGTTGCCGCTGGCGTGCCTGTTGGCCGCCTTTACATCGCTCTCGCATGCCTCAACGGTGCGTGCTGACAAGTTGCCGGCACCGACCACCATGACCTGCCTGCAAATGAAGCAGGATATTTCCTATACGCTCAAGCGGGGATTGCTCCGCATTCCCTGGGACTACAAGCTGGAGCGCGGTGCTTATATCTCCGAGCACCAAGACGCCGATGGTGTCTACTATCGAGCGCCGGCCGGGGCGATTACGCTTCGGCGCGCCGACCTCAGTGACAGTTCGGCGGGTGGGCATCGTTCGACGTTCGAAGGTGGCATTTATGTCCCCAACGATCCTGCCGTCGCGCCGACGATCTACGAATACTATGGAACCAGTACCGGCGCGACGCGGTTCGCGCCCGACATTACGGATTGCTCGACGGTCACCTATACCGTTGACCCCTTAACCCACAAGGTCAATGTCTGGGCCATCGGGGCGGCCACCGGCATCGGTGCCGCCACGGGCATGGCGATCCATCCGCAGGTGCATGCCAGCTACGGGCAATCCGTGGGAGTGGGCCTGGTTGGCGGCTTGATCGGTGGATTGATCGTCGGCGCCATGGAGAACAGCAAGATTGGAGAGATCGTGGCGGGCCCGCCGCTGGACGATGTTGCCGTCGACAAGATCAAGGCGTTGGCAGGAGAGAAGGTGGCCATGACGATTCATGGGCATGCGGCTGGTTCGGTCGCTCCGGTCGCTCCGGTCGCCGCGCCTGCTACCCCGGCGACGCAAGTCGAGACGACATCATCGGATGCGAGTGACGCGGCCCAGGCGCCCGCAGGCTCGATGCCGGACGCGCCGGTTGCCGATCAGGCCACTGCCATCTCGACCGTGGCCGCCGTCACCACGGCCAGTTCGCCATGGGAATCGCAGGCACAGAGTGTGGCGAACCAGCTGGGCTGTGGTGCGGTCAAGGCCACTGCCACGGGTGGCTATATCGCGCCATGTGGTTCGCATGGCGTGTATATCGAGTGCGATACGGGCCGCTGCCGACCCACGCACACGGTCAAACCGGACGCGTACGAGTAACGTCGACGGATCGATATACGCCACTGAAGAACGAAGTCGCCGTGCCGGGGAGTGGCCACGTCCCCGGCACGGCTGCGCCCTCTACTCGTCGGCATCATCGGTCCGCACGATGGCAATGCCATTGGTGGCGCCGCTGTTAAGTGTGACGTTGCCCTCGAGGTCGAAGTTGCCGTCGCCATCCACCTTGAAGATGGAGACGTGCGATACGGCACCGGTGCCATCGACAACGGCGGCGAGATTGTCGCGGTAGGTGATATCGGTCGGATCGCCGTTGAACGAAGCAACGACGGCTTCCTCCTGCACGATCGAGTGTCCGGAAACCAGGTAACGGGACACCGAGTGACTGGGTGAATTGGCCGAGAACAGGAACGGTCCGTCCAGCGTGACCCAGCACGGCGCCATCTGCGTGCCGGAGCCCGTGACGGTCAGGACGGCATCGTTGCGCACGAGGCTTATTTCGTTGGCGTGCGCGATGGTCACGTAGGCGTCGTCGCCGCGCGTGGCAAGTCCGAAGGGTGCGTTGACGTTCGCCGGAATATTGGCCACCAGCCTGGTCGTGCCGGTGACGGCTCCATTGTTCGCCAGGCGCACCGTTTCGATGGCGTTGCTCTTTTCCGTGATGATGAGTTGCGGGCCAATGACGCCCACCTGGGCGGCTGAGCCGTCGGCATGCGCCAGCTGTGCGTTGCCGTCGGCGATCGAGCTGACGCCGTATCGATCGATGGGATGGGATTCGATATGCGCCGCGGTCAGGATATACAAATGATGATGGCCGAAAGCGACGCTGACCGGGTTGGTGATTGCCGGCACGAGCTTCGCCAGTTGCAGTGGCGTGGCGTCGCCGGTCTTTCGGAAGATCGACACATTGCCGGAGCCGAAATTGACGACGGCGAGCAGGTCGCGGTTCTGCGCAATGCCTCCGGCATTGCCGCTGACGCCACCTGTGCCTCCGGTTCTGGCTTGCTCGACCAGCGCACCGTGGGTGTTGTAGACCAGTAATGCGTTGTTCGGCGCATTCGATGAGGTGGCGATGAGATCGCCCTCGTTCCAGTCGTCGCCAGGCTGTGCGTGAACGGCTCCGGTCACCATCAGTCCCAGCAGGGCCGATCCAAAGATTGCCTTGTTCATGATTGTTCCCCGATGTGAGCGTCAATGATTGCGGCCATGCGAATGGCCGCAATGGTTCGCCAGCAGCGACCGCGCGCGTCGCTCCCTTGTCATTCGCGCGGACCGCTTGTCCAGTTACGCCTGCCATCGTTGGCAGGGGAGGTTGCCGTAACGCCGATTGCGTGCATTCAGCGTCAGGTGAAGAACGGTTGGTGCGGGCGCCGGCTATGGCACGAAGCAGGCCGCTCGTCCTTCGCGGGACGCCCTTCGTCACGTCTTCCTTGCCTCTTCGTGCTTGCACGGTCATGGTCGAAAGTGCATGCCGACCTTTCGGTTTGCCGGCGTACATCCCTGCCCATAGGAGTTGATACGGGGGCGCGTAAGGCGCCACCCAAGCGTCACTTGCCTGGTGCCAGCGGATTGCACCGGTCTCAACGGCTTTGCGAATGAGAAGGCTCGCTGGGGCGCTTTGCCGCAACGAGCTTGTCGCGTGCCCTGATCGTGCATAGATCTGCGGGTGACCGGCGCGTTGATGCCTGACAGGCATTCGATGCGTACCGGCGCTTATGTTGCGAGTAGTACTTCATGACTGATTCCATCCCCTCGTCCGTGACGATTTCGCGCGAACTGTTCGACTCCGTGATCTCCGCCTTGACCAATCTTCGCTTCATCGGCGAATCCCTCGCCCATTTGCAGGGCAAGGACGCCGAGGTCTTGCCGCATACGCAGCACGCATCGGCAGTGATCCTTGCGCTGTTCAAGGCAGCGTTCTGACGTTGGAGCGTGCGTTGAGTCAGGCAAGCCCCGGCCGACCTCGCTCGAGGCGGCATCGGGAGAAGCCAGGAGCTGCGCTGACACCCTGATTGCGCGGGTGGCCGCTAAGCGCGTCGTCGGCGGCAATCAGGCCGTGTTGGCGTGGCCGTTGTTCTCTTGCGCTCAGAAGCGTTCGTCGTGTCTGCGTGGGGGGCAGTCACGTCAGCCCTTTGCGTGGCCAAGCTCGTAGTTCTACTTAGTCGCGCAGGGTAGTTTTTCGCTGGCAGTGGCATCGAGGATTTCGCACCATCGACGCATACTTTGCGTGAAGCTTGTTCCGCGTGTGGGATGTGCTGCCGCTTGCCTTTGGACTGCCGAGGGACCGCATGCGCCGTCTAGCAGGCCTATCCACGATGCTCGTGGTGTCGATGTTCTGCGGCACGGCGGGCGTCGCGCAGGCCACGGAAGGCGCTGGCGGTTTGTATCTCCTGGGAAGCCAGGCACTGGGCGCCGGATTGGCACCTGCTCCGGGCTGGTACGTATCGAGCGCCATGGCCCAGTACAGCGGACGTGTCGGCAGCGCGTCCGTCGGTGGCGTGACGCTGCTGTATCTCAAGAAGCGTGTCGACAGCGCTGGCGTCAATCTGCTGTATGCGCCCAAGACACACATACTGGGTGCGCAGGCCGCGATATCGGTCACGTTGCCTTATGCCTATCTGCGCCTGACCGGTGAAACCACGGGACGCATCGAGGGCGTGCATTCGGTGAGCAACACCAGCCTTGGTGATGCCGCGATCACCGGCCGCCTCGGCTGGAAAGTCAACGATGCGTTCTCGAATGCCGTGTCGTTGACGCTATGGTCCCCCACTGGCGACTACAGCAAGGGTTTCAGCGCCTCCATCGGGCACAACCGCTGGGCATGCGACATGCTCTGGGCGATGACCTACATCTCGCCAAGATCGCACCTGGAGTTCTCTGCCGCGCTGGGATACGGCATCAATGGCACCAATCCCCTGACACATTATCGCAGCGGTGACGAGGCGCATCTCGAGCTCGCCGTCGGAAAGCGCTTCTCGCCGCACTGGGTGGCGGGGCTCGCTGGTTATGCCTATCGGCAGGTGACCGCTGACAGCGGCATTGGCGACAGGCTGGGCAGTTTGAAGGGGCGCGTTTTTGGTGCCGGGCCCGCCGTGAACTACAGCACGCGCCTTGGTGGGCACGGCATCGCGGTAGGCGCCCGCTACTATCGCGAGTTTGGCGCGGTAGATCACTTCCATGGCAACGTGGTGATCCTGTCGACCACCATCCGCCTGTAGCGAAGCCGTTGCTGCGCATCCCTTGATGGGCGGAGCCGTCGTCAGTAGAACGCCTTGCGCACCTGCGCCCAGAACCGGGTGGAGGTATCGACGCGACCGGCGAGCAGGTCGGGCGGGCCACTGATGGGCTTGGCAACGGTGGCCGCAAGATGCCAGCCATGCGTGGCTGTCCAGTTCACGCCGACGCCCAGGCTGTCCAGTCGCGCGCTGTTGAGGCCGTTGAGGAAGGGTTTTTCGTAGACCTCCACGCGGCCCGTGTCGAAGAAGGCAGTGAATTGCCACACGCCCGGCACGGATGAGAACACGGTGTCGTGCCGGTATTCGACCGTGCCGAGGTTTCCTATGGAGCCCGCGATCACGCCGATGTCGTAGCCGCGCACGCTGTCGGGGCCACCCAGGAAAAACTGTTCGGAACTGTCGAGATTCTTGTTGGCGGTCTGGGCAGAGAAGCCGAGGTAGAGCGCATTGGTCGGGTTGAGCTGCTGCAGGCGGGAGATCGACAGCTCGAACTTCGTATAGCTGCCGGAGGTCCTTGCGCCGAAGTAATCGAAGAAGGCGGTCTGGAAGTTGTCGGTGAACAGGCGTCCGTAGTCCACCGAAAGACGCGCGTTGGTGACGCCGGAGGCGTCGATCTGGTCGCCGGCCAGCGTCGCGCTCCAGCGGTCGATGTGCCGGTCGTTGTCCAGTCCGATCACATCCACCCGGTCGTCCAGTCGGCGGTGATCGTACTCGACCATGGCGTACACGTTGCCCGCCGTGTTGCGGATGATCGGCTGCGACAGGAAGATGCTGCCCACCGTGGCGGTGCCGTGCGCGTCGAGGTTCTTCGCATCGCCCTTGAGGCGGTAATCGAGGCCGGACAGGGCGATGCCGATCGTCGTGCCGTAGCCGTTGAGCCGATAGCGGTATTCGCCGCGCCCGTATTTCATGCCGCTGCCGCTGGTGGTGGCATCGAAATCGAGCAGGTCGCCTTGTCCGAACGGACTGTTGATCGCGAAGCTGCCGGTAGCGCGTATGTCGCCGGTGTATTGGGCGGCGAAGTTGTCCAGCCCGACTTCGCCGGTGTAACGCGGCTGCGGCGTGACATCCACCTGCAGGTCCGAGGTGCCGACGGCCTGGCCGGGGCGAAGCGTGGAGTTGGCGGTCGCACCGGGAATGTCCGAAAGCAGCAGGAGGCTGCGTTCGAGCGTGTACTGGGTGACGGCCTGATCGGCTTTCAGTGGCGCCAGCGAAGCGTTGAGCACCCGGTCGGACACGTAGCTCTGGTTGTTGACGGTGACGGCGCCATAGCGCGCCTCCGCCACGTCGATGCGTACGACCCCATCCTTGATCGTCTGCGCAGGAACATAGGCGGTTGCCAGCGGGTAGCCATGCTTGTGATAGACGTTGCTGATGCGTAGGGCGAGCGCGTCCAGGTCGCCCAGCGTCAGCTCGTGTCCCTCGCCGGAAGCGACTTCGGCATGCAGCAGTTCGGTTGGCAGCTCGGTATTGCCGGTGATCTGGATGCTGCGCACCATGAATCGGGTGGTGTTCCTCGAGGCCTCGTTTGTTTGCGGCTGGATGTTCAGATCCAGCTTGGATGACGGAGGTTGTACCGGTGGCCGTGTCACCTGTTGCAGGATCTGACCGCTACTGACCGGCGGCGTCACCGGCTGGGTCTGTGCCCATGCCGCATGGGCGTTCAGTGCGATGGAAATGGCCGCGCAAAGGCGAACGCCCCGCGATGTGGTCAAACGGATGGATCGCATAAGCGCAAGCCTGTGGTTGCCCATGGGGGCGCGTCGATGAGAGGCGGTGTGGCGGGTCATGGCGACTTGTTCGATGGCAGGCGCACGCCGCCGTCAACCACCTGCAAAGGCAGGCCCGGATGGAAGTCCGAACGGATACGGTTCCGCTCCAGCGGGTGATCGGCCTCCAGCTTCTGGTTTCCGGTGTACGCGCCGGTCGCGTTGTCCCGCGCGGTGCCGTAAGGCGTGTCGATCTCGTTGTGGGCCATCGGCGATTGCAGGGCCGCCAGGAAGCCGAACGGGAACGGATTGGGAAGCGGAGGCGTCGGTGGTCCGATCGGCTGGGTGATGTCTGCCGTCAGGCCGGTCGGCTGCACCAGCACGTAGTTGCCCGCGTCGGCACCGCTGATCGTCATGCTGGTGTTCACGGGTTTGTCGTTGCCGACATTCGGGTCGTTGAACAGGCCGGTCGCGTCATTGCCGAGCACGACATCGTCGCTGCCCAGGATGCCGGCGAGCGTCGCACCGGAAAGGCTGTCGAGGGTGGTGCCGTCATAAGGACGGTCGGTGGTCTGCGTGCCGGTGACGGTCAGCGTGGCGGGCGTCACCGTGACCCAATCGAATCCGCCGGCCAGCGTGTAGTTACTCGCAAGGGCGTTGCCATTGCCGGTGAGCGTGAAGCCGGCAAGACCATTGGGCGCGAACGCCTTTTGGTTGCCCACGTTCTTGTCGGTGAGGACGCCGCTACCGCCGAGCGTGAGCGTTTCGCCGTTGACGCCGGTCAGCACGCCGCTGTTGCCGAACAGGCTCGCGGACGCAAGCGTCGTGGCATCGTAGACGCGGGTGCCGGTGAGGTTGAGGATGACCGGGTTGATGTTGGCCTGGGTGACGGCGGTGTTGTTGAACGTGTAGTTGCCTGCATCGGCGCCGCTGGCGCTGATGCCATCCACCGTCACTTGCTTGCCGGTGCCCGCATCCTTGCTATCGAAGTTGGCCGAGCTGTCGCTGAAACTCACGTTGTCGCCGGCAAGCACGCCGTTGCTGCCGAGGCTTACCGTGGCGGTCGTGTTGCCGTCGTAGGTCTTGTCACTCGCGCTGGCGCCAACGTTGATGGGCAGGCGGGTAATGGTCACCCAGTCCGTGCCGCCTGTCAGCGTGTAGTTGCTGGCCAGGGTGCTGCCGTTGCCAGTGAGCGTGAAGCCGGCCAGGCCATTCGAGGCAAAGGACTTGCGGAAGCCCACGTTCTTGTCGGACAGCGTGCCGCTGCCGCCAAGGGTCAGCGTTTCGCCATGGACGCCCGCCAATACGCCCTGGGTGCCAAACAGCGATGCGGCGGCAATGTTGCTGCCATCGTAGGTGCGCGTGCCGGTCAGGTTGAGCACGAACGGGAAGATGTCCGCGGCCGTTGGCACGATGGACGGGTAGATATAGTTGCCTGCGTCCGTGCCGGTGAGGCTGATGCCATCGACGATGATCGGGACGCGGTCGCCGGCATTGGGAGAGACGAACTCGGCGGACGTATAGCTGATGGTGACGTCGTCGCCGGCAATGATGCCGCCGTTGCTCAGGCCAAGCAGCGTTGCCGCGGTGGTCCCGTCGTAGGTCTTGTCCGCAACACTCGCGGTCACCAGGATAGGCTTGGGCGTGATGGTGACCCAGTCAGTGCCACCTGCGAACGTGTAGTTGCTGGCCAGTGCGCCGTTGTTTCCGGTGAGGCTGAAGCCATTGAGGCCCAGCGGCGCAAACGACTTCTGCTGACCCACATTCTTGTCGACCAGGGTGCCGCTGCCGCTGAGGGTCAGGGTTTCGCCGTCGGCGCCGGTAAGTACGCCCTGGTTGCCGAACAGACTGGCATTGGCGGTCGCCGTGCCGTCGTAGATGCGTCGGCCCGTGAGATCCAGGATGAACGGCGTGATGTTGGCGGTGGTGGTGGCGATATTGTTGAAGCTGTAGTTCGCCGCGTCGGCGCCGCTGTCGCTGATGCCGGTGACGGTGACCAGCTTGTTGTTGCCCACGTCCTTGCTGGCGAAGTTGGCGGCGGTGAAGTTGAAGTCCACCGTGTCGCCGGCAATCAGCCCGCTGGGTGTCAGCAGGGCGGCCTGGGCCGCCGTGGTGCCGTCGTACACCTTGTCCTGTGCGGTGACGGAAAGGGTGATGGCCAGTGGCGTGATGGTCACCCAGTCGATGCCGCCGTCGAGCGTGTAGTTGCTTGCCAGCGCGCCGTTGTTGCCGGTCAGCGTAAAGCCCGCCAGGCCCCCGGCTGCAAACGGTTTCTGCACGCCGACGTTCTTGTCCATCAGGGTGCCGCTACCGCCAAGCGTTAGTGTTTCGCCATTGACGCCAGTGAGCACGCCGTTGTTGCCGAACAGGTTTGCGGCGGCATAGGGCGTGCCGTTGTATACACGTGCACCGGTCAGGCTGAGGATGTACGCAGTGATGTTGGCGCTGGTGGTGACCGAGCTGGGGAAGGTGTAGTTGTTGATATCGCTGCCGCTTCCGCCAATGCCGCTGACGGTAATCGGAATGTTGTTGCCCGCGTTGGCCTGGGTGAAGGCGGCATTGGTGTAGACCAGCGATGCGCTGTCACCCGCGACCAGGCCGTTGACGGTAAAGCTGCTGAGCTGCGCGGCGGTGGTGCCGTCGTAGACCTTGTCCTGGCCGACGGCCGTGACCGTGAGTGCCTTGCGGGTAATCGCCACCCAGTCGCCGACGCCCGTGCCCAGCGTGTAGTTGCTGGCCAATGCGCCGTTGTTGCCTGTCAGTGTGTAGCCCGCGAGTCCGTTGGTGGCGAACGGCTGCGCGTTGCTGACGTTCTTGCTCGCCAGCGTGCCGGTGCCCGACAGCGTGATCGTCTCGCCGTTGACGCCGGTGAGTACGCCGTTGTTGCCGAACAGGCTGGCCGCCGCGTTGGCCGTGCCGTCGTAGACACGGGTCCCCTGCAACATCAGAAGATACGGCGTGATGTTGGCGCTCGTGACAGCGGTGGTGTTGAAGGTGTAGTTGCCGGCGTCGGTGCCTGTCGCGTTGATGCCGCTCACGTTGACCGGCTTGTTGTTGCCGACATTCGGGTTGTTGAACAGGGCGGAGCCGTAGGCGAAGTTGACGACGTCGCCGCCGAGCACACCACTGCTTCCCAGCGTGACGGTGGCGTTGCTGTTGCCGTCGTAGACCTTGTCCTGGCCGGTGGCTTGCACCGTGATGGCCAGTGGGTTGATGGTGACGAAGTCGTTGGCCGGCACAGCCAGCTGGTAGTTGGCGGCCAGGCCCGTGCCGTTGCCCAGCGCAAGCGTGCCCAGGCTGGCCAGTGCCTGCTTGCCGACATTCTTGGACACCAGCGTGCCCGAGCCGGACAGGCTCAGGGTCTGGCCGTCGAGGCCGGTGATGGAGCCGAACACCGAGGCATCCGCATTGACGGTGGCGTCGTATGTGCGAGCGCCGTTGAGGCTGAGAATGTACGGCGTGATATTGGCGGCCGTGGTCGCCGTGGTGTTGAACGTGTAGTTGCCAAGGTCGGCGCCGGCGCCGCTGATGCCGTTGACTGTGACCTGGATGCCGTTGCCGACATTCGGCGTGGCGAAATTGGCCGTGCCGTAGCTGAGGGTGAGCTGGTCGCCGGTCAACACGCCGGTCGAGCTGACGTTCGCCGTCGCGGTGGTGGTCGTGTCGTACACCTTGTTCTGTGCCGTGGCGTCAACCGTAATCGCCAGGGGCGTAATGATGCCGTCGGTGAGCGCGGAGGGCTGGCTTAGCGTGTAGTTGGCCGCGTCCGCGCCGCTGATGGTCATGGTGCCGGGGGTGACTGTCTTGCCGGTGCCGACGTTCTTGTTGTCGAAGGTTCCGCTGGTGTCGTTGCCCAGGGTGACCGTGTCGCCGGAGAACACGCCCACCAGGGCGGAGCCCTGCAGCGTGGCGTTGGTCGTGGCGTCATAGACCTTGGGCACCGAGGTGGTGCCGGTGACGGTCAGGTTATAAGGCTTAATGGTGACGGCATTGTTCGCCGGCGCATCGAGCTGGTAGTTGGTGGCCAGGCCACCGCCGCTGCCGTCCGCCAGGGTAAGCGTGCCCAGGCTGGAGAAGGCTTCCGTGCCGACGTTCTTGGAGACCAGGACGCCACTGCCCGAAAGAGCGAGCGTTTCGGTGGTGCCATCGACGGTCACGCCGTTGAGTACGCCGCTGTTGCCAAACAGGTTGGCGTTGGCGTCAGGTCCGGCGTCGTAAACGCGCGTTCCGGTCAGCTTGAGTATGTAGGGGGTGATGTTGGCGGTGGCAGTGGCCGTGTTGTTCTGGAAGACGTAGTTGCCCGCGTCGGCGCCGCTTTCCGTGATGTCGGCGACATTGATCAGGATGCCGTTGCCCACGTTCTTCGTCACGAACGTGGCCGAGCCGTAGCTGAAGACGACCGTATCGCCCGACAGCACATCACTGCTGCTCAGGTTGACGGTGGCGTTCGTGGTGCCGTCGTACACCTTGTTGTTGCCGGTGGCGGTCACCGTGGCCGTGACGATCAGTGGCGTGATGTTGGCAGTCAAGTCCGTCGGCTGGTGAAGCGTGTAGTTGCCGGCGTCGGTGCCGCCGATCGACATGCTGGTGGTTACCGGCTTGTTGTTGCCGACGTTCTTGTTGTCGAACTGGCCCAACGTGTCGTCGCCGAGCGTTACCGTGTCGCCACTGAGCACACCGCTCAGGGTCGCGCCGCTCAGTGCGGCATTGGTGTTGCCGTCGTACACCTTGCTGGCTGCCACCGTGTTGAGCACGTACAGGTCCGCCGGGGTGATCGTCAGCCAGTCGGTGCCGCCGACCAGCGTGTAGTTGGTGGCCTTGGCACCACCGCCGGTGCCGGTGAGGGTGAAGCCACTCACGTTCATGGCTTTCTGGTTGCCAATGTTCTTGTCGGCCACGGTGCCGCTGCCCGACAGCGTGAGCGTTTCGGTGACGCCGTTGACGGTCACGCCGTTGAGTACGCCGCTGCTGCCGAACAGCGCGGCGTTGGCGATGTTGGTGGTGTCGTAGATGCGGCTGGCCGTCAGGTTGAGGATGCGCGCAAGAATGTTGGCCGTGGTGGTGGCGCTGTCGTTGAGCAGGGTGTAATTGCCTGCATCCGCACCGGTCAACGCAATGCCGGTTACCGTCACCGGGAGATTGGTGCCTACGTCCGACTGGGAGAAGGTGGACGAACCGGCGGTGTAGCTCACGTTGTCGCCGGCGATCAGGTCCGGAATGGACAGGTAGTTGACCTGCGCCGCATTCGTGCCGTCGTACATCTTGTCGATGCCGGTGACGCTTACCGTGACGCCCAGTTTCGTAATGTCAGCCACCAGGCCGGTAGGTTGGATCAGGTTGTAGTTGCCCGCATCGGTGCCGGAGATCGTCATGCTGGTGGCGACAGGCTTGTTGGTGCCCACGTTCTTGGTGTCGAACGTACCGACGGTGTCGTTACCCAGCGTGACGACGTCGTTGAGCAGCACGCCATTGAGCGTCGCACCGGTCAGGGCGGCGTCGCGGTTGCCGTCGTACACCTTGCTGTGGGCCACCGTGTTCAACACGGTCAGGTCGGCCTTGGTGATGGTGACCCAGTCGTTGGCAGCCACGTCCAGCTGGTAGTTGCTGGCCAGGCCCGTGCCGTCGCTCAACGCCAGCGTGCCCAGGCTGCTGAGCGGCACCTGCACGCCGACGTTCTTGCTCGACAGCGTGCCGACGCCGGACAGGCCGAGCGTCTGGCCATTGACGCCGTTGACGAGGTCGTTGACGGAAAACACGCTGGCGTCGGCATGGGTGGTGGCGTCATACACGCGAGTGCCGGTGAGCGTGATGATGGCGGCCGTGATCTCTCCCAGCGGCCCGGTGGCCGTCGTGGGCAGCAGGTAGTTGGACAGATTGGTGCCGAGCGGCGAGGTGAAGTTCGACGGTTCCAGCGTGGCCGTCAAGCCGATGTTGGTGCCGACATTGGGCGACAGATAGGCACTGCTGGTCGAGCCGTTGATGGTGGCGCTCTGGCCGCTGACGAGACCGCTGATGGTGTAGTCGCTGGGTGCGAGCGAAACCGAGGTGGTGCCGTCGTACGCCTTGATCGGATTGCCGGTGATGCTCACCGTCAGCGGCCTGGGTGTGATGTTGGCCGTCAACCCGTACGGCTGCGATACCGAATAGTTGCCGGCCTGCGCGCCGCCGATGGTGAAGCCGCTGCTGTTGACGAGCAGGCTGTTGCCTACGTTGGCGGTGATGAAATTGCCGGTGCCGCCCGCGACGTTGAGCGTCACGTCATCGTTGCCGAGCACGCCGGACAGGGATGCCCCGCTGGTATTGATGGTGGCCGTGGTGGTGCCGTCGTAGACCTTGTCGTTCGCATCGGCGCCGATGATGGTGAGCGGGGCAGGGGTGATATTCGCGGCCAGCCCGCTGATTGGCTGCAGCAGGTAATTGGCTGAGGCACTCCCCGAGATGCTGAAGCCGCTGGCGCTTACGGCGATGCCGTTGCCCACGTTCGACTGCGCGAAGGTGCCCGTGGTGCTGGTGTTGAGGGTGACGTTGCCCTCGTCGCCCGCCACCAGACCGGAAAGCGCCGCGCTGGCCACGTTGAGCGTCGCTGCCGTGGTCGTGTCATAGATCTTGTTGTTGGCGTACGCGTTGATGATGTACAGCGGCGCCTGGAGGATGCTGCCCGGGCCGGCGGCGGATGTCGGCAGGTCGTAGTTGGTCAGCAGCGTTCCGCTGTCGGCGGTGAAGTTGCTCGGTACGAGCGAGCCGCTGACGGTCCAGTGGCCGGCATTGGCGCTGGAGTAGCTGAATCGGGTCGTCGGCGTGATGGTGGCGCCCTCGCCAGTCACGAAGCCGTCGATCTGGAATTGATAACAGGTCACGCAGGCGTCGGCGGTGCCGTTATAGATCTTGGTGGGGTTGTTGATGATGGTGGCGGTGAGCGGCGCGGGGATAATGGTGCCGGTGCCGTAGGCATCCACCGGGAAGCTGTAGTTGTTGAGGTCCGTCCCGGGATCAGGCGTGAAATACGATTCCAGCATCGTCGCGTGCACCGGCTGCGAGCCCGCGTTCTTGCTGGCGTAGTCGCCGGTGACGGTCTGGTTGACGGTAGCGCCCTGGCCCGGCGCAAAACCCGATAGGGTGAAATCGCCCGCAGCGATGATGGCGATGGTGTTGCCGTCGTAGACCTTCGACGGGTTGCCGGTAATGGACACCGTGAAATTGCCGTCGATCGGCGCCTTGTAGATCGTGCCCATGCCGGTCGCGGTGGTCGGTAACAGGTAATCGCTCAGCAGCGTGTTGGGGCCGGCCGTGAAGTTGCCCGTCGAAAGCGACGTGGTGACGTTCCAGAAGCCGACGTTGGACGAGGCGTAGGTGCCGGTGGTCGGTACCGGGCTGAGAGTGATCTGCTCGCCCGGAATGGTGCCTGTCACCGTGTAGTTGCCCGGGCCCAGCGTGGCGACATCGTTGCCGTCGTACACCTTGCTCGGGTTGTTGACGATGTCGACCTGGATGGGTTGCGGCTGGATGATGCCCGTCGCGCTGGTCAGGCTGGCGGGGAAGCTGTAGTTCGACATCGACGTGCCGGCATCCGGACTGAAGTCCGATGCCGTCAGCGTGGCTGTCACCGGGATGTTGGTGCCCGCGTGCTGCGTGGCGTAGCCGCCGGTAACCTGCGTGATGGTGGCGCCCTGGCCGGCCACGAATCCCGAGATCGTGTAGTTGGACTGGTTCAGGGCGACGGCCGTGGTGCCGTCGTAGATCTTGGTCGGGCTGCCCTGGAAGTCGATGGTCAGCGGCGCGGGCGTGATGTTCGCAGTGATCCCGGCGAGGCTGCTCACGCTGTAATTGCTGGCGGCCGAGCCGCTCAGGGTGAAGCCGTTGACCGACACCGCCAGGTTGTTGCCCACATTGGACTGGCTGAAGGTGCCGGTGCTGCCGGTGGTCGATAGCGTGACGTTGCCCTCGTCCGAGGCCACCAGGCCGCTGATGCCGGCGCTGCCCACGTTGAGCGTGGCGGAGGTGTTGCCGTCGTACACCTTGTTGTTGGCGGTGACGCCGGTTACGGTCAGCGGCCTGAGCGTGATGTCCGCCTCCAGGTAGCCGGCCGGCTGCAGGAAATAATTGGCCGCCTTGCCGCCACTGAGCGTGAAGCCGCTGGCGATGACCTGGATGTTGGTGCCCGCGTTGGGTGACACGAACGCCGCGCTGGCGCCCGTCGTGCCGAGCGTGACCTGTCCGGCGTCGGTGCTGATCAGTCCGAACAGCGTGGCGCCGCTGGTGCTCAGCGATGCCGTGCGTGTGCCGTCATAAACCTTGTCCGACGTGGTCAGTCCGCTGACGAGCAGGGGCGCCTGGTCGATCGTGCCCGTTCCGGTCGCCGTGGTGGGCAGGATGTAGTTGGAGAGGCTGGTGCCGCTGTTGGCGACGAAGTTCGTCGGCGTGAAACTGGCGCTCATCGCGATGCCGCTGCCGGCATCGGGTGTGGCGTAGCTCACTGAGCTGGCCTGGTTGACCGTGGCACCCTGGCCCGCCACGAATCCGCTGAAGCTGTAGTTGCTTGATGTGAGCGTGGCGCTGGTGGTGCCGTCGTAAACCTTGGTCGGGTCATTGACGATGCTGGCCGTGAGCGGCGCCCTGGTGATGGTGCCGATCGCGGCGCTGGTCTGGCCGGTGCCCTTGTAGCCGTAGACGGGAATGGTGCCCGTCGCGTCGAAAAAGGTGACGTTGGCGATCGAAGTGGGTGAACTCACCACCAGGCCGGTGCCCGCGTTTGCCGTCGCATAGGTGCCGATCGCGCGCGTCACCTGATCACCATTGACCAGGCCGGACGTCTGCAGGTTGGCGCCGGTAAGGATGGCGGTCGTGGTGCCGTCGTACACTTTGCTCACCGTGCCGGTGAGGCTGGTAAGCGTCACCGTGGGCGCGAGGCTGTAAAGGAAGCCGTTGCCGCTGCCAGCGGGTGCATCGGGGTAAGGGGCGTTGTATTGGATGAACGACGGAGTGAGTCCTCCCGTCGTGTTGCGAGTGGGATTGCTCGAGTAGATCAGCCACGGTGCCGATGTGCCTGTGCTCACCGCACTGGCCCCGCCGTTGTTGATGAAATTGCCTGCGGTAACGAGAGTGACGCCCGCGCCACCCACCACGGAGGCGCCCGACCCGATCGTCAGGTTGGCCGCGCGTGCGAACATGTTGATCTCGCCGGCGCCGCTGATCGCTGCGTTGACGTTGATGGCGTTGTACGCATCAAGCGTCAGGCTGGCGGCAGCATTGCTCCAGCTGATGGGCGCGGCCACGGTGATGTCGCCATTGCCCGGGCTCTGCACGCCCGCACCAGAGGCGCCGTTTGCCGTGGTCTGCTCGACGACATTGGTGCCGCCATTGAGCGTGGTGGAGATGGTGGTGGCAGCGGCGCTGTCGATGGTGAGATCGGTGGGGTCGACCAGCCAGGTGCCCGCGCGACCATGCGGAGCCGCGGCGGAAATCTGTGCATCGGGCGCCAGCTTGAAGTGGGCCGCCGAGGTTTCGATGGAGCCGCCACTGCCTCCGTTCGGCGCGCTGGCATCCAGTTGGCCGCCCACGTTGACCTGGCCTGCCGTCATGCCGCCCAGCAGCGTGATGGTGCCGTTGTGGTTCTCCACGGTTTGCGCGCGCACCTTGCCCGTGTTGTTCACGACGCTGGCGAGCAGTGAATCCTTGGCGCCGGCCGTCATGACCACCTGACCACCATCGGCAACGATCAGCTGGTGATTCTCGGCAAGGTTGTTGAGCGTGCTGCGGTCGACCTGCACGCGCACGAGCCTCACATCGTCGAAGGTGAGGGTGACCGCGCTGCCACCGGCCAGTGCGACGGAACCGAGCCGCGCGCTGATCACACCCTGGTTGGATACCTGGTTGCCCACCAGGGCGACGTAGCCACCGGAAGCCGCCTGGATCACACCCTGGTTGACCACGCGTCCGGTACCGGAGCCGCTGAAGGTGTGCTGGTTGCCGGTCAGGCTATCGGCACCCGGATCGAGCGTGGATGCGACGAGTCCACCCACGTTGACCTGCGCGCTCTGTCCGAACAGGACGCCGTTGGGATTGATAAGCCACACCTGGCCGTTTGCATTCAGACGTCCAAAGATGTCGCTTGGGTTGTTGCTGAAGACGCGATTGACCGCAATCGCACTGCGGCCTGGCTGCACGAAGTTGACGGTTTCGTCGGCACCGATATTGAAGCTCTGCCAGTTCAGCTGCAGGGTGGGGCTGTTCTGCTGGATGGTGGTGATGAGGCCGGCCTGCTGGATGCTGCCGCTACCCGCAATGACCTGGCCGCCAGAGGGGCCGTTGGCGGCTTGCGCGACACCAGCCATGGCCAATGCACTGGCGAGCAGTGACAGCTCCAGTATCCGCCGGTGCCTGCGGCACGAGGTGCCGGTGGATGAGGCGGATCGATCGCGCGCCAGTTCCGATGCAACAACCCACTGGCGAAGGGCTCGATTCCAGCACAGGCGATAAATCCGATTCATGGTGTTTGCACCTCTGAAAGACCGAAGCCGCAAGTCCTGGAATCGCCGGCGAGTGAAGAAAGCCTCGCGGCCTTGGGCTACGGCCTGGCTTCGGACGATCTATCTCGCGGCGTGGGAACGGCGCCGCGAGCCATGGCGGTCGGCATGGAGACGAGTGGATTCGCTCTCATGATGACCTCTGTCGATGGTTTGCATGGCGCCCGTGTGCGCGCGATGTGGGAGGGTTGGCGGAGGGTGCGCATGCCAAGAATGGGGAAGGTTCTGACATCCGACTCAAGGCAGCGCGCCGTGCGCTCCTCTTCAATGGTCGTGCTGTCTTGAGGGGTGCAGTCTGTCGCGGGGCACCCTCCTGCACGAAACCATGCACGTGTTACCTCCCGACTTCTGGGCGTCTGTAGTCTTCGCAGGGGCGATGAAGACGAAGCAGGATCCCTTGCGCGAACGCATGTTCATGCGTGCGTTGGGAGCATGTGCCACCGTTGAAATTCTCGCTACCGCAAAAATACCTACGGGAAACTGTCGCCCGCGTTGCCTCTTTCAAGCCATGGCGCGGAGCTGTTGTGCTTTTATCGTGAAAGGGTGAACGGCCTGCCGCGGTTGGGCGCACAAACCAACTCGAGTCGCATGGACTTCTGCAAACTTTGAAGTCGCTGCGTTCTCATGGATCGGCAGCGGACTGAAGCAGGGGATCGTTGAAAAGGTGCGCGCTCCTCGCTGTCGGTCTCCGATAGCACGAGACGATTTCGTTTCACTTCATCCATACAAGGCTGTACAGGTTGCCGAACAGACGGCGGCCTATCGAGTGCACGGAATGACCTCACTGTTCGTCCTGTGCTGTGAAGCACTTGCTTCCGCCCGAGCGGGCTGAAGGCTAGAGCTGGTCGACTTTCTGCAAGAACATCAATTCCGATGGGGTCTGAAAATCTCTCTGGCTCCGGCCGGCTGCGGGCACTCGCTTACGGCTAACTCGGGAGAGGTCCGTTCTTAGACGCATGGCGGGCCTCTTTGGGTTCATCCAAGGGATCCATGGCAGGTCCTTGCCCGTAGATCTACGTAGCAAGCATTGGTACTTCTTCGCTGGTTTCAATTTCTTGCGGCCACCATCATCGGTCGCAAGAACCAAGCAAGCTTCCCATCTGCGGCGTTCGCGATGAGCGATGAGTCGGGTTTGAGATGGCGACATCAGGGGCAAATCAACGGGCGTTCGCAAGAGCGAATTCATGTCTGGAGGTCGCGTTATGAAAAGTAAGAGATCGAGGCTTGTGTCCTCGGTTGGCCCGCTGTTGCTCGCCAGCCTGGTCATGATGGGTGGAATCATCGGTTGTTCTCAATCCGGCCAGGGCATTGGGTCCGGCCAAGCCAGTACCACCGGGGCGAGCGCTCCCAGTATTCCAACTGGCGAGCCCGTGGTCCCCGAGCCGGTCAATGCAGTGACACCGCCTCCTCTCCCGGCTGTCGCAAACAATCCCGCAAACAACGGGAAGCGACCCAATATCGTGGTGATCTGGGGTGACGATATCGGCATGTGGAATGTCGGCGCCTACACGCACGGAATGATGGGTCACACGCCAAACATCGATTCCATCGCCAGGGAGGGCATGATCTTTACTGATCAGTATGGTCAGCCCAGTTGTACGGCCGGTCGCGCTGCGTTTGCGATGGGCCAGCTGCCGATTCGTACCGGCATGACCACCATCGGCATTCCCGGATCGACGCGCGGTATACAGAAGAGCGATCCGACCATCGCGGAGGTGCTCAAGTCAGTGGGCTACGCCACCGCTCAGTTCGGCAAGAACCACCTGGGTGACCGCAACGAGTTCCTGCCGACCGCGCATGGTTTTGACGAGTGGTTCGGCAACCTCTACCACCTCAATGCCGAAGAGGAGCCCGAGCAACTGGACTATCCCGGCCAGAAGAACCCCGCCTACAAGGACAAGTATGGTCCGCGCGGCGTGCTGCATACCTGGGCCACGGATACGGACGATCCGACCAACGATCCCAAGTTTGGGCGGGTGGGCAAGCAGAAGATCGTCGACACGGGGCCGCTGACGCGCAAGCGCATGGAGACCATCGATCAGGAAGTGACCGACGAAACGTTGAAGTACATGGACAAGGTCGGCAAGGGAGATAAGCCGTTCTTCATCTGGTACAACTCGACGGCCATCCATGTCTGGTCGCATCCCAATCCGAAGTACGTGCAGATGGCCGTGGACGAGGGGAGAGCGGAAGAGGATGTGGTTCGCGCCCGCATGCTTGAGCATGACGAACTGGTCGGAAAGATCCTGCAGAAGATCAAGGATCTTGGCGTCGAAGGCAACACCATCGTCATCTACAGCACCGATAACGGCAACGAGTACATGTTCTATCCGGATGGAGGAACGGCACCGTTCCGCGGCGAGAAAGGCACGACCTGGGAGGGCGGCCTGCGCGTGCCGATGCTGGTCAAGTGGCCGGGTCACATTCCCGCCGGCCGCGAAGGCAATGGCATACAGAGTCACGAAGACACCTATGTCACGCTGGCAGCCGCTGCAGGTCTTCCCAATCTGAAGGATGACCTGCTCAAGGGTTACACCATGAACGGCACGAAGTACAAAGTGCACCTGGATGGCTATAACAATCTCGACTATTGGACCGGCAAGACCGACAAGTCGGCGAGGCGAGAACTGTTCTACTACGACGAAACCGATCTCATGGCGGTTCGTGTCGATGGATGGAAGATGCACATCGGCGTAAAGCACCACGGAAGCTGGTTCGACGAAAAGTCCTTCCCCAGCGTTCCCTACATCGTGAATCTGCTGATGGATCCGATGGAAAAAGTCACGCCTGACTCCGAGGAGTACCAGTACGAGGGTCGCAAGTTTGTCGCCCAGAAGTTGTGGGCGCCAACAGCGGCGGTACCTTTCCTCGCCGCTCATCTGAAGAGCTTGCAGGACTTTCCACCAAGTCAGGGTTCCGACACCTTGAGCATGAAGAAAGCCATCGACGGCGCCATGCAGAAGCTGCAGAACCCGAACGGCAGCAGCAACTGATCGCCACTTGGCTACAAAAAGGCACAGGGATTGCTCCCTGTGCCTTTTTCTTTTGGAAACGGACGATCCGTGGAGCCCGGTAGTTGGCGGCCTCACGCCGTCACTGGAACAGCGGGGCTCAGTCCAGCGGGACTTCGAAAATGGCCTTGAGGGTCAGCTTGTCGCTTGCGCCGTTGAGGCCGTGGCCGATGCCGAAGTTGAAGGGAAGCGGGCCGCCAGTGACATCGATGGCGGCAAACAGCTGCTGGTCCTGCTTGTGCGGAGGTTCGAAGTTTCCGACGGAGCCGAAGTCGTTGTAGTACTCCAGGCCTAGCGCGGTGTCCTTCGCCACGGTTCGCGCGATCTTGAGGCCGGGATTGAAGTCCGGCCTGTCGCTGACATGGCGGGAACGATACGTCTCATCGATCACCGGATTGAACGACACCAGCCATAACGGGCTGCGATAGCCGACGATGGGGCGAATCTCCACCGCGGGACGGCCTTGCTCGAACCGTTCGTTGACGGCGGATACTTCGACATTGAGGCCGTAGAAGATGCCCGAGCTTCCCTCTTCGGGACGCTGCGGAATCCACTTCAGCCGGAAGCGCGGACCGGGAAAGTAGGTGCTCCCGGTGCTGTCATGCACGATCGGGAGATACAGGCCGGCTTCCAGCGTGTCGGTGAGGCCGTAGGACCACTCCATGGTGGTGCGGAAACCATGGTTCGGAGTGATTTCACCAGGCCATTCCGGCGTGGAGCGACCGTCCACCGTGGTGTTCAGGTGAAGCTCCAGCCCGACCTGGCCGCGCTTGTTGATGCTGTCGTCATAGACCTGGATTTCATCGGTCAGGTCGGCGTGGGCAGTGCGTGCATACAGCCCGATCAAGGGCGCGCACGCCAGGGCGATGAGCGGGATGAATCGTCGCGTCGACGACATGGGCGCGGCAAGCAAAGGCATGGTCAAAGTCGCTGTAATTCGTATCGGACCAGCGCGGTCAGGCGCCCGGTGCCGGACACGAGTCTTCTTCCAGGGCGGCAGACCGGACGCGTCGCGCACCTTTCGCACCGAAAGAAAAGTAGATGAAGGCACCCAGGCAGGCGTAGCCACCGAGAATGCTGGCGGGCAGGATATTGCCGCGTCGCGCCGACTCGATGATGTCGAGCGTGATCGGAAGCACCATGGCGACACAAAGTATGATCGCCGCAGTGGGGATATAGCCGATCCACACCTTGCCAACACGGAAACCACCCAGCGGCACGCGGAACGGGCGGGGAATATCCGGGCGCGTGGTGCGCAGCCACATCAGGCTCAGTGCGACGATGCTGAAGGCGAGTGCCGTGCCGATGCTTACGAAGTCACCCAGGATCGACAGCGGGAACAGTGCGGCCAGTACGGCGGAGATGCCGCAAACCAGGATGCAGCCGATCCACGGGGTGCGGAAGCGCGAACTCAGGCGCGCGAACACCGGCGGAAACAGCCCGTCCTGCGCCATCGCATAGCAGATGCGCGAGTGGCCGTAACCGTTGACCAGCAGCACGGAGGAGAGGCCGGCCAGGGCGCCCACCTTGATCATCACTGCAAAGCCGGGATGGCCAATGCGATCAACGGCCACGGCGATCGGATCAGGCACGCCCAGTTCGCGGAACGGCACGATGCCGGTAAGCACGGCGGCGACGACGATATAGATGAGCGTGCTGACGCCGAGTGCGCCGAGAATGCCGATGGGCATTGCTCGCTGCGGATTGGCGGTCTCGCCGGCCGCGGTGGAGACCGTCTCGAAACCGAGATAGGCGAAGAACAGGATGGACGACGCGCGCAGCACGCCTTGCCAGCCGTAGGTGAAGCCACCTTCGTTGGCGGGGATGAGTGGCGTCCAGTGATGCACGTCGACCGCACCGATACCGATGGCGACGAACGAGGCGAGTACGGCGAGCTTGATCGCCACCAGCAAGGTGTTCACCCATGCTGCCTTCGATACGCCAAGGACGAGTACGACGGCGATGCAGGCAAGTGCGCCCGCGGCGACCAGGTTGAGTCCGCCGGTCTGGTGGAAACTGATGTGGCCGTCGACCACCGACGACTGCAGCCAGGAAACCGAAATCGCGTCGGGCAGATGAATGCCGAAATTTGCCAGCAGGCTGGTGAAATAGCCTGCGAAACCGACCGCCAGAAGCGAGCCCGCGAGGCCGTATTCCAGCATCAGCAGCCAGCCCAGCGTCCATGCGTACACTTCGCCCATCGCGGCGTAGCAATACGCATACGACGAGCCGGCGGCAGGCACGGCGGCAGCGAGTTCGGCGTAGCACAGCGCGGTGAGCGAGCATGCCGCGCCGGCGATCAGGAACGAGATCATCACGCCCGGGCCGGCATAGCTCGCCGCGGCCGGGCCGATCATCACGTAGATGCCTGCACCCACGATGCAGCCGATGCCGAGCAGCACCAGCTGCAGCGGCCCCAGCACCTTGCGCATGCCGTTTTCCTGGGTCTGCCGCTGCAGGGTTTCGATCGACTTGCGCGCGAACAGGCGGGAGGAGGTCATGCCTGGGCGTTCCCGCCGCGATGTGCATTGAACAGCTGCATCATCGCGATGAGTTCCGCGTGGCCACCTTCGTTGCCGAGGCCGGCGATGATTTCCGGATAGACGTCTTCGCGTTCGTCCTGGCCGAGCTTGAACTTCGACTCGACGCCGGTCACGGTCGCGCGGAAGGCGATGATGCGCGTGGCGAGCAGGGCATAGCGGGCCTGCATGTCATCGACGCTCCAGGCGTTTTCGCGGCCGGTTTCCATGGCGTCGACGAGGTCGCGAACGATGCGCTCGAGGTTCTCGGCGTCGTCCAGGAATTCGATCTGCACGGAGAAGTTGGCGTAGGCGTAGTTCCAGGTGGGCGCCTGGGTGCGGTCGGTCAGCCAGGACGGCGAGACATAGCCGTGGGGGCCGAGGAACAGCAGCGACGCGCTTGGGTTGGCGCGCAGCGCCGCGACTTGGGGATTGGAACGCCCCATATGGCCGGTCATGCTGACGATATCCGAGCCAGCGGTGCGCTCGATGCGCATCGGCAATGGCGTCACGCGCAGGCCGGCATCGCCCGAACAGGCAAGCAGGGCCAGCGGGTGCTTGGTGACCAGGTCGGCCACGTCCGTATCGGTGATTGCCTTGAAATAGTTGCTGCTCATGTTGCCTCTACCGTCCGGGTGCGTTGCCGAGTCGTCATGCGTAATTTGCGTCGTGCCCACCACAGTGCCCCGCCGAACACGGCCATCGTGATCAGCCAGAGGCCGACGAACAGCACGACGACACGTCCGCCGATGCCAAAGAATTCGCCGGTGTGGATGGAGTAGAACGAGTTGTAGATCTTGTTGTTGAGCGGCAGCCTGGATGCGGGCACATCAAGCAGCACGCGACCGTCCTGCGCATCGACGAGCACCGAGGTCCAGCCGAACACGCGGCGTGAATCGCCGTCCTGGCGGAAACGGATCCGGTACCACGGATGGTCCGTTGCCGGCATCTCGATCATGGCAATCGGCGTGCCCGGATAGCGCGCGATCGCAGTCGCCAGCGCATCGCCGAAGGGCACGGCGAACGGTACGTGACTTTCGCGGGCGGGCGGCTCGGGGCGTTGCACGCCCATCCAGTCGTCGATCGGGTATTCCTGCAGCACGCCGGTGGTGACGGTCACGACGGTGACTGCCGCGAATACCAGGCCCAACGCGCGATGCCATTTGAACATCTTCACGGGCAGCGGGCCCGCCGTGCCGGGGAGCAATACGCGGCGCCACGGCTGCCCGCGCCGGGGCCACGCGATGATGATGCCGCCAATGATGTTGGTCAGCAGCAGGAAGCCACTGACGCCCATGAACCACATGCCACGCTCGCCGGCGAACAGGCTTTCGTGGAAGTCGAGCGCCGTCTGGAACAGGCCCGGTGCCGGGTAATCGTGATCGCGCGGACGATCCACGACCAGTTGGCCTTCGCCGTCGACGCGCACCGCGCGGGTGCGGCCGTCCGGCGCCTCCATCAACAGGTCGTAGCGGTTCTTCGAGCCTTCGCTGGGGACGACGATGGTGAGAGCGGATGGTGCATGCTCCGCCGCCAGCCTGGCGACCGCTGTCGCGAATACGGCGGGCTTCAGCGGCTGGTTGGGGCCCGCGAGGGTGGCGTCGTCGATTTCCCCGCGAAAGACCAGCAGCGTGCCGGTCGCGGCCTGGAGCAACCAGAGCAGGCCAAAGGTAAGGCTCAGGTATTTGTGCGCGGTGCGTAGAAAGGGCGACATTTCCTCGAAGCCTTCGTGACGATCATGGGGAGGCTGTCAGCTAATGTCGTGGTAAAGGCCCCCGGAGGCTGCTCACTTGGGGACTTTCGTCGTTGCAAACGGGCCATTTTTTTACGGTGCCTGCGCCGGCGTACGGGACGGCGACGCGGCGGGGAATCTGCTCAGCTGATCTGCGAACCCTGCGTTGATTCGGTGACGGCGTAATGCGTCGGCGGTGCGCCGAACGTGCGACGGAACACGGCCGCGAAGGCGCTGGGGCTGTTGTAGCCGACATCGAGTGCGGCCGATGCCACCGAGTGGCCGGTGGCGATGCGCGAAAGCGCATCGATCAGGCGAACCTGCCTGCGCCAGGTCTCGAAACTCATGCCGGTCTCACGGCGGAACGTACGCGTGAAAGTGCGCCGGCCCATGGCTGCCGCATCGGCCCATTCGTCAAGCGGGGTGTCCTGCGCGGGATCGGCAAGAATCGTGCTGCACACGTGGGCCAGGCGCTTGTTGGCGGGCATCGGCACAAAGAGCGGGATGCGCGGCGCGGCGCGGATCATGTCCAGGATCAGCGCCATGATGTGGGCTTCGGTGCCTTCCAGTGAATATTCGATGGGCAGCTCAGCCGCGGCGATGATCAGTTCGCGCAGCAGGTTCGACACTTCGAACACGTGGCAGGACTGCGGCAGGTCGGGCGCGGCTTCCGGCGAGATGTACAGGGTGCGGATCTGCACGCGACCGCGACAGAACACTTCGTGTTCGACGCCGGGCGGCACCCAGATCGCGCGCTGCGGCAGGGCCACATAGCTCGCGTTCTGCGTGGTCAGGATAGTGACCCCGCTGATGGCATAAACGAGTTGTGCGCGCGGGTGGGAATGCAGGGGGTCGTGGAAACCCGAAGGGTATTCGTCCGTCAGCACGGCGATGGGGCGCGGCACGTATTGGTAGTCGATGCCTTTCTTGCTTCGCTGCATTTGGAGCCTCTGCACAATGCTGAACAGCTGGTACGGCTATGGCGGTTTTGTGACGAACCGCCAACCTACCGCCAATTCGTGGCCTTGGGAAGCTAGTCGGGCAATCTGTCGGCGCGCCCGGGAAGGCCTGCAAGTTACGTGAAAACAATGATTTGGCCAGCAGGCTCGGGCGGCTTCGCCAGCAAATGATTCTGATAGTGCCAGCAGTCACGATCGCCGCCTGGGCGCGGCCGCCGCTCGCAGATGCATGAGACGCTAGCCCTCTAGGCGGCCAAACATGCCAGCGGGTACGCCCTCCGGACGGTCATTCCCTGGCCCATGCAGTGCTCGTCGCATCGCATCACATACATAAGGAGTGGCCGCTGCACGCCGGGCGGGCCGGGTCGGTCGATTGGCCCACTCAAGACAATAAACGATCCATCTTCGATGGCGGATTTCGGGGCGTTGGCTACATTGAAACCACGCAAGGCGGCACCGGAGGCATAGCGCCATCCGTCACGCCATCACCGAAAAGAACGCCGTTCGGAGGCATCGTTGCAAAGCTTTGGACCTTCCGGTACCAGCCCGGAAACGCAGGTTGGCGATTCGCTTGACCCGCAGATTCGCCGTTTCGTTTCTGCCCTGGCGGAAGCCTGGGCGCAGCATCCGGAGGTGGCGTCGCTGCCCGTCACGGAAAAGCGCCGTATCGCCGAGATCGTGCGTACGCCGTGGCGCCAGGGCGGACCGGTGATGACGGAGACGCGCGATATCAGCCTTGCCACCCGACACGGGCCGGTCCGGGCACGGCTTCATCGCCCCACGGGTGGGGATGAAGCGCTTCCGGCGTTGATCTACCTGCATGGCGGCGGCTGGACGATGTTCAGCCTCGATACGCACGATCGCATCATGCGCGAACTGGCCGCGAGGTCGGGCGCAACGGTCGTCGGTATCGATTACAGCCTGTCCCCCGAAGCGAAATTTCCCCAGGCCCTGGAAGAGATCGTGGATGCGGTCCGCGGCTTGCACGGCCAGGCGCGCGCGCTGGGCATCGATCCCGAGCGCTTCGCGATTGGCGGCGATTCGGCCGGAGCGAACCTTTCCGTGACGACGAGCCTGCTCTTGCGGGACGCCGGCACGGGACCCGCGTTGCGCGGCATGCTGCTGATCTACGGCTGCTTCATCGACGAGATTTCGCCCGAGGCGAGCAGCGGGTTCGGCGCCGATGGCAATCTGCTTACCACCGCGGAGATGGCCACGTTCTGGCACAACTATCTGGTCCGTCCCGAGGAGGTGCTCAATCCGCTGGTGTCGCCTTTGCGCGCCGAGCTGGCTGGCTTGCCTCCTGCCTTCGTGATCGGCGCACAGTGCGACGTGCTTGCCGAGCAGAGTCGTGCCTTCGACGCGAAGCTGAGCCAGGCGGGTGTGGACGTGCAGTTCATCGAGTACGCCGGAGCCACGCATAGCTTTCTCGAGGCCGTGTCCATTGCGGACGTCGCCGAGCGGGCCATCGCGGATGGCGCGGCATGGCTGCGGAAGTCGTTTCAGCAATAAGTGGCGGGGCAGGCCTCGCCATGAAGCATTCAGGCAAATAGCAGCAAATGACGATGGTCACTGTCGGACACCGGAACGCAACGGTGCGGCGGCGGGCGCGATGGCCCGAGCGCGACGACTAAAGACCCCGCCGAGTATGCACGGCGAGGGCAAGAGGACGAGAGTGACCATCACGGAATTCATCAGCAGTCCGGACAAACTCGGGGGAGGCGTCCATGGGAGTTGTCGTACCTGTGAAGGGGAATAACTATGATCGTTCGTGAATCGGCCGGCACGCACCGCTCCTGGCAGCGCGGCCTGCTGCATATCGCCGTGTCGCTGGCACTCGGCACTTCTGCGTTCGCTGCCTACTCGGCACCCGTCGACGCGCAGACGGACAACACCAAGAGCACCGATGCATCCACGGATGCGGCCAACAAGAAGGCTGCCAAGCAGCTGGAAGGCGTGGTGGTCAGTGCGCCGAACTACGTGCCCAAGCAGACCAATGACGCGGTCAAGCTGGCGATTCCGCTGATCGAAACGCCGCAGTCGGTGACGGTGATCCCGCGCGACCAGATCGATCTGCTGGATTGGCAGAACCTCAGCCAGGTGGTGCGCTACACCTCCGGCGTGATCGGTGAAAACTACGGTCCGGACCCGCGCTACGACTGGCTGACACTGCGTGGCTTCACGCCGCCGGAATACATCGATGGCCTGCAGGCGCCGATCGGCTCGGTCGCCAGCGTCGGTCTCGACCTGTACGGCTTCCAGAACGTTGAAGTGCTCAAGGGCCCGTCGTCGACGGTGTACGGCCTTTCGCCTCCGGGCGGCATCATCAACCTGACCAGCCGTCGTCCCGAGGCGCAGTTCAGTGGTGAGCTTGGTGCCCAGTACGGCAGCTACGGCAATGCCCAGCTCAACGGCGACTTCACCGGCCCGCTCGACGCCGATGGTCACTTCCTGGGTCGCCTCACGGCTGTGTGGTTCGACAAGGGCACGCAGACCGATGGCGTCGACACCGATCGCCAGTACATCGCACCGGCAGTCACCTGGGTGATCTCGCCCGATACGAACCTGACCCTGCTGAGCTACTTCCAGCACGACGACGTGTATGGCGACGGTGGCGGCTTCCTGCCGATCTACGGCGTGGCACTGCCCAATCCGCTGGGTACGGTGCCGACCAACCGCAACCTCGGCGAGCCGGACTACAACCATTTCGCCCGCGACCAGTACGGCGTCGGTTACGACTTCAGCCACAAGTTCAACGAAGACTGGCGCTTCGAGCAGAACCTCAAGTACTTCTCGAACGACGTCAAGATCAAGCAGGTCTACGGCGCCGGCCTCGAGCTCAATGCCGATGGCACGCCGACTGACTATCGCACGGTCGATCGCTACAACTTCCCGTTCAACGAGAACGTGAAGTCGTTCAACGTGGACTCGCGTGTCGAAGGCAAGGTCGAAACCGGCCAGCTGGATCAGAAGTTGCTCTTCGGCATCGACTATCGCCGTTATACCGATAGCGCGGCTTACGGTTTCGCGGTGGCGCCGTCGATCGACCTGTTCAACCCGGTCTACGGTGCGGCCATCACCACGCCGCCGCTCTTCCCGTATACCCAGGAAGTGCAGAAGCAGACCGGCTTCTACGGCGAAGACCAGTTCAAGATCGACCATTGGGTGCTGACGCTGGGCGGCCGCTACGACCACGTCGAGTCGGACAACTTCGGCAAGAGCACCACCGATGACAAGTTCACCTATCGCGCAGGCCTGAACTACCTGTTCGAGAACGGCATCGCGCCCTACGTGTCCTACGCGACGTCGTTCCAGCCGGTGGCTGGTGCGGATTTCAGCGGCAATGCGTTCAAGCCGACCGAAGGCAGCCAGGTCGAAGCCGGCGTCAAGTTCCAGCCGACCTTCCTGCCGAACGGCCAGAACATGCTGCTGACCGCAGCGCTCTACGATTTGAAGCAGAAGAACGTCCTGACGCCCGATCCGGATCCGGCACACGTGTTCTTCAGCGTGCAGACGGGCGCGGTCGAGGTGAAGGGTGCCGAGCTCGAATTCGTCGCTCGCCTCAACGAGATGTGGAGCTTCAACGGCGCCTATACCTACACCGATTCCGCGGTGACCAAGAGCAACGGGTCCGATCTGGGCAAGGAGCTGGTGCAGGTGCCGAAGCAGATGCTGTCGGGCCTGGTCGACTACACCGAGGCAAGCGGCCGACTCGGCGCCAGCCTTGGCATGCGCTATGTCGGCGAGAGCTATGGCGACCCGGCGAATGCCTTCCGTACGCCGCCGGTCGTGCTGTGGGACGCCACGGTGCACTACTCGATGGACAAGTGGCTGTTCCAGCTCAACATCGCCAACCTGTTCGATCGCGAGTACCTGTCGCGCTGTTCCAGTGATTCGCAGTGCTTC
The DNA here is from genome assembly GCF_004296575.1 of Dyella amyloliquefaciens. Lineage (GTDB taxonomy): Bacteria > Pseudomonadota > Gammaproteobacteria > Xanthomonadales > Rhodanobacteraceae > Dyella > Dyella amyloliquefaciens. The sequence goes on along the minus strand of NZ_SAYT01000002.1, from coordinate 165,408 downwards.
TACGGCCTGCGTCGCGCGGTGAACCTCACGCTGACGCGCAGGTTCTAAGCGCATCGCATGAAGCTTGTCTCGTTCATCCTGGCATGCTTCGTGGTGGCCTCGGCGGCGGAAGTGATTCCGCGCGCCGAGGCTGCGCCTGCACCACGGGATCACGACAAGGCGTCATTGCCTTGGTTGAGCGATCCCTATCCGAGCACCTACACGCCGCTGCCGCGGCAAGACACCTTGCTGGTCAACGCCACCGTGCTCGACGGTGCCGGCCGTCGCTTCGAGCACGCGAACCTGCTGATGCGCAACGGCAAGATCGTGGCGCTGAGCACGACGCCGATCAGCGTGCCGGCAGGTACGGAAACGATCGACGCCAAAGGCCGCTGGGTCACCCCGGGCATCATCGACGTCCATTCGCACGACGGTGCCTTCGCCGCTCCCTTCACCAGCCTGGATCTGGAGGAGTCGGACGTCAGCGAGACCAGCAGGCCGGCGACGCCCGACGTCTGGGTCGAGCACTCCATCACCGTGCAGGACCCCTCATTCGCCCGCGCGCTTGCTGGCGGAGTCACCACACTGCAGATCCTGCCTGGCTCGAACAATCTGATCGGCGGCCGCAGCGTCATAGTGAAGAACGTCCCTGCGACTACCGTGCAGGCGATGAAATTCCCCGGTGCTCCCTACGGCCTCAAGATGGCCTGTGGCGAAAGCCCGAAATATGCGTTCGGCGAAAAAGGGAAGTTTCCCGGCAGCCGCATGGGCAATGTCGCCGGTGTCCGCGACGAATTCCTCGAAGCGGCGGAATACCGGCAAAAATGGCTGGACTATCTTTCAGGCAAGCGCGACAAGCGGCCGGACGATGACCTGAAGGAAGACACGCTGGTCGGCGTGCTCAACGGCGACATCCGCGTGCACTGGCATTGCTACCGCGCCGATGACATGGCGACGCTGTTCGACCTCGCCAAGGAAGAGGGCTTCCACATCACGGCGTTCCATCACGCGGTCGAGGCGTACAAGATCCCGCAGCTGTTCGTCGCGAACCACACCTGTGCCGTGGTCTGGTCGGACTGGTGGGGCTACAAAATGGAAGCGCTCGACGGTATCCGCGAGAACGCGGCATTCGTCGATGCGGCGGGCGTCTGCGTCGCCCTGCATTCCGATTCGCCATGGCTGGGGCAGCGCCTCACGCTCGAGGCAGGCAAGGCGATGGCATCGGGTCGACGCGCGGGGCTGAAGATCAGTGCCGAGCACGCCATCCAGTGGGTCACGCTCAATTCCGCCAAGATCCTCGGACTGGACACGCAGATCGGCTCGCTGGAGCCGGGAAAGAACGCGGACCTGGTGCTCTGGTCAGGCGATCCCTTCAGCGTCTACACCAAGGCAGATCAGGTCTTCATCGACGGTGCGCTGGTCTACGACCGGAACGATCCTGCGCGCCGGCCACGTTCGGATTTCGAACTCGGTGAGCCAAGCATGTCGGACAAGCCCGCGGCGGTTGGCGATGACCAATAGGCGCGGGTCGTTCGTATGCATGGTCGCCGCGGGCCTGGCGCTTTGCTTTGCGTTTGGTGATGCGGCGGCCGGAAGCGCTGTAGCCATCATCCATGCCCAGGCGTGGACGATGATGGATGCCAGTGGCGGCCGCATCGACGATGCCACCATCGTGATACGCGATGGCCACTACGAGTCGGTGGCGCGAGGGGCGCCGCCGCCGTCCGATGCCCGCGTCATCGACGCGGCGGGGCATCTGGTGACCCCGGGCCTGATGAACGCGGATACGCAGCTTGGACTGGTCGAAGTGTCCTCGTTGCCGGAAACCCGCGACTACGGAGTGAATCGCGGTCCGCTCGGCGCGGCGTTTGACGTGCAGTACGGGCTCAATGCGAACTCGATGTTGCTGCCGGTCGCGCTTGGCGACGGGCTGACGCGCGCGGCGACCAGCCCCACGGCTACGCCGGACCCGGTTTTCCTGGGTATGGGTGCCGTGCTGCGTGTCCAGCCGGGTGGCGACATTCTCGATCGTCCCAGGGCGGCCATGTATGCGGGAGTGGGTGGCCTGGATATCCGGCGTGAGGGCGGTTCGCGCAGCGCGCAGTGGCAGCTGCTGCGCAATGCCTTCGACGAAGCGAAAACCTTCAATCCGTCCAGGTCGGCGGCGGTACCGCGCGATCAGCTGCAGAACGCCGTGAACATCGCCGCTCTGCGCGCCATGCTCGATACGCACATGCCGCTGGCGATACGTGCCACACGTGAATCGGATATCCGCCAGGCGGTGGCGCTTGCGCGTGACTACCACCTGCGGCTGATCGTGGTCGGCGGCAGCGAGGCCTGGCGTTGCGCCGACCTGCTCGCCGCGAACAAGGTTGCCGTGGTGCTCGACCCAGAGGCGGATATTCCCTGGACGTTCGATGACCTTGGCTCCCGTGCAGGCAATGCGGCGATGCTGGTGAAGGCCGGCGTGACCATCGCCTTCAGCGTCTCGGGTAACACCATTCAGCTCAGTCACAATGCCGGCTCCGCCGTGCGTGAGGGCGCCGGCCTGGCGGTGGCGAGCGGTCTTCCGTATGCCGAGGCACTGAAGGCGTTGACGGTCAATCCCGCGCACATCTTTGATATTTCCGATCACTACGGCAGCATGGCGCGGGGGCAGGACGCCGATCTCGTGGTATGGGATGGCGATCCGCTGGAGCCGTCCACGGCGGCTGACGTCGTATTCGTTCGCGGCGTGCAGGCGGGGCGGGTGACGCATCAGTCGCTGCTGCGCGATCGTTATGCGCCTTCGCATGCGCAAGACCGCTGGCCGGCTGCCTACCGTCCCTGATGCGCCGTGTGTTGTTGATAATGTTCACTGCTGGAAACGTGATGTCATGCGCCTGAATCGATTGCTGTTGCTCGTCGTGTGCTGCCTCGTCAGCGGACTTGCTGTTGCGTCCGACGACGCCTTGCCCCTGACGCCGGCGCGGCATGTCCGCTTCGATACCGACGAGGGCACCTGGGTCTCGCTGGACGTGGCGCCGGACGGTCGCAGCATCGTGTTCGACCTGTTGGGCGATCTGTACACGCTGCCCATCGGTGGTGGTACGGCGACCCCGATCACGCAGGGACTGCCTTTTGACTCGCAGCCGCGGTACGCGCCCGATGGTGCGCACATCGTTTTCGTGAGCGATCGTTCCGGCAACGAGAATGTCTGGATTGCCGACAAGGACGGCTCGCATCCCCGGCAGATTTCCCGTTTCGACGACAATGCGGTGTTCACCTCGCCGACCTGGTCCGCGGACGGGCGCACGATCTTCGTCTCGATCTTCCACTCCGACCTCACGGCCTATGAGGTGTGGCGATTCGCGATCGATGGCGACGGCAAGGGCGAGCGCGTTACGCACGGCAAGAGCTACGACGCGCAGCCAAAGGATGAGCGCTACAGCGCCCTGGGCGTCGTGGCGGCACGCGATGGCCACACGCTGTATATGGCCGGCCGCTATGGAACGTTCGACGAAGACATGACGCTCCCGATGTGGAGCATCGAACGTCGTGACCTCAGCACCGGCAGCAGCGACACCATCATTACGGACCAGGGCAGTGCCATGCGTCCGGCCCTGTCGCCGGATGGCAAGAGCCTTGTCTACGCCATCCGCGCCGAGGGCAAGGCCGAGCTGCGTGTGCGCGACCTCGCCAGTGGCGCGGATCGCGAGCTGATCCGGATGGTGCAGCACGATGACCAGGAGGGCCTGTCGACGCGCGATCTGATCCCGGGCTATGCATTCATGCCGGACGGGCGTTCGCTGATCGCCGCCTACGAGGGCAAGATCCACCGGATTGACATGGCCAGCGGCAAGGCGGTGGTGATCCCGTTCCACGCGCATGTCGATCTCGGCGTCGGTCCCTCCCTGCGCCAGTCCTTCAAGGACGGAACCGGCCCGGTCAGGGCACGGCTGATCCAGGCGCCGGCGCTTTCGCCGGACGGCAAGCACATGGCGTTCTCGGCGCTGGGCCGCATCTACACGATGGACCTGACGGCGAATGCACGGCCTCGCGCATTGAGCCCGGCTGACCAGGCGGCATTTCAACCGTCGTGGTCGCCGGACGGCAAGACCATCGTCTATATCACCTGGAGAGCGGCGGACAGCGGCCAGATCTGGCGCGTCGATGCGAACGGCGGCGTGCCGAAGAGCATCGCGCCCGCTGCCGCGTACTACACCAATCCCGTGTTCACGCCGGATGGTCGCAATCTGGTCGCGCAACGTTCCAGCAACACCGAGCGCATGCGCACCTACATGGAATACGGTCCGCTGCGTGAAGCCGATCTGGTCCTGCTGCCGGCGAGCGGTGGCGAGGCGAAGGTGCTGGCACACGGCAGCATGGGTGGCGTGCCGCATTTTGCCGGCAACACTTCCGAAGTGAATGTGGTCTTCGACGAGGGCCTGGTCGCGGTCAAGCTCGATGGCTCAAGCAAGCGGAAGCTGGTTGCCGCCACCGGCCCGGGCTTTTACTTCCAGGAGGGACGGGTGCCGGTCGACGACATGCGCCTGAGCCCGGATGGCCGCTACGTGCTGGTGCAGACGGTGCAGCAGTTGTTCCTGTTGCGCATGCCCGAGAAGGAGGGGCAGACGGTCGATCTCGCCGCGCCGCCGCTGGCGCACCGGAGGCTGACCGATGCCGGCGCCGACTTCTTCGGCTGGGCTGACGGCGGCAAGAGCGTGTTCTGGGCGATGGGCTCCACGCTGTATCGCCAGCCGCTGGCGGATATCGCCATGGATCGCGCAGGCGAAGCCGGAAAGGGCGCCAATCCGCGTCCCGGCAAGGATGGCGTAGAGGCTTACCCCGCCGTGGTCGAAGTGCCGCGCGACGTCCCGCACGCAACCATCGTGCTGCGTGGCGCGACGGCGGTGACGATGCACGGCAACGAAGTGCTGAAGGATGCCGACATCCTCGTCATCGACAACCGCATCGCGGCCATCGGCAAGCGTGGCGAAGTGAAGGTGCCCAAGGGTGCGGTCGTGCGCGACCTGTCGGGCAAGTTCGTGGTGCCGGGCTTCATCGATACGCATGACCACTGGGCGGAAGTCCGTCGTGGCGTGCTGGACATGCAGAACTGGAGCTACCTGACCGACCTGGCCTATGGAAAGACCGCGGGCCTGGATCCGTCACCGCTGTCGATCGACATGCTCGCCTACCAGGACATGTTGAACGCCGGACTCTCGCTCGGGCCGCGTGTTTATTCGACCGGGCCGGCAGTCTTTTCGTATAACGACTTCACCAGCCTGGATCAGGTGCGTGCGTTGCTTGCGCGCTATCCCGATGCGTACCGGACGCACAACCTCAAGGAATACCGCACCGGCAACCGCCGCGTTCGCGAATGGGTGGTCATGGCGTCGCACGAACTCGGCCTGCAGCCGACGACGGAAGGCGCGCTGGACATGAAGCTCGATCTCACCCAGATCATCGATGGCTTCGCCGGCAACGAGCACGCGCTGACGGCGGCGCCGCTCTACAAGGACGTCATCCAGCTGCTGGTGCAGACGCGCGTGAGCTACACCACCACGTTGCAGATTTCGCACGGCGGCCCGCCGGCGCAGAACTATTTCATCGAACGCGACCTTCCGCAGACGGATGCCAAGCTGCAGCACTTCTCGCCGCCACTGCTGGAAGAGAAGAAGTTCTCTCGACGCCATTGGTATGCACCGGGCCAGTATGTGTTCGGCGACATCGCAGCCGGCGCGGCCAGCAGCCAGCGGGCGGGTGGCCTGGTGGGCATGGGCTCGCATGGCGAAGTGCCTGGCTACGGCATCCACTGGGAGATGCAGGCCCACGCTGCCGGCGGCATGACCCCGCATGAAGTGCTGTACGCGGCGACCATGGGCTCCGCCGAGACGATCGGTCGGCAGGACGAGATCGGCAGCCTGGAGGTTGGCAAGTTCGCGGACATGGTGGTGCTTGACCGCGATCCCCTGGTCGACGTGCGCAATGCGCTGGCGATCTCCGCGGTGATGAAGAACGGGCGCCTTTACGATGCGGCAACCCTGGACGAAATCTATCCAGAGCAACGCAAGCTCCCGAAACAGTGGTACAGCGACGAGCGTAGTTCGCAGTCCACGCATTGAGGCCGGGCAGGGCGGCGTCACGGATGAATCCGACGCCGCCTCGGTTGGCCCATGTCGACTCGCGACACGTCGCGCGGTCGATCGCCTGGTGAGTTGTGCCCTGCAAGGCAAGGAATGGATATGACCCGGATTGCATTCATCGGTGGCGGCAACATGGCGCAGAGCCTGGTCGGTGGCCTGCTGCGCACCGGCGTCGCCGCCAGTTCCCTCAGCGTGGCCGAGCCCCATGCGGAGACACGGCAGAAGCTGGAAGCCACGTTCGGCGTGACCTGCCATCAGGAAAACCGCGCGGCCGCCGCCGACGCGGACGTGCTGGTGCTGGTGGTGAAGCCGCAGGTAATGCCGCTGATCCATGGCGAGCTGAGGGAAACGCTGGCCGTGCGGAGGCCCCTGGTGATTTCCATCGCGGCCGGCGTCCGCATCGATCAGCTCGAACGCTGGTTTGGCCACGACCTGCCCATCGTTCGCTGCATGCCCAACACCCCAGCGTTGATCGGCGCCGGAGCGACCGGGTTGTGCGCCAACACCAAGGTGAGCCCCGAGCAGCGTGCGCAGGCCCAGCAGCTGATGGACGCGGTAGGGCTGACTCGCTGGATGGATGACGAGGCGCTGATGGATACCGTCACGGCGATCGCGGGCTCCAGCCCGGCCTATTTCTTTGCCATGGTCGAAGCATTGGAAGAGGCTGCCGTCGCGCAGGGGATGCCGCGCGACGTCGCCCGATCACTGAGCGCCCAGGCCTGCCTGGGTGCAGGGCGCATGCTGGTCGAGAGTGGCGAGGATCCAGCGCTGCTGCGCCAGCGCGTGACCTCGCCCAAAGGAACCACCCAGGCCGCGCTGGAGAGCTTCGCTGGCGACCACTTCGACCAGGTCGTTGCCCGTGCGGTCGCCGCCGCCACGCTTCGTGGCGGTGAACTGGCAGCCGAGTTGGATGAGGGCATTTCCGGTAGCTCGCCGGTCTCATCCGCTGAGACCTGAGTGCCGCAAGCTGGGGGCGTCGACGCGGCGCGGGGGAAATCTTCGCCGTTTCGTCGGCGCTTCGCCGGCAAGCAGTGAACCTGGCCCGTTCCACGGTTAAGCTTGCCGCCCCCCATTCATGCCCTCTCGAATCACCCGATGAATCTCCGCACCATTACGCTGTTTGCCGCGCTCGCCTGCGGCCTGGCTTCGCCTGCCGCATGGGCCGGCAAATCGCCCACGCACGCCGTGCGCGTCGGCTCCTACCGCGTCGAACGCGATGTGAAGCCCGGCCGCAACAGGGTAGTGGGTACGCTTTCCAATACCGGCCGCGTGCGGGTTCACACGGCACGAGTCAGCTTCCGCCTGTTCGATGCCAAGGGGCGCGCGATTGGTCGTGCGACCGACGAGGTGCACAACCTCAAGCCGGGGCAGACGTGGAAATTCCACGCCCTCGCACGAGGCAACGTCAGCCGCGCACGGCTGCTAAAGGTCGAGGCGCAATAAGCGCTGACGGGGCATCTGTACGCGGCTCGTGACGCTTCCGTTGCCTGGTCTGGTAGCGCGGAGCGGCGCATCCGCCTGACGCAAATTTTTTGATTCTGTTTGGATCCAGGTCAATGGAGTGACCTCGGGCTCTCCTTATGCTCGGGCGCTTTCGTGCCCCATCGATAGGGATCCCTATGCTCAAAGTACCTCGCCTGCAGCCCAAAAGGTCCGAAACCATCGGCGTGAGACTGACGGTTTCGCGGGTGTCCGATGGCGCCATCGAGGTGGCCGTGAGCACGCCGGAGCGCCTCAAGGTAAGGCAGCCGGCCGAGCGTGGCGGGCGTGCAAAACCCGCAGCCGCTGCGCGCGTGAAGAAGCTCGGCGGAAAATAGCGCGTCGAGATGGATTTCACCTGAGCGTCGATAACATCGACTGCCGTTGTCGGGCAGCCTGCCGGGCGTGATGCCGCGGCTGGATCGAGTCACGCGACCACCTGTCTTCCTGTTCCTATGAATTCGATCAAAGCCTATATGGCTGGCCCTGATGTGTTTCTGCAGAACGCCCAGGAAAAAGCCGATGAAATACGCGCGCTGTGCCTACGGTACGGCGTGGAGTCGTTGATTCCTGCCGACAACAACGAGCCTGGGGATGAACCAGGGGCTCAGTCTGAAGAGGCTCTGTCGCTGCGGATCTTCCGGAAGAATGTCGCCCTGATCGATCGAGCCGATCTGGTGTTTGCCAATCTTGAGCCCTTCCGGGGACCTTCGGCGGATGTCGGTACGGTGTGGGAGATCGGATACGCCTTTGCGCAAGGAAAAAGGGTCTTCGCCTACTCATCGATGGCGTCCCATTATCTGGCCCGGGTCAGCCCGAAAAAGCCCGTTCAAGGAGCGGACTGGGTTGATCAGGAAGGCATGCTCATCGAGAATTTCGGCTTGTTCGACAACCTCATGATTCACCACTCGCTGGACGGACTTTATCCGGATCTATCATCGCTGCTGTCCTCCCCGGAGGTTCAGGGTTATCTGCGATCTGCCGGGGATGGCTGCGGCCAGGAGGCCTGAGCATTTGCTGCGCAAGAGAGATCCGTCGACCTTGATTCGTCCACGCATGGGATGCGAGGGGCGTCGATGTCGGATACGCAACACCCCATCACGCCCATGTTTGCTTCGGAACGGGGCGCCATCCGTCGGGGTGATGTGCCAGGTCCGACTATCGAATCAGGTTGACTCGGTCGCCGCGCCCTTGAACGTCACGACAAGCACATCGCGAAAGGCGGGCTCGTTCGGAGTGAGCGGGCGCACCGGCGTCACGCCGTGATAGACGCTGTGGTCATCGATCAGTGCGGCATCCAGCGGATGCGTCAGCGTGAAGTCCCCCAGCTGTCGCCCATCCGGCGTGTGGATGGTGGTCGTGCCACTGGCGATGTTCTGGCGGTTCACCAGCAGGACGAGCACATGGTCCACGCCATCGCGATGGCTTCCTTCCGGCGTGGGCTCGCCGGCCGTGTCTGCCGTGGCCTCGATGCGAAACTGATGCACCTCGATGTGCCAGCGGTGTGCAGGTGGTGCCACCTGGCCAAAGAGTTGCTGGCAGAAGCGGAGGATGGTGTGCAACGTGATACTGCCGACGATGGCGTCGGTGACCGGCGCGAACCAGCGCTGGATATCGCCTTGCAGGACGTTGTACTGCAGGCTCTGGAAGTGCGCCTGATGAGGCTGAGGTGTCACCGGACCATCGGCGGTGGCCGAAAACGTCGCGTGGCGCCTGCGGCGAAACCGTCCCTTGGCGGCCAGATAGGCATCGGGCTCCAGCTGGTTCCAGCTTTCGACAAAGCTGTCCCAGTCTGTCAGCTCACCCGCCGAGGCGAGCAGTTGCCGCATGTCGTCGCCGTGTACGAAGGCAAAGCCGGGTGAGCGCACCTGGTCGATGATGGTCTGGAAAAGCGGGCTGGCTTGGTTGTGCATGGTCCCATCATAAGTAATCGCGGGCATCGAGGCGGCATGTTGCGCATTGATGCCTGCGCCCAGGTTTCATGGGGCGGACTCATGCGCCAGGTGTTGCGCCACCTTTGGGATGGCAGTCGCCATCATGTTCGTGAGCATCCTCGCTACCAGAGTCGCGTGCGCCTGGCGGGTGGAAGAAACATCGGGTCGCCTTCCTTGACCTTGAAGGCTTGATAGAACACGTCCTGGTTGGAAGCGGCGCCGATCACGCGAAAAGGATCCGGCGCGTGGGTGTCGGCCAGTGCCTGCGTGATACCCGCCGGTGTCTTGATCGGCTCCGATGCCCAGATTCGCGCAAAACCCAGGAAGAATCGCTGCGCGCCGGTGAAGCCATCGAGTACCGGCGCCGGTTGATGCTGGAGTGAGATGAGGTAGGCGTCGTAGGTGATCGCGAGGCCGGAGTTGTCGGCGATGTTCTCGCCGATGCTCAGTTCACCGTTGAGGTGCTGGCCGGGCGCCACTTCGTAACCGTTGTATTGATCGATCAATGCATGTGCGCGGCGTTCGAATTCGGCACGGTCTTGAGGCGTCATCCATTCGACTCGCTTGCCGAGGCCGTCGTACTGGCTACCCGCGCGGTCGAAGGCATGGGTCAACTCATGGGCAATGAAGAAGCCCAGCCCTCCGTAGTTGACGGCATCGTCGGCACCCGCCTGGAAATAAGGTGGCTGCAGCAGCGCGGCCGGCAGCACGACCTGATTGCGACTGACCGAGTAGTAGCCGTTCACCGATTGCGGCGACATGGTCCACTCTTCGCGGTCGACGGGGCGGCCCAATTTGTCGATCTCGAGGCGAGCCAGCAGCGCACGCGCTCGCATCCAGTTTCCGACTGCGTCGGTGGGGCGGGTCACCAGGCTCGAATAGTCGCGGATGTGATCCGGTGCGCCCATGCGTATCACCAGGTGATCCAGCTTGGACAGGGCGCCGTGCTTGCTGGTGTCGCTCAACCAGTCGGAAGCCTCGATGCGCTGACGGAAGGCCGTGATGACATGGTCGAGCACGGTGCGCGCCCGCGCCTGCGCTTCGGGCGGAAAATGACGCTGCACGTAGAGCTGGCCCAGTGCGTCACCCATGGCGTCCTCGAGCACGCCCATGGCGCGCAGCCAGCGCGGTCGACTCGCCGTGGTGCCGTACACGGTTCCACTGAAGAAGCGATCGGCCTCGTCGCGATAGGGTTGCGGCAGGAAGCGTGCGAGATGGTCGATCAGCCGTAGTCGCAGGTAAGCGCGCCAGGTGGGAACAGGAACTTGACTGAGGAGCTTGCCGTACTTTGCGAAGTAGTCCGGTTCGCTGACGTTGAAACGGGTGACGGCCGCAGGTATGCCGATGCCATCCGCAAACAGGCTGAGGTCCATCCCGGGGAAGGTCGAGGCCAGTTGAGGGCGGCTTTCGCGATGCGAGGTGGCGCCGGGCACGCGCGTGGCGACCTGCGTCCACTGCGCCCTTGCCATCTGGGTTTCGAGTGCCACCACGGCGCTGGCCTTCGAGGCGGCGTCCGCAAGCCCGGAAAGTGCCAGCACGCGTTCGGCATGGCGCACATAGGCGTCGCGGACGGTCGCGAACCGAGGCTCCGCGCTCAGGTAGTAGTCCCGCTCGGACAGGCCAAGATCGGACTGGACGAAGTCGGCGAGGTAGCGATGAGGATCTTCGTCATCGGGATGCACCCAGGTGCCGATGCCCACGTCCAGCCCCTGGGCGGAGAGCATCGCGATGATCTTCAGGACATCGTCGGGCGTGGCAGCGGCATCGATCCGCGCGAGATAGGGCGCAAGCGGCTGCAGGCCGGCCGCGTCGATGCGCGCGGTATCCATGTAACTGGTGTAGATGTCCGCCAGCTTGCGCTCGTTGGCGGTCGCGCCCGATGCGCTCGCCAGTCCTTGCACGTCCTTGTCCAGCGCCTCATAGATGCCGAGTTGCAGCTCCCTGCCTGCGCTCCAGCCCGGCATATAGGCGGGGCCTTTGACGCGCTTGATCCAGCCGCCCACGGCGAACTGATAGAAATCCTCCTGCGGCGCAACATGGCGATCGATGTCGGCCTCGGCGACGCCGGACGGTGGCTCCGATCTGGGCGCGGCCATGGCACTGGACGTGATGGCGCCGAGGCAGAGCAGGGCCGAACGCAGGAAGAGCCAACGCATCGCCAATCCCCCTAAATATGTTCAATGAAACGTAACATGTGACATATAAGGGTGCAAGGCGGAGAGTTTCCGGCTAAATTCCAGACATGAATGACTTCATCCACTCCCAGGGTCTCATCTTCCTTCCGCACGTCCTGAGGCGGCTGGCAAACCGTTTCATCGATACCTGTGATGACATTTTTCCGGAGCTGGGGCTGTTGGTTCCCCCGCGCCTGGTGTCGTCGGTGCATCTGTTGTTCGAACGCGGCCCCCAGTCGATCACGGACATTGCGGCGGCGATCGGACAGTCCCACCCGTTCGTCATCAAGGCGGTAAAGCAGCTCAAGGCACTCGGGCTGGTCGATACGCGCTCCGACCCGAAGGACGGGCGGCGCACCATCGTGAGGCTGACGTCCAAGGGAAAGAGCCAGGCACAGCGATTGCTGGACGTGCGGCCAGTTTTCGAGGCGGCGTATCGCCGGCTGATGCGTGAGGCCGATGCGGAGATATTCGAATCGCTCTGGCGTCTCGAGGACGCGCTCGGCAAGAAGGATTTTTCGGACCGCATCGCCGCAGAGCGAGGCGGTGATTCCGCTTGATCATCGGAAGCCTGTTTTGCCTATGCCTGGCCGGATCCACGCACCCAGCCGTAGGGCTGCGTGACGCCTTGCCACAGCCACCTCATGCTGTCCCGCAGGGGTGGGACGTGAGATGATGTCTGGAGCCTACTCCAGGCTTGGTTGGGGACGCAGTTGATCCGTCGAAGGACACCACTACGGTTGGTTGCATGGCTGGCTATCGCCGCCATGTGGCTGCTGGTGGCTGCGCCTACGATCTCCCGGACGCTGCCTGCGACGGATGCCTGGCCTGAGCTGGGCGCCTGGTGTACGGGGCACGGACTCGACCTGCATCATCCTTCCGCGCCAGACGCCCCGGCGCTGCATGCCGACGAATGCGGCTACTGCGCACTGCTCGGGCACAGCCCGCTGTTGACGGGCGCTGCGCTCGCCACGCCTGTTGCCTTCGTGTTGCCGGCGCTTGCTCCGGTGGGCGAGGCGGGCTGGCACTGGCGGCCCTTGCCGCTGCTGAGTGCGAATCCACGCGGGCCGCCGCAGGCCTGACTGCAAACGCCAGACTGGATGGCGCGCCACGGCGCGTGATGGATCCCGTATCGGAAGGCTGTTCGTAAATGCTGGCATGCGTCGCGCTGGATGCGCGACGCTGGTTGCCGCGCATGCGCGATGGCTTGCAGCTATCCCGGTATCGCCCTGCGTTGCCGGTGACCCAAGGATGTCCTGCCATGTGTTGTTCTTTTCTGCGTAGCGCGCTACTCGGCTTGCCGCTGAGCGTGCTCGCTTCTTCCATCGCACTGGCCCAGAGTGGGCCGGCCGCCGATGGTCCCGACGTGGTCGATGGTCAGGTGACCAGCCTCGGTGCGGTCCGCGTGACCGCCGATACGCCGGCGCTCGCCGCTCCCGGCTTTCCGTCCACGGCGGTCAATATCCCGATCGAGCGCGTCGAGGCGACCATCAATGCCGTCGACGTGGAGGATGCCGCCAAGTACCTGCCGAGCATCTTCATCCGCAAGCGCAACTACGGCGATACGCAGCCGGTGCTGGCGACCCGCACCTGGGGTGTGAACTCCAGCGCGCGCACGCTGGTATATATCGATGACATCCCGATCTCGGCGCTGGTCGCCAACAACAACACGATTGGCGCGCCGCGCTGGGGCATCACGTCGCCCGACGCCATCGACCACATCGATATGCTCTATGGACCGTTCTCGGCGGCGTACGCGGGCAACTCCATGGGCGGCGTGATGCGCATTGTCACGAAGATGCCGGACAAGACGGAAGTCACCATCAAGCAGACCGAGGCGGTGCAGTCGTTCGATCTGTACGGTACGCACGGCAACTACAGCACCAGCCAGACCACGCTCACTGCCGGCGGACGCAACGGCGACCTGGGCTGGTTCTTTGGCGCCAACGCCGCGAACAGCTTCAGCCAGCCGCTGTCCATGATCACCGGCACCTCCACGCCAGCCGGCACCAGCGGCACGGTCCCCGCGCTCAACAAGCTGGGGCAGGTCGCCAACGTGTACGGCGCGGGTGGCCTGCTGCACACGCGCATGCTGGACCTGAATGGCAAGCTCACTTACGACATCACGCCGCAGTGGCGTGCGACCTATCTGGTCGGCTACTGGAGCAATCACGGCGAGTCCGGGGTGGATAGCTACCTGACCAATGCGTCCGGCGCGACCACCTACGGCAAGATGGCCGGATTCGCCAGCAACACCTACGACCTCAGTGCTCACCACCTGATGCAGGCGCTGTCGCTCAAGTCCGATACCAAGGGCGACTACGACGGTTCCTTCGTCCTGACCCACTACGACTTCCTGAAGGACAGGCAGTGGTCGCCGGCAGGTGTCGTCAGTGGCACCGACTTCACCACCAATGGCCGACTGGCCAGCTACGACGGCACGCAATGGACGACGGTCGATGCGACCGGCTTCTGGCGTCCACAGGGTTACGGTGGCGCACACGAAGTATCGATCGGCGCGCACGCCGATCAATACGAACTCAACAATCCAACCAGCAATCTTGCGGACTGGCAGGATCCATCCAGCCGCACAACGCTGTACTCGTCGGGGCGAGGCAAGACCCAGACGCAGGCGCTGTGGATACAGGATGCCTGGCAACTCGCTCCGGCGTGGCTGCTGACGCTGGGTGGGCGTTACGAGTGGTGGAAGGCGAGCGACGGTTACAACTACAGCGGCAAGACTGCGGTGAGCCAGCCGGAGGAGAAGGCGGATGCGTTCTCGCCGAAAGCTACCTTGCAGTGGAGCGTGACGCCGGATTGGCGTGTGACCGGCTCGCTCGCCAAGGCCGTGCGTTTTCCCACTGTAGGCGAGCTGTACCAGCTGGTGTCCACCGGCTCGACCTACAGCGTGCCCAATCCCGACCTGAGGCCCGAGACCGTGCGTAGTGGGGAGCTGGCCGTCGAGCACGCGATCGACCAGGGCTTGCTGCGGCTGTCGCTGTTCCAGGAAAACACGCGGCAGGCGCTGATTTCGCAGACGTCGACGCTACCGAACGTGGCAGTGCCGGTGACCTACGTGATGAACGTGGGCGAGCTGCGCAATCGTGGCGTGGAGCTGGTGGCGCAGAAGGACAACGTGCTGGTGAAGGGGGTGGAGCTTTCCGGCAGCATTACCTTCGTCGACTCCACCATCCTGTCCAACGACAGTTTCGTCAGCTCCGCAGGCACCACGTCACAGGGCAAGCATGCGCCTTACGTGCCGCGTTGGCGCGCCACTGCAGTGGCCACTTACCGACCCGACGAGGCCTGGGCCTTCACCCTGGCGGGGCGCTACAGCGGCAAGCAGTACTCCACGCTCGACAACACCGACAACACCGCCCATGTGTTCGGCGCATTCGACAGCTTCCGGGTCTTCGACCTGCGCGCGCATTACCAGATCAACGATCATCTGGCGGCTTCGTTCGGCGTGGACAATTTCACCAACGAAAAGTACTACCTCTACCACCCGTTCCCGCAGAGGACGTATATGGCGGACTTGAAGCTGAGCCTGTAAGCCGTGCCGGCCTGACGCCCGGGGGATTGAATCCGGGCGGTCGGGAATCGGTGCGCCCATGCAGGGGCGAAGAAAGGCTAATCGAGCAGGATCGGCTCATGCCTGCCTGGCAGGCGTACCGAGTAGCCTTTCCCGGTGAGGCAGGTTTCAAGCGAGCGCATGCCGCGCTCATATTCGCCGTGGACGAGGAATACGCCCCGGCGTGGCTGCGGGCCGAGCCACGCCACCAGCTCATCGCGCCCCGCATGCGCGGAAAAACCGTTGATGGTCCAGATTTTCGCGTTGACGGCGATGTCTTCGCCGAAGATCTGTACGCGTCGCGCACCATTGACGATGGTGCGGGCCAGCGTGCCTTCCGCGGCATAGCCGACGAAGACGATGCTGCTCTTTTCCCGCCACAGGTTGTGGCGAAGGTGATGGCGAATGCGTCCGCCGTTGCACATGCCTGAGCCTGCCATGATGATCGCGCCGCCCTCGATGCGGTTGATCGCCATAGAGTCGGAGGCGTCGCGCGAGAAGCGCAGGTTCGGCATGGCGAACGGATCGTCACCTCGCAGCACCTCGATGAACTCTGCATCGAAGCATTCCGGGTGGCGTCGGAAGATTTCGGTGGCGGAGATCGCCATCGGCGAGTCGAGGAAGACTGGCGTATGCGAGGGGATGCGTTGCTGCCGCATGCCCTGGTGCAGGTAGTACAGCACTTCCTGGGTGCGCTCCAGCGCAAAGGTGGGAATGATGACGTTGCCGCCGCGGCCCAGGGTGGAGCTCACCGCCTCGTAGAGTTCGTTCACCGAATCGGGCAGGGCCCGGTGGTCGCGGTCGCCGTAGGTGCTTTCCATGACGACGAAGTCGGCGGGCGGTGCCGGCGTGGGATCGCGCAGGATGGGGCGCCCCGGACTGCCGAGATCGCCGGAAAACAGGATGCTGCGCACCTGTTCGCCATCACGGAGCTGAAGCAGGATGCTGGCCGAACCGAGAATATGGCCCGCATCGAGAAATTGCGCCTGGATTCCGGGCGCGACGTCGACGGTTTCTCCGTAGCCCACCGGGTCAGCAAACAGCTCGAGTGCGTTGAAGGCGTCCTCCAGCGTGTAGAGCGGCGGCTGGGTCGCTTCGTTGCGGCGACGGCTGCTGCGTTCGGCGCGGGCGGCATCCTCTTCCTGCAGGCGCGCTGCGTCGAGCAGCACGATGCGGGCGAGGTCGCGCGTGGCCGAGGTGGCGAGGATCTGGCCGCGGAAACCTTCGCGCACCAGGCGTGGAATGCGTCCCGCATGGTCAAGGTGGGCATGCGTGAGCAGCAGGGCGTTCACCTGGCCCGGCTCAAAGCCAAAAGGTTCGGCGTTCGCCTGCTCCTCTTCCCGTGAGCCCTGAAACATGCCGCAGTCGATCAATACCTGGCTGTCGCCGCATCGGACCAGATGGCAGGAGCCGGTGACCTGTCTCGCCGCGCCGTGGCAGCTGTAGAACATCGACGGGGGCATGACTGGCGCTCCTCAGTGATACGTGGCACACGTCGCCGGGCGATGCCTGGCAGCCCGCGAGTGGGAATGGCGTCGGACGGTCAGTGCTGCATCAGTATTGGCACGTTGATGTGTTGCAGGATATGGCGCGTGGCGCCGCCGAGTACGCGCTCACGCACACGCGAGTGTCCGTAAGCCCCCATCACCAGCAGGTCAGCTTTCGCGGATTCGGTTTCACGCTGGAGGGCCGCACCTGCCTCGCCTGGCGTTGCATGTACTCGGTGGATACGGGTCTTGATGCCGTGATTGGCGAGATAGGCGGCAGGGTCGAAGTGGGGCGTGTGCTGCTGCTCGTCCTCGTAGGAGGGCGACTCGCCATCCAGCAGCAACACGTCGCTGGCTGCGCGTGCAAACGGAAGGGATGCATGGATGGCGCGGATCGACTCGATGCTTCCGTTCCAGGCCAGGGCAACGCGCTGCATGCGCACTGGCCCGGACCACGCGGGCGGCAGCAGCAGGCAGGGCGTCCGGCAGGTGAGCAGCACTTCGCCCAGCACATCGAACGCACTGTCTGAGTCGATCATGTCGCGCTCGAACACGATGAGGTCATGCCAAGCGCCCAGCTGTCTGGTTGTCTGGGGAATACCGGAACTGGCCGCCATCCACGAGGCCCGGTGCACGCCGGACTCGCGTGCCATGGCGAGGAACGCGTCACGATCTGCTGCGTTCTCATGCGGGACGTCGAGCAGCAGGGCGATGACTGAAGGGTCGGGATCGCCACCATGAAGCATGCGCAGCGATGCATCAACGTAACAACCCGTGAGCCTCGCGTCGAATGTCGCGGCGAGTGCCGCGGCAGTGATCGCGGCGGGGCTCCAGGGTGAAGTGGATGTCACCAGCGCCAGAACGTCCGTGGGCGCACCGGCCAGCGGTTTCGAGGAAAGTGTTGCACTCATGGCGATGGCATCGGCAACTCGAGCGTGTGGATGACTTGCGATGGGTCTTCGGGATCCAGTCGGCACTGGAAGCCCAGTGTCGACGCCAGCCTGCGCATGGCCAGGTTGCTGGCCGCGTCGATCGAAACCATGTGCCTGAACCCGTGGCGTTCGGCTTCGTCGATCAGATGACGCATCAGCAGCACGCCCAGCCCCAGGTGTTGCCATGCGTCGGCAACCGTAATCGCGCACTCGCAGGCGCCCTCGTCCAGTGTGGCGCAGTAACGGGCCACCCCGATCTCGCGAAGCTCGCCTTCGACACGTACCAGGGCGATGAATGCCAGGCGTCGGTCGTGGTCGACGTCCATCATCTGGTCGATGAGCGCCTCGCTTGGCTGCTTGAAGTCGCACAGGAATCGCTGGCGTCGCGTTTCCGGGGACAAGTTGCGTATGAAATCCGTCTCCAACTGGCGATCGTCGGCACGCAACGGGCGGATCAGCACGGGTGCTCCGTTGCGCAGGACCTCGTGGTACTCCGCGAAGGCGTTCAGGCGTGCCTTGCCCAGGGTGCAGGGGACAAGGCGGATCTCGGGGGCATGGGTAGCAAAGGACATAAATCCTCCTGGCAGATGATGATTCGCCAGGCCGGGCTCCATGTCCTGGCGGTTATTGCGGTTGGCGCGACTGCAAAGAGGGCATTCGCACCCATGTCGGGCGAGCGGACCGAATCAACCGCCCGCCATGTTCATTGGCAGACCAGCACGGGAACTTCGCTGCCCAGCAGGACCTTTTGCGTTTCGCTGCCTAGCAGGAGGCGCGTCATGCCGCGGCGCCCATGCGAACCCATCACGATCAGGTCGCATTGCTTCGCCTTCGCGACGCCAAGGATGGTTTCGTTGGGGTGCTCGCCAAAGTCCGCTTCGCCGGCGAAGGGGACGCCGGCGGCCTCCGCCAGTGCCTGGATGTCCGCGAGGTATTGCTGGCCATCCGTCTTGGCCTGTTCGTTGTAGGCGAATTCTGTGGCGGCCAGTAACGCACCCATGTACGCAATGGTCTGAAAGGGAGGAATGACATGCAGGACCGTTATCCTGGCCTGGCACAGCTTGGCCAGTTCGATGGCCTTTTCGGCGGCGCGCCTGGAAAGATCGGAGCCGTCGATCGGAATGAGGATGTGCTTGAACATGGATGCCTCGCTGCAAGCCGCGCCAGCGGCGAAAGGAAATGACATCTAGCGTCGCCTATGCCTTGTGCAACGCCTGTCATGACGGTGCCTGTAGTCAGCGTAGTCCTGTGGCAGACGGGCAGGGCACCCTGGCGTCAATCTGCCGCACGGAAGGAAAGCGTTTGGCCATCCGTGTGCACATTGCGCAAACAGTCGCTGTTTAGACTGGATAGGGACAGGCCAAGGGAGGCGCGGCGATGTTTCAGAGCATCCTTATTCCGGTCGATGGATCCGAGCATGCCTTGAGGGCGGTGGACGCCGGTGTCGAACTGGCCGGTCGGCTGCGGGCAAGGGTGTACGGCCTCCATGTCGTACCGCCGTTGCCGGCCATTTCGTATGTGGCCGAACTGATCCAGTCACGCGATTCGTACAGCGACCTTGCCAAGGAGCGGGCACAGAGTTACCTCGACGAGATCAGCAAGCGGGCCGCCGCCGCAGGCGTGCCCTGCGAAACCGAATTCGTGTTCGATCTGCGGCCCTACGTCGCCATTGTCGCCACGGCGGCAAAGCATCATTGCGACCTGATCGTGATGGCCTCGCGCGGACACCAGGGTATCGAGCGCGTATTGCTGGGCAGCGTCGCGCACAAGGTGATGATCAGCTGCGACGTGCCCGTCCTGGTCTGTCACTGAGGCGGGGTGGGGCAGGGACGACCGCCGGGAGGCGCGATGCGACTTCGCCGCCGGCGGGGCGGGCGATCTCTGTTGCGTCGCAATATGCAAATCAGATCTGATCGGCGGGCGGCACGAGGCGGTGCTTCACCTGGATGGCATCCAGCCGTTCGCATACCCAGCCGTGATCATCCGGTCCGGCGTTGTCCTGGACGGCCTGGGCAAGCTTGTTGAAGGCATCCCAGAAGTCTGCCGCATGGGGCTTGCTGCTCTCCAGGCCGGGAATGAAGTCATCCAGTGCATCGAGCATCTGATTGAGTTCGGCGTGTGACTTGGCCATGGGTCCAGCCTACACCTCGTGCCGATGAATTGGGCGCGAAAGCCTTAGCCAAAGGGTCACAGCCGCTTAACGGCCACGCAGGCAGCTTAAATATCCCACCTCCGACGAGCGGTGCGCATCATGGAACGGGACCGCGAAAACGACCTTCTTTCCCGGGCTTGCGATGAGCTGCTGGAGCAGAATGCCTTGCTGCAGCAGGAGGTCGAGTTGCTTTGCGCCCAGCTCCGCCGGTATCCGGCCGGGGAAACGCAGATCCGCGAAGCGCGTCGCCAGATGGAAGAGCTGACGGAATCCTCGCGCGGCCACACGCCGTTCCCATCGATGGCCGGCCTGGAGGCTGGTGCCTATTAGGGCGCATCCGCGGTTGCCGGCCTGCAAATTCCACGTTGTCGATGCTCCGCGTGCGTGTGGATGCACCGTCGTGCGGACCATCCACGATTTCGCTTAGCGCAGGGCGCGGCTGCGGACACTGCGTGTGGCGCGGGTCACGCGGATATCGTCCGATCCGCGAACGACATGGACGTCCGGCAAGGTTCCCAGGTAAGTGAGGAACGCTTCCGTGTCCCGGGCATGGAAGTGGCCAGAGATGCGCATGGCAGCGATGGAGGCATCTTCAATTCGCAGCGGCTGGGTGCTGTATGCATTGAATCGTCGCGCCACGTCGGCCACGGTGCATCGCTCGAAATGAATATCGGTCGGCAGCCAGGCGGTGCTCAGGCCAAGATCGGCGTGATGATCGATGAGATCCAGCGAGCCATCGCGATGCATGCTGGCCTGTTGTCCAGCGCCCAGGTCGGCGATGAGCTGACCATCGGCAGCGAAGTTTGCGGAGGTCCCGGCATCCTGCTCCCGCTGCCATATCTTCACCCGGCCGCTGACGACGGTTACGTTGCCGCCATCGGCCGACTGGTGCGCGTCGAACACGGTGCCGATGTCCTCAAGCACATTGGCCCCCAATTGCACGTGCAATGGGCGCGTTGCGTCATGACCGATATCGAACAGCGCACCGCCGCGTAGCATGCCAAGGGTTCGCTGCTGCGCATCGAACCGAACGGCGAGCACGCTGTCCCGATCCAGTTGCACCAGGGTGCTATCGGGAAGCGTGACCCTGCGAACTTCGGTCGGACCCGACGCGTACATCGTCCAGGTGCCAGGCCTCGGCGTCATCGCTGCGGCCGCTCCGACGGTCAGCACGATGAGTGTGGCGATGGCTTGCACAACCCAGCCATGCAGGCGGTGTCGGAGCAGTGTCGTTGGTAAGGTCGCGGCGGACTGGGTTGTCATGCGAGGTGGATTCACGGTGTATCCGCTCAAGACCACCCCTGGGTCCGGCGCACTTGGCGGTTGCAGTGCTGCCGTGGTGGCGAATTCACTGGAGCGCACGGATGGGGCGCCAGTGAATTCGTTTCAGCGATGACGCTAGTGCGCCTTTGTGACCGTTGCGTGAATCATTGAGGCATTACGCCGGGCTTTCGTGAAAGAGCCGTGACGGTCAATGCGTCGCGCGTAACGAATCTGAGCATCCGGTGCGGTTGATGCCGATCGAGGACTTACGTTCCTGCTCGTGCGTGAGGCACATTCGATGGGCCGGTTCCGGCCGTTCTCGCGGTGGTGCCGGCTTCGCATGATCCAATGCATTTCGGACCAGGGACCAGCTAAGGAGGGAATACTCATGCAGCACACAGGAAGTCGTCGCTTCGTACGTCTCGTTGCCGCAGGTCTGGTGGTCATGGCGCTGGCGTCAGCCAATGTCATGGCGGCAGGAGGCTTGCCCGCCTCCGGATTGGGGCAGTCATGGCCCAATGCCACGGACGTCAGTGCAAGCCCGCGTTGGCATGTCTATGTCTTCGAAAGGAATGGTGTCCGCTACGTGCAAATCAACGATCTCGGCGGAAAGGTGCGTGCCGCGTTCGCCAGCTCAGGCGGAAACTTCCTTGCGTTGCCACTGGGCGTGGATGCCACGCGACTGGCTACGCCCGAGGAGCCGCTGGTGGCGTCCGGGCAGACGCAAGGAGATATCGTCTATCAGGACGCGAGCACCAGGGTGCTGGTAGCGCCGCAGGCCGACGGCACGGCCCGCGTCTATGCCGCCAATGGAGACTGCAAGGATCCGATCGAGTGCAGTTCCCGCATCCAGTAAGACGCGATCAGGTGTAACACCAGGGCGCCTTCAAGCGGAGGCGCCCTGGTGGATCGACACCGAGCGCAGGGAGTCGTGCAGCAGCAGCGTCACGCTCAATCCAGGCTGTAGGTCGCGCACGTGAACGTCGCCGCCATAGATGTGTGCACGGTCGCGAATCGCGCCCATGCCCAGGCCGCTGGCGCCAAGCAGGGTCATGGCCTGTTTCCAGGACGCCTCGCCTTCGCGGGGGAACGGTTCGCTGCGGCGATCCGCATCTTCCGTGACAGGTTCGCCCGTCACGCGCATGACGACCCAGCGGCGGCCGCCGGTGTAGCCACCGCGTAGTTGCAGATGCACATGCTGCATCGGGGTGCGCGAGAGCACGTACACCAGCACCTCGCAGGCAAGGCGATAGAGCGTCAGGTGGACATCCGGCGCCAGCTGGCTCAGGCCGCGACCGGACAGGTCGCACTGGTAGGTAGCTCCGGCGAGGTGAATGGCCTGGGCGAAGGGGCCCTCGCGCAAGGTGGCGGGTACGCCGCGTTCGCGCCACCCGCGCGGATGCAGCGCATTGGCGAGCCGGTGCATCTCGTGCTGGGCAAGTACTACGTGCCGGGAATAGATGTGCTCTTCGTTTGCAGGCAGCACGTGTCGAAGACGATCCAGCAGGCGATTGTGGTTTTCGCGGATGCTCTGGCCGATATGTTCGAGCGCATCCGCTGCCTGGCGCATACGCAGCTCTTCCAGGTACAGGCCCTGCTGCGCCAGTTGGAACCCGCGCAAGGTGTCGAGCTGATTGGAGGCGGCGTTGTGTGCCTGGTGCGCGATGCGTGAGCCGAGCAAAAGCAGGGTGGTCACGGCGAAGGCGATCAGCGCCTGCGCCTGGATGACGCCAGGGTCACGCACCATCGTGGAGGTCATCGTGACGGCGAAACCCGCCAGCGTGCCGCCTATCGCCGCACCTTGCCAGCCGTAGCGCGAAGTCAGCCATGCCACAGGCAGGAACATGGCGATGCGGAACACCTGCATGTTGTCGCCCTGGCTGCTGAGTACCAGCCCGACCAGCACGAACAGCGGGAGCAGCACGCCGATCAGGCAGTCGCGGGCGAGCAGGCCATACCAGCGCGATGCGCTGCGCAGCGGTTGGCCCGCCCGAGGGAACGCAAGATAGATGGCAATTGCGGACGGCGCGATGGCGATGGCACCCAGGTAGTTGCCCAGGAAGTATCCGAAGACGATCTGCTTGGTGACGGAGAGTGTCGTGCCATCGGGCGGCAGTCGGACGGCAGCGAGCGTCGCGGCGTCGCCCGCAGCGGTAAGTGCTGCACCGGCGAAGATCACGCCAAGCAGCATGGCGACATTGATCTCGCGCGCCCCGAGCATGAGTCTCGCCTGTCGCCTGGCCCACGCCACGGCCAGCGACAGCGGCAGGATGGGGGGTGTCGCCGCGAGTGCGGCCCAGCGCCAGCCGAAATCATCCCGGCAATACCACGCGTGTTCGCCCACGGGGATCAGTTCGCCGACGATCAGTGCAGGCCAATACCGGTAGGGAAGCAGGAGCAGGCAGGCGATGCGCAGGCCGGCAGTCAGGTTCCAGTGCGAAACGGAAACTCCGCGGAGCAGCGCATATGCACACGCATAGGCTACGACGATCGCCAGATGGCGCCCCCATCGACGCAGCACACTTGCTTCCCCCATGACTACCTCCCCATGTTCGCCGCCGTCTGCAGGTTCACGTGGACCTGCAGTTTTGCGGCCGGCCGATGTTGCGCGGCCGGTCAGGTGTTGAAACGCTACTTATCACCACGCGACTTGTCGTAGCTCGTCGCGCATGATGCCGGAAAGCGGGCTTCGTGACTTCTTGCGGTCGACATGGCGACGCGCTCGATCTTCCACAGCGGAATGTGCCACGGGAAACGGTGACGCTGTGGTGAAAGAGCGCATGGGACTCGACGCTCTGGCACCCCGCGTGGTTACGCCTGTGCAGTCGATCACATTGCGCCTTGCCTTATCGATCAATCTGTTGCGCGATCATCTCCACGCACGCTGGTGATGCCTACACCTTCCCGCATGGCTTTGGTGACGGGCGTATTGGCAACGATCTCGAGCAGTCGCTGCCACTGCTCATCGGACAGCGGGCCGCTGGCATGCAAGACGCGCTTCACCTGCAGCTTGCCGTCGTCGTCGCGCTCCATGGTCAGTTCGGCACGAAACTCGCCCAGGTCCCATCCCTTGCGTTGCGCATACATGCGCAACGTAATCGCCGTGCATGCCGCGAGCGACGCCAGGTAGTAATCGAATGGCGCGGGCCCGGCGCCCTAGCCGCCGAGCTTGAGAGGCTCGTCGGTATCCATGGCGTAATGTCCCGCCTGGATGTGATGAAGATAGTTGCTGTCGGTGGAGACGACGGTGGCGGACGAGACGCGGGACATGGATCAGGGCTCCTCGATGGGTGGCGCGCAACGCATCGAAGCTACGCAATGTGGAGGCGCGCGCCAAGTGGCCTGGGGTGCCGTCGCCCGAATGCCATTGGACCATGGTAGTAGCTGTTTTCCCGGCGCCCGGACTCACTCAGCGATGCGACGTCGACACGGCGGCGATATAATTTGCTGCATGTGCATATCCCCAGCTTCAGGCCCCGACGTCGAGCGCTCCTGAAACCGTCGGCACATGAACCGATATTGCAGGCATGCGTGGCGCGCCATGGCATGCACCTTCCCCCGGATGATCCTCGCCATGCGTTCCTTTGCACTTCCTGTCGCCATCGCGTTCTGCCTTGCCCTGGCCGGCTGCGCCACCAGTCGCGGACTGCACACCACCGGCACGATGACCGATCCCGGCAAGCTCGCTTCCGAGCGCAGCCTCGCCGACGTGCAGCTCAGCCCGACCGCATGGCCGACGCAGGACTGGTGGGTGGCCTATGGCGACCCGCAGCTCACCGCCTTGATCGAAGAGGCGCTGAAGAACAACCCGAGCCTGGACCAGGCGCAGGCGCGGGCCCGCCAGGCGCAGGCCGTCGCCGACAACGTCGACGCAGCGCGCATGCCGCAGGCGAAGCTCGATGCTTCGATCACCGGTGCGTATCTTTCCAAGAAGAACCCGATCTATCCGCCTTATGTGCTCGGCACGTTTGCGTGGAGCAAATCCATCCTGGGCGAATTCTCCTGGGATATCGACCTGTGGGGCGGCAAGCGTGCCGAATGGGAAGCCGCGCTGGGTCATGGTCGCGCCGCGCAGATCGATGCCTACGCAGCGCGCATCGAGCTTTCGGTGAACGTGGCCCGCGCCTATGTGCGCCTGGGCTACGCGTTCGCGCAGCAGGACGTGGCCGAGGCGGAGCTGAAGCGCGCCGGCCAGTCGCTGGATGTGACGCGCAAGCTGGTTGTCGGCGGCCTGGAGACCCCGCAGCAGGAACACCTGGCCGATTCGCAGATGGCCGGCGCGGAACAGCAGAAGGTGGCCGCCGATCGCGCCATCGATGCGGCGCGCAGCAGTCTGTCGGTGCTGCTGGGGCAGGGGCCGGATCGCGGTCTCGCCATCGAGCGTCCGCACATGCTGGATCGCGGCCCGGCCGTGCTGCCGGACAAGCTGCCGGTGGACCTGCTCGGCCGTCGCGCCGACCTGGTGGCGGCGCGTTGGGAAATCGAAGCGGCAAACAAGGACATCAAGGCCGCGAAGGCGGACTTCCTGCCGAACATCAGCCTGACTGCGGTCGCGGGTTTCATCGCCGTCGGCGGCAGCACTAATGTGCTGCAGCTTCCGGCGCGCCAGTATGCGTTCGGTCCGGCGCTGAGCCTGCCGCTCTTCGATGGCGGCCATCGCCGCGCCCATCTCGCCATGGCCGATGCGGAATACGACGCGCTGGTGGCCCGCTACAACGGATTGCTGGTCAGTGCGCTGAACGATGTCTCCGACCAGGTTTCCGCGCTGGCTTCGGTGCGCCAGCAGATCACGCTGGAGAAGCGCTCGGTTGACGACGCGCAGAAAAGTTGGGATGACGCGATGCTCGCCTACAAGGGCGGCCTCAAGGGTCCGCTCACGCCGCTCACAAGTCGCCAGCAGTTGCTGACCGCGCAGCAGCGTCTCGCTGCACTGGAGAGCCAGCAGGCCGATCTGTCCATTCGCCTGATCGAAGCCCTCGGTGGCGGCTTCGACGGTACGGCGGAAGTGGCGGATATCGATGCCGCCAAGCTGCAGCAGGCCTCCGCGGCGCAGTAATTCGCCAGCCGGCCGGGTTTCCCTGGCTGAACGCAGGCCCCGGCCTCGCGTGAAAAGCGCGCCGCGCGTCCTTATATTGGTCTGACGCCGCTACGCCGGGAGGTTCCTGGCGTGGCTATCGGTGCGTCATGGCGGGCGCATCGCCACTGCACGTCGGGAGGCGATTCCTATGGCTACTGGCTGGGCCGGCGACGGCGCCGTACAAGAACAGATCGACGCCACCGTCGAAGACGCGGTGAAGCGCGCCCGCAGCCGCCTGCAGAAGGGGCCGAGCCTGGAGCGCTGCGAAGAGTGCGATGCGCCGATCCCGAAGGCGCGCCAGGCGGCCGTGCCGGGCGTGCGCCTGTGCGTGGCCTGCCAGGAAGCGCATGACCGCGACGAGGCCGCATTCAGCGGTTACAACCGCCGTGGCAGCAAGGACAGCCAGCTGCGCTGAGCTTGACAGTGGCGCGCGCCACGTTGGTCAATACGGGGCTTACTCGCCCTAGAGTGCTCGAACACATGACCATGTCTCTCCCCATCGGCCGTCATTCCACTTCGATGATCCGCAAGGTGCAGCCATGAGCGGCCGCCTGAGTCCGTTGGCCGGCAAGCTTGCCCCGAACGAATTGCTGGTGGATGTCGAGCGCCTGCGCGATGCCTATGTGGATCTTCGGCCGGACCCGGCCGTGCCGGCGCAGCGTGTGTCGTTCGGCACGTCGGGGCATCGCGGCAGCTCGTTCGACCGCAGCTTCAACGAATGGCACGTGCTGGCAATCACCCAGGCGATTTGCGAATACCGCAAGGAGCAGGGCATCGATGGTCCGCTGTATATCGGCATCGATACGCATGCGCTGTCGCAGCCCGCGTTCGAGAGTGCGCTCGAGGTGCTGGCCGCCAATGGCGTGCAGACCATGATCGCCAAGGGCGGCGAATACACGCCGACGCCGGCGATTTCGCACGCCATCCTCACCCACAACCGCGGCCGCGCGCATGGGCTTGCCGATGGCATCGTAGTCACGCCGTCGCACAATCCACCCGATGGCGGCGGCTTCAAATACAACCCGCCAAACGGTGGCCCTGCGGATACCGATGTCACCGGCTGGGTCCAGAAGCGCGCCAACGCACTGATCGAAGGCGGCCTGCGCGACGTGCGTCGCGTGCCGTACAACCAGGCAAAGCATGCATCGACCACGCACGAGCATGATTTCATCGCGGCCTACGTGGGTGACCTGGGCAACGTGATCGATTTCGATGCGATCCGTGGCAGTGGCGTGCATCTGGGCGTCGATCCGCTGGGCGGCTCGGGCGTGCATTACTGGGCCCCGATTGCCGAGCGCTATGGCATCGACCTTACCGTGGTCAACGACACTGTCGACCTGACCTTCCGCTTCATGAGCGTGGACTGGGACGGCAAGATCCGCATGGATCCTTCGTCGTCGCACGCGATGCAGAGCCTGATCAATCTGAAGGACAGTTACGACGTGGCCTTCGCCTGCGATACGGACCACGATCGCCATGGCATCGTCACGCGCAGCACCGGCCTGTTGCTGCCCAATCATTATCTCTCGGTGCTGATCGACTACCTGTTCCGTCATCGTCCGGAATGGCGCGGTGATGCCGCCGTGGGCAAGACCCTGGTGAGCACGGCGCTGATCGATCGCGTCGCAAAACGCCTCGGTCGCCGCCTCTACGAGGTGCCGGTCGGCTTCAAGTGGTTCGTCGATGGCCTGTTCGAAGGCTCGCTGGGCTTTGGTGGCGAGGAAAGCGCCGGCGCCTCGTTCCTGCGTCGCGATGGATCGGTGTGGAGCACGGACAAGGACGGCATCGCCGCTGCACTGATGTCCGCCGAAATCATGGCGCGTACGGATCGCGATCCGGGCGAGCTGTACCGTCAAATGACGGCTGAGCTCGGCAATCCGCTGTCACAGCGCGTCGATGCGCCGGCCAATGTCGAGCAGAAGGCCCGCCTTTCCAGGCTGTCGCCGGATCAGGTCAAGAGCACGAGCCTCGCTGGCGAGAAGATCGAGAGCGTGCTGGATCGCGCGCCGGGCAATGGCGCCTCGATCGGCGGCATCAAGGTGACCTCGGCCAACGGCTGGTTCGCCGCGCGCCCGTCGGGCACCGAGGACATCTACAAGATCTACGCCGAGAGCTTCAAGGATGAGACGCACCTGGAGCAGTTGCTGCAGGAGGCGCAGGCTATGGTGGATGGGGCGCTGGGGGCCGGCTGAGGCGGCGAGGCCTCGGCTAGCTGGCCAGTCCCGCAAATCGTGTATCTGGTGGCCTTGGCTCTCTCGGGAGCCAAGTCACTGGATCCCTGCGTTCGCAGGGATGACGAGCCAAGTGTTGTCGGGCGTTGTATTGGCGATAACGTTTCATTCGTCATTCCTGCGAACGCAGGAATCCAGTGCCTTTCGCAGATCGAAGCCACTGAATTCCCGTGCTCGCACAGATATCGAGCTGATGGACCTCAAACCGGCGGCGGATTGCGTTCGCCAAAACCCCGCTGGTGCCAGTACGGATACGCCGGCGTCAGCTCGCTGGCGGCATCGAGCTTGGCCACCTGTTCGCGGGTGAGGTCCCAGCCCACGGCGCCGAGGTTCTGCTTCAGCTGCTCCTCGTTGCGCGCGCCGATCACCACGGTCGATACGGTGGGACGCTGCAGCAGCCAGTTCAGGGCGATCTGCGGCACGCTCTTGCCGGTCTCGGCCGCCACTTCGTCCAGTGCATCAACCACGCGATACAGGTATTCGTCGTCCACCTGCGGGCCGACGTCGCCTGTCTTGTGCAGGCGGCTGACGGCGGGCAGGGCGGCGCCGCGGCGCAGCTTGCCAGTGAGGCGACCCCAGCCGAGCGGGCTCCACACCACTGCACCCACGCCCTGGTCCAGGCCCAGCGGCATCAGTTCCCATTCGTAGTCGCGGCCGATCAGCGAGTAATAGGTCTGGTTGGCAACGTAACGCGGATAACCGTGGCGATCAGCTGCCGCGAGTGACTTCATCAGGTGCCAGCCGGAGAAGTTGGATACGCCCACGTAGCGGATCTTGCCGGCACGCACGAGATCGTCCAGCGTCGACAGGGTTTCTTCCACCGGCGTCATGGCGTCGAAGCCATGCAGCTGGAACAGGTCGATGTAGTCAGTGCCCAGGCGCTTGAGCGCGGCGTCGCAGGCCTTGAGCAGGTGATAACGCGACGAGCCGACGTCGTTGGGGTTCTCGCCCGAGCGGAACGTCGCCTTGGTCGAGATGAGCACGCGATCGCGGCGACCCTTGATGGCCTCGCCGAGTACGGACTCGGCGGCGCCGTCGGAGTAGATGTCGGCGCTGTCGAACATGGTGAGACCGGCATCGAGGCAGATGTCCACCAGACGCTTCGCTTCCGCGACGTCGGTATTGCCCCAGGCGCCGAAAAACTCACCCTTGCCGCCGAACGTTCCGGTACCAAAGCTCAGCACCGGCACCCTGAAGCCCGATGCACCCAGTTGCCTGTATTCCATGAGATGACCTCGTCGTGGTGATGGGTTGTCGATGGGGGCGTGAAGCATCAAACCAAGCATGCACGGGCATCGATGAAATTTTCTTCATCTCGACGCGGTGGCGCGCCTGTCACGCGATGGACATCTCGGCGATGGCCTCGGCGTGCAAGGTGGTGGTGTCGAACAGCGGCACCGGGGCA
This sequence comes from Dyella amyloliquefaciens, assembly GCF_004296575.1. Lineage (GTDB taxonomy): Bacteria > Pseudomonadota > Gammaproteobacteria > Xanthomonadales > Rhodanobacteraceae > Dyella > Dyella amyloliquefaciens. The sequence goes on along the minus strand of NZ_SAYT01000002.1, from coordinate 135,596 downwards.
TCCTCATGGGTTACCAGCAGCATGATTTCGGTACAGCCAAGGATGATGGCTTCCGCGCCGCGCGATGCCAGTTCCTGCATGACGTCGCGCAGCACGTCGCGCGAGGCGGGCTCGATCCGTCCCTGCACGAGTTCGTCGTAGATGATGCGGTGGATGGCCTGGCGGTCCTGCGGGCCGGGCACGAGCACGTCCAGGCCATATCGCTGCTGCAGTCGGCCCTTATAGAACTCCTGTTCCATGGTGAAGGCCGTGCCGAGCAGGCCAACACGCCGGTGGCCGGACGCCTTGATGCGCTCAGCGGTGGGGTCGGCGATATGGAGCAGGGGCAGGTTGATCGCAGCCTGCACCTCATCGGCCATCCGATGCATGGTGTTGGTGCAGATGGCGACGAAGTCCGCACCGCCACGCTCGAGCCGGCGCGCGGCTTCGATCATCAGTCCGGTGGCGGCGGCCCAGTCGCCGGTGTGCTGCAGCGCCTCTATCTCCGCAAAGTCGAATGACCACATCAGGCAGCGGGCCGAGTGCAGGCCACCGAGGCGGGTGCGGATCCGTTCGTTGATGATGCGGTAGTACTCGGCCGAGCTTTCCCAGCTCATGCCACCGATAAGGCCGATCACTTTCTGCGTCATGCGCTGCGCCAGGCTGGGACCGGCTTTCAGGGTAACCGCCCACCCCGGAAACCGGGCTCCCCGAACCTCCTGTATCTCATGCGGTGAGAGTGGCTCCGTGCTATCTTGATTACCGGCCCATTAATCAAGATAGCCCCTATGCCTCCTGCCGAACATGGTGGACGCCGCCCCGGCGCCGGTCGCCCGGCCGGTGAGCCCAGTCAGCGCATCCGCGTGCCTGAAAGCCAGGTGCAGGCGGTGCTGGCCTATCTGGACGCCTATCGCGAGCCGGCATCGCTGGACGCGCCCCGGCCGGTGTCGCTGACACCCTCGACTGTGGCGCTGACCGCCTTCCTCAGCCGCGTGCCGGCCGGCGTGCCTTCGCTGGCTGACGACGACGTCGACGAGGTGGTCGACCTCAACGAGCACCTGGTATTGCCGGGGCATGAGCCCAGCACCTTCATCATCCGCGTGTCGGGCTGGTCGATGATCGGCGCAGGCATTTTCGATGGCGACGAAGTGCTGGTGGATCGCGCCCTCGCGCCGCGCCAGGGCGATATCGTGGTGGCCCTGGTCAACAACGAGCTGACCATCAAGCGCCTGGGCAAGGTGGATGGGCACATCGCCTTGCTGCCCGAGAACGCACACTTCAAACCCATCGTGTTCCGCGAGGGCGAGACGTTGAGCGTGTGGGGCGTCGTCACCCGTTGCCTGCGCACCCTGCGCTGAAGGTTGCCGCCATGGGCCAGCTCGTCGCGCTCGACACCCTCATCCACACCCGCCAGGTGTGGCAGGGGCGAGCCGCGAGCCTGCCGGGTAGCAGTGAATCGACCGGCTGGCCGACCTTGGACGCCGCATTGCCCACCGGCGGCTGGCCCGATCATGCATTGACCGAAATCCTGCTGCCGCTCGATGGCATCGGCGAATTGCAGCTGGTATTGCCCACGCTGGCGCGCATGACGCAGGCGGCACGCAACGTGATGGTGATCGCACCGCCTTACGTGCCTTGCGTCGCAGGCTGGGAGGCGCGCGGCGTGGTGATGTCGAACGTGGATATCGTGCAGGCCGGTGCGCGCGACGTGATGTGGGCGGCTGAGCAATGCCTGCGTTCGGGCAGTTGCGCCGCCGTGCTGGCATGGCCAGCCCAGGCCGATGAGCGCGCGTTGCGCCGGCTGCAGCTGGCCGCGGATACGGGCAGGGCGCTGGCCTTCGTGTTTCGTGATCATCGCCATGCAGTGCAGGCTTCGCCGGCTGCGTTGCGCCTGGAGCTGGAAAGCCATCCTGCGCCGCGGGTACGCATCCGCAAATGCCGTGGCGGCAATCCGCCGGCGCAGGCCGTGCCGCTGGCCGCCGGCTGGTCGTGACGAGGCGACATCATGTTGTGGGCCTGCATATTGCTGCCGCAATTGGCGCTGGACGGTGTCCTCCGGCGACGCCCTCCCTCGGAGGAGCCGCTGGTGCTCGTCAGCGGTCCGGCGCAGCAGCGTGTCGTACATGCGGCAAACACCAGCGCGCGAGCTGCAGGCCTGTATCGAGGACAACGGCTGGCTGCCGCGCAGGCGATGCTGCATTGCTTCGCCATGCTCGAATACGACGCCGGCGACGAGATGTACTGGCATCGCCTGCTTGCGGCCTGGGCGTATCGCTACAGCGCTGAAGTCGGCCTGTTTGCGCATGCCGTCGTGCTGGAGGTGAGTCGCAGCCTGGGCTTGTTCGGACCATGGCCGACATTCGAAGCACAGTTGCGCGGCGACTTGGCCGCGCTAGGCTTCCGTCATCGCATCGCCCTGGCGCCTACACCGCAGGCGGCCTACGTACTGGCCGGGGTCGAGAACGGCATTGCCGTGATGACGCCATCCGCGTTGCGTGGCGCGCTTTCGCCCATTTCCGTGACGCATGCGCGCCTTCCCGGCGGTGCGGCCGACGCGCTTTCTTCGATGGGCATCCGCACGCTGGGGCAGCTGCTGTCGATGCCGCGTGCAGGCCTGCAGCGGCGCTTCGGCAGCGAGCTGGTGTTGCAGCTGGATCGCCTCATTGGTGAGCAGCCATCGCAGATGGACAGCTATCGGCCGCCCGATGCGTTCGAGCAGCGCATGGAGTGGACGCACGAGATCGAGCACGTCGAGGCCCTGATGTTCCCGCTGCGTCGCCTGACGGGAGACCTGGCGACGTATCTCGCTGGCCGCGATGGTGGCGTGCAGCGTTTCGAACTGGTGCTGGAGCATCGCAGCCTGCCGCCCACCCGCGTACCCGTGGGCATGCTGGCTGCCGCCCGCGACGCCGCGCTGCTGTTTGATTGCGCCCGTGGCCGACTGGAGCGCCAGGCCTTGCCGCAGCCGGTGGTGGCCATGCAGTTACTCGCACCGGACCTGCCTCCCTTTGTGCCCGCGGGGCGCGATCTGTTTGATGCCCGGCCCGCGCATGCCATGCCACTGGATCAGTTGCGCGAACGCCTGCGTTCCCGCCTGGGCGAGCATGCGGTGCAGCGCCTGCATCGCACGGTCGATCCGCGGCCCGAGCGGGCACAGACGTCGGCGCTCCATATCAAGGAAGCGCCGACACCCGAGACGCGACGGCGCCCCTCCTGGCTGCTGGATACACCGCTTCCGTTGCGCGGCCCGCCGCCGGAAATCCTGGCGGGCCCCGAACGCATCGAAACAGGCTGGTGGGACGGCGGCGACCTGCGTCGTGACTACTACGTGGTACGCACGGCACAGGGGCAGTGTGCCTGGGTGTATTGCGCGCCGGGCGAGCAGGGCGCGTGGATGCTGCACGGATGGTTCGCATGAACGACTACGCCGAGCTGCATTGCCTGTCCAACTTCTCGTTCCAGCGCGGCGCGTCGAGCGCACTCGAGTTGTTCGCGCGGGCGAAGGACTGCGGCTACCGCGCCCTGGCGATTACCGACGAGTGCTCGCTGGCTGGCATCGTGCGCGCACTGGAGGCCTCGCGCGAAACCGGCGTAGCCCTGATCGTCGGCGCCGAATTACAGCTGGAGGACGGCCCGAAGCTGGTGCTGCTGTGCGAGAACCTGGATGGCTACGTTGCCCTGTGCGCGCTGATCACGCGCGGCCGGCGCGCCGCGGACAAGGGCAGCTACTGCGTGACGCGGGCGGATTTCGTCAGCGGCCTGCCTGGCACGCTGGCCTTGTGGTTTCCCGGCGAGGATCCCGATCCGGAACATGGCACCTGGGTCCGCTCGCTGTTCGATGGCCGCTCGTGGATCGCCGTGGAGCTGCATCGCGGCCCCGACGATACGCGACGACGGCAAGCACTGGAGGCGTTGGGCCGCACGCTGGACATGCCGTGCGTCGCAACCGGTGATGTACACATGCATGTACGCCGCCGGCGCGCGCTGCAGGACGTGCTCACCGCCACCCGTCTGCGTTGCACGGTAGCCGAAGCCGGCGCGCTGCTGTTTCGCAATGGCGAACGGCATCTCAGGAAACGCGACGCACTGTCGGCCATCTATCCCGCCGATTTGATGGAAGAGAGCGTGCGCATCGCTGCACGCTGCACGTTCAAGCTCGACGACCTGAAGTATCGCTATCCCTCCGAGCTGGTGCCGGCAGACCATACCGCCACCACCTGGCTGAGGCAGCTGACCGATGAGGGCATTGGTCGGCGCTGGCCGCAAGGCATCCCGTGCAAGGTGCGCCATGCCATCGACAAGGAACTGGCTCTCATCGCGACGCTCGGGTACGAGCCATACTTTCTGACCGTGCAGGAGATCGTGAGCTTCGCGCGCAGCAGGGACATCCTTTGCCAGGGCCGGGGCTCGGCGGCCAATTCCGCCGTGTGCTTTGCGCTTGGCGTGACCGAGGTGAACCCGGAAACCACCGAGCTGCTGATCGAGCGATTTATCTCCGCGAGTCGCAAGGAGCCGCCGGATATCGATATCGACTTCGAGCACGAGCGGCGCGAAGAGGTCATCCAGCACATCTATGAAAAATACGGGCGGGACCGCGCCGCACTCGCCGCCACCGTGATCAGCTACCGAGGCAAGAGCGCGGTGCGTGACGTGGCGCGGGCACTTGGCCTGCCCATGGACCAGATCGATCTGCTGTCCAAGATATTCGCGTGGTGGGACGGTGAAGACGCGCTGGCCGACCGCCTTCTCGAGCGCGGTTTTGATCCTGCCAGCCCGCTGATCCACCGCGTACTGCAGCTTACGAGCGAGCTGCTGGATTTCCCGCGGCACCTCTCGCAGCACGTCGGCGGCTTCGTCATATCGGACCAGCCGCTCTCGCATCTGGTGCCGGTGGAAAACGCAGCCATGGCCGATCGCACCATCATCCAGTGGGACAAGAACGACCTCGACACCATGGGTCTGCTCAAGGTCGACTGCCTGGCGCTGGGCATGCTCACCTGTGTCCGCAAGTGCCTGGACCTGCTGCGCTCACACCATGATCGCGACCTGACCATGGCGACGATCGGCAAGGATCCAAGCGATGAGGACACGTTCAAGATGATCCGTCGCGCCGACACCGTCGGCGTGTTCCAGATCGAGAGCCGCGCGCAGATGGCGATGCTCCCCAGGCATCAGCCGACGACCTTCTATGACCTGGTGATCCAGGTCGCCATCGTGCGGCCGGGGCCCATCCAGGGTGGCATGGTGCATCCCTACCTCCGGCGCAAACGAGGCGAGGAAGAGGAGACTTACCCCTCCGATGCATTGCGCGGCGTACTCGGCCGCACCCTGGGCGTTCCCTTGTTTCAGGAGCAAGTCATGCGCCTGGCCATGGTGGCGGCCGGTTATTCAGCGGACAAGGCGGATGCCTTGCGACGCGCCATGGCGGCCTGGAAACGCCATGGCGGCATGGAGAAACATCGCGACGAACTGCAGCGGGGTTTTCTGGCCAACGGCTACACGCAGGAGTTCGCCGATCGCATCTTCGAGCAGATCAAGGGCTTTGGTTCCTACGGGTTTCCCGAAAGCCACGCCGCGAGCTTCGCGCAGATCGCCTACATCAGCAGCTGGTTGAAATGCCATTACCCGGCCGCCTTCCTGTGCGCACTGCTCAATGCGCAACCCATGGGTTTCTACGGACCCAGTCAACTGGTGCAGGATGCGCAGCGTCACGGCGTGGGCGTGCGTCCGGTCGATGTGCGATACAGCGCATGGGACAACCTGCTGGAGCCTGATCGCGCATCGAATGGCGGTTACGCCATCCGGCTCGGCTTTCGCCAGGTGCGCGGCTGCCGCGAGGACGCAGGGCATCGACTGGTGGCTGCGCGCACTCGGCATGCGTTCCTGGATGTCACCGATCTTTGCGCGCGCACGGGACTCGATCGGCATCATCAGGAAGTTCTCGCTGATGCCGGCGCCTTGCGCGGCCTGGCCGGGCATCGCCATCGTGCGCGCTGGGCCATGGCTGGCATCGAGCCTCAGCTCCCCTTGTTTGGTCATGCCAGCCCGACGGAAGAGGCAGTGGTGCTGCCGCCGCCATCGCAGGCAGAAAATACCCTGGCGGACTATGCGCGCGTCGGCCTCAGCCTTGGTCCGCATCCGCTACAGCAGATCCGTTCGCGTTTGCGTGCAGTGCGCTGCCTGGATTCGCGCGCGCTGCATGCGCGGCCGCATGAGAGTCATGTACGCGCGGCCGGCCTGGTCACCCAGCGCCAGAGGCCGCAGACCGCGAGCGGCGTCACCTTCATCACCCTGGAAGACGAATTCGGTCCCATCAACGTGGTGGTGTGGAGCCATGTCGCGGAACGCCAGCGCCAGATCTATCTGGAGGCGCGCCTGATGGGAGTGGATGGTCGTTGGGAACAGGTGGATGGCGTCAGTCATCTCATCGCGCAACGACTGATCGACCTGAGTCCGCTGCTGGGTGCACTCGACAGTCGCTCAAGGGATTTCCACTGACGTGCAGTGAAGATCGTCACCATGACGGCCCGATGTTTCAGTTGTGAAGCACTTCATGGTACGCAGCTGAATGCATGGTCTTCGCAAATGAACTGGCATGATCCTGCGCGTAGATCGCCATGGGCGTTCGTTCTTGCCGGGTAGGGCACGGACAGTCCGTACGAAACCGCGATCAAGCAACTCCTGCCTGGTGGCCGCCCGAACGACGGTGCCGCCGCGAATACCCGGCAGGTCCGCTCTTGGGGACCGACGTCTTGCTGACCTACGGTGAGCGACATGTTCAAGCATATCTTGCTGCCTACGGATGGCTCGGAGCTCTCTCTGCGTGCCGTAGACCTGGGAATCAATATTGCGATTGAGCATGGCTCCAGCGTCTTCGCACTGCATGTCATCAAGCCGCCACCTGGCGTCCAGCACCTGTCCGACATGCTGGTGATGCCCGAAGACGAGCGCACCCTGAAGATCACGCGCAAGGCAACCTCCTATCTTGATGAAGTTCGCCAGCGCGCCGAGGCGGCCCACGTGGAGTGTCATAGCGCTTACGAATTCGACCTGCGGCCTTACATGGCCATCATGGCCGCTGCGCGCAAGCAGCAGTGCGACCTCATCGTCATGGGTTCGCATGGCAGGACCGGGCTGGATCGGCTGCGGCTGGGCAGCCAGGCGAGCAAGCTACTGGTCAGTACCGACATCCCCGTACTCATCTGCCGTTGAGCCACCGGCAAGTCGCACCAATCCACGCACCCGAAAGCCTCTTCATTCCGGCATCGCGCTGGCGGCGCCAGTCGCCAGTTGATCGCCATGAACTGTCAAAAAGGCGTCTAAATGACGGTTTCCGGCAGTGACTGGGATTGAATGCCGCATCAGGGGTGTGAGTCGATGCGTTCGCCGGATCGGCGCGAGTACTTAAGTACGTTTCACGCAAAAGATCTTTCGCCTATCAAGTAAAAATACGGTACATCGCGCGCCAAATAGCGAACATAATTCGCCTGCGTTACATCTCAGAAACACGCGAAACTTCCGGTGTTTTTGGCGAAAAATGCTTCACGCCACCTTGATCGAATCGCGACCATTCTTCGTCGCGGGTGCAATACCCGCTGGGGTTGGGGGATGCAACTCTAAACATTGGGTGTCAGTCGTTTGGCCGGCCGATTCCGCGTACCCGCGCGATCGGTTTCTGAGCTCCGGATCCACGTACTGGAGGCACTGATGGACGGCACGAAGAAGATGAGCATGATGCAGTTGACCGTGTTGGTAGCGGTCAACATGATGGGTTCCGGCATCATCATGCTGCCCGCCAACATGGCGCAGGTTGGCGCGATATCGCTGCTATCCTGGATAGTCACCGCGTTGGGCTCAATGGCAATTGCTTATGGCTTTGCGCAAGCGGGCCTCCTCAACCAACGCGCCGGCGGCATGGCGGCCTACGCAGAAGATGCCTATGGCAAGGGCGGCTATTTCCTGACGTTCTTCCTCTATTTCCTGTCGCTGGCCATCGGCAACGTGGCCATCGCCATTTCGGCCGTGGGATATCTCGCGGCTTTCTTTCCCTGGCTGTCTTCGTCACCGATGTCTACCTGCATCGGCGTGATTGCGCTGCTCTGGCTTACCACCGTCGCCAACTTCGGCGGGCCGCGCATCACGGGTCGTATCGGGGCGATCACGGTATGGGGCGTGATCGTCCCGGTGGCCGGCCTGTCCATCATTGGTTGGTTCTGGTTCAAGAGCTCCACCTTCGCCGAGGCATGGAATCCGCAGGGCATGAGCCTGATGAAGGGCGTCGACTCCAGTATCTCGCTCACGCTGTGGGCGTTCCTCGGCATGGAATCGGCGGCACAGAACTCCGATGCCGTGGAGAACCCCAAGCGCGACGTGCCGATGGCCTGCATGCTGGGCACGCTCGGCGCCGCGGTGATCTATGTGCTGTCGACGACCGTGATCCAGGGCATCGTTCCGAACAAGGAGCTGGCCGAATCCACCGGCCCGTTCGCACTGGCCTATTCGCAGATGTTCAGCCCCGGCGTGGGATCGGTGATTCGCGCGCTGGCGATTCTTGCTTGCCTTGGCTCACTGCTCGGCTGGCAGTTCACCATTGCCCAGACGGCCAAGACCGCCGCCGAGGATCACCTGTTCCCGCGCTTCTTCGCCAAGATCAACAAGATGACGGCACCCGTAATCGGCATGATCGTCATGGGCGTGGTGCAGACCCTGCTGGCGTTCTCGACCGCATCGCCCAGCCTGAGCAAGCAGTTTGCGGTGCTGGTCAACCTCGCCGTGGTGACCAACGTCATTCCCTACATCATCTCCTTGTCCGCGCTGATGGTCATGATGCGCAAGGCCAAGGTGAACGACAGCACGTTCAAGCTCAACACCTTCGTGGCGACGGTGGCCATGCTTTACAGCACCTATGCCATCTATGCATCCGGCATGGAGGCCGTGCTGGGCGGAACCATCGTCCTGGCGCTGACCTTCCTGATCTACGGCTACCTGGCTCCGCGATTCCTTTCGGGCGCGGCGACCGGGCCGGTGCGCAATTAGATCGCCTGGTCGACGCATTGGCCTCAGGAGAGAACACATGTCAAGCATGAAAGGTGTCGCAGTGCGCAACCATCTTCTTCGCTGGATGTTCCTGGCGCTGCTCCTCGTGCCCATGCAGGCCGCGTTGGCACAGGGGCAACCAAGCACGCTCGACCGCATTCGCACGAGCGGCAAGATGACCATGGGCTTCTACAACGAGGCACATCCATTCACCTACCAGGGCTCCTCGGGCACACCCGACGGTTATGCCATTGCACTGTGCCGTGCCGTGGCCAGCGCCATCCAGACCGAGTTGAATCTTCCCAACCTGTCGACCCAGTTCGTCGCGGTCGATGCGGACGACCGCTTCAACGCCGTCAAGGAGGGCCGCGTCGACCTGCTGTGCGGCCCTTCCGTGCCTACCTTGACCAATCGCAAGACGGTCAGCTTTTCCATTCCCATCCTTGGCAGTGGCACGGGCGTGATGGTGAGAAAGGATGCGCCGGTCGCATTCCGCGAGCTGCTTGAGACGGGCCAGACGGCCAGCCACCCGGTATGGCGCGGCTCGCCCATGCTGGCCGCGCTGCAGCAGCGCACGTTCTCGGTGATCTCGGGGTCGCTGCAGGAGCAGTTGGTGAAGAATCGCCGCGAGGAGCTCAACGTCAACAGCGTGATCTCGCTGGTGCCCGATCTGGCGACCGGGCTCAAGCAGCTCCAGGACGGCAAGTCCGATGCCTTCGTGGCCGAGCGGAATGTGCTGTTGGATCTCGCCAAGCGGGACACCAGTGGTCAGCTCGTCGTGTTGAATCGCGTATTCGATTATGAGCCGCTCGCCCTTGCAATGAGCCGGGACGATGCGGATTTCCGCCTGCTCGTGGACAAGACCCTGAGCGAGCTGTATCGCACGGGGAAGGTCAATGCGATCTATGAGCAGTATCTGGGCAAACCCGGCAAAGCAACGCAGGACTGGTTCCGCAAGGCAGCCGTGCCTGAATAACGGAGTCGGCAAGGAAGCGCGTACTTAAGGGACGAGGCGGGAGCAACACTCCCGCCTCGACGTGCGCAAGGGGCATGAGGTCAGGCGGATTCGTTGCCTGGTGGCGCAACCAGGCAACCAGCAAACGCCAGCCCGGAGCGTGGCAGTCATACCAACCCCTCATGGGGGGAGGACAGCGTGAAGACGGGATTTCGGGGTGTTGGCTTCCTCTGTGTCTTGGCGCTGACAGCGCTGGTTGCCTGCAAGGGCGACAAGACGGCCCCGAGTGGCGCGCAGGCGCTACCCGTTGGCGTTATCACGGTCAGCAAGGCGGACGTACCGGTCGTCTTTGAATTCGTGGGTCAGACGCAAAGCTCGCAGGAGGTGGAAATCCGCGCGCGCGTCAACGGATTCCTGGAGCACCGGGTGTATCGCGAAGGCGCGATGGTGCATGCGGGCGACGTGTTGTTCCGCATGGATGCAAAACCTTTCAAGGCGGCGCTGGACGCCGCGCAAGCCGAGTACCGACAGCAGAAGGCACGCCTGGATACGGCTCAGGCCAACCTCAATCGCGTAAAACCGCTGGCGGCCAAGAACGCGTTGAGCCAGAAGGACCTGGACGACGCCACGGGCCAGCAGCAGGCCGCCGCGGCGGCGGTGGAGCAGGCCAGTGCCGACGTCACGACCGCCCAGCTCAACCTCAGCTACACGACGATCACCTCGCCGGTGGATGGGCTTTCCAGCTTCGCCAAGAAGCAGGACGGCTCGTACATCGATGCCAGCAACAGCCTGCTTACCTACGTGGCGAAACTGGACCCCATGTGGGTCAACTTCAGCCTGTCCGAGAACGAATTCCTGCAGTTCCGTTCGGAAGCCCAGTCGGGCAAGTTGAAGATGCCCAAGGATGGCGGCCTGGAAATCGACATTGTTTTGGCGGATGGAACTCAGTACGCCAAGCACGGCCGCATCTCGTTCTCAGATGCCGCACTCAATACGGAAACGGGAACGTATCTGGTGCGCGCGGAATTCGAGAATCCCGATGATGTCTTGCGCCCGGGTCAGTTCGTGCGGGTCAAGGTGCGCGGCGCCAGTCTTTCCAGCACGCTGTCCGTGCCACAGGATGCGGTGCAGCAGGGCGATCGCGGCGCCTTCGTATGGGTCGTCGGCGAAGAAGACAAGGCCAAGCAGCGCGCGGTGGAAACCGGCGGCTGGAATGGCAATGAGTGGGTCATCAACTCGGGCCTGCACCCCGGTGATCGCGTCATCGTGGAGAACATCGTCAAGCTGGCGCCCGACATGCCGGTCGCGCCCCATCCCTATGCGCCCACGCCTGCGCCCGCCAAGGTGGCAGGCAATGGAGGCGCGCAATGAGCATGTCGCGGTTCTTCATTGACCGTCCCATCTTCGCCTCGGTCATCTCCATCATCATCACCGTGGCGGGCGGGGTGGCGATGCTGAACCTGCCTATTGCCCAGTTTCCGGAAATCGCGCCGCCGCAGATCACGGTGTCGGCGACTTACCCAGGCGCCAGTTCGGACATCATCGCGCAGAACGTCGCCGCGCCCATCGAGCAACAGGTCAATGGCGCCGACAACATGATGTACATGAACTCCACGAGTTCATCGACCGGCAACATGACGCTCACCGTGTACTTCAAGATCGGCACCGATCCCTCGCTGGCCCAGGTGGACGTGCAGAACCGCGTCAACCTGGCGTTGCCGTTCCTGCCCAGCGAGGTGACGGCACAAGGCGTGTCGGTGCAGAAGCGATCGTCGGCCTTCATGATGGTGATCGCCATTTACTCGCCGGACAACTCGCTCGACCCGGCCTACGTGGCCAACTACGCCAATGTGTACGTGCTCGATGCGATCAAGCGCATCCCGGGCGCGAACCAGGCCTCGATCTTCGGCTCGGCTGACTATGCGATGCGTATCTGGCTGAAGCCTGACCGCATGGCCAAGCTCGGCATCACCACTGGCGATGTGCAGCAGGCGGTCGCCAATCAGAACCAGCAGTTCTCCGCTGGACGCATTGGTGCGGCGCCCACGCCCGGGCCCGTGCAGCAGACCTTTCCCATCGCCACCAGGGGCCGGATGACCGAGCCCTCGGAGTTCGAGAACATCATTCTTCGCGGCGGTACCAACGACGCGGCTGCATTGGTGCGCATCAAGGACATCGGCCGCGCCGAGCTGGGTTCCAAGGATTATTCGCTGCGCGGTCGCTACAACGGCAAAACGGCCACCCTGATGGCTGTTTACCAGCAGCCGGGCGCCAACGCGCTGGACGTAGCGAAGCAGGTCAACGCGACGCTTGCCGAGCTCAAGAAGAACTTCCCGCCCGGGCTGGAATACGAGGTGGCGCTGGACACTACCGAATTCGTGCATGAGTCGATCAACGAAGTGGTGCATACGCTGCTCGAGGCGGTCGTGCTCGTCATCCTCGTGGTGTACATCTTCCTGCAGAGCTTCCGCGCCACCCTGGTGCCGCTGCTGGCTGTGCCGGTGTCCATCATCGGTGCCTTCATAGGCATGAATGCGTTCGGCTTCTCCATCAACATGCTCACGCTGTTCGGCATGGTGCTCGCCATCGGCATTGTGGTGGACGATGCGATCGTGGTGATCGAGAACGTCGAACGAAACATGACCGAGTTCGGGCTGGATCCCAAGGAGGCAGCCAGGCGGGCCATGGACGAAGTCAGTGGCCCGGTGATCGCCATCGTGCTGGTGCTGCTCGCCGTGTTCATTCCCGTGGCGTTCCTGTCGGGCATTACCGGCCAGCTATACAAGCAGTTCGCCGTGACGATCGCCATTTCCGTGGTGCTGTCAGGTGTGGTGGCGCTGACGCTGTCTCCCGCGCTCGCCGCGATCATCCTGAAACCGGGCGCCCACAAGAAGAACCGTTTTTTCACCTGGTTCAATACCAAGTTTGATGCGATGACCAACGGCTACGGTCGGGGCGTCCAGCTGTCGATCAAGCGGGTGACGGCATCGCTGCTGTTGATCCTTGGCATGATCGTGATCACGATCGGACTGTTCAGGGCCATACCGACGTCGTTCCTTCCGGTGGAGGACCAGGGCTATTTGTTTGGCGCGGTGATCTTGCCTGATTCCGCGAGCCTCGATCGTACCGGTGAGCTGTCCAAGCGCGCCGAAGAATGGTTCCTCAAGCAGCCGGGCGTAAAGTCGGTCGCGGCGCCCGTCGGCTACAGCCTGATCGACTCCCAGAACAAGACCAACGCCGGCACGTTGTTCATCACGCTGAAGGGCTTCGCCGATCGTGGCGAAGGGCAGACGGCAGCCGACCTGATACGTGAAGGAAGCAAGGCCTTCCGAGGTTATACCGATGGCGTGGTGGTGCCGATCAATCCGCCGTCCATTCCCGGCCTGGGCACCACCGGTGGCTTCGAGTTCTGGCTGCAGAGCACGGGCAACGCCAGTTACCAGCAACTGGAAGGCAAGGTCAGGGAGTTCATCGCCAAGGCGAAACAGAGGCCCGAGCTTCGTAGCGTCAACACCACCATCAACACGCGGTCGCGGCAATTGCTGGTGGAGGTTGACAGGGAGCGCGCCGAAACGCAGGGCGTGGCCGTGCAGGACGTGTACACGGCGATGCAGACCATGTTCGGCTCGCTGTATGTCAGCCAGTTCCCCAAGAGCAGTCGCCTGTTCCAGGTGATCCTGCAGGCTGAGCCCGCCAATCGCATGAAACCCGACGACCTGATGGACCTGTACGTGCGCAACAAGGCCGGTGACATGGTGCCCATCAAATCGATGATCACCACGCGCTACGTACCCGGTGCCGACATCGTCACCCGCTTCAACAATTTCCCTGCCGCCAAGATCACGGGCGACGCCGCCGAGGGTTACAGCTCGGGCCAGGCCCTTGCTGCGATGGAGGAAACGGCGCAGGAGGTGCTTGGATCCGGTTACAGCTATGGCTGGAGCGGACAGGCCTACGAGGAAAAGAGCGCCGGCTCGACGGCGGCGGCGGTATTCGGCTTCGCCATCCTCATGGTGTTCCTGATCCTGGCGGCGCAATACGAGAAATGGTCATTGCCGTTGGGCGTGATCATGGCCGTACCGTTCGCCCTGTTCGGCGCGTTGATCGGCATCCTCCTGCGCGGCATGGAGAACGATGTCTACTTCCAGATCGGTCTCACTGTGCTGATCGCCCTGGCGGCCAAGAACGCGATCCTGATCTTCGAATTCGCGGTGGAGATGCGCGAGAAGGAAGGCATGTCGCCGTACGAAGCCGCGCTGCATGCCGCCAAGCTGCGCCTGCGTCCGATCATCATGACCTCGCTGGCCTTCATCCTTGGCTGTATTCCGCTTGCCATCGCCAGCGGCGCGTCATCGGCGAGTCGACGCTCGCTGGGAACCGGCATCATCTTCGGCATGCTGGGCGCCACGGTAATCGCCGTGTTCTTCATCCCGATGTTCTATTGGGGCCTGGAGGCCATGGCTGACCGAAGGGCGGCGAAGAACAAGAGCAAGCCCGCTGACCCGCACGCAAAGCCCGCGGACGGACTGGCACAACCGGGGCAGGAGGGTTGACCATGCTTACCCTGCGTCGCTCGCTGTTGCCATCAATGCTGTGCGTCGCCCTGGCCGGTTGCCTGATGGGGCCCGACTATCACCGTCCCGACGCGGACGTGCCGGCCGGCTACCGCTTCAACGACCAGAACGCCACCACCAGCTTCAATGCGAACTGGTGGTCCCAGTTCAACGATCCCGTGCTGGATGATCTGGTCAACAAGGCCATCGCACAGAACAAGGATCTGGCCATTGCCATTGCCCGCATCGAGGAATATCGGGGCCGGCTCACCACGACCAGCTCGGCACTGTTTCCGCAGCTTGGCCTGAATGCCGGTGCGGGCCGCGAACGCGTCGCCCAGACGCCGCTGACGCCGTCGTACGAAACCTCGCAGGTGCAGGTGAATGCGGCGATGTCGTGGGAGATCGACCTGTTCGGCAAGCTGCGCCGCCAACGCGAATCGGCCAAGGCGGACTTGCTGGGCACGGAATACGCAAAGCAGGCCACGCTGGTGTCACTGGAGGCCAACGTGGCCTCGGGCTACATCACACTGCGCGACCTGGACCAGCGGCTGACCATTGCGCAGGCGACGGTGTCGACGCGCGAAGATGCGCTGCACCTGTTCCAGGAGCGCTTCCAGGGCGGCGTGGTTTCTCAGGTGCAGGTTTCGCAGGCGGAGTCGGAGTACGCGGTTGCCAAGACCTCCGAAGCAGCGATCGAACAGCAGATCGCGCAACAGGAAGACGCGCTGTCCCTGCTGCTTGGCCAGAACCCCGGACCGATTCCGCGCGGCAAGCCGATCGACCAGATCACGCTGCCGGTGATTCCCGCCGGGCTGCCATCGGATCTGCTCAACCAGCGGCCCGATATTCGCGAGGCCGAACAGGCGCTGGTTTCCGCCAATGCACTGATTGGTGCGGCCAAGGCGCAGTATTTTCCGTCCATCAGTCTTACCGGACTGTTTGGCCAGGCCAGCACCGGACTGGGTTCGCTGTGGAAGGGGCCGGCCAGGACCTGGTCCTACGCTGCCGGTATCGCGCAGCCGATCTTCACCGGCGGAGCGATCTCGGGCTCGGTAAAAGAGGCCGAGGCCCGGCAACAGCAGGCCTTGCTCGCCTACCAGTCGGCGATCCAGAGCGCTTTCGCGGATGTCGACAACGCCCTTATCGGCGAACAGCGCACGAAGGATCAGCTGACCTTCACCGACAACCAGGTCACCTCCCTGCACACGTACGCATCGCTGGCCCGCGATCTCTATGAGGGCGGCTATACCAGTTACCTCGAAGTGCTGGATGCCGAACGAAGCCTGTTCAACGCGCAGCTCACCCAGTCGGGCCTGCAGGCACAGCGCCTGATCGAGGTGATCAACGTCTACAAGGCGCTGGGCTACGGCTGGCCGACGGAAGATTCAGTGGCGGATTCGCAGAAGCACTGAGCTGACGACGACTAGGGTGGTGCCTTTGGTGGATCCTCGCCCGCAACGGAAGCGTTGACCTCCGCATCCGGCGGCGGCTCGTTGATCCATGTCTGCAGCAACGCAAAAGTCACCGCGAGCAGCGTTGGGCCGACGAACAGGCCGACGAGGCCGAATCCCAGCAGGCCGCCGATGACGCCGGCCAGGATGAGCAGGAACGGCAGGTCCGCGCCACGCTTGATGAGGATGGGGCGAATCACGTTGTCGATGGTTCCGCAGAAGATCGTCCAGATGAAAAGGACGAGGGCGGCAATCGTGCGGTTCTTCCAGTACAGCCAGCCGACGCCGATCAGCAGTGGCAGGCCGGGCCCCAACTGGGCGATGCACAGGATCAGCATCACGGCCGCGAGCAGCCCGGCCAGCGGCACGCCGGCAATCACCAGGCCGGTGCCGCCCAGTACCGACTGGATCACCGCGGTCGCGATGATGCCCAGCGCCACGGCGCGAATCGACTTGGCGGCAAGTTCGATGGCGATCTCGCCCCGCTTGCCGCTGATCCGGCACGCAAAGCGGTGCACCGCATCTGCGGCGCTTTCGCCCTGGGCATAGAGGATGCCCGTGATCACCGTGGTCAGGACCAGGTGCAGCATCAGGCCGCCGATCGAGCCGAGCTGGGTGAGCGCCCAGTCGGAGATCTGCGCTGCGTGCGGCTTGATCCGTGCAAGCACGCCGCCGGGACCGGCATCCGTCAACGCCTGCCAGTCGGTTGCGATCTTCTTGCCGACCAGGGGAATGCGCTCCACCCAGTCGGGTGGCGGCGGCAACGCGTAAGACGGCATCTTCGCCACCCAGTCATGGATCGCGTCGGTGTGGTCCACGATGGTGACGACCGCGGCCGCGAGGGGCACCACGATGACCAGCAGCATCACGACGATCATCGCCAGCACGGCGAGTCCGCGTCGACCACCAAGCTTGCGCTGCATGCGGAGGAACAGTGGCCAGGTGGCGACCGTGATCATCGTGGCCCAGATCACTGCCGCCATGAACGGACGCAGCACGTACAGGCTGCCCAGCACGAACAGCCCGATGATGACGATCACCAGCAGGTGTCGCAGCAAGTCCAGTTGCTGGCGTGGAGCTTGGGCCATGACTAGCCTCCGCATTCCGAACGGGCCTCGTGATGGCCACGCGGCCTGCGTGGCACGTCACCGGGTAGACGGGCGAGGCGCTAGGGGTGCTTGCGCTCCATCCACGCCGTGAAAGCATCCGCTACCGTGTAGAACATCCGCTGCTCACCCAGCGCATCGTAAAGACTCGATTTGCGCACCGTGGCGAGCACCCCGGGACTGATGCCGGCCAGCCACAGCTCGGTTCCCGCCAGCCGCTGCTTCTCCTCGGCCTCGATCATTGCCATGAGCGCGGTGTACTCGATGTCGAAAATGGCATTCATGTCCAGGATGACGACCCTGGGCCTGGTCTGGACCAGCATGGGCTGGATCCGCTGTCCGAAGTGCTCCGCATTGCCGAAGAACAGCCGTCCCTCCGGACGAAGGATGAGCAACCCAGGCGTCGCCTCGTCTTCCGGGTGCCGGTCCGACACCGGCCGGAACACCAGTGTGCCGGGCTTGCGGCGCAATACGTGCAGTGCCGGGTTGAGCGACTGGTAGGACAGGGACATCAACGAGATGACGATGGCGACGAGGATGCCCTTGAGCGTGCCCAGCAGCACGACACCGAGCAGGGCGGCCACGGCCCACCAGAACTCCGTGCCCCGGATGGCGTGGATGGCCTTGAAATCGGCCGGCTTGAACAGGCCGATCGAATAAACCACGACGATGGCCGCCAGTGTGGTGTTGGGCATCTTCCCGATGAACGGAGCCAGCAACAGCATGGCGGCAAGCGCCACCAGCGAGGTTACCAGGCCCGCCAGCTGGGACTGCGCGCCGGCCATCCGGTTCACCGCGGTCTGGCTGGTGCCTCCGCCGGACGGCATGCAGCCGAATGGCGCACTGACCACGTTGGCCAGACCCGTCGCCCACAGTTCGCGATTCGGTTGCGGATACGCTTCGCCCGGCTTCACGAAAGCACGGCCCGCAGCGATCGATTCGGTGAAGCTCATCAAGGCGATGCCGGCCGCTGCCGGCCACAGCGACACCGCCATGGAGAATCCGGGCAGCACGATCGACGGCAACCCCGTCGGCACATGCCCGACGACACTGACGCCGTGCACGGCCAGTTGCAGCAAGGGAACCGCGATGATGCCCAGCGTCACCGCAACCAGCGGCGCGGGCACCTTCGGAACGAAGCGTTCCATGCCAACGAGCAGGGCGATGCTGATCAGCCCCACGGCCGCCGTCGCCACCGACGCTTCCGGCAGTGCCATCACGATGGCGCCCACATCGTGCACGAAACCGCTCTTGCTGATGTGCAGGCCGAGCAGCTTGGGAATCTGGTCGACGATGATGACCACCGCTACGCCCGCCTTGAATCCGGTCAGTACGGGAGCGGAAATGAAGTTGGCGACGAAGCCCAGCCGGAGCACGCCGGCCACGATCAGCATGGCTCCCGTGAGCAGGCACAGCATCGCCGTGGCTTTTGCCAGCTCGACCGCGTCACCGGTGGGCACCGCCTGCGCAAGCGCGGTCCCGGTGAGAATCGCCAGGGTGGTACTGGTGCTCACGCTCAGGGGGCGCGAGGTACCAACTAGCGCATAGACCAGCATCGGCACGAAACACGTATACAGGCCGACCTGGATCGGCAGACCGGCTACCGTGGCGTAGGCAAGCGCCTTGGGTAGCACGATGGCCGCCGCGGTGATGCCCGCAATGACATCGCCCTTGAGCCAGGCGCGCTGGTAGCCGCGGAGCCAGGGCATGAACGGGGAAGAGCGTTCCATCAACCGGCCTGCCAGGGATGGCGCGCTGCGTGTCGCACGCATGGATCCCGCTGTTTAATCCGATGTCGCATGCGCGCCTACTCCCCGGGAAGCATCTCGCCACGCCATGCTGCTTAGCCTTCGCGCACGGACTCGGTCATCGGGTGGCGCGCACGTTGGCGCGTCGCCACCGATCCATCTAGAACCGATACTTCACCAGCACCTGGCCACCGCTGAAGCGGAACGTCGCATTGCCCCTGAAACGATTCTGTTCCACGTCGGCATCGATCTTGTTGTACTGGTACTGCGTGATGATGGCCCAGTTTTCCAGGGGGTAGAACTCGACGCCGACGCGGAAGTTGTAGAGCGTGGCGTCGATCTGGTCGATGTTGGCCTTGAACGCTCCTGCATCGGTGACGAAGCGAGCCCATGGCGCCATCTGATAGCGATACGAAAGGCCTATCGAGGGGTCAGGCAGATCGGTGGAGGCCTTGCCTTCGGCCTCGCGGGTGGCCGAAGTGGCGCCACTGGCACCGCTTGCCGACACTGTTCCCTTCAACTTGAGGCTGAAGCTGTACGCCTGCAGTCCGCCGGATATGCCGAAGGCCGAGTTGTCGCCGATCCAGGCCCAGTAGCGATAGGTGAGACCGTAGGCATCGAGGGAGAACTTGGAGTTCAGCGCGGTGCCGAGCACCAGGGTCTGGTTGTTGAAATCCAGTGACCGGTTGAGCGTGCGCGAGTGGTCGGTCGAGTCGTGGTAGTAGTCGAACTCGAATTCATGCCGGTCCCAGGGGCGCCACGTGACGTTGAGGTAGGGCAGGTAGCGCGTACCGCCTTCGCCGAGATCGCGCGAGAAATTCAGCGTCGTTCCCGAATCGCGGACATTGCCATCCGCGCGAAGTCCTCCCGAAAAGCTGTTGGCGAACAAGCCGCCGCTGACCGAGAAGTAATCCAGCATGGGGTGGTCATCCGCCAGCGCGGTGCCTGAAACAAGCACGGTGCAGATGACGAAAACCGGCAGAACGATGCGTGATGAAGACATAGTGCCTCCGACGTTCATACCCACCCCCTGTGCTTTCGCTGCCAAGACAGTGATTCGTGCGCCAGTCCTTTGCCGTGGAGTGTGCTGCGTGCTGAAAGCCGCATCCGTCGCTTCTTGACGTATCCGTCGCGACTCGCAACTCATCACCCTTGCGACAAATATTCTCTGCTTCGGGCATTACTTTTTCCATCGGTTTGCCGTGAAAAACGATTGGAAATTGCAGCCCGCAGGAAGCTGCGTCGAAATCATCAAATGGATGTCCGTAGTTCTACCTAGGTAGTTTGACGGTGTTATGCAAATACAGTTGATTTGTTTGCCATGTAGCCGCAAAAGCCGCTGATTTTGAGCACTCCTACACATTCGGTGATGTATCTACGCACAAGCCGGAAACCTTGTGCGATCTCTCGGTAAACATCGTTGAAGAAGCACCCGCCAGAGTCGCAAGTTCGGGAAGGGGAACCCGGGGATTCATTGAAGTCGATAGCGCGCAAGCTCCTGTCAACCTGATCCGCGGGGTATCGCCATGTACGGAAAGAAATCCGGGCCCATGCCGGGAGCGGCGCGCGCATTCGCGCCGTTATTGCTGTGCGGTCTTGCCGTAGCCAGTACGGGTGTGCAGGCGCAGTCTTCCGAGACCGCCGAGCTCAAGGCGCAACTCGAGCAGGTAAAGGCGCAGATGCAGGCGCAGCAGCAGGTGATGCAGAAAATGCAGTCCCGCCTGGAAGAGCTGGAGGCGAAGGAAAGCGCGCAGGCAGCCGCAAAGCCAGCCGCTTCGCCGGCAGCGCCACTGGTCAGTTCGGCCTCGGCACCGGCGCCATCGACACCGCCACCGTACCGGCCACCTTCGGCCATGGCTGGCGCCAGCGAGCCGCTGCCCGAGGGCTATGTGCGACTGGGCGACACCGGCAACCTGCTCAAGATCGACCTGGTCGCCCAGCTCGACGCGATGGCCGACAGCACCTACATGGGTGCGCCCGACCTGTTCGTTCCTTCGTCCATACCGGTGCGCGGCCAGCCGTTCTATGACAGCGGGCGTCGTTCCGAAATGAGCGCCAGGCAGAGCATCTTCCGCATGGATTATCGTCGCGATACGGACTACGGCACGCTGAAGATCGTCTACAAGAACAATTTCTTCGGCAGCGGCACCGGCGACATGCCATACAACCTGCAGGCGTTCTACGGCGAGCTGGACAACGATCGCTACACCTTGCTTGCCGGCTACAACATCTCGGCGTTCACCGATATCGACGTGTTCCCCAACACGCTGGATTACGAGGGCCCGAACTCCTTCACCTTCAAGTACGGCCCGCAGATCCGCTTCTCTCCGGTGCTCTACCGCAGCGGCGAGAGCGCGCTGACGCTGCCGATGTCGCTGGAGAAGCCGAACGCCGACATCACCGTGCCGACCTATCTACCCATCATTGCGGAATACCAGACCTATTCGCGTCGCCCGGACATCACCCTGGGTCTTCGCTGGCAGGCGCCGGACTGGCATATCCAGTGGGCGAACCTGTTCCGCGACCTGCGGGTAGAGAACGCGAACGCCCAGACGCGCAGCACGTCGGGTTACGCCACCCAGCTCACCGGCACCACCAAGGTGTTCGAGCACGACAGCGTCCAAGGGTGGTTCAGCTACGGCAAGGGCTATGCGAACTTCCTGCAGGACATCTCCGGGCTGGGCCTGGATGCCGCGTTCAATCCCGAGGGCGACCTGCGCGCCATCCGTGCGCGCGGCTATGGCGCCGGCTACACGCACGCATGGCTGGATAACCTGACTTCCAGCGCGTCCTACGGCTACCTGCGCATCAGCCCGCAGTCGAACCTGCTGATCGACTCGACGATGCCCAAGAGCACCAAGTTCGCGTCGGTCAATCTCGCCTGGCAGTTCAGCGAGCGCGCGATGTTCGGTGTGGAATACCTGTGGGGCCAGAACATCGACCTCACCGATGCACGCGGCCAGGGCCAGCGCATCCAGACCACCCTGCGATATGACCTCAATCCCTGACGCCTGAGCGCCGACCGTGCCGGCCGGACGGGTCGGCGTTTATCACCAGAGGACTCTCCCATGTCGATGAACCGCCCGTGGATCCTGTATGTCACCAGCGACTTGCCGGATGAGGGCTCAGTACTTCGCCTTGCGCTGACCCGGCTCGGCCAGGCCGTGCGGGATCACGGCATCGAGGTGATCCAGGCCCTGAGCTGCGAAGATGGCCTCGCCATCGCGCGCGGCAAGCCGTCCTACTCCGCGGTGGCGATCGACTGGAACCTGGGCGAAACCTCGGCCATGGCGGAGAGTCCCGTGATGACCATCGTCCGTGCCGTGCGCGAGAAATCGTTGCGCGTGCCGATCTTTCTCATCACCCGCAGCATCGAGACGCCCGATGTTCCGCTGAGCCTGATTCGAGAAGTTCGCGAGTACGTGAATGTCGGTAGCGAGACCCCCGAGTTCTTTGCGAGACGCCTGAAGTTCGCGATCGACGATTACCACAGCGGCCTGCTGCCGCCGTACTTCAAGGCGCTGAAGAAGCTTACGGAAGAGGGTGCCTACCAGTGGGACGCGCCGGGGCACATGGGCGGTGCCGCCTATCTCAAGCATCCTGCCGGTGCCGAGTTCCACGAGTTCTTCGGCGAAAACATCATGCGTGCGGACATCGGCATCTCGAACGCCGAGCTGGGCTCATGGCTGGACGTCGAAGGGCCGCCGGCCGATTCGCAGCGCATGGCGGCGCGCGTGTTTGGCGCGGACTGGACGTTTTATGTGTTGGCCGGCTCCTCGGCCTCGAACCGCATCGTGGCCCAGGCGGCGATCGGCCGTGACGAGATGGTCGTGGCCGATCGCAATTGCCACAAGTCGCTCAATCACGCGATGACGCTGTGCGGAGCCCGCCCGGTGTACTTCCAGCCCAGTCGCAATGGCTACGGCATGATCGGTCTCATTCCGCCCAAGCGCTTTTCCAAGACGCACATCCAGGGCCTGGTGGCTGACTCGCCGCTGACGGCGGGCGCGAAATCCACGGAGCCGGTGTACGCGGTCGTCACCAACCCGACCTACGATGGCCTGCTCTACAACGTCGACAAGGTCACTGAGCTGTTGTCGGCCAGCGTCGACCGAGTTCATTTTGACGAGGCGTGGTACGCCTACGGCAAGTTCCATCCCATCTATGAGCACCGCTTCGCGATGGGCGTGCCGCGCGACATGAAAGACCGGCCCACCGTGGTCGCGGTGCAGTCCACGCACAAGATGCTTCCGGCCTTTTCGATGGCTTCCTATATCCACGTGAGCAACAGCAAGCGTGGCGAGATCGCGTGGTCGCCGATCAAGGAAGCCTTCATGATGCACGGCACGACCTCGCCGTATTACCCGCTGATCGCCTCGCTGGATATCGCCACGGCCATGATGGACGAGCCGTCCGGTCCGGCACTGTTGCGCGAGACGGTCAGCATGGCCGTAGCCTTCCGTCGCGCCGTCGCGCTGGCAGGGCAGCGCTTCAAGGACGAAGGCGAGTGGTTCTTCACGCTGTTCCAGCCGACCAAGGTCACCATCAAGGGCAAGCAGGTCGCGTTCCAGGAGGCGCCGCTGGAAGTGCTGGTGGAGTCGCCGGATTGCTGGACGCTGCGCACCGGCGAGTCGTGGCACGGCCTGCCGGATGACGTGGTGCGCGACGACTTCTGCATGCTGGACCCGACCAAGGTGACGATCCTTTGTCCGGGCACGGACGCCAAGGGCAAGCTCGCCAAGCATGGCATTCCCGGCGCCATCCTCGCCAAATTCCTGGACGCGCGGCGTCAGGCCATCGCACGCACGGGTGACTACACCATCCTCGTGCTGTTCTCGGTGGGAACGACACAGGGCAAGTGGGGCACGCTGCTCGAAACCCTGATGTCGTTCAAGCGGCTGTTCGACAGGAAGGCCGCACTGGAAGAAGCGCTTCCCGATCTGGTGCAGTCCTATCCCGAGCGCTATCGCGGCATGACCCTGCCTGATCTCTGCAACGAGATGCACGACGTGATGAGCGAGCTCAAGTTGCAGGCGATGGCAAACGAGGCCGGCGAGATCCTGTCCGAGCAGGTGCTGACGCCGGCGGAGGCCTATCAGCACCTCATCCATGGCAACACCGAAGAAGTGCGCATCGGTGATATGGCCGGCCGCATAGCCGCGCTGATGATCGTCCCATACCCGCCCGGCATTCCCGTGCTTATGCCGGGCGAACGGGTCGATCCCAAGGGCGGCACCATCGTCAACTTCCTCAAGGCGGTCGAAGCCTATGGCAGGAAGTTCCCGGGATTCGGTCGCGAGGTGCAGAACGTACACGCTGACTCGAATGGCGACATGTGGGTGCGGGTCATCAAGGAGAAGGACGCACCTGCCAAGCAAGGGAAGTCGGCCAAGAAGAAGCACTGATCTGGCAGCGAACCCTGAGGGACAGACATGGCTGAGCCAGGGAAGATCGGGGTAGTGGCGGCGACGCTCATGGTGGCTGGAAACATCATGGGCTCGGGCATCTTCATGCTTCCCGCCAACCTCGCGGCCACGGGAGGCATCGCCATCTTCGGCTGGCTGGTCACCATCCTGGGCGCCGTATCGCTGGCGATGACGTACTCCAAGCTCACCGGCGTCGTGGACAACAGCGCCGGGGGCTCTTACGCGTTCGCCCGCAAGAGCTTCGGCGACTTCTCGGGCTACGAAGTGAACGTGCTGTACTGGCTTGGCTCGTGGATCGGCAACGTCGCCATGGTCGTGGTGGGCGTGGGCTATCTCGCGTTCTTCTTCCCGGTGCTCAAGAACCCACTGATGGCCGCGTTCGCGGGCATCGCGGTGATGTGGCTGTTCACCTTCATCAACATCCTCGGCCCGATGCTGACCACGCGGGTGCAATCCGTCGCCATCGTGCTGGCGATGGTGCCGATCATCGGCGTCGCGATCTTCGGCTGGCTCAAGTTCAGTGGCGGCACCTACATGGCGGCGTGGAACGTCAGTGGACAGAGCGCCATCGGGGCCGTGCAGGGTACGCTCAACGTCACGCTGTGGTCGTTCATTGGCGTGGAGACCGCGTCCGTCGCCGCTGCCGTGGTGGAGAATCCCAAGCGCAATATCCCCATCGCGACCGTTGGCGGCGTGTTGATCGCTGCGGTGCTCTACGTGGCTTCGTGCACGGCCATCATGGGCATGATCCCGAACGGCGAGCTGGTGAAGTCCGACTCGCCTTTTGCCGACGCCATCGGTCTCGTGCTCGGCCGCTGGGGAGCCGGACTCGTGGCGTTCTGCGCGGCGGCAGGCTGCCTGGGCTCGTTGGGGGGCTGGACCCTGGTGGTGGGACAGACCGCCAAGGCGGCGGCGGACGACGGCCTGTTTCCTCCCCTGTTCGCCGAGACCAACGCGGCCGGTACGCCGGCCAAGGGTCTGATCATCGTGGCGGTAGCCATGAGCATCATCATGCTGCTGACCATCTCGCCCAGCGCGAGCAAGCAGTTCGGCGTGATTTCCTCGGTGTCGGTCATCTTCACCCTGGTCGCCTACCTCTATACCGCCGGCGCGCTGTTCGTGCTTGCCCGGGGCAAATGGGGTCCGCATGGCGCGGTCTACATCACCTTCGGCGTGATCACGGTGATCTATTCGGCCTGGGCCATTCTCGGCTCGGACTCCAAACAGGTGGTGTGGGCCTTCATCCTGACCCTGCTCACCACGCTGCTGTATGCACGCAATCTCGGCAGGCGCGCCGCGCGGCCCTCGAAGCAGCCTGCAAGCCTCGACGGCTCCAAGGCGCAAGGGCAGGGCGTCCTGCCATGACTCGAATGTATTGATACGTGGCCACCCCAGAACGGCGCCACTCACCCGCTGTCAACCAGGAGAACCGTCATGCTCGAACGTCGAAACCTGCGCCAGAAATTCCGCGTACTGATGGTTCACTCCCATATCGGCACCGAGAGCGCCGGCGGGCGCGCCTGCCGCACGCTTGCCAACGAATTCGGCGACAGGAACATCGAGACGGTCACGGCGGCCAATGTGGATGACGGCCGCTCCCTGATCATGGCCGACACGGCGCTGCATGCGATGCTCATCGACTGGTCGCTGCCCGCCTCGGACGGTCACACCGGTGAGAACAGCGCCGCCATCGACCTCATCAACACGGTCCGTTCGCGCAACGAGAACGTGCCGATCTTCCTGATGACGGAGCCGGGCAAGGCCCGCACGCTCAACGTGGAGATCGTGCAGGCGATCAACGAACTGGTGTGGATTTCCCAGGATTCGGCCACCTTCGTGGCTGGCCGCGTGCAGGCCGCGATGAAGATCTATCTGGCCGCCTTGCTCGGACCGCTCACCACCGCCCTGGCCAACTTCAACCAGGTCCATGAGTACTCCTGGCATACGCCGGGGCACACCGGCGGCACGGCCTTCCTCAAGCATCCGACCGGACGGGCCTTCTACGACTTCTACGGCGAGCATGTGTTCCGCACCGATCTTTCGATCAGCGTCGGCGAGATCGGCTCGCTGCTGGACCACACGGGACCGATCGGCGAGAGCGAGAAGTACATCTCCCGCATCTTCGGATCCCATCGCAGCTATACGGTCACCAATGGCTCGTCGACGTCGAATCGCATCATCTTCATGGCCTGCGTGGGGCGTGACCAGGTGGTGATGTGCGACCGCAATTGCCACAAGTCCATCGAGCACGGGCTCACCATGACGGGTGGCGTGCCGCATTACCTGGTGCCATCACGCAATCGCTATGGACTGATCGGGCCGATCTATCCGGACAAGTTCGTGGAGTCCAGCGTGCGCAAGGCGGTGGCCAACCACAGCCTGTCGAAGGGCCTCGCCGACCAGCAGCCCGTGTTCGTCGTCGTCACCAATTCCACCTATGACGGTCTTTGCTACAACACCAAGCGTGTGCTGGAAGAGGTCGGCGGGTGGGTGGATCGCGTGCATTTCGACGAAGCCTGGTACGGCTACGCACGCTTCAATCCGCTGTACTCCGGGAGG
This sequence comes from Dyella amyloliquefaciens, assembly GCF_004296575.1. Classification (GTDB taxonomy): domain Bacteria; phylum Pseudomonadota; class Gammaproteobacteria; order Xanthomonadales; family Rhodanobacteraceae; genus Dyella; species Dyella amyloliquefaciens. The sequence goes on along the minus strand of NZ_SAYT01000002.1, from coordinate 108,780 downwards.
CTGGCCATGCACGGCCCGTCCACCGAGCACGATCCCAACGGACCGACGGTGTTCACCACGCACTCCACGCACAAGCTGCTGGCCGCGTTCTCGCAGGCGTCGTACATCCACGTGCGCGATGGACGGAGCGCGATCCCGCATGCGCGCTTCAACGAGTCGTTCATGATGCACGGCTCCACCTCGCCGTTCTATCCGATCATCGCCTCCAATGAAGTCGCCGCCTCGATGATGGACGGCGTGGGCGGCGTGTCGCTCACCCGCGAGAGCATCGACGAGGCCATCAATTTCCGTCAGGTAGTAGGGCGGCTGCATCGCGATTTCGCCAGCAAGGGATCGTGGTTCTTCCGCACCTGGAATCCGGACGAAGTGACCGACGAGGGCGGCAAGCGGATTGCGTTTGCGGATGCGTCACCCGAGTGGCTAGCCACCGACTCCAACGCCTGGGTGCTGCATCCGGGCGAAACCTGGCACGGCTTCGGTGATCTCGAAGACGGCTACTGCATGCTCGATCCGATCAAGGTGTCCGTACTGACCCCCGGCGTCCAGGACGATGAGTCGTTTGCCGAACAGGGCTTCCCAGCCACGCTGCTGACGGCCTACCTGGACGCGCGCGGCATCGAGGTGGAGAAGACCAGCGACTTCGCAGTGCTGTTCCTGTTCTCCATCGGCATCACCAAGGCGAAGTGGAGCACGCTGGTCACGGCCATGCTCGACTTCAAGCGCGACTACGACGAGAACAAGCCGCTGGAGCGGGTGATGCCCAATCTCGTCGCCAGCCACCCTGCACGTTACGCCGGCCTCGGCTTCCGCGACCTGGGTGACCAGATGTTCGCCGAACTCAAGAAAACCGGACAGACGCGCCACCTGCAAAGCGCCTACTCGAACCTGCCCGAAATTCGCCTGTCGCCGGCGGATGCGTATCAGGAACTCATCCGCGGCAAGGTCGAACGCGTGGCGCTTGCCGACCTGGCGAATCGCACGTTGGCGACCAGTGTGGTGCCGTACCCACCGGGCATTCCGATGCTGATGCCGGGCGAAGCGGCCGGCCCTGCGGACGGTCCGTATATCGGCTATCTGAAGGCCCTGCAGAGCTGGGACGACACCTTCCCGGGATTCGGCCACGACACCCACGGCGTCGAGGCGGAAGACGGGGAGTACTACGTGCAGTGCCTGAAGTCCTGAGGAGCGGTCGCCATGGTGACGGGGGGTGGCAAGAAGATGGGCCTGGTTGGCGCCTCCTCGCTGGTGGTCGCCAACATGGTCGGTACAGGCTTGTTCCTGTTGCCTTCCAGCCTCGCGAGTATCGGCAGTATCTCCATCTACGGCTGGGTGGTGGCTGCGATAGGCGCGAGTGCGCTGGGCCTGGTCTTTGCCCACATGGGCATGATCGACCCCAAGCCAGGCGGGCCGTACGCCTATGCGCGCGACTATGTGGGTCGCTTCCCGGCGTTCCAGACCAATCTGCTGTACTGGTTTGCCAACGTGATCGGCAATGTGGCGATCGCCGTGTCCGTGACCGGTTATCTTGCGATCTTCATTCCCGCACTGAAGCATCCCTGGACGGCCAACGTCTGCACCGCTGCGATCATCTGGCTGTTCATCTGGATCAATACGCGTGACGCAAAACTGGTAGGCGGCTTCACCACGATCAGCACTATTGCCGGCATCATTCCCATCGCGTTCGTGGGCCTGCTTGGCTGGTTTTGGTTCAAGCCGGACGTGTTCATGGGCAGCTGGAATCCCGACAATGCGCCAGTGGTGTCCGCCACGGCCCGCAGCGCCTCCATTGCGCTGTGGGCCTTCCTTGGCGTCGAAAGTGCAGCGGTATCGGCGGGTGTCATCGAGAATCCGAAACGCAACGTGCCTCTGGCGACCATCATTGGATTGCTGGTCTCCACGGTGATCTACATCTCCTGCTGCACCGTGCTGATGGGCATCATTCCGGGCAAGGAGCTGCGCATCTCGGGGGCGCCATTCGCCGATGCGGCGCGCATGATGCTTGGTCCGTGGGCCGCCATCGGCATTTCGCTGGCGGCGATCCTCAAGGCTTCCGGCTCGCTGGTCGGCTGGATCCTCATTGTGGCCCAGTCGGCCCAGGCGGCAGCCGACGATGGCATGTTCCCCATGCGCTTCGCACGCACCAATCGGCATGGCATGCCCGTGCAGGGCCTGGTGATTACGGGCCTCATGATGATGGTGATGCTGCTTGCCTCGACCTCCCCGGACGTGGCCACGCAGTTTGCCCATATCACCGACGCAACCGTGATCCTGATGTCGGTTCCTTACATCTACTCCGTCCTTGCGATGTGGCGACTCAATCAGACGCTGGACCTGTCCACGGCAAAGACACAGTTTTTCGTGGTCACCGGTGTCGTGGCCTGCGCCTACTGCCTCAGCGTCGTACTTGGCCAGTCCGCCGAGCTCGACCAGAAGGCGCTGCTGGTGCTGCTGATCTCGACACCACTGTTCGCCTTCATCAAAAAGCGATAGCTATCGGACTGCACCATCCGCGCATTGACGGTTTCTTACCCGCCAGGGTGACACGCTCGTGGCTTCTTCGGCTGCCGGGGCAGGCATCATGAGCCAACGATTCGATGCCGTGGTGGTGGGAACAGGGCAGGCAGGGCCTTCGCTGGCCGAGCGACTCGGCCAGTCGGGCCGCAAGGTGGCCGTGATCGAGCGCAAGCTGGTGGGCGGCACCTGCGTGAACACCGGCTGCATCCCGACCAAGTCGATGGTGGCCAGTGCGTACGCCGCCCAGCTGGGTCGTCGGGCGCTGGATTATGGCGTCCGCTATGGCGGCGATATCCAGGTGGACATGGAGCTGGTGTGGAAGCGCACCCGCGGCATTTCCGATCGTTCGCGCAGCAGCGTGGAAAGCTGGCTGGATGGCATGCCCAACATCACCCTGTTGCGTGGTCACGCGGCATTCGAATCGGCGCACACCTTGCGCGTCGGCGACACCCTGATCGAGGCCGGCGAGATCTTCCTCAACACAGGCGGTCGCGCGGCAACGCCGGACTTTCCCGGTATCGACACCGTTCCGTATCTCACCAACGTGGGCATCATGGATCTGCGTGAACTGCCGCGTCATCTGGTCATCGTGGGCGGCAGCTACATAGGACTGGAGTTCGGCCAGATGTTTCGCCGTTTCGGCGCCGAGGTCACCATCGTCGAGCGCAGCGAGCGGTTGCTGCCGCGCGAAGACCCGGAAGTATCCGAGGCCATCGTGGATATCCTCCAGCGCGAAGGCATCACCCTTCATCTGGGCGCTGAATGCATCGAACTGCACGGCCAGTCGGGCGACGTCAGCATCGTGGCCCGATGTGCGGACCCGCGCATGGAAGTGCAGGGCACGCACCTGCTGCTGGCCGTCGGGCGGCGGCCGAACACGGACATGCTCGGACTGGACAAGGCCGGCATCGCCGTCGACAAGCGCGGCTACATCGTCGTGGACGACCAGTGTCGAACGAATGTCGAAGGCATCTGGGCCATGGGCGATTGCAACGGCAAGGGGGCCTTTACCCACACGTCTTTCAACGACTACGAGATCGTCGCCGCCAATCTGCTCGACAAGGAGCCGAGGCGCATCTCCGATCGAATCGCAGCCTATGCCCTGTTCATCGACCCGCCGCTCGCGCGCGTCGGGTTGACGGAACAGGAGGCGCTGCACAAAGGCCACGACGTGCGCGTGGGAGTGCGCCCGATGACCCGTGTAGGCAGGGCCATCGAAAAGGGCGAAACGCTCGGCTTCATGAAGGTGATCGTGGACGGAGGCACCAACCAGTTGCTCGGGGCTGCCATCCTTGGCGTCAATGGTGACGAGGCCATCCACTGCCTGCTCGACACCATGTATGCCAACGCGCCGTACCAGACGGTGACCCATGCGGTCCATATCCATCCCACGGTCGCCGAATTGCTGCCGACGACGCTGCAGAGCCTGAAACCCGCGACGACTGCCTGACGCCACCCTCGGGCATCCGTGCGCCCGGGTGTGCGACCATGCAACGTCTTATGTTTCTGCACACCGGCGTGCAGTCGCCAGGAATCGAGCCATGGCCACCATTCGTACGGGAAACAAGTGCGCGCTTCTGGTCCTCGACATGCAGGAGGGGATCCTTGCCAACGCCTGGCGAAGGGAGTCCGTCATCGCCCATGTCGCGCAGCTGGTGGTGCAGGCCCGGGAGTCGGGCGCGCCGGTAGTCTGGATACAGCACCACGATGAGGAGTTGGCGCGGGACTCCGACGCATGGCAGTGGGTGCGCGAGCTGCAGCCGTCGCCTGAAGAGCGCACGTTCCACAAGAGCGCCAATTCCGCCTTCGAGCAGACCGACCTCGACGCGGAACTCGGTCGGCTCGACATCAGCCACATCGTGCTTGCCGGCGCCATGAGCAACTGGTGCATCCGGGCCACGGCCCATGGAGCGCTGGACCGCGGCTATGACCTGACGCTGGTGAAGGATGCCCATACGACCGAAGACCTGAAGCTGGCCGAGGATCGCGTCTTGGCGGCCCGTGACATCGTGGATGAACTGAATACCGCAATCCATTGGCTGGCTTATCCCGGCCGCAGCAATACGAGCAAGGCAACGTCCGCGATCGACTTCGGCAAGCTTGCTCTTCCACAGGCATCGTAGATTTACCTGCAGGCAGCATGGCCAACGGGGCAGGGAAGTGCATGGGCGTTGGCGCAGGTAGTCCTCAACCATGGAGAGAACGATGAGCGGAGTGTCGGGACGGATCCTCACGGGACTGGCAATCATGGCGCTGGCGTGCGCCGCCGCATCACAGGACGTATCGAGGCCCGCTTCCGCTATAGGAGCGGCGCCGGCCATCCATATCGAGGATGTCTATCTTTTCTACAAGGTCTACGATGCCGCCAACGGGCATCCGGGCGCGGAACCACTTCAGCGCGACTACCTGGATCAAGGCTCGGACGGCCTGCGTCGCTTCGCCGAGCAACGGCACACCACAGCGACCTCGCTCGCCAACGCCATCGCCGCACATCCGGCGATCTATACGGACGCCAAGCGCTGCATGGCCGCGTTGCCTCAAGTGCGCCGACGGCTGGACGTTGCCCTGGACAAGCTGAGTCAGCTCTATCCTGAAGCCGTATCCGCACCGGTGACCGTTGCGGTTGGCCGGGGCAAACCCGTAGGCATCACGGACGCGACCGGCGTCATGATCGGCCTGGAGGCGCTTTGCGCGATCAGCTATCTCGATGCCAACGTCGAAGATCGATTCGTGCATGTACTGGCGCATGAATATGCCCACGTGCAGCAGGCTCACCGCTCGCCGGCTGTCTACGACGATCCGAACCCCACGGTGCTCGAACAATCGTTGATCGAGGGTGCCGCCGAATTCGTGGGCGAACAGATCTCGGGAAGCGTGGCGTACGTCGACCTCGCGGCAATGACCAAGGGGCGCGAGAAGGACATCGAAACGGATTTCGTCGCCGACGAAGACAAGACCGCCCTGTCCAAGTGGCTCTACAACGGCACCCTGACCAAGCCCGGCGACCTTGGCTACTGGGTGGGTTATCGCATCTCCAAATCCTATTACCAGCACGCCAGCGACAAGCGCCAGGCGCTGCGCGACATCCTGGAAATGCATGATCCCAAGGCGTTCCTGGCCAAGAGCGGCTGGTATCCGGGCATCGAGCTCAAGAAGTAGAGGCCGGGTGCGGTATCAGGCGCCGCCCCTCGCGGGCAGCAGATGCGCCGAGTAATCCCCGGCAAGCCAGCGCTCCCGCAACACAAATTTCTGCACCTTGCCGGATCCGGTCAAGGGCAGGGCATCGAGTACCACCCAGTGCGCGGGCGTCTTTGGTGCAGCGAGTTCGCTACGAACATGCCGTACTAGGTCGATCGCATCGAGCGTCGCGTCGACCCGTGGACGCAGGAAGGCAACCGCTATTTCTCCCCATTGCGGGTCGGGCACGCCGACCACCGCAACCTCGGCAACACTCGGGTGCATGGCAAGGACATTCTCTATCTCGGCAGGAAAGAGGTTCTCGCCGCCGCGAATGATGAGGTCCTTCAGGCGGCCGGCCATGCGCACGAAGCCGTTCGCGTCCATGACACCAAGGTCACCGGTGTGCAGCCAGCCATCCTTGTCGATCGCACGCTCCGTGGCCTCGGGGTTATCGTTGTAGCCGAGCATCACGCAATAGCCGCGTGCACATATTTCACCCACGACGCCTAGCGGAACGACATCGCTCGCGGCATCACGTATCGACAATTCGGTGTGAGGGAAGGGCTGACCGATCGAATGCATGCGCTCTTCAATCGGATCATCGACACGCGTCAGCGCAAGTCCACCGGAGCTCTCGGTCTGGCCATACAGGATCACGAAGGCACAACCAAACGTCTGCTCGATGCGGACAGCCACCTCCGGAGGCACGCCCGTACCGCCGGAAAGCACGGCACGGAGCGTATCGATGTTGCGCGGTTGATGACCGTAGGCCTCGAGCATCGCGATCAGCATGGTCGGCACACCGATGAACAGATCGACGCGCTCCCGCTCGATCACGGACAATATGTGGTTCGGCTCGAACAGGCGCGCAAGCACGATCTGGCAACGCCACTGCACGCAACCCAACACCCCGATGGAGCATCCCGCCGTATGGAACAGCGGCATGACGTTGAGATAGATATCGCCCGCGCGTGGCCCCATGCGCGACAACCAGAATCTCGCGTTGTTCGTGAGGCCGCGATGGGAAAGGACTGCACCTTTCGGGAACCCCGTGGTGCCGGAGGTGTACTGCACCTGGACCGGATCGTTGGGCCTTACCACGGGTCTCGGGCGAGATGGGCTCGACCGTGCAAACAGCGCGGCAGGATCGTCCAGGTCGACCACTTCGCGGATCGCTTCAAGTGAAGCACTCACGTCGCGAGCGATCTCCGCCATGGCATTGCCACGCCATTCGCGCACGAGGAACAACCCGACGCTACGCGATTGCTCGAGCACGTAGGCAAGCTCTTTGCGCTGATAGGCGGGATTGACGGTGACGAGCGTCAGCCCCGCGAGTCCCGCAGCGAATTGGACGATCACCCATTCCGGTGAATTCGGCGACCAGATCGCCACCCGCTCGCCGGGTTCGTAACGTGAGAGCAGGGCATCCGCCAGCCGCTCGGCATCGGCAAGCAGTTCCCGGTAAGTCCATTGCCGCCCCCGTGAGCCATCGGCCCGCACCTCAAGCAGCGCCAGTGCCCCAGGCGCCTCCGCAGCCGCCTCGATCAGAATGCCGCCAACTGTCGTATCCCGTAGAGGCTCATCGGCCTGCGCCGGAAAGCAGGACGCGCCCAGCGAAACGTCGTACATGATTTCCCCCTTTGTGCAGCGAAACGCTGCACCAGCACGAACGGGCAAGCAAGGCCCGCCCGCTGCACAAGAGTGGCTTGGCTGCCATCGGGCATGGCCATGGAGCATCGGCCACGGGTGCCCGCCGGCCAATAGTGCTTTTGTCAGGCTTCGCCTGAAGGGAGAAACCCATGACTAGGCAAGACGCCGCTCACCGCGTGCTGGCCGCGCTGCTGCTCGTGGCATCGATTCCGCTTTACCGGATCATCCTTGAGCGCGCGCGTGCCTCTGAAGGCCAGTCATCCAAGCCGTATTCGACCGCAATACTGCCGGAGGCCGCGGAAAGTCCCGCAAGGCCCGTAGGCTGTTTCGCGGAACGGGCAACTGGCCCACTGCGAGATCCACGAGGCAACACCCGCGGGAGCGCGGCGCGCATCTGATGCCGGAGCTTCTGATCCATGAAATAGGTAATGGGGCTTGGCGGCCTGGGCGGCAGCGGTGATCGTTGCGGACCTTTGAGCTCGAGGCCTCTTCAGGCCCATCCATAATTTTACATAATATACAGTTTGACAGGTTCAGCTGACTGACCGGCCCAGGACGGGCCATGGTTGAAATACAGGGGTTTACGGGCATTTCGGACGCTGGGCACGCAGTGCCGCAGGCTGATCGTGGCACAGCCACGACTGGCGTCCATGACCCGCGAGTTTCACCCGCGAGGAGCCGGTAATGGACTGGTTCCGAGCCTATCACGGGGCGCCAACCGATCCGAAATGGCTGGTGGTTGCCCAGGTCGCTGGTCACGGCGTCACGCCCGGTCACGTGGCCGCCATCTGGTTTGCGCTGCTCGACCACGCGTCGCGCGCCAAGCCGCGCGGCAACGTCGGCACCTTCGACTTCGACTCCATTGCGGCCCAGTTCCAGTGGCCGGTGGACCTCATTACCGCCACGTATGCAGCGCTCGAGCAGCGTCGCCACATCGTGGACGGCGTGCTGCGCAAATGGGATGAGCGCAACCCGGCCAAGGCCGATGCCACGGCGACGGAACGGCAGCAGCGGCATCGGGCCAAGAAGAAGGCGAGCAAGCCGGTCGGCATCGCCCCGACCGGCGAAATCCCTGTCGATGGTGACGACATGTCACGCCGTGACACGCGTGACAGTCACGCGTCACGCCATGTAACGCTCCTAGAGGAGAAAGAGCAGAGCAAATGCTCTTTCTCCGATAGCTCTAGGCAAGAAAGTAACGTTACTACTCCGTTAGACAGTCAGCGCATCGTGCGCGAGAGGTCTGCTCTGATCGCCAATGTCGGCGAGTTCTGGAGCCGCATCGAATCCGAGGGCATGCCAGCAAGCCTGTTCGTCAGGACCAAGCTGCGCGGCCAGATCCTCGGTTGGCTGAGCCAGGGCATCACCGTCGACCAGTTCGACGACGCAGTTGCCCGTGCACGACGGAAGCGCAAGGCCGACAACGATGCGCGGCCCATCAATCCCGGCTACGTGGCGTGTCAGATCGACGACGTGCTGGCTGGTCTCGCAGATCGAACTCAAGGGGGTGGCTATGAGCACGGAGATGAGCTCAGCCGTGAATTCGCCCGCGGCTGACGAAACGCTGCGCGTGGCAATTGCCAAGCTGTTCAGCGTGTTCAGCCGGAAGTACGGGCACCGCTGGCAACGCCAGTTCGAAGATCCGAAGGCACGGCCCACGTGGTTTGCATCCTTCCGCACCGCGGGCGTGACGGCGGAGATGGTGGATCACGGCCTGGCGCTGCTGTCGAAGGTCGGTACCGGTTGGCCGCCGAGCGACGAGGAGTTCATTCGCCTGAGCCGTCCAACCGAGCCGACGCTCGAGGCAGCACTGATCGAAGCGGGGCGATGGGCACGTGACCAGTCACACGAGTTCTCGCATCCGGCTATCGGCGCAGCAGCCAAGTCGATCGGCATGTGGGATCTGCGATCACTGGACCTGAAGGCTTTGCGCGCCTGTTTCGGCACGGCGCTGCGCACGGCACTCGATCGGCATGCACGTGGTGAAAACCTCGACGTTCCGATCCCACGTGCGTTGCCCGCAAAGGTCCGCGTGACCGTGCGACCAGGTGAGCCAGAACCAGCCAGCATCACTGCGGAGAGGTTGAAGTGCGCCAAGATTCTCGGTCTTTCCCCATGAGGGCTCGCCTTACCAGTGTTACCGGGGGTAACTCACTCCGTGCGGTGATGCCTCGCGGATGGCTCTGCGCTGCGGTCTTAGCCGCTGCGCTCTCTCCCCTGAGTTTCCGCCTACGTGGGTTTGGCACGAAGCCGAAAGGCGAGGGCTGCGAAGCCTTGCGTGGTGCGGCTTCCGGCTGTGCGGCACGGGTCGGTGCAGGACACCCCCCTACAAAAGCAAACCCCTCCGACCCCACCACCCAAACCTGTTTGCCCCTCGAAAAATGGGGAGGGTTTTTAGATTTCGCGGAGGTGCGCCGTGGCTGATGTTCCGCCGCCGCCGGCAACGCTGGTCCTGCCGCCGCAGGAGATGCAGATTCGCGCTCAGCTGCTGAGCCAAGGCGGACCCTTGGCGTCGGCCATGCGTGCCGTGGAGGGTCGCGCATGGCGCGATGCCCTGTGGCTCGGTGAGTGCTGGCTCTGGGTGCAGTTCCTGGTCGTGGTGAGAGGCTTTCGGGGCATGACCACGGCGGCGGATTACGTCGAGGCCGTGGCCCGCTTCATGGGCTGGGTCGAAGACAACGGCCACGACTACCGCACGTTGCGAACCGCCACCCTCGACGCCTGGCAGAAATGGCTGTTTGCGAAACGCCGCCTGTCCGTTTCGTCGCGTCGGCAGGCGTTGATGGCCGTGCGCAGTCTGTACAGCTACCGCGCCACACGCGGCATCGGCGCTGATGTGACCGCTGGCTATGCCGCACCGAAGCTGGTGAAGACGCAAGCGAAGAAATACACGATGGCGCAGCTCAAGGCGCTGTTTGTCGCGGCGCTGCAGGCGCCGATGCCGCTGGTGGCGCAGCGCGATCACACGATGCTGCTGACGTTCCTCACGACCGGTCTGCGCCGCGAGGAGATGACGGCGCTGCGCATCGATCAGTTGGAACTCAGCAGCGACCGCAAGGGCGTCGTGCATGTGTTCGGCAAGGGCAGCAAGGAACGCACGGTGCCGATCGAAGGCCCGGTGGTGCGCGCGCTAGTCGAATGGCTGGAGGCGCGCAGCAAGATCGAGACGCACACCGACGCCGTGTTCGTGAATCTCTCGCGCGCCGGCGGCGCCGGCCATGCGCTCGGCGTCAAGGCCGTGGAGGACCTGGTGAAGCGTGCGGCGCGACGCGCGGGTCTTGGTTCGTGGGGCGTGCACCGCTTCCGCGTGACGTTCGCGACGATGCTGTACGACGACGGTACCGACATCGAGCGCATCCGCATCCTGATGGGGCACGAGTCGATTGAAACCACGCGCCGCTACCTCGCGGTGAGTGCGCGCATGAACAAGCACAGCCTCAAATCCCACCGTCAGCATGCTGCGCTAGGCACGCTGCCTGACGACCTGCCGCTCTGGGCACAAGACATCGAGAGGAAGCGCAATGGATCCAGCATTCTCCCGCCGCGGTGAAGCGCCCACATCGTTCGAGCGGGAGCTGCTGGCGAACCATGGACAGCATGCGCCGCGCACGGATGACGACCTGTGGATGCTGCTGGCCCAGCGCATTGGCCTGGAAAACCTGATGGCCGTGCTCGACGAGGTGGGTGGGATCAAGCTGTGGGTGCCGACCCGCGAACAGCTGGTCCGGCGCGTCTGGGTCGACCTGCGCGACCGGGAAATCCGACGCCTGCGCAACGAGCACCACCTGTCCACCTGCGAAATCAGCACGCGGCTTGGGGTGAATCCTCGCACCGTGCGCCGGGTTGTCCATGGCCGGCCTGTAAGCGCCGCCCCCATCCGTGAGAAACAGCGCGCATGAGTGACAAGACCAAGCGCCCCTACACCATGAGCGACGCTGCCCGCGAGCAACGCCGCAACAACCTGCCTGCCGCCGCGGCAGCCGCGACAGGGCCGGTCACGATCGAGGGAAAGGCAGCCAGCAGCCGCAATGCCTGGGTGCACGGTCGCTACAGCGCCATCAATCGCTCCCAGTTCGCGCAGGGTGCGGCCAGCATGGCCAAGATGTTCGGCAAGCCGTGCGTGACGACGTGTCCGTTTCATCCCGACAATCCGTCGCGCACCGAGGCGCCGTGCAGCCTGGTGCTCGATGGCCTCACGCATGCCGGCGCCAGTTGCCTGGACAAGACCGTCTACGTGCACGCGCTTGATGCGCTGATGAGCGCCTTCACGGACGGCGAGATGGATGGCATGCACGGCCTGCTCGCCACCGAGATGGCCGGCAACATGGCGTTGCTGCGGCAGATCCGTGAGTCCATTGCGAACGATGGTCTTCTGCTGGCCATCCCGTGGGTCTCCAAGGAGGGCGAGGTGGCCAAAGACGACAAGGGCAACCTGGTCATTGCCGAGTACAAGGCGAACCCCATGCTGCCCATGTTGATCAAGTTCAACGAGACACTGGGCATCAACTTCGCCGAGCTGATGGCGACGCCCAAGGCGCGCGAGAAGCTGCGCGATGAGGATGAGGCGGCGGGCGGTCTGCAAACGCTGCTTGGCGCGATTTTCAATCGCGCGCAGAAGCGATTGCCGGGTGCTGGCCATGACTAGCCTGATGGGGTGGCTGGTGATCAGTGCGCTGATGTACGCCGCCGGCTGGCTGCAGCGCAATGCGAGCGCCTCACGCAAGGAGAGGGCGCTGCTTCGCAAATTCGTCGCGTTGACGACAGAGCGTGAGCAGCTTGAGTCCGACAATCGCTTCCTCGAGGAGTGGTGCAACCGCTTTCGCGAGCTGTATTTGAGCTCGGTGACCAGCGTGGATCCGGAATACGGCGCCAAGCTTCGCGATCGTTGGGCGCACGTGCAGGCCCGCCCCAACACATGGCGTCTTTTGCGGCGCGCGCGGCGTGGCTAAGCGCTCGCTTCCTACCGCCGATCACGATGTGCTTCGCCAGATGAGCGAGCGCGGCGTGTTTGCGCCTGATGAGTTCGATGCTTGGATGGCCGCGCGTGGCTGGGCGTGGCAACGCCTCGACCGCGGCGACTACGGACTGACGCTGGAGCAGGCGCTGTTCCTGTTCGTGTTTGAAGATCCGGTGCGCTGGAGCGAAACGTTCCTCGTGGAACCACGTACAGGCGAGCCCTGGCAGTTCTTCGATTACCAGCGCGAGAGCTGCCGCGCCTGGTCGCAGGATGTGGTGCACCAGGACGGCGCCGAGGTCGGCAAGACGCGCGAGATCACCGTGCTGGTGTTGTGGGGGCAATGCACCTGCATGGGCTTCACCGTGCGCCGGCCGTGGATGCTGGTCGGCGCGCCGCAGCAGACGCACCTCGACGAAATCATCCTCGCCATCGAGGAGCAGGTGGGCGCGCAGGAGGGCGGTGAGAAAGCCAGCGGCTCGTTGCTCAGCCAGTTCTGGCTCAAGCCCAAGCGCACGCCGCACATGATGCAGCGGTTCCTGACCATTCCGCTCGGTGAGAGCGAGAAGCCCGGCATCGGTCGCGTGTACTACCGGCCCGCTGGCCACGATGGCGAAGCCTTCCGTGGTGTGCACGTCAACGCCATGGCCTTGATGGATGAGGCAGCAAAGCTCAAGCGCGCGGTGCAGTGGTCGGAATTCTGGCGCTCCGCCATGCCTGGCTGCCGCAAGCGTGTCTACAGCGTGCCGGACGGTGACCGCAGCACGGAGTTTTTCCGGCTGAGTCAGCAGGCGCTGCCGAGTCTCGATGCCATGGCCAAGGGGTGGCGCCTGTTCCACTGGCCCAAGACGATCATGCCGTCGCCGTTCTGGAGCGCCGACCGCGATGCGGAGTTCATCCGTCTGTTCGGCGGGCGCCACACGCCTGGCTACAAGCGCAACGTGCTCGGCGAGTGGGGCGAGGCGGAAAATCCGGTCTGGAGCTGGGATCTGCTGCTGCCCAACGTCACCGACCTGCCGGACTATCGCGTGCTCACGCTCAACGTGGATCGTCAGCGCGGCGAGCTGCACGTGGGCGTGAAACGCGTAGTTCTCCACGTGGAACAAGGCCGCAAATCGGGCACCTATGACTGGCTGTTCGATGGCACCGTGGCCTTGGCGCCCTTCGCCAGTCGCGACGATAGCGAGCGGCGATCCGCCATGCGCGCACTCCTGCGTGAGCACCTAGTCGGCGTCAGCACGGGCGTGTTCTGGGCAGGCGCTGACCTGGGCGAAACCAACGACCCCACCGAAATCATCATCAGCGAACAGCGCGGCCCCAAGCTGCACGACGTACTTCGCATCAACGCCAAGGGCGTCGACTACTACATCCAGCGCGAGCTGATTTTCTGCCTGCAGGAGTTGTTCGGTGGCCGCCCGCATTGGGGCGTTGACCTTGGCAGTGCCGGTACGGTGGTGGTGAAAGATCTGCAGACGCTGGAGGCCTACGCCGAGCAGCGCTTCGACGAGGTGATGACCGGCTTCCAGTTCTCCAACGCCGTGGATTGCGTGGGCGAGGATGGCGAGCCGCTGATCGATCGCGCCCGCGATGACGGCGCCGGCGAAACCATCGTGCGTGCGCCGGCCAAGCATTGGGCCACGCAGTGCATCAGCCAGCGCCTGCAGGCGATGGGCTATGCCATGGCCTATGACGTGGAAGTGCTCAACCACCTCACCAATCACACGGCACGGCAGGGCACTAAGTGGCCCATCTATGCCAAGAAAGATGACCACGACATCGATGCGCGCCGCATGCAGATGCTGCGTCAGCTCTACGACGACGTGGGCGGCGAAATCGACGTATTCAGCAGCGGCAGCGAGGCGAGGGTGGCATGACCAAGGCAAAGATCGTGACCGATGGCGAGGGTCGCTTCTATGGCGTCCAAGTCTTGTGTCCTGGCTGTCTCTGGCCGGATGGCCGACCGTCAGCTCACCTTTTGCAAACGGACTGGGTGGCGCCTGGCATGGAGCGCTCGACGCATGCTAGACCGGATCTTTGGACGTTTAACGGCGATCTTGATCGCCCAACGTTTGCCCCGTCGCTGCTCTGCAAATCCCACCGCTGGGATGGTGAGAAACAAGTTCCCTATGTGTGCCATACCTTCATTCGCGAGGGTCGCATCCAATTCCTCGATGACTGCACGCACGCGCTTGCGGGGCAGACCGTCGACCTGCCGGAGATTGCTGAATGAACCTCAATCCACTCGCGTGGCTGTCTGGCCGCAAATCCAACGATGTAGGCAGTAGCGCACTCGTGCGCAGCAGCATGTCGATGGGTCCATGGCAGGGCGCCATCGGCCAAGGCTTCATCCCGCGCGAGGTGAATCCGTGGTTCCTCGAGGCATTGCGCTCATCGCTCGGCGTGCTCGATGGCGCCATCAATCGACTGGTGACCGTGGATGGCATCATCGATGTGGAGGGCGGCAACGACGCGCTGGTGCAGCTGATCCAGAGCGAGCTCATCGCCTCCATTCCCGTGGGTGACCTGCAGGGCGGCCTGCAGGCCTTCTACGCTTCGCAAGGTGGTGAGGTATACGAGCAGGGCTTCACTGTCGGCGAGATGGTGTTCGACCGCCGTGGTCGCGAGCTGATCGGCCTGCGCGTGGCCGACAGCAAGGGCGTGCTATTCCACCGCAACACTGACACCGGCCAGATGGAGACCTGGTATCTGCCGCCCATCCCGCGCGCTGTGGGACGCCGTGACGGTACCGACAGCGTGCAGACGGTGCTGCGCAATTCGCCGCAGCAGCTCAACGCCTCGGTGATCCAGGGCAAGGGCTATACGCAACTCAACCCGGAGACGCTGATCTACAGCGCGTTCAACCCGGAGAATGATGGCCCGTATGGCGTCAGCCTGATGCGCGGCATCGAGTTCGTGAGTCAGATCCTCCTGCGCATGCATAACGCCCAGTCGCAGGCATGGGATCGTTTCGGCGATCCCATCTTCCACATCAACTACAAGACCAAGAATCGGGCATTGAAGGATGCGGCGCTCGAGTCGCGTCGCGCGAAGCTCGCGAACGATCTGGCCACGGCCATCAATGCCAAGCGCGGCGGCAACAGCGCGGATTTCACGACGGCCGTCGGCGCCGACGACGACATCACAGTGAGCATTGTGGGTGGAGATGGCAAGGTACTCAGCATCGAGATGCCCGCCCGGCACATGTTGGAGCAGATCCTCGGCAAGGTCGGCCTGCCGGCCTGGATGCTCGGTATCCAGCTCGGTACCGCCGAGCGCATGGCCGATAACCAGGCCGAGGTGGTGCTGCAGGAGAGCAAGACGCGCTTCGAAGCACGCCTGCCGGGCCTCGACCGGCTGGTGGCCACCTGGTTGCGAGGTCGCGGCAAGACGTGGAAGCCGGGTGATTGGAAACTGGTGCAGCGCCTGCCGAACCTCCGCGACGAACTCAAGCGCGCGCAGGCGGGGTTCCTCAACGCCCAGACCGCGCTGATGCTCCGCAACGGCGGCGTGACACTGCCTTCCGACAACACCGACCCGCAGAGCGACGACGCGCCGACCAAGGCGTCACGCAAGCAGCTGAATGATCTGCTCGCCGAGACAGCGGCTTCGCTGGTCGGCGATGGCTTCGTGGTCAAGGCGCTCTCTTCGCAGTTCACGCCGCGCGCCAAGGTCACCCGCAAGGCGGCGTCCGAGCAGTGGGCTATCGACGACCCCAACTTGCCGCGTATCCAGAAGGCGGCCGTGTCCGCACTTGGTTCCGCGTGGAACAAACTGCGTGATGACACGCTGGCTGCGCTCAAATTGCCGACCACCAAGGCGGCGGCTGAAACTTTCCAGTTCGACGTGATGACGATGCTGAAGAAGCTGACCGACCTGCAGGCCGAGTTCATTGCCACGAACACGTCGCCCGACAGCGCGCTCGTGCAACTGGCGTTGGAGGTGTGGGTACGCGGTATCGAGAATGCGGCTTCCGGCGTCGACCGTGCCGACGAAGCGTCGACCATTGCCGAGCAGGCGCGCACGCGTCGGGCCGTGGCGCTGGCCACCGATCTGCATTCGACTCTGCAGAAAACCACGGTGCGCGTGTATGAGAACGACATCGTGCATGCCCTGATCGACGGCGCCTACAACGGCGACAACCCGGATGACGTGGCCAAGCAGCTGAGCGATCAGTTCGATACGCACGATTACGACTGGGAGCGCCTGGCCGAGTCGGAAATTGCGGCAAGCCATGCGCAGGGGCAGATCGACGGTCTGTCTGGCATGGGCATCGCGCAATACGACTGGATCCTCGCGCCGGAGGCCTGCAAGGTCTGCACGCGCATCGCCGAGGAAGGCCCGTACGCCGTTGGGGTGGGCCCGATGCCGGTGCGCGATTCGCACCCATCATGTTTTTGTGTCGTTGCTGGCCATGTGTAGGCGGCGCCTCGGGCCTTGATGCGCCGCCCGCGTCACGGGTGTGATGTCGTCTACAACGACATTCACGCCTGAGGCGCTCGCAATGGACAAGGCCGAGATTTCCAACCTTCAGCAGCAGTCGGTGGCCCAGATCAGTGAGGCGCTTCCGACCCTCGACCGCGCCTCGTTGATCGAACTGGCAGCCCAGGAGGCTGCAGCGCCGACGCCGCGCACCACGCTGCAGGCAGCCATCGATAAGCAGCTCGCCGCGCTGGATGCGCAGGACGAGGGTGGCGACAAAGACTCCACGGCGGTGGAAGGGAAGGGCGAGCCGGCGGCGAAACCCGCCGGCAAGCTCTCCATCGATGACTACCGCCACCCCGACTATGCGGGCCCGCTCAGCGGCGAACAGGCCGCGTGGCGCGTGGCCAACGTGAAGCCGGTACGCGAGGCTCGCACGAAGTGAGCCAGCACAAGGCGCTCGCACTCCACGTCAAGGCCGCGCTTGCGGCCGATGACGCTGCTCTCGCGAAGATTCGGCAGTACACCCTTCGCGACTTCACGCCAGACGAACTGCAGTTGCGAGAGTACGTGCTCGCGCACAACTGCATCGATCGTGACAACGAATGCTTCGATGAGGCGCTGCTCGACAACTTTGCGACCACGCTGCTGGGCAAAGGCGTCTATGTGACGCATCCGACCAGCTGGCGAAGCGACGGCGGTCCGGCCGAGGGCAAGGTTTTTGACACGCGCACGGAGATGATGTCGCTGGCCGATGCCCGCGCGCTGCTCAATGAGCCGAACCTTCAGCTGCCGCCCGATCGCACGCAGGTCAAGGTGCTCTATGCGAGCGCCTATTACGCGCGCACCGAAGATAACGCCAGCCTGCTGATCAAGCAGGACGCCGGCATTGCCGGTGACGTGAGCATCGGTTTCACCGCTCCGTCGCCGCAGCCCATCTACGACAACGACAACCGGCAGCTGACGGCTGTGCGCTGGCCTGCGCCGGGTCAGGCGCTGGAAATGTCCCTTGTGTGGCTCGGTGCTCAGCAGGGCGCGCGTGCCGTGAAGAACGCCAGACACCAATCCAATCCGGAGCACACCATGGAACTCACGAAAGAGCAGATCGACGCCCTGAAGGAAAAGGCTGCGAACAACGAAAAGGCCGCGATCTCGCTGGCCGCGCTGAAGACCGCGCTGGGCGACAACGCCACGCTGCTCGACGATCCGGCCTCGCTGGCTCGCTTGGTCACCGATGGCAAGTCCTACAAGGCCTCGCTGGTCGATGACATCGTGGGCATGGAACGCCAGCTCAAGATCACCGGCGACGACGAGCCGTCTGTCTCGGCTTCCAAGGAATTCCTCAGCGCCATGCCGGTGGATCGCCTGGTGGCGATGCAGAAGGGCCTGGAGGCACGGCTGCCGACCAATCACGGCATCAAGGGCGCCAATCCGAACCCGCCGCCGGCCGGCAGCCAGGAGGCACCCGCCGATTCGCCGATCAACAACCCGGCCTTCTCGGCCTAATCGGTCCACACGGTTTCAGGAGACAGCATCATGCTGCAGACTCGTTCGCCGGCCGCCCGCATCCGCACCACGCAGCTGATGCTCGCTGTGGCCACCGTCGCCCACGCTCCCATCGTCAACAACGGCCGCGTGCTCATCCCGACCTCGACGGCCGACGCCAACGCCCTCAACGGCTACGTCTATGACGCGGAAATCAGCGACGCCCCGAAGGCGGCCGTCGCGTGGAGCGCGATGGACAAGCTGTACTGGGATAACACCAACAAGGTCATCACCAACGTGGCCACGAGCAACACGCTCATCGGCTACGCGCTGGAGCCTGCGGCTTCCGGCGATGCGGTGACGGGCCTCGTCGCGTTCAACGCATTCGCGGCCTAAGGAGCCAAGCCACATGCGCAACTTCAGCAACTTCCACGCACTCGGCAAGGTGACCGATCCCGCGCAACAGCTCAAGCAGCTGGAGCAGGCCATCAACCTCGACTTCAGTCTGCCGGCCATGTACTCGCAGCTCGGTGGTTCGCCGCGAATCGCCATGGTCGGTGGTGTCAAGGTCATCGGCGGCGCGAGCGGCGACCTCAAGATGCCGAGCGCCGAGCGTGTGCGTTCGCATCTGGCCACCAAGTGGGCCGTGCCGGGCGACAACCCCAACCTGGTCGATCCGACCAACCGCGTGGTGGAGTTCTTCCACTCCAACATGCCGGACATGGATCTGGGCTACACCCAGTTCTTCGACTTCGTCGACATGCGCAGCAGCCCGCTGGATCGCTTCGACATTCTCGACGCGAACCAAGGCATCACCTTCAACCAGGTGAAGCCGGGCGCCGAAGTGAAGATCCGCCGCAACGTCACCGACAGCCTGATGAGCGTGCCGTATGTCACGTTCGCTGACGGCGTCGGCATCCTCGACGATTGGCTGCGCTTCCAGAAGTGGTGGTCGGTGAGCGACACCGTGGCCGAGTTCAACTCCAAGGCTTGGGACAAGAAGGCGCAGTGGCATTACGACCTGCTGACCGCGCTGCCGTCGTCCATCAACGTGGCCTTCGACACCAGCGACACGAAGACGCTGAACAAGGCCGCTGCCGGCATTCTCCGCAAGGTGAATGCCAAGGGTTACGGCGCCGGCCAGGGTGCGGGCTTCGTGATCGCCTGCGCGCCGGAAGATGTGGGTCGCATCACGCAGATGCTGACGGCGAGCGCCGGCAGCCTGATCGTGGCCTACAACAAGGACATCCAGCCGGTCACGGTGCACGTGTCCGCCGTGGTGGCCTCGACCAAGCTGCCGGCGAACCTCGGCGGCTATTACCTGATCCTGCCGGGTCGCAAGCTCAAGCGCGGCGACTGGCTGGACCTGTCCATCGAAAGCAATCGCAACATCTATGTGCGTGCCAACGACTACGTGGGCACGTTCCAGACCAATGCCGCCATCGGCGACCAGGACCAGGTGGCACGCGTCCTGTTCACCTGATCGCGCTCACCTCCCCGAGCGATCCGCCGCGCGGGTTCCACCGCGCGGCATTTTTTCACGAGGCAGCATGAGCACTCCCAAGGCCACCCACGACGACCTGCTGGATGAAGGGTTTGTCGCCTCGCAATTCGCCCAGAGCGACGGCGATGCGTTCAATGCCTATCTGGACAAGGTCTTGAAGTCGGCCAGCCTGTGGGTGGAGCAGAAGTGTTCGGCGGCCATCTATGCGTCGCTCGCGGAAGAAACCTACGCGTTCGACTGCGCCGTCAAGGCGGAAGTGGCGTACTCCAGTTCGGTGCTGTTTCGCCGCCGCTATGCGGTGGTCGATGCGGCGGTGGTCAACGGCCTGAACAAGGATCAGGCCGCGCTTCTGGCCGAGTTGCGCAAGAAAGAGTCGGACGCCCTGCAGGATGCGACGTACTGGCTCGGTGAGGCCATGCAGGCCGCCGGCACAGATGACAGTGGACTCTACGACGGCAGCGGCATGGCCAGTGGCATCGTGGAGACCGGTCGTTACCCGTCGCCCAACCGTGCGCTGGGGTGCCCATGAGCACCTACGCACCCAACGAATTTGCCGCGAAAGTGGGCGCCATCATCGCGTCGCTCGATGCGGCGCTAAGCACCGGCGTCAAGCAAGCCATCACGCTGACCAATCGCGCCGCGATTGCCCTGCTGAGTGGTGGGCGCAAGGCCGATCCATGGACCTATCCGGTGCCCATTCGCACGCCCGGTGGCTTGCGCGCCAACCAGGCGACCGCCATGGCCTCGCCGATCAGCGGCTATGTGATCAACACGTCGGCTTATGCCGTCGCCATCCACTCCGGTCTCGTGCCCGAGTGGGCGGGCCGCGGCAAACACCGCATGACCCAACGCACGCCGCGCCCGTTTCTTGATGACGCCGTGGCGCAGGTGCAGCCGTTGACGGTGGTGCAGGGCAACGTCGAGGAGGCGCTCAAGGCATGGGCGTGAAGGATTTTACCGACGGCGTGCGCGCGTTGCTGATAGGCGATGCCACGTTCGTTGCCGACATTCAGACGGTGCTGGGCAAGCAGGTCACCACGGTCATGCGTTCGAACGTGCCGTGGGCCCAGATCAACGACAAGCAACTGCCGTGCTACCTGATGGAGCAGGGCAATGGCGACGCGTCATCGTTCGGTGGAAGCGATGAGACCGGACTGACCATTGGTCACTACGAACAGCAGTTCGAGAGCGGCCTGGATGTTTGTCTGCTGTGGAACGAGCAAGACCGCGAGCGCGCCGCTGATCAGCGCGCGCAGCTCCCCGATATTTTCGCGCGGCTGTTCCTGCGTAACCCGCAGCCTGGTGGCGTCGCCGGTGCGTGGTTGCAGCAATGGGTTCCCGACCAGGGCGTGCTTCACCCGCGCCAAGTCTGGGCCGCACGCATTCAGGCGCAACTCGTCATTGAGAGGGATGTATGAACAAGACATACGAAGTGGTGTTTCGCGATGGCACGTTGCCTGGCGTATTCGCGGTCGGTGGTGTCCGCCGCACCCAGAGCATCGATGTGCCCGCAGCGGAAGCCGTGCGCCTGGTGGACGTGAAGGGGCTTGCCTTCGCCAATCCCGATGACGAGCGCGCCGCCCGGGCTGAACTTGCACCCGCATCGGCACCGCTGCCGGCACCGACCCCCGAAACACACGAGGAGGCCTGATCATGGCTCAGCAGGTACGTGGCTCCAATGTTCGCCTGATCGGCTGCACCGATTCGGCCTATGGTGTTCCGGCGACCACGCCGGATGCGCTGATCCTGCCGTACGTGCAGAACAGCGTGAAGGCCTCGCAGACGCGCGACAGCGACGCCACCATCACGGGCTTCCGCGGCATGGTGCGCAGCGTGGCGGGCAACCGCACCGTGAGCGGTACCGTGCAGATCAATGCCGCACCGCAAACGATCGGCTTCTGGCTGAAGCATCTGCTTGGCGCCCCGACCAGCACCACGGCCTCCGGTGTCACCACGCATGTGTTCCAGCCGGCCGCCAGTGGCGCCAACGCGTTGCCGCCCAGCTTCACGATGGAATCCGATCTGGGTCCATCGTTCACGTCCGCCTCGCGTTATAACCGCCTGCTGGGCTGTCGCGTCGCCTCGGCAACGCTGAGCATCAGTCCCTCCGGCTTCATCCAGTTCACGCCCACGGTGACCGGCTCAGATTACGTGGCCAGCGATACGCCGCTGGATGCCACGCCGACCGATACCGGCCATGCCGCATTCAGCGCGCTGACCGCGACGCTGGTCTTTGGCGGCGGCGCCATCGAGCTCGATGCGGCCAAGGTCGACCTCACCATCAGCAACAACCTCGATGAGGACACCTATGTCGTCGGCGGCGGTGGCAAGCGCGGCGATCTGCCTGAGGGTCAGTTCGCGGTGTCGGGCACCATCGACACCCTGCTCAAGGACGATGGCCTCCTGCAGCTCGCCTTGAACGATACCGACACGAGCCTCGTGCTGACGCTGATGCGCGGCACCGGTGACGGCACTCTCGGCAACGAGAAGCTCACCATCAATATCCCGGCGCTCGTGTTTGCAGCGACCACGCCCGAAGTGACCGGCCCGAAGGGTGTGCACCTCACCGGCACCTTCGACAGCCACCGCACCACCGGCGAGACGGGCGTGACCTTCACGCTCAAGACGCCGATCGCCACCATTCAGTAAGGGGTTTGCATGTTCGTACACGCCAACAATGGCTGCGTCCGCTGGCCGGTGGAGGTCAACCAGGTGCAGCCGGACGGTAGCACCACGACCGTCACCATTTACATCACGTATCAGCGACTGACGCGCACGGAACAGCGGGCGCGCGATGAGGAAATCATCGCGTATTCCCGCCAGTTTCGCCTGCTGGTGCCGGCTGATGGCGAGTCGGACACGGATGACCTGCGTGCGAAGCGCGTGGCGCTCAGTGACGAGCGCACCAAGGCCGACGACGACCGCCTGCGCACTCGCGTCAAGGGTTGGTCGAACATCGGTGATATCGAGGGCAACCCGCTGGCATTCACCGCGCAGGCGCTGGAAGCCTTCATTGACGACAGCCTTCTGCGCGACACGTTGTTGAGCGGCCTGCTCGATGCGTCCGTCGGAGCGAAAGCAAAAAACTCGTCGCCTGGGCTCGCTGGGTATCCGGAGCCAGTCCAGGCGTAACCACCAACGGCAAGGAGGATCGGCTATGGGACACGGAGTGCCTGTTCCCCGACACCGATCTCCCGGCCTACTGCAAGAAGTGCCGCGAAAGCGGCGGCTGTGGCGATCGCTGCCCGCGGCCGACGTTGCTGCCGGAATGCCGCCTGGCGGTGCGCGCGTTCGACACCTGCGAAACGCAATGGCGGGTCGCCTTTGGCGGTGCTACCGGTCTCGACTACGCCGCCTGTCTGGCCGTGCTGCAGCTGTACCTGCCGCGATGGCTCGCTGAGGCGTCCGCGGAGGAGGGTGAGGATGTCGGGCTGCCGGAGTTGATGGACGACCTGCGCATCATCGAGCGGGCCTTTCTGGACGCCATGGAAGAGAAAGCCGAGAAAAAACGCCAGCAGAAGCAAACCGAGGACTAATGGGCACGATCACCGAGAACACGCTTCGGGTAAAGATCGAGGGCACCACCGATGGGTCGCTCAAGGCGACCCTTGATGGCGCCACCCAGAGCACGACAGCTCTCGACCAGGCGCAACAGGGGCAGGCGAAGTCGGCGGCTGACGCTGCCGCCGCCCAGCTGGCCCTCGGGACGGCCACCGCACAGTCGGCCGCGCAGGCCACGACGGCAACCACCGCACTGGGTGAGTCGTCGGAGGCGGCTTCCGCGCGCATCAAGGCGATGGTGGCGGCATCCGTGGAGCAACAGGCGGCCACGTCGGGCATTGCGCTCAGTGAGCGCGCCCTGGCGGAGGCGGCCGGTAAGCGCGTGGAACTCACGGCCGCGCAAACGTCGGCCTTGCGCACGCAGATAGAGGCCAGCAACCTCAAGGTCGCCGCCGACCATGCGCTGCTGGCATCCGAGGCAGAAGCCACTGCCGCGATGGTCGTTGCCACCAAGAGCAATGACGAGCAGGCCGCGCACTTCGGGGTCAATTCCCGCTCGATGTCCGAAGCCGCCACCATTCTCAGTGACGTCATCAGCGGGCAGTACGGGCGCATCCAGCGCTCGGGTGCGGCGCTGGCCAACAGCTCTGGCTTGATCGCCACGCTGCTCACGCCAACGGGCCTGGCATTGGCCGGTTTCACGGCCACGGTAGGGCTGCTGGCCACGGGATTCCTCGAGGCTGCCGAGCAGGAGTCCGCGCTGGAGCAGGCCATTATTCGAAGTGGCAATGCCGCCGGTCAAACGGCGGACCAGGTCAAGCAGATGGCTGCGCAGTACGCGACGTTCTACACGAACCAGCGTCAGGTGCTGAATCTGCAACAAGGCCTGATGGCCTCGGGCGCGGTGACCACCAGCACGTTCAAGCTGGCGACGGAGGCGGCCGTAGCGTTTGGCGAGGCCACGGGCGAGAGCCAGAAGCAGATCATCCAGACGTTCGATGAGCTGTCGAAGGATCCGCTGCAGACCCTCCAGAAGATCGATGCGCTCTACGGCAACATCACGCCCGAAGTTCTGGACCATGTGAAGGCATTGCAGGAGGAGGGCGACAAGGCGGGCAGTGTGGCCACGGCGTATCAGGCCATTATCGATGCCATGCGCAACACCGCCGCGGCGGAGCACGACCAGGAAAGCCTGATCGATCGCCTGATCCAGCGCTGGAAGAATGGCGCCGCCTCCATCGCCGATGCCACCTCCAAACTGTTCACCGGCAAGTCGCCGATGGAACAGTTCCAGATGGCGCGCCAAGATTACGAAGCGCACCTGCAAAGCACTCAGCGCAATAGCCCGCTGGATCGCCTGTTCGGTCAGGTCTACACGCCCGAGCAGCTGGAGGCCGAACGCCAGCAGGTTCAGGCCATGGCCGATGCCATTCAGAAGGCGCGCGACCAGGCGGCGCAGGCCGGTCAGACCAGTGACGACAATCGCCTGGGTGCCCAGGCTGACGCCTATTACGACCAGCATTTCGCGAAGCTCGACAAGATCCGCGCCAAGCAGCAGGAGATCAACGACCTCACTGCCACCTATGAGCAGATGTGGGAGCACACCTCGTCGAGCAATCCGCGCCTGGCGGGTGTGCAGCGCGTGGTGAATGCCGATGGCAGCTTCTCGTTCTCGGGCGGACAGTACGACCGTGATCTGGCTGGCATCAACGACAAGTACAAGCAGCGCAAGGGTCCCAAGGACCCCGAGGTGGCCGCTTACGCCACCTTCTCGGGTCAGGTGGATGCGCTGGATGTCAAATCGATCAGCGCCGACGATGCGGCACTCACCCAGTACGAGCAGGGCATCGCTCGACTGGCCGACGAGATGGGCGTCTACATGTCCAAGGGTGGCGATGCCACCAAGGCAGCCGACCTGTTCAATCGCGGACAGCAGGCGCTGCAGAAGACTCTCGACGCCAACCGCCAGAAAGAGCTGGATGGTGAAAAGGAGTACGCCGCCGCGCTGGACAAGAGCAACGCCGCGCTCCAGCAGCAGATGGATAGCGAGGTCGCTCACTACGGCATGGGCGACAAGGAGTACGCCCAGCAGCAGAAGATCAACAAGGCCTATCAGGATGAAGCTGAGGCCATGGAAAAGCTCGCGCTGCAGCGCCAGGCGGGCATCGATGGCAAGGCCGGCGGATTGTCCGAAGATGCCTACCAGGCCGATGTGGCGGCATTGCAGCGGGCCACCCAGCAGAAGGTGCAGATCATCCAGAACGGCTATGCCCAAATGGATGCGGCGCAATCGGACTGGACCAATGGCGCAAAAACGGCACTGCAGAACTATGTGGATCAGGCGCGCGATTCCGCGGACTACGTCAAGGATGCCTTTGGCGGTTTGAACAACGACCTGGAAGATGGCCTGGCCGATTTTGCTCAATCAGGAAAGGTGAGCTTTGCCTCGTTCGAGAAGGATTTCGACAACATGCTGGCCCATATGGCCGCGAAAGCTTTGATTGCTGAGGGCGAGTCGGCGCTGCTGAGTTTCTTCGGGGGCGGTAGCAGTGGCTTCAACTCCCTGGGCGGTAGCGACAGCAGCTACAGCAATATCGGAAGCGATGGTTCCTTCGGTGGCAACTTCAACTTTGCCAGCAGCGCTGGTGGACGCGCCAATGGCGGCCCCATCGACGGCCCGGGCACGGCCACCAGCGACAGCATCCTGATGTGGGGAAGCCGCGGCGAATACATGCAGCCGAAGGATGCGGTCGATTACTACGGCAGTGATTTCATGGACGCAGTGCGGTCCAAGCGCCTGCCGCGGCATGCGTCGGGCGGCATGATCGGTGGCGGGGATGGGACGTCAGGGTCTTCAGGCGCCGCCCAAGTCGTCGTGAATATCCATGGGGCGCCCGAGGGCACCCAGACGCAAGAGAGTCAAGACGGCAACGGCAACCAGGTGATTGATGTGTTTCTCGCACAGGTCGCGCAAAACGTGATGAAGAACGGCGTGGTCGGGCAGGCCATTAGCCGCACCTTTGGCGTGCGCCGCTCGGGCCGCAGCTATGCGCCTGCCTTGTCGGGTGGCTAAGCGATGGCCAACCCCGTCTATCCGAGCACGCTGCCGCCACCGCTGGCTGATCCGTCGACCGCTTACGCGGGGGTGAATAACACCATTCGCAGCAGCACCGATGCCGGCGTGGCGAAGGTTCGGCGCCGCTATACGGCGGTGGCTGAGCCGTTCACTTGCACCATGAAAATGAACTCAGCTCAGTGGAATACGTTGCAGTCGTTTTTTCGTGACGTACTGCAGGACGCGCTTCCCTTTGATTGGGTCGACTGGGTGACGGGCGACGTTGCCACCTATCGCTTCCTGCAGCGCCCGGGGCGCGCATTTGTGAAGGGCAGCGTCGATCGCTGGCTCGTAACGCTGCAGCTGGAGATGGTGCCATGAGTACCAGCACGATCAGCGTTACGGCGTTGCAGGCCATGTTGGCGCAGGAGACGGCGGAAGTGTTCCTGGTATGCGTGACCATCACGCATCCGGACATCGATACGCAGCGCCTGGTCAACAACACGGAGGTGGTCAGTCGCGCGGCCGGCGACTACTTGCCGTGCCCCATGAATTTGGCGCTCCCTGATCAGACCGAAGACCAGGTGCCCGAGGTCAATATCGTGATCGACAACGTTGATCGCGAAGTGCTGCGCCAGATTCGCCTGATCCGAGGCGTGCCGCAGGTGACGCTGGAGGTGATTCTGGCCAGCAGCCCGGACACGGTAGAGGCAGGCCCGTTCGATTTTTCGCTCAAGTCCACCAACTACGACGTGTTGTCCATCAACGGCACGCTGGGATACGACGACGACATCTTGAACCAGCAGGTGCCGGCGCAGACCTATACGCCGGTCAACTCACCGGGGCTGTTCCTGTGAGTGCGCTCCCGATTTGGGCTGCCGGCTACATCGGCATTCCCTACCGCGACAAAGGGCGCAGTCGCGAAGGCATCGATTGCTGGGGCATCGTTCGGCTGGTCTATCGCGAGGTGTTCAACACGCTGCTGCCGGACTACAGCGAGTGCTACCGAAATGGCGAAGACTGGCCGGCGATTGCCAATGCCATCGAGACGGGTCTGAAAGACGGCTGGACGGAGACCACGCAGCCGCGGGCTGGCGACATGGTCACGCTGAAGATTGCGGGTCGCCCGTGGCACTGCGGCGTGATGCTCGATGCCAACTGGTTCATGCACGCTGCTCCGGGTGACAGCGTCGTATGTGATGAGCTGAGAAACGACCGATGGAAGAATCGCATCGAGGGCATTTACCGCCATGACTGACGGCAGCGTTCAGCTCAGCTATCGCGAGCACCCCGCCGCCATGCATGAATACGTGGCGGAGGCGCAGGCAGGTCAGACCGTCGCCGAAATCCTCGGCGATGGTGCGCGCCACACCCTCAAGGTCACACTGGGTGGCATCGAGTTGCCCCGTGCGTTCTGGCCCAAGCTGCGCCCACGAATGGGCCAGAGGTTGGAGATTACGGCGTTCCCGCAGGGTGGTGGGAATAACAACAAGCTCCTGAAGCTGGTTGTGATCATCGTGGCCATTGTCGCCACATTCGTCACGCGAAACCCACAGGTTGGCATGGCCATCCTGAGCTTGGGCTTCACCGCGGTGAATCTCCTCGTTCCGCCGCCGCAGCCAAAGCAGGCGGGCGCCATGGATCCGTTCAATACGCTGGCATCGCTCACGGGTACGCAGAATCAGGCGAGCCCGTACAGCCCGATCCCGCTGGTCATCGGCACATGTGTGTTCTACCCGCCCCACGCAGCACTCCCCTATACCGAGATATCAGGCGACGACCAATACCTGCGCATGATGCTCGACTGTGGGTACGGTGATCTTGATGTCAGCGACATCAAAATCGGCGAAACACCCATCGAAAGCTACGATGATGTTGAGTGGGAGGTCACCACGACGCCCACGCTATTCACACAGGACGTGTACGAGCTGTCGGTAGGCACCGTGCTCAACAATGACAGCGATAGCGATACGCGCACGGGTCAAGCGGGGTCGGCCGAGATGTCTGTCGACTTGCAGTTTCCCAATGGCCTGTATGGCTTCAACAGCGATGGTGACAAGATCTATGCGGGTGTGAATGTCGATATCGCCTACCGCAAGGTCGGCACAACTACATGGTTTGGCATCTATGACCAGCCGGGCCTTTCGGTATCGTCGAGCGCGGCGACCGTCGACCATGCGATGAACCAAATCACCATCAAGAACAACGAAAGCAAGACGCTTCGCGTTGGCATCCGATGGAAGAACTACACCAGCGATCAATACGAAGTAAAAGTGACGCGCCTTGGTCACTTCGGTGATTCGGGGCGCGAATGGTTCTGGGATATGACGTGGACTGTCCTGCGCAGCGTCGACAACCGACCTCCAAGCAATACGGGCACGACCAAGCTGGTCATGCGGATCAAGGCGACCGACCAGCTCAACGGTATGGTCAGCACGGTCAACGTCAAGGCCGTGCAGAAGATCCGCACCTATGACCCATCGACGGCCACCTGGACAACGGGTGTCGCGACGGGCAACAGCGCATGGGTCTATCACTGGCTATACACCACCAGCCCGGGCGTGGCGCGGCATGTGCCAGACACGCGCATGGATATCGATGGCATCGTGGACTGGGCAGCCGAATGCACGGCACGGAGTTACGAATACAACCACGTGGAGTCGGACGGCCGAACCTTCTTCGAGCTAGCGCAGGATGTGTTGGCGAGCGGCCGGGCCACCTTCGGCATGCCCAATGGCAAATATGGCTGCGTGCGCGACGTGCCGCAGACCGTGCCGGTGCAGATGTTTGCGCCGGCCAATAGCTGGAACTTCAGCGGAACCACGCAGTATTACGACCCGCCGCACGCGCTGCGCTGCCGCTTCATCAATCCCGAAGCCAACAACCAGGAGGACGAGCTGGTTGTCTATGCGTCAGGGTATGACGCCTCGTCAGCGACGATCTATGAGGTGATGGACCTACGCGTTTGCACGAATCCAGCGGCCGTCTGGAGCATCGGCGCCTATCACCTGGCGGCGGCGTGGGAGCGCACAAGCGTCTACACATTCAATGCCGACATGGAGCACCTCATTGCCAAGCGCGGTGCGCTGGTGATGGTGGCCCACGATGTCGTTGACTGGGGCATCGCGTCCGGTCGCATCAAGGCGATCAATGGCAATCGCATCCTTCTGGATGGGCCGGTCGACCTCGACCCCGCCAAGCTCTATGGACTGCGCGTTCGGCGTTTTGACAACACGCAAGCCACGAGCGGCGTCACGCCGTTGATCACGTGGGACTGCACGTTCGTGCGCTTCGACATGGATGCGGATGTGGATGACCTCCATGGACCGACGCGGGTGCTGGTGGTAGGCGATCCGACGATGTGTGAGGTCGGTGACCTCTATGTACTCGGTGAGGCCAATCAGGTCGCTTTCCCGGCCATCGTGCAATCCATCAAGCCGCAGAATGACCTGGTGGCCACGATCACCGTGGTGGACCAGGCGCCCGATGTGCCATTGGCCGGTACCGGCACGCCGCCGACATTCGTCTCGCAGATCACTGGCAAGTCGTGGTGCTCGCCGCCCGATCCGCCGAAGCTGACGATTCGCCTGGGTACAAGCGCCGCCAACGATGCTGGCATTGTGCATAACGAAACCGGCATCACCGGCGATGTGGCCAGCGGCATCTACCGCATGCCCGTGACCTTCGGTGGCAATGGCCGCTCGGTGGCGATGCGCTGATGGCCAAGTCAGTCGCCGTGCGCAACGAAGTCCGCTGGCGAGTGGCCGGATCAACCGGCGGCTACAGCTCACCGCAATCGTTCAAGGTGGGCGCCGATATTGTCATCAATGGGCTAGACCGCACCCAGTCCTATGAATTCCAGGCGCGCTCAGTGAGCGCCTGCGGCGCCACCTCTGAATGGGCTGACCAGGACGTGGTGGTCATCCCCGATGCCAGTCAGCGTGTCTCGCAGGCGAATCTGGCCATGCTTCGCGTGGGCGGCATAGGCAGCGCGTGGACAGGATTCACCATTTCCTACATCGCGACGCCAACGAGCGCCACGATCAGCTGCACTGTTGGCACGCTGCAGGATGGCGTAAACAACCCCACATATGCTGCCAGTGACGTGGTGGTCACCGGCACCGCCGGCGCCACGGTCACGTATTACCTCTATTACGACGACCCCGTGGGGAAGGGTGGCACATTCCCCCTCGGTGCCACGACCGTTTACTCAGACCTGTCGCTCAATCAGGGCCGTATTTCGGTGGGCAGCGCCGTCGTTGATTTCCCCACGAGCGGATCAGGTTCCGGTGGCGGGTCACCCGGTGGTGGTGGCAGTGGGTGTGTCTGCATCGATATGTGGCTGCTCGAGGGGCTGCTGGCTGGTGATGTGCAGGTCGGCGATGTCATCGATGGCGCCACCTATGAGCCCATCGGAATGGTCGATCGTGCGGTGACCATGAATACGGTCACGCCGCAGCCGTGCTACCGACTCGAAACGGAATCCGGCTGCGTGGTCGAGGCATCGGCCTCGACACCCATGACGATGCCCGACGGAAGTCTTCGCATGTTCCCGGACATGATCCACCAGCCGGTGCTGGTCAATGATCGCGGGCGCATCGCGTGGGAGCGCGTCGTCTCTCTCAAGCCCATCGGAATTCGACTCGTCGTGCTACTTCGCGTCGGCGACCAATGCTACTTCGCCGGCGTTGATCCCGACCGGCGTGTGGCAACCCACAACATCTTCGCGGCGAAATAATCATGGCCTACGAAAAGCAAACCGACATTCCCTGCGCTGACGGCGAGACTGTTGTGAAGCTGCTCGACATCGGCGAGCTGGTGGCGGTGCAGTGCCCAGCATCCCGGGACGACAGCACGAACATGAATCTGTTCGCCCCGTCGGCACGCTGGATTGATACCACGGGGGCAACCAAGACCGACCCGTCAGGACGGAAGGTGTCCACTGTGCGCACGGTGTCGATCGCGCCAGGTGAGGTGGCTCGCCTCACGCCAACGGTCATCGTCAGGGAATGCGTGTGCCTGGTGCTGGGCGAGCCACTCACGCCCGATCCGGATTTTCCCGACCTGAACCTGCTCAAGTGGGGGCCTGACACCGTGGCGCAAATGTCGATCCGCAATGCCATCGCCGCGGCAAGCATTGCCGCGCCCGCTGCTGCCGACGTGCTTTAAGGAGCGATACATGACTTTTATTCGCCCGCTTACTCGAGTTAACAATGGCCTTCAGGCCAACGACGGCACGGGTGATTCGCTTCGGCTTGGCGCCAACGATATCAACAGCAGTTATGCGGCCATTGAGCAGGCCGTGAACGCCCTGGCTGCATCGCAGGGTTCGGGCGTAAAGCCTTATCCCACCTATGCGGCCATGGTCGCTGATGCCCAGCCCGATGGCGTCGTGGCTGTCGTGTATGCCGACCCGACGCCGGCAAGTAATACAAGCTATGCGCGCGAGGGCGGCGTATGGATCACCGCCTATGACCGGCTTGCGTATGCGCTCGGCAACGGATCGGGCTATCAGTCGGGCACGGGTTCCGACTTGCGCACCGTGCAAGACAAGATGCGAGAGCAAATCAGCATCTACGATTACATGACTCTGGCGCAGCGCGCCGATGTCGATACCGGCTCTCCCGTGCTCGACCACAGCGATGCCATCTTGCGTACGCTGCTGGATGGAACAGGCAGGCGTGTCATTGCGGGCAAGGCGCGCGTGATGAATGTGGATAATCTGGTGGTGCTTTATGCATCGCAGATCCATGACTGCGACATCGACTTCCAGGGCGCGAAAATCTACTGGCGAGGCAACCGCAAGACGGACGGGTCGCAAGGTCAGGAGTACGACTGGAATTGGGGTGTGTTGTCCTTTAAGGGCGAAGTGGTGGCCACGACCAGTACGACGCTCGCCGTGCTTCTAGCGGCGGGCGCCACGACCATCACACTGGCCTCAGGCCATGGCCTGGCAGTGGGCGACTTCGTCTACCTCAAGATCACCGATCCGGCCGCTGGCGGTTCGACGCTGCTCAAGTACAAGCTTGCATCCCGCCACTGCCGCGTGGTTGGCGTATCCGGCAACGATGTGACCTTTGACTTCCGTACGGCGTTCGACATGCCGTCTGGCGCCACCGTGGCCGTCTCGAAGCTCAACCCGATGACGGGTATCCATGTCGGAAAGCTGAATATCGAAGACATCTCAGCCTACCCGTATGGCGGAGCAACAACTGACGATCAGAAGTGGAAGGGTGCCTCGGGTGTGGTTTTCGAGTATGCGAGCTTCTGCACGGGCACGCACATCAAGACCAAGGGCATTCCTAAGGTCTCGTGTGAGGCGCAGGCGTGCTACCGCGTCAACTTTGAGGACTGCTATCTGGACACCCCGAAGGAAACGGTGTCGGGTGGCTACTTGTGCAAGTTTGAGGATAGCCTGTTCTTCCGTGCCAAGGGCATGACAGCGGACAACGAGCGGCACGTGGTGGACTGCACGGCCAGCTCGCAGGGCAAGATCGAACACTCGGGATCGTGGAAGACGGCGAATGCATCGTTTGTCACCCACGGAACCTACGAGCATGACATTACCTACAGCGACTGCTGGGGCTACATGTCGATGGCCAATAGCGGAACGGACTTTGGCCAGAAGTCTCGGCGCATGAAGGTCGATCGGCACAACGGCTCGAACCTAGATATCGCGTCGACAGGTCAGAACGTCTATGACTCGACCTTCACAGACTGCCTTTTCTCATCGGTGTCCTATATCAACGCTGATGGCAACGTGTTCCACCGCTGCGATTTTGGCAACCTGGCCACGATCCAGCAGAGCGGTGCGCTTTCCTCACGCGGAAAATCAGTGTTTTATGACACCTACTTCTTGCAGGTGAACAGCCCGTTCATTAGCTCGTCGGTATCAAGCCCGCTTGAGTTCCATGGCGGCCGCATTACATGCCTAGCGGCGGCGGACATTCTTGGCACCGGCAGTGTGCTTCTCGATCAGGCCGAGTACCTCTCAGCCGGTGCCCCAACGTTCTCGGGCGCCTCAATGACCGTCCTTGGCGGTAGTCTGGCGCTGACCAACACGGCCAACATCATCACCTGCACGCTGCCATACCTGTTCATTGGCGGCGGCGCCGTGGTGAAGGCCGGCTTCAACTACACGGGGTCGAGCGGGTCGCACAAGATCGTCTTCGATGGCATCGTGGCCGATATGACCGGGCGCACGACGAGTGCGATCTTCGCCAGCGCCAAGACCGGCGGTACCATCGACTACCGCTGCGTCAACTCGACCCTTGATCGCACGGGTACGACCTCGCGGCATATCACGGCGATCACCTCTGGCGCGGCGATCCGCATGACGAACATCGGCAATACCTTCCTTGGCGGCACGATCAATGTCAGCTCCGGCGCGCTGGGCGGAGGCGGGCTGATTCACACTGGCAACGTCACGGTGAGCACCTCTACGATTACGCTACCGACCGGTGCCAACGTCGTGAACGCCAACAACCTGGCGCTTTAATTACTGCTCCCGCAATTGAGCCCGCAGTGCCTGCCGCTTGGCGCGGTGGGCGGCGGCGTCCTGCGCTTGCCAGGCGCGGAACTCGTGGATCATTCGCAGCCTGGTGCTGCACCAGGAGCAGTGCAGCGGCTGCATGCGCGGGCAGTAATCCTCGGCCGCCGCATCGGCATCGTAGGCCCTGCCGCACTCCGGACAGCGGGCGTTCTCCAGCATCGACATGGCTTGCCGGAAGATGGGCCTGGGATTGATGGGGTAGGGCATGGCCGTGAGGCTACGCCGCGAGCGTCTCATTAACCGAGAACCGGGATGGCGACAGAGGAAACCGCATTGCATGGACCGGCGCGTGCGGCCTTGAAGCGCCGCGCTGTTGACCCGGACGCTTACCTCATCAAACAGTGACGGGGTCGGCATGCAGGGGATTGCAGCGAATGGACGGGCGCAGTGACGGCGGCCAACTTCGCCGCATGCCTGTCGCTGACCCTCGTCTACGAGGGTGGCTGGAGCAACGACCCAAACGACCCCGGTCGCGCCACCATGTGCGGCATCACGCAGGCGGTCTACGACGACTACCGCGATAGCTGCCATCTCCCCAGACAATCGGTTCGGCTCAGCACGCCAGTTGAGCGCGCCACCATTTACCGCAACCGATATTGGATGCAAGCGGGCTGCAACGGCATGCCTGCAGGCGTTGATTACGCCGTGTTCGATTTCGCGGTGAATAGCGGCGTTGGCCGTGCCATCAAAACGCTGCAGCAATTGCTGCAGATAACCAGTGATGGTATCGCCGGTCCGGCGACGCTGGCTGCTGTGGCGCGATTCATCGACCGCTACGGTGCGCACGCGTTGACGGATTGCATTTGCCAGGCGCGACTGAAGTTCATGGAATCGCTGCCCGGCTTTGCGCGCTACGGCAACGGCTGGCGAAGCCGCGTCATGGGCAAGGTGGATGGCAGTCAGTTAGGCGATACCGGCGTGATCGATCGCGCCTGGGCCATGACAGTTGGCAACGTCGTGGCGTTCCCGTCGCAGCCAGTCGCCACCGTGAAGACCTACAACGCCAAATACCTTGGAGCTGCTGCATGACGGATCAGGCGTCGAACTCGGTACTCGCGGCGCTCAGTATCAAGCTGGTGACTGCCGTGTTCGGCTTCACTGGCGCCATGGTCTCGCTGGCCTTCGGGCGCCAGGTGACCCGGGCACAGGCGCTGGTGTCGGTGGCCGTAGGCCTCACCACCGCGCTGGCTGTAACGCCACTGGTGCAGGCGATGCTGCACCTCAGCGACTCGCTCCTGGGCGGCATCGCGTTCCTGATCGGGCTCACGGCGATGGGCGTACTTCCCGTCGTCATGCACGCTGCGCCCGGTCTGTTCGCCCGCTGGGTCGCTCGCACGCAAAACCAACCCACACAGGGGGAAGGGGATGCGAAATGATCTTTATCGCGCTGCTGGACATATTTCTGCTATCGATCATCGTGCTCTGGTCCGCCGACGAACTACGGCAGTTACATGCCACCAGCAGCCCGCTGCGCTCAGCGCTCTTTTACGTGCTCGCAATCACCGCGTTCGGATGGATCGCACACATCGTCCAGACGCACGTCGTCACCTGGTGGGCGCTGACGTTGCACACGATTGTGGCCACCGTAGCGATATTCGCTTTTGGCACCCATCCACCCCACGGAAGCCCTCGGCATGAGCTGGATCGGCACTCTTCTCGCCGGCCTGTTTGAAGCGCTGGCCGGTTGGCTGCTGAAGCGCAAGTCAGCGTCGGACGCAGTGAAAGCGGCCAATCACCAGGTGCAAGCCGAAGCCCACGAATCAGACGTGCGCGATGACACCGCGCGCAAGGTCGCCAACGACCGGGAGCAGAACGATGCGGATCTGGATCGCGCTAGTGCTGATGCTGGTGTTGCTGGTGGCGTGCGCAAGCAGTCCGACGACATCGCAGCGGCCATTGCCGACGCCAATCGTGAGGTGCGGTGAGCATGAGCCTCTGGAAAAGCTTCATCCATTTCCTGCAATCCCCGATGGTCTCGACCTCGACAGCAACCCCGTCGACCTCGATGCCGCCCGTGAGCAGCTCCGACTTGCCCGCGAGCACATCGTCGCCACAGGCCAGTGGGCCATCGGCACCGCTGGCGTCTTCAAGCGCAACGCCGATCGCTACAACGGCGTCACCGATTGCCTCGACGACGACCGTCGCCGTGGCCTCATTCAGTAACTCACCGGAGAATCCCATGTCCCTGAAATTGACGGCCATCGCCACCGCGCTGGCACTCATCCCCAACCTGTTCACTGTTGTCGATCAGGCAGTGCTGAGCGTTGAGGCGTCTCTGGCCAATGTGCCTGGCATCAGCGGCAGCGCGAAGCTGCAGGCGGCTGAGCAGAAGGTCAATGCGCTGCTAACGTCCGCCGGCGCCGATATAGCCGCTGTCGCCAACCTTGGCGCGATCGTTACCCCGTTGATCAACGAGGCGGTGTCGATCTTCAATGCGGTGGGCCTGTTCAAGAAGTCCACTGCATCGGCGCAGGGCGCGGCGACTGGCTGACAGGTCAGGCTGATTGGATAGACAAAAGGCGGCATATGCCGCCTTTTTTTATAACTTCAAGTGGTGGCTGATGATTGCGCGGTTATCCACAGATGACCACATGCATTTGGGTTGACCGCCCCTGATTGGCCCGATATGTTGGGGGTGAGTTCACAAAAAAACCGCCTGGCTTTAACACCAGGCGGCTTGGGGACTCGAAACACCACGGAGCTGTCCGCAGTCGCTATCGAGTGCTGTCGCAGGTTCACGGTAACGACCCAGCAGGCGCCCTGTCAACGACAGGGCCGTGGTCCTTATCACACCTGCAAAAGGCTATCGCCACCATGGCTAAGAACACCAAGCAGACCAGCCCCAGCGTTGCATCCAAGGCAAGCGCGATTCTGCGCAATCCGAAGTCAACGCCGATACAAAAGTCCGTCGCTGCATCCGATCTCTCGCAAACGCGACCGACCGGAAAGAAGAAATCTTAAAAAGAAAGGGCCGGGAAACCGGCCCTTTTTTCGACGCCATATTTGGCGGAAATCTATGCGATTTAGCTATTGCAATTCAGCGTGAGCCTTGGCTGTATTCCAATTTGCTTTGGTGGCTTCGCTACCCTGCGACTGATCTGGCGTAATCTCATCCATATTGCTAAGCCATGCTGTCATCAGAGATTCG
This sequence comes from Dyella amyloliquefaciens, assembly GCF_004296575.1. Taxonomy (GTDB): domain Bacteria; phylum Pseudomonadota; class Gammaproteobacteria; order Xanthomonadales; family Rhodanobacteraceae; genus Dyella; species Dyella amyloliquefaciens. The sequence goes on along the minus strand of NZ_SAYT01000002.1, from coordinate 71,818 downwards.
GCATCAGGTAGCGCGCGTTTATTCTTAGGATCAGCCTTGAACGCTTTGTATTCTTCCTTGCCATGCTGCTTTGCTTCATCTATGCATGCCAGAGAAGACTGCTTGTCTGAACTGTATTTATCGGAAATGTTCTTCAGGGTTTGTGCCTGAGCATCGCTATTCGCTTTCAGGCGATCGATGAAATATTGCTGGGTCTCGCGAGAGCCATGCCCAACGCCGTAAACCCTGGCATCCATCTGTGCCTGAGTCCTGCCAGTGTCAGCATCAAGATGCGCCTTGAAGGTAGCAGTAGAGAAGTCGTCCCTAGCCTTCTGGGCTTGTTGGGCGCATTCGTTTCGCATCGACGCCAGGCTCGATAAAAGTTCACCCAAATGGTTTGGTTGATCGGCGAAAGCACTTGTCGCCATCAATGCAGCTGACACCAAGAGCATATATTTCATTGGGCGACTTCCGTTTCTCATCCAAATCCCCTTGATTAAATGGCGCATGACACATCTACAGAGCGATGCGCATCATGCTTTCGATACATATTGCTCTAAGGCCTTAAGGCGTTTATCAGGCCATTGCGCGATCTTTGCGCCAACACTATCTGACTCCGGCCTTACCCTGCGCTCAGCCAGCACGAGTCCCGTCGCTGCAATCAGCATGCCGGCAATGTCGCCACCGATAAGGAACGGGTCGCGAGCAGGTATATCGTGGAGTAGCCCAGCAAAGAACATGCAGCCACAGATGCCTAGGCCAGCGAAAAACCACCTGGCGAATTTTGGTTCCATATCACGCTTCTTCACTTCGCCCCCTCCGGATCAACAAACGTTACAAATCCTGCGCGCTGTGCCTGGTCCATACGTCGCATAGCTCGAATGACGCGCCACTCGCTTTCATCTGGCTGATCATAGGAAGGGCCATGCGCGTCGCTGACGCCGGCAATCCGTTTCTTATGCGAATCGCCGCAGATGAGCTCATCAAGCGACACGCGAAGCGCCTTCCTTAGTGGCTCAAGCATGGCGAATTGCGGCTGGTCCTGATCGCTTTCCCAGCGAGAGACGGCTCCCTTACTGACTCCAATTGCGTCACCAAGACGCTGTTGGGTCAGGTCGGCGGCAATTCGTGCAGCCCTCAGTCGAGCCCCGAATGTATTCATGGCGGAAGAGTATCGGAGCGCGAAACTTCGGGGTTTCGCACCACTTGACAAATGAGTTGAGCGTGGCGAAACTTTAGTCATGAGCACAGCGCAACTTCATCCGATTCGTGCGGCCAGGCTGAAACGGCGCCTGACGCAGCAAGAGGTCGCCGATCGCCTTGGCGTGACCAAGGGGACCGTGTCTCGCTGGGAGACGGGCACCGATGAGCCGATGCCGCGCACGGCCATCGCGCTGATTCGCGTGTTGCCAGGCCTGACGTTCCAGCAGATCTACAGGGAAGCGGCATGAATTTGCTGGGATATGTCCGCGTCTCCACGGAGGAGCAGGCCCGCGATGGCATCAGCCTGGGACAGCAGGTGGCACGCATTGAGGCGTACTGCGCGCTGCATGGTCATGTGCTGCTGCAGGTAGTGGCTGACGAAGGCGTGAGCGCCAGTGTGGCGCTGGCCAAGCGGGAAGGGGGCAGGGCGGTTCTGCAGGCGCTGAAGACCGGCACCGCCGATGGCGTGGTGGTGGTGCGCCTGGATCGCCTGTTCCGTGACGCGCTGGATGGCCTGGCGTTTTTTCGCGGCACGGCCGAGCGTCACGGCGCGGCCGTGCATAGCGTCAGCGAACTGATCGACACCAGCACGCCAGCCGGCAAGCTGGCCTTGACCATCCAGCTCGCGGCCGCCCAGTACGAGCGCGACCTGGCCGTGCTGCGCGCCACCGAGTGCAACGGCAGCCTGCGGGAACAGGGCAGGGTGTATGGCGGCATCCCTTATGGCTGCGTAGCCGTGGGCAAGGGCGATGAGCGTCGCCTCTATCGCGACGCGGAGACGTGGAAGTGGCGCGCGCTGATCGTGTCGGAGCTTCGCAGCGGCCAGTTCAGCCTGCGCGAGCTCGCTGCGCATCTCGCTGACCTTGGCGTGCCCAGTCCGACCGGCAAGAAACAGTGGAGTCCCAACACGCTTCGCGAGATGCCCCTGCATCACGACTCCCTTAGCGACCTCCCCATGCATGCATCCGCGCTGCCCGAGCAGCGTCCCCATGGCGCCCAGTGTGCCGTGTCCGATTCCGCTGGCAATGAAGCAGGAGTTTCAACCCATGCGTGACCGCACCACCGCCCAAGGATTGCCGACCATGACTCAGGAAGCCCGCGCCGCCTTTGCTCGATTGACCCATGCCACGGCGCACGAAGCCATGACGCTTCGCGCGGTGAATGCGCGCATCGTGCGCGATGGCCTGACCACGGTTGAGCAGGTGCACGCACTGATCGCCGAGATGCTGGCTGATCGCGTGCAGCGCCTCGGTGGCGAGCCGGATCTGGTGAGCGACGCCTATGAGGCGGCTTCGGCGACCCAGAAGGCAGATTTTGCCCTGGTGTGCGGAGTGGCCGGCCATGCGTGAACCGCGTCATCAGGTGATTGCTGACCACGTGGCGCTCGCGCTGAGCCGCTGCAGCATGGTCGAGCGCACGTACGCCCAGGCAGTCGTCGACATCTATCACGAGCGCACGCCGGATACCGCGCGCACGCTGAAGTTCCATGTGACGAAAGACCCGTATGCGGACCAGCGTGCGAATTGCCAGTTGGTGCGCCGCATGCTCGATGGTGCAGTGCGCATGCCGGTGGAGTTGGAGGAGGCGCTGGTATTGGCGCTGCCGCAACCGTACCGCCGCGGCTTGCTCACCGAGCTGGCCCAGCGCGTAGGCCTTTTGGCTGCCGAGGAACCCTCAGCGGACGCTGCGGGGCAGCAGCACCAGGTAGCCGACCTGTTGCGTGATGTGGGCCAAGCGCTCGACAAGCTGTCGGGCATGCTCGATGACGGTGTGCTCGATGAGCGCGATGAGGCCTATGCCCACGACGCATTGCTGGCCCTTGCGCAATTGGAGGCGCGGGCAGCCACGCTCACCGCCGCCATTCAACAGCATGTGCTGGGTCAGGGCGGTGCACTGCGGAGTGCGAAGTAATGGGCCGCTTCCGGTGGTCCGCCATTCGCGCAGCAGCTGAGGCAGTGATCAACGACGTATTGGCTGCCGATGAGGCGCAAGCCGCTGGCCGGTGCCATGCCGCTGCCTTTCATCGTTGGCGTGCTGCCCGTCGCGCCACGGATATGGAGATAGCAGCCAGGCAGCACCGCGGTCTGGATTACAGCGAGCAGGCCGGTCGCTATCACGCCATGAACCCGGGGGCATTCGTCCAGTGAACCGCGATAGCTTCGCTGATGGCCGTGTCGTAGGCCGCATCTGCATGGGGCAGGGGCGGTCCGTTCCAAGGGCCGGCACGGTCATCAGCGCAGCGATTGCTGCACAAAAAAAGAACGCCCGGGGCGGCAACCCCAGGCGTTCGGGTTGTCCCACCGCGCTTTGGAGTACGGAAGACATGACTACTGTATCTCAGCCCCCTACGGCACGCCACCTGCGTGCCGCCGACGCCGCCCTGATGCGCTGGTATCCCCGCGCGTCGCTCGGCCTGATCCACCGCGTGCGTGCACGCCGCCCTGGCTATCCGCTGATTGATGGCGGCAAGGGGAGGGCTGCCGCATGAGCAAGGAAAACCTCACCGCCGATCTGGACGCCGCCGTGGTCAGCAACGTCCAGAAGTTCGCCGCTGTTGGCGATATCCGCTACTACCTCAATGGCGTGCACGTGGTACCTGGCACTGCAGATGTGCCGGCACGCATTGAAGGCACCAACGGCCACATGCTCTATGTCGAGGAAGACAAGAGCGCCCGCGCCACCCGCGACCTGATCATCAGTATCAGCAAGCGTGGCCATGCGCTGCTGAAAGACGGCAATCGCGTCAAGGTCTACGACGACGGCGCATTGCACATCGTCAACGAGTCGGGCGCGGTGCTCTATGTCGAACCCGGCAAGGCCATCATCGACGCCCAGTTCCCGGTGATCGACCACCTGGTGGGCGTACCGACCGATTGGCACGAAGGCCTCGTGGCGCCCTGCAATACGGGCTACCTGCAGAAGGTGTTCGCGCTGCCCGGCTACGTGCGGTTCTTCAGCCGCAAAGATGCCGAGGGCAACTTCACCTACGCCTCGTCCGTGATGTTTGTGGTCGAGCGCTCGATGAAGCGTGGCGGCAAGGCCATGGGCCTGATCATGCCCGTACGCACCGATTTTGGCCCCGGCGCATCGGTAGCAGACATGCTGCCAGCATCGCTCGTGCCGAGCCGTGGTCCGGCAAGGGTGGCTGCATGATCCTCGCCCTTGGCATCGTCATCGGCCTTGTCATTGGCGGACTTGGCGGATTCATGGCCGCGACCCTCCTGCGAGGCATTGATGGAGGTGACGCATGAGCGCCACCATCTATGCCGGCCTCACCAACCCGACGCGCTGCGCTGAAGTGCATCAGGCACTCAAAGATGGCGCCAAGGTGAAGGACTTGTCCGAGCGCTACGGTTGCGCGCCGTCGACCATCCGCAACCAGGCGAAGCGCCATGAGAAGGCCAAGCGCTTCAGCGTGTCGCTCGAGCGCGATGGCGAACGCACGATATCCGTGTGCCACGTCATCACGCCCGGTGGCGCCATGGCGGCAGCCGTGGCGGCAGCCGTGGCGGCAGCCGTGGCGGCATTCCGCCATTACTCAGGAACGCTGAAGGCGCTTGAGCTTCCGGGTTGGCGCCTGCGCGTGAGTGATGAGGTTTTCGCTCTCGCTGACGTGCGCAAGGAAGCCGGTCCTCAGAAGGGGAGGGAACTCTGATGCGCGCCATGGAAATCAAATACCCGCTCGGCGGCAGCGACCTTTCAGATACGTTTGGTGCGCGTCTGCGTCTTGCGCGCGAACATGCGCGGCTGACGATCGATCAGGCCACCAGCCGCGTGTCCGGCTTGTCGGTCAAGCGGCTCACGAACATGGAACTGGGCACTGACAACGGCAAATCGCCGGACATGGTCATGCTGCAGCGTATCGCGGATGTGTACCAGGTGAAGGCCATGTGGCTTTGCGCCGGCGCACTGGCTGGCGACAAGTTCATGCCGGAATGGCTTCGCGCCAAAGGCGGTGCGGTATGACCTCCAACGTCATCACCATCGCCGGTCACAACGTGACACCCGTGACCGTCAAGGATGCGATTGAGCACTTTCTAAATCGCAAGCGTCTGCGCGGTGCCGCGCTCAACACGATCATCGCCTACCAGGGTGACCTGGACGACTTTGCCGGCTTCGCCGAACTGCAGGACATCGGCCTGATCGGCCTGGTGGGCGAGCGTGTGATCGAGCGCTGGCTGGATCGTCTTGGGCATCGCGGCCTGTCCACCCGTAGCCAAGCGCGCAAGCTGAGCTGCCTGCGCATGCTCATGCGTCACGCCATCCGCGAGGGCTGGTGCAAGTACGACGCCACCACGGACATCAATCTCAGTTTCGAGACGATGCCCGTGATTGCGCCGGAACTGAAGCCGATGCTGGCCATGCTCGACGGCATGCCCATCGAAACACCGATGGACCTGCGCGATCGCGCCATGCTTCGCCTCGCGCTGGATGCGGCGCTGCGCGTGAGCGATGCCATCCAGCTGGATCTGTCGCCGCCGAACAGCCCGCCGCGCATGGGCGTCGATCTGACGCGGTTGACCGTGCACTGCATCGGCAAGGGCAACAAGCCGGCGTGCCTTCCCATCAACCAGCGCACTGCTGACTGGGTGTCCGAATGGCTCGCCGTGCGAGCGAAGATGGCCAAGGAGACCGCCTCGGCCTTGTTCGTCAGCAACCGCGGCACGCGTATGACGCGGCAGCAGGCGCACAACCGCATCAAGCATTGGGGTATGCAGTTCGACCTTCCCCAGCTTCACTTCCACCTCATGCGCCATCGTCGTATTGGTGAGGTGATCGAGACGCTGGGTATCGATGCGGGACAGCACCTGGCACGCCACAAGAAGCGCAGCACGACCATCAACGTGTATGGCATGCATGCGGCCAATGTGGTTCGCCACCAGCTGCGCTCCCATGCCGACCTCGATGCGCCCCGGGCAAAGGCGGGCGCCCTATGAGCTCGACGAGCACGTACCGCCCGCTCGCCAGCCGCCATCGCCCCGATCGCATCAGTGTTTACATTGGGGCCCAGTACAACGATCTGCCACGTGACGCCGCCCTTCGCCTGCTGGTTGAGCTGAGCGAAGCACTGAATGTGACGCTGCCCGCGCAGCAGCGCTTCCATGCATGGGCTGCGGGGCTTCGCATGCTGCCCACCGTGGATGATGTGGCCGAGCGCTTCTCGGTGTCCCGCGCAACGGCCTATCGATGGCTCACCGCCGAGCGCCGCGAGCGCCGAAAGGCGGCGCCATGATGCACAAGCAGATCACGCACAAGCCCGGCACTTTCGCTGCATGCAGCGACTGCCGGAAGGAGCCCCGGCATTTCGTCGCCCTGGGCTCAACCACACGGGAAGGGGTTGCCTTCACGACGGTGCCCGAGCGTCACCAGCTCGAATGCCGTTGCGGTCGCCGCACAGGGTGGCGGCCATCACTGGCTGAGACCACCAAAGCCTGGGGCGAACTCGGCGAAACCCTTCCGCTTCCCCTGCAAGCACCCGCGGCCAAGGTCACGCCGATGCGCCGCGGCAACCGGAGTGCCACCGCATGAATGCCAACGCACAGAACGTCACGCAGAACATGGTTGATACCCGCGCCGGTCAGCGAGCCAAGTCTGCGGTGCTCGCCCAGGCTCGCCGCTGGCAGGCCACGACCGGCTGCTATCGCTGCACGTGCTGCAAGAGTCGCGTTGAGGTGGAGGTGAAGTACGACGCCGCCGGCGCCATCACCGCAAGCAAGGGCAAGTGCCGTACGCCCGGCTGCATTGCGTGGGAGGAGTAAGCGATGTCGGAACTCAGCCCCCAGCACCAGGCCATTCTCGCCGAACTGCGCCGCGGACCCGTAACCACAATTCAGGTCATCAGACGCTGCGGCGTTATCTGTGTCAGCGCCCGCATGCATGAACTGAAAACCATGCACGGATTCGCCATCGGCATGCAAATGGTCAAGGTCCGTGATCGCCGCCGGCACATCGTCCGCGTCGCCCAGTACAGCCTGCTCAAGGGTCGCGCTCAACAGCGCGCCTGAGCCACCACCGCCAAGGAAGCCATCACATGTTCTTTCGTCATTTGTCACTGTTCCGCTTTTCCGCTGCCGTTTCCGCTGACCTTGCGCGCCTGAGCGAGGTGCTGGCCGAGCATCGCCTTCGCCCCTGCGGCGCCATGGAAATTGGCACCGCAGGCTTTACCGGCGTGGCCGGCAACGATGCTGAGGCCGAGCCGGCGCTGACGGTCAACAGCACGTTCACGCTGTTCGCCGCAGCACGCGAGGACAAGCTGCTGCCGGCATCGGTCGTGAGCGATGCGCTCGCACGGAAGGTAGCGACCATTGCCAGCGAGGAGGGCAGGAAGGTCGGTGGGCGCGAACGTACACGCCTGCGGGAAGACCTGATCACCGAGATGGTGCCGAAGGCCTTCGTTCGCAGGTCACGCATCCATGGGTATGCCGACACCCGCAACGGCTGGCTCGTGCTCGACACCTCCAGTCGGAAGGCGGCGGAAGGCGTGCTCACGCAGTTGCGTGAAGCCTTGGGAAGTTTCCCGGCAGTGCCGCTGGCACCGGAGGAGGGGCCGCGCGTGCTGCTCACCGACTGGCTGGCCAACCGCAATCTGCCGGCCGGTTTCGCGCTGGGCGACGAGTGCGAGCTGCGTGACCCGGCGAGCGCCACGGGCGCCATCGCGCGCTTCCGCAATCAGGAAATGGACAGCGAGGAAATGCGCGAGCACCTGCGCAACGGCAAGCAGGTGTTTCGCCTCGGCCTTGTGTACGACGAGCGCCTGAGCTTCGTGCTGGGCGAAGACCTGGTCATCCGCAAGTTGCGCTTCGGTGATGTGGTGGTCGATGAGCTGGGCGACAGCCATGAAGATGCCACGTCTGAGACGACGGCCGCGTTCGCACTGATGGCGTTGGAACTGGAGCGCCTGCTTGGACGTCTCGCCGCCATCTTTGCGCTGCCGCGCCCGGAGGCCGCATGAGCGACGCTGCCACCACCGCAAAACTACAAGCGGCATTGCTGAAAGCCTTCCCGCTGCCCGAATACGCCACTTTCTTTGAGGTTGGCGATGCCACCGGTGGCCGCCATTCACGCTGGGCCGACGCCGTGTCGATGGCGTGCTGGCCGTCGCGCGGCCTGCGCATCTCCGGTTTCGAAATCAAGGCAAGCCGATCTGACTGGCTTCGCGAAAAGAAGAAGCCGGAGAAGTCGGTTGCCATTCAGCGCTTTTGTCACCACTGGCTGCTGATCACCGCACCAGGCGTGTTGTTGGATGGCGAGTTGCCGTCGACATGGGGCCATATGGAGCTGGCCGGTGGAAAGCTTGTGCCGCGTGTTGCACCTCCGCTACTGACCCCTGATGCCTTGGAGCCGTCGTTTGTGGCTGCGCTATTGCGACGCGCGCACCAAGCCGGTACCGAGCTTATTAACGCTCAGGTCTCTAACGCCGTTGCAGAGGCGCGAGCGCGGATCGACGAGCGCGTGAAAAGCGAAGTCGATCGGCGCATGGAGCTCAATGGAAAAGCGATGGTTGCCGTCAGCAAATTCAAAGAGGCAACGGGCATCGATCTGACGTGCTGGTCTGGCAAGGAAGCGGGCCCGGATTTCGCGCTATATCGGAAGTTCAAGCAATCGCTGAGCTACAGCGGGCTGGAACGGCTTGCGCACCAGTTTCGTGGGTTCGCCGATCAGGCGGATGCACTGATGGGCGCCATGAAAGACGAAGGTGCCGCAATGCTGCTTGACGAGGAGAAAGCAGCATGAGTGCAGACGCAGATATCCAGCGCCTGGAGAACCGGGCGCGACTGGCCATCCAGACCGGTGTGAGCGCCCTGACCGCCAAGGGCCACGTCGAATATGCCATCAACCACGCGAAGCATGCGCGCATCGACGGCACGCTCCGGAAGGATCTCGATAAGGCGCTCGAACTGCTCGACCGTGTGGTGGTGGGTGCCGAACATAGCCGGCGGCGCATTGCGCGAAAGATCGAGCGCAAGGAGCAGGCCAATGGCTAAGCACACCGCCGGACCATGGGAGTGGCGCACAAATGCGGGTCGCGTGTACTTGCGCACAGTTAATCGCGGCGGCCTTTACATCATGGACTTTGTGCGGAAAGGCATGCAGGGCGCGCAGCCACGGTTCGCCGTCTGGAAAGGTGAGGAACGCGAAAAGCTCGGCGGGGTCATGCATGGCGCCGATGAGATCGACATTCGCCTCCATCCTGATGCACGTCTGATCGCAGCTGCTCCGGACCTTCTTGCATCGCTGATCGAGATGCGCGATCTGTTCGATCTAATGTGCGGCCTTGGCTTCAACCCTGCGGAAGGTCGCGAAGGTAGCCCAAAGGCAAATGCGGATGCCGCGATCGCTAAAGCCACTGGGGTATCCCATGGCTGATGGAACGCAGCATGGCTTCAACTTTCCACGGAAGGCCGGCGCGTCTGCATTGCATCCTGGCGAAATCATTGTCGATCTTTTCGCCGGTGGCGGCGGCGCCAGTGAGGCCCTTCGCCAGGCGCTTGGTCGTGATCCCGACATCGCGATCAACCATGACGAGCAGGCCATCGGCATGCATGCGGCGAACCACCCGTTCACGAAGCACATGCGTGAAGACGTGTGGCAGGCGAACCCGGTCGCCGAGTGCGCTGGCCGACGCCCTGGCTGGTTTCATTCATCGCCCGACTGCACTCACTTTTCGCAAGCGAAGGGCGGCCAGCCGCGTGATCGCGCCACGCGCTCGCTCAGCTGGGTCGTGTTGAAGTGGTGCGGAAGCCTTCGCAAGGCCGGTCTGCAGCCGCGCATCGTGACCCTCGAGAACGTAAAGCAGATCCGTTCATGGGGGCCGCTGGTCGCCAAGCGCGACAAGGCGACGGGCCGGGTGATGAAGCTGGATGGCACCGTTTCCGCCAAGGGCGAGCGCGTTCCCGTCGACCAGCAATTCCTGATCCCGGACAAGCGCCACGCCGGCCGCACCTGGCGGCGGTTTCTCTCGGAGCTGCGCGCGCTCGGCTACCTGGTGGAGCATCGGCTATTGGTCGCCAGCGACTTCGGCGCTGGCACCAGCCGCGAGCGTCTGTTCCTGCTGGCTCGATGCGATGGCGAGGCGCCGCGCTGGCCTGAGCCGACGCATGGTCCCGGCCGCGCGCAGCCCGTGGCTACCGCCGCCGATTGCATCGACTGGTCAGTGCCATGCCCATCCATTTTCGAACGCAAGCGTCCGCTGGCCGATGCAACGTGCCGGCGGATCGCCAAGGGCGTGAAACGCTATGTGCTGGACGCAGCTGAGCCATTCTTTATTACGGAGCATGCGAACGGCTCGAACCAACGCAGCTGGTCCGCCCGCGAGCCACTGCGAACACAATGTGCAGGCGTGAAGGGTGGCCACTTCGCATTGGTGTCTGCCTTCCTCGAGCAGGCCAACGGTGGCGGCGAGAACGGAAACCCCGCGCGTGCCAGGGGTGCCATGGAGCCCGTGAGCTCAATAACAGGTACCGGAAGCCAGCAGCGCGTTGTTCAATGCACGCTGAGCGCCACCCACGAGGATGGCGCGTTGCGCGTGGCCGCCTTCCTCATGCGCTATCACAGCTGTGGCGGCCAACATGCCGAGCTGGGCGAGCCACTGACGACGGTTACCACCAAGGACCGCCTGGCGCTTGTCACGGTCACCATCAAGGGCACGCCCTATGTGATCGTCGACATTGGCCTTCGCATGCTTCGCCGCGAGGAGCTGTATCGCGCCCAGGGATTCCCTGTCGACTACATCATCGATCGCACCGCCGATGGCCGCCCGCTGAGCATCAGTGCCAGCGTTCGCATGGTCGGGAATAGCGTTAGCCCGCCGCCGCTCGCGGCAATAGCCCGGGCCAACCTTGAGCCCATCTATTCGGCCGAGAGGATGGCAGCCTGATGCACACGTGCCCGTTGTGCCAGTCGACGACGACCGCGCGATGGTGCTGCGGGCTCGATTTGTCCGTGCGAAAGCGTTGGCGCATGACGAAGGATCATGTGCGACTGGTGCATGTGCTCGCCCGCTCACGGAAAGGCCTGACCGAGGAGGAATACCGCATGCGCCTGGGCGCCGTTGGTGTCACCACATCACTGGCTCTGAGTCGCGAGCAGTTTCACCAGCTGCTTGCAGGCCTGCGTGCATTGCCCGATTGCCCGTCATTCCTCAGTCGTAGCGCCAAGCGAGCGGCCTGACGCGTGGAAACGGGGGTGCTTCCGAATCGCGGCCTGCAGATGGCTGATGTCGGCGCCAAGGTATCGCGCCGTGCTGTCGAGGCTGTCATGGCCGAGCATCTGCATGATGGCGGGCAGGGGGCAGCCATGGCGGAGCAGGGTGGTGGCCATGCTTGCACGCAGCAGGTGCGGGTACTGCCCGCTCCACGGACGCTGTCGAGCCGCCCGACGCACGCGGTCGTATCCAACGGCGTTGCCCAGCGTGGCGCGTGCCCAATGACTGACGATGAACCACACGCTTCGACGACTGCGCAGCGCCAAGCCAGCCGCCGTGACCCACAATGCGTTGCGCTTTCCGGGACGAGTCGCGGATCGAAGCGCCTGATATCCCTGCAGGAGCTGGTACAGCTCCTCGCTGATCGGCACCCATCGGCTACGTCCACCCTTGCCGGCGGCGACATAAATAGCGTCCGGCAATACATCGCCCACGCCCAGGCTGACGAGTTCGGTGGCGCGCAATCCGGTTTCCCACAGCACGCGCATCAGCACGCTGTCGCGATAGCCAATGAAGGTCGATACGTCAGGCGCCGCAAGCATGGCGAGCACCTGGTCATCGGTGAAGGCACGGACCACGCGCACCGGCACATGACGATTGGACGGAAGATTATTCGATTCTCCTTGCGGCGCGATGCCCAGAACGGTCATCGTGTCGTAGAAGGCGCGCAGCGCCTTCAAATCCACATTGATGGTGGCCGGCGATGCCTTTTGGTTTCGCCGGTCGGCCAGCCAACGATGCAGCAGATCGGTATGCAGCCGGTCAGCGGCGCCACCGTAGGCAAGCCAGCGACGAATGATGCCGAGGTACAGGCGCATCGTCGTTGGCGAACGAATACCGGACAGGAAGCGCTCAAACCGCGCCAGCGCATCCTGACGATCCACATGCAGCGCTTGTCCATCTGGAGCAGAGCGCTTGATTTGACTGTAACGGCGCGGTATCACACATCGGGTCCAATTCTGGACCCATCACTAGCCGGTAAGTTGCTGAAAAATCAAACTGTTAAATGAGAAATTTAAAGTAATTTCTCATATTTTACATAATATACATTATGCGAAATTACGGAACGCGTCGTCGCAGGGGCTCCCTTTTGGGCTTGGTGTCGCGGCCCTCTTAATTCTGTCGCCGAACCGCTAATCGTGTCATGTGCGCTTATTCGGTCATCTTTTGGCGCGCGGCTTTCGACACGATCGACTTCCAGGTGCACGCTACGGCCCGTAGCGCGGAGGTTGTGGAACTAATTGTCGGCCCTTTTGGCAAGTAATCGTCGCCTTTTAACCACAAGTAGGTGCAGGCTAGTCGCGCTGACCTTTATCGCCAGGCAGGTTGTGCTAGGCGCGCCAAAGCGCCCCTTCGGGCAGTGGTTCTGACTCATCAACCATAAGTAAGAAGTCCGGCGGCGTCTCCTTCAAAGGATCGACAGCCGCTCGGAAAGATTGCATTAAGTAGTGAGCCATGGGTTTTCGAACCTCAAAGACATGAGCTGTCGTTCCTGCCATGTATTCGTCTCTCACTAACTTTTGCTGGAGCGCGCTCAGACCTCTATGAGGAACGAGCCTCAATCTGACAAAAGTATTCCAATCTCTATCATCAACTAAGCCAGGAAGAGAGAGATCTAAGTCCTGCTTAATAGAGCTAATGCGTCCTAGATTGAAGTCGCGAAAATCATCGGATTCTTTGCAGAAAGCTCGAACGTGCCAACGCGGCCCTGCTTGAATAAAGCTATGAGGGCGAATGAGCCTCTGATGCTTCTCTGGATGACTCATCGAGCGATATTCGATAAGCACGCTAGTTCCCATTCGTATTGCCGAATGGAGTCGAGAGAAACTTCGATAGTCGATTTGAGTGTGATCGAGTCGCGATGACTCGATAGGGATAGTGGATCCACTCACCCCCTCCCCATTGATACCAATCAGCTGCTGATACTCAGCAAAGGTTCCTTGAGTGAGTTCTGGCCTGAGGCCAATGCTCGCGTCGTAGGCCTTGCCCGACGGGTCCCCTTCCAAGGCGCGCGGATACTGCCGCCGGAAAGCGAGGAGGTCTCGACTGGCGATGGTCTCATGCACCGCAAAGAGGTCCAGGAGACGGCCGCGCGAAACTCGCCCCTCCCATAGGAGAAGGATCTCAATCGCCCGCAGGCGTTCTTCAGGGGCGGCGTTACCTCGAGGCATGGGCATGTGCACTGCGCATTGACCGGCACATAGCATAGTGCTATTGCTGGCTCTATGCTATGGTCGCCAGCCGGCCCGCACCGAGAGCACGAAACGCTTGGAAACCGCCGCCGCACCTCTGTTTGACCGCCTGACCCCGGAGCTATTCAGCCTTCTGGGGAGCCCAAATGCGCGGCATTACTGGGCGGTACTCGACTCCCTCATGGATGAAATGTGGGGCGACCACGCCATGTCCCCGGGCGAGGACGCGGCCAAGCCGCGGGTGGTTCGTGCGATCGAAGCGTTCCTGGCGGCCCATGACCCGTGGGACGAAGACCGGGACTCCCCCATCACGGTTCGGGCGCACGGCATCCTCAACCGCCTCATCGGTACCGGCTGGCTGTCCGCCAGCAAGGTCGGTGCGGTCGAGAAGATCACCGTCCGGCCAGTGGTTGCCCAGTTCTACTCAGTGCTGTGCGAGTTCGCGGTCCAGGAGCCTGAGTTCCTTGGCAGCAAGGTCCGCTCAATCTTCCTCAACCTGCGGGCGGTGGAGACCGGTGAGGCTGGCGGTGATCAGTACGCTGAAGCCGCCAAACAGGCCAAGCACTGCATGGCCCATATCGTGAACACCGGCGTGCGCGTGCAGGACCTGATGGCAGCCCTGGTCAAGCACACCTCCGCGAGGGAATTTGTCCGCGGGTTCTTCGAGGACTACGTCGAGAAGGTGTTCATCGCCGACTACAGTGAGCTGCGGACCAAGGATCACCCTCTGCAGCACCGCGCCGCAATTGTGCAGCTGACCCTGCAACTCCAGCACCACGAGTCGCGCCGCGAAGAGCTCATCGGCTGGTACCAGGCCAAGATCACGGGCGGCAATCGTGAGAAGGCGGAGATCCGCTTTGAGCGAGATACCCAGATGCTGTTGCGCCTGCGCGAGGTCGATATCCAGCTCCGCCGCGTTGATGAGTTGATTCGCGATGCCAACCACCGCGCGATGGTGTTCTTCGATTACCAGCTTCGTGCGCCCAAGCAGCTGGACAAGCTGATCTCCAAGGCACTCGCGGCAACGAGCCACCTGCCCGACGACCACATCGCCCTGCCGGCTGTCCCGTTGGAGCGGCACGCGTCCGAATGGAGCCTGGCCAAACCACGCCAGGCGCCGCGCCCACCCATGGAAACCAGCGTCGATGTGCGCCCGCCGACCGATCGTGAAATTGCGATGGAAATGCTCCGGCGCCAGATGACCGAGAACCGCATGGTCAGGCCGGCGAATCTCGACAACTACATCGCACGGCACCTGAAGGAGCCAGGATCGGTCACGTCCGATGACCTGGTGATCGAGTCGATCAATGACCTGTGCTGTTACCAGCGTCTGCTGCTGATTGCCTCGCGCGGCAACGCACCCGCTTCGATGCGGCGATCCGATCCCCAGCTGCTCATGCTCCGCAAGGTGCGCGTTGAGTTCGAACCTGAGGCCATGACACACAACGGATACCTGGCGCATCAGCGCTTCATCATCACCAGGGAGGCAAGCTGATGGCCAATTGGGAACGACTGGCGGAACAGAACCCACATTACGTCGCTGGGGACTACGAGAGCGCAGGGTACCGGCTCCTGCTGGAGCAGGTGCTGTACGCCAGCGACCGTCGCAGCCGAACGGCATACGATCTGGTCGTCAAGCATCTCGGGGCTTACCGCGAACTTCTTGGACAGCTGGGTGTGTCGATTCTCCACAACGCGCATATGTCCTATCTCGTCGCCCTACCCAATCAGGCGGTGGCCGAAAAGATGCGCCTTTCGGAGACCCGCCTGGCGCTGGTGCTTCGACGGCTCTACGACGACAAGATGCACGCCACCGAGGTCGTCGCTGGCGAGGCATTCATCGACCTCATCGAGCTGGAGCGCTCCTTCAAGGAGCTGCTCGGTCGCGAACTCCCCGACCAAGCCTCGTTGCGCGATCAGGTCGATGCGCTGAAGCGATACGGGATCGTCCGCCGGGAGGACACGGAAGATGAACAACCCTTCGTGATCGTGATCCGCCCCGGCATCGTGGATGTGCTGGGCGAAACCGCACTCCTGCAACTCGCCGCGTACGCAACCGCCATTGATGAGGAGGATGCCAGTGAAGCACCTTGAAGCGATCGGCCTGGTTCAGTACTTCCTGTACGAACGGATAGACCTCCGCGTAGGGCGCAACACCGCGTTCCTCGGCCCTAACGGCACCGGTAAAACCGCCCTGCTCGACGCCCTGCAGATCGTGCTCCTCGCGGCAGACGCGAACATGATGAACTTCAACGCGGCCGGCGAAGGCAAGAAGCGTGCACGCACGCTCCGCGAGTACTGCCTCGGCGTGTATGGTCAGACGGACGATGAACGCGCGCGATCAGCCGCGAACACGTACATCAACTTGGTGTTCCGTGATCCCGAGACCCAGATCCCGGTCACCGTTGGCGTGTCCGCCAGCGCCTCTACTGATTCGCTGGATGTCATCCGAAACCTCTACATCCTTCCCGGCGTTGCGCTCACCACCGCCTCGCATATCGAAAAGGAAGGCGGACGCGAAGCCGTGATCCCCTGGCGCCGCTTCATGCACGTGGCTGCCGATCTGTGCCGACAGGAAGGGGCCACGCCCTTCTTCACGACGAACGGTAGCGATTTCGCGCGTCGACTGTACCTGGAGCACCTGGCATCACCAGGCGAAAAGCCCAACGTTCGGTCGATCCGCTCATCGTTTGCCAGGTCGCTCAAGCTCAACAAAGATGTTGAAGATCTCGACGAGACCCTTCGCCAACACCTCATCGAGGCGCGCCCGATCAATGTTCGCCAGTTCCGTGCGCGACTGGACCAGTTCCGTGAAGTGACCGCGTTGATCCGGCGTATCACCGCTCGCATCGAGAGTGCGCGGCGGGTGGAAGATCGATATGCCGTTGTCCATCGCGAGCGCACTGCACAGACGAACCTGCTGGCGCTGAAAGCCGTGTACGAGTCAGAACGTGTCGCCGAGAAGCTGGGTGAGACAGAGGAACTGCTTGAGACGTATCGCGAGCAGCTGGAAGCGGCAGGCCTCGCCTTGGCGCGCGCCACCGATGATCGAGTCAAAGCCGACGCCGCGCGCATTCGCGCCGTGGAGGCGCTGAACCGCGACCCGGAGTACACCAGCCAAGCTGGACAAGCTGACCGGCTGAAGGACCAGCAAGAGCGACTGTCATCGGTCGAGAAGCAGTTGACGGTGACGCTGGATGCGTTGCTGGCGCTGCTGGGCCAGGCCGGTCGCATCCCAGCCCTGTTGGACCATCAGGGCGAGTTCGAGGAAGCCTTTGCTGTCGTCGACGACCTCAAGCGGGCGCTGAAGACCGCGCACAGACCGGAGCCAACCGTCCTGCTAGCGGCAGGCCGCGCGGCGGCACGCGTCCACGATGTGGTGCGCAAGGCGCTGTATGCGGCTGAGGCAGATGCACGCCAGGCCAAGGAACGTCGCCGCGACGCCAAGACGGCGTTGGAACGAGCACAGTGTGGTCTCAGTCCCCTCCGTCCCCAGGTGGTGATGCTCCAGCGCGTGCTGGAAGACGCAGGCATCCAGACGACCCCGGTATGTGACGTCGTCTCCATCAAGGACCCGAAGTGGCAGCCAGCCATCGAGGGGTACCTTGCCACCAATGTCGAGGCGTTGCTGGTGCCGGCGGACAAGGAGCTGGAGGCGATCGATGCCTACAAGGGGCTGAAGGGTTCTCAGGCTATCTACGGTGTGAAGCTCGCCCTGCCTTCCCGCGGCAAACCGTGGCAGGCACCCGGGGGCGGTCGCTATGCCGCGCAGCTCATTGATGGCGAGAACAATGCCGCGGTTCGCTACCTGCAGGGGGAACTTGGTCGTTTGGCCTTAGCGGAATCGAGCCACGACCTTCAGATCGGCGCACGCGCCATCTCCGTCGAAGGCATGCTCAGCACGGGTGGTGGCATCGAGCGCCTGCGACTGCCCGCCGCCAGCGACATGAAGATCGGTCGAGCTCAGGAGGGCAACTTGCGCGCCCAGGCTGAGCAAGAGGTACGGGATGCGGAAGGTGCTCTGAAGGCCGCCGAGGAGGCTGCCTCTCAGCTTCAGGCCGTCCACTCGCGCCTGGCGCAGTTCGCCGACGGCGATGGTACCCAGGTCATGCTCGAGGGGCAGTTTGCGTCGCTGGCCGAATCGCGTGCCCTTGTGGGTGATCTGTCAAGCGCCTTGGTAGCGTCCCAGTCCGATCGCCTCACTGCCCTTCGGGCTGCCATGAATGAGGCTGGTGCCAAGCTTGAAGCGGCTATGGTCGCCGAGCGCACCCATGGGCAAGAGGCTGCACGCTTCGACACCATGATCCAGTCCACGGAGAAAGAGCGCGCCACTCTGGAGAAGCTGCTCACATTGGCGAACCAGGCGGAAGCGGGAAATCGCCAGAAGCCGATGTATGACGCGAAGCAGGTCAACACCTACCGTGAGCGCTACGACGGCCGCTTTGGTGACGACTGGGATGCCAAGCTCGAAGCGTGCTCCACGCTAGCCGACAAGGCGGGAGCGACGGCGCTGAATGCGGACCGCGAGGGTTGGCAGCTGTTCTGCCAGTACGTGGCGGACAACGACATCCGGAACCACGATGTCGCCAATGCCCAGTGGGAGCGCGCCTACGCCTACGTCATGGCAGACAGGCAGCGACTGGAGGAGCTTGAACTTGTCGAGCAAATGGCACGTGCCGAAGAGGCCTATGCGGCCGCGGTGAAGGTTTTCCGGACGGACGTCGCCCAGGCGATTCTGGAAGGCTTCGACGCCGTGGAAGAGCAGATCGATAGCCTCAACCAGGTACTTCGCCACGCGCCCGAGTTCTCCAACGGAGAGCGGTACCAGTTCCGGTACAAGGTTGTTCCACAGCATCAGGCGCTGTACGACTTCCTCAAGCGCGTACGCGAGCACGGGGATGTCGAGGAGGACATGTTCGGTGGCTCCGGTAAGGTGCCGGAAGAGTTTCGCGCGCTGGTGGACGGCTCGGCCGATTCCGAGCTACTGCATGACACCAGCCCGCTCAACGATCATCGTCGCTTTTTCAGCTACGACGTGGAGATCTTCCGGGAATCGAAGTCGGTGGGCTGGCTGAGCAAGCGCCTGGGGCCGGGCTCCGGCGGTGAGCACCGCACGCCCCTCTACGTGATCTTTGGCGCGGCGCTTGCGGCGGCTTACGGAAAGGCCCGTGGGACTGAAGGATCGGGCGGCGTCATGATGCTAGACGAAGCCTTCGAGAAGATGGATCCGCAGAACGTGCGCGCTACGGCCGAATACCTGAACTCACTCGGCCTCCAGTTGGTCATGGCGGGTCCGGAGGGCGAACAGTCCAAGATGTCCTCGTTCCTGGACATCTATTACGACATGGCCAGATATGGGTCTCGCACGGTGCAGATGACGATGAATCTCGTGGAGGAAGCGGCCCGCGAGCTTCTGCGGAGCGACAACTTCATGCTGCATCCGGAACTGCTGGAGCAGAAGATCCAGGACATCGAGGCCAACCGTCGTGCCGCTGGCTGATTCCGTACTGAGGGCTCTGCTGGATCGCGCGGAGGGGGCCGCGGTGCGGCGGTCGACGCGCGCAGTCCAGGAAGGATTCGCAAGCCAAGATTCGCCCTACTGGAAGCTAAGCCTCGACGAACGCGATGCCTTCCACCACCGGATGCGGGAAGCTGCCGCATGCGGTGGTGTGTCCCTCGTGTGGGCCAAGCAAGGCGGCGAGGACCGGCCGTTGACGACCGTCCGTGTTGAGGACCGGCGTGCGCTTGCCCTATTCCTGGGCGTGGACTCGCTGGAAGGCCGTGTCGCGCGTGCGTGCACCCAACTTGAACCATGGAGCGACCTTCTTCGGGTGCAGGAAATCTTGGCTGCCTGGGAGTCCCGAAAAGCCGTGCGCGGCCTGGAGCCCGAAGCGGCGGGTGACATCGCTGATGCGCTGCGGGTTCTCGATGCAGCTCGCGAGGAAGAAGATGACGACCTCATCGCCCGACCCCTGAGTGTGCGCCTGTTTGGCGACTCCAAGCGCATCGAAGCCCTTCGCGTTCCGTTGGACCTTTTGACGGCGGATAGCACCGGTGCGCCGGCGCGCCACTGGGAGGAGGTCTTCAGCAGGCTCGGCATCAAGAAGGAGCCGCAGCCGTTCCTGGTCGCCGGCACCGGTCATCTGCAGTTGGCTCAGGGGGACGCGTGCCCCATCGTTGTCCCGTATGTCGGTGTCGCC
Source organism: Dyella amyloliquefaciens (assembly GCF_004296575.1). Classification (GTDB taxonomy): domain Bacteria; phylum Pseudomonadota; class Gammaproteobacteria; order Xanthomonadales; family Rhodanobacteraceae; genus Dyella; species Dyella amyloliquefaciens. The sequence goes on along the minus strand of NZ_SAYT01000002.1, from coordinate 52,040 downwards.
AACTGTGCTGTCACCGGGTACATCGGATCGCCGGCATGGGTCATGACAATCGAGAACCTGACGACCTTCCACCAAGCCAGCCAATTGCTCAATGGTCAGCGTGCGCTGCTCGTCTATACCGGGGGCATGCCATCACCTAGTTGGGTTACAGCTTACCTCCACATCCTGGGCGCTTTGCCGAAAGACGTGCAGCTATATCACTGGGGCGATATCGACGTCGGAGGTTTCCGGATCGCAGCTCGCATCCGTACAACGTGCGTTGGCGATCGCCCGTTCAGTCCGTGGCTGATGGATGCGAGAGGCGTATCGACGGAAATGCGCGCCAGCGTTAACGAGGCAACTCGAAACGCCATGGCGAGAGCCGCGTCATCAGCGGGCTGGGATGATCTTTCTGAAGCGATGATCCCAGAGGCGGTGGAGCAGGAAGGAATCAGGGTGGCTTTGCCACCTGTTTGATCCCGGCTGCCGGGCCCCTGCGAGATAGCAGGGGTCCATCAAGTCCTTCACAGGTCAGGCAGACAGCGCGGCGGGCAGCTGCAACTCCAGAGCGTCAAGCATCCTGTCTCACTCGTCGTACGAGCGCTGCAGATCCTGGTCGAGCGTCAGCTGCAGGCGTTCTCCCTGTGCCTTCGCCTCCACGCCAAACAGGTCCAGTTTGTCGAGGGAAGACGTGAGCAGGGCCGTGACGATGCCCGTCGCCATCTTTGCAGCGCATACCAAATCAAGGACGACCCGAATGGCATGTTTCCGTGCGCTGCAGTGTAACTTCGCGGCGCGCGTTCTTTCGCGGAAACTCAAGGTTTGCCAGGGGTGACGCGGCCATTAGTGGTAACCCGTTTACTTGCTTTTTGGTCACGAACGGCATCAATTGCTGAAAGCAAGTACTTTCCCTACCCTCGATAACACACCCTAATCACCCGCCGGACACGCTGCCTTCGCGTCACTTCTTGGTGCCAGGCTCATTCGTCGTTGAAGAGACAAGTATCTTGATCCGGCGCCCTCGCCTTCAGTAGCGGGACGAATTGGAGTCTGGGATTTCGCATGGACGGCAGGTGTCAGCCCGCCAAGGGCTCGCTTGGGCGCTCCTCGTTGTATTGCCGACGCCAGGCTTCGATCTCGATGCGCGTGTAAAGCTGACTGGGGAGCCGCACCCTGATAGGGGGAGCCACCCCGTTTTCGGCGAAGTCAAGATCGCCGGAATTGCCGCGGCTACAGCGACACCAGTGTGCTTGCCGGCAAGGGTGGGCGCCGGCAAACACGCCAGAGCCCCACTGTCATGAGTGGAAGGACAAAAATTGCGAGGACCGCGAAGGAAAGCCAGCGGTAGCCGTTCGCGATGAGTGCAACGAGACCGATTCTATCGGCTGCAAATACAGATCCGATCAGAATGATCACCGTGTTGCAGAGGCGGGCACGATTGGAGAGAGTCTTTCGGCCGCCGGCCTCGTAGGTACGTGCAATGCGCTCGTTGATGGCGTGAATTTGCCCCGTGCCGCTCTCCAGGAGAGCCGCGAAGATCATGGCTTGAAAGATGAGCCTGAGCAAAGGAATGTCGAGCTGCTTCAACATGAAATCGGAAGGCAGTACTTGAGTCTGTATCGCTGGATAGAACGCCGTCATCGAAACGAAAAACAGGATCGCTGGAAGCATGGCGAGCGGGCCGGCCAAGAGCCCTGCAACCACGGCGTCCTTTCGGCTTCTCAGGTGGCGCATCACGGGAAGAATGATCACGGCACCGATCACGTTATACCCGGCATAACTCAGGCCACCTGCAAACCAACCTGCTTTTAAAGCGTTTTCACCAAACGCGCTCGAGATACGACCGCCGAAGTGGGTCAGCGATAGGACCAGAAAAACACCGTATGTTGCGTAGAGAAAAAACGAGACGTACTTGAACAAACGCTCAACCGACTCGTTTCCAAAAGTCGCAAACAGCGTGATTGAGGCGATCAACATCAAAGAACCGGCCAACATGGGCCATCCAAAAAGTGCGTGACCAATCGCTCCTGCAGCGGCTGCGAAGACAGCCAGAATAACGATCATTGCGAAAATGAAAGTGATCTCGAACGCCGGCCAGAACGGCCCAAGGAGGTGACGAAAGAATGTTCGGTAGTCTGTACTTCCCGTTTGCACGCTAAACAGGAATGTAACTATGCAAACGACACTCCATACAGTCATTGCGAGAGCCATTCCCAGCAAACCGCCACGCGGGCCGCTCGCCATAAAGAAGGTAGCCAGCTCTCGGCCGGTCGCGTACCCTCCTCCGATCACTACCGCCTTGAACGCGAGCCCTGGCAGCCATAGCCGGCGGAACCAATCTGCTTTCGGTGCCATCTTTCGGTCCCCTGTCTAGCGTCTGGACTGTCGCGAAACCAGCCCTTGGTTACGGCCCTGATGCAGCATCAGGCGTCAGCTTCAATGTCGATTTCGTTTCGCAGTCTGTTTCGGTGGGCAACTGCTCGCAATGAAGCGATGAAAAGCCATGGTGGAGTTACCGTGATTTAGCGGACACCTGATCGTCGTCGCGGATTCATGGCCTCGAACTAATCAGGACTGACACCACTCAGCCTGCCTGGCTTTACTTGGCGTCTTGCGTGAAAGCATGGCTGAACTCCTCGGCTGATCGGCTGGATTTCAGGACCTGTCCATCAACTCCTGGTAACGCCATCCTTCAGGACGTCATCGGCCAAAGCCTGATTCGAGCCTCGCTGGCATGCCCAAGCATCCATAAATTGCGTATGGGAACCGACGGAGATCCACGCCCCCTCCCCTGCTTCCGACGCCCATCCCCCATAGCGCTCGAGCAACACCAGTCCACCTGACGAACCCCTCGCCTCGCGGACGCCGCCTGCAGGGTCCGCCGCAAGTAACTGCGCCCGACGGAACACGATGCGCCCAAAGGAACAGGGCTGGATGCGTTTGTGTGCCACTTGCAGTTCGCCAGACACCCCCGCGCCTGCGGCCGCTACTGACCTGCCCCTTTCGTGGTCGTTCTCAACCGAGCGATTCGCCGGCCCCACGAATGGTACCAACATATCATTGACACATGTGTGTTATGTATATACCAATCGGCAGTCTGAGTCGACCACGTGATCATTTCGGGGGGAAATGCCATGCAGCTTCACCACATGCAGCAGGAGCGGCGCCGCGCGTGCGCTGTCAGTCAGCAGCAACAGCAAGCGTCCGCGGGTCGTCACTTAGTGGCTGGTGCGTGGATGCGGCCCATGGCCAGGCTGCTGGCTGCGTTCGCACTCACCCTGGCCAGCGATGCTGCCATGGCCCAGTCGCCCATCCCGACGCCGGCCCCGGCCACCTCGGTGATTTCGCCAGCCGTGCCGGCGGCGGTCGTACCAGCCAGTGATCTCCACGGTGCATCCACGCACGAGTTGACCAACCAGGATCTGTCCGCCTACCTCGACGGAATGGTTCCCTCTGCGCTCAAGAGTGGCGACATCGCCGGCGCCGTGGTGGTCGTGGTCAAGGACGGTCAGGTCTTGTTCGAAAAGGGATATGGCTATGCGGATGTCGCCGGCAAAGTGCCGATGGACGCCAACACGACCATGATGCGCATCGGCTCGACGTCCAAGCTTTTTACCTGGACGGCAGTGATGCAGCTGGTACAGCAGGGCAAGATCGATCTTGACCGCAACGTCAATGACTATCTCGATTTCAAGATCCCCGAGACGTTCGGCAAGCCGATCACCATGCGCGATCTGATGAATCATCGCGCCGGGTTCGAAGAAGGGCTGAAGGACATTCTCGCCTATGACCCGACGCACTTCGAATCGAACGAAACCTACCTGAAGAATCATCCGCGTCCGATGTTGTTCGCGCCGGGCAAGGTTCCTGCGTACTCCAACTACGGTGCCGCGTTGGCGGGCTATATCGTGCAGCGGGTGTCGGGCGAGCCGTATGAGGAATACGTCGCACAACACATCTTCCAACCGCTGGGCATGACGCATTCCACGATGGTCCAGCCACTTCCCGCCCAGTTCGAGCCCTTCATCGCCAAAGGCTATCGCGCGGCGAGCGACGCGGCACCCACGCCGTTCGAACTGGTCATTACGTCGGCAGCAGGCAGTGCCTCTGCCAGTGCAGCCGACATGGCCCGCTTCATGCTCGCGCATCTGCAGCAAGGGAGTGTTGACGGACACGCGATCCTCGACCCGGCCACCACGGCCTTGATGCACAGCCCGAGCGATTCCGAGCCGCCGGGCTTTGCCGCGATGGCGCACGGCTTCTTCTCCGCGACCCAGAACGGACAAACCGTGATCGGTCACGGCGGCGACACGATCGTCTTCCATACCGAGCTGGACATGCTGCCGCAGCAAGGCGTGGGCATCTTCTACAGCTTCAACAGCCGCGGCAAGGATCAAGCTGTCTATGGTGCCCGCAAGCGGCTTTTTGACGGTTTCATGGATCGGTACTTTCCTGCCGCTGCCACGGTCGAGCCACCGGCGTTGAGCTCGGCCAAGAGCGACGCACAGCAGATCGCCGGCCGCTACCAGAGCTCACGCCGGATCGAACATGGCTTCCTGAGCGCGCTCTATATCCTGAGTCAAACGGTGATTGCAGCGAATCCCGATGGCACGATCACCGTGCCGGACGAACTGCTTGGTGGACCGGTCACCTACCGTGAGATCGCTCCGCAACGATGGCGCGAGGTAGGTGGCACACATGAGCTTGCCCTCAGCCTGGTTGATGGCGTCAAGACCGTCAGCGACAGCGAGAATCCGATTTCCGTGCTGCAGGAGGCTTCATTCCTGCATTCGGCACCGCTGAACCTGACCGTGCTGACGCTGTCGCTGGCTGTCCTGTTGTTTACGTTGTTGCTGTGGCCAATCGGTGCCTTGCTGCGTCGGGCAGATCGTGCCACCAGCGGCACGTCCACCGAGGTGAAGCGGCTGCGTCTTTACCAACGCCTCGCGGTGGTGTTTGACGTGGTCTACCTGCTTGGGTGGTTCAAGCTGATCCAGCCGATACTGAACAGTGACGTGGCGGCATACAACAGCGCCATCGATGGCGTGGTGCGCTCTCTGCAGGTCAGTGGACTGCTGGCCATCGCAGCCGCCGTAGTGGGTGCATGGGTGGCGTGGCGGATGATGCGCATCGACGCTTCGCGTCTGTCACGCATCTGGAGCGTACTGGTTGCATTGGCCCTGCTGGGAGTGGCCTGGGTCGCCCTGATGGGCCAGCTGATGAGCTGGAATCTCAATTACTGAATGGGCTGCTGGAGTCGGCAGAGTCATTGTCTGCCGACTCCTTTCGCGCAACCTGCATCGCCACGCTGGAAAGTCTTGCTCACCATGGTTTCAAAAATGCCAAGCCATTACCCCAATGACCCCGCAGGCAGCACGCCTTACCGGGTAGCCGGTCTCGTGCACGCACGTGCGGTGGCGTTGTGAGCGCCGTTGCCATCGGCGAGGCTCCTCGCAAGGCGGTCCGCAATGCGGTGATCGGGTTGATCACCCTTGCCATGTTCACCGGGACTGCCACGCGCTATGTACTGAGCCCCGTGCAGGAGCTGGTCCGATTGGACCTTGGCCTCAGCGACAACCAGATGGCCTTGCTGCAAGGGATGGCCATCGCGTTGCCGACCGCACTGATCTCGATTCCGATTGGTCGGCTGGTCGATCGCACCAATCGCACCCGTTTGCTCATCATCCTGGCACTGGTCTGCGCTGCTGGCAGCTTGCTGACCGTCGTCGCGCACAACTTCATAACGGCCTTCGTGGCGCGGATGTTGGTCTGTGCGGCGGTGGTGGCGGCGCAACCGGCCGCGCTGTCGCTGGTGTCCGACGTGACCGATGCCAGACAACGAGGCCGAGTGATCACCCTGACCTCGCTTGGACAAGCATTGGGCGGCACGATGGCCTATGTGCTTGCCGGTCCGTTGCTGCGTTGGCTGCCGACCGTAGTGCCCATCGGCAGTGGCCTGGCGACTTTGGCACCCTGGCGCCTGGTTCAGCTCGCCTTCGCGGCGGCGGTATTGGTGGCCAGCGCGGCCTTGTTGTTCATGCGTGAGCCCGTGCGCCGGGAAGCGGGTGCTGCCCTGGGCGACAACTTGCATGCGGCCCTGCGTGAATTGTGGCGTTATCGAAAATTCTTGTTGCCGTTGTTTGGCGGCATGATGACCGTTGGCATGGCGGATGCTGCCGCATCGGTCTGGGCGGTACCGGTATTGACGCGCACCTTCCACCAGACGCCCGCGGACTTCGGCACCTGGATGGGGCTGCTTATGCTTGGCTCCAATGTGGTGGGTGCCGTCATCGGCGGAACCACGGCAGATTTCGCCCAGCGCAAGCGTGGCCGCGGGGGTGCACTGCTCGGTGCGGTGCTCGGTGCTGCGCTGTCCATACCTGCCGCGCTCTTTCCCGTGATGCCCGACGTAACCTGGTTCGCCGTGTTGATGGGAGTTCTGCTCACCAGCGGCGCTTGCGTAAATATCGCCGCAACCTCGGCCATGATGGTGATTCTTCCAAACGAGCTGCGCGGCATCTGCATGAGCCTGCTAGTCGCCGTCATGGGACTGGCAGCCTTTGGTGTCGCGCCCCTGCTGGTCAGCCTCACCACCCAGGCCTTCGCACACGGTGCCGACGTCGCCATTTCTCTCGCATGCGTGGGCCTGGTCACCAGTTTGCTCGGCACCGTCTCCTTCATTTCGGCGATGCGCGTCGCTGCGCACCCGGCAGCGAATTAGACGGCAGCTTTGCCAGCAGCGAGGCACTACCCATGCCGCTGCCATCCAAACAACAGGAATTCCAATGAGTCAATCCAGCATGGCCGATACCTATCCCGCCGACGATCTCTGCGTCACGGCACTGGATCGACTGTTCCAGAGCGTCAATCGCAGCGATGCGCCTGGCCTTGTCGTCGGCGTGGCCCGCCATGGCAAGCCCATCTATCGGCGGGCGTTTGGACTTGCCAGCATTGAACACGGCGTGGCCAATACGCCGTGGACACGCATGCGCATTGGCTCGACGAGCAAGCACTTCGCCAGCCTTGCTGCGTTGCTGCTGGCGGAAGATGGCAAGCTCGATCTCGACGTCGGCGTGCGCACCTATCTACCGGAACTGCCCGAATTTCCGCAGGAACCCACGCTGCGTCAATTCATGACGCACACCGGGGGCTTCCGCGACAGTCTTGACGCGGGTTTCCTCGCTTCCGGGCCGGTGATCAAACCCAAGGGTGAGGGGCTGGCCATACAGATGCGCCAGGGCGAAGTGAATTTCGCACCGGGTGAGAAAATGATCTACAACAACAGCGGCTACCAGTTGCTGTCGCTCGCGATCGAGCGTGTGAGTGGGCTTTCGTTCGAGCAGTTCCTGAAAGAGCGCATCTTTGATCCGATGGGCATGCTCGATACCCGATCCGTACCAAGCGATTTCGAGATTCATCCGGGTACGGCCACGCTGCATGTTCCCCAGCCCGACGGAAGCTACCGGCGCGGCATGTTTCCCAGCGAAGAAGTTCGTGGTGAAGGCGCCATCGTCTCGACCATTGACGACATGCTTTGCTGGCTGCGGAATCTGCGCGGCCCTCACAAGGTGGGCAGTGACGATAGCTGGGCGCAGATGTTGACGGTGGCACGCCTGAATAATGGACTGGTGTGCAAGTACTCGCTGGGCTTGCAACTGGAGCAGTACCGCGGCGTCGACATCATCCATCACGGGGGCACGGTATTTGGAGGCAACTGCCAGATGCTGACTGTGCCGGGCCATGCTCTGGATATCATCATCATCACGAACGGAGCCGCGGTCAGCGTCGTCGAACTGGCCAACAGCGTCATCGAGGTCATGCTTGGCGAAGATCTGCTTCCGCTGCCTGCCGAAAAAACCGCCGCCAGCGCGGATTTCATGCCTCTGGTCGGGGCGACCTATGCGTCACCGGACATGCAAATGGTGTTCGGATTCGGCGACGCAAACGGCAAGCTCGGCTTTGCCATACACAACTCGCCGGTGATTCCGGTGCGTGAAGAAAATGGCGAGCTGTGCCTGGATTTCAGCCGCATTGTCACCGGTCCGTACCGGGTCGCCATGCAGCCTCTGGCTGCGAGCGACGCGGCCCCTTCGACGATAGAGCTGGACGACGGCGGCACGCGATGGGTGCTTGAACGCTTGCCCGAGACGGCGCCATCGCTTGCGGTCGCAGGCCAGGCTCTGGTGGGAAACTACCGGGTTCCCGATCTGAATGCGCAGGCGAAAATCGAATTCGACGGCGATGCGCTGGTGGTGAGAATTGCGAGCGATTTCGGCCCCAACCTGCTCACGCTGAAGGCGCATTCCAGCGACGTTTTCGCCTGGAATTTCACGGGTCAGCTCGCCCAGCTGGGAGGCAGCCTGACGGTGGAGCGCAGCAACGGCGAGGTGATCGGCCTGCGCTTCAATACGCTGCGTACACGGCACATGCACTTCCAGCGCATCGCCAACTGAAACCTTCCACCAAGACTCGTCGTCCACTGCGCCCATGAAGTTTTTCATTGCTCACCTCGCGACCGAAACCAATACGTTTGCCGCCGCGCCCACCGGCCTTGGCGGGTTCGAGGAGTACGGCATCTTCCACGGCGATGCCAGCAGCAGAGCGCCTGGCGGCACCGGCGCATTCATGCGTTACCTGCGCGACCTGATCGAGGGCGACGGTCATGAAGTGGTGGAAAGCGTCTGCTCGCTCGCCCAGCCGGCCGGCCGCACGGTTCGGTGTGTGTACGAGGCCTTGCGCGACGAGATCCTGGCGGACCTTCGCGCCGCCATGCCGGTGCATGCCGTCCAGTTGCTGCTGCATGGCGCGATGGCCGCTGATGGCTATGACGATTGCGAAGGCGATCTGGTCGCGCACATCCGCCAGATGGTCGGACCTGATGTCAGCATCGGCATCGAACTTGACCTGCACTGCCATTTCACGGAACTGATGCGCAGCTCGACGGACGTGATCATCGCGTTCAAGGAATACCCGCATATCGACACCGAAGAGCGTGGCCTGGAGCTTTACCGCCTGCTGGTTGATGCGGCATCAGGCCGGACGCGACCGGTGACCGCTGTGTTCGATTGCAAGATGGTTGGCCTCTGGCGCACGACGCGTGAGCCGATGAAGTCATTCGTGCAGCGGATGCAGGCTGTTGAGTCCCAGCCAGGCGTGTTGTCAGTCTCGCTTGGCCATGGTTTTCCCTGGGGTGACGTGCCGGAATCCGGCGCCAGGCTTTGGGTAGTCACGGACAACCAGCCTGCGCTTGCTCGCGCACTGGCTGACCAGCTGGGGCGTGAGTTCTGGGATCTGCGCGAGGCAATCCAGCCCGCCGCAACCTTTGTCGACGAAGCACTCGACCAGGCACTCGCCATCGGTGACGGGCCCGTCGTGCTGGCAGACATCGCCGACAATCCGGGTGGCGGAGCAGCAGGCGATAGCACCTTCATCCTCCGGCGGCTTATCGAACGTCAGATTTCCAACGTAGTCGTCGGCGTCCTATGGGATCTTTCTGCCGTCCAGATCTGCAAGGATGCCGGTGCGGGCGCTCAACTTGACCTGCGCGTGGGCGGCAAGTGCGGGCCCGCATCCGGCCAGCCAGTGGACTTGCGCGTAACGGTTCGAACCGTCGTCGAGAACCACACGCAAAGTGCGCTGACGACGCGCGAGCGGCTGGGTACCTGTGTCTGGGTCGAGGCAATGAATGGCCTGCACATCGTGCTTTGTTCAATCCGCACGCAGACGTATGGTACCGACGCATTCACCGGCATGGGCCTCACGCTGCATGACAAGTCCATCATCGTGGTGAAGTCGACCCAGCACTTCTACGCGCAGTTCGCTCAGCTGGCCAAGGCAGTGATCTATGTCACCACGCCCGGCGCGCTCACCTTTGATTTCGCCAACATCCCCTACCAGTTGCGCTCGCTCGACTTCTGGCCACGTATCGACCATCCACACGCGTTTGACTGAGAGAGCCGGCATCTGTCCTGATTCGGCGACAGGCATCTCATGAGAGCAGGTCCGAAGGGCTTTTCACCAGGCGCACGGCGCCTTGAGTGGCGCCACCCTGACAATCCGGACGCTTGAGTCAAGGCTGTAACGGCCTGGCCATGCTGATCAAGCCAGTACTGCATGCGAGGACGGTGGAAACGCTCGATGCAATCCAGGGCATCGGCACGGATATAGTCCAACGAGAGGTTACGGCGCTGGCAAAAGCGCCCCCCCCCTGGGCATGCCAGCTAGCCTGCCGCGGCGGGATCGTCCCGGCCATGGCCCACATCACCCATGATGCTGGTGATGTCGTGACCGGCCTTCCTGGCAGGGTATGCGTTGATGGGCCCGGACCCTTTGGCCGTTAGCTGGCGCTGCGGCCGTTCGGCTCCGTGGTGGCGATCGATACATGCCGTGGCGCGCATCATTGGGCGAGCTTTGTTCGCAAGCGGCCTGCCGTTGCTGCAAGGAATCCCGCTCAGATGGGCAGGCTCGTCGTGAGCTTCACGCATTTCAGCGCGAAGCTGGAGTTGATCGATGCCACCCCCGGAAGGTGCAGCAAGGTTTTCTTCAGAAATTGCTCGTACCGCTCCACACTCGCCATGACGATGCGAAAAATGTAATCACGGTCGCCACTCATCGAGAAACACTCGACGATCTCCGGGCGTTTCTCGACAGCCTCCTCCAGCTGACTCAGTGTCTCCTCGTCATGCCGCCTCAGCTTGACCTCGGCAAATACCGTGATCGGCAAGCCCAGTTCGGCTGCATCCAGAAGCACCGCTCGGCCGCGTATCACCCCGGAGGATTCCAACTGCTTCAGGCGTCGCCAGCATGGCGTGTGCGAGAGGTGAATACGGGCGGCGAGTTCCTGTATCGACAAGTCGGGATCGGCTTGAAGGGTACGTAGGAGTGCCAAATCAATAGCGTCCAGCATGGAGGTGGTCTCATCCTCAAATAAATGGACTTTATAGGATAAATTTGCACATTCCGACGGAGATTTTTGCAAAACAGCAAAAATATTCCTGTAAGACGATGCCATGATGGCGACTATTGTCGAACCCGAGAGCGGCCACCGGATTGCCATGAACCAGCCCGCAGATACCTCCCCTGACCAGGTGCCCACCGGCGCCATTGCCGTGCCGCAACCGCATGGTCGTCCCGGCGACGAGCCTGACTTCAGCCATCTGGAGTTCCCCCCCGTCGGCAGCGCGCGCCGGCCTGCGGTGGACGAGTCACCCGCTCAGATGCGCGAACTGGCCTATGGCCTGATCCGCGTCCTGGACGCAGATGGTGCTGCCGGCGGCGAGTGGAATCCTTCGCTGAGCGGCGAAACCATGCGGCGAGCGCTCCGTGCGATGGTACTGACCCGGACATTCGACGACCGTATGTTTCGCGCCCATCGCCAGGGCAAGACATCGTTCTACATGAAGTGCACCGGCGAAGAAGCCATCGGTTGCGCGCAGGCGATGGTGCTCGGCAAGGACGATATGTTCTTTCCGACCTACCGGGTGCAGGGCATCCTGATCACCCGCGACTATCCGCTGGTGCAGATGATGAATCAGATCTACTCCAACGCCAGCGATCCGTTGCAAGGCCGCCAACTGCCGATTCTCTATTCGGCACGCGACTATGGCTTCTTCTCTCTGTCCGGCAACGTCGGCACCCAGTATTGCCAGGCGGTGGGCTGGGCCATGGCCAACACCTACAAGAACAACACGAATATTGCGTCGGCCTTCATTGGTGATGGCTCAACCGCCACCTATGACTTCCATCACGCGTTGAATTTTGCGGCCGTCTACCGCGCCCCGGTCATTCTCAACATCACCAACAACCAGTGGGCGATTTCCAGTTTCCAGGGTATCGCCGGCGGCGAGCAGACCACCTTTGCGGCACGCGGAATAGGTTTCGGGCTGCCGGCATTGCGCGTGGATGGCAATGATTTTCTTGCGGTGTATGCGGCCACCGACTGGGCCGCCCAGCGCGCGCGCAAGGGCCTGGGCGCCACGGTCATCGAGTTTTACACCTATCGCGCCGAGGGCCATTCGACCAGCGACGACCCGTCCAAGTACCGACCAAAGGACGAGGCCGCCCACTGGCCAATGGGGGACCCGATCAAACGCCTCAAGCAACACCTGATTGCCCTGGGCGAGTGGTCCGAAGAACAGCACGCAGCGATGGAAGCCGAACTGTTCGCACAGGTACGTACCGCGGCGCGCGAAGCCGAGGCTGTGGGCACGCTGGGCCAGTCACGCCCGCCGGTCGGCAAGATGTTCGAGCAGGTATTCACGGCGCCCGACTGGCGCCTTGAACGCCAGCGCCAGGAGGTCGAAGGACAATGAGTACGATGAACATGATCCAGGCCCTCAATTCGGCCATGGATGTGATGATGGAGCGTGACCCGACCGTGCTGGTATTCGGCGAGGACGCGGGCTACTTCGGTGGCGTCTTCCGCGCCACCGATGGCTTGCAGCGCAAGTACGGCGTGTCTCGCTGCTTCGACGCCCCGATCGCCGAGGGCGGCATCGTCGCGACCGCCATCGGCATGGGTGCCAACGGGCTGCGTCCCGTGGTGGAGATCCAGTTCGTCGACTATATCTACCCGGCTTACGATCAACTGGTGTCCGAGGCGGCGCGCCTGCGTTACCGCTCCAACGGTGAATTTTCTGCGCCCATCACGGTGCGCTCGCCCTACGGCGGCGGCATCATGGGTGGACAGACGCACAGCCAAAGTCCGGAAGCCATCTTCACGCATGTGCCCGGCCTGAAAACCGTCATTCCGTCCACACCCTACGATGCCAAGGGCATGTTGATCAGCGCCATCGAAGACGATGACCCGGTCATCTTCCTTGAGCCCAAGCGTATCTATAACGGCCCCTTCGATGGCCATCATGACCGGCCATTGCAGCCCTGGGCCATGCATCCCGCCAGCGAGGTTCCGGCGGGTCATTACACGGTGCCGCTTGGCTCGGCGGACATCCGCCGCAGTGGCAAGGCCGTGACGGTGCTGGCCTATGGCACCATGGTTTACGTTGCATTGGCCGCGGTCGCAGAGAGCGGCATCGATGCGGAAGTGATCGACCTGCGCAGCCTGGTGCCACTGGACCTGGAAACCATTGAGGCTTCCGTCAAAAAGACCGGTCGCTGCGTGATTGTGCACGAGGCGCCGCAAACCTCGGGCTTTGCCGGCGAATTGATCGCACTGATCCAGCAGCATTGTTTCTATCACCTGGAAGCACCGATCGAGCGCGTCACGGGCTGGGATACCCCCTATCCGCACGCATTCGAATGGGACTATTTCGTGTCACCGGCGCGAGTCGCCGCAGCGTTGCGCCGCGCCGTGGAGGCTGTCTGATGGCCGATTACGTTTTCAAGTTGCCCGACGTAGGCGAAGGTACCGCTGAAGCCGAGATCGGCGATTGGTACGTCAAGCCCGGCGATCGCGTCGAGGAAGACCAGGTTCTGGTCGAGCTGATGACTGACAAGGCTGTGGTGGAAATCACCTCGCCCGTGGCCGGTGTGGTGCTGTCGATTCATGGCGAATCCGGCGGCATGGGCGCGGTCGGTTCGCCGCTGGTGGTATTCCAGCTCGATAGCGCCGACGTCGGCGCCAGCCCGACGAGCGATGCGCCTCTTGCGGCCGGGCCGAAAGACACTGCCACAGTCGAGGTCGCAGCCTGTTCGGTAGCCCAGTCGCCCGCCACCGTCGAGCCGGATCACGGCCTATCCAGGCCGCTTGCCTCGCCGGCCGTGCGCCGGCGCGCGCGCGAGCTTGGTCTTGCGTTGAACACCGTTTCCGGAAGCGGTCCCGGCGGACGCATCACGCACGCCGACCTGGACGCTCATCTCGGGGACACCGCGGCCGCAACGACGGGGGCGCCAACAACGGCGCGTCCGCCCACCGCGCAAGCGGCAGGCGGCATCACCGAGACAAAAATCGTCGGCGTACGCCGCAAGATCGCCGAGCGCATGCAGGAGTCCAAGCATCGGATTCCACACATCACCTATGTGGAAGAATTCGACCTGACCGAATTGGAGGATCTGCGCACGCATCTCAACGAGCGACGCAGACCGCAGCAGCCGAAGCTCACGCTACTGCCGTTTTTCATGCGTGCGCTGGCATGTGCGTTGCCCGAATTTCCGGCGATCAACAGTCGCTACGACGATGATGCCGGCATCCTGCGCAGTTATGCCGATGTACACGTCGGCATCGCCACCCAGACACCAAGCGGCCTGCTGGTACCGGTGGTCCGCCAGGCACAGGCACGCGATCTCTGGGACAACGCGGCTGAGGTGATGCGGCTGGCCAAGGCAGCGCGCGAAGGCAAGGCGACGCGCGAAGAAATGAGCGGCTCAACCATCACGATTACCAGCATGGGGGCGCTCGGCGGCATCAGTGCCACTCACATCATCAATCATCCGGAAGTGGCCATCATTGGCCCCAACAAGCTGGTCGAACGACCGGTGGTGTATCGCGGCCAGGTGGCCATTCGCAAGATCATGAACGTGTCCTCCTCATTCGATCACCGCATCATCGACGGCTACGACGCTGCGCAGTTCGTGCAACGGCTCAAGCAGTTGCTGGAGCATCCGGCCACACTGTTCATCGAGCAGCACTGAAGCACGCCGGATCGACACCAGAGCGCGCGCTACGCAGCCCTGGGTGCGTAGCGCGCCATGAGCATCCCTCGGAACACCGTCATTGCACGACGCAGCGCGCCATTGGCTCAGGAGTCCAGGGCATGGGATGGTTTGACGTTGCGCGTAGTCTTTCGACATGGCAGCAGGCCCGGCCCCTCGACCGAGCTGTCGAACACGCCCCTCCATCAGGGCCGCCTATACGTTGGCGAGTGCCTGACCGTAGGTTTCGTGAAAGTGGCACACAAGGCGATCCTGCGCGATATCCACGGCCACCGCTTCGATCAGGCTACAGGCCTGCCCCGCAGTACCCACTGCCGTGGCATCGTTGCGCACACCTCATGACAGCCCAGGTCGAACGGCGCCCATGCGACCACCACCGACGATTCGCCATGGCGCAATCGCACGGGCGGCCGTATAGAAACGTGCGCCCTCTCGTTCTGCACGTCAGCACGCGGATTCACTTCGACAACGCGCACTTCGCCAGGCTTGCAATCGGCTGTATTTACGCGTCGGGTTCGAAATCCACCAGGTCAGCGCTTTCGCGCACCTGACTCCCCACCTGGCAGAAAAATCCGCGCACCACCCCGTCGGCGGGTGCCGTCAAGGTGTGCTCCATTTTCATCGCCTCCATCACCAGCAAGGGCGCGCCCTTTGTCACCCTTGAGCCAGGTTCGACCAGTAGCGCAATGATGTTTCCAGGCATGGGGGCACGCAGGCCGCCTTGCGTTTCACGTTCTTCACCTGCGTGCATCAGCGGGTCAGCAAGCGTCAACACCCACGCCTCGCCATCCATAAAGACATGCACGGTGTTGCCATCGCGTACCACATCCGCGTGCAACTGGCGCTTACCCCAACTCAAATGCAGGCGGCCCGTGCTATCGATATAGCCGCCGCTTCGCTTGCCGGCGATCTCGATTCCGCTGTTCGTGTAATGCACGGCAATCGCCGTGTTTTCCGTCTTCCCTGCTTCACGAAACGCGATGCAGCGGATCTGCGGCCCGAGCATGCGCCAGCCATTCGCCCGCGCCCAGGGCGATTGAGGTTCATTGATCGATTGCGCATGTGCCTGCAGAGCGCTGGACTCCTGCAACACCATGAACATGGCCGCCGCAGCCAGCGCCTCCGCGCTGGCCCATGGCGCCGGTGCCAGCAGTTGCTCGCGATCGCGTTCAATCAGGCCGGTATCGACGCAACCGGAGCGGAAATCGGCGTGATCGACCAGGCGCGACAGGAAGGTGACGTTGTTGCTGACGCCGACAATCTGAAGTTCACTCAATGCGTGCAACATTCGATCGATCGCCTGTGCGCGTGTTTCAGCCCATACGATCAACTTGGCCAGCATCGGGTCGTAATGGGGGCTGACCACGCTGCCCTGCTCGACTCCGCTGTCAATTCGTATGTGGGGCGACGGCGCCGGAGTGCGCAGATGCACCAGCCGTCCGATCGAAGGGAGGAAACCCTTGTTCGGGTCCTCGGCATACAGTCGCACTTCAATCGCATGACCACGCAGCGGAACCTGGGCCTGCGCGAGCGGCAGAGGCTGGCCGGCTGCTATGCGCAACTGCCACTCCACCAGATCCAGGCCGGTGATCATCTCGGTCACGGGATGCTCGACCTGCAGGCGGGTGTTCATCTCCATGAAATAGAACGCATCGTCGCGATCAACGATGAATTCCACGGTGCCCGCACCGACGTAGCCGACTGCACGTGCAGCGTCACAGGCGGCCTTGCCCATGATGGCGCGACGTTCGGCACTCATGCCTGGTGCAGGTGCTTCCTCAACGACTTTTTGATGCCGACGCTGAGTCGAGCAGTCGCGCTCGTTGAGATGGATGATGTCGCCGAACTCATCACCGAACACCTGTATTTCGACGTGCCGCGGTCGGTCGAGATATTTCTCGATCAGTACCTTGTCATCGCCAAAGCTCGCCTGTGCTTCACGCTGGCACGATGCCAATGCCTGCGGAAAGTCGGCAGATTGCTCGACCACCCGCATGCCCTTGCCACCGCCTCCGGCAGATGCCTTGATCAGCACCGGGTAACCCATGCGGTCCGCTTGTTGATGCAGGTGCTGCGTGCCCTGCTCGTCACCGTGATAGCCCGGCACAAGTGGCACACCCGCCGCGGCCATCATGGCCTTCGCTGCCGACTTGGAACCCATCGCGTGGATGGCTTCTATGGGCGGTCCGATGAAAGTAATGCCTGCCTCGCTGCAGGCCTTGGCAAAGCTCTCGTTCTCCGAGAGAAACCCATAGCCGGGATGGACCGCCTTGGCGCCACTCGCGAGCGCCACCTCAAGGATGCGCTCGGCCTGGAGGTAACTGTCACGCGCCGGCGCCGGGCCCACGCACCAGGCCTCGTCGGCCAATTTCACATGCCGCGCGTTGCTATCCGCCTCCGAATAGACGGCTACCGTGCGGATGCCGAGGCGACGACAGGTGCCGATAATGCGACAGGCGATCTCGCCGCGGTTGGCGATCAGGATCTTGCTGAACATGGGATATTCCGAACGGGCTGGGGTGGTCGCGCTCACATCCGGTACACCGGACTGCGCGTGTCCTCAATCGGCGCATTCAATGCCGCTGAAAGCGCCAGGCCAAGCACTTGACGCGTCTGCGCCGGGTCGATGATGCCGTCGTCCCACAGTCGTGCCGTGGCGTAGTACGGGCTGGACTGTTCTTCGAACTGTTCGAGAATCGGCGCCTTGAACTCCGCCTCCTCAGCCTCGCTCCACGACTTGCCAGCCGCTTCGATACCGTCTCGGCGCACCGTGGCCAGTACGCGAGCAGCCTGTTCGCCGCCCATCACCGAAATACGCGTATTGGGCCAACTCCACAGGAAGCGTGGCGAATAGGCGCGGCCACACATGCCGTAGTTGCCGGCACCAAATGAGCCACCGATCAACACCGTGAACTTCGGTACCTTGGCGGTCGCCACGGCGGCGACCAGTTTCGCGCCGTGCCGCGCAATGCCTTCGTTCTCATATTTGCGACCGATCATGAAGCCGCTGATGTTCTGCAGGAACAGCAGCGGGATCTTGCGCTGCGTGCATAGTTCAATGAAATGCGCACCCTTTTGGGCCGACTCCGAGAACAGGATGCCATTGTTGGCAATGATGCCAATCGGATAGCCATGCAGGTGCGCGAATCCCGTCACCAAGGTGGTGCCGAAACGTGCCTTGAATTCATCCAGTCGCGAGCCGTCGACCAGTCGGGCGATGATTTCGCGCACATCGTAGGGTTTGCGTGTATCGGCCGGCACGATGCCGTAGAGCTCTTCGGCGTCATAGAGCGGCTCCTCCGGCTCGCGCAAATCCAGCGAAACAGGTTTGCGGCGATTCAGATTGGCCACGATGCGTCGAACGATGGCCAAGGCATGATGATCGTTGTCGGCAAAGTGGTCGGCGACACCCGAAACCCGGGTATGCACATCCGCGCCACCCAATTCCTCCGCGCTGACCACCTCGCCGGTCGCCGCTTTCACAAGCGGCGGACCACCGAGAAAGATCGTGCCCTGTTCACGCACAATCACCGACTCGTCACTCATCGCCGGCACATAGGCGCCACCGGCGGTACATGAGCCCATCACGCAGGCGATCTGGGGGATGCCTTCAGCCGACAGGTTGGCCTGGTTGAAGAAAATGCGCCCGAAATGCTCGCGGTCAGGAAACACCTCGTCCTGCAGCGGCAAGAATGCGCCACCGGAATCGACCAGATAAACGCATGGCAGGTGATTTTCCCGCGCCACTTCCTGCGCACGAAGATGCTTCTTGACCGTGCTCGGGTAGTAGGTGCCGCCCTTGACCGTCGCATCATTGGCGACGATCACACATTCGCGACCACTGACTCGCCCGATGCCGGCCACCACGCCGGCCGAAGCAACTTCTCCGCCATACATGCCAAACGCGGCCAACGGAGCCAACTCCAGAAATGGGGTGCCTGGATCAACCAGGGCGTCAATGCGATCGCGCACAAGCAGCTTGCCGCGATCCTGGTGCTTCTTGCGGGCCGTCTCCGATCCGCCACGCGCAGCCCTGCCCAGATGTTGACGAAGTTCATCGAGAAGATCCGACATCACCGCCCGATTGACACTGTATTCCGCGGAATCCGTGCGGATCTTCGAGGTGATGACGTTCATCATGCCGTCTCCGCGAACAGCTCTCGACCAATCAGCATGCGGCGGATCTCGGAGGTGCCGGCACCAATTTCGTAGAGTTTGGCGTCACGCCATAGCCGACCGGTCGGGTATTCGTTGATGTAGCCATTGCCGCCGAGCGCCTGGATCGCCTGCCCGGCCATCCAGGTCGCTTTCTCCGCCGCATACAGGATGGCTCCGGCAGCATCCTTGCGAGTGGTTTCGCCGCGATCACATGCCTTGGCCACGGCGTAAACGTAGGCGCGGCAGACCGAGAGTCCGACATGCATGTCGGCAAGCTTGCCCTGCATCAGCTGAAACTCGCCGATGCTCTGGCCAAACTGTTTGCGGTCGTGGACATAGGGAATCACCACGTCCATGCACGCCTGCATCAGACCCAGCGGACCGCCAGACAGCACCAGGCGCTCATAGTCCAGCCCGGACATGAGTACCTTGACGCCCTTGTTCATCTCGCCGAGGACGTTTTCTTCGGGTACTTCGCAATTGTCGAAGACCAGTTCGCAGGTGTTGGATCCGCGCATGCCGAGCTTGTCGAGCTTCTGCGCGGTGGAGAAACCGGCAAAACCCTTTTCGACGATGAAAGCGGTGATACCCCGCGAACCGGCTGCCGGGTCGGTGCTGGCATAGACAACCAGGGTATCTGCGTCCGGGCCGTTGGTGATCCACATCTTGTGGCCATTCAGCACGAAGCGATCGCCCTTCTTCTCGGCGCGAAGCCGCATGCTCACGACGTCCGAACCTGATCCGGACTCGGACATGGCCAATGCGCCAATATGCTCACCGGAGACCAGTCGCGGCAGATACTTCAGTTTCTGCGCTTCGCTGCCGTTCTTGTGAATCTGGTTGACGCAAAGGTTGGAGTGCGCGCCATACGAAAGGCCGATCGCACCGGAAGCCCGCGAAATCTCCTCCATCGCGACGACATGAGCCAGATAACCCATGTCACTGCCACCAAAACGCTCCTCAACCGTCAGGCCGAACATGCCCAGCTCACCCAGCTTGGGCCACAACGCGGCCGGGAACTGATTGCGCTCATCCACCTCGGCAGCGATCGGGGCGATCTCGCGTTGGGCGAAGTGGCTGACCGCATCACGCAGCGCCTCGATATCAGGGCCCAGGTCGAAATTCAGGGAGGTATGGCTCATTGGCTTGATCCGTCGTTGCAAGGCATCGTTTGTGGAAATGGGCAGGACGTTTGTTTTAGGCTCGATCGGATTCCCGCCCCGACCAGCGTCCCGGCTGGGCAGCAGCCCTCCCGCCCCAATAAGTGAATCACAGTTCACTTAAAAAAGGTATATTCATAAAATGGCTTATCAACGTTCGCCCCTGATGAAAAAGCGGCTCAGCGACAATCGGCAGCAAATCAAGCTGGCGGCACGACGGCTGATCGCGCTCGGTGGCTTTCGCGAGGCATCCATCACCGCCGTGGCCCAGAACGTGGGGCTCTCCACCGGGGCGATCTACCGTTACTTCCCGTCCAAGGCCGAGCTCTTCATCGAAGTGCTCGGCGATGCGGTATCGCATGAGGTGACCATCCTGCGCGGCCTCCTCGAGGGCGAGGGATCACCCGTCGATCAGCTGTATGCCGCCGTCGAGTCCTTTGCCACGCGGGCGCTCAAGGGCCCTCACCTGGCCTATGCCTTCATTGCCGAACCGATCGACTCCGATGTGGAGGCCGCGCGCATGGCTGGCCGCGCGCAGTTCATCGCGGTCTTTGAGGACATCCTGCGAGCGGGCATCAAGCGCGGCTTCTTCCCCGCCCAAATGCCGGACGTTGCTGCCGCCTGCATCGTCGGGGCGTTCACCGAAGCGTTGATCCGACCAGTAGCCCCGGCGGCCCGGCCGGCGGATGACAAGAAACTGGTCAAGGCCATCGCCAGCCTGTGCGTACGCGCGGCAGGCGTGGCCATCTCGCCCGTCGAAACGACGGCGAAACGGGTCAAACCGAAGCGCTAGGCAAGATCCTGGCTGAAGGGGAATCGGGTGATCACGCGACGGACGTGACCGCACAACGGCGCCAGATACCTAGCCGCATGCATCGGAGCCCAACCGGCAATCTGCCCGCATGCCTTGTCCTTACCCGCTGGACCCGGTCTGGCGCACAAGGCAAGCCAACCGCGTCAAGGCACGCACCTGCCTGGCCGGTGCATGCCCGCGGCGGGAAGATCGCCGGAATCACACGCAGCTGACGACTGACTTCCGTGGGCCTGGAAGATCACCACCATCGCCACGGGAGCAGCCTGCGCGACAACTCACATCACTTGCCCGCAGCACCGGCATCCAGTTGCCCGATCGTCGCCGACGACGGCGGCTCCGAGGCCTGCAGCCGTTTCGCCACAGCTTCTGCTTCGCGCATCACACGCAGCATGTTGCCACCGGCCAGCTTGGCAAGGTCACTGTCGCTCCAGCCGCGCCGCGCGAGCTCCTCAAGCAGGGCCGGGTATTTGTCGACGCCTTCCAGGCCCTTGGGTGTATCGGGAATGCCGTCGAAGTCGGAACCAAGGCCCACACAGTCGATCCCGGCAACTTCGCGGATGTGCTCGATGTGGTCCGCCACCATCGCCAGCGTGACAACAGGCTTGGGATGCTGGCGGTCCCAGTCAGCCATCGCCGCCTTGGCCCGCTCTGGTTGGCCGATGTAGATGCCGGCGTAAGGCGGTGCATTCAACAGCGTCTGCTCGGCACTGCGCTCGGCCCACCAACGATGGTACTCGGCCGACACGTACGGAGTGGCAAAGGTCGCCATCACGATACCGTGATTGCGAGCCACCATCTTGAGCACATCGTCCGGCACGTCGCGCGGATGGTCGTTCAATGCGCGCGCACCGGAGTGCGAGAACATGACCGGCGCCTGCGAGGTTTTCAGCGCATCGCGCATGGTGTCCGGCGACACGTGACTGAGATCGACCAGCATGCCGAGGCGGTTCATCTCGTGCACCACCGCACGCCCGAACGGGGTCAACCCATGATGTTTCGGTGCATCGGTGGCCGAATCGGCCCAGTCATTGTCCAGCGTATGGGTCAGCGTCATGTAGCGCGCGCCCAGCACATACATCTGGCGCAGCACCGGCAACGAGTTGTCGATCTGGTGTCCACCCTCGATGCCGATCAGCGAGGCGACGCGACCCGCCTTGAAGGCGCGCATGATGTCGTCTGCCGAGTACGCCATCTGCAGGTCGTTGGGATAACGCGCCACCATGTTGCGCACGATGTCGATCTGCTCCACCGTCATCTGCACTGCCTCCGGGCCGGCCACCCCGGACGGTACCCATACCGACCAGAATTGCCCGCCGACATGCCCCTCGTGCAGACGCGGAATGTCGGTCATCAGCGGCGGCGAGGAACTGCCGTCCTTCATCGATGGCGACAGGTTCGCGGTGCTGGCACTGAGGTCCACGCCGTAGGCATTGCCGTAGCGTTGCCGGATCTCCCAGGCAAGATCGTTGTGACCGTCGATCAGGGGCACGGTCTTCAGCACATGCTCGACGCGTGTTGCGAGGACGGCGTCACTATCCTGTTTCGCCATCGCCAACGGCGTACATGCAGCAAACAGCATGGTTGCCGCGGCAGCGAAAGCCTGAGTCGAGTGTCGGTGTTTCATCGTGGCGTTTTCCGATGATGGGTGGGCGCGCGGATCAGGAAATCTACGCGCCGATGGGGCCAGCCTTTGACTGCATCCGGATCAGGAAGACTGACGGGATGATGGGTGTTCATGCACCGGCCGGTTCGTCCAAAGCTGCCTGGGCCAGCCGATCAAACGACTCGCCGCCGCGCATCGGATCGGCCGCGGGCATGCCCAGCTGCGTGGCCGTCCGCGTCAGAAGTTCCTGTGCTGCATCTGCATCCAGGTGCCCCGTATTGAGGCTGATGCCCGCGCAACGGATGGCCGGATTGGTGCGTTGACCGAGCTGGATCGTCAGCTCGATCACCTGCTCGATCGTCGGCAGGACGAATTCCGGATGGCCAAGCACATGCGTGCGGCCAGGCTGATGGCAGACCACGAAGACATCCGGCTGGCTGCCGTGCAGCAGGGCCAGCGATACGCCAGCGTAGGCCGGATGAAACAACGAGCCCTGCCCTTCGATGACATCCCAATGTTCCGCATGCGCGGCAGGGCTCAGCATTTCGGCCGCACCGGCCGAGAAATCGGCAATGGTGGCGTCCATGGGAATGCCGCTTCCGGCAATCAGGATGCCGGTCTGGCCGGTGGCACGAAAATCGACTGCCACGCCTCGCACGGCAAAAGCTCGAGCCAGCGCCAGGGCGGTGTACTTCTTGCCCAGCGCGCAATCGGTACCCACCGTCAACAGGCGTTTGCCGGCACGCTTGCGGCCGCTGGCGATCGGGATATTTCGCGGCGGCGTGCGCACGTCAATCAGACGCCGCCCCAGGAGCTCGGCCGCCGCAGCCAGCCGCGGGATCTCGGCCAGCCGCATGTGCATGCCGCTGATGATATCGAGGCCCGCGTGCAGCGCTTCGACCAGCGCGTCGACCCAGCTATCTGGAATGAAGCCGCCTGCATTGGCGACACCAATCACCAGCCCCTTGGCACCGCGTTCCTTCGCCTCACGGGGCGTCAATACCGGCAGCCCGGTGCTGACCGTTGCGCCGCAAGCCCATTCGCCCACACACAAATCCCCGGCCCAATCGCGCACGCCATAGGCCGTCTTGGCATAGCCCGGCACGGTGGTATCGCCCAGGAACAAAAGATATGGCTGCGGCAACGCGCCAACGTGTGTATCGGACAATGCCGATGGGGTACTCATACCAGATGACTCCTGATGACCTGCTGGCGCAATCAAGCGAACAGCAACTGTTGTAGTGAATTCGCCGGCGCAGGTAGCCGGCTTGGGCCTTCTATTTCTTGTCCGCTGTCGGCGTGAAGTTCAGGTCTTGGTAGTCCCAGCTGAAATCGGCAAGCGGCGACACCGATTTCATCGACATCCGTTCAACGCTGCCGTCTGGCTTGAGCGCGAAAGTGACATACGCGTCTTCAAGATCCGGCATCGCCCAATGGGTACGGAAGGTGTCGTACTGCACGTGCTCCAGCGTGCCGTGCAGACCGGGTGTGCGATCGAAGCTGATGCTCAAAGCGCCCTTCCCGTCCTTGCCCTGGGTGATGGTTGCCGTGCCATACCAGGGATCGCGATACACGCCAGCATATCGAGACAGCGACAGCGACGGACCACGCTCGGGATGCGTGGCGGCGTTACTGGTCTTGAGCGCCGCCAGTGCCTTCGCTCGTAGCCCGTCGAGTACCTGCTGGTAGGTGGTGATCCAGTCCGGCGAAGGCAGCCCAAGCAGGCTATCCAGCAGGTGTTCGCGCATCGCAAACAGGGCTCCGGCATCCTCGGAGTTGAGCATGATGGCGAACGCCGCGTTTTTCTCTGGAATGATCACCACGATCGAGATGCCACCGAGCACACCGCCGCCATGGGTGATGATCTTGTGGCCTCGATAATCCTGCACCTCCAGCCCCAGCGCATAGGCGCTGAACTGCGGCTGCGCCAGCGCAAGCGGCGGCGGCGCGGGACGTATCGGGATCAAGGTCTGCGGCGTCCACAAGGCCTGCGCGGCTGCCTCGCTGAACACCCGCTTGCCATCGTCCAGCGCGCCATGCCGCAACTGCAACTGCAGCCATCGCCCCATGTCCGTCGCACTCACTTGCAGTGCACCGGCCGGCGCGAAAACGTCGCCTGACAGCACCGTGGTGAGCACTGCCTGTTTGCCCACCCCGCGCACCGCCGTGGTGTTCTTCGCATGCAGTGACACCTGGTCGGCCACGCGCGTGTCGATGCTCACCTGAGTGTCATGCATCCCCACCGGATTGAGGATGTGCTGCTGCACGAAGTCCTCCCAGCGCTGGCCCGATACAGCCTCGACCAGCTGGCCGGCAACGATGTACAGCACGTTGTCGTAGTCGTAATCCGCCCGGAACGAATGGGCCGGCTTCAGGAATCGGATGTCATGCACCAGCTCGGCGCGCGTGCGGTTCGTCGTGGGAAAGACCATCAAGTCGCCTTCGCCCAAACCCAAGCCACTGCGATGGGTCAGCAGATCCGTCACCGTCATTTCACTGGAGGCATACGGGTCGTACATGCGAAAGCCTGGCAGCTTGTCGACCAGGCGATCGTCCCAGCGCAGCTTCCCTTCGTCCACCAGGATCGCCAGCGCCGCAGCGGTGAACGCCTTGGTGTTGGAGCCGATGGGGAAGATCGTGTTCGCATCCACCCGTGCCGGATCACCGAGCTTGCGCACACCGTAGCCGTGCGTGGCAACCGTGCCGCCATCGACCACCACCACGGCCATGCCAGGCGTATCGAAGGTCTGCATGGTTTTTTGCGCAAACGCATCCAATGCGGGTGAATCCGCAGCTGGCGGCAACGGTTCCGCCGCGTACGCAGACGGCAGAACGGCAAGTGCGATGCAGCCACTCAACAGCCAACGGCTTGCGTTACGCCTGAGATGCGAGGCGCGTTTACCGGGTTCCAGGACCATGGGTTGCCATCCTTCTGTCGTGATCGCCGTATCGACGGCATGAGCGTGGGGACCGCGAGGCGCCTGAATCCGCGCCACGCGGCACAGCCAGACTCTGACGTGATTCAGAACGTGTAGTTGAAGTTCGCCAGACCGTAGGCACAAATGGCCCACAACCCGTACAGCGCACTCAGACCAATGAACACCTCGCCCAGGCGAGCCAGCCAGCCGCCAGGTCCGCGCAACACACGAAGTACCGCATGGATCAGCATGGCGATGGCGCCCAGGGCAGTGAGCACGCCCAGGATGTACAACGCCGTCAAAAGCAGACCTATCGTGTGATTGGATGCCTCGATGCCACTGGAAATCATCAGCAACCAGCTGCACACCATGACCAGCAACAACACCGCGCCAAGCCGGGAAGCCAGCCTCAAGCGTCGTTGACCCCGGGTCATCACCAACGGCGCATGAAAACGCCGCCGCACCACCCAGCCACCGAACCAGATCACCACGGTCAGCACCAGGGTCACCAGGAACAACACGCCCAGCGACTTGAGCATGCCGATGCTGCGCAGGCCATGTACCGGCTGGAACAATTCGACCGGAAGGAAGTCGTCGGAGATCCAGTACTGGATACGACCATCCTTGTCGGTGATGAACTTGGTATGCGCCTGGCCACCGACTTCGCGATACACCAGCGGCCCGACTTCACGCCACGTTTTGGGCGTGCCGCTGAGATCCTTGAGCGCTTCGATCTTGATCGTGCCGTCGGGCTGGGCAATCACGCTCGACTGAGTCAGTGCCTGCAACACGGAAAACGTGCTTTCGATACGCCGCGTCACTTCATAGGCGCCGGCCACGCGAGCCGCGTCGGGCTTGGGGTTGGCTACAGTTTCTTCGTGCGGCGGCGCATACGGGTAGTAGCGATCCAGGAAGGAGCGGAACAAGGCGGTGCGCAGCCTACCCACCTCGGCCTGCTTGCCGGGGCTATTGAACGACATGAACACGCCGACATGCTGATCCAGCAGCAAATGCAAGTCGCTGTGGAAAGCCGCGGTGTCACCGGCATGGCCGATGATGCGCTGGCCATTACGGTTTTCCTGGTAGAAGCCCAGATCGAAACCGTTCAAGCCCGGCGCCATGGTCGATTGCGGCGAATGCATCAACTCGATCATCGCCGGCGACAGCATCGTGGCGCCGTTGTACTGGCCGCCACCAAGTTGAGCGATCATGAAATGCGCCATGTCGGCGCCGGTAGCGCTCAACGATCCGGCCGGCCCGACCTCGATCGCCTCGAACGGAATGGTCTTCTTGTCCGATGCCGAGTGATAGCCCACCGACATGTTCGCTGCCAGCGGCGCCGGCAAGGGCTGCTCGAAAGTCGAATGATCCATGCCCAGCGGCTTGAAGATGTGCTCGGCCACGTATTCGTTGAACGGCTGACCAGAGACCCGCTCCACGATGTAACCGGCCAGGGTCGCGCCGTAGTTCGAATAGGCGACGAGCTTGCCCGGTGGGAATATCCGCGCCGGCAGATGCTTCTTCACGTAGTCGCCATACGGGAACAGCTGATCAGTCGACTTCATGAACTCATCGCCCACGGATTCTTCGAAGCCGGCCGTATGCGTCATCAAGTCACGCATGGTGATCGGCTTGCCGAATTTTTCCGGGATCGTGAAATCCAGGTAGCTGTTAACGTCCTTGTCCAGGTCGATCTTGCCCGCGCCGACCAGTTGCATCACCGCGGTCCAGGCGAACGTCTTGGATATCGAGCCGGGCCGGAACAAGGTCTGGTCCGCGACAACCGGCTTGCCGTTCGCGACATCGGCGTAGCCATAGCCCTGAGCAAACAGGGGCTGGCCGTCCTTGACCACTACGATGACGCTGCCGGCGATGTCGCCACGTTGCAATGCGTACGGCACCACACTGTCGAAAAACGTCTGCACGTCTTGCGCGGTCATCGTGGGAGCGCTTGCGATGCCCTGCACTGCTAATGGCGCTGGCGCCACCGCGCCAACTTCGGCTGCAGCAGAGTTCGCCACCGAACCTGGCGTGGAAGCCTGGCTGTTAACCGATGTGGCCGAGGCAGCGCAGACCGTAAACAGCAAGGTCGCCGCAAACGCCTTCAATCGTGTGTACATGTTTTTTCCTCGTACATCGAATTTGGGAGATGACGCGCAACTACGTGTAAGCAAAATGGTTCAGGCCGATCACCATGCATCCCGACAACGCATGCGAGCCCAGCAGGCCGAGCACAAAGCGCCTTTGGTCGGTGAAAATCCCTTCACCGCAATCTGCTTGAGTCTCTTGATGAAGTAATGCGGGTGCACCCCATGCCAACGTCGCACTCGCCTGCACTATCAACAACCACCGCTCCGAGCGATGTGCCGAGCGGCCTCATAAATTGCCCGCAACGCAAACTTCGCGGCTGGTCATCTCGAGATCTCAAGAAAAAAGACCAGCGTTGCTCCCGAACAGTGCCGACCACCATGGCCCCGGGAGAGCTCGCGGCGTACTCCAGGGGATTCGCACAGGGACATGCTGTTCAGGCGTGGCGGAATGGTCGTGTCATTACTTGCAATCTGAGTGGCGCTTGCATGGAGCGCCCCCTTGACGACCACCCCGGACTAATCAGCCGTCCAAGCTGTGCTGTCGAGTCGACCAGTCGCCTGGCGAAAGCGCGGTGACCGCAGAACAAGCATTCTGCGGCCACTGCGCCCACCTGTCGCCAACCTCGCTCCGTCAGAACGTGGTGGAGACGGAAACACCGATCGTACGCGGCGTAATGATCGCGTCGCTGGCTTCCACATTTCCCGTGACCGGGTTGAGGGTACCGGCGACAGGTACGTAGTTCTGCCAGCTGCTGCCGGTGAGAATCCCGCGCTTGTTGGTCAGGTTCTTGACATACAGGTCGATATTTACCGCGCCCTTGCTCACGCCCGTGCGCAGGCTGACGGTTCCGTATCCCGGAATCCGCGGGCTCGCCGGAAGCGGCGCAAAACCAGGAACCCCGGCGATGGGAAAGCTGAAGGCAAAGTCGGTCGATCGTGCACCGACGTATTGATAGCTGCCGCCCACATAGCCGTGCCAGCCGCCGCCTAGTGCGAAGTCATAGTCACCGTTTACAGCGCCTGCAAACTCCGGTGCATACGGTAGCGGATCGCCCTTCATGCCGTTGTTCGGGAACGGTGCATCCTTGGTCAATTCAGACTTGTTGTAGGCGGCATTGAGCGAGAGTTTCAGGCCGCGTACCGGGATATAGGCAGCCGAGGCCTCGAAGCCGTTGCTCTTGGCCTGCCCGCCGCCGACGAGGAACGTGTACCCGTTGGCATACGTCGTCAACGTGATCTTGGTCCAGTCGATGTGGTACGCAGCGAGGTCCAACTGAAGGGTGTTGTCCAACAAGGTGGATTTCAGGCCCACCTCATAGTTCGTCAGGTCGGTCGGGGAGTACGTAGCCGGCACATTGGGAGTATTGACGACCTTCACATTGGGACCGCCGGGCAGAAAGCCGGATGCCACCCGCGCGTACAGCATGTTGTGGTCATTGATGTGGAATTGCGGCGAGAACGAGTAGGTCGTGCTGCTGTCGGCCGAGTGGCCATCGACCTGAAGATTCGGCGCTGCAGTGAGGCCTAGAACCGGCGTTCCATAGAGCCACTCCTGGTACGTCTGCTTGTCGTGGGCCCAGCGCAAGCCACCTTCGATGGCCCACTGGTCGTTGATGTGCCAGGTCGCGCTGCCGTAAGCGGCGTATCCGATGTACGAGCTCGGCTGGTGGGTCCCCTCGATAGGATTGGGACCAAGCCCGGAATTGATCAATTGTCCGGTGTAGTAGTCAGTCGACGGAATGATCTGGTCGACATTGCCGATCTCGTGGGTGAAGAACAAGCCACCCAGCCATGACACTGCCTGATCTTCCGACGATGCCAGGCGAAATTCCTGGGTGAACTTCGTTTGCGTTGTCGGCTGAAACTCCAGAATGCCGAAGGTTCCGCTGGGGGGCGTGCCAGGCGTGCCCGCACCTAAATCCATCCCCAACAGACCATACCAGCCCTGCGCGGCCGCGATCGACGTCACGTCCGTATTGATCTTGGCATCCAGCGTCGTGTAGGCGGTGTTGGAGGTCAGCTTCGCCCAGCCAAAATCGGTCTTGAAGGTTGCGTTGTATTGCCGGTATTTCTCGACAAACGCGTCGCCGCCAAAGTTGGCGGTGCGCGTTTGCAGATCGCCATACAAGGGTTTCAACGTGACGGGATCGACCGTGATGTCATTGGGGTTTGCGAAGCTGAAGTTCTGTACCAGCGCGCTCAGCTGCAGCGAGGTCTTGTCCGTAGGCGTCCACAACAGCGAGAAATTGCCATCGTGGCTCTGGGTTTCGTTGATGTTCTTCGTGCCCTGAGCGGCATCATCGATGAAACCCGGGGTAGTCGTGGTTGACGCACTGGCACGGAATGCCAACTTGTCGGCGATCAGCGGCACGTTCAGCATGCCATGCACGTCGAAACCGGTACCGCCGCCACTAACGTCGCTGGCGCCAACTTCCACACGTCCAAAGGCGCTGGTGGCGTCGGGCGGAGTAGTGATGAAGCGGATCACGCCACCCAGCGCACCGGCGCCATATAGCGTGCCTTGCGGCCCTCGCAATACCTCGACACGCTGCAAGTCATGGGGATCGATGTTCGGTGTCAGCATCGCGCCACCGGCGTAAGCACTGCTCGAGCCGAACGGCGTCTCGTCGATATACGTGCCGACCGTCGCCACAGACTGTTCAGAACCGGAAGCGATGCCACGGACGCTAAGCACCGTCTGCCCCGGCGGACCCATGGCGACGAGTCCAGGAGCACTGGCCGCGTAGTCTGCGAAATTCTGCAGATGCTGGCGATCGATATCCTGATCGGTCACCGCCGAAATGGCCATGGGCACCTTTTCCAGCGACTCACTGCGCTTCGTCGCCGTCACCAGGACGGTCCCAAGCTGGGTCGCATTGGCCTGGTCCACCGCCTTGTCCTTGGGCGCCGCAGTCGTCTGCTGGTCAGCCTGGCCGTCTGTACCTGACTGTGCCGGTGCCGATTGAGCAACCCCCTGCGCCGCCGCCCCCGACGCGCTTTCCGCACTGACCGATGAAACCGCCATGGCGGCCGCAATAGCAATAAACAACGGAGTGAATTTTCCGACGTTCTTGGCCATACCTTCTCCTCCCCAGAGGCTGTCAATGCCTCGATTGTAGCAATATCGAGAGGTTTTCTAATTTTGTCAATTTTTCAATATTAGAAAACTTTCTGCGATAAATGGATAAGCCGCCGAAAGAATGAAACTTCGGTTTTCGGCGGGCGTGCGCTCAACTATCGCCATGCGTAAAATCAGGAACAGGACCGACCGCGGTGACATTCATGCTCAAACATCTGCACGCAAAACCCGAACCAGGCTCTGCCTTGCGCAATCTGCGCAAGCACAAGCAACTGACGCTCGCCGAGGTCAGCGAGCGCACGGGCCTACCCGTATCCACCTTGTCCAAGATCGAAAACGGCAAGATGTCGTTGAGCTACGACAAGCTCGCGCGGTTGAGTACGGGCCTGGAAGTCGATATTGCGCAGCTGTTTGAACCCGACTCGGCGGCTCCGCCAACCAGGGTTCAGGGGCGGCGCAGCATCACCCGTGCTGGTAGCGGGCTTTCGGTGGAGACTGAAAACTATAGCCATCTTTATCCCAACGCAGATCTGCTCAACAAACGATTGGTTCCGATCATTGCCGAACCCCACGCGCGTTCGCTGGCCGAGTTTGGCGAACTGATCCGCCACGAGGGGGAGGAGTTCATCTACGTGCTGGAGGGTACGGTCGACCTGCATACGGACCTTTACGCCCCAACCCGGCTCGAGGCGGGTGATTCGATGTATTTCGACAGCGGCATGGGCCATGCCTATATCGCAGTGGGACCCAAACGCTGTCGGGTGCTCTCGATCTGCACGGCGAGCCAGTCTCGGCTGGCCGAAGCCCTCGGGAGCAATAAAGGCACCCAGGGCCCACCGATCAAGCGCAAGCCCAGGCAGCCCGCGTCGACGAAGAAGCCCGTGATACCGGCGAAAAAGCGACCAGCCGCGCGCTCGAAGTAACCCGCTCCCAGCAGCGCCCCTGCATCGGCAATGACCTATCGCGCCGCTCACCGCGAAGGCACGACTTGAGCGTCAACGGTCACGTGCTTTTCCACATGGCCCGTGCACAGCGAAAGGATGTAAAGAAGCACGGCGGACAATGCCGACACGCCGCCGATCATCACAAAGAACCAGCCATGGGCGAACTGGCTCCAGAGCGTACCCAATCCCCCTGCGAGTAGATTTCCGAAGAAGCCGGCGAAGAACCAGGTAGCGATACTGGTGGCACGAAACCCGTCCGGAGCCATCCGCCCGAACAACGCCAGTCCGCTCGGCAAGATGTACAGCTCGCCCGTGGCAAACACCACGAACCAACCAGCCAGCCATAGCCAGCTTGCACGCGTTCCGTGGGCCTCATGCCATCCGGCGATCAACCCCAATGCCACGTACGACGCTGCCACGACGGCGGCACCGAATGCCATCCGACCCAACAACGACGTTTCGATACCGCGTCGCGCCAGTCGCGCCCAACGCGCCACGAGCAAGGGCGTGAACGCAAACACCACCAGTGAGTCGATCGATATGAACCACGTCATCGGTATGGTCCAGGGACCTACCTGGCGATCGATGCCGGTGTCGGCCCACAGCGCAATCGTGTTGCCCACCTGCTCGTAGGCGCCGCGGAAGATCACCACGATTGCGGCGATACCGATCAGCAGCGCAAAGCGATTACGCGCGGCTCCATCCAGCGGTGGACGGGCCGCTTGCGCGGCCACCCCGCGCTGCGGGTCGGGCGGCAGATAGCGGCGACCGGCCAGATAGATCACCAGCGAGAGCAGCATGCCGAGGCCGGCCGCGGCAAAACCCCAGTGCCAGCCGTAGACCTCACCGAGGGTGCCGCAGACGAACGGGGCCAGGAATGCACCCAGGTTGATGCCGACGTAATAGATGTTGTACGCACTCTTGGTACGCGTATCGCCCTCGCGATAGAGACCCTCGATCTGGCTGGCGAGACTAGGCAGAAACAACCCGTTGCCCAGCGCGATCATGCATAGCGCCGGGTAAAACAAGGCTTCCCACGTCATCATGAAATGGCCGAGCGCCATGGTCGCGCCGCCGATCACCACCGCTCGCGCCTTGCCCAGCCAGCGGTCGGCGACCATGCCACCGAACACCGGCGTGAAGTAGACGAAGGCTGCGTAGGCGCCATAAACCAGCGAGGCGTGCTCCTGGTTCATGTCCAGGTGCTTGGTCATGTAATAGACCAAGATCGCGCGCATGCCGAAGAAGGAGAACATCTCCCACATTTCGGTCAGGAAAAGCACGGTCAGGCCACGCGGGTGGCCGAACCAGCTTTTCTCGGTCGATGAGGTCGTCGCGAAAGACATCACGCGGACCCCTCTGCCTGCTGCCTGGACAGAACCATTATGGCGCGGCCGGCGACGGCCCACCCCACAGGTTATCGGGGCACCATATCTTGCCGTCCTCATACACCACGGATGGCGAGTAGTCCTCGCGCAGATTGATCGGACCATCGAGGTCCACGACGTCGCATAGCTGACCGACCACGAACGAGGGCGCCATAGCCAACGACGAGCCGCCCATGTTGCCGACCATCAACTTGAAACCAAGCTTGCGCGCCTCATCAGCGATGGCCAGCGCCTCGGTGAGACCGCCGCACTTGTCCAGCTTGATGTTGATGACATCGACCCGGCCGACCATCTTGGCGAGATCGCTGCGGTCCAGCACGCTTTCATCGGCCGCAAAACGAATCGGCCGCTCCAATCCGTCGAGCCATGCCTCATTGCCGACCGGGAATGGCTGTTCGACAACATCCACGCGCGCCTCCACAAACGTAGGCAGCAGGTGTGCCAGGGACTCACGAGTGAAGCCTTGGTTGGCATCAACCATCAGCCATACATCCGGGCGCGCCTTGCGCACGGCAAGCACGCGTTCGGCATTGAGGTCGTCGTCGGTAAGCTTCAACTTGATCGCACGCGCGCCCACAAAGTCAGCTGCACGTTGCGCCATGACGCCAGGCTCTTCCGCACCCACGGTGTAAGTCGTGAGTAGCGGCTTCGGTGGCTCCAGGCCGGCCAACTGCCAGACCGGCGTGCCAGTGCACTTTGCCTCAAGGTCCCACAAGGCGCAGTCAAGCACGTTGCGCGCGCCACCGGCGGGCAGCAACTGCTGCAACTCTTCGCGTGTGAGGCCCGCCTCGATGCGTTCGCGCAACGCTTCGATCTCGGCCAACATCGTGACCGGCGTGTCCTTGTGGTAGTACACGCCCTGTGCCTCGGCGCATCCGACGTGACCGTGCTCATCGGTCAACTCGACAATCAGTGCGTCGAACGCTGTAAAGGTATAGCCGGTGATGTGGAACGGCGCCGTGATCGGCCAGCTCTTGAGGCTGGCTTGCAGGCGCAGGCGCCCGCTTGCGTGGGTATTCATGGTGACTCCTGATGATGAATAGTGCGGCGGCGAAATCGCCGCCGCACGAATGGCTTTGTCAGAACCTGACGTTGAAGCTGACCATGCCGAATGCCACGATCAGCCACGCCAGGTAGACGGCAAAGAAGGCCAGCACGGTCTCACCCAGCAGCACCCACCGGCTGCGCTTTGCCATCCAGCAACGTGTCGTGTGGATCACGATCAGCAGCACACCGATCAGTGCCACTACGCCAAGCACCGAGAGCAGGTACATCCACGGCACCGCGGTGCCCTGCAGCAAGAGGTAGGGGTTGCTACCCATGCAGATCAGCAGGATGAGCCAGCCGACCAACGTGCCGAACAGCACCAGCGTAGCCAGCCGTGACCACAGTCGGCTGCGCAGCAACTGCGGCGGAAGCTCAAGTGTGCGCCTGTAGTGGCGGCGAACCAGCCAGCCACCGAACCAGACCAGCAAAGCAAGCAGAGTGACCAGCAGGCCCAGCGCACCCAGCAGCTTGATCGAGCCCAGCGCGTGCAGCCCATTGAGCCGCTGGAAGATCATCACCGGCACTACCGCATCGGTAGCCCAGTAGTCGATATTGCCGTTCGCATCCGCGACGAAATCCAGCTTGTGCGTACCGTTGACTTCCTGGTACTGCAAGGGGCCGATTTCGCGCCAGTGCAGCGGCGTGCCGGCAGCGTTGTTAATGCCGCCCGCGATGATCGTGCCGTCGGGAAGTGCCTGGACCTGGTTCTGGCCCAACGCGTACATCATGCGCATGCCGCTGTCGTTGCGACGACTGGCCAAGTACCAGCCCGCGACCCTGGCTGCATCAGCTTTGGCCGTGGAAGCGGTAGGCAGGTTTTTGGCTGGCGCCGTGGGGTAGTACCTGTCGAGAAAGGCGTCGAACAACGCCGTGCGGATCACGTGGGCGCCACCCGCATTGCCGGCGCTGTTGAACGACATGAAGATGCCGACATTCGAGTCCAGCAACAGATGCAGGTCAGTGTGGAAGTAATCGAGGTCGCCGGCATGACCGATGATGCGCTGACCGTGGCTGTCCTCATGATAGAAGCCCAGCGCGAAGCCGTTGAGGCCGGGTGCCTCGGTGCGCTGCTGGGCGTGCATCGCCACAGCTGTGGCCTGCTGCAAGATACGGTTGTTGCCGTAAAGGCCGTTCTGCAGCTGGGCGATCATGAAATGAGTCATGTCCAGCGCGGTGGCGGTTACCGCACCGGCAGGTGCCGGACTGATGATCTCGAAGGCCTGCTGCTTGCCATCTGACGCGGTCTTGTAGCTCTCGGACATCAAGGGCGCCAACGCCGACGGAAGGGGTTGCCGGAACGTGGAGTGCTGCATGTCCAGCGGGATAAAAATGTGCTGGTCGACGTAATCGTCGAAATCCTGGCCGGACACGCGCTGCACAATGTAGCCAGCCAGCCCGCAACCATAATTGGAATAGGCAACCACCTCGCCCGCCGGGAAGATCCGTTCCGGCAGGTGGGACTTCATGTACTGCTCGAGGTTGACCGGCTTGCCGTCGATCGAGATCAGGTTCTTCGCGGTGTCCTCGAAGCCCGGCGTGTGGGTCATGATGTTGCGCAGGGTGATCGGCTTGCCCTGATAAGGCGGAATCTTGAAGTCAAGGTATTGGTTGACGTCGGCGTCCAGATCCAACTTGCCCTGCTCGACCAGTTGCATCACCGCTGTCCAGGTGAACAACTTCGACGTCGAACCGATCCGGAACGACGTGCGGTCCACCTCGACCGGCGTGCGCTTCTCCAGATCGGCGTATCCGTAACCCTTGGCAAACAGTACCTTGCCGTCCTTCACCACACTGACGACACCGCCGGCGACATCACCGCGCGCGAGCGCAATCGGTACGAAACCATCGAGGAAGGCGGACAGATCCTCATTCGTCAGCTGATGCGTCGAGGCGCCCTGCAAATCAGCGAGAGAACCGGCCGGGACGGGTGTGATCGGCGCAGGCACGGTCACGCCGGAAACGTTGGGGGTTGTGGCGGATTCCGGCATTGGCGCCTGGGCGCCCATGACACCGGTGGCCATCGTGAACATGAACATCGAGAGCAAGCTGGTGACACTCGAGCGCAAGTTCATGCGAATGCGGCGTGTGCCGGTCTCAGCCGCCGGCTGGTGCCCGAAAACAGATAAACGGTGACGTTTTTTTTGCAGATGGTGCGGCATGACATTCTCCCCCGGATGCGCAGGCTCAACCTACCGTACGTTGATATATGCATACCATAAATGTGTCAATGGTATTTTGATATCATCATTGGCCAATAGCGGCCCACGATGGGGCAGCCGGCTCTCATGGACACGCTGCCCACACCACTGGAAAAGCCCAGCCCGGCGCCTGGAACCCTGGATACCTTCTTGAATGGGTGATGGATGCAGCCAGGCCGAATCAGCGAAGAGCCATCCATTTGGCTGATCCATGGTCGTGAACGGGTCACGCGTACAGGGTGCCCACCTGCCCTACCCCCGATAACGCTCCCCATGCAGATCGCCAATGCATACGGTGTGCGATAGCTCGCTGAAAAGTAGAGGGTTTTTTCCCTCCTGACTTGCGCCCCGCGACTCACTAGTCGTCGCGTCAGCAGTGCGCGCGGGGGATATACGCCTGAGTCCATTGCGTCCGCGTCTGCTTTAGCCCTCGTTGCTTCCTGGCTATCGGCCCGAAGTGGCCTGACTCTCGCCCAGCCGAGTCCGAAGCCACTGGATTTGTAGAGACTGAACATCGATCTGGTCTTGCATACAGTTGTGCTGCTGCACCAGGTCAGCACGCAGCGCATGACTATCCTGCAGTTGGCCATCGCGAGTTGCGCGAGCGTGTTCGGCGCGATCCCGGGCGGCCTGAGCTTGTGCCGCACAGGCTTCAGCCACGTGCAGCCAACCTTCCCAGTTTTCGCGCTCGTTCGCCAGCTCGGCCTGAACTGCTTCTGGCGAAGCCCGTGCAGTCACGAACTCGATTGGCGCCCTACTCGCTTGGCCGCATACTCGCGATAATTGCTGATTGATGCTCTAGCCCCGCCAGGAGGGGCGCAATTTATGACGACAATTTCGATTCGAACGCCTGATGATTGGCATGTCCATCTGCGCGATGGTGCGCAGCTGGAGCAGACCGTCGCCGCTACGGCCCACGGCTTCGCGCGGGCTATCGTGATGCCGAATCTGGTTCCTCCCGTTTGTACGGTGGAGGCCGCTCGCGAGTACCGGAACCGAATTCGTGCAGCGATCCAAACGGGAGCTTCGTTTGAGCCTCTAGTGACCTGCTATCTCACGAACGACACCGATCCTGACGAGGTGGCGGCGGGTTACGCGTCAGGTGTCTTCGCCGCATGCAAGCTCTACCCGGCTCACGCCACGACCAATTCAAGCCACGGCGTGACGGACGTTCGGCGAATCCATCCCGTGCTGGCCACCATGGAACGCATCGGGATGCCGCTGCTGATTCACGGCGAAGTGACCGACGCTGCCGTGGATGTGTTCGATCGCGAAGCGATCTTCATTGAGCGCGTACTCTCACACATCGTGCGGGACTTCCCGGGACTTAAAGTGGTGCTGGAACACATCACCACCTCCGAGGCAGCTGACTTTATCCGCGGGTCTCGCGACCAGGTCGCCGCAACCATTACGCCGCACCACCTGATGATCAACCGCAATGCGATGTTTCAAGGCGGACTTCGCCCGCACGCTTACTGCTTGCCAGTGGCCAAGCGCGAAAAGCATCGCCTCGCGCTGCGCCAGGCGGCGACCTCTGGCTC
This sequence comes from Dyella amyloliquefaciens, assembly GCF_004296575.1. Taxonomy (GTDB): domain Bacteria; phylum Pseudomonadota; class Gammaproteobacteria; order Xanthomonadales; family Rhodanobacteraceae; genus Dyella; species Dyella amyloliquefaciens. Next base: position 14,511 of record NZ_SAYT01000002.1, on the reverse strand, counting down.
GCCCCGCTTTTTTCTCGGCACGGACTCCGCACCCCATCCGCGCGCAGCGAAGGAATCGGCATGCGGCTGCGCAGGGATCTTCAATGCGCCAGTTGCACTGGAAGCTTATGCACAGGTGTTTGAAGAGGAAGGTGCGCTTGACCGCCTTGAGGCTTTCGCTTCGGAGCATGGGCCCCGTTTCTATGGCCTTCCCCTGAATGAGAGCCGGGTCACGCTGACGCGCAGTCCGTGGAAAGTGCCCGATGTGATCGAAGTCGGAGGACAGGCCGTGGTGCCCTTCCTCGCTGGAGAAACCCTGGGGTGGCGCCTCGACTCGCGTGAAGTCTCACCATGAGAAAAGAGCGCGAGCTTGATTGCTGCATCAGCCGATGAGGTCCCGCCTTCGTTGAATGCGCAGGAGCGCTTTATCGTTCTTGCTCAATTTGGCAGCTGACCGGCGAGTGTCCGCTTTGGGTAAAAAAGCGGACACCACCTGGTCTTCGCGATGACGCTCCTCGATAACCTGCCCTGATCGAAGCGCCGTGCCCTGGCTTCGCTTTCGGCCAAAAGCAATTGCGCCAGAAGCCCGGGCGGGCAGCGGATCCATGCAATCCAAAGTTGATAGAAACCATCACCCCGATACGGCATTCAGAGCGCTAGGATGTTCCAAGCCATTCGGGCGCAAGGAGACGTGGAAATGTTGAAGCTGGCAAGCGGGATCTTTGTTGCGGCCGTGCTGGCGAGCGCCGCCCATGCGCAGACCAATGCAGGCGAACAGAAACCCGATCCCGACCTTCCCTTCACCATGACCAAGGTGGCGAGCCTCGATCTGCCTTGGCGCATCGCGTTCCTGCCCGATGGCCGCATGCTGGTGACCGAAAAGGTTGGCCGCGTCGCCCTGGTGACTCCGCAGGGCGAAAAAACCGAAATCGGCGGCGTCCCGCCCAGCTATTTCGAAGGTCAGGACGGCATGCTGGGCGTCTTCCTCTCGCCTCATTACAGCGCTGACCACAATGTGTATCTCACTTATGTCGCACCAGGTGATTATGGTGGCGGCGTAGTGCTGGGCCGTGGGCGCCTTGTGCTGGATGACAAGCAGCCTCGGCTGGACGGCTTTCAGGTGTTGTGGCGCCAGATGCCCACGGGCAAGGGCGGCCAGCCCGGTGGCCAAATCGCCTTCTCACCAGACGGCAAGTACCTCTTCCTCACGCTAGGCGACCGCCAGCGCTTCACTCCCGCGCAGGATCCCAGCCAGCCCGCAGGAAAAATTTTGCGGCTGACGCTGGACGGTAAACCCGCGCCCGGAAATCCATGGTCAGGCAAGGTCGGAGCCCAAACCATTTCGCTGATTGACCCGGCAACGGATACCGAGAAAGCCAAGACGGCACCTGTGGTCAGCACCTATACGTTCCCCGGCCCCAATCTGACTCCGGCCGAAACCTGGACCACCGGCCACCGCACGCCTTATGGCTTGGCCTTTGCTCCCGACGGTCGACTGTGGGAGCTTGAGCACGGCCCGCGCGGCGGCGACGAACTGAACCTGATCCAGCCCGGCAAGAACTACGGCTGGCCGCTGGTCTCGTATGGCGCCAACTATAACGGTGTGCCCATTCCAAACCCGGATACGCGCCCCGATCTCGCCAAGCCCGTGATCTATTGGGTGCCAGTGATCGCGCCGGGCAATCTCATGTTCTACAAGGGCAGCCTGTTCCCGAAATGGAATGGCAGTGCCTTGCTCGGCGGGCTTGTCAGCGAGGCCATTGTTCGCGTCACGTTTGATGGCAAAGGTGGCGCCACTGCGGTCCAACGCTGGAGTATCGGCAAACGCGTCCGCGACATCGAAGAAGCACCGGACGGTTCGCTCTGGATGCTGGAAGACGCTGAACCCGGTGGCCTGTACCACCTTATGCCGAAGTGATTCGAGGGGCCGGCACTCATTTCAGGGCTGCACCAGCGACTAGCGATGAGCTGAAGCGGTGCGTTGCGCCTCGCGAGCCAGATCAAAGCGCGCCTGCAGCACCAGCCAATAGAGCGGCGAGGTGTCCAGCACGAAAGCAAGCCGCATGGCCTGCCGGGGAGTCATGGGGCGGGCGTCGGTGAGGAACTCCCTGAGGTGGGGCGCCCGGATGCCTGTGCGGCGGGCGAGCTGCTGGTGGTTCATCGTTGCCGGAAGCATGTAGTCGAGCAGCAGCACCTCGCCGGGGGAGCGCAGGCGCAGTGAAGGATCCACGTCCAGATGCGGGGAAAGTTGGATCAGTTCCATGGGTTTCCCTTCCTTGTCAGGCGCGACTGCAGAACAGGCGGGCGCTTGCAGCCGCTCGTGTAGGTGCATGCCTAGTGGCTACGTCGGTGATTGCCGGGGAGCGGCGCATCGCGATGCTTGCCGATGCGCCGCGAAGGCGATCACCAGAGACGTGGCGGGTTCACTCGAGACTCGTGACCGAGCAGGCGCGCGTACTGCTGGAGGCATCGGATAGCGGTTCCCAAACTGGCCGTGACGGCCACGGGAAGCGGCCATTCCAGCGGTCTGCCGGGGAATCCCCGTGCTCGTGCCTTGCGGCACTGCTCGCTGTCATGACGCAATCGTGTGAGTGCGAGCACCGCCAAGGCGATGTCACCGCGCGTGCCCTGACGCAGAGTTTCCGGCCACGTCACACGCGTGCGTGACGAGTCGCCAGTTGAGGGAGTGAGGATGCCGTCAGGGGGAACGGACGGGCGAATGCGTCCCGTATGATCGTGGGTAGCCATGATCAACTTCCAAGTAGTTGGTGATGGTCAGCGGGTCGTGGGTGTTGGTCGCACTCACGGCTCGCGCCTCATGACCTGGTAGTCATGGTCATTCGCGAGGCCCGACAGAAAGACAGCGCGAATGACGGCCTGACCCTAACAAGCAGGGTGGGCATCGTCTGTCAGGGATGGGCGGGATGGGTGTCCGCCTGGCTGAGGATAAGCGTGACGGCGACCGGGCAGCAAAATGTCGGCCCACTGCTCGTCGCAACCCGAGGGGGATCGAAGGCCTGGCGGACGTTTCGTGCCTACATGGCACTCGAATACGCACATCGATCAGGGGCCGTCATGGCCGGTATCCGCTTCTGGCAGGATGCCGGGTGCGCTCCCTGTCCGTGATAGCACGGGCGGATCGCCCTGCCCTTTGGCTACCCGGGTCGAAAGCGAAGATTGGAGTCCCACCAACGCACTGGCACTCAAGCCTCATCGTGACGACACCATGGAAAGTTCGAAGCGCGCCAAGCGATCAGCCACCATCCGCCTTGGCGAATCGGCCTCCAGCCCATCGCAGAGACTAGACTGGCCGCCAGGGGCCGACTGATGCGGCAGGGGTAAACGTCGGCCCGCCATCTGCGCACATCGCGCGCTAAATGACGAGGAGGGGCGATGCTGGTTCTGATTGGCGTGGCGATCGTCGTGATCGGCTTCGCGCTTCGCTTCAATGCGCTTCTGGTGGTGACGGTCGCCGGTCTCGCGACAGGTCTTGCCGGTGGCATGGATCTCGTCGGCATCATCAGCGCAATCGGCAAGGCGTTCACCGAGAACCGCTACATGGGCCTGATCTGGCTGACCCTTCCCGTGATTGCGCTACTCGAACGCAATGGACTCAAGGAACAGGCGCGGCAGATGATCGGCCGGGTACGCGCAGCCACGGCGGGACGCGTGCTGATGCTTTACTTCGTGATTCGCCAGGTCACTGCCGCACTCGGCCTGACCTCGCTCGGCGGCCATGCGCAGATGGTGCGACCACTGATCGCACCGATGGCCGAGGCCGCAGCCGCAAACCGGCACGGCGAGTTGCCGGATGCTGAGCGTCAGCAGATTCGGGCGAATGCATCCGCCGTGGACAACATCGCGGTGTTTTTCGGCGAAGACATTTTCATCGCCATCCAATCGATCCTGCTGATCAAGGGCTTCCTCGAGCAGAACGGCATCATCGTGGAGCCGCTGCAAGTATCGGTGTGGGCCATTCCGACCGCGATCGCGGCACTCCTTATCCACTGCACGCGGCTCTCCCTGTTTGATCGCCGGCTCGCGCGGACCTTCGCTATGCCCGTGAAAAAGGACGCGCGATGATCGGGCTCGAAACGCTTTACACGATTGCGGGCCTGATGTTCGCGGCCTTCGCGGTGTTCAACCTGACCGACCGAACGAATCCGCGGCGCGTCGTGAACTTCGCGTTCTGGATGATCTATGCCGTGACTTTCCTGTTTGGCACGCTGCTGCCACATTTCGTGACGGGCTGCCTCGCGATTGCGCTCGCGGTGATCGCGGGCTCAGGCAAGCTTGGGCGCGGCAAGATTGAGGAGCGCAGCGCTACCGCAGTCGCACGGCGTGAAGCCGGCGCACCGCGCCTGGGCAACCGGCTATTCCTTCCCGCGCTGTTGATTCCTGCGGTTACGCTGACAGGAACACTCGCGTTAAAGCACGCGCCGTTTATCGACACGCATAGCGTGACGCTGATCTCACTGGTTCTCGGCACGCTTGTCGCGTTCGGCGTCGCGCTCGTGATGCTGCGAGACTCGCCGGTACACGGGCTCAGGGAGGCGCGTTACACGATGGATGCTGTCGGCTGGGCCGCGATCCTGCCGCAGATGCTCGCGGCGCTCGGCGCGGTGTTTGCGGTCGCTGGCGTCGGTGGCGTCGTGTCCGGGCTGGTGACGACCTGGATGCCGATCGATTCGCCGATCGCCATCGTTGTCGCGTACACGGTCGGCATGGCGCTGTTTACGATGATCATGGGCAACGCGTTCGCCGCGTTCCCGGTGATGACGGCGGGCATCGGGCTACCTCTCATCGTCCATCAGTTTCACGGCAACCCGGCGATTCTCGGTGCAATCGGCATGTTGAGCGGCTTCTGCGGCACCCTGATGACGCCGATGGCCGCGAACTTCAACATCGTGCCCGCCGCATTGCTCGAGCTGAAGGACAAGAACGGCGTGATCAAGGCGCAATGGCCGACGGCGACCCTCCTCCTTGTCGTCAACACGGTGCTGATGGCCGTGCTTGTGTTCCGATTCTGAAACATGCTTTCCATAAGCGAGATGCCAATGAACACCGTACTCACGCCCGCGATAGCTTCGAAATTCGCATCGCTCGCACTTGCGCATCTCACGCGCGAGTATCCCAACAGCCTCGCCCACGTGCTCGCCGGGCCGCAGGACATCGCGGGGCCTCGTGCGCTGCATCCGATCTTCTACGGAAGCTACGATTGGCATTCTTGCGTGCACGGCTACTGGCTCATACTGCATCTGCTCGAACGTTTTCCCGGCCTGCCGGAAGCGGCGCAAGTGGTAGCCGTCGTCGACGCGCATTTCACCGATGCGAATGTCCAGGGCGAGCGCGCCTACCTTGACTACCCGCACAACCGCGGATTCGAGCGGCCGTACGGTTGGGCGTGGATTCTGGCGCTGTCCGCGCAGCTCGATCGGATCGCGGCGGGCAACGTGCTACCGCAGGCATCGCGCTGGAGAACGACATTTTCTCCACTGACCGATGCAATCGTGGATCGCTTCGAGGCATTCCTGCCGAAGGCGACTTATCCGCTGCGCGTCGGGACGCATTACAACACGGCGTTCGCACTCGCGCTCGCGTACGATTTTGCTCGAGTCACACGACGTGAGTCGTTGGCGTCGCTCATCGTGGAGACTGCAACACGCTGGTACGCGAACGATGCCGCGTGCCAGGCATGGGAGCCTTCAGGTGACGAGTTCCTGTCGCCGTCGCTGATGGAGGCGGAATTGATGCGGCGTGTGCTGGCGCCGGATGCGTTCGGCGATTGGTTCACACGGTTCCTGCCCGACCTCTCGCAGGGCGAGCCCGCGACCCTGTTCACGCCGGCAACGGTCAGCGACCGCAGCGACGGCAAGATCACGCATCTCGACGGACTGAACCTCAGTCGCGCATGGTGCATGCGTGCAATCGCCCGCGCGTTGCCTGAGGGTGACATGCGCCGCAAGCGACTCATCGATGCAGCGGAGCAACACGTCGACAGCGCGCTCCCTCATGTCGCGGGCGACTACCTGGGCGAGCACTGGCTCGCAACGTTCGCAACGCTGGCGCTGGAGGCGTAATGGGCTGCACACAGTAACGGGCTGAGGTTCAGTTCGTTCCGTGCACACGCTCCGCAACCACACGCATGACTGATGCGGCTTGGCTCTGCGCCACGTGGAGTCTCATTCCGTGATACTGGCGATGAAGCTCACGTGACTAAGTCGGACATCGTCACTGGTCGTGCACGCGATTCATCTTGGCGCAAGGAATCCAGAGGCACACTCGCTGGGCAGTGTTTTCTGCCTCGTGCCTCGTACGGAGATAAACCCATGCGCACCCCTGCCCTGCTTCTGGCCGCTTCCCTCGGGCTTGTCCTGACGTCCCACGCAGTTGCTTCCGACCGACCCGACCCAGGCAAATTGACTAATCGCTGCCTCGATGCCGCGGCGAAAAAATTCGACGTGAAGAACGACTATATCCAGCTGCAGCCGATTCAAGCCGCTGATGCCGGGTATTCGATCACCGGTACCGCCGACGCGGGCATGGACGGCAAGAAGAATTTCAGCTGCCAGTTCGACAAGAAGGGCAAGTTGGCCAACCTCGTTCCCGAGGGCAAGTAAGTAGTGCCGATGGGGCCGCGCCCAAGGCGCGGTCACCCAACCGCCCAAAGTTCGTGATCACCGATCTGCACCCCAGATCACCCGTCCGCCGCGGATAGTGTCTCGCACACGAGCGAAGGCTGTTGGATCCTTGGACGGATCGCCATCGAGCAGCACCAGATCAGCCTCCATGCCCGGCGCGATGCGTCCCTTATGCGCGGCATAGCCGAAGCGGGAAGCTGGCGTGGTGGTCAACGAGGCCAATATCTGGCGCCAGTCGAGAGCGCCCGACATCAGGCGATATTCCTCGGTGGTGTCGTAGGCGTCGGTATAACCGACGTCGGTGCCAAACAGGATCTCTCCGCCGGCCGCCGAAAAATCCTTCACCTCCGACGTAATCAATTTGATCGTCTGCGCCGTGACCTCCGGCTTCTGGTGAATTTTGTGCGCCTCCCATTCGAATAGCGTCATGGTGGGAGTCAGGGCCATGTTGTGGGCGCGCATGCGCGCGATAAGTTCGGGCGTCCAGCCGTAAGGATCGTGGCTGCCGTCTTCGGTCGCGGTGGTGTGCGCCAGGACGTCCACGCCGGAGTCGATCGCCACGTTGATGCCGGCATAGTTGGAAGGATGCGCGAAAGCAGGTTTGCCACGTTTATGCGCTTCGGCCACTACCGCCTTGGCAATGTCGAGGCGCATGGGCAGCACGCCGATGTCGCCGCCCACGATGGCGCCAGCGAATATCTTCACGGCGTCCGTGCCGCGGTCGAGTTGTCGAACCGCGCGATCGGCAGCCTCTTTCGGCGTCGAGACTTCTTCGTTGGCCCAGCCGTGATCTGCCAGGTATTGCCGCACATAGATCGGCGTACCGCCTTCGGGAAAGAAGGGATCGCCACACGTGAGAATCATGGGCCCGTCGATATCGCCGGACGCAATACGCTTACGCAACGCCAACGTGTTTTCGGTTGAGGACCCCAGATCGAAGACCGTGGTGAAGCCCCAGTGCGTCAGCATCGCCTGGATGCCCTCTTCGAGGGTCGCCGCCTTGGAGGCCTTCGCGCCCATAAGGTCGGAAGGCATGATGTGAACGTGGCTGTTCCAGAAGCCGGCAGTGAGAACAGCGCCATGCGCATCAATCACGCGAGCAGTCTTGGGAACGGACACCTCTGCGCGAGTGCCGACCTTGATGATCTTGCCGTCCTGCACGAGGACCACGCCGTCGCTTATCAGGGGAGCATTGGGCGACGGATAGATTTCGGCATTCACGATAGCAAGCGGCTTGGCAACAGCCTCCCCCGACATGGCGAGGGTGGCGGCCATTATCGCGGCGGTGACTTTGGCGATGGCACTCATCGAGCTCTCCTTGCAGAAAAGGATTGAAGGCAATGAAGAAGCTGGGCGCGAAATAGCGTCCGGAACTGCTTGTCGCTGGAAAAGCGGTTGGCGCGATGCATGGAGACCAACCCCTGCGCCATGCCTGCGAGCGCCAACGCAACATCCACCGCCGGCGTGTCGCCAAGTCGTCCGTCCGCTTTGGCCTGATCGATTCTGATCATGATCATCGCGATGACTGGGGAACGGCCCGCCACGAAGTCATCGGGATAGCGCCGCGCCTCGGGCGCGGGAAGGAAGAAGGCGGCGTCGAATCTGTGCGGTTGCTTGAGTGCGAACTTGAGGAAGGCCTCGATCACGGCCTCCAGCCACTCCATCGGATCGTCGGCCCGGATGGCGCGGACGATCTTCTCCCAAGCGGCAAGCCCGTCGTCCATCAGCGCGTTCAGGAGGGCATCCTTATCCGCGAAGTGCCGATACATCGCCATGGGTGAGACACCGGCGCGTGTGGCGACCTTGCGCACCGAAAGCCCTCCCAATCCCTCGTGATCGAGAATGGCCCTTGCTGCATCAAAGATGCGATCTTTGCTCATGTATACAACGTACGCCTCTTAGCGTACGCCGTATACATGCCTTTCGGCATCCGCGATGTGTTGTCCCCAGAAGGCCAGGCGCGAGGCATGTCATGCTGGCTCAGGTCACGGATTCATGCCGCCCAGGATGGCTCGGCCATCGCTGGCAAATAGCATGGACTACGCACCGCCCTCAGTGGCGGAGGCGCTTTAAGGTCGATGATTTAAGCCCTGCCCCGGGGCAACGTTGATCCAAGGAGATGTTGCGCCTTCCAATGAATGACGCGAGCGACTTCGGCACCCGTCACTCATTCGGCGGTGGCGTCAGTGCGTGTCTGGCCCGGGATTGCCGAACCATCGCGACGCCGCCCGAGTCGCTTCCTCAGGGTCAAAGCTTCCCTCCCCGGCCCAGGCGACAACGCCATCGGGGCGCACGAGTACGGCGTCCAGGCCGAGGCTATCCTCGGCGTCGCCCGCAACATAGGTGATCCGGTCGCTCCAGCGGCTCGCAAGCTTTCGGTAGGGAGCGTGGGTGCCGAAATCCAGCCACAGACCACTTCCCCGGTTGAGCAGTCCGCCGACCCTTCCGACAGCGGGCAGCAGGAAATCCGGAACACTGCGCCCCACCAGTGGATGATCCGCGCCGAGATCGTAGCGAAGCGAAACACCCCACACGCGCTCGGCGAAGTAGGTCGCACCATCGCGTGTATCGACGAGTTGGCGAATGATGGCTCCGAGCGCGCGCGAACTGGCGCTTGGACGCATAAGGGCAACCTGGGCGCGCGACCAGTCGAGAACCTGCTTGCCCACCGGCTGCCGTTCGTCCGGATAACTGTCGAGCAGGTCGGCCGGTGCATCCCCGCGAATCGTGGCGGCGAGCTTCCATCCGAGATTCATCGCGTCGCCGACCCCAAGATTGAGCCCATGTCCGCCTAGGGGAGAATGAATGTGCGCGGCATCGCCAGCGAGCAGGATCCTCCCTCTGCGATAGGCGGCTGCCTGGCTGGCACGGTCGGTCCACGTGGTAGCGAGCCGCAAGGCGGTCAATGTCACGTCCCTTTGGGAGACGCGACGCAACACCGCCTGTACATGATCGAGCGTGATCGGCTGGACGCGGTGGAAGGCGCCACCATCGAAATCGACCATGGCAATGGTTCCGGGCCGCGCGTAGGTGTACATGCCTGTCGGCGTGTATGTGCGGCCCGGCTGAAGTGCGTCCGGGTCTTCCATCTCCACCTGGACCGAATAGCCGGTGAACTCCGGATCGGTGCCGGTAAATTCGAAACCACCCGCCTTGCGCACGGTGCTGCGGCCGCCATCGCATCCGACAAGCCAGCGGCCGCGAAAGATCTCGCCCTCGGTGCGGACGATCACCTCATCATCCGTTTGCTCGAAACCCAACACTGGAGAGCCGCGTCGAATTTCAACGCCCATGGCGATGGCCCGCTCCGCGAGTACCGCTTCCAGGGATTCCATTTCCACCATCAGGCTGGTGCCCGCAGGGCTCGGCAGTCGATAGGGCCAGCGTGAGCTGTCGATCTGGTCATGGAAGAACGGGATGCCGGCAAAGTGGCCGGCCGGGCGCCGTGTCTCCTGCATCCAGTGAGCTGCCGCCCGACTGGCTCCGGAAACTTCATTCGCTTTCTGAGCTTCTTTAACGGCGTCCAGCAGTCCGCGGCGATAGAACGCTTCCAGCGTGGGAGCCGAAAGGCCGCGCATGCCAAAGGGGAGCCGTTTCAGGGGCGAACTTGGATCCTCGGCTTGCTCCAGCACCACCACCGACAGGCGGAAGAGCGCGAGCTCACAGGCGAGAAACAGGCCGACGGGACCGGCGCCGGCAATGACAACGTCATGGGATGTTGGATGGTGGCTGTGCATGAGTGACTCCTGTGTCGATACGATGTTCGACCGGAGCGTTCCTCGAATTCGAGAACCCTGCGGACGAATGATGGGACGCAGGTGGCGTCCGATATTCGTCGCGGGGATCTCAAGCACGAAGCCAAAGACCAGAGCTTTCGTTACCGAAAGGACTTGGGCTTACCAGACCAAGTCTGCCTTTTCCGACTGGGGTACCTTAACACGACCATCGGGATCGGGCATTCGCGCCCTCAGATTTGGGGCGTCGCTATTGCTGTCTCATGCAATGGTGTCGACTTCCTGGCCTCCAAAAGCCGTCTCGGCAGGCACGGGTCGCGGCCCTTTCAATCAACCAAGGACCACTCTCCTCTGCGTTGCCAGGCCGCACGGGAAACCAGCGTGCCCGCCACTGAGCTGAGACGCGAACAGCCGTCGTCAGCTCGTGGCGAATGGTCTTGTTGCTTTAAAGGGACCACCCCTCGCGATACTCACGACGCAGAAACGCGTTGGCATCCGCCAGGTTGGTGATGCGCATGTTTTCCGCGTCGTACTCGATCCTGCCGCCCGCGCGAAGGGACACGATGCCCAGCAACATGACCTCCGTGAGCCGTGCAGCGTACGAGAACGGCGACGACGCTTCCGCCTTCCCCTTGCAGGCGTCTACCCAGTTCATCTCATGCGAGGTCTTGATGCGCGCGAACGTTTGGGGAGGCGTGCCCACCGAGTCATGCAACGACTGCGGCAGCAGGCGCGGATTTGCGCCGTAGGTCTCGTGGATCAGCTTGCCCTTGTCCCCAACGTAGAGGACACCGCCATCCTTGCTCATCTGCCCGGCGCCCAGCGCTTCCAGCCCCGGCGGCAGCAACGCGCCGTCATACCAGGTGAGCTTCACTGGCGGCTTGCTGCCGCGCGCAGGGAAGTCAAAATACGTCATCGTCGCCATGGGATACGACGTCTTGTCGAATGGCGTCGAGACGGTCTCCACCGATGTCGGGAAACCCAGGTCCAGCGACCAGAACGAGGAATCGATCAGGTGCGCGCCCATATCGCCGATGGCACCGACGCCCCAATCCACCCAGCCGCGCCAGTTGAACGGGTGATACACCGGGTGGTAGTCGACGACGGGACCGGGACCAAGGAACAGATCCCACGCCAGCCCTTCCGGCTTCGGATAGTTGCCGACCATGGCATTGGCGAGCCGATCCATCACCGCGCCTTCGTTCCAGTTCGCGGCGTCTGGCTGCGGCCTGGCCTGCGGGCGTGGAATGCCCTGCGGCCAGTAGGCAAGTGGGCGATTCGTCCAGGCGTGGACCTCGCGAACCTCGCCGATCGCCCCGGACGCGATGTATTCGTTGATCAAGCGGGCATCGTCGGAAGAGTGTCCCTGGTTGCCCATCTGCGTGACGAGCTTGGGATTGTCCTTAGCCTTCCTGGACAGTTCGCGAGCTTCGTAAATCGACCAGGTGAGTGGCTTCTGCAGATACACGTGCTTGCCATGGCTCATCGCCGCACTGGCGATTACCGCATGCAGGTGATCCGGCGTCGCAATGACCACCGCATCGATGTCCTTCTGCTGCTCGAGCATCCGGCGGTAGTCGGTATAGCGCTTGATCGAATTGAACTTGCTGGCAAGCAGCCTTGACTGGTCGATCTCGCCCTGCAGCCTCAGGCGGTCTTTAGCCGTCTGGGCCTTGTCAAGGCGCGCCTGCACTTTCGGCAGGCCATCGACCATCCCGCGGAAGGACTTGTCCGTATAACCCCAGTCCACATCGCACAGGGCAACGATGTTCTCGCCAGCCAGGGCACGCATGTTGTGCATGCCCATACCTCCGACACCGATGCCGGCAATGTTCAGTCGATCGCTGGGTGCCGTATAGCCGGTCCCGCCCAGCACGTGGCGAGGCACAATCATCAGCCCGGCTGCGGCAATGGCCGTGCCCGTAAGGAATTCGCGGCGCGAGAGCTTGACGATCGCCTCCGTACTTCCCGGAGTTCCTCCGGCCTGGCAGTCCTGCTTCTCTTTCGTGATCTTCGACTCGTCCGTCATAGGTACTGCCACCCCCGGTTGGATATCGATCTTCGATGAGCATGCATTCTTGCCTCAACGAGATCAGGGGATCAAGGTGACTCGTTCGCAACATCGCGCGCAATGAGGGCACGCAGGAAAGTCGCTGACTCATATTAGTCGCCGCTAATCACAGCTGGCGGCCGCGCCGCATTCGTGTATGCAGCCGTGTTCGCTGCAGATCGGAAGCAAACCTGTCCGAGCCTCGATGACTTGACGTCAGTGCCCTGCCCCCTGGTCTCCGAGGAGTGAGCAACGTGGACTTCGCCAACGTCCGCGCCGGGTTTGAAGCGGACCTTTTAGTCCAGATAGGTCCAACTATCTGCACCATCAAAGCGACGCACCTTCAACCCGGCAATCAGCGAGATGTCGAAGTTGCGCATATTGATTCCCACCTTCGACCTGCCTTGCGCGGCGATAGGTTCCCAATGCGTTACGCACCCGCAGATTGCACAATGCATGGTGCGGATTGTTCGTGATCCCCAGATGTAGGTACGTAACGACTCCAACTGCCCGGAAATCGTTACGGCCTCCGGCTCAAGTAACGCCCAAAGCGCTCCGTATCTCCGGCAGATTGAACAATTACAGTCGATTGCATGATCCGGGCCGGCTGAAAGCTCCAGGCGAATCGCACCACAGTGGCAACTTCCCTTCATCATGCGCCCGCCCTTTATCAAGTCACGCCGCTTAGCATCTCATGGGCGACGCCGGCCATGGGTCGAATGCGACCACTCGGAATTGCTGCATAGGCAGCGGCAAGATCTAGGGATTAACGCACTGCGCGCAAACTCGGGCAACGATCAGTTACCTGAGAAACTATCGATTTGGCCAGGCATTGACCCAAACGGCCATATGGAAGTCCATTTCACAAATCCTATACCCAAGCAAGGCAACCCTTCGAGGGTTGCGCATGCCGCCCGCAGCAACGCCAACGGTTGCACTTCCCATCCATCCAGATAGAAGGGCAGAAAAAATGAACCAGAAGGCCGACTCGAGTACGGGCAGTGGGTATGTGACGGTGAGTGATGGAACTCAAATCTATTACAAGGATTGGGGAGCCGGCCAACCTCTATTCTTCCATCACGGATGGCCTTTGAGCGCCGACGACTGGGACGCTCAGATGATGTTCTTTTTGAAGGAAGGTTTCCGCGTGGTTGCCCATGACCGTCGCGGGCACGGACGTTCAACTCAGACATCGAACGGTCATGACATGGATACCTACGCGGACGACGCCTTCGCCGTGTCGGAGCACCTAGGCCTGAAGGATGCGGTCCACATTGGCCATTCCACTGGTGGCGGCGAAGTGGCTCGTTACGTTTCTCGCCACCCAAAGGGAGTCAAAAAAGCAGTACTCATCAGTGCAATACCGCCGGTTTTCAGGAAGACCGAAAAGAATCCCAATGGCGTGCCGCAAGATGTGGTGGACAGCATTCGTGACGGAACTGCGAAACACCGTTCTCAGTTCTACAAGGACATCACCATTCCGTTTTATGGCTACAACCGACCGGGCGCACAAGTCGACGAAGGTGTACGCGAGAATTGGTGGCGCCAAGGCATGATGGGGAGCGCCGTAGCGCACACCGAGTGCGTTCGCGTTCTGTCGGAGACCGAGTTCTATGACGACCTGGCCGCCATCGATATCCCCGTGCTTGTCATGCATGGCGAGGACGATCAAATCTGCCCATTTCCGACGACGGGCGCCGTCTCGTGGAAGCTGCTCAAGCACGGAAGGCTGAAGTCATACCCCGGCCTGCCTCATGGCATGCCAACAACTCACGCTGACCAAATCAACGCGGACCTATTGGCGTTCATCAGGGAAGCGTAATCGCCCTTTCTTCTCTCGCGGTGCTCACGTTTGACTGTGGCAGGGAGATTTCAGCTTCCCTGCCACAGACTTCCTGAGCTTCCGCGGCCACGGAATCACGGAGCTCCGAATGATCTATCTCGGCTATCCAGCGTTCACCGTGGAAGGTCCGCCATGGGTCGAAAGCAATGGGATGGACTCCTCCCCACCCTCGGCATCTAAGAGTGCCAGACTGGAGTTGCGAGACAACCAGTCACAGTGAGGAGGAGTCCACTCATGAAGCTTACGCGCATTGGGATCGACATC
>NZ_SAYT01000017.1 GCF_004296575.1 Dyella amyloliquefaciens | reverse complement strand
ATCTGGTTACCCTTCGCGGTGCGTTGCTCCATCAGTCCGGAGCGCACGCGATGCACAGCCTGGATGTCTTGTTGGCGGGTGGTCTTCACAGTGACGAAGCGCATGCTAGGCCGACTCATCGCCTCGCAAACGGCCTCGGCGTCGTTCGCATCGTTCTTGTTGCTCTTCACATACGGCTTCACGAACTGTGGCGCGATCAACTTCACGCGGTAGCCCAGCGCTTGGAGCTGACGAGCCCAATGGTGCGCTCCGCCACAGGCC
>NZ_SAYT01000016.1 GCF_004296575.1 Dyella amyloliquefaciens | reverse complement strand
TGATCTATTTGATATGTGAATACATCTGCTTCGTGCCTGTGCACGAGTCGCTGCATGGGCGGCGCTGGGGCGGTTACGGAGAACGAGAAAAGGGGGCGACAGATGAAGCCTCAGTTGCATGTGATCGTTTAACCAGCTCCGGCCCTTTTTCGGAAAAACGACCGTCTTTCACGGCCAGGCGCAGCTTGTTGCCGTGGATGTCCACGGCATTCTCGAACACACGATCAAACATGGTGTAGTCCCATGGCTGTCATGACCAGGGGAGCGCGGCGTGACGCCGTGACGCGGTCATGAGAAGGAATGGCGACACCTTATGGCGAGAACCGTCCATTCGCAAATTAAATGATCAGATATGATCTATTTGA
>NZ_SAYT01000015.1 GCF_004296575.1 Dyella amyloliquefaciens | reverse complement strand
CCGGAGCCGCAGCGCGCCATTGACCAGCCGTTCCTGATGCCGGTCGAAGACGTGTTCTCGATCTCGGGCCGCGGCACCGTGGTGACCGGTCGTATCGAGCGCGGCATCATCAAGGTTGGTGACGAAGTCGAAGTGGTCGGCATCCGTCCGACCCAGAAGACCACCGTGACCGGCGTGGAAATGTTCCGCAAGCTGCTGGACCAGGGTCAGGCGGGCGACAATGCCGGTCTGCTGCTCCGCGGCCTGAAGCGCGACGACGTCGAGCGTGGCCAGGTGCTGGCCAAGCCGGGCACGATCACCCCGCACACCGACTTCGAAGCCGAAGTGTACGTGCTGTCGAAGGACGAGGGTGGTCGTCATACCCCGTTCTTCAAGGGCTACCGCCCGCAGTTCTACTTCCGCACGACCGACGTGACCGGCGCGATCGAGCTGCCGGAAGGCGTGGAAATGGTCATGCCGGGCGACAACATCAAGATGGTTGTCACCCTGATCCACCCGATCGCCATGGACCAGGGCCTGCGCTTCGCCATTCGCGAAGGCGGCCGTACCGTCGGCGCCGGCGTGGTGGCCAAGGTCATCAAGTAAG
>NZ_SAYT01000014.1 GCF_004296575.1 Dyella amyloliquefaciens | reverse complement strand
GCGCGATCGACACTCGGTCACGCCGTATTGTTTTGGAAGCGCGCAAAGACAAACGCCTTCCCGGATGGGAAGGCGTTTGAGGGATAAAGCCCCTGGCGGTGACCTACTCTTGCATGAGGATTCACACTACCATCGGCGCAGCTGCGTTTCACTTCCGAGTTCGGGATGGGATCGGGTGGGACCACAGCGCTATAGCCGCCAGGGAAAGGGTAGAAGTAGCGCTTAGAGCGCCGGCTTCAAACTTTGAAGAGTCCAGCCATGGATGGCTGGTTTTTGCTCTTCCGCGAGACGGATCTCGCGTTGAATAAAGGTGTAAACGAGTGACAAGCGATTTGGGTGAACCTATCGAGATGATTCGTTGAGTCAAACTCACGAAGCGTCTTGGGGTTATATGGTCAAGCCTCACGGCTCATTAGTACACGTAAGCTCAATGCATTGCTGCACTTCCACACCGTGCCTATCAACCACCTAGTCTTGATGGTGCCTTAAGGAGACTCGAAGTCTCGGGAGATCTCATCTTGAGGCGCGCTTCCCGCTTAGATGCTTTCAGCGGTTATCGCTTCCGTTCGTAGCTACCGGGCAATGCCATGGGCATGACAACCCGAACACCAGCGGAACGTCCACTCCGGTCCTCTCGTACTAGGAGCAGCCCCTCTCAAATCTCCAACGCCCACGACAGATAGGGACCGAACTGTCTCACGACGTTCTGAACCCAGCTCGCGTACCACTTTAAATGGCGAACAGCCATACCCTTGGGACCGGCTACAGCCCCAGGATGTGATGAGCCGACATCGAGGTGCCAAACACCGCCGTCGATATGAACTCTTGGGCGGTATCAGCCTGTTATCCCCGGAGTACCTTTTATCCGTTGAGCGATGGCCCTTCCATACAGAACCACCGGATCACTAAGACCTACTTTCGTACCTGCTTGATCCGTCGATCTCGCAGTCAAGCACGCTTATGCCTTTGCACACAGTGCGCGATGTCCGACCGCGCTGAGCGTACCTTCGTGCTCCTCCGTTACTCTTTGGGAGGAGACCGCCCCAGTCAAACTACCCACCACACACGGTCCCTGATCCGGATTACGGACCTAGGTTAGAACGTCAAGCACTTCAGGGTGGTATTTCAAGGATGGCTCCACCGAAACTAGCGTCTCGGTTTCATAGCCTCCCACCTATCCTACACAGAAGAACTCAACGTTCAGTGTGAAGCTGTAGTAAAGGTTCACGGGGTCTTTCCGTCTTGCCGCGGGAACGCTGCATCTTCACAGCGATTTCAATTTCACTGAGTCTCGGGTGGAGACAGCGCCGCTGTCGTTACGCCATTCGTGCAGGTCGGAACTTACCCGACAAGGAATTTCGCTACCTTAGGACCGTTATAGTTACGGCCGCCGTTTACTGGGGCTTCGATCAAGAGCTTCGCCTTGCGGCTGACCCCATCAATTAACCTTCCAGCACCGGGCAGGCGTCACACCCTATACGTCCACTTTCGTGTTTGCAGAGTGCTGTGTTTTTGATAAACAGTCGCAGCGGCCAGGTTACTGCGACCCTTCTCAGCTCAGTCACGCATGTGACCACCAAAAAGGGCGCACCTTCTCCCGAAGTTACGGTGCCATTTTGCCTAGTTCCTTCACCCGAGTTCTCTCAAGCGCCTTGGGATTCTCACCCTGCCTACCAGTGTCGGTTTACGGTACGGTTTCTCTGTAGCTGAAGCTTAGTGGCTTTTCCTGGAAGCGTGGTATCAGTCACTTCGCCCAATAGGGCTCGTCTCGGTGCTCGGCATAAAGAGGGCCGGATTTGCCTAACCCTCATGCCTACCGCCTTTCCCCGGGACAACCAACGCCCGGTAGACCTAACCTTCTCCGTCCCCACATCGCACTACAGACAAGTGCTGGAATATTAACCAGCTTCCCATCGACTACGCATTTCTGCCTCGCCTTAGGGGCCGACTCACCCTGCGCCGATGAACGTTGCGCGAGGAAACCTTGGGCTTTCGGCGTGGGGGCTTTTCACCCCCATTATCGTTACTCATGTCAGCATTCGCACTTCCGATACCTCCAGCAAGCTTCTCAACTCACCTTCACAGGCTTACGGAACGCTCCTCTACCGCGCACACAAAGTGTGCACCCCGAGCTTCGGTGTATAGCTTAGCCCCGTTAAATCTTCCGCGCAGACCGACTCGACCAGTGAGCTATTACGCTTTCTTTAAAGGGTGGCTGCTTCTAAGCCAACCTCCTGGCTGTCTATGCCTTTCCACATCGTTTTCCACTTAGCTATAACTTTGGGACCTTAGCTGCGGGTCTGGGTTGTTTCCCTTTTCACGACGGACGTTAGCACCCGCCGTGTGTCTCCCGTACATTCTGTCCTGGTATTCGGAGTTTGCCATGGTTTACTAAGCCGCGATGGCCCGCTAGCCATAACAGTGCTCTACCCCCAGGAAGATTCATACGAGGCGCTACCTAAATAGCTTTCGAGGAGAACCAGCTATCTCCGAGTTTGTTTAGCCTTTCACTCCTATCCTCAGCTCATCCCCATCTATTGCAACAGATGTGGGTTCGGTCCTCCAGTGCGTGTTACCGCACCTTCAACCTGGCCAAGGATAGATCACTCGGTTTCGGGTCTACTGCCAGAGACTATGCGCCCTATTCAGACTCGGTTTCCCTTCGCCTCCCCTATACGGTTAAGCTTGCCACTGACAGTAAGTCGCTGACCCATTATACAAAAGGTACGCAGTCACCCTTGCGGGCTTCCACTGCTTGTACGTATACGGTTTCAGGGTCTATTTCACTCCCCTCTCCGGGGTTCTTTTCGCCTTTCCCTCACGGTACTTGTTCGCTATCGGTCAGTCAGGAGTATTTAGCCTTGGAGGATGGTCCCCCCATGTTCAGACAGGGTTTCTCGTGCCCCGCCTTACTCAATTTCACACCACATGCCCTTTCGCCTACGGGGCTATCACCCGCTATGGCCGGCCTTTCCAAACCGTTCGGCTAAAACACATGATGCTTTTGGGCTAGTCCGCGTTCGCTCGTCGCTACTGACGGAATCTCGGTTGATTTCTTTTCCTCCGGGTACTTAGATATTTCAGTTCCCCGGGTTCGCCCTGCATGACTATGTATTCATCATGCAGTACTCCTTGCGGAGTGGGTTTCCCCATTCGGACATTGCCGGATCAAAGCTTGTTGCCAGCTCCCCGACACTTTTCGCAGGCTGCCACGTCCTTCATCGCCTCTGACTGCCAAGGCATCCACCGTATACGCTTGGTCGCTTGACCATATAACCCCAAGTCGCCTCGGGGCCGATGAGCATCACTTACGAGGTGATATCCATCGATGTCCAAACAACGCGTTCGCTTAATTGCCTCAACGACACATCTCGGTTCGGTTTCGAACCAAAACGCTTGTCACTCGTTTACATTTTTTCAAAGAACACGACGTCGGCCACAATGCCGGGTCGTTTCAAATCAATTCGTGTGCGCTTCTGCCTTCATTTCACGTCGTGTCACCAAATGGTGGAGCCAGTCAGGATCGAACTGACGACCCCCTGCTTGCAAAGCAGGTGCTCTCCCAGCTGAGCTATGGCCCCAAGTGATTTGGTGGTGGGTCTGGGAGGACTCGAACCACCGGCCTCACCCTTATCAGGGGTGCGCTCTAACCACCTGAGCTACAGACCCGGGAACATCGCCTTAAAACGAAAACATCGCTCTCGATGCCTTCGCATCGAAGCGGCGTTTCGTTGAAGAGTTCAGCCAATGAATGACCGATTTAGCTCTTCGCAAAAGGGATTTTGCGTGAAAATTGAAGTGCAGGTGTCTTGTGTGGACGTCTTGCGGGGAAGAAAGATGTCGTTCTCGAAAGGAGGTGATCCAGCCGCACCTTCCGATACGGCTACCTTGTTACGACTTCACCCCAGTCATGAACCACTCCGTGGTCGTCGTCCCCCTTGCGGTTAGACTAACGGCTTCTGGAGCAACTCACTCCCATGGTGTGACGGGCGGTGTGTACAAGGCCCGGGAACGTATTCACCGCAGCATAGCTGATCTGCGATTACTAGCGATTCCGACTTCACGAAGTCGAGTTGCAGACTTCGATCCGGACTGGGATCGGCTTTCTGGGATTGGCTCCACCTCGCGGTATTGCAACCCTCTGTACCGACCATTGTAGTACGTGTGTAGCCCTGGCCGTAAGGGCCATGATGACTTGACGTCATCCCCACCTTCCTCCGGTTTGTCACCGGCAGTCTCCTTAGAGTTCCCACCATTACGTGCTGGCAACTAAGGACAAGGGTTGCGCTCGTTGCGGGACTTAACCCAACATCTCACGACACGAGCTGACGACAGCCATGCAGCACCTGTGTTCTGATTCCCGAAGGCACTCCCGCATCTCTGCAGGATTCCAGACATGTCAAGGCCAGGTAAGGTTCTTCGCGTTGCATCGAATTAAACCACATACTCCACCGCTTGTGCGGGCCCCCGTCAATTCCTTTGAGTTTCAGTCTTGCGACCGTACTCCCCAGGCGGCGAACTTAACGCGTTAGCTTCGACACTGATCTCCGAGTTGAGACCAACATCCAGTTCGCATCGTTTAGGGCGTGGACTACCAGGGTATCTAATCCTGTTTGCTCCCCACGCTTTCGTGCCTCAGCGTCAGTGTTGATCCAGATGGCCGCCTTCGCCACTGATGTTCCTCCCGATCTCTACGCATTTCACCGCTACACCGGGAATTCCACCATCCTCTATCACACTCTAGCGAGCCAGTATCCATCGCCATTCCCAGGTTGAGCCCGGGGATTTCACGACAGACTTAACTCACCGCCTACGCACGCTTTACGCCCAGTAATTCCGATTAACGCTTGCACCCTTCGTATTACCGCGGCTGCTGGCACGAAGTTAGCCGGTGCTTATTCCTCAGGTACCGTCAGCCCCACCGGATATTAGCCGGTAGTATTTCGCTCCTGATAAAAGTGCTTTACAACCCGAAGGCCTTCTTCACACACGCGGCATTGCTGGATCAGGCTTGCGCCCATTGTCCAATATTCCCCACTGCTGCCTCCCGTAGGAGTCTGGACCGTGTCTCAGTTCCAGTGTGGCTGATCATCCTCTCAGACCAGCTAGCGATCGTCGCCTTGGTAGGCCATTACCCTACCAACTAGCTAATCGCACATCGGTTCGTCCAACCGCGCAAGGCCCGAAGGTCCCCTGCTTTCTCTCGTAAGACGTATGCGGTATTAGCGTAAGTTTCCCTACGTTATCCCCCACGTTTGGGTAGATCCCGATGCATTACTCACCCGTCCGCCACTCGCCACCCACAGTATTGCTACTGCTGTGCTGCCGTTCGACTTGCATGTGTTAGGCATGCCGCCAGCGTTCAATCTGAGCCAGGATCAAACTCTTCACTTAAGTTTTCGACCTCATGTCCACCCGAAGGCAAACACTCGATCTATCTTTCTGAAGCGTATGTCCTAACCATAAACGTCAAGCTTTTGAATTGACTCTTAGGTTAGACGCTTGCATATGTTTGACATTCAGTCATCCACCGCAAGGCGCCCACACAAGTCACCTGCGCACACTGTCAAAGATCTCAATCACTTGCGGACCGTTTCCGTTTCCGCTTCAGAACATTTCGTTCCGAGTGAGCCGCTCATCTTACATCGTTTTTCCTGTCCGTCAACACCTTCAGCGAAGAATTTTTGCTG
>NZ_SAYT01000013.1 GCF_004296575.1 Dyella amyloliquefaciens | reverse complement strand
GTTTGGCGATGTCGATCCCAATGCGCGTAAGCTTCATGAGTGGACTCCTCCTCACTGTGACTGGTTGTCTCGCAACTCCAGTCTGGCACTCTTAGATGCCGAGGGTGGGGAGGAGTCCATCCCATTGCTTCCGACTGCGGATTCAACCGGTCGTTGCAACACCCATAGACTGCGACAGCAGGAGGTGTGTTGCAACGACCGGTTGAATCCGCAACCCACAGCAGACACAACTGATCGGCTCAGAAGCAGTTTCCCGAGCATAAGCTCTCAAATCGAACGGAACACCTGCGCATGCCCATCAACTCGTTCGACCTGGGCTGGCTATTGAACGAAATTCAATTGGGCGTTCAGCCCAAATATGTCTTTTTCTGGGGGCATACGGGATCAAACACCGGCGTCATCGGTAAGCAATGCTTTTCGCAGTGGTACCCGGCTAGCTTCTGCGTCGACGGTCAAGTGTTCCAAACTGCGGAGCACTTCATGATGGCCCGTAAAGCGCAGCTCTTCGGTGATGTTGAGATTTACGAACGAATTCTCGTTGCCCGTACCCCGGGCGAAGCAAAGCACCTTGGGCGTGAAGTGCGAGGCTTTGAAGAGAAGCGCTGGAAGGATTGCTGTTTCCAGGTCGTTATTCAGGGCAATTTGGCCAAGTTTGAACAGAACCCAGCTCTGCGTGATTTCCTGCTAAGCACTCGGAACAGGGTGTTGGTGGAAGCAAGTCCGGTAGATCGTGTCTGGGGCATCGGCCTAAGTAGTGACGATCCGCACGCCTCCGATCCCCGGCTGTGGGAAGGACCAAATCTTCTTGGTTTTGCACTTATGGAAGTCCGTCGAAAGCTGGACGAGGCCAGGCCGTGATATGTCGCTTTCAACCCATGGCGGACATAGCAAAGCGGCCGCATCATTTCTCAAAGGGGAGAGGGCGATGCGAATTTTGTTGTTGATTGGCCTGATCGCTACATGCCAAGGCGCAATCGCAAACGACTTGTCTTTGAAGTCTGCCAAGGACCGCGCGGATTGCGAGGAGTCGAAGCTTTCGGCAGCGAATAGCGACGCGTTACTTGCTTCCCAGACGGCCATCCTGGACAAGGTCCTGTCGACATGTCCTGTCTCCGTCGACGTGGTGCCACCTCCCTTTACCGTCGTGCTCGAGCTCGACGCCCATGGCTCTGTAACTAGAACGTGGCGTAGTGATGAAACAGCCTTCGTGAAGTGCTTCGATTCAATTGCGAAGAGAAGCCAGCTGTTTGTGCCGCCACATGCTCCGTTCTACACGTCATTTGAGATTGACTTACGGGCGAAGCCATCCGATGGCTAACTAAGCCGAACTACACGTCAACCAATGACCGGCTGAAGTCGCAGCCCATAGCGGGCAGGGCGGACGCCAGTCGAAATGAAGACGAAAGGCAGCGGCCCATCAGAATGGTGGCCGCCACGCCATGCCAACCAAATGCCAGGGAGTTGAGATGATTCGCGTCGTCGGGTTCTATCGCTGGAAAGAAGGTGCATCTTTCGATCACGATTACTACCGCCTCGAGCACATGAAGCTGACGAGGCAGGTGCTCGAGCCTCATGGTCTGGTGCGCCTGGAGAGTGATCGGTACCTCTCGGCCAGGCCGCCGGAGGATGGAGACATTGTCGCGGCCTCCAACGCCTACTTCTCAACGCTCGAGGTCGCTCAGCAAGCCATGGCCGCTACAGGGGCACTCCTGATGGCAGACGTGCCCAACTATACAAATCTCAAGCCAGAGCTTGGGCTATGCATGGTTACAACGCATGAGTGAGCGGTCGCTCGTGTCCATGGAGCTCTGGCGATGGCTGTGGTTTCATCTGCGCAGCGTCCGCTATCCACCCAGGGTGGCCCTCCAGTTGGCGGGATTGCCTGACTTCAATCAGTAGGGGCCACATGATCATTTCTGACTTGCTCGCGGACGCAAACAAAGCAGGCGATGCTTCGGGGACATTTCGTGTCCTTATCGCGACACGGATCGTTGACGATGCCGAGATGGAGCCTGGGCAGGTGCAAGTCAGCGATGCGGGACTTCCGCAAGTCGACCTGTCCGGCGGCGAAGTGGACATCCTCCCCACGAGTTACATGGAGCCGCGGGGGCCATGCCTGACGATCGCGAACTTCCGCCAGCTGGTTGCAGAACAGCCAGAAGTGGCGGGCTTCACTGTTACGGGCGTGACGGGTTTCAAACGTCTAGCCGACGGTGGCAATGCGCAGCTCACGGAACAGGCGCTCGGCACCTACGTGCCGTCTGACCAGGGCGAGATCTGGTTGCTTCTCCATCCGAAAAGCCAATGGCCGGCTGACTGGCTTGGCGGTTGACGATTCATCCGCGAACCCGCGTGCTGATCCGCCAAGGAACGGTTCTGCCCGATAGCGGACGTTCGACCGGGCGAGGCTGAGTCGCCGCTGCCAATGTGCGCTTGCGATCGCGGAATCTGGCTCACTGTAGCCACGAGTAGAGCTTGAGGCGTGGCACAGTCTTGATCGCCGCCTTGTCTGCAGACGGTCGTTGACCGGGCGCCACGCCTAGCGATCGCCGGAGGCCCGCAGAGCCTCGCGGGCCAGGTCGTAGCGGGCCTGCAGCACCAGCCAGTAGAGCGGGGAGGTGTCCAGGACCAGGGCTAGCCGTATCGCATGCCGCGGAGTCATGGGCCGGGCGTCGGTGAGGAACTCCCTGAGATGAGGAGCCCGGATACCTGTACGGCGGGCGAGCTGCTGATGATTCATCGTTGCCGGGAGCAGGTAGTCGAGCAGCAGCACTTCGCCGGGGGAGCGCAGGTGCAGTGAAGCATCCACGTCCATGCGTGGTGAAAGTTGGATCAGTTCCATGGGTGTCCCTTCCTTGTCAGGCACGACTGCAGAACAGGCGGGCGCTTGCAGCCCTCCGTGTCGGTGCATGCCTAGTGACTATGTCAGTGATCGCCAGGGTGCGGCGCAGCGCCGGGTGGGCCGATGCGCCGCCAAGGCGATCATCGAACGCGTGGCGTGTTCACTCGTGAGTCGTGACCGAGCAGGCTGGCGTACTGCTGGAGGCAGTGGATGGCGGTGCCCAGGCTGGCCGTGAGGGCCACGGGAAGCGGCCATTCCAGCGGTCTGCCGGGGAATCCGCGTGCCTGCGCCTTGCGGCATTGCTCGCTGTCATAACGCAGGCGCGTGAGCGAGAGCACCGCCAGGGCGATGTCTCCGCGCGTGCTGTGACGCGGGGAATCGGGCCACGTCACGCGCACGCGGGACAGGTCGTCAGAGGGAGGAGGCAGGGTGCTGGCAGGGGGGACGAACGGGCGAATGCGTCCCGTATGATCGTGGGTAGCCATGATCAACTCTCGTTTAGTTGGTGATGGTTAGCGGGTCGTGGGTGTTTCCGGCACTCACGGCTCGCGCCTCATGACTTCGTCGTCATGGTCATTCGCGAGGCTCTGCGAAAAGACAGCGCGAATGACGGCCTGACCCGAACAAGCAGGTAGCGCATCGTCTGTCAGGTTTGGGTGAGATGGATGTCCGTCTGGCTGAGAGAGCTTGCCAGCGTTGTGCTGATGCAATGTCAGCTATGGGCCGGAAGCGGACCTTACCGAACTTTCGAAAGCCCGCGCACTGTCTTGAGCGAGTTCGCAGCGTCCCTGGCGACCGCCGAGTTCCCACAATTGTCGATGTAGTCCATCGGAAGGCGTTCTTGTCCAGCCATTTCAACCGCCGAGGCATGACTTACAAACAAGAGATAGGTGTTCCCGGTATCCATCCAAAACCTTGCCGAAGTGTTTTCCGACAGAAGCTGGATCGCCCGTAGCGGTGTCCCCTTGAAAGTCTCCAACACCTGCACTGTGTAGATCGTCCACGCATAACCCTCCGGATCGTCCGGCTCCGAGATATGGCGTTCAGCGGTAACACGACCGGTGATAACGGACGTTGCCTCTTTGAACTCGCCAGCAACCGTCGGGTGTCGGTAGACGGCAGTCGGTCCCTCACCTGATTCCCAGCAAGTGGCGTAGGAAGCTGGCGATGCCGTGACCATTGCCAATGCAAGGCCGGGCAGGGCAAATCGGATAAATTGGTTCACTGCGTCCCCTTTAAGGCCGTTGGCCGAGCTGCCGGCAGTCTCACATGTGAAAGGTCTGCTGTGGGTCGGCAGCGGACGCCAGCACTGCCAGCAGTCCTGCCGCGCCGCCAATGTGCGCTATCGTCCAGAAGCGGGCGTTCTTGGCTTCTGGCGACATCCGCCTTGGGAGCCCACGTCCAGCTAGCCTTGATAACGCAGATGGATAAGAGGGTAGGGTCGTCCCTGTGAATCCATCTTCGACCGCCCCGTTTCGACGAATCCCATACGTTGATAGAAGCCAACCGCCTGGGAGTTCTGCAAATTGACGTCGGTGCTCAACTCCCCATGCAGCGACAGCCCATGCTGCAGCAGTTGGCGGCCGATGCCGATGCCGCGGACATCTGGATCGATGAACAGCGCCTCCAAATGTGTCCCATCGATCAGCATGAACCCACGGGGATTGTCGTTTTCATCGACAGCAACTGTCACTGGCGCATGGGGCAGAAACCCGCACACTTCGGCATCAATGGCCTTTCGGTCTTCGGCACTTAGAAAATGATGGGTGGCATCCACAGAACGACGCCAAAGGTCGACTAGAGCGACGCCATCTTCAGGGCGCGATGGGCGAAGTGTGTACATAAAAACTTTCAGGGCAGCTCAGATCTGTGTGAAGTATACCTACATCCATAAAACGCCCTCCCGTGTAGAAGGCGTCGAATGTCCGCTTCGGAGCGCGGATTCAACCGGTCGTTGCAACCGTTTGATGAAATCGCTCGGCCGGCGTCTCGAAGTTTAAGGTCTTTCTTGGACGTCCGTTCAACTCCCGTGCGACGGCGTTGAGCTTGGCTTGCGAGTGCACTGACAAGTCGGTGCCCTTGGGAAAGTACTGTCGCAGCAAGCCGTTGGTGTTCTCGTTGGAGCCGCGCTGCCACGGATGGTGTGGGTCGCAGAAGTAGACTTGGATATCAGTCGCCAGCGTGAAGCGCTTGTGGTCGGCCATTTCGCTGCCGCGGTCCCACGTCAGCGAGCGATACAGTTCCTTGGGCAAGGTGCGCGCGTGCTTGATCAACGCATCGATGACGGTCGCGGTGTCCTTGCGGGCGACGGGGATCGGCATGGCGAAGCGCGAATGCCGTTCGACGAGAGTGATGATCTGGCTGTTGCCGCTGCCGCAGAGCAGATCACCCTCCCAATGACCGGGCACAGCCCGGTCCTCGACGCTGGCCGGTCGCTCACTGATGGATACCATGTCGCGGAGCTGGCCATGGTTGGCTGTCTTTTGGGTGTGCTGGCGCGATCGGCGCATCGTGCGGGTGCGCCGCAGATGGGCCAATAGTTCTTTCTTCAGGACTCCACGGGCCTGGACGTAGAGGCTGCGGTAGATGGTCTCGTGTGACACCTGCTGGTCCTCGTTGCCCGGATAGGTGTGCTTGAGCCACCCGGCGATCTGCTCTGGCGCCCACCGCCCACATAGCTTCTCCGCCACACGGGCTGCGAGCCGCCGGTGCTTGGCCAGCTTGCAGACCTTGGGACGACGAGCGCGATCCCAGGCTTGCTGGTCGGCCTGATTGGCACGGTAATCGTCCCGACCACCGCTGCGCCGTATCTCGCGGCTGATGGTCGATGGTGCTCGCTCCAGTTGCAAGGCAATGGCCCGGATCGACCGGCCCAGCGCCAGGGCGCGGGAGATCTCTTCGCGCTCGGCAAGCGTCAACGCGCGCTCGGCACGGTGACGGGCTATCGGTCGGATGCCGCCGGTCTCGGCGAGGATCCGACGCACCGACGAATGATGCCGATCGAACAGGGCGGCGATCTCGTGCAGCGAGTCGCCATGCTGCCAGCGGTCCCACATCAGCGCCTTGTGGGTGTCTGTGTAATGGATCCGGGGTCGTTGGGCCATTGGCAACACACCTCCTGCTGTCGCAGTCTATGGGTGTTGCAACGACCGGTTGAATCCGCAGTCGAAAGCAGACCTTAGCAGCCCGGCCCGTCATATCGGCATCACGAGGCCCAGACGATAAGTACACGTATACCCACCGCCAATGGACAAAGAACCAGCAGCAGAAGACCTGTGCGGCGATAGCGGCTCCTAATGCAAAACGCTATGCATGTGATTGCAGCGATGATCGCAACAGGGGCGAACGCGGGCAAGAATAGGTCTGTGTTAGAAATGGGGCCGCATGTACGACCGATCTGGCGAACACCTTCACAACGTACGCCAACTGCGTAGGGAAGCATGATGTAAACAAAACATGCCGCGGCGAGAGCCAGCGCAACGTTGGCAAATGTGAGTAGTCGAAACAGCATATGCCTCCCAAAAGCCTGTTTTAAGGTCCGCCGCCATGTCCGTTGCGGGTCGAAAGCGGACTGATTTCGGGTTGCGTCAGCCGTCGAAAAATCGCGAGTCAGGCACCGCCGACCGGCGTAACGAGTTGGAGTCTCGGGTCGCCCGATCGCAATCCATCTCCAGGCATTGCATCCGGCGCCTCATTGGCCAGCGCTTTGCCAATCCACGACGGCGTCTGGCGCGGTCCCGGAATATAGGCTTCCCACTGGCCGTATTGCTTCGCCGGAGGTACTCCCTGCTCTGCATAATAGAAACTCACAGGAATGCGTACGACCCAATACGGATTGTCTACATCAGCCCCCTTCGTCGGAGGGTTGAAGGTCCAATGGCGCGCAGCGAAGATCGACGAGTCGGCCAGCTGCTTGCGATAACGGTTCATGTCCGCTTCGCGACCGAACTGGTCTAGGTTCACCTGCTCTGCAATCGCTTCCTGCACCGTCCCGTCGCGACCGATGCGCGTCAGCACGTACACGGTGCCGGTCACCCGCGCATTGAGCACCACCCTGGGAAATCGCGGAATGAACGAGCGATCCTTGTAGGAGGGCTGATCGTTCCGATTACCCGGTTTACCGAATGACGCGCCTTCGGCAACCACCCTGAATTTGCCATCACCCACAGGCTTGGCCACCACCCGAAGGCTGACCTCAGTCTTCACCACCTCGTTGATGGGCTCGGACAGCTTGAACGTCCAAGACGACACAGTCTTGCTCACCACGTCGACCACAACCGGCGGCAACTTCTCCGGCCGGTCCAGCGTGTAGTCATGGAGCGAACCGTCGGGGTTCACTTCGATGGTGCCGGTGACCAACATGCTGCCTTCTACCGTATTGCGCACATCCGTAGCCGTTGCGGCGCCGTCGGCAGCCGCTACATTTGCCACACAGGCCAGTAACCATCCGCTTATCCAGACGGCAAATACGCGATTCATATCCCCCCCCTTTGAGCAGACCCGCACATTGCTGCTATGTCCGCTCCGGGTCGAAGGCGGACCTATTTAAGATTACGCAAAAAGGTGTTCGCGCCAAGCCAGGAGTGTGCCAACTACCTCGGCGTCTTTACTCGGGTTAGACCCCATTCCCATGTGCTCCGTGCTCAGCCAAAGCAAGTAGTCGGCAACATCCTTTCCGTCAGCAGTGCCTTTGAGAAGCTGAAATACCTGAGGGACGTAGCTTTCATACTCGTCCCGGGCTTGTGGGACGCCAGCAACGCCGATTGGATCCCACACGTAGTGAAGGACTTCGTCGATTCTGCGAAGAAGCTCTTTGTCTTGTGGCAACAGATCCAATGTCTCGTCCCCGATCAAGCTTTTGGTGAGGCCCGCTTTGGGTCGGAAGCGGACATTTGAAAGCTAACGCCATCCTCTAAGGTTTCGGATAAGTGGTGAGCACTAAGCCCTCCGACAGTCTCAATTTGGATCGATGTAACGGATCAACGAAATGCGTTGTATCGCACCAGACGTGGTCACTGGCTGCGAAGGACAGCCCGAGAACGACATAGTGAGCGTCTCCTCCGTACTGCCAAATGTTGCCCTCAAGCTGGGTTCCTTTTTGCTCGCCAAAGAAGCTGCGGCTCTCATCTTTGAGATCGAATTTCAGCACCGTGTCCGGCGGATGTGACTGCATCTCGCTGCGTGGCACAGAGCAGAAGTCGAATTCCTTCTCGTAGATCTTTTTCCCGTCCAGTGAGACTTCAATTTCCATCATTTTCGGTTGGGAACAATTGGCGAACCAACGCAAAAGGACCGCGTCCGGCGACTGAGGCTCAATACCCACTGCTGCACGAGCTGACGGCACGGGTACCCACAGGCTCACGGCAAATGCAGCCATCAATAGAACGCCTCGCTTCACACAACCCCCTTCAATGTGCTGATGTCTCAAAGCTGCACGGTTCCAGCGTCCGCTTCGGATCGAAAGCAATGGGATGGACTCCTCCCCACCCTCGGCATCTAAGAGTGCCAGACTGGAGTTGCGAGACAACCAGTCACAGTGAGGAGGAGTCCACTCATGAAGCTTACGCGCATTGGGATCGACATCGCC
>NZ_SAYT01000012.1 GCF_004296575.1 Dyella amyloliquefaciens | reverse complement strand
CGACTTCGTCACCAACCTTGATGATGCCGCGCTCGATACGACCGGTCACCACGGTGCCGCGGCCCGAGATCGAGAACACGTCTTCGACCGGCATCAGGAACGGCTGGTCAATGGCGCGCTGCGGCTCCGGGATGTAGCTGTCCAGCGCCTCGACGAGGGCGATGATCGCCGGCACGCCGATTTCCGACTGGTCGCCTTCCAGCGCCAGCTTGGCCGAACCCTTGATGATCGGGGTGTCGTCGCCGGGGAAGTCGTACTTGCTCAGCAGTTCGCGCACTTCCATCTCGACCAGCTCGAGCAGCTCGGCGTCGTCCACCATGTCGGCCTTGTTCAGGAACACGACGATGTACGGCACGCCGACCTGGCGCGACAGCAGGATGTGTTCGCGGGTCTGCGGCATCGGGCCGTCAGCGGCCGAGCACACCAGGATCGCGCCGTCCATCTGCGCCGCACCCGTGATCATGTTCTTCACGTAGTCGGCGTGGCCCGGGCAGTCCACGTGGGCGTAGTGGCGGTTCGGCGATTCGTATTCGACGTGTGCGGTCGAGATCGTGATACCACGTGCCTTTTCTTCCGGCGCCGCGTCGATCGCGTCATACGCCTTGAATTCGCCACCGAAGCGCTCTGCGCCGACCTTGGTCAGTGCGGCCGTCAGCGTCGTCTTGCCGTGGTCCACGTGACCAATCGTGCCGACGTTGACGTGCGGCTTGGTGCGCTCGAATTTACCCTTTGCCATGACTTAAACCTCTAAAAAAAGAACGGTAGTTTGGAGGAAGAGGGCCTTATCAGGCCTTCTTCATGACCTGCTCAGCGATGTTGTTCGGCGCTTCAGCGTAGTGGTCGAACTCCATCGTAAAGGTGGCGCGACCCTGGGTCAGCGAACGAATGGTCGTCGCATAACCGAACATCTCACCCAGCGGGACCATCGCGTTGATGGTCTTGCCCGACGGCGTGTCGTCCTGGCCCTGGAGCAGACCGCGACGGCGGCTCAGGTCGCCCATGACGTCACCGACGTAGTCTTCCGGCGTCACGACCTCGACCTTCATGATCGGCTCGAGCAGCACCGGCGACGCCTTGGCGAAGCCCTGCTTGAACGCCATCGAAGCGGCAAGCTTGAACGCCATTTCGGACGAGTCGACGTCGTGGTACGAACCGAACACCAGCTTGACCTTCACGTTCACCACCGGGAAGCCCGCGAGCGGACCGCTGGTGATGGTTTCGCGCAGACCCTTTTCGACAGACGGGATGAATTCCTTCGGAATCACACCACCGGTGATGTCGTTGATGAACAGGAAATCGTCCTTGACGGAATCGCTCTTGCGGTCTTCTTCGGTCATCGGCGACAGCTCGATCACGACGTGACCGTACTGACCCTTACCACCCGACTGCTTGGCGTGCTTATAGTCCGACTTGACGTCCGAGCTGCGGATCGTTTCGCGGTAAGCCACCTGCGGCTTGCCGACGTTGGCTTCCACGTTGAACTCGCGCTTCATGCGGTCCACGAGAATGTCCAGGTGCAGCTCGCCCATGCCCGAGATGATCGTCTGGCCGGATTCTTCGTCCGTACGCACGCGGAAGGACGGATCTTCGGCAGCCAGGCGACCCAGCGCGATACCCATCTTTTCCTGGTCGGACTTGGTCTTCGGCTCGACCGCCATCGAGATCACCGGCTCCGGGAACGTCATGCGCTCCAGGGTGATGATGTGATCCTGCGAGCACAGCGTGTCACCGGTCGTCACGTCCTTCAGGCCGACCGCAGCGGCGATGTCGCCAGCGCGGACTTCCTTGATTTCCTGACGCTCGTTAGCGTGCATCTGCAGGATGCGGCCGATGCGTTCCTTCTTGGACTTGACCGGGTTGTACACCTGGTCGCCCGCATTCAACGTGCCCGAGTAGACGCGGAAGAACGTGAGCGAGCCGACGAACGGATCGGTCATGATCTTGAACGCCAGCGCGGAGAACGGCGCCGAGTCGTCAGCCGAACGGGTGGCTTCCTTCTCGTCGTCGTCCACGCCCGACACCGGCGGACGATCGATCGGCGACGGCAGCAGCTGCACCACCGCGTCGAGCATGGCCTGCACGCCCTTGTTCTTGAACGCAGTACCGCAGAAGACCGGGATGATCTCGCTGGACAGCGTGCGCGCACGCAGGCCACCGATGATCTCTTCCTCGGTGAGGTCGCCCTCTTCCAGGTACTTGTTCATCAGGTCTTCGGAGGCTTCCGCCGCCGACTCGACCATGTACGAACGGGCTTCAGCCGCCTTGTCCGCCAGGTTGGCCGGGATGTCGGCGTACTCGAACTTCATGCCCTGGGACTCCATGTCCCAGATGATCGCCTTCATCTTGAGCAGGTCGACCACGCCCTCGAAGTTGTCCTCGGCACCAATCGGCACCTGCATCGGCACCGGGTTGGCACCCAGGCGAGCCTTCAGCTGGTCGACCACCTTGTAGAAGTTCGCGCCAGTGCGGTCCATCTTGTTGACGAACGCGAGGCGCGGCACCTTGTACTTGTTGGCCTGACGCCAGACGGTTTCAGACTGCGGCTGCACACCACCCACGGCACAGAGCACGAACACCGCGCCGTCGAGGACGCGCAGCGAGCGCTCCACTTCGATGGTGAAGTCCACGTGACCTGGGGTGTCGATGATGTTGAAGCGGTGCTCGGGCAGGGAGCGATCCATGCCCTTCCAGAACGCCGTCGTTGCCGCCGACGTAATGGTGATGCCGCGCTCCTGCTCCTGCTCCATCCAGTCCATCGTCGCTGCACCGTCGTGCACCTCGCCAATCTTGTGACTGACGCCGGTGTAGAACAGGATGCGCTCCGTGGTGGTGGTCTTGCCGGCATCGATGTGAGCCATGATGCCGAAGTTGCGGTAGCGCTCGATAGGAGTGGTGCGTGCCACGGTCTTAACCTCTGAAAGTTCTAGCTGTACTGCTTACCAGCGATAATGCGAGAAGGCCTTGTTGGCCTCCGCCATACGGTGCGTCTCTTCGCGCTTCTTGATCGCGCCGCCGCGATTTTCCGAAGCTTCGAGCAGCTCGGCTGCCAGCTTGCGCGGCATCGAGGTCTCGCCACGCTTGCGGGCGGAATCGATAGCCCAGCGCATGGCCAGCGCCATACGGCGACCCGGACGCACTTCAACCGGCACCTGGTAGGTGGCGCCGCCGACACGGCGGGACTTCACCTCGACCGCCGGAGCGATGTTGTTCAGTGCCTTCTCGACGAGCTGAACCGGCTCGGCGTTCTTTTCGCCCAGATGGGCCAGTGCACCGTAGACGATGCTCTCGGCGACCGACTTCTTGCCGCTCTTCATCACCATGTTGATGAAACGAGCGATGAGCTGGCTGCCGTGCTTGGGATCCGGCAGGATCAGACGGGCGGGATGTGAACCTTTACGCGACATATTTAATTCCTAAAGATCAGGACTTCGGGCGCTTGGCGCCGTACTTGGAGCGCGACTGACGGCGCTTGGTGACGCCGGCGCAGTCGAGACTGCCGCGCACCGTGTGGTAACGCACACCCGGCAGATCCTTGACGCGACCGCCGCGGATCAGGACCACGGAGTGCTCCTGCAGGTTGTGACCTTCGCCACCGATGTAGCTGATCACTTCGTAACCGTTCGTCAGGCGCACCTTGGCGACCTTACGAAGGGCCGAGTTCGGCTTCTTCGGGGTGGTGGTGTAAACGCGCGTGCAAACGCCGCGACGCTGCGGGCTGTTCTGCAAAGCCGGCGAAGCACTCTTGTACGTCTTCGGGCTGCGGGATTTGCGAACCAACTGGTTGACTGTCGTCATTGAAGCTGTTCCTGAGAAACATAAAGGCAGACCGAACCGGCTCGGTCTGCCAAGAAGCGGGAATTTAACATGGGCAGCCTGTCACAGACAAGCTGACGCCCTGCCATCCATAGCCCGAACACGAGGCGCAATCCTTGCGCCTCATTTCGTATGTCAGCGAGCACAGCCCGTGAGGGGCTTACTCCACACCAATGTCGCTACCGGTGGTGGCTTCCGCGAAGGAGGCCGATGAAGCGGAACCGGAGAGGGTTTCAAGCTCCGAGGCGGTCAGACCGCCCTGGCGATGACGCGACGCGTGATACGCCAGACCCGTACCTGCCGGAATGAGACGGCCGACAATAACATTTTCCTTCAGGCCGCGCAAGGTATCGCGCGTTCCGCGGACCGCGGCTTCCGTCAGCACTCGGGTGGTTTCCTGGAAGGACGCCGCCGAGATGAAGGATTCCGTGGCCAGCGAGGCCTTGGTGATGCCCAGCAGCACCGACTGGTACTCCGCCGGACGCTCGCCACGCTTGACGGCGCGATCGTTCTCGCCGTTGATGCGCACGCGCTCGACCTGCTCACCGCGCAGGTAGTGGCTCTCACCCGGATCGGTGATTTCCACCTTGCGCAGCATCTGGCGAATGATCGCTTCGATGTGCTTGTCGTTGATCTTCACGCCCTGCAGGCGGTAGACGTCCTGGATTTCCTTGACCAGGTACGAAGCCAGCGGCTCGACGCCCAGCAGGCGCAGGATGTCGTGCGGGCTGGGCTCGCCGTCCACCACGGTCTCGCCCTTCTCCACATGTTCGCCTTCGAACACGATGACCTGACGCCACTTGGGAATCAGCTCTTCGTGCTCGTTGCCGTCCACGTCCTTGATGATCAGGCGCTGCTTGCCCTTGGTGTCCTTGCCGAAGCTGATCACACCCGAACGCTCGGCGAGAATCGCCGGTTCCTTCGGCTTGCGGGCTTCGAACAAGTCGGCCACGCGCGGCAGACCACCGGTGATGTCGCGGGTCTTGGAGGTTTCCTGCGGGATACGTGCCACCACGTCACCCACGCCCACCTGCGCACCGTTCTGGATCGACACGATGGCGCCGGCCGGGAGCATGTACTGCGCCGGCACGTCGGTGCCCGGCAGCTTCAGCTCGCGGCCCTTGGCATCTTCCAGACGCACGATCGGGCGCAGGTCCTTGGCGGCCGTACCACGGCGCTTCGGATCGGTCACCACCGCCGACTCCAGGCCGGTCAGTTCGTCGGTCTGGCTCTGCACGGTGATGCCATCGATGAAGTCGATGAAGCGCACGGTACCGGCCACTTCCGACACGATCGGATGGGTATGCGGATCCCAGTTGGCCACGGCCTGGCCGGCCTTGACCGGATCGCCGTCCTTGACCGAGATCGTCGCGCCGTAAGGCACCTTGTAGCGCTCGCGCTCGCGGCCGTTGGCGTCGATGACGCTCACTTCGCCCGAACGCGACACCGCCACCAGGTGGCCCTGCGAGTGCTGCACGGTCTTGAGGTTGTTGAACTTCAGCGTGCCGGTGGTCTTCACCGTCACGTTGTCAACCGCAGCCGCACGAGACGCCGCACCACCGATGTGGAACGTACGCATGGTCAGCTGGGTACCCGGCTCACCGATCGACTGCGCAGCCACCACGCCCACGGCTTCACCCATGTTCACCAGGTGGCCACGGGCCAGGTCACGGCCGTAGCACAGCGCGCAAACGCCATGATCGGCGGCGCAGGTGATGGGCGAACGCACCTTGATCGACTGCACGCCGGCCTTGTCGAGCTTCTCGACCAGGGCTTCGTCCAGCAGGGTGTCACGGGTGACGATCGGCTCGTTGTCTTCGCCCGGACCGTAGACGTCTTCCAGCGCCACACGACCCAGCACGCGATCGCGCAACGGCTCGACCACGTCGCCGCCTTCCACGATCGGCTGCATGGTGACGCCTTCGTCCGTGCCGCAATCGGGCAAGGTGATGACCACGTCCTGCGCCACGTCGACGAGACGACGGGTGAGGTAACCGGAGTTCGCGGTCTTCAGCGCCGTATCCGCCAGGCCCTTACGAGCACCGTGGGTGGAGTTGAAGTACTGCAGAACGTTCAGGCCTTCGCGGAAGTTCGCCTTGATGGGCGTCTCGATGATCGAGCCGTCCGGGCGAGCCATCAGGCCGCGCATACCGGCCAGCTGACGGATCTGGGCGACCGAACCACGAGCGCCCGAGTCGGCCATGATGTACAGCGAGTTCATGGACTTCTGGTTGACCGTCTTGCCTTCGGCATCGGTCACCTTCTCGGTACCGATACCGTCGATCATCGCCTTGGCGACGAGTTCGTTGGTGCGCGACCAGATGTCGACGACCTTGTTGTAGCGCTCGCCGGCGGTCACGAGACCCGACTGGTACTGCTCCTGGATCTCGACGACTTCCTTCTCGGCTTCTTCCAGGATCGGCTTCTTCTCGGCCGGGATGATCATGTCATCGATGCCGATGGAGATGCCCGCGCGCGTGGCGAAGCGGAAACCGGTGTACATCAGCTGGTCGCCGAAGATCACGGTTTCCTTCAGGCCCAGGCGGCGGTAGCACTGGTTGATCAGGCGCGAGATGTTCTTTTTGGTCAGCTCGGTGTTGGCCAGCGCAAACGGCAGGCCTTCCGGCATGATTTCGAGCAGCAGCGCGCGACCCACGGTCGTATCGACGATCTGGGTGGCTTCGGTGCGGTTGCCTTCTTCGTCGATCTGCACCTGGTTGATGCGGACCTTGACCTTGGCGTGCAACTGCACGGCGCGGTTGTCGTAGGCACGACGGACTTCGCCGATGCCCGAGAACACCATGCCGTTGCCCTTCGCGTTCACCAGCTCGCGGGTCATGTAGTACAGGCCCAGCACCACGTCCTGGGTCGGCACGATGATCGGCTCGCCGTTGGCGGGCGACAGGATGTTGTTGGTCGCCATCATCAGTGCGCGCGCTTCGAGCTGCGCCTCGATGGAGAGCGGCACGTGCACAGCCATCTGGTCACCGTCGAAGTCGGCGTTGAACGCCGTACAGACGAGCGGGTGCAGCTGGATGGCCTTGCCTTCGATCAGCTTCGGCTCGAACGCCTGGATGCCGAGACGGTGCAGGGTCGGTGCACGGTTGAGCATGACCGGATGTTCGCGGATCACCTCTTCGAGGATGTCCCACACCTGGCCTTCCTCGCGCTCGACGAGCTTCTTGGCGGCCTTGATGGTGGTCGCTTCGCCGCGAGCCTGCAGCTTGGCGAAGATGAAGGGCTTGAACAGCTCGAGCGCCATCTTCTTCGGCAGACCGCACTGGTGCAGTCGCAGGGTCGGACCCACCACGATCACCGAACGACCGGAGTAGTCCACACGCTTGCCGAGCAGGTTCTGGCGGAAGCGGCCCTGCTTGCCCTTGATCATGTCCGCGAGCGACTTCAGCGCGCGCTTGTTCGTGCCGGTGATGGCACGGCCGCGGCGACCGTTGTCGAGCAGCGCGTCGACCGATTCCTGCAGCATGCGCTTTTCGTTGCGCACGATGATGTCGGGCGCATTGAGTTCGAGCAGGCGACGCAGGCGGTTGTTGCGGTTGATGACGCGGCGGTACAGGTCATTCAGGTCGGACGTGGCGAAGCGGCCACCGTCCAGCGGGACCAGCGGACGCAGGTCCGGCGGCAGCACCGGCAGCACGGTCAGCACCATCCATTCCGGACGGTTGCCCGACTCCAGGAACGCCTCGATCAGCTTCACGCGCTTGGTGAGGCGCTTGAGCTTGGTCTCGGAGTTGGTCGAGCCGATTTCTTCCTTCAGGCGCACGACTTCGCCCGGGAGGTCCAGGGACTTGAGCAGCTCGTAGACGGCCTCGGCACCCATGCGGGCGTCGAACTCGTCACCGTGCTCTTCCACGGCTTCCAGGTACTGGTCTTCGCTGAGCAGCTGGCCGCGCTCGAGCGCGGTCAGACCCGGATCGATCACCACGAACGCTTCGAAGTACAGGATGCGCTCGATGTCGCGCAGGGTCATGTCCAGCATCAGGCCGATGCGCGAGGGCAGCGACTTGAGGAACCAGATGTGCGCGGTCGGCGAGGCCAGCTCGATGTGGCCCATGCGCTCGCGGCGCACCTTGGCCAGCGTCACTTCCGTGCCGCACTTTTCGCACACCACGCCGCGGTGCTTCATGCGCTTGTACTTGCCGCACAGGCACTCGTAATCCTTCACCGGACCGAAGATGGCGGCGCAGAACAGGCCGTCACGCTCGGGCTTGAAGGTGCGGTAATTGATCGTTTCCGGCTTCTTCACCTCGCCGTACGACCACGAGCGGATCAGCTCCGGCGAAGCCAGAGCGATCTTGATCGCATCGAAGTCAGGCGCGGTGCGCTGCTGGTTGAACAGATTGAGCAAGTCTTTCATGGATGTCTCCGAGAGATCGGGAATAAGGAATGGAGAATCAGTCAGAGGTAACGAGGAGTGCTCCTCGTTACCCCCTCAACTCACTTCACTTCTTCCAGATCGATATCGATACCGAGCGAGCGGATTTCCTTCACCAACACGTTGAAGGATTCCGGCATGCCCGCCGCCATCTCGTGGTTGCCGTCGACAATGTTCTTGTACATCTGGTTACGGCCCTGCACGTCATCGGACTTCACCGTCAGCATTTCCTGCAGGGTGTAAGCCGCGCCGTAGGCTTCCAGCGCCCAGACTTCCATTTCACCGAAGCGCTGGCCACCGAACTGCGCCTTACCACCCAGCGGCTGCTGCGTGACGAGCGAGTACGGACCGGTCGAACGCGCGTGCATCTTGTCGTCGACCAGGTGGTTCAGCTTCAGGTAGTGCATGTAGCCCACGGTGACCGGGCGATCGAACGCCTCGCCGGTACGGCCGTCGAACAGCACCGTCTGGCCGGATTCCGGCAGATCGGCGAGCTTGAGCATCGCCTTGATCTCGGTTTCCTCGGCACCGTCGAACACCGGGGTGGCCATCGGCACGCCTTCCTGCAGGTTGTTGGCCAGGGCGAGGATTTCCTCGTCGGTCAACGACTTCAGGTCGACATGCTGCACGGCGCCGGCGACGTGGTGGTTGTACACCTGGTCGAGGAACTCGCGGATCTGCGCGACCTTGGCCTGCGCCTCGAGCATCTTCTGGATCTTCTTGCCCAGGCCCTTCGCGGCCCAGCCAAGGTGAACTTCCAGAATCTGGCCGATGTTCATACGCGACGGCACGCCCAGCGGGTTCAGCACGATGTCGACCGAGGTACCGTCTTCGGAGAACGGCATGTCCTCCACCGGCACCACGTTGGACACCACACCCTTGTTACCGTGGCGACCGGCCATCTTGTCGCCCGGCTGGATGCGGCGCTTCACGGCCAGGAACACCTTGACCATCTTGAGCACGCCCGGAGCAAGGTCGTCACCCTGGGTGATCTTGCCCTGCTTCTCCTTGAAGCGCTTGTCGAACTCTTCCTTGTGACGCTTGATCTGATCAGCGGCGCGCTCGAGGAACTCGGTGACGTCCTCTTCCTTGACGTTGATCTTGAACCAGTCGTCGCGCTTGAGGCCGTCAAGGTAGGCGTCGGTGATCTCGGCGCCACGCTTCAGGCCGCCCGGACCGCTCATCGCGGTCTTGCCGACGAGCTGGGTGCGCATACGGTTGTAGATCGCGCCTTCCAGGATGCGGAACTGGTCATCAAGGTCCTTGCGGATACGCTTGATTTCCATTTCCTCGATCTGACGGGCACGCTTGTCCTTCTCGATGCCGTCGCGGGTGAAGACCTGCACGTCGATGACGGTGCCGTCCATGCCCGGCGGCACGCGCAGCGAGCTGTCCTTCACGTCCGAAGCCTTCTCGCCGAAGATCGCGCGAAGCAGCTTCTCTTCCGGCGTCAGCTGGCTCTCGCCCTTGGGCGTGACCTTGCCGACCATGATGTCGCCGGCCTTCACTTCCGCACCGATGTACACGATGCCGGATTCGTCGAGGCGGGCCAGCGCCTGCTCACCCACGTTCGGGATGTCGGCGGTGATTTCCTCGGCGCCCAGCTTGGTGTCACGCGCGATGCAGGACAGCTCCTCGATGTGGATCGAGGTGTAGCGGTCTTCCTGCACGACGCGCTCGGAGAGCAGGATCGAGTCTTCGAAGTTGTAGCCGTTCCACGGCATGAAGGCGATCAGCATGTTCTGGCCGAGCGCGAGCTCGCCCAGGTCGGTCGACGAACCGTCGGCCAGCGTGTCGCCCTTCGCCACGATGTCACCCACGTTCACCAGCGGGCGCTGGTTGAGGTTGGTGTTCTGGTTGGAACGGGTGTACTTGGTCAGCGTGTAGATATCGACGCCGGCGTCGTTGTCGCCGACCTCTTCCTCGTTCACGCGCACCACGATACGGCCGGCGTCGACCTGGTCGATCACGCCGCCGCGCTTGGCGGTGACGATGACGCCCGAGTCACGCGCCACGGCGCGCTCGATGCCGGTACCCACCAGCGGGGTCTGCGAACGCAGGGTCGGCACGGCCTGACGCTGCATGTTCGCGCCCATGAGTGCGCGGTTCGCGTCATCGTGCTCCAGGAACGGCACGAGTGCGGCAGCGACCGACACCGTCTGCATGGGCGAAACGTCCATGTAGTCGACTTCAGCGGCCGGACGCAGCTCGGACTCGCCGCGGAAACGGCAGGACACGAAGTCTTCGATGAAGGCGCCATCCTTGAGCGGCGAGTTCGCCTGCGCAATGACGTGGTCGCCCTCTTCGATCGCCGACAGGTAATCCACCTGGTCGGTGACCTTGCCGCCCACGACCTTGCGGTACGGCGTCTCGAGGAAGCCATACGTGTTGGTGCGGGCGTACACGGCCAGCGAGTTGATCAGGCCGATGTTCGGGCCTTCCGGCGTTTCGATGGTGCAGACGCGGCCGTAATGGGTCGGATGCACGTCGCGCACTTCGAAGCCGGCGCGCTCGCGGGTCAGGCCGCCCGGTCCCAGGGCCGAGACGCGACGCTTGTGCGTCACTTCCGACAGCGGGTTGTTCTGGTCCATGAACTGGCTGAGCTGCGAGGAGCCGAAGAACTCCTTCACCGCTGCTGCCACCGGCTTGGCGTTGATCAGTTCCTGCGGGGTGAGACCTTCGGACTCGGCCAGCGACAGGCGCTCGCGTACGGCGCGCTCGACGCGCACCAGGCCGATGCGGAAGGTGTTCTCCGCCATTTCACCGACCGAACGCACACGGCGGTTGCCCAGGTGGTCGATATCGTCGACGGTGCCATGACCGTTCTTGATGTCGATGAGCACCTTGAGCACGTCGAGGATGTCGGAGCGATCGCCCTGCGAAGCGACGAGCGACTGGGCTTCCTCTTCCTTGCGATCGGTGAAGTAACGCTTGTCGTACAGCACGCCCGGACCGACGATCTCCTGACGGCCCACGCGACGGTTGAACTTCATGCGACCCACGGCCGACAGGTCGTAGCGGTCGAAGGTGAAGAACAGGTTGTAGAACAGGTTCTGCGCAGCGTCCTTCGTCGGCGGCTCGCCCGGGCGCATCATGCGATAGATTTCCACCAGCGCCTCGAGCGGCGTCTTGGTGTTGTCGATGCGCAGGGTGTGCGAGATGTACGCGCCACGATCGAGGTCGTTGACGTACAGGGTCGGAACGATCTCGATGCCGGCCTTGCGGAAGTTCTCGAGCTGCTCGGCCGAGATTTCGTCGTTGGCCTGGGCCAGCAGTTCGCCGGTCTTGGGGTCGACGATGTCGGTGGCCAGGATGCGGCCGACCGGGTAGTCGTCCGGCACTTCCAGCGCGGTGATGTTCTCGGCGGCGAGCTGGCGCACGTGACGCGCAGTGATGCGCTTGCCGGCTTCCACCAGCACCTTGTCACCGATGGCCAGGTCGAAGGTCAGCGTTTCGCCGCGCAGGCGCTCGGCGACGAGCTCCAGCGTGGTGCCGCCCTTCTTGCCCAGGTGGAACACGTTGTGCTCGAAGAAGATGCCGAGCATCTCTTCGTTGGTGTAGCCGAGCGCGCGCAGCAGCACGGTCACCGGCAGCTTGCGGCGACGGTCGATACGGGTGAACAGCGCATCCTTCGGGTCGAACTCGAAGTCCAGCCACGAACCGCGGTAAGGAATCACGCGGGCGGAGAACAGCAGCTTGCCCGAGCTGTGCGTCTTGCCGCGGTCGTGATCGAAGAACACGCCCGGCGAACGATGCAGCTGCGAGACGATGACGCGCTCGGTGCCGTTGATGATGAAGGTGCCGGTGTCGGTCATGAGCGGAATTTCGCCCATGTAGACTTCCTGCTCCTTCACGTACTTCACGGCCTTCTTGGATGCCGGGCTGTCCTTGTCATAGATGACCAGGCGCACGGTGACGCGCAGCGGCGCGCCGAAGGTCATGCCGCGGTTGCGGCACTCGCGCTCGTCGAACGGCGGCTCGCCCAGGCGATAGTCGACATACTCAAGCGCGGCATTGCCCGAATAGCTGACAATCGGGAACACCGACTTCAGCGCGGCGTGGAGACCCTTTTCGTCGCGGGCCTTGGGAGCGACGTGCTCCTGCAGGAACTCGCGATAGGAATCGGTCTGGATGGTC
Source organism: Dyella amyloliquefaciens (assembly GCF_004296575.1). GTDB lineage: Bacteria > Pseudomonadota > Gammaproteobacteria > Xanthomonadales > Rhodanobacteraceae > Dyella > Dyella amyloliquefaciens. The sequence continues at coordinate 4,420 of NZ_SAYT01000012.1, read as the reverse complement.
AGCAGGTTCGGAACGCCCAAAACAGGTGGACGCTTGCCGAAATCCTTGCGGATGCGCTTCTTCTCGGTAAACGAGTAGGTCATGGTGGGTACCGCCTCGGTTCGCAGTGACGCCGGTGGTGCACACACCGGCTGAATTGTGAAAGCTGTGTCTGCGGTCGACAAACAGGTTGTGCTGCCCTGCCCGTCGATGCGTCAAAAAGACATGAGTCAAAGGTCGGCGGTGGTCTGCAGGCCTTTCAGTGTTGTCTTCCCGACGCGTAAAACACGAACCAAAAATGATGACGCTTTGTCGTTACAGGCCCCACCGCGCGATGGAGGCCGTTTGCAACAGGCAAAGCCCGGGGGCTTACGCCCCCAGGCTTGGCTTGACGCTAGATCGAACTGACGGCGCGCAAGAGCGCCAATTACTTCAGTTCGACCGTGGCGCCGGCAGCTTCGAGGTCCTTCTTGAACTTCGCAGCGTCGTCCTTCGAAGCGGCTTCCTTCACGACGCCACCGGCCTCGGTCAGGTCCTTCGCTTCCTTCAGGCCCAGGCCCGTGATGGCGCGGACGGCCTTGATCACGTCGACCTTCTTGTCGCCGGCGCTCTTCAGGATGACGTCGAACTCGGTCTGCTCTTCAACAGCCGGGCCGGCAGCGGCCGGGCCAGCAGCCATCATCACCGGGGCAGCGGCGGTCACGCCAAACTTCTCTTCGATGGCCTTCACCAGGTCCATCACTTCCATGAGCGACTTGGCGGCAACGGCTTCAACGATCTGTTCGTTGGTCAGGGACATTTTCATTTACCTCTGGAAATTGATTCGATGTAAGTAGACGGCGAACTTAGGCGGGTTCGACTTCAGCCGGGGCTTCGGCGGCGACTTCGCCACCACCCTGCTGGTCGGCCACAGCCTTGACGACGCGAGCGAACATGGTGGCCGGCTCGGCCAGCACACGTGCCAGCATGGCCAGGGCCTGTTCGCGGGTCGGCAGCGAGGCCAGCACTTCAACGTGCGCGGCCGGCAACAGCTTGCCTTCCACCGACACGAGACGCGGCTTGAGCTTTTCGTTGCCCTTGGCGAATTCCTTGATCAGGCGACCGGCAGCGCCGGGCTCCTCCATCGAGAATGCGTACAGCAGCGGACCGGTCAGGGCGTCCTTGACGACCTCGAACTCGGTACCTGCCACGGCGCGCGAAGCCAGCGTGTTCTTTACAACCTTCAGGAACACGCCCGATTCACGGGCCTTCTTGCGCATCGCGGTCATCTGTTCGACCGTGACGCCTGCATACTCAGCGGCGACCAAGGAGTGTGCCTTCGCAGCGACTTCTGCCAGCTCGGCGACTACTTCTTGCTTCTGCGAGAGATTCAGAGCCATTTTTCACTCCTCTTATGAACTCCGCTTACGGCTCCTGCCGCTTGCGGTCCTGAGCGACGCCATCCGTGACGTCGGGGACAAAAGAATGTCCCGGGTGGTGGCCTTTCCAGAACAGATGAAGCAATTCCAGAAGGGGCAGCACCATCTACGCAGGCCAGATCCGCGAGGGACCCGATTAAGCGAACCCGCTAACCACGACGGCGTTTCCTTGCCAACACGAGCTCCCTGCTCGTCGTCGTGGCGCGCTGATCGCGCCTGCGGTCTTTGACGGCGACTCCGGAGAAACTCCGGGGCCTGCCTTCAAAAACATGCCCGCACCGACATCAGCCGGTGCGGGACTTGAACACTTACTTGGTCGACACCGTCAGGGACGAGGTATCAACCGGCACGCCGACGCCCATGGTGGACGACAGTGCAACCTTCTGCAGGTACTGACCCTTGGCCGTAGCCGGCTTGGCCTTCAGCAGGTCATTGACCAGTGCATTGAGGTTGTCAGCCAGCTGGGCAGCGTCGAACGTGGCCTTGCCGATGGTGGCGTGGATGATGCCCGCCTTGTCGTTGCGGAACTTCACCTGGCCGGCCTTGGCGTTCTTGACGGCCGTGGCGACGTCGGCGGTGACCGAGCCGTCCTTCGGGTTCGGCATCAGGCCGCGGGGGCCGAGCAGCTGACCGAGCTTACCGACGACGCGCATCGCGTCCGGCGTAGCAATCACGCGACCGAAGTCGAGATCGCCAGCCTGCATGCGCTCGGCCAGATCGTCCATACCAACGGCGTCAGCGCCGGCGGCCTTGGCGGCCTCGGCCTTCTCACCGGCCGGCACGAACACGGCGACCTTGACGGTCTTGCCGGTGCCGTGCGGCAGCAGCGAGGAACCACGCACGCCCTGGTCGGACTTCTTGGCATCGATGCCGAGGCGGACGGCAACGTCCACGGACTCGGAGAACTTCGCCTTGGCGTTGTTCTTGACGATGTTCAGGGCCTCTTCCAGGCCATAGAGCTTGCCCGGCTGCACTGCGGCCTGAGCTGCCTTCAAACGCTTCGTAAGCTTTGCCATGTCTTAACCCTCCACCACAAAGCCCATGCTGCGGGCGCTACCGGCAATGGTGCGCACCGCGGCGTCCAGATCAGCAGCCGTGAGATCCGGCTCCTTCTGCTTCGCAACGTCTTCCAGCTGCTTGCGGGTGATCTTGCCGACCTTGTCGGTATTCGGCTTGGACGAGCCCTTGGCGATGCCCGTGGCCTTCTTGATCAGGATCGAGGCCGGCGGGGTCTTGGTGATGAAGGTGAAGCTGCGGTCCGAATAGGCCGTGATGATCACGGGGATCGGCAGACCCGGCTCCAGCTTCTGCGTGGCGGCATTGAACGCCTTGCAGAATTCCATGATGTTCAGGCCGCGCTGACCGAGGGCGGGACCCACCGGCGGCGACGGGTTGGCCTGACCGGCCTTGACCTGCAGCTTGATGTAACCAGTTACTTTCTTTGCCATTGGTTTTTCCTCGCGAGTTCAAGCGCCTTGCGGCTCCTCGCAATGTTGTCGATCCCTGAAAGAGGAAGGCCCGCCGTCCCGCGAACCCCAGAAACACGGACACGCCGGGCTAAAAGACCCCAGCGTGAACCGCGTAGTTTAGAGAGTGATCAAGTTTTAAGCAAGCCCCATGCCGGGGCTGCTGTCAGGCCTTCTCGACCTGGCCAAACTCCAGCTCGACCGGGGTCGAGCGGCCGAAGATCAGCACTGCAACACGCAGGCGGCTCTTCTCGTAATTGACTTCCTCGACCACGCCGTTGAAATCGTTGAACGGGCCATCGGTGACGCGGACCATTTCGCCCGGCTCGAACAGCACCTTGGGCTTGGGCTTTTCCACGCCTTCACGGACACGGCTCAGGATGGCGTCGGCCTCGGAGTCGCGGATCGGCAACGGGCGATCCGCCGTGCCACCGATGAAACCCATGACCTTCGGGGTTTCCTTGACCAGATGCCAGCACTCGTCGTCGATGCGCGGCGCCTTGCCCTCGGTATCCGTCTCGATCTGCACGAGAACGTAACCCGGGAAGAACTTGCGCTCGCTGCGACGCTTCTGGCCGCTGCGCATCTCGATGACTTCTTCGGTCGGCACCAGCACTTCGCCGAACCGCTCTTCCATGCCGGCGCGGCGAATCCGCTCGTCCAGCGAGCGCTTCACCTGGTTCTCGAAGCCCGAATAGGCGTGCACCACATACCAACGCTTGCTCATGCCATCACCTCACGTACCGAGCTTGAGCAGCCAGTCGAGCACGACCGACTTCAGGATCAGATCAATCAGGCCCAGCAGCAGCGACAGGACGATGACCACGACCATGATGATGCCGGTGGTCTTGAGCGTCTCGTCGCGGGTGGGCCAGACCACCTTGCGCATTTCGAACTGCGATTCGCCGAGGAAGCTGCGCACGCGGCGACCCGGGGCCGTAAAGGCTCCAATGGCCAGCGCGGCCACCAGCGCGACCAGCACGCCAAGCAGGCGCACCGACTGCGGGATGGAGCCATCGGCGCCGAACCACGAATACGCGAAAATGCCGGCAGCCAGCACCAGCACGGCCAATACCAGCTTGGCGATATCGGCGCCAGAGGCGCCCTTGGTCGGTTCTGCCTTCGTATTCATGCGACAGGATCGAATGACAGAGGCATCGCCCGGGTTAGGGACCGTATGCCATCCACCATCCGTCGAGGGTCCTCGGAAAGATGGCACGCCAGGAGGGACTCGAACCCCCAACCTGCGGTTTTGGAGACCGCTGCTCTGCCAATTGAGCTACTGGCGTATTCAGAAAATAGGTGAAGTCGCTCGCCTTGCCGCTGCAAGATGGCGCCCTTCGGCGCCATTCCAAGGATGAGGCGACCAAGGCCACCCCATCCAGGATTCTTGCAGCCCGCAGAGCGGGCGACTTCCCAGTCTACAGCTTACTTGATGACCTTGGCCACCACGCCGGCGCCGACGGTACGGCCGCCTTCGCGAATGGCGAAGCGCAGGCCCTGGTCCATGGCGATCGGGTGGATCAGGGTGACAACCATCTTGATGTTGTCGCCCGG
>NZ_SAYT01000011.1 GCF_004296575.1 Dyella amyloliquefaciens | reverse complement strand
ACACTGTCAAAGATCTCAATCACTTGCGGACCGTTTCCGTTTCCGCTTCAGAACATTTCGTTCCGAGTGAGCCGCTCATCTTACATCGTTTTTCCTGTCCGTCAACACCTTCAGCGAAGAATTTTTGCTGTCGTTGTTGCCGTCCGGAGGGCGATGCCAGCGGCGGGAGGCGAATAATAGGTAGGCCTCCCACCTTTGACAAGCAATTTTTGAAATTATTTTTGATGTTTCGCGTAAGACGTTGTTCTCACGCGAAACTTAGTTGATCAGAGCATCGCGACGACGTTGCGTCGTCGCGATCAACTCATGCAAGCGTCAACAACACGCGAGCGAAGTTGCGCTTGCCGATCTGCAAAACCCCTTCAAAACCAGGGGAAAACACGCGTTGCGCATCTTCGACGACTTCTGCATCGATACGCACGGCGCGTTCCTTGAGCTTGCGATTCGCTTCCGCGTTGCTCGGCGTGAGGCCTGCTGCAGTAAGTAGTGCAGGCAAGCGCAGGCCTTCTGCAGGCACCGCAATTTCAGTCAGCGGCAACAGGCTGGTATCGCCTTCGCCACGCACCACGGCATGCCAGCCGGCGATCGCCTGGTCGGCGGCAGCGGCATCATGGAAACGGGTGGCCAGCTCGCGGGCCAGCTTGAGCTTGGCGTCGCGGGGATTCAGGGCACCGCTGGCCACTTCCTGCTTCATGCGGGCGATGTCCTCCAGCGAGGTTTCGAAGCTGAGCAGCTCGAACCAGCGCCACATGAGGTCGTCGCCGATCTTCAGCGTCTTGGTGACGATGTCGATGGCCGGCTCGTTGATACCTATGTAGTTGCCCAGCGACTTGGACATCTTGTTGACGCCATCCAGGCCCTCGAGCAGCGGCATGGTGAGCACGATCTGCGGCGGCTGACCGTGGTGTTCCTGCAGGGCGCGGCCCATCAGCAGGTTGAACTTCTGGTCGGTGCCGCCCAGCTCGACGTCGCACTTGAGCGCCACCGAGTCATAGCCCTGCACCAGCGGATAGAGGAATTCGTGGATGGCGATCGGCTGCTGGCCGGCGAAACGCTTGGAGAAGTCGTCGCGCTCGAGCATGCGCGCCACGGTGTGCTGGGCGGCGAGCTTGATCATGTCGGCGGCGCTCATCTGGCCGAACCACTCGGAATTGAAGCGCAGCTCGGTGCGCTCCTTGTCCAGCACCTTATAGACCTGCTCGGCGTAGGTCTCGGCGTTGGCCAGCACATCCTCGCGGCTGAGCGGCTTGCGCGTGACGTTCTTGCCGGTTGGGTCGCCGATCATGCCGGTGAAGTCACCGATCAGGAAAATCACCTGGTGCCCCAGGTCCTGGAACTGCCTCATCTTGTTGAGCAGCACCGTATGGCCCAGATGCAGGTCGGGCGCGGTCGGGTCGAAACCCGCCTTGATGCGCAGCGGACGACCGAGTTTCAGGCGTGCGGCCAGCTCTTCCTGCTTGATGATTTCGTCGGCGCCGCGCGCGATGGTGGTCAGCGCCTGCTCAAGCTCGTTCATGTATTCCTCAAATTTTCGTTGTCTGGACTGCGGCGTAAATCACGGTTTCACGGCCTGTTCCGTTAAGTGTGCGTTAACCAAAAAATTATCGCAACCCATTGATGGAAAAGGCGTTGACGCTCTTTACACAAGGCCGTTATGGTACGCGCCAATTAGAATTTTGGTACCTGGGGTACACCGGGCATGGGTGAGAGAAACACGACCGCGCGTTCAGCGCGCAAATTGGCCATGCGTCGAAAGGCGCAGCGTCGCCACTCTCACTTTTATGAGCGTTGTGCCCATTGGTCTTTCGGTTCCCACGGTGAGGCGGAACCGATCCGCTGGCACCGCGAGCGGTGGATGCTCGCCGGCACGGCGCTGCTGATCACGGCGGTTTCCGGCTTCCTTATTCCTGCGTGGGCCAGTGCGATGCGCCCGGACAGTGTATCCACCGCGCATGCCGTATTGCCGTTGGCGCTACCCAAGGCGGCGCCCGAGATCGCACGCACACCCGACGTCGAGGACTGGCACATCGTGCAGGTGCAGCCGGGCCAGACGCTGTCCAACCTGTTCCAGAGCCAGGGCCTGAGCCTCAGCGACGTGCAGCACGTGGTGGATCAGTCGGGCGACGCGAAGTCGCTGCACCACATCAGCCCGGGCCAGGAGTTCGACTTCCTGCTCGACAGCGACGGCAGCCTCAAGGGCATCCGTTTCGACAAGGACGAAGCGAACCGCACCACCATGCGCTTCGAAGGCGACAAGGCCACCGTGACCGCGCAGGCGCGCGAGGTGGATCGCCGCGAACACGTGGCCCACGGCACCATCGACAGCTCGTTGTTCGCCGCCGCCTCGAAGGCCGGCATGACCAACCAGATGGTGCTCAAGCTCGCCGATCTCTTCAAATACGACATCGACTTCGTGCAGGACCTGCGCGAGGGCGACAGCTTCACCGTCATCTATGACGACGTTTATCGCGATGGTTCGTACCTGCGCGAAGGCGACATCGTGGCGGCGGAGTTCGTCAACCAGGGCCAGCGCTACACCGCCTACCGCTTCAAGAAGGATGACGGCAGCTACGGCTGGTTCAGCGAGGACGGCCGCCCGATCCAGAAGTCGTTCCTGCGCATTCCGGTGGACTTCACGCGCATCTCTTCGCAGTTCAGCGCCGCACGCATGCACCCGGTGCTGGGCCTGATGCGCGCGCACAAGGGCGTGGATTACGCCGCACCGACTGGCACGCCGATTCATGCGGCCGGCGACGGCGTGATCAAGTTCAAGGGCTGGATGAACGGTTACGGCAACTTCGTGATCGTGCAGCACAACGGCTCGATCAGCACTGCCTATGGCCACATGTCGAAGTTCGCCAATGAAAAGGTGGGCCAGCATGTGAGCCAGGGCCAGGTGATCGGTTTCGTCGGCATGACCGGCCTCGCCACCGGCCCGCACCTGCATTACGAATTCCGCGTCAACGACGTGCAGCGCGATCCGCAGACGGTGACCCTGCCCAAGCCCGAGCCGCTGCCGGCCGTGCAGCTGGCCCGGTTCAAGTCGCAGGTGGTGCAGCCGCAGCTGGCCCGCCTGAAGACGCTGGACGCCAACATCAAGCTGGCACGCGCCAGCGGCAATACCCGTACTGACGACTGATCACTCGTGGACGACGCCTCGGCGCTTTATCTCGGCCTGATCTCGGGCACCAGCGCCGACGGCATCGATGCCGCGCTGGTGCGTTTCGAGAACGACAAACCCCAGCTGATCGATGCGTTGACGCATCCGTGGCCGGAGGAGTTGCGTGCGCGCATCCTCGCTGTGGCGCAGGATGAAACCCGACTCGATCTTGATGCCTACGGCCGCCTCGACGTGGCCATCGGCCAATGCTTCGCCGATGCCGCGCAAAGCTTGCTTGCACGCAACACGCAACACGCGACTGCGGTGCGCGCGCTTGGCTCGCATGGGCAGACGCTGCGCCATCGCCCTGCCGGCGACCATCCGTTCACCCTGCAGGTCGGCGATCCCTCGGTGATCGCGGAGCGCTGCGGCGTGGATGTGGTCGCCGACTTCCGTCGCGCCGATGTCGCGGCGGGTGGCCAGGGTGCGCCACTGCTGCCGGCGGTGCACGCCATGCTGCTGGCTCATCCCGGGCAAACGCGCGTCGTGCTCAATCTCGGAGGCATCGCCAATATCACGGTGCTGGAGGCGAAGGGTCGTGTGCTCGGCTTCGATACCGGCCCAGCCAATGGCCTGATGGATGCGTGGTGCCTGCGCCATCGCGGCACGGCTTACGATGCCGGCGGCGCGTTCGCGGCATCGGGCCGGGTCGACGAAACACTGCTGGCCGCCCTGCTTGCCGATCCGTACTTCGCCCTGCCCGCGCCCAAGAGCACCGGGCGCGAACATTTCCACTTGGCCTGGCTGGAATCCCATGAATGCGTGGCTTCGCTGGCCGCGGCCGACGTGCAGGCGACGCTATTGGAGCTTTCCGCCCGCAGCGTGACCGACGCCATCAATCGCCATGCACCGGATGCCATCGATGTGCTGGCCTGCGGCGGCGGTGTCCATAACGGCCTGCTGATGCGTCGCCTCGGCGAACTGCTCGCGCTTTGCAAGGTGACGACCACGGCCGAATACGGCATCGATCCCGATTACCTGGAAGCGACCGCCTTCGCGTGGCTGGCACGCCAGCGACTGCTCGGATTGCCCGGCAACTTGCCCGCAGTCACCGGTGCGCGCGGTCCGCGCGTGCTTGGCGCGGTATATCCGGCGCCGCGTTAACTCTCGTCGTCGAGCAGGCGATTGGACGGCGCAAGCTGCGTCGGCTTCGTGCGCGAGAGCGCCTGCACGGCCTCCTGGAACGCCGCCTTTTCGCCGGCATCCCACTGGCCTGCCAGCATGGTGAGTTCACCCGGGTCGAGCATGGTTTCCGCGAACAAGTTGGTCGCGGCCATGCCGAGGCCGTGACGCAGTGCATGCAGCACCACATCATTGATCGACCACTGCCGCTCCTTGGCCAGCGCCTTGATGCGCTCGGCCATGAGACTGTCGATATGGCGTATGACGAGGTCCGGCACGGACTCCCCCTTCCACAGTCATAAGCCCCCTGTGCGAATCATCTTGGCACAGGGCAATGCCGGAGGGTACCGACCAGTTGGCCGATTCGTTCGCAAGAATTCAGCTACTTCGGGCTGCCTCGACGGACGGCTTGTCGTCGCTGAAGCGCCGCCAGAGAAACAGGAACAGCAACGTCGCCGGAAGCACCGAGACCACGGTGAGCACGAAGAAGCTGGCGTAACCCGTGGCGGCCGCAATGCCGCCGGCAAAGAATCCGAGCACCTTGCCAGGCAGGTTCACCAGCGAGCTCAACAGGGCGTATTGCGTGGCTGTGTGCTGGCGATTCACCAGCGAGGACAGGAAGGCCACGGTGGGCGGACCGAACAGGCCTTGCGCGAAATTGTCGCCGGAGATCACCAGGGTCAGTACCAGCAGGTTGCCCGGATGGCCGATCAGCCACAGGAACAACAGGTTGGTGATGCCAATCAGCACCATGCCGGTTCCCAGCGTGCGCCACGCGCCCCAGCGCGCCACCGCGGCGCCGCCGACGAAGGCGCCCAGGATGCCGACCCAGGTGCCGTAGATCTTGGTGACGGTGCCGATTTCGGTCTTGCTGAAACCCATGTCGCGATAGAACGGGCTCATCACGCCGCCGATGGTCGCCTGCTCGGGAATCTTGAACAGCAGGATGAACAACAGAGTCACGCAGGCCAGCTGCCAGCCGTAGCGGCGAAAGAAGTCGGCGAAAGGATCGAGCACGCCTTCGCGCATCGCATCGCTCCAGCTGCGCGGCGTATGGCGCTGCACCTGCGGCTCGGAAGCCGCCAGCGTGGTCGCGATGGGCACGATCATCGCCACCGCAAGCAGGATGTACACCGTCGACCAGGACATGTGGTCGGCCAGAATCAGCGCCAGTGCGCCCGCCACGATCAGCGCGATGCGATAGCCCAGCGCATAGGTCGCCACCAGGGCGCCTTGCTCGGATACGGGCGCGATCTCGATGCGATAGGCGTCGACCGCGATGTCCTGCGTGGCGCCGAAGAAGGCCACCACCAACGTCGCGACAATGAATGGCCCCAGCTGGTCCGGCGTCAGCAAGGCCATCCCCGCCAGGCCGACCACGACGCCAAGTTGCGCGAACAACAGCCACCCGCGGCGCTGACCCAGTCGGCAGAAGCCCGGCAGGCGCCAATGATCGAGCAGCGGCGCCCACAGGAACTTGAAGGCGTAGGTCATGCCCGCGCTGGCGATCATGGTGATGTCTTTGAGCTCGATGCCCTTTTCCTTCAGCCAGTAGGCCAAGGTGCCGGCCACCAGCAGAAACGGCAGGCCCGAGGAAAAACCGAGCAGGAACATCGTCCACGCAGCCGGCTGCGTGAAGGCGTGCCACACCGACACCTTGGCCGGCTTGGCAGCCGGCTTCGCCTCAGTCGGCATAGTCGACCGTGAACGGGGCATGGTCGGAGAAGCGCTCGTCGCGGTAGATCGAGCACCGCTTGAGGCGTTTCTCCAGGCCGGGGGTGACGATCTGGTAGTCGATGCGCCAACCCACGTCGTTGGCGCGCGCGTTGCCGCGGTTGGACCACCAGGTGTAGTCCTGGCCCTCGGGGTTGAGCGTGCGGTAGCTGTCGACCCAGCCGTGCTTGTCGACCAGGTCGTTGAGCCAGCTACGCTCCTCGGGCAGGCAGCCGGAGTTCTTCTGGTTGGAACGCCAGTTCTTGATGTCGAGCTCGCTGCGCACGATGTTCCAGTCGCCACAGAGCACGTAGTCGCGACCGCTCTTCTTCCATTTGGCGAAGATCGGCGAGATCCAGTCCATCACCTTGAACTTGAACTGCTGGCGCTCGTCGCCCGACGATCCCGACGGCACGTACAGCGACACCACGCTGAGGTTGCCGAAGCGTGCCTCGATGTAGCGACCCTCGTTGTCGAACTCATCCCAGCCCAGTTCGGTGAGCACCTTGTCCGGCTCGCGCTTGGCGTAGATCGCCACGCCGCTGTAGCCCTTCTTGCTGGTGGCATCGCGATAGAAGCAATGGTGACCGTCTGGCCGGAACATGGGGTCGCTGAGCTGGTCTTCCTGCGCCTTGGTTTCCTGCAGGCAGACTACGTCGGCCTTCTGTTGGCGCAGCCACTCGAACACGCCCTTGGTGGCGGCCGAGCGGATGCCGTTGGCATTGAGACTGATGATGCGCATGCGTCGCTCCCGGTGATGGGCCATCATAACAACCATGTCCGTCCATCCCGATATCCGCGTCTTGCCCGCGGACACCGCCCTTCGCCCCGCACTGCTCACGCTGGACGTGGATGAGGCGCAGCACGCCTACGTCGGCCGCATCGCCGACTCACTGGCCGATGCGGATGCCTGCGAAGGCTCCGAACCGATGGCCATCCTCTGCGGTGCAGAAGCTATCGGCTTCTATCGCGTGGAACGGAGCGCTCGCAGCATCGCCGGGATGGACTTCGAACGCGCCACGCTGGGGCTACGCTCGTTCTTCATCGATGCCCGCTGGCAAGGTCGCGGCCTGGGCGCGCTGGCGCTCGATGCTGCCATGCGCGACCTCGCCCGGCGGCATCCGGCCGCGCTCGACGTGGCGCTTACCGTGAACGTCCGCAACACGGCAGCCATCGCCCTGTATCGACGCTACGGCTTCCGGGAGACCGGTGGGCTGTACCATGGCGGCCGTTCCGGGCCGCAGCACCTGATGGTGTGCGCCCTGCCCCGTTGAATCCGATCAAGAGAACCTTCCCGTGCACGACTACCAGCGCGACTTCATCGAACTCACCCTCCAGCGCGACGTGCTGCGCTTTGGCGACTTCACGCTGAAGTCCGGTCGGCAAAGTCCGTACTTCTTCAACATGGGCCGCATCGACTCCGGCGCCGCGCTGGCGCAGCTGGGCCGCGCCTATGCCGCCGCCGTGGTGAATTCGGGCATCGAGATCGACATGCTGTTCGGTCCTGCCTACAAGGGCATCGCGCTGGCGGCCGCCACGGCCATCGCGCTGGCGGATCAGCACGGTCGCGACCTGCCATGGGCCTACAACCGCAAGGAAGCCAAGGATCACGGCGAAGGTGGCGTGCTGGTGGGCGCTCCTCTGCAGGGCCGCGTGCTGATCGTGGACGACGTGATGACCGCGGGCACTGCCGTGCGCGAGTCGCTGGCGCTGATCCGTGCCCAGGGCGCCACGCCCGCCGGCGTGCTGATCGCACTCGATCGCCAGGAGCGTGGCCAGGGTGCGCTGTCTGCAGCTCAGGAAGTGACCGCCGAGTTCGGTATCCCCGTCATCGCCATCACCAGCCTGGGCGATGTGCTGTCCTATGCGGGCGAGCGCCCCGATCTCGCCGGCGAACACGCCAAGCTGGTGGCCTACCGCCAGCAGTACGGTGTGAACGCCTGAAATCCCCGGCAGCCAGCGACTCCGGTCACATTGGAGACAGCGAGGCCGTGGCAACGTCATGGTCTCGCCATGCGGCTGGATATACTTCCGCCCTCAAGGGGGAATTCCATGCGTAGAACATTATTCGTCATCGCGATCCTCGCGCTGACCGCCGGCCCGCAAGTGCAGGCTCAGAAGGCTGCAAGCACGCCGGCACAGAAGGCATCGTCCAGCAGCTATCGTTACCGATGGAAGGACGCCTCGGGGCTGCCGCACTACAGCGACAGCCTGACGTCCGATGCCCTGAAGTACGGTTACGACCTGGTCAACGACCGTGGCCTGGTGGTGCAGCACGTCGACCGCCAGCTCAGCCCGGGGGAACGGGCCGCCGCGCAGAAGGCCGCGGATGAGCAGGCCGCCAGGCAGAAGGTCGCGCAGGAGCGCGACCGCGTCGACTCGCAGATGCTGGCCGCCTATCCCACCGAGGAAGGTTATGCGACCTCGCTGAAGCAGAGCCTGGACAACCTGGACCAGCAGATCAGCACCACCCGCATCAACCTGCGTAGCCAGGAAAAGACGCTGACCGACCTGCTCACGCGCGCCGGTGACCTGGAGCGTGCCAAGCAGCCGGTACCGAAGTTCCTCAACGACAGCATTGCCAAGCAGCGCGATGTGGTGACCCACCAGCGAGACACGCTGGAGCGGGAATTGACGGCGCGCGACGTGGCGGAGAAGAAGAACGTCGACGATCTGCAGCACTATCGCGACGTGAAGGCGGCCAAGGAAAAGGAACGTAGGGGGCAGTAAGCCGCTGTCCGCGCCTTCGGCCCAACGGACGACACGCCCGAATCGCAAAGGCCTCGGTATCCCCGAGGCCTTTTGCTTTCAGAACGGTAGCTTGAGCGAAGGATCGATCGCCAGCAGCTGCGAGCGGAACAGCTCCTGGATGCGTTTGAGCGCCACCTCGTTGTCTGCATCGAAACGCAGCACCAGCACAGGCGTCGTGTTCGACGGGCGTACGAGGCCCCAGCCGTCCGACCAGTCGGCGCGCACGCCGTCGATGGTGGTAAGCGTGGCTTCGCCGAACTTCGCCTTCTGGCGGAACGCATCCATGAAGCGATAGTGCTCGCCTTCGCGCATCTCCACCTTCAGTTCGGGCGTGGACACGCCCTTCGGGCAGGTGGCGAAGATCTCCTCCGGCGTACGCTCCTCCAGGTCACCGGCCAGGATCTCCATCAGGCGCGCAGCGGCATAAATGCCGTCGTCAAAGCCGTACCAGCGTTCCTTGAAGAAGAAGTGGCCGCTCATCTCGCCGGCCAGTTCCGCGCCCGTGTCGCGCATCTTCGCCTTCATCAGCGAGTGGCCCGTGCGCCACATCAGCGGGCTGCCGCCTGCGTCGAGAATCACACCCTTGAGGTGCCCCGTGCACTTCACGTCGTAGATGACCGTGGCGCCCGGCTGGCGCGACAGCACGTCGCGCGCGAACAGCATCAGCGTGCGATCCGGGAAGATGATCTCGCCATCCTTCGTCACCACGCCGAGGCGATCGCCGTCGCCGTCGAAGGCGATGCCGAGGTCGGCACCGGTCTGCTTCACTGCAAAGATAAGATCTTCCAGATTGTGCGGATCGGAAGGATCGGGGTGATGGTTCGGGAAGTTGCCATCCACGTCGCAATACAGCGGGATCACTTCGCAGCCGATGCCCTCCAGCACCTGCGGTGCCACCGCGCCGGCAATGCCGTTGCCGCTGTCGACCACCACCTTGAGACGACGCTCCGCCTGTACATCGGAGGTGATGCGCTCAACATAGTCGGGGATGACATCGACGTGGCGCAGGTTGCCCTTGTCGCCACGTGACAGCTGGTCGGACGCGATGCGCTGGTAGAGATCCTGGATGGCGCCTTCGGAAAGGGTCTCGCCACCGATGACGATCTTGAAGCCGTTGTATTCCGGCGGGTTGTGGCTCCCGGTGACAGCCACGCCGCAGCCCGTGTTGAAGCGGTAGGCGGCGAAATAGACCACCGGTGTAGGGACGGCGCCCAGGTCGATCACGTCGATGCCGGTCGTGCGCAGCCCGTCGGACAGCGCCGTCACCAGATCGGGCCCCGACAGTCGGCCATCCCGGCCGACCACGATTTCCACCAGACCCTTCTCGCGCATCAGCGTACCGATGGACTGACCCAACAGGCGTGCCACGTCGGTCGTCAGCGATTTGCCGACCACGCCGCGCACGTCGTAGGTGCGGAAGATCGTCGGGTCGATAGTCGCCGGAGCTGCGGGAGCGGCTGCCTTGATCGCGGCAAGGCGCGCGGCCTGCGGGCTGGGCTTCTCGGGCTCAGGGGGAATCTCGAGCAAATCCGCGAACAACGGTTCGTTGGTTTCAACCACGCGGCTGGCGCCCAGTTGATTGCGCTTCCACAACAGGTACAGGCCGCCGCCCAGGCACAGCAGTCCCAGCAGCGCGGTCAGCGGCCAGACCCGCGGCAGCACGATGTACGCACGCGGCAGTGCCGCCACCACGCTGAGGGTCGTTTCAGGAACAGGCACGCCCGTCGCTTCGCGCTCCGCACTGGAGTTGCCGTTCGCCAGCAGCCGGAGGTCGCCACGATCGTCGCCCTGGCGCAGTTCCAGGCGTCCGCCGGCTGGCGATACGGACTGGAACTGCTCCTGTACGGGGGCAAAGGGCATGGCTGCCCAAACCCAACCCTGTGGATGCTCGGGCCGGCCTACCGGCACGACCAGGCCAAGCAGGCGGCCATTCTTTTCCGGCAGGGTCTGCGCCAACGGCCTGTTGTCGGCGCTCTGCGCGGCCATGAGCTGCGCGGCCTTGCCGTAGCCGAACTGGCGGTAATTGGCGTGCAGCACTTCGTCCAGGCTGCCGCTGTAGAGCTCTATCGCCAGCGCCTGGGGAACCAGCTGGCGCAAGGTGGTGGCGCCCTGGACCGGATCAGTCATCAGGCTGGCAGGATCGGAGGCCTTTACCGCCGCTTCGATGCGACCGCGTTCACCGGCGATCTCGGCCGCGACGGCGTCGACCGCCTTCTTCTGGGCGGCATGCACGCGGTCGATGGCGCTGTTTTCATCGGCGATCAACCAGGTCTGCCACAGGCAGCCAAGGCCAAGCAGCAGCAGCAAGGTACCCGCCGCCAGCGGCAGCAGGCGTCGCCACTCAATGGTTCCAGCCAGCGGTCGTCCGCCCAAGCTGATGAATTTCGCCATGCCCTGCCCCCACACAGGTTGTCGGGTCGCGCGCCGTGGCGCGGGACTATTTGACTCCGGTCGAACCAAAACCGCCTTCGCCCCTCTGCGATGGCGCGAATTCCTGTACCACTTTCAATCGCGCCTGCGCCACTGGCACCAGCAGCAGCTGGGCGATGCGGTCACCGATTGCGATGGTGTAGGGCTGGTTGCCACGGTTCCAGCACGAGATCATCAACGGGCCCTGGTAATCGGCATCGATCACGCCCACCAGGTTGCCCATCACCAAGCCGTGCTTATGGCCCAGGCCAGAGCGCGGCACGATCAGCGCGCACCAGCCTGGATCGCCGATATGAATGGCCATGCCGCTGGGCACCAGTGCGCTTTCGCCCGGCTGCAGGGTCAGCGGCGCCTCGATGGCGGCGCGCAGATCCATGCCAGCACTGCCGGCGGTAGCCGGCTGCGGAAGTTCGATAGTGTCGCCCAGGCGCGGATCGAGGATCTTCAGCTCGACTTCGATCATCCGCGCACCGCCACGTAACGCTCGGCGATCTTCGCGACCAGTTGGCGCGCCAGCTCCGTCTTGGAGGCGCGCGGCAATTCGATGGCGCCTTCCGGGCCATAAAGCGTGAGTGCATTGTCGGCGGCTTCGAAACCGAGGCCGCCGCCAACCAGGTTGGCGGCAATCATGTCCAATCCTTTGCGCGCGAGCTTGTCGCGGGCGTATCGCTCCACATCATGCGTTTCCGCGGCGAATCCGACCAAGAAGGGGCGCACGGTTTGCGCAGCCAGGGTGCCGAGGATGTCCGGATTTTCGGCCAGGCTCAATTCCAGGGCGGCGCCGTCGCGCTTCTTGATCTTGTGATCGGCCACCTCGGCCGGACGATAGTCGCCCACGGCGGCAGCGCCGATATAGATGTCGGCACCTGCGGTGGCAGCCACCACGGCGTCGCGCATCTGGATGGCGCTGCGTACGTCGACGCGACGCGCCACACCCGGTGGCGTGGCGAGGCTGACCGGTCCGGCCACCAGGGTCACCTCGGCGCCAGCCTGTGCTGCGGCCTCGGCCACGGCGAAACCCATGCGACCCGAACTGCGGTTGCCGATGAAACGCACGGGGTCGATGTCTTCGTAGGTCGGGCCCGCGCTCACCACCACCTTGCGCCCGCGCAGCAGCGGGCTGCCGAACGAGGCGACGATCGCTTCGCGCAGCTCCATCGGTTCCAGCATGCGGCCCGAGCCGATGTCACCACAGGCCTGGTCGCCGGAGGCGGGGCCGAGCAGGTGTACACCGCGCTGGCGCAGGGTGTCGACGTTGGCCTGCACGGCCGGATGCGCCCACATCTGCTGGTTCATCGCCGGCGCGACATGGAGCGGCGCGGCGCTGGCGAGACACACGGTGGTGAGCAGGTCGTTGGCGAAACCATGGGCAAGTCGCGCAATGAGGTCGGCGCTGGCCGGAGCGATCAATATGCGTTCGGCCCAGCGCGCCAGTTCGATATGGCCCATCGCCGCTTCGGCTTCCGCGTCCCACAGGCTCGTGCGCACCGGCTGGCCGGACAGTGCCTGGAAGGTGGTCGCGCTGACGAAATGCGTCGCGCCTTCGGTCATCACCACGCGCACCTCGGCACCGAGGTCGCGCAGGCGCCGGACCAGTTCGCAGGACTTGTAGGCAGCAATGCCACCGGATACGCCCAGCAGGATGCGGCGTTGGGCAAGACTCATGGTGTGGGCCTGACAAACGTTATGGCGGGTAGCTTACCGGAATCGTCAGGCCGGCTCGGTGACAGGGCGCGGACCCGCACATCAAACCCTTCTCCCAGTGGGAGAAGTTGGCGGTAGCCGGATGAGGGTGCGGACGGAGCGAACCATGAAAGATTGCGCAAGCCCCGCACCCTCTCCCCAACCCCTCTCTCCCACAGGGACTACCTTCGGGTCGCCGACGGGAGAGGGGCTAAGTCATCAAGCCACCACGCGGGGATGGAGGATGTCTTCCAGCCCGATGCGCCTTAGCAGCTCCGCCCGCACGCGATCGGCCACACCGTTGACGATCTCGGCCCCATCCTGCGAAGGGTCGACGTGCACGCGGAACGGGCGCTTGCCGAAGGGCATGTCGACCACCGCGACAATGGCATCGGCTACCGCCTGGGGATCCGCATCGACCGGCTCCAAGGCGGCCAGGCCCTTGAAGGCAACCTCGCTGAGATCGGACGTTGGGCCTGCTGCATACGCTTTCGCCACCACGCCATCGGCCGGCGTACCGGCATGGGCGAAGTGATGGGTGCCCTGGGTGAAGGCACCAGGCACCACGATCGAGGTCTCGATGCCCCAGCGCGCCAGCTCGCCGGCATAACTGACCGCCAAGGCGTCCATGCCTGCCTTGGCGGCGAAGTACGGTGCAAGGTACGGCGGCGTGCCGCCGCGCGTGCTGCTGGACGACACCCACACCACCAGTCCGCGTCCCTGTTTGCGCAGCCGGGGCAACGCCGCGCGATTCACGCGCTGCGTGCTCAGCACGTTGATGTCGTAAAGCGCGGCGACCTGTTCTGGCGTAAACGCTTCGGCCGGCCCGTAGGACATGTGGCCCGCGTTGTGCACCACTACATCGAGCCGGCCATGGTTCGCGATGATCTGCGCGATGGCGGCATCCACCGACGCTTGCGAAGCGACGTCCATCTCGATGGCCCGCAGGTCGACACCCTGCTCGCTCGCGTACTGCCGAACCTCGGTGACGCGAGGCGCGTTGCGTCCCGCGGTTTCACGCATGCCTGCGTAGACCGTGTGGCCCGCATGGGCGAGGGCGCGCGCCGTCATCAGGCCAAAGCCGCTCGACGCGCCGGTAATCACGATGATGCTCTTCATGGGAATCTCCCAGAGGCTTCGCCGCTCGCGACGAAGCGCTCCAAACAAGTAGAAAGGGGTTGGTCGACTCAGACCAGGCCGCCGTTGGCGCGCAGCACCTGGCCGTTGACCCAGCCGCCATCGGGGCCGGCGAGGAAGGACACGACATTCGCGATGTCCTCGGGCTGACCCAGGCGCTCAAGCGGCGCCATCTTCGCCAGGTGGTCGATCAGCTCCGGCGTCTTGTCCTTGAGGAACAGGTCGGTGGCCGTCGGACCCGGCGCCACGGCGTTCACCGTGATCGAACGGCCGCGCAGTTCCTTCGACAGGATGTGCGTCATCGCTTCCACGCCCGCCTTGGTGGCCGCGTAGACGCCGTACGTAGGCAGCAGCGTGCCGACGATGCTGGTGGAGAAATTGATGATGCGCCCGCCGCTGCGCAACCGCTTGCCGGCCTCGCGCATGGCGTTGAAGCTGCCCTTCAGGTTGATGGCGATGGTGCGGTCGAACAGTTCGTCATCCGTGGCGGCCAACGGCGCCAGTTGCATGACGCCGGCATTGTTGACCAGGACGTCGACGCCGCCGAAGGCGGTTTCAGCGGCATCGAACATGCGCCGCACGGCGACCGGATCGGCGACATCGGCCTGGGCGGTCAGCGCGTGGCCGCCGGTCGCCTCGATCTTGCGCGCCAGCGTCTCGGCGGAGGCGGCGTCGCCGGCGTAGTTGATGACGACCGTAAAGCCATCGCGGGCGAGGCGCTCGGCGACGGCGGCACCGATGCCGCGGGAAGCGCCGGTGATGATGGCGACCTTGGAAGTGTTGGCAGACATGGGAAGCATCCTCTGGGGGGAGCCGGCCGGGTGCCGGTGTGTGCAAAGGATGGTCTTTTGCTCTTCACGGATAATCTGCTGAAATACGCCTACATTATTCGGATAACAGGAACAATACCGTGGACAAGGTCGACGCCATGCGCCTGTTCGCCCGCATCGTGGAGCGCCGCAGCTTCACGATGGCCGCGCAGGATCTGGAACTGCCCCGTTCCACCGTCACCGAGGTGGTGAAGAAGCTGGAGGCACGCCTGGGCGTGCGCCTGTTGGAACGCACCACGCGGCAGGTGCGCCCGACGCTGGACGGCGAGGCCTACCACCAGCGCTGCCTGGCGATCCTCGCCGAAATCGAGGAGGCGGAGGCCGCCTTCACCGGCGCCAAACCCGCAGGACTGCTGCGTGTGGACGTGCATGGCACGCTGGCCCGTCATTTCATGCTGCCGGGTCTGCCCGGTTTCCTCGAACGCTACCCGGACATCCAACTGCGCATCGGCGAGGGCGACCGTTATGTCGACCTGGTGCGCGAGGGCGTCGACTGCGTGCTGCGCGTGGGCAAGCCCACCGACAGCAGCATGATCGGCCGGCAGATCGCCCTGCTGGAGGAAGGCACCTACGCCAGTCCCGCCTATCTGGAGCACCATGGCGTGCCGGTTTCGCCGGACGACCTGCAACAGCACGCCATGATCGGTTTCGTGTCCTCGGCATCGGGCAGTGTGATTCCGCTGGAGTTCCAGGTCGGCAACACGCTGCAGCAGAGGGCATTGCCTCAGGCGGTCAGCGTCGCGGGGGCGGAGATGTATGTATCTCTCGCGCGGTTGGGGCTGGGATTGATCCAGGTGCCGCGTTACCGGGTACAGGAGGATCTGGCCCAGGGTCGCCTGGTCGAGGTACTGGCGGGCCATCCACCCTCCCCGTCGCCGGTGTACGTGCTTTATCCGCAGAGCCGCCAGCTTTCACCGCGGGTACGCGTGTTCATCGACTGGATTTCGGCGGAGTTCGCCGCGCGGCTCCCCGCCAGCGGTTGAGCGAGCGGCCACCCACCGCCTCCCGGCGCCATGCCTGACGAGGTTTGACGCGGCAGCCCGATGGGCGGCGATCCGGCGCACCGTCAGCCTGCGGGACATGAGCATTCGCGAATGGCCCGAACTGGAACGTCCCCGCGAAAAGCTGCTGGCACGAGGCTGCGGCGCGTTGTCGGACGCGGAGCTGATCGCCGTGCTGCTGGGCAGCGGCTTGCCGGGCAAGGACGCCATCGCCCTGGGCCGGGAATTGCTGGCGACCGGCGGCACGCTGGGCGCACTGCTTGCCGATCCACAGAATGCCGCGCTGCGCCTGCGCGGCATCGGCCCCGCCAAACGCGCCCGCCTGATCGCTGCGCTGGAACTTGCCCGGCGTTCGCTGGCCGAACAACTCGCCGATCGCCCCACCCTCGGCAACCCGCGCGACAGCGGCGACTACCTCAGCGCCCAGCTGCGCCACCTACCCTACGAAGTCTTCGGCTGCCTGTTTCTCGACAACCGCCATCGCGTGCTGGCCTTTGAGGAGCTGTTCCGCGGCACCATCGACGGCGCCAGCGTGCATCCACGCGAAGTGGTTCGCGCGTGCCTCCGGCACAACGCCTCGGCGGTGATCTTTGCGCACAACCACCCCTCGGGCATCGCCGAGCCCAGCCAGGCGGACCGGGCCATCACCCGCGAACTGCGCGACGCCCTGCAACTGGTGGGTGTACGGGTGCTCGATCATCTGGTGATCGGCGGCGGTGCGCCGGTGTCGATGGCGGCACTCGGGCTGATCTGAGCCGGTGAACGTCGAAAAGAACAACGGCGCGGGGGGAGGTCCGCGCCGTTTGGCCGTTTTGTGGGGAGAGTAGGAGCACGGCAGTCTCCCGTCCCGTCCAGCGGGGAGGTGCCGGGGGGACGGAAGAGAGTGTGGCAGTGCCGCATGACAGCGGCATGACGTGAAACTTGCGTCGATGTCCCCGGGCGGCTCCGCGCCTTGCCTCGTGACTTATGCACATTCGGTCTGAGACGCCACTTTCCATCCTATTGCTGTCAATGACCTCAGGTATGCACTTTAATTATCTGATACAGAACGATATTTTTCTTTGCATCTGCATTTCAGCCCGGAAATTCGCCTGCAGCCTCGATCCGTGCCAGAGATTCCCCACAGAGTTATCCACAGATTTCTCCCCCGCAACGCAGCACGCCGAAAAGCCTGCGGCGAACCGGCTTGGCAGCCGCCGGTCTGATAGGATTGGGGGTTCCATCGTCGCCAGACCATCGCCGTGAAAGAACAGCTGCGCGAACTGCTGCTGCAGGCCATTCGTACCCTGCAGAACGATTCCTCCCTGCCCGCCGACCTCGAGGTGCCGAACTTCGTGATCGAGCGCGCGCGCAACCGCGACCACGGCGACTTCGCCGCCAACGCGGCCATGCTGCTGGCCAAGCCGGCCCGCGCCAAGCCGCGCGAGCTGGCCGACAAGCTGGTGGCCGCCCTGCCCGCCAACACCCTGGTGGGCAAGGTCGAAATCGCCGGCCCGGGTTTCATCAACTTCTTCCTGGCGCCAGCGGCTTACCACGACGAAGTGCGCCGCATCATGGCCGAGGGCGATGCCTACGGCCGTAGCCAGAGCGGCAAGGGCGTGACCGCAGGCGTGGAATACGTCTCGGCCAACCCGACCGGCCCGCTGCACGTGGGCCACGGCCGCGCTGCGGCGATCGGTGACTGCCTGAGCCGCCTGCTCGACGCCACCGGCTGGGGCGTCAAGCGCGAGTTCTACTACAACGACGCCGGCGTGCAGATCAACAACCTCGCCATCTCGGTGCAGGCGCGTGCGCGCGGCCTGGCCCCTGGCGCTGAAGGCTGGCCGGAAGACGGCTACCGCGGCGACTACATCGCCGACGTGGCGCGTGCCTACATGGCCGGTGAATCGGTGGAAGCGGACGGTGACATCGTCACCGGCGCGAAGAATGCCGACGACATCGAGGCCATCCGCCACTTCGCGGTGGCCAGCCTGCGCCGCGAGCAGAACCTGGACCTGCAGGCCTTCGGCGTCCGCTTCGATACCTATTTCCTGGAATCCTCGCTGTACACCGACGGCAAGGTGGACGAGACCGTGCGCGAGCTGGTCGCCCACGGCCACACCTACGAGGAAGGCGGCGCGCTGTGGCTGCGCTCCACCGATTACGGTGACGACAAGGACCGCGTGATGCGCAAGTCCGACGGCACCTACACCTACTTCGTGCCGGACGTGGCCTACCACCGCAGCAAGTGGCAGCGCGGCTATGTGCGCGCCATCACCGAGCTGGGTTCGGACCACCACGGCAGCCTGGCCCGCGTGAAGGCCGGCCTGCAGGCGCTCGATTGCGGCATCCCCAAGGGCTGGCCGGAATACGTGCTGCACCAGATGGTGACGGTGATGCGCGGCGGCGAGGAAGTGAAGATCTCCAAGCGTGCCGGCAGCTATGTGACCCTGCGCGACCTCATCGACGAAGTCGGTCGAGATGCCACCCGCTACTTCCTGATCGCCCGCAAGGCCGATTCGCAGCTGGTGTTCGACATCGACCTGGCCCGCTCGCAGAGCAACGACAACCCGGTCTACTACATCCAGTACGCCCATGCCCGCGTCTGCAGCGTGCTGCGCCAGGCTGGCGAGAAAGGGTTCACCTTCGATCTGCACAATGGGCTGGGCCACCTGGCGCGCCTGGACAACGAGCACGAGCAGATCCTGTTGACCGAGCTTTCCAAGTATCCCGAGCTGGTTGAGACCGCGGCAGCGAACCTTGAGCCGCACCTGGTCGCCACCTGGCTGCGCGAGTTGGCGAATGCGTTCCACACCTACTACAACTCGCATCAGTTCCTGGTGGACGATGCCGACCTGCGCGACGCGCGATTGTCGCTTATCGTGGCGACGCGCCAGGTTCTGAAGAACGGTCTTGATTTGCTGGGCCTCAGCGCCCCGGAGAGCATGTAAATGGCAGCACGCAAGGGCAAAGGCCGACAGGCCGTCCGCAACAACAGCGGCGGCATGCCGGGTTGGGGCTGGGCCGTCATCGGCATCCTGGTCGGCGCCCTGCTGATGTTCGGCATGCGCGGACACCTGCCCATGGCTCCGCACAGCGCGGAAGGCCCGCAGCCCAACGCCCAGGCCACCGCGCAGCGCGGCAGCGATGCCGGTGCGGCCGCCAACGAGTCCACCTCGGCGACCGACACCGCGCCCGCGCCGAAGAAGCCGCAGTACGACTTCTACTCGGTGCTGTCGGAGAAGGAAGTACGCATTCCCGATGCCGTGATCAGCGCCCAGGCGAAGGCCGAGCAGCAGCAGAAGCAGCAGGCTGCCCAGCAGGCGGCGCAGGCAGCCGCGGCCCAGCAACAACAGCAGGCCGCAGCGAAGCCGGCCCCGGCAGCCGTGTCGGAAGCGATCACGCCCGCACCGGAATCGGCGGTGCATGCCGCGCCGGCAGCGGCACCGACCGCCAACACCGCCTCCGCTGGCAGCGGTTACCTGCTGCAGGTGGGCGCGTTCCCGAGCGCATCCGATGCGGAAACGCTGAAGGCCAAGCTGGCCATGCAGGGTTTCGTCGCCAACGTGGCCCCGGTCAACGTCAACGGCCAGACCTACAACCGCGTACGCCTGGGCCCGTTCCATTCGGCCACCGAGCTGGAATCGGCCAAGCAGCGCCTGGCATCGGCCGGCATCAATGCGATTGCGCTGAAGGAAGGCCGGTAAGCCTTCGCTTTATCGAACTAAAGAAAAGGCCGCGTATATCGCGGCCTTTTTTGTGCCATCGCCGCTCCTGTAGGAGCGCACCCAGTGCGCGAAAAGCCAACGAAGCGGTGACGCTGCCTGTCTCAATCCGCGTCAATCACGAATCGGGACCGGACCCGCAGCCCGCGATCGCGCACTGGGTGCGCTCCTACAGGGGAACATCGGCGATCGATCAACCCTTGCGCTTCAGCCGGATCAACGCCGAGATGTCATCGTCGCCATAGCCCTGGCTCATCAGCTCCGCATAGTCGGCCAGCGAGCGCTCGATCACGCTGCGGTTGACGCCCGCTCCCTCGGCAATGCGACGCACGATGCCCAGGTCCTTGTGCAGCAGGCCGAGCTTGAAGCCGACGCTGAACTCGTCGCGCAGCATAGTGTTGCCGCGCTTCTCCAGGAACCAGTTGCCAGCGGCGCCAGCGCCCAGCGTCGGCAGCAGGCGCTCAGGATCGAGTCCCAGCGCTTCACCCAGGGCGAGGCCTTCGCACACACCCTGCGCAATGCCGGCGACCAGCACCTGGTTCACCGCCTTGGTGGCCTGGCCGGCACCGACGTCACCCAGGTGCGTAACTCGCAGCGCATAGGCTTCCAGTACCGGGCGCGCGCGTTCGAGGACGGCAGCATCGCCACCCACCATCACCGAGAGCTTGCCGTTCTTCGCGCCTTCCACGCCGCCGGATACCGGCGCGTCGAGGAAGTGCACGCGAACCGCCGCCAGCCTGGCCGCGGCCTGCTTGGCGGTGTCGGGTGCGACGGTGGAATGGTCGATCACGATGGTGCCCGGCTTCAGATGCGGCACGAGCGCATCGACCAGGCCAAGCACGTCCGCATCGGCGGTGACGCACAACGCGATCACGTCGCACTGGGCGGCGATGTCCGCCAGCGAGGGCGACGCGACGCCGAGTTCTTTCGCCACCGCATCGGCATTGGCCTGCGTGCGGCTGGAGACGGCATGGAGCAGGCCGTGGGCTTTGAGATGGCCGGCCATCGGCGTGCCCATGGCGCCGAGTCCGATGAATGCTGCCTTGAGTGTCATGGAGGTTCCTGGTGGATCAATCTTCACAATGTACGTCGTGGGTAACGAAGGGGTGTTCGGCATCGGGGCGCACGAACCACTGCGGTTCGCCCAGCGTGCACTGCATGTCCTCCATGCCACTGTGCCAGTGCTGCTGCATGCTGCCGAAGCTGAACTCGTAGTCCTTGTAATGCCCTTCGTACGGCTTGTTGCGGTAAATCAGGTGGAACAGGTTGACCAGCGAGCCGCCGGCATAGATCTCGGCGCGACGATAGGCAGGATCGCGTCGTTTGTCTTCCGGCACCAGCGCCATCAGGTCCTGCAGCACGCGCTGCTGCTTCTGGCGCATGCCCATGAATTCGGTGATCAGTCGCGTGCGGCTGGAATACTGGATGTCCTTGGCCCGTGTCGTCACCTCGGCGAGATCGCGCGGCACCTCGCCACGCGCACTCCACAGGTCGACCTGGAAGATCAGCGCGTCGCGGCACGATGCATCGGACAGCACCTTGTACAGCGGCGTGTTGGAGACCATGCCGCCGTCCCAGTAGAACTCACCGTCGATCTCCGTCGCCGGAAAGCCCGGCGGCAGCGACCCGGACGCCATGAAATGCTCCACGCGCAGCTCGCCTTCGGTGTTGTCGAAATAGGCGAAGTTGCCGGTGCGGATGTTCACCGCACCCACCGACACGCGCATCGCGGTCTTGTGATTGATGCGGTCGAAGTCGACCAGACGCTCCAGCGTTTCCTTAAGCGGTGAGGTGTCGTACCAGCTGGCCGTGGTCGGCGAGGCGCGCCACGGCAGCAGCGGAAAAGGCCGTGGCACGAAGAACCCCGGCTGCCCTTCCATCAGCGCGCGCAACGCCGACCAGCCACTGAGGCCATTCAACCACGGCAGTTCCCACGCACTCGGATCGAGCGGTGGCGTGGGCCAGGTCGGCAGCAGTGGCGGACGGCAGATGGTCTGCCAGAACTCGCGCAGCCGTTCCACGCGACGCTTGGGTGGATTGCCGGCGATCACCGCCGCGTTGAGTGCGCCGATGGAAATGCCGGCGATCCAGTTCGGCTGGATGCCGGCATTATCCAACGCCTCGAACACGCCAGCCTGGTACGCACCGAGCGCGCCGCCACCCTGCAACACGAGGGCAAGCGTGCGGTAGTCGCGCGTGATCGCCTTGGCGAAGGCGTCCGGTGCAGGCATGTGCTTGGCAACGTCCATGCGCGCTTACTGCATGTACCAGCCGTGGCTCACCACGATGGACTGGCCGGTGAGCGCCGCCGATGGGAACATCGCGAGATAGAGCGCGGTCTGCGCAATGTCGTCCACCGTGGTGAATACGCCGTCCACCGTGTCCTTGAGCATCACGTTCTTGATCACTTCGTCTTCGGTGATCTTCAGTTCCTTGGCCTGCTCGGGAATCTGCTTCTCCACCAGCGGCGTGCGCACGAAGCCCGGGCAGATCACGTGCGAACGCACGTTGTGCGCGGCGCCTTCCTTCGCCAGCGTGCGCGCCAGGCCCAGCAGGCCATGCTTGGCAGCGACATAGGCGGACTTGAGCTTGGACGCTTCGTGCGAATGCACCGAGCCCATATAGATCACGATGCCACCGCGATCGCCCTTGTACATGTGCTTGAGCGCGGCGCGCGTGGTGAGGAAGCCGCCGTCGAGATGGATGGCCAGCATCTTCTTCCAGTCCGCGTACGAGAACTGGTCGATCGGATTGATGATCTGGATGCCGGCGTTGGAAATCAGGATATCGAGGTGACCGAACTCGGCGACCACCTTGTCGGTGCCCGCATCCACGGCCGCTTCGTCGGTCACGTCCATCGCAACGCCGATGGCTTTGCCACCCGCTGCGTTTATCTCGGCCGCGGCTGCATCAGCCGCCTGCTGGTTGATGTCGGCGATGGCCACCGCCGCACCGTTCTTTGCATAAAGCTCGGCGATTGCCTTGCCCAGGCCGCTGGCCGCGCCTGTGATGAGTGCCACCTTGCCGTCGAGACTTGCCATAACCACTCCTGTCGATGGGGAACGGGGAAAGCAGAAACGGAATCAGGTTGTGGGCTGCGCTGCCTGTCCGTGGGGACGAACAGGCTGGCATAGCTTGTATGGACGCATCCATGCGACGAATGGAGAGCTTGAGAGAAACCTTTCCTATGTCGTCATTCCGGCGCAGGCCGGAATCCAGTGGTCATGGCGGCAGGTTTTCGCGACGTTGATGATGGGCTTGGGCGAAAACCGAACCATCCTGCTACTGGATTCCGGCCTGCGCCGGAATGACGAGCAAAGAACCTCAGTGCGCGCCTTCTGACAGGTACGTATAGCCAGTCAGTCCTTCGTTCAACGTGACGAACAGCTGCTCCGCCGCCTCGCCTTCCACGCCGGCCGCCGCGATGCGATCGCGGTAGCTGCGACGCAGGACTTCGAGGTCGTAGCCGACGTAGTCGAGCATCAGGTCCGTGGTGTCGCCGCGGCGCTTGTGCGCGAAAACATACGAATCTCCGTCCACGCGCACGTTCACCGCGTCGGTGTCGCCGAACAGGTTGTGGATGTCGCCCAGGGTTTCCTGGTACGCGCCGACCATGAAGATGCCGAGGCGATAGCTCTCGTCCTCCTTCAGCGCGTGCAGCGGCAGGCTCACGTCCACACCCTCGGCGTCGACGTAGTCGTCGATGCGGCCGTCGGAGTCGCAGGTGAGGTCGACGATCACGCCACGGCGGGTCGGCTCCTCGTCCAGGCGCGCGATCGGTGCGATCGGGAAGATCTGGTCGATCGCCCAGATGTCCGGCACCGACTCGAACACCGAGAAGTTGACGAAGTACTTGTCCACCAGCTTCTCGTCCAGCTCGTCCAGCGCCTGGCGATGCGAGCGCTCGGCCGGAAGCAGGCGCGTGCGCACCGCGTTGGCGATCGCGTAGTACATGTCGTCCAGGCGCGCGCGGTCTTCCAGGTTGAGCTGGCCCAGCGCGTACAGCGCCTGGCCTTCGGCCGCGTGATGCTGGGCCTCGTGGAACAGCTCCAGCGCCGGACGCTGGTCGAGCTCGGCCCAGGTTTCGCGCAGGCGACGCAGCACGGCCGGTTCGTGTTCATGCGGCGCCGGGATGTTGCCGTCGGGCACCGGTTCCACTTCCGTCACGTTCACCACCATGACAGCGTGGTGCGCGGTCATCGCGCGGCCGGCCTCGGTGATGATGTGCGGTGCGGGCAGGTTTTCCTCGGCGACGGCCTCGGCCAGCGACTGCACGATGGTCGAGGCGTACTGCTCGATCGAGTAGTTGATCGAGTTGTGGCTGCGCGAGCGCGAGCCTTCGTAGTCCACGCCCAGGCCACCGCCGACGTCGACGATGTCCAGCGGCACGCCCATGCGCTTCAGTTCCACGAAGTAACGCGTGGCTTCGCGCATGCCGTTGGCGATGTCGCGCACGTTGGAGATCTGCGAGCCCATGTGGAAGTGTTGCAGCTTCAGCGTGTGCTTCAGGCCCGCCTGCTCCAGTCGTTCCACCAGGGTGAGCACCTGGCTGGGCGAGAGGCCGAACTTGCCCTTGTCGCCACCGGTGTTCTGCCACTTGCCGGCGCCGATCGAGGCCAGGCGCACGCGCACGCCGAGCAGCGGCTCGACGTTCAGCGCCTTGGCTTCGGAAAACACATGATCAAGCTCGGACAGCTTCTCGATCACGATGTGCACGCGCAGGCCAAGCTTGCGGCCGATCAGCGCGAGACGAATGTATTCGCGGTCCTTGTAGCCATTGCAGATCACGATGCTGCCCGGGCGAGCCATCGCCAGCACGGCCATCAGTTCGGGCTTGGAGCCGGCCTCGAGGCCGAAACCATGCTCACCCGCGGCCACCAGCTCACCGGCGACGCCGCGCTGCTGGTTCACCTTGATCGGATAGACGGCGGTATAGCCGCCCGCATAGCTCCACTCGCCAATGGCCTTGGCGAACGCCTGCTGCAGGCGCTTGAGGCGATCGGCGAGGATGTCCGGAAAGCGCACCAGCAAGGGCAGGCGCAAGCCTTCGGCGCGGGCGCGGTCCACGATGGTCGGCAGCGACAGCGCCGGGCCGGTGGCGCCCTTGGGGCGCATCACGATATGGCCGGCCGCGTTCACGTCGACGTAGCCGTCGCCCCAGTGCGGGACGGCATAGGTATGGCGGGCAGCGTCGATGTTCCAGTGCTTCGACATGGAGGGTTCCTTGAATAACGGGCGTGACACACCCTTTACATGTCGTCGCAGCGGCGAGCCTTGACGAAACAAAGTCAGCCGGCCGGAAGCCTCGCACGCCGCGGGGCCGGACTGACCTGACGGTCCGCTGGCGGCTAAGCGCGGCGGTCCGGACGGCTATTGTAACGGCGTCTTGTGACAATGTGCCGGCGGCGTTCCCTAAGGAAAACGGGAAGATGGCGCCGGTTCGGCTACAATTCCCGCTCTTTGAACCCATCGATCGTCAGGAACGCCCCCATGTCGCAGCACCCCAGCTGGTTCACCGAAGCCCACCAGGCCTCCGGCTCCTCCATCGGCTACCGCGTTGAGAAGCTGCTGCACGCCGAGAAAACGCCGTTCCAGACCATCGAGATCTACCAGACCACCGATTGGGGCAACCTGATGGTGATCGACGGCTGCGTGATGCTGACCAGCCGCGACAACTTCCTCTATCACGAGATGATGACCCACCCGGCGCTGTTCACCCATGCGCGCGCCAAGCGCGTCGTGATCATCGGCGGCGGCGACTGCGGCACGCTGCGTGAAGTGCTCAAGCACGAGGAAGTGGAGCACGCGGTGCAGGTGGAGATCGACGAGCGCGTGACCCGCCTGGCCGAGCAGTATTTCCCGGAGCTGTGCGACGCCAACAACGACCCGCGCGCCGAGCTGCTGTTCATCGACGGCATCAAGTACATGGCCGAGGCCGAGCCGGAGTCCGTGGACCTGATCATCGTCGACTCGACCGACCCGGTCGGCCCGGCCGAAGGCCTGTTCAACGCGGCCTTCTACGCCAGTTGCTACAAGGCCCTGCGCCATGGCGGCATCCTGGTGCAGCAGTCGGAATCGCCGATCGCGCACCTGGAGCTGATCAAGTCCATGCGTTCGGCCATGCGTACCGCCGGCTTCAGCGCGGTGAAGACGCTGCCGTTCCCGCAGCCGTGCTACCCGACCGGGTGGTGGAGCTGCACCATGGTGCGCAAGGGTGGCGACCTGGCCGGCTTCCGCGAGCGCGGCGCGATCAGCAAGAACTTCCCGACCCGCTACTACAACGCCGACGTGCACAAGGGCGCGCTGGCCCAGCCGGAATTCATGCGCGAAGCCTTGGGCGAATAAGCCCGACATTCGCCGCCTGCAGGAGCGCACCCAGTGCGCGATCGCAGGCGCTGGTTGCATACGACGCCGGATTCCCAGCGATGGGAATCCGGCGTCGTTGCTTTGTAGGCTTATCGCGCACTGGGTGCGCTCCTACAGAAAGAGGCGGGCGGTCAGAACAGGGTCTGTCGCATCTTGGGCAGCAGCACCAGCGCCAGCGTGGCGAAGGGGCCGAACACCAGCGACAGCAGGAACCACACCAGGCCACTGCGGTTCTTGCCCTGGGCCAGGCCGGCATTGATCAGGGCCAGGGTGCCCCAGCCCACGAACCAGGGAGCCGCCCGACCGTCGGCCAAAAAGGAAATGTCGTTCACTGCAGGTCTCCTGTTGCGCAGGATGGGGCGGACCATCCCGGGGCGTCGCGAAGCGGCCATGCTAGCAAGCCCAGCACCGTTCTCCCGGCCGCTCCGTCCCGTGGATCAGGCGAGCTTAATGCTTCATCGGTATGCTGGCCGCTTCGTTCTGTAGGGAAGACACCGATGCTTGGACGGCACCTGCTCGTGCTCGGACTCGTTTTGGCCCCATTGACCGGCCCGGCGTTCGCCGCCCCGCCCCCGGCAAAGCCCAAGTCGGCTGTCGCCAACGACCAGCAGGTCGCCGCGCGCCGCCAGGCCCTGCTGGCCTTCCAGAAGGACCTGGTCAGCGTCATCGCGCCCCAGGCCATGCCGGTCCCGCTGCTCGGCGGCGCCCTGCTGGCCCGCCCGCTGACCGACCTGCCCGAGTTCAACAGCTTCCATACCCTGATCGGACGTGCCACCTCGGCACCGGGCGCCGGCCCCGAGATCAACTGGGTGCGACTGAGCGACTGCGACGCCAAGGCCGACGCCTGCCCCAACCCCGAAGCGCTGGAGCAGCTGGTGACGCAGGCCCCGGACAATGCGGCGGTGTGGCTGCTCAAGCTGGGCCAGGACGTGCGCAACGACAAACTGGACGCCGCCCGCGAAGACCTGGGCAAGGCCGCCTCGGCGAAGGTCTATGACGACTACACCGGCATCAGCCTCAAGGCGCTGGCCACCACCGTGACCCTGTTGCCGCCGCCCCCGGCGGTGATCAACCCGCTGTCGCCCACAGGCGCGGTGGGCGTGCAGGTGATGATGGTGTTCGGGCTCGCCGAAACGCAGCCGCAGCCGGGCCTGCAGGCCACCTCGCGCCTGTGCGAGGCCAACAAGGACAACGCCGGCATGAAGGACGACTGCCTCAAGCTGGCCAAGCTGCTGGAATGGGGTTCGAGCCCGTTGGGTCGCTCGCTGGGGCTGCATCTGCGCGAAACGCTGTCCGACGACCAGAGCCAGCAGGACGACGCCCGGCGCGCCCGGCGCAACCTGGTGTGGCAGGTACAGAACTTCTCCCAGCTGTCGGCCCGCGCCCAGGGCGACACCGCGCTCGCCCAGCATCTGTTGTCGCTGGCGCGATCGGGCGGCACCGAGATGAGCCTGATGCTCACCGCGCTGCACGACTACAACATCAACGTCGATGCGCCCGCTGACTGGGAGCCGTCGAAGCCGCAAGCGTGATCTCGGTGCTTGCTAAGGGCAATACGTGTCCAGTGTTGCCCTAACCGCCCCGGCCTTCGTGTAGGCTTGGGCCAAGCTTGGACACAGGTGCAGCATCATGCTGACGGTTCTGGTAGCAAGCAGCAAAGGCGGTTGCGGCAAGAGCACGCTGGTGACCCAGCTGGCTTCCCATTGGGCGCAGGACGGCAAGCACACGGCCATCGTCGATGCCGACCGGCAGAAGTCCGGGTTTCGCTGGGCGGCCAACCGACCCGACAACGTGCCTGGCGTGCTGGCCATCGAAGGCGGCCGCAAATCCCTCGAAAAGCTTCCTTCCGATACCCAACGGGTGCTGATCGACACGCCCGCCGGTTCGCAGGAGCGCGATCTCGAGCCCTACCTGGAAAAGGCCGACGTGGTGCTGGTACCCGTGTTGCCGTCAACCTTCGACCTCGACGCGACGTTCGACTTTCTCGAGCACCTGAAACAGATCAGTCGCATCAAGCGTGGCAAGCTACCCGTGGGCCTGGTGGGCAACCGCCTGAAGCCCTGGACCCATGCAAGCCAGGACGCGATGACGCGATTGGCGGAACAGGCGCCGTTCCCTATCGTGGCGCAGTTGAGAGACAGTCAGGCGTATGTGCTGCTGGCCGCACTTGGCAAGGGTATCTTTGACTACGCTTCGGAAAACGTCCGAAGCCACCAGGAGGACTGGAAACACCTCCTGCGCTGGATCAAGCGCCAGCACTGAACCGCGCGGCCGCGCCGGCGCGGCCCGATTTTGGAGCCCTGCACATGCACGAACTGATCCTTTTGCGACATGCCGAAGCCCAGCCGGCGTCTTCCGGTGGCGACGACCGGGGCCGGCGCCTGAGTGGGCGTGGCGAGCAGGAGGCCCGTGCCGCGGGCAAATGGCTGGCCTCGCACGGAGTAAAGCCCGACCGGGTGCTGTGCTCCCCGTCCGAGCGCACCGTCAACACCGCCTCGCTGGCACTGGCCTCGATGAAGCACGCGCCGGAACCGGTGCTGGCCGAGGACATCTACGAGGCGACGCCGGGCGAACTGCTGGCCCTGCTGGATCAGCACGGCGACGCCGGCACGGTGATCCTGGTAGGCCACAACCCAGGTATCGAACGGCTGGTGGCACTGCTGGTCGAGGGTCGCTCGGACGAGTTCCGCGGCATGCCGCCGGCGGGCCTGGCGGTACTGCACCTCAACGGATCGCTGGAACCCGGCAACGCCCGCCTGGACGCCTTCTGGTCTCCCTGATGCGGCGATTCATCGGCGGGCTGGCCTTGCTTCTGCTGGCCACCCTGCCAGCCCAGGCTGCTGATTACCGCATCGACTCCACGCGCTCCTACGCCGACTTCGGCGTACGTCTGTTCTGGCTGAGCCAGATCAGCGGGCGCTTCCAGCAGATCAACGGCGACGTCACGCTGAGTGCATTGCACGACAGCGCCGTGGTCGATGCGAGCATCACCGTCGACAGCATCCAGATGGGCTCGGAGCGCATCCGTCGCTGGGTGCTGGCACCGGAGTTCTTCGACGTTGAGCGCTATCCCACCATCCACTTCGTGTCCGAGCCGGTCGCGCTGGACATGCTGGAGAAGGGTGGCGACCTCGACGGCACGCTGACCCTGCGCGGCGTCACGCAACCCGCCCATTTCGAATTGCTGCCCTCGAGCTGCACGCCCAACGCTCCCCGCGAATGCGTGATCGCGGTGCGCGGCACCATCCAGCGCAGCGATTTCGGGATGACCGGACACCGCGCCGCGCTGTCGGACAAGGTCGAACTGGGCATGTCGATCAGCCTTGATTACATCAGCCGCTGACCGCCCCACGTATCATCGCTGCATGCACCCGCGCTGGATCGCCCTTGCCGCTCTGCTCGCTGCGATCCTGGTCCTGCCGGGATGCAGCGTGTCGCCGTCGCGCATCCACCGCGCGGACGCCGTGGTCGCCGCCGACGTCCACCGCGAGCTGGACTGCGAGCGCATCGACCACTGCGGCATCGATTCGCCACTGCTTGCCGCCGCCCGCCAGGCGCTGGCCGATTCCACCGAGGCGACGCCGGTAAACGTGGTCACCCTGCTCAACGACAGCGAAGCGGCGATGGTGGCGCGGCTCAACCTGATCCGAGCGGCGCAGCGCTCCATCGACGTGCAGACCTACATCTGGGACCAGGACGATGCCGGTCAGCTGGTGCTGGATGAGCTGATCAAGGCCGCTCAGCGCGGCGTGAAGGTACGCATCCTTGCGGACCAGCTGTTCTCCTTCAACGACGCCGCGCTGCTGCAGCGTCTCGCCAACGTGCACGCCGATCTCGAAGTGCGCCTGTACAACCCCACCTTCCACGCAGCGCAGACCTCGGCGGTGGAGTTCGGCGCCAGCATCGTGTGCTGCTTCCACCACTTCAACCAGCGCATGCACAACAAGCTGCTGCTGGTGGACGACGCCATCGGCATCACGGGCGGGCGCAATTACCAGGACCGCTATTTCGACTGGGACGACGAGTTCGACTACGTGGACCGCGACGTGATGGTGGGCGGCCCGGCGGCGACCGCCATGGCCACCAGCTTCGAGACGTTCTGGCGCCACAAGCGCGCCACGCCGCTGACTCACCTTCGCGACGTGAACCACGACATCCTCGTCATGCAGGGCTCCAAACCCTGGCCCGCCCCCCATTACGCACACCCGCAACGCGTGGCGCGCGTGCAGTCCGAAGCGGAAGATCCGGAGTGGCTGGAAGAGGCCCTGGTCAGCCAGACCCTGCGCACCGGCCGCGTGGACTACTTCAGCGACCTGCCCGCCAAGACCACGCAACCGGACAAGCACAGCGCCCAGGAATTCACCGCACACGTGATGCGCATGATCGGCGCCGCGCAACACGAAGTAATACTGCAGACGCCGTATCTCGTGTTGAGCGAACGCGCGCAGGCGATCTTCGCCGGCTTGCGGCAGAACCCGTCGCCGCCACGCATCATCGTGTCGACCAACTCGCTGGCCTCCACCGATGCGTTCGCGGTGTATGCGATCTCGTACAAGCACCGCAAGCACTACCTCAAGGATTACGGCTTCGAGATTTACGAACTGAAGCCGCATGCCGCCGGGCCGGCCGAAGACAACGAGGAAGCCGCCGCCGATGAAGGTCCGTCGGAGACCACGCGGGACGGCACGAAGGCGCGCCGCCGCATCGGTACCGAGCGCGGCCTGCTGGGCAGCCACGGCGACGCTCGCCGCAACCGCCCCGCGCCGCTGACCACCTCCGGCAAGCGTTTCGGCCTGCATGCGAAGTCCATCGTGGTGGACGACGACTTCGCGATGGTGGGTTCGCACAACTTCGATCCGCGCTCGGACCACTACAACACCGAGGCCGGCGTGATCGTGTACGACGCGCGCTTCGCCAGCGAGCTGCGCGACAGCATCCTACGCGACACGCAGCCGGAGAATGCGTGGGTGATCGCTCCGCGTGAGCAGAACAGCCTCAGCATGGCCATCGGCGATGTATCGGCCAGCCTGCCGGTATTCGACCTGTGGCCGTATCGCTACGCGACCAGCTACGACCTCAAGGCGGGCTGCACGCCGATGCGGCCCAGTGATCCGGCGTTTGCCAGCTGCTACACGCCGGTGGGTGATTTCCCGGACGTGGCGATCTCGTCGAAGTTGATCTATACGCGGTTGATTACGGCGTTTGGATCTGGGGTGAAGGGGATTCTCTGATCTGGCGCCTATGTTTTCTGATCTCGCGCTTACGTTTCACTTTTTTGTAGGAGCGCACCCAGTGCGCGATCGCCTTACGCCTCGGTTTTCATAATTGTCGTCTTTACGAGAGCGGGCCTTGGCCTCCGGTAGCCGCGCCACTGCCAGAGTGCCGCTTACGACGCAAAGCTAGTCCCTGTGGGACGCGGCGGGCGTTTCGATCCCCTGCCGGCGACGCGCAGCTAGTCCCTGTGGGAAGCTCGAGTCACTTTTCTTTTGCTGGCCCACGCACGCGTTCTTTGCGTGCGAACGGCGAAGCCGGCCCGAAGGGCGGAGGGCGAATGCCCGGAGTCAAAGAAAAGTAACCCAAAGAAAATGGCCTTAAGAGCCAAGGCTCATAGCGTTATGGGGATATAAGCGTCGGAAGGCCGGGGCAAGCCGAATCAGGGACGTGCTACCTCGAAGGGCGCCGCTACACCGCAACGCGCCGTGGCGTTGAGGGCTTAAAGCCTGTGTTGGGTAGCTTTGGGAGTTCTCGCAAGATTGACCCCTCACCCCAGCCCTCTCCCCGGCGGGGAGAGGGAGCGAAGCGGGCGCGGCTTTAAGTCCTCAACGCATTGGCGCGTTGCGGTGTAGCCGCGCGCTGTAGGTGGAGGCGGTCGCAATCAGGGCTCCGGAACCCCCAATAGCTTTTCCCTTCGTCCCGCTGCCAGCTCTGGCTCTGAAGGTCGTTTTCTTTGGGTTACTTTTGACGCGAAGCTAATCCCGTGGGACTTTGACTCCGGGCATTCGCCCTCCGCCCTTCGGGCCGGCTTCGCCGTTCGCACGCAAAGAGCGCGTGCGTGGGCCAGCAAAAGAAAAGTGACTCGAGCTTCCCACGGGACTAGCTGCGCTTCCCCGGCAGGAGATCGAAACGCCCGCTGCGTCCCACAGGGACTAGCTTTGCGTCGTAAGCGGCACTCTGGCGATAGCGCAGCTACCGAAGGCCAAAGTCACTGGATTCCTGCGTTCGCAGGAATGACGAACATAAAGTCCGAGGCGAAAGGCGATCGCGCACAGGGTGCGCTCCTACATTACAGAGGGAGCGTGCGCGCTCTACTGGTCGAAGCGCATCACCAATTGACCAGTGAGACCCGACGGGTGATCCGACGGCACAGCA
Organism: Dyella amyloliquefaciens; assembly: GCF_004296575.1. Taxonomy (GTDB): domain Bacteria; phylum Pseudomonadota; class Gammaproteobacteria; order Xanthomonadales; family Rhodanobacteraceae; genus Dyella; species Dyella amyloliquefaciens. The sequence goes on along the minus strand of NZ_SAYT01000011.1, from coordinate 16,396 downwards.
AAGCGCCAGCCCAGCGCCATGCGCACCGCGCGATCGTCCAATTCAGCATTGCCGCTGGATTGCGCCACCGAGGCGGACTCCGCGTGGCCTTCGCCATCCACCGTCAGCCGCAGCACCACGCGCCCCTGGCCCGAGGCTGCGTGCCCGAACAAGGAACCGGGCAACGACGGCATGTCGATGGGTGTCAGCGAGGGCAATGCCGGTGCGGCTTCCGCGCGCGGTACGGCGGCCATGGCGGTTGCCGATTCATGCATGGGTGGTGCTGTCGAATGCGCGGGGCGCGAGTGGCGGCGCAACACGGTGCGCACCTTGTCGACGTTGGTGACCACCACGCCTGCAGGACCCTTCCACTGATCGGTGAACGTGCTCAACCAGGCCGTGCCCGCGATGCCCACCATCAGGGCGAGCAGACTGAGGCCGGTGGTGGTGCGCAATCGCAACATGCAAACAGGAGGGATCGCGCGGAAGCGCTCAGCGCTCGAGGATGGCGGTGACGCCCATGCCGCCGGCCGTGCAGATGGAGATCAGGCCACGGCCCGAACCCTTCTGTTCCAGCATCTTCGCCAGCGTGGCGACGATGCGCGCGCCGGTGGCTGCGAACGGATGGCCCACCGCGAGGCTGGAACCATGCACGTTGAGCTTGGCCGGATCGATCGCGCCGAGCGGCTGGTCGAGGCCCAGGCGGTTCTTGCAGTAGTCCGCGCTTTCCCACGCGCGCAGCGTGCACAGCACCTGCGCGGCGAAGGCTTCGTGGATTTCGTAGAAGTCGAAGTCCTGCAGGGTGAGGCCGTTGCGCGCCAGCATGCGCGGCACCGCCACGGTCGGCGCCATCAGCAGGCCCTCGCCGTGCACAAAGTCGACCGCGGCCACTTCGGCATCGCGGAACCACGCCTGCACGGTGAGCCCACGTTTGGCCGCCCATTCCTCCGTGCCCAGCAACACCGCCGCTGCGCCATCGGATAAGCCGGTGGAATTGCCCGCGGTGAGCGTGCCGTGGCCGGAGCTCTTGTCGAAGGCCGGCTTGAGCGAGCCCAGCTTCTCCATGGTCGAATCGGGACGCAGGAAACCGTCGCGTTTCAAACCGCGGAACGACACCACCAGGTCCTCGAAGAAACCCGCGTCATACGCCGCGGCCAGCTTGTGATGGCTGTCCAGCGCGAGCTGATCCTGGGACTGGCGGTTGATATGCCACTCCTTGGCCATCTTCTCGCAATGATCGCCCATCGACATGCCCGTGCGCGGCTCGGCCACGCCCGGGAACGCCGGCTTGAATTCCCGGAACGAGAAACCCTGGGTGGCGGCGCGCAGCTTGTCCTGCCAGGTCTTGCCACGATTGACCGCGAGCAGGCGCTTGCGTAGCCGCTCGCCGAGCACGATCGGCACGTCGCTGGTGGTGTCCGAACCGCCGGCGATGCCCGCCTCGATCTGCCCGGTGGCGATCTTGTTGGCGACGATGATGGCGTTGTCCAGCGAGGTGCCGCAGGCGCGTGCCGTGGTGATGGCCGGCGTGGTCGGGGCCAGGCCCGAGGACAACACGGCTTCGCGGGCCAGGTTCCATTCGGAGGAGTGCTTGATCACCGCACCCATGGCCACTTCGCCCAGCTCCTGGCCGTGCAGCCCGTAGCGTTCCACCAGCGACCCAAGCACCTTCACCGACATGCCGAAATTGCCGACATCGGCGTAAGCGGTGTTGTTGCGGCAGAAAGGAATGCGTACGCCGCCAATCACACCGACGCGCTTGAGCGTGTTTTCCATGGTGGACCAGATCCAGAAAAGCCGAGTCGTCAAGGCTAACCCGCCCTGCCGCCCCGCGGAAGCCCAAAAGTCCCGAATGCTAGAATTCGGTTCTTTCGCTGTTCGGGTTTGTCATCCGTGGAAGCACAAACGCTCGTCGCCCTGCCCGTGGTCCTGGCCCTGGAATTGTCGGCCGGCGACACGCCCTCCCACCGCACGCTGAGCCGCGACGAAGCCGCGGAACTCGCAGCCCTGGTGGCCGCCGACCTCCATACGCTGGTGCCGCAGGTGGACGAGGCGCGCCTCGCCCTGGCCGGTGCGTTGTTCGACGCGGTGGAACTGCTGCGCCCGGGCTTCCCGGTGTGGGGCACGCTGGATGAGCTGGCGCGCCGCGTGCCGCGAGGCCATCTGGAGAACGTGGTGGCCTTCGGTACCCATGAAGGCCACATGCCCGCTCAGCCGCTGGAACCGGAAGCGGCTTTCGCGGATGGCCCGATGCGCCTGCTGCCGATCTCGCTGCTCGCACCGGAAGCGTTGGCCGAGACTCTGTCCGAGAAGCTCGAAGTGGAACTGGTCGGTCGCGGCGAAGCCGGCGAGCGCACGTCCGACTGGCTGATGCGCACGCTCGGCGTGCGCCTGGAACATGCCCGCTACCTCAGCCGCAACGACCTGCTTGCACTGACCTGTGTGCAGTACGAGCACGTGAACCTCGCGCCGCTGTGGACCCTGCTGGAAGCCGCGCTGCTCACGCCCTATCGCGACGAGACCACGCTGAGCGCGCGCGGCCTGGCGCTGCGTTACCACGATGGTGCGGTGGAGGCGCAGTCGCCTACCGAGTGGCTGCGTGCGCAGGGCGACGATCGCGTGCAACGCGCCCACGACCTCGCCGGCATCGTTTTTGAATTGCGCCAGTACGCGGCTCTGCTCGATGCCCATCACCTGCCGCTGGTGCTGTCGGGAACCGCACCCACCAGTGGCTATCTGGTGGAAGCACGGGACACAGCCGATGCGGGTTATGACGCACCCGCGCTGTATGCGCACGAGGCTCCCGGCCTGGGCGTGATTGCAGTGACCGTGGCCCAGCGCGGCGAAGGTGGTCGCGCCCGCGTGCTCGCCCATGGTTATCCGCTGCACCCCAGGGCATTGGGACCGTTGGCGGCCACCCTGGCGGATCAATACGGTATTGCCCCCGACCTGCACGCACTGGGCCGCATCCTGCTCGACGACGACGGCCTGCTCGGCGCGCCTTCCGAACTGCTGCACTGACCCGTCCGTCCGGCCGTCGCCCCGGCGACGGCCGTTCATCGCAAACGCTTCGCGCCATCTGCACATCTGTCCTCACTTGGCGCATGATGCTGCGACGGGCGCAGGGGAGCGCCGGCGGGCGACACGCAGTGCAACCATCCGATCGCGAGTTCGTCCCAGCCGGTGGAGAGGGCCAGTGGCCCGCTCACGTGCTGCAGGGTGCGCCCGCGCTCATCACCTATATCGACCGCCAGCGACGCTTCCGCTTTGCCAGCGCCGCACACGGCAGCTGGGTCAAGCTCGATCCGAAGCGCATCGTGGGTCGCACGGTGGACGAAGTCATGGACGCCTGGAGCCTGCGCCAGGCCGGCGCCTGCCTCGACCAGGCGCTGGCGGGCGAGGCGGCCGTCTACGAGGGCGAGTTGTTCGCCGAACCGGCCCGCCGCTACGTACACGGCAATTTCCAACCCGACTTCGATGACGACGGCCAGGTGCGCGGCGTCTTCACCGTGTTCGTCGATATCACCGAGCGACACGCGCTCGAAACCCGCTTGCGTGAAAGCGAGCAGCGCATGAACGGCGCGTTCCAGCACGCGCCGATCGGCATGGCCCTGGTCACGCCGGGGGGCTTCATGCTGCGGGTCAACGATGCACTGTGCCAGATGCTGGGCTACGACGAGCAGGAACTGCTGTCGATGTCCCTCATCGACCTGACGCATCCCGACGACCTTGCCACCTCCCGCGAGCTGTCGCGCTCGCTGCGCGAGGGCGACCGCGAGACCTATCAGCTGGAAAAACGCTACATCCATCGCGATGGCCGTTCGGTCCACGTGCTGCTGAGCGTCTCGGTGGTGCGCGGCGTGGGGGGCGAGCCCTTCCAGGCGATTGCGCAGATCATGGATATCAGCCAGCGCAAAGCCTACGAGGAGGCGCTGTTCCGCGAACGCGAACTGGCCGAGGTGACGCTGCGCTCGATCGGCGACGCAGTGATCACCACCGACCTGAACCACCGCATCACCTCGCTCAACCCCATCGCCGAGGCGATGACCGGCTGGAGCCATGCCGAAGCCGTCGGCAGGCCCATGAGCGAAGTGTTCCGCCTGATGGACAGCCGCACGCGCCAGCCGCTGCACAACCCGCTGCTGGACGCGATCGCGCGCGACGCCATCGTCGAGTTGAAGGGCAACGCGGTGCTGCTGCACCGCAACGGCTTCGAGACGCCGATCGAGGATTCGGCCGCCTCCATCCACGATCACGCCGGCAGCGTGATCGGCGGCGTACTGGTATTCCACGACGTCAGCGAAACGCGCGCGCTCGCGCTGAAGATGGCGCACCTGGCACAGCACGACACGCTCACCGGCCTGCCCAATCGCAGCCTGTTGCAGTCGCGCCTGGAGCAGGTGCTGGTCGCCACCGTGCGCCGCCACGACCAGGCGGCGCTGCTGCATATCGATCTCGACCACTTCAAGCTCATCAACGACACCCTGGGCCACGCCGCCGGCGACGACCTGCTGCGCGCGTTCGCGGCGCACCTGCGCGAGCACCTGCGCAACGAGGACACCGTGAGCCGCGTCGGCGGCGACGAATTCGTGGTGCTGCTGTCGCATGTGGACGGCCGCACCGGCGCCAGCCAGCTCTGCGAGAAGCTGATGCGCACGTGGCAGGCCTCGTCGGCCAGTCGCATGGCCGAGTTCAACATCGGCTTCAGCGTCGGCATCAGCGTGTATCCCGACGACGCGTCGGATGCCGAGACGATGCTGCGCAACGCCGACATTGCCGCCTATGAAGTGAAGGTGCACGGGCGCAACGGTTATCGCTTCTTCACGCCCTCGATGAGCGAACGCCCCGCCGCGCGCCTGCGCATCGAGCAGGAGCTGCGCAAGGCACTGCGTCGCGGCGACCTCCAGCTCTACTACCAACCCAAGGTCGACGCCCGCGACGACAGCATCGTGGGCGCCGAAGCCTTGTTGCGCTGGCAGGTCGATGGCCGCGAGGTCTACGTCCCCGACGAATTCATCCCGGTCGCCGAGGAATCAGGCCTGATCGTGCCCATCGGCGAATGGGTGTTGCGCGAAGCCTGCCGCCAGGCCGGCGAGTGGTACCGGGCCGGGCGACCGATCGTGGTGGCCGTCAACGTGTCCGCGCCGCAGTTCCAGCACCCGGACTTCCACGCGACCCTGCAGGCCGCGCTGGCCGAGGCGGATCTACCGCCGTCGCTGATCGAGCTGGAGCTGACCGAGCGCATGGTGATGTCCGCCGGCGACCAGAGCCGCGCGCTCATGCAGCGCATCAAGGACCTGGGCGTCAGCATGGCGCTGGACGATTTCGGTACCGGCTATTGCAGCCTTTCCTATCTCAAGTATTTCCCCATCGACGCGCTGAAGATCGACCGCACCTTCGTGCGCGACATCGCCGCCGATGCGGACAATGCCGCCATCACCGACGCCATCATCACGATGGCGCACGGCCTGGACATGATCGTGGTGGCCGAGGGCGTGGAAACTCCGGCGCAGGCCGAACATCTGCGTCGCGCGGGTTGTTCGTTGCTGCAGGGCTTCCTGTTCGGCCCGGCGATGCCAGCGAGCGAGTTCGAACGACAACTCACCGCCGCCTGAAACACTCCCTGTAGGAGCGCACCCAGTGCGCGATCAGCCTACGGAGCGGTGCAGCCGAGTGTCTCTGGACGGGCAGCTATCGGGATCGAGTGCATAACCGGCTTCGCTCAACGCCCATCGCGCACTGGGTGCGCTCCTACGAGGGCTATCGGGTGAATTCGGCTTCGTACATGTAGTAGTGGCAGCGCTCCATGCCCAGTCCGGCATAGGTGCGCTGCGCGCGCTCGTTCTCTGTTTCCACGTACAGGCGCAGGCCCACGGCGCCGGCATCCTGCGCGCGCTGCTTCACTGCTTCATACAACCCTCGGAAGACGCCTTCGCGACGCGCCGACTCCACCACGTAGACACTCTGGATCCACCAGAAATCGCCCGCGCGCCAGTCGCTCCATTCGTAGGTCACCAGCAGGCAGCCCACGGCATCGCCGTCACGTTCGGCCACGAGATAGAAACCGCGGCGCGGCTCGTCGAACACGGCGGTGACGCCGCGCTCGAGCACGGCCGGGTCCAATGCCTTGTGTTCGGTTTCCCAGGCCATCGCGACGTTCCATTGCGCAATGGAGGAAACGTCGGAGCGAACGGCGAGGCGGGTGGTGATCGTCATATCGTATGAACTCAGGGTTTGGACGGGCGTCGCGTGCGCGAAGCCCCTAGTTTTCGGGTCAGCGTGTTGCGTCCCACGCCGAGCGCGGCTGCGGCATGCTGCCGATGACCTTCATGGGTCTCGAGCGCGACCTGCAACAGGGTCTGGTCCAGCGCTTCGCGAGCCCGGTTGTGGATATCCACTTCGCCATCGGCCAGCGCCTGCACGGCCCACTCGCGCAGCGCCTCGGTCCAGCCACTGGCGGTGGAAGTACTGGTAGTGGCGCCGAGGTCGGCGGGAAGGATCTCCACGCCCGGCGCAATCACCGCGAGTCGTCGGCAGAGGTTTTCCAGCTCGCGGACGTTGCCGGGGAAATCGCGCTGCGCGATGGCCTTGAGCGCCGCCCGCGAAAAGCGCTTCGGCGGCAGCTTCAGCTCCTTCGCCGCCGAGGCGAGGAAGTGCTGCGCCAGCAGGGTGATGTCGCTGCGGCGCTCGCGCAACGGCGGCAACTCGATGCGCACCACATCCAGGCGATGCTTGAGGTCGGCACGGAACTGGCCCGCCGCCACACGCGTGTCGAGATCCTGGTGGGTGGCGGCGATGATGCGCACGTTGCCACGAATCAATTCGCGTCCGCCGACGCGATAGAACTCGCCGCCGGCCAGCACGCGCAGCAGGCGCGTCTGCAGGGCGAGCGGCATGTCGCCGATTTCGTCGAGAAACAGCGTGCCACCTTCGGCCTGTTCAAAGCGGCCCGCATGGCGACGCGTGGCGCCGGTGAACGCACCCGCTTCGTGGCCAAACAATTCGCTCTCCAGCAGCTCGCTGGGAATGGCCGCCGTGTTCAGTGCGACGAAGGCCTTGTCGCGACGCGCGCTTTCATCGTGCAGCGCACGTGCCACCAGCTCCTTGCCGGTGCCGGTTTCACCGGTGATCAGCACGTTGAGATCGCTCGCCGCTACACGCCCGATCAAGCGGAACACCTCGCGCATCGCCGGACTTTCGCCAAGCAGCGCATGCGTGGTGGTCGGCTCCGGTGCCGGCGCCTGGGCAATCGGTACATCGGCGAGCGCGCGTTGCACCGCGGCTACGGCCTGATCCAGGTCGAACGGCTTGGCGAGGTAGTCCACCGCACCCGCGCGATATGCCGCGGCGGTGGTCGCCACATCGGTGAACGCACTCATCACGATCACCGGCCCGATGTCCTGCGCCTTCAGCGTCGCCACCAGCGCCAGCCCGCCCTCGCCCGGCATGCGTACGTCGGTGAGCAACAATGCAGGGCGCGCATCGCGCAGCGCAGCGCGCACGTCCTCGCCGCTCCCGAATTCGCGCACCAGCAAACCAGCGTCGCGCAGGGCTTCGGCGAGCACGAAACGCACGCCGCGATCGTCGTCGGCAATCCAGATTTCCGAACGTGGCTCAGTCATGGGCGTGCCCCATCGGCAGATAGAGGGAGAACGCCGTCTCCCCGGGACGGCTCGTGTAACGCAATTCGCCACCGTGCTCGCGTGCGATCTCGCGGGCCAGCGCCAGGCCCAGGCCGCTGCCATCGCTGCGGCCGGATACCAGCGGTTCGAACAAGGTATCGCGCAGCGAAGACGGCACACCCGGACCGTCGTCGATCACATCCACACGCAAGGCCATGCGTGCCACGCGGTCACCCAGCCGCGGGGCGGGCTCGGCGCGGGTACGCAGCACCAGTGTGTGCGCACCCGCCTCCAGCGCATTGCGCGCAAGGTTCAGCAGCAGCTGCAACAGGCGGTCGGCATCGCCCAGGACGTCGGGCAGGCTGGGGTCGTAGTCGTGCCGGATCACGGGGGCGGAGGGCTCGGCGCGCAACAACTCGCCCAACCGTTCCAGCAACTCGTGGATATTCACCGGTTGCGGCCGCGAAGCCACGCCGTCGTTGCGCAGCAGGCGATTGGCCAGCGTGGCAAGGCGGTCGGCTTCCGCGATCACGAGGCCGGCCAGCGAACGCAACTGCTCGTCGTCGACGCGACGCTGCAGCAACTGCGCCGCGCCGCGCAAACCCGCGAGTGGATTCTTCACTTCGTGGGCGAAGCCACGCAGCGTCGCCGACAGCGGCGTATCGGCAACGACCGGTGGCGCGAGTGCGTGGACTTCCAGCAGCAGCTCACCACTTGGCAGCGGCTGCATCGATACATCCATGCGGCCGGCGTCGCCACGTGCCGAAGGCACGTCGATACCGCGCAGCTGCAAGGCCGACGGTTCGAGCAGGGCGCGCTTCGCCAACGCCATCCACTCCGGCTGGTGCAGCAACACTGCCAGCGACTGACCCACCGCACTGCGCGGCCCGATATCCAGCAACTCCGCCAGCGACGGGTTGATCCAACGCAGGCGTAGCTGCGCATCCGCCAAGGCCACCCCGGTGGTCAGCGGCTCCGCCCAGCTACGGTCGGTCCTGTCGGTCATTGCACCATCATGGACAATGCTTCGGCTTGGTGCAATGCGCGAGTGTTCTTATTTTGCCCGGATTTTATTGCCTCTCCATTTATTACCCGGATATATTTGGCCGTCCCAAGGGTTTGGCGCGAGCAACCCAGACGCTGATCCGGAGAACCCAAGCGATGACCCACCCCGAACCCACCCGCTATCTCGAGCCGACCCAGGCATCCGGCCGCGCCTTCGTGATGCGCCAGCTGCAGGGCCCCGTCGTGATGCTCAACCTGCTGCGCTTCCGCGATACGGCCGACTACGCGGCCCATCCGGAACTCGCGCCGCCGGTGCCGATCACGGGTGCGGCCGCCTTCCAGCGTTACATCGAGCACACTCTGCCCTACCTGCGTGAATCCGGTGGCGACGTGAGCTTCCTTGGAAACGGCGGCGACTTCCTGATCGGACCAACCGACGAACGCTGGGACCTGGTGATGCTGGTGCGGCAGCACAGCGTCGAATCGTTCCTGGCCTTCGCCAACCACCAGGACTATCTCGCGGGCATGGGGCATCGCGTGGCGGCGCTGGAAGATTCGCGCCTGCTGCCGTTGTCGGAAATCGCCGCTCCGCACTGCGACATCAACGAACACCCACGCGAAAACGAAATTCCCGTCGGGTCCTTATAATTTCCCCTCTTCAGAACCCGATGGATGCGCCATGCCCATGTCCCAGATTCCCGCTTGCCCGCTCTGCGGCATGGAAAACACCTATCCGGACGGCGATCACTACATCTGCCCGGACTGCAGCCATGAATGGACGCAGGTGGCCGCGTCCTCGGACGATGCGGAACTCGTCGTGCGCGACGTCAACGGCAATGTGCTCAACAGCGGCGACTCGGTGGTGGTGATCAAGGACCTCAAGGTCAAGGGCTCCTCCATCCCGCTCAAGCAGGGCACCGTGATCCGCAACATCCGCCTGGTGGACGGTGATGCGGAACACATCGAAGGCAACTCCGACAAGATCAAGGGTCTCGTGCTGAAGGTGTGCTTCCTCAAGAAGGCCTGAGCGCAGACCCTCCAGCGGTCACTTCTTCGCGCGTGCACCCACGTATGTCGCGAGGTGCTTGCCGGTAAGCGTGGAGCGACCAGCGACCAGATCGGCGGGCGTGCCCTCGAACACGATGCGCCCACCGTCATGACCGGCGCCGGGACCGAGGTCGATGATCCAGTCGGCATGCGCCATCACTGCCTGGTGATGCTCGATCACGATCACCGACTTGCCCGCATCGACGAGCCGGTCCAGCAGGCCGAGCAACTGCGCGACATCGGCGAGATGCAGGCCGGCTGTCGGTTCGTCGAGGACGACGATGCCGCCCTTCTCGCCCATGTACGTGGCCAGCTTGAGTCGCTGGCGTTCGCCGCCGGACAGCGTGGTGAGCGGCTGGCCCAGGCTCAGATAGCCGAGACCCACGTCTGACAGCCGCTCGAGGATGGCCTGTGCCGCAGGCGTGTGTGACTTGCCACTGCCGAAGAACGCCAGCGCCTCGCTCACCGACATCGCGAGCACTTCGCTGATGTCCTTGCCGCCAAACTTGTACTTGAGCACGTCGGGCTGGAAGCGCTTGCCCTCGCATTCCTCGCAGGGCGTCGCGACACCGGCCATCATCGCCAGGTCCGTATAGATGACACCCGCGCCGTTGCAGGCCGGGCACGCACCCTCGGAGTTGGCGCTGAACAGCGCGGGCTTCACGTTGTTGGCCTTCGCAAAGGCCTTGCGGATCGGTTCGAGCAGATCAGTGTAAGTGGCAGGGTTGCTGCGCCGCGAACCGCGTATCGGCGTCTGGTCCACCGCCACCACGCCATCGCGGCCGGCCACCGAGCCGTGGATCAGCGAACTCTTGCCCGAGCCCGCCACGCCGGTGATCACCACCAGTTCACCGAGCGGAATGTCCACGTCGACGTTCTGGAGGTTGTGGGTGTTGGCACCACGCACCTTCAACGCACCCGATGGCTTGCGCAGCGACTTCTTCAGCGACGCGCGGTCATCGAGATGGCGACCGGTCACGGTGCCGCTGCTGCGCAGCCGCGCCACCGTGCCTTCGAAACAGATGTTGCCGCCCGCCGCGCCGGCACCGGGGCCAAGATCGACCACGTGATCGCCGATCACGATCGTCTCCGGCTTGTGCTCCACCACCAGCACCGTGTTGCCCTTGTCACGCAGTCGCAGCAGCAGCTCGTTCATGCGCTGGATATCGTGCGGGTGCAGGCCGGTGGTCGGCTCGTCGAACACATAGGTGATGTCGGTGAGCGATGATCCGAGGTGACGGATCATCTTCACGCGCTGCCCCTCGCCGCCCGACAGCGTGCCGGAGGAACGGTCCAGCGAGAGATAGCCCAGGCCGATCTCCACGAACGAATCGAGCGTCTGCAACAGCGTGGCGAGCAGCGGCGCCACGGCCGGCATCTTGAGCCCGCGCACCCAGTCGGCGAGGTCGGTGATCTGCATCGCGCAGGCATCGGCGATGTTGATGCCCTTGATCTTGGACGAGCGTGCCGCCTCGCTGAGCCGCGTGCCGCCGCAGTCGGGGCAGGTGGTGAAGGTCATCGCCCGTTCCACGAACGCGCGCACGTGCGGCTGCAGCGCGTCGACGTCCTTGCCGAGCATCGACTTCTGCATCCGCGAAATCACGCCCTCGTAGGTGAGGTTGACGCCGTCGACCTTGATCCGGGTCGGCTCCTTGTAGAGCAGGTCGTGCAGTTCCTTCTTGGTGTACTTGCGGATCGGCTTGTCCGGGTCGAAGTAGCCGCAGCCGGTGAAGATGCGCCCGAACCAGCCGTCCATGCTGTAGCCGGGAAGAATCAGCGCGCCCTCGTTGAGCGACTTGCTCTCGTCGTAGACCTGGGTGAGGTCGATGTCGGTGACCGATCCCCTGCCCTCGCAACGCGGACACATGCCGCCGGTGCGGGAGAAGGTCTTCTTCACGGTCTTCTTGTTGCCGCGCTCGACAGTCAGCGCTCCGACCGCGTGCACCGACGGAACGTTGAAGGCAAACGCGTTGGGCGAGCCGATATGCGGCTTGCCCAGCCGGCTGAACAGGATGCGCAGCATCGCGTTGGCGTCGGTGGCGGTGCCGACGGTGGAGCGCACGTCGCCGCCCATGCGCTGCTGGTCGACGATGATCGCCGTGGTCAGCCCCTGCAGCACGTCGACCTCGGGCCGCGCCAGCGTCGGCATGAAGCCCTGCACGAAGGCGCTGTAGGTCTCGTTGATCAGCCGCTGCGATTCGGCGGCAATGGTGTCGAACACCAGCGAGCTCTTGCCGGATCCGGACACGCCGGTGAACACGGTCAACCGGCGCTTGGGGATATCGACGCTGACATCCTTGAGGTTGTTGACCCGCGCGCCATGCACGCGGATCACCTCATGGCTGTCGGCGCCATGGTGGGCCGATGAATGCTTCGGCTTGCCCGCGTCCGTGCGCGTGCCCTTCTTCGTGGCCATGTTCATCGTCCCTTGATGGATCGAGCCGTTCAGCGCAGCTGCTGGATGCGGATCATGTTGCCGGCGGGGTCACGCACGGCACAGTCGCGCACGCCGTAAGGCTGGTCGGTGGGTTCCTGCACGATATCCGCATCGCGCGCCTGCAGGCGTTCGAAGGTGCCGGCGAGGTCGTGTGTCGCCAGCAGGACGATGCCGAAGGTGCCCTTGGCCATCATCTCGGCGATGGTGCGGCGCTCGTCGTCGGTGATACCCGGGCTGGCTTCGGGCGGATACAGGACGATGGAAGGGCCGCCCTGGCCTGCCGGTCCGATCGTGATCCAGCGCTTGCCGCCGTAGCCGACGTCGTTGCGCACTTCGAAGCCGAGCGTGTCGCGATAGAACGCGATGGCGGCTTCCGGATCGTTCTGCGGCAGGAAGCTGGAATGAATGCTGATGTCCATGGCGGTTGCTCTCTCAGTGGGTGGTGGGGTCCATGGCGATCAGTCTAGTTCCGGCTCCCCGACTGGCGCTTCTCGATTCCTGATCGGCCGCGTGACCTGCCTCGCCACGCAGGACGGGATGCCCACGGTCGCCTGCGACTGCTGGGCCTTGTAGACGCTGGGCGGCATGCCGACCAGTTCGGCGAAGCGCGTGCTGAACGTGCCCAGCGATGAACAACCCACCTCGAAGCACACCTCGGTGACGCTGAGCTCGCCGCTGCGCAGCAACGCCATCGCGCGTTCGATGCGGCGCGTCATCAGATACGCATACGGCGATTCACCGTAGGCGGCGCGAAACTGCCGGCTTAGATGCCCCGCCGACATGCCCGCGCCACGCGCCAACGCCTCCACGTCCAGTGGTTGCGCATACTCGCGGTCCATGCGGTCGCGCACGCGGCGCAATCGCACGAGATCACCTAGATACGATTCGTCGGCAGTTCGGTTGGTCACCTGGACGATCGTGTCACGTCGCTTCAGATGGCTCAAGCCGCGTAGCGTGAACGGCGGGATGGCCGCGGACCCACCCTGCCGGCCATGCACGCGATGCCATCGCCAGGTCATAGCGCGCCTGCATCACCAGCCAGTAGACCGGCGTGGGGTCGAACACACAGGAAAGACGCAACGCATGCTCCGCATTGATGCGCCGCTGTCCGAGCGTGATCTGCCGCAACGTCGTCAATGAGATGCCGGTGCGACGCGCCAGCCGTGCAAGCGGGATGGCCCGAGGCCGGAGATGCTCGGTCAACAGCACCTTGCCGGGACACTGCAAACGCATGGACGGATCAAAGTCCATCAGCGGATCGATATGAATCTTGCTCATAAGGCTTCCTTTCCTGTCAGGCACGGCCCAATGACGGATCAAGCCCTACAGGCATCCGTGTCGGCACACGCCGGGAACTGATGTAGGCGATCGCTTAGGACGGCGCACCGACCGACAGGCCGATGCGTCGTGGAAACGACCACCAAACGCGGGAACGACTCACGCCGGGCTTGCTCTCAAGCCCTTCGACGGGGATGCCGGGATTTAGGCGTAGCCGACTGCGGCCGTCGGCTTGCACCGACATGGTCGATGACGAACGACCAAGCCCGCTGGGCGCGAGCTGCCGGAAACGTGAGTGAGGGTTCCATCGAAGGGAATGGACGGACGAACGCGTCCCGTATGATCGTGGACAGCCATGATCAACTCCGAATTAGTTGGTGATGGTCAGCGGGTCGTTTGAGCGTCTACTCACTCGACCCGCGCTACTCGGCATGGCTGCCGAGGTCACCTGCGAAATGACGGGCGACCAGCGGACGGTAACAAAAGCCAGCAACACCGCCTGTCGGAGTTTTCCCTGATCACCCACCAGCCAATGTCGCGGATGCCGGTACTCGAAGTCGCTGGAGTTGATACGCGCTTCAAACATCGGCGTGCGATGCAACGTCCGCCTACCCAAGCGCCGGCTGTGGGTCGAAAGCGAACATGCCATCACTGCCAGCAAGAAGATCGCAGCTGGGGTGAGGTAAGTGGCTCTCAGAAGCGCCGGTCAAACCCGTAGCGGCTCCAGGTCACCAAACCGCCCAACAGCAAAAACATGCCCACGGCCAGTCCCCACCAACCGTTCGAACGCCGCGCCGATTCGGCTTCCTGAGCGTCGATGAATGACTTCCCTTCGATGGCGACGCTCCAAATTTCGGGGCGTCCCGGCCTTGAGTAGCGCAACTCAACATCGGTACCTACGTTCATTCTTTCGCACAGTTCCCGTGCGCGGGGAAGAATGTCGGGATAGGGATACACCTCCGTCGACCCTGCGACCTCCAGTTCAACGACGGCTATGTTTCCGTGCCTTCCTTCCACGCACCGTTTGCCCGTGATGGCACCACGCACTTCGACCAAATCCGTGGGGCGCGCCCGGAAATTGCTCACGGACGACCAGAACGCCACGATCGAAATGGCGACACAGCCAATAATGAGATAGCCCGACTTCTGCATACAAGGCAACCGCTACCTGATGAAAATCTTCCCGTCGGATGTCCGCTTGGGATCGAAAGCGAGCATCAACGACCCGGCTGCACCCGGCCCTATAACCGACCGGTCTCGAACGACCTCAGCCAGCCCTCGGCGTTCACCACGCGACCCGCTTCAAACGTGAATTCCACTCGGGACACAATTTTTGCTTGGCTGTCAACGAACTCAACTTCAACCTTCTGCCTTGAGCAAGGGTCCGCCGGCATGTTCATGTAATCCCAGCCAAGAAAGCGATAGCTGTCCGCCTGCATCGCGTGCGCAAGCGTCCGGGCACCATCGACTCCCGTTCCCATCGAGCGGCCTACATCGCCTGTACCAAGGTTGAAACTCGCGGAGGGGTCCACCCATGCCGCAAGCCCCTCGCCCGTGCCCGCCGCCAGCTTGACTACTTCAACAGCTCGAAGACTCAAGAACCGCTGCAGTTCACCTGAGTTGGATAATTCCGGCAGACCGCATCCGGGAGGTCCTGCGAAGGCGGGACCTATAGTCAGAGCTGACACTAAGAGCATGCATACCGCGGGAATCCGTCGACTCATGACCGTCCTTCTTGATGGTTCGCTGAATGTCCGCCATGGATCGAAAGCTAACCTAAAGAGAATACCTAGTGACGCAGATTGTTGAACGCTGCAATCGCCAACCACAGGACGACAAGCGTGGCGATACCCACCCATTGGATTCGGCGGCGAAATTGTTCGCAACCCTTGCGTGTTGGATAACGCCCCATCGCGGCTATCATCATCACGGCGCGACCCAGTTGGAAAAGCACGAAGTCCCAGATGATCACCTTGAATATGAATCTGGCGGTCGCTCCTACTGCATCCTCGATGGTCTCGCGCACTAATCCCCCTTTCAAAAGTCCGCCCCTATCGCACCCCAATCTTCAGGCCTGTGCGCTTCGGGTCGGAAGCGGACCTTATCGTCAGCCAGCCTCGCGCCGCATTCCGCTCGGAATCCGCACGTACCTCGTCCGCCCTCTTTTTCATTTACGTCCCCGCGCTCATGCCTTGCACGGACTCGCGCTGCGGGGCACGCCGTCCGGCCATTGAACTTCACCCTGGTTCTTGCTTTTCACTTCATCAAAGTAGCAGGCGAACGGCTTGAGCCCGATTTCTTTCCGGCCGTCGTCGAGATGGGCAGGATCCTTGATCGGCAAGAATCGAATAACGCCATCATCCAGGCGATACTGCATGCCATATGTTTGAGGCTGCTTCTGCATGCGCGCATTCCTGTCGACCAGCAGCGCCAGAAGCTCACCGTCCGCCTGGTGCCGTAGTACGGCTACCTTCATCAATCTGGCAGCAAATAGCTGAAAATCCGGATCCATGTCGGCATGTTGGGCGATCAGCCATGCAGACATGGCGGACTGTTTGCCAACCACGCTGACTTCCGGCCAGCCGCAGGCTTGCAAAACCGGCCGAAACCACTGCCGGTTCTCCAGATCGATCTGGAGTGCGAGGTCTATTGCCCCTGCATCATGAGAATCGCGCACAAGCACATTGCGAGCTGCCTGGTCTGCTTCGGCTCGGGCATCAAGCACCGCTGCAATTGACGACCAATTACATTGGCTCCCGCCTGATGCAACCAGCAGCGAAGCAAGCACGTATCCGATCATTGCATCCCCCATTTTTCTAGAAAAAGGGCTCGAGTTACTTTTCTTCAGAACCGCCAGACGATTCCAGCAATGTGTTGCAACGACCGGCTGAAGTCGCAGTCGAAAGCAATGGGATGGACTCCTCCCCACCCTCGGCATCTAAGAGTGCCAGACTGGAGTTGCGAGACAACCAGTCACAGTGAGGAGGAGTCCACTCATGAAGCTTACGCGCATTGGGATCGACATCGC
>NZ_SAYT01000010.1 GCF_004296575.1 Dyella amyloliquefaciens | reverse complement strand
GCCGACCACTTCGACTTCGTCACCAACCTTGATGATGCCGCGCTCGATACGACCGGTCACCACGGTGCCGCGGCCCGAGATCGAGAACACGTCTTCGACCGGCATCAGGAACGGCTGGTCAATGGCGCGCTGCGGCTCCGGAATGTAGCTGTCCAGGGCTTCGACGAGGGCGATGATCGCCGGCACGCCGATTTCCGACTGGTCGCCTTCCAGCGCCAGCTTGGCCGAACCCTTGATGATCGGGGTGTCGTCGCCCGGGAAGTCGTACTTGCTCAGCAGTTCGCGCACTTCCATCTCGACCAGCTCGAGCAGCTCGGCGTCGTCCACCATGTCGGCCTTGTTCAGGAACACGACGATGTACGGCACGCCGACCTGACGCGACAGCAGGATGTGTTCGCGGGTCTGCGGCATCGGGCCGTCAGCGGCCGAGCACACCAGGATCGCGCCGTCCATCTGCGCCGCACCCGTGATCATGTTCTTCACGTAGTCGGCGTGGCCCGGGCAGTCCACGTGGGCGTAGTGGCGGTTCGGCGATTCGTATTCGACGTGCGCGGTCGAGATCGTGATACCACGCGCCTTTTCTTCCGGCGCCGCGTCGATCGCGTCATACGCCTTGAATTCGCCACCGAAGCGCTCTGCGCCGACCTTGGTCAGTGCGGCCGTCAGCGTCGTCTTGCCGTGGTCCACGTGACCAATCGTGCCGACGTTGACGTGCGGCTTGGTGCGTTCGAATTTACCCTTTGCCATACGTCTAAAACCCCGATGGAGTCGAATGAAGAAAAGTGGAAATACCCGCGGACCGCGGTGAGATGGTGCTCATGACTGGAATCGAACCAGCGACCTCTTCCTTACCAAGGAAGTGCTCTACCGACTGAGCTACATGAGCACTGCAAAACAAACGAGAGCCAATGGAGCGGAAGGCGGGAATCGAACCCGCGTAATCAGTTTGGAAAACTGATGTTCTACCATTGAACTACTCCCGCCCTGCGCGGAACTCGTCTGGTGGAGGGAGGTGGATTCGAACCACCGAAGGCGTAAGCCAGCAGATTTACAGTCTGCCCCCGTTGGCCGCTTGGGTATCCCTCCAACAAAGAACGGCTATTGTGTGGATCAGGCCGGTGGCTGTCAACACCTGTCGCGGAAAAAATGTCGTTTTTCGTGACATTTTTTACGACGCTCCGGCACCGCCCTCAGATGCCCTCGGCCACGTGCGTGTCGACCAGTTGCTCCATGTCCTTGGACAACTCCATCAGCTTCATCGCCTGCTGCTGGAGCTGTTGCTCCTTCTCGTCGCGCGGCAGCCAATGAGGCACCGGCGTGGGCCTGCCATCAGGTGCATCGAGTGCCACGAATACCATCACGCAACTGGTGGCGAGGTGATGCTCGTCCTTGCGCAGATCGCGCGCCAGCACATCGACGGCCATATGCATGCTCGAGCGCCCCGTGTGGATCAACCGGGCGCGCACCGTGACCAGGTCACCAATCAGGATCGGCGCCACGAACTGGATGCCGCTGACCGATGCCGTGACGCAATAGGCCCCGCTCCATGCCACAGCACAGGCGTAACCCGCCTGATCGATCCACTTCATCACCATGCCGCCGTGCACCTTGCCGCCGAAGTTGACGTCGGTGGGCTGCGCAAGGAAACGGAAGTTCACTTCATGCTGCTTTCCAGGCATGGACCGGGTTCTCCAGGGCGTGCGGGTGAATCGTCCGATTATGCGCTTGCGGCCACGCAGAAGGGAGTCACGCGGGCTGATCCTGGCGGGTTCGGTGGTGCCGTGGCGAGTCGACCCGGTAGATCATGGGCACCGTCACGAGCCTGCTGGGCGGCACCTTCGCCGACGCGTTGGGCTCGAAACCCAGGCGCAGGTATACCGGCACGGCACCCAAGGCCGCATTGAGCGTGAAATAGCGCGTTCCGGCGCGCCGGGTGCTGTCCCGCAACACCCTTTGCCAGAGTTTCCTGGCGATACCCTGCCCCTGGTGACGCGACCCCACGAACAGCTGGAACACATGGCTGTCCCCGCGAATGGCCGCAATGCCCGCCAGCGCATCGTCGACAAAGGCGAGATGGAAGCGCTGTCCATCAAGGATCTTTCGGCGAATCGCGCGGGCGCTCATGCCCGCCAACAAGGGGCCGGCCGCTTCCGCGGGCTGATCGGGAAGAATCCAGCGGCGAGCCACCCGCCGCGCCAGCACGCCGATCATGCACGCATCCTCAGGGTGCGCAAGCCGCATGTGTATACGGGGCCTCATGAGTGCGATCTGACCATGACGCAAGCCCGGCAACAAGGCGAGCCGGTCATGATGCCCATCGTGACGGGGTACACAAACAGCCGTCCAAATCACTTGCCGAAGCGTTGCCGCGCGTGGCTAGATGGTCGCATCTGCAGGGGGCTCGCCATGCTTTTGCGCAGCATCGCTTCGCGGCTGTCTCTATGGGTACTTGCCGGCTCCGTCGCGGTGCTGGCGGTTGCCGGCGGCGTGCTGTTCTATCGGGTCAGCGGACAGATTCTCGAGCAGGCCCATGGCGAAGCGACGGCACTCGCCAATGAGGCAGGCAACCGGATCGAGCAACGCCTGGCGCGCGTGGCGGATACGGCGCAGACGCTGGCCGCCGTGGTCGGCCCGCGCCCCGAAGACGCCGAGCTCATGCTGCGCGACGCGCTCGAGCGCAACGCCGATCTTTCCGGACTGGCCGCGGTGTTTGTCCCCGCTGGGGACAACCCGCCCACCTCCCCTTTCGTCAGTCGCCAGGACGATGGCTCACTGGGCTGGCGCGACCTGCGCAAGGACGCCAGCCCCTACTGGGAAAAGAACTGGTTTCTGGCCGGCTTGAGCTGCACGCCGGGTTGCTGGCAACGGCACTTCTACTCGCAATCGCGCAAGCGTGAGCTGGTCAATTACTCCGTGGCCATCACCAGGGGTGGCCATCCGGTCGGCCTGATCAATGCCGACGTCTCGCTGGACTGGCTGAGCCGCATCCTGAAGGAACTGGCCAAGCCAGCGGGGGCATATGCATTCGTGCTGGACGACAACGGCACCTACCTGGTGCACGACAATCCCGCCCTGATCGGCCAGCGCGGCCACGACGACCTGCTGCAGGCGGCAGCGCAGCACCAGGCCTCCCGCGTACGACTGGCCATTGCCCAGAACCCGCAGGCCAAGGGCAAGCCGGTGTGGATCTATTTCAGCCCCATCGAGGGCACCCGCTGGCGCTTTGGCCTGGTCATACCGGAGGCCACGATCTACGCCGGCCCACGGCAGGCATTCGCCCGCGTGCTGGCCCTGGGCCTGCTCGCGCTGCTGGCGCTGGCTGTGGTCACCCTGGCGGTGACGCGACGCATCCTGGCGCCGCTGGGCACCCTCGCCTCGCGCGCCGAGGAGGTGGCGCGCGGCGCGCTCGACTTCGAACTTCCAGCGGCGCGATTCCCTGACGAGGTGGGCCGACTCACAGGAGCGTTCGATCGCATGCGCACGGAACTGGCCCTGCATATGGCGGAACTCACCCGCAACGCCCGCGAGCAGCAACGTCTGGCCTGCGAACTGGACATCGCGCACCAGATCCAGACCGCCCTGCTCCCGGGCGAACACTATCTCGACGCCCACTGCGAAAACTTCGAGCTGCACGCCCTCCTGCGCCCGGCGCGCGCCGTCGGCGGTGACCTTTACAGCTACTTCATGCTCAACGAGCGGCGCTTCTGCGTGATGGTCGGTGACGTGTCGGACAAAGGCATCCCGGCGGCGCTGTTCATGGCACGCACCATCACGCTCGCCAAGGCCCTGGCACCTCGGGCGCGAACACCACAGCAACTGCTCTCGATGCTCAACCTCGAGCTGTGCCGCAACAACGACAGCTGCATGTTCGTGAGCCTGCTCTGCGGCATGCTCGATACCTTCACCGGGGAACTGGTGATGTCCAGCGCCGGACATGAGCCCCCCGTACTTTGCAATGCCGACGATGCTCGCCTGATCGAGCTGGACACTGGTGCCGCCCTGGGGCTCGACGAAGAGGCGAGTTACCCGGCACGCAGGCTGCGCTTGCAACCCGGCCAGACCCTGATGCTCTACACGGACGGCATTACCGAAGCGACGGATACAAACCTGCAGATGTACGGTGCCGAGCGCATGCTGGCGTGCCTGGCGCAGGCCCCGTCACGTTCCGCAGCCGACCTGGCCAGCGGCCTGCTGGCGGACGTGGACCGCTACGCCGAGGGTGCCGGCCAGGCCGATGACATCACCGTCCTGGCGCTGAGCTGGCATCATGCCCTCGACGACAGGAACTCGCCCATGCTGGACCTGACCATCAACGCGTCGATGGACGATGTGTTCGAGACGCTGGACCGTTGCGATGCCACCCTGCATGCGCAGGGCGTGGCCCCCGACGTACGCGACGACATCCGTCTCGTGCTGGAGGAGCTGATGGTCAACATGGTGGAGCACGGTCGCACCAGGGATGCGGGCAACATCATCGGCCTGCATATGCGACTGGGCGACGACGCCGTCTTCGTCGAGCTTCATCACAATGGTCACCCGTTCGATCCCCTGCAAGCCCCGCTACCCGCGCTCACCGGCGACATCGCCGACCAGGAGGAAGTGGGTGGCCTCGGCATTCATCTGGTTCGCGCCATGGCGAGCGAGTTGAGCTACAGCCATGACGAACAAGGCAACCATCTGCAGTTACGTTTCCTAAACCCTGCACGCACGGAGCCCCGCCATGTCCCTGACCCTGAGCACTGAAAGCGAGTCACCCGAGCGCACCACCGTGCACGTGCACGGACGCCTGGACGCGCAGACCTTCGGCGAGTTCGACCTCGCCATCCTGGACCTGCTGCCGCGCGTGGCGGACGGTGGCACGATGGTGCTCAATCTTTCCGCCCTGGAGTACATCAGCAGTGCCGGCCTGCGCAGCATCGCCAAGATCCGGAAAAGCATGCGCGCCCGTGGCGGGCACACGCTGTTGCTGAATCCGCAACCGCAGGTGCGCAAGGTGTTCGACATCGTGAAGGCCGTGCCGGTCAACGAGGTGTTCGCCAGCACGCAGGAACTGGATGAATATCTCGACCACATGCAGCGCCAGATCACCGACGGCAGCATCGAGGTGGAATGAAACGCCAGATGCAAAACGGGCCGCGATGCGGCCCGTTTTTTGTTACCTGGCGTTTTTTGTTGCTTAGACGTTGAACAGGAAGTGCAGCACGTCGCCGTCCTTCACGACGTAATCCTTGCCTTCCTTGCGCAGGCGGCCCGCCGCAGCGGCGCCAGCCTCACCCTTGTACTGGATGAAGTCGTCGTAGCTCATGGTTTCGGCGCGGATGAAGCCACGCTCGAAGTCGGTGTGGATCACGCCGGCGGCCTGCGGCGCGGTGAAGCCGCGCTTGATCGTCCACGCGCGCACTTCCTTCACACCGGCGGTGAAGTAGGTCTGCAGGTTGAGCAGCTTGTAGCCCGCGCGGATCACGCGGTTCAGGCCCGGCTCTTCCAGGCCCAGGTCATGCAGAAATTCGTCACGGTCAGCGTCGTCGAGCTGCGAGAGCTCTTCCTCGATGGCGGCGCACACCGGCACCACCTCGGCACCTTCGGTCACGGCGCGCGCACGCACGGCGTCCAGGTGCGGATTGTTCTCGAAACCATCCTCGCGCACGTTGGCGATGTACATCAGCGGCTTGAGCGTGAGCAGGAACAGGTCGCGCACCAGCGCCTTCTCGTCCTCGTCCAGGCCCAGGCTGCGGGCGGACTTGCCTTCGTTGAGGCCAGCGGCCAGCTTCTGCAGCACCGGCTTCTTGGCCATGGCCTCCTTGTCGTTGGCCTTGGCCGCGCGCTCGGCGCGGTTGAGTGCCTTCTCGACGGAATCGAGGTCAGCCAGCGCCAGCTCGGTATCGATGGTTTCGATATCGGCGATGGGGTCGACCTTGCCCGCCACGTGGATGATGTCGGTGTGCTCGAAGCAGCGCACCACGTGCGTGATGGCGTCCACTTCGCGGATGTGCGCGAGGAACTTGTTGCCCAGGCCTTCGCCCTTCGACGCACCGGCCACCAGGCCCGCGATGTCGACGAACTCGACGGCGGTCGGGATCACCTTCTGCGGATTGACGATATCCGACAGCGCCTTCAGGCGCGGGTCGGGCACCGGCACCACGCCCACGTTCGGCTCGATCGTGCAGAACGGGAAATTGGCGGCGGCGATGCCGGCCTTGGTCAGCGCATTGAACAGGGTGGACTTGCCGACGTTAGGCAGGCCGACGATGCCGCATTTGATACCCATGGAAACTCCGCAAAGCTGTGTCTGGCAACGGACGATGACTTAGGCGCGTGCCTTAGGCCTTGGTACCCGCTGCCGGTGTGTGTAGTTGTTGCATGGCCTTGTCGAACTGGCCATCGACCGCCAGCGGCAGCACGTCGAGCGCGCGCGCAATGCCGTCGACGATGGCGTCCTCGTCCTTGGCCGAGGGGCGACCGAGCACCCACGGCGTGACCTTGTCCTTGTGGCCGGGATGGCCGATGCCCACGCGCATGCGATGGAACTTGGCGTGGCCCAGGTGCGCAATGATGTCGCGCAGGCCGTTCTGGCCGCCGTGGCCGCCGTCGAACTTCATCCGCACGGTGCCCGGGTCCAGATCCAGCTCGTCGTGTGCGACGAGGCACTCGTCCGGCTCGATCTTGTAGTAGCGCAGCGCCGAGGCGACGGCGATGCCGCTCTTGTTCATGAACGTGGCGGGCTTGAGCAGCCATACCGACTGGCCGCCGATGCGGACCTTGCAGGTCTCGCCATGCAGCTTGCCGTCGAAACCGAAGCGCTCGCCCTGCCCTGACGCCAGGGCGTCAACAAACCAGAACCCGGCGTTGTGCCGGGTTCGGAGATATTCGGCACCGGGATTGCCCAGTCCGACGATGAGTCGCAGACCCGCCATAGGATCGTTGCGGCCCGCGTTCGAAGGAACGCGGGCCGCTGCGACTTACTTCTTGGCTTCCGGCGCCGGAGCGGCAGCGTCGCCCTCGGCCGGAGCTTCTTCGGCTTCTTCCTTCACCGCGTTGGCGGTGACGACGGCGATGTCGTGGTCCGCACCCAGGTGCAGCGCGACGATTTCCACGCCCTTCGGCAGCTTCAGCTGCGAGAGGTGGACGATGTCGCCCGGCTTCAGGTCGGTCAGGTCGAGTTCGATGAACTCCGGCAGGTCCTTCGGCAGGCAGGACACTTCCACTTCCGTCAGGTTGTGGGAGATCACCACGCCCGAGGTCTTGGCGGCGGCGGACTTTTCCTGGTTCAGGAAGTGCACCGGCACGTTGAGGTGGATGGCCTTGTTCTGGTCGACGCGCTGGAAGTCCATGTGCAGCATCTGCAGCTTGTACGGATGCTTCTGCCAGTCACGCACCAGCACCTTCTCGACCTTGCCGTCGACGTTCAGGTCGAGCACCGAGGAGAAGAACCACTCGTGCTTGGCGGAGAGAAGGATGGTGTTGTGTTCGATCTGGATGCTCTGCGGGGCCTGGCCGGCACCGTAGACAACAGCAGGCACAAAGCCGGCATGACGCAGGCGGCGGCTCGCACCTTTCCCCTCGTCATTACGGGCCGTAGCCTTGATTTCGTGAGTCGTAGCCATGTTGGTATTGCCTATCAGTAGTGAACCGCCTCGCGGCGATCATGCGACTCCCCCGCGACCAGAGGAGCCGTGAAGCAGCGGCAGGCCGGGGCCCGCCGCGGAAACTCAGTCGATGTACAACGAGCTCACCGACTCGCCGAAGGCGATGCGGCGGATCGTTTCCGCCAGCAGCTCGGCGACCGAGAGCTGACGGATCTTGCTGCACGCGGCGATATCGGCCCGCAGCGGCAAGGTGTTGGTGACCACCAGCTGGTCGAGCTGGGAGTTCTCGATGTTCTTCAGCGCCGCGCCCGACAGCACCGGGTGCACGCAGTACGCCACCACCTTGCGGGCGCCGCGCTCCTTCAGGGCCGCAGCTGCCGCGCACAGGGTGCCGGCGGTGTCGACGATGTCGTCGACCAGCACGCAGGTCTTGCCGTCCACTTCGCCGATGATGTTCATCACCGTGGCGACGTTGGCCTTCGGGCGGCGCTTGTCGATGATCGCCAGGTCGGCGTCGTCGAGGCGCTTGGCCATCGCACGGGCGCGCACCACGCCACCGACGTCCGGGCTGACCACGATCAGGTCGTCCATGCTGTGGTTGCGCCAGATGTCGGCCAGCAGCACCGGCGAGGCATAGACGTTGTCCACCGGGATGTCGAAGAAGCCCTGGATCTGGTCCGCGTGCAGGTCGACCGTGAGCACGCGATCCACACCCGCGGTGCCGATCATCTTGGCCACCATCTTCGCCGTGATCGGCACGCGTGCCGAGCGCGGACGACGGTCCTGGCGGGCATAGCCGAAATACGGGATCACCGCGGTGACGCTGGCGGCCGAGGCGCGCTTGAGCGCATCCACCAGCACCAGCAGCTCGAACAGGTTTTCCGCGCTCGGTGCGCCAGTCGGCTGCAGCACGAACACTTCCTGGCGGCGAACGTTCTCCTCGATCTCCACCTGGGCTTCGCCGTCGCTGAAGGTGCTGACGAGCGCCTTGCCCAGGGGCACGCCAAGACGCTGGGCGACATCCTCGGCAAGCGCGCGGTGGGCATTGCCGGTGAAGAGCATCGGACCTGACGTGTCGAGGGTCATGTTTTAGGAACCTGATGAGCCATGTGTGAAATGGCTGGGGCGGAAGGATTCGAACCTTCGCATGCAGGAATCAAAATCCTGTGCCTTAACCAGCTTGGCGACGCCCCAGTAAAAACTGGATTTTCCTACCCTGCCGCCCCGTCGACGCCGCGATGACGCGCCAGGGCAACAAGCAGCGGAGACAAGTCTTCGCCCCTGGCCACATGGGCCGTGAACCGGGCGGGACAGCGCTCCGCAATGGCTTCGGCGCGTTCCAGGGAGTCCGTCTCCAGGAACACACACGCACCGCTGCCGGAAAGCCTTGCCCGGCCGAAGCCGTCGAGCCAGTCCAGCGCCGCAGCCACGCGCGGGTGTCGCGCGCGGACCACGGGCGCGAACGCGTTCTCGACCGTTTCGCCCGAAGCAAAGGATGAAATTGTGGCGGGCCGGGCATTTCGTGTCAATTCAGACGCTTGAAAAAGCGCTGCTGTCGGCACGTGTTCGCGGGGGTCCAGCACCACGTACCAGCGCTCCGGCAGGGCCAGCGGCGTCAGCTTTTCGCCCACGCCTTCGGCCCAGGCTGAACGGCCACGCACGAACACCGGCACGTCGGCTCCCAGTTGCCTGCCGAGCTCAGCCAGGGCGTCCTCGTGCAGGCCAGCGTCCCACAGCCGATTGAGAGCCACCAGCACGGTGGCTGCATCCGAGCTGCCGCCGCCCAGGCCACCGCCCATCGGGATCCGCTTCTCCACCTCGATGTCCACCCCCGAACCCGCCGCCGCATGGGGCTGCAGCAGGCGAGCGGCGCGTACCACCAGATCGGTCTCGGCCGGCACGCCCGGAACGTCCGTCAGGCGGTGGACTTCGCCATCCCGCCGCGGACGCAGCCGGATCTCGTCGCCCCAGTCGAGCAGGCGGAACACGGTCTGCAGGTCGTGGTAGCCGTCGGGACGGCGGCCAGTGATGCGCAGGAACAGGTTCACCTTGGCCGGGGCCGGCCAGATCGTCCAATCGGTCGGATCGGGTGGCGCCAGCGGCCGGCTCATGAAGACCCGCAGGTCGTCGGGGAAGCCGTTCTCGCGGTCGCGCTCGCGGTAGAAGTCGAACTCCGGGCGGTTCTTGTCCAACACCACGAAGCCGTGTTTCGCATAGAACGGGGCATTCCACGGCACGTCGGCCAGCGTGCCCAGGTCGACCCGGTGATAGCCAGCCATGCGCGCCCAGCCACAGGCGTGTTCAAGCAGGGCCGCGCCGATGCCGCGCTGCCCGTGCGAGGGCAGCACATCCATCTCGGCGACACCTATCGCCTCGCCACCCTGCTCCGCGTCCAGCCAGATGAAGCCGACCGGCTCACCCGAGCCGATCAACGCTACCCAGACCAGGCCTCGGGCAATCGCCTCGCGCAGCACCTCGGGCGGCACCGATACATCACGGTAGGCGCGCCAGGCGCGATGGCCCCGGAACAACTCGACGGCCGCGCGCTCGATGGCGCAGAGGGCGTCGACCTGATCGGCGTGAGCACGTTCGATGTGGAAGGTCATGGGGTGTCGATGGCTCACATGATTGCTTCCTCTCCCCCATGGGGAGAGGACCGAGGCGAGGGGCAGGTGCTCGCGACGGTGAGTCGACAAGGCGCACTCACCGTCAGCGCGATCGCAAGATTTGGCCCCTCACCCTCCCCTCTCCCCACGGGGGAGAGGGATAAAGCTCGTGCTACTGGAAGTTCCAGGACTCCACCGACAGCCTCACCTTGTTCGGCGGGCTTTCGGCGAACACCTTGCTGGGCACCGCTTGCTGATGCGTCGTATCCCAGGCGGGATAGCTCACGGTCCAGCCATCCTGGGTCAGCTGGGACAGCAGGCCATCCGGACCGAACTTCAGCTCGGCCGGACCGCTGTCGGCGCGCAGGCCCAGCGCCCATGCGCGCAGGTCACGCAGCGGCACGCGCCAGCCCAGGGCCTTTTCCACCAGCGACTCGGGGTCGGGGCTGCGCACCGGGCCGCCGTCGAGGCCGTCGAGCACGGCGCCTTCCGGCGTCACGCTGAGACGGAAACTCTTGGCACCCACCGGACCGCGCACGACGAACTCGTAGCTGTCGCCGTTCTGCGTCCAGGTCAGCGTGCCGCTGCCACCGTCGCTCTTGCCGTTGACCTGGCCGGACACGCCGATCTTGCCCTGAAGTACCCAGTGGTCGACCTTGGCCAACTGGTGTTCGCGTGCGCGCTGCTGGTCGAGCAGCACGGTGTAGTCGGCGTGGACAACGGGGCGCACGGCTTCCTTGTGGACGCACGCGGCCAGCAGCAGCGGCAAGGCTGCCGCGAGTAGACGAAGGGGGAGCTTCATGGATTGAGGCGCTTGAGAGTGTTGTGGAGGGTGGCGCTTTGCGGGTCGATCTTACGCACTTCGTCGAACACGCGCCGCGCGTCTTCCTGGCGCCCCTGCTTCCACAGCACCTCGCCCAGATGCACGCCCACGTCGGCATCCTTGTGGGCCAGCCAGGCGCCACGCAGGGTTCTTTCGGCCTGGTCCAGGTGCCCGAGGCGGTACTGCAGCCAGCCCCAGGAGTCTTCGATCGCCGGATCGTTGGGTCGCGCCGCGCGAGCAGACTCGATCAGCTTCTGCGCTTCCGGCAGATCGCGGTTCGCATCGGCCAGGGTGTAACCCAACGCATTGCTCGCGTCGGTGTCATCGGGCTTGATCTGCAGCAGATGGCGGAAATCGCTCACGGCCTGGTCGGTATCTCCCGCCTCGGCAAAGGCGAGGCCCCGCCCGTAAAGCAGGCCGGGATCATCCGGCGTCACCTGCAGCGCGCGGCTGAACGAACGCTCGGCCTGGCTGTACTGCTGGTCGTTCATGTAAAGCTCGGCGTCCACCTCGTACGCACGGCGCAGCTGGGCCGGCTGGTCCAGGTAGTCGGTCTGCATCTGCGCCAGCTGTTCGTGCGCCTCGGGACTGCGGCCCAGGTCCTGCAGCAGCACGGCGCTGCGCAGGTCGGCGTCGAAGGCGTGGTCGTCGTCATCGGCCACCTGGTCGTACCACTTCAGCGCCTCTTCCTTCTTGTCGAGCATTTCGGCGAGCTGGCCGAGCAGGAAGGCGCTGCTCTGGCGCACGTCGTCGGGTGAGCGCTGCAGCTGGCCGTACAGGCGGCCGATGGTCTTGGTGTCGTTGCTGCGCGCGGCCAGCGCGGCGCGCATGGCGTAGATGTCGGCATCCTGCGGACCGTTGTCCAACAGCTTGGACGCCGCGGCGTAGTCACCGCCCTGCCCCAGGATGGTGGCGTAGGCGAGGCGCAGATGGGTGTTCTTCGGCTCCTTGGCCAGGGCCTTGTCGAACAGCTGCTTCGCGCCAGCCTTGTCGCCGTCGTGATACTTCATCTGGCCCAGCCAGGCGTAGGTCTCGGCCGTGCCGAAGCGCTTCACCGCGGCATCGGCGATCTGCTGCGCATAGGCGTGCCGGCCCAGCTTGTCGCCCAGTTCGCTCATCGCCAGCCAGGCCTGCGGGTCGGCCGGAAGCCGCTGGGGCGTCGCGACCGCTTCGAGCAGCTGTGCCGCCTGGGCCGGATCGCGGCTACCCACCAGTACCCGGCCAAACTGGCGCCAGGCGTCCGGGTCGCCGGTGCCCACCAGCAGCTCGAGCTGGCGGCGGGCCTCATCGGTATCGCCCTGGCTCAACGCCAGCTGGGCACGTGCCTGGGCCAGCCCGGCAGGCTTGGCGCCCAAGGCCTGCCAGCGGCTGATCGCAGCCTGGGCGGCGGGCGCGTCGCGCACGGCGATGGCCAGTGCGGCGGCCTGCTCGGCCACCTTGGGGTCGTTGGACAGCACCATGGCCCGCCCGTAGGCTGCCGACGCCGCCTTGAGATCGGTGCGGGTGAGCGCCATCTCGCCAGCGAGAAGCTGGGCGACCAGATCGTGGTCTTCGTCCGGCGTGACGACCACCAGCTTGTCCAGCGGCTGGCTGGACGCGGAGGACGCGTGCTTGGCGCCTCCGGGCACCGTGGCACATCCGGCGAGGGCCAGCATCACCATGCCGCCGATCGCAAAATGACGCACTTGCTTGAACTTGGACCACCTGCTCAGCACACTATTCTCCGCTCATCCGTCTGTGTTGGCCGCCTGCACTGTAGAACGGCCAGTGCCAAAACCTAGTTTACGCTGCCGGATGCCCCCCGCCTCGAATTGCCCTGAACCATGACGCTGATCGCCCTAGGGCTCAATCACCTCACCGCGCCGGTCAACCTGCGCGAGCAGGTGGCATTCGATGCGGACTCCACCGGGTTCGCTCTGCAGGCGCTCGCCCAGGAACCCGGGGTGGAAGAGGCCCTGATCCTTTCTACCTGCAACCGTACCGAACTCTACGTGAGCGTCACGGCCGGGGCCGAGGGCGTTCCGCAGGCATGGCTCAGCCGTCATCATCAATTGACTGCGGGCAGACTCGACGAGTTCCTGTATCGCCACGATGAAGACGCGGCCGTACGTCACATGTTCCGCGTGGCGACCGGCCTGGATTCCATGGTGCTGGGCGAGCCGCAGATCCTGGGACAGGTGAAGGACGCCTACCAGCAGGCGCGCGATGCCCATGCCTTGCGCGCCCCGATGGAGCGCCTGCTGCAGCACACCTTCGCAGTGGCCAAGCGCGTGCGCACGGATACCCGTATCGGCGCGCACACCGTCTCGGTGGCGTTCACCGCCGTGCGCCTGGCCGAACAGGTATTCACCGACCTGCGCCAGGCCTGCGTCCTGCTGATCGGCGCGGGCGACACCATCGAACTTGCGGCGCGTCATCTGGCCGACAAGCAGGTGCGCCGGCTGATCGTCGCCAATCGCACCCTGGAGAATGCCCAGGAGCTCGCCGGTCGCCACGGCGCCTATGCGATTTCGCTGGCCGACCTGCCGCAGCACCTCGCCGAAGCCGACATCGTCATCAGCTCGACGGCGGCGCGGCAACCGGTAGTCACGCATGCCATGGTCGAGAAGGCCATCGCCACGCGCCGGCGCAAGCCGATGTTCATGGTGGACATCGCCGTGCCGCGCGACATCGAGCCCTCCGTGGCCGAGCTGGACGACGTGTTTCTTTACGGCATCGACGACCTGCGCCAGGTGATCGACGACAACCGTCGCCTGCGCGAAGCGGCCGCACGCGAGGCCGACGCCATCATCGACCTGCAGGTCGAGCGTTACATGGCGTGGCGCCGCGCACTCACCGTGCGCAACCCCGCCGTGGACCTGCGCCTGCACGCCGAGGTCTACCGCGACGAAGTGCTGGAGAAGGCGCGCAGCATGATCGCCCGCGGCAAGTCGCCGGACGAGGCGCTGGCCTTTCTCGCCAACACCCTCACCAACAAGCTGCTGCACCACCCCAGCGCGCGCCTGCGCGAGGCCGCATTGAGCGGCGACCTGGACCTGCTGCATGCGGCCGGCCGTCTCTACGGCATCAGCGAAAAGCCCGAAGTGAGCGAAGAGTAGCGGCGGTCGAGAAAATGCCGGGCACGCGTCGACGTGCCGCTCTCGACTCCCGCCACTACCAGCTCACTTCACCATGACGCCATCGATCCGCCGCAAGCTCGAATCCCTCGCCGAACGCCACGAAGAAATCGGCCTGCTGCTCGGTCAGCCCGACGTGCTTGCCGACAACACGCGCTTTCGCGAACTGTCGCGCGAGTATGCGCAGCTCGAACCGGTAGTCGCCTCGCTGCAAGAACGCGACCAGGCCGAGCACGAACTGGGCGACACCCGTGCCATGCTGGACGACCCGGACCTGCGCGACATGGCGCGGGACGATGTCGAACGCCTGGAGCAGCGCCTCGTCGAGCTCGACGACGAGCTGCAGATCCTGCTGCTGCCCAAGGACCCGCGTGACGAGGCCAACCTGTTCCTCGAAGTACGCGCGGGCACCGGTGGCGACGAGGCGGCCATCTTCGCGGGCGACCTGTTCCGCATGTATACGCGCTACGCCGAGCGCCGCCGCTGGCACGTCGAGGTGCTCAGCGAGAATCCCGGCGAGCACGGCGGCTACAAGGAAGTCGTGGCGCGCGTCGAGGGCAAGGGCGCCTACTCGCGACTGAAGTTCGAGTCGGGCACGCATCGCGTGCAGCGCGTGCCGGAGACCGAATCGCAGGGGCGCATCCATACCTCGGCGGCCACGGTGGCGATCCTGCCCGAGATGGACGAGATCGACGACATCGAGATCAATCCGGCGGACCTGAAGACCGATACGTTCCGCGCATCCGGTGCGGGTGGCCAGCACGTCAACAAGACTGACTCGGCGATCCGCATCACCCACCTGCCCAGCGGCATCGTGGTGGAGTGCCAGGACGAGCGCAGCCAGCACAAGAACCGTGCCCGCGCGCTAAGCCTGCTGAAGGCGCGCCTGCTCGACGAGCAGCGCAGCAAGCAGGCCGCGGCGCAGGCGGAATCCCGTCGCCTGCAGGTGGGCTCCGGCGATCGCAGCCAGCGCATCCGAACCTACAATTTCCCGCAGGGCCGCATCACCGACCATCGCGTGAACCTCACCCTGTATCGCCTGCCGGAAGTGCTCCAAGGCGACCTGGACGAACTGGTCGACACGCTGACACGCGAGAACCAGGCCGACGAACTGAAGGCTCTCACGGCCGGCTGATTCACCGGTGTGGGACGTCGGTGGATTGGCAGCCACTACGCCCTGCGCTAGTTTGCGCGGATGACTGACCTCTTTACCCCCCCTGCCACCGTTCTGGCCCAGCAGATCGTCACCCAGATCGAACGCGGCGACTACGGCGATGCCGAACAGGCGGCCATCAAGGCCCGCGCCCACTATCCCGACCATGCCGAACTGGCGCGCCTGCACGGCATCTCGCTGATGCAGCTGCAGCGCCATGCCGAAGCCATTGCCGCCCTGGAAGAGGCAGCGCAGTTGGACCCGCAAAGCATCGAAGTGCAATGCAATCTCGGCAGCGCACAGGTCGCCAACGGCGAAGCCGACGCCGCCATCGAGCGGCTGCGTGCTGCGCTACGGATGTCACCCGGTAATCCCGGCGTACTGATGACGCTGGGCAACGCGCTGATGGCGGCCGCCCGCTTCCAGAACGCGCGCGACTCCTACGCCATGGCGACCCACGGCGCGCCGGCTCACCCGGGCATCCGCCTCAATCTGGCAGGCGCCGAACTCGAGCTGGGCAACGTCGACCAGGCCAAGCTGCATGCGGACGAAGCACTGCAGCTGCACCCGCGCTTCGACGCCGCCCATGCGATGCGCGGACGCATCCTGCTGACCCAGGGCCAGGCCGCCGAGGCTGGCAAATCCTGGCTGCTGGCGGAACAGCTGTCCCCGAAGAACCCCAATTATCCGTTTGCAGCCGGCCAGGCCCTCGAGGACGCCGAAAACCTGGAGGCCGCCGTCAAGGCGTATGAGCGCGCGTTGCAGCTCACGCCGAACGATGGCCCCGTGCTGGGGCAGTTGCTGTTCCTGCGTCGCCGTCTGTGCGACTGGCGCGATCTTGACGACCTGAGCGCGCGGTTGCAGCAGGCTGCCGCCGATGGCAGCTCGGTGGTGAGTCCGTTCGTGATGCTCGCCGAAGATGTGGATGCCGGGCTGCAGCTGCGATGCGCGAAAGCCTATGCCGATTCCATCGAGCAGCAGGCCGCGCCGCTGCGCAAGCAGCAGGCATTCACCCATGCCAAGCCGGCGCCGGATGCTCCCGTCCACATCGGCTTTGTCGCCGACGGTTTCAACGAGCACGCCACGGGCCTGCTCATGGTGGCGATGCTCGAGGCGCTGGCCGACGACGAAGACCTGGAACTGCATTTGTTCGCGACCACCGCGGACGATGGCGGCGCGATCCGCCGCCGCCTCGCCACCGCCACTACCTTGCATGACGTCTCCGCGCTCAACCATGCGCAGGTGGCGCAGCGCATCCACGACACCGGCGTCGAGATCCTGTTCGACCTCAACGGCTACTCGGGTCGCGACAACGGCGAACTGTTCGCGTTGCGGCCCGCTCCGGTGCAGGTGAACTGGCTTGCCTACCCCGGCAGCTCGGGCGCGCCGTGGATGGACTACCTGCTTGCCGACAAGACCGTACTGCCCGACAGCCTGCGCGATACGGTCAGCGAAAAGCTCGTTCGCCTGCCCCGCTGCTATCAGCCCAACGACAACACGCGCGTGGTGGCGACGCCGCCCTCGCGCGCCGAATGCGGACTGCCGGAACAGGGCACCGTGTTCGCCTGCTTCAACAACAGCTACAAGCTCAACCCGGCTGCCTTCGCACGGTTGATGCTGGTGTTGCAGCAGGTACCGGGCAGCGTGCTGTGGCTGCTGAGCGGCCCCGACGGTGCCGACGAACGGCTCCGCGCCGCCGCCGGTGCCGCGGGCATTGCGGCTGAGCGACTGGTGTTCCTGCCGCGCCTGCCGCATGCCGACTACCTCTCGCGCTACGTGCACGCGGACCTGTTCCTCGACACGCTGCCATACAACGCGCACACCACTGCCTCGGATGCGCTGTGGGCGGGTTGCCCGGTGCTGACCTGTACCGGCCAGACCTTCGCCGGTCGCGTCGCCACCAGCCTGCTGCAACAGCTGGGATTGCCCGAGCTCGCATGCGAGGACGAAGAAGCCTTTATTGCCATGGCCACCCAGCTTGGCAACGATCGCGATGCACTGGCCACGCTGCGCCAGCACCTCTCGCAGCAGCGCACGCAAAGCTCGCTGTTCGACATGCAGGGCTTCGCCAGCGACTTCAAGCGCGTCGTGCAGGCCATGAGTGCGCGTTACCGGATCGGCCGCAAGCCGGTGGACCTGGATCTGTAACGACGGTTAGGACTGCGTGCGGTGGATCTTCACCCGCTGCACGCAGCCTTCGCCCACAATGCACCTTCCGCCCCGCCGAGGAGATTCCCGTCATGGCCAAGAAGGACAAGGGCTACCGTCGCGCGATGGAAGAACTCCAGATCGAGCTGGCAGGTCTCCATCGCTGGCTGCACCACAGCGGCCAACGCCTGGTGGTGGTGTTCGAGGGGCGCGATGCGGCTGGCAAGGGCGGCACCATCAAGGCCATCACGCAATCGATGGATACGCGCGGCTATCGCATCGCGTCCCTGCCCAAGCCCAGCGAAACCGAAGCGACGCAGTGGTATTTCCAACGCTATGTGGCGCACCTGCCCAGTGCCGGAGAGCTCGTGCTGTTCGACCGCAGCTGGTACAACCGCGCGGTGGTCGAGCCTGCCATGGGGTTCTGTACCAGGGCGCAGTACAAGTCCTTCATGGCAGCGGTACCTGCGTTCGAGAAGCT
Organism: Dyella amyloliquefaciens; assembly: GCF_004296575.1. GTDB lineage: Bacteria > Pseudomonadota > Gammaproteobacteria > Xanthomonadales > Rhodanobacteraceae > Dyella > Dyella amyloliquefaciens. The sequence continues at coordinate 100,358 of NZ_SAYT01000010.1, read as the reverse complement.
GCTCACCGACGACGGCATCATCCTGCTCAAATACTGGTTGGCAGTCGACCAGAAACAGCAAGAGGAGCGCTTCGCCGAACGCGCCGAGGACCCGCTCAAGCGCTGGAAGCTCTCGCCCAATGACCTCGCTTCGCGCGAAAAATACGACGAGATCGGCGATCTGCGCGACGTGATGATCGATCGCACGCATCGACCGAACGCCCCCTGGTTCGTGGTCGACTACAACGACCAGAAGCGGGGCCGGGTGAACCTGATACGCCACCTGCTGGAGCAGGTGCCGCGTCACGATGTCTCCATCCCGGAGCCCAAGCTGCCCAAGCTCAAGGGCAAACCGAAGACCGAGCACGTCACCAGCAAGGCGCTCTGGGTACCCGATACCTGCGGCGACGATTGAACGGCTGAGGCCTTCACGTGGCGCAGCTCGTAGAGATGGCTCTCGTCGGATTCGCCACGCCATGAGCGCGCAGTTCAACGCGCATGAAGCCTGCACTACGTCGAACGATCAGCTAACGCGGAATCCATCCGTTATAGGCGCAACACAGGCTTCGCGCGTCACCGCGTCTACCTTCGCAGCCGGCGGGCCTTGCCACAGCCAGCGTTCCAGCGCATCCAGCGCGGCGTTGTCACCGCTGGCGACCACTTCCACGCGCCCGTTGGGCAGGTTCTTTGCGTATCCGGAAAGCCCGAGCGCCAACGCCTGTTCGCGGGCGCTGGCGCGATAGAACACGCCCTGCACCCGACCGCTGACCAGGAAGCGCGCAGCTCCCATGCTTATTTGCCGAGGCCGATGGCCTGGCCCAGCGATGCGTCGGTGACAGGACCGACAAAACGCTTGGCCACCTTGCCGTCCGGTCCGATCAACCACGTCGTGGGCAGGCCGCGTGGTTCGTCGAAATCCGAGAGCGGCTTGTCCATCGTGACCTGTGCTACCGGATAGCTCACCGGATGCTTGACCAGGAACGCCTGGATGTCGGCCTTCTCACTGTCCTCGTAGGCCAGGCCGATGGCGCTTACCTTGTCCTTGTGCGCGGCGGCGAAGTGGGAGATGTCGGGCATCTCCTTGACGCACGGCACGCACCAGGTGGCCCAGAAATTGACGATCACCCACTTGCCGCGCTGGCTGGCCAGATCGTAAGGCTTGCCGTCGAGCGTGGTGACCTTGAGCGACGGCTGCTCGGGCATGGCGGCCTGCGCGCTGCCGGCGAATGCCAGCACCAGGCCCAGCGCAGCAAGCGGTTTCAGCAAAGTCATGGGGATGAATCCTCGGGTGCATTCGTTGCCGGCGATTCCGGCGGATAAGCCATGTCGAGCCGCGTACGCAAGCTGTCATCCAGCGATAGCGCGGCGCGATCCAATAGCGCGACCAGTGCGACCGGCAACTGCAGACCATACGCCTGCGCTTCTTCGGAGGGACGCAGCGGCACGCGGTAACTGCAGTGAGCATACACGCGCCGCAGATCGGTACTGTCGAGGCTGCGACACAACAACCAGCCACCGCCCTCCACGCGACGGATCACCTCCGCGCGTTCCAGGTCGTCGAAATAATTCGCGATGAGGCCGTGCCGCAGCTGCGGCATGCGGTCGCGCAAGTGGTCCGGGTTGAGCTGCTCGCCGTCGCGATGCGCGTCGATGAAATGCCCCAGCACCACCAGCAGCCCCAGGAACGCCGCCTCTTCGGGCAGGCAAGCCTTGGGTGGTTCGTAATCGAATGCGGAAACCGCCGCCGCCACGGAAGCGCACAGGATCACGATCACCCACGAGAGGTAGATCCACAGCAGGAAGATCGGAATCGCCGCAAGCGCCGCACCGTATACCTGCTGGTAGGTATGCGCATGGTGGATGAAACGGGCGAAGCCCCATCGCGCGATCTCGAACAGCACCGCACCCAGCAGCGCGCCGATGGCCCCGTCCTGCCAGCGCACGCGGCGGTTGGGCACCACCATGTAGATCAGCATCAACGTGAGGAAGGTGACGATGAACGGCAACGTGCCGACCAGCCGCTGGCGCAGCCCCAGCGTGCCGGCGGCCTCGCTGAGGATGGGCAGCGCGGTGGCATACGAGGCAACCGCCAGCCCGCCCACGACCAGCACCGGCCCCAGCGTCAGCGCGGCCCAGTACAGCAGCAGTCGTGACACCCAGCCGCGCTGGCGCTGCACGCGCCAGATGCGGTTGAGGCGATCCTCGATGCTCACCATCATCGACAGCGCGCTGAAGAACATCACCAGCACGCTGAGGCCGGTGAGCTTGCTCGCGTTGTCGGCGAAACCGTTGAGGTATTCCTGCACGCGCTCGCCCGCCGCGGGCACGAAGTTGCTGAAGACGAACTCGACCAGCGTGCTGCGTGCGTCGGCAAAGGCGGGGAATGCGGCGAAGATCGCCAGCGAGGCGACGATCAGCGGCACCAGCGATACCAGCGTGGTGTAGGACAGCGCGCCCGCGGTCTCGAAACACTTGTCGTCGATGAACCGCTGCCAGAGGAAGTGGCTGAGACTGCGGGTGCGATCGCGATCGAAACGCAAGGCCATGGGGGTTCCTTTCTCGGCGCCGTGCCTGGGCTCCATCCATGCGTTCGCGCTCGTGGGCACGGCGTGAACAGGCGGGGCTACACGGGCGTGATCGACCGGTACACTAACCGATCACCCGCCTATCGCCCAAACCATGAGCCACGACATCCTGGTCCTCTACTACAGCCGCACCGGCCATACCGCCCAGCTTGCGCGATTGATCGCGCGTGGCGTGGAAGAGGTCCCCGGCATGCGCGCCCGCCTGCGCCAGGTACCGCCGGTGGCGCCCGTGACCGAAGTGGCGCAACCACCCGAGCCCGAAGAAGGCGCGCCGTACGTGACGCGCCAGGATCTGGCCGAATGCGTGGGCATGGCCATGGGCAGCCCGACCCGCTTCGGCAACATGGCGGCTCCGCTGAAGTACTTCCTCGATTCCACCGGCGCGGAATGGGCCAGTGGCGTGCTGGCCGGCAAGCCTGCCGCGGTGTTCACGTCCACCAGCACCATGCATGGCGGCCAGGAGTCCACCCTGCTCACCATGGCGCTGCCGCTGCTTCACCACGGCATGATCATCGTCGGGCTGCCGTATACCGAACCCGCACTGACGGCCACGCTGAGCGGCGGTGCGCCGTACGGCGCCAGCCATGTCGCAGGCCCCAAGGGCGAAAACACCATCACCGAACACGAACGCGAACTTGCCCGCGCGCTCGGCCGACGCCTCGCCGATGTGGCGCGTCGACTGGCCGCCCACGCATGAGTACACCCATCGCACCCACCTATCGCGTAGGCCTCGCGGCCTGGGCTGCGCTGTTGCTGCAGCAGCTCGCGTGGCACGGCTGGCTGTTTCCTTCGCAGACGATGCCGATGGCACTCGTGCTGGGCATCACGGTGATTCCGTTGCTGCTGCCACTGTTCGCGATCCGCGACGCGCGACGTGCGCTGCTGTGGGTCGGCATCCTCAGCCTGTTCTATTTCTGCCACGGCATCAGCGAAGCGTGGAGCGCGCCGGGTGAGCGTTGGCTGGGGTGGATCGAGATCGCGCTGACGGTGACGCTGATCGGCACGCTGGGCGCGGGCGTGAAGCGCAAGCGCGCAGCGTAACTTTCGCTGTGCCTGTAGGAGCGCACCCAGTGCGCGATGGGCCTGGATGATCGACGTCGCGCCGATGCAGGCCGATCGCGCACTGGGTGCGCTCCTACAAATGACTCAGAAGCACAGGCTGAGGCGACGCACTCCTTCGTCAATCTGCGCCGGCGTCACGCCGCCGTAGCCCAAGATCAGTCCGCTGCGCGATGGCGTGCCCAGATAACACGGCGACAGGGGTCGCACCGATACACCATGCCCAGCCGCCTCGCGCGACACCGCGATATCGTCGACATCTTCCGGCAGCAAGCCGACCAGCTGCATGCCGGCATCGGCGCCGATCACTTCCAGGCGTCCACCCATCCAGCGATCAATCGCCTGAATCAAGGCGACTCGGCGCTCGCGGTAAAGCGCGCGCATGGTGCGGATATGTCGCGCGAAATGGCCTTCGCGGATGAAATCGGTCATGGCCAGCTGGAACAGCGTGGAAGAGAACGTATCGATCGCATCGCGTCCGGCATGGAAGGCCGGCACCAGATCCTTCGGCACCACCATGTAGCCCACGCGCAGCGACGGGTACATCACCTTGCTGAAGGTGCCCAGGTAGATCACGCGACCGGCGGTGTCCAGTCCTTGCAGCGATGCCACCGGCTTGCCGCCGAAGCGGTACTCGCTGTCGTAATCGTCCTCGATGATCCATGCATCGTCGCGCTCGGCCCACGACAGCAACTGCATGCGGCGCGAGGCCGTCATGGTGGTGCCCAACGGAAACTGGTGCGAAGGCGAAATGTAGACCGCCCTCGCGCCGCGCGCACGTCGCATGCCCTCCTCCACATCGATGCCGTCGCCATCGACGGGCACCGGCACCATCTGCGCACCCGCGGTGCGGAACGCCTGGTGCGCGCCGGGGTAGCCGGGATCCTCCATCCACACGCGGTCGCCCGCGTCGAGCAGCACGTGAGCGCAGATCTGCAGCGCCTGCTGCGAACCTGTGGTGATCAATACCTGCGACGCATCGCAACGCACCGCGCGTGACGCACCAAGATAGGTGGCGATCGCCTCACGCAGCGGCCCATGCCCCGCCGGGTCGGCGTAGCTCATCTGTTCCACCGTCAACTGCCGCGCGTGACGGTTCACCAGGCGCGCCCAGATGGCCGTCGGAAAGCGGTCCAGTGCCGGCATGCCCACGCGAAAGGCGCCAAGGCTGTCCAGCCACGTCTGTTCGGGTCCATGTAACTGGGCTGCGCGCCTGGCGATCCGGCGCGCGGCGCCCACCGACTCGCCATTCGATGCCGACCGCAATCGACGGCCACCGGGCGCCCCGCTCGGAATGGCCCGCGCGACGCAGGTGCCTGAACCGGTGAAGGTCTCCAGGTATCCCTCCGCCAGCAACTGGTCGTAGGCGCTCAGTACCGGGATGCGGGAGATGTTCAGTTCACCGGCGAGATGCCGGGTGGACGGCACGCGCTGCCCCGGCCGCAGGTGACCGTCGAGGATGGCGCGGCGAAACCAGTCGGAGAGCTGCTGGTACATCGGCATGCCGCTGTCCGGATCGATCGCCACGGGCGGCAGGAAGCTGGCGGATGCGTGAGTCATCACAATCTCCGGATGGCGCCCAAGTGGTCATATCGAATCTTATCAAAGTGGATATTCCAGACGACCGCATGGAGACATAGCTTGACGTCCGCCAAGAACGAGGAAGTTCCTGTGAAGTTCCACCATCCAGAAACCCGGTTCGCACGCCGCCTGGCCTTCGTCGCGCTGGCTTGGCTGGCCGGATCGCTCCCGCTGCCGACGCACGCGCTCGGAGCAGGCGAGGACGCCTACCAGCAGTCGCGCCAGGACGCCTGGTGGACGGGGCCGATGCTGGCGAACACACCGGAGACGGGTTCCCCCGGACATTTCCTCGCCGAGCCTTACCTCTACGACGTGCGCACCCCGCACGCGAGCAGTTTCGGCTCGCGCACCTACCTGGTGTATGGCCTGGCCGACAACTTCGGCGTCGGCATCATCCCGGTGTTCGGCTACAACCGCGTGGAGAATGGCCCGAACAGCAGCGGCGTCGGGCTGGGCGATTTCACCTTGCAGGCTCAGTACCAGTTCACCCATTTCCAGGACGGCAGCTGGGTGCCGAGTACGGCCCTCATGGTGCAGGAGACGCTGCCCACCGGTAAGTACGACCAACTGGGCAGCCGGCCCGCTGATGGGATGGGCAGCGGCGTGTACACCACGACACTGGGTTTCAATGCGCAGACCTATCTATGGATGCCGAACGGGCGCATCCTGCGCCTGCGCCTGAACCTCACTGCCTCCTTCTCCAGCAGCACCGGCGTGCATGGCGTGAGCGTGTACGGCACCAGCGACAGCTTTCATGGCCGGGCGAAGCCGGGCAACAGCTACGGCATCGATGTGGCGGCGGAATACAGTCTTACGCGCAACTGGGTGCTCGCGATGGATGGGCTCTACAACCACAACGGCAATACCCAGGTCACCGGCGCGGACACCGTCGATCCGTTCGGCGGCCCACCCCTGCCGCGCAACCTGCACATGAATTCCGGCACCAGCGACTACTGGGGCGTTGCGCCGGCCATCGAATACAACTGGACGCCGAACATCGGCGTGCTGCTCGGCACCCGCGTGATCTTCGGCGGCCACCACACGTCGTCTTCGATCACGCCGGCGATCGCGCTCAACTATGTCCACTAGAGGAATGTCGCCATGAATCGCTCGTCGCGGATGATCCTGCTTGCTTCGTGTGCCTTCGTTGCCGTCAGCGCCGCCATGGCGGTGGAGTTGCCTTCGCGCATTGGCCTCGCCATCGCCGATCCCGGTCGCCCGGCCGACGATCGTGCGCTGGACGACAGCCGGCACGTTGCCGAAGTGCTCGCCTTCGCCGATATCCGTCCTGGCAACAAGGTCGTGGACCTGATGCCGGGCAAGGGCTACTACACGCGTCTCTTCAGCAAGCTGGCCGGTCCCGACGGCAAGGTGTACGCACTGCAACCGACAGAGATGGACAAGGTTTCGCCCAAAGGGCTGCAGAGCCTGCGCAGTTTCGCGGGCACCCCGGCCTATGCGAACGTCGTGGTGCTGGTACAGCCGGTGTCAGCGATCTCGCTGCCCGAAAAGGTCGACGTGATCTGGACCTCGCAGAATTATCACGACCTGCACGATCCGTTCATGGGTTCACCGGACATCGCCATGCTCGACGCGACACTGTTCAACGCGCTCAAGCCGAACGGCACGCTGATCGTGCTGGACCATGCTGCCGCCGCCGGCAGCGGCACCAGCCACACCGACGATCTGCACCGCATCGATCCGGCAGCGGTCAAGGCGGAGCTCACCGCCGCGGGTTTCCGCTTCGTGGGTGAAAGCGATGCGCTGCGCAATCCGGCGGACAACCACACGCTGGGCATCCGCGATGCGTCCATCCGCGGCCATACCGACCGCTTCATCCTGAAGTTCACCAAGCCCTGACCGGCGCGATACGCTTGGGCTTCCACCGCCAAGGACCATCGCGATGACCGCACCCCGCGAGCTGCTCAAGGCCACCGATATCGAGGCCATGCCGGCCACGGTGAGCATCCACTCGCTCAATCCCAACGGCGTGCGGCACCGCAAGTCGTTGGGCGATGCCACCGGGCTTACGCAGATCGGCGTGCATCGCATCGAGCTGCAGCCAGGCCATGACTCCAGCGAGTACCACCGCCACCTGTACGAAGAAGAATGCGTGTACGTGCTGTCGGGTCACGGCACCGCGCTCATCGACGACCAGCCGCACGTCGTCGGCGCGGGCGATTTCCTCGGCTTCGCGCGCAACGGGCCGGCGCATGTGCTCACCAACAGCGGCAGTGAACCGCTCGTGCTGCTGGTGATGGGCCAGCGCCTGGCACAGGACGTGTGCGACTACCCGCATCGGCGGCTGCGCCTGTACGTGAATGGCGAACAGGAAGACCTGGTGGACTTCGAGGCCATCCGTCCCGGCTGAGGCAACGCACCGGCGGCACCGACGTGCCTATACTCGCGGGACCGATACGTCGAGGTCCGACCATGGGATTCGTGCAGGATTCGCCGCAGCTCGCGCACCCGTACCGTGAAGACCGCCTGCTGCACGCCATGCTGGCGCGCGCGTTGCCACCTGCACGACGGGCTGTGCTGGATACCGACCTTCAGGCGCTAGGCGACTATGCGCAGATGGCGTGGCAACGTGCCTGCCGCACCTCGCGGCGCAAGCCGGTGCTGACGCAATGGGACGCCTGGGGCAACCGCGTCGATCGCATCGAACTCACCGAAGCCTGGCAGGAAGGTCCGCACATCACGACGCGGCACGCGGTGCTGGCAGCGGGCCATGAAGCGAGCGAACACGCGCGACTGGAGGAATTCGCCCGCGTTTACCTCTATCACCTGGCGAGCGAGTTCTACACCTGCCCGCTGGCCATGACGGATGGTGCCGCCACGGCGCTGAAAGCCTCGGGCAACACGGCGCTGATCGAACGCGCCCTGCCCCATCTGCTCAGTCGCGATGCTTCGACGTTCTGGCTCAGCGGCCAGTGGATGACGGAGAACCATGGCGGTTCGGATGTCGGCAACACCGAAACGGTCGCGCGCCAGGACGATGCCGGCCAATGGCGGCTGTACGGACGCAAGTGGTTCAGTTCGGCCGTGGTGGGTGAAGTCGCGCTCGGCCTGGCTCGCCCCGAAGGCGCCGGCCAGGGCACGAGTGCGCTTGCACTGTTCTACGTGGAAACCATGGACGGCGCGCATCGCAAGCCGGAGCTGATCATCGATCGCCTCAAGGACAAGCTCGGCACCCACGAGCTGCCCACGGCGGAAATCCATCTCGACGGCCTCCCCGCCTGGCCGCTGGGCGAACTCGCCCACGGCGTGCGACAGGTGGCGCCTATGCTCAACATCACGCGCACCTGGAATGCCGTGTGCGCAACGGCGAGCATGGCGCGCGCCCTTACCCTCGCCCGCGACTACGCCACCCGCCGCCAGGCCTTCGGCAAGCCGCTGATCGCGCAGCCGCTGCACGCCCAGACGCTGGCGGACATGCAGGCCGAATTCGAGGCCGCCTTCGCGCTTACCTTCGAAGTGGCTCACCTGCTCGGTCGCGTGGAACACGGCACCGCGCAACCGCATGAAGCCGCCCTGCTGCGTCTGCTCACGCCACTGGCCAAGCTATGGACCGGCAAGATGGCAGTGAAGCTGTGTTCCGAAGCGCTGGAGTGCTTCGGCGGCGCCGGCTACATCGAGGACACCGGCCTGCCTCAGCTGCTGCGCGATGCGCAGGTCTATGCGATCTGGGAAGGCACCACCAACGTGCTGTCGCTGGACAGCCTGCGTGCGCTCGCCGGCGACAACCTCGGCGCGCTGCGCACGGCGATCGAGGGCTGGCTGGCCGACAGCATCAACGCCCATGCACGACAGGTGATCCACGCGGCGCTGGATGCCGCCACCACCCACCTCAGCCAGCACGCCGACCAGCGCGATGCGCTGGAAGCGGGCGCCCGTGGCCTGGCGTTCACCCTTGCTCGCTGCGCTGCGGCGGCCTTGCTGGCCCGGCACGACACCTGGGCCGCGCCTCATGGCGGCGCCCGCAACGGCGCGGCCTTGCGGCGTTTCGTGGCACACGGGCTGTCGCGCCTGGGCGCCACCGACGCCACCGACACCGCCCTGCTGCTCGGCCCCTACTGAGCACGAACCGCCGGCACCCGCTAAAATGCCGCCTTCCCCACCTTGCGGCTCCCGACCATGCAGCATCTGACCATCGTCACCACCGGCGGCACCATCGACAAGATCTATTTCGACGACAAGTCGGACTACAAGATCGGCGCGCCGCAGATCGGCGACATCCTCGGTCAGCTCGGCGTGGCCTTCCAGTTCGACGTGATCCCGATCCTGCGCAAGGACAGCCTGCACATCACCGACGAGGACCGCGCACTGGTGCGCTCCACCATCGAAGCGCAGCCGCATCGCCACGTGCTGGTCACGCACGGCACCGACACCATGGTCGAGACTGCGCGCGAACTGGCCCAGATCAAGGGCAAGGTGATCGTGCTCACCGGCGCGCTGAACCCGGCCCGCTTCCAGGGTTCGGATGCGGTGTTCAACATCGGTTGCGCCGTCGCCGCCGTGCAGACCCTGCCGGACGGCGTCTACATCACCATGAACGGCCGCGTGTGGGATCCCTCCAAGGTGCGCAAGAATCGCGAGGCGAACCGCTTCGAGGAATCGGCCGGCTAAGCCTGCACGCCCTGCTTCATGGAAAAGGCCCGGTCATCGCTGACCGGGCCTTTTTTTGTTGCCTCGAACGCCCGTCGATTACTGCGCGATCAGGATGGTGCCATCCGGCACGAACGACGTCTGCACGACGAAACTTCCGTCCCGGTGAACTTGATCGTCACCGTCTGGCCGATATAGGCGCTGAGATCGAACGAGTGCTGCGCGTAGCCCGTCGCCGCGTTGAGGTTCGAGTAGGTGGCTCGCGCCTGCTGCACATACCACCCACAAAAAGCGCGGTGGTGTCACCGCGCTTTTTCATTCCCACGAAATAAGACCGCTCACCCGAACAACGCACGCCCCACAATCAATGGATCGGCAAGGCCCACCACTTCGCTGTCGCGATTGGCGTAGGGCACACGGTTGAGCACGTGGCGCATGGCATTGAGGCGTGCCCGCTTCTTGCAGTCGGAGCGGATCACGATCCATGGCGAATCGGCCGTGTCGGTATGCGCGAACATGGCCTCCTTGGCCCGCGTGTAGGCGTCCCACTTGTCCAGCGAGGCGAGATCCACCGGGCTGAGCTTCCATTGCTTGAGCGGATGCAGCTTGCGCTCGCCGAAGCGACGCCGCTGTTCCTCCTGGCTTACCGAGAACCAGAACTTGAACAGGTGGATGCCGCTGTTCACCAGGTGCCGCTCGAACTCCGGCACCTGCCGCATGAAGTCCTCGTACTCCTTCTGCGTGCAGAAGCCCATCACGTGCTCGACGCCGGAGCGGTTGTACCAGCTGCGATCGAACAGCACGATCTCGCCCGAGGTCGGCAGGTGCTGGATATATCGCTGGAAGTACCATTGGCCGCGCTCGGCCTCGGTTGGCTTTTCCAGCGCCACCACGCGCGCACCGCGGGGATTGAGGTGCTCCATGAAGCGCTTGATGGCCCCGCCCTTGCCCGCCGCATCGCGCCCTTCAAACAGGATCACCACGCGCTGGCCGGTCTCGCGCACCCAAGCCTGCAGCTTCAGCAGCTCCACCTGCAGCCGGTATTTCTGCTTCTCGTAATTGCGGCGCGACATTTTCTGCCGATACGGATACTCACCCTTGCGCCATCCCGGCGAGAGTTCTTCGTCCGGATGACGCTGAGCGCCTCCATGCCTGAGGGTCGGGTCACCTTCCAGTACCAGGGTACGGAAGCGCGCGGCATCGTCGGGCGAGAGTCCATCGAAAATGGTCCGTACGCTGTCGAGCAAGGTGTTCGTACCCTGCGCAGCGGCCTGGCTGAGTATGTCCTGCGTGCTGTCGGCCATCTCGGCCTGGGCCGACGCGATGGCGTCACTGACGCTGCGGCGTTCGATAGCCCACGCGTCGCCTGCCGGCAACGTGGCGGCATCCATGGCCGCCGGATCGTTCGCCACGATGGATTCGTCGATCTCACGGCCGGCATCCGTTCCGGACGCGTGCGGGAGCATGCTTGACGACATGCCGTCACCCCTGGGTAGATGAAATGAGAGGAAGGCGCCGCACGTAGAGCGCGGCGCAATGCAATGCGGTGCTCAGGCCGCCGAAGCGCGACGCAGGATGACGTACAGCTGATCCTTCAGCAGCAGCTTTTCCTTCTTCAGCTGCTCGATGGCCAGGGTACCGGCGGGCGAGATGCCCGTTTCCATGTTCTTGATTTCCTGGTCCAGCTCGTTGTGGCGATGGAACAGGCGTGAGAAGTGCGGATCACGGCTTTTCAGCTCGGTGATCAAATCGCGGAACTCAGGAAACATGTGCTCTCCATGACTTGGGTCAGACTGCGTTGCAGTCTGACGTCGATGGAAGCTGGGGATGTTGATATGTGGCAGGGGGGTGCGGCGGTATTTCCACTACCGGGCATAACGCCTTGTAGGAGCGCACCCAGTGCGCGACCGCACCGCAACGAGTTCACGGCTCCGTAGGCTTTTCGCGCACTGGGTGCGCTCCTACAAGGGCGAAGCTCGGGTTACAGCATCCCCGTTTCGAGCTTCGCGATATCCGACATCATGGAATGGTTCCACGGCGGATCGAACACGAGGTCAACGTCGGCCTCTTCGACCGTGGGGATAAGCTCGAGTTTGGTGCGCACGTCATCGACGAGGATGTCGCCCATGCCGCAGCCGGGCGCGGTCAGCGTCATCTTCACGTAGACCTTGCGTTTCTCCGGTTCGACCTGCTCGATGCTCACGTCGTAGACAAGGCCCAGCTCCACCACGTTGATCGGGATTTCCGGATCGAACACCGTGCGCAGCTGCTGCCACACCAGCTCTTCGACGTCGGCGTCGCTGGCATCCATGGCCAGTTCGATCGGCGGCGGCGGCTCCTTGCCCAGCGCGTCGGCATCGTTGCCGGCGATGCGGAACAGGTTGCCCTCCACATACACCGTGAAACTGCCGCCCAAGGCCTGGGTGATGTAGCCCACCTGGCCGGCGGGCAGGTTCACCGTTTCACCCTGCGGGACCATGACCGCCTGGCAATCACGTTCCAGGGTGAAGGGTTCGCTGCTAAGACTGAAGCCGCTCATGCCAAATCTCATCGAAGGGCGCGGCGAGGGGCGCGCCAAACCACCTATTATGCCGCCTCGCAGCCGCACATACCCCACATCAGGCCGGATCGGGCCGATCTCAAGAGCGCAACCGACCCCAAAGCGGATGTCGACCCCCGGTGGCGCGCTATCATGGGGGTTTTACGCCAGAGAAGAACCCGTGCCCGCCGTCCTGCTTTTCGCCGCTTGTTCATGAACGCACGGGTCGCATTCTCCTGGCTGTTTGCCGTGCTCAGCACCGTGATGCTCGGCTTGGCGGCCGGCGCCGTCTGGATGGTACCCACGCTTTACATGCAGCGCCCCCTGCCCTGGCTGGCGCTGCCGGCGGGCTGGCTGCTGGGCAAGGCGATTCGCAGCTGGGTCCGCCCAGCCGGCACCGGGGCTGCGCTGCTGGCAGCATTGGCCGCACTGACGGCGGCGCTCTACGTGAACCTGCTGACCGCAGCCGCGCGTATCGCGGGTCTGATGGGCCTGGGCCTGATCGACACCCTGCACACCGCCGGCTTCGGCTTGCTGCTGCAATTGGCCGAGCTGGGCAGCGCCCCTGCGGACGACCTCTGGTACGCGATCGGCATGGGCCTGGCGGCCCTCACCGCCGGACGGGCGGCAAGGGCCAAGACGGGCAACTAAGCGCCCGTCAGCTTTCCAGCGCCTTGAGCTCCGACACCAGCTGGCTCGCGGCAGCCTGGCCGTCGCCGTAGAGCATGCGTGCGTTGTCCGCGTAGAACAGCGCGTTTTCGATGCCGGCGAAACCGGTGCCCTTGCCGCGCTTGACCACGATCACCTGCCTGGCATCCGCCACGTCGAGGATCGGCATGCCGTAGATCGGCGATGTGGGATCGGTCTTGGCCAGCGGATTGACCACGTCGTTCGCACCAATCACCAGCGCCACGTCGGTGTTGGGGAATTCCGGATTGATGTCGTCCATGTCGGCGATCAGGTCATACGGCACGCCCGCCTCCGCCAGCAGCACGTTCATATGGCCGGGCATGCGGCCAGCGACGGGGTGGATGGCGAATTTGACCTTCACGCCACGCTCGATCAGCAGCTTGGCGAACTCCCACACCTTGTGCTGCGCCTGCGCCACGGCCATGCCATAGCCGGGCACGATCACCACGCGCTCGGCGTAAGCCATCATGACCGCCGCATCGCTCGCCTCGATCGGCTTCTGGCTGCCACCGATGGCCTGCGCCTCGGCGCCGGCAGCCGCGCCGAAACTGCCGAACAACACATTGCCGATGGAGCGATTCATCGCCTTCGCCATCAGCTGGGTCAGCAGCGTACCGGCCGCACCCACCACGGTGCCGGCGATGATCATCGCCTCGTTCTGCAGCACGAAGCCCTCGAAGGCCACGGCCAGGCCGGTGAAGGCGTTGTACAGCGAGATGACCACCGGCATGTCGGCGCCGCCGATGGGCAGGGTCATCATCAGGCCGAACGCGAGCGCCAGCACGAAGAACACCACGATCAGCGGCATCGACAGCTGGCCACCGGCGATCATCGCGCCCAGTACCACCGCGCCAGCCAGCACCAGCATGTTCACCGCGCGCTGGCCGGGGAAAACGAAGCGCTTGTCCAGCCAGCCCTGCAGCTTGGCGAAGGCGATCAGCGAGCCGGAGAAGCTCACCGAACCGATCAGCGCGCCGAGCACGGCGAGCACCAGCTGGGCCGTTCCCGGGGTGGCGGTGCCGTTGGCGGTGAACTCGCCTCCATCCAGCAGGGTGACCGCCATCCCGGCATAGCTGAACAGCTCGGCGGCACCGATGGCAGCCGCTGCACCGCCACCCATGCCGTTGTAGAGCGCCACCATCTGGGGCATGGCCGTCATCGCCACCCTGCGGCCCGACCACCAGGCGGCTGTCACGCCGATCAGCACGGCGGCGAGGATCAGCCCCCGGTTATGCATGTCCGGCAGGGCGAAAGTGGCGATCACCGCCACCAGCATGCCCACACCGGCCCACACGATGCCGCCCCGCGCCGTGCGGGGGGAGCTCATGCGCTTGAGACCGAGGATGAAAAGTAAAGCAGCGAGGAAGTAACAGGCCTTGATCACGTCCGGAAGCCAGGCCATTACTTCGCCTCCTTGCCGGCGGCGGGCTTGCTGGACTTGAACATCTCCAGCATGCGTTCGGTGACCACATAGCCGCCGGCCGCGTTACCGGCACCCAGGAGGACCCCCAGGAACCCGATGGCTATCTCAAATGGCGTCTGGGCATGCCCTAGTGCGATCATGGCGCCGACCAGCACAATGCCGTGAATGAAGTTGGAACCCGACATCAGGGGCGTGTGGAGAATCACCGGTACCCGGGCGATGATCTCGTACCCCGTGAAAGCGGCCAGCATAAAGATGTAAAGCGCCAGGAACCCGTCGATCATGACCCCTCCCCGCCAGGACACCGTTGTCCCCGCATCATACGGGTGCGGGTCAACCCGCGCGAGCCTCGGACGTTGATGCACAGAGACGTACCGATGGAGTCTCAGCATGCCCGATCCGGCGAAGCGGACGATGACGCCATGAACAGCGCCGTATCCACTCTCGACGCTCAACTGCTGGCCGAAGACGTTCGTGCAGTGCCCGTTTCCATGGACGCCTTCCTGGCGCAGGTGGAGCGTCGCGCCTTTCGCATGGCCGAGATGAACCTTGGCCATCGGGAAGACGCGCTCGACGCCGTGCAGGACGCGATGCTGAGGCTGGTCAAGCATTACAGCGACAAGCCTGCGCAGGAATGGACGCCACTGTTCTGGGGCATCCTGCGCCGGCGCATCGTGGACCTGCAACGCCGGCGCAAGGTGCGCTCGATCGTGGTGGGCTGGCTGGGCGGGCGCGACGAGGATGGCGACGAGTTGCCGGCATGGGAGCCGGCCGACACGGCGCCGGGCCCGCTGGAAAGGTTGCATGACTCTCAGTCGTACTCGGATATGGCAGCCGCGGTGAAGCTGCTGCCCCAGCGCCAGCGGGAAGCTTTCATGCTGCGGGTGCTGGAAGGCCTGGATGTGGCGGAAACCGCACAGGCCATGGGCTGTTCGGAAGGAAGTGTAAAAACACATCTGTCGCGCGCGCTGCAACGTCTGCGCGACCAACTGGAGGACTGGCGATGAATGCGCCCGACAACCACCTGGAACGCCGCGCCCGCGAGCTTTACCGCGAGGCAGCCCGTCAGCTCGATCCGGCGACGGCAGCAAAGCTGCGCTCGGCACGACGTGCTGCGCTGGCTGGCTCCGCTGGGTCGTCGCTGGCCCAACGACTGCTGCAGCTGCTGCTGCCGGCGGGCGCTTTTGCCGCCATCGCCCTTGCCGCACTGATGCTGTCGTCGCCCGTACAGGGCCCGACGGGCAACGCGTCCGGTCTCTCGCCTGTCACCGAAGCCGATGGCGACCTCCCGCCGGATGCGGCGGCGGCCGACCCGGCGCTGTACCAGAATCTTGATTTCTATGGGTGGCTGGCCAAGAACGGCGACAGCCAGGCGAGCCGGTGACCATGCGTCGAAGTCGTTTGTTTTTGATGCTGTTGTGTGTCATCGGACTGGGCGGTGTCGCTACGTCCAGCTTCGCGCAGGACGTACCGCCGCCGGGCTTCATGCCCCCTCCGCCACCGGGTTCCATGCCACCTCCGCCGCGGGTGGCACCGGGACCTCACCCGTGGAAGAGCCTGACGCCTGACCAGCGCGACATCCTTTCGCCACTGGCCGACAAGTGGGATGCGTTTCCGCCGCAACGCCAGGCGCGGATGCTGGAGCGTGCCCAGCAATGGCAGTCGCTGCCGCCCGGCCAGCGTCGCGAGATCCGCGACCGCATCGATCACTGGCAGAAGATGACACCCCAGCAGCAGGAAGAGGCCCGCGAAAACAGCCGTCGCTTCCAGCAGTTGCCTCCTGCTGAGCGTGAGCAATTGCACGCGGCGTTCCAGCACTTCCAGGAACTGCCGCCGGACCAGCGCGACCAGTTGATGCGACGCTGGCACAAGGAAATGCGTGGCGGACCGATAGATGGCCCGGGGCCCCACGGCATGATGCCGCCCCCGCCGCCGGGCGGACCGCCCAGGCACTGACAAGAAACCCCGCCATGGCGGGGTTTTTCATGCCGCCAGCATGGCTTGCCTTACTGCTGGAAATGCAGCTCGCCGTTGCGCGTCACGCAGCTCTTGGCCACCAGCTCGTCGTTGAAGTCCGGTGCCAGCGCATCGTCCTTCACCAGCAGTTCCACGAAGTTGTACACGTTGCGTGCGTACATCTCGGACGCGTGCAGCGGCGCCCCCGCCGGCAGGTTGAGCGGCCCCAGGATGGTTACGCCCTGGTACTCCACCCGCTGGCCCGGCTGGGTCAGCTCGCAGTTGCCACCGCCTTCCGCCGCCAGATCCACGATCAGTGCACCGGGTTTCATGCCATCGACCATGCTTGCCGTGATGATCTTCGGCGCAGGGCGGCCAGGCACGGCCGCGGTAGTGACGATCACATCCACTGACTTCAGGTGGTCCGCCAGCGCCTGTTGCTGCGCGGCGCGCTCCTCGGCCGACAGTTCGCGGGCATAGCCACCGCTGCCGGCGGCGCTTACGCCCAGGTCGAGGAACTTGGCGCCCAGCGATTCCACCTGTTCGCGCGTTTCCGGACGCACGTCGTAGCCTTCGATCTGCGCGCCCAGCCGGCGCGCCGTGGCGATGGCCTGCAAGCCGGCCACGCCGGCACCCACCACCAGCACGCGGGAGGGACGGATGGTGCCTGCCGCGGTGGTCAGCATCGGGAAGAACTTGGGGGCCGCCTCGGCGGCGATCAGCATGGCGCGATAGCCCGCCACGGCCGCTTGCGAGCTCAGCACGTCCATGGCCTGTGCGCGGGTCGTGCGTGGCAGCAATTCGAGCGCGAAGGCGGTCAGCCGGCGCCTGCCCATCGCCGTGATGCGGATGGCGGCGCCGTAGGGGCGCAGCTGACCGACCACGACACTGCCTTCGCGCAGGCGCTCCCAGGTGGCATCGTCCGGCGGCAGCACGCAGGTGAGGATATCGGCCTGGGCAAGCACCGTACCGGCATCGGCGAAATCCGCATCCGCATAGCTGCTATCGGGGAAGCCCGCCGAGCTGCCGGCACCATGCTCGAGCAGCACGCGCAGGCCCTTGCCGCGCAGTTTCTTGGCCACTTCCGGTGTGATGGCTACCCGGCGTTCGCTGGCGGCGGTCTCACGCAATGCAGCCACGGTGATCGGCATCGTGCATCCCCTGCGGAAAGGTCCCTAGATCCTAGCCGAAGCGTCCCCGACGGAACCACCGGCCACTTGCAGCCTGGCCCGGGTCGGAGTTAACTGGCCCGCCACCGGTTTCAAAGCCGCACATGGCGGCAGTCGCGATGGGGGTCCCGAGATGGAGATCCCGATGACTGAAGTCGTTGTTCCCGATGTCCTGCTGAACCTCGCGCGCCAGGCGCGCGAACGCGCTTATGCGCCCTACTCCCGTTTCCTTGTCGGCGCCGCCCTGGTGACACGCGACGGCCGCCACTTCACCGGCTGCAACGTGGAAAACGCCTCGTACGGCCTGTGCAATTGCGCCGAACGCACTGCGCTGTTCTCCGCAGTCGCCGCCGGATGCAAGCCGGGCGACTTCGCGGCATTGGCGGTGATCGGCGATACGCCCGGCCCGATCAGCCCGTGCGGCGCCTGCCGTCAAGTCATGTCAGAGCTGTGCGACGAAGACATGCCCGTATGGCTGGGCAATCTCGAAGGCGCCGCGCAGGAAACCTCGGTGGCGGCGCTGCTGCCAGGCTCGTTCAAACTGGCCATCGCCAGCTGAGGCAAGGCGAAACATTCGCCTCGCACGGCCGTGGGGATTAGCATGGCGACTTTGCCTTACCAGATGTTCGCCATGCCGCATCCCCTTTCCCTTCTGCAGCAACGCCATTCGGCCCCCTCTCGCCAGCTCGGCGAACCGGGCCCCGCAGGCGACGAACTGCAGGCCCTGCTGCAAACGGCCATTCGCGTACCGGACCACGGCAAGCTGGTGCCGTTCCGGTTGATCCTGCTGCGCGGCGACGCCAAGCGGGTGTTCGGTGAACGGTTGGCCGAACTCTCGCTACGCGTGAACCCGGACATGACCGAGTCCAAGCGCGAGAAAGACCGCACGCGCTACGACTTCGCACCGCTGGTGGTCGCTGTGGTCGCCCACGTCGATGCATCCAGCAAGGTGCCCGTGATCGAGCAGGAGCTCAGCGCGGGATGTGTCGCCTACAACCTGCTGCTTGGCGCACAGGCACTGGGCTATGGTGCACAGTGGCTGACCGGTTGGGCGGCCTACGACCGCGAAGCAGCGGGCATCCTCGGTCTCGCGGGCAACGAGCAAGTGATCGGCTTCGTGCACATCGGCACCCCGCAGATCGAGGTACCCGATCGCGATCGCCCCGACCTCGCCGACGTGCTGCGCACGTGGACGCCATGAGCCGTCCAGCCGCCCATCTGATCGACGGAAGCCTGTACGTGTTCCGCGCCTGGCATTCGATGCCGGATGAATTCCATGACGCGGATGGCCATCCCGTCAATGCGGTGCACGGTTTCACACGCTTCCTGTGCGAACTTCTGGAACGCGTGAAGCCCGAGCATCTTGCAGTGGCATTCGATGCGTCGCTGACCACCTCGTTCCGCAACGCCATCTATCCCGCCTACAAGGCCAACCGCGAACTGCCGCCGCCCGACCTGGAGCGCCAGTTCGTACTGTGCCGCGAAGTGGCCGAAGCACTTGGCATAGCGGTGCTGATCGATCACACCTACGAGGCGGACGACCTGATCGGCAGCACGCTGTGGAGCCTGCGCGCTCACGGTTTCCGCAGCGTCATCGTGTCGGCCGACAAGGATTTCGGCCAATTGCTGGGCGAAGA
The DNA here is from genome assembly GCF_004296575.1 of Dyella amyloliquefaciens. Classification (GTDB taxonomy): domain Bacteria; phylum Pseudomonadota; class Gammaproteobacteria; order Xanthomonadales; family Rhodanobacteraceae; genus Dyella; species Dyella amyloliquefaciens. The sequence goes on along the minus strand of NZ_SAYT01000010.1, from coordinate 81,132 downwards.
CGACGAGCAGTGGGACTACGCGCGCAACCTGCGCTGGGGCCCTGCCGGCGTGCTGGAGAAACTCGGCGTGCACCCGCACCAGGTCGCCGACTACCTCGCGCTGTGCGGCGACGCGGTGGACAACATTCCCGGCGTGCCGGGCATCGGCGCCAAGACCGCCGCTGCGCTGCTGTCCCATTTCGGCAGCCTCGACGCGTTGCTCGATCGCGTGGACGAGGTGCAGTTCCTGCGCCTGCGTGGCGCCGCCAGTTGCGCGGCGAAGCTGCGCGCGCACGGCGAAAGTGCCCGCCTTTACCGCCAGCTCACCCGCATTGCGCTGGATGCGCCGGTGGCGGAACAGGCCGAAGCTTTGCTGCGCCGGCGCGGGGAAGCCGCCGTGATGGACGAACTGTGCGAACGCCTGCGCTTCGGCCCGTTGACGCGGACGCGGTTGAGGGCCCTGATGGGCTGAGCGCAATCGCGCTTTTGTAGGAGCGCACCCAGTGCGCGAAAAGCCTACTGAGCGGAGATGCCGATACTCCGCAGTCGCGCACTGGGTGCGCTCCTACAGCTCCCCTCTGCACACAGAGGGACGCCGCGGCGCGGTAGCATGCGCACATGCAGGGCGTTCCCTCTCAATTCGTTTCACGACACGACGCCGCCGAGTTCCGGCTGGCCTCGCATCGCGATGGCGTGGAGCTTTATCGCGCGCACATCGTGCGGCATGCGTTCGAGCCGCATACGCACGACGGTTTCGGGCTGGGAGCCATCGAGTCGGGCGTGGAGCGCTTCCGCTATCGCGGCGCCGACCATCTCGCGCCGCCGGATTCGGTGGTGATGATGAACCCCGACGAATTGCACACCGGCCGCGCCGAAACCGAAGGTGGCTGGTACTACCGCATGATCTACATCGAACCACATGCCGTCGCCGATATCACCGGCGAGCCAGGCTGGTGGTTCGACGACGCGGTACGCGAGGACCTGCCCGGCGCGCGACGCGCCACCACCTTGCTGGATGCGTTGTGGCAGGCGCGCGAACCCCTGGCGTACGACAGCCTGCTGTTCGAGCTGCTGACACTGTTCCGACGCCACGCGCATGTGCCACGCAAGAACATCGATGGGGCCAGCGTTCGCTTTGCACCCGTGGTCGATTACCTGCATGCGCATCTCTCGCGTCGGCTGACACTCGACGAGTTGGCCGCGGTGGCGGGTCTGAGTCCTTTCCATTTTCTCCGCCAGTTCCGGGCGCAGCATCACGCCACGCCGCAGCAGATGCTGATGGCGTTCCGCCTTGCCGAAGCGAGACGGCAGCTGGCACGCGGTGGGCGTCCGGCGGATATAGCCGCCAGCGTCGGGCTTACCGATCAGGCGCATCTCACGCGCGCATTCGCGCGGCGATATGGGGTGACACCGGCGAGGTATCAGCGGGAATTGCGGCGGTAGCCCGCCTCGCGACTGCTTTTGTGGGAGCGCACCCTGTGCGCGACACAACCCGCCTCTCCGTCCGTGATGCGTCGCCCGTCGCGCACAGGGTGCGCTCTCACAGAAAGACGAATCGTTGCGGCCGGAGCAATCTCGTACAAGACGGCGCACTCGCGATACGACACGCTGCACACCATGTGGACAGGCATTTTCTACGCACTCGCCGCCGGCCTGATGTGGGGTCTGGTATTCGTCAGCCCGCTGCTGTTGCCGGAGTACCCGGCGGCCTTGCAGTCGGTGGGGCGCTACCTCGCGTTCGGCCTGATCGCGCTGCCGCTCGCGTGGGTGGATCGCCATGCCCTGAGGCAACTGAGCCGGGCCGACTGGCTGGAAGCGCTGAAGCTCGCCGCGGTGGGCAACCTGCTGTACTACCTGTGCCTGGCGAGCGCGATCCAGCGCGCAGGCGCGCCCGTGCCCACCATGATCATCGGCACGCTGCCGGTGGTGATCGCCATCACGGCGAACCTTCGCAATGCACGGCGCGACGGGCGACTGCCCTGGGGGTGGCTGGCACCGTCCCTGTTGCTGATCGTCGCCGGCATCGCCTGCGTCAACCGGGCGGAACTCGCCGCGATGGAGCAGCAGGCCACGGTCGATTTCTCGCGTTACCTGCAGGGTGCGTTGCTCGCCTGTGGCGCAGTGGTGTGCTGGACCTGGTATCCCCTGCGCAACGCCGACTGGCTGCGCCACCACACCGATCGCCGCCCGCGCACCTGGGCCACGGCGCAGGGCATTGCCACGTTGCCGCTCGCGCTGACCGGTTATGTGCTGCTCTGGCTATTCATGGGCGTCACCAGCAATCCGTTCGCCATGCCGTTCGGTCCGCACCCGCTGCGCTTCGTCGGGCTGATGGCGGCCATCGGCCTGTTCGCTTCCTGGCTGGGCACGTTGTGCTGGAACGCTGCCAGCCAGCGCCTGCCCACGGCGCTGGCCGGGCAGCTCATCGTGTTCGAAACCCTCGCTGCGCTCGGCTACGCGTTCGCGCTACGCGGCCAGATGCCGGGTTCGCTGACGCTGACCGGCGTGGCCTTGCTGGTGATCGGCGTGATGTGGGCGGTGCGTATCCGCCCGCGCCCGGTCGAATTGATCACCGAGGGATAGCCGGCACGGCCAACCGTCGCGCCCGGAGGTTGTGACTGCCACATGGGAACGGCACCATGCAGGTCTCCTTCCTGCTTCCGGCCATGCCCATGAATTCACCCGAGCGCAGCCCCATTCCCGTCGACGCCAGCGCACCGGTGGAAACCCTCTACGTCGGCAAGTGGCTGAGCCTGCGCAAGCGTGGCCGCTGGGAGTTCGCCGAGCGCAACAACCCCGGTGGCGCGGTGATCATTCTGGCGGTGACGCCGGAGGACAAGGTGCTGTTCGTGGAGCAGTACCGCGTTTCCATCCTGAAGAACACCATCGAAATGCCGGCCGGCCTGGTCGGCGACCTGCATGCCCACGGCGACGAGGATGCCCTGCTGGCGGCCCGTCGCGAGCTGGAGGAGGAAACCGGCTATCGCTGCGGTCGGCTGGACTTCGTCCACGAGGGACCTTCGTCCTCCGGCATGAGCACGGAGATGATCGCCTTCGTGCGCGCCTGGGATCTGGAGAAGGTGGGACCGGGTGGCGGCGACGAGACCGAGAACATCGTGGTGCATGAGGTACCGCGCAAGGAAGCGGGACACTGGCTGTTCGCCCGCGCGGCCGAGGGCTACTCCATCGACCCGAAGCTGTTCGCGGGATTGTGGTTCATCGAGCACACCGAGCTGCGCCCGGCAACCTGAACGCCGGATCCCGCTGGGCTAAAGAATCCGGCGAAAACGCCGATGTTTGTCATGTCGTTCCTAATTTCGACCTGACCCCATCGACGGATTCCGCCCATGAAGACCCTGATCGCCTCCGCGCTGCTCCTGTTCGCTCCGCTGGCCGCGCACGCCTGCGCTCCCACTGACTTCGTCGTCGAAGGCTTCAAGATGAAGCTCGTCGGCAGCGGCATGGGCGCCCGCCTGAGCCTTGCCGGCCAGCTGGTCAACCACTGCGCCCAGCCCGCCGCCGCCCAGGTGGCGATCGATGCGAAGGACGGTTCCGGCAAGGTCCTGCAGTCCAAGAAGGGCTGGCCGGCCGGCACCACCAATATCGCCCCGGGCCAGTCAGTCGATTTCGACCTGGGCCGCCTGTTCCGCTTCGATCCGGACATGCAGTCCTACACGGTCGGCATTGCCGACGTGCGCACCTGGTAAGGCATTACCCCCATTTCTTCATACCTTTGTCTTGCTTGAGGCCCCTGTCGGGGCCTCTTTTTTTTTCTACCCGCCTCCGGGCATGCTCTGGCTCATATTTGTGACGCAGTTCAAGCTTTGTAAGCTCCGGTCGATAACCACGGTTGACCCGTGGAAGTAACGGCCCTACGCCAACCTTTGTAACGGCCCGGCGTCTCCCTGGGGAGACCGCATTAGGGAGAGCCATGCATCTGGACATACCGACCCTGACCCTAGTCAGCCTGCTGATGGGCGTAGGAGCCTCGATCGGTTTCACGTCGCTGATGACGGTCCTGCACACCCAGGTGGTGCTTCGCATCTGGGTCGCCGGGATATGGATCAGCACCCTGGGCATCACCCTGATCGGCCTGCGCAACCACATCCCCGACCTGTTCTCGATCGTGGTGGGCAACGGCCTGCTGGTGACCGCCAACATGCTCACGCTCAAGGGCATCGCCGTGCACCTGGGCCAGCCGCTGCGCCTGCGTTGGCCGATGGCGCTGGTGGTGGCGTACTGCCTCTGCATGGCCTGGTTTGCCTACGTCACCCCCAGCCTCGGCACCCGACTGGTGGTCGGCAGCTTGCAGGCGATGTCCTTCAATTTCGCCTACGCGTATCTGTTGCTTCGCCACAGTCAGCGCGAGATCCGCATCAGCTGCCGCATCGCCGCGGCCGTGATGATCTGCAACGGCACGTTCTATCTCCTGCGCGCCCTTATCCCGCTCGATCCCGCTTCCGGGCAGGACATCATGCTGGCCGGCACATCCGTGGCGGCCACCTATGTGATTGGCATCCTGACCGGGCTCGCCTCCTATTTCGCCCTGCTGCAGCTGATCACCGAGCGCCTCATGGTCGACCTGGGCCACGCCGCGCATACGGATGGCCTGACCGGGCTGCTCAACCGCAGCGCCGTGGTCGCCCAGGGGCGCGCCAGCCTGGAGCGCTGCCAGCAACGGGAACAACCGTTCACCCTGCTGATCTTCGACCTGGACTTGTTCAAGCAGATCAACGATCGGTGGGGTCATGACGCCGGCGACGCCGTGCTGCGCCACGTGACCACCGTTCTGCGAAGCATCACCGACTGGCCGGGGCACCTTGCCGCCAGGTATGGCGGCGAAGAGTTCGTGCTTGCCCTGCCCGGCGCCGACCTCGCCCAGGGACTGGCGGTCGCCGAGGATCTGCGCCAAGCCCTGGCGTATTCGCACGCGCGCATCGACAACCAGAGCATCCCCGTCACGGCCAGCATTGGTGTGGCGACAGCCCGACAGGACGTGCGCTTCGAACAGCTCGTGCGGCTGGCGGATGAGGCGATGTACCGGACCAAGTTTGACGGACGCAATGGCGTCACTTCGGCGGGTCCCGGCTCCCCGACCTTCGCCGAAGCCGGCGACTCACGCTGCTGACACCAGCCTCAGCGTTCCCCTACAGGATCGCAAGTTCCTGACCCCTTCCTAAGACAGCTTCTCGGCTATGCTGCCGTGGCTTCCGGGGGGAAGCCAAAAGGGGATCCAGAGCATGCATGACGAGACCATGGCCTCGGGCGTGTACCTGCCCGAGTTGGACGTTATACCTGCACGAGACACGACGGAGGTCCACCGCCTCCGCTTCCACGGCCACGCGAGCGACTACTTCCGCATCTGGATCGTCAACGTGGCGCTGAGCCTCGTGACATTGGGCATCTACTCTGCCTGGGCCACGGTGCGTACGCGGCGCTACATGTACGCAAACACGACGCTGGGCGGCTCGCCGTTCGATTACCTCGCTCGGCCGTTGCCCATCCTCAAGGGGCGCCTGCTGACCGTGGCCATCTTCGCCATCTATGTGCTCGCCGGCCGCATCGCCGTACCGCTGCAGGGATTGGCGGCACTCGTGGTGGCGACTTTCATGCCGTGCCTGATCGTCAAGAGCATGATGTTCCGTGCACGTTACTCCTCGTGGCGAGGCCTGCGCTTCTTCTTCAGCGAAGACTACATGGGCGCCTACAAGTGGTATCTGGGCGTCTATTTCCTGATGGCCATTCCTTTCATTCTGTACTTGCTGACCACGGCCGCTGGCCATCCGGGCATAGGCATCCTGCTGGCGTTCGCCGGCTTCACCGGCCTCTACCCGTGGATCAAGGGGCACCAGCAGGAATGGATGGTGGAAAACCATCACTTCGGCGGGAAGTCGTTCCGCTTCGACAGCGAGATCGGCAACTACTACGGCGTCTACATCAAGGCCGCCGGCGTCGCGCTGGCGTGGTTCGTGCCGTGCCTCCTCTTGTTCTCCGCCGTTGCCGTGTACATCACCAAGGGCAACACGCAGGCGTTCAACCCGAAGATGCCTTCGCCGTATTTCCTCCTCGGTACCTACGCCACGATGGCCCCGGCGTATCTCGGCGTGTGGACGTTCGCCCATACGCGCATGACCAACCTGCTCTACAACCAGGCGCAGCTGGGTCTGTACCGGTTCCGCTCCACGCTGGAGTATTGGCCGATGCTCAGCCTGTACCTCACCAACGCATTGGCAGTGCTGTTCTCCATCGGCCTCGCCCTGCCCTGGGCGCGCATCCGCATGGCACGCTATCGCGCGGAACACCTGGAGGTCATCGGCGAAGGCGACCTCAGTGACTTCGTCCGGGACGCGTTTGCCCATGGTGAGATCGGCGCCACCGCCACCGAGATGGACAGCCTGCTGGGCATCGATATCGGCCTCTGATGGCGATGGTTCCGGCGACCTATTTCGATGGCCGCTCCACGCACGCCACGCGAGTCAACGCGTGGCGTGACGAAGACGTGCTGCGCTGGCGCAGCGCGGACGATCTGCAGGAATGGAGCGCGCCGTGGACCGCGGTCGAACCCAGCGCGCGGGTGACCGGCATCCCCTTCACGCTGCGCTTGCGCGATGGCGCCCATCTGCAGATCGACCATGATGCATTGCCGGCGGACTGGTTCCCCCGCCACCACCTGATCGAACGCATGGCGGACTGGCTGGAGCGCCGCTGGATGGCGGCGCTGGCCGGCATCGTCGTCGTCGTGGTATCACTCTTTGGCATGTTCGAGTACGGTCTGCCCTGGGCGGCGGATCGCATCGCCACGCACATGCCAGCATCGGTGGAACACGCGATGGGCAAGCAATCGCTGGCGGCGCTGGAAGGTCGCATGTTGATGCCCACGTCGTTGCCGCCCGATCGACAGTCGCATCTGCAATCGGTGTTCTGGCACTTCGTCAACGGTATCCATGGCGCACCCGACGTGCGCCTCAGGTTCTACCAGGCGAAAGCCATCGGTGCGAACGCATTCGCCCTGCCCGGCGGCACCATCGTGTTCACCGATGATCTCGCCAAGGCGGTGCCTGACGATGCCGCCTTCATCGCCGTGATCGCCCACGAACTCGGGCATCAGGCCCATCACCACATGCTTCGCCAGGTGCTGCGCAGCTCGGGCGTGCTGATCGTGGCCGGCATGCTGATGGGCGACGTGACGTCGATGGGCGGCGTTGCCGCCGGCATTCCGATGTTCCTGATCGACAGCCACTACAGCCGCCACTTCGAGGAAGACGCCGACCGCTTTGCCCTCGATGCGCTTGCACAGCAGAACATCGACCCGATGGCCTTCGTGCATGCGATGGAGGCGCTGGAGCGAGCGCATCCCGAGCTGCAGGGCGAAGAACTTCGCTATGCATCCAGCCACCCGCTGACCGGCGAACGCATCGCCCGCGCTACCGAGGCATCGACCCGATTCCGCGCGGCTCACGCTTCGGATGGATCGCACGCCAGCCACTGAACCAGGCCTGCTTCGGCTCGCGCAAAGCGTCATCGATCGACCCGAGACCTGGATCGATCGATGACGGTATTACTGTTTCATTGCCCCAGCGCTATTTGGCCGTCTTAAGTTCGATTACCAACGCCTTGGTGGGAGTGCTCCCGATGTTCTCGTTGCTGTGGGTGATCGCCTCGCTCCAGACCGTATCGCCCGCCTTGTGCTCGGTTTCGGTTGTCTTGCCGTCGACCGTCACGGTCTTCGTTTTCCCGCCGGTGACGAAGTAGACGACATTCGCCGGGTGCGAATGCATGGGCAACTTGTCGCCCGGCTTTGTTGATACCTCGATGACCCTGACCTGATCGTTGTCGAGCAGCACCCGCGTGTTCTTCGGCGCTACCTTGGTCATGTCCTGAGCCAGCACGTTGCCGGCACAAGCGACGGCAACCACGAGCAGCGCGCACTTCAGACTGTATTGAGCGATCTTTGCCATGACACGTCCTCCAGCTATTCGATGAGGTCGTCGATGGCTTCCGGGTATCCAGCAGAACCCGCAGAAGCCGGCTAGTCGGGCATCCGCTGCCCGGCGGATCACATTGCGTCCGCGCCATGCCCCCGCATGGGTCGATATCACTGCTACCCAGGGGGCGCAGCGCTCAACAGCTAGATCGCGCATGTGGCATGCGCGAGCGCAAGTCGCTGGGCGGGGTGGCGAAGCCTGCGTCTTCAAACGGGCGAACAAGGACACGCCGGGCCAGCGAGGCCCGTCGCGCGGCGCAAACTACGCTCGGCCCAAGGTGACGTCAATCGAGCGAAAGACAGAGCTTCCGCGCCTCCGGCGACAACCTCACTGCGGCCTGATCGCCTTCATCTGGGCGACGAGTCCCTCGTTGCCGGGGGTAGTTCCGAAGCGCGAGGTGAACTCCGCGATCGTCTGCTCCAGACCGTCGCGCGGCTGTGCTCTCTGGATGTTGGCCCGCATGAACCATCCCCGCGGATCTTCGGGGCTCAGCTGCACCAGCCGATTGGCGACAGCCCACCCTTTGTCCCAGTCATGCGTCACATTGACGTAGATGTCGCCCACCGCAGTGAGGGTCCAGGTATCGGTGGGATTGAGGCGCAACGCCTGTTCGAAATCGTTCGCTGCCTGACCGGCATCCCCAAGAGCACGATGCGCCTGCCCAAGGACGTCATAAGCCGTTTCGTCCTGCGGCGCCAGCTTGACCAGGGCATTGCCCTCGGCAAGGCCCCACTCCGGCTCGCCGAGCATGATCAGGTTGAATGCTCGGCTCTCCCTGTGATCGAGCTGACCGGGATCGAAGCGCAACAGCTCCGAACGATAGACCACGGACAACGCGATGTTGTTGCGATTGGCGGCGGCCCAACCGGCACTCATCAGCATGCGCACGGGCGCCGCCTCAGCAAACACCTTGCGATAGAGGTCATCCTCATCGAAGGGATTGCACGCGCAGTTCTCCACGTAATCCTCGCCACCGCTTCGCTCTGACAACAGCAAAAGCAGCAACGGATTCTGTTTCGCATGCTGCTGGGAAGCGTCGACGATCCGCTGCATCTGCGCCACGTTGCCACCCCACTTGGGCTGGCTCATCCATACCAGGCGCGCGTACGCCGGATAACTTGCCGGGTCCACGTGCAACGCGCGCTTCGCGGCACTGAAGGCATAGGCTGGGTCGCTGTCGAGTGCACCGACATAGATCATCGCCACGTAAGCCGGCGTCAACCTGGGGTCCAACGCGACGGCCCGGTCGAGATCCTCCCGTGCCCGCTCCAGCAAACGATGCATGGCCTCGAAAGAACTCTGGGGAGTCTTCTGGGCATATGCGCTACCTCGCTGACGCTGGGCCATCGCCACGTAGGCAGTGCCGCTGGCGGCAAGCGCAAAGGGACTGTCAGGTGCCTGGCGCTTCCATGCATCCATCAAGGCACGGGTGTCATCCGTGCTTCCACCAAACGCCAGGTTGTATGTCCGATCCAGCAGGCTCTGTGCACCCTCCTGCGAGAACTGCGCCTGCTCCGCGGCGGACAGCTTCTGTTCCAGCTCGGACACATGCCCGTTCTCGATCAGGTCGCGCGCTTGCGCCGCCGTGACCACTGGATCGAACAGGTAATGGCAATACGCAGACGTCACCGCCTTGGTCCAATGCACGCCGGGCGGCTCTGGATAGGCAAGACAGCGCTGCAAAGGATCCGCCATGGCCTCAGCCTGACGCGCGTCCTTGAGGAACTGTTTGAGTTCGCCGTCGGTAAAGGGGGGTTGGATGGGCCCTCGCCGCACTTGCAGCGGAGCAGCCGGTGGCAACGGCCGCACTGGCGGCACTGCATGCCCGAGATACGTTGCCCAACCCAGTGCTCCACCTACCACGAGCACCCCGAACACCAGCAACCAGCGTACGCGCGACGTCATGTCCCGTTCCCCTGTACAGACCATCAGGCTGTTCCCCGGCCGAGCATAGCCGGGCTCGAACCTGTCGGGATACTGTCGGTTTCGTGGGGACGATCACTGTTTGCAGCGCTCCATCCCCGAAGAAAGGACGGAGCGCCGACCGGACGCGCTTGAGTGCGCGCCAGTCTTCCGGTCAGTGCAGAACGAACAGCTTGTCGAAGCCAGCGACGCGCAAGGTGCCGCGCAGGCCGGTGTCGGCGTTGACGATGCGGATCTCGGCGCGGTCGGCGCCGGCGTGTTCGCGCAGTAGCAGCAGCATGCCCAAGGCGGAGCTGTCCATGTTGGACACCTCGCCCAGGTCGATGACGTAGCTGCGCGCGGCGGTGCCGCCGAGGCAGGCGTCGTGGAAGGCGCGGTGCACGCTGAAGTCGAAACGCTCGCCCAGTTGCAGGGTGACGCAGTCGAGGTCGGGGTCGTGGTGGACGGTCAGGCTCATGATTCCGATCCTTTAGAAAAGCTCGATTTCGCCGGCGTCCATCGAGTTCTGCAGCGCCGGGCCGCGCGAGCGCAGGCGTGCCTTCTCGCGCTGGATGGCCAGGCGGTTGCGCACGCGCTCGGCGCGCTGCTGCAACGACTCGGCGTCGATCGGATTGCAGGCCAGTTCTTCGATGTCACGCGTGCACTCGGTGGTGATCTCCTGCAGCTCGACCAGGCGGACACGCGTCTGGTTGATGAGCTGGCTGAGGATGTCCTCGAACTGCAGCGAGCGAATGGTGGTGGACACGTCGCTGCCGAGGCCGCGGTTGATCTCGACCACCTGGTCGGCCACGGCGCTGGTGCGCGCGTCGCTCTCGGTGACGTGGGCCATCATGGCGTCGATGCCACCCTTGGCCGACAGCGCCACGTTCAGGTCCTGCGAAGCCATGGTGCCGACCAGGCCGCGCAACTGTTCCATCGCGGCGCGGGCGCGCTCCACGTGGCTGCCAATCTGCTCGTTGAACTGGTTGGAGTGGCTGGCCAGGTTGCGGATCTCGCCGGCCACCACCGCGAAGCCACGACCGGATTCACCGGCGCGCGCCGCTTCGATGGCGGCATTGAGCGCCAGCAGGTTGGTTTCCTCGGCGATGGTATTGACGTTCTTCAGCAGGCCGAACACCGCGTCCATTTCCTTGGACATGCCGTCGATGCGGTAGACGATGCGCAGGCTCTCGCGCGACATCTGCACCACCATGTCCACGAAGTGCTCGAGCAGGTCGCCGGTACGTGCGGCGAAGTCCTGCACCGAGACGCCTTCCTTCTGCGCATCGATGATCTGGCGCAGCAGCGACTGCTGCATGCCGGTCTTGCGCGACAGGCCGTCGAACCCGCCGCCGAGTTCGGACACCGCATCGCGCAGCAGTTCCAGCGCCTGGTGCAGTTCGCGCGTGGCGTGGCCGAGTTCGTCGACCAGCGAGCTGCGCACTTCCTCGAGCGCCTCGCGCACGGGGGCGTGATGGGTCAGCGATGCTTCCAGCACGGGCTCGACGTCGACCGGAACGGCACGGCGCATCTCGATGATCCATACCGCCGCGAGCAGCACGATCAGCACGGGCGCCAGCCAGGACGACGGCCACACCAGGGTCAGCAACAGGGCCACGGCACTGGCCACCAGGCCGATCACGGGGCGCACGCGCAGGAAGGAAAGGAAGGCATCCATGGGGTCTATCCGGGGATCAGGCGGCCGGCACGGCGGCACGGGGGATGGGTTGATGGGCCAGCGCGAGCAGGCGCGCGGCGATGTGGTCCAGGGGCAACTGCTCGCTGACGGCGCCGAGCTTCCACGCGGCGCCGGGCATGCCCCACACCACGGAAGACTCTTCGTCCTGTACCAGCGTGCGGGCACCGGCCTGCTGCAACTCCAGCAGACCGCGCGCGCCGTCGTCGCCCATGCCGGTGAGCAGCGCGGCCACGGTGGCCCTGCCGACGCTGGCGGCCATCGAGCGGAACAGCACGTCGACGCTGGGCTTGTGGCGGTTCACCGGCGGGCCGTTGTGCAGGCGGCACACGTACTTGGCGCCGTCCCACATCACCAGCAAGTGCTGGCTGCCGGGAGCGATGTACACGTGGCCCGACTGGATCGGCTGACCGTCGCGAGCCTCGCATACGCGCATCGCGGAGCAGTGATCCATGCGCGCGGCGAACGGGCCACTGAAGGCGGCCGGAATGTGTTGCGTAATGACGATCGGCGGCGCATCCGGCGGCATTGCCTCCAGCACCACGCGAATCGCTTCGGTGCCACCGGTGGATGCACCAATGGCGATGATCGGGCTGCCGCCACGCGTGCCGGCCGTCTGCGCGCGAGGCAGCACGGCGTCCGCGGAAAGGCGCGGGGGAACGTCGAGCTTGCGTACCGCGGTGCGCTGGCGCGGTTTGGCCAGCGCGGCGAGCTTCACCTTGGCGCAGATCTCCTGCGCGCCCTCGGCAAACGTGCTGGCGAGGTCGTTGCCCGGCTTGGTGAAGAAGTCCACGGCGCCGAGCTCCAGCGCACGCAGCGTGACTTCCGCACCTTCCTGCGTCAGCGAGGACACCATCACCACCGGCATCGGACGCAAGCGCATCAGGTTCTCGAGGAAGGTGATGCCGTCCATGCGCGGCATTTCCACGTCGAGCGTGAGCACGTCGGGGTTGAGCTGCTTGATCTTTTCGCGGGCGATCAGCGGGTCGGCAGCCGTGCCGACGACCTCGATGCCCGGATCGCACGAAAGCATGGTCGACAGCAGTTTCCGCACAAGTGCGGAATCATCGACCACCAGGACACGTACTCTTTCCATTGCTTTGAAGTCTCAGCCCGTCGTGCTGGCCCATGGGGGCCGGTTACTGCATGGGAAGCCGCTGCGCATTCGCGTCAGAACAGCTCCACCTCTCCCTTTATCGGATCGTTTGCCAAACGCTTGAGATATTGCTTCTCGCCATCCACCAGCACCGTGTCGGTGCGGCCGCGCAACTGCTTCACGCGCGCCTTGCCGGTGGTGGGAAAGAACTGCACATGGCGCGGGTGCACGTCACCCAGGTCTTCCGCGCGTACCGACAGCCTTTCGGCCGAGAGGTAGCGCCGTACGAATTCGATATTGCGCTTGCCGATGTCGGTCATCGTGGCCAGCACGCGACCGCCGCCGAACACTTTCACTTCCAGGTTCGGACGCTGGCCGCCAGCCTTGAGGATGGCGTTGATCAACTGTTCCATCGCGTCGTTGCCGTAGCGCGCCGCGCGTCCCACCGTGTCGGCCCAGCCGCCACGCTCGCCACCCATGGGTTCGGGCAGCATGAAGTGGTTCATGCCGCCAATGCCGCGCACCGTGTCGTAGATGCATGCCGACACGCACGATCCCAGCACCGTCGAAATCATCTCGTTCTGCGTGCTGACGTAGAACTCGCCGGGAAGCACCTTCACCGTGATACAGGACTGCGCCGGATCCCAGAAGCGCCGCAGGTGCTCAAACCCGGGCAATACGCGGGCCGGGTCATAACTGGCGCCGACGGGAAAACTGACTGCTGGGACGCTCATGCACTGCGTTTCCGGTAGACCGTGCGTCCTATCAGGTCAAAGTTGTCGTTGAGCCCATACATGGACTCGGAGTGGCCAAGGAACAGGTAACCGCCCTCCGGCAGCAGTCCGGCGTATCGCTGGAACAGGCGCTGCTTGGTGGGCTTGTCGAAATAGATGACGACGTTGCGGCAGAAGATCGCGTCGAACGGACCCTGCATGGGCCAGTCGTGCAGCAGGTTGAGCGGCAGGATGCTGACCAGTTCGCGCAGGCGCGGATGCACGCAGGCGTACTGGTCATACTCGCCTTCGCCACGCAGGAACCAACGACGGCGACGCTCGGTGCTGACGCCCTCCAACCGGTCGATCGGATAGACGCCCTTGCGCGCCGTCTCCAGCGCCTGGGGCGACAGATCGGTGGCGAGGATCTTTGCGTCGACGTTGCCGCCGTGCTTTTCCAGCGCCTCGGCGAGCACCATGGCGAGCGTGTAAGGCTCCTCACCGGTGGCGCAGCCGGCCGACCAGATGCGCAGGCGGCCGCCGTTCTTCTTCTCGGCGATCCAGCGCGGCAGCAGTTCGTTGGTCAGCAGGTCGAAGTGATGCGACTCGCGGAAGAACGCGGTGACGTTGGTGCTGATCGCGCTGGCCAGCTCACCCAGCTCGGCCTGCGGATCGCGCCGCAACACCTCGCAGTAGGCGCCGAAGTCACGCAGTTTCAGTGCGCGCAGGCGGCGCACCAGCCTGCCCTGAACCAGCTGCCGCTTGTGCTCGCCCAGCGAGATGCCGCAGTGCTCGTACACGAAGCTGCGCAGGAAGGCGAAGTCCGCATCGCCCAGCGCCGGACCATTCATGCCCGCCACGGCGGCGTTGCCATCGATCATGGCGGGCATGCTCATGCTCAGAATTCCTTCCAGGCGCCCGCGTCGCTGGCTTCAGCCGGACGCTGCGTGCGTGCCGCCGGGGTCGGCGAGTTGCGCACGGCGGCGAACACGGCCTCGGCTTCAGCCATCACGGTCTGCGTACGCACCTTCTCGGACGAAGCGACGGCAGCCTCATCGCCGAGCTGGAAGAACGACACCTGGCGGGCCAGTTCGCCGGCCTGCTCCTGCATGGCGCGTGCGGCGGCAGCGGCTTCCTCCACCAGCGCGGCGTTCTGCTGGGTCATCTCGTCCATCTGCAGCACGGCGTGATTCACCTGGTCGATGCCGGCCGACTGTTCCTGGCTGGCCGCGGCGATCTCGGCCACGATGTCGGTGACCTTCTTCACGCTGTCCACGATTTCGGCCAGCGCCTTGCCCGACTGGTCCACCAGCGACGAACCCACGCGCACCTTCTCCGCGCTGTCGTTGATGAGGCCCTTGATCTCCTTCGCCGCACCCGCACTGCGCTGGGCGAGGTTGCGCACTTCCGTGGCGACCACCGCGAAGCCGCGGCCCTGTTCGCCGGCACGAGCCGCCTCCACCGCGGCGTTGAGCGCCAGCAGGTTGGTCTGGAAGGCGATCTCGTCGATCAGGCTGACGATGTCGGAGATCTTGCGGCTGGAATCGTTGATCTCGCGCATCGCCGAGCTGGCCTGCGCAGCCACCTCGCCACCGTGCTCGGCCTGGCGACGCGTGGCGCTGGCGAGCTGGTTGGCGTGGCTGGCGTTCTCGGCGTTCTGCTTCACGGTGGAGGTCATCTCCTCCATCGACGAGGCGGTTTCCTCGAGGCTGGAAGCCTGTTCCTGCGTACGCTGGCTCAGGTCATCGTTGCCGCGGGCAATCTGCTGCGCGGCCGAGCTTACCGAACCGGCACCGTGGCGGACTTCACCCACGATGTTGCTGAGGCGCTCGTCCATCGTGCGCAGGGCAGCCAGCAGTTCGCCCAGCTCGTCCTTGCTGCGCACCTGGATGTCATGACCCAGGTGGCCGCCGGCAATCTCGTTGGCCACCTTCACGGCCACGCCCAGCGCCTTCATGATCGAGCGCATCATCAGCAGGGCCATCGCGGCGGCCACGGTCAGGCCGGCCAGCAGCGCGAAGATGCTGAAAGCGCGGATGACGTGGTAGCGCGAGACCTGATCATCGTAGATCTGCTTGGCGTCGCCGCGCTGTGCTTCCACCAGCTTCGCCAGCGAATCCTGGCGCTGCATCATCAGCGGGCGGACCTGCATTTCCAGCAATTCGGAAGCGCCTGTATCACCCTGCTTGAGGGCATCGATCAGCGAATCCTTGGCGTCCTTGTAGTCGGCATCGGTAGAGCGCCAGTCGGCGTACTCCTTCTTCACCGCCTCGCTCTGCGGGACGTCGCCGAACTGCTTCTTCAGTTCGTCGATTTCAGCCTGCAGCTTGTCGTACTCGGCCAGCTTGGCCTTCACCTGGTCCGGCTTGCCGACCAGCGAGCTGGATTCGCCCAGCAGGATGAAGGACATCAGCGAGCGCTGCGAGATACGCGAAATGAGCTGCGCGGGGACGATCTCCTGATCGTAGATCTGGCCCATGCCGTCGTTCTGCAGCTGCATGCCGCCAAGACCGACCACGGCGCCGCCGATCAGCATCAGGCCCAGCAGGCCAAGTACGGCGCGCATCCGGTTGCGGACGGACAACGCGGGGACTTTCAGTGCGAATTTCTTCATGATGATTCCACTTTCCTGCGATAACGGTCAGGCCACGGCTTTCACATCGGAGGCGGCAGGGAGCGCCGCTTCCAGCATCTGGGCATCCTGCGGCTGCAGGAGCTTGTCCACGTCCAGCAGCAGCACCATGCGCTCGCCGGCCGAGGTCAGTCCCTTGAGGTATTCGGTGTCCACGGTGGTGCCCATGTCGGGCACGGGACGGATGGCATCGGCAGTGACGTCGAGCACGTCGGACACCGCATCCACCACCACACCGAAATTGCGACCGGCCACGGTGATGATCACGGTGACGGTGGTTGCGCCGTACTCCTCGCGCGGCAGGCCAAAGCGCAGGCGCATGTCGATCACCGGCACGATCGCGCCGCGCAGATTGAGCACGCCAAGCACGTAGTGCGGCGCCTGCGGGATACGCGTCACCGGGGTCCAGCCGCGAATCTCGCGCACGGCCAGGATGTCGATGCCGTATTCCTCGTGGGCAAGGTTCACGGTGAGGTACTGCGACTGGAGCGCCTCGCTCCGGATGGGGTCGGACATGGTTAGCCTCTGCGTCGGGGCCGGTTGCGTTGGCCCCCTCTCTGGGTCTGGATCGGCGGCGGAAGGGGAAACTTGAGGGAGATCAAAGGCAGTTTTGGCCCTATTCCCCCTCGTTGTAGGAGCGCACCCAGTGCGCGACCGCGGCGCCTGGGCTATCCGTCATCAGCCGGTTGTCGCGGCCACCTGTGGTGAGGCGGCGGTGTGGCGCCGATCGCGCACTGGGTGCGCTCCTACAGTGGGGTTTTGTCGCTTAGAACTCGGCCCAGCCTCCGGCTGCGGCCAGCGGCGTGGTCCTCGGCGCCGGGCTGGACACGGCCGGGCGCGGCGGCGCCGGGCGCGCGACGGCGGCCTTGGCGGCGCCATCTTGCAGGCGGAAGAAACGAACCTGGACCTCCAGCTCGTCGGCCTGCTCCTGCATGGCGCGGGCAGCGGCGGCCGCCTCTTCCACCAGTGCGGCGTTCTGCTGGGTCACCTCGTCCATCTGCATCACCGCGCGGTTCACCTGGTCGATGCCGGCGGACTGCTCCTGGCTGGCCGCCGCGATCTCGGCCACGATGTCGGTCACCTGCTTCACGCTCTGCACGATGCCGGCCAGCACCTGGCCGGATTCGTCCACCAGCACCGAGCCGGCTTGCACTTTCTCCACGGTGTCGCCGATCAGTGTCTTGATCTCCCTGGCCGCGCCTGCGCTGCGCTGCGCAAGGTTGCGCACCTCGGTGGCGACCACGGCAAAGCCGCGGCCCTGTTCACCGGCGCGTGCCGCTTCCACCGCCGCGTTCAGCGCCAACAGGTTGGTCTGGAAGGCGATCTCGTCGATCAGGCCCACGATGTCGGTGATCTGGCGGCTGGCCGCGTCGATCTCGCGCATGGCGCTGCTGGTGCGCACCGCCACTTCGCTGCCGCGTTCGGCTTGCGTACGTGCGCTGCGTGCGAGCTGGTCGGCGTGACCGGCGTTGTCGGCGCTCTGGCGCACGATCGAGGTCATCTCCTCCATCGACGCCGCGGTTTCTTCCAGGCTGGAAGCCTGCTCCTGCGTGCGCTGGCTCAGGTCGTCGTTGCCACGCGAGATCTCCTGCGCCGCCGTCGACACTACCTGCGAGCCTTGCTGCACCTCGCGCACGATCTCCACCAGCTTCGTACGCATCCGTTCCAGCGCATCGAGCATGCTGCCGGCCGTGAAGCGGGCTTCGTCATGCCCGGCCAGATCGCCGTCGGCAATACGGGCGGCCATCGCCAGTGCAAAGGTCGGTTCACCGCCGATGCTCTGGCGGATACTGCGCATCGACTGCCATACCACGCCGATCACCAGCAGGCCCACCAGCAGGGCACGCAACAGGCTGCCTTCCAGCATCTGGCGGAACTGCGTATTGATGTCGACGTAGTAGGCGCCGGCTCCGATATGCAGGTCCCACGGCTTGAACCACGCCGTGTAGGAGATCTTGGGCTCGATCTGCTTGTCCGGCGGCATCGGCCACACGTATTCGGTGACGCCGGCACCGTGATCGCGGTCGACCGCCAGCATCATCTGGTAGAGCGGCTTGCCCTGGCTGTCGGTATCGTCGCGAATGCTCTTGCCTTCCTTGGTGGCGCCAAGGATCGGATGCATGCGCATCACGAGGTTCGAGTCGAAGATGAACACATAGCCGGCGCCATCGTTCCAGCGCATCGAGCGGATGGCCGCCAGTGCACGGCGCTGCGCTTCTTCTTCGCTGAATTCACCTGCCTTGGCGCGATCGTGGAAACCCTGCGCCACGGAGACGGCCGTGGAGACCTCGTCCTGCAGCGCCCGTACGCGCGCTTCCATCTGCAGGCGACGACTGTCCACGGCGGAGACCGTGGTGAGCGCCACCAGCCCGGCTACCACGAAGGCGATGACGAGCCAGACCTTGGCTGCGAGGCTGAGGCGATCGATGAATTTCAAGGGGGATTTCATGGGGGAGACCTTCAGAATGAAAGGGGGCTGTTCTGCGATTGCCCGGATTCATTCCCTGCACTGCTCTTCACCGACCAGCGTCGGCGGCCGCGGCTTCCTGTCGCGACTGATGTGTCCTGTTCGGTCCGCCATTTCGGCGGAAGCCGGAATCCTCGGGAATCCTTCCCACGCGCACGAGACGCTGAACTCCGGCTTCCGCCGGAATGACGGATGACCCTGGCACGCGGCCTTGTAGCGAGCTGCCTCGCACTGACGTGCATGGCAGCCTGGTTTTCTGTCGCGGACGCACGCATCACTGTGCCCGCCGACACGCACTTCGTCTGATCCCAACTCACCCATTCGCCGCCCACAAGCCAGCCGCCGCGGCTTCTTGCAGCGGCTTTGTTGGGGTTTGTCGGAGCTGCCATTCCGGCCACGACCGGAGCGGCAGGGAAGACCAGGCCTGTGGGTCAGGCCGCCTTGCGTCGACTCTGCAGGCGCACGAGGCCTGCGATATCCACGATCAGTGCCACCGAACCATCGGCGAGGATGGTGGCGCCGGAAATACCCTGCACGCGGCGATAGTTCGCCTCGAGCGACTTCACCACGGCCTGCTGCTGGCCGATCAGGCCGTCGACGAACAGGCCCACGCGGGCGCCCTCGCCTTCGACCACGACCATCAAGCCTTCGTCGATCGAACGGATGCTGGTCTCGCAGCCGAACACGTCGTGCAGGCGGATCACTGGCAGGTATTCGTTGCGGAAGCGGAACAGTTCGCCGCCACCGGCCACGGTGCGCACCGCGTCGGCCTTCAGCTGCACCGATTCCACGATGGACACCAGCGGCACGATGTAGCGCTCCTCGCCCACCGCGGCGGTGAGGCCATCGATGATCGCCAGCGTCAGCGGCAACGTGATGGTGAAGACACTGCCCTTGCCCTGCGTGCTGCGGATGGTCACCGTGCCACCGAGATCCGACACGTTGCGGCGAACCACGTCCATGCCCACGCCACGACCGGACAGGTCGGTGGTCACCGCGGCAGTGGAGAAGCCGGGCTGGAAGATAAGGTCTGCCACGGCTTCGTCGCTCATGCCTTCGCCACTGGCGATCAGGCCGCGCTGCAAGGCCTTGGCCACGATGGCCTCGCGATTGAGGCCGGCGCCGTCGTCGGACACCTCCACCACGATGTTGCCGCCGCGATGCGATGCGGACAGCGTCAGCGTTCCCGTATCGCCCTTGCCCGAGGCGCGACGCTTGTCCGGCATTTCCAGGCCGTGGTCGATCGCGTTGCGCACCAGGTGCACCATCGGGTCGCCGATCTTCTCCAGCACCGTCTTGTCCAGCTCGGTCTGTTCGCCGACCAGCTCCAGCTTCACCTGCTTGCCGAGCTTCTGGCTGATGTCGCGCACCATGCGCGGGAAACGGTTGAACACGGAAGCGATGGGCAGCATGCGGATGCCCATGACGCTTTCCTGCAGCTCGCGCGTGTGTCGCGCCAGCTGGGCCAGGCCGTGTTCCAGCATGGCCATACGCGCGGCATCGATATCGCCTTCGCGGAAGGTGTCGAGCATGGACTGGGTAATCACCAGCTCGCCCACCAGGTTGATCAGTCCGTCGATCTTGTCGATCGACACGCGCACCGAGCTGGACTCGGCACTCGCTTCACGCTGCGCTCGCGCGGCGCCGGCATCGGCGACGTTGGCGACGGGCGCTGCCGGAGAGGCCGGTGCCGCGACCGGTGCCGCCACCTCGGCCACGATGTGCTTCGCCTCGATGGCGAGATCGCATTCGTCCTCGACCCAGTCGAACACGCCAGCGATGTCCGCACGCTTGGCCGGGCCCTTCAGCTCGATGGTCCAGCCCAGGTGGCATTCGGTCGGATCGAGCTTGGCGAATTCGGGGATGCGGTCCAGTTCCGGCGTGACCGTGAGTTCGCCGATACCGGCGAGTTCACGGATCAACCGCAAGGGTTCGTTGCCGCCGGCCAGCATGCCCGCATGCGGGCGGAAGCGAACGGTCCAGGCATCGGCCTGGTCCACGTTGCGACGTGCCTGCACGCCGGCAGCCGGCGCACCGCGTCCCATCATCGCGGCCAGCTCGTTGCGCAGGCCTTCGGCCACCGCATCGTTCAGCGGCTCACCGGCCTGGGCGCGGGCGAACATGTTGCGCAGGCAATCGACCGTGCGCAGCAGCAGTTCGATGATGGCGCCGTCGATCTCGCGCTTGCCGCTGCGCACCTCGTCCAGCAGCGACTCGGCCTCGTGCGTGAACGACGACATCTCCGGAAAACCGAAGGTCGCCGCACCGCCCTTGATCGAGTGCGCCGCGCGGAAAATGGTGTGCACCAGTTCCCCGTCGCCGCCGTTGTCGAGCGCGAGCAGCGACGACTCCATCGTGTCGAGTCCTTCCAGACTTTCCTCGATGAATACCTGTTGGAACTGCGCCAGACCGGCCTTGCTCATGGGGAGGTTTCTCTAGTGGAACGAAAACTTGCAGATCGAGACCCTTCTCCCTTTGGGAGAAGGTGCCGGCAGGCGGATGAGGGTGCGGGCGGAGCGCTTCGTTGAAGGTTACGCAAGACCCGTACCCTCTCCCCAACCCCTCTCCCGGGGGAGAGGGGCTAGTTGCCCGCACTCCCTCAAACAGAGGGGCTAAAGCTGTTCAGCCCAGCACGCGCTTGACGGTCGCCAGCAGCTGCTCAGGATCGAACGGCTTCACCAGCCAGCCGGTGGCGCCGGCGGCCTTGCCTTCCATCTTCTTGTCGGTATGCGACTCGGTGGTCAGCATCAGGATCGGCACGCCCTTGTACTCAGGCATCGTGCGCAATTCGCGCACCATGCTGATGCCATCCATCACCGGCATGTTCACGTCCGCCAGCACCAGGTCGTAACGGCCGCCGCGGGCGGCGTCCAGGGCGAGCTGGCCGTTCTCGGCCTCGCTCACGTCATGACCGGCGCCGCGAAGGGTGAAGGCCACCATGCCGCGCATCGAAGCCGAATCGTCCACTGCAAGAATCTTTGCCATCTTCCACCTCAGTTTCAGGCCGGCATGGTTGCCGGCAATTCCAGAGCCTGCGTCAGGCCAAGTACGCCTGCCGCATCACGCATCGTTTCACTCACACCTACCCATGAGGCCGGCAGTCCCTGCGCGGAGGCCGCGCGGCGGAACGCCAGCAGCAGCTGCAGCGCGGCGGTGTCCACACGTTCCACCCCGGCGCCGTCGAGTTCGACGGACGGCGCTTCCAGTGCCTGCAGCAGGCCGGCTTTCACGTCGGCGAGGTCGGCCAGGCGGAAATCCGCGGGCAGTGCGATCACCCGTGCCTCGCCAGTTTTGCGTTGTGGGTTTGTCTTGCTTCCCATGGCCTGTCCTCACTGCGCCCCACGGGCGTCTACGGGGTGCTTATCGGCCATAACGGGATCTGCTTTAGCCATCGGGGCCGCGACATGGCTGTTCCGGAACCGAAAAAAATTCCCTCAAGTTCTTTCCGGGGCGGCCGATCAACAGTGCACGGAAGGGCGCGCGCACGGATCCCGGCCGCAAGGAGTCTTGATTGGTCATCCAACCCACCAGCCTGGCCGCCCTCACCTGGGCCGGCGCCGCTTCCGGCAGTGCTGCCGAAAGCTGGCGCATCGGGACGGTGTTGTCCGCGAGGCCGCTGGGGATCAATCAGGACGGCATGATGGTGCTGCAGATCGGCGCCCTGGCCGTGGAGGCCGAGGCGCCACGCAGCCAGCTGCCGTCGCAGTTCCAGGTGCGCGTGCTCACCCTCGGCGCGCAGCCGATGCTGGAAGTGATCGCACCGCACACGCCCGAGCCCGCCATCCAGGTGGCGATGCGCGAACGGCTCCCGCAACAGAACGGCTACGCTCCGCTGCTCGCCACGCTCGATGCGCTGGCCCAGCGTCCCGCGCTGCGCCAGCTGCCTGCCTACCTGCGCCCGGCACTCGCCCTGCTGGAACACGTCGTACGCACGCCGACCGAGATCACGCGCGGCGAAGGCCTGCGCGAAGCGATCAGCCGCAGCGGCCTGTTCCTTGAATCCCAGCTCGCCCAGTCGCAGCTCGACATGGCCGCGCTGAGCCAGGAGGACTGGAAGGGTGCGCTGCTGCGCCTGGCCAGCCTGCTGGACGATTACCTGCCGGGTCGCCGTGCCGCCACCAGCGGCAACGAAACCCCGCCGCCACTGCAGCAACGCGGCCTGCTGCCGCAGCCGCGCATTGCGCTGCCGCCCGAATTGCTCAACGACGACGTCGACGCGCTGCTGATCCGCCTGCACGGCGAAGTGCACGCCGCACTGGCCCGCGTGGAAGTCGCCCAGCTCGAAGCCACCACGGTGGCGGCGTGGATGATCGAGATCCCGCTGCAGGGCGAAGGCGGCCGCGACATCCTGCAGATCCAGCTGCAACAGCATGCCGACGCCGAAGCCGGTTCCGCCTGGACGCTGGGCTTCACGATCGACCTGCCGGCGCTAGGACCGGTCCAGGGCGAACTGCAGCTGCGCGATCTGCGCCTGGCGGTGCGCCTGTGGGCCGAGCGCGCCAGCACGGTGCACAAGCTTGAGCTTCTGTTCGGCGCGCTGCGCCAGCAGCTGGCCGCCACGGGCTTGATCCTCGACCAGTTGAGCTGCCAGCAAGGCCTGCCGCACGCCAGCAGCCCGCACAGCGCCATCCTGCTGAAGACCATGGCATGAGCACGACACTGCCTCCCGCCCGCCGACGCGTCACGCTCCGCCTTTCCGGTGGCCCGAACGATGTCGCGCCCAGCGCCAGTCTGCCGCCCGAATCACTGGAAACGTTGCTGGCCCGCGCGCGCGCGCTGGGCATACCGCTGCACCACGATCCCCAGATGGCCGCACTGCTCGCCTCGCTGAGGCTGCGCCAGGAAGTGCCCGCCACGCTGTATGCGGCGGCCGCGGCGGTGCTGTCGTGCATTTACGATGCCGCCGACGAGCCGCACTGAACACCTTTTCGCGGAGATCACGCGACACGCCCCCTCAGCGAATCTGACACTCCCTTCATCCGGTGTTCGCAACAGTCGTTGGTGACTGCAAGGGAGCGAACATGCCAGACCATGTCGAGCTCGCCGTTGCGCCATCGCAACGGCTGCGAGCACTGACGGCGCGACGCAACACCAAAATGGCGCGCTCGGCGCACGCGTATGTGCGGGGCAACACTGCGCGGTTTTACGAATGGCTGGATTCCCCGGCCGCCCCAACCCTTCCCGACGGCCCAGCCATCTGGATCTGCGGTGACTGCCATATGGGCAACATCGGCCCGGTCGCCGACGATCAGGGGCACGTACATATCCAGATTCGCGATTTCGACCAAAGCGTCATCGGCAACCCCGCCTATGACCTAATCCGCCTCGCGCTGTCGCTGGCCATGGCCGCGCGCGGTTCGAACCTGCCGGGCATCACCACCGCGAACATGATGGAGGCGATGCTGGATGGTTACGAAGCCGCGTTTCCCGACAACGATGATGACGAACCGGAGATGCCGCTCAAGATTCGCCGCCTGATGAGGAAAGCACTTCGCCGCAGCTGGCAATCGCTGGCCGATGAGCGTCTTCCCGGTCCGGCGCTGCGTTTCCCGCCTGGCAAGGAGTTCTGGCCACTGGCGGCCGGAGAGCGCAAGGCCATCCAGGCGCTGTTCCGGCAAGCGGAACTGGATACGCTCGTCACCCGTCTCCGCCATCGCGAACCGCAGGGCAAGGTCAAGGTTCTCGACGCCGCGTACTGGCGCAAGGGCTGCAGCTCGCTGGGCAAACTCCGCTATGCGGTGCTGCTGGACGTGGATGGCAACGTCGTGGAAGGAGACGATCTCTGTCTCGTGGACATCAAGGAGGCGGCAGCATCCATAGCGCCGCGCGCAGCCGGCGTGCGCATGCCGCGTGACAGCGCACAGCGCGTCGTCACGGCCGCGCGGCATCTCTCGCCTGCCCTGGGTGATCGCATGCGCCCGGCGCAACTGCTCGGCAAATCGGTGTTCGTCCGCGAACTGCTGCCACAGGATCTGAAGATCGATATCGCGCGACTCGGGAGCAAGCAGGCGCGACGCGTCGCGGCATTTCTCGCCCACGTGGTGGGGCATGCCCATTCCCGCCAAATGGATGCCGACACCCGCAAGGCCTGGTGCGTCGAGTTGCGACGCAATCATTCACGTACGCTCGAAGCACCCTCATGGTTATGGACGGCCGTCACAGGCCTTCTTTCGATGCACGAGAAAGACTACCTGGATCATTGCCGCCGTTATGTCGGCGGCAAGGCGTGAGCAGCTCACGCCTCCGCGGAACGGTCAGAGCGTGATCGTCGCCGACAGCATGAACGGGTTGCCCTGCAATCGGTTCTTCACGTCGAACTCGTGCAGCCATCGCGCGGAAAACTCGACCTGCCCGCCCTGCCACTTCTTCAGGTAGTTCACCATCGGGCCCAGCGCGAGCGAACGTCCCTTGAAGCCGTTGAGCGCATCGGCGATCGGGCCGGTGTCATCCTCCAGCTGGTAGATCCACCCGCCTACCGCGCCGACGCCCCAGCCCGTAGGGAAGCGCTTGACCAGCAGCGAGTCGACGCGAAACACGGCACCGTTCTGGTAGTCGGTGGCGTTGTCCTTGGTATAGATATCGACCGCCGCGGTGGTGCTCCATTCCAGCGAGCCCTTGTCGAACAGCTGCGTGTAGCCGACGGTGGGCGAGAACGTCCAGTTGTTCAGGCTGAGATTGGCGAGCTTGCCTTTCGTGTAATCGCCGGTGGGCGCGTAGATGTACAGCGACAGCGACACATGCTGCAGCTCGTTGAAGTGATGGCTGGCGATCACCGGCGCGAAGAACATGTCATACAGGCCGAAGTCGGTGTCCGAGCGCCTGGCGCTGAACGGCCCGAGTCGCGCGTTGACGTTCACGTCGGCATAGGCGATCGGCAAGGTCACCATCGAGGCGTAGTTCCACGACGATGGCTGGGTGTTCCATATGTACAGGCCCGTCGCCGACAGCAGCTGGAATTCCGCCTCCAGGCCCAGCGAGGTGCCGCCGCCGGCCAGCGGCACTTCCTTGGAACCGCTGATGGAGCCGTCGTAATAGATGTACGAGGTGACCCAGTTCCAGCCCGGCGTCGGTGGAATCAGGCCCGAATACGAGGTGGCCTGCAGGCCGGTGATCGGGCGCCCCAGCGCCGTCTCGGTCGCGTGTGCGGGCATCGCCACGGCGGCGGCGGCCAGAAGCATGGGGAGCGCAAGTCGTTTCATGGCATCTCTACAGATGTGGAGGTTGGCCAGCCAGGCTTGCCGTGGGGGCGGTATGGGCACCTGACGCCACGTGGTACGGGCCTCAGGTTCGTTGCCCGGGCGATGTCGGACAAGCGCAATTCCACCTAGTGGCCCTAAGTAGATTTACGGTGTGAACGTTGGTGGATTTGCGCTTGTCGCTCCGGCAGCCAGCCGACAGGCTTGATGCCAACGACCGCCCTCCCCGCTCAAACGCATCCCAACGGCGCGACGCGCTGCGCACGGTGAGCTGTGTCCGGTGGCTCGCCAACCGCCCACTGCCCAGGACGACATTCATGCCTATCACCCGAGCCCTGATCGTCGCCGGCATCGTCACCCTGTCCGCCACGGCGCACGCGCAGGAAAGCAACGACAACGCCGAGCTCGCCAAGAAGCTGTCCAATCCCGTCGCGGCCATGATCAGCGTCCCGTTCCAGTTCAACTACGACCAGAACATCGGCCCACTTGACGATGGTCATCGCACCTACATGAATTTCCAGCCGGTGATTCCCGTACCCATCGGCAATGACTGGAACATGATCTCGCGCACCATCGTCCCGGTGATCGACCAGTCGCAAATCGCGCCGGGCACCGGCCACCAGTTCGGCCTGGGCGACATCACGCAGAGCCTGTTCTTCTCGCCAAGCAAGCCTTCCAGCAGCGGCATCATCTGGGGCGTGGGCCCCGCCTTCCTGATTCCGACGGCCACCGACGACCTGCTGGGCAGCAAGCGCTGGGGCCTGGGGCCCACTGCCGTCGTGCTCAAGCAGGACCACGCCTGGACCTACGGCTTCCTGTTCAACCATATCTGGTCGATCGCCAAGGTCGGCAACGACAGGACGCACTCGGACATCAGCAATACGTTCATCCAGCCGTTCCTCAGCTACAACACGCCGACTGCATGGACCTACGGTCTCAACGCCGAGTCGACCTACGACTGGAAGGCCCATCAGTGGGCCGTTCCCGTCAACCTCACGATCGGCAAGCTGGTGCGCATCGGCAACCATCCGGTGAGCTTTACCGGTGGCGTGCGTTACTGGGCGCAGCACACCGACGCGGGACAGAAAGGTTGGGGCTTCCGTTTCGTGGTGACCTTGCTGGTGCCGGAGAAACGCTGAAGCACTCGCCCTGGCGCGCATCATGCGGAGGACTTGGCCTCCAGGACGGCCAGGCCTTCCATGACGGGATGCAAAGCCTGCATCAAGCGGAGCAGCGCCGGCTCGATCTGTTCCTGCGCCGACTGGTCGCGACATGCCTGCTCCAGCTCAGCGGCCGCCGCGGCCACCTCTTTCGCGGCGATATTGCCTGCCGAACCGCGCAGGGAATGCGCGAGACGACCGGCCGCCATCGGGTCAGGATCACGCTGCGCATCATGGAACAAGCGGTCGAACTCCGCGTAGTTGCCGCGGAACATCAGCAGCATGCGGCGATACAACGACGGATTGTCGCCACACATGTGCACGCCAGCCTGCGGATCGATGCCAGGCAGCTCCGGAAGCGGCTCCTCCGACGCAGCCTCGCGCAACGGCGTGCCGTCATCCGTGGCGCGTCGCGGCTTGATCCACTTCGCCATGGTGGCAAACATCCCGTCGACATCCAGCGGCTTGGGAATGTGGTCGTTCATCCCCGCGGCCAGTGCCTTCTCGCGGTCACCGGCCATGGCATCGGCGGTCATCGCAATGATCGGAAGCCGCTTGATGCCGAGACGCTCGCGGATCTCGCGTGCCGCCGTATAGCCGTCCATCACCGGCATCTGGCAATCCATCAGGACACCGTGGAATCTCGCGTCGGCCCGCAAGGCTTGTAACGCCTCTTTGCCATGGCGTGCCGTCACGACTTCGATGCCGGCCGAGCGCAACAGCTCCAGCGCCAGCTCGCGATTCAATTCGTTGTCTTCCACCAGCAGTATCCGGCACCCCGCCAATGCCGCCCTGGCATCGTCCTGGCCGCGGCGCTGGCGGTCGGCATGCCTGACCACCTGGATACCCTTGCCAAGCGCATGCGCGAACGCATCCATCAGTGAGGACGCCGTCACCGGCTTGTTCAATACCTGGCTCAGCACGACCTCGCGCTGCTTCGCCTCGCTCATGGCTTCGTCGCGGCTGTACGCGGTGACCAGCACCACCGCCGGCACCTGGCCCTCGCATTCGGCCCGCATGCGTCGAACCGTTTCGATACCGTCCATGCCGGGCATCTTCCAGTCCATCAACACCAACTCGTAGGAGCGCTGGTGGCGCTTCGCCCACGCAAACAGGCGCAGCGCCTCTTCGCCATCGCCTGCCACATCCACCACGAAGCCCATGCCCCGCAGCATGCCCTCGAGCACCTCACGCGCTGACTCGTTGTCGTCAACGACCAGCACGCGCACGCCCTGGAACGCATCGGCATACAACGCAGCCTGCGGCTGCGTACCTGGTTGCACACCGAAGCGGACATGGAAGTGGAAGGTGGAGCCCTTGCCCGGCTCGCTCTCCACCCAGATCCGCCCATGCATCATCTCGACCAGCGTGCGGGAGATGGCCAGGCCCAATCCGGTACCGCCATAGCGGCGCGTGATCGAGGAATCGCCCTGCACGAATGACTGGAAGATGTGCTCGCGCTGCTCCGCCGTCATGCCGATGCCACTGTCCTTCACCCAGAAGTGGAACTCCACGTCGTCGCCTTCGCGCGAAACGCGTTCGGCGCCGATCACGATCGCGCCCTT
Organism: Dyella amyloliquefaciens; assembly: GCF_004296575.1. GTDB lineage: Bacteria > Pseudomonadota > Gammaproteobacteria > Xanthomonadales > Rhodanobacteraceae > Dyella > Dyella amyloliquefaciens. Next base: position 52,741 of record NZ_SAYT01000010.1, on the reverse strand, counting down.
CTCGGTGAACTTGGCGGCGTTGTTGCCCAGGTTGAGCAGTACCTGGCCCAGGCGCAGCGGGTCGCCTATCAGCGCCGTCGGCAAGTCGGATGCGGTCTGGAACAGCAGTTCCAGTCCTTTTTCCTCCGCCTTGAGGCCGATGATGCTGGCGACGTGGTCCATCACGTCTTCGAGCCGAAATGCCACCTGCTCCATGCGCATCTGGCCCGCTTCGATCTTGGAGAAGTCGAGAATGTCGTTGATGATGCCCAGCAGGCTTTCCGCCGAGCGGTGCACCTTCTCCACGTAGTTGCGCTGCTTCGCATCGAGCTCCGTCTGCAAAGCCAGGTGGCTCATGCCGATGATGGCGTTCATCGGCGTGCGTATCTCATGGCTCATGTTCGCCAGGAAATCGCTCTTGGCCCGCGTTGCTTCCTCGGCCAGGTCCTTGGCTCGCAGGATGGCGTCCTGCGCCGCCTTTCGCTCGGTGATGTCGATGAACCAGCCGAGCATGCCGCTCTCGCCATCCCAGGTAATCGGCAAATAGGTGGCCACGATGTCCCGCGGCCGACGTTCGCGGTCGTACATCTGGATTTCCACCCCAGAGAGCGCCTCGCCCGCCGCCAGTCGCTCGCCCAGTCCCTTGCGTTCCGCGGGATCCACATAGAGATGCATCGCATCGCCGCCCATCGTCATACCGAAGGTCTGGACGAAGCTCGGATTGGTGAAACGAATGAGTCCCTGGGTCGATACACCGATACTGACCGGGCTGCGGTCGAGGATGTATTGCAGGCGCTCCTCGCTGCGCAACAGGGCATCGTCCATGGCGCGCCGCTCGCTCACGTCGCGCACCGAAGCGCACACGCAGGTTCCCTGGCCGTCGAACTCGGGCAGGAATGACAGGCCGATCTCGACCGACAGTTCGCTGCCGTCCTTGCGCACGCCATGCAGGTCGGCATTGCCGGCGCCCATCTTGCGGCTCATGCCTTCGCCGAAGAACTGCTGGCGCAACCCGGCGTGATGCCCACCCGAGTCGGCCGGCACCAGTTGCTCGACATTCGCACCGGTGAGTTCGCCGGCGGCGTAACCGAAGATCGCCTCCAGCTTCGGGTTGGCCAGCACGATGCGACCGTCTTCGTCGACGATCATCATGCCGTCGGGTGCTGACTCGATGATGCCCAGATACCACGCCCTGGCCGCTTCGATGATGCGTTGCTGCGCTTCCAGCTCGACGGTCTGCGCCTTGAGGTTGGCGGCCTGGCGGGCCGTCACCTCCGCCTGCCGGCGCGTTTCCTCCAGCAGCTGGTGCGTGCTGGCCGTGCGCTCGAGGATTTCCATGTTGGTCGCAAGATTGGGCAGCAGCTCTTCCAGCAGTCCGCGCTGGCTGGCATCGAAAGCCGACAGGCTGGCCAGTTCCACCACGCCGAACAGGCGCTCGTTGCGCAGCACCGGCAGCACGAGGATTTCGGCAGGCGCCTTCCCGCCGAGCGATGAGCTCACCGCCAGGTAATCCGCCGGTGGCTCGGTCAGCGTGATCGGTTGCCTGTCCACCGCACACTGCCCGGCCAACCCCTCGCCCGGCCGCACCGTCGGGGGCGCCTGCTCAGCGGCATAGTGCCCGGCCAGCCGCAGCAACCGCGCTCCATCGTCTTGGGTGTAAAGCGCGCCATGACCGATCCGCATCAGCGGTGCGACGGTGGTGAGGAACACGCGGGCGAGTTCACCGGCATCGTTCGCCAGGCGCATTTCGCGGCTGATGGCAGCCACATGGGTCTTCACCCATCGCTGGGCTGCCACCTCTCGTGCTTCATCCCGCAAGGTGACGATCGCACGCGCGAGGTCGCCCGCCTCGTTGGGATAGTGGGTATAGGGAACCTCGATCTCGAGCTCGCCCCTGCTCAAGGCATCCAGCGCGCGCCGCAAACCCTCCGCGGGACGCCGGATGGAACGGCTGATCATGTGACCGAACAGGACACCCGCGCCCAGGCCAATGGCCAGCAGCCAGAGCGTGATCTGCACGGTATGCAGGAAACGGCTGGAAACATCGCGCACCTCCTCGACGGCGCCGTTTCGCTTGGCCTCCGACACGGCGGCCAGGGCGGTCTTCACAGCGCTGTCGCTGCGAAGGAACTCCGGGGAGGTAAGCATGGCCGCTGCCCGTGCGTTCGGATCGCCTCGTCCGGCTGCCGCGGGTTCTCGCAGGGTCGAGACGATCTGTTGCACCTGACTTCGATAGTCGGTGAACGCCACTTCGAAGGCCGCCAGGTTGCGCAGGCTTTCCTCGCGGAAGATATGCGGACGTGCCAGCTCTGCTTCCTGCTGGGTTTGCGCCGCCGCATCGGCGATCTGGCGCAGCGCCTCCTGCTGGCCGTCGCCGGGCCCCACCAGTACCGCCTGCCGCAGGCCCTGGCTCACATCGGCCAGCGCGCTGCGCGCGGCTGCGATATGCACCAGCCCCTGCATGTCCTGCTCGTAGAGACGGCTCACCTGGTCGCGCTGCTGCTTCAGCACGCTGATGCTGAAAATGCCTATCAGCACCGCGAGCACCAGGATGCCGCCGAAGCCCAGCTGCAGGCGCAGCCGCAGCGGCAGACGTTCCAGGCGTTCGAGCAGGGCGTTCATGCGCATCCCCCTGTGCAGCGGACCAGGCGTCAGACGACGCCACCGCCATGCAGATCTCCCGACGCAGGGGCGTCGTGAAAGCGCCGGGCGATGGCCTGGAACTCACCCTGTATGTCGAGGAAGGCGTCGACGATGTCCGGGTCGAACTCGGTGCCACGCCCCGCTGCGATGAAGGCCGCCGCTTCCTCGTGCGGCTTCCCCTTCTTGTAGACCCGGGGGCTGATCAGCGCATCGTAGACATCGGCCACGGCCATCAGCCGTGCGGACAAGGGGATGTCGTCGCCAGCGCGTCCCTGCGGGTAGCCCGATCCGTCCCATCGCTCCTGATGACCAAGGGCCATTTCCTTGGCGAACCGAAGGAACGGCAGGTTCACTCCCAACTGGTCCTCGGCCTTCTGCAGGGCGTCGCGCCCTATCGTGGTGTGGGTCTTCATGACCTCGTATTCCTCCGGCGTCAGCCGTCCCGGCTTGAGCAGGATGTAGTCGGGAATACCGATCTTGCCGATGTCGTGCAGCGGCGCGGACTGGAACAGCAGCTTGCGCGTCGCCTCGTCGAGTTCCGGGGCGAAACGCGGATGCTCCTTGAGGTGATCGGCCAGGGCCTTCACGTAATGCTGGGTGCGTCGGATGTGATTGCCGGTTTCGTTGTCCCGCGCTTCGGCCAGCGAGGTCAACGCAAGAATGGTCACTTCCTGGGCAGTCCGGGTCTGCACCGTCCGGCGCACCACCTCCTGTTCGAGATAGGCGTTCTTGTCGCGCAGGAACTCCGCGGCCGCCTTCAGGCGCAGATGGGTAGCCACGCGGGCCTGCACGACGGATGGGTTGACCGGTTTGGTGATGTAGTCGACCGCCCCCAGCGCCAGGCCCAGCGTTTCATCCTCGGTGGCGTCGAGCGTGGTGAGGAAGATCACGGGAATGTCCCGCGTCTCCTCCATGGCCTTGAGCTTGCGGCAGACATCGAAGCCGGACATGCCGGGCATCATCACGTCGAGCAGGATGATGTCGGGTCGCTCATTACCCTGGGCGATGGCGAGCGCCGCGGCACCATCGGCAGCCTGCTGGATCAAGTACAGCGGCTTCAACAGCTCGGACAGCAGCAGCCGGTTGTCCGGCGTGTCGTCGACGATCAGCACACTTGGCACCTTGCCGCTATCGGTAGCGCTCATCTCGACACCCCTTCGCATGCCTCATGCGTGAGTCGCCGTCATGACGGTCCGGCCTGGACCGCGGTATAGAGCTTGGTCCCCATCTTCCCGGCGGGCGTCCCATGGGCCGGGCCGCCCGCATCCTAGGCGACAAGGTCTCAACGGATTGCGAAGGCGCGGCGGCGCGGCCGGCTTCAGGGCACCCGTTGGCAGGGTCGATGCTTGGCAAGCCTTGGCGCCGCCTTCACGAGGCGACGCCAAGATGCTCCGGCTATCGATGTGTCATGTCGGGTATCCGAGATGCTGTTTCCAGCAACCGCCGCCATGGGAGCCTTCACGGGGCTGGTCATCGCCGCGCTCATCGGTCTGGGCATTCGCCGCCTGCTGCCCGAGGAGCACAAGGCGCAGGAGACCGTTCAGCTGGTTCAGCTCGTCAACGGCATGCTGGTGACCTTCGCCGCCCTGATGCTCAGCCTGCTGACGGCATCCGCCAAGACCAGCTTCGACACCGTGACGGACGACTTCCACGTCTTCGCTTCGGACCTGATCCAGCTGGACACCACGCTACGCACCTACGGCAGCGAGGGCGATCGGGCGCGCGTGCTGTTGCGCTCCTATACGGCCGCGATGATCGCCAGCACCTGGCCGCATGAGCCACGCCCTCCGGGCGACTACTACCCCCGGGATCTTTCGCCCAAGGATGCCGCGGACGATATCGACGACATCCGTCTCGATGAAATGCTGAACGAGGCAGGCAAGGAGGTTCGCCGCCTGCCGGTAACCGATCCCTATCACCAGGCCTTGCGCAGCGAAGGCCTTGAACAGTTCGCCCGCGCGATGAGCGCCCATTGGAAGCTGATCGAAGAGGCGCACAGTTCCATTTCCCTGCCGTTCTTCCTGACCCTGGCGTTCTGGCTGTTCGTGATCTTCCTCAGCTTCGGCCTGATCGCGCCGCACAACGCGCTGGCGGTCGTCACCATCGGCCTGGGGTCCATCCTGCTCGCCTCGGTGGTCTACGTGATCGTGGACTTCGACACGCTGTTCCGCGGCTTCATCATCGTGCCCAGCCAACCCTTGCGCGATGCGCTGGTGCATATGTCGCTGAGTACCTGAAAGGCCGGGCCGCGCCGGATCACACCCGACACGACCCGGCCTTATTCATGCACGTTCCTGCATGGCAGGTCGCGTTGCCGCTCAGTGGTCGCTGGTCACCTCGGCCGGCGCCGCATCGCCCACCTTCTGCGCCAGCGGCAAGGCATCGCTGACCAGGTGCGCCAGGAAGCGGCCGGGCTGTTCCTGCATCATCATGTGCGCCGAATCGGCGAACGACACCAGCTTCTTCGATGGTGCGTGGATGTTCGCGAACCACTGCTCGGCCAGCTCATGCGGCGTGGTGTAGTCGTGCGCACCCACGTAGACGATCACGGGGCAGTCGAAGTGGGTCACGTGGCTGAAGTCGGTCGCCAGCAACTCCGGCAGCAGGTACTTCAGCGAGAACAGGCTGCCCTTGTCGATCGCTGCCAGGTCTTCGCGGCTGTAGTCGGGCGACAGTTCTTCGGCATCGACGTCGAACTGGTAATCCTTGCGACCCCAGGCGAGGCCGCCGTAATACATCTCCCACTTGCTGCGCGTGCCCACGCGATCGAGCGTCAGCGGACCATTGCCCGGGTACGGCGCCATCGCTTCCATCTCGCGGATGGCGGCCTGGTTGCCCTCTTCCTTCGCCTTGCCCAGGGCGTAGTTGAAGCCCACCTCTTCGTTGCGGCGGCCGCTTACCACCTGACCCGTCGAGATGTACGCGTAGAACCACTCCGGATGACGCTGGGCCAGCTCCACGCCAAGGATGGTGCCCCACGAGTGGCCCATCAGGAAGATCTTCTGCTTGCCGAAATGCTCGCGCAGGTAGCTCACCACCTGCTCGGCGTCATCGGTCATGCCCTTCACCGACATGCCCGGTGCCATCGCCTCTTCGGTGTTGGCGCGATAGGTCTTGCCGGCGCCGCGCTGGTCCCACTGCACCACGGTGAAGTAGTCCTCCCACGGCGTCTGGAAGGTGTAGCTCTCGGGCATCGCCGGCGCGGCCGGGCCGCCATGCAGGAACAGCAGCACCGGGTTGCGGCGATCCTTGCCGCGGATCGATACCCACTGGTCGATGCCGTTGATGTGCAGCCTGACCTTCTCGTCCACGCCCTGCGAAGGAATGATCATGCGACTGCTGTCGAGGATGCGCGTGACCTGCTCGCGCGACATCATCGACTTGTCCTTGGGCTGCGCCGTGGCCTCGTCCGCCATGGCGGCGGGAGCGAACGCATGCGATGCGGCAACGGCGGCGGTCAACAGCAGCGAAACGACGAAGGACTTGCGGGACATGCGGTGGGACTCCTGTCTGGTTGTTCTGGCGGGCGCGTGCCGGACCGGCATGCGCTGTTGCCGATACCTACGGCAAGCACCGTGCCAGCCCTAGCCACGCGTCGAAATCGTTGCAACTCATGGGTTTGCATAGCGACCGCAAGAACCTGCCTGCGTCCGCGGACAAATCCACGGACGTCCGCCCGGCGGACGCCTGGATAACGGATTTAACTCCAAGAACATGTCCGCCAAGGCAGACTGTGCGGCCACCATGCCAGAGTCAGTCACGTGCAGGTCATTGATGTAGCAGCGGGATACGTTCAACGGCGGCGCGTTCATGGCGTGCGAGCCGTGCTGATGCTGGCCGGCATCGGCATCGTGTCCGCCGCCGCTGGCATGGCCCACGCCGCCACGCCGGACAGCCGCGCGGACATGCCGAACCAGCTGGCCATCCAGGTCAACGCCGACAAGCTCACCCTGGCGGTCGCCAAGGTTCCGCAGATCTATCTGTACGGCAATATCGACGCGGGTGCCGCGGATCGTTTCGAGGCACTCGTGCGTTCGGGCAAGGTGCCTTCGGGCTCGGACGTCTATCTGAATTCGCCGGGCGGCGACGAGCAGGCCGCGATAGCGCTGGGCCGACTGTTCCGTACCCAGGCAGTCACCACGCATCTGGGCGTGCCGCGCCGTCCTTCGCGCTCGGCGCCCGTTTCCAAGGTGGCGGTATGCACGGATGCCTGCACGCTCGCCTACATGGGCGGCCTCTATCGCTGGTCAGCCACAGGCAACGATCGCTTCGGTGCTTTGCCCCTGCGCACGCAGCAAGGCAATGCGCCCCAGCCGGCGGACCATGTCGACGCCTACCTGAAGGAACTGAACCTCACGGCCGAAGCGCAGTACAGCCGGAAGATCCAGGCAGATCCCAACGTGCTGAGCGGCGACGAAATGATCAATTCGGGTCTCGCCAACAACGGCCGCCTGGCGCCCACCGTCACCTACCACATGATGGGCAACGACCCGTTGCTGACACTGGGCCAGAGCGCGCGCGACGGCCAGTACCGCATCACCCTGCTGTGCAAGCCCGACGGACTCACGCTCACCGCGTACTACATGGTCGGCGCCGAACGCGCCCGGAAGCTGGTGTCGCGGGCTACGCGCTCCTACTTCGAGGTCGACAACCAGCCGACCCTGCCGGACAACCGCGACGGCTTCACCGTCACCAGCGAATCGGTGGTGATCACGCGCCCGGTTCCGCTCTCGCAATTGACGCAGTTTCTCTCCGCCCGCTCCATGGGAGCATGGCTGGCCGATCGCGGCGGCGCCGTGCGCTACGGCTTCACCATCTACCTCGATTCGGTGCGCAATCGCCTGCAGAGCTATGGCGATGCCTGCGCGCAGATGGCCAAGGCACCGGCCGCCAGCAAACGCTGACTCCACACCCGGCGCAAAGAGGGGTCGATGCTCCAAGGGCATCGACCCTTTTTCGTCCTGGCTGCGCGCCGGCTATCTCCCCGACCACGCAGGCGTCGACGAATCCATGCGGTTATCCGCCTTCGCTTGCAGCCTGACACCGCACTCAGTAGTTCTACGGATGCCGGCGCAGTAGTTTCACGATTGTCCGCATCGCGACCTTTCGTGGAAGCTCGATCTTCATAGCCAGGCCCACGAGGTATGAGCGATGAAGACGATACGGATGTCGGTCAGGTCGGCGTTCGGCGCGGCCGCGATGCTTCCCCTGCTCCTCGCTGGCAGCGCCTTCGCGCAGGACGCCCAGCCTCCGCACCTGAAGATGACCACCCCGATCCCGCCGCAGATCACCACGCCTGCGCAGGTGGAATCGAGCCTCGGCACGCTGCGCTTCACCGACGGCATACCCACGCCGGAAACCGCACAGAAGGTCTACGACAACCTCGATACCATCCGCGCCACCGAAGCCTTCCTCAATGGCATCCCCGGCGCGTCGATGGCCGCGATTCGCGCCGGTTTGCGCAAGGCGGGCGCGGTGGACAGCACCGTCGGCGTCTACGAGACGCTGATGGATTCGAAATCGATCTATCTGACGCCCAACAGCGAAACCATCTACTTCTGGAACTGGATGGACCTGAAGAACGGTCCGGTGGTGGTGGAAACGCCGCCGGACATCCTCGGCGTGGTCGACGATTTCTGGTTCCGCTACGTCACCGACATGGGCAACGCCGGCCCCGACAAGGGCAAGGGCGGCAAATACCTGTTCGTGCCGCCCGGCTACACCGGCGAAATCCCCTCGGGCTACTTCGTGGTCAAGCCGCCTACCTTCGGCAACCTGGTGTTCGGCCGCGCCTTCATGAAAAACGGCGACACCAAGCCCGGCGTAGCGAGCCTCAAGCAGGGACTGCGCATCTATCCGCTGGCACAGGCATCCAGCCCGCCGAAGATGCGCTTCATCAACCTCTCCGGCAAGGTGATGAACACGGTGCATGCCAACAACATCGAGTTCTACGACGAGATCAACCAGATCGTGCAGGAAGAACCCGCCGGCGTGTACGGACCGGACATGACCGGCCTGTTCGCCTCCATCGGCATGGTCAAGGGCAAGCCGTTCGCGCCCGATACGCGCATGAAGAAGATCCTCACCGACGGTGCCGCCATCGGCAACGCCACTGCACGCGCGATCGACTTCCGCAATCGGGACGCGCGGGCGCTGATCTATCCGGACCGCCACTGGAACACGCCCTTCATCGGCGGCAGCTACGAATGGCTCAACGACGGCGCACGCAACTTCGATGCACGCACGATGTTCTTCTACGCCGCCACCATCGACACCCCGGCGATGGCCGTAGCGATGCCGGGCATCGGCTCCCAGTACGCCGCCGCCAATCTCGATGTGCATGGCGATCCGTTCGACGGATCGAAGGTGTATCGCCTGCACGTCGCCGCCAAGGTGCCGGTGAAGGATTTCTGGTCGGTGGTGGTCTACGACCCGCAGACGCGCTCCATGCTGCAGACCGACCAGCAGTTCCCCAGCCTTTCCAGCGCGCGCGGCCTCAAGCCCAACGCCGACGGCTCGGCGGACATCTACTTCGCACCGAAGCGTCCGAAGGACGCTGCCAACTGGATCCAGACGGTGCCGAACAAGAGCTGGTTCCTGATCTTCCGCCTGTACGGCCCGCTGCAGCCCTGGTTCGACAAGAGCTGGTCGCTGGAAGACATCCAGCCTGTCAGGTGATTCCCCGACTCCGCCGAAAGGACGCTCCCATGATCCTGCATCGCACCCTGCTCGCTTCGGCCCTGTTGCTCGCCACCAGCCAGGCCTTCGCACAATCCGGCGACACGCATGGCTGGCTGGACAACGACCACATCCAGTCCCGCTACGGTGCGCTGGAGTTCAAGGGCGGTTATCCCACCGCCGAGACCGCCACCCGCTTGCGCGAATCCATAGAGCTGGCCCGCGCCATCGACGTGTACATGGCGCAAATGCCCACGGTGTCGTGGTACGCGGTATGGAAAGGCACCGCCGAGGCGGGTAACCAGCAGCCGAACCAGATGATCATCTGGGAAAACCTGATGGACGCGAAGACCTTGTTGCTCACCGGCAACACGGAAACCGTCTACGGGCTCGCCGCCATTGACCTGCGCAAGGGGCCCGTGGTGATCGAGGTGCCCCCGAAGATGCTGGGCGGCGTCAGCGACATTCGCCAGGCGGAAATTCTCGGCATCGGCCCGCCGGGTGCAGACAAGGGCCAGGGCGGCAAGCTGCTGCTGGTTCCGCCGGGCTACAAGGGCAGCATCCCGAACGGCTACATCGTCGGTCATTCGCCCAGCTATCGCGCGGTGTTTGGCGTACGCGGCTTCCTCGTCGACGGAAAGACCGACGTGCCAGTGGCGCTGATGAAGAAGACCCGTATCTACGCGCTCGGCGATGCAGGACACCCGCCCGAGCAGGTTTTCATCAACGGATCGGGCAAGGAAGTCGATACCGTCTTTCCGGATACGTTCGCCTACTTCGAAGATCTCGGCCGCATCGTGCAGGACGAACCTGCCGACATCTTCACCACCTCCGACCGTTTCGCCATGGCCACCATCGGCATCGAGAGTGGCAAGCCATTCCAGCCGGACGATGCGCAGCGCAAGCTGCTCACTGAAGCAGCCAGGCTCGGCGGCGCGTATGCACGCGTGAACGGCTTCGACTCGCAGGATCCCGAACGCCTCGTTTACCCCGACCGTACCTGGGAGTGGACCTTCATCGGCGGCAGCGCGACCTGGGACGCGCAGGGTTACGTCAACGCGGATCGTCGGGCCGCCTTTGCCTATTCGGCCATCGGCATGTCGCCGGCCATGGCATCCAAGGCTGTTGGCGTGGGTTCGCAGTACATCTGGGCCATGCGGGACAAGCAGGGCAACCATCTCGACGGCGGCAAGGACTATCACCTGCACCTGCCGCCGGACATTCCCGTGAAGGCGTTCTGGTCGGTGGTGGTGTACGACGCGGTCAGCCGATCGTTGCTGCGCAACGGACAGAAATTCCCATCGGTAAGCCAGTACGCCGGACCAATGAAGAACGCCGACGGTTCCTACGATCTTTACTTCGGTCCCAAGGCACCCGCCGGCAAGGAGAAGAACTGGGTCCAGACCGTGCCGGGCAAGGGATGGTTCACCCTTCTGCGGTTCTACGGGCCGTTGCAGCCGTTCTTCGACAAGACCTGGAAGCCGGACGATATCGAGGAAGTGAAGTAGACGACGCCCCCGTGCCAGAGCGAACCATGCGGCGGGGGCAACGCATCGCACGGTTCCCGGGGAATCTGGTCGGCCTCAAGTGGAATTCTGCATCGCGGACGATGAGCTGCCCTTCACACCCTTTTGGCGAGCCGGGGTATGGACTGGCCAGTGACTGTCCATGCCATGCGCTCCCAAGAAGCATCCATTCCGGAGGTCTCGCCCATGTCCGATCACGTCTACAAGTCGCTGGAACTGACCGGCTCTTCGAAGAAGAGCAGCGATGACGCCATCAAGCTCGCCATTGCCAAGGCCTCCAAGACGATCCGCGACATCCGCTGGTTCCGAGTCACCGAGATCCGCGGCCACGTGGACGATGGCAAGGTCGCCTATTGGCAAGTCACCCTGAAGATCGGCTTCACGCTCGAAGACTGACCCCCGCGGACATCGCAGGGCGCAGCAACCGCTACGTAGTTTTTCGGAGGCGGAATGGAAGCGTTTGTGCTGCCATCCGCCGACACGACCCCGTGCGATCCGGGCTGATGCGTCATGCCGAACAGCGCGCCGCCATACTCGTCGATCACCCAACGCTTCCAGTCGATTGTCGTCACGATCTATGTGCTGACGCTGCCCCTGGTGGTCTGGGCGCTGGCCAACCAGTGGATGGCTTATGCGGCGGCGCGGGATGCCTTGCAGGACCTCACCACCTTCCGCATGACGCTGGACATCATGGTGGACCTGTCAGAGGAACGTGGGGCTACGTTCCGCGCGTTTGATGACCCCTCCCCCACCTTCCTGCAAAGACAGGCCAGGCTGGGCGGTGTGCGCGGCAAGGTGGACGCCAACCTCGAGCGACTGCGCGCACGATTCGGCCATGCATCCTGCGATTCATGCGAGGGCATGGCTACTGACGTCAATCATGTTGAATCCGCACTGCAGGAAGCGCGCCAGTCCGCCAATGCCCTATTGAGCAAAGCGCCCTCCGAGCGCAGCAGTGCGCAGGTCAGCGCGACCTTCGATCGTCTCGCCGCGGTGGGTCCGCTGGTCACGTCCATTGCAGCGACCAACGCACCCGGCGTCATACGGCGCGACCCCGAGGCCGTCAGATACCTTTACACCGCTGGCTTTGCTGCTCTTCTACGGGATAGCGGTGGGCTGCTTGCATCTCAGATCGCCCGGGCCCTGGCCACAGAGCACACCCTTACACCAGAAGAAAATACGCGTATCGAGCAAACCATCGGCAAGATCAACCAGCTGTATACCTTGGTGAGATCGGCGGTGGTGCGACTGCCGGACCTGCCCAGCGATCTACTAGCCCCCGTCCGGGACCGCTATATCGGCGAAGACATCAACTATGTCGCCCAGGTGCGCGCTGAACTGACAGCCGGTGGTGCCTCGAAACCAAGCGCGACCGCATTTCTCGATCGTTACTTTCCTCTGATGCAGCCCATCGTCAACATACGCGACATCGCATTGCGGCTTACGGAAGCAAGGCTTCGGGAGGACCTGGTCAAACAGAGGGCGCTACTTGTGTCGATCGCCGTGTCCATCCTCCTGTTGACCGTCTTCATCGGCGTGATGACGAGGCAATTCCACAAGCAGATCGTGCGTCCCTTCGTCGAAGCGCGCCGCTCCATCCTGGCGATTGCAACCGGCGATCTTTCAACCACGGTCGCGCGCCCTGCCTATGAGGGCGAGATCCACGATCTGTTCGACGCCATCGATGCGCTGAAGGAGAACAGCAGGCTTCGCCTTCAACTCGAAGTCGAACGTGATCTTCTTTTGACCGAACTGCGCGAACTCGCCGATACGGATCCGCTGACCGGCCTGCTGAACCGCCGTGCGTTCGAGACACGCGCCGAGCGCTTGCTGGCCGATCGACGCAACACAGACTCCTATGTCGTGCTCACGTCGTTCGACATCGATCACTTCAAGCGCATCAACGATACCTATGGCCACGAGACGGGAGATCGTGCGCTCAAGCGACTCGCGGAACTCTGCCGGGAGGCTTGGCGCGCCGATGACATCCTCGGTCGCATCGGCGGTGAGGAGTTTGCCGTTCTCACCACCACGAAACACCCGGACCAATCACAGGCGCCGGCCCAGCGCGTGCTGGACCAACTCCACCAGGAAAACATCGCAGCGATCGACGGCCGGATGTTTTCCATGACGGTGAGCTTCGGGGTCACCGTCGCGCGAAAAGGTGACACTCCGTCGCTGGAGGCCCTGTTCCGCGACGCCGATGCCCTGCTCTATCGCGCCAAGAATTCTGGCCGCGACCGTATCGAGATGGGCGCGTCGTCCTGATCGGAGCGCACGCGGGCCATCAGCCTGCGCCGCCGACCTTGTCCAGCTCCGCCAGCACCTCCGCCGACAACTCGATCTCGGCGGCCTTCAGGTTCTCCCGAAGATGTCCCAGCGACGACGTGCCGGGAATCAGCAGAATGTTGGGTGAGCGGTGCAGCAGCCAGGCCAGCGCCACCTGCATCGGCGTGGCATCCAGGCGATGCGCTATCGCGGAAAGCCCGGACGACTGGATCGGCGTGAAGCCGCCCAGCGGAAAGAATGGCACATAAGCCATGCCCTTGGCCGCCAGTTCGTCGACCAGCGCATCGTCCGCGCGCTGCACGAGGTTGTATTGGTTCTGCACGCACACGATCGTGGCAATGCCTTGCGCCTCGGCCACCTGCGCCGACGTGACATTGCTCAGGCCCACATGGCGAACCAGGCCCTTTTGCTGCAGCTCGGCGAGCGTTTCGACCTGTCGCGCGATGGAACCCTCACCCGGTTCATGGATCTGCCCCATCACGCGCAGATTCACCACGTCGAGCACGTCGCGACCGAGATGGCGCAGGTTGTCGTGCACGGCGCGGCGCAGATCTTCCGGCGCCTGCGCGGACAGCCACGAGCCATCGTCGCCGCGGATGGCACCGACCTTGGTGACGATGAGCAGGTCGTCCGGGTACGGGTGCAGCGCCTCGCGAATGATCTGGTTGGTGACATGCGGGCCGTAGAAGTCGCTGGTGTCGATATGGTTGACGCCGGAAGCCACGGCCTCGCGGAGCACCGCGATGGCCGTCGCACGATCTTTCGGAGGGCCGAATACACCGGGCCCGGCCAGCTGCATGGCGCCGTAGCCCATGCGATTCACGTGGCGGCCGGCAAAGGGATAGGAGAGCGAGGAACGGGTCATGGGGGTACTCCTTGCAGTGATGGATTCACTATGGGGAAGATCGGCCTGTTCGATAATCCCACCGGCTCCGCACGGGCTGTGCGAAAAGGTAAACAATGACCCTGGAGATGAATGACCTGGCTGCATTCGTTTCGGTGGCGCGAGCGGGCGGCTTTCGGGACGCCGCGCGCACCAGCGGGATCTCGGCGTCGGGCCTCAGCACCGCCGTACGCCGACTGGAAAGCCGGCTCGGCGTGCGCTTGCTCAACCGCACGACACGCAGCGTCGCACCGACGGAGGCCGGCGAGCGCTTGCTCGAACGGCTGACGCCAGCCCTTGCGGACATGGAAGCGGCGCTGGACGTGCTCAACCATTTTCGCGATCGCCCCGCCGGCACCTTGCGGCTCAACGTGCCGGCCGGCGTCGCGCGCATCGTGCTGCCATCGCTCATCACACGGTTCCTGCAGGCGTATCCGGACATCCGCGTGGAGCTCACCGTCGAAGACAGCTTCGTGGATCTTCCGAGCGTAGGCTGCGATGCGGGCATCCGCTATGACGAGCGGCTGGAACCGAACATGATCGCGACGCCCATCGGCCCACGCGTGCAACGCTTCGCCACGGCCGCCGCGCCCGCTTATCTCGATGCCCACGGCCGCCCCGAACACCCGCGCGAGCTCCTCGGGCACGCCTGCCTGCGCGGCCGCTTCGCCAGTGGCTCCATGCCCACCTGGGATTTCGAACGCGAAGGTGAAGTGGTGAAGGTCGATCCCTCCGGACCACTGGTGGTGCGGCCCGGCGCGGTGATCGACATGGCGGTCGACGCTGCCGTGGCGGGCCTTGGCATCATTCATCTCTACGAGGACATGCTCCGTCCCCACTTGGACAGCGGCGCACTCGTACCCATCCTCGAACCCTGGTGGCAGGACTTCTCGGGACCGTTCCTCTACTACCCGGGCCGCCAGCACCTGCCGGCTCCGCTGCGTGCCTTCGTCGATTTCGTGAAGCGCGATGGTGAGGAGCGGGCGAGCACTTCGTCACCGGCAAGCCGCAAGGCTTGAACGGCGTGGCCGTGCGGCTGCGAGCCCCTGGTACAGGCACCGGCACGCCACCATCACCTCGCCACGCATCCCGCTGAGCTAGGCTTTCGCGACTTGCAGCCGTCATGGAGGTAGGTGACATGCGTGCCCCCACAGGTTCCGTGGTTGGTCTTTGCGCCGCCTCCGCCACCATGTGCGCGCTGGGCATGGCATTTCTTGGCTATTGGGGTGTGCATGAGGCCTCAGCCTGGCACTGGACCGATGTGGTGGCCGTGGCCCTCGCCTTCATCGGATTCGCCGTGCTGGCCTCGACACCGTGGATCGTCACCACGCCCGTCGAGCACGAAAGCGAGGAGCGTATCGTGGCCGCCCGCCGCGCCTTTGCCATCGGTACCGCTGCAATCTGGCTTGCGGCCCTGATCACCGTGGTCGGCTAAGCGCGCCGCCAGGCATCAGCAGTTACATGTCTGCCGGATACGTGCAGCGCGCAACGGGCTTGCTGATTAACTTTGCACCTGGATCGCTGCGGACCGTAAACCACAGCGATCCGGTCGGCTAACCGCGACTCCTGCTTGTATGTGGAGGGGCGGCTGGAACTGCGTACCTCGCCCCCGAGTCCCGCGCGCCGCCAGCCGTCCCTCCCTAAGCGCGACATGCGCGAGGCGTCCGTCATGGTGCGCCGTCAGGACTTCTGCTGCAGATAGTCGTCGACTGCGCTGCCCACGGTGGGATGGAATTCTTCACGTGTCATCACATCCGCGAGTTCGAACCGCTTGAGCTTGTCGCGCACGGGATCCTTCATTTCCGCGAAGTGCAGCTCGATGCCACGTTCGGCCAGGATCCGGCACAGTTCACGCAGCATGTCGGCCGAGGTGACGTCGACGCTGGTGACCGGTTCGGCGGCGACCACGACGCGCTTCACCGGTGTCGGCGATGCATCGATCGCTTCCAGCAAGCGCTCCTGGAACAGTTCGGCATTGGCGAAGAACAGCGGCGCATCCCAGCGAAACAGCACCAGTCCCGGAATGCGCGACGCCTGCGGATAGCGCTTGATGTCGTGGTAGCCACGCAGATTCTCCACGCGGCCGAGCACGGCGTAATGCGGTCGCCAGCCATCCCACAGGAATTCGAGGACGGCAATCACCACGGCAATGCAGATGCCCGGAATCGCCCCGAACACCGCAACGCCTACAAAGCAGGCCATCGAGAGCCAGAACTCCCATTGCTGGATGCGATAGATGCGCTTGAGGTCGGCAAACTCGAACAACCCGAGGGCCGCGGCGATGACCACCGCTGCGAGCGCACTGTTGGGCAGGTGACGCATCAGGTTCGGTGCAGCCACGAGCACGATGGCCACGGCCACGGCGCCGACGATTCCAGTCACCTGCGTCCTGGCGCCGGCGGCCTCGGCGACCGGCGTGCGCGACGAACTGCTGCTGATCGGAAACCCCTGGAAGAACCCCGCCGCCAGATTTGCGACACCGAGGCCCACCATCTCCTGGTTGGGGTCGACGCGCATCTTGTAGCGCGCCGCAAAGGTACGCGAGAGCACGCTTGTGTCGGCGAACGAAATCAACGCGACGGCACAGCCACCGAGCAGGATCTCCACCAGATCCGCGTTGCTGGCCCACGGCATCGCGAACGTGGGCAGCCCCTGCGGAATCTTGCCCAGCACCTTCACGCCCATGCCATCCAGCTTGAACAAGCTCACGCAAAGCGTGGCGACAACCACGGCGACCAGAATGCCGGGCACCTTGTCGAAGCGCTTGAGGAACAGGATCAACACCAGGCTCCCCGCCCCCACGGCAAAGCTGTACCAGTTGGCCTGCCCGGCGGCGATCGCCGTGCCCAGACTCGCCATCTCACGCAACGGGCCCTGGTCCTCCACGGAAATGGCAAACAGCTTGGGCAGCTGGCTGACCAGCACCGTCAATGCAATGCCATTCATGTAGCCATAGCGAATCGGCTTGGAAAGCAGCTCGGTAATGAAGCCAAGGCGCAACAGACCCAGCACGATGCAGAACAGCCCGGAGACCACGGCCATCATGCCGGCGACGGCGATGGCACGCGATGGATCGCCCGCCGAAATGGAAACCACGACGGCGAGAATCGGCGCCGCCAGGGCAGAGTCCGGGCCAAGCACAAGGATCCGGCTCGGCCCGAGAACGGCATAAGCCAGCAGTGGAATGATGGTGGCGTACAGGCCGTAGACACCGGGCACACCCGAGGCCTCGGCGTAGGCGATGCCGACCGGCACCAGCATGGTGGTCAACACCAGGCCGGCAGCCACATCCTTGGGCAGCCAGGCTGCCTGGTACTGCCTGAGCATCTGCACGCCCGGAAGCCAGCGCAACCACCCTGGCGCGGTGACCGACGCATGTTCGCCCTGCGCGATTGGCCTGCTGGATGCCATGTCTCGATCACTCCCGTTCGAAACTCGCTGCGGCAAATCATAGGCTGCGGACTGCCCCGCAGCCAGAACAACCTACGCCAATTCGATCCATCGATATGCCGCTTTCCCGACGGCAACGACGGAATCGCGTGAGGCGCTGCAAACCTCTTCCACGAAGCTTCCGTCCGGCTTTCGCTTCACATGAAGTACACGCGCACGAGCCCAGTTTCGCGGGGCGATGCGAAGGCCTATATCGAGCCGCCGCATGCACCTGTCGCATCACTCGTGGCGAGCTCAGCAGAGGAAGCGCCCATGCCGCGCAAAGACATACTGGACGCCCTGAGCAGTTATATCGAACCGTTCCGCGTGACCGATGGCAAGGATTTCCGCCTGAAGGACTTTGATCCCGGCGACACCCGCGGACTCAAGATGGACAAGGACGAAGCCGTGCAGCTGCTCGAGCGTGGCTCCGAATGGCTGGCGATGGAGCAGGACATCCTCTACGCGCAGGATTCGTGGTCCGTGCTGCTGGTGTTCCAGGCGATGGACGCCGCAGGCAAGGACAGCACCATCAAGCACGTGATGTCGCGCGTCAATCCGCAGGGTTGCGATGTTGCGTCGTTCAAGGAACCGTCGACCGAGGAACTCTCCCACGACTTTCTCTGGCGCTATCTCGCCAAGGCACCCAAGCGCGGGCACATCGGCATCTTCAACCGCTCGTACTACGAAGAGGTACTGGTGGTTCGCGTGCATCGGCAACTGCTGGAGGCGCAAAAGATCCCGCCGCCGCTGGTCACCGACGACATCTGGGACGAACGCCTCGCCGACATCGCCCAGTTCGAGGACTACCTCACCCGCCAGGGCACCATCATCCTCAAGTTCTATCTGAACCTTTCGCTCGAGGAACAGAAGAAGCGCTTCATGAAGCGTCTCGACAATCCCGACAAGCACTGGAAGTTTTCCGCGTCCGATGTTCGCGAGCGCCAGTATTGGGACGAATACATGCAGGCTTATGAAGCGACGATCCGCGCGACGGCCTCCAAGGCAGCGCCCTGGTACGTCGTGCCCGCCGACCACAAATGGTTCACCCGGCTCGTTGTCGCCGCCGCGATCGTCGAGGCCGTCGAGAACCTGGACCTGGCCTATCCCAAAGTCACGCCAGAGCAGAAGAAGGACCTTGCAGCGGCGCGCAAGGAACTCAAGGCCGAACCGTAGAGGGGCGAAGCACGCATGCAGACAATCATTGTCGTGCTGGGTGGCGTCGGGTTGTTCCTGCTCGGCATGGCGGTCATGACCGACGGTTTGAAGGCGCTGGCGGGTTCCGCCCTGCGCACCGTGCTGGGCAAGGCCGCCGCCACCCCGCTCTCGGGTGCGTTCTGGGGTGCCATCGTCACGCTGCTCGTGCAGTCCTCCAGTGCCGTCACCATGACCACCATCGGACTGGTCAGCGCCGGACTGCTGACCTTTCCGCAAGGACTCGGCCTCGTCTTCGGCGCGAACGTGGGCACGACGGGCACCGCCTGGCTCGTGGCGCTGATCGGCGTGAACGTATCACTGTCGACCTATGCGCTACCGGTGATCTTCCTGGGGTCGCTGGCGAAGCTGCTGGGTGGCGGCAGGATCGCCGCGGCCGGTAGCGCCTTGGCGGGCTTCGCCCTGGTGCTCTACGGCCTCACCACGCTCCAGCAGGGCATGGGTGGGCTCGCGCAAAGCCTGCATCCGTCCGACCTTCCAGCCGTGCTTGGCGCTGCCGACGTCGGCTTTGTGCGCGGCTTGCTCGGCCTGCTCACCCTGATCGTCGTCGGTATCGCGATGACGGCCGTCATGCAGTCGTCCACCGCCTCCACCGCCGTCACGCTGTCGGCCTTTCTCGCCGGTGCGGTGAGCCTTGAACAGGGCGCGGCCCTGATCATCGGCCAGAACATCGGCACAGCCACCAGTTCGGCCCTCGCCGCCATCGGCGCCAGCACGACGGCCAAGCGCCTCGCGGTGGCCTACGTGCTGTTCAAGATCATCGCCGCCACGATTGCCATCGTCGCCTTTCCGCTCACGGCGCCGCTGATGCGGCGCTGGTCTTCATCGGTCGACGGCGCCACGTTGCTCGCCGCCTATCACACCGCCTACAACGTGATCGGCGTTTCGGTGCTGCTGCCGGCGACGCAGTGGTTCACGCGTGTCGTGGAACGGATGCTGCCATCGAAGGAAACGGCACTGGAGCGCGCACTCGATCCGAGCGCCCTGGTCAATCCGGTGATCGCGGTCGAGACCACCCGACGCGTCGTGGCGGAGGTCCTCAAGACCACGGCACCGTCCATCTCCGCCGCGCTCTCGACCGAAGCCGGGCACGCCACCGTGGACGCCGCCACGCCCGCGGCGACGCTCGAGAAAGCGCGCCAGTTCCTCTCCGAACTGCAAGAACCGCCTGAAACGGAAGAGGAGCAGTTCCGCATGACGAGCACGCTGCACGCACTCGATAACGCGTCACGCCTGGTAGGTGCCCTCGGCAAGCTCGTCGCAGCCGGCCCCGCTTCCCGCACGTTCCACGATCCGCGCGTCGCGGCACTCTGCAAACAGGCCGTGGAGGCGACGCACACGATTGCAGAATCCATCACCAGCGAGTCCGCCCTTACCCAGCAGGCGCAACCAATCGGCTGGACGGTTTCGCCACAGATCGCCAAGACACTCGCCGAGCTTGAACGAGCCGCGAAAGACATCGACGTGGTCCAGCGCGATCAGCGCGCCACCCTCCTCGCCTCCGTGGCGCCCGGACAATTGACCGCGACCGAGGCGTTCGCGCGGATCGACGCGGCACGCCGCCTCAACCGGCTGGTTCATCACGCATGGCGCGCGGCCGTACACCTGCTTGGCCAGGAAGGACAGGTCGCTGCTGCGAACCAAGCCGGCTCCATCCCGGCCCTGCTGCGCGACGAAGAACCTGAGTGAACGCACACGCCGCGACGGCGACGGCGACGGCGACGGCGACGCAGGCACTCAAAGCGGGACAGCACAGCCAAGGGTCGGCTCAAGACCCCGTCCCTGCGAGCTGCACCCAATCAGCGGCTTCCATCACATAAGGCGCGAAGAGGAAATCGCGTATCGCGGCGACCTGCTCCTGCCGCCAGTCGATCAGCACGAAATAGGTCGGCCTTTGCGTGGCATTCGTGCCGTCGTACACCAGCATGGCCGGGCGCCCTTCCACCGCCCCCAGGGCAAATCGCCATGTCGTCACCTCGGCATAGCGGGTGAAGTAGCGACTGATGCCATCGCGGCCTTCCAGCTTCAGGCGGTTGACCATATCCAGCTTCACGTCTTCGGCGAGCATGGCGCGAATCGCATCGAAATCGCCTTCCTGGAACAGGCGTACATACGTGGCGACCTTCTTCCGGTCCGCATCGGCCATGAGCGGCAGGCGCGTTTCATCGGGCAATTGCGCCAGCTGCCTCAACGCCACCCGCCCCCGCTGAAGCGCCGACTTGGCGGCGGCGTGCGTGCAGTCCGCAATCGTCGCGACCTCCTCCACCGAATGCCCGAGAACGTCCTTGAGGATCACCGCGCAACGCTGCAGTTCGGGCAGTCGCAGGAAGAGGTGAAAGCTCACTTCGACGATATGGCTGTCGGGTTCCGCTGCCTCCTCCAGGTCATCCGTCAGCGGAACCACCTTGTGCCGGGATTTGCTGCGCAGAAAGTCGAGGCTCGTGTGGTGGGCGATGCGCAGCAACCAGGCTTCGAGGTTGTCCACGCCCATGCCTTCGTTCCGTGCGCGCAAGGCCTTCACCAGCGCATCCTGCACCGCATCCTCGCCGTCCACGGCCGAGCCGATCATGCGCGCGCAGTAACGATGCAAGCGTGGCCGGAGTTCCTGCAGACGATCCTCGAACTGCGCTTCGTTCATGCATCGAGCTCCATGGCGACATCCCCGGTGGACAGTCCAAAGGACACGTCGGAACGGTAACGGCCGAATACCTCTACGCCCAGGGTCGAATCGATACTGGCGAGCTTGAGGATTTCCGGAAAATAGACGGTCATGCGCGGATCGGACCGCATCGCATCGACCGCGGCGACGCTCTCCCACTCGGAGTGTATGACGACGCTGTTGCCGTCCGCAGAGGCAATCAGTCGACTTCCCCTCCAGCCCGCCAGCGTGCGGACCACGGTTTCGATATTGTGCTCCAGGAGCGCCACCAGCGCGTCCCGCTTGCCGGGCTCGGCTTTCAGGACGTTGATGAGAACCATCGGTGAGTTCGACATGACGTGTGTCCTTTTCAGAGGGAACACACCAAAGACGAATCAGGAGCCGGAAACGGATCGCGGCGCAGGAAAAAAATGCTTACCCAGCCGCGCTAGCCGGGACCGCTACCACTGGAAGTACCACACGGGGGCACATGCCACTGCGACTGCTGCGGCCTGCAGCGCCATCACCCCCACCGCATGACCCGGCATGCGCCTGAGCCATCGGATGGCAAAGAAACCGACGACGGGAACCTGTGCGGCGATGAGCAGCTGAAACAAATGCGCCGAGGCGCCTTCGTCCGTCCCGCGTGCCGTGCCCACGAAGACCAGATGGCCGACCACGACGACCAGCGCAGCCAGCGACATCACCAGCGGTGCCCAGGCGCCAGGATGTCTCCAGATGCCGCCGCTCACAAGAACTCCCGCGGGGTAGACATGGTGGATACGCTCGCACCCTGGATATCACGGGTCGTTACCGCGCCATCTCCCGTCCCGGCAGACCAGTGCACTCAACCGGGCTCACGTCCCGATCATGACTGGCCCTGCGCCCACGGACGCTCGCCGGAGCACGATGTCGACCGCTCATAGTCGTGGACCGCGGCGGACGCCGCCAAAGATCAGCGAGAGAACAAAAAGCACGATGAAGACGATGAAGATGATCTTGGCGATGCTCGCAGCACCTGCCGCAATGCCGGTGAAGCCAAAGATCGCGGCGACGATGGCAACGATGAAGAACATGATGGCCCAATGGAGCATGGGATTTTCCTCTTCCGATGGATGGATGCGGTGAAGGGACCGAATTGGGCGGGGACCTCGTGAGCAGGTTCTCGATGGCGAACGCCATCGCACTGCCCGAATCATGTCTGTCCATGGCGCTCGAGGATGGCATCGCCGCCAGTCGCTTCCGGTCTAGCGCGAGCTTCCCGCCCTGCCGGAAGGCGGCATCTTGCCGTCCTCCGGCACGGCGCCCTTTCACAGGGTCTGATCAAACTCCTTGATCTGCCTGTCCGCCTCGTCCCTGGCGATGCCGTAGCGTTCCTGCAGTTTGCCGGCAAGATACTCGGTGCTTCCTTCGGCGACTTTCATGTCGTCGTCCGTCAACTTGCCCCACTTCTGCTTGATCTTCCCGCTGAGCTGTTTCCATTGCCCTTGGATCTTGTCTTCGTTCATGGTTGAACCTCCGGAAATAGGTTGTGAGCGCGTCGCTTGCCGCACGGTTGGTCGACTAACTACCGGTCTTCAGGCCGGAGGAATCCACCGAGGTCACGCCCTTGACGCTACGCGCGGCCGCCACGGCCTTTTTCGCCACCACATCGCTCGCGACCACGCCCGTCAGGGTGACCTGGCCGTTCAGTGTTGTGACGGAAATGTCACCGCTCTTGACGCCGTCAGTGGAGGCCAGCTCAGCCTTCACCTTGGTGGTTATCCACGTATCCGTAGTGGGTTGACTTGAACTCGAATGGCTCGCGTCCTGAGGCTGCGCATAGGCCACCTGCTGGCGATCCATGGTGCTGCCAAGCAACAAGAGACCCGCCAATGCCAGTGACGATAGGGTGAACAGGGGTCGCATAGGGAACTCCCTCCTTGCGTAGAATGGGCTGAATCGGGAACGCCTTACTTTTTATGCTCGGCGCCGTGGTCCTGCCCATGCCGATTCGGCTGCTGCGGCTGACTGTGCTTGTGATGCTCGCCGTGTTGCTTGTCATCATCCTTCTGAGGCGGCCGCGGCTTGCGTTCATCCGACTGCTGCGAATCCGATTTATGGGTCGTATTCATAGGTATGCACCTCTGCAAATTGATGTGCCATCGAAACGCCGATGGCCCAACGAACCTAGGCGGTTGACGCTGCGGCAACCAGATCAGGCGATACCAGTAGGCTTAGTACTTTCAGACCCCGGACGGCGTGCCCGTTCCCTGGGAAGATGACGCAACCCACAGAGCGATGATTGCTATGGATGCGGTCCCGAACACACCGAGAGTCGATCGCCATCAGCTGGAGCAGCTCATCGCCGGACTGGCCGAAGGTGTCGTTCTGATCGATCCGGATCGATCCATCGTCTGGGCGAACGACATGGCGCTCGAGATGCATGGCATCGACGCGGCGTCGGACCTGGGCTCGGAAGTGGATCAGTACGTCGACAGATTCATCCTGACGTACCGAAACCACCATCGCCTCAAGCCCGACCAGTACCCCGCCGAGCGCGTACTCGACGGTCAGGAATTTCGCGACGTGGTGGTCGAAGTGACGCGCGCGGACGACGAAGATTTCTTCCGCATCCACCAGGTACGAGGCCTCATCCTCACCAACTCCAGTGGATCCCGCGAATCACTGGTCCTGGTCATCCAGGATCTGACCAGGCAATTCAGCGCCCAGGAGCGATTCGAGCGCGCATTCAACGCGAACCCGGCACCGGCACTGATCTGCCAGCTATCGAGCCTGCAGTACATCAAGGTCAACCAGGGATTCCTGGAGATGACGGGATATGATCGCGAAGCGGTCATCGACCACTCCATCTATGAACTGGATGTACTCGAGAACGCCGAAGACCGCGAAGGCGCCATTCGCTGCCTGCAGGAATGGAGCACGATTTCCCAGCGGGAAGCCGTGTTGAGGCTGCCCCTGAAAGGCACCGAGAAATTCGTGATCGTTGCCGGCCAGCCCATCGAGATCGAGGAAGAGCATTGCATGCTCTTCACGTTCATCGATCTGGACGCACGCAAGAAGGCCGAAACATCGTTAGCCCAGAGCGAAGAGCGCTTTTCCAAGGCGTTCTGCCTGGCACCGGTCCCCATGATGCTATGCGCACTTCCCGAGCTGCGCGTCCTCGAGGTCAACGCTGCATTTACGGCCGCATTGGGCTATGCCGCGAACGACATCGCCGGCATGCCCCTGTCCGAGGTGCACCTGTGGAAGGACGGGAAGCACCATCGCGAACTCCAGCACAAGCTTGGCGCCGGCGAGGTTATCCGCAGCCAGGAGGTGTCCCTGCAGACAAGCTCGGGAACGGTCATGGACTGCCTGTTTTCCGCTGAAGCGGCATTGATTCAAGACCAGGCGTGCGCGCTTTGCGTCATGCAGGACATTACCGATCGCAAGCGCTCGGAAATGGATCTCGTGGCGGCCATCGACGCCGTCATGAAGGATGCTTCCTGGTTTACGCAGACGGTGATGGAGAAATTGGCCCAGGTGCGCCAGACCGGAAACGAGCCCCATGCAACGCAGGGCCTGGTCGACCTGACGCCTCGCGAACGTGAAGTTCTCACCCTGATCTGCAAAGGCCACAACGACGAGAGCATCGCGGCAACACTCAAGCTTTCGCGCAACACGGTACGCAACCACGTGGCGACCCTGTACGGAAAGATCGGCGTCAATCGGCGCAGCGCGGCGGTGGTCTGGGGGCGGGAGCGAGGGATCGTCAGCTATTAAGGCAAGCCATGCTGCGGAAGGGCGGGAATGCCCCTCCAGCCAGCGATGCAGCAGCCAGACAAGCGGGCCGCGGGTGGGCCCGTCGTCACGCCCACGTTACGGACCTTGCCTTGAACTAGCCAGTGGGACGCGGCCGCACCTGCCTCGCCCACCAAGGGGACCACCGATCACTTTCCTAGGGAGTCATATTGATGATTCGCCTGCTTCTTATCGCGTGCCTGCTGGCAGGTTTCAGCCTTGCCGCCACGGCCGCCGTTCAAGCTTTTCCGCCCTCCTTCCGCGTCCAGGACATCCAGGTGGACGGCGCCACGATCCATGTCCGCGTCGGCGGCAAGGGGCCGGCGGTCGTCCTGCTGCATGGCTTCGGCGATACCGGCGACATGTGGGCGCCATTGGCGGCTGATCTGGCGCGTAACCACACGGTCGTAGTGCCCGACCTTCGCGGCATGGGCTTGTCCTCGCATCCGGAGAATGGCTACGACAAGCGGACACAGGCGGCCGATATCCGCAGCGTGCTCAGCCAGCTCGGCATCGACCACTCCGCGGTCGTCGGGCATGACATCGGCACCATGGTCGCCTACGCCTATGCCGCCCGTTATCCCGACAAGACCGATCGCCTCGTGGTGATGGACGCGCCGGTGCCCGGCATTCCGCCCTGGGACCAGATCGTGCGCCTACCTGCCCTCTGGCATTTCGACTTCGGCGGTCCGGATATGGAGCGGCTGGTAGCGGGACGCGAGCGCATCTACCTCGATCGCTTCTGGAACGAGTTCGCGGGTGATCCATCCAAGGTCGACGAGGCCACGCGCCAACACTACGCCGAGCTCTACGCTCGCCCGAAGGCCATGCACGACGCATTCGCCCAGTTTCGTGCGATCCGCAAGGACGCCGAAGACAACAAGGCAGCCATGGCGACCAGGCTCACCATGCCGGTGCTCGCGATCGGTGGGGAGAAGTCCTTTGGTGCGAACGAAGCCATCGTGATGCGCAACGCCGCCACCCACGTGACGGAACTCGTCGTCCCGAATGCGGGCCACTGGCTGATGGAAGAAGCGCCGGCCACCACGATACCGGCCATCCATCACTTCATCGACGGCTAGTCGAGCGCATCACCGAAGCGAAACCAGGACGGGCGTCGGCACGCCCGTCTTTTCAACAGACCGCCGACGCATGATGCGGGTCGCGGGGACTGGCAGGTCCGGCGCCACCCCGTAAAGAAAGGCTGGTTCGAAACGTGCGAGGCAACGGTTTACGGCGCGAGCCCCTGATCCTGTACGGAGGTCGCCCCTTCGACACCCGATGTGCGGGCCGCCCTACTCTGTAGCCACTTCCGCACGGGCTCGTCGTAGAACTTCAGGCACGCGTACGCCAGCGCAACGCTTGCCAAGAAAACCAGTGCGCCGATGCCCATCGTGTACGTGGCAGATGCGCTGTGCCTGCTCACCCACTCCGTATAGGTGTAAATGAGGGCGTAGTGGGTGATGTACAGCGGATAGGAGATGTCCCCAAGCCACCTGGCGATGCGGGTCGACCAACCCGCCGCGAGCGAACCACCGGCACCGATGGCGACAATCAAGGGGAAGGCCACGATCACGCAAAGCGAATCGTAGAGTCCATTGAGCCAGCGATGATCGGCGCCTCCGACGCGCGGCAACGCCAGCACCGCCACCAGCAGCAGGCTGCACAGGCCAAACGCGCCCCGGACATTCACGCGCTTGCCCAGGCGCATCAACAGCATGCCCGCCAGGAAGGGAAAGAGCAGGCGCGCAAACCCGATATGCAACTGCCCGGCATCCAGCGACCAACCGCCAATCAGGTCACCGCGCTTGCCGAACACGGCCAACTGCACGAGGAACGCCGCCGCACAAATGGTCAGGAAGCCAAGCTGACGGTGGGACAGCTTGCGCAGCCCCAACGCGTAAAGAATGTTGGCCACGTACTCGAAGAACAGCGACCACGCCGGACCGTTCAACGGATGCATTTCGCTCCACCCGCGAATGTCCATGGAAGGCGGCAAGGGCAGCAAGGTGTAGCCCACCAGCATCACGAGGATCACTTCCCACGCGGGCGTGGACTCGATCAACGGAAAGGACCCGCCTGCCTGGAAGGGAAAGAACAGCGCGCCCACCGTCATGCCCATGATCACCATGGGCTGAAGCCGCATGAGACGCCGCTTGAAAAAGCCCCCGACACTCAACGTCTGCCAGCGATCGTCATAGGCGTACGCAATGACGAAGCCCGAAAGCAGGAAGAAGAAATCGACGGCCAGGTAACCGTGATTGATGAGCTGGGTCAGCGGATGATCGGGGCTATACGCCTCGCACACATGGAACAGCACGACCAAGAGCGCGGCGACGCCACGAAGACCGTCCAGGATCAGGTAGTGGCCTTTATCGGCAACGTTGGATGTCGGGAAGCCTTTCATGGTTCTCGGGTCGTGTTGGACAAGAGTGCCCCTGGCGATCCGATGGCAGAGAGCGCGCTTCGTCATCCCTGGGGAAGCGTTGGAAATAGCCGGTTTGAAGCCAAACCTCAAGCACCGGTGTTGATTTCCATGAAGCCCGGTGGAATCCCGGGCTTCATCCGCTCCACTTGCCGGGACCAAGCCGCCGGCTATTGCACATCATCGCCCGCGGCCCGCCGAACGGTCGCCGGCATGAGGCGCAGGCTTCCCGGTTTCACCTTCATGCCAAAGAGGAACCGAAGCGTGGCGAATCGCCGTATGCAGGCCTCATAGAGGACAAAGCACGTAGCCATGCTGAGAACCAGGACAACGAAGTACTTCACCCCCGGTGACCACGCGTACTGGACGACGTAGTAGCCGATGACGACGATCACCGTCTGATGCAGGATGTAAACGGGATAACTCGCCTCTCTCGCCCAGATGAGCAACGGGTTGGCGAAGGATAGCCAGCGATAGCCATACCCCAGGAACACCATCACCCAAAGCCACGTGAAGATGTTGGCCCCGATACCGTCTGCGATGGAATCGTGCTGGATGACGCCTGTATTGAAGGCGGAAATAAGCAGAACGAACGACGCCACTCCCGCGAACAGCGACCACCGGCGAAACCCGGAAAGCCACTTCCAGATGCCCGGCGTGGATGCCATGAAGTACCCATACGCCGTCAGCAGCAGGTAGTGGTTGAAGATGTACCAGTCACTGACCAGGTTGTGCGTCTCCGGGAATACCGGCTTGAGCAAGACCTCGTTGATGCCCAGCGGAATACCCAGCAGGCATAGCCAAGCACCGGGTGTTGCGCGCAGCCCGGACCGCCTCCACCACAGCATCGCGGGGAGCAGCAACAGGACGTACACATAGAGGTAGAGGATGAACCAGAGGTGGTGCCAACCGAAGTCGCCCATGGGGTAAGGAAAGAACTCCCGCAAGCGCGTGGCATAGAACTCCAGATAGCTGCCTGACCACTCCCCACGAAGCCGCAGCTCGCAGTAGATCTGCGGCGGCACCACCAGCAACATGCCCGCGATGAGCGGCAGGATGAGCTTGATCGATCGCTCTTTCAGGAACTGGACGGTACTTCGCCGCTGCAGCGCGAACCACATGCCGGCACCCGCAATGACGAACAGCAGCGGCATGCGGAGGCGGTGGGCGATGTCCATGGGCCACTGCAGGGCCGGAATGGTCTCGCGGTTGACGACATGCCACCCCCAGCCCACGAAGATCATCCCCGTGTGGAAGAAGAACAACACGAAGATGGCGATGACTCGCAGCCAGTCCAGAAAGTCGTAACGTTCCTTCCGTTCGTCATCAGCCCGCATGCTCCGAATCTCCTGTGTCGGCGATAGCCAGGAGCCTGATGCGTCCGCGAACGGCTGGCAGCAGGTTGGTGGCGAGCGGAGACGCCGACGTGGCGAACCGGACGTTACTGGTGCATGCGGGCAAACAGCGCGTCGCGATACCGCCGGCTGAGTCGAAGCGTGCGGCCGTTGTGGAGATGGACCTCGTAGTCGCCCTTGAAGAGCGGAGTGAGCGAAGCGATGCAAGCCAGGTTGACTGCCGTCGACCGGTGTATCCGCACGAAGCGTTGCTCGCCGAGTTGGGAAAGCAGGTCCTGCAGCGTTCTGCGGAGCAGGTAGGTCCGTCCGGACGTGTGCACGTGGACGTAGTTGTCATCCGCCTCCAGCCATTCAACGGACGCTGCGTCGACAAGCTGAAGCCTTTCGCGATCCGGCACCAGCAAGCGCTCGCATCCCGGCGCCCTCTCCCGCCCTATCGCCACCGCCGAAGCACCGGGATCATCGGCACGAAGCCGCTCGCGGACGCGCTGTACGGTGCGCGCAAATCTCTCCATGTCGTAAGGCTTGAGCAGATAGTCGACGGCATTGAGGTCGAATGCCTTGACCGCGTGCTCGTCATAGGCAGTCACGAAGACGATCAACGGGGCACGCGACGTCTCCAGCTGCGCTGCAAGCTGTAGACCGGACAGCATCGGCATGTGGATATCGAGAAACGCCACGTCCGGTCGAAGCTGCTCAATGCATTGCGCCGCGGACATGCCGTCCTCCGCCGACCCGGCCACGACCATGTCCGGCTGATCGGAGAGCCAACGTTCAAGCTTCTCGCGCGCCGGCGCTTCATCATCGGCGACCAGGGCACGAATCACGGAGTCGCCCCCGACAGCGGTATGAGGACGCACGCGGCGACACCGTCAACCTCGTTGCGAACCCGCAGCGATGCCTCGTGCCCGTAGATGATGTTCAACCGCTCACGGCAATTGCGGAAACCCACGCCATCGTGATGCCCGGGTGCCAGCATGGATCCGGAATTGCTCACGACGATTTCCATCGCGTCGTTTTCGCGCCGCGCGATGATAGTGACGCGCACATGCGCCACGGTGCGCTCGACGCCGTGCTTGAACACATTTTCAAGCAGTGGCTGCAGCAATAACGCGGGAACCGGGGTATCCAGCAGCGCCTGGTCGGTTTGCCAGCTCAGCGTGACGCGATCGCGGAATCGCTCACGCATGATGTCCCCATATAGCTCCAGGGTGCGCAACTCTTCCGCAAGCGGGGTCATCTCGCTCTCGTCCGACCGGAGGCTGATGCGCAACAGGTCCCCCAGCGTCGCCACCAGCCGATCGGCGCGCGCCACATCCGTATGCATCAGCGACGACACGGTGTTGAGCGCATTGAACAGGAAATGCGGCCGCAGCTGCCCCTGCAGCTGTGCAAGCTGGGCTTCGGCCAACGCCTTCTGCGTTCTCAGCAGGCGCTGCTTCTGGAGCTGCCACTGCCCGTACGAATCGACGCCAAAGAGGACCCCGAACCATAAGCCCGCAAAAAGCGTGAACCGCACGCTCTCGTACGCAAAGATGAAGTACCAGCCCGAGTGCACATAAGTGCGGCCCACCAGGGCGTAGACGCCATAGCGCATGGCGTACACCACGACGACGAACGTGACGGCCACCAGTGGCAACCACCGCAGATAGCTGCCGAACCAGATCAGCGGCCTGTCCAGGTAACGCGCGTAGCGTCCGCGTACACGGAACGCCACCAACATCCATCCGGTGAAGACCAGCGCCGAACTACCCTCCCACAGGATGGGCTCCCACCATCGGGTCGACGGATTGCGCAGCGCCTCCTGCAGGGTGGCACTGAACATGAGCAGCCAGAATACGGTCCACAGCAAGGCCAACGCTTTCGCAGATAGCGTCACGCTTCGTTCGCCGTGGAAGTCTGCCGGGGACAGGCGAGCTGGCATCGTCATGGTGGCCGAGTGTAGCCGTACGCGTGGCGACGGACTCGGCCCATGGGGCGAGCGGGACCTGCGTGGGGTGAAGCGGACATGGCAGCGATATTGCGGGTCGCATCATCGGTGCTTGATGTGCGCTACTGATCGACGCCGTGGCCCATGCCATCGCCTTCGCTGAAGCAACGCAGCCACGAAGGACTAACCGATGGGCGGGATCGTCGGACGTCTCATTGTGCTCAACTTTCTTCCGCGGCCTCATCTTCCTGTGAGGACTCCTGTTCCATGGCCGTGGCAAGGCGACGGGCAAAATCGTGTTCGGCGATCACGGCTGCCGCCTGGGCCTCGAATCGCTCGGCCATGCTCCGTGGCACTGTAAGGCGTACTTCACGCCACTCGACGGGCGCGTCGTGCCTTGCCAGATGGGTTTCATAGATGCGGCGTATCGTGCGGTCGATGGCGCCCCGGGTCACCTGCGCACGGGCAGCCAATGTCGGCGTCGGAACGCCATCCACCAACGCCTCCCGCGCCAGTTGCTGGTTGCGGGGCGTCATGCGCAGACCGCGCACGGCTACGGCGAACTGCGCCGCGGTAAGGCGGCGCCCATTGAAACGCTGATTCATCACCTTGCTACTCCCTGGGCGGTGTGATGATGTGCGCTTGCCGACCCGAATCAGGTCGGCGGCCGATACTCGACCCAGCGTCAGCGTGCGGTAATAAACGTGGAGGAGATGTGTAGCCGGCGCGCCGTGCGCCCGAGTGATGGACCGCTGCCTGGCAGGAAGGCTTTCGTCGCGATCGGCAGGCGAAGCAAATCGGCTGCCAGCAACGACGATTCAGCCGAGACGTGCTCGCAGGTCACGAGATCCGAGCAGGATCATCGTCACCATCTGGCTCATCTGACGGATCAGTTGAGCGTCATGCTCGATCGGCCGATCGAGCGCATGCGCACCCATGGCGAAGATCAGGCGAGTGATGGCCTTGGCGGCCAGCGCCGGATCGTGCAGGGGCTGATCGGCGGCCTCGGTCAGGCGCACCAGTTCGACCCGCAACTCTTCCTCGAAGAAATCGAGCTGGCGATCAACCGCCTGCTTGAAGGCGTCGGACCCGGCCGTGCCCTCGCGCAGCAGCACCTGCAGCAGGCCGTCCTCGGAGCGCACCTGCGACATGAAGGCTTCCACGGAGCCGCGTACGACCGCGTTGCCGCTCACCACGTTGACGCGCGCCTGGTCGACCACCTTGCGCAGGGCCTCGCCGGACAGCTCGATCAGGGCGACCGCCAGATCGTCGATATCGCGGAAATGCCGGTAGAAGCTGTTGGGGGCAATGTCGGCCTCCCGCGCCACCTCGCGCAGACCCAGGCTGGACACGCTCCGGTGCGGCCCGACCAGGCGCAGGGCCGCCATCAGCAGGTCGTCCCGGCTGATCTGGTGCTTGCGTCCGGCCTCGGGGGCCTCTGGGGCGAGGGTTTGGGTCATCAGCGCTGGAAAAGTGGCTTCGGTGAAGGATAGCAGACAGGTGTATAGACGATTGTATATACAGTTGTATATATGGTCGTATACTGAGCCTATGGAAACCGCACTCCCCCAACCCACCTGGCTGTCCCGCCTCAATGCGGTGTGGGCGCCACCCGCCGTCCTCGACTTCTGGCTGTCCCGCCTGAATCCGCTCTGGTCCTGGCACCAGACACGGGCACGGGTGGTCGAACGTCGCCTCGAAGCCGAGGGTGTCACCACCCTGGTACTGCGCCCGAACCGGCACTTCCGCGGCTTTCGCGCGGGGCAGCACGTCAACGTCGGTATCGAGATCGACGGCGTGCGCTACACCCGGTCCTACAGCGCGTCGGATATGCCCCGTGCGGACGGCTGCATCCGGATCACCGTGAAGGCGGTGGACGGCGGCAAGGTCGGCGCCTATCTGCAAACCGTTCCGGTAGGCCGCGTGCTGTCACTGGATCAGGCGTTCGGGGAGCTGAGCGTGCCTGACGTGTCGGCGCCCTGCCTGATGCTGGCTGCCGGTAGCGGCATCACCCCAATGCTGGCCCTCGTCAATGCACAGGCGGAAGCGGGATTCCCGCGCCCGGTGCGACTGGCGTACTGGGCCCGCACGCGCGCGGAACTGGTGCAGGCCAAATCGCTGCGTGCCATCGCCACTCGCCATCCGAACTTCAGCGTGTACTTCGTGCTGACCGGCGAGGCTGCGCAGGCTACCGACGAGCTGCAGGGGCGAATCGAATCGCTTCATCTCGATACATTGCTCCCGGGTGACGCAAAGGCACACGTACTCGTCTGCGGTCCGCACGGCTTTGTCGAGCGCGCCCGCGAGGTGCTCGCCGATCGTGACCTGTCGTTCCAGGCGGAAGCCTTCAGCCCGCCGCCGCGCCTGATCGACGCAAGCGACCACGGCCACGTGCGCGTGACCTTGCTGCAGAGCGGCCGAACGCTGGACATCGCACGCAACAAGTCGCTGCTGGAAGCGCTGGAAGAGCAAGGCGTCAGGCCGCGCCACGGCTGCCGCATGGGCATCTGCAACACCTGCTCCTGCGGCAAGTCCAGCGGCGCCACGCGCGCCCTGCACGACCGCAGCGTGCAACACGAACCCACCCAAGCCTTGCGCCTGTGCATCCATGCCGCGCAAAGCGATCTTTCCCTGGACCTGTGAACGCCATGCCCAAGATCAACAGTCGCGCCCTGAGCCCAGAAGAACTGAATCGCTTCGGCGAGGAACTGGATGCGCTTCGCGCCCGCACGGTGGCCACGCTTGGCCAGCGCGACGCCGACTACATTCGCAGGATCATGGCCGGCGTGCGCTGGCTGGGTCTTGGTGGCCGCGTGATGCTGATGGCAGGCGCGATCCTCGGCGGCACGGTGCTGCCGGCGTTGCTGTGGCCGCTGTGCATCCTCGGCACGGTCCTGCTCGGCCTGTCCAAGATCCTGGAGAACATGGAGCTTGGCCACAACGTGATGCATGGCCAGTACGACTGGATGGGCGACCCGGCGCTGCATGGCCAGAGCTACGAATGGGACATCGTCGGCACCAGCGACAACTGGCGCAAGACGCACAACTACAGCCATCACACCTGGACCAATGTGCGTGGCATGGACGACGACATCGGCTACGGCCTGCTGCGCATTTTCCCCGAGCAGCGCTGGAAACCGTTCTACCTGATCCAGCCGGCGATCGCGGTGGTGTTCGCGGTGCTGTTCGAGTGGGGCGTGGCCCTGCAGGATCTGCGTATCGGTCGCTGGTTCGCCGGAAAGATGAGCGGCCGCACCCTGTGGAAGATGGCGACGCCGGTGGTGAAGAAGATCGGCAAGCAGGTGCTGAAGGACTACCTGTTGTTCCCGCTGCTGGCGGGCCCGTTCTTCCTGCCCGTGCTGCTCGGCAATATCGTGGCAAACGTGATCCGCAACATCTGGACCTACGTGATCATCTTCTGCGGCCACTTCACTGCCGATGCGGAAGTGTTCCCGAAGGAAAGCGTGCGCAAGGAAAGCCGCGGCCACTGGTACCTGCGCCAGCTGCGTGGATCGTCCAACCTCACCGGTGGTCGGCTCATCAACCTGTGGAGCGGCAACCTGAGCCACCAGATCGAACATCATTTCTATCCGGACGTGCCGGCAAACCGTTACGCCGCGATGGCCGTGGAAGTCCGCGAGATCTGCGCGCGCTACGGCCAGCACTACAACACCGGCTCCCTGCCCAAGCAGTTCGGCACGGTGATCTGGCGCATCCTGCGCCACGCATTCCCCAGCCGGCCCGGCCCGGCACGACCGCTGGTAGCCGCTGGCTGATCAGCTTCGAACAGCAGCGGACACGCCTGTGTTCCGCTACCACTCGCGAGAGCGTGACTGGCGGCACCGGAGTGTGACGGAGGCGTGCATCGCCTCCACGCGATGGATCAGTCAGGCCGTCGATCCTCGATGGCTTCGCAACGCATACGGGCCATCGCCGAGCATCACCTGCAGAACCAGCAGGACCGACCACACCAGCGGCAGCTCTGCGCCTGCACCGGTGAAGTAGAAACCTTTGCGCACGGCCCAGAACTGCGTCGCGCCAAGCATCATCGGCAATACGTACAGGCTGACCCAGCGGGCGTGGATGCCGGGAATGAGCAGCAAGGCACCGGCAAGCTCGGCGGAAAAAACATACCCAGGGACGAACCAGGGATAGCCATTGGAGGCGAAGCCAGCCCACCATCGCGGCAGGCCGCCCGGAAGTATCGCGAACTTCCAGTACAGGTGCGCAATGAACAGCGACCCGAGCAATACCCTCAGCAACAGCGGAGCGTATCGGGCGGCGCGATCCAGGTTCATGTTGTGCCCCTATAGCCGACGTTCCGAGCCATCTGACACTGGCGCAAGGCAGCGCTCACGCCGTCACCGCCGATGACGCCCGATTACGAAGCACCACCCACGACCAACGCGGACTGACCGCGTCTCTCGTACACAACACGTACGTTGCTGCCCTGCCCGCCCCGGCTTTCCAGCGACGCCCGCCTCAGATTGACGGCGGGCTTTTGCAAAGCCTTGGGTCGCGCCCTCTCACCACGCCCGAGGCGATCTCACACCTCAAGCCTGTCATCGGGCTTAGCGACCAGGGTGTAGAGCGCGGGCATGAGGAACACGCTGATCAACAGTCGCGCAAAGAGGCCGCTGACGATCACCATCGCGAACGGTCGCTGGGTGTCCGTGCCGACACCGGTGGCGAGGGCGGCGGGCAGCAGGCCCAGCGCGGCAACCAGTGCGGTCATCATGATCGGGCGCAATCGCAGGATCGCTCCCTCGCGAATCGCCTCCTCAAGGCCTGTACCCCCGCGTCGCAATTCGTTGACGTAGGAGATGTAGACCACCGCCGTCTGCACCGATACACCAAACAGGGCCAGGAAACCGATGCCCGAGGACACCGAGAACGGCGTGCCCGTGATCCACAGCGCCACGATGCCACCCACCGGCGCGGAAAGAAGCACACCGAGCACGGTGATGAAGGGGAACTTGAAGTTCCTGTAGAGGGTGAACAACAACAGGAAGATCAAGGCCATCGTCAGCGGCAGGATGACGTTCAACTGCGCGCGCGACGCGGTGTACTCGCTGTACTCGCCACCCCAGTCGAGGCGGTAGCCCTGCGGCAGCTTGACCTTGTCGTTGACCTGCTGGATGGCGTCTTCCACGGCACCCGCCAGATCCCTGCCCTCTACCGAGAACTGCACGCCGATGTAGCGCGAATTGTTTTCGCGATAGATGAACGACGCACCGTTGATTTCCTGGATGTCCGCGAACTCCTTGAGGGCAATCTGCTGCCCGCCCGGCGTCGCCACGAGGATGTTCCTGATCTCCTCGGGGTTGTCGCGGTACTGCTGTTCGAGTCGCACAACGAGGTCGAACTGCTTTTCTCCCTGCACCACCTGCGTGGCCACATCGCCACCGATGGCCGTCTGAATGACGCCGTTGATATCGGAGACGTTCAGGCCGTAACGGGCGATCTTCGCGCGATCGATCTTGATGCTCAGGCTGGGCTGCCCCAGCTCCTGCACCAGGGTCACGTCGCGGATGCCGCGCACGCGCTCCAGGATCTTCTTGATGCTCTTGCCCTTCTGCTCCAGCGTGTTCAGGTCGGAACCGAAGACCTTCACGGCGAGCGCGCTCTTCAGACCGGTTTCCGCTTCGTCCACCGCATCCTCGGCGGGCTGGGTGTAGTTGAAGATGATGCCCGGGAACGACTGCAACTTCTGGTTGATGGCCTCGATCAGCTCGGCCTTCTTGTGATAGTCGCCGTGCCACTCCGAGTAGGGCTTGAGGCCCACGTAGAACTCGACGTTGAAGAACCCGGTCGAGTCCGTGCCATCGTCGGGGCGCCCCAGTTCCGAGGCGACCGTAGTGACTTCGGGGAAGGAGCGCAGCACCTCGCGAATCCTCGGCGTGATCTTCGACGCCTCCTCGAACGAGATGGTGTAGGGCATGGTGGCGCGCACCCACAGCGCGCCCTCGTCCAGCTGTGGCATGAACTCGGCGCCGATGCGCGGAATGAGCAGCAGTGACAGGGCCAGCACCACGGCCGAAGCACCGGCCGTCAGCCATGGCCGCGCGAGGCAGGCATCGAGCCCCTTCGCGTAGACCGACTTGATCGTTTCGAAGACACGATTGCGGCGTTCCTGCACGCCCTTGCGCATGAATACCGCGCACAGGACCGGCAGCAAGGTGAGCGTGATCACCAGGGAGCCGACTAGCGCGAAGATCATGGTGTCGGCCATCGGCTTGAACAGCGTCCCCGATGGACCGGACAGCACGTAGATCGGCAGGAAGCTCACCACGATCACCGCCACCGCATAGAACAGCGGGCGATCCACCTCGGCGGCGGCGTCCCGGATGATCTCCTTGACGTTCAACGGCGTGCCACGACGCTCGGCAATCTGGCGGAAGATGTTTTCCACCATGACGACCGCGGCGTCCACGAGAATGCCGAAGTCGACCGCGCCGATGGATAACAGGTTGGCGGATGCGCCCTGCAGATCCAGGCAGATGAAGGCGAACATCAGCGCCAGCGGAATGGTGGTGGCGACGATCAGGCCCGCGCGAATGTCGTAAAGGAAGAAGATCAGGATCACCACGACCAGCAACATGCCGCGAAGCAGGTTGTCTTCCACGATCTTGGTGGTGAGCGTGATCAGGTCGGTGCGGTCGTAGAACGGAACGACCTTGACGTCCTTGGGAAGGATCTCGTCATTGAGCTGCCTGGTTTTCGCTTCGACGCGCTTGAGGACGTCCTGAGTCTTTTCGCCGGTACGCAGCAGGATCACGCCTTCCACCGCGTCGTCCTGCTTTTCGTAGCCGAACTCGCCCAGGCGCGGCGCAATGCCGATGACCACGCGGCCCAGGTCCTTCACCAGCACCGGGGTGCCGTTGTGCACGGCCACCACCACGTTGCCGATGTCTTCCAGCGTCTCCACGCGCCCTGCCCCGCGCACGTAGTAGAACTGTCCGCCCTGGGAGTAGAAGCCGCCGCCCGCATTGGCATTGTTGGCGCTCAGCGCCGCTTCCACCTGCACGGCCGACAGGCCGAGCGCTGCGATCTTGGTCTGGTCGAGCAGCACCTGGTATTGCATGGTGCCGCCGCCGAATCCCGAGTCGTCCGCCACACCCGGCACCGCCCGGTACTGTGGCTCGACCGTCCAGTCTTCGAACGTCTTGAGTTCCATCGGCGAGCGGTCCGTGCTCTGCAGCACGTACCGATAGATCAGGCCCGAGGGAGCTGACAGGGGCGACACCGAAGGCGCGACGCCGCTGGGCAGGCTCAGGTCGCCCAATCGGTTGAACACTTCCTGGCGTGCGAAGTTGTTGTCCGTGCCCGTCTGGTACGTGAGGATGACGTCGGACAACCCGTAGAGCGAAATGGAGCGTGTCGTGGTGGTCTTGGGCACACCGTTCATGCCCAGCTCGACCGGCACGGTGATCAGCCGCTCCACCTCTTCGGCGGCGTGTCCGGGCCACTGCGTGATGATCTCCACGATGGGCGGCGAGAGATCCGGATACGCATCCACCGGCAGGCGCTGCAACGAGTGTGCGCCTGCACCGATCAGCAGCAGCGCCATCAGCAGGACGAGGAACGGCTGGCCCAGGGACGCGGAGACAACCCGGTTCATGAGCGACGCCGATCGCGGCGTCGGCGAGGAGGGAGGCAACTGTTCGCTCATTGGTTTTGCATGAACTGGACGAAGATGCCGCCATCCACCACGACCTGCTCGCCAGCCTGCAGGCCCGCGGGAATGTCGAACTGGTCTCCGATGCGGTGACCCAGGGTCACCGAGCGTCGCGCAAAGCTGCCGTCATGTTGGGCCACGTACACGAACGGAAGGTTCTCGTCGTCGCGCAGCAAGGCCGATACCGGCACCAGGATGCCCTTGGCTTCCTCGCGCGAATGGATCTGCACGGCCACGTAGGCCTGCTTCTTCAGCAGGCCCTGCCCGTTGTCCACGACGATACGCGCCGGCATCAGTCGCGTATCCGGGTCCACCAGTGCGGACACCTTGGTGACCGTGCCGGTGAGGCGCTGCGAATCGACGCCGGTGGAGACATCGGCGGAGTCGCCCGGCTTCACCGACGCCACGTCGGAGTCGGCCACCTGCGCCATCACCCATACATGCGACATGTCGGCGACCGTAAAGCACGGCGTGGTGCCGGCCTGCAGCAGTTGCCCGGGCGTGATCTGGCGATCCACCACGGTGCCCGCGGTGGGCGAGCGGATGACGCCGCTGATCGGGGCAATGGGCCTGCCCTGCTCGATGTCCTTGATGACCTTCGGGTCGACATTCAGCGAGACCAGCGCCTTCAGGGCGGCGTCGACGTCGGCATCGGCATTGGCGGCATCGGCCTGCGCCTGATCCTCTTCGCGCTTGGCGACGCCCTGATGCTCGACCAGGTCCTTTTCCAGGTCGGCGAGCCGTCGGGCGGTATGCGCCGTAGTCAAAGCCTTGCGATACGTGGTGACGGCGGCGGCGTAATCGGGCGAATCCACCAGGGCCAGCGCATCACCCTGCTTCACGTGGTCACCGATATCGACCAGCAGGCGCGAGACCGGACCGGAAATCGGCGCCAGCACCGCCGTCGCCTTGTCGTTGTTGAAGTCCACCGACCCGGTCGCATCCACAGTCCGGTGGTAGGTCGCGGACGCAACGGTATACAGGTGGATGTTCTTCCGCTGATCCGGGGTCAGCGTTACGTTCGTGGGCGTGACCGAAGCCCCCGCCGCATCGTCACTGTTCTTGCCGGAGCAACCGGCCATGCCGCATGTCGCCGCAAGCAGCACCGCCATGACGACCCCATGTCCATGCCGTTGCCTGCGCCCCTGGGATGGCGCTTCGTCAAACGCACTATTTTTCATTTTTGTCCTGGGCTAGATCTGCGCGATTCCACCAGCCACCACCGAGCGCCTGGAACAGCGCCGCCGTGTCGGCATAGCGGCTGGCCTGGGCCAGCACCAGATTGATGCGCGCTTGCTGGTAAGACTGTTCCGCGTTCAACAACGAGAGATAGTCGGCGTAGCCGGCTTTCCACTGCCTCTGCGATAGATCGAGAGTGCGCTTGGCGGCGTCGGCGGCAGCGGCGGAGGCCTTCAGGCCCGCCGCGTCCTGGTCCAGCGCCACCAGCGAGTCGGCCACATTCTGGAAGGCACCCATCACCGTGCTGCGGTATTGCTCGGCGGCTTCCACATAAGCGGCCTTTGCGGCGCGCTCCTGATGCAGCAGCGTGCCGCCCTGGAAGATCGGCGCGGTGATGTCCGCACCGATACCCCAGAAACCCGTGCCCGACTTGAACAGCTGATCCATGGCCAATGCCGTGCTGCCCGTGTTGGCGCTCAGCGTGATGTTGGGCAACCGATTGGCGATGGCGACGCCGATCTGCGCGCTGGCAGCGTGCATGTTGGCCTCGGCCTGGAGCACGTCGGGGCGTTGTGCCACCAGCGTCGACGGAAGACTTACCGGAAGCTCCTGCGGCAACTGCAGGCCCGCCAGATCGAACGACTGATCCGATCTCTGGCTTGGATACCGCCCCACCAGCACGGCAAGCAGATCGCGCTGCTGCTCGACCTGCTTCAGCAGCGGCGGCAGCGTCGCGTTGACCTGGGCAAGCTGCGACTCCTGCGCGGCAAGGTCCAGTCCGCTGGCATAACCCTTGGTGGATTGCTCGCGAAGGATCTGCACCATGTGTGCATTGATGTCGACCAGCTCGCGCGTCGCAGCCACCTGCTCCTGCAGGGAGGCAAGCTGCACGGCCGCGGCCACCACGTTCGTGCTCAAGGTGATCTGTGTCGCGATCATCTGGAACCGGACGGCCTGCTCCTGCGCCTGCACCGACTCCACCGTCCGGCGATTCAGGCCGAAAATGTCGGGCGCATAGGAAACGCTGACCTGCGGGGTGAACAGGTTGTACTGAAAGGTATTGGAGTTGGGCGTCGGCGAAATGGTCCCCGACTGCCTCTGGCGACTGGCGGAAAAGTCCGCCACCACACTCGGGTAGTAAGTGCCGCGCTGCGCCAGCACATTCTCCCTTGCCACCGTCAATGCGGCCTGAGCCGCCTTCAGGTCGTGGTTGTTGGCGAGGGACTGCTCGATCAGGTCATTGAGTGGCCTGGAGTGAAACAGCGTCCACCAGTCACCGGGAATGTCCCCGCCCGACGCAAAGCGCTGCGCATCTCCTCCGGCCACGTTCTCGGTCGCGACCGTGGTAGTTACCGGGTGGGCGGTGTAATCGCTGACCTCGGGCGCAGCCGGACGATGGAAGTCGGGCCCCACGGCACAACCGGCGACCAGCGACGAGGCCAGCATGGCGACGAACCAGCGAACGCGTGGCACCCGTCCATGAGCAAACCAGGAAACATACATAACCAGACCGACTCTCCCCACCGGATACGGTGATCCGGACGGAGGCCGGCCCCTTGCGCCATGGTCGAACCCAGCGCCTGGCCGTACCCCACGCCCACCCCTGCGGACATATAGCACACGCGCGAGTGACATCCTCAAAGCTTCCGCCGAAAGTTTTCGCGACCCATGGTTGCCCGCGCGATATTCGCCGGCTGCGAGTCCCGCCCTTTTTGGCCTGCAGCGACTTGGACGGCCAAAGATGGTTTGATTCACCCTACTCAACGGCGGCGCTAAAAGAGCAGCCCCGTGCACGGGTCGAGACCGCGGACTGTTTCCGCCCGACGAGAGGCGCAGCTATGACGAAGAAAGTGGTACTCGCCATCGTTTTCTGCATCGCCAGCACGACGGCCCATGCCAGTGATCCGTTGATGGAGCAGGTCCGCCAATGGCGCTCCACGCACGAGCCACTGATCGTGCGACAGCTCTCCGAATTCACCGCGATCCCCAGCTTGGCCGGGAATGCCCCCGGCCTCGTCACCATGGCCAGGCGCCTGCAGACGGAGCTTTCGCAACGCGGCTTTCAAACGAAGCTGTTGCAGGCGGGCGCTGATGAGCCGCCCGTCGTCTATGGCGAACTCGACACGCCGGGTGCCAGGCGCACGGTAGTGTTCTATGCACATTACGACGGGCAGCCTGTCGTGCGTGCCGAATGGGAGACGGACCCGTTTGCACCGGTACTGCGCAGCGGACCGGATCCGAAGTCGCCGGATGTGGACTGGAGTCACCAGCGCCCACCGTTCAACCCCGAATGGCGCCTGTTCGGCCGCGCGGCCAGCGACGACAAATCGTCGATCATCGCTTTCCTGGCAGCGTTTGATGCGCTGAAAGCATGGCGACGATCGCCGTCCGTCAACATCAAGGTGTTCTGGGAGGGAGAGGAAGAGCCTGGATCGCCACATCTGGCCGACAACCTTCGCCAGAACCGCGCATTGCTCGCAGCCGACCTGTGGTTGATAGGCGACGGGCCCATGCATCAGTCACGCCGCCGCACGCTCTACTTCGGTGCACGTGGCATGTTCGACCTGAGGGCCACCATCTACGGCCCCATCCGACCGCTGCACAGTGGCCATTACGGCAACTGGGCGCCGAACCCGGCCTACCTGGCGGCAGAACTGATCATGGACTTGCGCGCGCCCGACGGCAGCATCCGCATTCCGGGCTTCGACCGCGATGTGCGCCCGCTGACGGTGGCCGAACAACAGGCCATCAAGGCGCTGCCTCCCGTGGAGCCGTCACTGGCACGGGAGTTCGGCATCGCCCATGGCGAGGGCGACGAAGGGCTGACCGCCGGCACCATGCACCCCGCACTCAATGTGGTTGGCCTCCAGGCGGGCGGCCCCGCGCGGGCGATCCCCGCGACGGCAGAGGTGGCGCTGGATTTCCGCCTGGTTCCCGATCAGACACCGGAGCACGTGCGCGAACAGGTAGAGAAGCGGCTTCAGGACCTCGGCTGGACGGTGCTGCATGCGGAGCCCGACGCAGCGACACGGAGCACCCAATCCAGGCTGGTGAAGCTCGACTGGGGCCACGGCTACCCCGGCTACCGCGCCGACATGAGCAGCCCCGCTGCACGCGCCGTGCTCGCCACCACCGAGCGAGCCGCCGGTGGCCCCGTCGCCGTGTTACCCATGATGGGCGCAAGCGTTCCCATGTATCTCTTCGCCAGCCAGTTGGACGTTCCCGCGATCGGCCTGCCCATCGTCAACCATGACAACAACCAGCACGCCGCCAACGAAAACGCTCGACTGCAGAACTTGTGGGACAGCATAGAGACTTACGCAGCGATGCTCGGCGAGCTCAACTGGTAGCGCGAGCGACGACGCACCATCGGCGCCATTTGATGCGCGCCGCGGCCCCCTGCTGGGTGATTTTCCTCGGCGCCTTGCTGAAGTCAGGCGCCTGGTACAGCCACATCATCACGGCCGATGGGAAAGCGTCCTACGGCTGCAAGTTCCATTTGACGATGGCCCGGACCTCGCGCTCAAAGCCGAGGACGCTGACCGCCGCGGTATCGAGCGCGAGGTGTTCACCGACCGAAGGCGTCCCGGTAGCCCAGACGGATGCAAGCGCTCGCAGGAAGTGAGCGTGTGAGAACAAGGCGATGTTGCCCGCGTCGCGACTCAGCAAGCGATCGATCAACGCCTGTGCACGCGCGCCAACCTGCGCTGCCATCTCGCCTTCGGGAATTGGCGACTTCCACACAGACCAGTCGGCCTCTTCCAAGCGGATATCCGCCGTCTTTCGCCCTTCGAAGACGCCGTAATTCCACTCGTGCAGATCGGGCTCGATTTCAGCCCGCTCCCCGAGACCGGCCAGACGGCAGGTTTCGATGGCACGTTGCATCGGACTAGTCAGCACGAGGTCGAACTTCTGTGTCGCAAGCAGCGGCGCAAGCGCCGACGCCTGTTTGCGCCCCTGCTCCGTCAACGCAATGTCAGTGGTACCCGTATGCCGCCCGGACTTGCTCCATTCGGTTTCGCCGTGACGGATCAGCCAGATGGTCGGACGAGACTTCGAGGTCACAGTGCTCATGGCAGTCGGGTAGGAAGCGATCGAGCTATTGTGCACGCTTGCCTCCGGCGCTGTCTCAAGGCGCACATGGCCGTCAGGCAGCAGGAACGTGGTCAGGATCACCTCCTGCCGTTCACTTTCTACACCGAGGACGTGAACCTGACTCCGTTTTTGGCGGCATTCCGAAGTTCGGTTGCTGTCGTTGGTCGGGTACTCAAAGACGCCCCGGTCATAGGGAATGTCCGCCAGGGGTCGAAAGCGGATATGGCGTGCCTGTGAATTAGTGCGTCGGCGTTGACGCGTGACTGGGTTCAGCAGGCTTGCGTCGAATCTCGTACTTGGCGAAATGCCCCCAGGTGCCATCGGGTTTGGCAGACTCGATCACCAAGCTCCATGTTCCTTGCTTCGGGTCGTAAGTCAACGTATCGCGAAACTGGCCGCTCGGGTATGGAAAGCTGAAGGCCACCGTATTACCCGTGATTGCACCAGTCCCGTGGGGCACCGAGTAGCTTGCTCCGAAGCTGTCCAGCCAATGGACGATAAGCTGGCCGCTCGTGTCGGCCCCTATGAATACACGTGCTTCATATTTGGAGGGCACCTGCACATCAACCATGTGCATTTCTGTGAATTTCCCCTGCAGCGTGGGGAATGCATCCAAGTCGTACTGAACCGGTTTGCCCATAACATCGCCGATCATGGCCCAATGACCGTCGAGGGACGGCAGTGGCGAGGGCCGAGCGTCCACGGCCTCCGCTGCATGTGCCGAATGGATGCACGCCATCAGCACGATGGCAAACGAAGAGATCATTTGGGAGATCCGCATAATTGTCCTGGGCAAGTGCGAGGCATGGTTTGGGTCAGGGCAACCGGAACTGTCGACGATCACCGCGAAGAAAACGAAGCGTTTGCCGGAAGCATCGTCAGGTCTGCTTTGGGTCAAAAGCGAACCTTAGCTGCGTCGTTAATCCGCCCGAACGAAAGGGCCGTATC
This sequence comes from Dyella amyloliquefaciens, assembly GCF_004296575.1. GTDB lineage: Bacteria > Pseudomonadota > Gammaproteobacteria > Xanthomonadales > Rhodanobacteraceae > Dyella > Dyella amyloliquefaciens. The sequence goes on along the minus strand of NZ_SAYT01000010.1, from coordinate 8,068 downwards.
CCTTCTTGGCCTTCGTTAGCGCAGAGGCGGCTCGCCATCGCTTCCCTGCATCTCCGCCTGAAAGCGCCGGAACCTCAGCACGGCAGCCACGTCCAGCGTGCCCAGCCAGCGAGGAGCCGTCGGCCACATCGGCTCGGTGTCCAAGCCCAGGGCCATCAGGATGTCGCGGTGCATGCAACGCACATCCTGCCAGTCGAACGTATCACTGCTGAGCGACAGTTGGCGCCACCTGCTTTTCCGGATAAGCAGCGACAGCGTGCCCTTGTATTGGACGAGGCCCAGCTGCGCGATGTCCTCTAACACGATGATCCGTCGACCCACGAGCCAGGTGCGCACAAGCGTTCGGTCATCGATAAGAACGCGAACCGTCGCCACATACGCGAGGCCGACGAAGGCGACCGCAGCACCCAAAACCAGGACCCCAGCCGGCAACGGGTGGTGGTTGCTCAGACCCCGCCAAGCCCCCACAGAGCCATGCCACCGCAGAGCAAGAGCAGCAGTGTGTTCAACAGGCGCGCTTTGGGGTGCGGGATGTAGTGTTTGCCTACCCTATCAGGAGCGGCGTGGGAGCCGTTGATATCTCCTGAAGAAAGCGCCTCTCTTCCTTTCATCGCTTCCACAAATTCGTCAGGCGTTTTCAAGCTCACCTTCCCCCGGGAATGATCTGCACTGCTTGCTGCCAAGATGAGTTAACAATTACGAGGTCAGGTTCATATCTTCCGTCGAGGAGCTGAACCTGACCCGGATTTTGCCTGGCTTCTGACCGTTGAATTCCCATGGATATCACTAGATACCCTGCTTTGCTTGCAGCATCGCTGCCATTCGCTCATGGATCAGATTGATCGCCTTCAGCGGCCTCAGCATCACCTTGAAATCGACAATCTGCCCTGCGTCATTCCACTTGATGATATCGACGCCATTGACGAGTACCCCGTCTACTTCGACCTCGAACTCCAACATCGCATCTGACGCGCCCACGATCTGTCGCACATAGCGGAACGTTGGATTGAAGAATACGGCGAACGCCGCGCCCAGATAGGCGATGACCAATGCCTTGCGTCGCTGTGGCGTGTGGACGACAGGCGAGTGGAAAACGGCATCGTCGGCGATCAAAGCATCGAGTCCGGACGGGTCCTGAGTGCGAACCAGGCGATGCCAAGCTTCGAGCGGGTGTTCGTCCATTTCATGCTCCTTGCATACATGGAGACGCGTGCTTTGGGTCGAAAGCGAACCTGATGCAGCTTTGCTATATGAGACTGAGTTTCCCAACGTGACACGCCGTTGTTCCGCTCTTCCGGTCATGATCAGCTCCACCAGGAACGCGGTGCCGTCCGGCATGTGTGAAGTGCACTCTACAACCGCGAACAAATTGAAACTATTCGGCCTCCCGCAACCATGGAAGGCTCACCTCCTTCCGTTCACTTCATGCATGGCGGGAGTGAACCTGACCCCGCTTTTGATGTCTTCTGAGGGTCGGAAGCCGACATCTCGAATCTGTAATTCAAACACCGGAATCCTTGCCTCTCCATGCGTTCCCAAGAATGCACAACAAGAAGCCGAGCGCACCCGCGACAGCAGTCCAGATTTCGCTGAGCCCGGTCTTTGCGTTGAGCTGCCACAGACAGATGCCGCCAACAAACAGAAGAAGCCCGACTCCCTCGATGCACCCTATTGGGCGATTTCCAACCTGGAGCAGTTTCCCGTCGTCTCGGTTCATCCGTCGCCTTAGCTCCCTCAGATAGCTCATCGTAGCGTCCCTCTTATGTCCGCTCCGGGTCGAAAGCGGATGTCTCCCACGAAACGAACCTAACAATCACGGAGTCGCCTGGGCGAGGGAGCCTCTGTTCATGCGGGCTTCTTTAGCCAAGGTGACGATCTTCCAAGCCTCAGTTAGGAGTACGAGTGCCACCCCTCCGTAAAGGCCAAGGTGCTCTCCAAGCAGGTATGCGATTGGAAAGAAGGAAGGAACAACGAGAACGAGCCGAAATGGCGTCTGGCAATAGGCTATGAAGCGACCGAATCGGCTCCCGTAGGTAGTTGCTGCAGCGCAAGCAAGAACCTAGTTGCTCTAATCAGCAGATTCGCACTTCTTCTTCCAGAATGCAGCGCGCCTTTGGAGATACTCATCCTTCTCCGTCCGAAGGAGCGTCGCTAGATTGCAATATGAAAAGCTATCACCATTCTCAGCGGCCACGGTCATCCATTTTATTGCGGCGCCTTGGTCCTGTCGGTAATACGCGTAGTACTGGAAGAGGCGCGTCGCAGCATCGGCGCTTCCGTCGGCTGCCTGGAGTTCCAGGTTGTGAGCGTCGTCATCACTCAATCGAAGATCAGCATTCATATCGATGACCGTACGCGTCTGTGCGCCAGACATTTGAGCCCAGACCAAAAGCACGGCCACGCAAATTACCTTGACAATGTGCTTCACGGTGATCCTCCATGAAGGGTTACTGGGTTCACCAGCACTAAGGGAGTAGCGGATGTCTGCTTTGGGTCGGAAGCGGACATAGCCACTAGCGACCCTGCAACCGCTCTCCAAGTCGGTTCCCGAAGTTTGCAGCCAACTGAGAAGAGTTGTACTCACGTCGAATCTTTCCATCGCGAACCGACAGCTCGTATCCGCGAATGGCCCCCATGTCCTTGCAGCTACTATGCGGTGGGGCTTCCGCGACAATCAGCAGGACGTCTGGGGCAAGCCAGCCCGCTGCGGCGACGTTCGGGATTTCATCGCACCCACCCTTTCTGGCTTGAAACCGAGCTGCGATTGGCTGCGACACGTCGTACTTCCGAACGCCTGTGGATTCCACGGCATAGACTGTCACCGCCCATGTGCCAACCCAGCCGCCGTCGCTGGCGGTGACCGCAAACTCCCTTGAATCCGGTCCCCATGACACCTCTGCGAGGTCATCAATATCCAATTTGCGCGCTACCGTTGCGCCTTTCGGACCGTCAATAGCCAGCTCGTTCTCATTGACCCGTAGTGCGAACTTGCCATCAGGGGATCGTACTGTTGCGATCCGCGGCCCCTGGGGTGCGTCGGCAATGTCTGTGGGTCCGGGCCACAGATACACGGCACTCGCATCCCACTGACCTGGCTTTTTGATTTCTGCAGCTTGGGGCTCGTTGGCCCGAACCAACGTGCTAGCAGCAACCATGGCAATTGCCAGTCCCCACTGAGCTACCGACCTGACCACTGTTCTCATATATCGGCAAATCTCCAGCCAATTGTCCTGGAAAATGGCATCCTGAATTATGTCCGCTTCGGGTCGAAGACGGACCACCTATTTTTCTTCGAAGATGTTTGGTTTGATAAAGCGGCGTTCAGCCAAGAGGTAGCCCATCGCCTCGTAGAACTTGTGTGCACCATCACGATGGTCGCCACTCGTGAGTTCGACGCGAATAGCCCCCGTCGACCAAGCCCATCGCTCGGCAGCTTCGACGAGCTTTGCGCCGACGCCCTTGCGGAACCATCCATCTAGAACCGAGAGCGAAGTGATTCGAACCAACTGACCAGTCGTATGAAACAGAGGCATGGCATGAAGACTGACGACGCCTATCACCAAACCACCAAACTCGCAGACGAAGACCTTATCGCTCTGCGACTCTGCCATGTCATTCAACCTGCCTCGTACGAGTGCTGAGCTGGTTCCGTATCCCAAAGACGACAGGCATGCTGCGATTTGTTCCGCATCAGCAATTTGCGCTACCCGGACGGATTTGGTTTCTTCCATAAGCCCTTCTCCACTGCGTTGCGTCCGTCACATCCTCACAAATCCGAATGCCCTTTTGGTGCCAAATATGTGCTCGAGTAAGGTCCGCTCTGGGTCGGAAGCGGACCTAACGGTTCCAGATCCAAGCACACCACCTCAACGGTCAGTCCGTACCGTCATGCACAGGTTGAAATGTGGTAGGCAACGACTTAATCCGCCCGTCAGGTGCAACAAGGCGAACCTTTGCGTACCCGTCCTCCGCCACTGGCACGGATGGCGCGATCTCCTTCTCCACGTCGGCTGCATCTCTGCGCCATTGGCTATTCCACTGGGAGAAGTCTCGCAGGAAGGGCTCTGGCAGCGACTCGACCTGCTTATTCGACCAAAGCAGGAGCGAACGACCCGGTTCGGCACCGTAAAAGAAATGCACTACGCCGCCGACAACAGCTCCCTGGACCGTGTCGATCCAAACAAACCCCTTTTCCTGGCACGAATGCAATCGGCACGCAGATAGCATGATGTACCGGCCGTCCGTTTCCACTAGCGACTCATCAAGCCCACCCATTACCTCCCGTACCGCACTTAGCAATGGTGGAGGTGGAGCTTTCGACTTACTCATCCCTAGGTAGATGCTTACTTTCGGTACGCTTCTGGAAAGCAAATGGTCATACCGCTTGTCCCAGCGAATTCCCTCGGCGCTTGCCCCCTGGGAAGGCAACAACCAAGTCAACGACTCCGACGCCGGTGACACGGGATCCTCAGCTTTCGCGGATGCCTGGCTTGCGAACAAGCCTCCCGCTATAGCGAGGAGGCAAACCATGCAGGCCCATCGTTGATTCGATCCCATACACCTCCCGATTGATCTTGGACCGTCCGCTTCGGGTCGAAAGCAGACATGTCGACCGTTGAATACCAAAGGCGCGCGAGATGCTTCCTTCGCCTTAGGAACCCATTGGAAAGAATGTGAAACCTCCATTGGGTGCGCGCTCTGTATCGCTAGCTACCTCGTGGATTTGCTCAAAATAGACTTTTGCGTCCGGCGATCGAACGTCCAAAGGTGCGTCTAGCGCTTCGTCTTGTCGCAGCAGCTCCAGCACTTTTGCTTCTGCCTCAGAGGCAGAAGACGCCTCTACAAACCGAGTCGCGTAGAAACCCACGTCTTCCCGCAGACCCGCCAAGAATCCCGGAAAGTTCTCTCCCACAACCAGACAGCGGAACAACGCCATACAGCGATCCTCTCCTGCTTTCAGAAAGCAATGAACTCTTTTACTTGCCCGTCCCAGATGTCCGCTATGGGTCGAAAGCGGAAGTGCCTTGCCGCGTCACTTGTCGGCCAGCGACTTCCTTGCCTGTCGATAAGCCAGTGCGCCAAATGCCACGAAGCCGCAGCCAAGGATGAATGCAAAGTCCTTGACCCCGCGAGGTGACGACAGCCCCCAAGCCACAAACACGAAGCCTACGAAGGCATAGAAAACCGGGGCAAGAATTATGTTCCTCGGTGCCGCGACGATGACACGTCGATTGCGGTCAAGTATGTCGCGGTAGGACTTCACCGTTACCTCGTGCTCTCCTTTGCAGGACAAGCCATGCCCCATATCAACTATGCAAGCTTCGCAAAGGCCCTTCCCGCAAGCCTTGCACGTACCAAGGGCTACTGTGTTGGGATGATTGAAGCAGTTCACACCCTCTCCTTGAGATGAGATTTCGGCACATTTGCTTTTACCTGGAACTGACCGCCCCATGCTGCTATGTCCGCTTCGGGTCGAAAGCGGACCTTGCGAAATCACTATTTCGGCGTCTCGCCACCAACCGCCGCGAATGGAGGTGGTGTAACCCGCAGGCCCAACACCGATTGTTCAAACGCGCGAAAGATCAGAAAGGTGCCAAGCACACAAACGGTGCATTGAACGAAGAGGCAGGCGCTGGCGAGATAGAAGAGAGTCCATCGAATCGCCGCATTCGGTTGAAGAAAATACGCTGCGACCTCGAATGCTCCGTACACCAAACCGAAAGCTTGGCTAGTCGCAGCCACCAAAAGGGATCTATGCCTGATCCTTCGGTACGTCCGGAGCTGAAGAAATAGCATTGATGCGCCAGTGAGAAGCACCAGAAGGATCCCACCCCAAGCTATCAAATGTGCCATCTATGTCCCTTTCCATCTATTCCATGGACCTCCGCTATAGGTCGAGCGCGGACCTTTAGCGCCAAAATCTGGCAGCGTACAAATGCCCTTCATGGATCACGCGATGGAGCAACTAATTGGGTTTGCCAAATATGTTCTTCAACGCTTCAAAGGACTTGGTGATGTCGAAGTACGTCTTTACGGTCTCATTTGAAGCGGTAGTTATTTCGATGACGTCGTAGTAGCGCCCTTTTTCCATCAGTAGCCCTTGGCTAACCATATTGCAGCCAGGGTAATGCTCTTTGAGCCAGGCGCTCTCCGCCGCTATGGCTGCCTCGTCGTCGCTTTCATCAAGGACAATCGCTGTGGCGATCGTTGCGCCGTCCGATGTTGTGCTCCCCCCGGCTTTCGATTGCTGGGAGAAGCTTGTTCCGGACAGGGCCACCAAGATTGTTGCAAGAAAAGCTGTTACCACGCGGCGCATCAGACTCCCCCTTTCATGCGAACGCCCCGTCTATTCGACGAACCTTCTTGTCACACTGACGATCATTTCTAGACGATATCAAAGTGTCCGCTTCGGGTCGAAAGCAGACATTACCAATGTTATCTCTTTGCCTTAGCGCCTCTGCCTGAAGATGCCAAAAGGCAATATGCGATGACCAAGGCATAAGGCCCAAATATCGCAAGCATGGAATTTGGCAGAACCTGTGGTTGGCTTCCGAACGGCGTCTGCTGAAAGACCTCGGCCAGGCCAAGGACTGCCGGAACGATTGACAGAACGCAGGCTCCAAGGAAGAGAGGCTTAATCAGACCAACGCGCCCGGACGGCGGCCTGCCCAGCAAATCCCGCACAACCCTTGTCCGCCCAAGCAGTGCGACTAAGGCGAGGACTACGACACCGAGGGCGCCAAAGGTTGGCTGTGACGGCCAGCTTGAAGGAACGTAGGCGGCACAAAGCACAAAAGCCCCCGCGAGCAAGAACAACCAAGCAAGCAGTAACCGCCGCGCGTGATCACCGGTCATACCCCCTCCTCACTGTAAAACGCACAACGATGGTCGCTGTCCCAAATGTAAGGTCCGCTTCGGGTCGGAAGCGGACGTTAGCCACCCTAGTCGAAGGTCACCTCAGGATTCATTTCCCTGGGTGAGAACCAGGCAATGCCGTGGCGCTCAGCCAAGATCTTCTTTTGCATCGCCCAAACAACGTGGCATCGCCCCCTACCTTGGTGTCCCGCCAGATCGGCCGCTCTGCTTGCCTCATCAGCGGCCTCACGAACCTTTCCCGCCAGCACCAAATCTGTCTCGATCGGGTCGACCAGTAGCTTTACGCTGCTCCTCTGCCGGACTGCCAACAGGACGCGCTCTCGAATATCGGGTGGCATCGCTGAGAGCAATTCTTGCGCGCGCCCCAGCGGACACCCCGTAGCTGCGTGATAGTCCCATATGTCATTGGCAGTCATGCAACCTCCTATGTAAAAAGGTCTGCTATGGGTCGAAAGCGGACCTTAACGGGTCACGCCTGATCAACCGTTCGCTGAAGCTACCGCGACCCTCGCGTCAACGAATCGGACGAACTGCCGCTCGTCAACATCCGTATTCTGGAGAGATATTGTGGCGCTCATCTTCATCTTGGTCTTAGTTACGATCCACTGTGTCCAGCTTGGTGATCGTTGCAGCCACTTGGCGGAGTTGCGAAAGTAGAGAGTCAGGTAGGTGATGCCTTTGACGGTCCTTGTCGTGACCGAACCAATCTCGCTCCAGGCGATCGCTCCATAACGATTGCGAAAATCCTGAATACCTTGGCTGTCGGCATATATCTTGATGCGCCTGCCGAAGGCCCTGAACCCAAATAGGGCGGCACCGGCACCGAAGAAGAGCGCCCCTGCTACTGAAGGCCAGTCTCTATGTGAAGGTGAAAGAAGCACTAACAGGGCTGCGAGGTCCAAGCCAAGGCAAAGAATAAATACAGCCACGTTCTTCCAGACCGAGTAGCGAATTTCGTAGACGGCACGCTCGGTGTTACCAAATATCCCTGCCATTGCTCCCCCTTAAGGCGCCGAAGTTTAGAACTCTCGATGAGGCCGACATACTCTGTGATGTCCGTGACGGGTCGAAAGCAATGGGATGGACTCCTCCCCACCCTCGGCATCTAAGAGTGCCAGACTGGAGTTGCGAGACAACCAGTCACAGTGAGGAGGAGTCCACTCATGAAGCTTACGCGCATTGGGATCGACAT
>NZ_SAYT01000001.1 GCF_004296575.1 Dyella amyloliquefaciens | reverse complement strand
TGCGCGGCACATCGTGATGGGCAAAGAAGTAGCAGTGCGTGACGGCCTTCTTTGGCATCAAGCGTTTAGGGCACCTATCCACAGGCTTCGCCCATAGGCTTCCACACGGGCTGTGGAAAACATTGGTGTGCGTGGCCGATGTTTGCTGCGAGTCGCGCATTCACACTGCCCTCGGCTCAGCCTCAGCTTTGGTTTTGGCGTTTGCTTTTGGCTTTTGACCTCCGAGACCGGGGCGCAAGGCGGTCGCGCACCGGGTGCGCTCCTACAGGGAGAGGAGTCGGCTCTTCGTTTTGGCTTTTGATCTCCCCTCCCCTATGACGTGGCGGGCGGGTGGAGGAAAGCCCGAAGGGTGGCCGGCAGGACGCCGGCCAGTTTGTCGTCAGGGCAGGAAGCCCTGTCGACAAACCCCGTAACCCGCCCGCGGACCTTCCGGGCATTAGCCCGGAAGGCGTGGCATCGGGGTGGCCTTTCTCTTGGTTACTTCTCTTTGGCCATGCAAAGAGAAGTGACCCGCTGCCCGGCAGGGCAGCGGAAGCCCGCGGCAGGCGAGCAAGCTGGCGGAAACAACTCACCCAGAAGCCAGGAGCCAGGAGCCAAGTCACGGGATTCCAGCTTTCGCAGGAATGACGAACTTTGGAGACAGCGGCGAAAGGCGGTCGCGCACAGGGTGCGCTCCTACAGGGAGAGGAGTCGGCTCTTCGTTTTGGCTTTTGATCCCCCCTCCCCTATGACGCGGCGGGCGGGTGGAGGAAAGCCCGAAGGGTGGCCGGCAGGACGCCGGCCAGTTTGTCGTCAGGGCAGGAAGCCCTGTCGACAAACCCCGTAACCCGCCCGCGGACCTTCCGGACATTAGCCCGGAAGGCGTGGCATCGGGGTGGCCTTTCTCTTGGTTACTTCTCTTTGGCCATGCAAAGAGAAGTGACCCGGCGGCCGGCAGGCCGTCGGAAGCCCGCGGCAGGCGAGCAAGCTGGCGGAAACAACTCACCCAAAAGCCAGGAACCAAGTCACTGGATTCCAGCTTTCGCGGGAATGACGAACTATGGAGACAGCGGCGAAAGGCGGTCGCGCACAGGGTGCGCTCCTACAGGGAGAGGAGTCGGCTCTTCGCTCTGGCTTTTGACCTCCCCTCCCCTATGACGCGGCGGGCGGGTGGAGGAAAGCCCGAAGGGTGGCCGGTAGGACGCCCTGTCGACAAACCCCGGAGCCCGCCCGCGAACCTTCCGGGCGATAGCCCGGAAGGCGTGGCATCGGGGTGGCCTTTCTCTTGGTTACTTCTCTTTGGCCATGCAAAGAGAAGTGACCCGCTGCCCGGCAGGGCAGCGGAAGCCCGCGGCAGGCGAGCAAGCTGGCGAAAACAACTCACCCAGAAGCCAGGAGCCAAGTCACTGGATTCCAGCTTTCGCTGGAATGACGAACTATGGAGACAGAGGCGAAAGGCGATCGCGCACAGGGTGCGCTCCTACAGAAGCAAAGACGTGCCTCAGCCCTTCGGCAAAATCAACATCGCATCGCCATAAGAGAAGAACCGGTACTTCTGCTCGACGGCATGCCGATACGAAGCCAGCATGAAATCCTTGCCCGCCAACGCCGACACCAGCATCAACAACGTCGATTGCGGCAAATGGAAGTTGGTCAGCAAGCCATCGATGCTGCTGAACTTGTAACCCGGGAAAATGAAAATCTGCGTCTCACCTGCAAACGGCTGCAGCTCGCCATCGCGCACAGCGCTTTCCAGTGCACGCACCACCGTCGTGCCCACGGCAATCACGCGACCGCCAGCCGCTCGCGTGCGACGGACCTGCTCCACCAGGCTCGCGCCGACATTGAGCCACTCGCGATGCATCTGGTGGTCCTTGATGTCATCGGCACGCATGGGCTGGAACGTCCCGGCGCCCACGTGCAGGGTCACGTAGCCAAACTGGATGCCGCGTTCGCGCAGCGTGGCCAACGTCGCCTCATCAAAATGCAAGCCGGCGGTCGGCGCCGCCACCGCACCGGGCTCGCGTGCGAACACCGTCTGGTAGCGCTCCATGTCGCTCTCGTCGGCATGGCGCGTGATGTAGGGAGGCAATGGCATCTCGCCCAGGCGCAGCAGCAAGCGCTCCAGCGGATCGGGCGATTCGAAGCGCAGGCGGAAAAACTGCCCGTCGCGCCCGAGCACAACGGCGTGGCTGCCATCGGCCAACTCGATCCGCCCGCCTTCCTTCGGCTTCTTGCTCACACCCAGCTGCACCGTGGCTTCGTGTGCGCCGGTCACGCGCTCGATCAGGATTTCCACCTGCCCGCCCGTGTCCTTGCGACCATACAGGCGCGCCGGCAACACGCGCGTGTCATTGAAGACCAGCAGATCGCCTTCGCACAGGAACTCCGGCAACTCGCGGAACATGCGGTCCTGACGCGCTTGCGCCTCAATGTCGAGCACCAGCAGGCGGCTGGCCGAGCGCTCGGCCAGCGGAGCCTGGGCGATCAGCTCGGGCGGGAGTTCAAAGTCGAAATCGGTCTTCTTCACGGCTGAGATACTGGCGTCGAATGGGCCATTATCGCGCAAAGCACCCGACAGGGCCGGAACAGCAAAAACCGCCCCGGAGGGCGGCTTTCACTGGGTCCAGGCTCAACCGTTCATGGATCGCAGGGTGTGTAGCCGATCAGAGCCAGCCCTTCTGCCTCGCCAGACGGTAAGCCTCGATGCGGTTGGCGGCACCCAGCTTGCCAATCGCTTCGGACAGGTAGTTGCGCACCGTCCCATGCGAGAGGTTGAGCTGGCTGGCGATATCGCTGGCTGACTGCCCCTCACCGGCAAGGCGCAGCACCTGGCGCTCGCGATCATTGAGCGGATCGGCTTCGGACCACGCTTCAAGCGCCAGCTGAGGATCGATAGCACGGCCGCCGCGATGAACCAGCCGCAAGGCTTCGGCGAGGTTCTCTGCCGGCGCGTCCTTCAACAGGTAACCGGAAACACCCGCATCGAGCGCGCGACGCAGAAAGCCCGGGCGCGCGAACGTCGTGACGATGATGACCTTCATCGGCAACTCGTGCCGCTGGATGCGCTGCGCGAGTTCCAGCCCGGTCAACCCTGGCATTTCGATGTCGGTGACGAGCACGTCGGGTTTGAGCCTCTGCAGTTCGCGCCACGCCGCTTCGCCATCGGCAGCGGAACCGAGCACTTCGATATCCGATTCGAGATTGAGCAGCGCGGACAATGCACCGCGCACCATGGCCTGGTCTTCGGCGAGCAACACCCGGATCATGCGGCGCTCCTTGACGCAGCGACCGGTTGCACGGCATCGACGATACCGTTCGCGGGCAGCGGTATCCGCACCGTCAGCGTCGTACCCTTGCGTGCCGGGGAATCGATCTGCAGGCTGCCTCCCAGCGCATTCACGCGCTCGCGCATGCCGCTCACGCCGTTGCCGTGCGCGGCCAGTCCGCCGCAGCCGTTGTCACTGATGCACATCTGGAATAACTCCGTTCCAGGTTGAAACCGCACGCTGGCCCTCGTGGCTCGCGCATGCCGGTGGATGTTGGTGATTGCTTCGCGTAGCACGAGCGCAAGCGGTGCCTCGATGGCGGGTGGCAGTGTTGCGCCTGCGGGCAATTCGCCATCGAACATCAGGCCCGACGCTTCCAGCATCAGCCGCGCCGACACCATCTCCGCGGCCAAATCACTGCATCGCATGCCGGTCACCGCGGCGCGCACTTCGGCCAGCGCGTGACGCGCCACGCGCTCCACTTCGTCCATCTCGCGCTGCGCACGCGGTGGATCGATCAAGGCCAGCTTGCGTGCGAGTTCCGACTTCAGCGTCACCAGCGACAGCGTGTGACCGAGCAGGTCGTGCAAATCGCGGCCGATGCGCTCGCGCTCAGCCAGGATGGCCAGTCGACGCACTTCGTCCTGCGACAGGCGCAGCTGCGAGTCCTTGCGGAGATTGCTCATGCGCAGGAAATGACCCGCACCGGAAAGCACCGAGGCAAACAGCACCAACGCCATGATCCATGGCGACACCTGCATCCATACCGACACCAGGCCCACAGGCAACGACAGCAGCGCCACCGCAAGTAGCCACTGGCGAACCGTCGGCAGATAAGCCAGGCACATGCTGGCGGATACCACGTAGCCAAGCGCGACACCGTTGTAAGGCCACACCGCAAGACCCAGCGCTGCCATGCCCAACGCGTACCACAGCAGGTGGCGATAAGGCCCGTGGTAGACCCGCGAATGCAGGTAAAGATAGACAGGCATCGACAGCACGGTGACCGGTAGCCAGTGCGCCCACACGGCGTGCGCATCCGCCAGTGGTCCCAGCAGCAGTGCCACCATCCATAGTTTGCCTGCCGCGGCTTCCCAGCTCAGGAAGCCGGGTGAGCGCAGCTGGGCCATCAGAGAATCCGGGCTTGTGGCCGACATGAGCTTCATGTGGCGTGGCGTTCCTTTTCCACCCACGGCGCGGCGGCGCTGTTCGACTCGCCGGGCAGGTCGAACATGCGGCCTCGCGGCCGCAGCGGCACGCTGATGCACAGTCGCGTACCCTGCCCCAGCGGTGAATCCACCTGAAGCTGGCCGCCGAGCGCGCGCACGCGTTCGTGCATGCCGCAAAGCCCGTTGCCGTGAACGCCAATGCCACCACGGCCGTTGTCGTCCACGCGCAACTGCAACGTCTCGCCGATGACCTCGATCGCCACCGACGCACGGCTGGCCCGCGCATGCCGCGCGATATTGGTCACGGCTTCGCGCAACACCAGCGCCAGGCTGCGCTCGAGGTCTGCGGGCAGCGAGGGCGGCAGATTGCCGTAGTCGAGCGCCACGTCCGAGGACTCCAGCAGCAGCCTGGCGGAAGCCAGCTCCGCGGCGAGATCGGTGGCACGGATGCCGGTGACGGCAGCGCGCACTTCAGCGAGTGCATGGCGAGCGACCCGCTCCGCCTCTTCCATCTCACGCCGTGCCGCCTCGCTGTCGCGATCAAACAGCTTGCGGGAAAGTTCGAGCTTGAGCGTGATCAGCGAGAGCGTGTGACCCAAAAGGTCGTGCAGGTCGCGCCCGATGCGCTCGCGTTCGGCGGTGGCCGCCAGGCGGCGCACCTCTTCATGCGAGAGGCGAAGCTCGACCTCCTTTTCTTCGCTCATGCGCTCGGCGTTCACGGCCAGGCCGACGATGAAGCTGCATAGCGGCATCCAGACGATGGCCTGCCACGGGTAATGCAGCAGATACGCTTCAACCAGGATCACTACATTGAGGCCGGCGATGATGGCCATGTAGGCGCGCAGGCTCATGCGGCGGCTGCACAGCATCACGCAGCCGTACATGAAATAGGTCAGGCCGCTCGGATACCAGGGCATGAGCAGGTAGGACATGCCCACCAGCGCGAGGCTGTAGAGATACACCGTCCGGCGCGGCGCGAAGCAGCAGCGGGAATACAGCAGCAGAAAGATCGGGTAGCTGATGAGGGTAAGTACTACCCAGCGCAGCGAGAACCGGTCGAACACCGGCGTGAGGAACACCCAGACCGACCACAACAGGTGCACCGCATCGACCCAGGGCGATTTTCCCTTGCGAATGCTGTGGGCCACCATCGAGTCCGGCGCAGGGGTGAACCAGGCTCTCAGATAGTTGCGCACCGCGTTCGCCTCCCCAGGCCCATGATCGTCACGCATCCTACTTCAACCCACGCGACGCAGGCGTCGAGCCGCCAGCACGCCGAACAGCACGGTGAAGCCCGCCAGCACCAGCAGATGCATGCCCACCGGATCCTGGCTCAGTCCCACCGCCCGCAGGGCCACCGCGTGCAGGTGGCTGCTCGGCCAGATGGGCGCCAGTTTCTGCAGCGCGCCCGGCAGCATCGACAGCGGTACCCACAGGCCGGACAGGAAGGACATCGGCAGGTAGATCATGTTGAGTACGCCCGGCGCGCCCTGCCCCTTGACCAGCGTGCCGATGAACATGCCCAGCGCGCAGAACGGCAACACGCCCACCATGCCGGTCACCAGCAACTGGAACGCCTGGGCCGCTGTGACGGGCACATGGCCCAGGCCGACCGCCATGACCAGCAGCAACACGATGACCACGCCCGCAGCCAGCATCGCCATCAGCATCTTGCCCAGCAGGTAGGCGCCCGGCGGCATGGGCAGTGCCCGCTTCAGCGTCAGCAAGCCGTTATCACGCTCGGTCGCCAGCGATACGCCGAAACCGAACAGGCCCGGACTCATCACGCCGAACACGCCATAGCTGGCCAGCAGGAAGCGCAGCGCATCCGGCCCATTGACGCGGTTCATCACGATGCCGAACAGCAGATAGAACATGGTGGGCAACAGCAGCACCGGCAGCATGAAGCCCGGCGCACGCAGGTAGCGCACGCACTCGGTGCGCATCTCGGTCAGATAGGCGCCGATCACGCGGCTCATCGGCATGCGCCGGGAGCGTTCCGGCAAGACGATCTGTTCGACGGCGTCCATCACGCAGCCTCCTGTTCGTTCGACTCTTCGCGGGTGATTTCGGTGAATGCCTCGGCGAGGCCTGCGCGCAGTACTTCCAGTTCGCTCAACGCCGGATCGGCATCGAGCAGTCGGCGCACCACGGCCTCGGCGGCCTCCGTGCATACTTCCAGGCGCCCGTCCTCACGAACTGCCGATGTCACCTTGGGCCACATCGCAACCGCTGCTGCGTCGAGATCGGTGACGCAGCGGATGCGCGAATGCGCCACGCGTGAGCGCAAGGCATGCACGCTGCCGTCGCTCAACACGCGCCCCTTGGCGAGTACCACCACGCGTTGCGCCAGCGCCTCGGCTTCTTCCAGGTAATGCGTGGTGAGTACGACGGCGCAGCCTTCGGCGACGAGCTGGCGAATGGCGGCCCACAGCTTGCGGCGCGCATCGATGTCCATACCCACGGTGGGTTCATCGAGGAACAGCAGTTCCGGGCGTCCGCACAGCGCCATCGCAAATTGCACGCGGCGTTGCTGGCCGCCGGACAAGCCGGCGTAACGTCGCGCGAGCAAGTCGCTGACGCCTGCCATCTCCGCGGTTTCCGCCAGCGTGCGCGGCGCGGGGTAATAGCTCATCGTCAGGCGGAGCAGTTCGCTCACACTGAGCGTGCCCGGCAACACCGCCGATTGCAGCATCACGCCAATGCGCCGCCGCGCGTCGATGTCCTGCGGATCCTTGCCGAACAGGCTCACGCGTCCGGCGTCCGCGCGCACCAATCCCAGCAGCAGGTTGATCGCCGTGCTCTTGCCCGCACCGTTGGGGCCGAGCAAGGCGAGCAATTCGCCGCGGTGCAACATGAGATCCAGGCCGTCCAGCGCCGTTAAAGCACCGTAACGTTTGACTGCGCCAGCCAGGCTGGCGACCGTTGCGACAGGTTGTTCCATGGGTCCTCCTCCTTGGCCGCCATGCTAGGCGCGGCAAGGGTTTGCCGGGAGTCGCCAGCGTCAGCCGGCGCAGGTGACAAGCGTCACCCGGGGTACCGGCGGCGAAATCGCCGCGCTATGCTCGGATAGTCGTTGCACCGCACATCCGTGGAGGATCGCAGTGCGACATGGCCCCCACAGGCCGGGAAACGCGGACCAACCGCACGTTTCCACCCTGCATTCGTTGAAACGTCGGTGCGCCCGCCACTGGGAGGCAGGCAAGTCGACCTTGAAGGAGGAACCCATGGGCGTGATTGATCAGCTGCGCGAATTGCGCGAATTCGGCGGCGCACCGCTGACCACCGGACTTGAAGACGCCGTCATCGAGCGTTTTGCTGCCAGCCATCCTGAGCTGGCGCAGGCGATCAGTGAAGCCGTCGCGCGTCATCGTGAGCTGCGCAGCGAGTTGGGTGACTTCCTCAGGCTCGACGAAAGCGAACAGCTGGCGAAGGCGCAGTCGGAATTCGTCAATTTCTATCCCGACGATGCGATCAACCCGTACCTGCCTGCTGCAGCGCGCGGTCCGTGGGTGGTCAGCTTCAAGGGCGCGGTGATCCACGACAACGGTGGTTACGGCATGCTCGGCCTGGGCCACAACCATGCGGCCATCGACGCGGCGCTGGCGCGCCCGCAGGTGATGGCGAACGTGATGACGCCGAGCATTTCGCAGATGCGTTTCACGCAGGCGATGGATCGCGAACTGGGCTGCCACCGCGGTGGCAATCCGTATACGCGTTACCTGTGCCTCAACTCCGGTTCCGAAGCCGTCGGCCTCGCCTGCCGCATCGCCGACGTCAACGCCAAATTGATGACCGATGCCGGTGCGCGCCACGCCGGCCGCGCCATCAAGCGTGTGGCGGTGAAGGGCGCCTTCCACGGCCGTACCGATCGCCCGGCGCTGTATTCCGATTCCACGCGCAAGACCTATCTGCAGCATCTCGCCAGCTATCGCCACGAGGACACGCTGCTCACGGTGCAGCCGTACGACGTCGCGCAGCTCGAAGCGGTGTTCGCCGATGCCGAGAAGCACGGCTGGTTCATCGAGGCGATGTTCCTCGAGCCGGTGATGGGCGAAGGCGATCCGGGCCGTGCGGTAACGCCGGAGTTCTACCAGAAGGCACGCGCGCTCACCGAAGCGCACGGCACCCTGCTGTTGGTTGACTCGATCCAGGCCGGCCTGCGTGCGCATGGCGTGCTGTCGGTCACCGACTACCCCGGCTTCGAGAAGCTGGCGCCGCCGGACATGGAGACCTTCTCCAAGGCGCTCAACGCGGGACAGTATCCGATGTCGGTGCTCGCCGTGAGCGAGCGCACGGCAGAGCTCTACCGCAAGGGCATCTACGGCAACACCATGACTGCCAACCCGCGTGCGTTGGACGTGGCCCTGGCCACGCTCAACGTGCTCACCGACGAAGTGCGCAACAACATCCGTGAGCGCGGCAAGGAATTCGTCGACAAGCTCAATACGCTGAAGAACGAGCTGGGTGGACTGATCACCAAGGTGCAGGGCACCGGCCTGCTGTTCTCGTGCGAGCTCGCACCGGAGTTCAAGTGCTACGGCGCCAACTCCATCGAGGAGTACATGCGTGAGCGCGGCGTCGGCGTGATCCACGGCGGCACCAATTCGCTGCGCTTCACACCGCACTTCCTGGTGAGCAGCGACGAAGTGGATCTGGTGGTGTCGCATGTGCGCCAGGCGCTGCTCAACGGTCCGCGCAAGCTCAAGGCCGAGGCGGCGTGATTCACCGGCGTCGTTCTCGCTGAACGACAACGACGCCGGCCTGTTTGCGATCTGAAGGGGCGCATGACCTGCGCCCCTTTTTCGTGCCCGCGGGGTGGCAAAGCACTGGCCCCGACACGGCGACAGCAAAACGTAAGCTGCTTCGCAATTTTGAACGGCAGCGTAAATTCCTTCGCAAAACTGTCGCAATGACTGCCTAGCCTCCTCCCGATGGGGTCCGCCTCGGACCCAGGAAGGGAGTGGTCCATGAAGCCTAGTCACATCCGGCGCGCGCCCTGGGCCGCGCTGCTGGTCATCTTGTCGGTAAGCGCAGCGCAGGCAGCCGACCTCAGCGTCAGCCAGTTTCGCGTCCGTGGCCCGGCCGGCGGCAACGACGAGTTCGTCGAGCTGTTCAACGGTGGCAGCAAGGTGCTGGACCTGTCCGGCTACAAGCTCAATGCCTCCAATGCGACAGGCGCCACCGGCACGCGCCTGACCCTGCCGGCCGGCACCTCGATCCCTGCCGGCTGCTACCTGCTGCTGACCAACAGCGCCAGCGGCGGCTACTCCGGCAGCGTCACCGGCGACCTCAAGTACAGCACCGGCGTCACTGACGATGGCGGCCTGGCCCTGCTCGACGGCTCCGGCCAACCGGTGGACCAGATCGGCCTGTCCGCCGGCTCCGCTTACAAGGCGGGCACCCCGTTGGCTTCGCTGGGCAGCACCAACGCCGACAAGGGTTACCAGCGCAAGACGGATACCGCCGGACTGCCGATCAACACCGGCGACAACCAGGCCGACTTCGACGTCGTCGCGCCCACCGCCCCGCACAACAGCGCCAGCACCTGCGTGGTGCTGGGTCAGGCGCTGTCCATCGCAGACGCCAGCGCCAAGGTGCGCAGCGCCGCCAACGTCAACATGACGTTCTCGGTGGCCCTCAACCAGCCCGCACCTGCGGGCGGCGTGACGGTCCATGCCACCACGCAGGACGGCACCGCGACTGTCGCCAATGGCGACTACGAGGCGCTGGACACGACGCTGGCCATCGCCGAGGGCCAGACCCAGACCAGCTTCAACGTGGTCGTGCATGGCCGCACCACGCCGAGCGAAGACAAGGCGTTCGAGGTCAACCTGAGCCAGCCCAGCGGCAAGATTCCGCTTGCGCGCGACACCGCCATGGGCGCGATCCTGTACGACATCCCGATCGCTGCCGAGATCTGGCAGATCCAGGGCCGCGACCAGGTATCGCCGCTGGTCGGCAAGTCGGTGATGACCACGGGCAACATCGTCACCGCGGTGGGCCCGAGTGGCTTCACCATGCAGACGCCGGATGCCCGTGCCGATGCCGATCCGCTGACCTCCAACGGTATCTACGTATTCACCTCAACCACCCCGGCCGTGGCGGTGGGTGACGTGGTGAACGTGGACGCCACCGTCGACAACTACTACCAGCTCACCGAGCTGAAGAACGCCACCGTTGCGGTGACCTCGCACCGCGCGCGCCTGCCGGCGCCGGTGAAGTTCGGCGAGAACCTTCCCTCTTCCGATCCGGACAAGTTGTCCTGCGGCGCCACCAACTTCCAGTGCTTCGTCGGCATGCGCGTGGTGATCGAAAACGGCATGATCAATACGGGCAACAAGCGCTTCAGCACCGAACCCTATGCCGAGGTGAGCATCACGGCGAACGGCAAGCGCTCGCTGCGCCAACCGGGTGTGCGCTTCGGCGTGACCGTGCCCGATGGCGTGCAGCTGCCTAACTGGAGCGGCAATCCGGAAGTGTTCAAGATGAACACCGCTGACTTTGGCGCGGTGCCGCTCAATACCCCGTATGTGGCGGGTACCACGTTCCGAGCCGAGGGCGTCATCTCCTACGACTTCGGCGCCTATACGTTCATTCCCACCTCGATCACGCTCAAGCACGCCGCGGAAATGCCGCGCTCCGTGTCGCCCACGGCGCCCTATGCGTTGCGCATCGGCGCGTTCAACACCGAGCGCTTCTGCGACAGCAACTTCAACACCACCTTCACCTGCAGCGGCAACACCAAGGAGCCGACGCCGGACGAGGTAACAGTGAAGACGCAGCGCCTGTCGGCCTACATCGGCAACGTGCTGCAATTGCCGGATGTGCTGTCGGTCGAGGAAGTGAAGAGCCTGGCCGTGCTGCAGGGACTGGCGACGCAGCTGCAGGACGACTATCGCGCGAACTACCAGGCCTATCTGTTGCCGGGTCACGATCCGAGCGGCATCAACGTGGGCTTCCTGGTGCGCACCGATCGCGTCCGCGTGGTCTCCGTGCAGCAGCTCGCCGCGGACGAGACCTGGAACGACAACGGCCAGACCGCGTTCGTGCACGACCATCCGCCGCTGCTGCTCACGGCCGAGTCGCGTGGTGTCCGCTTCCAGGTGATCTCGGTCCACCCGAAGGCGCGCACCAACGTCGACAAGGATGACAGCAGCGCCACGCGCGACCGCCAGAAGCGCTTCCTGCAATCCACCTCGCTCGCGCGCCAGGTGCAGAACCTGCAGATCGCAGCGCCGTGGCAGCCGCTGATGGTGGTGGGTGACTTCAATGCCTATCAGTTCAGCGATGGCTGGGTCGATGTGGTCGGCCTGATCTCGGGCAAGTACAAGGACAGCGAGAACCTGCTGAAGCTGGGCAAGAACATCGTGTATCCGGCACTGTGGAACGCGGTGGAATCGGTACCGCAGAACGATCGCTACTCGTTCCTGTTCACCGAGAAGTTCGGCCAGATACAGGGTTACACCCAGGCGGGCTCGGGCAACTCGGGTCGCGAAGTGCCGACCGTGCAGGTGCTCGACCACGCACTGCTCAATCAAGTGGCGCGCCTGCGCTTCCTGAAGATGCAGTACGGTCGTGCCGACATCGATGCGCCGGTGCAGACCGAGACCGATGCAGCGACCGCCACCGACTATCGCAAGGCGATCGGCGCATCCGATCACGATGGCTTCGTGGTCGACCTGTTCGTACCGTCGCGCCCAGGCGACATGAGCCACGCGCCGCATGGCTTCGACGATCCTCAGCAAGGTCACCAGGGCAATGACAACGACCAGGGCGAAGGACACGGCCGAGGTCACTGAGCTTTCGCGTCACGTTTGAAAGCAGGGCCACGTCCGGCAACGGGCGTGGCCTCTTCATGTGGACTCTCGTCACCTTGAAAGTGAGCCTGCGCCGGCACGCACAACCAAAGCACGGCGCCGCATTCACAACGCAGCCCGCAGCCTTGCTGAACGGGATGCTCGACGGGGCCTGGGTGCCCCTCCCTCCCGCCTGTCAGCGGGCATAGACTGACGCCGCCGGCGCTCGCCGGTCATCCAGGAGGATATCCGCATGTCTTCGCGTTTAAGCCTGATGGTTGCCAGCGTCGCGCTGGCTTTCGCCGCCTCCACCGCTTTTGCCGCGCCGCAGGCTGCCGACACCGCGGCCACGAAGGCACCCAATGCACAGCAGCAGCGCATGGCCGACTGCAACAAGCAGGCAACGGGCAAGACCGGTGACGAGCGCAAGACGTTCATGAGCAGCTGCCTCAAGGGCGAGGCCCCGGCACCGGCCAAGATGACCCAGCAGGAAAAGATGAAGGCCTGCAACGCCGATCCGCAGGCCAAGAGCCTCAAGGGCGATGCGCGCAAGCAGTTCATGAGCACCTGCCTGAGCGGCCAGCCCAACGCCGGCCACTGATACTGGCGTGACATGCAAGGTGCCGGCGCCTGCCGGCACCTTTTTTTATTCGCGCTTAAGCAACCCCTGCTATGCTTTGCACCTGATTCTTCCCCAGGATTGACCGCCGACATGCGCCTCTGAGCCGCTCGATTGCCGACTGACCGCTGCCCGTATGGGCGCGTCGCGTTCGGCCACGAGTGACAGGGCGGTCGATCTCCTCGGCGTTTCTTGCCGGCCCCCCTGTCGTACGCCACTCCCTTATGGAGGGTCTATGACAGCCATAGCCATACTCACGCATCAACTGGGCTTTGCACCGCCTGGGCGCGATGCTGTTTTCCAGAACCTGGACACCCGCTTCTCCATCGGCCGGCATGCGCTGGTCGGACGCAACGGCAGCGGCAAGTCGCTGCTTGCGCGCATCCTCGCCGCAGAAATCATGCCCACGCAGGGCAGCGTGATCCGCCATGCCGCCCTGTCGTATCTGCCGCAACGCTGGCCTGCCATCGCTGGCAGCGTGGCCGAGATGCTTGGCGTCCATCACAAGTTGAATGCCTTGCATCGCATCGAAGCGGGCAGCGTCGATGCCGATGATTTCCGCACCTTGAATGATGATTGGGAGGTCCGTGAACGCCTCCGCCGCTGGCTCGCGCAAGCCGGCCTGCCCAACGATATCTCTCGCCCCTGGGAAAGCCTCAGTGGCGGAGAACGCGTGCGCCTGCGACTGACGGCGATGTTCGAGCATGCCGACCACTTCCTGATCCTGGACGAACCGGGCAATCATCTCGATCGCCGTGGCCGGCTCTGGCTGCGCGAACACCTCGATGCGCATGCAGGCGGCTATCTGTTGATCAGCCATGATCGTGAACTGCTCGACGCCGTCGACAGCATCGATGAGCTGACGCCTCAGGGCTTGCGTCGATACGGCGGCGGTTATGCCCTCTATGCCGCGCAACGCGATACCGAAGCGCAAGCCGCCGAACGACAGCTGGACCAGGCACGGCGTGAACAGAAGGCGCTGGATCGACGGCAGCAACAGGACCGGGAGCGGCTTGCGCAACGCCAGCAAAAAGCCGGCCGCGAACGCGCCAACGCCAACCTGCCCACCATCCTGCTCGATCGACGCAAGCAACGCTCCGAAGACACTGGTGCCCGCCTGCACACCGCTCAGCGTTCACAGCAGGAGCGTCAGCACGAGCGCACTGCGCAGGCCCGTACACGGGTCGAACAGCATCGCGCCCAGCGATTCGACCTGGGCGAACTTCCGTCCACGCACGCCTCCCTGCAACTGGAAGGCGTCGTGCTCCCGCACGGTCACGCGCAGCCGATCGATCTGCACCTGGCACCGGGTGAACGCCTGCAACTGGAAGGTGACAACGGCAGCGGCAAGTCGAGCCTGCTCGCGGCCATCCGTGGTCGCCTGCCGCAACGTGCTGGGCGCATACGGCGGGGCGAACGCGTGCTGCTGATCGATCAGCACTACAGCCTGCTGCATGATGACCACAGCGCGCTGGACAATCTGCGTGCGCTCTCGCCGGGCCACGCACCCACGCGCTATCGCGAGTACCTCGCCGGCATCGGCCTGCGTGCCGAGCGGGCCGAACTGGCGGCCGGCCTGCTCAGCGGCGGCGAACGCGTGAAGCTGGCCCTGCTCGCGCTGGACAGTGCGCTGGAACCCTACGACCTGCTGCTGCTCGACGAACCGGACAGCCACCTGGACCTGGACAGCCGACTGCTCCTCGAACAGGCGCTGGCGACGTATCGCGGCTCGCTCATCCTGGTCAGCCACGACGCGGGACTGATCGCGCAGACCGGCATCACGCGGCAACTCCGCCTGCACAAACCACTCGCTCCCGTCACGCCACGTGGGTGACAATCCCACGACCGCGCAGCAAGGCTTGCCCATGAAGATCGTCGAAGTCCGCCACCCGCTCATCCAGCACAAGCTCGGCCTCATGCGCCGCGCCGGCATCAGCACCAAGGAGTTCCGCGAACTCGCCTCCGAAGTCGCCTCGCTGCTGACCTACGAGGCGACGAAGGATCTGGAGACGGTGGAGAAAACCATCGAAGGTTGGGCCGGCCCGCTCACCGTGCACCAGATCAAGGGCAAGAAGGTCACCATCGTGCCGATCTTGCGCGCGGGCCTGGGCATGTTGCCCGGCGTGCTCGACATGATTCCCGCCGCCAAGGTCAGCGTGGTGGGTCTGCAGCGCGACGAGGAAACGCTCAAGCCCATCACCTATTACGAGAAACTCACCGGGCGCATGGACGAGCGCATCGCGCTCATCGTCGATCCCATGCTTGCCACCGCGGGCACGCTGGTAGCCACGGTGGACATGCTCAAGGCCGCCGGTTGCAAGCGCATCAAGGGATTGTTCCTCGTCGCTGCGCCGGAGGGCCTCAAGCGCATCGAAGCCGCGCATCCGGACGTGGAGATATTCACGGCGGCCATTGATGATCACCTTAACGAGCACGGCTACATCCTGCCGGGCCTGGGCGATGCGGGCGACAAGATCTTCGGCACCAAGCAATTGCCGGCCAACTGACGTTCTCCGCCACCACGTACTCGAAGGCCCCGCCTCACAGCGGGGCCTTTTTTTGTTGGCGCCAAGTGAGAAGTGCAGCACGAAAGTCATCGATCAGACATATACCGATGGCATGCTTGCCACGCTTTCAATGCCCACTCAAAACACCAATAACAAATTGATTTAATAGACCTTTTTTTTGCTTTTTTAGCTAAAGTTGCAGCGCGGTGAGCCGACAGCTCTTGCAGTTCCCTCACCCAGACATGCCATGTTGAAACTACCGAAGTGGATTCCCGGACTGACGCTGCGCCAGCGACTGCTGCTGCGCCTGCTGTCCATTCTCGGACTGCTCGCCGTGATCGGCGCGGCAGGTGCGCTGCAATTGCATCGCTCGGACGATCGCATCCAGGGTCTCGTGCAAGGTTCGCTGAGCCCGGTCGCCGATGTCGGGCGCGTGCAAAACGACTACAACAGCAGCCTGCAGGCAGTAGTGCACGCCGTGCTTTCGCAACTGCCGTCCGCCGTCGATGACGCGCGCACGCGCATCCATGCTGACCGTGTGGATGCGGAACGCCACTGGAAGGCCCTGCTCGGCAGCGAACTGGCGCAAGAGCAGGCACAGGCGCTGAAGCTGACCGCCGTGCATCGCGCCGAAGCCGACCGCACCATCGACGAAACGCTCGCCCTGCTCGATGCCGGTCAGTTCGACCTGGGCTCGCTGAAGCTGAGCACCGAAGTGCAGCCGGCCTACGAACCCCTGCAGAGCGACTTTGCCAACCTGTTCCAGGCCGCGCTCGCCAAGGGCAACGAGCAGGTGCAGACGCAGCGCCACGCCGATCGCCAGGGCATGATCGCGCTGGGTGTGCTGCTTGCCGTCGCACTGACCCTCACCATCCTGATGGATGGCGCGCTGATGCGCTCGCTGATGCATCGCCTGAACCTGGCGACCGAGGTGGCGCAGCGCATCGCCGCCGGTTCGCTGGGCGAACGTATCGAGGTCGGCGGCGACGACGAACTGGGCAAGCTGCTGCGCGCGCTCGCCTCGATGGACGCACAGCTCACGCGAGTGCTGCTGCAGGTGCGCGCGAGCGCCCGCTCGGTGGACGAGCGCGCCCACCATCTCGCTGACGACAACCAGGCTTTGAGCCAGCGCACGCAGATGCAGGCTGCCGGCCTGGAACAGACCACGGCCTCGATGGAACACATGGCGTCACGCGCCGTCGAAGGCGCCGGTCATGCCGATGGCGCCGCAGGCGCAGCACGCGAGGCACTGGCCCATGTCGAGCAGGGTCGGCAGGTGGCCGCCGAAGCGCTCGATTCGATGGGTGCCATCCAGGACGCCAGTCGGGACATCACGGACATCGTGGACCTGGTCGACAGCATCGCTTTCCAGACCAACCTGCTCTCGCTCAACGCGGCCATCGAGGCCGCGCACGCGGGCGAGCGCGGACGTGGCTTTGCCGTGGTAGCGGGCGAAGTGCGCCAGCTGGCCCACCGTTGCGTGGAAGCAGGCAAGGACATCCGTCGCCTCATCAACCACAGCACCGACGCGGTCGATGTCGCGCGCGAACGCGTGGCGCGCTCGAGCGCCGTGCTCGACGGCATCGTGCTGAGCATGACGCGCATGTCGACCCTGGTGTCGCAGATCTCCGACAGCGGCCAGTCCCAGGTCAGCGGCATCACGCAGGTGAGCCGCACCATGCTGGAAATGGACCGGATTACCCAGGCCAACGCCGGCCTGGTGGACGACATCAATGCCACCGGACACGCGCTGACCCTCGACGCCGAGGCACTGATGCGCCAGGTCACCTTCTTCCGTCTTCCTTCCGAACAGGAAGACCTTCCCAGGTCGACGCAGGACGTGTCGCCTCCACCCGCATCGATGCAACTACGCCAGGTCGCGCAAGCGGCCTGACGACAAGCCAGGCATGTCAGCCATCCTCGTCTACGACCATTCCCGCAAAACCATGCTCGAACGCGCACTCATCGCGGGCAGTCTGATGCCGGTGTTCCAGCCGGTGGTGCGCGTGGACACCCTGGAGGTGGTCGCTCACGAGGGGCTGAGCCGCTGTGCCTTCATGCCCGGCAATTTCTCCGTCCTCGACCTGCTGGACCTTGCCCGCATGGAGGGCCGGCTTGCCGAGGTGGAGCTGCACGCGGCGCGCACCATCTGCCACAGTTTCGCCGCGCACGCCGACAGCGGCCGGCTGCTGGTGAACCTCAGCGCGCACGCCATTCTGCAGGGCGCACTGCGGCCGGACGATGTGCTGTATGCGCTGACCGCCAGCGGCCTGGACCCGGCGCGCGTCACCATCGAAGTAACCGAGCGCGACGCCGTGGAGAACCCCGCACGCCTTGCGCACGCCCTGGGTTACCTGCGTGCGCATGGCATGCGCATCGCGCTCGACGACTTCGGCAACGGCCACTCCAACTTCGAGATGTGGAACGAGATCCACCCCGACGTGGTGAAGATCGACCGCTACCTCATCCACGGCCTGTCGCGCAGCGCGGGACGCCTCGCGATCGTGCGCTCGCTGTGCCAGGTCGCTGAGGCGCTCGGTACCGATCTGGTCGGCGAAGGCGTGGAAGATCCCGCCGACCTGCGCGTGCTGCGCGACCTTGGTATTCCTTACGCACAGGGCTTCCTGATCGGTCGTCCGCAGCCTGAACTTACCGCGGAGGCCTCGGCCGAAGCGAAACGGCTGCTGCGTACGCCATCGGTGCCGGTGTTGCCGCGCCCGCGCGGCCCGGTCACGCAGCGCCCCACCCAGGTCAGCCATCTGCTGATCGAAGCGCCCGCGGTGAACCCGCGGCAGACGAACGAGGAAGTGATGGCCTTGTTCGTCGACTACCCCGAATTGCACGCGGTGGCCGTGGTGAAGGACGGCCATCCCATCGGCCTGGTCAACCGACGCCTGATGAACGAGCGCATGGCCCAGCCTTTTGCGCGCGAACTGCTGGCGCGCAAGTCGTGCACCGCGTTGATGAACAGTGCGCCGTTGGCCTGCGATGAACACCGCAGCCTGGAAAGCCTGGCCGACGTGCTGCGCGGCGAGGACCAGCGTTACCTCGCCGACGGCTTCATCGTCACCCGGCGAGGCCAGTACCTGGGCCTGGGTACCGGCGAAGCGCTGGTGCGCCGCGTAAGCGAACTGCGCATCGACGCGGCGCGGCACGCCAACCCGCTGACCTTCCTGCCCGGCAACATCCCCACGACCGAACACCTGGAGCGACTGCTGCAGGGAGGCGAACGCTGCACCGTGGTGCACGTCGATCTCACCGACTTCAAGCCGTTCAACGATCACTACGGCTATTCGCGCGGCGACGAGATGATCCGCCTGCTGTCCGGCCTGCTCGGCGAGCATGTCGATCCCGCGCTGGATTTCATCGGCCACATCGGTGGCGACGACTTCGTGGTGTTGTTCCAGAGCGAGGACTGGAAGGCGCGCTGCGAACGCATCATCGATGCCTTCAACCAACGCTCGCCGCACCTGTTCGACGCGACGGACGTTGCACGCGGCGGATTGCGCGGCAAGGACCGACGCGGAGAACCGCAGTTCTTCCCCTTCACCACGGTCGTGATGGGTGCGGTCGAACTGTCTCCGCCGCTGCCGCTGCGTGCGCAGCCGATTGCGACACTTGCAGCCCGAGCCAAGCGCCACGCAAGGCGCGCTGGCGTCGGCATGCATGTGTTCTCACTCGCCACATCGCCGGCCACCTGATGACACCGGGCTACAGAAACACGAATCCCCGCCCGTCACCGGGCGGGGATCAAGAACACGATCAGATCGATCAGCCGCGGAAGCGATCCGTGGCCTGCACCAGTTCGGAAATGTTGCCCGGCTCGAAGGCCGAGTGACCGGCATCCTGCACGACGCGCAGGTCCGCTTCCGGCCACGCGCGATGCAGGTCCCATGCGCTGCGCATCGGGCACACCACGTCGTAGCGGCCCTGCACGATCACCGCGGGGATCTTGCGGATGCGTTCCACGTTGCGCAGCAACTGGTCGTCATGCTCGAAGAAGCCGCCATGCACGAAGTAGTGGCATTCGATGCGCGCAAAGGCGAGCGCGAATTCATCCTCGCCGCTGGATTCGATATGCGAGGTGTCCTGCCACAGGTAGCTGGTCGCGCCTTCCCACACCGACCACGCACGGGCCGCGTTCACGCGCACCTGCGGATCGCTGCTGGTGAGGCGGCGGTAGTACGCACTCATCAGGTCGCCGCGCTCGACTTCCGGAATCGCCTTCAGGTAGGGCTCCCACGCGTCCGGATACAGCGCGTCGCAGCCCTTCTGATAGAACCACTCCAGCTCCCAGCGGCGCAGCATGAAGATGCCGCGCAGCACCAGCTCGGTGACCTGTTCGGGATGCGTCTGCGCGTAGGCCAGCGCCAGCGTCGAACCCCACGAGCCGCCGAACACCTGCCAGCGGTCAATGCCCAGATGGGTGCGGATGCGCTCGATGTCGTTGACCAGGTGCCACGTGGTGTTGTCTTTCAGCTCCGCATGCGGCGTGGACTTGCCGCAACCGCGCTGGTCGAACAACACGATGCGGTACACCGCCGGATCGAAGAAGCGCCGACACTTCGGATTGGTGCCGCCACCCGGGCCGCCATGCAGGAACACCACCGGCTTGCCATTCGGGTTGCCGCTCTGCTCGTAGTAGAGCGTGTGCAGGTCCGAGACCTTCAGCATGCCGCTGTCGTACGGCTCGATCTCGGGGTACAGCGTGCGCAGCGGCTGGGACATGATCTTGCTCCTGACAGCGGGGACGGGTCGGCCAATTAGGCTAGCACGCCCCGCTGCCGGAGCCCGGGGATTACGGGCGTCCCACGGTCAGCACGGTGAAGCTGTCCGGCTCCACGGACGGGTGATGACCCTCGGCCCCTGGGGCCGCCAGCTTCGCCGCCGAGAGATACAGGCGATGCAGCTTGGGATCGAGCGCCAGCGTGCGCGCGCTCGGCTGGGTCGCAATGGTCTGCGCGACACGGTAGTGGTCGGCATCGTCCTGGTGCACGGCCGTGATGTTGCCGCTCTCGCCGTTGGAGCTGAACACCGTCGCCGTACCCTCGTCGAACACCACGGCATCCGGACCCTCGCCGATCGCCACGCTGGCGACCACCTTGCCGCTCTGCGCATCCACCACCGCCATCTGCTGGTTGTCGCACACCGAGAACAGGCGATGGTGCGTGTTGTCGATCGCCAGTCCGCTCGGCGACTCGCAGGTGCCCAGCTTCCAGCTCGCCGCCACCTTGTTGGTCATCGAATCGATCTTCACCAGTTCGGCGCGGTCCTCGATGTTCACGAAGACATGCCCGGCCTCGTCGCTGGCAGCGAACTCAGGCTTGCCGGCCAGGGCCACGGTGGCGATCACCTTGTTGCTCGCCGGATCGATCACGCTGAAGGAATGTCCCTTGCCGTTGAAGGTAAACACATGCTTCGACGCCGGATCGTAAAGAATGGCGTCCGGCTTCTCGCCGGTGCCGGTCACCGTCGCGACGGTCTTCAGCGTATCGAGATCGAACACCGTGACCGACGAGGTCTGCCCGTCACTGGTGTAACCACGATGCATCGACTGGTCGATGGCAATGCCATGCACGCCCTGCGTACCGGCAATCGTGCCGATGGCCTTGTTCTGGTCCACATCCACCACTTCGACGCGATCGCCCCGGCTCACGAACAGGTGGCGGCGCTGCGCATCAAAGTTGAGGTAGTCCCAGCCACCCGGGCCCCCGAGCTTCAGCTGCGAGAGCACCCGGTAGTCGGCCGACTGCGGGGCATCCGCCGCATGAACGGAGCAGGCCATCGTCAGGGCGAAAGCCAGGGTACCAAGGAGGTAGCGTTGCATGGGGCGGACCTGTCGGTGAGGAAGTCCGCACAGCATGCAACCCCGGGACTTAGGGTTGGCTTACGGGCTGCCTGCTCAGTCGAACAACTTGCCCGGATTGAGCAAACCCTTCGGATCGAACACCTGGCGTACCCCACGCATCAAGGCGATCTCGGCTTCGCTGCGCGTGCTGCCCAGGTAGGCTCGCTTGACCAGACCGATGCCATGCTCCGCGGAAATGCTGCCACCGTGGCGCTGCAGCGTTTCGGCCAGCAACTTGGTGACGTGTTCGCACTGGGCGATGAAGTCCGCCTCGGAAAGATCGGCCGGGCGCAGCACGTTGATATGCAGGTTGCCGTCGCCGATATGGCCAAACCACACCACGTCGAAATGCGGGTACTCCGCCCCCAGCAACGCCTGGATCTCGTGGAGGAACGACGGCAGCGCACTGATGCGCAACGAAATGTCGTTCTTGTAAGGACGATGCGGCGCAAGGCTCTCGGTAATGCCTTCGCGCAAGCGCCACAACGCCGCCGCCTGCGCTTCGCTCTGCGCGATCACGCCGTCGCTGATCCAGCCCTGCTCCATGCCGTGCTCGAACGCAGCCAGTGCCGCGTCCTGGGCCGCTTCGTCGGCATCGAACTCAGTCACCACGTAATAGGGATGCTCGCCGTCGATCGCGCGCTGCGCACCGTGCGCCAGCACGTGCTTGAGCGCCACATCGGTGAAGAATTCGAAGGCCTGCAGCGAAAGGCGTGCGCGAAACAGCGCAAACACCTCCATCAGCGCATCCATGCCCGGCAGCGCCAGCAACATCACCTGCGACGGCGGCGGGGGGCTGGCGAGCTTCAGGGTCGCCTCGACAACGATGCCAAGCGTCCCCTCCGAGCCGATCACCAAGTGGCGCAGGTCATAGCCGCTGGAGTTCTTGATGAGGCCGCGGTTGAGCTGCAGCAGTTCGCCATTGCCGGCGACCACCGTGAGCCCGGCGACCCACTCGCGCGTATTGCCGTAGCGGATCACGCGGATGCCGCCAGCGTTGGTGGCGATATTGCCGCCGATGGAACAGGAGCCGCGGGCGGCGAAGTCCACGGGATAGATCAGGCCCTGTTCCTTGGCGGCCTCGTGCACCGCGTGCAGGGTCATGCCCGCCTGTACGGCAAGCGTGCGATCCACCGCATCGAAGCCGAGCACGCGATTCATGCGTTCCAGGCTCAGCACCAGCTCGCCCTGGGCCGCGACGGCGCCGCCCGACAGGCCGGTACGCCCGCCCGAAGGCACGATCGCCACGCCATGCTGGTTCGCCCAGCGCACGATGGCCTGCACCTCAGCGACCTCGCCCGGCAGGGCGATGGCCAGCGGTTTAGGCGTCCAACGCCGGGTCCAGTCCCGCCCGTAGTGTTCCAGGTCGGCGGGGTCGGTGAGCAGGCGAAGGCTGGGCAGGCGGTCGGCCAATTCGGCCAGACGGGCGTCGGTCATGAAGAGGTCCTTGGGATCATCCCCAGCCTGCCAGCGACGACGTGCAACGTCCAGTGCTGCAACGCCGCAAATTCGTCTCAAGGTCTGGCATAGTGGAGGGGTTCATCCTCTCGTCATGGCCCATGAAGACCTCGTTCCCGAAACAAGACATCAAGGTGCTCCTGCTGGAAGGTGTCAGCCGCAGCGCCGTGGAAGCCTTCCAGCGCGCCGGCTACAGCCAGATCGAATTCCACGAAAAGGCGCTGCCGGAAGCGGATTTGAAGGCGCGCATCGCCGATGCCCATATCGTGGGCATCCGCTCCCGCACCCAGCTCACCGAGGAGGTGCTTCAGCAGGCTAAACGGCTAATTGCCGTCGGCTGCTTCTGCATCGGCACCAACCAGGTGGACCTGGTTGCCGCCCGCCTGCAGGGCGTGCCGGTGTTCAACGCGCCCTACTCCAACACCCGCAGCGTGGCCGAATTGGTTATCGCTGAAACCATCATGCTGCTGCGTGGCATCCCGCAGAAGAATGCGCTGTGCCATCGCGGCGGCTGGACCAAGTCGGCGGCCGGCAGCTTCGAGGTACGCGACAAGGTGCTGGGCATCGTGGGTTACGGCCATATCGGCACCCAGATCGGCGTGCTGGCCGAGAGCCTGGGCATGCGCGTGATCTTCCACGACATCGAATCGAAGCTCTCGCTCGGCAATGCCCGGGCCGCCGACAGCCTCGACGACCTGCTCGAGCGCGCGGACGTGGTGACGCTGCATGTGCCGGAGACGCCCTCGACGAAGCTGATGATCGGCGAGCGCGAGCTGTCGCGCATGCGCAAGGGCGCGGTGCTCATCAATGCCTCGCGTGGCACCGTGGTGGACATCGAGGCGCTGGCAGCGTCGCTGCGCAGCGAGCACCTGTCCGGCGCCGCCGTGGACGTGTTCCCGGTGGAACCGAAGGGCAACGACGACGCCTTTGTCTCGCCGCTGGTCGGGATGGACAACGTGATCCTCACGCCGCACATCGGCGGCAGCACGCTGGAGGCGCAGGACAACATCGGCATCGAAGTCGCGAGCAAGCTGGTGCGCTACAGCGACAACGGCTCCACGCTGTCGGCGGTGAACTTCCCCGAAGTGTCGCTGCCCGAGCACCCGCGCAGCCGCCGCCTGCTGCACATCCACCGCAACGTGCCGGGCGTGCTGTCGCGCATCAACGAACTGTTCTCGGCCGGCAACATCAACATCGACGCCCAGTTCCTGCAGACCGACAGCGAAGTGGGTTACGTGGTGATCGACGTGGCCGCCGACGAAAAGCAGTCCGCCCTGCTGCGGGACCAGCTCGCCGCCATTCCCGGCACGCTGCGCAGCCGCGTCCTGTACTGATCAAGGAACGCGACAGCAAAACGGCGCCCTCGGGCGCCGTTTTGCCATTCCGGACATCGGAAAACTCAATCCTGGCTTGCGCCACTCGGTCGCAGCACGCTCTCCGAGGCACGGTAGCGCAGCGCCAGCAACGACGCCCCCACCAGCAGGGCAAATCCGCTGGCCACCAGCGGTATATGCGTCACCTGGTCACCGCTCACGCTGAACGACGCGGTGAGTGGGCCAAACGCGCTGCCCAGCAACTGGGCCGCCGGCACCAGCAAGGCCACCCTGCCCTGCGGATCCACGTCGAACGCCAGGCGCACGTGGAACGGCATCAGGAACAGCCATCCAAAACCAAACAGGCCGCAAAGCGCCGCGAAGGCGGCCAGTCGTCCTATCGGCAGGCTATGCATCGCCAGCCCAATCGCCAGGAACAGCACCACGCCCACCGTCAGCGTAACCGGTGCACGCCACCAGCGCACCGCCACGGACGCCACGCTGCCGCCCACCAGCTGCATCAGCAGCACCAGGGAAACCAGCACCTGCGCGTTGCTCGCCGTGAAGCCGGCCGCCTGCCCCAGCGGATCGAGATAGGCCCACAGCGTACCCACCGCGCACATCTGCGCAAACGGGACGAGCAAGGCGAACAGCCCGCGCATCGACACCACCGACGGCTTCACCGCTTCGGCATGCTGCCCCAGTCGCAACGGAATCCGGTTCAACACCGTGAGCGGCAACAGGGACAGCCCCGCAACCGCCACGAATCCCGACTGCCAGCCCAGCGCCGGCATCAGCCAGCGCGCCAGGCAGAAGGCCACTACCGCCTGCACCGCGGTCTGCAGCGTGAGGAAGATGCCGGCGAGTCGATCGGGCTTCGCCGCACGCACGATCACCATGGTGGTGATCCAGAACAAGGCCGCCGCCAGCAGTCCCGCCAGCAACCGCACCGCCGTGCATGCGAGATCGCCCTTGGCGACGAGGGTAAGCAGGTTCACCCCGGCCAGCAGCACGCTCGCGCACGCAGTGGTTTCGCGCAGTCGCCCCAGCGGCAGGACCTTTTCCGCCACGATCACCCCGAGCCCCAGCGCGAAGATCTCACCCATCGCCACGATGCCCACGCCTTCGAGCGAGATGCGTTGGCGATTGACCAGCTCACCCAGCAGCACCGGCTGCAGGCCCAGCATCATCAGGGCCACGCAGCCCAGCAGCAGAGCGGACGCAATCTCCGATCGACTGAAGGCGGCTGGTGCGTTGATGGCAGCATCGTTCATGGCTTCCCCTCAGTAGCCGACCGATTCTTCTGGTAGTTCACCGCGCGCAAAATGTTCGATCGCGTGCCGCTGGTCCTTGCGCAGGCGACCATTCGCGATACGACACACCCACCACGGCAAGGTATCCACGCGCGCTCCCGTACCGGCGGCCAGTGCATAGGCCTTGGCGCACTTCTCCGCAAGTTCCGCATTGAGCACCAGCCGCTGTGCGGTGGTGCCCAACACCAGTGCGCGTTGTGCACAGATCCACAGGTTGCCACCGGTGGCGAGGCAACGGCGTGCATCGCTCACCAGGCTTCCATTCATCGCAGGAAGTGGCGTAGCCGTGCGCCCGAGATGGCGCGCCTGCTCGTCGAATACTTGAGGTAACTCGCCACCAAGAGCACCGAGCACGCGCGTAAACGCTCCGCCTCCCATGGCTACCGCCCCCACGTCGTCGCGCCCCAGGTACACCGCCGCGTGCAGCGCGGCATCCCCTTGTGCCTCGTGCAAGGCGATCGCCTGCGGCGCGCCACCGTCCGCGGCGCTCCACAGCATGGTGGCTGCGCCGGGCAGGCGCAGCGACACGCTGCCATCCATTCCCAACAGATGCCGGTCATGAAGGCGGACACGCACATCACCGAGCAGGTGGTCGAAGTCCATGGCCGTCACACCAGTTTCAGTACGTCTTCGAAGCCGTTCAGCGCTTCGTCGATGATCGCGTCAGTGTCGGCCAGGCTGGTGTAGATACGGCTGCCCGCCAACGTGATGATGCCGTGCGCGGTATAGGCCGCACCCATTTCCTCCATCATGTGCTTACGCTGCTTGGCCTCGTTCTTCAACCGCGCCAGCTTCAGCAGACTGCTGGTGTCGAGCAGCATCACGCCCGAGGTTTGCAGATGGACGATGGAGCCCATGTTGTAGGCGACGAACGGCAGGCCCAGGCGTTCGATGATCTGGTCCAGACCCTGGCGCAGGCGATCACCCGCCCGACCAGCCTTGACCGCGGCATCGGTACGCTGGATTTCCTTCAGCGCGTAGTAGCCGGCGGCGCAGGACAGCGGATTCGCGGTCAAGGTGCCGCCGACGAAGGCGCGCTTGGCCGTGGTGCCGATGCCACCAACCAGCATCATCATGATGTCGCGGCGTCCACCGATGCCACCAGCCATCGGGTAGCCACCGGTAAGGCACTTGCCCAGCACGGTGAGGTCGGGCGTCACGCCGAAATACGCCTGCGCGCCACCCAGGCCAGCGCGGAAACCCGTAACCACTTCGTCGAAGATCAGCAACGCGCCGAACTCATCGCATAGCTTGCGGACTTGCGCGTTGAAATCGTGCGCCACCGGACGCGTGCCGCTCTCCGGTCCGAACGGCTCCACGATCACGGCGGCCGTGCCACCGCGCAGGCGATTCCAGCGCAGGCTGCGGCGTATCGCTTCCAGATCGTTGGGCAGGCTCTCTTGCGTGTTCGCCGTCGCGCCACGTGGAATGCCGACCGCTTCCATGCGCCCGGTCTTGGGCAGGCGCATGCCGTACACCATCGAGTCGCTCCATCCGTGATAGCCGCCGCCGATCTTGATCACGCGACGATGGCCGGTATAGGCGCGCGCCAGGCGGATCGCACCCATCACCGCCTCGGTACCGGAACCGGCCATGCGCAGCATGTCCACGCCCGGCATCAGTTCGCACACCAGCTCCGCCAGCTTCACCTCGTACTCGTGCAGCAGGCCGGTGGTCGGCCCGCAATGTTCCAGCAACTCGACGATCTTGCCGCGCACCGTCGGGTCGTTCGATCCAAGCAGGGTCGGACCGCCCGCCTGCAGGAAGTCGATATAGCGATTGCCGTCCACGTCGGTCATGTGCGCGCCGTTGGCTTCGGCGATGGCCAACGGGAACGGCAGGTTGAATGCGAGGTTGTGCTGCACGCCACCGGGAATCACCTGGCGTGCCTGCTCGGCCATGCGCTTGGAACCCTGGCAACGCTGTTCGAAGTACTCCATGACGCGACCCATCTCGTCGCGCCGGATGGGCCGCATCGGCTGCTTCACCAACGCGTCGAAACGGCGATACAGCATGTCGGTATCCGGCCACTGCGAAATGGCGCTGCCGGCGGGCGGCTCGATGGAGGCTCGTGGGAGATTCATGCAATGACGTCCTGAACAGGATGGGCTTCGATGGTGTCGAGCAGGCGCTGCAGCGCGCCGTCGGGTGTGCGCTGGCCCGCGAGGCGCGAGGCGATGCGTGTACGCAATTGATTCAGCGCCAGCGACTCCAGCGCGACCAAGGCGAGTAGCGTGGCGTCGAGCGAGGTACCGCAACAGATCGCGCCGTGCGTGCGCAGCAGATAGGCATTGATGTCAGGGCGAAGCGCGCGCGCGAGCTTGCCCGACAGCCAGCTGGTGCCTGACGGCGCATAACCGACCAGCGGCACTTCAGGGCCCAGCAGGCGACGATGCTCGGGTTCGTCGACCGTCAGGGCGTGGCCCAGCAGCGTACAGGCGCTGGCCGCCGGCTGATGGGTGTGCACGCTGGCCTGGCAATCGCGCCGTGCGCGCAGTATCTGGGCGTGCATACCCGATTCCACCGACGGCTTGCGCTCACCATCGACCTTCGCGAGATCGGCGAGACGCAGCACGCACACATCGGCGGCCTCCATCACCTGGTAATCGGTGGCGGACGGCGTCACCGCGATGTGCTCGGCGTCAATACGCAAGGCCAGGTTGCCGCCCGTGGCGGCGAAGTACCCACGATCGGCCAGCGCCCGGCTGACCTCGACCACGCGCTGTCGTTCGGCCTGAAACTTCATGCCGTCGCCTCCTGTTCGCGATTGATGCGGCGATACATCGGCGCCAGGCGCCGGTGCAGTTCTTTGAAAGTCTCGAAACGCTCGTCGTACAAGCCACGCATCGCCTGGCGGGGCTCGAAGACCTGTCGCTGCCGACAACGATCGGGCACATCGGTGAAGTTGATTTCACCAAGGCCAACGCCTGCCACGAAGGCGGCGCCCAGCGCGTTGGCCTGGATCGGTGACTGCGGCTGCCGCACGGCCATGCCGGTCACGTCGGCCAGCATCTGGCACCACACATCCGACTGGCCGCCGCCACCCACCACGGTGAACGTATCCCCACGGTATCCGCGTACGAAGCGCAGCATCGGCTCCAGCATCCATCGCGTGTTCAAGGCCACGCCCTCGAGGAAGGCGCGAATCACGTCTTCGCGCGTGTGCTCCGCCGAAAGGTTGAACAAGCCGGCACGCAGGGTCTTGTCGTCCACCGGCGTGCGCTCGCCAAACAACCAGGGCATGTAGATCAGACCGCGCGCACCGGCAGGCACGCGGTCGGCAATACGATCCAGTACCTGATAGACGTCCGGACGCATCTCGTCCCTGAGCAGTTCGTCAGGATGGAACAGGATGCGATCACGCAGGAACGCGAGATTGCTGCACGCGGCCGACTGCATCGCCATCGCGAGGTAGCGCCCCTTCAGCGCACACGGCACCGACGCGACGAACGCACCCAGGTCCGTGCGCTTTCCGGGTACGTGCGCGCCCAGCCACGAGGAGGTGCCCAGATACAGGTGCATATCACCGTCGCGCACGGTTCCCGCGCCCACGGCGGCGGCCGAGTTGTCCACCGAACCGGCCACGACGCGGGTAGCCGGCGAAAGCCCCAGCGCGTCCGCGACAACCGGCGTCAGCGTGCCAATCACGTCGGTGGAGTGCACGATGTCCGGCAGCTTGTCGCGATCCAGGCCGAGCACGTTGAGAAGACCCGCGTCGTAACGTACGCGTCCGAGGTCACGATTGTCGGTAGCCCAGGTAGTGAGGGCCGAGTCGTGCGTCGAACAGAAACGCCCGGTCAGGCGCAGGTTCATGAAATCGAGCGCGTTGAGAAATTTGTGCGTGCGTTCGACCAACGCCGGATGATGATCGTGCAGCCACGCCATGTGGCCTGCCGAATCCTTGCCCGAGAGCGAGGGTGCACCGCCGGTCAGGCGCAGCCAGCGTGCGAGCTTGAGCGGGCCATAACCCTGAATGTTGAGCAGGCCGCTGCGTGCTCGGCGACGGATCGCCTCGGCCCCACGCATGTCGAGCCAAAGGATCGCCCGCGATAGCACCTTGCCATCGCTGTCGACCGGAATGGTGCACTCGCCGAACGACGAGCAGCACACCGCGACCACGCGCCGGCGTACGGCTGCATCACTCGCCAGCAGTTCCTGCGCGGCATCGAGGAAGGCCTGCCACCAGTCCTGCGGATCCTGCTCCACGCCGGTGTCGCCGATCAGATGCAGCGGCACGGCGCGGAAGGCCCAGCCGTGTACCTGCCCATCCAGCCCCACCAGCGCACATTTGCAGCCCGAGGTTCCCAGGTCGACGGCCAGCACCAGCGGATCGACGGACGAGGATGAAGCGGCCTGCACGGCAACCGGCATGTGGAGCAGTCCAGAAAAGGTAGTGATAGCTATCGTATAGTTACGACTATAATTTCGACAATCCCCTTCCCAGGATGTTGCTGGTGTCCTCGCCCCCGCCCCGCACCCGCCGCGCCAAGGCGGCCCAGCCCGAGCTTGCGCCCAAGCTCCGCCCGGCCCAATCACGCGCGACTGAGACGTACGAGCACCTGCTGGACGTGACCGCGCAGATCCTCACCGAGGAAGGCTTCGAGCGCCTCTCCACCAACATGGTGTGCGAGCGTGCAGGGCTCTCACCGCCGGCGCTGTATCGCTATTTCCCGAACAAGTACGCCCTGCTCCACGAGTTGGGCCGGCGCCTGATGGAGCAGCAGAATGCCCTGATCACGCGCTGGCTCACGCCCTCCGTCTTCCAGGGCGATGTGCAGGAGCTGGAAAACGCGCTCACCGGGCTGTTGCTCGAGACGTATCGCGTCACCCAGCAGGCCCAGGGCGGCATGTGGATCCTGCGTGCACTGCGCGCTGTGCCTGCGCTGCAGGATGTACGGCTTGCCTCGGCACGCGAGGTCACCGCCGAGATCGCGGTGCAGCTGGGCCAGGTCTTTCCGCACATCGACGCCGGTCAACTGGAACTGATCAGCCGCGTCGCCGACGGCATGGCCTATGCGGCGCTGGAAATGCTGTTCGACGACCCTGCGCTGGACCCGCCCGCCGTCATGGGTATCGTCGGAGCAACCCTGGCCAGCTATTTCGAACGCCTGCACTCGGCGCCCGCGATCACGAGCTGAGCGCGGCAAGTATCCACAAACAAAAACGGCGCCCAAGGGCGCCGTTCTGCTATCTGTTGCCGAATTGGTCGGGACGGCGGGATTCGAACCCACGACCCTCTGCCCCCCAGGCAGATGCGCTACCAGGCTGCGCTACGCCCCGACGATACGGCAAGTCGACAAGTCTACCAGCAGAGCCGGTAGCACCGGAAGCCTCGATTTGCTCAGCGACGCAACAGCGCCAGCACTTCTTCCAGCTCCATGCGCACCTGGCGCACGATCTGGTGGGAGATGCTCGACTCCATGCGCGCCTGCGGGCCTTCCAGCCGGGCGCGTGCGCCGGTGATGGTGAAGCCTTCGTCGTACAGCAGGCCACGGATCTGCCGGATCATCAGCACATCGTGACGCTGGTAGTAGCGGCGGTTGCCGCGACGCTTGACGGGGTTGAGGGCGGGAAATTCCTGTTCCCAGTACCGCAGCACATGCGGCTTGACGCCACACAACTCGCTCACTTCACCGATCGTGAAGTAGCGCTTCGCCGGAATGGCGGGGAGCTCGGTGTTATTCCCTTGGTCCAGCATAGCCCTCGACTCGCACCTTGAGTTTCTGACCCGGACGGAACGTCACCACGCGGCGGGCGGAAATCGGAATCTCCTCCCCCGTCTTGGGGTTGCGGCCCGGCCGCTGGTTTTTCTGACGCAGGTCGAAATTGCCGAAACCCGACAACTTCACCTGCTCGCCCTTTTCCAACGCTTCGCGGACGACCTCAAAGTAGGCGTCAACGAATTCTTTTGCCTCACGCTTGTTGAGGCCCACCTCGAGAAATAGGCGCTCAGCCATCTCCGCTTTGGTTAGCGCCATCTTATCCTCGCAACTTTGCCTTGCATGCCTGCTCCAACGCTGCGACTGCTTCACGAATGTTACGGTCTGCGTCGTCGTCGGTAAGGGTGCGTGAAGCGTCCTGTAAAATCAAGCCCATAGCGAGACTCTTTCGGCCCGCTTCGACCCCCTTGCCGCTGTATCGGTCGAACAGGCGCAGCTCCTTCAGCTGGCCGCCGAGGGTGCGGCGGACCACCTGCTCAATCTGTGACCAGGTGACCTCCTCCGGCACGTCCACGGCGATGTCCCGGCGGACCGACGGGAAGCGCGGCACCGGCTGCGCCCTGGGCAGGCGACGGCCCAGGACCGGCTCCAGCTCCAGCTCGAGGACATGGACGTCGGCGC
This sequence comes from Dyella amyloliquefaciens, assembly GCF_004296575.1. GTDB lineage: Bacteria > Pseudomonadota > Gammaproteobacteria > Xanthomonadales > Rhodanobacteraceae > Dyella > Dyella amyloliquefaciens. Next base: position 1,088,357 of record NZ_SAYT01000001.1, on the reverse strand, counting down.
CAAGGTCCAGGGCCTTGGCCAGTTGGGGATGCAGTGCCCCCAGGTAGCCGACGGTGACGCCGTCACGGGTGACTCGCGCGCCACGACCCGGATGCAGCCAGCCCGGCAGGCCATCGGCGTGGACCGCCCAGCGATGCGGCTCACCGCCCCAGGCGATCAGGGCGTCCAGATCACCCTTGAGGTCGTGGAAGTCCAGCGTGCGGGCGGCCTCGCCCCACTGCTCGGCGCGGGCGGTGCCGCAGGCCACGATGGACAGGCTCGGCGTTTCGGTCGGCGCGTCCTTGCGGGCCGCTGCCTCGGCGGAGATGCGGAAGGTGCGACCGATCTCGAACAGGCGCACGCGCTCCTGCTGGCGGGCGCGGTTGTGCGACAGCGCGGTGATCAGGCCCGGCAGCAACGAGGGTCGCATCACCGCCAGGTCGGCCGACAACGGGTTGGCCAGCGGCACCAGCTGCTCGGTCATACCCCAGCGCTGCAGCAGTTCGTTCGCCACGAAGGCCAGGCTCACCGCTTCGTAGTAGCCACGCGCAGCGAGCTGCTCGCGCACGGCCAGCTCATTGAGACGCGCCTCGGGCTCGACCGCCAGCGTCAGCGCACCGGCCGGCGTGCTGGTCGGGATGTTCTCGTAGCCATGAATGCGCGCGACTTCCTCGATCAGGTCTTCTTCGCGCTCGATATCGAAGCGGCGACTCGGGGCCGTCACGCGCCAGCCATCAGCCAGCGGCTCGACCACCATACCGAGCGCCGTGAAGATGCGCACAACTTCGTCATCGGCCACGGTCAGCCCCAGCACGCGGGCCAGGCGCGCGCGGCGCAGCACGATCGGTTCGGGCGAATGCAGGTGCTCCGGCAGCGTGACGTCCACCAGCGGACCGGCTACGCCACCGGCGATATCAAGGATCAGGCGCGTGGCGTATTCGATGGCGGTGCCCGGCAGCTGCGGATCGACGCCACGCTCGAAGCGATGCCCGGCATCGGTGTGCATGCCCAGCTTGCGGCTGCGGCCGATGATGGCCGAAGGAATCCAGTGCGCGGCCTCGAGGAAGACGTTGCGCGTGGCATCGGTGACGCGCGTTTCCGAGCCACCCATGATGCCACCGAGTGCCACTGCACGCGCACCCTTGCCGCCGCGACTGTCGGAAACCACGAGGAAATCCTCGTCCAGTTCGACCGTGCGACCGTCAAGCAGGGCCAGCGGTTCGCCAGCACGTGCGGCGCGCACCACCACCTCGCCTTCCAACGCGTCCTTGTCGAACGCGTGCATCGGCTGGCCGAGTTCCAGCATGACGTACTGCGTGACGTCGACCAGGAAACTGATGGGACGCAAGCCGCTGCGGCGCAGCCGTTCGGCCATCCACACGGGCGTCTGCACCGTGGCATCCACGTTGTCGATGACGCGACCTGCGAAACGCGGCACGCGTGCGCCCGCCTCAAGCGAGACCTTCATCGTCGCGTCCGTCTGCGCCGGCACCCGTGTGGCATCGAGAGGAACGACTTGGCCACCCAGCGCAGCAGCAACATCAAAGGCGATGCCACGCACGCTGAAACAGTCGGCGCGATTGGGCGTCAACTTGATCTCGATGCTGGCGTCCGGCAGACCAAGGTAGGTGGCCAGCGGCGTACCGATCGGGGCATCGGAAGGCAGCTCAAGCAGGCCCGATGCGTCCGGATCGATGCCCAGCTCCTTGGCCGAGCACAACATGCCGAACGACTCCACGCCACGCAGCTTCGCCGCCTTGATGGCGATGCCGCCAGGCAACTGCGCGCCGACCGTCGCCAGCGGCGCGACCAGTCCGGCACGTGCGTTCGGTGCACCACAGACGATCTGGACCAGGCCATTGCCCGTATCGACTTCGCATACCTGCAGCCGATCGGCTTCGGGATGCCGCTGCGCGCTGACGATGCGAGCAACGACCACGCCATCGAGCGAATCGCCCAGCGCGGTGACCTCTTCCACTTCCAGGCCGATCGCCGTCAGCGTCGCGGCGAGTTCATCGCGCGAGGCGCCCGTCGGCACGTGGTGGCGCAACCAATTTTCCGAGAATTTCATGTAGCGGTTCCTGCTTCGATTACGCGAACTGCTTGAGGAAGCGCAGATCGTTCTCGAAGAACGCGCGCAGGTCGGAGACGCCATAGCGAAGCATCGCAAAGCGCTCCACGCCCAGGCCGAATGCGAAGCCGGTGTAGCGCTCCGGGTCGATGCCGCAGCTCTTCAGCACGTTCGGATGCACCATGCCGCAGCCCAGCACTTCCAGCCAGCGCGTGCTGCCGTCTTCGGCATCCCAGCGGATGTCCACTTCGGCCGAGGGCTCGGTGAAGGGGAAGTAGCTGGGACGGAAACGCATCTCGAAGTCGCGCTCGAAGAACGCGCGGATGAACTCTGCCAGCGTGCCCTTGAGGTCGGCGAAGCTGGAAGTCTCGTCGACCAGCAAGCCTTCGATCTGGTGGAACATTGGCGAGTGGGTCTGATCCGAGTCGCTACGGTAGACCTTGCCCGGCGCGATGATGCGGATCGGCGGCTGGCGACCCTGCATCGAGCGCACCTGCACCGGCGAGGTATGCGTGCGCAGCAGGCGGCCGTCGCCGAAGTAGAAGGTGTCGTGCATGGCGCGCGCCGGATGATGCGGCGGGAAATTCAGCGCCTCGAAGTTGTGCCAGTCATCCTCGATCTCGGGACCGTCGGCGCGCTGGTAACCCAGGCGCGCGAAGATCGCGCTGATGCGCTCGAGCGCACGGGTGATCGGATGGATGCCGCCGCGCTCACCGTCGCGACCGGGCAGCGTGATGTCGATGGTTTCCGAAGCGAGCCGGTGATCGAGCTCGGCCTGTTCCAGCACCTGCTTGCGCGCGGCCAGTGCATCGGCCAGGCGATCCTTGACCCGGTTGACCTCGGCGCCTCGCGCCTTGCGCTCGTCGGGCGACAGCGCACCCAGCGCCTTCAGCGCGGCGGTGACGATGCCGCTCTTGCCCAGGAGACTCACGCGCAGCGCGTCGAGCGCCTCCAGCGTGTCGGCCTTGTCGATATCGGCCAGCGCAGTTGACGCGCGGCTATCCAGATCGTCCATCGATGCGACTCTCTTATCCCCTCTCCCCGCTGGGGAGAGGGCTAGGGTGAGGGGTCACTCTTGCGATACCGCCCGTTCGAAGCACGCTTCGATCGAACATCGAGGCAAGGCGTGTCCCCTCACCCCAGCCCTCTCTCCGGCGGGGAGAGGGAGCGACATCGCAAGCAATCCAAATAAAAACGGGGAGGAGGCTTAAGGCCTCCTCCCCGCGGGCGTTACACGCATCCTTCGAAGAGTGCGGCCATGGATGGCCGCTACTTGATCTTCGCGATCAAGGATGAGCGCACAAATTACGCCGCCAGACTGGCCTTCGCCTTTTCTGCGATCGCACCAAACGCCTTGATGTCGTGCACGGCGATGTCCGCCAGGACCTTGCGGTCCACGGTGATGCCAGCCTTCGCCAGGCCATTGATCAGGCGGCTGTAGGACAGGCCGAACTGACGGGCGGCGGCGTTGATACGCACGATCCACAGGGCGCGGAACTGACGCTTGCGCTGCTTGCGGCCGATGTAGGCGTACTGACCGGCCTTGATGACAGCCTGGTTAGCAACGCGGAAGACCTTGCGACGGGCATTGTAGTAACCCTTCGCGCGGCCAATGATCTTCTTGTGACGACGACGGGCGGTAACGCCACGCTTAACACGAGCCATGGTTCAGTCCTCCGCCTTAGAGATACGGCAACATGCGTGCTACACCCTTGGTGTCGCATGCCTTGACGTGGTTGGTCGCACGCAGACCGCGCTTACGCTTGGTCGACTTCTTGGTCAGGATGTGCGACTTGAAGGCGTGACCGGCCTTGAACTTACCCGATGCGGTCTTGCGAAAACGCTTCGCAGCCGCCCGGTTGGTCTTGATCTTGGGCATTGAAATGCTCCCTGATGGGGATTGACCCCGGTTTCTGACTGATCTGGCGGTGGCCTGGCGACCACGCTTTCCGTCCTGCCAGCATCGGTGCACGACCCGTCCTGGTGGGTCGAACCGGCGATTATACGGAGGATCAGGGGGATTTGCCAGCGGTGGGGTGCCTGCCTCCTAAGGCTCTGGAGTCACGCCTCGCGCGGGACCGCACCCTCACCCCGGTCCTCTCCCGATGGGAGAGGGGGCAAAGCCGGCCCGTCCCAGCTCTGGCCTCCGCCGGCCTTAAGCCCTCTACGCCACGGCGCGTTGCGGTGTAACCGTCCCCGATTGGCGGAGGCGGTCGCAATCAGGGCTCCGGAACCTCCAGGCTCGTATCCCACATAACGCCACGAGCCCTGGCTCTTAAGGCCATTTTCTTTGGGTTACTTTTCTTTGACTCCGGGCATCCTGCCCTCCGCCCTTCGGGCCGGCTTCGCCGTTCGCACGCGCTCCTGCGCGTGCGTGGGCCAGCAAAAGAAAAGTGACTCGAGCGTCCCACGGGACTAGCCTGGCGTCGCCGGCAGGGGATCGAAACGCCCGCCGCGTCCCACAGGGACTAGCTTTGCGTCGTAGGCGGCACCCTGGCGGGAACGCCACGTCAAAGAGCCAAGTCACTGGGTTCCCGCTTGACCAGCCTCCGGCTGTTGAAAAGCACCTCGTGGGAATGACGAGCGGGAAGGACCGAGGCGAAAGGCTTCGCGCACAGGGTGCGCTCCTACAAGGGAGGAGGTAGGCAAGGTCGCGGCGAGCACCCGCCCCTCACCCCAACCCTCTCCCCGAAGGGGAGAGGGGGAAGGCATCGCCCCTCGCCCCCCCCAGGGCACCAAAAAAGAAAAGCGGCCCAAAGGCCGCTTTTCCCCAGACTCCCCGAAACTTACTTCTTCTTCGGTCCGATCATCATGACCATCTGGCGACCTTCCAGGCGGGGGAAGGACTCCACCACGCCGTTCTCGCCCACGTCTTCCTGGATCTTCTTGGCCAGGTTCTGGCCCAGGTCCTGGTGCGACATTTCGCGACCGCGGAAGCGGATGGTGACCTTGACCTTGTCGCCTTCCTCGAGGAAGCGAAGCATGTTGCGCAGCTTGATCTGGTAGTCGCCCACGTCCGTGACCGGACGGAACTTCACTTCCTTGATCTCGACCTGCTTCTGCTTCTTCTTGGCCGCCTGGGCCTTCTTCTGGGCTTCGAACTTGAACTTGCCGTAATCCATGATGCGGCAGACCGGCGGATCGCCGTTCGGCTGAATCTCGACCAGGTCCATGCCCGCTTCCTGCGCCAAGGCCAAGGCCTCGTCACGGGTCAGAATACCCAGCTGTTCCGAATCAGCGCCGATCACGCGAACGCGCGGGACGCGGATTTCGAGGTTACGGCGATTGCCCTTGTTGTCGGTGGTAGCGATACCACTATCCTCCAGAAGAGTTCTTGTTTAATGCCGGCCCGCGCACTCAGCGACGGGTTTCGGCTTCCAGGCGTTCGACGAATGCGGCCAGCGGCATGCTGCCCAGGTCCTCGCCGGAACGTGTACGCACAGAAACGGCCCCGGTTTCCTTCTCGCGATCTCCGACCACCAGCAGGTAAGGGACTTTCTGGATCGTATGTTCGCGGATTTTATAGCCGACCTTCTCATTGCGCAAATCGGCCTGAACGCGGAAACCTTTATCGACAAGGGTTTGCGTCACTTCGCGAACGTAATCGGCCTGCGCGTCCGTAATACTGAACACGGCGGACTGCATCGGCGCCAGCCAGGTCGGCAACAGACCGGCATGATGCTCGATCAGGATGCCGATGAAACGCTCCATCGAACCCACGATCGCACGATGCAGCATCACCGGGTGACGACGCTGTGAATGTTCGTCCACGTACTCGGCGCCCAGGCGCTCGGGCATCATGAAGTCCACCTGCATGGTGCCCACCTGCCAGGCGCGGCCGATGGAGTCCTTCATGTGGTACTCGATCTTGGGGCCGTAGAAGGCGCCCTCGCCCGGCAGCTCCTCCCACTTCACGCCGGCGGCACCCAGCGCGGCACGCAGGGCGTCTTCCGCACGATCCCACACGTCGTCGCTGCCGATGCGCTTGTCAGGACGCAGGGCGATTTTCAGCGCGATGTCCTCGAATCCGAAATCACCGTAGACCTTCATGGCCTGCTGGTGGAAGGCCGTCACTTCGGACTCGATCTGCTCTTCGGTGCAGAAGATGTGGCCATCGTCCTGCGTGAAGGCACGCACGCGCATGATGCCGTGCAGCGCGCCCGAGGGCTCGTTGCGGTGGCAGGCGCCGAACTCGCCGTAGCGGATCGGCAGCTCGCGGTAGCTGTGCAGGTCGGTGTTGAAGATCTGCACGTGGCCCGGGCAGTTCATCGGCTTCAGGGCGTACGTGTGCTTCTCCGACTCGGTGAAGAACATGTTTTCCTGATAGTTGTCCCAGTGGCCGGACTTCTTCCACAGCGACACGTCCAGCACCTGCGGGCAGCGCACTTCCTGGTAGCCACTGTTGCGGTACACGCGGCGCATGTGCTGCTCCACCTGCTGCCAGATGGCCCAGCCCTTCGGGTGCCAGAACACCATGCCCGGGCCTTCCTCCTGCTGGTGGAACAGGTCGAGCGCCTTGCCGATCTTGCGATGGTCGCGCTTCTCCGCCTCTTCCAGCTGGAGCAGGTAGGCCTTCAGATCCTTGTCGTTGAGCCAGGCCGTGCCGTAGATGCGCGTCAGCATCGCGTTGTTGGAATCGCCGCGCCAATAGGCACCAGCCACCTTCATCAGCTTGAACGCGCGCAGCTTGCCCGTGTTGGGCACGTGCGGACCGCGGCAGAGGTCGGTGAACTCGCCCTGCGAGTACAGCGACAGCTCCTCGTTGGCCGGGATGCTCTCGATGATCTCGGCCTTGTACTCCTCGCCGAGGCCGCGGAAGAACGACACGGCGTCATCGCGCGTCTTCACGCTGCGCGTCACCGGCAGGCCTTCCTTCACGATCTTTTCCATCTCCGCCTCGATCTTCACCAGATCGTCGGGCGTGAACGGGCGCTCATAGGCAAAGTCGTAGAAGAAGCCGTTGTCGATTACCGGGCCGATGGTGACCTGGGCGCCGGGATACAGGCGCTGCACGGCCTGCGCCAGCAGATGCGCCGTCGAGTGGCGCAGGATCTCCAGCGCTTCCGGGCTCTTCTCGGTGACGATTTCGAGGCTGGCGTTGTGGTCGATCGGAAAACTGGCGTCCACCAGCTTGCCGTCCACCTTGCCCGCCAGGGTGGCCTTGGCCAGACCCGCGCCAATGGAGGCGGCGACATCCTGCACCGTCACCGGATGTTCGAAGGGGCGCTTGCTGCCGTCGGGTAGCGTAATTTCGATCATGTCAGTACCTGTTCGCCCGCTCTATCAAAGCGTGCTCTTTTGAAGAGTCCGGCCATGGATGGCCGGTTTGGCTTCGCCCGCCTGGATGGCGGGCATCCCATCAATCGTCCGGCCATGGATGGCCGGTTTGGCTCTTGCTCGCCAGGACGGCGAGCACAAATAAAACCCATAAAAAAAGAGCGCCAGGCGCCCTTCCTGAAAACAAGGCGTGGCGTGGGTCAGCAGTGGAAGCTCGTAGTTGCCATGTCACACGCTCGACCGGCGCTTTAGGCGCGGGCCACCTTGTCTCCGATGAATGCGTACTGGGACGCTAGTTTAGCCGACCTTGGGCTGTCAATTCAGCAGGCTGTCTCAGCGTCCTGGCGATACAATGCCCGGCTCACTTCCAGGGGTTTCCTCATGCGCGTCCTCGTTACCGGTACCGCGGGCTTCATCGGCTCCGCTCTTGCGCAGCGCCTGCTGGCTCGCGGCGATGAGGTCTACGGCGTCGATAACCATAACGACTACTACGACCCGACGCTCAAGGAAGCCCGCCTCGCCCGGTTTGCCGCACACCCGAACTACACCCATCTGCGCGCCGACCTGGCCGACACCGATGCAGTAAATCGCGCCTTTGCGGATTTCGAGCCACAGCGCGTGGTGAATCTGGCGGCCCAGGCCGGCGTGCGCTACTCGCTGAAGAATCCCCAGGCCTATGTACAGAGCAATCTCGTCGGCTTCGTGAACATCCTCGAAGCATGCCGCCACGGCAAGGTCGAGCACCTTGTGTACGCCTCTTCCAGCTCCGTGTACGGCGCCAACCGAAAAATGCCGTTTGCGATCGAAGATGCCGTCGATCATCCCGTCAGCCTGTACGCCGCGAGCAAGAAGGCCAACGAGCTGATGGCGCATACATACAGCCATCTGTACGACTTGCCCACCACCGGCCTGCGCTTCTTCACGGTCTATGGCCCGTGGGGACGCCCGGATATGTCGCCCATGCTGTTCGCCGACCGCATCAGTCGCGGCGAGCCGCTCGACGTTTTCAACTACGGCAACCACAGCCGCGACTTCACGTATATCGATGACATCGTCGAAGGCGTGATGCGGACGCTGGACCATGTCGCCCTGCCCGATCCCGCCCATGACGCGCTCAAACCCAGCCCCGGCACGTCCAGCGCCCCCTATCGCGTCTACAACATCGGCAACGACCAGCCGGTGCAGCTGCTGCGCTTCATCGAGCTGATGGAGCAACACCTGGGCCGGACGGTGGAAAAGCGCCTGCTGCCGATGCAGCCCGGCGATGTGCCCGACACCTGGGCCGATCTGTCGGCGTTACGCCGCGATGTGGGTTATGCGCCAAGCACGTCCATCGAAGAAGGTGTGGCGCATTTCGTGGCGTGGTATCGCGAGTATTTCCAGCGCGAGGAGTAAGCCGCGCGTAGCCATGAAGCTGTGGGAGCGCACCCTGTGCGCGACAAGCCTACGGAGCCCCGACACCGATGCTCCGCAGTCGCGCACAGGGTGCGCTCCCACAAGGAAATCCGTGTTTAGAACGGCTTGGCGATGACCAGGAAGATCACGCCCAGCAGCACGAACACCGGCAGCTCGTTCATGATGCGCAGCATCCTGGACGAGGGCAGCGCCCCGCCATTCTCGCTGCGCTTCAGCAGGCGCCCCGTCCAGATGAAGTAGGCCAGCAGCAGGGCGACCAGGAACAATTTGGCGTGCAGCCAGTGCGCATCGCCGAAATTGGGCAGCACACCGGGAAACACCCGCCAGCCCTGCCACAGCGTCAGCCCGAGCAGAAAGGCCAGGCCGAACATGTTGTGGCCAAAGCGATACAGACGTCGCCCCATCAGCACCAGCCGAGCTTTCACCGCCGGTTCGCTGCCCGCCTCGGCGACGTTCACCAGAATGCGCGGCAGATAGAACACCGTGGCCATCCAGGCCATGACGAACAACAGATGGAAGCTCTTGATCCACAGGTACGTCATCGACCAACTCCTTGGGGCAACAGTGGCCAAGTATCGCCGCGGTTACCGTCTCTGTCTGCCTGCAGATCACACAGGCGCCAAGACCGGCCATCCGTCGAATCGACGCCCCGGACGCAAAAAGAAACGGCGCGAACCCGAAGGTCGCGCCGTTTCATCGGTATTGGTGGGCGGTACAAGGATCGAACTTGTGACCCCTACCATGTCAAGGTAGTGCTCTACCGCTGAGCTAACCGCCCGAAGCTCGCCCGGCAAGCCGTGCGAGCCGCGCAGTATACGTGCTCCCGAGGCAGACGACAACCGCCCCGGTGGCACACCGTTACCGAAGGGATTTTTCCCGCAGCTGATGGATCTGGTCGCGGATCCGGGCGGCCTCCTCGAACTCCAGGTTCTCGGCGTGCTTGTACATCTGCGCCTCCAGCTTCTTGACCATGGCGGCCGCCTGGTCGGCGTTCATGGCGCTGTAGTCCGCGCCATGCTCCGCCACAGCCGCCGTCTTCCGTTCGCCACGACGGCTGCGACCGCGTCCCGGCACTTCGCTGCGCGCGCCTTCCATGATGTCGACAATGCGCCGCACCACTGATTGCGGTGTGATGCCATTCGCCTCGTTGTAGGCCTGCTGCTTTTCACGGCGGCGAGCGGTCTCGTCCATCGCCGCCTTCATCGACCGAGTCACCGAGTCGGCATAGAGAATCGCCTTGCCGCGTACGTTGCGGGCTGCACGGCCGATGGTCTGGATCAGCGAGCCCGTCGAACGAAGGAACCCTTCCTTGTCCGCATCGAGAATCGCCACCAGCGACACCTCGGGCATGTCGAGGCCCTCGCGCAGCAGGTTGATGCCCACCAGCACATCGAACTCGCCCAAACGCAGGTCACGTATGATTTCCACGCGCTCCACCGTCTCGATGTCCGAGTGCAGGTAACGCACCTTCACGTCGTGCTCGCCGAGGTACTCGGTGAGGTTCTCGGCCATGCGTTTGGTCAAGGTGGTGACCAGCACGCGGTCACCCATGGCGACACGCTTGTGGACCTCGCCCAGCAGATCGTCCACCTGGGTACGCACCGGTCGCACCTCGACTTCCGGATCAATCAGGCCCGTGGGCCGCACGACCAGCTCGACGATCGCGTCGCCCGACTTCTGCAGCTCGTAATCGCGCGGCGTCGCCGATACATAGATCGAACGCGGGGCGCGCGCCTCCCATTCCTCGAAACGCAGCGGGCGATTGTCCATCGCCGAAGGCAGGCGGAAGCCGAACTCCACCAGCGTCTCCTTGCGCGAGCGGTCGCCCTTGTACATGGCGCCCAGCTGCGGAATGGTCACGTGCGACTCGTCGACCACCAGCAGCGCATCCGGCGGCAGGTAATCGAACAGCGTCGGCGGCGGCTCGCCGGCACCGCGCCGCGTGAGATGGCGCGAGTAGTTCTCGATGCCCTGGCAGTAGCCCACTTCCGCCATCATCTCGATGTCGAAACGCGTGCGTTGGTCCAGGCGCTGCGCCTCGACCAGCTTGTTGTCCTTGTAGAGCTGCTCCAGTCGCTCCTTCAGCTCGACCTTGATGGTCTCGATCGCGTTGAGCACACTTTCGCGCGTACTCGCGTAATGCGTACGCGGATACACCGTGTAGCGAGGCACCTTGCGGATCGTTTCGCCGGTCAGCGGATCGAACAGCGCCATGTTCTCGACTTCACCATCGAAGAGTTCGATACGCAGCGCTTCGGTTTCCGATTCGGCCGGAAAGACGTCGATCACTTCGCCGCGCACGCGATACGTACCGCGGCGCAGCTCCATTTCGTTGCGCGTGTACTGCAGCTCGGTGAGCTGGCGGATCAGCGCACGCTGGTCGATGCGCTCGCCCTTGGCGAGGATCAGGCGAAGCGACAGATAGTCCTCCGGATCGCCCAGGCCGTAGATCGCGGACACCGTGGCCACGATCAACGAGTCCTTGCGCGACAGCAACGCCTTGGTCGCCGCCAGTCGCATTTGCTCGATGTGGTCGTTGATCGATGCATCCTTCTCGATGAAGGTATCCGACGCCACCACATAGGCTTCGGGCTGGTAGTAGTCGTAGTAGCTGACGAAGTACTCCACCGCGTTGTGCGGGAAGAACTCCTTGAACTCGCCATACAGCTGCGCCGCCAGCGTCTTGTTTGGCGCCAGCACGATGGTGGGGCGCTGGATCTTCTCGATCACGTTGGCGATCGTGAAGGTCTTGCCCGAGCCGGTAACGCCCAGCAGCGTCTGCGCCGCGAGCCCGGCCTCGAAGCCCTCGCTCAGCATCCGGATCGCATTGGGCTGGTCGCCCGATGGCTTGTAGGGGGAAACGAGTTCGAAGCGGTCAGTCATGGCATTCCACATGCGGTCGCATACGGGCATTTTAAATCGCCCTGCTGACAGGGCCTGTCAGCAGCCTATGACGCCTGCCCGTTGGGCGCGATGACTGCCGATCATGCAAGTGCTCGCTAGCCTCCATCCTTCCATGGCGCAGGGAGGCGCACATGCAAGGACATCAGGACTCGACGCGGGGACGCGGCTTCACACTGATCGAACAGATAGTGACCACCGCCATCGTGGCCGTGCTCGCCTGCGTGGCGGCGCCAGCCCTGGGGCATCTGGTAGCCCGCAACCGGCTCCAGGTCGCGCAATCCGACATCATAACCGCGCTCCAGCAGGCGCGAGCGCTGGCCGTTCAGACCCGGCACCGCGTCATGCTGTGCCCCACACGCGATGGCCGGCAGTGCACCGATGACCTGCACTGGGAGACCGGCTGGCTGACAGGGCATTACCACGGCGATCACACCGATCAACTGGACGGCAGCCCCGCCCTGGCCGATGGCGGACACGAGCAGCTGAACATCGTCAGCACTGCAGGACGTCGCCGCATCCGCTTCCAGCCCGATGGCTCGGCCGGTGGCAGCAATGCCAGCTTCACCATCTGTCGCCCGGGAGAGACCGATGGCGCGCTTGCCGTCACCGTGACGAATGCGGGCCGCATCCGCGGTGCGAAAGCTACGGAAGCGCAGGCGATTCGATGCGCGAAGAACGAATGAACGCCGCTCAAGGCCCGAAAAGCACAAAGCCCCGCATTTCTGCGAGGCTTTGCTGAATATGGCGCCCGAAGTTGGACTCGAACCAACGACCCCCTGATTAACAGTCAAGTGCTCTAACCGGCTGAGCTATTCGGGCGGGGTGAGTCGGATAGTTTGAATACCCGACTCCGAACTGTCAAGACGTTTTTCCCCAAAACTTTCTCAGTGGGCCGTCTCACCGGTGAGCACACGGTAGCAAGGCACGTACGCCGTTCCACCGGGCAGTTTCATGCGGTCCTGGGCCACGAACGCCTTGAGCAATTCGTCCAGCGACTGCATGACATCGGCATCGCCGTCGATATCGAACGGACCGTTCTTCTCGATGGCGCGCAGACCCTCTTCCTTTACGTTGCCGGCCACGATGCCGGAGAACGCACGACGCAGGTCCGCAGCCAGTTCGTGGCGCGGGCGGTCGCGATGGATGGCGAGACTGCGCATCGCCTCGTGGGTCGGACGGAACGGCAGCTGGAACGCGTAAGGGATATTGAGCGCCCAGTTGAAGAAGAACGCGTCCTTGTTGTCCAGGCGATAGTTGCGCACCTTGTCGATGCCGCGAACCATCGCACGCGCCACGGCGGCCGGGTCGTCGATGATGATCTGGTAATGCTCCGCCACGCTGTCGCCCAGGGTAAGGCGCAGGAAGCGATCGATCTGCTCGAAATACGCCGCCGACTGCCTGGGGCCGGTCAGGATGAACGGGAACGGCACGCCGGCATTGTCCGGATGCAGCAGGATACCGAGCAGGTAGAGGATTTCTTCGGCGGTACCCACGCCACCCGGGAACACGATGATGCCGTGACCCATGCGCACGAAGGCTTCGAGACGCTTCTCGATGTCCGGCATGATCACCAGGTGGTTCACGATCGGGTTCGGCGACTCGGCGGCGATGATGCCCGGCTCGGTGATGCCGATGTAGCGGTTGTTGCGGCGACGCTGCTTGGCGTGGGCGATGGTGGCACCCTTCATCGGGCCCTTCATGGCGCCCGGGCCGCAACCCGTGCAGATATCCATGCTGCGCAGGCCGAGCTGGTAGCCCACCTGCTTGGTGTATTCGTACTCGTCGCGCGAGATCGAGTGGCCGCCCCAGCAGACCACCAGGTTCGGATCGATCTGTGCCTTGAGGATGCGCGCGTTGCGCAGGATCTCGAACACCGCATGGGTGAGGCCCACGCTGTCGTCCAGATCAAAGTTGCCCTGCTCCAGCTGCGTCGACACGTAGACGATGTCGCGCACCACGGCCACCAGCAGCTCGTTGATGCCGCGGATGATCTGGCCGTCCACGAAGGCCTGGGCCGGCGCGTGGGTCAGCTCGATCTTGATGCCGCGATCCTGCTGCAGCACCTGGATGTCGAAATCGGGAAACTGCTCGAGGATCGTGCGCGGATCGTCGCTCATGCTGCCCGAGGTCAGCACCGCCAGCGCGCAGCGGCGCAGCAAGGCGTGCATGCCCGAACCACTGGCATCGCGCAGGCGTGCCACTTCGTTGCGGGAAAGGATGTCCAGGCCACCGGCGGGGGAAATACGCGCGCTGACGGTGGCGGCTCGGCCGGTCTTGCCGGCTTGGGTGTCATTCATTGAAGCATTCTCCAGGCCGCGCCCTCGCGGCTCATACGTCCGTGGGGATCGAAACGGACCCTCTAGCTTCCCGCGCCGGGCATGGCAGGGTCAAGCTCCGCGACCTTTTCGGTTACTCCCCATAAAAAAAGCCGGCGCCTTTTCAGGCGCCGGCTGGCTTGCAAGGTTTTACGACGGAATCAGAACGTGTACTTCACACTCAGCATGGCGGACCAGCGCTGGGACGGGTTCAGCGACTCGTTCACCGGCAGCGGGGACGCGTTCGGCGCGTAGTTGCCGCCCTTGTCCTTGTAGTTCTTGCCGGAGATGTCGTAGTAGTAGTTGCCGTTCGAGTCGATGCCACTCACGTCAGCCAAGTTGCGCACGCCCGGGAAGGTCGCGCGACGCTCCACGCCCCAACGCTTGTTGAGCATGTTGGTGAAGTTGTAGATGTCCAGCGAAATGATGCCCTTATTGCCGTCGAACAGACCAGGGATTTCCTGGCGGAACGACAGGTCGAGCTGACTGATCCACGCGGCACGGTCCGCGTTACGGCCGGCGATCTCACCCTTGTGCTTGCGTAGGTAGTCGTCGTTGTTGATGTAGTCCATGAACTGCTGCTTCATCTGGTTGGTCACCGCAGCTGCCCACTTCACATCGTCCACCGACTTCGGGATATAGACCAGATCGCGAGCGTAGCCGTCGCCGTTGATATCATTGCCGAAGGTCCAGCTGTACGGCGAGCCTGAGTGGCCGTCGTACATCGCGCTCACGGTGGTGGCGTAGTCGCCGAAGAAGCGATGCTGCCAGCTCAGCGAGGCGATCACACGGTACGGAACCGAGTACGCCGAGGTAGTGGCCTTGTCCTCGTTCGGATTGACCCAGACGTTATTGGTGTAGTTGGAGTTGGCCACACTCGACGAACCCGGGTTCACGTCGGTCGCACGGTTCCAGCTGAAGCCGACCATGCCGAACCATTCGTTCGCGAACGCCTTCTTGAACGACAGCGTGACGTTGTCCGAGCTGCCCTTGTGGCTGTTGGTCAGCAGGGTGGTGGCACGATCGAACGCCGGGTTGGCGTTGGCGCGCTCATTGCTGGAGCTCAGGCCGTTCGAACTTGCCGTGCCTGTGGTGCCCTTGACGTTGGCACTCCAGTACAGGTTGCGACCGTCCTGCGACAAGCCCGTCGGCGCGCCGATGTTGATGTTCTTGTAGAAGATCGCGTCACGCACCTGCAGGTGAATCCACTCCACCGAGCCCACGATGCCCATCCAGGGCAGTTCGCGGTCAAGCGCGAGGTTCATCTTCCATACGGTCGGCTGCTTAAAGCTTGGATCGACCGTATCCACCGCCATCTTCGCCGAGGAGGAGCCCAGCGTGGTCGAGTTGCCCGGGATGATCGGGTTATTCGGATCGTACGACGGCGCCGGCTTGGTGCCGATGTTAGTCAGCACGGTGCCCGGCAGGCCGCTCTTGCTGTCGGTGATGTTCCAGGTGCCGACGTTGTAGCCATTGTTTGCGTAGGCGTTGGAGAGCCACACGCTCGGGTTATTCGCGATGAACAAGCCTGCGCCGCCGCGCAGCTGGGTCATACGCTCGGTGTCGAACTGGTAGTTGAACGACAGGCGCGGCTCCACCACTCGGTTGCCGCTGACGCGGGTGTTGTTGGCGTAACCGAAGCCGCCCTTGGAGGCCACGCACGCCGGAGTCTTGCCGTCAGCCTGGTAGGCGGTAAAGGCCTTGCCCGGGGCCGCAGCGAAGCACGGGTTCAGCAGCGGCTGGTCGTCGGTGATCGGAATATCCACGCGTACGCCATACTGCAGCGACAGGCGATCGGTGACCTGCCAGGTATCCTGCAGGAAGATGCCGTACTGGTTCAGCGTGTAGCGCGCCGCCACATCGTCCAGCGAATAGCCATTGACCGGACGCTTCATCTGGTAGTTGTACCAGGAGCCGCTGGGCCAGCTGGCCAGGTTGAACTGGTAGGAGCCGAAGTAGCGCTGCAGGAAGGCGTTGTAGTATTGGTCGCGCTCGTAGTCCACGCCGCCCTTCAGCGTGTGGTCGCCCAGGTACACGGTGCCGGCGAAGTAGGCATTCCACGACTTCACGCTCAGCGCATTGACCTGGCTGCTCGGCTCGGTGCCGATGGCCACGTTGGTGCCGCCGGTAGCGTCGTTGTTCGGGTAGATCTGGATGTACGGCTGGTCGCCACCCACCAGCGCCGCGCGGGCCTGGTCATAGCTGGCGTACGAGATGGCCGACTCGGTGGAGAACTTGTCGGTCCAGTCATCGAAGAAGTTCACCGTATAGCTCTTGCTGTCGCGGTTCTTCGAGTACCAGTTGCTGCTCAGGTTCAGATAGCCGACGGCGCTGGCCGTGGCGATCGGCTGCACTTCCTTGGTCTGGTTGAAGCGGAAGCTGGCGCGATGATTGGACGAGATGTTCCAGTCCAGCTTGACCAGGTAGCGCTTGTCGGTCAGGTCGAACTTGTCAGTGTAGTTGCCCGGCGTCAGGCCGAGCTTCTGCGCCTGCGAGATGATCGAATCCACCTGCGCCTGGGTCAGGCCCTGCACGGTGTTGGTGTAGTCCGAATCGCTGGGACCATAGCTCGACCCCACGCCGACCTTCTTGGACTCTTCATACGAAGCAAAGAAGAACAGCTTGTCCTTGAGGATCGGACCGCCGAAGGTGAAACCCGAGGTCCAGTTGCGGTCGAAACCGTTGTACTTGGAGCTCTGGCCGTTGGCGTTCTTCAGCTCGCCCACCATGTCGTTGGTGTTCTGGTAGGTGTAGTACACCGAGCCGTGGAAGTCGTTGGTACCGCTCTTGGTGACCGCGTTGACGTTGGCGCCCACGCCGCGACGGGCGGAGACGTCATAGTTGGCGGTCGAGATGTTGTATTCCTCGATCGTGTCCTGCGAGATCGGCGTGCCGACGCTGGCCAGGCCGTTGTCTTCCAGGCCGAACGGGTCGCCCGCGCTCACCGTGTCGATGGTGATGTTGTTGTAGCGGAAGTTCTGGCCCAGCGCGGAAATCTGGCCGCGATCGCGGTCGGTGATGGTCACGCGCGGATCAAGGCGCACCACGTCCTGGATCGAGCGATTCGGGGTCGGCGTGGCCTCCAACTCGCGACGCGAGAGGTTGGTCGACAGGCCCTTGTTGTCCGAGTTGAACGTCTGCGCCAGGGTGTTGGCCGAGACCGTCACGCCGCCTAGGTTCTGCACGGCCGCCTGGCCGGCGCCTATGGTCAGATTGATCGCGGTGTCGGAGGCCAGCTGCAGATAGACGTTTTCCTGCTCGACCTTGCCGCCGTCCTTGGAGGCGGTCACGTCGAACGGACCGCCCACGCGCAGGCCCTGCGCCGAGTAGCGGCCAGCCGCGTCGGTGGTGGTGGACTTGGTGGTGCCCGAAGGCTCATGCACGATCTGCACGGTGGCGCCAGCAACCGGCTGGCCGTTGGCGTCCACCACGCGACCGCTGATCGACGAGGAGGTGTCCTGCGCCATCACCGGCGCGGTGGCCAGCAGAGCGGCGATCGCTACCGGCAAGAGCTTGCTACGCAAAGAATGGTTCATCGAGATTCGACCCCTAAGAGATTCGCAAAAAAAGGCATGGGACCAGCACAGAGGAGTCCCATGCCCCTCCGCCACCGTCTTAAGTGGCTGATTCCCTGAAGTATTTGATGCGTCCCGGGGAGCTTTCTCGAAGCCGCCGGCCTGGACTCATCACGACGAATGTAGGGGCATAATATTACAAATTCGTAACTTATTGACGAATTCCTCACATAACTTGCGATGCCTTCCTGCGAAATTCGTAAGTTATTGCACATGACTGGGCGGCCTTGGGCCAAAAAAAACCGGCGCCTTTCGGCGCCGGTCGTGGTCTTGCGAGGGTGGCTTCGTATCAGAAGAACGAGGCGCCCACCGTCACCATGAAGGTGCGCGGTTCCAGCAACGAGTAGTACGGAGCGGACGTCGCCAGCGGCTTGCCGTCCGGACCGACGTAGCCGGCACTGTTGTTGGCCAGGAACGCGGCTGCGTTGCCGGCATTGGTGAGCGCGTGGCGATCGCCGATGTTCGACACGTTGAGCTTGACGTACGGCTGACGGAACCAGCTGGAGAAGTCGCTGAAGCGGTAGCCGGCATTGAAGCCGAAGGTCGTGTAACCACCGACCTTCTCGGTGTTCATGAAGTCGCCGTACATGGAGCTGTGGTAGTTGCCGTAGATGCTCGCCCACAGCGGGCCCTGGTCGTAGCTCAGCTGCAGGTAGCCGATGTTGCGCGGCGTGTTGAACAGCGTCTTGCCATCGGTCGGGTAGTACACGTACTGGCCGGCCTTGTTCTTGCCGGCGTTGAGGTCGCTCTGCACCGTGGCGTCGGTGAAGGTGTACTGACCGTAGACCTTCCATGCCTCGGTGATGTTGAAGCTGGCTTCAGCAGCAAAGCCCTGCTGCCTCACGCGGGCAATCTGCGTGTACACCGGCTCGCCTGTCAGCTGATCCTTCGCCGAGATGGTCTTGTTGTTGAAGTTGCTGTGGTACAGCATCACGTTCGCCGAGAAGCGATCGTTGTAGTAGCGGTAGCCCAGGTCGTTGTTCCACGCCGACTCCGGCTTGTTCGCTGCCGTGCCGGTGATCTGGTTGAGGAACACGGCGCCATTCGGCGGCGCGCGGTAGGTTTCACCGATGCCGTAGTAGATCTGGCTGTTCTCGTTCGGCGAGAACTTCACGCCGACCGCCGGGGTGAACTTGTGGTACGTGCCGTTGAGGTCGTCGCTGCCGAAGCCAGCGGCGTAACCACCGGTCGAACCCGGGTTCTCATAGGCAAAGCCCGTACGCTCCACGTGCAGGTACGCCAGGCCGGCCGTGAGCAGCCATTGGTCGTTCGGCGTCCACGTATCGGTGATGAAGCCCTTCTTGATCTCGGTGGTGGTGTATTCCTCGTAGGCGTTCTGGATCTGGCCATCGGGATACAGCACGTAGTTGGAGACGCCCCAGACGTCGTTCGGCACGCCGGTCGCGTAGCTGGCCATGCTGTACTTGTCGTTCTGCTGCTGGCGAGCGCGCTCGTACCAGAAACCGTACTCGAGCGAGTTGTCCATGCTCAGGTCTTGGTTGAACTTGGCGAGCACGCCCGGGCGATACGTGGTGCTGGCGTTGAAGCCATACACCAGCGCCTTCTTGCCGTTCGGGCCGGTGACGATCGCGCCGTCCTGGTTCAGGTCCTGATGGGCCGATTCGTACAGGTTCTGCGTCGAGTTGGTCGTCTCGGCAAAGTACGAGCTGCCGGTGCCGCCACCGCCATCACCGTACTGGAAGTACGGCACCACCGACAGGCGCAGCGAATCGGTGAGCTTGAACTCGCCGTCCAGGCTGAACATGTAGTTGCGGAACGGATTGTTGTGCAGCTGGTAGTACTGGCTGTCACCCGGCGTATAGGTCGTGTCGTAGTCGTAGAAATAGCCGTGCTTGGCCAGGTCCGACTTGGTCAGGCTGTAGTAGCCGTTGCGCACTTCGCGGTTGTACTGCAGCGAAGCGCTGATCGAGTTGTTGCTGTCGATCGTCCACAGCGACTTGCCTTCGACCTTGGTCACGTTCAGGTCGCCGGCGCCGCGCCACTTGTCGGCCGAGTTGTCGGAGTACGACAGCCACGAGCGCACCGGACCGGTGTCGCCGGTGTTGAGGCGCACGAAGGTGCGGCGGTAGTCATGCGAACCCAGCGACTGCGTGACGTCCACGCCCGCGGTGTGCGAGGGGTCGATGGTCGCCCAGGCGATGTGGCCGCCGGCTGCGCCGGAGTCCGGCATGTCGACGTCGGGGATGCCCTGCAGCACGGTGATGTCACCGTAGTTCTCGGAGTCGCCGTACTCGGTGGCGTACACCGCATAGCTGCCGGTATCGGTAATCGGGGCGCCGTTGACGGTCACGCCGATTTCGCTGGAGTTGAAGCCGCGGATCGAATAGTTGCCGTCCGACAGGCCAGTCACGTCATCCGTCGAGGCATTCACGCCCGGGATGCTGCCGATCATCTGGGTGAAGTTGCTGCCCGGCGGCGCCTTCACGATGGCGTCGCGGCTGATGGTCGAAACCGCCTTCGGCGCCGTCTGCACCGACATCAGGCCACCGCCCAGCGACAGGCTCTGCGCCTGCACCGTCACCGTGTTCAGCTCCTGCACGCGCTTGGTGTCGTTGGAGTTGGTGGTGTTGGAGGTGCTGGACACGCTGGTGCGCTGCTGCGTCGTGTCCTTGGTGGCGGCCGGCTGTGCCTGGCTTGCCGCGTCCTGCGCCATGGCGGAGCCAGCGGCCATGCAGAACACGACAGCAATCGCCAGGGAGAGATGGTTTCGTTTCATCATCGTCAATTCCAGAGTTTCAATGTTTTAGGTATGCAGCCAGCCCAAATGGCGCGGCAGCAGACGGCGGTGGGGATTTGGGGGTTACCACCCGGCAGAAATTTCTTTCGAAGCATCGAAAGAACATGCGCAACTATTTGTGTAATAACGCAATTTCATGCTGTTTAACGTAATTTTAAACGTTTTCTCCGGGCGTAAAAAAAGCCCGATCGAAAAATCGGGCATAAATTTACGAAATCAGTTGAACGCTACTGGCCTATGCGATGAAACACCCCTTGCACGGGACAGCCTCGTAAGCCTCACATAAGTATTTTACAGGAAATTTACCGTTCGATCACGGTAGCCCGAAACAACTCGCGGCTTCCCCGCAAAAAGAGAGGGGCCGCGCCAACAGCGCGGCGACGTCGGCCCCATCATTACTTGCCGAGATAGCGCGCGCGCTTGGCCGGCTTGAGGGTCGCCAGATCGAGCATCACCAGACCATCGACGCAACCAGAGAAGCCGGGGTCCTCGCCGAAATCGAGGAACTGCACGCCTTCCGGGTCGACGAGGTCGACGTACTGGCGATACAGCACGGGCAGGCTGACACCGAGGGCGTCGAGATGATGCTTGAGCTTGCCGAGACCTGCGGCCGGGTCGAGACCCTCGAGCGCCGTCCGCACCAGTTCGATCACGTCCTGCGAAACCACGAACGGCTGGCGCGCCGAGGCCAGTCCCGGAGCACCGAAGTAGTGCTGGTGGGCGGCGGCGATCCACTCGCGCGCTTCGCGCGGAATGCTGACCGACATGCTCACCGGCCCGAACAGGTAGCGCAATTCCGGGTGGCGTTGCAGGTAGAGGCCGATGCCCTGCCACAACTGGTCCAGCGCGCGCGAACGCCAATAGGCCGGCGCAATGAAGCTGCGCCCCAGCTCCAGGCCCTGCGCCAGCCGTGATTCAAGTGCCGGCGAATAGTTGAACAGGCTGGAGGTATACAGGCTGGACATGCCGCGCTCGGCGATCAGGTGTCCGCCATGGCCGAACCGGTAGGAGCCGACGATGCGCAAGGCTTTCGGATCCCACAGCACCAGGTGCTCGTAGTGCGGGTCGTACACATCGAGGTCGCGGCGTGCACCGGTGCCCTCGCCCACCTTGCGGAAGGTGAGCTCACGCAGGCGGCCGATCTCGCGCAGCACGACGCTGTCCGAGGCTCCCTTGAACAGGTACACCTGCTTGCCGTCGTTGAGGTCGGCCAGTTTCTCGGCCTGGGTCTGCAGCTCCGCGGCCACGCGCTCGGTCGGTTCCGGGTGCGCCAGCGGTGCCTGTCCGCCAAAGATCAATCCGCGATGGCGTCCCACGCGATAAACGTGGCGCCGCATGAGCTTGGCGGCCCGCTGGGTGGAGCCGCCCGAGTGCTCTTCCAGCTCATCAGTGCTCACCAACGCACCGATGCTGAAACCAATGCGGCGACTTACCGGCGAAATGGCCTCGCGCGGCAGCATCGCCGTGCTGAGCGGCTTGGCCAGCATCGAAAGGCCATAGAACATGGCCGAATTGCGCGCTGCCACGTGGATGGGCAGCACTGGCGTGCGGCCGCGCTGGGCGAGCCGCGCGAAGCCGTCGGACCAGCGGCCATCGCGGACGCCGTCGGGCCGCATGCGCGACACCTCGCCCGCGGGGAATACGATCAGCGCCTCGCCGTTGTCCAGCGCGCGGTAGATGTCACGCATGCGCGAGGCCGCGCCCTTGCCGAACACGTCCACCGGCAACAGCAGCTTGTGCAGCTGGGGAATCGCCATCAGCCAGTCGTTGGCGAGAATGCGCACATCGCTGCGCACCGAGCCGACCAGCTGCAGCAGGGCGAGTGCGTCGACCATACCAAGGGGATGGTTGGCGACGATCAGTACGCCGCCTTCAACCGGAATGTTCTCGCGCTCACGGGGATTGGCGTAATAGCTCACCCCAAGCAAGTCGAAGGTGCGCTCGACGAAGTCGAAGCCTTCAGCCTCACCGATGGCGTTCAACGTACGGTTGAAGCCGTCCTGGTCGGCCAGTCGGCCCAGCATGCCGGCCACTTGCCGCCGGATCAGGGGATGGTGCGCCAACCATGGCAGACGTTCGGTGAGGGTCTGTTCAACACTGAGCATGACCGCCTCCTGGGAATTACCCCAAATGCTGGTAGCGGATTATGACAGCAAGGTTATGCGAAATGGATCGAAAGATGGCGATGACGACAACTTGCCGCAATTCAATCAAATAGCTAAGTGCAGATAAGCCGCCACACCACCCAGGAACATCTGCACCGACAGTGCGATGAGCAACATACCCATCACGCGCTCGAGCGCGGTGAGCACGCTTTCGCCGAGCCAGCGGAACAGATACGTGGAGCACAACAGGATCACTGCCGTCGCGAGCCACGCACCAAGTAGGGCAATCGCCCAATCGGCTGTACGCCCCGGCTGTGTATTGGTCAGCAGCAGCAACGCCGCCATGGCCGAGGGACCGGCCACGCCAGGTATCGCCATGGGCACGATGAAGGGTTCACCTTCGCCCGGCTTGCCGAAGATGCCGCCGCCATCAGCGGGTGGAAACACCATGCGGATGCCGATGAGGAACAGCACGATGCCGCCGGCAATGCTGATCGATTCCTGCCGCAGCTGCAGCAGCTTGAGGATCAGCTGCCCACCCATGAGAAAGCCCAGCAGCACCGCGAGCGCAATGAGCAACTCGCGCACCATTACGTAGCGACGGCGCTTGGGCGCCACATCCTTCAACAGGCTGAGGAAGATCGGGATGTTGCCTAGCGGATCCATGATGAGGAACAGCAGGATCGCCGCCGACAGCGTGGTCATCTGCGCTTCCATGTCACCCCTGCTCCGACACGGTCATGCTTGCGCTCGCAAATCGAGGGTGGCGCCACGGGCCGAAGCGGCCTGGCCGGCCAGCAGATAGATCACTGCATCGGCCGTGGCATCCGGCATCGGATGAATCGTGGTGTCCTCGCCGAAATAGGCGGCACGACGCAGCGTGGTGCGCATCGGTGCCGGCAGCAACGCATGGGCGCGCAGTGTCGTCTTCTCGGTCTCCTGATGCAGGATCTCGACGAAACGTTCCAGCGCCGCCTTTGAAACGCCATAGCCGCCCCAGTGCGCGCGCTGCATGAGTTCGGGATCGTCCAGGACAAACACGGCGGCACTGTCCGGCGCCTTCGTCAGCAGCGACATGCAGGCCTGGGTGAGCGCGAACGGCGCAGACACGTTGACGTGCAACGCGCGCAACCAGTCATCCGGCTTGTGTACCGCCAGTGGCGTGAGCCCGTTGAAGCTCGCAGCCGCGTGCACGATGCCATCGAGGCGACCGAAGTCACGCTCGAGGCCGTCGGCCAGTGCTTCGTAATCGCGAGGCGTCGCCGCTTCCATGTCCAGCGGATGGATCACCGGTTCCGGCAGGCCTTCACTCACCATCGCATCGTAAAGCTGCTCCAGCTGGCGCTTTCGTCGACCCGTGATCACCACGGTGGCGCCGGCGCGCGAAGCGGCGCGTGCCACGGCAGCGCCAAGGCCGCCATAGGCACCCGTCACCAGTACTACGCGATCGGCCAGCGAACCTGCGGGCAGGGTCCAGTCCTGCGGCAGGCGAACAAGAGGAAGCGTCATCAGGAACCAGCTCCTTCCACGTCGGCGGCCATGCGCGTCAGCTCACCGGAGGCCTTGAGGTCCTCGATGATGTCGCAGCCACCGATCAGTTCGCCCTGGATGAAGATCTGCGGAAATGTCGGCCAGTTCGCGTAATGCGGCAAGGCTGCGCGCACCTCCGGGTCGGCCAGCACGTTCACCGCATGGAACTGCGCGCCGGCGTCCTTCAACGCCTGCGCGGCGCGGCTGGAAAAGCCGCACATGGGGAACTGCGGCGTGCCCTTCATGAAGAGCACGATGGCGTGCTCGGCGAGCACCGCCTTGATTCGCTCATTAACGTCCATAATTCAGGCCATTCATCATTACAATGCATGCAGATCGGTAGTGTATCAGTCGTGCAGCGGAAGCCGGTCCCCCGGCCTCATCCCGCCCGACCCCTTTCCTCAGCCAACGCCCAGGAGCCATATCATGGCGATCGAACTCCCTTCCCTGCCCTATGAAAAGAACGCGCTCGAGCCGCATATCTCCGCGGAGACGCTGGAGTATCACTATGGCAAGCACCACCAGGCCTATGTGACCAACCTCAATAACCTGATCAAGGGCACCGAGTTCGAGAACGCCGCGCTGGAAGACATCATCAAGAAGTCCTCCGGTGGCGTGTTCAACAATGCCGCCCAGATCTGGAACCACACCTTCTACTGGCACTCGCTCAGCCCGAACGGCGGCAAGGAGCCGACCGGCAAGCTGGCCGATGCCATCACCAAGGCCTTCGGCTCGGTGGAGAAGTTCAAGGAAGAGTTCACCAAGTCGGCCGTGGGCAACTTCGGCTCCGGCTGGACCTGGCTGGTGCAGCGCCCGGACGGCTCGCTCGGCATCGTCAACACCTCCAACGCCGCCACGCCGATCACCGGCAGCGACAAGCCGCTGCTGACCTGCGACGTGTGGGAACACGCCTACTACATCGACTACCGCAACGCCCGCCCGAAGTACATCGAGGCGTTCTGGAACCTGGTCAACTGGGACTTCGCGGCCAAGAACCTGGCCTGATCCCTGCGATCATCAAAAAACGGGGCCCTGCGGCCCCGTTTTTTTTTGCGCGGCATCCCTGCTCTTGTAGGAGCGCACCCAGTGCGCGACCGCGGAACATCGGTTTCGCCTCTCCGTAGGCTTTTCGCGCACTGGGTGCGCTCCTGCAAAGGAGGGCCACGCGAACTGCGCGTTACTTCTTTTCCAGCTCACCCACGGCCGGTCCCGCCTGCTGGTCACGACCCAGGGCATGGGCAATGCCACTCAAACGCTCAACGAGCTGACCCGCACCTGGCGCGCACACGGTAGCGTGCCCCACCTTGCGACCCACGCGCGGCTGCTTCCCGTAGTCGTGCCAGTGCGCATCCACGGTCTCGAGCACCGGCGCCGCATCCGGCAACTCGCCGATCCAGTTGAACATGGCCGAGAGGCCACGGGCCGAGGTGTCACCCAGTGGCAGGCCAAGCACGGCGCGCACATGGTTCTCGAACTGGCTGGTCAGCGCGCCCTCGATGGTCCAGTGACCCGAGTTGTGCACGCGCGGCGCCATCTCGTTACCCAGCAGCTCGCCATCCTTGACGAACAATTCCAGGGCAAACACGCCGACATATTCCAGCCGCTCCGCGAGCGTGCGCGCGAGCTGGGTGGCGCGCTCCTGCAGCGAAGCAATATCCGGCGCCGGCGCCAGGCTCAACGACAGCACGCCGTCGGTATGCCAGTTCTGCGTTAGCGGCCACGTGCGGAACTCGCCATCGCGCGCCCGCACCGCAATGACCGACAACTCCCGGTCGAACGGCACGAAGGCCTCGAGAATCAGGCCATGCGCGGCTGCCTGGGGGCCCAGCGCAGCCCACGCCGCATCGGCATCGGCCAGCATCTTGATGCGGAACTGGCCCTTGCCGTCATAGCCGAGCCGGCGCGTCTTGAGGATGGCGGGCGCACCAATCGTGGCAAGCGCCTTATCAAGATCCTCGCGGGTATCGATGGCCTTGAAGTCGGGCGTGTGCAGGCCGCATTCGCGGAACAGGGTTTTCTCGGCGAGGCGATCCTGCGCCACCGCCAGCGCTCGCGGGGCCGGGAAGACCGCCACGCGTTCGGCCAGCCAATGCGCGGTCTCCGCCGGCACGTTCTCGAAATCGAAGGTGACCACGTCGACTTCGCGCGCAAAGTGCTCCAGCGCGTCGTAATCGGTCCAGTCCGCCACCACGAGAGGAGCGACCTGGCCGGCACAGGCATCGGCCGCACTGTCGACCACCAGGCTCTTTACGCCGAGCGGCGCCCCGGCGAGTGCCAGCATGCGGGCCAGCTGGCCGCCGCCGAGGATGCCGAGTACGGGTTGACGACGGCTGCTCACGCGCGCGGATCCGGATGATCGAGCACGCTCTGCGTCTGGCGAGTGCGATAGGCGTCGAGCGCCTTGGCCAGCGAGGGATCGTGCAGCGCCAGCACGGAAACCGCCAGCAGACCCGCATTCACGGCACCGGCGCGACCGATCGCCAGGGTGCCGACCGGGATGCCGGCCGGCATCTGTGCGATCGACAGCAGCGAATCCATGCCATTGAGAGCCTTGGACTGGACCGGCACGCCCAGCACCGGGAGCCGCGTCTTGGCCGCCAGCATGCCCGGCAGATGGGCCGCGCCGCCGGCGCCGGCGATAATCACCTGGATGCCACGCTCCACCGCCTCATCGGCGTACTGGAACAACAGATCAGGCGTGCGATGCGCCGAAACCACGCGCACCTCGTGTGCAACACCCAGTTCAGCCAACACGTTGGCTGCGTGTTCCATGGTTTCCCAGTCCGAGCGGGAGCCCATCACAACGCCTACGCGCGGCGCGAGGGAAGTCGAGGTCATGACCCAAGCCGTCCAAAAGGGGTTATTGTACGGACTTTCCGCGTTTCGGCACGAACCCGTTCATCCATGGATAAACGCCTGCTCGACATCCTCTGCTGCCCGGTCAGCAAGGTCCCGGTCCGCCCCCTTACCAGTAACGAGATGGAGGCCCTCAACGCCGCCATCGCGGCCGGTCAGGTCCAGACCGTGGCCGGAACAGCCGTCCGGACTGCCCTTTCCGAGGGCCTGATCACCACCGACAGGAAGGTGATCTACCGGGTCGAGGACGGTATCCCCGTCATGCTTCCCGAAGAGGGCATCGGAACCGTCCAGTTGCGGGACTTCCCGGCCACCGCCTGAAGCCTTCGGGAGCCTTGCCCATCGCAGGCTCCTGCGCGCTGCTGTGAACGCGTCGACATATATCGAAACGGCGCATGACAGCGCGGCCGGCTTTCACGTATTGTAGGCATGCGTATTGTCGGAACGGGCCGCACGCACGTCGGCATCACTTCAGGGGTGTGGCGATGAAAGACGCCAGTGAACCTTCCAACATCGTCAGCCTGACCCAGCGCCTGGACCCGTCCAGTGAGCGCGGAGGCGCCCTTTTGAACAACGTCCGGGACGTCGCGGGTCGCCGCCTGCAGATCTTGATCAACGGCATGTTCGAGCATGTCGACGATGCCCTGTTCGACCTGGCCGAGAAGGCCGAGAACAACGCCGCGCAGATGCATTACTTCGACGGCATGCGCGAAGTGCGCAAGCGTCGTCCGATCGTCGAGCGCGCGTTTCTCACCCACGTATCCCGCGAGCTGAGCGACTTCGCGACCAACCAGCGCAACGTGCCAGGCAATGGCATCCAGTTGCCGGTCGGCACCGCCGAACTCTCGCTGGTGGCCGACAACGAGCTGGAAGAGTCGCTGGCCATCACCAGCATGATCGGCAAGAACGAAACGCGCCTGACGCGCGAATTGTTCGCCGTGAACCAGCGCCTCTCGGTCATCTACGGTGGCCTGAAGATCGAGGACGGCACCAACCCGATCGGGCCGGCTGCGCTGTCGCAAGCGTTCCGCTCGGCGATGCGCGAGCTCAACGCGGAAATGCGCGTCAAGCTCATCATCTACAAGTTGTTCGACCGCTACGTGCTGGCCTCGCTGGATGAGCTGTACCAGGAGATCAACGCGGAATTGATTCGTGCCGGCGTCCTGCCGCAGCTACGCCACGAAGTGCTGCGCAGCGGCGGTGCCGGCGCCGGAGCCCGGACTGGCGGTGCAACACCGGGGATGGATGCTTCCCAGGAAGGCGCTTACGTCACCGAAGACGACGGCAGTGCGTCGAGTGAGCTGCTGCAGACCCTGCAGACCCTGTTCAGTGCCCGTCGCGGCGCACCGGCAACCGCCATGCGCATCCCCGCCGGGGCCGTGCAGATGCCCAGCGCCAATGAACTCATCGGCGCATTGAGCGTGCTGCAGAGCCAGGCGGCGATCAGTCAGCAGCTTCCGCTCGGCGGCGGCAACAGCAACGCGCTGGAGCTGGCCGGCGAAGTCCAGCAGCTCAAGGAGCACCTGCTGGCCCAGATCGGCTCGCTGCGCGGCGAGAAGCCGAGCCAGGTATCGACCATCGACGAGGACACCATCGACCTCGTCGGCATGCTGTTCGAGTTCATCCTCGAAGACCGCAACCTGCCCACCGAGATGCAGGTCTTGCTGGCGCGCCTGCAGATTCCGTATCTCAAGGCCGCCATCATCGACCGCAAGCTGTTCGCGCACCGCCAGCACCCGGCGCGCCGGTTGCTCGACAACCTGGCGGACGCGGCCAAGGGCTGGTCGGCGGATTCCGATCGTGATCACCGCCTGCACGACAAGGTCAAGTCCATCGTCGATCGCCTCCTGCAGGACTTCGACGACGACATCACCATTTTCGAACGGCTGTGCGTCGAGCTGCAGGAATTCCAGGACATCAGCCGTCGCCGCGCGGAACTGGCCGAGCAGCGCGTGGCCGAATCCACCCGTGGCCGCGAGAAGCTGGAACAGGCGCGCCGTCGTGCTGCCCGCGAAATTCTCAGCCGCATAGACGGCCATACGCTGCCGCCGCTGATCCACGGCGTGCTTTCGCGCGCATGGGCCAACTACCTGGTGCTGACCATCCTGCGCCAGGGCGAAGAATCCTCCGAGTTCCGCGACGCACTGCGCTTCGCCAACGATTTCATCGACAGCACCAAGCCGGCCCGCACGCTGGACGAGCGTCGTGCGCTGCGCCAGATGCTGCCTGGCATTGAGCGCGCCCTTCGCCGCGGCCTTGCCAATGTCGCCTTCCAGGAAAGCGACATCGACCGCCTGCTGGCGCAGCTGCACACCTATTACCGTCACCAGCTCGGCGAAGCCGTGCCGGAAGCCGAGATCCAGGCCGTCGAAGAACCGAGCAGCCTGCCGATTCCCGAAAGCATCCAGCCGATCGCCGAATCCGAAGCGGAGCTGGCCCGTTCCGAGCCCGAAGTCGAGGCAGCGGTCGACACCCCGGAAATGCTGCTCGTCGCCGAGCTCAAGCCCGGCACCTGGCTTGAGTTCACCACCGGACCGGAAACCGTCGAACGCGCCAAGCTCTCCTGGATCAGCCCGATGAGCGGCCGCTATCTGTTCGTGAACCGTCGCGGCCTCAAGGTCGCCGACCATGCACCGCACGAGCTGGCCGAGGCACTCGCCCGCGGCACGGCACGCGTGCTCGATTCCACGGCCCTGTTCGACCGCGCGCTGGATGCCATCGTCGGTCGCCTGAGCCAGCCTGCCTCGGCGACCAACCCGGCGATCGAATGACTTCCCATGCCCTTGTTCCACCGGCGTCCGACCTGATCCGGGCGGACGTCGCGCGCGCCTTTGCCGAAGATATCGGCACTGGCGACGCCACCGCCGACCTGCTCCCTGCTACCGCGCTCGCCAGTGCCACGCTTACCTGCCGGGAAGATGCCGTCATCGCCGGTATCGAGTGGTTCAACACGTGCTTCGCGACACTGGATCCGAATGTCCAGATCGAATGGTTGCTGCGCGACGGCGATCGGGCCCAGGCAGGCTCCGTTATCTGCCGCCTGCACGGGCGCGCCCGCCCGCTGGTGAGCGCCGAGCGTTCCGCTCTCAACTTCCTGCAGCTGCTGTCGGGCACAGCCACCCAGACGGCCGCTTATGTCGCCGCAGTGGCCGGCACCGAAGTGCGCGTACTCGACACGCGCAAGACCGTTCCCGGCCTCCGCCTGGCGCAGAAATACGCGGTACGTTGCGGCGGCGGCCACAATCATCGGGTGGGTTTGTACGACGCCATCCTGGTGAAGGAAAACCACATCATCGCGGCTGGCGGCATCCGTCCGGCGGCGGAAGCCGCTCGCAAGTTGCACCCGTCGTTGCTGCTGGAAATCGAGGTGGAGAACCTCGATGAGCTGCAGCAGGCGCTCGATGCCGGCGTCGACCGCATCATGCTGGACAATTTCACGCTCCCCTTGATGCGCGAAGCCGTGTCGATTGCCAAGGGCCGCGCTGAACTGGAGATTTCCGGCAACGTAGACCTGAGCACGATCGCCGAGTACGCCAGCACCGGCGTGGACTACATCTCGGTAGGTGCGCTGACCAAGCACGTGCGCGCCATCGACCTGTCCTTGCGGTTGCAGCTGGACTGACGCTCCAGGGTTCGGGTATCCACCCCGCTGGGGGCGGACGCCCCAAGCCCGGGGCCAACGCGCCCAGGCACGCATGGCCGGCCAGTGATATGCGCCCGGCCTTCGGCGGCACGTGCATTTTCTCGCCCGGCCATTGCCACGCCTTCACCTTGCAAGACACACGCGCCGCCTACACTCTCGCTCCATGAGCGAACTTCCCGACCTGATCCTGCTGCTGGTCCTTCTGGCGATCATCGGCACCTGGCTGAAGCTGAGCCGAGCCCGCGAGCAGGCCGCCGAAGAAGCTCGCCAGCAATGCCGGCAGCATGGCCTGCAATTGCTCGACGAGAGCGTGGGGTTGCGCAGCGTGCGCCTGCGACGCGCCAGCGGGCGCGTGTTCTGGGAGCGTTGCTATGCGTTCGAAGTGAGCATCGATGGCGACGACCGCGAACCGGGCCGACTCTGGATGTCAGGCCACATCCTCACGGGACTGAGCCTGCCCACCATACAGAGTCACCTGCCGGGCCTGCTTACCGAGCATGAGCCGCCTTCAGGGGAGAGCAACGTCATTCCGTTGCAACCCCGACTGCGCCGGGACAGCCGCCTGCACTGAGGCGGCAGCCAGGACTTATTTCACGACCCGCAGGAAGGGCGCGCTGCGCTTGGGCTTGTCGCCCGCCTGATCGGTTTCGGGTGACGGCGGCGTGTCTTCCGGATCGGACGGCGGCGGATTGTCCCCGCCCTCATCGGCCGGAAACATCATGCCCTGCCCGTTCTCCTGCGCATAAAGCGCCAGCACCGCCTGCACCGGGATATGGATGTTGTGGCTGACCCCGGAGAAACGGGCCTGGAAACTGATCCAGTCGTTGCCCAGGTCAAGGTTGGCCACCGCCCGCATGGCCAGGTTCAACACCACCTGGCCGTTCTTCACGACCTGGGGTGGCACCCGCACGCCTTCGCGGCCGGCATCCACCAGCACGTAGGGCGTGAGGTTGTTGTCAGAGATCCAGTCATAGATCGCCCTCAGCAGGTAAGGGCGATTGGAACTCATCGGCGGTAGCTTATCGTCGGTCATTCACGAACCTGCAGGAGACCGGCGTCACGGGGCTACCCGGAGCCTGGTCGAAAGAATGTGGGGAGTGTAATGCGAAAGCCGAGGCAAGATGTCGCAGCGCGCATCTGGACGAACGACGCCCGATCGTGTGCCTCGCCCTGCCCGATCAGCTCGCTGCAGGGCACACCCTGCAGGGAACCGGCGATCAGGAACGCATGGCCTTTTCTTCGGCGGTCATGCTGCGCACATAGCCCTGACTGGCAAACAGCCGCTCGCCATAATCAAGGATAGGTTTACCGTCCCGCCCCAGATCCACGCCCAGCCATGGCAGGCGCCAGATCACCGGGGCGACCAGGCAGTCGGTCAGGCTCATCTCGGGATTGAGGAAGAACCGGGATGCCTTGAACAGTGGCAGGGAGGACAACAGATGCTCCCGCAGGCGCTTGCGGGCAGCGTCCGCCGGACGCCCACCCGACTTGATGGTCTCCACCTCGGACAACCAGTCGAGCTCAATCCGCACCGAGGCCAGGCGCAAGCGCGCCCGCGATAGCGGGTCGATCGGCATCAAGGGGGGGTGTGGATAGCGTTCGTCGAGGTATTCGCAGACGACCGCGGTGTTGTAGAGAGTGAGATCCCTGTCGACCAGGGTCGGCGTACTGCCGTAGGGGTTCAGTTCGAGCAGGTCTTCCGGAGGCCTGGCCGGATCCACGAGCACCCGTTCATAGCTGACGCCCTTGGCGGCAAGTACCAGCCTGGTGCGATGGCACTGGATGCCATCCGCGGTGGTGTACAGGGTGAGTGCGGTACGCGAACGAGCGCTTTGAACCATGCGCGATCTCCCCATCGACATTAAGCGAATACGGCGGCACTAGGCCGCCGTACCCTGGGCCATTGGAGGGACGCCTCAGTGGACGTCCTTCCAATATTCCTTCTTTAGCAGATATGCCAGGAAAGTGAAGCCTGCCAGGAAGAGCAACACCCAGATGCCGTAACGCTGGCGCTGCAGCGCAGCCGGCTCGGCGGCGTACTCGAGGAAGGCGGTCAGGTCACGCGTGGCCTGCTGGTACTGGGCCGGCGTGAGCTTGCCCGGCTGGGACAGCTCCAGCTTCTCCACCTCGTCGGAACCTTCCTTCTTCACGGCCGTCTGCACGCCCTGCAGTTCCCACAGCGGGTTCGGCATGGAGGCGTTCGGGAAGACCGTGTTGTTCCAGCCCACCGGACGGCTGGGGTCCACGTAGAAGGAGTTCAGGTAGCCGAACACCCAATCCGGACCCTCTTCCTTGGTGCGCACTTCCAGCGAGAGATCCGGCGGTGCCTTGCCGAAGTACTGCTGGGCCTGGTCTTCCGGCATGTGCGAAACCACCGTGTCACCAAACTTGGCGCCCGTGAAGTTGAGGTTCTTCATGACCTCGTCTTCGCTCAGACCCAGATCCTCGGCGATACGCGAGTAACGCACGTACTTCAGCGAGTGGCAGCCGACGCAGTAGTTGAAGAACAACTTCGCGCCACGCTGCAGCGACGCCTGGTCGCGGATGTTGGTGCCGGCGGAGGCCAGATGCCCCTCTTCGGCAGACACCGTCGCGTTGGCGCCGACCAGCAGGCCCACGGAAAGTGCAAACGAGTAGATGGCTTTCTTCATCGGGGACTGTCGCTTAGTCATGGTCAAACACCACCCGCTCCGGCACAGCCTTGGTCTTTTCCCAGCCAAGGTGCGTGTAGCACCACAGGAACACGAAGTACCCGAAGTAGATGATCGTCATTACGCGGCCGAAGGCGTTTTCCCAGAAGGTCGCGTCCGACGGAGCCCATTCGACGAGCTTTTCGCCCACCACGCCCGCACCCACCAGGGCCAGGCCGATGAAGGAACCCGCGAACGACATCAGCGCCACCTTGTAACCGGTGCCGCGATAGCGGATGGAGCGCACCTTGCCCGCATCGATCCAGGGCAGAAGGAACAGCAACGCAATGGCGCCGAACATGCCCAGCACGCCCCAGAAGGCGGTGCCGAAGAACGACGGGATCATGCGCAGGATGGCGTAGAACGGGGTGAAGTACCACGACGGCTTGATGTGCGTCGGGGTCACCAGATTGTTCGCCGGCAGGAAGTTGTCGTGCTCGAGGAACCAGCCACCGAAGGTCGGCGCAAAGAAAATGATGAACGCCGCGATGATCAGGAAGAAACCAACGCCGAACAGGTCCTTCACCGTGTAGTACGGGTGGAAGGGAATGCCGTCGGCCGGCTTGGCCGCATCCCAGCGGTTGCCCTTCGGGCCGTGCTTGATGTCAACGCCGTCCGGATTGTTCGAGCCCACTTCGTGCAGGGCGGCCAGATGCAGCACCACCAGCAGCAACAGCACGATCGGCAGTGCGATCACGTGCAGCGCGAAGAAGCGGTTGAGCGTGGCGTCTGCCGGCAGGTAGTCACCCATGATCCATTCGACCAGGCCACCACCGATCACGGGGATGGTGCCGAACAGCGAGATGATCACCTTGGCGCCCCAGAAGGACATGTTGCCCCACGGCAGCACGTAACCCATGAAGGCTTCGGCCATCAGCGCCAGGAAGATCAGCATGCCCAGCAGCCACACCAGTTCGCGAGGCTTCTGGTACGAGCCGTACAGCAGGCCGCGGAACATGTGCAGGAACACCACCACGAAGAACAGCGACGCGCCGGTGGAGTGCATGTAGCGGATCAGCCAGCCCCACTCCACGTCACGCATGATGTACTCGACCGAGTTGAAGGCTTCCGCCGCACTCGTCTTGTAGTTCATGGTGAGGAAGATGCCGGTGACGATCTGATTGACCAGCACCAGGATCGCGAGCGAGCCGAAGTAGTACCAAAGATTGAAGTTCTTCGGCGCGTAGTACTCGGTCATGTGCTTGCGGTACATGGGCATCAAGCCCGGCGCACGCTCATTGAACCAATCGCCGATACGCGTGAATACGTTGGCCATTAGCCGGCCTCCTTCGGATCCACGCCAATCTGGATGTGCGTGTCATCGATGAAATGATACGGCGGCACCAACAGGTTCTTCGGTGCCGGCACGCCGGCGTAGACGCGGCCAGACATGTCGTAGCGCGACTTGTGGCAGGGGCAGTAGAAGCCGCCCTTCCAATCCGGATCGAACGGCTCGGGCTTCATCACCGGGACGAAGTCGGGCACGCAACCCAGGTGGGTGCACAGGCCCACCAGCACCAGCCACTCGGGCTTGATGGAGCGGGCTTCGTTCTGCGCGTACTTGGGCTGCTGCTCGGCCGAGCCCTGATCGGACTTGGCATCGACCAGGCGGCTGTCCTGACTGGGCAGTGCATCAAGCTGGACTTTGGTGCGGTTGACCACGAAGACCGGGAGACCACGCCACGGGAAGGTGACCTTCTGGCCCTCCTCGATCTTGCTGATGTCGACCGTGACCGGCGCACCCGCGGACTTCGCCCGCGCGCTGGGCTCCCACGACTTGATGAAGGGCACAGCTGCCGCGACGACTCCAACACCACCGACCACTGCAGTGGTCGCTGTGAGGAAGCGGCGGCGGCCGTGATCGACGACTTCGTTCGCCATCAGGCTCTCCGGTACTTACATGCCATTGAGACGCGGAACTTAAGAGTTCCACAGGTGCTTGCCAAGCGCGTCGACATGTACGGCAGCGGGCGTGAGCCCACTGCGAACCGGAAAAACCCAGACAACTCCCCCATTACAGCAGGTACGCGGTGCCGCCACGATCGGCATGCGGCAAAGCCACAGGCCATCCGCTTCCGGGCACCTTGCGCACCGGGAAGCTCCCGGGACGACCCGCTTCGCAAGCGCCAGTAGAATCCAGCTCTCGCAAATCGCGTTAGTGTAGCGTCAGGGCATGACTCGTACAATAAAAGCGGTGCTTTTGCCGCACCCCTGCGTGACCCGACCTAACGCCTTGCCACGAAAAGCATAACGACATGAAACATGCCGCAGGCACGCTCGCCTTCATTGCCCGATTCGTCGTGATCGGGCTGGCGGCTGCCTTCGTCATCAGCCTGATGTGGCCCAACGTGGGTAATCGCCTGCGCCAACATTTCGGCGTCGGGCACGCAACACCGGAGGCGCCCGCCGCAACCGTGCCGGCCGCTCCTGTCAGCGGCCCGGTCTCCTACGCCGATGCGGTTTCACGTGCCGCGCCCTCGGTCGTGAACATCTACGCCAACAAGATGGTCACCGAGCAGGCCGTGCAGATGTACACCGACCCGGTGTTGCAACGGCTGTTTGGCGGACGCCCGGCCGGCCCCGCCTACAAGCGGCGCGAGCAGAACCTGGGCTCCGGCGTGATCGTGAGCAGCCAGGGCTATGTGCTCACCAACAACCACGTGATCGCCAACGCCGATGACATCCAGGTGCTGCTCTACGACGGCCGCGTGGCCAAGGCCAAGGTGGTCGGCGCCGACACCGAGACCGACCTGGCCGTGCTGAAAATCGATGCGGGCAACCTGCCCGTCATCCACATTGCCGACCGGCACGCGGTACGCACCGGCGACGTGGTGCTGGCCATCGGCAATCCGCTTGGCCTCAACCAGACCGTGACCATGGGCATCGTCAGCGCCATCGGTCGGCAGCTGAGCAGCGGCAGCCCGGAGGATTTCATCCAGACGGATGCGGCCATCAACCTCGGCAACTCGGGTGGCGCGCTGGTCAACACTGAAGGCGAGCTGGTCGGCATCAACACCCTGCTGATCGGCAAGGCGGCCAATGCCGAGGGCATCAGCTTTGCCATCCCCGTGGCCAGCGCCAAGAAGGTGCTGGACCAGATCATCGACACCGGTCATGTGGTGCGCGGCTGGATGGGCGCGGATTACACCTTCGTCCCGGTGGCCGCCGACAGCGGCCTGCCCGCCGCGGCACGTGGCGCACTGGTCACCGACATCTATCCCGGTGGCCCGGCCGCCCAGGCCGGCATCCAGCCGCACGACATCCTGCTGCGACTGGGCCAGGAAGACATCGTCGATCCGTCCGACCTGCGCCGGCACGAGGCTGCACTCAAACCGGGCAGCAAGGTCGAAGTGTCCGGGCTACGCAACGGCACGCCCTTCCACACTGAGGTCATCCTGGCGCAGCGTCCGCCGCAGACGCCCACCGCCTCACTGGATGGTTGATATGCCAGCTGCCACCGGCAGCCGCCCACCCGGCGCATGGATGGCTTGTCCGTAGCGCCGACGCAACGTACCCACGCGCTCCACGTAAACCCGGGTCTCGTCGTAGGGCGGCACGCCGTTGTAGCGCTGCACGGCGCCGGGGCCCGCGTTGTAGGCCGCCGCGGCCCACTGCTCATTGCCGTTGAAGGTCCGCAGCAGCAGGCCCAGATAGCGGGCGCCGCCGCGTATGTTCTGCGCCGTGTCGAACGCGTCCCTCACGCCCATGTCCAACGCCGTACCCGGCATCAGCTGCATCAAGCCCTGGGCGCCCTTGATCGACATCGCCCGCGGGTTGAACGCGCTTTCGGCATGGATGATGGCGCGCAGGAAGGCCTCGTCGACTCCCGACTCCTGGCTGGCCAGGCGGATCACGTCGGCATAGTCGGTGAGGTTGAGCGCCACCGAGTTCCACTGGATGGTGGAGTGCAGGTTGCAGGCCACGCAGGTGGCGATATAGGTGAACAGCATGGTCACCGCGTGATCCTGCTGCCCGGCCGGACGCAGGTTGGTGTACTCGACGCTGCCGTCCTTGCGCACCACCCGGTAGACCGCGCCGCGCAACACGCGGTCGCCATCGGCGGACACATTGGCCACCGGCTTGTCGGGGACCGAGCTGCTGCGTGCCGGTGACGCCTCGGCATAGCTCCACTGCCCCGCCTTCCCGGCGCGAACGACCGGCACGGGCGACACCTCGCGCGCCGTGGTCTGCGCCGAATCCTTGACCCAGGCCAGCGAAGTGATCGGCGGCGCAGCCACGGGCGCCGGCGGTGGCGATTTCCTGGCCGAGGTGTCTGCGACGCCCTGCACGCCAGACAGCGAGGCGGTCGACTTGCCCGCCGGCTTGCGCCGAACCGGATCGGGGGCGCTCGCGATCTTGCTGCAGCCCTGATAACCGACAGTGCTGCTGCTGAATACGGTCTCACCCGCACTGCCGGTACAGCGATAGAGGACCCCGGCATGGACGGTCGCGAACGGGCACAGCCAGGCCAGCGCCAAAGCGCACACCGCCCCCAGCCACAGGAGGGCTGGTCGACCCGTGCCCGGCCGTTGCCGCTGGATCACGGCCTCACCGTCGGCCGCGACGCTTGCGCGACGGCCACTTTCCGACCCAGCCTGCCCATCACCCCCCCTTCCTCAATGCTTTCCTGACGCCTTGGTGCTACGCCAGGCAGTGGCAGTGTGCCCCCAGCCAGGGCCTACGCCAAGCAGGAGCCGGCCATTTCGTGCAGCAGGACAAACTTGCCCAGCCCCCGGCTCGCTTTGGCATGCAAGTCCTTGACCAAGCTGGCCGTTCAGCTGGCGAAGCCAACCACAGGCGCGTAAACTGTGCTGTTCGGCGCCTTCCTCCCGCCGTCCTGCACACCACGGTACCCAAGCCCATGACCGGCAAGCTTTTCATCAAAACCCACGGCTGCCAGATGAACGAGTACGACTCGGCCAAGATGGCTGACGTGCTCAAGGCCTCGCATGGGCTGGAACTGACCCAGGACGAGTCCGAGGCGGACGTCATCCTGGTCAATACCTGCTCGATCCGCGAGAAGGCCCAGGAAAAGGTGTTCAGCCAGCTCGGCCGCTGGAAGGAGCACAAGCAGGGTGGCAAGAAGGTGCTGATCGGCGTCGGCGGCTGCGTGGCCTCCCAGGAAGGCAAGGACATCATCAAGCGTGCGCCGTACGTGGACCTCGTGTTCGGCCCGCAGACCCTGCACCGCCTGCCCGAGCTGATCGAGGCACGCCGCGAGAGCGGCAAGCCGCAGGTGGACATCAGCTTCCCGGAGATCGAGAAGTTCGACCGCCTGCCCGAGCCGCGCGCCGAAGGCCCCACCGCCTTCGTCTCCATCATGGAAGGCTGCTCCAAGTACTGCTCGTATTGCGTGGTGCCGTACACCCGTGGCGAAGAGATCAGCCGCCCGTTCGACGACGTGCTGGTGGAAGTGGCCCAGCTCGCCGAACAAGGCGTGCGCGAAGTGACCCTGCTGGGCCAGAACGTCAACGCCTATCGCGGCCCCACGCACGATGGCGGCATCGCCGACCTCGCCGTGCTGATCCATGCCATCGCGCAGATCGAGGGCATCGGCCGCATCCGCTTCACCACCTCCCATCCGCTGGAGTTCTCCGACTCGCTGATCGAGGCGTACGCCAACGTGCCGCAGCTGTGCAACTTCCTGCACCTGCCGGTGCAGGCGGGCTCGGACCGCATCCTCACGGCGATGAAGCGCGGTTACACGACGCTGGAATTCAAGCAGAAGATCCGCAAGCTGCGCGCCGTGCGCCCGGACATCTGCCTCTCCTCGGACTTCATCGTGGGCTTCCCCGGCGAGACCGACGACGATTTCGAGAAGACCATGAAGCTGATCGAGGACGTCGGTTTCGACCAGAGCTTCTCCTTCATCTTCTCCGCTCGCCCCGGCACGCCGGCGGCCAACCTCGAGGATCACACCTCGTCCGAGGTGAAGCACGAGCGCCTCTCGCGCCTGCAGGCCAAGCTCAACGACAACGCCCGCAAGATCAACGAGGCGATGGTCGGCACCGTGCAGCGCGTGCTGGTGGAAAAACCCAGCAGGAAGGATCCCAATGAGTTCACCGGTCGCACCGAAAACATGCGCTTCGTGAACTTCCCGGGTCACGCGCGCATGATCGGACAGTTCATCGATGTGGTGATCACTGAGGCCATGAGCAATTCGCTGCGTGGCCGCGTGCATCTTGCCGATGAAGTGGCGGCCTGAGCTTGATATCTCTAAAAGCCCCTCTCCCTCCGGCGGAGGGGTTGGGGTGAGGGTACGGGGCTTGCGCCCCGCTGAGACTGAGTCGCAAGTCCGCACCCTCATCCGCCTGCCGGCACCTTCTCCCGAGGGGAGAAGGGTTCGCATCCAAACCTTTCGATAAAGCCCATGACCAACGGCCTTCCCCAACGCGATTTCGCACTGGAACCCGAAGACAACGCCCGTCTTTCCAACCTGTGCGGCCCGTTCGACGAACACCTGCGCCAGGTGGAATTGCGCCTCGGCGTAGAGATCAATCATCGCGGCAACCTGTTCCAGGTGATCGGCGAGGAAGGCGCGGTGCGCACGGCCGAGAAGGTGATGCAGGCGCTCTACGCGAGCACCGAAAACGAATCGCTCAACGGCGCCAAGATCAACCTGCACCTCGCGGACTCAGGCATCGACGCGATCGTCAATGACGCAGCCGACGGCGCACAGGACGTCACCATCAAGGTGAAGCGCGGCGTGATCAAGGGCCGCGGCCCCAACCAGGCGCGCTACCTCCACGCCATCACGACGCACGACATCAGCTTCGGCGTCGGCCCGGCCGGTACCGGCAAGACCTATCTCGCCGTGGCCAGCGCAGTCGAGGCACTGGAAGCCAACCGCGTGCAGCGCCTGCTGCTGGTGCGCCCCGCGGTCGAGGCCGGCGAGAAGCTGGGCTTCCTGCCCGGCGACCTCACCCAGAAGGTCGATCCCTACCTGCGCCCGCTGTATGACGCGCTGTACGAAATGCTCGGCTTCGAAAAGGTCGCCAAGCTGATCGAGCGCAACGTGATCGAGATCGCCCCGCTCGCCTATATGCGCGGACGCACGCTCAATGATTCCTATGTGATCCTCGACGAAGCGCAGAACACCACCGTCGAACAGATGAAGATGTTCCTCACGCGCATCGGCTTCGGCTCGGTCGCCGTGATCACCGGCGACGTCAGCCAGGTCGACCTGCCGCGCAACGTGCGCTCAGGCCTGCGCCATGCCGTCGAAGTGCTGCGCGGCGTGGACGGCATCAGCTTCACCTTCTTCACCTCGCGCGACGTGGTGCGCCACCCGCTGGTGGCGAAGATCGTGCGCGCCTACGAAGCCTTCGAGCAGGCGTCCGAGGACACGCCCAAGTGAGCGCCACGCCTCTGACGCTTTCCGTGGGCTACGCCGCCCCGCGCAAGGGCGTGCCCTCGTCGCCCAGC
Organism: Dyella amyloliquefaciens; assembly: GCF_004296575.1. GTDB lineage: Bacteria > Pseudomonadota > Gammaproteobacteria > Xanthomonadales > Rhodanobacteraceae > Dyella > Dyella amyloliquefaciens. Next base: position 1,047,813 of record NZ_SAYT01000001.1, on the reverse strand, counting down.
TTCCGCGAGTGGGTGGAGGCGGCACTGCGCGGGGCCAGGCGCCGCAAGGCCACCGAACTGTCCATCCGCATTGTCGATACCAAGGAAGGCCGTGCGCTCAACCGCGACTATCGCGGCAAGGACTACGCCACCAACGTGCTGTCGTTCCCGGTGGAACTCCCCCCCGGCATCACCCTGCCCCTGATCGGCGACCTCGTCATCTGCGCCCCCGTGGTGAGTCGCGAGGCGACCGAGCAAGGCAAGCTGGCGCGGGACCATTGGGCCCATATGACCGTGCATGGCGTCCTGCACCTGCTGGGCTATGACCACATTGAGGACGGCGAGGCCGAAGCGATGGAGGCCCTGGAAACCCGCATCCTGGCCGGGATGGGGATCGCCAACCCGTACGAAGGCTGAGCCTCTACCCCCTCTCCCCTCCGGGGAGAGGATTGAGGTGAGGGGCCAATCTTGCGGTGCCGCTGTATCGAAGCCGGCGCTGAACCGGCCTTACCGCGAGCCCCACCTATCACCCTGCCCTCTCCCCGGCGGGGAGAGGGAAAAGCTCCGCGCTCCGTCAACAGGGGCTGGAAAACAAGGCGTTGCGCCTTGTTCCTGAATCGTCACGGTTTTTCCGCTAGACTGACGGTTCCGCCCGGTATCGGGCAGAGCCTAAAAGAGTAATGAACGAGGACCCTGGTAGTACCAGCGGCCCGGCCCACCGCAAATGGTGGGATCGACTGGGCCACCTGTTTTCCGGCGAGCCGCGCAACCGGAAGGAGCTCATCGAAGAGCTGCGCACCGCCCAGGCCAATGGCCTGATGTCCAACGACACCCTGACCATGGTCGAGGGTGCCATCAAGGTCACCGAGCTGAGCGTCGACGATGTGATGGTGCCGCGCACCCAGATCGTGATGCTCTCCGCCGAAGCCCCGCTGCGCGAGATCCTCGCCACGGTGGTCGAATCCGGTCATTCGCGCTTCCCGGTACATGGCGAGGACAAGGACGAGATCCTTGGCATCCTGCTGGCCAAGGACCTGCTGAAGTTCGTCGGTGACGGTGACCATTTCGACGTCAGCACCGTGCTGCGCCCTGCCGTACTGATTCCCGAGGCCATGCGGCTGAACGTGCTGCTGGCGGAGTTCCGCCATACGCGCAACCACATGGCATTGGTGGTGGACGAATACGGCGGTGTCGCCGGCCTCATCACCATCGAGGACGTGCTTGAACAGATCGTCGGCGAGATCGACGACGAGCATGACGACGAGGAAGAGCCGTCGCTGATGCACGAGCAATCCGGCGGTGGCTGGACGGTCAGCGCACTCACGCCGATCGCCGACTTCAACGAAGAGACCGGCGCCAACTTCTCCGACGAGGAGTTCGACACGGTCGGCGGCATGTGCACGTCCGAATTCGGGCACCTCCCGGAAGTCGGCGAAGAGATCGCCATCGGCGATTTCCTGTTCCACGTCACCGAGGCGGACGACCGCCGCGTGCAGGCGTTCCGAGTCACCCGCCGCCAGGAAGATTGATCGTGCATCGATCAGGCAGGACGCCCACGTCCGCTGCTTCACAACCGTTTGGCCGCCTGTTTGCGGCGTTCTGTCTGTTCCTGCTGTGCGGCGCCCTGGCCTGGGCGCCGCGCGCACAGGCCGGCATCGCCAATGCACCGGGTGCCAATCTCGAGGTTTCGCTGATCACCTACGGGCCCGGCGACACCTACTGGGAACGCTTCGGCCACGACGCCATCGAGCTGCGTGATGCAGTCAGCGGCGAAGCGATCACGTTCAACTACGGCGTGTTCGATTTCGACGAGAAGGGCTTCCTGCTCCACTTCGCCCGCGGCAGCATGCATTACCTGATGGATGCCGCCCCCAGCGAGATCGACCAGCACTACTACGTGGATGTTGGCCGCTCGGTCACGCGCCAACGGCTCGCCTTCACGGCAGCGCAGGCAGGCGACCTGCGCGACTTCCTACTGTGGAACCTGCGCCCGGAAAACGTGCGCTACGACTACGACTACTACGCGGACAACTGCGCCACCCGCGTGCGCGACGCGCTGGACAAGGCCTTGGGCGGCGTCCTGAAGAAACAGCTGCAAGCACGCGCGGCGAACATGACATTCCGCCAGCAGACGGCACGCCTGATGAGCCAGCAGGCGTGGCTGATGCTCATCCTCGACCTTGGCTTGGGTCCGTACGCGGACCAGCCGCTCAGCGCCTGGCAGGAGAGCTTCCTGCCGATGGTGCTGCAGGAAGACATCCGCAACGTAACCGTGACGGACGCCGAAGGCGCCTCGCATCCCCTCGTGCAGGACGAGCAACTGCTTTCGCCGAATCGCCTGACTCCGCCGCCCGCCCAGGCGCCTGATCTCCGCTTGCCCCTCGCTATCGCAGGCCTGGTTTTCGCGGCGCTGTTGATCGCGGCACGCCGGTTTGTGCCAACCGCTTACGCCCTGCTCGGCTCGCTGTATCTGGTGCTCGCGGGATTGGTAGGCATCGCACTGCTCATTTTGTGGACGCTGACCACGCACCATTCCGCATGGGCCAACGCCAACCTGTTGCTGTTCAATCCGTTAGCCCTGTTGCTGGTAGGCGCCGTATGGCGCTCCCGCCACGGAAGCGTCAGCTCACGCATGGCCAATGCATTGATCGTGCTTCAACTGCTGGCCGCGCTCGCCGCCTGGCTGTTGCATCTGTTGCCCGGCGTCGTGCAACAGAACCAGCCTTGGCTGTTGTTCGGCATGCCGTGCTGGCTGGCACTGGCGTGGTGCCTTCGCCGCAACGATGCGTTGAACACTCGTACACGTTGAGTGTGGTGTCGTTGCCGTGTCTTGATCGGCGGCGCATCATTGGTTCATGTCGATAGCCAAACAGCCTGCAGCAGCACCCGCGCCATCCACCGGCATGGTCGTCAATTGCGTCGCCTATCATTTCGACGGACGGCGCATCGGCGATGTCAGCCTCGACGACATCAGCGAAGTACTCAAGCAACCCGACACCTTCGTGTGGGTGGGCCTGCATGAGCCGGACGAAGCTCTGCTGGACAAGATCCAGGAAGAATTCGACCTGCACGATCTCGCCATCGAAGATGCCCAGCACGCGCACCAGCGCACCAAGATCGAAACCTACGGCGACTCGCTTTTCATCGTGGTGCAGACCGCGCAGCTGGTGAGCGGGCACATCGCGTTTGGCGAAACCCACATCTTCCTGGGCGCCCGTTACCTGGTCACCGTGCGCCATGGCGCATCGCTGTCGTACGCGCCGGCAAGGCGCACCTGCGAACATACGCCGGAACTCCTGGCGCACGGCCCGAGCTATGGGCTTTACGGCGTGCTCGACTTCATCGTCGACAACCTGCTCCCTATCGTCCGCGACTTCCGCGAGGAGCTGCAGGAGCTGGAAAAAGACATCTTCGCGGACACCTTCAACCGCAGCACCATCCGCCGCCTGTACGACATGCAGCGCGACCTGATGACCCTGCGCCTGGCCGCCGCGCCGTTGCAGGACATCATCAGCCAGCTCGTGCGGTTGCACCCTCAATTGATCCCGAATGAGCTGCGCGCCTATTTCCGCGACGTGTATGACCACGTGTTCCGCGTCAACGAATCGATCAGCGCCATGCGCGAGATGCTGGCTGCCGCCATCAACGTGAATCTTTCGCTGGTGACGTTCGGCCAGAACGAAGTGATGAAGCGTCTTGCCGGCTACGCCGCCATGCTGGCTGCCCCCACCCTGATCACCAGCTGGTACGGCATGAATTTCGCCCATATGCCCGAGCTCAACAAGCCATGGGCCTATCCGCTGATCATTGCGATCGTCGGCACCCTGGTGGGTAGCATCTACATCTTCCTCAAGCGGGCGAAGTGGCTTTGACCGCCAGCCCACCCGGAAATGCATTGCACTGCTGAATGATGCCGCTTCCCCTGACAGGAGGGAGGGCCGGCGAGAGGTGATCTTTATCCTGCGGCGAGCTCTCGAAGAATCTTCTCCAGCACCGCATCGGTCCGCATCAACACATCGTCATTCCAGAATCGCAACACTCGGAAGCCCTGTGACTCGATAAACCGGGTCCGCGCGTTGTCGTAATCCAGAGCCTCCAGGTGCTGCCCACCGTCCAGTTCCACTGCAAGCCGTGCCGGTACGCAGATGAAATCAACGATATAGACGCCGATCGGAAACTGGCGGCGGAATTTGTATCCAGCGAGTTGATTACAGCGGATATATCGCCATAGATGCCGCACCGCATCCGTGGCCTTGTTGCGCAGCCTGCGTGCCAGTAGCCATAGGCGCTGCATGGAACGTCCTGTTCCGTCCAGAGAGGGAAGAGCTTACCCCTCCCCAACCCTCCCCTGCAGGCAGGGGAGGGAGGAAAAGTGTGTACGCCTACCGCTGCTAGCGGGGGTAACACATCGCGCTGCTGCGCCCGCTTGCGGGTGGCACATCAACACCCTCCCTCCTGCTCGCGAGGCGCATCAATACCCCTCCCCCTGCTTGCAGGGGGAGGTTGGGAGGGGGTCAATGCTGCGATTTCGCTTCGTCGTTAGCCGCCCCCACCGAAGTCCACTCCTTCAGCCAGGCATTGACCGTCTCGTGCCACTGCACGCTGTTCTGCGGCTTGAGCACCCAGTGGTTCTCGTCCGGGAAGTGCAGCAGCTTGCTCGGAATCCCGCGACGCTGCAGCGCCGTGAAGGCACCCAGGCCCTGCGTATCCGGGATGCGGAAATCCTTGGCCGAATGGATCACCAGCATCGGCACGCGCCAATCCTTGACGTGATTGACCGGGTTGAACTTCTCGTAGTTCTCTGGGTGCTCGTACTGCGTGCCACCATTCTCGCGTTCTTCGAACCAGAGTTCCTCGGTGTCGTAGTACATGGCGCGGGCGTCGAACACGCCGTCGTGGTCCACCAGGCACTTCCACGGCTGGTTCCACACGCCGGCGATCCAGTAGGTCATGTAGCCGCCGTAGCTGGCGCCCAGCGCGCACGCGCGATCGCCATCGAGGAAGCGGTATTTGGACAGCGCCGCACTCCAGCCCGCCTTCAGGTCTTCCAGCGGCTTGCCGCCCCAGTCACCCGAGATCGAATCGGTGAAGGCCTGGCCATAGCCGGTGGAACCGTGGAAGTTGATGGTCACCACGGCGAAACCCTGGCCCGCGTAGGTCTGCGGATTCCAGCGGTAGCTCCAGCCATTGCTCATCGCGCCCTGCGGGCCGCCGTGGATGATGAAGGCCACCGGGTACTTCTTGCCCGACTTGTAGTTGGCCGGCTTCACCACGTAGCCCTGCACCGTCTCGTTGTTCCACCCCTTGAAGGTGAAGAACTCCGGCTCGCCCATCTGCGCATTCTTGAGGCGCGCGGCGTTGTAGTGCGTCACCTGCTTGAGGCCTTTGCCCTGCAGATCGGCAATGTAGAGGTCAGCGGAACGCTTGAGATCATCGCGCTGCACCAGGAGCTTCGACTTGCCGGCCGCATAGGCACCGACATCGCCAGCCGTCACCAGCGTCGAGACCTTGCCGGTCGCGGCATCGATGGCAAACAGCGGGTGCTGGCCCTGATCGTCGGCGCTGGCGTAAAGCGTCTTGCCGTCAGCGGAGATCTGCAAGCCGCCGGCGGAGCGATCCCAGTTGGGAGCCACTTCGTGCTTCTGGCCTGTCGCCAGGTCCAGCGCCATGATGCCGAAGCGGTCGGCTTCCGACACCGGCGTCTTCATCGCCAGGTAATACAGCGTCTTGCCATCGGGCGAGGGCAACGGGAAGGCATCCCACGCCAGATTTGCCGCTGTGAGATTGCTCGGCGCCGCCGAACCGTCGGCCGGCACGCTGTAGACGTCGAAGTTGGTCGACCACGGTTCGGTTTTGCCCGCGATACGGACGCTGAAATAGACCGTCTTGCCGTCCGGCGAGAAATTGAACTCGTCTTCGCCACCGAACGGCTTGCTCGGGACGTCGCCATCGATGCCACGGGTTAGGAGCACCGGCTGCTCGCTGGCGTTATCGACATCGGCGATGAACAGCTGCGCACGACGGCCATCGGACCAGGTATCCCAATGGCGCACGAACAGCTTGTCGTAGACGGTGCCGGACGCCTTGTCGGCGGCGCGGCCATCCAGGCGCTCCTTGGTGCAGGCCAGGTCGGCGCAGTCGGTGAAGACGCCGAAGGTCAGCAACATCTTCTTGCCGTCCGGCGAGATTTTGTAGCCGTCCACGTCGATCGGCGCGTGTGTCACCTGGACCGACTGACCAGCTGCGTTGGGTGCGCGGCGCCAAACCTGCGCCACGCCGTCCTTTGCCGCCACGTAATAGAACACCTGGCCGTCAGGCGCCCAGCGCGGCGACGAGGCCTTCTCGACCAGCTTCACCTCCTCACCGCCCTTGCCCAGGTCCAGCAGGTAGATCGAGGTCACGCCCTTGTTGGCCGCGTAATCGGTGGCACGCACCGTATAGAGCGCGTACCGGCCATCCGGCGACAGCTGCGGATCGCCCACTCGGTCCATCATCACCAAGTCGCGAATATTGAACGGATGCGGTCCATGGTTTTCGACCTCGGCCGCTACAGCGGAGGTTCCGGCCAGCGCGAGTGCCAGCGCGACAAACAAGGGTTTCATTGGGGGGTCCCTGGGTGCTGCGAAGGCGTTGACGGTAAGAGGCGGCGGCACGCAGCGCAAGGCGCGGTGCGGCACTGGGAGCCCGACCTAACAACGAGTGGCACGCTGCTCTGGAATTTTTCCTTGCACGTGGTATCAAGCGGCCTATACCCGCAATCCCATTAGCCATGTCAACCCACCTCCCGACCATGTCCCGCTGGAAGGCCTCCGGCATCCATCTGGCAATCAGCCTCACACTGGCGCTATGCGTTTCCGCACTGCTCTACCTGCTCTGGTTCCCGCCACCGTACTTCATTGCCGCAGGCGCAACCGGACTGATGCTGCTAATAGTCGGCGTGGACATTGTCGTCGGCCCCGCACTTACTCTGCTGGTCTTCAATCCTGCCAAATCAAAGCGACAACTGCGCCTTGACCTTTCAATCATCGCCATTGTGCAGACGATCGCATTTGCGTATGGGCTATTTGTAATCTGTCAGACGAGGCCCGTCTTTGTGGTAGCCGTTGTCGACCGACTGAGGATAGTGATGGCCAATGAGCTTTCAGACGCCGACTTGGCCAAGGGCCACACTCCAGAGTTTCGGCACCGCTCGTGGACCGGGCCCCTTCTTGTCGGCGCGAAGCCCGGGGGCGCGGATACCTTGAAATTGGCCCTACAGGCATTGGAAAGCGGCAAGGACATCGATATCAGACCCCAGTACTACGTTTCCTACAGCGATGCTGCGGAGAGTCTCATGAGGCATTCCCGCAGCCTGTCCCAGCTCAAAGGCCTGACACCGGTCCAGAAGGGATATCTCCAGGGGCTTTCTGATAGAGCTGCGAAGCAAGGCGATACGCTCAGATACATCCCCCTGCAGTCCCGCAAGACCGACTTCGCGGCCATCCTAAGCACCCGGACGAATCGACTGGTTGCGGTTCTGGCCACAGACCCCTGGTGAGGTCGCCCGAGTAGTCGCCAGTCCACAAGGCAAAAAGTGACCTTTCACGTCACTTCATGCCCCATCCCGGCATGATCGCGCACTGAGCCGAGACGCGATCCACAGTCCCGCGTAGTCAGCCACCCCATCCGCTTGCCCCCCTTCGTGACCCTATGCACAATCCCTGTACCCGCAACGCTGCGGGGACCTGTCAACGGCACACATGGCACACAACATGCTGCGTCTGCCGCGAGCTTCCTGGTCGTTCCAGACCGTTGCGAGGGGAACCGATCCCGCCTAGGGGGAAATCGGGGCCGGGGCTCAGGGGCATCACCGGTTAGCTAATCAAACAGAGGAACCATCATGAAGAAGGTACAGAAGGGCTTTACCCTGATCGAACTGATGATCGTCGTTGCGATCATCGCGATCCTGGCTGCCATCGCCATCCCGGCCTACAGCGACTACACCACGCGCTCCAAGGTTTCGGAACTTGTCGTCGCTGCTGACGCCTGCAAGACCTCGGTCGCCGAGTACTATCAGTCTCAGGGCGCGCTGCCGACCGACACGGCGGCTGCCGGTTGCAGCGATAACCCGACCCAGTACGTCGCCTCGCTTTCCGTAGCCGCGGGCGTTATCACGGTCGGTGCCGACGCGAGTGGCGCGGGCCACCTCCCGGCAAGCGCCACGGGCAATTTCGTCCTCACCCCGACCGCAAGCACCACGGCTACGGACCCGACCGCCGCTCCGCTGTCGTGGTCGTGCACCGCCTCCACCATCGACAAGAAGTACCTGCCGGCCATCTGCCGCGGTTAATGGCAACAACGGAGCAGGTGGATTTCATCACCTAGCCTCCAGCTTGACCCAAAAAGGACTGCCCATGGCAGTCCTTTTTTTATCTCGGATGGAGCACCTTCGAAACCACGACTCATGGCGCCTGCAGCCACACTGTGGGAGGAGCGCATCAGACGAAGTAAGCTGATGTGACCTCAGCCGATACATTGCTCCAGTATGGCGCTTGACACCTTGCTGCTTCGTCGACGCCTTAGCTGGCTAGTTCTGGCGCTGATCATCACCGCTGGAATCTATTGGCCGGGCCTTCACGGAGGCTGGCTCTTCGACGACTACCCGAACATCGTCGACAACCATGGCGTGCAACCGGCGTCGGCGGACATTCGCTCACTGGTCGGAGCGGCGCTTTCCTCGCCAGCAAGCGACTTCAAGCGTCCACTCGCTTCGCTGAGTTTCGCTGCTAATTACCTGGCTACCGGCCTTGATCCATTCGGGATGAAGGTAACCAACCTGGCCATTCACCTGCTGAATGGATGGCTGGTCTTCCTGTTGACCCGTGTACTGATCCTTTCGGCAGATCGCTCGTCGAGCAAGGCTTCCGCCAACTCCGCGTCGCTGCTGGTGGCCTTCGCTTGGCTGGTTCTCCCAATCAACCTGACTTCAGTGCTGTACGTCGTGCAGCGCATGGAAAGCATGGCCAATGTGTTCGTGCTATTGGGGCTGATCGGTTATGTCCGTACGCGCGAGCGCTTACTGGATAACGAAGGCGACTGGCGCTCCACCGCTCTATGCGCACTTTGCCTCATCGTTCCCACGGCCATAGGCGTGCTTGCAAAGGAAACGGCCATCATGCTTCCGCTTTATGCGGCACTGGTAGAGGTAATCATATTCCGCTTCCGCTCCGCCAATGGCCGACTCGATCGCCGACTGCTTGGCCTTTTCATGGCGGTACTCGTACTTCCCATGGCCATTGGGTTGGCATGGCTGGTCCCATCCCTGCTTAAACCCGAATCATGGGCCACACGTGACTTCACGATGGGCACCCGGCTTCTGACGGAGATGCGGGTCGTCGTGGATTACATCGCATGGACGCTGGTGCCGCTTCCCCATGCGCTGTCGTTCTACCATGACGATTACGTGGTTTCGTCCGGGCTGCTTTCGCCATGGACTACGGCAACAAGTCTGTGCACCTTGGGTGCACTCGGAGGCGCAGCCTGGTGGCTTCGCCTGCGTAAACCACTCGCGACGCTAGGTATCTTGCTCTTTCTTGGGTGCCACCTGCTTACTGCCACCATTCTCCCACTGGAGCTGGTCTATGAGCATCGCAACTACTTCGCCAGCTACGGCTTGTTGCTTGCGCTGGCGGCCTTGCTTCCTTTGCGGAGAAGTGAAGGCTCCACGATTTCGCATCGTGCATCCCATGTTCTGGCGGCAGCGCTTTTGCTCTGGTGGACCGGTCTGACAGCCACGACCGCCTACGCCTGGGGGGAACCATTACGCTTGGCCCAGACTCTGGCGGAGCGCGATCCCAACTCCCCGCGCGCCCAGTATGAGCTTGGACGAACCTACATCATCTATTCGCACAACGATCCCCAGTCCCCTTATACACGGCTGGCCTATGCCCCGTTGGAACGTGCGGCCGCACTGCCCGCATCGTCGATCCTTCCACAACAAGCCTTGATCTTCATGAATTCGCGCATGGGATTGCCGCTCAAGGACGAATGGTGGGACAGCATGATCGCGAAATTGACCAGCCGGCGCCCCGGCGTCCAGGACGAAAGCTCAATGGCGTCACTCGCGCAGTGTGCCGAGCGAAATCAGTGCCCGCTTCCACAAGAACGGATGCGATCCATGTTCGAAGCGGCGCTGACTCATACCCCACCAAGCCCGCGCCTGCTAGCAACCTATGCCGACTACGCCTGGAACGTGATGGGAAACCGTTCGCTCGGAATGAGCCTGCAAACACAGGCCGTCGGCACCTCGCCGCACGAAGCCGCTTACCTGGTCACGCTCATCCGCATGCTGCTTGCACAGGGCGATCACGCTCAGGCGCAAGAGCGGCTGAAGCAGCTTGAACAACTGAACCTGGGGGGACATCTCGACGAGCAACTCGGCCAGTTGCGCAACCAATTGGATACGCCGCCCTCCCTCTCCTCGGGACCGAACTCCCCATGATCGGTCAGCTGGCCAGGGGAGGCCTGCTCACCACTGCCGTGCTGGGCCTGCGATTGGTGACACAGGCGACCAGCCTGATCCTGCTTACCCGTCTGCTGGGTCCGCAGGCATACGGGCACTTCGCCTCCGCCGCCGCGTTAGCCGTGGTCATGGGCACGCTGCCCAGCCTGGGCAGTGGTTACGTCCTGCTGGCCCGCGCCTCTCGCGATATCTCGGCCGCCAGCGACGTATGGCGTTATGCATGGCCACTCACGGCAGGGTTTGGCTCACTACTGCTGGCGCTGTATGTCGCCTGCGGGCACTGGCTGGCCGAAGGGTTGGTGAACTGGCAGATTCTGCTCTTGATGGGTGCAGCCGAGCTGCTGGCAACCCCTTTCACTATGCTGTGCAGCTTCGCGCTACAAGCAAGTGAGCGTGTCCCACTGAGCCAACTAGTGCAGTGGGCGCCATTGGCGTTACGGGTATTGGCGGTGCTCCCCTGCTTCGCGGTCCCGTCATCGCAACGGCTACTCGCATACACCACACTGCAGTTGCTGGCGTCCATGCTCGGGGTACTCCTTGGATGGGTGTTGACGCGGCACCACGTGCCTTTGGGTTGGCGTCCGCGCCGCGCCACTCAGGCTGAACTCGGGCAAGGTGGATCCTACGCAGCCATGCTTATCGTCGCGGCCAATCCAAGCGAGCTGGACAAGATCGTCGCCGTCCGACAGGTTGGCGCCGTAGATGCCGGAATCTACATCGCTGTCTCGCGTGTCATGGGCGCAATCATCACCCCTGTATTGGGCCTGCTTTTGGCAGCCCAGCCACGACTGTTTCGCCATGCCGATGAACGAAGCAAGGAAGTGCGCCGACTCGTGCGTATGCTTCTCGCGCTGGCCCTCGGTTGGGGGCTGTTGGGCGGCGCCCTGCTGGTCGCGGCAAGCCCGGCATTGCCGATGGTCTTTGGCGAGCGCTATGCGCGCATGGCATGGCTGATGCCCTGGATGGCGATATCAGCCCCCCTGCTCTCACTACGCATCGCCGCCGGTAGCGTGCTGGTCGCGCTCGGCCACCCACTCGAAAGGGTTGGCTTCGAGCTCAGCGGAATCGCCCTGCTGGTAGGAGGAATACTGGTCTTTACGCACCTGCTGGGCGTGCTTGGCCTTGTCGCCGCAGTCATTCTTGCCGAAGCGGTGATGTGCGCAATCGGCGTGATTTTCGTACTGCGCCATCTGCGCCAAACTTAGCGAAGCCCGCGGCGAGGCCCAAAAGCCAGGACTGCACCTCGCCAAAATCCCTGCCAAGGCACGAATGATCGATAGCGCAGAGACCGGATCGTCGCGCGAGCAATCAGGAAGGGCATACGCAATAAAGTGAAACCGATCGCCGAGAAGGGATGGCGGGCGAGTTTGCGTGCCAGTAACAGGTGTGCAGCCACCAAGTGGGTTTCGTAGAACGGCGACCCCAATCCGCTGCTCGCCGAACCTTCGTGATCGACCAATACCTGGGGCAAATGCAGCCAGGAAACCGGCTGTTGCGACAGGCGCCAGCCGAGTTCGCAGTCTTCTCCGTACATGAAGAACACTTCATCGAACAGGGGCGATGGCGCGAGCGTCAGGTCAACCCAAAGGCAGCAGCCACTGGCATAGGGAAACGTCCCGGGAAGGGCCCGCCTGTATTGCAAGCCGGACCAACGGTGATAGTGAAGCGGCCCTTGGGCATGTCCGGCGTGCGCGATGTCCATGCTGATCACGCCGGCCTGCGCGTTTCCGAGCGACGCCGCCCTTAACACGGAAAGAGCGCCTGGCCTCAGGCTGGCATCGTTGTTGATGAGAAGAACATGACTCGCCTGGAATCGCTCGCGGCAAATCTCCAGGCCACGGTTTGCTCCTGCCGCAAACCCGATATTGGCGCCATGGACCTCAACAACGATGCGAGGGTCATTCTCGAAAGCGACGCAAATTTGCCCAGCCGATCGACCTTCGTCCGCCGAGTTGTCCCACACCAACACCCGTTCTATTCCTTCATCCAGCAACGTGCGGATGCAAGCGATGCTGCGCCGCTCATCGAGATAGTTGAGCAGCAGGCCAGCTACCATCACGGGTTGGCTCTATAGGCAGAAATGACGCATTCCTCCGCCAGACCCGAATGCAATGTCGCCAACACATCAACCAGCAACGGCGACAGTGCACGGACCGGCTCGCCATAGCAACCCGACAATTCGGCAGATGCTTGCAGCATGTATCGAGAACCACGCCCACGCCGATGCGCCGTCACTCGGGAAAACCCCGCCTCCTGCAGTAATGCGCGTAACACACTCGGCGTAAGTACCGTCATATGCCTAGGTGGCTCAAGGCCACGCCAGGCCCGACCGTACCTTTGGTGACCCAGACCTTGTGCGTTTGGTGTCGCCAGCCAGGCAAAGCCACCCACACGCAACAACGCGAACATCTTGCGTACGAAGTCGCGCGGATCGTGAACATGTTCGATGACGTGCGAGGACGTAACCGCATCGAAAGATCCGGGCGCCTGAAATGTATCCAGAGTGCCCTCCACGACATCGAGGCCAGCCGCACGTGCTGCGCTCGCAGCAGCGGGATCGGGCTCCAAACCTTGGACCTGCCAGCCTGCGTCCCGGGCACGTAACAAGAACACGCCATTGCCGCACCCGACATCTAGCAGGCGCCCGGGACGGCCCGGAAGGTGCCTGTAAAAGTAATCGAGCTGCTGGCGCAGCGGTGGCAGCAAAGGCACAAGGAAACGCCCCAGGGAGGACTCGGGTACTCGCCGAGCACCGTAACGAGCGTTCATGTAGCCATTTGACCAACGCCAAAGCAATGAACTCCCATTGTCCGAAGCGAAGCTGGCAGCACCGTCTCCATGCGTGTGGTACGAAGCATAGGCTTTGCCTATGGACAGGCGATTTGGACGACGACTGAGGTAAAAGCTACCGCAATCCAGGCATCGCCACATCGCCCATTCCCCCGGCACTCCCTCCAGGTGATCTCGCATGCCGTCGTATGCCTTGGCGTGACGTGACGAGGTACACGCCGGGCAGTGAAGCACGTCTTCCAGATCACCCCGACACCAGGGTGCGACTTCTTCACGCTCAACCATGTCGTTGGACTTCGGTCAGTTCCCTATACAGAGCATCGTACGATGCGATTGCTCGCGCTTCAGTAAAGCAAGCCTCCACTCGAGTCCGCCCCGCTTCACCCATGCGCTCGCAGAGCGCCGGATCCGCGGCGAGCATCCGCGCGTACTCCGCCAGTTGCGCAATATCGTCCATCTTCGCCAATAGCCCTGTCTGGCCGTGCACGCAGACTTCCGAGGTCCCAGTACTGTCAAAACCCAGCACCGGCAGGCCACACGCCATAGCCTCGACCGCTACGTAACCAAATGCCTCGTAGCGGGTCGGAACCAGCACGGCATCGACACCATGGTAGACACCAGGCATCTGCATCATGTCGACCGGATCCAGCGCGCGCATGGACGATGGCAAGCCTCCTGCGCGAAATGACCGGCGCAAGCCGCCCAGGCACTGAATCTCGAATGGCTCTCCGAGCAGGTCAGCCAGAGCAGGCAATAGGTCCGCTCCCTTCCAGCGCGATGGATTGCCCACGAACAAGAGCCGGAATGGCTGATCCTGATTGCGCTGCCGGCCCTGCAAAGGCGCGAAATGTCCGGTGTCTACCCAATTGTGGATCGTCCGGACTTGCTGGCCCAGGTCAGCGCGCATCGCTTCCGCCACATGCTCACTAACGGCAACCAATGCATCAGCTACCCGGTAGGATCGCTCGACGCAGCGGGCTACAAACGCATCGTGGTAGATGGACTGAATCGCTCCGCGATGTGGCGTAAACCGTGGGTGCCTGATGTATTGATGCTCAGTCACCACTAATGGAATGCCCTCGCGCCGAAAGGCAAACCCCTGCCAACTACCCGCATGAATCAAGTCGGTGCCCGGAGGAGGTTGGACCTTCCGCAATGCCCACGGCTTCAGCTCAAACGCATGCGGAAACCACTGAAGTTGCGGATCGTGCCCTATTCGCCGAAGCCCCTCTGCCAGTCGCATCACGAACACGTCCGCACCACTGCCAGCGCGAAGGCTAGGCAACCAGATTCGGAGTGGTCGCCGAGTCATGGCTGGCCCGGGGAGGCAAGGTCCAGCAGCAGATCCGAATAACGCTTGCCGACAATCTGCCAGGAATAGTTCTGCTCAATGTGCCGCCGGCCGGCCCGCCCCAATCGCGTGCGCTCGTCGGGATCATCGAGAAGCCGATTGATGGTGCAAGCCAATGCAGCGTGATCGTCAACACAAACAAGTGTCCCTGTCTCCGCGCTCACCAGATCATGAGCCGCGGGAACATCCCCAACCACCACCGGGCACTCGCAGGCCATGGCCTCAGCCACTACGAGGCCCAGTCCCTCCTGGTCGCCATTGGCAGCCTGGGTAAAAGGCGCGACAAACAGGCTTGCACGGCGGTAGTGTTCTGGCAGAGCCTCCTGCGGAAGAGCTCCCAGGAAGCGCACATGTGACTGCAGCGCAAGCTTCACAACCAAGGCGTCCAACCTGGCTCGCTCGGGCCCAAACCCCACGATGTTCAGCTTCACTTGTGGATGACTCGCCAGCACCGCAGGCAAGGCAGACAGGAGATGGTGCAGCCCTTTTTTCTCAACCAGGCGCCCCACGAAAAGGAGCTCGCTGTCGACGCGGCCGGCGATGTTCGGGACAAAGCGTTCGCAGGTATCCACACCCATCGGCATGATCAGTGCGTTGACTTCAGGCTGCTCGGCCAACAGGCGCCTGCTCATTGCCTGACTGACCAACGCGACCGCTGCAGAACGCCGTGTCACCCATCGCCTGAGACTCGCAAACCATCGGCCAGACAGCCCGAAAAGATCTGCGCCATGGCAGGTAATCAACCAAGGCGCGGAGCGTACCCCCGCAGCAGCCACCAAGCCTTGAGGCAGCATCCAATGCACGTGCACGACGTGAGGCGCAAATTCACGCATGGCCCGACGCAGTGCCCAATATTGGCCCAGCAAAAAACTCGGGACGAGCAACCACTTCCAGGGCGATCTGCTCACGTTGGCTAGCATGCCTCCGTCGTTGACCAGGGTCTCCCAACGTGCCGGCGCATAGCGGTAACGCCGCACGTCGACACCATCCAGTTGTTCAAACTGTTTGGCGCCGGGCGCATGCGGACCAACGACACATACGTCGAATCGTTCCACCAGGCGGCGCGCCAATTCGTGCACGAAGCCAGGCTCGGGATCACCAGCCCACCTGGGATAGGTCGAGGTCAATACCAACAGGCGCGGGCGCTCAACCACTGCCGGACCCTCAGTCATTCCTGCGATAGGTGAGTGAGGTGATCTGCTCGGAAACCAGGCCAATCAGGAAAATGATCACCGCAGCGCTCCACAGCAACGTACTACCGTTGGTCAGGCGACCATAAGATAGAAATGTCCGCAGGTAATTGGCGCAGCCCAAGAGAAAAAACATCGCACTCGCCGGCGCGAACAGCTTCAGGGGTGAGTACAGGGTGGCAATCTTGAAGATGATCAACAGAAAGCGAATGCCATCCCTGAGCGGCCTGATGTGACTCTTTCCCACGCGCTGCGCCGCCTTGATGGGTACGTAGGCCACAGCATAAGCACTACGGAAGAAGGCCATCGTGCTGGTCGTCGGATAGGAAAACCCATTGGGTAGCAGGTGCAGAAATTCTCGAAACTTCTCCGCCCTGGCGGCGCGAAATCCAGAAGTGAGGTCCGCGACCACGTGGCCGGTCATACGAGTCGCCAACCAGTTGTAAAAGGTGTTTGCGAGCCCACGACCGACACCAGCCTGGCTATCCCAGTCCCGGGCGCCAACAACCATGTCGTAGTCTTCCTTGTCGAGCTTTTCCAACAGGCGTGAAATATCCGCAGGATCATGCTGGCCATCCCCATCCATGAACACCAGGAATTTTCCCGTTGCTGCACGCGCACCTCGCTTGATAGCGGCACCGTTGCCCATGGAATAAGGGGACGAAAGACACTGGATTCCGGCGCTCGCACAAATGTCGCGCGTGTCATCGGTCGACCCGTCATCAACGACAATGATTTCTGCTTCCGGATGTGCAGCACGAAGACGAGGCAATAGCCCCTTCAAAGCCGCCCCTTCGTTCTTGGCGGGCAGGATGATGCTGAGGCGATTCAAGCGTATTTTCCTTGATTGACCCCACATCATACCCCGTATGGCACCCTCGCCCGGAGGCCGGTATTCAGCAGGAAATGACGGATCGCACAGCTTCGATCACCCTTTCCGCGTCGCCATCTGACATGGCGGGCGAAAGTGGCAGGCTGACCGTCCGGCGCCCCAACGTCATGGCGCTCGGCCACTGCTCCGGACGCCACCCAAACCGTTGCTGGTAGTACGGGTGCTCAGGTACGGACAGATAGTGCACGCCGGTACCGATACGGGCGGCATTCATTGCCTCCAGGAAACCATCCCGGTCGATGCCGCAACGCGAGTCATCAATGAGCACCGTGTAGAGGTGGAAACCATGCCGCGTATCGGCCTCGGGCGGGCTCGGAAGCGTCATCGGTAAATCCGCAAATGCCTGATCGTAGCGACGCCACAGATCGTTGCGGCGCAGCCAGTTACTCTCCACCTTGGCCAACTGGTGGATTCCGATGGCCGCCTGCAGGTCCATCATGTTGTATTTGAAGCCACACTCCACGACCTGATAATGCCGGTAGCCGCTATCGCCAAAGCGGTGCCAGGCATCCTTGCTCATGCCGTGCAAAGCCAGAATCCGCGCCCGCGCAATGTGCTCCTCGTCGCGCCCCAGAATCATCCCCCCCTCTCCCGTCACCACATTCTTGGTGACGTAAAAACTGAAGCAGCCGAAGTCGCCAAACGTACCCACAGGCTTGCCTCGATACTCGGTTTCGATTGCGTGGGCGCAATCTTCAATCACCACGAGGCCATGCTTGTCTGCGATCGCCATGATGCGATCCATGTCGCAGGGGCGACCCGCGAAATGCACTGGGAGGATGGCTCGCGTACGGGGGGTGATGGCCGCCTCGATCGCCGCAGGATCGATGTTCTGGGTTATGGGATCCACATCCGCCAGGACAGGTCGAAGCCCTGCGTGCAGGATGGCATTGACTGTGGCGCAGAAGGTCAGAGGGGTGGTAATCACCTCGCTCCCTTCCTCGAGCCCAGCCGCGACCATGCTGACGTGGAGAGCTGCGGTACACGAATTAACCGCAGCCACTTGGCTCGCCTTTACGCCCCGCCATGCCGAAAAGTCACGCTCGAACTGGGCGACTCGGGGGCCCGTTCCAAGCCAGCCCGATCGCATGCACGCCTCCACCTCCGCAATCTCAGCCTCCTCGATACTGGGGGCGCCAAATACGAGGAAGGGGGCTTGGGGATCTAGGTCGGCCACGGGCAGGACTCTTGAATGCGATGCCCACATTATCCATCTCTTCCTGCAGATAGGCCGCCCGGCAGCACCTAGGGCACGTGTATTGCATGCCTTTGGGGCACAGCCCGGATACCGGACAATTTGTGCGCGCCATCACCTGTGACAGAGCGTTCCGAGCCCGCCGCGTGACCAACCCGTCCTATCTGGGGTAAATTCCGTCCAATCAGGGGGCTGAGCCAGTACTGCCATGTCAACGTTAATGCAACCCTCGCTCGCGGGCCTGTCGGGCTTGGCACGCCGGCTGGTATCGGAGGACGTCCTGCCCGAGGCAGACGTCCGTAAAGCCGTTGCGGACTCGCTGCAGCACAAAACAAGTCTTACCGCTTGGCTGCTGGACCATAATTTGGTCGACAGCGCCAGGCTGACCCGCATCGCCTCCGATGAATTTGGCATGCCGATCATGGACGTGGGCGCGCTGGCGGCAAGCCAGATGCCAGTGAACCTGATCAGCGAGGCTTTGATCAACAAGCATCACGCGTTGCCACTGTTCAAGCGGGGCAAGCGACTGTTTGTGGGCATTGCCGACCCCATGCAGTCCCATGCGTTGGACGAGATCAAGTTCCACTCCAACTGCATGGTGGAACCCATTCTGGTCGAGCGCGGCCAATTGTTGCGCTCCATCGAAACGGCGCTCAACGCGATGAGCAGCGCGGTCCCTGACCTCGGGAGCGGGGACCTCGACGACCTGGATCTGGATGCCGGCCCGGACGACGAGGCCGAAACCAGCGGTGTCGACGCGACAGCGAACGACGACGCGCCGGTGGTCAAGTTCGTCAACAAGATCCTGGTGGACGCCATCAAGCGAGGCGCCTCGGATATTCATTTCGAGCCATTCGAAACCCAGTACCGCGTGCGACTGCGCATGGACGGCATGTTGCGCGCGGTAGCCAGCCCGCCCATGAAGCTGGCCTCACGCATTTCCTCGCGTATCAAGGTGATGGCCGGCCTCGATATCGCCGAGCGCCGTGTGCCCCAGGACGGCCGCATCAAGCTCAACCTGTCCAAGAGCCGCGCGGTTGACTTTCGCGTCAGCACACTGCCAACGCTCTTTGGCGAAAAGATCGTGATGCGCATCCTTGACGGCTCGGCGGCGAAGCTGGGCATCGATGCACTGGGTTACGAAGACGCGCAGAAGAAGCTTTACCTGGAGGCTATCCACAAGCCCTACGGCATGGTGCTCGTGACCGGACCGACCGGCTCGGGTAAGACCGTCTCCCTGTACACGGCACTCAATATCCTCAATACCGCAGAGCGAAATATCTCCACGGTCGAGGATCCCGTTGAAATCCGTGTGGAAGGTATCAACCAGGTTCAGCAGAACACGAAGCGAGGCATGACCTTCGCGGCGGCCTTGCGCTCATTCCTGCGCCAGGACCCGGATGTGATCATGGTGGGCGAAATCCGAGACCTGGAAACCGCCGAAATTGCCATCAAGGCGGCCCAGACCGGTCACATGGTGCTGTCCACGCTGCATACCAACGATGCCCCACAAACGGTGTCACGACTGATGAACATGGGCATTGCGCCCTACAACATCACCTCGTCCGTGACCCTGGTTATCGCTCAGCGCCTGGCTCGCCGCCTGCATGATTGCAAGAAGCCGATGGAACTGCCCGCGAGCACCCTGCTGGCGGCCGGTTTCACGCAGGCGGAGATCGATGCCGGCCTGACCACCTACGAGGCGGTCGGCTGCGACGGCTGCAACGAGGGCTACAAGGGCCGCGTAGGTATCTACCAGGTGATGCCGATGCTGGAAGATATCCAGAAGATCATCCTGCAGGGGGGCAACGCACTGCAGATCGCCGAGGTATCCCGGAAGGCCGGCATCAATGACCTGCGCGCATCGGCGCTGCTCAAGGTCAAGAAGGGCGTCACCAGCCTGACCGAGATCGATCGCGTAACCAAGGACTAGCGCCCGGGCTCCTAGCCGGCGGGATGGGGGCGCCCATCACACTGGAGTTGCGCCCGGCGCCACGAATTGAGCTGCAGGAATGACTTAAGCTCCATAAGATCAGACGGTCGCCATACTGAGGCGACACGACCGTACCAGCAGGGGGAATTGCAATGGCCACGGCCACCGCCACCGCGAAGAACACCGCCAAGCTCGCCACACAACGCGCACAGGTCAGCGCGCTGACCATGTACGACTGGGTCGCGCTCGACAAGCGCGGCAAGCGCATGAAGGGCGAAATGCCCGCCAAGAATGCAGCCCTGGTCAAGGCCGAGCTGCGGCGACAGGGCATGAATCCCCAGACGGTACGCGAGCGAGGGAAACCTCTATTTGGCAACTCAGGCAGCACGGTCAAGCCGCGTGATGTTGCCATCTTCAGTCGTCAGATCGCGACCATGATGGCCTCCGGCGTGCCCATGGTGCAGGCCTTTGAGATCATTGCTGACGGCCAGAAAAACATCCGTTTCAAGAACATACTGACCGATGTCAAGCAGGGCATTGAGGGTGGCTCTTCACTTCACGAGGCTTTGGCAAAATACCCCGTGCAGTTCGATGAGCTCTATCGCAATCTGGTGCATGCAGGTGAATCTGCCGGCGTGCTCGATACCGTGCTGGATACGGTTGCGACCTACAAGGAACGTACGGAAAGCATCAAGTCGAAGATCAAGAAGGCCCTTTTTTACCCCATCATGGTCTTGGTCGTGGCACTGCTTGTCAGCATGATCCTCCTGCTGTTCGTGGTACCCGTGTTTGCCCAAACCTTCAAGGATGCGGGCGCAGAACTTCCAGCCCCTACCCAGTTCGTAATTGCCGCTTCGGAGTTCATGAAGTCGTACTGGTGGGTAGTGATCGGTGGTATTGCTGGCAGCGTGATCGCCCTGGTTATGGCCAATAAGCGCTCGCCGAAGTTCGCGCACTTCCTCGATCGCCTCATGCTGAAGTTGCCTGTTATTGGCGCCATCCTGCGCCAATCAGCCATCGCTCGCTTCGCTCGGACGCTGGGTGTCACCTTCCGTGCAGGCGTTCCCTTGGTCGAGGCCATGGACGCAGTGGCCGGCGCTACGGGTAGTGTTGTTTATAGCGATGCGGTCAAGCAGATGCGCGATGATGTAGCCGTCGGCCACCAATTGCAGCTAGCCATGCGCCAAACTGGCGTGTTTCCCAATATGGTGGTGCAGATGACTGCCATCGGTGAAGAATCCGGCGCGCTGGACCATATGCTTTTCAAAGTCGCCGAATTCTATGAGGAAGAGGTCAGCAACGCGGTTGATACCCTGTCCAGCTTGCTCGAACCTATCATCATGGTCATCCTTGGCGTATTGGTTGGCGGCATGGTGATCTCTTTGTATCTGCCAATCTTCAAGCTCGGCCAGACAATTTAAGCATCAGTCTGTAGCCCCCCTCTCTCGCGGGAGGGGGGCTTTTATCGTTTCAGGAACCACGCATGCTCGAACTCCCTCTCTGGGCCTGGATCATCGCCGCAGGTGTCCTCGGCCTGCTGGTCGGCAGCTTTCTCAATGTCGTGATCCTGCGCCTGCCGGAGCGGATGAAGGCGGAGTGGCGGCAGGATGCGCTGGATACATTGGAGATGGAGTCGGAGGAGCAGCCGATGCCGCCGGGCATCGTGCGCGAGCCTTCGCACTGCCCCCACTGCAAACATCCGCTGGCGGTGAAGGACAACATCCCGCTGTTCGGATGGGTGCTGTTGGGCGGGCGTTGCCGTTACTGCAAGACGCCGATTTCCATCCAGTATCCGTTGGTGGAGTTGCTCAGCGGCGTGTTGAGCGCGGTGATCGTGTGGAAGTTCGGGCCGACCTGGGCTGCCGTGGCGGGCCTCGTGTTTACCTGGATGCTGATTGCCCTGTCGGGCATCGATTTTCGGACTCAGTACCTGCCCGACCAGCTCAACTACCCCCTGCTCTGGATGGGCCTGCTGCTGAGCCTGTTGCCGATGTTCGTGCTGCCGCCGGCCGCCATCATCGGTGCTGCCATCGGTTATCTCAGCCTGTGGAGCGTGTACTGGCTGTTCAAGCTGCTGACCGGCAAGGAGGGCATGGGCTACGGTGACTTCAAGCTGCTGGCCGCACTGGGGGCATGGATGGGACCCGGCGCGCTGCTGCCGGTGGTACTCCTTTCTTCGCTCATTGGCGCTCTGGTTGGTGGCTCGTTGATCCTGCTGCGCAAGCATGAGCGGGATATCCCCATGCCATTTGGTCCATTCATCGCCGCAGCCGGTTGGACCTGGTTTATCGCCGGCGACTGGTTGTGGCAGCACTACGCCCAGCTGACCGGCCTGCGATGAGCAGGCACCCGGGCTACGTCGTTGCGCTCACCGGCGGCATCGCCGCGGGCAAGAGCGCCGTATCGAAGCGATTCGAGGCCCTGGGTATCCATGTCTATGACGCGGACATCGCAGCTCGGGAGGCGATCGCGCCGGGTAGCGAAGGCTTGCGAGCCGTAGTCGAGCATTTCGGTCCGGATGTGCTCGATGCGCAAGGTCACCTCGATCGTGCCGCCATGCGCCAGCGCGTGTTTGGCAACGACGCGGAACGGCGAGCGCTGGAAGCCATTACCCATCCGCGGGTACGGGCGTGGTTGCATGACCACGCCATGGCCGACCAGGGCCCCTACTGCCTGCTGGCTATCCCGTTGCTCGCCGAGAACATCGCGCACTACCGCTGGGTCGATCGCGTGCTGGTGGTCGATGCTCCCGAGGCCACCCAGCTTGAGCGACTCATCCGCCGCGACGGCATCGACGAAGCGTTGGCGCGACGGATGATCGAGCGCCAGGCCAGCCGGGCTGACCGGCTCGAGCTGGCCCACGACGTCGTCGAGAATCACGGGGACGAAACCGAACTTGACCGCGCGGTCGCCGCGCTTCACCAGCAATACCTGGCGCTGGCTCAAGCCAGGCGCTGACTGCGATCACCAGAATCCGCGGATGCCCGCGACGCCCTGCCCTCCGGCCCGGCGTGCTGCCGCTACCTCCTCGCCACCCATGCCACCGAGTGCATAAGTCGGCAAGGCCGCTGCACTGACCATCTCGCGAAATGCATTCCAGCCCAGCGGTGCCTGACCTGGATGAGTGGCCGTGGCCGCCACCGGGGACAAGGTCGCAAAGTCAGCCACCGCGACCGCATGCGCCAGCTCGCCGGCATCGTGACAGCTGGCGCCGATCCATTGGTCCCAAGGCAATGGCCGTGCATCCCATGCCATCAATTGCTGTGCCTTCAGCTGCACCCCGACGCCCTTCCCCAGGATCCGCGCGCCGTCCACGTCACCGCTCATTATCAGCTGGGCGTCTCGCGAACGAGCCAGCGGCAGCAGCGCATGGGCAAGCTCGCGCACCCGTTCGAGCGGCCAGTGCGGAAAGCGGAGCAGAAGCAGTCGTTCGCCGTCCCCAAGCGCCTGGGCCAGGCGTTCCCGCCATTCGTCAAACGCTTCCGGAACCACGTCTGCTGGCGTGATCGGGTAGCGGGCCGGCAACTGCAGCGCCCGCAGAATCGGGCGATCTGCCGGCGCCAGCATGGCGATATCGACGGCGGCAGGCTCGCACCACTGAAGGGCCTGGCCCTCCAGGGACACGGGTTGACCTTGCCACTCGCGCACTGTCCACGCATCCAGCAGCAACTGGCGCTCACCGTAGCGCCAGGGAATGCGGATCAACGACTCGCCCTGCGCGGCATCGATACCCAACTCTTCGCGCAGCTCTCGAGCAAGCCCTGACGCGGGCGATTCGCCTGGCTCGAGCTTGCCACCGGGAAACTCCCACATGCCGGCAAGGTGCTTGCCAGGTGGTCGCTGCGCCAACAGCACGCGACCCTGCGCATCGAGCATGACACCGGCCATGACGTGCATGGCCCGGCTGTCAGTAAGGGGCGACGTCAACGGAACACTCAGGCGGTGCGGATGTACTCGACCATGTCGAAGTCGTACTGATGGTCGGCATCCTTTTTGTGGTGCACGCGCGACACTTCGGTCCAGTCGCTGAAATGCACGCCCGGGAAGAACGTGTCGGCACCATCCACGGCGGCATTGACCCAGGTGAGATAGAGCCGACGGGCATGCGGCAGCGCCTCGGCATAGACCTCTCCACCACCAACCACCATCAGGCCGGTACCGCCCGCCCTCGCCAAGCCCTCGTGCAACGAGCGCACGGTGATCTGGCCGGGAAACGGCGCCTCATGTCGACGGGTGAGCACCAGGTTGGTCCGCTCGGGCAACGGGCGGCCAATGGCGACCGCGGTGTTGTAACCCATCAGGATGTACTTGCCGAGGGTCAGCTGCTTGAACCAGCGCAGGTCGTCCGGCAGGTGCCAGGGAAGCTGCCCCTTGCGGCCGATGGCGAAGTTCTCATCCAGCGCGGCGATCAACGAAATAGCCATGGAAATCCCTGGAGCCTGTTCAATGTCTCCACGTGGCCCGCGCCGGGATCTGTTTGCGCGCAAGCCAAGGAAGAACGACGGAGTGTATGTCGATACACGACTGAGTGATGACGCAGGATGGCGGGCAAACAGACCCGGCCCGACGGGTTGGGCACCGATAGCCCCCTGCGAGCACCCCGCGACTTGACCTGACCACCAGTCAGGCGCTGCGTCACGGACCGCTCGCAGGGGGCTATCGGTGTCCAACGCGAGCTACGTGGAGACATTGAACAGGCTCTCCCATCGACAGTGGGGACGGCTCGCGTCGCCGGGCCGATGGCGCCGCGCCGGCCGATCTTAGCAGGATGCGCTCACGCAACTCACGCCCCGCTGCCGACTTGCCCGACGGTTACACCGCCACCGGCGCCTTGATCGCGCCGTGTGGCTCGTAGCCCACGATCGCGACGTCCTCGAAGCGGAAATCGAACACCGAACGTACTTCCGGGTTCAGCTGCAGCTTCGGCAGCGGGCGCGGCTCGCGCGACAGCTGCAGGCGCGCCTGCTCGATGTGGTTGTTGTACAGGTGGGCGTCGCCCAGCGTGTGCACGAAGTCCCCCACACCCAGCCCGCAGACCTGGGCAATCATGTGGGTCAGCAGCGCATAGCTGGCGATGTTGAACGGCACGCCCAGGAAAATATCGCCCGAGCGCTGGTAGAGCTGGCAGCTCAACTTGCCGTCCGCCACGTAGAACTGGAACAGCGCATGGCAGGGCATCAGCGCCATTTTCGGCAGTTCGCCGACGTTCCATGCGCTTACGAGCAATCGCCGGGAATCCGGGTTGCGCTTGATTTCGTCGACCACCCAGCGGATCTGGTCCACCACCCCACCGTCGGCGGTTGGCCAGGCGCGCCATTGCTGGCCGTACACCGGGCCAAGATTGCCCTGCTCGTCCGCCCATTCGTCCCAGATGCTGACCCCGTGTTCCTTGAGGTAAGCGATGTTCGTATCGCCGTGCAGGAACCAGATCAGCTCGTGGATGATCGATTTCAGATGCAGCTTCTTGGTGGTGACCAGCGGGAAGCCTTCGGACAGGTCGAAACGCATCTGCCAGCCGAACACGCTGCGCGTACCGGTACCGGTGCGGTCAGCCTTTTCGGTCCCGTGGTCGAGCACGTGCTGCAACAGGTCCAGATAGGCGCGCACGGCTTACTCCTTGTCCTTGCTGGGCATGGCAACGGTATAGGGGCGCAGGGTCGGCGCCTTGCGCGACATCACCAGCAGGATCACGCCGACGACGACCAGGGGCAGCGACAGGATCTGGCCCATGGTCAGCCAGCCCCAGGCGATGTAGCCAGGCCGCGGGAAATCCGGCAGGCGCACGAATTCGACGGCGAAACGGAAACAGCCGTACATCAGCGCGAACAGGCCCGAGATGAGATAGCGCGGCCGCGGCTTCAGCGACACCAGCCACAGCACGGTGAACATGGTGACGCCCTCGAGCAGCATTTCGTATACCTGCGAAGGATGGCGAGGCAGCGCGCCGAGCTGCGCCAGCGTCGCCTGCCACTCCGGATGCGAGGCGGCCCACTCCACGTCGAAAGCGTGCGCATTCGGGAAGATCATCGCCCACGACACGTCGCTGGGCTTGCCCCACAGCTCACCGTTGATGAAGTTGCCCAGTCGGCCCAGACCCAGGCCGATCGGCACCAGCGGCGCGACGAAATCCACGGTATCGAAGAAGTGCAGCTGGTTGCGGCGCGACCACCACAGCCCCGCCACCAGCACGCCCAGCAGGCCGCCGTGGAAGCTCATGCCACCATCCCACACGCGGAACAGCGCCAGCGGGTCCTGCCAGATCCAGTGGATGTCCGCGTAGAACAGCATGTAGCCCACGCGCCCACCGACGATCACGCCCATCATCACGTAGAAGGCCAGGTCACCCACCGCATCGCGCGAGACCGGCAGGCGGCCGCGCTGGCGGCGGTATTCCGCGAGCAGCCAGGCGCCGAGAAAACCGCCCAGGTACATGAGACCGTACCAGTGAATCTGCAGCGGCCCCACGTGGAAGGCCACGGGATTGATGGCAACGGTGTAAGGCTGGGTCATAGGACAGCAACGGGTGGCAAAACCCAAGTTTAGCTGGCCTTGCCGTCCCCGCGGGCAACCCCGTGAGGTCACCTTATCAAGGGCGGAGCCGGCGGCTACACTGCCCGTTGGCTCGACGCGGATCTGGGGAGGTACGCGTTGCTGCCGTCAAACCGGCCAGCTCCGGACGGTTCGACCTTCGCACGCCGGAGCGTTCAGGGGGAAAACATGAAGCTCAACCGACCAGCGCATTTGGCGCTGACTGCGCTGCTGCTTGCGGCGCCGATGGCCATGAGGGCCGCCGACAGCATTCCCGTCGAGGATTTCGCCAGGTATCCGCTGGTGTCCGATCCCAATCTGTCGCCCGACGGCAAGTACCTTGCCGTGCGCGTGGACGACAACGAGAACAACTCGTCGTCGCTGGTCATCTTCGCCGTCGATGACATGCAGAAACCGGTCAGCATGCTGCGCATGCCCAAGTATGAATTGCCGCTCGGCATTACGTGGGTCAGCCCGACCCGCCTGGTCGTGGCCAAGGGCCGCCAGCACGGCTCGCTGGACAAGCCGGAGTCCTACGGCGAACTGCTCGCCACCGACTTCGACGGCAAACACCAGGATTACATCTACGGTTATGAAAACGCGAGTTCGCGCAACGCCAGCCGCGGCAGCGACAAGGGCTGGGGTTTTGTCGAGGGCACGCCTGAGCAGGCCAATGGTCATTTCTACATGGCCGAGGAAACCTGGAGCAATCGCGGCAAGTATTCGCTATACGACGTGGACGCGGTGAAGAACTCGCGCCGCCTCATCGGCGAGATCGGCGTCACCGGCATGGACTTCATGATCGGTGCGGACGGCACGGCGCATTTCGCCTACGGCACGGACGACGACTACGAACACCAGGTGTTCCACAAGGAAGGCAATGGCTGGGCGGCCATGTCACCGGCGCAGGTCGGCTATACGTTCGTGCCCCTCACCTACACGCCGGACAAGCAACGCATCTATGCCCGCTTCAACGCCGGGCTTGGGCCGTCGACGCTGGTGGAGCAGGACGAAACCGGTGGCGACCGCAAGGTACTTGCCAAGGAGGACTTCGGCAGCGTGGGCTACATCCAGTGGACCCCACGGCCGTCCCAGCCGTTTGCCACGTCCCCGGCCACGGGCATTCCGACGGTCAGCTACATCGACCCCAACCTGCCCACATCCAAACTTCACATGGCGCTCAGCGCCAAGTTCCCCGGAAGCTTCGTCAACTTCATCAATTTCACCGAGGACGGCGGAGTGCTGCTGTTCTCCGTATCGAGCGACCGGGATCCGGGCACGTACTACCTGATCGACACCCACAACTACAAAGTGCGCAAGCTGTTTGCCTATCGCCCGTGGATCCAGCCGGCACGCATGGCCGAGCGTCGGCCGTTGCGCTTCAAGACCAGCGACGGTATGGAGCTCGAGGCCATCCTGACGCTGCCGCCGGGCGCGGGAGAACACAACCTGCCGATGGTGTTGCTGCCTCATGGCGGCCCGTACGGCGTCGCCGACGACTGGTTCTTCGACGATGACGCACAGTTCCTCGCCAGTCGCGGCTATCTGGTGTTGCAGGTCAACTATCGCGGCTCCAGCGGGCGTGGCCGCGACTTCACGCAGGCGGGTTACCTGCAATGGGGCACGCGCATTCAGCAGGACCTGATCGATGGCGTGCATTGGGCGATCGACCAGCAGTACGCCGATCCGCAGCGCATCTGCGTCTACGGCGCCAGCTTTGGCGGCTATTCCGCGATGATGAGCACCATTCGCGCGCCCGGGCTCTTCAAGTGCGCCGTGGGCTACGCCGGCGTCTATGACCTGGCCATGATGTACAAGAAGGGTGATACCCAGGAACTGAAAAGCGGTCGCAGCTACCTGAAGACGGTGATCGGCAAGGACGATGCGGATCTTGCCGCCAACTCGCCCGACAAGCTGGCCGACAAGATCACCGTCCCGGTTCTGCTGGTGCACGGCGAGGACGATGAGCGCGCACCGTTCGCACAGGCCAAGGCGATGCGTGCCGCACTCGATGCTGCGCATCAGCCCTATCAGTGGCTGAGCAAACCGGGCGAGGCCCACGGATTCCGTGAAGAGAAGAACGTGGTCGAGTTCTACCGCACGCTGGAAGGGTTCCTCGACAAATACATCGGTCCGCATGCTTCGGGCACCGCTCCGACCGCACCGTAAGTGGAGTCGCACAGGCAGGTGCGACAACGCCCGTCGTTGTCGCACCTGCCATGACAGCTTCCTTTACCAGCTGAACGTGGCAGGCAGGTTGCACGCACCCGTCACTTTGTTTTAACTTCGGACTCACGTCGCCTGTCCCCCAAGCCCGGCGACGCCGCGGTGTCTGACCCCTCCCCAGGGTACGGACGCCATCCCCATATCCAGATGTCCAGCCCTCACGCGCGCTGGCTGATGGCTATTTTTTGTTCGGAGTTCCAACAATGAAGCAAAAGACACTGCTGGCTACTGCCATCGCCGCAGCGCTCGTGCTGCAGACGTGGTCGGTGGCCGCACAGGATGCTGCTCCCGCACAGGCTGACCAGACGAAGGCCAAGAGCCTCGAGACCGTCACCGTCACCGGTTCGCGCATTCGCAGCGTGGACGTGGAAACCTCGCAGCCGGTCTTCACCATGGACCGCGCCGCCATCCAGGCCACCGGTCTGACCAACGTCAACGACATCCTGGCCCGCATGCCTTCGATGGGCACGCCGGACATCACCCCGCAGGACACGCTGTCCTCGGGTGCCGACGTCGGCGGCCGCTATGTCAACATCCGCAACCTCGGTTCGAATCGCACGCTGGTCCTGGTCAACGGCAAGCGCTGGAGCACCAGCCTCAGCGGCCTGACCGACGTGTCGACCATCCCGGTCTCGATGATCGAGCGCATTGACGTCCTCAAGGATGGCGCGTCCTCGATCTACGGCTCCGACGCCATCGGCGGCGTGGTCAACATCATCACCAAGGAAAAGTTCGAAGGCGCTGAAGCCAACGTCTACTACGGCCAGAACGGCCAGGGCGACGGCCAGACCCAGAACTACGATTTCACCTGGGGCCACAGCACCGAGAAGAACTCCATCATCATCGGCGCTGCCTGGCAGCAGACCGACCCGATGTGGGACAACAAGCGCGACGAAACGCGTTACGCCAATGGCGGCCGTCATCCGGAAGACGGCTGGAGCTCGACCGGCCCGTACGGTCGCATCGTCGACCCGAGCGCTGCGGGCACCGCAGGCGCAGGTTCGTACAACTCCGCTGGCAAGTGGGTTCCGAACCAGTACGCGTACAACCACGGTGGGCAGACGACCACCGGTGGCGCACCGGCTGGCTACCACCTGTACGACGGCTCCGACAACGCGGACCGCTACAACTCGACGCAGGACATGACGTTCCGCGCCGGCACCAAGCTGAAGACCCTGTTCGCGCAGGACCAGTACAGGCTGACCGACAACATCACCCTGCACGGCATGGCTGCTGCCAGCGTGCGTGACTCGTCGACCCAGCTCGCCGGCTATCCGTTCTCCACCGGCAACACCGTCGGCGACCTGTTCCCGACCGGCGTGCAGATCAGCGGCCAGAACGCCTACAACCCGTTCCCGGGCCAGGACGTGTCGTTCTTCCGCCGCACGGCTGAACTGCCGCGCGTGACGGACACCCACGCCAAGACCTACAACATCAACCTCGGCGCCCAGGGTTACTTCCAGTTCCTGGACCACGAGTGGAGCTGGGATGCTGACTACAGCTACGCCCAGAACAAGATCCACCTCGCCACCACCGGCAACCTGGATCTGCGTCACGCCCAGGCCGCCCTCGGCCCGACGACGACGATCAACGGCCAGGTCGCTTGCGCCAACGAAGCTGACCGCGCTGCCGGCTGCCTGCCGTGGAACATCCTGGCTGGTCCGGGCGCGACCTCGCAGGCCCTGTGGAACTACCTGAACTACAACGAGTCGGCCCGCCAGGTCAGCTCGACCGACGACTACACCGCCAACGTGTCCGGCGGCCTGTTCGAAATGCCGGGCAATGCCGGCACCGTGAACCTGGCCGTGGGCATCGAGCACCGTGGCGTGAAGGGCGCGTTCCGTCCGGATTCCTACGTGGCTCAGGGCTACACCACCGATCTGGCCGCCAACGCCACCTCCGGTGCGTACTTCACCAACGAAGCGTACGCCGAGCTCGACGTGCCGGTCCTGCGTGACCTGCCGGGCGCCCAGGAACTGGGCTTCAACGTGGCCAGCCGCTACTCGAACTACAGCAACTTCGGCAGCACCACCAACAACAAGTACAGCTTCCGCTGGCGTCCGATCGAAGACGTGCTGGTCCGTGGCACGTTCGCCAAGGGCTTCCGCGCGCCGACCATCGACGACCTGTACGGTGGCCCGGGCCAGAGCTTCGAGACCTTCCTGGATCCGTGCGACAGCAAGTTCGGTGCCGCTGCCAGCAACGCCGGCGTCCGCGCCGCCTGCTCGGCCGCTGGCGTCCCGGCGAACTATCGCCAGGTCGACGGCTCGGGCACCCCGATCAAGAACAACACCGGTACGCAGACCCCGGTGCCGTTCATCTCGGGCTCCAATCCGAACCTGCAGCCGGAAACCTCGACCACCCGTACGCTGGGCCTGGTTTTCAGCCCGCACCAGGTGGAAGGTCTGGACTTCACGGTTGATTACTACAACATCTACGTGAAGAACCTGATCACGGCGGTCGATGCCAGCAGCATCCTGAACCTGTGCTACGTGCAGAACGACCCGGCCTACTGCGGTCGCTTCACGCGCACCGCGCAGGCGGATCCGTCCACCGGCCTGGTGGTGGGTTCGGTCAACACCCTCAATGAGAGCCTGTCGAACCTCGGCACGCTGAAGACCGAAGGCTACGACGTCGGTATCCACTACCGCTTGCCGGAAACCTCGTTCGGCCGCTTCCGCATCGCCTCGGACAGCACCTACCTGACCAAGTACGAGACGGTCAGCGGCCCGGGTTCCACGCCGAAGGACCAGGTCGGCTTCTTTGCTGCCGACAATGGCGCACAGGCGATCTACCGCCTGCGCTCCAACCTGCAGGTGGACTGGGACTTCAAGCAGTTCGGCGCCAGCTGGACGATCCGCTACTACTCGGGCCTGAAGGACCAGTGCTACGACAACACCCCGGGTGAGTACGTCGAGTGCAGCTCGCCGAACTACACCAACCCGTGGTGGGGCACCTACGGCATGAGCCAGAAGGGTTCGGTCGCGTTCAACGACGCGCAGTTCCGCTACACGGCTCCGTGGAAGGGTGTGTTCAGCGTTGGCGTGAACAACATCTTCAACAAGAAGGGCCCGTACTACTACAGCGTGCCGACCTCGGGTACCGGCAGCCCGCCGTACAACCCGGCGTTCGACATCGACCGTTACTTCTACGTGTCGTACAACCAGAAGTTCTAAGCTCGAGAGAGTTTGATCTTCTGAAAGGGCGGGCCTTCGGGCCCGCCTTTTTTATGCGTGGAAGTTGCGTGGAACTGGTGCGTTGGGGAACTCGCGCGGCGCTGCGGTCGCGCACTGGGTGCGCTCCTACAAGGGCGCGCGGCCTTTTTTTGTAGGAGCGCACCCAGTGCGCGACCAACACGCCTCAGTCGTAATTACAGCAACACCGGCCGATCAGGCAGCTCGTCCGGGTTCGCCTTGTCGTTGCCCGGAAAATGGCGCGTCAGCAACGCATGCGCTTCGCTGATGCCATCCAGCGAACCCTGGCGCCACGCGCCCTGCGCGAAGCTCGCCAGCATGTGGTCCCTTACATCGTCCCACTCGCTCTGAGGCACCGCGGCAGCGATGCCGCGATCGGCCACGATCACCACGCGATGCTCGGCCATCAGCACATAGAACAGCACGCCGCTGTTGTGTTCGGTGTCCCATACACGCAATTGCGCGAACACCTGATGGGCGCGCCTGTCCGCGTCCCATCCTTCCAGCACCGCCGTGGGTGCCAGGCGTGACTCGATGGCGAAGCACACTTCGCCGCGATGCGCGCGCTCGCCGTCGGCAATGGCATCGGTCATCTCATCGAGCAGGCTGCGCGGAAAACGGCGACGCATCTGGAACCAGCCATCGAAGAGGTTCATCAGCAGTCGTTGCATGCGCGCCATGTCACCAGCTCCCCGATGAACCACCGCCACCGAAACTGCCGCCACCGCCGCTGAAACCACCGCCGCCACCGAAGCCGCCGCCGCTGCCTCCTCCAAAGCCACCGCCGCCCCAGCCACCGAAGCCGCCCCAGCCGCCCCCGCCGATGGAACGACCCGCGCCGGCCGGCAACAGCATCAGCACACCGCCGATCAAGGCACCCATGATGCCCGCGCCGATCGAGGCGGCGAGCAACCACAGCAAGCCGCCAATCAGCGCCGCGCCCAATGGCGTGCGCAGCCAGATGGCGGAACGGCCGAAGATGCTGCGCAGGAAGAAGGCGGCGAACACGCCGATCAGCAGGATGTGGCCAAAGTCGATACCGCGGTGCGCACGCTGGCTGCCTTCCACCGGCGGAGGCAACGCCTCGCCGTTCACCAGTTGGGTCAGCGCGCCAAGCGCGTCGTTGATGCCGCCGAAATAATCGTTGACGCGGAATTTCGGCGCGATGTATTCGCGCATGATGCGCGCCGTCGCCGCGTCGGGAATCGCGCCTTCGAGCCCATAACCCACCTCGATGCGCACGCGATGGTCATTCTTCGCCACCAGCAGCAGCAAGCCGTCGTCCGTGCCCTTGCGGCCGATCTTGTTCGCCTCGGCCACGGCGAGCGAATACTCGGCGATCTCCTGCGGCTGCGTGGTGGGCACCATCAACACCACCAGCTGCGCGCCCTTGGCCTTCTCCAGCGCCACCAGCTGCGCATCGAGCTGGTCGACCTGCTGAGACGTGAGCGTGCCGGTCAGGTCCGTGACGTGGCGCGTGAGCTTGGGAACGTCGTCGGCCGCATGCAGAAGCGCCGGCGACAGCAGGGCCATCGCCAGTACCAGCAGCAGGCGCGTGCAGCGCCGGATCATGATCAGTGCGCCGAGGTAGCCGGAGCGGGCGTATTGCCGAAATCGACCGTCGGCGCCGTGGAAATCGCCTTCTCGTTATCCACCGAGAAGTTTGGCTTCACCTGGTAGCCGAACATCTTGGCCGTGAGATTGTTCGGGAAGGTGCGGATCATCGAGTTGTACTCCTGCACCGACTGCACGTAGCGATTGCGCGCCACGGTGATGCGATTCTCGGTGCCTTCCAGCTGTGCCTGCAGGTTCTGGAACAGGCCGTCGGCCTTCAGCTGCGGGTAGTTCTCGCTCACCACCATCAGGCGCGACAGCGCGCTGGACAGCTCGCCTTGTGCCGCCTGGAACTGCTTGAGCTTCTCAGGATTGTTCAGGTCGTCGGTGGTCAGCTGCGTGCTGCCCACCTTGGCTCGCGCATTGGTGACTTCGGTAAGCACCTTTTCCTCGTGCTGGGCGTAGCCCTTCACCGTGTTGACGAGGTTGGGCACCAGATCGGCGCGACGCTGGTACTGGTTGAGCACCTCGGACCAGGCCGCCTTGACCGCCTCGTCCTGGCGCTGCATGGCGTTGTAGCCGCAGCCCGACAGGCCGGCGACGACCAGCAGCAATGCAAGGGTACGAAGAAGTTTCATGGGGGCGCTCCGATCCGGTGGAGCTGCCATTGCAGCATTCCGCTGTGACGGGCGCAATCGTTGCCCCCGCACTACCTGTGGGAGCGCACCCTGTGCGCGACGAGCCTGCGAAGCGGTAGTCCGTGGCAACGCGGTCGCGCACAGGGTGCGCTCCCACAACGGACCTTTAACCCCAGCGGGGCCAGAGAATGAGGCCCCAGCTCAAGGCCGTAAGCATCAGCAGCAGGAATACCGCGGCAGAACCCATGTCCTTGGCCCGCCCCGCCAACTCATGGAATTCGGGGCTGACCTTGTCCACCACCGCTTCCACCGCCGAATTGAGCAGCTCGGCCGAGAGCACCAGGATGGGCGGCAGGACCAGGGCGATCTTCTCCAGCGGGCTGTTACCCAGCCACAGCCCCAACGGCACCAGTACCACGGCGAGGCAGACCTCCAGCCGGAACGATGCCTCGTGCACCCAGCCCGCCCGCAGGCCCTTCATGGACCACTTGAAGGCATTCCAGATCTGTCGGGGTCCGCGAAAACCGGTGGCGGCCATGGTGTTGTCCTCGTGAGCTCGCGGCCGGGCCGCACCCGTCCGGCGGGCATAAGCGCGCAATGATGCCACAGCCCTTTCCGCCCGTCCGTGTCGCAGTTTCCTGTATGCGGCATCGCAACGAGACCTGAATGACGGATCGGTTACTCTTCACGGGTTTTTGTGGCCCGTTTCCGGGTGACGCGAGCCGACCGCCTGGCGGTCGTTGTATGAACCGCAGTACGGACAATTGAATGGCAACCCAGAATCCACCGGTCTCCCAGACCAGCTCGTTCAGCACCGTGTTCCTGATCGAGATGTGGGAGCGCTTCGGCTTCTACGGCATGCAGGTGCTCATGGTCACCTACATGATGAAGAAGCTCGGCTTCATCGACACCAAGGCCAACCTCGTGTGGGGCGCGGCCGCCGCCCTGATCTACGCCACGCCCGCCATTGGCGGCTGGGTAGGCGACAAGCTCATCGGCACCCGCCGCACCATGGTCACCGGCGCGGTCGTGCTGGCCCTTGGCTACATGATGCTGTGGATCCCCTCGGACAACCCGACGCTGCTCTATTGCTCGCTCGGCGTGATCATCGTCGGCAACGGCTTCTTCAAGCCGAACGCCGGCAACCTGGTGCGCAAGATCTATGAGGGCGACGACGTCCGCATCGACAGTGCCTTCACCATCTACTACATGGCGGTAAACGTCGGCTCGATGCTGTCGATGACTGCCACGCCGTGGATCCGCGACTACGTGGGCGCCCATTACGGCGATGCCATGGGCTGGCACACCGCGTTCGGCGCCTGTGCCGTGGGCCTGGTGCTGGGCCTGGTCAACTACTGGCTGATGCACCGCACGCTGGCCCACATCGGCTCACCGGCTGACGAGCAGCGGCTGAAGATGAACCGGGTGCTCGCGCTGTTCGGCGCTTCGCTGGTGCTGGTGTTCGTCTCTGCCTTCATCCTGCAGAGCCTGCTGGCCGCGAAGATCTGCGTCTACCTCGCCGGCATCGTGATCCTGGGCATCTTCGCGCACCTGATCCGCAACGCGGAAAAGAGCGAGCGCTCCGGCCTGATCGCCGCACTGGTGCTCACCGTGCAGACCATTTTCTTCTTCATCTTCTATGCGCAGATGGCGACTTCGCTGAACCTGTTCGCGCAGAAGAACGTGAATCTCTCGTTCGACGTGTTCGGCGTCCACCTGTTCAACTGGATTCCCGAGCAGTACCAGAACCTCAACGCGATCTGGATCGTGATCCTGAGCCCGGTGCTGGTGGCGATTTACAACACGCTCGGCCGCGCGGGCAAGGATCCGTCGGTGGCGACCAAGTTCGCCTTCGGCTTCGCAGCGGTGGCGCTGGGCTTCTTCATGTACGGCTTCGGCGCACTGAGCGCGGTAGACGGCCAGGTGTCGTCGTGGACGATGATCTGGGGCTACGGCCTGTACTCGCTGGGCGAACTGCTGGTGAGCGGCCTGGGACTGGCGATGATCGCGCGCTACGTGCCGGCACGCATGGGTGGCTTCATGATGGGTGCCTACTACGTGGCCGTGGGCATCTCGCAGTACCTGGGCAGCGTGGTGGCGAACCTCGCCGCCATGCCGGAGAACATCAGCAGCCCGGTCGAGTCGCTCAACATCTACGTGGGCCTGTTCAACAAGCTCGGCTTCGTGGGCGTGGGCTGCACCGTGATCGCGCTGGTGATGCTGCCGCTGATGAACCGGCTGTCCCGCAGTCACGCCGAAGCGCATACGCCGCTTCCGGCCGTGCACAGCGAAGAGGTCTGATCCTCCCGAAGCCCGCCTGACGGCGGGCTTCGTCGTTTTGGGGGGCGGCGCGACGCAAGGACGCACCGGCCTGCTTCCGACCGAGGCGTGTGCACAAACCTACTACTATCGCGCCCATGAAACGCTCCAGCTCCCAGCAGCGCATCGGTCCCCGCCCCCTCTTCCGCAGCCTTGCTTGGCTGCGCATCTGCGCCATCGCAGGCCAGAGCACCGCGGTACTCGTGTGTGCGCTGTGGATGCAACTGGATATCCAGCTGTTGCCGCTGATGGTCGGCATCTGCTCGCTGGCGGTGTTCGCGGTATTCGCCGCCTGGCGCCTGACGCAGCCCTGGCCGATCAAGCAGTGGGAAACCATCCTGCATGTGGCGGTCGATACGCTGATCCTGGGCTACCTGCTGCACTTCACGGGCGGCGCCAGCAATCCGTTCATCACGCTGCTGATCATCCCGATCGCCTTGACGGCAGCCGCACTTCCGGTGAGCGCCGTGCTGTCGGTGGCAGCGCTCGTCGGCGCCGCATACGTCGTGCTGCTGTTCTGGTACGTGCCGCTTCCCGGACCAATGGACGGCGAAACCGCCAGCGGCTTTTCCCTGCATGTCATCGGCATGGGCGTGAACTTCGTGATCATGGCCCTGCTGCTGGGCTTTTTCATCAAGCGCCTGGCCCGTTCCCTGCGCTTCCAGCAGCTGGAAATGCAGCGGGTGCGCGAGCGTGCCCTGCGCGACGAGGGCATCCTCGCCATCGCCACCCAGGCTGCCGGCGCCGCGCATGAGCTGAATACACCGCTGGCGACCATGCGCACCCTGCTCCCCGAGCTGCGTCGTGAGCATGCCGAAGACAAGGCGCTGGCCGAAGACCTGGAGCTGCTCGAAGGCCAGGTCGACCGCTGCCGCACGATCCTTCGCGAGATGGTGGCCTTCGGCAAAGCGCAGCTCTCGCAGGAGCCCGAACTGCTCACGGTGGACCGCTTCATCCACGGCTGCCTGGAGCGCTTCCAGCTGCTGCGCCCCGAAGCGGATCTCACCCTGGCCATGGACCAGGAGGCCTCACGCACGGTGCTGCGTACGCCCCCGGGCCTGCGCCATGCATTGCTGAACCTGCTCAACAACGCGGCCGACGCCTCCGCGATCAACCACTCCCAGGCCGTCGCACTGACCGTACGCAGCGACGGCGGCTGGCTGGAGCTGATCGTGATCGACCATGGACCGGGCTTCACCGATACCGATGAGCTGGGTGTGCTGGGTCGATCAGGCAAGCAGACGGGCCTGGGCATTGGCCTTGCCTTGGCCGAAGCCACGGCCGAACGCCTCGAGGGTGAACTGACCGCCAGCAATACCGGCAGCGGTGCCCAGATGCGGCTGCGCCTGCCCCTCACGGTGGTGGCCGCGCCATAATTAAGGCAACACGGACTAAGTATCGCCGTTGTCATGATGTCTGGAAGGCCCACCGGCTGCGCCGCGTGGCGCCGGGAAGACTGGCCGTCTTGCCAAGCCGCGCGGCGCAGCCGGTGGGCCTTCCAGACATCACCCCATTCTTGGAAATTCGAGCGGTTGTGGGGCCTGCCCTGTCTGTCCGCAGGCCTTCGGTCCGTTGTCTCAACAGACGGCCAGTCTGCCTTCTCCAACGGCCCTGTGACCTGCGAACAGACAGGGCAGGTGACGACGGCGATACTTAGTCCGTGTTGCCTTAACTGTGGCGGATAGCCACAGTGGCACATGGCCACATGTGCATGCGTTGCCGCACCGGTGAGAATGTGCTCGTCCGGCCCCCGTGCCGTGGAGACCCCCATGAGCGACCAGCAACTCCTGATCATCGATGACGACGCCACCTTCGCCCGTGTTCTTGCGCGTGCTCTCAGCTCGCGCGGGTTCGAGGTGATTACTGCAAGCAATGCTGACGAGGCACGCGCACTGACCCGCCGGCACCAGCCTCGCTACTGCGTGCTCGACCTGAAGCTGGGCGACGAGAACGGCCTGCGCCTGATTCCCGAACTGCAGGCACTGGTGCCGGAAATCCGCGTACTCCTGCTGACCGGCTACGCCTCGATCGCCACCGCCGTGGAAGCGATCAAGCGCGGCGCACACGACTACCTGTCCAAGCCGGTCGACGCCGACGCCGTGGTTCGCGCCCTGCTCGATGGCGACACCAGCACGGGCGACGACGACCTGGTCGATGCCCCCGAAGCGCCACTGGCCCTACGCCGGCTGGAGTGGGAACACATCCAGCGCGTGCTCACCGAGTGCGACGGCAACATCTCCGAGACCGCCCGTCGACTTGGCATGCATCGCCGCACGCTGCAGCGCAAGTTGAGCAAGCACCCCGTGCGCGAGCGCCCCGAAAGCGACGATTGACGAGCAAGTGATTCGAGAAAGGCGGCCATCGCGGCTGGCCTTTCTCGCCTCCGTCAGGTTCGCTCCGACCCGTCGTTACAACGGGTTCTGCGATCCGGCATCGCCCGGCAGCGGGTCCGCCGTGCCGTCGTCCTCGTCACCATAGAGCGCCACGTGCGGCACGCCATCGGCGCCGATCCAGCCGCGATACATGCCGTCGGTATTGAACGGCATGGCGATGTGGCCGCTGTCATCCAGCGCAATCGCGCCACCGTTGCCGCCCATCGACGGAATTTCCTGATTGATCACTTCGGCGGCCGCGCGCTTCAACGGCACGCGCATTTGCGTGACGCGCATGCATATTTCATGCGCAGCCACCGTGCGGATGTAGTACTCGCCCCAGCCGGTGCCTGACACGGCGCAGCCAGAGTTGGCATAAGTACCTGCGCCGATGATGGGCGAGTCACCGACACGTCCCCAGCGCTTGTCCGTCATGCCGCCGGTCGAGGTGCCGGCCGCCAAGTGGCCATCGGCATCCAGCGCCACCGCGCCGACCGTGCCAAAGTGCTTGGCCGTTTCTACGTCCGAATGCTTGACCTTGTCCGCGTCTTCCTTGAGCGCCTTCTGCAACTGCTGCCAGCGCTCTTCAGTGCGGAAATAGGAAGGATCGACCAATTCGACCCCTACCGTCTTCGCGAACTCCTCCGCACCGTCGCCCACCAGCATCACGTGATCGGATTTTTCCATCACGGCACGCGCCAGCAGGATGGGGTTCTTCACGCGGTGAACACCGGCAATGGAGCCGGCACCCAGCGTGGCGCCGTCCATGATGGCCGCGTCCATTTCGTTCTTGCCGTCGTGCGTAAATACCGAACCCTTGCCGGCGTTGAAGTTGGGATCGTCCTCAAGCACCGTGATGGCCGCCGCTACGGCGTCGACTGCCGTCTTGCCCGACTTCAGCTGGGCGTAGCCCTTTTGCAACGCCTGGGTCAGGGCCGCCCGCACGGCCTTCTCACGTGCCGGGCTCATCTCGCGCTTGATCACGCCGGCCCCGCCGTGGATCACCAGCACCGGCGAGGCAGCGTGAGTCATGGTGGCGATCCCCAGCGCCGCAACGGCGGCCACAATACGGCAGGACTTCACAGCGCGGTTCCCTCGAAAAAGTGAGGGCAGTATATCCGCCCTACTTCGGCTCGAAGCGCACCTGCTTGCCTTCGAATACCGGCTGCATGTTCACCGTTGCAGCCACCAGGCGCATGGCCTCGCGGGCGGGCACATCCTCGAAGTTCAGGCTGATGACACCATTCCCCAGCGTATCGGGATTGGCCAGCGTCCAGCCCGCCTTGGATGCCACCGATTGCGCCACGTCCCGCACCTGCCCATGGACCACGTGCTCGTTGATCGATGGTGATGTTTCCGCAGCCGCACGTGCCGGGCAGCCTGCCCGTGGAACGACATCGACGACATAGCTGTCGCCGCCCTTGCTGTCTTCATGCACCGCATGCATCGAGGTGTTCAACGGCCCCTGCAATTGCTGATGGGCAAGCACGGCGCCTGCGCGGCTCATCGACAAGTCGATGGCCACCGTGCCGTTACTCGACGGCGTGGTGATCGCCTTCACCGTCCAGTCCGCCACGCGCACCTCACCGGCCTGGCCATCGGCCATGCACAGGGCAAGCGTCGAGCGCTCTGTATGGCGATGCTGCTCGCCGTCGGTGGTGAATGCGAGCTTCAGATCCAACTGGTATTCGTGCGACGCTGCCGCCCCAGGCACAGGCGTTGAAGCCGGCGTACTGGCGGCATAAACCCAGCCGGCGGCAGAGGCCAGCCACAAGGCGCCCAGGGTGGTGCCCAGGAGATGTTGCCGGCGACCCGGCGTTGGCAGTTTCAACATGGCGATACGCTCCATCAGGGGATGTTGTGATGACCAACTGCAACCCACCGGCAGCGCCCATGCCGCCGGCTGTGTCTTCAACAAGGCATCGGCGTAGCGCCGACGCGTGACGCCCGACTGCCGCAGCACCGCGGCATCGCAGGCGAGCTCCAGGTCCTGGCGCAGGGCGCGCCAGCACCACCAGGCCATCGGGTGGAACCAGAACAAGGCCAGCACGAGGCCAGCCAGCAGGCACCAGCAACCATCGCGGCGCTGCGCATGCATGCTTTCATGGGCCACGACCAGTACCTGTTCGTCGTACTCGTAGCGATGCTCGAAGTCCGCCGGCAGCACGATGCAGACGCGCCACGCGCCAACCAACGCCGGCCCGATATCCACGGACTCTGCCCGCCGAATCGGCCAGCGGCAGGGCCACCCGGTGACCGCGACCGCCGTGCGCAGGCGATGTCGATAACGCCGCTGCGCGAGGGCCGCCCCCAACAGCAAAACCAGGACACCGGCCAACCACAGCAGCAGGACCAGCACACGCCACGGCAGATGGGTGGGCGAACTGGCATCCCGGGAGAACTCGTCCGTAACCGACTGGATCATCACCACCATGCGCGGCAGGCTACCGGCGCCAGGGGCCATCGAGGCGGGATGGGGCAGCAGGCACGCCACCAACATCGCCAGCGGCAACCACCATAGTTGTGCCGCGCGTTCCGCGCCGAATGCGCGCCGGGCCGGCCCTCGCAACAGCAGCACCAGCGAGCTACCCAGGGTGAACACCAGCAGGAGCATGCCCAGCGGTGCAGCCAGGTTTTCCACCCACGATTCAAGGCTGCTCATCGTCGAGCTCCTGCAGCAGCTTTCGAAGCTCGGCGATGTCCTTCTTCGATAGCTTGCGCTGTTCGGAAAAGTGGGCCACCAGCGGCGCCACGCGACCACCGAACAGGCGATCAAGCAGACCCTTGCTCTCCTGTGAGACGTACTGCTCGCGCGGCAACCGCGGCGCATAGAGGTAACGGCGCCCGTCGCGTTCAGCCTTGACGGCTTTCTTTTTCAGCAAGCGGTTGAGCAGGGATTTGACCGTGCCCTCCTGCCAGCCCTGCTGCGGCCCGACCTCGGCCAGGATGTCCTCGGCGCTGCGTGGCGACGCGCGCCACAGCACCTCCATGATGATCGCTTCGGCTTCGCTGATGGCCATGCATGCACCGTTTACGTGTGTAAGCGATTCAATGTTTACACGCGTAATCGAAGTCGGTCAAGCCTGGGGGCGGCAATTTCGCGCGCAGTCCGGTCGCGTATGGCTGGCCCACCCTCCCAGGTGAGGGGGGCGCCCCTTGGGACCTTCGTACAGCATGTCCGGTCACCGATTCGTCGTATCCTTTACCACTGGCTCTCCCTGCAAGAAGGCATCTCAATGGACAAGGTGTATGCAAGCGCGACAGAAGCTCTCGACGGGCTGCTGTTCGACGACATGACCATCGCCGCTGGCGGCTTCGGCCTGTGCGGTATCCCCGAGAATCTGATCGCCGCGCTGCTGAAGGCCGGCACCAA
This sequence comes from Dyella amyloliquefaciens, assembly GCF_004296575.1. Lineage (GTDB taxonomy): Bacteria > Pseudomonadota > Gammaproteobacteria > Xanthomonadales > Rhodanobacteraceae > Dyella > Dyella amyloliquefaciens. The sequence goes on along the minus strand of NZ_SAYT01000001.1, from coordinate 1,005,778 downwards.
GGGCCTCACCATTGCCGGCAACAATGCCGGCGTGGATGACTTCGGCATGGGCCCGCTGCTCAAGACCCGCCAGGTGAAGCGCGTATACGCCTCCTACGTGGGTGAGAACAAGGAATTCGAGCGCCAGGTGCTGGCCGGCGAACTGGAGCTGCACCTGGTACCCCAGGGCACCCTGGCCGAGAAGCTGCGCGCCGGCGGCGCCGGCATCCCCGGCTTCTACACGCGTACGGCGTTTGGCACCAAGCTGGCCGAAGGCAAGGAAACCAAGGTCTTCGACGGCAAGGAGTACGTGCTGGAAGAAGCCATCCACGCCGACGTGTCGATCGTGAAGGCATGGAAGGGCGACCGCCTGGGCAACCTGGTGTTCCGCAAGACCGCACGCAACTTCAATCCAATGATCGCCACCTGCGGCAAGGTCTGCGTGGCGGAAGTGGAAGAGCTGGTGGAAGTCGGCGCGCTTGATCCGGAAAACGTCCACGTCCCGGGCATCTACGTCGACCGCATCATCCAGGGCCCCTCGTACGAAAAGCGCATCGAGTTCCGCACCATCGCCGGCGCCAACACCGGCAAGGAAAGCCCGATCCGCACGGCGATGGCGCAGCGCGCCGCCAAGGAGCTGCGCGACGGTTTCTACGTGAACCTGGGCATCGGCATTCCCACGCTCGTGGCGAACTACATTCCGCCGGGCATGGACGTCACCTTGCAGTCGGAAAACGGCCTGCTCGGCATCGGCCCGTTCCCGGATGAGGCGCACGTCGATCCGGACCTGATCAACGCCGGCAAGCAGACCATCACCACCCTGCCCGGCTCGAGTTTCTTCTCCAGCGCCGAGTCGTTCGCGATGATCCGCGGCGGCCACATCGACCTGTCGATCCTTGGCGGCCTGGAAGTGTCCTGCACCGGCGACCTCGCCAACTGGATGGTACCGGGCAAGATGGTGAAGGGCCCGGGCGGCGCCATGGACCTGGTGAGCGGCGTCAAGCGCGTGGTGGTGCTGATGGAGCACACCGCGAAGGATGGCTCGCCCAAGATCAAGGATCAGTGCGACCTGCCCATCACCGGCAAGGAATGCGTGGACCTGATCATCACCGACCTGTGCGTGTTCTCGGTCGAGAAGGGCAAGGGCCTGACCCTGATCGAGATGCACGACGGCGTGACGCTGGACGACGTGAAGGCGAAGACGGGCTGCGCGTTCGCCATCAGCCCTTCACTGCAAAAGTAACTGCTCGAGCAAAGCTGCGCGGAACGATCGTTCCGCGCAGCACGTTCTTGCATGACATCAGTTCGCGATGACCGGAAGGTCCGCGTTCGACAGTCGTTGCTACAGCGAACGCCGGCAGCCGGCGCCTCCCATCAGGAGGCCACGAGCACCGACTCGGGGAACCGTATCCGCGCGACATGCTTGCGGTCTTCGCGCGTCTGCAGTTCCAGCGGCCAATGGAAGCGTTCGCTGATGCGTTGGGCGATAGCCAGCTCGAAACCATGGCGGTTCGCCGCCATGGGCGCGGCGGCTTCGCCGCGATGAGTCACCGTCACCACGCCTGGCATCACCGTGACCACCACCGTGCCACCTTCCGCCTGCTGGCAGGCGTTACGGATCAGCTGCCAGCACAGCACCGAGAAGACACGCGGTGAACCATGAAGCGCGAAGCGGGCCGGCTCTTCGAGCTCGAGCGTGATGGGGCGCCCCTCGAGCATGGCCAGCACATCGGGCAGCTCGTGGCGGATCACGTCGTTGACGATGAAGTCTTCTTCGGTGAGTCCGTTATCTGACTCGCGCGCAAGAATCAGCAAGGCTTCGACCAACGCTTCCATCTCGCGCGTCGAGCGCTTGATGCGCTGGACCGAACGCTGGCCGAATTCGCCCAACGAAAGATCGTCGGCCAGCATGTCGGCGGACATCTTGATCACCGTCAGCGGGCTGCGCAGTTCGTGGCTGGCATCGCGGGTGAAGTTGCGCTCGCGCTGGTTGTAGCCGGCGATACGGTTGGCAAAGCCGTAGAGGCTGTTGGCCAGGGTCACCACATCAGCATCGGTACGGCCGGGCAACTGGTCGGGCCGCCAGTTGTCGATATCCATCGACTGCTCGTCCCAGTCGCTTACGGCACGCGCCAGCCGGCTTACCGGCGACCACTGCCGCCGCGCAGCCAGCCACGCCAACACGCTGATGATCACGATCAGCACCAGCACGGCTTCCACGGGCGCCACGTTGTACACGCCCATCAGGCACACGAGCACCAGGGCCAGCATCTGCAGGCCGAAGATGATCGCGAGACGGCGATGGAACAGCCCGCGCTTCAGGAAACGCGCGGGCCGCGCAGGACCCCTGCTAGCCATATCAGTTCGTGGGTACGGTCATGCCGGCAGCGAGGCGGAGGCAACCTCCGATTCAAGATCGGCAAGGCGATACCCGGCGGAGTGGATGGTATGCAGCAGCGGACGGTCGAACGGTTTGTCGATCACCCTGCGCAGGTTGTAGAGGTGCGAACGCAGCGTGTCCGAGTCGGGCAGCGTGTCGCCCCAGATCTCGCGTTCGATGTCGCGACGGCTGACCACGCGCGGCGATTCACGCATGAGGATGGCCAGCAGCTTCAGCCCGATCGGCGAGACGGTGAGCTCCTGCCCGCTGCGCACGAGGCGCAACGTGGCCGTGTCGAGCGTCATGTCGCCCACGGTGAGGATTTCGGTGGACACTTGGCGACGATCGCGACGGATCAGGGCACGCAGGCGCGCTTCCAGTTCGCGCACCTCGAACGGCTTGACCAGATAGTCATCCGCGCCCGCTTCCAGACCCACAAGCTTGTCTTCCAGGGTGTCACGCGCGGTAAGCATCAGCACCGGCGTGGACTTCTTGGCATCGCGGCGGAGCTTGCGGCACACATCCAGGCCGTCCATGCCCGGCAGCATCAGGTCGAGCACCACTACGTCGTAGCTGTTGGAGACCGCCAGGTGCAGGCCGCTCACGCCATCGGCGGCGTAGTCGACCGAGTAACCCCTGCGCTCAAGGAATTCGCCGACCATCTCGGCGATCTGGCGATTGTCCTCGACCAAAAGAATCAGGCCGGATTGTTCGTCGCGCGCGCTCATCCCTACCTCCTGCAGCTGACTTCACAAAGGTGAACAGCTAACGACCCGCATCGTGAGGACCGCGTGAAAATTCCCAGCGCGATTCACGCCGGGTTGTGAGCGTGTTCACCTTAACGCAACAGCGGTGTCAACGGCGCCCAAACGTTGTCCAATACCCGAGGCTGGGCGGAGGCGATGGGATGCAGACCATCCTCCTGCATCAGCTCGGGCTTCAGCGCCACGCCATCGAGCAGGAACGGCAGCAGGGCGGTCTTCTTGTCCCTGGCCACATCGGCGTAGACGGCGCGCAGGCCGTCGCGGTACTGCGGGCCGTAGTTCACCGGCAGCTCGATGCCCAGCAGCAGCACCCGGGCCTTGGCCTGCTGGGCAGCATCGACCATGGCGGCGAGGTTCTCGCGCAACTGCGCCAGCGGCAGGCCGCGCAGCCCATCGTTGGCGCCCAGCTCGATCACCAATACGGCCGGGTGATATTTCTCCAGCAACGCGGGGAGACGATGGCGACCGCTCAGCGAGGTCTCGCCACTGATGCTGGCATTGACCACCGTCCAGCCCGGCTCCATCTTGGCAAGACGGTCGCCCAGCAGATGCACCCAGCCGGACTCGACCGGAATGTTGTGCGCGGCCGACAAGGAATCGCCCAGCACCAGTACGATTTTCGGCGGGGCCGCCTGGGCGGTACCGGCGATGGCGCCCAGCAATACGACCAGGCAACAAAGGATTCGACGCATGAGTGGCAGTGCCTCCGCTTCTTCCAACGGTGTTCTTCTGGATGCCATCGATGTTAGCAAGTCGGTCCAGGGTCCCGAGGGGAGGCTGGACATCCTCACCGACGTATCGCTGCAGGTGCGCGAAGGCGAAAGCTTCGCCATCGTCGGCGCATCGGGTTCGGGCAAGACCACCCTGCTCGGCCTGCTGGCGGGACTCGACACGCCGAGCCGCGGGCGCATTTCGCTCGACGGCCACGCGCTGGAAACCCTGGACGAGGAAGCACGCGCCGACCTGCGTCGGCGCCTGGTCGGGTTCGTGTTCCAGTCGTTCCACCTGCTGCCGGCGCTTACAGCCGAAGAGAACGTGATGCTGCCGCTGGAGCTGGAGGGTCGCGACGATGCCCGCACCCGAGCCCGAGAGGCACTGGAGGCCGTGGAACTGGCTACCCGCCGCCGCCACTATCCCGCACAGCTTTCCGGCGGCGAGCAGCAGCGCGTGGCCATCGCCCGCGCGTTCGTGCATCGCCCGCGCCTGCTGTTCGCCGACGAACCCACCGGCAATCTCGACCAGCGCACCGGCCACCACATCAGCGACCTGATGTTCTCGCTCAACCATGACCACCGCACCACCCTGGTACTGGTTACGCACGACCCCAAGCTGGCCGCCCGCTGCACGCGCCAGGTGGAACTCGACAATGGTCGCGTGATCGCACCGCGCGCCAACGCGGCGGTGGCGCAATGAGCCTGCTCCTGCGTTTGCCGGAGCGCACCTCGTGAAGCTGCTCACGCTGTCCCTGCGCACCCTGCGCCGCGAATGGCATCTGCCGGAGTTGCGCACGCTGGGCGCATCGCTGGTGCTGGCCGTGGTGGCACTGGGCGTGGTCGCCACGTTGTCCACACGGATGGAGCGCGGCGTGCTGGCCAGCGCCGCGGAACTGATCGGCGGCGACGTCGGCATCAGCTCGCCCCAGGCGCTGCCGGCAAGCTACGCCGAGCAGGCGGCACAGCGTGGGCTGCATGTCACGCGCAACGCGAGTTTCCCCAGCGTGGCGTTCGCGCACGAGCAAAGCCAGTTGCTCGACGTGCAGGCTACCGATGCAGCCTATCCGTTGCGCGGCACCATGGAGCTGCTCGATGCGCAGGGCCGGAGCGTGGTCGGCCATGGCCCCGCTGCCGGCACGGTCTATCTGGATCACCGCGCCCTGGTCGCCCTGAACCTCAAGCTCGGCGACGCCGTGCAACTGGGCGGCCGCGACCTGCGCATCGCCGGCGAACTGCTGCGCCAGCCCGATGGCGGTGAATTGGTGGCGATGGCGCCCCGCGCGCTGATGAACATTACGGATGCGGAGCAGGCAGGTCTCCTCGGCGTGGGCAGCCGGGCGCGACATCACCTGCTTGTCGCAGGCGAACCGGATGCGGTGCAGGGCTGGCGCAACTGGGTCGGAGAACAGACCCTGCCTCAAGGCGCCGAACTGATCACGCCCGAGCAAACCCAGGAACGCATGCGCAGCGCCTTCGACCGCGCCAGCGCGTTTCTGAGGCTCACCGCACTGCTGTCGGCGTTGCTGGCTGGCGTGGCCATTGCGATGGCCGCACAGCGCTATGCACGCCGCAAGACGAATGAAGTAGCTCTGCTCCGCGCATTGGGTACGCCGCGCCGGCAGGTCCTTGGTTTGCTGGTGGGTACGCTGGGGCTGCTTGCCGTGCCCGCCGTGACAGTCGGTGGCGTGGTGGCGCTGGGGCTCGCCCAGCTCACCTGGCATTTCGCCAGCCAGATGTTCACGACCGTGCCCACGACGCTGCCGCTCGGGCCCGCCACCGCAGCCGCCGTGATGGGGCTCGCCGTACTCGCCGGATTCGCCCTGCCGCCGCTGACGCGACTGGCGGAGGTACCTCCCGTGGCGGTGTTCCGCGAGAGCGCCGCGCGCCGTGTGCGTCGTTTCGATGCGTTGTACCTGGTGCCTGCCCTGGTCGCCCTGCTGCTGATCTGGAGCCAGAGCGGCTCAGCCAAGCTGGCCGGCATCCTCGCGGCCAGCCTGGTGGGCGTTGCGGTAGTGGCTGCCCTGCTATCGGCGCTGCTGCTGTGGATTGCCAGGCGCGTGGCGCCCGGTGCCCATCCCGCGCTGCGCCTGGGCCTCGCCGCACTGGCTCGGCGCCGCAGCATGAGCCTGCTGCAGGCCACCGCATTGAGCCTGGGCCTGGTCGCCCTGCTGCTGCTCGCCATCGTCGCGCCAGCGTTGCTGGAGGGCTGGCGACGCGAGCTGCCGGCGGACACACCGAACTGGTTCGTGCTCAACCTGCAGGATGACCAGAGGAGCGGTTTCGAACACTCACTCGCGACCATGGGCGGCCAGAAACTCAACATGCTGCCGCTGGCGGTGGGCAAGCTCACCGCGATCAATGGGCACCCGATCGACCAGCTCGGCTTCAAGGACGAGCGCGCCAAGGACTGGGCCGACCGCCAGCTGCGCCTGTCGTGGGCCTCGGAGCTGCCACCCAGCAACCAGGTGGTCGCCGGCCAGTGGCATGGCGAGCACCCGGCGCAGGCCGAGGTGTCGATCGATACCATGTGGCGCGACATGTTTGCCCTGAAGGTCGGCGACGTGATGAGTTTCAACGTGGGCGAAGGCCATATCGATGCGCGCGTGGGCAGCATCCGCAAGGTCGACTGGACGTCGTTCCGCGTGAACTTCTTCCTCGTGTTCGATCCGGCCCACGCGAGCGAGCTGCCACACACCTGGATCGCCAGCTTCTACCTGCCGCGCGGCAACGCCTCTTCGCTGGCGCAGTTGTCGCGCGACTACAGCAACCTCAGCCTCATCGACGTGGACGCGATGCTGGATCGCGTACGCGACATCGTGAACCAGGTCAGCGGCGCCGTGCGCTGGGTGCTCGGCTTCAGCCTGCTGGCCGGTGCCCTCGTGCTGGCCGCCGCGCTCGCCGCCAGCGCGCACGAGCGACGGCACGAAGCCGCCCTGCTGCGCACATTGGGTGCACGCCGCAGCCAGCTGCGCGCCGCTGCGGCATGCGAGTTCGCCCTGCTCGGTCTGGTGGCAGGCCTCACCGCGGCATTCGGTGCTGCTGGTACCGGACTGTGGCTTGGCCACGCCATCTTCCATATCGACAACTTCGTGCCGCCGCTGGGATCGCTGCTGCTCGCCGCCTTGGTCGCTGCCACCGTGGTGATGCTGCTGGGCCTGGCCGGCACGCGTCGCGTGAGCCATACCTCGCCCATGCGCCTGCTACGGGAAAACTGAGTGGGCATTGCAAACGACGATGCCAGTCACGTAGAAGGCCCGCTTACGCGGGTGCTCAAGCGCATCAGACAGGATTGGCTGCTCCTCGGATTCCTGTTGCTGACGATCGTCCTGACTGTGGTCGATCCACGGCCGCTTTCCGATCAGCAGCGCTGGCTGCAGCTGCCGACGCTCGCAGGCTTGCTGGGCCTGCTCATCTGCATCCAGGGCATCCGCGACAGCGGGCTGGTTCAGCATGTGGCGGCCGCGATGGTGGCGCGCGCGCATTCGTTGCGCATGCTGGGCCTGCTGCTGGTAAGCACGACGGCCGTGCTCGCCATGGTGCTCACCAACGACGTGAGCCTGTTCCTGATCGTGCCGCTGACGGTGGCGATCGGCCGCATCTCCAACATGCCGGTGATGCGGATGGTGGTACTCGAAGCACTGGCCGTGAACGCGGGCTCCACGCTCAGCCCGATCGGCAATCCGCAAAACCTGTTGGTGTGGCAGTACACGCACTTGCCTTTCCTGCAGTTCGTGTTGGCGATGCTGCCGGCGTTCGGCGTCATGTTCGCCCTGCTGGTGCTGCTGACCTGGTGGTGGTTGCCACGCGATCGCGTGATGCTGCACGCGGAGGATATCGACGGTCACCCCATCTCGGTAGCGCAAGCCGCGTTGTCCGTAACCGCACTGGCAAGCATGGTGCTGATGATGGAGCACAACCACGCCGTGCTCGGTGCACTGCTCCTGCTGGTGCCGTTCGCGCTGCTGGAGCGCGGCACGCTGGCGCGCGTCGACTGGCTGCTGCTGGCCACCTTCGCCGCCATTTTCCTGGGGCTTGGGCACGCTTCCGAACTGCCATTCGTGCAACACGCACTCGACAGCCTGGATCTGGATCAGCCGCTCACGCTGTACGTCAGCGGCATCGTGGCCTCGCAGATGATCAGCAATGTGCCCGCCACCGTGCTGTTCCTGCGCCACGCGCCCGACACGATGGCCCTGGCGGTGGCGGTGAACGTAGGTGGCTTCGGGCTGGCCATCGGCTCGCTGGCCAACCTCATCGCCTTGCGCCTGGCGAAGCAGCCCGGCGGTGGTCGGCTGCTTCACCAGGTTTCGGTGCCGTTCCTGCTGGTATGTGCGCCACTCGTGTATCTCGCGTGGCGCTGGCTGGGCTGAGGAACCAGGGCCTGTTGACACTATTCGCGTGGCTCCCGCCGGGAGCTGTTTGCCCGGCAGGCGAGGAAGAGCGAGGGAGTGTACGTCCGAACACGACTGAGCGATGACGCGTCATGGTGGGCAAACAGACCCTGCCCGAAGGGTGGTTCGTCCGTGGCCGCCCAGCGGCACCGCGCGGCTTGACCTGGCAGCCAGCCAGGTCAGCGCCACGCACTACCACTGCACGGCCACGGACGAACCACGCGAACTACGCGAATAGTGTTGACAGGCCCTAGGTAGCGGTCAGTCGTCGCCGCGGTCGCGCGGCACGCTGACCTTGCCCTGCACGCCGGAGTGGCTCACGTCGCCACTGCCCTTTGCACCCACCGTCAGGTCGCCACGCACGTCGTGCACGCGCACGTCGCCCGAGCCCACCGTGTCGATGCGCACGCTGCCACCCACGTTGCGAATGGTGACGTCGCCGGAACCGATGCTGCCCACGCGCGATTCGCCGCGCACGCCGTCGACCTTGACGTCGCCCGAACCGATAGAACCGATGTCGAGGCTGCCCACGTCATTGATCTCCACATCGCCCGAGCCCACGCTGGCGCTGAAGGGGCCGGAAATCTTGCTGATATGCACGTCGCCCGATCCCACCTGCGTGGAGAGCTTCTGCAGACCGGTCACCCAGGCGTCGCCGGAACCGACATTCAGCACCACCGGGATCTGCGCCGGCATCTGCAGGTTGAGGTTGAGGCTGGTGTAGCTGCTCTTGAACAGGCTGATCGTCATCACGCTGCGACTGCCGGCCTCGATGATCAGGCGGTCGCCTTCGCGCCGCTGGGTCACGGTGAGGGCATCCAGCAGCTTGGGATCGGATGCGCAGGCACGACCCGTGACGGTGCCCCCGGTGCCCCCGTTGTTGCCGCTGAGATGCAGGTCGTGACTGTGCAGGTCCACCTGCACCTCGCGGACACCGGCCAGGTCGAGCGTGAGGTTGCGCGGCGCCTCGTACTTGCACTCGTCAGCGTGCGAAGCCAAGGGGGCGAACAGCAGTGCGGCAAGAAGAAGGCGGCGCATGGGTAACTCCTGATTGATCGGACAGGCTTGGGATGTCGCGGGCGGCCAAAAGGTTTAGAGCCCGGGTCAACCCAGGCCGTAACGACACGTTTGAGACACAACCAACATCGTGGAGATGGATCGACATGCAACGCAAGACCCTGCTCACCTCCGCCCTTGTCCTGCTGGTGATCGCCGGCGGCAGCTACGCCATCGCCCAGGACGTCGCACCCAAGAGTGCGCCCGCCGCCAAGGCCATGCCGGCTGCCAAGGGTCCGCAGATGGGCCGCGGCGACATGCCGGACTTCACGGGTGGTCCCGGCTTCGGTCGTCCGGGCTTCGGGCGCCCTGGCCTTGATGGCCCGGGTTCACCGGTGATCGAGGACCTGCAGGCGCTCGAGCGCCTGTATCGCGAGAGTGGCCGCAGCAAGGAGCTGCAGACGTTGTACAACGATGTGTTGACCAAGACGCAGGATCCGCGCGTGCGCACCTACGTCTACCACCACCTCGCTCGTGCCCAGTCGGCGCCCGCCAACGTGGATCAGGCCATTGCCACGCTGCGCAAGAGCCTCGATGAGAACCTGACCAACGAGGCCAGGCAGCGTGCCGATCTCGAAAAGATGCGCAGCGATTGGGAACAACGCCGCGGCGCCATGAAGCCGGCACCGACCGCACAACCATAACTACAAGAACGACCGGCACCGCCGCCTTGGCGGTGCCTCACGGCTGAGGCACGGGGACCCCAGAACCCGTGCCTCCTTTTTTCAGGCAGCCGGCTTGTCCGCGCGCTTGGCCTTCTGCCACAGCGCTTCCTGCTCCGTCAGGCCACGCTCCGGCAAGGGCCGGCCTTCCTCGCGCGCCAGCTGCTCCATGTGGCGGAAGCGACGCTCGAACTTCGTATTGGCGTGACGCAAGGCCTGCGAAAAATCCACGCCGGCATGCCGCGCGAGATTCGCCACCACGAACAGCACGTCGCCGATCTCGTCCTGCAGTCGTTCCTTGTCACGTCCCTGCACGAACTCGGCACGGACCTCCTCGACCTCTTCCAGCAGCTTGTCGAGTACCGGCTGTTCGTCAGGCCAGTCGAAACCCACCTTGGCGGCGCGTTCCTGCAACTTCAGCGAGCGCTTCCACTCCGGCAGTCCGCGCGAGATGCCTGCCAGCGCGCTGTCGTCATGCTGCTCGCCTCTGGCCGCCCGCTCGGCGCTCTTGATGTCGTCCCACGCCTGCTTCTGCGCGTCGAGGTCTTCGTAGCTCTCATCGCCGAACACGTGCGGGTGACGGCGCACCATCTTGTCGCTGATGGCATCGGCGACGTCGGCGAACTCGAACAGGCCCGCCTCCTTCGCCATCTGTGCATGGAACACCACCTGCAGCAGCAAGTCGCCCAGTTCGTCGCGCAGGTCGTGCCAGTCCTTGCGGTCGATGGCGTCGGCGACCTCGTAGGCTTCCTCGATGGTGTAAGGCGCGATGGTGGAGAAATCCTGCTGCAGGTCCCACGGACAACCGCCCTGGGGATCGCGCAGGCGCGCCATGATGGCGAGCAGGTCATCCAGGCTGTGGCGAACGGCCTCGGTCATCACCCCTCCAGGTCGGCGGCGAGCAGGCGGGACTTCCAGTCGATGGCGGTATCGCCCACGGCGATGAATTCCGGATTGATCAGCGAATCGCCGCGGTTGTAGCGCAGCGGCTCGCCGGCGAGATCAAGCACGGCACCACCGGCCTCCTCGAGCACGCTTTGTGCAGCGGCCGTGTCCCATTCGCTGGTGGCGCCGCGACGCAGATAGACGTCCGCATCGCCGCGCGCCACCAGGCAGAACTTCAGCGAGGAACCCAGCGGCATCGACGCGTAACCTTCGCCGATCAGCTGCCCGAGCAGGGCCGTGCCAGCGCCACCATGCGAACGGCTGCCGGCGACGGTTGCAGGCTGGGTGAATCCGCGTGTCTGGATGCGTTGCCAGGGCGCATCCACGCGCGACTGCAGCCACGCACCCTGCCCGCGCGCCGCGGCATAGAGCTCGCCCGTCACCGGCGCCAGCACCACGCCGAGCACGGGCTGATGATGTTCGATGAGCGCGATGTTCACGGTGAACTCGCCGTTGCGCTTGATGAACTCGCGCGTTCCATCGAGCGGATCGACCAGCCAGTAGCGCGGCCATTCGCGACGCTGCGGCCACGGCGCCGCGCGCGCTTCCTCGGAGATCACCGGCAGGTTGTCATCGAGCCGGGCCAGTCCGGCGGTAATCACGCGTTGCGCGGCAAGATCGGCCGCCGTGACGGGCGATTGGTCGGCCTTGCGCTCCACCTCGAAATCCTCGCCGTACACGACGAGGATGGCGTCGCCGGCTTCACGGGCAATGGCAGCGATCTGCTGCAGGAGCATGGAAAACGGCGCTTGGCTCATGTCGGGGAAAACCGGCCGGCGAGATATTCGCGAGCCATGAAGAGGGCGGCGATCGAGCGACCTTCGGTGACGTCGTCGCGTGCGATCAGGATATGCAGGTCGGCGAGCTTCCACGGAACCACTTCCAGTTCCTCGGGCTCGTCGCCTTCCAGGCGTTCGGGATACAGATCCTGCGCCAGCACCACGTGTGCCATGTGCGTCATGTACGACGGCGACAACGACAGGTTGTGCAGGATCTTCAGTTTGCGCGCACCGTAACCGACCTCTTCCTTGAGCTCGCGATCGGCGCCCTGCTCGACCGTTTCGTCACGGTCGAGGCGCCCCTTCGGCAGGCTCAGCTCATAACGGCCGACACCGGCGCCGTACTCGCGCACGAGCAGCACGGTTTCGTCGTCCAGCATCGGCACGATGATGACCGCACCCAGGCCGCTGCCCTTCAGGCGTTCGTAGGTGCGCCGCTCGCCGTTGGAGAATTCGAGGTCGAGCTGCTCGACGCGCAGGAAACCGCTGTCGTGCACGTCGCGCGTCGCATGGATGATGGGTGGCTTGTGCATGGGTCGATTGTAGCTCAGCGCCCCGGAACCGCCGGAGGCACCGGCCGACCGCGCCCGGTCGCCACCGCCCAGACCAGCAGGCCGAACACGAGCCCGTGCAGCGCGCTCGTGGCGAAGCCTACAAAGGCCATGTTGCGGGTCAGCTCCACCATGGTCCGGTCATGCGCTTGCAGCGCCGCCGGGAAATAGACCATGTGGTACCAGCCGGAGGCGGCCAGCACCGCCATCTCGAGCACGCTGGCGAGCAGGAGCAGCATGGCCGCGCGCGGCATCTTCCGCCAGAACACGCCGGCCACCACGAGGCCCACGATCGCCGCCGTCAGCTGCGGCGACGTGCCGAGCAAGGCGTAGACGATCTGCAAGCTTCCATCCATTCGCGGCCTCTCCTCTTCAGCACGCCGAACGAAGGCGCTTCAGCACCCATGCATGGATATCCGGCGTACCGGCCAGCACGCTGCGGGATTCCAGCGTCAGCGGCTGACCATCCAGATCGGTGAACACGCCGCCGGCCTCGCGCACGATCACGGCAAGCGCGGCGATATCGAGGATGTTCACGTCCGACTCCAGCACGAGATCCAGGCTGCCCCGCGCCAGCAGGTGGTAATGGCAGAAGTCGCCGTAGCCGCGGATGCGGTTGGTATCGCGGATCAACGCGCCCAGCTCGGCCCAGCGCGCATCGGCGGTGAGCGATTTGACATTGCCGATGGAGAGCGATGCCTGCGCGAGTGCAGCCGTCGGTGCGACGTGCACCCGCTCGCCTTCGAACCAGCAGCCTCCGCCGGCGCCTGCCCACATGGTCTCGCCATAGATCGGCGCACTGGAGACGCCGAGCACCAGCTCGCCACGATGCATCAGGGCGATCTGCGTGGAAAAGAACGGCGTGCGCCGCACGAAGCTTTTGGTGCCGTCGAGCGGATCCACCATCCACAGCAGGTCGGGATTGCCTTCGTCACGCCCGAACTCCTCGCCGTAGATGGACGCCTCCGGCAAGGCCCGCTGCAGCACCTTGCGTATCGCCATTTCCGCCTCGCGGTCGGCGATGGTGACCGGCGTGTCGTCGCTCTTCAGCTCGATGTCTACTCCGCGTCGCCAGTAGTGCCGCAACACCTCAGCCGCGGCCTGCGCGGCTTCCCGGGCCGCATCGAGCGCATGCGCCAGATTCAGTTCACTCATGATTTCCCCCGGACACGGCGGCCACCAGGCCGCCGCTGTATTGGATGTGCGTGACGCCGTCGGCGCTGGTCGGCCCGAAAGCCGCGAGCCAGCGCACCAGCGCGGGCGTAGGTTGCCTGGGTGCCGCCACGGCATTGAAGCGCCACGCCAACGGGCTCAGTTGCAGACGACCGTCGATGTGCAACGGGCCCTTGCCACTGTCGTACAAATGACCTTCGATCACGCCGTTACTCCCGTGCATGGCCAGCTGCAGCGCGCCGAGCGCCAGTTCACCAGAACGGGGCGTGAGCAGCGAGGCATCCTGCCACTCGAAATGGGCGTCCACCGCCAGTGGCCATCCGCCCTGCAACTGGACGCTGGGCGCAACGACCTTCACGGTGCCGCGCGGCCTCCCGGCAGGAAGCGTGAGGCGCGTCCCGAGCAGCTCGAGGTCTGCTTTCATATGGACGTCCGTCCACAGCGCTTCGGTGGCACTGCGACCCTGCATGCGCCCGTGGAATTGCACCCGCGGCCCTCGCAGATCGACGAGCCACTGCGGACTACCCAGCAAGGCGCTACGCGAGAGCTGCCAATCGAGTTGTCCCAGGTCTTCGCCCTTGGCTGACAGGACGCGGCCGGCGTGCCCTCGCCAAAGCAGGCCGCTGACCTCCTCCAGCTGCACACCGTTTAGGCGACCCGCGATCAGTGGCACCACCCAGCACGCGGGCATGAACCAGACGAGGGCGAAGCCGATGAACAGCAGGCCCAGGAGGCCTGCCAATGCGATACGCCAGTGCTTCAAACCAATTCCCAGGGATTTGGAAGACTTGAGCGGGCATGCTCGAAACCCCGATCATAGCCGGATGAACACCTTCCCCGCTGCCGACGCGCTGGTGCGTCGAGACCTGAGCCACCTGTGGCACCCCTGCACGCAGATGCACGATCACCAGACCGTGCCGATGATCCCGATCGCGCGCGGCGAGGGGGCGTGGCTGGTCGGCACCGACGGCAGGCGCTATCTCGACGGCATCAGCTCCTGGTGGACCAACCTGTTCGGCCATGCCAATCCGCGCATCGCCGCGGCGCTGGCCGACCAGGCCCGCACGCTGGAACACGTGATCTTCGCGGGCTTTACCCATGAGCCTGCCGTGGCCCTGGCCGAAGAGCTGGTGCGCGTGACGCCGCCCGGGCTGGATCGCGTGTTCTACGCCGACAATGGTTCGGCCGCGATCGAAGTGGCGCTCAAGATGAGCTTCCACTACTGGCTCAACCAGGGTCACGGTGAAAAGACACGCTTCATCGCGCTCACCGGCAGCTACCACGGCGAAACGCTGGGCGCGCTGTCGGTCAGCGACGTGGCGCTGTATCGCAAGACTTATGCACCGCTGCTGCTCACCCCGATCCTCGCGCCCTCTCCCGACGCCTATGAGGCACAACCTGGCGAAAGCCCTGCTTCGGTGGCGCAGCGGCGTCTTGGCGAATTGCGTGTACTGCTTGAGCAGCACGCGCACGAAGTGTGCGCCGTGATCGTCGAGCCGCTGGTGCAATGCGCCGGCGGCATGCGCATGTACCACCCCGACTATCTGGCCGGGCTGCGCGCGCTGTGCGACGAGTTCACCGTGCACTTCATCGCCGATGAAATCGCCGTGGGTTTCGGCCGCACCGGCACACTGTTTGCGTGCGAGCAGGCCCGCGTATCGCCGGATTTCATGTGCCTGTCCAAGGGACTCACCGGTGGCTTCCTGCCACTTTCGGCGGTGCTCACCACCACCCACGTGTATGAGGCGTTCTACGCCGAGTACAGCGCCGGCAAGGCATTCCTGCACTCGCACAGCTATACCGGCAATCCCCTCGCCTGCCGCGTGGCGCTGGAAACGCTGGCGATCTTCCGCGATGAACCCGTGCTGGAGCGCAATCGCGAACTGGCGGCGCACCTGGCGCAGCGCCTGGCGCCGCTACGCGATCATCCCCATGTGTCCGCCGTGCGCCAGACCGGCATGATCGCCGCCGTGGAACTGGTGGCGGACAAGCGCCAGCGGACGCCTTTTCCCTCGGCTGAGCGGCGTGGCCTTCGCGTCTACCTGCACGGACTCACCCAGGGCGCGCTGCTGCGCCCCCTGGGTGATGTCATCTATTTCATGCCGCCCTATGTCGTGACCACGCAGGAGATCGATCAGCTGGTGGACACCGCCATCGAAGGCATCGAGCGGGCCGTTGCCGGCTGAGCGACGGACTTAGTGCCCGCCCTGGATGGTCACACTCGGGTCCAGCTTCTGCAGCGCTGGCCCCATGGTGGTTTCACCCGTGTTCTGGATGTCCTGCCGGTTGTAGCTGCGCCCAGGCACCGTAAGGCAACCACCGTGCTTGGCCGGGATCATGCTGCCCGTGCTCTGCAGGCAAGTACGGTCGCCGGGTTTCGGCGGCCCCTGGTTTGCCGGCGCCGCCTGGGCCTGGGTCTGGCCGTCCTGCAGCGCGTGCATGCTGTTGTCGCTGGCTGCGGTGGTGCTCTGCGCCATGGCCAGCGGGCTGGCCACGAGGGCGACGAGTGCACTTAGAAGGAGTGCCATGGTGGGCTTGTTCATGTTCCACCTCCGGGGACTGAGGGACTAATTCATCCTGCACCTGCATGGGCCAACTGGCAAATGCAGGCCGGTTGCCGTCGTCGCACGTTCAGCTTGTACGGTACAAGTCGCGTGAGACGCCCTGTCACGGGTCCGTTATGCTTTCCGTTTCGACCACCGTAGAACGCGCCATGCGCACCATTCGCATACACGTGGACCAGCCACTCGCTGTCGGCCTCGAACTGGGCCTGCCGGCGCAGGCGGGAGAGCATGTGGCGCGCGTGCTGCGGATGGCGGCCGGTGATCCGATCACCCTGTTCAATGGCGACGGCCATGACTATCCCGCCGTCATCCAGGCCGTCGGCAAGCGCGACGTGACCGTGCGCGTGGAGGCAGCCGTGGCTGTCGCTAACGAATCGCCGCTGCCGCTCACGCTCGCCCAGGGCGTCGCGCGCGGCGAGAAGATGGACCTGATCATGCAGAAGGCGACCGAGCTGGGCGTGGCCCGCATCGTTCCCCTGTTGACCGAGCGCTCGGAAGTGAAGCTCGACGCCAGCCGCGCGGAAAAACGCCTCGCCCACTGGCGGGCGGTGGTGGCCAGCGCGTGCGAACAGAGCGGACGCGCCTGCGTGCCCGAGGTAAGCGCCGCGCTTCCACTGGAGGCCTGGCTCAAGGGATTGGCGACCGACGGCGCCCTGCGCCTGGCGCTGCTGCCCGAGGGCACGCAACGGGCCAGTGAACTGCGCTTTACGACCGCCGGAGGCTTGCTGGTGGTGGGGCCGGAAGGAGGGCTCGGTTCACGCGACACGACCGCCCTGACCGACGCGGGCTTTGCAGGCCTCAAGCTCGGACCGCGGATTCTCCGCACGGAAACCGCCGGCCTGGCGGCATTGGCAGCCCTGCAGGCACTGCACGGCGACGTCTGACGCGACGCCGCCTCGCTGGAGGCGGCGCCACGGCTGGCTCAGCTGGCCAGTTCGAGCAGGTCGATCAGTTCGGCCTCGATGCCTTCCAGGTCAGGAATGACCGCAATGTCATCGCGGACCAGCACCTGTGCCTTCACGCCCGGCGGCAACGGCGCGCCGTCGTGGGTCGGGATGATCAGCTCGGCGTTGAGCGTGGTCAGGCGCGGGAAGCCCTGGGTCACCACGGCCACGAACGGCAGCTCGGCGTGCCCGCCGAGCGCCTTCAACACGGCAACGCGCACCGCCTGCTCGCTGTCGCCCTCGCCGGCACCCGCCAGCGTGCTGAACGACAGCAGCGGCACGCGCCAGCCACGCCATGCGATACGACCCAGCAACCACGCCGGCGCATGCTCTACCGGCTCGGGCGCAGGCAGCGTGATCACTTCGGCCACGGTCGCGTTGGGCAGCAGCAGGCGCAGGTTACCCACCGGCACCAGCACGCAGCGGATTTCACGCGGTAGCGGTAGCTCGCTCATCGCCGGCCCTCCATCGACATCTCCTCGACCAGGCGCGCCGCCAACTCGGCGGGCGTGCCGGAATAACTATTGAGGCGCTCGGCTTCGATGCCGTGCACCATGTCCGGGAAATGCGACTCCCCGGAAGCTTCCACCCAGACCTGGCCGCCGCGATCGTAGATGGCTTGCGAGCCACCCAGCGCGTCATTGGCCTGGCCTGC
Organism: Dyella amyloliquefaciens; assembly: GCF_004296575.1. GTDB lineage: Bacteria > Pseudomonadota > Gammaproteobacteria > Xanthomonadales > Rhodanobacteraceae > Dyella > Dyella amyloliquefaciens. The sequence goes on along the minus strand of NZ_SAYT01000001.1, from coordinate 988,222 downwards.
GAACACGATCGCCAGTGCGTTGCGACCGAACACGTTGGCCGCCATGGTGAAGCTGGCATCGATCGGTGAACTGCCACGTCCGTCCTGGCCATCCAACGGCTGCAGTTCCACGCGACCATCGCGCTGCACGCGCGCCTGGTGGCCGGCAGGCACGACCAGCACCTCACCCATGCGTGCACGTCCACCGTGGGCGGCGATGTTCACCGGCAGGTCGCAATGATCAGCCATCTGATCGACCAGCATCTCGGCAGATTGGCTACCCATGTGCTGAACATGCACCACGGTGGCGCGCAAATCGATCGGCAGGCGTGAAAGGAACGAGCACACCGCATCCGTGCTGTCGGAGGCCGCGCCGATCACCAGCACCCGGCTGATGGCGGCATCGAGATCGGTCAGCACCATTTCGTGCCCGCCCTCGTAGGCCTTGGGAGCAATCGCCTCCTCGATGGACACCAGCTCCAGCGTCATGCCGGGCTTGAGGAAGGACTCATCCTCGTTGCCGCCTTCGGGCGCGAGAAATTCCGCGGCGCTGAGCTTCTCGATGCCGTAATCCGCGGTTTCGACCGGCGCGACGATGGCGGACGCTTCTGTCTCATCCACCAGTGACCAGCTCGACGCCAGTCCCAGCAGAGACGACGGCCCCTTCTCCACGCTCTCGCTGGTGGTGGAAGGCAGGAACGAGTCGTCCAGCGGACTCAGCGACAAATGGTCCAACTGGAACGAGGGCATGGCCCGCGGAGGCAGCATCGGGGGCTCCGGTTCCACCGGCGCCGGCCCTTGCGTCGCCAGCGTGTCCACCCCGAAGTGACCATCGTGCAGCGGCGGCAATTCATCCTCGGCGACGAACTTGAGCGAGCCGAAATCGTCCTCCATGGCCTGCGGTTCGTCGGCCGCCAGCAGTGCCTCGAGCTCGGCGGCCAGGGTCTCGGAGACTTCCGACACCTCACCACCTTCGATCTCCGCAACAGGCTCTGCCGGGGTTTCAACGAAGTCGTCCACCGGCTCGAAGTCGGGAACGAACTCGGCGATCGCCTCGGGCTCTTCGGCCTCGGCGGGCGCGAACTCGTTCACTACCGTTTCCGGTACCGCCGGCGCGTCCTGCGGACGGGGCGGATCCAGGTCACCCTGCGCCATCACCTTCACCGCGAGATGGCGGGCCCAGCGCGCACGGTCCCAGCCGCCAAGCTGGCGGCTGGCCTGGGCATCGTTGAACACGACGCGCGGATGGTCGCCATCGATCACGTCGTAGAGGCGGTCGAGTTCGTCCTCGGCCTCCTCGTCCAGATTCACTACCAGCACCTGGGCGCCGGTGTCATTCAGCATGCTGCGGCTCAGCGTGGACAGTGCGCCTTCGTGCACGATCCGCGCCCCGTGTTCGCGCAGCGCTTCACGCAACTGGCCACCCAGTTCCACGTCGTCGAAGATGAGTGCAACCGCTGTCGACGACTCAGCCATTGAGCGACTCCACGGCACGCTGCTCCAGCACCTCGCCGATCTGCGCCAGCAGTTCGGCCTCCTGGTAAGGCTTGCCGAGATAGCGATCGACGCCGATGTCGAATGCACGCTGGCGATGCTTATCGCCGGTACGCGAGGTGATCATGATGATCGGCACGTCGCGCAGTCGCGGATCGGCCTTCATATGCGTCGCCAGCTCGTAACCGTCCATGCGCGGCATCTCGATGTCGAGCAGCATCAGGTCGGGCACGCGCTCGTGCAGCTTTTCGATGGCGTCGACACCGTCCTTGGCGGTGGTGACTTCGTACTCGTGGCGTTCCAGCACGCGACCGGTGACCTTGCGCATGGTGATCGAGTCGTCGACCACCATCACCAGCGGGCGCACGCGCGACTCTTCCACCACTGGCGTGGCGACGGCGCTGAGGCCCTCTTCCAGGCGCTGCAGGCGACGCGCGGTGCCATGGCGGACCAGCGGGGCGAGATCAAGAATGATCAGCACCGAGCCGTCGCCCATGATGGTCGCGCCGAGGATGCCCGGCACTGAGCTCACCTGCGGGCCAACCGACTTCACCACGATTTCGCGCGAGCCGATCACGGCATCGATGCGGATCGCGGCACGCAGGTCACCCGAACGCGTCAGCAGCAACGGCACCTGCTCTTCGTCGCTGGCATGGCTGGCCGCGATGCCGAGCAGATCGGACAGGTCGTGGATGCTGTAGTCCTCGCCGGCATACGGGAACACCGGCTCGGCCTCGGCCACACGCTCGGCCAGTTCCGATGGCGAGATGCGGGCCACGCCCTGCACCGAGGTCATCGGGATGGCAAACGTCGACTCGCCGATGCGCACCAGGATGGCCTGGGTCACCGCGAGGGTGAACGGCAGGCGCAGTACGAAGGTGGTGCCTTCGCCGGCCTTCGATTCGATCGACAGCGCGCCGCCGAGCTGCTTTATTTCGTTCGCCACCACGTCCATGCCCACGCCGCGCCCTGCGAGCTGGGTCACGGTGCTGGCAGTGGAGAAGCCAGGCTGGGTGATGAGCGCGAGCACCTGGTCGTCGCTGATGCGCGAATCGGCACGGATCAAACCGCGCTCGATGCCGCGCTTGTGGATCGCATCGCGGTCGAGGCCGCGGCCGTCGTCGCTCACGCGCACCACCACCTCGGTGGCTTCACGCGCGACGCGGATGCGCACGGCGCCCTCTTCCGGCTTGCCCGCCTTGCGGCGTTCGGCCGGCGACTCGAAACCATGCGCCACGGAGTTGCGCAGCATGTGTTCGAACGGCGCCTTGATGCGGTCGAGCAGGTTGCGATCCATTTCGCCGTGGGCGCCTTCGACGTACAGCTGGGCGCTCTTGCCTTCTTCCTGGGCGGCCTGGCGCAGCGTGCGGCGAAGGTTCGGCACCATGGTGTCGAACGGCAGCATGCGCGTGCGCAGCAAGCCTTCCTGCAGCTCCGAGCTCACGCGCGACTGCTGGATCAGCAGCGTTTCCGCCTGGCGGGTGAGTTCGTCGAGCATGCCCTGGATGGACACCAAGTCGGAGACCGACTCGGCCAGGGCACGCGAGTACTGCTGCAGCTGCGAGAAGCGGTCGAGTTCGAGCGGATCGAACACCGCCATGCCTGCTTCGCGATGCTCGCGCTGGAAGCGCGCGATGATCTGCGCTTCCGTTTCGATTTCCAGCATGCGCAGCTGGCTGCGCAGACGCTGCACGGTCTGGTCGAGTTCGACCAGGTTGAAGCGGTAGCCGGCCACCTGCTGTTCGAGGCGCGAACGATAGATCGCCACCTCGCCGGCATGGTTCACCAGCGTGTCGAGCAGTTCGGCGCGGACGCGGATCTGTTCCTGCGGCGCGCTCGTGGCTTCTTCGCGTTCTTCCGGCAACAGCTCCGGCAGCTTGATGCGTTCGGGGAACGGCACCACCGTCGCCGACACCGGCGCGGCGGGGGCCTCCACGGAACCTTCGCCCATGCCGAGGAAGCGATCGATCATCGCCTGCGGATAGGCGACGGCGCGACCCTGCGACACCTGCTGTACCAGGCTGTGCAGCAGATCGAAGCCTGCTTCCAGCGCGGCGATGAGCTCGCCGAACTGCGCCGACTCCGGATTCAGCGGCTTTTCCAGCGCCGTTTCAATGGCGTGGGTCAGGTCGCCCATCGGGACCATGCCGGCGATGCGCGCACCACCCTTGAGGGTATGCAGGTCACGCTGCAGTTCGGCGAGGTGCGCGGATTCAGTGGGCTCGACGCGCCACTGCGCCAACACGCTGTCGGAGTGGTCGAGGATCTCGCGTGCTTCCTCGATGAAGATTTCGAGCAGGTCCGGGTCGATCTGGCTCGGCAAGAGCATGCCTTCGCCTTCGAGCTCCGGCTCCTCCTGCGCGGCAACGGGCTCCTGCGGCGCTGCGGCCTCTTCGACTTCAGGAGCTTCCGCAACCTCGGCAACTTCCACCGGCTCGGCAGCGACCGGCTCCTCGACCTGCGGCTCGATGGCCGATTCGATGACCGGGGCGATCTCTTCGACGCTCTCCTGCGTCACCTCGATACCGGCATCCATCGGCGCGTCGTCCACCGCGACCACCACCTCCTCGGAAGCGGCATCGGACGTCGGCTCGTCCACCAGGCCAAAGGCCAGGGCTTCGTCGAAATCGATTTCTTCGGCGACGAGGCCATCTTCCGACGGCTCCGGCGCTTCACTGACCGGCGTGATCTCGAGCGATTCGACCTCGCCAAGCAGTTCGGCATAGACGTCGGCGAACTCGTCGTCGCTGGCAGCGGACGGTGCAGGCACCTCCACCGTCACATCGGCAGGCGACAGCTCTTCGGCAATCGGCAGATGGGCGTCGAGATTGAACTCGCCGAGTGCGGCGAGCAGTTCGTCCGCGTAGTTGTCGCCCGCAACATCGATAGGCAGAACCGCATCGGCTCCCAGGCCGGAAGCATCCGACAGTGCCGCGTCGAGCGAGGCGCCAAGCGCGTCCTCATGCGCGCTGTCGCTGGCGACGCCGCCATCCAGCTCGTCCGCGTGAGGCTCGAACAGCACGTGGGCCACCTGCGGCTCGGGCTGGCTGTCGCGCAGCTCGGTCAGGCGCTGGATCAGGCCATCGATATCCGGCAGCTGCGGCGACGGCGCATCGAACTGGCTCATCACGTGATCGACGGCGTCCGCGCTCTGGCTGAGCAGGTAAACACCTTCGGTGGACAGCGGAAGTCCGGCCGCGCGCAGGCGCTTGAGCAGGCTTTCCAGCGGGGACAGCAGCTGGGTGAGCAGCGGGATGTCCACCATCGCGATGGCACCGTGCAGCGTATGCACGGCACGCAGCAGGCCGTCGTCGACGCGAAGTTCGCCGTCGACGCGATTGATGTTGGTGCGAATGGTGGCCAGGTACTGCGCGACTTCGCTGCGCAGGATCTCCAGCAACACCGGATCGATCGGCGGCATCACCGGCGCCTCGATCACGTCCTCGGCCGGCACGACGAAAGGCTCGTCGACCGGTTCAAGGCCGGCCAGGCTGTCCGACGGAATGGACGCTGCCGAAGCGCTTGCACGCGGAACGCGACGACGCACCACGCGACGTACCGTTTCGGTGGCCACCGGCGCGATGTCTGCGATGCGCGCCTGCTCCTGGCCCGCCGAAATGCGCTCGGCGGTCTCCATGATCGCCGCGATCGGCGCCGTCACGGCGCGTTCGCCGGTCAGCGCGGAGCGCAGCTGCGGCAAGGCATCGATGGCGGCATTCACCACCGCCTGTACGCCTTCGTGCGGTGCAATCGACTGATCGAGCACGCGGTTGAGCATGTTCTCCACCTTCCAGGCGAACTCGCCCAGCAAGGTGGCGCCCACCAGGCGACCCGAACCCTTCAGCGTGTGGAACGAACGACGGATCGGCGTGAGTGCATCGAGCTGCGTCGGATCGGCCAACCAGGCCTGGCGCGCTGCATGCAGGTTGTCGATCTCTTCCTGCATTTCCTCCAGGAAGATGTCGCGGATATCGTCGTCGATGCCCGCGGTGCTGGTGTGGAAACCACCATCGACGGCCACGCCGCCGGCAACCGGTACCTCTTCGAAGACTTCTTCCTCGATCTCGATCCAGTCTTCTTCGCTGGCGCCGATGACTTCCTGCGGACTCACATGTTCCGTATCGGCCAGGCGCAGGCCGGTGATCTCGTGCGAGACAGGCTCCGGCGTCTCGCTGTGGCCCACGATCAGGCCGGACAGGTCCTCGCCATGAGCAAGGCTGACGCTTTCGGACAACTCGGGCTGGTTCGCCAGCGCAGCGGCAAGCGCGGCGTCGGCAGCCTTGGCGATGTGCTCCGGCGCTTCGTCCAGCTCATCGTGCTCGACCACGCGTGCGGCCGGCGGCGGCCAGTAGCCGAGCGTGCTGAGGCTGTGCTCGGCGACGTCGAGAATATGTTCCAGGCCACCGCGATGTTCGCGTGCCGCCTCGAGGTAGTACTCCAGTGCCGCGAGTGCGTCGGCCAGGTGGTCCATCTGCGCGCTGCTGGGCACGCGACGGTCCGCCAGCAGTTCATTGCCGACGAAACGGCCAATGCCTTCGGCCAGCTCGGCAGGGCGCGGCGCGGACAGCATGCGCATGGCGCCGGCGACCTCGTCCATCAGCGCGCCGACCTCGGCCAGCTGCTGCGACTGCCAGCCGGACTCGACGTAGGCGACGATGGCCTCCTTCACCTTGCCGGTGTTGGCGGTCGCTTCGTGCATCAGCGTGGCGAGGATGTGACGCGCCTCGCTGCGCGGCAGCATCGCGGTGGGGCTGTCGGGCGCGTACTCGTCCTCGGCACCCAGGCTTTCGATATGGTCGTCCAGCGACGCTTCCACGTAGAGCAGCGCACCGGCGACGTCGAGCAGCAGCTCCTCGTCTGGCGCACGCACTCGGCTGGCGATCTCCTCCAGCACGCGGCGCTGCTCGTTGACGACGCGACGCGGCACGCCCAGGGCAAGCATGCCCAGCGTGTCGCCCACGCGCTCGAGCACCTCGGTCTGACCGGCAAGCTGGGCGGGGTCGGCGTCGGTCTGGCGCAGGAACAGGTCCAGCGCCTCCTTCACGCGAAGGAGGTCGTCCTTCAACGCCTTGGCGACGGAATCGAGCAGCGCGCGATTGTGGCCCGACATCGAGCCACGCGCATGTTCCACTTCGCTCGCTTCCGGCAGCAACGCGTCGAGCGCGTACGCCTGGCGCAGCTGTTCCATGCGCGGACTGCCCTGGCGGACCTGGCCCACCACGTACAGCATCTTGCGCGCAAGTTCGTCGGCATCGCCGCCGCGCAGGCTTGCTTCGCCGTGCTCGACCAACTGGCGAATGCTGCGATCGACTTTGCCGATCAGCTGACGCACTTCGCCCGCCTGATTCTTCAGCGCACCATGCTGTACGCCTTCCAGCACGCCGGCGGCGATCCACCACAGGCGACGGCCGGGCACGCTCTGGCACCGCGCGGTGATGGCGTCCAGCGTCTGGATCATGCCGCCCAGCTGCTGGTCATTGCCCTGTCCGCGGAACCAGGCAAGCAGCTGCTGCTGGAAGCGCAGGCGCAGGTTGGTGATCTCGCTGCGCTGGCGCTCCACCGAGATGGTCTGCGGCGCATGCGGCGCCTGCGGAGGCAGCACGACTTCGAGATTGGGCGTGAACAGTGCCGATTCGTGCAGCGCCTGCTGTCCGCGACTGGAACGCAAGTCGTTGAGCAACGGCAGCAGCACCACCGGCACGTCGCGATGACCACCGGAGAGCCGCTCCAGGTAGTCAGGCAGCTGCATCAGGCCACGCATCAGCGCGGCGTAGGCTTCCTCGCGATCGGCCACGTGGTCTTCGAGCAGGGAGATGGCGAGCGTCTCCATCTCCTCGGTGACCATGGCTGCGCCGTACAGCTCGACCATGCGCAAGGTGCCCTGCACCTGGTGCAGATGGTCCGCGCAGGCGCGCATGGCACCCCGGTTGCCCGGGTTGTCGACATAGGACTCCAGCGCTTCGCGAGCGAGCGCGAGCGTCTCGTCGAGCTCGGGCTTGACCCACTGCAGCGTGGTGAAATCGATGTTGTCTTGAAGTCTCATGCGCCCCTCTCAGCGGCCACGTAACGCTTTGTCACGCAACCGGCGAGGTTGCCCCCTGTGAAAATCGTTATCGGCCAACAACTCAACCCGGCAGCTTGAAGTGCGCCACCGAACGACGCAGATCGCTTGCGAGCTGGGCCAGGTAACCGATCGAGTCGGCCGTCTGGCTCGCGCCCTGCGAGGTCTGCGAGGTGATTTCCTGGATCGCATTCATCGATACCGAAATATCGGTTGCTGCGGTCGACTGCTCACGTGCCTGCGTGGAGATGTTCTGAATCAGCGCGGACAAGTCGTGCGACACGCGCTCGATGTCGCCCAGTGCGCTACCCGCGTCCTCCGCGAGTCGTGCACCGGCCACCACTTCCGCGGTGGTCTGTTCCATCGAATTCACCGCTTCGTTGGTATCGGACTGAATCGTCTGCACCAGCGTTTCGATTCGCTTCGTAGCGCTCGCGGAACGTTCTGCGAGGCGCTGCACTTCGTCCGCCACGACCGCGAAGCCGCGACCCGCTTCACCCGCCGAGGCCGCCTGGATGGCTGCGTTCAAGGCGAGGATGTTGGTCTGCTCGGCAATGTCGTTGATCAGTTCCACGATCGAGCCGATTTCCTGCGACGACTCACCCAGTCGCTTGATTCGCTTCGAGGTTTCCTGGATCTGGTCGCGGATCGAGTCCATGCCCGAGATCGTCTCGCGCACCACTTCGGCGCCGCGCGAGGCGATTTTCACCGAGCGCTCGGCCACGTCGGCCGATTCGGCGGAGTCCTTGGACACGGTATCCATCAGGCTCGCGATCTGGTTGATCGCGGTGGTGGCCGTGCTGATCCGCTGCGCCTGGTGCTGTGCGGATTCGGCCAGGTGGCGCGCGGTGGTCTGCGTTTCCTGGGCCGAGGACGACACCTGCTCGGACGTTTCGTTAATCGTCGTCACCAGGGTGCGCAACTCGTCGATGGCGTAGTTCACCGAGTCGGCGATGGCGCCCGTGATGTCTTCGGTCACCGTGGTCTTGACGGTCAGGTCACCTTCGGCGAGCGAACCCATCTCGTCCAGCAGGCGCATGATGGCCTCCTGGTTACGCTGGTTGAGTTCGGTCGACTCCTGGAAGCGGCGGCGCTGGTCGGCCACGAGCTGGACCACGAGGACGATCAGGAAGGCTGCCGCGCCGATTGCACCGAGCACGCCCCACCACAGGTTGGGGAACAGTCGACGGGTGGGCAGCTTGCCGATCTGGTCGGCGAGTTCATTGGCGCGCAGCAGCACGTTCTGCGAATCGAGCGACGCCTGGTTGCCTGCGCGCTTCACGTCGCTGAGGTTGCCTGCTGCACCAACCAGCTTGCCAACCGGATCCTGCAGGCTGTCCCACTGCGTCTGCATGTCGGCGAGGATCTTGCGCGCGTTGGTATCGCCCATGGCGCGCACGCCCACTTCGGCGTTGCCTTCGAGCAGACCCTTGAGCACCGAGCCGTAGAGCTGGCCGTCGCGGGCGAGGCCGTCAGCGGCAGGCTGCGAGGCGTCGCCGCCCTGCAGCACTTCCTGCACTCGGCGGATCATGCGGTCAGCCAGAAGCATCTGACGGGCGGACGTGTAGGTCTGCTCCGCACTGCCGCCGCGCTGCTGCAGGATGTTCACTACCTGCTCCATGCTGGAGTTCAGCAGCGGCAGGTCGCGCGACAGGGCCGAGGCGCGCTGGGACGAGTCCACCACCAGCGCCTTGTTGGAGAGGATCTTGCCGATGTCGGCGTCGAGCTGGCCCCAGGCATTGCCCAGTGCAGCGACGGCCCGACCGGCCGGCGTGGCGTTGTTGTCGGCGTAGGGCTTCATGCCGCCCTTCTCGTCGCCCTTCAGCAGGCGCTGCACGGCCGAGTCGATGGCGTTGCGGTTGGTTTCCAATTCCTTGAAGGAATCGACGTTACCGTCCGCGGCCTCGAGCGCATATTTGGCCGTCTGCTGCGACAACACCTGGATCTGGGTGGTCAGACCCACGGCCTGGGTGTCCTCGCGGCCCCTCAGCGTGAGCATGACGAAGTCCACACCCGTGAAACCGAACGCGATGATCAGGGCAATGATGAGGCCGGTATAGCCTCGCTCCTTGCCCATGCCCCCTGTAGTGCTCATTTCGTTCACCTCGCCCGTCTACACCCCGCCGCCCTTGCCGGCAAAGATGTCGGTACATCGCCCTGAATCCGGCCTCGAATGGCACCGGCCCTACTTATGTTCCAACGTTTTGCCCGTCAGGCCGCAGCGGCCTGGCGGAAATCCGGTGCACGCACCAGCTTGCCCATGCTGAACACCGCCAGCAGGGGTTCACCCACGCGTTCGTCGACGAAGCGCGCCAGGCGCGGATCGTCTTCTTGTTGTGCATTGCGACGCTGCTCGGCATCCACCGTGCGCTGGCCAAACACTTCGTCGACCACCAGTGCCACGCTGCCGCCGCCCTGACGGACGACCAGCAGGCGGGTGCGTTCGGTGTGCTGGGTGCGTTCGCCGAACAGGAAGCGAGCCAGATCGATCACCGGCACCAGGTTGCCGCGCACGTTGGCCACGCCCATCAGCCAGGCTTGCGTGCCCGGAACCTGGGTCAGTGCCGGCGGAGCCAGCAGTTCGCTGATTTCGTCGATGCCGCTGACGAACAGGCGACTGCCCGCACGGAAGCCGATGCCGCGCCAAAGCCCCGGCGCCTCCAGCTTCTCAGGCGTACCCGAGGCATGCGCGAGCGAGAGCTGCTCATACCGGGCGAGAATTTCGAAGGGCGAGAGCGCGGCAGTCTGGGTCATCGTTGCCTCAGGCCGCGCTCGGCAGGAGATCGTTGATGCAGGCGAGCAGGTCCTTTTCGTTGACCGGCTTGGTAATGAAGGCGCGCGCACCCTGGCGCAGGCCCCACACGCGGTCCGTTTCCATGGACTTGGTGGTGATCATCACGATGGGAATGCCCGACGTCGACGGATCGCGCGTGAGCGTACGCGTAGCCTGGAAGCCATTCATGCCCGGCATGATGACGTCCATGATCACCAGGTTGGGCTTGTCCGAGCGCACGCGCTCGATGCCCTCTTCGGCGTTGCCCACGGAATCGACCTTGTAACCGGCACGCTCCAGCAGTGTGGTGAACACGCGAACGTCAGTCGGCGAGTCGTCGATGATGAGAATATTTGCCACAGGTCCCCCTAGACCCTGTTACCGCCGGTTTTTACACCGTGGCGACATGTCGATGAATGGCACCAAGCAGCTCGTCACGGGTGAACGGCTTGGTCAGATATTGTTCGGCGCCCACGATGCGGCCACGCGCCTTGTCGAACAGGCCGTCCTTCGAACTCAGCATGATGACCGGCGTGGCGCGGAACTGAGGATTGTTCTTGATCAGCGCGCAGGTCTGATAGCCGTCGAGTCGCGGCATCATGATGTCGACGAAGATGATCGCGGGCTTCTGGTCGGAAATCTTGGCGAGCGCCTCGAAACCGTCCACAGCCGTGAGCACGTCGCAACCTTCTTTTTTAAGCAAGGTCTCGGCGGTTCGACGGATGGTTTTCGAGTCGTCGATCACCATGACCTTGAGGCCGGCCAGGCCATTTCCACTTATGTTCAAGTTCACAACACCCCCCTGCGACCCGCCCCAGGCTCAGGAAAATCGTGCAGCTGTCGGCAACATGCTGGCAGCCACTGGTGGACAGGAAAATCCAGCAAAGCCCCAACGACGTACGACATCCACTCAGCCGGCAGGCACTCGTGCGTAGCTGTTTACCGCCTGCCTGACGTAACGTCAAGTTGAAATCTCGCGTGAAGCGTCCTACGTCATTGAATCGGGAATGCAGTCGGTGAAGGGCTTGACAGGTTACGGGCCCGGGGGCGGGTGGACCGACCCTCTGCGGATACGGCCCGCGGACCACGTAAACTGCCCCGCTCTTCCCCGACCGATGCCGGCCGGGGATCGTGAACGCGCTCTACTACCGGAGAATGACGATGGCCCTCAAGGTCGCCGTGCTGATGGATCCGATCGGGTCCATCAAGATCGCCAAGGACACGACGTTTGCCATGCTGCTGGAGGCCCAGCGGCGCGGGCACGAGCTGCTCTACATGGAACAGGGCGACCTGGCCGCCCGCAGCGGCGAGCCGTGGGCGCGACTGGCCCCGCTGTCCGTGCGCGAGGACGCCTCCGGCTGGTTCATGCTGGAGGAACCCCGGTGGCGCGACCTGCGTGAGATGGACGTGGTGTTGATGCGCAAGGACCCGCCGGTCGATGCCCAGTTCATCTACGACACCATGGTGGCCGAACTGGCCGAGCGCGACGGGGTCACCGTGGTCAACCGGCCCCAGGCCCTGCGCGACTGCAACGAGAAGCTGTTCGCCATGCACTTCCCCCAGTGCATGGCCCCCACCCTGGTCTCGCGCGACGCCGCGGAGCTGCGCGCCTTCGTGGCCACCCATGGCGAAGTCGTGCTCAAGCCGCTGGATGGCATGGGCGGGCGCGGGATCTTCCGCGTGGTGGCCGGCGACAGCAACCTCAACTCCATGCTGGAGACGCTGATCGCCGCCGGCCCCAAGGGCGAGCATCGCCAGTTCACCATGGCGCAGAAGTACATCCCGCAGATCACCGAAGGCGACAAGCGCATCCTGGTGATCGACGGCGAGCCAGTGCCCTATGCGCTGGCGCGCATCCCCCAGGGCAGCGATTTCCGCGGCAACCTGGCCGCGGGCGGCCGCGGCGTGGGCGTGCCGCTGTCCGACCGCGACCGCTGGATCGTGTCGCAGGTGGCACCGGAACTGCGCCGCCGCGGCCTGCTGTTCGTGGGCCTGGACGTGATCGGCGACTACCTCACCGAGATCAACGTCACATCGCCGACCTGTGCGCGCGAACTGGATGCCCAGTTCGGGCTTAATATCACGGGCCAGCTGTTCGACGTCATTGAAAGCCTGAGAACCGGAAACCGCGCCGCGTGAGCCAACCTGCTGTCCGCACCGGCGCCGACATGTTCGGCGCCACGATGCTTTTCTCGCTGTTGCTGCATGGCGTGCTGATCCTCGGCATCACCTTCAGCTATGTGAAGTCCAAGCCCAGCCTGCCCACGCTGGACGTGACGCTGGTGGACGTCGCCAACCGCGAGGCGCCGGACAAGGCCGACTTCCTGGCCCAGGCCAACAACAGCGGCGGCGGCGAGAACGACAAGGCATCGCGCCCCTCGCAGCCATTCTCCGGCCCGCTGCCCACGCCCACGCCGGGCGTGGCGCCGCAGCCGGTGGAAGCCGCGACGCCCAGGCCGCAGGAAGCCACCCCGGACAAGCTGCTCACCACCACCGGCAACAGCCACTACAGCGTCAACACCGATACGGCGAAGCTGGAGCGAAATCCGCAGGATCTCCCGGATTCGGCGGCAGATGAAAAGCGCAAGCAGGAAATGGCGCAGCTCGCCGCCGAGCGTCGCAACAGCATCGACAACTACGCCAAGCGCCCCAAGAAGAAGTTCATCTCGTCCAACACCAAGGAATACGCCTACGCCGCCTACATGCGCGGCTGGGTCGATCGCGTGGAGCGCATCGGCAACCTGAACTACCCGAACGAGGCTCGTCGCCGCGGCCTGCATGGCGAGGTGCTGCTCACGGTGACGCTCAACCGCGACGGCACCGTGAAGGGCATCGACGTGGTGCAAAGCTCCGGCCAGCCGCTGCTGGACGCTGCCGCGCAGCGCATCGTGCGCCTCGCCGCCCCCTTCCCCGCCGTGCCGAACGACAAGGAGCGCGTCGACGAGCTGAACATCACGCGCACCTGGCAGTTCATGCCGAACGACGTGCTGAAGAGCCGCTGATCACCTCATCCTGACGAAGGACGGCCGCGATCCTTCGTCTCGCATCGTCAATCTCCTCACCTCGTGCTAACGGGCGCTTGCCCTGCCCCAGGGCTTACAATGAGCCCATGACTGCACCCCATCCCCAGCCCCAGTCCCTCGCCGGTCATTTCCTGATCGCCATGCCCAGCCTGGCCGAGCCGCCCTTCTCGCGCGGCGTGGCCTTCATCTGCCAGCACGACGAAGACGGTGCGGTGGGACTGCTGGTGAACCAGCTTTCCGAATACCGCCTGGGCGATGTGCTGGCGCAGATGAAGCTGGACTGCAACGACCTGGAGGTCGCCGACGCGCCCGTGCTGATCGGCGGCCCGGTGCAGCAGGAGCGCGGCTTCGTGCTGCACCGCGACCCCGGACACTGGGAGTCCAGCTACCGCATCAACGCCGACTGGTCGGTGACCACCTCACGCGACATCCTCGTCGCCATGGCCAAGGGCGAAGGCCCGCGCCAGGCCGTGATGACGCTGGGCTATGCCGGTTGGAGCGCCGGCCAGCTCGAACAGGAGCTCAAGGACAACACCTGGCTGACCGTCGAAGCCAGCGAGCGCGTGGTGTTCCACACCCCGCTGGAGGAACGCTGGAGCGCCGCCGCCGGCCTCGTGGGCGTCGACCCGCTGCAGTTGCCCGGTTACGCGGGCCACGCATGAGCTGTGTGTTCGGCTTCGACTATGGCAGTCGCCTGATCGGCATCGCCGTCGGCAACCGCTTCACTGGCAGCGCTCGCGGCATCGGCACGGCGGCCGTGCGCGATGGCGAGCCCGACTGGGCAAGGCTCGATGCTCTCCGGCAGGAATGGCTGCCCGATACGCTCGTGGTGGGCCTGCCGCTGACCCTGGAGGGCGAGGAGCAGCCCGCCAGCCGTGGCGCCCGCCGCTTCGCCAAGAAGCTGGGCCAGCGCTACGGCCTGCCCGTCGAACTCACCGACGAACGCCACAGCTCGCGCGAAGCCGCGCAGCGCTTCGCCAGCGCGCGCGCCGCGGGGCTGAAGAAACGCCGCGATGCTGCCACCATCGATGCCGAAGCCGCCGCCGTGATTCTCGAACGCTGGCTCGCCAGCGCCGTGACTACCGGACACTGACACCTTCCACGACAATCGCCTGCCATGAGCCAACGCCTGCGCCACCTCACCACGCTGGAAAACCTGCCCCGTGAAACCATCGAGCGCCTGCTCGATCGCGCGGAAACCATGCGCGACGGTTGCGCCCACGGTACGCGCAAGCTGGACCTGCTGTCCGGACGCACCATCCTCAACCTGTTCTTCGAGCCGTCGACGCGTACGCGCACGTCGTTCGAGCTGGCCGCCCGCCGCCTCGGCGCGGACGTGATCAACTTCGACATCGGCTTCTCCTCCACCAGCAAGGGCGAGGCGCTGTTCGACACGCTGCACACACTCGAAGCCATGCACCTCGACGCCATCGTGGTGCGCCACAAGGTGTCCGGTACGCCGGAAGAACTGGTGCGCCACGCGATGAGCGGCGTGTCGGTGATCAACGCCGGCGACGGCAATCGCGCACACCCCACCCAGGGCCTGCTCGACGTGCTCACCATCCGCCAGCACCGACCGGATTTCAGCCGGCTCACCGTGGTCATCTGCGGCGACGTGAAGCACTCGCGCGTCGCGCGCTCGGACGTGCACGCGCTGAGCGCACTCGGCGCCAAGGAAATCCGCCTGTGCTCGCCGCAGGCGTTGATGCCCTCGCAGGACGAATTCCCGCAGTGCGTGATCACCGACGATTTCGACGCGGCGATCGAAGGCGCCGACGCGGTGATCATGCTGCGCCTGCAGAAGGAACGCATGGCCGCCACCGACCTGCCGGACGAGGCGGCCTATTTCACGCGCTACGGGCTCGACAACCGCCGTCTGGAGCGCGCGGCCAAGGGGGCACTGGTGATGCACCCGGGCCCGATCAACCGCGGCATCGAGATCGCCTCGGAAGTGGCCGACGGCCCACAGTCGCGCATCCTCGAGCAGGTGGGCAACGGCGTGTTCGTGCGCATGGCCGTGCTGGCCGAGGTTCTGGGCCGCTGAGCCCCGCGTGATGCGCCGCGTCATACCCCGAATCCGGGCATAATGCGCGGCGCGACTCACCCATTTCATTCAAGGGAATAGACATGCGATCGACGACGCGGATTGCCGCGCTGGGCTTCGCCGGCGTGCTGCTGGCTGCATGCCATCACAAGGACAAGGACGCGCCCCTCGCCTTCGTGCCGGCCGATACGCCGTACGTGGTGGCCAACCTCGACGTGCTGGACGACGACACCCGCAAGGCCCTGCTGGCCCAGGCGGACACCCAGTTGCCGGCCGAGCTGGCGCAGCTGCGCTCCACCGCCGATGACCTGGCCGAGAAGGACCCGGACGCCTCGCGCCTGCTCAAGGCCATCATCGCCGAGCTGGACGGCAAGACCATCGAGACGTTCGCACAGAATGCCGGCCTCAACATGAAGGGCCACTCGGCGTTCTACGGCCTGGGCCTGTCGCCGGTCGTGCGTTTCGAACTGATCGATCCCAAGGCGTTCGACGCCTTCGTGGGACGCCTGGAAGCCGCCTATGGCAAGCCGTTCGAGACCGCCACGCTCGGTGGCCTGAACTATCGCAGGCACGTCTCGGCGGAAGCCGGCATGCAGGTGGTGATGGCGGTGGTCGGCAAGCAGGCGGTCGCCGCCCTGCTGCCAGCCGATGCGCCCGAAGCCACCCTGCGCCTCGCCTTCGGCCTCGATCGCCCGACGAAGAGCCTGCAGGACGACGGTCGCCTCGAGAAGCTCGCCAAGGCCAAGGATTACCAGCCCTGGGCGATCGGCCAGGTCGATCTCGTTCGCCTGCTGCCGCTGGCTGCCAGCGGCAAGGACCCGATGTTCAACGCGCTGATCAAGGCGCGCGCCGAAGCCGAATCGGCCAAGACCGGCGAACCGGTCGCCAATCAGCTCCAGGTCTCCCCGGCATGCGAGGCCGATGCCACGCGCATCGCCGCGCGCGTGCCGTCGCTGAGCTTCGGCTACACCAAGCTGGACGAGAAGCACCAGGACATCCGCTGGGACGTGGCGCTGGCTGACGACATCACCAAGGCCTTCAGCGGCCTCAAGGTGGAGCTGCCGGGCCTGGGCGCTGCGGGTACCGCGCCGTTCGACCTCAGCATCGCCGTGCCGATGGTGCAGATGCGTGCGTTCTGGAGCGCGCAGGCCGAGGCCGTGGCTGCCAAGCCCTTCGCCTGCCCCACGCTGGCCGACCTCAATGACAGCTTCGCCAAGCTGGGCCTGATGTCGCAGCAGGCTGCCGTCCCGCCCGTCGGCGATCTGCTCGGTGCACGCGTGGCACTCGACAGCTTCGAGCCCGGCAGCAACGACAGCATGCCTAAGTTCAGCGGTCGCATCCTGATCGGCACCTCCAATCCCGCCGGGCTTCTCGCCATGGCGCAGATGGCCGTCTCGGGTCTGCAGCAGCTGAAGCTGGGCACCGATGGCAAGCCGGTGGCACTGCCGCCGGAAGTCACCGCGCCGCTGGGCACGCCGGTGTGGGCCGCGATGGGCCCGAAGGCACTCGCGCTGGCCATTGGCCAGGGCGAAGACGCCAAGCTGGGTGAATTGCTCGGCGCGCCGACTGGCGACGCGGGCCGTCTCGGTCGCCTGCAACTGAGTGGCGAGATGTACCAGGCCTGGGTCAAGGCCATGGCGCAGAAGGCCGAGCACATCGCGGAACTCACCGCCGAAACGAATGCGGACGATCCGGAAGCCCAGGCCACGGCCAAGGCGGCTGCGGAGCACTCGAAGCAGCAGTTCGCATCGATGGAGGCACAGGCCGCACGCATCAAGACGTTGAGCGGCGATGTGCGCATGGAGAGCGGTGGACTGGTGATCACCAGCCAGACCGAACTCAAGTAAGCGGTAGCAACAACGCAAAACCGTAGAGAACGGGGCGCCTTTGGGCGCCCCGTTTCTTTTGCGGAACATCCATCATCCGGTCGTCGCTGCGACAACGGCGAGCATCGCGACAGTCATCGCTGTACGTGTACGCCGCATGCAAGCGCAGCCGCCAAGCCGGAGCGCGAATGCAAAGTCGATGTGAGCAAACGAGCGCTCTGATGCTCATCACGCTTAGCACGTTCTTAGCGACTCGAACATTTTGGGGACATCGTCGTGACACGGCGTTCGCAACCGTAATGGCGCGCTGAATCACGAGACCCGACAGCCATGTGCGATTCACGCAAGGGCTGTTGGTATGGAACCCGCTGATGCCGCGGACAACGGCAGAGGCCTGCCATTTGGACCGTGCTTCCCCACACAGGAGATTCCCCATGCGTACCAACAACCTGTTTCGCAAGACGCTGATCGCCGCCGGCTTCGCGGTAGCCTTCGCGACCGTGCCGTTTGCACAGGTTGCCGCTCAGGCCACTACGCCACAGGCATCGCAGGACGCTGCACAACGCCAACAGGACGCGGCCTCCATGCGGCAGGCCCAGGACTCAGCGACCATGCAGGACAAGTCGAGCAACGAGACCGTACCCGGCAAGACCAACGATGCCTGGATCACCACCAAGATCAAATCCGAGCTGGCGACCACCAAGGGCATCAAGAGCACCGACATTTCCGTCGACACCAAGGACGGCACCGTGACGCTGACGGGCACAACCGCCAGCGCCGGTGAGAAAGCCAAGGTCGAACATGTCGCCAAGCAGGTGAAGGGCGTGAAAGTCGTAGATACCAGTGGCCTGATGGTCAGCGATTCCGCTCATTAATCGCTCGCACGCTGCATAGGGCGGTGCTGAAACGAAGAAGGAGCCCCTTGGGCTCCTTCTTTTTTGTCCGTCCAACAGATTGATCAGCGTCGCAGCAGGTTGCCGCCGCCGAAGTTCTGCGAATCGCGCGTCTCTTCCAGCTCCACGCCATCCAGGCCCTGCGACAACGTATGCGCGTCGCCGCCCTGGGCCAGCTTGATGCGCAGGCGCACTTCGTTGGAGCTGTCCGCGTGCCGCAGTGCGTCCTCGTAGGAGATCTCGCCGGCGTGGTAGAGCTCGACCAGGCTCTGGTCGAAGGTCTTCATGCCGAGGTTGGTGGACTCCTTCATCACTTCCTTGAGCTTGTGGATCTCGCCCTGGCGGATGTAGTCCTGCACCAGCGGCGTACCCAGCAGCACTTCCACCGCCACGCGACGCGCCTTGCCGTCGGGGGTCGGGATCAGCTGCTGCGCCACGATGCCCTTGAGGTTGAGCGACAGGTCCATGAACAGCTGCGAGCGGCGGTCTTCCGGGAAGAAGTGCAGGATGCGGTCCATCGCCTGGTTGGCGTTGTTCGCATGCAGCGTGCACAGGCACAGGTGACCGGTTTCGGAGAAGTTGATGGCGTGTTCCATCGTCTCGCGGGTACGCACTTCGCCGATCATGATGACGTCGGGCGCCTGGCGCAGCGTGTTCTTCAGCGCGTTGTCCCAGCTGTCGGTATCGATGCCCAGCTCGCGCTGCGTGATGATGCAGCCCTCGTGCTTGTGCACGTATTCGATCGGGTCCTCGATGGTGATGATGTGGCCGGTCGAGTTGGCGTTGCGATAGCCGATCATCGAGGCCAGCGAGGTCGACTTACCGGTACCGGTGCCGCCCACGAAGATGATGATGCCGCGCTTGGTCATCGCCAGCTGCTTGATCACCGGCGGCAACGTGAGCTCTTCGATGGTCGGGATCTTCGACTCGATGCGACGCAGCACCATGCCCACGCAGTTGCGCTGGTAGAAGCACGACACGCGGAAGCGGCCCACGCCCTGCGCCGAGATGGCGAACTGGCACTCGTGGGTCTTTTCGAACTCTTCGCGCTGCGATGGCGTCATCACGTTGAGCACCATGTCGCGCGACTGCTGCGCGGACAGCGGACTCTGCGTGATCGGCACGACGCGGCCCTGCACCTTCATTGACGGCGGCACGCCGGCCGTAATGAAAAGGTCCGATGCCTTCTTGTGCACCATCAGCTTCAGGAACGAGGTGAAGTCGAAATCACTCATGGCACGGACCTCCGGGGTTCAACGTCAACAACCAACTGCTTACTTGAAGATGTCCTTGTTGCGCGCATAGCCCATCGCCTGCTGGCGAGTGACCAGGCCGCGCTTCACGAGGTCCTGCAGGTTCTGGTCCAGCGTCTGCATGCCGTACTGCTGGCCGGTCTGGATGGACGAATACATCTGCGCCACCTTGTCCTCGCGGATCAGGTTACGGATGGCGGGAATGCCAACCATGATCTCGTGCGCCGCGATGCGTCCGCCGCCGACCTTCTTCAGCAGCGACTGCGAGATCACCGCGCGCAGCGATTCGGACAGCATCGAGCGCACCATCGGCTTTTCGCCGGCCGGGAACACGTCGATGATGCGGTCGATGGTCTTGGCGGCCGAGCTGGTATGCAGGGTGCCGAACACCAGGTGACCGGTTTCCGCGGCGGTCAGCGCCAGGCGGATGGTTTCCAGGTCGCGCAACTCGCCCACCAGCACGAAGTCCGGGTCTTCGCGGAGGGCTGAGCGCAGCGCCTCGTTGAAGCCATGGGTGTCGCGATGCACTTCGCGCTGGTTGATCAGGCACTTCTGCGAGGTATGCACGAATTCGATCGGGTCCTCGATGGTGAGGATGTGGCCGTATTCGTTCTTGTTGATGTGGTCGACCATCGCCGCCAGCGTGGTGGACTTGCCCGAACCCGTCGGGCCGGTCACCAGGATCAGGCCCTGCGGCTGCTCGATCAGGTCGCGGAACACTGCCGGCGCCGCCAAGTCTTCCAGCGTGAGCACTTCGGAAGGAATGGTACGGAACACCGCACCCGCGCCGCGGTTCTGGTTGAACGCGTTGACGCGGAAGCGGGCCAGGCCGGGAATCTCGAAGGAGAAGTCGACCTCGAGGAATTCTTCGTAGTCGCGGCGCTGCTTGTCCGACATGATGTCGTAGATCAGCGAGTGCACTTGCTTGTGCTCGAGCGCCGGGATGTTGATGCGGCGCACGTCGCCGTCCACACGGATCATCGGCGGCAGGCCGGCGGACAGGTGCAAGTCCGAGGCCTTGTTCTTCACCGAGAAGGCAAGCAGTTCGGCGATATCCATCTGGTGTTCCCCTCAACCCAATCGACTGGATGTCATGCGACGGTCATGGGGGTCGGGTTTTAGCTAGCGGCAGGGCGCCGCAGCGCGAGCGCGCCGACGCCGTGCGAATGGCCTTGTCCCGGTTCCCCATGCAAGCGGGCCGATACTACTCGGGCCAAGGCCCGTGCCACCAGTCTTTCCTTAGGTCTATCGCCCAAAGTGCGGACCAGGTTAGCGAAAGTCCCCGCCAGTCCGGATAAGGCCGGGACGTTTCCCATGGGACGGCCGCCCCCCGCCTCCGGTAAGGTAAAGGCCGTACTGGCGAGGAACCCGCATGACACGTATCGCATTCATCGGCGGCGGCAATATGGCGCGCAGCCTCATCGGCGGCCTGCTGAAGACCGGCGTCGCCGCCTCTTCCATCAGCGTGGCGGAACCGCGGGCCGAGGCGCGCCAGGAGCTGGGCCGCGAGTTCGGCGTGGCCTGCTATGCCGACAATCGCCAGGCGGCAGCCGAAGCCGACGTACTGATCCTGGCCGTGAAGCCGCAGATCATGCCGGCCGTCCATGGCGAGCTGAAGGATGTGCTGGCCCGCCAGCGGCCACTGCTGATCTCCATTGCCGCCGGCGTGCGCATCGACCAGCTGGAACGCTGGTTCGGCCATGCCCTGCCCATCGTGCGCTGCATGCCCAACACGCCGGCATTGATCGGCGCGGGCGCCACCGGCCTGTTTGCCAACCGCCGCGTGAGCGCCGAACAGCGCGCACTGGCCCAACACATCCTCGACGCCGTCGGCCTGACCCGCTGGCTCGACGAGGAATCGCAGCTGGACACGGTGACCGCCATCTCGGGTTCCAGCCCGGCGTATTTCTTCGCCATGGTGGAAGCCCTGGAAGATGCGGCGTTCTCGCAGGGCATGCCGCGTGACACCGCACGTGCGCTGGCCGCACAGGCTTGCCTGGGGGCCGGCCGCATGCTGACCGAGAGCGGCGAAGACCCCAGCGTGCTGCGCAAGCGCGTCACCTCGCCGAACGGCACCACCCAGGCCGCCCTGGAAAGTTTCGCCGCCGACCACTTCAGCCAGGTCGTTGCCCGTGCCGTGGCTGCTGCCACGCGCCGTGGCGGTGAGATGGCCGCTGCCCTGGACGACACGCCGTGAGCTACCTCGTCAACGCTCTTTCCTTCCTGCTCGAACTCGCCTTCGGCGCTGCCGCGGCGCTGTTCATGCTGCGACTGGCCGCCGAAGCCAGCCGCGCCGACTTCCATAACCCGCTGAGCCAGTTCATTTACCGCACCACCAATCCGGTGCTTGCCCCGCTTCGCCGCGTGCTGCCGAATTGGCGGCGCATCAACGTGTCGGCGTTACTGCTGATCTTCCTGCTGATGCTGATCAAGCGCGTGGTGCTGTTCTCCCTGCTCGGCATGTTCCCGCACGTGCTCGGCCTCTTCGTGCTGTCGATTGCCGACACACTGGACTTCATCGCCATGTTCTACGTGGTGCTGATCTTCGTGTGGTCGCTGATGAGCCTGTTCCAGGTCGAGGGCTACCACCCCGTCTACCGTCTCGCCGGGACCCTGGTCAGCCCGCTGCTGCGCCCGCTGCGCGGCAAGCTGGTGGCCGGCGGCCTCGACTTCGGTCCGTGGGCCGTGATGATCGTGCTGATCCTCGCCCGCCTGCTGCTGGTCTCGCCGCTTACCGACCTCGGTGCCCGCCTGGCACTGGGCATGTAAATCCATGGCCGCGCCGTTCGGGCGCGGCCATCTCCCTCTCGTTCTCAAGGAATGCTCGTCGCATGCATGCGAACTCCTCTTCCCTGCGCCGCCGTCTGCTCGCCCTTGCCCTGACGGCCGCCGCCGTGGGCAGCGCCTACGCCGCCAGTCCGACCATCGCCCCGAAACCCGACGTGGTCGCAGGCAATATCGACACCTCGGTCAACCCGGGCGATGACTTCTTCGAATTTGCGAACGGCGCATGGCTGAAGGCCCATCCGATTCCCGCCGAGGAATCGCAATGGGGCATCGGCCAGGTGGTGCAGGACGAGCTGTACGCCAAGCTGCGCAAGATCAGCGAAGACGCCGCCGCGCAAAAGCAGGCGGCCGCCGGCAGTGACGAGCAGAAGATCGGCGATTTCTGGACCACCGCCATGGACCAGTCGCTGGCCGATCGCCTGGGCGCCACGCCGCTGAAGGACGAACTCGCCCGCGTCGACACCGTGCATGACGTGAACTCGGCACTGGACGCAGCGTTTGCACTGCAGTCGCTGGGCGTCGACGTGTTCTTCGACTTCGCCGTGACGCAGGACGAAAAGCAGAGCGACGCCATGGCCGTGCACCTCTCTCAAGGTGGCCTGGGGCTGCCGGAGCGCGACTACTACTTCAACAGCGAGCAGGGCGTGGCCAAGGCGCGCACCGCCTACGTGGCGCATCTCGGACGCATGTTCCACCTGCTCGGCGCCGACGAAGCGGCTGCCAAGCAGAGCGCCACCCAGGTGATGGCGTTTGAGACGGCACTCGCCAAGGTTTCCCGTCCGCTGGCCGACCTGCGCGATCCGGAAAAGAACTACAACAAGATGGCCCCGTCGGAACTGACGACGAAGCACACGCCGGCCATCGTGTGGGATACCCGCCTCGCAGCGTGGAAGCTCTCGGCGCCCACCGTCATCGTCGGCCAGCCCGAATTCTTCGACGGCCTGCAGTCGCTGCTCGCCAAGACGCCGGTGCCAGTGCTGCGGGACTACCTGCGTGTGCATCTCGCCGACGAATACGCCAGCTACCTGAGCCAGGCTTTCGACGACGAGCATTTCGATTTCTACGGCCGCACCCTGTCCGGCCAGGCCCAGCAGAAGCCTCGCTGGAAGCGTGCGTTGCGCGCCGAGAACGGCGCGCTGGGCATGATCCTCGGCCGTATCTACGTGAAGGACTACTTCTCCGAGGCCAGCAAACAACGCTACAACACCATGGTCGAGGCCGTGCGCACCGCCTACGGCGAGCGCATCGACAAGCTCGACTGGATGAGCCCCGCGACCAAGGCCAAGGCGCACGAGAAGCTCGCCGCCGTGACCAGGAAGGTGGGCTACCCGGATAAGTGGAAGGACTATTCCAAGCTGACCATCGGCCGCGATTCGTATGCGCAGAACATGATGCGCGCGCAGCGCTGGGCCTTCGACGACATGCTGTCCAAGTACGGCAAGCCGGTCGATCGCGCCGAATGGGACATGACGCCACAGACCTACAACGCGTACTACAACCCGTCCAACAACGAGATCGTGCTGCCCGCCGCGCAGTTCATGATCCCGGGGTTCGCGGATGGAGACATCGATGATGCCGTGGTGTACGGCTATGTCGCCGCCTCCACCATCGGCCATGAGATCACCCATGGCTTTGACGACGAAGGCCGCCAGTACGACGCCAACGGTAACCTTCAAGACTGGTGGACCAAGCAGGACGCGGATCGTTTCACCCAGCGTGCGCAGGTGATGGTGAAGCAATTCAACGCGTTCGAACCACTGCCCGGCCTGCACATCAACGGACAGGCCAGCCTGGGCGAAAACATCGCCGACTTCGGCGGCATCATGATCGGCCTGGATGCGTTCAAGAAGACCGCGCAGTACCAGAAGGGCGAGAAGGTCGCCGGTTATTCGCCACTGCAGCGCTTCTTCCTGGGCTACGCGCTGGGCTGGCTTTCGCAGGAGCGCGAAGCACGCCTGCGCAATTCGCTGCTGGCGGATGTGCATGCGCCGGCGAAGTATCGCGTCAATGGTCCGCTGTCGAATGTGCCGGATTTCTATGAGGCGTTCGGCGTGAAGCCGGGGCAGCCGATGTGGCGGCTGGAGAACCAGCGGGTGAAGATCTGGTAAGCGTTGCACGCCGCCTTTGCTCCCTCTCCCCGCCGGGGAGAGGGTCGGGGCATTGCCACCTTTAAGGTGGTGAGGGGCCGACCTCGCCTCGAGGCTCGTTGCAACGCTGGCGTTTCCCTGTAGGAGCGCACCCAGTGCGCGATCGCCCTTCGCCGCGATCCATCCTACCCGTCACTCCCGCGAAGGCGGGAGTCCAGTGACTTTCGTCTTTGATCTGGCGCTGTCGCCGGCGGGCTCGCCTGCCGCGGGCTTCCGAGCCGCTGCCGCGGCCCGGGTTACTTTTCTTTGCTTGCTCAAAGAAAAGTAACCAAAAGAAAGAGCACCCCGTGTGGCGCTGTCTGGGCTGCGCCCAGCCAGTCCGTGAGGGGCGACCGGGCTTTTCGACCGGGCTCCTGCCCGGACGAAAAGTGCCCGACATCCTTGTCGGGCACCCCTGCGGGGCCTGATCGTCCTCCCCTCACCGCCACACGGGGGAGGTTTAAAGGCTCGTGCCGCTGCGCGGCACATCGTGATGGGCAAAGAAGTAGCAGTGCGTGACGGCCTTCTTTGGCATCAAGCGTTTAGGGCACCTATCCACAGGCTTCGCCCATAGGCTTCCACACGGGCTGTGGAAAACATTGGTGTGTGCTGCCCGATGTTTGTTTGCGGGTCGCGCACGCACACGATCCTCGGCCCAGCTTTGAGATTGGCTCTAGCCTTTGCTTCTAGCTTTTGATCTCCGAGACCGAGGCGCAAGGCGGTCGCGCACTGGGTGCGCTCCTACAGGGGAGAGGAGTCGGCTCTTCGCTCTGGCTTTTGACCTCCCCTCCCCTATGACGCGGCGGGCGGGTGGAGGAACAGCCCGAAGGGTGGCCGGCAGGACGCCGGCCAGTTTGTCGTCAGGGCAGGACGCCCTGTCGACAAACCCCGGAGCCCGCCCGCGAACCTTCCGGGCGATAGCCCGGAAGGCGCGGCATCGGGGTGGCCTTTCTCTTGGTTACTTCTCTTTGGCCACGCAAAGAGAAGTGACCCGGCGGCCGGCAGGCCGTCGGAAGCCCGCGGCAGGCGAGCAAGCTGGCGGGAACGTCACGTCAGGAAGCAGAAACCCAAGCGCTGGATGACTCGCTACGCTCGCCCCTTCGGGGCCGCCCTACGGGCGTTCTGCGCGCTTTGCGTTTGTCCAGCCTCTTGCTGGGATGACGAACAGTGAAGACAGAGGCGAACGGCGGTCGCGCACTGGGTGCGCTCCTACAGTGGCAGCCAGAGAGAGAAGTGCAGACTCGCGTTGCGCTAGCAAACGCACCCAGGATCACCTGAGTCTAGCTACGCTGCCGACTCTCCCACTCGGCAAAAATCTTATGCATCGCCTCCAACCCATCAAACAACGCCGCCGGCCCGGGCTGCAGGATGATCGGTGACTTGATCTCGTAAAGATCACCGTTGCGCACCGCAGGAATCGCATCCCACCCCTCGCGCGCAGCCACCTTGTCCGGCCGAAAGCGCTTGCCGCACCACGACCCCAGGATGATGTCCGGCGCTTGCTGCACTACCTCGCCGGGATCGGCGAGGATGCGATGCTTCGCGAGCGACTCGCCTGACATTTGCGGAAACACATCATCGCCACCGGCAAGACGAACCAGCTCTGCCACCCAACGGATGCCAGTGATCAGCGGGTCATCCCACTCTTCGAAATAAACCTTCGGACGACTGGAGAAGGTCGCAGCCGCCGCTTCAATCGCGGCGATATGCCGTTCGGCCCGCTGCGCATAAGCCTCGGCCTTCTCCGCCGCGCCAACCATCGCACCCAGGCGACGGATATAGCCAAGAATGCCGTCGACACTGCGATGGTTGCTGATCCACACCTCCACGCCCGCCTTGATCAGCTCGCGCGCGATGTCGGCCTGGATGTCGGAGAAACCCACCACGAAGTCCGGTTGCAGCTTGAGGATCTCGTCGATCTTCGCGCTGGTGAACGCTGAAACCTTCGGCTTCTCCTTGCGCGCCTTCGGCGGCCGCACGGTGAAACCCGAGATGCCCACGATGCGATCCTGCTCACCGAGTGCATACAGCACTTCGGTGGGCTCTTCGGTCAGGCAGACGATGCGTTGCGGATAACGGTCGATGGTCGGCACTACGTCGGTCACGTGTTCAATGTCCCAGCACCGTCACCACCACCTTGCGCTGGTGCGGATCGAGGCGGTGCTCCCACAGGTAGATACCTTGCCAG
Source organism: Dyella amyloliquefaciens (assembly GCF_004296575.1). Classification (GTDB taxonomy): domain Bacteria; phylum Pseudomonadota; class Gammaproteobacteria; order Xanthomonadales; family Rhodanobacteraceae; genus Dyella; species Dyella amyloliquefaciens. Next base: position 961,775 of record NZ_SAYT01000001.1, on the reverse strand, counting down.
GTGCCCAGCTGCACCTTGCCCGCGTGCACCGGCACCACCAGGCTCACGCTGGTGAGGATGGCGCGCACGTGGGCGGGCATGTCGTCGGGGCCTTCTTCGTCATGGCGGAAGATGGCATCGCCATCCGGCACCGCGCGCGTGAACCAGCGTTCCAGATCGTCGCGCACGGTGGGGTCGGCGTTCTCGCTGATCAGCAGCGAGCAACTGGTGTGCAGGCTGAAGAGGTTGGCGATGCCGGTGTGCACGCCGCTGGCCGCCACCACCTCGCCCACCTTCTCGGTGATCTCGGTGAAGCCACGGCCGCGCGTATGCACGGTGAAGCCATTCTGGGCGACGTGATCGGCGGGCGTGGCACGCATGCTTCAGGTCTCCGAATGGCGAGCGGTCTTCAAGGATAGAGCAGGCGATTGGTCCAGGTCTGGCCGTGGCGACTCCAGCGCACGCGCTCGTGCAAGCGGTACTCGGCGCCGTACCAGAACTCGACCATGTCGGGCTCGATCACGTAGCCGCCCCAATGCGGCGGCCGCGGCACGTCATGGCCTTCGAATTCCTTCTCGTAGCGCGAGAAGCGCTGCTCGAAGGTATCGCGGTCAGGCAGGGTCTGCGATTGCAGCGAGGCCCATGCGCCGATCTGGCTGGCGCGCGGACGCGTGGCGAAGTAGACGTCGGACTCTTCGTCCAGCAGTTTTCGCGCCGCGCCTTCCACGCGCACCTGCACACCCTGGCGCAGCTGCTTCCAGTGGAAGCACAACGCGACCTGGTGGTGCGCATTGAGCTGCGCGCCCTTGTCGCTTTCGTAGTTGGTGTAGAAGCGGAAGCCGCGTTCGTCGGCGCCCTTCAGCAGCACGATGCGCGAACTCACGCGTCCGGCGGCATCCACCGTGGCCAGATTCATCGCCGTGGCTTCGGGGTCACCTCCCGCCGCGGCCTCGTCCAGCAACTGAAGGAAGGTGTCAAGGATCTCTTGTTTCAACATGGGGTCTTGAATCGTGGCCGCCGCGCGCCATCATGGCCGGCATGTCACCAGATGCTAGCACGCAGAATTCGACCCTGGCCGGGCACCTGCTCGACCAGTTCGCCGGTCGCATCGCCCGCTCCCGCCGCCCTTACCTGCTGGGCCTGTCCGGCCTGCAGGGCAGCGGCAAGAGCACGCTCGCCCGGGAGATGAAGGCGCAGGCCGAGGCCCGCGGCTGGCCCACCGAGGTGCTGTCGCTGGACGACTTCTACTATTCACGCAGCGAGCGCGAGGTGCTGGCCCACCAGATCCACCCGCTGCTGCGAACCCGCGGGGTACCGGGCACGCATGAAATCGAGCTGCTGCTGTCCGTGCTGGCGGCCCTGCCGCATGCCTCGGACAAGCTGCCGGTAAGCCACCCGCGCTTCGACAAGGGTCGGGATACACGCATGCCACCGTCGAAGTGGCCGAATGTGACAAGGCCGCCGAAGCTGGTGATCCTGGAGGGCTGGGCCATCGGCCTGCGCCCGCAGACCCAGGCCGCGCTGGAAGAACCCGTCAACACGCTCGAACGTGATGAAGACCCCGATGGCGTGTGGCGTCACTGGGTCAACAAGCAGTTGCGCGCGTACCAGCCGCTATGGCGCAAGCTGGATGTCCTGATCGTGCTGCAGGCACCCAACTGGGAAATCGTGCGCAAGTGGCGTAGCGAGCAGGAGGAGGAACTCCTTGCCCGCCACGCACCGCTGGCCATGGATGCCGAAACCATGCTGCGCTTCCTCGCGCATTTCGAGCGATTGAGCCGGCATGCGCTGGCCACCCTGCCCGACCTTGCCGATACCACGGTCGAGTACGACGACAACCGCCACGTCATCGCACTCAACCACAGCTGATCAGGCCAGCGGCTCCACCTGCACGGCCGTGCCGTAGGCAAGCACTTCGGTGACGCCTTCGGCGATATCGTTCGCGTCGTAGCGCATGGCAATCACCGCGTTGGCTCCACGTTCGCCGGCATGGCGCATCATCAGCTCGAAGGCCTCCTCGCGCGCCTTCTCGCACAGCTCCGTGTAGATCGAGATGTTGCCACCCACCAGGGTCTGCAGCGCGGCGCCGAAGTTGCCGATGACACTGCGTGAACGCACCGTGATGCCGCGCACGATGCCCATCGGGCGAACCACGCGATAACCGGGAAGCTCGTTGCTGGTACTGACCATGTGAAGCGCGATATTGGCGGGCATGACAATTCCTCCGGGGCTGTATCACTGCAGGCATGGTCAACCCGCCGCGAGCGGCCTTCCAGTGCCGTTGCTCACTATCCCTTTCAGCCCAGGCGTTCATCGCGCAACAGCGCGGCGTAGCCCTGTCGCGCATCCGGCCATTGCGGAACGAAACCGCTGGCGCGCAGGCGCGCGTTGCTGAGGCGCTTGCTGCCTACCCCCGCCGGGGCCGCGCCCTCGGCTGGCAGGGGGACACCGGCCAGCGCGGCCAGGTGGTCGTACAACACGTCCAGCGGCAGCGGTGTGTTGTCCACGCCAAGGTAAAGCGGCATCGGATCCTTCATGGCCAGGAGATGCGCGATGGCGCCGGCCGCATCGTCGACATGGATGCGGTTCGCCCAGTGCACATGCTGCCGCGGCACCCTTACCCCACCCGCGCGCAAGCGCTCGATCAGTTGCAGGCGGTCGGGGCCATAGAGCCCGGCCAGGCGCAGCACCACGGATGCCACCGGCTGTGCCGCCAGCCAGCGTTCCGCTTCCAGCAGCACCTCACCGTTGAAGCCCGGCGGATCGGCTGGCGTCTCCTCATCCACCCAGGCCTCGCCGTGCTCGCCGTAGATCGCGCTGGAGGACACCAGCAGCACGCGCTGGAGCATGCCGGGATCGAGCACGTCGAGCAGATGGCGCAGGCCGTCGACGAACAACGCGCGATACACCTGCCCATCCCGCGCGTCCGGTGCCGGCAGGTAGACCAGTTGCTCGATGCGCTCGGGCAGAGCGCGCAGCGTGGCGGGCTGGGTCAGATCGCCCTGCAACCAGTGGATGCCGCTGCCATCCAGCGTCCCGCGGCGGCGCAGTGCCCACACCTCGTCGCCACGGGCCAGGAGTCGATGCGCCACGCGCAGCCCCACGTCCCCGCAGCCGGCGATCAGCACGCGGGCGCTCATGCGGAAACTCCCATGCTGCAGCGCAGCCATGCGCTTTCGCGCCTGTTAGCATTCACCCATGAATCCATCGTGCAACCTGTTCATCGTCGGCCCGACCGGCGCCGGCAAGACGTCCATCGGACGTCGGCTGGCCGAGCATTATGGGCTGAACTTCCTTGATCTCGACCAGGAGATCGAGCGGCAGTGTGGTGTACCGGTCAGCGCGGTGTTCGAGATCGAAGGCGAGACCGGCTTCCGCCGCCGCGAAAGTGCGCTGCTGGACGAATGCAGCCGTAGCGGCGGCGTGCTCATGGCCACCGGCGCGGGCGCGGTGCTCGATCCGGCCAATCGTCGCCTCCTGGTCGAACGCGGCTTCGTGCTGTGGCTGCAGGCCACGCTGGAACAGCAGCTCGAGCGCCTGGCTCACGACAAGCAGCGCCCGCTGCTGGCCAGTGGCGATCGCGCCGAACGGCTCAGCGCCATGGCAAAGATGCGCACGCCGTTCTACGAGGAAATCGCCGACCTGGTGATTCCCGGCGAGCACGAACACGTCCACGCTGCCAGCGAACGCAGCATTGTCCTGATCGACCAGCACTGGCAACGACAGCACGCCGCATGAGCACACCTACTTCCAGCTCCATTCGCACCATCGACGTCGCCCTTGGGTCGCGCAGCTATCCGGTCTGGATCGGCCCCGGCCTGCTCACCGACACGTCGCGCTGGCGCGCCATGCTGCGCGGCCGTCATGCGCTGGTAATCAGCAACACCACGGTAGCTCCGCTTTATCTCGATCGCGTGGCAGCAGGATTGGACGGACTGCATTGGTCGTCCTTTCTGATCGACGATGGCGAGGCGCACAAGACCTTCGCCAACGTGGGTCGCGCACTGGAAGCACTGGCCCAGCTGGGTGCCACGCGCGATGCCTGCGTGGTGGCGCTTGGTGGCGGCGTGGTCGGCGACCTCGCCGGCTTTAGCGCCGCGTGCTGGATGCGCGGCATCGATTTCATCCAGATGCCGACCACGCTGCTGTCGATGGTCGACTCCTCGGTGGGCGGCAAGACGGGCGTGAACCTCCCTGCCGGCAAGAATCTGGTGGGTGCGTTCCACCAGCCGCGCGCCGTCGTAGCGGACATCGACACCCTCGCCACGCTGCCCGATCGCGAATATCGCGCAGGCCTCGCCGAGGTGGTGAAGGGCGCGGCCATCGGCGACCCGGCCTTCTTCACGTGGCTGGAGCAACATGCAGCCGCGTTGAACGCGCGCGAGACCGCGCCGCTGATCGAAGCCATCGCACGCAAGGTGCAATACAAGGCCGGCGTGGTGGCGCGTGACGAAACCGAACAAGGCGAACGCGCCCTGCTCAATCTCGGCCACACGTTCGGCCACGCGCTGGAGACCGCAGGCAAGTACACCGTGCTGCTGCATGGCGAAGGCGTCGCCATCGGCATGTTGCTCGCCGCCAAGCTGTCCGAGCGCCTGGGCATGAGCGAGGCCGGCGACACGGCGCGCATGCATCGCCTGCTGGAAACGCTGGGCCTGCCCACCGCGATTCCCGCGGGCATGGATCCGGCGCAACTGCTCGCCCTGATGCGGCTGGACAAGAAGAACCTGGCCGGCACGCTGCGACTCATCCTGTGGCGTGGCGTGGGTCGCGCGGAAATCGTCAGCGGCGTGAGCGAGGACGATGTGTTGGCCGTGCTGGAAGCCGCCACGCGCTGATCGTCGCCGCCGCCCTTTGTGGGAGCGCACCCAGTGCGCGACCGCAGAGTGACGGCGTTTCCGCTCCGTAGGTTTTTCGCGCACTGGGTGCGCTCCTACAGGAAGAAAAAGCCGCACGAATGGAACGCGGCTGATCGTCGCGCTCGCTCCCGCGTGCCAAGCCTTCTAGAATGCGGGTTCCAAGGCCATTCGCCGTCCTGCTCCGAATCGACCTCCATGCGCCTCTACCTGCAAGCCATGCCCGCCACCTCCGAGGCGCCGCGCTATGTCCAGATCGCGCTGGAACAGGACCTGCTGGGCGGGTGGACGCTCTATCGCGAGTCGGGCGTGCAGGGTGGCAAGGCCACGCTCAAGCGTGAGCAATTCCTCGAACGCGACGATGCGCTCGCCGCGTTCCAGAAGGCACGCGACGCACAGATCAAGCGCGGTTTCCGCGTGATGTTCAGCCAGGGCCTGGACGGCCCTTACGGATCCTGAGATGAGTGACATCCTGAAGAACGACCGCTTCCTGCGCGCCCTGCGCCGTGAGGCTACCGACACCACGCCCGTGTGGGTGATGCGCCAGGCTGGCCGTTACCTGCCGGAGTATCGCGCCACCCGCGCACGCGCCGGCAATTTCATGGGCCTGGCGCAGAACCCGGAGATGGCCTGCGAAGTGACGCTGCAGCCACTCGACCGGTTCGAGCTGGACGCCGCCATCCTGTTCTCCGACATCCTCACCATTCCCGATGCGATGGGCCTGGGCCTGAGTTTCGCCCAAGGCGAAGGCCCGCAGTTCGCGCACCCGGTGCGTTCCAAGGCCGATATCGAGCGCCTCGGCGTGCCGGACATGGAGAGCGAGCTGCGCTACGTGATGGACGCGGTGCGCCTGATCCGTCGCGAGCTGCATGGCCGCGTGCCGCTGATCGGCTTCTCCGGCAGCCCGTGGACGCTGGCCTGCTACATGGTGGAAGGCCAGGGTTCGCGCGACTTCGCGCGCCTCAAGGCGATGTGCTGGAGCGAGCCCGCCCTTGCCCACCGCCTGCTCGACACGCTGGCACAGTCCGTGGCCGCCTACCTGATTGCCCAGGCGGCCGCCGGTGCGCAGGCGCTGATGGTGTTCGACACCTGGGGCGGCCTGCTCGGCCCAGCGCCGTTCCGCGAGTTCTCGCTGCGTTACATGGCCCAGGTGGTCGATGCCCTGAAGGCAGATGCCGCCAGCCGCGACCTGCCGGTGATCCTGTTCTCCAAGGGCGCCGGCCGACACCTGTCCGCCATGGCCGACACCGGCTGCAGCGGGCTCGGCGTGGACTGGACCATCGACCTGGCCGACGCGCGCCAGGCGGTGAACGGCCGCGTTGCGCTGCAGGGCAACCTGGACCCGGCCATCCTGCTGGCCACCCCCGAGGTGATCCGCCGCGAGGTACGCCGCGTGCTGGACAGCTACGGCAATCACCCCGGCCATGTGTTCAACCTGGGCCACGGCATCACTCCGGAAGTCGACCCCGACAACGTGAAGGTGCTGGTCGACGAGGTCCACGCCTACAGCCGCCAGCTGCGCGGCGGGTGAGCCCTTTCGATGGCCTGGCTGGTGACCAAGTACCTGATCACCGCCGCGGTGGTGGTCATGGTGTCGGAATTCGCCAGGCGCAGTGACCGCCTGGGCGGCTTCGTGGCCGCCCTGCCCCTGGTGACGGTGCTGGTGCTGATCTGGCTGCAGGTCGAGCACCAGCCCCAGGCCAAGATCGCCAACCACGCCTGGTACACCTTCTGGTACGTGGTGCCCACGCTGCCGATGTTCCTGGCCTTCCCGGTGCTGCTGCCCCGCCTGGGCTTCTGGCCCACCCTGCTGGCCTGCCTGGTGATCACCGTGGCCTGTTTTGGCCTGTTCGCCCTGCTGGTGAGGCGGTTCGGGATCGAGCTGCTGCCCTGAGTAGAGCTGGGCGGAGCGCACTCGACCGTGGCTAGCTGCCACAGTTACGCCCCCTTTCCTATCCGTCATTCCCGCGAAGGCGGGAGATGCTTCACAACAGCGAAGCTGGTCATCCAGCGTCTTTCCAGTGTCACGATGCGTGGCAAGGCGGCTAAGGCACTGGATTCCCGCTTTCGCGGGAATGACGAGGTTGGAGGCGGCCGCAATGCCTTCGAAAATGGCACCCCAGCCCCCCCGCCCGTACAATGGCTCTTTTACGCCCCATACCCACGCGCGCCGCTCGGCGCGCCCGTTGCGAGCCCCCGATGGAAAAGAGTTTCGAGCCCGGCCAGATCGAATCGAAGTGGTATGCCGCCTGGGAATCCAGCGGCGACTTCAAGCCCACTGGCCAGGGCGAGCCGTACTGCATCCTGCTGCCGCCGCCGAACGTCACCGGCACCCTGCACATGGGCCATGCGTTCCAGCAGACCGTGATGGACATGCTGATCCGCTACCAGCGCATGCGCGGCATGAACACGCTGTGGCAGGTGGGCACCGACCACGCCGGCATCGCCACGCAGAAGATCGTGGAGAACCAGCTCGCGGTCGAGAACAAGACGCGCCACGACCTGGGCCGCGAAGCCTTCATCGAGCGCGTGTGGCAGTGGAAGGAAGAGTCCGGCTCCACCATCACCAACCAGATGCGTCGCCTGGGCGTCGCCGCCGACTGGTCGCGCGAACGCTTCACGATGGACCCGGGCCTGTCCGAGGCCGTGCGCAAGGTGTTCGTCGAGTGGTACCGCGCGGGCCTGATCTACCGTGGCAACCGCCTGGTGAACTGGGACCCGGCGCTGGGTACCGCGGTGTCCGACCTTGAAGTGAACAACGTCGAGCGCGATGGCCACATGTGGTCGATCCGCTACTTCACCGCCGACGGCAAGGACAGTGTGGTGGTCGCCACCACGCGTCCGGAAACCATGCTGGGCGACGTCGCCGTGGCCGTGCATCCGGAAGACGAGCGCCACGCGCGCCTGATCGGCCAGATGCTGCGCCTGCCGCTGTCGGGCCGCGAAATTCCGGTGATCGCCGACGATTACGTCGACCGCGAGTTCGGCACCGGCTTCGTGAAGATCACCCCGGCGCACGACTTCAACGACTACGCCATCGGCCAGCGCCACAACCTGGCACCGATCAACATCTTCACGCTGGACGCGAAGGTCAACGAGAACGCGCCGGCGAAGTACCGCGGCATGGACCGCTACGAGGCACGCAAGGCCGTGCTGGCGGATCTCGAGGCCGAGGGCCTGCTGGTCGAAACCAAGCCGCACAAGCTGCAGGTGCCGGTGAGCCAGCGTTCGGATGCCGTGATCGAGCCGATGCTCACCGACCAGTGGTTCCTCGACCTCACCAGCGAGAAGGGCCGCAAGGAAATCACCGAGCCGGCGCTGCAGGCGGTGCGCGGTGGAGAGATCAAGTTCGTCCCGGAAAACTGGAGCACCACCTACACGCAGTGGCTGGACAACATCCAGGACTGGTGCATCAGCCGCCAGCTGTGGTGGGGCCACCGCATCCCGGCGTTCTACGACGAAGCGGGCAACATCTTCGTAGGCGAGGACGAGGCCGATGCGCGTGCGCACGCCACCGTCGCGCCGGTCGGCGCGCTGCGCCAGGACGAGGACGTGCTCGACACCTGGTTCAGCTCCGCGCTGTGGCCGTTCTCCACCCTGGGCTGGCCGATGAATGGCCCGGTCAAGGACGAACACGGCAACGTCGTCGCGAACTGGGAAAACGACCAGATTTTCCTGCCCAGCGCCGTGCTGGTCACGGGCTTCGACATCATCTTCTTCTGGGTCGCCCGCATGGTGATGGCGACCAAGTACTTCACCGGTCGCGTGCCGTTCAAGCACGTCTACATCAACGCCATCGTGCGTGATGCGGAAGGCCAGAAGATGTCCAAGTCCAAAGGCAACACGCTGGACCCGCTGGACCTGATCGACGGCATCGAGCTGGAGCCGCTGGTGGCCAAGTCCACCAAGTCGCTGCTGATTCCGCAGGTGCGCGAGAAAGTGGAGAAGCGCATCCGCAAGGATTACCCGGCCGGCATTCCCGCCATCGGCACCGACGCGCTGCGCTTCACCTTCGCCGCGCTGGCCAGCTACAGCCGCACCATCAACTTCGACATCAAGCGCGCCGAAGGCTACAAGGCGTTCTGCAACAAGCTGTGGAACGCCGCGCGCTTCGTGCTGATGAACCTGGAATCCCCTCTCCCATCGGGAGAGGGTGGCGCGCAGGCGCCGGGTGAGGGTTCGGCCAGCGCGCAGACTGTCGCTATGGCCGCACCCTCACCCCAACCCCTCTCCCGGGGGGAGAGGGGCTCGGCACCGGTGACGGAAGCGGAGCGCTGGATCCTCACGCGCCTGAAGCAGACGCTCACCGACGTCGAGCAGCACTTCGCCAGCTATCGCTTCGACCTGCTGGCGCAGGAGTTGTACGAGTTCACCTGGAACGAGTTCTGCGACTGGTTCCTGGAACTGTCCAAGCCTGCACTCAACGGTGATGACGCCGCGGCCGCCGCTTCCACGCGTCACACGCTGGTGGTGGTGCTGGAAACCATCCTGCGCGCGCTGCATCCAATCGTGCCGTTCATCAGCGAGGAGATCTGGCACTCGGTGGCGCCGAAGCTCGCGCTTGACGCCAAGTTCCTGCTGGAGCGTCCGTGGCCGCGCGCCGACGAAATCGTCGCCGACGATGCCGCCACCGCCGAGATCGAATGGTTCAAGAACGTGCTGAGTGGCATCCGCCGCATCCGTGCGGAAATGAACATCGCCCCGGGCAAGACCATCCCGCTGCTGCTCGCTGACGGTGACGCCACCGATCGCGCGCGCGCCGCCAAGTTCGCCGCGCAGATCAGCTTCCTCGCTCGTGTGGAAGCACCGCAGTGGATCGCCTCCGGTGCGGACGAACCCGCTGCCGCAGCCGCGGTGGTGGGCTCGATGCGCGTACTGATCCCGCTCGCCGGCCTGATCGACCTCGGCGCCGAGAAGGCGCGCCTGGGCAAGGAAATCAGCCGTATCGAGGTCGAGATCAAGAAGTGCGAAGGCAAGCTGGGCAACGCCAACTTCGTAGCCAATGCACCGGCCGAAGTGGTGGCACAGGAGCGTCAGCGCATCACCGACTGGGGCATCCAGCTCACCGCGTTGCGCGAGCAGGCGCAGAAGCTCGGCTGATGATGGATCCCCGGGCGCCCTAGCGGCGTCCGGGGAGCTCACTCGACTAAGGCGCTTCGATCAGGTCCCGCGCCATCACGATGGCGTCCTCGCGCCCGTCCTTGGCCGGGTAATACTTCGGTCGCCGGCCAATCTCCTCGAATCCCATCGAGCGATACAGGCTCTGCGCCACCGGATTGGAAGGCCGCACTTCCAGGAAGACGCGACCCGCACCATTCCAGCGCGCGATATCCAGCAATCGCCGCATCAGGAAACGGCCGAGGCCAAGGCCGCGGTAATCGGGCCCCACGCAGACGTTGAGCACGTGCGCCTCGCCGGCAGCCACGGACAACACGCCGTAGCCGGCAATCACGCCGTCCACCCACATCGTCCAGCTGGGGTGGCCCGCCTTCAGGCAGTCGGTGAAGATGCCCGGCGTCCACGGAAAATCGTAGGAAGCCGCCTCCATCGCTGCGACGATGGGTACATCGTCGCGCCGCATGGCGCGGATCTCAGCATGGGGACGGGCCACCGCGACCATGGACGATCACTCCGACGATGAGGACAAGGCGCGCCGCAGGCTGCGCAATGCATTCCACAGACGGCGCTTGCCAGCACCCGAAGACAATACGCCACCCGGTTCGTCCGCGAGCACGATATGGGCGCGGCTCAGGGCGGCCGCAGGTAGCTCCCGTCCCAGCGCATGCGCCTGCGCTTCGCCGAACACGAGGTAGGCGCGAGCCTCCGGCGCGGCAGGGAGGCGACCGTTGCTCACCTCGATGCGGGGCGCCCTCGCCACCACCGGACCGCAACTCATCAAGGCGCGGCCCACCAGATCCAGCTCACGCGGCGAGCAGCCCGCCGGCAGCAGCACCACGCAGTCGCCGGCCGCCATCGCTGGCGGCGTATCCATGGGCACCGGTTCGGCGACAACGGCGGTCGCCACGTTGCGACGCACCCACGGCGTAATGCCGAGCGCCCGCAGGACGCGTCCCCGATGCAGCGGTGCGGCAGCGGCCATGTCAGGCCACTCCACGCCGGCGCCGGTGCGTGGCGCGACCCCACAGGGTCATCACCGGACCGGACAGCAGGTAAAGCGTGAACACCACGAACAGCACGCGCGGCGGATCGATGAAGAACGGCACCAGCACCAGCACGCCGACGATGATCCACAGGAAGGGCACGCGCCCGTCACCGCTCGTCGGCAGCGACTTGAAGCTGTAATAGCGGAAGCGACTCACCATCAGCAGGCCTACGATCACGGCGATTACCGGGGTCACGAAGCAGACCTCCTCGCCGATGATGCCGAACTTGTCCATGCTCCAGACGAAGGACATGCACACCGCGGCCGCCGCGGGGCTGGCCAGGCCCTGGAAGTAGCGCTTGTCGATCACGCCGACCTGGGTATTGAAGCGGGCCAGGCGCAACGCGGCGCAGGCGGCATAGATGAAGGCGGCCGCCCAGCCGATCTTGCCCCAGATGGGGCCGTATGCCTTCAGCGTGGACAGCGACCAGGTGTACATCACCAGCGAAGGCGCCAGGCCGAAGCTGATCAGGTCGGACAGGGAGTCGTACTGCACGCCGAACTCGGTCTGGGTGCCAGTCAGGCGGGCCACCCGCCCGTCCATGCCGTCGAGCAAGGCGGCGACGAACACGGCGATGGCCGCCGAGCTGAAGTCCCCGCCGATACTTGCCACGATCGCGTAAAAACCGGCGAACATGGCGCCGGTTGTGAACAGGTTCGGCAGCAGGTAAATACCCCGGTGACGCGGGGGGCGGACGGGCACGCTCTCGCTCATGAATCAATCCGTGACGGAATGCGCGCAGTGTAAACCATCCTCCGCTTGAGTCCGGCCCAAGGGGGTGTTAACAAATGCGCACCTTCCGTCTTATGCCCCGGAGTACCCCGATGCGCCGCTTGCTGATCGCCACCGCACTGCTGCTTGCTGCGCCTCTGGTCGCCGCCCAGGCCTACAAGTGGACCGATGCCAACGGCACCGTGCACTACTCCGATGCGCCGCCGGCGCAGGGCACCAAATACAGCAAGGTCACCACGACGGGAACCGTCGAGCCCCTCGCCGAACCGGCAGCCTCGAAGCCCACCGAAGGCTCTTCCGAAGCCAAATCGTCGACGTCGCAGTCGTCGCTTCCGATGATGGATACCCCGGAAAACCGCGCCAAGCTCTGCGCCGGCCTCAAAAGCAACCTCGATGCACTCAAGAGCAGCGGCCCCATCGTGATGCAGCAGAACGGCCAGCAGAAAGTGCTGGACCCGGATCAGCGCCATGAGCAGCAGGCCACCGCGGAAACCCAGTACCAGCAGTACTGCTCGGGCAATTGAGCCCCGGCCGGCCGGGTCCGAACGCGGGCCCGGCCTGAAGCATCGCGGATCGCTATAATCGGCGTCTTTCACCCGCCGGATCCGCCACATGCGCCTCAGCCAATTCCACCTGGCCACCGTCAAGGAAGTCCCTGCCGACGCCGAAATCGCCAGCCATCAGCTGATGCTGCGCGCCGGCATGATCCGCAAGCTCGCCGCGGGCCTGTACACCTGGTCGCCGCTGGGCCTGCGCGTGTTGCGCAAGGTGGAAAACGTGGTGCGCGAGGAAATGGATCGCGCCGGCGCCGTCGAACTGCTGATGCCGACCATCCAGCCCCAGGAACTGTGGGAAGAAAGCGGCCGCTGGGCGAAGTTCGGCCCGCAGCTCTTGAAGATCAAGGATCGCAAGGAGCAGGAGTTCTGCTACGCGCCCACCGCCGAGGAAGTGATCACCGACTTCGCGCGCAATGAGCTGAAGAGCTACAAGCAGCTGCCGGTGAACTTCTACCAGATCCAGACCAAGTTCCGCGACGAGATCCGTCCGCGCTTCGGCGTGATGCGCGCGCGCGAATTCCTGATGAAGGACGCCTACTCCTTCCATCTTTCGCAGGATTCGCTGCAGCAGACGTACGACACGATGTATCGCGCCTACTCCGCGATCTTCACCCGCCTGGGCCTGAAGTTCCGCGCGGTGCAGGCCGACACCGGCGCCATCGGCGGCAACGCCAGCCACGAGTTCCAGGTGCTGGCCGACTCGGGCGAGGACGCGCTGATCTTCTCCGACGGTTCGGACTACGCGGCCAATATCGAGAAGGCCGAGGCGCTGGCGCCCACCACGACGCGCCCTGCCCCGTCCGCCGAGCTCCAGCGCGTGGACACGCCCACGCAGAAGACCATCGACGAGGTGGCGGCCTTCCTCAAGGTCAGCCCCGAGCAGTGCATCAAGACCATCCTGGTCCGCGGCAACGAGGGCCTGGTGGCCCTGTGCGTGCGTGGCGACCACGAGGTCAACGAAGTGAAGGCCGGCAAGCTGGCCGAAATGCCGGGCGACTCCGTACTGGCCAGCGAGGAAGAGATTCTCGCGCTGACCGGCACCCGTCCCGGCTTCATCGGCCCGGCCGGCCTGCCCGCCGAAATCCCGGTGATCGTCGACCGTAGCGCGGCCGTGCTGGCCGACTTCGTCTGCGGCGGCAACCAGGACGGCACGCATTACACCGGCGCCAACTGGGAGCGCGATGCGCGCGTCACCCGCGTGGAGGACATCCGCAAGGTGGTCGCCGGCGACCTCTCGCCGGATGGCAAGGGCACGCTGCAGATCGCGCGCGGCATCGAGGTCGGCCACGTATTCCAGCTCGGCAACAAGTACGCCGAGGCGCTCAAGGCCACGGTGCTGAACGAGAACGGCAAGGCCGAGGTGATGCTGATGGGCTGTTACGGCATCGGCGTCAGCCGCATCGTGGCCGCCGCCATCGAGCAGCGCCATGACGACGCCGGCATCATCTGGCCGGAGCCGATGGCGCCCTGGCGCGTCGTCGTGTGCGTGATCAATCCCAAGAACTCGCCGGAGATCGCCGAGGCGGCGCAGGCGCTGTACCGCGAATTGCAGCAGCGCGGCGTCGATGTCGCACTGGACGACCGCGGCCTGCGCCCCGGCGCCATGTTCGCCGACATGGAGCTGATCGGCATCCCGCACCGCGTGGTGATCAGCGAGCGCGGCCTGGCGGCCGGCACGCTGGAATACCGGGCGCGCAACGAGGCGGAAGCCCGCGCCATCACACAGGACGAGCTGTTCGCACTGCTCGGCTGAAAACGCCGGGATGCCTGAGGAAAACGGCCGCGAAAGCGGCCGTTTTTCATTGGGGCGCCAGGGGCGCCCTGCCGGCCGCTGCACTCCATGGAACCGGCCATTTCCGGCATTAATACCCCGATTAATATTCGCCCTAAATCGCATCCATTAGCGCCAGATAATCCCTTTTCTTTGCAAGCCAAGGCTTAATCGGTAAGAATCAAAGGACTCTTATGGAGGCATGGCCTTATGTCGTCGTGCCCATGCATTAGCCAATACCCACCCCCGGGAGTTACTTATGGCAGTTGACATCAAGAACCTTAATCACAATCAGCTCAATGACCTGATCAGCAAGGCGCAGTCGCGCCAGCACGAGCTGCGCAAGGAAAAGGTGGCCAAGCTGCGCGACAAGATCCACGCCCTCATCAAGGCCGAAGGATTTTCGTTCGAAGATGTTTTTGGTCAGGCGCGTGGCGGCAAGGCTCGCCGCACCGGTATTACCGTGGCACCGAAGTATCGCAATCCGGCCGATCCCGAACAGACCTGGTCGGGCCGCGGCAAGCGCCCGCGCTGGTTCAACGATGCGCTGAAGGCAGGCAAGAAGGAAAAGGATCTGGCGATCTGATCGCTGCCTTTATCCTTATCAAAGAATACGCCGGCTATTGCCGGCGTTTTTCATGGCGCGGGGATAATCCCATTCAAAGCGAACGGCGCGGCGCAATCAGCAGGTCGCCGAACAGCAGCCCGGCTACCAGTGCGATCAACAAGGTAATCAGCAGCATGCCGGTATCCATGCCCAGCGTGGTATCGCGCTCCAGCAAATAGGAAACGCTGCGGAACCCGACGCTTCCCGGCACCAGCAGGATAATGCCTGGCTCACGAATGATCGCGCCCGGCCGATGCACGAAGCGCGCATAGAGGTTGGCCAGGCTGCTCAACGCCAAACCGCCGAGGAAAACACCGAACGGCGCCGCCGGCAGTTTTCCGGCCAGAGCACCGCCCCAGCGCGTCGCCAGATAACCGAGCACCACCGCCGCCATCACCACCAGCCAGTCGCGCCGCGCCGCACGGAAGGACACGGCGAAAGCGAACGCGCCCACCAGCAAGGCGGGGTAGTCGGTCCACGCCGGCAAGGGCGTCAGCGCGTAATCGTGACCCTCGATGCCGAACGCGTTGCAAAGTTCCGTCGCGGCCACGGTGCCGAAGGTGAGCTTGATCAGCGTGGCGATGGCACCACCCATGCGTGCCACGCCCGCGACGAGGTGTTGGCTGGAAATCTCGCGCACCGCCGTGGTGAGCGACATGCCGGGCATAAGCACGATCAAACCCGCCAGGATCACCGACTTGATCGCCAGCGGCACCACGAACTGGCTGACCACGATGGCGATGACGGTCGCCACCAGCGCGCTGATCGCTTCGCTGGCCACGGCCAGGCGCGGGCGCGTGGCCGACAGCACGGTAATGGTGCCGATGATCAGCCCGATCAGTGCCGCCGTGATCAGGTCCGCCCAGGAACTGTGCAACAGCAGCGCCACCACACTCGCCGCGGCGAGGCCGTAACTGGCGATCACGCCGGCTTGTGCGCGGCGGGTATCCGGGCGACCCAGTTCCCGCAACCGCCGGAAGCCCTCGCGCAATTCGATATCGCCGGCGATGACCTTGTCGGCAATGGCGTCGGCCTCGCTGAGCCGCCCCAGGTTCACATCACCGGGCGCCAGCCTCATCACCTGGGTGACCTGCGCCACCTCGTCCTCGCCATGGGTCAGGTCGGTGAACGAAATGATGATCGCGGTCGGGCTGGACCACACATCGGCCACCAGACCCAAGCGCTGCGCCGCCCCGCCGATGGCTCCTTCCAGGCGCGGCGCCGCCGTACCGTACTGGTGCAGGCGACGCGCCAGCTCGAGCAGGAAGGCGATGCGGGTATTCAGGGGCGCGGTGGCCAGGGGCGTGAGGACGACCGGATGATTCATCACGCGCAGACCCGCTTCGGGTCCGTCATGGGCGGCAAGAAGGCGATTGGGCTGAAATCCGTCGGCATGCCGGTAGTAAACCTGATTTGGATGGCCATTGTCAGCGATGTACCCGAGGGTTCTTCGCCATGCCACGCACAGCGTGCGTTCGCCTGCGCATGGGCCCGGAGCGGCCCTTCCCCCGGGCCTGTGACCGGCCCCTGAAACCGGGTGAAACACCCCCATCTAGGACGAGGTAAACTTAGTGGTTCCGCTACCTCGTACGAGCTTCGAGTCCCGATGTCTACCGATAAAGCCACCGTTGAACCCACCACCTCGCCCGCCACCCCGCAGGCCGAGGGGCAACGGGACTTCATCCGCCAGATCATCCGCGAGGACCTGGCCACGGGTAAGCATCACGACATCCGCACCCGCTTCCCGCCCGAGCCCAATGGCTACCTGCACATCGGCCACGCCAAGGCGATCTGCCTGAACTTCGGCATCGCCAGGGAGTTCACCGGCTGGTGCAACCTGCGCCTGGACGACACCAACCCGGGCAAGGAAGACCCCGAGTTCGTCGAGGGCATCAAGGACGACGTGCGCTGGCTCGGCTACGAGTGGCACGACCTGCGCCACGCCTCGGATTACTTCGAGGTGTTCTACGACTCGGCGATCAAGCTGATCCAGGACGGCGTGGCCTACGTCGACGACCTGAGCCCGGAAGACATGCGCGCCTATCGCGGCACGCTTACCGAGCCGGGCCGCCATTCGCCGTTCCGCGACCGCAGCGTGGAAGAGAACCTGGACCTGTTCCGCCGCATGCGCGCGGGCGAGTTCGCCGACGGCTCCAAGACGCTGCGCGCGAAGATCGACATGACGTCGGGCAACATGAACATGCGCGACCCGGCGATCTATCGCATCCGCAAGGTGGCGCATCAGAACACCGGCGACGCGTGGCCGATCTATCCGATGTACGACTACGCGCATTGCCTGTCCGACGCGCTGGAAGGCATCACGCACTCGCTGTGCACGCTGGAGTTCGAGGACCATCGCCCGCTGTACGACTGGTTCGTCGACAAGGTTGACCTGGTCAATCATCCGGAGCTGTGGCAGCACCTGCGCGAAGGCGGCTTCCGCACCGAGCCGGCCAAGCCGCGACAGATTGAATTTTCGCGCCTCAACCTCTCCTACTCCATCACCAGCAAGCGCAAGCTCGCGCAGCTGGTGAACGAGAACCTGGTCGATGGCTGGGACGATCCGCGCATGAACACGCTGCGCGGCCTGCGTCGCCGCGGCTTCACGCCGGGCGGCCTGCGCCTGCTGATCGAACGCCTCGGCGTCAGCAAGCAGAACAGCATCATCGACTACTCGATCCTCGAGAACTGCATCCGCGAAGACCTGGACGCCACCGCGGCGCGCCGCATGGCGGTGCTCGAGCCGCTCAAGCTGGTGATCAGCAACCTGCCGGAAGGCCACGAAGAGACGCTGACGTTCTCGAACCATCCGAAGGACGAGAGCTTTGGCACGCGTGAAGTGCCGTTCTCGCGCGAGCTGTGGATCGAGCGCGAAGACTTCGCCGAAGTGCCGCCGAAGGGTTTCCATCGCCTCAAGCCCGAAGGCGAAGTGCGCCTGCGCGGCGTGGGCATCGTGAAGTGCGAGGAGCTGGTGAAGGATACCGATGGCAACGTCGTCGAACTGCGCTGCACGCTCGACCTCGAATCGCGCCAAGGCATGCCGGGCGCCGATCGCAAGGTGAAGGGCACCATCCACTGGGTGAGCGCGAAGCACGGCGTCTCCACCGAGGTGCGCATCTACGACCGCCTGTTCAACGTGGCGGATCCGGACGACGAGAGCGACGGCAAGACCTGGATCGAGCACATCAACCCGGAGGCCAAGCGCGTGGTGCGCGCATGGCTGGAGCCTGCCGCAGCGTCCGCTGCGCCCGAGCAGCGTTTCCAGTTCGAGCGCCTCGGCTACTTCGTTGCCGATCGCATCGATCACAAAGCCGGCGCACCGGTGTTCAACCGGGCCGTCACCTTGCGTGATGCCTGGGCCAAGCAGGCCGGCTGACATCGGCATCACAGGGACCACTGCATGCTACCAGTACAGATTCACCTGACCCTCCCGCCGTGGATCGGCGAAGTGGTCGACGAGCGAAAGCGCTACGTGACCGACGAGGAGCGCGTGGGTTTGGCGATCGAGCTGTCACGACGCAACATCGAGCATGGACAGGGCGGCCCCTTCGGCGCTGCCGTGTTCAACGGTGATGGCCGTGTCGTGTCGGTGGGCGTCAACCGCGTCGTGCCGCAGACCTGCTCGGTCGCACACGCCGAAATGATGGCCTACATGACCGCGCAGCAGCGCCTTGCCGCGTTCCGCCTGAACCAGGACGGTGGCAGCTATACGCTCGCCACCAGCGCACAGCCGTGCTGCCAGTGCTACGGCGCCACCGTGTGGGCCGGCGTGGACGCACTGCTGATCGGCGCGCGTTCCGAAGACGTGGAAGCACTCACCGAGTTCGATGAAGGCCCGCTGCCGGCGGACTGGGTGGGCGAGCTCGAACGCCGCGGCATCGCCGTGCGTCGCGACATCCTGCGCGACGAAGCGCGCAGCGTGCTCGCCGCCTACGGTCAAACCGGTCAGCACTATTGAGCCGCCTGCGCGCTGCGTTGCCGCTGATCCTGCTGGTCATCGCCGGCATCGTCATGTTCAGCTCCGGCGCGCTCGATCGCCTGCATCCCGAACAGCTCGTGATGCACCAGGCCCAGCTGCGCGCCGATATCGACGGCTCGCCCTGGCTCAGCCGCGTCACCTTCATCGGCCTGCTTACGTTGGCCGTGTCGACTGGCATCCCCGGCACCGTGATCATCATCATGGCCGGCGGATTCGCCTTTGGCGTGCTCGAAGGAAGCATCTACAGCTCCATCGGCCTGACCCTGGGCACGCTGATCCTGTTCCTCGCCAGCCGCTACGCCTTTGGCGCCGGCAGCAAGCATCCGCCGGCCATCGTGGACAAGCTGCATCACGGCTTCGAGCGTCATCCGGTGGCCTACACCATGTTTCTTCGCTTCATACCGGTGGCGCCGTTCGGTCTCATCACGGTGGGGCTGGCGTGGTTGCGTTGCCCGATGTGGCTGTTCCTCGGCGCCAGCTGGCTGGGTGGCACCGTCTCCCTGATTTTCGAGACCAGCATCGGCGCCGGCCTGGGACAGGCCCTGGCCCACAGCGAAGGCCACTTTGGCCTGGGCCTGCTGATGCAACGTTCGATATGGATGCCGCTGAGCGCGATCGGACTGCTGGCCCTGCTGCCGCTGCTGGTCGAACGCCTCAGCCGTCGTCGGCGGCAGACTATCGCTGCGTCGGCAAATTCTCACGAACACTAAGGACATAGTCCTCGGCCAATGGGCTAGCTGCCCTACTCCATGAATCGCGCTAGTCTGACTTCCGATGGCGCATGGACCGCCGGATGGGGTTAACGGCCAATGGGTGCAGGGGCGAACTCCCGAGCGGGGCGGTGGTGGCGGCGCACGTCGCTGATGCAGCGGCTTGCCCTGGTGGCGCTCGTCCCCACGCTGGTGACGGCCACGCTGCTGGTCGCCCTCCTCACCCAGCACCAGCTCACCAGCCTGCGTGGCATGGCGCAGATCACGGCCGACGCCATCGCGACCCAGGCCGCGTCCGTATCGACCACGGCCCTGCGGGACATGCAACGCCGCGAACTGGTGCGCATCGCCGAATCGATCGGTGACCTGCCCCACGTCGCGCGCGTGCAGATCCGCGCAGCCGATGGAGAAATTCTTGCCGACAACCTCGGTCGCAGCGGTGGCGGCAATGCCGAAACGCTGACCGTTGTTCGCGATGTCGTCGATACCGAACAACCCGGCCGGCCGGTGCTGGGTTCGGTGATGGTGGATGTCAGCCTCAACGACGCCATCGCGGCGCAGCAGGCCAGCCTGCGCAACGCGCTCGTCGCGCTGGCGCTGAGCGTGCTCGTCGCGGGCATCATCGGCTGGCAGGCCGCGCGCTGGATCAGCGCTCCCCTGCGCGGACTCGTATCCGCCGTGCACCAGCTGGGACGCGGTGATCGGCGGGTGGAGGTGGAGGTCACCGACCAGACCGAGATCGGCGAACTGCAGCGCGGCTTCAACAGCGCCGCGCTCGCACTGTTCGATGTACAGCGCAGCATGGAAAAGGAGATCGAGCACGCAACGGTGGAACTCGCGCGCAAGAACGCGGCACTCGAAGCCGCCAGCGTCGCCAAGGCGCGCTTCCTTGCCGCCGCCTCGCACGATCTGCGCCAGCCGCTTTACGCCTTGACCCTGTTCTCCTCGTCGCTGGCCGAGGACGAACGCGACCCGGTACGGCTCGATCGCATCGCGCACATCCAGGAATGCGTGGAAGCCCTCGATCATCTTTTCAGCGAACTGCTCGACCTGTCGCGGCTGGAAACCGGCGCGATGCAGATCGAGATCACCGAATTCCCGCTGGACCACGTGCTGGAGGAAGTCAGCCGCAATTTCCGCATGATCGCCGAGCAGCACGGCCTTCGCCTGATCATGCGCGCCACCGATGTCTGGGTGCGCAGCGATCGCACGATGCTCGCACGCATCCTCAACAACCTGGTGAGCAATGCACTGCGCTATACGCACAAGGGAGGCGTGCTGGTGGTGGCGCGCCGTCGTGGCGACGGCGCGGTGAGGCTGGACGTATGGGATACCGGCACCGGCATCGCGCCCGAACACCAGGCGCGCGTATTCGACGAGTTCTATCGCGTGGAATGCCACAGCAACCACGAGCACGACACCGGACCGCGACGCGGCCTCGGCCTGGGACTGGCCACCGTGCAGCGCCTGGCCGAGCTGCTCGACACGCAGGTGCAGCTGAAGTCCACTCCGGGCCGCGGCAGCGTGTTCACCTTTCATCTTCCGCAGGTCCCGGCGCAGCAGGTACCGCACAGCGGGGGCGAGGAAGCTCCGCTGGATGTGTCGGGCATGCGCGTGCTGGTGATCGATGACGAACCCGCCATCCTCTCGGGCATTCGTTACCTGCTGCGCAGCTGGGGTTGCGAAGTGGCCGTCGCGGAAGACCGCACGCAGGCCCTGCTCGCCGCCGAGGAATGGCCGACGCCTCCCGACATCGTGATTTCCGATTTGCGCCTGCGCGACGGGGAAAGCGGCCTGGACGTACTGGCCGCGCTCGACCAGCATTACCAGCGCGACGGCAACCCGCCCTTCTCGCGCCTGCTCATCACGGGCGAAACGCGCAGCGACCGTCTCCGCGAAATCATGGCGGCCCGCATCCCGGTACTTTACAAACCGGTGTCACCCGAACAGCTGCGGGAGGCCATGATGACGGCCTGGACCTCCAACCGGGTCACGGTGGCCTGAGGCGGCGGTCAGTTTTCCAGGGCGATGCGGCGCGCAAGCAGGCGATCGGCTGGCAGGAAACGCGCGAACAGGTCATCGACGAAATCGCCGCTGGGCGCACTGGGTCGTGCTCCACCGGTTAGATAGAGCCCGCACCAGAGCAACCGGCGTCCGCCAGCCCCCTCACCCGCCGACAGTCGGTCGAGAAACACCTGCAAGCCTCGCTGCAGCAGCGGCAAAGATTGCAGGAAGCCGAACACTTCACGGCGCCCACGCGCATGACGCTGCACCGCCAGCGCCGCCATCACCGCCGCACCCAAGCGTCGCTCCACTTCTTCGCTGCGGACGTCCATACGTCCGTGGGATGAGGCCACTCCGGGTGCAGACGATATTCGCCAACCCAAGGCGCGCCTGAACACCGCCGAAGGCAACGTGGCCCGCACGGCGGCATGGCCCGGCAATGCTTCGAGCCCCGTCACCACGACATAAAGCGGCAACTGCAGCTGCAGATGCCGCGTGGCTTCATAAGCCATGTCCTGCAGGCGGCTGGCACGCGCGCTGATCTGTGCCGCCGATTCCAGCAGGCTCTGCGCCGACACGCACAGCACCATGCCATCCAGCGGCAGCTTGCGACGCTCCCGCGCCAGCAGGGAAAGCGCCTGTGACCATGGCGAAGCCTGTCCATGCGGTTCGTTCGGCGACTGCAGCAGATGACCGCCCGGCTCAACCGCAACCACCGAACGGAAGATCCACCAGTACCACGGTCTCGCTGCCGCGTTGGCCGGAGAGTTGCGCGCGTGCGGTGCATGGGCGGCAGCCTGCAGCAGGCTGCGCACTTCCGCGGGGCTGTCGCCAAGGAACATCAACCAGGGGTGCCGCGACAGCTTTCGCCATTCGCCACGGCGACGAAACGGATGCAGCACCGCGCCGCGCACGTGTCGCGCGGCATCGACCAGCGCAGACCACAGATCGCCAATGCCGTAGCCTGCTTCAAGATGTGCCGCTACGCGTGTATGCGCGCGCATCACCACCAGGCGGTGCCATGCCAACGTGGCAGCCCAGGCCAATGTGCTCGCGGCGACCACGCCAAGGCCAAGCAGTAACCAGGTCTGCATGGGGACGACGTGACTGAACACCGGTGCCACGAACGCCACCAGGACCAGCAACACCAGGGCACCGGCCACGAATTGCATCGAGCGCCGCCCCACCCATGAAGCCGGCAGGCGCAACGGAGGCGATCCCGGCGCGAGATAGGGCTGTGGCGTGATGGGCTCGCGTTGCAGGGTTTGCAGCACGACCGGCGCCGTCACGCTGGGGCGGCAATAGAGCGCCTTGATGCGCCCCAATTCGCCGCTGTCGTCCTGCTCGTAGTAGTACTGCCCGACGTAGCCAAGCGACAGCGCCATGCCGAACACCTCGCGGACCTCTTCGGCAGTGGGCGGCAGGTGGGCGAGATGATCGAAGAATTCGCTGGCGGCACTGGCCGTGCCGAACAGGTCCAGTTGCAACGGACTCGCCAGGTGCTTCCAGGCATCCTGCCGCATGACCACTTCATCGAACCAGGCCACGGCCGCAAAGCCGGCCATCTCGACGTCGGTCAGCGGCTTGCCTGCCCCGAGCGCCCTGCCGCGGGCATCATCGGTGATAGCGCGCGCCCGCATCTGGACGGTCGCCAGTTCGCCGGGGCCATCAGGGGTCGCGGCCTGCTCGTCGATGAGCAAGCCGAAGGAAAACAAAGGTGCGTAGCACTCCAGCAGCCGCATGACACCCATGGCTACGGTGTCCAGGCAAAACGCCCACCCTGCACGCCATCACCCGACCCGATCGCACCATCTCCCTTCAAAGCAAGCCATACGCAGCGCCGATACAGCCACCGCCGCCCCTGTCGTGTGGTGCACATGAGCGACTCCCCCTCGCATCGGGGCGATTCTCACGGTGCCCCATCCAGCGGACCATATGACCTTGTGACTAGGCCGTTCGTAAGCTCCCTACGGTTGCTGTAGGCGCGTGCTGGGGCTATGTTGCGTGCGCGAATGCGCGGCGATGGGAGAGCCGTGCGCGCGTCACGGGGAACGACATGCGCATACTGATTGCTGACGACCATCGACTGATCGTCGAAGGTGTCAAGCTCAAGCTGGCCGAGCTTGGGCCGGACACCAACTTCGTCACTGCCATGGACATGGCGGAATTGCGCGAAGCCATCCACGCCCCCGACGCGGCCTCCATGTCGCTGGCCCTCGTCGACCTGGCAATGCCGGGCGTCCATGGCAGCGAGCACCTGACCGAGGTGATCGAGCAGTTGCCGGAAGTGCCGGTGATCGTGCTATCGGGCGTGGAAGACCCCACCCTGATGAAGACCCTGCTCGCGATGGGCGTGCAGGGCTTCATCCCCAAGGCCTATTCGCCCGACGTCATGCTGTCCGCCGTGCGGCTGGTGCTGTCGGGCGGCGTGTACGTGCCGCCCCTGATGCTGCAGGAACGCGTCGATGGCGTTGCCAATGGCGCGACCATGGCGGCGCAACCCGCCACCCCGGCGCCAACTCCGGCCGATTCGCTGGAAGAGCGCCTGCGCAAGCTGCTCACAGAGCGCCAGATCGACGTGCTGCGCCTGCTCTCGCAGGGCAAGCCCAACAAGCTGATCGCGCGCGACCTGGGTATCAGCGAAGGCACGGTGAAGATCCATCTGGCCGCGATCTTCCGGGCGCTCAACGTTCGCAACCGTGTGGAAGCCGTGGTCGCCTCCCGGCGTATCAGCGGGCTGTAACCTTCACTCCGCCGTGACGAACGCCACGTATGCTGCCCGCATGCTGATGGCGCCATAGGCCGCCGAACGCGCCTGACGCTCCTGGGGGAACACCGTCTTGCCGAAGGGCTGGCTGACAAACCTGAGGCTCCGGTCCTGCCGGTGGGTCGCCTTTGGCCTCGTCCTTGCCTGTCTGTCAGCCCCACTTGTCCAGGCGGCCCAGCCCGCCAGCGCACCGCCTGATCCCAAGCACATCAGCGCGCTCACGTTCGGCATCCTGCCCATCGGTGGCCCCTCCGAGTCGCTCGCGGCATGGCGGCCGATGCTGGACGACCTCAGCCACACCCTGGGACTGCCCGTCCACTCCCTGTCGGTCAGCACCTATGAAGGCCTGGCCCAGGCGATGGCCGAGGAGCGTGTCGACTTTGCCTTCGTCTCCGGTCGCCTCGCCCTGGACGCGGTCACCCACGACCGCATGCAGGTGATCGCCCAGCTCACGCGGACCAACGGCTCGCGCGGCTACTACTCGGTCCTGTTGGTGGCCAAGGATTCGCCACTGCACAGCGTCGATGACATGCTCCGCCAGCCAGGACACCTGCGCTATGCGCGTGGCGAGGTGCTCTCGGTATCGGGTTACCTGGTGCCCGAAACGCAGGTGTTCGCCAATCGCCGGCTCGACTCGGACACCTTCTTCGCCAGCGTGACCGTGGACAACCACCAGAACAACGCGCTGGCGGTGGCGAACAACGAGGTGGATGTTGCCACCAACAACACCGCCGACCTGGAGCGGTTCGCCAAACGGTTTCCCGACCAGTACGACCGGTTGCGCGTCCTGTGGACCTCCAGCCTGATCCCGCACGCGGTGGTAGTGATCCGTTCGGACCTGCCCGCGGACCTGCGCCAACGCGTGGCCACTGCACTGACCTCCTACGGCAAGGGCAAGAACGCCCAGGCCGAGCTGGCCAGGCTGCAGTTGATCCATGACATCAGCGGATTCACGCCTGCCGGCAATGAAACGCTGGTGCCCTTCGCCGATATCGAGTTCAACCTCGACCGGCGCCGCGCCTACAGCGCCCAATGGGTCAGCGATGCCGCGATGCAGGCGCGACTGCACAAGATCGACAATGAGCACCAGGCGCTGGTGCGCGAACTGATGGCTCCTTCGACACCTTGACCCGGAGCCAGGCGGGCTCAGCCTAGGCTGCCCGCCCTGACCTCACAGCACTCAGTGGTGCTGCATATCCTTGATGTTCATGGTGCTGCCGTTGGGCATCACCATGTCGCCCGGCTTCTGGCCGGCCGGACACTCCCCGACCCAATGGCCCGAGCTGTTCATCGCCATCTCGCTCTGCCCCATCACCGCCGGGTCGTACTTCATGTGGCCCTCGGTCTGGTAGGCGGTATTACCGTCGAACTTGGTCTCGCTGTGGCTGGTCATGTTGACCGTGCCGTTCGGGGTGTTGAGCTTGCACACCGCATCGGACACCACGGTGCTGCCCTGCACATCGATGTTGAACTTGCTGCACATGTGGCCGCTCATCTGCGAGCCCATCTTGTACATCGCCTGGTCGGTGTCCGCGTCCAGGCAAAGCTTCATCACCTGCGGATGACCACTCATGCCGGAAGTCTGCATTTCCCACAGACCCGGCTTGCGCTTGGGCATGTTGGCCGGCAGGTCCTGCGCGATGGCAACGGTGGCGAGGCCCAGCAGGGAGAAAGCGAGCAGCAGACGGCGGGGTGCAGACATGAGGATCTCCAGGAGGCCCGGTGGGCCTTGCGGTTGTGCAAGTTAGCGCCAAAAGGCTTCGGCGTCATGCGACGAGCACCGCTTTCGGTTCATTCTCGTTCTTGCGCTGCAACATGCATGCGGATAGGCCGTTCGAACTATGGCGCCTTGCGCTAGAACGAAGTGGCTATCGTTGGGCTACGACTAATTCTTTAGAGTGCCTCACAGGGCATTTCATGGAGATGACGTGCCCGAACCAAGGGGCCGTTTTCATCGCCGACCAATCGCGAGTCCACATCCATGCAGCCCACGCCAGCCATGCCGTGCCTGAGGACGTCCGGGCGATGTGCCGGCCGCATCACTAAACACCGCCCGGCCATGGGAGCCTGACGCATGGAATCGCGCCAGCGACTGCTTCCACGCCTGTTCATCGATGTGATCCTGCCAAGCACGATCGCCGCGCTCGCGCTCGTGCTCGCGCTGTGCCTGCAGCAGACGCACACCATGGGCGAGCGCGCGGAAGCTTCGGTGACCTTGCGTCTGGAGCGCCTCGCCGGCGAACTTGGCAACAGCTTCACGGCCTCTCCCCAGGACACCCTCGATCGGGCACTGCGGGACGGACAGATCGACCAGTTGCAACGCGTGGAACTGCATCGCCCCGATGGCAGCCTCTGGAGCAGCGGCCAAGCGCTGCCGCGGGGAGGCACCACGTATCGAAGCGAGCTGCACGGTACCGGTGTGCCGGCTTCATGGCTGAGCATGGAAGTGGACACGCGCCCGCTGCGCCTCGCCCAGGGCCTCGTGTGGTTGCTGGGCGGGCTGTGCGCCGCCGGCATCCTCGTGCTCGCGTGGCTTGCGCGCGTCACCCTGCGTCATCACGTGCTGGAACCCCTGGCACACGTGCAGGACGCGCTGCATGAAATGGTCAATGCACGCCATCCGGCCATCGACGACACGCCCGTCGGTCCGGAGTTTTCCGATATTCGCCATGCGCTGGAACGCCTCTCCGAATTGCTGGAAGAGCAGCGCCGCGACTGGAGCACCATGCAGCAGGAGAACGCCGTGGAGGCGCTCGATCGCTTGCGGCAGAGCCAAGCCGCCACACGCAGCAAATCGCAGTTCATCGCGCTGGTCAGCCATCACTTCCGTCAGCCGCTGCAGGCGCTCGAGCTGTTCGCCGCCGGCGTGGACAGCGGCAGCGAAGAGGAGCGGCAGTTGCTGTTCCAGCAGATGCGCACCAGCATCGCCGCGATGACGCGATTGCTGGATGCCCTGCTCGAGATCTCGCGACTCGACGCCGGCGTGATCGCCGTGAAGCCCACCGGCTTCTCCGCCGCCGAACTCTTCATGCGTGATCGCACCTCGCTTAACCATGAGGCGGCGCGACACCACGTCACGCTGATCTGGCGCGGAAGCCATCACGAACTGCATGGCGATGCGGATGTAGCGGCCAGCCTGCTTTACCAGCTCGCCAGCAACGCCATCATCAACTCGCCCGACGGTCGCGTGCTGATCGCCGCGCGCCGGCGTGGCCAGGCCGTGCGCATCGAAGTGCGCGACAACGGTCCCGGCATCGCCGTCATCCACCAACAGCGCATCTTCGAAGAGTTCGTGCAGTTGCAGGCCGGAGAGAGCGAACGCCGAGGCGGCTACGGCCTCGGCCTGGCCATTGCCGAACGCCTCGCCCGCCTGCTGGGCACGCGCATCGGCCTGCGCTCCGAACCGGGTCGCGGCAGCGCGTTCTGGTTCGAATTGCCGCGCATGCCGGTGATGGAGCGCAATTCCACGCCACGCAAGCACACGTCACCCGCGTGGCGACGAGCGAGCTGACACGCGCCCTTCCGCGCCCGGCACACCAGCGACACACGCCCATAAAAAAAAGGACTTGCCGCCAGGCAAGTCCTCGAATGCTTTGGTGGGTCGTCCGAGATTCGAACTCGGGACCAATAGATTAAAAGTCTACTGCTCTACCGACTGAGCTAACGACCCATCGCCAAAGGCAAGCCCGTAATTTTATGGGCTAGCCGCCCATGGCACAAGCCAGACTGATTCAGACATAGCGGGTCGGATCCGGCAACCCCGCCGCCTTGAAGCCCTGTGCGCGCAAAAGGCAGGCGTCGCAATGACCGCATGCACGCCCCTCGGCGTCCGCCTGGTAGCAGCTCACCGTCTCTGAGAAATCCACGCCCAGGCGCTGCCCTTCGCGGGCGATATCGGCCTTGCTCATGCGCATCAGGGGCGCGTGGATGCGGATACCCGCCCCTTCCACACCGGCCTTGGTCGCGACATTGGCCAGTTGCTCGAAGGATTCGATGAAGGCGGGGCGGCAATCGGGATAACCGGAATAGTCCACCGCATTCACGCCGCACCAGATGTCCGTGGAACCCAGCACCTCGGCCCAACCGAGCGCGATGGACAGCATGATGGTGTTGCGCGCTGGCACGTAGGTCACCGGAATGCCGGTGTCGCCCGTCTGGTCCAGCGGCACATCGATATCCGCGGTGAGCGCCGAGCCGCCGATGGAGCGCAGGTCCACCTGCACGGTCTTGTGCTCCACCGCACCGAGCGTGCGCGAGACCCGCTCCGAAGCGGCGAGCTCCGCATTGTGCCGCTGGCCATAGGCGACGCTCAGCGCATGCACCTGATAGCCCTGCTCGCGCGCGATGGCGATAGTGACCGCCGAATCCATGCCGCCGGAAACGAGCACGACGGCCTTGCGGGGAGACGATTGAGACATGGTTGGATCCACTCCTGGGTTCATGCCGGTGATCCGGCCGAAGAGCGCCACCGGCAACACAGGCCGGCGCGCGGAAATCTACTGTCGAAGCTTTGGCGGCACCGTGAAAGTTCGAGGTGCCCTCCCCGCATGAAGCGTGCTTCTAACGGGCTGGGCTAACGACCCGGCGCCCGACCTGGGCTCAATGGCCCGGTTCGTCGTTCCACAACAGCTTGTGCAGCTGCAGCTGGAAACGCACGTCGAGCTTGTCCTCGATGATCCATTCCGCGAGTTCGCGCGGCTTGATCGCCCCGTGGACCGGCGAGAACAGCACCATGCAGCGTTCGTTGAGCTTGTGCTCGGCGACCGCATCTCGCGCCCATTCGTAGTCGGCCCGGCTGGCGATGACGATCTTTACCTGGTCGTGCGGCAGCAGACGGTCGATGTTCGACCACAGGTTGCGCTTGGCCTCGCCCGAATCGGGGGCCTTCAGGTCCATCACCTTGCGCACGCGCGGATCGACCAGGGAAACATCCAGCGCGCCCGAGGTTTCCAGCGACACATCATGGCCGGCATCGCACAGGCGCTTCAGCAGGATCAGGCAGCGCTTCTGCGCGAGCGGCTCGCCACCCGTCACGCAGACGTGCCTGGCGCCATGCGAGGCCACCTCGGCAACGATGTCGTCTATGTCGCGCCAGTTGCCGCCGTAGAACGAATACTCGGTATCGCACCACACGCAACGCAGCGGGCAGCCCGTGAGGCGGACGAATACCGTGCGCCAGCCGATCGCGTCGGCCTCGCCCTGGATCGAGTGGAAGATCTCGGTAATGCGCAGCCGTTCGGCCTGCGCCGGTGCTGGCGTGGTGGATGCCACGCTCGTACTGCTGGCGCTCACACCATCAACCTCAGTTGGCCGGCTGAGCCTGCAGGCGACGCAGGCGCTCCTGGGCCAGGCCAGCGGCCTTGGAGCCCGGGAACTTCGCCGTGACGCTCTTCAGCGTGGCCTTGCCGGCATCGACCTGCTTCAGTTCGATCTGGCTGTAGCCCACCTTGAGCATGGCGTCGGGCGCCTTCTCGCTCTGCGGGAACTGGCTCAGCAGTCGCTGGAAGGCTTCGAGCGCCACCGAATAATTCATGGTGACGTAGTACGACTCGCCCAGCCAGTAATAGGCATTGGGCAGCAGCGGACTGTCGGGGTACTGCTGGATGAAACCACGGAAGCCGCGCGACGCCACCACGTAGTCGCCGGCACGCAGCGACTTGAAGGCTTCGTCGTAGACCGCCTGCGCACCGGCCGAATTGGCCGGCGCAGCACCACCCTTGGTGGCCGCCGCCGTGCCGGCAGCAGCGCCAGCAGCCGCACCGGCCGCCTTGCCACCCTTGCCCGCGTCCGGCGCGGGGGCCGGCGCCTGGGGCACATCGCCCGCCGGCGGAGGCGTATTTGCGTTGGCCGCATTGCCCGGGTTGTTCGCCGCTGCTCCGGCACCGCCCTCAAGGCGGCCCAGGCGCGAATCGAAGTCCGTGGCTTGCGCCTTGTTCTTGTCGTTCGCTTCCTGCAGCTGGTGCTGCAGTTCTTCGATCTGGCCCTGCATCTGCTGCAACTGCGACTGCAGCGCCTGGACCTGGTTGACCAGGGTCGTACCGCCCTGATTCTGGTTCTGGGCCTGCTGCTCCAATCGCGAGACGCGATCGGCGAGGCTCAGGCGGGAATCCTGCGCAAATGCCGGGACAACAAAAAGCATGGCGGACGCGAACGCGCCCGCCATGCCCATCCTGGCCTTGAAGCTGTTAGCCAGTTGCTTCTTCATTACTTCGCCGTGTAGACGATCTCGACGCGACGGTTCTTGCTCCAGCAGTCTTCGTTGTGCTCACGGCACACCGGCTTTTCCTTGCCGTACGAGATCACGTTGATCTGGCTGGCCGAGCCGCCGTTCGACTGCAGGGCGCTGGACACGGCGTTGCCGCGGCGCTCGCCGAGGCCGAGGTTGTACTCGCGGGTGCCGCGCTCGTCAGCATTGCCTTCCAGACGGATCTGGGCCATCGGGCGGTCCTGCAGGTACTTGGCGTGGCACGCCATGATCTGCTGGAACTCCGGCTTGATTTCGTCCTTGTCGAAATCGAAGTACACAACGCGCTGGCGCAGGCAAGCGTCGGTGTCGAGGTCAGCCGGGGTGTACTTGGTCGGGCCGGAGGCCGGCGCGGTCACCGGAGCCTGTTCCACGGGAGCCTGCGGCTTGGTTTCCTGCTTCTTCGAGCATGCGGCCGCGCCAACGCAGAGCAGGGCGACCAGAGCGACGCGAACGGTCTTATTCATGGTGGACGTTCCTTCAAACGGGTTTGAGTTCCGACAGTCAGTAATGATTGCGGTTTCGGGACAGTGTTCGCCGGTGAACCGGCTGTTATTTTGACATTTTTGCTGCCGGCGGTGCGCTGTCTCGCAACCACCTGACCCGCCCTCCGCGACAGATTGCCGCGGCTGGCAAGTTGTTTTGACCCGGATTGTGTCGTTTTACGGTTTCACGCCCGGATCACATGACCCTGACGCTCGCGCGCCAGGGCATGAACTGGTCAACGTTGACGATAGGGACCCCAGGCCGGCTCGCGAACGTCGCCATCGGCCAACACGAGGCGTTGCCGGACTAGACCATCGGCCGATACGGCGTAAAGGACGCCACGTCGACCTTCGGAAGCGGCATACAACAGCATGCTGGCGTTGGGCGCGAAACTCGGGGTTTCGTCGATCGGACCCGGCGAGATGAAGCGCACCTGCCCACCCAGACTGCGATCCATAATGGCGATACGATACACGTTCCCGTTGCCCTGCACCATGGCGATCTGCTTGCCGTCATAGCTGATCGAGGCGTTGGCGTTGAACTGCCCCTGGAACGTGATGCGGTCCGCCCCACCGCCCGTGGCGGGCATCTGGTAGAGCTGCGGACGACCCGAGCGGTCGGAGGTGAAGATGATGCTCTGGCCATCCGGCGTCCAGCGCGGCTCGGTATCGATGGCAAGGTTGTTGGTGAGGCGGGTCTCCTGGCGGGAGGCCACGTCCATCACGTAGATCTCCGGATTGCCCTGGTAGGACAGCGCCAACGCTAGCTTGCTGCCATCCGGCGACCAGTTCGGAGCACCGTTGATGCCCTTGGCCCGGGCCGAGATCAGCTGGCGCGAGCCGGTCGTGATGTCTTGCACATAGATGGCCGAGTTGCCGCTTTCGAACGACACATAGGCGATCTTGCGCCCATCCGGCGACCACGAGGGCGACAGCAGCGACTCGCGCGAACGCGCCACGACCTGCGGGTTGTAGCCGTCCGAATCGGCCACGATCAGCGAGTAGGTGGTGTTGTTGCCCAGGCCTACGGCGGTGATATAGGCAATGCGGGTCCAGAACGCGCCACGCACGCCGGTGATCTTCTCGTAGATCGCATCGGCGATCTGGTGGGCCACGCCGCGCAGGTCACCGGCCGGGGCGGTGTACGCCTGGGCCAGCAGGCTCTGCTGCTTGTTGACGTCCCACAGTTCGTATTCCACCCGCAGCATGCCGCCGCCGGCGTCGCTGATGCGGCCGATGGTGAGGTAGTCCTGCTTGAGCAGGCGCCAGGTGGCGAAGTTGACGTCCGAGCCCTTGGACGGGGTCTCGACGATCTCGCTCTTCGCCAGCGAGCGGAATTTGCCCGAGCGGTTGAAGTCGTTGCGGATCACGTCGGCCACGTCGGTGGACAGCGGTGCGCCGCCCGCCTGGGCGAACGGGACCACGGCGATCGGCGTGGCGGTCTTGAGGCCGCCGACGATGTCGACATTGAGCGACTGGGCTGCTGCGGGGCCGGCGATCAACGCGGCCACGACGAGCAGGACGAGGGCAAAGCTTGAGCTCAGTTTACGCATGGGCTTCATCACTGCGGCCTGAAAGTGAAATCGATCTGACGCTGGAACACGCTCTCAAAACCCTTGTAGGGCAAGGGCTGCGCGCGCAGGACGGCGTTTTCGATGGAGCGTTTGCCGGCCTCGTCGTATGGACAACTCGAGTCGACCTTGGCGCTCATCACGTCGCCGCCTGGCAGCTGCACGATGTGCACGATGCACGGCGTGTTCGGCATGTTATCCGGGCGTAGCCAATTCTGCGTGACCGCGTTCTGAATCGACGCGAGATATTGCGCCAGCAGGCCGGCATCGGGACCGTTGTTGCCGGTCTGCCGCTGGGCGGCATTGGGCACGTTGGCCAGGCCGTTGTCCTGGGCGTTCTTCAAGTCTTCCATCTGCTGCTTGGCCTGCTTGGCCTTGTTGTCCGCTTTCTTGGTCTGCTGGTCAGCAGCGTCCATCTTGGCGAACAGTTCATCGATCTGCTTCTGCTTTTCCTGCTTCTGCTTGGCGGCCTGAGCGTCCAGTTCGGCGGCGCGCTGGCGCTGCTTCTCTTCCTGCTCCTTCTTGGCGTCCTCGGCCTTCTGCAAGGCATCGGCCACGACCTTCTCCTGATCCTTGGTGTCCGGATGCTCAGGCGGCGGCGGCAAGGTCTTCACCTTGGGCACTTCGGGTACCGGCGGCGGCGTCACGGTCGGCGGGGGCGGTACGGTATCCGGCACCGGCTTCGCCTTGACGGCCTTCGGCGGCGGCGCACCGGTCGGGCCGACCAGGGTCGCCTCGATGATCTCGCCCGGCAGCTCGATCGGCTTGGCGCAGGTGATCGGGTTCCAGCTCGCCGGC
Source organism: Dyella amyloliquefaciens (assembly GCF_004296575.1). Lineage (GTDB taxonomy): Bacteria > Pseudomonadota > Gammaproteobacteria > Xanthomonadales > Rhodanobacteraceae > Dyella > Dyella amyloliquefaciens. The sequence continues at coordinate 928,551 of NZ_SAYT01000001.1, read as the reverse complement.
AGGTGCAGGGTTTCGAACAGGCCCTCGTAGAACGAGCACGGGATCACCGCGAGGGCCAGGAAGCCCACGATGCCCAGATGCAGGATGGCGGAGAGAACAACCGCCTTGGATGTGCCCTTGGGGGAGTCGGCCCTCATTTCTTGCTGCTCGACTCCGGCGCGCTCATCAGACCCACCTTGGCCACGCCGGCCTGCTGCAGCTGGGCCAACACCTGGTACACACCGTCGTACTTGCCGTCGCGGTCACCGGCCACGAGCACGCTGACCTCGGGGTTCGCCTTCACGAAGGCGCCCACCTTGGCCTGCATGGTCTGTGCATCGATCGGCTGCTTCTTCTCGGTACCGAGCGTGAGATAGAGCTGGCCGTTGTGGTCGACCGAGACGATTACCGGTTCCTTCTTGTCCTGCAGCGACTTGGCGTTGGCCTGCGGCAGGTTCACGTCGACGTTGGCGTTGAGCATGGGCGTGGCGACCATGAAGATGATCAGCAGCACCAGCATCACGTCGATGTAGGGAACGACGTTGATCTCGGACTTGAGCTTGAAGCGCTTGTGACGCGCAGAGCTACGCATGGCTCAGCTCCTCAAGCCGTCGGATCGTCGGTCTGGATCTGACGCTGCAGCACCGAGGAGAACTCTTCCTGGAACACCTCGTAGCGGGAGGCGACGCGCTCGACCTTGTTGGCGAAGCGGTTGTATGCCCACACGGCCGGAATCGCGGCGAACAGGCCCATCGCGGTGGCGATCAGCGCCTCGGAAATGTGCGGGGCCACCACGGCAATGGTGACGTCCTTCATCTCGCCCAGGCCCTGGAAGGCACCCATGATGCCGATGACCGTGCCGAACAGGCCGACGTACGGGCTGATCGAGCCGACGTTGGCGAGGAATTCCAGGTTGCGCTCGAGGCGACCGATCTCGCGGGTGCCGGCCACGCGCATGGCGCGCTCGGAACCTTCGATGACGATGCGCAGGTCATGCGTCTTGCGCTGGCGCTGGCGCACGAACTCGCGGAAGCCGGATTCGAACACCGTCTCCATGCCACCGTTGCCGGCGCCTCGGTTGCTCACCTCGCGGAACAGCTGGGCGAGGTCGGCGCCGGACCAGAAGCGCTCTTCAAAGCCCTCGGCCTCTTCCATCGCGGATTTCAGCTGCGCGTGCTTGCGGATGATGATCACCCACGAGAGGAACGAGAACACGAGAAGCACCAGCATGACCGCCTGCACAAGGACGCTCGCCTCGGCGATCAGCTTGAAAATGTTGACTCCACTGTTCATTGCTCGAAGGTTCTCCAGCGCACGTACTTCTTATTGATGGGGAAGGCCGGGGATGAGATCGGCCGGAATCTGCACCGGACGCATGCGGTTGACGTCGACGCACGCCACTCGCACCTTCGCGCGGATCAGCTCCACGCCGTCCGCCCGGCGGATCGTTTGGGCGAAAAGGATACTGGCTGCGCGCCGTTCTTTGACTTCAACGCTTACCGACAGTTCATCATCCAGCAGGGCCGCCCTGAGGAAGTCGATCTGCATGTCGCGGACCAGGAAGGCCAGCCCGGTCGATTCCTTCACGGCCGACTGGCTGATACCCAGGCCACGGAGCCATTCGGAGCGGGCCCGCTCCATGAAACGCAGGTAGCTGGCGTGGTAGACCACGCCACCCGCGTCGGTGTCTTCCCAATAGACACGCACCGGCCACTGGAACGGGTCGGTGGCAAGGATGGGCGCGTTGTCAGACATCGGCGTTGTCGGCAGTGAAAAGGTCGGCGGCGCTGGGCTGGCGTGGCGGCGGGGTCAGGCCGAGATGGCGCCAGGCCTTGGCGCTGGCCATCCGGCCGCGGGCGGTGCGCACCAGGTAGCCCTGCTGGATCAGGTAAGGCTCGACCACGTCCTCCAGCGTGCCGCGGTCCTCGCTCAACGCGGCGGCCAGCGACTCCACGCCCACCGGGCCGCCATCGAAGCTCTCGATGATGGTCAGCAGCATGCGCCGGTCGAGCTCGTCGAAGCCCTCGGCATCCACCTTCAGCATGTCCATCGCGGCGCGGGCGGCCTCACGGGTGATTTCCCCGTTCGCACGCACTTCGGCGTAGTCGCGCACGCGGCGCAGCAGGCGATTGGCTATGCGGGGCGTGCCGCGCGAACGGCGCGCGATCTCCTGCGCCCCTTCCGGCTCGCAGGCGATGCCCAGGATGCGGGCCGAGCGCCGCACGATGGCGGTGAGTTCGTCGGGCGTATAGAACTCCAAACGCTGCACGATGCCGAAGCGGTCACGCAGCGGTGCGGTGAGCAGGCCGGCACGGGTGGTGGCGCCGATCAGGGTGAAGGGCGGCAGGTCGAGCTTGATCGAGCGGGCCGCGGGGCCTTCGCCGATCATGATGTCGATCTGGAAATCCTCCATCGCGGGATAGAGCACTTCCTCCACCACGGGCGAGAGGCGATGGATCTCGTCCACGAACAGCACGTCGTGCGGCTCGAGATTGGTGAGCAGAGCGGCCAGGTCCCCGGCCCTCTCCAGCACCGGGCCGGAGGTAGAGCGCACGTTGACGCCCAGCTCGTTGGCGATCACGTGACTCAACGTGGTCTTGCCCAGGCCCGGGGGACCAAAGATCAGCACATGGTCGAGCGCGCCGCCACGCTTCTTGGCTGCCTCGATGTAGATCGACAGCTGCTCACGCACCGCCTGCTGGCCCAGGTATTCGGCCAGCCGTTTCGGACGAATGGAGGCTTCGAGGGCCTCATCGTCCAGATGGGCGGCGGCGGTGACGATGCGGTGTTCGCTCATGGGTGCGCATTATGGCAGTGCTTGGGTTGCAGCGGCGCGGCAACGGGCACGCATTCGGGCCTGGCGGGCTCAAAACGAGCCTCATCCGGGCAAAAAACGGGGATTGGCACGTTTCGCGCCGGGACCCCGCTCTCGCAGGGTCCCGCATGCGGTCCGTCAGATCTCGACCTGCGCGCCCAGCTCGATCAGGCGATTGCCGGGAATCTGGAAGAAGGCCGTGGCCGGCAAGGCATTGCGTGCCATGAAGGCGAACAGCTTGTCACGCCACAGCGCCATGCCAGGACGGCGGGCATCCGCGATGATGTTTTCGCGTGACAGGAAGAAGGTCGTGTCCATCATGTCGAACGGCAGGCCCACCTTGGAGCACTTGGACAAGGCCAGCGGGATGTTGGGATCCTCGGCGAAGCCGAAGCGCAGCTCCAGCCCGTAGAAATCGCCACCCAGTTCGCTGATTTCGATGCGCTCGCCGGGATCAGCGGTGGGGATTTCCAGCATTTCCACCGTCAACAGCACATTGCGCTCGTGAAGCACCTTGTTGTGCTTGAGGTTGTGCAGCAGCGCGTGCGGCACGGCGTGCTGGTTGGCGGTCAGGAACACGGCGGTACCCGGCACGCGCAGCGGCGGATGCTCGGCGATGTTCTCGATGAACGGGTCCAGCGCGAGGCCCGACTGCTTGATCTCGCGCACCACCAGCTCGCGGCCACGACGCCACGTGGTCATCACGACGAACACGCCCACGCCCAGCACCAGCGGGAACCAGCCGCCGTACTCGATCTTGATCAGGTTGGCGCCCAGGAACGACAGGTCGATGCTGAGCAGCAGGATGCCCGCCAGCACCACGACGAAGCGGCTCCAGTGCCACATCCGACGGGCCACGATCAGCGCAAGGATGGTGGTGATGGTCATGGTGCCGGTCACCGCGATGCCATAGGCCGCGCTCAGGTTGTCCGAGCTGCGGAAACCGAGCACCGCCACCAGCACCATCACCAGCAGGAAGTTGTTCACCCACGGCACGAAGATCTGCCCGGACATCTCGCGCGAGGTATGCACCACCGGCATGCGCATGGAATAGCCCAGCGACATGGCCTCGCGGGTCATCGAGAACGCACCGGAAATCACTGCCTGCGAAGCGATCACCGTGGCCACGGTGGCCAGGCCGATCATCGGGTACAGCAGCGGCTCCGGGGTCAGCTTGAAGAACGGACTGTCGATCGCTTCCGGATGGTTGAGCAGCAGCGCACCCTGGCCGAAGTAGTTGAGGACCAGGGCCGGCAGCACAAAGCTGAACCAGGCGTAGCGGATCGGACGCTTGCCGAAGTGGCCCATGTCCGCATACAGCGCCTCGGCACCGGTGAGCGCCAGCACCACGCCGCCCAGTGCGATGAAGGCCTGCATGCCGTGGGTGAAGAAGAACTTCACCCCGTAGTACGGATTGAGCGCCCACAGCACGTGCGGATTGCGGGCAATCATGTGGACACCGAGCAATGCGATGACGATGAACCACACCACCATCACCGGGCCGAACAGCCTGCCCACGCGCTCGGTGCCGTGCCGCTGCAGCGCGAACAGCAGGAACAGGATCACCGCAGTGATGGGCACGACCCAGTGGCCAAGATTGGGCGCGGCAACCTTCACGCCTTCCACCGCCGACAGCACCGAAATGGCCGGCGTGATCACGCCGTCGCCGTAGAACAGCGAGGCGCCGAAAATACCGATGATGGCGAGCAGCCAGCGCTGCCGGGGTTGCCCGCCCACGCTGCGCAACGCCAGGGCAAGCAGGGCCATGATGCCGCCCTCGCCCTTGTTGTCGGCGCGCATGATGAAGACCACGTACTTCAGCGACACCACGATGATCTGTGCCCAAAAGATCAGCGACAGCACGCCATAGATGCTTTCCGGCGTCGGCTTCATGCCGTCGTGGCTGAGCGTGGTCTGCAGCGTGTAGAGCGGGCTGGTACCAATGTCGCCGTAGACCACGCCGATGGCGCCCAGCGCCAACGCGGCCAGGCGGCGCTTGGTGTCGGCGTCGGTCATGCCGTGGGTGGAATCTGGGGTCACAAGTCAGTTCCCTAGTGCGGCGCGCAGCGCCTTGCGGATGATCGATTCAGCGGTGTCGCCCTCGGCGACCACCTTCTGCACCAGGCGGGTGACTTCCGCCGGCTTGTAACCAAGTTGTTGCAGCGCGACGGTCGCCTCACCGGCGGGGTCGAGCGGCGCGCCATTCACGGCGGGGCCGGCGCCAGGCAGCGTGACGGCCAGGCCGTCCACGCGATCGCGCAGTTCCACCACCATGCGTTCGGCCGTCTTCTTGCCGATGCCAGGGATCTTGGTCAGCGCCACCACGTCGCCCGCCTGCACCAGCCGCGCGAAATCGTTGGTGGACACGCCCGACAGCACGGCCAGCGCGATTTTCGCGCCGATGCCGCTGACCTTCTGCAGGTTGCGGAACAGCGCGCGCTCGGCCTCGTGCATGAAGCCATACAGCGCCACGCTGTCTTCCTTCACCGCGTAGTGCGTGAGCAGCGTGACTTCCTTGCCGGTCTGCGGCAGGTCGTAGATGGTGGACATCGGCGCTTCGAGCTCATAGCCCACGCCACCTACCTCCACCAGCAGCCACGGCGGCTGCTTGGAAACCAGAATGCCGCGAAGGCGACCGATCATCGGCGCCTCCATGCGGTGCGAGGGATGCCGACGCGCTGCAGGCTGGCGCGCGTATGGGCGTGCGTCACGGCGATGGCGAGCGCGTCCGCGGCATCAGCCTGCAACGGCCCCTTGAGTCCGAGCAGGACACCGATCATGTGCTGTACCTGGGTCTTGTCGCCTCGGCCAGTGCCGACTACGGACTGTTTGACTTCTGTCGCTGCGTATTCGTGCACCGCGATCCCCTGACTGACGACCGCGCAGATCGCGGCTCCCCTCGCCTGCCCCAGTTTCAGTGCCGAATCGGCATTGCGCGCCATGAACACACGTTCCACGCCGCACTCATCCGGTCGATGGGCGGCGATGATGGCACACAGCTCGTCAAATATGCGTTTCAGGCGCAAGGGAAAGGTGGCCTCGCCGGCTACCGCCAGCGCGCCATGGAAGACATGGGACAGCTTGCCGCTGGCGTCGACATCGATGATGCCGACACCGGTGCGCTGGCTGCCCGGGTCGATGCCTATGATGCGTGTCATGGGTATGGCGTCGCCGGGCATGGCGAGCAATAGGACGAGTTAGCTCGCCGCCTCGGCGGGCAGCAGCGCGTTGTGCGAAACATCGCTGACGTCGTCGAGGCCATCGAGCTTCTCGAGCAGGTCGAGCAGCGGCTCCAGCGCCTCCTCGGGCACGGGTACGCGATTGGTCGGGCGCATGCCTACACCGGCGTGCAGCGCATGGAGACCGGCAGCGGCGAGCGCCTGCTGCACGGCTTCGAAATTCTCCGGCGCGCACAGCACGGTGCTCTCGCCGTTTTCGTTGACGACGTCGTCCGCGCCGGCTTCGAGTGCCGCTTCCAGCACTTTCTCTTCGGCCGCTTCGTCGCCGCCGGTGGCAAACGCGAGCTCTCCCAGACGAGAGAACTGGAACGCCACCGAGCCGGACGTACCCAGGTTGCCGCCGTGCTTGGTCAGCGCGTGACGCACGTCGGCCACGGTTCGGGTCGGATTGTCGGTGAAGCAGTCGATGATGAGCGCGACGCCACCCGGACCGTAGCCTTCGTAACGCAGCTCTTCCATCGAGGCACCGCCGTCGGCACCCGAGCCGCGCTTGATCGCGCGCTCGATGGTGTCCTTGGGCATGTTGGCCGACAGGGCCTTGTCCACCGCCGAACGCAGGCGCGGATTGAGCGAAGGGTCGGGCACACCGGCGCGCGTGGCGACGGTGATTTCGCGGATCAGCTTGGTGAACACCTTGGCGCGCTTGGCGTCTTCGGCGTTCTTGCGACCTTCGATGGACGGGCCTCTACCCATGGCATTTCCTGCAATCTGGCTTAACGGACAAGACGCGAATTGTATCGCCTTGGGGCGGGAGGCTAGCAAGCCGGCAGATCAACCGCCCGTTCCGGCCTGTGTGGTGGGGTGGTCGAAATGACCGCTCTGGAGGAACTGCGTGACCTGCCGGGCCGCTTCGGGCACGAACAACAGGCCGGTGTGGTTGGTCTCCACCACGCAGTGGTCGGCGATGCCCGGCAGGCGCGTCTCATCCACGGTCACACAGCCGTCGTTGTCGCCGTCGAACTGACCGATCACCGCGCCCAGGCCCAGTGACATCCGCCCCGCCACCACGCCCACGTCGCGCGGGCCACTCCATCGCTCGAAACCGCGTTCGAGCAGGGCACGGTTATGCCCCAGCAGCACTTCCCCGCCCTTGCCCATGCCGGCAAAACGGCGCGCAGCGGCACTGCCCTTCAGCGGGGACCCCAGGCAGACCACGCGCCCGGGCGGCAGCTGCTCGACTTCGGCGCAAGTGCGCAGGGCCAGCAGCCCACCCAGGCTATGGCCGACGAGGTGCACGGTATGTCCGTCCTCGGCCAGCTCATGCATGCGCGTCTGCAGTCGCCCCAGGATGCGCTCCGGAGTGGTCGCGACGCTCATGTAGTCGAAGCGATGGACGCGAAATCCGGCTTCCATCATGCGACGGTGCAGCATCAGCAGCGCGAAACCGCGCATCCACAGGCCGTGCAGCAGGATCACTTGGTCGGACATCGGAGAGGCGGACTTCCATCAGCGAGGGTCGAACGTCCGGGCGGCGCTGCCAGCCCGGACGTTGCGGGAGTCCATTCTGCACATAAATCCGTCTCGGGGCCGCGACAGACTGCGCTGAACCGGCCATGCGACCGGCCCGTAACTCAGGCCGACTTGGGCTCCGCGGCCACCTTCACGTGCAGCTCTTTCAGCTGCGCATCGCTGACCAGCGACGGCGCGTCGGTCATCAGGTCCTGCGCGCTGGTGGTCTTGGGGAACGCGATCACGTCACGGATGGATTCCGTGCCCGCCATCAGCGCGGCAATGCGGTCGATGCCGAAGGCCAGGCCACCGTGCGGCGGCGCGCCGAACTTCAGCGCCTTCAGCAGGAAGCCGAACTTCGCCTCGGCCTCTTCCGCACCGATGCCGAGCATCTCGAACACGGTGCTCTGCATCTCGGGGCGATGGATACGGATGGAACCGCCACCAATCTCGGCACCGTTGAGCACCATGTCATAGCCGCGACTCACCGCAGTGGCCGCGTTCGCACGCAGGTCGGCGACGTCGTCGACCTTGGGCGCGGTGAACGGATGATGCAGGGCAACGAAGCGCTTCTCTTCGTCGTCGTACTCGAACATCGGGAAGTCGGTGACCCATAGCGGTTTCCAGCTGTTTTCCACCATGCCGCGATCCTTGCCGACCTTCAGGCGCAGCGCACCCATGAAGTCCGTGACCGCCTTCCAGCTGCCCGCGCCGAAGAACACCATGTCGCCGCTCTGTGCACCGGTGCGCTTGAGCACGCCTTCCAGCGCCGCGTCGTCGAGGAACTTCGCCACCGGCGAGTTGATGCCTTCGCGGCCCTTGGAGAGATCATCCACGCGCAGCCAGGCCAGGCCCTTGGCGCCGTACTTGGCGACGTACTCGGTGAGCTGGTCGATTTCTTTGCGGGTGAAGGTGGCGCCGCCCGGCACGCGCAGCGCGGCGACGCGGCCGTTCGGGTCGTTCGCCGGCTCGGCGAACACCTTGAACTCCACGTGCTTCACCGCATCGGCGATGTCAGTCAGCTCCAGCGCGATGCGCAGGTCCGGCTTGTCCGAACCGAAGCGACGCATCGCCTCGGCCCAGGTCATGCGCGGGAACACGGCGTCGAGCTCGACGCACTGCACTTCCTTGAACACGTGGCGGATCAGTTCCTCCACGAAATCCTGCACGTCCTTCTCTTCGACGAAGGCGAACTCGAGGTCGAGCTGGGTGAATTCCGGCTGGCGATCGGCGCGCAGGTCCTCGTCGCGGAAGCAGCGGGCGATCTGATAGTAGCGGTCGAAACCGGCCATCATCAGGATCTGCTTGAACAACTGCGGCGACTGCGGCAGCGCGTAGAACTGGCCCGGATGCACGCGGCTGGGCACCAGGTAGTCACGCGCACCCTCGGGCGTGGCCTTGGTCAGGATCGGCGTCTCGATATCCTGGAAACCGCGCGCGTCGAGATAGCGGCGCAGCGACTGCACTAGCTTGATGCGGGTACGCATCATCTTCTGCATCTCGGGACGGCGCAGATCGAGGTAGCGGTAGGTCATCCGCATGTCCTCGTTGGGATTCTCGTGCAGCGCGAACGGCAGGTCCTTCGCGGCATTGAGGATCTCGACCTTGTCGGCCAGCAGCTCCACCGTGCCGGTGCGCAGCTTGTCGTTCACCGACAGGCGCTTGCGGATGGTGCCGGTGACGCGCAGGCAGTACTCGTTGCCGATCTCGCCGGCCACCGCGAAGGCGGCGGCGTTCTCGCGCTCGATCACCACCTGGGCGAGGCCCTCGTGGTCACGCAGGTCGACGAAGGCCACGTGGCTCTGCAGGCGCAGGGTGTTGACCCAGCCACAAAGGGTGACGGTCTGACCGACCAGTGCCTCATCGATGAGGCCGCAATAATGCGTGCGCATGCGCTTGGAACTCCGGGCCGCGTAGCGGCGTGATGCGTGGACAAGAGGACCCGGAATGTTAACACCGGTGCGCCCGGTGGCGGGCGTTGGGGTGGCTGCATGGCCACACCCAACGCTCCGGACAACCCGCTTACCAGCGGCGATCAACCGAGAACAGGCCGCGGCAGCCCCGGTTCACCCACACGCCTGCGCGGTTCCAGCCCCAGCTGTAGCCTTCCTCGCAGGGTGTGCCCGACATCTGGCGCAGCAGGCGCACGCGCCCGTGACCGCCGACGTCCACCTGGCAGAACTGGTAACGCTTGTCGTTGCTTTCGCAGGAGAAGCGGATCTCGCGGTCCCAGTCCGGGCCCGGGCGCCAGCCGCTGTCCGGCGGTCGATTGCCCGGCGGTGGGTAGTAGCCGCCACCATTAGGCGGGCGGTAGCCACCGCCGCGTCCCATCTCGACGAATTGGCCGCGGCACCCGCGGTCGACCCACAAGCCGCCGCGATCCACGCCCCAGCTCTGCCCGCGGGTACACGGACTATTGGATTCCTGACGGATCAGCTCGGCGTCTCGCCAGGGCACCTGGCAGCGGGTGAAGCGGCCATCGTCGCTGCCGCAGCGGACGACGTCGCGCCCCTGTGCGTACGCCGCCGGCCCCGCCAGTGCCGCGACGCCGATGGCGAGACTCGCCAACACACCCATCAAACCCGTTCGTATCCGGAACATCCATTCCACTCCTGCTGTGACTGGGCGTCACGCTAGTGCGGAGATCATCAACCGGAATTGAATATCTTGCGACTTCTTCGCAGGAACCTGCACGCCGGCTACGCGGCGTTCAGGCATCGCGCCGGATCAGCTGTCGCTGCTGGACGAGCTGGACGAGCTGGGGGCAGGCGCTGGCGCTGGGGCCGGCGCGGGAGCATTGCTGTCGCCCGCCAGGTTGCGCTTCTTGTCGCCGTCCTTCTTGAAGTCGGTCTCGTACCAGCCGCTGCCCGCCAGTCGGAAGCCGGGCGCGCTGAGGCGACGCTTCACTTCGGCCACGTCACAGGCGGGGCACACCGAGGGATCGGGGTCGGACATCTTCTGCAGGCGGTCGAACCGATGGCCGCAGCTGTTGCATTCGAATTCGTAGATAGGCATGAAAGCTCCGCAATACGGCCAGCTGGTCTGCGTCGCCATGATCGGCCGCGCGCGCTGGCAGCCCTCCATTATCGAGGCCTGGGAGCCAAATTCAATGCAGCGCGCTCAGGCCGCCAGCGCGAGCACGACCAGCACGGCGGCCTCGACCAGCTCGGTCAGCGCCCCACAGGTATCGCCGGTCATGCCCCCCAGCCGGTGCATGCAGGCCAGCCGCCAGAGCACGAACACCATGGCCGCAGCCACCAACGCGCGGATCCCTGGCCAACCCGCGACCAGGACTAACAGAACGGCAAAGGCGAGCCCCGCAACGCAGGCGGCACGAGAGGCACCCACCAGCGAACTGCCCATGCCCCCGCCGCGCACGTAGGGTGTGGACAGGAAAGCGACGGTAAGCACGGCGCGCCCCAGCAACGGCGCCAGCCACAGCGCGACGCCGGGATGCGGCAGGCTGGCCAGGGCGGCGAACTTCAGCAACAGCAACATCACCACCGCCGCCACGCCCATGGGGCCGCTGCGTGGGTCCTTCATGATCGCAAGCGTGCGGTCGCGATCGCCGAGGCCGCCCACCCAGGCATCCGCACTGTCGGCGAGGCCGTCCAGGTGCAGGCCGCCGGTCAGCACTACCCATGCGAACAGCAGCAGGGCCGCCGCCAGCATGGGCGACGACGCCGACATCAGCCAGCCGATCGCCCACAGCAGCGCACCGATCAGCGCACCCACCACGGGATACCACGCCAGCTGCGCGGACGGCGAGGTTGCGCCATCAAAGACCTTCGCCGGCACCGGCAGGCGGGTGAGGAAACCGATGGCAGCAAGCAGGGCGCGCATGATCCCGCCTAGCCTCCCGCCGTGGTCGCCCATTCGAGCGAATGCAGCGATGCGTGCGGCACCTCGATCCCCGCCATGTCGGCAAAATCGCGACCCTCGGTTTCGCACCGCAACAGGCGGATCACGCCGCCGTGAGTCACGACCAGCACGCGCCGCGAAGCCGCCTCGGCGGCGACTTCATGCAGCGCGCTGCACAGTCGCTCGCGAAATGCCGCGAACGATTCGGCGCCAGGCGGCGGATACGCCACAGGATCGGACCAGAACCGGCCCAGGGCATCGGACTGGTCCTTCGCCAATGTCTCGATGGGCACGCCCTGCCAATCGCCGAAGTGGTATTCGGCCAGGCGCGGATCCACGCGCACGGGAACGCGGCGTGCCGCTGCGAGTTCATGGGCGAACTCCGAGCAGCGGATCAACGGCGATGTCACGATGGCGTCCCAGGTGCGTCCGAAGATCGCCGCGCGAAGCTGCGTCCAGCCCAGCGGGCTCAGCGCATCGTCCAGTTGCCCGCGATAACTGCGCTGACCGGTGTCGCCGTGGCGCAACAAATCGATACCGACGTGCTTGCCACTCATGCGCCGCTCACGCCGGCCTGGGCAAACGTCGCCATCCGCGCATGCAGCTCGCAGGCGAGGCGCATCAGCGGCACGGCGGTCGCCGCACCGCTGCCCTCACCCAGGCGAAGGCCGAGATCGAGCAAGGGATCGGCTTCCAGTGCGGCGAGCAGGCGCGCATGACCGCGCTCGCGCGAACGGTGCGCGAAGAACATCCATTCGCGGCAGCCCGGGTTGATGCGCACGGCAGCCAAGGCCGCCGCTGTCGTGATGAATCCATCGACCAGCACCGGCAGCCCCCGCTGCGCGGCCGCGATATAGGCACCACACAAGGCCGCGATCTCGAAGCCGCCCACGCGCCCCAGCCAGGCCAACGCATCGCTGTCGACGGGATACTGGGCCAGTGCACGCTCGATCACCATGGCCTTGTGCTGCACGCCGGCCGCATCCAGCCCGGTGCCTGCGCCAGCGAGGCTCGACGGCGACTCGTCCAGCAGCGCACACGCGAGGGCAGCCGCTGACGTGGTATTGGCGATGCCCATTTCACCGCCGATGAAAAGCTTGGCACCTGCCGCCTGCGCAGCTGCAACGCTTTCGGCGCCCGCCAGCAGCGCACGTTCCAGTTGCACGGCGCTCATCGCCGGCCGTTCGCAGAAATTGTTCGTCTGCGGCGCGATGATCGCGCGCCGCACCTGCGGTAGTTCACCGGGATCGTTCACCGTACCCAGGTTCACCACTTCCAACATCGCGCCCAGCGTGCGCGCCAGCACACTGATGGCCGCGCCGCCGTTGGCGAAGTTGCGCACCATCTCGCCGGTCACGACCTGGGGAAACGCCGACACGCCCTCGGCGGCTACGCCGTGATCGCCGGCGAACACGGTGATCCATACCTGCTGCATCGACGGCAAGGTCGCGTGCTGCAATCCGGCCAGGCGAATGGCCAGCGTTTCCAGCGTGCCGAGCGAGCCCGGCGGCTTGGTCAGTTGTGCCTGATGTTCGCGGGCGCGCTCCCTGCTCTCCACGTCGATGGCAAAACACGGTTCAACCAGCCAGTCATGGCTCATGCAAGACTTCCTTTGAGGGCCAGCGGCAATCCCGCTGCAACGAACAACACCGTTTCACACGAGCCGGCGAGCGCCTGATGCAACCGACCCGCTTCGTCCACGAAGCGACGCGTCAGCTCACCGAGCGGCACGACACCCAAGCCCACTTCGTTGCTGACCAGCAGCACCTGGCCCGTCAGCGTCGGCAACACATCAATCAGCGCATCACGCTCGGCCTCGAAGCGCGACGGGTCTTCGTCGCCGAGCAGGTTGCTCAACCACAGCGTGAGGCAATCCACCAGTACGCAACGCCCGGGCCGCGCCTGCGCTTTGAGCGTGGCTGCCAGCGCGAACGGTTCTTCGACGCTTTGCCAATGCCCGGGACGACGGGCACGGTGATGCTCGATGCGCGCGGCCATTTCGGCATCGCGCGCCTGCGCCGTGGCGATGTAGACCACCTCGTGCCCGAAGCCCGTGGCCAACCGCTCGGCCAACGCACTCTTGCCAGAGCGCGCACCACCAAGGATCAGCGTGCGCATGCCTGCCCTCCCGGCACAGCGAGCAGTTGCGACAGCAAGGCGGTATCGAGGTGGGCTTCCACCGCATCGGCAAGGCGATCGATGGCAGCTTCACGTTGAGATGGCAGATCGAGGGCGACAGCTTCGCGTAACCCCGACCACGCCAGCAACGCAGCGAGCGCCTCCGGATGATCGAACAAACCGTGCACGTAAGAACCCAGGATCTGGCCATCCGGCGACAGCGCGCCGTCGCGACGATGCCCGTCGAGCACGCTGGATGGTTGCTCCAGCGCCGCACCGTGACTCACGCCGCAATGGATTTCGTAGCCGCTCACGCGTGCCTCTCCCAGGGCCAGCCTTCCATCCACGCGACGCAGGACTTTGCGCGCCTCAAGTGTCGTTTCGACATCCAGCCAACACAGTCCCTGGCTAGAGCCCGGCTCGCTCTCGATACCCAAGGGATCATGCACGAATCGCCCCAGCATCTGGAAGCCTCCGCAGATGCCGATCACCTTGCCGCCGTAGCGCAGATGCCGGGCGATCGCATCGTCCCAACCCTGCTCGCGCAGCCAGGCGAGATCCGCGCGCGTGGACTTGGAACCGGGCAACACGATCAGATCGCAGGACGGCGGCGTTTGGCCTGGCCCGATGAAGCGACAATCCACCTCGGGATGGGTCCGCAGCGCATCGAAGTCGGTGTGGTTGCTGATGCGCGGCAAGGCCGGCACGACGACACGCAGGCGCGCGTGCGTTTTGTGCACTGGATCACGCGGCAACGCGTCTTCGGCCTCCAGTTGCAGGCCGTGCAGATACGGCAGCACGCCGAGTACGGGCTTGCCGGTCTTTTGAGCAAGCCAGTCCAGTCCGGGTTGCAGCAACGCCATGTCGCCGCGAAAGCGGTTGATCACGAAACCGACCACGCGTGCCTGCTCGCTTTCGGACAACAGTGCGAGCGTACCGACCAGATGCGCGAACACACCACCGCGATCGATGTCGGCAATCAGCACCACCGGGCAATCGACGGCTTCCGCATAGCCCATGTTGGCAATGTCGCGATCGCGCAGATTGATCTCGGCCGGACTGCCCGCCCCTTCGACGATGATCGCCTCGTACTGCGCGGCAAGGCGACGATGCGAAGTGAGCACGGCATCCATCGCGACGCGTTTGTAGTCGTGGTAGTGCCGCGCATCCATGCTGCCGATGGCCTGCCCATGCACGATCACCTGCGCGCCAACATCACTGTTGGGCTTGAGCAGCACGGGATTGAAATCGGTATGCGGCGGTAACCCAGCCGCCTGCGCCTGCACCGCCTGCGCGCGACCGATTTCGCCGCCATCGACGGTGACCGCCGAGTTGAGCGCCATGTTCTGCGGCTTGAACGGCGCGACTGGCACGCCGCGACGACGCAGCCATCGGCATAGCGCGGTGACCAGCGTGCTCTTGCCGGCATCGGAGGTGCAGCCCTGCACCATCAGCACGCGTGCGCTCACGGCGAGCCTGCCTGCAACGCGAGACTCGCAAGCGCGGCATCGAGGCGGGCAAAGGCGGCCTCGTCGCCCGGCAAGCCAAACCGCAGGCTGGCCGGCGCCTCGAAACGGCGGGTCAGGATGCCCTGCGTCGCTAGCGCTTCATGCACGCCATCGGCGCGCTCATCGCGCCACCACTGGAAGAAAGCACAGCCCGCCGTCGGCGTGAGGCCATGCGTGGTCAGCAGCGCCGCGAGGCGCTCGCTGCAGGCGAGCAACCGTGCGCTCGCCTCGACCTGCCACGCCTGATCGGCCAGTGCTTGCCGGAGCACGTATCGGCTCGGCCCGCTCAGCGTCCAGGGACCAAGGCGCTCGCGCAAGGCATCGAGCAGCGAGGGGCTTGCTGCCACGAAGCCCGCACGCGCACCGGCCAAGCCAAAGAACTTGCCGGTGGATCGCAGCACCACCAGGCCTTCGCGCGACGAAGCCGCGCACAGGCTTTCCGATGGCGTGGCGTCCATGAAGGCCTCATCCACCACCAGCCAGCCGCCGCGCGCGGCGAGTTGCTCGTGACAGGCGAGCAAGTCGGGACGATCAAAGCGTTCGCCCCCCGGATTGTTCGGGTGAATCAGGACAACCACGTCCAGGCGGGTTGCCTGTGCCAGCAAGGCCGGTGCGGGCAACTCTTCGACCTGATGGCCGGCACGACGCCATGCATGCGCATGTTCGTTGTACCCCGGAGAGATCAGGCCGACACGCGACATGCGACGCAAGGTCGGCAACGCCTGTATCGCCGCCTGCGAACCGGCGACCGGCAACACCCGTGGAGCGCCGTAGTAGCTGCAAGCAATGTCGGCGAGACCATCATCGTCTTCGGGCAGACGCGCCCAAGCCGATGGCGGAACCGCCGGCACCGGCCAGGCGAACGGACTGATGCCGGTGGACAGATCCAGCCAGTCCTCGACGGGGATGCCATGGAGACGCGCAGCACGCAGCAGGCGACCACCGTGCTCAAGCATGCGGACCTCCCGGCCATAGCCAGCCAAGCACGAGGACGACCACCAGCCAGAGCACCACGCCGCGTCGTACCAGGCGCAAGGCGCGCACGATGGTATCGGCATCGGGTGCATCGCCTTCGCCCAGTGCCGGGCGCTGCTCCCAGACGCCGTCGTAAGGCGCCGCACCGCCGAGCTGCACACCCAGCGCGCCTGCACCCGCCGCCATTACGGGGCCGGCATTCGGGCTGTCCCACGCGGGAGCCTGGTTGCGCCAGCAGCGCCACGCTCGCTGTGCGTCGCCGAGCAGCACGTAGCTCAGCGCAGTCAGTCGCGCCGGCAGGAAGTTGAGCACGTCGTCCGCGCGTGCCGCCATCCAGCCGAAGCGCTCGTATCGGGCCGTGCGATAACCCCACATCGCATCCAGCGTATTGGCCAGTCGATACAGCACGGCCCCTGGCGCGCCCAGCAGGACGAACCAGAACAGCGCGCCGAACACGGCGTCGTTGCCGTTCTCCAACACCGACTCGCTCGCGGCGGCCGCAACGTGCGGTGCATCGAGTGCCTCGGTATCGCGACTCACCATGCGGCCAACGGCCATGCGTGCGACGTCGAGGTCGCCGTCACGCAACGCCTGTGCCACCGGTATCGCGTGCTCACCCAGGCTGCGCAGGCCGATCGCGAGATAGAGCACCGCGACATCAAGCACGAAGCGCAACCAGGTGGGCGCCACCAGGCTCAGGGACATCACCAGCACGATGGGCAGCACAGCCAGGCACCACGCAAGCACGCCCGCCGACCGACGATCGGCGTACACATGGCGCTCGATCCAGCGGACCATCCGTCCGAACAGCACCAGTGGGTGAGCCCGTTGCGGCTCGCCCAACCACGCATCGAGCAGCACGGCGGCCAGCATGGCGATTGCCGTGCTCATGGCAGGAACAGGTTGATGGCGGCAGCGGGATGCGAGGGAAAGTAGGCGTGCATGAAGCTCGCCGTCATGCGCTGACGCCGATAGATGCCTTCGCGACTGGGGCCGCCATCCGGATTCGTCGCCATCACCAACGGCGCCGGCGAAATCTCCGCTTGCGCGTAGTGGAAGGTGTGCCCGCGCAACTCGCCCTCCGGCAACACCGCAGCCTGCATGCCCAGGCCACCGAGCTTCTTCTGCATGACGGCCCGTCCCGGCAGCAGACCGGCCATGGCGAACGTATCGCCGTCCGCATTGCCGAGCGAATCCAGCGCATACAGCATGCCGCCGCACTCGGCGAGTAGTGGACGGCCGGCATCCACGTGAGCACGCAGGTCGCTGCGCAGGATGTCGTTACTCGACAAGGCCTGCAGGTGCAGCTCGGGATAGCCACCGGGCAGCCACACCGCGTCACAGGACGGCAGCCCATCGCCCGCCAATGGCGAGAAGAAGCGCAGCTCCGCTCCCGCGTCGCGCAGCACATCCAGGTTGGCTGGATACAGGAAACAGAAAGCGGCATCCCGTGCGACGGCGATGCGCCAACCATGCAGGCTCGTCGGCACCGGGGCGCGCGAGGCCGGCGGAAAAGCGACCGGGCGTGGCAACGCGTCCGATGCATGATGGGCCCACGCATCGGCCAGCGCATCGAGCCGCGCATCGATATCGCCCAGCTCGCCAGCCGCCACCAGGCCGAGATGTCGCTCGGGCAAGGCCATCGCCGCATCACGGGGCAAGGCGCCAAGCCAGCGCAGCTCGTCGGGCACGCTGCCGGCCAACAATTGCGCGTGATACGGGCTGCCCACGCGATTGGCCGCCACACCGAATACATCCAGGCCATCGCGATAGCGGGCAAGGCCCAGGGCCAGCGCGCCGAACGTCTGCGCCATCGCCGAGCCGTCGATCACCGCCAGCACGGGCAAGCCAAAACGCTGGGCGAGGTCGGCGCTGGACAGGCCGCCATCGAACAGCCCCATCACGCCCTCCACCAGGATCAGGTCGGCCTCGCCCGCCGCTTCATGCAAGCGCGCACGGACGTCGTCCTCGCCATTCATCCACAGGTCGAGCTGATAGACCGGCGCACCGCTGGCGCGCTCCAGCACCATCGGGTCGAGAAAATCCGGCCCCGTCTTGAACACGCGAACAAGCCGGCCCTGCCGGACGTGCCAGCGCGCCAGCGCGGCCGTGACCGACGTTTTGCCCTGCCCCGACGCAGGTGCGGAAATCATGAGGGCGGGACAATGGCGTGCCGCGTCGGTCATCAACAGAAGGCCTCAGGTTGGGGGTGGAACGCGATGCTTAAAGCTCGATGCCTTTCTGCGCCTTGATGCCCGCCTGGAAGGCATGCTTCACCACCCGCATCTCGGTCACGGTGTCGGCAAGTTCCACCAGCGCATCCGGCGCGCCTCGCCCGGTGATGACCACATGCTGTTGTTCCGGTCGGCATTTCAATGCATCGCACACCTTGGCCACGTCCAGGTAGCCTTTCACCAATGCGATGTTGAGTTCATCCAGCAGCACGAAGTCGTAACGCGCATCGGCAAGCATGCCTGCCGCGATCGCCCACGCCGCCTCGGCGGTGCGGATGTCGCGCGTCTTGTCCTGGGTTTCCCAGGTATAGCCCTCGCCCATCACGTGATAGTCCAGTTCGTCGGGGAAGCGCCGGAAGAACGCTTCCTCGCCGGTGGAAAAACTGCCCTTGATGAACTGCACGACGCCGCAGTGGAAGCCGTGGCCGAGCGAGCGAGCCAGCATGCCGAAGCCTGACGAACTCTTGCCCTTGCCATTGCCGGTGTTCACCACCAGCACGCCGCGCTCGATGGTCGCGCGGGCGATCTTGCGATCGACCAGCGCCTTCTTGCGCTGCATGCGTTCGCGATGGCGCGCTTCGGCACTCATCTCACCAGCGGGTTCCACCGCGTCGTTCATGCTCAGGCTTCCTGGTGGTGGTGCGTCGATGCGGAGTGTGCCGCAAGCCGTGCACACACTGCGTGCACGATCAGGGCCGCGGCGATGTAGCTCAAGGTGGTGCGCACGAACAGCGGCCCCCACTGCCACAGGCGGGCAAGATACTGCGCGACATTCGGGTCAGGGTAACGGCCGCCGAGCCAGTAGAACGAGCCGTTGGAGATCGCGAACGACAGCGCCGCCGCCACAAAGCCGACACCGAATGCGCCAGCCAGCGAGTGGAACTGCCCGGTGAGCTTCGGTGCATACCCGCGGCCGGCGTACCACAGCACGCCATAGGCCAGTGGGAGGAATGCGTACGCGGCGGTGACGCAGAAATCGCCCACGCCTGCATAGGTGATCGAGACCCAGTCGAGCGCCACGGCCAGCAGCAGCATGCCCACGAACGCCCAATGCCGGCGCAGATAGACGCCGCCAAGGAAAAACACCGCCATCGATGCGTCGGGCAGATGCAGCATGTCGCCGAAATGCTTGAAGCGCGTGGCCATCATCACCAGCACGAGCAGCAGCGCCAGCACGGCGAAACGTGGACCGGTAGGCATCTTCATCTCTTCACTCCTCCTCAGGGGGAAAGGCGGGACCGGCCTGGCCGGTCCCGCACGTGCATCACTGGGCCGGCTGGTAGCGCAGCGTCAGCATGGTGTTGCGGCCCGGCTGGTTGTAGTACCAGGCGGTCTCGTAGTCCTTGCCGAACGCGTTATTGAGGGCCAGCTGCACCTTCAGGTCGCGCGTGAGTGCATACGCCACGCGCAGGTCGGTGATGGCATAGCCACCCAGCGGATGGCGATTGGCGAGATCGTCGTAACGACGGCCAGCCACGTACCAGCTGCCACCCACGCTGAAGTCGCCGAAGCTGCGATCGAGGTCGACGCGTGCCATCTGGCGGGCGCGGCGCGGCAGCAGGTTGCCGTCGTAGTTCTGCGACTCGTCGCGCGGATCCAGCCAGGTGGCCGTACCCGTCACCAGCCAGCCCAGCACGTGCCCGCTCACCACGCCCTCGGCACCACGGATACGAGCCTTCTCCACATTGCCCGGCAGGCCGATCGAGGCGTCATAGGTGATCAGGTCGCTGACGTTGTTGCGAAACGCGTTGAGCGACCAGTAGCCCCAGCCGTAATTGCCGCGCAGGCCGAGCTCGACGTTCTGCGACTTCTCGGGACGCAGGTTGGCGTTGCCATAACCGGGGTAATACAGCTCGTTGAACGTCGGCGCCTTGAACGCGGTACCGTAGCTCGCGGTGAGGCGCAGGGTATTGGTGAAGTCCCAACCCCACAGCAAGCTGCCGGTGTTCTTGCCGCCGAACTGGCTGTTGTCGTCGCGGCGAACGCTCGCCTGCACCGACTGGCGGCCGAAGGTCTGCTGCCACTGTGCGAACAGGCCGCGATTGATGCGGCTGTCCACCGCGTAGGCCGTGGTGCTGTCCACTTCATCGCGCTGCCAGTCGAAACCGCCGGTCAGCAGGCCACTCCACACGCCAACGTCCGCCTGCAGTGAACCGATGTCGCGATGCGTGTCGAAGCGATCGGTGTACACGCCGTGCAGGAAATCCTTGCTGAAATCGCCGCTGGTGCCGGCGCTAAGGGTCACGGTCACGTCCTTGGTCGGACGGTAGTGCACGCGGCCGCCCACCACCTGGGTGGCGCTCTCGTCGGAGTCGCTGTAAGTGCCGTCGTACCAGTTGTGGCCTTCGCTGCGGAACAGGCGGGCATCGGCATCCCACTGCTCGCTGAAGCGATAGCCGGCCTGCAGGGTCACCGCGGTATTGCGGTAACCGTCCTTGTCGGGCTGGTCGGCGAAACACGCGGCGCCTACCTCGGCTGCACCAACGCGGCACGCGTTGATGCCGTGCGTCTGGTCGTGCGACGCCTCCAGCGAGTACCAGCCATCGCCCACCTTGCCGGCGAGGCCGGCCGAACCGGCGAGATGGTTGTAGCTGCCGACGCCCAGGCTGAAGCTTGGTACGAACGCACCCTCGGGACGGCGAGTAAAAATCTGGATCACGCCCCCGATCGCCTCCGAGCCGTAGAGGCTGGAGAACGGACCGCGCACGATCTCGATGCGCTCGATCTGTTCGACCGGGATGTCCTGCAGTGCAGCGTTACCCAGCGTGGCGGAGCCGATCTTGATGCCGTCGATCAGCACCAGCACGTGATCGGACTCGGTGCCGCGCAGGAATGCACTGGTCGCCTTGCCCGGGCCGCCGTTGTTGGACAGCACCATGCCCGGCGTGCCGCGCAACAGGTCCGCCAGCGATGCGGGCTGCAGGCGCTCGATATCGGCACGATCGATCACGGTAACCGCAGACAGCGTCTGGTCCTGCGTCTGCGCCGTACGCGTGGCGGTTACCACCACGCCACTGAGATCGGTTGCGTCATCGGCGAACGCCGGAGAGAAAACAGTCAGGAGCGCCGTCGCCAGAATGGAACGACGGACCAATGAATAATGGATGGCCAAAACACTACTCCTCAACCGCGCCTGCCCGCGCGGAACACAAGGGAAAAAGGGCAGGCGGAGGGGTGCTTGGCGGCCATGCGGAGGCACGGCATCCATGACATGGCCCACCGCCTGTCTGGTCGTACCTCGAGGCCGGTCTCCGGGCTCACGAACCAGGACGTCATGTCCATTGAGAACGACGCCTTCCCATGCACTTGGCACAGTGGCTTTCTGTCGTTCCAGCGATCAGGGTGATCGCGGTTCGCCTACCGTTGCGGGGGCAGCTCCGGACTAGGCGCTCACGCGCCGCACCGGATTCCCGTTTCAACCACCGGCATTGCGGCCGGTGGTCACCTCAGGCGGGAGGGATGTTAACAGAGGGTTGGTGCGAGGGAGTGACTTGCGACAAGGCGAGGGGTTTTTGATGTGGCGAAAGGGCTGTCGCTGGAGGCGTGCCGATCAGGGGGTGACCTCTTGGGCTTGGCTATCGTCGGTGACTGCGCCGCCACGGTGCCGCCTAAGACCGTAGGAAGTACCCGTGGGACGCGGCGGGCGTTTCGTTCTCTTGCCGGCGACGCGGCTAGTCCCCAGGAAGCTCGAGTCATCTTTCTTTTGCTGGTCCACGCACGCGCTCTTTGCGTGCTAACGGCGAAACCGGCCCGACGGGCGGAGGGCGAATGTCCGGGGTCAAAGTCCCGTGGGATTAGCTTCGCGTCAAAAGTTACCCGAAGAAAATGGCCTGAAGAGCTGGTAGTGCAATGTGGGGAAAGTCTTGAAGGTATCGGAGCCCGGATGGCGAACGCCTTCGCCGCTCGCGAGTGGCTACAACACGCCGCACCCATGCGTTGAGGACTTAAAGCGGGCTTCGGTGCCTTTGAGTGCTTTCGCAAGATTGGCCCCTCACCCCGGCCCTCTCCCCGGAGGAGAGAGGGAGAAGTGGGGTGGCTCGCGGCGTTCATTTGCCGGGCGCCAAGGCTGCTTTAAGTCCTCAGCGCATGGGCGTGTTGCGGTGTAGCCGCACCCTATGAGGTAGCACGTCCCTGATTCGGCTTGCCCCAGTCCTCCGACGCTTCTATCCCACGTACTTCTATGAGCCTTGGCTCTGAAGGCCATTTTCTTTGGGTTACTTTTCTTTTGGGCCAGCAAAAGAAAAGTGACTCGGCGGCCGGCAGGACGTCGAAACGCCCGCTGCGTAGGCGGCACCCTCGCGGGAACGGCGCTACCGAAGGCAACGTCCCGCTCCAACAAGAACGAAAGACATGGAGACCGGGGCGAAAGGCCTCGCGCACAGGGTGCGCTCCTACAAGAGCAGACAAATCGTGCCGCGAAAACGAACGTGCCCGCGCTGCATCACCGCGTGGGCACTCCCGACACCTCAGTGATCAATCATCACTGCTTGCTGAAAACCAGATGCCCGTGTTCGGCGTCGACCACCACCGTACTCCCCGCCGGGAACCGCCCCTCGAGGATCTCCTTCGCCAGCGAGTTCTCCAGCTGTTGCTGGATCGCCCGCTTCAGGGGGCGCGCGCCATACACCGGGTCGAAGCCCACGTTGCCGAGCAGATCCAGCGCCTTCTCGCCGATCTCGAGCTTAAGCTGACGCTCGGCCAGGCGCTTCTCGAGATAAGCCAGCTGGATCTTCGCAATGGCACGGATCTGCTTCTTCTCCAGCGGACGGAACACCACCAGTTCATCCAGGCGATTGATGAACTCCGGACGGAAGTGCGCCTGCACCACGCCAAGCACCGCCGCCTTCATCTGCATGTAGTCGGCTTCGCTGTCGCCCGCATGCTCCTGGATCATCTGCGAGCCGAGGTTCGACGTCATCACGATGACGGTGTTGCGGAAATCGACCGTGCGGCCCTGGCCGTCAGTGAGACGTCCGTCGTCCAGCACCTGCAGCAGGATGTTGAAGACATCCGGATGCGCCTTTTCCACTTCGTCCAGCAGGATCACGCTATACGGGCGACGGCGCACGGCCTCGGTGAGATAGCCGCCTTCTTCATAGCCAACGTAGCCCGGAGGCGCACCAATCAGTCGGCTCACGGAGTGCTTCTCCATGAACTCGCTCATGTCGATGCGCACCATCGCGTCCTGCGTGTCGAACATGAATTCGGCCAGCGCTTTGCACAACTCGGTCTTGCCCACGCCGGTGGGGCCGAGGAACAGGAACGAACCATACGGACGATTGGGATCGGACAGGCCGGCGCGGGCACGGCGGATCGCATCGGACACCGCGCGCACGGCTTCGTCCTGGCCGACCACGCGCTTGTGCAGCGCCTCTTCCATGTGCAGCAGCTTGTCGCGCTCGCCCTCGAGCATCTTGGTGACCGGAATGCCGGTCCAGCGCGACACCACCTCGGCAATCTCCTCCTCGGTGACGCGATCCTGCACCAGCTTGAAGTCCTGCTTCTCGGCGGCCTGCGCCGCGGCGAGCTGCTTCTCCAGTTCCGGCAGCTTGCCGTACTGGATCTCGCTCATCTTGGCGTAGTCCTGGCGGCGCTGCGCGGATTCCAGCTCCAGGCGCGCGGCCTCGATCTGCTCCTTCACCTTGGTCGCGCCCTGCAGCGCGGCCTTCTCGGACTTCCAGATTTCGTTGAGGTCGGAGAACTCACGCTCCAGCTTCTGGATGTCCGCATCGAGGTCGGCGAGGCGCTTCCTCGAGGCGTCATCGGTTTCCTTCTTAAGCATCTCGCGCTGGATCTTCAGCTGGATAAGGCGACGCTCCAGGCGGTCAAGCTCCTCCGGCTTGGAGTCGATCTCCATGCGGATGCGCGACGCGGCCTCATCCATGAGATCGATCGCCTTGTCAGGCAGCTGGCGATCGGGGATGTAGCGATTGGACAACGTGGCCGCCGCGACGATGGCCGGGTCGGTGATCTCCACGCCGTGGTGCACCGCGTAGCGTTCCTTCAGGCCGCGCAGGATCGCGATGGTGTCTTCCACGCTCGGCTCGCCCACGTAGACCTTCTGGAAGCGACGCTCCAGCGCGGCATCCTTCTCGATGTATTTGCGATACTCATCGAGCGTGGTGGCGCCGATGCAATGCAGCTCGCCTCGCGCCAGCGCGGGCTTGAGCATGTTGCCGGCGTCCATGGCGCCATCGGCCTTGCCGGCGCCGACCATGGTGTGCAGCTCATCGATGAACAGGATGATCTGGCCTTCGTTTTTGGACAGGTCGTTCAGTACGGCCTTCAGGCGCTCCTCGAATTCACCGCGGAACTTCGCGCCGGCAATCAGCGCGCCCATGTCGAGCGCGAGCACGCGACGATCACGCAGGCCTTCGGGCACTTCACCCTTCACGATGCGCTGGGCCAGGCCTTCGACGATGGCGGTCTTGCCCACGCCGGGTTCGCCAATCAGCACCGGGTTGTTCTTGGTACGACGCTGCAGCACCTGGATCGTGCGGCGAATTTCCTCGTCGCGACCGATCACCGGATCGAGCTTGCCGCTCTCCGCGCGCGCCGTAAGGTCGATGCAGTATTTGTCCAGCGCCTGGCGCTGGTCTTCGGCGTTTTCGCTCTGCACCTTTTCGCCGCCGCGCAGCTTGTCGATGGCGGCCTCGACGTTGGCTTTGGTGGCACCGGCAGCCTTCAATGCGCCACCGAGTTCGCCCTTGTCGTCCAGCGCCGCCAGCACGAAAAGTTCACTGGCAATGAACTGGTCGCCGCGCTGCTGCGCGAGCTTGTCGGTGAGGTTGAGCAGGCGCGTCAGCTCGTTGCCGACGTGCACGTTGCCTTCCTGTCCGCTGACGCGCGGCAGGCGTTCCAGCTGTTCGTTCACGCGCTGGCGCAGCGTGGGCACGTTGACCTGCGCCTGCGTCAGCAGCGGTGCGGTCGAGCCGCCCTGTTGCTCCAGCAGTGCCGCCATCACGTGTACGGGCTCAAGCATGTTGTTGTCGCGCCCGACCGCCAGTGACTGGGCGTCGGCCAGCGCCTGCTGGAAGCGCGATGTGAGTTTGTCCATCCGCATGGGTTGCCCCCTCGATCAAAAGGATTTGGCGGCCCCGCCGCCACTGCACCGTGAGATGCGGCTCACGGCGATGTGATTCAAGCGTTCACGGCGACGACAGCGCCGCGACATTTCAGCCAGCGCTGCCGTCCATAGCTCGCCTTCACATTTGCCTTGGTAGTCTGCGTTCCGTGTCATCGCCCTCCCCCCTCGCCGCCATGCCCGCCCAGCCGCATCTCCCGGCCCCGCCACTCCCTGGCGTGGACGACCGTTGGGCGATGTTCCTGGACGTGGACGGCACCTTGCTGGACTTCGTGGACCAGCCGCACCAGGTGTACGTCGACGCGCGCCTGCGCGACCTGATCGAAGACCTCCATGCCACGCTCGATGGGGCATTTGCCCTGGTGAGCGGACGCAGCCTGGACGATCTGGACGACCTGTTTGGCCATCCGCCATGGGCCATGGCCGGTTTGCACGGCCTCGAGCTGCGTGGTGCCGACGGCCGCTATCGCGGCGTGCATATCGGCTCGGCGCGCCGCACCCTGGTGCGTGAAATCGCCGACTCCATTGCCACGCGCTTTCCGGGCGTGACGCTGGAAGACAAGGGCATGGCGTTCGCCTTGCATTGCCGGACCGCGCCGTGGCAATTCGACGCCTTGCGCGAAAGCGTGGAAGCCGTGATGCCGAAACTGGCGGGTTACGAAATCCAGCCCGGCAACCAGGTGATCGAACTCAAGCCGGAAGGCATGGACAAGGGCAAGGCGGTGGCGACCTTGCTCGGCACGTGGCCGTTCCACGGCCGCCAGCCGGTCTACGTGGGTGACGACCTCACCGACGAACACGGCTTCGCCATGGCCAATCTCGAAAGCGGATTGAGCGTGCGCGTGGGTTGCCGCGAGCCCAGCCTTGCCCGCTATGCGTTGCCCGACCCCGCCGCTGCGCGGGCCTGGCTGTTCCGCGTCTTGCACGCGCTCAAGCATGGAGCCCTCTCACATGCCCATTCCTCAGGAGGAAGCGCCTGACACCCAGCCAAGCCTGGCATTGGGTGTCATCGGCAACGGCAGTGTTGCCGCATTGATCGATGGGCGAGGCCGCATCGTCTGGTGTTGCCTGCCCCGCTTCGATGGAGACGCGAGCTTCTGCGCGCTGTTGTCGCCCCAACGTGAAGGTGGCGACTGGGCCATCCATCTCGAAGATTTCGAGCGCGCCGAGCAGCATTACATGGCCAACACGGCGGTACTCGTCACCCGCCTGTACGACAAGCACGGCGGCGGTGTCGAGATAGTCGACTACATGCCGCGCTTCCGCTCGCGCGGCCGCGTCTACCACCCTGTCCTGATCGCACGACGCGTTCGCCCCATCGGCGGGTCGCCACGCATACGGGTCCTGCTGCGACCCTTGTGCGAATACGGCGCCAGCGAACCGCACACCACCTCGGGCAGCAATCACATCCGCTTCCTGTTGACCGGCGTGGTCCAGCGACTCACCAGCGACGTCGCCTCGCCGATGATCGAACGTGCCCTGCCCTTCATCCTGGAAAAGCCCGCGCATTTCGTGCTCGGCCCGGATGAAACGTTGACGCACAGCCCCGCCGACTTCATCCACCACACGCTGGAGCGCACGCTCGCCTACTGGCGCGAATGGGTGCGCAACCTCTCAGTGCCTTACGAGTGGCAGGAGCCGGTGATACGTGCCGCGATCACGCTCAAGCTGTGCCAGTACGAAGCCACCGGTGCCATCGTGGCGGCGCTCACCACGTCCATCCCTGAATCTGCGGATTCGCAACGCAACTGGGACTATCGCTTCTGCTGGCTACGCGACGCCGCCTTCACCGTGCGCGCCCTCAACCGGCTGGGAGCCACGCGCAGCATGGAGGAGTACATCCGCTACGTATTCAACCTGGTGGCCGCCGACGGCGAGCACGAGATCGGCCCGGTATTCGGCATCACCTTCGAACACGAACTCACCGAGACCCAGGTGGACAGCCTCGCCGGCTACCGCGGCATGGGACCGGTACGCGTGGGCAACGACGCGTGGCGTCAGCGGCAGAACGACGTCTACGGTTCGGTGGTGCTCGCGTCGGCGCAGACCTTCTTCGACCGGCGACTGGAACATCCCGGCGACGAACTCACCTACCGTCGACTCGAACGCATGGGCGACATGGCCCTGCGCATGGCTGAAGAACCCGATGCGGGCCTGTGGGAATTTCGTGGGCGCGCCGCGGTGCACACCTATTCCGCCGCGATGTGCTGGGCAGCCTGCGACCGCCTCGCCCACATCGCCACCGAGCTTGGCCTGGACGAGCGCGCGCGGCATTGGCACGACGAGGCCGTGGCGTTGCACGAACGCATTGAAAAGCGCGCATGGAACGAAAAGCTAGGGACGTTCGTAGACGCTTATGACGGCGAGCACCTCGATGCGAGCCTGTTGCTGCTGGCCGACATCGGCTTCATCAACGCGATGGACCCGCGCTTTGTCGCCACCGTGGATGCGATAGGCGAAACGCTGGGACGTGGCGACTACCTGTTCCGATACATCTCGCCCGACGACTTCGGCGCGCCGGAAACCAGCTTCAACATCTGCACCTTCTGGTACATCGACGCGCTGGCTGCGACCGGCCGCAAAGAGCGCGCACGCGCGATGTTCGAGCACATGCTGTCGCAACGAAATCCGCTTGGCCTCCTGTCGGAAGACATTGCGCCACGCAGCGGCGAGCACTGGGGCAATTTTCCGCAGACCTATTCGATGGTGGGCCTGATCCAGGCTGCCATGCGCCTGTCGAGGCGCTGGGAGGACGCACTGTGATGTTGGGACGCAACAGCGGCCAGGGACGGTTGGTCGTGGTTTCGAATCGCGTGGCATTGCCGGATCAGACGGCGACGGGGGGACTGGCGTCCGCGATGCGCGCGGCACTGCAGGAACGTGGCGGCTTATGGTTCGGCTGGAGCGGCAAGGTGGCGCGCCAGACCGGTGGCGACGTGCATCGCCAGAAGGACGGGGTCGTGGAATACGCGACCATCGACCTCTCTCGCAGCGACCACGACGACTTCTACGACGGCTTCGCCAATCGCACGCTTTGGCCGTTGCTGCACTATCGGCCCGACCTGGTCGACTACGACCGCAAGCACCTCGCCGGCTATCTGCGCGTCAACAACCTGTTCGCCGAACAACTGATGTCGTTGATCGGACCGCAGGACCTGGTGTGGATCAATGACTATCACCTGATCCCGCTTGCGGCGATGCTGCGCGGACGCGGCATCCGCAATCGCATCGGCTTCTTCCTGCATACCCCGCTGCCGGCAGCCGGCCTGCTGATCACCCTCCCGCGCCATCGGGAGCTGCTCGAAACGCTGGCGAGCTATGACCTGGTGGGCTTGCATACGCCTCGCGATCGTCGCGCGCTGGAGGAGTATTTCCTGCACGAAGTCGGCGCAACCATGCGCCGCGACGGACGCCTGCAGACACCCAGCGGACGCATGTTTCGCGCCGAGGCGTTTCCCATCGGCATCGATACGCACGAGGTAGCGGAGAGCGCCAGCCATGCCGACGAGCACGAGGAGATCCACCAGCTTCGGCAGAGCCTCGAAGGACGCGCGCTGATCATTGGCGTCGACCGGCTCGACTATTCCAAGGGCCTTCCCGAACGCTTCCAGGCCTATGCGCGCCTTCTCGAACGCTCGCCGCAGCTGCATCGCAAGGTGACCTTCCTGCAGATCGCCCCGCCATCGCGTGGCGGCGTGCCGGAATACCGGCAGATCCGCCGCGAACTGGAACGCAGCGCAGGCCACATCAACGGCATGTACGCCGCGCCCGACTGGGTGCCGATCCGCTACGTCAACAACTCGTTCTCGCATGACCTGCTCACCGGCTATTACCGCACGGCACGCGTGGGCCTGGTCACGCCACTGCGCGATGGCATGAACCTGGTGGCGAAGGAGTACGTCGCCAGCCAGGACCCTCGCAATCCCGGCGTACTGGTGCTCTCGCGTTTCGCCGGCGCGGCGCAGGAGTTGACCGAGGCACTGCTGGTGAATCCGTCGGATACCGAAGAGGTGGCCGAAGCGCTGGGCATTGCGCTCACCATGCCGCTGCACGAACGACGCAACCGCTGGCGGCGCATGATGGAGGTGCTGGAGAAGCAGGATGTGACGGCGTGGCGGAATGCGTTCCTGCAACACCTGGCCCCATAGCCTGCCGGCAAAGAAAAAGCCCGCCAGATCGGCGGGCTTTTCGTTCGTGGGTGGCAACCCTTGCTCAGGGGCCGTGTCCTGCACCCTGTGCCGCGGCTGGCGCATTGGCGCCGGACGACGGTGGGGCCGAAGTGCTGGCGGGGCTGTACGAGTTGCTGCTGTCCCGATGCACCGGCTCCCTCAGTGTGTCGCGCTGGAACGGCATATGGCCATCAGGCCCCGCCAACGCCCACATCCGCCCTTCGACGTCCACCCAGTGCCAGTTGCCCGCGGGCACGGGCTGGGTGGAGACCGACACAAAGTGGGCGTCATAGTTGCCGTCCGGCCGCTTCTCTGCCTCGAGCTGCAGGTTGAGGATGAACTGGCTGGCGATCGGGCGCCCGTGCGCCTCGGCCGGCCTGGTGACCATCTCGCTCACATTCTTGGAAAGCAGCCGGCTCATCTGCGGCTCGAGCGTGATGGCAGGCGATGCCGAGGTCACCTTGCCGTCCGAGTTGACCTGTACGAGTACCGGCAGCACGCGCTGCGGAAATGGGTTCAACGAACCGGACGAGGTGGACGCCATCGCGGCGCCTCCCATGACCGACAATGCACCGACAAACGCGACAACATGACTGCGCTTCATGTGACCTCCCTGGAATGCGTATTGATGCGGGCTGCGGATGCCGTCCTCCGCCCCTTCCTGCGGCACGACTGCGCCAATCTGCTCCCTTCACGAGCCTTGCGTCAACTTTCCAGCCGCAGGACCGGCTCCGCCGTCTAGGGCGCCAGCCAGATCAGGCTGGCGAAGCGGCCACTCTGGGCCCCGTCCCGTCGGTAGGAATAGAAGCGGTCGTCGATCCGGGTATCGAAGCCACCGCCATGGACGCTCCCTATGCCGGCCGCCCGCAGGCGGCGATCGGCCAGCCCGGCGAGATCGCACAGCCAATGGCCGGGGTGCGTGGGCGTGAAGCAGGCCGCGGCGCCGGGATCTGTCCCGATGAAGGCCTCGCGGACCTCTTCCCCCACTTCGTAGCTGGGCGCGCCGATGCACGGCCCCAGCCACGCCATGACCTGTCCGGGCGGCGACGGCAGCGACACCAGGGCCGCCTCCAGCACGCCCCCGGCCAGCCCGCGCCAGCCCGCGTGGGCGGCGGCGACTCCGCTGCCGTCCTGCGTGCAGAACAGCACAGGCAGGCAGTCGGCGGTCAGGATGGCCAGCGGCTCGCCGGCCTGGCAGGTGACGGCGGCATCGGCCCGCGGCTCGCCCTCGGGCGTTTCCCCGTCGATGTCTGCCACCTCGATCCCGTGGACCTGTTGCAGCCAGTGCGGCGCCCTGGGCAGCTCGAGCGCCCGCTGCACGGCGCGGCGGTTGCTTTCGACCGCTTCGGCAGCATCGCCGGCCCGGGCCCCTAGGTTCAGCCGGCCATAAAGCCCGGCGGACACCCCCGGCCCCTGCCGGGTACTGACGGCGGCGCGCACGCGTGGCGGGGCCGGCCAGTCGGGGATGACCCATGCCTCGGACAACGTCACGGGCTTACTGCCACTCGTCCAACCCAGCCTGGGCGGTGTCGGCGCGCAGGGCGTCGATCAGCCCCTGCTGGTCGGCAGGGCGCTCGGCACTGAAGGACATCGGCTCTCCGGTCACCGGGTGCTCGAAAGCCAGCCGTTCGGCATGCAGCGCCTGTCGGCGGAAGCCGCGCAGGGCCGCCACCAGCTCGGGCGTCGCGCCCTTGGGCAGCCTCAGGCCGCCGCCGTACAAGGGGTCACCGACCAGGGGATGGTTGATATGCGCCATATGCACGCGGATCTGGTGCGTGCGGCCGGTTTCCAGGCTGCACTGGAGCAGGCTGTGGGCCCGGAAGCGCTCGCGCAGGCGGTAATGGGTGACGGCACGCTTGCCGTCCTCCTCATCGCGAACCGCCTGGCGCAGGCGATCGCCCATGTGGCGGCCGATCGGGGCATCCACCGTGCCGCCAGCCACCAGGGTGCCCAGCACCACGGCCTCGTACTGCCGCTCCACGTCGTGACGGGACAGCATGTCCACCAGCGCCGTGTGCGCCGGCAGCGTCTTGGCCACCACCATCAGGCCCGAGGTGTCCTTGTCCAGCCGGTGCACGATGCCGCCACGCGGCAGGTGGGCCAGCACAGGATCGTGGTGCAGCAAGGCATTCAGCATCGTGCCGGCGCTGTTTCCCGCGCCCGGGTGCACGACCAGGCCGGCCGGCTTGTTCACCACCAGCACGTGCTCGTCCTCGTGGACGATGTCCAGCGCGATGGCCTCGGGGGCCAGCTCCACCTCGGTCTCCAGCTCGGCCTCGAGCCGGACCTTCTCCCCGCCCCGCAACAGCTGGCGCGGCGGCGCCTGGACGCCATCCAGTGTGACGGCCCCGGCCTTGATCCACGCCGTGAGGCGGGACCTTGAGTAGTCCGGGAACATCTCGGCCAAAGCCTGGTCGAACCTCCGACCTGCGGCCGACAACGGCACGGTGGCCTCGTGACGGATGGTCGTCATGGCCTTCCGCCCGGGCAACCGGTGGTTTCGGCTATCATCCCTTTTCGATCAAACATCTGAACCCTTATCCATGCGCGTAACCAAGCTGCCGGCTTTCAAAGTCTTTGTCGTGCTCGCCATCGCCCTGTCGATGAGCGCTTGCTCGATGTTCGGCCACAAGAAGGACACCAACGACACCCTCCCGGTGGACAAGCTTTACGCCAAAGCCAGTGAGTCACTGCAGCACGCCGACTATTCGGCAGCGAGTAAAGCGTACCAGCGACTGATCGCGCGCTTCCCTTCCGGTGACTACAACGAGCAGGCCCAGCTTGACCTGGCCTACTCCCAATACAAAGACAACCAGCCGGATGACGCCTATTCCACGGTCAACCGCTTCATCAAGACGTATCCGACCCACAAGCATGTGGATTATGCCTATTACCTGCGCGGTCTGATCAATTTTGATCGCACCGGCGGCGCCATGGAGCGCATGCTGCAGTCGGGCGAGCCGCAGACCCGTCGTGACCAGGGCTTCAACCTGAAGTCGTTCGACGACTTCTCGGAGCTGTCGCGCCGCTTCCCGGACAGCGCCTACACGGCCGATGCCCGCCAGCGCATGATCTACCTGCGCAACCTGCTGGCCCA
The DNA here is from genome assembly GCF_004296575.1 of Dyella amyloliquefaciens. Classification (GTDB taxonomy): domain Bacteria; phylum Pseudomonadota; class Gammaproteobacteria; order Xanthomonadales; family Rhodanobacteraceae; genus Dyella; species Dyella amyloliquefaciens. Next base: position 896,023 of record NZ_SAYT01000001.1, on the reverse strand, counting down.
GTTCGAAATCAACGTCGCCGAGTACTACCTGCGCAACAAGGCCTACGTGGCCTCCGCGAACCGCGCCCAGTACGTGATCGAGCACTACCAGCAGGCGCCGCAGACCGGCGACGCGCTGGCCATCCTGACCCGCAGCTACCTGTCGATGGACCAGAAGGGCCTGGCCGACCAGACCCGCCAGGTGCTGGCCGCGAACTACCCGAACCATCCGTACCTGACCGACCCGAAGTGGCCGCACTCGCCGTCGCTGATCCGCAAGATGATTCCGTTCTCGGGGCACCATTGATCGACCCCCTGGGTTTCCGGAAAGCATGAAAAAAGGCCGGTGGGAAACCACCGGCCTTTTTCTTTGGGCTCCATTTACCTCTGTAGGAGCGCACCCAGTGCGCGAAAAGCCTACGAAGCTTAGAAGCCGCAACGCACGCACCCTGAGCGGCACTGGAGAAAATTCACCGTGACGCACGCCGATCGCGCACTGGGTGCGCTCCTACAAGGGCGGGGTTCTGCTTATTTCCAGCCTGAGGTAATCGGATACCGCCGCTCGCGCCCGAACGCCCGCGTGGTCACGCGCGGGCCCGGTGCCGATTGGCGACGCTTGAACTCGTTGAGCAGTACCAAGCGCACCACGCGGCGTACGGTATCGGCATGGAACCCATGGGCTGCGATTTCCGCCTGCGATTCTTCGCCCTCGATGAAGCGCGCGAGGATGGCGTCCAGCTCGTCGTAAGGTGGCAGCGAATCCTGGTCGGTCTGGTTGTCGCGCAATTCGGCCGACGGCGGGCGATCGATGACCGCGGAGGGAATCGCCTCCGCTTCGCCGCGTTGCACCGCGTGCGCATTGCGCCAGCGCGACAGGCGATAGACCGCGGTCTTGTAGACATCCTTGAGCGGCGCATAGGCGCCGCACATGTCGCCATACAGCGTCGCATAGCCGACGGCCATTTCGCTCTTGTTGCCGGTGGCGAGCAACAGGCGGCCGTGCTTGTTGGAGAGGGCCATCAGCGTCACGCCACGCGTGCGCGACTGCAGATTCTCCTCGGTGGTGTCCGCCTGCTTGCCGGCGAACGCCGGGGTGAGCGCGCCGAGGAAGGCATCCACCATCGGCTCGATGTTGATGATGTGGTACTCCACGCCCAGCTGCTCGGCCTGGGCGCGTGCGCCGTCCAGCGAAAGCTGCGAGGTGTAGCGCGTCGGCATCATCACCGCCGTCACGCGCTCGGCGCCCAGGGCATCCACCGCCAGCGCCAGCGTCAGCGCGGAATCGATGCCTCCGGAAAGGCCCAGCAGCACGCCCGGGAAACCGTTCTTTTCGATGTAATCGCGAATGCCACGTACCAGCGCCGCGTAGAGCGTCGCCTCCGACGAAACATCGCCCGCATTCGGCCAGCCGTCCGGGCGCAGCGTGCGTGTTTCGCTGTCGAAATCCACCCACAGCATGGCATCAACGAAGTTCGGTGCACGCGCGGCCACGGTGCCGTCGCCATTCACCAGTAGCGAGCCGCCGTCGTACACGACTTCGTCCTGGCCACCGATCAGGTTGAGATAGGCGATCGCGCAGCCGGTTTCCTGCGCGCGCGCCGTCAGCACGCGCTCGCGATCGGGCTGCTTGGCGTCATCCCAAGGCGAAGCGTTGATCACCACGATGAGCTCGGCACCCGCTGCCGCGGCCTGGGCTGCCGCTTCCGGCTCCCAGATGTCCTCGCAGATCAGCATGCCGACGGGCACGCCATCGATCGACGCCACGGCGCTTTCATTGCCAGGGCGGAAATAGCGCTTGTCGTCGAACACGCCGTAGTTCGGCAGTGCCTGCTTGTGCGTGGTGAGTTCGATGCGCCCGCCACGCAGCAGACTGGCGGCGTTGTAGACCTCGCCTTCGCTATGCGGGTGGCCGACCAGCGCGGCCACGCCGTTGGTCGCACCGGCCAGGGCATTGAGTTCGCACTGGCAGGCGACCAGAAAACTCGGACGCAACAGCAGGTCTTCCGGCGGATAGCCGCTCAGGGTGAGCTCGGGAAATGCCACCAGCGACGCCCCGCCCTCACGCGCCTGCGCTATCAGGTCCCCCACCTTGGCGGCGTTGGCCGCCACTGCACCGACCGGGAAATCAAACTGCGCTAGCGCGAAACGTAGGGATGACATGCCGTGGGGGACCTGGCTCTGGGGCCTGAAATGATACCCGAGCCCTGCCGCGAAGCCCGCGAAATTCAGGCCAGCCGGTCCCTCACGAGCCTTCACTCGAGCCCTGGAAGCGGGTGCTACGATCCCCTGACGCAGACGGACAGGGGGCAGCGTTGCGTCATCGCGGGGCCATCGGAACGACTGCTTCACCCGTATCGCCAGGCACCTGGTGGCGCGGCGCATGGCTGTTGCTGCTGTTCCTCGTTGCGCCATGGGCGCACGCCGGTACGCCTTATCCGTTGTTCGGACCGGCGCCGATGGAACCCGCCGTGGCTACCTACCGCGCGCTTCCCGGCGAGCAGCCGCCGCAGGACTTTCGCACGCTGTCCGCCTGGCGGGCCTCCCGGCAGGCCATTCCACGAATAAGCATGTACGGCGGCGACTACTGGCTGGTGGCCAGCCTCCCGCCCACCTTCCTGGATCGGGACTGGGTCGTCACCTTCAGCAACACCTACTACCGCCAGGCCAGCCTGCACGTGCTTGGCGACGACGGCACGCGGCAATCATTCGATGCCGGGCGGGGCATCGACACCAACTTCATGCTGCGCGGCCTCGCGCCGGTGAACCTGCAACCGGGACATCGCTACGCCGTCGTCATCCGCGTCACCACGCCTTTCTTCACGGCGCCGCCGCGCGTCGACCTGCAGACGCGCGAGCAATACCGGCGACGGCTGACAAGCGAATCGGCACTCATGCTGCTTTCGCTCGGAGTGCTGTGCGGGCTGGGTGTATTCATCCTGTTCGTGGGCCTGTGGACGCGCAACGCCAGCTACACGCTGTACGGCTGCCAGTCGCTGATCCTCATGGCCGGTTGGGCGTCGTTCTTCGGGCTGCCCGAGGACTGGCTGGGCCTCAGGGACGGTCGCTTCAATTTCACGCTCTGGTTCATCCTCGTACCGGTGGTGCACGCACCGTTCACCATCCGCTTCCTGGAACTGGCCCGGCACGCGCCGCGCGCCACGCGTATCGGCTACGGCATCGTGATCGCCAGCCTGGTGGCCCTGCCGGTGTCGCTGGCGCTGCCGTCGCTTGCCTTCCTCATTGCCACCATCGCGATCACCTCCGTGGTGCTGTTCTCCGCCAGCTGCGGTCTGTGGGCAATGCTCAACGGCATACGCCAGGCGCGCTTCTTTGCGCTCGCCTATGTCTGCGTGCTCGTGCCGGGCGCCGTCATCCTGCCGGTGAATTTCGGCCTGATGGCCAGCCCGGTGGACAACGCCGACCTGCTCACGTTGATCGGCAACAGTTGCGAGGCCATGTTGCTGGCCTTCGCACTCGCCGATCACGTGAAGCTGGTGCAGGCGGCGCGCGAGCGTTTCCGCCAGGGCATGCTCGATGCCGTCGCGCGTGCCTCTACCGATCCGTTGACGGGCCTGGGCAATCGACTGGCCTTCAATATGCGCATCGAAGAGATCGTCGGGCAGGCGGGTGACATCGCTACGCCGGGCAGCTGGCAGGTTGCGGTGATCGACCTGGACGGCCTCAAGCAGATCAACGACAGCGAAGGCCACGCGCGTGGCGACGCCTTGCTGCAAGCCGCCGCCAACGGCCTGGCGGCCCTGCCCTGCGATGGACGCGCATTCCGGCTCGGTGGAGACGAATTCGCGGTGATCGCCTTCGGCGACGAGCTGGCGATGCATCGCCTTACGCGCGCCCTCGTCCGGCTCGACGAAAAACTCTCGCGACAGGGATTTTCCAGCGCGGGGCTCAGCTTCGGCGTATGTCGCGCGCCGAGCGGCAGCGCGCCTGGCGCGGCGGAATTCACGGCCCTCGTGCGCCAGGCCGATCGCATGATGTACGAGCACAAGGCGCGGCGTCGTACTCCGCCCAGCGAGGCGGAACGGCCGGAGTCGCCGACGCCGGGCGATCGCGAGATACGCAGCGAACCTTAGCGTGCCGCCCTGACCGCACGCGGAGCTCAGGTCACCGGCTGAAACAGGAGCACCGCGGCCAGGGTCAGCATGAAAGCGGCAACCGCTACATCGAATACACGCCAGGCGATCGGACTGCGGAAGATCGGCAACAACGCACGCGCGCCATAGCCCAGCGACACAAACCACACCACGCTTGCGGTGGAGGCGCCCGCGGCGAACGCCCAGCGCCCACCACCGTCGTAATGCGTCGACAGGCTGCCGAGCAACACCACGGTATCGAGATAGACATGCGGGTTGAGCAGCGTGAAGCCCAGGCAGGCGAGCACGATGCGACCCCGATTGCCCACGCCATCACCCGCCGGCTGCAGGCCGCTTTCACCACGCCAGGCACGCCTCAAGGCAAACAACCCGTACGCAGCGAGGAAGGCGGCACCCACGTAACGCAGCCATTGCAGCAGGCCCGGATGCTGCTGCACCGCCAACCCCATGCCCGCGACACCGAGCAGGATCAGGCTGATGTCGGCCACGATGCAGACCAGCACCACCGAACCGACGTGGGCGCGCTGCAAGCCCTGCCGCAGGACAAAGGCATTCTGCGCGCCGATCGCGATGATCAGGCCCGCGCCAGCGGCAAGACCGGCAAGGTAAGCAGTCGGAGACATAGGGAGACCTTCAGGACAGGCCGCCACTTTGGCGCAATACCCTGATTCAGTAAAACTAAACTTACTGAAGACGGTTAAGATTTACTAATCTCCGCGGGACGCCTGCAATGAGTGATCGTTGCCCGTCGCCAATGGCTCTGGCGCTGCCATCGCGCCGGGCGTCGTCCTCCCGCGGGCATAGCATGGAGGTCATCGGATGAGCCTGCTCAACCCCCAACTCACGGCATTCGCTGCAGTCCTGGACGAGGGCAGCTTCGATGCGGCAGCACAGCGTCTGTCACTGACACCGTCAGCTGTGTCCCAACGCATCAAGGCACTCGAAGATCGTCTTGGTCAGGTCTTGATCCTCCGCCGCACGCCCTGCGAGGCGACAGCCGCTGGCAAGCGCCTGCTCAGGAGTGTGCAGCAACTGCGCCTGCTGGAAGCGGAGACGCTGGAAGCATTCCACGTGGCGTCCGGTGACGAAGGCCCAGTGTCGGCCGCGATCGCCGTCAACGCGGACTCCCTGGCCACCTGGTTCCTGTCCGCATTGGCGGAGCTGCATGAGCGGCACCAGTTGCTGTTCGATGTGCGCGTCGAGGACCAGGACCATTCCACCGACTTCCTGCGGGATGGTTCAGTGCTAGGCGCCATCACCGCTATAGCGCAACCGGTGCAGGGATGCGTGGTGAAGAAGCTGGGCGTGATGCGTTACCTCCCGGTGGCATCGCCCGCCTTCGTGAAACGGTATTTCCCGCGTGGCGTCGACGCCGCCTCGCTGGCGAAGGCACCCATGCTCGTGTTCAATCGCAAGGATGAGCTGCAGTGGCGATTCATCCACAGCGTGACGCGAGCGCGCCTCGCACCGCCCATGCACTACCTGCCCTCCTCCACCGCCTTTGTTGAAGGTGCCGCGCTGGGCCTCGGCTGGGCCATGGCACCGGAATCGATGCTCGAGAAGCCTTTCGCCGAAGCCGCGCTGCAGCCCATTGCGCCGAAGCGATGGCTGGACGTGCCGCTGTACTGGCAGCATTGGGCGATTCATTCCGAGACGCTTGCGCGGGTGACCACCGCGCTGCTGCAGGCCGCCAAACAGCGGTTGCGCTAAACGACGATGGGTTTTCTGTAGGAGCGCACCCAGTGCGCGATCACCCGGTCGCCGGATGAAAGATTCCGCAGGCAGCCCTTATTTCCTTGGGCACAGCCAGGGGCCGGTATTCGCGTGTTTCATCGCCTCGTTCTTCGCCGATCGCGCACTGGGTGCGCTCCTACAGACGGCGGCCGCTGCGGAGAGGCATAAAAAAGGGCCGCATCGCTGCGGCCCTTTTTGCTTCGGTCGATGAGACCCGAATGACTTACTTCTTCATCAGACCCGCAAGGGTCTTGCCGAGGTCGGCCGGGGACTTCACCGTGGTGACGCCCGCCTTCTCCAGCGCAGCGAACTTCGCCGCTGCCGTGCCCTTGCCGCCCGAGATGATGGCGCCGGCATGGCCCATGCGCTTGCCCGGAGGGGCCGAAGCGCCAGCGATGAACGACACGACCGGCTTGGTGACGTACTCGCCGATGAACTCGGCAGCGTCTTCTTCAGCCGAACCGCCGATTTCGCCGACCATGATGATGCCTTCGGTCTGCGGATCGTCCTGGAACATCTTCAGGCAGTCGATGAAGCTCAGGCCGTTGATCGGGTCGCCGCCGATGCCGATCACGGTGGACTGGCCCAGGCCTTCGTTGGTGGTCTGGAACACCGATTCGTACGTCAGCGTGCCCGAACGGGACACGATGCCGACCTTGCCCGGCATGTGGATGTGACCCGGCATGATGCCGATCTTGCACTCGCCCGGGGTGATGATGCCGGGGCAGTTCGGCCCGATCAGCACGGTTTCCGGATGCTGGGCCAGCACGTTCTTCACGCGCAGCATGTCCAGCACCGGGATGCCCTCGGTGATGGCCACGATGACCTTGATGCCGGCATCGATGGCTTCGAGGATCGAGTCAGCCGCGAACGGCGGCGGCACGAAGATGACGGACGCATCGGCGCCGGTTTCATCGACGGCTTCGGCGACCGAGTTGAAGACCGGCAGGCCGATGTGCTCGGTGCCGCCCTTGCCCGGGGTCACGCCGCCGACGACCTTGGTGCCGTAGTCCAGCGCCTGCTGCGCGTGGAAGGTGCCCTGCTGGCCGGTGAAGCCCTGCACGAGGACCTTGGTGTTCTTGTTGACGAGAACGCTCATGGTTCAGTTGCTCCTCAGGCCTTGGCCGCAGCCACGGCTTTCTGCGCCGCATCGTTGAGATCGTCGGCCGGCGTGATCGCCAGGCCGGAGTTGGCCAGCAGTTCGCGGCCCAGCTCCACATTGGTGCCCTGCAGGCGCACCACGACGGGGATCTTCAGACCCACTTCCTTCACGGCCGCGATGATGCCTTCGGCGATCAGGTCGCAACGCACGATGCCGCCGAAGATGTTGACCAGGATGGCCTTCACCTTGTCGGAGGACAGGATCAGCTTGAACGCCTCGGTCACGCGCTCCTTGGTGGCGCCGCCGCCGACGTCAAGGAAGTTGGCCGGCTCGCCGCCTGCCAGCTGGATCACGTCCATGGTGGCCATGGCCAGGCCTGCGCCGTTGACCATGCAGCCGATGGAGCCGTCCATGGTCACGTAGTTGAGGTTGTGCTGCACGGCAGCCGCTTCAGCCTGGTCTTCCTGGGTCAGGTCGCGCATGGCGGCCAGGTCCGGGTGACGGAACTCGGCGTTGTCGTCGGAGTTGACCTTGCCGTCGAGGGCGGCGAGGTTGCCGTCGGCGAGGATGGCGAGCGGATTCAGCTCGACCAGGGCCAGGTCCTTCTCGTTGAACAGCTTGTACAGGCCCAGCATGATCTTGGTCAGCTGGCCGACCTGCTTCGCATTGAGGTCCATGGCGAAGCCGAGCTGGCGACACTGGTACGGCTGCAGGCCTTCCACGAAGTCCACCACGATGGTGTGGATGTCTTCCGGGGTGTCCTTGGCGACCTGTTCGATGTCCACGCCGCCGTGCTTGGAGGCGATGAACGAGACCGACTTGCTGTCACGGTCCGTCAGGATCGACAGGTAGAGTTCCTTGGCGATATCCGTGGCGTCGGTGACCAGCACCAGGTTCACCGGCAGCGCGCGGCCAGCCGACTGGTAGGTTTCCATGTTGGTGCCCAGCATGCCCTTGGCAGCTGCGCGCACGTCGTCGAGGCTCTTGCAGAACTTGACGCCGCCGGCCTTGCCGCGGCCGCCTGCGTGGATCTGAGCCTTGACCATCCACTGCGAACCACCAAGGTGCTTGGCGGCGTCGACAGCGGCATCGGGAGAGTTGGCGACCTTGCCCGGGGGCACGGCAATGCCGTACTTCGCGAACAATTCTTTGGCCTGGTACTCGTGGAAATTCATGGATACCTCGAGAGTACGGGAGAACATGGCGGCCGCGACGGGATGTGGGGCCCGGGGCGGTCAGGGGAACGACGGCGGTACAAGCGCTGCCGGATGCAGTGCGCCGCCGCCTGCCTGTCGACATGACGAAAACCGCGCAATACGGCCGCCTATTTTCGCGGAAGAGGCCCCCGATGGAAAGGGGCATCGCCCGGGAGCCCTCTTGTGCCGGCCCCCACTGGCGCCCGTGAAGACCATGTCTATACTGGTCGGAACCGTCTTCCGGCCCAGACGAGAGTACCCATCCAGGTGTCCGACACCGTCCAGCCCGCGTACCCGAACGCCCGCGTTGCCCCCGAAGCGGCACGCCACGAGCTGCTGTTCCTCAATTGCTTCCGCCTGGCGCAGGCCCTGGTCTATGTCGGCCTGGCGCTGAGCCCACACGCCCTGGGCTGGCCCAAGCTGGCGGACGTGGGCCTGGCCCGCGGCATGGCGGTGCTGTTCCTGCTGTTCGCGCTGGGCATGCTCTCGCTGACCCGACGCTCCACGCCCTATATCCGCTGGACGGTCTCGGCCGCCCTGATCGTCGACATCATCGCGGCCGTGCTGGCCATCGCCACCATGCACGATGCCCGCATCGGCATCGCCATGATGCTGGCGGTGAACCTGGCTGCGGGCGCGCTGATCCTGCCGCTGCGCCTGTCCTGTTTCTTCGCCGCCGTGGCCACCCTTGGTGTACTGGGCCATTCGGTATTCGAGCTCCAGCACGGCGATAGCGGCATGGACCGCGAACTGCTGGAGTCCAGCCTGTTCGGCCTGGCCTATTTCGCCATCACCGTGCTGTGTTACGTGCTGAGCCGGCAGATCCGCGCCAGCGAGGCGCTGGCCGAGCAGCGCGGCGTGGACCTGGCGAACCTGGCGCAGGTCAACGAACTCATCATCCGCCGCATGAAGACCGGCGTGCTGCTGGTCGATGACGCCAACCGCATCCACCAGATGAACGAGTCGGCCTGGATGCTGCTGGGCAACCCAGCGGCAGACCAGCGCGACCTCGGCCGCGTGGCGCCGGAGCTGTCGCGCCGTCTGTACCACTGGATGACCTCGGGCAAGCTGGACGAATCGGCCACCCAGCTGGCCGACGGCGTGCCCGAAGTGGTGCCGCGCTTCAGCCGCCTGGCGCCCAACGATGACTCCCACGTGCTGATCTTCCTCGACGACACGTCGCTGGTGTCGCGCCGTGCGGAGGAGCTGACGCTGAGCTCGCTGGGCCGCTTGTCGGCCTCGATCGCGCACGAGATCCGCAACCCGCTGGCGGCGATCCGCTACTCGGCGCAATTGCTCGCCGAATCGCACGACCTGCCTCCCACCGACCAGCGCATGGTGGAGATCATCAACAACCACTGCGTGCGGTTGAACGAGATCATCGAGAACATCCTGCAGCTGTCGCGGCGCGAGCGTTCGCGCCCGGAGACGCTGGACCTCGGCATGTGGGCCAATCAGTTCGTCGAGGAATACCGCCAGGGCAACGACATCGGCGAGGATTCGCTGCGCGTGATCCAGGCCAGCACGCCGGTCGCCGCCGTCGCCGACCCGCAGCAGCTGCAGCAGGTGGTGTGGAACCTGGTGCAGAACGCGCTGCGCTACGGCCGCATGCCGGGCGAGCCGGCGCGCGTGATGGTGGTGGCGCGACACGGCGAACACGGCGTGCCCATCCTCGAAGTGATCGATCGCGGTCCCGGCATTGCGCCCAAGGTGGCCGCGCAGATCTTCGAGCCGTTCTACACCACGCACGAATACGGCACGGGGCTCGGTCTCTATCTGGCACGCCAGATGAGCGAGGCGAACCAGGCGTCGCTGGAGTACGTGCGCGTGGCCGGCGGCGGCAGCTGTTTCCGTCTGGTGCTGACGCCTGCACGCATGGGACGCGCTACCGGGGATGCCGCAGCGGCGAGCTGATGGTTTAGCCGGCCTCTTCCTGTGGGAGCGCACCCTGTGCGCGACCGCGGCGTCGCGATGTATCTCTGTGGCTGTTTTCCGGTTGCGTTGCAGATCGTCGCGCACAGGGTGCGCTCCCACAGCGAGAGGCCGCACTTCGCCGACTCACGTCTCGCGAACGATCAGCTCCACCGGCAGCACCTCGGAGTGCACGGCCTTGTCGCTGATCATGGCGAGCACCTTGCGCGCCAACAGCGTGCCGCCTTCCTGCCAGTCCTGTCGCACCGAGCTCAGCGGCGGAAGGGAACTGGACGCGATCGGCATGTCGTCGTAGCCCACCACCGATACATCGCCGGGCACGCTGCGGCCCAGCTTGTTGAGTGCGCGGATGGCGCCCATCGCGAGCAGGTCGCTGCAGGCGAACACCGCATCGAACGGCACCTTGCGCTCGGTCAGCGAATACATCGCATCCATGCCCGAGTTGAGGGTGAACTCATCGCGTCGGATCAGCAGCGGCTTGATGCCGTGCGCCGCGAGTGCATCGACGAAGCCGTTGAGGCGATCGAAAATTTCAGGGTGATTGGGGTTGCCCACAAACACCGGGTTGCGGCGCCCCAGCGCCATGAAATGGTCCGCGACCACGCTGCCGCCCTGGCGGTTGTCGCTGCCCACCACCACGTGCTCGTCGCCCTCGCCCGGCGCGCCCCACACCACCATGGGCAGGCCCAGCTTGTCGAAGCGGCGCACCGCGTCCTGGCGAGAACCCTGGCCCAGCAGGATCAGTCCATCGGCCGCCTGCACGGCGGCGGCCGTTGCGCCCTGGCGGGTGGTCAGCAGCACGCTGTAACCATGGGCCGTCAGTTCCTGGGAAATGCCGCCCAGCAGGATCAGCGGGTACGGATCGAGCATCGTGCGGTCATGCGAGGGCTTCATTTCCACGATCACCGCGACCGTGTGGCTCCGCCGCAAACGCAGGTTGCGGGCGCTGACGTTCAGCTTGTAGCCAAGGTTCTGGGCGAGCGCCTGCAGGCGCTCCCGGGTTTCGCGATTGACCAGCGGACTATCGCTCAAGGCCCTCGACACGGTGATCTTGGATACACCGGCCACCTTGGCCAGATCGGCCATGGTGAGGCTGGCAGGAAGCGACGAAACACCCTCTTCTTTCTTATGGTTACGACTCAAGACCTGGCCCCAATGTCTTGTGAATGATGTCGCGGGAGTCCGCGCCATCGCCGACCGTGGCAGCAGCAAGTGTCCCGGTTTGTGACCGACGCGTCCAACACTGGCTTGGGGGGCAGTCCGGGGACAAGGCACTCTCTGTGCGCCCACTTTCTAGCACACTCTCCTCTTCGCAATTGATATCGATATCACTCCGAATGATGCTGCGATACAGCAATTGATATCGATATCTTGATATCGATATCAATTGCTGTAAGCTCCGGCCCACTTCAAGAGCAGGGCTGCCCTCGCATGAGCCGGCCGCCCACAAAGCCGACAACGTGCCAGGGAGAGAGCGTGGATCACCATGAAACGGCGTCGGTCATGCCGCCTGCGCATAGCAGGCCTTGCGACCCCTGGCTGCTGACCCGCTGCCAGACGAACCCCGCCGCTTTCGCCCAGGACGAAAGCCTGTTTGCCCTCTCGAACGGCAGTCTGGGCGTCCGCGGCGGCCTCGAGGAGGATGACAGCCCGAGCCAGGGCTGCTTCCTCGCCGGGGCGTGGGAACGTGCGCCCATCGAATACCACGAACGCTTCCCCGGCTTTGCGGCACACACCGATACCCGAGTGCCGGTCACCGACGGCACGCGTATCCATCTGCGCCTGGGCGACACGCCGGTGCGACTGAGCGAAGGCGAATGGCTCCACTTCGAGCGCGCCCTCGACCTGCGCACTGGCTGCTACCGACGTCGCCTGCGCTGGCGGTCGCCGGATGGCGCCACGCTGGAGATCGAAGCCGAGCGCATCGTCTGCCTGGACGCGCCCGCCCTGCTCGCCATCCGCTATCGCGTGCGCTCGGTCGACTACCACGGGCCGATCACGCTGGAGTCCTCCCTCAGCACGGCACGCGATGCCGTCGAACAAGGCGACGATCCGCGCATCGGCACGCGCCTGGACGGTGGCTTTTCCACCTACGATGCCCGCGCCGAGGAAGACCAGGCCTACGTGCTCCAGCACACGGCACACAGCGGGATTCGCGTCGCCTGCATGCAGCGCCACGCCTACGACGCCAGCCAGCTCGGATTCCGCCTCGCCAACCTCGCGCCCCATGGCGTCATGCAGGTCTACGAAGGCGAGCTGATTCCCGGTGAGTCGGTCGTTCTCGAGAAATACGTGTCTTACGCCTGGACCGCGCCGCACGGCGACGATGCCGATACGACGCTGCTCGATCAGGCCGACGCCAGCCTGCTGAAGGCGCAGGAAACCGGTTACGACGCACTGCTGGCACGCCAGGCCGTGATGTTCGACATGCTGTGGCGCCATGCCGACCTCGCCGTCGACGGCGATCCGCATACCGAGCAGGCGCTGCGCTTCAACCTCTTCCACGTGTTCCAGTCGAGCAGCCGCGACGGGCACAGCAGCACCGCGGCCAAGGGCCTGACCGGCGAAGGCTACGAAGGCCATTATTTCTGGGACGCCGAGGCGTTCATGCTGCCCGCGATGGTGACGCTCGCGCCGGAACTGGCGCGCGGCATGCTCACCTATCGTTACCGCACGCTCGAGCGCGCACGCCATCACGCGCGCGAACTCAATCATGCGCGCGGCGCGCTGTATGCGTGGCGCACCATCAATGGCGACGAGTGTTCGGCGTACTTCCCCAGCGGCTCGGCGCAGTACCACATCAATGCCGCCGTCGCCTGGGCGATCCGCCAGTACGTGGACGTGAGCGGCGACCTTGGATTCCTGCGCGACCACGGCGCGGAGATCCTGTTCGAGACGGCGCGCATCTGGCTGGACATCGGGCACTTCAATGCACGACGCGGTGGCGCTTTCTGCATCCACGGCGTCACCGGTCCGGACGAATACACCGCACTGGTGGACAACAACCACTACACCAATCGCATGGCGCAGCGTCATCTGCGCGATGCGGCGCAGGTCGCGCACTGGCTGGAGGAATACGACCCGCGCTTCTTCGGTGAACTCTCTCGCCGCATCGGCCTGGAGTCGTTCGAGGTGATGCAGTGGCTGCGTGCGGCCGATGCCATGTACCTGCGCGAGGACGCCGAGCTCGGCATCTTCCCCCAGGACGACACCTTCCTCGACAAGCCGCGCATGCCCGCGCCGGCACACGGCACGGCCAAGCGCCCGCTGCTGCTCCAGCTGCATCCGCTCAGCATCTACCGGCACCAGGTCTGCAAGCAGGCGGACACGCTGCTTTCGCTGGTGCTCGCAGGCGATGACGTGTCGCGCGATGCGAAACGCCGCAACTTCGATTACTACGAAGGCGTCACGGTGCATGATTCGACGCTTTCGGCGTCGACCTTCAGCGTGATCGCCGCGGAAGTGGGCGAAGCAGACAAGGCCTGGCGCTATTTCCAGGACACCTTGCGCGTGGACCTGGACGACCTGCACGGCAACGCCGCGCACGGTGTGCACATGGCCGCGATGGCCGGGAGCTGGCTGGCGCTGTGCTGGGGTTACGGCGGCGTGCGCATCCATCACGGTGAGCTGTCGCTGTCCCCGCAGTTGCCGGACGCATGGCGCGGCTACCGTTTTGGCCTGCAGTGGCGCGGCTCGCATCTGCGCGTGGAGGTCAGCCAGTCCGGGGTGCGCTACTCGCTCACCCGCGGCGACGAAGCGAGTTTCCGCCATGAAGGCGAGCTGGTGCATCTGCGCCAGGGCGAGGCGTTGTCGTTGCCGCACTGCGTTGCCGGTGCGCAGCAAGCCTTGCGCGCGGTGATCTTCGATCTTGATGGCGTGATCGCCGATACCGCCGTGGTGCATCGCGCGGCATGGGAACAGCTTGCTCGGGAAATCGACGCGCCGTTCGATGAAGTGCTTGCCGAACGCATGAAGGGCGTGGATCGCCGCGGCTCGCTGGAGATCCTCCTCGAACGCGCACCGCGTTCATATGCCGAAGCAGAGAAGGACGAACTCAGCGAACGGAAAAACCGCTATTACCGCGAACAGATCGGCAGCTTCGGCCCCGACAACCTGCTGCCGGGTGCGCGCAGCGCTGTCGAGGCGGCGCGTAACGCCGGCCTGCGTGTCGGGCTCGCTTCGGCGAGCCGCAACGCGCCGCTGTTGCTGGAGCGGCTCGGCATCGCCGATCTGTTCGACTACATCGTGGACGCTTCGAAAATCGAGCGCTCCAAGCCTGACCCTGAAATTTTCCTGGCCGCCGCTGCTGGATTGGGCGTCGCGCCGGGCGCTTGCCTGGGCGTGGAAGACGCCGCCGCGGGCATTGCCAGTATCCGTGCTGCGGGCATGGTCGCCGTAGGTATAGGCCATCGCGAGGCCCTTGGGGAGGCAGATGTCGTGCTGCCGGGCCTGACCGAGTTCCGCATCGTGGAGTTCGTTGAAGACAAGAACCGCGCAACGGCGGAGTGTGCCGAAGCGTCGCATATCAACACGTAAAGTGGCCCGATTTGGGCGGGGAGGCACGACCATGAACACGCAAGGCATCACCCGACAGTTACTCGCAGCCGCGATCTTCACCGCCTTGGCGGTAGGCGCAACGCACGCTCAGGACGCAACACCGCAGAATCAGGGGCCGGCGCCTGCCGCTCCCACGGACGCCAAAAGCGCCAAGACGCTCGACCAGGTGGTGGTCACGGGTACGTCCGCGGCAGGCGGCCTGAAGAAGATCGACGCCAGCTACTCGGTGGTCAGCGTCAGCGCCGAGCAGATCAAGGAAGCCAACCCCAAGAGCACGGCCGACCTGTTGAAGGTGTCGCCGGGCATGTGGCCTGAATCCACCGGCGGCCAGACCGGCGCGAACATCGAAATCGCCGGCTTCCCGGGCGGCGGCGACGCACCGTTCTTCACCACGCAGATGATGGGTTCGCCGCTGTACGGCATGCCCACGCTCTCGTTCTTCGAAACCACCTCGATCTTCCGCCTCGACGACACCGTCGAGCGCGCGGAAATCCTGCAGGGTGGTCCGTCGGTGATGTACGGCGATGGCCAGATGGGCGCCACCGCCAACTTCATCCTCAAGCAGGGTACCGATGTGCCGAGCGGCAGCATCGGCATGACCTACGGCAACGAAGGCCTGTGGCGCACGGATGGCTTCCTCGGCTTCCCGCTGGGAAACAAGTGGTACGGCAGCATCGGCGGCTTCTACCGCGATTCGGACGGTGTGCGCAGCCCGGGCTATCCGGCCGACAAGGGTGGCCAGTTCACCGCCACGATCTCGCATGACATGGACAACGGCTCGCTGGTGTTCTACGCCCGCCAGCTCAACGACCGCAACCAGTTCATCACGCCGATCCCGCTGATCCAGACCGGCACCGACAACTTCAGCGCCTACCCGGGCTTTGATCCGCTCACCGACACGTACAACAGCAAGTACATCCAGCATGTGAACCTGCCGGGCTACCCCGGTGGCGGCACCAGCGCGAACCTGGCCAACGGCCGCGGCGCGAAGTTCAGCTTCATCGGCATGAATTTCGACTACGACCTGGGCGACGGCTGGAACATCTCGGACAAGTTCCTCATCGATGGCGGCGACGTCGACACCAATGCGCTTTTCTCGGGCACCAACCCGGCCAGCCTCGATGACGAGCTGTACAACCTCAGCACCGACTTCGGCGGCTTTGCGTTGCCGGCCGGCTCGGCCAAGGCCACCTACGTCAACGGCGGCGGCACGGTCGATCCGAACCAGAGCGTGATCCACCAGGGCTGGTGGTTCATCCACAAGCACCTGAAGAACGTCAACAACGATTTCCACATCAGCAAGGAAATCTTCGAAGGCAATACGCTTACTGCCGGCCTGTACCTGGCCCACTACACCGACAACGATGAGTGGAACCTCGGCAACCAGATGCTGATGACCAATACGCCGAACGCGCGACCCATCCAGGTCAGCTATGTCGGCAAGGACGGCCTGACCCACCAGCTCACCGATTACCAGGGCCTGCTCGACTACGGCTCCTACAACATCACCGAGCACGGCCAGTCGACCAACAAGGCGTTCTACCTCACCGACTCCTGGCGCATCGACAAGTGGCTGATCGACGTGGGCGCTCGCGTGGAGAACCAGGATTCCACCCTGCACGTGTGCAACACCACCAACAGGGATCTCGACGGCAATCCGCTCACCGATTACGACAATGCCGTGCCGGTCTGCAACGGCACCTTCGCCACCACCAACTACGACAAGACCCACACCTCGTGGACGTTCGGCGTGAACTACGAGATCACCGACCAGATGTCGGTGTACGTCCGCGCCAACAAGGGTGCGCACTTTGGTGACTTCGACAACGCGCTGCGCGGCAACACCACCGGCAACACGCCGCCGCTGCAGAAGGTCCAGAACTTCGAAGGCGGCTTCAAGTTCCAGAACAAGTACGTCTACGCGGACATCAGCGCCTACCACCGCCAGTTCAACGGCCTGCCCTACCAGCCGACCAACGGCGAAGGCGTGCCGGTCGGCCAGCCGCTGCTGTACGGTTCGGACTCGAAGGGCGTCAACCTGGTGGGTGCGGTCACGCCGATCGATCACCTGAAGCTGCAGCTGGTGGCCAACTACCTCGACGGCCATTACTCGCACTACTCGGCCTGTATCCCGTACGTGAACCAGGTGGCCGGCAACGGCTGCGCCTACATCGACGGCGTGCAGCTGCAGCGCCAGCCGAAGCACCGCTACATGTTCACCCCGAGCTACGACATGCCGTTCTCGTGGGGCGATGTGCTGGCCTTCGTGACCTACACCTATGTGGGTCCGCATACGCAGGATCAGTCCGGCCTGCAGCAGCTCGGCACCTACTACACGCTCGACTTCGGTATCGTGGCCAACATCCAGCAGAACTGGGAACTGCGCCTGCAGGGCACCAACATGACGAACCAGCTGGGCCTCACCGAGAGCAACTCGCGTATCTTCGGTTCGGCGGCAGGTTCCGATGGCGTGATCCTGGCCCGACCGCTGGAAGGTCGTGAGGTGAATGTGTCCGTGAAGTACAAGTTCTAAGAGAGCACTTCCCTCGACTGTTCCGGGGCCACCGACACCGTGTCGGCCCCGGAACCTTTTTGGGCCTGGTCAAACGAGGTGGGGATGAACCGGTACCGCATGATCGCCGCGCTGGCGACGATTTACATGGTCTTCGCGATCCTGCTGAACAGCGTGGGCACCGTCATCCTGCAGTCCATCCAGACTTTCGGCATCGACAAGCCGCAGGCCAGCCTGCTCGAACTGTTCAAGGACCTTCCGATTGCCGTCACCTCGTTCCTGGTGGCGTCCTTCCTGCCCAAGCTGGGCTATCGCCGCGCCATGATCCTCGCGCTGGTGATCGTAGGTAGCGCGTGCGCGCTGATGCCGCTCTATCCAAGTTTCCACACCACCGAATTGCTGTTCACCTGCGTCGGCGTGTCGTTCGCGCTGGCGAAGGTCTCCGTGTATTCCTCGATCGGCCTGCTCACGAACGACAAGGTGGAGCACGGTCGTCTCACCAACACCATCGAAGGCCTATTCATGCTGGGCGTGCTGGCGAGCGGCTGGCTGTTCAGCGCATTCATCGACCACGCCCACCCTGAAAACCCGTCGTGGTTCAACGTGTACTGGGTGCTGTCGGCGATGTGCTTCGGCACCGTAGTGCTGCTGTGGGGCGCGAATCTCGACGAGTCGGCGGCGCATGGCGGCACGGCATCGTCGATGGGCCAGGCGTTCCGGCAGATGTATCGACTGCTGATGCGCACGCTGGTCTACGTATTCCTGCTCTCGGCCTTCCTCTACGTGCTGATCGAACAGAGCTTCAGCACCTGGCTGCCGACGTTCAACAACGAGATCCTCAAGCTGCCCAATGCGATGAGTATCCAGATGGCGAGCATCCTCGCCGGCGCCACCGCGCTGGGCCGCATCCTCGCCGGGCAACTGCTGCGTCGCATGCCCTGGCACGTGCTGCTCAACCTGTGCGTGGTCGGCATGGCGGCGCTGATTGTGCTGGTGCTGCCGCTTGCACGCGAGGCCACCGTGTCGGCCGATACCGGCTGGTTCAACGCACCGCTCGCGGCTTATCTCATTCCCTTGATCGGCCTGCTGATGGCGCCGATTTATCCCGTAATCAATTCGGTGGCGCTGAGCTCGCTGCCCAAGCCTTCCCACGCGTCGATGACCGGCCTGATCGTGATCTTCTCCGCGCTGGGCGGCACGCTGGGCTCGCGCATCACCGCACTGGTGTTCTCCAGCTTCGGTGGCATCCACGCGTTCTATTTCTCGCTGCTGCCGATGACGCTGATCCTGGTGACGCTGTTCTTCTTCAAGCGCGAAACCGATCGCGCCATACCGGCACCACTGGCGCCTGAAGGCGCTGCATGAGCTTAGCCCTGCCTCAGCGCCCGGCCTCGCCACGCGGCGCGGCAATGGCGATGAGGCGAACCTGACCGCAGCTCACCGTGGTTCGTCGCGGCGGAAGATCCATGTTTCTGCCTCCTAACCCAGGATAGCCAACGATGCATCGACGCCATCTGCCAAGCTTCGTGACCGCCCTCATCGGCGGACTTCTGATGGCCGGCGGATGCCACGCCACCGACGCGAGCTTTCTGCTCACTGCGACGGAGAAGGATCTCGCCAACTACTTTCCCGGCCAGCTCGGCAATGGTTTCTTTTCCACGCTCACCTCTCCGCGCGGGACCGAAGGCAACCTGTCGTACATGATCGGTTTCATGGACTACGCAAAGGGCGACGTGTCGCGTCCCGCCGCGATTCCTGGCTGGACCGGCATCGACTACAGCACGGGCCCGTCCCACGCCGGCCAGTTCTGGCTTAACCAGGTGGACATGGACGGCGCTCGCTTTCGCGACTACCGCCAAGTGCTGGACATGCACGATGGCACGCTCACCACCCGCTATCGCTATGTCGACGGTCGCAAGAGCACGGACATCGAGGTGGTGTCTCTGGTCAGCCAGGCATCGCCGCACCTGGCCGCCAGCCGGTTCACCATCACGCCGGACTTCGATGGCGAGGCGCAGCTCTCCTTCGCGCTAGACCTGTGGGCGCCGCATCAGCCGCGCTTCGCCCTCGGCGAGATCGACGGGCCGCAGATGCAGGAAACCGTCGCCGCGCATAACCTGAAGCTCAAGGCGATACCTCCCGATGTGCCGGACCGTGCGCCGCTCTGGTATCACGGGGATACGCATGTACTGGCGGCCGATGGCGACACCAGGGCGCTGACGTTGTGGCTGGACGGCAGGGCTGAGCAAGGCCACGCCATGGCCGAGGCCGTGGCGATCGCGCTGCCGGCGGGCATGCAGCCGAGCGACGTGAAGCTTCACCACACCGACTACAAACTCTCGCTTGAGCTGCGCGCGATGGTGAAGAAGGGCAAGACTTACGCCTTCACCAAGTTCGTCGCCGCCTCGCGTGAACGCTGGGGCGGCGATGCGAAGCAGGACCTGGCGCTGGCCATCGACGCACGCAAGGCCGGCTTCGATGCGATGCTCCAACAACATCGCGATGCGTGGCATGCGTTGTGGAAGTCCGACATCGTGATCGATGGCGACCCCAAGTCGCAGCAGATCGTCCACTCGGATCTTTACTACCTGCTGTCCAACGCCGCGCCGGATACCGCGTGGCCGATCGGCGCCTGCGGCATGACGCCCGGCTACACCGGCCATGTGTTCTGGGACAGCGATACCTGGGTGTTTCCCGCACTGCTGTTGCTTCATCCCGAACGCGCGAAGTCGCTGGTGATGTTCCGCAGCGAGACATTGCCCGCCGCTCAGAAGCGCGCGAAGGGACGCGGCCTGCGCGGCGCGATGTACCCGTGGGAGGCCGACCCCGACAATGGCAGCTCGCAGACGCCACATTTCGCCTGGGTGCTGGACGAACGCGAGATCCACGTCAACGCCGATGTCGCCATCGCGCAATGGCAGTACTACCTGGCCACGCAGGATCGCGGCTGGCTGAAGCAGCACGGCTGGCCGGTGATCCGCGCCGTCGCCGATTTCTGGGCCAGCCGCGCCACCTACGTGCAAGCCACGCAGCATTACGAGATCCAGCACGTCACGTCGGTGGATGAGGACTACGCCGACGTCCCGAACGACACCTTCACCAACGCCGCCGCACAGAAGGTGCTGCGCATCGCTACGCAGGCGGCGAGCCTGATGGGCGAAACGCCCGATCCCCAGTGGGCCAAGGTGGCCGATGGACTGGTGCTGCCGTTCGACGAGAAGGAGGGCCATCACCTCGACTTCGACGCCTCGGTGCCACACGACATCGACTCGTGGGGCGGCAGTTCGCTGCCGATGCTGAGCAACCCGTCGCTGGACCTGCCGATGGATGCGCAGACGCGGCGACGCAACTACGACTATTCGATCGCGCCTATCACCCGCTCCAGCCGCGACCCCAACAGCATGGGCCTGATGCCGCTATCGATCGCCGCGGCCACGGCCGGCGACGCCGCGGCGGCCAGTGACTGGTATACGCGCAACATCACTGCCAACGTGCTCAAGCCGCCGTTCAACGTGCGCACCGAAACGGCCACCAACAACACCGGCTACTTCATGACCGCCAGCGGCGGCCTGCTGCAGAACATCCTCTACGGCTTCAGCGGCCTGCGCATCCGCGACGAGGGCCTGGTGACGGCTTATGCACCAATGCTGCCCGATCATTGGCGCTCGATGACGTTGAAGCACATCATGTTCCGGGGGCAGCGACGCGACATCACGGTGGACCGGGACGGTCAGGGGCAGCCGCGCCTGATCCGTCGCAGCGCCGATACACCGACTTCCGATCCTCACGCCACGACCAGGGAGCAGCCATGACCGGCCCACACAGCTCGTCCCTTCGCCCAGACACGTTGGCGCCGCAGCATTCTTGCCGTATCGGGCTTCGTGTCGTCGCGCTCGCCCTTGCCAGCACCTTTGCGGTGGCGTCGATGGCGGCCACGCCCGACCCGGCCAGGACGCGTGCCTACATCGACCACGCCTGGACCACGCTGACACGCTCGCAGGAGGACTGCGCGGCACTCACTGACACCAAGGTCGACAGTCATCCGGTGCTGTACGTGCCTGCCGACATGCCGGTGCCATCGGAGGTGGCGGAAGTAGGCAAGCGCTGCGGCGTGGACGTGCGCCCGCTGCCGCACAAGGTGCAACAGCTCGGCGACATCGACACCAACGCGCTGCCCCAGCAAGGCCTGCTCTACCTGCCCCATCCGTACGTGGTGCCAGGCGGCTTCTTCAACGAGATGTACGGCTGGGACAGTTACTTCATCCTGCTGGGCCTGGTGGCCGACCATCGCATCGACATGGCGAAGAACATGGTCGACAACGCCCTGTTCGAGGTGGAGCACTACGGCGGCGTACTCAATGCCAATCGCACCTATTACCTCAGTCGCTCGCAGCCGCCGTTCCTCACCCAGATGATGGTCGCCGTACTCGGTGATCCCAAAGCATTCCCGAATGCCGATGCGCGGCTGCAATGGCTGACACAGGCCTACCCGCTGGCCGTGCGCAACTACGAGATATGGACGCGCCCGGAGCATCGCGCCGGCGATACCGGTCTCGCGCGCTATTACGACCTCGGCAGCGGCCCCGTGCTGGAGGCGAAGGACAGCGAGTACTACAAGGGCGTGATCCGCTGGCTGCGTGCTCATTCGTCGCAGGATCCCGGTTACCTGCTCAAGGCTTCCGAGCATCCTGACGACGCCGAAGCCGCCAGGCTCAAGGACAGCAGCTGCGACGTGCGCGCCTCGAAGGTCTGTGAAGGCGCGTGGGTGGACGGCTATCGCCTCACCGCCGACTACTACCACGGCGATCGCGCCATGCGCGAATCGGGCTTCGACACCAACGCGCATTTCGGACCGTTCGGTGGCTCGACCCATCACTACGCCGATGTCAGCCTCAACAGCCTGCTCTACCGCTACGAGCTCGACCTGCGCGCCCTCGCCCTGCAACTGGGCAAGGCCGGCGATGCCGACCGCTGGGCACGGGCCGCCGAGGCACGCCGCGAGGCGATGGACCGCTATCTGTGGCGCGAGGATGCCGGCATGTATCGCGACTACGACTTCGTGGCCGGCAAGCCTTCGCCTTACCCCTACGTCACCACGTTCTACCCACTGTGGGCGGGCACGGCCACGGCGCAGCAGGCTGCCGAGGTGCGCGGCAAGCTGTCGATCTTCGAGCGCAAGGGCGGCCTGAGCATGGATAACCGCGCGGAGGGTGTGCAGTGGGGCGCCCCGTTCGGCTGGGCGCCGACCAACTGGCTGGCCGTGGCGGGCCTCGACGCCTATGGCTTCCACGACGATGCCAAACGCATCGCCGGCAAGTTCACCACCACCGTGGACCAGGGCCTGGCCGACGACGGCACCATCCGCGAGAAATACAACATGGTGCTCGGCAACGCCGACGTGAAAGTGAGTGCCGGCTACAGCGAGAACGTGGTTGGCTTTGGCTGGACCAATGGCGTGTACCTGATGATGCAGCAGGTGATCAGCGGCGCGGCTACGCAGCCCGTCAACAAGCCTGCCGAGACAGCACCACCGGAGAAGCTGCCATGAAGCGGTCCCGTTGGCTGAAGCCCTGCATGGCGCTGTGCCTCACGCTTCCACTGGCCGCCCTGGCGCAGCAGCCGGACCAGCCGACGGTGGGCGCGGATGCCGGCATCCACGCTGGCAGCATCGCGGTGCCCTATTCCGGCTTTGCGTCTCCAGAGGCGCGTGCCTTTTTCCCGAAGATGCTCGCCGCCGGCAGCAAGGCGCCGCCCATCACCGGCCCGATCGAGCAGAGCCGCGCGTTCTACGACCGCATGAACAGCGATCGCGCCGCCCGTATGGAAAAGCTCTATGCGGTGAAGACGCACAAGGCATCCATCGGCGGCGTCGGCACCGACGTGGTCGAACCGGCCGACGGCATCTCGGCGCAGAACCGCGACCGCGTGCTGATCAACCTGCACGGCGGCGCCTTCCTGTGGGGCGCGCACAGCGGGGGCCTGGTGGAATCGATCCCGATCGCCAGCCTGGGCCACATCAAGGTGATCAGCGTCGACTACCGCCAAGGTCCGGAACGGGTGTTCCCCGCCGCCAGCGAGGACGTGGAGGCGGTCTACCGAGCCCTGCTGAAGCAGTACAAGCCCGCCAACATCGGCATCTACGGCTGCTCTGCCGGCGGCGTGCTGACCGGCGAGGCGGTGGCCCGGCTGATCGACCGCAAGCTGCCCGTGCCCGGCGCCATCGGCACGTTCTGTGGCTCGCTGGTGAATATGGAGGGCGACTCGGTCTACGTCGCTCCGCTGCTCAACGGCCAAGCCGTGCCCGAGCACCCGCTGCGACTGAACGACCTGCCCTACTTCAAGGGCGCCAGCCTCACGGACCCGATGGTGTTCCCGGGCCAGTCGCCGGCCCTGCTGGCCCAGTTCCCGCCCACCCTGCTGATCACCGGCACCCGCGACATGGCCATGAGTTCGGTGGTCCAGAGCCAGACCCTGCTGGTCCGGGCCGGCGTCCAGACCGAGCTGCACGTCTGGGACGGCATGTGGCACTCGTTCTTCTCCGACCCGGAGATCCCGGAGTCCAGGGAGGCCTACGAGGTCATCGTGAAATTCTTCGACCGGTACCTGGGCCAGAAATAAGCCGCTGCGACAGGTCAACCTTTGCCCCACGAGAGGGTGGGCGGGTATCCTACGCCCGGTATCAATCCATCGAGACGACATGAGCCAACAGACCGTATTGGTCGTCGATGACGAACGCGACATCCGCGAACTCCTTACCATCACGCTCGGGCGCATGGACCTCTTGGTCGATGCCGTAGGCACGGTCACGGAGGCGCGACGCGCCCTCGCCGAACGGCACTACGATCTGTGCTTCACGGACATGCGCCTGCCCGATGGCACCGGCCATGAAGTGGTCGAGGTGATCGCCGCCGACCACCCGGACACGCCGGTCGCCATGATCACCGCCTACGGCAACGTCGATGCCGCGGTGAGCGCGCTGAAAGCCGGCGCCTTCGACTTCGTTTCCAAACCCGTCGACATCCAGATGCTGCGCCGCCTGGTGCGCACCGCGCTGCGACTGGCCGAGGAAAAGCGCAACGGCCAGGCCGCCGCCAAGCCAAACGGCAACGAGCGCCTGATCGGCGAATCGACCGCCATGCAGCAGGTGCGCGGCACCATCACCAAGCTCGCCCGCAACCAGGCGCCGGTGTATATCGCCGGCGAATCCGGCGTGGGCAAGGAACTGGTGGCCCGCCTCATCCACGAGCAGGGCCCGCGAGCCAGCGGTCCGTTCGTGCCGGTGAACTGCGGCGCGATCCCGTCCGAGCTGATGGAAAGCGAGTTCTTCGGTCACCGCAAGGGCAGCTTCACCGGCGCGGTGGGCGACAAGGAAGGCCTGTTCCAGGCCGCCCATGGCGGCACGCTGTTCCTCGACGAAGTGGCCGAGCTGCCCCTGCACATGCAGGTGAAGCTGCTGCGCGCGATCCAGGAAAAGGCCGTGCGCCCGATCGGCGCCCGCGAGGAAGTGCCGGTGGACGTGCGCATCCTCTCGGCCACCCACAAGGATCTCGCCGGATTGGTGGACCAGGGTCAGTTCCGCCAGGACCTGTTCTACCGCATCAACGTGATCGAACTGCGCGTGCCGCCACTGCGCGAGCGCCGCGGTGACGTGCCGTTGCTCGCCAACTTCGTGCTGCGCCAGCTCGCCAACAAGAGCGGCGGCGCGCCGGGTCGCTTGCTTCCTGCCGCCCAGCAGGCACTGGAGGCATACGACTTCCCGGGCAACGTGCGCGAGCTGGAGAACATCCTCGAGCGCGCCATGGCCATGTGCGATGGCGACCAGATCGACGTGACCGACCTGATGCTGCCCCAACGCACGCCGCGCGCGCAGGAAGCAGTGGCGCCGATGACCGGCGCCATGGCATCAGCGCCTGCCCCCATACCGGCCGCGGCACCTTCCGCCAATGGCGGGCTCGACGACTACATCAGCAACCTCGAGCGCACGGCCATCATCAAGGCGCTGGAAGAGTCGCGCTACAACAAGACCGCGGCGGCCAAGAAGCTGGGCATTACGTTCCGCGCGTTGCGGTACAAGCTCAAGAAATTGGGTATCGACTGAACAGGAAAGGCCGGATTGGATCCGGCCTTTTTTGTATCTGGGCAAGGCTCAACCGAATCCGTTGTAGGAGCGCACCCTGTGCGCGAGGCCTTTCGCCTCGGTCTTTCCTATTCGTCATTCCCGCGAAGTCAGGACAAGCGCGTAGGGCGGCCCCGAAGGGGCGAGCGTAGCGAGTCATCTAGCGACTTTGGCCTTCGGTTGCCGTGTTTCTGCCAGGGTGCCGCCTACGACGCAAAGCTAGTCCCTGTGGGACGCGGCGGGCGTTTCGATGTCCTGCCGGCCGCCGAGTCACTTTTCTTTTGTTGGCCCAATAGAAAAGTAACCCAAAGAAAATGGCCTCAAGAGCTCTGAGCGACATGCGGGATAGGAGCGTCGGGTGACCGGGGCAAGTCGAATCAGAGACGTGCTACCTCGTAGGGAACGGCTACACCGCCGCGCGCCGAAGTGCTGAGGGGCTAAAGCCTGTGTGGGGCGACCTTGGAAGTCTCTCGCGAGATTGTCCCCTCACCCCAGCCCTCTCCCCGGAGGGGAGAGGGAGCGGAGCGGGCGCGGCTTTAAGTCCTCAGCGCCACGGCGCGTGGCGGTGTAGCCGCTTGCTAGCGGCGGAGGCGGTCGCAATCAGGGCTCCGAACCCTTTAAGGCCTTTTCCTGCATTCCGCTGCCAGCTCTTCAGGTCATTTTCTTTGGGTTACTTTTCTTTTGGACCAGCAAAAGAAAAGTGACTCGAGCTCCGGCAGGAGATCGAAACGCCCGCTGCGTTAGCGGCAAGCTGGCGGTATGGCATCAACCAGAAGCCGAGGTTCTACCCCTACTACGTTGCCGGCCTGGGGCGAGACCCGCACCCTCACCCCAACCCTCTCCCGAAGGGAGAGGGAGCTAAAGCTCGCACAACCATAGCCGGAGCCTGGGGCCCGTCACGCACGAAGTGTGCTCCCCTACAACGGCGGGCCTTCGGGGAGTACGGAGGCGCTGGCCTCCAGCGCCTCCCGCACGGTACGCAACAGCTTCTGCGTCGAGATCGGCTTGTCGACCAGAAACAGGTGTTCCATCACAGGCAGCTCGTCCATGTCCGGCGGCGCATCGGGCCGCGCCAACAGGATCACCGCGCCGCGATAGCCATGCTCGAACAAGGCGGCCAAGGTTCGCACGCCGGTAAACAGATTCATGTCGGCGTCCAGCACCACCAGATCCGGCACACCCTGCGCCTCGATCCACTGCAGCGCGGCGGTACCGCTCTGGCTGGCGTGCGCCTGGTAACCCCACGAGTCGAGCGTATCGACCAGCAGCGACAGCTGGCCGGCCTCTTCCACCACCACCAGCACGCGTTCGGCCTCGCCCTGCAGGTCCGCCTCTTCCTCCAGCTCGAGCTCCAACGGCAGTTCCACCAGCGGGATGTAGAGATGGAAAGAGGTGCCCTGCCCCGGCCGGCTCTCAACGCGCATCACGCCGCCGTGCGCGGTGACGATGCGGCGACAGGAAATCAGGCCCAGGCCGGTGCCGCTTTCCTTGGTGGTGTAGAACGGTTCGAACATGTGCTGCATGGCTTCTTCATCCATGCCCGTGCCCGTATCGGCCACGGTCAGGCACAGGTAGTTGCCTTCGCGCGCATCTTCGTCCGCAACGAAAAATGCCGAGGGCAAGGTGACCACCCCCGTACGTATATCCAGGTTGCCGCCGGACGGCATCGCCTGGATGGCGTTCAAGCTCAGGTTGAGCAGGCACTGCTGCAGTTCGGTGTGGTTGCCGTCGAAGGTGAGGTCGGGATCGTCCGCCCCCATCCCCAGCATGACACCACGGGGCACGCTGCCCTGGAGCAGCAAGTTGAGCGCATCCAGCAGTGCGCCCACGCGCACCTGTTCTGCGCGCCGTGCACCGCGCGCGAAGGACAGCATGGACTGCACCATGTCCAAACCACGCTTGCCGCAATCGCGCACGAGGCGTCCCAGGCGCGCAAGGCGCGGGTCTTCCTGGTAATCCTGCAGGCTGTCGCCGGCCAGCAGCAGGGGTTGCAGCAGGTTGCGCAGGTCGTGGCTGAGGCCGCCCGCCAGCATGGCCAGGCTCTCGAAACGCTGCGCGCGGATCAGCTCGGTTTCGGCGCGGCGACGCGCTCGCTGCGCCTCGGCCTCGCGCAGCGCGCGGCGCACTGCCGAGGCAAGGCGCGCCGGGTTCTGCTTGAGGATGTAGTCGGTGGCGCCGTTGCGCAGTGCCTCGATGGCGGCTTCCTCGCCCAGCGTGGCCGAGACGAAGATGAAGGGGAGATCCTGGTCGCGCTCGCGCAGGATATCCAGCGCGCGCTGCCCGGAGAAACCGGGCATGCTGAGGTCGGACAGCACGATGTGCGGATGGAAGTCGTCCAGTGCCTCGACATAGGCGCGTTCCTCGTCCACGAGGTGCACGTCGTAATCGATCGCATCGGCATCCAGCTCCGACAGCACCAGTTCGGCATCGAGCTGGCTGTCCTCGATCTGCAGGATCCGGATTCTGGGTAGGCCCCAGTGTTGCCTCTCCACCATGTGCGACTCCGTCGGGCCTTGCTCTCCGCGTCTGTTCAGGACGCCTCGGGTGACTGGTTGAGCACGGCCCAGAACTGGCCCAGCGTACGCACCGCGTCGAAGAACTGGTCGACGTCGACGGGCTTGATCACATACGCGTTCGCGCCGATGTCCCAGCTGCGCGCCAGGTCGCTTTCCTCGCGCGACGACGACAGGATCACCACAGGCACGCGCCGGAAATGCTCATCGGAGCGCAGCTGCGTGAGCACTTCCAGGCCACCCATGCGCGGCATCTTGATGTCCAGCAGCACCACCGCGGGATCCACCGGATCGCGACCGGCCCATTCGCCACGGCAGTAAAGATAGTCCAGGCAATCCACCCCGTCTTCGAGGTGCACCACAGGATTGGCGAGGTTCGCGCCCGCCAGGGCGTCCATGGCCATTTCAGCGTCCGCGAGACTGTCCTCGACGAGCAGGATGGTGCGTATGTCGCGCTGGTTCATAGCCGCCTCTGCGCAAAGCTCTCTGCCAGGTCGGACGAAGGCAGAGTGAAGTGGAAACGGGCCCCCACGCCAGGTTGCGCGTCAGCCCACACGCGCCCGGCGTGGCGCGTCACGATGCGTCGTACGTTGGCCAGGCCGATGCCGTTGCCGGGGAACTCCGAGGCACGATGCAGTCGCTGGAACACGCCGAACAGTTTGCCAGCATACTGCATGTCGAAACCTGCGCCGTTATCGCTGACGGTGAACTCGTAGCTGCCGTCGCGATTGCGCTGCACGTCCACATCGATACGCGCCACTTCGCGCTTGCCGGTGTACTTCACCGCATTGCCCAGCAGGTTCTGCCATACCGTGCGCAGCATGTTCTCGTCGCCGATGACGATCGGCAGCGGCGCGATCGACCACACGATGTGGCGGCCGTGCGCATCGGTCTCCGCCAGTGCACGCGCCTCGTCCGCCAGCGATTGCATGTCCACCGGCTGCAGGCGCAGGGCGCCGCGACCCAGGCGCGAGAACACCAGCAGGTCTTCGATCAGCAACGCCATGCGGCGCGCGGCGTCGTTGATCACTTCGATGTAGTGACGCGTGCGTTCGTCCGCCGCTTCGCCCAGATGCTGCTGCAGCTTGCCGGCGAAGCCGCTGATGTGACGCAGTGGCGCGCGCAGGTCGTGCGACACCGAATAACTGAAGGCCTCCAGCTCGCGGTTGACGTCCGAGACCTGCTCGATCTTGCCCTCGAGCTGGCGATTGAGCTCCTTCACCTGCTGCTCGACCAGTGCACGCGCGGTGACGTCGCTCAGGGTCAGCAGCAGTACCGGATCGCCGCTGTCGTCCTGCTCCAGGCGGCGCGCATTGATCACCACGTGGCGATCCACGCCGTCCACGGTGCGCTGGATCAGTTCGTAGTCCCACAGTTCGCGGTCCAGCAGCAGCACGTCGTTGAGTCGCTGCAGCAGTGCGCTGTCGGTCCAGGCGCCGTCGCCAATCTCGGTCAACGGCATGGTCTGGCGGAAGTCGGGCGGCAGACCGTACAGCTCGCCGAACGCGGCATTCACCAGCAGCGTGCCCAGGCTGGTATCGAGCAACGCGATCGGTTCGCGTACCGCCTGCACGATGAGTTGCGAGCGCTGCACCGCCTGCCCTTCGCGCTCTTCGGCGCGCAGGCGACGACTGATCTGTCGTTCGGAGACGATCACCACGATGGCCAGCAGCAGGACCTGCGCGATCGCCGTGATGCTCAGGGCCAGGCTGCTGTTGAACGATTCGCGCTGTGCTTCCTCGCGTCGCTCGAGCAGGGTGTTGTTCTCGTTGCGCACGATCCCGTCGATGAGATCGTCCATCTTGAACAGCGTGCCGGAGTCACGCATGGCCTCGGCAGCGCCGGTGTCGTCACCGCGCTCGTGGCGCAGGATCGCCTGACCGGTGAGCGCCATGCGGCCGTTGACCACCGAACTGAGCGAGCCGATCAGCGCCTGCTGGTCGGGGCTGTCGCGCGTCATCTCGCGCAGCTGGGCCAGCAGGCCCGGCACCTCGTGGCTGGCGCGCTCGGCGCGCAGGCGAACCTGCGGGTCGACGTCACCGTGGAGCAGGCGGTAGATCGAGGCCTCGCCGTCGCGTGTCACATACGCGATCCGGTAGGTCAGCGATTTCACCTCGGACGAATGGGTGACGCGCTCGTTGGCCTCGATGGCTTCGCTGGAACCGCTGCGGGTGACCATGTAGGGCAAGGCCACGATCACCAGCACCGCGGCCAGCAGACCGCCAAGGCGCCAGCGCAGCGCCATGCGGTCCTTCAGGGCCGGGCGGAGTGTCGACGCCAGTTTCCAGGATGAGCGCAACATGTGGGGCATGTTTGCAGAATCACCCGGACGATTGCCACCATCTCCGCAAGCTTTTTGCTCCGCCTTTAGTAGGGGACACCTTTTAGCGAGGCGCCGCCGTGCTCATCGACGAAGGCCTCGCTTCCGGCTGGGTTCCCCACGAGTGGTTCGGCTCGGCCTGCATGGTGAAGTGCAGCTCGCCGCCCGCCAGGATCTCGCCATGACGGAGGAACACGCGGTCCAGCGGCTTGCCGTTGAGAGTCACGCTGCCGACATAGGGATGTGCGTTGTCCAGCGGCGAGGCACTGACCGTGAAGGTCTTGCCGTTGGTGAGGTGCAGCGTGGCCCGCTTCACGAACGGGCGGCCGATGGCGTACTCGTCGCTGGCCGGCGTCACCGGGTAGAAGCCCAGGGCGCTGAAGATGTACCAGGCCGACATCTGGCCCAGGTCGTCGTTGCCCGCCAGGCCGTCCGGTCGCGTGGCGTACTGGCTGTCCATGATCTGCTTGAGGCGCTTCTGGGTCTGCCAGGGCGCACCCGCGTAGTCGTACAGGTAGGCCAGGTGGTGGCTGGGTTCGTTGCCGTGGGCATACCAGCCGATCAGGCCGGTGATGTCCTCGACATGCGCGAAGCGGGCCGGGTCCACCTTGGCATCGAACACGCTGTCCAGCTTGGTGACGAAGGGCTGGTCGCCGCCCATCGCCTTCACCAGGGCCGCCACGTCCTGCGGCACGTACCAGGAGTACTGCCAGGCGTTGCCTTCGGTGTAGTCGGTGCCATAGCCGGCGGCATCCGGATCGAACGGCTCGCGGAACGTGCCGTCGGTCTTGCGCGCGCGCATGAAGCCCGTCTTGGAGTCGTAGGCATTGCGCCAGTTGCCGGCGCGCTTGTCGAAGGTGGCCGCGATGTCCTGCTTGCCCATGGCCTTGGCCATCTGGGCCAGCGACCAGTCGTCGTAGGCGTATTCGAGCGTCTTGGAGGCGCCCTCCTGCTCCTTGTCGATCGGCACGTAGCCGAGCTTCATGTAGTCGCCCAGGTCACCGTAGGGGGCGTAGGTGGCGCTGGCCACCATGGCCTTGAGCCCGGCCTCGGCATCGAAGCCGCGCACGCCCTTGACGTACGCATCGGCGATCACCGGCACCGCGTGGTAGCCGATCATGCACCACGTCTCCAGGCCCTGGTACGCCCACACCGGCAGGATGCCGAACGGGCTCGTCTCGCGGGAGGCGATCAACGAGCGGATGAAATCCGTGCTGCGCTCGGGCATCAGCAGGACCATCAGCGGCTGCTGCGCGCGATACACGTCCCACAGCGACCAGGTGGAGTGGAACTCGAATTTGCCGTTCTTGTCGACGGCCTCATGCACCGCGCCATCGGGACCGCGGAACTGGCCGTTCACGTCCATGCTCAGCGTCGGCGACAACAGTGCGTGGTAGAGCGAGGTGTAGAAGCCGACGCGCTGGTCCTTGTCCGCGTCCACGTCGATCACCGACAGCGCCTTGTCCCAGTCGGCGCGCGCTTCGGCGCGACGGGCATCGAAGTCCCAGCCCTGCCCGTCGGCATCGAGGTTGGCGACGGCGTTGGCTTCGCTCACCGAAGAGATCGCCACCTTCACGCCCAGCGGCTGCTTGAGCTGGCCGAAGTCGAACACGCCGACCAGGGCGCGCCCGTTCTGCGCATCGTGGTCCAGCGGCTGGTTGCCGGGGCCCGGGAAACCCTTGTAGAGGATGTCGGCTTCGCGGTTGTACAGCTCACGCGAGGCCATCGGCTGCGAGAAGCGCATGGCGAAGCACAGCTCGCGACCCGGCGCCCAGCCGCGCGTCGTGCGGCAACCGGTGACGGTGCCGTCCTCGTGCACGCGCAGGCTGGACCACAGCACCTTGCCCGCGTAGTCGTAGATGCTGGGACGCAGGTCGAGCAGGAGGTGCGCCGGCTTGCCCGCCGGGAAGGTGTAGCGATGCCAGCCGATGCGGCGCCCGGCGGTGAGCTCGGCGCGCACGCCGTAATCGCTGAGCGTGACCGCGTAATAGCCGGCCTGCACCACCTCGGTGTTGTGGCTGAAGCGCGAGCGGTACCCGCTGCCCGGCTGGGCCGGATCACCCTGCTCCAGCTTCACGTCGCCGGCGATCGGCATCACCAGCACGTCACCCAGGTCCGAATGGCCGGAACCGGAGAAGTGGGTGTGCGAGAAGCCCAGCAGGCTGCTGTCGCCGTACTGGTAGCCGGCGGCCCACTTGTAGGCATGCTTGAAGTCCGGCATCGCCGTGTCGGGCGACAGCTGGATCATGCCGAACGGCACCGTGGCGCCAGGGAACGTGTGGCCATCGCCACCTGTGCCGATGCGCGGGTCGACCTCGGCCGAATGGCCCGCTGTCGCGGCGACGCCGAGGCCCGGCAACAGGGACAAGGCGAGCATGGTCGCAAGCCACGAACGGGATGGGAGACGAGCCATCGGATACCCCTGCACCAGATTTAGATCGTTTGAAATCTAGCAGCGTCCACGACGCCGTGCACGCTGCAACGCATTCTGCGGCGAGGCATGGCCTCGCCGCATCCTGACACCCTCGGCCTGGGTGGCCTAGGCGGTCGCCGGCTTGCCGAACGCCGGCGGGCGGTCGGCGGCGGCCGCACCAAACTTGGTATTCGGCGTGGCCCCCATCTGGAACTCCAGCGTGCCGCCGGCGGCGAGTTCGGCATGGCTGATCCAGCTGCGCGTCCACGGCTTGCCGTTCCACTGCACGGACTGGATGTACGCCTGGCCCGGTCCATTCCCATGGGCCTGGATCACCAGCTTGCGATCACCGGACAGCGCGATCTCCGCGCGATCCAGCAGCGGACTGCCGAACACGTAGTTGGTGCTCACCGGATCGACGGCATACAGGCCCAGCGCACCCATCACGTACCACGCGCTCATCTGGCCGCAGTCCTCGTTGCCGGCGAGGCCATCGGGTTCGGCCGGATACATGGTTTCCAGCAACATGCGCACGCGCGCCTGCGTCTTGTGGTGCGAACCGGTGTACGCGTACAGGTAGGCCACGTGATGGCTGGGCTCGTTGCCATGCGCGTACTGGCCCACCATGCCGGCGATATCCGGCGGCGCGTCGGCGGGCAGGTCCGAGCTCGTGGTGAACAGCTCGTCCAGCTTGCGTTCGAACACCTGCTGTCCGCCGAACATCTCCATGTAGGCGTACAGGTCGTGCTGGTTGAGGAAGGTCGCCTGCCACGCGTTGGACTCGGTAAAGTCGCGCCACTGGCTCGAGTGACCCATGCCGCGCGGATCGAACGGTTCCAGCCACTGCCCTTCGCTGTCGCGCGGACGCACGAAATTGAGCTTCTTGTCGAACACGTTGCGATAGTTGCGCGATCGCTGGCGAAGCGCCGCGGCATCCCCCTTCGCGCCAGCACCCTCGGCCAGCTGCGCCATCGCCCAGTCGTCGTAGGCGTATTCGAGCGTCTTGCTGACCGCCTCGGGTTCCTTGTCGCTGGGGATGTAGCCAAGATGCCGGTAGAACGGCAGGCCACGGTAATCGTCCTCCATCGCACGACGGCGGAAGATCGGCCAGGCGCGCTCGAAGTCGATGCCCTTGAAGCCCTTCGCCTGTGCTTCGGCGAGCACCACGGCAGAGTGATAACCGATCATGCAGCCGGTCTCCACGCCCTGCAGCGGCCATACCGGCGGGCCCTGCGGGCTCTCCGCCGCCATGCGCACCAGGCCGTTGACCAGGTCGGGTACGCGATCGGGCTGGAACAACGTGAGCAAGGGATGCAACGCACGGTAGGTGTCCCACAGCGAATAGGTGCTGTAGTTGTTCTGGCCGCTCGGCAACTGATGAACCGCGAGGTCCATGCCGCGATAGCGGCCATCCACGTCGCCGAACAGCGTGGGCGCCAGCATGGTGTGGTACAGCGAGCTGTAGAACGCGCGCAGCACCGGCTGCGAGGAGGACTCGATACGGATGCGGCTGAGCTCGTGCTCCCATGCTTCGGCGGCGGTGCGCTGCGCAAGCTCGAAGTCCCATGCGGGCACTTCCGCCTCGAGGTTCTTCAGCGCACCGTCGATGTCGACCGCCGAGATGCCTACCTTGACCAGCAGCGGCGCGTGCGACGCGCGCTTGATGTGCAACGCGGCCTTCAGGTGCGTGCCATCGGCCTCCTTCGAGCCTTCCGCCAGCGCCACGTCTTCGGAGTAGAGCGTTGCTTTCGAGAACGGACGCGACAGCTTCATCGCGAAGTACAGGTAACGGCCGTTCGCCCATTGGTGCACGCGACGCGCGCCTACCAGGGTGTCGTTGCCGACCACGCGCAGCTGCGCATCCGTCACCGCACACGGAACCGTCGCGCCGTCGTGGAATCCGTGGGCGAGGTCGACCAGCAGGTGTCCGTCGCCCTTGCCGTGGAAGGTGTAACGATGCACGCCCACGCGCGGGGTCGCCGTGAGCTCGGCCAGGATGTTGTGGTCGGTGAGATGCACGCGGTAGTAGCCCGGCTGCGCCTGTTCCGACGCCTGGTCGTAGCGTGAGCGATAGCCCTTGCCCGGCACGCCCTTGCTGTCCGCCGGCAGGCGCTGCGACGCCGTCACGCCGTCGAATCGCGACTGGTAATTCTCATCCGGCAGGCCGCGCTCACCGGGCTGCAACATCACCGGTCCCTGTGCCGGCATGACCAGCACGTCGAGCATGTCGCTGGCACCGGTGCCGCTGAGATGCGTATGCGAAAAGCCCATGATCGAGCCATCGCCCTGGTGATAGCCCGAGCTCGCGTCCCAGCCCGCATCGTTGGTATCCGGGCTCAGCTGCACCATGCCGTAAGGCACCGTCGCACCGGGATAGGTATGGCCGTGTCCACCGGTGCCGACGAACACGTCGACATAGGACGAAACACCCTGGGCACCCAAGACGCCAGCGCCTGCGGCCGTCTTTTGCGCGGCGACCGCGCTGGCCACGCTCGTCGCGAGCGACGACAGCGGGCTGCCGAGCACCGCAAGCGCACCCACGCCTTGGAGGAATTGTCGACGGGAAACCATGTGGAACGGTACTCCTGGAATTGACGTTGCCGATGGAAGAGCAGGTCAGCGCAGCAGCGCCGGTTGCGTCCGATGAAGATCGACGATCAGCTCGCCGAACAAGGTATTGGCCCAGGCGAACCAGGCGCGCGTGAAATGCGTCGGATCATCCTGGTCGAAGGTTTCGTGCATGAAGCCGGTGTTCGCATCGGTGTCGCGCAACCAGCGCAGGCACTGGCGGATGCGGGCGGGATCGTCGCTGGTCTGCGCGTACATCATCAGGGACATCGGCCAGATCATGCGCAAGCCCTCATGCGGGCCGCCGATGCCTTCGGCGGCACTACCCTTGAAGAAGTAGGGGTTGTGCGTGCTCCACACGCGCTCGCGCGTGCGCTGGTACAAGGGGTCCTTGCGATCGCAGCAGCCCAGGTAGGCCAGGCTCAGCAGGCTGGGTGCGTTGGCGTCATCCATGAAGACCCGATTGCCGTAACCGTCGATCTCGTAGGCCCAGTGTTCCTGGCCGTTCTCGTCGCGCATGCGGCCATCGCGATGCACCGCCTGCTCCACCTCGTCGGCCAGCGCCGTGCACTCGGCGGCGAACGATTCATCGCGATGGATCGCTCGGATCATCTGCGCCAGCTGGCGCAGGCTGGTGACGGCGAACAGGTTCGCGGGCACGAACAACGGGTACAGGCAGGCGTCGTCGGACGGCCGGAACATGGAATGGATCATCCCGTTCGGCCGCGCCGGATTGCCGTAGCCGTCCAGCATCAGGGTATCGGTGGGGATCTTGGACGGACGCTGGAAATGATACGGCCCGTGACCGTCCTTGCGCTGCTGCTCGCGGAAGGTCTTGAGCACGCGCGCCATCGCGTCGCGCCAGTCGTCGTCGAACGGCTCGGTGTCCCCTGTCGCCTGCCAGTAACCATGCGCGAGGCGGATCGGATAGCACAGCGAGTCGATTTCCCACTTGCGCTCGCCCACGCCGGGTTTCATGTCCGTGTCGTCGTGCAGTGACCACGACAGCGGCTGCGCTTGAGGGTCGGGCATGAACGCATTCGCATAAGGATCGATACGGATGCAACGCGCTTGCCGCCGGATCAGGCCACGGAACAAACGTTGCAGCGCGGGATCCTGCTTTGCCAGCGACAGGTACGGCGACACCTGCGCCGACGAATCGCGCAGCCACATGGCGTTGATGTCACCGGTGATCACGAAGGTATCGGGCTTGCCGTCGAGCGTGCCCAGCTCCACCGTGGTGTCGAGCGTGTTCGGATAGCAGTTCTCGAACATCCAGGCGAGCTTGGGATCGGCGATGCCGGCCTTCACCGCGGCCAGCTGCTGCTCGACGGCGCGACTGACGAACTTGCGCTTGCCCACGGGCGGACGCTGGCTCGCATAGGGCGACGTTCCGCCCGCCAACGCGCGTGCTGGCGTGATGTCCAGCGTCGCCGCCGAGACGGCGGCAGCGCCAAACCATTTCAATACATCACGGCGTGATGGCATGTCTTGCTCCGTGTTGTTCCATGGATGAGCCCACCACGGCGTCTCCCTGCATCACGCCTGCGAGGTTCTGGACCTGCAGCCCATGGAGCATGTCGTCGAGCGAGGCCTTGCTCTTGATGCCGACCGTGACGCTCTGCCCCGGCAGGATGTCGAAGGCGTTGTCGTCCATCTCGGTGTCGATATCGCCGAACGATACCCACACGTCGCGCGCCAGCGCATCGGTGGAAAGGGTGAGCTTGTAGCCGTCCACCGACGGCTCCAGCTTCGTGCGGATATGCGGCGACGGCAGCTTGAGGTTCTTCGCCTCATCGAAGAACACCAGGCTGCGCGATGCGACGCCGTTGCCATCGGTCAGCTCGAACACGGCGAAGGCCGCGAGCGGATCGGCGCCATGCAGCAATTGCGCATCCGTGTAGTTGCCCGACTGGACGCTGCTCAGGGAAGGCACGCTCACCGCACGCTTGTGCTCATCGAGCACCTTGCCGCTGAAATCCATCAGCTGCACGCGCAGGTGGCCACTGAACGACGCCAGCTGATCGGAGACCACGGACACCGCGGTATTGCCGTCATGCCTCAGCGCAGCGACCAGCAAGGGGGCATAGAAGCGCCGCGCATGGAACTGCAGGGCCTTCCAGCGACCGTAGTAGTCGATGCTGGACCAGGACGCACCGGGCCAGACATCGTTGATCTGCCAGTACAGCGAACCCATCGACTGAGGCCGCGATGCACGCAGGTGCTCGGCGGCCAACTCGATGCCTTGCGCCTGCATCACCTGGCTGAGGTAGACGAAGGACGGGAAATCCCGCGGCGTGCCGTAGCTACGCTCGATGTAGAGCAGCAGGCGCTTATTGCCATTGCCGTTGTCGTACTTCTGGTGGGCGCGCATGACCGGCGACTCGGCCTGCATGTCCTCCGGCGCGGCGAACGCGCGGATGGTTCGCATCACCGGGAACGACTGCAGGCCATATTCCGACTGGAAGCGCGGCGTGACGTTGAGGTACTCCGTCAGCGGCTTCGCCTGCCCTGACCACACGTCCCAGTAATGCATGTCGCCATTGTCGGGCACGTTCGCCGGGCCTTCGTAGTCGGTACTGGGCGTGCTTGCCCAGTACGGTACGTCGTGGTCGTAACGCGCCACCACGTCGCGCAGCACGTTGCCGAACAGGTTCACCATGCCGGTGACGATGAGGTCGCGCTCCTTGCCGGTCAGCGATTTGGCGAACGCATCGCGATCCGGCCATGACTCCCAACCGGTCTGCACCTCGTTGTTGCCACACAACAGCACGATGCTGGGATGGTTGCGCAAGCGCTTGACCTGTTCGATCGCTTCCTGGCGCGAGTTCTCTACGTAGGCGGTGTCGTTGGGCGGGATCGCGCCGCCGAACATGAAGTCCTGCCAGACCATGATGCCGAAGCGGTCGGCCAGCTCGTAGAAGCGATCCGGCAGGTAATAGCCGCCGCCCCACACGCGCAGCATGTTCATGTTGGCATCGCGGGCGGACGCCACTATGTCGTGCATGCGCAACGCGGCGTCACGCGATGGAAAGCTGTCGAACGGGATCAGGTTCGCGCCCTTGGCGAACACGGGGATGCCGTTGACGACGAACTCGAAGCTCCTGCCCCAGCGATCCGGCTGCCTGCGCAGTTCGACGCTACGCAGGCCCACCGACCGTTCGGCGCCATGCAGCACGCCATCGCTGTCACGCAGGGTGACCTTGAAGGTGTACATGTCCTGCGCGCCGTAACCCGTCGGATACCACAGCCGCGGATCGGCGATGCGCAGCGGCAGGCTGATCGGATGATTGCCGGGATCCACCGTCACTTCCCGCGCGAGATGGGCCACGGCTTCGCCGTCGGGTCCCAGCACATCCAGGTTGACCGTCAGCGGCTGGCTCGCATCGACATCCACGTCGATCATGGCGCTGACATGCGCCGCATCCCGATCGACCTGGCTCTGCTCCACGTGGAAGTCGGCGATGCGCAGCGCATCCCAGCTGTCCAGGTGCACGTCCTGCCAGATGCCCTCGGTGACGATGCGCGGGCCCCAATCCCAGCCGTACTGGTAATTGGCCTTGCGCACGTAATTGGCCGTCTGCTTGCCCTTGGGTTCGTCGCCAAAGGCCGAGTCGAACTCGCCGGGCAACGCGTAGGGCTGCTTGAGCAGCCACGGCTGCAGGCGCTTGATCGGCGAGTACAGCCGCACGTCCAGCTTGTTCTCGCCCTTGCGCAGCACGTTCTTCACCGGTACGCGCCATCGGCGGAACATGTTGTCGGCCGCGACCAGCTTGTTGCCGTTCAACAAGACGTCCGCATAGGTATCCAGGCCGTCCAGCACCAGTTCCACGTGCTCGCGCGCCAGCGTGGCCGCATCGACCTCGAAGGTGGTGCGGTACTGCCAATCCGCCAGGCCGACCCATTGGATCTTCGCTTCGTTGTCGCGGTAGAACGGATCGGCCGCCTGGCGGGCGGCCAGCAGGTCGGTCTGCACCGTGCCCGGCACGCTGGCCGGCAGCCACTTGGTGACCTCGGGATGGGTTGCCGCGGCGCCATCACCCGGCGCAAGGCGGAATTGCCAGCCCTGGTCGAGCGTGAGCGTGGTGAGCGGCGCCGACCAGGCCAGCGCGGGGATCAGTGCCAGGAGCAGGCATGCCCTCGTGAAGAAGCCCGATCGCCCCGTGCGCGTTCGGCGCCTGCACTTCCCTTTGCTGCGTGTCTCGCCTGCGTGCTTCGGTACGATCATCTGGATACCTGTCTCACAGCTGCAGGATTCATGGCTACCACGCCAGGAACCGGTCCAATAACGCTGTAGAACCTACTGACAACCGGGTGGACCTACGCCACCCGGGCGTCTCACCGACGGGTGTCATCCGGAGCCATGCCATGCCCATCCGGCCAGGTGCCACCGGACAGCCGCCGGCGCGCCCCAGGTCGTCGCGGGCAAGAATCACGGATCGCGGTTTTCCCCCGATTTAGATCGATTTATATTCCACGGTAGCATCTCGTCGCGACACGATGCATGCCGCATTGCAATATGGCTAAACGACACAGGATTTAGGTTACATTTGGATCGTTCCAACTCACGGAAAGCCGACATCATGGCCACGGAAAGCTCCGCCCCCGTCCACCGCAAGACCACGCTCAGCGACATCGCTGCCGGCTGCGGTGTGTCGCGTGCCACGGTGTCGCTGGTATTGCGCGGCAGCCCGCTGGTGAACAAGCACACGCGAGCCCGCGTGGAAGAAGAGCTGCGCAAGCAGGGTTACGTCTACAACCGGGCCGCCGCCAACCTGCGTCGACGCACGTCGTCCAGCATCGCGCTGGTGGTCAACGAGCTGTCCAATCCGTTCTTCGCCGAATTCGCCGCAGGCGTGGACGAAACCCTGGGCGAAGCGGGCTTCGTCACCTTGCTGGGCAGCACCGGCGAATCGGTCACGCGCGAACAGGCCGTGCTCGGTTCGCTGATCGAACATGGTCCGGGCGGCATCATTCTTTCGCCGGCCGAAGGCAGCGAAGCGCGTGACGTGCTCAGCGCCATCGGCGGGCATCTTCCGGTGGTGCTGTTCAACCGCGAACTGGGCGGACGCCTGCCGCAATACGCGCACTGGGATCGCCTGATGCTGGACAACCAGCCTGGTGCGCGCATGGTGACGGAGCACCTCATCTCGCGTGGTCACCGGCGCATCGCCTTCTTCGGCGGCCATGACGACGCCAGCTCCACGCGCGAACGCCATGCCGGTTACGTGCAGGCGATGAAGGCGGCCGGACTTCCGATCGAACCGCACTGGCGCGTGCAAAGCACGCCCACGCGCATCGATGCGGTGCGCGCCACGCCGGCGCTGTTCGAAGGCGGCAGCATGCCGACCGCGGCGGTCTGCTACAACGACGCGGTGGCGCTGGGCCTGATCCTCGGCCTGCACCAGCGCGGCCTGCAGGCCGGACGCGATTTCGCCGTCACCGGCTTCGACGATATCGCCGAGGCCGCCATGAGCGTGCCGCCGCTGACGACGCTCTCCACCGCACCGAGAGCACGCGGCCGCCAGGCTGCCGAACTTCTTCTCGCCCGCCTGCGTGACCCGCAGGCGCCGGCGAGCACCGTGATCGCGCCGGTGGAGCTGGTCGTGCGCGAAAGCAGCTGTCCCCTTTCCTAAATTGAGCCGCCTCTAACCACGGAATCTCGCATGGCCTTTGCAGCTCCTTCCCCGCGGTCGACGGCAAGCTCCGCGCCCGCTACCGGCAGCACGCGCTACACCGATTACCCCATGGCCATGTCGGTGGCCACCACGATCTTCTTCATGTGGGGCTTCCTCACCGTCCTCAACGACATCCTGATTCCGCACCTGAAGTCGGTGTTCGAGTTGAACTATGCACGCGCGATGCTCGTGCAGTTCACCTTCTTCGGCGCGTACTTCCTGATGTCGTTGCCGGCCGGCCGCCTGGTGGCCGCACTGGGTTACAAGAAAGGCATCGTGGCGGGCCTCGCGATCGCAGCGCTCGGCGCATTCGGCTTCTGGCCGGCGGCCGCGCTGCACTCGTATGCCGCCTTCCTCGCCGCGCTGTTCGTGCTCGCCACCGGCATCACGGTGCTGCAGGTCGCGGCCAACGCGTATGTGGCGTTGCTCGGTCCCGAACGCACCAGCTCCAGCCGACTCACGCTGGCGCAGGCGATGAACTCGCTGGGCACCACGCTCGGCCCGTGGTTCGGTGGCCTGCTGATCCTTTCCGCGGTCACCGTCACCAGCATTCCCGACGACGTGCGCAAGGCGCCGGAAACAGCGCAACTGGTGCAGGTGCTCAACGATGGCGCACCGGCACAGGCCGTCGAGGCCATGCAGCAGGCACCGGCTGACCGTCTGGTCGCCGCGCTGAATGACGCTGCCGCCACCGCGCTCGATCGCCTGCCCGCCGATGCCGTCGCCACCAGCCTCAAGCCGCTGTCGCCCGAGCAGTTGACCAACGTGCTCGACAAACTGCCCGGCGAATCGCTGCTTGCCACGCTGACCGCGCAGTCGCCGCAGCAGCTCGCGGCATTGCCCGTCGATCGACTGGCCGGTGCGCTGGACAAGCTCACCGCTTCGCGCCTGGATGCTGCGCAGGCCGAACAGCTCGCCAGGGTTCGCGCCAGCCTGCTGCCGGAGACGACGCAGCAGTTGCAGGCCTTCCGCCAGAAGCAGGCCGAGCTCGTGCAGGTGCCTTACCTCGGCCTCGGCGTGGTGCTGTTGCTGCTGGCCGTGGGCGTATGGCTGTTCCGCCTGCCGCCGCTCACCGAGACCACCGAGCAGGCCGATACCGTGCATCACACGCTGATGGACGCGCTGCGCCACAGCCATGTGTTCTACGGCGTGCTGGCGATCTTCTTCTACGTCGGCGCCGAAGTGTCGATCGGCAGCTTCCTGGTGAACTACCTCTCGCTGCCCGAGATCGGCCACATGAGCGAGCAGGACGCCTCGCACTACGTCTCGCTGTACTGGGGCGGCGCGATGGTGGGACGCCTCGCCGGCTCGGCCCTGCTGGTGTGGATCAACCCGCGCAAGCTGCTGGCCGTCTTCGCCGCTGTTGCCGGCCTGCTGGTGCTCACCACCATGCTCACGCACGGCCAGGCGGCCATGGTGAGCGTGATCGCCATCGGCCTGTTCAACTCGATCATGTTCCCGACGATCTTCTCGCTGGGCATCGAGCGCATGGGCCCGCTGACCGGCAAGGCGTCCAGCCTGCTGATCATGGCCATCGTCGGCGGCGCGTTGCTGCCGCTGGCGCAAGGTGTGCTTGCCGATCACCTGGGCATCCAGCACGCCTTCGTGCTGCCGATGCTTTGCTACGGCTACATCGTCTTCTATGGCCTGCGCGGTTCGCTGATCCGCAACCCGGCTGTACCCGCCGCCTCCGCTGAGAACGCTTGATGTCCCGCTCTATTCTTTGTTTTGGTGAAGCCCTGATCGATTTCCACAGCGAAGGCAACGACTCCCACGGGTTTCCGCGCAGCTTCGTGCCCTTCGCCGGCGGCGCTCCCGCCAACGTGGCGGTGGCCGTTGCGCGCCTCGGTGGCGCGGCGGCGTTCGCCGGCATGCTCGGCAAGGACGTCTTCGGCGACTTCCTGCTCGACAGCCTGCACAG
Organism: Dyella amyloliquefaciens; assembly: GCF_004296575.1. Classification (GTDB taxonomy): domain Bacteria; phylum Pseudomonadota; class Gammaproteobacteria; order Xanthomonadales; family Rhodanobacteraceae; genus Dyella; species Dyella amyloliquefaciens. Next base: position 853,370 of record NZ_SAYT01000001.1, on the reverse strand, counting down.
CGCCGGCGTGGATACCTCAGGCATCGCGCGCACGGACGAGGCGAACACCGCGCTCGCCTTCGTGTCGCTGGACGCCCATGGCGAGCGCAGCTTCACCTTCTATCGCCCGCCCTCGGCCGATCTGCTGTTTCGACCCGAGCATTTTCGCGAGGAGAGCCTGCACAACGCAGCGGTGTTCCACGTGTGCTCCAACAGCATGACCGACCCCGCGCTGGCCGAAACCACGCGCGACGGCATGCGTCGCGCAGGCGCGGCCGGCGCGCTGGTGAGCTTCGATCTCAACCTGCGTCCTGCCTTGTGGCCTCGCGATATCGATCCACGCCCGCTGGTGTGGCCAGCGCTGCATCTGGCCGACGTGGTGAAGCTCAGCACCGAAGAACTCGCCTGGCTCGCCGTGGATGGCGAGGAAGCCGTGTTCGAGAAGCTGTGGGAAGGTCGCACGCGTCTGCTGGTGGTGACCGACGGCCCGGGCGCGCTGCGCTGGTTCCATCCCGATGCGGAGGGCGAGCTGCCGGCCTATGCCGTGCCCGCGGTCGACACGACGGCGGCGGGCGATGCGTTCGTCGGCGGCCTGCTGCATCGACTGGCCACGCTGGAAACCTCGGAAGACCGCATCGATCACCTCGTCACCGAGCTGCCCCGCCTGCACGCCACGCTGCGTTTCGCCGCTGCCTGCGGCGCGCTCACCGTGACCCGCCAGGGTTCGTTTACCGCCATGCCCGACGAAGCTGAAGTGCTGGCATTCATGGAGAACTACGCATGACCACGCCTGATTTCCGCAGCGAGGCATTTTTGCGCGAACACATCGCGCAGACGATGGCGTTCTACCACCCGCACGCGATCGATCCCGAAGGCGGCTTCTTCCACTACTACAAGGACGACGGCACGATCTACGACCGCAGCCATCGTCACCTGGTGAGCAGCACGCGCTTCGTCTTCAACTACGCCATGGCGCACATCGAGTTCGGCAATCCCGAATACCTCGATGCCTTGCACCACGGCCTGCGCTACCTGCGCGACGTGCACCGCAACCCGGCCACGGGCGGCTACGCGTGGACCATCCGCGACGGCAAGCCCGAAGACACCATGTATCACGCGTACGGCATCGCCTTCGTCCTGCTCGCCTACTCCACCGCCAAGAAGGCCGGCGTGCACGAGGCCGAGGCGTGGATGGACGAAACCTGGGAGCTGCTCGAAAAGCACTACTGGGACGCCGATGCCGGCCTCTATCGCGACGAGGCGAACGACCAGTGGCAGTTCACCGGCTATCGCGGCCAGAACGCCAACATGCACATGTGCGAAGCGATGCTCGCGGCGTACCAGGCCAGCGACGAGCCGCGTTATCTCGAGCGTGCCCTGCAGCTCGCCGACCACATGACGCGCCGCCAGGCCGCCAAGGCCGATGGCCTGGTGTGGGAGCACTACGACATCAACTGGAATGTCGACTGGAAGTACAACCTCGACAATCCCAAGCACCTGTTCCGCCCGTGGGGCTTCCAGCCCGGCCACCAGACCGAATGGTCCAAGCTGCTGCTGATCATGGAACCGCTGCTGCTCGAACGCGGCCGCGAGGAAGACTGGCTGGTGCCCACCGCCAAGCACCTGTTCGATACTGCGCTGGCGCGTGCATGGGACAACGAGTTCGGCGGCATTGCCTACGGCTTCGCACCGGACGGCAGCGTGTGCGACGACGACAAGTATTTCTGGGTGCAGGCCGAATCGCTGGCCGCCGCCGCACTACTGCACGCGCGCACGGGGCTGGCCGAGTACGACAGCTGGTACGAGAAGCTGTGGGCGTACTCGTGGGAACATTTCGTCGATCACAAGTACGGCGCGTGGTATCGCATCCTCACCCGCGACAACCGCAAGTACGACGACGAGAAGAGCCCGGCCGGCAAGGTCGACTACCACACCATGGGCGCCTGCTATGAAGTCATCGCGCTGATCCGCGACGGCGGCGAGCCCTGATGCCTCGTTGTAGGAGCGCACCCAGTGCGCGACCGCAGAGCCACGGAGTCACCGCTCCGTAGGCTTTTCGCGCACTGGGTGCGCTCCTACAGATAGAGCGCGTTAATAGCTCGGCGACGCGATGTGCCGTGCCATGGCACGAGCCTTCGAATATTCCCCTCACGGACTGGTCGGGCGCAGCTCGGCCAGCGCCACGCGGGGTGCTCTTACTTTTGGTTATTTTTCTTGACTCCGGGCATCCTGCCCTCCGCTCTTCGGGCCGGCTTCGCCGTTCGCGCGCGCTCCTGCGCATGCGTGAGCAAGCAAAGAAAAGTGACTCGGCTGCAGGCAGGCAGTCGAAACGCCCGCCGCGTAGGCGGCAAGCTGGAGGGGACGCCAGATCAAGAGCAAAAGTCGCTGGACTCCTGCGTTCGCAGGAGTGACGGATAGGAAACGCAATTGCGGACGGCCGTCGCGCACAAGGTGCGCTCCCACAGTCGTTCCAGCCATTCAAGGCGCCGCGTGACGATCAATCGAACGTCACCGCCAGTCCCAGCGACACGCCCTGCACGTTCTGCCCGAACACGTAGCGCACCACGGCGCGAGCTCGCGTGATCCACAGCGGGTGGTACTTGCTGGTATCCAGCTCCAACCCCGCACCGAGCGAGGTCAGGTGGTTGAAGTTGAGCACCTGGGCATCCGCACCGAAATACGAGGTGTGGGCAAACTCCAGCACGTAACGCACGGGCCGGCTCAAGGCATGCCAGCCGGTGGGCGCCCGATAGCGGGCCCACAGGCTGGCGTTTTCGTTGCGCGAATCACCCTGCACCGCCTTGTAGGGCGTGTTGACGCTATGCAGGTAGATGTTCGTGTAGCGCAGCTCCACGTCCACCTCGTAGGCCTCCACGTAATGCTCGTAGTCGAGCATCAGTGACCCACCCGCGCCCGCCGCATCGAGATGGCCGTGCGCGAGGAAGTCCAGGTCTGCGCTTGTGTGATTGGTGATGTACAGGCTCCCCAGCGACAGGTCGCTCTTGACGCGTCCATAGCTGCCCATGGCGATGGGCCGCAGCACCAGGTCGTCGGTCAGGTGGAAGTCCCAGCCCACGCCTGCGGTGGCAATCGCGCTGTTCCAGCGCGTGGGCAGCTCGCGAGTCTCGGTACCGTCACTGCCCACGAATTTGGGATCATAGCGCGCATAGCCGATGGTGCCCTCGAGATAGATCGGCACGCTGTCACTGATCGTGAAGCCGCCACCCAAGGACGTATTGTCGAAGGAAGGATCGCCGGTGGAACGATCCGTGACCGATAGCGCGCCCGAGGTGACATCGGGCGTCTGCGAATACCCCATGAGCGCCAAGACACCATTGGCGCGCTGCTGCAATTGCCCCTTGAGGACTTGCAGCACCAGCCGGTCCTGCGCCAGCACCGACATGGAAAACAGGCAACAAGCCAACGCAACACACACACGCCTTGCGTCGATCACGCAACACCTTCCTCAGCAGTCGGGGCAGTCGCCACAGCTCGTCGCTGTCTTCCCGCCGTCCCTGCAGACGACTTCCTCATGGCTGGCTGCGGCCGGTCGCGAGGCGGCTGACCCCGCGACCGGCGCCGCGCTCACTTCTTGGCCTTGCCCTTGGTGACGCTGATGGCCAGTGCTTCGACGTAGGTGATGCGCACCATCTGGCCCACCTGCAGCTTGCTCATCTGCGCCTGACGCTTGGGATCCTTCACTTCCAGGACGCGCGACTTGCCGTCGGCACCGGTCAGCGTCACGGTGTGGTTCTTCAGGTCCACGGCGGTTAGCTTCGATGTCACCGACACCGACTGGTCGGCAACGCCACCGGGCTTGGCGCCCTTCTCGGCGGTCTGCATGCCGTTCTGGTATTCCATGCCCGCTTCCGCGCTGTCCGCCGGAAGCAGTTCCAGCGCGACGGCGCGCTCGTACTTGGCGGTGACCGTGTCGCCCGCGTGCAACTGGTCAAGGTTCTTGATCTCCGGACCGGCCTTGATGGTTTCTTCGTTGCCCTTGGGGCCACGCAGCACCACCTCGCGGGTCTCCTGGTCCACGCTCACCACGGTGGCGTTCAAGGTGGACTGTTCGCGATTGAGTTCATGCGCCGTGCTGTTGACGGCGGCCTCCTCGGTAGCCTGCTGCGGCAGGGCAAGCGCATACGCCGGCATCGCCATGGCGAGCGCAACCCCCATGGCGACCCTGCGGAACTGATACCGTTGGTTCATTTCACACCTCCTCCTGGTTGACTCGACTGGTTCGAATGCACAGCCGCAACACCCTTTGACGGGCGACCCTTCGTCGGACATCGGGATTGGCCCTGTACAGGGCTTCGTCGCCGGCAACAGTTCGGTTGGGCGAGGACGGTGGCCGCTCCCATGATGGTGTCCATGTTCGGCCAGTACGCGGCCATCCACGAGCGTAAAACCACCCATCGCGGCTAGGTAGTTCTACCGAATACGCGCAACTGCCGGCCGATGCATCAAGGCATGACAGTCGCGGCACGGAGGGCTAGGCTGGGCGATGCCCCAAGGCTGAGACCCCGCGATCTTTCCATCCCCAGGGAGATGTCCGTCATGTTGCCCAAGGAATCCTTCGACACGGCACTCGTCACCGGCGCCTCCACCGGCATCGGCGCAGTCTATGCCGATCGCTTCGCCGCACGCGGCCACCCATTGGTATTGGTGGCGCGGAACAGGGAAAAGCTTGAAGCGCTGGCCGAACGCCTGTCGCGTGAGCATCGTGTGAAAGTCGACGTGCTTCCCGCCGACCTCGCGTCACCGGAGCAGCGTTCGAAGGTGGAACGACGCCTACGTGAAGACGAGTCGATCGGCGTGCTGGTGAACAATGCAGGCTCATCCGTCCCCGGAGGACTCGCCGACGTCGCCCTGGACGACATCGAATCGATGATCCAGCTCAACGTGGTCGCACCCACGCGACTGATCGGCGCCGTGCTACCCGGCCTGCTCGCGCGCCGCCGAGGCAGCATCGTCAATATCGCGTCGGCGCTGGCGATCGCACCGGAACTGTCGGCTGGCGCGTATGCCGCCACCAAGAGCTACCTGCTCACCTATACGCTGACGCTGCACAAGGAGCTCCGCGACAGCGGCATCCAGGTACAGGCCGTGCTGCCCGGCATCACGCGCACTGCGATCTGGGAGCATGCGGGCAAGGACATCGGGAGCTTCCCCGAGCACATGATCATGGAAGTGGACGAGATGGTGGACGCCGCGCTGGCGGGCTACGACATGGGCGAGCTGGTCACCATCCCGTCGCTACCCGATGGTGATGAGTGGCGTCGTTACGACGAAGCCCGCAGGCGACTCGCGCCGGAGCTGTCACGCAGCCGTGCGGCGGACCGCTACAAGAGCGACATCCCCGAAGACGCCTGACTCGCCCTTGCCGTTTGGCCGTCTACACAATTCGGTATCACCGGAGCGCTCCCAGAGGCATATAGTGTGATTGACCGCCGCCCGGCGGCGACGGTCGATGCGGGCGGCACGCCTGCACGCGCCAAGTAAAGACATGGGAGAAAGACCATGCGATACACGTTACTGGAAGGCAGCAGGGACGGCATGATTCTCCTCGCACGCATCCTGCTGATGGTCCTCTTCGTGATCTTCGGCTGGGGCAAGTTGCTGGGCTTCAGTGCCACGGTTACGTATATGGATTCCGTGGGCCTGCCACTGCCCACCCTCACTGCCGGCATTACCGTGATCATGGAGTTGTTCGTCGGGCTGGCGATCGTGATCGGCTTCTACACGCGACCACTCGCCTTGTTGCTGGGGCTGTACACGCTCGGTGCCGCGGTGATCGGACACCAGTTCTGGCACATGATCGATCCGGATCGCATCGAGGCGATGATCAATTTCTACAAGAACGTAAGCATTTCCGGAGGCCTGCTGTTGCTGTGCATCGTGGGCCCCGGCCGCTATTCACTGGACGGAAGATAAGCATCGGCAACGGCGCCCCGCGCGGTCGCGCCGTTGCGAAGGATCACGGCAGACCAAGGCCGCGCAGAAAGGCATCGACGCTCGCGGTGTAGTCGCCGGGCGCACCCAGCGTGGCGTTGATGTCACCGTGGCTGAGCGGCATCTCGAGCACGCTCGCACGTACGCCAAGCTCCTTCGCCCGCTGCGCGAAGGCGTGATTGTGCGGACACGAAGCTGCGCGCCGGGACGAGCACACCAGCAGCATGGGCGGTGCATTGCGCGTCAGCTGATCGAACGGCGAAGCGCTGCGCCAGTACGCCGGATCGTTGCCGAACACCCGATCGTAGAACCGTGCATGCGGTGCTCCCATCAGCGCTGGCACATCGATCGCGCCCGCATCGAGCGATACCGTCCCCAGCCATCGCCTTGCGCCCTGCGCTTCCGCCAATGCAGGCGAGGCGTCCAGCAATGCCACCAGGTGCGCTCCAGCCGAATGCCCCATCAGCACCACACGCGAGGGATCGCCGCCCCATTCGCTGGCGTGCCGCTGTACATAGGCCAGCGCGGACGCAACATCTTTCGCCTGGTCGAGCGGGCCGGTATCGGGCCATAGCCGGTTGTTCACGGATACGAAGACATAGCCTGCCGATTCCCAGTGGCTTGCCTTCGGCTGCACCACGCCGGTGGCGGCCTTGTCGCCGAAGATCCATGCCCCGCCATGCACCATCACGATAACGGGCGCGCCATGCGCCTGATCAGGCCGATACACGTCCAGACGCTGTGCAGGCGCATGGCCATAGGCAAGATCGCGCAGCACCTCCCCGGCACTGGCGGGAGGCACCGGGACCAGCAGCCACCCCAAGGTCAAAAGCCAGCGCCAACCCGCCATGCAAGCCCCACGTATGCCATGAACGTCCGTGCCCTGCCCGGCCGCATTCAAGCACGGAACCGGATGCACGGCCCCACGACGGCACCATCGCCGGACCGCGGCAGCGCGCAGGGCAACCCCCGGGCCTCCATCGGGAAAGGACCAGCTGGCGAAGGGAGTGTTCACGTTTTCCTCCTCGGTGCGTTGTGGGTGGCAGACGGCCAGCATGCTGGCGCGCCGAGGCCCCGCGGGCGTATCCCGAACGCTAAGGAATGAAAACGGATGTTGCGATCACGAGTTTCGGAAACATCCTGTTACAACCGTTTTCCCGCCACAGGGCAGAATCGGCCCATGAGCACCACCTCCAGCCCGCACGTCCTGATCGTGGACGACGATCGCCGCCTGCGCGACCTTCTGCAGCGCTATCTCGAGCAACAAGGTTTCGAGGTCTGCGTGGCAGGTGATGGCCGCGAACTGGACCGGGAACTGGCGCGGCGGCACATCGATCTGATCGTGCTGGACTTGATGCTGCCTGGTGAAGATGGCCTGTCGATCTGCCGCCGCCTGCGCGGCCAGGGCAGCACGACGCCGATCATCATGCTCACCGCACTGGGTGACGACGTCGACCGCATCGTGGGCCTGGAGATTGGCGCCGATGACTACCTGCCCAAGCCCGGCAATCCCCGCGAACTGGTGGCACGCATCCATGCCGTGCTGCGCCGCGGGCGACCTGCGCCAGGCGCGCCTCAGGCCGAAGGTGGCGCGGTCCGCTTCGGCGCTTTTGTATTGGAACTGGATACGCGCCGGTTGCTGCGCGATGGCGAAGCGCTGCGCCTGACCACCGGCGAATTCGCCGTGCTCTCGGCCCTGGTCAGGCGTCCCGGCCAGCCCCTCACGCGGGATCAGTTGATGAGCCTGGCGCGGGGGCGGGAGCACGATGCGTTTGAGCGCAGCATGGACGTGATGCTCAGCCGCCTTCGCCGCCTGATCGAGGACGACCCGCGACAGCCGCGCTGGCTGCAGACCGTGTGGGGCCATGGCTATGTCTTCGTGCCGGACGGCAAGCCGCTATGAGCACGCGATCTTCCGGATTGTTTTCGCGCCTGGTCTGGCTGCTCGTCGGCACCATCTGCCTGGTGCTGCTGGTGGGCCTGTTTGCATTGCGCCTTACGGCCAATGGCGAAGCGGTGAACTACAGCGGGCGGGTGCTCGCCATGCAGGTGGCCGCCGCCGATACGCTCGTTGCAGAAGGTCGTAGCGACAGCGATCTTGCGGCCATCGGCGTGAGCCATCGCGCGACACCGCCCCCCGCGTCCGATCCCACGCTACCGCTGCTGCGCCATGTAATCGCCGATCTGCAGACAAGGCTGCCGGGACGCAGCGTGATGGTGTCCGGCCGCCACGAGCCCGTGTTGTGGGTGAGCGCGGCGACGCCCGCGAATGGATGGCTCGGCATCCCCTTCATCGATCTGCGCATGCCGCTGGTGCGCAGCACGGTGCTTACGGTGGGCCTTTCCACCTTGCTGGTGTTGCTGATCGCTGCCGCCTATGCGCGCAGCCTCACCAATCCGCTCAAACGGCTGGCCGATGCCGCACCCACCGTGGTCGCCGGCACGCCGCCGCCGGAGCTTCCCTCCGGTGCAGTGCGCGAACTGGTCGAGCTGAACGCCGCGCTGGCGATGGCTGCCGCCGACGTCCGCCGCAATGCCCGCGAACGCGACGTGATGCTCGCCGCCATCTCGCACGACCTGCGCACGCCACTGGCGCGTCTGCGACTGGGGCTGGAGCTGGCATCGACGTCGATCGATGCCAGCTTGCGCGAGGGCATGGTGGCCGATATCGAAGCACTCGATGCGTTGAGCGCACAGTTCATCGCCTTCGTACGCGATGGCAGTGAAGAGGCGAGCGGCACCGTGGACATCGGCGGCCTGCTGCGTGATCTCGTGGCACTGAACGATGCATCCGGCAACCGCTGGCAGGTGCAGGCACCCTTGCAATCCGCCGTGCAAGGCAAGCCGCTGGCCCTGCGCCGTGCGCTGGACAACCTCATCCGCAACGCCATGCATCACGGCGAGCCGCCGTTCCAGGCCACGCTGCGCGACATCCATGGCGAGCTCCGCTGCAGCATCGCGGATACCGGCCCGGGTGTTCCCGAGTCGCAACTGTCACGCTTGGGCGAGCCCTTCGTGCGCGGCAACGAGGCGCGCAGCGATGCCGTAGGCAGCGGGCTTGGCCTGGCCAGCACGCGACGCATCGCAACCCAGCATGGCGGGCGACTGGTGCTGCGCAATCTTCCCCTCGGCGGCTTCGAGGCCACGCTGGTATTGCCGTTGCGCGCCTCGGCAACGTGAGCGGCAGGCCATCGCACCCACGCCGTTTACAAACGCTTACAACTGCGGGCAAACGCGACACACCTTGAAGCGTCGCGCGGACTAGGGTGTCGCTCACCCTGATCCGCGGCGCGAAGGCCATGCTACGAACCACACGACCCACGAGAGCATGGCGGCCATGAAGGAAACAGGTCGCCACCTCGCCGTGCAGTGCGAACCGTAAAGGGCGCGCCATGGATCTCGCTGCCCTGCCGCGCGCCTTTCTGTTGCCGTTGCCATTCCTGCTGCTCGCGGCAGCATTGGAGGGCTGGTACCTGCGGCGTCGAGGTACACAGGCTTACGACTGGCGTGCGTACTTTGCATCGCTCGGCGACCTTGCCGGCCGCATCGCGCTCAACCGCTTGGTGGGAGCCAGCGTGGCCGGTCTCGTCCTCGCCCTGGCGTATCGCCATCGCATCGCCGACGTACCGATGAACCGCTGGTGGTCGTGGCCGCTGTTGCTGGTGTTGCAGGACTTCTTCTACTACTGGATGCATCGTGCCGATCACCGCATCCACTGGTTCTGGGCCACGCACAGCGTGCACCACTCACCCGACCAGTACTCGCTGGCCGCCGCTTATCGGCTGGGCTGGACGGGCAAGCTGAGCGGCGGCGCCATGTTCTTTGCGCCGCTGGCGCTCGCCGGCTTCCCGCCCGTTGCGATTGCGGCGGCCCTGTCGCTCAACCTGCTTTACCAGTTCTGGCTGCACACCGAACTGATCCCGCGGTTGGGTGCGATCGAATGGATCTTCAATACGCCCGCGCATCACCGCGTACACCATGCCAGCAACCCTGCCTATATCGACCGGAACTACGGCGGCATCCTGATCGTGTTCGATCGCCTGTTCGGCACCTTCGCGGCCGAGCGTGCGGAAGAGCCTTGCCAGTACGGACTGGTACACCCTTTGCTGAGCCACAATCCGCTCACCATCGCCACGCAAGGCTGGATCAAGCTCTGGCATGCGATGCGGCAGGCCCGGGGCTGGCGCGCCCGATGGCTGGCAGTGTTCGGACCTCCCGACGGATTTGAACGATTGGACGATTGACTCGATTCCATATTTCGATAATTATGGAAATATGGAATCGACAGACGCCCTCACCGCACTCGGTGCCCTTGCCCACGAGCATCGGCTCACGCTGTTCCGCCTGCTCGTACAGGCCGGCGACGAAGGCATGGCGGTGGGTGAACTGGCGGACGCCACCGGCCTTGCCGGCGCGACGCTCACCAATCACCTGCACATCCTGCGCCGCGCCGAACTGGTGACCGACGAGCGACGTGGCCGCGTCATCCAGTGCCGCGCCAATTACGCGCAGATGGACGCCCTGCTCGGTTTCCTCACCGAAAACTGCTGCGCCGGCTCGCCTGCTGCCGGCTGCGCGCCGTCCGGCTGCAAGCCCGCAAGGAGAAAGCGATGAAACGCTTCCACGTGCATGTGAACGTCGACCAGCTCGGTCCCAGCATCCGCTTCTACACGACACTGTTCGGCGCAGAACCGACGGTGGTGAAGGACGATTACGCCAAGTGGATGCTCGACGACCCACGCGTCAACTTTGCGATTTCGCAGCGAGGCCGCGCAGCCGGGATCGATCACCTCGGGCTTCAGGCAGACGATAGCGAAGAGCTGAACGCCATCGGCGACCGCCTTCTTCATGCCGACGCCGTGGCGCTGGTGGAAAAGGCCACTACTTGCTGCTACGCGCGCTCGGACAAGTTCTGGGCACAAGACCCGCAGGGCATACGCTGGGAAACCTTCCACACGATCGGCGAAGCCACCACGTACACCGCACCGGGTCCCGCGAATGCTTGCTGCGGCCCCGTGCGTTCGGAGGCCACCACCGCCTGCTGCGTCCCCACAACTACGCCTTGCTGCTGAGCCTCCATGTCCCCTGTGTATCGCGTGCTTTTCCTGTGCACCGGCAACTCCGCGCGCAGCATCATGGCCGAAGCCCTGCTCAACGTGCTCGGTTACGGGCGTTTTGAAGCGTTCAGCGCCGGCAGCTTCCCCAGTGGCATGGTGCAACCCATCGCAGCCGAGATCGCGCATGGCCTTGGCTACCGGGTCCCTCTGCGCAGCAAGAGCTGGGACGAATTCGCGCAAGCGGATGCCGTGCCGATCGATGCAGTGATCACCGTCTGCGACAACGCCGCAGGCGAGGTCTGTCCCATCTGGCCCGGTCATCCGGTGACTGCGCATTGGGGCGTGCCCGATCCGGTCGCCGCCGAAGGCAGCGAGGAAGATCGCCGCCAGGCATTCCAGTCCGCTTGCGCACTGCTGCGCCAGCGCGTCGAGCGATTGCTGGCCTTGCCGATCGATCGCCTCGGCACGGCCGAACTCCAACGTGAACTGCGCGCTATCGGTCATGCGCACTGAACCCGTCCACGCGGCGCCGATCGGGCTGTTTGCGCGTTACCTCACGCTGTGGGTCGCGCTCTGCATCATCGTCGGCATCGCACTGGGGCGCCTGCTTCCCGGTGCATTCGCGATGCTTTCATCGGCGGAACTGCAGCACATCAACCTGCCTGTCGCAGCGCTGGTATGGGTAATGATCGTGCCCATGCTGCTGCGCGTGGATCTGCGCCAGCTGGGCAGCGTGCGTGAGCAATGGCGCGGCGTCGGTGTCACCCTGGTGGTGAACTGGGCGATCAAGCCTTTCTCCATGGCGCTGCTGGGATGGTTGTTCGTGCGCCATGTGTTCGCGGCCTGGCTGCCCGCCGGCGAACACGACGCCTATATCGCCGGGTTGGTGCTGCTCGCCGCCGCGCCGTGCACGGCGATGGTGTTCGTCTGGTCGCGTCTGTGCGGCGGCGATCCACGCTTCACGCTGGCCCAGGTGGCGCTCAACGACACCATCATGGTGCTGGCGTTCGCGCCCATCGTCGGACTGCTGCTGGGCGTGGCATCCATCCACGTGCCTTGGGGCACGCTGCTGCTTTCCGTGCTCGCCTACATCGTGTTGCCGGTGGTGCTTGCGCAAGCCTGGCGGGCGCTGCTGCTGCGAAAGGGCGGAGAAGCGGCATTGCACGCGATGCTTGCCCGCCTCGAACCCTGCTCGATGCTCGCCCTGCTCGCCACGCTGGTGCTCCTGTTCGGCTTCCAGGGTGAAACGATCACGCGCCAGCCGCTGGTGATCGCACTGCTCGCCGTGCCCATCGTGATCCAGGTGTACCTCAACGCAGGCATCGCCTATGGACTGGGCCGCTGGCTCGGCGTGCCGCATTGCGTGGCGGGGCCTTCCGCCCTGATCGGCGCCAGCAACTTCTTCGAACTGGCCGTTGCCGCAGCCATCAGCCTGTTCGGCCTCCGCTCGGGCGCGGCGCTCGCCACCGTGGTCGGCGTGCTGGTGGAAGTGCCGGTGATGCTGTCGGTGGTGCGACTGGTGAATCGTACGGCACCGTGGTTCGCCGACGCACCGCAGCCGTGCGACTACGATGCGCGCCCGCAGGCAGCGGATTGACGACAAGCCCGGCTACTTCGGCGCAGGCCCGCCCAGGCTCTGCATCAGTTGTTGGGCTTCGCTCGACTGGGGTGCTACCGCCAGTACGCGCTGGGCGTAGTCACGCGCCTTGTCGGCATGGCCTGCATCACGCTCCAGGCTGGCCAGGGTAAGCAGCAGCGAAGGATCGTAGGGCGCCGACTGCAGCGTATCCTCGAGCACCTTCCGCGCCTGATCTTCCTTCCCCGCCGAGTGCAGGGCGACGGCATACACGTAGGCAAAGCGCGGATTTGCCGGATCGGCCCGATGGGCGCGTTCAAACCAGCCCAGCGCTTCCTGCTGCCGGTTCTGCCGCACCAGCGTGAGTCCCTTTGCATGCAGCAGGCTGCCATTGGACGGGACCGCTGCGATGCCTTCGTCGATGACCTTTTCCGCGTCGTCCTCGCGCCCCAGTGATCGATACATGTCGGCGAGATTGATGTAAGCCGGCACAAAATCGGGCTGCAGCTTCAGGGCTTGGCGAAATGCCTGCTCGGCCTTCGCCGTCTCGCCGCGTTCGGCGTAAACCAGACCGAGGTCGTAATGCGCTTCGGGGCGTTCGGCAATCGCCTCCTGCGACGCGACGAAGGCGGCAAAGGCGCGATCGCGCGCGGCGCGTTGCCCCGCATCCAGCTCCGCGTCGGGCACTCCGGCGAGCACGCGCCCCGCCTTGATGCGCACATCCAGCACGGGATCGTCCGCGAGCGGCGCGGCCATCGGCCCGCGCACGCGGGTCGGGAATGCCGTCAGCGCCTCCAGCGCCGCCTTGCGCATCAGCGGATCGGCATCGCCCAGCGCCGCCTGCAGGGTGGGCACGGCCGCGGGGCTGACGTAGTGCTCCAGTTCGCCCACGGCCGTGGCGCGCGCGATCACCGGGGAGCTGGCGTCATTCGCCAGATCCGTGAGCAGGCTGGCCGCGTTCGGCTTGCCGTGGCGGCCCGCATCCAGCGCTTCGACGAAGTGCTGGAAGCCCTTGCGCTCGGGGCCATGCGCCTTCTCGATCGCATCGGCGGCCCACTGGGCGCCCTTGTCCGCGTGACAGTTGGCGCAGGCATTGGGCACGCCGTACTTCACGGTGAGGTCCGGCCGCGGCACGCGGATCGAGTGGTCCGGCCGCGCGTTGATCACCATGTAGTTCTTTGCGGGCATATGGCAGGCCACGCATTGCGAGCCGGCGCTGCCTTCCTGATGCATGTGGTGTGCGGTGGTGTCGTAAACCTTGGGCGAGTGGCAGCTTTCGCACAGCGCGTTGCCCTGCGCGCGCACCTTGGCCGTGTGCGGATCGTGGCAGTCGCTGCAGGTCACGCCCTTGGCGTACATGCGACTCTGCAGGAACGAGGCGTACACATAGACTTCGTCAAGCTGCTGGCCATCCGCGTGATAGCGGCCTGCCACCAGCAGCACCGGGTCATGCGTATCCATTAGCCGGCCGGTCGGCGCCGTGTCCTTGGCGATGATGTTGCGCCGCGAGTGGCATACCGCGCAGGTTTCCACTTCGCGATGCGTCGCGAGTGGCGTGCTGCGCACCGGGTTGCCGGTGGCGGCGTTGGGTATCCACTGCATGCCCTTGCGCTCGTCGAGCGCGATGGACAGGCCCTTGCTGGCATCCGCCTGTTTCTGGGCATCGCTCCACTTCGCCCATTCCAGGTGACGGGAACCCGGGCCATGGCAGGCCTCGCAGGCGACATTGATGTCGCTCCAGCGGGTCTTGAAGGTATCGCTGGCTACATCGTAGTTGCGCTGCACATTCGTCGAATGGCAATCCGCGCACATGTAGTTCCAGTTCTGGTTGAGGCGCGTCCAGTGCAGCGTGTCGCGCGCATCGATGTGTTCGCCGGGGTAGAGGTTGAACCAGCGCTGCCCGCCCTCGGCAGCGGGCCGTGCATCCCAGGAGGCACGCAAAGCTTGCATGCGACCGTCCGGAAACGCCACGAGGTACTGCTGCAGCGGATAGACGCCGAAGGTGTACTTCACCTCGAACTCGCCGGGTTTGCCATCGGGCCCGTCGGTCTTCACGAAGTAGGCGTGATCGCGCTTGAAGAAGCTGGCCTGGGTGCCATCCTGCTTCAGGCTGGTGTTGTCGAAGTTGCCCAGCACGGTGTGCTCATCCACGGCCTGCATGGCGAGCGCATGATGCGACTGCTGCCACGCGGCGGCTTCCTTGGCGTGGCATGACACGCAGGCCTGGGCTCCCACGTAATGTGCGGCCGGCTTGGGCGGCGCGGACGGCGCAGGCGCCGTCGACGATGCCACCGGCGTCGGACTCTTCGTCGCCGGCCTGCGCAACCACCACACGCCCAGCGCAACGATCACCAGCAGGCCCACGACGAGCGGCAGCCACCACCAGCGGCCCGGCACGTGATCGGATGTCGAAGGCGATGGCGATGGCGATGCGGGAGGCGGAGGCGTGGCGGCCGTCGAGCGTCGTTGCTGGCGCTTTTTGGAACGGCCCATGCCTTCCTCCCCTGTTTCGCCCGTGGATGCGGCACATCTGCGTGCGCCGACCGACTACCGTGTCGAGGCATGGTAGCGGGCCGATGCGATGAGTTCGTGAAGACGCGCGCTAGGCGGGGTTCAAGGGCGGCAGCACGACGCGGCGACGACGTTGGCGGCGCTCGTGTTTCCAGCGTTTCCGCGCGGCCGTCAGGCCTTCGATCAACGCCTGCGCCGACCAGGGTGCGCTGGCGGCGCCGTAGAGCGAGGTGTCGAGCGCCGTCCATTGCGACGTCAACGCCGCATCGCCATAACGCTTGCACCAGCCCTCCACGGATGCGGGAGCCCCATCCTCGGCACTTCGGCGCGCCCATGCGTCCGCCGCACCGTGCAGCGTCACCGCTGATGTCGTGTGTCGCTGGCGTCGCAATGTTGCGAATGCCGCTGCCTCGGAATGCCACCGGCGATATCGCCATGCCTTGTAGCCATCCCGCCAGCGCTGCAAGCGCACGCGGAAGATCCAGGCGAACCAGGCGAGCACCGCCAGCAGCAGGATGGCGATGCCCAGGTCACTGGTAAGGAAGCCGATCAGCCGGGGCATGACGCCTTGCCCCGGCAACGCAAAGCGCGGCCGCGTGGGCGTGCCCCACCATGCATGGAAGCGCACCGCCGGCGCTTCGCTCACCCGCCATGTACGCGTGCGGCTGTCCAGCCAGCGCACCGTAATCGGCGGCAACGTGTAGCGCCCGCGCTTCTGGATGACGTAGCTGGCCGAGTCCACGCGACTGCCACCCACGAAGCCGCCCTGGTTACCGATCACGTCGCGCGTGGCGGGTGGCGATGCATACAACTCCAGCCCGTTGATGGGTGCGAAGTTCACCGGGGGCAACATCATCGCAGGTGCGCCTTCGGCGGTGATTTCCACGCGCCGCGTGACGCTGTCGCCCACATGCAGGCCGCTGTCCTGGGGCAGCACGGTCTGGGTGATCTTCACCGAACTGGCGATCAGCGCCTCGGTCACGCCCTTGGGCAGCACCAACGCCTGCACGGTCAAGATGAGCGGCGTGGTCTGCACGGTGACGGCGGTGGCTTGCGGACCGATATGCGCGACGACGTCGAACGACGGAATTTCAACCTTGCCCGAGATCAGCGGCGTGACCAGGTAGGTGCGCGAGACACCCGACCAGGTGGCGCCGTCGATGGTATCGACCAGGTGCCCCGGCGTCTCATCGGAAAGGGCAACGTACACGCCCTCCACGTGCGGCACCGGCAACACCGGTGCATCGGTGAAGAAATCCGGCGTAAGCATGTCGACCACGATGCGTGCCGTCTCGCCCTCGACCAGCGCACCGGCAGGCTCCTGGTGCACGCGTACCTGCATGCGGGGCGGCGGTGGAACTGGCTCGTCGGCCCACGCCGCCGCGGCCAGCAACAGCAGCGCGCAAGCGAGCCAGGCCTTCATGTCCCCGGCTCCTTGATCACTTCCTTCGCGGGTGTGGTCGGCTGTCCAGGCGGCGGCGCCTGGTTCTCGATGTTGAACTTGGTGCGCAGGAAGTCCGCCGGCGACACGTTGAGGTTGCGCATCCATACGTCGGACGGCACCTGTTGCGGCAGCTTGCCCATGATCTTGGTCGTGCCGGTGCCCTTCTTGCCTTCCTTGTCGAACTTCACCTTGTCCGGCTTGTATTCCTCATCTTCGTCCTCGGGCGGCACCTTCTCGGCCAGCTTCAGCAGCTTGTCCATCAGCTGCATGTTGGCCTGCGCCTGAGGGAACGGATGGTGCATGCGTAAGGCCTGGTCGTAGGCATCCTTGGCTTCTTCGTATTGCGTGAGCCGGGCGTAGCAATTGCCCTCCATGAACTTCGCCTCGGGGGTCGACAGCGTCGCGAACACCTTCTGCGCATCCTCGTAGCGCGCATGCTCGTACAGCGCCAGGCCCTTCCAGTAGGGATCCTCGAACAGCTCCGATGCCTTGGCGAAGTCGCGATGCTCGTAGTACCAGCGCCCCTGCTGATCGTGCGTAAAGAACCAGTCCACCACCTTCCAGTCGTCAGCATGAGCCGGCGCTGGCAGGCCGCCGAGCCCAAGCGCGCCGATCACGAATACCCAACGCACCACCCAGCCGCGCCGGAACCACAGCAAGGCCAGCAGCACCAGCGGATAGCACAGGTAGTAGCCGTACTCCTTCCAGCGCACCGTGGAGGTCGTGTCCTTCATGATGGCCAGGTGATGCAGGGCCTCGCGCTGCACCCAGCGCATGTCGTCGTCATTGGTGGTGATGCTCGCGAGCGGCACATGCGCCTTGTCGGAAAGACGCTGCAATGCCTCGTCGTCGAGCTTGGCGTCCACCGGCGAGCCGTCGGCACCGGTCACCAGCGCGCCTGATGGCGCTCGCAGCGGACCGCCCTTGGTGGTACCCACGGCGAGCATCAGCACCTGCTGGTGCGACTCCTCGTGATGCCGCATGAACGCCTGGATCTGCGTGTCATCAAAGCCGCTGGTGAAGAACACGATGGTGCCGGGATCGGTCTCCGCATCGAGCATGCGGTCGGCCAGCGTGAGCGCGGCGGCGGCGTTCTGCCCTTTTCCCGGCAGCAAGTCGGTGGACAGCGCGCCGAGGAAAAGATCCATCAGGCCTGGATCATCCGTGGGCGGCAACACCATGTGTGCGCTGCTGGTGTACACGATGAGGCCCACGCGGCCACCCGCACGCAATTTCATCAGGTCGCGCACCTTCTGCTTGCTGCGCTCCAGCCGCGTCGGCGCCACGTCGATGGCATTCATCGCCGGCGACAGGTCGATGACGACCACCATCGGTGCGCGGTCCTCGGCGAACGGCGGCGGATCAAGCTCCCAGGTCGGACCGGCGCAGGCGATGCCGCCGATGACCAGCACGGCGCACACCAGATGGATGGGCCGCACGCGCCAGTGCCCGTGATCGCCCACCACGAGGTGTGGCAGCAGATGCGGGGCGATCATGCCCTTCCAGCGCTGCAACGGATCATTGCGACGCTGCCACCACCAAAGCAGCAGCGGGCCCAGCGGCACCAGCAGCAGCCATAGCGGTCGGATGAAGTGGAAGCCCTGGTCCATCACTCAGGCCTCCGCCGTGTCTGTGACAGCATCGGCGGCGGCCGTGCGACGCTGCCGTATGGGTGCCACCAGACCGAGCATCAGCAGATGGTAGGCAAGCATCAGCAGCAGCGCCGCGCCGAGCGGCACGTAGTAGAGCTTCACCTTCGGACGGTAGACGGAGTGCTTCACCTTGCTCGGCGTGATGCGGTCGAGCAGCGCATAGATGTCGGCGAGCTGCTGCCGGTTCTCGCCACGGTAGCTGTGGCCGCCGGTGGCCGCCGCGATGCGCTTGAGCGCGTCCAGGTCCACGCGGTTCTCGCCCACGGCATGGGGATCGCCGATGCCGATGGTGTGGATGATGATGTGGTGTTCCTTCGCTATGGCCGCCGCCTTTTCGGCAGGCAACTTGGAGGCGGTGTCATTGCCATCGGTAAGAAGGATCAGCACGCGCTCGCGTTGCTGCGAATGCTCGGTCATCTTCACCGCCATGCCGATCGCATCGCCAATGGCGGTCTGCGGCCCGGCCATGCCCACGCGAAGCTCTTGCAGCAGGTCGCGTACGGCCACGTGATCGAGCGTAAGCGACGCCTGCGGGAACGCATTGGTACCGAACACGATCAGGCCAATGCGGTCGGTGGTGCGACGACGAATGAAATCGTCCACCACGCCCTTCACCGCCGTGAGCCGGTCGATGCGTTCGGCGCGATCATCAACGAAGTCCGGTGTCGCCATCGAGCCGGAAAGATCGATGGCGAGCAGCAGGTCGCGCGCCGACTCGGTGCGCTCGACCGGAGGCTCCAGCCATTGCGGGCTGGCCAGCGCCAATACCGCCAGCGCCCAGCACAGCGGCGCAAGAATGCGCCGCAGCCAGTTGCTGCGCAGGATCACCGCACCGCGCGACGGCGTCTGTCCCGTGATGCGCGCCAGCTCGTCGAAGAACGGCACGCGTATCGCCCGCGTGCGTTCGCCATACGGCGGCAGCAGCCACCACACCAGCAGTGGCAGGGGAAGCACCAACAGCAGCCAGGGGTGCTCAAGCTGGAACATGGTCGTCGATCCAGCGATGCAGCAGGGACATCAATGCATCGGTATCTCCACTCGCGATGGCGCCATCACCATAGACCAGCGCCTGCAGATACCGTCCGGGGCCGTGCGTGAAGCCCTCACCGGCGAGCGTCTGATCGAGATAGCCGAGCCATGCTTCACCGCTGAGCGGTGCGACGGCGTCACGTGGCGCCCAGGTCAGCACGGTGCGCTTGACCAGGGCTGGCAGCGCGGCCAGCGCCTGTTGCCGCCGCGACGGATCGGCCATGGCCTGTTCGATCGCCAGCAACTCCTTCTGCGCAGCACGTCGGTAACGGTTGCGCCACCACCGGTACAAGCGCAGTGCGACGTACCAAAGCACCAGCAGCAGCACGAGCGCGAGCAGCACCCACCAGCCCGCCGTCTGCGGTGTGTAGGGAACCGGCGGCGGTAGCGGAATCTCCTTGAGGTCCGCGATCGATGGCGCCGGTGGCGGTACGGGCAGCGCAAGCATCGCCTCAGACCCTCCGCTGCGAGAAGCTGCCCAGCAGCCGGGCGACCTGATGCACGGTGGGCTGCTCGGTGTCGAGCACGAGCAGCGGCACGCCGCAGCGCTTCAGGAGATCCACCGTCTGCTGCAGTCGGGTATCGAACATCGCGCCCAACGGTTCGCGCACGGTCCTGCGGCCGAAGTCGAGCTCTACCTGCAACTCGCCTTCGGTGACCACGATCTTGCCGCTGCCCGGCATCGAACGAGCCGATGGGTCGTAGACCAGCACGGCGATCACATCGTTGTGCGAGGCCAGTTCACGCATCAGCTGCAGCGTCTGCTCATCCGCGCCGAGGAAGTCGCTCACCACGCAGATCAGATAGTCATGCGTGGCCAGGTGCAGCGCCGAGCGCAGCGCCGCATCCAGCTGGCCCGCATTGGGGCGCACCGGGGTATCGGCATGCAGCGCCTGGTTGCTGCGTGCCAGCGCGCCCAATGTAGCGAGCACGCGGCTACGGCTGCGATGCGGCCGCACCGTATCAATGCGCGTGTCATCGAACACCACGGCACCGGCACGATCGCCGGCCTGGAACGCCATCCACGCGCCCAACGCCGCCATCTCCGCGGCCACCACGGACTTCATCGCGCGCCGCGTGCCATAGAACATGGAAATGCGCTGGTCCACCACGAACAGCGCGGGACGATCGCGTTCTTCGGTATAGGAGCGCACCAGCGCATGCCCCACGCGGGAGGACGCTTTCCAGTCCAGATGGCGCAGGTCGTCGCCCGGCACGTAGGCACGGATTTCCTCGAAGTTGAGCCCACGTCCGCGCAGGCGCGATGCATGGCGCCCGGCGAGGATGCTGTGGTGCGGCCGGTGCGGCATCGTCACCAGACGACGCGCGTCGTACTCCAGCCGCGCGAGATGTGCGGGCGTGACGTAGACGGTACCAATGTCGTCGGATTGTGTCTGGGCCATGTGGGTTACCACAGCACGTTGGACTCCTTCTCCCCTCTGGGGAGAAGGTTGGGATGAGGGGGCGGGGCTTGCGAAAAGGCCTGTCTGAGCCGCGCCTCCTTGCGAAGATTTCTCGAGCACCAGCCCCTCACCCCAGCCCTCTCTCCCACGGCACTACCTCCGGGTCGCCCCGAGGGGAGAGGGAGTGAATTCAAGCCGGCACTGCCACCAGCTCCAATATCTTGTCGATCACCTGATCCGCATGGATGCCCTCGGCACTGGCGTCATAGGTAAGGATCAACCGGTGACGCAGCACGCCATGCGCCATCGCGCGCACATCGTCCGGCGTCACATGCGGACGACCCTCCAGCCAGGCGTTGACGCGCGAGGTGCGTTCCAGCGCGATGCCGCCACGCGGGCTGGCGCCGATCTGTATCCATGTGCCCAGGGTCTTGTCATAGCGGTCGGGATGCCGCGTGGCATCGACGATGGCCATGATGTATTGCTCGATGGCAGGCGCAACGTGGATGCCGTGGATCTCCTTGCGCGCCTCGAACACACGCTCGGGTTCGATGCGCACCGTTTCGACGCCGGCACTGCCGTCGCCGCCACTCGGGACCTCTTCGCTGCGCACCAGCTCCAGCACGCCGATCTCGCTTTCGCGATCGGGATAGTCCACCAGCACCTTCATCAGGAAGCGGTCGAGCTGGGCTTCGGGCAACGGGTACGTACCTTCCTGCTCGATCGGATTCTGCGTCGCCATCACGATGAACAGGTCGGGCATCTTGTGCGTCGCGCCGGCGACAGTGATCTGTCGCTCTTCCATCGCTTCGAGCAGCGCCGCTTGCACCTTGGCGGGCGCGCGATTGATTTCGTCGGCGAGGATCACGTTGCCGAAGATCGGACCGGGCTGGAACTGGAACACGTTCTGTCCGCCCTGCTGGTGCAGCACTTCGGTGCCGGTGATGTCGGAGGGCAGCAGGTCGGGCGTGAACTGGATGCGGCGCATCTGCGCATCGAGATTCTTCGCCATGCTCTTCACCGCACGCGTCTTGGCAAGACCAGGCAGGCTTTCCAGCAACAGGTGGCCGTTCGCCAGCAGACCCACGATCATCTGCCGGATCAGCGATTGCTGGCCGATGATCGAACGCTCCATCTCCGTCTGCAGTGTGTTGATCGCCTCTCGCGCGTTCATGCTTTCTCGCTCCCTCCGGACTTGCTTGCCCGGTGTCGTCCCGACGGCAGGGTGCCGTACCTACTGGCCGCCGCCTGCGATCCACCGGTAATACGGATTGCCACTGTCCACCCGCATCACCTGCTCCATGGCAGCACCCCAGCGCTCACGATCGCCCTGGTACGCAGCCAAGCCTGAGGCGTAAAAGGTGAACAGCACGTCGCGTTGGAGTTGCATCTCCGCTTGCAGATCCGCACTGGCGCCATGCACGGGCGGTGGCGTCTGCAGATTCATCAGCTCGGGAAGGACGCGCACGATCTCGTTGCGACGCACCCAGGTGGCGTACTCGATGCTGGGGCGATCGTCCGTCACCGCCGGCGTGTCGCCTGCATAACGCACCAGCGCGGAGCGGTCGGCCACCCAGGTGGCGAGCAGCGCGCCGGGCGAACCGACGCCCACCTCGCGCAACGAGGCCGCTACCGTCGGCTGGTTGAAGCGCCGTTCGATCTGCGCAGCATCCAGCTCGATGGGATCGTTCGAGCCGACCAGCAGCATTTCGTGGAGTTCGGTGGTCCACAGCGTCGCGTGCGGGAACGCGTCGAGGAAGGCACGCACCATGGCGCGGGAGTCCTCGTCGTTCTGCGTTGCGATGGGCCACCATTGCGCCAGCAGCCCATGCTCGTTGAGACGAGAAGCGGCGAGCCGGTAGAAGTCGCGCGAGTAGAGATTCACCACGCCGGAGGCGGAAGGCGGCGGCGGCTCCAGCGTGATCATGTCGTAGTGCTGCGTGCTGCGCAGCAGCTCGCGACGACCATCGCGCAAGCGGATGTCGAGGCCCTTGTCGGTCGTGCCCGCCCCGTAATTGCCCTGGAATTGCGGTGCGGCACGCACCACCGCCGGCAGCAGTTCCGCCACGACACGCGAGGTGAGCCCGGGATACTGCGACATGGCCCCGGCAGTAATACCGGTGCCGAAGCCGATCACCAGCGCCGACTTCGGCTCGCCCTGGTGGATGATGAGTGGCAACAACGCCTGCAACCGCATATAGCGTTGCGACGGCAAGGTGTCGCCGGAGTTCGATACGCCCTGGATATACAGGCGGTGGAAGCTGGTATCCGTGTTGCCCTGCGCCAGTACGGCCACGGTGCCCCCGCGGCTTTCCTCGTAATAGGTCACCTCACCGCCGCGTGCCTGCGCGAGCAGGCTGGCCATCTTGTTGGCAGGCATCAACACGGCGACCGCCAACGAACAAAGGGCCACGACCGGCACCAGCCAGCGTCGCCCGCCACGCGTGGTCCGCCCGGCGAATACCGCCACCAGTCCCACCAGCGCAGCGGCCACGGCAAGCAAGCCCAGCGTCCGCACCAGGCCAAACGCTGGTACAAGCACGAAACCGGTCAGCGTCGTGCCCACGATGCCGCCGAGAGTATTCAAAGCCACCGCGCTTCCCACCCCCTGCCCGCTCCGCTCCGGATGGGCGCACAAACGGAGGACCGCGGGAAATGCCGCGCCCAGCAACAACGTGGGCGCCAGCACGATGGCGGCGGCCGCCAATGCAAAGCGGGCGCACATCGCGGCGAGGCGGCTGTCCGTGGCATCGGTGACCATGCCGGCCAGTGCGGCCTGCGCATTGCCGAGCCAGGGACCCAGCCAGCTGATCTGCAGCAGGGCGACCAATCCCGCCAGCGCAATGAGCGCGCCGAACGCGGTCCACGCGTCGCGCACGCGTTCGGCGAAGCGCGCGTAGATCGCGCTACCCGCCATCAGTCCCAACAGGTAGACAGCCAACATCATGGCGAAGGCGAAGGCGCGCGTGCTCATGAACTGCACCACGGTCTGCGACCACACCACCTCGTAACCGAGTGCGATGCCGCCTGCGACGGCATAGAGCACCAGCGCGAGCCGCGCGGAGGGCATCGCCTCGATGGGCGCGTCCTTCGGGTGCGCAGCTTGCGCCAGCGAAGACGAGCGATCGAGCACGATGGCGACGAGGGCCGCCAGCACGTTGAGCGTCGCCGCCGCCAGCGCCGATCCCTGCACGCCAAGCGCGGGCAGCAACACGAACGGAGCCAACAGCACGCCGGTGATCGCGCCGGCGGTATTGGCGGCATACAGGCGACCGCCCGTGCGCGCCACGCTGCCGCGCGCACTCGCGCGCACCAGCACCGGCAAGGTGCCGCCCATGGCCACGGCAGGCAACCCCACCAGCGCAAACGGCAACAGCCAGGCGAACCAGCCGGCATGTGATTCGAGCCATGCGAACGCGGGGGCGCTGTGCGCCAGCAGGACCGTGGATGCCACAGCCAGCAACGCCACGGCGGCTTCCAGCCATGCATACAGGCGCAGCGGATGTTCAAGCCGATCGGAGATGCGGCCCAGCCATGCACCACCGATGGCCAGGCCTGCGAAGAATGCGCTCACGGCAATGGTGACGGCGTAGACCTCTACGCCCACCACCAGCGAAAGCTGCTTGATCCAGAGGAGTTGATAGACCAGCGACGCGGCGCCGGATCCGAACAGCAGCAGCGCGGGCCAGAACGCGGCACCCGACGCCACCGGTGTAGCCGCGGAAGCAAGCTTTCCAACGCGGCGGTGCTGTACGGCACTGGGCATGGAACTCACGCGAGGATGGACTCCCTAGGAGTATGAGGGGATCGCCGACCGGCAGCGCAAGTGCTGGCGGCCGGCGATGCGGGGAGGTACGGCGACGTCCTTGTCACCGAATTCATCCTTCTTACTTGCCCTGCTTCTGCAGTTCCATCTTCAACTGCTCGACGGCCTTGTCGATGGTGAAGGAGCCTGGACTCTGGCTGGGCGGATAATCCTTGAACGTCGCCAGGAACTCGCCGGCACGGCGGCCCGCTTCGGCGGTCAGGTAGGCATTCTCGGTCTCCCACTGGTAGTAGCCACTGGTCGGACCGATGTCGCCACGCTCATACGGATCCATGCGCAGGTTGTAGAGCTTGGGCAGGCGCAGGCAGGTGAACGGTTCCATCCAGATCTGCAGGCCACCCGGGGCGCGCTGGTCGCAGAACACGGCTTTCCAGGCATCCGGCCTGACACCGCCTACCTCGACGGGATCCCATCGGACCGCGACCATCTCGGCATCGTCGTTGAAGTAGAAGAATTCATCGCGTGGCGATGTATTCGTCTTTCCTGTCAGGTATGGCAGGAAGTTGTAGCCATCCAGATGCACCTTGAACGACTTGCCACTGATGCTGGTGCCCTTGAGCAGCTTGTTGGTGATGTCCGCATCACCTGCAGCAGCCACCAGGGTCGGGAACCAGTCGAGACCTGAGATCAGGGCGTTGCTCACCAGGTTGGGACGGATGTGCCCCGGCCAGCGGATCATCGCCGGCACGCGGAACGCGCCTTCCCAGTTCGAATCCTTCTCGCTGCGGAATGGCGTATTCGCCGCATCCGGCCAGGTGAAGAAGTTCGGACCGTTGTCGGTAGTGAAGATGACGATGGTGTTCTTGGTGATGCCTGCGTCATCCAGCGTCTTCAGCAGCTTGCCGACATTCTGGTCCATCTCCCACATGCCGTCGGCATATTCGTGTCCCTTGCCAAGGCCAGCCTTGCCGATGTAGTCCGGCCGCACATGGGTGAAGATGTGCATGCGCGTGAAGTTCATCCACACGAAGAACGGCTGCTTGGCCTGCGCCTGCTTCTGGATGTACGAGATGGCGCCGCCCGTCGTCTCGTCGTCGATGGTCTGCATGCGCTTGACGGTGAGCGGACCGGTGTCATCGATCTTGCCGTCCGAATAGGTGTGGAGCACGCCGCGCGGGTTGTACATTTTCAGGAACGCGGGGTTGTTTCCCGGCCAGTACGGACGTTCCGGCTCTTCTTCGGCGTTGAGGTGGTAGAGGTTGCCGAAGTATTCGTCGAAGCCATGCTTGGTCGGCAGGAAGCGATCCTGGTCACCCAGGTGGTTCTTGCCGAACTGGGCCGTCGCATAACCGAGGCCCTTCAACGCCTGCGCAATGGTGACATCGCGATCCTGCAGACCCTGGGCAGCACCCGGCATGCCGACCTTGGACAGGCCCGTGCGCAACACGGTCTGGCCGGTGATGAAAGTCGAACGGCCTGCCGTACAGCTGTTCTCGGCGTAGTAGTCGGTAAAGATCATGCCCTCGCGGGCGATGCGGTCGATGTTCGGCGTCCGGTAGCCCACCAGGCCCATCGTGTAGGCACTGATGTTCGACTGGCCGACGTCGTCACCGAAGATCACCAGGATGTTCGGCTTGCCGTTGTCGCCCTGCTCCTGTTGCTGGTCCTGCGCCGGTCGCGCCTTGACGGCACTTGGCTCCATGGTCACGGCGCCTACGACGAGCAGAGCCGTCGCGACTACCGTCGTGAGTGATTTCAACAAGGTACTGCGCTGCCACGGGGGAAACATGGGGTACCTCCTGGGTGTTGCGGTTGCACAGGCAACCGGCGGTAGTCACAAGCCAATCCATGACGGCACCCTGGCCTGGCGCCGCAACCCTCACTGCGTTACTTCTGGTCCGCTGGAAAGACCAATTTCCAGTCCTTCTTCATATCGACCACGGTCCATCCCTTGGCTGTGGCCTCATCCAGTGCCTTGTCGAGCTTGCCCACCGATGACTGGCGGTCGTAGGACCACTCACGCGCCGCATCGGTGTGGTGCACCAAGCCCGCAAAGCGCGCGCCGTCGCCCGATGCCACCCACTCGAGCATCTGCTGGTCACCATCGGAGTTGCCGAACGCGAGAATCGGCTTGCGCCCAATGAAGCGCTCGATGCCCACGGGCTTGCCCGGGCCGTCATCGATCAACGCCACCTTCGCTTCCTTCAACAGCACGGGCTTACCGTCGCGCAGCTCGAACTTCAGTTCGCCCTGGCTGCCGATGATCTGTTCGGGGGGAATGCCATACACCGCGGTTGCCCAGGCACGCATGAAGTCCTGGCCGCCACCGGAAACGATGTAGGTCTTGAAACCGTTGTCGCGCAGGAAGTGCAACAACTCGAGCATTGGCTGGTAAACCATCTCGGTGAACACGCGATGCGTCTTCGGATGGCGCGCGGTGGACACCCACTGGTTGACGCTTTTGGCAAACTCGTCGGTGGTCATGCCCGCGTGTGTTGCCGCCATCAGCTGGGCAATGCCTTTCTCGCCAGAGGCGGCCACGCCCTTGAGATCACCCGCCAGCGCGGACTTGAACGGCTCGGTGGTCTTCCACTCCGGATGCTGCGGCGCCTGTGCCTTCAACTGGTCGATGACGAAGAAGAACTGGAAGTAAATGGGCTGCTCGGACCACAGCGTGCCATCGTTGTCGAACACGGCAATGCGCTGATCAGGCGGCACGAAGTCGGAAGACCCGGTCGTCGTGACCTTCTTCACAAAATCCAGGATCTGCTGCTTGGCCGCCCCGTCGTTCCACGAAGGCAACGCGTCCTGTGCGGCGAACGCGACATTCCCCCAGGCCAACGGAAGCAGGAGCAGCACGGACAGCACGCGCGCAACCCATGAGCTTCGGCGGGTCCACTCTCTCCCGTCCGTGGAACTCGATACGTACACGCTCGTTCTCCTTGCGACTGCTCTGGTCGCCACGTCGCATTGCGAGCGTCGGCACGTCGCCGGACCTGGCCTGCAGAAACACGCCTGCTGGCCATCGACAGACGAAGTGATTACGTCTCGCTGACGTGGGTGTCTGAACGGTCGCGGATTTGCCCATCCATGGCAATCAGGAAGTCTACGTATGCGGCCTAAGCAAAATTACGGTATTGCGGGATCAGTGCACATAATCCGCGTTCGCCGCCAGCGTGACGATGAAGTGAAATTGCAGCGTAATTCGCGCGTTTCCGGTGAGATGGCGAACGCAAGAGATCACGCCGACCGCAAGATGCCGTGCTAGTCTCCACCACCGAGGGGACGCCAGCCGCCTTGATCACGCTGGCGATACACGACCTACCGCCCGACGTACGAGGACTTCCCGTCCAGGGATGACATTTGCCTTGTGCAGGAGCGGGCGCGCCATGGCGCATGGTGTCGATCAACCGACGTTGCCTGTCTCATGCCCACGCCCTCCGCGTGGAGCCTCGTCGTGCCTTTGGATTTTTTCAGCGACATCCGCGCAACGCGCGGCGGGAAGGTCTTGCTGTTGACGAGCCAACGCATCCCTTGACGGAAAGGAGCAACCCATGACCGTACACGCCATTACCGTGAGGTTGATCGTGCCGCGAGGCACGCCGCCCTACCTCTATGTAGATGTCCCCAGGGAAACCACCCGACTCAAGCGGATGCCCCGGCCCCAGCCCATCCGCTGGCAGCTGCAGCACCATGGGACGTCCGGTCACTTCAATGCGATGGACGACGCGATATCACCGGGCTTTCTTTGGATAAGCCCACCATTCCCCGGCATCTTCGGTCCGCCCAAGGTCGGCGATCGCGGGCAGACCATCACCCTGGAAGACCAATTCAACTTCGAGGAGAAGGTCGGCACCTGGTACTACCGGCTCAGCGCCACGATTGACGGCGTGGTCTATCGCACCCGCTTCCAGCCGCCCTATCCTGCCCGCATCAAACCATTGCGCAGCAGCCGCATGCTCGCGGCCACCACGCGCGGCTCCACTATTGCCGGCCCCATCCCTGGCCCAGGTGACGGCTACGGGATCTCAGCAGCCACCAATCCAACGATCAAGAATCGCTGACCAGCCACCCTGATTCCTTGGGAGAACGACATGTACCGTATAGACATCGAGGGTCAATGGGCACTCGACCCGGGCTTTGCTTATGCGATGGGACAGTCTCCGGCGCCAGCCCCTGCTCCCGCACCCGCTCCCGCGCCGGCCCCGGCACCCGCACCGGCCCCGCCTCTGCCATCCGGTGCGGACCCGGCCCGCAACCCCAGCATCAAGAACAACTGATCCACCGCACACTCGGAAAGCACATCCCGCCGCCCGGATGTGCACACGCGTGGGCGGCGTGCATGGCTGACGCCAGGCTTGCTGCCCAGGAGAACGCCCATGATCGTCGGCCATATGGCCACCCAATCGGCCATCTGGCCGTCCATAAGCTCTCGAACACCGTGTTAGGCTGGCGAGAAGGGGAGCCGGTATCGATCGTGCATCGTGCCTGCCAAGTGTGACCGCCGCCCATGAATGTGGACTTCCCGGCAAGGGAATGCGCTGCCTGCTACTGGAGTGCGACTCGTCATGGCGCAGGAATCCGGCGTGCCGGCATTTCGGTATCGCGCATTCATCAGTTACAGCCACCAGGACAAAGCCTGGGCCGACTGGCTGCACCGCTCATTGGAAAGCTACCGGGTTCCGCAACGGCTGGTCGGACAGGTCACGCCTGCCGGCGTAGTGCCCAAGCGCCTGCTGCCGGTCTTCCGCGACCGCGACGAGTTGGCCAGTGCGACCGACCTGGGCCGCAAGGTCAACGAAGCACTGTCCGAATCGGCCAACCTGGTCGTGATCTGCTCCCCGCAGTCGGCCCGGTCGCACTGGGTCAACGAGGAAGTGCTGGCGTTCAAGCGGCTTGGGCATTCCGATCGCATTTTCTGCCTGATCGTCGGCGGTGAACCCAACACCAGCGAGGTCGCCGGACGCGAAGCCGAAGAGTGTTTCGCACGGGCGCTGCGCTTCGAATGGGATGGCTCCGATGGTTTGTCCGAGCAGCGCACCGAACCCATCGCGGCCGATGCGCGTCCCGGCAAGGACGGCAGGACCAATGCCAAGCTGAAACTGATTGCCGGGATGCTCGACATCGGTTTCGACAAGCTCAAGCAACGAGAGCAGCAACGCCATCAGCGCCGGCTCGCAGCGATCGCCGCCGTTGCCGTCGCCATCACCCTGATGACATCGACGCTCGCCGTCATCGCCGTCCAGGCGCAGCGTGTGGCGGAGCGCGAGCGCAACCAGGCCGAAAGCCTGGTCGGCTTCATGCTCGGCGACCTCAACGACAAGCTGGGCCAGGTGCAACGGCTGGACATCATGGAAGCCGTCGATGACCGCGCCATGGCTTATTTCCAGTCACTGCCGAGCGACGACGTCACCGACGTCTCGCTCGAGCAGCGCGCCAAGGCGCTGGAAAAGATCGGTGGTGTGCGTCTCAGTCAGGGCCATCTCGACACCGCCATGCAGTCCTATCAGGCCGCCGCGAAAATCTCCGGGGGGCTCGCGCAGCATGCACCCGCCGATGTCGCCAGGCAGGTGGCCTACTCGCGCATCGTCACGTTCATCGGCATGACCGACTGGTACCGCGGCAATCTTCCCTCGGCAGAGGAGCAATTCGCGATGGCGCAGAACATCCTGCGGCGCACTCCACTGACTTCCGCGTCCGACAAGGAATTCATCCAGCAATGGGCGACCGTGGACGACGACCTTGGCCACGTGCTGGAGGCACAGGGAAAGCTCGATCAAGCCACCGCGCAGTATCAGAGCATGCTTGCGCACTGCCGTGAGCTGGTGCGCGGCAAGAACCCCAAGACGGACTGGCAGGAGCTGCTGGGCGAAGCACACAACAATCTCGGCAAGATGGCGCTGATGCAGGGCGACCTTGTCACTGCTATCGCGGAATACCGTGCCGACGACGCGATCGAGACCGCGCTGAGCGAGAGCGATCCTAAAAACAACGACCAGAAGGAAAACATGGTGCGCGTGCGCGCCATCCTCGGGCGAACCATGGCGCTGGGTGGCGATGTCAACGCGGGCAGCGAGCATCTCCAGCAAGCCGTTGATGGAGCCATAGAGCTCGCAAAGTTCGAGCCCAACGAAACGAGCTTCCATGCAAAGGTGGCGCTGTATTCCACACAACTTGCGCGACTGCGCCGACTATCCGGCGACGACGCCACGGCGACGGAACTGAACAACCGCGCGCTGAAGATCTTCGGCGACATGACACACACCGATCCGAGCAATACAGAGTGGCAGCAGGACTTCGCCGAGGCGCAGGTGGAACAGGCGAATCAGTCACTCGCCAGCAACCCCGACCAGGCGCATGACCAGGCCACCAAGGCGCTTGCCGTGCTTTCACCCTTGCATGAAAACCAGCCTGCAGAGCGCACGTTGCTGCTGGACACGGCAACCGTACGCCTGCTGCTCGCCGCCACTACCAACGATGCCGACAAGGCAAGCAAGTGGCGCGAAGACGTGCTCAAGGACGTCACCGCCGTCTCCAGCGGCGCGGGTGATCCACGCCTGATCGCCTTGCGCGTCGACACCTTGCTCAGCCTCGGCCGTGGCCCCGAAGCAGCACCGCTGGTGCAGCAGCTATGGGATTCGGGCTACCGCGATCTCGATCTTCTCGTCACGCTCAAACAGCACGACATCGACTACCCCGCCAATGCGGCGTTCCAGCAGCGCCTGCAAGCGGCGCTCGCCAGGAACGATCCGCAGTAACGAGCATTCCGCCCAGTAGTAGCTGCCCAACAGGGTTCCTTCCGCATCCTGACTTGAGGACCAGACGATGGCCAACGACCTTTCCGTGACTTTGGACGAAACCACGAGCCCGTGGCTCGTGGATGTCAGCCAGAAGGACAATGCCAATCATGTACCACGCGGCAACAACCAACAGACCATCACCTGGCAGCTCACAGAAAATGCGGCGTCCGGAAGGATCGTGAGCTGCAGCTGGCTCAACGATCCACCTACGTTCAACCCGCCACCCTCCGGCATTTTCGGGCCATTCGTCATCGCTCCGAACGGGAAATCGATGACTCTCAGCGACCTCAACAACGGCAGCAACACCACGGGCGAATGGTATTACCAGATAGGGGTCCAGCTCGTCGCAAACGGCACCATTTACTACAGCGGCGCCGTTGCCATCACCGGAACCGCCACCAACCCATCGATCAAGAACAACTGACCGCATTCCAGCAGCGCGTGCCGGCAGCGCCAGCCAGGAGCGATCCGCAGTAGCGAGCATTCCGCCTGGAAGCATTGCCTAACACGGGTCCCTTTACATCCGGAAATGAGGAGCAAACTGTGGCCAACAACCTGAGAGTGACCCTGAACGAGAGCACGAATCCGTGGACCGTCGATATCGACCAGACGGGCAACGCCCATCACGTGGCGCGCAGCGAAGCATTGCAGAGCGTCGACTGGCACCTCAACGGCAATGCCGCGACGGGAAGCATCGTGTCCTTGACCTGGGCCGGCACTCCGCCACGGAGCGGCATTTTTGGGGCGCCTACATTTTCTCCGGCCAGAAATTCGATGGCCATGGCCGACCTCAACAACAGCAGCAACACCACGGGTGAATGGTTTTACATATTGACGGTCGCTGTTGGCGGCAACACCTATCAAAGCAATCCAATCGCCACCACCGGCGTCGGAACCGCCACCAACCCATCGATCAAGAACAACTGACCGACCGCAAGGAGCTGCCATGCATCGCAGGGACAACTCGGATGTGGAATCGCAGGACGTGTCGATGAACCCACCTGCGATGCATGGCCCGTCATCTGGCCAGACAAGTTATCCGGCGTCGGCGATACAACCCGGCGCCACCATGACGCCTCTGGTCGTCGGCATCACCAGCCACCGCAACATCTCAGCCTCCGAGATCGAGCCCATACGCGAGCGGGTGACCGCGTTCTTCGCGATGCTGCGACAGGAATTCCCGGGCTTGCCGCTATGCGTGCTCTCCGCGCTGGCCGAAGGCGGCGACCAGCTGGTCGCACATGTCGCCCTGGAAGCCGGTGCACGATTGATCGCCCCCTTGCCGCTACCTGCAGAGCTCTATCTCGACGACTTTCCCGCTCCTTCCGCGCGCGCGCGCTTCGAGGCCCTGTGCGAACAGGCCCACGTGCTTACACTCCCGTTGCCACGCGGGCCATCGCATCACGCGATCGCCTTGCCGGGACCATCGCGCGACCGGCAGTACGCCAAGGCAGGCGTATTCATCGCCAGTCACTGCCACATCCTGCTCGCCATCTGGGACGGCAAGGACTCGGGGCGGCTCGGAGGCACGGCACAGGTCGTCAACTACCATCTTAATGGCACCTTGCCCGGCCTCGTCGAGCGTCACCGCGAAGCCAGGCACGTCCTGGGCAGCGGCGATGAGCGCCTGCTCTACCATATCGTCTGTTCGCGCGAGGGTGACCACGGCGACGTCGCGCCAGGCCTGCAACCACTGCAGACATACTGGCGCTGCGGTGACTTCACCACCACCGATCGCACGCCTCCACCCGAGTTCTGCCAGATGTTCGCACACATGTCGGAGTTCAACGCCGACTGCACGAAGTATGCGGATGACATCGCGGCAGAACCGGACGACGATCCCGACAGCATACTCACCAATGGCAGCGCACTCGCGCGCATCTTCCGCGCGGCGGACTGGCTGGCAATCCATTTCCAGAAGCGCGTCTTGCTCGCGCTCAGGCTCACCTACGTGCTGGCAGCCTTGATGGGCATTGCCTTCACCTTCTACGCGCACATGTCCGCACAGGACTTCCTCATCTATACGTTCCTGCTGCTGTTTGGACTCGGCGCCCTGATCGCGATACTCGCGCGACATCGCGGCTGGCACCGCAAGTACCTTGATTACCGGGCGCTCGCCGAAGGCCTGCGCGTGCAAGCCTACTGGCGCCATGCCGGCATATCGGCCACAGGCGAACACGAATTCGCCCATGACAACTTCCTGCAGAAGCAGAACATCGAGCTGGGCTGGATCCGCCACATGATGCGCGTGGCTGGCGTCGATCCCTTGCCCAACGTCGACACTCCCCGCGCGTCGGCGTTATCCGAGGTCATCGACGAGTGGGTGGGCGAATCGGGCAAGAGCGGCCAGCTGTACTACTTCCAGCGCAAGACCATCGAGCGCACCGGCCTGCACCATGTCACCGAGACCATCGGCATGATCAGCTTGTGGGGTGGCATCTCGATCAGCGTGTTCCTGGCGATATTCGCGCTGCATCTTCCCGAGAGCGTCAAGACCACCATGGTCATGATGATGGCGGTACTTTCCATCGTCGCCGCCGTGCGCGAGGCCTATGCGTATCGCAAGGCCGACAAGGAGTTGATCCGCCAGTACCGCTTCATGCAACGCATCTTCGCCAGCGCGCGCGCCGCGCTCGATCGCACCAGCGATCCCGCCAAGCAACGCGAAATCCTCCTCGCACTGGGCGACGCAGCCCTGACCGAGCATGCCGAGTGGACCCTGATGCATCGCGAACGCGATGTGGAGCACAGCAAGTTCTGATGTTGCCTTCCCGCGCCGCAGCACGCGGCGCCGTCACCACTCCGCCACTCCGCCACGCTGCCATCGGCTTGGCGCCACGCCGGCCGATGGCGTGCGCAGCGTGAAGCTGCTCGGCTCCGCGCAGCCGGTGAGCTGGCAAAGCACGGCGCAGGACCTAAACCTCACCCCGGCAGCCTGCCCAAGGGCGCTGCGGCCTGCGTCTACGAAATCGAACTGGCCGAACGCTGCCACCGATCCGCGGACAAGCCGCGACGACATCGCCGGTGCTATCAACACCCGGCATTCCGACGCACCGGATATGCTGTCCGACATGTCTATGCCGAAAACACCGACCATGCCGAATCACATGCGCGCCATCGTCGTGATGGGCGTGACCGGCTGCGGAAAAAGCACCGTCGCCACGGCCTTGTGCGAACGCATGGGCGCGCACCTGATCGAAGGCGATGCGTTTCACTCCGAAGCGAACATCCGCAGGATGGCCTCAGGCACTCCGCTTACGGATGCGGACCGAAAAGACTGGCTGGACAGCCTGGGGCGGGAGCTGACGCGCGTGCTCGCCAGCCATGAGCTCGCCGTACTCGCCTGCTCGGCACTCAAGCAACGCTATCGCGACTCGCTACGCCATGCCGTCCCTCATCTCGGCTTCGTCTTTCTGGAGCTATCGCGGGAGGAAGCCATCGAGCGCGTGGCGCATCGGTCGGGCCACTTCATGCCGGCCTCCCTGGTCGACAGCCAGTTCCACGATCTGGAGTCTCCTGTCGGCGAGGCTCGCGTGCTGGCCGTCCATGCCCTCGACCCCGTGCCCACCCTTGCCGACCAGATCGCGGCCTGGTGGGGCTCAGGCACCGCTGCCTGACGGGACACCCAGGCACCACCGCTGCTGGACGGCTACGGGCCCGGCAACCTTTCCAGATTCCGCGGGCACTCACCACGGTGAGACCCGCGCGCCATGTCGCGCTGTCAATCGATCTGCCCTAGAGGCACCGGCGACATGCATACAGGCGAGCAGTACCACAAGTTCATGCTGGCCTCTGAACGCGACCACGCGGTACGCGATCAGTTTCAGAAGATGGCGCTGGATCTGCTTGCCA
Organism: Dyella amyloliquefaciens; assembly: GCF_004296575.1. GTDB lineage: Bacteria > Pseudomonadota > Gammaproteobacteria > Xanthomonadales > Rhodanobacteraceae > Dyella > Dyella amyloliquefaciens. The sequence goes on along the minus strand of NZ_SAYT01000001.1, from coordinate 818,349 downwards.
AGGGAGCGGACATTCTCGATTTCGGCGCCGGAACCGGCATCGACGCCAAGGCGTATTCCACGCACGGACACCAGACGTTCGTTTACGAACCGTCGGAGGCCATGCGCGCGTATCTCGGACATCACTGCCGCGACGAGATCGTTCGCAAGACCGTCGTCGCGATCGATTCGCCAGATGACTGCAAGGTACAGGCCGTTACCGCGAACTTCGCCGTCCTCAACCATATAGAGAACCACGCTCCGCTCTTTGAAGCCTTGTATCGCGTGGTCGATCCGGGCGGCTTCGTGCTGGCCAGCATGCTCAATCCCTACTACCTGGGCGATGCGCGTTATCGCTGGTGGCGGCACAACCTGCTGACCCTGATGCGCACCGGCCGTTACGCCATCGAGAGCGAGAGCCGCATCCACCGCTTCGCGCCGCGTGTCGTGGCACGTGCTGCGGCACCGTATTTCAAGCTCGAGCGCATCACGCCGCGCGGGCTTGGACTCGCAACCCACCTCTATATGTTCCTGTTGTTCAGGCGCACCTGACATGTGGAAAGACTGGATACGACCGTTCGTACGCCCGCTGCCGCAGTGGTCGACCATTGCGGTCGATCCGCCGCAGAAGGCCGTCACGGCCACCCTCCGTTGGGACGGCCAATGGGCCGACGTGACCAGGGACCACACCGTGGCCTCGCTCAAGCCACTGGCGATCGCTACGAGCGTCGATGCCGGCGAGCATCCCTCCATCGAGTACTCGGACAACGCCACGGGCAAGCTGCTCGGCGTGCTGCGCCTCGCCAAGGCAACGTCGATCGCCACCGAAGGCGCATCCATCGCCATCTACCGCGTGGCCGGCGGCGGGCATCGCTGCCTCAGCTGGGCGCGACGCCCGTGGAATGCATGGCTGCAGAACCGCGCCATGCGCAGGGGCAACAACGCGCACCATGACCTCATGGAACCGGCGTCGGTGCAGCAGCTGATGATCGCCTACCTGTGTCCCCGCCCGGTGATCCTGGTCTCGGTGGGCGCACCCGGCCACCAGAATATTTTCCCGATGGACCTGATCGGTCCACTGGAGCGCAGCGGACTGTTCTCGCTCGCGCTACGCAGCACCAATGTCTCGGAGCCGGTCATGCGCAACATGCGCAAGGTGGCGCTCTCCAGTATGCCGGCCACGATGAAGGCCGTCGTGTACAAACTCAGCGAACACCACAAGCAGGCGTTGCAGGACTGGAACCTGCTGCCCTTTCCCACTCGGCCCTCGCGCGAGTTCGACCTACCGGCCGTTGCCGCCGCCCTGCGCATTCGCGAGTTGGCCATCGTGCATAGCGAGACCATGGGCTCGCACACGTTCTTCCTCGGCCGCATGGCTTCCGACGAAGCGCTCGCCGAAGGCACCCAGCTGCATCACACAGCGGGCTTTCACCAGGCCTATCGCCGGAGACGGGACAGGCCGTTTGCAGAGGCCTGACGATCGCCTAGTGCTTGAGTGGCTGCGCCCGCCATGACGCCGCCCAGGTCGATGGCCGCGGCCCCATCACGAAAGCCAGCGTTCCGCCGGCCATGATCTGGTCGTAGGTGATCATCGGTGTATCCAACACCTTGCCGTTGAGCGTGGCGGACTGGATATACACGTTCTCCGTCGAATTGTTCTGTGCGGTCACGAGGAAGCTCTTGCCGTTGCCGAGCTTCAACGAAAGGCGACTGAACAGCGGGCTGCCGATCATGTACTCGCCGCTGGCGGGATTGAGCGGATAAAAGCCCATCGCGGTGAAGACATACCACGCCGACATCTGGCCGCAGTCTTCGTTGCCGAGGATGCCGGTCGGCGTGTTCGAGTAGGCATGGGTGGCGATGTCGCGCACCTGGGCCTGCGTCTTCCAGGGCACGCCCATGAAGTCGTAGAGGTAGCCGTAGTGATGGCTCGGTTCGTTGTCGTGGTGGTTATGGCCGCCACGAAAATGGGCATCGAGTTTTGCCTCCGCCGCAGACGGGCCGCCCAGCAGTTCGATGGTGCCGGGAATGTCATGCAGCGCCGCGAAGAGGTAGGCCCATTGGTCGCCTTCCGTCCAGCCCTCCCACGACCACGCCCAGGAGCCATCGGCGCGACGCGCCTGCATGAAGCCGCGTGCAGGATTGAACAGCAGCCGGTAATTGGATGAGCGCTGCAGGAAGTAAGCGTAGTCATCGGCGTGACCGGTGGCCTGAGCCACGCGGGCAACCGCATAGTCGTCATAGGCCTCCTCGAGCGTGCTCGAGGCCGACTCCGCCACCTTGTCGGACGGCAGGTAACCCAGCTTCAACGCGTAGGTCAGGCCGGCGCGCGCCTCATAGGGCGTATGCGGTTCGCGATCGCTCCAGCGCCGCGTGGTGTCGCCGTCCGGAGGCGTCATGGCGTCCTTGCGCACGGCAGCGTAGGCCAGCTGCCAATCGAAGCCATGGAAACCCTTGGCGATCGCCTCCGCGACCAGCGAGTCGGCGTGGGTGCCGATCATGATGTTGGTGTACGAAGGATTGGGCCATTTGGGCATCCATCCGCCCTCGCGGTAATCCTGCAGCAAGGCCTGGATCATGCCGTCGATGCGTTCGGGCGCGAGCAGCGTCAGCAGGCTGTGTTCGGCGCGAAAAGTGTCCCAGATCGAATAATCGGTATACGACTCGCCGTCATGCACCTGGTCGTCGAAGGCGCTGTAGTAGCGCCCGTGCTCGGAAAAGAGTCGCGGGTACAGCAGTGCGTGGTACAGCGCCGTGTACAGGATCTGGCGCTGATCGGTATCGGCACCGTCGACATCGATCAGGCCCAGCTTGGCGTTCCAGGTGTCCTTCAGTGACTGGCGACGCGCATCGAAGTCCCATGCGGGCAGCTCGGCATCGAGGTTGGCCTCGGCCTGCGCCTCGCTGATGAACGAGGTTCCTACCTGTGCTTCGACCGGCTCGCTTTCCGGTGTCTCGAATGCCACGTAGGCACCCACGTTATTGCCTTCCACATTGCTGCGCCCCTGTACGGCCGCAGCTTCCCGGTAGACGCGCGCGGACTTCATGGGTTGCTTGAAGCGCACCACGAAATAGCCCTTGAAGTTGGGCAACGCCAACGGACCCAGCTGGGCGTCCTGGCGATCCGGGTTGTAACCGCGGACTTCGTTGTGTTCCTGGTCGACCTCCACGTAACCGTGGATGCCTGGGCGCGTGGCCTCGATAAGTACGCCTGCATTGGCGGCCTTGGGAAACCAGAAGCGCAGGTAGCCGCAGTGATCGGTTGCCGTGACTTCCGTGCGGAGCTGCCGTCCGCTGCCTGCCTGCATGATCACCGCGTAGTAGGCGGGCGAGGCCGTTTCGTCCTTGCGCGAAAAGCGCAGCTTCCGGGCATCGGGCGTGTACTTGGCGTCGTCGATTTCAGGCATCAGGGTGACGTACCCGTAGTCGCCCATCCAGATGGCCGGTTGATGCGTTCCGATGAAGCCCTCGATGCGGCTGTCGGCGTAGTTGTAGGAGCTGACGCCGACCCTGTTCTGGCGCGTCTGCGCCGTCCAGTTGGTCATGCCGAACGGGGTGGTGACCAGGGGCATGGTGCCGCCGTATTCCGAACCGCTTCCCTGGGTCCCGATATAGGGGTTGACCCAATCGATCGGCGTGGCCGGCACGGCAGGTGCCGCGATGGCAGGCATGGAAAGGCACAGCAGCGCGAGTGCGAATTTGACCCGGCTCCCCTTGAGAACTGCGCTTGCTTTGACCACGTCTTCCCCTTTGCCCCTGATCACACTGTCCGCCAAGCATCGCACACGGATATGCCGTGCTTAGCGACGAGTCGCGCGCACCGTAGGGTGACAAAGGAAGCGTAAGACGTCTATTTCAATCTGGGCCGATTTCCGGACACCACGATCGAATGGGCAAAGTCGTCGAAACGACCTCGACGGAAGAGGTCGTCCCCATGGGGTTTGCATCGTCCTCGAAAGCGAATGGTGGCCTAGCTGCCGTTGGGATACTTCTGCAGCAGCGCCTGGAAGCGCGGATCGTCACGCAGCGGATCCCACAGCGGATCGATGCGCAACAAGGCACCGGACAGGATCATGCCCGTAGGCATGGACAACACCCGTTCGAGCAAGGGAATCGCCTGGTCGGGCTGGCCGACACGCACATAGAGCGCCGCCTGCTGCGCGAGCATGTCCGCTCCGGTGAGGGCATCCTCAGCGACCGGCATCAAGGCCACGGCGCGCTCACCCTCGGCGACAGCCTCGGATTTTCGGCCGAGTCCCGCATAGGCAAAGCCCAATGCGAGATGCAGGTCCGCGTCGTCCGGCCGATCGACGAGGGCAGCACGGGAAGTCGCCGCCACTTCCGTATACGCCGCGGTCGCCTTGTCCGTGTCTCCGGCCGACTGCAACGCCCACGCCAGGAACAGGCGACGGGGCAACGCTATGTTGTTGGGATCGGACCAGTACTCCTGCTTGTCCGCCTCGACCACCTTGATTGCGTTGGCATAATCACGCGCCAGCGAGCGATCGAAATACATGCCCGCAACATTGCCGGCGTAAGCATCACTGCCCGGCGTAAGCCCCGCGAGTGCAGTACGCATCGGTGCCACATTGCCCTTCCACATCAAGTCGTTGAAATCCTGGGCCATGCGTTCGCCAGTGGCATTCTGGCTCACCGCGAGAGCAGCGGCGAAAGCCTTATCGGCATCGGCGTAGCGATGCATGCTCTGGTAGGTCACGCCAAGCTGGTTGAACGCGAATTCACTATGCGGATCCAGAACGGTCGCTGCGTGGAAAAGCCCAACGGCCTCATCCCAGCGCCCCTGCCGCCTGGCGAGCGCGGCGATCAGGAGCTCGACGGTGGCGCTGTTGGGCAAAGCCTGCCGCGCCAACTCCAGCTGGGCACTGGCATGGGCGTAATCGCGATGCCCCCAGTAGTCATACAACCCCAACGCGTAGTGCCCTTGGCCCAGATTGGGCTGCAGCGCCAGGGCGCGTTCGGCAGCGGCCTTCGCCTCAGCCAATCGCGCATTCGTGCGATCCGGTGCGAAGAAATACATGTGCATGTGCGCACGAGCCAGCGCGGCCGAGGCGAGTGCGAAGTTCGGATCCCGAGCCAGGGCCTGCTGATACAACGAGATCGCCAGCGGCAGCTCGGACGATGACTGCAACGTATCGTCGTAGGCCCGGTTGGCGTGTACGCCGGCTTGCAGGTACAGGTCATAGGCTTCGGCGTTCGAGGTAGGCATGCGATCCATGCGCGCGGTCTCGGCCGACGTCAGCTGTACCTTCAGCGCCTCGGCCACGTTCTGCGCGACCTCGCCTTCCACGTTGAAAACGTTGTCGAGCGTGCGCGTATACGCCTTCGCCCAGAGGTGGTTGCCGCTGTTCGCATCGATCAGCTGCACATTGATCAGCACCTGGTTACCGGCCTTCTGTACCGTGCCCTCGAGCAGCGTCGCCACGCCCAGTTGCCGGGCGATGGTCTTCACGTCTTCGGGATGGCTCGGATACTTCTCGGTCGAGGTGCGGGAAATCACCTTGAGCCCACCGATGCCCACCAGCTGGGTCAGGATCATGTCCTGCATGCCGCTGGCGAAATAAGCATTGTCTTGGTCTGTACTGAGGTTCGCGAACGGCAACACCGCGATCGACTTGAGATCCGCGTCCGCAGCCGCGCCACCAGGATGGTGCATGAACGTGTAGCGGCCAAGCAGGACAGCCACCACCACGAGCACGCCCGCGATCAGCGCGATCAATCTCCTGTCGATTCGGCGCGGTCTGGCAGGCTGCACGAGGGGCGCTTCGCTCTCAACCGGTGGGGCTGGAGACGTGCCGAGTTCGCTGATGAGAGCCGGCACGTCGTCCACTTCCGCGACGCTTGACGCCCGGTCCGCCATCAACTCTTCGCGCGACGCGGCGGACCGGACATCGGCATCGAGGCGGAAACCGACGCCATGCACGGTATGCAGGTAACGGCATTCATCCCCGCTCTCACCCAGCGCATGACGCAGCAAGGCGATGACGCGACTGAGCGAACCGGGCGTGACGTGATGATGCCCCCACACTTCGTCGAGGATCTCGTCTCGGCCCAGTACGCGACCGGAATCGCGCGCCAGCAGAACGAGTACGGCGAATGCCTTGCGCTCGAGCCCGACTTCCTCGCCATCGACAAACAGGCGATGGCCCAAGGTATCGATCTCGATCGTGCCGAATGCAATCCAGGCAGCAGAGGCGGACTCTGTGGCCATTTGCTCGACCTCCCTTGCCGCTCCCGGTCTGGTTCAGGTTACACCAAACCCGTCGCAAGCCTCGGTGGCGCCCAGGTGTGGATTCCGTTATGGGCTGGGCAATATTTCCAGGCGGTGCGAGGGGTTAGCACGCGGGCTCCCTCCCCTGAGGCTGAGGCCCTCCTCGAAGGCGCACTGCCCCATGACCTGGAGCACGGGCTTCCTTGCACCCAAAACGGTCTTCTTCGAGCACAAAAAAAGGCCATGAAGATCATGGCCTTTTTGGATACGCAGCGCCTTGGAAGGCGGCCTTGATCAGAACGGAATATCGTCGTCGTCAAAGCTGTTGTTCTGGGCCGGCGCCGGAGCGGACTGGCGCTGCTGATTGCCGTAGTTGTCGCCGCCACCGCGCTGGTTGCCGTAGTCGTTGCCGCCACGGGACTGGCCGCCACCGTAATTGCCGCCACCCTGGCGCTGGCCACCGCCACCGCCACCACCGCCCTGCGAGCGCTGGAAGCCACCACCGCCGCCACCTGCGCCGCCTGCGCCGCCTTCGGAGCCGCCGCCGAGCATCTGCATCTCGTTGGCGATGATGTCCGTGCTGAAGCGCTCGATGCCGTCCTTGTCGGTGTACTTGTCGGTGCGCAGCGAGCCTTCGATGTAGACCTGGCGGCCCTTCTTCAGGTACTCGCCGGCGATCTCAGCGAGACGGCCGAACAGCTTCACGCGGTGCCACTCGGTGCGCTCCTGCTTTTCGCCGCTCTGCTTGTCGGTCCAGTTCTCGGAAGTCGCGATGCGCAGGCTGGTGATCGCCGCGCCGCCGCTGGTGTAGCGGGTTTCCGGATCGGCACCGAGGTTGCCGACAATGATGACTTTGTTGATGCCACGTGCCATGGAAGGAATGTCCTCTGTGAGCCGGCGCTGCGTTCTGGGGCAGTCAGCGCCGGGATGGTTGAACCGGCGGCCATCATAACCGTGGGTCGGCCGTCGAAAACAGGATGGATTTTTCCGTCGCGACCCGCCTGCCGGCCCGGCAACGGCCCCGGCCGACGTCCGGATCGGACGAAAAACCCGCCGAATCAGACCACTGGCGGTTCTCAGCGGCTGCGACACAGCGGGGACCCGATTTTGTGGGAGCGCACCCTGTGCGCGACGGGTCCTGCGACCCCTGCCCGGTCGCGGCAGCCCAGGACAGAGATTCCGTGCAGGGGACGGTCGCGCACAGGGTGCGCTCCCACAGCAGGCGTTCTTGCTGATCAGTTGCCGCTGATGAAGCGGTACCCCACCCCGGGCTCGGTCTTGAGCCACTTGGGCGTAGCCGGGTCGTCCCCCAGCTTCTGGCGAAGCTTGCCCACGACGATGCGCAGGTAATGGCTGTCGTGGGTGTGGGTGGCGCCCCAGATGTCACGCAACAGTTGCTGCTGGGTCACCACGCGCCCGGCATGGCGCAGCAGCAGGGCCAGCACGGCGTATTCCTTGCGGGTAAGCGCCAGCGGCTGGCCGTCCAGCGCGACTTCGCGCCGGGCCAGATCGATGGCCAGCCGGCCGTCGTCGTAGCGCTGCGGTGCCTCGGGCTCGCCAGGGCGGCTGCGCAACAGGACGCGCAGGCGGGCCATCAGTTCCTGGATGCCGAACGGCTTGGTCACGTAATCATTGGCGCCGGCGTCGAGCGCCTTCACCTTCTCGCTCTCCGAGTCGCGCACGGACAGCATCAGCACCGGCACCTGGCTCCACTGGCGCAGCTCGGCCAGCACCTCGTGGCCTTCGCGGTCGGGCAGGCCGATGTCTAGCACCACCAGGTCCGGCGATCGTGTGGCAGCCAGCGCCAGGCCCTCGGCCGCGTTCGGCGCGAGCAGCACCTCGTAACCCTCGGCGCGCAGGCCAATGTCGAGGAATTTCCGGATCTGCGCCTCGTCGTCGATGACCAGGACACAGGGCGTAGCGGCAGTCATGCGTTGTTATCGGGCGGCGCCGGCAACGGCAAGGTGATGCGGATGGTGGTGCCAATGCCGTCTCCGGGCAAGGCTTCCACGCTGCCGCCATGGGCACCGATCATGCCGCGGCAGATGGCAAGCCCAAGGCCCGTGCCCTGCGGTGCGCGGTCGCCCCGCGCTACGGAATAGAACATGTCGAAGATGAGCGCGCGTTCGTCCTCGGGGATGCCGGGACCGCGGTCGGTGACGTCGATCTGCACCTTCTCGCCGTTCGGTCGCGCCACGATGCGCACGGCCTCGCCGGGAGGCGAGAAGCGCGCGGCATTCTCGAGGATGTTGAACAAGGCCTGCTCGATCAGCGCCGGATGGACATAGAGCAGGACCGTGCTGGGCGGCAGCACCGTATCGAGCCGCAGATCGGGAAACAGCTTGCGCAATCGGGTGGACGCTGCGGCCACGATCTCGGCCACGTCGGTCCAGTCGCGATTGAGCTTGAGCGTGCCGTGTCCCAGACGGGTCATGTCCAGCAGGTTCTGGATATAACGATCCAGCCGCTGCCCTTCCCCAAGAATCGCCTCGAGCAGCTCGCGACGTTCGCCGGCGGGAAGCTGGTCGCCGTAACTGGCCAGCGTGCCAGCCGAACCGATCATCGATGCGAGCGGCGAGCGCAGGTCATGCGACACGGAGGACAACAGCGCATTGCGCAGGCGCTCCGTCTCGCCCTGTACGCGCGCGCCTTCCAGTTCATCGGCGAGTCGGGCACGCTGCAATGCCTGGCCGATGTCCTGCACCATGGCCAGCGCGAGGCTGCGCTCGTCGACCGGCGGCTCCCTCAGCTCCGACGGAAAGCGCAGTGCGGCCACGCCCAGCGGATTGTCGGTGCTGCCCAGCGGCAGCACCCAGCACGGCGCCGCATTCAGCGTGTCGGTATAACGTCCGGCCTGCTCGGCGTGCTGTTCACTCCATGAAGCAGCGCCGAGATCCTGCGTGGTGAGTGGAAAATCGCGCGGTGCCGTGGTGACGACGCGCAGCACCTGACTGGCATCGCGCGCGAGGATGGCCGCATCACAGCGCATGACGTGGGAGAGCATGTCCACGCCCACCTTGCGAATCCCGGCAGCATCGGTGCTGGTGGAAAGGCGTTGGCCCAACGACAGCAGCGCCCGCGCATTGGCATGCGCGACGCGCAACGACTCCACCTGACTCGCCAGCCGCGTCGCCAACCGGCTGCACACCAGCGCCGTCACCAGGAACAGGCACACCGCCAGCACATCGTCGAAGCTGGCGATGGCCAGCGTGTAGCGTGGTGGCGCGAAGAAAAAGTTGTAGCCGAGGAAACACAGGATCGCGGTATACACCGCCACCGACATGCGCGTCCTGGCGGCCACCACCATCACGGCCATCAGGAAGATCAGCGCGAGATTCGCCACCGACAGATAGCGGTCCGCAAGGAAGGACAGGCCGAAGGCCGCCAAGGTGGCGATGGTGGCGAACACATACTCGTCGCGGCGACCGGGGCCGCCCGGCATGCGAAGGCGCATGCGCGACTTCGCACGCTCCGCCGGGGTGGCGATGATGGTCAGTTCGAGATGAGCGCCGCGACGCAACAGCAGCTGCGTCAGCGAGCGGCCCAGCATGCGCGCCAACGGACGCTCGCGTGTGCGGCCAAGGATGATCTGGCCGATACCCTCGCGATCCGCGTGCGCGATCAGTTCGTCCGCGACAGCGTGGCCGCGCAGCACCACGGTATCGCCACCCAGCCGGCGCGTCAGGCGCATGGCGGAGTCCAGGCGTTCGCGACGCGCCTTGTCCAAGGCCGCACCGGTGTCGACGAAGGCAACGCTCCACGGCGCGCCACGCCGCTCGGCAATGCGCCGCGCAATGCGCACCAGGTACTCGCTTTGCGAATGGCCATCGATGGCGGCCATCACGCGACGGCGCACCGGCATGACGCCACCGCGCGCCAGCATCTGTTCACGCAGATCGCTGTCCACGTGGCCGGCCACGGTATCCACCGCCAGTTCGCGCAGCGCGACCAGGTTGGTCGGCGAAAAGAACGCATCCAGCGCCGCCGCCGCCGTTTCCGGCACATAGACCTTGCCCTGCTTGAGGCGCTGGATCAGCTCACGTGGCGGCAGATCGACCAGTACGATGTCACGTGCGCGATCGAGGAAGGCATCGGGCACCGTCTCGCGCACGGTCACGTTGGTGATGCGTCGTACCTGGTCGTTGAGGCTCTCCAGATGCTGCACATTGAGCGCGCTGTACACCTCGATGCCGGCATCCAGCAGTTCGGCGATGTCCTGCCAGCGGCGCTCGTGGCGCCCGCCCGGCAGGTTGCTGTGTGCCAGTTCGTCAACAAGGATCACGGCCGGACGCCGCTGCAGGGCCGCGTCCAGGTCGAACTCGGTGAAGTCGCGGCCACGGTAGTTCACCTTGCGCCGAGGCAGCACTTCGAGGCCTTCGATCAGCGCCTGGGTCTCCGCGCGACCATGGGTCTCCGCCAGGCCGACCACCACGTCGATGCCCTGGCGCTTCAGTTCGCGCGCGGCGGAGAGCATGGCGTAGGTCTTGCCCACACCGGGCGCTGCACCAAGAAAGATCTTCAGCCGCCGGCCGTTCTCTTCCTGCACCGAATCGAGCAGGGCATCGGCGCGTGCTTCGCGGGAGGGTTCGGACATGCGTCGCAGTGCCGTGGGTGATGGATGAATACGTTATGCCTTAATGGGCATCCAGCGCCATATTGAGCTTGAGCACGTTGACGCGCGGCTCGCCCAGCACGCCGAGCTGCCGCCCCGTGGTCGCCATTGCGACCATCGCCTGCACCTGCGATTCGCTCAGTCCGCGGGCACGCGCCACCCGAGGCACCTGGTAGGCCGCCGCAGCCGGTGATATCTCCGGATCCAGGCCGCTGCCCGACGCGGTGACCAGGTCTACCGGCACCGGCGCGTGGTTGTCCGGGTCGGCGGCATGCAACGCGTCGATACGCTGCCTGGCCGCATCCGCGAGCGCGGGATTCGTCGGCCCAAGGTTGGAACCCGTGGACGCCGCCGCGTTGTTCGGCTGCGGCGTGGTGGCGGACGGGCGGCCCCAGAAGTACTTGGCGCCGGTGAACGACTGGCCGATCAGTGTGGAGCCAACGGGCTTGCCATCCTTCTCGATCAGGCTGCCGTTCGCCTGCGATGGGAACAACGCCTGGGCCAGACCGGTGGCGACGAGCGGGTAGAACACGCCCGTCACCGCGGTCAACAAAAGCAGCATCACGATCGCGCTACGAATCAGCCTGACCATGTTCATCACCTCAGAAGTGGAGGATCGCGTCGACGAGCGCGATCGCCTGGTAGTTTTTCTTGCCGCCGTCATAGGCGTTCACGTCGTAGGAGTGCTCGTAACGCAGCTCCGGACGGATCTCCAGATCGGACGACACCCAATGCGTCAGGCCCAGCGTATGGCTGCTGTACTTGGTGGCGTAGCCGGTGCGCTGGCCTTTCTGGTCGTTGTAGAACTCGTTGCGGAACGACAGCATGTTGCTGGAGTTCAACTCGAAGTTGAGGTAGTTCACCACGCCGTATTCACCGGCCTTGCCGGGATACGGGGACGATGCCACCACGCCCGGCTCGCCATCCGGACCGAAGCCCGGGATGTTCCGCCCGTACATGTAGTACGCCTCGGTCTGCATGTGCACGCTCGCGTTGAAGCGATGACCCCAGGTCATCACGTACATCTGCACGTTGTTGTAGTTGTAGTCGAACGAATTGAGACTGTTGATGCAGGGGTAGAGCATGTCGTTGTTGTCTTTCGACACCCAGCGAACGCAAGCCTGCAACGTGGGACGAGCCGAGCCATTCCACGGCGCGGTGTCGTTGCTTCCGTTTATACCCACCTGCAGCGTCCACTGCTGACTGAACTTCGTCGTCGTCATGATGCCGGTCTGCGTGTACGGGTCGACCGTGTACAGGATCGAATGCGTCACCAGGTAGTTCTGCGGCGAGAACTGTGCCTCGATGTCCGGCAGCGACAGATAGCGACCGATACGGATCACCATGCCCTCGGCCACCGACGGGATATAGAGGTCGTAATAGAACAGCATCGGGTCGATGCCATAGATATTGCCCTGAAGCGCGCTATTCGACTTGGGACTGTTCAGGAGCTGGTTGCTGAACACGCCCTTGGTCACCGTGTAGTGATAGTCGTAGCCGTACAGCACCGAAACATTGAAGCCCCAGTCCACATGATCGGTCTGCACGGTGTCTTCGACGCGGGTGATGTTGAACACCAGCTGGTCGAATTCCACGCGATTGGGCCGCGTTGCGTACGACAGCGGATAGTTGGTGAAACTGGACGAACTGACGTTCACCGACGGATTGATCCAGCCGTTGATCTCGATACGGTTTCGCTGCATCCAGTTGCCAAGCCTGGTGCACGCCAGCGCCTTCTGCACGGGGTACTGGCCGTAGGCCACCGGCACGCCAATCGGAGCGGCCACGCCGCCAAGCTGCCATTCCCCGTTGGGGAACGGGGGCGAGTCCAGCGGGGCATCCATCGCGCGGCGGGTCGCAGCGGGCGCGTTCGGGTCGGCAGGCTGCGCGTCTTCTCGATAGGCGTTGGCCAGGCGCGAGAAGAAGCCCTGCGAGCAGTCATCACTGGCCGCTGCCGGCGTGGACGAAGCGACCTCACCAAGGTCGGCCGCGGCGGTCACGTCAGTGGAGGACGCCAGCGGCGTTGTCGAGGCAACGGCTTCGCCAACCGGGGCGAGAGCCAAAAGAAGCGCGCACGAAAGAAACTTCTTGGACATCATGGGTGTTCCTGAATATCGGCTCGGGGCGAGCCGTCCTTTTCTGGTGAGTAGAGGCGCCGCGCAGGCGCCTGGATCAGATGCCGGCGTAACCGCCAAGCACGTAGTCGTCCTGGTCGCTATGCGGTGCTTCGGTATCGCGCGACTGCGTGCGCGCACGGGGTGCGACGGGCAGCGCGATCACCACGTCGCATGGCGAGTCATTCGCGGAAAGGCGGAGCTCCATGTCCGGATGAGTCTCATCCGGCATCGAAACAAGCAGCTTGAGCGTTTGCATGATTCAAACCTCGCTTCAGGCCAGTCCGAACAGGACCAGCAGCATGTCGATCAGCTTGATGCCAAGGAACGGCACGACGATGCCGCCCAGGCCGTAGACCAGCAGGTTCCTCCGCAGCAGTGCGCCAGCACCCAGCGCGCGGTACTTCACGCCCTTCAGCGCGAGTGGAATCAGGAAAATGATGATCAGCGCGTTGAAGATCACCGCCGACAGGATCGCGCTCTGCGGTGTAGCCAGATGCATCACGTTGAGCGCATTGAGCGCGGGATACGTGGTGGCAAACGCCGCCGGAATGATCGCGAAGTACTTGGCCACGTCGTTGGAGATGGAGAACGTGGTCAGCGCGCCGCGGGTGATCAGCATCTGCTTGCCGATCTCCACCACCTCGATCAGCTTGGTCGGGTTGGAGTCGAGATCGACCATGTTGCCGGCTTCCTTCGCCGCCTGCGTGCCGGTGTTCATCGCCACCGCCACGTCGGCCTGGGCCAACGCAGGCGCATCGTTGGTGCCATCGCCGCACATCGCCACCAGGCGGTTCTCGGCCTGGATCTTGCGGATGAGCTTGAGCTTGGCCTCCGGCGTCGCTTCGGCGAGGAAATCATCGACGCCAGCTTCCGCGGCGATGGCGGCTGCCGTCAGCGGGTTGTCGCCGGTGATCATGATGGTCTTGATACCCATGCGGCGCATTTCGGCGAAGCGCTCGCGGATGCCACCCTTCACGATGTCCTTCAGCTCGATCACGCCCAGCGCGGCGATGCCTTCGGTGACGATCAGCGGCGTGGCACCGCGGCGCGCGATGTCCTCGGCCATGTGCTTCACCAGCGGCGGCAGGTGGCTGCCGTTGGCTTCCAGGTAACGCTCCACCGCATCCAGCGCACCCTTGCGGATATGACGTTCGCCGATGTTCACGCCGCTCATGCGGGTCTGCGCGGTGAACGGCACGAACTCCGCATGCCCCTCTTCCAGCTGCCGCTCGCGCAGGTTGAAGCGCTCCTTGGCCAGCACCACGATGCTGCGGCCTTCCGGCGTTTCGTCAGCCAGCGAAGCCAGCTGGGCGGCATCGGCGAGGCGCCCCTCCTCCACACCCGGCGCCGGCAGGAACGCCACCGCCTGGCGATTGCCCAGCGTGATGGTGCCGGTCTTGTCCAGCAGCAGCACGTCCACGTCGCCCGCTGCTTCGACGGCGCGGCCGGACGTAGCGATGACGTTGGCGCGGATCATGCGATCCATGCCGGCGATGCCGATGGCCGACAGCAGCGCGCCGATGGTGGTGGGGATCAGGCACACCAGCAGGGCGACCAGCACGGTGATGGTGATCGGATGGCCAGAGCCTGCCGCCTGCACGCTGTAGATCGAGTACGGCAGCAGCGTGGCGCAGGCCAGCAAGAAGATCAGGGTGAACTTCGCCAACAGGATGGTGAGCGCGATCTCGTTAGGCGTCTTGCGGCGTGAGGCGCCTTCCACCATCGCGATCATGCGGTCCAGGAAGCTCTCCCCCGGGTTGCTGCTGATACGCACCACCAGCCAGTCGGACAGCACACGCGTGCCACCGGTCACCGCGCTGCGATCGCCGCCGGACTCGCGGATCACCGGTGCGGATTCGCCGGTGATGGCACTTTCGTCGACGCTTGCCGCACCGACCACCACATCGCCATCACCCGGCATCTGGTCGCCGGCTTCCACCAGTACCAGATGACCTACGCGCAACTCGGACGAAGGCGTGAAGGTTACCGCGGCATCACGATGCGGCGACGCCAGGCGCTTGGCCACCACGTCCTTGCGCGAACTGCGCAGCGCGGCCGCCTGTGCCTTGCCGCGGCCTTCGGCCAGCGCCTCGGCGAAGTTGGCGAACAGCAGGGTGAACCACAACCAGATCGTCACCCAGAAGATGAAGGCCGTGGGCGCCTCGCCATGGCCCGCCAGTGCCTGCACCCACAACAAGGTGGTGAGCACGCTGCACACGAACACCACGAACATCACCGGATTGCGAAACTGCAACCGCGGCGACAGCTTGCGGAACGAATCGGCGATGGCCTGGAGGATCAATCCGCGGTCGAAACTGCGTACCGCGTGTACGTGGGTATGAGTCGTTGTCATGATCGATATCCGTTGGGCATCAATGGGCCGACATCAGGAATTCGGCGATGGGCCCCAGCGCGAGCGCCGGCAAAAAGGTGAGCGCACCGACCACGATCACCACGCATGCCAGCAACGTGATGAACAGCGGTGTATGGGTGGGCAGCGTGCCCGCCGACGGCGGCACATGGCGCTTGGCGGCCAGTGAGCCGGCCATGGCGAGCATCGCGATGGCGAGCAGGAAGCGCGAGAAATACATGCACAGGCCCAGCAGCACGTTCCAGAACGGCGTGTTGGCAGACAATCCACCAAACGCGCTGCCGTTGTTGTTGGACGCGGAGGTGACGGCGTAGAGCATCTCGCTGAAACCATGCGCGCCGGGGTTCGCTACGCCTGCCACGCCCGCCGGCGTAGCCACCGCGATGGCCGTGCAGATCACCACCAGCGCACACGGCACCAGCACGGCGAGGCTCGCCATCTTCATCTCGTGTGCCTCGATCTTCTTGCCGAGGTATTCCGGCGTACGACCCACCATGAGGCCCGCGATGAACACCGCGACCACGGCGAAGGCCAGCATGCCGTAGAGGCCCGAACCGACACCGCCGAAGATCACCTCGCCCAGCTGCATCAGCCACATCGGCACCAGGCCACCCAGCGGCGTCAGCGAGTCGTGCATGTTGTTCACCGCGCCACACGAGGCGGCCGTGGTGATGGCGGTGAACAGGCCGCTGGCGGCGATGCCGAAGCGCGTTTCCTTGCCTTCCATGTTGCCGCCGGCCTGCAGCGTACTGGCCTGCTGGTCAATCGCCAGCCCGTGCAGCGCCGGGTTGCCGGCCTGTTCCGCAGCCACCGCACCCAGCGCCAGCGGCACAAAGATCAGCAGCATGGTGGCGAGGATCGCCCAGCCCTGCCGCCGGTCTCCCACCATGCTGCCGAAAGTGAAGCAAAGACCTGCCGGAATCAGAAAGATCGCCAACATCTCGATGAAGTTGCTGAACGGCGTCGGGTTCTCGTACGGATGCGCGGAGTTCGCATTGAAGAAGCCGCCGCCATTGGTGCCGAGCTGCTTGATCGCGATCTGCGACGCGGCCGGGCCCATCGGCAAGGTCTGCGTGGTTACCGTCGTTTCTTTGGTGACATCCTTGCCGGCGGCATCCTTCACGGTATTGCCGGCCGCATCCTTCACCGTCTCGACCGCCGTGGTGTGCTCCACCAACGGCACGTCGACGTAAGAGCGGAAGTTCTGCACCACGCCCTGCGATGCAAGCAGCAGCGCGATCACCAGCGAGAACGGCACCAGGATGTAGAGCGTGCTGCGGGTCATGTCGACCCAGAAGTTGCCGATGCTGTCGGCGCCACGACGAACGAAGCCGCGCACCACGGCCACCAGCACCGCGATGCCCGTGGCCGCCGACAGGAAGTTCTGCACCGCCAGGCCCAGCATCTGGGTCAGGTAGCTCATCGTGCTTTCGCTCGCGTAGCCCTGCCAGTTGGTATTGGAGACGAAGCTGATGGCGGTATTCATCGCCGAATCCGGCGTCACCGCACCGAAATGCTGCGGGTTGAGCGGCAGCCACTGCTGCAGGCGCTGCAACGCATACACTACGACCAGGCCCGCCATGTTGAAGATCAGCATGGCGATGGCGTAACGACGCCAGCCCATCTGCTCCTCGGCGCGCACACCGCTGAGGCGATACAGCAGGTTTTCCACAGGACGGCCGGCACGCAGCACGCCGTTGGGCGTTTCGGCGAACACCTTCGCCATATAGCTGCCCACCGGCTTCAGCAGCAGCAACAGGACGACCAGGTAGATCGCTGTCTGGAGGAAATCATTGGTGGTCATTCGAACCACTCCGGCTTGAGCAGGGCCACGCACAGGTAGCCCGTCAGGGCCACCGCGATTACGGCAGCCACGAGGTAGATGACATTCATGGTTGGATCTCCCGCAGGAAGGGCGCGAGCTGGGAAGGCGCCGCCGTCCGGGCGGCGGCGGTCGATCAGGGACGTCGGCCGAGGCGGTCGCAGATCAGCAGGAAGCCGATCGAGGCGGCGAACAGCACCAACGAAAAGAGGAGGTAGACGACATCCATGGGCACCGACTCATCGTGTTCTTCAACGATGCAAATTGTCGGAACCTGCGTATAAGAAAGGGGTAGCGAAACCCGGCGGGCGCGTATAGAACCCGTAAAATTTTGACGCCCCGCCCCGCAACGTCCTCGCTCCTCCACCTGTAGGAGCGCACCCAGTGCGCGATAGGCGCGCCCCGATTCCTCCCATGCCGTCTTTCGGGTGCACCTGGAAACGGAGACGAACACGCCCCAGGAAGCGAGCCGTTACTCCCTCTCCCCCGGCGACCCGAAGGTAGTCCCTGTGGGAGAGAGGGCTGGGGAGAGGGTGCGGCTCTCGCGCAGTCCCCTACCCGCTGTTGTCCTACTAGTGGCTGGAGCTAGCGGCCCATGGCTGGTCACCCCAATACCCGGCTCCCGATGATGCGTTGCCGCCAGGTTGCCGCCTACGACGCAATGCTAGTCCCTGTGGGACGCGGCGGGCGTTTCGATCCCCTGCCGGCGCTCGAGTCACTTTTCTTTTGCTGGCCCAAAAGAAAAGTAACCCAAAGAAAATGGCCTTTAGAGCCAGGGCTCATAGCAGTCCGGGGGATAGAAGCGTCGGATGATCGGGGCAAGCCGAATCAGGGACGTGTTACCTCATAGGGCGCCGCTACACCGCAACGCGCCGGTGCACTGAGGACTTAAAGCAAGGGCGGGGATTACTGGCACGCCACGCAGCCGACACCTTGGCACCTAGCGTCGCTATCAACGCTACAAACGGTATGCACTTACGCCGCGTGCGAAACCACCACCGACTCTTCCCCCGTCACCCGATGCACCGGAAAACCCGCCGTCTCCCACGCGTCCAACCCACCCAACAGCGGCCGTACGCGCTTGTAGCCATGATCCATCAGCGCCTTTGCCACCATCGCCGCGGAGGCCTCGTTCGGACAGGTGCAATAGATCACGAGCTCGGCTTCGACCGGCACTTCGGCAGCGATGCGCTCGACGCTGTTCACGTCCGCCAGCAAGGCGCCGGGAATGATGCGGCCGTCGATCGTTCGGGACGCGTCGGAGCGAACGTCCACCACCACCGGCGTGCGACCACCCTCGATCGCCTCGTTGAGCTCGTTTACGGTGATGCGTGCCATGCGCAGCGTCTTCAGCAGGCGATGCCGCTGCCACCACTTGGCGATGATGTACAAGGCGAGCAGGCAGCCCACCAGCATCAGTGCGACGCTGCCAGCATTGGCCAGCGCCTCGATCACGCCATCGACCTGATCGGCAAACACAAAGCCCAATGACACGGGCAAGCCGATCCAGAGCAGTGAGCCGATGCCATCGAACAAGGCAAAGGGCACCACACGCAATCCCATGGCGCCCACCAGCGGCGGCGCCACGGTCGACAAACCGGGCACGAACTTGGCGAGCAGCAGCACGCTGCCGCGCCAGCGCTGGAAGCGAAGCTCGGATTGCTTCACGCACGAATCGGGCGAAAGCGAGATGCGGCAGAGCGTGCGCATCACCCCGCCGCCGAAGTAACGGCCCGCCAGGTACCAGGCGAAATCCGCCAGCAGGCAGGCTACCAACGCCACCGCCAGCACTCCGCCCAACGGTAGCTTGTCCATCGCGGCCAGCGCACCCGCCACGATCATGGTCGGCACCGCGGGCACCGGCGCACCCGCCTGTTCGACGAGCACGTTGAGGAACACCAGCAGCAAACCGTACTGGGCAATCAGCGCGACGATTTGATGGGCCATGCGAACCTCACCATCGATGTTCCTGCAGCACGCCGTTCATTGGGTCGACACGGGCCGAAAACAATTGGCCGGTTGGCCGGGGTGCGAGCTTTCAGTACCCCACCACCTCGCCGTCCTTGCGCATTTCCGTGGCGCCCCAGTACACCCGCTGCCTGGCGTCGAACAGGATCGCCTCGTAGCCACCGAAATTGCCGGTACCCGGCTCGATCGTATAGCCGCGCCGAGCCAGTTCAGCCTTCACCGCTGGGTCGAAGCCCGACTCCATCTCAACCTTGCCGATACCGATGGACGGCTCGCCGGTCGTCTCGGCATTGCCATAGTGCCGCCAGCGCGCGGCGTCGCCGGCGTCCTGTACGTTCATGCCGAAATCGATGATGTTGGTGAGCACCTGCACATGGGCCTGGGGCTGCATGTCGCCACCCATCACGCCGAACGCGAGAAAGGGTTCGCCATCCTTCAGCACGAAGCCCGGAATGATGGTGTGGAAGGGACGCTTGCCCGCCGCATAGACGTTTGCCGCCTTGGCATCCAGCGAATACAGCTCGCCACGATCCTGGAACATGAAACCAAGGCCGTCAGCCACCAGGCCCGAGCCCATGCCGCGATAGTTGGACTGGATGATCGACACCATCATCCCGTCCTTGTCGGCGGTGGTGAAATAGGTGGTGTCGCCGTCGAACAGGCGCGGATCGCCCGGGCCGATCGACGGGTTGGCGTGATCGAGATGGATCTCCTTGCGGCGCTGGTCGGCGTAGCCTTCGGAAATCAGCCCCTTCATCGGGACCTTCACGAATTTAGGATCGGCGTAGAACTTCGCCAGATCCTCATAGGCCAGCCGCTTGGCTTCCAGCATGGCGGTAATGGCTTCAGCACTGCCGACGCCCATCTTGCGCAGATCGAAGCCCTTGAGGATCTGCAGCATCTCGAGTGCCGCGAAACCCTGCCCGTTGGGCGGCAGTTCGTAGACGTCGTATCCGTGATAGTTGACCGATTGCGGCGTCACCCATTCGCCGTGGTAATCGGCGAAATCCTCATAACGAAGGTCACCACCGATGCGCTTGAAATACGCATCCATCGTGTGCGCGAGTTCGCCCTTGTAGAACGAGTCGCGACCATCCTTCGCGATGATCGACAGCGTGCGTGCGAGATCCGGGTTGCGGAACACTTCGCCCTCGGCGGGCGTATGGCCGTCTATCAGATACGTGTGACGGGCGTTGTCGAGTTCCTCGATCAGGCCCTTCTGCTTTTCGAACGCAGCGAAGTTGCCCTTCCAGTACTTGGCGACGAGCTGGGTGATCGGGAAGCCGTCTTTCGCGTAGCCGATGGCGGGGGCGAGATCCTCGGCAATCGGCAGCTTGCCGAACTTCTCGTGCAGCGCGAACCACGCGTCGACGGTGCCCGGCACGGTCACCGGCAACGAACCCACGGCGGGGATGTGCTCCTTCACCGGCATGCCGGCCTTGGTGTAGGCAGCCTTCACCTCGGCCTTCATCTTCGCCAGGTCACGGCCTTTGGCCGACGGGCCCGAACCGTTGTAGCCATAGAGCTTGTGCGTCTTCGGGTCCCACACGATCACGAAGCAATCGCCACCGATGCCATTGAGCACCGGCTCCATCAAGCCCAGTGCCGCATTGGCGGCAATGGCCGCGTCGACCGCGCTGCCACCCTTCTTGAGGACATCCAGCGCCGCCTGGGAAGCCAGCGGCTGCTCGGTGGCCGCCATGCCGTGCTGGGCGATCACCGGGGAACGAGAGGCCCAGGTGTTGCCTGAGTAACGATCGCCCCGGCCGATGTCGGCGCTCAGCGCCTGGCCGGCAAGCAGGCTGGTCGCCGCGGCCAACAAGGTGACGGCTGGGAAACGCGAAATGCGGGATATCGCCATGCGGACGGCCTCGTCGACGTAACAGGAAGCGCGGCGCCATGCGTCATGGCCAACTGCGCCACCGCCACATCACGCTGCAAGACGTGTCGTCATACACCCTGGCCGCACCGCTGCCAAGGAACGCCGCCACATGTCGGGCAGCGCGCCGCGGGTCAGTCCGCTGAGGGGTCAGGCGCCCCGCGCCACCACGGCCGAATCGATGTCGGCGTCACCTTCGCGGATCCGGCGTGCGCCGGCCAGCACCAGCGGCAACCATAGCAGCGTCATCGCGGCGGCACAGAGAAACACGCCATCCGTGCCCAGTCGCCCCAGCGCGATGCCGCCCGCCGCACCACCCACGAAGGCGCCCAGGAACTGGCTGGTGGAATAGGCCCCCATCGCCGCGCCGCGCAGATGCGAAGGCGCCAACCGCGAGACCAGGCTCGGCAGTGCCGCCTCGAGCAGATTGAACGCAGAGAAAAACACCGCCGCCGCCACGCCCAACGCCGCCAGATGATGACCCGACAGCGCAAACCCGAGCAGACCCAGTCCGATCGCCACCACGCAGATGCCCACGATGCGCAGGCTTTGGGCCACGTCTCGCATGCGATGCAGGCTGGCGCCCATCACGAACGCGGCAATCACCATCACCGGCAGGTACAGCTCCCAGTGACGGTTCACCGGCAACTGCAGCCGGTCGGCCAGCAACAGCGGCAGACCGACGAAGCTGGCCGTCAACAGCATGTGCAGGAAGAACACCGAACCGTTCAACACCAGCATGCGACCGTCGCGCAGCATGGACAGTACGCTGCCGAATGCCGCGGCCGCCGGCGCCTTGCGGCGCTCCGGCGTGGGCACGATCAGCCACAAGAGCACCAGCGCGGCCAGCGCCAGGATCGAGGTGGCGCCGAACAGACCGGACAGCCCCTGGATCGCCTCCAGCGGCGGCCCCAGGATCAGGGCGAGCAGGAAGGCTACGCCGATGGATACGCCGATGATGCCCATCACCTTGCCGCGGTTTTCCTCGCGCGTGAGGTCGGCGGCCAGCGCCGTGCCGGCACCCGCAACGGCGCCCATGCCCTGCAGCGCACGGCCAATCACGATGCCCAGCAGGCTGTGGGAGAGCGCCGCCACCAGGCCGCCGGCGGCAAACACCAGCAGGCCCAGGGTGATCGCGGGCTTGCGGCCGATACGGTCCGACAGCAGGCCCAGCGGAATCTGCAGCAGCACCTGCCCCAGCCCGTAGACGCCCAGCGCCAGCCCGATCAGCAGCGGCGTGGCGTCCGGCATCTTCTGCGCGTACAGCGAAAACACCGGCATGATCAGGAACAGGCCGAACAGCCGCAGGCTGATCACGCAGGCCAGCGTCAGCGCGCTGCGCCGTTCGAGTGGGGAAAGTTTGCTCACCGAGGGTTCTTCTCTGGGCGGTTTCTCCCCCGATTATACGTTTGGACCCGCAAAACAAGACGCGGTCCCGTGTCGCGGCGGTTTCTTGCGATGAAGTCTCTCTATAATCACGGCACAAGACGCTGCGACTCCCTCATGACCACGACTCACGCCGACACTCGCCGTACCGCCGACTTTGCCGCCGTCAAAGGGCTCGCTGCCGGGGACATGCAGCGCGTCGACGCGCTGATACGCACTCGCCTGTCCTCGGACGTGGTGCTGATCAACCAGATCGCCGATCACATCATCGCCAGCGGTGGCAAGCGCCTGCGCCCGATGCTGCACGTGCTGGCCGCCAATGCCGCTGGCTATCAGGGTGACCAGCACATCAAGCTGGCCGCGGTGATCGAGTTCATCCACACCTCCACCCTGCTCCACGACGACGTGGTGGACGAGTCGGACCTGCGCCGTGGCCGCAAGACCGCCAATGCACTGTGGGGCAACGCTGCCAGCGTGCTGGTGGGTGACTTCCTGTATTCGCGCTCGTTCCAGCTGATGGTGGAACTGGATGACATGCGCATCATGCGTATCCTCGCCGACACCACCAACACTATCGCCGAAGGCGAGGTGCTGCAGCTGCTCAACATCGGCAATGCCGATGTGGACGAAGCCGCCTATCTCGCGGTGATCGAACGCAAGACCGCCGTGCTGTTCGCCGCCGCCACCGAACTGGGTGGCCTCCTGGGCGGGCTGCCGGAAGACCAGGTCGCGGCATTGCGCCGTTACGGCATGGAGCTGGGCTATGCCTTCCAGATCGCCGACGACCTGCTCGACTACGTGAGCGACGCCGACACGCTGGGCAAGAACATCGGCGACGACCTCGCCGAGGGCAAACCCACGCTGCCGCTGATCTACGCGCTGCAGAACGCCGACGAGGAGCAGAAGCGCTCGCTGCGCCACGCCATCGAACACGGCGGCCTGGATTCGCTGGACCGCATCATCGCCGCCATCCGCGATTCGGGTGCGCTGGAGCGCACGCACGAGCGCGCCGTGTTCCACGCCGACGCCGCCCGCGATGCGCTACGTTCGCTGCCGGATTCGCCGTGGCGCGAAGCCATGGCCACACTCGCGGATTATTCGGTGCAGCGCAGCTTCTGATCTTCCGTGCCCGGCTGGCCCGCCGGGCTTGCGACTCGAAATTCACCGGCTCCGACGCGAACGGGGGTGGGACTTTCTCGCGATGGCACCGCAGGACATACTTGGCCCGGGATCTGTTCCGCGCTCAAGGATGACACGATGTCTGAGACCGACCCGCAGTGGGCCGCGAACACGTTCCATTCGTTTCGCATCGCACTGAACAGCGATGCCCTGGCGCCGTGGCAGATGATCGCCGTGGCCGTGGTCACCATCGTCGTTGCGCTCGTCTGCGAATCACGCCATTACCAAAAGACGAAGAAACCAGTTCCCGGATTCCGTGGCGGCGTAGTCATGGGCCTGCTCGCCGCGATCAGCGCGATCGGCCCATTGGGATGGATCTCCTATCTCGCGCTATCGAACGGAGCCATGCCGTGCCTCCTCAAGCGCTGCGGCGACTCCGACTTCACGGACGTCCGCGGGCGCACTCATTTCGGCGGCGACCTGTACGTCTCGATGACTTTCGATGCCGCAGCCTTCTGGACGAGCTACGCCCTGCTCTCGGGGTTGACGGTGCTGGCGCTGGCGTTTCTATTTTCCTGCATCCGCGCCAGCGTGCACTGGCGCGAACTCGACTGAACACCAGGCGGCGAGGCTCGCCCCGCCGCCGCACGCATCACGGCGTTCCGGTAAACGCCCCATGCAGCCAGTCGCGCATCAGCCGGTAGCTGCGCTGCGCGGCGCGTTCGTCATACATGCAGCCCGGCTTGTGCTGGTCGGTCTCGGTGAAGCAGTGCACCGCGTTGCCCAGCACTACGAACTGCCAATCGGCCTTGCTGCCGCGCATCTCGTCCATGAACTTGTCGGCATCCGGCATGGTGCCCTTGTCGTCCGCGCCATTCATCACCAGCACGCGTGCCTTGATCTGCTTGGCAAGCGACGGGTCATCCGTCTGCAGGCCGCCATGGAACGACACCACGGCTGCCACGTCCGCACCGCTGCGCGCCAGATCCAGCACGGCCGACCCGCCGAAGCAGAAGCCGATCGCGCCCAGCTTGGTCAGGTCGATCGGCGCATCTTTTCCCTGCGCCTTCAGCTGTTCCAGCGCCACGTCGATGCGCTTGCGCATCAGCGCACGGTCGCCGTACAGCGGCTTCACCGCCGCCATCGCCTGATCGTCGCTGGTCGGACGCACGGTCTCGCCGTACATGTCGGTGACCAGGATGACGTAGTCCTTGCCGGCGATGCCATCAGCCTTCTTCAGGGCGCCGTCGTTGACGCCATACCAGTTCGGCACCATCACCAGGCCAGGTCGCTTGGTGGCGACGGCATCGTCATAAACGAGCACGCTGTGGAACTTGGTACCGCCCTCGGTCCATTCCACCGGCTTGTGCACCATCTTCGCCTGGGCGGCGAAGGCAAATCCGGACAGCAACAGCAAACAGCAAAGTCGGGCCATGCGCATGACTTGCACTCCTCGTTGCAGGATCGAAAAGATCAGAGGCCGGCCGCGTGTTCGGCGAGCCGGCGCTTGATGGGACTCAAACGGTCGAGCAGGCGCACGCCGAGACCACGTGCGGCCACCAGTGGTGGGAAGGTCCAGCCATAGACGCGCGCCAGCGCATCGAAGCCGAGCGCGTCGAGCGTATCGGCGCTGCGCCGGCGACGAGCGTAGCGGCGCAGCACCTGCGGAGCGGCGATATCGACGCCGTCTTCGCGTGCTTCCACCAAGGCATCACGCAGTTCGCTCACGTCACGCAGGCCCAGATTCACACCCTGCCCCGCCAGCGGATGTACCGCGTGCGCGGCATCACCCAGCAATACGAAACGTTCGGACTGGTAGCTCTTCGCCAGCTGCAAACGCAGCGGGAACGCAGCGCGCGGCGTGCTTCCCACGATGCGTCCCAGCCGGAAGTCGCTGGCCACGCCCAGTTCGTCGAGGAAGGCCTGATGGTCCAGCGCCATCACGCGCTGTGCTTCGGCTTCCGGCAGCGACCAGACGATCGAGCTGCGTCCATCGGCGAGTGGCAGCAGCGCCAGCGGCCCGGTCTCCAGGAAGCGCTGCCATGCGGTGCCTTCATGCGGACGCTCAGTGCTGACGTGCGCAACCACGCCACGCTGGGCATAGTCGCGACCCTGCGTCTCGATCCCCGCCAGCGTGCGCAGCGGCGAATTCGCGCCGTCGGCGGCTACCAGCAATCGTGCGGACAACGCATCGGTTTCCGCGCCCTCCAGCGTGAGCTGCACGCGATCTTCGAGAACGTCGAAACCGCTGACCTGCGCGGGGCACAGGCGCCGCACGCCAGCCGGCTCCAGCGCCTGCCACAGCTGCCACTGCACGAGGCTGTTCTCGACGATGTAGCCAAGCAGGTCGCGACCTTCGTTAGCCGCATCGAAATGGATCGCCGCACCGGTGGCCGCATCCCACACATGCATGTGCGCATACGGGCCGGCGCGCTGCGAGCGGATGGAAGCCCAGACGTCCAGGTCATCGAGCAGCGCGACGGACGAAGGCGCCAGGCCGACCACGCGAAGGTCCACCTCGTCCTGTACCGACCAGGGCGCCGGCGCACGGGCTTCGATCAGCGCGGTGGCAAAACCGGCGCGTGCCAAGGCCAGCGCGGTGGCGGCACCGACCATGCCGCCGCCCACCACCGCCACGTCCAGCGCAGGTCCGCGGCGACGGGCCGATTCGGTCCGGGACAACGATGCGGTGTTCATGGCAAGCGCTCCAGCACCGCACGCGGCGGCTCACTGCGAAAACCCATGCCGCTCCGTGCCATCAGGCGCTGCAGTGGTGGCACGCGATCGAATGCCAGCATCGCCATCGAACGCAGCGGACCCAGCAGCGGCTGCTGCAGGCAGGCCAGCTGCACCAGGCCATGGCTCATCGCCATGGTGCCGTCACGATCGGCCGCACGACGCGCCGCGTAGCGTTCCAACAGAGCCTCCGCCCCCGGATCATCGGCGCCTGCCACCAGTTCGGCCAGCGTCAACGCATCGCGCAAGCCGAGATTGAATCCCTGGGCACCGATCGGATGCACGGTCTGCGCGGCATTACCCACCAGCACGGCACGAGGACCGATCAGCTCCTTCGCCGCCACGCGCTGGATGGCATACGGATGGCGGCGACCGGGCCGGCTGAGCCGACCGAGACGCCAGCCGAAGCGCTGCTGAGCGAGTGCGATGAAAGCCTCGTCGTCCAGCGCCGCCACGGCTTCGGCCTCCTCGCGCGGCACGGTCAGCACCAGGCCGCAACGACGCCCCGACAGCGGCAGCAAGGCCACCGGGCCATCGTCGGCAAAACGTTCGTACGCGCGATACGCGTGATCGCGCTCCGGCGTTACCGTGCAGACGAACAACGTCTGGCCATAGTCGTGGCGCTCGGCAGCGACGCCCAGGCGGTCGCGCACGAACGACGCGGTGCCGTCCGCACCCACCAGCAGCGGCGTGTCGAGTTCAATTACGCCCTCGGCCGTGCCGATGCGTGCGCGCCAGCCACCCGGTGTCGATTCCAGCGCCTCCAGCTTGGCCGGCGCCAACCGTTTCAGGTGGCGGCACTCATCGAGCCGGCGCAGCAGGCCCGCACCGAGTTCGCGCGCCGGCAGGGTCCAGCCCATCGCGTCGACGCCATGACGGTCCGCGTCCATGCGCACGCTGCCGAACTCGCCCGCACGCGTGACGTGGATGTGACGGATCGGCGTGGCCTGCGCCGACACATGCGGCCACACGCCGATGGCGGCCAGGCCGTTCACGGTGGCACGGGCCAGCGCAAGGTTGCGCTCGTCGTAGCTTGGCTGCTCGCCGATGCGCGGCGCCGCAGCCTCGACCATCACGGCCTCGATGCCTGCGGCGTCCAGCGCGATGGCCAGGCTGGCGCCAACCAGCCCACCGCCAATGATGAGAACCGGCGGCTGCCCGGTGGCGAGCTTGGGGGAAGAGGTAGTCATGGCGCCGAATGATACGCGCAGGCAGCCCTCAGCCCCATCAGGGCCACGCCGGTTTGGGATAGACTTATCGTCTGCACTCTGCGCAACACTTGGAGCAATTCATGGCTACGACGCAAAACCAGCGGCTCGGCATTTTCCTGGCCCTCGCCCTGGTGATGGCCGCCACCCGCGTGCATCTCTCGCTGTTCCACCACGACGTGTGGGACGCCTCCTGGGCAATCTTCTTCCTGGCCGGCTTCTGGCTGCGCGGCTCGGTCCGTTGGGCCTTCCCGCTGCTGATGGTCGAAGCGGTGCTGGTGGACTACGTGGTGATCAGCAACCAGGGCATCAGCTTCTGGGATCACTACTGCGTGTCGGCGGCCTACTGGTTCCTGGTGCCTTCCTACTTCAGCCTGTGGCTGGGCGGCAGCTGGCTCGCCCGCCAGCAGCCGGGCCTGAACCTGCGTGGCCTGGGCATGGCGGCCGTCGCCGTGCTGGGCGGCTGGGTGGCCTGCTACGTCATCTCCAACGGCAGCTTCTACTGGCTGAGCAACAGCGTGCCGCAGCCGCGCAGCATGGGCGCCTGGTTCGCCAACATGGGCGACTGGTACCTGTTCTTCCTTGAAGCCACGGTGCTCTACATCGCACTTGGCCTGGTGGTGCATGCGCTCGCCACACAGCTTTCGCGCACGCTGGGTCATGCCAGCCACTCCAAGCTGCCGCACTGAGGCAGCGCGTGGGCAATCGTCTTTCGAAGATCTACACGCGTACGGGCGATGACGGCAGCACGGGGCTTGGTGACGGTTCCCGCGTCGCCAAGGATTCGCTGCGCGTGTCCGCCTATGGCACGGTCGATGAACTCAACAGCACGATCGGCATGGTGCTCGCCTCCGACAACGTCGGCGACGACGTGCGCGAGGCGCTGACGCAGGTCCAGCACGACCTGTTCGATCTGGGCGGCGAGCTGTGCATTCCCGGCATGGCGATGGTCCACGATCCGGACATCGAGCGGCTGGAGCAGGTGCTCGACGGCTTCAACGACCCGCTGCCCCCGCTGAAGGATTTCATCCTGCCCGGCGGCGGCATGGCGGCTTCGTGCTGCCACCTGGCGCGCACCGTGTGCCGCCGCGCCGAACGTGAAGTCATCGCGCTCGGCCGCGTCGAGGAGATCCGTCCGCAGGCGCAGCGTTATCTCAACCGCTTGTCCGACCTGCTGTTCGTGATCTCTCGCGTGCTGGCCCGGGCCAGCGGCCACGGCGAAGTGCTGTGGCAGCACGAGCGCCGTCGCAAGCCCACGGCCTGAACGCCACCCATGCTGCGGCTCTATACCCATCCAAGTTGCCTGCAGCATGATCCCGGCCCGGATCAACCCGAGTCTCCCGGGCGCCTGCGTGCCGTGCTGCAGGCGCTCGATCACGATCGCTTCGCCGCGCTCGACCGCATCGAAGCACCGCGCGCCACGCGCGAACAGCTCCTGCGCGTGCACACGGCGGAGCACATCGATCGCATTCTCGGCACCCTACCCGAGACCGGCACGGTACGGCTCGACGAGGACACGCTGATGTCCCCGGGCTCCGCCGAGGCTGCACTGCGTGCTGCCGGCGCGCTGGTGGCGGCGGTCGATGCCGTGCTGGGCCCGCAAGGTGGACGTGCCTTCTGTGCGGTTCGTCCGCCCGGCCATCACGCCACGCCCGACCGCGCGATGGGCTTCTGCCTGTTCAACAACGTCGCGTTGGCCGCGGCCCATGCCATCGCCGCGCATGGCCTCAAGCGGGTAGCCATCGCCGATTTCGACGTGCACCACGGCAACGGCACGCAGGACATCTTCGAGCGCGAGCCGCGCGTGTTGTTCCTGTCCAGCCACCAGATGCCGCTGTACCCGGAAACCGGACGCGAGGATGAACGTGGCGCCGGCAACATCGTCAATGGCCCCCTGTCACCCGGCGATGGTTCCTACGCCTTCCGAGAGCTGTGGGAGGGCGTGCTGCTGCCGCGCATGCACGCGTTCAAGCCGCAGCTGGTGCTGGTGTCCGCAGGCTTCGATGCCCACCGCAACGATCCGCTGGCCGACCTGCGACTGGGCAGCGAGGACTACACCTGGATCACCAGCCGCCTGGTGAATGTGGCCGACGCCCACGCCCAGGGCCGCCTGGTCTCGACCCTGGAAGGTGGCTACAACCTGCTGGCCCTGGCCACCAGCGTCGCCGCGCACGTCGGCGAACTGCTGGAGGCCTGAAGCCCTCACGCGATCGGCAGGAAATCCAGCGCCACGGAGTTGATGCAGTAACGCAGTCCGGTGGGCTTGGGACCATCGGGAAACACGTGTCCCAGATGGGAGTCACATCCGGCGCAGCGCACCTCGGTGCGGCGCATGCCATGGCTCTCGTCCTGAAGCACGCTGACGGCCGCCCGTGAAATCGGCTGGAAGTAGCTGGGCCAACCGGAGCCCGAATCGTATTTGGCCTCGGACGCGAACAACTTCGCGCGGCACGCGACGCATATGTAGGTGCCAGCGGCCTTGTGCCAGTACCACTTTCCACTGAACGGCGGCTCGGTCGCGGAGCAGCGGCATACGGCGTACTGCTCGGGCGTCAGCCGGCTGCGCCACTGGTCGTCCTTCGTGCTCGGGTTCTGCTCGCTCACGTGAATCCTCCTCTGATCCTGGTGGTGTCCAACTGCCTTCCATGGGGGCTTTCTGCTAGTTTTACGAGCCTCCCAGCCGACAGACCGCCAACGTGACGCCCAAGCCGACTTCGCGCCACCTGCCCCCGCGCCGCCTGCTGGCGGTCGCTGCCGCGCTCGCCCTGTTCGGTGGCCCGGTGGAGGCCCAGTCGACCTCGGACCAGCCCGCGCCCACGGCGCCGGCCAGCAACACGCCGCCGCCGGCCATAGCCAACTGTCCGCTGGGCGCGTTCCGCTGCCCGACGCGTCCGGTGAACTATGCCATGTGCCGCCCCAACGCCATGCTGTCGTTCTACGACCCGACACTCAGCAAGGACAGCTCGGTACGCGACACCTCCAACACCTACGTCACCGCCCAGCGCGTGGACGGTTCCAACCAGACCGTCTATCACCTGGAAGGCGAGGTGAAGGTGGACCGCGCCGACCAGCGCATGCAGGCGGACGTCGCGGACTACAACGACGACACCACCGACTACGACGCCCGCGGCAACGTGCGCTACCAGGAAGCCGGCCAGCTGATGTCGGCGGACCATATCCGCGGCAACCAGACCGCCAGTACGGCCATCGCGGACAACGTCAGCTATCAGATGCTGACCAACCGCGGCAACGGCGTCGCCCAGCAGGGCCAGATGCTGGACGACCAGCGCAGTCGTTACACGCAGGCCACCTACTCCACCTGCGACGTGGGCGATCACATCTGGGAGATCAAGGGCAAGGACATCCGGATGGACAAGGAGACCGGCGAAGGCGTCGCGCATGACGCCACCATGTCGGTCTATGGCGTGCCGTTTTTCTACCTGCCCACGTTCTCGTTCCCGATCGACGATCGACGCAAGACCGGCTTCCTGACCCCGACCATCGGCAACTCCAGCCGCTCGGGCTTCACGGTCAGCGCGCCGTACTACCTCAACCTTGCGCCGAACTATGACGCGACGCTGGATCCGCGCATCTATACCGATCGCGGCGTGATGCTGGGCGGTGAATTTCGCTACCTGGTCCCGGGCAGCCTCGGCCAATTGAACTTCGAATTCCTGCCCAATGACCGCGGCGAGTCGGACCCGGACAGCACCGAGAACACTCAGGGCGATAATCGCTGGCTGTTGAAGTACAACGACATCACGCACCTGTATGGCCCGTGGTCACTCAGCGCCTCCATCAATCGCGCCTCTGATCGCAACTACCTGCGCGACTTCGGCAACGACCTGTACACCTCGGCCATCGGCACGCTCGGCTCCAGTACCTATATCAATGGTGCTGGCCGTTGGGGCAGCGCCTACTGGAACGCCCAACTGGGTGCGGACTACTACCAGAACGTGGACCCTTCGCTGCCCGACAGCGTGGTGCAGTACAAGCGCTGGCCGCGCGGCGCCTTCAACGTGGACTACCCGATCAACCGCTGGCTGGATGTCGGCGCGAACACCGAGGCCGTCGCGTTCCGCAAGGAAGACGTGGTGGAAGGCAACCGCCTGGACCTGTACCCGTATATCGCGGCGGACTTCCGCGGCGCCGCATGGTTCGTCAAGCCCAGGGTCGCCTACCGCTATACCGCCTATGACCTGCAGGGCAACTACGAGCAATACGGTTACCAGGGCCCGCTTGTGCCGAACCAAGCCTCACCGTTCACCAGCAACTCGCCCAGCCGCTCGCTGCCGGTCGTGAGCGTGGACAGCGGCCTGGTCTTCGATCGCAGCACGTCACTGTTCGGCACCAACTACACACAGACGCTGGAACCGCGCCTGTACTACTTGTACGTGCCGTATCGCAACCAGGACAACATTCCGCTGTTCGATACCAACCTGATGTCGTTCGACACCTGGGAGCTATTCACTACGAACACGTACTCGGGCGCGGACCGTCAGATGAACGCGAACAACCTGAGTGCCGCGCTCACCTCCCGCCTGCTCGACGATAACGGCGTGGAACGGCTGTCGGCCACCTTCGGCCAGATCCGCTACTTCACCCAGCAGCAAGTGCAGCTGCCCAATGGCCAGAGCACGGTCTCGCCGGCCACCGACTGGTCCGGCTCGGACTATGTGGTCGAGCTCAATACCCAGCTCAGCGACGACTGGCGCCTGACCTCGCAGTACCAGTGGAACCCCAATACCAGCCTGACCGACCTGGGCGCCCTGACCCTGCAGAAGCGCATCAAGACCGACGGCATCATCAACTTCTCCTACCGTTATCGTCGCCAGCCGGGTACGGAAACGCCCCTGCTGGAACAATATGACGCCTCGGTGGTCTATCCCATTTCCGATCGCTGGCGCCTGCTCGGCCACTGGACCTATTCAGTGCTCGACAAGAAGACGGTGGAGGCCCTGGCGGGCGTGGAGTACGACAGCTGCTGCGTGGCACTGCGCCTGATCGGCCGGCACTACGTGAACACCTATAACTACTCGACGCAGCTGGGCTCGGCCAACACGGCAATCATGCTGGAAGTCGAGTTCAAGGGCATGGGCGGGTTCACCGGTCAGTCGGAAAGCTCCCTGCGTAATGGTATTCTTGGTTATCAATAACTTCCCTGTCGCCTCTGGCGATTGAAGGCCCCCGACTGATGAAGCAGCCTTTGGCGTTGTTCCTGCTCGCGATCGCCACCGCGACCGCCCTGCCCACCCATGCCCAGCTGTTGCCGCAAGCGGCGACAGGCAAGCAGCCGCTTGACCGTATCGTGGCGGTGGTGGACGAGGGCGTGATCCTGCAGAGCGAGCTGAACGAGGCGGTACGTTCCGTCCAGCAGCAGTACGCGCGCAACCCGGGCCAGTTGCCGCCGATGGACGTGCTGCAGCGTCAGGTGCTGGATCGCCTGATCCTGATGCGCCTGCAGGTGCAGCGCGCCGACGACCAGGGCATCCGTGTCTCGGACGCCGACGTCGATCAGGCCGTGAACGCCGTGGCGCAGCAGAACCACATGTCGTCGGACCAGTTGCGTGCGGCCGTCGAGCAGGACGGTTCCAGCTGGGCCGCCTTCCGCCATCAGCTGGGTGACCAGCTGGTAGCGCAGCGCCTGCACGACAGCGTGGTGCGCGACCAGGTCAGCATCACCGACAGCGAAATCAACAACATGCTGGCCAGCCCGACCTACAAGGCGGGCGAAGTTCACCTGGCCCACATCCAGGTCAGCCTGCCGGCCGGCGCCAGCGCCGCGGACATCAAGGCCGCCCAGGACAAGGCCACCCAGGCCGTGGACGCCATCAAGGGCGGCATGGATTTCCACGCCGCGGCCATCCGCTACTCCGACGGCCAGGATGCCCTGGACGGCGGCGACCTCGGCTGGCGCCGCCTGGACGAAATCCCGCCGGCCTTTGCCGACGCCGTGTCCAACATGAAGGCGGGCGACGTCACTCCGGCCATGCGCGGCCCCACCGGCTTTCACATCCTCAAGCTGATCGAGCAGCGCACCCCGAGCCGCCAGGTCGTGCAGGAGTTCCACGCCCGCCAGATCCTGATCAAGCCCAGCGAACTGCTGACGCCGGAACAGGCCCACCAGAAGGCGGAAGACCTGTACAACCGTATCGTCAACAAGCATGAGGACTTCGCCAAGCTGGCGAAGGAGAACTCCAAGGACGACACCACCGCCAACAACGGCGGCGACATGGGCTGGTTCGCCCAGGGCGACTGGGGTTCGAGCATCGGCCAACAGCTGGCCAACCTGAAGGACGGCCAGATCACGCAGCCCTTCCAGAGCGAAGTGGGCTGGCACATCCTGGAGCGCCTTGGCACCCGCCAGAGCGACCGTACCGATGAAATGGAGCGCAACCAGGCGCGCCAGGCCATCGGTAACCGCAAGGCCGAGCAGGTGTACGACGACTACCTGCGCGAGATGCGTTCCAGCGCTTACGTGAACATCCTGGTGCCCGAGCTGCGTGAACCGGGCAGCCAGCCGCAGGGCGGCAAGTCCTCCTGAGGCCGCATTGAACGCTGACCGCGCCCTGCCCCGGCTGGCCGTTACCGCGGGTGAGCCGGCGGGGATCGGTCCCGAACTGCTCATCCGATTGGCCGCCACTCCGCTGGCGGCCAATTTCGTTGCGGTGAGCGACCGCGCACTGCTACGCCGCGCCGCAGCGCGCTGTGGGCTGGACATCGAGCTGATCGATGACGACGGCACGGCGACGGATCGGCGCGCGGCGGGCCAGCTGCGCGTTCACCACGTGCCACTGGCCGCCACAGAGCAGCCCGGCCACCCCGACCCGCGCAATGCCAGCCATGTGCTTGCCACGCTCGCCGAGGCCGCCGATGGCTGCATGGCGGGCCGTTACGACGCCATCGTTACGGCACCGCTGCAGAAGGCGTCCATCAACGAAGCCGGCATCCCCTTCAGCGGTCACACCGAGTTCTTCGCCGAGCGTGCCCAGGCCGACGTAGTGATGATGCTTGCCAGCCCCGAGCTGCGGGTGGCGCTCGCCACCACGCATCTCCCGCTGTCCGCCGTACCCGCGGCGATCACCCGCGAGGTGCTCGGGCGCGTGCTGCGCATCGTCCACCATGAATTGCGCGCCAAGTACGGCTTCGCCGAGCCGCGTATCGGCGTGCTCGGCCTCAATCCCCACGCGGGCGAAGGCGGGCACCTGGGGCGCGAGGAACTGGACACGATCATCCCCCTGCTCGACGCCTTGCGCAGCGAGGGCATGTCGCTGGTGGGACCGCTCCCGGCTGACACCGCTTTCGTACCGGCCCAACGCGGACGCTACGACGCGGTGCTCGCCATGTACCACGACCAGGCGCTGCCGGTGCTCAAGAGCGAAGCCTTCGACCGCACGGTCAACCTCACGCTGGGGCTGCCCTTCATCCGCACCTCGGTCGATCACGGCACCGCGCTCGACCTTGCCGGGACCGGCAAGGCCGACCCGTCCAGCCTGATCGCCGCGGCGAATATGGCGCTGGACCTGATCCGTCGCCGCGCCGACATGTCGTGAAGAACGACACGATCCACTTCACCGAGGTTTGCAGCCTATGTCTCCCCCGATGAACGCCCGCCCCAAGAAGAGTTTCGGCCAGCACTTCCTGCACGAGAAGCGCTACATCGAGCGGATCGTCAGCGCGATCTCGCCGCGCGCGGACGACTTCGTGGTCGAGATCGGCCCCGGCGAAGGCGCACTGACCCTGCCCCTGCTCGCAGCGGCGCAGAAACTCACGGCCATCGAGCTCGATACCGATCTCATCCCCGACCTGCAGGCGCGCGCCGCCAGCGTGGGAGAGCTGAGCATCATCCACTCGGACGTACTGAAGGTGGACTTCACGGCGCTCGCGCATCGGCATGGCGTGGAGCGGCTGCGCGTCGCCGGCAACCTGCCGTATTACATCTCCAGCCCGATCCTGTTTCATTGCGTGGAACATGCGCGTGCGATCCAGGACATGCACTTCATGCTGCAAAAGGAAGTGGTCGACCGCATGGCGGCCGAGCCGGGCAGCAAGGTGTACGGACGCCTTTCCGTGATGCTGCAACTGGCCTGTCGCGTGGAACCACTGTTCGTGGTGCCACCGGGCGCGTTCCGGCCGCC
Organism: Dyella amyloliquefaciens; assembly: GCF_004296575.1. Lineage (GTDB taxonomy): Bacteria > Pseudomonadota > Gammaproteobacteria > Xanthomonadales > Rhodanobacteraceae > Dyella > Dyella amyloliquefaciens. The sequence continues at coordinate 782,786 of NZ_SAYT01000001.1, read as the reverse complement.
GCCGAAGGTCGATTCGGCCGTGGTGCGCCTGGTGCCATTGGAGCCCGCCCAGTTGCCGGATGCCGACCCCGAGCGCATCTACGCGATCGTGAAGGCAGCGTTCGCACAGCGTCGCAAGACGCTGAGCAACGCGCTCAAGCATGTCATGGATGCCCAGGCGATCATGGCCGCCGATGTCGACCCCAAGGCGCGCGCAGAAACGCTTTCGCCCCAGGATTACGTGCGCCTCGCGCGTGTCGTCGTGGAGTGAATACGAAGGGTCCGCGCGCATCGCGCCCCGATTCAGCCCGACGCATGCAAGCTTCCCCCATGGGATGCGACAACCCGTACAATCGCGGCATGAACGACAGATCTTCCTACACGATCGACGTGCAGGTGGAACCCCGCTTTGTCCCCGACCAATCCCGTCCCGGCGACAACCGCTACGTTTTCGCCTACACCATCACCCTGCACAACGCGGGCGATGTACCTGCACGCCTGTTGTCGCGCCACTGGGTCATCACCGACGCCAACGGCAAGGTGGAAGAAGTCACTGGCGAGGGCGTGGTCGGCGAGCAGCCGTGGATGCGCCCCGGCGATCGTTACGAGTACACCTCGGGCGCCGTGCTGGAAACGTCGGTAGGCATCATGGAGGGCAGCTACCAGATGCTGGCCGATGACGGCACCCACTTCGAAGCGGCGATCCCGGCGTTCACCTTGTCCATTCCGCGAACGCTGCACTGATGGCTATCTATGCGATCGGTGATGTGCAGGGCTGCTATCCCGAACTCCAGCGCCTGCTCGACAAGCTTCGTTTCGACCCCGCCAGTGATCGCCTGTGGTTTTGTGGCGACCTCGTCAATCGCGGCGGCCAGTCCCTGCAGACCCTGCGCCTGATCCACAGCCTGCGCGAGCAATCCGTGGTGACGCTGGGTAACCACGACCTCAGTCTGCTGGCGATCGCGCAGCGGCGTCCCGAAGCGCAGTCAAAGGTGAATCCCGAGCTGCGCGAGGTGCTGTTCGCGGACGATGCGCCCGTGTTGATGGAATGGCTGCGTTCGCAGAAGCTGCTGCATCATGACGAGCAGCTCAACTGGACCATGGTCCATGCCGGACTCGCGCCCTCTTGGACGCTACGCCAGGCGCAGCGCTCCGCGCAGGAAATCGAGCGCGAACTCGGCAGTCCGCGTCACCCGCGCCTGCTGAAGAATCTGTTTGGCAATCGCCCCGCCGCCTGGAACGGTCGCCTGCAGGGCATCGAGCGCATGCGCGCCTCGATCAACACGCTGACGCGCATGCGTTATTGCGATATCCAGGGGCGCATCGACTTCGAAAGCAAGGGCATTCCCGGCACGCAGAAGCCGGGCATGTATCCATGGTTCGAAGTGCCCGGCATGCGTCGCCGCGAGACGCGCATCGTGTGCGGCCACTGGTCTGCGCTCGGTCGGTTCGCCGGCCTGGGCATCCATGCGATCGACACGGGTTGCGTGTGGGGCGGCCAGCTCACCGCACTACGCCTCGACGAGGAAGAGCCGCGCTATATCGCCGTCGACGCGGAGCCTTATCGCAAGCGTCCGCCTGGCGGCGGTGACTGACGCCACCATCTCGCCCCGCTTTTTTGTAGGAGGGCACCCAGTGCGCGAAAAGCCTACGAAGCGGCAACGCAGTAGCCCGGCCAACGGATAGCAACGCTGCGTTGATCGCGCACTGGGTGCGCTCCTACAAAAGAAGAAACCGGGCGCCATAAAAAAACCCCGCCAAGGCGGGGTTTTTTCGTATCAGCTCAGCTGACCGTGGCAGTGCTTGAACTTCTTGCCAGAGCCACAGGGACAAGGATCGTTGCGACCGACGCGCGAACCTTCCTGGTTGCCCTGCGGCACCGCAGCCATGCTGCTCGCCGCCACGGCTTCCGCATCCGCGCCCAGCGCACCAACCGGCGCACCACCACCGCTGGCCAGCATCTGGCGCTGCAGTCGTTCGGCGAGGCGCTGCTGCTCGGCTTCCATCGCAGCCACTTCTTCTTCGCTGCGCACGCGCACACGCGCCAGCATCTGCACGACTTCGCTCTTGATGCGGTCGAGCATGCTGGAGAACAGCTCGAACGATTCGCGCTTGAACTCCTGCTTGGGCTGCTTCTGCGCATAGCCGCGCAGATAAATGCCCTGGCGCAGGTAGTCCATGCTCGCCAGGTGTTCCTTCCAGGCGTTGTCGACCACGCTGAGCATGATGTGCTTCTCGAGCTGGCGCATGGTCTCGCCGCCGATCTGCTGCTCCTTGCCCTTGAACAGCTGCTCGAGACCCTCGCGCACGTGCTCGAGGATCGTCTTGTCGTCGATCTCGTGCTGCTGTTCGACCCAGTGCTTCATATCCAGCGACAGGCCAAACTCGCTCTCGAGTTCGCGATCGAGACCGGCGATATCCCACTGCTCGTCCACGCTGTCCGCCGGCACGTGGCGACGCACCAGGTCAGTGACCACGTCGTCGCGGATGTCGGCAATCGTGTCGGACACGTCGTCCACTTCCAGCAGTTCGTCGCGCTGGGCATAGATCACCTTGCGCTGGTCGTTGGCGACGTCGTCGAACTCCAGCAGGTGCTTGCGGATATCGAAGTTGTGCTGTTCGACCTTGCGCTGCGCCTTTTCGATCTGGCGGCTGACCATGCGGTCTTCCAGCGCGTCATCTTCCTTCATGCCGAACATGCGCATCCAGCGGCCGACCCAGTCGCCAGCGAAGATGCGCAGGAGGTTGTCTTCCAGCGACAGATAGAAGCGCGAGGAGCCCGGGTCGCCCTGGCGGCCCGAACGGCCACGCAGCTGGTTGTCGATACGACGCGACTCGTGGCGCTCGGTGCCCACGATGTGCAGGCCACCCGAGGCAAGCACCTGCTCGTGGCGCTTCTTCCAGTCGGACTTGGTCTTCGCGCGCTCGGTTTCCGAAGCGTCTTCCGGCAACGTCGCCATCGCCGCTTCGAGACTGCCACCCAGCACGATGTCGGTACCGCGACCGGCCATGTTGGTGGCAATGGTCACCGAGCCCGGCGCACCGGCCTGGGCCACGATGTGCGCCTCGCGCTCATGCTGCTTGGCGTTGAGCACCTCGTGCGGGATCTTTTCCTTGCGCAGCAGGTTCGACAGCAGCTCGGAAACTTCGATGGACGTGGTGCCCACCAGCACGGGCTGGCCGCGCTTGTTGCAATCCTTGATGTCCTCGATCACATGGTTGTACTTGGCCTGCTGGCCAAGGAAGACCATGTCCGGGTTGTCCTTGCGGATCATCGGCTTGTGGGTGGGAATCACCACCACTTCCAGGCCGTAGATCTGCTGGAATTCGTACGCTTCCGTATCGGCCGTACCGGTCATGCCGGCCAGCTTCTTGTACATGCGGAACAGGTTCTGGAACGTAACCGTCGCCAGCGTCTGGTTCTCGCGCTGGATCGGCACGCCTTCCTTCGCTTCCACTGCCTGATGCAGGCCATCCGACCAGCGGCGGCCCTGCAGCGTGCGGCCGGTGAATTCGTCCACGATCACCACCTCGCCGTCGCGGACGATGTAGTCCACGTCACGGTGATAGATCGCGTTCGCACGCAGCGCCGCATTGAGGTGGTGCACGACGGCCAGGTTCTTGGAGTCGTACAGGCCGCTTTCCGGATCGATCACGCCGGCTTCGCGCAGCAGCTCGTCCGCATGCGACATGCCTTCTTCGGACAGGTGCACCTGCTTCTGCTTCTCGTCGACGAAATAATCGCCGGACGCATCTTCCTTTTCCTGGCGGATCATCTTCGGGACGATCTTGTTCACCGAGATGTACAGCTGCGGGGAATCTTCGGCCGGGCCGGAGATGATCAGCGGCGTACGCGCCTCGTCGATCAGGATGGAGTCGACTTCGTCGACGATGGCGTAGTGCAGGCCGCGCTGGTAGCGCTGATCCTTGCTGAGCGCCATGTTGTCGCGCAGGTAGTCGAAGCCGAATTCGTTATTGGTGCCGTAGGTGATGTCGGCGGAATACGCGACATGCTTGTCGGCATGGTCCATGCCCGGCCACACCACACCCGTGGTCAGGCCCAGGAAGCCGTACAGCTTGCCCATCTGGGCGGAGTCGCGGCGGGCCAGGTAGTCGTTGACCGTCACCACGTGCACGCCCTTGCCTTCCAGGGCGTTGAGGTACACCGGCAGCGTGCCGACCAGGGTCTTGCCTTCACCCGTGCGCATTTCGGCGATACGGCCCGAATGCAGCACCATGCCGCCGATCATCTGCACGTCGTAGTGGCGCATGCCGAGCACGCGCTTGGCACCCTCGCGCACGACCGCAAAAGCCTCCGGCAACAACTTGTCCAGCGACTCGCCACCGGCAACACGCTGCTTGAACTCGTCGGTCTTGGCGCGCAGCGCCTCGTCGCTCAGCTTCTCGAACTCGGGTTCCAGCGCGTTGATGCGCGCGACAGTCTTGGAGAGCTGGCGGAGCACGCGTTCATTGCGGCTACCGAAAAGGCTCGTCAGGGCACGGTTGAGCATCGATCTTCCGGATCAGGATTCATGAGCCGCCCGCTCCGGGTAAACCGGGCGGGACGAAAGGATTGATGATACTAGGGTCGGCGGGCTATCCCAAACGCCGGAGGTCACCCTCCCGCGGCCTGGCGGGACATCCGCCGTCATGGCGCCCCGCGGACTCCCCCGATCATCGTCCCGGTCTAGGTGTGGCGGCTCGCGCAAAGGCTTTCAAGGGCGGCAAGGGGCCTCCCGGGACCGCGGTCAGCGATGGTTTTTCACGAAGGCCAGGGGGTTGACCACGCGCCCCTTGTACCAGACCTCGAAATGCACGTGAGAACCCGTCGACCGCCCGGTAGAGCCGGCCTCGGAGATCACGTCGCCCACGTGCACACGCTGGCCCGGACGGACATCCAGCTTGCTGTTGTGCGCATAGCGGGTCATGTAGCCGTTGCCGTGGTCAATTTCGATCACCTCACCGTAACCGGTGCGCTCGCCGGCGTAGGTGACCATGCCTTCGGCGACCGCATGCACCTCGGTGCCCTTGGGCGTCGAGATATCCAGACCCGTGTGATACGCGCTGTGCCCACTGAACGGGTCGGGGCGACCACCGAAATAGGAGGAGATGTAGCCGTCGACCGGCATGCCGGTGGGCTTGAGATTGGATTCGATCTTGGCGTCCAGCAACAGGCTCTGCAGCGCGGAAAGCTGCGCCTGCTGGCTGTCGAACTGGTTCGCTAGCTGGTTGATGCTGGTATCGAGGGTCTGCGGCAGGGCGTAGCCGCCGCCCAGCGAGTCTTCCACACCACCGACGGCAGGCTGCTCGTCAAAATTGAACTCGCCATCGTCGAGCTTGCCGACCTGGGTGAGGCGTTCGCCCAGCGCATTGAGACGGGTCGACTGAGCCTGGAGCTGGCCCAACTTCACGGCCAGGGCATCGATATCGCGCTGGGCATCCTTGCGGACGCCGACCAATTGCTTGTCCTGCTGCTGGACCTGCTGGCGCAGCTGGCGGATCTCGGTCAACGCGCGGTCATGCGGACTGGCCACGGCCATCGCGAGGGCACCGCCCAATCCCGCACATCCCACCACCGCCGCGACCGCCACGCCCAACAGTCGCCATCGCAGGCGCCGGTCGGCGAGATTGAACGTTTTGGGCACCTTTTTGGTGCGGGACACAAGTATGATTTGCATGTCTTTCTTCGTCGAAGATGTCGGTATCCATGCAGCGCGACGCTCCACCACCCTCCCGCCGCAAGGGTTCTGGGCTTACGCCCGTCACCGCCTTCGGCCCCATTGCCTCACTGGCCCGCAAAGCCCGTGAGCTGGATGCATTGGATCGCGCACTACGCCAGACGTTACCGTCACCACTCCGCGAGCAGGTTCGCTTCGCCAACCTGCAAGACGGCCGCCTCGTTTTTCTGGCTCCCTCGCCGGCCCTGGCCGCCAGGCTGCGTCTTCTCCAGACGCAAATCCTCTCGACCGCGCGTGCTGTAGGCACGTACGCCAGTTCGGTCACCGTGAAAGTGGCCCCCCCTCCACCGGCAGACATCGTGCCGGATCGGTCAAAACCGCTTTCGAAGGCCGCCGCCTCTCACCTGAGAGCCGCCGCAGCCTCAACCACAGACCCCGAATTGCGGGAACTGTTCCTTGAGCTGGCGTCCGTCGCCGAAGTTTCTGATTCCCGATTCGGTGAACCGACGGACTGACGTCCGCGCTCCACCGATACCATTGCGGTACTTCCCCTGCACCGACCCTGAGGTCGGCCCGGGTGGGTTTATACCACGCCCCCACGGCCCTGATAGACCCTGATGTCATCAGTACGTGAACAGCTGCCAATGGAAGGCGCGAGGTATATCACAAAACGAACGGCCGCGTCCCTGAAGACGCGGCCGTTCAGTTTATTCAGCTTTGTGAAGTACTTACGCGATCAGATCGCCTGGGCGGGATGCGCGTAGGAGATCGGCGCGGTGGCCGGGTCGTCCGCGAAGCTCACTTCTTCCCACGCCGTGGCGTCGGCCATCAGGGTGCGCAGCAGCTTGTTGTTGAGCTCGTGGCCCGACTTGTGCGCGTAGTAGGCGCCGACCAGGCTGTGGCCCAGCAGGTAGAGGTCGCCGATCGCGTCGAGGATCTTGTGCTTGACGAATTCGTCCTCGTAACGGAGGCCGTCTTCGTTGAGCACGCGGTAGTCATCGAGCACCACGGCGTTGTCCATCGAGCCGCCGAGCGCGAGGTTGTGTTCGCGCAGCATTTCGATGTCACGCATGAAACCGAAGGTGCGGGCGCGGCTCACTTCCTTCACGAACGACGTGGTGGAGAAATCGATCTCCGCCTTGGAGGTGCGCTTGCTGATGATCGGGTGGTTGAACTCGATCGAGAAGCCAACCTTGAAGCCTTCGAACGGTTCGAAAGTGGCCCACTTGTCGCCTTCCTGCACCTTGATCGGCTTCTTGATGCGGATGAAGCGCTTGGCGACGTTCTGTTCCTCGATGCCTGCGGACTGCAGCAGGAACACGAACGGACCCGCGCTGCCGTCCATGATCGGCACTTCCGGCGCGGAAAGATCGACATAAGCGTTGTCGATACCAAGGCCCGCCATCGCCGAGAGCAGATGCTCCACGGTGGAGACGCGCACATCGCCGTTGACCAGCGTGGTGGACAGACGCGTGTCACCGACGTTGTCGGGACGGGCGTGGATTTCCACCGGCGGATTCAGATCGGTACGACGAAACACGATGCCCGTATTAGGGGCCGCGGGGCGAAGCGTCATGTACACCTTGTCGCCGGTATGCAGACCGACGCCTGTGGCGCGAATGATGTTCTTGAGCGTACGCTGCTTGATCATTTTTTGGGTACCTGTAAGGGGCAGCAGCCAATTTAGGGAACGGATGCTAACACAGTCTTAACCTGTGAAAAGGCGATCCATTCCGCACACACTGTTCACCCTTTCATGTTCCTTTCATTCATGAATAACATTCATTCATGGGGTGATCAGTTACATCTCCAACAACTTCAATAACTTAGGTTCTGACACAGCACCCCGGACCGGGACGGGATTCCGGTCACGGGGTGCCGGGCCAGCCGAAAAATCATTTCTCGGCAGGCCATGCGTCATCCCTGAAGCACAGTCGTTGGAGCTTGCGTACGTTCAGAACGCACGCCGGCCACGTCAGTGGACATACCGCCCAAAGGGCGTAAGACCTTGCGCACACCCGCTTTCCATGAAAAAGGATCAGGCGTGCGTTTCGTTACTGACAAGTGAAACCGGCGATTTGTTCAATTTTTCTTCAAATTATTTGCCCTGTCAGCTATCTCAGTCGGCCTGACGGCGAAGGAAGGCCGGAATGTCCAGGTAGTCGAAGCTCGGATCGGCGCTCTTGGCCGAGGTGCTGGCCTCGACGCGGCTGGTCGTGGTCACTTCCGGCTGGGCGTAATCCACCACTTCGTTGCCGGTACCCGTGCGGAGCACGACCGGACGCGGACGCTGGCGCATTTCGACCTGCTGGGTGACGACCGGGCGGATCGGCTGGCGGGCCGCAGCGCGGTTGAGGCCGGTGGCCACAACGGTGACGCGCACGTCGTCCTGCATTTCCGGGTCGAGCGAGGTACCCATGACCACGGTGGCGTCTTCGCTGGCGAAGTCGTGGATGATGCGACCGATTTCGTCGAATTCGCGCATGGTCAGGTTCGGACCGGCGGTGACGTTGACGAGGATGCCGCAGGCGCCATTGAGGTTGACGTCTTCCAGCAGCGGGTTGTTGATGGCGGCTTCGGCGGCAGCCTGCGCGCGGTCGTCGCCGCGGGCGGTGCCCGAACCCATCATCGCCATGCCCATTTCGGACATCACGGTGCGCACGTCGGCGAAGTCGACGTTGATCAGGCCCGGCGCGGTGATGAGGTCGGCGATACCCTGCACGGCACCCTGCAGCACGTCGTTGGCGGCCTTGAACGCATTAAGAAGCGTCACTTCACGGCCCAGCACCGACAACAGCTTCTCGTTGGGCACGGTGATCAGCGAATCGACGTGCTGCGAGAGGTCTTCGATGCCCTTGGCCGCGACCTGCATGCGACGACGGCCTTCGAACGGGAACGGCTTGGTGACCACGGCCACCGTGAGGATGCCCTTCTCCTTGGCGAGCTGCGCCACGACCGGGGCTGCGCCCGTGCCGGTGCCGCCGCCCATGCCGCAGGTGATGAACACCATGTCCGCGCCCTCGAGCACTTCCTCGATGCGCTCACGGTCTTCCAGTGCGGCCTGGCGGCCCACTTCCGGGTTGGCGCCGGCGCCCAGGCCCTTGGTCACGTTGGCACCCAGCTGCAGGTGCGTACGCGAACCGCAGCTCTTCATGGCCTGCGCGTCGGTGTTGGCGACGACGAACTCGACGCCTTCGATGTTTGCATTGAGCATGTGGGCCACGGCGTTACCGCCGCCGCCACCCACGCCGATGACCTTGATGACTGCATTGGGTGCGAGTTTTTCGATCAGTTCAAACATTTCCCGTCCTCCGTAGAGCTCTGTTGTCGTTGTAACCGCGGGTGTCGACGTTCCTGTCGCCCCTTGGTGGTGGACGAACATCCATTCGTCCGTGGCGAGGCCTCCTGCCCCACCCAAATCAGAAATTCTTGGTAATCCATCCGCGCAGCTTGTCGACCAGTCCGCCCACGCTGCCGCCCGCCGGGCCGCTGACGCGCATGCCGCCATTGCGCGCGCCATGCAGCAGCAGGCCCACGCCGGTGGAATGCAGCGGATTGGCAACGACCTCGCCCAGGCCCGACACGTGCTGCGGCACGCCGATGCGCACCATCTTGTGGAAGATCTCCTCGGCCAGCTCCAGCGCACCTTCCATGCGCGAGGCACCGCCGGTGAGCACCACGCCCGCCGCCACCAGGCTCTCGTAGCCGGAGCGACGCAGCTCGTCCTGCACCATCTCGAAGATTTCCTCGTAGCGCGCCTGCACCGACTGCGCCAGCGACTGGCGAGCCAGGCGACGCGGCGGGCGATCGCCGACGCTCGGCACCTGGATGGTTTCTTCCGCGTGCGCCAGCTGCGCCAGCGCGCAGGCGTACTTGATCTTGATCTCCTCCGCATGCGCGGTCGGCGTGTGCACGCCGTAGGCGATGTCGTTGGTGACCTGGTCGCCGCCGACCGGCAGCGACTTGGTGTAGCGGATCGCGCCCTGCGTATAGATGGCGATGTCGGTGGTGCCCGCGCCGATATCGACCAGGCACACGCCCAGCTCCCGCTCGTCGTCGGTCAGCACCGACTTGGCGCTGGCCACCGCCGAGGGCACCAGCTCGTCCACGGTCAGGCCGCAGCGCTGGATGCACTTGGAGATGTTCTGCACCGCCGCGGCCGCACCGGTGACCAGATGCACGCTCGCTTCCAGGCGCACGCCGCTCATGCCCACCGGCGAGCGGATGCCGTCCTGGCCGTCGATGCGGTATTCCTGCGATTCCTTGTAGAGCACCTTGCGGTCGGCCGGGATCGCCACTGCGCTGGCGGCTTCCAGCACCTGGTCGAGATCGCCCGGGGTCACTTCGCGATCGCGGATCGCGGCGGTGCCATGGGAGTTCTTGGTTTCCAGGTGGCTGCCGGAGATCGAGGCGTAGACCGAGCGGATATCGCAGCCGGCCATCAGCTCGGCTTCTTCCACGGCACGCTGGATCGAGTGCACGGTCGATTCGATGTCCACCACCGAGCCGCGCTTCATGCCGCGCGAGACGTGGGTGCCGATGCCGATCACTTCGATCGGCTCGCCAGGCTCGTACTCGCCGACGATCGCCACCACTTTCGAGGTGCCGATATCGAGGCCTACGACCAGCTGCTTGTCGTTCTTGGGTTTCATGTGCGGGGTGAGCCTCCAGCGTTCACGGTGCTCGCCTGCGGCGGCCATCGAACGGCAAATCCATTGGTGTAACGAAGATCGGCGTAGGCGAAGCCATCGGCATGGCCCGCCATGAGTTGTGGGTAGACGTCGAGGAAGCGGCGCAGGCGGCGACCGGCCTGGTCGCGGTCGCCAATGACGATCTGCGCGCCACTGCTCGTGGTGAGGCTCCAGCTGCCACGCTCGGTGAGCGAGACGCCGGTGATTTTCAGTTTGGTATTGGCAAACGCCTTCTGCGTTTCCGCATAGAAGCTCACCACTTCCGCCAGGCGCGCATCGGGGCCGCGCAGGTCCGGCAGATCGGTATTGGCCGACACGTCGGGCGCGTCGAACACCAGGCCCTGGCGGCTGATCAGGCGCTTCTCGTTCCAGCGCGCGAACGGCTGGCGCTCGTAGATGCGCAGGATCAGCGTGTCGGGCCAGCGCTTGCGCGCCTCCACCGACTCCACCCACGGCAACGCGGAGACCGCCTTCTGCACGCCATCGAGGTCGAGTGCGAAGAACCCCTTGCCGAGGCGCGGCATGACGACCGAACGGAGCTCATCCTCGGTCACATGCTTGAACTCGGCCTGCACCGTCAACTGGGTCACCGGCCAACGATTGGCCGCAAACCATCCGCGCAGCACGCCGACGATCGGCAGCGCCACGAGCGCGATGGCCAGAACCCAGGCAACGAGGCGGATAGCTCCCCTCACACGCCCTCCCGGAAGCTCGTTTCAAGCACGCGCCAGCACAGCGTCTGGTAATCGATGCCGGCGACGGCAGCGGCCTTGGGCACCAGCGAGTGCGAGGTCATGCCAGGCGCGGTGTTCACTTCCAGCAGCCAGTTCTTGCCCTGCTTGTCGCGCATCACGTCGACGCGTCCCCAGCCCGAACAGGCCAGCGCATCGAACGCACGCAGCGCCAGTTCCTGCATCTCGCGCTCGGCGTCGCCGTGCAGGCCCGGGCAGATGTACTGGGTGTCTTCGGCGATGTACTTGGCGTTGTAGTCGTAGTACTCGCCCTTGGGCACGATATTGATGGTGGCCAGCACCTGGCGATCGAGCACGCCGACGGTGTACTCGCCGCCCTCGATCAGGGTCTCCATCAGCATGTCGCCGGGATAGCGCTGCGCCAGCGCCACGGCGTCATCGAGATCCTCTTCCTTGAACACGCGGCTGACACCCACGCTGGAGCCTTCCCAGGCCGGCTTCACGATCAGCGGGAAACCGATCTCGCGTGCAGCGGCATGCACGTCGGCACCGCGCGGCAGCGCCTTGAACTTCGGCGTGGGAAGGCCCATCGCCTGCCACACCAGCTTGGCGCGGATCTTGTCGAGCGACAGCGCCGAACCCAGCACGCCGGAACCGGTGAACGGAATGCGCAGCGACTGCAGCGCACCCTGGAGCTCGCCGTTCTCGCCGCCACCGCCGTGCAGGATGTTGAACACGCGGGCGAAGTGGCCGGCGCGCACGGCGTCCAGCAGCGCCGGGATGCCGTCGATGGCGTGCGCATCCACGCCGCGCGCCTGCAGCGCGGCCAGCACGTTGCGGCCGGAGTCGAGCGACACCTCGCGCTCGGCCGAGCTGCCACCCATCACCACGGCGACGCGGCCAAACTGTGCGGGATCGGTGATCGTCTTGCTCATGCTTTGCTCGTCTTCAGTTGACCGGCGTTCGCCATTTCCACCGCCGCCGCGCCGATATCGCCGGCTCCGAGCAGCAGCAACAGGTCACCGTCGCGCAACAGCGCGGGCAGCGTTTCCTTGAATTCACGCGGATGGTCGATCAGCACCGGATCGACCTTGCCGCGCGCACGCACCGCGCGTGCCAGCGCGCGACCATCGGCACCGGCGATCGGTGCCTCACCGGCCGGATAGACGTCCGTCAGCACCAGCACGTCGGCTTCGGCCAGCACATTGGCGAAATCGTCCAGCAGGTCGCGCGTACGGCTGTAGCGATGCGGCTGGAAGCCGACCACCAGGCGACGATCCGGCCAACCGCCGCGTGCTGCGGCGAACACCGCCGCGAGTTCGCGCGGATGGTGGCCGTAGTCGTCGACCAGCAGGGCCGTGCCCTTGTCCAGGGCGATCTCGCCACGACGATGGAATCGGCGACCCACGCCCTGGAAGTTCTCCAACGCTCGCGCGATCGACTCGGCTTCCACGCCCAGCTGCCAGCCAACCGTGGCGGCAGCGAGCGCGTTGAGCACGTTGTGTCGACCCGGCAGGTTCAGCTTGACGTGCAACGCCTCGTTGCGACCCGGCAGCCACAGGTCGAAATGCATCTCGAAGCCGTGCTGCGAGAGGTTGCTCGCGCGCACGTCGGCATCCTGGGTCTCGATGCCGTAAGTCATCACGCGACGCGTGGTGGACTTGGCCAGCTCGGCGACTTCCGGATCGTCCACGCACAGCACGGCGAGGCCGTAGAACGGCAGGCGATGCAGGAAGTCGGCGAAGGCCTTCTTCACCAGCGCGAAGTCACCGTGGTAGTTCTCCAGGTGATCGGCGTCGATGTTGGTAACCACCGCGACCACCGGCGACAGCATCAGGAACGAACCATCCGATTCGTCGGCCTCGGCCACGATGTACTGGCCCGTGCCCAGGCGCGCATTCGCGCCGGCCGCATTGAGCTGTCCGCCGATCACGAAGGTCGGGTCGTAGTTGGCCTCGGCCAGCACGCTCGCCGCGAGGCTCGTGGTGGTGGTCTTGCCGTGCGTGCCGGCGATGGCGACGCCGCGGCGGAAGCGCATCAGCTCGCCCAGCATCTCGGCGCGCGGCACCACGGGGATGCGTGCAGCGCGGGCGGCCTGCAATTCGGGATTTTCAGCGTTGATGGCACTGGAAGTCACCACCACGTCGGCGTCGCCGATGTTCTCGGCGGCGTGGCCGACATGCACTTCGATGCCCAGCGCGGAGAGGCGCTGTGCGGTCGGTGAGTTGGCGCGATCGGAACCGGAGACGGCATAGCCCAGGTTGTGCAGCACTTCGGCGATGCCGCTCATGCCCACGCCGCCGATGCCGATGAAATGCACTCGGCGGAACGTGGTCATCAAGTCTTCGTGCGCGAGCAAACGACGCGGCGTCATGCGGCCACCTCCATGCAGGCGCGTGCGATCACTGCCGCGGCGTCGGGCTTGGCCAGCGTGCGCGCAGCCTCGCCCATCGCGACCAGTCGCTCGCGATCATCCAGCAGCGCCTCGAGGCGCTGCGCCAACTGCTGTACGTCCAGATCCTTCTCCTGAATCAATTCGGCCGCATGCACGGCGACCAGCGCCTCGGCATTGCGGGTCTGGTGGTCATCCACCGCATAGGGGAACGGCACGAGCACGGCGCCGAGTCCGGCAGCCGTGAGCTCGGCCAGCGTGAGCGCACCCGCGCGGCATACCGCGAGGTCAGCCCAGGCGTAGGTGCCGGCCATGTCTTCGATGAACGGCACGATCTGCGCTTCGACACCGGCCTTGGCGTAGGCGGCACGCGCTTCGTCGATGCCGCGGTTGCCGCACTGGTGCAGCACTTCCGGGCGCTGCGACGGCGACAGCAGCGCCAGCGCCTGCGGCAAAGCGATGTTCAACGCACGGGCACCCAGGCTGCCACCCAGCACGAGCAGGCGCGCACGACCGGTGCGTGCGGCCATGCGCTCGCTCGGCGTCGGCAGCGCGGCAATGGCGCCACGCACCGGATTACCCACCCACTCGGCGCCCGGCAACGCATCGCTGAAGCCAGCCAATACACGCTGCGCATGCTCGGCGAGCTTGCGATTGGTGAAGCCGGCGACGCGGTTCTGCTCGTGCACCAGCAGCGGCCGGCGCGTGATGCGCGCAGCGACGCCGCCGGGGCCGGCCACGTAGCCGCCCATCGACAACACGCTGCGCGGCTTGATGCGGCGAAGCGCACCGAGCGAAGCGAGCAGTGCACGCGCGAGCATGAAGGGCGCCAGCAGACGCGTCTTCAAACCTTTGCCGCGCAACCCACCCACCGGCACGGTCACCAGCTCGATGCCATGCGCCGGCACGACCTTGGTCTCCATGCCACCTTCGGCACCCAGCCATACCACCGGCACGCCCTGCGCGCGCAGCGCTTCGGCCACGGCGAGTCCCGGGAAGATGTGGCCACCGGTGCCGCCGGCCATGATGAGCACGGGCGCCGTCATGCGGTCACCGCCTCGCGCGCAGGCGTCGCAGCCACGGCCGTGTTCGCGTCCGGCACGGCGTTCGCCGGCATGCGCGCCGCCATCTGGCGTGCATCGAGGGCGCGGTTGATTTCATAGGTGGTGCGCAACAGGACGCCGGCCATCGCACAGGTGAGCACGATGGACGAACCGCCGTAGCTGATCAGCGGCAGGGTCAGGCCCTTGGTCGGCAGCGCGCCGAGGTTCACGCCGATCGACACCATGGTCTGCAGGCCCAGCATCAGCGACACGCCGCAGGCCACGTAACCGGCAAAGCGCTGGCCGATCTCCATGCCCTTGAGGCCCATGTACAAGCCGCGGCCCACGGCGAGCGCGAACAGGCCCATCACCAGCAGGATGCCGGCCAGGCCCAGCTCCTCGGAGATCACCGCGAAGATGAAGTCGGTATGTGCTTCGGGCAGGTAGGACAGCTTGAGCACGCTCGAGCCCAGGCCCACGCCGGTCCACTCGCCACGACCGATCGCCATCAGCGACTGGGTCAGCTGGAAACCGTCGTTGAACGGATCGGCCCACGGGTCGATGAACGACGTGAGGCGACGCATGCGGTACGGCTCAAACTTCGCCACGAACCACAGCAGCGCCACCACCGGCAGGCCCATGCCGCCGAGGTACATGGGCTTGGCACCGCCCATCCAGATCATGCCGATGGTCACCGCGATCATCAGCGTGGCTGAACCGAAGTCCGGCTGCGCCAGCAGCAGCAACACGAACAGGCCCGCCACCATGATGGGCTTGAACAGGCCCCAGAAGCTGGTTTCCACGCTCTCGCGATGGCGCACCAGGTAACTTGCGGTGTAGACCACGAGGATCAGCTTCACCGCCTCGACCGGCTGGAAGCTGGTGATCAGGAAGTTGAGCCAGCGGCGCGCACCATTGATGCGCATGCCGATGCCCGGCACGAACACCAGCAACAGCAACACGACCGCGCCCGCCAGCAGCAGGTAGGCGTTCTTCTCCATCAGCTTCAGCTCGGTGCGCATGGCGATGCCCGCCAGCACCATGCCAATGCTGAGGAACAGCAGGTGGCGCTTGAGGAAGTAGAACGCGCCGATGTGCTGGCTTTCGGCCACGGCGATCGAGCTCGACGCCACCATCACCACCCCGATGCAGGCCAGACCGACGAGCGCGATCACCAGCGGCATGTCGAAGCTGCCGCGGGGTCCCTGTCGTCGCTTGGCCTGGGTGGTGTCGAAGAACATGATCAGCGCACCTTCAACGTGGCGAGGCCGATCAGCACCAGCACGACGCTGATGATCCAGAAACGCACGATGACGCGCGGCTCCGGCCAGCCCTTGAGTTCAAAGTGGTGATGGATCGGCGCCATGCGGAACACACGCTTGCCGGTCATCTTGAAGCTCGCCACCTGGATCATCACCGAGGCGGTTTCCATCACGAACACGCCACCCATCACCAGCAACACGATTTCCTGGCGCACGATCACGGCGATCGCGGCGAGCGCCGCACCGATCGCCAGCGCGCCCACGTCGCCCATGAACACCTGGGCCGGATAGGTGTTGAACCACAGGAAGCCCAGGCCTGCGCCGGACAGCGCACCACAGAAAATCGCAAGTTCACCGGCGCCGGGAATCGACGGGATGCCGAGGTATTCGGAGAACAGGCGGTTGCCCGCGAGATACGCGAACACGCCCAGTGCGCCGGAGACCAGCACGGTCGGCATGATGGCGAGGCCATCCAGGCCGTCGGTGAGGTTCACCGCGTTGGAGAAGCCCACGATCATGAAATAGGCGATGACCACGAACAGCACGCCGAGCGGTACGGCCACCTGCTTGAACAGCGGCACGTACAGGGCGGTCTCGGCTACCGGCGCGTTGGCGACGCCATGCGGCGCGGTGTAGTAGAGGAACAACGCGGCAGCCAGGCCGAACACCGACTGCCAGAAATACTTCCAGCGCGAGGCGAGACCGCGGCTGTCCTTCAGCACCAGCTTCTTGTAATCGTCGTAGAAGCCGATCACGCCGAAACTGAGCAGCACCGCCAGCACCAGCCACACATAACGGTTGTGCAGGTCAGTCCACAGGATGGTGGAGAGGCTGACTGCCAGCAGGATCATCACGCCGCCCATGGTCGGCGTGCCGGCCTTGGACAGGTGCGTCTGCGGGCCGTCCTTGCGCACGACCTGGCCCGCCTTCAGCTCGGCCAGCTTGCGGATGACGTTGGGTCCGAACAGCAGCGACATCGCCAGCGCGGTAAGCGCGGCCATGATGGTGCGGAACGTGATGTACTGGAACAGGTGGAGGGCAGTGAAGTGCCGTGCCATCCAGTCTGCGAGTTCAAGCAGCATCGGATGCGCCCTCCCCTGTTTTCTTGTTGTCGCGGAGCGCAGCGACCACCTGATCCATCCCGGACGAGCGCGAGCCCTTGACCAGACAGGCGACGCCGCTGTGCAGATGTTGTTTCAATGCGGCGGCCAGCGCCGCCTTGTCGGCAAAGTGCTCGCCACGTTCGCCGAACGCCTTCACCGCTGCGGCGCTCAGGGGGCCGACCGCGAACAGGCGATCGATGCCGCGCTTGTGCGCGCGCTCGCCGATGCCGGCATGCAGGGCCACGGCGTTCTCGCCGAGCTCGGCCATGTCGCCCAGCACCAGCCAGCGTTCGCCTTCGGCCAGGGCCAGCGTGTCGATGGCGGCACCGACGGAACCGGGGTTGGCGTTGTAGCTGTCGTCGATCAGCGTCCAGCCGCCGGGCATGCGCTCGAACTGCAGGCGACCGGCGACACCGGGTACGTTCTCGAGGCCTTCCACGATGGTGTCGAGCGGCACGTCCAGCGCCAGCGCGATCGACGCCGCGGCGAGCGCGTTGGCGATGTTGTGGTGGCCCGCCAGCGGCAGCTGCACTTCGGCATCGCCCACCGGCGTACTGAGCAGGAAGTGCGACCCGTCCACGCGCTGATCGAGGATGTCGGCACCCACATCGGCCTTGTGGTCCAGCCCGAAGCGCAGCTGGCGGCGCGTCCCGGCCAGCCCCGTAAAGAAGCTCGCGAACGCCTCGTCCGCATTGATGATCGCCACACCGTCGACCGGCAATGCCTGATACAGCGCGCCCTTGGTCTCGGCCACGACTTCCACGCTGCCCATGCGCTCAAGATGCGCGGGCGCGATGGTGTTGACGAGGCCGATATCGGGCCGCGCGATGGCAGCGAGGTAGGCGATGTCGCCCGGCTTGCCCGCGCCCATTTCGAGCACGGCGTACTCGGTATCCTGCGGCATCGCCAGCAGGGTCAGCGGCAGACCCAGCTCGTTGTTGTAGTTGCCGGCGTTGACGTGCGTGCGGCCATGGCGCGACAGGATCGACGCCGTCAGCGTCTTCACCGTGGTCTTGCCGTTGGAGCCGGTGATGCCGATCACGCGCACGTTGCTCTGCGCACGCACGGCGCTGGCGAGGTCGCCCAGGGCGAGCTCCGTATCGTCGACCAGCACCTGCGGCAGGTCGAAGTCGACCTTGCGCGTGACCATCGCGGCGATCGCGCCCTTGGCCTTCGCGTCGGCCAGGAAATCGTGCCCGTCGACGCGCTCGCCCTTGATCGCCACGAACAGGTCGCCGGAATGCAGCTTGCGCGTATCGATGGCGACGCCGGTGACGTCGACGTCCTCGCCGATCAGGCGTCCACGGGTCCACAGGGCAATGGCGCTCAAGCGCATCATGCTCGTGTCTCCAGCGCGTGGCGGGCGACCGCCAGGTCGTCGAACGGGCGCTTCCCCGTCGCGCCTTCCTGATACGTCTCGTGTCCCTTGCCAGCGATCAGCACCACGTCGCCGGCCTTGGCCGACGCGAGCGCATGCTGGATGGCGGCGGCGCGATCGCGCTCGACCGTGGCGGCTTCGGGACGACGAAGGCCGGCGACGATGTTCGCCACGATGACGTCGCCGTCCTCGGTGCGCGGATTGTCGTCGGTAATGATGATGGCATCAGCCAGGCGCTCGGCGATCTCGCCCATCTGCGGACGCTTGCCGGCATCGCGGTCGCCGCCGCAGCCGAACACGCAGATCAGGCGGCCTTCGCAATGCGCGCGCAGCGCCTTGAGCGCCTGCTCCAGCGCATCCGGCGTATGCGAGTAGTCGACCACCGCCAACGGCACGCCGTCGACGCCACCGAGGCGGTTCATGCGGCCGTTGATCGGCTCCAGCACGGCGATGGCGTCAGCCATGCGCTCGAACGATTCGCCCATGGCACCGAGGCAGGCCACCACGGCCAGCAGGTTGGCGACATTGAAGCGGCCCAGCAGGCGGCTGCGCACGGCGCGCTCGCCCCACGGCGTATGCAGGGTGAACGCGAGGCCTTCGGCGGAGGTCACCACGTCGGTCGCGCGCACCTCGGCAGCCGCATCGCCCTCGGCGCTCAGGCGCAGCGCATGCACACCCTGCGGCAGGCGGCCGGCCAGCGTGCGGCCGAACGCGTCATCGACATTGATCGCGGCGCCCTTCAACGTCGGCCACGCGAACAGCTTGGCCTTGGCTTCGCCGTAGGCCTCCATGCTGCCGTGGTAGTCGAGATGGTCGCGGGTGAGATTGGTGAACGCAGCCACCTCGAATGCGACCGCGCCCACGCGACCTTGTTCCAGCGCATGCGAGGACACTTCCATGGCTACGTGCGATGCACCCTGCTCGCGGAAGGAGGCCAGCAGGCCCTGCACGTTGATGGCATCCGGCGTGGTGCGCTCGCCTTCGTTGATCTGGCCATGCAGCCCGGCGCCCAGCGTGCCGATGGTGGCGGCGCGATGGCCGAGCAGCTCCAGCGCCTGCGCGAGCAGCTGCACGGTGGAGGTCTTGCCGTTGGTGCCGGTCACGCCGATCACGTGCAGCGACTCGGACGGACGCCCGAAGAAACGCGCGGCGATCTCACCGACCTTGCCATGCAGGCCATCGACCCACAGCACCGGCACATCGATGCCCGCAGCGTCGGCCGCAGGCGCTTCGGCCAGCACGACGCGTGCGCCGCGTGCCACCGCACCCTTCGCAAAACTGATGCCGTGCTCGCGCGTGCCGCGAAGTGCAAAGAATGCATCGCCGGGCTTCACCTCGCGCGAATCCAGCGTGAGCCCTGAAACGACGATATCGCCAACACCCGGGGTGTCGGCGATGCCGTGGAGAAGCCGGTCGAGGCGGGCGCTCATGGTGTCGCCTCCTCGATCGGTGCGTCGGGCACCGGTTCCACGTCGGGCTGTTTGTTGCTGGTCAAACCGTTCTGTCCCTGCAGCGGGCCGCCGACGTACCAGCGCCCGATATTGTCTGGCGGCACGTCCAGCAGGCGCAGTGCGCCGTCCACGACCTTGGAGAACACGGGACCGGAGACCAGCGCGCCGTAGTAGCTGCCCTTCCTGGGGTTATCGATGATCACGACAGCCGCGAGGCGCGGATTGGACGCGGGCACGATGCCGGCGAAGGCCGAGCTGTAGTTGTTCTTGGAGTAGCCGCCGGCGGTGGCCTTGTGCGCCGTACCCGACTTGCCGGCCACGCCGTAGTTGGCGATCCACGCGTAGGGTGCACCGGTGCCACCCGGCTGCGTCACCGCCACCATCATCTGCACCAGCTCGTTGGCGATCTTGGGATCGACGATCTGCTTGGCGTCGTTGTCCGAGCCCTTCACGAAGGTGGGCAGGTGCATCACGCCGCTGTCGGCGATGGTGGCGTAGCCGTTCGCCAGCTGCAGCGGCGTCACGTTGAGGCCGTAACCGTAAGCCAGGATGGCCTTCTCCAGCATGCCCCAGCTCTTGCCTGGCTTGAGGTAACCGGAGGCTTCGCCCGGAAAGCCGCTGTTGGTGCTGTTGCCGAAGCCGAAGGCACGGTAGGTGTCGTACATCAGGCCGGTATCCAGCGTCATCGCGACCTTGGCGGCGCCGATATTGCTGGACTTGGCGATGATGCCGGTCGGCGACAGCATGCCGTAGGCGTGTGTGTCGCGGATATCGTGCGAGATGTAATAGAAGTGGCCGTTGCCGGTGTCGACCAGCGGACCGGTCGGCGTGTACTTGCCGCTGGACAGCGCCGCCGCCATCACGAACGGCTTGATGGTGGAGCCCGGCTCCACCACGTCGGTCATCGCGCGGTTGCGGCGGCTCGACGGATTGCTGCCGCGCAAGGCGTTCGGGTTGTAGGTCGGCCAGTTGACCATGGCCAGCACTTCGCCGGTATGCACGTCGAGGATCACCATCGAACCGGAGTCCGCATCGGACTGCTCGATGGTGTTCTTCAGCTCGTTGTAGGCGAGGAACTGGATGCGGCGGTCGATGCTTAGCGTGATGTCGCGACCCGGCTGCGGCGCGCGCACCAGTTCCACGTCTTCCACCACGTGGCCCATGCGATCGCGGATCACGCGCTTGGCACCCGGCTTGCCTGCTAGCCAGTCGTCGAAGGCCAGTTCCAGGCCTTCCTGGCCGTGGTCGTCGATGTTGGTGAAGCCCAGCACGTGCGAGGTCACCGGGCCCGACGGATAGAAGCGGCGGAATTCGCGCTGGCCGTTGACGCCCGGCACGGCGAGGTCGAGCACCACCTGTGCCGCATCCGGCGACATCTGGCGCTTCAGGTAGACGAACTCGCGCTCCGAACGCTGCATCAGGTACTGCTTGAGCGCGTCCGTATCCATGCCGATGGCCTTGGCCAGCGCCGGCAGCTTGTCTTCGCTGTTCAGCACCTCGGACGGATTGGCCCAGATCGAAACGACCGGCGTGGACACCGCCAGCGGCTCGCCGTTGCGATCGAAAATGGTGCCGCGCGACACCGCGATGGGCACTTCGCGCAGGAAACGGGCGTCACCCTGGTTCTGGTAGAACTCCTTGCGCACCACCTGCAGGTCGAACGCACGCGCCACCAGGCCCAGCGAGGCCAGCGACAGCACGCCCACCACCAGCAACATGCGGCGGCGGGCGCTGGGGGCCGCGGTGCGGCGGCGGGTGGGCGAAGGTGTCGTGCGCGGGCGCGGCTTCATCGACGCACCAGCTGGATGTCTTGCGGCTTGGGATTGAGCATGCCCAGCTTCCGCGCCTCTTCGTCCACGCGGCGCGGCTCGGCCCAGGTGGCCTGCTCCAGTTCCAGCTTGCCGTATTCGATGTTGATGTCGTCGCGCGCGTTCTGCAGACGGGTGAGCTCGACGAACAGCACGCGACTCTCATGGCGCGTCCACACCACGGCAATGGCGCTGGACAGCACCGCCGCGATCAGGATCAGCATGAAGAGGGCGCCGATGGCCTTCATCCGAGTTTCTCCGCCACGCGCAGCACGGCCGAGCGGGAGCGCGGATTGACGGAGAGCTCTTCGTCCGAAGGAAACTGGGCCTTGCCCACGGCTGCCAGGCGTGCCGGCGCTGCAGCCACCGGCGGACCACGACGGCTGCCCTGCACGCGACCGGAGTGGTCGCGGATGAACAGCTTCACGGCGCGATCTTCCAGCGAGTGGAAGCTGATGATGGAAAGACGGCCGCCCACTTTGAGCAGCTCCAGCGCCGACTCGAGACCCTGCGCCAGCGCGTCGAGTTCACCGTTCACGCGGATGCGCAGCGCCTGGAAGCTGCGCGTGGCCGGATGCTTGCCCGGCTCGCGGCGGCCCACCACGCGCTCGATCAGCCCGGCCAGCTGACCGGTGCGGGTGATCGGGTTTTCGGTGCGGTCTTCGACGATGGCGCGGGCGATCTTGCGGCTGAAGCGTTCCTCGCCGTAAATCCACAGCACGTCGGCGATCTCTTTCTCCGAGGCGTGCGCGAGGAAATCCGCAGCACTCTCGCCCTGGGTGGTGTCCATGCGCATGTCGAGCGGCGCATCGGCCATGAAGCTGAAGCCGCGGGCGGCTTCGTCGAGCTGGGGCGAGGACACGCCGAGATCGAGCAGGATGCCGTCGAGGCCGCCAGCGGTTTCATCCCACTCGGCCATGGTCGAGAAGTTGGCGTGGCGGATGGAGACGCGCGGATCGCCGGCGAACTCGGCCTGGGCGGTGGCGATGGCCTGCGGGTCGCGGTCCATCAGCAGCAGGCGGCCGTCGGGACCCAGACGCGACAGCACGGCGCGGGCGTGACCGCCGCGTCCGAAGGTGCCATCGAGATAGCGCCCGCCAGTTTGCACGGCGAGTCCCTCCACTGCTTCACCCAGCATCACCGGGATGTGCCGCAACTGCTCGGCCATGCCGCACTCCCGCTCCCGTCCCGTTAATTCCGCCGCGCTGCCACCGTTGCCGGTTACAGCTGCAGCTCCGCCATCTCGTCAGTGATCTCGTCTTCGCCGATGGTCTGGCGGATCTTGGCCAGGTGGGCCTGTTCGCTCCAAAGCTCGAACTTGTTGCCCATGCCCAGCAGCACCGCCTTCTTCTCGATGCCCGTGGTGGCTCGCTGGCTGGCAGGCAACAGCAGGCGGGCGGCGCCATCCGGCTCAACCACCGCCGCGGCACCGACCAGCTTCATCTGCATGTCGCGATGGGCGGCCTTGACCTTGGGCAATGCGTTCACCTGGTCGCGCACCTTTTCCCACTCGGCATACGGGAACAGCCACAGGCAGCCCGTCTCGAAGGGGTTGTAGGTGATCACCAGACGATTGGCGCAGGCGTCGGCCACCAACTCGCGGTACGCGGTCGGAATGGCCAGCCGGCCCTTATCGTCAACAGTGATGGCGGTTTCGCCCTGGAACACGACCGTTAGGCTCCACTAATTCCCACGATTTCACACAGGAACCCACGATAGTCTCGCCCCCTGAGACTGTCAAGGGAATTTTGCTTGTGAATCAATGAGAAAGGCGGTGATCTGGCAGTAATTCCAGCCTTTTATGAGGAACCATCCGAAGGTGCTTGAATGACTAGGATTTTTTGTTTCCTGGCCACCATCCCCGGACTGCTCTCCGGCCGCCGAAATGCCATCCCGCATGAACCGTCCGTTCAGACCTTCCATACGCGGCCGTTGCCACCGTGTCGGGACTCGACACGGCGGCAACGGCCGGCAAGAAGGAGGGTGGAGTCGGCCTGTAAGCCGGGTTCTGTACGCCTTGCGGCGCGACAGTCATTCCTCTCGGCCTGGCGTCACCGCCAGGCTCCAGCAACCTACCCGGGAACAACGCGGGCCGCGTTATCGTTCCCCTATTCGGTCTTGCTCCAGGTGGGGTTTACCGTGCCATGCGGCGTTAGCCCCGCACGCGGTGCGCTCTTACCGCACCCTTTCACCCTTACCACGCACATCCGGAGATGCCGTTCGGCGGTCTGCTCTCTGTTGCACTGGCCGTCAGCTCACGCTGCCCAGGTGTTACCTGGCACCTTGCCCTATGGAGCCCGGACTTTCCTCGATGCGCTTGCGCGCGACGCGACTGTCCGGCCGACTCCGGGGCGCATTCTAGTGGAATGTGAGGATCAAAGCGCTTGAGAGTTGGAAGTGCGAACAACTCCGTTTAACGGAAATCCGCAGCTTTATTTGTGGGAGCGCACCCTGTGCGCGACCGGAGAGCCACAGCAAGGCATCAGTTTTGGGTTTTCGCACCAGCTGTCAGGCGCTTGCCCGACCGTAGTCGCGCACTGGGTGCGCTCCTACAAATAGCGGGTCGCCCGACCCTCAACCCTCGTACAACAACTTCCGCGGCGCCCCGCTGATCGCCGCCGCCAGCTTCGCGGCCTTCGCCGGTGGCAGTTCCTCACGCAGGATGGCGAATACCCGCCGCCCTTCCGCCTCGCGCGCATCGGTTTCTTCACCGCGTCCCGCGACCAGGAGCACGCACTCACCGCGCTGCTGGTCCGGATCATTCGCCACGCGAGCCGCCAGCTCGCCCAGCGGCTCGCCGATCACCGTCTCGAACAGCTTGGTCAGCTCGCGCGCCAGCACGCCTTCGCGCGCTTCGCCAAATACATCGCGCATGTCCGCGAGGCTTTCGGCCACGCGATGCGAGGATTCATAGAAGATGAGCGTACGCGCATCGCCCGCAAGTTCCTGCAAGCGCGAACGCCGCGCGGCCGCCTTGGGCGGCAGGAAGCCTTCGAATACGAAACGATCGCTGGGCAACCCTGCCACCGACAACGCCGCAATGGCGGCGCACGCGCCCGGCACCGGTACACAACGGATCCCTGCCGCACGCGCCGCGCGGACCAGCCGGAAGCCCGGATCGCTGATCAGCGGCGTGCCCGCATCGGATATCAGCGCCACCGATTCACCGCCCTGCAGCCGCCGCACGATCGCATCCACCACATCGCGCTCGTTGTGCTCGTGCAAGGCCACCAGTGGCGTGCCGATGTTGTAATGCATGAGCAGCGGGCGACTGTGCCGCGTGTCCTCCGCGGCGATCACCGCCACCGAGCGCAAGGTTTCGATGGCACGCACGGAAAAGTCGTCGCGATGGCCGATCGGCGTGGCGACAACCCATAGCTGGCCGGGCTGAATCTGTGACATCGTAGACTCCGTACTCATATCGTGCGCCGCGAGGCGGCGATCCAATGGGCTATCATCGCCCATCTGCGTAAAAAGCTCGAAGGGATTTGGC
This sequence comes from Dyella amyloliquefaciens, assembly GCF_004296575.1. Lineage (GTDB taxonomy): Bacteria > Pseudomonadota > Gammaproteobacteria > Xanthomonadales > Rhodanobacteraceae > Dyella > Dyella amyloliquefaciens. The sequence goes on along the minus strand of NZ_SAYT01000001.1, from coordinate 757,816 downwards.
CATGCGCTTGTACCGCGCTGCAGGCATCGCCCTGCTGATTTCACTCGCACTCACTGCTTGCGTACCCCCCGCAGCCCAGCGATCTCCCGCAGAGATTGCCGCGGCCCAGCAGGCCCAGGTACTGGCGCAGCAAGGCAAGTTCGACGAGGCGGCACAGGCGTACCTCACGCTGGCCCAGACCAGCGGCAATCGCGACGAGTATCAGTTGCTCGCCGCCGAGGCTTACCGCCAGGAAGGCCAGCTCGATCGTGCGGCACCCTTCCTCGACAGCATTCGCCGACAACGCCTCACCGACGACGAGCCGGTGCGACTGGATCTCCTGCAGGCGGAGCTCGCGCTCAAGCAGCACAACGCCCCGCGCGCACTGCAGCTCACCACGCAACCGAACCTCAGCGTGCCTACCCCTCTGCAGGTTCGCCTGCTGGAGTTGCGCTCGCAGGCCATGCAGCAGACCGGTGACCTGTGGGGCGCCGCGCGCACGCGCGTCGAGATGGACGGCCAATTGAGTGGCATCGACCAGGCACAGAATCGCAAGCAGATCGTCACCGTGCTTGCCCAGCTCGGAGTCGAACCGCTCAAGCAGCGTGCCGCCGCCATGCAGCAAGGCGACCGCATGCTGCCGTGGGTCAACGAGGCGCTGACCCAGCTCGGCGTTGCCGTGGCGCGCCCCGCTCCGTCACTGGAGCAGGAAGTGGGCACCATGATTCCGGGAGAAGGCGCCAACGTACGCGAAGGCTTCAAGATGCCTGCGCATGTGGCACTGCTGCTGCCGATCAGCGGCAGCACCGCCTCAGCGGGCACCACCGTGCGTGAAGGCTTCCTCGCTGCCTATGCCGACGCCGGACGCAACCACGTGCCGCGCCCGCCCGTGCGCATCTACGACAGCGCCGGCACTGCCGACGGTGCGATCAAGGCCTATCAGCAGGCCGTCAACGACGGTGCGCAACTGGTGATCGGCCCGCTGACGCGCGGTGAAGTGTCCGCCCTGTTCGGCCTGCCGCAGCTTCCGGTACCGCTGCTCGCGCTCAACCATCCTGACGACAAGAGCCTGCCCGCCAACGGCGTGAGCGAGTTCGGCCTGCTGCCGGAAACGGAAGGATCGCAAGCTGCGGATCATATGGCCGAAGGCGGCATCACCAACGCCTACGTCATCGCCGGCAACGACGACTTTGCGCAGCGCGCGGCCAAGTCGTTCAAGGCAGAGATGGAAGCGCGCGGCGGCAAGGTCGCCGGCATGGGTAATCTCGGTGCCACCGGCGTCAACTACGCCTCGACCATCAGCGGCCTGGGCATGCCCACCGACAGCGGCGACGCAGCCGCCGCGACCGCCACGAACAACGCCGGCATCTTCATCAGCATGCGCCCGCAACAGGCGCGCCTGCTGCTGCCGCAGCTCAAGCTGGCCCGGGTGAACCTGCCCGTGTTCGGCACCTCGCACATCTACGCCGGCGTGGACGATGCCGGCGCCAACCGCGACCTGGAAGGCGTCGAGTTCTGCGACGCCCCCTGGTTGTTCGACGTGCAGCCCGGCCTGCCCAACCACGGCGACATCGCGGGCCTGTTGCCCGCCGCACGCGGTACCTCGGCGCGCCTGTTCGCCTTCGGCATGGATGCGTGGAACCTCGCACCCTACGTCGACTGGCTGCGCGCGCACCCCGGCAGCTATCTCCCGGGTGCCAGCGGCCAGCTCACGGCGGATCAGTTCGGCCGCATCCGCCGTGTGCTGGTATGGGCCAAGTTCCAGGACGGACTGGCCCGCCCGATCAACGGCAGCCTTCAGATGGACAGCGCGCCGGCACTCGCGCCGCCGACCGACAACAGCACGCCGCCTCCGGCCAACGACCACCCCAACAACGGCTGATGCGCGCCGCCGGCGCAGTCTTCGAGCAACGGGCCTGCGCGGAACTGCAACGCGCAGGCCTCAAACTGCTGGAGTGCAACTACACCACCCGCTATGGCGAGCTCGATCTGGTGATGCTGGATCGGGACACCCTTGTCTTCGTCGAAGTGCGCCACCGCCTGACAAGCAGCCACGGCAGTGCCGCCGTGAGCGTCACGGCAAGCAAGCAGGCCAAACTTATCCAGACTGCCGAGCTCTGGCTGTCCCACCACCCCCAACATGCCAGCCGGCCTTGCCGCTTCGACGTTGTGAGCTACGACGGGCCGACTGACAGTGCCACAATGACCTGGTGGCGCAGCGCGTTCGAAGCGACGTGACATGTCATCTCCGATGAGCTGCATGCATGGCCTCTTCATCAACGGACCAAGCGCTGCGTTTTGACAGCTGCGTCTCCAGGGCTTGGCGAACCAGAAGTAATCGAGCTGTAGATGCCAGCGAATCACGGGGCCCACGTGGTGCCCGACGGATGCTGAGCGCGGCCGCCTACGACTTGCCGCGTGCCGCCGGCTGGGCCGGAGGTGCCGCCTCCTCCTCCTCCGCTGGCTGCAGTGTCACAGCCAACTCCTCGAGTGCAGCGATTTCATCGTTCAACGCGTCGTGCAGCTCACTCTGGCGCGTCATCAAGGTTTCAATCGGACCGGCCCGCTTGAGCTTCTTCAGTTCACCATCAAACAACAGCCATTGCGCCGTCAGAGCTTCGACATTGTTCTTCGCGTAATGGCGCATCTCTTTCAGCTGCGCAAGGACGTCGTTCACGTGTTCGAACGGAGTCTTCGTATCCGCGGACATGGCGGCACCTCAGGTCTCATCCCATTTTTTTTAGCTTAGTCGCGCGAAGCTGGCTGTTGCTGAAACAGGGTGAACGCGCAGGGCACTGCAGCTGAACCGCACCCGCTGTTGCGTCGAAAATTCACCCGATCGTAACGTGGAAACCCACGAACGCGCGGGGTGATTCCGTGATGACGCCAGGAGACGAAGCGCATCGCACTGATCATCACCGTAGCCACGCGCACAAGTCGATTGAGCGTAGCATCCATGTCTGAAACCCACGGGAGGGAGACATGGCATCGAAACCCTCAACCGCAGTGAGTACTCAGGCGCTCAGGGCCAGTGGATACATGGGCATGCTGACTGCCGGCGCACTGATGTTTCCCGCGCCATGGGCGCTTGCATCCGTGTTTACGCTGCCGATCGCGCCCGCATGGGGGCTGGGCAATTTCGCGTTTGCCTTCTGCGCGGCAGGCAGCTTGATCGGCATGCTTTTGGGTCGACGCATGAAGTTCTGACCCGGAACCACGGCCTTAACGCGTGCGGGCCAAGCCCCCAAATGCAGCCGCCTTGAAGAAGGTGTATGTTGGTCCAACTGCCCGCCACGTACACAGGTGTCCGAATGAACGACACACCCAAGCCTCTGTCGGTCGCTACTATCCATTCGGTCTATGCGGGGAAGAAAATCTCCACCGCAGTGGACCAGACCAAAGGCTTCCAATCGACGAACCGCTTTGCCCGTGACCCGACGCACTCTGGTCAGGCTCCACAAGTTCCCAGGGCCGAAAAGAACCCATTGCGGCGCTGACGGGAATTCGGGCATCTCGATCATGCCAGGCTTTCCTCGTTGCAGGGAATCGACCACCCGACGCCACCTGCGCGTAGACGCATGATGTCGCGGAGAAAGCCGCCATGAGCACTCATACGGAAACTCCGATTCTGGAGTCCACGCTGACGTGTCCTGAATGCGGTCATCAGACCACCGAAGTCATGCCAACGAACGCCTGCATCTTCTTTTACGACTGCGCGGGATGCGGCGCGCTGTTACGTCCCAAAGCCGGGGACTGCTGCGTATTTTGTTCCTATGGAACGGTGCCCTGCCCGCCCGTCCAGCAGCAGGCACCCTGCTGCCGCGGCCATTGATATGCCGGCCTGAGCGGAAGACGCCGCCCTCGGTACCGGGAAAACTCCTCAACGATTTGCTCATATCTCGTAGGGCAAACTGCCGGGCATAGTCGTCGGGCGACGGGTCAACCTCAGGGGATCAGCATGCTTCGCGCTCTGGTCAAGATCGGCAAATGGACGTCCATCGTCATCCTGATCTTCCTGTGCTCCCTGCTGGGTATCCGTGCCTGGGATTCGCAGCGAGGCGATCCGCTGGCGCCATGGCAGACCTATATCCCCCACGAACTGACCGCAACGGAGATCGATGCCACGGATTGGGCGGGCTATATCGCTGCGGAACAACGCGTATTCGACGAGGTGCGCACGCAGGTCAGCGACAAGCTGGATGCGTCGGAGCGCGTGGGGACCAATCGCTATTTCGAAGGCGCGCCGATGTATCCGGAGCACTTCAAGGTGGACTGGAACCGGTCGTACGTGCTTGAACCCACCAGGCCTCCGGTCGGTGCGGTGGTGCTGATCCACGGCCTGACCGATTCTCCCTATAGCCTGCGCGATATTGCCGAGCTGTATCGCGCGCGCGGCTTTGTCGCGATCGGCTTGCGCGTACCCGGGCATGGCACGGTGCCGGCGGCGCTGACCGAGGCGCAGTGGCCCGACTGGCTGGCGGCAACGCGGCTGGCCATGCGCGAAGCGCGTCGGCGCGTCGGCCCGCAGGCGCCGATCCATATGGTGGGATATTCCAATGGAGGCGCGCTCGCAGTGAAGTACACACTCGATGCCTGCGAGCACCCGGAGCTGGCGATGCCATCGCGACTCGTACTGCTGTCGCCGATGATCGGTGTCACGACGTTTGCGCGGTTTGCGGGCCTGGCAGGACTGCCCGCACTCCTGCCAGCCTTTGCGAAGGCCGCGTGGCTGGACCTGCTGCCGGAATACAACCCGTTCAAGTACAACTCGTTCCCCGTGAATGCAGCCCGGCAGACCTACCTGCTGACGGATGTGTTGCGCAGCCAGCTGCTGCGCCTTGGCCGCGAGCACCAGCTATCTCGTCTGCCACCCATCCTCACCTTCCAGTCGGTCATCGACGACACGGTGAGTGCACGGGCCGTGGTGCGCACGCTCTATGCACAGTTACCGGACAACGGCAGCGAGATCGTGTTGTTCGACGTGAATCGCAACCATCGCTTCGACTCCTTGCTGCGCGCCAGTTCGCTGCAGGCCCTGAAGAACCTGCTGCCGCCCGGACCGCAGCACTACAAGACGACCGTGATCGCCAATGAAGCGGAGAACGACAGCCACACCGTCGCTCGCAGCACGCCTGCCGACAGTGACAAGGTCACCGCCACGCCGCTGTCCATCATCTATCCGGACAACATTTTCTCGCTGTCGCACATTGCCCTACCCTTCCCGCCCAATGATCCGCTTTACGGCACCGACCCCGACACGTCGGAGAACTACGGTGTTCGCCTGGGCACGCAGGCACCACGGGGCGAACGCGGGGCGCTGATCCTCAACCTCGATGCGGTACTGCGTATCAGCTCCAATCCCTTCTACCCGTACGTGCACGACCGCATCGAGGACGTGATTCCGGCCTCATCGACCACGGCGCAGGCCAGACCCGCAGGATGAATGCCGCGCCGGCCACGCGCCCGACCGGATCGCTCCCGAACCATCCAGCGCGACGCCGCTTGGTCGCCCGCAGTGGGATACTGCGCGCATGAACCTGCCCGATGCCCTCCTTTCCGCACTGCGCCAGCATTTTCCCGGCAACGCGATGTCAGTCGACATGGCCGAGCGTCTTGCGTATGCGTATGACAATTCGCGCCGTAATGCCTCACCGGATGCCGTGGTGTTCCCCACCACCCACGAACAGGTCGAGTCTCTGCTGCAGCTTTGCCGCGAACATCGTGTGCCGGTGATCGGACGCGGGCGCGGTACCAACACCACGGGCGCCACCGTGCCGGTGGACGGCGGCGTGGTGGTGAGTTTCGAGCGGATGAACCGCATCCTGCGCATCGATCCGGATAACCGCCTGGCCGTGGTCGAACCGGGCGTGCTCAACGGCGACCTGCAGCAGGCACTCAAGCCACACGGTTTCTTCTGGCCACCCGACCCGACCTCTTCCCCGTGGTGCAGCATCGGCGGCAACCTCGCCTGCAACTCGGCCGGCCCGCGCACGGTGAAGTACGGCAGCCCGCGCGAGAACACATTGGGCCTGCGGGCGGTAGCGGGCACGGGCGACGGTTTCCGCTGCGGCACCTATACCAGCAAGGGAGCGACGGGTTACGACCTCACGCGCCTGCTGATCGGCTCGGAGGGCACGCTCGCACTGATCACCGAAGCCACGCTCAAGCTTACGCCGAAGCCTTCCGGCCTGCGCACCATGCGCGCCACGTACACCGATGTAAGCGCCGCGGCACGTGCCGTTGCCCGCATCATGGCGCAGCCGGTAACGCCCTGCGCACTGGAGTTCATCGACGACGTGGCGCTGAAGCTCGCACGCGACCATGGCGGGGATAGCGTACCGGTGGCCGGCGCCATGCTGATGATCGAAGTGGACGGCGAACCGGACACGCTGCCGAGTGCGGTCGCAGCGGTCTCGCGTGCCGCGCGCGGCGAAGGACTGGAAGAACTACGCGTGGCGGAGACTGCCGAGGAAACCACAGCGCTTTGGTCGGCGCGCAAGGCTTTGTCGCCAGCTCAGCGAACTATCTCGCCGAACAAGATCAATGAGGATGTGGTGGTACCGGTCAGCCGGCTGCCCGAACTGGTCGATGGCATCAAGCACCTGGCGAAAAAGCACGACGTACTGATCGTGAGCTTCGGTCACGCCGGCAATGGCAACCTGCACGTGAACCTGCTGCCACGTGACGAGGCCGAGCGCGAACGCGCGCATGCCTGCCTGGCCGAGGTGTTTGCGCTGGTGATCGCGCTGGACGGCACCTTGTCGGGCGAGCACGGCATCGGACTGGTGAAGCGCGAGTTCATGCCGCTCGCCCTGCAACCGACAACGCTGCAGCTGATGCGGAACGTGAAGGCCGCCTTCGATCCCGAGGGAATACTCAATCCAGGGAAATTGCTGCCCTGACTATCCTGTAGGAGCGCACCCAGTGCGCGACCACGCACGTATCAGGTCACGAGGAACTCGCGGAACGGCGATCGCGCACTGGGTGCGCTCCTACATAGGTTGTGCGGGGACTCAGTAGTCCCGGATGTCCAGCATGACGAAGCCTCGCACGCTGTAACCGTTGTCCGCAGGCCAGGTGAGCGACGCAAGCGCGCGATCGCCCGCAGGCCACGGCGCATTGTCGAGCAGGACCTCGGCGCTGACCCGGCCGTCATCGCCCCGGCGATGGAACAGGCGTATCCAGTGCGGCTCGCCACCGAGCACCTCGCGCTGCAAGGCTTCACGCAGCGCCGGCAGGAGGTCCTGCGGGATGGCCGCATCTTCGCGATTCGACAACCAGGGGCCGACGAACACATCCCAGGTACGCAGGCCAAGCTCCCAGCCATAGGTCTGCAGACGACGCTCGTCGGTCACATACCAGCAGGCAGCGAGCAGCACATGGAGCGCCCCTCGCTCGAAGGTGTCCAGGGCATCGCGACAGCCGGCGTCACCACTGCCATGGCCCGCAAAGCTCTCCTCGATGTGGCGCTCTTCGCTGAGCACGATATCGACATCCAGGCGACCGGGCTGGCCACTGGCGCCTTCGGTCCACGTGGCACGCACTGCCGGGAAGTCGCCATCGGTCATCAACCAGTCTTCGTCGGGCTCGAGCTCGACGCCGTGGCGCTGGAACAGTTGCAGGAGGTATTGCTGGAGCGCAGCGTCTTGCATGGGAGAAACCTCGTCGATCAATGGGCGCGCGTGCGCCACAAAAGGTGGCGCACGATCATCGCCAGCACCAGCACCACCACGCAGGCGCCATAGCCATAGAGCGCCGGCAATACCTGCTGCCAGATAGCACCGCTGGCCGGGCCGTACTGACCCACGGCGGGGACACTGGCGGTGTCGAACGCCGCACCCGCGCATTCCACGGCCGCAAAAGCGGCCAGCAGCAGCGCCGCCATGTCGAAGCCGCGCCGTGCGGACGTACGCGGCAGGCTCTTGGGATACGCCCAGTACGCCCAGCCGAGGATCAGCAACCAGGGCGCGAGCAGCAGGATGGCCAGGTAACGCATGCGTCAGTTCACTCCTTGGATGCCGGTGCCTGCCGCGCTTATTCCTGCGCGGCCAATTGTTCCAGGGCGCCCCGCAGACGGGTCAGGGCCTCGTCGCGGGCCTCCTCGCCGTCGTAATCGGGCGTCACGGCCACATGCTCGCCATCCAGCTCCAGTACCAGGGAAAGCGGCTGCACCTGCACCACGGCGCTGGCGGCACCCAGCTCCTTGATGCGTTTCTGCAGCACACCTGCGGCCTTGGGATCGGCGAATGAACGGGACAGCAGCAGCTCTTCGCCATCGGCGGAGAACAGGCGGAAGCGGAAGCTGCCATCGGCATCGCGGAAGCTCGCAAAGCGCGGCATCTTCCCGGTCTTCGGCGCAGGCTTGGCTGCTGCAGCTTGCGGCGCCACCGAAACGCCCGAACGCAGGCCGATGGCGTCGCGCAGCTCGGCCACCTTCGGCGCAGCGATGGCGCGCGCCTTCTTGGCGCCTTCCTGCAGGATCTCCTCGATCATCGCAGGGCGGGCCATCAGCGCGTCATAGCTCTCGCGCATCGGCGCCACGTCCACTTCGATGCGTTCGAACAGCACCTGCTTGGCCTCACCCCAGCCGATGCCGCCGACCAGCGCCTGGCGGAAGGCTTCCGATTCGGCCTCGCTGGCGAACGCGCGGAAGATGGTGAACAGCGAGGAGCTGTCCGGGTCCTTCGCTTCGCCCGGCAGGCGCGAGTCGGTGACGATGCGCATGATCGATTCGCGCAGGTTTTTCTGGCCACCGGAGAACAGCGGGATGGTGTTGTCGTAGCTCTTGGACATCTTGCGACCGTCGAGGCCCGGCAGCGTTGCCACCTGCTCCTCGATCACCACTTCCGGCAGCACGAAGAACTCGCGTCCGTAGATGTGGTTGAAGCGCTGCGCGATATCGCGCGCCATCTCGATGTGCTGGATCTGGTCGCGGCCCACCGGCACCTTGTTCGCGTTGAACGCGAGGATGTCGGCAGCCATCAGCACCGGATACATGTAGAGGCCGGCGGTGACGCCGGCGTCGGCGTCCTCGCCCGCCTCGGTGTTCTTGTCCACCGACGCCTTATAGGCATGCGCACGATTGAGCAGGCCCTTGGCGGTGACGCAGGTGAGGAACCAGGTCAGTTCCGGAATTTCCGGGATGTCCGACTGGCGGTAGAACGTGACCCGCTGCGGATCGAGACCTGCGGCCAGCCAGGTCGCGGCGATTTCCAGGCGCGAACGCTCGATGCGCGCCGGATCGTCGCTCTTGATCAGCGCGTGGTAGTCGGCCATGAAGTAGAACGCATCCACGTCATCGCGCAGGCTGGCGGTCACTGCCGGGCGGATCGCGCCGACGTAGTTGCCGAGGTGCGGCGTGCCGGTGGTGGTGATGCCGGTAAGTACGCGGGTCTTCATGAGCGTTCGTTCTTGATGTTGTGGTGAGTAGTGTTCATCGGATCAGCGTGGACTTGCCGAACAGCGATTCGACCAGATCCACCGCGAGGCGCGCGGTCTGGTTCTTCTTGTCAAAAGCGGGGTTGAGTTCGACGATGTCGAGCGAACCGATGCGGCCCGTGTCGGCAATCATCTCCATGCACAGCTGCGCTTCGCGATAGTTCGGTCCGCCGCGAACGGTGGTGCCTACGCCCGGCGCGATGGCCGGATCGAGGAAATCCACGTCGAAGCTGACGTGCAGATGCGTGTTGTCATCGACGTCGCCCAGCGCCTCTTCCATCGTGCGCTTCATGCCCACTTCATCAATGTGGCGCATGTCGAAGATGCTGACCTTCGACTCGCGCACGAGGCGCTTTTCATCCTCGTCCACGGAACGGATGCCGACCTGCCGGTACACATCCGGCGTGGTGGCGGGCACCTGGCCACCCACCTCCACCAGTTCCTTCGGACCCTTGCCGCACAGGCACGCCACCGGCATGCCGTGGATGTTGCCCGACGGCGTGACTTCAGCGGTGTTGAAATCAGCGTGCGCATCCAGCCACAGCACGCGAAGCTTCTTGCCTTGCTCACGGCAGTGGCGCGCCACCGCGCTGATGGAACCGATGGCGAGGCAGTGATCGCCACCCAGCATGACCGGAACGCGTCCCGCCACTAGCTCCGCGTAAATCGCTTCGTGCACGGCCTGATTCCAGGCCAGCACTTCAGGCAAGTGTCGATAACCGTTGTGCGGCGGCTGCCACGGATTGAGCGGCCCCTGCAGGTTGCCGCGATCAACCACATCGAGACCGCGCTTGGCGAGCTTGGCGCCGAGGTTGGCTACGCGCAGCGCTTCCGGACCCATGGACGCGCCACGATGACCCGCGCCAATGTCGGTGGGAACGCCGATCAGGGAAATTGCCTTGTTGACCATGCCGACCTGTCAGTGTGTGTGTTCGGGGACCGCGCCGCCTTCCTGCACCAGCGGCAACTGCTGCTGGCGCCAGGCGTTGAGGCTGCCATCGAGCAGTCGCACGTGGCTGTAGCCCAGCGACTGCAGTGTTTCCTGCGCACGTGCGGCACGCCGCCCCGAGACGCAGTACACCACGATCTCGCGGTCACGGGGTACGCCCAGCGCACCGGCCCGGCTACCCAACTGCTCGACGGGGATATTCAGCGCACCCGCGATATGGCCGTCGCGATACTCGTCGGCACGTCGCACATCGAGCAGCAGCGGCGCCTGCCCGGCCTGCTGGCGCTCCACCAGCTGGGTGGCGGCGAGCGGGGCCTCGGTGGCCATGGCCGAGCTCGCACTGGCCAGCGCAACCAGGCCAGCCAGCAGGACCTGTCGCACGCGACCTATCCTCGATGGGCGCGGCAGGGAACGCAGGAAAGTCCATTCTGGTGCGTTTTTCATGACAGAAGAAACCGGAGCTCTCGAAGCCAGACATCAAACTGCCCAGGCAAAGCAGCGACGGGCCCAGGCGGGCCAGCCGCACGGGCAAGCTCCTGGAGTATAGCCGCCCCCTGCCGGTGAAATGGCTGCAGCAAAGCCCGGAAGCAGGATTCCTCGCCGATGGGCCAGCGGCCTCATCACCCAAGCGGACCAGACGCTACTTGATCCCGTTCCGCAGGCGCTGCTTCAGATAGAAGAACAGCGTGGGGTGATACCACTGCTGCGAGGGGCCTTCACTCGCGTGCGGCGCAAGGCGGCGTTGCGCGGCGTCGTTCAGCGCGGTCTGCATCATCGGGATCGCCTTGGCGATCTGATGGATGGGGTAAGTCGCGAAGTTGTCCTTGTCTTCGATGTCGATGGTGGACTGATAGAGAACGCCGCCGGTGTCCACGCCCTCGTCGACCATGTGCACGGTAACCCCGCAATGGCGGCGATCGTCCATGGCCAGTGCCCAGTACCCTCCGTGCACGCCGCGATAGGCCGGCGTGATTCCCATGTGGGTGTTGATGAAGGGAGCATCGATCGATCCCAGCAGCTTGCCCGACAGGATGCGTGTACCGTTCACGACCACGGCATCCGGTGCCAGCTTCTTCAGCAGCTGGATCACCTCGCGCCGATTGGCGCTGACGACCTTGGTGACGGCATGCGAAGGCAGTGGTGCATCGTCCAGTTCGTAGCGATCCAGCAGATGGCGCACGCGGGGGCTTGATCGCACGCCCAGCCATCGGCTGTACACGATGAAGGCGAGCTGGCCCAGCGTGGTGCCCCAGCCCAGCGTCTTCGCCCGGTGCTTGATCATGTTCCTGGAAGACGGCTTCTCTTCCAGCACCACGGCGACGATATCGCAGGTATCCCGCAGGCCGTTGTACATGAGCACGGTGGAAAGGCCAGGACCCGCCAACATCACGATGCGGGGCCTAGGCGGCATGCGTCTGCTCCAGCAGGGTGGAAATTTCACCCATGTTCAACGACTGCATGCCGTAACGCTGCCGCAGCTCGCCGTAGTACTCCAGGATGCGCCCGAGGAATCGCTGGTTCTCCTCCACATGCGCGCCGAAGTTGTGCGGATGCCACCACAGATGGAACAACCGATGGTTCATCGCCGCATGGCGCATCGCGCTCTTGATGCGATGCAGGCGCAGGCCGTCCAGCCACGCGACGGACGGTGTATACGGCCGCAGGAAACGGCTCGACGGAATGTTGAACGGGCGGCTCTTCGCGCACTCCTCGAAGCTGTAGGTGTTGTAGCCGGTGACGTTCACGTACGCATCGAACAGGCGCAAACCTCGCACCAGCGGATTCTGCTGCTCCTGGTTCCTCGGCGTGTAGAACGGCGCGTACTCGTTGCCGCGATAGCAGCGAATGCCCAGCTCCTCCAACACCGATAGGTAATCCGGATTTCCCTGGTTGCGTGGAAATACCAGGCTGTGCACTTCGATGCCGCGCGCCCTGGCTGCTTCGATCGCCGCCACCAGGTCCGCCCTGAAGGCGTCGGCGGTCTGCCCGGGCTCCAGGCAGTAATAGTGCGAGAACGTGTGCGTGCCGATTTCCTGGCCGGGATAGCGGCGAATCAGGTCGATCACTTCAGGCGCGAAGTGATACTCGTCGTCGCTGCCCCACGCATGCTCGTCGATATAGGGATACGGCGACAGCTCGGCGTTGTTGTAGGCCGGCGTATCGTGCGGCAGCTTCGAGCGCAGCTCGGCTACGCCCTCGAAAAAGATGAAGCCCAGGGTCGCCCAGGTGGCATGCACCCCATGGGCATCGAACGACGCGAGCATCTCGCGTATCGCCTGTCGTTCGCCGCGCAGGTTTTCTTCGTAGTCCTGGATGCTGCGCTTATCGCGAACGCCCCAATAGAGCTCAAAATCCAGTGAGACGGTAAATATGCCAGGCATGAGGTCGTACCCATCCCATTGATCCGTATGTCAGCCCCCTACTGAGCTATCCAGCCGGCAATCGGCACCCATGTCCAACCCTCAAACATTCAGCTTTGGTCAGGCGGACGCAAGGATTGTTCGGCCCCAATCGTGAAGGGCGGCTGAGGCACCTGCGGCCCAGGTAGGGGCTCGTACAGGCTCACGAAGCACCAGGTGCCAGCAGCGGTAATCCGCCAGCAAACGCTGGGTACAACCGCCCGTGCCGCTGATGCAGCTTCGATGAAAACGAGGGAGTACGACGAGGATGGTGCCGGCAGCAGGAGTCGAACCCGCGACCTACTGATTACAAATCAGAATTAAAAACCCAAGCGAAGCGCATGGGGCCTATACTTCGGTGAATATTTTTCCCCATTTGGGGGAATCCAGGGGGAATCCGTTCAATGGCGACTTTTGAGAAGCGTCCAGGTGGTTGGCGAGCCCAAGTTCGGCGCAAAGGTGCCAAGAGTATTAGCCGAACCTTTGATCTAAGGAAAGATGCCGAGGCTTGGGCAGCCGAGATTGAGCGAGAGATTCGGCGCGGCAACCTCGCCGTGGTGGATACGGCCGCAACCAAGCTGACTTTTGACCAGTGCGCGGACAAGTACGCCGCCGGCCCGCTTATCGCCCTGCGCTCACGGAAGACATCCGAGCTGTTCCTGCAGAAGGCGCGTGGCCGGTTTGGCCCCAGCTTCGTAACGGCGATTCGTAATGCCGAGGTTGCAACATGGAGGGATGCCCTTCTCCGGGAGGGGATGTCGCCTCGATCCGTCTCCTACTGCCTGTCAGTGCTCTCCACGGTCCTAACGTTTGCCCAGCAGGAACTGTCCGTGACCCTGCCAGGAGGGAACCCCGTGAGCGCCGTACGGAAACCCAGTCCGTCCAAGGGCCGGGATCGGAGACTTTTGCCGGGCGAGCTCCCGGCATTACTCCAGGCCGCCGATCGCTCGCGCGCCGCAGGCATCAGACAGGCGATCGAACTTGCCGTAGAAACAAGCATGCGCCTCAGTGAGATTCTTCACCTGGAATGGCGGCATGTGGACCTAACCGCCAGGACCGCGCACCTTCCGGACACCAAGAATGGCGAAAGTAGAACCGTCGCCCTTTCGTCCGTAGCGGCGGCCTCCTTGTACGCGTTAGCCCCACCGAGGAACCGGCGGGGTCGCGTGTTTACCAATTGGGGGACCAAATTCGCCCTGGAAAAGGCATGGGCCAGCTGCCGGAAAAACGCCCTTGCACGGTACCTCGAGGAATGTACAGAGGCAGGCTCAGTCCCAGACCCGGCATTTCTCAACGATTTGCGCTTTCACGACCTGCGCCACGAGGCCACAAGTCGCCTCTTCGAACGCGGTCTGGGCATCATGGAGGTAGCCAGCATGACCGGGCACAAAAGTCTCAGCATGCTGAAACGCTACACGCATGTCGATGCCGCGAGGCTGGCCGAGAAGCTCGGCTAGCTCATCCGGATGGAAATTGCCGGAGCTTTACAAGATCCGTAATTTTGGGGTCTCGCACCCAACTGGTCTCGATCGAACAGCGCCCGGATGCTCGATCTGAAACGTTTCTTCCGGCGCGCCTGGAAAGGTTCACGGTGGGACCAACGATAAGCGCGCCCCACAGCCGAGCGGTTGAGGTCAGGTGATAGATCTTTCGTCGAGCCGTGAACTCGGGACGGCGCGGACGTACGCCACTTAGCTCCCGCGACCGAGACGGGGCAACGTCCTCGGTAAGATCATGTTCAAGATCCTCATTCAGATTTCTGCCCTAGATCTGCGGATATTTCGCCGGCTCCTACAAGCCCCGAATAGCATCGACTTGGCCGACCATCCAGTGGCAGGCGCCATAGGCGACACGCGGTCACCACGTCACCGCACACCTGGTGCCCCTCTCTTTGTTTATACAGCACCGAATGTCGCCCGGAATGTTCCGATGTACATGTCGCGCTTCATGCGGTGCACTTGCTGCAGAGGGCTTGCGCAAATCAGCTAGCCCAGATCGTACTCCGCAGCATGGGACACTTCGGCTTGGAAGTATTCATTCAAGGCTTGGTGATCGGAAGTACGGTCACCGTTCTCGCATGGTGGTTAGTGCGCCGTGTAACGGCCCGGCATCAGCGGCAAGAACTGAGGATCCATCGCGCGGTCCTTCGGTCGCATGGCATCCGCACGGTTTCCTACGTCCCCACCCAACACATCACCGAACCGCACCTGTGGGAAGCGCTTGAGGCCTGCCTTCAACCGGGCAAGGTCTATCTCGACAAGCAAGGACACATCCTCGGCCGGTTGCGCCTGGAAGAATGTCGTCCGGCGCCCCAGGCGCCAGAGACACCAGCGCCCTCAACCTCACAGCGACCGAACGCCCTGCACTTGGTAGTTTCGAACGACAAGGCCTAACCACGCTCTTCCACCCTAGGAAGGCCGCCCCGCAGCCGGCGCGCTGTCAGCACCGACCATCGTCCGAGTACCTCGATCGACGTGCGCACACACAGACTTCGCATATCACGCTGACGTTGCGACTTGTGAACCTTGTGCGGATTGGCCGTTGCGACACGGTTACGCGCGTGAACGGATGTGCGAACAAAATCTCACGCGGGATCGGCGATCTCCGATGACGATCTCACGGCCCGATCGCAACGTCCTAGCGCGCTATTAAAAGCGTCGCAGGTGAATCAGAAAGCCTTCGATCTCCAGATGGATCGCACCCGTTGCCCTTCTCACGGAACAAGCTTTGACCTTAAGTGAGCAATTGGCTACCTGCCATACCGCGATGTCGGAAAACGTCGCCATCTGGATAGATGCATGAAAGTGAAGACGCCTGTAGTTCCCGGAAAAATCCGATTCCGATACATGGCTACGAGATCTTACAGTCTCACCGCCGGCTAAAAGACGGGCTGTAAGACTGCCGGCACCGCACACGTATTGCTTCTTCAATGGACTGTGTGCTCCTTCACTGGGGCATACATAAATTGGCTATGGCCAAATATTTGGCCGAGATCACCGTGGCGGACTTCACAAACACCAATTTATTCAAAGGAAGAATCAAATGAAGAACGTCAAGCTCGCCACGGCGCTGTTTGCCCTGGGTTTTGTTGCAATCGGTTCTGCTGCGCATGCTTCGTCCAACGGCGGCACCATCACCTTCACCGGCGCGGTAACCGACGAAACCTGCACCGTCACCGGCGGCGCTGGCACGGATGGCGGCACCGGCAACTTCACGGTCGCACTGGATCCGGTGGCGGCGTCCAAGCTGCCGTCGGCTGGCTCGTTCGCTAACAAGAAGCCGTTCCAGGTCATCATCGGTGGTCAGGGTCAGGGCTCCTGCCAGGACGGTAAGGTCGCCACCATGTCGTTCCTGGCTTCCAGCCCGCGCGTCAACCCCAACGGCAACCTCGATAACGCCCTCACCGGCCAGGCCACCAATACCCAGGTGCAGGTGCTCGATGCGACCGGCACGGCCATTGCTCTGAACACTGGCACCTGGAGCGTCAACAGCCCGGCCATCGCCAACAACACGGCCACCATCGACTTTGGCGCGCAGTACTTTGCCACCGGCGCCGCCACGCCGGGCCTGGTCAGCACCAGCGTCATCTACGCGGTGACCTACAACTAATCGTTGTAGTGGCTCCCACCCCTGGCGCCGTTTTGGCGCCAGGGGTCATCACGAACACTTTCTCTCTTTCTTAGGTCATTTATGTCCAACGTATTGCGCTATGCCATGACTGGCGCGCTCGCAGTGGTGGGCTTCATCGCTGCACAAAGCAGCCACGCCAGTGTGGTCATCGGAGGCACACGTGTGGTGTATCCCTCTCAAGAAAAAGAGGTCACGGTCAAGCTGACCAATCAAGGTACCAAACCGGCGTTGGTCCAGGTGTGGCTGGATAACGGCGATGAGAAGTCGACGCCCGACACCGCCAAGGTACCCTTCACCATCACACCGCCCATTTCGCGTATCGACCCCACCAAGGGGCTTGCCATTCGCGTGCTTTACACCAAAGAGCCATTGCCTACGGACAAGGAAACCCTGTTCTGGCTGAACATGTTGGAGGTGCCGCCCAAGCCTGCCGACAGCGAAGGCCGCAATCTGCTTCAGTTTGCCTTCCGCACCCGCATCAAAGTGTTCTTTCGCCCCGCGGGCCTGCAGGGCGATATCGCAACGGCACCCGAAAAATTGAGCTGGAAACTGGTGCCTGCGGACAAAGGTTGGGCGCTTCAAGTGAATAACCCCACCCCTTATTTCATCAGCTTTGCGCACGTCGGCATCAAGACGGGCGACAAGATTGTGGGTGATGAAGGCGGCGGCATGGTCGCGCCGGGCGGCAACACCACCTTTCCCCTGAAGGATGTTGGTTCACCCGCTAGCGATGCTCAGGCCGCTTTCGATGTGATCAGCGACTTCGGCGCCATTAGCAGCATGACGCATGCAGTGACGCGCTAACGGTCTAAGTAGCTGCCCAAAGCGCACTTTGTACTCCAACAAAAAGTCCGCTTTTTCTCGCGGGCGACATCTTCCATTTGCCGGGATTTACGAGAACGTGCGCATGTCCGATAGCTCTGCCCATCGTTATTCGCTTCACCAGCGGAGCCTGCTGCGACCGGCGCTCTTGAGCGTTGCCATTGCCGGCCTGTTCACGAGTCATGCCGTGGCGGCCGAGCTTCCGGCAGTGGTGGTTGACCCGGCAGCGGCGGCGGTTGACCCCGCGCCTTCCGGTGGGTCGGTTAACTTTGATGCCGCCTTCTTCCCCGCGGGCATGGCTCCCAAAGTTGACCTTTCGCGCTTTGAAAAAAGCGGTTATGTTGCGCCCGGCACGTACCACGGCGACATCGTCGTCAACAAGGAATGGCGCGCCCACGCGGACATTGTGTATGCCAATACGGCCGATGATAAATCGACGGTTCCCTGCTTTGATACCAAGACGTTGCTCAGTTATGGCATCGACATGGGCAAGGTGGCGAAGGACGCGGATCACCCGCCTAAAATGGCGGCGGCCTCTGGCTCATTTTGCGGCAATCTTGGCGACTATATTCCGGGCGCCTCGGCCAGTTTTGATGCGGAATCGCAATCCATCACATTCACCGTACCGCAAATCTACCTGTCGCACAGTGCGCGCGGTTGGGTCGACCCCTCCCAGTGGGACCCGGGCATCAATTCAACCGTCCTCAATTACAACGCCAACGCCTACAGCACCCATAACAGGACAGGCAGCGACGCCAATGGCTACCTGGGCCTCAATGCCTCGGTCAACTTTGGCTCGTGGCATCTTAATCAGTTGTCGTCGCTGTCGTTCACCGAGGGCGGTCACAGCCGTTACCAAAATGCCGCGACGTACATACAGCATGACATTCCGTCGTTAGGCGCACAGTTTGTTGCAGGCGATACCTTTACGCCGGGCGATATGTTCGACAGTGTCCGTGTACGTGGTGTGCGGCTTTATAGCGACGACCGCATGCTGCCGCAGTCGCTTCGCGGCTACGCACCGGTAGTGCATGGCTTGGCCGAAACCAATGCACACATCATTGTCCGTCAGCGCGGATATATCATCTACGAAATCAACGTCGCGCCCGGACCTTTCTCGATCGATGATCTCTATCCCACCGGTTACGGTGGTGACCTCGACGTTCAAGTCATCGAGGCCGATGGTCGCACCAAGCAGTTTAGCGTGCCTTATTCGGCGGTTACCCAGCTACTGCGTCCGGGGCTTTCGCGCTGGAGCATTACGGCGGGCAAAGTCGATGAGATGAATTTCGTCGATCAGCCCAATCTGGTACAGGGCACGTATCAGCGCGGCTTGACCAATTTGATGACCGGTTACGCGGGCGCCACGCTCGCTACCGGTTATCGCTCCGCCTTGGTGGGTGGTGCGCTCAATACGGATGTGGGCGCGTTCTCCATGGACATCACCGAGGCCCGCGACCAAGTGCCAGGCCAGGCGGCGACGAGCGGCTTAAGTACGCGCCTGGGATACAACAAGAATTTTGTTGATACAGGCACCAATTTCGCCGTCGCCGCCTACCGCTACTCCACCCCCGGCTACGTTGACTTGCTAACCGCTACGCAACTTCGCAATGCGGTCGCGCAAAATCAAAACCCTAGCGGCATTCTGCGTCAACGCAGCCGCGCGGATATCAGTATCAACCAGACGCTGGGCGAGCGGACTGGCCAACTCTTTCTCACCGGTTCCGTTAGCAACTATTGGAACCAGGGCGGAAAGCAGGTCGATTTCTCGGCAGGCTATAGCAACCAGTGGCATGGCATCAGCTATAACCTTTCTGCGCAACGCACGCGTGACAGTGTACAAAGCATGCAGACGGCGGGTCTGGTCAACCAGATTCCTGGCGAGCCCGATAGCTATATCCCGTCCGCCGCCGTCACGCGGCGCGACACGCGCATTTATCTGACGGTAAGCGTGCCGTTGGGTAAGAGTGCCCGTGCTCCTATGTTCAACACACTGCTGAGCCATTCGCAGCAAAGTGGTAATACCGAGCAAGTGAGTGTCAGCGGCAGTGTCGATAAAGACAGCCGCCTTACCTACGGCGCTTCGGCGTCACACGCGCCGAGCGACAATACGTTTAGCATCAACAGTCAATACGCTAGTAGCTCGGGCAATATCACGGGCGGCTATAGCCAGGGTAGTGGCTATCACCAATTTAGTGCGGGTATGTCCGGTGGCGTCATCGTTCATCGCAACGGTGCGGTGTGGTCGCCTCCGCTGGGCGATACCGTCGGCCTGGTGTACGCGCCCGATGCACGTGGCGCCACCATCCAAAACTCTCGCGGCTCCGTCGTTGATATCAACGGCTACGCGGCCGTTCCGTACCTCATGCCCTATGAGCTGAACGCGGTCACCGTGGATCCCAAGGGTGCCGGTGCTGGCGTGACCTTCAACGACAACATGCACAGCGTGGCGCCACGCGCCGGTTCCGTGGTGCTTTTGAAGTTCAACACCGCGAGTGGGCATGCGATCTTGGTCGATACCTCGCTGCCCGATGGTCGCCCGGTGCCCTTTGGTGCCGACGTGCTGGACAGCCAAGGAAACAAGGTAGGCGTCGCGGGACAGGCGAGCCGTCTGTTTATCAACGGCCTCAAGAATTCTGGCGCGGTTACCGTGCGATGGGGTGACCACGCGGACGAGAGTTGCAAGATCGATATCCGTCTACCCTCCAAGGCAAAGAAGGGTGGCGACGATTACGACATGCTTAAGCTTGCTTGCGGTCGCGTCGACACAGCATCCACCTTGCCTCATGCAACTAATACGCAAGCATCGCTTGGCAGCGCTGTGTATCTACAAGCGCCTATGCCATCCGTGAGTGCAACGGAAAGCTATCACAGTCCACTGCTGACGCAACCGTACACCCGTCTCTTGTAAATGTTTCTTCGTGAGTAAGCCGCCACTAAGCGCCTTTAGCGCCAAAGACCGTTGGATCGACCGCCATGCTCAATACCTCGCTGGTTCAAACCTAGCCAACCACGCCGGGGACTCGTGCCGATGCATTTATCCTCACCCACCCCACTTACCACTGAGTACTGACCTATGAACAAGTTCGCCTCTGCTGCCCTTACTGTCGCTTTGCTAAGTGCCGTTTCTAGCGCTTACGCTCAAACAAGCACCGTCCTCTTCAACATCACTGGCACCATTCAGGCCGGTACCTGCGCGCTTACCGTGGCTGACGTTGACCTTGGCACTTACCCGGCGACCGCCTTTACGGGTGCCTATACCACGTCTTGGAAGGACGTCCCGGTGCAGTCCAGTGCGTGCGATCCACTGGTGACCACGGTGCACATAAAACTTAGCGGTGGCGCGGACCTCAACAACTCTAACTTGTTCACCGGTGTAAGCGGCATCGGTATTGAGTTGCAGCGTACGTCTGATGCAACACCGATCCTGCCGGCAGGCACATCGGTGGACTTTGTGGCCTCAACCGCCGCTACCACCTACCACTACCAGGCGCGTTTTCACCAGTCGGCAGCCACGGTCGCGGCTGGCACGGCGCACACGCCGGTGACGCTTAACGCCACGTATAACTAAGCGGCAACAGTTCGGCGTTGCATCACCCGATGTAGCGCCGGCAAAAGCCAGCCTTGCCCAGGGAAATCTTTGTGATGAAGCGCGTCACTGTATGGATCGGCGTTCTGCTGCCTTTTGCGTTGGCATTCGCCAGCGTGAATGCAAGCGCACAGACCACCTTCAATATGACCGGCACTATTGTCAACGGCACCTGCCAGTGGACGCTGTCGGGTGGTAGCGACAGCACTGTGGCGCTGGACCCCATTTCCGTTTCCGCGCTGCCCGCCGTGGGCGCGACGGGCTACAAGCCGTTTCAGCTCACGGTGAATAGTTGTAGTGCAGGCCTTACCCAAGCCACGTTTGCTTTCACTGGTACGTCCGACGCGACCGATCTTGCGCGTTACAAAAACACCGGCGCCGCCACGGGAGTGGCGGTGGAATTGGAGTCCGCTGATGGCGCGACCATAGGCGCAAACAACACCAACAATACACGCACCGTCCCCATTTCCGCAGGCCAGGCCACGCTTGATCTACGCGTTGCCTATTGGAAGTTGCCTAGCGTACTTGCCACCACGGGCTCCGTGCTTTCCAGCACCCTAGTCACCATGAGCTATCTGTAAGCCTGGCCCATGATGAATAACTAGTTTCGGTGTAAGCGCAAGCATGGCGAAAAGCGCCTGATGATCAACATGCTTCGACAGCATAAACACAGTGCTTTCGTGGGTTCTATGGCAGAACGGCATGTTGACCGACGTTACGAGTATCACAATTTTTTTAGCCCTGTAAGTCACAGGTGCCTTTGAGGGTTAAAGGAACATTATGCATATATCGCTCATTTCCGCTGGCAGCTTATGGGGTCGTTCGACCGGACATAGCATGCTTAAATTTGTGCACACGCTTTCACTTGTCTTGCTGATGGTGGTCAGCTTGATGGCGCCCCCTGCGCAAGCATCGACTTGCTCTTTGGTAAATGGCTCCACTCTGCAGCCGATGAGCCCTGTCGTTGCCTCCCCCGTCATACAGGGTTCTATTACCGTGGGTCGTGATATTCCCATCGGAACGATATTATATAAGTCGACTTACTGGGGAAGTGCGGCTATTCCCGCCTATAAATGCGATGTCGGCGGTACGGGCTACCTATCCTATGAAATCAACACCGCTCCTTCGTATGGCCTATCTACTTGGGTTGCTCCCAATGGCGCCAAGGTGTATTTGACGCATATTGCAGGCATTGGTGTTTACGCTTCGAATGAAACTCCCGGTAACACTGGCGGTGGAATTCCTTGGACAGGTTCTGGCTTCTCATTGGCAGGCGGTGGTGTAACTGGTTTCATGGATCCGACTGGCAACGCCACCATGACCTCGTTCGTGCTAAATGTTGTAAAGATCAGCAACACTGTGGGCACGGGGACACTAACGTCAGCTGACTTTCCTACCGTCAAATATTATTTTAATAGCACAAATAGGTTTCCCTATTTGCAGTCTAACGCTGTGGCTGGATCTGTCGTGGTGGTGGCGGGAACATGTACGACACCAGACGTGTATGTAGATATGGGCTCCCATGCCGTAAGCGAATTGACGGGCATTCGTACAGGAACCGCGTGGGTTAACTTCAGCGCGCAACTCACCAACTGTCCGGCCTTCTTCGGATATAACCAATATCGTGTGTATCCGTTCGCGGGCACAAGCACCGCCTCCAGCCTCGCAAGCAACGCCATCAACTTCACCATTCAGGCGGTGGCTGGCTGGTCCGCCGGGGCCGACCTGGGTGTACTTCTATTGCAGCCTGACGGCGTTCACCCAACTGCGACCGGTATAGGCATACAACTGGCGATGGGTTCGAATGGCGCTAACGTTATCAATCAAAACGCGTATCCGCTGGGTTCCGTGAGCGTTACAGCTACGCCACAAAATTACTCTATAAACATGAGTGCCCGTTATATCCAAACGAATTCCACTACGGCGGCAGGTCAAGCCAACGGTGCGGCCACCATTACCCTAATTTACCTTTGAGATATCTCTATGGGACTGAAGAGTTTAATCGCGTTAGGTCTTTTGACAATAATGCCCTTAGCCAGCGTAGCACAAGACCTAACGGTTCATTTTACAGGAGATTTTTTTGTCCCTTCTTGTGCCGTCTCGATAGACGATGTTGATCTCGGAACTTATAGCGTGTCGGACTTCACGGGGGTGCTTATGAGGACGCCTGCGAAAGTCGTCACCCTTAAAGCGACGAACTGTAGTCATGTGTCGGTCGCTAGCGTGCTGTTTAGTGGGGTAGCCGATGGAACAGTCTCTGGTGGTAATAATTTTAAGGTAACCTCGGTGTCTGGAAACATTTCGGGCGTTGCAGTGTATTTAGCAAAAGCTGACGGAACGAAGATACTTCCAGGCGCACCCTCGACAGCCTTAAATTGGGACTCGCCTGTCGTCAATCCATCGATAACGATATTGGCTAGCTTTATTCAAACAACAAGTACCGTCACGCCAGGGGTTGGGCGCGTTTTTGTTAATGCCCAATTTACTTACAACTAAATTAGAAACGATGAAGTGTTCTCGTCTTTTCGTGACACTTGGCAATGGATGTGGTGGATGATGCCATCGTGCGCACAGGGAGTTCACCTATAACAACGCTGGGTTTGACAGGTTCGTCATGTGACCTTTCACCGCCCAGTCGAAAAGCTCAACTAGACAGTTTTCTCTGGCGTCACGTTTAGCGTATTCGCTGATTCGGGCCGGATACGTAAGCTCGCCCAAACCGTAAACGCGCAAGTAGTAGTAGTGCTTTCTGGCATCGCTCTTTAGCCAGGAGGTCCTCTGACGAAGTCAAAATTCACCGAGACACAGATCGTATCGATTCTGAAGCAAACGGTCGCCGGCATTCCAATGAAAGACATCTTCCGGCAAGGAAGCATCAACGTGGCTACCTACTACCAGTGGAAGAGCCATTACTTACAGCAAATGCGCTGCCCGCCATCGATGTGACGTCTGCTGACTCGCGCACCGTCATCACCTCTCAACAACCTTGCGCAGTTGCCGTTGGCCCACAGTGCAGAAGCCATCGCCCTTCTGGCGCCAGGCGTCGTACAAGGTATGGCTACTTCAGTGGCTAAACGTCTAACTCTTCTGTCGTTTCATTTGGCGGCGCCTCAGCATGGCCCGACGGCCCTGGATGCGACGCATAAGATGGCGCCGTATACCGTATCCAATACCTATGGGGCGTCTTTGTACCAGACGACACCACGCTACGGCAGGATCGCTGTTTCCTACGACCTCTAAGCCGTTGACAAAGCCCGGCCGATAGGCCGAACTCCATGCTGTATCACCTCCCGTGGCAGCATGGAACTTACTGGGGTTTTCCCACACCGCCAGTCTTGCTGGCGGCGCCTTTTTTGCTCCAAGTCACACCCCGTCCATTGGTTGGCAATCAGGTTGTCCATGCCCATCGTCACCTGGAATGAATGCCTCCAGACCGTACGTCATTGAGCAGCATGCTTCTAAGTGGCCGTTGCATGCGTTTGTCCAGTGCTCAAACAAAGATCGGCGACAGTGTCACGAACGTGGAAACCGGCATCGCGTAAACGCTTGGCAATAACGAAATGAGCTAATGGAGCTCAGGCAATCACTCAATAAGCACGCTCTCACTTCGACAACGAGCGTCGCTTCACAACTATCACTGTTTCAGTTGTCCATAGCACCACCTTGGATATGATGCGGCCGATCGAGTAACTTCCCTCCGGACCCTCTGCACAATTGGATGCGAGTCCGAAGCTGCTGACCAACCACCCTCAACCAAATCCGCGGCTGCCGCGCGACCAATCAATGCAGGCCGGTCAGAGCATCTGTGGATGGCGTGCCAATCACTGCTGGCCAATGCAGGATGGGGATGCTTGTAAAGGGAGAAAGCGTGAATTTTGCAGAGACTGAAGCTTCTTTGGGCCGGTGGCCGTTGCTCTCGACCCCTCAATGAGATCCGCGGTCGCTGCGGGACCGCCTCGGCTATGCTGGCAACGCCCCGCGCACGGCAAGCCATTGCTCGACGAGTGGCCACGTTTCGCGCGCCGCATTGCGCGAGAGAATCAAGCGATCGTGCGTGTAGTCCTCGCGGAAACCTTGATCCCGGCCGCAAAGCCGATACGTATGGTCTGTACCAGCGAAGCCGCTGACCAGCGTCGCGCAGCCTTGCGCTGGTGCGATAAACGTGTCGCCACTACCCGCGAGCGCGAGTACGGGCACTTTGACCAAGCCGAGTGCACGCTGGTAGTCGAAGCCGTCCTCGCCGGTGAACGTGCGCGAGAGGCTCCATCGGCACCATTGCTGCATCAGCCGACGCTCCTCGCCTTCCGGGCCGACGCGCAGGAGCCAGCCCGGGAGGCGGCCGCCGCAGGCGATCCAGCCGGTCATCACCTGCACTAGGATGCGATTACGCCAGGTGAGCGCCGCAGCCGTCGCTTGGCTCGCCAATAGCACGAGCCCTCCGAATTCGCTTGCCGCGCGCACCGGATTGCGCGCCATCCACATCGCCGCGACGAGCCCACCGCCGCTGTGTCCGACCCAATAAATTCGCTGCATTCCGCTTTTCGCACCAACAGCATTGATGACGGCCTCTACATCTTCGCGTGCGACCGTGTCGAACGTATAGGACGTCGGCGCCTTCGCACTGAAGCCGTGCCCGCGCCAATCGAAGACCCAGCAGGCGAACCCGCGTCGTGCCAGATACTCCGCAAGCGCCATACATGTTCGGTGGTTCGAGAAGGTGCCGTGCGTGAGCACGACCGGCGCACCGACTTCACGGCCAACGCGCGTCAGCGCAAGCTGTGCACCATCTCGTGTCGCTATGTTCACGGTCAGTGCGGTCATCTTTGCTGAATCTCTGCGCATTTGCCCATGGGCGATCGACCGGAGGTCGCGAACACCGGTCTGGCCTATAAATTACCGAATCATCGTAGGTGCAGGCCGCTATCTGTGTTACCCAAGCGGTCAAGAACGATTCGTGCAGGGTAGTTCCAAAGATCGCTTGTCATGGCTTCAGGCTCGGTGATTTCACGGCCTAGTGTTGATCCCTGAGGGTTTCTCATCACAACAGCAGCGAGCATAGATCAGCGCCCCAGGCCGGGCCATCGGACGAATCTTTAAAACGCTTGGCGATAGAGGCGCGAGGACGGGGCCTCGCTTCCTGTCTGGTAGTCACTCATGAAGCTGCGCTCATCCGCTTCGATGATTTTTGATGCGAAGAAGAAGCGCACGCGCCGCGAGGTCTTCCTGGCACAGGTGGAGAAGGTCATCACATGGTCGGCGCTGGAAGCGCTCATCGCGCCCAACTGCCCCAAAGAGGGAGGGCTGGGGCGTCATCCGGTGCCATAACCGGCCATGCTTCGGGTGCGTCTGATGCGGCAACCCAGCGCCGCGGCACTGCTAGTGATACAGGTCAAAAAGCGTTGCCAACGCACAAGCCGCGCGAGGGCCAAGATGACGGTCCGACGGATGCCCTTGCCCGACTTGCGGTCATGATAACTTTTCTTATCATGACCTCTAAGTTTTCCAGCCAAAGTGACGTTTCTCAGCTGGACAGGCCCTAGAACTGTGTAACGCTTACAGTTGCCGCCAACCCTAGAAGCTATAGACGGCGGCTTTCCTGCTGCCAGTCTTCGGGAGTGATATCGCCGGCCGCTCGATACAGCGGCCGTTGGCCGCTGTCAAACAAGAACCGCATTCGTGATGCGTCTTGGCCAACGAATAGCCACAGGAACTTCCGGTCAAACTGAAATTTGAACCGGAACGGATAAATCGGCCCGTCGTGCGCGTCGTCGCCGAAGACGTCGAAACCACGCGGGATAAGCAGCGTCCGCATTGGGTCGAGGGCGTTCTTAGCTGCCCTGCTCTCCCATCCATCAAGGCGCGCTGTGACAGCATCCAGTCGCTCGGCGGGCGCCGGTCGCAGGTCGATGACTTCCACGAGAATTTCCCGCACCGTCGCCACCCGAGCCACCGCGTCAACGACTGCTTGCTCCGCCTCGTCCGATGGACATACCAGACGTGCCGGTAGGCCAAGCGATACCGTAAGACGATAGGTGACGTGGTCAGCGATCCGCTCTGCGATCGCCTCGATCTTGCGTTCCGCGGCTCGACCTGGCTCGGTGCGAGGTGATTCAACTGAATCACTCAGGCCGAACCCGTTGCCTGGTGAGCCTGGTGAGTCAGCTGACTCACGCATGTCGAACCGCCTACCTGGTGAGTCAACTGACTCAGCTTGCCCCGGGCCGGCTAGATTGACCCGATCCGGATATTCAACCGAAGCCTGAAGCGCACTTTCAATAAATACCTGAAGGCGATGGATCCTCCCTTTCTGGATCATATCCATGGCCGAACATCCCCCAAGCATTGGGTTAGGGGCACGAAACCACTTCGCCGCTTTCGCGGTATCCCTTTCCAAGCCAATGGTCACCGCATTGGCAAGGTGCGCCAGTTGCACAACGAAGTGGTCGGTAGTCTCGGAGGGGGAGCCGGACCCTCGGGTCTGTTGGACAGCCTCGGCGAGAGCCTCTGCGGATAGGCCGAACCAATTAAGTACTCGGTCACGCCGAGGGACTCCGTCTTGCGTGAAGCCCAGCGGATCCAAGCCTTCCATTGAAATGATTGGTGCAGAATTCACCACCACGCATCTCCCTTCCCCGGGCCAGCTACCTCGCGAGCCAGCGCAATTACAGTTGCTGGGTCAGTGGCAAAACGTTCTGCGGGCGCCTGCATCACACCGGCCCCATCCAACAGCATTGGGCTCTTCCCATATAGCCAAAATGCTCGCCTCCAGCCGCCCCGGTCTACCGCCTGCTTAAAATCCTCACAGAGCGCCAATACCGCAAGCAGTGCGTGAACTTCGGGATGCCGTAATCGCCCATACTGGTCAAACTGAAAGTCCGGATGCACGAAGTCACGCGCCGGAGCGGACCACACACCAAGCAATTCGCCGGCGCGCCGCCTTTCCCGCGCCCATTGAGCCTCACCACCCGCTTCAATGCCATTGTGCCGAGCAACACTTACCGAATCTGGCCAGTGAAGACGCAGCAGTTCGTTCCGGGCCTCAATGGCTGCCAATCTCGGGTTCATCTGCGGCCCCCGACTACCAATCTGCCTCCGACGGCATAAAGTCTTCACGCGCTGCTTTGACTGACAGCGTCGGCGCGCTCGACAGGAAGTCTGCCGGGCACTTCCCGTCCAGCGATCGCCTCCCTTCAAAGAGCCAGTTAATAGTGGCCCACTCACCTGTATCGGGCGGGATCACCGCAAGAAGTTCTTCCATCACGGAAAGAACATCGCCCGCCGCCATGTCAAATTGCACGATCGGGTAAAGGTAAACGTCCCCGATCGGAACCCCTGCCAATTTGCGCCCGATCCGCAACTGTTCTCCGGAACGGCGCCGCCGAGTTCGTGACAATAGCTCGTCGACCTGACTCTCGGTCAGCCAAGTCTCGTTCCCAAGTAACCTTGCACGATGCTGGGCCCCCGCTTCTTCACGGCTCAGCAAGGTAGTTCTATCACCGCTCGAACCGACAACTTTGTGCGCGAGAAGCTGTGTGACTGCGCGCGTGAGATGGAAGTGAGCGAATCGCACTGCAGCCTGGGCAATTCGCAATTCACTGGCATTGAGTTCGCCCATGGCAAGGCGGAGCGCTTGCGGCTCCTGCAACCGTTCAACCGTCATCATCGCCTTTCTCCTCAATGGGCGGAAAGATACACTCCAACAGCGATCGTAGGGCCTTCCACTTTGTTGAGGCGGCCATGAATCAGATTGTCAGAGTCGTCCTTGACGAAGCCTGGAAATCCGTTCGGGAAACTCCCAGAGCTTACTTTTCTCCGATTGTTGCTACTTACCGGTGGATCATCGGGGCATTCTGTCGGCCAACCCCAAAGAACCCTGCAGGCTGAATCCAACGCTCGCTACGTTCGATAATGTCGTGTGCGGCTTTCTGCAGACGCGAGTCAATAATGCGGTCGCGGCATCTGATCGAAAGTGTTCATGGATCGGCCTATTTTGTTTGTTTACGGTGGATCCCGTTGGATGTGGGTCGTTAGTTCGCCCCTGAGGCGAACTCGATCGGTCGCTGCTTCCGCTTCGCGTCCGAGGCCACAAGGTCATGAACTAGCTCAGCCCCCTTCGAACTGCGCGGTGCTCGAAAAACCATAGAGCAGGACGCGGCTGCCTGCCTCCCCTTCCCTGCGTGTCTCCTTACCCGCGCAGGCAGCTCAAGAGCCTTCAGAGCCCGAAAAAGCCAGAGCGCCGGGACGGATACGGAGGGAGGAGCGAAGCGACGAGCCTTTTCAGGTTCTGGCTAACCGCCCATTGCAGAGGCAATGAAGCGTGTGTGTGCAACCACAGTGTGAGCGAAGCGAAGATAGGAAGCGTTAGCTGCAACCGGTGCAGGCCAATGCTCCGTGAGTCGAGCACGGATCACGGGAAAGCCAGGGGAGGCGAATGGGCAGCTCGCTGGCCATTCGCCAAATGGAGAATCGACCAGACAGCCGAGCGGTGCTCGCTGACAAGCGCGTCGAAGTGAAGATGTTACGGAAGAGCGAGCGGCTACTCCCCATGCGGTGGACGCAACCAGAGGCCCTCACGTATCGACCTATCGCCGGGGTCCTTCTATACCGGGACCAGGCAACAGGACTAGGTGCGACGCGCGAAGCGTGACGCGCCCGGGTGACCTGCACCGTTTGCAGACAGGGCGACTTCGTCGGCTCGACTTCGGCCATTGCTGAGGTTGCCAGCGCCGAAGGCGCGGAAGCCCAAACTGTCTCGAAATCCAAATCGAAGCCACCGCTAATCTAAGGGACGGCAGGGGCAATCTTGATCTTCAACGACAGCCACCAGAGCGAAGTTCCCTGGCAACTTGCATGCGTAGCTGACCCGCCCTAACCAACGACCTTTCTCCTGACCTATGAAGCCTCGCTGGCAGATCGAAGAGATCCTGAAATTGATTTCTCGCGACATAAAAGTCAAGCTGAGACCGACTTTTTTGCGACTAGTATCTTTTGTCGAACAGAGCAAACGACCAATTACTCTCTGTGAGGCACTCGGCGCTATAGCACATGGTGCGAACGTCGACCTCCCAATGCCCCCTTTTGATCGGGCTCGCCAACGTGCCACACGGATACTGGTGCTTGGCGCTTGGCGCTTGGTGCTTGGTGCTTGGTGCTTGGTGCTTGGTGCTTGGTGCTTGGTGCTTGGTGCTTGGTGCTTGGTGCTTGGTGCTTGGTGCTTGGTGCATGGTGCTCATAAACGATGAACGTCCAACGCCATTCCTTTCGAGGACGCTTTCATGCTTGCCGTCAGCCACCCTCGGCGCATGCCTCGCACCTTGCTTGAAGGCAATCCCTGTTCAGGAGGCCGCCAACGAACGGAAGCCCAGGGTGTTCATGGCAATGAGCGGTAAGGATTGGGTGCACCGTGAGTCAACTGACTCATGCTGGGTCGCCCCCCGTTTTGCAGCTCGCCATCGGATCTTTCCGATGGAGGCAAATGGCCGCCTTCTCTATAAAGGGCGACCACTGCCCCGTTTTTTCGCCACTTTTCTCGTTTGGCAGCGATTCGGGTTCCGTCCCCACTGTGCCCAAACCACGCATGCTCACCCTCCTCACTCAGACAACACCGATCGTCTTTGCCTGGCCTATTGCACTTTTGATCCTATTGGTGCCCATCGGTGGCATCGTCGCTGTTCTCCTGTATTGCGACGCTATGGAGGAGGCACTTGCCCCGAAGATCGGGCGCTGGGCAGCAACTGCCGTAACGTACGCATTGTTTCCAATCGCGGCCGCACCATCGGCATTCGTGGTTGCTCTTGGCACCGGCTGGATCTGATGGTGAATACGTCGCCCGGCGGTGATCTGATCACTCCAAACTCAGTGCGCGATTTCACTTCTGTCGGCGTAGTGACTGTTGCCGAAGCCATGCCCTGTCAGGATGGATGGCAGATGCGGGTACAGGTGGGAGGGAAAGACCGCACGCTGCGGATGTATGACGCTTCCGAAGCGCGAACCTTTGTCACGCTTGATGCGCTGGCGCGCCACGCCAAACGGCTTGGAATTACTCGAATCGTGGCTGACCTTGAGTCAATGATCTGAGCAAGCCTTACGAAGAGATTCGGCAACTTTTTGCACAGGCAAGCAGTTCTCGTCCTTTGCTGATCTCGCTAAGGCACAGCGTCATCGCGACACTGGGGGTGAATTCGACATATGGACGATCATTCTCACCAAGCCCGGAAAGTCACGGGTGGCCCGTTAGGGCCACCCGCCACCTCTCACACTGCCGTGGCTAAAGATCCATTCGACGACCGGGGACTCGATACATTTTTCCCTGGAGTCGCTGCAGCGCGTCACCGCGGGGCGCGGCGGAATCCGTCCCACCGAGGATCTTCGGTTCGAGATTTTATGGAAACCACCGTGCTCTGATAATCGGACTTTTCGGGTTGGATTGTCGGTATCGAGGAGGCGTCCATCCCTTTGCCCGTCCTGACACCTCTCGCCTCGAAGAAGCTGCGACCGGTCAACGCGACCCTCACGCGCTCACCTACATCGCGGCGATCACTAGCCACGATGTCACTCAGCGTTACGACCTTAAATGCGAATCCCTGTCCTTGTACGGAATGGATGTTGGGTTCGCCTCGCCTTTGATGTCGCCTTCTGGCGCGCCTTACGTTAACAGCTTAAGACTTCTCCGATTCCAACGACTCAGCACTCCCTCCTATCGTGCCGACGCCAAGCGCAAGCGCCTGGCGTGTTTAGTCACCACCATAGGAGGAACGATGAGTATTCTGGAAACACTAGCCAAAGTCGGCGGCGCCGTCGCTGCCGTGGAAGCCACAGAGAAACTCGAACCCAATGCGTCGATACTTACCAAAGGCCTTGCCGCCGTTGCTGGCTTCAAGGGGGTCGAGAAGCTCGAGGATCTGGCCCACGGCACAGAGGCTACCCCGGCATCGGATGGCAACGTAGCTGAGTCGAACTGAAAGGACCGCCACTTTGATGAAGCGTATATGCACCATTGCCGCGCTGATATGTGGGATCGCCGCCGGTCAGTCCGTTGCCAAAGAGTCCACCACACCCAACAGAACCACGCCGACTCCGTCCCCTGTCACCAGTCCGACAAGCGACCACGCCGGCATGGTTTGGGTCAACGAAACATCGAAGGTCTATCACTGCCCTGGTGACAAGTATTTCGGCAAGACGAAGAAGGGGGAGTACATGAGTGAGGCAGACGCCAAGACCAAGGGTTTCCACGCCTCGCACAACAAAATTTGCCAACCCTGATCCTCACTTACGTATGCATTGACCGCAACGCAAGCCAACCCTGAAAGTCCCGTTTGGGGCTTTCAGTCGTTGAAGCAACATTCTCGATTGAAGGCGGGCATCTCGCGATGGTGGACGCACCATCTGAGCACCGGGCGACGTCGAGCAGAAGCCCTTGTTCGGCTGGTGACAGATCGAGATAAAAAAAGAGACGGATGATTTCTCACCCGCCTCCTACCCCTCTTCCAGTGACCCCGGTCTCCTTGCGTCTAGCCCCTGCATGGGCGCCACCAAATGGATCAGGCCGTTCACGATTCCCCGGGGCAGTGAAAGAGTGCGCGCAAGCAGATCGCATCTCCATCGGATCTTTCCGGTCTCCATTGATGGAGTCATTGCATCGACAGGGAACCGCCGTGGTGACGATAGCGACATCCGTTCGTGTATCGGATTGTTCTGAGTGCTTCCTACCGTGACGCCACATAACATCGCGGGTCCTCTCAACTTTGGATTACTACGATGGGACTGCTTAGCACTACTGAGCGCTATTTTTACGGGCTGACACGCCTGCTCTCGATCCTCCTGACCATCGCACTACTTGGCTGCGCCTTAGTCATGGGATCCAGCTGGTTTGACCTCACGGCGCCTGCCCCGAAACTCGCCGATGTGGAAGCGCCGAAAATCGCGACTGACGACATCGTCAAGGCCGTTGTCTCGGGCGATGAAGCGGGCGCAGCCAACAACGTCAAGAACCCCGCATACGACCGCATCAAGAAGGCCATTGAGGCCTTCGGAGCGAAGTACCAAGTGTCCCCGGATGAACTTCCAATCGATGATCTGGTGGAAGCGGTCCAAACGTCGGCCGATAGTCAGGACACCACAGCGCTTTCGGGCGCTTACGTCAGTGGCGTGGCGAACGTGTTTGAGCAGGCCCTGCAAGATGACCGTGTGGGTACCGTGATCCGAAAAGCCGAGGCTGATCAAAAACCTTCGAGCACTGAAGAGAAGCGCAGTGTCGACAATGGAGCCATCGTGCAGCTCGTGACCGACTTGAACTCGAACTATTCGGAGAAGTTCGACGCGCAAGTTGCCAAAACGCGCTGGCCCACCAAGGATTCGGCCGACAAGCGCGAACAGGGCCAATTGCGCCTTGCTCGTATCGGCGGTCCACTGTTGCTTCTTTTGCTTGTTCTGCAGATGCTGGCCGTCGGCCGCGTCGACCAAAGCCTGCGCACGCTTGCCGACAAGGGGTGACGGTTACCCCACAGATCCGATTCGCACCGAAACCGCACCACCGCGCGGTTTCGGTGCGATGGGTAGATCAAGATTTAGCCTGATAAGAGGAATTCTCCTCGTTTCAGCGCACGGAGGGGTGTAGTTATAAGGATCCGTGCGACATCACCTCGCCACACTCAGCCAGCGAGTGAGCCCCGATCGCGCACGCGGAGCGATTTCCGAGTACCTATGGCGCTTTACAGCTCAACCTGCGGAACCCCGGGGAAGCCAAGGCTCACAAGGGCCAGCGCATCACTATCAGGTCAAGAATTCACCTGGATGTCCGGGAGCAACATGCCCTCAATGACCTGAGGTTCAACAGGACGCGAATAGAGATAGCCCTGCCCCTCAACACAGCCTGAGCCGAGAAGCACGCCGTGCTGCTCCCGAGTCTCAATGCCCTCCGCCACTGGCTGAAGACCAAGCTGCTTACACAACGCCAACGCGGCCTGCACAATGGCGTAGTCCGCCTTGTCCGTGGCCAGTCCGGCGATAAAGCTCTTATCGATTTTCAGGTGACTGATGGACTGAAGCTTCAAATAGCTAAGCGATGAATAGCCCGTACCAAAGTCATCGATGGCCAATCGAACACCGAGATTGTGGAGCTGGTGAAGCGCGCGTTCCATGTCGTCGCCAAGACGCAGTATCGTCCCTTCCGTGATCTCAAGCATCAACCGGCCTGGCGCCACTCGGAACTCCGTGAGAAGAATCCGAATTTCGTCCATGAATTTTGGTTGCCCGAACCAGCTGGCCGACACGTTCACGGCCAGACGAATGGATGGAAGGCCAGCGATGTCCCACGCGCGCAGTTGCTTAAGGGCGGTCCGAAGTACCCACTGATCTATACGCCGGATCAGGCCGATTCTCTCTGCCATCGGAATGAAATCAACCGGAGACACAACACCGCGCAAGGGATGCTTCCAGCGAACCAGGGCTTCCACGCCGATGATGTTCTCCGTCCGCATATCAACCGTTGGTTGATATGCCAGGTAGAACTCGTCATTTGCAATGGCGTTACGCAACTCGGCGGCGAAAGCGGCCCGTCTTCGGACATCGGCCTGCATACGCGGCCCGAAGAAACGGTAAGCGTTACGCTCTTCTGTCTTCGCCGCATACATCGCCGCGTCTGCGTTCGTAATGAGTGTTGGAACATCGGAACCATCCAGCGGGTAGCATGCAATGCCTATGCTGGCACCCAACGCCAGTTCATGCTCATCAATCTGGATTGGCTTGGCCAATGCTGCCAAGAGGCGATTGGCGATCCGGCTGGTCGCTTCACGGGAATAGAGATCCGGGAGCAGTACGGTGAACTCGTCGCCACCGATACGACCGACGATGCCTCGACCACCCACTTCACTCCTGATCCGGCTTGCCACACTGACAAGCAAACGGTCCCCAACCGCATGTGTGTAGCTGTCATTAACCGCCTTGAACGCATCCAAATCTATAAACAGGACCGCGAACATGCTGTTCCGGCCCTTTGCGGCCGATATGGCCTGCTCACAGCAGCGTTCGAACTCTTTCCTATTTATGAGATCGGTCAATGAATCATGGGTAGCCAGGTGACGAAGTGCCCGTTCATGCGCCTTGGCTTCACTCACATCATTGATGATGGCTACGTAATGTTCGACGTTTCCTTCAGCATCACGGATGATGCTTATGCTCAGCAACTCCGGATAGCGTGATCCGTCGTGCCGACGACTAACAACCTCGCCCGACCAGTTGCCTCGCTGATCGAGGGTTGCCCAAACAGAATCGGGTATGGGCGATCCATCAGGCAAGGCACGAATCTCGTCGAAGCGGACACCCTCCAAAGCCTTCGCGGTAAATCCCGTCATGTGGATGTGTGCTGTGTTGACGCGGGTCACGTATCTCTTGGCATCACTGAAGATGACGCCCTCGGCAATGCCCGCCAGGGCTTCTGAGGCGATCCGTTGTTGCTTTTCCAATGTAACTCGCTCGGTGATATCTCGAAGAATGGACTGGACAACGCGCTGAGCGCCCCATCGGGCGCTGCTTTCCCGCATTTCCACGATTCGCGAGATGCCGTTGGCTCCAAGTAACTGACCGACGATGGCGCCATCCGACCGATGCACGATCGGCACAAATAGTCTCGACATGGCCACGCCATCCAGCACCAGAAGAGGCAGCCCCGTCCATTGCTGTGCGGTCTGGTTTGCCCCGAGTATCAGCCCTGAATCATCGGTCATGATGATCGCATCAGCCGCGCTATCGAAGAGGAGACTGAAGCGCTCTTCAGTGCCGCGAATGCGCTGCAAGGCGCGAGTGGCCATCCGAAGCCAAAGTGCGAGCGCAATGCTTGCTGCCAGCAAAACGCAGCAGAATAGTGCTCGGCCTAGTCGATCAGCCCCTTCTGCAACTGCGACGGGAAAACGGTGAGTCAGTGGATCGATCCTTTCGTTCACCGCGTAGATCCGCGTCACTTGATGCGATATCCACGCAATATCCGGCGACCCAGTGGCGTAGGCCTGCTGAAGCTCGTGAGCAATGGGGTCGAGCTCGCGAAGCACCGAGTCAGCAGCCCTCCAGGCCCTGATAGCCTCGCGCATGTACGGTGCATTGGTGCAGCAACGCAACATCAGGAGGATGCCGGAGGTTGCCTCCGGCATGATGCGCCCCCTTTCCATGGCCACCCTGACCTGGGTGGGGTCGTATCTTCCATCCGCAATGGCGTCTCGAGCAGCTCCGTCAGATAGAAGGAGCTGATAATTGGCGCGAAAGCGCTCCAGCTGGAGTGGCTCACCCGTCTCCGCATAGGCCGTCAAATCGACAACGGCCTGCTTCTGGGCTTTGCTCCAGGCACTCTCGCCGTTCAGGAACCCTGAAAGCGTGACCTGAATCTGGATGGATCCCCAGGTCAAAATCAGGATCAAGCCAATGACGACCGCCAACCAGCAGGCTAGCGGTCGAAGGTACCTGTTCGGTGATGTCGCGAAGTACCGATAGCGAAACTCGGGCGTGATTCCGGACCGGTCCCGCCGGCCATTCGCCCAGATGCGATTCAACGACAGCCCAGCGCGCTTTACATGCATGCGGCGTCGCGTGGCTCATGCTCGCGTGAATGAACAAGACAGCGCTCAAGGCCGTAATAGAGACTCACATAGCTTCGTTCGATGCATTCGCGGACATGCTCAATCTCGCCGGGGTCGGGGGCATTTCCCATCAACGCGCAGATGATCTCCAGCGCCTCCCATGGGTGGGTGTCATCGTAAGCCGCATGCATCTGGAGCCAACGGAGAGTGGCCTTTCGCCCACTGGGAGAAACACTCGCAGCGTAAGCGGCGCTCTCGTAGACCTTCTGGGACCACTCTCCCGTCACGCCTTCGATGGCGTAGTTCGTCGCTGCCATGCCAGCGACCAGAGAGTCCGATTCGCACACTTCCTCGCACCAGTCTGCTGCGAGTTGGGTACCTTGAGGCGGAGTACTCGTCAGCACGTCCTGTCGATCGACACCTGCACCATCCGCCCAGTCAAGCCAGTATTCGGCGTGGTTCTGTTCGACACGAATATTTCGCACCAACCAACGACGAGCCAAATCGTCGCCGGGCGATCGCCCGTAGCGAGTCTTCATCAGGCTATTTGCCATGTAGGACGGAAACCGCTCAATCAGTGGCCACGTACCAAGCATGAAGTTGCGCATCGTATGGTTGTCAATCGTGGCGTCACACATCATGTCCCACACCGCATGATCGCGAACGCGCTTGCGCGACGGCTCGCAAGACTCAACCATCGTTTGCGCCCATTGAGGGTAACTCGACAGCTTGGTCAACGATCCATTCAACTTGAACTTGTCAGCCATTCCTTGCCTCCCGTTGATGACATTCAGGTCGGGAGAGCCTAGGTGCGGGGTCAATATGCAAACAATCGGATATGTCCGACGCGCTCCGACCAAAGTACAAACGGCGTCACAGAGCCGAAGAGTTCCCAGGTTTCGCGATCAAACGGCGAGCGCGATCATTGCGCCGTCCAAAGCATAGGAGTCCTCTGATTTTCGCCAGCTGATACCTGGCCTAGCATGGCACTGCCCATTGACTGGATCGCACCGAGTCGCGCGAACTTTTTCACCCCCTGATGGAAGCAGCCGGCATCGGTGCTGGGCAAGGCGGACATTTCGATGTCTGCCTTTTTCTTTTTTCGGGGTCACAAACCACAGCCACATGACATACATGTGAGATAAGCACTACCTGGCTCAGTGTGATGACCGCTTCATCACGTACGAAAGAGCGCGCTGCATATCGGAGAAAATCAACTCTCTCTGTTGCTCTGAAAGATTGACACCCTGCAGACCTTCTTCGATGACCCGACACAGCTCGATACCACGACCAAAGGCCGCGTGGAGCTCGGGGATGTTCTGAATCCAACGCGGCTCCGGCATCTGCTTGGCCCCCAGGCTCTCCGCGACTCGCTCAGCCAACGTCATGTCCTCGATACCAAAGGCGACCATCTTCGACTGTTCTCCACCTTGAGTTCGCTCGTCTGGAAGCTCATGAACTTCCATCGCGGACTGCCTGGACCGTTCCATACCCCTCTCGCGCATGCGACTGAGATACGATCGTTCACTTTCATAGGAGCGCTTCAGGCGCTCGATCACAAACGGGTTTTCCGCGTACACGGGGTCATTCGAAGCCAGCACACGCGCAAGGCTGCTGGCCGCCCTCAGGGAAGCATTGCTTGCCATCTCCATGCCGTCAGCAACACCGTCGTGCACAAAGCACGACTCCGCCACCGCCACCACCGCGTCGCGCTGGAGCGTTGTCATCCACTCTCCGAGCTCGGTCAGGTAGTGAATGCATTCCGAAATTTGGTTAAGCCGCATTTCGATCGGAACCCAACTCACC
The DNA here is from genome assembly GCF_004296575.1 of Dyella amyloliquefaciens. Taxonomy (GTDB): domain Bacteria; phylum Pseudomonadota; class Gammaproteobacteria; order Xanthomonadales; family Rhodanobacteraceae; genus Dyella; species Dyella amyloliquefaciens. The sequence goes on along the minus strand of NZ_SAYT01000001.1, from coordinate 719,638 downwards.
GACGAACTCAACGCGCTATCCAGCCGTTCAGAGAGGACGCGCCTAAGCGTCTTTCCGTAGATTCCCGAGAACCCTTCGTCTGCCCATCGCTCCGCATTGATGAGCGATGGGCAGTGCGAATCGACATCGTGGTTAACGAGCCTACCAACGACCTCTGAAGCCGCCTCCTTCAGACCCTCTCTAAGGAGACCGTCAACGATGCTCGCGATCGTCGATCTGTCGGATGAGTCGAGGGAAACATTCTGGCCCTGAATGGCTTCGAGAATTTCCACGAGCCGCCGCTTCCGCTCATCAGCCGACATCGAATGGTCCTGGAAAATTTCGGTGATGTTCATCGACAACCTCTTCGATACGGGCGCTATGGCAGGCCGGATCCAAGCGCTTCGCATCGAGAGATCGCATAGATGCCTGCGCGTGGCCGACAGGCTCGATCACGCGGTCCAGGCCACTTCACAGAGCGGACCTCACGTCGAAATACGACGTCTTCCTGTCATCAATCCTATGGATCTAGAGTGCCCAGTCATGCCACGAGAAAGATATCGGACAAATCCGACCTGTCATGGATCGTCGGTAGCGACACGACCGGCCATAAAGACGACACTTAAAGAAGCGACTCAAGCTCGGCGACGGCACCGTTGCACGCAAACCCTTAATCAATTCCCTTCGCGTACGTTCGTGCGTAGACCATTCTTAGGACGTACGTTTTTCATTTGAAGATTTCGCGCACTGGAACCGCGAGCTAGGAGTCGTCTGATTCACGCGTGATGTCGATCACTCTTAATCTCACCGTCTCTCGCGCGTAAGGTAAGGACATCAGGTGGGCAAGCGAATCGACTATGTAATCACGAGACGCGCTGATCACGGATGGTCGATCACACGACTGGGGCACTTTGTAGGCTCCACGAACAGCATCCTTGATGCCATTGACTTCGCCAATCAACTTGCCGAGCGAGAGTCAAATCTGCATAAGCACGAGGCTCGCGTAGTCCTTGTGGATTCGGAAAAGCCACCCTCGTCCGAGGACGAATAACCGGCGAGCCGTCCGGGCTACTAGCCGATGCTCACTCCCCCACGTTCGTCTTAACCAAAGCCGCGCGCTTTGGTGTCTTTCCATGTCATCACGTCACGGAGTTATCTAGTGCAAACCATGTTCAAACGCATCGCTGCCGAGTTGATCGGCACTTACTGGCTAGTCCTTGGCGGTTGTGGGAGTGCGGTGATAGCCGCGGCCTTTCCGTCGCTTGGCATAGGTCTTCTCGGCGTTTCTCTCGCTTTCGGCCTGACGGTACTGACCATGGCGTATGCCGTTGGCCCCATTTCAGGCGGTCACTTCAACCCTGCAGTGACGATAGGCCTGGTCGTGGGCGGTCGATTCTCGATGAAGGACGCCCCCGCCTACATCGTTGCCCAAGTGCTGGGCGGCCTGCTGGGTGCGCTTAGCTTGTATGCCATTGCCTCGGGTAAGCCAGGCTTTGACGTCACCGCAGGATTCGCAACGAATGGCTATGGCGTCAACTCGCCTGGCGGCTATAGCCTCCTTGCCTGTTTCGCCGCCGAGTTCATCCTTACCGCCGGATTTCTGATCGTCATTCATGGCGCTACGGTTCGTACGGCTCCGGCAGGCTTTGCCCCCATCGCCATTGGCCTGGCGCTGACGCTGATCCATCTGATCAGCATTCCCGTGACCAATACGTCGGTCAATCCCGCCAGAAGTACCGCAGTGGCCGTGATCCAGGGTGGTTGGGCGATTGACCAACTGTGGTTGTTCTGGGTCGCACCATTGGCCGGCGCATTAGTGGGCGGCCTGATCTCCCGTCTTCTCATGACTAACAAGTCTGCATGACTGGCATGACGAGCGGACTAGTCCGATTCACCTGCTCGTCGACCATAGCTAGCATTCCTATCGAAGCCTGCGAGCATTGCGCTCGCGCCCCGCGGTGACGCGGCGCCACCGTTGCCAGTTACTAAGGACGTCACTGGCGAGACGAATGAGGGGCTTCAGACGCAGTGATGTTCGATTTGTTGGGCAGGCCGGATAGCCTGCCCTTTTTTTGCATGGTCGTCGACCATGACCCATAGATATCGGTAGTCATCGATTGATCAGAACAGCCCCATGGACCTTGCGTATTCATGCAGCTGTTTGTCAGCGGCAATACCAAGCTTCCGCATCGCATCTCGTTTCTGCTGGCTAATGGTCCGCACCGACCTTCCCGTTCGCCGGGCAATCTCGGTTACCGAAAGCCCCTGGGCGAACAGTCGAACAACGTCCGCCTCTTTCGCCGACAGCTGACGACCACCGCCCGAGGCAAGCTCTAGCAACTGCTTGCGCGTGTGATCACTCAGATAAATGCGCCCCGATACCACTGAATTGATGGCAATCATCAACTCCTTGGTCATGGACATCTTGTCAACGACACCCCTCACACCGATCGTCAACATGCCTTGCACCAAGGCGGGATTGTTCAACCGACTCAGGACGATGATAGGTACCTTGGGATGGGCCTCGTGAATGTGTGTAATCAGCGCCAATCCGTCTTCGGAGTCGGCGGTCGGCTCCAGTTCTTCGTTCATCGAAAAATCGGTGATCAGCAGATCACACGAGGTGGCTGAAAGCACTTTGAGTAGCTCGTTGCCATTGGTCGCCTCACCGACGACCTCGAATCGACTGCTCTGGTTTTGGAGTGCGACGCGCAGCCCCATGAGTACGACGGGATGATCATCGGCAATAACGATGCGCATAGATGTGCCCTGAAGTTGACCCACCGCACGATGGGATCCAACAAAAAGTGAAGGTTCCGTGAGCATTCATCCCGAACAGCACGGCAAGTGTATCGCAGCGTCCATGGCCCAATAGCGGCCAAAAAAAAGGCGACCGGCTGCGCTCCATCGCAGCCGGTCGCCCTTGCACTCGCGTCAGTTCGAGGCTTCTGCCGTCCGGACCGAGTTGATCAGGATGACCACGCGGCGGTTCGGCGCCAGGCACGCGATCAGCTTGTCACGGCTACGATCGGAGCAATCCGTCACCGGATCGGCCTTGCCACGACCTTCCGCCTGGACCAGCGAGGGTGCGGTACCGTGGCTGACCAGGTAGCTCTTTACCGTGTTCGCGCGTTTCTGCGAGAGATCGTTGTTGTAGGCGTCGCCACCGATGCGATCGGTGTAGCCGATCACGCGGATGCTCTGCACGTTGCGGCCATGGGCCTCGATGTTGCTGGCCAGCTGGTCGAGCTGCGCACGACCGCTGCCGGTGATGTCGGACACCGACGAACGGTCGAACGCGAACAGCGCGTCAGCCGAGAAGGTGAACCGCTCCGTGGTCACCGGAGCCTGGACGGCGGCCACCGGCTCGGGCTGCTGGAAGCGGGCACACGGCGACGGATTCCAGTAGAAGCTGCGCGCGATCTTGTTCTCGTCGAACAGGACCTTGAACTCGCAGGTCACCACGTTCTCGCTGTTGGCCGGCTCACGGAAGTTCAGCACGTAGTTCCACTCGCGGACGCCCCACACGCCTTCGCTGAAGTGCGGGAAACCGATGAGATCCGAGATCTGCTGCTTGTTCAGGCCAGCATGGACGCGAATGAGGTTGTCGCGGCTCGGGAAGGTGCCACCCTTGTGCATCGGGGTGGTGTCCGTCACCTTCGGCCACACCATGTCGGCGGACTTGCCGTCCTTGGCGACATTGCGGCTGACATTGCCGCAGCCCGTGAGGGCGGCAGCCGCTGCGAGAAGCAGCGGGGCAGCCATGAAGATTTTGAAGTTGGTACGCATGATTTTAAACCTTTGATCGTTGGTCAGATCGACCGATGAATGCAGAAATGTTGTTGGTGCTCCCTCCACCACGAGGGTGGAGGGAGTCATGCCAATCGCTTACCAGACCATGCCCGCGCCGACACCCACGCCCACGCCGCCCTGCTGAGAACCGGTGGCGCTGGCCTTGAAGATGTAGCGACCGCTTTCGCTGATGGTCGACACACCGATGGAGATCGCGCTCTGGCCCTGGTAGGTACCAATGCCCACGCCCGCGCTGCTCTGGTTCGGCTGGTAGGCCTGCGGCAGGTTGGCGGCAGCCAGGGCTGCAGCAGTACCGGCGTAAGCCTTCTTGCCCATCTGGTTGATCTGGTTGTCCGTGTAGTTCTTGGCCCAGTTCTGCGTGTTGTTGATGGCGTCGCTCAGCTGACCCACGTTCACCGCATCCGTGGTGGCCGAACCGGCCTGCACGTTGTGGATGGTCGTAGAGCTACCGCCCGGGTTCAGCGTCACGGAGTTGTAGTTGGTGGAGCCGTCGACGTTGGTGTCGTACTGCACCGACCCGGCCTGCGCCGCCTTCAACTGGCTGACGTTCACCGCATCCGTACCCTGTGAGCCGGCCGCCACGTTGGTGACCTGGCGCTCGGCACCGGCAGAGCCCACCGACACCGAGTTGGCGCGGTCAGCCACCGAGTTGGCACCAATCGCCACGCTGTTGCTGGCCGTGGCCTTCGCGCTGGTACCGATGGCCGTGCTGTTGTCACCCGAGGCCTGCGAACCATTGCCCACCGCCAGGCTGTTGCTGCCGGACGCCGAAGCGTTCGCACCACCCGCAGCCGAGTTCGTACCGGTCGGCGACGGAGACGGCGCCTTCTGGTCCGTGCTGGTCTGGAACATGCCAGCCTGGCCCTGCGTGATGTTGGTGATGTCACCCGCGATGTTGTTGACCGTGGTGTTGATCTTGTCCACCGCCTGGTTGGTCGCATACAGCTGCGAACCGTTCACCGCGTCCGTGCTGTCGGCCGAGAGTTCGCCGGCCGCCACGTTGGTGATGGTGCGTTCCTCACCCTGCGAGCCCACGCTCACCGTGCTCGTCGGGTTGGCACCGGCGAAGTCATAGTGATCACCGGCAATGGTGGCACCGGCCGTGCCCTTGGCCGTGCCAGTGGTGGAACCCGAACCGATCGCGACATCGTTGGCATTGTTGGCCTGGGCGTTCTGCCCGATGGCCACGCTGCCGTCACCCTTCGCCGTGGCGTTGTAACCCACCGCCGTCGACGCCTGGCCCAGCGCATGCGAGTCAGCCACCGCCAAACCCGTGTCGTTGGTACGCACGTAGAGGATGCCACGACCGTTCTTGGTCACGTAGGTGTCGCTGGTGTCACCGGTAATGGCGAACAGTTGCGAGCCATTCACCGCGTCCGTGCTGTCTTCCGACACGTCACCCTGGGACAGATTGGTGATCTTGGTACCACCGGTCTTGCCGCCGTCGGTCGAGGTCGAACCGGCCAGCGTGGCGGTACCGTAGTTCACCGTGCCGTCGGACTTGAGGTCGTACTTCACCGCACGATCAGACAGATCGCTGGTGGCTTGCGCCACTTCCTTCAGCTGTGCGACGTTCACCGCATCGGTATCCGACGAACCAGCGGCCACGCCGTTGATCTGGCGGGTCTGGCCGTTGGCGGCATCGCCAATGCTCAGTGCACCCAGCGTGCTCTTCCAGGTGGCGCTGGTGTCGGTCGAGGCCTGGCCCGTCTTGGCATCCCAGCCCGCGATACCGGCCTTCGTGCTGGCTACCGAGTTGCTGCCCAACGCGATGCCGTCGGCCACCGAGGCGACGGAGTTGCGGCCCAGGGCCAGGCTACTGTCAGCCGTCGCCGAGGCGTTGTAACCCACTGCCGTCGAGCCTTGGCCCTGCGCATACGAGTCGGCATCGGCCAGGCCCGTGTCGTTGGTACGGACGTACTTCACGCCCTTGCCGTTCTTGGTGACATAGGTGTCGCTGGTGTCACCGGCGATGGCGTACAGCTGTGCACCGTTGATCGCATCCGTGCTGATCGCGTTCACGTCACCCTGCGACAGGTTGGTGATCTTGGTGCCGCCCGTCTTGCCGCCGTCGGTCGACTTGTCGCCCTCCATGCTCACGCTGTTGTAGTTCACCGACCCATCGGCATTGAGGTCGTACTTCACAGAGCGATCGGATACACCATGCAACTGGCTCACGTTCACCGCGTCGTTATCGTCCACGCCAGCGGTCAGGCCGGTGATCTTGCCGGTGTTGCCGTCGTTGATGGTCACACCGCCAAACTTCGGCGCATCAGCCATCTGCAGCTGGATTGCACCCGTAGTCGGATCGGTCACCGTCTTCAGGTTGGCACCCGAGTAGGTACCGGCCGTCGTCGCTGCACCGGTGATGGCCAGCGTGTCGCCCAGGTCACGGTGCACGGTGCCGCCGCTGTTGCCAGCGAAGTTCATGCCCTTGGAGGTGACATCGTCGCTCGCCTGCTTGAGCTGGTCGACGTTGACCGCGTCGCCGCCGTCCACGCCCGCTGCCACGTTCGAGATGCGCGTGCCGCCCGACTTGGTCACCGAGTTATAAGCGTCGCCGCCCATCGTGACCGAGTTGTAGTTCACCGAGTTGTCCGGGTTCAGGTCGTACTTCACCGCACGATCGGACAGATCGCTGGTCTGCTGCGCCACCGAGTACAGCTGCGAGCCGTTGATGGCGTCGGTGCTGTCCTTGGTGATCTGGCCTGCGGCCACGTTGGTGATGGTGCGCTCGTTACCCTTCGTGCCCACGCTCACCGTACCCACCGGCTTGGTGCCGGCAAAGCCCGTGTAGGTGGTGTTGCCGATCGTGGCGCTGTCCGTGCCCACGGCAGCGGACGTGCTGCTGTTGGCACCCAAAGCGACGCTGTCGTCGTCCGATGCAGTCGCACCGTTACCCAGCGCCGTCGACTGGTAACCCACCGCCGAAGCCTGTGCACCCACGGCCGTGGCGAGAGCGCCACCGTTCGCACCCCAGCCCAAGACTGCGGAGGCAACACTTGCGCTCGCACCCTGGCCGATGGCGATACCTTCGATGCCCTTGGTCGTTGCGCTGGCACCGATCGCGATGCTGCCCGAAGCGCCTGCGTTGGCCGTGTTGCCCATGGCCACGCTGTTCAGAGCGTTGGCGGCCGTCGTGGCGTTGTAACCCACTGCGGTCGAACCCTGGCCCTGTGCAAACGCATCCGACTCGGTCAGCCCGTTGTCGTTGGTGCGCACATACTTCACGCCCACGCCGTAGTTCTTGGTGTACTGCTTGCTGGTGTCACCGGCGATGGCGTACAGCTGCGCACCGTTGATGGCGTCCGTGCTGGTCGCGTTCACGTCACCCTGCGACAGGTTGGTGATCTTGGTGCCGCCCGTCACGCCGCCGTCGGTCGAAACATCGCCAGCCAGCGTCGAGGTGCCGTAGTTCACCGAACCGTCGGCCTTCAGGTCGTACTTCACCGAACGATCGGACAGATCGCTGGTCTGCTTCGCCACCGCGTACAGCTGCGAACCGTTGATCGCATCCGTGCTGGTGTCGGTGATCTTGCCTGCGGCCACGTTGGTGATGGTGCGCTCGCTACCGGCCGAACCCACGCTCACCGTGCTCTTCGCGTTGGTGCCGGCAAAGCCGGTGTATGTGGTGTCGCCCACCGTCGCGCTGGTGGTATTCACCACCGTGCTGGTCTTGGAGCTCATGCCCAACGCCACGTCGCCGTTGTTGGCCGACGCATTGGCAAACGGGCCGATTGCCACGGAACCCAGCGTACCGGCGGTGGCGCCATAACCCTGGGCGTTGCTGTAAGCGCCAGTCGAAGTGGCGCCATTGCCCACTGCAAAGGACTGGTCGCCCTCTGCATCCGCCTGCACGCCCAGCGCCGTCGCGCCATTGCCGGCAGCCTTGGCGAAGGCACCGATGGCAACCGCTTCATTGTTGGTGGCCTGGCTATAGGCACCCATCGCCACGCTCACCGGGCCGGAGGCCTTGGCGCTCTGGCCAAACGCGGCCGAATTGTCGCCGCTAGCCACGGCGTTGTAACCCACGGCCTGTGCGGCGAAGCCCGTCGCCGAGGCACCCACGCCAGCAGCCAGCGAGTCGATACCCTTGGCGCCGTCGTTGTCGTAGTTGGCACCCTGCACATCGTTGTCGTTGACGCTGTAGTAATGCGTCTTGGACGCTTCCATATCGGACGTCACGGCATACAGCTGCGAGCCGTTGATGGCATCGGTGCTGGTGTCGCTCACCTGGCCTGCGGCCACGTTGGTGATGGTGCGCTCGTTACCCTTCGAACCCACGCTCACCGTGCCTACCGGCGCGCCGCCGGCGAAGGTGTACGTCTTCTTACCGATGGTCATGTCGGTGGTCTTCACCACATCCGACGTGCTGCTGTTGGCACCCAGCGCCACGCTGTTGGCGGTCGTCGCGGAGGCCAGTTCGCCCATCGCGACCGAGTGGTCGGCCGAGGCCGAGGCACCCACGCCAGCGGCGATGGCATTGCCGCCGGTAGCACCATCATTCTTGTAGTTGGCTGCCGTCGCGTCGCTGCTGTTGACGCTGTAGAAGTGCGTCGTGGCGGCATCGAGCTGGTCCACGTTCACCGCGTCGCCGCCATTCACGCCAGCCGCCACGTTGGAGATGCGCGTGCCGCCCGACTTGGTCGTCGAGTCGTACGCGTCGCCGGTCATCGAGACCGAGTTGTAGTTCACCGTGTCATCCGGGTTCAGGTCGTACTTCACCGTACGATCAGACAGATCGCTGGTCTGCTTGGCCACCGCGTACAGCTGCGAACCGTTGATCGCATCCGTGCTGGTATCGGTGATCTGGCCTGCGGCTACGTTGGTGATGGTGCGCTCATTACCGTTGGAACCCACGCTCACCGTACCCACCGGCTTGGTGCCGGCAAAGCCCGTATACGTGGTGTTGCCGATCGTGACGCTGTCGGTGCCCACGACAGCGGACGTGCTGCTGTTGGCGCCCAGTGCCACGCTGTTGGCGGTGGTGGCGGAGGCAAGCTCGCCCATGGCCACCGAGTGGTCGGCCGATGCCGAGGCACCCACGCCAGCGGCCACGGCGTTGACTCCGGTAGCACCATCATTCTTGTAGTTGGCAGCCGTCGCGTCGCTGCTGTTGACGCTGTAGAAGTGCGAGCTGGCCTTATTGAGCTGCTCCACGTTCACGGCGTCGTTAGCATCCACGCCGTCGACAACGTTGGTGATCTTGTTCATGCCGGCGCTGATGCCCGCGGCCGTGATGCTCACATCCGGAGCGGACGGGACGGTCGAGGTGCTCTTGATGTCCAGGCCCTTGGCGTTGAGCACCGTGGTGCCCATGGTGACGCTGCCGTCCTTGGTCAGGTCCAGGTTGTCGGCAAGCTGCACCTGCACGGTGCCGGCATCCTGCTTACCGCCCGCCGTCACCGTCATGTTCTTGTCGGCGCTGCTGAAGGTCACCGTGCCCTGCGGGCCGATGTTGGCGGTATGCGAAGTACCACCCGTGGCGTCCGTGACGTTCCAGCCAGAGCTGGCGAGATCTTCCACCGCCTTCAGCTGAGAGACGTTCACCGCGTCGCCGTTGTTGGTGCCGGCGGCAACATTCGTGATCTGGCGGCTGCCAACGTCAACGGCAGCGTTCTTCGCGACCGTGGCGACGATGGCGGCCTTGTCGACCGAACTGATTTTCTTGGAGGCATCGCCCGGCACGTAACCGGCTACGCCGGCATCGACTGTGGTGCTAGAACCGGAACCGAGCGCCACACCACCAGCAATTGAAGCAGATGCGTTAGCACCAATAGCCACTGCATTCTGTTGGCTAGCCGATGCTGTGTCTCCGATGGCTGCGGCCGAGAGCGCCGACGAGTTCGCAGCGGGACCGATCGCTACCGACCTGTCTGCGGTTGTCTTGGCCGCACCGATAGCCGTCGAATACACGCCAGTAGCTTGCGAATTTGAGCCAATTGCTGTTGCAGCCTTTGCATAACCTTGAGCTCCGGCGCCAATTCCTACCGAACCATCGCCCAACGTTCGTGCCGAGCCACCAATCGAGACCGCATTGACTCCATTTGCTTCAGATCCAGGGCCCACAGCGGTCGCAGCAGTGGAGACCATCTTGTCGCCCACATAAGCATACATGCCAATCGCGAGGCCAAAATCTGAACCACTGTAAACTTGCGCAGAGGGCCCGATTGCAACGCTTCCACCGGCATTGGCCGCGGAGGCCTCACCAATGGCGGTCGCATTACCAACCGTAGCAGTTGCCTGATAGCCAATTGCTGTAATTCCTGCATTGTCAGAAGGGTTTGAAGAATTCCTCGCAATAGCGCCTCCGCCAATTGCGGTGTTTGACGACGAACCGCCGTCGGTAGGTGCAACCGATCCTCCGTTCGTCACACTCCCAGAATTAACCACATAAGCTTGTGCCCCACCGGCGACGAACGCCAGGGCCGCCACAGCACCCACCACTGCTCTTTGGGCACGATTAGTGCCGGAGCTTTTCTTACCGCGCGCAGCGGTGTGTTCACCCACGGCCACCATGGCGCCGAGGCTCTTGTTCCAGATAAGGCGATAGATCTTGTTCATAACAGTGCTCCGTACCGGACGCGTGTCCCGGCATGTGTGTCTTCAGAAAGGAAAGGTTTGAATCGAGTTACAACGAGCCGATGGATTGCTGGATCAAGGGGCGCTCCACCGACGCGCCGGATTGGGGAAGCTCGCGGCGGTAGAGCCGCTGCGCTGCGGCCTTGTCACGCAGCACGTATTGCAGATAGCCACCAGCAAACAGCGCCGCTTCGGTGCGCGCGTCTTTTCGCTGGAGAGAGTTCTCGGGCGTGGAGGCGTCGATGGCGGCAAACACCGCGTCGACACTGCCCTGGCCCGCATAGAGGTTGAGTAGCGCCTGCTGCTGAGCATTGGCCGCACGTACACCCACGGTGGCCCGCGCCAGCTTTTCGCGCAGCGGGGCGACGTCACCGCGGTAGCTGCGTGCGTCCAGCCAGAGCTGCCAAAGTTGCGCATACCCACTGAGGTACGCGTCCTGGCTTGCAGCCAGCAAGGCAAACGCATTACGCGCGTCGTCGAAGCGGCCCAGTGCCACCAGATTCACAGCCGACGGCACTGCGGCCGCGGCCGCCATGGGCGTGCTCTTGAGGAGGTCGTAGCGCTTGCGCGCCTCCTGCGGGCGGCCCGAAGCATCGTCCACCAACGCCTGCTCGAACGACACACGGGCATCTTCCGGCGCAATGCGTGCGGCGCGCTCCAGATAAGGCTGGGCATTGGCGGCGTCGCCAGCGAGGTAATAGCGGTGAGCCTGGTCGACCAGTTGGCCCGCAACCACCAGGCACGCGGTCGACGGCTTGGCGGCGACCGCCGCAGCCGCCTCGCACGAAGCGGCGTCATTCGCCATCGGCTTGACCGAAGCTGCCGGTGCCTCGGCGTGCACGGCGCCAAACGAAGCGAACAGCAACGCGATGGCCGAAGCGATCAGCGGGGCGCGCTTGGAGACCTGACTGGTTTGAATTGCATCGAATCGCATTTTCATCACACCTACGTTCAGAAGGAAAACCGGAACTCAGGGCGAATCCATTCACTTGCGCGATGTGCGTGGCCTGTTCCAACGGCTCGCACGATTCGCCCTGATGTCGATCTCGTTCCTGTTCGTCTTGGGTGTGAACTTCGTCGGCCTTGCGACGTTTTCATCACCCTGACGATCACGATTCCTTCGCCTTCAGGAAATCGCCTGTGATGCAGTCGGCGCTCTTGTCTTGAGCTGCCGTGATCTCTGTCATTGGCGACGGAGCTAATGTGCGACTACGGCCACATCCAAAGAATCGGATTTGTCCTAGCGCAAGCGATTTTTCGGACACGCGTGTCACAACGCACAATCGCGCAGTCAGCACCTAGGAAAAGTCCGATGTCGCGTCTCCGAGACGCACGGATAAGCTGCAAACGCGCTTATGGCGCGCCCGCACTGACCTTATGAACTCCCCTTCCCGGCCGCTTCAGGAGCGGCGCTCACCGCGAACTTTGGCGTTACCTACCCCACCCCTGTGCAAGGCAGACCCTCACACCAGGGATTCACATCCCTGGATGCCTAATGGACGCCGCTGTCCGCGGGTTCGGTCCTGCTGTTGGGGATTGCATCGATAACCCTGATGACTCATCGCCGTCGCAAAGTCTCCGGGCATGACGCCCGCCTTGGCATCGACCACCGATGTGTCATTCCTTGCTTGGTCGATTAGGCATGAACATGGCGCTCGACACTCGATGGCTCTGCCGCATCGCACTGGTGCTGATGGCTTGGTTGGCTCTTCCGTATTCCAAACCGGCGCACGCAGATGCCTTCCAGGACACTTCGGCCAGCGGGCTTACTGCCGAAGAGGAAATCTGGCGACGCGAACACAATGTGGTACAGGTCGCCGTCTATGCCGGCGACCATATGCCTCTGGAAGGTTGGATAGGTGGCCAACCCCAGGGCGTCGGCGTGGACTACGCACGACTGCTTGCGTCCTATGCTGGCCTGCGTCTCGAATTTCATCCGTTCACGGAGTGGACGAATACGCAGGACCCGCCGAAACTTTCGCCTGATGTGGATCTTCTGGTGGCTCAGGGGATTCTTCCGACGACATCCGATCGCTTCAGCTACCTGCGCCCCTATATGACGGGTGGTGCCATGGTGGTCGTGCGGCAGGACAACCAGCTCATCCAGAGGGACAGCACGCTCGAAGGGCTTCGTATTGCTGTTGAGCGCCCCCTCATCGGCTACAACGAGCAGATTCGCAAGTACTACCCCAAGGCCATTCCGGTATACGCCAATGATGGTGCCGACGCGCTCGACATAGTGGCCCGAGGGGATGCCGACCTCTACCTGGGCACAGGTGTCGCTCGCACGCGAGCACTTCTGCAGCATAGGCCACGCGACGATCTTCGCATTCTCGGCCAGGGCATCATCCCCCCCGACTCCATCGCGTTGGCACTGCCCAAGAATCGCGAGGTCCTGACGCGCATCTTGCGCAAGGCCGAGCTTCACATCAGCCAGGACGACCTGCTTCAGTTGCACAAGCGCTGGGGCATAGACAAAACCGTTGACTCGCTGCCGCCGCCGTCCAGTCCGCTCACCGCCGAACAGAACGAATGGCTTCGCCATCTTCCCGAACTACGCGTGGCCTACGAGACTGACCGCTATCCCTACAGCTTCGACGACAAGGGTGAATTTTCGGGGATCGCGGCTGACTACTTGCACTTGCTCAGCCAGCACCTTGGCCTCCGGTTCAAGCTCGTACCCGCCAATGACTGGACCGAGATAAAGAAACTCGTCGATGCGCACCAGGTAGATCTCATCGCTGCGGGTAGCGTCAACGATTTCGCCGGCCAGGACATGATGTTCAGCCAGCCGTACGAAACGTTTCCCGGAGTGATCGTGACGCGTGTCGGGGGACCACCCATTGCGGGGCCGTCTGATTTGGCACGACGGGTTGTCGCCATCCGCGAGGAACAAAGCATGCTGTCGCGCGCCAAGGCGATGCTTGGCGCAAGTACGCTGGTTCCGGTGGGGAGCAATGAAGCCGGCTTGGCGATGGTGGCCAGTGGCAAGGCGGATGCGTATATCGGCACCCTTCCCGCCATCGATTCGTTGATCCGCAATCGTTATGCGGCGGAACTTCATGTGATTGGCCCCGCCGGCATCGATCTGGATCTCGCACTCGGGCTACGGCCGTCGGATGCGGCGCTGCTCCCCTATATCAATCGAGAGTTGAATGGCCTGGGCGGCGCTCAACGCCAAGCCATACGGGCGCGCTGGCTTACCACGGACTATTACTACGGCGTGCCGTGGGCGTGGGTGGTGACGGGCATAGGAGCGGCGGTCGTCCTCTTCGGCCTTGGCGGCTTTGCCTACCGGCGCCTGCGAAAGGCCATGAACGACAAGGAACACGCGGAACGCAAGCTTGCCGACGAGCTGAGCTTCCAGCATGCACTACTCGAGACGCTTCCCTACCCCGTTTTCGTCAAGGACGGCCAAGGCCGCTATCTGGCCGTCAATCAGGCCTACGAGCAGCTGCTTGAAATCTCGCGCAATGACATCCTTGGAAAGACTCTTGTCGAATCAAGACACACGCCTGCACTTTCGCCCGAGGAGCAGCACGAATCGGACCTGAAGATGTTGGAGAGTGGCGAAAGCGAGCGTTCAGAGGTGACGCTTCCCCCAGTCCCAGGCGGCCATCAGGTGCACAGCTATATCGCTTGGCGCCGACCCTTTGTGAGCGCGGCATCCAGGGAAAGCCGCATGCTCGGCACGATCGTTGATGTCAGCGATATCCGAAGCGCGGAGGCCAAGGCGCGAGAGACGGAACAACGACTCTCGGACATCACTGAGGCGATGCCATCCGTCGTCTTCCAGCTCCAGGTCAAGGCGGGATCCGGGCGAACCTTCACGTATGTAGGCGGCGACTCGAAGGCTCTCCTCGACCTGACGCCGGAAGAGATCATCGCTGATGAGCCCGAGCTGGCACGACGGATTCATCCTGACGACAGGGTGCGCCTGCTTGACCATGTGCATGACGCGGCCGACGCGCTCAAACCCATGCCCGCCATCGACTTCCGACTGAAGGTCCGGGGCGAGTGGCGATGGCTACGCACGGAAGGCGGGCGAGCACACAGGCTTCCTGACGGTGCCGCCGAATGGAGTGGGTACTGGATCGACACAACGGAAGCCCACCAACAGGCTGAGGAATTGCTTGCGGCCAAGGCCCAGGCCGAAACCGCCGTAGCGGCCAAGGGAGCATTCCTGGCGGCGATGAGTCATGAGATAAGAACGCCGATGGCTGGCGTGGTGGGACTGGTGGAGCTGCTTTCCCGAACCCATGTCGATACCGAGCAGGCAACCATGCTGGGGATGGCGCAGGACTCGGCCAAGCTGCTGCTGCAGATACTCGACGACATCCTCGATTATTCGCGTATCGAGGCGGACCGTGTCGACCTAGAGACGGCCCCCTTTGACCTCCATCAGCTGGTCGACAGTGTGGCCGGGCTCTTCTCCGTAGGAGCAGCAGATCGGGGGCTGAGTCTCCACGCTATCCACGATGGCCTCGTAGGGCGTGTTTTTGCGGGTGACGCCCTGCGCATTCGGCAGATTCTCACCAACCTGATGAGCAACGCGCTCAAGTTCACCGATACCGGCCATGTGACTCTGCGCGTCGTGCTGCTGGAGTCAACGGACAGCATCCAGCTGATCCGCTTCATGGTGTCGGATACCGGGATCGGCATCTCTCCAGCCAGCCTGTCCCGTCTGTTCCAGCCGTTCACCCAGGCAGAGCAGTCAACCACCCGACGGTTCGGTGGAACCGGGCTTGGCCTGTCTATCAGTAAACGCCTCGCAGAAATGATGGGCGGCAAGCTCTACCTGAAGAGCCAGCCCAAGAAGGGTACTGATGCCATCCTTGAGCTACCGATGCACATGATCGAGGCCGCGGAGACATCACCCGAGTTCACAGGGAAAATGGCATCGGTGGTGATCTCGGATGAGCTTCTATTCGAAGAGATCAATGGTGCCCTGCATGCACTTGGCATTGACGTGCGCCGTGAAAGCGCTTTCGAGCATGGCGCTGATTTGTATATCGGTGAGACTGGCAATTCAGGCAGGCAGGAGATGGCCGTCAGTGACAGCATCTCCATTTCGCCCTCCATGGCGGCTTCATCCGGCACGTCGGAAGTTGTTCGAACAGGCCCCGTGCTCTGGACGGCTGTGGCTGACGCATGTCGTCGTGCCATGCACCTGGAAAACACGGACACGAAGCCAATCCCTACCCCATCATCCCGAGCGCATGCCGCTCGCATACTGATTGCGGAAGACCACCCAATCAACCAGGCGCTCATCCATAGGCAGCTGGATGCGCTTGGATTCGATCACGTGATGGTGAGCGACGGCGTGGAGGCACTGGAAGAACTCAGCACGGGGCGTTTTGATCTACTTTTGGCAGATTGCCACATGCCGAACATGGACGGCTTTGAGCTGACTCGGCAGCTGCGACGGGCTGAAGGTTGCGGTCCGCGCCTTCCGATTATCGCCCTTTCCGCCAGTGCGCTGCCGGAGCAGGTTCAGCAGTGCCTGGACGCGGGCATGGATGGTTTCCTGGCCAAACCGGTGACCCTTCATGATCTTGAAGCCAAGATCCTTTCAATAGTGGATCACCCAGGCCGCTCCACCCAGAGGTCACACGAGAGCGATGTCGACAGACAGGCAGCGCACCTCATCAACTTTTACAGGGAGCCCGCGCACTTGCGCGCGATTTTGATTGAGCTTCTTTCCATCTGCCGGAAAGACTTTGCCGACCTGGAAGGTGCTTTAGCGATCAATGACGAGGCGCGGCAGCGCTATTGGCTTCACCGGATTGAAGGCTCTCTGGGTGTCATTGGCGACATCGATGGCGTCGAGCCTAGTTCAGCGGACGCATCCATTGATGACCGGGTAGCCTCTATCGTTGCTCGGATGAGTCGCCTTGAAGTACTTGTTCGCAGAATCGAACGTAAGATGGACGACTCCGATCTCCACGACTGAGATATGACCCAGCCCTTTCTCACGCCGATGACAATCCCGCCATCGGCGTGAACTTGATTCATGGCGGGTCCTGGTCGATATCCTTCGCAGACCTCCGCGCCATATATAGAACGACAGCCACGGCGACGACGCACCCCACAATCTCCACCAGCATCGAATCATCCCCGATTGAACGTGCGCTCAGCCTACGACAGGCCGCACCTTCCTGGAGTCGGACAATTCCGCGTTCAATACGCATCCGCGTGTATTTGTCCGCACAGGATGACTAATGACGTGCAAGCCAAGTCTTCAATCACATCGCCGCTTGCTTGGCGGAACTGATAGGACTAATCCGATAGTGGCACGGCAGCGCCGTGAATAAGATCGGAACCTCCGAAACAAAAGGCGATGGGCTGGCATGGAATGGTATTTGCGCGTCATCCGCGAACACTACGCAGACTTCAATGGGCGCGCGAGACGCGAGGAGTTCTGGATGTTTACGCTTGTGAACATCGTCATTGCGTTCGTCATTGGGTTCGTATTTGGCCTGATGAAAATGCATTGGCTAAGTTCAATCTACTCCTTGGCGGTACTCGTCCCCGGAATTGCCGTGGGCGCCAGACGACTGCACGACATCGGCAAGTCCGGCTGGATGCTACTTATCGGATTTGTTCCCCTTGTGGGCCTGTACCTGATTTATCTACTGGCGCAGGACTCAGAGCCTCGGACGAACCGCTATGGCGCCAACCCGAAGGCAGTGATTTGATCTACACCCACAACATTAGGAGCTTCATGTGAGGAAACACATTCTTTCCGCCGTGCTGATCGGCTGCATCTCGCTGGCTGGCTGCCACGACGACCAATCAGCTTCCACCGCCGGCAGCGCTGCCGGCGCCAGCGCATCAACCGCAGCGACCACGGCCAATGCTTCCGCTACCACGTCGGACCTACCCAAGGCCTGCGACGAGTATCTCAAGCGCGCGAAGGCGTGCTTCGCCAAGGCCGACGCTTCCTCTGCGGCCGCCTTCCAGCAGGGCATCGACCAATCCACTGCACAATGGAAAACGATCACCGACAAGGACGCCCTTGGCGCGGCTTGCAAAGCGGCAAGCGACCAGTTCGCGCAAGTAGCATCGTCGCTTCATTGCGAGTAGTGAATGTCGCCACGAGAAGAGGGCTATCTGCCCTCCTCTCGTGGCCGAGCGGCATCGAACTGTTCCCTAGGCCGCGCCCTGGCCCCTGAAAGAAACCTAACGACCCAGAGCAAGGGTCAGATCGAGCGCCCGCCACGCAAATCATTGCAATGGCGCGTGCTACCCGGCATTCGTTGCGCGATCCGCCATCGCACTGCTTTGGGTGATTTCAAGTACCGCCCATCTCAGCCCCATTCAGCAGATCCGTCATGCATTCCATCACCTGCGATTCACGCAAGGCGTTCTCGATTCTGGCGTTTGGTGTGCTGTGCGTAGCGATCGTCTACGGACTCGCGGGGGTATGGCGAGATGGTAGTCGCGCAGCCGTTGCACTAGCCACGCTCAGTCCGGCGACGCTTCTGTTGTGGTCATGGTCCATCCGACTGGTTTGGACGGACGACATCATTTATCGGACCTACCTTTTTGGTGCCATCGGCCATACAGCTTTCGCCTTGCGAGACCTCAGGCGCATATGCGTATCGCGTAGCCCTGCAAATCGCGTGATAAGGGTCACACTCCACTTTCCGACGGGCAAGGTCAGATTTTGGGCCCTTCAGGGGGGCTTTCACGCAGCACTCAAGCGGGTGCAAGAGCGTCAGCCCTACCTCTACCGGTTCGCGACGCGGGAATGGTGCTAACTGTCAGGCCTGATGAGCTCTGCCGCACGCAACCAAGCCCTAAATTCTTCGACTTTCTCAGACAGCAGACTATCGAAAAGTCGTCTCGGTGATGACAGATCGGATTGTTCCGATATCTACCTCCAAGCGCGATCCCTAGCATGGCAAGCCATCAACAGCGACACAAGGAGTGTCAGATGAAGCGAGCTATCGCCGTAGTGGGCATGATGTTGGCCATGGGCCACGCTTGGGCGCAAAGCGAACCAAGCGCGTCCCGTGATGATCGCACCAGTGCAGTTGCCGTTGACTGCGTGAGCGGCGGGAAGAGCGCGGAGAGTAAGGAGGGCGACTCTTCCGATCGCCGCGATGGCGCCGTTGTGGCACCTTGCGGAGCCAAGGCTGCCAGCGCCGCGGCCGACGGCACTCTGACCCCCGTGTATATCGGAGCCGCTGTCGCAGCGGCGGCCACCATTGCGGGGGCTCTCTCAGGGGATGGAAGCCATCATAACGATGGGCCCGGTGGCACCGGTGGCACGACTGGCACGACGGGTACGACAGGAACGGTGGGAGGCCACTGATAGCCTGGGAGCTGGAGCGAAGGCTAAGGACATGCCAGGACGATGGCTTGTTTATCAGTGAAGAGAGGGCGGGCCTTGAGGCTCGCCCTCTTTACTTTGCGCCCCCAACGCACACTCGCTCGCACTAGAGAGGACGCTCGCTGTGAACAGGTACGCGGTCGCATTTTGGCCTAAAACTCGTGGATCATCGATTTGCATGCTTACGAAATACAGGTTCGTCATTGCTGAGCTACGGGCACGAGACCCTCACTTCGCGCGGCTGTTCTATCAGCATCACGACATCAATAGACAAATACGGACAGCAACGAGAAGCGGTTACCCAAACAACTCCCCGCTTATCGAAACGCTCACCCGAAAGAAGCTCGAAATCCGAAGCCAGATGGACGCGATCCTGCGCAGAGTACCGCGCGAGTAGGCGGCCTCCTCCCAGGCAAGTACACATCGCATAACGTCGCGGCGCACCGTAGCATCCTACTCGGTCATCGGATGACTGGTCGAACCGGAATCTGGCTTCAAGATGGCTCCAACGTCCCGGAATAATCCGATGTACACGACCGCGGTGATTCGCCTATCGTCACCTTGCCCCGAGCAATGAACCGGTCACCGGTTCGCACACTGGCTTCACCCCCTGAACGGCTGTGTGTTTAGCTCAAGGACTGGGGTGCAAAGGCGGATGTCCCCTGACGTCCGCCTTTTCTTTTGTCCGCGGACCATCGCGCATGCAACTCAAAGCACTTATTGTGAAGGTAACGTTGCACATGGCAGGCAGCGGATTTGTCCGATATGCGGCCTGAGTAAGCAGGCATACATTTGGCTTCGACGCTTGCACATAGTTGGACGGCTGATCGCCACGGTTCTTCCACCACCCGTAGTCGCGTCGCGACGCACAATCATCAACGGCCAATATCCTCCCAAATGAAGGCTCAACGGACATCGTCGGACCGCACGCTTCCCTCACCCTGCCCGGACGGAGTGAAGGGTAGCGAAGAACGGCCATCACCGCTTCTGTTGCTCCAGCTTGCCGCCAACAATGGCAACATTGCTGCATCCTACGAGTTGGCCACCCGCCTGGAGACAGGTGACGGACTGCCTCAAGATGTCATCGGTGCTTGGTATTTGTACGCATTTGGTGCGCAGCAAGGACATGTTCAATCCCAGAACAGTCTCGGCGTCATGTTCCACGCGGGATCAGCCATGGACCAAGATTCATCGGCCGCGGTTTACTGGTTCAAAAAGGCGGCCGTGAAGGGCGACGCCGCGGCGCAGAATAATCTAGGTTTGATGTATCTCTTTGGCTACGGCGTCGACATGGACGTCCAAGCGGCGCTGATGTGGTGTGGTCGATCCGCTGCACAAGGCTTGGCCGCCGGCCAGTACAGCCTTGGGTGGATTCACGCCAGTGGCCATGGCGTCCCCACTGATCATGTACTCGCCGAGACCTGGCTTCATTTTGCCGAAGCCGGTGGCGATAACCGTGCGCCGAGGATGCTCGATGCCCTGGCGAAGATTGACCTAGCGGCTCGGTGATACCCGGTTTGGAAGGCGGCTCAAAAGCGCTTCCTCCAGCTCATGATCGAGCATGAAAATGGTCGTCACCAGGTTCTGCGATTTCTTCTCGCCGCATTGGAGAGATGCCGCAGACCAAGTTTTACGGACTTCGACTCAACAGCGCCGAGTCATTCGTTAGATAGCACTAGCTGCAGGCATGCCCCGGAGCACTGGTAGGCGGCAGTTCGCTTAGTAGCCGCCCAACCAAGCGACCCCGCCGATCGCCATACACCGTGCCAGGCTGCAGACAGGCTCCCAATGCTTGCCACAGATGGGGTTCCGTCAAGTGTGCCGAAGGCGAATACCGAACAGCACGAATGCCACGCGATGCGATAGCGGCCCGCTGCAGGCGCATGCGCCTATCGAAGCCCAGAGAGGTCTCCCTGTGCTCCCAATGCAACGCGATGGAAATAGCGAGCAACGCGATACCAGCGACCAGAAAGGAGGCTGCCATTCCAATGACCTTTCGCGCCAAGGCGTGCAAATCGACCAGGCTGACCAGAAGCAACGCGGACAAGACGATAGCGCGCGGATGACATCGATTTAGCCATTCAGCACATGCGCCGATCGCTATCTGCCTTCTTGCGTGCCCTAAGGGTTGCGCCAGACCTCTGCCACCCGATATCGCAAGTCACTTGAGATATCCGTCTCCTCGGCTGTCCGGTCGTAACATCCCGCAACCCAGCCGGGATACGCGGTAGCAGCCAGGAGCGCATCACCGCCCGTCAGGACGTAAACCTCGGTTTCGGGATTCACGAGCACCGAGGTATAACCTACCCGCCGCGTGAGCATCGCGACCATTTTGGCTACCACTCCGATCCGCGTGCTGCTGCTACCGATTCGAGCAACAGGAGAAGGTAGCAACCGTTGCCTGGGGCGTTTAGCTAGTGCTGCTTTTGCTGCACTAGCCGTGAGGTTAGCGATAGAAGTAACTCCAGACATCAGACGTCGCTCCATGTGTGCGGTAGCCCCAGCGGCACCGCTAGAGATGCCCTCAAGAGAAAGCCTTGAAATTGCGATATGCACTCTGATCTTTGACCGAAAGCCTCATGCCAGTTGAGCGTCTACCCATGCCTGACCATCCAATGGCGCCGCTACCGTTTGAGACATCGACGACCTTGTCGAGATCCGTCCGGCCTCCTCACTTACGGATGAACACGCGGAACCGAACTACGGAAAGGGCGCGAAATACTTCCGACAGGAGAATGATGCCTCGTATGGCTGAAAGCCCTTGCCTATGGACAGACGCCAGTTGACGACTCAAGGTGCGGCGCCATCGATTTGCAACCGTCAAATGACAACGTCAATGTATTGATCAGATACGATCTGTCATATAGGAAACTTCCGAGTGCATCGTCACCGACAACGGCGCGTACTACCGCTCTGTAGCCTTTGTCGAAGCGCTGCGTGGCACGCGACACCAGCGAATCGCGCCATACACGCCCAGGCATAACGGCAAAATCGAGCGCTATAACCGAATACTCGCCGAGGAGTTCCTCTACGCCCACACATGGGCTTCAGAGAAACAACGCCATGAGGCGCTTGCAGTCTGGAACCTGCACTATAACTACCACCGGCCCCACAGCGGGGCGAACGGTAATCCACCTGCCTCACTAACTCCAACTCGCGTCAACAACGTCCTGGTCTCCTACAGCTAGAGAGCGGAATGACAGAACGGCGGAGGACGATGCTTACAGCAGATGGGTCCCTCGCCTATAGCGCGAACTGGCCAACGCGACAAAGGCTGTCATGCCGCAAGACGGCGCGCAGCCAAAGCCCTGTTCCCATGCTGTCGTCCCGTACCGCTGCGACATGCAAGCCTTAATCGATGTGCATCACGCAAACAAGCATGAAAGACTAAAACGCTGCAAAAGAGTGACCGCCGGCCCTTTGAGGAACGCTGCGACTGTCATGCTTTGGATGACCCGATCTATTCGCGTAAGCACCGACACGAAACCTCGGTCAGTTCGTCACCAACTTATCCTTTCACCCAGCCATCCAACCGGAGTGATTCACGGAAACTTCTTCATGATGGAATGCAAACACGACGACGGTTGAGGTGGAGCAGTTGCGAGCCTCACCTCAAACGCCGATTCCTCGAATCAGTCAAAGGTCGACGTCGTAAGCATGACCTTGGCAGGATGAGCTGCTGGCTCACGAACTGACTTCACAAAGTAGGTCGCAACCTCACTGGTGGCCACCGGGCTCCGTTCTAAGGCGGCGGTCTGCGACGCATAGGACATGAAGCGATGCTCAGCCACTGAGGCTACGCATGCGCCACTAACCAGGTCTGGCCTGCATGTGGGAGCGATCACGCTACCGGTAAAGCGGATCGTTCCCGCCGTACCCGCTTCTATCGGTGCGAGCACTACCAGGCCAAAGATGAATAATGCGAATTTACTGCGGTAAATCATGATATTCCCCCTATTTCGCAGCGATTGCTGCGGGGGAAACTATCGATTAATCCCATCAACCGACGGTGTGACCAACATCGCGCTTTGAATCATGCTGTACGGACACAACAAAACCCGCGTCAAGCGGCGCCTAATCAAGTTCCGTTGTTGATGAAAACCGGGAGGGTCTCTCTTTGCTCCTGCCGTAGTGGTGACTCGGCCAGACTAGGGATCCAAACTCGTGCGAGGAGGCCCTCTATCCGAGGAGCCCTAAGGGGCGCCCCCTTTTTTCTCGCGCATATCTCTTTGACGACGAAATGGAAAGAACTGCTGCGCCGTGAACCCTTCCGGCACATAGTCTCCGACGACACCGTAGCGGTCTGGAAATTTCTTCGTCGACTTCACCGCCGTCCCGAATAGGTAGTCCAAGAAGGCATAGTGAGCCGCGTAATTCTTGTCGATAGCCTCGTTGTCCGAAGCATGGTGCCAGTGATGAAAGTCTGGTGTCACGACCAAGTACTTAAGAGGCCCCCACGGCAAGTGCACGTTCGCGTGATTAAAGACGGCCTGGAAGCCGACCACGATAATGTAGGCATTCATTACGCCCTCACTGAAACCGAGGATGTAGAGAGGAGCCAACACGGCGACGCGCGTGACGATAAGCTCCAGCATGTGCTGGCGTGACCCGGCCAGCCAATCCATGGTTTTCACTGAGTGGTGCACGGCATGGAAGCGCCACAAGAAGGGCACCTCGTGGTAGCACCGGTGCGTCCAGTATTGCGCGAGGTCAGCGACGAGAATGCACAACATCAATTGCGGCACGAACCATATGCTCTGCAGTGACAGCTGGAAATCACCACGAATGATCCATCCGAACAAGTGGTGCAGCAGGAAGTTCACCACCAGCAACGCCAGGCCAACAATGAAGTGGTTCACAGCAAAATGCTTGAGGTCCGTTTGCCATTCTTTTCGAAACAGCATCTGACCCTTGTAGAGCGGAAACAACTTCTCAATCACGACGAACATCAACGTGGAACCGAGTAGATCGAGGATGAACCAGTCCAGACCGATATACGGTGTATGGTCGGGAAAATCGCCCACGGGAACCCGCGAACCACCCAGCGCCGCTGCGGTCATCACGAGCGCGAACGCGACCAGGCTAATGTTGCGCCGGCGCCTTAGCGCAATGTTGGCCAGCGACATGCCCCCCGCGATCAGCAGCGCCACAAGCAGCAGCTGTCGCAGGATATCGACCGAGTACTTGTGGCGTAGGTCGGGGGTGGTCAGGTATTGCGGAAAATGGAAGGCGAGCACGCCGAGCAGACAGAGGAAACCCAACGACAACGCGACCACACTGCTGATCTGGCCAATGCCCGGCTTGAGCTCCCCGTCACGCCGAAGAAGATCGCGCGTTTCAGCGATAGGAGCCTTGACGCTTCGAGGGATGGTCTTGCGAGCTAACTGCTTCTTCGACATGTCATGCACCCGGATCAATTCGTTAGGGGTCATGCGGAAGGCGCGCGGGCTGCGCAGGAGAGCGAAGCCTCCGCTGACGAAGTGACCATGCAGTATCAAAATGTCTCTGGCCGGACACCATCGGACGAATCCGAAGGCCGCGCAGGGGGTCAGCAACACGGAGTCACCTGCTTCGGCTCGTCGACGGTTAATCTAATGTCAGCCCCTAAGCGTCAACCCGGCACTCTCCTTCCTACAGCATGTGTTCCAGGGATGTAGCCGTTGCAGCTATACATATGGCCTGCAAGGCCCGTTGCGCCAGTTCCAGATCCGTTGTCGAACTGGCATATAACAAGGCTGAGGGCCACGCGAATGACCAGTGGTCTGGCGTCGATCTCCCACTCTGGCTCTGGGGCAAACGTGGGTCAGCAGCAAAGGAGCGACGCGCGACCTAGTTTGCTGAAACCAAGGGCCACACTTACGCAAGTCATTGCTTTTGTTATTTATTAAAAGGCACAAAGCCGCATTCCGGGGGCCAATATTAAATTAATATTTTTGCCGTTTTGGGATATTAAATCGGCGCCGGGCCCTGCCCTCACCCTTTCTTTGCAAGCACGGCGACCCAGCGTATTCATCGCGGCCGGATCGTTAGCACCCCCGCCCTTCACTTGGTGCCGCTTATGGCTCCGCCAAGGACAACCCCCGTCTGACGGACCTGCGCAATTGAACTGCTTCGAAGCGGTTTTGCCCGATTCCTTGCAGCTCATCCTGGCCACCCCTCGCGTCCCGCTGCCCTACTTGCCCGGCTGACGTTAGCCTTTCGCCATTTTCATCCAGCCAACTCAACCCATTTGGTCATGCGCCCTACGGAGAGGTTAAGTTGGTTGTAATAGAAAGATCTAAAGGAAAGAGCGGTTGCTTTAGCGCACCTTTTTTTGTGCATCGCCAGTTTTCTGGTGCTACGCCCCGCCTGCAGTGCAAGCCTACAAGCTTCGCAACACAGATCCGCGCCAGTCCGACGTGAAACCCCTCGGCGGCGACCACGTACCCTTGGCCACGATGCTCAGAGCCGCGCGAACGCCGCCAGGGTAATCCCCGTTGCCGAGCATCCCATGCGTCACCTCGAAAGCGATTTCGTCGAGCAGTTGGTGTGCACGTTTGTTGTCTGAGAGCTTGACCAGACGGGGGTAGCTGTTCCATAGCAGCGTTGCCAATGCGGGCGGGGCGCAGGTGAGCATGGCCTTGGCGGCGGGCTTCTCTTTTTGGACCGGGATGTCCTTCTCCCTGGTGAACTTGATCAAGCATGCACGCTCTTGTTCTGTGAGACCCCAGGTTGGGGCTATGTCCTTCTCGGCGAGGAGTCCCTGAAGCGCAAGGTACATTGCCTCGAACGGTATTTTCTTGGCTATCGCTTGATGAATTTCCTGCGCGAGTTTGTTTGCTGGGCGAGACGTGTCATCGCAGAGGTCGCTCTCGATGGCACGACGCTCCTCGCCTGACCTCCGTTGCGAGGTGAGACTTGAGCCATGCAATGGCTGATTTGAATGAAACGTAATTTGGCCTGTTACTTGACGAAGCGAGTCACCTGACGGAGCGCCTGTCACGGTGGCATGCCTTGATTCAACTGAATCGGTTTGAGTGGTTGAGCCAACTGATCGGCCGCCTAGCGTCTGTACTGATTCAGTTGAATCAGTACGCGCGAGAACACCGCCCGCTGCAACGCCGACCCTGGAGAGTGAGGCAGATGACTCACCACATAAGGTTCCAAAGCTTTCGTGCCGACCTGAGTCAGCTGACTCACCACTTGTGGATTTGAGAGCAATGCCACGGCAAGCGTCAGTGACGGTCAACAGATGTAAACCAGGCCCGGCAAGCTCAGTACGTGTGGGTGCTCCCCGCTCGAAAACAGTCTTGCGCTTGCAAAGGCCGGCCGTGGTGAGCTGCTTGTAGGCGTTGCCAGCGGTGTTTCGGTGGATCCCGAGGCGTTCCGCTGTCCATTCAAGATCCCTCGCTTCCGAATAGCAACCATCCTCCATGAATCGGGCAGCGATGTCGCAAAAAACGCGAAATGCAGCTCCGCTCATGTCGGCTTTGGCTAGTCTCTTCAATAGATCAATGAAGGCCCGGTTCAGGCTTTCATGGGGGCGTGACTCAGCGGCCCTCGGAGCTGACTCCAGGGCCTTTAGGGAGGCATACTTCATTAAATCAGGCCCCAGCCAAAGCCAGCGAAACCCAACTGCCCTGTACCAACAGTGCGTTTACGCTGGACGCCCAGTTGTTGTACCTGACGGCGAATGCGATGGATCGCCCTTGCAGGACCGGCTGTAGAGCGTGCAAGCTCGAGTATCAAGTCGGACGATGTATCACCTGCTTCTTCCGCTTCTTCTGCGTCAATCAGCATTGCTAGCGGATAGAAAATCTCGCCCTGTACGCAAGCAGTAGAGGCCGCGTCGAGCTCCAATTCCGTCACATGGACAGCTTGTCGACTACGAGAACCGCCTGCGCGCTGGTGAGGTGAACGCGCGTACGCTGATGCAGAGTGGCTGCTTCGAATGAAACCATTCTGAGGGAGCCACCTATTCCTGACCGGTTCGGGGTGCTTTTGCGAAAGTAGGTACAGCTCTTCCGAGAACCCGTCTCGCCCGATCTCCTGTGCTATGGTGTCACGAGATGCCGTCTCAACAGGGCGCGTATCTATATCTAGCTCGGTAGCGGTGTCGGCCGCTATCGAGCTTTTTTCTTTTAGGGAACGGAGATGTGTCATGCCACATCTCCCATGCTCATGGGGACGGCTTTTCGCGGACGACCCCGTCGCCTCGGGGAAGGCAATGCTGCCTCCAAGCCCCTTTCAGCTTTTTCGCTTTGCAGCGCAATGCGATCAAGGGTTTCAGGACCGGTGAATGGGACTCTCCCGGTCTCCAGCAGCGTTGCGACAAGGCGATCGTGTTCCAGCTTGGGTACCAGTCTGCGGTTCCCAAGCAGAACGGTGCGCGCCGGCCATTGCCCACGCGAGATGAGATTCCGGATGGAGTTGAGGGGAAGGTTTAAACTCGCCGCGTGTTCGGCGAGGGAGAGAAAGTCCGACATGGTTGGCTCCCGAAGGAACCCCTCTGCGCCCTACTTGGGGCGCGGCGCCCGCGCGGGACGGGGCCGAAAACCCGCGCTATGCGCCGCGGATCTGAGTCGGGATGGGCAGAACGCGTGGCGATAGCATCAAGGCAATGAGGCCTGCTCGTTCACGGAGCAAACGGGCCTGCTCCTGAGAGTCACGCTCAACAAGGCTAGCGCGACTCGAAGCAGCATCTGAGGCGAGTACGGACATTGCGTGCGTCGGCGGCCGTTCGAAACTGATCACCGTCTGGTGATCCAGCCGCCAGGCCAGGCGCCAATGCTGTCGTAGGAAGTCACCGAGACGGCGCGATTGCGCCGTCAGCAGACGGACCACGACTGCAACGACACCAATACCGATCGCTGCGTAAACCAGCGACTTGAGCAGACAGTGCACGGGCAAGACTCCGGCACAGTTCAATGTGACCAAGCCGGCTATGATCATCGGAGCGATGACCTTATTGAGCTCCGCGAGCTTGGTCTGCCGGTGTGATGCGCTCGCAATGCGCGCAGCTTTTTCCTGGATGAGATGAACCCAACAATGACGCTCCGACATCAGACGCCAAATGGTCTGACGAAACGTCGAGAAAGGGCTCAAAGAATGCTGCATCGTTTTAACAGCGTAGCCCATAGGTGATGAGCAGCGCCCTGAAGCACTTATGTCCGCAAGTGCACGCAACGAGAAGCTGAGAAGGTCGTCACATTTACGCATCGGCTGAGTCCCGTGATTGCCATAGAGCTGGCGAGGAGGGGGAGCCGCGGGGGATGCGTCCTGATATACGCTGTGACACGGTGGGGGAATTCTGGGGGAATACCCCTTCAAAATCCCCGCTCGCAACCAACTACGCGATGAAACAACAAAGTTTCAAATTGTTGATTTAACGAGCTTATCTGGTGCCGGCAGCAGGAGTCGAACCCGCGACCTACTGATTACAAATCAGTTGCTCTACCAACTGAGCTATACCGGCATGGGAGCGGAAGTCTAGCAGGCGATCGGCGCGACTCAAAAACATCCGGTACTGTGCGAGCCCACGCCGTGCAGGCGGCTGCGCCAGTCGGAGCGGCCATTGTCGGCGATCACCACGTCCAGCCAGTACTCGGGAACGCTTTCCGTGCGCTCGCTCATCTGGGCGGGGAAACCGGCCGAGATGACCTGGTCACGGCGGCGGCGGGCGTTGGCCGGGTCCTTGAACAAGCCCAGCGAGATGGTGTTGGACTGGTCGCCGCTGCTCACGATGAAGTATTCGCCGACATTCGCGGCACTGAGGCGGCGCCCCAGCTCCAGCGCCCGATCGCGGTTGCCGCCACCGGGCAGGTAGACCCACCAGCCGCTGGTCTGCGTGGTCTGTTCCTGGCGCGAGCGCATGCGGGCCGCCTGATTGCTGAGCGTCGTGCGCGCACTACGCATGTCGGCCTGGGTCGCGAAGGGTCCCAGCGCCATGCACGTATACGAGGTCTGGCGCGGCGGCGGTGCGGGTGCCGGAGCAGCGGGTACCGGAGCAGCAGGTGCAGGAGCCGATGAAGACACTGCGGGGGCGGCGGCGACCGAAGCAGACGCCACAGGGGCCACGGAGGCACTGGCGGCCGGCGGCGCCGGACGTTCGCTCAGCAGCTGCAGTTCGGGCACGCCGGCGTCCGTGGCACTGCGCCCGTGCACGTCGTCCTGGCCCAGCAACAGCCATGCGCCCACGGCGATATTGAGTGCAATCAGCAGAACGAAGAGCAGGCGCAGGAACATCGTCGATCCGTCAGGCAAACCACACGAGCCGGCATTCTAAAGAGCCGGCGCCAAAGGAGAATGTGCATCCGACCACACGGCCAGACCACGCAGCACGCTGTCGGAACTGAGCCGCGCAGGCGGCGTCAGCAAAGGCAGCAAGGCCTCGGCATCGCCACCGCCAAGAATCAGCAGCGGAGCACCGCCCAGCGGGGAAGACATATGCGACACGAAGCGTTCGATCAGCGCAGCCGCGGCCTGCCAGCAGCCGGAAGCCACGGCGTCGGGCGTGTTGTCGGCAGCCTCGAGCACCTGGCCTGGCCGCTCCACCTGCACGCGTGAGGTGGCGCCAAGCAGCGACTGCTGCATGAGCTGGGGGCCGGGCGCGATCAAGCCACCCAGATGCCTGCCATCGGCCGTGAGCGCATCGAGCGTCAGCGCGGTACCGACGCCGGCGAGAACGCACGACACGGGATCATCCGCATGCGCGGCCACCATGGCGAGGAAACGATCCACGCCCAGCCGACCCGGTTCCGGATAGGCATTGCGCACGCCACATGCTTCCGCAGGCGTACGCAGCCATTCGGTGTCGTGACCGAAGCAAGCGGACACCACCGCCGCCACCTGCGCCTCGCGTCCGGCATCGACCACCGATGCGCCGAAAACATCGCTCGGTACGGGCAGATGGCGCCACACATCATGCAATGCGAGCACCACGTCTTCGTTCCAGCCGACCGCACCCTGCGCGTGCCAACCGGCGCCCTCGCGCAGCGCCCACTTCAGGCGCGTATTGCCGAGATCCAGCAGCAGCCTCATGCGCGGCGCACCGAGACATCGGCGCTGTCGATGCTGTGCAGGCCGTCGCTGGCCTGGAGCAACAACGCGCCGCGCGCATCCACGCCCGCGCCCACGCCTTCCATCGCCCCTTGTGCGCCCTGCACTCGCAGTGCCTTGCCGCGCAGCAGATCGTGTGAGGCATATTCCTCGGTGAAGACAGCGAACCCTTCGCGTTCGAACTGGATCAACCCTTCGGCCAGTGCGCCGATCAGGGCAGCTGCCACGCGATTGCGGTCCGGGCCCACGCCGCCGCTCAACGACACGAGATCATTCACGGGCTGGCCGGCTTGCTCGCGCAAGGCCGGCGTGAGGCGGACATTGAGCCCCACGCCGATGATCGCGGCGCACGGCCCCTGGTACTCGCCACTCAGCTCCACCAGGATGCCGGCGACCTTGCCGTCGTCACTGAGCACGTCATTGGGCCACTTGAGGCCAGCTCCCTGGATGCCCAGTGTTTCCAGCGTGCGCATGACGATGACACCGACCGCGAGCGAGAGCCCGGACAGCGCAGCGAAGCCTGCGTCAAACCGCTTGAGGCAGGAGAGATAAATGTTGAGCCCCGGCGGCGACAGCCAGCTGCGCCCGCGTCGGCCACGCCCTGCACTCTGCGTCTCGGCAAGGATCATGCTCAGGTCGGGCAACGTCGCCGCCCGGCGCTGGATCTCACTGGAGGTTGAGTCGATCTCCCAGTGAAGCTCCAGCTCTCCTACCGACTTGCGCACCGGCACAGGCAAGGCGGAGCGAATCGCCTGCGCGCTCAGCAACTGCAGCGGCCATGGCAGGCGATAACCCGCTGTGCCTTGCGACTGCACGGGCACGCCGCGCGCGCGCAGGGATTCCACCTGCTTCCAGATCGCGGCGCGCGTGACACCGGCACGCTCGGCGAGATGGGCGCCCGACACGGTCCCGCCGTCCGCCAATGCCGTGAGCAATTCCTGCGCCTGCATCAGGGCACATCCATGCCGGGCAGAGCGCGCGCGACGCTGCCGGAGACAAGGCGGGACAAGGAATAGAGGCAAGACATCGGCGAATTCTAGCCTGCCCTGCGACGGCGCCGCAGGTGTCGCGATCGCTTCCGTCCCATGACTTCTGGGACTCGCGACATTTTTCACGGGGTTCCGGGGCACTGGCATCAGCCCCCCGTTTCTGCCAGCATCGGGATCTCTGATTGCGGATCAAGGGGTTGAGCCGCCGTGGCTATCGGGAAAGTCTTGTTCGGATGCGTACTGTGTGTCGGCGGCGTCATGTCCGCATCGGCCATGGATGCTGACGGCCAGGATTTGTCCTCGATGCAGCGCTCGCTCGACAACAGCGCCAGCAGTCACGAGGGTGCGGGAACCAGCAGTGGCGGCGATGCACTGGGCCTGTCGCGTGAATCGCCTGCGCCGTCCGGTTCCTCGTCTTCGTCGTCCAGCAGCGACAACTGCCCGGGTCCGAATCCGGTGTCGCCGGCCCGCAATCGTCGCGCCACGCTCGGCTGGCAGTCGCTCTTGCCCGGCTCCATCCAATAAAGCTCCTGGCCCGTGCCGGACTCCTGGTGGCGGCGCTTCCGCGCCTACCTGACCCCTCCTCCGCTCCCTGACCCGCTCTGGCGTGAAGCCATGGACGCCTGTCCGCTGGCGCAGCGACTGGATCGTCCGCGTCAGAACGCACTGCGCGAGCTGGTCTGCGTCTTTCTCGCCCGCAAGCGCTTCCATGCCTTGGCCGGAGCAGAACTGACGCCGTTGCATCAAACGTTGATTGCGATGCAGGCCAGCTTGCCTGCCATGCGGCAAGGTCCGCGTGCGTTGCGCGGCTGGCGCGAGATCCTGGTGTATCCGGGCGAATTCAAGGTTCGCCGCAGCCATCATGACGACCACAGCGGCGTGGTGACCGAAGGCGACGAGGCACTGATCGGCGAAGCGTGGGAACGCGGCCCGCTGGTGCTGTCGCTCGCCGATGTGCAACTGGACCTCGAGCAGCCGTGGGACGGCTTCAACGTGGTCGTGCACGAGATCGCGCACAAGCTCGACATGCTCGATGGATCGCCCGACGGCGTGCCCCTGCTGCCACCGCATATCCAGCGGCGGCAGTGGATCGTGGCGTTCCAGCGCGCGTTCGATCACCTGTCCAACGACGTGGCGCGCGGCCGCGACACGCTTATCGATTCGTATGCGGCAGAAAGCGCCGACGAATTCTTCGCCGTGGTCAGCGAGCTGCACTGGTCGCAGCCAAGTGTGTTGCGACGGGCGGACGCGGCGGTGGCGGAGTTGCTCACCGCGTATTACGGGCCGTCGCCGGCGCCCCATTGAAGGGCGGCTTCAGTGTGGGAGCGCACCCTGTGCGCGACAACCCCACGCTACCGTATCGACGCATCGTTGCCGTCGCGCACAGGGTGCGCTCCCACACAAAAGGTTCGCGCTCAACCCGGCGGCAATTTCACGCTGAAACGCGCGCCGTTGAATTCTGGCGAACGATCGACCACCAGCTCGCCGCCGTAGGCGCGGATGATGTCCTGCACGATGGAAAGACCGATGCCATGGCCTTGCACGCGCTCGTCGCCACGCACGCCACGCTGCAGCACGCTCTCGATGTTGTCATCATCGATGCCCGGGCCATCATCTTCCACGCTCAGCCACAGGCCGGGACGCGGGCGCCCCGCCACCGGACGCATCTTCACCACCAGCAGCACGCGGTGGCGCGCCCACTTGAAGGCGTTCTCCAGCAGGTTGCCCATCAGTTCGAGCAGGTCGCCCTGCTCGCCGTAGAACGCCGCGTTGTCGTCGATATCGAATTCGCACAGCACGTTCTTGGCGGCGTAGACCTTCTCCAGGCTCTGCACCAGGTCTTCGGCATGACCGGCGATGGGAATCGCGGTGGTGGCGAAGGTTTGGCGCCCCGACGTCGCCGCGCGCGCCAGCTGGTAGGCCACCAGCTCGTCCATCTTGCGGACCTGTTCCAGCACCGTGTCGCGCAGGCCCGATTCGCCGCTTGCGCTTTCAAGGCTGGAACGCACCACCGCCAGCGGCGTCTTCAGGCTGTGCGCGAGATCGGCCAACGTATTGCGCGTGCGCACGCGCTGCTCGCGCTCGCTGTCGATGAAGGCGTTGATGCGCCCGGTCAGGGCGGTGAGCTCGGCCGGATACTGGTCGCCGAGGTGGTCGCGATCGCCACGCTCCACGCGCGACATCTCGTTGGCCACCTTGCGCAGCGGCGTCAGGCTCCAGCGCAGCAGCAGCATCTGCAGCAGGATCAGCATCACGCCCAGCGAGGCCAGCCAGAAGATCAGGCTGCGCCGGAACACGGCGTTGCGGCCTTCGAGCTGGTCCTCGGTCTGCGCCACCATGAAGGTGAGGTGCACCGATTTCTTCTCGGACGTGTCCAGCGCCACGCCGTAGATGTAGTAGTACAGCCTGCCCATGCGCGTATCGACAGGGCCGACAAACTGGCCCTGTCCGGGCTCGAGTGGATGCAGGAAGCCGAAGTCGCGCCCGATGGCGGACGGCGACTCCCAGCGGAAACCGTTGTCGCCAATGGCGACGGCGTAAAGCCCCGAACCCGGCCGCGAGAAACTCGGGTCGGGCGGCGTGTCAGGCAGCAGCACCTTGCCGGAGCGACCGACTTCGGTGCCGGCCAGATAGGCCACGACGAAATTCTGCAGGCGATCCTGCAGGCCCTTCAGTGCGCTATCGGCTGCGGTACGCGTGAGGGTGAGGCCGACCACGCCAAGGAAGGCGGCCAGCACAAAACCCGTGGCCAAAGCCGCGCGCGCCGCCAGTGAGAACGGGCGGCGCGGCGGTGGCGGATCATTCGTCTTCGCTTTCGCTGCGAGGGATGGCAAAGCGGTATCCGCGTCCACGTACCGTCTCGATGGGCTTGAGGTTGCCTTCCGGATCGAGCTTCCTGCGCAGACGGCCGATGAAGACCTCAAGCACGTTGGAGTCGCGATCAAAATCCTGCTGGTAGATGTGCTCGGTGAGGTCGGCCTTGGAGACCAGCTCGCCCGCGTGCAGCATCAGGTATTCCAGCACCTTGTACTCGTAGCTGGTGAGGTCCACCGGCTTGCCTTCCACAGTCACCGTCTGCGCGGTGGTGTCCAGCTTGATGGGACCGCAGGCCAGCACCGGCTTGGACCAGCCGCTGGCGCGACGCACGAGTGCGTTGATGCGGGCCAGCAGTTCCTCGACGTGGAACGGCTTGACGAGGTAGTCGTCGGCGCCGTGCTTGAGGCCTTCCACCTTGTCCTGCCAGCCGCCACGGGCGGTGAGGATCAGGATGGGATAACGCTGGCCGGCCTCGCGCAGCGACTTGATCAGGTCCATGCCCGACATCTTGGGCAGGCCCAGGTCGATGATGGCCAGGTCGAAGGGCACTTCGCGCCCCATGTACAGGCCTTCTTCACCGTCCTGGGCTGCATCGACGGCAAAACCATCGCGCTTCAGGCGGGCAGCGAGCGTTTCGCGCAGCGGCGCCTCGTCCTCAACCAAAAGGATGCGCATCAGTGTTTCTCCTTGTTGCTCTCGCCGTCACTGGACGGGTTCTTGGTCGAATCGTTGGAAGCGGTCTTGGCTGCTTCCGTCGTTACGGTCACCACGCGCACATGCCCTTCGGGCGTGAGGACCTTGACACGATGTTCGAATGAGCTGCGCCCGCGCCGCACGGTACTGGCCGACAGTACTTTGCCGCCAGTCTCCTTTTGCACCTGGACCACCGCCTGCTCCAGCGACATGGCCGGTTCGGCGGATTGCGCCGCCCAGACGGCCGGTCCGGCCGACAGCGACAGCAGCAATACCAGGGTGCGCAGAATTGTTTTCATTTCGTTAAACAGACCCAATCACTCCGCAGGGCGGAACCACATCGTCGTTCAGACTAGGGAATCGGGGCTGAATATTGACCGGATAACCGCGCGGCGTCACGCCGCCACCCGGGGTTGAGCAATCGCCTGTTCAAGGAGTGACCAACCCGCGCCCGGCAAATGGGCACCTTCGCTAAGCCGCCTACGGAATCCGCGGGCACCCGGTTCGCCCTGGTAAAGCCCCAGGATGTGCCGGCTGATGTGCTTGAGCGCAGTGCCCCGGGCCAGCTCGGCCTCGATATAAGGACGCAGCCGCAGCAGCACGTCCTCGCGCGTCGGCATGGCCTCCCCATAAAGCGCGGCCTCGACCTTCGCGAGCACGTAAGGGTCGTGGTAGGCCGCGCGCCCGAGCATCACGCCATCCACCTGGGCAAGGTGCGCCTGCACCTCCTCGACCGTGGTGATGCCACCGTTGATCACGATGATCAGCTCCGGAAATTCGCGCTTCAGCCGGTACACGCGCTCGTAGTTGAGCGGCGGGATCTCGCGGTTTTCCTTGGGGCTCAGCCCTTGCAGCCACGCCTTGCGCGCATGCACCACCAGCACTTCGACGCCGGCGCCAATCATGGTTTCGGTGAACTGCTGCAGGTCGGCGTAGTCGTCCTGGTCATCCACGCCAATACGGCACTTCACCGTCACCGGCACATCCACCGCGTCGCGCATGGCCTTCACGCAATCGGCCACCAGAGCCGGCTCGCGCATCAGGCAAGCGCCGAAACGGCCGGACTGCACACGATCGGACGGACACCCCACGTTGAGGTTGATCTCGTCATAGCCCGCATCGGCGCCGTAACGCGCGGCGATGGCCAATTCTTCCGGTTCACTGCCGCCCAGCTGCAGCGCCACCGGATGCTCCTGCTGG
Organism: Dyella amyloliquefaciens; assembly: GCF_004296575.1. Taxonomy (GTDB): domain Bacteria; phylum Pseudomonadota; class Gammaproteobacteria; order Xanthomonadales; family Rhodanobacteraceae; genus Dyella; species Dyella amyloliquefaciens. The sequence continues at coordinate 684,190 of NZ_SAYT01000001.1, read as the reverse complement.
CTGTGCTCGAGCAGACGCAGCTGCTTGCCGCGCACCAGCGCGGCGCTGGTCACCATCTCGGTATACAGGCGGGCATGCGGCGACAGCAGGCGGTGGAAATACCGGCAGTGACGGTCCGTCCAGTCCATCATGGGCGCGACGGTGAGCCGCCAGTCGTCCTTTTGCAGCGGCTGGCGGGTGGGTTCGGGGGAGACTGACATGCCCCTATTGTACCGGCTGGCTCAGGAGGCCGCGGGCGACTGCCCCTGGCGCCAGGCCAGCCAGCGCAACGGCAGGGCCACCATTGCGCAGATCACCGCGCCGACGAGTGAGCCCAGCTGGTACGCCGCGACGCCCCCGAACAGGGCCGAGGCGAAGCACAGCTTGTAGAGCAGCTCCCGCGTGGCGCTGGCGGAAATGTGCGCGGTCAACCTGGCCCGGAAGGCCACATAGCCCCACAGCAGCGCCAGGCCGGCATAAAGCACCGCAAAGGCCAGCGCGTAGACGAGATAGGAGCCTTGCTCCTGGGAATGGGTCAGTGCAAAGCGCACGACCACCGGCGTCAAGGCCACCACGCTCAACAGGACCATGTTGATGATCGTGCCCGGACCGTCGATGTCGCGCAGGTGGGACACGATGAGCCGATGCGCCATCCAGATCACGCCGATCAGGAGGAAGCTGAGGAAATACACCAGCAGCGAAGGCGCCCAGGCCTGCCACAGCGTCACGCCTTCACCCACCTCGGGCCTGATTTCGATCGCGGACAGCGTGATCGCAATGGCGAAGATGCCATCGGACAGCATCACCAGCCGCTCAAGATGCTTTTGCGCCACCGGCCCTTCGGCCGGCGTAGGCGTTCCCTGCGTCATGTCCCTTCCCCTGATGTCGGCAGGAGGCGACGCGACGATCACCCTTTCCCGAGTGCGCCGCCTCTCTGGTGACATGATGCCGCAGCCATCTATCCCTCGCGAGTGCTGCCCGGCCCGGCTCATCATCAAATCCGCGTAACACCGCGGCAGCGCGGGTTCCTGGCGCGAAGACGACGCCAACAAACGGCCGCGGCCCGATCATGAACGGCGCCGCGCCCGATGGCATAATGCACGCCCATACGCTGCACCCAGGCAGCACTCGTCAGGCGCAGCGGCTCATCGCCTTCCCCACACGAGTCCCGGCACCGGCCTCTGGCTGGTGCTGCTGTCTGCAGCTTTCCTATTTCTACGACGGTACCCGGCAATGGTGGCATTGGCGACGGAGCACGTGATCGACGTGCACCACTGGAATGACAGCCTCTTCAGTTTCCGCACGACGCGCGATCCTGGCTTCCGCTTCGACAGCGGCCAGTTCGTGATGATCGGCCTGGAGGTCGACGGCCGCCCGCTGATGCGCGCCTACTCGATTGCCAGCGCGAACTACGAGGAAGAGCTGGAGTTCTTCAGCATCAAGGTGCCCAATGGCCCGCTGACCTCGCGCCTGCAGCACCTGAAGCCCGGCGACCCGATCATCGTCAGCCGCAAGCCGACCGGCACGCTGGTGCTCAACGACCTCAAGCCCGGCAAGCACCTCTACCTGCTGGGTACGGGTACCGGCCTGGCGCCCTTCCTCAGCCTGGTGCGCGATCCGGAAACCTACGAGCGTTTCGAGAAGATCGTGATCGCCCATGGCGTGCGCAACATCAACGACCTCGCCTACCAGGACTACCTGGAAAACGAACTGCCGCAGCACGAGTACCTGGGCGAGATGGTGCGCGAAAAGCTGATCTACTACCCCACGGTGACGCGCGAACCGTTCCGCAACCGCGGCCGCATCACCGACAACATCGTCAACGGCTCGATGAGCCAGGCCATCGGCCTGCCCCCGCTCGATCCGGCCACCGACCGCGTGATGCTGTGCGGTAGCCCGTCGATGTTGAACGACATCTGTGTCCTGCTCGACGAGCGCGGCTTCCAGGTCTCGCCGCGCACGCGCGAACCGGGCGACTACGTGATCGAGCGTGCGTTCGTCGAGAAGTAAGCGCGACGCGATCTCTGTGGGAGCGCACCCTGTGCGCGACAGCGACGGAGCGGCAAGCTGACTCGATTCGCGATAGCCGACTGCATGGCAACACCATCGCGTCGCGGTCGCGCACAGGGTGCGCTCCCACAACGGCTGTCGACGGGCGTTATTGCCAGAGCGTGTAAACGCGTCCCGTGCCCACGCCTTCCACGCTGCGACGATAGACCTGTGCCACGCGCTCGCCAGACACGGCTTCGAAACCCGGGAAATACGGACCGTAACTCTCAAGCGCTTCGGTCAGCACGGTCGCGCTCACCACGTTGATGCGCAGGCCACGCGGCAGTTCGGTAGCCGCGGCGCGCACGAAGCCTTCGATCGCCGCATTCACCGTGGTGGCGTTCGTACCGAAGCGGATCGGTTCGGCCGCGGTGATGCCGCTGGTCAGGGTGAACGAGCCGCCATCACGCAGCCGACTCATGCCAGCCAGCACGACGTTGACCTGCCCCATCAGCTTGTCCTGCAAGCCCTCGTTGAACTGCGCCGGCGTGGTGTCAGCCAGTGCGCCAAAATGGACATGGCCAGCCGTGGTGATCACCGCGTCGAGCGGGCCGGCTTCGTCGTACATGCGCTGGACGCTCGCCATGTCGGTGAGGTCCACGCGCAGGTCGCCGCTCTGGCGGCTGGCCCGGATGAGTTCATGGTGCGGCGCCAGCCCATCGGCCACGGCACGACCCACGGTGCCGCTGGCACCTACAAGCAGGACTCGCATGGCAATCACCTCGATGCATGGCGGCCCGGGACGGGCCGCACCGCCGCCAGTCTCCCCGCGGCTCATCGCCCGATAAACATGCCATGATTTGATCCATTCGAAACCCCAGGGTTTTCAATCATGGATACGCTGGCCAACATGGCGATGTTCGTGCGTGTGGTGGAGAGCGGCAGCTTTGCCGCGGCCGCCGAAGCCAGCGGCGTATCGGCCACCATGGCCGGCAAGCACATTCGCGCGATCGAGCAACGCCTGGGCGCGAGGCTGCTGCATCGCACGACGCGGCGCCAGCAGCTTACCGAAGTGGGACGGCTCTATTACGAACGCTGCAAGCTGGTGCTGGCCGATGTGGAGCTGGCCGAGCGCAGTGCGCTGGAGTTGCAGGCCGCGCCACGTGGGCGCCTGCGCATCACTGCGCCGATGAGTTTCGGCAGCCGGCGCCTCACGCCGGCGATCACGGACTACCTGCAACGCTTTCCCGACGTCAGCGTGGAATTGTCGCTGGACAACCGCGTGCTCGATTTCGTCGACGAAGGCTACGAACTGGCCATCCGCATCGGCGCCATCAGCGATCCGCAACTGGTCGCGCGACCGCTACAGCCCTACCGCATGCTGCTCGCTGCTTCGCCGGCCTATCTCGGGCGGCGCGGCACACCCGTGCATCCTCGTGACCTCTCCGCGCATGTGTGCCTGGGCTTGTCGAACTGGCGCCGTCGTGACCAGTGGCGGCTGGTCGGCCCCGGGGACGAATCGTGCGACGTGCCGGTCCATGGACGCCTGGCGGTAGACCATGGCGATGCGCTGCGCATTGCGGCGTTGCATGACGCCGGCATCGTGCTGCAACCGGAAGTGCTGCTGGCCGACGACCTCGCCGAAGGACGCCTGCTCACCGTACTGCCGGGCTGGGAGCCACCGGCGACACCGATGCACCTGCTCTACGCGCAGGACCGGCGACCCACGGCAAAGCTGCGCAGCATGATCGACTTCCTGCTGGAGCGATTCGGAGCAAAGGAGCCGGTTGCCTCCCTGTAGGAGCGCACCCAGTGCGCGATCGGCGCGATGAGAGGGATGGGCGACAACCGGTCGTAATGGAGGAGTACAACGCTGCGGTCGCGCACTGGGTGCGCTCCTACAGACAGCGGCGGGTCAGTCGCGGACGCGTCCCTTCCCTTCGTTGTCCCAGTAGCCGAACACGCGACGAGCGATGAGCTTGTAGAGACGCTTGCCCGTCGCGCGCCACAGTCGCGAATGCGGTGCGGGCGTATCGAGGATCGCGCGCTGCCGGGCGCTCAGGGCCTCGGCGCAGTAGGTCCGCTTGTGCTTGAGCAGATGGCGTACGTCTTCGCGTGCCAGCAGCCGAAACAGCGCGCCGCGCCGACCGCGTGTCCAGGCAATCTGGAAGTCCACCAGCGCGGGACGCCCGTCGGTACGCACCAGCCAGTTCGGTTCCTTGGCGAGGTCGTTGTGCACGATGCCGCGCCGATGCAACGCCGCGAGCAGGCGCAGCGCATCGCGGTAGTAGGCGCGGTCGCGCGGTTGCGCCTGCTGCATCGGAGCGCCAGCGATATAGCTGCGCAACAGCTCACTGCCGTTCCAGCCAAGCAAGGCTGGTACCCCATCGAGGCCATCGAGCCGGGCCAGTGCGCGCGCCTCGCGTGCGGCGGCGCGGCGCGCAAAGGCGCGCGCCCACCAGCGCGCCGCTGCGATATCGCGACGGATCACGCGCACGCCGCCGCGCTCGGTCATTTCGATGCGGCCGAGCTCGTCGGCCTTCAGCAGGGTATCGCCCGATCTATCCACAATGCATCCGCCAACGGCGCGCCCTGCGCCGCAATCGCTATTGTGTCCGATCCGTCGCGCCTCTGCAGTCGCGGTATCGCCGGCAATGTTCGAGCCGATATGCTGCGAGTTCGCCGCCATGAAGGAGGCCGCGTTGGAGATCGCGCTCTACTTGCTCGCCGCCGTGCTGATCGTGGGCGGACTGGTGGGCAATGTCCTGCCCGCGCTGCCGGGCATTCCGATGATCTTCGGCGGCATCTGGCTGGCCGCCGCGGTGGACGAGTACCGCCACCTGGGCCTGTGGTGGCTGCTGATCATTGGCGCGCTGGGCACGCTCGGGATCATCGTGGATTTCGTATCCGCCTCGCTCGGCGCCAAGCGGGTGGGCGCCAGCAAACGGGCCATGACCGGCGCGGCACTGGGCACCCTGGTCGGCATGTTCTTCGGCCTGGCCGGCCTGCTGCTGGGTCCGTTCATCGGAGCACTGGTGGGGGAACTCATGTCCGGCACCAGCATCCTGCGTTCGGCCCACGTCGGCGCGGCTACCTGGATCGGCCTGCTGGTCGGCACCCTGGTCAAGTTGGTGCTCTCGTTCATGATGATCGGCCTGTTCGGCTTTGCCTGGATGATCGGCTGAGGCCGTCCGAGGCGTCTTGCCGGCCACGCAACCTTCGGCACATGGCATGTTGCGCAGCACTCGCTTTAGGCTCGCGACACTTCACCTTCAGGGATAGCCACATGTCCAAACGCCTTGCCCTCGCCATGGCGGTGTCGCTCGTCGCCGCCGGATCGGTCCACGCCGACACCAAGACCCCGCCCTGGGTCGATCGCAGCAACAGCGACGCCAAGGTGCTGCTCGATGTGCTGGCGCGCTTCAATCCCGAGTTCGCCTCGCAGATTGGCGTGCCGGGTTACGACGACAAGGTGATCGACCTCAAACCGGACCTCGATGCACGCTTCCGGGCGGCACTGGTCGATGCCAAGGGCAAGCTGGACAAGATGCTGGCTGGCGAGAAGGACCCGAACGTCCGCCAGGACCTGCAGATCATGCTCAAGACCGTCAACGACCAGGTCGAAGGCATCGATCTCAACCACAAGTACATGCTGCCCTACCAGGACGTGGGACAGACCATCTTCCAGGGCGAGTTTGCGCTGCTTAAGGATGACGTCGACGCCAAGCGCCGGCCGTCCGCGCTCAAGCGCCTGGAGTGTTACGTCGGCAAGGCACCTGGCTGCACGCCGATCGTCGATCTGGCCAAGGCGCAGACCATGGAGCGCATCGGCGAGAAGGCGCTGATCGGTCCGTACAAGAACGAGGTCGAGCAGAAGCTCTCCAACACGCAACGCTACGCGCAGGGCATCCGCCAGCTGTTCACCAAGTACAAGCTCGACGACGCACAGGCCAAGGCCGCGCTCGACGCCATGGACAGCCAGCTGAAGGATTACGACACCTGGGTGCGCTCAACCATCGTGCCGCGCGAGCGCACGGACTTCCGCCTGCCCGAACCGCTGTATGCCTACAACCTCAAGCAGGTCGGCATCGACATCCCGCCGGAGGAACTGATCAAGCAGGCCCAGCTGGAGTTCGTCGAGCTGCGCTCGGAGATGCAGGTGCTGGCGCCGGTGGTGGCGAAGGAAGAAGGCTTCCAGTCCACCGACTACCGCGACGTGCTCAAGGCGCTCAAGCAGCAGCAGCTGGGCAAGGATGACGTGGTGCCGTGGTACCACGAGATCATCGGCAAGATCGAGGACACCATCCGTCGCGAGCACATCATCACGCTGCCGCAGCGCAAGATGCAGATGCGCCTTGCCTCGGAAGCCGAAACCGCCGCGGTGCCGGCACCGCACATGGATCCGCCGCCGCTCGTCAACAACCATGGCGAACAGGGCACCTTCGTGCTGACCATGGGCAACCCCAGCGGCAGCAAGTCCGACTCCTACGACGACTTCACCTATAAGGCCGCCGCCTGGACGTTGACCGCACACGAGGGTCGCCCGGGCCATGAACTGCAGTTCGCCGCCATGGTCGAGCGCGGCGTCTCGCTGGCGCGCAGCCTGTTCGCCTTCAACAGCGTCAACGTGGAAGGCTGGGCATTGTATGCGGAGTCGGAGATGCTGCCGTACGAGCCGCCGTCCGGCCAGTTCGCGTCGCTGCAGGCGCGCCTGATGCGTGCTGCCCGTGCTTATCTGGATCCCATGCTCAACCTGGGCCTGATCAGCAAGGAGCGCGCACACGATGTACTGCGTAACGATGTGGGCCTGTCCGAGGCGTTGACCCAGGAAGAACTGGATCGCTACACCTTCAACAGCCCCGGCCAGGCCACGGCGTACTTCTACGGGTACATGCGCCTGCAGCAGACCCGCCTGAACGCCGAGCTGGCGCTGGGCAAGGACTTCAATCGCCAGGCCTTCAACGACTTCGTGATCGGCCAGGGCCTGTTGCCGCCCGAGCAGCTCGCCGAAGCGGTGCGCACGCAGTTCATCCCGTCGCAGAAGAAGAAGTAACCGGCGGGCCGTGGCCCGTCAGCGAAGAGGCCGCGTCTTCGGACGCGGCCTTTTTGTTTGCGCCGCCGGCGCAGCGAGCGCGCTGCGCGCCAGCCAAGCGGCGAACCGCGGCGTATCACGGGAAAGCAATGGCGGCACGATGATGTAGCCGCGACTGGGCGCCGCCGTCGGCGTATGGCGGAAACGCCGCGCGCCCTCGATGGCCAGCAACTCTTCCTGGTCGGCAGCCGCCACCTTCAGCGCGATGCCATCGGCGGAGACCCAGGCACATGGCTTTTCGCCGAAGTAGGCCATGAGGCCGCCAAACATCGGCTTGAAGCGCAGATCGTGTGGCCGACCCAGATGCGTAGCCGCATCCACGAGGTCCGCACGCAGCGCCTCAAGCTCCGGGTTCACGCCGGCCGGTCAGGCAGCACGTAGAGCAGCACGGCGAGAAAATGGAACACGCTGCCGGCAAGCACGAAGAAGTGCCACACCGTATGGTGATACGGCAGCTTGCGCCACAGGTAGAACGGCACGCCGAGCGTGTAGGCCGCGCCGCCGGCCAGCAGCAACACCATGCCGCCTGTCTGCAGATGCGCCATCAGCGGCTTGAACGCCACCACGCCCACCCAACCCATGCCGACGTACATCAGCACGGCGAGCTTGCGGTACTTCTTCAGAAGACCCAGCTCCAGCGCGCTGCCCATGATCGCCAGCGTCCAGACGATGCAGAACAGGCTCCAGCCCCAGGCACCTGGCAGGGCGATCAGCGTGAAAGGCGTATAGGTGCCGGCGATCAGTAGGAAGATCGCGATGTGGTCGAACGTGCGCAGGACTTGCTTGGCCAGCGCGCCCGGAATCGAGTGATACAGCGTGGAGGCGGTGTAGCAGAGGATCAGCGTGGAGCCGAACACGGCGCTCGCCACCACCGCACGGGTATCGCCGTACAGCGCGGCAAAGGCCACCAGCGTGGCGAGACCGGCGATGCTGAGCAGGATGCCGATGCCATGGATGACGGAGCTGGCGAGCTCGTCGCCAAACGCATAGCGGGGTAGCACCGAGCCGGAGCTGACGGACATGGGGATTTCCTAAGTGGGGCAACAACGTACGGAGACGTACGCGTCCGCCACCTTAGCCGCCCGACGCCCGATTGCAAAGCAGCAAAACGCGTATGAAACGCCGCTCCGCGGCCTGCGTCACTCGAGGATGAAGGCGCCGAAGGCCACGCCCAGGTCCCAGCCCTTGCCGGTACCGCTCAGCGCCAGCGAGACATTGCCCTTGGTCATCACCCGCGCACCGGCCGACTTGGCCGCCCCGGCATGCACCCCGGCATCGGCGTAGTGGCCCTTGATCTCGCTGATGCTGGTGATGCCCGAGAACTTGCCGACGCCGTTGTCGATCTGGTTCTTGCCGAAGGTGAGGCCGCCACCCTTGACGCGGATGTGCACGCCCATGGTCTGCCCGTTGCTGCAGTGGACGGTGCCGCTGCCTTCGGCGGTCTGATAGAAGACCGACCAACCGGAGAGGCGGAAATTCATCTTGCACTCGAGATCGCCCGCATGCGCCGGAACCGCCGTCATGCCAGCCAGGGCCAGCGCCACCGCGCCCATGATCTTGCCCATCGCCATGCTGGTTTTCTCCTGTCTCGATCCCGGTGGCTTTGCGCCAGCTAATCCAATCGATTCTGGCAAGCGCTAACCGTCTGCTGCGTGAATGCACCCTTCACTCAAGATGAACGACAAAACAAGCACCGCATTGAGAAACTGATGCTCCCCGGATGTCCCCTCTCTCTCCCCCGACGTCCGGATTTGCCGCCCCGCCACCCTGTGCGGGGCTTTTTTTTCCCTGCGTCCGGGACTGCCGGCTGGACGCCAGTGCGGCAACGTGGGCTACACGGGTATCGGCCACAGGCTCTAAGCTGGCAAGGAACCAGGAACCGGAAGGAGCTCGCGATGTCGGCCATCGACCTGCTGTTGCATCTGGACCATCTGGACCTGGGCGTAGCCGCTCCCCGGGCCGCCATGGCGCTCGCAAACAGGCTGGGTGCCAGGCTCGACGCGCTCTACGTAGCCGACCTGCCCGCCACGGCCTTCAGTCTCCCCGAGGCCGTACCCGTCCAACTCGAAGAAACCCAACGCCGGGTGGCCGAAGCGCAGACCCACGACCCGCTGTGGCAGCAAGCCATCGCCGCCCACGGGCTGGCCGGTCTGTGGCGGGTCACCCAGGGCGATACCGTCCAGACCGTCAGCCAGGCGGCCTCCGGCTATGACCTGCTGGTGATGGAACGCAGCCAGCAGCGCAGCGATGCGCCGGTGGGGTTCGGCTCGGTGTCGCGCTGCGTCTTCGCCTGCGGGCGGCCCGTACTGGTGGTGCCGGACGTCGCCCCGGTAGCCAGCATCGGCACCCGCGTCCTGGTGGCCTGGAACGGCAGCCGGGAATCGGCGCTGGCGCTGGCCGCCGCGTTGCCCGTGCTGCAGCGCGCTGATGAGGTCAAGGTGCTCGACGGCAGCGAGATGAATGCGGACATGCTCCCCGTGCTGCCACCGCCCGGGCTGCTCGACTGGCTGCAGCGCCACGGCATCCGCGCCACGGTCGAGATCTTCGGCACCGGGCCGAGCCATGCCGCCGGCCCGGCGGTGCTGGACACGGCCCACGCGTGGGGCGCCGACCTTATCGTGATGGGCGCCTGGAGCCGTTCGCGGCTGGCGCAGATGGTGCTGGGCGGCACCACCCGCCACCTGTTCATGCACGGCGACGTGCCGATGCTGGTGGCGCACTGAAAAATCCGCCCCGCGGCCCCCGCGGGGCACTCCGCGGGGCACTCCGCGCAGAATAGCCTTCCATACGGCTACTTGTGCAAGCGTTTTCGATCGGCATAGGCTGAAGTCGCACCGGCGCGATCCCCACCGCATCCCCAAGCGGCGCGCCCGGTGCAGACAATCCACATCGAAACGTCAGGAGGTCGCCTATGTCGTCCGCAAGCCTGGCCGTACCCCGTCACGCCCATCCCGACGCCGCGCGCGTCGCCGCCATGAGCGCTGCCATCGCCGTCAACCTTGTTGCCCTGCTCGCCTTATTGCGGCCGATGGCACCGCAACTGGCCGAACAGGTGCAGCACGCCACCGATATGACGATCCACTGGCTGGAGCCACCACCCAAGGTGGAAACGCCGCAGGACATCGAACTCAAACCGTTGCCAAAGACCGTGCCCGTTCCTCGTACGCATGCCCCGCCGTTGCCGGTGACGCCGCCGCCGGCCACTCTCAGTGACGAAGGCACGATCGCGGCACCGCCGGTACCCCCTACCGCCGCGACAGTGGTCGAGCCCAACGTGGGGACCGCACCCGTCGAAGCCACGCTCGCCTATCGTGCGGTACCGCTGAAATACCCGCCCGCGGCGCTACGCGCGCACATGGAGGGCACGGTGATACTCAAGGTGCTGGTGGATGAGCAAGGTGTGCCCCAGGAGGTGACGATCGAACAAAGCAGCGGTTATGCCTTGCTGGATCGCAGCGCACGGGACCAGGTATTGCGCGGGTGGCGCTTCCAGCCCGCCAGCGTCAGCGGCCAGGCGGTACGGGCCTGGGCGCGCGTGCCGGTGAGTTTCAACGTCAACCAGCTCTGAGTCGCGCCATGGCGTGACGGCATCACGCCATGGAGTTCCGAGGGAAGGCCCGGTCTGCATCCAGCGTCAGACCGGGCCGTTCCACGGCAACCGGATATTCAGTGCGTCGCGACCGTGGGAGCCACCGGTCGGCGCGATGAACGAGCGATCGCCCATATCACCGCCACCAGCAGGATCACCGGCAGGCAGAACGGCAGCAGGGCCAGCGCCACGATCGGCGCGACGATCAGCAACGCCAATCCGCCGAACAGCAAGCCAAGCACGGCGCCAACGAGATGGAACAGACCGCCGATCAGGGCGAAGGTCAGCTTGAACATGGTGCCAATCAGGGCAACGGCAAGCCAGGCACCTACGAACAACATCAGTAGCACGCTCATCGTGATCATGACGATCCTCCTCCGGCGCGAACAATCCGATGATCTCTGCGCTCCGTCCTCATGCAGGCGACCGGCGCATATTTCAAGACTTCGTTAGGAGTCATCCTGCGCTTTTGCCATGCGCCGCACATGTCGCGAAAGTCATGGCATCGGTGCCACGCGCCACGTTCAGGAGTTACGGGAGTTTAACGATGCGCATGCTCCACTGCGGCCCGGTTCTCGTCGAGTAGCCCCGCATGGCCAGACACATGCAACACCTGAAGGCGCTGCGTGACATTGCGTTCGACTACGGGACGGGTGATCACCCCGACCTCGCTTCCATGGCGCGGGAATTGAGCCGTGTGGTGTTCCAGCACCGGCAATCGATCAACCATGGCCTGGGTGACCTGCGCACGAGCAACAAGGGTTTCGAACGTTGGCTGGTAGCGCAGCGTGGCAAGCCCGGCATCAGCGTGCTGGTGATGGCGTGGCCGGCGAATTACGCCACACCCATCCATGACCACGGTGGCCTCTGGGGCCTGGAGCTCGCCCTGCACGGAGCGCTCGAAGTGGAGTCCTGGGATCGTGGCGCGGATGGCAAGGCCCTGCGTCAGGCCGGCCGCGACTGGCTGGGGCCTGGCGATGCCACGTGGTTCGATGCCGACGACAGCCATGCGCACCGCTGCCGCAATCTTTCGCGACAGGAGACCGCGCTGACGCTTCACGTCTTCGGTGGCGATCTGGCACAGTACTTCACATACGAAGAAGCCGGGAAACCGGGCCAGTGGCTCGTGAAGCAGCAGCGCAGCGCCATCACCGGCAACCTGTACGCCTGAGCCGCACCAAGACAATCACGCTTTTCTAAGGGAGTGGCATGTATCGACGGGTCGCCATCATCGGCGGCGGCGCTGCAGCGGCAGCGCTGCTGAGCGAGTTGCTGGATCGCCAGCTGCCGCAGCCGTTGCACGTGGACTGGTATACCGGCGGCGGTACGCCGGCGCGCGGTGTCGCGTACGGCACGCGCTCGGACCGGCACCTTCTCAATGTGCGCGCCGCATCCATGAGCATGTTCGTGGCCAGGCCGCAGGGTTTTCTCGAATTTGCCCAGCGCGGCGACAGCAGCATCGCGGGTACGGATTTCCTGCCTCGCCGCCTGTATGGCGACTACCTCGAGGCCGAGGTCGATCGCGCCCTGACGCGCGCCCGCAGCGCCGGGCACGATGTGCGCGTACTGCCGGTTACCGTCGATGCCGTGGTGCCGGAAAACAATGGCGTCACCGTGGTCCATGGTGAAGAAAGCAGCCATGTGGATGCCTCCGTGCTGGCGATCGGCTCGCTGCCGCCCCAGCCGTTGGGCGGCGTCAGCGATGCCGCGCTCGAAAGCGGCCTGTATGTCACCGAACCCTGGAGCTTCCTTGGCTCGGTCAAGCCGGATCCGCGCCCGCGCAAGGTCGTGCTCATCGGGCTGGGACTGACGGCTGTCGACGTCCTGCTGGAGCTCTCGGCACTGTGGCCCAACGCGACGTTCGAGGCGATCTCGCGTCACGGCCTGCTGCCCGAGCCTCATCTGCACATGGCGTCCGCACCGTCGGACGACAGTGGCGACCTGATCGAGTCGATGCGCGACGCGCCCGACATCCGCACGTGGATCCGCCTGCTGCGCGAAGCGATCGCCCAGAGCGCCGACTGGCGCACGGTGATCGACAGCCTGCGTCCGCATACACCTTCGCTGTGGGCGCTATTGCCGCCAGCGGAACGCTCGCGTTTCCTGCGGCACGCACGCTGGGCCTGGGAGCGCGTGCGTCATCGCATGGCGCCACAGGTGATGACGGCCCTGCAGCAGCTGGAACACGAGGGCCGCCTGCATCGTCGGCGCGGCCGCCTGCAGGCCGTGGATACGGTCGATGGCAAGCTGCGTTTGGACGTCCGTTTGCCTCACGGCAAGGGCATCGAAACGATGGACGCCGACCTGGTGATCCAGACCGTGGGACTCAATACCGATGTGCGCCGTACGCAGCATCCGCTCGCGCGGCAGCTGGCCACCAACGGACATATCACGCCCGATCCGCTGGGCCTGGGCTGCATCGCCACGAAGGAAGGTCGCCTGCAGCACGATGACCAAGTGTGGCCGCACTTCTATGCCATCGGCACGCTGCTGCGCGGCACGTTGTGGGAGTCCACGGCGATGCCCGAGATCCGCCAGCAGGCACGCAACCTCGCCGACCGCCTGCTGCAGCCGCAGCTCGTCTGACCTGGAATACGGCACCGCGCCAGGGACGAAGCACCAGCCCCGTCCCTGGCGTGACTCAACCGCCTGTCACGCAAACCCGCTCAACACCAGCTTGCCGATCGTAGTGGCGCTTTCCAGTTGCGCATGGGCGCGACGCAAGTTGGCCGCATTGATCGCGCCAAGGTTTTCGCGCATTGTCGTACGCAATACGCCGGCATCGACCAGGTCGCTCGCTTCGTTGAGTATGCGGTGCTGGGCCTGCATGTCCTCGGTGTGATGCAGCGAGCGGGTGTACATGAACTCCCAGTGCAGCGAGATGCTCTTGGATTTCATCAGGCCGATATCCAGCGGCGTCGCCGGATCATCGATGAGGCCAAGCTTGCCTTGCGGCTTCAGCAGCTCCACCAGCGCCGGAAAATGCTGCTCGGTATGCGTGAGGCTAAGTACATAGTCCACGCCCTGTGGTGCCACCGCTTTGACGGCGGACACCAGGTCGCCGCGATGATCCACCACGTGATGCGCGCCCAGGTCGGCGGCCCACGCGCGACTGTCATCACGTGAAGCCGTGGCGACCACGGTGGCATTGGTGAGGCGCCGCGCAAGCTGGATGGCCATCGAACCCACGCCACCCGCACCTCCCACGATGAGCACCACGCCGCTGTGCGCCGTGCTGCCGCGCGGCACGCCCAGGCGATCGAACAGCAACTCCCAGGCCGTCAGCGTGGTCAACGGCATGGCTGCGGCCTGCGCGAAGTCCAGGGTGCCCGGCTTGCGCCCCACGATGCGCTCATCCACCAGCTGCAATGCGGCATTGCTGCCGGAGCGGTCGATGGCGCCGGCGTAGTACACCGCGTCGCCCGGCTTGAACAAGGTCACGTCCGCGCCCACGGCCACCACGGTGCCGGCGGCGTCCCAGCCGAGCACCTTGTCGGCGCCCTGGGGGTTTACCCGCTTGCGGATCTTGGTATCCACGGGGTTGACGGATACCGCCTCGACCTTCACCAGCAAGTCACGACCCTGGGCCACCGGCTCGGGCAATTCCACGTCCAGCAGGCTCTGCGTATCGTCGATGGGCAGGCTGCTGCGGTAGGCGACGGCTTTCATGGTTTCTCCGGGAAAAGTGGGCAACGTCAGGGAATGATTTTGCGCCGACGGAAGTCATCGAAAAGTCGCGTGAACATCGCCTGTGTCTCGATGTGCTCGTGGAAGCCGAAACGACGGGCCTTCGAGCCGTCGCCGAACATGTCGTAGTCCCACGAGAATACGAAATCGGCGAAGCGCCAGGACGAGACCTCGGCGTAGGCATGTTCGGTAAGGCCATGCCTTTCGATCATCGTACGCCACAGCGACTCCTTGTTCGCCATCACCGAATCCAGCGAAAGCGGCAACGGCGGCGCCACCTCCATGTCGAAGTACCTGGCGATGGCGGGCCACATCTCGTTCCAGCGGAACAGATCGCCGTTGGTGATGTTGAAGGCCTGGTTGGCGCAGGCGGGTTCGGTAGCCGCCCACACGGTGGCACGCGCAAGCAGGCCCGCGTCGGTCATCTCCAGCAGGCGGTCATAGGCCCCGGGCTTGCCCGGAAAGCGCAATGGCAGGCCCAGCTGCTTGCTCATCGAAGCGTAGACGGCAATCGCCAACGCGAGATTCATCGGATTGCCCAGCGCGAAGCCCCCGACCACCGCCGGACGGATCGCCGACCAGCTCCACGTCGCGCCTTGTTGCCGCTGCTCGAGGAAGCGTTGCTGGTCGTGCATGAATTCCGGCGGCATGAAGGCCGCATCGGTTTCGCGCGCCGGCGTCTTGAACGGCCCCAGGTGACCGCCGTACACCTTGTAGCCCTGCATCAGGCTGATGTGTTGCAGATCTTTGGCCACCGGTTCGATGGCATCGACGACGTTGACCAGCATCGCGAGGTTCGGCGGCACCAGCTCGGCCCAGCTTGGGCGGTCCTGGTAGGCGGCGTAGAACACGTGCGTCACATGAGTCAGCGTCGACAGCTTCTCTTGTGCATCTGCCGCGTCCAGCAGATCCACCGCAACATGGCTGACACGCCCCGACGATGCACCGCCACGGCGCGACAGACCGATCACCTGCCAGTCGTCGAGCGACGCCAGGTGATCGGCGAGATTGCGGCCGATAACGCCCTGCGCGCCGACCACCAGCGCCACCTTGCTTGGTGTCGTCATGACAGATCCTTGGGAATGAAGTGAGCCGGCTCAGGCGCCGACGGAACAGGCGACCGGGGTGGTCGATGCGCGGCGACGCTCGAGCACGGCGCTGGCCACGGTGACCAGCAGGCCGAGGAGCGTGACTACCGCACCGGCGATGCTCACCGACGGCAGGCCCAGCTTGAGATCGATCATCGTGCCGCCGATGAACGCACCGATCGCATTGCCCAGATTGAACGCCGCGATGTTCAAGGTCGATGCGAGATGCGGCCCTTCACTCGCCTGCTGCACCACGCGCATCTGCAGCGGGGGCACCGTGGCGAAGGCGAACACGCCCCACACGAACACGGTGACGATCGCAGCCACAGTGCTGTGCATGGTCCACGCGAAGGCGAACATCACCAGTGACAGCACCACCAGCACGCCGGCCAGCGACGGCATCAGGCGCCAGTCCGCCAGGCGGCCGCCCAGCATGTTGCCGATCGTGGTGCCGACGCCGAACAGGATCAGCACCCAGCCGGTGGCGCCCACGCTCACGTGCGATTGCTCCTGCAGGATCGGCGCGATGTATGTGAACACGGTGAACACGCCGCCGAAGCCAAGCACGGTCATGGCCAACGCGAGCAACACCTGCGGCTGGCGCAGTACGCCGATCTCACGACGCATGTCGGGCGAAGGCATGCCGGGAAGCGCCGGCACCAGCCGCCACACGGCAATGGCCGCCACCACGCCCAGGACGGTGACCGCGCCGAAAGTGGAGCGCCAGCCCGCCCACTGGCCGAGGAAGGTGCCAAACGGCACGCCGAGCACATTGGCGAGCGTCAGGCCGGTGAACATCAGGGCGATGGCGCGCGCGGCCTGGCCCCGCGGCACGATGTGTGAGGCAACCACGGCACCGATGCCGAAGAACGAGCCATGGCAGAACGCCGCCACCACGCGAGCCACCATCAGCACCCCGTAGTTCGGCGCCACGGCGCACAGCGCATTGCCGAGGATGAACAGGCCGAGCAGGAGCAGCAGCGCGTTGCGCCGCTCCATCTGGGCCGTAAGAGCCGCCAGCAGCGGCGCGCCGGCGGCCACCCCCAGCGCATAGCCCGACACCAGCAGGCCTGCCGACGGGATGCTCACATGCAGGTCGCTGGCCACCTCGGGCAACAGGCCCATGATCACGAATTCGGTGGTGCCGATGGCGAAGGCCGCCACGGACAAGGCCAGCAGGGCCAGGCGCGAAGCGCCTGCCCCGACGGTATCGGCCGCGGCCGTCTCTTCAGTGGCGCTGGGGAGGTTCATGGGGATATCCGGAATGGAAACTGCCCGCTACTTTGCGGCTTGCCCACCTTGGCGAGAATTGAGCAAACTAGAGACGCATCTTTTCCAAAAAGTTGAAGATGGTCGATTTCGAGGACATGCGGCTGTTCGTCCGCGCGGTGACCGACGGCAGCCTCTCGGCGGCCGGGAGGACGCTCGGCCTGTCGCCCGCGGCCGCCAGCAAGCGCCTGAACCGCCTGGAGCAGGCCCTCGGCGCGCGCCTCCTGCAACGCAGCTCACGGCGGCTGGCGCTCACCGAGGAGGGCACCATCTACTTCGAGCGGGCCCAGGCCATCATCGCGGACATGGACGACGCCAACTCGGCCGTGGGCCAGCGTCAGCTGGAGGTGCGCGGCCAGCTGCACGTGTCGGCCTCGGTGGACATGGGACGCCAGTACGTGGGGCCGATCGCGGCCGACTTTGCCGCCCAGCACTCCGCGCTCACCCTGCGCCTGACCCACTCCGACAGCGTGCTCGACCTGTTCGAGCACGGCGTGGACGTGGCCGTGCGCGGCGGCACCATGACCGACTCGCGGCTGGTATCGCGACTGCTGACCAACAATTTCCGCGTGCTCTGCGCCTCGCCTGCCTATCTCGCCCGGCGCGGCCATCCCAGGCGCGTGGAGGATCTGTCGCAGCACGACTGCCTGATGCTGCACCGACCTGGTCACGGCATCCTCCCGTGGATCGTGCAGACGCCGGAGGGCCCTCGCCCGCTGCGCATGGATGCCTCGATCACCTGTGACAACGGTGACCTGATGCGTGCGCTGGCCGTGGCCGGGCATGGGCTGGCCTTCAAGTCGGCCTGGGATATCGCCGAAGATGTCCGCGCCGGCCGGCTGGTGCCGTTGCTGGGCGACGTGGTCATGCCCGACGCACACATCTATGCGATCTATCCCAGCCGCTGCTACCTGCCCGCACGCATCCGCCTGTTCGTGGATCATCTGCAGCACGAACTGCAACGACGCGAGCGTGATGTACTCGATACCGTACGCAACGCGATGATCTGAACCACACCGACGAGGACAGCATGCCGAAGCCGATTCGCACGCCCGTTCCCTGCCCTTGTGGATGCCGCCCATGCTGAGCAGCATCGTCGGCATCGTCCTGCTCGTGCTGCATGCAGCCGGCGTGATCGCCGCCATGCATGCGGTGATGAATACGCGCACGCCACAAGGCGCCTTCGCCTGGGCGCTGGGGCTGGTGCTGCTGCCCTACATCACGCTGATTCCGTATCTCTACCTCGGTCGCAGCCGCTTCCACGGCTATGTCGACCTGCATCGCCTGCGCCGCGAGCAGATGCAGGCGATGGCGAACACCACGCTGGAGACGGCGGCATCACCGCCGTGGGCCTGCGAACGCTACGGCGAGATCGCCAGCCTGCTGCACGCGCGCTTCCACCCGGGACAGCAGCTTCGCCTGCTGGTCAACGGCGACGCGACCTTCAACGCGATCCTTTCGGCGATTGGCGAGGCCAGGCACTGCGTGCTGCTGCAGTTCTTCATCATCCACGACGACGGCCTGGGACGACGCCTGCAGGAAACGCTGATCGAGCGCGTGCGCGCCGGCGTGGAGGTTTGCGTGCTGTATGACGGCATCGGCAGCCACGCCCTGCCCCACCAGTACGTCGACACCTTGCGCGAGGCGGGCGTAGCCATCCATCCGTTCGCCACGCAGCGGCGCAGCAATCGCTTCCAGCTCAATTTCCGCAATCACCGCAAGATCGTCGTGATCGATGGCATTCGCGGCTTCGTCGGCGGACTCAACGTGGGCGACGAATACCTGGGCCTCAAGCCGCCCCTGGCGCCGTGGCGCGACACGCACCTGCAGGTCGATGGTCCGGCCGTCGCGGACCTGCAGCGCAGCTTCGCCGAGGACTGGCACTGGGTCACGGGCGCACTGCCGCCGCTGCGTTCGCCCAACCCCGGTACCGGCCACACGCATACGTTGATCGCAGCCACCGGGCCCGCAGACCGCCAGGAAACCTGCTCGCTGTTCTTCGTGGCGCTGATCCACGCCGCACGTCGCCGCCTGTGGATCACCACGCCCTATTTCGTGCCCGACCAGGCGGTGATGTCGGCACTGCGCCTGGCGGTGTTCCGCGGCGTGGACGTGCGCGTGCTGATTCCCTCGCGCCCGGATCACCATGCGGTATTCCTCGCCAGTGGCCTGTATGCGCACGACGCTGTCATCGCCGGCATTCGCGTGTTCCGCTATCAGCCCGGCTTCCTGCACGAGAAGGTGGTGCTGATCGACGACGACACCGCGTCGGTAGGCAGCATGAATCTCGACAACCGCTCGTTCCGGCTCAACTTCGAGATCGGTGCGTTGAACGTGGGCCGTCAGTTCGCCACCGAGGTGGAGGCCATGCTGCGCGAGGATTTCTCGCATGCGCATGAAGTGACCGAGGCGGAATATCTCAAGGCCCCCTACATGCGGCGTCTGGCGATGCATGTGGCGCGGTTGTTTGATCCGGTGCTTTAGCGGCAGGCGGCCTGATCGATCCGGCGCGGCGCGGCGGCGCGCACTGGGTGCGCTCCTACAGAAGCGTGTCAGCCTCGCAGCTTGCTGCCATAACCCACGTACAACGTCGCCGTCAGCAGCGCCGCCGCGAGTGACAAGGCTGCCGCCACCACGAACATCGGCCCATAGCGCCCACCCGAAGCAATCCAGCCACCCAACGGGCCTGTGACACCCAGCGCCACATCGATGAACACCGAGTACGCCGCCAGCGCCGCGCCGCGATTGCTCACGCTGACACGTTCCACCGCCACGACGCCGAGCGAGGGAAACACCAGCGAAAAACCGATGCCGCACAACGAAGCTCCCAGCATCGCCACGCCGGCATGGCTGGCCGAGGCCAGCACCATCAGGCCGATCGCCTCGATCAACAGCGAACCCAGCGCGACGCGGTAACCGCCGAAGTGCGCGATGGTCCATCCCAGCACCAACCGCACGCCCACGAAACACACGCCGAAGGCACTGAGCGTGGGCGCGGCGCCGACCCAGCCCTGGCTGGCGTAATAAAGGGTGATGAAGGTGGCGATCACGCCGAAGCCCACCGAGCCCAAGGCTAGGCCCATGCCATACGGCGCGACGCGCCCGAACACGTGATGCATCGGCAGGCGCTCGCCCGCTTCCACGTGCACCGGAGGACGACGCCATGCGAGCAGCAGGGCCAGCAGCATCAGCGCGACACCGGATACGCCGATCATGACGAAGCCGCCCATGGCCACCAGCACCACGCCCAGCGGGGCACCTACCGCAAGCGCGCCGTAGGTGGCGATGCCATTCCACGAGATGACCTTGGCCGTGTGCTCGCTGCCCACGCGACCGATGCCCCACATGATGCAGCCCGTGGCAACGCAACTCTCGCCCATGCCCAGCGCAAGACGCGCCACCAGCATGGTGCCCAGTGATGCCATCGGCCACGCACGCAGCAAGGCCGCCCCGATCATCAGCAATCCGCTCGCCGCGCAGGCAAGCAGGCCGATCCATGCGGCGCGCTTGGGGCCTGCCGTATCGGAGGTGCGGCCTGCGAAGCCACGGCTCAGCAGGGTGGCCACGTATTGCGTACTGATCACCAGGCCGGCGACCACCGCGCCCATGCCCAGGTTGTCGTGCACGAACGGCGGCAACACCGCCAGTTGCATGCCGATCACGAGATAGGCCAGGAACGTGAAGCACACGATCTGGACGATGCGCAGAGTCAGCCGCGAGCCGCGGATCTCTGTGTCAGCTTGGGTATGCATGGGTACTACTTGAAGCCAAGGAAGAACAAACGGTGGCGGGCAGGGCCCGCCGCGACATCAGGTCGGGCGACGGCGGCCCAGTGCCAGCCAGGCCAGGTACACGCCGATGCCGACGCCAAGGAATTCGAACAGCACGCGCTGGCCAAGGTTGTCGGCATCGTGCACGGCCGCCAGCCGGATGCGCAGCAACTGCAGCGACTGCAGGCGACCGTAGTTGAAATAGAACAGGTTCCACAGGTCCTGGCCGCCGGCCAGCGCCATGCCGACCACATACGACCAGCCCAGCTCCATGGCCATGTTCCAGCCCTGGCTGCGCCCGACACGGTTCAGCAGCGCAAAGACGAGAAATCCGACCACCAAGGCGATCGCGCCTGCTTCCAGCGCGCCCACCAGGCCGTATCCCATCCACGATTGGTCGTAAGGCATCGCCCCTGTCCCGTCATCATTGTTGTTTAAGCACATTATGCCTGCCCCAGAAACAATGACCGACATCACGTAAGGAATTTCCTACCCTGAATCCCGCACATCACGTACAGGGCACCCGTCGAGCCTGTCACACCTCATTGATCTGCCGGCCGATTAGACTTTGCGACCGCAGACATTTACGAGCCCGATGCACCCCATGAGCCGCCCCATCAGCAGCCGCGCAGCCCTGGTCCTGGTCGATGTGCAGCCGGATTTCATGCCCGGCGGCGCGCTCGCCTGCCACGAGGGCGATGCCATCGTTCCCGGCATTTCGAGGTTGCTGGAACGGCGCGTATTCCAGCACGTGGTGGCGACGCAGGACTGGCATCCCGCCGGCCATGTTTCCTTTGCCAGCTCGCACCCCGGACGCGGCCCGTTCGAGCGCATCCCGCTCTACGGCCACGCACAGACGCTGTGGCCCGACCACTGCGTGCAGGAGACGACCGGAGCCGCCCTGCATCCGTCCATCGACTGGTCCGGCGTGGAAAAGATCATCCGCAAGGGCGACGACCCGCGCGTGGATTCCTACAGCGGCTTTCGCGAGAACCACGGCCCCGACGGCACGCGCCCCAGCACCGAACTGCACGACTGGCTGCGCCGGCAGAGCGTGGACGAGATCTATGTTTGCGGCCTCGCGCGCGACGTGTGCGTGCTGTGGACGGCCCAGGACGCGGTTGACCTGGGGTATCGCACGCACGTGCTGTGGGATCTCACGCGCCCGGTGACCCCGGACACCGACATCGCCACCCGCTTCCGCTTCGACCAGCTCGGGGTGGACACAATCGACTCCACCTCGCTGGACTAAGGCCTCAGCCGTCGTTTTCGGAGGCGGCGCGCACGTGCGGCGTGCCTTCCTCATCGACCTCCACGGAGATCTGCATGGGGCGGCAGCACACCTGGCAATCCTCGATGTAGTGCTGGCTTTCCACCGAGCTGTCCACCAGCACCTCGATCGGCTCACCGCAATAAGGGCAATGGATGAGGGCCGCGTCGAGCATGGGCGTCACGCGATCGATCAGCGCCTAGCGCTTGACCGCCGACAACGACGAACCCCACTTGTTCACCTCAAGCTGCGCCGTCTCACCGCTGGCCAGCGTGGTCTGCACCTGCGCATCGCCACCCACCTTGTGGCATGCGCCCGAGTTCTGCAGCGACACCACATGCGAGCCACTGGGGACGGAGAATGCGACCTGCTCACCAGTCTCCAGCTGCGCGGCGAACTTGTCGTCGATGATGATCTGGCTGGAGCAGCCGCCACCGAAATAGCCATTGGCGCGCACGACCTGCAGGGTCGCGTCATTGGCACCGGGCGTCTGATAGAGGAACACGCGGTTGGCGACAGCATCCCTGATCGCCGTGTCGTGATTGTTGGTGACACCGCAACCGGTGAGCAGCAATGCCCCCACCACGACCGTACCCATGACGTACTGAGCTGCCTTCATCGCCCGACTCCGTGTGGTTCACAACGGCGAGCATCGCGAATGAGCGATCAATCCGGCGTGAACCGGACACTCACGCCGGCGGGATCCACGCCGCGGGGGTCACGATCTGGAACCAACCCTCGCGCGCGGTGCGCCGCGCCAGCCGAAGCACCTCCTTGTCCTTGCTCAGCAGCCACTGCGCCCCGGCAGACAATGCCAGTTCGAGGAACTGCTGATCGTCGGGGTCGGCGCAACGCGGCAGCTTGATATCGGTGCGCGGAGGCGTATCACGCAGCAACAGGACACAGCCATCGAAGGCAGTGGCGGCCGCCTCACGCACCTCTTCCGGCAGGGCCAGCTCGGGATACTCGAGCACCGCCAGCCACTCGGCTCGGCACGCCTCGTCCACCACCGCCTGCACGGCACCGCTTTGCAGGGCGTCCAGCACGTGGCGGGCGGAGGGGTCGCGAAACACGAAAAGGTCGAGTGCGACGTTGGTGTCGAGGACAAGTCGAGGGGTGCTGCTGGACATGGCGCGCATGGTGGCACAGCCGGCACGCTAAAATGAGGATCCAAGCCCTCTGGATTGCCGACATGACCGACCGCCTCTTCGACGACTACAAAGTGCACGCCACGGCGGTGGCCGAAGGCTCCCGCTACACCGCCTGCCTCGTGGTCACGCCCCGGGAGCGCACCGGTTTCCCCGTGTATTACGCGATATGCGAGAACCGCAGCTTCCGCGAAAGCGAACTCGCCGAGCAGGCGGCCGTCAAGGCACTTGCCGCGATCGTCGGCCTCGAAGGCGACGGCACGCCGATTTTCCCCGACGACTACACCGGTTTCGACGACGCCACGCCCCCTACGTGAGTCGCAACTGCCCGGGATAAAATCCGGGCATCCCCCACGAACGGTCTCACGCGATGCCACGCTGGCTGCAGTCGCTGTCCCAACGCCCTCGCACCGTCAGCATCGGCGGCCGGCCGTTCGTCAGCCATGGCCTGATGCGCCGCTTCTGGGACGACATCTACCACTTTGCGCTCACCATCCGCTGGCCGGTGTTTTTCGGGCTGGCGGCCACGGTCTTCGTGCTGCTCAACACGCTGTTCGCCACGCTCTATCAGCTGGGCGACCATGCGATCGCCAACCAGTTTCCGGCCAACTTCGGCGGCGCGTTCTTTTTCAGCGTGGAAACGCTGGCAACGGTAGGCTACGGCGACATGCACCCGCAGACGGTGTATGGCCACCTTGTCGCCACGGTGGAGATCTTCACCGGCATGCTGAGCATCGCGCTGGTCACCGGCCTGGTGTTTGCCCGCTTCTCGCGGCCACGCGCCAAGATGATCTTTGCCGACCATCCGGTGATCCGGAGCATCCACGGCCAGACCACGCTGATGATCCGCGCGGCGAATGCGCGGCAGAACGTGATCGCCGAAGCGTCGGCCAAGCTGCACCTGTTGCTGCGCGAAGCCTCGCCCGAGGGGTTTCGCCTGCGCCGCATCCACGACCTCAAGCTGCTGCGTGACCGGCATCCGGTATTCACGCTGAGCTGGAGCCTGATGCACGTGATCGACGAAGACAGCCCGCTGCACGCGTTGACGCCGGAACTGCTGGCGAGCACGGAAGCCATGCTGATGCTGTCGATCGAAGGCATCGATGAAACCACGTCGCAGTCGATGCTGGCGCGTCGGCAGTGGGGCTATCGCGAATGGCGCTGGAACCACCGCTACGTCGACCTGGTGCATGACGACGAACTCGGCGTTAGCCACATCGACTACACGGTGTTCCATCACGTGCTGCCCATCGACGACGAAACAGACGCGCTATAGCTTTTGTCGACAGACGCGCACCACGGTGCATGGCGCGCTCACAGGGTAAGCAACACCTTGCCGATGGCAGCGCGACTTTCCAGGTAGGCGTGGGCGAGCGCGCCCTCGGGCAGGGGAAAGCGCGCGGCGATGCGGGGTTTCACGATGCCGTTGCGGATCTGCTCGAACAGAGCCGCCGCACGCTCGCGGCGCACCTCGGCGCTCGTCAGTACATTCCAAAGGTCGCCGCCCGTGAGCGTCAACGAGCGATCCATCAGCAGGCGGGGATCGACAGGCGCCGGATCACCCGCCGCCATGCCGTAGAACACCACCGTACCGCCGATGCGGGCGACCGCAAGACTGTCCCCCAGCGTGCGACCGACCGAGTCGTACACGACCGTGGCCCCGTGACCGCCGGTCAACGCCCTGGTAGCCGAGACCCATTCGTCGTAACCCACTGCCACGTCGGCGCCGACGGCGATGACGGCATCGCGCTTGGCTTCATTCGACGCCACACCGAGCACCACCGCACCCAGCGCCTTGAGCATCTGCACCAGCAGGAGCCCCACGCCACCCGCGGCGGCATGCACCACGGCCACGTCACCGGGCTGCACGCGGAAACTGTCGCTGACCAGATACTGCGCGGTGAGCCCCTGCAGCAGCACGGCGGCAGCCGTATCGGCATCGATGTCATCGGGCAGCGGAATCAGGCGGTCGCGATCCACGGCCACCAGCTCAGCGTTGGCATGAGGCATGTCCGCAAAACCGACACGCGTGCCGGCAGGGAACAGCGGATCACTCCCCTCCACCACCACGCCGGCGCCTTCATAGCCAAGCACCCAGGGCGCCGAGCCGCTGAGGTGATAGTTGCCATTGCGCCGGTACACGTCGGCGAAATTGAGACCCACCGCTTTCATCCGCACCAGCACCTGTTGCGCGCCGGGCACCGGATCGGCGCATTCGGTCCAGCGCAGGACATCCGCCGGACCGAAATGATCGAAGGTCAGTGCATGCATGGGGAATTCCTGGCAACGTGATCGGACGTCACAAGCATGACATTTCCCGCCATTTCCGTGCACAACGTGCTGCACGCCCCCGCATGCGGCCCCTCGAAACTCAGCCTCCTGGCACCGCGACTTCACTGGCCCGATTGAAATCACCGATCGCTTCGACCAGATCGGTCACCGCCGCGCGCTCGATCTCGGTGAGGTCCGGATTCCAGCTGTCCAGGATCATCACCACGCGTGTACGGTCGCTTCGGTTCCACGCTTCGTGCTCGAAGGTGTCGTCGAAGGAGACGCATTGCCCCTCCTTCCACTCGTGGAGTTCGCCACCCACGTTGATCGCGCAATCGGACGGAACGATCAGCGGAAGATGCGTAACCAGGCGCGTGTTGGTAACGCCACGGTGCGGCAGGATGTGGGTGCCAGGCCGCAGCACCGAGAACAACGTTTCGGGCGCGTGATCGCGAATACGTACGAGCGGCAGGTCGTCGAGCAGCGCGGTCGTACGCGGGCAGCGTGTGCAGTTGTCGTCGTAGCGCGTGCCATGTCGGTAGAAAAAGAACGCATCCCACGCCGCCGCCTGCTGGCTGGATGAGCGCAGATAACCTTCAGCCGCATCGGGGGAGGTGAATTTCATGAACGGCTCCAGGCTCTCGTCCTGGGCCAGCACCGCCAGCAGTTCTTCGCGAATGACCTCGGTGGCCTCTTCCAGCCGGGCCTGCCAGGGAAACCGACTGGTCGGGTAATAGGGCTGGCTCGGAACACCCGGAAAATAGAGGAACTTGGGCTTTTGCCTCGGATCGGGCAAATGCTTCGGCTGCTCGCCAAGATAGATCGCCAGGCATTGTTCGACGCGTGACAGCTCCGCACGTCCATAACGCTCGCGCAAAGGCGCAAGCACGCGATCGAACAGCTGATGGCGCCCCGCATCGACGTAGCGCATGGCGTACTTGACCATGTCGCGCAGCCCCGGTGCGGTCGTGTCGTCGCTCAGCCAGCGGCCCTGCGCCTGCGCCGAGTTCACTGCGCCAAAGTAAGCCAGCAGTGCCTGATGCGTCTCGCCCAACTGCTCCAGTGCGATGCCCAGGCGCAGCCGTGCCACGAACATGTCCTGCGTGAGGTCGACGCATCGGCGCAGGTTGGTCGCGGCGCCGCGCCACTCGCCCGCCGCCATCTGGGCAACGCCAAGCTGGTGGAGGATGTTGGCGTCGTCGGGGCGGATACGGTCCGCCGCCAGCAGCATCGCTATCGCCTGCAGCGATTCCCCTCGCGCCAGGCGCCGGCTCGCCACGAACTGCAGGGCCTCCACATCGTCAGGAACGACTTCGAGCAGCCGCCCGAAGTACTGCTCGGCCAGCAGCAGATTGCCCTGACGCAACCCTTGATGGGCCTGCTCGCGCAGGGCCCTGGAACCGCCTTGAAACTCCGTACTCATCGCTCCCCCGATACAACCTGACCCCCGCCCGGCAACGGGATGATCCGTGGCCTGGGCACTGGAACTGGCGGCACATCGGCAAGGCACCCAACCTCGCGATGTTTCCCCTGCCGCCGCGCTAGGCGTCTCCGCCAGCGCCAAACAACTCCGTCAATTCAGGCAACCACTCCCCGTAGCTGCGCCAGCGACCGACGGACCGATG
Source organism: Dyella amyloliquefaciens (assembly GCF_004296575.1). Classification (GTDB taxonomy): domain Bacteria; phylum Pseudomonadota; class Gammaproteobacteria; order Xanthomonadales; family Rhodanobacteraceae; genus Dyella; species Dyella amyloliquefaciens. The sequence goes on along the minus strand of NZ_SAYT01000001.1, from coordinate 657,413 downwards.
ATAGATCGGTTGCCGTGCCTGCCACATGCTCGCGGTGGCAATGGCTCCACCCGTGTGCGCATGTGTCGCGGAGGCCTCTCCGGCCAGGCCGAGAAATGCCCCCGCATCCGCCAGCGTCCCTTCGGAGTCGCCCACCATCCGCTCGTAGGCGACCACATGGACAGGCAGGCCACGCGCCTCCATCCAATGTTTCATCAGGCGATCGCAGCCATCCGCGTAACTGGCAATATCCGCGAAATCGTAGGCGTAGTCATTGTCCGCGTGACCGAAATACTGGCTGTAGATCGACAGCGCATTGTCGCGGGGATCACGCCGGCAGTAGATGACCCGGGCCTCCGGGAACAACCGTTGGATCAGGCCCACGTAGCGGAAATTCAGCGGATGCTTGTCGATATACCAGCGTGCCGGCGTGTCGTCCTGGCGAAGGTGGGTCAGGTAGATCTGGCGAGCCTGCATGCACGCCCGCGGGTCGTTGAGCAGTCCCTGCGCCTTGAGCTGCCCGGCCAGATAGGCCATGAACGGCATCTCGCCCCGGTTGCGCACGTCGGCGTGCCGGCCCAGGCGATCGGCCAGCAGCGTGGTGCCACTGCGCACCATGCCCACGACAAACACAGGGATGCAGCCGGACGGCTCGGTGAGGGCGCCGCCGTGCGGTTCCTGCATCTGCGATGTGACGAAGCGCTCCCATACGTCACGCGACCAGCTGATGCCGCTTTTAACAAGCCCGTTGGCTTCCCGGAACATCCCGGCGGCGCGCTGAGTGTCCCCGATATCGTCGCAAGCCTTTCCCAGCGCAAAACAGACGGCGGCCCGTGCACGCGGCGACAGGCGCGAATCGCGAGCGTGCGCTTCGAACAAGGCGAAGTCCGGATGGTTCGGGTCGGTATAGCGCTGCGTGGTGGACAACGCATGAAGCAGGAACCACTGATTGAGATCGATACCGCCGTGGATGGCCGCGAGATAGCGTTCCCTGGCCGAATCGAACCGACCCAATTCGTGATCGACGCTGCCTGCCAGGGCGAGCAGGCGCAGATGCCCCGGCGACAATGCGAGTTGCCGGTCGCACAGCTCCGCGGCCAGCGCATGGCGCCCGCTCTCCTTGATGAACATCGCGCAATCAAAGACCCGGTCGGGTTGGCCAAGGGACGCGATGCCCGCCGCGTGCATCACCGCCGCCGCCGCCTCCAACCGTCCCTGCTGCCGCAGCTGTTGCGCCACAGACAGCGCCTGCGCGGGATCGCCGTGGAATGCGGGCGCCTGCCCCACCGGCGTGGAACCACTCATCGCCACCTCACCTCACGCCGACCGGCACGCATCGCCCACCCGTGGGCATCATAGCCCGCGCCCCTGGATCGACGACTCCGGGAACATCAGGTAAGTGGAAAGGATGTACTTGTCGCTCGACAGTGGCGGCAGGCCCGCGTGCTGGTACATCCAGTACGGCGGGAATACCAGCAACCTTCCCGCCCGGGCCTGCACCGAGACGCCCAGATCGCAGAACTCGGTTTCCCCGCCCTGTTCCACGTCGTTGAGGTACCAGAGAAACACGAGGTAGCGGCTCGCCACTTCGCCCAGCGAATCGAAATGCGGCTGGAAGCCATCGCCGGAACCGGCGATATAACGCTTGATGCGCAACGGTGCGAGCACCGGGGACGACGGCACCTCGATGGTGAGTCGCAGGCTGCGGTTGTAGCGCGTGAGGTACTCATCGATCTGCCGGTAGAAGAATCCCTTGAACGCGTCATCCGCCAGCGGCGTGAGATCCAGCTCGGTCCAGGCACTGCCTTCCAGCCCCGCGCGCCACCCCTTGCTGCGTACCTGCTGGTGCGCGACGGATTGGTGGAACGACGCAATCAGCTGCTGGCAAAAGGCCGCCGGCAACGCCTCGTCGAAATACTGGATGTAGCTACGCACATCAAGACGATCACGCTGCACGGGTTCAGAACTCATAACCCCAAAGCTCCACCACTTCAGCCAAGGTAGGACGCAACGCTTCAAAAGCATCGGCATAGCGCTTCCAGCGACCCACTGCGCGCTTGTTGGGCGGCTGCGTCACCTGCGAATAGCTCGGCGTACTGATGAAGCCTTTCTGCTGCGCGTGCTCATGGAAACGGAGCAACGGCGTGGCGTCCTCGACGCCGATGAAATCGCCGATGCGCTTTACCATCGTTTCGAAATCGTCGAGGAGATCCTCGTAGCGCAGGCGCAGCACAGGCGGCTTGAGCAAGGCCTCGTGGTGCACCCAGAACCGCATGGCATTCACATAGCCACGCGCGAGCCGGTCAAGCGAGGAGCAGAGCACCTGGAAGCCGGGCGAGCGGAAGTTCTGCATATAGCAACTGAGGATCACATCGCACGGATGCCGCAAGGCGAGGATGACTGGTGCCTTCGGGAATAGTCGCACGATCAACGGCAGATGCAGCAAGTTGAGCGGATTCTTGTCGACGATGCGTTGCCCGGGGGCCAGTGTGACGGCACGCGATACCAGTTGCCAATAATATCGCCGCAGCTCGTCAACATCGTCTTCGCTCAGCTTCCACAGGTGCTCCGGATAGAGCACACCGTGCTGCTGAAGCCGTTCGGCGACGGCCTGCATGAACGGGCGCTCGTCCATCGAGGCCAGGCCCGGATGCGCATCGAGCATCTGCTCGAGCATGGTCGTGCCGGAGCGCGGGAAGCCCACGACAAACACCGGGGACGTCGCAACATCTCCGGCCTGTCGCCAGGAATCGTTCTCACCGAGATCCGTCGCCTCCACGCGCAACATCGACGGTGCGAGCGGTTCAACGCCAGGCGCCAGCAGATCGGGAACCAACTGAGCGGCATTTTCCAACTGAACGGCATGTGCCTCGGCGAGCGCCCGAAGTGCGGCGGCAGTGTCTCCCGCCTTGTCGCAGGCCTTGGCAATACCGAAATAGAGATTGCTGCGGTGCTTGCGCTCACGCGTCTGCGCAATCAGACCCTCGAGCAGATCGCGCGTCATTGCCGGGTCGTGACCTCGTTGTGCCATCACACCTCTCGCGGCAATCACCTCGTATCGATCAACTTCGTCGGCAAGTGATTCCGGATCCGGCAACAACGCGAGCAAATCACGCGCTTCCTCAAGACGATTCACCCGTTCATACAAGTGGATCAGGCGGGCAATGGTACGCGGACGCTGCCCAGACGTATCCAGGGTTTCGTTTAGCAGGCGCTCCGCTTCGGATGCTCGCCCGAGCTGGGCGAAAACCCATGCCAGATCGACACGCAGATCCTCTGTCAGGGGCGGCCAGTGCTCCCAGCCAGCCAGCAACTCCTCCACACCCAGCGTGTCGCCGCACTCATAGCAGGCCATTACCGCATAGATACGGACGCTCATCTGGTCCGGCTGCCGCAAGGTCGCCTCGGTCAATAGCGAACGCGCGCGCACGTATTCACCGCGCTCCATGTACAGCAGGCCGAGGTTACCCTGCACGATGCAGTCCTCGGGGTTGATGCGAAGCGCGATCAGGTAAGCGCGCTCCGCCTCCTCCAGCCCCCCGGCATCCCTCAACATGGTCGCCAGATTGCTCCAGTGACCACCATCGTGGGGGTAGCGCTCAGTCAGCTCCCGATAGCAACCTAATGCCTCCGCAGGGCGATGCAGAAGCTGCAGCACATAGGCCAGCCACTCGAGTGCAGGTTCCGACTGAGGCTGCTTCCGCAGCAGTTCCCGGCACGCCCGTTCGGCCTCAGCCAACGCACCTTCACGCACTGCCGAAGAAATGAATTCAATGCTCGCTTGCATTACGACTCATGCCGGTAAATGAAAAAAAACCGCGCGGCTCACACCGCGCGGTTTCGTTATCGGCGAACTGCCCGATGTCGATCAGAACTTCACGGTCACGCGAGCCCAGAAGTAGCGGCCGATGGTGTCGTAGGTGTTCACGTCCGTGTTCGCATTGAGCACGTTGTTCTGATAGAACAGCGGCGGCTGCTTGTCGAACGCGTTGTCCACACCGACGTCCACGCGGGTGTTGTACTGAGCGATGTTATAACCGAACTGGAAGTTGTTGTACGTCACCGACGGGATGTTCAGCACCACGTTCGGGAACGACGCGTCAGCACTGAAGTTCTCGGACGGATTCAGCGAACCCACCTTGACCTTGCCGATGTAACGCATCGTCCAAGAGGCCGACCACGCACCACCCGTCCAGTTCAAGCCACCCAGTGCACGCCAGCGGGTGTAGTTGCCGTAACCCTGGTTGTACACGCCGGCCAAGTGGTTGGTCACATCGCCAGCCTGACCCGGAGCCGTATCGTTGTCATAACGGATCAGGTAGGTCGTATCCAGGCTCAGCGCGAAGTCACCAACGTTGGTGCCTGCCACGTCGAAGTGCGGAATACGGTACTTGCCGCTGAAGTCGATACCCTTGGCACTCAGCGTGCCGAGGTTCTCGGTGGGCTCGTTGATGTAGTTGATCTGACCGTTGTTGAAGCGGTGGATGTAGTTACACAGCGGGCTCGCGTCGTTGGCATAGCACAGGGAACCGATGAGGTTCGCGCTGAGGTTCGTGATGGTGTCGTTCAGATTGACGCGNCACACATCCGCACTGACCGACAGGCCAGGTGCCCAGCTCGGGTCATACACTGCACCGAAGTCGTAGGTATGACCGTATTCCGGCTTCAGCGGGTAGCCCACCGCAACCGAACCCGACGGAGCACCCGTGGTCTGCGAGAGACCCGAACCCTTGAACGAACCATCCGTCGGAACGTTGGCGCAAGCGTTCGGATGGCCACCGGTGTAACCGATACAGGGATCAGTGAACGGGGGTGCGGAACCACCCGAGCCAGCGTAAAGGTCGGACAGGGTCGGCGCACGGAACACGCCGTCCATGGTACCACGCAGCAGCAGGTCGTCGATCGGACGCCATTCCAGCGCCACCTTGGTGGTGGTCTTGCTACCCACCGAGGAGTAGTCGGAGTAACGCTGACCGACGGTCAGGTTCAGCGACTTGGCGAACGGCTTGTCGGCAAGGATTGGCACCAACGCTTCGTAATAGACTTCCTTCAGGTTGAAGCTACCCGACAGCGGTGTCGAGCAGGCTTCCTGGGAAATCTGGCAGGTACCGCCCGGACCGGAGGTCTGGGCAATGTAGTCGACGCCGTAGTTCTGGTATTCCTTGTCGTAGTCCGCGCCCACGGCGAGCGATACGGCGCCGGCCGGCAGGTTGAACAGTTCGCCGCTGGCATTTGCCTCGGCACGACGCGAGATGATCAGCGTGTTGTAGTACGGGTCGGCCGCATAGTTCTTCAGCGTGGCGATCGTCTGCGGATCGTAAACGTTGAAGATGTTGAGCGGGGTGCAGCCCGTGATCGGGTTTGCAACGGTACCGCAGGTCACAACGCCCGTGGTCGGATCCTTGAACGACGGACCGAGCGCCTGACGCAGGCCGGCGTAGTACACATAGCCAAAGCTGCGCTGTGCCTGGGTGACGTGACCGTAGTTCAGATCGGCGTCCCACTGCCAGGTCGAATCGTTGCCAAAATTGCCGCGCAGGCCAGCGTTGACCTGGTTGGTTTCGGTGGCGTAGTGACCCTCACGCTGGCCCAGGGTGGTGAAGCGCGAGCGGTAGCTTTCGCCCTGGGTGGTGCCGTCCGTGCCGAAATCGACGCCAAACGGGTTGTAGTAGTTGTTCTTCGACACCAGCACGCCATCGGAGAGCGCGTCGAACGGCAGCGGCGCAATCGCGAAATTGGACGTGGTCTTGTTGTAGAAGTAATCCAGGTGGGCCTGGATGCTGTCAGTCACCTGATAGTTGGCCAATGCGAACGCATTGGTGCGCTCCTGTGGCGTCGTGATCAGGTTCTGCTCTTGATAGTTGTACGCATCCGTCCTGGAGTTGTACGGACGATAGTCCCCAACGGTGGTAAGGCCATTGGGCTGGCCGTTGAGGGTGTAGGACCCCTTCGCCAAGCCGGCAGGATTGTTCGCCGGGAGAACGATCTGACCCGAAGGTGTGCGGCTGGAACCGGCGTTGAACACCGAGCCCGACGACAGGTAGGTCGCGTTCTTGGAAAAATCGCGGCGAGCCGACGAAATGCCGTCGAACTTGTTGTAGTCGAGGCCGGCGGTGATGTTGCCCTTCTCGCTGCTGTGGCCAAAGATGGTCGAGAAGCCGCGACGGAAGCCGTCGTTCTGGTCGGACTCACCCACGTTGGCGCTGATTTCGGCGCCCTGGTAGTCCTTGCGCAGGATGAAGTTCACCACGCCGCCGATGGCGTCGGAACCGTAGGTCGCCGAAGCGCCGTCCTTCAGCACTTCCACGCGCTCGACCATGGCGGCCGGGATCGCGTTGATGTCGTTGCGGGCCACGCGGTGGCCGTTCACCAGGATCAACGTACGCTGTGCACCGAGGCCGCGCAGCGACACGGTAGACGCACCGTCACCACCGCCGTTGTTCACCTGCGGGTTGGTCGCCGCACCGGCCACGGCCGGGATTTCCTGCAGCAGGTCGCCGAGCGTGGCCTTACCGCTGGCCTCGATCTGCGAACGATCGATCGTGTGCACCGGGCTAGCGGTCTCGACGTCGACGCGGCGGATGCGCGAACCCGTCACGGTGACGGTTTCGAGCGTCTTCGCCTTCTGGTCCGGAGCCTGCTGGGCTCCTGCCGACTGGTCCTGGGCGTCGACGTTTGCGCTCGTGCCCGCATCCTGGGCGAACACAGCCGTGGACACGCCGCCGAGGGTGAGCACCGCACCCAGAGAAAGCGCCAGATGCACTGACGCAGACAGTTTCTTAACCCCAAACTTCATGAGAACACCCTCCCGTTATTTATTTATGACTGGGTCTGAAAGATTTCCCCGCCTCAAACCCGCGCCCGAGTCACCCAAAATTCCAGGGTAGACCTTGGTCTACAGCGCTACATATTTATCACGCTTTACTTACAGATAGTCAATAAAAGCCAAGCTGCAAGACGTAACCGGCCGCTTATGGCAATCGCAATTAATTACGATTTCTTTCCCGTATTCACACATTCCCCTGACGCCAATGGCTGCGGCCCCGTTTGTTCGACCATCGTGTGAAGATGGTGAAAACACGGTGAAAATAACCTGACACCAAACTTACGATAATCCAGGTTATTGATTTCAAGGGCTAATCGAGCCCCGTTTCGTCTTCGAAACGTAAATGCTTGACGCTGCGTCCGCGGCGACGCACCAGCTTTAATGCCTCAATACCTATACGTATGTGCCGCTCGACGAATTGGCTCGTCACGCTGCGATCACTTAACTCAGTCTTAACGCCCTCGGGAATCATGGGCTGGTCCGAAACCAGCAATAAGGCACCGCAGGGAATTTTGTTGGCGAAACCGGCCGCGAAGATGGTGGCCGTCTCCATATCTATCGCCATGCAGCGGGTTCGGCGCAGGTAATCCTTGAATGCCTCGTCGTGCTCCCATACGCGACGGTTGGTGGTGTACACCGTGCCCGTCCAGTAGTCATAACCGAGGTCGCGAATCATCGTGGAGACGCCGCGCTGCAACTGGAAGGCCGGTAGCGCCGGCACCTCGGGCAGCAAGTAGTCATTGGAAGTGCCTTCGCCGCGAATGGCGGCGATGGGCAGCACCAGGTCACCGATCGCGTTCTTCTTCTTGAGGCCGCCGCACTTGCCGAGGAACAACGCCGCCTTGGGCTCGATGGCGCTCAGCAAGTCCATCACGGTGGCCGCGTTGGGGCTGCCCATGCCGAAGTTGATGAGGGTGATGCCGTCGGCGGTGGCGTTGGGCATGGGCCTGTCGCGGCCCTGCACTTCCACGCCATGCCACTCCGCGAACAGATCGACGTAGTGGCCGAAATTGGTCAGCAGGATGTGCTGGCCAAACTGCTCCAATGGCGTACCGGTATAGCGCGGCAGCCAGTTGGAGACGATCTCCTGTTTGTCCTTCATAAGACCCCTTGGGTCAGCGCAGCGTTTGTTGTCCCGCTGCGCGTTACCGGCGACGCCACGCCGGCAAGATGCCAGATCAGTGCGCGCATCTTACCTGTTGCAAGGGCTGAACATCTGCCCACTGGTCGCGTTGGTACAGGCATGGCGCCTTCCCTCGACGGGAAGTCATGCCGTCCTTGGGCGTGCCCACCGCCCTCGCACCCCTGCGGAAGCTTGCCTTCGCCACCCTGACCCGCGCTGCCGTTACCGCCCTGCCCGCGACCTTGTGCGTGCATGGAGCATGGTCATTACACCTTGCTTATATGGACTGCTATTCCGACTCAACCCGATCGCTCTCCACGGAGCACCCCGGCCGCCCGTACCTTGCGGCGATGTCGGCGCGGGTGAGAGCCGGTGCGTTGTGCGGCAACAGCGCCTTCGCGATCGAAGAACATGCCGCGTCGGGTGAAAAAGTCCTAGGGCATGAGCCAAGTGTCAGGGTCGGCAGTGGCTGGGGCGCGTGCTATGTTGACCGCGTCAAAGAGCTGGGGGGTGACACGATGCGGATGGGGCTGGCCATCGATGCGTCCTGCGATTTGCCGCAGGCGTTCCTGCAAAAGCACAACATTGCGGTGATGCCAATCACCATCAACATCGACGACGAAGTCTTCCTGGACAACCGCAACCAGGTCGAACTGCATCGCTTCCTCGACCGCAACCTGGGCAACCGCAGCCATTCGGCGGAAACCGAACCCTGCTCGATCGAGGAAGTGCAGCAACTGTTCCTCGACAAGCTGGTGCTGGAGCAGGACTGCGTGTTCTGCCTCACCATCACCGCCACGCGCAGCGCCATCAACGACCACGTGATCAAGGCGAGCTTCGCGGTGCTGAAGAACTACCGCGGCGTTCGCGAGCGCAATGGCATCAGCGGCCCGTTCCTGATGCGCGTGATCGATACCCGGAGCCTGTTCGCCGGCTCCGGCCCGGCGATCGTCGAGGCCGCCCGCCTGATCGAGGCCGGCGAAGCGCCTGCGGCCATCCGCGAACGCCTCACCTACATCGCCAACAATTCGTACGGCTACATGCTGCCCCGCGACCTTTACTACCTGCGCGCCCGCGCCAAGAAGAAGGGCGATCGCAGCGTGGGCCTGGTCAGCGCGATGCTCGGCTCGGCGCTGGACATCAAGCCACTGCTGCGCGGCTATCGCGGCGAAACCGGCCCGGTGGGCAAGGTGCGCGGCTTCGAGCATGGCGCCGAGACCTTGTTCAGCTATGTCGCCAAGCGCGTACACGCGGGCTTGCTGGTGCCTGCGGTATGTGTGAGCTACGGCGGCGACCTTGCCGAGCTGTCCAAGCTGCCGGGTTACGACGGCCTGCGCGCAGCCTGCGAGGAATGCGGGGTGGAGCTGATGGAGGCTCCCATGAGCATCACCGGCATGGTCAATGTCGGCGAAGGTGCGGTCACGCTGGGGTTTGCCGCCGAGGAGCACGTCGCCGAGTTCTGAGTGGACGCCTGCCCACGGGAGGCCCTGCATGATCCGCCTGTGCATCCTGGTCCTGCTGCTTTCGTTCGGCACGCCGGCGTTGGCGGGTACCGCGTATCAATGCACCGCGGCAGACGGCAAGGTGGTCTACCAGGACAAGCCGTGCGCCTCGGGCCAACACCAGCAGACCCTGCAGCTCGACGATTCCAAGCCACTGGTCGCGCCACCGGTACCAGCCCCGGAGGAGCCGCCTGCCGATGCTGCCGAGCCGCCACCGCCGCCGCCCGTACCGGTAGCACCACCTCCGGTGATGTACGCCTGCGTCCGCGCCACGGATCGCACCACCTACCTGAGCGAGAACGGCAACCCGGAGCCGTACCAGGTTCCCTACGGCATCATGGGTGGCTCTGGATTGTCGTTGGCACAGGCCTACGGAGCGCCCGGCGGCGCCGGAGCCTCCGCTCCCGAGCTCAGTCGTGGCCGCGTCAGCCCGGCCCTGGTCGGAGGCTACTTCGTGTGGGTGCAGGACCAGTGCCACGAACTGACGCCCGCCGAGACCTGCCGCGCCCTGCGCGACGCCTACGACGAGAACGAGACCAAGTTGCGGCGAGCCTTCAAGAGCGATCGCCCGCCATTGGAAGAACGCGAGGCCACCCTGCTCGCCCAACTGCGCAGCTGCTGAGCGGCGCTGCGCATTTATTGCGCAAAGTCATGCAAGTGTTTGCTGCGCAAGCGTGTCGCCGGGTTGTCCACAGGCTTGCCACCAGGCTTTCCCCAATCGCTGTGGAAAACCACACGCGATGTGATGCGATATTGAGCACGATGATAAAAACACCGGTGCGGCGCGCACTTGCAGCATCTATCCACAGGCTTGTATGGGACAGTCCACATCGCCTGTGGAAAACGACGCGCTGCGCGTCGCCTAGAATCCGTAGTTGAGGAATCCACCGTCCACACCCAGCACCTGCCCGGTGATGTAGCTCGCCGCGGGCAGGCACAGGAAGGCGATGGCGGCCGCCACTTCCTCCGGCTCGCCGATGCGGCGCAGCGGCGTGCGGTCCAGTACTTCATCCAGGTACTCGTCGTTGGCCAGCGCCGGCTCCGAGCGCTGCGTGCGGATGTACCACGGCGCTACCGCGTTGACGCGAATGCCATCGGTGGCCCACTCGACCGCGAGGTTGCGCGTGAGCTGGTGCAGCGCCGCCTTGCTCATCCCGTAAGGCGACCCGGTGCGCACATGGGTGATGCCCGAGACCGAGCCGACGTTGACGATGGCCGCGTTCGCGTGCTGCACGAGCTGCGGATGCGCGAGCCGACACATCTCGAAGGCGGAGAACAGGTTCTGCTCGAAGATCGCGCGGTACTCGTCCTCGCGATAGGCCAGCGTGGGTGCAGGCTGGTTGCCGCCGGCGTTGTTGACCAGCAGCGATAGCGGCGCCCCCAGATCGGCCACCCAGTCAAACACGGCGAGGCGGTCTTCCTGCTCGCTGAGGTCGGCGTCGAAGGCCAGCACCTCGATGCCGGGGAAATCATCCAGCAGCTCCACGCGTACCTGCTCGAGATAGTCGGCATCCCGGGCCACCAGCAGCAGGTTGGCACCCAGGCCCGCCAGCTCGCGTGCCGCGGCGTACCCGATGCCCTTGCTGGCGCCGGTGATCAGCGCGGTGTGTCCCTGCAGTTGCCAGGCGTCGATGCGTGCGTTCATGGGCCGAGCTTAGAGCCTGCATCCCGATCGAGCCAAGCTTGCCGGCGTCGGCCACGCATCCGACACTGTTGCCCACGAGCCACGAGGATCGCCCATGTCACGCCTTGCCCTGCTGATCTGTGTCTGCACCCTCGCGGCCTGCTCGGGCAAGCCGCCCGCGCCCGTATCGCAGCCGGCCTCGGCCAGCACCGCCCGTGTCGCCACCCCGTGGGACGATCTCAAGAAGGACGAGCAGCGCGCCCGCGACGTGCAGAAGACCGTCGACCAGCAGGCCGAGAAGCAGCGTCAGCAGATCGACGCCGCCGAGCAGTAAGCCTGCCCCGCATCTGTGGGAGCGCACCCTGTGCGCGACAGCCGACGGAGCATCACGACCATGGTGCGAAGACCTTTCATTGACGCCCCCTGATATGTCGCGGTCGCGCACCGGGTGCGCTCCCACAATGAATAGCCTCCCTGTTGCCTGCCTCCATTTTGAATTGGACGTCCAGACTGCCAGGGCTTGGCAACGCGGCCCGATGCAGGCATGTTTGAACGCATGAACGTCCCCCACCCTGACGAACTGGCCTCCGTGCCACTGCTGGAGATCGACGGCGCGAGCGTGATGCGCGGCGATCGTCTGATCCTCGACCACTTCAGCCTGCGTATCGATGCAGGCGAACACACCGCGATCCTCGGCGCCAATGGCGCAGGCAAATCGACCCTGGTGCGCCTGATCACGCGCGAGCTGTACCCGCTGGCACGCGGTGATGGCAGTCCATCCATGCACGTGTTCGGGCGTGACCGCTGGCATGTGTCGGAACTGCGTGGCCTGCTCGGCATCGTGTCGCCGTCGCTGCAGGACGACTGCACCAGCGATGCGGCGCTGGAGGTTTCCGAGGCCGTGCTGTCGAGCTTTTTCGCCGCGCGACGACTCGGGCTGGACCATCGTGTCACCGATGCAATGCGCGAACGCGCCGACGAGGCACTGGCCCACGCCGGCGCCACGCACCTGCTGGGCCGGCGCATGGCAAGCCTCTCCACCGGCGAGGCGAGGCGCGTGTTGATTGCACGGGCGCTGGTGCACCGCCCGCGTGCGTTGCTGCTCGACGAGCCTTGCGCTGGCCTCGACATGGCCAGCCGGCGGCGCTTCCTGGAGAGCCTGCGCGGGCTCGCCCGCAGCGGTACGACCCTGCTGCTGGTGACGCATCACATCGAAGAGATCCTGCCCGAGATCGAGCGGGTCGTGCTGCTGCGCGACGGCCACCTGCTGCACCAGGGCGACAAGAACCAGGTGCTCACCGATGCCGCGCTGAGCGAAACATTCGGCATGCCGGTGCGCGTGCAACGGAACGGCGACTACTACAGCGCAGCCGTGGCGTAACCGGCACGACGAATAAAACAAAAGGCCCCGGTTTTCACCGGGGCCTTTGCGTTGCGGATGCCTGCCGCGCTCAGCGCGGCGTGCAGAAGCAGTACGCGTAGACGTTCGGCCGGCCCGACTGCGCCGTGCGCAGCAGCTTCAGCTCCGGCGCCATCGTGTCGATGTGTGCCACCCATGCGGGAAGCTGCAGGCCGTACGACTGCGCCACCCGCACCATCGCACTCTCGTTGAGGTTCACCAGGAACTGCTCGAAGCCGCCCAGCGATTCCTCGACGTAGCGCACCGGGTATGCCTTGCCGAGCTTGGCGCGCGAGGCCGCATCGGCAACCGCGTCGCCGAGCCCGCCCAACTGGTCGACCAGGCCGCGATCGAGTGCCTGCTGGCCGGTCCACACGCGACCCTGCGCAATGGTGTCGATGGCGTCATACGGCTTGCCGCGTGCCTTGGCCACCTGGCCCACGAAATCGCGATAACCCTTTTCGATGGTGGCCTGGATCACCGTGCCCACCTTGGGGTCGAGCGGACGCGTGATGTCGAACGCGCCGGCAAGCGGGCTGGTGCCGACGCCGTCGTTCTTCACGCCTAGCTTGTCCAGCGTGCCCGGCACGGTCATCACCATGCCGAAGATGCCGATGGAACCGGTGATGGTGTTGGGCTGGGCGTAGATGCGATCGGCATTCATCGATATCCAGTAACCACCGCTGGCGGCCACGTTGCCCATCGAAACGATCACCGGGATGCCGGCTTCGCGCGTCAACGCCACTTCGCGACGGATCTGCTCGGCCGCGTACACCTCGCCACCCGGCGAGTTCACGCGCAACACCAGCGCCTTGGTGCGCTTGTCCAGGCGCGCGGCGCGGATCAATGCGGCGGTGGAATCGCCGCCCACCGAACCCTGCGGCTGCTTGCCACCGGAAATCTCGCCCTCGGCCACCACCACCGACACGCCTGGATCAAGGCCGCCGTCGGTGTCAGGCAGGTTGGCGCCATAGCGCTGCAAGGAAATCTGGCGGAAGCCCTCGCTCTTCTTGCCGGCGGGCACGCCTTCCTTGCGCATCATCGCCTCGAGCTCGGCTGGCGTCGCCACGCCATCGACCAGATGCTGTTCCAGCGACAGCTGCCCCAGATCGCCGCGTGCGGCGGCAATCTTGTCCGGCAGGCCGTCGATGTCGGCGCGCAGCGTCGCGGGCTCGATCTTGCGCAGCTTCGCCACCTCGTTGATGTAGCTGTCCCACAGCCCGCCCATCCAGAAGCTGTCCGCTTCCTTGGCCTCGGGCGAGGCGTGATCGAGGATGTACGGCTCGGCGGCACTCTTGAACTGGCCCACGCGGAACAGGTGCACGTCCACGCCGAGCTTGTCGAGCAGGTCCTTGTAGAACAGACGGTAGTTGGCCAGGCCGGTGATCATCACGCCGCCCTGGGGATCGACCAGCACGCGGTCCGCGTGCGCGGCCAGGTAATACTGGCCCTGGTCGTAACTCGGCGCCCACACGATTACCGGCTTGCCGGCCGCGCGGAAGCGGTCCAGCGAGGCGCCCACTTCTCGCAGCGCCGCGAAACCGCCGCCCTGCAGTTCGCCCGGCTCAAGCAGGATGCGCGTGATGCGCGTGTCCTTCGCCGCCGCGTCAATGGCGCCCACCAGGTCGCGCAGCTGGATCTGCTTGGGCGGATTGCCCGAGAGCTGGGCCAGCAGGCGCTCCATCGGCTCGATGCTGTACTGCTCGACCAGTTCGCCCTTCGGCTTGATCACCAGCACGCTGTCGCTGAGGATCGCGTGCTCGCCGCGGCTGCCCAGGTAGCCGCCCAGCAGCACCAGCAGCACGATGAAAAAGAAGAAGAAGAAGACCAGGTTGAGGATGACCACCCTGACCACGTTGATTCCGCGCCCGAGGGCACAGAGAAAAGCCCAGAAACCGTTGGGGCGGCGCTCCGTCATGCGAAGGTTCCTCAGAATGTCGGTGACAGCGTAGCCGTTCGCGCAGCGCAGGTCATGTAGCGCTGGAGACACAGCAAGCTGACGCCCGCTGTGCCACCGTGGCACCTCGCTGACTTCAGACCGGACGCTGCCAGCGTTCGCGGAAGGCGCTGCGACAGAAGCGGGTAAACAGCAGCACGGCCGCCATGGTCAGGCCGGCTATCAGACCCATCCACATGCCACGCGCGCCCATGCCGTGGCGGAATGCCAGCCACCAGCCCACCGGCATGCCCACGCCCCAGTAGGCGAAGAGGGTGATCACCATCGGCACGCGGGTGTCCTTGAGACCGCGCAGGGCACCGTTGGAGGTGACCTGGATGCCATCGGAGAACTGGAAGAAGCCGGCCAGCAGCATCAGCTGCGCCGCCAGCGCGATCACCGCCGCGTCGTGCGTATACATGCTGGCCAGCAGGTGCGGAATGCCCAGCATCAGCGAGGACGACACGGTCTGCACGCACAGCGCCAACCCGATGCCGCACAGGCCGGCGTAGCGCACGCCGCGTGCATCGCCGCGGCCCACCGCATTGCCCACGCGCACCGTGATCGCCATCGACAGCCCCAGCGGGACCATGAAGGCGACGGTCGCCACGCTCAGCGCCACCTGATGGCTCGCCACCACCGTCTCGCCCAACGTCGCGATGGCGAGTGCCACCGCCACGAACAGGCCACCTTCGGCCAGCAGGGTCACCGCCATCGGGCCACCAATTTTCAAAAGATCCAGCAGCATCTTCGGCTTGGGCCAGGACAGGCCCTCGCGCAGGCCAAGGTCGCGATACGCCGGGTGCTTGGCAACGTAGAGCGCAAAGCCCGCCATCTCCAGCCACAGTACGGCGGCAGTGGCGATGCCGCTGCCCAACGAGCCCAATGCCGGCAGGCCGAACTTGCCGTACATCAGCACGTAACCCAGTGGCGCCAGCACCAACAGGCCGCCAAAGCTGAAGTACATCGAGGGCCGCGTCATCGACAGACCCTCGGACAGGCCACGCAGCGCGAAGTAGCTGGTCAACGCGGGGCCGGCCCAGCTGATCGCATGCAGGAAGTGCATCACGTCGATGCGCAGCGTCGGTACGACGCCGATCCAGTCCAGCATCGGGGTGGCATTGCGCACCAGGAACCACATCACGATGCCCATGGCCCACGCCAACCACAGCGCCTGCACGAATACCGCGCCCACTTCATGGCGGCGGCCGGCACCATCGAGCTGCGCCACCGACGGCGGCACGGCCATCATCATGCCGAGCCCGCTCACCAGCGCCAGCGCCCAGATGCTCACCGCCGTGGTGACGGCCGCCTGCACGTGCGCATTCAGGTGCCCGGCGAGCACGGCATCGACGAAGTTCGGGCCCACCGCAGCCAGCTGCGCGGCAATCAGCGGTAGGGCAAGGCGCACCGTGGCGCCAACCTCGTGCGCCACCCTGGCGCGATCGGGGCGGAAAGAAAACATGGGAATACTCCTGGGTCCGGCATTCTAGCGCACCGGCGTACGGAGCCTTCCGACGGCACCAGGCGCAGGGTCCCGACGGGCCATGCCTATGTCACCCGCTTGTGCCAAGATCGCGGGCTGATTGAGTCGGGGGGAGACACATGAAGAAGGAACTGGTGTCGTTCGAGGGGCTTCACTGCGCCAACTGCAGTACGCCCATGCAGGGCGAGTTCTGCCACGAATGCGGGCAATCGATCCATTCGGTGCTGCGGCCCATGCACCACATGGTCGAGGACACGCTCGACATGGTGCTGCACATCGACGGTCGCGTGGTGCACACGGTGCCGCCGCTGTTCTACCGGCCCGGCTTCCTCACCATGGAGTACTTCTCCGGGCGTCGGCAGCGCTATGTGGCGCCGTTCCGCCTGATGTTCGTGTTGTGCCTGCTGGCCTTCTTCGTTACCCGCATCGCCATCGACAACGTCGGTTTCACCGACACCAACCTCGAAGCCAGCGCCGGTACCGGTGACTTTGCCAAGGACACCACCCCCGACGCGGTGCGTGCCCACTTCGAGACGATGCGCAAGGACATCGACAAGGCGGCGGACAGCGCCGAGCACGGCAAGAAGACCATCCGCAAGCTGGTCAGCGTGGAACGCGACCACGCCAACCACCGCCTGGAGCAGCTGGGCGCCGCGCCGCTGCCTGTGCAGACCGAGGACGGCTGGGACTTCCACCAGAACAAGATCGAATCAAGCTGGCTGCCCGACAGCATGGTCCGGAGCCTCAACCGCTCGATTGAGCACATGGGCACCAACCTGCGGGGCGCGATGGTCGGCGGCGAGGAAGGCGCCGCTGCCCAGGAGCGGATCCTGGCGGGCATCTTCGGTGTACTGCCGCAGACCATGTTCGTGGTGATGCCACTGTTTGCCCTGCTGCTGAAGCTGATGTACGTGTTCAAGCGCCGCCTTTATATGGAGCACCTGATCGTGGCGCTGCACAGCCACGCCTTCATGTTCCTGGTCCTGTTCCTCGGCGTACTGGTCGGCGGCCTGCGTAGCTGGCTGGTGCCGCACGCCGCCTGGGTGAGCACGCCGCTGCTAGTGGTCATCTGGGCGCTGGGTATCTGGGTACCGATCTACCTGCTGATCATGCAGAAGCGGGTCTACCGCCAAGGCTGGTTCCTGACCACGGTGAAGTACCTGTTCATCGGCTGGTGCTACACGTGGCTGATCAGTTTTGCCCTGGGTTTTGCCGCCTTGCTGGGCCTCGCGCACTGACGCTGGCAGCGCGAATTTTTTGTGACACGGATCACATACAAACCGCGCAGGCAAGCCGGTTTCCAGCCACGTTTCCGCTACCCCGAAGGGGGTTTTGCACAGCGTCACGGGTCTGTCAAGGCAAGACCCGTGCCTATGGCAATTGTATGAACACTGGCTTTCTGCAAATTTTAAGTGGCTGATTTAAATACATATTTCAGCATGGTTAAAAGTTGCGCAGTACGTGCTCAAGGGCGTTTTCATGCGCCTGGGGGGCCTCCTTCAACGCACGATCCACAGACTTATCCACAGACGCTGTGGATAACCACAAAAGCCCCGTGCCAATAGTCACTTAGCCCCCTTTCCTAGATGACGGGGCAGCAAGCCCCCGCAACTCGGCGCCAACAGACCATTCGCCCGCGCATGCTCGCCTCGTCCCTCGGTGGCGGGCCGGTTACACTGCCCCGTCACGAGGTGTACATGCCCGCCGTCCTACGCGTCGCCCTCCCGGTTCCTCTACCGACCCTGTTCGACTACCTGCCTGCCTCCCTGGGCCGGGCGGACGTGGGCAGTCGGGTGCTGGTGCCGTTTGGCAAGGGCAAGGCGGTGGGCGTGGTGGTGGAGGCCGAGGTGGAGGCTGCCGTCGGCAGCACCCGCCTCAAGCGGGTGCTCAAGGTGCTGGATGACAGCCCGCTGCTCGACGCCGAACTGATGGCCACCCTTGCCCGCGCCGCCGACTACTGGCTAGGTGCACCTGGCGAGGCCTACGCCAACGCGCTGCCGCTCGCCCTGCGCGAGGATCGCCCGCTGCCCGACCTGCGCGAGGAGGCCTGGACGCTGACCGCCGCCGGTCGTAGCGCGCTCGACGCCGGCAGCCGACGGGGCGGCAGCCGGGCGCTGCTCGAGGCGCTGGCGCGCGGCCCGCTGACCGCCACCCTGCTGCATGAAGTGTTGCCCGGCTGGCGCGACGCCGCCCGGCGACTCGACGACGCCGGCCTGATCGAACGGACGGAACTTGCCGGAAGCGCGCCTGCGCCAGTCACCACGCCACCCGAGCTGACGACCGAGCAGCGCGAGGCCGTCGCCGCCATCGGTGAGTCGCTCGGCCACTTCCAGCCCTTCCTGCTGGACGGTGTCACCGGCAGCGGCAAGACCGAGGTCTACCTCGCCCTGATCGAACAGGTGATCGCCCAGGGCAAGCAGGCGCTGCTGCTGGTGCCCGAAATCGGACTCGCCCCGCAGACCGTGCGACGCGTGCGCGACCGCCTGGGCGTCGCGGTGGAAGTGCTGCATTCCAACCTTGCCGAAGGTGATCGCGCGCGTGCCTGGCTGCGCGCGCGATCCGGCGAGGCCAAGGTGATCCTGGGTACGCGCTCGGCCGTGTTCACCCCGCTGCCGCATGCCGGCCTGATCGTGATCGACGAGGAGCACGACAGCGCCTACAAGCAGCAGGAAGGCTTCCGTTATCACGCCCGCGACCTCGCGCTGCTACGTGCGCGCGCTTTAAAGGTGCCGGTGGTACTGGGGTCGGCCACGCCGTCACTGGAGACACTGGCCAACGTGCAGGCCGGCCGCTATCGCTCCCTGCGCCTGCGTGCGCGCCCCGGCGCGATCCGTCCGCCGCAGGTGCAGATCGTGGACATGCGTGCGCAGCGACTGGAGCACGGCCTGTCTCCCGCCCTGCTGGCCGCCGTCGCCGATACCGTGGCGCGCGGCGAACAGGCGCTGGTGTTCCGCAACCGCCGGGGCTACGCGCCGGTACTGCTCTGCCATGCCTGCGGCTGGCACGCCGAGTGCCCGCGCTGCGAACATCCGATGACGCTGCATGCGGGACGCCGCCAGCTCATCTGCCATCACTGCGACTACACCGCGCGCCTTCCCGCCCAGTGCCCGGCGTGCGGCGCGCCCGACCTCAAGCCGCAAGGCCAGGGCACGGAACGGTTGGAAGAAGCGCTTACCGCGCAGTTCCCCGAGGTGCCGGTGATGCGCATCGACCGCGAAACCACGCGTCGTCGCGATGCCTTCGAGCAACTGCTGGAAAGCCTGCACGAGGATCGCCCGGCCATCCTGGTCGGCACGCAGATGCTGGCCAAGGGACACGACCTGCCCAACCTCACCCTGGTCGCCATCGTGGGCGTGGACGAAGGCCTGCATAGCGTCGATTTCCGCGCCAGCGAGCGCCTGTCCCAGCTGGTGGTGCAGGTCGCCGGTCGCGCCGGTCGCGCGCGCAAGCCCGGACGAGTCCTGTTGCAGACGCATCATCCCGAGCATCCACTGCTGCGCCAGCTGCTTGCGCAAGGCTATGCCGCCGCTGCAGCCACCCTGCTGGAAGAGCGCCGCAGCGTGCAGTTGCCGCCTTACGGACACCAGGTCCTGCTGCGCGCCGAAGCACACCAACGCGAGCACGTCGATGCCTTTCTTGCCGATGCGGCCAACGCGCTGGCCGGCGCCCCGCTGCAACTGGCCGGCCCCATGCCCGCGCCGATGCCGCTGCGCGCGGGCCGCCATCGTGGCCAACTGCTGATCGAGGCAGAAACGCGCAGCGCGCTGCACACCGCCTTGCGTCCCTGGTACCGCATGCTGTCGACGCTACCCTCCTCGCGTCGCGTGCGCTGGTCGCTCGACGTCGACCCCATCGATCTCTACTGACGGGGCCACGATGCGACCTCCCATGATTCCCGACATCACACGAGGCATCCCATGGAAGGCAACGCATCCTCCCCCGATCCGCGTCCTCACGTCGTCATCCTCGGCGGCGGCTTCGGTGGCCTGGCCGTGGCACGTGGGCTGGCCGATACCAAGGCCCGCATCACCCTGATCGACCGGCGCAACCATCATCTGTTCCAGCCGCTGCTCTACCAGGTCGCCACGGCGGGGCTTTCCGCGCCGTCCATCGCCGCGCCACTGCGGCAGATCCTGCGAGGTCAGGCCAACGTCACCGTGTTGATGGACGAAGCGCTGGATGTCGATCTCGCGCAGCGACGCGTGACGCTCGGCCACGGCTCGCTCGACTATGACGCACTGGTCGTCGCCACTGGCGCTACGCACGCCTATTTCGGACACGACGACTGGGAGCGCCATGCTCCCGGCCTGAAGACACTGGATGACGCCTTCACCATCCGTCGCCGCGTGCTGCTCGCCTTTGAACGCGCCGAACGCGAGGACGATCCGGCGCAGCGACGAGCCTGGCTCAACTTCGTAGTGGTCGGCGGCGGTGCGACCGGCGTGGAACTGGCCGGCACGCTGGCCGAGATCGCGCGGCACACCCTGCCCCGCGAGTTCCGCCGCGCAGATCCGCGCCACGCCAACGTGCTGCTGGTGGAAGCCGGTCCGCGCCTGTTGCCTGCCTTCGCGCCCGAGCTCTCGGACAAGGCGCAACGTCAGCTGGAGAAGCTCGGCGTGGAAGTACGACTGGGCACCGCGGTCACCCGCATCGACGACCAGGGCGTGGTGCTGGGCGACCTGCCTCACGCGGCGCGCACCGTGCTGTGGGCCGCCGGCGTGGCCGCCTCATCATTGGGCCGCCGCCTCGGTGCACCGCTGGATCGCGCCGGGCGCGTGCTGGTCGAGCCAGACCTCAGCGTGCCCGGCCATCCGGAGGTCTTTGTGATCGGCGATCTCGCCAGCGTCACCCAGCCCAACGGCAAGCCGGTGCCCGGCGTGGCTCCGGCGGCCAAGCAGATGGGCCGCTACGTGGCCGCGACGCTCAAGGCACGTTGGCAGGGAAAGCCGGTCCAGCCGTTCCGCTACCGCGACGACGGCTCACTGGCCACCATCGGGCGCATGGCTGCCGTAGCCCAGTTTGGCCGTCTGAAACTCTCCGGCCTGCTCGCCTGGTGGGTGTGGCTGATCGCGCACATCGCCTTCCTGATCGGCTTCCGCAACCGCCTCGTGGTGATGCTGGACTGGGCCTGGGCGTACTGGACCTACCAGCGCCACGCCCGCATCGTCACGGGCACCGATGAGACGCCGACTTTGCCCCGGGACGCCTAGCCATGGACAATGACGGCCTTCTCCTGCCGGACCACGCCGTGTCTTCCCAACTCGAACAGCTGCGCCAGTACACCACCGTCGTCGCCGATACCGGTGACATCGAAGCCATCGCCCGCTACCAGCCGGTAGACGCCACCACCAATCCCTCGCTGCTGCTGAAGGCGACGGAATCGGCGGCGTACGCGCCGTTGATCGACGAATCGGTGCAGCGTGCGAAGTCCGAAAGCAATTCGCGCGAACAGCAGCTGATCGACGCCGGCGACCACCTCGCCGTCGCCGTGGGCCGCAAGATCGTCGAACTGGTGCCGGGCCGCGTGTCCACCGAAGTCGATGCTCGCCTGTCCTTCGACACCGACGCCACCATCGCCAAGGCCGAGCGCCTCATCGGGCTGTATGAAGAAGCGGGCGTGAAGCGCGACCGCATCCTCATCAAGATGGCCTCCACCTGGGAAGGCATCCGCGCCGCCGAGAAGCTCGAGAAGCGCGGCATCAACTGCAACCTCACCCTGCTGTTCTCGTTCGAGCAGGCGGTGGCCTGCGCCGAAGCCGGCGTATTCCTGATCTCGCCGTTCGTCGGCCGCATCATGGACTGGTACGTCGCCAACACCGACACCAAGACCTACGCGCCGGAAGAAGACCCGGGCGTGAAGTCGGTGCGCCGCATCTACGCCTGGTACAAGAAGCACGGCTTCGACACCGTGGTGATGGGCGCGAGCTTCCGCAACATCGGCCAGATCCAGGCCCTCGCCGGCTGCGACCGCCTCACCATCAGCCCCGACCTGCTCGACAAGCTGCAGCAGGACCAGTCGCCGCTGCCGCGCGCACTGAACGACGACGGCACGCGCGAGGCGAAGGTCGCCCCGATGACCGAAGCCGCCTTCCGCTGGGGCCACAACGAAGACGCCATGGCCACCGACAAGCTCGCCGACGGCATCCGCAAGTTCGCCGTCGATCAGCGCAAACTGGAAGTGCTGCTGGCGAAGAAGCTGTAAGGGTTTCGCCAGGCGCAATGAAAAACGCCCCGATGATCGGGGCGTTTTTCTTGGCGAGTCGGGCGTTGCTTCCCATGTAGGAGCGCACCCAGTGCGCGAAAAGCCTACGGGGCGGTGATGCCGGGACGTTGCGGTCGCGCACTGGGTGCGCTCCTACAACAAGACGCAGAAGGAACTACTTCTTCGCCTGCGCCTTCGCATCCTTCGCCAACACCTCCGGCGAAATCTCCCCGCTATCCCATCCACCCCCCAGCGCCCGCACCAGCCCCACGCTCGCGCGCAGCTGGTTCGTCTGCAATCCCAGCAATGCGAGATGCGCGTCGAGCGACGCGACCTGCGCCGTCACCACGTCGAGATAGCTGTTGGCGCCCTGCTTGTACAAGGCCATCGACAGGTTGAGTGTGTGATCCGCTGCCTTGGTGGCGTCATCCTGGTCCACCAGCGCATTGCCGTAGTTGTTGAGCAACGACTGGTTGTCTTCCACCTGCTGGAATGCCGTGAGCACCGTGCTGCGGTAGTGCGCACTGGCTTCATCAAAGGCTGCGTGCGCGGCATCCACCTGCGCGCGGCGGCGACCGCCGTCGAAGATGTCCATCAGCAGGGTCGGACCCAGGGCCCACACCTGGCTCGGCGCGGTCAGCAGGTTGCCCCAGGCACCGCTGCTGAACCCACCTGCGGCGTTGAGTGTCAGCGACGGGAAGAAGGCGGAACGGGCGACGCCGATCTGCGCATTCGCCTCGGCCGTCCGTCGCTCGGCGGCAGCAATGTCCGGACGACGTTGCAGAAGCGTGGATGGCAGGCCCACCGGGATCACGGGCAAGGCCGGCAAATCCGTCTTCGCCTCGAGCGTGAAGCTCGAGGCCGGCTGGCCTACCAGTACGGCAATGGCATGCAGCAACAGGTCGCGTTGCGCCTTGGTCTGCGACAGCTGCGAGCGCGTGGACGACAACTGCGTCTGCGCGCGATTCACATCCAGTCCGGACACCGCGCCGCCAGCCTGCAGCGTACGGGTGAGCTGCAACGCACGCTGATACGCATCCACACTCTTCTGCAGCAGATCGATCTGGCGATCCAGGCCGACCAGTACGAGATAGCTGTCGGCGAGCTGCGCTTCCAGGCTCAGGCGCACCGAAGCGAGATCGGCAGCCGATGCCTGCATCGAGGCGCGACCGGCGGCGACGTTGTCGTGTACACGTCCCCACAGGTCGACCTCGTAGGTCGCCTGTCCGGTCAGCGAGTAAGTGTCGTACCAGGTCGGCGATGTCGGCCCGCGCAACGCGGCATTGTCGGACTGGCGCGTACGGATCGCCCCTGCCCCTGCAGACACCTGCGGGAACAGGTCGGCGCGCACCTGCTGCAGGAAGTCGCGCGACTGTTGGTAGCTCGCCAGCGCCGCGGAAAGGTCCGCGTTGTGCGCCAGCAGCTGGCCTTCCAGATCGTCGAGGCGCGCATCGCCATACAACTTCCACCAGCCTTCGCGAGGCAGCTGGTCGGCGGGCGCGGCAGCGGTCCATGGACCGGCCGGTTGGTAGTGATCGGCCACCGGCGCTTCCGGCGCCTTGTAGGTGGGCGCCATCGAGCACGCGCCGAGCGCGAGCGTGGCAGCGACCGTCAGCGCTAGGGATTTAGGCTTTTTCATGAGGCTTCGCCGCCTGCGGGTTCTTGGCGATGCGCACCGGGTCACCATCGACGAGGCCATCCGGCGGATTGCTGATGACGCGGTCGCCCGGCTCCAGGCCCGAGCCCAGCTCCACCGACTTGCCGTAGTCGCGACGGATGGTCACGGTCTTGAACTTCACCTGGTCGTTCGCATCCAGCGTCGCCACACGCAGGCCCTTGTCGTCGAAGATCAGCGCTTCGGCGGGGACGCGCACACCGAGCGCGGCAGAGGCGAGATTGAAGCTGATGCTTGCGTAGCTGCTGGGCAGCAGCTTGCCATCGGGGTTGTCCACCTGCAGCTGCACCAGCGTGGTGCCCGAGGTGGGCGAGATCGCGCGCGCGTCAGCCTCGACCTTCGCGGTGAAGGTCTTGCCCGGATATTCCGGTACGGTGAGCGTCGCCTCATCACCGCGATGGATGCTGGGTGCATACACCTGGGGCACGCGCACATACACGCGCAACTTGCTGGTGTCAGACACCTGGAACAGCGGCGTACCACCCGCGCTGTCGGCAGTGACCAGCGCACCCACGTCGGTATTGCGCGCCGTCACGCGGCCGTCGAACGGCGCGACGATGCGCGCGTACGATTTCAGCGCCTTCAACCGGTCGAGGTTGGCCTGCGCTGCATTGGCCTGCGCCTGCTTGGCGGCATAGTCGCCGTTGTACTGGTCCACCGACTGCTGCGACACGGAATCGGGATCGGTCTGGTGCAGCACCTGCCAACGCTTGGCGGTGGTCGCCGCCAGCGCGGCGTTCGCCTTGGCGCTGGCGAGGTCGGCCTGTGCCTGCAGCAACTGCTGGTCGAGATCGGGTGTGTCGATCTCGCCAAGGACGTCGCCCGCCTTCACCGTCGCGCCGATGTCCTTGTTCCAGGACTTCAGATAACCACTGGTGCGCGCATAGATGGGCGCGTTCGTAAAGGCGTCCATCTGCGCAGGCAACTCCAGCGGCGACTTGCCGTTGCCCGCCTCGGGCGTGGTGACGACGACGGTAGGAATGGCCTGCTCGTCGGTCCACTGGTGCAGGCTGCGCGCATCGGAGATGCGCACCGCCACGCCGACCACGACGATCGAGCCGAAGATGACCGCTCCGATCAGTGCAGCCAGGCGCAGGCGACGCGGCGAGGGCGTCGACTCGGGAAGCGAAGTGAGGTGCTCAGACATGGACAGGTTCTCCGGCAACAGGGGCCGAATCGGAGGCGCGACCGCGTCGCGCATGCACGATGGAAAAGACGACGGGGACGAAGATCAGGGTGGCGGTGGTGGCGAACAGCAGGCCACCGATCACGGCGCGGCCGAGCGGCGCGTTCTGCTCGCCGCCATCGCCCAGGCCAAGCGCCATCGGCACCATGCCGATGATCATGGCCAGCGCGGTCATCAGCACGGGGCGGAAGCGCACGAAGCCAGCCTCGCGCGCCGCCAGGGTGGCGTCGCCATGGAAGGCCAGGCGCTCGCGGCAGAAGCTCACCACCAGCACCGAGTTGGCAGTCGCCACGCCCATGCACATGATCGCGCCGGTCAAAGCGGGCACCGACAACGTGGTCCGCGTGACGAATAGCATCCACACGATACCGGCCAGTGCGGCAGGCAGCGCGGTGATGATCACGAACGGATCGGTCCACGACTGGAAGTTCACAACGATCAGCAGGTAGACCAGCACACCCGAGCCCAGCAGGCCGAGCAGCAGGCCCGAGTACGAGTCGTTCATGGTCTGCACCTGGCCGAGCAGCGCGATGTTGGCGCCCTTGGGCTTGGACTTCGCCGTGTCTTTCAGGATCTGCTGGATATCGCCCGCAACGGCGCCGAGGTCCCGTCCCTGCGTGGTGGCAAAGATCTCCACCAGCGACTGGATGTTGTACTGGCTCACGACCATGTTGCTGTGCGTACGCGACACGTCGGCCAGCGCGCCGAGCACCTGCGGATTGCCGCCGCTCTTGGCCGTGATCGGCAGGTTCGCCAGCGATGCCAGCGAGTCCAGCCGGTACTGCGGCACCTGCGCCGAGATCGGATAAGTGACGTTGTTATCGGGGTTGAGCCAGAACGTCGGCGATACCTGCGAGGTACCCGAAAGATCGGCCAAAAGGCTGCTGGTGACGTCCTGCTCGGTCAGGCCCAACAGCCCGGCTCGCGTGCGATCCACGTCGACGCGGAACGCGGGCGTCGCCTGCGACTGCTGGATGCGCGCATCCACCACGCCGGGAATCTTGCGGATGCGGTTGAGCAGCAGGTTGGCGTACTCGAAGTTCTGGTCGAGGTGGAATCCACGGATCTGCAGATCGATCGGCGCCGGCGAGCCGAAGTTGAGAATCTGGCTCACGATGTCCGCCGGCGGGAACGAGAACGTCGTACCCGGAAACAGGCGCGGCAGCTTCTCGCGCAGAACCTTCACGTACTCGGCGCTCGGGCGATGGCCTTCCTTCAGCGAGATCTGGATGTCTCCATCCTGTTCGCCGATCTGGCCGGTGTTGTTGTAGATGGTATTGATCGAACTGGCGTACTGGCCGATGTTGTCGACCATCGCTTCCAGTTCGTTCGGCGGGATCACCTGGCGAATGGCTTTCTGGATGTCAGCGAACTCGGCCGCCGTCACTTCCACACGCGACCCCACCGGCACGCGAGCGTGCACCAGGATCTGGCCGCCATCCACGTCCGGGAAGAAGTTGCTGCCCAGCCCCGGCAACAGCAGGAATGACAGCAGCACGAAGCCGAGGAAGCCCGTCACAAACACCTTGCGGTGCTGCAGCGCTAGGTTGAGCATGCCGCTGTAGCCTGCGCGGAAGACCTCGAAGCGATCCACGAAACCACGCTGGAAGCGACCCAGGGCCGACTTCGGCGGCGGCAACGGCAGGTGCTGACCGTGCTCGTCCACCGTCGGCGGGTGCTCGTGCAGCAGGTACTTCGCCATCGTCAGCACCAGTGTGCGCGACAGGATGAACGAAAAGATCATCGCGAAGATCACCGCCTCGGCCATCGGCACGAACAGGTAACGCGCAACACCCGGCAGGAAGAACATCGGCACGAATACGATGCAGATGCACAGCAGGGAGACGAAGGCCGGCACGATGATCTGCGACGAACCGTCGACGATCGCCGTGATCACGTCCTTGCCTTGCTCCAGATGCCAGTTGATGTTTTCGATGGTCACCGTGGCTTCGTCCACGAGGATGCCCACCGCCAGCGCCAGGCCACCCAGCGTCATGATGTTGAGCGTCTGGCCGATGGCCGACAGGGTGAACACCGAGCCGAGCACGGCGAGCGGGATCGAGGTCGCGATGATCAGCGTCGAGCGCCAGCTGCCCAGGAACAGCAGGATCATCAGGCTGGTCAGCGCCGCGGCGATCACGCCTTCGCGGATCACGCCATTGATCGAGGCGCGCACGAATATCGACTGGTCGCCGATCGGCGTGATGGTGAGGTTGTCAGGCAGCGCGTCCTTCATGTTGGCCACGCGATCGCGCACACCGGCCACGATGGCGAGCGTGGAAGTCGAGCCGTTCTTCAGAACCGACAGCAGCGTGGAGCGCACGCCGTCGACGTGGACGATGTTGGTCTGCGGAGGTGCGCCGTCGCGAACATGGGCCACGTCGCGGATGTAGATGGTCGCGCCGTTGACGTTCTTGATCGGCAGGTTTTCCAGCTCCGCCACGCGCTCGGCTGCATTGTTCAACAGCATCACATATTCGTAGCGACCGATCTTCTGCGTGCCAATCGGACTGATCTGCTGCTGCGCGGCCAGGGCGTTGGCCACGTCCTGCGTCGAGAGTCCGCGCGCCTGCAGCGCAGCGGGATCGACGTCGAGCTGGATCTGGCGAGTCTTGCCGCCGAACGGATAGGGAATCGCCGCGCCGGGCACCGTCACCAGCTGCGGACGCAACAGGTTGAGACCAAGATCACCGAGCTGCTGCTCGCTCAGGCCCTTGCCCGACAACGCGAGCTGCAGGATCGGCACGGTGGAGGCGTTGTAGTTGACGATCAGCGGTGGCGTGGCACCGGGCGGCATCTGCTTGAGCAGCGTCTGCGCGACGGCGGTCACCTGCGCGTTCGCCGTTGCGATGTTCACACCGGGCTGGAAGTAGATCTTGGTGATGCCCATGCCGTTGAGCGATTCCGACTCGATGTGCTCGATGTCGTTCACCGTGGTGGTAAGCACGCGCTCGAACGGCGTATTCATGCGGCCCGCCATCTGGTCGGGCGTCATGCCGGTAAACGTCCACGACACCGCGATCACCGGAATGTCGATGTCCGGGAAGATATCGGTCGGCGTGCGTATCGCCGCCATGGCGCCGAAGATGAAAATGGTCAGCGCGAGAACAACAAAGGTGTAGGGCCGCGTGAGCGCGATCCGGACGATGCCAAGCATGCGGGGGACTTCCGTGCGCGAATGATGCGTCGCGGCAAATTTTCGCACGCACGTCATGCGCCCGGATCATCCGGGCGCATGAAGATAATTTCATGTTGCCTGCAACGGCTCGGTCACACGACCGCTGGCGTGACTTCCGGCACGGATCGCGACAGGCACGTACCAGGCATTTCGCCGGGTGCCAGTGGATAGCAGTACAGCGTGAGACGCGCGCCGCTGCTGGCGTCGCCGATATCCAACGCATAACCGTGCAGGCGCACGATCGCGCTCACGATGCTCAGGCCCAGCCCGGAGCCGGCCGTGGTGCGGCTGTTGTCGCCGCGATAGAAGCGGCGGGTCACCGCGTCGCGCTCGTCGGCGGGAATGCCCGGGCCGCTGTCGATGATGTCCACGCGCGGGCCGCGCTTGTCCATGCTTGCCCGCAGACTTACCCGGCCGCCCGCCGGCGTGAACTTGATGGCGTTGCCGACCAGATTGGCCAGCGCTTCGAACAGCAGATGCGCATCCGCACGAATCGGCGTCAGCGCCTGGATCTCCAGCTCGAACGGCTGCCCGCGATCCTCGGCTACCGGCGCGTAGAACTCATGCACCTGCCGCAGGACCTGCCCGACATCCACTTCGTCGAAACAGGCGGCGCGATTGCGATCCTCCAGCTCGGACACGCGCAACAACGCGCGGAACCGCGTCAGCACCGCATCGATATCGACCATGCACGCCTCGACCAGCGGCGCTTCGGGCTGGCCTTCCAGTTGCTGCTGGGTGCGATACAGCCGAGCGCGCAGGCGCGTGAGCGGCGTGCGCAGGTCATGCGCGATGTTGTCGCACACGCCCTTCACCTCGTTCATCAGGCGCTCGATCTCGCTCAGCATCGTGTTCACGATGCCGGCGAGCTGATCCACTTCATCGCCACGCCGGCTCACCGGCAGGCGCTTGGACAGATCGCCCTGGCGAATCGGATCGGTGGCCTCCTGCAGGGCACGGATGCGCTTCTCCGGTCCACGCCGCAGCAGGAAACCGCCCAGCAGGCCAGGAATGATGGTCAGCGATACGCCCCACAGCAGCGCACGGCGGATGATCGCGCCGATGCCGTCGATGGTGCTGGTGTCTTTCGCGATCACCAGGATGTCGCCATTGGGCAGCTCCGACGCCAGGCCACGGGCACGCACGCGCTCGGCATCGCGATCGGGTCGCGGCAGTCCGTGCGCCAGCTGATGCACCTGCCCATCGCGCGGCAACGCGCGTGGCAGGTTGTCGATGTTGCCGGCCAGCGGGCGATGCTCGTGGTCGAAGAGGCCCACCGACATGATGCCGTGCGGGTCGATCTTGCTTGCCGCATCCACCGTGGCCGGCAGGCGGTCGGATTCGGTCGACCCGATGTAGTGCATGCGCTGCAGCAGCATCTGGTCGATCACGTTGTTGAGATAGCGCGTGGTTTCCCACTGGATCACGCCGACCAGTACGAAGCCCCATAGCGCGAACAGCGCGCCATAGATCAGGATCAGGCGCGAAGTGGCCGAATGCCAGGCGTTGGGCCGCGCGTTCATGGCGTCACCGCTGCGGTTTCCTGCGCGGTCGCCAGCATGTAGCCGGTGCCGCGCACGGTGTGGATGAGCGGCGGTTGTGCCGCCGAGTCGATCTTGCGGCGCAAGCGCCCGATGTGCACGTCGATCACGTTGGTGCCGGGGTCGAAGTGAAAGCCCCACACCGTTTCGAAGATCATCGTGCGCGTAACCACCTGGCCGGAGTTGCGCATCAGGAACTCCAGCAGACGGTATTCGGTGGGCAGCAGCGTGAGCGGCTGGCCGTCGCGGTAGGCGACATGACTCACCAGGTCCAGCTCGAGGTTTGCCACGCGCAGGCGCTGCACGGCAGTCTGCGGCTGGCGCCGGCGCAGCAGTACCTCGGCGCGCGCGGCCATCTCGTCGGGGGCGAACGGTTTGGTGAGGTAGTCGTCGCCGCCGGCGCGCAGGCCGCGCACGCGTTCGTCGACGTCGCTCAGCGCGCTGATCATCAGCACCGGGGTATCGACCTGCGCACGGCGCAATTCGGCCACTACGTCGATGCCGTCCATGCCGGGCAGCATGCGATCGAGGGTAATGAGGTCGTAGTCGCCCAGGCGCGCCCGCTCCAGCCCTTCGCGCCCGTTGGCCACCCACTCGGTGGCCATGCCGTGCACGCTGAGCTCGGCGACGATTTCTCGCGCCGTGGTTTCGTCGTCTTCGATGACCAGCACTCGGGGCATGGCGGGAAGGTCGGGCAATTCCAATCCAGGGGATACGGAGCGTTCCCTGTCTCCGCAAAAGCCAACGGCCCCGAGCGGGGCCGTTGGCATGTTACGCCGTTCGATGGAATTACGCGGCAAAGAGCCCGCGCATCTTCTTCATGGCGTTGGCCTCGACCTGACGGATGCGTTCGGCGGAAACGCCGTACTCATCGGCCAGATCCTGCAGCGTGGCCTTCTCTTCGTTCAACCAGCGGCGCTGGATGATGTCGCGCGAACGCTCGTCCAGATTCTGCAGCGCGGCCGACAACGTGTTGAGCTGGTTGTCCACCTGGTCGGCGTCGGCCACGTTCTCGTACGGGTCCGCGCCCTCGTCGATCAGGAACGCTTCCGGTGCCGGCTTGGCATCTTCCTCGGCATCCGCCGGGGCTTCGAAACCGATGTCACGGCCCGACAGGCGCGATTCCATCTCGCGCACGGTCGCTTCGGGCACGCCCAGATCCTTGGCCACGGTGCGCACTTCCTCGGCATTCATCCAACCCAGGCGCTTCTTGCTCTTGCGCAGGTTGAAGAACAGCTTGCGCTGCGCCTTGGTGGTGGCGACCTTCACGATGCGCCAGTTGCGCAGGATGAACTCGTGCATCTCGGCGCGGATCCAGTGCACCGCGAAGCTGACGAGGCGCACGCCCTGATCCGGGTCGAAGCGCTTCACGGCCTTCATCAGGCCGATGTTGCCTTCCTGAATAAGGTCGGACAGCTGCAGGCCGTAGCCGCTATAGCCGCGGGCGACGTGCACCACGAAACGAAGGTGGGACATCACCAGCTTGCGAGCCGACTCCAGGTCGGCTTCTTCGTTGTAATGGCGCGACAGCGCCTGCTCTTCATCCTGGCTGAGCACCGGAATCCGATGGACCGCCGAGATATAGGCATCCAGACTGCCGACGACACTCGGCACCGGAAGGTTGGCGGTCACCAAAGCTTGAGACATGGGTGGAACCTCCTGAATAGGGGATCAGCTTAGCACTCGGATAGGGAGAGTGCTAAAGGCCCCGAAAGGTTCCGGGACCTTTGATGAACTGAATAGTACAGGAATTTGGGACGCTCGTCCAGTGGGGCATCCCAGGGGAGGTGCCACTATGCCGACCGAACGGTTCAGGAGGGGTGAAAGGCCCGTTCAGCCAAGTGCGGCGCGGGGCGGCAACGACCAGTCGATGGGGGCCACGCCCCGGCTTTCCAGATAATGGTTGGCCGCCGAGAAGTGCCCACACCCCAGGAAGCCCCGGTGCGCTGACAAAGGAGATGGGTGCACCGACTTCAGAATGCAATGGCGGCGGGAGTCGATCAGCTGGCCCTTCCGCTGCGCGTAGGAACCCCAGAGCATGAAGACCAGCCCTTCCCGCTCCCGGTTGAGGGCGTCGATGGCGGCATCGGTGAAGCCTTCCCAGCCCTTGCCCTGGTGGGAGGCGGCCAGCCCTTGCTGCACGGTCAGTACCGCGTTGAGCAGCAGCACGCCACGGTCGGCCCAGGGCGTGAGGCAGCCGTGATCCGGCCGCGCGATGCCCAGGTCGCGCTGGATTTCCTTGAAGATGTTCTGCAGCGAGGGCGGCGGCGGCACGCCGGGGCGCACCGAGAAGCACAGGCCATGGGCCTGGTCCGGGCCGTGGTACGGATCCTGGCCCAGGATCACCACCCGCACGGCATCGAACGGGGTGTGGTCGAAGGCCGCGAAGATTTCCGGGCCGGGCGGGTAAACCACCTTGCCCGCCTGCTTCTCCGAACGGATGAAGGTCGCCAGCGCCTGCATGTCCGGCCGGCCGAGGTAGTCGCCGATCCTTTCCTTCCAGGACGGCTCCAGCTTCACGCGGTCCTCGGTCATGCCGCCTCGTCGTGTTCGCGCATGTGCTGCGAAACGCGCAACTGGAACAGCAGCTTGGTGATCAGCAGCTTTTCCTCGATGGGCTTCTCGACCAGGTCGTTGGCGCCGGTGCGCAGCAAGGCCGCCTGATTCACCGGGTTCTCGTCGCCGGTCATCACCAGCACGGGCAGGCGTCCCTTGCCATAGCCGTATTCGCGACGGATGCGCTCGAGCAGGTCGCCGCCGGTGAGTTCGCCCTTGAGGCTGACGTCGGTAAGCACGATGTCGGCGCCCACCTTGCCCTGCTCGCGCGCGGTCTCCAGCAGCGCGAGTGCATCTTCGGCGCTGATGACGTGGCGCACGGTCAAACCATGCTTTTCCAGGATGCGGCGGGTGGCCAGCGCCACCACGCGGCTGTCTTCCACGTACAGCACTTCGCCCTCGGCCGATTCGGCCGGGCGTACGTAGCCACGGATGAATTCCGCCAGGGCCTGGAAACCCAGCGATTTGTCGAAATAGTCGGTGACGTGTTCGCCCAGCGTGCGGTTGTGCAGGCGGTCATCGACGTCGCCGGACACCGCCACGATGGGGACATACGCCTGCGCGGCCGACTCGCGCACATGGCGAGCCAGCTCGAGTCCATCCACGTCGGGCAGGCGCAATGCCACGGTGATGAAGTCGAACGCGCCGCCTTCGAGCAGCTCCTTCGCTTCCGCACCCGTGCCTGCGCCGACGACCTCGGATTCCGGCAGTTCGGCCTTCAGCACGCGGGCAATGAGCTGGCGCACCACCTTGGAGCCGTCCACTACCAGCACCCTTGGCGCCGTTCCCACCACTCGACTGCTGAAACTCGTGCTCATCCCCTGTCATCCACGTATTGGCTGGGATTCCCTACCAGCGAACTATGGGTGCATCCCTCCGGCACCGCGCCCCCTAACCAGTATCTTGCACCGGTAACCCATCGTGCGCATTACGAACCCGGCGCGGACGTGAGCCCGCGCACGATTCAGGCCGCTTTGCGCAGCTGCCAGGCGCTTACCAGGCGGGCACCGAGCCAGCCCAGTACAGCGGCGGCCACCGGCACGGCGGCCAGCAACCATACCGGCAGGACATTGATCTGCAGCTTGCCGGCGTAGACCTGGCCCAGGCGGGCGACCGGCTCGGCCAGCGCCCACTCCACCAGCACGGCGAAACCCGCCGCCAGCAGGCCACCGAACAGGCCATACCAGATGCCGGCATACAGATAAGGGCGACGCACGAAGGCGCGGCTCGCGCCCACCAGCATCAGCACGCCGATTTCCTCACTGCGGCTGGCGATATCCACGCGCACCGTGTTGCCCACCACCAGCAGCACCGCCACGGCGAGCAGCACCGCAAGGATCAGCACCGCGCGCTCGCCTACGCCAAGCAGGGCTTCCAGACGCTGCCGCCAGGTACCGCCATCCTGCACCTGGTCCACGCCCTGCATGCCACGCATGTCAGCCACCAGACGGTCGACGTTGTCGGCGGTGACATCCGGCTTGGGCAGCACTTCCAGCACGAAGGGCAGCGGGTTCGCATCCAGCGTGTGCAGCGCGCCGGAGAAGCCCTGCATCTTGGCCAGCTCGTCCATGCCCTGCTGAGGCGTCTTGACCGTCACCGCGGCGACGCTGGCGTGGTCGCGCAGCTTCTTGGCGGCCATGTCGGCTGAGGCGGCGCTCTGGCCGGGCTGCAGGAACACGTTGATGGTCTGGTTCTGGCCCAGCGCCTCACCCATCTTCTGCACGTTGCCGAGCAGAAGATAGAAAGTGAGCGGCAAGGCCAGCGCGATCGCCATCACGGCAACCGTGAGCAGCGTTCCGACCGGGCGTGACATCAGCCGGCGCAGGCTCGCCGCCGCGCTCCAGCCGTGATGTTCGCGCCAGCTAGCGACCGGGCGTGGCTTCGAGCGGACGCCGCGCGTCTGGTCGGAGAGCAGCGGGCTCTCCATCGGGAATTCCGGCTGCGTGCTCATAGCACCTCCTGGGCAGCCACGTCGGCGACGAGGCGACCGTGATCCAGCACGATCACACGCTTCTTCATCTTCTTGATCAGTGGCAGGTCGTGGCTGGCGATCAGCACCGTGGTGCCCACCTGCTGGAACTCTGCGAACAGATCCATGATCTCGACGGCCAGCGCCGGATCGAGGTTGCCGGTGGGCTCGTCGGCGATCAGCAGCATCGGCTTGGCCACGATGGCGCGCGCAATGCCCACGCGCTGCTGCTCGCCGGCAGACAAAGTGGCAGGCAGCTGGCGCTCATAGGCAAGCAGACCGACCTTTTCCAGGGCGGCGCGCACGCGCTTGTTGCGTTCGCCGGGTGCCATGCCGCCGATCATCAGCGGCAGTTCGACGTTGGCAGCCACCGTGCGGTCCATCAGCAGGCGATGGTCCTGGAACACCATGCCGAGGCGGCGGCGCAGCTTGGGGATACCCGCGCGCCCCACCTTGGCAAGATTCTGTCCGTCCAGCGTGATGACGCCGTGCGACTGGCGCTCGATCAGGCCGAGCAACTTGAGCAACGTGCTCTTGCCCGCGCCCGAGTGGCCGGTGACGAAAGCCATCTCGCCCGCCGCCACTTCAAAGGAAAGCTGCGACAGGGCCTCGTGGCCGCCTTCATAGCGCTTGCTGACTTGGTCGAAGCGGATCACCGCGTGTCCCCGATCCTGGATGTCGCAAGGATAAGGGATGCTCGCCCGAAGGTCAGGCGCTTTGTGCGGTTCGCCTGTCGCGGGTTCAGGACGCGGCGGGAGTGGATCCCGCCACCGCTTGTTCGTCATTCCGGCGTAGGCCGGAATCCAGTGTCTTCAGGGCGCACAGCAAAGGCGCTGGATCCCGGCTTTCGCCGGGATGACGAGCAAGGAAGGAACGCTCAGCGACCGGTGAAGAACTTGCTCAGCCGGCGGAAGAAACCGACCTTCTGCGGCGCGCTCTGCTCGGCCGCCTTGCCTGAAGTGATCGCCACCTGGCGCGACGGGCGCGTGTGGCCATTGCCACCCTCGGCGCCTCCACGCTCACGCGGCGGACGACGCTCGCCGCGCGGGGCGCGGCTGGCCTCGCCCGTGCCGGCGCCAGCGGCCTCCGTCACCGGAGCCTCGCCATCGCGACGGCGGTTGCGACCGCCGCGACGACGGCGCCGCTTGCGCTCCACGCCATCGGCAGACTCACCCGCCGGCGCGGAAGCCGGTGCAGCAGCTGCCTCGACCGGCGCGGCAGCTGCCTCGCCGTGCTCCGCACGCGGCTTGCGCGGCTCGCGCGGTTTGTCGCTGCGCGGGCGATCGCCATCGCGGCCACCACGGCTGCGCTCACGCGGCTTGCGCGACCCGCCTTCCTTCTCGCGCGACTCGACCTTGTCGCCAAACGCGGCGCTGTCCTCGGCCGAATCGGCCACGAACTGGGCGTCCTGCTCGCGCGGCTTCGGCATCACCAGCATGTCGGCTTCGATGTTTGCCACCGGGATGCGCTGACCGATGTAGGTCTCGATGTCCGGCAGGCTCATCGCGTACAGGTCGCAGGCGAAGCTGATCGCGTCGCCCTCGGCGCCCAGGCGCGCGGTACGGCCGATGCGGTGCACGTAGTCTTCGGCGTCCTGCGGCAGGTCGTAGTTGAACACGTGGCTGACCGCCGGGATGTGCAGGCCGCGCGCAGCGACATCGGTGCACACCAGGATGTCGAGCTGGCTTTCCTGGAAGCGCTGCAGCAGCTTCTGGCGCTTCAGCTGCGGCACGTCGCCGGAGAGCGCGCCAACGCGGTAGCCCTGGCGCTTGAGACGGTCAGTGATCTTCTCGGCCGCAGCCTTGGTGTTGACGAAGATGATGCTGCGCGTGGGCGTGGTGCGCTCAAGCAGGTTGAGCAGCAGCGGCATCTTCTCTTCCTTGGCGGGGAAGTAGACGACCTGGCGCACGCGGTCGGCGGTGACGTTCTCCGTCTCCACCTCGAGCTTCTCGGCGTTGTGCATGTGCTCATACGCCAGCTCCAGCACGCGATGGCTCAGCGTGGCGGAGAACAGCAGCACCTGGCGCTGCTCGCGCGCCGGCAGGCGGCGGAAGATGAAGCGCACGTCCTTGATGAAGCCGAGGTCGAACATGCGGTCCGCCTCGTCGATCACCATCACTTCGACGGCGTCCAGGCTGAACACGTGCTGCTTGAAGTAATCCAGCAGGCGGCCCGGGGTGGCGATGATGATGTCGCAACCGTCCTTGAGCTGCTGGCGCTGCTTGTCGTAGTCGACGCCGCCGTAGATCAGCGCGGTGCGCAGGCCGGTGTGACGGCCGATGGCCTTGGCGTCCTTCTCGATCTGGATGGCCAGCTCGCGGGTCGGCGCGATCACCAGGGCGCGCGGGTCGCTGTCCTTGCGCTCGGCCACGGCCGGCGTGGTGAGCAGGCGATTCATCATCGCGACCAGGAACGCGCAGGTCTTGCCTGTGCCGGTCTGGGCCTGGCCAGCCACGTCACGACCGGTAAGGGCGACCGGGAGGGTCAGCGCCTGGATCGGCGTGCAGCGGGTGAAGCCGGCCTCGTCGAGACCTTGCTGGAGCAGCGGATGGAGATCGAAGTTGGTGAAAAAAGTATCAGTGAGTACGGTTTGAGACATTGCTTTTGGAGACTCTGGTACGGGCAGCGCCATCAGCGGCGGCCGCCCGGCTCCTTGCCGGTGAGACGCTACAAGGAACAGGTGGATGATCGGCGCAGCCAGAGGGCACGGCGGCAGGCGGAATCGTGAGATTGCGCGTGCCGGCGACACTTGCCTTGGTGGGCGCCGGAGGGAGCGGTGGTCATCCGACAGCTCCGCTGGCATAGGTCAAAGGACTGCACCCACGTAAGGGCTTGTCCTGCAAGGAAAACCCTTTCACCTATGTCAACGGAGCCGTCCGTGGCCGCCCTTGAATCGCTTGAATCGTGCCCCGAGTTACGTTGGAATGGAGGCTTGCCGCAACGGCACCAGCCTTCCTATCCGGTACGACCCCGCGCTTCATGGGCGGCCCAGTGTAGCCGATGCTGGGCGCGCGGTCGTGAAAGCCCTTACCCGCCTACCTTCGGAGACCCCGGTGAGCGATCTGATTACCCATGTAAGCGATGACGCCTTCGAACAGGAAGTGCTCAATTCCGATACGCCCGTGCTGCTCGACTTCTGGGCCGAATGGTGCGGCCCGTGCAAGGCCATCGCGCCGATCCTGGACGAGCTGGCCCAGCAGTACGAGGGCAAGCTGCGCATCGCCAAGATCAATATCGACCACAACCAGAAGACGCCCCGCAACTACGGCGTCCGTGGCATCCCGACCCTGATGGTGTTCAAGAACGGCAAGGTCGAAGCCACCCAGATCGGCGCTGTCAGCAAGGGTCAGCTCACCCAGCTGATCGACAAGGCCATCTAAGTTTTCTGAATTTCCTGGATCGCGGCGCTTTACGCCGCCGCGATCCCAGTGCTAGATTTCAAGCGTCCGTCGGGACTGTCCTGTCCCCCGCGCCGTCCGCGCAACGCAACCCTTCCCTCCTGTTCATCAACGGCGCCCCACAGAGGTTTGCCCGTGTCTGATATCGAAAGCAAAGAAACCCACGACGCCAAGAGCGCCGACGCCAAGCCTGTGGCTGAAACCCGCACGCGCGCACCTCGCCGATCCGCCGCCGCTGCCGCAGCCGCTGCGGAAGCCAAGGCGGAAAAGCAGGCCCAGCTGGACATGCCACCACCTCCGCCGGTCGAGCGCGCCGAACGCGTTGCTCCGCCTGCTGAAGCGCCGGCATCTGCTCCCGCACCTGCCGCCGAATCCTCTGGCGCTCCTTCGCAGAACGAAGGCGGCCAGCGCCAGCCGCAGGAAGCCCGTGAGGGCGGCCAGCAGCAGGGTGGCGGCAACGGCAACCAGCCGTTCAACCGCAATGATCGCGATGGCCGCGGTCGTCGCCGTCGCCACGAGCGCAATCAGCAACGTGGCCCGGGTGGCCAAGGTGGTGGTGGCGGTGGTGGCAACCAGCAGCATCAGCGCAGCAACAACGGCCTGCCGGTTGACGACGACTACGCCGATGCCGGCAGCAACGACCGCCTGATCAACCTCACCGAACTCAAGCGCAAGAACGCGATCCAGTTGCTGGAATTCGCCGAGTCGCTGGGTGTGCAGGAAGGCGTGGCGCGTGCCCGCAAGCAGGACGTGGTGTTCAACATCCTCAAGGCCCACGCCCGCTCCGGCGGCGGCATCTGGGCCGAGGGTGTGCTGGAAATCCTGCAGGACGGCTTCGGCTTCCTGCGCTCGGCCGACGAGTCCTACCTCGCCGGTCCGGACGACATCTACGTGTCGCCCAGCCAGATCCGCCGCTTCAATCTGCGCACCGGCGACTACATCACCGGACGCGTGCGCCATCCGAAGGAAGGCGAGCGTTACTTCGCGATGCTCAAGGTCGACGACATCAACGGCGATCCGCCGGAGGCGTCGAAGAACAAGATGCTGTTCGAGAACCTGACGCCGCTGTTCCCGCGCAAGGCGTTCAAGCTCGAGCGCGGCAACGGTTCGACCGAAGACATCACCGGCCGCATCCTGGACCTGGTGGCGCCGATCGGCCGCGGCCAGCGTGGCCTCATCGTGTCGCAGCCGAAGTCCGGCAAGACGATGATGCTGCAGAACATCGCGCAGGCCATCCAGTACAACCATCCCGATGTCCACTTGATCATGCTGTTGATCGACGAGCGTCCGGAAGAAGTGACGGAAATCGCCCGCACCGTGCGTGCGGAAGTGATCTCCTCGACCTTCGACGAGCCGGCCGTGCGCCACGTGCAGGTCGCCGAAATGGTGATCGAGCGCGCCAAGCGCCTGGTCGAGCACAAGAAGGACGTGGTGATCCTGCTCGACTCCATCACCCGCCTCGCCCGTGCCTACAACACCGTGGTGCCCAGCTCCGGCAAGGTACTCACCGGTGGTGTGGACGCGAACGCGCTGCAGCGCCCGAAGCGCTTCTTCGGTGCCGCTCGTAACGTCGAGGAAGGTGGCAGCCTGACCATCATCGCCACCGCGCTGACCGACACCGGCAGCAAGATGGACGAGGTGATCTACGAAGAGTTCAAGGGCACCGGCAACATGGAAGTGCACCTGAGCCGCCGCATCTCCGAGAAGCGCGTCTACCCGGCCATCGACATCAACCGCTCCGGCACCCGCCGCGAGGACCTGCTGATCGAGCCGGACCTGCTCTCCAAGATCTGGATCCTGCGCAAGCTGCTGCATCCGATGGACGAGCTGGCCGCGATGGAGTTCATGCTCGACAAGATGAAGAACACCAAGTCCAACGACGAGTTCTTCAATTCGATGAAGCGTTGATTGAAAGGGCCGGTCTTACCGGCCCTTTTCTTATGCCCAGCAACAGCAATGTCTGGCGACCAGGGGTTTGCTTGAAATCTCCACAAGGACGTTTATCGATCGCCACTGACGGCGCGCCGACACCTGGCGAACTCGGCAACAACTACGACGGCTTGCGTCTTGCGGCTTCCTTGATGGTGTTGATTTCCCATCAGTTCGTACTGCTCTCCTTGCCAGAGCCTTCCATCGGCGGACTGACACTGGGCAGTATCGCCGTAGCCATGTTCTTCGTGATGAGCGGCTACCTGGTGACGGAGAGCTGGTATCACGATCCACACCTCGTGCGTTTTGCCATGCGACGATTTCTGCGCATATGGCCGGCGCTGGCAGTGGCCACGCTGGTCGTTGCACTTGCGTGTGCCGCCATCACGTCGCTGCCCCTGCACGACTATCTGGGCCGCGATCTGCGCCGCTTCGTTTCCTTCAATCTTCAATTGCGGCCCATCTATGCCCTGCCCGGCGTCTTCACCAACGCCTCCGCCTCCCCTGCGCTTTCCGCAGTCAACGGCAGCTGGTGGACGATACCCGTGGAGGCCAAGTGTTATGCCTACGTCGCCATACTCGGCGCCCTTGGCATGCGGCGACGGCTGTTCACACTACTAGCCCTCGTGGCCGTTGCCGCCATGTACGTGCGGACCTTGCCGGGCCACCCAATGG
The DNA here is from genome assembly GCF_004296575.1 of Dyella amyloliquefaciens. Lineage (GTDB taxonomy): Bacteria > Pseudomonadota > Gammaproteobacteria > Xanthomonadales > Rhodanobacteraceae > Dyella > Dyella amyloliquefaciens. The sequence continues at coordinate 617,229 of NZ_SAYT01000001.1, read as the reverse complement.
CCAACAGCTTCGACAATCTTTGCTATTTCTATAGCGCCTTTTTCTTTATCGGCGTTTGCGCGCGGCAATTCCCGCTGGAGATTCGTCGCTATCGTTGGCTACTGCTTTGTGCAGGTGTAACTTGCGTTGTTTTCGGCGTACTGAAACAACAGGCACAAGTCGTCGCCTGGGCAGCCATGTCACCCTTTACCCTGTGGCTTGGCGCGAAAAGTACACCGGGCCTGCGTTCAGCAGCCCGGTTTGGCGACCTTTCCTACGGCATCTATCTGTATGCCTATTTCGTGCAGCAGCTGACGGTGCACGTTTGGCCGGCCACTTCCACCTATATCGCGACAACTGCCATCGCCATGGCCGGAACAGTCCTGCTCGGCTGGTGTTCCTGGCATGTTGTGGAGGCGCCCGCTTTGGCCCTTAAGCGCCACCTACGCCGCTGGTTTCCCGATGCTGCACCCTAAACGCGGTGTGTAGACTTCCATTCGGAAGTCCAGACGATCCTTGTCGCCCAATTCCTAATCGGTACCAGACCCGCTTTCCAAGACCTCGTTCCTTTGCACGCCAGCCCCTTCGTTGAACGAGAGAATTTCACGCTCAACAAGAACAACTGAGCCAAGCCCAACGCTGCGTTCTTCAATTCGATGAAGCGTTGATCGCCAGCGTTTCATCCATAAAAAAGCCGCCTTTGGGCGGCTTTTTTATGGTCTCGCATGTCCTATTGGCTTGGGCATGAAGCGTAAGCACAGGTTGTATCCCGGGTAACGCAGGCCTCATGACCGGATTACGTATTCGGGCACCGGATGGCAGCCATCGTTTTCCGCGCCAGCACATGGCCCTCAGGATCGGTCATCACGACGCTGACGCCCTCAGTAAACCACGGCCCGGTTTGCAAAGTTCCCATGCGTCCGGCCTGACGCCAAGGGAAAGGATGAGTGCCCGCCGGTCCGTAGTTAGTAAACTTCGTCCCATTCCGATTAATGGCAAGCCAGCGCAACTCCACGGCGATGCCTTCGGGTGAACGGCAAAAATCTCCCTCGTCGGGCGTCATGATCAGTACGCCGAACCCGCCCCAAAAGAGTATTTTGAGGGTGCAGGCAACAAGAACTGCGACAAACCCAAGCGCCACCAAACGTAGCCTCCCGGGCACAGCCAACAGGCGTTCACGGATCACTGGATCCCACTCCATTCATCAGAACTGTCGAACTTGCCTTGAAGGTCCAGCCGAGCGGCTGAGTAGAGCCCCGCTCGCTGCGCCTCTTCATCCGCGCTGTCGTCCAACAAGTTCCGGCCGATAAGTTCTGCGAGACCCATATAGGACTGCTGCTTCAGGCCAGCCAAATCGAGTACGTGGCCTGGCAACATCCAAGAGTAAATGCTCTTCTGCGTGGACTGCTGCACATCGGAGCCAACCGCCACCCAAGGGACCTGCTGATCCTGAGCGGACAACCCATTCCGGAAGGTGGCGCTTTGATATACGTAGCGGAATCCAGGCAGATGGTCGCCATAAAAAACCAAGAGGTATGGGCGCCCACGTCTTTTCAGGTAATCCCAAAGGCGCCCGAATTCGTGGTCGGCGTGCGCAATGTGATAGGCATAGTGCGAGTACTCGTCCGCTGCGTCGGCCGAAAACGGCGAGGAGTGCGCCATGAGTTCTCGAGACGACTCATCCGAAACGGGTACTTGGGTATATGGACCATGCGCTTCGATGCTGATGGCAAAGATAAAGCGCGGTCGTCCGGGCTTGTCCAGTTCGTTGATGATCTTGTCGGTCATCGACCGATCTGACAGGAATGCGCCATCCCGTTGCGCGTCTTTCCCAAAGTCTTTTTCAGTCAGGAAGCGGTCAAACCCAAGCACACGTAAGGCGTGATTACGACTCCAGAAGGTGCCGCTGTTGCCATGTATCGCAATAGATTCGTAGCCTGCTCCAGAAAAAACACGCGCGATGCTCGGCACCTTGTCTTGCCCAAATTGAAGGTACGGAAATTGCACCTTCGCGTATGCCCGCAGCGGAACAGCTGTAAGCACCTCGAATTCGGTCCGAATCGTTCCGCCACCAAATGTCGGCACGATCATTGCGCCGCCCTCACCTTGCGTAATCGCGCGATGCAAGTTGGGCAATAAGTCGGAGGTGTCGCCAACCTCCCTGATGCTATCTGGATTGAAGAACGACTCGCTTTGAATGACCACAACATCCGGCGGCAAACCCTGTTTTTCGTCTGCGGGTTTCCGATCCGCATTGAACCGAACGCTCGCGACCAACCGCCGCACGGCTTCCGGATCGACAGGTTCGTCAAACGCCCGAGCCATGTAACGGGCGGAATACATGAGGTGGCTTACGAGCCCAGCACGCAACTGACTAACGACAGGATTGAACGGCAGGACGCGAAGGCGGTCGGCATCGAAGATGCGCTCTCCGGTGCTACCCGAGGCACACGCGGCCAGCATTGCAAAAGAGAGAAGAAACATCACGGCACGCGGTAACCGCCGCCCGGTGATCAGCCGCCCCTCCCTCCAGAACAACACCCCGCCAACTCCCGCGAACAAGAGGGCACAGACCAGTAACCAACCTACGTTCAGATAGTGCAGGAACAGGGACAACCCATCGGCATCGAGATCTTTGACTAGAAAGTAGTCTTCGATCGTGATCGGTGAAGCCAGGTAGTGGAGCTTGAAGTAATTGGCCACGTAAAGCGCAGCCAGCAGTGCCGAAGTCATCCAGCACGCCAGCCACACACGTGACGTCAGTGCAATGACTGCAAGTGTCGTCAGCGCAACGACCCCTGCCTGCACCCAGAATCCATAAGAAAATAGATAGGCATCGGTTGCGACACCCAGCGACCAGCGATCCAGCACCCAGGCAAAACACGCGACGAGGAGCACGCCGATGGCAATCTTCGCCACGCTGCGATATCCACTTCTGTTCACGCGGCAGCCCCCGAGCAAGAAACAAATCGTCGTTTCGAGCGTCCGTCACGCCCTTGCGCAAAAACTTACGCCAAGCTGACGTAGTGATAACATTACTGTCACGGTTTGTAAGTTTCAAGCAAGACCGCTGTCGATCGACCGCAAGTGAGAAGGCTCATTTGGAAGGTTCAACCAATGACGGCCGATCACGAACTCTTCAGTTCGATGAAATCCTGATCCCGAGCGTTTTGCCGGAAAGCACAAACGCCGCCCCGTGGGGCGGCGTTTGTCGTTTAGCTACAACCAGCTCCGTGCCATATGGAATGGCACGCTGACCAAAGAAGCCTCAGGTACTACCGGTGAAATCCGTCACCAGGGTCACGCGGCGGTTCGGCTGGCCTTCGTCGCCATGGGCGCCTTTCACGACCTGGCGGTTCTTCACTTCGCCGTAGCCGACGGCGCGGACCTGTTCGGCATTGAGGCCGCCGGTCTGGATCAGGTAGTCGCGTACGGCGTCAGCCCTTTTCTGGGCAAGACGGCGGTTGTAGCCTGCGCTGCCCGACGGGTCGGCGAACCCTTCGGCGGTGATGACGGCATTGGAATGATGGTCCTTGATGATCTTGGCGAAATCATCGAGCTGCTTCTTGTCGTCGTCGCGGATCGTCGATTGATTGGTATCGAAGTGCGCGATCGTATTGACGCTGATGCGCCCCTGCATGGCGGTGATCTGCGAATCGTACTGCGCGAACTTCTGCTGCATGTCCTGCTTGATCGAATCGATTTCCTGCTGTTGCTTCTGATCGTTGCCGCGCAGTTCGGTGATGGCGGCGTCGTAATCGGTCTTCTTGACGAAGTCAGAGCAGCCGCAGAGCGCGACGATCATTGCACCAGCGAATGCACGAACGACGTAGGTAATTTGGCGTGCCATGGTCTGGTCTCCTTTTGTTGGCTTCATGCGTGCGCGCGCCCGCATAGCGTGGGCAAGCTGCATGCCGAGAGACCCCGCCCCCTACGTCAGGCGGAACTTGCTGAAGCCTCCCGGTTGTCACGCCGCCCGTGATGCAGGCACACGTACACACCGACCCACCGCAGCCACAAACCGCCCGACCGCGGTCTCACGAGACACTGCGCCAGCAGACCGAAAGACCAGATGAAAAGCGATTCGCCTTTTCGTGAAGGGAAAATCACGATGGGCGTCGAGTCACCTTTCTGAATCGGCGTTCCTGCACCATCCACATGGCCAGGCCGTAGCCCGCGCCGCCAATCAGCCACAACACGGCGGACTGCGGTGTCGTCAATCGCGGATGGGGGATGAGGTAGGTCATGATGAAAAACATCGGCAGGCCATAGAACAGCACACCGCTGCGCAGCACAAAGCGCCACATGCCACGCTCGCGCGTCCTTGCCCAACGATCGGACTCTCCTGACTGCATAGGTTCCTCTTGCTTCGCCGCCATCAGGATGATGGCCCATGCATGGAACGTCCGAGCGCGCCATGGGTTGAATGCCATTCCGAGAAGTCGCTCAGAATTCCGTCCAGGCATCTCCGGCCACGGCAAGTTCGGCACTGGCGGCGCGCTTGAGGGACCGGGCCGGACCGACCGGCGGTCGAACGGCCGCAGGTTCGATGGCCGGCTTCGCCACGACCGTTTCGCCCTGCAGGGTGAAGTAAGCCACCTGCTTCATCAGTACCTGTGACAGGTCTAGCGTATTGCGGCTGGCCGCGCTGGCTTCCTCGACCAGGGCGGCGTTCTGCTGGGTCACGTCATCCAGCGTCATCACCGCGTTGTTCACCTGGCCGATGCCGGCGGACTGTTCTTCGGACGCCGCGGCGATCACTTCGATGATCGTGCTCACTTCACGCACGTCGCCGGCGATGTCGTTGAGAGCCTGGCCGGTACGTTGCACCAGGCCTGCGCCTTCGGACACCTTGAACGTGGTGTCCTGGATCAGCGACTTGATGCTCTTGGCCGCCACGCTGCTGCGCTGGGCGAGATTGCGCACCTCGGTGGCCACCACCGAGAAGCCGCGCCCCTGCTCGCCCGCGCGCGCCGCTTCCACCGCGGCATTCAAGGCCAGCAGATTGGTCTGGAAGGCGATCTCATCGATCATGCCCACGATCTCACCCACTTCCTTGCTGGCCTGGGTGATCGCCTGCATCGCGTCGACGGCAGTGACCGCGACGTCACGACCCTCTTCGGCGCGTCGGCGCATGCGCAGCGCCATCTCGCGCGCCTGGCCCGCACCCTCGGCATTCTGCTTCACCGTGGTGGCCAGCTCTTCCATCGAGGCCGCGGTTTCCTCAAGCGAGCTGGCCTGTTCCTGCGTGCGCTGGGACAGGTCGTCGTTGCCCTGGGAAAGATCGCGCGCGGCATGATTGACCTGCTCGGCCACGTCACGCACCTGGGTGACGATGGCGGTGAGCTGGCGATCCATGTCGTCCAGCGAATGCAGCGTGTCGCTGAATTCGTCGTTGCCGGTGATGGCGGTCGTGTTGTTGAGCCGTCCTTGCTGGATCGCGCTGGCAAGCAAGCGGGCCTGGTTCAGCGGTCGCGTCACGGCCCGGATCAGCGCCATGGCAACCGCCAGCAGGACCAGCACACCCAGCACTAGCATGGCGATGGAGACCTTCCACGTGCGCGCGAAATGCGCAGCCGCGTCCGCCGCAGAATTTTCCGCCTGCTTCTCGTTGATGCCGACCAACTGGTCGATGGCGGCCGTTTCGCGGCTCATGCCATCACCCACCTTGCCGATGTGCAGCGCACGACCTTCGTCGGTCTTGCCTGCGTCCAGCAACTCGACCTCGTGATCCATCACGGGAAGGGTTTCCTTGCGGGCGGCTTCGAATTGCTCGGCCACGCGGCGCTCTTCATCCGTGGACACCATGGCGGGGTAATAGCGATGCCACGCCGCGTCCAGCCGCACCTTGTCGGCCGCGACCTTCTTCCCAAGAGTGCGCTGGCTGGGATCGATGATCGAACGATTGAGTGCGAGCCGATCATTGATGATGGCCGTGCGCACGTCACTGACGGCGACGATCGCGAGCACGTTGGAGCGATACATATCGTCGACCAGCCGGTACGTGGCGCGTACGCCATAAAGCCCGACCACACCCACGACGACCGCTATGGCCAGGGCAATGCCCATGGCCGCAATGATTTTCAGACGAACGGTAAAGCGCATGACAAACCCCTGCCAGGGACGATTATCCCCCCATGACAGGTATCGGCGCCCCCTATACATCCTTGAAGTGCAAGTTTTTGCGTTGCAAATCGCGTGAGACCGGGGCGCATTTTCCAGCCGTCACGGCGGATGGCCAATCAATCCATGTGCTCGATGCCTTCCGGCAACACCACCCACGAATGCATGCACTCCTCGAACACGGAAATGTTCGGTGCGGGAAAATCCGGGTTGGCAAAGGCACCCACGGGCACGCCAATCAGGCCGTCCACGGAATCCAGCTGGTAGTACAACGTGGAACCGCACACCGGGCAGAAATGGAACGTGGCGTCCTGACCGGTATCGCCCTTGCGAACGTACTGCGTGGCGTTGCCACGGACGACCACGCTCCCTTCGCGGAAGCGCGCCTGCACGGCGAACACGCTGCCGGTCCGTCGCTGGCACGCATGGCAATGACAAATGGAAACGCGCAACGGTTCTTCCGTCGTACGCAACATCAGCTGACGACAACTGCAAGTGGCGACGCGCTGGGGCATGGCTCGAAACCCTGGAGTGGTGAACACCTGTGCGTGGCACGCCGCCATGGGAAACCCGATACGGCACGCATCGCCATCGACGATCGCGACGCCACGCGCGCTCCCCAACTACCGCGCAGTTCGCGCAAACCATACCGCATGTGCCTGTCATCAGGGCGACACACCGTGTTACGGTCGGGGCTCTTCATCGCAAGGACCCTCCCCACGTGACTTCATTCCGCCCCTGGTTGATGGCTCTGTTGCTCGTCGTCTTTGGCTTCGCCAGCCATCCGCTCGCCGCCCAGACCCTGCGCGTGATGAGCTTCAACGTGCGCGTCCCCGTCGAGGCCGATGGTCCCAATCGCTGGGAAGCCCGGCGCGACATCTTCGTGGACACCATCCGCGAACAGCATCCCGACCTGATCGGTACGCAGGAGCTGCACAAGGAACAGGGCGACTACGTCGTGAGCAAGCTGCCCGAATACACCTGGTTCGGTATCGATCGCTTCGGTGGCCATGCCGATGAGCACATGGGCGTGTTCTATCGGAAGGACGTACTGCGCCTGAAGGACTCGGGCAACTTCTGGCTTTCCGATACACCCGACAAGCCCGGCAGCATCACCTGGGGCAACATCTTCCCGCGCATGGTGACCTGGGCGCTGTTCGAAGACATCCACACGGGGCGGACGTTCTACTACTACAACACGCATCTCCCCTACCGCGACCAGGACGAGCCGATCCGCGTAAAGGGCGCCAAGGAAATCATCGCGCGCATCGCGACGCTGCCCAAGGATGTGCCGTTCATTCTCACCGGTGATCTGAACACCACGCCCAGCAGCCCGACTTACGCCTTGCTGACGAAAACCCTGCAGGATGCCCGCGCGGCTTCGCCCAAGGTCGAAGGCCCTGAAAAAACCTTCCACAATTTCACCGGCAACCCGGACCAACGCATCGATTTCATCCTTACGCGTGGCTTTACACCGACGCATTACGCCACCGTCACCACGCAGGAAAACGGCCGCTATCCGTCCGACCACTTCCCTGTCGTGACCGACCTGTCCTGGACAAACGCCAAGCCCTGAGCCGAAGAAGAACCATCTGGCGTTTCACCACGAAACGTAAGAAAGCACTGATGGAATCAACGGGCCGCCCCTCGTGGGCGGCCTATGCTTTTTGGGGTATTCCCGCTCTTCGCAGCCAGCGCCACATTCATCTCGCCGCCCGGCTTTGCTTCTGGCAGACGCTTCACGTCACACATCGTTCGACGATCGGTTTCACGTGAAGTCTGCCCCTTCGACCAAGTCGGGACGCGCCATGCTCGATAGCTCACCATTCTCCCTTTCCGACACGCCGGGCACGACGACGCCACAAGGCGTTGCGTCACCCCTACCCACAACGTGTTGCCGACACGTCGTGTCCGGCGTTCCTGCTTTTCACCCCATCCCCGTATGGCAGACGTCTCATTCCACGCTGTTGCCTTCGTGATCGATCGTTTTCGCGCTTTCGCTCCATAACGCGACCGCAACCACCAACGAGGCTGCCGCCTCAAGGGAGAACACCATGAAATCATCGACGCTCTGGCTGGCCTGCGTGGCCGCCTGCTGCTGCATCAGCGCTGTCGTTGCTGCCGACGCGCCCAAGCCCATGCTCATCCGTGATTACACCGACTATGTCGCCCCGGCCGACCAGCAGGCCTATGAAACCGGTATCAAGAGCTACAACCAGTGCCTGAGCGAGCATGGCTTCAAGTACACATGGACCGCCTGGTCGCACGAAACCGGCGACACCTATGCGTACTCCTACACCACCGATGCGGTGCCGTGGTCAGCCTTCGACGCGATGCACGAGACGAGCAAGGCGTGCGACCAGATCTACCGCACAAGCGTCAATCCGCACCTCAAGAGCGAAGTGAGCGGGTTCGTCGTGGCACGCGTGGACCTGAGCCACATGCCCAAGGGCATGCAGCTGTCGTCGCCGTTCATCCAGGTCGTCGACTTCAAGCTTAAGAACGGTCACGAGCCGCATGAGGCCTTTGTCGACGTGATCAAGAAGATCGCCGCAGCCGCAGACAAGGCCAAGTGGCCCAACAACTACATGATCGGCGAGATGCAGCATGCCGGTGCCGATTCACCGGACTTCGTCGTGATCATTCCCGCCAAGTCGTGGGAAGACCTGGGCAAGGATCCGGAAACACCGCTATGGACGATGGTTGCCAACGTGTATGGCCAGCAGGACGCTCAGGCGATGCGCAAGTCGCTCAACGACGCCACTGAAAGCAGTTCATCGCACGTGGACAGCTACAGCAGCGACCTGACCTACAAGGCCTCCAGCAAGTAAGCACATCGACGATAGAGGCCGTTCTTCACGGCCTCTATCGTCCCGCTCTTCCTCGCTTTCATGGCTGCCCCTCAGCGCTCCAGGCGTTTGCGCTTCGTACGAACGGCCTCGCGAACCAGCTTGCCGAACTGCCGGCCATGCTCACGCTCCTCCCGCACACTGCGCTGGACGTGAGCCGCCTCTCGCTGCAGCTTGCGATAGTTCTCCAGGCGTCGCGCATCCAATGCACCCTCAGCGACGGCGCGCGCCACGGCGCAACCCGCATCATCCTCATGCAGGCAATCGCGGAAACGGCATTGCATGGCGTACTGCTCCACGTCATCGAACACCGCGCCGAGGTCAGGCGCCGCCGTGCCCAACCGCAACTCGCGCATGCCCGGCGTGTCGATCACCCACGCGCCACTGGCCGTGGCAAACATCTCGCGTGCCGTGGTGGTATGCCGGCCACGCGCATCATCCTCACGGATGTCCCTCGTGCGCTGCACGACGTCGCCGATCACGCTGTTGGCCAGGGTGGATTTGCCCACGCCCGAAGAACCGACAAACGCCACCGTCTTGCCGGGCGATAGCCAGGGCGACAGCTGCTCCACTGATTCGGGGTGGGTGGCATCGAGTGCCACGACGGGCACCGACGGCGCGAGCCGCTCAGCCAGCGAGACGTAGCCACCCACATCGGCGCAAAGGTCAGCCTTGGTAAGCACTAATACGGGCGTGACCGATGCATCGAACGCCAGGGCCAGGTAACGCTCGAGGCGCGACGCATTGAAGTCGTCGTTGCACGAGGTCACGATGAACAACGCATCAAGGTTGGCCGCGATCGACTGGCGGCGATGATCTGCACCTGCCGCCATGCGAACGAGCAGCGACTGGCGATCCAGCAAGCGGATCACGCGATCCGCCTCATGCTCCACCAGTACCCAGTCGCCCGCGGCGATACCGGCATCGGCCTCGACATGGCGCGGCACCACGGCCGAACCGGGCCCACGCGAGGAGAGCAGATCGAGACCACCACGATGCACCGCCGCGACGCGCGCGGGATAACCCGCCTCGAAGTCGTCGAGCGTCAAATGTTGCGCATATTCAGGCCGCCAGCCGAGCTGGTGGAGGGAAAACATCAAAGACATGGAAGCACCCTGCAGACAAAGGGAACGACGGCCAACCGAAACGGGGCCGAACGAATCGCCAGGGTGCGAAGCGGAGAGATGAAGCGCGCCAGCTGGAAAGCTGGCCAGACAATCAGAAGCGCGTCGACCCGGCGGAGGCTGCTGCTACAACAATCATTGTTCTATTCCTCCTGTTGGTGGGGTTGATGGGAGGCGCAGAGTAGCCACGTGATGCAGCACATGCAAGTGCTGCACGTTGCGTTAGTCATGACAGAACGACGACGCATCCATCGTCGCTCGCGATCGCATGACTTCAACCGCTGGCGCGCGTCTTGCGCTTGCCCTTGGCCGGCGCTTCGCGCGGCGCGGGCGCCGTCGATTCACGCAGCTGCAGCGAGTACGGCACCTGCACCAGCAAGCCATTGCCTCGGCCGCGCAGCAATTCCATCAACTGCAACGCGGCGAGCTTGCCCATGTCGCGGCTCGGCTGGCGCACCGTGGTGAGCGGCGGCCACAGCTGCGTGGCGAGCGGCGTGTCGTCGAACCCGCAGACGGAAAGGTCGCGCGGCACTTTCAGGCCACGCTCGTTCGCGGCCCACATGACACCGGCGGCCATGTCGTCGTTCGCGGCGAAGATCGCCGTGGGCGGTTCAGCCAGCGAAAACAGCTGGCGCGCCGCAAGCACGCCGGAGCCGAAAGTGAATTCGCCCTGCACCACGTACTTCGGGTCGTAGGGGATGCCCGCCGCCATCATCGCGTCCTTGTAGCCGTTGAGTCGCCAGCGGCTGGCGCCATGCGTGGCGAAACCGGCGATGTAGGCAATGCGGCGGTGGCCTTCCTGCAGCAGGTGATCGACCAGTGCCTTGGCCGCCTTCTGCTCGTCCATGCAGACGCCGATCACGCCTTCGTGGTTCACCGGCGAGATGCTTGCGTGCGGCACGCCGTGTTCCTGCAGCCGCTTCAGCAGCGGCGCGTGATCGGTGAGCGGTGGCGTGACGATGACGCCATCGATGTGGTGGTCGGACACCAGCGCATCCACGCGACGGATGAAATCCTGATCGCGCACCCGCAGCGGGCACACCATCATGCTGTAGCGATGCGCGTCGCAGGCGTCGAGCACGCCGTCCTGGATTTCCGCCAGATAGGTCGAGGCCGGGTTGTCGTTGTTGTCATACAACATCGCCACCAGGAACGAGCGGCTGCCGGCCAGTCCGCGTGCGGAAGGGCTGGGCCGATAGTTCATCGACTCCATCGCCGCGAGCACCTTCTGGCGCGTGGATTCCTTGACCGAGGGCTCCTCGTTCAGGACGCGGGACACCGTCTTCGGCGAGACGCCCGTCGCGCGCGCTACATCTTCGAGGCGTACCCGCATGTCTTCTCCCGACCGTACCCAGCTGCCGCGTGACTATGCCTCCCGGACCGGGCGCCTTACAAGGAGCCGGAGCCCTGCGGGGCGGCGTTTTCACCCTTGACGTCCAGTCGACCCCTTATGGCCCAGGCTGCCCGCCGCCGACTTGCCGCCCGGGAAATCGCCCATGGCCACCACGCCCTCGCCCATCGACGCCTGGAATGGTCATTCCGGACGCAGCTGGGTCGACCTGCAGCCCATGCTCGACGGCATGTTCCTGCCACTCACCGAGGTGCTGATCCGGGAGGTTCGCACCCGTTCACCGCACCAACTGCTCGACATCGGCTGCGGTACCGGCGGCACTACGCTGGCCGCGGCCCGGGCGCTGGGGAATGGTGCCGAGTGCATGGGCCTGGACATCTCGCGGCCGATGACGGACGCCGCGATCGAGCGCGCACGAAGCGAAGGTTCCACTGCGCGATTCGTCTGCGACAACGCGCAGACCTATGTCTTCGCACCGGAAAGCATCGACATGTTCATCTCACGCTTTGGCGTGATGTTCTTCGAGCAACCGGTCGTCGCCTTCGCAAACCTGCGCCGCGCAGCGCGCAACGACGCGTCGTTGTGCTTCATTGCATGGCGCAGCGCCGAGGAGAATCCGTACATGACGACAGCCGAGCGCGTGGCCGCCGCCGTCATCGACCTCCCCGCGCGGCAGCCCGGGCCGGGTCAATTCGGTTTTGCCGACTGGGAGCACACGTCATCGATGCTGCGAGACGGCGGTTGGCTGCATGTCGACATCCAGCCACTCGATGTCACCTGTGCATTTCCCGAAAGCGCACTGGTCAGCTACTTCACACGCCTCGGCCCCGTGGGCGTCGCGTTGCAGCAGGCGGACGAAGCGACCCTCGCCAGCGTCGCCGCCGCCATCCGGCCTGCGTTCGATCCCTACGTGCACGGCGACGAAGTGCGTTACAACGCCGCCTGCTGGATCATCCGCGCCCGCGCGTCGTGACGGCCCGGCCAGGGGCTAGCCCACGCCTCGCGATGAGTTTGCCTCGTCCGCGGCCGCGAAGTGCGCCATCTGGTCGGCATGCGCCTTCTTGAAGGACGGCCGCGCGGTGGCACGCGCCACGTAGGCTCGGCAGGCCGGAAAGGTCGCCAGTCCGTCGAAACGGTCGACCAGGCGCAACACGTCCGCCATGACGATGTCGGCCACGGAAAACGCGCCTGCCAGCCACTCTCGTCCGGCCAGGATCGGCTCCATGTGCCCGAGTCGTGCGCGGAGGAAATCATCCAGGCGTTTCCGTCCCGGTGTTTCTTCGCTGATGCCTGAGAACACGAAGATCGACCACGGTACGCTCGCCATCTCGACGGAATTGAGCGCCGCAAACAGCCACTCCGTGGCCTTGCTGCGACCACGCGGATCGCTGGGCATCAACGCCTCGCTGCGAAGGCCAAGGTGCAGCAGGATGGCGCCGCTCTCGAAGATGGAAATGCCACCATCGGTCAGCCACGGAACCTGCCCGAATGGCTGGTGCTCGAAGTGTTCGGCGCCGCGTGCATCAAACGGCACGCTCTCGACGCGATAAGGCAACCCAGCCTCCTCCAGCGCCCAACGCACGCGCAGGTCGCGTACGTAGCCACGTGGCACCTCGGGAACCCAGTTGAAGGTGGTGAGGACAAGCTCGGTCATGCATGCCTCCATTCGCTATCACGACGCGATTCGGTACCGCTCAGGCCACGCTTGGTGCCGCCACGTGTTTCTGCTTCGTGTTGACTGGCCACGGGTCGGCCCATGCCGGAATGCGATGCAGCCTATCGAGCCAGCGCACGATGTTGGGAAATTCGGCGAACGGCATTTCCGACTGGCGCCAGTCGCACGCCATCGCCGCCAGCTGGAAGTCGGCGATGGTGAGCCGGCCGCACGCCACGAAATCGCGGCCTTCGAGATGACCGTCCAGCACCGCGGCCAGCTTCTTCAGCTCGGGTGTCGCGGCCGCCAAGCCCGTGCGATCCGGTGGGCCGATCTGGAAGGTCGCCTTCACCACGAACTCGAAATAGAACGGCCCGACCGCGCGAGCCCAATGGTTGTCGTTCCATGACAACCAGCGAATCACCTCGACCTGCTCGGCCGGGTTGTGCGCCGGCCACATGTCCGAGCCTTGCTTGATGCACAGATAGGCATTGATGGCCGACGACTCCCACAGCACGACGTCGCCATCTACCAGGGTCGGCGCCTTGCCGTTCGGATTGAGTGCCAGGTACTCGGGCGCCCTGAGACCGCCCTGTTTCGCCTCGACCTCGATGCAGTCGGCGTCGATGCCGAGATACTTCAGCAGCGCCAGCACGCGGCGCGGCGCCTGGGCCCTGATCCAGTAGATCTTCATGTCCGTCCTCCGGTGCCTGGTCCGCTATCGGCATCCGAGCTTACGCCGGCGCAAAATATGTTAAAGAACATATTTTGACGGCCTGCTATACCTGTCCCCGGAGGGTCGCAGTCATGCCATACAGTCCCGGACACAAAGTGCAGACGCGCGCACGCGTCGTCGAATCCGCCCGCCGCCTGTTCAATCGCCACGGCTTCGAGCAGGTCACTATCGACCAGGTCATGGCGTCGGCCGGACTCACGCGCGGCGCCTTCTATCACCACTTCGACAGCAAGGACGATCTGTACGCCGCTGCCGTCGCCAGCTTCGAAACCTGCAATCCGTTCGCCACGGCCCACGGCGCCGAGGCCATCGATGATCCCAAGCGCATGGCGCGCATGCTGGTGGATCTCTACCTGAGCGACGAAGTGCTGGAGAACATCGACCTGCACTGCCCTCTGTATGCGCTGCCGTCCGATGTCGCACGCGCGGGGCTGGAGCCGCAGCAGGCCTACACCGACCTCATGCGCGGCATGCGCCACATCTATCGCTGCGCGCTCACGGGCGTTCGCGATGCGGATCGTCGTGCGGAAGCCATCGTGGCGCTGTGCGTAGGTGGCATGGTGCTGGCGCGCACGACCAATGATCCGGTGCTGCGCAAGTCGTTGCGACAGTCGGCAAGGCATCAGGCGCTGGCTTTGTTGAAGCAGGATTAGGGTTGCCCGGTAGCCGCCTGCGACCTAAGTAAGTCCACATGGGATGCAGTGGGCGCTTCGATCGTCTGCCTACCTCTGTAGGAGCGCACCCAGTGCGCGAAAAGCCAACGGAGCGATGACGCCGTAACGCCGCGATCGCGCACTGGGTGCGCTCCTACAAGGGATGACTACGCAAGGAGAAAGTGCCCCTGGTCGCGGCAGCGGTACGAAAGCCCACCTCCCTCAGCGTGAACAGCAGCCACCTCGCAAACCCCTGCCCATGCCAAAATCAGGCAGACTTTACGCAGTCAGCAGCACGCATCAATTCCAAGGGAGAGGCCATGTCCGAAGCAACCGAAGAGCGCAAGCCGTGTCCGGTGTGTGGCGAGTCCATCATGGCCATCGCCAAGAAATGCCGGTTCTGTGGCACGGATCTCGAGGCCTTCCAGGCCGCGCGCGAATCCACCGTCGAGAAGGTGCTGTTCCAGGGGCATCCGGCCACGTTCTACAGTTTCGGCCAGTACGTGATTGCCGTGCTGACACTGGGCATCGGCGCGCTGGTCTACTGGATGCGCAGCGTCTCGGTCACCTACACCATCACCACCCAGCGCATCCGCGTGGAACATGGCCTGCTGTCGAAGACGCAGGACAATCTGGAGCTGTTCCGCGTCGACCATTTCGACCTGGAGAAGCCGCTCGGCATGCGCTTGCTGGGGCAATGCCTGCTCTGCATGCACTCCTCCGATCGCGACATGTCCATGGTTCGTCTCTATGGCATCCCCGACCTGGAAGCCATGGCCGATACCCTGCGCGATTGCTCGCTACGCGAGCGCTCGCGCCGTCGCGTGCTGCCCGTCGAGAACATGTAAAGCGTCGCGCACCGCATCAACAGCAGATGACAAGGAAAAGGGGCGCCGTGCGCCCCTTTCTTTTTGCCTTGAAGCCACGCTTGTGCCGCTTCGCAAGCTCTCAACGCCTCATCAGAACTTGTCCACGTCGATGACAGCCTTGGCGAACGCTTCGGGCGCTTCCTGCGGCAGGTTGTGGCCGATGCCGCCAGTGATCAGGCGATGCTCGTACTTCCCGGTGAACTTTTTGGCATACGCACTCGGGTCGGGATGCGGCGCACCGTTTGCGTCGCCTTCCATCGTGATGGTGGGAATGGTGATGGCGGGCAACGTGGCGAGCCTTTTCTCAAAGGCGTCGTACTTGGCCTCGCCCTCTGCCAGCCCCAGGCGCCAGCGATAATTGTGGATTGCCACCGCTACCTGGTCCGGGTTGTCCAGTGCGGCCGCCGAGCGATTGAAGGTAGCGTCATCGAACGTCCACTTCGGCGACGCGGTTTCCCAGATCAGCCGCGCGAAATCATGCGTGTATTTCGCGTAGCCTGCCTGGCCGCGCTCGGTGGTGAAGTAGTACTGGTACCACCATTGCTGCTCGGCCTTTGGCGGCAGCGGCGCACGATTGAGTTCCTGGCTGCCGATCAGATAGCCGCTCACCGACACCAGCGCCTTGCAGCGTTCCGGCCACAGCGCGGCCATGATGTCGGCGGTGCGCGCACCCCAGTCGAAGCCGGCCACGATGGCCTGCTTGATGTGCAATGCATCCAGTAGCGCGAGACCATCGGCCGCCAGCGCGGCCTGCTGGCCGTTGCGTGGCGTATCGGCAGAGAGGAAGCGCGTATCGCCATAGCCGCGCAGGTAGGGAATGATCACGCGATAGCCGGCGGCCGCCAGGATCGGGGCCACGTCGACGAAGCTGTAGATGTCATACGGCCAGCCGTGCAGCAGCAGCACGGGCTTGCCGTTGGCCGGGCCTTCCTCGGCGTAGGCGATGTCGAGCACATCCGTCTTCACGTGCTTGATCGACGAAAACGACGTGTGCCCCGTCCTTGCTGATGCCTTGCCAGGGCTAGACGCCGCGGGCATGCCCGCCTGTGCCTGGGCCAAGGACATCCAGCCCACTTGCGTGGCCGCCAAACCCAGGGCGGCGGTGCCCAGAAACTTGCGCCTGCGCTGATCGATACGGTCCGACATGTGCCCTCTCCCGGCTGATGGGTGTGCCGCTATAGAAGACCATCCCCATGTGTCCTCACTGTGTAAGCGGCGCCGCCCCTTTGCATCGTTTTGTATCCACTGACCGTCGGATACAAATGGATACAAATCGCCGGCCTTAGACCGTACCAGCCCTCCGGGACTTGCCCGCCGCCCGCATCGGCGGTAACTCTAGGCTCCCCCGTCCGTGGCGCCCTTGCCTCGTCGACACGGCCCAGTTCCCTCGACAACCGGATGCCGCCCATGCAGATCGAGCCGGAAAAGACCGCCGTACGCGTCGCCCTGTGGCGCGCCATGCACGTCCAGATCGATTCCCCACCGCATGTGTTCGACGACGTGGTCGGACTGCAGCTGGTGGCGCCCAACGAGAGCTGGCGCCAGCGGCCGGACATGGACCCGCAAGGCACGCGAGGCTTCCGGGCCGGCGTGGTTGCACGTGCACGCTTCATCGAAGAACTGGTGGAGGAACAGCTCGCGCACGGCGTGACGCAATACGTACTGCTCGGCGCCGGCCTGGATACGTTCGCGCAACGTCGCCCCGACCTCGCTTCGCGCATGCGCATCTTCGAAGTGGATCAGCCGGGAGCCCAGCTGTGGAAGCGCGAGCGGCTGGTCGAGCTGGGCCTTGGCATACCCTCTTGGCTGCACTTCGTCCCGGTGGACTTCGAGGCCGGCCAGTCCTGGTGGGAGAAGCTGGTGGCCGCCGGCTTCGATACGCGCGCGCCCGCCGTGGTGGTCTCCACCGGCGTCTCCATGTACCTCAGCCACGAGGCCAACCTGGCCACGCTGCGCCAGGTCGCCGTACTCGCTCCCGGCTCCAGTTTCGCGATGACGTTCCTGCTGCCGCTGGACCTCATCGATCCGGCCGAACGCCCTTTGCACCAGATGCTGCACGAGCGCGCCCGCGCGTCCGGCACGCCGTTCATCAGCTTCTTCGCTCCCGAAGAAGTGATGACGCTCGCACGCGAGGCGGGCTTCGACACCGCCCGCTACGTATCCAACGACGATCTCAATGCGCGCTACTTCGCCGATCGATCCGATGGACTGGAAGTGCCGCGGGGCGAAGCCTTCCTGATCGCGGCGATCTGACCCACGCCCGGTGCCACACCATCATCGGGCACACGGCCTCCCCGTCTATCTGGCCGACTGCCCTGCATCAAACCGCTGCTGCAGCACGCTTGATAGCTCCGGGCCCGACTTGTCCCACTGATTGGATGCGCGCTCGCACATGCTTCTGGCCTGCTCGCCCAACCAGGTCTCGTGGCCTGAGGTCTTGATGGTGATGAAAGGGCCCGATTCGGCCTTCCCTTGCGAAGACGACCGCGAGAATTCGCCGCAAAGGAAATACTGCCTGGAGCCACCGGGCGTGCCGACATGCCCCAGGCGTACATCGCGAAACTGGACCGCTCCCTGCGCACCATGCAGATGGAAATCGGTGGCCGTCGAATCGACCAGGCATTGCACGGGCGCCGATGGCCCGGCTACGGCAGCGAACAGGAGCCATGCGGCCAGCAGTGCTTTCATGTCGCTCCCTCTCCAGGCGTCTCTTCAACCAATGGGTCACCCGGGAAGGAAAGCAAGCGCCGCCGTTATCCGGGAATCGGCAGGCAATCCATGATTTCAATGGCGGCGCCGGGGAAGATCATGAAATGCGGATGGCCTACGAACATTTTCGCGGCCGCTTCCTGCGATTCGGCACGCACCACGGTGTAACCCGTGAGGTTGTTGCGCACGCTTTCGATACCGGCCTTGGAGGACCGCAGCGTCTTGCCCAGCGGTGCACCGATGTCGACTATGGCGTCCTGGTGATCCTGCACCCACTTGCCCCAGGCCTGGATGCCTTCCTGCTCGCGCTTCTTTCGATCATCCTCGCTCAAGGCATCCCAGCCGGATGCTTTGTGTGACGCTTCGTCGCCGAGATAAACCGCCAGATAGTTCTTCATGGTGCTCTCCTCGCTACACGTGTCCGATGTCGGCAGGCAAGCCAAGAGGCGGCCCTGCCTGCGGTGCGTGACGCTACCGATCGTCGAGCTTACGCCTCGTCAATTTATGTTAAAGAACATATTTTGAGCGTGAGCCCGCGCCGCGAGTCAGGCGGGTTCCCTGGGAACGTGCACATCGATCCAGTCGATGATGAACACGTCCAGCGGCGTACGCGCCGGCACATCGATACCTGCATCGCGCACGAAAGCGGCGGCTGCCTTGATCAGCGACTGACGCGCAATGCTGGTCGCCTGGCGTGCAGCGGCCTGCTTCTGGCGCAACTGCACGATGTGCGCCGATGGCTTTCCCGGCTTGGCGAACTTCTGGTAACGGCGCAGCTCGTCGGCGGCGAGCGTGGTGTCGAATGCTGCCTGCAATGTCGCCTTGCGCGCCTTCAAGAGCACGGCGAGCGCTGCGACCACGTCGCTCTTTGACGCATCACTCGCAGACAATGCGCGCTCGAGCGATGGAGGCAGCACAGCAGCCGCATCCGGCGAACCTTCGCCGCTGGATGACTCCAGCCGCGCGAGCAGGCCGGCATAGGGAAAGTGCATGGTTGCAGTCATGAGAAAACCGGATCCGTCAGGGCCAACATGGCGTGTGCCGATTGCCGGAACGATCCGTCAGCCAGCCAGTACATCAGCCCATCTCGCTGCCGAGCCGAAGGTGAAGGCCCAGCTCCGTCGCCAGCTCGCGCATCGGCTCGACGTCACGCGACAAGGTCATCCAGCCGGCGTAGTAATCGTCGTCGGTGTCGAGCACCCACAAGGTGTAACCGTGCGGGGCAAGGCTGTCGTACGCGGTGGCAAGCAGTTCGCCCGCATCGGCGTCGGCATGGAACTCGTCCTCATCCGCGTCGCCGTCCCAGTCAATCGCGATATTCCAGCGAGCTGTCAGCTCATTGATGGCCTGCACCAGCGCGCGCGTGTCCTCGGCATCCACGTGGAAGGTCGAGCGCCAGTCGGCCACCTGTCCCACCACCTGCGCCACGTCGACCTCATCCTCGGGCGTATCGCCCACGGCATCGCGATACGCCGCGAATTGCTGGAACGCAGCATCGTCGTCGCCAGGGTTGATCATCAGCAGCAGTTGCCAGACCGACGCCTCCAAACCGCTGTCGTCATCGTCGTGGTCGTGATTGTGGCGCTCGGTGTCGAAGTCGTCGTCGGAGTGATTCATGGCGTGCTACCTGGAGTCGAAACGGCATGATCGCCCCTGGTGAGCGCCTTGCAAAGCGTCTCCGCCACTTTGGCCACCGATGCCCGGCGTGAAGCGCTCACGAAGCGAGCGCCCAGGCCATGCCCAGGCGCTCGCTCCGCGGCGGCCGCAGGCCTTCAATCCGTGTCGTCGTCAATCTCCCGGCCATTGACCTTCTGCAGGGGCCGGTGGTTGTCCGGGAACATCCTGGAGAACGACGCAACCTGATCCTTGGACATCTCGATGGGATGTGACAGCACGACCCAGCGCACGCCCTCCGTGCACGGCGGCGTGGTGAGCGAGCCGTTGTAGACATAGGCCTCGTGGTTCTTGGGGAGCACGGAGGCGAGGTCCACCGGAATGGGGGCCGCGGCGGTGACCGACGCGCGACTCGATGCGGGCGGGAGACTGCGAAAGACAGGTGCGAGAGTCGGGTTCTCGTCACCCAGCTTGACCATCACGCCCACGACCAGGATGTGCTTGGCGCCATCCTGATTGACGAAGTGGATCTCCAACGGAAACCGCTTCTGGTCCGTCGTGTGTTCGCTGGGCGAGTGGAAGTGGAACTGGGCCAGGTGATAGGTATCGCCGTCGAACACCACGGTGTCCTTGGCATCGGCGACATTGGCCTGCACCGTGTGGCCGTTGTTCACCAGCGCCACGTCGCCCTTCTCGTAGTCGATATGGAACTCGCCGGCCTTGCCCGGCTTCGCATCGTGCGACTCCAGATCGATAGGCGACTGCGCCATGCCGTTGCCACAGGCGGCGAATTTCGCGTCCAGGGTCGACCAGTGGGCCGGCCCCGATTCGCCCGAGTACGACCAATGCGGTGGCGTGGCCTCGTTATCTGCTGCCAAAGGCAACGCCAAGGCGCCCACCGACGCCAACGTGACCACCACTGCAGCGATACCTGCCACATGCCGTTTCGATGTCTGCATGACCTTCCCCCAACGACGCTCAACTACGCCCCATGGGAACCGGCCGCGTCGGTCATGTCGGGTGAAGCACGGACATGCAGCCGTGACCGCCTTGCCGCCGACCCGGCCTTGTTTCCGCCCTGGGCGGGTGTGCTGGCCGCGGGATTCTCCCCCGGCGACTCTCGTGCTGCCGTGAAGAAGTGCCGGGGGACCTTCCAGTACTCCGCCCTCAGGCCCGGCTCGGGCCTGGCGCCGCGTCTTCAGGGTGATTCGTCCCTTGGAACCTTTACCAGAGACCGAAGCGCTTCACGGCCACATTGGGGCGGCCCAGATCGACGATGTCCGAGACATTCCTCTTGTCGAATCTCTTGAGCAATTCGTCCGAACCCGAACGGAGCTTAAGGTCCATTTCGGCCTGATAAAGCGGTACGACGGCATAGAAGGAAACTGTCTTGACGCCTTCGATCACCAGCGAATGAAACGCTTCGGGCACGTTGACGGAGGGCAACAGGATGGCACCATTGAACTTCATGCCCTGCGCGTAGGGCTCCGCAGGGTCGCCGTTCGGAATCGTGTGACCCCACCCGAGCCATGTTCCGTACTTGTGCGGAAATCTGGCCAGATACTTGAGCAAGCGCATCGGCCAATACCACCGCTCATCCTCGAACGACTCCATGTCCAACCGCCAGTGGGCGGGCAAGGTGATCATGAGTTCGAGGTGAGTCGATATCCGCGGATCATCCGGCGTGGCCATGGGGAGATCGCTCATCCCCGAGGTCACCAGTCGAACATAGGGGAAATCAGCGGTCGGCTTGACCACATGCACGTCGACATGGACGGTATCGGACATGAACTCATGGAACACCGTGTCCACCGGGCCGAGATGGGCTTCGATATGACCGGAGATCTGCTCGATGAATTCCTCGCCTTCGGGTGCGGCCCACGGGCGTTCTTCGCTGTGTTGATAGATCGGGCTGCCACTCAGGGATACGAGGTCGGCAGAATTCTTCTTCTCGATGCTCACGCTCATTCCCTTGAGTTGAAGTCGTTCGGGTTTCGTCTTGGCGCTACTCGACCGGCAGACGCATGACGCAGCGTCTTCGCCACTGGATCTCCAGATCGTACCTTGCCTGCAACGCCAGCCAATAGAGGGCGGTGGTGCCGATTGCAGAACGAGGTGGATCATGTCCTTGTGCTGCCCTCCTCTGCCCATCTACGCAGAACTGCCACACGCACTGCCCAAAATAGCCCTGACCCCAGCGCAGCACCGCCTTCCCCACCCTGCTTTCGCGATGCCACACTTGCGCTTCCACACGAGGGATATGGCTATGTGGCTTCGACGGATGGCAGCGTTGGTGATCTGCAGCGGCAGCGGCCTGGCAGCGGCGTCGGGTATCAACTGTGACAAGGCCACGAATTCGATCGACCTTGCCATCTGCCATAGCCAAGCGCTTCCCGCTCTCGATGTGCAGATGGGCCGAGCGTATGCGAAAGCCGCGCAGCGCGCCGGTGTCGCGCAGGACAAGCTATTGCACGACCAGCGTCACTGGCTGGCGGAACGCAATGAGCTGATCGCCTCGCTGACCGAGTCCGCCCCGACTCCAGCCAAGGAAGACCGGGTGGAAAAGCCCCTGGTCCACCTGTATCAGGAACGCATCACCTATCTCGACCATGTGTTCCGCAGCGAGCCGGGAAGCTCGCCGTTGCTGACCGGCATTGCGGACAAGCTGTCGAAGAGTACGGATCGCGGCGATTCGAGCGATGTGTGGAAGTCATTGGGTGGCGACGGCTCTGTGTTCGTCGCACCGGCGGAAGAAGACACCGATATAAAGAACGTTGGATCGAAGATTCCCGTCGACGCAGGAAAGGCGCTGACGCAGGTGATCCATACGCTCTTCAGCACCGACGATGTTTCACCAGTCAATCTCGCGATGCTTCCGGACATGGGTGCGGGAGGCATGAACCAGGCAGGGGGGACGCTTCACTGCGTCACCTGGTCGCTCTTCACGTGGCGCAACCGCACCATCCAGCCCCTGGAAACGCCGACGATCCTGCAGCAGAACTGCTGGACCACCTGGGGAACCCTCGTCGCGTTCCAGGGCAAGTTGCAGGCGTTGTCGATCCAGCGCGAGATAACCAGCTCCAACATCCAGACGCAGGCATGGGTTGACGGCAAGTGGAGCGCACCGACGCGACTGCTGGTGCGCTACGACTATGAGTTGCAGAGCCCGCAAGGTTACTGCGCGAAGAACAACCCGGACTGCGCCGAACTCACCGCGCTCGCCAACGGCTATGTCACGCGTTATGACCGTAGCCGCATTCCGGAGCTGTTGATCGGTACCTCGCTACCCGACTCGGAGAAGTCGAGGTTCGGCACCATGCAGGCGACCTTCAAAACACAGGACAGCACGTTTCCCACGTTCGGCCAAACCGCCACCAGCGGGTATCCGGATTTCTCGAGCGGCCCGACTTTCCCCTTGCATTGGCATGGCGAACTTCTGCTGGGCAAGATCAGCCGCGATGGTCTCGGCTGGCGCGTCGGCGACGACTGGCTGGTCGGTCTCTGGCGACAGCAAGGGCAAGGCTTCGAGCCTGTCGTGGGTGTGAGGGTGCATGTGCGGCGCACGAATTATCTGCATTCAGCGATCATGCCCTGACCGGGCATCGAGCTGATGCGCCCGCAGCCTTGGTTACATGGCTTCGGTCCGAGATGGCCGGTGTCCGGTTCGCTTCCGGACGATGAAAGTGAACCCGACGCTGGCTTCCGCAAAGCGTGCCATTACCCAAGCGACTTCGCCCAAAGCTCCTCGGACACGATCGACAGATTTTCACCGCCAGCCCTTAGCGCAACGGCCTCTTCGATCTTTCGTCCAAAGGACGAGTGGTTCCAGTCACGCGAGCCGATCTCGCCGACCACGAGGAAACGCACCTTTTTGGACATGGCTGGTTTCACGACGCCGCCTCGGCCCTGGATGGCCTCCACCACGGCGGTGCGCTGCCCAAAGGTGAATATGCCGGTCACGGCAAAGACCTGTCCGGGGAACGTGATGACAGGAGGCGGCACGTCAAAGGGCAGCGCCGTGGACAGGCTGGTGGAGCTGCCTGCGGCGTGGGATTCGCCGCCGACGGTTCGTGAGAGCACGTCGAGCAGGTCCCTTTCCTCATCACTGTCGAGCACGCCGTCGAACATCGCGTCCTGGATGCGCCGGTGCAGGATGTCGAAGGGATAGATACCGAGAAATTCGCGGTGCCGTTCCAGCCAGTTCAACAGGAAGCGTGCCTCCTGCACGTTGACGCTGCCATCGGCAATCACGCCTCTGCATATGCCGATGAGTTCATCCGTGCAGCGATCCTGCCGCGCACGTTCGGTCATCTTCGGAATGGGTGCGCCAAAGCTGAAAAGGCCCATAGGAGTTACCCACGTCAGCACACTGGGGAAAACAGCGGTTGGAGCGCGCTTTTCTTCGTGTATCGGAGCCGCTCAATCGTCCCTGAAATGGACCGCCGCATGGGTGCCATCGCAGAAGGGTTTGTTTTTTGACTGGCCGCATCGGCACAGCGTGACGCGGTTGCGCACTTCGTAGCGGAAGCCGTCGGCAGAAATGACGGGGATGCCACCACGCAGCCACAGCGGGCCACTGCATGCTTCCACCGGATCTTCGACGAGGCCGATGGAAACCGGCAGCGCATCTTCGATGGGCTCCCCCGTTGACCTGTCCCACGCCACCAGGCGCCCGGACGGGCACCGGTTCACCTGACGGAGGAACATGGCCCGTACCTGCGGATCGTCAGTCTCTTCCACCTGGCTCCAGACCTGCCCATGGGGATCGCAGAACCGGGCAAACGCACAAAGGCTTTCTGTGTCCGTCAGGGTATGCACGGGGCCGTTCAAGGCCTGCGCCTCATCGAGGTAAGGCTGCCGACTCGCCGTCTCGGTGCCGTCGAAACCGACCTTCTTGTGCGAGCCATCGCAGAACGGCTTCGACTGTGACATGCCACACCGGCACAGCGCATAGCTTGCCGGGTGATCGATGGGCGGCCCTTCCTGCCAGTCTTCCGAACCGCCCTCGCCATCAGCGACTACGGTCTGGGTCGCCAGCGAGATATCACCCACCACCAGATACGGACCGTCCCTGGAAACGGTCACCTGGACAGTCGTTCTCTCCGATGCCATGCGAGTCACCCCTCAGGCCCTGGGTTGTCCTGGCCCGCAACCATGAACCCGGGCACGGGGTGACGGCGTGAATAACGGACGGAGCCGCCTTCGTGGCGTGATGCCGGGGCTGCGGGCTGGCGCTCCTACTTAGCCGCTTGACGGCAAACCCGCCCCCGCTCTCGCGGGCTCCGAGCGCGGAGGACGGCCGCCGTAGGCCCTACTCGTGGTCAGAGTGATGCGAAGCGCGGCGAGTGGGATCCTGCTGATTGTCGCTGTCGCCGTCGTCATCGCAGGTGCCACCCGGCGCACCCTGGTTGGCGACATGGTGAACGGATGAGCCGGCTTCCATCTCGTGTGGTTGCTCAAGGCGCGTCTTCGCCTTGTCGTCCTGGCTCGCTGTGCCGCGGCCCTTCGCTTTCGCGTCCGAACCGCCGAATGTGTCTTTGCTGGTCATGACCGCTCTCCAGAAGCTGTAGCTGGCCCATTGCCGGGCCACTGCATTGTTCGGCGACAACGCTGAGCGAACCGCTACGATCCTGTGAAGACGCGACAACATTGATTAACCACAGCGGGTCAGGCCCTTTCCGCACGCGAACGACGCAAGCCTGATCCCGTGCCTAAACCGTCTGGTGTTGCCGATCGTGCTCAGGGCGAACCCGCGCTCGCCGAGGCTGCCGGCGTCGACGCCTCGGCCGCTGCACGCTGCGGCGTGTCGGCCGGGCACCAGGACTTGAGACGCTTGCCCGCGCGGAACAGATCGATGCATTCACGCATCTCCGCCTTGAAAGCGAGATCCGGCGTGTTCGCGGGGCAGCCAGCCGACAGCGGCTTTTCCGACTTGTACTCGGCGATACAGCTCTCGATGGACGGCCCCTTGGGCGCATCCGGATTGTTGGCCAGCGGCGCCGGCGGCAGGTTGAGGCGCCCGTCGCGATCCATCGGCGAAGCGGGCGGCGGAGGCGCGGCGCACAACGGATTGGAGGCCGTGCTCTTCTTGTCGGGATCGCACACGCTCTTGGCGATCGCCTTGAGCGCATCGCCGATATGGCGCCCCATCGCACCGCCGGCCGTCTCATTCGGCGGTGGGAAATACTTTTCGAAGCGCGTGGCCTTGTACTGCATGCGGTTGCTGTCGTGCTGCATGATCTGGCGATCATCCGCCGGCTTGGCCGGCTCGGCCTTGGTGTTTGCCGTGGCAGGTGCAGGCGTCGTCGAGGACGGCAGGTGCAGTCCGTACAGATGGATGTCGGGCGGCGTAGCCGCGGAGGCCGCGGAGGCCGCAGGCGCAGGCGCCGCCTGATGATCCTGCACGACCATGGCGTCATGACGCGGCTTCTCGTGCGTCACCGGCACCGGCGGGGGCGCCACTTGCGGCGACGCTACCGGCTTCTCGGGCAACGCAGCAGGCTCGGGCGGCTGCGCAACGCGTGGCTTGGCGGGGTGGTCGATCAGACGCACGATCAAGGCTCGATCGTTATCGACTTGCGCCAGCTCCGGATGCCGCGACTGGGGCTGCATCTCGTACCACAGCGCCAGCGCAAACAAGGCATGCAGTACGAAGACAAAAACCAGCGCGAGCGCCAGCACTGGGCGCGTCAGCGGCGGCTGTCGCCAGCGCCTGCGACCCAGGCTCTCGCGCGTTTCGCTGTCGAGCCAAACCAGGCCGCGAGCACTATCGCCTTCCTGTCGATGTCGGACCTGCCCAGAACGTTCCACCACACTGCCTCATGCAAACCCATGACCCCCTGCGAAACCGGCGCCTGCCGTCGGCGCGTGTTGAGGCGAGCCACGGTAGACAGGTTCTTTCGTTCCGGGTTCCCCTTGTCGGCAACCCAGAAAGGGGTGTGCCGCGCAGCTCCTGCTCGATGGCAAGAGGGAGAGGAAAGGAGGGAGGGCCAGACTGCCTTTTTGCGAAGAAGAGAGGTAGAACGCGCCAGGCCCGATTCTGTTGACCTCGAAAGCGGTTTCCCGCCCTCGTTTCAGCGTCAAAGCAAGACGAAATTGTCCGGCTCGATGGGCGCAGGGATCTCGCTCTCACCCAGCAGGCTCAGCATTTCGATCTCGATATTCCTGCTCATGGCCATCAGCGGCAGGCTGTTGGGCAGATCATCGAATGGATCCTCGATCTGCCCACCGATCGCGTCGAGCCCGAAGAACGTATACGCGATGACACCAACCACGACAGGCGTGAACCAACCCAGCGGACCAATGAGGCAGAACGGCAACATCAGGCAATACACGTGCACCGTACGGTGCAGAAGCAGGATGTACGCAAACGGGATCGGCGTGTTGTTGAGCCGCTCGCAACCAGCCAGCACGCGCCCCAGAGCACTGAGCTCATTTTCTATCTGGGCCAGCAGGATGCTGTCCAGACCCGTTTCGCGCGCCGCATCAACGTAAGCCTTTCCCAGGAAACCCAGGATCAGATTCGGCGGGTTCGGTGCTGTCGCCGCTCGATCGAGTACATCCTGCTTCAACCAACCCTTCAGTGATTCATCGGAAGGCGTACCGCGCAAGCGATGTCGCAACGCATGCACAAAACCGATCAGGCCAAAGACCAGCGCGCGCCGCTGATCGGCGGGAAGATTGGGCATGTACGAATCGGTCTGTCGAGCGATATTCCTCACCGCGATGATGAGATCACCCCACAACGTCCGCCCTTCCCACCACCGCTGGTAAGCCACGCTGTTTCGAAACTGCAGGAAGATCGCCAGCGTCAGGCCAAGCAACGTCAACGGCGCCGAGTTCAGGGTGAACGACACGGCGATGCCATTCCGCTCCGCCACCACCACCGCGAGCGAGAGCAGCATGGTGTACAGCACGCTCGGCCAGATGATGGGCACGATGGATCCGCGCCACGCCAACAGCAGTGTCGGCGCCGAGTGGGCTTTGTGGGGACGGACGATCATGGGGCTACCTGTGCAAGGGGCTCAGGCTCGCGTCGCCCCGTTGGCGACTATTGTGAGCCAGGACGGGGACTGGCGCACTTGAGGCTTTCCATTTCGGATCGAAAGGAGAAGCAAAACCCCTATCCACCCTGGAACATTCGCCTGCCCCTTGTTTCGCATCTATGCGCGCATGGAAGCACTGCCCAAAAAAACAGGGCCAGAGTCGACTTCGTTGAAAAGTCCAACCTGGCCCCTGTTTGAACGACGGTTTGTCGGCTGATGCCGGTCAGGCCGCGGTCGCAGCGACCATGTCCGTCATGCTGTCATCGCCACATACATCACGCCACAGGTGATACATCACGCCGAACATCACCGTGAACATCACCAGGAACAATGCGATATAGAGCGGAACGATCAGCACGAGGATCAGCCATGGAGTAAGTAGCTTGCCCAGAAAAACCAGCAGCAGACCCACGACCAGGAAACCGATCAAAACCACGATCGAAGCGAGCACGCTGCTCACCAAAAACACCAGCAACGGCAGCAGGTTCTTCAGGGCGCCCACCATGCCATCTCCGATGGCGCCGAACACGCTGCGCTGGCTCAGCGCGACCTGGCCCAGGCTGATCGCGTAGAAACCCATCATGAAAAGGCCCACCACCAAGAAGAGTGCCATGATGGTTCCAAAACCCGCCGGCAGTCCCGGCGGCGCCTGATGGGCGGCCTGTGCCGCCAGCGTCTGCATGTACCAACTGGCTATGCCACCGCCTGTCAGCACGACGACGATACCGATCAACAGGACGTAGAGCGCCAGGTTCGCCAGCCCGAAGCCCATCACGCGCAGAGCTTCGCCATTCCGATAAGGATTGAAGGTGTCCATGGCACGGGCTGGCATCCCGCGCTCGGCCGCATCAACTACCTGCAAATAGCCCGCATAGAGCGGCACGGTGAGCAGACCGGCCAGCATGGAGAAGCCCATGATCCAGGCAACGGTTGCCGGGCTCTGTGGCGTACCAGTGGACACCGCGTAGTACTGCATCGGCAGCGTGACCAGCGACGGCAACAGGCACGCCACCATCAGCATCGCCGCCCCGCCCAGCAATGGCTTCGGATGGCGGAAGCCCACACTGAAACCATTCGTCAGCCAGCCCCAGCCAGCCGACGGTCCATTGGATCGTGTCGTCATCTATTTCCCCTGTTTTGAAGATCGGCGCCCCCGCGCCGAGCAGGCCCAGCATAGCTGTTGGCGGCGGAGGCACCTAGACAGGCCACGAATTATCTGGCTCGCCCAAAACCAGGTTCCGATTTGCGTTCTGGAAAGTGCCCCTGCC
The DNA here is from genome assembly GCF_004296575.1 of Dyella amyloliquefaciens. GTDB lineage: Bacteria > Pseudomonadota > Gammaproteobacteria > Xanthomonadales > Rhodanobacteraceae > Dyella > Dyella amyloliquefaciens. The sequence continues at coordinate 588,255 of NZ_SAYT01000001.1, read as the reverse complement.
TGGCCCCTCCCCCCTATGGCTCTGGCGCAGATATCCACGCAGCGATAGCCTTCGGGCATACCGCCGCCCCGGCATGCCGGGATGGCCGTTACTCAGGGGGATACATGGGAAAGCGCAAGGAAAGCGGTTTCGACGTTCTGGCGTCGATGCCCTGGCCAGCATGTCTGGTTCTCGGACTGATCGGCTTCATCGGCATCGAGTACGGCATCGGCTGGCTGTGGGGATCCAGCAGTAATCCGTTTCTGTCGGCCTTCGCCAGGGTTTCATCGACAGGTATCTACGCGCCATTGGCATGGCTCGCCCTTGTGGGCTGCTGCATCGCGGCGCTGGCTTCATTCCTCGGACGACGCAAGCGTCGACACCTACTGGAATCCCAGACACGCATGGATAGCCTTCGCAGCATGGATTGGCGTTCATTCGAGCGATTGGTCGGCGAAGCCTTTCGACGTCAAGGCTACGTTGTGAAGGAGACCGGCCAGGGAGGCGCTGACGGGGGTGTCGATCTAGAGCTGCACAAAGAGGGCCAGATCACATTGGTTCAATGCAAGCAGTGGCGCTCGCAAAGCGTAGGCGTGCAGACCGTCCGCGAGATGTTCGGCATTCTGGTGGATAGGGGCGCCATCGCCGTGAAAATCGTCGCCCTCGGCGGCTACACGCTCGATGCCGCCGCATTCGCTCGCGGCAAGCGTATCGAGCTGGTCGACGGCAGCGCGTTGCTTGCTACCGTCAGGAGCATTCAGGCGAGGAAAGAGCCTGAGCTCGCATTGGACAATCCTTTGTTCTTCGCTAGCGGCGTGTTGGCCTGCCTGCTGGTTGCAGCTGCACTGCCTAAGCAGTACCCAGGGCATCCTGCCAACGTGCCGGGTGCCTCATTGGCACCCTCCCCTGCGCCAATTCAAAGCGGTGCTGCCACGCAAGACGCCCCAGTGATACGGATACCGCCCACTCCACTCCAGGCAACTGCATCGCCAAATCAGAAGACCTACCAAGCGGATCCGCCCATGTCGAACGAAGAGCAACGCGAGTGGGAGAAGCGAAATCGCGAGGCTATGAAGATCCTGGAAAAGACCACACCGGAGCTGGAGACGGCGCCGACGCATTGAAGTGCACGAGCAGTCACAAGGGATGAGCCCGATGTGCAACCCTCAACTCGAATGAAATGATCCCGCCCACCATTTATCCATGGACTCGAAGAACACCCCTTTCGCGGACATCTCGAAGTAGTCGCCTTCGATCAAGAACACTTCATTCAAACCCAGCAGGGAATTGATATGACCAAGCTCGTCTTTTGCCTACTCGCGTGGGCAATCACCCTTGATGCCGGTGCAGAAACGGTTTCCGAGATGCAGCGGAGAGCCGAGTCCAGCATGGTAGTAACGGGCACCGTCGACATTTCGCCCGATGGCACGGTGACGTCGCATACTCTGGATCACCGCGACAAGCTTCCGGCCATCGTGGCAGACCTGGTCGACCGAGCCGCCGCGCGCTGGCATTTCCAGGAAGATTTGACCAAGAGCCCGACCGCGCGTCATACAGACATGACGTTGCGGATCGTCGCGAGGCATCAAACGGACGGCACCTACAAGACAAGGATCGTCGCAGCAAGTTTCGGGTCACACGCGTCAGATGAAGATCTCGAAGCCAAGAGCATACAACGACCTCAGTACCCTCCTTATGCGATATGGAACAGGATCCAAGGCACTGTTCATTTGCTCGTACGAGTAGATCGAAATGGCGTCGTGACAGATGTAACTTCCGAAGAAGTTGATCTCGACACCGTTGCCACCGAATCAGTCATCAAGCAGATCAGGAAGCAATTCGCCGAAAGCTCTGTCAGAGCGGCCAAGTCGTGGACGTTTACGGTGCACCGGCTGAGCAATCAGCCGGATGGCGCCTGGGTTGTACGGATACCCGCCACCTTTGCCATGCAGGAGTTTGGCAAACCAGACGCAAACGTAGGCAAGTGGCTCGTCTATGTGCCTGGCCCAAAGGAAGACGCCGCATGGCTCGCCAAATATGGCTATGAAAAGCCGGAGATGGACAATGACGCGCTGCCCGCCGGCACCCTGCAACCCGTCGATCACCGGCTCGCTCTTACCACACCACTAGACGCGGAATGATGCCTAATTGATCCAGCAAGCGCCGCCAGGTCTACTTCGCCCTCAAAAGAAGTGGACCTGGACCGGTTCTTCGAAGTGGCATCGCGAGGCAATGAAGATTCTGGAGAAGTCCACGCCAGAGCTGGAAACAGCGTCGACGCATTGACGTTTCACCTGGCCAGATTGTCCTTGCAGCCCCTCCCGGAAAGAGGCCGCACCCCTCACGCAATCAATCGTAGACCGTTTCAAAATTGACAACCCTGCCGCCTACGACGGTAACGATGATCGTTTTACCGTCCTGCAGGTATTGCCATTCTTCTCCGTTGGCAAGCTGGTTATCTGGCATCCCGCCAACCTGAAACTGCTTGAACGCGCGGATCGACGGCTCGCCCATCAACTGAAGCACCCGCGCCGCACTGTCGCCAACCGTGAGCACCTTGTTGCCGACCCGCAGCGACGTCGCGGCATGAGCGAAAATGGACACAAGCAGAAGCAGGTAAATCAGGTGGCGACGCATGAGGAAGGCTCCGCGGCATCTGACAAGTTCAGACCCCCTCATTTTTCAAATCCGCCTCCAGATCTGAACAGTCAGGCCTCTTCTCGGAGGAAAGTAGGCCCGCCACCACAAGCGCGCCGACGTTGAAGGTCATATTTCCATCCAACTTTCCGCTCGACGCCGGAAATCGCTACGCCGTCATGCTTGTTAATCAAGGAGGCCTACCTCTCGCATCGCAGCCTTGAGCGCTTCTTCATTTCCCTCGGGTGGCCACCCACTTACCTCGCGCACCAACTTTCCGCCCTTGAAAAAGTAGAACGTCGGGGTTGCCCAGTTTTTGAACATGGGCCACTCGCTTTGGCGGTAAGCCACGGCAGTTGGAGGCAACTTGCTGGCCTGATTCCAGCGGGCCAGGCTAGTGATCTTAATGAATCCGTCCTGGGGAGTGATCCATGTCGAGTGGGCCTGGAAGATAGGGAGCAGCACGTCGCTACGTTCAATGGCATCCGAAGCGTTACGCGAGAAGTGGCAGTTCGGATGGGAAACGACGACGATCTGTGGCGACACGACGGCAAGGGGCGATGCTCTTCGATGAAGGATTGGGCCGCCACTCGCGTCGACCAAGTAAAGCGCAGATGGCCCCGAATAGCCGTCCGGAACTTCATCCTCGACCCTCGGTAGCGGCGGTACACCAGTCAGGGGATGCGCGCGCAGAAAGCTGGAAGCCTCATCAAAACGGCGATAGGCGACCAGCGAATGGTAGAAGTCGCTCAGGCTACGTTGCGACGCAACGCCTCGGCGCTCTAGCGCAGCGATATCCCTACGCATATCGGAAAGGTACTTCGCATCAAATGTATAGGAACCCGCCAAGTAAGCGGATCGAAACAGGAGATCCACTTCGGCACTCGCGCGACCCGCCAGCGCAGATGGCGCTTGAAAGCGGGCTAAATGGGCATCGTAGTACTCACTGATCTTCCGCCTCTTCTGATCAATGTCCGTACCTGTGTCGGCAAGATTCAACGCATAGACCTTGTCGTAGCCTGCCTCAATGATGCTACCCAAAATCTCTGCGGCATCCGTTGTGGCTGACCATGAAGCGACGAGCAAGAATAGCCATCTGGACATAACTCGCGGTCCCATCGTGATAAGCAGAGGAATGGGCGCGACCAACGAACATACGGCCGCACCCATGGATGGTCAGCAGCCAGACATGCAAATCATGCTGGTGTAATGAGCGCAGTTGTGCCCACCGACGCAGCGAAAGTCCTTATGATCTGCCATGGGCATATCGGACGTCTCCTCCACGACTTTGTCCGACTCCCCTTCGACCCTTAGCCCATCGATGAGATGAACGGTGCGCTGGGCGCCAAAAAGGCTCATAAGGCGGTACACGTCGGATGCAGGTAGTTCCGCCGTAATGTCGGAGTAGTCATAGCCAACGAGGCCGTTCTCATTGAACACCAGGCTCGCGAGAAATCGCCTCTTTGCACCGGGCGACAGCTTCTCAATCGGCGATAACGCCTTGGGCATCAAGGTCAGATACGACTGCAGATCGCTCGATGACTTGATGGGCGCTGCGATGAAGTCGAGTTGATGTTGGCGGGCCACCGTCGCTACCAAATCGACGTTCTGTGCCTTTGCGGAAACGGTGGATGTGTGCTGCGGCGTCTCGGCTGCTGGAACAGTGAATGCGAGCGAGGCAAGGGCGCAGGCGGCAACGATCTTCAACTTGAGGTTCATGGCTCGATCTCCCTATTTGGTGATGCGCCGGGCTGGCGTGCTCGATACGGCACGTCAGTACGGGATACGGCCCGGGCACGCTTGAAAGCATCGATGACTGGATTGCCCCGGGACAGGCGCAGGCATTGCGCCCCCCGATGGGATGGCACCTCAAGTTAAAGACCGGTCAACATTTGCGGAGATTCGAATGAAGCGCTAGACGCTTATATCCATTGACTTCAGCCACCCACGGCTGCCCGCGAAGTTCACCTACACGTGGAGACCGATGCTCACATCGATGAGCGAAGTGGCCTCAAGCTTCCAATGCGAAAGCAAAGGTCCGAGTCGACTTTCCGAATTGGTGCACGCCGACCCACGCCCCGCCCAATTTCTTGGCGGAACGAGTGGGCATCGCTTGTCAGACCGGGCAGATGGCTCTCGGCTCGGCCATGCGCAGTCATGGTGTCAGGCAGACAAGATGTCAGCTCCGCTCACCGCATGTGACTCGGGGTTGCACGCGCTCTACTTCGTCCACGCCCAAGTCCATTCGCTAGCCGCATCCTTGCAGCTGCCGCCAAGTGATTTGGCGGCGCGGCCCCGGACGAAGCGGCCGGTAGGCGCGCCGGTGGCCTTGCCGTCGCGGATGGCGAATTGGCCGTTCACCAGTACTTGCTGGACACCGGTCGTCAGTTGGTGCGGTTTGGCGTAGGTGGCGTGGTCCTGGATCGTTGCGGGGTCGAACACCACCACGTCGGCATAGGCGCCTGCCTTCAGGCGGCCGCGATCAGGCAGTGACAGGACGTCGGCTGGCAGTGTGCTCAGTTTGCGTACCGCCTGTTCCACGGTCAGGACATGATCCTGGCGCACGTACTGCGCGAACACGCGGGCAAAGCTGCCATAGGCGCGTGGGTGCGGGGATGATTTCAGGAACACGCCTTCCGGTGCCGCGCCTGTTTCGTCGGAGTCGAAGCTCACCCACGGCAGCGCGACCATGCGGCGCACATTCTCTTCGCTCATCAGCGTATAGGCGATGCCGACGCGCGAGCCGTCTTCAATCACCAGGTCGATTGCCGCATCTTCCGGACTCACACCACGTTCGCGCGCGACTTCCGCCAGGCTTTTGCCGATGAGGTTCTTGAGCGCGGGATTCTTGAATTGCAGAAGCACCGTGTTCTCCGCCCCCGCGGCGGCTAGCAGGTTTTCCCAGTTGTCCGGGTGCGGATTGCGCATTTCCGCCAGCACCTTCTTGCGCACGACCGGGTCGCGCAGGCGCGCGATCCATGCCTCCAGGCCGCCCTCCTGCACCCAGGAGGGCATGGCCGCATCCAGTCCTGTAGCGCCTGCCGTGTAGGTGTACATGTCGGCGGTGATGCGCACGCCTTGGGCGCGCTGCTGCTCGATGGTGCCGATCACCTTGTCGATCTTGCGCCAGTTGTCCTTGCCCGCCAGTTTCAGGTGGTAGATCTCGACCGGTGCTCCGCTGGCTTTGGCGATGGCAATCATCTCGTCGATGGCGCCCTCGATACGGTCGCCTTCGCTGCGCATGTGGGCCGAGTAGATGCCGCCGCAGCGAGCTGACTCCTGCGCCATGGCGATCAGCTCCGGCGTCTTGGCATAGGTCTCGGGCGAATAGATCAGGGCCGTGGTAACACCCAACGCGCCCTCCTCCATGCTTTGCCGTACCAGCGCACGCATGGTGGCAAGCTGCGCGGCATCAGGCTCCACGTTTCGTTCGCCAAGCACGTTGGTGCGTACCGTGCCTTCACCGACAAACGATGCAATGTTCGGCGAAATCCCCTTGTGTTCGAGCTGCGTCAGATACTGGCCCAGCGTCGTCCACGTCACCGGATACTTGATGTCGATCTGACGCTCGGCCATCAGGTGCTGCATGGCGGGGTTCAAGGGCCCCATCGACATCTCGCCCATGACCTCCAGCGTCACGCCCTGTGTCAGGTCGCTAAGCGCACGCCCGTCGACGAACAGCGAGTCTTCCGGATGCGACAGCATATTGATGAAGCCGGGTGCAATCGCCTGGCCATGCGCATCGATGACGGTCTTGTCCTTGCTGCGGCTCGTGTCCTTGCGCGCCGGACCCACATAGGTAATGCGGTCGCCGTCGATCGCCACTTCGCCGGCATAAGGCTTGCTGCCAGAGCCGTCGTAGATCATGCCGTTTCGGATCACCACGTCGTGCGCCGCCGCCAGCGACGAAAGACCCATGAGTACAGCCAAAGGAATAACACGACGACGCAGGACAGCGACCATGGCAATGCCCTTTCTGGATGTTGGCTAGCGAACGTGCGGCGAATGCTGTGCGACCCGGGTTTAACGGGTTACAGCTCAGGAATACGTCCCCGAGCTGGATGGTAAAGGGATTGGCGCGGCCTTCCAATCCGTCCCGGATGCCAGGCTCGACGACTCACCTTGGCCGAATGCCCGTTTCTGATGGAGGGTTAGCACTCTTCAGCTATCGCCGAGGCGAGTTTCGTACGTTCAAGAGGGTCAAATCAGCGGACATCGCGCGATGCCCGCCGATAGCAATCCCCGGACCGCCACTTCAATGATGCCAAGCCGCGGCCTGATCTATCAGCGCCGATTCGCTGAACCTGGGAGCAAGATGCCGCCGTTGTCCGCCATGACTCCAAACGCACATGCGTTTGCCTGACGGAGACGCTCCGTCGTTGACGATGCAAGGAGATACAACATGGACGAGCTGGAACAGGTCGAGATCGATCAGGCAAGCGGTAGCCTTGAGATGTGTCGCACGGTTGACGGCCATCGCCGGCGCTGTGGCTATTCTTCTGCTTTGCCTGCTGAAGACCGCGTTCTGCATGGCGGCCCTTCGGTGGGCCGCCACTCTTCTAGTAGATGACGGATCCAAAGGTCACCTCGTGCCGCCATTCGTCGTTCCGTCACTGTGCATCGCCGCCATGATGCTCGTCTTTCTTCTGGCGTTGAAGACGACATTCAAGAGCATTCTTCCCGGGTACGGAAATATTCTTCTAGCGGTTGGCGTGCTGCTTGTTGAGTGCGCTTGCCTCGCTGCCGGGATGATTCTGGATCGACACTACGGCAATCCAGCCACACCATGGATTGGAAAGATGCTGGCCCTGGCCGGACTGGGCTTCTTCGTCAAAGCAGCCCTCAATCGATCCAGCCGCGTAGACATCGGGTTATGCGCACCACGATCAAATAGCTGGTGGCCGACCCTGGTGGTATTTGCCGTCCTTCTGATGATGGACCTGGGTGCAACTCACTTCATCCCGATCCACCAGGAGCTCTCGCTGAACAAAGTGCTCTTCATGGCGCTTGTGTCCGGCTCGGATGAAGAAGTCGTGTTCAGAGGGCTCATGCCCTCACTCCTGAGTACGCAGGACAAATCACCGGAAAAAACCCGGAAAGCAAACGCACTTCTGGCCTTCTCCATACCCACCATGGCCTTTGCGCTCATGCACGCGTGGCGTTTCCATGGCGAGCATTTCGTCTTCTCCTGGGGCACATTCGCGTACATAGCCGTCGGTGCATGCGGATTTATGTATGTCCGCCTGCGGACGGGCAGCCTGCTAAGCAGTCTTGTGCTGCACAACCTCACCAACCTAGCCACAGCGATCGCTCTGTCTGCGAAGTGAAGGATGTAGGACCGACTTTTCGGCGTCTATCGTCTTGGATTCGCGAACAGTCGGAGCCAGAGCTCGCTTTCAAGAAAAGTGCACTCCGACCCCACTTCCGCACCGGCCCCGTCGCGTGTCGAAGGCCAGGCAAATTTCTCCCGAAGAGCGATTCGGCCTTCCGCTTTCACAACCTACTTAGGGTCCGCCAAATAGAACCCAACGGTCGACCACCTAATCTGAAGTTGCTCTCCAGTCGGCTGGACGACTGACGAGAGTGAGCGACCGCCATGCTGACGGAGTGCCACCAGTCAATGAGCATCGCTGGGTGGATCCAGATGGACGGTGGTGAAAGCGCCGCCCATTTCCTTTTCAGGCCCTGCGCAACGCGCAGCCATCGACAAGCGGGCCAGGTTCACTACTCGACGTCGAGCAGGCGGGCGCGGCCCGTTTGCGTACGCGAGTGCTGGCGGTCCAGGCGCAGCAGCGAGGTACATGCGCATGCCCGTTTTCGCGCGTCTTGTTCGCGCCCCCCTTTTTCTGGCGACCTGGGAAGCCCGGACTGGCCGTACTGGCCCACCGACCATTCTTGCGGCAAGATGCTGCGACCACAGGGGGGGGAAAACATGGAAGCATGGCGCGGTGCAGATGCACCCGGTCGTAGGATCGTGCGTGTGTGGGTCAGGCCATGCGCATTGGCTGTGGCCGTGGCAGTTGGGTTGTCAGGCTGCGGCGGTGGCGGTGGCGGTGGCGGCGGCAACGTCAAACCCACGCAGCCAACGTCTCCCCCCGTAGCTCCAACCGGCTTCACCGGCGGCAACATCGACGTGGGCGCCAACACCGTCACCGTATGGCCGGACAACCTGAGCGGTTCGATCAATCTGGTCAAAGGCGGCGCAGGTACTCTGACGCTGACCGGCACCAATACTTATACCGGGGGCACCACGATCAACCAGGGCGTCCTGCAGATCGGCAATGGCAGCTGGACCGGCTCGATCACCGGCGATGTGGTGGACAACGCGCTGCTGGTGTTCAATCGCAGTGACGACATCACGTTCAATGGCATCGTCAGCGGCAGCGGCGCACTGGTGCAGGCCGGCAACGGCGCACTTATCCTCACCGGCGCCAACACCTATACCGGCGGCACCACGATCAGCAGCGGCCTCCTGCGGATCGGCGGTGGCGGCACGACCGGATCGATCATCGGCGACGTCCTCAACAACGGAACGCTGTCCTTCGACCGCGCTGACGACGTGAGCTTCACCCATGCGATCACGGGCACCGGCGGGTTCATCCAGGCCGGCATCGGCGCTCTCTTTCTCACCGGCACCAATAGCTATACCGGCACCACGCAGATCGATGCCGGCGCACTTTACGTGAACGGTAACCAGTCCGCCGCAACGGGTGCGACCACCGTTCTCAACGGTGCCACGCTCGGCGGCTATGGCACGCTGGGTGGCGATGTCTTCGTGGCCGATGGCGCGGCGCTGGCGCCAGGTGACAAGGGGGCCACGGGCACGCTCACCGTCAATGGCAATCTCACCCTGTCTTCCGGCTCGTTGCTCAATTTCGGCTTTGGACAAGCCACGGGCGGCACCCAGCCCGGCGACCTGATCAACGTCAAAGGCAACCTGACTCTGGATGGCGTGCTCAATATCGACGTCGCGTCGGGCGGCGACCTGGGCCCCGGCGTGCACCGCCTGTTCAACTACGACGGGTCCCTGGTCGACAACGGCCTGACGCTCGGCGTCATGCCATCCACGGGCTGGGCGGTGCAGACCGGCGTTGCCCATGAGGTCAATCTGGTGGACACCAAGGGCATGGTCTTCAGTTTCTGGGACGGCGATGCCGGTCCCAAGGGAGACAATGTCATCAATGGTGGCAATGGCACCTGGGCGATAGGCGGCACGAACAACAACTGGACCGGCGCTGATGGTGCCATCAACGCGCCTTTCAGCGACAGCTCTTTTGCCGTGTTCCAGGGTGCACCGGGCACGGTGACCGTGAACGATGGCAACGGCATCGTCCATGCGCAAGGCATGCAGTTCGCCAGCGACGGTTACGTTATCCAGGGTGATGCGATAAACCTCGTCGGCAGCGTTGACGATACGACGCAGTCCATTCTCCGGGTCGGTGACGGAACCTCGGCCGGCGCAGGCTTCAAGGCCACCATCAACAGCGTGCTCGACGGTAGCACCGCGCTGGTCAAGACCGACGCCGGCACGCTGGTGCTGGGCGGCAACAACACCTATAGCGGCGGCACCATCATCAGCGGCGGCGTTTTGCAGATCGGCAACGGCAGCGCCACCGGTTCGATCCTTGGCAATGTGACGGACAATGCGTCGCTGGCGTTCAACCGCAGTGACAACCTGGCGTTCAGCGGCATCGTCAGTGGCAGCGGCGCATTGACCCAACTCGGCATGGGGAAGCTGACCCTGACCGGCGCCAATACCTATGCAGGCGGCACGATGGTGAACACCGGCACCCTGGAGGTTGCTGCGGGAGCAGCGCTGGGGGCCGGTGACATCACCGTTGGCATCAGCAATGTGTCATATGGTCCCACCTCCACCTTGCAGGTAGATCAAGGGGCCTCGCTGTCGAACCACATCGCGCTGCAAGGTCGCGGGGGCCTGGACAATGCGGGCGTGCTAGGTGGCAACACGAGCGTTGCCGTGGATGCCGGAGGCGCCTATTTCGACACCCCTGCGGTGCAGAACCATGACGGCGGCATCATTCAGGGAAATCATGCTGGCATCGCGCTTTATGGTTATGTGGCTACCGTCCAAAACAGCAGCGGCGGACTGATAGAAGGCGGGGACATCGGCATCGACTCAGGCTATGGCGGCTCGATCGCCAACGATGGTCCCGGCAGCAACATTCGCTCCGTCGGCGGCATCGCGATCCGGACGCTGCTGACGGCGGGCAGCGTTAAAAATACGGGAGGCGGCGCCATTGCAGGTGGCGCGGGCGCGATCGACCTGCAATACGGCGGCAGCATCACCAATGACGGCGTCGGCAGCTCGATCCGTTCCGCAAACGGTTTTGCCATCCGTGTGAGCGGCGACAGCGCGGTGGTAAAAAATACCGGGGGCGCAACCATTTCGGGGGCGACGACAGCTCTCTACCTGCAGCAGGGAGGCAGCGTGACAAACGCTGCCGGTTCCACCATCGAAACCACCGGGACAACGGCAGGGGACTGCGCGGGTGCCGGCGATTGCGCCATTTTTGTGGTCCCGGACAGCCAGACTGCCGGGGGCATGAGTAGAGCGCTGACGCTGACAAATGCGGGCACCATCGTCGGCAATGTGCAAATGAATCCCACCGCAGTCAACTACGTGACGCTCTCGCCCGGTGGCTCCATTCATGGCGACCTCGACATCGGCTCGAACGACACGTCTCTCCTGACGTTGAACAGCAGCCCAGGCACCGTGCAGTTGTATTCGCAGGCAGTCACCGGCAAAACCACGTTCGCCGGCTTCTTGGGGGGCCCCACCAGCGGCACCTGGATCATCGACAACGACGATCTCAGCCCGCGCATGGTCACCATCAGCGGCGGCACCCTGCAGATTGGCAACGGAGGTACGACGGGCTCCATTGGCCAGGGCACTCTTATCAGCCTCTACCACGGCAGCCTGGTATTTGACCGCAGCGACGACGTGACGTTCAGCGGCACGATTACGAGCTACAACTCGGAAGCGTACGACGGCACGCTGGTGCAAGCCGGCGCGGGCACCCTCACCTTACCGCTGTCGGGGGCCAACATCAGTCCCTCGCACATCGTGATCCAGAGCGGTACGTTGCAGATCGACAACACAGGCAACCTGCCCGGTAGTCCGATCAGCAGTACGTTTTTTGGGTCAGATATCCTGAACAACGGCTCCCTCGTATTCGATAGCTCGCTGGCCATTTTCGGCGGGACCATTACCGGAACAGGATCCGTCACGCAGAATGGCTCGTCCGAACTGATCCTTGCGGGGCTCAACACTTACACGGGCGGCATGACGATCAATAGCGGTTCGGTCATGTCCATGAATGCCTTGCCTGGCGATGTAACCATCAACCCGGCGGGCACCCTCGACGGTTACTCGGGCGCATCGCTGCATCCTGGCGTACCCGGCATTGGCGGCAATCTCACCAACGCCGGCAAGATCGCCGTCCATGGCGGCGATACGAACGTGGGCGGCAATTACAGCCAGCCAGCCACTGGCACCCTGGCAGTCAGCCTCGGCAGCAAGCTTGCAGTCAGCGGAACAGCTGCGCTCAACGGAGGCACGCTCGAAATCACTGGCGCCGACAGCGGCTACGTCGGCAACGCGCACACGAATGTCCTTACCGCAACCGGTGGCCTGACCGGCACCTTCGGCCAGCTGGTCAAGGACGCCGGCGTGGTGTTCACGGCAACCACCATCAACTACGACGCCAATAGCGTGTGGCTGGATACCACCGGCCTCAACGTGACGACCGCCGCTGCCGGCAATGGCGTGTCCTACACGCCATCTTCGTTCGTCAGCGCGCAACGCGTGCAGGGCGCATTCACCCAGCTGGACAGCAAGATCGCCGCGGGCAATCTCTCGAGCGTGCCGAGTGGCTTCGTGCAGGCCGCCGGTGAGTTCCAGCAGGCGCCGACCCTGCAGGCGGCACAAACATCGTTGCAAAGCCTCTCTGGCCAGTTGCACGCCGCGAGCGCGGCGATGACTTTCGAGGCCATCGATGCATCCAGCCGTGCGCTGGCGGATCGCTTCGACGATCTGCTGGGCAAGAATTCCGGTTTCGGCATGTGGACGCACGACGTCAACGTGGGTGGCGATATGGCCCGCGCCGGCTATGACGGTGTCGGCTTCCAGTTGAACGGATGGCTGGTCGGCAACGATCGGCAGATCGGCAGTTCCGGCGTGGCGGGTTTCGCTTTCGGCCAGAGCCAGGGTCGACAGCAGCTCGATCAGAGTTTTGACCGCAACCACAGCCGCAGTACGGAAGGCATGGTGTATGCCGGCTGGCGCAATGGCGACTGGTACACGCAGGGGCGCATCGGCTTCGGCTACTTCCAGCAGGACGTCAGCCGCCAGCTGCTGCTGGGCACGGGCACGCAGGGCGTATCCACCGACTACAGTGGCAACTACAACGTAGCCTATGGCGAGAGCGGCCTGCGTTTGAACTGGGCCGGCAGCCGCATCACGCCCTTCGCCAATCTGGAATATGCAAGCATCGAGCGCGGCGGTTTTGCCGAGCAGGGCGCCGGCGGTTTCGGCTTGCGCGCCAACGCCCAGACGCTGGATCGCTGGCAGGCCGGCCTCGGCCTGCGTGCGGCCCATCACTGGGACCTGGACGAAGGCCGCACCATTGATTTCAGTGCCAGCGCGCAGTTCCGTCGCACGCTCGCTTCGCAGGGCGATGCGTTCGACGCCAGTTTCGTCGGCCTGCAGCAATGGCAGCCGCTGGTCGGCATCGGCCTGTCGCGATACAGCGGCGTGTTGAATGTCGGTCTCAATGCAACGCTTTCGGCGCGCACGTCGTTGAAATTCGGCTACGACTACGAAAAGGGCCAGCGTGACCAGGCGCAGATGCTCTCGACGCAGGTGGTTGTCGCGCTCTAGGGAACGCGCGGTTTCCGTTGAAAGCAATGGCGGTGGTGGAGCGCATCGGCCCAGCGACTTCCGTGGGCCGATCCACTCCACCACCGCCGCCTGCATGCGCATTGAGGCAACGCCCGCCAGTTGTCGTTGATGCGCTGGCGGCCTGAGTACCTATCCGGTGGTCCAGGGTGACTTGACCACTACACAGGCCACCTCAACCACCTTTAGCGTCAGTCCACGCGACCCTCAAGGATTCGTGAATGGATCACCGGCCTGCGTGCCATGACCAACGACACATTCAGAAGTCAATGGAAAGCACGCTAGCCTCACGGCGCATGTCGTGAGGGGAAGTTGCATCTCACGGCGCCGTTGGCGGTGTTCGATGCGCCAATAACGTTCGCTGTTCTCCCGACGAGGGCGCCAGGAGAGGAACCAAGCATGCGGGGACGCCAAGTAGCAGCCCGGGTTCTGGTTGCACTATCCATGCTGGTCGCACTGACCCTTCATGCTCCTGCAGCCTTGGCTCAGGCACCGGGGGCGGGTTTCGAGTTCTCGGGAAAGCCGGGTCCTTACAGCGTCGGATTGAAAGTTGTAAATCAGTTCGACGCTTCCAGAACATTTCCTCTCGAGCCTACTGGCAATACGACTTCCGCTGCTGCCACCGGTCCACGTCCCATCCAGACCCTGATCTGGTATCCGGCCTCGGGCAAAAGCGGCCGGGCCATGACGGTCGGTGACTATGCTCAACTTGCGAAGACGGAAGTCCACTTCGATCGTCCCGACGAAAACAATAAATGGGTATCGAAGTTGGCTGGGTCGGCCCATGCCGTGCTTTGGGCACAATACGATGCCCCCATGGCCAACGGGCGCTTTCCGCTTGTCATTTATGCGCCCGGCCAATCGTCTGTCGCCTGGGACAACGCTGATCTCTGCGAGTACCTCGCAAGCCACGGGTACGTGGTCATCGCCAGTCCATCCCTTGGAAAGTCGACACGGGACGCAGACGACAATCTCGACGATATCGATGCGGAAGCTGCCGACATATCCTTCCTGATCGACTATGCGAAATCGCTACCGGATGTCGACATGGCCAAGGTCGCGGTCGCCGGCTGGAGCTGGGGTGGCATCTCCAATCTCTTTGCCGCGACTCGCGATAGCCGCATCAAGGCGCTGGTGGCGCTTGATGGAAGCATGCGTTACTACCCCGGCCTGATAAAAAAGTCCGGAAACATCCATCCCGAACGCATGACCATCCCATTGCTGTTCTTTAGCCGGGGCTATCTGTCACTCGAGGATTGGAATCGCTATGCCACCGCCGATAACGAGGGGCCCAGCGTGCTGAACGCGTGGACGCATGGCGATCTATGGATGATCCACATGCTGGGCATGTCTCACCCCGAGTTCTCCTCGATGTACCAGCGAGCCAGTAGCGCGCAGAAGTTCGCTGAGAACCAGATGGAGGACTATGGCCGGAGCGACGCCAATGCCAGCTACGCACTGGTCGCTCGCTACACCCTGGGCTTTCTCGACGCCTATATGAAGGGTGATACCGGCGCGGTGGCGTTCCTGAATGACTCGCCGGTCGCTCACGGCGCCCCGAAACACTTCATGAGTGTCGATTTCCGCCCTGCCGAGAGCCAGCCATGATCGGCCGGGATTGAAGTGTGCGCCGCCCCCTGGTTCTCCAAGGCCGGTCGCTCCTTGCGCCCGCCATGTGACAGATAGCTGTACGATGCTGACCTGCGGGCTCGGTTTTACGACTTACTAAGATTCTCCTGATGGCACCACAACGGTCAGTCACTTAATCTGACCCTGCTCCCGAGTTGGCAGGACAGCTCGGCCAAGCATGCGACCGCCTTTCTGGCGGAGCACCAGCGGGCCACCGGGTACGGAGGACTGGCTGGAATGATGGGCGGCCACACAAGGGCCGCCCATTTCCTTTTCTGGGCTCAGCGCAGCGCGCTGCCATCGACAAACGGGCCGGGTTCACTTCTCCACTTCGAGGAGGGGAACCCGGCCCATTTGCGTGCGTGAATGTTGGAAACCTGCGCCCGGAGCAAGGCACATAGGGATGCCTCGCGGCAACCCTTTGGGAAGTCGGGGCACCCACTCAGCCCCTTTTTGGTCGCGCTGTCAGGGCGTCTGAGGGCGAATCTTGATGCGGCTATCGAGCGCCAGGGCCAGATCGCCTGACGAGGACTCAGGAGGCTCTTCAGGCGAGTCGAGGGACCGCTCAAGCTCAGGAGCGTATCGGCGCCCGCTAACGGGATCGCGCAGGTTGAACGATATCGGGACACGGACCCACGTGCTCGTGGGATGCCCATCGACCGTCTCCGGCTCAGCACGCCAAGATTTCATAGCCACCATGGCGGCTTGAACGAACCCCGCAACCCGTCGCTTGCCCGTGCTCTGTGCTGACTCAAGGTGAATGTCTGTAATGCTCCCATCCGGCTGTACCCGCACGATCATGTTCAAGGTGGCCTGGACATAATCAGACATCATATTTTTCGGATATTTCGGCGCTACCGGCTTGTAGATCTCCGGACCATTACCAATGAAGGCAAGGCGAGCCTTGTAACTGCTTCCCTCCTCCTGGAATTCGAAAACGCCATGCAGGAAGGTGCGACCTGCCACCGGTTTGCCATCTTCGGTTGCAGGTTCGAATCCCCAATGGGACATAGTGGACTTGGCAAGCGGCGCGAGCTCTTCTGAGAGCGCCTTGCTGTCCTTGTCCTCGTTGGGCAAGAGTTCGATCTGCTGAACATTGCCCTGTGCATCAATGTCGGCAACACCTGTCACGAACAGCGTAGACCGCTTCCAATCATTTGCACTTGGGCCTTCTGCCCAAGCGCCATGAGCGAACATCAGAGCAGCAACACCTAAAACAAAGCGTTTCATTCCGTTCCCCCAAGAACGTTCTACGTTTTCGATCTACAAAGACAGGGTCACGTCCACTTCTGGAAGAGCGAAGAAGTGAACCTAGCCCCGTTATCGCAAGCTAGATTGCCGAGTGCACCCCGTCGCTCTTCTGCGACTGGACAGCCGCATCCAGCCTGGCAAGGAAGGTGTTGCGCGACCGAAGTTTCCCTGCAAGATCGACCGCGCTCCTCGTCTGATCCTTGCTGAGTACGCCGTCAAGACGCTTGATCGCCGTGGACGCATCATGATTCGGAGAGTCGCCGCGGGAAGCCGCGACTGTCAGCAGGGCGTACGCAATCACTGGATTCTTGCTGACTCCCACACCCCGCTCGTACATCGATGCGAGGCTGATCTGCGCAGCGACGTCCCCCGCCGAAGCTGCATTGCGAAACCACTGGGCGGCAGCCTTGTCATCCCGCGGCACACCAAGGCCTTGCTGATAGAGCCAACCCAGACCGCCTTGTGCGTTTGCATTTCCTCGCATCGCAGCCATGCGCCACCAGCGTGCTGCCTCCGTGTAGTCCTGCTTCACACCCTCGCCCTTGGCGAAGGAAAGGCCCAGGTTGAACTGGGCAGCAAGATATCCTTGCTTGGCCGCTTTCTCCCACCAGGCATGCGCGGCCGCGGCGTTCGCCTTCACGCCGCGCCCCTCCCTATACATCACACCGAGGCGAAACTGCGCCTCCGCGTAGCCCTTTTCCCCAGCCTTCTTGTACAGCTCGGCAGCCCTGGAAAGGTCGCGCGTTACCCCGTGGCCTTCCTCATACATGGCCCCGAGGTTGAACTGCGCTGGAGCCAACCCACTGTCAGATGCTTTTCGGAACAAACCGACGGCGCTGCGATAGTCCACATCGCCAGTCGCGCTGACCTTGATGATCTCGCCCAGCTTGTTTTCCGCTTCCGGGTCCCCTTTGTCCGCCAATTCATGCAGGAAATCCATCTCCTGCTTATGAGGATCGGCAGGAACCGGGTTTGCTACCAGCGGCGTCGACGAAGGTTGATAACTTGTCCGCTCCTGATGGGACGGCGAGAGAGCGCCGTTGAGCACATTCATCAAGACGATGACCGGTAAGATCAAAAGCCATCCCGCCGACGAACCGCCGGTCCGACGCACTGGCCGGCTCGGCGGAGGGAGGACAGCAGCCTGCGCTCTCTTCTCATCGTACGCAGCCCACAAATTTGCATTCGATCGCAGCTTGTCATGCCACCAGGTCAGCGCTTCAGCCCCATAGCGTTCGCCAAGCTCGAATTTGAACGCCGAGTAGCGGTCAAGCACCTGGTTCGCGTTCACAATCTGCCATGGCTCCACCTTCTCCTTGGAGTCCCTTTGGCATTGCGCAAAGACGCTGACCATTTCTCCGAGCTCCCTGCCATCGGAGCCGCCATTTCCCATGAGAAGGCGCCGCAGAGTCTGCTGACGCAGCATTCGATGAACCAGATCGGGGCGCACCGCAGCCAAATGCCTGCTAGACGTGTCCCACGCGAATAGATCACAGGCCGCGTCCAGAAGCTGGATATTGCCCGGCTGGGTAAACGCACGAACAAGAACCGCTTGCTCAAACAGGGCCTTTGCATCGAGCGCGGTAAGCCGAACGTCCTGGGCATACTTCGTCAGGATCGGGCCGACCTCGGCCGCACCAAGCGTGATGGCGGCGACGAACTCGTCAAACACTTGCCGGGACAAGTCTTCGTTCTCATCCAACCGCACAGCTTTGGCGGGCGTCCTGACCGGCAACTGGCCATCCGTCCCATCGAAAAGGTCGATAGACGGCTCTTGCGAGGACGTCTCCAAAGCGACAGTTGCTTCCATCTCCTGTTGCCTGGCCCACTGGAGCGCCCACTCATAGGCCTGGCGGATGCGTTGGAAACGTTCTGCTTCGGCGACCTGGTCGCACTGCTTCAGAGCTTTAGCGTAAGCCTTGCGAACAGTGCTTACGTCGGCACTCTTGTCGATGCCAAGTGTTTCGAATACCCACTGCATGCGCGTCCCCGGTGAATCACTGTAGTCAGGCGTCAATCAAAGGATTGCTTTCGAACTGATCCAACCACACCTGAAACTGTTCGCGAGCGGACGCGACCTCATGTGGCTCCTGCCTCTCCAGAATCGCCTCGAACTGAGCCAGTGCCCTCGAGATGGTCATGCGTGCAGGTCCCAGCGCTTCTTCAAAGAGGCGATTGGCACGTGCCATGATGGCCGCATTGCGCGCCTCTTCCCGCGGATGCAGCTTGATACTGGCCAGCGCCTGAAGGCGCGAACGGATTTCCTCGGAGGACAACACACCCGAGTGTTCCTGGATGACGATGCTTTCTTTGGCGCCGGTCTTATGAACCGTGGCTTCGACCTCAAGCAACCCGTTCACGTCATAGGTGAACCGAACATTCGCCCCAGCCCCCCCTGCCGGCAAATTGGGTGGCACCTCAACGATGAATTTGCCGAGGGGGATGTTGTCCTTCACAAGTCTTGCTTCGCCTTGATAGATATCGATGGCGACCCTTGATTGCCCGTCGCGGACTGTAAAGATGTCCCGACTTCGACTGGCAGGAACGACAGTGTTTCGTTCGATGATGGGAAGATAGAAGCCATCGACGAAACCATTTCCGTTGCTGCCGACTTGCTGCGATGTATTGATGCCAAGCGTGTAGGGACAGACATCGGTCATGACCACTTCGTCCAGCGCCGAGTCGTTCATGGCGAGGCCAGCCTGGACACCCACGCCAAGCGCGACGACTTCGTCCGGATTCACGGTCGTCGCCGGGAAGCGGCCAAACATGCGCGTGACCAGTTTGCGCACGATCGGCATGCGCGTGGATCCGCCCGCCAGAACAATTTCGTAGAGATCCGCGGCACGGATTCTTGCATCGCGAAGAGCCCGCTCCACAGGAAGCCGCAGTCGCTGCAAAAGCGGCTCGCAGAGTTCCATGAATCGATCTTCATGGACACGATAAGCTATGTCCTTGTCGCGCAACCGAACTGACAGGTCGGCCTCAGAGGCTACCGACAAGGCGCACTTCAGGCGTTCCGCGGCCTCCCTCAGCCGTTGCTGCTCGTTGGGCGACAAGTCGGACAGGGTCAGCTTCGCCTTGCTTCCCGCGGAAGCAAGGACATCCTCGACGAGCACATCCAGGAAGTCTTCTCCACCGAGGAAGTTGTCGCCAGCGCTGGCACGCACCTCCATCACGCCTTCGAAGATTTCCAGGATGGAGACATCGAACGTCCCACCGCCAAGATCGAACACGAGGAATTTGCGTTCGCTTCCCGCATCCCGCACACCATAGGCGAGTGCCGCGGCCGTGGGCTCGTTGACCAACCGCCCCACGCGAAGACCCGCCAACTGACCTGCTGCGCGCGTGGCTTTTCGCTGCGCGTCGCTAAAGTACGCCGGCACGCTGATGATGGCCTCATCGACGGGTTCGCCGAGAAAGGCTTCCGCATCGTCCTTCAGAGCGCGCAACACAAAAGATGAAAGCTCTTCCGGACGAAAACTGCGCTTTCCAAGGGGGACTTCTCGCGCAGATCCCATGTAACGCTTGAAATTTGCTGCCGTCAGACGCGGATGTGTCTGCAGACGGTCCTTGGCTGCCTGGCCAACCAGGAGTTCACCGCCATCGGAAAAGCCAACGCACGAAGGGGTCAGCATGGCCCCCAGTGCATTGGGTACAAGAATGGGTCCGCCATCCTTCCATACAGCAACAAGACTGTTGGTCGTCCCTAGATCGATACCGACAATCAAAACATTCCCCTTGAAAATCAGTGAACCAAGCGCCGTCAAGGAAGTGCACCGCCGACCAGCGAGAACTCAGCGGCCACAGCGAGCCACTCGACCTGCTGCTCCCTCGATGCGCCACGTCGCGTCGTGTTGAAAGCTGACCTGGCGATCCTGCGGGCTAAGCCGGGGATCGCGACCGTCAGCTGTGTTTGACGACGTCGGCGCTCACCCGTCCTGGATTGCGGTGACCACGTGCTTCGGTTTCAGAATCCCGCCGATTTTGTGGCCCATCCGCTTCAAGTCGGCCAGCGCGGCCGCGATTTCGGTCTCTGTCGGCCTGAGCGGCTTCAGCGTCCTGGCAGCCCTGGGAACAATCTTGCGTTTGACAAAGCGTTGAACCGCCGTGGCAAATGCCCAGATGATCAGGCCCAGGCCCAACGCTCCGCCAACGGCGAAGCAAGCCGTGTGATAGTTGTCGGGCAGCCACTCGGTGAGCTGCGCCGCGAGCGCCACCACCGCGACGCCTCCAGCGAGCGAGGCGCCTATGACCCAGTCGACCGACGTCCTGCCATATTGAGCCTCGACCAGCGGCGACAGCACGAGAAACGGTTGCTGTATCAGCGCCCGACGCACCTCCGGGGAAAGACCGTCCGGAGAGATCCTCAGTGACTCCTCGACCTTCAACCGCTCGCCGTACACCTCGTGGAAGGCAGGGAAACTGCGGCCGACGATTTCCCTCACATGCCCAGGCCGTTTGGACGCAGCGACATATTGTCTGGGTGCACCGTGCAGCGCGAGCTTGCACCCCTGGCAGACCCGCTCGTAGCCAACCAAGGTGTTGGCACTCGTTGGGATGTAGTAGATGTGCGAGTAGCTACGCACCTCTCTGAGCAGGAAAGTTTGCAGCTCGCGGCACATCGGACAGAAGTCCGCGACGTACCCCTGCTTTTTGCGCATGACGCGCTTGCCCCACACTATGAACATCGCGGCCTTCCCCCTGAAGACACATGACGTTTCGTGCAAACCATTTGCACGAACGAACTACCCGCGCCCGGCTTACCGAACGCGATTGGGCGAGCCCAGAACGGCTTATTTGATTGGAATCCCCGAAGCGTTGTCTCCCCCAAGACAACGAGCAGCCCAAGCGACGATTGGGACAGTGCGTGGAGGCCTACGCGCAACCGCAGAGCACCCCAAACCGATCCCGCGTCCTAGCTATTGGCGAAGGGAATCCTGTCACGACACCTATGGAGCCACAAGTACCGCCAATGGGGGATGCGAACGCACCCTTACTTTCCCACCCTCGCGGATTCCTGTTACCCAAAGCCAGCTAGTCAACGAGAGGACGATAGGCGCGGACTACGGGCTTTGCTCTTTCCAGGTCGTGCCGGGCCTGCAGTGCCAGCCAGTAGAAGGCCGTGGTGTCGAGGGCGAGGGAAAGGCGGATGGCGATCCTGGGGGTGATGGGATGGGGGCCCCGTTATCTCAGTGCGCAAGGGTGGGATAAATTAGTTCATCGGTTATAGGGATCGGGCCTTGCGGGAAGACTTGTTGTCTCCTTGTGTCGTACAGCCACATGCGTCCGATGGTGCTGTCCGTAAAGTCTTTGAGAGCGTCGGGGCGGTTGGTGCTGTACACAACATCGAGTGCATAACAATTTCCGTTGCCGAGCTTCCCTCTCAAACTCCCTCTCGCACTGTTTGCTCCACTCCGTACAAGCGTTTTGATGTCGCTGGGATGAAGATTCTTGCAGTCGATGTGCGTGTCTGCGGCTATGTCTATGGAGCCGACGTTGCCGTACTCAATGTGGTAGGTGGACTTGTCTGAACCCAAATTTTGCGTTGTGGATATGGTTGGCCTAACCCGGTTGGACCCATCAAAGTAGTCCGCTATTGCGAAGCATATGGCTGACCCGCAATAGCTTGGGTGAAAAGGCAGGTGCTGAGCCGCCCCTGTGTGGCATAACGATAAATATCCCAACAGGGTAAGAGTTAGCATCCGCTTCATGGAAACCCTCAATGGCCGCGCACATTTGTTGACGACACCTGGCAATTTCGCTGGTGGTCAGGGCTGACATATCCAGGATCCTGGGCATCCCGAATCTCTTCTTGAGCAAGGGGACCGGTTCACTTCTCACATCCTAAAAGTGAACCCGACCCCATTATCCACCTGGCCATGGAACACAGCCAACTTCCACTCCAGCTGACCGCGGTTGGCGGGATGTCATGCGCTTGGCTATGTGCGACGGAAGCCTGGCTTGAATCGACTTTCAAGGAAAGCGCTCTGACCTCACTTCTCTTCTACACACTAAGCCTTACTTAGGAATATCCAGAAAGCATCGGGTGTCAGAAGACTAGCTCGCTTGGCGCGTACGACCTTGTGCGATATCTCAAAGCCGACCGGAAAGTCAGCGATAATCTCTGTTTCGATGCAAGAAATGTCTTCCGACAGAGCGTCAGAGACCTCTGAATCAACAAAGAAAGTCAACTCAAACCTCCGTTCGTTCTCGACCTTACAAGAAACTGCAACAAGTTCTGAGAATACCTCTCCGAGCAGCGCCCGATTGACGCTCAAGACTATATCGGACCGGAGATTTTCACTCATAGGCCGGGTCTCCATGGAACGCTGTGAATACCATCCTTAGGCACTGCGAGGCTACAAGAGAATCTCTTGGAGGGCTGCTCTGAAACTGATTCCAGAGGTATTGGGACTGCTCTCCACACCTTCGCGGCAGACGTCCTCGGGGAGAACCTGAGACGAGAAGTGGTCAAAGAAGTTTTCAACTTCCAGCCTCGGTACATTGCAGCGCTCCAGCTCGATGGAAATCTACGCACCTTTCAACGACAACGGGGCCAGGCTCACTTCTCGCCATCTCAGAAGTGAACCTGACCCCGTTATCGCATGAGCGCGGTGCTCGAGCGGTGGCTACTTGGCCATCAATGCGGCACGGCGCAGATGCCGGTGAGTAGCCACATCCCAGTGCGATCCTGCGGCAGGAACTGACCCTTGCGCCGGATGAAAGTCGGCGAGCCGAGGACCTTACAGTCGCCCGAGCGCGGCGTGCCTTCAGTCAGGATGCTGATCTCGACATCGCCCGGCTTCAGCGTCGGGTCTTCTTTGATGTCCTCCGGGCTAATCTCCTCCAGACGAACGGCATTGATGCGAAGGCCAACGTGCGCGAAACGCACTCCCAGATCGCCATCGACCGTAGACACGGACTTGAGAAGGCTCTGGATTTCTGATGATTCCTTCATCCACTTCGGATCTGCGTGGGCCAGCGTGCTGGCCATCAGAAGTGGCGCGATTAGGTAGGCGATTCGTTCCGTGCGCATGGTGGGGTCTCCTTGGGGGCGGCGATTCTACCCTTTGTGCGCGGGTTAGACCTTGTCTTGGCTCCGCATTCGCTGCCGCGCCACAAGGGCGCAGGTCGCTTACGTCCGAAAGAAGGGTTCTTGGTCACCTCTCGCCCTCCCAGCAAACCAATGAGGTCAGGTTCACTTCCAAACTAAAGTGAAGTGAACCTGACTCCGTTAGTCGGCCCTGGTTAGCTACAGCTACACAGTGAGGTAACCGACATGGCGCGAGCAGCGAACAGGTAAGAGCGTCAAAGAATCCTGGGCCAATCGCACCGGAACCTGTTCACCCTCACCCCAACGCTTTGAGGAGAAGCCCATGTTTGGAATCTCGCCGCCCGGATGGATACACACCCTCGGCAGCCTCCCGGCCATTCCGGCCGCCGTCTATATGTTCGGCCGCTCCGGTCGAATCGTGCCTCGCTCGACCGCAGGCACCGTCTATCTTGTTTCGATGCTGATCGGCGCAGCCACCATCGCGCTCATCACACACCAGCCGGTCAGTTACGTCATTGCGGGCGCAACACTCGTGCTACTGCTGGTGGGCTATGGCGTCGGACGGCTGCCCTGGCGGCAAAGCGTGAAGCGATATATCGAGACCATCAGCCTGACGCTGACCTCATTCCTGCTCATGTTGCCCGCTGTTTCCGAAACCCTACGCCGTGTCCCGGACGGTCACCCGCTAGTGACGGACCCGAAGTCACCGATTCTTCTTGGAGCCATGGGAGCGCTGCTGGTACTCCTCATCGCCGGTGTCACGGCGCAGGTCATTTATTTGCGTAGGCACAGACAGCTGGCTCAGACAGCATGAACACCGTGGCGAACAGCCAACAGCAGAGCGACGGGAGCGGGTAGGCGCACGGGTAGCCATGGGGCCGGGGGTAGTTAGACCGACTTAGCCCGCTTTAGCGTCTAGCGGTGAAAAGGGGGCGGAGCGCATGCTTCTGTGAAAAAGCACTCTAACCCCTTTTTTCCCTACGACGCGTACGTGGGGCCATCCCAGCCGTCGAGGTACTTTGGCAAATCATCCGAGGCATCAACGACACGCTGCCTGTAGAACAGGTGCATCGTTGGGGACAAGTTCGCTTCGAGCTTCCCATCCGTAGCGCGGGCGAGCAAAGCATTCGGAACCACACGCATTCCCAGCCGATTGGTACCGAACACAACTTCGCCGCAAACGTCGCAGAACGTTTTCGTCAGTTGCTTTTCTGGATGTTTGAAAGTCTGCCCTAAACCTTCGCTATTGCAGACTGCATCGGGCTCCCAGGCTGTCGCAGAAAACACGGGCGCCCCGTAAAAGTCCCTGCATGACGAACAGTGGCAGTTCGCGCGCGCGGCCGGGCTGCCGTGCAGGTCCACGGAAATTTTCCCACATAGGCACGTAGCACGCAGTGACAGAGTTATCTCCGATAGTGGAATGTCGGTGACTCATTGTACGGTGCTACCGAGAAATGGCGGAAAATGGGGTCAGAGTGCGTTTCTTGGGGAGAGTACTCCGGCCTCACTTTTTCACTGAAGAGCTGAGTTGCGATCTCGGTTAACGCCGGTTCTTCCAATACTCAAAGAGCATTGGAATCTGCAGGATCAGCCAGGCTACCAGTGCAAATTGAATACCTTTGCTTAGCCCGTAGCCCAGCCAAAAAAGCACCCCGCCGGCGGCTGCGACAAAGGCAACTGCCTGTTGCCCCTTCCAAAACAAGCGAGTCATCGTTCTTTTCTCCTTAAGGAAACGGGGGTTAAGGAAACGGGGCCAGATTCACTTGTGGACTCGAGAGAAGTGAACCTGGCCTCGCTTTCAACCTGACCCCGTTTTCGGCCTGGCGTTGTCGGCGTCAGATGACTCAAAGCTCATCGGCGAGCGGTAGCGCCTTGCCGTTGACGATCGTGATGTCGAGCGCCAGCGCGTCGAGGCCCTCCACGCAACCGAGGTTGACTCGGTAACGATCCTTGCCGTCTTCGCCAGCTACGGCACCGTAGGTAGAGATGCCGCAGATCTTGCAGAAATAGTGGCGCATAACCTTGTCGTTCCAGAGGTATACGCTCAGGTCGCTCTCATCGGCGTGCGGCGTGAAGTCGGCGTCCGGAATGTAGTCTGACGACAGCACCGCGCCCCTGCGGACGCACAGCGAGCAGTTGCAGCGTTTGCCGGACGTGATTTCGTGACTGCGGAACGAAAAGTGCACGCGCTTGCAATGGCAGTGAGCGTGGTACTCCATGGTCTGGCCTCCTAGGGACAATGGCAGCTGCTTGAGCGCCAGCGTGATGGAAAACTCATGTGGCGCGCGCAAGCGACGAGCCAAATTCTGTCAATCACTGAACTAAAGCCTGGCTTCTAAACTGTCGGCTTTGGGTCGAGAGCCGATACTTTCGGCCACAACGTCCTAACCATCTTTAATTGTTGTCAGGCTCGATCACGGGGGAACCTTCTTCTTTCTCATCTAGCGCGGGACGTGCTTCCAGCCAAGTGAGCAGGGAATCGAGCGCAGGGCACAGCGATTCGCCCCATTGGGTCAGCCCATATTCCACTTTGGGCGGCACCTGAGGGTGGACGACGCGTCGGATGATGCCATCCCTTTCCATCTGCCGAAGTTGCTGGATAAGCATCTTCTGTGAAACGGAGGGAATTGCGCGCTCAAGGTCAGAAAACCGCATGACGCGCTGACCAAACAAGTGGAACAAGATGACGAGCTTCCATCGCCCTTCGAGCAGCTTTAACGCTTGTTCGACGCCGGCTGCCGCTTCTTCTTGGGTGTACGAACGCGTTCTCTTGCCAGGCATGTGCCTTACCTCCAGGTAAGTTGCTTACTTTTCAGTGCGTTCTTGTCAGCCGGTTACGTCAACCCCACCCTGATTCCTGACCGAACGTTTGGGCATCCAGAGCATGCCCAACATCACTGGAGGATTCAGAAGATGAAAGATCTACCCAAGCCCATCGGCGACTACTTTGCGGCGGACCGCTTCAAAGACGCAGAAGTCGTCAGCCAATGCTTCACCGAGGACTCCATCGTTGTGGATGAAGGCCATACCTACAAGGGGCGAGCTGCCATCAAGCGATGGAAGGAGGAGTCATCCACAAAGTACCAGTACACCAGCACGCCCTTCGCCATTGCTGAAGACGGGGACAAAATTGTCGTCACCAGCCACCTTGTTGGCACCTTCCCAGGAAGCCCTGTCGACCTTCGATATATCTTTGCGCTGCAAGGCGATAAGGTTGCCGGGCTCGAGATCACCGTATGAGCTTTAGTCTGCAATTGGAAGGCAAGCGCGTTCTGGTGAGCGGCGGAACAAAGGGCGTTGGCGCTGCGGTTGTCGCAACACTACTCTCGGCAGGCGCGCGCGTCATCACATCAGCGCGGTCGATTCCGGCATCACCCGTTGATGGTGTGTCGTATGTAGCTGCAGACCTCATGTCCGCGGAGGGTTGCAAGCAGTTCGCCGCGGCGGCTCAAGCTCAGCTTGGTGGCATAGACATTGTCGTCAATGTTGTGGGCGGTTCGAGCGCACCACCCGGTGGCTTCGCCGCGCTGAGCGATGACGTCTGGGCTGACGAGATCAACCTCAATCTCATGTCTGCTGTTCGGCTGGACCGCGCGCTGCTTCCGCAGATGCTGGCGCAAGGTTCAGGCGTCATCGTCCACGTTACGTCCATTCAACATAGGTTGCCGCTCCCTGAGTCGACCACGGCCTACGCCGCGGCGAAGGCTGCGCTTTCGACTTACAGCAAGAGCCTTTCAAAAGAGGTCACGCCCAAGGGCGTTCGCGTTGTGCGCGTTTCACCTGGCTGGGTCGAAACAGAGGCGGCTGTGGAATTCGCCCAGCGCCTGGCCGATGAGGCAGGCACGGATTATGAAGGAGGCAAGGAGATCATCATGAGAGGCCTGGGAGGCATACCACTCGGCCGCCCCGCTCGCCCGCAGGAGGTCGCAGACCTGATTGCCTTCCTCGTTTCTCCCCGCGCTGGTTCAATTTCCGGGACGGAATACACCATCGATGGCGGCACTGTGCCGACGGCCTAGCCCTCGGTGGCCGTTGCCGAGGTGGACGCACTCTAAGACGTCCACTTTGGTTCGAAAGCGGACCTTACCCAAAGCGGCCTAATCAACAAGAGGACGATAGGCGCGGACTACGGGCTTTCCCTTTTCCAGATCGTATCGAGCCTGCAGTGCCAGCCAGTAGAAGGCGGTGGTATCGAGGGCGAGGGAAAGGCGGATGGCGATCTTGGGGGTGATGGGGTGGGTGCCGTCGATGAAGGCTTTGATGTGGCGCGCGGATATGCCGGTGCGGCGGGCGAGTTGGGCGGGGTTGAGTGCGTTGGGGATCAGGTAGGCGTGCAGCAAGATGTCTCCGGGGGTTCGCAGCGGTTGCGAGGGGTCCACGTCCACATGTGCGGTCAGTTGGATCAGATCCATGGGTTGTCCTCCCTGTCGGACACGGCCGCACAGCGGATAGGCGCTTACAGCGCTCCGTGTCGGTGAATGCCTGATGGCTTTGTCGGTGATTGCCCGAGTGCGGCGCATCGCCGTGCCGGCCGATGCGCCGCAGAGGCGATCATCGGATGCGTGGTGTGTTCACTCGGGGCTCGTGACCGAGCAGGTTGGCGTACTGCTGGAGGCATTGGATGGCCGCGCCCAGATTGGCCATGACGACCGCGGGAAGCGGCCATTCCAGTTGTCTGCCGGGGAATCCCCGCGCCTGCGCGTTGCGGCACTGCTCGCTGTCATGGAGCAACCGCGTGAGAGCAAGCACTGCCAGTGCGATGTCACCGCGAGTGCTATGACGCAGGGCTTCGGGCCACCTCACGCATGTGCGTGACGAGTCGCCAGATTGAGGAGTGAGGGTGCCGCCAGGGGGAACGTGCGGGCGAATGCGTACCGTATGATCGTGGATAGCCATGATCAACTCCGAAGAAGCTGGTGATGGTTAGCGGGTCGTGGGTGTTGGTAGCACTCACGGCTCGCGCCTCATGACTTGGTGGTCATGGTCACTCGCGAGGCCCTACAGCAAAACAGCGCGAATGACTGCCCGACCCTAACAAGCAGGGCGGGCATCGTCTGTCGGGCTTGGGCGAGATGGGTGTCCGTCAAACAGAGGGCGCGCGCGCCGTCCCCGGGGCCGGCAGAATGTCAGTGCCCTTCGCCCCTTAGATAACCCCAGTGTACCCCGGCGTCGCCCAAGCCCCTGAGAAAGGGCGGCCACCAACCCATTCACCGGGATACAGCAGGCACCCTCACAGTGGTTGTTGGCAGGTTAAAATGGCACCAGCGCCGGCTTGGCCACCTAGGGGAAATTGCTTGCATGAGCACATGGAGCTTGTGTTTCTTTAATAACAAAGGGGGCGTTGGGAAAACTACCCTTGCTTGCAATGTGGCGTCTTACCTAGCACGCCACGAGGGCCTCAAGGTTCTCGTCGTCGACGCTGACCCCCAATGCAACGCGTCGCAGCTGATTCTTCAGCCCTCTGAGGCTGATAAATTGTATGGCGACGATGGGGCGACCTCTGACAGCTCGAAACCGACCGTCGACACTCTGAAAGATGTTCTCGCACCGCTCAATTCGGGCGAAGCGACACTGAAGACGTCATTCAATGTCATCGCTGCCTCTACCAATCGCTTCAATGTCGACCTACTCCCGGGACATCCTAAGGTAGCGTTGACAGAGGATAAGTTGAGCCAGAACTGGAGCAACTTCATCGCCGGCGATATCGGCGGAGCTCGAGTAACGAACTGGAACACCCAGTTTCTCGCAAGCCTGAGTGGCGACTACGATCTTGTCGTATTCGATATCGGACCCAGTCTCGGCGCCCTAAATCGTGCAGTTCTGATAGGTGCCGATTATTTCCTGGCACCAATGGGCTGTGACATTTTTAGCTTGATCGGGATCGACAATATCGCCGATTGGCTCAATGACTGGAGGCAGGTATACGAGCAGGGACTCTCCCTCTGCGAAAGAAGGCATCCAGGTGAAATCGCAAAGTATGCAATTCGACCGAACACCGAGATGAGCAAGTTCATCGGATATACCGTTCAACAGTACATTACGAAGACAATCCGGCAAGAACGTCGCGCAACCGGGGCCTTCGAGGAGATCCTTAACGAGATTCCTGCTCGCATCGAGCGACGACTCGTCGAACTTGTCGCTCCCGGACTGTCGACTGACGAACTTCGCCTAAGCGATGTCCCTCACATGTTCAGTCTTGTACCTCTGGCGCAAACAGCGCATGCCCCGATTGATCTGCTCACAGGACGCGATGGATTGTCAGGCGGTCAGTACAGCCAGCAGTCAGAGTACAAGTCATTCATCGCCAACCTGGCCACGTCCCTTCTTCACAATTTGCGTCGTGTCTCAGAGGCTAAGGCATGATCGACTGGCCAGAGGAGGTTGTCACCGACATCGCGCGGCGACGCTGCGTGCTCTTTCTTGGCGCGGGGGTATCGAAGAACTCGACGAATGACCAAGGGGTGCGGCCCGCAGATTGGCTCGAGTTCCTGCAAGGCCTCGCCAATGATATTGACGGTGAAGAACGTGCTGCTGTCGACCAGTGCATCGCGAACGGCGATTTACTTACAGCATGTGAAGTTGCAAGAGACGCGCTCCGTGTCGCTGCATTCGAAAGCCGGCTACTAGCTGCGTTCTCCGAAAAGCGATTTAGGCCATCGCCCGTACACACCGATTTGGTGGAAATCGATTCACGCATTGTACTCACTACAAATTTCGACAAGATTTACGAGAATGCCGCGAACTCGATTTTGCATGGCGACATACTCGTAAAGACTTACCTCAGCGAAGATCTCGCGGATATCATTCGTCGGCAGAATCGCTGCATCCTCAAAGTTCACGGATCGATTGACTCACCGCGCGAAGCAATCTTGACTCGAACAGACTACGCGCGCATGCGGAGCAAACATGCTGACTTCTACCGCATTCTCGACGCGCTGTTTATGACCCACACCTTCGTGTTCCTTGGCGCTTCAATGACAGACCCGGACGTCCGACTGCTGCTTGAAGATTACGCCCGAAGATATCCGGGGACGAGACCGCACTACGTCGTTTCGCCAGCCGGGGCCACGCCTGCGCCTATCGTCAAGGTGATCGAGTCGAGCATGAATCTGAGGACCATAAGCTACAATCCTCAAGACAATCATCGCGAATTGAGTGAGGGAATTGCTCAACTTAAGAATCTGGTCAACGAATCCCGATCGGGGCTTCTCACAACGATGAATTGGTAATGCTCTAGTGAATTCCTCACTGACTTCACCACCGGACTTCAGAGCGGCCCCAATCGAATGGGGTGAAAAGGCCTCCATGGGCCTCTCATCGTTGCACCAGATTTCACCGTATATCGGGAAACTGAAGCCACGCATTGCTCGTGACCTGGTTGAAAGCTTCTCAAAACCGGGAGATCTTGTGGCGGATCCTTTTTGCGGTTCCGGCACTATCCCGCTAGAAGCCGCGTTACTCGGACGTCGGGTCTTTGCCTCCGACGACAACATCTACGCGCAAATCCTGACGTCCGGCAAACTTTATCCGCCGGCCTCTCTGGAGATTGCCGAAGTTGAGCTAGCTCGACTCCTGAAGTCGTCTCGAGCGCGCGCGCGCGTAGACTTGGAGTCGGTGCCCGACTGGGTGCGCGTCTTTTTTCATCCCGAGACACTACAGGAGGCTTTAGCATTTGCTGACGAATGTCTAGAGCAGCAGCAGCATTTCTTCTTGAGTTGCTTTCTCGGGATCTTGCACCATCAACGCCCTGGATTCCTTTCTTATCCCAGCAGCCACCTTGTGCCCTATTTGCGAAGTAACAAGTTTCCCCGCAACGCGTTTCCTTCGATGTACGAGAAGCGAGACCTCGAGCCGAGAATTCAGGCAAAGATTAAGCGCGCACTGAAGCAAGTTGGAGGCCGCTCGGTACAAGGAAGTTCGATGGTCTACGGTGCCCCCGTAGCAACGGTGGAGCTCCCAACGCGTGTTGACGCTGTGATCACTAGCCCGCCCTATATGAATGCGCTCGACTACAGGAGGGACAATCGGCTCCGAATGTGGTTCATCGACAGAGGAACTACAAACTATGCTCCCGAGCCGACCGACAAGCGCATGGGTTTGACGGACATGGTAACGAGGTTCATGCAAAAGTCCTCAAAATCGCTAAAGCGAGGTGGAAAGCTGGTACTCGTAGTGGGAGAGACAGTCACCCGCAAGAGAATTCAGAGCCATCCTTCTTCGGCCTTTCTCGAGGAAGCAATGAATCATGGCCTCAAGCTGATCGATGCGATTCGCGATGACATTCCTGACATTCGTCGCTCCCGACGCGATTGCCGAGGCACAAAGGTCGAGCACATTTTGGTCTTTAGGAAGGCATAGGGCGCTCTAATCATAGATCTCTTGATTGGCACCTACGAAGCGACGCACAACCAAACCGGGCTAGGCTCACCTCTCGCATCCTAAGAGATGACCTTGGCCTCGTTTCTCATGACGCCATTCGCAACCATATGGCCGAGCGGGAAAAGCTCCGTCGAGTGCGGAACCTCGCAACACTTACCTCTTCTCTCGGCTTGGTCCCTTGGTAGTCTCTACTTGGCGAACGAAAAAGGGCTCAGAGTACGTTTCCTAGGAAAGGCAAAACAGGAGTCAGAGTCGACTTTCTGAAAAGTGCACTCTGACCTCTGTTTTTGATCGCTGGGCGACAAGCGACAGACAAGCAGGGCTAGATTCGCTTCTAGCAATCTCAGAAGAAACCTGACCCCGCCATCTGATCTATGAGCGCCGGCGGCCTATTTTTGTTTTTTTGGCTGCCCTGGATTGCGGTGCGGGATGGCCTTTTGAGCCTCCTTGATCTTTTTCTCAAGCTCGCCAAATGCATTGCGCGCCCCGTCCTTCTGCCCTTGCTTATATACGGCTTCGATAACTTGAATGAATCGCACGCCGTGGTACAACGTCATGTCCTCGGTTAGTTCATCCAAGGCTTTGGAAACTCGCGGGGTTGCATAGACCGGGATGTCCTTATCCCCGATGGGGATGAGGTTCTTCTTGTTGCGAGGCGCACCCTTTTCCTTGTGAGCATCTGCTGCCTTCTTTGCAGGCTTCTTCGTTGTAGCCATTTTGCGTCTCCCTGTTGCAGATGGTTAGATTCCGTTGACCCAAATAGATTTTGATTCGATAAATCGCGCTTTCAGCGCACACCCACGCCCTTCCCTGAAGGATCGCGACGAGTTCCCGTTGTCGCAACGAGAAGGAGCAGGCTCACTTTGTTGCCTCCCTGGATGCGAATCCGCCCTGTTCCTCAGAGACGCATCGCCATAGATGGCATCCGGGCAAAGTCCCGTCGAGGTGCAGGACCGCCCTACGCTTACTTTTTTATTCTCCTTGGCCGCTTGGCTGCCTCTACTTGTCGAACAATGTGGCGCATTATCTTGTCGTTGCGGACGACAGAGAATTTCTCGTCAAGAGCTTCGTCTATCGAGGCTAACGCTGAGATTATCTTGCCATCCAGGTCAGTGATATCAGGGATGAAACCACTCTCGAGCTCAGCAGTCAGGTCTAACGCCTCGCGTAGCGCCTCCTGCGCAAGCTCCAAGGCCTCCAACGCAAACTCCAACCTCATGTCCAGAGTAATTGCTGACAGCATTTGCGCGACCCTATCCGAGGGGCGCATCGGTTCATTGCTTGGGATCTTTTTCTTTACCAAGGCTCGCTCCACTTGCGACAGAACGATTTCCTCGGGCTGACACTGATGCCCACTCTGTGGCTTGATCCGCGCGGGAATAAAACCCTCGCGCAGTGGATCTCACACCAGTGATTAGCCCGGCTTCAGCGAACGCGGACGTCTCCGCCGTGTTCATTCATAAGCTCAGCAAATTTGGTCCACGAGAGGCGTTTCTTGTTCACCGAATTACCGGCTGGCAACCACTCAATGTTCCCCTTACTAATTAATACTGTCCCCAGCTTGCTCCCGTTCTTTTTTACCTCAACCTTGACGTCTTTATGAAGTACGAACTTGGTAGAAATATCCATTGTCACTTCATGCGCCATACCATTTCTCTCCTTTGAAAATCATTCCGCCACCTCCACTGGAAGTGGTCACCCAGTGCCACTGAACCCTAAAAAAAAGGTGACTGCGAGCAGTCACCTTCTTAAATTTCGGCCTTAATCAATCAAGCTTTAGCCGCACTTGCTATACCCACAATTCAAGCAAGTCTGGCAGCCGTCCATCAGCACCAGCGCCTGGGTGTTGCACTTGGCGCAGAGGGTGGCGCCGGGCGGGAAGCCGGTGGCGCTGGTCGATTCGGTGCTGGCTTCGGCAGCCGGGGCGGACTTCTTGGGGTTGGCGGCTGCCTCGTAGGCTGCGCGCTTTTCGGCGATGAGCTTGCGGGTGGACTCGTCCAGCTCCGGGTCGTGGATCAGGCCGATCATCTTCATGTGCTGCTCGATGACCGCGCCGATCTCGGCGACGATGCTGGGCATGTAGACGCCGCCGGCCTTGAAGTAGCCGCCGCGCGGGTCGAACACGGCCTTCATCTCTTCCACCAGGAAGGTGACGTCGCCGCCCTTGCGGAACACGGCGGAGATGATGCGGGTGAGCGCCACGATCCACTGGAAGTGGTCCATGTTCTTCGAGTTGATGAAGATCTCGAAGGGGCGGCGCTGTTCGTACTGGGTGCCGGCGTTGAGCACGATGTCGTTGACGGTGACGTACAACGCGTGCTCGAACAGCGGCGACTTGATCTTGTAGGTGGAGCCGACGAGCGTCTCGGGACGCTCCAGGCTCTCGTGCATCTGGATCACTTCTGCCTTGGGCGCCTCTTTGGCAGCCGGGGCGGCAGGGGTTGCGACGGGCGCGGCGGCCTTGTCCTCGGGCTTGACGACGTTGTAGCCCTTGATCTTCTTTTCGATCTTGATCGCCATGGTGTGTGCTTCTTTTCGAGTAGTGGCGGCGCGCGCGGACGGCTTTGGGTCGCCTACAGGATGGTCATGGTCCCGATTTGGGGACTCGATCCAGGGGCTTAAAGGCGCTGGATGACCAGCCTTCGGCTGTTGTGGAGCTCTTCCAGCGTTCGCTGGAATGACGGGCTGGGAGGTGTCCGCACCCTGTCCTGTCGGTAACTCTGGAGCGATTCGGCCCGGCGAATGAACGCCGGGCCGAACCGGTTACAGCTTACTTGCGGCGGGCGGCTTTCTTGGCCGGCTTGCGCACGGCCTTCTTCACGCCTGCCTTCTTGCTGGCAGTGGACCTCTTGACCGCCTTGGCGGCCTTCTTACCGGCGGCTTTCTTAACCACCTTCTTGACTGCGGCCTTCTTGGCCGTCTTCTTGCTGCTGACCTTGCGAGCAACCTTCTTGGCAACCGCCTTGCGCACGGCCTTCTTGGCGACCTTGCGAGCGACCTTCTTGGCGGCGGCCTTCTTCACGACGCGCTTGGCGGCAGCCTTCTTGACCGCCTTCTTCGCGGCCTTCTTGGCGACCTTCTTGACGGCGGCCTTCTTCACCGCCTTCTTGACGGCCTTCTTGGCGGCAGCCTTCTTCACGGTCTTCTTGGCAGCCTTCTTGGCGGTCTTCTTGGCCGAAGCCTTCTTGACTGCCTTTGCCGCCTTCTTGGCCGGAGCTGCCTTCTTGGCCGGAGCCGACTTCTTCTTGGCACGGGCCTTCTTGGGGGCAGCTGCCGGGGTCACTTCGACCGCGACAACTTCCACCGGCGCGTCAACAACCAGTACGGCTTCTTCGTTCATTTCAGTATCGATAGACATGCGGGTAATCCCCTCCGACGTGGATTTTGGAACTTGTAGTGAGCCTTGCCTCTAGGCATCCGGAACGACTCTTACAAGCGTGCCGGAACCTGAGCACCAGGTCCCGGCGACGATATTAGAACTTTCCGTAATACCCTTCCTTCAAGGCATCGAACAAATTGGCGGCCGTGTGCATTTCGCCGTCGTACTCCACTTCTTCGTTGCCTTTCAGTTCGACAACACTACCGTCCTCCAATTCGAAGCGGTAGAGGGTGCTCTCAAGATCGGCTTCCTTGACCAGCACGCCTTGGAATGCAGCGGGGTTGAAACGGAAGGTGGTGCAACCCTTCAAACCCTGCTTATAAGCGTAAAAATAGATGTCTTTGAAGTCTTCGTACGGATAGTCGGTGGGGACGTTCGCCGTCTTGGAGATGGACGAATCGACCCAGCGCTGCGCGGCGGCCTGGATGTCCACGTGCTCCTTCGGGGTGATGTCGTCGGCGGCCACGAAGTACTCGGGCAGCTTGGACTTCGGGTCGTCGGAGTACGGCAGGGCTTCGGCGTTGATCAGCGCGCGGTAGGCCAGCAGCTCGTAGCTGTAGACCTCCACCTTTTCCTTGGTCTTGCGGCCCTCACGGATCACGTTGCGCGAGTAGTGATGGGCAAAGCTGGGCTCGATGCCGTTGCTGGCGTTGTTGGCCAGGGACAGCGAGATGGTGCCGGTCGGGGCGATGGAGCTGTGGTGGGTGAAGCGGGCGCCGGTTTCGGCGAGCTCGGCCACCAGGTTCGGGGCCACCTCGGCCACGCGCTGCATGTAGCGGCTGTACTTGGCGTGCAGCACGCGGCCCTTGATGGTGTCGCCGACCTTGTAGCCGTCGGTGACCATCTCCGGGCGCTTGCGCAGCATGTCGCCGGTGACGGTGTAGTCACGCGTGAGCACCGGGGCCGGACCCTTTTCCTTGGCGAGGTCGAGGGCGACTTCCCAACCGGCCACGGCCATCTCGCGGGAGACGTCCTCGGTGAAGGAGACGGACTCGGCGGTGCCGTAGCGCATCTTGAGCATGGTGAGCGTGGTGCCCAGGCCCAGGAAGCCCATGCCGTGGCGACGCTTGGAGATGATCTCGTTGCGCTGCTGCTCGAGCGGCAGGCCGTTGATCTCCACCACGTTGTCCAGCATGCGGGTGAACACCTTGACCACTTCGCGGTATTCGTCCCAGTCGAAGCGGGCCTTGGGGCCGAACGGGTCACGCACGAAGGTGGTGAGGTTGATCGAACCCAGCAAGCACGAGCCGTACGGCGGCAGGGGCTGCTCGCCGCAGGGGTTGGTGGCGCGGATGTGCTCGCACCACCAGTTGTTGTTCATCTCGTTGACCTTGTCGATCAGGATGAAACCCGGCTCGGCGAAGTCGTAGGTGGACACCATGATCATGTCCCACAGGTGCCGCGCGCGGATGTGGCCGTAGATCTTGCAGGCCACCAGGCCGTCTTCGCGCTCCACGTAGTTCTCGTGGGTCGGCCACTCGCGCCACACGACCTTGCTGGCGTCGGTGAGGTCGATCTCGTCCTGTTCCTTGACGTGCACCGGGAACACCATCGGCCAGTCCTGGTCGTGCTCCACCGCCTGCATGAAGCCGTCGGTGATGAGCAGGGACAGGTTGAACTGGCGCAGGCGGCCGTCTTCGCGCTTGGCGCGGATGAATTCCTTCACGTCCGGATGGGCGACGTCGAACGTGCCCATCTGCGCGCCGCGGCGACCGCCGGCGGACGAGACGGTGAAGCACATCTTGTCGTAGATATCCATGAAGGACAGCGGGCCGGACGTGTAGGCACCCGCACCCGACACGTACGCGCCGCGCGGACGCAGCGTGGAGAACTCGTAGCCGATGCCGCAACCGGCCTTCAGCGTCAGACCGGCCTCGTGCACCTTCTCCAGGATGTCGTCCATGGAGTCACGGATGGTGCCCGACACCGTGCAGTTGATGGTGGAGGTGGCTGGCTTGTGCTCGAGCGCGCCCGCGTTGGACGTGATGCGGCCGGCGGGGATGGCCCCACGGCGCAGCGCCCACAGGAAGCGCTCGTTCCAGTGCTCACGCAGTTCCGCCGTGATTTCCACGTCGGACAGGGCACGGGCCACGCGCTGGTAGGTTTCGTCGACGCTGCCGTCGACCGGATCGCCGGACTTCGCCTTCAGGCGGTACTTCTTGTCCCAGATGTCGTAGGACGCCGGCTGGAGCGGAATGGTGGTTTCGCGAGTTACGGCTGGTGCACGCATGGTGCTCATCGGCTTCCTGACCTCCCGGTACGGCCTCTCGGCCCCGTGTTGGTTTCTTGTTTTATCGGCTATGCCGCTCGCGTCAGGTCATGCACTGGAGGATCCACATAGCCAGCACACTGCCCGACCCTTGCGCTCCCTGCCTGACCTTCGACAACTCCCCCAAGTCGATGTCCCCCGACACCAGCTCTTGGGTTTATCACCAGCGTTGTCACACAAGATGTTGTGGTCGCGAACGGATGAGAAAGTTACCCCTCGGATGGTTCGATGTAAAGTCTTTCCAACTGCCTATGTTCCTGTTCTCAAGCTTGCTTCATACGCGCTCGCGGGACGGGCTCAGGAAGACGGCACGGAACCGCGCAGAGGGCGGCGAATTCAAGGAACCGCGCGCCGCGGATTGAGTCGAACGACGGCCGATTCAAAGAGAGAAAGGAGCTTCCATGCTTGCCCGCCTTGCCCGCCGATGGGCCACCTTGAGTCTCGTTGCCGCAGCCGCCTTGCCGCTGGCCAGCCATGCGTCACTGCCGCCCGTGGTCGACGGCCAGCCCCTGCCCTCGCTGGCGCCGATGCTGGAGAAGGTGACGCCGGCGGTGGTGAACATCTCCACCAAGACGCGGGTGCAGGTGCGCGATCCGTTCTTTGAGGATCCGGTGTTCCGCCAGTTCTTCGGGCTGGGCGGTTCACCGCGCGAGCGCGTGGAGCAGAGCCTGGGCTCGGGTGTGATCGTGGATGCGGCGAAGGGCTACGTGCTCACCAACAACCATGTGGTGGGCGGCGCCGACGACATCACGGTGACCTTGCAGGACGGTCGCGACGCGAAGGGCAAGCTGGTGGGCACCGACCCGGAGACCGACCTGGCGGTGGTGCAGATCCAGGCGACCGGGTTGCAGGCGCTGCCGATGGCGGACTCCGCCAAGCTGCGCGTGGGCGATTTCGTGGTGGCGGTGGGCGACCCGTTCGGGCTGGGCCAGACGGTGACGTCGGGCATCGTCTCCGCGCTGAGCCGCTCGGGCCTGGGCGGCACGGGCTACCAGAACTACATACAGACCGATGCCTCGATCAATCCGGGCAACTCCGGCGGCGCGCTGGTGAACCTGCGCGGCGAGCTGGTGGGTATCAACACCATGATCATCTCGCCCTCGGGCGGCAACGTGGGCATCGGCTTCGCCATCCCCACCAACCTCGCCAGCGAGGTGATGCAGCAGCTGATCGCGCACGGCAAGGTCAATCGCGGCAACCTGGGCCTGGAGGCGCAGGACATCACCCCGCGCATCGCCAAGGTGCTGGGCCTGAAGGACACCAAGGGCGTGGTGGTGACACGTGTGAACGGCGGCTCGGCGGCCGACACCGCCAGCATCGAGCCGGGCGACGTGATCACCGCGCTGGACGGCAAGCCGATCCGCAGCGCGCAGGAGCTGCGTAATGCGGAGGGGCTGATGCCGATCGGCTCCACCGTGAAGCTGACTGTGCAGCGCAATGGTGCCACGCGGGATGTCACTGCCAAGCTGACGCCTGAGAAGCTCGCCACCTTTGATGGCGCAAAGCTGGATCCGAGGCTGGCGGGTGTCACCTTCAGCGAGCTCTCGCAGAACATGCGGGCGCAGGGCGTCGCCGGCGTGGGGGTGAGCGAGGTGCGTAATGGCAGCCGTGCCGCGCAGGCGGGGCTGACGTCCAGCGATATCGTGATTGGCGTGGGCAACCTGCGCGTGCCGGATATGCGGACGTTGCAGAAGCTCTCTGGGGTCAACCCGCGGCAGCTGGTGCTGGTGGTGTCGGGGGATGACGGGGTGAGGTATGTGGATGTTCGTTGAGGTGGGATGAGTGAGGCGCTGCGAGCGGCGTGGGGCCTCCAGGCTCGTCATCCCCGCGGAAGCTGGACAAGCGCGAAGCGCGCAGAACGCCCGTAGGGCGGCCCCGAAGGGGCGAGCGCAGCGAGTCATCCAGTGACTTTGAGCTCTGACCTCACCGTGGATAAAGGCGCTGGATCCCAGCTTTCGCTGGGATGACGGTGAGGGTTTAGGTGATGGTGAGGGAAATGCGAGGCGGCGAGCTAACGGTGACGGTACCCGTCGAAGAGCGGGATAACCGCCACACTCGTGTGACCCCGAGCACACGACAAACGAGCCCTGGAGCACCCCCGCAAACCGTCGCACCACACCTGCGACCGTATTTGCCGGCCTGAGACGAATAACCTCTGATGAACGGTGCGGAGACATCGTGCGCGGCATCGCGTTTTTCCCTGCATTAGGCCTTCGCAGTAGCTTGATGTTTGGCCCGGAGCTAGCTGAAATACCCGGGTTACACCTAATCCCTGCACGCACGCCCATCAAGGCGGCCTGCGGACCACCTATCAGTACTCGGGGTTCCCAACCGCCATGTCATCACGCATTTCCCGCCTTCTCGTCGTCGCGCTGTTTACCGCATGCGCGGCCACCGGCGCACTCGCCGCCGGCAAAACCAAGACGCCTGCCAAGTCGACCAAGGCCGCACCGCTGCCCTCGCTGGTGTGGCGCGGCGACTACGCCACCGCACGCGGCGTGGTCGACGACGTGGCCAAGGCCTGGGAAAAGAGCGGCAAGGGCCGCATCGAGATCGAGCCGTTCAACACCGCCTCGGGCCTTGATGCCGTCGCGCACGGCATGGCCGACGTGGCAGGCAGCGCGCGAGGCAGCGCCGGTGGTACCGAGACCGACCTGCAGTTCATGCCGGTGGCGTACGACGCGCTGGTGATGATCACGCATCCGTCGAACCCGACGAACAACCTCACCCCGAAGCAGCTGCACGACATCTACTACGGCAAGATCACCAACTGGAAGGACGTGGGCGGCAAGGACGCGCCGATCAACCTGTACGCCGTGGCGAGCCCGGGTGACGGCGTGGAATACAGCCTGCGTCGCCTGCTGTTCGGCCGCGGCAACCAGCCGGTGGCGGCGCCCCGCCTGTACGTGAACACGGCGAAGCTGGAAGAAGCCGTGACGCTCGACCCGAACGCGCTGGGCGTGACCACCCTCTCGGGCGTGGCCACCAACAGCAAGGTGAAGATGATCAGCGTCGACGGCACGCGTCCGAGCCTGGCCACCGTCACCGACGGCAGCTACATCCTGTACACCCCGCTGTACCTGGTGACCAACGCGAACAGCCCGAAGGCTGCGCTGGTCCAGCAGTTCATGGAATTCCTGCACACCGACACGGTGAAGGCGCTGGCCCGCCAGCACCAGCTGGTGCCGTACTCGGATGCACCGGAACTGGCCGCCAACGACACGGCTCGCCGCGAGAAGATCCTCGCCGAGATCGGCATCAAGATGCAGGTGGAACCGACCCCGGCCCCGCCGGTGCTCGCCGCCCCGGGTGCGACCTATGCGTCGGCCTCGGCCACGGCGCCGACCTCGGAGCGCGCACTGGAAGCCAAGCAGGCCGTGGAAACACGCAAGGCCGCTGCGGCTGGCGAGACCCACAAGGTCGCCAAGGGTGAAACGCTGTCGGTGATCGCCGAGAAGTACTCGGTGACGGTCGCCCAGCTGAAGGACTGGAACCACCTGACCAGCGACACGGTGAAGCTCGACCAGGTACTGAAGGTCAGCGGCAACTGATAGGTCGCGGCGTGCGCATTCGCGCCATCACGCTCGACCTCGACGACACCCTGTGGCCGGTGCTGCCGGCCCTGGAACGCGCGGATCGCGATGTCGATGCGTATCTGCGCCAGCACTATCCCGACGTGGCACGCGCATGGCCCATCCCGGCCATGCGCGCGCTGCGCGCGGAGGTCGCCGCCGAGCGCAGCGACCTCTCGCACGATTTCACCGCGCAACGCCATCTGACCATCCGACGCGCCTTTGCCCACTGCGGCATCGACGAGGCACCGGTGGAAGCGTTGTGGGAGATCTACTTCTCCGCGCGCAACAGCGTGGAGTTTTTCCCCGAAAGCCTGCCGGCGCTGGAACGCCTCGCCGGCCGCTGGCCGATCGCCAGCCTCACCAACGGCAACGCCGACATCGACCGCATCGGCATCCGCGCGCACTTCGCGCACCATGTCTGCGCGCGCGACACCGGCGTGCCCAAGCCTGATCCGCGCATTTTCCTCGCAGCCGCCGAACTGCTGGGCCTGACTGCCGGCGAGATCCTGCATGTGGGTGATGATCCCGAGCTGGACGTGGTGGGCGCGCGCGATGCGGGCCTGCGCACGGCGTGGATCAATCGCGCCGGGCATCCGTGGCCGGGTGCACTGGGGCGGGCGCCGGATCTGGATTTGCGGCATATGGGGGAGTTGGCGGATTGGTTGGAGAGGCAGGGGTAGCCCTGCCCTCAATCCCTCTCCTACATCTGTAGGAGCGCACCCTGTGCGCGACAGGCTCATCAGGCCCTCGTTCTCCGGGATGCGAGTGGTAGCTCCCTCTCCCTCCGGGAGAGGGGTGGGGAGAGGGTGCGGCTCTCGCCACTGTCCCCCATCAGTGCGTAGGCCAAAAGAGCTTTGTACGCGCCCCAGGAGCACTTCATCCGGAGCTTCGGCTTCTGCTCGATGGGCTGCCGCCAGCGTGCCACCTACGACGCAAAGCTAGTCCCTGTGGGACGCGGCGGGCGTTTCGATCGTCTGCCGACGACGCGAAGCTAGTCCCGTGGGACGCTCGAGTCACTTTTCTTTTGCTGGTCCAAAAGAAAAGTAACCCAAAAAAAACGACCTGAAGAGCCAGAGCTCATAGCGGTATGCGGGATAGAAGCGTCAGATGACTGGGGCAAGCCGAGTTACAGACGTGCTACCTCATAGGGCACGGATACACCGCAACTCTCCGATGCGCTGAGGGCTTAAGGCCGCTTCGCCATCCGCCCCGGTCCATCACTTCTCCCTCTCCCCTTCGGGGAGAGGGCTGGGGTGAGGGGTGGGTGCTCGCGACAACGTCACCTATCGCCACTGTAGGAGCGCACCCAGTGCGCGATCGGCCTCACATCCAGCGCCCCGTTGCGCCAGTGCAATTCACTCCCTCCCCCTGCACGGCAAAAGCGCGCATCATTGGGGTTACCCCTCTTCTCTCCGCGCTGCACGGTGCCGCGCGCAAGGAAATTCATGTCCGCTCTCATCGAACGCAAGAACAGCGATCGCCAAAGCATCGCCATCGAGACCACCGACGCCTCCCACTTCGCCGCCATCAAACGCCGCCTCACCGCCGTCCAGCGGCAGTGGCTGAGTTCGTTCGGCTTCGAAGCGGCACCGGGCACGTTCGCGCTCATTCCCGATGAAGGCGGCAAGCTGGTTCGCGTATTGGTGGGCGTGGACGCCACCGACCCGCTCGGCGCACTGGGCGCGATGCCGCGCGCGCTGCCCGAGGCCACTTATCACCTCGCCGACGAGGGCGTGCTGAAGGATCGCCTGCAGGCGGCGTTGGGCTGGGCGCTGGGCGCCTACGAGTTCACCCGCTATCGCAAGGCGCGCCGCGCGCCGGCGAAGCTGGCCATCCCTGCCGCCGACCTGAAGGTGCTCGCACCGCTGGTGGAAGCCACCGCGCAGGTGCGCGACATGGTCAACACGCCCACCGAGGACATGGGTCCCAAGCATCTCGCCGACGCGGTGAAGCAGCTGGGCAAGGCGCACAAGGGCAAGGTGCGCGAGTGGGTGGGTGATGAATTGCTTGAAGCCAACTTCCCCACCATCCACGCCGTGGGCCGCGCCAGCCATCGCGCGCCGCGCCTGATCGAACTCACCTGGGGCAAGGCCAGCGATCCGAAGATCGCCGTGGTCG
Source organism: Dyella amyloliquefaciens (assembly GCF_004296575.1). GTDB lineage: Bacteria > Pseudomonadota > Gammaproteobacteria > Xanthomonadales > Rhodanobacteraceae > Dyella > Dyella amyloliquefaciens. Next base: position 545,064 of record NZ_SAYT01000001.1, on the reverse strand, counting down.
GCAAGGGCGTGTGCTTCGACACCGGCGGCCTCGACCTCAAGCCCGCCGACGGCATGCGCTGGATGAAGAAGGACATGGGCGGCGCCGCGCATGCGATCGCGCTGGCCGGCCTGATCATGCAGGCAAAGCTGCCGGTGCGCCTGCAGCTGCTGATTCCGGCGGTGGAGAACGCCGTCTCCGGCGCGGCCCTGCGTCCGGGTGAAGTGATCACCACGCGCGCCGGCATCACCGTGGAAATCGACAACACCGACGCCGAAGGCCGCCTGGTACTGTGCGATGCGCTGGCTTACGCGACCGAGCAGAAGCCGGAACTGATCATCGATTTCGCCACGCTCACCGGCGCCGCGCGCATCGCGCTGGGCGCGGACCTGCCGGCCCTGTTCGCCAACAACGACGATGCCGCCGAGCGCGTGCTCGCCGCCGGCCGCACGGTCAACGACCCACTGTGGCGCCTGCCGTTGTGGCGTCCTTATCGCAAGATGCTCGAGTCGTACCTGGCCGACATCGCCAACTCGGGCGCTTCGCGGCATGCGGGCGCGATTACGGCTGCGCTGTACCTGGAGCGCTTCGTGCCTGAGAACACGCCGTGGCTGCATCTGGATACGTATGCGTGGAACGACGCGGATCGGCCGGGTCGGCCGCGCGGTGGTGAGGCGCTGGGGTTGCGGGCGTTCTTTGCGTTTTTGCAGAAGAAGTACGCGGGCTGATCTGGCTCTCGAGGGGCGATGCGCGGTGCGCTTCGTGCGCGCTGCCATCGCCCGATCCATCCGCGCTGCGCCACGCCCTCCCTGTAGGAGCGCACCCAGTGCGCGATAACACGTCGCGTCAGTCCCCACGCTAGCCCCGCGCTTTTTGTGGGAGCGCACCCTGTGCGCGACAGCCTTTCGCCGCGATCTGCACGCTTATCGCTCTTGTGAGAACGGATTTCGCCTGCGGTTGCCGTGCTGCCGCCAGCTTGCCGCCTACGCGGCGAGCGTTTCGACTGCCTGCCGGCAGCCGAGTCACTTTTCTTTGCTTGCTCAAAGAAAAGTAACCAAAAGAAAGAGCACCCCGCGTGGCGCTGTCTGGGCTTTGCCCAGCCAGTCCGTGAGGGGCGGCCGGGCTTTTCGACCGGGCTCCTGCCCGGGCGAAAAGTGCCCGACATCCTTGTCGGGCACCCCTGCGGGGCCTGATCGTCCACCCCTCACCGCCACACAGGGGAGGTTTGTAGGCTCGTGCCGCTGCGCGGCACATCGCGTTGCGGAGATGGTGGGGTCTGCTCTTTGTAGGAGCGCACCTAGTGCGCGATGACACTTCGCGTCGCTTCCCACGCTCTCGCAAGATTGACCCCTCACCCCGGCCCTCTCCCCGGAGGGGAGAGGGAGCGAAGCGGGCGCGGCTTTAAGTCCTCAGCGCTATGGCGCGTTGCGGTGTAGCCGCGCGCTAGCGGCGGAGGCGGTCGCAATCCGGGCTCCGGAACCTCCAAGGCCTTTCCCTGCGGAGTGCTGCCAGCTCTGGCTCTGAAGGTCGTTTTCTTTGGGTTACTTTTCTTTTGGACCAGCAAAAGAAAAGTGACTCGAGCGTCGGCAGACGATCGAAACGCCCGCTGCGTAAGCGGCAAGCTGGCGGTATCGCATCGACCAGAAGCCGAATCTCTGCTCCCTGCTTACGTTGCGGCCTGGGGCGAGACCCGCACCCTCTCCCCAGCCCTCTCCCAGAGGGAGAGGGAGTAACAGCATAGGAACCCCGCCGCTACGCGCGGGACACCCGCTCCCCTCGCAACCTGCGCGCCAGCGCCCTCAACCCTCTCAGGATCTTCGGCACCAACCACACCAGGAACAACACGAAGATCCCCAGCAGCACCAGGAAGACCGCCGGGTGCTGCCACATCAGATACATGCCACCCAGCCAGGAGATGTCCTCGCCCGCGCTGGCGCCCCAGTTGCTGAAGGGCTCGGGTGAGGTGTTGATCAGCGCACGGCCACCGGTCTTCGCCAGATGGGTGCCCGAGGTAATCGCGCCCCCCAGCAGCGCCGCCGCGAACTGCGCGCCCGCCCCGGAGTCGCGAAACACGCCCCACGCCAGCAACGCGCCAGCGGGAACGCGGACGAAGGTGTGGATCGCGTCCCACACGCTGTCGAACGCGGGCACCTTGTCGGCCACGAACTCGCCGACCGCCAGCACGCCTGAGGTCACCAGCACCCAGGTGTCGGTGAGCATGCTCAGGCCATCGGGCAGGTGCACGTAGCCCAGTCGCGCCAGCAGGCCGGCGATGAAGACGGTGGCGTAGAGGCGGAAGCCGCTGGCCCAGGACAGGCCGCCCGCCAACGCCAGGTTCTGCAGCAGGTCCATGAGCCATCCCTCGTCCACGGGGCGGACCAAGCATGCGCGCCGCGAGCGGCCGGCCACAAGCTCGCGCGAAGCTGACCCATGACTTTCGGCGATGCCGCCCGCGCGTCCGGGCTGTCATCCTGCGGGTTTGACCAAAACCAGGGGATCGTCCATGTCGACACCGCGCCTGCTCTCCCTCGCCCTGTGCGCCGCGCTTGCTTCCTTCGCCCATGCCGAGGACGCCAAGCCCGCCACGCAGCCACCGCTCAGTGAGCAGACGGTACGTTCCGGCGGCACCATGCCGGCGGAGCAGGCACGGCTGCACTTCGATCATGCGGAGCTGCATTTCGGCGTCGATATCGAACAGCAGAGCCTGGATGTGGCCGCCAAGCTCACCTTCAGCGCGCGCGAAGCGACCGACACGCTGCTGCTCGACCTGGACCACAACTACGCGATCAGCCGCGTGTCGGTGGACGGCAAGGTGCTGGCGGCGGACCAGTGGAGCAATCCCGATGGCCGCCTGAGCATCCATCTGCCCAAGCCGCTGGCCAAGGGCGGCAAGACCACGGTGGAGATCCACTACGGCGGCAAGCCGCACGTGGCGAAGAAGGCGCCGTGGGACGGTGGCTTCGTGTGGTCCAAGACCGAGGACGGCCAGCCGTGGATCGCCAGTGCGGTGGAGGGCGAAGGCTGCGACCTGTTCTGGCCGTGCATCGACCACCCGATGGGCAAGCCGGACCTGGTGGACACCTATGTCACCGTACCGAAGTCGCTCGCAGCGCCGGGCAACGGCGTGCTGGTGGACATCAAGGAGCATGGCGCCACGCACACCTACCACTGGCGCGCGAAGCACCCGACCACGTATGCGATCTCGATCAACATCGGTCCGTTTGACGTGGTGAAGGGCGATTACCACAGCCGCTACGGCAACACGATTCCGATGCAGATGTGGTACCTGCGCGGCCATGAGGCGCAGGCCAAGCAGCTGTTCAGCGAGTTCCCGCGCATGCTGGACTTCTTCGAGCAGGAGATCGGCCCCTACCCGTTCGGCGATGAAAAGATGGGCGTGGTGGAAACCCCGCACCTGGGCATGGAACACCAGACCATCAACGCCTACGGCAACGGCTACGCGCGCAGCCAGTACGGCTTCGACTGGCTGCTGCAGCATGAGTTCTCGCACGAGTGGTTCGGCAACCAGGTGACCAATGCCGACTGGGACGACATGTGGATCCATGAGGGCTTCGGCACCTACATGCAGCCGCTGTACGGCCAGTACCTCTACGGCGACATGCCGTACTTCTCGATGCTGCAGGACGAGCGTTCGATGGTGCGCAACGCCTACCCGATCGTGGCCGGCCGTAGCCAGTTCGAGCACGAGGTGTACGACGCCGATCACGGCCCGGGCAACGACATCTACTACAAGGGCTCGCTGATGTTGCACACGCTGCGCCAGCTGATCGGCGACCAGGCGTTTTTCGACAGCACGCGCCGACTGGTATACGGCCGTCCGGACCCGAAGCCGGGCAACTTCACCCCGCACTACTCCAGCACGCGCGAGTACATCGACATCGTGAACCAGGTAACCGGTCGCGACATGCGCTGGTTCTTCGACGTGTACCTGTACGAGTCCGCGTTGCCGAAGCTGGAGACGCACCAAGACGGCAACACGCTGCGCCTGCACTGGCAGGTACCGCACGACAAGCCGTTCCCGATGCCGGTGGAAGTGCAGGTGGGCGACAAGGTGGTGACGCTGCCGATGACCGACGGCAATGGCAGCGTGGATGCACCGGCAGGCACGCTGGTGATCATCGATCCGCACACCAAGGTGCTGCGTGACATGCCGCACTTCAACGAATACCAGCAGTGGAAGAAGGAACAGGCGGCGAAGAAGGCGAAGGCGGCGAAGTAAGGGCGCCCTCTCTTTCTTTACTGTGGGAGCGCACCCTGTGCGCGACGGGGGTGCGGGATGCCTCGCTCCGTAGGTGTCGCGCACAGGGTGCGCTCCCACAACGAGCAGCAGCACTCTTCAACGCGATGTGCCGCGCAGCGGCACGAGCCTACAAACCTCCCCTGTGTGGCGGTGAGGGGTGGACGATCAGGCCCCGCAGGGGTGCCCGACAGGACGTCGGGCACTTTTCGTCCGGGCAGGAGCCCGGTCGAAAAGCCCGGTCGCCCCTCACGGACTGGCTGGGCCGAAGGCCCAGACAGCGCCACGCGGGGTGCCGTTCTCTTTGGTTACTTTCTGACGCGAAGCTAATCCCTGTGGGACTTGGGCAAGCAAGAGAAAGTGACCCGGGCCGCGGCAGCGGCTCGGAAGCCCGCGGCAGGCGAGCAAGCTGGCGGCAGCGTAACTGCCGAAGACGAAAATCACGGGGCTCCGGGCCCCGATCCATACGACAGCGTTGAGGCCCGCGGCGAGAACCGCACCCTCTCCCCAACCCTCTCCCGAAGGGAGAGGGAGTAACAGCCCGCGTCACGGAAGACGGTCGTCAGTAACCCGTGTTGCGGTTCGCCTCGCGTACCGCGTCGACGAAGCTCTTGAACGGCTTGTCGGTGATCGCGACCAGGCCGATATGCGCGTTCTCGCCATCGAGCAGGCGCCCGGTGATCGGTTGGTCCACGTACTGGAACCAGTGCACGCCCACGATGACCGGGTCGGCCGCCGCGGCTGCCACGTAGCGCGCATACGCTTCGCCGCGCTGCTGCTCGTTCCATACCGGCACCACGCCCTTGGCGAACGGGCCGCGGTCGTCGGAGCCAAAGTGGAATTCGGTGATCAGCGCGGGCTTGCCCAGCTTGGCGAAGGCGGCTGCGTCGAAGGCGTGCTCGGGCACGTCGGCGTAAGCGTTGAAGCTCACCACGTCGCAATACTGCGCGCAGGAGGCCACGGCTTCGGGGGTGTGCACGGCGAAGCGGCCGCCGAGGAACAGGTGATGCGGGTCGTGCTTGTGGATGGCCTGCGCGACGGTGCGGAAGTACTGGTCCGCGTACTGGCGCAGCCATGCACTGTAATCGTCGGCAATGGCAGGGTGTGCTTCGTTCGGATCGGGCGCGGCGTAGTTGGTCGCCTGCAGCGCGTCCCACGAATCCAGCGTGATGCCCCAGGCCGCGGCGAGCTTCGCCGGCGTGCCGTACTTCTTCTTCAGCACCTCGATGAAGGCCTGCTTGGCCGGACTGCGCGCCTCGCCACGCAGCGTACCCTGCGCGAGGCCCCAGCGACCCTGCGGCCCCTGCCCGGCCCACGCCAGCTCGTTGTCGGCGAAGTAACCCAGCAGCCACGGGTCGTCGCGCACTTCCTTGGTGGCCTGCGCCGCCGCCGCGTCGGCCGCCTGGGCGAAGCGCGGATCGAACGGATCGGGCATGCGGCCCCAGTAGTCGTAGCCACTGGAGACATTGCCGAACACGCCGGCGATGTTGACCGAGCGCGTGTACGCCAGGTGGTGCGTCTGCGTCAGCGCGTCGTCGCTCCAGTTGCCCAGCGTGTTGAAGCCCCAGTGCTCCAGGCGGTCCACCGTGCGCGAACGCCAGGCCTCGCGCCAATGATGGCCGTCGGCCAGGAACAGGTTGGCCGAGTAATAGTCGAACCAGCGGCCATGGTTGTAGCCGATGCCTGCCGATGCCGACTGGTCGCCGGACGGCTTGCCCTGGGTGCCGAAGAACGGCGCCCAGCGGCCGCTGTTGCGCGGCAGGTCCTTGAACATGAACTCGCGGCCTTCGATGTAGGTGCGGCCACCGTCGTCATCGACCACGTTCACGCCCAGCGAGAAGAAGGCATGGCCTTCGGGCGTCACCAGATGCCAGCGGCCGTCGCGCTGCTCGGCGCGGAACCAGCCACTGGCCTTGAAGGCAGGCACGTCGGTGCGGCCACCGAAGCGGTCGAAGCCCTTGTGCGCGACGGCCGGGCCGACCGGGACGGGCTTGCCCTTGTGTCGCACGCCACGAAGCGCGTCGTCGGAATCGACCTTGCCCGGCCACTGGCCGCGCGTGTACTGGCCCCAGGCGTCGACGATGCCGGTATAGGCGTCGCGCAGGTCATGGTCGCCACGCGAGGTGTCGAGCTTGCCGAACAGCACGGTCTGCGCCGCCGTGGGTGCAGGCATGCCGAGTCGCACCGCCTTCACATGGGCGAGATCGAGCGAACCTTCCACCGTGGTGGCCACATAGATGCGCTTGCCGCCCGCCACGTAGGGCATCGGCGGACCGGCCTGCATGCCCATTGCCCTCGGCGAGGCGGCATGCAGCGGAATGATCAGGGTCTGCGGCGGACCGGCCGGGATGCCGACCGTCGCGTGCAGGTGCTGCCCTTCCTTGGCGCCGTCGATGTCGACGGTGAGCGTGATGGCCCACGGCATGGCGTTCTGCATGTCCACATGCAGCGAACCTTCCTTGGACCAGTCCCACTCGCCCTTGTCGAGCGATACGGTGAGCTGCGGCTGTGGCGAGGGCTGGAACACATAGCGCTGCAACGACATGCCGGCCACGGTGATCGGCGCGCCGTCGCGGTCCACGTGATCGAGCGCGGTCTGCGTGGTCGGCGCGGTGGTCGCAGGGGCCTTGGCGGTCGTGGGCAGCGGCGTGGCGGCGACGCGACTGAGGTCGGCCCGGTCCGTATCGGCAGCCTTCTGGCAACCCGCAAGGGCCAGCAGGCAACACACGGCTAGTGGGGCGATCCGTCTCATCGGCAACTCGGTGCGGAGAAGTCGCGGCAGTATGCCTGTCTCGTCTGAAGGCTGCCTTGCTGAACGAGGCGACGGCATACGACGCAAGATCATGCCCTCTTCCGTTGCCACGCGCGCCAGCCGTAGTACACCGGCACGCCCACGGCGATCAGCGCCAGGCTCATGCCTGCATCGCTCGGCGAGTGGATGGCCGTGGCCACGATGACACTCAGCACCGTGCCCACGAACAGCACCGGCAGCAACGGATACAGCGGCACGCGATAAGGCGAGGGCTCGTCGCGGAAACGGCGGCGATACCAGAACAGCGTGGCGATGCCGAACGCATGGGACAACCACTCGCCCACCGTGGTGTAGTCCACCAACTGGCCGAAGCTGCCGGAAATGACCAGCACGATGGCCCAGCCACCGAGCAGAGCCAGCGCCACGCGAGGCGCGTGCCAGCGCGGGTCGATGCGACCCACCGCGCCGAAAAGCATGCCGTCGGCGCCCATGGTCTGAAGCACGCGCGCGCCGCCGGCGATGGCGATGCTGCAATAGCCGAAGGTGGAACAGGCGATGCCGATCGCGATCACGGTGGCGCCGCTGTCACCGAACATGGCGTGCATCAGGTCGGCGGCCGGCGCGCGGCTGGCTGCCAGTCCCGCATGGCCGAGTCCGGCGAGGTAGGCGAAGTTCACCAGCACGTAGCACACCACCACGCCGCCCAGGCCCAGGCCCAGCGCGCGCGGCAGGGTCTTCTGCGGATCGCGCACTTCGCCGGCCAGGTCGTTCAGGTAATGGAAGCCGCCATAGGTGAACAGCACCGGCAGCAATGCGCCGAGGAACGCGCCCGGCGGCAAGGCGTGGGTCGGGTCCGCCGCCAGCACGTTGCCGAACTGCCCGTGCGCCAGCACCACGCCCACCACCACCACCAGCGCGATGGCCGAGACCTTGAGCACGGTGAACACGTTGAGCATGCGCGAGCCGGCACGGATGCCGAAAAAGTTCACGGCAACGATGAAGGCGATGGCGCCCGCACCCACCGGCCGCACCCATCCTGCCGGAAGGCCGATGGCCGAACAGAAGTAGTCGGCGAAGGTGGTGGCCACCGCCGCCACGCTGCCGGGGTAATTGATCAGCGCCATGGTCCAGCCGAACAGGAAGGCCGGCAGCTGGCCGAACGCCTCGCGCAGATAAATATAGACGCCACCCGCCTGCGGCCGGCGCGCGCCCAGTTCGGCGTAGCAGAGCACGCCGGCCAGGGTGAGCAGGCCACCGATGACCCACAGCGCCAACGTCTGCGCGCCCGAGGAGGTGCGCTCGGCCACGGTGGACGCGCTGCGGAAGATGCCCGCGCCAATCACGCCGCCAATGACGATGGCGGCAGCATCCCAGGTGCCCAGGCGGCGCAGATACGCGGGATTTGTTTCGGCAGTCATGGTGCGCAACAGCATCCTGGTGACAAGTACGAAGGTCCGACGATAGCGCGAGATCGCCATCGACTTCGACATGTGACTGCAACAATCGGGCGCCGCTGCCTTTTTTCTCCCGGCTTCAGTAGTTCTTCGCTAGCGCATCACAGGGTGCGGGAGCACAGTTCCGGTCTCCCCCGTCGCTGCATGCCGGCCGGACCACCGGTCGGCCCCTTCCAGGAGGCGTCATGAGTATCGTTGAGAGCGAAGTCGTCCGGCCCGAGGACGACCCGACCCTGGGGCCGCTGCTCGAACTCGACAGCGAGCTGGTAAAGGTCGGCAAGAAGATTCGCGTGCTGAAGGCCATCGACTGGCCCGTGGAGCTGGAAGCGAAATTCCTGGAGGGATACGAGCGCGGCAATCCGCAACTGCCGGACCCACCGCGCCGCCATCCCGATCTCAGCGGCGAAATGGATGCGCTGCGCGCCATCATGGCCAAGCTCGACCGCGGCCACCCGATCGGCGACTGGCTGTTCAAGACCGCGTGGAGCTACCTCACCGCGGCGCAGATGCTGATGAACGTGGGTACCGAGACCTTCACGCGCTGCTCGACGGCGCTGTACGGCCGTCCCGACCGCGTGCATAGCAGCCAGACCGCGAGCGCGTTTGACGCGGCGCAGGACGTCATCACCATCACCGACGACCTGATCAGCCGCGAGGCCATCCCGGTCGTTCCGGCCGACATCCCCGCCGAGGAATTCGCCGAACGCCTGCGCGAACGCCTAGGCACGTTCTTCGACAGGGACCGGGTGGACGTGGTGCTCAACCCCGACCTCTCTTCCAAGGCCACGGCGGGTAGCAAGAGCATCAACCTGCGTTCCACCGCGCTGTTCTCCGAACTGGACCTGGCGCAGCTCACCGAGCACGAAGCCTTCGTGCACACCGCCACCCTGCTCAACGGCAAGCACCAGCCTTACCTCAAGTCACTGGGCCTGGGCTCACCGCGTACCACGCGTGCACAGGAGGGGCTGGCCACGTTCTCGGAAATCATCACCGGCTCGATCGACCTCAACCGGCTTCGCCGTGTCGCGCTGCGCGTAATCATGGTGAAGCGCGCCCTCGACGGCGCCGATTTCATCGAGATCTTCCGCGGCTTCCTCGAGGCCGGCCAGACGCCGGTGGAGAGCTATCGCAGCGCATCGCGCATCTTCCGCGGCGGCGACGTGCGCGGCCGCGTCTGCTTCACCAAGGACGGTGCGTACCTGCAGGGCGTGATGATCGTGTACCTGTTCATCCGCAAAGCCCTGCAGGAAGGTCGTGCGGAAATGCTGCCGCTGCTGTTCGCGGGTCGCGTGACCACGACGGACGTGATCACGTTGTCGCCGTACCTGGAAACCGGGCTGATCACGCGTGCGGTGTACGTGCCACCCTGGGCGAGGAATCCGCAGCGCGTGCTGTCGCTGCTGGCGTTCTTCACGGCCGCCCAGCGCTTCCGCCTGGACACGCTGGACCTGGACAGCTTCGTGGCGTTCGAAAACGCATTGGTGGACGAGACGCTGCAGACGCAGTGGCACTAGCGGCGCTGCCGCCCGCTGTCGTTCTCATTGTGGGAGCGCACCCTGTGCGCGACTGGGCGATGCGGTGTTTCGCTTCGTCAGGTGTCGCGCACAGGGTGCGCTCCCACAGGGATGGCTCACGCGATGGCGCGGCCTTGTGATCGCGCACTGGGTGCGCTCCTACTACAAGGAATGAGTGTGGGTACCCAGGTGGCGGGGGTTCGTGGTTGACTGTGCACCGCCGCCCCTTCGCCTTACCCCGTGCCCACGCCCTCCCGAAAAATCATCCACGTCGACATGGATGCGTTCTACGCATCGGTGGAGCAGCGCGACGATCCTTCGTTGCGCGGCAAGCCCGTGGTGGTGGCGTGGCGTGGTGCGCGCTCGGTGGTGTGCGCAGCGAGCTACGAGGCGCGCAAGTTCGGTGTGCGTTCGGCCATGCCCGCCGTGCGCGCCGAGCGGCTGTGTCCGCAGGCGATCTTCGTGCCGCCGGATTTCACCCGGTACAAAGCAGTGTCACGGCAGGTGCGCGAGATCTTCGGCCGTCACACCGACCTGATCGAGCCGCTCTCGCTGGACGAGGCCTACCTCGACGTCACCACCACCTATACGCAGCTCCCCTCCGCCACGGCCACGGCGGAAGCAATACGCGCCGCAATCCGCGAAGAGACGCAGCTCACCGCATCGGCGGGCGTGGCGCCCAACAAGTTCCTCGCCAAGATCGCCTCGGACTGGAACAAGCCCGACGGGTTGTTCGTGATACGCCCACATCAGGTGGCGGATTTCCTGACACCCTTGCCTGTCGGCCGTCTGCCCGGCGTGGGCAAGGTGATGGAGGCGCGCCTGACCGAGCTGGGCATCGCCACGGTAGGCGACCTGCGGGCGTTCTCTTCGGCGGAGCTTGAGCAACGCTTCGGCCGCTGGGGCAAGCGACTGCACGAACTCTCGCAAGGCATCGACGAGCATCCGGTCGAGCCGCATCGCCCCACCCTGCAGGTGTCCGCCGAAGACACCTTCGCGCACGACCTCACGTTGGACGAACTGGCGCCGCACATCTGTCGCCTCGCCGAGAAAACCTGGGCGGCGCACCAGCGCGAAGCACAGGACGGGCGCATCGCCCGCACCGTGGTGCTGAAGTTGAAGACGTCGGATTTTCATACGCTCACCCGCAGCTTCACGCCTTCTACACGGCCCGTCTCCGCCGCCGAGCTGGCCGAGATCGCCTGTGCCCTGCGCGATCGCGTGGAGCGCCCCGCCGACACGCAATACCGCCTGGTCGGCGTGGGCCTGGCCGGCTTCGTCGATGCCGATAGCTTCGTGGCCCAGAGCGATCTCTTCGACAAGCTTGCGTGAAGCTTACGCGTTTGTAGGCCTATGCCGAAATACACGTTAAAAAGGCCTTTACTCGCCTCCGATTTCCTGAAAGAGTTGGGCTGGGGGAACCAATGGCAACACGACACCTATAGACGTTTAGGCGCCTATAGCGGGTCCCTTTTGCCTTCAAATCGGGGAGACATCATGCAGTCCAATCAGAATCGCCTATCAGTAGCGGTACGTCTGGCTCTATCCGTTGGTATTGCATCGACCGCCGCATTGGCACAGGCACAGGACGCCACCGCAAATAAGAACGGACCCGCGGCGCAAGATCAGACGACCACGCAAGGCACCACGGAACAACCCAAGCAATCGAATGCCAAGACGCTGACTGCCGTGTCGGTCACCGGCTCGCTGATCCGCCGCGTGGACGCCGAAACGGCCAGCCCGGTCGTCACGTTGGATCGCACCGCCATCACCAATAACGGCAGCCCGACACTGGGCAACGTGCTGCAGGCACTGCCGAGCGTCGCGGGCAACGCGACCAACACCCAGAACAACACCAACGGCGGTGGCGGCGCAGGCCCCACGCTGGAAGGCGGTGACGGTGCAGCCCGCGTGTCGCTACGCGGCCTCGGCGTCAACCGCACGCTGATGCTGGTGGACGGCCAGCGCCTCGCCAACGCCGACCTCAACATGATTCCGCAGAACATGGTGGAACGCGTGGACGTGCTGGCCGAGGGTGCCTCGACCGTGTACGGCTCCGACGCCATCGGCGGCGTAGTCAACTTCCACCTGCGCAAGGACTACACGGGCGCAGAACTGAGCGTCAACGACGGCATCTCCAGCAATGGTGACGGCCAGCGCCATGGTGCGCAGTTCACCGTGGGCGCGAGCGGCGACCAGGGCAACATCGTCGCCGGCGTCGACTACAACAAGTTCAGCCCGGTGCTGGCGACGCGTCGCAGCTTCACCGCGCAGCAGCTGTATCTGTACAACGGCGGTCCGCAGCCTTCCGGTTCGCACACCATTCCGACCGGCCGCATCCTGGTACCGCTGAAAGTATCGCCGGGCTGCGCCCCCTACAATAATACCGACAGCGCCTACGTGACCCGGTCGAGCGGCAATGGCACCGCCCTGGGTGACTACCGCTGCTTCAGCGATTCGAACGACACCTACAACTACAACGCGTTCAACTACATCCAGCAGCAGCAGGAACGCACCAACGTCTTCGTTCTTGGCAACTACAAGATCAATGACTATGTGACGTTCTACGCCGACGCGTTCTACAACCACACCAATTCGTCGGGCCAGGACGCCCCGGCACCGACGGGCGTGGGCGACGGTTGGCATGTGCTGGCCAGCAACCCGAACAACCCGTTCGGCGTCACCTTCAGCCAGGGCGCCATCGGTGACCCGAACACCAGCGGCTATCCGTTCAATGTGCGCCTGACCGGCCTCGGTACGCGCCTGCATACCTTCACCACCAACAACGAAGAGATCAACTCGGGGCTGCGCGGCAACTTCGGCCAGAGCACCTGGAGCTGGGATGCCAGCTTCGATTACGGCCACTCGCGCCGTATCCAGACCAACTACAACGAAGTGAACGTGCCGGCCTTCCAGGCAGCCATCGATGCCGGCGCCAATATCTTCGACCAGGACGACCCGACGGTCACCGCACTCCTGAAGAAGGGCGTGGATGCACCGCAGTACACCCTGACCAACACCATGAAGCAGGGCCAGTTCACCGCTACCGGCGAAATCTGGGACCTGCCGGCTGGCGCGATGCAGTTGTCGACCGGTGCGCTGTATCGCAAGACGTCGATGAACTACAACGTCACCGCCGATGCGGTCCTCGATCCGACGACCAATACCTGCGTGGTGTTGTCCGAAGCCTGCGGTTCGCCGGGCGGCGGCAGCGACTCGGTGAAGGAACTGTTCGCGGAAACACTGATCCCGATCCTCAGCCAGCAGCCGTGGGCGTATTCGCTGAATATCGACGTGGGCCTGCGCTATTCCGACTACGACACCTCGGGCAGCACCACCAACGGCAAGATCGCTATCGAGTATCGTCCGGTCGAAGACCTGCTGGCGCGCGGCACGATCTCGCAGGTGTTCCGCGCGCCGAACATGGACGAGCTGTATGACGGCCGCACCGTCGCCGGCCCCAACCTCACCGACCCGTGCGTTGGACTCTCCAACGCGCAACTGGCCGCGCACTCTGCTGCCTGTCAAAACGTGCCGCAGAACTGGGGCGGCAACCCGCTGGGCCAGGTCACGGCCTACTACTCGGGCGCGGTTCCGGCCGGCAGCACGCTGAAGCCTGAGCAGGGCAAGTCCATCGACATCGGTTTTGTGTATTCGCCGAGCTGGTGGGAAGGCGTGTCCAGCACGTTGGACTTCTGGCACATCTACCTGAGCGACACGCTGACGCCCATCCAGGCGCAGACCGTAGTCAACGAGTGCTTTGCCAACAACAGCAGCCCGTACTGCGGGTTCATCAACCGCTACGACCAGACCAGCAAGATCGCCGGCGCGGTCAATTACATCAACACACCCGTGGTCAACCTGGGCAACCTGAGCACCACCGGCGTCGACTTCACCTTCAACTACAACATCCCCCACTTCGACGTGGGCGGCGTGGATCCGGGTAACTTCAAGGCCGGCCTCAACACCACGTACATCTCGACGTACAAGAACAACGCCACGCCTGGCCAGCCGGGCGCGGATTCGATCAACTACGCCGGTACGTACGGCCTGCAGTTCGGCAACATCCCGCGTTGGCGTGGCACGCTCACGGTCAACTGGGCACTGGGTGACTGGAGCGCACAGTGGCAGTCGCGTTACGTCCACAACGTGACCAATCTGAACGCGAACCTCGACACCGGTGCCAGCGCACCGATGGCGTCCGTGCTGTATCACTCGATCTCGGGCGGCTACGAGTGGGCGAAGATCCATACCCGCTTCGACGTGGGTATCGACAACCTCAGCGACAAGACGCCGCCGCTGGCCTACCAGAACGGTTCGAACTTCAACGTCGATACGTCCACGTACGACGTGATGGGCCGCTACTTCTGGGCTCGCGCCACGGTCAAGTTCTGATCTGACTGCAAGAATGGCGGATGGTCGCGGCGCTTGCCGCGACCATCCCGCTGCTAGGATCTAAGGATGACGGACCACTTCGCGCCATCCTCCGCCGAACTCACCGCCCGCATGCTGGCGGCGTACCAGCGAGGCGATCTCGCCGCCGTGCTGGCACTTGGCGAACCCGTCGCCGCCCAAGGCGATATCGACAGCACCGCGTTGCTCCTGCTGGGTGCTGCACAGCAATCCAGCCACCGGCTCAGCGAAGCCCTGGCGACCTTCCACCGCCTCGTGCAGCGCAACCCGACCGTCGCCGAATACTGGAACAACCTCGCCGTCGTTGCCCGTCAGCTGGGCGATGTGACGGTTGCCGAAGACGCCCTGCGCCGTGCGCTGGCGCTGGCACCGCAGGAAGCACAGATCCATTACAACCTCGGCCTGCTCCATGCCCAGCAGCAACGCTGGCTGCAGGCACGCGAGGCCCTGCTCGACGCGGTGGCGCTGGTGCCCGCCTTCATCGATGCGCGCCTGCAGGCGGCGCATGCGTGTCACGCCTGCGGCGATCACCGGGGTGAGCAGGAGATGCTCGCGGATGCCGCCGAATGGCCACCGCAGCTTGCGGAACAGGCACTGCTGCTCGCCACCATGCTGTCCGCGCAGGGCGAACAGGCGGCAGCCTTCCAGGCACTGGACCGGGCGGTGCTGCCCGAGGGCGAGGACGCACGCATCATGCAGTGGCGCATCGCGGCGCTGCGCGCGTCGATGCATGAGCGCAGCAACCAGATCGATCTCGCCGAAGCCGAGCTGGAACGCGTACCGCTGCACCAGGTGGAAACGGCACTCCCGGAATCCTCCACGCTCGCCACGGCCGCCTGGCAGGCGCATGCCGCTGTCGCCGCACAACGCGGTGACCTGGACCATTCGGCGGGCCTGTATGAGCGCCTGCTCGCCCTGGGCGATCGTCCGGACACGCGTGCGGCTGCCGCATTCGGGCTGGCCGGTGTCATGAGCAAACAGGGCCGCCACGAGGACGCCTGGCGTGCCGCGGGCATCGCCCACGCAGCGCAGCTGGAGATCGCCGGCGCCATCGTGCCCGAGCTCACCGCCGAGGGCAGCCAGCCGCTGTCCATGGCAACCCATCGCATCGGTCACGCGCAGTACGACCAGTGGAGCACGCTGGCTGCGCCGCGCACTGTCGACAGTCCCGTATTCGTGGTGGGCTTTCCCCGCTCCGGCACCACGCTGCTTGAGCAGATGCTCGACGCGCACCCCGATTTCCGCTCCATGGACGAACGCGATTTCGTCTACGAACTGGTCCATCGCATGCAATTGGCGGGGCAGTCGTATCCGCACGACCTCGCCGGGTTGACGCAGCAGGAGGCCGACCAGCTGCGCGGCCTCTATCTCGCCATGTCGCACAAGGTGCTGCCTGATCTGGGTGAACGCCGCCTCATCGACAAGAACCCGCTCAACATGCTGTGCCTGCCAATGATCGCGCGGCTGTTCCCGGAGGCGCGCATCATCATGTGCCTTCGCCATCCCTGCGATGTGCTGCTCAGCTGCTACATGCTGCCCTTCCGCGCCCCGCCCTTCATGGTGCTCTGCTCGTCGTTGAAGAGACTGGCTGAAGGCTACGTGCAGGCATTCGAGCAGTGGTACCGCCATGTGGAAGTGTTCGCGCCGCGCGTGCTCGAATGGCGCTACGAATCGGTGGTGAGCCGGTTCGATGAGCACGTCACGCGCCTGGGCCAGTTTCTCGACATCGACGACGCCTCGCCCATGGCGCGCTTCGCCGAGCATGCGCGCGACAAGGGTTACATCAGCACGCCGAGCTATGCGCAGGTGACCCAGGGCATCCACCGCAAGGCGGTCAATCGCTGGCATGCCTACCGCGAACACTTCGAACCCGTATTGCCCATCCTGCAACCGATGCTGGAGCGTCTCGGCTACGAGGCATGAAGCCGGCCGGAGGATCGGCTACGCTGCGCCCCTGTCGTCCGCGTTGAATGGAGTTCACATGCACTTCGAGGTACCGAAGGTCCGGATGCACTCCTTGCGCGACTTCGCGCAGCACTACTTCATGATCGTGCTGTCCATCCTCACTGCACTGGGGCTGGAGCAATGGATCGAGCACATCCACCATCGCCACGCGGCGGAGCAGGCAAGCGCACAGATCGAGACCGAGCTGCACGGCACACTCGACAGCATCAACAATGCCCTCGCCGACAACGCGCATAAACTGGAACCACTGCGCTCACTGAGGGAAGCGATCAGTGACGACGTGCGTCACGGTGTACCGGATCCGCAGATCAACCAGCACATCCGTGAGATGAAGGACCACTTTGTAGTCAGCGTCAGCTGGCCGTCATTCGCCACCCAGGCGTGGGACGTCGCCGTGGCAAACCAGTCAGCCGCATGGATCGACATCGACCGTTTGCACAAGTACGCCACGGCTTATGCGGCGCAACGCGATGCCTCGAACTGGGTGACGCACGACAGCACCATTACGCTCAACGGCCCGCGCATGGTCGACCTGCGCACGCGCATCAGCCTTGGCAAGGACGTGGACCCCGTGGAGTTCCTCGGCATCGTGCAGCAGATGATCAACACATCGGCCGAAACGAGCGGCCACCTCGAACAGACTGCCAAACCCATCGAGGCAGCGCTCGCCAAGCCGGCAAGCTGAGGGTCACAACATCACGCAGAAGCCTTTTTTTGTGATGTATTTCAAGGAAATTTCCACGATGCGCGTTTTCAGCTGACGCGACATCTTTTTATGGCGACCGACTGCTTGTCGAGTACCGCGCGCTTGATGCGCAATGTCAACGAAATGTGTTCGCGCATTTTTGCGTTTGTTCGAAGCGTTCTTCACACGAACCGCGAAGCCGCCTTCGTCATGTAACTCCTCGTGTGCGCTTGTTTGGCTCGATGCAAAAGATCTGCAGCGAGACTTGCGTCTTCCTGTCGCTTTTTCGCGCACGTTATTTCGATTTGCAAGCACGCTACAGATGCGTTACCAAAGCCGCCGAAGTACTCGCGTCTTTCGTCATCGAGTGCTTGCTTCGCTGGGGACCGTCACCGTTTCTTCGCCGCCTGCAAGGGCGGAAAAATCTGCCTCGATAGATTCATAGATTCGCTGCAACTGTTCCAGTTGCGGGCGTGTAGGTGAGTTGTTGTTGGAAACCATCGACCCACGGGTTGTCCTGGGCCGCCACCGATAGCTATACGCACACCAGGGAGAACGTATCCATGCAAACAAACCTGAAGCTCGTGCTTCTCGCCAGCCTCGTCGCCGCTGCGTGGCTTCCTTCCGCCTACGCCGCACCGGCGGAGGGTGATTCCATGCAGGCGCCCGCGGAAATCGTGGGGCCATTGGAGGCACAGGCACGCGCCAGCTGGCGCGAGGACATCGCGCATATCGCCACGCCCTCGGAAGGCTGCTTCCAGGCTACGTATCCCAGCATCGTCTGGCATCAGACGGCGTGTCACGAGGTGGTGCCGCGCGTTCAACCCACGCCGCGCTGGGCGCTGCTGGGCGCGTCGGAGACGGCCGGTAACGGCAACGACTACACCTTGCAGACCACCAGCCTCATCACGCAGACGGTGGGAACGTTCCCGACCGTCACCGGCGTAACCTCGGAGACCGGCACGGGCGTGGCGTCGTACGGCGGTGGGGGCATCCTCGGCGCGAACGAGTATTCGCTGCAGATCAACTCCAGCTTCAACTCGACCACGTCCGCGTGCAAGAGCCGCTCGGGCTGCACCATCTGGCAGCAGTTCGTGTATGCGCCGGACTATGAAGTGCAGGGTTCGGGAGCCGTGTTCATGCAGTACTGGATGATCGGCTACGGTACGCGCTGTCCGAGCGGCTGGGGCAGTGACGGCGCAGGCGACTGCTACAAAAACAGCGCAGCGGCCACCGCTCCCGACGTGCCGGCCACCCAGCTGGCCAACGTGAAGCTCACCGGCTCGGTCACCGCGGGTGGCAATGACACGGTGGTATTCACCAACGGCACCAAGGCCTACAGCTCCAGCGGCAAGGACAGCGTGCTGTACCTCGCCCAGGTGTGGAAGGAATCGGAGTTCAACGTGGTCGGCAACGCCGGCGGTTCGGAAGCCGTGTTCAACAGCGGCTCGTCGATCACGGTGAAGGTCGCCGTGACTGACGGTTCCACCACGGCACCGTCCTGCGTCGCCAACTCCGGCACCACGGGCGAGAGCAACAACCTCAACCTCGGCAGCTGCACCGCCAGCAGCGGCACCTCGCCGTCGATCCAGTTCACCGAGTCGAACTGAGTTCGTATCCCAGCAACAAGAAAGCCCGGGATATCCCGGGCTTTCTCTGTTACCGAAGCAGCCGACTTACTTTTTCTTCTTCGGCATGTACAGGTCGGTGATGGTGCCTTCGTAGACCTCGGCTGCCATGCCCACCGACTCGCCCAGCGTGGGATGCGGGTGGATGGTGAGGCCGATGTCACCGGCTTCGGCGCCCATCTCGATCGCCAGGCAGATCTCGCTGATGAGGTCGCCCGAATGCGGGCCGACAATGGCGCCACCGACGATGCGATGCGTCTCTTCGTCGAAGATCAGCTTGGTGAAGCCCTCGGTGCGATCGATGCCGATGGCGCGACCGCTGGCCGCCCACGGGAACTTGCCCACGCCGACCTTGAGGCCCTTTTCCTTCGCCTCGCGCTCGGTCACGCCAACCCAGGACACTTCCGGATCGGTGAAGGCCACCGACGGGATCACGCGCGCATCGAAGTAGCTCTTCATGCCCGACACGACTTCGGCAGCGACGCGCGCCTCGTGCGTGGCCTTGTGCGCCAGCATCGGCTGGCCCACGAGGTCGCCGATGGCGAAGATGTGCTTCACGTTGGTGCGCATCTGCGTGTCGACGTTGATGAAGCCACGCTCGGTGACGGTCACGCCGGCCTTGTCGGCGCCGATCTTGTTGCCGTTCGGCGAGCGGCCGACGGCGACCAGCACGCGATCGAACAGCTTGGTCTCGGGGATGCTATCGCCCTCGTAGCTGACCTCGATGCCCTTCTTGGTGGCCTTGGCCTCGACCACCTTGGTCTTGAGGTGCACGCCCTTGAGCTTCTTGGCCAGGCGCTGCGCCAGCGGCTTGACGAGATCCGCATCGGCGCCCGGGATGATCTGGTCCATGAACTCGACCACGGTCACTTCGCTGCCGAGTGAGGAATACACGGTGGCCATTTCCAGGCCGATGATGCCGCCGCCGACGACGAGCAGCTTCTTCGGCACTTCCTTCAGCTCGAGTGCGCCGGTGGAGTCCATGATGCGCTCGTCGTCCCACGGGAACGCCGGCAGCTTCACCGACTGCGAGCCGGCGGCGATGATGGCGTTCTCGAAGCGGATCAGCTTGGTGCCGTCGGCCGTCTGGACTTCCATCTCGTTCGGCGAGATGAAGGTACCCACGCCCTGTATGGTGCGCACCTTGCGCTGCTTGGCCATGCCGGAGAGGCCGCCGGTGAGCTTGCCGACCACCTTGGTCTTGAAGTCACGCAGCTTGTCGAGGTCGATCTTCGGCGCGCCGAAGCTGACGCCGTGTGCAGCCATCGCTTCCGCCTCATCGATCACGGCGGCGGCGTGCAGCAGTGCCTTGGACGGGATGCAGCCCACGTTGAGGCAGACGCCGCCGAGGGAGGCATAGCGCTCGACCAGCACGGTATCGACGTCGAGGTCGGCCGCGCGGAACGCGGCGGTGTAGCCGCCCGGGCCCGAGCCCAGCACGACCAGCTTGCATTCGATATCGGCCGCTCTTCCCGATGATGATGCCGCTTGCGGCGCCTTCGCCTCCTCTCCCTTCTGGGGAGAGGATTGAGGTGAGCCCCCAACAGGGGACAAGGGTCGGGTGCTCGCGGGAGCACTGCTAGTGCCGGACTGAGGCGAGGTTGCCCCCTCACCCCGACCCTCTCCCCGCTGGGGAGAGGGAGCAGAAGCCGCGGCGCCAGCGTCCGCAGCTTCGAGCACCGCGATCAGCGCGCCTTCGGAGACTTCGTCGCCGACCTTGACCTTCAGTTCCTTGATGACGCCGGCGGCGCTCGACGGGATTTCCATCGTCGCCTTGTCCGATTCGAGCGTGATCAGGCTCTGTTCCTTGGCGACGGTGTCGCCGACCTTCACCAGCACCTCGATCACCGGCACGTTGTCGTGGCCGCCGATGTCGGGGACTTTGATTTCGATGGTGCTTGCCATGGGGGATCCTTTGATTCTTTCTCTACCTGTTGAGGCGGTGCCGCGAGCACCTGCCCCTCACCCTGCCCTCTCCCCGACGGGGAGAGGGAAAAGCAACGTCACAGCAACAGACGGCGGATGTCGCCCAGCTGCTGCGCGAGGTAGGAGGCGAAGCGCGCGGCGAGCGCGCCGTCGATCACGCGGTGGTCGTAGCTGAGCGACAGCGGCAGCACCAGGCGCGGGGCGAATTCCTTGCCGTTCCACACCGGCTTGGTCGCCGCCTTGGAGACGCCGAGGATCGCCACTTCCGGTGCGTTAACGATCGGCGTGAACGCCGTGCCGCCGATGCCGCCGAGCGAGGAGATCGAGAAGCAGCCGCCCGACATTTCGTTGGGGCCGAGCTTCTTGTCGCGCGCCTTCTTGGAGATCTCGCCGAGTTCGACCGCCAGGTCCAGCAGGCCCTTCTTGTCGCAATCACGGATCACCGGCACCACCAGGCCATCGGGCGTGTCCACCGCGATGCCGATGTGGAAGTACTTCTTGAGGATCAGCTTCTCGCCGGTTTCATCCAGCGAAGCGTTGAACTGCGGGAACTTCTTCAGCGCCGCGACCACCGCCTTGATCTGGAACACCAGCGGGGTGACCTTCAGGTCCTTGTTCTCTTCGCCGAGCTTCTTGCGGAAGGCTTCCAGCTCGGTGATGTCGGCGTCTTCGTGCTGGGTGACGTGCGGGATCATCGCCCAGTTGCGGGCCAGGTTCGCGCCCGAAATCTTCTGGATGCGCGTCAACGGCTTCTCTTCGATCTCGCCGAACTTGCTGAAGTCGACCTTCGGCCACGGCAGCAGGTTGAGACCGCCGCCGGCCGCGACCGGCGCGCCGGTGGGACGCGCGCCGGAGGCGAGCGCGTGCTTGACGTAACCGGTGACGTCCTCGCGCTGGATGCGGCCACCACGGCCGCCACCCTTCACCTGGCGGATGTCCACGCCCAGCTCACGCGCGAAGGCGCGGATGGCAGGGCTGGCGTACGGGGCGTCGCCCGGCATCACGATGCCGGCATCGAACGGCGGACGGGCCGTCGGGGCCACGTCGCCTTCCGGCGCGTTGCCCGGGATCACGCCACGTGCGGCGATCGGCTCGGGCTTCTCTTCGACCTTGGGCGCTTCCACCTTGGTGGGCGCGGCGGCCTGGGCCGGCGCGGCGGCGGGCGCGCCACCAGCGGCCTCGACCAGGGCGATCAGGCTGCCCTCGGAGAGCTCGTCGCCCACCTTGACCTTCAATTCCTTCACCACGCCGGCAAACGGCGCGGGCACTTCCATGGTGGCCTTGTCCGATTCCAGCGTGATCAGGCTCTGGTCCTTGGCGATGGTGTCGCCGACCTTGACCAGGATCTCGATGACCGGCACGTCGCTGCTGCCGATGTCCGGCACGCGCACTTCCTGCACGCCACCGCCGCCAGCGGGCGCGGCAGCCGGGGCTGCGGCCGGAGCGGGCGCGGGTGCGGACTTGGCCGGTGCTTCGGCCTTGGCGGGGGCAGCGGCGGGAGCCGGGGCCGGCGCGGCAGCGGCGCCTTCGGCCTCGATGATGGCGATCAGGGTGCCCTCGGACACCTCGTCACCCACCTTGAGCTTCACTTCCTTGACCGTGCCCGCGAACGGGGCCGGTACTTCCATCGTCGCCTTGTCCGACTCCAGCGTGACCAGGCCCTGTTCCTTGGCGACCTTGTCGCCCGGCTTCACCAGCACTTCGATCACCGGCACATTCTCGCTGCCGATATCGGGAACGCGTGCTTCTTTGAGGTCGGCCATGGTTTCTCCTACGGATGGCGATGGCGTGCCGTGCGGGGATGACGGCCGCGTAAGGCGTTAATCATAGCGAACGAGACCCGCTTCCGGACGGTTTTGGATCGGTTGAACCCACCATTCGCATACGTATGCACTACTTTGGTCCAAGGTTTTCGACGAACTGTCGCAGTGATCCCGGAAACCGAGCCCCATCAAGGGCTCGCCGGGTATTCCACTTGGTCAGGTGGTCTGCTCCGGCGGACGCCCCTGCATCAGGACGAAGTCCCGCTGTGGCGCCGCCAGACTGATGCCCATGGCCTGGAAACGATCCTTCACCGCGCGCAACAGGTCGGTCTGCGCGCCCCAGCCGTCGCTGCTGCTGGTGTAGGCACGCAACACCAGGCCCACGCCGCTCTCGGTAAGACTTTCCGTCCATACACCGGGCGCGGGGTCGCGCAGGATGCGCGGATCGGCGGCCAGCAGCTCGCGGATCACGTCCATGGCCTTGCCGATGTCGTCCTTGTAGCCGATGCGCAGCTTCACTTCGAAGCGGCGCGTGCCCAGGCGATTGAAGTTGATGATGGCGTCGGAACCGATCTTGGTGTTCGGCACCACCGCCTCGCGGTTATCGGGCAGGACCAGCTGCGTATGCATCAGGCTCAGGCTCTGCACCGTGCCCTCCACGCCGCCGGCCTGGATGTAGTCGCCCACGCGGAACGGGCGGAACACGATCAGCAGGACGCCCCAGGCAAGGTTGCTCAGCGAACCCTGCAAGGCCAGGCCAATCGCGAGGCCGCCTGCGCCAAGCGCCGCCACCAGCGGGGCCGAGGGCACGCCGGCCTGCTGCAGCACCATCACGATGAGCAACGCGATCAGCACGCCATACGTGAGGTTGCGCAGGAAGCCGGTCAACGTGGGGTCGACGTTCGCGCGATGCATGGCGCGCTGCGCGACATTGGCCAGGCGTGCCGCCAGCCAGATGCCGATGAGCAGCATCAGCAGTGCGATGATGACGTTGATGATCGTGTTGATGGTGCCTTCGGAAAGCGGCAAACGGGCCAGTAAATCGTGCATGGATTGCAGGTCTCTCGAGGGAAAAACCCGGCGAGCCTAGCAGCACGTCGATCAAGGTTCCGTTGCTTCGAGCGTTAGGCGGGCACAAAAAAGCCGCGCCAGGGTAGAAGCGCGGCACAAGCGGGTCGTGCTGGGGAGCGTCGACCTTCAGGATCCATGCGCGGAGTTCGCCTCAATCGGCGCGCGCATGATCGGCGGCTTTTACCAGCTTCTTGTTGTCCTTGTCTTCGTGTGTGAGCAGTTGCAGGCGCGAGCCGTCCTGCAGGCGGAAGCGGAATTGCTGCTGCAGTTGTTCGAGCGCGCCAAGCCTCGGGCACAGTGCATCGGCCCGCCTGTTCAGCTCATCGGCACGCTTGTCGACTTCCTTGTCGATGGTCTTGTCCAGCGAGTCGGCACGCGCCTCCAGCGCGGCCACCTTGCTCTGATCACCGCTCAACGCCGCCGTGACGGCCTGGCCAGTCACCTTGCCGACCAGATCGGACACCGATCCCTGGATGCCCTGCTCCAGTGCGTCATCCATGGCGTGCTGCTTCCACACTCCCTTGCCCAGTCCATTGTCGATACTGGCCAGCGCCATCCGATGATTGCGGTCCAGCTTGTCCACCAGCTCATGACGGTCGCTGTCGTTCTCGGCGAACGTCATCAGCACCGTGCGCATCGCTGCAAACCCGATGTTCACGCCCTCGCGTGCGATGCCAGCCACTTCCGGCATCAGCCCGCGCACTTCCTGTTCGTACTGGCGCAGACGCGTCGCATCGTCGGCGGATACAGCCACATCGCGGCCGTCCACTTTCAGGTGCCCGTCGTGCATGAACACCGTGCCGGGGTGTCCGGTATCGCGGCTGAAGTCGATGCCCTCCGGGGTCACGCTCACGTCGAAGTCGGTGGAATAACCGCACTTGCCGTGGTGCACCGAGAAGTCGTGCGCCTGTGCAGCGCCACCGAAGGCAAAGGCAGCTGCCATTGCACAGGCCATGAATGTCGTACGCATGCCGATCGCCTCCCTAAGATCCGCGTCAGCGCCATGTGGCGCCAGCAAACAATGCGACACGCACCCATGCCGGGCATGGGCCAGGTGTCATCCCCTGCCATCGGTCATACCCAACGCCCGGGTCATGACGCACTGCGCATAGGCAGGCCCGCAGAGGCACGCTAAGTTCACCCAAGCTGATCACCATGAGGGGAGTCGTGGGATGCGCGAAGGGTGGGACGTAATCGTGGTGGGCGCCGGCCTTGCTGGCCTGGTCGCCGCCACGGAACTGGCCGATGCCGGCAAGCGTGTATGGGTGCTCGACCAGGAGCCGGAACAGAGTCTGGGGGGACAGGCGTTCTGGTCGTTCGGTGGGCTGTTCTTTGTCGATTCGCCCGAGCAACGGCGCATGGGCGTGCGCGATTCGCACGCGCTGGCGCTGGCCGACTGGATGGGCACGGCGGCGTTCGACCGCCCCGAGGATCACTGGCCCCGCCAGTGGGCCAAGGCCTATGTCGATTTCGCCGCGGGCGAGAAGCGCAGCTGGCTGCATGCGATGGGCATGCGCTGGTTTCCGGTGGTGGGCTGGGCCGAGCGCGGCGGACACGGCGCGGTGGGTCACGGCAATTCGGTACCGCGTTTCCACGTCACCTGGGGCACCGGCCCAGGTGTGATCGAACCGTTCGTGCGCCGCGCCCATGAAGCGCAGGCCAAGGGCGTGTTGCAGTTCGGCTTCCGCCATCGTGTCGACGAACTCATCGTCGAGGGTGGCGCCGTCGTGGGCGTTCGTGGCGTCGTGCTGGCCCACGACGAGGTCGAGCGCGGCAAGCCGAGCACGCGAAACGCAGTGGAATCGTTCGAGAAGCGGGCGCAGGCCGTCATCGTCGCCTCGGGTGGCATCGGCGGCAATCACGAACTGGTGCGCAGGAACTGGCCCGAACGTCTCGGCTCGCCACCGGCACACATGCTGTGCGGTGTGCCCGCGCATGTGGACGGCCGCATGCTCGGCATCAGCGAGAACGCGGGCGCACGACAGATCAACCGCGATCGCATGTGGCACTACGTCGAAGGCATCGAGAACTGGAATCCGATCTGGCCGATGCATGCGATCCGCATCCTGCCCGGCCCGTCCTCGCTGTGGTTCGACGCCACCGGCAAGCGCCTGCCCGGCCCCCTGTGGCCCGGCTTCGACACGCTGGGCACGCTCGATCACCTGCGTCGCACGGGTTACGACTACAGCTGGTTCATCCTAGACCAGCAGATCATCCGTCGCGAGTTCGCGCTTTCGGGTTCGGAACAGAACCCCGACCTCACCGGCAAGAGCTGGCGGCAGGTAGCCAAGCGCGCGGTCGGCAAGGGTGCGCCCGCGCCGGTGGAAGCGTTCAAGCAGCACGGCAGGGACTTCATCGTGCGCGACACGTTGGAAGACCTCGTGGCGGGCATGAATGCACTGGCCGGCAACCAGTTGCTCGACCTGGCGCACCTGCGCCGCGAGATCGAAGCGCGCGACCTGCAGTTCGACAACCCGTACGCGAAGGATGCGCAGGTGATGGCCATCCATAACGCGCGACGTTATCGCGGCGACAAGCTGGTGCGTGTGGCCAAGCCACATCGCATCCTCGATCCCGCGAACGGCCCGCTGATTGCGGTGCGTCTCAACATCCTCACGCGCAAGTCGCTGGGCGGACTGGAAACCGACCTGCAGGGACGCGTGCTCGGCCACGATGGCCAGCCGCTATCCGGGCTGTATGCGGCCGGCGAAGCCGCCGGCTTCGGTGGTGGTGGTCTGCACGGTTATCGGGCACTGGAGGGCAGCTTCCTCGGCGGCTGCCTGTTCTCCGGCCGCGTTGCCGGTCGCGCCGCGGCAGCCGCCATCGCATGAGCGTGCATGCCTTACCGCGTATCGCCATCTATGGCGCGGGCAGCGTGGGTGGTTACCTCGGCGCGCGACTGCACGAGCACGCGCGCATCACCTTCATCGGCCGCCGCCGCGTGACGGACGCCTGGCGACTGCACGGATTGGATTGGACCGACCTGGAAGGCCATGAAGGGCATGTGCTCGGCCGCGCGCTGGACGTGCGGACCGATCCGTTTGCCGCCGCCAAGGCGCACATCGTGCTGGTCACGGTGAAATCGGGCGCCACCGAGACTGTCGCGCGCGAACTCGCCGACGTGCTGCCCCCCGGCATTCCCGTCATCAGCTTCCAGAACGGCCTGCACAACACGCAGGTGCTGAGGGATGCCCTGCCCGGCCATCCGGTGCTGGCGGGCATGGTGCCGTTCAATGTGCTGCAGGGTCAGCCCGGCGTTTTCCATCAGGGCTCCGGCGGCGAACTGATGGTCGAATCGCATGCGTTGCTGGCGCCGTTCATGGCGCTGTTCGACGCCGCGGGACTGCCCTTGACGCTGCGCGACGACATGCCTGCGGTGCAGTCGGCCAAGCTGCTGCTCAACCTCAACAACGCGATCAACGCACTGTCGTCGCTGCCGCTGCGGGATGAGCTGTCACAGCGCCCCTGGCGGCGCTGCCTCGCGCTCGCACAGCGCGAGGCGCTGTGCATCTTCAAGGCGGCCGGCATGCAGCCGGCACGCCTTACGCCGCTGCCAGCGCGCTGGCTGCCCCGCATCCTCGACATGCCGGATGCGTGGTTCCAGCGCGTGGCCTCGCGCATGCTGGCGATCGATCCTGTGGCGCGGTCCTCGATGTGGGAGGACCTGCAGCGCCGCCGCCCCACCGAAGTGGATGCCATCAATGGCGAGATTGTCCGGCTGGCGGAAGCGCATGGCACGGCGGCCCCCGTCAACGCACGACTGGCCGCGCTCGTCCACGCGGTCGAGCGTGAACCGCGCGAGTGGCGCGGCGACGAACTGCTGCAAGAGCTGCGAAGCGCCACCACTTCTTCTTTGTAGGAGCGCACCCAGTGCGCGACCGCGGCGTATCGGCGTCACCGCTCCGTTGGCTTTTCGCGCACTGGGTGCGCTCCTACAAAAAGAGGCTGACCGGTCATTCGTGCTCGGCGCCGTATCGCTCTTGACGCAGGCTGTGCGCGACCGCGGCGTATCGGCTTCACCGCTCCGTTGGCTTTTCGCGCACTGGGTGCGCTCCTACAGAAAAAGAGGCTGACTAGTTATTCATGCTCGGCGCCGTACAACTCCTGGCGCAGGCTACGCAGCGACAGGGTTTCCCATACCGCCACCAGCACGAGCACCAGCGTCGTCGCGCCGGCCAGCGCCAGTACGGACAACGTGGTCGCTGGCCAACACAGCACCAGCAACAGGCCCAGCCCGGCCAGATGCGAGAACGGCAGGTTGGTGTGATTGACCGTTTGCTTGAACAGCGCATTGCCCAGCAGGTAGAGCGCCGGACCGCCGAGCAGCACCGCCGCCTGCGGTCCGTTCACTGTCGCGTGCGGATGGCCGAGACTCAGCTCGTCGCCGACGGCGCTGACCACGATGCCGGCCACGATCACCAGATGCAGATAGGTGTAGCCCAGTC
The DNA here is from genome assembly GCF_004296575.1 of Dyella amyloliquefaciens. Taxonomy (GTDB): domain Bacteria; phylum Pseudomonadota; class Gammaproteobacteria; order Xanthomonadales; family Rhodanobacteraceae; genus Dyella; species Dyella amyloliquefaciens. The sequence continues at coordinate 517,211 of NZ_SAYT01000001.1, read as the reverse complement.
GCGCCGTACGACCAGGGTCGCTCGAATGACGGATGGAGCGGCTGCCGCGTTCCACGGCGAGATCGAAATAGATCCACCACATCGCCACGCAACCTACGAACGCAATGATGAAAGCGAACCACGCATCGGCATTGCGTGCGCTCTCGGCAAAACTGCTGCCGGTCACCACCACCGACTCGCCCAGCGCGATGATCACGAACAGGCTGCAGCGCTCGGCGAGATGGCCACCCTCCACGTCCCATTCCATCGTGCTGGAACGTCCCAGGCCGGGTACGTAGAAGGCCATCGCCGGCCCAAAGTACTCGATGGCGAGCGCTGCCACCCAACAGGCCGCGCGGGTCTCATCCGAGGATAGTCCGCCAGCGATCCACAGCACGCCCGAAGCTGCCAACCAACTGGTGATGCGATAGAAGTTGCGCCGTGCGGCCTGCGGCGAATGACGCAATGCCCATACCATGAACAGCGAACGCCCCACCTGCATGAAGGCATAAGCGCCAGCGAACACCAGGCCATGCTCGGCAAAGGCCTCGGGCAGCGCGGTGGACAACAGCAAGCCGGCGAACATCAGCGCGAGCAGCAGCAGGCGTACCGCCAGCCGTTCGGGATCGAGCCAGTTGGTGATCCAGCCTGTGAAAATCCACACCCACCACACGGCCAGAAACAGCAGCAGCACATGCAGTGCGCCCGTCATGCTGAGATCGCGCAGCAACGTGTGGGACAGTTGGGTGACGGCGTAGACGAACACCAGATCGAAAAACAACTCGATGTTGGTGACCTTGCCATGGACACCGGCCTGCCGTGGACGCAGCAAGCTGGGCCCATTCACTCCCGCTGCATGGGGCACTTCGGACATGGCGCGATCTCCCTTGATTCGCGCCAGTTATCGCACGAGCCGTTACAGGCAGGAACCCTGGACGGGGCAATCAAGCAGCGACCGCGCATCGCATCAACGCCCGCCATCACGGATGGCATTGACCCTCCCATCCACCACGACGACGGTGACAACCCGGTTGCCTTGGCGGTATTGCCACTGCTCACCCGTGGTTTCCTTCGCGCGGCTTCCACGCGACTTCCGGCCGCCGGTCGCGCGTCGACTCGATGCGCCCTTGCCATGCGACTTGTGCGAAGGCTTGCCCAGCAACTCGACCACCCTCGTCGCGCTGTCGCCCACCACCAGCACCTCATTGCCCACCCGCAACGTGCCGCTGCCGGCCTGGGCGGTGAAGGCCACCGCCAGGCCTATCCATCCGATGTATCGACGCATGGCCGCTTCCCTGTCCGTGATCCGCGCCCTCGCGCAGCCGGATCACCTTAGCGACAGGCTGCAGGCGCCTGGCAGGCGCCGCGCGCCGTGCATGGATGTAGGAAGCGAACCCGCACTCAGTGCGTGCGGTCCAGGATCTCCGAGATCTTTCCGTCGATGACGGTGACCGTCACGATGTGGTTGTTGTCGCGCTGGTACTGCCAACGCTCACCCTGGTGACCGCCGTACTCACTTTCTACCGGCTCCTTGAAATCCGGGGTACCCAGGAGCTGCATGGCGCGCACGGCGCTGTCTCCCACGGTGAGCACTTCACTGCCAACGCGATAGGTGCTGCTGGCGTGCGCTGCCATGCAGAGGGACAACAACAGAACGGCCAGAAGACTGCGGCGCATATCGGACTCCTTGTCGAAAGCACTGGTTTTCAGAAACCGGAGCCCGGACAGGCCAGGTAGGCCTGTTCGGCATCCGTGCTAGCCCGGCCCAGTACCTCGTTGCGATGAGGGAACCGGCCGAAGCGATCGATCACATCATGATGGCGACGGGCATAGTCAAGGAAGTGCTGGAAGTGCCCTTGTTGCTCCTCGGGGAGCTGGACCACCAGGCGTTCGAACAACTGCACGCAATGCTGCTGCAGGGTCATGTCCTCGGCGTGTTCCAGCGGCATGTACGCAAACAGCCGGTGCAGCGGCGGCAGCCGCTGATCGTCCCCGCGCGCAATACCGGTCACGGCGACGGCCTGCGCGCGCGTGTCGGCCGCCCAGGCCCGGGCATCCTCGCGATAAATGTTGCGGCTGAACTGGTCGAGCACGATCAGCAGGGCCAGCCATCCGTCGGGCGTGCTGGCCCAGTCATCCAGCTCACCGCGCGCGGCCGCCTCTACGTCGGCGCCGAAGCGTTCGCGGATGTCCGCGTCGAAGGCATCGTTGCGCTCGAACCAGTACGCCTGGGCCGCGGGATCGAACCAGAACTCAAGCACATCCCGCGGCGTTGTCATGGCAGTGGCTTCCCAGGGTGGGTGAGAGGTCAACCGTGCGTGGTACCGGCCAGACAATGCATGTCGCGATGGATACCGTGCAGGCGAGACAGCTGAATGCCCAGCGCACGTGCCGATTCACGCGGAGCATGCGCCATCTGTTCCTCGAAACGATTCAGCAACGCGCACTCGTTGCGGGCCAGCGAACGCACCCACGCCGAATCCCGGTTGGACGACATGCCGGCATTCCACTCGGCCAGGGTGCTGCGTATCGCGCCTGCCAGCGTGCCGTGGTGGGCCGGCGACTGGCCGCTGGCATAGGCCTGCGCCTGCAGATCGAGTATCAGCATATCCAGCGTATGCAGGTTCTCGGCCAGCAAGGCCTGCAGGCCGGGTTCGCGGACTTGCGCCAGCGCGCGGCGGTACAGGTCACGATCATCGATGCCCCGACGGATCAGGGCGTTGTAACGCGGTACTCGAACGTGCGACACGAAGCCGCCTCCCAACACCTACAGACTTACGGCGTGATGCTCGCGCTTCGCCGCTTAGCAGAAGGTTAATCCCGGGTATGAGGCTATTCGCGCTCAGCGTCCGTTCTACTGCCCTACCTGAATGAGATTGAGCGGCTGCCCGTTGCCCGCGCGTATGTCCTGCTGCAGTTCGGCCAGGCGTTGCACCGAGGGACAAAGGGCCTGGATCTGCGGTGTCAGCGCCTGCATGCGCTGTTCCAGCCGCGGTCGCAGCTGGGTCGCCAGGTCGGCCGCGGTGTCGCGCAGATTGGCGGCGGCCTGCAGGTCGCCGGTCATGGCGGCGTTCATGGCCTGCTGGCCGAGATCATTGGCGATCAGCGGCATGAGGTCGGACGCGATCTGGTTGGCGTATTCATCGGCCAGATTGCCCTGCCAATCGTGCGTACTGTTGCTGTTGGCAAGGCGCTGCTTGAGTTCAGCAGCCCGTGCCGCCACGCGACGATCCAGTTCGGCGCGCGTGTCGGGGCTCAGGGACAGGCGCGAACCTTCGTCGTGCATGGCCGACACCAGCATGTCCACGCCCTTGTTGGCCACGGCCTTCCCACGCGGAACCAGCGCGCGCAGCTCACGCTCGAACAGGGACAGGCGATCCTGCTCATCCGGTCGCAGTGACACCGCGGCGCCATCGGTACGCAGGTGCCCATCGTGCAGTTCCACCTGGCGAGGCGCCGGTTGCTGGCGGTCGAACAGCAGGTGATCCGGCGCCACGGTGAGGTCGTAGCTGCTGGTGGCGTGACACGTGGTGGCCAGATCCTGCGCATCGGCAGCGAAGGCGGCGAGGGACACGGTCAGGGCTAGAAACAGACGGCGCGGATACATGAGGTGCCACGGCAGCAAACGGTGCCGCACCGATAACCCGGACTGTGGCAACCGCCGCTGAACCGTCACCTGGCGCTTACCGGCGCAGCTTGCGGAAGCCCGCCTTCACCTGCGGCCGACTCAGCCACCAGGCCAGCCACAGCAGGACCGGCACGGCGGCGGCCTTGGTCGCCATGGCGATCAGGAACGAGCGACGCACGTGATCCAGCGCCTGCAGGGAGGCCTCGTCCAGCGGGGCCTGGGCATTGGTCATCATCACGCCCTGGCTGAATTCACGCCATTGCGAGAGCAGCATCAGGCCGCCAGCCAAACCCCAGCCCAGGGCTAGCAGGATGGCTACGACCTGCAGAGCGGGACGCGCCCAGGCCTGGCGCAGGATGGCGCCAGCGCAGATCACCACCACGCCAAAGGCGACCGCGAAATAGCCCACGTCCCACGCCAGCATCTTGTGCAGCTGGGCTGCGTCGCCGGTGTTCCCGTCCGGCAGCTGCTTGAGCACGCCCCACAACTGCTCGGCATGGAGCGAGTACTGCAGGCAGCCGTAGGCGGCCAGCAACAGCATCAGCCAGGCCACGATGCGCCACAGCGCAAAGCCATCGGTGCGTCCGGCGCCCCGCGTCCTGAGCAACATCAGGACGAGGCCTTGAGCGTGGCGAGGTCAGCCAGTACCTGTGCGGAATTCTTCTCCGGGTCCACGTCCTGGTAGACCCTGGCCACCTTGCCCTGCGGGTCGATCAGGAAGGTGGTGCGGCGTGCGTACTTGAAGCCGAGCTTGGAAGCGAGCACGCCATAGGCCTGCGCCGTCTTGCTGTCCGCATCTGACAGCAGCGGGAACGGCACGTGGTACTTGGCGGCGAAATCCGCATGCGACTTCACGTCGTCCAGGCTCACGCCGAGCACGTCGGCACCCGCCTGGCGCAGCTTGGCGATGTCATCGCGGAAGGTGCACACCTCGGTGGTGCAGCCCGGAGTGAAATCCTTCGGGTAGAAATACAGCACGACCCAATGGCCCTGGTGATCGGCCGGCGTGTGCCACTTGCCGTTCTGGTCCTGCAAGCGGAACGCCGGCGCCGGTTGACCCACCTGCGGCATGGTGGCGACTTCGTCGGCCTGCACCGGAACAACCAGACCGAGCAGCAAGACCAACAGCAACAGCAGCGAGAGACGGCGCATCAAGGCACTCCGGGAGAGAAAAGCCGGAGCAGTGTACGCGTTATACCGGTAAAGCAAAGGGCGCCAGCTGGCGCCCTTTGCTCCTGTCCTCAGGATGCTTATTTGCGGGTGATGCTGAAGGCACCCACCGAGATGCCGAGATTCACACCCTCGCCGCTGCCATGCAGCGCCAGCGAGGTCGTGCCCTTGCTCAGCACCTGGGCTTCGCCGCTCTTGACCACGCCCGCCTCGGCGCCGGCCTGCGCATAGTCACCGAACACGTCGTCGATGCTGCGCACATGGGTGATATCACCCTTGCCGTTGTCGATGCGGTATTTACCCGCGGTGAGGCCGCCGCCATTCACGCTGATCTTCACGTTGGCGCGCTGGCCATTGCTGCACACCACGGTGCCACTGCCTTCCGCGTGCTTGTAGATAAGCGACCAGCCGGACAAGCTGAAGCTCAGGTCGCACTTGACCTCGGCTTCGGCGGCCCGTGCGGTCGAGACCGGAAGTGCCGTCGTTACGCCGGCACAAGCCAGCACCAGAGCTGCCATTACGAACGTACGCTTCATCATCGTGTTCTCCTTGGCTCAAAGTGGAACTTGATTTCCGGATGCCATTGTCGACAACGTTGCTGAACAGAACGGCATGCGCGCCAACATCCGTTCATACTCCGCCGCCTTCGTGAATATGGTGTGGAAGACATCGCTTGATGCTTCGCTAACAATCGCCCGCGCACACTGGAAACATAGGGACAGCGAGGACGCAGCCATGAAAATCGGGGCCTTCGTTTTTTGCTTTGCCGCATCGGCGATGGTCATCAGTTCGCCGCTGTTGGCGCAGTCATCCACCTCCGCGCCGGCCAAGAAAACCCGCACGGTGTGCGAAGACGTCACTGTGCAGGACCAACCCAGCGACAAGCACCAGATTGCCGGCATGGCGATCGGCGGCGTCGCCGGCGGCCTGCTTGGCCACCAGGTCGGCGGCGGCAAGGGCAAGACGATCGCCACGGTGGCAGGTGCTGCCGGTGGCGCGTACGCTGGCAAGAAGGTCCAGGAAAACCAGCAGGCGAAGAACACCCATGTCGAGCGTCGCTGCCACGAGGTGTCCGACTGAAGCTGGATGCACACAGGCCATGGGGGAATGCATGTTGAAGTATTCACTGGTCGGCTATGACGGCTCCGCCTCGTCGCAACGGGCCGTCCGATTCGCTGCCGAACTGGCTCGCGCCAGCGGCGGCCGCATCCGCGTTGTTTCCGTATTGCAGATGACAGGAGGCGGCGCCGACACCTGCGCGTTGATGATGAACGACCCCGGCGCCGGCAAATGCACGCGCCTGCTCGATGAGGTCAAGCAACTGGTCCCCGACTCGGCCTCCTTGATCGACGCGGAGGTGGTGCGCGGTAGTCCGGGCGATGCCCTGCTCGAACAGGTGCGTCGCCACGACATCGACCACATCGTGATTGGCCACACCGACCGCGGCGCCCTCGCGCGCTGGCTGCTGGGCTCCGTTTCCGGCGATGTACTGGAGCGCGCGCGCGTCCCGGTCACCGTGGTGCGCTGAGGCACCGCACCTTTTCCCGTCCACCCCGGGTCGGCGCGCGTTAATCCCTCCGCGCCGTCCCGTCGTATCCTGTTGTCACACTTTCGTCATACCGGACGGCGCCGCGCCCAGCGGCGGGCCCCGTCCGGCCAGCACAGGAATGCCTGCGTGAGCTACACCACATCGTTGCCATGGACCCTGGAGAGCCTGGATTTCAGCCGTATCGAGATCCAGCGCGTTCGCCAGAACGAGGACCTGTTCTTCCTGTTGTGCAGCGCATCTTTCGTGGAAAGTGGCTCGGACCTCTACACCCACAACCTGGTCGACCATTTCGCCGGGGACGAAGCGCTGCAGACCTGGTTGAGCCAGCACTGGGAGCATGAGGAGCTGCAGCACGGACGTGCGCTGGCCGCCTACGTCAAAACCGTATGGCCGGAATTCGACTGGGAGAAAGGATTCGCCGCGTTCTGGAACGAGTACGGCGCGATGTGCACCAACGAGCAGCTGGAAACCAGCCGCGGCCTGGAGCTTGCCGCGCGCTGCGTGGTGGAGACCGGTACGGCCTGCCTGTACCGCGCGCTCAACGACATCACCGACGAGCCGGTGCTCAAGCAGCTCACCAACCACATCAAGAGCGACGAGGTGCGGCACTTCAAGCACTTCTACCAGCACTTCCGCCTGTACCGCGAGCGCGAGGGCTTTGGCCGCTACAAGGTATTCCGCGCCATTCTCCGCCGCGTCAACGAAATCAAGAGCGAAGACGGCGACGTTGCGCTACGCCACGTGTTCAACCAGTGCTATCCGCAGCACAAGGACAACGAGGCGGAGTTCCGCCGCGTGACCGGGCGAGCGCAGGCTTTGTTGCGCCGGAATATTCCGGCCGAGATGACGGTGAAGATGCTGCTCAAGCCGCTGGAGTTGCCGATGCGCTTGCAGAATGCGATGGAGAAGCCGCTGGCGAAGATCGCGGAGAAGTTGTTTCTGCATTGATCGACAGGGAGCCCGCTGTCGTTGGCTTTTGTGGGAGCTCAGCCTGTGCGCGATAGAACGACAGGCGACGAACTCGCCTCATGACGCGAGCAGTTACCCCCTCTCCCTCCGGCGACCCGAAGGTAGTCCCTGTGGGAGAGAGGGTTGGGGAGAGGGTGCGGCTCTTGCCCCAAGCCGCAGAACTTGGACCCTATTCCGCAATAGATGCGCCACCGCCAACGTGCCGCCTACGACGCAAAGCTAGTCCCTGTGGGACGCAGCGGGCGTTTCGATCTCCTGCCGGAGCTCGAGTCACTTTTCTTTTGCTGGCCCAAAAGAAAAGTAACCCAAAGAAAATGGCCTTAAGAGCCAGGGCTCATAGCGGTACGCGGAATAGAAGCGTCGGACGACTGGCACAAGTCGAATCAGGGACGTTCTACCTCGAAGGGCGCGGCTACACCGCAACGCGCCGTGGGACTGAGGACTTAAAGCGACACTGGCGCACGACGAAGAATTTCCGCGAGCTATCCCACTTCTCCCTCTCCCCTCCGGGGAGAGGGCCGGGGTGAGGGGCCAATCTAGCGACGGCGCTGCCTAGCTCGACAGCGCCCTAAACCATCACTTCGCCGGCCGCGGAACCTCTTCCACTTCGCGCGGCTTGCCCTGCTGCGGCTCGTTGAGCTTCGCCACATCCACGGGCCGGATCTGCTTGATGAAGCACGGCTGGTCCTGTGCGCCGGTGATCACGCGGTCGAAGCGGGCCGACACTTCGCTGACGCTGGAGGTCAGGCCGATGTGGTTGGTGAATTGCAGGTTGCGGCATTTGCCATCGAGGTCCAGCAGCCACGCTTCGTTGGCGCGCGTGTACACGGCCAGTTGTTCGTCGCTGAGTGGCTCCCACGACCACAGGCTGAAGTAGCGGAAGCTTTGCACGGGAGCGCCGGCGACGGCGGCGTACGCCTGTTGGCGGGCACTGAGGCGGGCGGAATACTGCTCGCCGACGCGTGCACACGCGCCCAGCATCAAGGCTGCGCCGATGATCAGAACGTGTTTGACAGCCATTACCGCGACCTCATGAAGGGATGCATGTCACAACGCACGAATGCGGTGCGCGTGGACGCACTATTTCTTCTTCGCCGTCTTGGACACGGTCTGCCACTTGTCCGGCACGAAGCCACCCACCTCGTACACCAGGGTGACCTTCTTCTCGCCATCCTGCATGGTCACGTCCATGGTGATCTTCTTGGCCTTTTCCATCTGGGCGATGAAGCCCTTGTCGTCCTTGAACAACAGGGCCGGCTCGCCGGTGGTGGGGGCGAAAGCACTGATGCTGCCCGGCTTGCCGTCGAAGGTGGCCTTGATCGAACACACGGCCTTGCACACGAAGCCATGACTGCCGCCGGTGTTGTAGAGGAAGACGTTCTGTCCCCAGTCGGTGTGGCGGCGCAGGATCAGGTTCACCCGGATATCGGAAGACGGCGGGCTATTGGTGATGGCGGCGGTGGATTGCGTGCCACCCTGCATCGGCGACACCTGGTACAGCCACAGGCCGGCGAGGCGATTCTTCTCGCTGTTTTCCTTGTAGCGCTGCTCGATGCCCGGCAGGGTCTGCTGCACTTCCTTCGCGGCGTCGCTGTTCGGATAGCGGTTGACGATCTCCTTGCCCATGGTCACGGCCATCTCGTCGTTGCCGATGCGTAGCAGCTGGCGATAGGTATCGAGCTTCTGAGCGGAATCGTCAGCGGGCGCCTGAGCCTGCTGCGGCGCCTGTCCCTGGTCGCCGGACTGGGAACATCCGGCCAGAACGAGGAACGCACAGAAAGTGGTGCCGACAAAGCCGGATCGAAGCAGGTTCATGGGCGGGGCATCCGATGAAGGGAAGGCGTTTAGAGTGGAACGACGGGGCGGGCTAGCGCAACTCCCGGTTGCCCTTCCCTGCAGGAGCGCACCCAGTGCGCGATCGCGGAGACTCGTCGCGGCCGCGCGCCAACCTTTGCGCATGGACGCGGTGACCGCGTCAGCGCCTTGTCGGCTGTTCGCGCACTGGGTGCGCTCCTACAAGGGGATCGTCGGGCGTCATGCGCCGACGGGGGCGTCGCCGAAGCGCTCGCGCAGCTGCGTGCGGTAGCGACGGCTGCAGGGAATGCTGGCGCCATCGCGCATGGTGAGGCGGGCATCACCGGTCTCCAGCGGCTCGATTTCCGCCAGATGGTCAAGGTTGATCAGGTAGCTGCGATGCACGCGCACAAAACGTGCTGGATCGAGCCGGTCTTCGATACCTGCCATGGTCGCCCGCAGCGGGTAATCGCGGCCGCGCACGTGCAGGTTCACGTAGTTGCCCGACGCCTGCAGCCATTCGATGTCGCGCGCGGCCACCAGGAATTCCTTGCCGAGCTTGCGCACCAGGAAGCGCTCCGGCCGGTCCACCGGCTCCACCGGCGGCCCCTCGTCCGGCTCGGCGAGCAGGCTGGCCTCGCCCTGCAGGCGGCGCACGAAGAAGCCGTAGAAGGAAATCACCGCCACAAACGACAGGTAAGTGCGAAAGTCCTTCAGATACTCATAAAAGAGCTCCACGGGCACGTTGCCGAAGTCGTAATGGCTGCCCATGGCCAGATAGGCCAGTTTTCGCAAGCCGACCATGCTGCCGACGTGGACCAGACAGAACGGCACGGTCAGCAGCGCGTGCATCTTGAGGCTCTGGCGCCAGCTATCGAAGCGCAGCGGCCAGCGCCGGGTCGCCCACACCACGAAGGGGACCAGCGCCAGGAGCACGAGGCTACTGCTCGCCTCCCAGATCCAGGGCTCCAGACTTGAGGTACCGCTACGGTGGTAGACATGATCGAACCAGGACACCAGTCCATTGAAGGCGGTGTTCCCGGTGAGCATGACGACCCAGTAGCCCACCTCGAAGGGCCGCCGCCAACGCTGGAATCCCTGATAGTCGAAAACCGTCCGTGTCGTCATGGCCGGGATTCTACGTGGAAGAGGCGCCGGTGCCGCAGGTTCGTCCCTGCCAGCCCGCCACTCGTCCCTGGGCCCCTGCAATCAGTCACTTGGCGGCGGACAGCGGCGGGGTTGCCGGGGAGGATGGGTACATCCCGCCACCGGAGCCTGCCCATGAACCGCCGCCACGATATCGACGCCCTGCGCGTCCTGGCCTTCGGCCTGCTCATTCTTTACCACCTGGGCATGCTCTACGTGAGCGACTGGGGCTTCCACCTCAAGAGCCACTATCTCGCCGACTGGCTGCAGTACCCGATGTTGTTCCTGAACCGCTGGCGGATGGACCTGCTCTTCCTCATCTCCGGGCTTGCGGTCCATTTCCTGAGGGGACGCCATGCCTTGCCGGTCGTGGCCTGGAAGCGCACCGTGCGGCTGCTGGTGCCGCTGGTGTTCGGCATGGCCGTGGTGGTTCCGATCCAGCCGTATGTCCAGGGCGTGGACAACGGGCTGGTCGCACCGGGCTTTGGCGCTTTCCTGCTGCGTTATTGGACGGGTGGCCCGTGGCCCGCCGGCGCCTTCGATGGCTGGCAGTTCGGCGTCACCTGGAACCACCTGTGGTACCTGCCCTACGTCTGGGTCTACACGCTGGTGCTGCTGGCGTTGATACCGGTGCTGGAGTCGCCACTCGGGCAACGCGCCGTCGCCGCCTGCCGGCGTGTGCATGGCGTGGCCTTGCTGGTATTGCCCGCTGTTCCGCTGATGTTCTATTCGGCCTTGCTCGCCAGCCGCTTTCCGCAGAACCACGCGCTGTTCCATGACTGGCATGCGCACGCCCAGTACGGCACGGTGTTCTTCTATGGCTATCTGCTCGGCACGCGCGATGGCCCGTGGCAGGAACTCGCTCGGCTGCGTCGCGCCTCACTCGCCACGGCACTGCTGTGCTTCGCGGGCTTCCTTGGCCTCGAGCGGTTCATGGATGTTGCGCCAATGACCCCGACCGCCATGGCGGCGACGCACGAAGTGCTGCGCGTACTGAATTATCTGTATACCTGGACCGCCATCGCCGCCGTGCTGGGCTGGGGACACCAGTACCTCAACCGCCCGTATCGTTGGCTGCCGTATGCACGCGAGGCGGTGTTCCCTTGGTACGTGCTGCACCAGAGCATCATGCTGGCCGCGGCTTACTGGCTGATCCCGCTGCGCGTTGGCCCGGTGACAGAACCGCTGCTGGTGCTCGCCTGCACGGTGGGCGGTTGCGCGCTGCTGCATGAATTCGCCATACGGCGCGCGCGCTGGTTGCGCCCGCTGTTCGGGCTCGACGCTACGCCGCGCCATCGTGCGGAGGAAACCTTCAATCTCACGGAATCCACCCAGCAGGCCTGACACGACCGGGCAGCGAGGTCCTCACGTCTCGCTGCCCATGGTGGAGTCCAGGTGCTCCACGCGCCGTATATCGCCCAGCCACACGTAGCAACTCCACTCGGGCACGTCGGGTCGCTCCAGGCGAACCACCCCGTTGATGCCTTCCTTCTCCTCGCCGTCGCGAAACACCTGCACGTTCGGGCGCTCACATACGACGCCGTCATAAATGCTGCCGTCGTTGAGCAGCAGCACCACATGGCCATTGGTTGGCAATTGCCGCACCAGCGACTCCAGGTGACGGATATGGACAGGATCGGTGTAGACCTGTTGGGCAAACTGACCCATGGGGAACCTCACAGCCGGTATCGTCACGTTTCACGCTAGGGCCGGCAGCGCCAAGATCAGGTAAAGGGCGGGGAACACCGGCGTGAAACGCCTGAACCTTGCCCCGACGCTTCAGCTACCGATAATGCTCGGGATCCTGAAGGAACCTCCATGTCATCCACTCCTGCGCCCATTCCGGCGGATGCGCTGCGCTCGCATCCGGCGTTCGTACAGTTCTGGTTCGCACGCATCTGTTCGGGCTTCGGCTTCCAGATGCTGTCCGTCGCGGTGGGCTGGCAGGTCTATGCCATCACCGGCCGTGCACTCGACCTGGGCCTGATCGGCCTCGTGCAGTTCATTCCCTCCGTGCTGCTGGCCCTGCCGGCGGGGCACGTGGCGGATCAGTTCGAGCGCCGTCGCATCGTGCTGCTGGGGCAGATCGTGGACATGCTCGCGATTGCGGTACTGGCCGCGATCAGCTTCATACACCTCGCGCACGAGTTCACGATACTCGCGCTGGTGTTCGTGATCGGCGTGGCCAAGGCTTTCGAATTTCCGGCGATGCAGTCGATGCTGCCTGCGCTGGTGCCTACCATCGTGCTTCCGCGCGCGATGGCGGCCAGTGCCTCGGCAGGACAGGCCGCGATGATCATGGGACCCGCGATCGGCGGCCTGCTTTATGTGGCGGGTCCCGGCGTGGTCTACGCCGTATGCGCCCTGCTCTATCTCGTCGCCGTGATGTTGATGGCGCACCTCCGCTACGAACAGGCACAGCCCAAACGTGAGCCGGCCACGCTGAAGACCTTGTTTGCCGGCGTGCACTTCATCCGGGCACGTCCCGACGTGCTCGGCGTGATCTCGCTGGACCTGTTCGCCGTGCTGCTCGGTGGCGCAACCGCGCTGCTGCCGATCTTTGCCAAGGACGTGCTGCATACCGGCCCGTGGGGCCTGGGCCTGCTGCGCGCGGCGCCCGCCGTGGGCGCCCTGCTGATGTCGCTATGGCTGGCCCGGCACAATATGGAACGGCGCGTGGGCCCGATCATGTTTGCTTCGGTGGCCGGCTTCGGTGTGGCGACGCTGGTATTCGCGGTTTCCACCACGTTGTGGCTGTCGCTGGTAGCGCTGTTCGCGCTGGGCGCCTTCGACATGGTGAGCATGGTGATTCGCGGCGCGCTCGTGCAGCTGGATACACCCGACGACATGCGCGGCCGCGTCAGTGCGGTGAACGCGATCTTCATCAACACGTCGAACCAGCTCGGCGAATTCGAGTCCGGCATGCTGGCGGCCTGGATGGGCGCAGTGAACGCCACCGTGATCGGCGGCATCGGCACGCTGGTGGTGGTGGCGTTGTGGATGGGGATGTTCCCCACGCTGCGCCGACGGCAACGACTTCATGCGGAGCCGGTACGCTCGACACCTTGAGGATGGCAGGCTCCCGGCCACGCTGGCTTTCTTGCCGCGCATCCGCCAGCTAACTCATGGTACGGAAGCAACCGCAACCCGTTTGACACGCGAACAGGCGTGGCTCAGCTGCGTCGCTATGGCCCTGTTGCTTGACGGACGTCATGGCCGCCCGTGGGGGACTTTCTAGCATGTGCAGGCTCATCGCCTCTGCACGGATGGTCTTCCCCGCATGAATGTCGATATCGTGGTGGTTGGAGCCGGCCCAGCCGGTCTGTGTTTTGCCCGCGCACTCGCCGATACCGGCCTCAGCATCATGGTGATCGAGCGGCAACCGCTCGCCGCCCTGCGCGAACCTGCCTTCGACGGACGCGAGATCGCGCTGACCCGGCGCTCGATGCGCATCCTGCGCACCCTGGGCATCTGGGATCGCCTCAGCGACACTGATGTCTCGCCGCTACGCGCCGCACGCGTGCTCAACGGCCAGTCCCTGCATGGCCTCAGCGTGCTGCCCACCGGCACCGGCGACGCCGAGCTGGGTTTCCTCGTGCCCAACGACCGCATTCGTCGCGCGGCCTACGCCTGTGTCGATCAGGAGCCACGCATCACCGTGGTGACCGATACCGCCGTGAGCGCCGTGTCGCTGTCCGATGGCATGCCGCACCTGCAACTCGCCGACGGCTCCACCGTCGTCGCGCGTCTGGTGGTCGCCGCCGACAGCCGCTTTTCGTCGTTGCGCCGCGATGCCGGCATCTCGGTCGACATGCACGACTTCGGCAAGACCATGCTGGTCTGCCGCATGGCGCTGGAGAAGCCGCACGGCGGCGAAGCACTGGAATGGTTCGACCACGGCCAGACCCTCGCGCTGCTGCCGCTGCACAGCGGCGAGGCGTCGGTGGTGCTGACCTTGCCGGGCCACGCGATGAAGTCAGTGATGGCGCTCGACGACGAGCAGTTCAACGAGGACCTGCGCAGGCGCTTCGATGGCCGCTTCGGCAGCATGAGCCTGACCAGTACGCGCCACACCTATCCGCTGGTGGCCACCTATGCGCACCGTTTCATCGGACCGCATCTCGCGCTGATCGGCGACGCCGCCGTAGGCATGCACCCGGTGACCGCGCATGGCTTCAATCTCGGCCTGCTCAGCGTGGATACCCTCGCGGGCCAGATTCGCCGCGCACACGCCGCCGGCCAGGACTTCGCCTCGCCCCGCGTGCTCCAGCGTTACGAGCGCGCGCACCGCGTCGCTACGCTGCCGCTGTATTTCGCCACGCAGGCCATCGTGAAGCTCTACACCGACGACCGGCTGCCCGCCCGCGTGGCGCGCACCGCCCTGCTGCGAGCGGCCCAGGCCACGCCTCCGTTCCGGCGCACTCTGGCGCGGATGCTGGAGGCACAAGGTCGCGACGACCGCTCCACGCCGTCATCCGGATGAACGGAACACGCCAATGTTTACGTGTCACTCACGTGAGCGCTGGCAACGTGACCCTTCATTCTGCGAGGAGCACGCCATGGGCCGACCCTACGACATCGAAAATACCGTCAATGGCGTCCGCGACCGGGTGGGCGAACGCATCCGACACTATGCCGGCGAAGCGTCGGACCGCGCGGACGACCTGATCGAACGCGGGCGCGACGCGCGCCGCCGCTTCGGACGCAATCGCAACACTTATGCGCGCCGCATCGGCCACGCCGCGGAGGATTTCGCGGACGAGGCGAACTATCAATATCGCCGGCTGCGCCGCCAGGTATCGCGACACCCGGTGGCGACCACCGCGATCGTGGCGGGCACGGTGGGAGCGTTTTTCCTGTTGCGGCATTTGTTCCGCAATCAGGATGAGGATTGAGGTGGTTTGTTGCGCGCGATGAAAAAACCCGCCGAGAGGCGGGTTTTTTATGGATTCGCTGTGCGACGCCAGTGGAATGGGGATAGGACGGTGTGTCGGGCAGAGCATTCTTCGAACATGGTCTGTCGCAAGGTTGGCCCCTCACCCCAGCCCTCTCCCCGGAGGGGAGAGGGAGAAGTGATGGACCGGGGCGAACAACGAAACTGCTTTAAGTCCTCAGCGTCATGGCGCGTTGCGGTGTAGCCGCTCGCTATTGGCGGAGGCGGTCGCAATCCGGACTCCGGAACCTCCAGAGCTTTTCCCTTCATATCGCTGCCAGCTCTTGAGGCCATTTTCTTTGGGTTACTTTTCCTTTGGGCCAGCAAAAGAAAAGTGACTCGAGCGCCGGCAGGGGATCGAAACGCCCGCTGCGTAAGCGGCAAGCTGGCGGAGACACGGCAACCAGAGGCCGGCGCCCTGTTACCTGGGGATCAGGGCAAGACCCGCACCCTCTCCCCAGCCCTCTCTCCCACAGGGACTACCTTCGGGTCGCTGGAGGGAGAGGGAGCTACGGCTCGCACAACAGCAGCGTTCGCATAGCCATGGATGGGGCTCGACGGACCCATCGCGCACTGGGTGCGCTCCTACAAAAGAAGAAACCTGCGTCGCCAAAAAGAAAGGCTCGCCGGGTCACGGCGAGCCTTCTCATCCAGCATTCCCCTCACGATGCGAGAGGGAAAGAAACCAACATCAGACCGTCAGCGGATTCGGCTTGTCCGGATCCAGCTTGTAGGTCTTGATCGCACGAGCCACATCCTTGGCGTTGACCTTGCCGTCCTTCGCCAGCGCGGCCAGCGCCGCATGCGCGATCCAGTAGCGATCCACTTCGAAGAAACCACGCAGGTGCTCGCGCGTATCCGAACGACCGAAGCCGTCGGTGCCCAGCACCGTGTAGCGCATGCCGTCCGGCATGAACGCGCGGATCTGGTCGGCGAATTCGCGCACGTAGTCGGAGGCGGCGATGGCCGGACCCTGGTGGCCCTGCAGCAGGCCGGTGACATACGGCACGCGCTGCTCGGATTCCGGATGCAGGCGGTTCCAGCGCTCGGCGTCGAAACCGTCGCGACGCAGTTCGCTGAAGCTCGGGCAGGACCAGATGTCGGACGTGACGCCGAAGTCCTTCTCCAGCAGCTCGGCGGCGGCGATCACTTCGCGCAGGATCGTGCCCGAACCCAGCAGCTGCACGCGCGGCTCGCCCTTCTTCGGCTTGCCGGCGTCCTTGAACAGGTACATGCCCTTGATGATGCCTTCCTCGACGCCCTGCGGCAGGTCGGGGTGGCTGTAGTTCTCGTTCATCACGGTGATGTAGTAGTAGACGTCTTCCTGCTCCTGCACCATGCGGCGGGTGCCGTCCTGCAGGATCACGGCGACTTCATACGAGAACGTCGGGTCGTACGACTTCACGTTCGGGATCGAACCGGACAGCAGGTGCGAGTGACCGTCCTCGTGCTGCAGGCCTTCGCCGTTCAGCGTGGTGCGGCCCGCGGTGCCGCCGATGAGGAAGCCGCGTGCGCGCATGTCGCCGGCCGCCCAGGCCAGGTCGCCGATGCGCTGGAAGCCGAACATCGAGTAGTAGATGAAGAACGGCAGCATCGGCTGGTTGCTGATGCTGTAGCTGGTCGCCGCAGCCATCCAGGCAGCCATGCCGCCGGCCTCGGAGATGCCTTCCTGCAGCACCTGGCCCTTCTGGTCTTCGCGGTAGTACAGCAGCTGGTCGGCGTCCTGCGGACGGTACTTCTGGCCGAACGGCGCGTAGATGCCGATCTGGCGGAACATGCCTTCCATGCCGAACGTGCGGGCTTCGTCGGCCACGATCGGCACGATGCGCTCGCCGATCTGCTTGTCGCGCAGCAGCAGGTTCATGCCGCGAACCAGCGCCATGGTGGTCGAGATTTCGCGCTCGCCGGTGCCGTTGGTGATCTGCGTGAACGCCGACAGCTCCGGCGCCTTCAGCTTGATGTCGGTGTGGCGGCGACGCTGCGGCAGGAAGCCGCCCAGCGCGCGGCGACGCTCCATCATGTACTCCACTTCCGGCGAGTCCTTGCCCGGGTGGTAGTACGGCACGTCGGCCAGCTTGTCGTCCGTCACCGGGATGTTGAAGCGGTCGCGGAAGTGGCGCACGGAATCGGCGTCCAGCTTCTTCTGCTGGTGGGTCGGGTTCTGCGATTCACCGGCCGAGCCCATGCCGTAGCCCTTCACCGTCTTGGCCAGGATCACCGTGGGCATGCCCTTGGTGTTCACTGCCTGGTGATAGGCCGCATAGACCTTGTGCGGGTCATGGCCACCGCGGTTGAGGCGCCAGATGTCGTCGTCGGACAGGTTGGCCACCATCTCGCGCGTCTCCGGATACTTGCCGAAGAAATGCTCGCGCGTGTACGCGCCGCCGAAGGCCTTGCACGCCTGGTACTCGCCGTCGACGGTTTCCATCATCAGCTTGCGCAGCACGCCCTTGGTGTCGCGGGCGAGGAGCGGATCCCAGTAGCTGCCCCAGACCACCTTGATGGCGTTCCAGCCAGCGCCACGGAACACGCCTTCCAGCTCCTGGATGATCTTGCCGTTGCCGCGCACCGGACCGTCCAGGCGCTGCAGGTTGGCGTTGATCACGAACACCAGGTTGTCCAGGCCTTCGCGGCCGGCCAGCGAGATGGCGCCGAGCGACTCGGGCTCATCGGTTTCACCGTCGCCCATGAAACACCAGATCTTGCGATCGGTCTTCGGCATCAGGCCGCGGTTTTCCAGGTACTTCCAGAACTGCGCCTGGTAAATCGCCTGGATCGGGCCCAGGCCCATCGACACCGTCGGCACCTGCCAGTAGTCCGGCATCAGCCAGGGATGCGGGTAGGACGACAGGCCGCGACCGTGGCCGGCCACTTCCATGCGGAACAGGTCGAGCTGCTCCTCGGAGATGCGGCCTTCCAGGAACGAGCGGGCATAGATGCCCGGGCTGGAGTGACCCTGGTGGAACACCAGGTCGCCCGGATGATCGGCACTCGGAGCGCGCCAGAAATGGTTGAAGCCCACGTCATACAGCGTGGCCGAGGAAGCGAAGCTGGCGATATGGCCGCCCAGCTCGCCCGGCTTGCGGTTCGCGCGAACCACCATGGCCATCGCGTTCCAGCGGATCAGCGTACGGATGCGCCATTCCATCGCCGCGTCGCCGGTCATCTTCGCTTCGTTGTTGGGCGAGATGGTGTTGACGTATTCGGTGGTCGGGTTGAACGGCAGGTAGCCGCCGGCCCGGCGCGTCGAATCGACCATCTTCTCCAGCAGGTAATGCGCGCGCTCGGTGCCGTCGTGATTGATGACCGCATTGAGCGATTCGACCCATTCCTGGGTTTCGGTGGGGTCGAGGTCCTGGTGGAGGATGTCGTCGAGCTGATCCATGGGGAGCTTCTCTCCGCGGCGCCTGGGGGTTGGCGCGGCAATAGGTGGACGCCTCCGGCGCGGGAGGCGGGAAACCCTCTGAGTGTAGCTCCGGCGGGCTTTTTCGCCAATTGGATCGAGACAGTACGGGGGCGAATGGGATGGAGGGCATTGATTCTGGCGGCAATCGCCAAAGTGGTATGCAACCCGCGTTTTGGCAGGGGCGGACCGGGGATGCCCCCACGGCAAAAAACCGGGCCCTTCCGCAACAAAAACGGGGCCACCAGGGCCCCGTTTCGTTCGCTCAAGCTGCGTCGTCAGCTCAGCTGCGACGCTCGCTCTGCGCGTGGCGGATCTGCGCGTCGACGGCGGCAATCGCCGTCATGTTCACCACACGGCGGGCCGTCGAAGCCGGCGTGAGGATGTGCGCGGGCTTGTTGATGCCCATCAGGATCGGGCCGATGGCCACGCCATCGGTCATCACGCGCACCATGTTGTAGGTGATGTTGGCCGCATCGAGGTTCGGCATCACGAACAGGTTCGCGCGGCCGCTCAGCGTGGTGTTGGGGAACATGCGCAGGCGCAGCGCCTCGTCCCACGCGGTGTCGGCCTGCATCTCGCCGTCCATGTCCAGCTTCGGGCCACGCTGCACCAGGATCTCGCGCACCTTGCGCATCTTGGCTGCACTGGCGTTCTCGTGGCTGCCGAAGTTGGAGTGCGACAGCAGCGCGATCTTCGGCTCGATGCCGAACAGCTTCAGGCGGTAGCTGGCCTGCAGCGTGGCTTCGGCGATCTGCTCGGCGGTCGGGTCGCACTGCACGTGGGTGTCGAGGAAGAACCACGCACCCTGGTCGTTGATCACGCCGGTCATCGCCGAGGTGCAGGACACGCCCGGATCCAGCCCGAACACGCTGCGCAGGTAGCCGAGCTTCTTGTGGAAACGACCGACCAGGCCGCAGATCATCGCGTCGGCTTCGCCGCGCTCGACCATCATCGAGGCGATGA
The DNA here is from genome assembly GCF_004296575.1 of Dyella amyloliquefaciens. Taxonomy (GTDB): domain Bacteria; phylum Pseudomonadota; class Gammaproteobacteria; order Xanthomonadales; family Rhodanobacteraceae; genus Dyella; species Dyella amyloliquefaciens. Next base: position 497,674 of record NZ_SAYT01000001.1, on the reverse strand, counting down.
GCGTGGGACGCGAACGCATCAGGTTCTTCGCCGCCGCCGGGCTCACGCCACGACGCTCGGTGAGCGCGTGGTACTGCTGCCAGTACTCGTTGAAACGCGGATCGTCGTTGATGTTGGTGAGTTCGAAATCGACGCCTTGGCGCATGCGCAGGCCCAGGCGCTGGATGCGCGTCTCGATCACGTCGGGGCGGCCGATCAGGACCGGGAACGCGAGGCGCTCATCGATCACCGTCTGCACGGCGCGCAGCACGGTCTCTTCCTCGCCTTCGGCGTAGACCACACGCTTGGTGTCCGCGCGTGCGCGCTCGTACACCGGCTTCATCAGCAGGCCCGTGCGGTAGATGAACTGGCCGAGCTTTTCCTTGTAGGCGTCCATGTCCACGATGGGACGCGCGGCCACGCCCGAATCCATCGCCGCCTGCGCCACGGCCGGCGCCAGCATCACCAGCAGGCGCGGGTCGAACGGACGGGGAATCAGGTATTCCGGGCCGAAGGTCGGCACATCGCCGCCGTAGGCGCTGGCAAGGTCGCCGGCTTCCATGCGGGCCAGTTCGGCGATGGCGCGCACGCAGGCCGTCTTCATCGCTTCGTTGATGACCGTGGCGCCCACGTCGAGCGCACCGCGGAAGATGTACGGGAAGCACAGCGCGTTGTTGACCTGGTTCGGGTAGTCCGAACGGCCGGTGGCGATGATGCAGTCCGGGCGCACCTTCTTGGCGTCTTCCGGGCTGATCTCGGGATTGGGGTTGGCCAGCGCGAGGATGATCGGCTTGTCCGCCATGGTGGCGACCATCTCGGGCTTGAGGATGCCGCCGGCCGACAGGCCGAGGAACACATCCACGCCTTCCACGATCTCGGCAAGCGTGCGCTTGTCGGTATCGCGCGCGTAACGCTGCTTGTCCGGATCCATCTGGTCGCGGCCGGTGTACAGCACGCCTTCGCGATCGAACGCGAGGATGTGCTCGGGCTTGAGGCCCAGCGCCACCAGCATGTCCAGGCAGGCAATGCCCGCGGCGCCCACGCCGGTGGTGGCGAGCTTCACGTCTTCGATCTTCTTGCCGACCACTTCGAGCGCGTTGACGATGGCCGCGCCGACGATGATCGCGGTGCCGTGCTGGTCGTCGTGGAACACGGGGATCTTCATGCGCTCGCGCAGCTTGCGCTCGACGATGAAGCACTCCGGCGCCTTGATGTCCTCGAGGTTGATGCCGCCGAAGGTCGGCTCCAGCGAGGCGATGATGTCGACTAGTTTGTCCGGGTCGCGCTCATTGATCTCGATGTCGAACACATCGATGCCGGCGAACTTCTGGAACAGCACGCCCTTGCCTTCCATCACCGGCTTGCCGGCCAGCGGGCCGATGTCGCCGAGGCCGAGCACCGCGGTGCCATTGGTGATCACCGCCACCAGGTTGCCGCGTGCGGTGACTTCGCTGGCGACCTTGGGGTCTTCCACGATGGCTTCGCACGCGTAGGCGACGCCGGGCGAATAGGCCAGCGCGAGGTCGCGCTGCGTCACCATGGGCTTGGTGGCGGAAACCTTGATCTTGCCGGGACGCGGAAAGCGGTGGTACTCGAGAGCAGCGTTGCGCAGATCTTCGGGAAGGGACATGGGATGTGTTGATCGATAAGGGGGAGTTGGGGCCGCCATGGCGGCAGGCAGTCATGGTATCACCCGTGGGGCCCGGCCCCATGGAGCAATGCAGCGATCCGGTCACGTATGGGGCCGTCACAGCCCTGAAATCATGGACTTTCGTGCGTGACGGATAGCTTGCTACAAGCTGAGCGACAGCGTCTCGGCCTGCACCTTGCCCATGTGGATGCGGTTGACGAACAGCGAAAACGCCAGCTTGCCGGCCAGTCCGTGCACGTGCTGCATCCATGGAGGCAGCCAGCGCGGCGGCGCGATGGCCCCGGACTCGAAGTACGGCTGCAGGCTGATCACGTCATGCAGGGCGAGCTTGCCCGCGAACAAATGACGCAGCATGTCCATGCGCCGCTGCTTCAGCGCCCAGCGGAAGAACGTGTGCACGGTGAGCAGGCCCGACAGGTAGACGTTGTCCTTGGCGAAGGCTGCGCCACCGGTGAGCGGGACGCCACGGAACACGCGCTGCGCGGAATGGAAGCTGTCGGCCGGACTCTGCCCGCAGTTGCTGAAGAACTGGTAGACCTCGACGAAGTCCGCGCCGCTGAGCGCCATGTCGATGGCCAGGATGCGCAGGCTGATTCGTTTCAAACGCGAGATGTCGATCGCACCGGAGATCAGCTCGGCAAACACCGCCAAGCCTTCCTGCGTGGCCGTGACGCGCGGCGAGGTACGCGCCAGCGATGCCAGCACCGGCTGCGCGCGCCCGTTGAGCGCGGTGAGCGAATGCACCAGCGCCTCGTGCGCCAGCAACTGGTGACGGTCGTACTCGCTGAAGCGGGTGCCTCCGCGAAGACGGATGCGAGTGGCTCCTGCCGCGGCCTTGGCGGTGAGTTCCGGATCCACTTCCACTGAAATGATCGGCTCGCCGAAGAAGTCGTCGAGCGCCTTCGTGAGGTCGGCGCGCAGCTGCTCGGCGCTGAGGTTCACGATCTCGTCGTCGGCGATCATTTCCGAACCCAGCTCGTCTGCGAGCTCGACGAAATAGCGCGCCGCATCCAGATTGCTGCGGTCGCTGCCGGGAATCACGTCGCCCGGACGTCCATAGAGCACGATGGACGGCGCGGTCACGTTCTTGGTGCCCACCGCCTCGAGCATTTCCGCCGCGATACGCCAGGACTCGGCCGTACGGCACAGGTATTCGCCCATCGGATCGTCATAGCCGGCTTCGCGTTCGATAGCCGCCAGTTCCGCGCGCTCGGCGGAAAAATCCGGCGCCTGGTAGCTCACCTCGGGAAGGCTGAACTGCCCCTTCGCGTAGGCCGCGATCATGCGGTCTTCCAGCGAGGCGGGCCACGCCACCGAGGACAGGATGCGGATGCCCTTCACCGCGGCAAGCAGGCGCTGGTCGAGGTCGGCGTAGCGCTGCAAGGAAGGCGGAACGCTGGTGGTCGCACTCATGCCGGCCTCCCGCGCAAGGCATCGATGCGCTGGATCAGGTCAGTGGCGATGGGGTTGGGCCTGAATGCGGCGAACAGGCCACGCGACCCTGCAGGTATGAAGGCCACGGACTTGCCCAGGCGCGAGGATTCGGTGCGAAGCATCAGCGTGATGCGCGGCGGGTTGGTCATGGTCGACGAATCGACGTTGATGACATTGGCGAGATCGATCCGCGAGGGTTCGCCCTTCTGCTTCACCACCAGCTGGTTACCTTCCAGCCAGACCTCGTCGACCAGGTCGAACAGCAAGGCCCTGAACAGCACTATGCCGATAACCATCATGAAAATCGGCGCCACCAGCATGGGCCAGAGATCGCGCTGATGCGCAAGCACGGTGCCGAACAGGCCTGCTGCGAGCACCAGCGATAGAAAGCCGAACCAGAACACGGGAAACACCCGCTTGTAGAAAAAGGTGGAAGGCGACGAAAGCCGCTGCATGCCCGCTCCCCGTGTATCGATCGCCCGATAGTAGTGCTTTCGGGCGTCGACGCAGCAAAACCGGAGCGGTCAGTTATTCGCGGTCGCGCGAATGCTTGTGGCCGTGCGGCCGCGCTGCCGGCCGGCCACCGCGCTGCCGGCGCAGTTTCGCTTCGAGCGTGGAAGCCTGCTCTTCGCGCTCGTCCCGCAGCTTCAGGTAGTTGCGCCAGCGCTCGGCCGACAGGTCGCCGCTGTCCAGCGCCGCCTGCACCGCGCAACCCGGTTCACTGCCGTGCCCGCAATCGGCGAAGCGGCACTGTTCGGCCAGCGCGTCGATGTCGGCGAACAGGTCGAGGTTCTCCTCGCCGGTCAGCTTGAGCTCGCGCATGCCTGGCGTATCGATCAGGCAACCGCCGCTGGGCAACTGCAGCAGCGCGCGGTACGTCGTGGTGTGGCGCCCGCGGCTGTCGTGGTCGCGCACCGCGCTGGTCGCCATCCTCTCGGTGCCCAGCAAGGTGTTGGTGAGCGTGGACTTGCCCGCGCCTGACGACCCCACCAGTACGGCGCTGTCGCCCAGCTGCAGATACGGCAGCAGCAGCGTCGCGCTGGCCGGATCCTTGCCGTTGATCGCATGAATGGGCGTGCCCGCCGGCAGCCGCTCGCGCAGCGCGGCAAGCAGCTCGACGGCATCATTACGGGTGTCGAGCTTGCTGAGCAGCACGACCGGCTGCGCGCCGGAACCCTCGGTAAGCGACAGGTAGCGCTCGATGCGCGACGGATTGAAATCGCCGTCGAGACCGGTGAGCACCAGGACATAGTCGATATTGGTGGCGATCAGCTGCCGCTCGTAGCGCTCGCCGGCAGCGGCGCGCGAGAGCACCGTGCGACGCGGCTGCACCTTGACGATATGCGGCGGCTTGCCCGGCTCGATCTCGACGAAATCCCCCACCGCCGGACGTTCGGCCGGATCCAGGCTGCGCTTGAGGAAATGGCCCGCCGGCTGGGCCCCGAACAGGTGCTCGCCGTCGTGCAGTTCGTAGCCCGCACGATGTTGCGCCACGACACGCGCAAGCTGCCTCCCCTCGGGGGGCAGCGCGTCGCCACGCCAGCCGATACGGTGCAGTCGTTCGATGATTTGGGCATCCGTCATGGGGCCGATTATGCCTTGCCTCGAAAAAGCCCGAAATGAGGCCAATCCTGCCTCCCATCCAGCGTCTGGACGCTGCTAGGATGCGGAAAGCGGCAACTTTCTTGCGCCGCAACAACACCTATAACGAAGGACGCTCGCGTTGGCCTCGATCAAACCCAGTGCGCACCTGGCGGATGTGCGCTATGAAATCCGTGGCGCACTGACCCGGCGATCGCGTGAGCTCGAGGCTGCCGGCCTCCCGATCATCAAGCTCAACATCGGCAATCCCGGTCGCTACGGCTTCGAGACCCCCGCGCACCTGCGCGAGGCCATTGCACGCCATCTGCAGGACAGCGAGGCCTATGGCCACGAGCAGGGCCTGGAAGAGGCCCGCGAGGCCATCGCCGCCCAGCAGCGCCACCGCGGTGCCCAGGGCGTGGACGTGGAACGGATCTTCGTCGGCAATGGCGTCAGCGAACTGATCGACCTGAGCCTGCGCGCCCTGCTGCAGCCGGGCGACGAGGTGCTGCTGCCCAGCCCGGACTATCCGCTGTGGAGCGCCGCCACCATCCTCAACGACGGCAAGCCGCGCTACTACCGCTGCCTCGCCGAGCACGGCCACCTGCCCGATCCGGACGAGATCGAGTCGCTGGTGACGCCGCGCACGCGCGCCCTGGTGCTGATCAATCCAAACAACCCGACCGGCGCTGTGTATCCGCGCGAGCTGCTGGAGCGCATCGTCGCCATCGCAGCGAAGCACCGCCTGCTCCTGTTGAGCGACGAGATCTACGACGAAATCCTCTACGACGGCACCCCGTTCCAGCCGCTCGCCGCCGTGGCGGGCGACCTGCCCTGCGTCAGCTTCGGCGGCCTGAGCAAGGTGCACCGCGCCTGCGGCTACCGCGTGGGCTGGATGAGCCTTTCTGGCGATCCGTCGAAAACCGCCGATTACCGCGATGCGCTGCAATTGCTGGCCGCGCTGCGCCTGTGTGCGAACGTCACCGCACAGTGGGCCGTGCGCCCGGCGCTGCAGAGCGCGCCGACCATCCAGACGCTGACCGCCGAGGGCGGCCGCCTGCACGAGGCACGCCGCGCGGCGCTGGAAGGCGTCGCCGCCAGCCAGTTCCTCGACATCGTGGCGCCCGCCGGCGCGCTGTATGCGTTCCCGCGCGTGCGCGCCGACCGCCTTGCCGACTTCGACGACAACGCGTTTGCGTTGCGCCTGCTGGAAGAGGAGTCGGTGCTGGTGGTGCCCGGCAGCAGCTTCAACGTGCCGCACAGCCGCCACCTGCGCCTGACCCTGCTGCCGCAGCCGGAGCAGATCCGCGAGGTATTCGTGCGCATCGAGCGCGTGCTGGCCGGCATGGCCGCCGTGCAGAAACCGCGCGCCGCCGTGGCCTGAGCGCCATGCGCTATCTCGCGCTGGGCGACTCGTACTCGATCGGCGAGGGCGTGCCCGAGGCCGGACGCTGGCCGGTCCAGCTGGCCACCCGACTGCGTGGCGAAGGCATCGCGCTGGACGATCCGCTGATCGTCGCCACGACGGGCTGGACCACGGACGAGCTGTCCGCGGCCATGGACGTTACGGCCTTCGCGCCGCCCTACGACCTGGTCAGCCTGCTGATCGGGGTGAACAATCAGTACCGCGGGCGCAGCGCGGACGATTATCGGGAGGAATTCCGGCGCATGCTTGGACGTTCGGCTGACCTGGCCGGCGGGCGACCGGGTCGCGTGCTGGTACTGTCGATTCCCGATTGGGGCGTGACACCGTTCGCCCAGGCGAGTGGACGCGACATCGCCCAGATCGCTCGCGATTTGGACGTCTATAACGCCATCGCCGCCGACGAGGTCAACGCGACCGGTGCGTACTGGGTCGATATCACGGGCATTTCCCGCCAGCACCCGGCGCTGCTCGCCGAGGACGGACTGCATCCGTCTGCAGCGCAGTACACGCTGTGGATGGAGGCGGCGCTGCCCGTCGCGCGCCGCATGCTTGCCATATAGCCCCTCTCCCCCGGGAGAGGGATTGGGGAGAGGGTTCGGTGTTACCTGAGCGCCCATTACCCCGCGCTCCGACCGCACCCTCATCCGGCTGCCGCCACCTTCTCCCGGAGGGAGAAGGGTTCACGGTGCTGATCGCGCNTTGGGGAGAGGGTTCGGTGTTACCTGAGCGCCCATTACTCCGCGCTCCGACCGCACCCTCATCCGGCTGCTGCCACCTTCTCCCGAAGGGAGAAGGGTTCACGGTGCTGATCGCGCCTCAGTTCGTCATCCCCCGGCAGACTGCACGCCCCAAGCTCAAGCGCCGCAACGCTTCTGCAACCATTCCGCCATCGTGCGGTGACCTGCCGGCGGCATCCTGACATCCCGGTAACCACCGGGAGAGACTGCCATGGCGACCTTCCACTGCCGCAGCGCCTTCATCTCCGACGTGCATCTGGGCACGCCTGACTGCAAGGCCAGCTATCTGCTCGATTTCCTGCGCAAGCTGCGCTGCGAGAAGTTGTACCTCGTGGGCGATATCGTCGACATGGAGTCGCTGGCCCGCCGTACCTGGTGGCACGCCGACCACGGCGCAGTCGTCGCCGAGGTGCTCGACCTCGCCCAGCGCGGTGTCGAAGTCATCTACATCCCCGGCAACCATGACGCGCCGATGCGCGGTCTCGCCGGCCAGACCCTCGGTGGCGTGAAGATCGAGCTGGACGCAGTACACGAGGGGGCCGATGGGCGCCGCTACCGCGTCAGCCATGGCGACGAATTCGATCCGGAGCACGTCGGGCGCACATGGATGGTGCACCTGGGGGAAGTGATGCATCGCTTCATCTGCTGGACCAACCGTCGCGTCCACGCGATGCGCCGCCGCCTGGAACTGCCCTACCTGCCCCTGTCCATCATCGTGAAGTCGCATATCGGCAAGGCGCTGGCGTACATCCGCGCCTACGAGGAGCGCGTGGCCGGCGACGCCCGCGAGCGCGGCTTCGACGGCCATATCTGCGGCCACATCCACTTCGGCCACGTACGCGAGATGGATGGCGTGCTGTATCTCAATGACGGGGACTGGGTGGAGCACTGCACGGCGCTGGTGGAAGACCATACGGGCGCCATGGAGCTGATCCACTGGAGCGAGCAGCACGCCCCGCTGGGCCGGGCCAGCCGCGAACTGGTGCTGCCCTCGCCCGCCGCTGCGCTGGCGCTGGCCCCGTTGACCCGCAGCCGGCTGGATCTCGGGGAGCTGCGCCCTGCCGCCTGATCGGGAACCCGCTGTCGCACCTTGAAGGCGCGGCGGGCGTCGGCATATCAAGGGGGCTACAATTTGCCCTCTTTGCCGGAGTCATCCATGTCCCTCGACAGCGCCACCCGCGAACGTATCGAATCCCTGCTGCAGAGCCACCGCGTGGTGCTGTTCATGAAGGGCACCCGTAACCAGCCGATGTGCGGCTTCTCCGCCGCGGCCACCAACACGCTCAACGAGCTGCTGCCGGATTACCACACGGTCAACGTGCTGGAAGACCCGGAAATCCGCGAGGGCATCAAGGCTTACGGCGACTGGCCGACGATTCCGCAGCTCTATGTGGGCGGCGAACTGGTCGGCGGCGCCGACATCATTCGCCAGATGTACGCCAGCGGCGAGCTGCACCAGCTGTTCGGTGCCTCCGCGCCGGATCGCACCCCGCCGGAAATCACCATCACCGACAAAGCCGCCGAGGCCATCCGCCAGGGCACCACCAATGCGCAGGGCCTCGCCCTGCACCTGGAAATCGGCCCGGACCACAGCGCTGGCTTCCAGCTTGCCCCGGCCGGCGACCACGACATCGTGGTCACCTCCAACGGCATCGAAGTGCATTTCGACCCGGGTAGCGCCCAGCGCGCCAAGGGCATCGTGATCGACTGGGTCTCCACCGTGCAGGGCGAAGGCCTCAGCCTGAAGTTCCCGGGCGCCCAGGAGATCGGCTCCCTGACCGTGCAGGAGCTCAAGGCCCGCCTCGCCGCCGGCGATCTCACCCTCGTCGACGTGCGTCCGGCCCAGGGCCGCGCCCAGGCGGCGCCGCTGGCGCAGGCCCGCGTGCTGGAAGAGGAAGGCTACGAAACGCTGGCCGCCCTGCCCAAGGACACCGCGATCGCTTTCATCTGCCACCACGGCGTGTCCAGCCGCGGCGTCGCCGAGCGCTTTGCGGCCCATGGCTTTACCAAGGTCTACAACGTCGAGGGTGGCATGGACGCGTGGTCGCGTGACATCGACCCGTCGGTGCCGCAGTACTGATAACGCTTGCTGGTCGCGCTGATTGAAAAGGCGCCCACTTCGGTGGGCGCCTTTTTCTTTGCGTCAACGTCGCATTGAACACAAACGGCCCGCTGGCCAGCGACAACACGCACGAACCGCTCGTCCCGGGCACGCAGCCCTACCTCGACATGGCCCGCTGCCGGCGCCGGGAAAATTCAGCAACCGTTTAGGTATGTGATTTTTTTGCAGTGAGAAATCACGAATCGTCTGGACGTGATCCGCACGTTAACGCGCCAAGGTTTGGAAAAATCGCATGGTTTCGCGGTTTTACCGTCACGGGCGGCGAAATACGTAATTTATTGCTCAATTACCGAACCGGAGCCGCGCGACGGGCGCGCTTTTATCGGCATTTTTCTGCGATACCTGCCAAGGCATCAAGGCCATTGTGAGCTCCGTCAGTTATGCGTAAGGTCTGTCCGCGCCTCACCGGGTAACCCTCACAAGACGATCCGGCGGCGGTGCGGGGAGTGCCATTTTTTCGAGTGAATTCAGCTATTTCGCAAACGAAATGGCACGGGCTCGCTTGTCCGGAAAATCGCGCTTGCTTGGTGGCTCCGGAACGCGACGTCGCTCCGGGCCTCTCGGAAAAGGTGTGTGTCATGCCGTGGAATCGTGATCTACCCATCTCGTGTCACCTCGGGATCGCCTCGGCGATCACCAACGCGCTGAGCATCGCCAGCGAAACCACTACGTAGTCATTCCGTCAGGCGCCAGCCGTCGGCTGGGCGTCTTTTTGGGGAGAAAGGGCCAGTCAGCCAATCCGTGCATGCCACGGGTTGCGGTGGCGTGCACCCGCGCGACCGGACCAGCCCGCATTGAGTCGTACCACCTGGTTAAGGGGAAAGCATGTCCAACCATAGATTTGTACCCATGAATCGCCGGCAGGCGCTGCGCCGCACGGCGCTCGCACTGGCGGTGACCGCCGGCGTCGCCCTGGCGAGTCCGGTCTTCGCGCAGAGCTCGACCGGCTCGATCTTCGGCTCCGCACCGACCGCAGCGAACGAGACGGTGCTGATCCAGAGCGACAGCGGCGTGAACCGCGAGGTGCCGGTCGATGCGAACGGCCGTTACTCGGCCGGAAGCCTGCCGCTGGGCACCTACAAGGTGAGCCTGAAGAAGGATGGTGCCGTCGTCGACACGCGCACGAACATCACACTGGTGGTGGGCGCGGGTACGCAGGTGTCGTTCGCGGCTGCCGCGTCCGAGGACGCCAAGAGCCTTGGCGCCGTCACCGTGATGGCCAACGCGTTGCCGGCCATCGACGTCAGCCAGGTCGACTCGCGCACGGTGATCACCTCCGAACAGCTGGCCAAGCTGCCCTTGCAGCGCACCGCTGAAGCCATCGCCACGCTCGCTCCAGGCGTCAACACGGGCAGCGGCTACTTCACCAGCTCCACCGGCCAGACGCTCAATACGTTCGGCGGCTCATCCATTGCCGAGAACGCGTATTACATCAACGGTTTCAACACCAGCGATCCGTTGCACAACTTCGGCGGCCTCACCCTGCCTTACGGCGCGGTGGACCAGGAGCAGGTGCTCACCGGCGGCTACGGCGCGGCGTACGGCCGTTCCGACGGCGGCGTGATCAACCAGGTCGGCAAGCGCGGCACCAATGACTGGCATTTCGGCGGGCAGGTGCTGCTCCAGCCGAGCTGGGCGCAGAGCAACCCCGACAACTACTACCTGACCAACGGGCAGCTGTATCGCTATCGCCAGGACAACAACAACCAGTCCACCTACACGTACGACGCCTATTTCGGTGGCCCGCTGATCAAGGACAAGCTGTACGTGTTCGGCGCGGTCGAAGGCTATCAGCAGCAAAACGGCATCAACGTGGGCACGGTGGCCAACGGCACGGCCAAGACCTACTCGTACTCCGACCCGAAGTGGTACGGCAAGATCGACTGGAACATCACCGACAACAACATCCTCGAGTTGACCGGCGCATCCAACAAGACCGAGTACAGCGGCAACACCTACGCTTACAACTACGGTACGGGCAACAGCAAGGGCAGCTGGGGCTCCTACCTCGGTCCGGACACGGAAACCAAGAACGGCGCCGATGTGTGGATCGCCAAGTACACCGGCTATATCACCGACAGCCTCACCGTCGATGCGCTGTACGGCAAGATGCACCAGATCAGCTACAGCAACGCCAGTGGCAGCGATGCGTCGCGCATCCTCGACTCGCAGTACCAGAACCCGGACTACAACGGCGGCGTACCCATCGTGGGCCCGCAGACCTCCGGCTCGGTCGCGAACCCCGACGCACACGACCACACGACCAACTATCGTCTCGACATCAACTACAAGATCGGCAGCCACTCGATCACCGCCGGCATCGACAACCTCAATGTGTCGTCGTACGACATCGGCAATATCGAGCCGGGTCCGGGCTATTCGTGGGAGTACGGCCAAGGCGATCCGACCCTTCCCATCAGCACGGCTGCCGGCGCCGGCGTCGGTGCTCCGGGTGGCAATGGTTACTACGTGGACAAGTACATCTACACCACAGGCGCCGCGGTCGTACACGTGAAGCAGCGTGCGCAGTTCATTGAGGACCAGTGGCAGGTCACCGATCGCGTGCTGCTTTCGCTGGGTCTGCGCAACGACCAGTTCACCAACTACAACCCGGACAGCGTGCCCTACATCCGCCTCGGCAAGCCCAACTGGGCACCGCGCCTGGGTGCCAGCTGGGACGTCTATGGCGACTCCTCGCTCAAGGTCTATGGCAACGCGGGCCGCTATTACCTCGACGAGCCCACCAACGTGGCCATCCGCGGCGCGGCGGGCAGCATCTATACCCGCCAGTACTTCACTTATACCGGCATCGATCCCGCCACCGGTGCGCCCACGGGCCTCACGCAGATTCCGCAGGATGTCTATCCCGGCGTTTCGGCCGACAAGGAATACGGCCAGCCGCCCGATCCGAAGACAGTCACCAGCAGCAACGTGAAGGCCGAGTACCAGGACGAGTACATCGCCGGCGTGGACAAGGCGTTCGAGATGTTCGGCGAGAAGTGGACCGCAGGCGCCAAAGGCACGTACCGCGTGCTGCGCAACGACCTTGACGACGTCTGCGACTACCCGACGTTTGGCGCAGTCGGTGCCTCGCAAGGCTTCGATGAAGGCGCTGCAGAAGGCTCCGGCTGTTACATCATGAACCCGGGTCGCACTGCCGACATCAATGTGCCGCTGACCACCGGTGGCTACGGCACCATGGTGGTGCCGTGGTCGGCATTGGGCATGCCTTCGCTGCTGCGCAAGTACGTGGCTCTGGACACTTACCTCGAGCATCCGTTCGACGGCAAGTGGTACGCCAAGATCATGTACACGTGGTCGCACAGCTACGGCAACACCGAAGGCTCGGTGCGTTCGGACATCGGCCAGGAAGACGTGTCGCAAACCGAGGACTGGGACAACAAGGGCGTGATGACCTACGCCAATGGTGACCAGGCCAACGATCGCCGCCACCAGATCAAGGCGTATGGCTACTACCAGGTGACTCCGGAGTGGCTGGTGGGCGCCAATGTGCAGATCCTGTCCGGCACGCCGATCGTCTGCCTGGGTTACTTCGGAACGGAGCAATCTGATCCCTATAACTATCAGGCTTCGTACCACTTCTGTGGCCCCAACGGCACGCCGGCGGCCCCGGGTTCCACCGGCCGCACGCCGTGGACGGAGCTGGTCAGCCTGAACGCCGAATACCGTCCGGATTGGGCTCAGCACAAGCTCGCCTTCACGGTGCAGGTCTACAACCTGTTCGACCAGCAGCGCGCCACCGAGCTGTACGGCACGTCCGAGTCGGGTGCGGGCCAGGCGTCCCCGCTGTTCAAGGTGCCGCTGTACTACACCACCCCGCGCTACGTGCAATTCGGCGTCAGCTACGACTTCTGACGCCATCGTTCCCCGCAACAGGGAGCTGAAGGACCACTCCTTATCAATCAACACTCCCCCGCATCCCGGGGGAGTCTTCAGGTAACGCTACCCGGGAGTACGGCTCGCATTAACCCTCCCGTTATCGATCCTGGCTAGCGCCAGCTCCCGGCATACCAGGCGGCGAGGGATTCGCCGCCCTTTTTTTCGGGTCAAGTGACACTTTGGTAATCCGACGGATGCTTCACCCCCTAAGGCGGCCGGAAGGCTCGCCTGTTAGCATGTGCGCACTCATCCGCCCGTGTGCCCGTATGCGTATCCTGCTGGTCGAAGACGATTCCCTGGTATCCGATGCCATCAACCGCGGCCTGGTGGGCTCCGGCTATGTGGTGGACGCGGTGCCCGACGCCGAGTCGGTGGCGGCCCGCCTGGCCGACTCGCATTACGACCTGGCCATCGTCGACCTGGGCCTGCCCGGCGAGGACGGCCTGTCCCTGGTGCGCAAGCTGCGCCGTAGCGGCAGTTCCCTGCCGCTGTTGATCGTCACTGCACGCGACGGCCTGGACGACCGCATCAATGCGCTCGACCTCGGCGCCGACGACTACCTGGTCAAGCCCTTCGCGCTGCCCGAACTGGCCGCGCGTTGCCGTGCCCTGATCCGTCGCGCCACGGCTGCCGCGGCCAACGAGATCGTCATCGGTGGCCTCCGCATCGACCTGGCCGGCCGCCGTGCGCTCAATGAAAAGGGCGAAGTGCTGGAGCTGACCCGCCGCGAGTGGTCGATCCTCGAGTGCCTGGCCCACCACAGCGGTCGCGTGGTGAGCAAGGAGCGCCTCACCCAGGCCATCACCGGATGGAGCGAGGACATCTCGGGCAACGCGATCGAAGTGCACGTCTCGCGCCTGCGCAGCAAGCTGGGCAGCGCAGCCACCGTGCGCGGCATCCGCGGACTGGGCTATCGCCTCGAAGATGGCTGAGAGCCGGCGCCCCACCAGCGTCCACGGAAGGTTGCTGAGCTATCTGCTGGTCCCGCTGTTCCTGCTGCTGGTGGCGGGCGTGGCGGTCGATCATCACGTCATCGTCAGTCCGATCCATAGCGCGTTCGATCATTCCCTGTCGCGCTCGGCGCTGGCCATCGTGGCGCGCATCCGCCCGGGCATCGACGGCGTGCCGGAAGTGGCACTGCCGCAGCATCCGCCGCCGCCGCTGCGCGCGATGTCGGACGAACACTTCTTCTATCGCGTCAGCCTGCCCAGCGGCGTCACCGTCGCCGGCACCCCGGATCTGCCGCTGGCGCCGGACAGCCAGTCCGATGACGGCTTCAGCTATACCAACGTCACCTATCGCGGCGATACCTTCCGCCTCGCCAGCTACCGCACCAGCGAGACCGGTGAATCGCTGATCGTCACCGTGGCGGAAACGCCTGCGCGGCGTGATCGCGCGGTGCATCGCCTGGACGTGGCCTTTCTCATCAACGACACCGTGCAGATGGTGGCGGTGCTGGTCATTGCGCTAATCGGCATTCGCATCGCGCTGCGCCCGCTGCAACGGCTGAGCCAGCAGCTCGCGCGCCGCCCATCGCAGGCGCTCACCCGGCTTCCCACCCAGCACGTGCCATCCGAAGTGTTGCCGCTGGTGGAATCGCTCAACAACCTGCTCGGCCGTGTTCGCGACTCGGTGCTTTCGCAACAGCACTTCATGGCCAACGCCGCCCATCAGCTACGCACGCCGCTGACCGGACTGAAGGCGCAACTCGAAGTGCTGGCCCGCGAGACGTCCGGCGGCCCCCTGCAGGAGCGCATCGCGCTGCTGCACGGCGGCGTCGACCGGCTGGCCCATACCGCCAACCAGTTGCTGACCCTCGCCCGCGCGGAACCATCGGCGCATCGCTCCAGCCATTTCGCCGTGATCGAGCTGCCCAAGCTGATCGGCGAGGTGATCGACGGTTCGCTCGATCGCGCCATCGCCCATGGCATCGACCTGGGTGCGGACAGCCACCCGGCGCAGGTCAATGGCGTGTACTGGCTGCTGCACGAATTGCTCGGCAACCTGATGGACAACGCCATCCGGCATACCCCGGCGGGCGGCAACATCACGATCCGCTGCGGCATGGAACAGGGACACCCGTACCTCGAGGTCGACGACAGCGGCAGCGGCATTGCGCCGGAAGAGCGCGAGAAGGTCCGCGAGCGCTTCTATCGTGGCAGCGGCAACCAGACCGACGGCTGCGGCCTGGGCCTGGCCATCGTGGACGAGGTGGCGCGCGTCCATAACGCCCAGTTGAGCATCCTGGACGGCAGTACCGGCCGAGGCACCCGCATGCGGATCGATTTCCCGCCGATGGCGTGAAACCCGCCTGCCACGGGCAGGCACTTTGAATTTCGCCGATCCACCCCCAAAGTGGGGACAGCCTTTGACAGGAGTCCCCCGTGTCCATACCCAGTGCCGTCAAGAGCACGCCGATCGGCAGCCGCCAGCAGCTCATCGATTACCTTGCAGCCGGCGAGAAGCCGCGCGATGCCTGGCGCATCGGCACCGAACACGAGAAGTTCGGGTTCCTCACCGACACCCTGCGCCCCCCCACGTTCGACGGCGATCGCGGCATCCGCGTGCTGCTGGAAACCCTGGCCCAGCGCTACGGCTGGGATGTCGCCCGCGAAGGCGACAACCCGGTGGCGCTGTCGCGCGACATGGCCTCCATCACGCTCGAACCGGCCGGCCAGCTGGAGCTTTCCGGCGCACCGTTGGAAACGATCCACCAGACCTGTGGCGAGGTGAACTCGCACCTGACCGAGGTACGTTCGATCGCGGACGACCTTGGCATCGGCTTCCTCGGCATGGGCTTCCAGCCCAAATGGCGCCGCGAGGAGATGCCGTGGATGCCCAAGGGCCGCTACAAGATCATGCGCGAGTACATGCCCAAGGTCGGCAACCTCGGCCTGGACATGATGACGCGCACCTGCACGGTGCAGGTGAACCTGGACTTCGACAGCGAGGCGGACATGGTGCGCAAGTTCCGCACCAGCCTCGCGCTGCAGCCGATCGCCACCGCACTGTTTGCCGACTCGCCCTTCACGGATGGCCGTCCAAACGGCTACCTGTCGTACCGCTCGCACGTGTGGGAGGACACCGATCCCGACCGCACCGGCATGCTTGATTTCGTCTTCGAGGACAGCTTCGGCTACGAACGCTACGTCGACTACATGCTCGACGTGCCGATGTACTTCAGCTACCAGAACGGCACCTACACCGACCTCTCGGGCCAGGACTTCAAGCGCTTCATGGCCGGCGACCTGCCCGCCCTGCCGGGCGTGCGCGCCACCATGAAGGACTGGGCCGACCACCTCACCACCGCTTTCCCGGAAGTGCGCCTCAAGCAGTACCTGGAAATGCGCGGCGCCGACGGCGGCCCGTGGAATCGCCTGTGCGCGCTGCCCGCGCTATGGGTGGGCCTGCTCTATGACGACGATGCGTTGAGCGCCGCGTGGGATCTGGTGAAGGATTTCTCGCACGCCGAACGCCAGGCCTTGCGTGATGGCGTACCGCGCCAGGCGCTGAAGCTTCCGTTCCGCGGCCACAGCGTGCGCGAACTGGCCCGGGAGGTGCTGAAGATCTCTGCCCATGGCCTGAAGCGTCGCGCACGACTCAACCGTACCGGCTCCGACGAAAGCATTTTCCTGGAACCCCTGATCGAAATCGTCGAAGCCAACCAGACGCCCGCCGAACGCAAGCTGGAGCTGTTCCACGGCCCGTGGAACGGCAACGTCGATCCAGTGTTCCGCGAATTCGCCTATTGACCGTACCGGCGCATCGCGCAGCAAAACAAACCCCGCCATGGTGCGGGGTTTTGTTTCACGCAGATGCCGGAAAAAGGTGCTAGCCGGACTGCGCGCCAGCCACTTCCTGCGCACGCGCGTTCGCCTCATCGCTTCGATAGTGCGCACCGAGACTCTCGCGCCGCCCTCTAGCCGCCCTCAGCAATGCCTGCGCCAGTCGTGCCTGCCAGCCGCTTTCGGCCAGCTCGATGCAGCGCCGCAAAGCGGTGCAGAGCGTAGCCTCATCCCGGACCGGCCCTGCGGCCTCCCACAACAAATCCCGCAACTCGCGTCGGGCTGCTTCCGCCAAGCTGCGACCAGGCTTTCGCCATACGAATGCGCCTCTCGGCTGCGCCTGCGGCAGCCGTACGAGGCGCCGGCCCAGTCGCTGTCCGCACAGGACAGCTTCCAGCAATGAATTGCTGGCGAGCCGGTTCGCGCCATGCGCGCCGTTGCAGGCGACTTCGCCCACGGCATAGAGGCCCGGGATGGTCGTGCTGCCATCGAGGTCGGTGCAGAGGCCGCCCATATGGAAGTGCGCCGCGGGCGTCACCGGAATGGGATCGCACCGGGGATCGATACCCTGCCCCAGGCACGCAGCCAGCACAGTAGGGAATCGCTGCTCCCAGTCTCCCGTCACTGCACTGGTATCGAGCAAGACACCACCACCTTCCTGCTGCGACTGCCATACGCGCCGCGCCACCACATCCCGCGGGGCAAGGTCGCCCAGGACGTGAACGCCCTGCATCAAGGGCGCGCCCGATGCATCGATCAGCCTTGCTCCCGCGCCACGCAGCGCTTCGGTGATGAGGGGAAGGCAATGCCCTCCCGGGACATCGAGTGCCGTGGGATGGAACTGCACGAACTCCAGGTCGCGCACGGCTGCCCCGGCGCACATGCCGAGCGCGAGCCCGCTGCCATCGGCCGTGGGCGGGTTGCTGGTCCGGGCAAAAGCCGCGCCGATGCCGCCGGTGGCAAGGACCACGAAGGACGCCTCGATCAGCTCGACGTTGCCCACGGTGTCGCGCGTGCGCACACCGCACACGCGTCCACCGCGCAGCAGGAGTGCATCTACGACAAGGCCTTCCCGGCGCTCTATGCGCGTGTCATCGAGCACCCGCTTGCGCATGGCGCGGATGATCTCCGCGCCGGTGGCGTCACCACCGGCATGCACGATGCGCGCAGCACGATGACCGCCCTCGCGACCGAGCTGCAGATGACCGCTCTCGTCCTGATCGAACAAGGCGCCCATCTCTGCCAGCCAGTCGATTGCGGTCGGAGCCTGCGCGCACAGCCAGCGCACGATTCCGGCGTTGTTGTGTCGCGCGCCAGCGACCAGGGTGTCTTCGATATGGCCCGCTGCGCTATCACTCTTGTCCAGGGCGGCTGCGATGCCACCTTGCGCCAAGGCACTGGCAGTACCGTTGCCGCCCTCCGAACGGGACAGCAGCAGCACCGGCATGGGCGCCGCCGCCAGCGCCGCTGCGAGGCCAGCGGCACCGCCACCGACGATCACCAGCGGCAGCTGCGTGGTCATCCGACGGTTTCGCGCCGGCCAATGGCGAGCATGCGCTGCAGCGCAGCCCGCGCGCGATCTGCCGTATCCCTGGGCACCTGGATCTCGTGCTTCAAGTCGCGAAGGGCCGCATAGATGTTCGGCAGGGTGATCTGCTGCATGTGCGGGCACAGATGGCAGGGCTTGATGAACTCCGTGGCCGGGAACTGCACGCGCAGGTTGTCGGCCATCGAGCACTCGGTGATCAAGGCCACGCGGGCCGGCTTCTCCTGGTCCAGCCAGCGACTCATGGCCGTGGTGGAACCGACGAAGTCCGCCTCCGCCAGCACTTCGGGAGCACATTCGGGATGCGCCACCAGGCGGGCCTCGAACTGCTCGCGCGCATGCCGCGCCTGCGACGCGGTGAACTTCTCATGCACCTCGCAACGGCCATCCCACAACACCAGCTCAACCTCGGTCTGCGCGGCCACATGCCGACCGAGAAACTGGTCCGGCAGGAAGATCACCTTGCCCGCCCCCATCGACTCGACCACCTGCACGGCATTGGCCGATGTGCAGATCGCGTCCGACTCCGCCTTTACCGCCGCCGATGTGTTGGCGTAACTGACCACCGGCACGCCGGGGTGACGGCGACGAAGCGCGCGCACATCCTCCGCCGTGATGGACGAGGCCAACGAGCAGCCTGCTTCCAGGCTGGGGATCAACACGGTTTTTTCCGGCGCAAGGATCTTTGCGCTCTCGGCCATGAAGTGGACGCCGCATAGCAGGATCAGTTCCGCGTCGCACTTGCTCGCCGCCTGCGCCAGCCCGAGCGAATCGCCAGTGACGTCGGCGACGCCATGGAAGATCTCGGGCGACTGGTAGCTGTGCGCCATGATCACCGCGCCGCGCTGCTTCTTCAGCTGGTTGATCGCGTCGATCCATGGCAGGTGCATGGGCACCTCGAAGCACGGAATTCTCGTCGACAGTCGTTCGGACAGTTCCGCGTACTCGTCGATGAGCTCGTCGCGCCAGGTGGGTCGAGGGAAGTCCAATGCGTGGGTCATGACCGCGGTCAACCTCATCCGGTCCAAGGGGGCGACGCGGGAGAGGCAACGCACCAGCGCGCATGGCACGCCCCCGGTACGCCCCTGACACCCGCTGTTGAATGCCATCACGACGGCATTCGCAACGTGGGCACGCGCTGCAGTGGATGACGGGGCGTATCTTCTTGGGGAAAGACGTGCAGGCACCCTGACTCAGGTCAAGGCTACGCAGGCACGCGTGCGTCCGATAGAGCATCGTTCGTTGGCGGAGCGCGTGGGATGGACTTCATCGCCATCGCCGCGATGTCGATGGCAAGCCATACCCGAAGCGGCCCGGCTTCGCATGATCGACAGGCGAATACCCCTCCAGCATGAGGGGGGCCTGCACTCCCGCGAGGCGCTATAAATCGCAGGTGCTAGCGCACCGACATGCCATCGCTTTGCCGCCACTCTTCCGCTTGGAAAGGTGTGCTCTTCGCAAGGACCGACGCTTCTGCTTAACTTCGATCTGATACATGGCATTCGGACGGCCAGGGGACACCTTTCACCAGCCTTAAGAATACCCACGACGGCAGCTGAATCATTCGCGTTTCGCCATCCAAACGGCGTAACGCGACCCATGGATAAGGTTCCCGAAAGTAAGCAGCACGGATACTCGCAAAAGCCACGGGAGGGCTTGTACCAACCACTTCGCAAGAAGTATTGCGCTGGACGCGATGGTTTAACTCAATAGCAACGTTTCAGCTCCTGGTGTCGCGTGCAAAAAAACAGCGTTCGTGCTGAGCAGGTTTCCCTGCCGAAAAAAGGCGTCTACCGCATCCTTGTCTGCCGACCCAATCATCGGCTGGGCAATACGATCCTGTTGACCCCGCTGATCACCGAGCTGGAACGCATCTACAAGGGTGCGGAGATCGACATTCTTTCCGAGGGGCCGATCGCCGAAGAGGTGTTCGCCAGCTTTTTCAGCGTCAAGAACGTCTACTGCCTGCCCAAGCGTGGCTTCAAGCGTCCGGTTCCGTTCCTCGGAAAATTGCTGCGCATCCGCAAGACCCAGTACGACCTGATCATCGACCCCTGCCTCGGCTCCGGCTTCAGCCGCGCACTCACCAAGTTCCTCCATGGCCGCTTCAAGCTGGGCTTCAGTGACGACGCAACGGGATCCGGCCTGACGCATCCGGTGCCGACGGCGGCAGCGCACCATCACATGGCGCAGCGCCCCATCAACCTGTTGCGCTGGGCACGCGCGCACTATGCGGGCGAGAACGACGCGACGGGTGACTATCCTTCGCTGGATATCCGCCTGACCGACGAAGAACGTGCACAAGGTCGCGCGGTGATCGGCCAGCTCCTGCCGCCTGCGCGCCTGGGCACATCCTCGCCGGTCATTGGCATCTTCGCGAACGCGACGGGCGCCAAGCGCTACCCGGCGTCCTGGTGGAATGAATTCATCGAGGCGTTCGAGGCGATGAGCCCGCAGTCGCGCCTGCTGGAACTCATTCCCATGCACGGTCATTCCATGCTTGGCGAGGCGTGGCCGGGCTATTACTCGTCCGACATCCGCCGCATGGGCGCGGTGATGGCAGGCATGGATCTGATGATCACCGCCGATTGCGGAGTGATGCATCTCGCGGTGGCCTCCAAGGTGCCCACGGTCGGCATGTTCAGTGTGACCGATGCTTCCGTTTATGCGCCTTACGGGCTGGGCAGCTGCCCGCTGATGACGCATGGCCTGTCCGCGCGCGAGGCCGCCGAACAGGTGATGCGCAGCTTCCCCGCCCTGCTCGGGCCCGGCGGTTCGGCCAGCAGTGTGGCGGCTGCGAGCCCTGCCCTCGACTGGAACGATGCCGGCAGAATGGGTAGCCTCGGGCTTTCGCACTGAGAGCCAATGTTCGCTGTGGATGATCGCCTCGAGTCGCCACTGACTCCCGAAGTCGTGGGCTCCCCAACGCAAGAACGTCGTGAACGCTGGCTGCTGATGCTGCTGGCGTTGTTGCTGCTTGCCGCCGGCATCGGCATGCGCACGCCTACGCCCTCCGACGAGCCGCGCTTCGCGCTGGTGGCACATCAGATGGTAGCCACCGGCAACTGGCTGATTCCCCATCGCGGCAGCGACTGGTACTCGGACAAGCCGCCAACCTTCATGGCGATGCAGGCCGCGTCGTACGTCCTTACCGGCAACTGGCAGATCGCCTTCCTGCTTCCTTCGCTGCTGGCATCCCTGGGCACGCTATGGCTGGTCTACGACCTGGGCCGGAGGTTATGGGGGCATCGCGCTGGCGTATGGGCGGGGCTCGCGTTGCTGTGCACGGTGCAGTTCGTGTTCCAGGCCAAGCGCGGGCAGATCGATCCGACGGTGACCTTCTTCGTCACCGCCGCCAATGCGGGATTGTTGCGGCATTTCCTGCTCGGGCCGGACCGGCGTGCATTGTGGTTCGGCTGTTTTGCGGCGGGGCTGGGCGTCATCACCAAGGGCGTGGGCGTCCTCGCCTTCCTTATGCTGCTGCCCTGGCTGGCCGCACGCAGGTATCGCTGGCAAGACGTTTCCGCCACCACGGAGAGCGTGTCGACCTGGGTGATCGCCGCGCTGGCCTTCGTTGCCGCCATCGCATGCTGGCTGCTGCCGCTCGCCATTTATCTGGGCATGCACGACAGCGCGGCCGCACGCGCTTACGTCAACGACATCTTCGTGAACCAGACGGTGCATCGATACATGCATCCCTGGAACAGCTTCCAGCCACCGTGGTTCTACCTGGAAGTGATCTTCACCTCGTGGCTGCCGCTCAGCCTGGCCTTGCCGGGGTTGCTGCCGGCATGGAGGCAGCGGCTGCGCGAACGTGACGCGCGCTTCCTGCTGCCGTTGACGTGGGCCGCGCTGCTGATCGTGTTCTTCAGCCTGACGCGGGCCAAGCGTGACGTGTACATCATGCCGGCCCTGCCGTTGCTTGCCCTGTGTACCGGCCCGTTCCTGCGCGAGATCCTGCAACGCCGCTGGGCACGATGGCTCGCACTGGCCTTTGTCCTGGCACTGGGCCTGCCCGCGCTGATCCTTGGCCTGCAGGGACTGCTGCATCCCTCTGCCTGGACGCTGCGCTTTGCAGAGGCACGACAGCTGGGCGGACAGGCCAACTCGTTGTGGGCAGCCTTCGTCGTCATCGGTCTCTGGATGCTGCTGTGCGTGCTGGCATGCCGCCTGCGCCGGGCCGGGGTCGCCATGCTCGCCAGCCTGGCGGGGCTTTGGCTCGCATGGGGCCTGTGGGTGGCGCCGTTGCTGGCCCATGCAAGCTCGCAGGCACCCCTGGTGCAACGCGTCGAGCAAACCATCGGCCCCGATGCGGAGCTCGCCCTGGTGGGCTGGAAGGAAGAGCTGCCCCTGGCGTTCCAGCGCAAGGTGACCGATTTCGGCTTCGTGACGCCCTGGCACGAGCAATTGGCCGATGCCATCCGCTGGCAGCAACAGGCTCCCTCGCATCGCTGGGTGCTGATCCTGTCGGACGTGATGGCGCCCTGCATCGACAAGGCATCGACGATCGACATGGGCATCACCAGCGGGCGTGACTGGCGACTCTATCGTCTCGACGCCGTAGCCCCGGCCTGTCGTGGTGGCGTCGTGCCCGTCGGCGAGGTCGAGGACTGGGGCGGCATCGACAAGCATTGAAGAAGCACCCGATGTTTACGCGCGGCGCCGTCGCACGTTTCATCGCACCACGATTCTCCCCTTTCAGCCTGAGCCCTTAGCGCGACCATGACTGCCTCACCCACCCTTCGCCGCATGCCATCGCTGCGAGACATCCAGCACTGGGCTGCGAACGCGCCGTGGCTCTGGTGCTGGTTGCTGGCTGCACTGGTCGCCATCTTCCAGCACGGGCCGATGCCGATGTACTCCACGCGCACGCTGTCGGTAGCGTGGGAGATGTGGACGCACCACAGCTTCATCGTGCCCTATCTCAACGGCGTGCCCTACAGCGAGAAGCCACCGCTGCTGCTGTGGCTGATCCACCTGGGCTGGCTGATCGGCGGCGTCGGCGACGTGTGGCCGCGCCTGCTGGAAGTCCTGCTGGGTGCGTTGCAACTCGTGCTGGTCGCCACGCTCGCACGACGCCTGTTTCCGCAGCGCCCCGTGGTGGCAAAGACGGCGCCCTGGATACTTGCGGCTTTCAGCTTCGCGTTCCTGTTCGGCCTGCAGGTGATGTACGAGGTGCTGCTCGCCGATTGCGTGCTGGCCGCGCTGCTGTGCCTGGTGCCCAAGCCGGGACGCGAAGCGCCTCGCTTTGCCTGGTTTGCGCTGGCCGTAGGTCTTGGGCTGCTCAGCAAGGGACCGGTGATGCTGCTCCACGTGGCGTTGCCATGGCTGCTCGGCCCGTACTGGAATCGCTGGGCCCGACAGCAGAGCCGTCGCTGGTACGTGCACGGCGCCATCGCCCTGTTGGCCGGCGGCATGCTGTTGCTGGCCTGGGTCCTGCTCGCCACCGACGCGGGCGGCGAGACTTATCGCCAGCGACTGCTGGTCCACCAAACGGCCGGACGCGTGGTCGATGCGTTTGCGCATGCCGAACCGTTCTGGTGGTACATCCCGCTGCTTCCCGTGCTGATCTTTCCCTTCGCGCTGTGGCCGCGTTCGTGGGTCGCCCTGCTTTCGCTGCGACGCCCGTTCGAAGATGGCCTGCGCTTCCTGTTCGCCTGGCTCGGCCCCGTGCTGCTCGGCTTTTCCATCGTCAGCGGCAAGCAGCCGTACTACGTGTTGCCCGAGTTCGGTGGCTTCGCGCTGCTGATGGCCGCCGCCATCGCGGTTCTGCATGAGCGCCGGCCGATGGACTCGCGCTGGCTGCAACCCTGGCCGCTGGCCCTGGTGCTGGGTGCGGGCGGCGTTGCACTGATCCTGCTCGAGACACTGATCCGCGGCAGGCGCGAGGTGGATCATCAGTTGGTCGCACTGGCGCCCTACAGCATTCCCTTCGGCGTGCTGTTCCTGCTGCTGGCGTTCCTGCTGATCGTCCCGCGCAAAGCCGAGCTGCATCGCATTGCGCTGGTCGGCCTAATTGCCGTCGTGTCGGCCAATGGCCTTTTCACGCTGACGATCTGGCCTGCCTACGACTTCACGCCGGTGGCACGCATGCTGGCCAAGGCGGAAGCGGAAGGACACCCGATGGCCAATCTCGAATCGAACGATGGCCAATACACCTTTCTCGGTCGGCTGACCCAGCCCGTCACGCAGCTTCACGGCATCGGCGACCTCAGGCAGTGGGCGCAGGAGCATCCCGAAGGACTGGTGATCACCTATCCACGCCGGTTGAGCGCGCTCGATCACGCGCATGCGGTCTATATCCAGCCGTTCCGCGGGATCTGGCTCGCGATCTGGCCGGCCCCTGCCTACGTGGAAGCTCAGTCGAAAGACCAGCTGAGTGACTAGACGGTATCGGTGCCTGGGCGACCCTTCGCGCCGGCGCCAGTCATAATCGGCGAGTCAGCCAACAGCACGCGGACTCACGCCAGTGTCGGAAACACCCCTATTGCCCGTGGCCACGCAAGAACACTGGGTAACGACCGATCGTGGCAGGATCTACACGAAGCGCTGGATCGCCCCGTCGGCCGCACCTGCTGCTGCACCCATCGTGCTGTTTCACGACTCCCTGGGCTGCGTGGAATTGTGGCGTGACTTTCCCGGGCAACTTGCCCGTGCCACCGATCGCGATGTGATCGCTTACGACCGCCTCGGTTTCGGCAAGTCGGAAGCCCACCATGGCACGCTGCGCAACGACTTCATCCACGACGAAGCACGGGTCGATTTCCACAGCGTGCGCGATCAACTCGCGATACGAACCTTCGTCGCTTTCGGGCACAGCGTGGGTGGCGGCATGGCCGTTGGCTGCGCGGCGGCGTATCCCGATGATTGCTCGGCACTGATCACCGAATCCGCGCAGGCATTCGTCGAGGCGTGCACGATCAAGGGGATTGTCGAGGCAAAGGAGAATTTCCGGCAGCCCGGCCAGCTCGAGCGCCTGAAGAAGTACCACGGCGACAAGGCCGCCTGGGTATTGCACGCATGGACCGACACCTGGCTGGCAGCGGACTTCGCGACGTGGCATCTCGACGACGACCTGCGTCGCCTGCGGTGTCCCGTACTGGCGATGCACGGCGACAAGGATGAGTTCGGCTCCCTGCTTCAACCGCGACGCATAGTCGACCTTGGCGGCACCCGCTCGACGCTGGAGATCCTCGCGCAGTGCGGCCACGTGCCTCATCACGTGCAGAGGGATGTCGTGCTCTCCCTGGTCGGAAGGTGGCTTGGCTCACAGCTCAGGGATGGCTCACGCCCTTCGTGAGCCAAACCCTTGCATTACCGCATCGCCTTTGCCGATGCGGTAATGGGCTTCGTCGACCCGATACCGGCGTCATCGCGATCACTGGATCGTGGCGACATCCACGCGACCTGCCCTGGCTGCCTTGACCAACGCGTCGTGGTCACGCTCGTTCTGGTCGGCATACGCGACGGCGAACGAAGCGATGGCATCGGCAAACGCATCGCTCTTGCCCAGGTAGCTGGCCAGCACCACCGCATCCGTCGATCGGGCATGCGCTCGTGCCACGGCGTGTGCGCACAGCCGGCCGTAACGGCGCATGTTCGACGGCCTCATCAGATCCACCTGCGGTGACACCTTCGCGTCACGCAGCTGCCGCACGTAGAACTGGCGGTCCTTGGTCTGGGTCCAGCCCAGGAACATGTCGCTGGCCGATTGCATGAGTCGTTGGCCACACACCACGCGTTGCCCCTGGTGCTTGTACGGACACTTGCCGATGAACGGCTCGATGACCGATTCCCGCGCCTCCTTGAACTGCAGGAACAGGGGATCGCCGCTGCCCGATACCAGCAGCATGATGCCGCAATAGGTGCCCACGCTACCGACGCCGACCACCTTGACGGCTGTATCCATCGGCTCGAACCGATCGAGCAGGACACGTCGTTCGGAGGCGAGCGATTCACGATAGGAGGCGAACGCCCTCAAGCGATCTTCCTGGCTGACCACGTTCTGCACCGCCGGGTCGTGATAGATCAACGGCGGCTCATCCTGGATACGCGGCGGCGAACCGCCCTCGACGGTCAGCTTCACGAACTCCTTGGTGTGCGCCGTGTGTTCCACCGCCTTGTGCAGGCTCTTGATGGCCAGCTTCTTCAGCTGCTGGTCCTCCATCCGGTCGATCACATCCTGCAGGTCGATATGGTCGTACCAGGCCTCCAGCAGCGGCATCGACGAATACTCGTCGATATGGTCGCGATAGGCCGATGCCGCCTCCCACGCCGCCTCCTTCGCATCGTTGGCACTGAAGCCATTCGCGCGGGACGCCACCACCAGGCTGGCGCAAAGGCGCTTGATGTCCCACTCCCATGGGCCCGGCGTGGTCTCATCGAAATCGTTGATGTCGAACACCAGCTTGCGCTCGGGCGTCGCGAAGCCGCCGAAGTTGACCAGGTGCGCATCGCCACAGATCTGCAGATGGATGCCCGTGCTCGCGGTGGTGGCGAGATCGCCCGCCATGATGGCGGCGCCACCGCGATAGAACGCAAACGGCGATGCCATCATGCGGCCATAGCGGATCGGCACCAGTGCTTCGACGCGCCCCTTCGATGTCTCGATCAACACATCGATCGGATCGAATCGTTGCTTCGGCGGGCTCCATCCACCCAGCGCCTTGCGCGAGCAGGCGTCGCGCAGGGCCTTGCCCATGGCTTCACGGTCCTCGACGGTGAGCCTGAAGCTGTGTTGCATCGTGCCATCCATCTGGACAGGCGGTGCGGTGTCCTTCGGCTTCGGGCCACTGGACGTGCTGCGCGATTTGCGCGGCGGCTTATCGGGAGAAACCTGAGGCTCAGCTACCGTGGACATGAGTGCCCCCATCGAGATTGAGCGTGAACGATTGTCGCTGGCCTGAGCGGCCAGAACTGCATTTGACGCCGACTACGATCGGATGGGAACCGAAAAATTACGTGAATTAGCGGGAATTTCACTCACCGGTCACCGCTGCCGCCCTTTCGACGGTGGTGTACGCCGGAAACAGAAAGGGCCGGCATGGCCGGCCCTTTCCGCTCACAAGGGATGACGCCTTACTTCTTCTGCGGCGCTTCCTTCAGGCCACGGTTCAGCAGCATCGGCTCGATGCTGGGATCCTTGCCGCGCCAGTCCTTGTACATCTTGGCCAGGTCTTCGGTGTTGCCGCGCGAGAGGATCATCTCGCGGAAGCGGTCACCGTTCGCACGGGTCATGCCACCCTTGTCGACGAAGCCCTGGAACGCGTCATCGGCCAGCATCTCGGTCCACAGGTAGGCGTAGTAACCGGCGGCGTAGCCGTTGCCCCAGATGTGCTGGAAGTAGCTCGAGCGGTAACGCGGCGGCACGTAGCTCAGGTTGATCTTGGCCTTGGCCAGCGCGTCGGCTTCGAACTTGTCCGGATCCTGCTTCGGCGTATCGGCACTCAGGCTGTGCCAGCTCATGTCGAGCAGTGCGGCCGAGACCAGCTCGGTCATGTCGTAACCCTTGTTGAAGGTCTTCGACTTCTTGATCTTCTCGACCAACTCGGCCGGCATCGGCTCGCCCGTCTTATAGTTCTTCGCATAGTTGGCGAAGATCTTCGGATCGGTCGCCCAGTGCTCGTTGAACTGCGACGGGAATTCCACGAAGTCACGCGCGGTCGCCGCACCCGACAGGCTCGGGTACTGCGAATTGGCGAAGATGCCGTGCAGGCCATGGCCGAACTCGTGGAACATGGTGATCACGTCGTCGAACGACAGCAGTGCCGGCTGGCCTTCGGCCGGCTTGGTGAAGTTGGCGACGTTGAAGATCACCGGCTTGGTGCCCATCAGCTTGGACTGGTCGACCAGGTTGCTCATCCACGCGCCGCCGTTCTTGTTGTCGCGCTTGAAGTAGTCGCAATAGAACAGCGCCATCGAGGTGCCATCCTTGTCGAACACCTCGAACACGCGCACATCCGGCTGCCACACCGGGATGTCCTTGCGCTCCTTGAAGGTCAGGCCGTACAGCTGGTTGGCGGCGTAGAACACGCCGTTCTGCAGCACGTTGTCCAGCTCGAAGTACGGCTTGATCTGCGACTCATCCAGATCGTACTTGGCCTTGCGGACCTGCTCCGAATAGTGGTTCCAGTCCCACGCCTCGACCTTGAAGCCGCCCTTCTGCTGGTCGATCACGTCCTGGATATCTTTCGCCTCGCGCTCGGCGCGTGCGGTGGCGGCCGGGGCCAGCTTGTCCATGAAGGTCAGCGCCGCTTCCGGATTCTTGGCCATCTGGTCTTCCAGCTTCCACGCGGCGTAGCTGGAGAAGCCCAGCAGCTTGGCCTGCTCGGCGCGGATCTGTGCGATGCGACCGATCATGTCGCGCGTGTCGTTGGCGTCGCCCTTCTCGGCGCGATTCCACGAGTTATTGAACAACTGCTCGCGCGTGGCACGGTCGTTGAGGTTCTGCAGCGCCGGCTGCTGGGTGGTGTTCTGCAGCGGGATCACCCACTTGCCGTCCAGCTTGCGTGCCTTGGCCGCTTCCACCGCCGCGGCGATGTCGCCATCGGACAGGCCGTCGAGCTTGGCCTTGTCGTCCACCACCAGCGCGCCTGCCTTGGTGGCGGCGAGCAGCTTGTTGGTGAACTGCGTGCTGAGCGTGGACTCTTCCTTGTTCAGGTCCTTCATCTTCGCCTTGTCGGCATCGGACAGCTTGGCGCCGCCACGCACGAAGTTGCTGTAGGTCACCTCGACCAGACGCTTGGATTCGGGATCGAGCTTGAGCGAGTCACGCTGGTCGTAGATGGTCTGGATGCGCTTGAACAGCTTGTCGTTCATCACGATCGCATCCTGATGCTCGGCGAACTTCGGCGCTTCCTCTTCCTGCACCTTCTGGATCGTGTCGTCGGTGTTGGCGCCACTCACCGCGCTGAAGGCCTGCATCACGCGCGTCAGCAGCTGGCCGGACTTCTCCATCGGGATGAAGGTGTTCTCGAAGGTCGGCGGCTCCGGGTTGTCGGCGATCTTGTTGATCTCCTCCAGGTGCTGCTTCATGCCTTCCTCGAAGGCCGGCTGGTAGTCACCGTCCTTGATCTTGTCGAACGGCGGCGCCTGGAACGGCAGCGTGCTGGGCTCGAGGAACGGATTCACGGCACTGACCTCAGGCGTGGCGGCAGCGGTGGAGGCCTTGGCCGGCGCGGTGCTGGCCGGAGCCGGAGCAGGCTGCTGGGCCTGCTCGTTCGACTGCTGCGAGCAGGCGGCGAGCGCGATGGACGTGGCGATCACGAGAGTGCGGAGACGGAGCATCGAGGGTTCCCCTGGGGGCGGACAAATGAACCCGGAGCCTACCTAGTCCGTCGGGGGAGTGCCAAGGGCTGGAAGTCCTGCCTGCCTTCCCTGTAGGAGCGCACCCAGTGCGCGAAAAGCCAACGGAGCGGTGATGCCGCAACGCCGCAGTCGCGCACTGGGTGCGCTCCTACAGCAGGGGAATCACGCCTTGCGCATGTCGCGCAGCTGCCAGCTCGCGCCGATCAGCAGGTTCAGACGCTGCCGCACGATGCTCATCGGCAGGTCGGTAATGAGGTCCACGTCGATGCGCAGGTCATGCACATGGGCGCTGACCGTGGCGGATGGGTCAGTCGCGCCGAGCGTGGGATCGACGTCATCGGGCTCATCCTGCATGGCGCGCCAGCGTTCGAACAACGAAGGCGTGCGCAGGGCTTCTTGCACTGCAGCAGAGAGATCATCCGGTCCGGCGCCGTCGTAACTGAGCGCCGCCACGGGCCCGCGCGCATGGGCCAGATCGGCAATGGACAGGTAATAGTGGCTGCGTATCGCCATCATGGATCTCCGCTTCGAACGTCGCATGCAAGCATACGCCCGGAGGGAGTCACTCCAAGATGGCCTCAAGCTCGAGGTACGACGCCGCCACCTGCGGCGGCTCGCCATAAGGCAGCACGCCCAGGCAGGGCGCGGGCAGCAACTGCCGCAGCGTCGCCAGGTTTTCGTCCACTGCCGCCATGTCCGGATCGATGAGGTTGCCGATCCATCCGGCGAGGCGACAACCATCCGTCGCGATCGCGCGTGCAGTGAGCAACGCATGGCTGAGACAGCCCAATCGCATGCCCACCACCAGGATCACCGGCAACTGCCATTGCCGCGCGATGTCCGACGCGAGCAATCCGCGCGACAGCGGCACCAGCCAGCCGCCGACGCCCTCGACCATCACCACGTCGTGCATGTCGCGCAAGCGCATGAAGGCGTCGTGCAACGGCGCCAGGCGGATGTCCACGCCTTCGTGCGCGGCCGCCAGATGCGGCGACAACGATTCGCGCAAGGCGACGGGATTGATCCATTCGTACGGCATGGGCGCGCTGCTGGCCGCCTGCAGCGCCAGCGCGTCGTCATTGCGCAGGCCTTCGCGGGTTTCATTGCAGCCGCTGGCCACCGGCTTCATGCCGCAGGCGTTCAAGTCACGATCGCGCACCGCGTGCAGCAGCGCGCAGGTCGCATGGGTCTTGCCTATGCCCGTGTCAGTACCCGCAACGAAGAACGTCGACATGCGCCTGTCCCCTGGTGGCGGCCTGGTGGCGGTACGTGGGCTGGCGGTGCCGGCGCGTACCGTGCGGGCGCATAATACGTGCTTTGACAGCGAGGCTCATGCCCATGTTCGAAGTAACCACGCAGGCGTATGCAAGCAAGCGCGAGCATTACGAAGACCTGTGCCACCAGGCGCGCGGCCTGCTCGAGGGCGAACCGGACGTGATCGCCAACGCGGCGAACTTCTCGGCACTGGTCTACCACAGCCTGCCCGATCTCAACTGGAGCGGGTTCTATCTCTACGACGGCACCGAGCTGGTGGTCGGCCCGTTCCAGGGCAAGCCCGCCTGCATCCGCATCGCGCTCGGCCGCGGCGTATGCGGTACCGCCGCGCAGACGCGCGAGACCCAGGTCGTGCGCGACGTGCACGATTTTGACGGCCACATCGCCTGCGACGCCGCGTCGCAGTCCGAAATCGTGGTGCCGCTGGTGCGCGCCGACGGCAGCCTGTTCGGCGTGTGGGATGTGGACAGCCCGTCCGTTGCACGTTTCGATGCCGACGATCGCGCCGGCATGGAAGCGCTCTGCGCGGTTTTCATGGCTGCGCTCGAAAGTCGCTGACGCGCCCCATTCACGCCATGCATGACTGGCGCTTTGCCAGTCTTGGCTTTCTCGGTGGGAGGAAACACCGGCACGCCGCCACGGCGCGCCGCCTCAACTAAGGAGCCTGCATGAAAGCAGTACGTTTCAACGGCGTCGGCAAACCCGTCTCGATCGACGACATCCCCAAGCCCACGCCTGGCCCCGGCCAGGTGCTGGTCAGAATCGGCGGGGCGGGCGTCTGTCATTCCGACTTGCACGTGATGGAAGAGGAGCTCGGCTTCCAGGCCGGCTTCACCCTCGGCCATGAAAACGCCGGCTGGATCGCCGAGCTTGGCGAGGGCGTGCAGGGCTTCCGCGAAGGCGATCCGGTCGCCGTGTATGGCCCCTGGGGCTGCGGCCACTGCCACGCCTGCCAGCTCTCGATGGAAAACTACTGCGAGAACGCCGACAGCCTCGGCGCCGCCGGCGGCGGCCTGGGTTTCGACGGCGGGATGGCCGACTACATGCTGGTGCCGGCGGCGCGACTGCTGGTGCCGCTGGGCACGCTGGATCCGCGCGTGGCCGCACCGTTGAGCGATGCGGCGCTCACGCCTTATCACGCCATCAAGCGCGTCCTGCCCCTGCTCACCGGCGACACCACCGTGGTGGTGCTCGGCATCGGCGGCCTGGGGCATATGGCGGTGCAATTGCTGCGCGTACTGTCCACCGCGCGCATCATTGCGGGCGATGTCGACGACGCGAAGCTGGCTCACGCGCGCCAGCGCGGTGCGGACCATACGATCAATACACGCGACATCGAGGCCGCCACCACCGCGATCCGCGACATCGTCGGGCCGCGTGGCGCGGTACTGGTGCTGGACTGCGTCGGCATCCAGCCCACCTTCGACCTGGGCGCACGCGTGCTGGGTCGTGACAGCCGCTGGACCATCGTGGGCCTGGGCGGCGGTCATCACGACTTCCGCTTCGGCAGCACGCCGTATGGCTGCGAGATGTGCACGCCCTATTGGGGCGGGCGGGCGGAGCTGATGGAAGTGATCGCGATGGCGCGCGACGGCCGCATCAAGGCGGAAACCACCGAGTTCCCGCTCGAGCAGGCGGCCCAGGTGTACGAGAAGCTCAAGGCCGGCAAGATCGTCGGTCGCGCCGTACTCATTCCCTGAGCATGGCGGCGCGCCGGTCAGCCGGCGCGCCTCATTGCCGCGGGGTATTGAGCAGCGTAACCACCATGTCGCGCGCTTCCTCCACGCCAGTGGGCGTCTGCGAGGAAAACATCTGTGCCGTCGCCTGCGTGCCGCCGGCCGCCAGCTCCTTGCGCAACGCCGCCAGGGCCTGCATGGCCTGGTTGCGAGAAAGCTTGTCGGCCTTGGTCAGCAGTACGTGGCACGGCAGGTGCGTGACGAAGCAGAACTCCAGCATCATCCGGTCGAATTCCTTCATCGGATGGCGGATATCGGTGATCAACACGATGCCGCGCAGGCTGCGACGCTGGTGCAGGTAGGCGTCGATCTCCTGCTTCCAGTGGTCGCGCAACTCGGGCGGCACCTTCGCGTAGCCATAGCCAGGCAGGTCGATGAGCCGTGCCGTCAGCGGCGCCTGACCTTCGCCCTGGGTCAGCGGCGGCAGCGAGAATGCGACCATTTGCTGCGTGCGACCTGGTGTCTTGGAGGTGCGCGCCAGCCCGCGATGGCCCGTCAATGTATTGAGCGCGCTGGACTTACCGGCGTTGGAGCGGCCGGCAAAGGCCACTTCGGCGCCCTGATCGGAAGGGAGTTGGGAGATTCGGTGGGCAGCCAGTACGAACTGGGCGCCCTGCAAAGGGTTCGACATGGTTTGACCGACTAAGGTGGCACGGAGATAATCCGTGAGTTTCTGCCAGTTGCGGACGTGCAGGCCAGCGCGAGCCGTGCAGCCATAGCAGTTTTTCGGGAGACAAGTGTATGAGTTTTCGGCCCGCCGGTATTCGGCCCGCTGTTGTTGGTTATGCCGTAGCCCTCGTCTTTGCGCTGTCTTCCAGTGTGGCGTTCGCCCAGGAAGCCACGGCGCCCGCCGCCGCGTCCACCGCCGCGCAGCCTGCTGCCGCCGCGGGCGCCGAGCAGGCCAAGCCCGCTGAGGCCACCGCCGCTGTGAAGCCGGGCGATGCCACTGCCGGTGCCGGCAAGGCCGCCGCCTGCGGCGCCTGCCATGGCATGGATGGCAATTCCAGCGACGCCCAGTATCCCAAGCTGGCCGGCCAGCACGAGGCGTACATCGTCCGCCAGCTGACCGACTTCAAGGGTGGCAAGCGCCAGAACCCGATCATGCTCGGCATGGCGACCCCGCTCTCCGAGCAGGACATGCACGACATCGGTGCCTATTTCGCCAGCAAGACCTCACTGCCCGGCGTTGCCGACCAGGCGCTGGTCGCGCGCGGCGAGGAGCTCTACCGCCAGGGTGACACCACCAAGGGCGTGCCCGCCTGCATGGCGTGCCACAGCATCGACGGCCGCGGCAACCCGGGCGCCATGTACCCGCAGCTCACCAGCCAGCACGCGCAGTACATCGAAGCCACGCTCAAGTCCTGGCACGACGGCACCACCTGGGGTGACGACGCTCACTCGCAGATCATGCCGGGCATCGCCAAGAAGCTCGATGCGAAGGACATTGCGGCCGTCGCCAGCTACATTGAAGGCTTGCACGCTGCCGAAGGCGCTTCGGGCGCCCCCGCCGCGAAGTAATCGCCTTCGACACGCCGGCCACCAGGCCGGCGTGTCCGTTCCAAGCCTGACAAAGTACCGAGGATCACCATGCTGAAGCGTTTGTCGTTCCTGTGTGCCGCCCTGCTCGCGATCTCCGCCTGCAGCAACAACAACGACAACGCCAGCACGGCCCCGCAGCCCGCCCCGGCCCCGGCAGCGACCGCTCCGGCGGCCCAGCCGCCGGCCGCGTCCACGGCTGCCGCGCCCGCCACGGCCAGCACGGCTGCTCCGGCCACCCCGGCTGCCGCCAGCACCGCCGACCAGGCGCCGACGCCCGCTCCTGCTCCGGCCGCACCGGCGACGCCGTTCGTCGACGACGGCAAGTGGGTCGAAGGCAAGCAGTACGTGCGCATCGAGCCGGCCCAGCCCAAGCTGACCAGCACCGACAAGATCGAAGTGGTCGAGGTGTTCTCCTACGGCTGCCCGGCCTGCAACCAGTTCCATCCGACCATGAACAAGCTGGTGCAGGAGCTGCCCGGCGACGCCGTGGTTGCCTACCTGCCGGCCGCGTTCATGCCGCAGGAAAACTGGCCGATGCTGCAGCGCGCCTTTCTCACCGCGCAGGCGCTGGGCGTGGCCGACAAGGCCAACGACGCGATGTACGACGCCGTGTGGAAGACCAACGAGCTCAGCGCCCTCAAGCCCGGTGGCGCAGGCCTCAAGCCGGCTTCGGCCCTGCCGACCCTGGACGATGCGGCCAAGGTCTACGCCAAGTACGGCGCCGACCCGAAGGAATTCGTGGCGGTGGCCAACTCCTTCACCATCAACACCAAGGTCAAGCGTTCGGACGAACTGGTGAAGAACTACGGCATCGAAGAGACGCCGACCATCGTCATCAACGGCAAGTACCGCCTGACCCCGCGCTCGGCCGGTGGTTACGACCAGGCAGTGGAACTGGCGAAGTGGCTGGTGTCCAAGGAAGCGGCAGGCAAGTAAGCCACGCCACCCTTTCCAACCAAGCGATCATCCGAGAACACCGCCCATGCTCAAGCGCTTTGCCCCCCTTCGCACCATCGGCCTGCTCGTGGGCCTGTTGCTGACCACCGCCTGCACCGCCGCCAGCTCCAACGATGTCGCGCCCTACACCGAGGGCACCGAGTACGTGGCGATCGGCGGCACGCCTCAGCGCCTCAGCAAGGAGGGCAAGGTCGAGGTCGTCGAAGTGTTCTCCTACGGCTGCGTCCATTGCGCTCATTTCGCCCCGATCGCCGACCAGATGCGCAAGCAGCTGCCGCCGGGCGTGGTGTTCAAGCTGCTGCCGGCCGCCTTCAACGACCAGTGGGTGCCTTACGCCCGTGCGTACTACGCCGCGCAGAAGCTCGGCGTGGTGGAGCAGACCCACCTGGCCCTGTTCAAGGCCAAGTTCGACGACCACTACCCGATCTCCTCGCTGGACGAGATTGCCGATTTCTACGCCAGCCACGGCGTGAAGCGCGACGATTTCATGCGTATCGCCACCTCCGACGAGGTCACCCAGGAAATCCGCAAGGATGCCGCGCTGGTGCAGGCCTGGCAGGTGGACGGCACGCCGACCATCGTCGTGGACGGCAAGTACCGCAGCGCCAACATCAAGACGCTGGACCAGCTGGCGGCCCTGACCCAGTGGCTGGCCAAGCGCGAGCTCGCGGGCGGCAAGTAATGTTTTCGCGGGGAAAGCCCTCCGGGACTTTCCCCGCATTCACACCCGGGCGGGCATGCTTGGGCATCCGGCGGTGCCAGCCGTGGCGCCTGCCTTCCTCTGCAACTACCCTGCCCGCCCGATGACCCGCGTCGAATCACCCGCCCCTGCCGCTCCGGAGCGCCGTCTGCGGCTACTCAGCTGCAACATCCTGGCCGGCGCCAGCGTGCAGCGCTACAGCGAATACCTGACCCGCAGCATCAATGCGGTGCTGCCCGGCCGCAGCAAGCTGGAAAACCTGGACCGCCTCGCGGAAGTACTGCCCCAGTTCGACGTGATCGGCCTGCAGGAGGCCGACGCCGGCAGCCTGCGCTCGGGCTTCCTCAACCAGACCCGTTACCTCGCCGAAGCGGCGGGCATGCCGTTCTGGAGCCACCAGCCGAACCGGCCGATGGCGCGCCTGGCCCATTCGGCGAACGGCCTGATCAGTCGCCTGGAACCCACCAGCGTGCTGGATTTCCCGCTGCCCAGCCGCATTCCCGGCCGTGGCGCCTTGCTGGCCCGCTTCGGCGAAGGCCCGGACGCGCTGGCGGTGATGATCGCCCACCTGTCGCTCAGCGCCCCGGCGCGCGCCAAGCAGCTCGCCTTCATCGGCGAGCTGCTGCAGGACTATCGCCATGCGGTGCTGATGGGTGACCTCAACACCGACCTGCGCAGCGCGGAGATGAAGCACCTGTTCGCCAAGTCCACCCTGGTGCCGCCCGAACAGGCCACGCCCACCTTCCCCAGCTGGAAGCCACGGCGGGCGCTGGATCACATCCTTACCTCCGAAGCGATCCAGCTCGACAAGGTCTGGGCGCTGCCGCAAGCCTTTTCCGACCACCTGCCGCTGGCGGCCGAAATCCGCCTGCCGGACCATGTGGCGCCCCAACCCTCTCGATTGCGCCGATGAAGCGAACGCTCACCCTCGTCCTGCCCTGGCTGCTGTTGATCGCGCTTGGCGCCGTGCCACTGATGTTGCGTTACGGACTGGTCGAGTCACCCGAGGTGGGGCGCCTGTGCGAAACCGGCACAACGCTGGCCTGCGGCATCCGCCACGCCACCGTGATGGGTTTCATCACCGGCAACATCGGCGGCGTGCGCATCGGCGTGTACGGCTGGGTGGCGCTGGCCGCCATGGTGCTGGCGCTGTGGCGCACCAGCACATTCACGGCCTGGCTGGCCGCGGCCACGGGCCTGGTTGCCGTGGTGCTTTATTGCTTCGAACCGGGTGCGCTGGCGCTACTGGTAGGTTGCCTGCGGCTTGTGCGCGTGCAGGCGGGCGGTGCGACGCCACGCGACCAGCGCGGCGCCCCCCAGCAACAGGTTCGCACCCAGCCATAGCCAGGAACCCGGGTTCAGGCCGACGTCCTGCACCACCGTCACGGCGGCCAGCAAGGGCATCAGGCAAGCCATGAAGCGCTCTTCCGCCGTCGGCACCCATGCCCTGCCCGCGTCCAGCATCGAGGCGATGAAATAGCCCAGTGCCGGCGGCCAGAACAGGCCCAGCGGGAAGTCGCGATAGCGCCCGTCGAACACCAGCAGCAGGCCGTACAGGGTCAGGCCGAACATCCACGCGAAACGCACGCGCGGACCCGGCATGCTGCGCGCCGGTTCGCCGCACAGGCGGGCAGCCACCCAACGCGCCAGCGCCAGCGTGGTCAGCACGGCAAGCAGGCACAACGTACCCGAGACGGCCCACTCCACCGCATCGCGGCAGGCGAACCACATCTGGCGGAACTGCCAGGCCATCGCGGTGCCGCAGGCAAAGCCGGAGAGCACCAACGCGAAACGCGCCCTGCGCGAGCGCCACTCGCGTCGCCATGCCGCCGCCAGCACAAACAACACGGCACCTGCGACGCCGGCCCACCAGCCAAGCAGCCAGCGCGGCTCCTCGACCACCGGGCCCTGCATGGAGAACTTCGGCCGTGCATCCACATCGAAGATGCCCCAGTAGCCGCCGACAGTGCCTTCCTGCTCGCGCTTCCACGGCTGATCGAAGGCCTCGATCACGTTGTAGGGCATGTCCACGCTGCCGGCGTAGCGGAGAAATTCGCGCATGTACCGCGCTTCGTTCACCACGCTCGCGGCGGCACCGCGGCGCTGCTTGCCCTCGCTGGGCCAGCCCGTCTCGCCGATCATCACCGCACGACCGGGAAACTCCGCCTTCATGTGCGCATACACGTCGGCAACGTGCTGCACGGCATCCCTCGGCTCCACCGGCTGGTCTTCCCAGTACGGCAGGATGTGGATGGTGATGAAGTCCACCACCTTGGCCATTTCCGCGTAGCGCTGCCAGAACTCCCACACGTCGGCATAGGTGACCGGCACATGCGTATCGCGCACGGCGTCGCGCACTTCAGTCACGTACTGCGCCATCGCCGCGGGCGTCTGCTCGCCACGCAGCAGCACCTCGTTGCCCACCACCACGCCGCGCAGCACTTCGGGGTGCGCCTTGATGGTGGCGATGCCGGTCTTGATCTCGTTGGCGTTGAGCACCGGATCGCGGCCGATCCAGATGCCCATCAGCACCTTCATGCCGTAACGCTGCGCGATCGCCGGCACCGCGCTCAGGCCAAAGCCCTGCGAGTAGGTGCGCACGCAATCGAATCGCTCGGACAACGCGCGCAGATCGGCGTCGATGCGCTCGGGACTCACGTAGGCATGGATGTTGAGCGGCGTCTCGCCCGGCTTGCGGAACGGCGCGTAGGAAACGCAGGCAATGCGCGAACTCGGTGCCTCCGGCAACGCCACCGGGCGACCGATCTGCCACCACCAGAGCGCCCCCCACAGCGCCGCCGCGACAAGCGCGAGCCACGCCAGTGGCGCTACACGGGACGAGGGCGAGGGCAAAGGCGTCATGCGCTTCCTTGGGAATGCGCCGAACGTGGCGCCTCGTGGGCCGCCGATTCTATCAGGCCCATCCCCGGGGCCACGTGCGCGCAGGTTTCACGCCACGCTCAGCGGACGTTGGCCATGCTGCCCGGCCCGATGCGCCATGAACCCTCTAAGATGCGTTGCGCGGGAAAGGCAAAAAAGGAGCTTTCATGTCCCCCTCCGTGGCACCGCGTCGATTCGCCCGGCATCTGCTCATCGTGGTGGCCGGCCTGTTGCTGGCTGGCACCGCCCTCGCGGCTGCGCCCACCAACGCGCAGCGCGCCGCCTTCAAGCAGGCCTACGCGGCCGCGCAGCAGGGAGGCGACGGCTGGCGCAGCCTGGCGAAGGGGCTGGAGGACTATCCGATCTATCCCTACCTGGAAGCGGCCGCGCTGACGCACGACATCCGGCAGATCGACCGCGGCCAGGTGGAGTCTTACCTCAAGCGTTATCCCGACCTGATCCCCGCGAACGATCTTCGCCGCGACTTCCTCACCGAGCTGGCGCGACGGCAGGACTGGGACAATTTCCTCGCGATGTACCAGCCGGGCCAGGGCGACGCGCTGGCCTGCAGTGCGCTGCAGGCGCAGCTCAGCAAGGGCGCGCAGCTCAATTTCGACCGCGACCTCGCCGCGCTGTGGGCCAAGCCCAAGCTGCCGGGTGCCTGCGACCCGGTGCTGAGTGCCGCGCATGACCAGGGCCTGCTGACGCCGCAGCGACTGTGGGACCGCATCGATCGCGCGGTCGATGCCGTGCAGCCCGGCAGCATCAACGCCATGGCCGCCTGGTTGCCCGCCGAGGACGCCGACGCCGCCAAGCGCGTGGCTTCGGCACTGAGCGATCCCAGCGCGGCTGCTGCGGCCGCCAACCAGTGGCCGGATACGCCACGCAACCGCCAGGCCGCCGCCATCGCGGTGGAGCGACTGGCACGACGCCAGTCGGTCATCGCCGATACCGCATGGCAGAAGCTGCAGGACCGTTTTGCATTTACGCCGCAGCAACACGATCGCGTGGTGTACGCGCTGGCCCTGTTCCATGCCACCGACTACGACGAAGGCGCGCTGGCGCGCCTGGCCGCACTACCCGCTGCGCTGCAGACGGATGTCAGTCGCGAATGGCGCGTGCGTGCAGCGCTTGCCCAGCGTGACTGGCGGGCCGTG
Source organism: Dyella amyloliquefaciens (assembly GCF_004296575.1). Lineage (GTDB taxonomy): Bacteria > Pseudomonadota > Gammaproteobacteria > Xanthomonadales > Rhodanobacteraceae > Dyella > Dyella amyloliquefaciens. Next base: position 457,962 of record NZ_SAYT01000001.1, on the reverse strand, counting down.
CTCGCCGCCATCGACGCGATGCCGGCCACGCAGCAGCAGGATGGCGAATGGCGCTGGTTCCGAGCGCGTGCGCTCACCGAACTGGATCGCGGCGCCGAAGCGCAGCGCGTACTGACGCCGCTTTCGCAGGAACCCACCTTCTTCGGCTTCCTCGCCGCTGATCGTCTGGAACAGCCGTATGGCATCTGCCCGATCCAGCTCAACAGCGATACGAAGCGCGAGCAGACGCTGCTGGCCAACCGCGGCCTGCAACGCGCCTTCGAGCTGTTTGCCGTCGACCTCCCGCGCCAGGCGCGCCGCGAATGGACCCAGGCGCTGGACGGCGCCGACCCGGAAACGCTGAAGCTCGCGGTTGCCCTTGCCTATCAACGTGGCTGGTATGACCGCGCGGTGTTCACCTTCAACACCGGCGATGCGCTGCGCTACTACGAGCAGCGCTTCCCGCTCGCCAGCCAGGACGGCCTGGTGCCGCAGGCGCAGGAAGCAGGCATCGATCCTTCGTGGGCCTACGCGATCCTGCGTGCCGAAAGCGCATGGATGAGCGACGCACGCTCCGGCGCGGATGCGCGCGGGCTGATGCAGCTGTTGCCCGGCACTGCGGCACTGGTGGCCAAACGCAACGGCATCAGCTGGGGCGGCGGCGACACGCTGTTCGACCCGGTGACCAACATCGTCCTGGGCACGCGTTATCTCGCGCAGATGGCGCAGCGCTTCAGCGGCTCGATCTGGCTGGCCAGCGCGGCGTACAACGCGGGTCCCGGCAAGGTCGACCAGTGGCTCGAGGCGCGCGGCTCGCTGCCGCCGGACATGTTCGTCGCCACCATTCCCTACAAGGAGACGCGCGAATACGTGGCGCGCGTGATGTCCTTCGCCGTGATCTACGACTGGCGCCAGCATGGCAACGCGGTGACGCTGTCGCAGCGAATGACGCCCATCGGCCAGGGCTTCAATCTGGCCGAGGTCTCCGGCCAGCGTAAGCTCGTGGGGTGTCCGGTCGCTGCGCCGGCGGCACCGGCGGAAGCCGCCACGGCGGCGCCCGCGAGCAACATGGCGCCACCGGCAGCGCCATCCAGCAGCACGCATTGAAAGGAACGTAGCAGGTGACACGGAAAACCCAGCAACTGGTCGTGCTCGGCGGCACCGGCTTCGTCGGTTCGCATCTGGTGCCGCGACTCGTGGCCGACGGCCATCGCGTTCTGCTGCTCTCGCGCAATCGCGAGCGCAGGCGCGAGCTGAGCGTGCTGCCTTCGGTGCGCATCCGCAGCGTCGACATCTATGACGCCAACGCTTTGCGCCGGCAGTTCGAGGGTGCCGATGCCGTGATCAACCTGGTCGGCATCCTCAACGCTTTCGGCAAGCAGAACTTCCAGCTCGCGCATGTAGATCTGACCCAGCGCGTGATCGCTGCCTGCCAGGCGGCCGGCGTGGCGCGCCTGCATCAGATGAGCGCGCTCAAGGCTGGCCAGGGCCTGTCGCAATACCTGAAGACCAAGGGCGAAGCCGAGGCGCATGTGCGCAATTCGTCGCTGGACTGGACGATCTATCAGTCCAGCGTGATGTTCGGACGCGGCGGCGGACTGGTCGACCGCTTCGCCACCTTGCTGCGGCAGATGCCCGTGCTGCCATTGGCCCGCGCCTCCTCGCGCCTTGCGCCGACCTGGGTGGGCGACGTGACCGAAGCGATCGCGCGCTGCGTGGGCGACGACAAGCTGGGCGTCGATCGCAGTTTCGAGCTGTATGGACCGGAAGTCCTGACGCTAGGCGACATCGTTCGACAGGTCCGCGATGCGGCGGGTCTGCGCACGCCGATCCTGCCGCTGCCGGACGGACTGGGCCGCCTGCAGGCGCAGTTTGCCGAACTCCTGCCGGGCAAGCCGTTCTCGCTGGACAATTTCCGCACGCTGCGCACCGACTCGGTGGGCAAGCAGGATGGTTATGCAGCGCTCGGCATCACGCCACAGCCGCTGTCGGCATGCTTGCCGCTGTTGCTGCGTGAGCCGGCACGCCTGCGTCGCCTGGCCAACGCCCGCGTCAGTACGCACTGAGGCAGCCCACCTGTAGGCCCGTGGATGCGGCATGGCAGAATTGCCCCATGCGCATCTATCTCGTCGGCGGCGCGGTCCGCGACAAACGCCTGGGCAGGCCGGTCATCGACCACGATCACGTGGTCGTGGGTGCACGGCCCGAGGATCTGCAGGCACAGGGTTATCGCCCGGTAGGCAAGGATTTCCCGGTCTTCCTGCATCCGCAGACGGGCGAGGAGTACGCGCTCGCACGCACCGAGCGCAAGACCGGCCATGGCTACCACGGCTTCGCCTTCCACGCTGATCCGTCGGTGACGCTGGAAGAGGATCTCGCACGTCGCGACCTGACCATCAACGCGATGGCCGAAGGCGAGGATGGCACCCTCGTCGATCCCTTCAACGGCCTGCGCGATCTCGAGCAGCGACTGTTGCGGCATGTATCACCCGCCTTCGTCGAGGACCCCGTGCGCCTGCTGCGCGTGGCGCGGTTCGCGGCGCGCTTCGCGCCACTGGGCTTCACCGTGGCCCCGGAGACCATGGCGCTGATGCAGGAGATGGTGCGCGCTGGCGAGGTCGACCATCTCGTGCCCGAGCGCGTCTGGCAGGAAACGCGCAAGGCCCTGGGCGAGGCCCAACCTTCCGCTTTCCTGCGCGTGCTGCGTGAGTCGGGCGCGCTCGCGGTGCTGTTCCCTGAAGTGGATGCGCTCTACTGTGTGCCGCAGCGCGCGGAGTTCCATCCGGAAATCGACACCGGCGTGCACGTGGAAATGGTGCTCGACATGGCCGCACGCATCGCCCCCGGCAACGACGTGGTGGGCTTCTGCGCACTCACCCACGACCTCGGCAAGGCGCTCACGCCGGACGACGTGCTGCCGCGCCACATCGGGCACGAACATGTCGGCGTACGGCCGCTGCAGCGCCTGACCGCGCGCCTCAAGGTACCCACGGAGCACGCCACCCTGGCCGAACACGTGTGCCGCGAACATCTCAACGCCCACCGTGCCTTCGAACTGAAGCCCGCCACGGTGCTGAAGCTGCTGGCATCCCTGGACGCCTTGCGGCGCCCCGAACGTCTCGACCTGTTCCTGGCGGCCTGCGAAGCCGACAAGCGGGGCCGTCTCGGTCATCAGGACGACGCCTATCCCCAGGCCGATTACCTGCGGCAAGCCCGCGACGCGGCGGCGGCGGTCCGTTCCGAGGCTTTCGTGGCACAGGGCCTCGCGGGGCCCGCCATCGGTGAGGCCATGACCGCCGCGCGGGTGGCAGCCATCGGAACGGTGCGGCAGTCGGCTTCCTGAACAGGCCCGTCGTAGAAAGACGGCAGGAAGATCGACCCGGCTAGAATCGCGGGCTTGGCGCCCGGACGGCCTGCTCCAGAAGGCCCGGCCGTGTATAAAGACGGGTCGCCACTCGTCGCCCTGATGAACCGGGCGCCTGTCGTTCCAACTCCCCCGGAGTCATCCGTGTCCACTGCGTATCACCCGACCTCGCCGCTGCGCCAGCGGTTTCGTCCCCTTTGGTGGCTGGCCATCAGCTACGCGCTGATCGGCGCCGCCACGCGCATCGCATTGCTGTTCATGTCGGGCGGCGGCGTGCCGCACAACCCGCTCTACTGGGCGTATGCGTTCGGCGTGGGCCTGTCGTACGACCTGATCGCCTTCATCTACATCGCCTGGCCGCTGGTGCTCTATCTGTGGCTGGTGCCGCAGCGCATCTATGTGTCGCGCCTGGGCCAGGGGCTGCTGTACGGCGGTGGCGCGGTGATGCTGTTCGGCCTGCTGTTCGTCGGCGCTTCCGAGATGGTGTTCTGGGCCGAGTTCGGCACGCGCTTCAACTTCATCGCCGTGGACTACCTGGTCTACACCACCGAGGTGATCGGCAACATCCGCGAGTCGTACCCGCTGGGCACCTGGATCAGCCTGCTGGCGCTGGCGACGCTGCTGATCGTGTGGTTCAGCCGCCGCGGCCTGAAGGCCGAAGATGGCGGCACGCGCTTCGCGCAGCGCGCCAAGGTGGCACTCGTGTGGCTGCTGATCACGGTGGTGACCGCAGTCGCCATCAAGGGCACCTTCAAGGACCGCACCGACAACGCCTATGTGAACGAACTCTCCGGCAACGGCGTATACGAGTTCTTCGCCGCCTTCCGCAGCAGCCACCTGGACTATGCGCGCTTCTACCGCACCCTGCCGGAAGACGACGCGTTCCGCCGCGTGCGCGACCTCATCAAGACGCCCGAAGCCACCTACGTCAGCGATGACCCGCGCGACCTCACCCGCGAGATCCGTCACGCAGGTCCGGAGAAACACCTCAACGTGGTGCTGATCAGCGTGGAAAGCTTTTCGGCCGACTTCCTCAAGGAGTTCGGCGACAAGCGCGACCTCACGCCCAACCTCGATGCGCTGATCAGCAAGAGCATGTTCTTCGACAACCTCTACGCCAATGGCACGCGCACCGTGCGTGGCCTGGAGGCCCTGTCGCTTTCCGTACCGCCGACGCCGGGCGACTCGATCGTGAAGGCGCACAACAACGAGAACCTGTTCTCCGCCGCCAATGTGTTCAATGACCGCGGCTACCAGTCCGACTTTGTCTACGGTGGCTACGGCTACTTCGACAACATGAACTACTTCTTCTCGCACAACGGCTATCACGCGGTCGACCGCAACGATATCGCCAAGGGCGAGACGATCCATCACGAGAACGTGTGGGGCGTGGCCGACGAGGATCTGTACACCTTGTCGCTGAAGCAGATGGACGAGGCCTACGCGCAGAAGAAGCCGTTCTTCCTGCACATCATGACCACCACCAACCACCGCCCCTTCACCGTGCCCGCCAACCGCGTGTCGCAGAAGAACGGCACGCGCGAGGCAGCGGTGGCGTACACCGACTGGTCCATCGCCGACTTCATCAAGCGCGCTCAAAGCAAACCGTACTTCGACGACACGATCTTCGTGATCACCGCCGACCATTGCGCCTCCAGCGCCGGCCGTACCAGCGTGCCGATCAACCGCTACCACATCCCGCTGTGGATCTATGCGCCCAAGCACATCCAGCCGCAGCGCGTGACGCGGCAGATGGCCCAGGTCGACATCATCCCGACGGTGATGGGCCTGCTGAACTTCAGCTACCGCAGCCGCTTCTTCGGCGCCGACATCTTCCAGCTGGAACCGGGCCGCGAACGCGCCTTCCCGGCCACCTACGAGAAGCTCGGCTACCTGCGCAACGACGTACTGACCATCCTGGAACCCCAGCGCAAGCTCGAGCAGGTTCGACCGAACTTCGAGAACGGCGATGCCGTGCCGAACACGCCGATCGACGAACACCAGGTGGATGACGCCACGGCGTACTACCAGGTGGCCTCGTTCCTGTTCAAGCATGGGTTGATGGTGAAGCGCCCGGATGACAGCAAGCCCGTGACCCAGCAAGAAGCATCACAACCGGCTGCCACGGCATCCCCGTGATCTGGAACCCATGCATGCGCGAAACGCATGCATGGGAATCACGCTACCTGTGGTTCGAGCACCTCGCGTAGCGTCATCGGGGCGAAGCGATGCCTTTAGAGGCGGTCGCCCTGGTCCGCCTCCAACAGCTCCGCAGGCAACGGCAGCACTTCCATGTTGCGGGCGAACAACATGGCCTGGAAGCGTTCGCCCATCTGGTCGGGCAAGGTCAGCTTCTTTACTTCCTGGGCGAGCCGGTAACGCGCTGTTTCGTCGCCTGCCTCTTCATAAGCGCTTTCGAAGGCGTCCTGGAGACCGCTGCCGATCAGGAACTGGGCCTGTGACAGATAGCCCGCGACACCAAAGCCCGCACCGTTGCCCGCTTCCGCCAGCGCGGTGAAGTCCACCGACGCCGTGAGGTCGTTCAAGCCCGGCAGGTACAGCGGATCGCTGTGGGCACGATGGCGGTAATGCGCCATCAGGGTGCCATCGTTGCGCTCGGGTTGGTAGAACTCGCGACGCACGTAGCCGTAGTCGACGAACAACATCAGGCCTGCGTTAAGCGAGCCGGCAATCGCCTGGATCCAGTACGGCAGCTGCGGCAGGACCTCCGAGCGGTAGCCGTCCGGGAAAGTCGTTTCGAGATCGCGCTCCACATGGCGCACCGCACCCGACACCAGCATGTCGGCGGGTCGATCGACCCGCATCAGGCGTCCTTCGCCATCCAGCGCGACGTATTCCTCGTAGACCTCGCCGGCGCGCATCGCGAAACGCGTGGTCGGCAGCGCATCGATCACTTCATTGGCGAACAGCACGCCGCGCCAGTCCTGCTCGGGCGGGCGATCCAGCCAGGACACGCGGGCGAACACTTCGCCAGGCAGTTCTGCAGAAAGGCGCTCGCGCTGTCGCTCGCGCAGGTCAGCGCTGGGCTCGAGGATGAGGTACCGGCGCGGCAACGTACCCGCCTTGGCAAACGCCTTGAGCGCCGCTTCGGCGAACGCGCCACTGCCGCCGCCCAGCTCGAGGAAATCCGCTTCCTCGCCGAGCAGTTCGAACACCGGATAGGTCGCATTGACTACGCAGCGTGCGAACAGATCGCCCAGCTCAGGCGCCGTAATGAAGTCGCCGGCCTCGCCGAACTTGGTCTTGCCGGCGCTGTAGTAGCCGAGCCCTGGCGCATAGAGGCAGCGCTCCATGTACTGCGAGAACGGCATCGCGCCGTGTGCAGCGATCTCCTCGCGCAGCTGCGTCAGCAAGCGGTCGGAATGGGTGCGCTCGTCGGCGCTCGGTTCGGGGAGTCGGGAAGACATGCGCGGACGCCAGGCGGGAAACGCGCAAAGGATAACCCATGCCCCGCCGCAGCCCCGTGAGGGGGAGATGGGCTGCGGCGAAGCATCGGCCCAGCTGACTTAGAAGCTGAAGTCTTTCTGCAGGGTAAGGTAGATGCCGCGGCGCGGACCGAACTGCGGTGCGCCCACGCCCACACCGGTGCCGTCGCGCAGCTCGTAGGTACGGTCCAGTGCGTTGATCAGCGCCAGCTGCGTCTTCACCTTGCCCAGGCTGCCGACGTTAAAGTCGTGCGCCACGTTGAGGTTGAGCTGGAAGTAGTACGGCAACGAAGCACCGTTCGGCACGCCCGGGGCCTCCTTGCGCAGGCCGCTGCCGAAGATGTAATCGGCGCCGACGCGCGTGGTATCGGTGAACGAGTAGGTGACGCCACCGGACGAGGACAGCTTCTGGTCGTGGTCCAGATGGATCCAGTTGTCGGCGATATAAGCGAGCTCATCCGGCGAGAAGTTGTACTGGCCGGTCATCACCTGCTTGCCCATGGCCCGGCTGTAGGCGAGGTTGAAGTAGGCCGAGACGGGACCGTTATCGTAGTTGAGGGTGAACTCCGCGCCGCGGATGCGTCCCTGCGCGTAGTTGAAGTTGGAGTAGATCAGCGCCGCACCGAACTGGCCTTCGTCCTGCAGGCGACTGACCTTGCGGTAGTACGCATCCAGTCCCAGCGTGAGCGTGGAACCCACCTGCTGCTGCACGCCCAGGTCGAAGTAGTCGGAGCGCTCCGACAGCGGAAGATTGTTGCCGCCACTCGGCAGTTCGTTGGTTGTGCCGTTGAAGCGCGCGATGTTGCTGTCGTCGATCACTTCGGTGGCCGGCGGCGTGAAGTAGCGTGAATAACCCGCGTGGATGGTGGTGCTGTCGGTGGCCTGGTAGACCACACCCAGGCGCGGGCTCAGCTGGCTTTCCGTGCGGAACAGCTCGTAGCGGTCACCGCGCACGCCGTAGTTCACCGTCCACTTGTCGCCGATGCTCCACTCGTCCTGCAGGTAGGCCGACCACGTGCGCGCCAGCAAGTTGGTGGCGTCGTAGATGCCGATCGGCGTGGTGCTGGCCTGCGTGCCGTCCGGGTTGGCCGGGAACACCAGCGAGTTGTTGGTGGTGTTTCCGCGCTCGAATTCGCCGTAGATGCCGTAGCGCAGCGTGTGGCTGTCGCCCAGCGGCGTGGCGAAATCGGCCTGCAGCGTGCTGGCGCGGTTGGAGCGGTTGATGGTGGAGGCGACGCCGTTGAACATCAGGTCGCCGATCTCGTCCGGCAGGAAATTCACCGTGCTGTAGCGCTGGCCCAGCGACACTTGGTAATCCGTCTTGCCCCACTTGCCCTGCAGCGACAGCACGCCGAAGCGCGTCTGCTCCTTCTGCCGCTCGTTGAGATCGGCGGAATTGAAGTCGGTCTGGTTGAGATAACCGAACTGCGGCTCCTGGTTCGGATTGTTGGGAATCTCGAAGCGGTTGTTGGTTGCGCCGAACATGAAGCTCACGCGCATGTCGTCGCTGACCAGGTAGGAGATGTCGCCGAAACCCTTCACCTGGTTGGTGTGGTCATGGACAGGCGTGCGGCTGGACGTCGGGTTCTCGATGCCGACATCGTTTTCCAGGTAGTTCGCGGTGACGAACCAGCTCCAGCGATCACTGCTGCCCCACAGCGAGGCATTCGGGTTGAGCGTGCCGAACGAGCCGCCGGTGATGCCGACGCTGCCGCCATTGCCGAGGTCGTGGCCGCTCTTGGTGTCGATGTCCACCACGGCGGCGGTGCGCAGGCCGTACTGTGCCGGCAGCGCGCCGTCGAGCAGCTTCACGCTCTGGATGGTGCGCGCGTCCAGCGTCTGGCCGAAACCGGAGATCGATTCGGGGATGATCACGCCGTTGATGCGGTACTGCAGGTTCGCGTGGTCGCCACGGACGTGCAGGCCGCCGTAGGAATCCTGCACCACGCCCGGCGCCTGCAGAATCACCTGGTTCAGCGGGGTGGCGTCGCCCAGCGGGAGTTGCTGGATGGCCTTCTGGTCGATCACGTACTGGCTGCTGCCGGTGTCGGGCGAGAGCGAGTTGCGCGACTGGTCGAGCGCCGCGCTGACATCAATGGCACTGAGCTGCTTCACCTTGTTCTTGTTGCCGCCGGGCGCGGCGTTGCCGCTGTCGTTGGCGCCATCGCTGCTGGTGCCGGGGGCGAGGTTGCTGGTGTCCGGATTCGGCTGAATCTGGGCGAACGCGACCGGAACGGCACCCAGCGCAATGGCCAGGCTCAAGGCAAGCAAGGAACGTTTCATCAGGGGTCCAGGAGAAGGAGGCGGTGAAGTTCTTATTTTCGATACGTTATAACATATCCATACGACCCGGCGGGCGCGTGCCCCAGAAGTCATGGCCCGAGGACAAAGCGCCCCGCCCCGCAGACCGTTCAACCGGCAGGCTCAGCCGGACTTCACGGCAGCCCCCTAGACTGGCCTCGTACGGCGCCTGGCGCCCCTTGAGCCCGGAACCATGCCCAAGCCCTCTTCCCAGCTTCCCGCTGTGATTACCGACCACAGCCGGGTCACCCAGGCGATCCTGGACTTTGTCAGCCAGATCCCCGACAGCACCGTCGAGGGCAGCCGGAATCCGGAACAGGAGGCCCAGCGCCTGGCGACGCGGGCGGCCCAGCGGGCGGCCCTCACCGCCGGCTCGCTGGCCCTGCCCCCCGGGCCGCTGGGCTGGCTCACCGTGCTGCCGGAGCTGATCGCCATCTGGAAGATCCAGGCCCAGATGGTCAGCGACATCGCGGCCGCCTACGGCAAACACCCGGAGCTGGGGCGGGAGCAGATGCTGTGGTGCCTGTTCCGGCACACGGCGGCGCAGGCATTCCGCGACCTGGTGGTGCGCGTGGGCGACCGCCTGCTGTTCCGGCGAGTGACCTACAGCGTGGCCGAACGCATCGCCAAGACCGTGGGCATCAAGGTCACGCAGCGCGCCGTGGGCCAGGGCATATCACGCTGGCTGCCGATCGTGGGTGCCATGGGTGTGGGCGCCTATGCGTATTACGACACTGGGCAGGTGGCGCGCACCGCCATCGCGATGTTCAACGCCTCCATCGAAACGGACGACCCCGAGGGGACCGACCTCACCCCGCCGGCGGGATGACGTATCCGATGCTTTGGGGCAAGCTCGCGCCCCAGTCGCGTCACGCAGGAGCCCACGCATGAGTCCACGCCACGAGCGTCCCGTCGTCCTCATCACCGGGGCCGGCAAACGTGTCGGTGCGGTGATTGCACGCACGCTGCATGCGGCCGGTTATGACCTGGCTCTGCACTATCGCCATTCCGCTGCCGATACCGAACTGCTCGCCTCCTCACTCGAACGACAGCGCGCAGGCAGCACGCATACCGTGCAGGGCGAACTGGCCGACATCGGCGCACTGTCGGTCATGGTTCAACGCATCCTCGATCGATTCGGGCGCCTGGACGCGCTGGTCAACAATGCCTCGGCGTTCTATCCGACGCCGGTAGGCACGGCCACGCCGGCGCAATGGAACGAACTTTTCGCATCGAACGCGCAGGCGCCATTCTTTCTCTCCCAGGCTGCGACGCCTGCGTTGCGCGAGGCACATGGCGCGATCGTCAATCTGGTGGACATCTACGCCGAGCGCCCGCTCGCCAACCATCCGCTCTACTGCATGGCCAAGGCGGCGCTCGCTGCGATGACGCGTTCGCTGGCGCTGGACCTCGGCCCGGATGTGCGTGTGAACGGCGTGGCGCCGGGCGCCGTGATGTGGCCCAGCGACGGCAAACCCTACGACGACCAGCAGGCCATGCTGGCCCGCACGCCGCTGCAGCGCGCCGGCTCACCGGAAGACGTGGCGGGCGCCGTGCTGTGGCTGTTGCGTGATGCGCCGTTCGTGACGGGGCAGATCATTCGCGTGGATGGGGGACGGACGCTGTCCGTATAAAGCGGGGCTCGCCCTCCGCTTGTTGTAGGAGCCCACCCAGTGGGCGACCGCAGCGCCTCATGTCTGTCGCTTCGTCAGGCTGTCGCGCACAGGGTGCGCTCCCACAAAACCTATCGATCGACGAGGTGCAGCCGGTATGGCCGGCGGCAGAGCGATGCATGCATCGCTTCGTGGGCTATCGCGCACTGGGTGCGCTCCTACAGGAGAAACCTGCAAGGAGCGCACCGGTGATCGCATGGCTTACTTCTTCGGCTTGAACGCCTGCTCAAGCATGGCCTGGTCAAAACCATAGCCAACCTGGCCTTCTTCCGCGTAGCGGTAAAGCGCTGCGGCGTAGATGCCCTGCAGCGAGGCCTGGATCAGGCCGAGCAGCGTGATGCCGACCGCCACGATGACCACTGCGACGATGATCGCCACGATGGATTGGGAGACGACTGCTGCGCCGATGATGCCGGCGGCCACCAGGACAGCCAGGAACATCAGCAGGCCGAACACCACGCCGAGGCCGGCGTTGCCGATGATGTTCTCGCCCCAGGTGCGCTTGAGCAGATCCACGCTGTGCTTGATCGCATCGGTGGGTCCCACGTCCTGGCTCGCAAGCACAGGCACCACCAGGAAAGTGGCGACCGTCCAGGCCAGGCCGAGGAAGCCGACCACCAGTCGACCGATCAGGCCCAGGCGCTCCTGCAGTGCGCGCAGCACCAGGCCTACCGTCGCCGCGATCAGCGCATAGCCGAAGATGTTCACGATGCGCCCGCGCGCGATCGCGAAACCGGCCGCGAAACTGGTCGGCTCGCCGCGCAGACGCATCAGTGCCGCGCCGGCCAGCGCCGTGTTGAAGAAAATGATCACGAAGTACTGCACCAGATAGAACAGGAACAGCACGATGTAGCCGCCCATGGACAACGCGCGCCCATGCACTTCACCCGCGCCTCCCGCGCCGGCAAAGGCCAGGATCATGGGAATGAGGAAACTGGCGGCCACCAGCAGGCAGCAAAGGCCTGAAGCCAGCGGAAACATCAACAGCGACTTGTCCGAACGCAATACCGCCGCGCTGGCCTTCATCAACTCCCAGCTGCGGGAGAACTTGCCTGCCATAACAACCTCCTTGTGATGGATGCGCGATTTCTAGCATCCGGCCGGTACCTGCGACAGTGCCGGCACGTGCTTCCAAGCGTTGGACCTGTGGAAATCAGAGCGCCTCGACTACCAGCGGTTCGCTCTCGGCAGGAAACGCGGCCCACAGTTCGCCCATGGTTCGACCGCTGACGGGATGCACCAGCGCAGGCGCAATGTCGGCGACGGGCTTGAGCACGAAGGCGTGGCGCAGCTCCTTGCGCGGAAGGTCCAGGTGTCCCTCGCCCTGCAGGACGAGGTCGCCGTACAGCACGATGTCGACGTCCAGCGTGCGGTCGGAGAAGCGCGGCACGTCGCGGCGACGCCCATGGCGATCTTCCAGCGCGTGCAGCCACTCGTTCAACGCTTCGGGCGAAAGCTCGGTGTCGAGTCCCACGGCCAGGTTGACGAAATCCGCACCGTCGAAACCCACCGATTTGCTGCGATACGCGGGCGACACGGCCAGCACACCGAAGCGCTCGCGCAATTCCATCAGGGCTGCATTGAGGTAACGCTTGGGCTCGAGGTTGGAGCCCAGGCTCAGGTAGACGCGGGCCATCGTTATTGCGGACGCACGCCGCGCTCGATGCGCACGCCCACGGCTTTCGCGCCACGCACGGCACCCGGCTTGGAAAGCTTCAGGCGTACCCACGCCACGCCGAACTCCTCGCGGATGATCGAGGCGCAACGCTCGGCCAGCGTTTCCACCAGTCCGAAGCTCGACGCACCCACGTAATCGATGAGGCGCTTGGAGACGTCCTTGTAGTTGAGCGTGTGCGCGATGTCGTCGGAGGCAGCGGGCACGGTGTTGTCGAACGCCATCTCGATGTCGAACGACAACGTCTGGCGCACACGGCGCTCCCAGTCGTAGATGCCGATCACGGCATCGATGCGCAGGTCTTCGATGAAAACGATATCCATGGGCGATAGGTTAGCGTTCTCCCTGTAGGAGCGCACCCAGTGCGCGAAAACCGACGGAGCGGTGATGCCGCCACTCTGCGGTCGCGCACTGGGTGCGCTCCTACAAGGGACTGCGGGTCACATCGCCGGCGGCAGGCTTTCCAGGTCCCAGCGCGGGAACACCTGCACGGATTCGTCCTGATGCTGCCCGTGCGCGAGGCGGATTGCGCCAGCCAGCGCAATCATCGCGCCATTGTCGGTACAGAAGGCCAGGCGCGGGAAGTAGGCCTTGAAGCCATCCTTTTCACCGGCGGCGGCCAGCTCCGCGCGCAGGCGTCTGTTGGCACCCACGCCACCGGCAATCACCAGGCGCTTGGCTCCCGTGGCCTGCAGCGCACGCCGGCACTTGATGATCATGGTGTCGACGATCGCCTCTTCGAACGCGCGGGCGATGTCGGCACGGGTCTGTTCGCTCTGGTCGGACTGCTGCCAGGCCAGCAGCACCTGGGTCTTGAGCCCCGAGAAGCTGAAATCCAGACCGGGGCGATCGGTCATCGGGCGGGAGAAACGGAACGCGCCCGGGCGCCCCTGCTCGGCCAGCTTGGCCAGCGCCGGGCCACCGGGGTACGGCAGGCCCATCAGCTTGGCGGTCTTGTCGAAGGCCTCACCCGCCGCGTCGTCCAGCGTGTCGCCGAGGATGCGGTATTCGCCGATGCCCTTCACTTCCACCAGCATCGAATGGCCGCCGGACACCAGCAGGGCCACGAAGGGCGGCTCCGGCGGGTCTTCCTCCAGCAGCGGCGCCAGCAGGTGGCCTTCCATGTGATGCACGCCGATGGCCGGCACGCCCAGCGCCCAGGCCATGGCCCGGGCCGCCGAAGCGCCCACCAGCAGGGCGCCCACCAGGCCCGGTCCGGCCGTATAGGCCACGCCGCCGAGGTCCGCCGGGGTCAGGCCCGCCTGGGCCAGCGCCTCGCGCACCAGCGGCAGCAGCTTGCGCACGTGATCGCGGCTGGCCAGCTCCGGCACCACCCCGCCGTACTCGGCATGCAGCTTGATCTGGCTGTAGAGAGTGTGTGAAAGCAGCCCTTGTCCGGGCGCCTCCGGCTCCCACCGCAGCAGGGCTACGCCGGTCTCGTCACAGGAGGTTTCGATGCCCAGAACCGGCTTGACCGACTGGGACTTTGAAAATGTCGTCGTATCCACGTTATACTTCGCGGCTCACCGTATTCGTAACGGTCCGTCTAGGCGGGCCAGTCTAACATTGGAGTCTCCATGCCCAGCGTAAAAGTCCGCGAGAACGAGCCGTTCGAGCTTGCCCTCCGTCGCTTCAAGCGCACCTGCGAAAAGGCCGGCATCCTGGCCGAAACCCGCAAGCGCGAGTTCTACGAGAAGCCGACCCAGGAGCGTAAGCGCAAGCGCGCTGCCGCCGTGAAGCGTCACCTGCGCCGTCTCTCGCGCGACACCTCGCGTCGCACGCGCCTGTACTGAGCCTTGCGTCCGCGTCCCGCGGACGACCCCAGGGCTTCGGCGCTTATGGCGCCGTACCAGGTAGCTTGGCAGCTGGCGCGTCCATCCGCTGCCGCTGTCGATGTAGACCTACACTAGCCGACGTTGCCCCGAGCAGCGTCGGCTTTGTGTGTTTCCGAGGATAAAACATGACTCTCAAGCAGCAGCTCACCGAAGACATGAAGAACGCCATGCGTGGCGGCGACAAGGACCGGCTGGGCGTGATCCGTCTGATCCTGGCCGCGGTCAAGCAGCGCGAAGTGGACGAGCGCATCGAGCTGGACGACGTCCAGACGCTGTCCGTGCTGGAAAAGATGGTCAAGCAGCGCAAGGACTCGATCAGCCAGTACGAGGCCGCCAGCCGCCCGGACCTGGCCGATATCGAACGCGCCGAAATGGCTGTGATCGGGACCTACCTGCCGGCCAAGCTCAGCGACGAGGAAGTCGATGCGCTGATTACCGCCGCCATCGCCGAAACCGGTGCCTCCTCGCCGCGCGACATGGGCAAGGTGGTGGCCGCGGTGAAGGAAAAGGCCGCCGGCCGCGCCGACATGGGCGCCGTGTCCGGCCGCATCAAGACGCGTCTCGCAGGCTGAACACGCGCGCTTCACAAAGCTGTCTCGCCACCAAGGCGCGGCTGTCTCGCAGGTGAGCGGGCAACCCGCTCACCACGACTTTCGAAGGCTTTTGCTGCAAGCCTTTCACGCCCGGCTCCCTACAACCGGTAGTGGCCAGTCAACGACTGGTCCCGTCCAACGACAAGGGAGTGCCTCATGCTCAAGTGGGCCATCATCTTCGCCATCGTTTCGCTGGTGACCGGCTGGCTGGGTTTCGGCGCGGTTGCCGGCATCACCGGCACCATCGCCAAAGTCCTGTTCGCGATCTTCCTGATCCTGTTCCTGCTGGCACTGCTGGCACTGACCGGCATCTTCAACGCGTTGTAGCGAGGCTCAGTCGAGCACGCGTTCCATGCGCCGGTGATCGACCACCCGACCGCATTCGCTGGTCAACTGCGATTTGCGTTCGACGGTGACCCGGAAACCGGTGCTCTGGTACAGCGCTTCCGCGCGTGGATTGCTGGCCGCGACGTCCAGTGTGATGCGTCGATGGCCGGCATCCCGCGCCAACCCGATCAGGTGATCGATCAGGGCGTGACCTACGCCCTGCCCCCTCAGCTCCGGCAGCACGGCCAGATGGGCCAGGTAGTGCATGTCGCCATCGGGAGGACGAATCACCGACTCCACGCGCAACCCGCGCACGATCGCGCCCAGTCCGCGACGCAGTCCGTAATGCCCGATGATCTGGCGCGCCGCCGCCAGGGTGAACGGCCACTTGGTATCGGCACCGTAGCCTGCCCCGACCGCTACCACGCGATCGCCAGCCACGCCGACCCAGTGATTGCGCCAGCCGAACTCGCCGGCTCCATCCATGAAGCAATGCCCCAGGAAGGCCAGGGCGTCACCACCGTCGCGGGTGGTGAAGACGTAATCGAACGAGTCCGGTCCCGAGGCGTAGATCAGCGGCACGGCCACCACGGCATCCTCGGGCGCCGCCGGGCGGAAACGAATCTTCAAGCCGGACCGCGCCATGCCCTCTCCCATCCGCGATCCCCTGAGTGGAACCGCTTGTCCGTTCCAGCATAGGGCAGCCCTGCGGAGCCGCGCAGAGGCGCCATCGGCCGGCGTGGGGGGCGTGTCGGCCATGGGCATACCAGGAAGCGCAACACCCTCTAAACTACTCGTCTTATGCGCGGACGTATTCCCGACAGTTTCATCGACGAATTGCTTGCCCGCGTCGACATCGTCGATGTGATCGAGCGGCGCGTGCCGCTGAAAAAAGCCGGCAGGGAATGGACCGCCTGCTGTCCGTTCCACAACGAACGTTCGCCGTCGTTCTACGTGAGCCCCGCCAAGCAGTTCTTCCACTGCTTCGGCTGCGGCGCGCACGGCAGTGCGCTGAAGTTCCTGATGGACTACGAGCGCCTGGAATTCCCCGATGCGGTGGAAGAGCTGGCGCAGTCCGTCGGCCTTACCGTGCCGCGCGAAGGCGGCGATGATCGCGCGCAGCGCGAGGACAAGACCGACCTCTACGCGCTGCTCGACGCGTCGGCCCGCTGGTACGAGAACGAGCTGCCCAAGAGCGCCGATGCGCAGGCGTACTGCAAGAAGCGCGGGCTGGATGAGCAGACCATTCAGCGCTTCCGCATCGGCTGGGCGCCCGCCGGTTTCGATGGCGTGATCAAGGCGCTGGGTGGCAGCGACAAGCGCATGCACCTGCTCAACGAAGCCGGCATGGTGGCGAGCAACGAACGCGGCAACCGCTACGACCGTTTCCGCGAACGCCTGATGTTTCCCATCCTCGATCGGCGCGGACGCGTGATCGCGTTCGGTGGCCGCATTATTTCCAGCGCGCTTCCTGCGCGCGAAGTTCAAGAAGCGGGCATCCCTGCCCGCACTCCTCAAAAAGAGCCGGGCCCCAAATACCTCAACTCGCCGGAAACGCCGCTGTTCCACAAGGGGCGCGAGCTATTCGCGCTATGGCAGGTGAAGCAGGCGAACCCGAGCCTTTCGCGCATTGTGGTGGTCGAGGGCTACATGGACGTGATCGCCATGCACCAGGCCGGCCTGCCGATTGCGGTAGCGACGCTGGGCACGGCCACTACGCCCGAACACACCGAGGTGCTGTTCCGTGCCGCGCCCGACGTGGTGTTCTGTTTCGACGGCGACCGCGCCGGCCGCGCGGCCGCATGGAAAGCGCTGGAGTCGGCCTTGCCGCGCCTGCGCGATGGCCGGCAGGCGTACTTCCTGTTCCTGCCCGACGGCGAGGATCCGGACACGCTGATCCGCAAGGAAGGCAAGGACGGTTTCGAGAAACGCCTGAAGGAAGCCACGCCGCTGTCGACCTACTTCTTCGGCGAACTCGCGCACGACGTCGATACGGCGAGCCTCGATGGCCGCGCACGATTGGCCGAGCGAGCCCGTCCGCTGATCGCACGACTGCCCGATGGCGCGTTCCGTGACCTGATGGCGCAGGAGCTGGAGAAGCGCACCGGCGCCCGCGCTGTGCTCGAGGCCGATCCCGCTGCCCGACGCACGGTGCAGCGACCCATCGTGGTGCAGCGCTCGTTGGTGCGCAGCGCCATTGCACTCCTGCTGGCGCAACCGGGCGTCGCAGACGAAGTGGCGCGCCCATATGGTTTCCTGCGCATGGACAAGCCGGGCGTGGAACTGCTGGCGGAGTTGATCGACCTGGCGCGCTCGCGCCCCGGCATCAACCCAGCCATGCTGGTGGAACACTTTGCCGAACGCCCCGAATACGCGGCCCTGCAAAAGCTCATGGCGGCCATGGTCGTCGGTGAACCCGAGACGCAGCGTGCCGAGTTCTTCGATGCACTCGCGCGCATGGAGCAGCAGGCTGTGATCCAGCGACGCGACTGGCTGACCGCCAAGAGCCGCGAGAGCGCGCTCAGTAGCGCGGAGAAGGCCGAGCTGCGCGAGTTGTTGGCCGCGCGCGTCGCGCCGGTGAAGGCAGAGTGAGCGTTTGACTGCCTGTCGCGTTGCTTGATCGATCCAGGGCGTGACGGCTGCCCCGCCGCCCCAAAGAACAGCGTTCTAACTTCCCAGCCTGCAAGATGAACACCCCGCCCTCCCCAGGAGGGGAACAGAAGCGTCCGTGCGCTGCCGCAAGCGTGCTGACGCCCTCCTATGGGATCATCGACCCTTACTAGTAGGCATGGGTGCTTGCCCGGGCATGGACGTAGATGGAACTGCTTGAACGACTGGTGACCCTGTTCGCCGAGAACGGCTACCTCGCGGTATTCATCGCGTTGTTGCTGTGCGGCGCGGGTGCGCCGCTGCCCGAGGACATTACCCTGGTCGCCGGCGGTGTCATCACCGGCCTGGGCTACGGCAACGTACACATCATGTTCGGCGTAGGCATGGCCGGCGTGCTGGTCGGCGACGCCGGCATGTTCCTGCTGGGGCATCACTACGGTGCGCGCATTCGCCAATGGCGGCTCGTGGCGCGTGTGCTCACGCCCGAGCGCTATGCCAAGGTGCAGGAAAAATTCGAACGCTACGGCAACCGCCTGATGTTCATTGCCCGCTTCCTGCCGGGCATGCGCACGGCGGTTTTCATCACCGCCGGCTCCACCCATCGCGTGTCGTTCCTGCGCTTCTTCCTGCTCGACGGCAGCGCCGCGCTGATCAGCGTGCCGATCTGGGTCTACCTCGGCTATTTCGGCGCCAACAACCACGAGTGGTTGGCGATGTGGATCCGCCGCGGACAGAACGGGCTGTGGTTGTTCGGCGGCGTGGTGGTGCTGATCGTGCTGTTGTTGTGGTGGCGGCACAGGCGCCGGGTGGCGTGCGAGTCCGGCACGCGTTGAGCTACATCCCATGGCCACGCTGACGCAACAGGAATATGACGACGAGAACTTCGACGATGCCGACTTCGCCGGCGTCACGATCGATGGCATCCGCTTCCGCGACTGCACGTTCCGTCACTGCAACTTCAGCGAAGCCACGCTCGCCCGCTGCCGCTTCAACGACTGCGAGTTCATCGACTGCAACCTCAGCCTGGTCCGGCTGACCGGCAGCAGCTTCGATGCCGCGAGCTTTGCCGACTGCAAGATGGTCGGCATCAACTGGACCCGGGCCCACTGGCCGCGCGTACGCCTGGCCAAGGCCTTGTCGTTCCGCCGTTGCGTGCTCAACGACTCCACCTTCTTCGGCCTGGACCTGCGCGAATGCGAGCTGGTCGAATGCCGCGCGCTCGACGTCGACTTCACCGATGCCAACTGCACGGAAGCGGACTTCCGCGATACAGACCTGCGCGACAGCGTCTTCGCGCGCACGCGGCTGGCGGGCGCCAACTTCATCGACGCCTGCAATTACCGCATCGACATCTTCACCAACGACATCAAGCGGGCGCGGTTCTCGCTGCCGGAAGCCGTCGCGCTACTGGAAAGCCTGGATATCGACCTGCAGGACTGACGCCGCCGCTTTCCGGCGGCGCCATGCCGCCTCAACGCGACGACGCGGCGACGTCCTGCGCATCGTTGCGACGCCACCAACCTCCACCCAGTGCCTGGAACAGCGCCACCGTATCGGCGTAACGCGCCGCCCTCGCCTGCACCAGGGCCAGCGCAGTCTGCTGCCACGCCAACTCCGTGTTGAGCAACGCACTTTCGCTCAGGTCGCCAAGTGCGAGCTGGCGCCTGGCGACGTCGAGGCTGTGGGCAGCCGCACGCTCGGCACGTTCGCTGGCCGCGAGCGCCTGTGCGTCCGAGTCGATGGCATGCAAGGTGTCGGCCACATTCTGCACCGCCTGCAGCACGGTACTCCGGTACTGCGCGGCCGCCTGCTGAAGCGCCGCCTCGGCCCCGCGTTGCTTGTGCTTGAGCGTGCCGCCGTCAAACAGCGGCTGCGTCACCGATGCACCAAGGTTCCAGAAGCCATTGCCTGCGCTGAACAGCTGGCTGGCCTTCTCCGAGGCACTCCCGAAGGACGCGTCGATCTGCACGTTGGGCAGGCGATTGGCGATGGCGACCCCTACCTGCGCACTTGCGGCATGCAACTCCTCCTCCGACATGCGTACGTCGGGCCGCTGCTCCACCAGCTGGGCGGGCAAGCTGAGAGGCAGGTCGGTCGGCAGCTGCAGGCCCTCCAGTGTGAACTGCGCATCGATTCGCTGGTCCGGCGTGCGGCCGGTCAGCACGGCAAGCAGATCGCGCTGCTGCGCCAGCTGCTTGTCCAACGGCGGCAGCGTGGCCTTGCTCTGCTCCAGTGCCGTGACCTGGGCGGCCACGCCGGCGTCGGATGCGTCGCCCAGCTCCTGCTGCCGCTGCAAGGTGGCGAGGATCCTGCCTTGCGCCTCGATGATCTGCTGCGTGGTCTGGATCTGCGCACGCAGCGACGCCTCCTGGATCGCCGCGTTCACCACGTTGCTGGTGAGCGTCAGATAGGTCGCCTCCAGCTGGAAGCGCTGCTGGTTCGCCTGCGCCACCAGCGACTCGACCTGGCGCCGGTTGCCGCCCCACAGGTCGAGTACGTACGACACGCTGACCTGCGCGGTGGTCAGGTTATAGAGATCCGCGCCTGAAGCTGCCGGGCTCGCGAGGTCCTTGGCGATGTCCTGTCGGGTCGGATTCACGCTGGCATTCACCTGCGGGAAGTACGCGCCACGCTGCGCGTACGCCGCCTCCCAGGCCACCTTGAGCGCGGCGTGCGCAGCTTCCACGTCGGCATTGTGCTTGAGCGCATCGTCGATCAGCGCATTGAGCGGCTCGGAATGGAACAAGGTCCACCACTGGCCCGGCATGTCCATGGATTGCAGCAGGTGCTGCGATTCGCCGCCAGCTCCCGTCGTCGCGGCGGTATCGCGGGCGATCGGCGTGGCTGCGTAATCCTTGGCCCCGGGTGCCTGTGGTCGCTTGTAATCGGGCCCCACGGCGCATGCGCTGAGGGCAAAGGCGATGCTCAGGGCAAGCATCGGGCGCAGCGGATGAAGGACGTTGGTCTTGATCATGATCACAGCTCCCGCGACGGATGCGGACGGTGCTGGCGACGACGCCGGTCGATGAGTCGCTCGACGGCGAAATAGAAGCCCGGAAGGATGAACAGCGTGAGCAGCGTGGCGATGGGCAGGCCGCCCACCACGACGGTGGCGAGACCGCGCTGCACGTCGGTGCCGATGCCGGTGGCGAGCGCCGCCGGCAGCATGCCCACGCTGGCGACCGTGGCGGTCATCAGCACGGGCCGGAAGCGTTCGGTCGCGCCTTCCAGTACGGCATCACGCAGGTTATGGCCTTCCTTCCGCACGCGATTGATGTTGGCCACCATGATGATGCCGTTCTGCACCGCCACGCCGAACAGCGCGATGAAGCCCACGGCAGTCGCGATGTTCAAGGTTTCCCCGCGCAGATGCAGCGAGATCAGGCCACCTACCGTCGCCAGCGGCACCACCGCCAGCACCATAACCGCCTGGTGCAGCTTGCCGAACTCCATGAACAGGAACACCAGCATGATCGCCATCACCAGCCCCATCACCACCACAAGCCGGGCCTGCGCACGCTGCTGGTTCTCGAAGGTGCCGGCCCACTGCAGCTGGTAGTTCTGCTTGTCGAAATGCACCTTGGCATCGATCTGCTGCTGCGCATCGGCCAGGTATTCGGACAGCGCACGATCGCGGTTGTCGATGCGGATGGTGATCTGCCGCCTGCCCTGCTCATGCGCGATGGTGCTTTCGCCGGTCTTGTAGCGGATGTCCGCCACCTGCTTCAGCGGCACCTGTGCACCGCCGGCGGAGGTCAGCGGCAGCTGGCCGACGGCCTCCAGGTTGTTGGCTGTCTCGTTGGAGACGCGGGCCGTCACGTTGTATGTCTTGTCCCCAACGTAGACCTGCGTGATCGGCGCGCCGCCGATGGCCGTCTGGATCAGGTTGCTGACGTCGCCAACATTGATGCCGTAGCGCGCGGCCGCATCGCGGTCGGCGGTGATCGCCAGCTGCGGGATCGGCGGCTCCTGGAAGATCGAAGCCTCCGCCGTGCCGCGCACGCCATGCAACACATCGACGATCTCGCCACCGATGCGTCGCAGCTCGCCGAGGTCGTCGCCATAGATACGCAGCACCAGCGGGCTGTGCGCACCGCCGATCATGTCGTTCTCGCCATCCACGATGGGCTGGCTGATGCCGACCGAGATACCGGGAATCTGCTGCATGCGCGCGTTGAAGCGACGCAGGAATTCCGCCTTGCTCTCACGATCCGGCCAGCTGTCATACGGCTTCAGGCCCACGCCCGCTTCCACATGCGACGGCGTCCATGGGTCCGTACCGGTATCGTTGCGGCCCATCTGCGTGACGATGAAGGACACCTCGGGAAACTCGCGCACGGCGCGACGCAGGTCCGCCGTCATGGCACTCGCCTTGTCCAGCGAGAGGCCCGTAGGCATCTGCACCTGCAACCACAGTGAGCCTTCGTCCAGCTCCGGCAGAAACTCGCGACCGATGGTGACGCCGAGCACGACGACGCCCACAAGCGCCACGCCCGCCACCGAATAGACCACCGGCAGCTTGCCGAGCAGGCGCTCCAGTGTCGCCGTATAGGCGGCCTGCAGGCGCGCCAGCGGCTTGTTGTGGAAAATCTTCCGCGGCTTGCGCAGCGCTATATATGCCAGGCCGGGTGTCAGCGTCACCGTGCACAGCAGCGCGGCCAGCAGTGCATAGCCCACCGTAAATGCCATCGGACGGAACAGCTTGCCCTCGGCGTGCTCGAACGCGAACAGCGGAAGATACGCCGTGACGATGATCAGCGTCGCGAAGAAGATCGAGCGGCCTACATGCTTGGTCACCGTCATCACGTCGTCTTCGGTGAGTATCGCGTTGGGCTTCTCTTCGCGGCGGCGCAGGATCGCCTCCGTCACCACGATGGTGCCGTCCACGATCACGCCGAAATCGATCGCGCCCAGCGAAAAGAGATTCGCCGGCATGTGCGTGAACTGCATCAGGATGAATACGGTCACCAGCGACATGGGAATCGCCACCGCCGCCACCATCGCCGAGCGCGGACTCCCAAGGAACAGGATCAGTACGATGCACACCAGGCCCACGCCTTCCATCACGGTGTGGAAGACCTTTTCCTTGGTGGCCTCGACCAGGTCGTCGCGATCGATGTACGGTGCGATGCGCACGTCCTGCGCGGCGAGCTGCTTGTTCAGCTGATCGACGGTGGCATGGATGCCTTCGAGCACGCGCGAAGGATTCTCGTACTTCAACAGGTCGACGATGCCCTCGATGGCATCGGGGTTGTTGTCCTTGCCGAGGATGCCTTCGCGGACCTGGTGCCCGTACTCGAGCTTGCCGAGATCACGCACCAGCACGGGCACGCCGTTGCTCTGCGTCACCACGACGTCACCCAGGTCCTTCAGCGTGTGCACCATGCCGATGCCGCGCACGATGTACGACTGCTCGCCGCGCGTGATGCGACCACCGCCTGCGTTGGCGGTATTGGACGAGATGGCGCTGGTGACCTGGCTGACACTGACACCGTACTTCAGCAGCCTGGACGGGTCGAGCTCCAGCCGGAACTCCTTGGTGAAGCCACCAAAGATATCCACGTTGGCAACGCCGGAAACGCGCTCAAGCGCAGGCAC
This sequence comes from Dyella amyloliquefaciens, assembly GCF_004296575.1. GTDB lineage: Bacteria > Pseudomonadota > Gammaproteobacteria > Xanthomonadales > Rhodanobacteraceae > Dyella > Dyella amyloliquefaciens. The sequence goes on along the minus strand of NZ_SAYT01000001.1, from coordinate 434,561 downwards.
CACCAACCAGCGCTGGAGCTCTGACAGCTCCATCAGGTTCTTGCTGGTCGACTCGAGCGTGTAGCGATAGATCTCGCCCGCGGGACCCGATACCGGATCCAGTCCCGGCGTGACGCCCGGCGGCAAGGTCACCTGGCTGATGCGCTCCATCACGCGCTGGCGCGACCAGTAGTCCTCGGCGCCGTCCTTGAACACCAGCGTGATCAGCGACAGGCCGAAGGTGCTGCTCGATCGCATGCTCACCAGACCCGGCGTCCCCGCCAGGCCGCGCTCCAGCGGAATGGTGATCTGCTGCTCGATCTCCTCGGCGGCCAGGCCCGGCACCTGCGTGGTCACCTGCGCGGTGACGTCGCTCAGTTCCGGATAGGCCTCGATGGCGAGCTGCGTCCAGGAGTAATAACCGAAGCACAGTACCAGCGCCGACACGACGAGGAACATCACGCGCTTCTGGAAGCAGAAGTGGAAGATCGCGTTAATCATTGAGAAGGACTCCGCCCTTCACGACCACGCGGTCGCCCGCCTTGAGGCCCTTCAGCACACGAGCGCCGGCAGTCTCGTCATAGCTCAACTCCACCGTGCGGCGCGCGAATGCCCACGATGACACTTCCACGAACACGGTGGTGCTGTCGTTGTTCATCAGCAACGCGGAGTCAGGCACGAACACCTGTGCCGGCTGCGGTACCGCGATGCTGGCGTTGGCGAACATGTTCGGCTTCAGGCGTCCGTCCGCATTGGCAAACACCGCGCGCACCATGTCGCGGCGGGTGTCGGACTGCAGCACCTGGCTGACGAAGCCCACCTGGCCATGGAACACCTGGTCCGGATAGGCCGACAGCACCGCGTCCACCACCTGCCCCTTGGCGATATGGCCAACCTCGGCCTCCGGGACATTCGCGGTGATCCACACCGAATCAAGATCGGAAATGGTCATCAGTACCGCGGACGTGTCGTTGGCATAGGTGCCTGCCGCCGCGCTCAGCGCGGTGACATAACCACTCATCGGCGCGGTGACGCGAATGCTGCGCGCGGCGCTCTGCTGGCCTTCGGCACTCAACGAACGCAGACGCGCCTGCGCACGGTCCATCTCGGCCACGGCCTGGTTGTAATTGCTCTGTGCGGTTTCCAGGTCCTTCACTGCGTTGCCGCCCGCCTGCTGCACGCCACGGGCGCGATCGAGCGCCTTCTTCGCCAGGGCAAGCGCGTCCGTGGCCTTGGCCACATCGGCATACGCCTGCGCCATATCGCCCGAATCGATCACGGCGAGCAGCTGGTTGCGGGTTACGTGGTCGCCCAGGCCAACTTTCAGCTCGGCGATGCGGCCGGTGAGCGGCGCCAGCACGTTGGCCGTTCGCGTGGGATCGGCCTCGACCGTCGCGGGAAACTGCATGGCGTGCGGTGCCTCGCGCATTTCCACGGGTGCAATCACCAGTTCCTTGCGCAACGGAGACCCATCGGGGACACGAAGCACGCCATGGTCATCCACGAAGGCTGGCGTGGCGGCTTGTTCGCTCTCACGGTGGGAGCAGGCAGCGAGTGAAGCGCTGATGGCGAGGGCGATGAAAACTCGGGACAGGCGGTGAAGCATGGGTATTCCCCTGCAAAAATTTGGCGTGCAGCCGCGCTCCACCGCCGTCATGGCGATGGAGCTGTGTTTGCGAAGGGGTAGCGTTCCAGGTCGCCTGGAGCTGGAACGTCTAACCCGCTCGCGGTGTGCGCCGACACCGGCCACCGCTCGCGGGAATTACTCCGGAAGGAGCACTCGAAGGAACGAGGACGGCGTCGTCAGCAAGAAAATGCGATATCAGTCGATGGGTCCGGGTCCAATGTGCCGTCGCTCCTTTGCAGGGTTAATACGATAACGATCGCGGCTTACGTCAGGTCGTCGCGGGCTCGCGCACGAGGCGATCCTGCAGCAGGCCGGCGCGCTCCAGCGGCAGGTAGGCCAAGGCCGCCAGGTGGGAATGAATGCGCTTGAGATCACGCAGGATGCGCAGGTAGACGTCCCCGCCACCGCCGCCATCACGACGCTCGCGCAGCGACTTGATGTGGCGCTCCGACGCCTCGTTCTCCAGCCGCCACAGCGCCTCCTTGCGCGCCACGAGCTGCTGGGCCGCGCGCAGGTCGCCGCGCAGGAAGACGGTGAGCCCGAGGCGCAGGCTCTCCATCACCAGCGTATGCATCGCCGCCAGGTCCTGGATGTCCTCGGCGGAAAAATCCTGTCCGCTCGCCATCTTCTTCGCGGCGAATTCCATCAGGTTGTTGGCGGTGATGTCGCCGATGTGTTCGATGTTGATGACGAACGCCAGGATCTCCTGGCTGCGCTCGCCGTCTTCCTCGTTCAGCGGCTGGCCGCCGAGGTCGGCGAGGTATTCACGGATGGCCATACCCAGCTTGTCGAGCGACGGATCCATGCGGCTGATGGCGGACGCACGCGAGCGGTCGTCCTTGCCGAACACTTCGACCAGGCCCTTGAGCATGCTTTCCACCATGTCGGCCATGCGCATGGATTCGCGCACCGCATTCGCCAGCGCGACGTTGGCCGAGTCCAGCGCACCCTCGTCCAGGTACTGCGGCACGCCGGGATCATTGGGCTTGGGCGGTTCGGGCAACAGGCGCACAAGCAGTCGCGCCAGGCTTTCCACCGGCACGATGAAGATCATCGCCAATGCCAGGTTGAACGCGGTGTGGAAGTTCACCACGATGCGCGCCGGCGACGCGCCGAGCGGCGCGAGCCAGTGCGCGATCAACGGCAACAGCGGCAGGCACACCACGCAGCCGAACGCACGTACCATCAGATTGCCCATCGGCAGGCGGCGCGCGAACGGCGTGTGCGCTTCCATCAACGCGGGAATGGTGCTGCCGAGGTTGGCGCCCAGCACGAGCGCGAGCGCGCCGGGTGCATCGACCACGCCCGCCGTCGCCAGCGACACGATCAGCAGCACCACGGCCACGCTGGAGTGGCAGGCCCAGGTCAGCAGCGCCGCCACCAGCATCGCGAGCACCGGCTCGCTCGCCAGGCTCTGCAGGATGGCGTGCAGCACGGCTGCGTTCTCCACCGGCGCCATCGCACCAACCAGCAGATGCAGGGCAAGCAGCATCAACCCCAGGCCGATGGAAACGCGACCGAGGTTTTCGTAGCTGACGTCGTCGGTGCGACGGTGGACGGTGAAGCCGATCAGGATCAGCACCGGCGCCACGATCGAGATGTCGAACGACATCACCTGGACGATCAGCGTGGTACCCACGTTGGCGCCCAGCATCACGGCGAGTCCTGGTGCGAGACCCAGGAAACCGCTGGCGGCGAACGAGGTCGCCATCAGGCCGGTGGCGGTGCTGCTCTGGAGCAGTGCGGTGACGCATACGCCGAAGCCCAGCGCCGCAGGACGATGGCCGAGATAACGACCCATCCAGCGACGAAGCATGCTGCCGTAGCCACGCAGCACACCGCTGGTGACCATGTGCGTCCCCCACAGCAGCAGGGCCACGTAGCCGGCAATGTCGAGTAGAGCGAAGGTGCCTTTCATGGCGCGACCTCCTTGGAGCAGATCGGATGCCGAAAGCATCCGTGCTCTCGCTTACGAGAGCCTGTGAGGGGAACGGGCGTCCACGCGGACACCCTCGCATTCGTGTTATCGCATCGAGCGCGCCGTCAGCTGCGACGCTGTGGAATCGCCTTGAGGCTGTCGTTCCGGCATGTACCGGAACGACCCTCCAAAGCCCTCGCGACGACGCTGGTTACAACCAGCGTCCGTAGCGTCGGATGTAGATCAGCTTCATCAGCTGCGTGAGCACGCAGTAGGTGAGCACCGTCGCCACCAGCCAGCCGAAGTACACGCCGGGTAGCGGCATCATGCCGATCTTCGCGCCCAGTCCGGTATACGGCACCAGCATGCCGATGATGATGATGGCCGTGGTGAGCGCCAGCACCGGAGCGGAGGCGGAACTCTGCAGGAACGGAATCCTGCGCGTGCGGATCATGTGCACGATCAGGGTCTGCGTGAGCAGGCTCTCGATGAACCAGCCCGACTGGAAGAACGACTGGTGTTCCGTCGAATTCGCGCCGAACAGGTACCACAGCAGCAGGAACGTGGTGATATCGAAGATCGAGCTGACCGGTCCGATCCACACCATGAAACGGCCGATGTCGCTGGCGTCCCACTTGCGCGGCTTGCGCAGGTATTCGTCGTCCATGCGGTCGAACGGGATCGACAGCTGCGAGATGTCGTACAGCAGGTTCAACACCAGGATCTGCAGCGGCAGCATCGGCAGGAACGGCAGGAACGCGCTCGCCACCAGCACCGAGAACATGTTGCCGAAGTTCGAGCTGGCGGTCATCTTGATGTACTTGATGATGTTGCCGAACGTGATGCGTCCTTCGATCACGCCCTCTTCCAGCACCATCAGGTTCTTTTCGAGCAGGATGATGTCCGCCGATTCCTTGGCGATGTCGGTGGCGGTGTCCACCGAAATGCCCACGTCCGCCTCGCGCAGCGCCGGTGCATCGTTGATGCCGTCGCCGAGGAAACCTACGGTGTGGCCCTGGCGTTGCAGCGACTTCACCACGCGCGCCTTCTGCAGCGGCGACATCTTGGCGAACACGGTGGTGCGCTTGACCAGCTCGTCCAGCTCGTCGTCGGTCAACGGCTCGATGTGCTTGCCCTGCGCGGAGTGCTCCACGTCCAGCCCCACCTCGCGGCAGATCTTGCGCGTCACCGCCTCGTTGTCGCCGGTGATCACCTTCACCTCGACGCCGTGGTGATGCAGCGCCGCGATGGCGGTGGCCGCGCTGTCCTTCGGCGGATCGAGGAAGGCCAGGCAACCAATCGCTGTCAGGCCGCTCTCGTCCGCCACGCCATACGCGCGGCCGGCCGGCGGCTGCTGTTTGATCGCCACCACGAGCACGCGCAGGCCGTCTTCGTTGAGATCGCGCGTCATCGCCTTGATCTCGGCGCGCAACTCGTCGGTCATCGGCAGGACGTCGTCGCCCGACTTGGCGGACGAGCAGATCGACAGCATCTCCTCGACGGCGCCCTTGCACACCAGCAGTTCGTGGCCGTCGCCATTGCCCAGCACCACCGACATGCGGCGGCGCTGGAAGTCGAACGGAATCTCGTCGACGATGCGGTAGTGCTGCGCGACCTCTTCCAGGTCGCGATGCGTCAGCACCGCCTTGTCCATCAGGTTCTTCAGGCCGGTCTGGAAGCGGCTGTTGAGGTAGCCGTATTCCAGTGCCTCGTCCGACTCCTCGCCGTACAGGTCGAGGTGACGCTCCAGCACGATCTTGTCCAGCGTCAGCGTGCCGGTCTTGTCGGTGCACAGCACATCCATCGCGCCGAAGTTCTGGATCGCATTGAGGCGCTTCACCACCACCTTGCGCTTGGACATCGCCAGCGCGCCCTTGGCCAGGTTCGCCGTCACGATCAGCGGCAGCATCTCGGGCGTCAGGCCGACAGCCACCGACAGCGCGAACAGGAACGCCTGCAGCCAGTCGTGCTTGTCCAGGCCGTTGATCAGGAAAACGATCGGCACCATCACCGCCATGAAGCGGATCAGCAGCCAGCTGACGCTGTTCACGCCCCGGTCGAAGCTGGTCTGCACGCGCTGGCCGACGATGGTGCGCGCGAGCGAACCGAGATACGTGCGCGCGCCCGTGGCGACGACCACCGCCGTGGCTGTGCCGCTCACCACGTTGGTGCCCATGTAGCAGACGGTGGGCAGGTCCAGCGGGTTGTCGCCGTGCGCGCCGCCTTCCAGCTCGTCTTCGCGATGGCTGTGTGCCGGCGCTGACTTCTCCACCGGCAACGATTCGCCGGTCAGGATGGCCTGGCTGATGAAGAGATCCTTCGCCGAAACCAGCCGCAGGTCCGCCGGCACCATGTCGCCCGCTGCCAGATGCACGATGTCGCCCGCGACCAGCTCGCCCACCGGCACTTCGATGCGCTCGCTGTGGCCGTCGGATGCGCGGCGCGTCACCGTGGCGGTATTGCGCACCATGGCCTTAAGGTTCTCGGCGGCCTTCGACGAGCGGTATTCCTGGGTAAAGCTCAGCAGCACGCTGATGCCTACCATCACTGCAATGATGATCGGGCCGGTCAGGTCACTGGCATCGGTGGCCAGCTGCACCCCAGCCAGCACCAGCAGCACGATGATGAAAGGGTTCTTGAACGCGCGCAGCAGCTGCACCGACCAATGGGGCGGCTTCTCGTGCGACACCTCGTTGAGGCCATCACGATCCAGACGCTCGGCGATCTGCTCCTCGTTCAAGCCAGCCGCGCTGGTATCCAGCGCCGCATAGAGGGCTTCGTTGTGGCGGAACGCTTCCTGCGCTACGGCCACGCGCACCGGAGCAGCGGCGCTCTTGACGGCCGCCTTGCCGGTGACGGTCTGGGTGGAGTGCTTCAACATGACTCGCTTCCGTGAAATCGGTGACATCTGGGCCGGACCAGCGAGCCGGGCGGGGGTATCCCGCGCGTGACGCCTAGACCTGCACTACGGACTTCGTTGCAATCGACGCCACGGGACTGGCGGAGGCCAGCCCTTGCGGGGCATCGCTGGCTGCAACGAAGCGTTCATCAGTGACTGGATACCAGCTGCAGATGACGATGTGCTTGCGGAGCAACATGTTCGCGGCGGCGGGCCTGGTAGGCCTGCGACGCCTCATTGGCCGCCTGCGACTCGCGGGCAACCGGCGCCTGGATTTCACCCAGGGGAGCGGGGACGGTAATCGTCCAGGAACGACGAGCGTCCGCACGACGGCCAGAGACCGAACGTACAGCGGTACGCAGACGGAAGAAATCGCGAAGGAGCTTCATGGCCCTTTCTCCTCGTTAACGGCGCCAACGGCGCCGTCAGAGGTGGGCCGGTCTTCCCTAGTCGAGGAAAGCGCCAGCCGACCGCAGGCGGTCGCCGCAGCAGATCAGCTTGTAATGCAATGCCGGCACCCGATGCTCGCGGATGTCGACGTTGCGACTAGGGTAAACGTCCATATGCCTTGGGTTGATAGGACAGAGGCCACTTCGGGCGCAGTTGCGCCGGGTGGCGCGCAAATTGTCTTGCTGCGGTGCGGAAGTGTCAACCCTGTGACACGGAATTTTTGTGGCGAAAGTTGTTGCGTTTAGGCGGGGGCGAGACTTGTCGAGCTGGATGTGACGTTGGCGTCATGTGGCGTGCACGAATCGCGACGGCCCCACGCATGCCCCTCGCCCTCCCTGTGCGCGACCGCCTTTCGCCACAGTACTCAGCGTCACTCCCTCGAAATCTCACCGTCACTCCCCCAAAAGCGGGACAAGCGCGGAGCGCGCAGAACGCCCGTAGGGCGGCCCTGAAGAGGTGAGCGCAGCAAATCATCCAGTGCCTTGGCTCTTTGCTTCTGGTCGTGACATTCCCGCCAACTTGCCCGCCTGCCGCGGGCTTCCGAGCCGCTGCCGCGGCCCGGGTCACTTTTCTTTGCTTGCTCAAAGAAAAGTAACCAAAAGAAAGCGCACCCCGCGTGGCGCTGGCCGGGCTTTGCCCAGCCAGTCCGTGAGGGGCGGCCGGGCTTTTCGACCGGGCTCCTGCCCGGACGAAAAGTGCCCGACGTCCTGTCGGGCACCCCTGCGGGGCCTGATCGTCCACCCCTCACCGCCACACAGGGGATGGTTGAAGGCTCGTGCCGCTGCGCGGCACATCGCGTTGCAGAGATGCGCGTCGTCGTTCGTTGTGGGAGCGCACCCTGTGCGCGACCGCAGAGGTCATGACTCACGCCGCGGTCGCGCACAACGTGCGCTCCCACAGGGTAGGAGAATCCGCTCCTTGCTCTGGCTCTTGATCTCCCCTCCCCTATGCCGCGGCGGGCGGGTGGAGGAACAGCCCGAAGGGTGGCCGGCAGGGACGCCGGCCAGTTTGTCGTCAGGGCAGGATGCCCTGTCGACAAACCCCGCAACCCGCCCGCGAACCTTCCGGGCGATAGCCCGGAAGGCGCGGCATCGGGGTGGCCTTTCTCTTGGTTACTTCTCTTTGGCCACGCAAAGAGAAGTGACCCGCTCGTCGGCAGACGAGCGGAAGCCCGCGGCAGGCGAGCCAGGTCGCGATATCGCTAAAAAGGGCTCGAACGAGGCCGGTGCAGACAAACGGCGGGGCAAGATTGGCCCCTCACCCCAACCCTCTCCCCGAAGGGGAGAGGGAGAAAAGGCGTCGGCTCAGATGGAGCGTTCGAACACGAGACCCTGGTGCTGCACCAGCGGCTCCATCACCCAATGGTCGACGAGAAGGAACGCGAACAACGCCATCAGGTACACGATGGAATAGTTGAACACCTTCATCGCGAAGAACTCATCCGGCGGATTCAACAGACGGATCGCGTAATACAGAAAGCCCGCACCGAGCACCGCTGCGCCACCGAGATAAACCATCCCGCTGTAACCCGTCAGCGCCGGCAGCAACGTCACCAGCACCAGCAGGATCGTGTAGAACAACACGTGCCAGCGCGTGAATACCACGCCATGCGTTACCGGCAGCATCGGCACCTGCGCACGCGAGTAATCGTCGCGACGGAAGATCGCCAGCGCCCAGAAATGCGGCGGCGTCCACACGAAGATGATCAGGCACAACTGCAGCGCGAACGGATGCAGCGAACCTGTAACGGCCGTCCATCCCAGCACCGGCGGAATCGCGCCGGCCAGGCCACCGATCACGATGTTCTGCGGCGTGGCGCGCTTGAGATACGCCGTATAGACCACCGCATAGCCGATCAGGCCGCCAAAGGTCAGCAAGGCAGTCAGCGGATTCACCAGCACCACCAGAATGACCATCGACAACGCACCCAGCGCGAGTGCAAAGGTCAATACCTGGCGCGGCTTGAGGTGTCCGGTGGCGAGCGGGCGATGCGCGGTACGCGCCATCACCTTGTCGATGCGCTGGTCGATCAGGTGATTGAACGCGGCAGCTGAGCCGGAGGCCATCCAGATACCCAGCGTGCCGAACACCAGCGCACGCCACGGCGGAATGCCGGGTACGGCGAGGAACATGCCGATGACGGCGCAGAACACCAGCAGCGCGACGACGCGCGGCTTGGTCAACTCCATGTATTCGTGGAAACGACTGCTCATCATCAGTGCCCGAGGGAAAGGAACATCGCGTCGTCATGACGCTTCTGCGTACGTGCCAGCGCCGCCAGCAGGGTGAACAACAGCAAGGCCGCCACGCCATTGTGCAACGTGGCCACCGGCAGCGGCAGGCCGAAATGCACGTTGCTGATGCCCAGCAGCACCTGGGTCACCAGCACCACGGCGATGGCGAGCCCCTGCGCGCGCAGCCCGCGGCGGGACGCGCGATGCGACAGCCATGCCAGGTAGCAGAACACCACCAGCGCGCCGAAGCGGTGTGCGATCTGGATCGCGCTGCGCGCAGCCATGTCGAGCACGCCACCTTCGTAGTTCACGCCCACGCCACGCCACAGCACAAAGCCTTCGCGAAAGTCGGTGGGCGGCATCCACTGGCCAAGGCACTTGGGGAAATCCGTACCGCAGGCGAGCGCCGCGTAATTGGAGGACGTCCAGCCGCCCAGCGCGATCTGCGCCAGCAGCAGCACGATGCCCAACACCACCGCCTTGCGCAGGCCGGCGTAACCGTCGTCCTGCGCGCCGACGCCGGCATAACGCAGCGCCACGTAGGCCAGCAGCGCGAACGTGGTGATGCCGCCCATCAGGTGTCCCATCACCACGATGGGCTTGAGCAGCAGCGTGACCGTCCACATGCCGAGCATCGCCTGGAACACCACCACCGCGAGCGCCAGCACACTGATGCGCCATGCACCTGGCCGGCGCAACTTCATCGCGGCGATCAGCGGCAACCCGATGGCCGCGGCCGAAAGCAGCAGCGACCAGTGATGCTCGCCGCGCATGTACATGCCCACGCCGATCGCCGCACAGATCGCGCCTACGATGACGGCGTAGCGCTCCCAGCGGCTGCGCCAGCTCGCGATCAGCGCCAGGGCGAATACCAGCGCACCCAGCGTGCCGGCGAGGAAACGGTGCACCTGCTCGCGCCACGCCTTGTGCGTTTCGTAGGGGCGATCCGGGAAGGCCTGGTTGGCCTGGGCGATCTCGTGCTGCTGTTCCGGCCAGGTGGCGCGGCCGTAGCACGTCGGCCAGTCGGGGCACGACAGGCCTGCGTTGGAGAGGCGCACGAAGGCACCGAACATCACGACGCCGAAGGCGAACACCGCGGCGAGCAGTGCGAGCCCACGCAGCACCTTGGTAGAACGGGCGGTCATCAACGAATCACCTTCTGCAGATCCTTGCGCAAGCCGGAAGGATCGAAACCGGCGGGATACAGCGACAGCGCCGTGCCGTCGGACTCCACCAGCAGCGCACTCACGCTGTCCGGCTCTGACGGGCGAAAGGCGGCCAGCGCATCCTTGCTGTCCTGCCCCACCTGCCAATAGTTGGCCATGCCACTGGCTTGCGCATCTGCCGGAGGCTGGCCCACGTAGAGCAGCCGCAGGCGCGTGGCGTTGCGGTTGAGGGTAATGCGGGCAGCCGCCATCTTGGTCAGCGTATCCACGCAGCGCGCGGCACAGCCAGGCCCTGCCAGCGCAACCAGGGTCAGCTGCGGCTCGCTGCCGCGCCATGCCCATGGCTTGCCATCGGCCAGCGTCACCTGCAGCTGTTCGCTGTCGAAGTTGCGCTGCGGTGTGATCGCCAGGCCATTGGCCTTTCCGCCGGGCTGCCAGCCCATGGCAGTGAGGACACCTGCGGCGATGATCGGTGCGGCGAACACCGCCATGACCAGCAGCAGTTTCAGACGGCTCGCGCGCTGCGCGCGGTTATCGGGCTTGTTCATGACCTGTCCAACGGCTTCGAGGGGCGGCGGCGATGCAACACCAGCAGGATCACGACCGCCGCCACGGCAAAGGTGAACCACTGGAAGGCATAGGCACGATGCCGCGCGGGCGGCATCGAAGAAAAATCGATGGTGTGTTCGCGCACGTAGATCGATGCCGGGTCGGCATCCAGTGCAAGCACCTGCGGGTAAAGCGCAGTACCGAGATCGGCGGCGACCTGCGGCAGTTCAAGATAGACCGTGGTCTTGGGCCATCGTGTTTGCCTTGCGAGTGCATTGCCACCCATCTCGAAGCCGACGCCAGGCGCGGGCACATACAGACCCTGCAACGACTGCCTGCCCGTGGGCAACGGCGGCAACTGCGGTGCCTGGTCGGTGCCGTTGCCGGGAAGAAAGCCGAGATCCACCAGCAACAGGCGGTCGCCATCCTGTGGACGGAAAGGCGCATAGACTTCCGCACCGCCGCGCTGGTCGTGCTTGGGATTGTCCAGCAGGTACAGGCGGTCGGGCACGTACTCGCCTTCCACGTTGACGCGCACAAACGCATCCATGGGGGGCTTTGCGGCCACCGCTGAAAACGCGCGCGGCGCTGCGTTTTCCGCTGCGGCATACCGTCGCAGAATCGCTTCCTTCTCGTCTGCGCGATGCAGCTGCCACACGCCCAAGCGTATGAACAGCAAGGCACCTGCCACTGTAAGCAGCAAGGCGAACCACGAAGGACGGCGCAACCAGTTCACGCGGTGGCACCACGCACGACGGCTATACTCCGGATGTCAAAAACGTTCGGACCAATCACGTGGAAACCATCTACAAATATGCGCTGGTGATCCTGCTGCTGGTGGTGCTGTTCAACCTTGGTCAGGCCCTGTTTTTCATGATGACCGACAAGGACGGCAGCAAGCGCACGGTGTGGGCGTTGACCCGCCGCATCGGTTTGTCGGTCCTGCTCATCCTGATGGTCGTACTCGGCATCTGGATGGGCTGGCTGCATCCGCACGGCGTGGGCCAGTAATTGTAGCGTCCCGACGTAGCCAGCGCTTCGCTGCAGCATCTGTTTTCCCCAAAGGCCCGCCACTGGCGGGCCTTTGCTTTGGGGCCCGCCGCACCCTTGTGGGAGCGCACCCTGTGCGCGACAACCCGATGGTGCGGCGACACCGCAATTCCACGGTCGCGCACAGGGTGCGCTCCCACAAGGCCCTGACGGTTGGCACAAACAAAAAGCCCGCCTTGCGGCGGGCTTTTTGCTGCGACGCGCAAGCGCCTCAGAGGATGTACACGAACATGAAGAGGCCGAGCCACACCACGTCGACGAAGTGCCAGTACCAGGCCACCGCTTCGAACGCGAAGTGATGATCCTTGCTGAAGTGGCCCTTGGCTACGCGCAGCCAGATGATCGCCAGCATGATCGTGCCCAGCGTCACGTGCATGCCGTGGAAGCCGGTGAGCATGAAGAAGGTGGAACCGTAGACACCGCTCTGCAGCGTCAGGTTGAGCTCCCTGTAGGCCTCCATGTACTCGTGCGCCTGGAAGTACAGGAACGTCGCACCGAGCAGCACGGTGAGCGCCAGGAACACCAGGATCTTGCCGCGGTGGCCGACCTTCAGCGCATGGTGCGCGATGGTGACGGTCACGCTCGAGGTGAGCAGGATCAGCGTGTTGATCAGCGGCAGGCCCCACGGAGCTACCGTCTGGAATTCACCGCCGATGCGCGCCGGACCACCACCACCACTGGCGCCCCACGAGGCGGCGTAGTCGTTCCACAGGAACTGGTGGGTAAGCACGCCGTGGCCTTCGCCGCCGAGCCACGGCACCGCGAACATGCGGGCGTAGAACAGCGCACCGAAGAAGGCACCGAAGAACATCACCTCGGAAAAGATGAACCACATCATGCCCATGCGGAACGAGCGGTCCACCTGGCTGTTGTAGCTGCCGGCGAGCGACTCGCGGATCACCGAGCGGAACCAGCCGAAGAACATCAGCAGGATGCCGACAAAGCCGACGGTGATCACGGTCTTGCCGAAGCTGGCCTCACCCGGAGGCGCGTTGAGCCAGTGCGCGGCACCGAGCACGGTGACGAACATGACGACCGCGGCCACGATGGGCCAATAGCTCTTGGTCGGTACGAAATAAGCGCCTTGCTGCTGACCCATGGTGCGACCCCGTGGATATCTCTTGTTTACTTCCACCCTCGCCTTCGCGAGAGCTACAACCCGGAATGCCTCATCGACACTCCGGAGGAATACTGCGGTGGATCCGCGTCAGGAGTACTTCAGTCCTTGCAGCAACGACAGCAGGAAGATGCCGATGGCGATGGCGCCAAACACCGTCACGGTGCGTCGCACGCCCTTCTTGCGCACTTCTTCGATCGTTGCTTTCGACTGGTTCATCCGACTCGTTTCCGTCCGCCCCGGCACGAAGCCGGAGCGGTCTAGCCCTGCATCAATCTTCGACGTGGCCGTGGGCCAGTTCTTCGTCGTGGATCACCGGCGGCAGCTCGAAGGTATGGAACGGCGCCGGCGACGGCACAGTCCACTCCAGGCCCTTCGCACCTTCCCACACGCGATCCAGTGCCTTCTTCTTCGAGAACCACACCGCGTGGATGATCACGCCCACGAAGATCAGCTGCGAGGCGCCGAACAGGAAGCCGCCGATCGAGCTGATCATGTTGAAGTTGGCGAACGCGACGTTGTAGTCCGGGATGCGGCGCGGCATGCCGGCCAGGCCCAGGAAGTGCTGCGGGAAGAACAGCACGTTCACCCACACCACGCTGTTCCAGAAGTGCATCTTGCCCCAGAACTCGCTGTACATATGGCCGGTCCACTTCGGCAGCCAGTAGTACGTACCGGCGATGATCGCGAAGATCGCACCGGTCACCAGCACGTAGTGGAAGTGCGCCACCACGAAATACGAGTCGTGGTACTGGAAGTCGGCCGGAGCCAGCGCCAGCATCAGGCCGGAGAAGCCGCCGATGGTGAACAGGATCACGAAGGCGATCGCGAACAGCATCGGGGTCTCGAAGGTCATCGAGCCGCCCCACATGGTGCTGACCCAATTGAACACCTTCACGCCCGTCGGCACGGCAATCAGCATGGTCGCGTACATGAAGAAGATCTCGCCGCCCAGCGGCAGACCCACGGCGAACATGTGGTGCGCCCACACGATGAACGACAGGAAGGCGATCGAAGCGATCGCAAACACCATCGCCTTGTAACCAAAGATCGGCTTGCGCGCGAAGGTCGGGATGATCTCGGACACCAGGCCAAAGGCCGGCAGGATCATGATGTAGACCTCGGGGTGACCGAAGAACCAGAAGATGTGCTGGAACAGCACCGGGTCGCCACCGCCAGCCGCATTGAAGAAGCTGGTGCCGAAGTACTTGTCGGTGAGCAGCATGGTCACCGCACCCGCCAGCACCGGCATCACCGCGATCAGCAGGAACGCCGTGATCAGCCAGCTCCACACGAACACCGGCATCTTGAGCAGGTCCATGCCCGGTGCACGCATGTTGAGGATGGTGGCGATGATGTTGATCGCGCCCATGATGGAGCTGATACCCATCAAGTGCACCGCGAACACCAGGTAGGCCACCGAGTCACCTTGCAGCGACAGCGGCGGATACATGGTCCAGCCGCCGGCCGGGCCACCGCCTGGCAGGAACAGCGTGGACAGCAGCAGTGCGAAGGCGAACGGCAGGATCCAGAACGACAGGTTGTTCATGCGCGGCAACGCCATGTCCGGCGCACCGATCATCAGCGGGATCATCCAGTTGCCGAGGCCCACGAAGGCCGGCATCACGGCGCCGAAGATCATGACCAGCGCATGCATCGTGGTCATTTCGTTGAAGAAGTACGGCTGCACCAGCTGCAGGCCGGGCTTGAACAACTCCGCGCGAATGACCATCGCGAAGCTGCCGCCGATGAAGAACATCAGCAGCGAGAACACCAGGTACAGCGTGCCGATGTCCTTGTGGTTGGTCGACATGCACCAACGCACGAAGAAATTGCTGGGCGCACCGTGATGATCGTCGTGGTGATCGTGGGTGGCGTCGTGGGCCATAACCTTACACCTCTACCTTAAAGCGGAAACGTTTGGACGAGCTGAGTAATCAGCCCTGATGGCCCTGGGAAACGGGTGCGTCGGTTGCCTGCGCCGTTGCCGGCGCGGCAGTGGTGGAAGCGGCGGCCGGAGCAGCCGGTGCCGGCGGATTCGCCTGCGCCTGCTGGTCTGCCAGCCACTTCTCGAATTCTTCCTTCGGCACCGCCTTCACCACGATCGGCATGAAGCCGTGATCCTGGCCGCAAAGCTCGGCGCACTGGCCGCGGTACACGCCCGGCTCGGTGATGTTGGTCCAGGCGGCGTTGACGATGCCCGGGATGGCATCCATCTTCCAGCCCAGCGCCGGCACCCACCAGGAGTGGATCACGTCGCCCGCGGTGATCACGAAGCGGATCTTGACGCCCACCGGCACCACCAGCGGCTTGTCCACGTTGATCAGGTAGGTGTTGTAGCCATCGACCTGCACCGCGTTCGGGTCGAGGCCCGAGTTCAGCTGGCGCGTCTCGTCGCTCTCGCGATCGAGCTTGGACATGAAGCCGACCTTCTCGATCGCCTTGCCCTTGTAGTCGACGTAGTCGTAGCGCCACTTCCACTGGTAGCCAGTGACCTTCACGGTCATCTCGGAGCCGGTGGTGTCGGCGAACGTGCGCAGGCCACCCGTTGCCAGGTAAGCCAGCACGATGAGGATGATCACCGGAATGGTGGTCCACACGATCTCGAGCATCGTGTTGTGCGACCACTTCTCGGCCACCGCGCCGCGCGACTTGCGGAAGCGGAACATGGCGATGAACATCGCGCCGAACACCAGGATGCCGATGACGACGCAGACGCCCAGGGCGACGTTGTTGAGGAAATACGCCTCGGGCGACCACTCGGACGCGCCGCGCGTCATGTTCAACTGTCCTGGCTGCGGATTGGCGAATGCCGCGCCGCCGAACATTGCGAGAGCGAAGAGTGCGCATGCCGCGACTGCTCGCTTGATACTGCCAGGCCTGATGCCGCCAGATGTCATGTCTTGCACCTTTGTTGAACCTACTTGCGCTGCTTTTGGTTGATATCCGCCAGCAACACCTTGAGTTTCCTTGACAGCTCGGCGCGCTCCCCATCGGTGAGGAAAGCCCCGATTTCCAGCGCCCTTCCGTGCGACGTCAGCAGCAAACGACCCCGCCCCTGTCCGGCTTCGAGCTGCACGCGCACCCAATACGTCTGAAAGCGCGCACTACTCCGACCTGGCAGGAATTGCACCTCCAGCGACGATTCGTCGAGGGTGATGCGTTCGCTGCGGTCGCCGGCCCGCCAGGCCACGCCAAGGGCGATAGCCACCGCGGAGGACTCGACCAGTGCGAACAGCGGAGCGAAGACATTCCCCTGCCACGCCCCCAGCACGGCCGTCGTCAGTGCCAGCGCCGCCAGAACTCCGATCAATCGACGCAGATCACGACGGCTGAGGGCACGATTGGGCTTGAGCCACATGGTCGCGCACGGCAAGCCGGCAGCAGCTGGTCGAAGCACGATCATGAGAACTCGGCGTGCCTGGAACCCGGGCATCATAGGCTGCGACGGTGTCGATGGGCAAGAATGCCGCACCCCCTTGATTTGAAGCGCGCATGAACATGCACGTGCGTACGTCGCACATCCAACGGCACGTGCATCGTGCGCCGTTTCCATGGTTCGTCATGGGTTTGGAACACTTCGAACCGCCGCGATGCGCGCGACACTTGATGTGCGCCAAGGGGGTGCGACCGTTTGCCACGGGTCGCTCGACACAAGCTGTCAAACAAGCCCGCGTCCCGGGCCCGACTCACTCCGCCCTGTCGGCGGGCTCAAAGTAGCCCGCCGGGGGCGGCTTGGCCCGGGTCACACACAAACAGGCCCCGCCCACACACATATATATGCGGCGCCGAGCCGAAACTAGGTGACGGCGCGCCGGCCCTGCCGCACTGCAACACCCCGTACGGGTGCGTGCGCCCGACCCCGCGCGTACAATCCCGCGATTCCCCACCCGTCATTTTCGGCTACACCTCTGTGACCCAGCCCATTCTCAGCCCCGAACTTCCGACCGGTGTCGAGCCGGCGCGTGCGCGCATTACCGCCAACTGGCTGCGCGACGAGACCGAAGCCGTCAACGACCTGCTCGCGCAGGCCACCCTGCCCCCGGTCGAGCGCGAAAAGGTCATCGACCTCGCCGCCGACCTGGTGACCCGCGTGCGTGCGCGCGCCAAGGACCAGAGCGCTGTCGAATCCTTCATGCGCCAGTACGACCTGTCCTCCGAGGAAGGCGTGCTGCTGATGTGCGTGGCCGAAGCGCTGCTGCGTATTCCCGACAAGACCACCGCGGACAAGCTGATCCGCGACAAGCTGGGCGATGCCAACTGGAAGAAGCACCTCGGCCAGAGCGAGTCGCTGTTCGTCAACGTGTCGACCTGGGGCCTGATGCTCACCGGCAAGCTGGTGACGCTGTCGGAAGAAACCCGCCACGACTTTACCGGCGCGCTGCGCCGCCTGGTCGGTCGCGCGGGCGAGCCGGCGATCCGCCTCGCCGTGCGCCAGGCCATGCGCATCATGGGCCACCAGTTCGTGATGGGTCAGACCATCGGCGACGCGCTGGACCGCTGCGCGCAGAAGGAATACGCGGTGTACCGCTATTCCTATGACATGCTGGGCGAATCCGCGCTCACCAGCGAAACCGCCGAGCGCTACCAGCAGGATTACCGCAACGCGATCGCTTCGATCGGTTCGCGCGGCCCGTTCGCCAACCACACCGACGCGCCGTCGATCTCGGTGAAGCTTTCCGCGCTGCATCCGCGCTACGAAGTGGCCAAGCGCGAAATTGCACGCCGCGATCTCACCGCCAAGCTGCTGGAGCTGTCGCAGCTGGCGATGAAGCAGGGCATCGCACTGTCGGTGGACGCCGAAGAGGCCGATCGCCTCGAGCTTTCGCTGGACATCATCGGCGACGTGTTCGCGCATCCCTCGCTGGAAGGCTGGAACGGACTGGGCATCGTGGTGCAGGCCTATGCCAAGCGCACGCCGTTCGTGATCGACTGGCTGATCGAGACCGCGCGCGCCACCGGCCGCCGCTGGTACGTGCGCCTGGTGAAGGGCGCGTACTGGGACGCCGAGGTGAAGCGCGCGCAGGAAAATGGCCTCGCCGGCTACCCGGTGTATACGCGCAAGCCGAACACCGATGTGTCCTACCTGGCCTGCGCACGCAAGCTGTTCGACGCCGGCTCGGAGCTGATCTATCCGCAGTTCGCCACGCACAACGCGCACACCATCGCCGCCATCTATCACCTCTCGCAGGGTCGTCCGTACGAAAACCAGCGCCTGCACGGCATGGGCACGGACCTCTACGCCGAAGTGATCGGCAAGCAGAACCTCAACGTGCCGTGTCGCGTGTACGCGCCGGTGGGCACGCATGAAGACCTGCTGCCCTACCTGGTGCGCCGCCTGCTCGAGAACGGCGCCAATACCAGCTTCGTCAACCGCGTGGTCGACGAAACGCTGCCGGTGCGCGAACTGGTCGCCGATCCGTGCGAGACCGTGCGCTCCTTTGCCTCCATCCCCCACCCGCGCATTCCGCTGCCGGTGAATCTCTACGGTGAACTTCGGAAGAATTCCATGGGCGTCAACTTCTCCAACGACAACGAACTGAAGGCCCTCGCCGAGGCTGTGCAAGCCAAGTCGGGTCCGTGGACCGCCGAGCCGCTGGTGCCGGGCGCCAAGAGCACGGGCGCGACCGTGGCGGTGACCAATCCGGCCGATCGTCGCCAGGCCGTGGGCAGCTATGTCGCCGCCGACAGCGCTACCGTCGAGAAGGCGCTGGCCAACGCCGTCGCCGCCCATCACAACTGGGATCGCCTGCCGGCTGCCAGCCGCGCCGCCATCCTCGAGCACGCCGCCGAGCAGCTGGAAGCGCGCCGCGGCGAGTTCATCGCACTGTGCGTGCGTGAAGCGGGCAAGAGCCTGCCGGATTCGATCGCCGAGATCCGCGAGGCCGCCGACTTCCTGCGCTACTACGCCACCATGGCGCGCCGCCTGTTCGGTCACCCGGAACAGCTGCCCGGCCCCACCGGCGAGAGCAACCAGCTGTTCCTCAACGGCCGCGGCGTGTTCGTCTGCATCAGCCCGTGGAACTTCCCGCTGGCGATCTTCCTGGGCCAGGTCAGCGCCGCGCTCGCCGCGGGCAACAGCGTCATCGCCAAGCCGGCCGAGCAGACCAGCCTGATCGGCTACGCTGCCGTGAAGCTGCTGCACGAAGCCGGCGTGCCGGCCGAGGTGCTGCAGTACCTGCCGGGCGACGGCACCACTGTCGGTGCCGCGCTCACCAGGGATCCGCGTGTCGCGGGCGTGGCCTTCACCGGCTCCACCGAGACGGCGTGGGCGATCAACCGTTCGCTGGCTGCGCGCAACGCAGCGATCGCCGCGCTGATCGCCGAGACCGGCGGCCAGAACGCGATGATCGCCGACTCCTCCGCGCTGCCCGAGCAGATCGTCAAGGACGTGGTCGCCTCCGCCTTCCAGTCCGCCGGCCAGCGTTGCTCGGCCGCGCGCGTGCTGTTCGTGCAGGAAGACATCGCCGACAAGGTCTGCGACATGCTCGCCGGCGCGATGGCCGAACTGAAGGTCGGCGATCCGGGCCAGCTTAGCACCGACGTGGGCCCGGTGATCGACGAGGACGCCAAGAAGATCCTGGTCGACCATGCCGCGCGCATGGACAAGGAAGCGAAGAAGATCGGCGAAGTGAAGCTCGACGCCGCCAACACCGGCAACGGTACGTTCTTCGCGCCGCGCGCCTATGAAATCCCGGGCCTGTCGACGCTGACCCGCGAAATCTTCGGTCCGGTGCTGCACGTGATCCGCTGGAAGGCGGACGAGCTGCCCAAGGTGGTCGAGGCGATCAACGCCACCGGCTACGGCCTCACGCTCGGCATCCACAGCCGCATCAACGACACCGTGGATTACATCCAGAGCCACGCGCGCGTCGGCAACTGCTACGTCAACCGCAACCAGATCGGTGCGGTGGTCGGCGTGCAGCCGTTCGGCGGCGAGGCCCTGTCGGGCACCGGCCCGAAGGCAGGCGGCCCGCACTACCTGCTGCGTTTTGCCGGCGAGCGTACGCTCACCATCAACACCACGGCGGCTGGCGGCAACGCTTCGCTGCTGACCATCGGCGAGTAATCGCATCACGGGCCGGTGCCAACGCACCGGCCCGTTTCGTCTGGAGGATGCATGCGGATTACCCGGCTCCTCGCACTGATCTCCCTCGCCTGCACTTTCGCGCTGCACGCGCAGCCGCAGGACGGCACGCTGCCCGACCCGACCCAGCTCGGCGTCACGGCCAATACGCGCTATCTCGATGCCGCAGGACGCCCGCTCGACGTCGTGTCGTTCATGCGGCAGGTGAAGGACGGCAAAAATTACAGCAGCACGCGCGATACGCAGGCCGGCGCGGCGATGCTGCGCATCACGGGCCCGGCGCCGGGACATCGCGGCATCCGCCTCGCCTTCGGACAAGGCGACGTGTTCCCTCCCTTCGAACTGCCTGCACTCAATGGCGGCGTGCGTCGCCTGGGTGACTTCCATGGTCGCTACACGCTGGTGAGTTTCTATTTCGCCGACTGCGCGCCGTGCATCGCCGAGGCACCGATGCTGGTGGCCTACGCGCGCGAGCACCGCGACATGAACTTCGTGGCGATCACCTATGAAGACGCCATGGATGCGAAGCGCTTCGCCACCGACAGGCACTTCGACTGGCCGATCCTCCACGACGGGCAAGGACTCATCGACGTGCTCGGCGTGAGCGTCTATCCCACCCTGATGCTGATCGATCCAGACGGCCGTATCGCCGGCGCAGCGGTCGGCATGGCGATGCGCGACGATCCCGCCAAGCGGCTAGCCGACCTCACGGGCTGGATCGAACAATGGAAACGCACTAAGCCTGCGACGGAAACGCCGAGCGCGGCGCGTTGATTCAACCCGGCGAGATGGCGGCCTGCGGCTCCATCGATGCTGACACTGGCGCCGCTCGCTCCAGTTCCAGCGCAACATCCGCCACTGGCTGCTTCAGCAGCATCTCGCAGTCGCGCTCGTAGTTGTTGAGTACGCGCCAGGGCACCGCGCGCCCCTGGCGTGGCAACACGGGGGCACCGCGCTGCACGTAGCCCGAGGTCAGCGCCCCCATGATCGTTTCGTCCTGCCGCTCGCCCGCTGGTGCGCGCGGCGTAACGACGTCCACCTTGTGCTCGCGCATGTAGTCGAGCAGTCGACAGACATAGCGCGCGGCGATATCCGCCTTCAGCGTCCACGGCGCATTGGTGTAGCCGAAGATGCAGGCGAAGTTCGGCGCGTCCTGCAGCAGCACGCCCTTGTAGGTCACCAGCTCGCCCATCACGCGCGGCTCGCCGTCCACCTGCAGCGTCATGCCGCCCAGTGTCTGCATCTCCAGGCCGGTCGCCGTGATGATGATGTCCGCCTGCAGTGATTCACCCGACTGCAGGCGAATGCCCTCTTCGGTGAAGCTGGCGATGCCATCCGTCACCACCGAGGCCTTGCCGCTCTTGATGGCCTCGAACAGATCGGCATCCGGCACCACGCAAAGGCGCTGGTCCCATGGCTGGTAGTCGGGCGTGAAGTGCCGCATGTCGGCATCCGCCGGAAGATGCTTGCGTACACCATCGATGAGGAACGCGCGCACCTTGTCCGGCCAGCGCCGCGCGGCCTTGTAGATGAGGCGCGTGAGGAAGATGTTTCGGCGTCGTGCCAGACGGAACACCAGCGATTTCGGCAGGAACCGCTCGAGCACGGCGGAGATCTTGTCGAAGCGCGGCAGCGACAGGATGTAGCTGGGCGAGCGCTGCAGCATGGTGACGTGTGCCGCGTCGGCCGCCATCGCCGGCACCAGGGTCACCGCTGTTGCACCACTGCCGATGATGACCACGCGCTTGCCGCGATAGTCCAGGTCCTCGGGCCACTGCTGCGGATGCACGCTCAGGCCGCGGAACTGCTCTTCACCCGCGAAGTGGGGACGATGCCCCCGGTCATAGTTGTAGTAGCCGGTAGACACGATGAGGAAGCGGCAAGTGAAGGCGCGCGTTTCACCGCGTGATTCGTCGAGCGCCCGTACGGTCCAGCGGCGTTCGTGGCTGGACCACGACGAGGCGACGACCTTCAGTCCGTAATGGATCTTCTTGTCCACACCGTACTGCTCGGCTGTCTCGGCCACGTAGTTCCGGATCGATGCGCCATCGGCCATGACGTCCAACGCATGCCAAGGCCTGAACGCGTAGCCGAAAGTGAACATGTCCGAATCGGAACGCACCCCCGGATACCGGAACAGGTCCCAGGTACCGCCCATCGCGGCTCGGCGCTCGATCAGCGCCACACGCAGTTGCGGGTGTTCCATCGCGAGATGGCAGGCCATGCCGATGCCGGACAGGCCGGCACCGATGACCAGCACGTCGCAAGCGGACGAAATGTCCTGATCCATGCATCGTTCCCCGTGGCAGTGCACACCGGATGAGCGCGGCTAGCCTACGCCCAATGCATCCCACGATGCATGTCCCAGAGACTAGGTGAGACTGCCCGAGACTCCTGTCACGCCGCCGGACGCCATGCCTGAACGCGACAGCCCAGCGCATAGCCGGCCGTTACGCCCGCTGCTGCGGCGAGGATCAACATCATCCAGGCGAGCGGATCGGCGAGCACCATCCACCATCGCCACTCGGCCGACATGAGCATCGAGACGAACGTGACCACGGCAAAGACCACGCCAAACCAGCGCGACCACGCACGAAGGCTCGGCGAAACCGGCGGCCGGCGACAGGTTCCCTCACGGGCACGGGTGGACAGGGAGGTCATGCGAACAGGCTGGCGACGCACCGGTAGCGGTGCAGCGGAAAGCCTAGGGACGCGGAAACGCCGCCAACATCAGACAATTCCGATAATGGACGGCGACTCTCACCTAGGTTTCGCTCATCCGCTTGCCGACACGTTCTGAACGTCCAAGCCGTCCCGCCGAGCTGATGTCCGATGCCACCTATACCTGTCAGTAGGGAGTGGCCTGGATCAATGCCTTTTCCGCTGCGCATTGCGGACCAGCGCCCGCGGCATTCGCCTGTCGATAGGCATCCAGCTCGCGCTTCGCTTCCGCCAGACTGGCCTGGAACGATGGCGAGGCATGCAGCACCGCGACCGCGGCTGCACCATTCATGGCACCCGCTTCGATGGCGCTGAGGTTGTGCACCCCGCACACCACGCGGCTGTCGGCATAGGCGCGGGCGCGCAACAGAATGTCGGTCGCGCGGTCCGGCGCGAGCTCCGCCAGCACCAGTCCGGCGGCCCAGCCACGCGTCGCGTGGCCGGAGGGGTAGTCGAAACTGTGCGCCAGCTGCACGGTGGACTGGCAGGTGGCGCCCTGGTCAATCAGGAAGGGGCGCTGGCGCTGGTTGGCCTTCTTGGCCGGCGCCGTGGATTCCTCCGCGGCGCGGCTGGTCAGGTCAACCAGGGCGGCCAGCTTCGGCAGGTGCGATGCATCCAATGGCACCCCCATGGCACAGCTGAAGTCGGCCATCAGCTTGGAGGTGGCGTAGTCCACGTCCTGCTGTGCGAGCGTCCAGCGGGGCGATCCTTCCAGCGACCGCGTGGCCCGAAACACCTGGCGGTCGGCCTCGTAGCGCGGGGAGCCGGCCTTGGGCGCTGCGGGCAGCAGCACGGCCGTCTGCAGATCGGCGGCGGCCGCTGCGGCCGGCGCTGCTGCGTTGGGCGCCGATGCCATGGGCGACGTCCCGACGGACGCACAGCCCGCGGCGAGCAGCCAAACCAGCATCCCTGGCGCACGAATGACCGAGACCATGACCTTATTCATGCGCTTTCTCCCCGCTGGATGCGCGACGCTTGTGGTGCATTGCATAAGGCGATTCCGCGGTCGCCATGATATAGATCAAGTCCGCGTCAGGTCTCTCTGACGCGTGGGAGGGGAGTAGTCACGATGACGTCCGTAGCCGCGGGCCATCCAACTGATGAGTCTGGGACGGCGCTGACAGGCACCGACCCACGCTACACGGCGGCCGAAACGCCGTCGAACATCCTCGTGCATCTCACCCAGCTGGCACTGTCCCGCAGCGCTCGCTGCGACGACTGGTTCGTCGGCTCCGGCCTCACGCGCGAACAGCTCAGCGATCCGACCCTGCGGGTGTCCTACCGCCAGGCGCGCTCGGTGATCCGGCGTGCCCTGCTGGCCACCGGCGAGACCGGCCTGGGCCTGGCCGTGGGTCGCCGCGAGACGCTGGGCAGCTTCGGGCTGCTCGGGCTGGCCATGATGACCTCGGCCACGTTCGGCGACGCCATGAAGGTGGGCATCACCCATCACCGTGTCAGCGGCAGCCTGCTGGACGTGAGCTTCGAGGAACTGAGCCCGCGCGAAGTGGCGCTGGCCGCATGGCCGCGCTTCAACGACGCGCCGCTGCTGCCGTTCCTGTGCGAAGAACTGTTCGCCAGCGCGCTGGCGATCGCACGCGAACTGCTGGGCCAGGCGTTCAGTCCGTCGCGTCTCGAAGTGACCTACGCACGGCCGCCGCACGCCGACGCCTATGAGGACTATTTCCGCTGCGAGCTGATCTTCGGCGCGCGCTACAACCGCATCGTGCTCGACGTGCCCTGGCTGGCGCAGCCGCTGCCCACGCACAACCCGCTGACTGCACAGCAGTCGCTGGCCTTGTGCATGCAGCAGTACGAACCCAGCGGCGTGCAGCAGGAAGTCGTCGCCTCGGTGGAACGCCTCCTGCGCAGCCACCTGCGCCAGCAGCCGCGCCTGCCGGACGTGGCGCGCATGCTCAACATGAGCGAACGATCGCTGCGCCGCCGCCTCGCCGAAGGTGGCCGCATCTTCCGCGAGATCCACGACCGCGTGCGCGCCGAGCGTGCACTGGAACTGCTCCACGGCGGCACGCTGAGCGTGGCCGAGATCGGTCTGGAGATCGGCTTCAGCGATCCCCGTGAATTCCGCCGCGCCTTCAAGCGCTGGACCGGCATGGCGCCGCGCAACGCCCGCCAGCACGCGGCCTGATCGCTTCACCCATCTCTCCGTCCCGTGCCGTGACTTGGCGCGTAGCACGCGTGCGCCGGTCGACATTGACGCAGGCTCTTTGAAGAGCCAATAAGAATCATTATCATTCCGTTATTCGATGGACGGATCCGCAGACGCGATACGGACCATTGCCGTTCTGCCGTAGGGAAACACCCCATGACTCCCCTTCTCTCCAGAAGCGCGCTTCTGGTCGCCATCTCGCTCGCCCTGGCCAGTCCGGCCTTCGCCGCCGAGCCCAATGACACCGGCACGACGACGCCGAAAACCGACACCCCGACCGAAAAGAACAGCGTCAACCTCGAAGCGGTCAACGTGATCTTTTCGACCACCAAGACCGAAACACCGGCCGTGGAGATCCCGCAGTCGGTGAGCAGCATCACACCGGACCGCATGCAGCTTTACGGCGTGCAGGGCCTGGACGAGGCGGTGCGCTATCTCGCCGGTGCGGTGGGTGGCAGCTACGGTGCGGACCCCCGAAGTGACTGGATCCTGGTGCGCGGTTACGACCCCGCGAAGTACCTCGACGGTCTGGCCCTGCCCAGCGGCGACTGGACGGCCGATTCGCGCATCGAGCCTTACGGCCTGGAGCGCGTGGAAGTGAACAAGGGACCGTCGTCGGCGATGTACGGCCAGCAGCCGCCGGGCGGCATGATCGACATGACCAGCAAGCGTCCCAGCCTGGAGGCGCCGCACGAAGTTGAGGCGACCTTGGGCAGCTTCGGCCAGAAGCAGCTGAGCGGTGACACGGGCGGCCAGCTCGACAACGACGGCCACTGGCTGTGGCGCGTGGTGGCGCTCGCCCGCCAGGGCGACTCCAACATCAAGCATTCGAAAGACGATCGCTATTACTTCGCACCCAGCCTGACCTGGCAGCCGGACGACAACACCTCGTTCACCCTGCTGCCGCGCTACCAGCGCACGTTGTCCGATGGCGTGGGCGGCTTCCTGCCCTCGCAGGGCACCCTGTATCCGAACCCGAACGGACAGATCCCGCGCGACGTGAATCCGGGCGAGCCGGGCTACGACCATTACTGGAAGACCGACGAATCGATCGGCTACGCCTTCAACCACCGCTTCAACGACGTGTGGTCGTTCCGCCAGGACCTGCGCCTGCAGAACACCAAGGTGGATCACCGCTCGATCGGCAGCCTCGGCCTGCAGGACGACCTGCGCACGCTCAACCGCTACAACTATCCGCTGGTCGACCACGCGAACGTGTTTGCCGTGGACAACCAGGTGGAAGCGAAGCTGGACCAGGGCAGCGTGCAGCATACGGTGCTGATGGGCGTGGATTACCTGCACAGCCACAACGACTACAAGTCGGGCTTCGGCAGCGCCGCGCCGATCGACATCTTCGATCCGGTCTACGGCCAGCCGATTCCGCCGGCGCCGTACACGTATCACACCAACAGCCTGCTCGAGCAGCTGGGCGCGTATGTGCAGGACCAGGTCAGCATCGGTCATTGGGGCATCGTCGCCAGCGGTCGCCAGGACTGGGTGAGCAACGACGTGAAGGACCTGATCGCCGACACGCGCCGCAAGCAGGACGACAACGCGTTCTCCGGCCGACTGGGCGTCAACTACACCACCGACATCGGCCTGGTGCCTTACGTCGCCTACTCCCACTCGTTCAAGACCACCGTGGGCACGACGTTCGACGGCAGCGCGTACAAGCCAATCACCGGCGACCAGTACGAAGGCGGCCTGAAGTACCAGACGCCGGATGGCCGTTCGCTGATCACCGCGGCGGTCTACCAGCTCACGCAGAAGAACGCGCTCACGGTCGACCCCGACCACCTGTTCTTCTCGCTGCAGCAGGGCCAGACGCGCACGCGCGGCGCGGAGCTGGAAGCGAACGTGGCGGTCACCGACCACCTGAGCATGACCGCTGCGTACGCCTACACGGACGCCAAGGTCACCCACGCCAACGATGCGACGCTTGGCAAGCAGGTGGCGCTGGTACCCAAGCAGCAGGCCTCGGTCTCTGCTGACTACACCGTGCACGAAGGCACGCTGGCCGGCCTGGGCTTCGGCGGCGGCGTGCGCTTCATCGGCGAGCACTACGGTGACGCGAACAACCAGTTCCGCACCGGCGGCTATACGCTGTTCGACGCCAACGCGCACTACGACATCGAGCGCTGGCGCTTCCAGGTCACCGCCGCCAACCTGTTCGATCGCGAGTACGTCAGTGCCTGCAACAGCGCGATCTGGTGCTACTACGGCTACCCGCGCGAGATCACCGTGTCGGCACGCTACCGCTGGTGATCCGATCGTCCCGGCTGTCTCAATGGCGGCCGGGACGCCACCCACGGATCAGCCCACCATCCCCGGTCATCGCCACCGGGTGAAATTCAAACGATCGTCACACTGGCCGATTTACCCCCCTTCGTCGCCACTCCAGCCCTCCCCAGCGCCCCGCCATTTCGTGAGAGTGGAGCGTCACGCAGATAACCGCTACTGGGGAGATAAGCGACCATGCGCAGGACCCTACTGTTTCTTGCTTTGCCGCTCGCGCTGGCCGCTTGCAACCACGAGACACCCACGGCACAGAGCGGCACCGACGCCTCGTTCGAAGCCAAGCTCCAGCAGCAGTTCCTGGATGCCAAGCCAGGCAGCGTCATTGAAATCCCGGCCGGCCATTACCACCTGCAGCGCGGCCTGAGCCTGCGCACCGACGGCGTCACCATCAAGGGCGCTGGCATGGACAAGACCGTGCTGTCGTTCAAGGGCCAGGTTGTCGGCCCCGAGGGCCTGCTGGTCAACGCCAACGATTTCACCATCGAGAACCTCGCCCTTGAGGACACCAAGGGCGATGCGCTCAAGATCAACCAGGGCAAGAACATCACCATCCGCGGCGTGCGCGTGGAATGGACCGGCGGTCCCAAGACCACCAACGGTGCCTACGGCCTGTACCCGGTGAAGACGCAAAACGTGCTGATCGAGGATTCCGTGGTGATCGGCGCGTCCGATGCCGGCATCTACGTCGGCCAGTCCAACAACATCATCGTTCGCCGCAACCGCGCCGAGTACAACGTGGCCGGCATCGAGATCGAGAACTCGGTGAACGCCGACGTCTACGAGAACACCGCCACCAACAACAGCGGCGGTATCCTGGTGTTCAACATGCCCAACCTCTCGCAGGCAGGGCATAGCACGCGCGTGTTCAAGAACAAGTCCTTCGCCAACAACACCGACAACTTCGCCGCCAAGGGCGCGGCGGTGGCCAGCGTGCCGGCCGGTTCGGGCGTGGTGGTGAACTCGAACGACAAGGTGGAGATCTTCGACAACGACATCGCCGACAACAAGTCGTCCAATGTCATCATCTCCAGCTATTTCTCGACCAACTACTACAACAAGAAAGGTGTGGCGGCGGAGTACAACCCGTACCCGAAGGGCATCTTCATCTACGACAACCGCTTCAAAGGCGGCGGCGATTCGCCGGATGGCATGAAGCTGAAAGCGCTGAAGACCGCGGTGTACGGCATCAGCGGCAAACTGCCGGACGTGCTGTGGGACGGTTACGTGGATGAGAAGACCCTGGTCAACGGCCTGCCGCCGGAAGGAGACCGCATCTGCATCCAGAACGGCGACGTGGGCGTGATCAACGCCGACGGCCCGCACGGCTATGCGAACCCCAGCACCGACACCAAACCGTACCAGTGCACGCTGCCCAAGTTGCCGCCGGTTGTGCTCGATCCCGAACCCAAGGCTTGAGGTAGTCGTTTTGATGAAGTCCCGTCTGCGTTTGCTGCTGCTGTCCCTGGTAGCGCTGGCGGCTGGATGCCACCGAGATCTCGATCCGGTGGCGTTCCACGCCGATGGCCGTCCACAGCACCTGAGTGATTGGCACGTGGTGGAAGTGCGTAGCGGCAAGCTGGTGTTGAACCAGGGCGTCGTGCCGTACGACCTCAATACGCCGCTGTTCACCGACTACGCGCACAAGCTGCGCACGGTGTGGATGCCCAAGGGCACGTCGGCCAAGTACGACCCGACCGACACGTTCGATTTCCCGGTCGGCACGGTCATCAGCAAGACCTTCTACTACCCGCGCTCGACGACGGGGAAGTTCAGTGATGTGGCGCGTACCTACGACAGTTCGCGCGACTTCGCCGGTGAAGGGCTCGATCTCGCCAACGTGCATCTTGTCGAGACGCGCATCCTGGTGCATCGCGAGTCGGGTTGGGCAGCGATTCCGTACGTGTGGAAGGACGACCAGAGCGATGCCGAGCTGGCCCGCACCGGTGCCGTCATTCCGCTGACGCTGGTGGACGACAGCGATGCTCGCGAGGACTTCAACTACGTCGTGCCTGACGAAAGCCAGTGCTCGAGCTGCCACGCGCAGGACTGGGTGACGCGCAAGATTCACCCGATCGGTCCCAAGGCCCGCCATCTCAATCGCGACTACCACTACGCGACCGGTGAGGAGAACGAGCTGGCGCACCTGGTGAAGGTGGGCTACCTCACGGGCGCACCGGCACCGGACCAGGCGCCGCGCAACGCAAACTGGATGGACGATCACGCGTCTCTCGACGCACGTGCCCGCGCCTATCTGGACATCAACTGCGGTCACTGCCACAACCCCAAGGGCGCGGCCAACACCACTGGCCTGACGCTCGACGTCAGTGTTCCGGAAGATCGCCACCTGGGTATCTGCAAGCCGCCCGTGGCCGCTGGCCGTGGTACCGGCGACCATCTGTTCGACATCGTGCCGGGCGCGCCCGCGGACTCCATCGTGCCGTATCGCCTGGAGTCCACCGATCCGGGCGAGATGATGCCGGAGCTGGGTCGAAGTACCGTGCATCGCGAAGGCGTTGCACTGATCAAGGCATGGATCGCGGCGCAGTCGGGGGGCTGCGTCGCGATCCACTAAGGAAGCAACAAGCCGCGACCCCAGAGGGTCGCGGCCTTTTCTTATTCGAGGGGAGATCTGGTGATGATGATTCGTCCGCGTCTGTTGTCCGTTAGCCTGCGCCGCCTGTTGCTCGGCAGTTCCGTGTTGCTCGCCAGCATTCCGCTTGGCGCTTTCGCCGCCGACCAAACACCGGCTGGCACGCAAGACAACGCCAGCACCACCAACGGCACACAGGCCGATCCGGAGAAGGCCAAGCTGCTTGGCAACATCACGGTGACGGCACAGAGCCGTAGCCAGGAAGTGCAGTCGGTGCCGATTCCGCTGCAGATCGTCACCGCCAAGCAGATCGACACGCTGGGCGCCACCGATCTCAGCAAGATGGACATCTTTGTACCGGGCCTGTCCATCGGCGCCGATTCACCCACGCAGCCGACCTACGAGCTGCGCGGCATTTCGACCAGCAACTTCGGCATCGGTACGGAGTCCGCTGTGGGCATCTACGTCGACGGCGTGTACGCCGCACGTTCCGGCGGCTCGCTGCTGGCGTTCAACGACGTCGCCCGCATCGAAGTACTGAAGGGTCCGCAGGGCACCCTGTTCGGCCGCAATGCCGCGGCAGGCGCCATTTCCATCGTCACCAACGAGCCCACCGACAAGTTCGAGGGCAAGGCCCGCGTGCGCGTCGGCAACGATGGCCGTCGCTATGCCGATGCGCTGGTGAACATTCCGATCAACAAGGACATGGCGCTGCGCGTGAGCGTCGTCGACAACCAGAGCGACGGCTGGATCAAGGACGCCGCGACCGGCAAGGAATACGGCGGGGACAACGACTGGGGTACCCGCGCGGTGTTCCGCTGGAATGTCACCGACGATACCCGCGTGCTGCTGTCCTGGGACCACGAAAAGCTCAACCAGCTGCCCGAAGCTGCGATCGGCCTGGTGCCGCTGTCCAACGACACCAACGAGCGCGCGCCCTTCCCGCCTGACCCGGCCACCTACTACAACCCGCTGCATGCGCCGCTCTACAACGACACGGTCGGCGCCAGGGAATCGCGCCGCTTCGATGACGGCACGCTGCGTATCGACCACGGCTTCTCGTGGGGCGACTTCGTGTCGACCACCGCCTGGCGCGGTTTCGATACGTTCAACAAGGGCGACTATGACGGTACCAACCACATCGTCACCTACCTCGATACCGCCAACATCGAGCACAACAACAGCTGGTACCAGGAGTTCAAGCTCTCCGGCAACACCGACCTGATGGACTGGGTGGGCGGCGTGAGCTACTACCAGGAGCAGGCACGCCAGACCAGCCAGACCAACGTCTACACCGACAGCCTCGATACGCTGGCGCAGAACGTGATGGGCGTGGGTACGCCACTCACCGACATCAGCAACGCCCTCAGCGCAATGGGCCTGCCGGTATCCCTGCTGGGCGATCCGTGGCAGGAAGGCATCAGCAACGACGGCAACTTCAAGGCCTACGCCGCCTTCGGCGACGTGATCTGGCATGTGGCCGACCGTTTCGACCTCACCACCGGCCTGCGTTACACGCGTGACGAGAAGGAATTCAGCTGGTACACCATGCCGCGCAGCGCGCCGCAGTTCGATGCCACCATTGCGGGCCTGCAGGGCCTGGGCGTCATCAACATGCTGCCGCCCGAAGCGCAGGCGGCACTGGCCGCATTTGGTGGCAACGTGATCTTCCCCAATGCCGTCGGCCAGGTGGTGAAAGCCAGCAATACCTGGAACAACCTCAGCCCGCGTGTGGTGGCCAGCTACAAGTTCACGCCGGACGTGATGGGCTATTTCTCCATCACCAAGGGCTACAAGGCGGGCGGTTACAACAGCGTGCAGGTGGGCTCGGAGTTTGCGCCGGAGAAGGTGATGAACTACGAGGCGGGCATCAAGTCCCTCTTCCCCGATCAAAACCTGTTGCTCAACGCGTCGACCTACTACTACCGCTACGACAACAAGCAGTCGCTGCAGCTCGATCCGAACTACAGCGGCTCGGGCGTACCGATCTACATCGTCAACAGCACCGACCAGGAGGCCAAGGGCCTGGAGCTGGAAGCGCAGTGGCAACCGATCAGCAGCCTGCGCCTGAGCTTCCTGGGCGCCTACATCGACGCGACCTACCGCAAGGGCGTCGCGCCGGACGGTGTCGTGCTGACCGGCCAGCCCACGGGCACGCCGAAGTTCTCCGGCACGGCCTCGCTGGCCTACACTTGGCACCAGGTGTTCAACGGCGATCTGGAGTTCGACCTGGCCCAGGCCTACCGCGGCAAGTCGCGCTGCAACAACGACTCGCAGTTCCAAGGCGAGTGCGTGATCAGCCCGAACTTCCAGGTCGGTACCAGCGAGCAGCGTACCGACGCGCGCCTTGACTGGCACGCGCCGAACGATCGCTGGGGCGTTGCGCTCTATGGCACCAATCTCTTCAACAAGCGGTATGTGGACGGCGTGAACAACATCACCACCAGCGTGTTCGGCACCCCGTTCGCATCCATCACTCCGCCCCGCATGTGGGGCCTCGAACTGCGGGCGAAGTTCTGACCATGCAAGAGCGCAGCCCCTCACTGCACGCCACGCTCCTCCGACTGCGCGAAGCGCAGGCCCGCGACCCCATGACAAGCTGGGAAACGCGCGCCACGCGGCTGCGTTCGCTGGAGAAGCTGCTTACGGAGCAACGAGGGGCATTCGCCGAAGCGATCAGCGCCGACTTCGGCCATCGGCCGGTGGAGGAGACCGAGCTGCTGGAGCTGTATCCCAGCATCTCGAATCTCCGCCACTCGCTGAAGCACGGCAGGCGCTGGATGCGTGCAAAGGGGGGACTGGCCAACCTGGCGTTCCTGCCCGCTCGCACCACCCTGATGCCGCAGCCACGCGGCGTGGTGGGCATCATCGTGCCGTGGAACTACCCGCTGTTCCTCGCGGTGGGTCCGCTGATCGATGCGCTTACCGCGGGCAACCGCGTGATGCTGAAGATGAGCGAGTACACGCCACGCTTCTCGGCGCTGTTCGCCGAGCAGGTGGCGCGTTACTTCCAGCCCGATGAGGTGGTGGTCGTCACCGGCGATGCGGAGGTCGCGCAGGCGTTCTCCGCACTTCCGTTCGACCATCTCCTGTTCACCGGCTCCACGGCGGTGGGTCACCACGTCATGCGTGCCGCAGCCGCCAATCTCACGCCGGTAACGCTTGAACTGGGCGGCAAATCCCCGGCCATCGTCGGTCCTGGCGCACGCCTGGACAACGCGGCCGAACGCATCTTGCTCGGCAAGCTGGTCAATGCGGGACAGACCTGCATCGCGCCCGACTATGTGCTGGTCCCCCGTGGCCGCATGGGCGAATTCATCGACACTGCCCGCGCCACCGCCTCGCGCCTGTATCCGGCGATCGGCAAGCAGGGACAATACGCCTCGATCATTTCCGACCGGCAGTACGAACGCCTGGCGAAGCTGCGTGACGGCGCCCTTGCCGCGGGTGCGCACACCGTCGCGCTGAGCGATGCCCAGGACGTGTCTTCAAAGCGCCTGCTCGCTCCGCTCATGCTGACCGGCGTAAACGATGACATGGCGGTGATGCAGGAGGAGATCTTCGGCCCGCTGCTGCCGGTGCTGCCGTACGACTCGCTGGACGAGGCGATCGCGTACGTGGCCTCGCATCCGCAGCCGCTCGCGCTGTACCTGTTCGAACAGGATCGCGCCACCATCGATCGCGTGCTGTCGCGCACCCATGCCGGCGGCGTCACCGTCAACGACACGATTTACCACATCGCCCAGCATGGGCTGCCGTTTGGCGGCGTGGGGCCGTCGGGCATCGGCGGCTATCACGGTGAAGCGGGCTTCCGCACGTTCTCGCACATGAAGCCGGTATTCCATCAGGCACGTTTCAACGGTGCCGGCATGTTCAACCCGCCTTACGGCGCTCAGTTCAAGCGGATGCTGAAGCTGTTGATGCGTTTTGGCTGAGGTGCGCCCGCTCGTCATGCAGGAGCTCACCTGTGCGCGGGCGCTAGGCGCAATCACCACTGCTTCGTAGGCTTTTCGCGCACTGGGTGCGCTCCTACACGAAAAGACGGCCAAGAAAAAAGCCACCCCTCGCGGGGTGGCTTTTTGTTTGCCGCGTCGCTATGCGATTAGAACTTGTACTGGGCCGACAGGCTCAGCAGGTTGCCGTAATCGTCGGAGCTGCCGGTGATCACATCGGCGGTGGAGCTGGTCGCGTTCATGCGCGCGCTGTTCACGAAGATGTGCGCGTACGAAGCGTTGATCACGAAGTGCTCGCTGGCCTTGTAGCCGACGCCGAAGCTGACCAGCTGGCGGGTGCTGTCAGGCACGCGCGGATCGCGGGTCGCCGTCTGGGTCGGCGTGGTGTCGAGCGCGAGACCGCCGCGCAGGGTCAGCTTGTCGTTGACGTAGTACTCGCCACCCAGGGACACGTACCAGCTGTTGCGCCAGTTGAAGGCTTCGGTCGTGGTCGGCTGCGCCGGGTTGGAGTAGTACACGTTCAAGTTCTTGAACACGTCCCACTTGGTCCATGCCGCATCGAAGCCCAGGCCGAACTTCTCTTCCTGGTGCCAGTAGCTGGCGGTCGCCACGGCCGGGGTGGTGAACGGCGCGGTGCCATCGGTGTGCGTGAACGGCACGCCGCCTGCACCCGCGAGCAGCGCGGCCACGGTCGGGTTGGACAGCAGAGCCTGCACATTGGCCGGCACGGTGAAGTTGGCGGTGCCTTCCAGCGTGTGCGAGATCTTCGAGCGATAGGCCAGCGCGAACTTGTCCTGCGGGGTGATCTTCCAGAACATGCCGACCTGGTAACCGTAGGCCCAGTCATCGCCCTTGATGCGGGCCAGACCGTCCGAACCCGGCGGCACGATGGTGTTCACCTGACCGGCCAGTGCGGCACCGGCGGCCGGCGGCAGCGCGCCAGCGCCCACGGCCTGCTGCACGAGGCCCAGGCCCACGGCGTTGTAGTTGACGGCGGAGGTCAGCTCGGCCGAGGTCTTCTGCGCAATGCCGCTGACGCCCAGCGAGAAGGTATCGGTGACGTCATAGGACAGGGACAGCGTGCCGTCCAGCGATTCGAACTTCGACTTGATGGCGTTGTAACGGCCGATCCAGTTCGAGTCGTACTCGGTCTGGAAGCCGAACGGCACGGTGAAGGCCGCGCCCACGTGCCACTTGTCGGCAAACTGGGTGGCGAAGAACAGCGCCGGAACCGGCATGGTGGTGCCAGCGTCGCCGCCGTTGCCGCCGCTGATCGGGCGACCCAGGGCATCGTGGGCGCTACCGCTGAAGGTGGTGCCGAAATTGATGGCGGTCACGTCAGCCTGGAAATAGGTGCCCTTCAGGTCCGACATGGCGGCCGGGTTGTTCGCCACCACCGACACGTCGCCACCAGCGGTGGCCGAACCGGCATAGGCGCGACCCATGGCGGCGGCACTGTCCTCATGCAGCTGGAACGCGCTTGCATGGGCGCTCTGCGGTGCAGCAAACGAACCGAGGATCGCCAGACTCAGCGCGGCGAGCGCGAGCGGACGGCCCGTACGGGAAAATGGGCGGAAAGACATCTGCATCTGCATGCTCCTGCTTATCGTTAGGTCTGGCTCGGGATAGCGCGGGGGTTGACTATGGCGCTTGATTTTCATACGCGCGTTTGAGTCCCCTGGGCGGAACTGTGCCCACTCGATGCAGGGCTTGCAAGTGCAGCCGCAGCAAAAATTTCACATCTCGCCGGACGATTCCATGACGATCGATGACGAATGACGAAGATCGACGCGTAATCCAGACGGGACTGAGACATCCCGGACTGGTACCCTTACGGTCCCCTGCGCCGTTTCTCGAGCGCCCCTTCCTCCGAACGCCGCCGACAGGGTGCCGCCATGCACTGTTACGTCTATGCCAGCCAGCGCAAGCCCGACAGCTACCTCTGGCTGCGGGAGCGCGATGGCTTCGCCTGCATCCCCGCCCCGCTCGCGCTGATGCTGGGCGACCTGCGCCTCGCCCTCGAGGTCGAACTCACCGGACAGCGCAAGCTGCCCTATGAAGACGCCAAGGTCGTGCTCGAGCATCTCGAGGATCAGGGCTGGCACCTGCAGCTCCCTCCCCAGGAAACGTTGGCCTCGTCCAACCACCCCGAGTACAAGAGCAAGCCGCACGATCGCCACTCGTGATCGTGTCTTCCGGGCCGCCGTTAACACGGGATTACCGTCTGGCGCCGTAACGATTCCTATACTTCGCGCCCATGGCCTATTCAAAAACGCGTCGCCCGCCTCCGTTCCTGCAAGCCCTCGCCTGGTTCCTTCCCGGCCTCGTCGCCACCGCGATCGCGGCATTGGGAGCGCACCCGCTTGCGCTGATCCCGCTGCTGGTCGCCAATGCGCTGACCATGGCGGCGGTATGCCACGCGATCGGATTCGATCCGGAACCGCACTTCGGCCGCACCGTGCTGCGCCGGGGCGCCGCTTACCTGGTGATGTTCACCGGCTATGTGGTGCTGGTGTTCGCGCTGGTGGCCTGGCCCATGCTCAAGCTCAACCAGGCACCCAGCCTGAGCGCGGCGCTGCTGCTGGCCGGTGCCCTGGTGGTGGCCCTGGCGGCGCTGTGGCGCGTATGGCCCGCGTTCGGATTGGTCTATGTGTGGGATGACGCCTATCCGCCGCAGAGCGACGGCTCGTGGATCTTCACCGCCACCGCGCGGAGCCTGGCGTTCGGTCGCCACCTGTCCCGCGAGGAACGCTTCTTCACCCACTTCCTGCCGGCCGCGTTCGCACTGCTGGTGCTGGCCTTCGTCGGCATCGCGCTGACCGGCCTGTACGGCGTGATGCCGTCCGAGCTGCGTACCGCCGCCCTGGCCATTTATGGCGTCCTGCTGATGCCGCTGGGCTGCCTGGTGATCGCCAATCGCACGCTGCGCGCCCTGCTGTGCGAAACCCGTCGCCCGGCGCGCCAGCCTGCCGCGGGTGTCGTCGAGCCGGCCCCCATCCCGAAGCCCAAGCCTGCTCCGCAACTGAGCGAGCAGGAACGCACCGCCGGAACGCCCGAGCAGGCACAAGCACTGCTGGCGGCCATCCGTGACGGCGACATCGAACGCGCGCTGGCATTGGTCGAAGCCGGCGCCAACCCCAACACCGCACCGATCACCGGCGATCGCGACCAGCGTCCGGTACTGATGCTCGCCGCCCTGCCCCCCGATACGCGCCTGCTGCGCGCGCTGATCGCCAAGGGCGCCGACGTGAACCGCGCCAGCGGCGGCCTCACCCCGCTGCTGGCCGCCACGCGCGACAGCTGGCACGGGCGGGCGGAAGCCGTGATGACCCTGCTCGCCAACGGCGCCAACGCCTTGGCCACCGACGCCGATGGCAACACGCCGCTGCACGGCGCCGTGCTGAGCGAAGAACCCATCGTGGCGGCGATGCTGCTGGATGCGGGTGCCCCCATCAACGCGCTCAACAAGGCGCGCCTCAGCCCGCTCACCGTTGCCTGCCGCGCGGCCAACTGGCCGGTGGCGAAGTTCCTGCTCGAACGCGGCGCCAAACCCACCCCTGCCGATGGCGAGCCCGCCCTGGTGGCCGCCGCTGGCATCGCCGACGACGATGTGGAAGGCGTCAAGCTGCTGCTCAAGCATCGCGCATCGGTCAACGCCGTGGACGCGCGTCACCGCAGCGCCCTGATGGCTGCCGCGTCCGAGGGGCACGAACAGATTGCCCGCGCCTTGCGCGCCGCCGGCGCCGACGTGAACCTCGCCGATCGCCACGGCAGCACGGCACTGATGGAAGCCGCACGTGCCGGCGCCGTCGGCATCGTGAAGCTGTTGGCCGAAGCCCAGCCCGACGCGCGTGCGCGCGACAGCCACGGCCGTGATGCGCTTACCCTGGCCTGCCAGTCGCCCCGCGCGCATGCCGAAATGATCCGCGCCCTGCTCTCCCTGGGTGCCGAGCCCAAGACCGTGGGCAGCGATGGCCGCAGTGCGCTGGACCACGCCGCCGCATCGGGCCGCTGGGACCTGGTCGCGCTGCTGGATCCGGAAACGCCGCTGCCTGCCAGCCTGAGCCTCGACGCATTGCCTGACGGCGCCGACACGCCGGCCCATCTGCTCGACGCGCTGCGCTTTGGCCACTGGGCCATCGTCTCCACCTTCACCACCCGCGTGCGCGAGTGGCCGCAATCGCAGCTCGCCCAGCTTTACCTGGACCTCGCCACGCCTGGCCTGGGTGCGGCGCGACGCTGGTTGCTGGATCACGCGCTTGAGCCCGAGTCCCGCCTGCAGCCTCAACTGGTGGATGACGCCGACGTCGATGAACCGCGCGAAGCCCAGCTGCCGCCGCTGGGTCGCCGCCTGTTCGACGCTCTGCTGCAACAGCTGCCCACGGCCACCGAAGCGGTGGATGACCTTCTGCATGCTGGCGCCACGCCTGCCGGTGCGGGCCTGCTGACGCAGGCGCTGCTGCGCCTGGAAGACAGCGTGCAAGGCGCGGCGCTGCCGCTGGTGATGCTCGAACGCGGCGCCGATCCGTTCGGTGCCGATGCGCGCGAACGCACGCCGGTGCACCTGGCCGCCACCTTCGGTCACGTCGCCCTGCTGCAGGCGCTGCTCTCGCGCGGTTGCGATCCCAACACCCGTGACACCAGTGGCCGTACGCCGCTGTTTGCCGCGCTGGAACATGGCGAACTCGCCCTGCCGCTGGTGCGCGCGCTGGTGTCGCATGGCGCCGACCCGGAGGCGATCGACGCCAACGGGGAGACGCCGCTGGGTCTCGCGCTGGAACACGATGCCGTCGAACGCTGGTTGAACTGGGGCGAGTGGAAGCGCCCGACCCGCCCGGTGCGCGCTGAGGATCTTCCGCAAGCTGCCGCCGCTGGCGCACTTACCGCCGTGGATCGCCTGCTGGAACTCGGCTTTGCCGTGGATACGCGCGACCACCAGGGTGCCACCGCCTTGCTGCACGCCTGCGGTGCCGGTCATCGCGACGTGGCGGCCCTGCTGCTGGAAAAGGGCGCCGACGCCACGCTTGCCGCCAACAACGGCATCACGCCGCTCGCGGCGGCCGTCAGTGCGCGGCGCGAAGCGCTGGTCACCTTGCTGCTGCAACACGGCGTTGCCGTGGACCAGCGCCTGCCCGGCGAAGCCACCGTATTGATGATCGCGGCCGCGATGGGTTATCCGGAAGTCGTGGAACAGCTGCTCGACGGCGGTGCCGACGTCAACGCCGCGGATGCGCGCGGCCACGCCGCGCTTCATGCCGCTGCGCAGTACGGCTTCGACCACAACGACAGCCTGCGCGCGCGCCGCCTGTTCGATGCCCTGCTCAAGCGTGGCGCCGATGTGAGCCTGGCCGACAAGGAAGGCAAGACACCGCTGCTGTTGCTGCTGGGCGCGCATCTGCGTCCCGGCAGCGAATGCGATCCCACGCATATCGGCGCCCTGGTGCCGGTGCTGCTCGACGCGGGCGCCGCCCTCGAACATGCCGACCAGCGTGGCGTCACCGCGCTGCATGCCTGTGCGATGCACGCCTTGCTGGCGCCGGCCCGCGTCCTGCTCGCACGTGGCGCCGACCGTCAGGCGGCCGACGCGTTCGGCCGCACCGCGGCGGACGTGGCCCGCACGATCGGTTACGTCGACATTGCCCATGAGCTGGCGGCACGCAGCACCGGCGCGATTCCGAGCGTGCGGCAGATGCTCCGGCAGCCCGCACAGCCGGCTGAGTGAAACGAAAAGGCCCGCGCAAGCGGGCCTTTTTCATGCGCAAGGCTCCCCAACTGTAGGAGCGCACCCAGCGCGCGATCCGCCGCGAAGCGGCGGTGCGCTAATCATCCTCGCGACGTGTCGATTCATTGGAGGTGACGATCGCGCACTGGGTGCGCTCCTACATCAAGCGTGTCTCTCAGCGCGTCACATCCTCATCGTCCGGCGTCACGTTCGTCGGCTTCTCGCGCTCACGTTCGGCCTCGGGCGATGCATCCGCCTGGAACAGCTGGTCCAGGTCGGCCAGCGCTTCGCGCGTGGTCTGCACGATGCGGGCATCGTCGTCGTACACGAGGTACTGCCGCTTGAGCAGCTCGGCGTCCTGGCGACGGAAGCGCTCCACCCGGTCGGCCGCGAGCTCGGGCGACAGGCCGATCGCCTCCAGC
The DNA here is from genome assembly GCF_004296575.1 of Dyella amyloliquefaciens. Taxonomy (GTDB): domain Bacteria; phylum Pseudomonadota; class Gammaproteobacteria; order Xanthomonadales; family Rhodanobacteraceae; genus Dyella; species Dyella amyloliquefaciens. Next base: position 394,612 of record NZ_SAYT01000001.1, on the reverse strand, counting down.
GTCTGGCGCGTCATCTTCAGGCTGGAATACAGCGTCTCGCGCACCGGCATGTCGATGCCCAGGTCCATCAGTCGCCACACGTGCTGGCGGTTGCGTGCACGCGCGATGATCTTCAGGTTCGGATAGAGGCGGCGCACCACGCGCGCCGTCCGCAGGCTCGCCTCGGCGTCGTCCACCGCCAGCACGAAGACTTCGGCCTGGTCGGCCTGCGCAGCACGCAGCAGTTCCGGTCGCGCCGGATCGCCGTAGAAGATGTTGCTTTGATTGCCGAAACGCTGCACCAGATCGATCTGCTCCACCGAATGATCGAGCGCCACGAACGAGACACCCTGCGCGCGCAGCACACGCGCCACGATCTGACCCATGCGTCCGTAGCCGGCGATGATGACGCGCGGCGAATCGGCCACGATGGTATCGAACTCGCGCGTCTTCTTCGGCTTGGTGCCCAGCACACGCGCGACCAGCGTCACCAGCAGCGGCGTCAGCGCCATCGACAGCGTGATGGCCAGCACCTGCAGGCCATGCTGTTCGCTGGTGATGAGATCCTGCTCGCGCGCGAGCTTCAGCACCACGAAGGCGAATTCGCCTCCGCAGGCAATCAGTACGGCCAGGCGTAGCGCATCACGGCGATCCAGGGCGCCCACCACGCGACCCAGCGGCCACAGCAGCGCGCCCTTGATCAGCAGCAGGCACAACACCAGCATCAGCACCTTCTGCGGCTGGTCGAACAGCAGCGTGATGTCCATCGACATGCCGACGCTGATGAAGAACAGGCCGAGCAGCAGGCCCTTGAACGGCTCGATATGCGATTCCAGCTCGTGCCGGTATTCGGAATCCGCGAGCAGCACGCCGGCGAGGAAAGCGCCCAGCGTGGCCGACAGACCCACCAACTCCATCAACCATGCCGTACCCATCACCACCAGCAAGGCCGTGGCGGTGGAAACTTCCACGCTGTCGGTACGTGCAACGAAGCGGAATACGGGACGCAACAGATAACGGCCGCCGACCATCACCGCCACAATGGCGCCACCCGTGCGCAGCACCGCATACAAATCGAAGCCATGCTTGCCCGATGCGGTGGCGAGCAGCGGCACGGCGGCAATCAGCGGGATCGCGGCGAGATCCTGGAACAACAGGATGGCGAAGGCCTGGCGCCCATAGGGCGAGCCGGCCTCCTTGCGTTCGGCGAGGATCTGCAGACCGAACGCGGTGGACGACAACGCGAGACTGCCACCGACGATGGTGGCCGCGTTCACCGTCAATCCGAACAGGTAGTAGCCCGCCGCGCCGATCACCAGGCTGGTCGCCAACACCTGCAGCAGGCCGGTGCCGAACACCTGGCGGCGCATCACCCACAAACGCTGCGGTGACAGCTCCAGGCCGATCACGAACAACATCAACACGATGCCGAATTCGGAGATGGTGCTGACACCTGCGGTGTCATTGATCAGGCCCAGTTCCTTCGGCCCGATGATGATGCCCGCAAGCAGATAGCCCAGTACCGAGCCCAGCTTGAAACGCTTGGTAAGCGGCACCGCGATGACTGTTGCCACCAGGAATACCAGCGCCGTCTCCAGAAAATGGTGGCTATCCACTCGCACACTCCATTCGGGGATTGACCATTATTCCACGCGAGCACCGCGGTGGCCCGACGGCTTCGCGCCACGAACGCTGACGGGCATCACATCAACCACGCATCAAGCAGCCAGCGGCATGCCCTGCCATGGCTGCGCCAGCAGACTGGCGAGCCTTTGCACCGATGGCGATGATTCGGCTTCCGCCCGATGCAGGCACAAGCCCAGCGAGCCAAGCGCGGGGAGCGACGTGTCGTGCGGCGCGAGTGCCTGCACGGTCGACGGCAGGCCCAGTGGCGTGCGCAGTGACACACCCAGGCCCGCGGCCACCGCAGCCCAGGTGCCCGCGAGGCTGGCGCTCGTAAAAGCAATGCGCCACGGGATGTTGGCGCGATCGAGCGCCGCCGTGGCGGCGCTGCGCATCACACAGGGGGCTTCGAGCATCACCAGAGGAAGAGGTTCGTCACGCCATGGCCGCAATGCCTCGCTGCCGGCGGCGGCGATCCAGCGCAATGGCACTTCGCCCAGTCGTTCCGCATGCGGGGTGGCAACGCCGGCGTCCCACGCCAGCGCCAGATCGAGCCGGCCGGAAGAAACACGCTCGAGCAATTCGCTATTCCGCGCGATGCGCACTTCCACCCGCACGCGCGGATGGGCGCGCGCGAATCGCCCCAGCACGTCGGTGAGCAGGCTCTCGCCGAAATCCTCCTGCAGGCCCAGCCGCACCCAGCCTTCCAGCTCGGCGCCATGCAGGGCCGTCGCCGCCTCGTCGTTCAGTTCGAGCAGGCGCCGCGCGTAGGCCAGCATGGTCTCGCCCGCTTCGGTCAGCACCATGCCGCGCCCGGACTTGCGCAGCACGGGCGTACCCGCCTGTTCTTCCAGCTTCTTCAGCTGCGCACTCACGGCTGAGGTGGAACGGCCAAGCCGGTCCGCCGCCTTGGCAAAACTGCCCAGCTCGATGCCGGTGACAAAGGTACGCAGCACGTCGAGGTCGAAGTTCACTCGTCGCATGGCGATCATCCCGTTTTTGTGGACTATCTGTTCAATATTTTCCGATTTTCAGCACAGTACTGTCCGCTCTAGTCTGGCCACCGTCAACTCCCGATCCCGGAGACCTCCCGTGACTACCCGTTCCGACCAAGGCCAGCGCAGTTTTGGCGACATCGCTCCCCAACTGGCTGAACTCACCGATCGCGTGCTGTTCGACGGTGTCTGGCAGGACCCGGCCCTGTCGCCGCGCGACCGCAGCCTCGCCACGGTTTCCACGCTGATCGCCCTCGGACGTGTCGAGCAGCTGCCGTTTCATCTGCGGCGAGCGCTCGACAACGGCCTTACCCAAGACGAACTCGCCGCGCTGATCACCCATCTGGCCTTCTATGCCGGCTGGCCCGCAGCGTCCTCCGCTGTCACGCGGCTGCGCGAAGTGGTCACGGAGTCGCGGCCATGATCGCCATGCAATACAGCTTTACCCTGCCGGCCGACTACGACATGGCGATCGTCCGGCGCCGCATCGCCGAAAAGGGCCACAGCCTGGACCACTTCGACGGCCTGCGCCTGAAGGCTTATCTGCATGCCACGCGGGGCGAGCGGTCGAGCGAAAACCTGTATGCGCCCTTCTACGTCTGGCGCGACAGCGAAGCGATGCAGCGCTTCCTCGGCAGCCCGGGCTTTGCCGTACTTACCCAGGCCTTCGGCTGGCCATCGATACGCTGCTGGCAGGTGTGGGATGCCCATCTGTCACCGCAGGCCCGCGAGGCGCACTTCGCTTCCCGCGAAATCCGATCCGTTGCGCCATACACCGCGCTGGATGCATTACGCGATGAAGCACGCGGGGCGTTGCGGCAAGATGTAGAAATCGGCGCGCTCGCAGCCGTCACCGCGTTCGAGCCCACTACCTGGAGCTGGGTGAGCTTCCGGCTCTTCCGCGAAGCGCCTTCCCTTTCTCATGCCGATGCACGCCAGTGGTACGACGTCGGCCATATCTCCCAACCCTGAGTCCCCGGAGCCCATCATGCCCCTCGTTCGCATCTCGCTACGCCGCGGCAAGCCCGCCCAGCACATCGCCGCGATCCGCAACAGCATCTATCGCGCGATGACCGAAAGCTTCAACGTGCCGCAGAACGACCGCTTCATCCTCGTGCACCAGCACGACGCCGATGAATTCGACTACGACCCGAACTACCTGGACATCGCGCGCAGCGACGACTTGGTGATCATCCAGGTTGCCTGCAACAACACCCGCACCGTGGAGCAGAAGCAGGCGTTCTATCGGCGCACCGCCGAGCTGCTCAGCAAGGAACCGGGGCTAAGGCCGGAGGATGTGTTCATCAACCTGCTGGAGACCGCGAAGGAAAACTGGTCGTTCGGCAACGGCATCGCGCAATACGCGTGAGCAATGCCGCCCCCTTCGACTGTAGGAGCGCACCCAGTGCGCGACCGCGGCGATGGATCTAGGTTGAGATCGGCAATGACTGCCACCCCGCTTCAACGCCTTGTTGGCTTGTCGCGCACTGGGTGCGCTCCTACAACAGATGGTTTCACCAACAGGCGTCGCGGACCTGCACCTTCCTCGGCCAGCTTGTCGCCGGGGTTGCGCAGGCGGCAGCGATCGATCGAGAGACAGCCGCAACCGATGCAATCGTCGAGCGTGTCGCGCAGTTTCTTCAGTTGCGCGATGCGTTCGTCGAGTTCGCTACGCCATGCCGCGGAGAGGCGAGCCCAGTCTTCCCTGCCCGGTGCCGCGGTGGCGGGCAGGCTGGCGAGGGCCGCAGCGATATCCGCCAGCGAAATGCCCACGCGCTGCGCAACGCGGATGAAGGACACGCGCCGCAGCGCCGCGCGCGCATAGCGGCGCTGATTGCCCACCGAACGCTCACTGCGGATCAACCCCTTGGCTTCGTAGAAATGCAGCGTGGAAACCGCCACGCCACTGCGGCGTGCGAGCTCACCGACCGTGAGTACCTGCGGCACACCCACTGGACCAGGCAACTTGTCCACGAGGAACCCCTTGACCTCAAGTTAAGTTGAGGTCCTAGAGTGCCACGAAACATTCCTCCGGAGGCCCAACCATGTCCGCCCAAGCAATCTATCGCATCGACCGTTTCAACGTGCCGGCTCGCGCCCTGCCTGCCTTCATGGAACGCGTGCGCCAAACCCAGCGCACTCTCGACGAGTTGCCCGGCTGTCGCCAGAACCTGGTGCTGACGCAGCCAGACCTGGCCGGCGAGTTCAACGTGATGACCGTGGTCGAGTGGAGCGACGAAACACATCTCGCCGCCGCCAAGGCGCTGATACAGCAACGCTACGCGGAGGAACGTTTCGATCCCGCCGCCTTCATGCAGGGGCTCGGCGTAAAGGCGGATCTCGGGCTGTATCGCCACGCGTGACGTACGCGCGTGGCAGCGCGCAATCATTCAGCACCTGCGAGAGCACCCGCTCTCTCTCCCACAGGGACTACCTTCGGGTCGCCGGAGGGAGAGGGCGCTATCGCTCGCGCCACCTAAGCGGAGACGCCTGAAGCGCCCGTCGCGCACAGGGTGCGCTCCCACAGAGGCAGGCAAGGAGCCTAGCAACGCCGCTGAGCGCCAGCGCAGGCGCTCAGCGGCGACTGCGGGCCGCCATCACTCTCCGCGCAACCACCGCGCGGCATCGATGGCGAAGTAGGTCAGGATGGCATCGGCGCCGGCACGCTTGAACGCGGTAAGCGATTCAAGCACTACGGCCTTTTCATCCAGCCAGCCGTTTTGCGCGGCGGCCTTCAGCATCGCGTACTCGCCGCTCACTTGGTACACGAAGGTGGGCATGCCGAAGGCATCCTTGACGCGACGCAGCACGTCGAGATAAGGCATGCCGGGCTTCACCATCACCGCATCCGCGCCCTCGTGGATGTCCAGCTCGATCTCGCGCAAGGCTTCGTCGCTGTTGCCCACATCCATCTGGTAGGTGTGCTTGTTGCCCTTGCCGAGATTGCCGGCGGAGCCCACCGCGTCACGGAACGGACCGTAGAACGCCGAGGCGTACTTGGCCGAATACGCGAGGATGCGCGTGTGGATGTGGCCGGCCTCTTCCAGTGCTTCGCGGATCGCGCCAATGCGGCCGTCCATCATGTCCGACGGCGCCACGAAATCCATGCCGGCCTCGGCCTGCGCCAGCGACATCTTGATCAGTGCCTCGATCGTCGGCTCGTTCATCACGTAGCCGTGCTCGTCGATCAGGCCGTCCTGGCCGTGCGTGGTATACGGATCCAGCGCCACATCGCCGATCAGGCCCAGCTCCGGATACTTCGCCTTGAGCGCACGGGTGGCACGCTGCATCAGGCCCTGGGGATTCCACGCTTCGCGCGCATCCTCGGTCTTCACCGTGGCGCCAGGCGACGGGAACAGCGCCAGCGCGGGAATGCCCAGCCGCACGCACTCGCCGGCGAGCTTCAGCAGTTCGTCGATGGAGACGCGTTCCACGCCCGGCATGGACGGCACCGGCTCGCGCTGGCCCTCGCCCTCGATCACGAAGGCCACCATGATCAGGTCGGTGGGCAGCAGCGTGTTTTCGCGCATCAGTGCGCGGGAGAAGGCATCGCGACGCATACGGCGCATACGGACGGCAGGGAAGCTCATCAGCGGACTCTCAGGCAAGACATCTGGTCATTTTAGCGCCTCATCGCCGGTTTGCCGGCGGAGCGCATTGACGCGGCGGATGAGACCAACCACCCGCATCATGCATGAACGCACCAAATTGCGAAGGCATCTTCGACACATTTGTCGGTGCAGTCTTCCTTTCGCTTCCCCCGAAGGAGTTCGCCATGAGCAAGTCCACCGCCCGACCCAGCCATTGGCCACTCGCTGCCGAAGCCCGCTACCTGGGACCCCACCAAGGCAACGAACCCATCGATGTCACCCTGGTGATGCGCCGCCGCGGCGATCACCCCACGCCTGCGGCCTGGCCGCACCGGCCCGCCAGCAAGCGCGAGGATTTCGGTGCGCAATGGGGCGCCGATCCCGCTGACGCCGAGAAGCTGCGCAGTTTCGCGCAGAGCCACGGCCTCACCGAAACCGGCTGCGAACTGCATCGGCGCGTGATGCACCTGCGCGGCACGCCGCAGCAGCTGCAGCAGGCGTTCGGCGTGCAGCTGGGCAGCTACCAGATGGGCGATGCGGGCCCGACGATGATCGGCTGCCACGACAAGCCGGCGCTGCCGTCGGACATTTCTTCGTCGGTGATCGCCGTGCTGGGCCTGGACCAGCGCCCGGTGGCCCGCCCGCATTTCCGTCGGCTGGCCGCGTCTGCGAGCGGCGTCTCTTACACGCCACCGCAGGTCGGGCAGTTCTATGCCTTCCCGGATGGCACCGATGGCACGGGCCAGACCGTTGCCATCCTTGAACTGGGCGGTGGCTATACGCCGGCGGACTTCACCCAGTACATGCAGACGCTGGGCATCACCAAGGTTCCCACCGTCGACGTGGTGTCGGTGGCCGGCGGCACCAGCCAACCGGGCGGCGATGCCGATGGCGAGGTGATGCTCGATGTGGAAGTGATCGGTTCGCTGGCCAGCGGCGCATCCATCGCCGTGTATTTCGCACCCAACACCGACCAGGGCTTCTACGAAGCGATCTCGCAGGCCGCGCACGACGCGACGCGGCATCCCTCCGTCATCTCCATCAGCTGGGGCGGGCCCGAGGACAGCTGGTCGGCCTCGTCGCTCGCCGCCATGCAGAGTGCGCTGGCGGATGCCGTGGCGCTGGGTGTCACGGTGACGGCGGCCAGTGGCGACAGCGGTTCGACGGATGGCGACACCGACGGCCAGCCGCACGTGGATTTCCCCGCCTCCAGTCCCTTCGTGCTGGCATGCGGCGGCACCAAGCTCACCGCGAGCGGCACGTCCATCAAGAGCGAAACAGTGTGGAACGAGCAGGCCAGCAACGAGGGTGCCACCGGCGGCGGCGTCAGCGCGAGCTTCGCCCTGCCCGCATGGCAGGCCTCATCCAAGGTTCCCGCAGGCACCAACGGTTTCGTTGGACGCGGCGTGCCCGATGTCGCGGGCGATGCCGATCCCGTCACCGGCTATCAGGTGCGCGTGGACGGACAGAATGAAGTGATCGGTGGCACCAGTGCCGTCGCACCGTTGTGGGCTGCACTGATCGCGCGCTGCAACCAGCAACTCGGGCAAAGCCTGGGCGATCCGCATGAGGCGCTCTACACCATCGGTGCTGCCGCGTTCCACGACATCACCAGCGGCAACAACGGCAGCTTCAAGGCAGGCAAGGGCTGGGATGCATGTACCGGCCTGGGCAGCCCGAAGGGACAGGCGCTGCTGACCGCTCTGGCGGCGATGAAGACGGGAAGCGGGACACCGACCGGCACCTCCTGACACTCACGCGTAGCGTCGAGGAGCGCATGGATCGTGCGCTCCCCGGACGCGAGAGGCTCAGGCTTCGTCCACTACCGGGTTGCGCAAGGTACCGATGCGCTCGATGGTGACCTCGCAGACATCGCCCACCTTCATGTACACCGGCGGCCGGCGCGCGTAGCCCACGCCGGAGGGCGTGCCCATCACGAGCACGTCGCCGGCATCCAGCGTCATGGCTTCACTGAGCAAGGCGATCGTCTGTGCCACGCCGAAGATCATGCCATCGGTGGGGGCGCGTTGCATCGACACGCCATTGAGCTTCGTTTCCAGCATCAGGCCCACACCGCCCGGCGGCAGTTCGTCCGCCGTCACCACCCACGGGCCGAATGCTCCCGTGCCGTCGAAGTTCTTGCCGACGGTCCACTGCGTCGTGCGCATCTGGTAATCGCGGATGGAGCTGTCGTTGAACACGGCATAGCCGAACACATGATCGAGCGCCTCGCTTTCGTCGATGTGGCGCCCACCGCTGCCGAGGATCACGGCCAACTCGCCTTCGTAGTCGAACTTGCTGGAGGCACGCGGCCGCACCAACGATTGTCCGTGTCCGATCAAACTCGATGCGTAGCGCGCGAACACAGCCGGGTAGCTTGGCGGCTTGGAGTCGAACTCGTGGGCGTGATCGCGATAGTTGAGTCCGAGGCAGATGATCTTGCCCGGGTGCGCGCACGGCGGAAGATGGGTGACGGCATCAGGGTCGACCCGCACGCCGCCACGCAAGCCATCGACGGTACTCGCGCGTTGTGCCTCGGACATCCGCGCGATGGCGGAGACGTCACCCGGATGCTCGGGCTCTCCTTCGAAGCGGGCGCGGAAGCCCTCACCGGTATCCACCGCGAGGCCCAGGCGCTTGCCCTGCTGAAAACGCAAAAATCGCATTTCGGCACTCCACGTTATCCGCGCGCAGAGGGCGCACGGCATGGTTTCGAGGTCAACGAGCTTACTACGCCTTTAGCGCCGCGAGCCGCGCAGGCCAGCGGCTCCTGGCGCGTCGCGGAGGTGGCCCGTGCCTGCCCTGCACCTGCCGTGATCGGCGAGGGTGCCAGTGGCGCACGTTCTTGCTGGACGTAGACAGGCAGCATCGCGAGACCAGCGACAGCCATGTCCAGACGGAGCACGATGCGGTGTTTCATCTGCGGCGAATCCTGTCCATGGACCGGGTTTCCTTATAACCGAAGCGGTATGGCAGCGCGGCCCCCGGCCACACGAACGGTGTCGGCAATGCTCCGGACTCGCAGCCTTCCATTCGTCCATCTGGCGAGTTGCAAAGCCCAGCCCTTATGCTGGTGAGATAGCCGAGCGCAACCAGCGACGGCCCATCGCAACCACGGAGCACAAGGCAGTGACCAGCACCTCCCCGAACGGAAGCCTCGCCTGCGTGGGCATCGGCATCACCCTGGGCTCGCACATCAGCCCGCTGGCGCGCAGCCATATCGAGAAAGCGGAGGTGGTCTTCACCGCCGTTTCCGACGGCATCGTCGAGCTCTGGCTCAAGGAAATGAACCCGGACGTGCGCAGCCTCCAGCCCTACTACGCCGAGGGCAAGCCACGCCCGCAGACCTACCGCGAGATGGTGGAAGCCATGATGACGGAGGTGCGTGCAGGCAAGCGCGTGTGCGGCGTGTTCTACGGTCATCCGGGCGTGTTCGCCTGGGCACCCCACCGTGCGATCAAGGTGGCACGTGAAGAGGGCTATGCCGCTCACATGGAACCGGGCATTTCCTCCGAGGACTGCCTGTATGCCGACCTGGGCATCGACCCCGGCAAGGTGGGTTGCCAGCATTTCGATACGACCCAGTTCATGCTGTTCCGGCGAAACGTGGACCCCAGTGCATGGCTGATCCTGTGGCAGGTCGGGCTGGCGGGCGAACAGACGGGGCGCCGCTTCGCTACCGGCCCCGCCTATCGCCAGGTGCTGGTGGATGTGCTGTTGCGTGATTACCCCGCCGACCACGAAGTGACCATCTACCGGGCCGTCACCCTGCCACTGCAAGCTCCACGCATGGAGCGCCTGACCATTTCCCGGTTGCCCGAGGCCGATCTCACCATGTCCGATACCCTCGCGGTGCCGCCTGGGCGCGAGCTTCAGATCGATCCAGAGATCCAGATGCGGCTGAGCGCGCTGGACCTGGCGCCGGCGCTGGACTGAGCAGGCCAGCTGCGGAGCGAAAGTGTCACGTAGACACTTTCGGCAAAAAAGGGCGATATGATCGCCTTCTCCCAGTACTCCCCGGGGAGAGGGGAACGGCAAGTCAGGGGGGTGTGTCGCTTTAAACGACCATCAGGGGAAAACTAAGCCATGTCGAGCGTTATCGAGTTTCTTGAGCGCCTTGGGGCAGACGCGCAGCTGCGTCATGCTTCGCAGGAAGATATTGCACAGGCGCTTGTGGAGTCGCAGGTCGACTCTGCTGTCGGGGCTGCGATCATTGCTAGAAGCACTTCCGATCTTTACGCGCTGCTGGATCAACAGCAGCCGATGTTCCATGTCCTCGAGAATCCAGGCCGCGAGGAAGAGGAAGAAGAAGAGGAAGGCGAAGAGGAAGGCGGAGAAAGCAAGGATGCGCTTGCTGCTTCCGTCGTCAGCCGCGCACGCATCGCGCTGGCCTGAGCTACATCATGCCCTGGCAAGGCAGAACGTGCCGGCAGCTCTTGGGAAGCGTTATCGCTTTCACGGGCATCTGCGTGGGTATGGCTGTGCATGCCATGCCCACGCAGGAACCGCCTGGGCAACTCCTGCAACGCGCCATCAGCATCAAGACGACGAACCACGACGAATTTCTCAGGATCGTCGCGCAGCTCCACCAGGTAGCCGACAACCTACCCGTCGACGAACAGTGGGCGCTGCGCTATCTCGAGGCGTGGCAGGCCGCTTTCGACGGGAGCGAATCCAAAGCCTTTTCCGCATTGCGGACCATTGCCGATCAGGCGCCCGATCCTGCGTTGCGCCTGCGCGCATTGGCCACCATGGTCAATATTTCCGGCTTTGCGCATCGTTACGAGGAAGGGTTTATCCAGCTCAATCGCATGACTGAGCTGCTCCCACAGGTTTCGGACGTAGATGCTCGCTACGCCGCCATCGGCGAGGCCGCCCAGTTCCTGGTGATCTCGCATCATTACGAGCAGGCCATCGAAGCCGCCAATGAGATGCTGCAGAACGTTCCGCCAGACAAGAACGCCTGCCACGCGACGTATTTCAAGCTACACGCACTCTTTCAGAGCGGCAGCACGCAGTTGACGCCCGTACAGCTCCAGCAAGGTGTCGACCTTTGCATAGCGGGCGGTGATGCCGTCTACGCCAATGCCCTGCGCACCGATCTGGCCACGCTCCACCTCCAGAAAGGCCACGCCGAAGACGCCATCCATCTTCTTGAAGAGCACTACGCCGAAGTTCAGGGCTTCAAGTTCCCCGGCCTGATGCAGTACTTCAACGTACTTCTGGCCAATGGCTATTTTGCTCAAGGCGACATGCCCAAGGCGCGCAAGTTCGCTTTGGCCACTATCGAGGGGAAGGTCGAGGACGCTTACAGCGAACCACTGCGGCAGGCTTATGAGCTGCTGTACCGGATCGAGAATCGCCTTGGCCATGCGCGCGAAGCTCTGACCTACCATGAGAAATACATGGAGGTGGACAAAGGCTATCTCAACGACGTGAATGCCAGTGCGCTGGCCTACGAGTCCATCAAGCAGCAGGTCCTTGCCAAGAGAACGCAGGTAGACACGCTTAATCGCCAGAACCAGATCCTGCAGCTGCAGCGCCAGCTTGACCACAAGGCCATGGAAACCAGCCGGCTGTATATCGCCCTGCTGCTGACCGTGCTTGCATCGATTGCCTTCTGGCTGCTGCGCATCAAGCGCTCGCAAATGCGCTTCAAGCGACTGGCCACGCAGGACAGTCTCACCCACATCTGCAGCCGCCAGCATTTCGTGGATGAAGCGGAACAAATCCTGCGGCAGGCTGCGCGAGGCACGCGCAGCGCGTGCCTGGTGTTGATGGACCTGGACCACTTCAAGCTGGTCAACGATACGCACGGCCACGTCATTGGCGATCTGGTGCTCAAGCGCGCCGTGGCGGCATGCCAGCAGCACCTGCATAGCAACGACATCTTTGGTCGCCTCGGTGGCGAGGAGTTTGCCATCCTGTTCCCCGACTGCAGTGCCCGACAGGCACTGGATCGCGCGGACCGGATCCGCCAGGCCATTGCCGCGACGCCGCTATGGGGCGAAACCCGTCACGTGGTGATTTCCGCCAGCTTCGGTATCGCCTGCACCGATCGCAGCGGCTACGAACTGCGCCAGCTGATGATCGACGCCGACAACGCGCTCTATCAAGCCAAGCGCGACGGCCGCAATCGCGTGGTTTACGGCGATGACATGGACGCCGCTACCGGCGAAGCCGTCACGCACGAGGCCATACACAGCGAGCGGCTCGCCGACCTTCCCCACTGACGGATCGCTCATGCCGTTCGCCACGGCATGCGCTGACCCTCAATCCCCCGGGGGAGGTGCTGCGCGATCGAGCACCGATGCGTTAGACAGGGCCACCGACGACGGCATCAACCCCACCCAGCCGTTCGCCAGCCGTACCGCGTTCTGCGTGCCGTCGGGCGCCGCACCGCGTCCCTCATAAGCCAGCAGGATGCCGTTGGGATGCTCCCTGGCCCAGTCCGAGGGTTCGCTCGCTTCGGGTAGCGGCGCAGGCAGACGCGCGAGGAAGGTGATCAAGCCGGGGTCGTTCGGCACACGAGCCACCAGCACCCCCTGCGCCTGCAGCGCCGTCACGCGGCGCGCCACGTCGCGTGTATCCAGGGCACCCAGCACCTGCAGCCGCACCAGTGGCAACAGGGCGAGCGCCAGCAGCAAGGCCACGATCGCCGCCTGCTGTTCGACGCGAAGACGCCTGCCCACGAGCATGCCAATGATGCTCAAGACCAGCAGTCCTGCCGCCAGCAGATAGAGCCATATCACCGTGGGGCGCTCGAGGATGCCGCGCCCGAGGGGTTCGTGGCCGAACATCGCCCAGGCCAGTACGCCGGCAACCGCAGCAATCAGCACCCACATCCGTCGAATGTCCAGCAGGGTGGGCTCGCCCCTCAACCACGCGCCAAGCAGGATGGTCGCGCCCGGCAGCAGGGGCAGCAGATAGTGCAGTTGCTTGCCGCTGACCACGCAGAACGCGATCAGCCCTGGCACGGAAGCGCACAGACCGAAGCGTGCTGCACGGGACAGACGCGAACCACGCACGGCACTCGCCAGACGGCGCCAGCGAAGCAACAGCGGCCACGGCAGCAGCAACACCAGTGTCCACGGCAGGTACCACCAGATCGGGCGATTGTGCGCGAAGCTCTGCACCACGCGTCCCGCCGTCTGGCGAAGCAGGAGATTGTCGGCATCCGCTGTGCTGAGGTGATGGACGGCAGCCCATGCCCACCCCAGTACCGGCAACCCGCCGAGCAGCGCCACCAGCAGCATCGTCAACACGCGACGCCAGGAAGCGCGTGGGCCGCTGGCCGTCCACCATGGCGCAATAAGAATCGGACCAGCGAGATGCAGCAGCATCACGGGGCCTTTCGCGAGCAGGCCGAACGCGCTGGCCATGAACAGCCACCACAGCGCACCGGTGCGCCCTTCCTGCGCGTAGTCCGCGATGGCGACGAATCCGAGCAGCACGCACAGGCACAGCAGCACGTCGAACATCACCACGCCGGTGAACAGCGCCAGGAAGATGAGCCCCAACAACAGCCACGGCGCCTGCCCGGAAGCATCGGGCGACAGCCGCTTTTCCAGCCGCTGGCACAGGGCAACACAGCCGACGCCGCACAGCACGACGAGGGCGCGCGAAGACCATAACGAAACGCCCAGTGCGCTCCAGCCCAGGTTCAACAACCAGAACAGCAGCGGTGGCTTGTCGAAGTACGGCGAACCGTTGAGATGCAGCGTGACCCAGCTTCCGGTCTGGCGCATCTCCCAAGCAATGCTCAGGTAACGCGTTTCATCGATGGGTACCGGGGGTAACACCGCCAGCAGTGGCAGCAGCAGGAGCAGCCAGAGCGCCGGTGGAATCCGCAGCTGACCGTCACGACCAAACCTGAAGTTCATGCCGACATCTTGCGTAGCGTTGCTTACGGAATTCTTAGTGACAGATGTCGATTGCGCATCGCGCGACCGGATGGCCGCGCGATGCGCTGACGACGACATTAAGCCCCTTACGGCAGCGCCTTTGTCACCTGCCCCTCGTCAGGCTGATGTGAATGCCTCGATATCAGTCCGATCAGCGTCGGCAGCACCAGCAACACCAACGGATACTGCAGTGCGAGACCGGCGATGATCGCAATCGCCAGCGGCTGCTGGATGCCCGCGCCCGCGCCCAGTGCAAGCGCCAGCGGCAGCAAGGTGAGAATGGCCGCCAGCGTGGTCATGGTGATCGGGCGCAGGCGATCGCGGCTCGCGATGCGCAAGGCCTCGTGCAGCGGCAGGGTACGGGCCAGCGTCACGTATTCGGACACGTAGAAAATGGCCATCTCCGTGCCCATGCCGATGATCATCGTCATGCCCATCATCGCGGTGATGTTGAGGTCGACGCCGCACAGCCACAGCGCGATGAACACCGCCGTGGCCGAAAACAGCGAGCACGCCATCACGATCACGGCCAGCCCCGGCCTGCCGTAGAGGAACAGCAGCAGCACGAACTCCGCCACCAGCGCCATCAGGAACACCTTGGTGAGGCCTAGGAACGCGATCTGCTGTTGCTGATACAAGCCGCCCAGCTCGTAGCGCATGTCGGCGTCAAGCATGCCGGGCTGCGCCAGCAGCTTTTTCACGTCCGTCACCGCAGCGCCCATCCCGCGGCCTTCGATACGCGCAGTGACGGCCACCATCTGCTGGAGGTTCTCGCGCGAGATCTGCGGCTGGCCATTCTCGGTCACGATGCTGGCGACGCGGCTGAGCGGAAACACGTGACCGTCCGGCGCACGGATCGGCAGTGCCAACAATTGCGGCGAGCGCCACTGCATCGCATCAGGCATGCGTACGCGCACGCCCACGCTCTTGGTCGCCTGCGGCAACTGGGTGGCGACGACACCGGTGAGCGCGGTGTTCACTGCCTGGGTGACTGCGCCTACCGTCATGCCTTCGACGGTGGCCTTGTCCGCATCGACCTGCACGTTCAGGGCATCGCCGGCGAGCTGCACGCCATCCTTGATCTCCACCACGCCCGGGATATCGGCCAGCGCCTTGGCGATCTTCTGCGCCTGCGGCACCAGCTGCGCGGGATCAGCGGCATACAGCTTGATCTCGATCGGCTGCGGCACCGCAGTGAGGTCGCCGATCAGGTCTTCCATCAACTGTGCTAGTTCGACCTGCACGCCGGGCACGTCGCCCTCCACGTGCTGGCGTACGTCGGTCATCACGTCTTCGGTCGAACGTGCGTGATCGGGCTTCAGCCGCACGAAGAAGTCGCCGTGATAGGACTGCCCCAGGTCGCCACCGAGCCCCGTGCCCAGGCGACGCGAGAACGTATCCACTTCCGGCATGCTGCGCAGAATGTCTTCCACCTGCCCGATCTGCCGTGCCGTCTCGGGCAGGGACGTGCCGGGCTTGGTGTAGTAGTCCATCACGAAGCCGCTTTCGTCGACGGCGGGCATGAAGCCGGTGGCAACGTGGGTGTAGGCGATGCCGCCGATCAACAACAGCGGAAGCACGATGGCCAGCAGCCAGACGGGCCGACGGGCAAGGCCGTCATAGAGGCGCGCATGCCAACGCGACAGCCACTGCTCGTGCGTGAAGCCGGGATCGTGCCAGCGCTGGAAATCCACCAGCCAGCGCAGCAACGGTGGCACCACCCATGCGCTGGCGAGCCACGACACGGCCAGCGCCGCGGCCATGGTGAGCGAGAGCGCCTTGGAGAACGAACCGGTCACGCCGCTCAACAGGCCCAGCGGTATGAACACGATCAGCGTGGCGAGACTCGAACCGGTGAGCGGCGCGAGGAATTCGCGCGCGGCCGGCAGCACCGCTTCCCTGCCACCACCTTCGGCGGCACCGGCGCGACGCGCCACGTGCTCCACCATCACGATGACATCGTCGATCACCAGACCCACGGCAGCCGCAATGCCGCCGAGCGTCATGATGTTGAAGCTCATGCCGAACACCTGCAGAAGCAGCACGGTGACCGCGAGGGTCAACGGCACCACCACCATGGCGATCAGCGTGACGCGCAGGTTGCGCAGGAACAGCAGCAGCACCGCAGCCGCGAGCAGCAGGCCGATCAGCACCGCATCGCGCACGCTGTGCGCGGACTCCACCACCAGTTCGCTCTGGTCGTACCAGTTCTTCAGCTTGACGCCGGTAGGCAGGCGGAACTCCGCCAGCTTCTGCCGCACCGCGGCCGCGATCTGCACGGCGTTGCCGTCCGGCTGCTCATAGACGTTGAACAGCACGGCGGGCTTGCCGTCCTCGCTCACCTTCACCCACTGCGGCACGTAGCCTGCGTGGATGTTGGCGACATCGCCGAGGCGCACCCAGCCGTGCTGATCGTTCTTCACCACGATCTTGCGCAGTGCCTCGATGTGCTGCAGCGAATGATCGGCCACCACCAGGTACAACTGGTTGCGATCCTGCAGTCGGCCCACGGCTTCCAGCTGGTTGGCGCCGGAAAGCGCCGACACCAGGTCATCGAGCCCCAGACCGTACTGGGCGAGCTTGCGCGGATCGGCATCCACCTGCAGCTCGGCCGTCTCGCCGCCCTGCACGTCCACGCGTGACAGTCCGTCGACGGACGCCAGCAACGGAACGATCTGATACTGCGCGAGATCGTGCAGCGCCACCGGCGACAACGTATCCGACTGCAGCGCATACGAGATGATCGGGAATACCGTGGGGTCCATGCGGCGCACGTTGTACGTGGCGCCCGGCGGCAGGCTGGGCAGCACGCGTGCGATCGCGGCGTCCACCTGCAGGGTGGACGCGATCATGTCGCGCCCCCAGCCAAAATCGACCGAAATCTGTGCCGAACCGCGCGTGGTTTCCGAGCGCACGTTCGCCACGCCGGGCACCGTGCGGATCGCCTCCTCCACCGGTCGCGTCAACAGCAGCGCGGTCTGGTCTGCAGGGCGGTCGCCCGCATCGAGATCGACCACCACGCGAGGAAACGACACCTGCGGAAACAAGCCCACCGGCAAGGTGAAGGAGCTCGCAAGGCCTGCCAGGGCCAGCGCAAAAGCCACGATGACGATGGCACGCGCGTGCCTGGCGAGAAACGACGGCATGCTCATGGCTTGGCGTCCGCCGCCGGCGTGCGCACGGTCATGCCGTCATCGAGCTGGGTGGCGCCGATGGTCACCAGCGGCCGGTGTGCATCGACCGCGCCGCTGACCACGCTTTCGCTGTCGGATTCGCCCAGCACCTTCACCGGCACCTGGGCGGCCTTGCCGTCGGCTACCTGGAACACGTAGCGATCCGTCTCGTCTCCCTGCAACGCGTCGCGCGGCACCAGCCAACCCTGCCACTGGCCCACCGTGATGTCGGCGCGGAAGCTTTCGCCATTCACCAGCGCGCCGTCAGGCACCACTTCGACGTCGAGCTGGTGCGTGTGCGGATTCAAGGCACGCGCCACGCGGCGCACGGTGCCATGCATCGGCTCGGCGGCATCCAGCGGCGTCAGCGTGACGCCGGCGCCCGACTGCACGCGTTCCATCGCATCCCGCTCCATGCCGACCGTCACCACCAGCCCATCGCCGCGCTGGATCGTCAGCAGCGGTGCGCCTGGTTGCAGCAAATCGCCTTGCGCGGCATCGACGCTCACCACGGTGCCGTCGAACGGTGCGACGACTTCCATCGTCGGATTGCGGCCCTGCTGCTGCACCAGCGCGTCGAGATTGCTCTGGGCATCCTGCAAGGCCTTGTCCGCCTGCTCCTTCTGGTCGCGCGTGGCGAGCTGCTGTGCGAACAGTTCATTGGTATGCGCGCGTGCTTCCGCCGCCACCTTCTGGGCGGACAGCGCCTGCTGGTAAGCAGCTACCGAGGAAGGCGCGAGCGCAAAGGTAAGCAGCGGCTGCCCACGCTTCACCGGCAGTCCGGCCGTCACGTCCCACTTCGCCACATGGCCGGCGGCCTGCACGTTCATCACGTGCGCGGCGTCGGCCGAAGGGCCCGCGGTGCCATACGCCACCACCAGTTCGGGCAGGCTGCCCTGGTGCACGGGCACCGTCGTCACGGCGGCGCTGACGGCGGTTTCCTCCGGTGCTTCGCCACTGGAACAGGCGGCCAGCATCAACGCGGCAAGCGCGGGTACAAACCATGGCTGACGAAACATCATGGGGCGATCACATCCTGTTCGAGTGAAGTCGGCATGCCGCGGCCTACCAACAGTTCCAGCGCAGCCTGCTGGTCGAGCATGGCCTGTTCGTCGGCCGTCAACGCGATCTGGCGATTGAGGGCGGCCACTTCGAGATCGACGTAGTTGCGCATGTCCAGCAGGCCGTCCTGCCAGGCACGTCTTGCCTGTGCGGATGCGCGCGTGGCATCGGCGAGTGCGGGCGCCAGCGACTGCCGCTGCTGTTGCAGCTGGGTGTACTGGTCGAGCAGCGCATCGACCTCGTCGCGCGAGGTCGCCATGCGCACGGTGTATTCCTGGTGCAGCTGCTCACGCGTGGCCTTGGCAATGGCCACGTTGCCCTGGTTGTGATCGAAGATCGGCAGCGCGAACGACACCGCCGGTCCGCCGTTACGCACGCGGCTGTTGTCCTGCGATGCGTCGTAACCGATGGACAATGGCGGGAACTGTGCGAGCACCGCGGCGCGCAACGTCGCCTCCTGCGCGTGGTAGCCGAGCTGCAGGGCAACCAGGTCGGGACGACGACGACTGATGCTGTCCGCTTCCCGGCGAATCGACCCTGCATCGAGGTCGGCGAGTGCCAGCGGCCCGGCGAGCGGTACAGATACGTCGGGCTTCAAGCCCAGCAACGCGGCGAGCTGTTGTTGCTGGTCCAGCTGGCGGCGTTGCCGGTCATGCAGTGTCGTACGCGCATCGGCCGCCGCGGAAAGATCCGAGGCCACCGTTACCCGGTCGACATTGCCCGTGCCGATCGCCTGCGTGATGCGCGACTCGCGCTGCGCGAGCAGATCGAGCGCCTGTTGCTGCAGCTCGACCTGCCGCTGTCCTTCGACAATGTCGATCACCAGCAGCCGTGCCTTGCCCAGGGTCTGCCATTCTTCCCATAGCAGGCTCGCGTCCACTTCATCCGCGTTCGCCTTGGCCGCTTCGCGACGGGGCTTGAGCGTGATCAGCGACGTGATGTCCTGGCTGATCGAAGCAGTCCAGGCGGTGGCGTCACCGGCACCGGAAAGCAAATAGCCGATATTGCCGCCGACCACGGGATTGGGCAGCACGCTGTCCTGCTGGCGCTGCGCCTGCGCCGCCTGATGGCGTGCTCGCGCGCTCTTGAGATCCGGGTTGTTGAGCAACACCAGGCGCTCGATGGCGGCCGCGTCGTAGGGCTGCGTCGCGGCGTCGTAGCCGCGCAATTGTGACAGCGACGAGGCGGAGGCCGCCTGTTCGGGCAATGGCTTGGCCTGGTAGGTGGCGCATCCGACCAGACAGGCACCGGCCAGCACGGCCATGGCCCTGACGGGGGTCTTGAGAAGCGCTTGAGTGAATGGCAATCGCACCGACTATCCGTACGCGGCGGGGGAGCAAACACCCTAATGGCATTACCTTAGCTTTCTCTTTGTTGCGTTGCAGCCGGGGCAGCGATCTTCCAAGTCTGGCCCGGCCAAAGCAGCAAAAGGCCTCAGCACGCCAGCGGCAGCCGCACGCTGACGCGCAAGCCGCGACCAAACGGCGAGTCGAGCAGCTCGATGGAAGCATCGTGCAATTGCGCGGCACGCTGCACGATGGAAAGGCCCAGGCCGTAGCCCTCGCCACGACTACCGGCCTCCCGATGGAAGCGGGTGAACACGGCGTCACGGCGCTCGGGTGGAATGCCCTCGCCGTTGTCGATCACGTCGATCACCGCCTTGCCTTCATCACGACTGACCACGAACTGCACGCGACCGCCACCTGGCACATGGCGCAACGCGTTCTCCAGCAGATTGCGCATGAGTGCGGCCAAGGCCACCTCGTGGCCATGCACGCGCACCGGATCGTCCGTCAGTTCCACGTCGAGCTCGACATCGCTCTCGGCGATCAGCGGCGACAGTTCCTCGATCACCGAGCGCGCCACCGCCGACAACTCCACGACGCTGCGCTCGCCGTCGCGGAAACTGGCTTCCAGGCGCGCCAGCGACAATAGTTGCTCCACGCGTCGGGCCAATCCGGCAAGGCTCTCGCGCGCACCCGCCAGCGCCACGTCCGCTTCGCGGGTGTCGCGACTGGCCTCGGCATTCTCCAGGTTGATCATGGTGGAGGCGAGCGGCGTGCGCAGTTCGTGCGCGACATCCGCACTGAAGCGCCGCTCGCGCTCGAGCGCTTCCTCCAGTCGTGCGAACTGATCGTTGAGGGCGGAAAGCACCGGCTCGAGTTCGCGCGGCGCATCGGCCACCTTGAGCGTCTCGCGGCTGCCGGGCTTGCGTGAGGCGAGCAGCGCAGCCAGCGCATCCAGCGGCCGCAGGCCACGTCGCACCGCCCAGCCCACCAACAGCGCCAGCACGGGCAGCGCGATCAACGGCGGCAGTGCGTATTCCATCCATAGCGCCCGCGTGATGTCGCGTCGACTGTCATAGCGTTCGGCCGCGCGGACGACCACGCCTTCGGGCGTGGGCGGCAACGTGAACAGGCGCCAGCGATACCGGCCCAACCGCACGTCCTGGAAGCCGACATGGCTCATGGTCAGCGGCGGCAGGTCGGCGATATTGCCCGTCACCATCAACGGATGACCCTGGCTGTCGAAGACCTGGAAGCCGACTTCGGATTCGTAGGTATGCCCATGCAGCACCAGCTCCTGCGTGGACTTGGTGGTGATCGGCACCACCACCCCGCCCTCCCCCGCATGATGCTGGATGGCCTCGAGGCCGACATTGCCGATCATCACCTGCAGCGTGCGCGCCGACTGCGCCAGTCGCCCATCGGACAGCTCGGCCACTTCGTGGATGGTGCGCTTGATGCTGAATACGCCCAGCGGCAACAGCACCACGGCGATCACGCCGAGAATCAACCAGCGCAGGCGGGAACGCAGGCTGCCGGGCTTCACTTGGGGTCCCGCGGGATCATGTAACCGAAGCCGCGCACGTTGCGGATCGTCTCGAAACTGAGCTTGCGACGCAGCGAATGCACCAGCACTTCCAGCGCATTGTTGCCGACCACGTGGTCCAGGCCGTACAGCGAATTCTCCAGGCTCTCGCGTCGCACCAGCTTGCCGGCGTTTTCCAGCAGCGCCTGCAGCAGCGCGAATTCGCGACGCGTCAGATCCACCGGCTCGCCGCGGAAGGACACTTCGGACGTACCGACGTCCAGGCTCACCGCACCCACGTCGATGCGATTGACCGCCAGCCCGCGCATGCGCCGGCTGAGCGAGCGGATGCGCGCGGCCAGCTCTTCCACATGGAACGGTTTGGTGAGGTAGTCGTCCGCGCCGGCATCGAGGCCGTCGACGCGGGCCGACAGGCCGTCGCGCGCGGTCATCACCAGCACCGGCGTTTCGATGCGCGCGCGGCGCGCCTCCACCAGTACCTCAATGCCATCACGGCCCGGCAGGCCAAGATCGAGCAGGATCAGGTCCGCCGAGCGGTCGCGGATGGCGTTCAACGCCGAGCGTCCGTCGCGCAGCCACGACACCGTGTAACTCAGGCGCTCCAGCGCGCGCTGGATGGCGGCGCCGAGCTGCGCGTCGTCTTCGACCAGAAGGATGTGCACGAAACGGTGGCTCCAGCGATTCCGGCAATTGCGGGACCATTATGGGGTGTAACGCTTATGAATCGCTTAAGGGCATGAGGTCGAAGCCTTTTCCCTCCGGGGGGATCGACCAAGCCTGCGAGGTGGAGCCCTTCTCCCCCCGGGAGAAGCTGCCGGTCCCACGGGGACTTCCGTTGGTCGCAGCGGATGAGGGTGCGGGCGGCATTGCCACCTTCACGGTGGAGCGAAACCATCAAAGTCGCGGCAAGCCCGCACCCTCTCCCCAACCCCTCTCCCGAAGGGAGAGGGGCTCAAGGCTCTCCCAATCTCACGAACTGAGACGGTCCGACGCTGCAATGCACTCCCCTGCCGGACGGAATGCGCCGATGAATGCCCTGCCCAATCCCTTCGCCCGGCGCGCGGTACGCCAGGACGGCGCGCTGGCTGCGCCCGTGCTCGGGGGCGACCAGTTGGCGAGCCGGCTGACCAAACGCTACGGCGACCGCATCACCGGCTCGTTCGTGCAGCCCGCGCGCGAGGGTCGTTTCGCACCGCTGCCCGGCGACATGCCGCCCGCGCTGGCGCAGGCGCTGCGCTCCCGTGGCATCGAGCAGCTCTACGATCACCAGGCGCAGGCCTGGGATGCCACCGCGGCCGGCAAGCACGTGGTGATCGCCACGCCCACCGCGTCGGGCAAGTCGCTGTGCTACACGCTGCCGGTGATCAGCGCGGCGATCCGCCAGCGCGCCAAGGCGCTGTTCCTGTTTCCCACCAAGGCGCTGGCGCAGGACCAGGTGGCCGAGCTGCTGGAGCTCAACCAGGCCGGCGGACTGGGCGTGAAGGCCTTCACCTTCGACGGCGACACACCCGGCGATGCGCGACAGGCGATCCGCCTGCATGGCGACATCGTGGTGAGCAATCCGGACATGCTGCACCAGGCGATCCTGCCGCATCACACCAAGTGGGCTCAGTTCTTCGAGAACCTGCGCTATGTGGTGATCGACGAAGTGCATACCTATCGTGGCGTGTTCGGCTCGCACGTCGCCAACGTGCTGCGCCGCCTGCAACGCATATGCGCGTTCTATGGCGTGTCGCCGCAATTCATTCTGTGCTCGGCCACCATCGGCAACCCCGCCGAACACGCCAGTGCGCTGATCGAACAACCGGTCACCGCCATCACCGAAAGCGGCGCACCGGTGGGCGAGAAGCACGTGCTGCTGTGGAACCCACCGGTGGTGAACCCGGACCTTGGCCTGCGTGCCTCGGCGCGTTCGCAATCCAACCGCATCGCGCGCACAGCGATCCGTGCCGGATTGAAGACCCTGGTCTTCGCGCAGTCGCGTCTGATGGTGGAAGTGCTCACCAAATACCTGAAGGACGTGTTCGACAGCGACCCGCGCAAGCCGCCGCGCATCCGCGCCTATCGCGGCGGCTACCTGCCGACCGAGCGCCGCGCCGCCGAGCGCGAGATGCGTGCGGGACAGGTGGACGGCATCGTCAGCACGTCGGCGCTGGAACTCGGTGTCGATATCGGCGCGCTGGATGTGGTGGTGCTCAACGGCTATCCCGGCAGCGTCGCCGCCACATGGCAGCGCTTCGGTCGCGCGGGTCGTCGCCAGCAGGCGTCGCTGGGCGTGCTGGTCGCCAGCAGCGATCCGCTGGATCAGTACCTCGTGCGCCATCCCGAATTCTTCCAGGGTGCACCGCCGGAACATGCGCGCATCGCGCCCGATCAGCCGCTGATCCTGCTCGACCACATCCGCTGCGCCGCTTTTGAACTGCCGTTTCGCAACGGCGAACTGTATGGCCCGCAGGACGCCACACCGTGGCTGCAGGTGCTGGGCGAGGAAGGCGTGCTGCATCAGGAAGGCGAACGTTTCGAATGGATCGCCGACAGCTATCCGGCCAACGCGGTGTCGCTGCGCTCGGTCGCAGATGGCAACTTCGTGGTGGTCGATCGCACCGAAGGCCGGCAGACCATCGTGGCGGAAGTAGATTTCAGCGCCGCCTCGCTCACGCTGTACGAGGGTGCGATCCACATGATCCAGTCAGTGCCCTATCAGGTCGAGAAGCTGGACTGGACCGGCCGCAAGGCCTACGTCACGCGCACGCAGGTCGATTACTACACCGACGCGATCGACTACACCAAGCTCAAGGTGCTGGAAGCATTCGACGGCTCGCCGGCGGGGCGTGGCAGCGCGCATCACGGCGAAGTGCATGTGGCGCGACGCGTCGCCGGCTACAAGAAGATCCGCTACTACACCCACGAGAACATCGGCTACGGCCCGGTGAACCTGCCCGACCTGGAGCTGCACACCACCGCCGTGTGGTGGCAACTGCCGCAGCGTGTGCTGGAACAGGCCTTCGATCATCGCCAGGAAGCGCTTGATGGTTTCCTGGCCGCGGCGCACGCGCTGCATATCGTCGCCACCGTCGCCGTGATGGCCGAGGCGCGTGACCTGCAGAAAGCCGTGGGCAGCGGCGACGGTGCGTGGTTCGCCACGCCTGACGCCAACGGCCGCGCGCAGATGCGCGCCGGCTTCGGCGAAGACGAAGCCGTGCTGCAGGGCCCGTTCGTGCCCACGCTATACCTGTACGACGCGTTCCCCGGCGGTGTGGGCCTCAGTGCGCCCCTGTATGAGCGACGCGAAGACCTCGTACGCCTGGCCCGCGAACTGGTGCACCGCTGCGATTGCCATGCCGGCTGCCCGGCCTGCGTCGGCCCGGTGCTGGCCGCGGACGAACAGCAGGAACGCTCGCTCAAATCACTCGCCACGCGCGTGCTCGACCTGATCGTGGCCCTGTGAGCGCGCTCGCTGACAAACTGCGAGGGCTGCGCCGACAGGCTGGCGTGTCGGTGCTCGCCGTGCCCGAGCCCGTGCCGATGAGGCGTTCCGAACCATTGCCCGACAACATTCGTGCCCTGCTCGGCGTGCGGCGACATACAGCAGCCGCGCCGCGCAAAGTCATGGCGGCGCCAGCGACGCTACCGGGACGCACCATCGCGCCCGGCCTGCAGCTATGCGAGGCGATCGTTGCGTGGCCGCCCGCACCTCCGCTGTTCCATGCGCAGTTCGCCAAGCTTGATGCATGGATCGAGCCCGAACGGCTCGTGCTGTTCGATACCGAAACCACCGGTCTCGCCGGTGGCACCGGCACGCGTGCCTTCATGATCGGCATGGCCGACTGGCACGAAGGCCAGTTCCGCGAACGCCAGTTGCTGATCACTACGCTCGCCGGCGAAGCGGCCATGCTCGACTGCTTCGCCTCGTGGCTGAGGCCCGACAGCGTGCTCGTCAGCTACAACGGCAAGTCTTACGACGCGCCCCTGCTCAAAACACGCTTTCGCCTGCAACGCCGCGCCAGCCCACTCGACGGCCTGATGCATATCGACCTGCTGCATCCCGTGCGGCGGCGGTGGCGCGGCGCCTGGGAAAACTGCCGTCTCGCCACGGCGGAGCGCCAGCTGCTGCATGTGGTGCGTGAAGACGACCTGCCCGGCTCGGAAGCCCCTGCCGCGTGGCTCGGCTTCCTGCGCGGTGGCTCTGCCGCACCACTGCACCGCGTCGCCCACCACAACAGCCAGGACCTGCGCAGCCTCGGCGGTATCCTTCACCAGTTCGCCTCACCGCAGGACGTGCCGCTCATCAACGCTTGACGCCCATGCGTGTCACCCATGTGACAGGCCGGCTTTCGCAGCCGATTCACGCCATCGCGCCCAGAATCGCCGGCACTGCCCGGGCTAGGACGCCCCTTCGAGTCACCAGGGGATCCTGATCGCCACCGGCCAACATCGGCGCATGCCGCCCTCTCATGGGAGTGGTAACGATGAGCATCCCCTTCATCCACTATTTCCGCATCCTCGTGGCCGGTGAACGCAGCGAGGAAGTCGCCAGCATCATCGAGCAGGACCTGCATTTCCGGGTCGTGGTGGTTCCGCCGTCCGGCATCGAGGAAGCGATCCGATCCGGCGCGGACCTGGGGGCGATCGTGGTGTCCCGCGCACTCGCGCCAGCGACGATTGCCGTGCGCGACGAACGTGGCCTGCGCATGCCCATCTTCATGATCAGCGATCGCCACGACGAGACGCTCTCCGATACGTTCCTGAAATCACTGGACGGCATCGTGATTGCCGACCTGGAAAGCCGCGACTTCTACGAGAAGCGCCTGGTGGCTTCGGTGGAGCAATACGTGTCCAGCCTTCTCACGCCGTTCTTCGGCACGCTGATGCAGTACGACTTTGACGCCAACCGCACCTGGGCCTGCCCCGGCCACCAGGGCGGGCAGATGTTCATGCGCCACCCCGCAGGCCGCCTGTTCTACGAGCACATGGGCGAGAACGTGTTCCGCGACGACATCTGCAACGCAATGGTGTCGCTGGGCGACCTGCTGATCCACGAAGGTCCTGCGCTGGCCGCGCAGCAGGCCGCCGCGCGCGTGTTCCAGGCTGACCGCACCTATTTCGTGCTCAATGGCACTTCGGCCTCCAACAAGGTGGTCAACACGGCCCTGCTGACCAGCCGGGACATCGTGCTGTTCGACCGCAACAACCACAAATCCAACCACCACGGCGCGCTGGTCTTCGCGGGCGCGATACCCGTCTATCTCGAGGCAGACCGCAACGGCTTCGGCATGGTAGGTCCGATCGATTGGTCAGCCTTCGACGAGGCCTCGATCCGCGAGAAGATCAAGAACCATCCACGCCTCAAGGGCACCGACGCATGGAAGCGCGAGCGCCCGATCCGCGTTGCCATCATCGAGCAGTGCACCTATGACGGCACCGTGTACAACGCGAAGAAGGTGCTGGAGAAGATCGGTCACCTGTGCGAGTACATCCATTTCGACGAGGCATGGGCCGGCTTCGGCGCCTTCCATCCGCTGATGAAGGACCACTTCGGCATGAGCCTGTCGCTCACCGACAAGGACCCGGGCATCATCGCCACGCAGTCCACGCACAAGCAGCTGGCCGGCTTTTCGCAGGCTTCGCAGATCCACGTGCGTGATGCACACATCCGCCAGCAGCCGTTCCGTTTGAACCATAAGCGGTTCAACGAGATGTTCATGCTGCAGGCATCCACCTCGCCGTTCTATCCGCTGTTCTCAAGCCTGGACGTCAACGCACAGATGCACGCCGACAAGGCCGGACGCGTGCTGTGGGACGACATGGTGCGACTGGGCATCGAAGCGCGGAAGGCGATACGCAAGCGCTTTTCAGGTTTCCTCAACCCGTTCGTGCCGGACACCGTGAAATACCAGGGCGAGCGCATCAAGTGGGAGGACGTGCCCACCGACGCCCTGGCCAGCGAACAACAGTTCTGGCAGCTCGATCCGAACGAGAAGTGGCATGGCTACCGGCACCTCGGGCCGGACGCCGCGATGGTGGATCCGACCAAGCTCATGCTCACCACGCCCGGCATCGATCCACGGACGGGCGCCTATGCCAGCACCGGCATACCCGCCACGATCGTCGCCAATTACCTGCGCGAGAACCATGTCATCCCCGAGAAGAACGATCTCAACAGCATCCTGTTCCTGATGACGCCCGCGGTCGGCGAAGGAAAGATGGCGATGCTGCTGGCGGCGCTGGAGCGTTTCCGCGACCACTACGACGAGGACAGTCCGCTCGACCAGGTGCTGCCCAACCTCTACCGCAAGTACGAGGCGCGCTATCGCGGCTACACCGTACGCCAGATCGCGCAGGAGATGCACGACTTCTACGCTTCCAAGAACGTCAAGGAACTGCAGCGGCTCAGCTTCCGCTACGAGTCGTTTCCGGAGCAGGCCATGTCCGGACGCGACGCCAACGAAGCCCTGGTCAGCGGCCGCGTCGACTTTGTGCCGATGGATCAGGTGCAGGGACGGGTAGCGGCAACGCTCGCACTGATCTATCCGCCCGGCATCGGCATCGTGGTGCCGGGCGAGCGCTACGACGACCACGCCCAGCCGATGATCGACTACTTCCTCGCCTTCGAGGAAAGCTGCAATCGATTCCCGGGGTTCTCCTATGAGGTGCAGGGTGTCTACCAGGTGCCCGAGGGCGACAAGGTGCGGTTCTATACCTACGTGGTCAAGGAGGACTGAGCGCGCTCCATGAGCCGTGGACATCCGCCCGTGCGTGTGTCCACGCGATTCGTGCTTGACGCTCACTTCACCGTTCGAAAGGCAGCATCCGGCGAGGTCGGTCCTGGACGGCCGTACGTCGTAGCGCATCGCTGCCGATGGCATGACAGATCCGTCTCGACGCCGATCTTGGCGTAGCCATTTCGCCACGTCATCCCATCCACGCGACACCACCCCGATGTGCGCCGAGACAAGCGCACATCGGCCGGTGCGCGCTTGTTGTCTTGCTGTTCCACCTTGCGCTTAGTCCGACGACGAGTCGCCACCGTGGCGCCCGTCACCCAGCCCACTCCAACTCGTGCAGGTCACTCCATGGGAAGCAACCACATCACCACCAAAGATGGCGTCGAGATCTTCTACAAGGATTGGGGCAAGGGCCAGCCCATCGTCTTCAGCCATGGATGGCCGCTGTCGTCCGACGACTGGGACGCGCAGATGAACTTCTTCCTCGCGCAGGGCTACCGTGTGATCGCCCATGACCGCCGAGGCCACGGTCGCTCCACCCAGACCGACGACGGCAACGACATGGATCATTACGCGGCGGACCTTGCCGCGCTCACCGAAGCGCTGGATCTGCACGACGCGATCCATGTGGGTCACTCCACCGGCGGCGGCGAGGTGGTTCACTACGTGGCGCAGTACGGCATGAAGCGGACGGCGAAGATCGTGCTGATCAGCGCCGTGCCACCCGTGATGGTCAAGTCCAGGAACAATCCGGACGGCACGCCCATCGAAGTATTCGACGAGTTCCGCAAGGCGCTGCTCGCCAACCGTGCCCAGTTCTACCTGGACATCCCGACCGGGCCGTTCTACGGCTTCAACCGTCCTGGTGCCAAGGTGTCGCAGGGCACCATCTGGAACTGGTGGCGCCAGGGCATGATGGGCGGATCCAAAGCCCATTACGACTGCATCAAGGCCTTCTCCGAAACGGACTTCACCGACGATCTGAAGAAGATCGACAAGCCCGCCTTGATCATGCACGGCGACGATGACCAGGTGGTTCCCTACAAGGACTCTGGCGTGCGCTCGGCCGAGATGCTCAAGAACGCCACGCTCAAGATCTACCCCGAGTACCCGCACGGCGCCCTGACCACCCACGCCGAGGTGATCAACGCCGACCTGCTCGAGTTCATTCGCAAGTAGCGATGACGCGCCCCACCCTGACATGGGCGGGGCGCAGCCCTGGCGTGAGCGCTGGGCACTTCGTGGTGGCGCCTGCGACGATCCGCCTATAATGCGCATTGCACATACATGTTTAGAGTCCATGCCATGCGCCTGAACACGTTCACCGACTACTGCCTGCGCACCCTGATGTACCTCGGCCTGAACACCGAGGAGCTGGCGACGCGCGCGGATATCGCGGCCGCCTATGGCGTATCGGACAACCACCTGATGAAGGTGGTGAACTGGCTGGCGCGCCAGGGCTACATCGAAACCGTGCGCGGCAAGGGCGGCGGCATGCGGCTCGCCCATGCGGCCGCCGATATCAGCATCGGTGAGCTGGTACGCGCCAGCGAGTGTTCCACCCCGCTGGTGGAGTGTTTCGAACCCGGTAATCGCAATTGTCGCATCACTCCCTCCTGCCGGCTCAAGGGCATCCTCGCCGAGGCCATGGAGGCGATGTATGCGACGCTTGACCGCTATACCCTCGCCGACCTGATCGTGAAGCCAAGGCCGCTGGCCAACCTGCTTCATATCGCCTGATCCGCCGCGTCCCCCGCCTCCATCCCACGCCCCGGGCGCATTGACGCAGCTCAAGGCTAAACATGCATATCGGATGTATGTTTAGCCCCAAGTCCTATGCGTATGCCTTTTCATGCGGAGCCATGCGCCCCGCTTACCGGAGCACACTGATGCAATCAACACGGAAACTATGGCGCTGGCTCGCCATCATGTTTCTCGCGTCCTTCGCTGTCTTAGGGTGGCTGGGGCATGAGATCTATCTGGCCGCCCCGCCCATCCCGAAGCAGGTGGTCACCACCGACGGCCGGGTGATCTTCACGGGCGAGCAGATCCAGCGCGGCCAGGAAGCATGGCTGCAAGCCGGTGGCCAGCAGCTGGGCACCGTATGGGGACATGGCAGCTACGTCGCTCCCGACTGGTCGGCCGACTGGCTGCACCGCGAAGCCGTGGCCTACCGCGATCTCGTGGCGCAGACGCACTACGGGCGTCCCTACGCGAATCTCGATGCCGCCGGCAAAGGCTCGGCTGACGCGCTGATGAAGTCCACCATGCGCGGCAATACGTATGACGCCGCCACCGGTACCCTCACCATCGACTCCGACCGCGCAGAAGTGATCCAGCAGGTCGCCGACCACTACATGTCACTGTTCGGCACCGACCCCGCGCTGGATAAGCTGCGCGAACAGTACGCCATGATGCCGGGCTCGCTGCCGGACAAGCAGGACCTGACCGCGCTGCCGGCATTCTTCTTCTGGTCGTCGTGGGCTGCCGCTACCGACCGCCCCGGCGAGACGCACCTGTCCTATACCAGCAACTGGCCGCATGAGCCGCTGATCGACAACGTGCCGACTGCCGCCAACGGCATGTGGTCGATCGCCAGCTTCATCGGCCTGATCGCCGCCATCGCGGCCATGGTGTGGTTCCACGCTGCGAACCACGAGGAAGGCGACCCGGTTGCTCCCAAGTCGGATCCGCTGTTCAACCTGACCCCGACACCGTCGATGCGCGCCACGATGAAGTACTTCTACGTGGTGATCGGGCTGATGGCCTTGCAGGTGATCATGGGCGTCATCACGGCCCACTACTCCGTCGAAGGCAACAGCTTCTTCGGCATCCCCCTCGCGACCGTCCTGCCGTTCGTGGCCAGCCGCACGATCCATACGCAACTGGCCGTGCTGTGGATCGCCACCGCGTGGCTTGCCACCGGCCTGTACATCGGACCTGCGTTGTCGGGTACGGAACCGAAATATCAGAAGCTGGGCGTCAACGCGTTGCTGGTGGCGCTGGTGGTGGTCGTCGTCGGCTCGCTGGTCTGCGGCTGGCTCGGCACCATGCAGAAGCTGGGCTTCGACTACGGCTTCTGGATCGGCAACCAGGGTCTGGAATACACCAGCATGGGCCGCATCTGGCAGATCCTGCTGTTCGTCGGCCTGATGTTCTGGCTGCTGCTGATGGGCCGTGCCCTGTGGCCGGCACTGATGCGTCCCTCCGAAAGCCGTGGGCTCATCGCGATGGTGTTCATCGCCGCCACCTGCATCGGCCTGTTCTACGCCACGTCGCTCATGTGGGGTCAGCACACCCACTATTCGATGATCGAATACTGGCGCTGGTGGCTGGTCCACCTGTGGGTGGAAGGCTTCTTCGAAGTGTTCGCCACCGCCGTCATCGCGCTGATCTTCTCCCGCCTGGGCCTGATCCGCGCCTCGACCGCCAACGCCGCCATCGTGCTCGAGACCATCGTGTTCCTGTTCGGCGGCATCCTGGGCACGCTGCACCACCTGTACTTCACCGGCACGCCGACCTCGGTCATTGCCGTGGGTGCGATGTTCTCCGCGCTGGAAGTGGTGCCGCTGGCCATGATCGGCTTCGAGGGCTACCGCAACTACCAGCGCAGCAAGGCCGCGCCCTGGGTGGCCAACTACAAGTGGATCATCCTCTGCTTCATCGCCGTGGGCTTCTGGAACACCGTCGGCGCGGGCCTGCTCGGCTTTGCCATCAACCCGCCGATCTCGCTGTACTACGTGCAGGGCCTCAACCTGACCCCGGCACACGGTCACGCAGCATTGTTCGGTGTGTACGGCATGCTCGGCATCGGCCTGATGCTGTTCTGCCTGCGTGGCCTGGCGCCGCGTGCGAACTGGTCAGACTCGATGCTGAAGTCGATGTTCTGGCTGCTCAACATCGGCCTCGCGATGATGGTCTTCATCTCGCTGGTGCCGGCAGGCATCTACCAGGCCTGGACCAGCGTCGAGTACGGCCTGTGGTACGCACGTTCGCCTGAAGTGGTCCACTCGGCCTTCATGCAGGCGATGGTGTGGCTGCGCGTTCCCGGCGACGTGGTCTTCTCCATGGGCATTGCTTGCCTCGCCGCCTTCGCCTGGAAACTGCTGGCCCGCAACAAGGCGCCGGCTCCGGCGATCGCCACGAAGGCCGCCCGCTCCGAGGCCTGAGGCTGCCTCCCCCACGCAGAACGGCTGGCGCAACATCGCCAGCCGTTTTGCGTTTTCTCCGAGCTTCCCGCGCCTGCGGGGAGCACAATAGACCCCTGCGGCGCCGGCGCACTGCCGGCACCGCGACCCAAGCGCCTGGCACGCCATGAATCACTCATCTCCGTTTCGTCGGTGGGTTCGCGCACTTCCGTTTCGTGCGATGACGAGTGCGGCCATCTACGGCGCATGCGTGCTGTCCGCCCATGCCGCGCAGCTGGCGGAAATCGCGCGAGCAGCCATCCCCGACACCATCGAGCAACGCGTCGTCGCCTGCACGTCCTGTCATGGCGACAAGGGCCTGGGCGGCCCGGACGCCAATGCGGCCCCTCGGCTCGCGGGCCAACCGGCCGACTACCTGATGCTGCAGCTGAAGTACTTCCAGAGCGGCCAGCGCAAGAACGACGCGATGGAATACATCACCCAACCACTGACACCCGCTTACGCCAGGGAGATCGCCGAGTACTTTGCCGGCCAGAGCATGACCTATCGCCCCAGAACATCGTCTGCTCCCACGGATGACGTGATGCGCAGGGGCGAACAGGTGGTGCTGCTGGGCGATACGAGTCGTGGCGTCCCTTCCTGCGCCAGCTGCCACGGAAGCCGGCTGACGGGGCGCGCACCGCAGATCCCCGGCCTCACCGGTCTCTCCTACGAATACCTGCGCGCGCAGATGGTGCAATGGCGATCCCACTCGCGCGCCGCCGACCGCCCCTACTGCATGAGCGTGGTGGCCAATCGCATGAGCGAAGCCGATGTCCAGGCCGCCGCGATGTGGCTTGCCGGGCGGACGCCGGCAGATGTGATCACCGGAGATGCTTCCCACGCGGACGAGCCGCCCTTGCCGGAATGGTGCGTACTGGATACTGCCGGCATCACGCCGTAAGAAGCCGCGCTGAATGCAGCCTCCGCCGTGCCATCGTGTACTGCGTTGCACCCATGAATCCTTGCGCCCGGCCAGCCGCCAGCGATGCATGAATGCATGGCGTCTTCATGCCGAACCGGACGTTTCGGCGTACGCTTGGGATTCCACGCCAGGAGGGTTGAACCATGTTCCACCGCACCTGCAAGCTGCTTGCCCTGCTTTCCATCGCGTTGCTGGGCGTGACCGTCGCCCACGCTGCCACGCCACCTTCGGGTGAAGTGACCCTGCAGGATGCCGCCAATGGCAGTTGGCGTTCCGATGCCAACAAGGCACGCAACGTCTACCGGCACCCGGTCGAAACACTCGAGTTCTTCGGCCTGCGGCCCGACATGACCGTGATCGAATTGTCGCCGGGTGGCGGCTGGTACACCGAGATACTCGCGCCCTACCTCGCACCGCACGGACATCTGGTGGAGGCCGCCTCGCCCAAGGGCGACAAGTTCATGGCCAAGCTGAAGGCCGACCCGGCCACTTACGGCCGCATCACCAAGATCATTCCGTTCGCGCCGCCCAAACAGGTGGATCTGGGCCCACCCGATTCAGCGGACATGGTGCTCACCTTCCGCAATGCGCATGACTGGCTGATTGACAGCCCCGATACGCTGGACGCCGTGTTCAAGTCCGCCTTCGCCGTGCTCAAGCCCGGCGGCGTGCTCGGCATCGAGGAACATCGCGCCAAGCCATTCGGCGACCCACACGTCACTGCCGGCGCACTCCATCGCATCTCCGAGGACTACATGATCGGGTTGGGACTGAAGACCGGCTTCCGCCTCGCCGGGGTCTCGCAGATCAATGCCAATCCCAACGATCCCGAGGACATCAATGTCCATCGCCTGCCGCCCGATCTTTCCGGGCCAGAAGAAGAGCACGAGAAGATGAAGGCGATCGGCGAATCCGACCGCATGACGCTGAAGTTCGTCAAACCCTAGCCAGGATCGTTTCGCGCGAACGTGGATGGCGATGAATCCCTTGCCGCTTCCCGTTCGCATGCCGCCATGCCACCTCGAACCTACACGAGCGGGGTGGCATGGAGCTATGGAAGCGTTCCACGGCAAACCGCCAGCCTGGTGATCTCTCCTCTTCCAGTCATCTCTTTCCGAGGTGCGGCATGAGCGAACAGAACGCTTCCTTGGAGCCGCCGGGCCCGCTCCGCACGGTGAATTCACCTGGATCGACTTCGTCCCCTTCGATCGGGCGGGCCCTGACGTGGGTGATGGCGGCATCCTGCGGGGCCTGCGTGGCAAACATCTATTACAACCAGCCGCTGCTGGGATTGCTGCAGACCGCGTTTGACCACCAGGCCGCCATCGTCGACTGGGTGCCCACGGCAACCCAACTCGGATACGCCATCGGCCTGGTCTGTCTCGTGCCGTTGGGTGACCGGATCGCGCGTCGGCCGCTGATCATTGCGCAGACGCTCTGTCTGACGCTGTCGCTCGTCATTCTTGCTTTGTCGCCTGATGCACTGGTACTGGTCGCGGCCTCGACGCTGGTTGGCATCGCCGCTTCCGTTGCACAGCAGATCGTGCCGTTTGCGGCAGAACTCGCCGATCCCAAACAGCGCGGGAGCGTCGTCGGCACGGTCATGGCTGGATTGCTGTGCGGCATTCTTTTCAGCCGCGCCCTGGGCGGGTATATCGGGCAGCAATACGGATGGCGCGCCACGTTCTGGTGTGGCGCGTTGCTGTCGGCCGGGACGGCAGGCCTGCTCTGGGCAACGCTGCCCGGGCACGCACCCCATACCACCGAAAGCTACGGCAGGCTCATGCGCTCGCTGGGCACCCTCATCCTGGACGAACCCACGCTGTTACGGGCCACGGTCATCCAGGCATTGCTGTTCGGATCGTTCATCGCGTTCTGGAGCATCCTGGCCCTTAGGCTGGAAGCGCACTTCAAGCTCGGTGCCGAGGTGGCGGGTGCCTTTGGCATCATCGGTGCGGTTGGCGTGCTGGCGGCGCCCCTGGCAGGCAAGGTGGCGGATCGCAGGGGAGCCCACCTGATCATAGGCATCGGTGCCGCCGTGATGTTGCTGTCGTGGCTGGTGTTCGCTGTGTGGGCCAGCGTGCCCGGATTGGTTGCGGGCGTCATCCTGCTCGATCTCGGCGAACAGATGGCTCTGATCTGCAATCAGCACGTGATCTATGCCTTGCGACCGGAAGCTCGCAGCCGGGTCAATACGATCTTCATGGGCGGCATGTTTGTCGGAGGCGCGATGGGCTCATCGGGTGCCGTGATCGCCTGGCAGCAGGGAGGTTGGGAGCCCGTTGCAGGACTGGGCGCGGCCTTGGTGCTGCTCGCTCTTGCGGTTCATGGTCTGAGCCGGCCCACGCCATCCAGACGACGTCGCGTCGAAGATGCCGCTGGCGAAGTAGGCCGTTCGTAGTCCGGCATGGGAGAGCCCGGAGCATCGCGATGCTGCGGGAAGGATGCGTCGGTGGTCCTCCGCTTTCGCCTTCAAGGAAGTTGCTTCCGGCTGCTCCAACCACCGGGTAAAACTACGCGTCGTCGATCAGTAGAAATACGGTCGCGCCAGCGGCTCCGGATTGTGCAAGCTCTGGTGTCTCTGGACCGCTGCTGCCGCCACGACGGCCTGTCGAAAACCGAGTTCATGCCCTCAGGCCTCATCAGGCACTCACCGAGGCGGGAATGTCGCACGACGATCTCAACGATCGCGCTCCTCCGCAGACACTGACCTTGCGGGATGGCCGGAGCGTCGTCGTGCGTTCGATACAACCCGAAGACAAGGCGATGCTGGATGACGCCTTTGACCGGCTCTGCAAGGAAGCCCGCTACTCGCGCTTCTTTACGGTGGTGCGCTCCGTGCCCGCGGACATCCTTCAACCCAGGGCGCCAGGACCTCATGGGCACGTGGTGGCACTGGTCGCCCTGAGTGGAGACGGCCCGGAGGAAACCATGGTCGGCGGCGCTCGCTACATCACCGACGTCACGGGCGAGACCTGCGAATTTGCGGTCACGGTAGCCGATGACTGGTGCGGCCGCGGCATGGCGCGGCAGCTTATGGGCTGCCTGATCGACATAGCGCGCGACCGGCATGTGCGACGCATGGAGGGCACCGTGCTATCGACGAATACGGGCATGCGCGCGTTGGCTACCCGGCTCGGCTTCAGGGACGCGCCCTACCCGGGCGACTACTCGCTGCGATCGGTCGTCCTGGATTTGTAATCACCATACGGAAGTCCAAATCGATTTGCGCGGACTTCACGGCACAAGGCGGAAGCTTGCCGGGCCGCAGGCCCCTTGAATCGTCCAGCTGTACACCATGCGTCAGGCCACGAGGTCATCCCCATGGATGCAAGCCACGCGAAGTACCAGCGCCTCATTGATCGCTGCCAAGCCATGCCACCCACGCCAACGGCCGTGGCGCACCCCTGCGACGCATCCTCACTCACGGGAGCCATGGAAGCGGCCAAGCTCGGCTTGATCGCTCCCATCCTGGTCGGCCCCCTGGAGCGCATCAAGGCCGTCGCCTCCGAGAGTGGTGTCGACTTGACCGGCGTGCCCTTGGTCGATGCGCCGCACAGCACGGCCTCCGCGGCGACAGCGGTTGCGCTGGTGCGCGAAGGCAAGGCCGAAGCGCTGATGAAGGGAAGCCTGCACACCGACGAGTTGATGGGCGCCGTGGTAAAGCGCGAAACCGGCCTGCGCACAGCACGGCGCGTCAGCCATTGCTTCGTGATGGACGTACCAGGCCATGAGGACGCCCTGATCATCACCGACGCGGCCGTGAACATTGCGCCGACGCTCGAGGAAAAAGTGGACATCCTGCAGAACGCGATCGACCTCGCCCATGCCCTGAAGGCTCCCGAGGTGCGTGCGGCCATTCTCTCCGCCATGGAAACCGTGAATCCCAAAGTGCCTTCCACCGTGGAGGCCGCCGCCTTGTGCAAGATGGTCGATCGCCACCAGATCACCGGTGCGGTGGTCGATGGTCCACTCGCACTCGACAACGCGATCAATCTCGAGGCGGCGAAGATCAAGAAGATCGACTCGCCGGTGGCCGGCCGCGCGAACATCCTGCTGGTGCCTGACCTGGAAGCCGGCAACATGCTGGCCAAGAGCCTCACTTTTCTTGCCGGGGCCGATGCCGCGGGCATCGTGCTCGGTGCACGTGTACCCATCATCCTGACCAGCCGTGCCGACTCGGTCATGAGCCGGCTGGCGTCCTGCGCCATCGCGAGCATGGTCGCCGCCGCCCGCCGCGAAGGCGCAAAGATCCTGGGGTGACACCATGGCCGATGTCGTGCTCGTCCTCAATGCTGGATCGTCCAGCATCAAGTTCAGTGCGTTCGACGGCGGTCACGCCGATCTGCCGCTGATCCTGCGCGGCCAGGTCGAGGGCCTGTACACGTCGCCCAAGTCGATCGCCAAGAACGATGCAGGTACCGAGATCGAATCGAAGACCTGGAGCGACGCAGGCTTTGGCCATGAAGAGGCCATCGCGTATCTGGTGGCCCTGCTGCGGTCGCAACGCGGAGATCACCGGCTGGTAGCCGTGGGCCATCGCATCGTCCACGGCGGCATGCATTTCAGTCGTGCGACCCTCATCGACAGCCGTGTCATGGCGGCACTCCAGAAGCTGACACCACTCGCCCCACTGCACCAGCCGCACAACCTCAAGGCGGTCGACATCGTCACGAAGATCCGTCCCGATCTGCCACAGGTCGCCTGCTTCGACACCGCCTTTCATCGCACGCAGGCCGAGGTGGCCCAGGCGTTCGCCCTCCCCGCATCCATCACCGATCAGGGCGTACGCAGATACGGATTCCACGGCCTCTCCTACGAATACATCGCCAGCGTCCTGCCCGACTTCGACCGGAAAGCCGCCGAAGGCCGCACGGTGGTGGCGCACCTTGGCAATGGCAGCAGCATGTGCGCAATGGTCAACGGCCGCAGCGCAGCGAGCACCATGGGTTTCACGGCGGTCGACGGACTGCCGATGGGAACGCGTTGCGGAAATCTCGACCCAGGTGTCATCCTCTATCTGCTGAACGAGCTCAAGATGGACGCCAAGGCGATCGAGAACCTCGTGTACAAGCAGTCGGGATTGCTGGGCGTCTCCGGCCTGTCGAGCGACATGCGCAGCTTGCTTGGCAGTACCGATGCGCGCGCCGCCTTCGCCATCGATCTGTTCGCCTATCGCATCGGGCGCGAACTCGGCTCCCTGGCGGCGGCCAGTGGCGGCATTGATGCGTTCGTGTTCACCGCAGGCATCGGGGAAAACTCCCCCGACATTCGCCAGCGCGCCTGCGAACACGCACGATGGTTGGGCATTACCCTCGATGCGGACGCCAACCGGTCGGGCGGCCCGCGCATCAGTTCACCATCAAGCAGCGTCTCGGTCTGGGCCATTCCCACCAACGAAGAGTTGATGATTGCCCGGCATACGAGGAATCTTCTGGCGGCGGCATAAGGCCGGGACGATGCCCCGGCCTGGCATGCACGCACTACGCACTCGTCTCGGCTGTCACGAGAAGAACGCGGGAATGATGTTGACGAAGAGAATCTTCACGATCGTCATGCCGGGAAAGATCATGGCGTAGCCGAGATCCGGGCGATCGGTGGGCGTGAGCTTGTTTGCATAAGCGAGGATGGCCGGGTTGCCGCAGGCGCCGGCGACAATGCCGGCCACCTCGTCGTACGGCATCTTGTAGACCCAGAGCCCGAGAATGAGGATGGGCAGCACGAGCACGATCAGCACGACGGCACCCAGGCCGAGCATTTCCAGGCCAGTTTCCGTCACGGTGGCCGCGAATTTAGGTCCGGACGACATGCCAACCTGCGCGAGAAACAGGGTGAGGCCGAGGTTGCGCAGCACCAGGCTCGCCGACAGCGGAATGGTCCAGTTGATGCCTACCGTGCGACGGAACCGGCCAAGCACCAGCGCCACGATTAGTACGCCGCACAAGCCGATGGCCAGCTTGCCGACACCAGGCAACGGGAACTGGATGGCGCCGAGAAGGAAGCCAAGCGCCATGCCGATGCCGATGGAGATGTAGCTGAATTCGGCCGTCCCCTTGATGGAGTCGCCGAAGAATTTGCGCAGCAAGCCGAAGTCGGCTCGATTCGCCAGCACGCCAACGCGATCGCCAAACTCGAGCACGAGATCGGGGCGCGGGGTGATATCCGCATCGCCACGTCGAACCTGCACAACGATATTGGCTTCCTGCCCTGGCAGGGTCAGCTCGCTGAGCGTGCGTCCCACCACGGCGGGACGCGACGCGAAGATGCGCACATAGTCGATATGGCTGCGGTCTCCCAGTATCTGGCCCGGTGCCACTTCGCCCAGGTAACTGCTGGCCTGCTGCAGACCTTCGAGACTCGGGCCCACCACGAAGACGACATCGTTCTCCACCACGACCAGTTCAGGTGACGCAGGGCGACTGCGGTGCGCCGTGCGCAGCGCAACGATCTGTACATCCGCAGGAAGCTTGCTGGCGATTTCGCTGACGGTCCTGCCCAGGGCCGCCGCATTGCGCACCGCGATCTCGACAAACTGGAGCCCCGCCGCCGTCGTCGGCTGGACCTTGGGCTTGAGCATCATGAACGCGAAATACAGGAACAGGATGGGGCCGGCAACGCCAAACGGGTACGAAACCGAATAGCCCACCGCGGGATCGTCATTGCCCATGGTGGCAATGGCGGCCTGCAAGGTCGGCGTGCTGGTGCCTGAGCCGGCGAACAAACCGAGTGAATAACCCAGTTTCAGATCGATGAACTTGGTGAAAAGCAGACTGACCACACCGGAGAGCGCCACGCCGATCAGCGCCATCAGGTTGGCTCGCCGCCCCGATGCGCTCGTGAGGCCGATGAAGAACTGCTTGCCGTACTGGACGCCCACCGTATACAGGAAGAGTGCCAGGCCCAGCGTGCCGACCATGGGAGAAGGCACGGCCTTCGGCGCGAACCAGCCCATGGCGAGCGCGACAAAGAGCACGGCGCCCACGCCCAGCGAGAAGCCCTTGATATTGATCTCGCCAACGAGATAGCCGATGGCGATGGTGAGGAACAGCGCCATCATCGGTTGCTGCTCGAGCAGCGTCTTGATGACATCCACGGTCCTTCTCCTTATGGCGTCAGTAGACCGTCAATCCCCTACTGCGAAACTGTCCCCGTACGCGCTCCGACAACGCGACGTCCGGCGCCTCGCAATCTTTCAGCGTGTAATCAAGACCCAGCGATTCCCACTTGTCACTTCCCATCTGGTGGAAGCGCAACACTTCGACACGCTCGACGGAGCTCAGGCTCGCGCAAATATCCGCGACTCTCTCGACGTTGTCATATCCGTCCGTAAGCCCCGGCACGAGTACGAAGCGGATCCACATCGGCCGACCCAGCGCCGAAAGCCGATAGGCGTAATCGAGCGTCGGCTGCAGCGGCTGCCGCGTGACCTTCTCATAGATGTCGGGGTCACCGGACTTGATGTCGAGCAGGTGCAGGTCGATGTCCATCAGGTCCTGATCGGTGAAGCGATCACCCAGTCGCCCCGCCGTATCCATGCAGGTATGCAGTCCCAGTTCCTTGCAACGCCGGAAGATGCGCAGCACGAAGGGGCGCTGGACCATGGGCTCGCCTCCCGAAAGCGTGATGCCGCCGCGGCATGCCTTGAGCACATGGGCGTACTTGGAAATCTCGCTCATGGCGCGCGATACCGTCACGGGGTAGCCGTTGCGCTTATGCCAGGTATCGGGGTTGTGACAGTACTGGCACCTGAGCAGGCAGCCAGTGAGAAACGCCACGAAGCGGATGCCCGGCCCATCGACCGTGCTTCCCACCTCGTAGGAATGCACGTAGCCGACGAGGTCATCCTGGTCCGGAATGTCCTCGACATCGCCTGGATGCACCGAAAAGTAGTCGTGCGCGACGGCCGATTCTTTCGCTCCCTCGCTGTCGACATTGAGCTCGTAGCGGCTGCCGACCCGTGGCTCGCTCATGGCTTCCACCTACATGGAGCCATGGAACGTGCGACTGATGACGTCCATCTGCTGCTCCCGCGTGAGCCTCACGAAATTCACCGCGTAGCCAGACACCCTGACCGTCAGCTGCGGGTACTTCTCCGGATGCTCCATCGCGTCCTTCAGCGTTTCCCGGTTCAACACATTGATGTTGACGTGGAAGCCACCACTGGAGAAATACGCATCCAGTGCATCGACGCCGCGGGTGATGCGGTCCTCCTCCTGGCCGAGCGCCGACGGCACCACGGACAGGGTCAGCGAGATGCCATCCTCGGCATCGTCGTAAGGTATCTTGGCGACCGACATCAGGGCGGCCAGCGCGCCATGCGTATCCTTTCCATTGGCCGGATTTGCGCCGGGTGCGAATGGCTCACCCATTTTCCTTCCATCCGGCGTATTTCCCGTCGCCTTGCCATAGACGACGTTGGACGTGATGGTGAGCACGGACTGCGTATGGGTTGACCCGCGATAGCTCGGGAACATGCGGATCTTGTTCATCATCATCGAGACAAGCATCTTCGCGATGTTGTCCACGCGATCGTCGTTATTGCCAAAGCACGGGAACGTGCCGTCAATCTTGAAATCCGTGATGAGACCGCGCTCGTCCCTTATCGCCGTCACCTTTGCGTACTTGATGGCCGACAGGCTGTCGGCGGCATGGGATAGCCCCGCAATGCCGCACGCCAGCGTGCGCAGTACGTCGCGATCATGCAGCGCCATTTCGATCGACTCGTACGCATACTTGTCGTGCATGTAGTGAATGATGTTGAGCGCATTCACATAGGTCTTGGCCAGCCAGTCCATCATGGGATCCAGCCGTTCCATGACCTCTTCGTACTTGAGGACATCCCCGGTGATGGGGGCAAGATTGGGACCGACCTGATCACCGGTCACCTCGTCACGGCCGCCATTGAGTGCGTAGAGCATGGTCTTTGGCAGGTTCACGCGCGCGCCGAAGAACTGCATCTGCTTGCCCACGCGCATGGCGGAGACACAGCAGGCAATGGCGCAGTCGTCGCCCCACTTGGGCCGCATCAGATCGTCCGATTCGTACTGGATCGAACTGGTGTCGATGGATGCCTTGATGGCAAAGCGCTTGAAGCCGTCCGGCAGGCGCGGCGACCAGAACACCGTGAGATTGGGCTCAGGCGCCGGACCAAGGTTATAGAGCGTATTGAGCATGCGGAACGCGGTCTTGGTGACCAGCGTTCGGCCGTCTTCGCCGTTACCGCCGAGCACTTCGGTAACCCACACCGGGTCGCCCGAGAACAACTGGTTGTACTCCGGGGCTCGCAGGAAACGCACGATGCGCCACTTGATCACCAGGTCGTCGATGATCTCCTGCGCTTGCGACTCGGTAAGCGTTCCCTCGCGAAGATCGCGTTCGAAGTAGATATCCAGGAACGTCGAAAGGCGACCCGCCGACATCGCTGCGCCATTCTGCTGCTTGATGGCCGCCAGATAGCCGAAATAGGTCCACTGGACCGCTTCCCTTGCGTTGGCGGCAGGCCCGGAAATGTCATAGCCATAACGAGTGGCCATTTCCTTCAGCTCTTTCAACGAGCGGATCTGCTCGGCCAGCTCCTCGCGCAGACGAATCACCTCTTCGGTGGAGTGGCGATCGTCCAGCTCGCGCTTCTCGCGCTGCTTGTCCGTAATCAGGAAGTCGACACCATAGAGTGCCACCCGGCGATAGTCGCCGATGATGCGCCCCCGGCCATAAGCGTCCGGAAGTCCTGTCACGACACCGGAAGAGCGCGCCTTCCTGATGTCCGATGTATAGGCATCGAAGACGCCATCGTTGTGTGTCTTTCGATACTTGGTGAAGATCTCGCCCACCGCCGGATCCGGGGTGTGCCCATAGGATTCAAGACTGGCAGCCACCACGCGCCACCCACCGAACGGCATGATGGCTCGCTTGAGCGGCGCGTCCGTCTGCAGGCCGACAATGATCTCGTTGTCCTTGTCGATATATCCCGCATCGTGCGCCAGGATGCCTGACGGCACCTGCGACACATCGAGGATGCCTTTTTCGCGCTCTTGCGCGAGCAAGGGCTGCAGTGTTTCCCACATGCCCCGCGTACGGTCGGTCGCGCCGCTCAGGAAGCTGGCGTCACCCTCGTATGGCGTGTAATTGCGCTGGATGAATTCGCGGACGTTGACCCGCTCCTGCCACGCACCTGGAACGAAGCTCCGCCAGGCGGATTCATTGAGCCCACTGAGATCAAATGCTGCCGCGGCCATCCCGTCCCCCTACTGGCGATCTGCCAGGGTGATCGATGACTCTCCCGGAACCCCTTGGCTGGGGCTTTATATGGTTTCGATCCCTATCGAGGGCGCAAGATCGACGATCGAGAACCACGTTGGGAACATTCAAGAGCCGGGTTCCGACACCGTCAGCCCTTGAATGAACACACCAACACGCTCGCCA
Source organism: Dyella amyloliquefaciens (assembly GCF_004296575.1). Taxonomy (GTDB): domain Bacteria; phylum Pseudomonadota; class Gammaproteobacteria; order Xanthomonadales; family Rhodanobacteraceae; genus Dyella; species Dyella amyloliquefaciens. The sequence goes on along the minus strand of NZ_SAYT01000001.1, from coordinate 351,195 downwards.
CATGCGTCTTCGCTTGGCGAGCTAGCGTGCGCTCACATGCCTAAAAGACCTGTGAAGGGAAAACGCACGTTGTTCGTAATTTTCGCTGCGGCTGCACTGGATTTCGATGAAGGGAGAACAATGCACGCCACCAACGCCATCGTTGTCTTCTTTCACGCGATGAAAGGATTGACCCTTGCGTTAAGTACTTTTACGCAACGCATGTCCTCGCGGTTTCAATCGAGAGACTTCGATGTCGTCGTTGGTTGATGTCGTCATCGATTGACGGCAATCGCGACGCTCGCTGTCGAAAGCTTTCTTGGAGCTGAGTCATGAAATCACGATTTAGTCATCCCCTTCGTCAGATAACACGCCCCTCGACCCGCCCTTCGCCTTGGTTTGGATGGCTATGCACGGCTTTGTGAACGACGTCGTCGTGGGATTGCTTGGCCTGACGACCATCGCCAATCCCGTCACGAGTGCCACGGTGTTGTTGGCGCTTACCGGCCGTTATCCGCCGGAAGAGCGTAACCGGCAGATTTTCCGCGCCACCATCTACGTGACGATCGTTCTGTTGATCTGCTTTTATGCGGGCAAGGCCGTCATGAACGTGTTCGGCATCTCGCTGCCCGGGCTGCGCCTCGCCGGCGGACTGATCGTTTCGTATATCGGCTTCGGCATGCTGTTTCCACCCGCGCGGGTGGGCGAAGACGAAGCCCAGGCTGAAATGGCGGCCGAGGATCAGGCAACGCAGTTGCCCGACGTCGCCTTCATTCCGTTGACCATGCCGTGCACGACGGGTCCCGGCACCATCGCCTTCATCATCAGCGCGGCCGCGACGATTCCCGAGCGCGGCTACACCTACAACGTCAACTTTGCCGTCATCACCATCGCATTGCTGTTCGCGCTGGTGTTCTGGCTGTGCATGCGGGGTGCCAGCCCGATCCTCAAGCTGCTCGGGGAAAAAGGCGTGGATGCCATGGCCCGCGTGATGGGCTTCCTGCTGGTCTGCATCGGCGTGCAGTTCGCCATCAATGGCATCCACGACCTGCTGGAGTCCTGGGGCATGATCGCGACCTGACCGGCGCGGTCCAGCGCACTAGCGCGGGACCGTGTGGGCATCGGTAACCATCGCAACGTGTGTCAGGCCAGGCCCCACAACTTCCGCGCCTCTTCGGCGATCACGTCCGGGAACTCTTCCTGGAAAAACAGCTTGCCTTCCGGCACCCGGCGTACGCCACGGGAGTTGGGAAATATACCGGTCAGGTAGTCGGCATCCGATGCCTTGAAGATGGTGTCACTGGCACCCCAGACGACGCGCACCGGCACGTCGCTCTTCTTCAGCGAAGCCTCGATGCCCGCCAGTGGATTCGGCTCCATCGCGATGTGGAAGTCGTGGTACTGGGTGCGTCGAAGCGGCGAGCTGACCATCGGCGTCACGTAGTAGGCGATCGTCTCGGCAGTGAGTTTCTCCGGATGGGCGTACACCGCCGCGCCAAAGGTGGATCGCGCCAATGCGGTATCGGTCAGCCACTTGGCAGTGGCGTCGGCCAGCGTCCCGGCCTTCGCCATATCGATCGCGGGTTTCGCTCCCGCTGGCGGGCTGTCGGGCTCGACATCGCCATTGGTGAGCAGCATCGAGTTCACGCGCGATGGGTATCGCACGAGGAAGAGCTGCGCCACGGCACAGCCGGAGTCGCTGGCGACGATGTCGACACGCCCCGCACCAAGACTGTCCAGCAGCGCCGCCAGCATGGCGACCTGGGCATCGGCGGCCAATGACTGGTGTTCGCGCGCCTCCGTATAACCCAACCCCATGAAGTCCGGCGCAATGCATCTCCGGTGCGACGACAGGCGGGCCAGCGCGCCGCGCCACTGGAAACTGTTCAACGGCGCGCCATGCAGGAACACCGCCGCCTCGCCGGCACCGCGCTCGACATAGGCGATGCGCCCGAAGGGGAGGTTCGCGTAACGGCGTGAGGCACGAAACCATGCCGCATCCGACGACGCCGACGCTTCGCCCGCCTTGGGCAGGGGGAGTGCGGCGGCCCGGAGTACCTGTGAGCCAAGTACACCCGCAGCCAGGCCGGCGGCGCTCCACTGCAGGAATTGCCTACGCTTCATCTCGATACTCCATGGGGCTGTGATGTGGCCAGCATCGCGTCCACGTCGCCAGATGGCGCGCACGATCGGACGGCCGCCAGCACAGACGGATGAATTCCGGCACATGACCCGGTGACCGGCTACCGGTACAAAGGCCCCGTGAGCAACGACCGGCCCTCGTGCTACCCCGCGCCTCCCGACACGCTGTCGTCGGGCAGCGCCCATGCCCCGCCGCCCTTCCTCGATGTCCTGACCTCGCCCGTTCCGGCCGGGATGTTTCCCTCGCCGGTGGACCACCGCCACGTGCTCTGCCTTCACCTGGGCGAGCCCGTGCCCGTGTCGTACCGGGCGGGCCGCGTCGAACGGCAAGGCGTGCGGTTGCATGGCCAGTTCTGCGTGGTGCCGGCGGGTTCCAGCACGCTGTGGACGATGTCCCATCCGGCGCGCTCCCTGCTGCTGAGGTTGTCGCCGTCGCTGTTGCGCGACACGGGCGAAGCCATGGGACTGGGCGAACACCATGCGGCGCTGGTGCCATCGATCCATATCCGCGACCCGCAGATCGAGCACATCGGCTGGATGATGCAGGCCGAGGATCGCGATGCGTACCCGAGTGGCCGCCTGTTCACCGACAGCCTCGCCGCCGCACTGGCTGCGCGCCTGCTGGCCCTGCAATCACAGCACCGTCGCCCACAGGCGCCCGTACCCCGCGCGCTTCCCACGTGGCGGCTCAACCAGGTCATCGAATACATCGAGGCCCATCTCGACCAGGACCTGACGCTCGCCGAGCTGGCGGCCGTGGCGGGCTTCAGCGTGTCCCACTTCAAGCCGCTGTTCCGCGAGGCCGTCGGCAAGCCGGCGCACCGGTTCGTGCTGGAACGTCGCGTGGAACGTGCGCGATGGCTGCTGCAGGAAGCTCGCGGCAGCATCACGGAGGTGGCGATCGAAGCCGGCTTCGCGCATGCAAGCCATATGGCGCGTTGCATGCGGCAGGTGCTTGGCGTGAGTCCTTCGCAGATCGCCGGGCGCGATCGCTGACGCACCACGGATAACGAAGCGGCAGGGCAATGCCTGCCGCTTCCGCGTGCATCAGAACTTGTAGGTGATCATCAGGCGGTTGTAGACAAACGCCTCGTTGCCCGGGTTGAGGTTGTTGGTGCCGCCGGTGGAACGCTCCCAGCGGTCGCGCAACGTCAGGCCCTTCAGCACGCCATCCAGGTTGTAGATGATGTCGAAGTAAAGGTTGTGGCTGTTGCCACGCAAGTCGGTGGTGTACTTGGCATAGGCCGCCACGAGCTGCAGCTTCTTGTCGAGGAAGTAGTACTGCGCACGCGCCTTCCACGCGGATCCCGGGCCCTGCTCCACCAGGCCGCGGATCATGGAGGTAGTGAACAGCGGGTCGGTGGCGTAGTTGGTCGTATAGGGCGAAATGATCGCGCCCTGGCCCACGGCACCGGACTGGTTTTCCACCTTGTTGTAGGCCACGTCGATGCGACCGTCATAGATCGACGTGCCAAGGTCCGCACCCCACACCTCGGCACGCACACGCGTGCCCGCCTCGCCGAACAGCTTGGTGTGCGTATCGACCAGGATGTTGCCGTTGCCGCTGGTCTCGTTGAGGTACTGCAGCGAGAGGAACGGGTTGAAGGGCGAATCGGTCTTCAGCGTATAGGTGCCGTCCGCATACCCCATGCGCGCGAAGTCGATGAAGTTGTAGTACCACGCCTGTGCCTTGATGGCGTCGTGCGTGTAGGTCGTACCCGCCGCCCACGTGCCATCGGCCTGCGGTGCCGTCGACGGCAGCGAACCGTTGTTGCCATACATGGAGTCGCCGTCATAGCGGGACGGGTAATACAGGTTGTCCGAGTACATGCCGGTGGACGTGCGGCTCTTCCATTCGAAGGTGCGAATGGCGTAGATGTTCCAGTCCTTGATCGGCGTGATATCCACCATCGCCGCGTTGTACGAGGAAGGCACCACGCGCGAATCGTTGTTACCCATCCACGGTGTGTTGAGGTACTGGTAGCCGCCGCGCACCAGGAACCAGTCGTGCTTGTATTGCAGGTAAGCCTGGGTGAACGCGCCGATGGAGCTGTTGGGGCCCATCAGCGAGGTGTCGACCTTGGCGATCTCGTCGGAGTTCGTGCCCAGCGCGTTGGCTGTGGCGAACGATAGCCCCGCACCAAAGCCGCCCCACACGCTTCCCGATTGCAGGTTGACCAATGCTGCGAGCGACAGCGCCTTGGCGTCGGGTGTATTGGGCGTGTCGTAGAGACGGTTGAAGTTGTACAGCCTCAACTCGCCGTCGATATGACCCTGGTCGAAGAAGTCGTTGAAGCTCCCGTTATCGGCATGTGCGGCGGTGGCGCAAAGTGCCAGTGCCACCGCGGCGGCCAGCTGGTGTCGCATGCAAACTCTCCCCGTATCCGTTCAATCGGCTTTTAGACGGCCCAAACTCCCCATATCGGAGGCCGCTTCCGGGGGCGGATTGTAACCAAAACGCCATGCGCAACCTCATGACGGTTGGTCATAACACCATGTCGCAAGATGCTGAGGAACGCGACAAATGTGCACGCGATGTCAACGCGCAGCTACCAGATGAGCGGGATCAAGCGAAAGCGAACCTGCATGCAGTACGTCGCGTAGCCGGGAAGCTGCTGCAGCAGCAGGCGCTCCTCATCGACCAGCCGAACGGCCAGGGTCAATGTCGCCGGCACCGCGGCAAGCCACGCCCAGGTCGAACCCAGCGCCGCCGGCGTCGCCAGGAAGGCCACGCCACTGCCCAGGTACATGGGATGGCGCACCCATGCATAAGGCCCATCGGCCGCGACGGTCTGCTTCTGCACTACCTCAACCGTGCTCGCCGCATAGCTGTTGTGCCGGAACGTGACGAAGACCAGCACCAGGCCTTCTACCAGCAGGCCATCGCCTGCGAGCACAACGGAGGGCGGCACGCTGGACCAGCTCCATCGGTGATCCAACCCAGCCAGCACGAAGATGCCGAGTAGGCAGATCGCCGCTGCTGCCTGGATGCGGCGCTGGTTGGGCGTTGTTTCCGCGCCCGGCCCTGCCTGCAACCGGCGCTCCACCAGCGACGGATCGCGCTTGAGGAAACAGGCGGTGTTGAAGCACACGGCCATGCCGTAGATGCCCACATAGAGCCATGCCTGCCAGTAGCGCAGCGTCCAGGCACAGGCGAACAGCAGCACGCCAAGGAAAAGCACGGAGCGCAAGTTATTGCGCCATGCCTGCAACGAAAGCGTCGTCATGGGCTCTCTCTCAGTCGTTGATCGACGGTCCCTACGGAACGCCAGCGCCTAGGCATGCCCGAGCACGCGATGCGGGCGATAAGGGCTTTCCAGCAACGCGCATTCCTCGTCGGCAAGCATCACGTCGAGCGCCTGCACGGCCTGCTCGAGATGCGACATGCGCGTAGCGCCCACAATCGGCGCGGTCACGCCGTGCTGGTGCAACAGCCATGACAACGCGACCTGCGCCTGTGATACGCCACGATGCTGGGCCAGCTCCGTCACCGCATCAACCACCCGATAGTCGTCCTCGGTGTAGTAGAGCTCATGACCGAACGCATCGCTGTCGGAGCGCAAGGTCGCCGCCTTGTGGCGTGACCGCGTGAGGAAACCCCTCGCCAGCGGGCTCCAGGGCAGGACCGCCACGCCTTCGGCGCGACACAGCGGAAGCATTTCGCGTTCCTCTTCGCGATAGGCGAGGTTGTAGTGGTTTTGCATGGTGACGAAACGCGCCCAGCCATGCTTCTCGGCCGTCATCAGCGCCTTCTGGAACTGCCATGCGTACATGCTGGACGCGCCGATGTAGCGCGCCTTGCCGGCTCGCACGATGTCGTTGAGCGCCTCCAGCGTTTCCTCCAGTGGCGTTTCGTCGTCCCAGCGATGGATCTGGTAGAGGTCGACGTAATCCATGCCAAGCCGCGTCAACGAGGCATCGATGGCCGACAGCAGGTGCTTGCGCGACAGGCCGCGCTGGTTGGGTCCCGGTCCCATCGGATAGAACGCCTTGGTGGCGACCACCACTTCTTCGCGCCGCGCAAAATCGCGCAGCGCACGACCCAGTACGCGCTCGCTTTCGCCACCCGAGTACATGTCCGCGGTATCGAAGAAGTTGATCCCGAGTTCCAACGCGCGGCGAATGATCGGCCGCCCATCCTCCTCGCGGAGGATCCAGGCTTTGGCATCAGGACTGCCGTAACTCATGGCACCCAGGCAGAGGCGCGAAACCTTCAGGCCGCAATGCCCCATGTTGACGTATTGCATGATGAACTCCGTGATCAGGCCGGCGGCCGATGCAGCGCCACGCCGATGGCGACCAGCAACACACCCACCGACTCCAGCGCTGATGGCACCTGGCGCAGCACGATGACGCCGATGATGACCGCGGTGGCCGGCAGCAGGGCGACGAACAAGGCGTAGGTCGATCGTGGCAATCGACGCATGGCGAGCTGGTCGAACACATAGGGAATGACCGAGGAGCTGATGCCCACTACCACGCCGGCCCCCAGCGCCACCGGGTCCAGCAAAGCCGGCGCGGCGGCGCTGAAACCCAATGGGGAGATCGCCACTCCCGCGATGATCATGGAAGCACCCAGTCGATCGATCGGACTGGTGGACGGGTCGGCTCGGGACACCGCGTGCGCGAGCACGATGTAAAAGGTGAACAGCACCGCGTTGGCGAACGCCCACAGGAAGGCGTGCGGTGCGCCGCCGAAGCGCACTTCCGTCAGCAGGTACACGCCGCCGACCGTGAGCAGCAAAGCGGCCAGGTTACGCCGCGACCGCGCCCCGGCCAGTGCCAGCGCCACGGGTCCGGCGAACTCGATGGCCGCCACCGTTCCCAGGGGCAGTTCGGCGATGGCGCGGTAGAAGCAGTAATTCATGGTGGCAAACACGCCACCGAGCGCCAGCATGGTCCATTGCGCCGGGCGTTCCGCGGCAAGGAACGCACGCCACGGCCGCCGCCACAGCGCAAACACCAGCGCAGCCGACACGATGCGCAGCCAGGCGACACCGGCCACCGGCACGCGCGCGAACAGCAGCACCGCAAACGAGGGGCCCAGGTAATGAAAGATCGCGCTGCCGACGAAGAACGCGTGCGGCGGAACCCGCTCCACCAGCGGCAACGACCCCGAGCCTGTCTTACCGTCTAATGCACTCATGATGGTGAGACTTATAGCCCCGCATGGCTCACCTGTCAAACGTAAATAGCTGGTAAGATGAATCCATGGACGCACTCGACCTCCATCCCGATGGCTACACCGGCACCTACAAGCTGGTCGGCGGCCGGCCCTGCCTGGATTTCGTCAACACGATCAGCTGGCCTGAGACGGAACGCGAACACGACTGGCTGTCGTCGCCCGACAACGTGAAGCGCTGGTTCAGCGCCATCGACCTGCCCTTCGCGCGCGGCAAGCCCGTGGACCTGCCTGCCCTGCACAAGACGCGGCAGCTGCTTGCCCGCGTGCTGCGACCGCTCGCGCATGGCGAGCAGGCGCCCGCACCTGCCGTGGGCGAGTTCAGCAAGGCGGTCGCGCGCGCTTACCAGAGTCGCGCGATCGATCCCGAGTCGCTGGCCTGGCAGTGGACCGCGCCGCAAAGCGCGGCCGACGCGCTGTTTCCCATTCTGCTCGATGCCGCCGACCTGATTACCGCGGGCAATCACGAGCGCCTGCGCTACTGCCCGTCCTGCGACTGGCTGTTCGAAGACCAGACCCGCAACGGGCAGCGCCGCTGGTGCGACATGGCCGATTGCGGAAGCCGCGACAAGGCACGGCGCTATTACCAGCGCAGCAAGGCCTGAACCGGGAAGTCTTCGCCCGTAACGTGGCGTTCCCCTGGGCAGCCCGATACTCGGCGCATGTAACCCTTCCGCGCCCTGCAGCGAATTCATGCGCAGGCGCCCCACTTGTGCAGGCGGGCCAAGCCACCACCTTGGATGGCATGCCGCAACGGCGGCGCACCCTCACCTTCAATGAAAGGATGAATCCATGACGACCAAGACCGAGACGGCCATCCTGGCGGGTGGATGCTTCTGGGGCATGCAGGACTTGCTGCGGCGCTACCCGGGCGTGCTGTCCACGCGCGTGGGCTACACGGGCGGCGATGTGCCCAACGCCACCTACCGCAACCACGGCACGCACGCCGAAGGCATCGAGATCGTGTTCGACCCGAGCCGCATCAGCTATCGGCAGATCCTCGAGTTCTTCTTCCAGATCCACGATCCGACCACGAAGAACCGCCAGGGCAACGACCTGGGCATGAGCTATCGCTCTGCCATCTTCTATCTCGACGATGTGCAGAAGCAGGTGGCCGAGGACACCATCGCCGACGCCGATGCCTCGGGCCTGTGGCCCGGCAAGGTGGTGACCGAGATCGCGGCGGCAGGCCCGTTCTGGGAGGCGGAGCCCGAGCACCAGGATTACCTGGAGCGCTACCCCAACGGCTACACCTGCCACTTCATCCGTCCGGACTGGAAGCTGCCCCAGCGCAGGCAGGCGTAACGGCAAGAGCGCCAACGGCGTGAACCGTTGGCGCTCAACCGGTTTCATCCAACGCGCGAAGCGCAGATGACGGGGCGAAGACGCATGCTGCAACGCATCGCAACGCTTTGACTTTCGTGCAGGCAGAGTGAGGCGGCATCCCGACGAGGGGCTGTTATGCCTCCGTGCAACCATCGTCCCACGCTCCGGCGCTGCTACGACACCTGCACTTCTCCTGCCGGGCGGCAAGGCATGCGCACATGACGCGGAACCACTGCGAGCCCGCGCACTGATGCTCAGCGACATCCAGCGTGAGCACGTGCACATGCCGGCGCTCGGCCGACTACCGGGTACCCGCTAGCGTGGCGCCGACCCGGTCGCGCCGCGCCGCGCCTGCAGCGGGTACTCGACTGCCTTCCCTACAGCCCTGCGATGGTACGCACCGCAACCCGGGATGTGTTCGCCTGGAACACGGCGGCGGTCGTTCTCGCGCACTTCAGTGTGCTCGAACCACACGAGCACAACATCCTCAGGTTGCTGTTCTCCGATGCGCGCGCCAAACAGGTGCAGCAGGAACGGGAGAGCGTGACGCAGTTCGGTGGTCGCCGCGTTCCGTGCCGACGTCGTGCGCGGGCGCCAGCCATGAAGTGAAGGCACTGGTCGATGAGCCATGCCAGCACAGCGCTGACTTCGATCAACTTTGGCGCAATCACGAAGTGCGCCACTACGGCGACCACGTGAAGCACCTTCGACACCCCGTGCCGGGTGAAATCGCGCTGGAGCAATCGCAGCTCGCTGTCGACGGACGCACCGGCCTCAGCCTGGTCGTCTACAACCCGGTGACCGCGAGTGATGCGCTGCGCGTACGGGAGCTTGTCGATGCGAGGAAAGCGGCCAAGCGCATCTGATCGCAGATCGCGCAGCAACCAGAGAAAGCGGTGCGCAAACTTCTGCCCATGGCGGCGGGTGACGCTGAATTACCCTTGAGGCGGATCCTTTCGAAGAGCGAACAAGTCGCGCTAAGTAATTCTACTTACTGCACGCACTTGTGCGATGGCGATCGCTATTCGACGTGCAGTCTTTGCGAAATGGCCACCCAAAACCGCACAAACTTTCTCGGAAAAAACACACAGTCTGGCGGAGCATCAACAGGCCGCGGCAGGGGCGCCGGCCGGCAGGGGAAACCAGAACGTTTGGCCAACCGCTCGCGAATCTCTACTGCAATCTGCAAGGAGATCATCGATGCTGTCCACGCCTATTTCCGAGAAAGCATGGTCGCGCGGCATGCTCGACGTCTTGATTCGAGCCGGCCTGATCGCGGTGCTCGCGATTGTCTGCTTTCGCATTTTCTATCCCTTCGGCAGCCTGCTGGTGTGGTCGCTTATCCTGGCGATCACGCTGTATCCGCTGCACCTGAAGCTGCGACCCAAACTTGGGAACAAGGACGGGATGACGGCCACGCTCATCGTGCTCATCGCACTCATCATCATCACGGTGCCCGCGTACCTTCTAGGCATCGCACTGGTGGACTCCGTGGAGCACGCGATGGAAGTCGCCAAGGGCGGTGACCTTCGCATCCCGCCACCGTCGGAGTCGGTCGCCAGCTGGCCACTGGTGGGTGGCAAGGTGTATGCGTTCTGGTCGCAGGCTTCCACCGATCTCACTGGCCTGGTCCAGAAGTTCACGCCGCAGCTCAAGGGCATCGGCACCATGCTGCTCGGCGTCGCCACGGGCGTCGCGTCGGGCCTGATGATCTTCATCTTCGCGCTGATCATCGCGGGCATCTTCATGGCCTACGGTGAAGAATCGCGTCGTAGTGCCGTACGGATTGCCTCGCGCCTGTTCGGCCAGGAAGGTGGACCCAAGATCACCGAACTGTGCGCCGCCACCGTCCGCGCGGTGGCCCAGGGCGTGGTCGGTATTGCCTTCATCCAGATGCTGCTGGTCGGCGTCGCCTTCGTGATCAAGGGCATCCCGGGCGCGGGCCTGCTCGCGCTCGCCGTACTACTGCTCGGCATCATGCAGCTGCCTGCCACGTTGATCACCATCCCGGTGATCATCTTCGTGTTCGCCAAGGAAGGCTTCACCGTGGGCGCGATCATTTTCGCCATTTATGTCTTCGTCGCCGGTCTGGCGGACAACGTGCTCAAGCCGCTCCTCCTCGGGCGCGGCGTCGACGTGCCGATGCCGGTGATACTGATCGGTGCGCTCGGCGGCATGGTGACCGGTGGCGTGATCGGCCTGTTCATCGGACCGGTGGTGCTGGCCGTCGGATATCAGCTGTTCTGGCGCTGGGTCGACGACCAACCGCAGGCGGTCGAGCAGCCCAGCGAACCGAAGCTACCCTGACGCACCGGACGGCGATCGTGTCGTGCCCGATGCGTCCGAAGCAAATGCTGCTGGCGGGCGTGGTGTGCCTCGGCGGTTGCACGACGGTCGGCCCGGATTTCCAGCCGCAACACGAAACATGGCCCGAGCACTGGAGCAGCCCGGCCATCCAGCAGGCCACCTCGCAGCAGCAGCAACCTGACGCCAGCCAGTGGTGGCAGGTGTTCGCCGATCCGAGCCTGGAACGACTGATCGGTGAAGCCGACGCGCACAACACCGACCTGAAGGTGGCTGGCCTGCGGGTGCTGGAAGCGCGCGCCCAGCTGGGCATCGCGCTCAGCGGCCGCTATCCACAGGTACAGCAGCTTGGCGCCGACGCGGCTTATGTGAAGACCCGGAATCACAAGGAGCCCACACCCAGCATTCCCGGCTCCTGGCAGTACGGCGCGGGCTTCAGCATCGGATGGGAACTGGACTTCTGGGGGCGCTTCAAGCGCGCGATCGAATCGGCGGATGCCGCCTATTTCGCCTCGCAAGCCAATCGCGAGGCGGTCATTGTGTTGCTGCACGCCCAGGTGGCCGACACCTACTACACGATGCGCACGGCCGAGGCGCGGCTGCGCATCGCGCGCGAGAATGCCGATCTGCAGAAGCGCAGCTTCGAAATCACCGAGCGCCTGTTCAAGAGCGGCGAGAGCGACGAACTGGATTTCCAGCAGGCCAAGACGCAATACCTGAGCACGCTGAGCAGCATCCCCGACTTCGAAAGCCAGATCCAGCTCGCTCGCCACGCTCTCGCCGTGCTGATCGGGCGACCGCCGGGCCCGCTGCCGGAGCTGGATGAGCGGCCCGACAAGCAAGGTTTCATTCCACTGGTCGACCGTGCCGTGCTGCAGGACGTACCGGCCAACCTGCTGCTGCGCCGTCCGGACGTGCAGGCCGCCGAGTACCAGATGGCAGCGCAGTCGGCACTCATCGGCGTGGCGAAAGCCGACTTGTATCCCTCCGTGAGCTTGCTCGGCACGCTGAGCTGGAGCGCCAGCTCGCTGTCCGGATCGCCGAGTACGACTGCGCTGGCCATCGGCCCGAGTGTCACCTGGAACATCTTCGACCACGGCAGGATCACCAACAACGTGCGCGTGCAGGATGCGCGACTGCAGGAGCTGGTGGTCACCTACCAGGGCACGGTCCGTGAAGCAGCGCGCGAAGCCGACGATGCCGCCACCAGCCTGATCTCGGCCTTGCAGCGCGACAGCATCCTGCGCGATGCGGAGACCTCCGCGCGACGTTCGCTGACGCTGGCCAACACGGTCTACCGCGAAGGCTATTCGGACTTCCAGCGCGTGCTCGATGCGCAACGTGCGCTGTCCTCCGAACAGGATGCGTACGTCGTCAATCGCAGCAACGCCGTCGGCAGCCTGATTGCGCTCTACAGGGCGGTCGGCGGCGGCTGGCACACGGACCAGCCGCTGGTCGATCCGGCGACGCGCGAGCAGATGCAGCAACGCACCGATTGGGGCGACCTGTTCGATGAGCCCGAGGCTCCGTCCGCCCGAAGCCGTACACCTGCAGGCCCGACTCGATGAGCGATACGACGTCATCCCCTCCCGCCGCAACACCGGCCTCACCGCCGGCCGCCGAGCCGTCCAGCAAGGGCGTGAAATGGGTGCTCATACTGATCGGCCTGAGCCTCGTTTGGTACCTGCTCGCCGACCGCTACACGCCGTACACGCAACAGGCGCGGATACAGGCCTTCGTGATTCCGGTCGCGGCCGAGGCTGCAGGCCGGGTAACCCGCGTCTTCGTGCACAACAACCAGCAGGTCAAGGTCGGCGAGGTGTTGTTCGAAATAGACGCGGAGCCCTACCGAATCGCGCTGGTGAGTGCGCGGGCCAATCTCGAGACGACGCGCCGGCAGCTCGGCGCGAGTACGGCGGGTATCGATTCGGCCAGCGCCTCGTTGCGCGCCGCGATCGCCAACGAGGTGAAGGCACAACAGGACAGTGACCGCCTGGAACGCCTCTACCGCGAAGACCAGGGCACCGTGTCGCTGCGCCGCCTGGAAGTAGCGCGTGCCACGCACGAACAGGCGATCAGCCAGGTCAGTGCCGCCCGTGCCGAGGTCGAGCGCGCCAAGGAACAACAAGGCGGCGGCGAAGCGGAGAACGCGCAGTTGCGCAGCGCCGCGGCTGCGGTGGAGAAGGCCGAGCTGGATCTCGCCAACACCAAGGTGCACGCCCAATCGGACGGTCTGATCACGGACCTGCGCACCGATGTCGGCCAGTTCGCGGCCATGGGCAACCCGGTCATGACGCTGATCGCGAACCACGATGTCTGGGTGAGCGCCGACATGACGGAGAACAACCTGGGACATCTGGAACCGGGCACCGTCGTGGCCATCGCGCTGGATTCGCGCCCGGGCGAACTGTTCAAAGGGCGCATCCGCAGCATCGGTTATGGTGTCAGCGTCGGGCAGAGCTCTCCGCCGGGCACCCTGCCCACCGTGCAGAACAGCCGTGACTGGTTGCGGCCCGCCCAGCGGTTTCCGGTGATCGTCGAATTCGCAGCGGGAGAAAACGTACCGGCGCGCGACATCCGCATCGGCGGGCAGGCCGAGGTGATGGCCTTTCCCACCCAGGGCAATCCGCTCAACCCGTTGGGCCGCGTGTTCCTGCGCGTGATGAGCTGGCTTTCCTATCTCTACTGATGACCGCCATAGCCATCCAACGCGAACGACTGGGCTTGCGCGCACTTCGCCTGGCCTTCGGCACGGCACTGTGCCTCGCCATCAGTTTCGGCATGGACCTGTCCATTCCCATTGTGGCGCCGGTGTTCGCGGTGTTTCTGCTGGCCTCGGTCAATCGCCCCATGCCCCTGAAGGCGGCGCTCGGCCTCGTGATGGTGGTCGCCATGACGACGGGTAGCGGACTGCTGCTGGTTCCGCTGCTGCAGTACTACTTCATGAGTGGCGTACTGCTGGTCGGCCTGTGCCTGTTCCTGGCGTTTCGTTACGGGCTGCGTGGCGGCAACAACCTGGTGTCGACCTTCCTCGTCGCCGGCGTGACGATGATCTCCGCGGCAGGCACTGCCGATCTGCAACTGGCGATGACGGTCGTGGGGGCATTGGCAAAAGGTCTGCTGCTCGCCGTGGTGGCTTTGGGTGTCAGTCACTGGCTGTTTCCTGAACCGCCCAGCCCACAGAAGCCGCCCTCCAAGCCAGGCTTGCCGAATGACGACGCGACCCACCTCGCGCTACGCGCCACCCTGGTGGTGATGCCGGTGTTCCTGCTCGCCCTGGCCGATCCTTCCAGCTACATGCCGATCATCATGAAGTCGGTCAGCCTCGGCAGGCAGAGCTGCACGACCACCGCCCGTGGCGCGGCACGCGAGCTGCTCGGCTCCACCCTGCTCGGTGGTGCGCTGGCGATCGCGTTCTGGTTCGCGCTGAAATGGTTCGTGCACCTGTGGATGTTTTTCCTGTGGATGCTGCTGTTCGGCCTGCTGGTGGCGCGCAAGCTGTATGGCTTGAGCCATACGCGATACTCGCCCAGCTTCTGGCTCAACACGCTGGTCACCCTCATCATCCTGCTCGGCCAGTCGGTGCAGGACAGCGTCGCCGGCAAGGATGTCTACACGGCATTCGCGGTGCGCATGGGGCTCTTCGTGGCCGTCACCCTCTATGCCTGCCTGATGGTCCAGCTGCTCGACGTGCGCCCACGCATGCGGCAAGGCACGACGACGGCGGGACAGGCACCGCCGCCCTCGTGATCGCCGTTCTCATATCGTCCCCACAGGCCACACCTCACCCGGAGACTTCCGCCATGGCACTGATTTCGAGAGCTGCTCGAACTCATCTGAGGGCCGCCGATGTGCTCGAGGAGTTCGCACGAACGCTGTGGTACCTGCGCGCGATCATGCTGGGGCAGGTCTTGTTGTTCATCGTCCTCTCTACGGCCATGTACTACTTCGGCGGTCCGGTCGAAACCTCGGATCGCTCCGCTTCGCCACCCGGCGAGACGTTTTACTTCTGCGCCATTACGGCGCTCACTATCGGTTACGGTGATGTCGTGCCCACCACGACGTTCGGACGCATTGATGCGCTGCTGCTCGGGCTGGTGGGACTGCTGATGACTGGCCTGGTCATTGCCGCCGCCGTACGCGGCGTACAGGAGGCCACGCGCAGCCGGAGTGAGCACGACTAAGCCCGACAGCACACCAGCCAACATCACCCGAGCCGCAGGCAGCGCCTGCTACATCAGCAGATCCTGCCAGTCCTCGGGCACCTTGCCCTTCGGCCCAGGCACCGGTTGATCCAGCGGATGGGAGAGCGGTGCGCGCAGCGCCGGTCCATCAAAAAACTGGCGTGAGCGGAAATCGTAGAACCAGTCTTCACCCGGCTCGAAACTGCGGATCACGGCGTGGCCGGTGGCATGGAAATGCTTGGTGGCGTGCTGATGCGGAGAGTTGTCGCAGCAACCGATATGGCCGCACTGGGCGCAGCGACGCAGATGCAGCCACCATCCGTCTGCGCTCACGCATTCGGCGCACCCCGTACCACTCGGAGCGGCATCGGTATCGATGCCCTCATCACGGTGGGTCATGCCATGCCTCCTCGTGCTATTCCGGTCCGAACGGCGAATGCGGCGGCGACAGGGATTGCCCTGAGCCGACCCGCCTGTCTTACCGAATCGCCCGCGCGCGCTTCGTGAAGAAACGCGCGCGGATAATCGCTCAGCAATACCTGTCTGCCAGGTTGTCCGTCGCACTCACCAGCTGGTCGACGATCGCCGGATCGGCGGCGCTATGCCCGGCAAGCACGATGTGGAAATGCGCTTCGGGCCAGGCACGCGCGAGGTCGCAGGCCGACTTCACCGGACAGATGATGTCATAGCGGCCATGCACGATGGTGGCTGGGATATGGCGGACGCGCCTGAGGTCGCGCATCAGCTGGTCCGGCTCCAGGAAAATGCCATGGCGGAAATAGTGCGCTTCGGCGCGCGCCACGCTGATCGCCGCCTGCGGATTCTCGAAGTTGCCCGGCTCATCGGGATCGTGGACCAGCGTGGTGCTGCCTCCCTCCCAGTTGCCCCATGCCATCGCGGCGGCGAAGCGCACGGCCTCGTCGTCGCTGTCGAGCCGTCGCCAGTACGCCTCGACCATGTTGTCGCGTTCGTTCTCGGGGATGTACGCGAGGTAACGCTCCCACCGCTCCGGAAAGATCCACTGCGCGCCACCGTCACGCTCGTTGAACCAGCGAAGCTCGTAGTCGCGCCCGAGGAAGATGCCGCGCAGCACGAGGCCAAGCACGCGCTCAGGATGCGTCTCCGCATACGCCAGGGCCAGCGTCGAACCCCACGAACCACCGAACACCACCCAGCGCTCGATGCCGAAATGTTCGCGGATCGCCTCGATGTCGGACACCAGGTGCCACGTGGTGTTGTCGCGCAGCTCGGCGTGCGGCGTGGAGCGTCCGGCGCCCCGCTGGTCGAACAGCACGATGCGGTATCGCGCAGGGTCGAAGAACCGCCGATGGTACGGCGACACGCCCGCACCCGGGCCACCGTGCAGGAACACCACCGGCAGACCGTCGGGGTTGCCGCATTCCTCGATGTGCAGCTCGTGGAGGTCATCGACCTTGAGTCGATGCGTGGCATAGGGCTCGATTTCGGGATACAGCTCGCGCACGGTCCAACTCCTCGGAAGGTTTGGCCGAGCATACCCATGTCCGCGCACGGGGTGAAAGGGCGATTACTTCGCCGCCGTACCCGCTGGCCGGCAACCCATGCCACACGCAAACCAGGCCTTGGCATCCGGATAATCGATCGTCATCGTGAAGTGCATGAAGACATTGCCGCCCACTGCACCGACCACCGGCTGATCCATATAGCTCGACATGCCGCCAGGCTGCTCGGAGAAGTTGGCGTCCGGGCGCTCCGTGAACCACACCGGGCCCACGCGCCAGCCGGCCATCTCGACCTCGGGCACTTCGATGAGTCGGCTGTCGAGCTTGGTGCCAGGCAGGCTGTCGCCGTGCTCGATGACACGCCATGCAGGATGCGCGCTGTGCCAGCCGTCGAATACCTTGGTGGTGACGTAGGACGTTACGCCGACACCTCGCTCGGTCACAGACGCGGCGGACACCTTGCCGGCCTCGGTCGGATGCGCCGTCGCCCCGGTATCGAGCAGGAAATCCATTGATTCCCCGGCAATGTTCAACGCGATGCGGGCAAATCCAATCTGCAGATGACCTTGCTCATCGCGGGGAAAGCCCAGGCTCGCCGCATGCAGGCCATGCGCCGGCTTCCAGTCCACGGGCTCCAGCCAGAGCTTCCGGGCGGGATAGTCAAAGGTCCATACGTGGCCCGGCAGATAGCCTGCCCCCAGCTGGCCGTCCTCTCCATCGATGGCCCCACCGCCAGGAATCAACAGCGCCATCGAATCGCACGGCGTTGCTTCCGAGCGCGGCAGGCCCTGTCCGCTGCGAAACGTCATCGACTTGACGACATCAAGCTCGCTTTCACCCAAGCGGCAACGGTCAGCATCAAGACCCACGCGCGCAGCGGCCTTGCGCGTAAGCAGGAACCAGCCGTGGCTACCGCCTCCGCCGGTATCGACGACCAGGCGCAGACGCTGGCCTGTAAGCAGCGTCGGCGTCGCGTAGAAATGCCCGGCCTCGTAGACCGTCGGTACCAGCTGCCTGGTTTCCGCGCTGGCGGACGACACCACGCCCGCCAGCACCATCGCCATGACGACTTCCTGTCTTTTCATTCCTTGTCCCTATCGCCGGATTGCACTCAGAGCTTGTAGTTCACCCCGAACAATACCGTGCGGCCCCAGGTGTTGTAGTCGAGCGGACTGCCCACTTCCACGTTATTGGGAAGACCGGAGATCTGCCTCGTCTTGGCTGCCTCGTTGTTGAGGTTGCTCACCTGGAACAGCACCGACAGGCCCTTCCACTTGCCGTCGTCAGCGAACGCATAGCCAGCCTGGAAGTCGGTGACCAGTTCCGGAAGGATCTGGATGTAGCCGAGCTGGTCGAACAGCGCGATGGCCTCGCCGGTGTAGGAGGAGCGGTAACGCTCGGCGATACGTGCCGACCAGCCGTTCCTCTCGTAGTACAACGCCAGGTTCGCCACCTTGCGCGAGAGACCCGGCAGCGTGGCCGGACCGCCCGGAACGGAGGAAATCGAACTCACCGGAATGCTGCTGTTGGTGATCGAGAAGTTGGCCTGTGCACCGAAGCCCTCGAGTGCGTGCGCAAGCAGGCCACCTTCAATCGCACCGGACAGTTCCAGGCCCTGCATCTTGCCACCGGTACCGTTCTCCGGTCGGGTGAATGCACCGATGGGGCTGGTTGGGGTGAGCGTCGGATTGTCGTTGATATAACCGGCCTGCTCGAAATTGAAGTCGAGCACGGTCTTGTTATAGATGTAGTTGAGCAGGTTCTTGCCGAACACCGCAGCGGATACGTAGCTGGACTGGCCGAAGTATTTTTCCCACGACAGGTCGACACCCACGGCGACATAGGGCTTCAGCTGCGGGTTGCCGCCGCTGCCGGACCACAGCACCTGTCCGGCGGCAGGACCCGAGGTCACCTCGGACACGCCGGCAGAACTGGCTACCTTTTCGTCATCGATACGACCACGGGCCATGGTCTTGGCGAGGCCAAAACGCAGGTACTGGCGGTCACCGAGGTCAGCGATCAGGTTGAGGCTGGGTAGTACGTTGTTGTAGGTGGTGCCGCCGGTGAGCGTACCCACCAGCGTGTCGCCGTTGGTCTGGTAGGCATCGGACGACTGGTCGGTGTGTACGAACTGCACGCCCACGTTACCGCGCAGCGGCACATCGCCCAGCGCGGTGTCGATGTTGAACTTCACGTAGCCAACCGGCACCTTCTCTTCGACAGAGTAGTTGCGACTCCAGTCGGACTGACCATTGCGCTGCGTAAGATAGAACTGGTTCGACAGCGCAGCGAGCACGTTGTAGTTGAGGATGCCGCCGAGGCCGCCGTAGCCCAGGTCGGTCGGACCCTGCAGGAACGCCGGATTTACCGGCACGCCCATCGTGTGGTCGTACGTACCCGCATCCGAGCCGTTGCCGTTGAGCCACGCGAAATAAACATCCGCCGACTTGACCTTCTTGCGGTCGGAGTAGTCCATGCCCAGGTCGAACGTGCTGAAGATCCATCCGACCGGGTGGGATATCTGCAGGCGGATGGCCTTGATGGTGTCCTTCTGCTTGTCGTATTCCTCGCGGCCGTTGTAGCCGTAGTTGTCCGGATCGGTGAATACGACCGAGGCAGGATCGGAGAGACTCGCATCCGTCCTGAAGTTCGGGAAGCCGAAGTTGAGCGGCGTGGCGAAATTCACCGTGGTGGTGGCGCCATTGGCGAGACCGCTGAACAGATAGGCGTCGTGCAGATTCACCTTCGCCGTCGAGTACGAAAGGTCGGCCATGCCCTGCCAGCCGCTGCCGAAGTCGTACTGGTTGTTCCAGCCCACCGAGAACAGCTTGTCCTTTTCCTTGTTGTAGTCGTTCTCGAGGATCGGGACGATGTTGCTCATGGTGCCGGTAGTGACGACGGGGTACGGCTGCGACGGCACGTAGCCCACGTTGCTGTAAACGGCGGGGCCGGCGTTGTCATACGGACCGCTGGCCCACTGCGCGCCGTTGGTGTACTTCTCCTGGTTGAACGTGGAGTAGTACATGTCCAGCGTGGAGTGATAGGCATCGTTCGGCGCCCACTCCAGCACGGCCATCAAGCCGTTGCGCAACTGGCTTTCGGACTGCGCACGCAGCTGCATGCCCTGCTGCGAGAGCACGCCATTGGGCATGCCCGGCGTATGCGGGCCGCCCCACGCGTCCTCGATGCTGCCCGGGCCGTTGTCGAGGCTCCACCACCAGGCCTGGTACTGCTTCTCCTGGATCGGCGAATCGAGCTGTGCAAAGCCCACGGCAAGACCCAGCGTGTGATCAAAGAACTGGTCGATGTACGAGAAGCTGACACGGTGCCCCATGTCACCGACACCACTGCCCGGATTGAGCTTGCCGTTGGTGTTGTACTCGCCACGCACGTTGGCGGCCATCGCACGACCGGGCAGGTCCAGCGGCTTGATGGTGTGCAGGTCGACCGTGCCCGACAGGCCCTGGCCGATCAGGCTCGCATCCGGCGTCTTGTAGACCACGGCACCGGTCATCAGCTCGGCCGGGTACTGGTCGTATTCCACGCCGCGGTTTTCACCCACGGTAGCCTGTTCGCGACCATTCAACGTGGTGCCCGCGAAGTCAGGCGACAAACCGCGAATGGAGATGAGGTTCGCACGGCCATCCGCGCGCTGCGTCGCCAGGCCGGGCAGGCGCGAGAGGCTTTCAGCGATGCTCGCGTCCGGCAGCTTGCCGATGTCCTCGGCGGAAATCGCCTCGACGATGTCGTCCGAACTCTCTTTGGTCTTCAGCGAATTCTGGATGCTTCCGGCGATGCCGGTGACCACGATCGCGTCGAGGTTCTGCGCATTGTCTTCCGATCGCTTGGAGGCGGGCGCCGCCTGCTGATCGTTGGCCGCGGGCTTGTTGTTCGCGGCTGGCTTCTTGTTGGTAGCCGGTTTGGCTTCCTGCGGATTGCTGGTGGTCGGGTTCTGCGCGTCCTGGGCGTGGACCATGCTCATCGTGGTGAGCGCGAACAGAGCGGCACAGGCAACGGACAACGGGCGGCGGCGGCCAAGATCGGAACGCAAAATCCGCACCTGCGGTAAGCGACGGTAGCTCATTCCCTTCCCCATATTGTTTGTATTGGAAGCTGCGCCCCCGCGCAGCTGGGCACGAAACGCAAGATCTTACGCCAGCCAGTAAGCGGCCAGCTCGAAGTCATCGGTTCCTGAGTGCGCGCAAAGAATGATCGAGAGAAATTGCCGCGTCATCATGCGACGCAGCATCATTCACGATGGTGAAGATGCATCGACAACCTGCATCACGTATCAAACGCCGCATTTGCCTACTTCGCCGTGCACGCTGCCGTGACAGGTGCGGCATTTGCTCCGGCCATGGCGTCGTACAAATCGCCGCGCTCGCCCTTGGTCCACCACGTATAGCGCCCTGCCATGTACTTCACGCCCGAGGCGGCGATCGTGTCGACGAACAGCATCGGCTTTCCGTCCACGGGAAGCAGGGCGAAGCTCTGTCCCGCCTGGCTGTTCCAGTAGGTGACGGTAAGCGATTTGCCGCCCTCGCACTGGTAGGTGTGCGTCGAGGTGGATGCCACCTCGACGCCGGGTGCATGGAACGTGTCGGCTGTCGCGCATGCGCTCAACAGGGACAACGCCATCAGGCCCACCATCGTGCGGCGATCGATGCTTGCCAACGGAAACATGGTCACTTCACCTCGTCGTAGACGTATTCATGCTGGCCATCGCGCAGGACCAGCTTGCGGTTGTCCGGCGTGCCCGACACCACGAACTCGAACCCGTCCGATCCGGGCGAGATGGTGACAAAGGACAGCGAGCCATCGTCGTTCTTGCGCGATGCCATCTCGCTATGCCACGCACCGAAGTTGAATATCGTCGCCTTGCCGTCATGCGACACCTGGATGCTGCCGACGGCGGGATTGCGATAGTTGGCGGCCAGTTGCGATGCGGTTGCGGCATCCGCCGGTACGGTGAGGCGCTTGCGCTCGACTGCCACCTCGGCCTTGAGCCGTTTCACGCCGGCATCGATATCCCCCTGCGCCAGGGGCTTGCCATCGAACAGCACCTCGAGCAGGCGTCGCTGGAACGGCCCGCGGATACTGGCGCCGGCATCCGCATTGGTGAGGATAACCGCACCCACGCCCTGCTGCGGCAGCCAGATCATGTCGGAATGGAAGCCGGCAAGGTCGCCCCCGTGATGTACTACCGGCACGCCCCAGGTGTTGTCGACGATCAGGCCCATGCCGTAAGTCGCCGTGGTGCCCAGCGCGACGTTCGGCTTGCGGCGTTCCAGCAAGGCTTCCTTCGATACGTAGCGCGAGCCGTCGGGAAGCAGGCCTTCGGCCAGTTCCATCTGCACGTAACGCAGCATGTCGCTCACCGCGCTCCATGCTGCGCCTGCCGGCCGTGCCGGACGGATGGAGTCGTTGATGCCCATGCCGGCCACCGCCGTATGGCCGTCCACATCCAGGCCATGTGGCGTGGCGTGGTTGCCGAGCAGCGCGCGATCGTAGTCGAAGGTGGTCTGGCGCATGTCGAGCGGATCGAACACCTGCTTCTGCATCGCCAGGTCGTAGGCCGCACCCAGCTCCATGTCGGGATAGAGCACATGGGCGCCCATGTAACCGGCGGCCGCAGCCATCAGGTTGGAGTACTGGAACAGTTGGCCGAACTTGCTCGTGGGCTGCATGCCGGCGAGCGACTTCATCACGGTCTCCGGTGACGCGTTGCGGCTATTGAGCACCCACTCCATGTCCTGCCGGGGCATGCCGGTGCATGCGCAGATCAGATGGCGGATCAGCACCTGCCTGGTCGTCTCGGCATCGCCCAGCTTGAAGGAGGGCATCACCTGCACCACCGGCGTGTCCCAGTCGAACTTCTTCTGGTCCACCAGCCGCGCGAGCATCAGCGTGGTCAGCGCCTTGGTGTTGGAGGCGATCATGAACAGCGTGTCGCTGTCGATCGGCTCGGGTCTGCCGATCTCGCGCACACCCAACCCGCCGGAGAACACCACCTTGCCGTGATCGATCAGGCCGAGGGCCACGCCAGGCACGTCATAGGCCTTGCGTGCGTTGTCGACGAAGGTCTTCAGGGTCTCGATGCGCTCGGCATCGAGTGGATGGGCCTTCCTGCCTGCGAAGCTCTCGCGCTTGTAGCCCTTGGGCAGCAGGCGGTCCGAAATGGCGCGTAGCTGCGAGCCGCGCTTTTCGCCCACGGCAATGGCCATGTCGTAGATCAGCACGGTGAACTGCTTGTCGTGCCGGAAAGCGATGGCCGTGACGAAGCGCTTGTCGTTCGCCGAGGTCTCATAGCTGTAGACGCGCACCTGATCCCAGTTGTCGCGCGGCGCGCTATCGGTGGCCACCTCGAGTGGCCACGACTTTGCAGGCGCATAGGCTTTCCACGCCTGGGCGATGGCCGCATCCGCATCGGGGGCCTGCACGTCCACCAGCACCGCCCGCGAGCCTGATTCCGGTGGCTCGAGGATGACCTTGTTGCCGCTGGCATGCATCGTCCACTCGGAAGGCACGACGAACTGCGTGCCGGCAGACGTGGTTTTCGGCGTATCCGCTTTGACGGCAGTGCCTTCAGTCGTGGAGGCAGGCGTCAGCGCCGCTCCCGGCATGGCCCATGCGAACAGGGCCAGGAATGCAACACATCGCAGCAACATGGAGCACCTCGCTGTGAGAGGGAACGCTCGGTGTCGACTGTGCACGCGAACCAGAAACGCTCGCGGCGAAGCCGGTGACGCTGGTGATCAAGGGAGTCTACACGCGTTGAAACGACTTGCCAGTGCGCCAACTGTGATGCTCCGGATGACAGAAAGGTTGCAACGCCCGCTGCAATGATCCGGTCAGGCAGCCTCGGCTCGCCCCATCTGCACCGCCTCCCGCTTTGCCTTGGTACGCCAGAGCACCAGCACGGCGACGATGGCACATGCGAAGCGCAGCAGGTTGTTGATCCAGCCCCAGCCGCCGCTTGCGCCGGAGAGATCGAACACGCTCCACGCGGCATTGAGCGAACAGTGGAACGCCAGGCCGCACCACAACGTGTAGCCATTCAGCGCATCGAGCATGGCAAAGACGATGCCGCCGAGGAACGTCATGCAGAACACCGTGATCGCCTCGTCACTGCCACGCAGCCCCAGCCAGTGGATCGCGCCGAAACAGAACGCCTGGACCAGGCAGGCCGGCAGCACGGACCATCCCAAGGCACGACGTGGAAAGATGAAACCGAAACCGCGGAAAACCAGCTCTTCGGCCAGGGGAAACAGCAACGCGGTAAACAGCAGCGCTCGCAGGTCGAGGTCGGCGGAAATCCTTCCCGAGATCGCGCTGCTGATCCAGAAGGGCGCCGTGCTCAGCAACACGAGGCATGGCGCGCGCCAGCCGGGTGCGCCCAACCCGAGCAAGCCTGCAAGACGGATTCGACCATCCCTGGGCCTTAGTGCGAGAGCAGCCAGCACCGCGAGCAGCACGGCCAGCAAGTTGTCCATGCTCGAACCGCCAAAGGACGACAACGGCAGTCCAGGAATCCGAATGCCGACTGCAGCGCCGATGTCACGCACGGACAACGCCGCCATCAATACCAGCAACACCAGAACAGCCTTGCCCGCAGCCAGAAGACGATGGTGTTCCCGCATGCTTGCTCCTCCCTGGATCGTGGTCGATGACCTGCTTGCCGGACAGCTCACCTTAGCATCGCCTTAGCCCGTCATGGGACAGCTTGCTGCGATGTAACTGGAGTCACGACGAGTCGGATTTCTTTCAGTACGCATTAAGCGCCGCACGTCGAGCATCGGCACCGAACCAACGGAGGTACGTGTCATGAGCAAGTGCGTGATGGGCGGTCGAGTACTGATGGGTCTTGCGGTCACCGCCATGCTGGCGGCACCCATGGTCGCGTCGGCCCATGATGGCTGGGGGCACGACGACGGCAACCGCCGCGGCTGGGATCACGGCGGTTACCACGACCGCGGCGGCTGGCATGGCGACCGTGGTGGCTGGCACGGTGACTACGGGCATCACGACGGACACTGGAGTGGTGGCAAGTGGATCGCCGGTGCCGTCGTGGCGGGTGCGGTGATCGGGCTGGTGCAGGCCGCCACGGCGCCGACGTACTACGCGCAGCAAGCGACCGTGGTCTACCAGGATCCGCCGGTGGTCTATCGCCAACCGACCACGGTGGTATACGAGCAGCCTCGGACGGTGGTCTATGAAAGCGCGCCGGTCGAGCCGCGCACCGTCGTCTATGGCTCGCCTTATGGTGGTGATCGCGACGATGATGGAGATTGATCGCGCAGATCGACTCAATACATCGCGACAAGAGCGAAAAGCCCGGCATCCGCCGGGCTTTCTTCTTTGAAACGCGGCGGCCCTCGTGGGATGACGCTCAGGTACCGCGCGGCTTGGCACGATGGGTGGGCGCCGCCGTCCAGGGATCATCCGGCCACGGATGGCGCGGGTAGCGACCCTTCAGTTCCTTCTTCACTTCGGGATACGTGCGCTCCCAGAAACCCTTCAGGTCCTGCGTGACCTGGATGGGACGCCCTGCCGGTGACAGCAGGTGCAGCGTGACGGGAATACGGCCATGGGCGACGCGTGGCGTATCGGCCAGGCCAAACAGCTCCTGCAGCTTCACCGCGAGCACCGGTGGTTCGCCCTCCGCGTATTCCAGCCGGCGGCTCATGCCGCTGGGCACGGTGAGGCTTTCCGGCACCTGGGCATCGAGTTGGCGGCGCTGCTCATAGTCGAACAGGCTGCCCAACGCCTGCGAGAGTTCATCCGCGGCAAGCGCCGCAAGGCTGCGCTTGCCATTGAGATACGGCGCGAGCCACTCATCGAGTGTTGCGAGTAGCGCAGCGTCGGATACATCGGGCAAACCAAGCTCCGGCACCCACGCACGCAGCGCTTGCATGCGCGCGCGCAGGCGCCGCGCGTTCTCACTCCATGGAAGGGCATCGATGCCCTTCGCACGCACGGCGGCAAGCAGCGCGGGCAAGGCGTCTTCCGGCTTCACCGGGACGCTGCGCCGTTCGAGCACGATGGCGGCGTAGCGCTGCTCCTCGAAGGCTTCCACTGCATTGCGCTCGTCGTTCCAGCGCAATACCCGCTCGCGCCGGAACTGCGCGGGATAGTCGCGCTCCAGCACGCGGAGATCGAGCGGAGCGGCAGCCAGGATCAGGCTGTCGCGCGCTTCGAAGCGCAGATCCAGCGCCACGAGCCACGGCTCGCCCAGCAATGCCGTGCTCTCGTGCAACCGCGCGCCGCGACCGTTGGCAAGCGTATAGCGCAGCGGGTTGTTGTCGTCGCGGCGAGCCACGCGATCGGGAAATGCATGCAGCAACAGATCGCCCACCGCGTGACTGTCGGGCACGCCGCTGGCGGCGCTGCGCACGTCGAGACGGCGGCGCCACCCTTTGCTGGCCTGCTCGATCGCCGCCAGCGCGCCCGCATCGGCACCGGTGCGCGCACCGGCCGTGTGGCGATCACGCCACGCATGGAGCGCGTTGACGCGCGCGCGGAAATCATCGCTGCGCGCGTGCTCGCCACGCAGCGGCGAGCGCGCCTCCATCAGGGCAAGCAGATCGGCCACCAGGGCGCGCAACTCGGCTGCGGCACGCAATGCCGCAGCGCCGAGGCGCGGCGTCGCTCCCAGTTCCAGCATCTCGCGCCCCAGCGCGGTGATGCGTCCATCGGCAGCCAGCGCGCCGAGTTGCGTCAGCAGATCGCGCGCCTGCGCCATCGCGCCAGCGGGAGGCGCATCCAGCCACGGCAAATCACTGCCACTGCCGGCCGTGATGCCCCAGGCGGCGAGCTCAAGCGCGAGGCCGGAGAGTTCGGCCTGGACGATCTCCGCGGTACGCGATGGATCCAGCCGTTTGCTTTGCGCCCACAACCGGTACGCGGTGCCTTCGGCGACGCGGCCGGCTCGACCGGCGCGCTGGTCGGCGGAAGCCTGCGAGATGTTCACCGTTTCCAGCCGCGTGAAGCCCGAATTGGGATCGAAGCGGGGCTCGCGTGCGAGTCCGCTGTCCACCACCGCACGAATGCCAGGCAAGGTCACGCTGGACTCGGCGACATTGGTGGCGAGCACCACGCGCCGCATGCCCGGTTCGGCCGGACTCAACGCGGCCTGCTGCTCGGCAAGCGACAGCTCGCCATGCAGGGCGACCACTTCCACGTGGTCGTCGAGCGAGGATTCGAGCACGGCCTGCGCCCGCGCGATCTCGCGACGCCCCGGCAGGAAGGCGAGCACATCGCCGGCGTTGTCCTGCAATGCCTGCCGCGCGATGCGCGCGAGGTGATGTTCGATGCTTTCCTGCACGCGCGCGGGTGGGTATTCCACCTGCACGGGAAAGCTGCGGCCGGGACTGCTGATACGCGGCGCATCGAGCCATTGCGCGATGCGCTCGCCATCGAGCGTGGCGGACATCACCACGATGCGCAGGTCCGGGCGCAGGGTGCCCTGGACGTCGAGCGCGAGCGCAGCACCGAGATCTCCGGCAAGATGCCGCTCGTGGAATTCGTCGAACAGGATCGCACCGATGCCGCTGAGTTCGGGATCGTCCTGGATGAGGCGGGTGAGGATGCCTTCGGTCACCACTTCGATGCGCGTGGCCTTGCTCACCTTCGCTTCGAAGCGGATGCGATAGCCGACCGTCTGCCCGATCTCCTCGCCCCGCTGCTGCGCCATGAATTGCGCGGCGGCGCGCGCCGCGATACGCCGCGGCTCGAGCACCAGAATCTTGCCATCGCCCAGCCACGGCTGCCCCAGCAAGGCGAGCGGCATCTGCGTGGTCTTGCCGGCACCCGGAGGCGCCTCCAGCACGAGGCGTGGATGCGCGGCGAGCGAAGCGCCGATCTCGGGGAGCAGCGGCGTAATGGGGAAGGAAGGCGAAGCACTCATCGCGCACATGATAACGGTGCGACGGCGAGACCGAAGGCTGAGGGCAGCCCGGCGCGTGCCGGGATGCCTATGCCTGGGAAGGGAGTTACTGACCTGCCGGCGCGGGACTGCTGGCCGCGCGCAGCGGCGCCAGCGACTCGAACTTGCGCTGGTATTCGTCCGTCACCTGCTTGGCTTCCTCGCTGCTGGTGATGACCCGCGGCGTGATCAGCACGATCAGCTCGGTGCGATTGCGGTTGTGGTTGGTGGTGCCGAACAGGCGGCCGAGCACCGGCACGCGGTTGAGGCCGGGAACGCCGGTATCGGTGTTGTTCTCGTTCTGCTGGATCAAACCACCGAGCAGCACGGTCTGTCCGCTCTGCACGGCGATCTGCGTGCCCACCGCGCGCTGCTGGATGGTGAAGTTGCCCTGCGAGTTGGCCGCACCGGTGGTGTTGCTCACCTGCTGCTGCACATTGAGGTACACCAGGCCGCCCGGATTCACGCGCGGCTGCACGTCGAGGATCACGCCGGTCGGCACATAGCTCACGCTGCTCGCGGTAGAGCCGGCGGTGGTGGCGCCAAGGCCGGTCACGATCGAGGTCTGGTTGATCGGCACCTGGTCGCCGACCTGGATATGCGCCACCTGGTTGTTCAGCACCACCAGCGACGGCGCCGACAGCGTCTTGGTGTTGCCGTTGGTTTCCAGCGCGCGCACCGCCACCTGTAGCTTGCTGTTGCCACTCAGGAACGAATAGAAGAACGGTTCGCCACCGTACTGGTTGCCGCCGCCGCCCAGCGCGCCTTGATGGAGCATGCCGGGATAGACCGATTCGGCGCCGTTGATGTTGCCGTTGCTGTCGTATTTTGGCGTGCTGTTGGCGAGGCCCTGCAGATACCACTGCACGCCGAACTCCAACTGCCCGGTGAGATCCACCTCGAGAATGCGCATCTCGATCTGCACCTGCAGCGGCACATTGTCCAGGCGCTTGATCGCCTGCTCGATCTCCGCCCACTGCGACGGCCGTGCACGGACCAGCAGCTGGTTGTTCGAGTCCACCGAACTGATGCGGATGCTGCCGTCATCGGAGGTGTACTGCGCGCCCGCGCTATTGCCGTTGCTGCCGTTGGCGCTGTTGGCATTGCCGAACGCGCCCGCCGCGCCGCCGCTGTTGCTGCCAAAGCCGCTGCCGGAGTTGCCGAAGGCACTGCCGGTACCCGTGCCCGTGCCGCTGGTGCTACCCAGGCCGCCCGCGGTACCGAAGCCACCACCCACGCCGTTGACGCTGGTGCTGCTTCCGAAGCTGCCAGCCGTGCTGCCCATGCCACTGGCCGAGCCATTGGCGTTGTCGCTGGCGCCCAGCGTATTGCTGGTGAGGCCGGGACCGACCTTTCCATTGTTGGCGCCGCCGCCACCGCCGCCATTGGTGTAGATCTGCGCGAGGTACTGCGCCAGTTCCGACGCCTTGATGTTTCGCACGTCGTACACGAACAGGTTGGGCTCGTTGCCGCCACCCCGATCGATCTTGGCGACCCACTCACCCACTTCCTGCAGGTAGTTGGGCTGGGTGCTGATCACCACCAGGGCGTTGGTGCGCTCGATCGGGATGAAGCGCAGCATGCCGGCCAGCGGCGTGTCGCCCTTCGGCCCGAAGATCTGGTCGAGCTGCGGCATCAGTTCGGCGACGTTGGCGTGCTGCAGGCTGAACACGCCCACCGACATGCCGCGCAACCAGTCCACGTCGAAGGTGTGTACGGTGCGCTGGTAGTTGTCGAGTTCAGATGGCGTGCCGGAGAGCACGATCAGGTTGCGCGACGGATCCACCAGCAGCACGGAATCGGCACGGGCAAACGGCTTGATCAGTTTCTGCATCTCGTTCGCCGAGATGTAGCGCAGCGAGAAAAGGCGCGCCTGCAGGCCACCCTGCGGCGCCACCGCATTGAGGCTGGGCACCAGGTTGCCCGGCACGGCGTCCTTGGCGGGCATCACCACATAGCGGCCGTTCTGCAGGACCAGCGCATTGTTGGTCCAGGACAGCAGCGTCTCGAGGATGGGAATGGCCTGGCTGCTGTCCACCGGCTCGGCGGTCGAGAAGGAGATGTTGCCCTGCACGCCCGGCACGATGGTGTAGTTCTGCTTGAGCAGATCACCGAGGATCGCCTTCACCACCGCCTGCACCGGCTGGTTTTCGAAGTTGAAGGTGACCGCGCCATCGCCGCTGGCGGCCTTGCGCGGCTGCGCGAGGCCGGTGGTGCGGATGAACTGGCCGCTCCCGCTGTTGACGTCGGGGCGAGGCACCACGATGTTTTCCGCGTTCTTGCCGTCATTGAGCGGCAAGGGCTTGGGCACGGGGTTCTCTGTTCCGGCCATGGCCTCGCGCTGCAGCGCCCCGTCATCGTGCTGGGGCGGCAAGGCCTGGCAGCCGGCCAGCCACATCGCCATGGCAAGCGTACCGATGCGGTGAACCCGCGGTGTGCGGTGGATGGTCATGGCTCAGTGTGCTCCCTCGGGATTCGCTGCCTGCTGTTGGGCGCGACGTTTTTGAATGGCTTCCCTCAGCGCGCGAAGGCGATCCGCCTGCGTGCTGTTGGGCTGATCAGGGGCGCTGTTGGCGCCGGGCGGCGTACCTTGCGGCTGTGCCGGAGCGATCATCATCTGCATGCCGCCGGATGGCGCCTGGCCGTTGGTGCCGGTCTGCGGAGGCGCAGGCTGCCCCGGTGCGTTCTTGGGCATGTCGATCGGCGCACCGGCGGGCAGTTCCAGTTCGGTGCGTCCGCTGGACGATTCGAATACCGCTGCGCGCGGCTTGAGCTCGACCAGGCGCCAGCTGCCGTCGGGCAGGGTATCGCCTTCGCGCACGCGCACTTCGTGGTCGCCGCTCTTGTCGTGCAGCAAGGCCATGTGCAGCCCGGGCGTGACGATGATGCCGGTGAGCTGCATGTCACCGAGGCTGGCTCCGCCGCTGGCGGTGCGCAGGTTCGCCTTGCGATCCGGATTGAACAGCGGCTGCTGCCACACGGCGGAGAACTGCGCGAGCGGAATGGGTGGCGGCAGGCCCTGGTCATGCGTTTCGGGCAGCGGCGTCGCGGGGCGTGGAGCACCCCAGCTCACGCCACGGCCCAGACCGCCCAGGAACAACAGCAGGACGACGCCGAATACGGCGGCGACGCCACCGAGCACGGGCGTGAGGCGACGCTGAGCGGCGGCGTTCATGGCGCCTCCTGGTTGGCGTCACCGCCCGAGGAGCGCGGCTGGCGAACATAGCCGGACAAGGTGAACTGCACTTCCAGCGGCGCGCCTCCCGGTTGCATCGCAGCGACCGGGTTGCGGTAGATGCTGAGGTCGTCCACGAACAGGTACGGCGTGCCCTGCTCCAGGTCGTGCAGCGTCTCGGCCAGCGGCTGCACGTCGCAACGCAGGCTGATGCTCACCGCCACCTTGCGGTACGGCTCATCGGCTGCCGCCGGCGGATTGGGCACGGGCATCTTCTGGGTCACGTCGCAGGCACCGCCCGGATGGGCGGCCACGGCGTCGACCACGCGCTGCATGAGGCCCGCGGCGGCGGCATTGGGATCGTCTTCAGGCAAAAACGCATGGCTCGCCGCCTGCCCCGCTCCCATCGCAGCGATACGCTGTTGCAGCTGCGGCTTGTCGGCAATGGCCGCAGCGAAGCGCGCATGCGTGTCACGCAGGTCGTCCATCTCGGCATGGATGGA
Source organism: Dyella amyloliquefaciens (assembly GCF_004296575.1). Taxonomy (GTDB): domain Bacteria; phylum Pseudomonadota; class Gammaproteobacteria; order Xanthomonadales; family Rhodanobacteraceae; genus Dyella; species Dyella amyloliquefaciens. The sequence continues at coordinate 319,995 of NZ_SAYT01000001.1, read as the reverse complement.
TCGCAGTGGCGCCACGAACCACCAGTGCAGCAGCACGAAGTACGCGATTACCAGCACGGCCAGCAAAAGCAGCACGGCCGCGATGCGGCTTTCGCGCGGCTTGAGCGCAGTCATCTTCATGGCTTGCCTTCCGCCGGGGAGGCCGTCTTGGGCTTGCTTTCGGCAGGCTTGCGCAGTTGCGCCACCATGTAGAAGCGTTCCTTGCCCGTCGAGGGATCCACCTGGATGGTGCCCTGGAAATTGGCGTCGGTGATGACAGGCGAGCCCTTCAGCGCATCGACCAGCCGCGCCGCCTGAGGGCTCTGGCCCTGGAAGCCGACCTGGCCGCTGTTGTCGATGCTCAGGCGCTCGAGCCAGGCATTGGTGGGCAGGCGTTGGCTGATGTCCTGCAGCACCGCCAGCGCGGATACCGTGTGCGCCTTGCGCTGGGCCAGGAAACCGGCGGCGCCTGCGTTGTCCTGCAACTGCTGGCGCAGCGTCGCGACCTGCTGCGCCTCGGTGCGCATGCCCTCGACGTCGCTGCGCATCTGTTCCAGCGCGCCCTCGCGGTTGTGCAGGAACTGCAACAGGGAAAGCAGCAACAGCACGATCGCGGCGACGCCCAGCGCAAGATTGAGCCGTTGCCGCGGATGCTGGCGACGCAGCACCAGCTCGGCGGGCAACAGGTTGACGCCGAGGCGGTCATTGCCATTGGCCACGTCCACCGCGTCGACCTGCAGGCCCGATGCGCTCAGGCGCGCGAGCAGCGGATCGAGCGTCGAACGCGGCACTACCACCAGCTCGGCCGCGAATCGGCCTGCAGGTGCGGATGCGCGCAGCTCGCGCACGTCATAACGCACCTGATCGACACGGAACGGGGTCTGCCGATCCATCTCGAAGGCACCGATCTGCTGCAGGTTGTCATGCGCCGCCAGCGGCAGGTTCAGGCGCGGACGCAACACCTCGACCGCATCGAGGCACAGCGCAATACGCAAGTCTTCACGATCGACGCCGCGCAACGCGTCGCCCATGGCCACCTGCTGGCTGCCCGGGTCGAGCTGGCTGCTCCAGCGCGACAGCGGGTACAGCTCGCCCGCACGGCGCAACGTCCATTCCTCTCCGTCCCGCTGGAGCAGGTGCCAGGCCAGGCCGCCGCCGAAACGCGTGCGCCAGCGGGCCGGCAAAAGGGCGACGAGCTCGCCGTTCCACCACGCCAGAAAGCGCGGCACGGGCGAGGCGCGCCATGCACGGCGCACCCGGTCGAGCTGCAATTGCAACGGCTGCGCGGCCGAATTCATTCCCCGTCTCCCTCCTGCCAACGCAACACGACGTAAGGTAATGCGCCAGGGCGCATGCCCTGCAGTCGCACTGTGGCGCGCAGTATCGCGCGCGTACCGTCGGCCAGCGTGGCCTCTGCGCGAATACTATGCGTTACTCCCTGCATGGCAGCCAGCGCGACCTGCGGCGGACCCGCCGAACGGGCGGCTACCAGGGCCTGGGCCTGTTGCGGCGTCATGCCGGGTACGGCGGCCAAGGCGAGCGGTGGTGCAATGGATGGGTCGGGGCTCTGCCTGCCCGACCATAGCGTGACCTGCGACGCCAGCGTGCGGTACAGCGCCGGCTGCATGCCCAGCACCATCTGCAGCTCCTCCACGGTGGCGAACGGGCCGTGCCGGGGACTGTAGTCACGTCCGGCCTGCGCATAACCGGCGTTGGGCACGTTGCTCGGCATCGTCGCGCTGAAGGTGCGCCAGTCGACCACGTTGCGCGCCAGCGACTGGGCGTCGCCGTCGGACATGCCGGCCGCCTTGAACAGGTTCTGCAGCACGTCTGGCGAAGCCGCATTGAGATCGACCTTGCCGTTCTCGCTGATGATGCTGATGTTGACCTTGGCACCGTCGAAGTCGAGCGGATAGATGCGTCCGTCGGGCATCCATCGCTGTTGCAGCTGCGGATCCTGCAAGGCATAGATGGCACGCATGAGACCCGCCTCGGCCGCGTAATGCGCCTGGGTCTGTGCAAACTGGTAGCGGGCCTGCAGGCCTTCGGTACGCGCCAGCATGGCGTAGCCGCCCACCATGATCGCCAGCAGCGTGCACGCCCACAGCACCACCAGCAGGGCGACGCCACGTTGTCCGTGCTTTGCGGCCCCGCTCATGGGACCGTCCGGCGTTGCAGGCCCTGCAGCAGGTCGGTCTGGCCCTGCATTGCGGCCGCATCCACGCGCAGCGGCGCATCGAGTTGAGGCCAGTTGGTCGTGCCATCGAGCACCAGCGCGATGCGGACGATGCGTGGCATCGCGCGGGTACCGTCCCAGTGATCCTGCCAGGTACCCTGCGCTTGCTGCGTATCGGGCGCGCGATAGCTGAAGCTTCCGCTGCGGATGTTGTCCACCAGCACTTCGGGTTCACCCAGCGGACGCGGTGCGCTGCCATCGGGCGGCATCAAGGCAAAGCTCGCCTCCAGTCGCGAACCGCCCTTGCCGTTCGATACCAGCTTGAACTGCTGCAGCTGGGGACCGAGCTTGCCGAGATAACCGGGCAGTGGTGCCACGAAGCGCAATTCGTGCGCGTCGCCGCTGAAAAATTGCGGGTCGCCCTTGTCCGTATGCGAGATCGCTACCGCACGCGCCTGCGCCAGTTCGCGTCGCAGGAACTGCTGCGCGGAGCGCACCTGGTCGAGGCGCTCGATCGACGTTTCGCCGGAACGCACGGCATGCGTCGCGGTGCGCACGCCCGAATACACGCCCAACAACAGCAACGCGAACAAGGCGAGTGCGCCGAGCACCTCGAGCAAGGTGAAGCCGTCGACCGCCGCGGCGGGTCGTGGACGGATACCGTGGACGCGACGACTCGTCATGGGGTTCCCGTCGCCGGTGGGCCCAGCAGCCGCAGCGTGCTGAAGTGCGCGGAGCGTTCGTGCACGCGGGCACCCCAGAACACGTCCAGGTCGAGCTTCATCATGCGCATCGGCGGCGCGCCCGTTTCCGGCGCCTGCCCCGGCACCGGTCCTTGCGCGGGTGCCTGTCCGGGCGTTGGCGGCGGATTCCATGGCGTTACCACCAGGCGCCATCGATAGTGATCGTCGAAGCGTCCCTCGCTGGAGCCAGCGCGCAACGGCGTGGTGATGTCCACGGTATCGAGTAGGCTGCGCGCCCACAGTGCCGCCTGGCTGTGATCGTCGGCATTGCGTGTCAGCGCGATCGACCCGCCCGCCACCTTCAACAGCGCAGTGAAGGCAATCGCCAGCAACAAGGTTGCCGCGATCACTTCCAGCAGGCTGAAACCCCGCGCGCGAGCCTTCATCGATGCCCGCTCACATCGGCCACGCTGACCGCACCGGTCAGCCACGAAACATTGACCCGCCACTGGCGCCGCTCGCGCTGCAGCGTGATGTGTCCGCCAGTGGAACTCCCATCCGGAAAGAAGCGGATACGCCCGGTGGTGGCGTTGACCTGATCTTCTTTCGCGCTGGTGATGCCGATGCGCATGCCCGAAGGCAGGCGTACTACCTTGCCGTCATCGGCGCGATAGGTGTTGGCGCGGGTGTCGACGTCGAAGGTGTGCTCGTTGCCGTGCACGATGGCCTGCGTGCGCGTGGCGCGCAGTGCCGCCGCGAGTTCACCGCTGGCCGCGGCGACGCGTGCGCTCGCCAGGCCTTGCGTCACCGATACCGCGACGGCTGCCGCCGCGATGCCGATCAACAGGATCACGGCGAGCATTTCCAGCAAGGTGAAGCCACGCGTGCGCGCTCCCGCCCGGATGCCTCGGGCAGGCCAGAACGGCGCGCGCGGCTTCATCGCCCGCATGCTTACTGCCAGTTGCCCACGTCGGCGCTGTAGCCATCGCCGCCGGGCTTGCCGTCCTGGCCATAGAAGATCAGATCGAAGTTGCCGTGGTCGCCCGGGTACTTGTAGCCAAAGTCATGGCCCCACGGATCGTGCAGCTCCGATTCCTTCGCGTACGGGCCTTGCCAGTTGCGCGCGTTGGCGGGCTTGGTCATCAGGTCCTGCAGCTGCTGCGGCGGCGAACCATTGTCCAGTGCGTAGTTCTCGATCTTCTGGCTGAGCGTGGTGAGCTGCGCCTTGCCGGCGCCGTACTTGCCCTTGTCCACGTTCTTGCCGACCTGGGTCACCACCACCGCGCCGATGATGCCGATCAGCACGATCACCGCCAGCATTTCCAGCAGGGTAAAGCCGCGGTTGGCGTGATGAAGGCGGAGTGTCCGTTTTCGCATGGCGTACCTCTTGGTCGTTCGATGTAGGGGTGTTACTGGATGTTGCTGGTCAGGCTGAGCAGCGGCAGCAGGATCGCGGCCATGATGATCGCCACCAGCACGGTCATCACGATGGTCAGCGCGGGCACCAGCGCGGCGAGCAGGCGATCGATCGCGCGGCGGCTTTCCAGTTCGAAGGTGTCGGCCACCTTGAGCAACATGGTGTCGAGTTGTCCCGCCTCCTCGCCCACCTGCACCATCTGCAGTGCCAGGCGCGGGAATCGTTGCGACTGCGCCAGCGCCAGGCTGAGCCCGGTACCGCCCTTCACCTGTTCGGAAGCCTGCTCCAGCGCCTGGTCGAGCGCCTTGTTGGCGGTGACCTGGCGTGCGATGCCGAGCGCGGAGAGCAAGGGCACGCCATTCTTGAGCAAGGTGCCGAGCGTGCGCGCGATACGCGCCGTCTGGATCTTCAGCAGGAGCGGGCCGACTACGCGCATGGTGAGCATGCGCGCATGCCAGGCCAGCTGCGTTGCCGGATCGCGCAGCCGCGCACGGGCAATCAGCACGCCGAGCACGAGCAGGATCAGCAATGCCCACCACCACGTCTGCAGCACGCTGCCGACGGCGAGCACGGCCTGCGTGATCCACGGGATCGGCACCTGCATGTCCTCGAAGATCGGCACGAACTGCGGCACCACGTAGGCGAGCAGCAACAGCAGCGAGCCCAGCACGCCCACCATCAGGAACGCCGGGTAGATCAGCGCGTTGATGATGCTGCCGCGCAGTTGCTGCGAGCGTTCGAGGTAGTCGGCAAGGCGGCGCAGCGTGTCTTCCAGCGAACCGCCGGCTTCACCCGCGCGCACGAGGCTGATGTAGAGCTTGGGGAACACGCCGTGCTCATCATCCAGCGCCTGCGACAGCGGCGTGCCGCCGCGCACGCGATCGCGCACGCGTTCGATCAACTGTTTTGCCCGTTCACCCTCGGGCAGGTCCATCAGGATGCCGAGTGCGCGGTCCAGCGGCTGCCCCGCACCCAGCAGCGTGGCGAGCTGGTGCGTGAACTGCGCCAGCTGGTCGCCGGTGAACGGGCCGCGGCGAAACATCGCCGCCAGGCCACTTCCGCCCGCCTCGGCATCGGCCGCGCGAGCGTCGAGCGGCGTGTGACCCTGGTCCTGCAGGCGGCTGACCACTTCGTCCAGGCTGGCCGCTTCCATCCGGCCCTGCAGCACTTCGCCCGAGGCGGTGACCGCGCGATAGCGGAACTGGGTCATGGCGCGCTCATCTTCCTCTCCCCTTCGGGGAGAGGACTGAGGTGAGGGGGACGGGCTTGCGGGAACGTGGCGACGGGCGAGCTCTCACGGTTACACGCTCTCGCGAGCACCCGCCCCTCACCCCAGCCCTCTCCCCAAAGGGGAGAGGGAGTTACAGCGTCAGCCTTCCTGCGAGACACGCAACACCTCCTCGATGGTGGTGATGCCTGCCACGGCCTTGGCGATGCCGTCCTCGTACATGGTGCGCATGCCTTCGGCGCGCGCAAGGCGTTCGATCTCGCCCGCATCCGCGCGCTGCATCACCATGCGGCGCAGCGGATCGCTCATCACCAGGAACTCCATGATCGCCTGGCGACCACGGTACCCACTGGGGTTGGCGGCGCTGCTGCCCGGCTTCCACAGGCGGATCGGGCGCTCGTCGGTGTACTTGTGCAGCTCGAACTGCTCGATCACTTCGGGCAGCGCTTCATACGGGATCGCCGTTTCCGGATCGAGGCGGCGCACCAGTCGTTGCGCCAGGATGCCGTTGACGGTGGAACCCAGCAGGTAGTCCTCCACGCCCATGTCGAGCAGGCGCGTGATGCCGCCCGCCGCACTGTTGGTGTGCAGCGTGGACAGCACCAGGTGGCCGGTGAGCGCGGACTGGATGGCGATCCGGCAGGTTTCCAGGTCGCGCATTTCGCCGATCATGATCACGTCGGGATCCTGGCGCACGATGGAACGCAGCGCACCGGCGAAATCCAGCCCGATCTGCGGCTTCACCTGGATCTGGTTGATGCCTTCGATCTGGTATTCGACCGGGTCTTCGACGGTGATGATCTTCACGTCCGGCGTGTTGATCTTCGACAGTGCCGTGTACAGCGTGGTGGTCTTGCCCGAGCCGGTGGGGCCGGTGACCAGCAGGATGCCGTTGGGACGCTCCAGCACGTCGACGAAGCGCTGCTGGAAGCTGCCGGTGAAACCCAGCGAGGCGAAATCGAACACCACCGATTCGCGATCGAGGATACGCATCACCACCGATTCACCGAAGCTGGTGGGCACAGTGGAGACGCGAAGGTCCAGCTCCTTGCCCTGCACGCGCAGCTGGATGCGGCCATCCTGCGGCAGGCGGCGCTCGGCGATGTTGAGCTTGGCCATGATCTTGACGCGCGAGATCACCGCGGCGGTGGAACTGGCCGGCGGCGCTTCGACTTCATGCAGCACGCCGTCGATGCGATAGCGCACCTTCAGGCGGTTCTCGAACGGCTCGATGTGCACGTCGGAAGCGCGCTGTTCCACCGCGCGCTGCAGGATCAGGTTCACCAGGCGGATCACCGGCGCCTCGGAGGCAAGGTCGCGCAGGTGCTCCACGTCGTCTTCCACCGCGGCGCTGCCGTCGAGGTTCTCCACGATGGTGCCCATCGCGGAACGACCCGTGCCGTAGTAGCGCTCGATCAGATCGTCGATCTCCGAACGCAGGCCGATGCGCAGCGACACCGGTCGGCCCGCCGCGAGCTGGATCGCCTGCAAGGGATAGGGATCGGCCGGGTCGGCCATCGCCAGCGCCAGGTCGTCTTCGTCCACGCGCACCGGCACCACGTGCTGCTGCTTGAGGAAGCGCACGGAGATGTCGAGTTCGCTGGGCGGCAGCTCCGGCGCCTCGCGAGCGACCAGCAGCGGCGTTTGCAGCAGTTCCGACCAGGCCTCGGCGAGGTCGCGCTCGGAGACCAGGCCCAGGCGGGCCATCAGCGCGGTGAGCGTCCCCTCGGGCGACTCCTCATGGAGCCGGCGCGCACGGGCAAGATCCGTATCCTTCAGCCGCCCACGGGAAACCAGCAGCGCACAGACCGCCGCCTCGCGGCCATCCATCGCCGCACTCTCCACATTGGCTGCCGGGTTTGCGACTGCCGACATGCTTCACCCCGCTTCTGATCCAGTACACCGCCACCAAGGCCGCCCCCAACGGCATTGAGGGCGTCATTGGTAGCACACCCGTCGCACGCTGCGCGAGCACGGTTTCTCACCAGATGACCTATTTTCAGACCGTGTGCAAGACGTCACGTTCAATTCCGCCCGAGGGTAGGCAAACCGCATGACGGTTCGCTTGCGGCGCGATAGTACATTCGGCCGAAGGCCTCCCGGACTTCCCAAGCCCCGCGATATCTTGCGTTATTTTTGACTCAGGGGTTGCCACCAATCCAGTGGCTGGGAAAATGCCTTCTTTGCCCGGCCTACCCCGACCCATGCAACTGATCGACATCGGCGCCAACCTCACCCATGAATCGTTCCACCACGATTTCGACGACGTGCTGGCGCGTGCCCATGCGCATGGCGTAGCGCGCCTGATGGTCACCGGCGCCTCGAGCGACGGCAGCACGCATGCGCTCGCACTCGCGCAAAAACATCCTGGCGTGCTTTATGCGACGGCCGGCGTGCATCCGCACCATGCGATCGACTACGACGATGCCACCGACGCGCTGTTGCGCGAGCTGGCCACGCACGAAGAAGTGCGCGCGGTGGGCGAGACGGGGCTGGACTACAACCGCAACTACTCGCCGCGGGATGTGCAGCTAGCAGTGTTCGAGCGGCAGTTGCAGATCGCAGTGGATGTGCAGAAGCCGCTGTTCCTGCACCAGCGCGATGCGCACCACGATTTCATTGCGCTTCTGCGCCGCTATCGCGACAAGATTCCTGGTGCCGTCGTGCACTGCTTCACCGAAACCGGCGAGGCTATGCGCGATTACCTGGCGCTCGATTGCCACATCGGCATCACCGGCTGGATCTGCGATGAGCGGCGCGGCACGCATCTACGCGAGCTGGTGAAGGAGATTCCCGCCAATCGCTTGATGATCGAAACCGACGCACCGTATCTGCTGCCACGCACCGTGCGCCCGCAGCCGTCGCACCGACGCAATGAGCCGATGTACCTCAGGCACATCTGCGAGGAGATCGCACGCGACCGCGGCGAACCCGTGGAAGTGACCGCGGCGAACAGTACGGCGACGGCGACGGCGTTCTTCGGCCTCGCCTGAGTCCCTCTTCTTCTGTAGGAGCGCACCCAGTTCGCGACCGCGGCGCCATGACTTCCCTCGCCCGACGTGTGTCGTGATCGGCTTCAGCGCTTCGTAGGCTTTTCGCGCACTGGGTGCGCTCCTACAGGGGGCAACGGGGCATCACCCGACCACGCGCGTCTCGCCGGGCTCCAGCCCGTCCAGCGCATACGGCCCGATCCGCTCGCGGATCAGGCGCAGCGTGGGGAAACCCACCGCCGCCGTCATGCGCCGCACCTGCCGGTTGCGGCCTTCGCGCAGGGTGATGCGTACCCAGCTGGTGGGGATGAGCTTGCGGAAACGCACGGGCGGATCGCGCGGCCACAACCACGCCGGTTCCGACGCATGCTCCGCGCCGGCCGGCAGCGTCGGGCCGTCGTTGAGCATCACGCCACGGCGCATCGCGGCGACGGCTTCATCGGTGATCTGGCCGTCGACCTGCACGAGATAGGTCTTGGGCTGCTTGTGGCGGGGATCGGTGAGCTTGTGCGCAAGCGCGCCATCGTCGGTGAGCAGCAACAGGCCTTCACTGTCGTGATCGAGCCTGCCGGCGGCATAGACGTCCTTGTACCGGACGTATTCGGCCAGCGTGGGTCGCCCGTCCGGGTCGCGGAACTGGCAGAGCACGCCGAAGGGTTTGTTGAGCGCGATAAGCATGCGTAGGCCATCCGCGCGCCAGGCGGCGCGCGGTCTTGCATTGAAATTACGGCGAGGTCGGCGCGGCAGGCTTCACGAAGCGCAGCGTCATGCGGTCCGATTCGCCGATGGCCAGGTACTTCGCCTTGTCCTGATCACCCAGGGTCAGCGTGGGCGGCAAGGTCCAGACACCCTTGGCGTAGTCCTTGGTGTCCTTCGGGTTGGCGTTGATCTCGCTCTGTTCCTCGAGCTTGAAGCCCGCATCGGTCGCCAGCTTCACCACGTAGTTGGTGGGCAGGTAGCCGCTGTCCTTGACCGCCTCAAGGGTGGCGTTGTCCGCGGCGCGATGATCGACCACGCCCAGCACGCCGCCCGGGCGCAGGGCGGCGAAGAATGCCTTGAACATCTGCGGCGCGGTGTCGGCCTCCACCCAGTTGTGCACGTTGCGGAAGGTCAGCACCACGTCCGCCGAACCCGGCGCGCCGAACACCGGCGCCTTCGGATCGAATTCCAGGATCTGCGCGTTGCCGTAATGCGCCGCATCGGCGGCGAACTTGGCCTTCAGCCCCGATTTGTCACGACTGGCCTCGCCTTCGCCCGAAGGCTTGGCGATGGCGGCGATGTAATGACCGTTGTCGTGCAACAACGGTGCAAGCACCTCGGAGTACCAGCCGCCGCCCGGAGTGATTTCGACGACGGTCTGGTCGGGACGAACACCGAAGAACTGCAGCGTCGCCTTGGGATGGCGGTAGACATCGCGCGCCTTATGCTCCGGCGAGCGCCAGTCGCCCGCCAGCACCTGGTCGAGCCGGGTCGCGGTGAAGTCGCTGGCCGTGGTCGGGGGTACCAGACCTCCGGCGGGCTGGTCCTGCGCCTGCGCACTGGCCGGGGCGGAACCGCTGCTGCACGATGCCAGCAGCACCGCTGCCAGCCCCAGGATCACACGGCTTTTCATCGATTACCCCTAGAAGAAAACGTCAAAATGGCGTGTAGAGCATAGTGGCCCCAGCTTGCCGGCCACTACGTATACAAATGGTGGATGGACAATCGTCCCTCGTCCATTCCTGGCGAGCAAAGCATGGAAAGCTGGAGGCGGGCTTTCTCGCGCGAATACGCTCTTCTCGTTGTAGGAGCGCACCCAGTGCGCGAAAAGCCTACGAAGCGTTGACTCCGATCACGACATGCGTCGGGCGAGGGATGTCATGACGCCGCGATCGCGCACTGGGTGCGCTCCTACAAAAAAGCAAAATGGCGTCGTGCGGCTAGGCCGTGGCGCGGGCAGCCAGCGACATCGTTTCGGAATACTTGCCTGCCTCGCTCAGCAGCCATTCGCGGAAGATGCGCAGGCCTGCGTGATCCCGCGCGTGTTCGGGATAGACGAGGAAATAGGCTTCCGGAATCTGCTGGTAGCGATCGCCCAGCACCTTGAGCAGGCCGGCCTCGACCAGCGGACGGGCCATCACCATGCGCCCCAGCGCCACGCCCATGCCTTCGAGCGCACCGCGCTGCAGCGCATCGGTGTTGTCGAAATGCGCGACGTAGCGGCCCGGGGGCTGACCGCCCGTGGCAGCGAACCAATCGGGCCAGCGATCACCCGGATCGCCCAGCAACGGCCACTGCGCGAGGTCGTTGGGATCGGCATCGCCCATGCGCTCCAGCAAAGCCGGCGACGCCACCGGTGCGATCCATTCGCCGAACAGCCGCTCGGTGACCAGGCCAGGCCACGGCCCGCGCCCGTAGCGCATGGCCGCGTCCACCGGGTCACGCTCGAAGTTCACCAGCTCCACGCTCGACTGCAGGTTGAGTTCCAGCTCCGGATGCGCGGCGACCAGTCGCGCCAGTCGCGGCACCAGCCAGCTCGACATCACGCCGGGGATCGCGCTCAGCGTCAGCGCGTTCTCGCGCCGGCAACGGAAACCGGCCATCGCGCGATCAATGCCTTCGAAGTGGTGGCCCACCGCTTCCATCAGCCGACGCCCTTCGGCCGTGAGTTGCACGCCGCGCGGGCCGCGCTCGAAAAGGCGGCGCTCAAGCCGCTGTTCCAGCTGCCGTACCTGGTGGCTGAGTGCGCTCACCGTGAGGTTGGCCTGTTCGGCGGCGCGCGACAGGTTACCCAGCCGGGCCACCTGCACAAACTGTTGGAGGAGATCCAGCGAGACACGGCCCATTTGAATTTTCCTCAAGGCTGGCTTGCGAATATATCGCTTTTTCGCCAGCTGGGAGGCGCCTATCTTGAGCGCCTCACGAGACGAGGGAGGACGCCATGAGCTCGCTGTGGACGAATCTGTTGTTCATGCACGGCCATATCACCGACCCGGCACTGGCCCGTCGCCTGGCCGAAACCCCGAAAGCATCCTCGCGCCCCAGCGGCAAGCGGCAGCGGAGCAAGGCCACGGCAAGCGGCGCACAGGGCAAGGTCGCATCGCCCGGCCCGCTGGCCCAGGGCGGATGCGCCTGAGAAATGTCCCCGCGGTACCGACCGGCGCCGACCGCATGGCGGCGGCGCCGGCAACGGTCAGGGTTGTCCGGCTGGCAGCTGCACGCTGACCGGGGTACCCAGGTCTTCGGACGAACGTCCCTCGACCACGCCGTAGTCGCCGCCCTTGATCACCCAGGCATGCGTGGCGGGATCGAAGTCGGCCAGCAGTCGCTTCTCCAGCGGGATATCAAGTTGACGCTGCTCACCCGGCTTCAGCGACACCTTGGCGTAGCCGGCGAGGCGCCTTGCCTTCGCGCCAGGCACCTGCACGTACACCTGAGCCACATCGGCACCGGCGCGCGAGCCCGTGTTGCGCACGGTCACCGACGCATGCAACTGGCCGTCGCGTGAGGCGACCTTCAGCGAACCATGCTCGAACGTGGTGTAGGAGAGGCCGTAACCGAAGGGGAACAGCGGCTTGATGCCGCGCGCCTGGAACCAGCGATAGCCGACGTCCGCGCCTTCGATGTTGTAGTCGACCGATTCCGGCGGCGTGCCGCCTGTTGCTCCGGGAATTTCCGCGCGCGGCAACTGCGAGGCATCGCGCACCCAGCTCATCGGCAGGCGGCCCGAGGGGTTCACCTTGCCCGACAGCAGGTTCGCAATGCCGTTGCCTGCATCGCCACCGGGATACCAGACCTCGAGCACGGCACCGACGTGGTCAAGCCAGGGCAACTGCACCGGCCCGTTGTTCTCCAGCACCACGACGGTGCGCGGATTGGCCTTGGCGACGGCCTCCACCAGTGCGTCCTGCCCGTCGGGCAGCGTGAGATCGGCCGCGTCGACCGATTCGGCTGCCCACTTCTGCACGAACACCACCGCCACCTGCGACTTCGCAGCGAGCGCCGCAGCCGCAGCGACGTCATTGCCGTCGGCGTACTGCACGTTCGCCTTCGGCGCCATCGTGTGGATCGCCTTCAGCGGCGGGTACGGGTGATACATCACCGGACCCGGCCAGGTGGTGGGCGCGAGGCCAGGCACGGCATTGCCGCCCATCGCCGTCACCAGCGAGGAGCCGCCGCCTGCCAGCACGCCCTTGTCCGCGTGCGCACCGATCACCGCCACCGATTCCAGCTTGGTGAGATCGAGCGGCAGCAGGTTGTTCTCGTTGCGCAACAGCACCGCGCCCGCTTCCAGCGTTTCGCGCGCCACGGCGAGATTCGCCTTGCTGTCGATCGGTGCCTTCTTTGCCGGATGCTCGAACACACCCGCGGCGAACATGCTGCGCAGGATGCGCTGGACCATGTCGTCGATACGCGCCTGCTTCACCTCGCCCTTGGCCAGGGCCTGGCGCAGCGGCGCATCGAAATACACTTCCTTGTCGAACACTTCGCCCGCCGACTCCTGGTCGAGGCCGGCATTCACCGCCTTCGCCGCGCTATGCGCGCCGCCCCAGTCGGACATCACGAAGCCGGGGTACTTCCAGTCGCGCTTGAGCAACTGGTTCATCAGGTAGTCGTTCTCGCAGGCCCAGTCGCCGTTGAGCTTGTTGTACGAACACATCACCGAACCGGGCTTGCCACGCTCGATGGCAATCTCGAACGCGAGCAGGTCGGACTCGCGCATCGCCTTTTCGCCGATCTGCACGTTGATCGTGTTGCGCGCGGTTTCCTGGTCGTTCAAGGCGAAATGCTTGATGGTGGAAATGACGTGCTGGCTCTCGATACCGCGGATCGCCTCGCCCACGATGGTGCCGGCGAGCAGCGGATCTTCACCCGCGTATTCGAAGTTGCGCCCGTTGCGCGGATCGCGCATCAGGTTGACGCCGCCGGCCAGCAGTACGTTGAAACCCTTGTTGTGCGCTTCGTTGCCGATCATTGCGCCGCCGCGATAGGCCACGCTGGGGTCCCAGCTCGCCGCCGTCACAGGGCCGGCCGGCAACGGCGTGGCGCTGTCGCCGGGGCGCATGCGGTCGGAACTCGCCACGCCCAGGCCCGCGTCGCTCTCCTCCAGCGCCGGAATGCCCAGGCGCTCGATCGGCGGCACGTAACCTGCCGACGCAATGGCGCCCTTCGGGAACGGTTTGTCAGATGGACGATCCGGGCCGGCGTAATAGCTGCGGATCAGCTGGAACTTCTCGTCCTGCGTCAGTTGCGTCACGAGCAGCTTGGCGCGCGCGTCGGGCGACAGCGTGGCGTCGCTCCACGGTCTTGCATTGCCCTGCTGTGCGGCTGCAGCACCCATCCATGTACACAGACTCATCACGATCGCGCACCGCAATGCACTCATAGCCTTGCCTTTCATCCGCGTTCCTCCGCTGTTGGCATTGCCGCGCGCTCGCCTGGGCATCACGGGGCGGCGCGTATACTTCGGCGTCTCGAGCTTTCGAGTATGCACGAAGCCCGCTGCCCATTCACCGCATACGGAGCACATTCATGAATCTTCGCCCCCTCGGTCGCTCGTCACTTTCCGTCGCACCGATCGCCTTCGGCGGCAACGTGTTCGGCTGGAGTGTCGATGAGCAGTGCTCGTTCGAGCTGCTCGACGCCTTTGTCGACGCCGGCTTCAACCTCATCGATACCGCGGACGTCTATTCGGCATGGGTACCGGGCAATCGCGGCGGCGAGTCGGAAACCATCATCGGCAAATGGCTCAAGCAAAGCGGCAAGCGCGACAAGGTGGTGATCGCCACCAAGGTGGCCAAGTGGGGCGAGCACCCCGGCCTGTCGCCCATGAATATCAACCAGGCGGTGGAAGGTTCGCTCAAGCGCCTGCAAACCGACTACATCGATCTCTACCAGGCGCATGAGGACGATGCGAGCGTGCCGCTGCACGAGACGCTGGGTGCGTTCGGCAAGCTGATCGAACAGGGCAAGGTGCGCGTAATCGGTGCCTCCAATTACGTCGCCGATCGCTTTGCCGAAGCACTGAAGGTGTCGGCCGAGCATGGCTTGCCGCGCTACGAGACGCTGCAGCCCGAATACAACCTGGTGAGCCGCAAGGCTTACGAAAAGGAACTGGAGCCGCTGGCGATTGCCGAGAACATCGGCGTCATCAACTACTACGCGCTGGCCAGCGGTTTCCTCAGCGGCAAGTACCGCAGCGAGGACGATCTCGCCAAGAGCGCGGCACGAGGTGGATCAGTGCGTAAATACCTCAATGCGCAGGGCCTGGGCGTGTTGGCGGCGCTCGATACGGTGGCCAAGGCGCGTAACGCAACACCCGCGCAGGTGGCGCTCGCGTGGCTGATCGCCCGGCCGAGCGTAACGGCGCCGATTGCGAGCGCGACGAGCATTCCGCAGCTCAAGGAGCTGTTGGGGGCGGTCGACTTGACGCTGGGCAGGGATGAGATTGCGTTGCTGGATCAGGCGAGTGCCTGAGTGAGATGTTGAGGCGGGTTGGATCGCGCACTGGGTGCGCTCCTACAGGGAGGTTTTTTGTAGGAGCGCACCCAGTGCGCGATCAGCCCCTCAAGGCTGCACCGGCGCAACACCTTCCGCGTCACTGCCGTCCGGCGCTTCGACCTGATAACCCTTCGCCTTCAGGCGCGCGATCAGCCCGCGTGGCGACAGCAGCTCTTCCATCGGCAGCATCGCGAACGTCTGCGCATTGCTGTTCAACGCCTGCTCGGCGGCCTCCATCCAGATGCCGTCGGCCTTCTGCTTCACGTCGCTGAAGCCTAGTTGCTTGGCAAAGCCCGCCTCCGTCACGGCCGCAATACAGGCTTCGCGCTGGTCATTCATCGGCAGGCTGCGCAGCAGGTCGATGTCGCCGGTAGCCCAGGCATTGGCGCGTTCGGTGATGCGTCCCAGGTCGCGCTCCACCGTATCCAGCGTGCGGCCGAAGCATTCGCGGTCATCCATCGGCGAGGACTTGAACGTCTTCACCGCATCGCGCGGCTGCTCCACCAGCATGGTGTAGCGCGCGGTCACGAACTTCACGTTGTGCTTCTTGGCGAGATCGCGCACGGCGTCCTTCACGCCACCGGAAGGTGTCATGCCGTGGCGCTTGATGGCCTTGTCGTACAACTCGACCGCCGCGAAGATCGGTCGCCAGTCCTCGATGCTGCGATCGTTGCCGAGGTATTGCTGCTTGAGCGTGAGCCAGCGGGCGTAATCGGGGGCCGGCACCACCTGCTGTAGTTTCTGCCCGTCGGGGTTCTTGCGCGCGCCGATCAACGACGGCAGCAGGAACAGCTTGCCGAAGAAATTGGTCTTGGGCTTCAGTGCGATGGACGGCGGCCCGAGCACCTCCTGGGAGCTGGCGATGGTCTGCTCCACATCGTCCGTCTTCCACTGCATGCGGTCGGGCAACGGCGACAAGGTACCCAATATCCACATCACGTGATCGCCCTTGCTCACCCGCCACAGTCCAGGCCCCGGCTGTTCGCCGCTGACCGTGACCGCTTCGAGGTTGGTCACCTGTCCCGGCGCTGTCGTTGCCGGCGCAGGTGCGTTCTGCGCATGAACCGGCAGACCGAGGGCAAGCGCCAGCATCGCCCACAGCACGGGCCGGGATCGCAACGGACGGACGACGGTCGGGTTCATCGCATCGGGTTCCTTGATAGAGGCCGCATTGTGACCGCTCGCGCGGAAACGCGGTTCCATGGAGTTCGCCGCCTTGTTCAGTGGGCAAGCCAGGTTCCGGCCATGGTGCCGGTCACGCACCAGAGTACGGCGACCCAGGCCGGCTGCCGCGCCACCGCCAGCATGAGGAAGCCGCAGGCGGCGATGAGCACATCGGCGGGGGCATGCACGGTACCGGTCCAGACCGGATTGTAGAACGCGGCTGCGAGCAGGCCGACGACCGCCGCATTGATGGACGCCACCACGCGCACCGCGCCCGCGCGCACCGACAACCGTTGCCAGAACGGGAGCACGCCGCTCAAAAGCAGGAAGCCCGGCAGGAAGATCGATGCCAGCGCAATCGCCGCACCGGCCAGACCAGCCTGCCCGCCGAACATGCGCCCACCCAGGTACGCCGCCAGCGAGAACATCGGCCCCGGCATCGCCTGCGCCGCACCGTAACCGGCGAGGAAGCTGCCCTCATCGATCCAGCCAGGCACCACCAGCGCCTGCCGCAACCACGGCAGCACGACGTGACCACCACCGAACACCAGGGCACCGGCTCGATAGAACGCCGCGCCGATCTGCCATAGCGGATGGCCGGATGGCCGGGTCGCGACCATGAAGGTCAGCACCAGCAGCGAGGCATAGCAGGCCAGCAGCACCATCGCCGCACCGCGCCCGTATCCCGGTGAAGGTGCCCAATCACGCCGAGGTAATGCGCCACGGCCCACCCATGGCGACAGCAGTGCCGCGATCACGATCACGAGCAGCTGCAACAACGTCGACGGCTTCCACAACACCAATGCGGCGGTCGCGATCGCCAACACGCGCCTTGGCAGATCGGGCGCCAGCGAACGCCACATGCCGAGCACGCCCTGCGCCACCACCACGGCCACCAGTTTCAGGCCGTGCAACAGCGACTGCCCCCACACGCCGTGCAGGTACGGGGCCCACCACGCAAAGGCGAGCATCAACAGCGCCGATGGCAGGGTGAAGCCGAGAAACGCAGCGATTCCGCCGCGCCAGCCGGCACGCTGCAAGCCGATGGAGAAGCCGAGCTGGCTGCTTGCCGGCCCGGGCAGGAACTGGCAAAGCGCGAGCAGCTGCGAGTAGTGCGCATCGTCCAGCCAGCGGCGCTGCTCGACGAAGGCGCGGCGGAAATAGCCCAAGTGGGCGATAGGTCCGCCGAACGAGCACAGGCCCAGCGAGAGGAAAGCGAGGAAGACCTCGCTGGCTCGACCCGGCGTGGAAGGAGTGGGGCTCGGCGTAGCGCTCATGCGGCGGAGCCTAGCGCAGCGATGAGACAGGTGGATGCGTCGGTGACGCCTTCACTGTGGGAGCGCACCCTGTGCGCGACGACCCCACGAAACAGTGACCCTGATGCACCGCGGTCGCGCACAGGGTTCGCTCCCACAACGACATCAGGCCCTCCCGAAAGAAAGAAGGCCGCTTGCGCGGCCTTCTTCAAACAGCATTGATGCTTCCGGCCAATCAGCCCAGCGTCGCCAGCGCGTCGTTGAAGGTCTTGCTCGGGCGCATGGCCTTGCTGACCAGCTCCAGGTTCGGACGGTAGTAACCCTGGATGTCGACGGCCTTGCCCTGGGCACCGTTCAACTCGCCCACGATCTTGGCCTCGTTGTCGGTCAAGGCCTTGGCCAGCGACGCGAACTTCGCCTTGAGCTTGGCGTCGTCGTTCTGCTCGGCCAGGGCCTGCGCCCAGTACATGGCGAGGTAGAAGTGGCTGCCGCGGTTGTCCAGCTCACCGACCTTGCGGGCCGGCGACTTGTTGTTGTCGAGGAACTTGCCCGTGGCCTGGTCCAACGTCTTCGCCAGCACGCGGGCGTCAGCGTTGTCGTAACGGTTGGCCAGGTGCTCCAGCGAAGCGGCCAGCGCGAGGAACTCACCCAGTGAATCCCAACGCAGGCAATCCTCTTCCAGGAACTGCTGCACGTGCTTGGGTGCCGAGCCGCCCGCGCCCGTCTCGAACAGGCCACCACCGGCCATCAGCGGCACGATGGAAAGCATCTTGGCGCTGGTGCCCAGCTCCATGATCGGGAACAGGTCGGTGAGGTAGTCACGCAGCACGTTGCCGGTCACCGAGATCGTGTCCTGGCCCTTGCGGATACGCTCCAGCGAGTGGTGCGTGGCATCCACCGGCGAGAGGATGCGGATGTCCAGACCGGTGAGGTCGTGATCCTTGAGGTAGCGCTCGACCTTGGCGATGACCTGCTTGTCATGCGCACGGTTGGTGTCGAGCCAGAACACCGCCGGCGTATTGCTGAGGCGTGCACGGGTGACGGCGAGCTTCACCCAGTCCTGGATTGGCGCGTCCTTGGTCTGGCACATGCGCCAGATGTCGCCGGCTTCCACCGGCTGCTCCAGCAGCACGTTGCCGGCCTCGTCGATCACCTTCACCGTGCCGTCGGCGGCGATCAGGAAGGTCTTGTCGTGCGAGCCGTATTCCTCGGCGGCCTGCGCCATCAGGCCCACGTTGGGCACGCTGCCCATGGTGGACGGATCGAACGCACCGTTCGCCTTGCAGTCCTCGATCACCACCTGGTACACGCCCGCGTAGCTGCGATCGGGGATCACGGCCTTGGTGTCCTGCAGCTTGCCCTCGGCGTTCCACATGCAGCCGGAGTCGCGAATCATCGCCGGCATCGACGCATCGACGATCACGTCGCTGGGCACGTGCAGGTTGGTGATGCCCTTGTCGGAATTCACCATCGCCACGGCCGGGCGCTGGGTGTACTCGGCCTTGATGTCGGCCAGGATCGCATCCTGCGTGGCCTGCGGCAGCGAGCCGAGGCGCGCGTAGAGATCGCCGATGCCGTTGTTCGGCTCGAAGCCCACGCTCTTCAGTGCGTCGGCGTGCTTTGCCAGCACGTCCTTGTAGAACTCGTTGACCACGATGCCGAACATGATGGGGTCGGACACCTTCATCATGGTGGCCTTCAGATGCAGCGAGAACAGCACGCCCTGCTTTTTGGCGTCCTCGATCTGCGCATCGATGAAGGCGGCCAGCGCCTTGCGGCTCATCACGGCGGCGTCGATGATCTCGCCGTCCTTCAAGGAGGTCTTTTCCTTGAGCACCTTGCTCGTGCCGTCCTTGCCGAACCACTCGATCTTGACGTTGGTGGCCTTGGCAACGACGGTGGACTTCTCGCTGCCGTAGAAGTCACCGCCGTCCATGTGGGCGACGTGCGACTTCGAATCCTTGCTCCACGCGCCCATCTTGTGCGGGTGCTTGCGCGCGTAGTTCTTCACCGAGAGCGGTGCGCGGCGATCGGAGTTGCCTTCGCGCAGCACCGGGTTCACCGCACTGCCCTTCACCTTGTCGTAGCGGGCCTTCACGTTCCACTCGCTGACGTCCTTCGGATCTTCCGGATAGTCCGGCAGTGCGTAGCCCTGCGACTGCAGTTCCTTGATCGCGGCCTTCAGCTGCGGCATCGAGGCGCTGATGTTCGGCAGCTTGATGATGTTGGCGTCCGGCGTGGTCGCCAGCTGGCCCAGCTCGGCGAGGTCGTCGGCGATCTTCTTGTCGTCGGGGAGGATGTCCGGGAACTGGGCAATGATGCGACCGGACAGCGAGATGTCGCGCGTTTCGACGGCGACGCCGGCGGTGGCGGTGAAGGCTTTGACGATCGGCAGCAGCGACTGCGTGGCGAGGTACGGCGCTTCGTCCGTAAGCGTGTAGATGATCTTCGGCGTGTTCGACATGGTTGCAATGACCTCGCTGGCATGACCTGGATGGCGGGCGCTGAAGCGCCCCGCACTGACGAAAATTTCGCCCTGAGCGGTCGACATGGGGTCGGAAGCCGGGGACGAAAGCCCCTCATTGTCACGATTTCAGCCATACGGGGAAAGCGCGCCGGGCAACGATGCGCTTACGTATGGAGATTCAGGACCTTACGCTTTTCTGTAGGAGCGCACCCAGTGCGCGAAAAGCCTACGAAGCGACGCCTCCGCAAGCCCCGATCGCGCACTGGGTGCGCTCCTACAGTGAAGCTTTCAGACCGCCTCGCCGGCCGCCAGCCGCTTGGGCTGGCGCCGACGCTCGCGCCACGCGCGAACGCGGTCGGCCAGGCAGGAGAAGATCACATAGAGCGCGGGCGTGCTGAGCAGGGTCAGGCTCTGCGAGATCAGCAGGCCGCCAATGAGTGCGATACCCAGCGGACGACGCAGGTCCGAACCCTCGCCCAGACCCACCGCGATCGGCACCGCGGCGAGGATGGCCACCATGGTGGTCATCATGATCGGGCGGAAGCGCACCATGCAGGCTTCGTACGCAGCATCCTGCGGGTTGAGCCCATGCTCGCGGCGCGCGACCAGCGCGAAGTCGATCATCATGATCGCGTTCTTCTTGACAATGCCAATCAGCAGCACCAGCGCGATCTGTGCGATCACCGACAGCTCGGTGTCGGTGATCCACAACGCCAGCAACGCACCAACGCCCGCGGCCGGCAGCGTCGAGAGGATGGTAACCGGGTGGATCAGACTCTCATACAGCATGCCCAGCACGATGTAGACCACCACGACGGCGCCCAGCAGCAGCCACAGCATGCCGCTCTGCGACTGCTGGAACCGGCGGAAATCGCCGCCGATGTTGATGCGGATGTTGCCCGGCAGGCGCATCTGCGCACCGGTCTGCTGGATGATCTGCAAGGCCTCGCCCATGCTCACGCCCGGCGCGAGGTTGAAGCTCATGCTCATCAGCGTGTACTGGTTTTCATGGGTGATCTGGGTCGGCGCCAGACCCGGCTCCTGCCGCGCGAACGCCGTAAGCGGCACCATCTGCCCGGTGGAACTGGCCACGTAGATCGCATTGATCGCCGCAGGCGTGGCGGTCTGGTTCGGCAGCGCGTTGACCACCACCTTGTACTGGTTGAGGTCGGAATAGATCGTACTGATCTGGCGCTGGCCGAAGGCGTTGTACAGCGCGCCGTCAATGGTGCCGATACCCACGTTCAGGCGCGCGGCCTTGTCGCGATCGATCACGATGTTCTGCTGCAGGCCGGCGTCGTCGATGTCGCTGCCGACATCCTTGAGCTTGGGATTGCTCTTCAGCGCCGCGACCAGCTTGGGCAGCCACTCCTGCAGTTCCTCCGGGCTGTCGCCCTGCAGCGACACCTGATACTGCGCACCCTGACCGGTGCCGCCGCCGCCGAAGCTGGGCAGATCCTGGATCGGCCGCAGGCGCACATTGAGGTCGGGATAGCGCGCAGCCTTCGCGCTCAGCCGGGCCAGCACGGCAAAGGTGTCGTCCTTGCGCCCTTCCGCATGGGTCTTCAGCTCGATATCGAAGCTGCCCGAGGCACCCTGGCGGCTGGTGCCCAGGCGTGAACCTACGCGGGCCACGTCGTGGTCCTTCAGCAACATGTCGATCAGTCGCTGCTGGCGTGCCACCGAGTCCTGGAAAGACACCGTGGCGCCGGAGGTGGCGCGGCCACGGATGAGGCCGGTGTCCTGCGGCGGGAACATGCCGGTCTTGACCACGCCGAACAGGAAGATGGTGATCCCGATCAGCACCAGCGGCGTCAGCGCGAAGGCGAGTGCGTGCTTGATGGAGAACTTCAGCGCACGCGAATAGACCGCCAGCATGCCAGCCTGGAATTTCTCCAGCGCGATGCCGACGCGCGTGGTCGGCTTGTCTTCCTGGTGACTGCTCAGGAACTGGCCGCACAGCGACGTGGTGAGGGTGAGCGAGACCAGCGCCGATACGATGATCGCCGCCACCAGGGTGATGGTGAATTCCTTGAAGAACAGGCCGGTGATGCCGCTCATGAACAGCAGCGGCAGGAATACCGCCACCAGCGAGGCGGTGATGGAGACGATGGTGAAGCCGATCTCGCGCGCGCCAGCCAGCGCGGCCTCCATGCGTGTCATGCCCTGGTCGATGTGGCGCACGATGTTCTCGATCACCACGATCGCATCGTCCACCACGAAGCCGATCGCGATCACCAGCGCCAGCAAGGTGAGGTTGTTGAGCGTGAAGCCGAGCAGGTACATCACGATCGCCGCGCCGGCCAGCGACAGCGGCACCGCGGCAGTGGCGATCAGGGTGGGCGCGAGGCGGCGCAGGAAGACCGCCATGGTCAGCATCACCATCGCCAGGCTGATCAGCAGCGTGGCCTGCACTTCGTGCAGCGAGGCGCGGATGGTCGGGGTGCCGTCGAAGTACGGGGTGAGCGTGGTGCCTGGCTGCAGATAGTTGCGCAGCATCGGTACCGCCGCCTTGACGCGGTCCACCGTGCCAATGATGTTGGCGTTGGACTGCCGGTAGACATACATCAGGATCGCCGGCTTACCCTGGAACCAGGCCCTCTGGTACGCATCCTGGGTGCCATCGTAGACCTTGGCCACGTCCGACAGGCGCACCGGCACGCCCTTGCTCGAGGCGATCACCAGGTTGGCGAAATCCTCGGCGCGATGCAGCGAATCGTTCGCGGATACCGACATGGTGGTCTGCCCGTTGCTCAGGAAGCCCACCGGCGAGGTGACATTGGCGGCAGTCAGCGCGTTGCGCAACTGGTCGGGCGACAGCCCCAGCGCATTGAGCAGGCGCAGGTTGACGTCGACGCGGATGGCCGGTGTGGCGGCGCCGAGAATGTCGACTTCGGAAACACCTTCGAGCTGGCGCAGGTGCTGCGCCAGCAACGAGTCGGCGACATCGTAGAGATCGCGCGCCGATTGCGTGTCGGAGGTCAGCGCGAAGGCAATGATCGGGTCGTCGTTCGGGTTGGCTTTCTGGTAGCTCGGCGGCGCATTGAGTCCGCTCGGCAGGTCCGATTGGGCGGCATTGATCGCCGCCTGCACGTCACGCGCGGCCGAGTCGAGGTTGCGACCGGCCTCGAACATCATGAATACCTGGGTGCTGCCCAACGAACTGTTCGAGCGCAGCGTGTCGATGCCCGGCACCTGGCCGAGATGGCGCTCCAGCGGAGCGGCCACGGTGGAGGCCATGGTGCCGGCGCTGGCGCCGGCCTGCTGGGCCTGCACGAAGATCACCGGGAACTGCATGTTCGGCAGCGCCGCCACGCCCAGAAGCAGGTAGCAGATCAGGCCTACCGCGAAGACACCCATCGCCAGCAGCGACGTGCCGATGGGGCGACGGATGAAGGGACCAGAAATGTTCATGCCATCAACAAGCCAGGGAAGTTGCCCCGTTCAAGGGGCTGTTCGGAAAGCACCGCACGGGCACAAGGATATGGACGTATATACCGCACAACGTCTAGACAACGCATGACGGTGCGTTTGGTTGAACCGCGAGCGCGCTTGGGTAGGAGCGCACCCAGTGCGCGATCAAGCCTCGCTGCAACGTCGCAACGCGACGCATTCGCGGGCATCGAGGTTGCTGCATCACCGCCTTGTCGGCTGTTCGCGCACTGGGTGCGCTCCTACAGGGAGAGCCAATCACGGAAACGCCGAAAGGGGCGCGCCGTTCCGGCCGCGCCCCTTCGGGGATGTTCACGGGGGCCCGGGTTGCCCCGGGCCCGTTCGCTTGCCTCACATCGCTCCCCGTGTCTGGGCCTTGGCGAGTTCGCGCTGTTCGCGGCGCTCGCGCAGCCAGTCGGAGAAACGTTCCATGTAGAGGTAGATCACCGGCGTGGTGTACAGCGTCACCAGCTGCGAAAGCAGAAGACCGCCCACGATCGACACACCCAGCGGACGGCGCAGCTCCGCGCCGATGCCGTTGCCCAGCGCCAGCGGCAGGGCACCCAGCATGGCCGCCGCGGTGGTCATCATGATCGGGCGGAAGCGCAGCAGACAGGCGCGACGGATCGCATCACGCGGCTTCATGCCTTCGCGCTGCGCCTCGATCGCGAAGTCGATCATCATGATCGCGTTCTTCTTCACGATACCGATCAGCAGCACGATACCCACGATGCCGTCCACCGACAGGCTCATGCCGCACAGGATCAGCGCAAGCAGCGCGCCGACGCCGGCGGGCGGCAGCGTGGAGATGATGGTCAGCGGGTGGATGTAGCTTTCGTACAACACGCCCAACACGATGTAGATCACCACGATCGAGGCGACCAGCAACAGCACTTCGTTGGTCAGCGAGGTGGAGAACTCTGCGGCCTTGCCGATGAACTGGCCACGCACCTGCGGCGGGAAGTTGAGCTTCTGCTCGACGCCGTGGATCGCATCCACCGCTTCGGACAGCGAATAGCCCGGCGCCAGGTTGAAGGAGATCGTCACCGCCGGCAGCTGCTGCTGGTGGCTCACCACCAACGGGGCACTGGTCACTTCGGCGGTCGCCAGCGAGGCCAGAGGAATGGTGCCGCCACCGCCGATCACCACGCCGGTATTGGCCACACCGAGGCCGGTTGAGGTCGAGGAGTTGCTCGACGCCACCTGGCCAAAGCTGGTCGCGTTGCTGCCGGTGAGCGCGCCACTGCCATTGCTCTTCACCGTGAGCTGGTTAAGCAGGGCGGTGCTGGAACGGAACTGCGGCGCCACTTCCAGCACCACGCGGTACTGGTTGAGCTGGGTAAAGATGGTCGAGATCTGGCGCTGGCCGAACGAGTCGTACAGCGTGTCGTCGATGGTCTGCACCGGCACGCCGAGGCGGCTGGCCTTCTCGCGATCGATGGTGAGCTTGAGCGAGGTGCCCTGGTCGGCAAGGTTGTTGTCGACGTCGGCCAGTTCCGGCAGCTCGCGCAGCGCCTGCGTCATCTGCGTGGCGTACTTCGACAGCTCCTCCGAGCTCACATCGGACATCGAGTACTGGTACTCGGTGGCCGACACGCGGCTGTCCAGCGTCACGTCCTGCACCGGCTTCAAGTACAACGCCACGCCCGGGATGCCGGCCGCTTCCTGCTGCAGGCGCTTGACCACCTCGTCGAGGCTGTCGCGATCGCCGCGATCCTTCAGCACGATGCTGAGCTGGCCCTGGTTGAGCGTCGGGTTGATCGAGCCCGCGCCGATGAAGGCCGCCACGCCGGTCACCGCCTTGTCACGCTGCAGCGCTGCGGCCACGGCCTTGGTGCGCTGCTCCATCTGCGGGAACGCAACGTTCTGGTCTGCTGCCACGACGCCGGTGATGAGACCGGTGTCCTGCTCGGGCAGCAGGCCCTTCGGGATGATGATGTACAGGAAGATGGTGACCGCGACGGTGGCGCCGGCAATCAGCACGGTGAAGCGCTGGTGGCCGAGCACCCAGTCAAGCGAGCTCTCGTACACGCCAACCAGGCGCGACCACCAGGTCTTCTTGCCGGCAGCAGCGTGGCGCTCGTGCGCATCGTCGCCTTCCGGCAGCGCGTCGGGCCTGAGCAGGTACGCGCACATCATCGGCGTCAGCGTCAACGACACCAGCATCGAGATGGCTACCGCGATGGTCAGCACCCACGCGAATTCGTGGAACAGGCGGCCGGTGACGCCCGGCATCAGCAGCAGCGGCAGGAACACCGCGATCAGCGAGACGGTCAGCGACAGCACCGTGAAGCCGATTTCCTTCGCGCCGATCTCGGCTGCCTCCTTGCCGTCCTTGCCCTGTTCGATGTAGCGCACGATGTTTTCGATCATCACGATCGCATCGTCCACCACGAAACCGGTGGCCACGGTCAGCGCCATCAGCGAGAGGTTGTCCAGCGACATGCCGGTGAAGGCCATCACGCCGAACGTGCCCATCAGCGACAGCGGCACCGCCACCGACGGAATGATCGTCGCCCACAGGCGGCGCAGGAACACGAAGATCACTGCCACCACCAGGAAGATGGTGAGGATCAGCGTGAACTGTACGTCTTCCACCGACGCGCGAATGGTGATGGTGCGGTCGGCAAACACGTCCAGATGGACGTCCGCCGGCAGTACGGCTTGCAGCTGCGGCAGGATGCTGCGGATCTGCTGCACCGTCTGGACGATGTTGGCACCCGGCTGGCGACGGATGTCGAGCAGCACGGCGGGCTTGCCGTTCGCCCACGCGGCGAGCTGGTCGTTCTCGACTCCATCGACCACGCTCGCCACGTCGGACAGGCGTACCGGCGCGTTGTTCTTGTAGGCGATGATGGTGTTCTTGTATTCGGCCGCATCGACCAGCTGGTCGTTGGTACCGATGCTGTAGGACTGCGTGGCGCCGTTGAGCGTGCCCTTGGGCGCGTTCACGTTGGCCTCGGTGAGCGCGCTGCGCACGTCCTCCATGGTGAGGCCGAGGTTCGCCAGCTGCGACGGATTCACCTGCACGCGCACGGCCGGACGCACGTTGCCGGCGATGGACACCAGGCCGACGCCCTGCACCTGCGAGAGCTTCTGCGCCAGGATCGAATCGGCGTAGTTGTTCACGTCGCGCAGCGGCAGGCTTTCGGAGGTGAGCTTGAGCGTGATGATCGGCGCGTCGGCCGGGTTCACGCGGTTGTACACCGGCGGATACGGCAGGGTCGCCGGCAAGGTGCCGCGCGCCTGGTTGATGGCCGCCTGCACGTCCTGCGCCGCGATGTCGATGTCACGATCCATCGCGAACTGCAGCACGATGGTGGACAGGCCCGCCGACGAGTCGGAGGTCATCATGGTCAGGCCGGAGATCTGGCCGAAGTTGCGTTCCAGCGGCGTGGTGACCAGCGACGCCATGGTCGAGGCACTGGCGCCCGGATACTGCGTGGTGACCACCAGGCTGGGCGCGTCGATCTCGGGCAGCGCCGACACCGGCAGCTCGCGATAGCCGAGGATACCGAGCAGCAGCACCGCCACCATCAGGAGCGATGTGGCGATCGGTCGGCGAATGAAGAGTGTGGAGAAGCCCATGGGGTTAGCCGTCGATGTGTGTGGCGAGCGCCAGTCCCGCGGCGCCTGGTGTTGTTGCTGCAGGGGTCAGGGATGGGTGGCGAGGGCGCATGCTCGCGCCGCTCTGCCGCCGGGATGAATGACGATCGGTCCGCTTCTCGCGCACTCGCCATTCATCCCTCATCCCGCGCCTCGCGTCGTCAGCCGCCG
The DNA here is from genome assembly GCF_004296575.1 of Dyella amyloliquefaciens. Lineage (GTDB taxonomy): Bacteria > Pseudomonadota > Gammaproteobacteria > Xanthomonadales > Rhodanobacteraceae > Dyella > Dyella amyloliquefaciens. The sequence goes on along the minus strand of NZ_SAYT01000001.1, from coordinate 292,946 downwards.
CGGCGACCGCCCTGCTTCTGCGCGCCCTTCTTGGCCTTGTCCATCTCCGCCTGGGTCGGCGCGGCCGGCACTTCGCCCGGCTTGAGCGCCTTGACCTTGCTGCCCGGCTTGAGGCGGAACTGGCCCTCGGTGACCACCTTGTCGTTGAGCGCCAGGCCCGAACCGATCATCACGTGGCTGTCGCCCACTTCACCGGCGACCTTCACCGGATTCATCTTGACCGTCTCGTCCTGCTGCACGAGGTACACGTAGTCGCCATCCGGACCGCGCTGCACCGCCTGCGCCGGGATCACCAGGCCGCCGGACACCGTGCGGACCTTCAGGCGCACGTTGACGAACTGGCCCGGCCACAGGTCACCCTTCGCGTTCTGGAAGATCGAACGCAGCTTGAAGGTGCCGGTGGTGGTATCGATCTGGTTGTCCACCACGTTGAGCTGGCCGTCGGCGGCGATGGTGTGCGCGTCGGCACGATCCAGCGCCAGCACTTCCAGCGGGTCGCCGCCGCCGGAGGCGGAACGCACCATCTCGAGGTTCTGCTCCGGCAGGTTGAAGGTGACGTAGATCGGATGGATCTGCGTCAGCGTCACCACGGCCGTGGTGGTGGTCACCACGTTGCCCGGGTCCACGTTGCGGATGCCCGCCACGCCGTCGATCGGCGAGACGATGCGGGTGTAATCGAGGTTGACCTTGGCCGAACGCACGGCGGCCTTGTCGGCGGCCACGGTGGCGGTCAGGTTGGCCACGTTGTTGCGGAAGGTGTCCATGTCCAGCTGGGCCACGTAGCCCTTGGCAACCAGCGCATCGTTGCGCTTGAGCGTGCTCTGCGCGGTGGCGAGCTGGGCCTCGTCCTGCTCCTGCTTGGCGACGGACTGGTCATAGGCGGCCTGGAACGTGCGCGGATCGATCTGCGCCAGCAGGTCGCCCTTCTTCACTTCCTGGCCTTCCTTGAAATTGATGCTCAGCATCTGCCCGCTGACCTGCGGGTTGATGGTGACGGTATTGAGCGCCTGCACGGTGCCCAGCGCGGTGAGGTACACCGGCACGTCCTGCTTGACCACCGGCTCGACGGTCACGGGCACAGGCGTGTCCTTATCCTTGTCCTGCCCCTGGCCCCGTCCCTGACGCTGACCGCTCTGCTGACCCGCCTCGCCACCCTCGGCGCCCGGCTTGTGCAACAGACGGAAGCCCACCGCTCCCACCACGATCACGGCCACAACGACCAGCGCGATCTTCCAAAAACGCGACATGAAAAACTCCCAGAAATAGACGGCAGGCCCACCCGACCTCACCGGCGCTGCAGGAACACCTTCCTTGCGCCTGACTTGTACGTCGGATGAAAGGATAGGGTGAGATCAACGGGAATAGACAATGCCAGTTGACATGGGTGCCCCATGACCGATGGCAGGGTTTTTACCGCGTGATCGCGTCAAAACGGAGAAAAGTGCGTGAAATCGCCGCGCATGGCAACCGTCAATTGAGGCTCATGCCGCCCTGAAACTTGGCTCGGGCTTCGTCTATACTCCCATCCTTGTTGTCTGAACCTGTGCCTAACTCGGCTGCAAGGCCGTCCTAGAGATGGAGTGATTGCGTGAGCGGTTCCATGACCAAATCCGACCAGAGCTTCATGCGCAGCTTCTCGTTGCTGATCGCGGGCCTGGGCGTGCTGACCCTGCTGCTGATCGGTGGCGCCTGGTTGATCTACGACCACGAGCCCAAGGAAATCAATCCGGACACCTCCAAGCAGGTTGCCGAGCGCATTGCGCCGGCGGGTGCCGTTTACGCGGGTGACACGGGCCGCGCCGCCATGGCCGCCGCGCAGGAAGCCGCCGCCAAGGCCGCCGCCTCGCAGGTCGCCTACGGTGGCACCACCGACGGCAAGACCATCTACGACAACCTCTGCCACAGCTGCCACACCGCTGGCGTGGCCGGCGCACCGAAGCTCGGCGACAAGGCCAACTGGGGTCCGCGCATCGCCGAGGGCCTCGACACCCTGGTCAAGCATGCAATCGAGGGCTACAAGGGCCCGGATGGCAACATGATGCCGGCCAAGGGCGGCAATCCGGCGCTCACCGATGAGCAGGTGAAGAACGCGGTGCACTGGATTGTGGATCAGGCCAAGTAATCGGCTGATCGCCAGGATGTCGATGAAACGCCGCCCCTCGGGGCGGCGTTTTTCGTTGTGGGACGCCCTGCCGGACGCACCCTCTCTCTTTGTGGGGGCGCACCCTGTGCGCGACAGGCAGATCAGACGCACCTCCCAGGTTCGCGAGCTGTCGCTCCCTCTCCCCTCGGGAGGGGGATGAGTGCTCGCGGCGGCGCCCCCTATCCCTCGCCTGTAGGGGCGCACCCAGTGCGCGAAAAGCCAACGGAGCGGTGACGTCGTAGCGCTGCGGTCGCGCACAGGGTGCGCTCCCACAACGAATGGGCGGCCACCACCTCCGGAAAGCGATGTGCCGCCCAGCGGCACGAGCCTGCACAGGGGCCCCTGCGTGGCGGTGAGGGGTGGACGATCAGGCCCCGCAGGGGTGCCCGACAGGACGTCGGGCACTTTTCGTCCGGGCAGGAGCCCGGTCGAAAAGCCCGGCCGCCCCTCACGGACTGGCTGGGCGTAGCCCTGCCAGCGTCACGCGGGGTGCCCTTCTCTTTGGTTACTTTCTCTTGGGCAAGCAAGAGAAAGTGACCCGGGCCGCGGCAGCGGCTCGGAAGCCCGCGGCAGGCGAGCAAGCTGGCGACATTGCCAGATCCAAGGCGAAAGTCACTGGACTTCTGCCTTCGCAGGAGTGACGGATAGGAAGGACCGTGGCGAAAGGCGATCGCGCACTGGGTGCGCTCCTACAGGAGAGCTGGCAGAAGTGCCGGCGCCCCTCGCGGGAGAGGGCCACTTTGCAGGACATAAGGCCCGGTGCCACCACCTACCTCGCCGGCAGCTCCACCTCCCGCCAACGCCGCGCAAAATCCTGCAACTGCGGATAAAACGCCTCGAACCGCGCCTGCAGCGGACGCTCAAGTCCGGTGAGAATAGGCATGGCCTCGCCCACCGGATTCGCCCGGCGCAGACGGTAGGAAATGCCATCCAGGGCCGCCGCCAGCTCCTCCGGGCGGGCGTAGCCGCCGGGAAGCGCATGGGCTTCCATGTACAGCCGGAACCGTTGCAGGCCGGGGGGTAGCAGCGCCTCGTGCCGGTCCAGCAGGTCGCGCACGCCGGCCGAATACGTGTCCAATCGGTGCTTGCTCCAGCGGGGAAATTCACGGGCGATCAGGTGATCGAACCACATGTCCAGCAGGATGCCGCCGTAGCGGCGGAACGGGGCCGGCAGCAGTGCGCGTGCCTGGGCCACCTCCGGGTGGCTGTCGGTATAGACGTCGATGGCGCGGTGCAGGCGGATGCCGGCGATCACGCCCGGCGGCAGCGCCGGATCGGGTGTCCCGTGGACGAAATCCCCCATCAAACCGCCGAGTTGCAGCAGTTCGTCGTCGCCCGCCAACAGGGTATGGGCCAGGTGGTTCATGCGATTCGCTCCGAGCAGCGTCTACGCCAGACACATGTGCCGGTTATCATCTTGGCCATGAATCCCGTCTTGCTCCCCACCCAACCCGACCACTTTCCCGAGCAGGTCGCCAGCTTCGCGCTGGAAGGACCCGCCGGCAAGCTCGAAACGATCAGCGACGTGGCCCTGCCCGAAGAGGCCCGCCGCGGCACCGCCATCATCTGCCATCCGCATCCGCTCCAAGGCGGCACCATGCACAACAAGGTGGTGACCATGGTGGAGCGCGCACTGCGCGAATCGGGGCTGGACACGGTGCGCTTCAACTTCCGCGGCACCGGCGAATCCGAAGGTACTTACGATCACGGCAACGGCGAGGGCGATGACCTCGCGGCCGTGGTGGCCTGGGCCCGCCGGGTACGCCCGGGCGACGCACTCTGGCTGGCCGGATTCTCGTTCGGCAGCTACGTTTCCATCCGCAACGCGGTGCGACTGCACGCGGACGCCCTGATCAGCATCGCGCCGCCCGCCGGCCGCTGGCCGTTCGAGGGCTTCGAGCTGCCTAGCTGTCCCTGGCTGGTGGTGCAGGGCGAAGAGGACGAAGTGGTCGATCCGCAGGCCGTGTTCGACTGGATCGACGGCATGGCGAAAAAGCCCGAACTGGTGCGCATGCCCGAGACCAGCCATTTCTTCCACCGCCGCCTGATGGACCTGCGCGGCGCGATCAAGCACGAAGTGCAGCCCTGGCTGCCGCCGCTGCGTCAGGACTGATGCCGCACCCCTTCCCCACGCCCGCTCCCCACGGGTGGACCCTCCCCCACATCAGCCGTACCCATGAGTGATACCCCACAGCTCGCGCCCAGTGCGCGTTACCACGAAGGCGTCGCTGCGCATCGCTGGGAAGCCGACCCGGCCCAGCAGGCGCTGCTGCCCGAATTTGATCGCATGCACGCGGAACTCATCGCCAGCATCGCCGCCACCAACGGCGGCGGCCTGTTCGGACGTCTGAAAGCCCTGCTCGGCAATGACGACCGCGAAGGCGTGCAGGGCCTGTACCTGTGGGGCAGCGTGGGTCGCGGCAAGACCTTCCTGATGGACCTGTTCGTGGCGAGCCTGCCGTCGGGCATGGCGTTACGTCGTCACTACCACCGCTTCATGGGCGAAGTGCACGAGCAGTTGCGCGCGCTCGGCGAGCGGCAGGATCCGCTGCTCGAGGTAGCCTCCAACATCGCCTCGCGCTGCCGTGTGGTGTGCCTGGACGAATTCCTGGTCAACGACATCGGCGACGCGATGATCCTGGCCACGTTGCTGCAGGCGCTGTTCGAGCGCGGCGTGAGCCTGGTAACCACCTCCAACACGGCGCCGGCCAACCTCTACAAGGATGGCCTGCAGCGCGCACGCTTCCTGCCCGCCATCGCGCTGATCGAGAAGCACTGCCGCGTGGTGCAGATGATCTCCTCGCACGACTGGCGCCTGCGCGCGCTCACCCAGGCCGCGGTGTACCAGACGCCACCCGGCCCGGAAGCCGAACGCGCGCTGTCGCGGATCTTCACCAGCCAGGCGGAGGGTCAGGTGGAGGAAGGCGGCGAGATCATCCTCAACGATCGCCCGATTCCGGTGCGCAAGCGCGCGGCGAACATCCTGTGGTTCGAATTCGCCGCACTGTGCGAAGGTCCGCGCGCGGTATCCGACTACATCGAGCTGGCGAAGGCCGGACCGGCGGTGATCATCTCCAACGTGCCGCAGTTCACCGTCTACAGCGACGATGCGGCACGCCGCTTCGTGTTGCTGGTGGACGAGTTCTACGACCGCCACGTGAAGCTGGTACTTTCCGCCGCCGCGCCGATCACGGAGCTGTACGACGGTGAACGCCTGCGCGCGGAGTTCGGTCGCACGGAATCGCGATTGATCGAGATGCAGAGCGAGGAATACCTGGCGAGCGATCATCTGCCCTGACGCAACACACCCTCCAGCCCCTGTGGGAGCGCACCCTGTGCGCGACTGGACCGGAGCGGCGCATTCAAAGCTGAACCCAGTGCATGACCTTGACGGTCACGCACCCTCCGCTCGTCGCGCACAGGGTGCGCTCCCACAAGGGATGCAATACCGTGGCGTCCTACCAAGACACGGAGCCCCTCATGTCCATCCTGCTCGCCGTCGCCCTGCAGCTGAGCCCCGGCATCGGCACCGACTTTCACACCCGGGTGAGCCAGGCCAAGCTGGCCGAAGGCGCAGCCACCGGCCCTGCCTACCAGAAGAAAATGTGGGAGCGCATCGGCAATCCCACCACCGATGCGTACAAGGCCTGCCTCTCCAGCAACACGCCAGCGGACAAGTCGCCATTCACCCTAGTGGCCAACGTGAACACCGATGGGCGTCTGACGGATATCGCCGTTCAGCCGGCAACGTCCGTCGCCACCTGCATGGCCGGCCAATACGCGAGCTGGATACTGCCCGCGCCTCCCGCTTCACCGGCGCCGTACCCCATCGAGATCGACTTCAGCATCAAGGACTAGGCCACCCGGCCGTTGTTTCGTACAAGGGGTGCGCTCGCAAGAAGGCGCGACCTGCACTCCATTCGTCTCATTGCAGTCGGTTACACGGCTGCAGTAGCCTCGACTGACGGAGACATTACGCCGTTCCTCACAGGGGTGAGATTACGATGCGCATGACCGCGGGAATCAACCCGGGGCAGCACATGGACGGGCCATCGGGCGCGCACAGTGCAGCCGCCCATACGTCCGTTCCCGGAGCATTGCCCGAAGGTTTCGCCGTACCCGGCTTTGACGCGGTCGTGCGGCTGGTCTCGCGTTCGCTCAACGTGCCCCTGGTGGCGCTGGTGCTCAATGGCGGCACCGCCTACTGGTTCGCCAATGGCAGTGCACTGCCGACCCATGAACCGCACATGCTTCATCCGCTTTACCTGGAGGCGGCACGCAGCCTGGAGTCGCTGGTGGTGCTGGACACGTTCAACGATGCCCGCTTCGCGGATGTCACACCGGCACCCGGTGCCACCGCCGGACCCATCCGTTTCTTTGCCAGCGTGCCGGTGCACACGCTGACCGGCAAACAGATCGGCGCGTTGTGTGTGATGGACCAGGCGCCACGCGACGAACTCACCGAACACGAACAGACCTCGCTGCGCGACGCGGCTTCGCTGATCGGCGCCGGCGTCGTGCTGCGCAGCTATCTGGGCCGTACCGATCCGATCACCCAGCTGCCGCACCGCTACGCCTTCTTCGACGACCTGCGCCGTCACCTGCGCGAAGAGGCATCGCACACCTGGGTTATCGCCATCGACGTGGCGCCGGTGCAACGCCTCAACGCCTTCATCCGCGCGATGGGCCACGCGTATGGCGATGAACTGATGCGCGCAGTCGCGCAGCGCATGCTGACCTGGATTCCGCCCGATACCCGGCTGTACCAGGTGGGTGCGTCGCGTTTTGCCGCCGTGCTGCCCGACCGTCATGTCGAGGCTGACACCGCGAGGCTCGACTATCTCGTCGCGCGCCTGCGCGAACCGTTCGACTGCCTGGGCATTCCGCTCACCATCCAGCCGGGCGTGGGCCTGGTGAAGATCGGCGAGAGCGAGCTGCGCGGCGGCGACCCCCTTCGACTGGTGATGAACGCCTCGTACGCTGCGCAGCAGAGCGTGCGGGGTTGGGCGGTGTATGACCGCCGCCAGGATGAGCTGCATCAGCAGGAATTCTTCCTGGTTACCGAGCTGGCCGCGGCACTCACCGACCGCACTGAACTCGACCTGCACTACCAGCCCCGCGTCGACCTGGACAGCGGTCGCTGCGTGGCGCTGGAAGCGCTGGCGCGCTGGCATCACCCCACGCTGGGCATGATTCCGCCCAGTCGCTTCATCGGCCTCGCCGAACGCGCCGGCCTCATGCGCACGCTCACCCAATGGGTGCTCGAGCACGGCGTGGCGCAGCTGGCCAAGTGGCGCAGCAAGGGGCACGACATCAAGCTGTCCTTCAACGTATCCAGCACCGATCTCGGCGCCGACCTGGTCAGCCGCGTGCAGCAGGTGGCCGAGCGCTACAAGGTCGGCCTGGATTCGCTGGAACTGGAGTTCACCGAAAGCACCCTGATGGAACACAGCGCCACCACGCGACGCCACCTCACGGCGATACGCGAGCTCGGCGCCGGCATCGCCATCGACGATTTCGGCACCGGCTACAGCAACCTGTCCGCGCTGCGGCAGATGCCGGCGACCAGCCTGAAGATCGATCAGTCGTTCGTGCGCGGCATGGGCACCAGCCGGCACGACGAGGCGATCGTGCGTTCGGTGACGGATCTTGCGCGCAGCATGGGTTTCCGCGTGGTGGTGGAAGGCGTGGAAACCCATCACCTCTATGACAGCGTGCTGGCCATGGCCTGCGACGAGGCCCAGGGATTCCATATCGCGCGCCCTCTGCCCGGTGCGGACGTACTGCCCTGGCTGGCCTCCCACCGCGGCATGCCGTCGCGCCGGATGGGCTGAGCCGCCTTACGCGGCGGGACGTGCCGCGAATTCCTCGGCCATCGCGTCGCGCATCAGGTATTTCTGCACCTTGCCGGTCACCGTCATCGGAAACGCGTCGACGAAACGCACGTAGTGCGGCACCTTGAAATAGGCGAGGTGATGGCGGCAGTAACTCTGGATCTCCGCCTCGGTGGATTCGCAGCCTTCGCGCAGGCGGATCCACGCGCACACCTGTTCGCCGAACTTTGCATCCGGCACGCCGAACACCTGCACGTCCTGCACCTTCGGGTGCGTGTAGAGGAACTCCTCGATCTCGCGCGGGTACACGTTCTCGCCGCCACGGATGATCATGTCCTTGAGGCGGCCGACGATGGTGCAGTAGCCGTCCTCGTCGAGGACCGCGAGGTCGCCGGTATGCATCCAGCGCGCCGTGTCGATGGCTTCGCGCGTGCGTGCGTCATCCTCCCAGTAGCCGAGCATCACGGAGTAACCGCGCGTACACAGCTCGCCCGTGGCGCCGCGCGGCACGGTGCGGCCCTGCTCGTCCACCAGCTTCACTTCGAGGTGTGGATGGATGCGGCCGACGCTGTCCACGCGGCGCTCCAGCGGATCTTCCGGCGTGGTCTGGAAGCTGACCGGACTGGTCTCGGTCATGCCGTAGGCGATGGTGACTTCGCTCATGTGCATCTCGCTCACCACGCGCCGCATCACCTCGATGGGGCAAGGCGAGCCCGCCATGATGCCGGTGCGCAGCGAACTGAGATCGAAGCGGTGGAATTCCGGATGCTCCAGCTCCGCGATGAACATCGTCGGCACGCCGTGCAACCCGGTGCAGCGTTCCTCCTGCACTGCTTCCAGCGTGGCGATCGCATCGAAGCCTTCGCCCGGTATCACCATGCAGGCGCCATGCGTGACGCAGGCGAGATTGCCCAGCACCATGCCGAAGCAGTGATAGAACGGCACCGGGATGCACAGGCGGTCCTGCTCGGTGAGGCGCATCGCCTCGCCGATGAAATAGCCGTTGTTGATGATGTTGTGATGGGTAAGCGTGGCACCCTTGGGCGCGCCCGTGGTGCCGGAGGTGAACTGGATGTTCACCGGATCGTCGAAGCCAAGTTCGCGCTCCACGCTGCGGAGATGCTCGATGGCCCGCGCGTCGCCAAGCGCCACGACGTTACTCCATGGCCGCGTGCCCGATGCCGGCAACTCATCGAGCAGGATCACTTCCCGCAGCGCAGGCAGGCGTGCCGCCACCAGCTCGCCCGGCAGGCTGCCGGCAAGTTCGGGAGCCAGCTCGTTCAACATGTCCAGGTAATGCGAGGCCTTGAAGCGACGCGGCAACACCAGCGCCTTGCAGCTCACCTTGTTGAGCGCGAACTCCAGCTCGTGCACGCGATACGCCGGATTGACGTTCACCAGGATCAGCCCGGCCTTGGGCGCGGCGAACTGCAGGACCACCCACTCGGCACGATTGGGCGCCCAGATGCTGATGCGATCTCCGCGTTGAAGGCCCAGCGCCAGCAGGCCGGCCGCCACGCGTTCCACTTCGGCGTGGAACTCCCGGTAGCTCAGGCGCACCTGCTGCGAGCGGACCACCAGGGCGGGACGCTCCGGATGACTGGCCGCGATGCGATCGAGCAGCGAGCCCACGGTGTCGCCCAGCAGAGGCTGTCGACTGACGCCCTGGACATAGCTCGGCGCACGCATGGTCGCGTCCTTCGTGTTCGGTGGCCGAGCATAGCATCGGGGTTTGCGCCCCAACTGCGCGTTCGACCTTTGTAGGAGCGCACCTTGTGCGCGATCACGGCGTCTCCGCTCCGTAGGTTTTTCGCGCACTGGGTGCGCTCCTACATAAGCGGTGAAACCGCGCTAGCATCGGTTCACCACATGTGGAGGTCGTCCATGCGCCAGACCGTGCTTGCCCTCGCCCTTGCCGTCGCCGCCATCGGGTCCGCCCATGCCGCCGACACCACGCAGCTGGTCCAGAACGAGCTGCCCCAGGTCACCAGTTGGCGCCGCGACATCCATCAGCATCCCGAGCTCAGCAACCGCGAGACACGCACCTCTGCCCTGGTCGCCGCGCAACTGAAGTAGCCGCGCCGCGAAGTTGAACCGGGCTCAGAAGCTGAGGCGCGCGCCGAGGAGCCAGGTGCGTCCCGGCGCGGGCTCGTAATAGCGGCCGTTGCCATCGTTGACGATGACCGAGCCGATGTACTGCCGGTCGGCGAGGTTGTCCACGCGCGCGCTCAGCTGCAGCCGCTCCTTCTCGCCGAGCACGAAGGTATAGGCGACATCGGCATCGAGTACCGCGTAACCAGCGGCCGTGGCGGTGCCGACGTCATTCGCCGTGGTCATGCCCGCACCGCTCAGCGTGAGCCCTTCGCGCCAGCCGATGTCACTGCCGTGCTGCAGGCGTAGCGAACCGTAGTCCTCGGGCACACCCGGCATGCGCGAACCTGCCGCCACCGGCACCGTCGGCGTGGTGCACGGCGTGGTCACGCAGGTGAGGAAGCCACTGCGGAACTGCGCCTGCAGATGCGTGTAGCCGGCAATGAGGTGCCAGTCCGGCGCGAGCTCGCCATCAAAGGAAAGCTCGATGCCCTGCCGGCGCGTGTCGTGCACGTTGCGATAGGTGGTACGCCCGTTGACGCTGGTGGCGATGGCGAGTTCGTCGCGCGTGTCCGCGCGGAACAGCGCCGCATCGAACTCCATCGTCGGAGCCAGCTGCCACTTCAGGCCCGTCTCGTAGTTCTGGCTGCGCGCGGGCCTCAGGTTGAAGGCAAGCCCAGGCAGCCCGTCGCTGCGATAGCCAAGTTCGTTGTAGCTGGGCGTCTCGAAGCCCTCGCCGTAGCTGGCGTAAAGCCGCAACGCATCGCCGGGGCGGTATTGCACGGCCAGCACGGGCGTGGTGGCGGCGTAGTCGACGCTGCCGCTGTCGTCCGGATTGCGCGGCGTGATGTAGTAATCATGCTCGTCGAATCGTACCTCGTCGTGCCGCAGCCCCAGCATCAAGGCCCACGAAGGCATGAAGTGCCAGTACCACTGCGCGTACGCATCGACATCGTCGACGTTGTCATCCTCGTCACGGCGCAGGCTGCCCTTCACGCCCAGCGTCGTGCCCACGAAGTTCTCGTAGCCCAGGCGATGCTGCCGCTGGTAGTCACCGCCCGCACCCAGCACGAACTCGTAGTCGCCGCCGGCGAGCTGGCCCCGATGCGACCAGCGCAGATCAGCGCCGCCGTAGTGGGTGTCCGGCTCCACCACACCGCCGGGCTGCAGCGGATTGAGCTGGGTGACCACGGGAATCGACTGGTACTGCGTGATCTCGCGCTCGCCGTAATAGACCATCGCGCGCCATTGGCCGTCGTCGCCGGAAGGCCGCTCGTAGATCAGGCCGACCTGATCCTGCCGCGTGCTCTTGCGCGTATCGAACTGCAACGCTGCGGGCGAAGCCTGCCGTGGATTCGCCTCGACCTGAGCCTTGGTGAGGCCCATCGGGTCTTCCGCGCGTGGCTGGTTCAGGTGGTTCGCCACCACCGTCAGCGTTTGACCCTGCCCGAGGTCGAAACCCAGTCGTGCATGCGCCGACTGCCGGTTCACACGACTGTGCTGCCGATAGCCGCCCGAGAGGTACTGCGAAGCGGCAACGTTGTAATCCATCAGGCCCACGGTGCCTCGCGTGTCGGCGCTGTAACGGAAGCTGTCGTAGCTGCCTCCGTATACGCCCAGCGTGGTCTGCGGTGTTGAAGTCCCTGGCGCGCTCCACATCTGCAGCACGCCGCCGGCGGCATTGCCGTAGAGCACGGAGAACGGCCCGCGAAGCACCTCCACGCGATCGGCCGTGTCCAGCATGAAGTGCGACACCTGCCCCTGGCCGTCCGGCAACGTCGCCGGCACGCCATCGAGGTAGAGGCGGATGCTACGCACGCCGAAGGTGCTGCGCGAACCGAAACCGCGTATCGAGATCTGTTCGTCCTGCGCATAGTTCTGACGGTCGCGCGCCAGGATGCCGGGCACGCCTATCAGTGTCTCGGAGAGATTGACGCCCGCTTCTCCCGACTCCGATGGCGCCACGCGCACCACAGTGAGCGCCGCGGGCACATCGAGCGGCGGCATTCCCAGGCGGCTGGCGTTGACCTGCACGGGGGAAAGCGTGGTGGCGCTTGCCTGCGGTGGTGCCTGCTGGGCGAAGAGTGGTGCACCAGGCAACATCGAAGCGATCAACGTACCTGCCACCCGGCCAAGACGCCGCGATGGCGATCGCTTCTTCAAAGGTGTCGCGAGGTCACATCGCATCGTCATGAAGTGGTCGATCGTCTTCCGGTCGCGATGCAGAGTGACGGCATCAGTCCGCCGCCAGCGCTACTTGCGCCCCGCCTTCCGCTTCACCCGCTCCGGCAGCAGTGACGTATCGGCGCTGCGCTGGCGTAGCGCGTCGAGGTAGTTGTAGACGCTGAAGCGGGTAACGCCGAGGGCGGTGGCGGCACGTTCGACGCCGCCTTTCACGATGAACAGGCCGCGCTGCATCATGGTCTCGACAGCGTGGATCTTTTCGTCCTTGTCCATCGCGGACACCGGTTTGCCGAAGCGATGCACCGCCTCGGCAATGATCTCCTTCATCAGCGCATCGATGCCGGCAGGTGCATCGCGCGCCGGCTCCGACTCCTTTGGGCGCGACAGCATGCTTTGCAGAAATGCATGGGCCTGCACCACCACCGACATGTCGGCGTTGACGCAAAGGCTGGCGAAGTTGGTGCCGCCGCTGTCGCGGAAGATCACGGTGGACGACTGCAGTTCCTTGCCGCCACGCGTGAAGGTCTGGTAGTCGGCGATGACGGAGTGCTCGTCCTGCGCGCCTTCCTGCAGGGAGCGCAACAGCTCGACGAAGCCCTTGTCGCCGTCGGGACCGCTCAGGATCGATTCCCCCACCGACCGGCCCGACACGTGGCCGTTGAGGATCTTGACGATCGAACTCTCCGGCTGCGTGAGGTCGTGCAGCACGATCTCCACGTTCTCGCCGACGAAGCTGCCTACGACATCGACGATGGGGCGCAGCGCCGCGAACATCGCCTCGCGCTCGGCGTGCAGGCTGGCCGCAACCTCTGCGCGCGGCGACTTCGCTACGACGGCGCTGGTGCGTGAGGACTTGGCTGCCATACGTCGGTGTTTCCCATCGCAAGAGTGAGGTGCGCGGCGGCGCTTGCAGCACCTTACGTGGTGACTGCCGATTCGGCCAGCGCGCCCGGATGTGGCGAAAGTCAGCCCCGGGATTGCTTGACAGCGTGTCGCGCCACTGATATTCAACAAACTGTTGATCAAGTCAACAACAAGTTGAATTGTAGCCATGAACACCCTGCGCCAGGATGACCGGCGACAGGACTTTGCACGGGGAATTGGGGAATGGGTGAGATCGAACGCCGACTTGCGGACCTGGGGCTGACGCTGCCACCGGCCATGCCGATGCTGCCGGGCGTGCGCCTGCCCTTCTCGCTCGTGCTGCGCCAAGGCTCCCGCCTGTTGTTCTCCGGCCATGGTCCGCAGGCACCCGATGGTGGCATCCATCCGATGCGGGGCAAGCTGGGCGCCGAACTGGGCGTGGAGGACGGTTACGAGGCCGCGCGCCAGGTGGCGTTGTCGGTGCTCGGCAGCATCCAGCGCGAAATCGGCAGCCTCGATCGCATCACCCGCTGGGTGAAGGTGCTCGGCCTGGTCAATTCGACGCCGACGTTCTGCGCGCAGCCCGCGGTGATCAACGGCTTCTCCGACCTGATCCTGTCACTCTGGGGCCCCGAACGCGGCGCGCACGTGCGTTCCGCCGTGGGCATGGCGCAGCTTCCCTTCAACATTCCGGTGGAAGTCGAAGGCGAGCTCGAGATCGATGGCGACTGACGAGGCCCGCACGTGACGATCTCCCGACGACAACTGCTGAAGGGCCTGGCCCTCGCACCAGCGCTGACGCTGGTGGGACCGGCCGTGGCCGCGTCGCAGCGTCGGGCCTCGCTCGTACCCGGGAATCTGGCCAGCGACTTCGATGTCGTGCGCGAGGAAACCTGCCTCGACAACGCCCGCTGGCACCCGATGAGCCGCGGTGCGCGTGCGCAGGTCGACGCCTACATGGCGTACAAGGAGCGCGGCGTGTGGCATCCGCCGGACCTGATCGACCGCCTGCAGGCTTCCGTCCGCGAGAACTTCGCGCGACTGATCAACGCCGAGGCCCGCGAGGTCGCCTACGTCAACAGCACCACGGCCGGCGAAACCATGCTGGTCGGCAGCCTCGGCCTGCCGGACAAGGGCGGCAACATCGTTACCGATGCGCTGCACTTCGAGGGTTCGCTCTACATGTACGGCGCGCTCAAGAAACAGGGCATGGACGTGCGCTGCGTGCGCCCCACGCCTGACTGGCGCATCGACCTGAAGGACATGGCGCGCGTCATCGACGACAAGACGCGCCTGGTGGCGGTATCGCTGGTGTCCTTCATCAACGGTTTCCAGCATGACGTGAAGGCGCTGTGCGATCTGGCGCACTCACGCGGTGCCGTGGTGTACGTGGACGCGGTGCAGGCCGTCGGCACGCTGCCGGTGGACGTGCGTGCGCTCGGCGTCGATGCGTTGGGCAGCGCCAGCTACAAGTGGCTGATGGGCGACTTCGGCATGGGCTTTCTCTATGTGAACCAGCGCCTGATACCGCGCCTTCGGCGCATGGTTTACGGCTACCGCCAGCTCGACAGCTTCGACTACCACGCCTTTCCGGGCGATCCGCCGGGCGAGTACCCCGCGTCGTGGTCGCAGCACGAGGATGCCGCCGGCTATTTCGAGATCGGCACGTATTCCAACGCCACGCTCGCCGCGCTGTCCTATTCGCTGCCGCAGATCCTCAACCTGGGCCCGGATGCGATCCAGCAGCACACGCAGACCTTGATCGCGCAGCTGCAACGCGAGCTGCCGCGGCTCGGCTATGCCTCGATGACGCCGCCCGATGCGAGGTCGTCGATAGCCACCTTCATCACGAAAGACCCGGACAACACGACGGCCAGGCTGCGCAAGGCCAACGTGGACGTATCGGTGCAGGGCGGACGCATGCGTGTGTCGCCGTCGATCTACAACACGCAACGCGATGTGGAGAAGTTGCTCGAAGCCCTGAGTTGATGTTCGCGAGTTTCACAGCCGCCCCACCCGGCTGACGGCGCTGCTGCGCCTTCCAACAGGTGACGGAGAGGTATCCGGGCCGGTTCCGGATAGGGAATTGCTGTCGATCGAAAAGTACAAGCCGATGGAATGCCCGTCGGCCCAGTCCAGCCAGAATCATTCGTGGGGGAGAACCATGACCAAGCCAACCATTCATTCACCGAAGGCAAACACCCTGAGCCGCGCGATGCACAAGGCGCTGTTCGGCACCGCCGCGCTCGCCTTGCTGGCACTGGCGCAGCCCGTGTTTGCCCAGGACGCATCGCAAACCGACGCATCCAAGGACGCCTCCAGCCAGAAGGCCAAGACGCTGCAGAGCGTGACGGTCACGGCGGAAAAGAAATCGGAATCGGAACTCAATGTGCCGATCTCCATGACCGTGGTGGAAGCCGCGACCATGCTCAACACGGGCATGTCGCAGCTGGACGACTACTACGCGAAAGTGCCGGGCCTGAGCGTGAACGATCGCGGCTCGGGCCGCTCCACGCTGGTACTCCGCGGCATTTCCGCGGGTAGCGAGGACAACCCCACGGTGGGCATCTCCATCGACGACGCGCCGTTCGGTTCGTCCACCACCGACTACTCGATCTCCGACATCGACCCGTTCGACATCGACCACATCGAAGTGCTGCGCGGTCCGCAGGGCACGCTCTACGGCGCCAGCAGCATGGGCGGCCTGATCAAGTTCGTGATGGCCGAGCCCGACACCGACAGCGTTCACGGCCACGTGCAGTCGGACGTATCCAGCACCGATCACGGTGGCATGGGGTACGCCATGCGTGCATCGCTCAACATCCCGCTGCGTGCTGACATGGCCGTGCGCGTGAGCGCGTTCGATCGCCAGGATGCCGGTTACGTCGACGACCCGCTGCAGAACAAGCACAACGTCAACAGCGGCGATGGCAAGGGCGGCCGCCTGTCGTACCTGTGGAACGTCTCCGACGCGTTCACCATCCACGCTTCGGCGATGGCGCAGAACACGCATACCGACAGCTCGGCCCGCGTGGACATGGAGGAGAACAGCTACACGCCGGTGTACGGCCCCTACGAGCATGCGCGCCTGCCGGGCACGGACATGTCCGACACCAAGATCCGCATGTATACGGTGCAGATGGATGGCAAGCTCGGCTGGGCCGACCTCACCTCCGTCAGCAGCTACAACCAGTATTCGCTGGTCGGCCCGCAGGACGTCTCGGGCACCTTTGGCGGCATCGCCAACATGATCTATGGCATCCCCGGCCTGGGCGTGAAGATCGTCAACGATAACGACACCGGCAAGTTCTCGCAGGAACTGCGCCTGTCGTCGCCCGATGACGGTCGCCAGCTCAGCTGGCTCGCCGGTGGCTTCTTCACGCGCGAGCACACCACCGGCTTCCAGCAGGTGCTGGCCGTGAACGGCACCACGGGTGGCGATGAAGGACTGGGCTCGATGTACGACGGTACCTCGCCCTCCACGTTCAAGGAACTCGCCGCGTTCGGTAACGTGACCTACCGTTTCACCGATGCGTTCGACGTGCAGCTTGGCGGTCGCTTCAGCTCGGTGGACCAGCACTTCTCCAGCGCGCTCTCCGGCCCGCTCAACGGCGGCGACTCGAGCACCAGCGACACGGCCAGCGACCATAACTGGACCTACAGCTTCAGCCCCCGCTATCACATCAGCAACGACGTGATGACCTACTTCCGCGTGGCCACGGGCTATCGCGCAGGCGGCGCCAACTCGTTGTTGCTTATGGACGAAGGCAAGTTCCCCTCCCAGTACAAGTCCGACAACCTCACGAGCTACGAGTGGGGCATCAAGGGCGACTTCGCCGATCACACGCTCACGCTCAGCGGCGCGCTGTTCTACATCGACTGGACCAATATCCAGCTCAGCGAGATCTCGCAGGATTCGGGCAACACCTATTTCGTGAACGCCGGCAGCGCCAAGAGCCAGGGTGCGGAACTGAGCCTGAGCTGGCGTCCGGTGCGCGGCCTCTCCATCGTCGCCAACACGGCGTACACCGATGCCGTACTCACCAAGGACACGCCGGACGGCACCTATGGCAAGTCCGGTGACCGCCTGCCCTACTCGCCGAAGTGGTCCGGCAATCTCGCCGCGGACTACACCTTCCCGCTGGGCAGCGGCTGGGACGGCAACGTGGGTGGCGGCGTGACCTACATGGGCAACCGCGAAAGCAACTTCACCGCATCCGCCGAGGCGCAGCGCTTTGAGCTTCGCTCCTACACCACGGGCGAGCTGCATGCCGGCGTACAGTCGAACGACTGGAACGTGAGCCTGTACGTGAAGAATCTCACCGACACCCGCGGTTACCTGAGCGCCACCCCGCAGAACAACACCACCGGCGTGAGCTCGTATGGCCTGCTGCTGATCCAGCCGCGCACGATCGGCGTTTCCGCTACCTATAACTTCTAAGCGCGACGTACGCTTGACCCCACGCCCTGGTATCGGCCGTGAACCTCCGATGCCAGGGCGCTTTTTCATCTCACCGGACGACCGCAACCATGGCGACACGCAGGACGGGTTATTCCTTCGGCAGCAGGACTCTCGCGCTAAGCGCGCTCGCGGCGGCATTGGCTCTGTCCGTCGCACCGCACGCCATGGCCTCGACCGACAACACCGTCGACGTGACCCTGCGGCCCGCCGCCATGGACACGGCCCACAAGATTCCCTTCGTCGACGTCACCATCAGGGCAACACCGGAGGCAGCGGCGGGCTCGCCCCTGCTTCGCTTGCCGCTGGTGAGCAGCAACGTGAAAACGGTCGCTTCGTCGATCGAGAACCTTAAGGCCAGCGATGCCGACGGCCCGCTCACCCTGAGCAGCCAGGACGACCCCGATGGTCCCAAGCCATATCGCCACTGGAAGGCCTCGCGTGCCGTCCATGGAGCGCTGACGATCAGCTATCGCGCGCCGATCACCGACGCACTCAATCCCCTGGGTGCCGCGCCACCGCTCGAGCTCCGCAGCGAATCGGGCGGTTTCTCCGGGCTCGCGGGCACCTATGTGATGCTTCCGGACACCGATAAGACCTATCGCCTGAAGATGGCGTGGGATTTCTCCGCGCTCGGCGGCGATGCACTCGGCGTGTCGACCCTGGGTGTCGGTACGCAGGCAAGCGCCGCGAAGACCCCCGAAGAACTGGAATCCACCTTCACCATGGGTGGCCACATCAGCCACGAACCGTCGGCGCCGGCAGCCGATGGCTTCTTCTCGGCCTGGCAAGGCGAGCCCCCGTTCGATGCACGGGCACTCATGCAGTGGACGCACCGACTCTACGGTTCGTACCTCACCTTCTTCGACAACCGCGGCGTGACCTACAACGTCTTTCTCCGCCGCAACAAGGTCAATCCCGGCGGCGGTGTCGAGGTGGCGAATTCGTTCGTGGGTACGTTCGACGAGGGAACTCCGGTGGAGGAGTTCAAGCTCACTCTCGCCCATGAAATGGTGCACACCTTCGTCGGTGCGCTGGATGAAAAGGACGAGCTCGCCGCGTCATGGTTCTCCGAAGGCCTGGCGGTTTACTACCAGCGCCTGCTCCCGTATCGCGCCGGCCAGATCAGCCGCGATGCCTATCTGCAGGACATCAACATCACGGCGGCGCGCTATTACACCGACCTGCTGAACACCACGCCGAACGAGCAGATTCCCGCGCGCTTCTGGGCCGACACGCGCGTGCGTGTGCTGCCATACGACCGTGGAGCGCTGTACTTCGCGCAGCTCAATGCGGAGATCGTGAAAGCATCCCGCGGCAAGCGTTCGCTCGACGATCTCGTGCTGACCTTCCTGAAGCGCCGCACCGCAGGGCAGCCCCTCACGCAGGCTGCGTGGGTCGATGCCGTGATGCACGAGCTTGGCGCGACCGGCAAGCAACACTTCGACGACATGCTGAGCGGCAAACCCGTCGTGCTCGACTCGGATGCGTTCGGCCCTTGTTTCCAGCGCACCCAGGAGCCCATGCGCCGGTACGAACTCGGCTTTGACCCCACCGTGCTGGTTCAGCCCAAGCGCGTCATTCGCGGCCTGGTGCCCGGATCAGCCGCTGCGGAGGCCGGTCTCAAGGATGGCGATGAAATCCTGAAGCCGGTTCCGCAGGACGGCATCCAGGCGGATCAGACGGCCAGGCTGAAACTTCAGATCCGCCGCGGCGACAAGGTGTTCGATGTGTCCTACCTTCCGCGTGGAGAGACGATGCCGACCTGGCAGTGGATGGCCAGCGGCAACCCGTCGTGCACGACCGCTCACTGAGGCGACGTGCGCGAAAGCCGTTCACGGGCTGACAGGGGTTAGCCCCTGCCCGCTGGCCTGCTGAGGTCAGTCAGCCCGTGACGTTCGGTGAGATCGTAGAGCTGCTGCCACCACCAGCCCCGATCGGCATCCGCTATCGCGGCTGAAGGCACGTGTGTGCTCGCCTCGATGGCGTACCAAAGCTCTTCCTCTGCCGAGCCTGATGCCTTGAGCTGGCGAAGCTCCACATCCAGTTGCTTGAACCGCTCCGCCAGATGCTCTCTCGTGAGGCGCATACCGGATCCACCGTTCGTTTGACTGACGCCAAACGATGCGCCTTCGAGACTTTCGAATACCTTAATCGGCCCTCATCGACGACCGGGCATTAAGCATCCCTTTGGTTTGCGCCAGCAGCGGGCGCTGCCCCCATGAAGGGGCGGTCGAGCCGAAGTGTGCGCGGTGTTCAGCGCCGGACCGGATGCAACGCCCTTCGCCAAACGGCGACTTCCAGGATCAGTCCCATGGCGACCAGCACATAGCCGACGAGCGGGGCACCAAAGAACAGCGGACCGAAGCCCGTGGTGTAGGCGGCGACCGCGCCGATCAGCAAAAGGAATGTGACCAGTTGGCGCATCGTGGAACCTCCCGCTGCTTCAGGTGGGACCAGCCTAGCGCACGAAATGCTCAGCGAATGTTAGGGCACACCGATCATCGCGGCGGGGGACGGCCCGTGAAGGCCGCGCCGCGATGAACCAGTGTTCGTCATTCCATCGGCGTCATCGACCGTGGAGCATCCTGCGGGTTTGCACCCCAGTGCTTGTTGGGCTCGGGCCCCATCGTGAGTACCAGGGTGGCGCCGTTCTCGATGTCGGCATGGCTGAACCAGGGCTTGGTCCACGGCTTGCCGTTGAGCGTCGCCGACTGGATGTACATGTTCCGCGCGGAGTTGTTGCGCGCAACGATCTCCAGGACCTTGCCGTTGCCCATGTGCAGGCGAACACGGTCGAAGATCGGGCTGCCCAGGATGTAGTCGGGGCTGGAAGGATCGACCGGGTAGAAACCCATCGCACTGAGCACGTACCACGACGAGGTCGAGCCCTGGTCATCCATGCCGGGATAGGCGTAGCCGCTGGCATCGCTGCCATACATCTCGTCGAGGATGCGGCGCGCCAGCGCCTGCGTCTTCCACGGCTGGCCACTCCAAGCATAGAGATAGGCCGCCTGCTGATCGGGCTGGTTGCCTTGCACGTACTGGCCGATCAGGCCCGTGCAGTCGCGACAGATGCCCTTGGCGGTGTAAGGCGTGGAGAAGAACGCGTCGAGCTTGGCGTTGAACGCATCACGCCCGCCGAGCAGCTTCATCAGGCCCTGCACGTCATGGGGTACCAGCCACAGCGTGGACCAGCCCGAGGCTTCCTTCATCATGAAGTTGTAGTACGGCTCGCCCGGATCGAACGGCGAAATCCACTTGCCGTCCTCGGCACGTCCCCGCATGAAGCCCACGGAAGGGTCGAATACGTTGCGGTAGTTCCCGGCGCGGCGCAGGAACATCTGCGCGTCTTCGGTCTTGCCGAGTCGTTGGGCGACATCCGCCAGCGCGTGATCGTCCCAGGCATATTCGAGCGTGGTGGCGGCGCCCGCCTTGCCACCGGCATAGGGCGGGCTGGGATTGTTCGGCGGAACGATGTCGGAGATCCAGCCGTTCTTCTCGTACTCGGCGAGATAACCGCGCGGCCCCTTGGGATCGGTCGCGTTCTTGCGCAGGTATTCGTAAGCCGCGGCGTAGTCGAACGGAATGCCACGCTGCCACGCGCCGTCATAGAGGAACACCGCGTGATCGCCGTGGAACGAGGTATCCATGTAGCCACGTTCGCGCGCACGGTCCAGCTCCGAACGCATGATGTCCTGCACCACGTCCGGCTCGATCAGCATCAGCAGTGTGATCTGGTTGCGGCCGGTATCCCAGAAGGGTACGGGGCCGTAGCGATCGTAGCTGGCCACCTGCACCTTGCCGTCCGCACCGGTGAAGTGTTCGCCCTTGCGCGCAAGCAGTCGCGGGCTGGCAAAGGAGTGGTACAGCGTCGAATAGAACAGACTGCGCTGCTTCGGCGTGCCGCCGCTGACTTCGACGCGGTCGAACAGTTTCGCCCAGGCCGCACGTGCCTGCGTGTGTACTCGCTCGAAGTCCGTATCCGGGTCTTCATCGCGCAGCCGCTGTTCGGCTTCCTCGGCGCTATGTCCGTGAGCAATCTTCACCAGCACCTGCTCGCCGACCTTGGTATCGAAGGTGACATAGGCGCCTGCGTAGCTGCCGGATACTGCGCGCCGCTGGGGCTGCACGTCCGCGTCGCCGATGCCGTAGCCTTCGTGATCGTGATTCGCGCGGAACGTGCCGAACCCGGCGAACGGGCGTGAGAACTCGGCAACGAACCAGGTGCCATCGGCATCGCGCTCAGGATGTCCGATCTTGTTAATACCGCGAATGGTGCGGTCGCCGATCACTTCCACGTCACCGCCGGGACGACGCAGGTTGATCACGACGTTGGAACGATGGCTCGCCGGAAAGGTGAAACGCATCAGGCTGGTGCGTCGCGTCGCGGTGAGTTCGACCTTGGTGTGAAAGTTGGCGAGATCGACGGAGTAGTAGCCGGGCGATGCCTTCTCGCTGGCCTTGTCGTAGGTCGCTTGCGCGTAGTCGGGCGGAACGGTCCAGTCGCCGACCACCGGCATGATCATCGGCGAGGCACCGCCACCGTAGGTCGATCCGCCGCCGGTGAAACCGATCATGGTCGGGTTCGGGTAGTAGTACGACATGCCGACGCCCGAGGGATAGCTGAGGTCGACATTGAGGTTGACCGGCGTCGCTTCGGTCGAACTCTGCGGCAGGCTCGCACCCGGCGACGTCATGCCCGAATACAGCGGCTCACCCGGAGGCGGCGAGTTGCCGATGAGTTCCTGCCGGTCCAGCGGCGCGGTGCCCACCAGCGGGTTGGCTTCATCGATGGCCGATGTCGCAGGCGGCGTCGGCTTGCTGTTGGTGGCATGACCCAGGCCGATGATGCCAAGTGCGGCCACCAACAACGTCACGGCGAGGACGGTACGACGAGGAAAGCGTGCCCAAAGCAATGTCATGATTTTTTTCCTGCGACCCAAAGCATGCGGGGCCGGGAGAAACTCCCGGCCCCGCTCGTCTTACCGCTTAACCACCTTTTCCGAACTTGTACGTCACGCCCACGTAGTACTGGCGCCCGGCGTACTCGAGCTGGTACAGGCGATCGGTCGTATCGCTGCCCAGGTATTCGCGAGGCGTGGAGCGCGTCAGGTTGAGGATCGACGCCGTCACCATCAGGTGCTTGGTGATCTCGTAGTCGCCGTTCAGGTCGATCTGGTTGTAGGGCTGCGTATAGATCGGCAGGCCCGACGCCAAACCCTGCATGGTGCGGCCGGTCCAGTTGCTGGTGGCGCGCAGCAGCAGGCCGTTCTTTTCATAGAACAACGAAATGTTCGCCGCGTACTTGGCACTGCCGATCAGCTCGGAAGAACCGACATCCGTACCGCCGAGCGTAACCGCCGTTTCGTTGGTCTTGTTGAGCGTGTAGTTGGCGATGTAGCCAAAGCCCATGTCGAACGTGTGCTGCGTATACAGCTCGATACCCTTGGAGGTACCGGAGCGACCGTTGGCATTGGTGCTGTACTGCATGAAGTTCTGGTCGGTACCGCCGACGTTCACCGTGATGTTGTTGACGGTGACCGGCACGACGAAGTTCTTCACCGTCTTCTCGAACAGGTCCAGGCCAACCACCGACTCGGGTGCGTAGTACCACTCGCCGGCCAGGTCGAACTGGGTTGCCGTGAACGGCTTCAGGTCCGGGTTTGCGCCGCTACCGTACCAACCCGGCAGCGGAGAGCCGAACTGCTTGCGGTCGTTGTAGTAGGCCTGGGTGTAGTCGGTGATGCTGCCCAACTGGGCCAGGTCGGTGTAGTTGGCACGAGCCATCGCCTGCGAACCGGCGGCGCGCAGCACGAAGTCATCGGCGAAGGTCCACGCGACGTTGAAGCTGGGCAGCAGCTTGTTGTAGCGCTTGGCGGAGGTGGCCTTGGAGAACGTCTGGATCACCGACTGCTCGCGCGGCAGGTACTGGAAGTCACCCGGTGCGCAAGGACCGCCGCCGGCATTCACGCCAGTGGCCGGGCAGATCAGGATGTTGCCGCCCGCATCGTGGTAGTAGACCGCGTTGTTGGTGGTGACCTCGTCGGCGACGCTCAGGTCCTGCTGGGTGCTGACAAAGCGCAAGCCAACGTTGCCGCGCAGCGTGCCGGTATCGAAGTTGGCCTGGGCGTATGCGGCCGAGATCTTTTCCTGGATCGTGGATTCGTTCTCGGGGTGGTTGTAGAGCACCCGGTCATAGGTCGAGTTGAGGTAGTTGTAGTACGCCGGGAAATTGATCGCCGGGAACAGGTTGTCGTTGAAGGCCTCGGTGTTGCCATTGAGCGAGTTCGGCAGGAGGAAGCCCGGCGGCAACTGGCCAGCGGTGGGATCGCAGGTCTGGAATTGCAGCTGCGTGCCCTTGCAATACCAGCGCATTTCGTTGCCCTGCTGCTCGGCATGGTTGTCGCGGTACTTGGCGCCAAACTGCAGCGACTTCATCCAGCTGTCGTCGAAGGCCCAGGTAAAGTCCAGCTGGGCGAAGTTCTGCGAGGTGGTGGTGTTGACCATGTTGGAACCGGTCGAACCCAGGTCCACCTGGCCTTCGCCGGCAAGCATGTTCTGCAGCACGTCCGGCGAGACCGTGAGGGTCGGCTTGCCGTTCAGCGTCCACGCGGCGCCGGTGCTGCCATCCACCCACTGACCGTTGACGAAGTTGCGTGGCTTGGCGGCCATGCCCAGCTCCACCGACGGACCACCGGATGCCCAGGTACGACCGAAGTTGAACGTCCCGCTGAGGGCGCCGCCGCTGTCCCACTCGCCTTCGAGGTTGAGGGTCTGCGAGGTGGCCTTCTCGACCGAGTAATTACCGGTGACCCACGGGATTTCCGTGGAGCAGACGTCCACCGGCTGCCGCTGCGCACCGGTGACGGGGTTGACCGACGAATTACAGCCCGTACCCGCAGCCGGAAGGACATACTTCGCGCCCTGCACGACCGTGTTCGACGGATCGAACGTCAGGCCGTTGGGAGCAAGCAGGCGACCCTGCTGGTCAGCGAAGTTGCTGTTGTTGGGCAGGCCCCACTCCGGGGTTTCCAGGGTATTGGTGATCTGGGTCTGATCACGCTCGAAGCGGAAGTAGTTGCCCGTCAGCAACAGGTGGTCAACGGGCTTGAACTGCATCGTGACCTGGGCGCCCTTGGTCTTCAGATCCAGGTGGTTTTCGCTGGTGGAGAACTGCTGGGGCATCCAGTAGCCCTCGTAGGTGCGGCCCGACTGGTCGACCACGCCGTTACCCCACAAAGCAATGTTCGGCGCCACGTTGGCGCCATACGGGTGGCCATGGACATCCGTGGGCGGAGCGGTACACGTCGTGTTGTCGACACACTTGTCGGACCACCAGTACCAGTTCGACCCATTGGCCGTGTCATCGACCTCCGAACGCTCCTGGTAAGAGCCGGCGACAAGGATGCCGAAGGTCTGATCCTTGTTCTTCCAGGACCACAGCGCCGAGCCTTGTGGCTTGATCTTGCTGCTGGTGTCCGAACCCGCGTAATTGATGGATACGAAGCCATCGTTCGCGTCCATTTCAAGCGGACGGCGCGTGCGCAGGTCGACGTTGCCGCCGATACCGCCTTCATCCAGGCGCGCTTCCAGGCTCTTGTAGAGCTGGATGTCCGAGAACATGTTGGCGGGCATCAGGGTGTAGTTGAACGAACGCGACAGGCCGGCCGAGGTATCGGCCGAAGCCACGTAGTTGCCGTTCAACTCGGTGAGCGTCAGTTCGGGGGCGAGGCCGCGGATGCTGACCGTCTTGCCTTCGCCGGACTCACGGGTGATCACCACGCCGGGGACGTGAGCGAGCGCGTCGGCGATGTTCTTCGCAGGGAACTGCGCGATGTTCTGCGCATTGATCACCTCGACGATGGAGTTCGCGTCGCGCTTGTCTTCCATGTTCTGGTCGACCGACTGGCGGAAGCTCGTGACGACAACGGCCCCGAGGGTCTTGGCGTCCTCGGCTTTGTCCTTGTCGGACTTCTTGTCCTTGTCGGACTTTTGCGCATCCGCGTTATCGGATGTTTGTGCCGGTGCGGGTGCCGCCGTCGGCGTGGCCGTCGCAACAGATGCGGGTGCCTGCGCGGCAAAGGCGACGTTGGGCACAGCAAGGCCAGCGCCCAGCGACAGGGTCGCCAAGGCAAGCGCGGCGTACAACGGCTTTCGCGTAAACACGTGTGGCAAGTACGTCATTTTTCCACTCTCCCCATACTTTTGATGTGCGCCCCCTCTGAAGGCGGCGCGGTGATCCCCCGTTCAATCGCTGCTGCGGATGCGCGATTTATGCAGCAGGTGTTCCTCTCCCTCTCAAATTAGATCGATCTAAATTTCAAACGTAAAAATGGCCCGCGATCCACGGAAGGGGATGCGTCAGGGTCCTGGATGCGTTGCTGCGAAGGCCCGGATCTGCGGTCGTGAAAACGACTCCGTTCCGCTTCTCCCGACACGGGACGTGCGGGGCATGCGGGTGAAGATGGCGCTGCGGACAGCTATGTCGCGGTGCAGGCGGTGGTCGCGCGAGACGGCGGCGGCACGCCCTCCCACGAATACGAGCGCCCTGGCGGCGCTGGCTGCTTTGATCAACGGAATGCGGGCGGTTTCTGGCTTCATGTGACAGCTTCCCAATCACTCAACCTCATCTGGTGGAAAACCGCTACATCACGGGCACACCTCTCGTGCACTCCCGTTGGCCCTCCCACCACGGCCCAAGCCCCAGTTATTCCGGTCGACTGCCATGGCAGCATGACTCGAACCACTTATGACTTGGATCGATCCAAATCCCCTAGGGCGCCATTAAGACGCCGAATACTCAAGCTGTCACGCTGCGACGCAAAAACGCGACTTCCGACCAGCGGAAATCCACGCCCGCTTTCGTATGAGCTTACGAATGCAGCCTGGATGGGCAGGGGGAAGCGATCACTTCATCGTGAACTCTTGGCCAGTCCAAGGTCCGCCTTCGTGAGTCGATGCTCCGAGGTTTCCGTATAGACCACCGCCGATGCATCGAAGCATCGGGACGCTGCGCCCGACACCACGATGACTCCATTCAGCGCCTTGAGATTGGGCAGGTCGCTGGCACCGTGACCGGCGGAGAGATGCAGTTTGGTACGCCCCGACACCGGACGCTCGAGCTCGATGTTCCAGTCGGACGGGATATACCTGATGCCCCGGAATTCCCCACACGCCAATGCAATGCGTATCTCGCTGATGCGCAGGTTTGAAGATGACACCACCAGCGACTGCGGCCAGGAAACAGCGCGCAGTTCTTCATTCGCAGCCCTTGCCGCCACGAATGAAAACGTCAGGAGGCAGAAGATCAAAAGGCGTGCTGTCTTTGACATATCACCGATGCCGTCTTATTGATGAACCTGCGGAGTGTCCAGCCGAAATCGAAGGAAGCAACCATCGAATGCCGCTGGACGATCGAGCCAATCATGCAAACAGCATCGATCGTTGCTCGATGAAGCCTATCGTTCGCCAGGTGAAGATACCTGCGATCCGCACTCGTGGTGTGACCTCGCGCACCGCCCCATCTCCCAGGGAGAACACGCCCCATGCCTTTCAAGTGGATCATCTGCACAGCACTCACGATGTCGCTCCTGGGCACGGCGGTTGCGCCAGCCATGGCCCAGGATGACCCCGTAGGCATCGTCGCGGATCCTTGCGCCAACCAGAAGACGCCGGAGCAGCTGCCCGGAGAACAATGGGCGACGTATATCTTCGCGCACGACTTTGGACGGCTATGTCGCTACCGCTCCGACAATGCGTCGCTGACGGCGCCAGGCAAGGCGCCGCCGCAGGTCGTGTTCATGGGCGACTCCATCACCGAAGGGTGGCAGAAGCTGGACCCCGCCTTCTTCACCGCCGGCAAGCTGGATCGCGGCATCGGCGGGCAGACCACGTCCCAGATGCTGCTGCGCTTTCGCGAGGACGTGATCGAACTGCATCCGCAGGCGGTGCACATCCTCGCCGGTACCAACGACGTCGCCGGCAATACCGGCCCCGTGACGCTGGCGCAGGTCGAGGGCAACATCGCCTCCATGGCCGAGCTCGCGCATGCGCATGGCATTCGCGTGATCCTGGGATCGGTGACACCCGCCGCGCGATTCCCCTGGCGGCCCAACCTCACGATCGGCCCCACCATCAAGGCGCTGAATGCGTGGATCAAGGATTACGCCGCGCACCACGGCTACACCTATGTCGACTATTTCTCGGCGATGAGGACCGCCGGAGGCGGCATGCAGGACGGCCTGTCGGTGGACGGCGTCCATCCGACCCTCAAGGGTTACAAGGTGATGGAGCCGCTGACCGACACCGCGATCAAGCAGGCGATGGAGCGATCGGCCGTCGCCACGCACTGATCGATGCAGGTGCCGTTCGCAGGCTCGCTAGAGCAGGCTGTCGATGGGTAGCAGGCGTAGCACCGACACCTCGGTGCGCCGCTTGGCGGTGGCGCCTGGCTCGCTCTTGTAGACCATGGGCTTGCCGTCTTCCTCGGTCTCCCAGACGAGTTGGTGTGACGTCGGGTCGACCTTGACCTGGTATGCGTTGGAAGGCTGTGTCGCCGTATGGAAGAAGTCGCTGATGGCATGGGCCAACCCCGGCGAATCCACGATGACGCCCATCTCGGTGTTGAGCAGCTTGGAGCGCTGGTCCATGTTCAACGAGCCGATGAACACCTGGCGATCGTCCACGACGATGGTCTTGGCGTGGAGGCTGATGCCTGACGACTTACCCAGCGCGGTGGACGACTGGCTCTGGCCCGACGTCGGCTTGAGTTCGTAGAGCTGCACGCCCCCTTCGGCGAGCGCCTTGCGATAGTGCACGTAACCCGCGTGCGCTGCCGGCTCGTCGGTCGATGCCAGCGAGTTCGTCAGGATCCTGATGGATATACCGCTCTGAGCCACGGACACGAGGTGCTTGGTGCCGGCCTCGCCGGGGACGAAATACGGTGTCGTCGCCAGCACTTCGTGCTGCGCGCCATCCAGCATGGCCTTGAGCCGCGGACCGATGCGCAGCGCCGGCACGTCGCCGTCGGTCTCGATCTTCTCCGGCTGATCCGCCACGAGCTGGGCATCGCCCCAGAACCATGCTCCCCTCGCGTCGGCGGTCGGCCCGTCCGGCAACTCGTCCAGCGCAGCCTGCGCATAGTCGGACTGAGCGAATTTCCTCACTTCCTTCTGCAGGATCTGCCTGGCAGAGGCCAGCTTCTGGCCGCTGCTGTCGGTCTTCTTGAGTTGGTTGAGCGGATAGGCCGCATCGCAGTTCCAGTAGGCATCAAACGCATCGGAGGCTTCCTGCACGACAGGCCCGATGGCTACCACGTCCAGATCGCGGAAGTGCGTATCGCTACCCGCATCGAAGTACGGATCGCCGATGTTGCGCCCGCCGATGACGGCCACGTTGTTGTCGACGATAAACGACTTGTTGTGCATGCGCCGGTTGAGTCGACGCCACTCCAGCATGAACTGCGTGGCGCGCGACAGCAGCGTCGGGTTTCGTGTCTGGAACGGGTTGAATAGCCGGATCTCGATGTTGGGATGCGTATCCAGCGCCTCGAACAGATGGTCCTTGTCGTCGAAGTTGTTGTCGTCGATCAGCATCCGCACGCGCACGCCGCGATCGGCGGCCGCCAGCAGATGCTGCATCATCAGATGCCCGGTCATGTCGTTGGCGAAGATGTAGTACTGCAGGTCGATCGAGTGCGCGGCGTGATCGGCAAGCACGACACGGCTGAGCAACGCGTTCGTACTCAACGTCAGCAACCGGAAGCCGGACTGGTTCGAATGCTTGTCCACTTCCGCATGCGCGTACTTCGCCGACGGAGTATCGGTGGCCGGCGGCAAGTGATGCGTCTGTGTCTTGTCCGTGCTCGGCGGAAGCGTGGAGCACGCCTGAAGGAAAAGACAAAAGACTGTGAAGGCAAACGCGACGACCCTACGATCTGTCCGCATGTTGACACCCTCGGATGGACCAGCCAGCCCACGGCTCGTGGACTATCCCCCGCATCAGTTCGTTTGTTGATGTATCACAGCGAGGCCCTATGCCGGCTGACTGTCAGCGCGGTCGAGCGATGTTGCATCGCGCGTCGAAGCGGCAGTCGCAAAGCGTTCAGCCAGAGCTGATCGCTTCCCGTCCGAACCATACGCGCCTGCTATCGCGTTGACGCCCCGGCTATCGCGCCGGGTGTAATAACGATGCACCGCTCGTGCATGGATCGCACTGCATATACCCAGCCCCTCAGGATGACACCGTGTACTTCCATCCACACTTCGCCAGGACTGCCATGCTGCTCGCGCTGATGGTCGCCACGACCGTCGCGCACGCCGGGCTGGATGCGCAAGGCCAACGCGAGGTGGACGCCCTGCTCGCCTTCGTGGGCAACAGCCACTGCACTTTCATCCGCAACGGCAAGTCCTACGATGCCGCCGACGCGCAGAGCCATCTCGCGTTCAAGCTCAACTATCTGGTGCAGCGGGACAAGGTGAATAACGCGGACGAGTTCATCGAACGCGCGGGCACGGCAAGCAGCCTCAGCGGCAAACCCTATCTGGTGAACTGCGATGGCAACCAACGACCATCGGCCGATTGGCTGAAAGAGGAACTTCGCCATCTGCGCGAGGCACAGCCGTAGACGACGATCGGAGCCCGCCACCATGCCGCATGGCTTCCGGGGGCCTCGTCACGCACCTGACCGGGAAGTGCCCTACCATCGGCCGATGAGCACACCTCCATCGGCTTCGAACAGCACACCCCGCGGCAACCTGGCCTGTGTCGGCCTGGGCATGACCCTGGGCTCCCACCTGACGCCACTGGCGCGCAGCCATATCGAGCAGGCCGACGTCGTGTTCGCCGCACTCGCCCACGGTGCGGCCGAGATGTGGTTGCAGCGCATGCATCCGGACGTGCGCAGCCTCCAGCCCTACTACCGGGAAGGCAAGTCCCGCCTGAAGACCTATCGCGAATGGGTCGACCTGATGATGACCGAGGTGCGCGCCGGCAAGCGCGTGTGCGCCGTCTTCTACGGCCACCCGTGCATCTTCGCCTGGTCGCCGCGTACCGCTGTCGAAATGGCGCGCGCGGAAGGTTTCGAGGCGCACCTGGAACCTGGCATTTCCGCCGAGGATTGCCTGTACGCGGACCTCGGCATCGATCCCGGCCGCTTCGGCTGCCAGCACCTGGAAGCCAGCCAGTTGCTCTTCTATGAGCGCCGCATCGATCCCACCGGCTATCTGGTGCTGTGGCAGGTGGCGCTGGTCGGCGACTGGTCGCTGACGCGCTTTGAAACCGGCCCGGCCTACCGCCAGGTGCTGGTTGACGTGCTGAGCGCCGACTATCCGCTCGACCATGAAGTGATCGTCTACCGCGCGCCGACCCTGCCAATCGAGAAGCCGCGGGTACGACGCCTTGCGCTGCGCGACCTCCCGGCCGCAACACTGACGGGTGAGGACACCGTGGTCCTGCCGCCCGCGACGCCGCTGCAGCCGAACCTCGCCGTGCGCAAGCGATTGGAAGCGCTGGACAAGGAACAGGCTTTCGCATGAAGTAACCGCACGTCATGCAGGATTCCCCGGCAGGATCGCCGGGGAAATACGCGGATCCCATCGAGTGAAACGGGATCACGCCGCTCCAGGCAACACCATCGCCATCGGCGGTCGCGCACACGCCCGACATTGGCATGGGGATTGCATCCACCAGTGGGATGCTCGTACGTCACAGGGACCAGGGGAAAACATGTCAAACACGATCGATTTGCTGGAAGCCATCGGCAAGAACGCCGCGTTGCGCCACGCATCTGGCGAGGAGCTTGCGGATGCCCTTGCCAAGGAAGGTGCCTCGGAAGCCTTGCTTGCCGCGGTGAAGAACGGCGATAGCGCGGCATTGTCCGCCGAACTCGGCCATCACCCGCTGCGGGTCAATCACGACGTGCACACCGGCGGCCATGAGGAAGAAGACGCGCCGGACGGCGAGCCGGGCGAAGAAAGCCCGGGCGAAGTCCCCGCCGACTCCGCGCTCGGCTGACCGGCCGCCCCGGCATGCCACGTCGGTGGCACCGCTTTCTGCCATGGCCCGTCCTTGTGGCCATGGCATTTTGCGTCACCATTCGCCCCTCGTTTGCCGACACGTCCGCATCCAGCCTCGCCACCCAGCTCGATCAGGCCGAGGGTCTGCGGACGGCGGACCATCCCCGCTTCCTCCGCCAACTGGACGCGCTGCGCCTGCACATCACCAGCATGTCGGCCCGCGAGCGCTGGCACCTGCGCTATCTCGAAGCGTGGGAATCCTCCTTCCAGGGCGACTACGCCAACGCCGAACCCAGGCTGCGCGACGTCATCGACCACGCCGACGACCCCGCGCTGTCGGTCAAGGCCTCGGCCATCCTCATGGGCGACTGGGGCAGCAACAAGCGCTACGAGGAAGCCTTTGAACTGGCCAACCAACTGGTAGCCAGGCTGCCGACCACGCAGGACAAACTCGCGCGTTTCGTGGCGCTGTCCTACCTGTCGCAGCTGTTGCGCACGGCCGGCCAGTACGACCTGGCGGCAAGCTATGCCCACGACATGGCGCAGGACCTGCCTCCTGGCGAAACCTCGTGCAAACCGATGTCGCTGGAGCTGACCGCGCTCTATGACGCGCACGAGCTGACTTCCACCAGTCCCGAACTCCTGCGCGCACTGGAGTCCTGCCAGATCGCAGGCGAATCGGTATTCATCAACACCCTCTGGCTGGTGAAAGCCAGTATCCATCTCGATGAAAACCAGCCGGAGAAAGCGGTCGAACTACTCCAGCGCATCGCGCCCAGCATCCATCGTGACCAGTACTACTCCAGCATGCTGGCCCTGCAGACGGAACTGGCACAGGCGTACTTGAAACAGGGCAACGATGGCGCCGCGCGCAAGACCGCGCTGGCGGCGCTGGCCCTCAGTGACCCGAACGATGTCAGCGAGACGCTGCGTGACGCCTATCACGTG
Source organism: Dyella amyloliquefaciens (assembly GCF_004296575.1). Lineage (GTDB taxonomy): Bacteria > Pseudomonadota > Gammaproteobacteria > Xanthomonadales > Rhodanobacteraceae > Dyella > Dyella amyloliquefaciens. Next base: position 260,405 of record NZ_SAYT01000001.1, on the reverse strand, counting down.
CTCTACAGCATCGAGAAGAAACAGGGCAACTCGCCCGCTGCACTCACCTACTACGAACACTACGTCGCCCAGGACATCGGCTACCTCAACGACGTCAGCGCGAGGGCACTGGCCTATGCCGTGGCCAGGCAGCACGTGATCGTGCAGAAGCTCGAGACTGAAAAGCTGAGCCGGCAGAACAATATCCTTCTGCTGCAGCAGGCGCTGGATGCGAAGGCGGCCGAGACAAGCCGCCTCTACATCATCGTGCTGCTGATGGGGCTCGCGTCGGCCACGCTCTGGCTGTTCCGGCTCAAGCGCTCGCAGCTGCGCTTCAAGAAGCTGTCCTCGATCGACGGGCTCACCGGCGTCTTCAACCACCAGCACTTCATGAGCGAGGCCGGACGTGCGGTGCAGCAGCTGGAGCGAAAGCTCGGCGCCGCCTGCCTGGTCTTCATCGACCTGGACAACTTCAAGCAGATCAATGACACCCACGGCCACGCCATGGGCGATGTGGTGCTGCGCCGTAGCGTGACCATCTGCCGCCAGCAGCTGCGGCCCAGCGACCTGTACGGCCGCCTGGGCGGCGAAGAATTCGGCATCCTGCTGCTCGACTGCACCCGCGAGCAAGGCATCGCGATCGCCGAGCGCATACGCATCGCGATCGACACCGCCATCGTCGAAGTGGATGCCGGCATCGTCACGTTCTCCGCCAGCGTCGGCCTCGCCTCCACCGACAGTTCCGGTTATGACCTGCAACGCCTGAGCAGGGAAGCGGATGCCGCGCTCTATCGCGCCAAGCGCGCCGGCCGCAATCGCGTGATCTCCGACGCCGAGGAAGACGGGCTCGTCGAGGCCTGATCGCCCAAGGCGCCAGCCATGCCCACGCGAGATGGGCATGGCATGAGGCGCGCTTACTTGAAGTCGATAGCCATCGAATTCGCCGCGTTGCGCTCAGGGTGCTTTCTGGCCCTGCATCTGCTGCACGATGGCGAGCGACTTGGAAACGTGTTCCTGCGGGTGCAGGTGATCGGCTTCGGAGTCGAACACCGCCGCAATCTTGCCGTCACGACCGATCACGAAGGTGGTGCGCGAAATGAAGCCGTGGTCGATCACCGCACCCTGCACGTCCTTCGCGCCCGGCACGGCCGCCGACATCTTCAGGTCATACGACGCGGCGATCTTGCCCTCGGGATCGGACGCGATCGGGAACTTGCCCGCACAGAAATTCGGATCGGCCGAGAACTTGTTGAGTCGCTGGATGCTGTCGGCGGAGACGCCGATGATCGTCGCGCCGGCGGCCTGGAACTTGGCCACTTCGGTAGCGAAGGCGTGCGCCTCGACATCACAGCCGCCCGTATAGGCGGACGGGAAGAAGTAGACCACCACCGGGCCGTTCTTCAGCGCGGCCGCCAGCGAAAGCTCGGAAGCCTTGCCGTCCTGGCTGGCCTGCGCGGTGAAAGCAGGCGCCGCCGTACCCTGGCTCAGTGCAGCGAACGCGGATGGTGCCACCAATACGCCGGCCACCAAGGCACCTGCCGCCAACGACAACACAAGACGTTTGTTCATTGCATAACCCTCGACATGCTTATGGAAAGGAACTGCGCGAAAGCTCGGTCCGGTCGGCCATCCAGGCTTCCGGCCAGGCCACTCCATGGGCCTCGCCGGGAATGACGCACCAAGGCGGCGAACCATGCGTGGGCCGCCCATCCAGGGTGAGTGCTTCCGTAGCCAGCAAAGGTTGCATCTCCCGATGACAAAAGCCGGCCAGAGCAGACACACCATTCGCCGAGCATGTGCCTCCCCGAGCGCGGAAGCAATGCACGACTACGGACCTCGTGAGTTCAGTTCGCTGGCGCGGCGGGTTTGGTTACGCTCAGGGCCGTGCCGGCCGCCGCGATGATGATGGCCAGGATGGCCAGCCATTGCAGCGAGCTGAGCCGCTCGCCGAGCAGGGTGACACCCGCCAACGCCGCAACGGCGGGCTCCAGGCTCAACAAGGTGCTGAATGTGCGGGCGGGGAGCCGGGTCAGCGACACCATCTCCAGCGAATACGGCAATGCCGAGCTGAGCAGCGCCACGCCCAGCGCATAGGGCATCAACGAGGGCGACAGCAGCGTTGCCCCCGCATGCGCAATGCCGAACGGAATCGCCACCAGGGCGCCGATCGATGTGCCCAGCGTCACCGCGTCCGCACCATAGGTGGCGCCAGCCTTCTTGCCGAACACGATGTACAACGCCCAGCCCACGCCGGCCGCGAGCGCGTACATCACGCCCACCGGATCGAGCGCGTGCACCTCGCCCCGCAGCGGCAACAGCAGCACGAGGCCTGCCACCACCAGTGCGATCCAGATGAAATCCACCAGTCGACGCGAACTGAACATGGCCAGCGCCAACGGCCCGGTGAATTCCAGAGCCACCGCAATGCCAAGGGGAATCGTGCGCAGCGACATGTAGAACACCAGGTTCATCACGCCCATCGAGAGGCCATAGCCCCACAACGCCAGCCGGTCCCGCCGTCCACCCCAGCGGCGCCAGGGGCGACGCCACAACAACAGGAACAACGCGCTGAGTCCCAACCGGTACGCCGTGGCACCCTGCGCACCCACCTGCGGGAACAGGTGTTTGGCCAGCGACGCACCGCACTGGTACGACACCATGGCGATCAGCAACGCGCCAACCGCGAGCGCAATCTGGGCAGCGTTGGAGCGTGACGTCATGGACGTGACATAACCGGGTGGGGGCTGCCCATGATGCCAGCAAGTGCAGGCCATACCTATCTTCGCCACCCCGCTGACGCTCGCCCGGGCCACGTACACGCGGACTCACTTCTCCTTGCGGCACTTTTCGCTATGCTCGGAAAACCTGGCCACTGCGCTAACGGGACTTTCGCAGGAGCTCGCATGACCTCCGTTCGTTTGACCGATCTCGCCCATGGTGGCGGCTGCGGCTGCAAGCTCGCACCTTCGGTGCTCCAGCAACTCCTGGCCGACAGATCGGCGGCGATGCCATTCGCAGCATTGCTGGTGGGCACCGAGACCGGCGACGACGCGGGCGTGTGGCAGGTGGACGAGCGCACCTGCGTCATCGCCACCACCGACTTTTTCATGCCCGTGGTGGACGACCCCTACGACTTCGGCCGCATCGCCGCGACCAACGCACTGTCCGACGTCTACGCCATGGGCGGCAAGCCGATCATGGCCCTGGCCATCCTCGGCATGCCGCTGGACAAGCTGGACGTGGACACGGTGCGCAGGATTCTCGAAGGCGGCGAATCGATCTGTGCGGAAGCGGGCATTCCCATCGCCGGCGGCCACTCGATCGACTCGGCGGAACCGATCTATGGCCTCGCCGCCATCGGCTTGTGTGCACCCTCCGATCTGCGCCGCAACTCCACGGCGCAGGTTGGCGACGCGATCATCCTGACCAAGAGCATCGGTGTCGGCATCTACTCGGCCGCATTCAAGAAGCAGGCGCTGCCGGCGGATGCCTATGCCGAGATGCTGGCCTCCACCACCCTGCTCAATCGCGTCGGCCATGCACTGGCGCAGGATGAAGACGTCCACGCCATTACCGATGTCACCGGCTTCGGTCTGTTGGGGCATGGACTGGAAATGGCGCGCGGCAGCGGTGTGCGATTGCGCATCGAACAGGCGAGCCTTCCGTTCTTCACGCAGGCGGAAGCGTTGGCGCAAGCTGGCTACATCACGGGCGCATCCAGACGGAACTGGAACAGCTACAGCGACGGCGTCACCCTGCCCGCCGAATTGCCGGAATGGCGTCGTGCCCTGCTCACCGATCCGCAGACTTCGGGTGGCCTGCTGGTGGCGTGCAAGGCCGAACGCGCCGAAGCAATCCGGGACATGATCGAAGCCGCGGGTTATCCAAGCGCACGCATCATCGGCACCGCCGGAACGGGCACGCCGGGTATCGAAGTGATCTGAGCAAGCCACTCGTGGAGTGGCGGAAGAGAGTGGGAGTCGAACCCACCCAAGACAGTCTTACCTGCCTCACCCGGATTTGAAGTCCGGACGCCCCACCGGAGACGATTCTCTTCCATGCGGTACAGCAACCGCGGGAACGGGCCCGAACACGTCGAGGTATCGCGCCTGGACCCTGCGCAAGGTACCCCGATTGAGCGTAACCCCCTGTCGGTCGAAGAATTCTAGTATCTGGATGGCGACCTTTCGACCATTGTCTAGCCGGTCGCGGAACTGCGCCGCGGTGAACCGCCCGTCCGCCGCATGGGCGGCGATGTCGGCGGCCAGCAGCACCATCTCGTGCGTGGTCGTGCGCAGGAAAAAATGATCGTGCGCCACCTCGTCGACCAGGCCCAGCCGCGCCGCGAACTTGAGCAGCTGGCGAACGTCCTGCTCGGGACGCTTCAATACACCGGCGATGTCGCGCACGCGTGGCGGACGAAAGCGGATGTCCCCGCCCAGCAGCGGGGAAAGCTGCCGCCACTGCGCCTCGCGTTCCGGGCTCAGCTGCAGGCAATGGCTTGCCAGTCGCACGAAGCCACCATCGCGGACGATGTGTGCGGCAAGGTCGGGATGTTGCAGGGCCAGTGCAAAGGCTTCGGCGGGAAGCCGAGGTTGCAGCGCCAGCCGCAGCTTCTCCCGCACCACACCTTGCAGGTCCGGGGTGGCGACATGGAATGCATCCACGTACTCGATCAACCGGGTGACCAGTTGTTGCCAATGGGCGTGCGACATGGCGATGCGCTGCCCATCGGCGTCGAACATCATCGGCGAAAGCGCGGCGACGGTTTCATCGATCCACGCATCGGACAACGCGCGATCCCGTGCAAATGCCGAAAGGTCCCACGCGTAGGGCGACGCTTCGAGCAAGGCAGCAAAGGCCCGCTGGGGATCGTCGATCGCCAGCGCCACGCGCTGGGCCAGCCGCGCATCCGTCCTGCGTTGCCGCGACGGTGCACGCAGGTCGATGAAATGGCCGCCTCCCAGGGTGCGTTGAGCTGAAACATCGCGCAACACGAAACGGTCGAGCACCGCGGCAGCGATCGGCCGCTCGAGCACCAGTTGAACATCGGCCATCTGGCCCGGCTGAAGCAGGCCCTCTTCGAGCAATACGATGCGAACGCCCACCTCGGTGGCACCGTGATGCAATCGTGCGGGGAACCATTGGCCCATCGGCTTGGACTCGCCGGCCAGAAGATGCATTCGCGCATCGATGCGATCGGTGGGCGCATGCAGGGAAGGATCGACCACCATGTCGCCACGATGGATCGCGTCCTTGCTGATGCCCTCGCCCACAAGATTGAGTGCGCAGCGGTCACCCGCACGCCCGATCTCCATCGGCTGGTTCTGCGCGTGCAGCGAGCGCACGCGCGCCGTCAAGCCCGATGGGCTGATCACCACCTGGTCCTTCATGCGCACGATGCCCGACAACACCGTGCCGGTCACCACGACACCGATGCCGGCCAGGATGAACACGCGATCGATGGCGAGGCGAAAGCGTCCTTCTGCCGCGCGTTCGCCCAGCGTATGCGCCTCGACGGCCAACCGATCACGCAGAGCCTCGATGCCTGCACCCGTGACCGTGGACACCGGAAGGATGTCGGCGTTCTCGAGCACCGTGCCTGCGATGGCGCCGCGAATCTGCGCGGTGACTTCGGCCAGTTGTTCGGGTGTCGCCAGATCCGCCTTGGTCAAGGCGATGATGCCGCGACCGACATGCAGCAGATCGAGGATCGCCAGGTGCTCCCGTGTCTGCGGCATCACGCCGTCGTCGGCAGCGACCACCAGCAGCGCGACATCGATGCCGCTGGCACCGGCCACCATGGTGTGCACGAAGCGCTCATGCCCGGGCACATCGACGAAGCCGACCACGGAGCCGTCGTCCATCGGCAGGTAGGCGAAGCCAAGATCGATGGTGATGCCGCGGGCCTTCTCTTCCTTCAGGCGATCGGTATCGACACCGGTCAGGGCTTTGACCAGCGAGGTCTTGCCATGGTCGATGTGGCCCGCGGTGCCGACGATCATGGGCTGTCCGCGATCAGGTCGCCGAGGTCGAGCTCCGACAGCGCCTCGAGGAACGGCGTTTCATCCGCTTCGTCCAGGCAGCGCAGATCCAGGCGCAGCACGCCATCGGCGATGCGCCCGACGATGGGACGCGACAGCGCGCGCAGCGATGCGGCGAGATGTTCCAGTGCCTGCTGGCTGCCTTGCGGGCGAACCACCAGCGCCACGCTGGCCAGCGTATCCAGCGGCAACGCACCCGAACCGACCTGGCTGAGGCAATCGCCCACCTCGACGGTGAAAATCTCGCCCAGGCGTTCGGCGACCGCTGGCAGCAGGCGATGCGCCTGCGCTTCGATTGCGGCCCTGTCACGTGCAAGGAAACGCAGCGTCGGCAATCGCTCGGCAAGCCGGTCGGGATCGCGATAGAGGTTGAGGGTGGCCTCGATGGCGGCGAGCCGCACCTTGTCCACGCGCAGCGCACGCTTCATCGGGTTGCGGTTGATCTGCTCGATCAGCGTGCTATCTCCCACGATGAAGCCGGCCTGCGGACCACCGAGCAGCTTGTCGCCGGAGAACGTCACCAGCCGCGCACCCTGTTCCACCGCTTCGCGCACGGTCGGTTCCTTGACGAGACCGTAGGCTGACAGGTCCACCAGGCTGCCGGAACCCAGGTCGTTCAACAGCGGCACGCCCGCCGCATCCGTGATCGCCACCAGTTCGCGTGCGCCGACTTCCGCGGTGAAACCCTGGATGCGGTAGTTGGACGTATGCACCTTGAGCACAAGACCGGTGTGCGCGCCCATGGCGTTGCGATAGTCGGCCGCGTGCGTGCGGTTGGTGGTGCCGACCTCCACCATCCGCGCACCGGCGCGAGCCATGATGTCCGGCATGCGGAAGGCGCCGCCGATCTCGATCAGCTCGCCACGCGACACCACGGCATCGCGTCCGAGCGCAAAAGTGTTGAGGCAAAGCAGCACGGCCGCCGCATTGTTGTTGACCACGGTGGCGTCTTCGGCGCCGGTCAGCTCGCAAAGCAAGGCGCGCACATGATCGTCGCGTTCGCCGCGCACGCCATCGGTGAGGTCGAACTCCAGCGCCACCGCATGGCGCATCGCCTCCACGGCCGCCTCGATCGCCGCCTCGGCAAACACGGCGCGGCCGAGATTGGTGTGCAGCACCGTGCCGGTGAGATTGAACAGCGGCCGCAGCCCCGGCATGCGTGTCGCCAACAGCTCGCCGGCCCGCAACGCCAGGTCGGCTGCGCTGGGCGCCGCCACGGGCGCGACGCGCAAGACCTGGCGTGCTTCATCGATCACCTGGCGGATCGCGTCGGTGGTAACCGCGCGCCCGTGGCGCTCCACCAGCGGCGCAGCCTCCATAGTCGCCAGTACGGTGGCGACCGCAGGCAGCTGGCGCAGCAAGTTGACCTCGAACTCGGCCATGGCGCTCCATCCAGTCCATCCCCGCATCCTGCGGGCAACGAAAGCTAGGGTGACACCTATGCTGCGTTGCCGACCAAGCAAGGGTCAAGGCAAGCGCACCCGAAAGACATCGCCTTCACGCCGTCGCATGGTTGGATGTAGCGCCCGGCACCTGCCGCGGCAGATAACCCTGCCCCTTCTGCAGTGCATCCGGCCTGCAGCACGTGGGCGATATCGTGCCCTGTAGGGCCTTGATATCCCGCACCGCCCGCAGGGGAAACCATGCCCGCCGCCACCCCATCGTCCGCGCGTACCGTTCGCTGGTCCGTCTTCGTGCTGCTGGCCATCGCCGGCCTGTTCTACGTGAAGTGGTATCCGTACTACGGGCGCGCCTTCGTCGCCGCGAGCCAGCATTCCATTGGCCACTCCATCCTGATGGGTGATGCGCCCAGCGCACCCGCGCCGTCGTGGGACGCGGCGTTTGGCTATGCGCTGGCCTACGGCAAGGCCATCTGGCAGGCCATGCTGCTGGGCCTGCTGCTGGGCTCGGGCATCCAGGCGCTGTTGCCGGTGAACTGGGTACAGCGCGCACTCGGCGGCCACGGCTTCGGCAGCGTAGTGGCGGGCGGCCTGCTCGCGATCCCCGGCATGATGTGCACGTGCTGCGCGGCGCCAGTGGTGGTGGGCCTGCGCAAACACCAGGCGGCGCCAGGCGCAGCTGTCGCCTTCTGGCTCGGCAATACCACGCTCAATCCCGCGACGCTGGTGTTCACCGGCTTCGTGCTCGGCTGGCACTGGACCCTGCTGCGCATCGCGCTCGGCGTGCCGATGGTGTTCGGACTGGGTTACCTGGTGAACCGCACCACCCGGGCGGATGTGCCGGCCGTACAGCTGCCGCCCCTGGAACCCGAGCCGCACTCACTCGCCGAGGTGGGGCGACGCTGGGGGCGCCTCTTCGTGCAGATGGCCTCCCGGCTGATTCCCGAATACGTGGTGATCGTGCTGCTGCTCGGCGCGGCGCGCGCATGGCTGTTTCCGTACGTCGGCCCCGCTATCGGCAACGAGTGGATCTGGATCGCAGCCCTCGCTCTGGCCGGCATGCTGTTCGTGATACCGACGGCCGGCGAAGTGCCGATCGTGCAGGCCATGCTGGCCCTGGGACTGGGTGGCGGACCGGCCGCCGCCCTGTTGATGACCTTGCCGCCCGTCAGCCTGCCCTCGCTGGCGATGCTGGGGCGCTCCTTTGCCGTGCGCACCCTGGTCGGGATTGCCGCGGCAGTGGTCGGCTTCGGCATCCTCGGCGGTGCGCTCGCCGTCTGGCTGGGCATGCACTGAGCGGGGCTTCTACTCCGTCACGGCTTCACCATCGCCCACCAGCAACAGCGGGTTGGGCGCATGCCGCGCATAGCCGGCCTCGGTAACGAGGATGTCCAGGCCCAGCGAGGCGAGGTCGTCCGCGTACGGATCGACCTGCGTGTCCTGCACCTGGTAAAGCAGCTTGTCGTAGGTGTGGCAATCGCCACAGGTCTCCGCCTTCACCAGGCCGGGATCGCCTTCGATGCCCTGCAACGACAGCCGGCGCGTGCCGCCACAGGTGATGCAGACGGCACGCACGTGATTCCACGCGGTGGAACACAGCGAGCAGTACAGGAAGCGCGTGCCGGGCGTGGTACCGGTGGCCGTGATCAGGCCCGTCACCGACGGCGAGCCGCAGCACGGACACAGTCCGCGCTCTTCCAGCAGCCGCAGGTCGTCGGCCTTCAGACGTGCCGCCGAACCCGTGAAATAGACCTGCAGCGCCGCGGCGACATACACGGCCGCTGCCGCATCCGACGCCGACAAACCACCTCGCAGGAACTGCTCCGCCAGCTTTTCCAAGGCCGCTGCATCGCTACGACGCAATTGATCGATGGCCTCCCGCGCCGCCGCCGGCAGGTCGGTGCGATCGATATGGTCGAGCAAGGCGGCGAGCCCTTCGCGCCACGAGGCGTCGCGTGGATGGCCATCCGCCGCCAACGGCGGCAATCGCGCCTCGACCGCCTGCGTCACGCTGACTGCATCGAGCGAAGCCGCCGGGGCCACGGTCGTTGCCGCGACATGTTGCGCCTGGGAGAGTGCCGACATGAAGCGCAACCACGCCTCCATCGGATGCCCATCGGCCAGCTTGTCCAGGCGTTGCGCCGTGACGGCGAAACGCTTGCCCGGATTCGGCAGCAGGATCGGTTCGACGGCCTTGACGCCCGGATGGTTCGGGCCGGTCCACTTGCCGCTGGGCGGTGCTTCGGCTTGCCTCACGGGCGCTTCCTGATCAGGTCCTTGCCGTGCTGGTCGGATCCCAGCTCCTTGAGCCACTTGCGATGATGGCGCCACGCCCAGCCCGGCGTCACGTAGCCCTGGGTCATGGCGCGTACCGAATCGCGTACCCATATGCCGGCATACACGTGCACGATCCACACGATGATCGCCGCCACCGCCGCCAGGCTATGGATCAGCGCGGCAGCACGTTGCACCGGAATCGACGTGGCCTCGCCGAAATACACTTCCCAGATCACCAGCCCGGTCAGGAACAGCACGGGGATCAGCAGGGTCATCGACCAGAACACCAGCTTCTGGCCAGCATTGTTGCGGCCGACCGGTGGCGCATTTTCCTCGTTGTTCTCAACGACCTCGCGAATGGACTTCACCCACTGCGTATCCTCGCGATGCCAGAGGTTTTCACGCCAGAACTGCACGATCAGCCCGATGTAACTCACGAGAAGGACGCAGCCGATCCACGGATGCACCGCGCGCGTCCACTGGCCTCCGCCAAACAATTCGGACAGCCAGAACAGCATCGGGTGGAACATCGACAGGCCCGATAGCACCATCAGCACGAAACAGATGGCCGTGAGCCAGTGGTTCACCCGGTTGACGGTGGTGTAACGGGTAATGACGGTCTTCATGGCGTCTTCTCCGTTTCGTCTAACACCCGCGCGCCTTCCGCCTCATCGGCCTCGGTCACCTCGTTCGGGCCCTTGATCATGTAGTGGAAGAAGCCCACGACGGTTGCCAGGGCAATGCCCGCCAACGCCAGCGGTTTCATCACGCCCTTCCACGCCTCGACCATCATGCTGATGCCCGGCTTGTCGGGCAGTCCCGAGTACAGCGACGGCTTGTCCGCGTGATGCAGCACATACATCACATGGGTGCCGCCCACGTCCTGTGGATCGTAGAGACCCGCGTTGTTGAAGCCGCGCGATTTCAGGTCGACGATGCGATCCTCCGCCTGGTGCTTCATGTCCGCCTTGGTGCCGAACATGATCGCGCCGGTCGGGCAGGCCTTCACACAGGCAGGCTCCAATCCCACCGTGACGCGATCAGAGCACAGCGTGCACTTGTACGACTTGTGGTCGGTCTTGCTGATGCGCGGGATATCGAACGGGCAACCCTTCACGCAGTAGCCGCAGCCGATGCACTTGTCGCTGATGAAATCGACGATGCCGTTGGCGTACTGCACGATCGCGCCCGGCGCCGGGCAGGCCTTGAGGCATCCCGGATCCTCGCAATGCATGCAGCCGTCCTTGCGGATCAGCCACTCCAGGTTGCCCTGTTCGTTCTCGTACTCGGCAAACCGCATCAGCGTCCACACGCTGGGGCTGAGGTCGTTGGGATTCTGGTACGAGCCTTCGAAGTGACCGACCTCCTGCCGCAGGTCGTTCCACTCCATGCACGCCGACTGGCAGGCCTTGCAGCCGATGCACCGGCTGACGTCGATGAGCTTGGCCACCTCGTCCTCGTGACTGCGCGCCGACGGCGGCGTCATCGTCGAGGCGGAACGGCGCACGTAGTCTTGCGATTGCAGATCCGACATGTCCGTTTCCTCAGGCCGTCACCGGCGCACTGGTCTTTTCCACGTTGACCAGGAACGCCTTGAACTCGGGCGTCTGCGTGTTCGCATCACCCACCGGCGGCGTCAACGTGTTGGCGCCGTAGCCCTTTCTTGCCTGACCCGTGAAGCCCCAGTGCAGCGGCACGCCGATCACGTGGGTCGGCTTGCCGTCCACGGTGAGCGGCTTGATGCGCTTGGTTACGTACGCTTTGCACACGATTTCGCCGCGCTTGGACGACACCTTCACCCAACCGCCCTGCGTGATGCCCTTCTCCTTCGCCAACACCTCGCCGATCTCCACGAACTCTTCCGGCTGCAGGATCGCGTTGATCAGCGCGTGCTTGGTCCAGAAGTGGAAATGCTCGGTGAGGCGATAGGTGGTGGCCACGTACGGGAAACTCTTCGCGTCGCCGAACTTCTCGCGGTCGTCAGGAAACACGCGCGCGATCGGGTTCGACTTCACCTTCGGATGCAGCACGTTCTCCACCGGCGATTCCAGTGGTTCGTAGTGCTCGGGGAACGGGCCGTCGCCCATCTGGTCGCGCGCAAACAGGCGACCCATGCCTTCGGCATTCATGATGAAGGGACCGACACCGTCGGACGGTTTCACCGTGGGACCGTAGTCAGGGGTGTCGATGCCGACCCAGCGCGTGCCGTTCCACGAGATCACCGGCTTGGCCGGATTCCACGGCTTGCCGTCCGGGTCTGCGCTGGCGCGGTTGTAGAGGATGCGTCGGTTGGCCGGCCACGCCCACGCCCAGTTCGGCGCAATGCCTTGCTCGCGTGGATCGGTGGCGTCACGACGCGCCATCTGGTTGCCCTTCTCGGTGAAGCAACCCGTGAAGATCCAGCAGCCCGACATGGTGGTGCCGTCGTCGCGCAACTGCGCGAAGCCATCCAGCAAGGTGCCCGCCTTCGTGACGGCGCCGGTGGCCGCATCGGTGAGATCGGTGAGCGCGCGGCCGTTCATTTCCTTGGCCAGCTCCTCCGGATCGGGATCGCTCGGGTTGGTGTACTTCCACGTGACATTGAGCAACGGATCGGGGAACGCGCCGCCTTCCTTGCGATACAGCTCAAGCAGGCGCTTGTAGATGCCCGTCATGATCCAGATGTCGGACTTGGCCTCGCCCGGACCATCCGCTGCCTTCCAGTGCCACTGCAGCCAGCGCGCGGAATTCACCAGCGAACCGTTCTCTTCCGCAAAGCACGTCGTCGGCAACTGGAACACCTCGGTCTGGATCTCGGCCGACTTGGCCGGATTCTGCGGACCAAAGTCCTGCCAGAAGCGCGAAGTCTCGGTGTCCAGCGGATCCATCGTCACGAGGAACTTCAGCTTGCTGAGGCCGCTACGCGTGCGTCCACGATCGGGGAATGCCTGCAGCGGGTTGAAACCCTGGCAGATGTAACCGGTCATCTGCCCGTTGTTCATCATCTCGAACGCCTTGATGATGTCGTACAGCGGGATGTCCAGCTTCGGCAGCCAGTCGTAGGCCCAGTTGTTCTCCTGCGTGGCGGCGTCGCCGAACATCGCCTTCTGGAAGCTCACGAAGAACTTCCGATAGTTCTGCCAGTAGCTGGTCTGCCCCGGGCGCAACGGCTTGAACAGCTTCGTCGACATGTAGGTGTCGAGGTCGGTGTCCTTGTCGTTGGGCAGGGTCATGTAGCCCGGCATCAGGTTCGACAGCAGGCCGACGTCGGTGAGGCCCTGGATGTTGGAATGGCCCCGCAACGCATTCATGCCGCCGCCCGCTACGCCGATATTGCCCAGCAGCAGCTGCACCATCGCCATCGTTCGGATGTTCTGCGAACCGACCGAATGCTGCGTCCAGCCCAGCGCGAACAGACTGGTCATCGCCTTGTCAGGCGCGGACGTGCTGGCCATCAGCTCGCACACATGCAGGAACTTGTCCTGTGGCGTGCCGCAGATGCGCGACACCATCTCGGGCGTGTAGCGCGACACGTGCTGCTTGAGCAGGTTGATCACGCAACGCGGGTCCTGCCAGGTGTCGTCGGACTTGGCGAAGCCCTTGTCGTCGAGCTCGTAGTCCCAGCTCGACTTGTCGTAGCTGTGCTTTTCCTCGTTGTAGCCGCTGAACAGGCCATCCTGGAAGCTATAGCCTTCCTTCACGATCAGGCCGGCATTGGTATACGCACGCACGTACTGATGCTGGATGGCATCCTTCTCCAGCAGGTAGCGGATCACGCCATTGAGGAACGCGATGTCGGTGCCCGGGCGGATCGGCGCGTAGTAGTCGGCCACCGAGGCCGTGCGCGTAAAGCGCGGATCGACCACGACGAGCTTGGCGCCGTTTTCTATCTTCGCTTCGATCACCCACTTGAAGCCGCACGGATGCGCCTCGGCGGCATTGCCACCCATCACGACGACGACGTTTGCGTTCTTGATGTCCTGCCAGGTGTTGGTCATTGCACCGCGACCGAATGATGGGGCCAGACTGGCCACCGTCGGTCCGTGTCAGACACGCGCCTGGTTATCGAACACCACCATGCCGAGGGAGCGCACCACCTTCCAGGTGAGGTAGGAGGTTTCGCTGGAAGACGCCGACGCGGCCAGCATGCCTACGGTGGTCCAGCGATTCACCGTGGTGCCGGCAGCATTCCTGGCGATGAAATTCTTGTCGCGATCGTCCTTCATCAGGCGGGCGATGCGATCGAGCGCGAAGTCCCAGGAGACTTCCTTGAAGTCGGTGCCACCCGGCGGCCGGTAACGCGGCGCTTTCAAGCGCGTGGGCGCGTGCACCACGTCGAGCAGCGCCGCGCCCTTCGGACACAGCGTGCCGCGATTCACCGGATGATCCGGATCGCCTTCGATATGGATGATGTTGGAGCGCGCGTTCTTGGCGCGATCGCCCATGCTGTAGATCAGCAGGCCGCAGGCGACGGAACAGTACGTGCAGGTGTTGCGCGTCTCCGTCGCGTGGGTGAGCTTGAACGGTCGCACGGCGGCGGCTTGTGCCTCCCCCGCGGCCCCGAAACCAAGCATGCCAAGGCTTGATGCTGCCAAGCCCAGGCCCGTGAACTTGATGAACTCGCGGCGAGTGAGTGCCATCGCTTGCGCTCCCGGAACATCTGGCTAGACATACCGCCCGCTGGTGGGCGGTGGACGTTGCTCGACCATCTCCGAAGGCGACGGGACTGGCCCGTTGCTTGCTGAAAAATGTAGCACAGGCCCCTTGGGGCATCGGTGACATTTTTGTGATGGCGAGTTGGCCGGGAGGCCACTTGCGCGCCGGGATGACACCGGCGTGTGACAGACATCCATGATCCAAAGAGCTCCGCGTTTCACATCATCGAGCGAACCAGGGCGTGGGCCATTCGGTGGCGGTTCCAACGACCCACGCCTCTGTCCTCTCGAGGCTGCACATGACGGATCAGCCTTGCGAATTTGCCGGGGCGGCAACCGTGGCGACGGCAGTCGGTGCGGTCGGAGTGGCGGTAATCATGGCGCCGACGGTCAGCACGCAGAGTGCGAAGCAGGCGACGTACAGGCTATTCAGAATGGCGTTTTCGAATTTCATGACTGCTCTCCGTGATAGGTGGGTTTTGCTCTCTTGCTGTAGAGGGAGCAATCACCGTGCCAACCTCGAAGAACCGCGGGAGACCGCATCACCAAGCCATTTCGGCAAATGCCCGTCGTTGCCGACCACTGTCCGCGGACGATGTCCGGACAGTCGTGCGGGTGTCCACGGACGGTTCGCGCCGTGAAACCCCATACTCATGCGTTCGACAACATCGCCCCCGCCAGCTGGCGCACGTAATCGAGAAAGCGTGTCTGCACGCTGTTGAGCGGGCTGTCGGGTCGGTAGACGGCATACAGCACGACATCCATCTGCAACTTCAACGCACGCTTCTGCACCGGCTCCCGGCTGCATTGCGCGGTGAACGGATCCACCAGGGCCAGACCGCCGCCGCGCGCGACCAGCGAGCAGGCCAGCTGGTAGGTCTGCACCCAGACACTGGTGAGCGGTGCTGGGTCCACCGTGGCCAGGTGGTTCTGCAACATGGCGCCCAGCGCATCCTGCACCGTGATCCCGATCATCGGCTGGCCGGCCAGCTCCTTGATCGGCAAGGGCCGGTCGAGTTCGCGTTCCGGCCACCAGCCCGGTGGCGCGATCACCATGACGCTGCCCTCGCACAGCGGCTCCTGCTGCAGGCCGTGGTGACTGATGTCCTGCAGGGTGAGCCCGATGTCGGCTTCGCGCAGCATCAGCGATTCGCACATCGAGGCCGAGTGCTGCGTGTACAGCTCGACCATCGTGTCCGGATAGGTCTTGCCCAAGCGGGCGACCGCATCGGGCACCAGGATCTGCGCCAGCGCCGGCGTGCAGGTCACACGCAGCGGGTGGCTTTCGGGGCTGGTGATGTTCGCCGCAAGGCGACGCAGGTCGTACAGGTCCCGCATGACCCGGTCGATGTGGTGGCGCATCAACAGCGCCTGCTGGGTCGGTTGCAGGCGCCCGCGCACGCGGCTGAACAGAGGAAAGCCCAGGTGGTTCTCGGCCTGCTGCAGCGCCTTGCTCGCGGCGGGCTGCGACACGTTCAGCATATTGGCCGCGCCGGTCAGGCTGCCCGTGCTCAGGACAGCATGGAACAGCTCGATGTAACGCAGACGCATAGCCGGCTCCCCACCTGGTCCGATGCAGCCATCGCAAGTTCTCAGTGCAGCACTTTACGTATCGCAGGACAAATGCGGCGGTGCCAGAAGGCATGCCATGGACCTGCACGGGATCCACAACCGGCGGTTATGACTCGTGCCCAACTTTTCATTGGCTGCGCGCCGCCGCCCCTGACTATCCTCGCCACGGCCGCAGGGACGTGCCGGCGCGAAGGCGCGGTGCGGCCACCCCACCGGCTGCGGATGATGGCGAGGCAGTCGCGCCAGCACCACGCGCGGGGGGCAACGACACACGGATCGATCTGCCCACAGGAAGGACTGCCGATGTCCGTACAAGGCGAACCAGCCGCCCCGTGGGGGCCGCCCTACCTGCTGTACCTGGGCAGCGCCACCGATGACCTGGCGATCAAGACCGCGCGCGGACTGGCGTACTGGCGACCGCAATGGTGCCTGGGCCAGCATCGTCGTGCGGATTGCGCCGTCACGCTGGGTTTGCCGGATATCGAGCTGGCGCAGGGTCGGAATGAAGGCGCCCAGACCATGGTGATCGGCGCGGCGAATGCCGGCGGCGTGATGGGCCCCGAGATGGTCGCCGATGCCATCGCCGCGCTGGAGGCCGGCCTGCACGTGGTGTCGGGCCTGCATCACAAGCTGCGCGATCATCCGGATATCGTGGCTGCCGCACGCGTGCATGGCCGCACGCTGTTCGATGCGCGCGCCGCCCAGCCGGGCACGCCGGTGGGCACCGGCAAGCCACGTGCGGGACGACGGCTGCTGACGGTAGGCACCGATTGTTCGGTGGGCAAGATGTACACCGCGCTGGCACTGGAGCGCTCGCTGCGTCAACGCGGGCATCGCGCGGATTTCAGGGCCACGGGGCAAACCGGCATCCTCATCGCGGGTGCGGGCATCCCCGTCGACGCCGTGGTGGCGGATTTCATTTCGGGCGCGGCGGAGGTGATTTCGCCGGCGCGCGATGACGGCGGCTGGGATCTCATCGAGGGCCAGGGCTCGCTGTTCCATCCTTCCTATGCAGGCGTATCGCTTGGCCTGCTGCATGGCTCGCAGCCCGATGCGCTGGTGCTGTGCCATGAGCCGACGCGGCGCCACATGCGTGGCCTGGCCGATTACCCGATTCCCGATCTCATGGCCTGCATGGAGGCCAACCTCACCGCCGCGCGGCTCACCAACCCCGCCGTGAAACCGGTGGGCATTGCGCTCAATACATCGAACCTGCCCGCGCACGAGGCGCAGGCCATCTGCGAACGCGTCGGCGCCTTGTTCGGCCTGCCCTGCCAGGACCCGGTGGCGATGGGCGTCGAAGCCATCACCGATCATCTCATCGCCAGCTTCGAGATCTGACAGCTCCGCGAACCGACCGTATAGACTCAGCCTCGTTGTCGACCTTGGGTACTACACACGCGTGCTGACTCTCGACTCGATACAAACCCTGGCCTGTGGTGGCCTGCTGCTGCTCATCGGCTATGCCGTCCGGCGGCGCGTGCCGCTGCTGGCGCGCTTCAGCGTACCGGCGCCGGTCATCGGCGGCCTGCTGGTGGCGCTGCTGATGCTGGTGTGCCGGCACTGGGATGTCACGCCGATCCGCTTCGACACCGGATTCGAGCAGCCTTTGATGATCGCGTTCTTCACCGGGATCGGCTTCAACGCCAGCGCCACGCTGTTGAAGATCGGCGGGCGGCAGATCCTGTTGTTCCTGGGCCTGGCGAGCGGACTGGCGGTGATCCAGAACCTGCTTGGCGTGGGCATGGCCAAGGCATTTGGACTTCCGCCGCTGTTTGGCGTGGTCACCGGCTCGGCCACGCTGGCCGGCGGCCCGGCTACCGGGCTGGCATTTGCGCCGCTGTTCGCCAGCGCCGGCGTACAGGGTGCCAAGAGCGTAGCCCTGGCCAATGCCATGGCGGGCATCGTGTGCGGCTCCATCCTGGGCGCGCCGCTGGCAGCGATGCTGATCGAACGACTCGGCCTGTATCCCGCGAACGTACCGCGCGAAGATGCAAACACAGCGGCAGCCATGGCCACGCTATCGACCAGGCAACGCTTCGTGGACCCGGCCTACGCGGGCCTCAAGAGCCTGGTGTTCATGCTGATCGCCATGGGCATCGGTACATGGATCAGCACCGGCATCGGCATGCTGGGCCTCACCTTGCCCGCCTACATTGGCGCCATGCTCGCGGGTGCGATCATCCGCAACATCGACGATCAATTCGGCTGGTTCGGCTTGTCGGTGTGCAGCATGGAGAAGATCGGCAACATCAGCCTCTCGCTGTTTCTCGTCATGGCGCTGATGGACCTGCATTTGTGGGACCTATCGGGCATGGCTACGCCGCTGCTGGTCAACCTGGCCCTGCAGACGGTGCTGGTCATCGCCCTGTGTTGCTGGCCACTGCTGCAATTGATGGGGCGCGACTACGACGCCGCCGTCATGGCCAGCGGCTTCACCGGCTTCATGCTGGGCACCACGGCCAACGCCATGGCCTGCATGAGTTCGCTGACCGAACGCTTCGGTCCCGCGCCGCGCGCGTTTCTCGTGGCGCCCGTCGTGGGTGCGTTCCTCATCGACTTCACCAATGCCGTGATCATCACGGTGTTCGTCAACGTCTGGAAGTAGCTTGAAGTAGACGTGGATACCGGCCTTGCAGGAAGCGTGCATATCGATGGCCGCGGGTACATGAGCCGACGCTCCGTTTGATCTGCACGAATTCCATGCACAACGTGTGGTTCCTTGCGCGCCACGTGCCGAGGATCGACCTGCGCAAACAGCAGCGACTCCAAGCGTCGATCCGCCATCACCCCACCGAACCCTGCCCTCCATAACCCCCAGTTATGGTGCGCCGATGTTTTTTCATTGGCGACTCACGCGCACCGACGACTACGCTCGGAGATGCACTTATGAGCTGGTTGGGGAGAGCCGTTCGAAGCGCATCGTCGCCTGGCGCAAGGTCCGTCCATCGGAGGGCCTCGCTCCGCACTCGTGTTGCGCTGTCGCTGCGCACTACCAAGCCATGCCTGTGCTCAGGCTGCGGACTCTTGTCGGGTTCCGCGTGATAGGTCGCCCGGATGTCGTGTTGAACCTGCCCACGAGGCCATGGCGCAACACCACTCATTCCCGGCGCAAAGGCGAAGTACCGGGCGTTTCAACAGAGTGGAGTGCACATGGTCATGAAGGGCAGATCTTTGCGCGCATTGCATCCTCAACATGTCTTCAAGTGCAAGGCGTTGCCGCTTGCCATCAGCTCGATCGTCCTGGGCTTCACCGGCAACGCATGGGGCCAGGCCACCAGCGGCACCATCTACGGCACGGCGCCCGCAGTAGCCGGCGAATCCGTGCAAATTACCGGCGGCTCGGGCTTCAATCGCACCATCGACGTGGGAGCATCCGGCAAGTACTCGGTGACGTTGCCGGTGGGTACCTACACCGTGTCGCTGCTGCAGAACGGCCAGGTGGTGGATACGCGCAGCGGGGTGAGCCCCGTGGCGGCAGGTTCGGTGGCCGTGGATTTCGCGGCACCAAGCGCAACCGCAAACGCCAAGACGCTCAGCACGGTCCGCGTCACCGGCAACTCGCTGCCGCCCATCGACGTGAGCACCACCAACCAGGTGACGACGATCACCGCGAAGCAATTGCAGCAACTGCCCTTGCAGCGCACCGCCGAGGACATTGCCCTGCTCGCGCCCGGCGTGAACCTGGGTTCCCCCGAAATCGGCACCGGCCCGCTGGGCACGCCCAACCTGGTGTTCGGCGGCGCATCGACGGCGGAGAACGCTTACTACCTCGATGGCATGAACACCACCGAGCTGCTCAATAACCAGGGCGGCGTCTCGCTGCCCTACGGCGCCATCGAACAGCAGCAGACCTTCATCAGCGGCTATGACGCCCGCTATGGCCGCTCCATCGGCGGCGTGATCAACCAGATCGGCAAGAGCGGCGACAACGAATGGCACTTCGGTGCGCGTGCCCTGTGGCAACCGGGCAGCCTGCGCACGGATCCGGACAACTACTACTACGCCAATCCGCTGGTCACCAGCCAGGGCAACCGCCCCGGCGACCTCGCCGTCTACCGCAACAACAACAGCAGCAGCGAAACGATCTACGACGCCTACATCAGCGGCCCGCTGATCAAGGACAAGCTGTTCTTCTATATCGGCATGGAGCAGGACGACGCCCATTACCGGAGCACGTCGGAGTTCAGCAGCACCGCCACCACCGAAACATGGACGCAGCACGATCCGAAGTTCTATACCAAGTTCAACTGGAACATCAACGAAAGCAACGTGCTGAGCGCGAGCTACCTGCAGAACTCGCACAAGACCCAAGGCACCATCTACGACTTCGACTACGACACCCTGAAGCAGGGTGACTTCAACAGCCTTGACCAGATCAAGCGCACGACCTTCAAGGTGTGGTCGGCCAACTACACCTCCTACATCACCGACAGCCTGACCTTCAACGCGATGGTCGGCAAGATGCACGGCTCGTACTACACGGCCCAGCCGGGCTACGAGGGTTTTGATCCATTGCTGCCGCACGTCGCCAGCAGCTCCGTGCAGGATCCGGCGTTCGTACCGCCCGGCGGCATCTCCAATTCGCAGATCAACTCGACGATCTCCGACCCCAATCACAAGGAGTCGGTGACGAACTACCGTCTGGATCTCGACTACAAGATCGGCGACCACGACTTCCAGGTCGGTATCGACAACATCAACTCGAGGGACATCAACGACGGTTCGGTGAACCCGGGCCCGGGCTACCAGTGGATCTACGGGCAGAGCGACCCCGGTTCGCCGGTGTTCGGCGTGGACCCCAACGTTCCGCCCTATGTCGCGCCGTCGACGCAGTGCCATCCTGACAGCACGGGCGCCGTGCACTGCTATTACGTGCAACAGCACACCGACATCAGCGTGGCTTCCGTGCGCGTCGCGCAGCGTGCCCAGTACATATTGGACAACTGGCAGGTGACGCCGAACCTGCTGTTGAACCTCGGCATTCGCAACGACCAGTTCACCAACTACGACGCCTCGGGCGTGCCCTACATCCGACTGACCAAGCCGCAGTGGGCGCCGCGCCTGGGCTTCAGCTGGGACGTGCACGGCGACGCATCGCTCAAGGTGTTCGGCAACGCCGGCCGCTACTACCTCGCGCTGCCGGAACAGGTGGCCCTGTCTATCGCCGCGCCAGTGACCAACGCAGGCGTGTACGGCACCTATACCGGCATCGACCCCGCCACGGGCGCGCCGATCGGGTTCACGCCACTGCCGCAGAATCCGTCGTCCGGCGTATCGATCGACAGCGAGTACGGCCAGGCAAAGGATCCGCGCGTCTCCGCATCGCGGAACATCAAGGCCGAGTATTCGGACAACTACGTGCTCGGCATGCTGCAACAGTTCGAGATGCTGGGAACGCAGTGGGTGTTCGGCGCCACCGGCACCTATCAGCGCATGAACCGCATCATCGACGACTTCGACGACATCCAGATCGAATGCGCGGCCGGTCGTTCGCAGGGCTATGCGTACATGACGCCCGATACGTGCAGCCAGTGGGCGCAGAGCCTGGTGCTGATCAATCCGGGCGAAACCAGCAACCTGATGATGCGGTCACCCAGCGGCGCACTCGTGCCGGTGACCCTGACCTCCCAGGACCAGGGCTTCCCGAAGGGACCGACGCGCCGCTACTACGCTTTGGACCTGTCACTGGAGCACCAGTGGGACGGCAAGTGGTTCGCCAAGTTGAACTACACGTTCTCCCGCACCTGGGGTAATGACGAAGGCCCGGTCAGCACGTACTCGCAACAGGGCGGCTCCTACGAATCACTCACGACGGCATGGGACTTCCCGGAGCGCATGGAGTACTCCTCCGGCGTGCTGCCCAACGATCGCCGGCACCAGATCAAGCTCTACGGCGCGTATCAGGTGGCTCCGGACTGGACGGTGGGCGCCAACCTCTACCTCGCCTCCGGCACGCCGGTGCTCTGCCGCGGCGGCTACGGTCCGAACCAGCTCGCGCTGCATGGCTCGCATACCTATTACTGGTGCGGCGGCGAACCGGTTCCGCCGGGCTCGCTGGGACGCCTGCCATGGACCCATCAGGTCGGCCTCAACGTGGATTACAAGCCGGGCTGGGCGGACCACAAGCTCGACTTCAACCTGGCCGTCTTCAACCTGCTCGATCAGCAGACACCCGTGTTCTACAACGACTTCTACGGCACCACGTCCAGTCCCAATCCCGACTTCGGCCGGGTGCAGGACACGCTCTCGCCGCGCTACGTCCGCTTCTCCGTCGCCTACGATTTCTGAGGACTGCAGACCTTTCTCTCTCCCCACGCCGGGCCCCACCCGGCGTTTTTTTTGCAGGCCAGAATCGCCTTGTATAGTCTGCTTATTCGATCATCGCCGGTGACGACATGACAGAAACCCGGCCCGCGCAGGGCACGCCTCAACCGCTTTCGACAGCCGCCGAACGCATGCTGGCCAAAGCACGCGAGGAATGGTCTCGGCATGCCTTCGATGCGGCGGAGCGATCCCTGATCAGCGTGCTCGCGCTCGCACCGAACGAGCCCACCGCCACCCGCATGCTCGGCATGGTGTCCCAGCGTCGCGGCAACCATGCGCAGGCCATCGACTGCTTCCAGCGCGTGCTCGCGGTATGGCCCGACGATTCCGACCTGCATGTCTGCCTCGGCATCGCGCTGTTCGAACGCGGCGACATGAACCAGGCCCTGGTGCATATGCGCCATGCCTGCGAACTGCAGCCGCGATCCGCCCCGGCCTGGTTCAATCTCGGCGAAGCGCTGTCGCGAGCGTCGCACACCGGCGAAGCCGTCACCGCCTTGAACCACGCGCTCGAACTCGATCCCATGCATCTGCCCGCCCGCCTGTCGCTGTCCAAGGCACAGGCGAGCCTGGGCGAGATCGACGACGCGATTGCTGGATTCAGGGACGTCGTACGCCGCGAGCCCGCTCATGCCGAAGGATGGTTCGGCCTCTCCAATCTCAACACCGTCCGCTTCGACGCCGCGGATGCGGCAACCCTGCAGCGCGCACTCGCACGCAACGACCTGCCACCGCGCCACCGCGAACTGCTCGGCTTCACCCTGGCGAAGGCCATGGAAGACCAGGGCAACTATGGCGAGGCGTTCGAGATGTTCCGCCACGCCAACGCCTCGCGTCGCCAGCGGGTGAGGTGGGACGCCGCGGGAGAGCGCCGGCGCGTGGACGCGATCCTGCGCATCTTCGCGAACGACATGCCCGCGCCGCTGGATCCGGAGATGGGCCGCGAAGTCATCTTCATCGTCAGCATCCCGCGCTCCGGCTCCACGCTCGTCGAGCAGATCCTCGCCTCGCATCCGGACGTGGAGGGCGCGAACGAGATCAAGGACATGTCGCAGGTGATCGATGATGAAACGCGCCGTCGCCGCTCGGCCTTCCCGCTATGGGCCACCGACGCCACGGCCGATGACTGGCAGCGCCTGGGCAAACAATACCTCACGCGCACCGCACCGTGGCGCAAGACCAAGCCACGCTTCACCGACAAGAGCCTGGTGACCTGGTACCTGGTGGGCGCGGCGCTCGCGATGCTGCCGGCGGCACGCGTGGTCATCGTGCGTCGCGATCCGTTGGAAACCTGCCTGGCGTGCTACCGCCAATGCTTCACCGAGCAGACCGGCTTCACCTGCGACCTCGACGAGATGGCCGACTACTGCATCGACTTCATGCGCCTCACGCGCTACTGGATGGAACGCTATCCCGACCGCGTACTCGACCTGCCCTACGAAACCCTGGTGGCCGAGCCCGAACCGGTGATCCGCAACCTGCTCGATTTCTGCCACCTGCCGTTCGATCCCGCCTGCCTCGAATTCCACAAGACCTCACGCACCGTGGCCAGTGCACCCAGCGCGGCCCAGGTGCGCCAGCCGATCCGCAAGGACACTGCACGTAGTGCGCGCTATGGCGACAAGTTGGATGGTTTGCGGAAGCGCCTGCGCGATGGTGGCTTGCTGGCGGAGTGAGCGCGCCCGGGTGGCCGAACCTGCCCATCCACGCACTCAAGACTGTGCGTCGTGATGCCCCGTCTCTCGGCTACGTCGGCCACTCAGTGGGTCGCTCGGCCACCTGCTTGACCGCTTTGGTCTTGAGCTCTTCTCTGTATTGCCTGCCACTCATATAGAACTCCTCGGTTGCCACACTTCATGGCTCGAGGATGTCTGCGAATGGCTGGGCGGCCCACCTGCGGCTCTGCACAGCTCACTGAATGATCGATTTCACGTTTCGGACTTGTCTGATTACTTCCAGGTCCCGCCCATGGCTCCCTGAAGGGCGGCCCTTAGGTTGTGCACAACACGCAACTTTGACGGCTTCTGATTGCTAAACCGTAGGCCTCCTTCCAGTTGGCCTACTTTTTTGGTTTACGTTCTCTCGAGACGCCGGATCGCTTCCTCACATGCAAGTAAGGCGAAAGCTCAGATTCCGCTTGACTCTATCTTTCGCCCTGTTTGGCTTTGGCCTCAGCGCCCTGTTTGCAGCCTCGTTGCTGCACATACGCTACCGTGTTGAAAACCAACTGGTCTCTTCATCTCTGCAACAGGACATAGACCAATCCGTTGAGTTAGCCATCCAGAACCCGAGTGAACCACCACACTCCCATCTCATGGAAGCGTGGATAAAGAGCGAACGCACGCTCTACAAGATGCCAATATCATGGCAAGGCCTTGGAAACGGCGTACACGATATTTTTGAAGCTGGACCAGATGGCCAGATGCACCACTACAAGCTGGCTGTCCGGCGTAAGCAAGGAGTTGTGGGATTTCTTCGGTACGACGTCTCCCGGGACGACCTGGGTAGACGGCAACTCCTCATCGCGGGCGTGAGTGCTGTATTTTTCTTCAGCCTCCTGTCTCTTCTAATAGGTGCTTGGCTTTCGCGGAAAGTGCTAAAACCAGTTAGCGACTTGGCTCAACGTTTACGCGAATTCCGTAAGAACGAGGGGGCGGAACCACTTGCTGCGCAGTTTGCGAATGATGAGGTGGGCGAGCTCGCCCAGGCGCTCGATGAGTATGCGCAACGTCTCACCGCAATGGTTAAGCGTGATCGCGAATTTAACTCAGACGTCAGCCATGAACTGCGCACGCCTCTCGCTGTGGTTTCAAGCACGGTCGAGCTTCTGCAAGAGCTACCGGATCTCAAGAACAAGCTACGCGAACGCTTGAAGCGTATTGAACGCGCATCGCGTCAGGCCAGTGAACTGATCGAGGCGCTTCTTCTGCTGTCGCGCGCCGAGCGTCGCGGTCCCGCACGAGGAGAAGTTACTGAGGTGACAAAGTTGGTGGCGGACGTTATCGATAGCCAGCGACCGCAGATGCGCAACAAGCCGCTCAGCATCGAGATGATCGTGGACCGGCCATTTTGTGTGAATGCCCCGGCGGCAGTGCTGTCCGTGGCGCTGACAAACCTGGTTGGGAATGCCGTCAAGTACACGCTGGAAGGCAAAGTGACGGTGGAGATCGGCGATAGCCATATCGAAGTCATCGATACCGGCCCTGGGATCAAGTCAGAAGATGCCGAGCGCCTATTTCAACGAGGCGTTCGTGGTGAAGGTGCCGGAGGCAGCGGCGCGGGGCTAGGACTGGCCATTGTGCGTCGACTGTGCGACCTCTATGGCTGGCAAGTTTCGATGCGTCCGCGCATCGGAACCAACGGCGCTATAGCCAGGCTCGACTTTAAGTCGAAAGGCGCCCCTGTGTGGGAGGCCTGATGGCACGGCTAAGGCCATCGATATCATCCTGAATGAAGGTATCAACCCGTGCAGAGTGGATGGCAAGCGTAGGCAGCGCTGTGACGCGTCAAGAGCAGCTTCAGCAAGATCTACTATCGCCAATCACACAACATGGCACCTCCTGCCTTAGAAGAGGTGCCAACATTTGGAGATGGCTTATGCCGATCTGGATCAAGAGTTGGCTCGCGTGCTGCGTGGTCTTCTTGCTATCACTCGCCGCTCTAAATTGGCTGGGGCAGTTCGATAACGTCACGCATGACGCTGCGTTTTCTATCATCCTGGCGGTTTGCTATGTGCTCGTGTTCGCCATCGCGTACATCTATTTCCGATCGAAGGAGCGAAACGGTCGCAAGAGAGAGGCCAAGCATTCGCTTTGATGCGTCTACAGCCAATGCCACTCGTGCAGCGCCCACCTTTCCAGCCTTGGCCTACACGAGCGTCTTTCGCATTCTTTCGGAGCGATGACCGGAAATGCGCTAGGCGCTCTACGCTGAGAGGGAGGCCAGAGTCCCGCTTTCCTGATAACTCTCCACGAAAGTCCGCTCTGACAACAGTTTTCGGAAAATTGAACAATGAAGCCTAGTAAAGAGGCGAACTTGCGCCCTCTATGGGTTCGGATCGTGCTAGCCGGCTATGCGGACCGAGATAAAGCGGTGGCCGGGAAATGGCTCATCGACATCTTGGGTGCCTGCTTGATGCTGAGCACTCATATAGGTGGAATGCAGTTTTACATCGGCGGGACTCTTTTAGCCTTCGCGCTGCTAACTTGGCTCGGTATTCGCTGGCGTAATCGCAGCGAAGACTGGTGACCGAGACGACCCCGGCCATCCGGAGCCTGCTGGATTCCTGCAAGCTGCCGTTCGATCCCGCCTGCCTCGAGTTCCACAAAACCTCACGCAGAGTGGCGAGCGCACCCAGCGCGGCCCAAGTGCGCCAGCCGATGCGCAAGGATACCGCGCGTACCACGCGGTATGGCGACAAGCTGGATGGTCTGCGGCAGCGCCTGCGAGATGGGGGTTTGCTCGTCGACTGAAGGCGTCAGGGCGACCCGAAACCTCGATGCCGAACGTGCGATCGCCTGGCCTAAGCCGCCACGCAGGCAATGCGACGAAGGGTATCGCTCGGATACTCGCTGTACACCCGCGCGTAGCTCGCCGAAAAGCGCGAGAAGTCCCACAGGCCGTACTTGAGCGCGATAGAGGCCACCGACGCCCGATGCGAATGGGCCTGTGCCAGTTCGCGTTGCGCAAAGGCAAGTCGGAGCATGCTCAGGTATTGGTTCGGCGACAGGCCCACCATATCGTCGAAGGCGTTCCGCACCGTTCGCTCGCTGGCCGAGGCCGCGCAGCAGAGCTGCTCGATATAGATCTCCTTGTTGATGTTCCGCTGCATGAATGTCTCAGCGGCGCGAAAAGCGCGGTAGCGCGACCGCACGCTATCATTGCAGGGAACAAGCAACGCACCTTGCGCGGCAAAGACAGCACCGATGTGCGTTTCGATCAGCGTCAATACGTCTTCCGCATGCCAGGTCGTCGCTCCCGGGGCATCGGGGAACAACAGGGAATATCGCAGATCTTCGAACAGCGGACCGATGGCGGAGCCCGGATCCGGCTTCAATATGAGGGGACCCGCGCTCGCGTCGCAGGCCGCGAGCAACGCCGCCATGGCAGGCGTGCGCGGCAGTAAAGCCACCGGCGTGTAGACGCCGGAGAGCTTCGATCCATCTCCCACGAGGTAGTCCAGCTGATCGGTCGCGGTAACGACAAGCAAGGTGCCGGTGGCCAAAGTCCTGCCCTGTACCCAATGGTCGGAGCCAGCATCGTGGTAGTACACCACACATAGCTGATCTCTCGGCCCCTTGATGCGCCGGACGGGAGCGCGCACGTCGAGGGTGTATATCGTGTGCGGTCCGCACGATCGGGTTACAGTATCAATATCGACCCTGTGCGGAGCCAGCGGCACGGCGATGAGGCTGTTCGCCAGCTGCTGCCCGTAGAAGTGAGGCATGTACTTCATGATCGAATCTCACCGAAGGATTCAGCCGCACAACGTCCCTGTCATCGCACCGGCAGGATTACCTGCAGCGCGGTGGCTCCTTATCCAGGAGCTGGGACGACGTAGCATGCTGAAGCACGGGGGGGTGACATATCTTCAGCCATGGCGCCGGTGCGATCCACGTACTTTGCGTAGAAACCCACCTTTTCGGCAAACCTGCCAAGACTGCGACGCTTTACCGCTAAAGACGCCTAAAGATCCATGTCTTCGTCGAGGCGCTGAAGTCGCTTCGCCGCTTGATCGGCGGTATAGCGGACGGCCATGGCGACATAGGCGACGTTCCGTGCATTCATCTTCTCGGTGACGATCATCCTCGCCAGATGGCACATGGCTTCCAGATCGGCCAGGATGAACTCGAGGCTGCGCGCATGTTCCGTGGCGATTTCGCCGGGCTTGATCGCGATGAAATGTTCAAGTCGGATGGCCGCGCTGCCGGCAGCACCGGACATGGCCGCCGCCATGGGCTTGGGCAACACCCCGTCGTTCACGGAATCGTTCGCGAGCTCCCTGAGCGCGCGAGCCACCATGAGCGCATACGCTACAGGATGAGTGAGTTCGGACTGCATGACTCCTCCCCAGTGCATGGATGGAGGAACGTCAGGCATGGTCTGCACACCAAAGGTGCCGATCCAGGGTCGCCTGCCCAACCGGGCTCTCTGGTCTCAGGCAGGCAACGCCACCACAATGGCTACCGCCCAAGGCATGGAGATGCCCAGGAACCATTCCATCAGCACTGACCATCGGCCTATCGAACAGCCAGCGACGAAGACCACCAGAAGCGACACGGGAAACCGAAGCATCCGGCATCCCAAACCCGGGCAAGATCATCGGCCTTCGCGGCCGCCATCGCAGCGAATGCGCAGGCGGCCGGGCGGAAGAAAGCGAGCATCAAGGCAATCCCCATCACCCTGCCAGGCCGAGGCTTTGCACCTACCACGTAGTCCACACAGATCGATCCCCCCCTTGGCGTCTGCATGGCACTACGCGGGGATCATTGCATTCGCAGCAACAATAACAATTGATATGTTCGAATGAATTCATTCACAACATTCATCAATAACGTGGCAGGGGCCGATACATGAATCCACGGAGAGACGCAGACCTTTCGACCAGCCCGGATGGGCGTCCACGAATGCGACTTGATTTTTCGGCGATCTGGCGATGGAAAAGCCAGCACCGCCTGCATGCCATCCCATCGTTCTGTTCCAGGGAAACGCCTCATGCATATCTCGCTTAGGCATCTGCGCGCCTTTATTTCGGTGGCGACGACCGGCTCGTTCACACGGGCGGCATCGGCACTTTTCGTCACCCAGTCGGCCCTGACCAAGACCATCCGCGAGCTGGAGGACGACATCAGCCTGGCGCTGTTTGAGCGAACCACCCGGCGCGTGTCCCTTACCACGCACGGCCAGTCGCTGTACCCCATTGCGGAAAGGCTGGTCAAGGATTTTGACAAGTCCATGCTGGACTTGCGCGAACGGTGCAACGGCGGCTCGGGCACGGTCAACATCGCCTGCGGACTCGCGTTCGCATCATCCGTTCTCCCCGAAGTCGCCAGGGTACTGAACGCGCGGCATCCCGATATCCGTCTCAACATCCTCGACAACACGAGTGGCGGTGTCGTAAAGCTCATCGATGACGGCGAAATGGATCTTGGCTTTGGTTCGTACGTCGGCGCCGCAAAAAACCTGCTGGGCATAAGGAAGATTTTGACGGCCAGACTGGGCGTGCTGTTCCCCCCGGATTATCCAGTTCCCACGAAGCTCGGGCATGACGAGCTCGTCAAGCTGCCGATCCTGTCCGACAGCGACGACTCCAGCATTGCCGACACGCTGAATCGGCAGATGCCCGAACTCTGGGGCGAGCTGGACAAGAAGCTCGTGGTCACCAACCTGGATCTCCAGCTCTGCTTCGTTCGAAAAAGCGTCGGGGTATGCATCGTTTCCGCACTCGCCGCGTCCCACCCCTACGCGCGCGGGCTGCCATTCAAACTCATCGATGATCCCAACCTTGCGCGCGAGATCTTCGTCTTCACGAGAAAGACCCTGCCCATTTCACCCGCAGCGGCTACGTTTCTCTCCGTGATGGATGAAGTGCTGGCCAACATCGACTTCCTTGAGGGAGTCGTGCTCCATCAATAGTCACGGTGCAGACCGTCGGACTTCCGTGACCGTCGCCTGGCGCGCTCCCGTGACGCCGAGACACAAGCCTGGGTCCGTCGGCGGATCCGATGGCGCCCGGCGCAACGATCGGCGGGCCAACGATCCCGCTCTATGGTTCAGCCAGAGCCGCTCCTGTTAGGCCGTCACCTCAGGGACTGATGCTCGCAGTAGACAGCGCTGGCTGCGGTGAGATGACGCGATGAATCGGGAACTCCTGGAGTTCTAGTTGGAAGGTGATTCTGTTTCCACATAGGCACTGCATTCCAAGGCAGAAGCAACGACCCTCAGGATGCGAGCCGCGATCGCTGCATCAAATTTCGATCGCCCCTGCGTCAACTCCATCGCAACAACCAATGCCTCACCCAGGCTGTTACTGGATGCCGCCACGACGTAAGCGTGCAGCTTGCGAAGCCCCGGCGTGAGCGTAGGTGGCTCGGCGTGAAGCGCGCGGCTGATGCTGGGTTTCGATAGTCCAACCAGCTTGGCCAGGCTGGCTTGATTGAGGCCCTTGTCAGCCATGAATGCGTTGATCTCTTCCCGCTTCTTGCGGACCGAGGCGGCAATCATCTTGTTGGAAAGGCGCCCGGCCGGCAGGACTGGGTTCACGGATTGCTTCATCGGCAAGGCCTTTCGAGTGATGCGAAAAGGAACGTTGGATCGGCGCAGCTCACGATCTTCGATGTGCCGGAGACAACTCAGCGCTGCCCTGCGCGGCCTGTAGTCCCACGGTTACCTGTGGTCGTAATGCGATTTTCCGCCCGGACCAGCGCGCGACGGCAAATGTCCTGGCGGGCTTGATGCCTGAGCATCACCGATGTGTTCGCAGCCTAGTGGCCGCGTGTTCGCGGCCTGCACGCCTCAGAACCGCTGAGATGATTCAGCGCAGCGGCGAGGCTATGGAAGACGCCATCGTTCGCCGATTCGCATTGTCCATCGACGTCGCCAAACCAGATGCGTCCCAATGAGTGGTCGCAGCCCGGCCCGACGACCACGGCAACCGGCTTGTCACGCGGCGAGACCAGGCAAAAGTCGATCATGTCGCCGCGTTGATAGTTCAACCCGGACAGATCGATCACAAGACTGCTGTGCTGCCACATTTCCGAGACAAGCTCGATGACGCCCCTGATGAAGTGCGCATCCATGTTCCCAAGCGGACCATCACGGTACTGCCCGGAAAACTCGACGATCAGCGCGCGCCTGCCTGGATGCTGCCCGTCGACGGTGGCGCTGACACCATAGGTAATCGTTGGGCATGCGCTGCGAACGTCGAGTCGTTCGATGGATTGAACGTGCGTCATGTTCGTGCCTGTTACCAAGGGCTGGTCAGTGAACAGACGGCTTGGCCACGAGCTGCTCTTGCGGCGGCGGCTCGGCAAAAGGCTTCACTCCAATGGCGCTGTAGATTTCCGACGGGAAGAACACCGTACCGTCCTTCATCACGAGCCGGGGAGCGCGGATCGCGGAGATGTTGGCCGTCGGATCCTGCGCAACGAGGAAGAAGTCAGCCAGCTTTCCGCGCTCGATGGTGCCGAGCCGGTCGGTGCGGCCGAAGTACTCCTCAGGCCCCAATGTCGCCATACGCAGCACCTCGGCAGGCGGAATGCCGGCCTTGACGTAAAGCTCCAGCTCGCGGTGAACGGAGAAGCCGTTCGTATCGTCCGTACCCGGCATAAGGCGAATGCCCTTGTCGTGCAGCAGCTTGAGGATGTCCAGGGACTTCTTGACCGCGCCGTTGTACTGCGCCGTCAGCTCCGGTGTCGGCGTCGGCACGAAGGTGCGCTTGCGGTAGCGGCTGTAGGTGATGGGCATGTGGTCGATCACCGCCGCCTCGGGCTCGGGCACTTCGCCGGCACGACTCAGCAGCAACCGCTCCACGATCGACATCGTGGGATCGAGCACGATGTGTCGCGTCACCATCAGGTCGATGGTCGCCCGCACGTTGGGCGCGTTGAGATCCAGGTTGGCAAGCCGCGCCAGCGCCGTAAGCCGCAGCGGCGTGCGGGTATCTTCACCCGGCTTGAGCACCCAACCCAGCGCCAGCTGGTTGATGTGGGCGATCTCGTCGTAACCGTCGTGGATGACCTGATCGGGCGTGTCGAAGGCGGGCACATGGCCCGTCACACGCATGCCCCGTCGATGGGCTTCGGCCGCAATGGGGGCGACCCAGTCGGGATTCATCGAATTGTAGATCTTGATCTGGAAGTAGCCGCGATCGGCGTACCAGTCGACGTCGCGCACCGCGTCTTCGACCGAATCGGTGATGAAGCCGGTGTGCGCGGAATACGGACTGCGGCCCTCGAGGAAGCCGTTGGGCACGATGCGCGGACCGATCAGTTCACCCGCATCGATGCGCGTCCTCAGCTTCTGCAGGAAGCCGTTGGCATTGCCCATGTCGCGCGCGCTGGTCACGCCGGCGGCAATGTAGTTGAGGCCCGAATCGGACGTGGCATGCGAATGCATGTCGTGCAGACCGGGTACCAGCACCCCACCCTGGCCGTCGAACACCACCTGGTCTTCGGTAGGCTGCAGCTTGTCGGGGTCGTTGCCGACATAAGTGATGCGGTGATCGAAGGTGATGACCGTCTGCAGCGGCCCCACCTTGCCCGTGGCGGGGTCGAATACGTGGACGTTCTTGATGCGGACCGGTCGATCGTAGTTGTGCGCCAGCTTCGCGCCGAGGCTGCGCAGGCGCTGGTCTTCGAGACTGGCGACCACATCGGCGACCTGCTTGGCGGCGCCTTCATAGCCTTCCAGGATGGCCGTGCCCTGCCCGTCGAACGTACCTACCAGGCGCTGCTTATTGTCCAGGAACACGTACAGCGGCTTGGTATCGATCCCGGTGATGGCATACACATCCGCATGCAGCGTGTGGCCATTGGCGGTGAGATCCGCCGACTGCATCTTCTCCAGCTTCATGCTGCCCGAAGGCCAGGTGTCCAGCGACTGGTTGGGCGCCTTGAGCAGTGCCCGCGCATAGACGCCGTACGCCCACGGACTGGTGTCGTTCAACACATAGAGCGCCGGCACCGCCGTCGTGGACTCGCCTTGTTCCGCCTGGCTCTTCCACTGTGCATGTCCGTCGGCCCAGTGGAAATCCTCGTCCACCGCGCCGCCCATCAGCGAGGTGCCTTTGACCGACCAGGCCACGGGCAACGCACGGTCGTTGAGCACCAGATCTTCGTGATGCTTGGGGCCGCGTCCGTTGTTGCTGACGGAATAGTCCACGGCGACGCGCTCACCGTTGGTGGTCGCCACCACGGAGCCAACGGCTTCACCGTTGCCCATGATGACCAGCTTCTGCGTGTTGGCAGGCTGCGCGTGGATCGCCGAGGCGATGGCGAAAGCGAGGACGGCGATGGTCGATTTCATGGGGCGATCCACTGGCGGGTCGCTTCGGGCTTGTCACTCACCGACACTTGTCGATGGCCCGAGGATCCCGTGTGCGATAAAAAAACCGCGGCATCCGTGCCACTGGGGAAAGGGGTGGTCGCTGCCGCCGGGGCAATGGTGCCGGCGTCGGCAGCGACCATGGAATAAGGGGCCGGTGCGGTCGGCAATCGACCGCACCGGTTTACGTCTCTCAGAACTTGTACGCGGCGGTGAGGCCGATGGTGCGCGGCTGGATCATGTTCCACGAGTAGCGCGGGTCGACCGGGCTCAGCGTGTTCTTCGGTCCGCCACCAAGGTAGCCACGGCGGTCGAACAGGTTGCGCACGTTGAGCGCGAACGTCCACGGACCGTTCATCACGCCACCATGGATGTCCGTCTGCGAGTACGAAGGAACATGCACGCGCGGGAACGTTTCATGCGACGGGAAATCCTCGTAGCGGTCGCCCACATAGGAGAACGTAGCGCCGGTGAAGCCCGTCCAGCCGGCAGCGACCGGGAAGTTCTTGTCGAACGACAGCGAGCCGGTCCACTTCGCGGAGTACGGCAGTCGATCGCCGCTGAGCGCATAGGCGCTCTCCAGCGGGAAGTCCTGCGTGAGCACGGCATCGTTGTACACGAGGTTGCCGGTGATGCTGAAGCTTTCCGTCGGCTGGAACGTCAGCGTGTTCTCCACACCCTGGCTCTTCGCCTTGCCCGCATTGCCGGTGAACGACATGCCGGACACCAGGCTGGTCTCCAGAATCTGCACGTGGTTCCAGGCGATGTAATAGACCGAGGCATCCCACACCAGCTGGTGGTCGAAGTACGCGCCCTTGATGCCCAGCTCGTAGTTGGTGGTCTTGTCCGGCGCATAGGTCAGCGGCACGTCGGACGTCTGGATCACCCCGGCGTTGGAACCACCCGGACGATAACCCGTCGCCACGCGACCGTAGACCATCACGTCATCGGTGAGCTTGTAGCGCGGCGTGATCAGGTAGGTGGTGTTGTGGTCGCTCGACGAACCGGAGACCGAACTGTCGCCGCCGTTGAGGATGCCACCCGAGAGGCTCTCGTACGTCTGCTCGATCCTGCTCACGCGTCCGCCGACCTGTACGTCGAACCGATCGGTGAAGTGGTAGGACACGTCACCGTACAAGGCGTATTCCTTGTAGGTCGACGGACCCGAGCTGTTGAAGAACTCACCCGGGGGGCCCACCACCTCCATCGTCGACGGCACCAGCGGATTGACGCTCTGTGCGCTGAACGAGTTCTCGCGGGTGAAGAACGCACCGGCCTGCCAGTCCCACTTGCTGTTGTTGCCCTCGTTGGAGGACAAGCGGAATTCCTGGGAGAACTTGTCGGTCTTGCCCGGCTCGTAGATGTTCGCGCCGAGACCGGGGACGCCGAACACCATGCCGGCAATCGTGCCGAAGATCGGTGAAACGTCGTCCATGTGGGTAAAGCTGTCCTGGCTGTAGCCGGTCAGCGAGGTGAGGCTGCCCCATCCGAAATCCACGTCGACATGGGCGTCGTAGAACTTCGTGTCGCGATGGTCATAGATGTTCGGCAGCTGCTTGCCGCTGTAGTCATCGCCATAGGTCGGGACACGGTTGATGTCGCCGGCGAAGTTGCTGACGTTGTCGGTATAGGTGTGCTGCTGCAGCGCGGATACCCGCACCGTGACGTTATCCGCCGGCAGCCACAAGGCGCTGATACGGCCGCCGTTGGCGCCCTTGCTGCCCTTGTCATTGTCGTTCTGGGTGTTCTGGATGTAGCCCGGCTCATCGCGCTCGAACGCGCTCACCAGCACGGCCAGGTTGTTCGTCAGCGGCACATTGACCGAACCGCGCACGCCCCAACCGGTGCCACCGTGATCGATGTTCTGGCCGTCGACTTCCACGCGGCCACCGAAACTGTTGGTCTGCGGCGAGACGGTTTCGTACTTGATCAGACCGCCCATGCTGGCGGCGCCGTAGAGCGTACCCTGCGGGCCGCGCAGCACTTCGATCTGCTGCAGCGCGAAGGGATCGAAATCAGGCACCACGCGGCCACCGGTGCCGTTGGCGACGGTCGAGCCAAACGGCACGTCGTCGATGGTGACGCCCACCGTCGGGTTGCCGAAGGTGCCGGTCGTGATGCCGCGAATCGCCACGTTGCCGCGGCTATAGCTCAGGCCGGGTACCTGGGTGTAGTAGTCGCTCAACTGCAGGGTGTTGTTGATCACCAGGTTGGTGGGCTGCACCACGGCGACCGGCACCGGCACGTCGAGCAAGGCCTCGGATCGCTTCTGCGCCGTGACCGTCACCGTGCTCAGGGTCGTCGCCTTCTTGCTGTCGCCACCCGACTGGCCGGCATCCTGTGCCGACGCGTTGCCGGCCGGCTGGGCCGCCTGCGCGTAGACCGTCGAGGACATCAGCGATCCGACAAGAAAGCTGGCCCCCACGGCCAACATGACGCGATCGCGACCGGGGCGACAGGCGCGTCCGAGTTCCACTGCAAGATGCTTCAACTTCAGCTTGTTCATCGACCCTCCCCAGGTCTTCTTGGTCGCCTAGTTGGCTGTTGTGGAAGGCTGGCTCGCGACCCGCGCCCGAAAGTTCTGCGCGCGGAGATGCCTCCCTGTTCAAATTCAATTTATTTCATCGAGTGGGCAATATCCGTGCGACTTTCATGCGCACAACCGCCACTTGCGATAAAAAAATCGATCTTTCAGCCATTCGGCGAAAATTTTGCTCACTGCGTCGTGGTGCGGCGCAGAACGTCTTGATCTGGCTCATGGACTGGAGAAAAACCAGCCACGCAATGAACGCCCAAAAGAAAAGCCGCACTCTGTCGAGTGCGGCTTCCGTGCCGCCCGATCCTCAGAATTTGCAGGTCGGCGCTGCGCCCTTCGCGCGCTCCCAGTGGTACGCCTCGACGGCGGCACCACGCGGCAGGTAGGTCACGGTGTACGACTTGCCGTCACGCTCGAACACGCCGGTGACTTCGGTCGTCTCGCTCTTCCACGCCTTCGATGCGTCCGGCGCCTTCAGGATCTTGTCGCCGTTCTTCACGCCCGCCTTGGCGGCAGCCGAATCGGGCTTGAGATCGGTGACCACGGCGTCGGAACCCGAATTGCTTCGCACGTAGCCCAGCTCGAACGCATGACGCGGCTCGCTGACCACCTTGAAGCACGGCGCGAACGCGTTGTCCGGAATCACCAGGGTCTTGCCGGACTTCATGGCGTCGAACGCGGCCTGCGCTTCGGCGGGGCCAATTTCCTTGCCGACCAGATCCAGCCACTCGGCGATGCCGTGCGGTTCCTGCTTCTCGGTGCGGCGATAAATTTCCAGTACCACGTCATCGAGACTGTGCTTGCCGCCACTCTTGGCCAGGATGGCGGCATTGGTCTGCACGAGGTACAGGAACCCGCGACCGTACGGATCCTTCTGCATCATCGGATCCTTCCAGAAGAGCTTCGCCGCGTCGGCCGTCGTCATGCTGCGGCTGGGGCTTGCGTAGTAACCGTCGGCGCGCTGGTTGATGCTCGCCAGGTATTCGTCGAGCGTGAGCAGGCCGGCGCGGTAGGCCATCAGCAGGGAGTAGTACTCCGCCGTGCCTTCCGAGTACCACGCGGTCTCGCCATGGCTGCCTTCGAGCATCGGCCAGGTGTGCGCCATCTCATGCGCCACCAGATCACGCAGGTCTTCCACCGTCGGCTTGGCCGGCGGGTAGTAGCCGAACATGAAGGAGTGCGCCAGGGCGGTGCCGCCCGTACCCGCATAGGGGTTCTGCCGCATGAACACGCGGTACGACGACTTGGTGTCGCCGAAGAAGGTGGACGTGTAGTTGTAGAACTTCGACACCCAGGTGCTGAACGCCTTCGCGTCGAACGGCGGTTCGCTCAGCCAGTACACGTTGAGGCGCGAATCGGTGGAACTCGACTGGCTCTTGAGCGGGCCGGCGGCGTAGTAGCTGAAGGACAGCACCTCCGACGGCACCACCGCCTTCACCTCGCCCTCGCCCAACGACCACACGCCACGTGTCCCCGCCGGCATGTCGCTCAGGTCCCACTTCAGATCGACGCTGTACGGACCTGCGGCAGCGGGCGTCGCAAGAAAACCCACGCCGGCGCCTTCGAAGCCGCCGTTTTCCGCGCGCAGGTCGAACAGCGGACCGTTGTTCGTGCTGGCGGTCACCACGCGCGGCGGTGCACGGAAGCTCACCACCACGTCGCCCTTGGTCGCGCGCTTGACGCTCCAGCGACGATAGACGCCTTCGGGCTGCGGCTTCTCCTCGGAGATCTCGAGCGCCAGCGGACCCTGGTCGTCGCGCGCGGTCAGCGCATCACCGTCATAACGGGCAGTAGGAATGCCCACGAGTTGCAGCGGCAGACGCACCAGCGGCGCACCCGCCTCGAGCGACGGCGCCTGGATGGCCATCGTCACGTCGATATAGCCTGCGGTGCCGGCCGGCACATGCGGCTTCAACACCACGTTCAGCGACGGCGGCGCCCCGGCTGCCATCGCCGCCGGCGCAAAGCCCGAACACGCGCACGCCAGTGCCGCCCCGATCATTACCGATAACCGCTTCATCGCTCTCTCCCACTCCGTGCTTTGCGGCACATGGTCCGCTTGAATGAATCGGGCTCACCCCCGCCCATGGAGGGGGATGACCCGCTGGTTGATCACCCTGCGGCTCGCGCCCCGGCGCAAACCGCAGTTCCTGGTCAGGCGTGCCTCACGCCGTGCCCAGGGCATGCATCGCGCGATCGATGTCCTCCATCGTGTTGAACACCGATGGCGAAAAGCGGAAGCGATTGCGACTGACCGTGATGTCCACGTTGGCTTCCTTCATCTTCGGACGCAGGCGATTCGCCGCGTCCTTGTAAGCGAAGGTCACCAGCGGTGCCGTGCTCTCCAGCGGCGTCACCAGCTCGAAGCCACGCTTCGGCAACTCGGTCTTGAGGTGGTCCGTGAGCGGCTTCGCGTGGGCCTGGATCGCGGGCACGCCCACCTTCTGGATGTAGTCCAGCGAGTAGTCGAGCAGCCCGATGCCCATGTGCGAAAACGTGCCCCACATGAAGTAGCCGGAGGCGTCCTCAGGGACACCGTAGTCAGCCACGTCGTCGCCGGGCGGATCGTACGGATACACATGGCTCTGGAACGCGTTGAGCTGGTAGTAGCCCCACACGGGATGCTGCAACTCGGCGAGGCGATCCTTGCGCACGTACAGGAAGCCCAGCCCGAAGTCGCCCATCAGCCACTTGTAGCTGGCACAGGCAGCGAAATCGACGCCCGTTGCCTTGACGTCCAGCGGCACGCAACCTGCCGCATGGATGATGTCGGCGTAGACCAGCGCACCCTTCGCATGCGCGATTTCGCAGACCCGCTTCAGGTCGTGCTGGAAACCGTTGAAGGTGGAGACGGCCGAGATGGCCACGAGCTTCGTGCCCTTCTTCACCGCCGCTTCGATGTCGTCCAGGTCGATGCGATTGTTCTTCGGCCGGACCCAGGTGACATCCACGCCGAGCTTGGCCATGGCCTCGTACAGGTAGAACGAGCCGAAGAAGTGCATGGTGTCGGTGACGACATGTGCACCCGCGGCCGGCAGGCCCAGTGCACGAAGTACCAGCTGTTCGCCGGCGGTCGTACTCTGCACCAGGGTCACTTCGGAGCGATCGGCGTTGATCATCTGCGCGAAGTTGCCGAGCACGCGATCGCGAATGGGATCCTGGTGATACGACGTGCTGCGCGGGTCGCCCATGCGGTCGGCCAGGTACGCATCAAGCGTTGCATGCGATCCCACGCTGATGGGATGCATCGATCCCGAGTCGAGATACGCGCGATCGCTCTTGTAGAACTCGATGCCGCCGAGTCCCTTGATGGTGGGCAAGCCCTTCATGTCCGCGCCCGCTACCACGGGAGCCGCGGCGCGTGCATACAGCGGCGAGGTGGCGGCGAGCCCGGCAGCGGCCAGGAAGTTCCGTCGATTCATTTGCATGACTTCTTCCTTTGCAGGCCGAAGGAAAGGGTGAAGGTGCGCAGTGCAAGCGCCACGGCTGCTTCGTCCCTCAACCGCTCGGCATCGACGGGCCGACCCGACGGCCTCGCCTTCTGGCGAGGTACGCGTCGGCTCGCGCGTGGCGTGATGGCCAGGGACGTCGCGGCCGTCATGGCGCGGCCGTGCTCTTGATGAAGCTGTGCAACTGCGACGAGAAGGCCTTGAGCGTTTCCGGGTCGCCGTAGGGCGAGTGACCGGATGCGAAGCCGGCTTCCGTCAGGCGTCCGGCGGGAATGCCTGCATGGTCCATCACATAGCGGGCCGCGCCCCAGGGCGTGGCCATGTCGAACAGGCCGCCCGCAAGCAGGATCTTCATGCCGGGCCGCTTCGCTGCCGCGTCGCCGATGAAGGGAGCGGAGTTGAAGTAGAAGCGCGGTCCCGGCTGGTCACCCTTGTCGTCGGTCCAGTTCCAGATGGCGTTGACCTGGAAGTTGACGCCGACGTAGCGGCGATCGGTCGGCACGTGCAGCTCGTCGCGGAAGTAGCGGTCGTTGATGCCGACCTTCTGGCTCACATGCAGCGAGGGGTCGTTGGTGGGCACGCCCTTGGGCGCCGCCGCGTGCAACGGTCCGGTTTCACGCGTGTCCAGGCGACCGAGGCGCAGTCCCTGGTCGGCGAGCAGTTCGTTGAGGTAGTCCTCGCTGTTGACGCGAAGATCGGCGCGTTCGATGCGCTCCGCCGGCAGCCCGATATAGCCGGCCATCTTTTGGGCAAGCTCGTGGCGTTGCGTGGCCGGCAGCTTGTCGCCCTGCTGCAGGGCCACCGCGTAATCGCTCGAGGCAAAGGCCTGCGCTTCCGCCACGAAGGCTTCCAGCGTGAGGCCGCGACGATCCACCTTCTGGTGGAACCATGCAGCAGCCGCCATCGTCGGGAAGCCGTTGATGTAAGGCTGGTCGTTGCCCTTGGCGTCCACCATGCTGATGCGATCGAGCATGGGCGAGATCAGGATGACGCCGGCCACCTGCTGGTCGCCCAGCAGCTTCATCATCGTGCCCAGGCGATAGCCGCCATAGCTCTCGCCGGCGACAAAGACCGGGGACTGCTCGCGGTGATGCTCCTTGAGCCAGTCACGCATGAAGCCAAGGATGAGCTGCGCGTCGCTGTCCGGCCCCCAGTAAGGCTTGCCATCGCCACCCGGCATCACCCGACTGAGGCCCGTGCCCACCGGATCGATGAAGACCAAATCGGCGGCATCGAGCACGCTGTAGGCGTTATCGACAATCGACGCCTCTTTATGGGTCTTGTCCGGATCCATCACCATCCGCGGACCCAGGGCATGCAGATGCAGCGGTGTCGACGAGGCGCCGGGGCCACCGTTGAACGCGAAGATCACGGGCCGCTTCGATGCATCACGCACGTCGCTCCGCAGGTACGTGGTCGCTGACATCGTGGCCTGGGGATGCGACTTGTCATCTCCCAGCGGCAGTTCGGCAAACGTCGCCTTGTACGGCACCTTGACGCCACCGATGGTGACCTTGTGCGTCGTGGTCACCGGCGCGATCAAGGGCTCCACCGTGTTCGCCGCGCATGCGATGGCCGAGGTGCCGAACGCCAGGAGCGTGGCAACGCCGAGGGCACCAAGACGTGGGATGGAAAAGCCCGTGCTGGTCGATCGCTTCATCGTGTGGCTTCTTCTGATGGGTGAAATGGAATGCGTGCGTCGCATGCGACCGCTCCCCAGGCGGGGTCAGGGAGCGGTCGCAGCGCGCGGGGTGGTGCCCGTTGCCGACGACGTCGGCGAAATCAGTTCGTGCAAATCACGACTCATCTGCTCGAGGCTGCTTTGAACCGTGTAGGCCATGTGGCCCGACTCGTAGTACGCGACGCGCACGCGATCCTTCGGCCAGCCGGACTGCGCAACGGCGTAGTCCGTCGCACCGGTGGTCGTGAGCGTGTCGAAGTAGCCCTGGCCGATCACCACGCGAAGCTGCGGCTTCAGCTTCATGGCGTCCTTGATCATCGCCATGTAGGGCCAGTCGCCAAACGGACTCTTGGCGCCCCAACCCCACAGATCCATGTTCTCGACGCCCGCGCGGCTGCGGTAGACGTAACCGGTCTGCACGCCCAGCTCATCTTTGGCGTACTTGGCGTACGCGGCTTCGGCCGCCTTCATGACCTTTTCCGAGCCGTCCGGATGCGGATCGTCCTTGGTGATGAGCGCCTTGTAGCGGCCATCGTTGGCGGACAGCAGCTCGTTCTGATCCTTGAACAGCAGTGCGCGGTACTGGACCTTGGATACCTTCAAATCATTCGCCAGGAACACAGATGCCGGCAGGCCCGTCAGGGCTTCCAGCTTCGCGGCGACGGCATCGCGCTCCTTCGGATCGAGGTTGCCGCCCTTGAACAGCGCCGGCATGTAGACGTTCTGCGCGAAGTCGCGCGACTCGTCCAGATGCTGCTGGAAGGTCTTGCCCGTGTGGTCCACCTTCCCGTGGAACCAGCCCAGCGCGGCCAGCGTGGGCAACGACACGGTGTAGCTGATGATGTTGTCGTGGCGCTGCGAGATCTCGATGATGTTGAGCGCCTGCCCCTGCAGGAACACGCCGCTCAACTGCACCGGCGTCTTCAGGTGGCTGAGCTTTTGCGCAGCGGCGGCCGCTCGCAACGTGCCGTAGCTCTCACCGTAGAGATAGACGGGCGACGCTTCGCGACCGTGCGCCTTCAGCCATGCCTGCACGAACTGCGTGAACTGTTCCGCGTCCGCGTCCACCGAGAAGTAGGCGCTGGGCGAGGTTCCGGAGGCCACCCGGCTGTAGCCGGTGCCTGCCGGATCGAAGAACACCAGATCGGTGGCATCCAGCGGCGACGACGGATTGTCGGCCAGCGGCGTGGGCGGAATGTCCGCATTGACGTCGCTGGGCGTGACCAGCCG
The DNA here is from genome assembly GCF_004296575.1 of Dyella amyloliquefaciens. Lineage (GTDB taxonomy): Bacteria > Pseudomonadota > Gammaproteobacteria > Xanthomonadales > Rhodanobacteraceae > Dyella > Dyella amyloliquefaciens. Next base: position 218,233 of record NZ_SAYT01000001.1, on the reverse strand, counting down.
GCGCGGGCCGAGTCCCAGCATGTGCAGGTAGACCGACGCCGTGATCGGGCCGCCGTTGAACACGAACATCACCGGACGATCCTGCTCGCGCTTGATGCCTTCGGCCACGTACGACACCGACACCAGGTCGGCGGATGGACCGTTGTCACCGCTGCCCACATGCGTCGGCGCCACTTCGACGGCATAACGCACGGCCTTGCCGTTGAACTTGCCGCGATGATGGGTCGTGACATTGGGCTGCGTGCCGCTGTCCGGCGCGTCCGCTGCGCGCACGGACGAAACAGTTACGCCGAGGCAAGCAACGAATGCCCCGAGCATCAAAGCCTTCATGGTGTGGTTCCGGGTGCAGGTATCCATGGATGGGGAATGCATCAGTGCGAGGCCACCGGCGTGGTCACGTAACCCATGCACTCCACTTCAAGCTGCGCGCCCAGGGCGAGGCCCGTGACACCGAATGCACTGCGCGCCGGGAACTTGCCGGGCTGGAAGTAGCTGCGATAGATCTTGTTGAAGGTGTCCCAGTTCTTCATGTCGGCAAGCATCACCGTGCACTTGGTGAGGTTCTGCGGCCCCATGCCTGCGAGCTTGGCGGCCGACATGACGTTGTCCATGGCCATGCGTGCCTGCGTTTCGAAGTCCTTGCCGAGGCCCGAGGCATCGCCGCCGATCTGTCCGGACAGATACACCGTGTTGCCCGCACGCACCGCAGGCGAGAAGGGATACTTGCTCTCGCCCGTGACGTAGTGCGTGACATCCTCCTGCACCGGCGCGGCATGTACCTCGAGCGCGCCCATCGACACATAGGCGACGGCGGCGACAACCAGCATTCGAACGTTGGGACGAGACATGGGATGGGTCTCCTGGGTGAAGGAACGCAGCGACCGTGGAGGCCTCAGGACTTGAGCGTGAGCTCGCCTTCGATCTCTACGGGAATGTTGAAGGGCAATTCCGCCATGCCGACCGCACTGCGCGCATGTGCACCTCGTTCACTTCCATACAGCGCGAGAATCAGGTCGGAGAATCCGTTTATCACCTCAGGCTGGCGAATGAAGCCCGGCGCGGAATTGACCAGGCCCAGCACGCGACCCCAGGCTTCCACGCGATCCAGATCACCGATGGCGCGCTTCAGGCTGCCCAGCACCGACAGCGCCACCAGGCGCGCGGCGTGGTAACCCTCCTGCACGGAAAGGTCCGTTCCCACTTTGCCCAGCGGCCCTTCCATGCGGCCATCCGGGCCCTGGGGGCCGTGACCCGAGAACAGCACGCGATTGCCAACCACATGGGCGAACTTGAACGGCAACGCGACACCGCCGGGAGCCACGATGGCCGGCGGAAGTTGCAAGCCGAGCGAGGCCAGGCGCGATTCAATCTGACTCATACGAATGCTTCCGGGTCACACGGACTGTTGAACGCGGTAACGGAGCAGGCCCGCCCGAAGCCGGTCCAGACCATCCTTGATGTGCGCGGTGCTCTTGCCAAAACCCAGGCGCAGATGCCCGGGGCGCCCGAAGTAGCTGCCCGGCGCCACCGCAAGACGTTCCGTCTCCCAAAGAAAATGGGCGACAGCCATGTCGTCATGACTCACCAGCAGACGCGGGAAGTACATGCAGCCAAACGTCGGCACGGGACCGGCCAAAAGTTCTTCCGCTTCCAGGATCCCTGCCTGCTCGAGCATGAGCGGGCGATTGGCAGCCAGGATGTCGCGCCAGTGTTTTTCAAATGGCGCCATGTCATCGAAGACCGATGCCGCCACCGCGTGGGTGACCTTCGACACGCCCAGCTCATAGCGGTCGTAGACCGCCTGGATGCGTTCACGGGCCGCCTTCTGCGCAATGATCCAACCGCAGCGCAAGGCGAACAGGCCATACACCTTCGACAGACTGCCCGTGCTCACCAGTGCCGGCGACAAACGCGCAGCCGCGCCGGAACGCGAGCCGTCGGTAATGAAGTCGGCGTAGACCTCATCCACCACCACGGTGACACCGGCGCGCTCCGCCACGATGGCAAGCTCGGTCAGCGACGCGTCGCTCAGTGCAGCCCCCGTGGGGTTATGCAGGTTGGTGACGACGATCAGGCGCGTATCGGCGCGGATCTGGCTCACGATGCGGCTCACGTCCAGTTCGAACGTGGGGCCCGTGCGATCGACGTAGCTGATCTGTGCTCCGCAGTTCTTGCCGAGATCCGGGAACAGATCGAAATACGGACGTTCCACGATCACATGGGTTCCCGCGCCGAGAAACGCGCGGTAGATGATCGACAGCGCACTGCTGCACCCGGTCGTGCAGGTGATCCACTGCGATTCCACGCCGTAGCGCTCGGCAATGGCCGAGATCACATCGGGATTTCCCCGCGCGAATACGCTGCGGTAGTGCGGATTCGCATCGCCCGTGAAGGCGTTGCGCACCTTGTCGCGAAGTAGCTCTGAAGGCTCTTCGATGGTGCTGTCGAACAGCAGATTGACCCTGGAGTCGGTCCCGGCAGCCTGCACGACGGCGCGACACCACTCGGTGTAGGTAGCCGTCGGCTTGGAGGGATCGTTCGAGCGAGGTTTCAACATAGAGATACTGGGGTCTCGGCGCGCGACGGGGTTCGGCATTGGCTGGTGGACATAACGAGCAGGGACCAGGGAGGCTGCCGACGATCGGAGCGCGGGCGCCCTGGCTCGACCGAGCCGGCCTGATGGGAAATCGATGGGGTCACGCGTTTTCACGCCCGCTGACCGCGACCTGCTTCTGTCGCATGGCCTGTAGTTCGGCCTCGGGCAAGTGGTAGCGGGTGAGACACGCCACGGCGAGGAAGGCCAGCGCGCACGAAGGCAGCGTCATGGCGATGCGGATCCCCATGCCGATACCGGGGCCTGCATGTTCGACATGGCCGTCGTAACCGATGATCGCCAGTGCCAGACCGGTGACCAATCCACCCAGGGCAAGCACGGTCTGTTGCTGGGAAACCCACAAGCCGTAGATGGCGCCTTCCCGTCGCTCTCCGCTGACGAGTTCGTCGACGTCCACCACATCGGGGACCATGGCGCTCGGCAGCAGATCGCCGCCCGCCTGAAAAATGCCGACCACCACCATCGCGGGATAGATCAGCCAGTGCATGCTGTCGGGAATGAATAGTGGCGCGGTCCAGGCAAGCCCCGCGCCACCCCAGCTAAGCATGCACATGCGCCGCTTGCCGAAGCGCTCGGCGGCCTTGGCCCACAAGGGCGTGACAATCGCGGACGTCAGTGACGCAATGGGAAACAGCACGCCCACCAGTGCAGCGGACTGCCCCAGCACGACCGTGACGTAATAGACGAGGAGGCCAACGAACGGCAGCTGGCCAAGGAAATAAATGGCGTAGGAAAAGATCAGCACCAGGAAGGGCCGATTCGCCCGCGTGGCCGCAAGCTGCTCGCGAAGCGTCGCGGGCTCCTTGCGATGCGACGTCGTGCTGCGCGCACCCGACGTGGCCCAGAACGCGACGATGCCACTGATAAGGATGACGCTTCCGAAGACCATGCCCATCAGGCGATAGCCGTCCGCGGGCACCGACATCAGCTGCACCACGCGCGGAGCCAGCGCAACGCCGCCAAGCACCGACAGTCGCGCAACGACGTTCTTCCAGCTGACCAGCGAAATGCGCTCCGCGTAGTCCTCGGTCATCTCCGTGGCCATCGCACAGTACGGCACCTGGTAGATGCTCAACCCGGTGTTGGTGATCAGGAAGACCGCCAGGAACGCCAGACCGAACAGCCAGCCACCATCCAGACGCGGCATGCTGAAGATGAGCGCAAAACCGATACCCCACAGCGCGGCGCCACCGATCAGGAAGGGGCGCCGACGGCCGTAGCGGGTCGAGGTTCGATCCGATATCTGACCGACGATCGGATCGATGACGATGTTCCAGACGCGCGGGATGAGCAGCAGCACGCCCGCATAGGCGGCCGAGATGTGCAGTACATCCGTCATGAAGTACAGGAGATACATGGCGAGAATCGCCACGTAGCTGGCCAGGCCGATTTCACCCAGCGCCCAGCCGCCCTTGATGCGCAGCGGCAAGCTCGCACGCACCGGAGAGTGCACTGCGCTCGCATCGTGCGGCCCCTTGGTCACTGCCGCCGCAACTTCGCCACCCGCTTTCAAGATCTGCTCCACCGACAATCGTCCACCCTGTTGCATGGAAGTGTGCTCGGACCACGCCACCCTTCGCACACGCCCCGAGTGCAAATCTCACGGGACATGGAGACAGAGTGAAACGGCCAAGAGGCTATTCCGACACTTGCAAATTTATTCGTGCAGACCCGTAATGGGTGTGCATTTCAGGCACACCTATGGGCCATACGTGTATTTTTTTCACGAAATGTACCCAAGAACAGTAAAGTTTTTTCACCCCACTTTGGTGCAGTGCGACAGCCATGGATACGAACGAGAGCAAACTTGATTCCTTCGATGTCCGGATCCTCCAGGAGCTCCAGGAGCAGGGGGACCTGACCATGGCCGAGCTCGCCGAGCGGGTCTACCGCTCCAACTCGCAATGCTCGCGGCGAGTGAAGCAACTCCAGGAGATGGGAGTGATCCGCCGATACGCGGCCGTGCTGGATCCTGAAAAGCTCGGGCTGAAGTTGAAGGCCTACGTCACCGTCGTGCTCAAGCAGCACTCCGAGGAAGCGTCCGCATTCCATCAGCTCGTCAGGGACCTGCCGGAGATCATGGAATGCAGCATGGTCACCGGCGACGGCGACTACCTGCTCAAGACCTATACCCGCGACATTCCCCACTTTCGCGAGCTGCTGGGCAAGCTGGTATCGATCGACCTGGTCGGCACACTCAAGTCGATCATCGTGGTCGACGAGTTGAAGGAAACCTCGGCCCTGCCCGTCTACCCGCAGTAAGGCCCATCCGGCAGGGCAACAACACCACGCAGCGCACTCATCCGACTGCCGCCTTGCGCGGTGCGTCCGTCGCACGGGTCATGCCTGCTCGCGCCATGCGAATTTCAGTCAGTCGCGAAGACGCCGGGTTGCGGCTGCGGTAACGCGATGATTTTTCGCTTCATCAGCAGCGTTCGAAAAATAACGCTGCCATGGACGCCATCGCCGCAAAATTTCTTCAAAAAGAGGCGCAATCCTCGCTGGATTTGCACAGCCTGCCCGCGCCTCCACCGATAGAGTGAGGACGCCGATGCCTCCGATAGTCCGCCCCGTGCGTTCCGTGAGCCCTCGGCCACTTTTTTGAACCTTGAACGAGAACGTAGCAATGAGCTCATTGAAGACCGATCGCCGTGGCTGCCCGGTCACCCCGCACCGTCGCTCGCTCGGGCTGCTTTGCGCGGCCTCGTTGTCTGCCTTCGCCGGCGTGCCGGCCGCGCAAGCTCAGGCACTGAAGCCGACCGCGGACAACAAGGCGTTCGTCTCCTACGCCCAACCCGTGATCGCCTTTACCCACGCGACGATCGTCGATGGCACCGGCGGCAAACGGCGGCGCGACCAGACGTTGGTCAGTGATCACGGACGCATCACCGCCATGGGCCCCACCGGCAAGCTGCGCCTACCCGACGGCGCCACCGTCATCGATGCCACCGGCAAAACCCTGCTGCCGGGATTCGTGATGCTTCACCAGCACATGTTCTATCCCGTCGGCGAAGGCGCCTACAGCGAGATGAGCTACAGCTTTCCAAGGCTGTATCTCGCCGGTGGTGTCACCACGATGCGCACGGGCGGCTCGATGGAACCGTACTCGGACCTCAATATTCGCGACGCGATTTCCCGCGGCGACATCGTTGGTCCCGACATGGATGTCACCGGCCCCTATCTGAATGGCGCGGGGCTTCCGATCTTCGTTCCGGCGATGCACACGCTGACGGGTCCCGATGACGCAGAGCGCACCGTCAACTACTGGTCTGACGAGGGAGCGACCTCGTTCAAGGCCTACATGAACATCACCCACGCCGAGCTGCAAACCGCCATCGATACCGCGCACAAGCGCGGGCACAAGGTCACCGGCCACCTGTGCTCGGTGACCTACCAGGAGGCGGCAGACCTGGGCATCGACAACATCGAGCACGGCTTCTTCCTGCCGACGGACTTCGTCAAGGACAAAAAGCCCGACACCTGCCCGTCCACCGGCGACCTGCGCCAATCCCTGGCCGGCCTCGATGTCCAGTCGAAAGAGGTCAAGGCATTTCTGAAAGACCTGATCGACCACCATGTCGCCATCACGTCGACGCTTCCGGTCTTTGAATCCACCGTGCAAGGCAGGCCGGAAGCCCCGAGCGGTGCGCTGGACATGCTGGCACCCGCCGTGCGGGAGCAATACGAAGCCACCTGGAAAAAGATCCAGAGCCACGGCGAATCGGTGGGCAACTACAAGAAGCTCGCGGGACTGGAAAAACAATTCGTCGAAGCCGGTGGCCAGCTGCTGGCCGGCACCGACCCGACCGGTTATGGCGGTGTCGTACCGGGCTTCGCTGAAAAGCGCGAAGTGGAGCTGCTGGTCGAAGACGCGGGCTTCAACTTTCCCGAGGCCGTGAAGATTGCGACATACAACGGCGCACAATTCCTTGGCCGAGCAGACGACGTGGGTTCGCTGGCCGTTGGCAAGCGCTCGGACATTCTCGTCATCGATGGCGATGCCTCGCGTGATCCCACGGCCATCGAGCACATGCCTTTGGTTTTCAAGAATGGCATCGGCTACAACACACAAGCCATCTTCGACGCCATGAAGCAGGACGTTGGCCTGCACTGAGTTGCGAACGGATCGACGCATCTATTCCGGTGGTTGAGCGCATCGCGATCAACCACCTCTCTCCACGAGCCCTCGACGCATGGCAACCCCGCAAATGCAACGCCGCTCAGACGAGAACCGAGGGCTTGCCGACCACGTAGCCGCGGAGCGCCGCACCGTCATGGCGGCGCTGCTTCCCGTACTCAGGATGTTCGGCGACGTGGTGGGCAGCCATGTGGAAATCGTATTGCATGACCTCGACCGGCCCGGGCAGCCCGCGCTCTCGATCAACTGCGGCCGGTTATCGGGTGGCCCGGCCGGCGACGCGCAGCTGCCTGCTGCACGAGACGACCAGACTTTCCACGGTTCAGCTCAACGCGATCTCCCGCGCCATTCGTTGATGGCCGAGCGCCCGACTCTCTCTCTCTGTGAGCAGGAGCGGCAATCAAGCGAACTCATCTTTCGCGACAGCCAAGGAGAGCCATTCGCCCGGCTTTACATCCACGCCGACATGTCCGGTGTGCTCCAGGCGCAAGCCCTGCTGCAAGGGCTGCTCCACAGGAAACCCGCTCCTGAGCGAGTCCAGGCTCCTGCCGAAGGCGTAGACACCCTGATGCAGGAAATCATCGCGGGCGCCATCCACCGCTCTGGCAAACCGGCCGCCATGATGACCAAGCGGGAAAAGGTCAATGCGGTAGGCATCATGCAGCAGCGCGGACTATTCGTCGTCAAGGGCGCCGTCGAACGCGCAGCAGAGGCCCTTGGAGTAACCCGCTTTACGATCTACAACTATCTCGAAGCGTTGAAGAACGGCCGTTCAAATGCTCCGACAGGGCTGCCGAATCGGCGATGACGAGCAATCAAGAACGCACAGCCAGCTGTTGATCCATCGCCGCACGATGTGTCGTGGTGCGCCAAGCATGCCGAGCTTAGGGAGACGAGCCGCTCGATGTACCCAATCGGGCGATGGTTGCGATGTCGTCGCCGTAAGGGGCCTGATAGATCATCAGATTTCTGTCCGCTATGTCGGCAGAAAATGTCTATGGCCCGTCGTCGTTTCAAATTTTGGCTACCAGAACGTGGCGCCGACTTGTTCGATAGGTAGCCACTACAGTTGTGTGCGTCACCACCATGGATTAGACATCAGCACCCATTTAACTTTCTCCCGACCGTTATCTTTGGTGACTAAATCGACTGGCCGTTGACCATCCAGCGCAGGCACGTTCCGATACATCCAATCTACGGACTGGCGGCGCAGGCATCCCCATATCGCAACACACAAATCCCGATCATCAACGAGCGCAGTTAATTCCTCCGTAACGGGGTTTGACTCCCATTGAGGACGAAGAGCGCCGACAAAGCCGGGCCAGGCAGTCATTCCCATCATTTGAGCCTTCAATGAAGCAGTGCGGTCGCTCCTAACGCCACCACCAAGTGAATATCCAGGCGAGGGCGTCAAGTGCTGGCTTATCAAGATCCGGATGATTCCTCGCCATTTCCGCCACGGCCCAGATCCCAGCAGACTCTAGCGTGTGAGCGCTCCAATCCGGCTTGAGTTGCCCAAGCTCCACGAGAATCTGGCGAACCTGATCAAGTAGTTGATCGGAAACCTGGCCATCAAATGCGAGTTTCAGACGGCCTTCATCTTCTTGCGGGAACGAGCGCGCCCCGTAACCCGAATACTCAATCACGGCTCGGCTAAGCGTGTTATGCGACGTGGTCAAGAGTCTTCTTCGCTCTGGTCCGAGGGCAGCGCCCATCCTTCGAGAAGAAGCTCAAATTTGGCCAGCAGTTCGGCCACCGCCGGCACATCTCTGATGTTCGATTCAAGCTCCCACCGGCCAAGACCCACGTCGCTTGCTTCGCAAATTTGGCCACTGATGGCTTCGTCAATCGCGACCAGTAGAGGTCGATAGCTCGAAAGGAAACTCACATCGGAATGATCTTCCTTGTGAGTGTCTATCGCTTCTTTCAGTGAAAACGCGTGCAACCTTAGGTGCTTAGTGTCCACAGGGGGCCCCAACAATTTTACCTATCTCGTTGTCATTCGGCTTAACACTCGCGTGTCGGTTGGCAACAAGGAACTACAGGCTAGAAACTACCAACGGGCTAACCCTCGCAACATCAAGCTAAAGTCAGCAAGTGATTCCGCAATATCGTCAAGTTTCTGAATGTTTGACTCAAACACCCAACGGGAAAGCCCTAAATCACGAGGCTCCGTGATGACTCCGCTCTTGCGTCACGCAGACCTGTCAGTAATGCGGGGTATGAAGCTAGGAGATCCACATCTTCATCTTCGCCAAGATGGCTCTCTATAACGCTCTCTAGGTGTTCGTCGTGTATCTTCAGCGCACCGGCGGAGATCATCGGTCGTCTCCAATCCGATGGCAGATCTGAATGCAATGGCGATCTGATTCTATGTATCGGATCACGTGACTCTCCATCAGAAAAATCCAAGAATGAAGTTCAATTTTCGGCGCATTGCGTGGTCCCCGAGCGGAATGGCGGTGGGCGGGAGATCGCGATCAAAAACAAAGCGCCGACGACTGGACAAGGCATCGACGCTTCATAGCCCATCCGCGGATCAAGCTGGATGAGGCACATAAGGCTTCCCTTCCATCAGTCACGATGGCCCAACCCCTAGCGATGGCCTGCCTAACCGCCGTCATCCCCGCGAGGCGCTTCTCAACAGCCGTCGGCTGGTCAAGCGGGGATCCAGTGCCTTTGAGCCTTTGGAAGCAACGGCGCTGGATTCCCGCCTTCGCGGGAATGACGAGCAAGCAATCAGGGCACCCTAACGGCCAGGCTATAGGCTCACCCGCCCGAGCAGTGCTACTTGTTGCGCGCCCCAAATCGATACGTCGCCTGCAGGTAATACGCCCGCCCATACACGTCATAGTTGTTCACGTTGTACGGAGCACCCGACGTGCCGGGATAACTACCATCTCTCGGCGGCATCGCGTTGAACAGATTGTTGACCTGAAGCGCGACCTGCAGGCTTGGCATTGGCAGGTACGACACGCTGGCGTTGTAGCGAATCCATGGTGCCAGCGTGCCTGCGCCCGGATAGCCATAGCCGTTGTTGGCGGCAAGGTAGTTCGGTGACTTGCCGTAGCGGTTGACGTAGAGCGTGGCGCCCCAGTCGCCACGACGCCAATTGGCCGAGGCGTTGGCGCGTGTCTTGAAGTCGTTGCTCCAGGTGGGATCGCGCAGCCGGTCGACCATCGGGTCTCCGGTGTACGGCTGGTAGTCGTGCTTGAGCATGTCGGTATAGGACGCGGTGAAGTTCAGGTCGCCATAAGCCCCTATGCCGAAGCCGTAGCGGAAATCCGCCACCACGGCATCAATAACACGCTGCGCGACGTTGACCTTGCTGCGATAGATCGACGTGATGCTGCCGATGGTGCCGTCATCGGCGACACCGGCACTGCGGGTGATCTGTGCCAGCGCGGCCTTGCAGGACGGCGTGTTGATGTCGCGCTCGCCAAGCCGGCACAGCATCTCGTCGTTGAGCAGCGAGTCCACGCTCTGGTTCTGCACTTCACCTTTCACGCTCCAATGCAGGTAGTCGACGCTGGCGGACAGGCGGGGCAAAGGCGACCACGCCAGGCCGTAGCTCCAGGCTTTCGCCTCGATCGGCTTCAGTGCCGGGTTGCCCGCCTGCTGTCCAAAGTACGACGCACTGCCGTAGCGGGCGGGGCACTGCACGATGTTGGGGCCCCGGTAACCCAGCGCGGCGCAGTTGTAGTAATCCGTTGCGCTGCTGTAGAAGCCGCTCAGACCCTGGAACTGATCGGACAACGTCGGCGCCTTGAAGGCGGTGCCGACCTTGCCACGCAACAGCAGGGTCTCGATCGGGCGATATTCCAGGCCGAGGTTCCAGGTTGGCTTGTCCACCTGCTCCCCGGCTACCTTGTAGCTGTCATAACGCGCCGAGACATCGACGGTCAGCTGGCGCCACACGGGTGCGCGCAACTCCAGCGTGCCCGCGTAACGCGAGCGGTGACCCGCGCCCTGCACCGCCGTGGAACCCCATACGCCGCCATCCATCAGGCGCGCATCCGGCGTGTAGTCCCAGCCCTGGTTGCCGCCTTCCAGTACCGCGGCGATACCCGCGTCGCCACCCGGCAAGGTAAACAGCGAGGCGTTGGTCAGCTGGCCGCGCAGCATGTTGTCCCAGGTCTTGCTGTTGCTGGTGGTGTAGCCGGTGAAGCTGCGGAAGTCGGCGACCGGCATGACGGTGTAGAACGCCGCGTAGTCGGGCGCGAAGCTTCGATAGCCCAGGCCTCGCGGGTCCGGCCCAAGGTCGGGGCCCAACACGTGCTGGGCGAAGTAGTCGTTGATCGGATCAGACCAGCGCTGAAAGCCGCGCTGGGTCAGCTTGTCGTCGGAATGCGTAAAGCCCACGTCGTAGTCCCACGCGCTTTCGCCCAGGCGCCCTTGTGCGCCCAGCGTCAGCATGTAGGCGTTCTCCACCGACTTGTTCATGATGGAGTCGTAGCCACCCACGTCCTCCGGCGAGAATGCGCGCTGGATCTGCACGTAGTCGCGCAGGTTCGTGTCGTAGAAGTAGCCGTACTTGGCGCTGCTGCCCCACCAGGTGTAGCTGGAGCCCGAGGCGTAGCGGGTTTCGTTGTAGTTGTAGAGCAGGTCGCCGTACCACTGCAGGTGTTCGCCGGCATCGAAGGTGGCGTGCGTATACAGCTGGGCGTTTTCGGTGCCGTTGGCGAGCGTGCGGTAGCCGGGCGAATAGAACGAGCCGCAGTAGCTGCCGTTGGGCGAGCGCATGCGATAACCCGTGGTGCCGGCGAACTGCTCCGTCACGCGACTGCAGGCGCTGCTATCGACCTTTTCCACGTTGATATAGCGCCCGGTGGTGCCGCTCACCAGGAGATAGTCCGCGCTGGCGATCGACGGGCCGGTGCCGTCGGTATTGCGTCGGGTAGTGAGATCCCGCTGGTAGCCCCAGATCGGGTCGACGTTTTCGTATTGCACGCCGCCCATCAGGTTGAAGCGGCCACGCTGGAACCCGTCGCTGAAACTCAGCCGCCGGCTGATGCCGCCGCCCTCCTGGTAGTAGCCGTAGCGCGCGTCCAGGGCGGGCGCATCGACGCGCTTCTTCAGCACCACGTTGATCACGCCGGCGATGGCATCCGAACCGTACAGCGACGATTGCGCACCCGGCAGGATCTCGATGCGATCGACCAGCTGCATCGGGATGCCGGACAGGTTGTTGAACACATCCCGGCCGTTGTACAGCGCGGGGAAATTGCCCATCGGCCGGCCATCGAGCAGGTACTTGGTAAAGCCCGGCGGCATGCCGAACAGGCTGAGTGTCTCCGCGCCCTGGGTGAACGAGGCGGAGCTCTGCGCGCCCTGCACGCCACCGGTGGCGACCGATGACTGCCTGAGCGTCTCCGCCACCGTGCCGAAACCGCGCGCCTGCAGCGCGTCGCCGCTGATGATGATCAACGGCGCCGCCGTTTCCACCTCGACCTGCGGAATCAATGTACCGGTCACCGTTATGGCTTCCAGTCGCTTGGCGGCGGGCTTCTGGTCGGCATCGTCCTCCTGGGTGTCGCTTTCCGTACTCCGCCCGGCTTCCTGCGGATCGGCAGCGACGCCCGCCGACAAGCTCGCCGCACATAGACCCAGCAAGGCGATCGCCAAAGTGGAGCGACGTCGGTGAGCTAACGCAGCTGACAAGCGTGGTTTTGCTCGCTCGTAGAGGCGCGCCGGTTCGGCAATATCGGCACCCGACTGGGCCGATGCATATCGCAACGGATGCAGCGCGGGTTGGCGGGAAGTCAACGACGGGCACGTGCGTGCCTGATGATCCGGCAAAGCCATGATCAACTCCTTTTCAGTAGGTGGTGGTTGGCAAATCGCGTGAGCTGCCACGAAGGGCGGCTAACCGATGCCGGGTGGTGCACCTTCATTCGGGTTCGAGCGACGGGATGTGGCGATGCCCCGCTCCTCACGCGCCAGGTCGTACCGCGCCTGCAACACCAGCCAATAGAGCGCCGATGTGGGCAGCACCGCGGCAAGCCGTATCGCATGCCTCGGCGTGACGCGTCGGGAGCCAAGAAGGAACTCCTTGATATGCCGAGCCTGGATGCCGGTACGGCGCGCGAGCTGTGCAGGATTCAATGCATCCGGACGCATGTAGTCGTGCAACAGCACCTCCCCAGGCGAACGCAGGCGCAGCGACGGATCCACGCCAAGGCTTGGCGTGAGCTTGATCAGTTCCATGGACTTCCCTTTCCTGTCAGACACGCCCGGAAGGCGGGCGAGCGCTTACGACCATTCGCGTCAGTGAATGCCCGGTGGCAACGTCAGTGATCGCCAAAAACGCGGCGCATCGCCAAGCGGGCCGATGCGCCGCGCGGGGCAATCATTGGACGAGTGGAGGACTCACTGAGGGCTCCTGACCGAGCAGCCTGGCGTACTGCTGCAGGCATTGGATGGCCGTGCCGAAACTGGCGACTTCTGCGGTGGAAAGCGGCCAAACCAAGGGCCTGACGGGAAAACCGCGAGCCTGCGCCTTGCGGCATCGCTCGCTGTCATGGCGCATGCGTGTCAGTGCGAGTATCGCCAGGGCGATGTCTGCACGGGTGCCTCGACGGAAGGTTTCGGGCCACGCGACGCCTGTAGGAGAAAGGTCATCGGGCGAGCCAGTGAGGGTGTCGTCAGCGGGAACTGACGAGCGAACGCGTACCGTATGATCGCGGTTAGCCATGATCAACTCTGGTGTAGTTGGTGATGGTCAGTGGGTCGCGAGTGTTCCTGCACTCGCGGCCCGCGCTTCATGACTTGATCGTCATGGTCACTCGCGAGGATCTGCAAAAAGACGACGCGAGTGACTATCCGAAGCTAACGATCGGCACGCGTATCGTCTGTCAGGCTAGAGCGGGATGGGCGTACGACAAGCGGAATGTGGCGGGTGCGTCATTACTGGTGGGACCGCGTGTCAGTATCGACTCACATACGGGATGCGAATCCGGAGGCGCCCGCAAAACCTTGTCGCCACAGGACTGTGCGGCCGTGGCCGCCGCGCACGAGATGAGCTCCCGTCACCGCGGTGCTCCACTACAGCTGCTGTCGGATATCTGGGTCCAAGTTGTCGTCAGATCTACAACGAGCCGGCCTCATCTCCACTTCTCAAGAATGGATTGTAAGCGCACTGCGAACTTCGCTAGGGTCGCGACGCGGCCTGCGGTGTTACGTAGCGCGCGAGAAGTGACGGCCTTCGGGCAAGGAATCTCTCTATCTCAAAGCGAGACCATGTCCCGACTTCGAGGCTACGTGTTGACGCTATTCCTTCGAGCCTGTCAATCACAGTTGCATCGATGTAGCCGCAGGTCATCACCACGTATCCCCTAGCTCCGTATTGATCGATGACGTCTGACATCGACCCTAGGTTGGTCGTTGTCAGTGATCTGTGTGAGGCGATAGCCTTGCATTGGAATATGAACTTTCGAGGTGCCTCGACGACAGTGGCACGAGTCATCGCGACGATGTCGCGACCTCCATCCCGTGAACGAGACTTGCCCATCTTCCGGATGGTCGCTTTGTCAAAACGGGGGTCGTGATACACGAGGTCGTAGCACAGCTCTTCAAATTTCTCGTCGTCAAAGCTAGACCAGTCGATCTTGATCGTAGGATCCGAGTAAGTTTCGCTTCTGTGCTTCTCGAATAATTGAGTTGCCGTTTGGGCAATCGACTCAAAGCGCGCTTCCGTCAAGCTGAAGAACACTGCGGCCATGCCAGCTGACTCAACTAGCGCGAAGTCCTTGAACTCAGACACGAAGAACCGAGTATTTCCGGTCCAGAGCGTCTGCATAATGTCCTCTTCGACAAATCTCATGCACGCCATTCCCTCGGCAAGCTTCCGGAGTGGAAGCGTGAGCAGCATGCGCTCCGATAGGAAAGCTGCCGTCTGATCTACTGAAATCAGGTCCGCATGCAGAAGCGAGAACTCATCTTCCGGGTACTGATAGCGAACAAACGCCTCTTTTGCAGTTAGCCCTGAGGGGATAAGCCATGCTTCGGACGAGACATAAATTGCTGATGCTTCACCGTTGAAGTAGGGTGACCTCCAAAATCCAAAGCGCCGCTCTGGATACTTGGTAAATTCCTCAAAGAGATCGGTCTTGTCGCATTCGTAGTACGCGCCGTTTATACGATTGGCAAGATACGCGTCCACGATCTCAGGATACCGCAGGGGCTTTTCCGTAAGCATGGTTTCGTAGTCGATGACCGCTTCCCGGACAATGTTGGGCACCCCTTCGAGCGATGAATCATCTGGGGTATTGAAGACCCATTGCAGTCGGCACAGCGCAGATGCCAACCTTTTGGCATCAGAAAACCCAACTGACAGCAAAAAGAAGTCGTCGTACTTATCGTACTTTCTTTCAAGCTTTCCGCAATCGAACTCTACGGCTAGCGTCTCGCAAAAATACGAAGCGTCGAGCAAATCACTACAGAGATCTAGGTACGAATTTGTTCGACCATGCGAAGGCAATGGGATCTTTATTAGAGCTTCGGTTTGTCCGTAGACAAGGTCGAGGAACGTTTCTTCCTGTATCGGCTCCCAGTTCCGAAAGACTTCGATGGCCTTGAGCTTTGTCGCTTCTGGATTCATTTGATGCTCAGCCGTCAGTTCGCGAGCGACTTGGCTGCTTGGCGCTGCCGCTCCCAAACTGGGTCAATGAACTGAAACTCGGGGTCAGAGTGCGCTTCTCCCAAGGCATTCATGGAAAGTCCACCCTGACCTGGGTTTTGCAAGCCACAAGCCCCTCACGTTAGTCCGAATCGCGCTCGACAAAGGCTACCGAAACCTTCGGATCTTTGACGCGCCAGTTGATCCTTTGAGGAATCCTGTTCTTTGGAAAAGTCAGACTCAAGCCGAGGTTGATCTGCTTGTCCGTAACTTGTGCTCCCTGGAAATCATTCGGAACTGTCGGATAGACCAAGCAGACGCCCTGCCGACCACTTGTCGATCTTCGCAACGATTCGCTCGGATCCAACAATATCGAATTGCCTGTCAGATGGCTGGCAATATCCCTGTGTCGAGCTTCGGAGAAGACTTTGAAGCGATCGTCTACAACGCCACGATTGAAGGCGCCAACTTCATGTGCACCCAGCTTCCATTTTGCGTGTGCGGCCGGCTTCCCCAATAGCGCGATCAGCCACTTGTCGACCCCAGGTGACTCATCACCCGTCCCCAGCAAGAAATTTATAACCGAGCTGAACTGGCTTTCGCTTGTACCCCAAACATATTCCTTAAGGAAACCTACAAAGCGACTCGAGTCAACCTGGTAAATCCTGCCTCGCAGGCTACGCTTCGTGCCGTCAGCGGTTTTCCCAGAGAGATCCTCATCGGACCCGGTGATTTGATCGATGAGTGCTTCAAGTGCATGTACATTGCCCTCTCGGTCCGGACCTTTAAAGGACACCCTTCCGGATTCCGCGGTCTTGCCGCCGTAGTTTTCCATCTGGATCTGGGCGTTGTACATCTTGTTCTTCTGAGTAGGAATCAGCATTCCCATTGGAACAAGCGGCGGCACTTGAATTGGCCGAATTGGGGGATTCTCCCTCGAATAGAGGCCAATACGCTTCCGGAAACGTTCTTCATCCATGCAGATGGATTCGAACATCTCGTACAAGTCTGCAGTTGCTTTCCTTCCCGCTGGAACCTGGGTTCCGATGAACAGCCTTACGAGGTCTCGATAACCGCGACGGAAGCCAAACCAGCGCCCCATCTGCATCAAAGTGTCAGCTGCTGCAGCCTTGCGGAGAAAATAGCTAATCGTCAGTCCTTCGACGGTATACCCTCGGGAAAGCTTTGCGCCACCAACCAGGATGTTCCAGACAGACTCCTTGTCGAAGTCAGGCATATCGTCCTTATGGTCATCCTTTCCGTTGACAATAAGCACTTGCTTCTTAGCCGATTCGAACCTCTCCAACGCCTGCGCAATGAAGGGCTCTAGCTCCTCGAAAGCCGTCGGACGCGCGAGACTTGGCTCCTGAGCAAGCGAGACCGGCTCAAAATCCTCTTTCCAGAGCTTCCATAGCCGCTGAAAAGCGACACGCTTTCGATACTCGTTCTCTTCCAGCAATCGCAATACGCGCTCACGGTCATCTTCATGCGCATCCTGCGCCACGGCACGGTGTATCAGCATGGTGTGATGACGAACACCTACCGACTTGGGGTCCTTGCCCGCTCGGAAGAGCTTCATTGCACCAGAGAGAAAGAACCCGTCGAGTGCCTTCTTGAAAACATCCGAATCGTCAGCCCCTTCAATCTGGCGGACGAAAGCCTTCTTGTTCGAACGGTATCCTAGCTTTTCGATTTCCTCATCGTCCAAAGGATTGAAATCCTCATCGAAGTCGTGGAAATCCGAAACGCCCATGTAGTTCGTCGGTCTAGGGAGAAGCTCGATGAAGTCCCTTGGAAATAGGTCCTCGGTATCGCCGGGATTGATAAGCGTATTGGCAGCAGGTGTCGCCGTATAACCAACGTATTGCGAACGCTTGAACATTGCCAGCAAATCAACGATTGCTTTGTTGGTCGCGGTTCTAGACTTCTCTGCTTTTGCTCCATTCGACTTCTGCGGGCTAACCGTGTTTACAGACGCTTGGTCAGACTCGTCATCAATGACGAGTACCGGAATCTCGTCTAGATTCACCTTCAGACCCTTGATGTCCGATATCACCTTCTTAATCACCGCGGGGTGCTTTTTGACCACGATCAGCCGCGCTGAACTTGCACGAAGGTTATCCGGATGGTTCAACGGCCTGTCCGGATACTTCTTCTCGAACCTGAGCACATCGCGGCCCATCCCCAACTTCTTGTAATCGGACGTAGAAGTCGTGATGCGTTTGAGGTCAAAGGCGCCTTGCTCACTTGGCAACGATCCATAGAACGTGAACGACATCCAGTCTTGATCACCGCTGTACTCATGCGGCTGCCCGTCCTCCTGATCTCGAAGAATCTGTTCTCGACCGGCCAGTTCTTTGTCTAAGCGCCGCTGAGTCTGGAAACGAAGGCTGTCCAAGGTTCCGGCGAGCACAATCACTAAGCGATAACCAGCGTCCAGCGCCTTGGCGATAACGGCCGTGAAATTTGCTGTCTTACCACTTTGAACGTAGCCAACCACCAGTCCACGGACAGCAAACGCGTCTTGGCGCTCGGGATCGGAAAGACATTGTAGGATCTTGTCAGTGGATTCATTGAGCGCCTGGGTCGCGGCTTCATCCCAGTTTCCATGCTCGTGCAGATACCGTTCGTATCTGGACCAGTAGTAGGTCCGCGTGCGTAACTTCCGCTCTTCGGTATACCACTGGCTGTGCTCATTTGCGATCAGAACAGCGGCACTGAAGCTCTTCGCGATCGGCACCGATTCAAGAAGCGCCCTTACCTCCGCTTCACCAAGTTTCAACCTTGCGAAGATGAGAGCTCGGCGTTCGGGAGTAAGCCGCTGAGTGTCTCTGGGCCATCCGGTGTCATCTGTTGCATCCCATTGACGAATGTAGCTCGCAATGATGGAGTGGATCGGAGTATTTGGATCTCCAGCGGAAACCACGTCCCAGACATGCCGAATTGCACCCTCCACGTCTGCTGTGACTTCACGGTCCTCCAACTCAGATCTGACACGTGACTCCAAGGGTGCCGGGCCCAGTTTGGACATTCCTTGAAGTACGGCCTCAAGTACTTCCGCGACTCTAGTTGATTCCAATTTATTCATCGCCTTGGGCCATGAGTTGGGAAACATCGAATGGGTTACCCAGACCTTCCAAGTTAAGGGCAAACCTGAAATCGCTGAGCCTTGCTACTACCTCACTGCCAAGAGCGCTTGCGAGCCCGTCATAGCTCAGACTCGGAAAGTCGACGCATATCTCGACACCAATCGGGGCAGCGGAAATCTGATAGCGAGCAGTGCATTCCGGCTCACCCTGCACATAACCAGAGGTCTTCAGCATCTGCTCAAACATTGAAGATGACACCGCATCCTTTGTCACGATCAATCGGACGTCCGAGATCAGCTCGTCGAGCGATCTGCCGACACCGGATCCCGCTGACCCCAAGGTCAAACTGACCAAGACCAGCCTATGTTCGGGCGAGGGTCTTAGTTGGTTCAAATCGTGGATAGTGTGAACCCTGACGTTGGAGGTAGTGGTCTTCACCTCCAGCTCCAGACTACCGAGACGGAAGTCATGCGATTGCTTCTGTGGACCAATCCAGCAATCCACGCTCGAAATACCTTCCTTAAGGATTAGTTCTAATACCCATAGCTCACCATAGAGTCCTACAACCTTTTCTCTCGAGAGAAGGGTCGACCTTTCCAGCAAAGCATCGAAATCAGCCAAGCTGAGTGCCAGCGCTTCCAGGCAGTCGCCCCCCTCATCTTGGAGCCGAAGCAGCATGTCGGATATCAATGCATAGATTGATCGAAAGAGATCTGGTACTTCGGTGAGCACTTCAACGTAGCTCTCCCCATGCAGGAAGACCTTTCTTATAACTATGTTCCGGAGAGGGCCAACTTCTGGAGACTTACGATCCTTGTGGGCGCTGACACGTATGCCAAGACGGCCAGGATCGGAGTCGAAGACCAGCGACAGCTTTTTGTCGGCCAAGACAGACTGCTCAAACGGAACTCCCTTAGAGATGTACATCTCCTTGAGTGTCGGCCAACTGAGCAGCAGCTGCGTAGCGGCCACCCTTATGATTCCTGCTTGAGCGCAGCCGACAGCAACTCAGATATCGCCACGAGTCGCTTGCGACGCGACGCAGATTGCCTCGACTTATCGAAGTCTTCTTCAAGGAGAAAGAAGAGAAGCAGCTTCAAGACAGGTAAATCCGTGGAAGATGCACGCCGACCACCCAACAGCTTCTTTCTCATGCGCTTGTCTAGCAGCAACCGCATCCCCTCCCGGTCGACCTCAAAGAGAGCGCCGGGATCATCAAGGTCTCCCCAGACGATATCCACTTGCCTGGTCTTCCCCCCATCAGCCAGAACCTCAATCGCACGCCTAGCCAAATCGTTTGCAATGGCGCCGCCCGGAGTCAATGGATAATCACTTTGCGCGCGCGCGTCCTTTTTTCGATACGTTCGCTCGGCCTGAGTCCTGTACTTCGAAAATAGCGCGCCGTCTGCTGATTTGGACTTCTGCACTGCGTCGACAAAGGTGGGTGGCACGATGACGACGGACTTTTGCACGTTCAGGCCAAAGTGCTCGTCCATCGAGTCAGGCAGATCAATAGCCACGCGCGCCAGCGATGTGTGAGGCTCCGTCTCGTGTTCAACGACGCCGTTCCAACCCCCGGCCTGAATCAGACGGTCATTGCGATAGAAATAGAAGCCCTGCCTAGAAGCAGCACGGTTACCCAGTTTGTATTCAGGACTCTTGTTGTTTGGGGGCCAAATGTGCGCACTGGCCGAAACAGCGCCAATTTGCGGTAACTCAACAGGAAATGCTTTTGGATACTCTCCCGACCCGCTCGCATCGTACTTGAAGGGATTGAGCGCAGGAATGTTGATCGCGCGGTCTGGCTCGACGCTGCGAATATGCTGCGAATCCATCTGGATGACCAATCTGCCGGTCTCAATGAATCTATGAAAGTGTAGACCTGCATGAACTTTGAAGCGCGCAAATAGCTGGCTGATTGTGGCATTCACACCATTCTTGCTCGAGCTGAGTCGATCAATGCGGCTCCATTCAATCAAAGTTCCGCATCGCGAAACATCCAAGCTCAGGAAGTCACCCTCCATAGCCGCCTGAACTTGGACAGGAGGTATCGTCTCCAAGGACCAGTTCCTAGAAATACCTTCAACAGTCCATCGTCGTCCGGCTGATACCCCACCAGACCTAGTGAAGACCGAAAGAGTTTTCGCATGACTGAAGGATGCGAGCTTCATCCCCATCCCGAACTTTCCTAGGGACAGGTCACCGGCATCTTCATGTGCGCCGAAACGCATCGCCTTCCTCAGTAGAGACTCGGCCATGCCATGTCCGTCGTCTACGATCAGAATTTTCTGGATCGTGTTGTCATCATGGATTATCCGAATGAGGACCTTACCGGCTTTTGCGTTGATGCAGTTGTCCACGAGATCCGCCACAGCTTGTTCGAAGCTGTAGCCGATCTGGCGAAGCGCGTTGATTAGTTGCTCGGCATTTGGTGGAAGAGAACCGTCGTTCAGTCGATCCATTTCGCCAGAAGGGGTTTTCATTGGATTCATTTCCCTAAGATGGACCAGATCACAGCTGCGATCTGTCGAGCAATCATTGGGGGAACAGCATTTCCAACCTGCACGAACTGCTGCGTCCTGTTTCCCAAAAAGAGGTAGTCGTCAGGGAAAGTTTGCAACCTAGCCGCTTCGCGGACAGTCAAGCTTCGACATTGGGATGGATCGTAGTGGATAAAGGCATGGCCGTCCTTGGAGAGATGGCTGGTGACAGTACTGGACGGGCGCCCTCTCAGTTGCGTCCGGAATCGATCCGCAAAACTCCCGGAAAACCAGTTGCCATGATCAGGAGCCAATTCAAGAGGAAACTCAGCGCTCGTAGGTGATATGCCATGGACCGCAGCAAATGCCGAGCTGAATAAGTAGCGCGCAAGATCGCTTTCCATGTGGCTCCGCGTTTCATGGTTCAGGAGAACATCTTGCTTCTTGGCATGAATCCCCTTCAATTGAACTGGCTCCTTGCCTGTGTACTGAGTTGAACTTCGATGCAGCGAAGGCAATCTTAGTGATTCCAGCTTTTCCCTCAGCTTCAAATCGCTCTTTCCAATTACCCGCTTAACAAGCTTGCACTGACGTCCGACAACTTCGCGCCACGCCTCTCCAGAGTCGAACTGGTCGCTCAATCCGCTACGTAGTCGCGGCAGGCCAACGAGAGCATCGGCGACTGTTATCTGCTCCTTCGGCATCGTCAACCCGGGAGCCGTCAGTGCCTTAGCCGCATGATCAACTCGTATTCCCATGATAATTACGCGATGGCGGGCCTGCGGAACCCCATGGTTTTCGCAGCGGATCACGAAATCCATAGGGTCTTTGGCAGCTGCCGACGAATCGCGCGAGTCGCCGTTGTTGAGGGCCACTGGCAATAGGAGGTACTCCGGCCGCACAGAACTTCTGGTAACCGAAGCCCCCAGCGCCGCGGCCGGATCCGATAGGTCCTGATGAATTTGCCGGAACATATCCCGGCCTCCGACAGTTGACGACAAGATTCCCTTCACGTTTTCCATGATGAAAGCGTCAGGGGAGTAGCTCGCTAATATCTCGAGGTACTCCCTGTAAAGGAAGTGCTTCTTATCGCCATGTAGCTTGAACGCTTCATCCTTGGCATTTCTTGCTCTGCCGACGATTGAGTAAGCCTGGCACGGGGGGCCGCCGATGACGACGAGTGCACCTCCCTTCCTTTTCGCCGATGCGACGCGCTGATGCAGAATTGCGTTGTGCTCGGGAAGACCGAGTGTCAACCTCAGTGCTTCACTCTCTGCCTGCTTCCACAGCGAGGAAAGAGGGCCCTCGCCAAAATGGGCGCTCGGAGACAGTTTGTCGGCAAGAGAAAACTGGCGAAGAAACTCCAGGTACTTTTTGGGGAGCCTCCCTTCGCTCTGGCTGAGCAGCCGATAGAATGCACGCAGGGTCAATGTAGCGTGGGCAGACGATTCCATCTCGGCAGAGACTTCGAGGCTGAACGGACGAACGCCTGGGCGGCACTCGAAGCTACTGAAGCCTTCGCCGAGACCGCCCGGGCCTGCGAAAATATCAATGATGCCGATGGAGCTGGAGCTGGATTTGCGGGCTGCAGACAAGATCTGGACTCAAATCATGGTTGACAAAATGAGCGCCGAAAAGCGCTCGGCTCTAATGTCGCGTATCCGAGGAAAGGACACGCTGCCTGAGATGGCGGTACGCAAGCGCCTCTGGCGGGAAGGTTTCCGATATCGCCTGCATCCCAAGGGACTCGCTGGAAGACCAGATCTCGTCCTCCCAAAGTGGGGAGCAGTTGTGTTCGTACATGGCTGCTTCTGGCATCGCCATAACGGATG
This sequence comes from Dyella amyloliquefaciens, assembly GCF_004296575.1. GTDB lineage: Bacteria > Pseudomonadota > Gammaproteobacteria > Xanthomonadales > Rhodanobacteraceae > Dyella > Dyella amyloliquefaciens. The sequence continues at coordinate 195,463 of NZ_SAYT01000001.1, read as the reverse complement.
CAGCTATTTCCGACTTCCCAAAACCCGCACAGCCTTCTGGGACGCAAAGCTTCAGCGCAATCGGGAACGCGATGCCTCTGCATTGAAGACACTGATAGACGCTGGCTGGCGACTTGCCGTGGTCTGGGAATGTGCCTTGCGGCGCGACGCAGATCACGTTGGAGAACTTCTCGCCACTTGGCTCACGATGCGCGACGACAGCATCGAGATCGAAGAGGCCGGATCCGAGGTTAAAGACCGGCCACTGATAGTTTCGGGTAGGTGAATCGCAATCGCCCACTATTCCCCCTTGGCGTCCCGGCGTCTTTTGCTCCAAGACTGAGCTGGTCCAGTCTCGCAGGATGATACCAAGTGTCATCACCCTTGCTATTGAGTCACCAGCACCTGCGCTTGAAATCCTTCTTGCGCCCGAATCAGGGTCAAACGACCTTTCCGATATGGTGGGCCCACCAGGATTCGAACCTGGAACCAAGGGATTATGAGTCCCCTGCTCTAACCGTTGAGCTATAGGCCCATTGCCTGCCGGCGTTGCGCCGGCGTGGGGCGGTCATGGTAGCGGGAGCGGGGGTGGGCGTCGACCTGGCGGGGCTGCCGCCGGGCCGGGATTTCGGCTTGGTGGCGCGGGTGACGTAGACTTTCCACCAACGCGCCGAGTGGTGGCGCTTGTGGATGAAGGGTGCGGCATGCGCGAGCTGATTGAGCGGTACCTGGCTGCCTATAACCGCATGGACGTCGACGGCATGCTGGCGACGATGCATCGCGAAGTGGTGTTTGAGAACTACACGGCCGGCGTGATGAGCGTGCGCACCCAGGGGGCCGATGAGTTGCGGCACCTGGCGTCGAGTTCGAGTTATCTGTTTTCCGCGCGGCGGCAGTTGATCCTGGCTTACGAGGAGCGGGATGGGACGGCGACGGCGCACATCCTGTTCGACGGGACGTTTGCAGTGGACCTGCCCAATGGGGTGCGCGCCGGGCAGTCGATTACGTTGAATGGGCGCAGTGAGTTTCGGGCGCGGGATGGGTTGTTGGTTTATATCGGGGATTACAGTGAGTGAGGGTTCACGGTGTGGGCCTGTGTGTTTGCGGGCCTAGAGCCAAAGTCACTGGATGACTCGCTGCGCTCGCCCCTTCGGGGCCGCCCCTACGGGCGTTCTGCGCTATGCGCAGTCCCGCTTGACCAGCCTACGGCTGTTGAAAAGCGCCTCGCGGGAATGACGGGCAAAAAGCGGGAACGGCGGGATTTAGCGCCTCGCCCGCTTAGGGGCTGAGGCCTGCCGAGCGGGTGTCGGCTATCAGGTGATCGGGTTCGGCGCGGCGTAGGAGTGCGTTGCGCCAGTGGGCCTGTTGCGCGGTGGTGGCGTCGATCAGCCATTGGGTTTTGTTGGCGACCAGGGCGGCTACGGGGACGCCGTCTTCGTAGAGGACGCGGGTGCCGGTGACGGCGGGGAGTTTGTTGCCGGCAAGGACGGTGCCGACCAGGTTGAGGGGGTCGGAGCCGCTGAGGCAGACGAGTTCGCCTTGCGGGTCTTGCTGGCGTACTGCGCGCAGGCGGGCGATGGCTTCGGGTAGGGCGAACTGTTCACCGACCAGGCCTTCCACGAAACGGCCGCCGCGGATTTCGCCGCGGGCTTCCAGGCGGTGGTAGACGCGCAGCAGTTCGCGCCAGCTGGGGAGCCAGGGGGCTTCGCGTTCGAGCAGCTTCCAGAAGACGACGCCGTAGCGGCGTAGGAGGGTGCGGGCGATGTGCTCTAGGGTTTCTGGGTCGGGTTTGCCGGCGCTGGCTGGGGGTTTCGCAAGATCCGCACCCTCATCCGTCCCTTCGGGCCACCTTCTCCCGGAGGAGAAGGAAGAGCTTGAACGCACCAGCGACCAGCGGCCGGCGTCTTCTACGCCGGTGAGCATGTGGCGGCGGAGGCGGCGGTGGCGGTGGGCGTCGCGTTTGGCGGCGGGGAGCAGCAGGGCGCGGAGGCCGGCGAAGCTGTCGGCGGTGATGCGGCCGGCGGCGACGAGTTCGCCCAGGGCGTCTTCCAGTTCGGTGCGCAGCAGGTGCGTGGCGTGCATCAGTTCGTCGAAGAACAAGGCGCCTTCGTCACGCAGGGTGTCGAGCACGGCCTGGGCGCGCGAGGACACCGGGGTGTCCTGCACTTCGCCTGCGTTCGCGGCGGTGCTGGCCCACACCGGGACGCTGCGGCGCGGCAGCAGCACGATGGGCGTGGCGCGCACGGGGCCGCTGCCACCGCCATTGCCGCTGCGCAGGCGGCTCCAGCTGATGCGGCCGGCGCGGCACAGGTCGTCCAGCCAGGTGATGGAGTAGTCGTCGATGCGCGCGGGCAGCACTTCGGTTTCCCAGGCGCCGGCCGCGGCTTCGTAGCCTTCGAGCTGGGTGAGCACGGCGGGCAGTGCATCGGGGCCGGTGAGGCGCGCGCCGGGCGCGGCGTGCTGCCATTCGAACAGGAAGCGCATGAGGTCGCGCCGGCTGACCGGTTCGATCTCGCGGCGCAGGCGGCCGATGGTGTAGCGGTGGATGCGCGCGAGCAGATGACGCTCGCACCATTCGATGTCCGGCGTGCCGGGCGTGAAGTGGCCCTGCATCACATAGCCTTCTGATTGCAGGCGCAGCAGGGTGAGGTCGATGTCGGTGGCGGGCACCTGCAGCGAGGCGGCGAGCTGCGGCACGGTGACGGGGCCGAGGCCGGTCAGGCGGCCGCGGACGAGTTCGAGCAGGGCGTCTTCGCGGGTCCAGGGTTGGGCGGCGTATTCGGCTGGGGCGGAGATGGGTGGGTGCAGGGGGGCGTCAGGGTGGAGGGATTGCCATTGGGGGAGTTTTTCGGCTGTGGTCCAAACGTTGGACTGGGGCAAGAGTGGCCCCTCACCCCGGCCCTCTCCCCGGAGGGGAGAGGGAGATAAGCGCGTCGCCCGATGGTTCTTGGCCAGGGTTTTAAGCCAGTCGTTCCAGCCTTCGTTGGTGTCGGCTTCTTGTTGGGTGATGCCGCCGAGGATGCCCAGGGCTTCGTGCATTTCGTCGGCGCTGCGGACTTGCGGCCAGGCTTCTTCGCGGACGGAGGCGATGGCGTCTTCGTCGAGGCGGCCGAGGTCGTCGGCGCTGTCTGCGTCGGTCCAGCGGCGGGATTGCACGGCCTGGGTGCGGCGTTCTTCCAGCGGGGCGTCGTCGAGGTAGGCGTAGGGCGCGGCGGTGAGTACTTCACCGGCAAGCGGGCTGGGTGCGGCAAGGTCGCGCGCGACGACGCGGATGGAGCCTTCTTCCAGCCCGCGCAGGATGTGCAGCAGGCCGTCGACGTCCATCGCTTCGCGCAGGCAGTCGTGCAGGGTCTGGTTGACCAGCGGGTGATCGGGAATCTCGCGCTCGCCCACGATGTTTTCCAGGCACGCCACCTGGTCGGGGAAAACGGTGGCGAGCAGGTCTTCGCTCTTCATGCGCTGCAGTTGCGGCGGCACCTTGCGGCCGCCCTGGAAGCGCGGCAAGGCGAGCGCGGTGGTGGCGTTCCAGCGCCAGCGCACGGGGAACAGCGGCGCATCGAGCAGCGCCTGCACCAGTACGTGCTCGGCGGTATTGGAGTGCAGGTAACGCGCCACTTCTTCCAGCGGGAAGCTATGGCTGGTGGAGAGCGACAGCACGATGGCGTCTTCAGTGGCGGCGGCCTGCAGTTCGAAGTTGAACTGGCGACAGAAGCGCTTGCGCAGCGCGAGGCCCCATGCGCGGTTGATGCGGCTGCCCCACGGCGTATGGATGATGAGCTGGGTGCCGCCGGATTCGTCGAAGAAGCGCTCGAACACGATGGTGTCCTGCGTGGGCAGCACGCCGAGCGAGGCCTTGGCGGCGCCCATATAATCGGCAAGCTGCTGCGCGGACGACTCGCTCATACCCAGCGTATGCATCAGCCAGTGCATGACGGTGGATACGCCGCCTTCGTCGAGTCGCGTGGCGATCTCTTCGCGCAGGCGCGATACGCCGTGCGACAGCTCGGCGGTGCGGCCGGGTGCTTCGCCTAGCCAGAACGGGATGTTCGGCGGCACGCCTTGCGCGTCTTCCACGCGCAGGCGATCGCGCTCCACGCGCTGGATGCGGTAGCTGCTATTGCCCAGCTGGAACACGTCGCCGGCCAGGCTTTCCACGGCGAAGTCTTCGTTGACCGTGCCGATGATGGTGGCCTGCGGTTCGAGCACGACGAGGTAGTCGGCCGTGTCGGGAATGGCGCCGCCGGAGGTGACGGCAGTGAGGCGTGCGCCGCGTCGTGCGCGCAGTTGTTTGTGCACGGCATCGCGATGGATGTACGCGGCACGTGCACCACGACGCGTGGTGAAGCCATCGGCCAGCATGCGCACGGTGGCGTCGAACTGCTCGCGCGTGAGTTGGCGATAGGGATAGGCGCGACGCAGCGTGTCGAACAGCGCGTCTTCGTTCCATTCCTGACAGGCCACTTCCGCGACGATCTGCTGGGCGAGTACGTCGAGCGGTTGCGGGGGCTGGATCAGGGTGTCGAGTTCGCCGCGGCGAACGCAGTCGAGCAGGGCCGTGCATTCGACGAGGTCGTCGCGCGTGGTGGGGAATAGGCGCGCTTTTGGCGTGCCATCCACGGCGTGACCGGAGCGGCCGGCGCGTTGCAGGAAGGCGGCGATGGAGCGTGGCGAGCCGAGTTGGCAGACCAGGTCGACGTCGCCGATGTCGATGCCGAGTTCCAGTGAGGCGGTGGCAACCAGCACCTTGAGGTCGCCGCGCTTGAGGCGTTGTTCGGCGTCGAGGCGTTGCTCCTTGGCGAGGCTGCCGTGGTGGGCGGCGACGGCTTCCTTCCCGAGGCGTTCGGAGAGATGGCGGGAGACGCGCTCGGCCATGCGGCGCGTGTTGACGAAGACGAGTGTGGTGCGATGGGTTTCGACGAGTTGGGCGAGTTGGTTGTAGACCAACTCCCAGCAGTCGTTGGACATCACGGATTCGAGTGGGACGGGTGGGACGGCGATGGCGAGGTCGCGCTCGCGGGTGTGGCCTACGTCGATGATGTTGACGTTGACGTTGCCCTTCCCCTTCTCCTTTGGGAGAAGGTGGCCCGAAGGGTCGGATGAGGGTGCGGGGCTTGCGGCTTCGGTTGTAAGAGCGGCGTTTCGCTTTGAACGGCCGGTGTCGCTAGATTGGCCCCTCACCCCAGCCCTCTCCCCGGAGGGGAGAGGGAGCGAGGCGTGTGACCCGACTAGAAAGCGGGCGACTTCTTCAATCGGCTTCTGCGTCGCCGACAAACCAATGCGCAGCAGCCTCCGCTGACACAACGACTCCAACCGCTCCAACGATAACGCCAGATGCGCACCACGCTTGCTCGACGCCAGCGCGTGAATCTCATCCACGATCACCGTACGCGTGCCCGACAACATGCGCCGACCCGATTCGGAGCCAAGCAGGATGTACAGCGACTCGGGTGTGGTCACCAGGATGTGCGGCGGTTGCTTGCGCATCCAGTTGCGTTCGGCTTGCGGTGTGTCGCCAGTGCGTACGGCCGTCCGAATGTCCACGTCGGGCAGGCCCATCGCGGCGAGTTGCGCGCGGATGCCTTCGAGTGGTGCTTCCAGGTTGATGCGGATGTCGTTGGACAGTGCCTTCAGCGGCGACACGTAGACGACCGAGGTGATGTCCTGCAGCGTGCCGTCGTTTTCCACGCCTTCGCGCACCAGCGTATCAATGGCGGCGAGAAAGGCGGTGAGTGTCTTGCCTGAACCTGTCGGGGCGGCCACCAGCGTGTGCTGGCCGGCTCGAATGGACGGCCAGGCGGCTTTTTGCGGTGCGGTGGGCGCGCTGAACGCGCCTTGGAACCAGGCCGCAACGGCGGGATGAAAATCGTGCAGTGGCATGGGTTTAGCCGTGACCGGCAGGCGGGTCCAGAGTAACCCGAGATGGGGCCCGTGGGCCCAAATGGCAACACCGTTCGAAATTATTCGCTTTCGCGTCGCACCATTTTTCGATGACAATGGCGTGACGCCGCCGTACGCCGAAGTATGTTTTTTGCGGCGCCTTTTTTTGCTTGCCGTTGCCTTCCAATTATCCGGGGATATTCCAATGACCGCCGCCAGCCCGACGCGCTTCGCCGTGCTTGCCCTTTCCATTGCCAGTGCCCTTGCCTTGGGTGCTGCTTCCTCCGCCAACGCACAGGACGCTACGGCACAACAGACCACGAACGCCAAGAACAGCAAGCCCGTTGAGCTGGCCACCGTGAACGTGACCGCTGAAAAGCGCGTCGAGAATCTGCAGAAGGTGCCGATCTCGATGACGGTGCTGACGCCGGCGCAGCTCGACAACTACGGCCAGTCCGGCGACACCGTGCTGCAGCTCGCCGGCCGTGCGCCGAGCGTGTACGCCGAAACCTCGTATGGCCGTGAGTTCCCGCGCTTCTACATCCGCGGCCTCGGCAACAGCGACTTCGACCTCAATGCGTCGCAGCCGGTGTCGATGGTGTACGACGACATCGTGCAGGAGAACCCGATCCTCAAGGGCTTCCCGCTGTTCGACCTGAACCAGGTGGAAGTGCTGCGCGGTCCGCAGGGCACCATGTTCGGCCGCAACTCGCCGGCCGGCGTGATCAAGTTCGATTCGGTGAAGCCGAGCCAGGACACAAGCGGCTACGCCCGCGTGTCGTACGGCAGCAAGGGCACGGCAAATGCTGAGGCCGCGCTCGGTGGTTCGCTGGGCGGCCACTGGTCGGGCCGCGTGTCGGCGCTGGCGCAGCATCGCGACGGCTGGATCGACAACGGCTACACCGGCGAGAAGGATGCGCTGGGTGGCTATAACGACCGCGCCATCCGCCTGCAGGCGATGTACGACAACGATGGATTCAACGCGCTGCTCAACGCGCACGCGCGCTGGCTGGACGGTAGCGCCATGGTGAACCGCGCGAACGCGATCCCGCTGGGCAGCGACAGCCTGGTACCGGGCTTCAACCGCGACGTGGTGTACCAGGACGGCCGCAACCGCCAGCACCTGTTCTCGTGGGGCAGCAACGCGCACCTCACCTGGAACCTGGGTGACTACACCTTCACCTCGATCACCGGTTTCGAGAAGGCCACCACGTACAGCCTGGGCGACGTGGACGGCGGCATCGCCATTCCGCTGAACCCGAGCCAGAACCAGTACGTCACGCCGTTCCCGTCCGAGACGGCCGATGCACTGCCGCACGACAACCAGATCACGCAGGAATTCCGCCTCGCCAGCAATCCGCAGGATCAGCTGAACTGGCAGGTGGGCGCGTACTACTTCTACGAAGACATCGCGATCGTCAACTACGACTACAACACGCTCAACAACCACGCGATGGACGGCTATGCGCAGCAGAGCCAAACCACGCGTGCGTGGGCGGGGTTCGGTTCGGTGGACTATCGCCTGACGGACGACTTCGACGTGCGCGCCGGTGCGCGTTACTCGCACGACTCGCGCGATTTCCACGTGGACCGCATCCTGTCGCCGATCGGCGCGGGCCCGCTGTCGCTGGGCGCCGATCCGCACGATGCGCGCTGGAGCGGCGACCTCACCGGTACGTGGACGCTCAACCCGAACGTCAACGTGTATGGCCGCATCGCCAATGGCTTCCGCGCACCCAGCGTGCAGGGCCGCGTGCTGTTTGCCGACTTCATCTCGCAGGCCAAGCCCGAGACGATCACCTCGTACGAGCTGGGCGTGAAGACCACGGGCATGGATAACCGCCTGCGCTTCAACGCGGACGTGTATGACTACACCATGCACAACCAGCAGCTCACTGCGGTGGGTGGCGACATCAATGTCACGCGCCTTATCAACGCGAAGAAGACGGAAGGCTACGGCGCCGAGTTCGACCTCGAAGCCTATGTCACGCCGAACTTCGTGCTCACCGCCGGCGGCAGCTACAACCACACCGAGCTGAAGGACCCGAACCTGGCCGTGGCCGTGTGCGGCGCCGGCTGCACGGTGCTCGACCCGCTCAATGCGCAAGGCAACGCGCTGGTGGACGGCAACCCGCTGCCCAACGCGCCCAAGTGGATCGGCAACATGACGGCGCGCTACGGCATCCCGTACGGCGAGAGCGGCGAGTTCTTCTTCTACACCGACTGGAGCTACCGCAGCGAGGTGAACTTCTTCCTGTACCAGTCGGAAGAGTTCCGCGGCAAGCCGATGCTCGAGGGTGGCGTGCGCGTGGGCTACAACTGGGATTTCGGCAAGCGCGAAATCGCCCTGTACGGCCGCAACATCACCAACAAGACCTACATCACGGGTGCGATCGACTTCAACAACCGCACCGCCTTCGTCAACGACCCGCGCATCCTGGGCGTGGAGTTCCGGGCCGACTTCTAAGCGGCACCGGCGACGAGGATCCCTGGAGGGGAGCGGCCTGGCCGCTCCCTTCTTTTTTGCGCCGCATGCTCCACGGCGCACCGGCTTGATGCAGAATCCTGATCTTTCCCGATAAGGCCATCGTGTGAACCACCCGGGCGACCACCGCGACGATGGGCAGCTGCTCACCATGCCCGATGGCCAGACGCTGTTCGTGCGCGACTGGCCGCACACGCGGGCGCATGACGCGGTGCTGATCGTCCACGGGCTGGGCGAGCACAGCGGCCGCTACGAGCGGCTGGCCCAGTGGTTCCATACCCGCGGTTACTCGGTGCGCTGCTACGACCAGCGCGGCCATGGCAAGACGCCCGGCACCCGCGGCAGCCTGAGCCATCCGGACGACCTGCTGGAAGACCTGGCCACGGTCTACAACGGCTACGCCGCCTCCCTTCCCCGCCCGCCGCTGCTGCTCGGCCACAGCATGGGCGGTCTGGTGGCCGCGCGAGCCGTGCTGGACCGACGCATCCGCCCGTCGGCGATGGTGCTGTCTTCGCCGGCCTTGCGGACCTGGGAATCGAAGTTCATGCAGCGCCTGGCCGGGGTACTGGCCAAGGTGACGCCGAACCTGCCGCTGCCGAACGGGCTGCCGTTCGACAAGCTCTCGCACGACACGCAAGTGGAACCGACCTATCGCGCCGACCCGCTGCGCCACGGCTGGATCACGCCTAGGCTGGCCGATTTCATCTTCCGCACCGGCGACACCACCATCGGCGACGCACCCCGGCTGGCCGTGCCCACCCTGCTGCTGGTGGCGGGTTCGGACAAGCTGGTGGATCCGTCGGGCAGCCGCGATTTCTCCGCCGCCGCCTGGGCCGGCAACCACCTCACCACCCGCTACTTCGACTCGCTGTACCACGAGCTGTTCAACGAGGCGGAGCCGGCAAGAAGCCAGGTGTTGAAGCAGATGGGCGACTGGTTGCAGAAGCGGGCGTAAGGCCCCTCATCCCTCTGCCTGTTGTAGGAGCGCACCCAGTGCGCGAAAAGCCTACGGAGCGGTGACGACGAGGCTCTGCGATCGCGCACTGGGTGCGCTCCTACAAGAGCGGGGCAGCCCCTAGTGGAGCCGGAAGTCTTCCGCCGTTGTGGGAGCGCACCCTGTGCGCGACAAACCTACGGCGCGGTGACGACGAGGCCCCGCAGTCGCCCACAGGGTGGGCTCCCACAAGAGCAGCACTGTCTTTCCCTGTAGGAGCGCACCCAGTGCGCGAAAAGCCTACGGAGTGGTAACGACGAGGCGCCGCGATCGCGCACTGGGTGCGCTCCTACAAGGAGATTGAGGAAGGGCCCTACAACCACTCCCGCTTACCGGTGAACACGATGGTAAGCCACTCCACACGGATATCACTACCGAGGCGATGCGCGATCTCGCTGCGCACTTCGTCAATCGCATCCATGGTACCCAGCGGGCGCGTCGGGTCGACCAGGATGTGGATGTCGATGAAACGCATGCGGCCCATCTTGGCGACGTAGCTGGAGAAATCGAGGTAGCCGCGTTCGTGCACCATCGCCTGCATTACTGCGCGTACGCGCTGGTCCAATGCGTCGGGCGCGAGTTGCAACACTTCGAGCAGGGCTTGCCACAGGCTGCTCAAGGGCAACGGCAACAGCACGATCACCAGCAACAACAGGATCGAGGAGTCGATGTAGCGGGTCCAATGATCGAGCGGGCCGCCCTTGATCACTGCGGCCAGCGCAAAGCCGATCAACACCGCGATGCTGATGCAACCACCGATCAACCAACCGCGCGCATCGAGCTGCACCAGCACCGAACCCAGCAGCTTCGACTGGCGATTCATCTGGTACGCCATGCCCATGCTCACCACGCCCATGACGGCCGCCCATGCAGCACCGAGGCCGAAGGCGAGTTCATGGCCGCCGGTGAGCAGATCGTGCAGCGCGGTGAAGGCGGCATAGCTGCAGATGGCGGTGAGCACGGTGGCGTTGAACACCACCATCAGCGGTTCCAGGTGCCAGTAGCCGAACTGGAAGCGCCGGCTGCCTTCGCTGGCCACCAGTCGCGACACCAGCAACGAACCGCCCGTCAGCACCACGTCAACCAGCGAGTAGAAGCCATCGAACGCAATCGCCTGCGAACGCATCAGCAGGCCGACGGCGACGCAGGCCACACCGACCACGAAGGTGACGACGATGGACAGGCGGAGCTGGCGTTGTTCGCGTGTGGTGTCCATGCAGTGCCAGCCCCTGGAGGTTCCCCGGTGCGGCGGGCGCGCCACGTGACAGTGGCTCATGGCCCGACGACTTTCCTGAGGATTATATGTGGCGATGTGCAGTCGATGCTTCGTGAATGCGTGGACGCATCGACCCATGCTCCCTTTTCACGTTTTGCTCCCATGGTGCGCGCCAGCATGACTTTTGCTTCCACGCGATTGCCCTGGGGAACGCCATGTCGAACAAGCCTAGCTCGCCGTCGCGTCGCGACTTCCTGCGGCAATCGATGGTAGCGGTGCCAGCCGTCAGCTTGCTGGGCGGCTCGGCCCTGGCGCAGTCACAAGGCAGTGCGGCACCAGCTGCAGGCGCGGCCTACTCGCCAAAGTATTTCAATGCGGCGGAGTGGGAATTCCTGCAGGCTGCGGTGGACCGGCTGATCCCTCCGAACGAGGACGGCCCCGGTGCAGTGGAAGCAGGCGTGCCCGAATTCATCGACCGCCAGATGGAAGACAGCTACGGCCACGGCGGCTACTGGTACATGCAGGGTCCGTTCGTGCCCGATGCAGCGCCGACGCTCGGCTACCAGCTGCGCTTCACGCCTCGCGACCTCTACCGCACCGCCATTGCCGCCGTCGACGACTGGTGCCAGAAGCAGCACAACAAGAAGTTCGCCGCGCTGTCGGCGGAAGAACGCGACGGCGTGCTGCACCAGCTGGAGAAGGGTGAGATCAAGCTGGACCAAGTGCCCGCGAACGCGTTCTTCACGCAGCTGCTGACCAATACCAAGGAAGGCTATTTCGCCGACCCGATGTACGGCGGCAACAAGCATATGGGCGCGTGGAAGATGATCGGCTTTCCCGGTGCGCGTGCCGACTATGCCGACTGGATCGTGCAGCCGGGCAAGGTCTACCCGTTTGGCCCCGTGTCCATCCAGGGAGACAAGACATGATCCGCATGAAACCGGTCGACGTGGTGATCGTCGGCTTCGGCTGGACCGGCGCGATCATGGGCATGGAACTCACCGAAGCCGGCCTCAATGTGCTTGCGCTGGAGCGCGGCACCTATCGCGACACCTCGCCCGATTTCACCTATCCGCACAATGCGGACGAACTGGCCTATGGCATTCGCGGTGACCTGTTCCAGCCGCTGGCGAAGGAAACCATCACCATCCGCCACGCGCTCACCGAAACGGCCGTGCCTTACCGGCAGTACGGCTCGTTCCTGCTCGGCAACAACGTGGGCGGCGCAGGCATCCATTGGAACGGCCAGCACTATCGTCCCTCGCCGGAAGACCTGGTGTTCGAGAGCCACAACCGGCAGCGCTATGGCTCGAAGTTCATGCCGGACGACATGCAGATCCAGGACTACGGCGTCACCTACGACGAACTGGAACCCTTCCTCGACCAGTTCGAATACCTGTGCGGCACCTCCGGCCGCGCGGGCAATCTCAATGGCGAGATCAAGGAAGGCGGCAATCCGTTCGAAGGCGCGCGCAAGCGCGAGTATCCGAACCCGCCGGTGGCCGACAACTACGGCGCCAAGCTGTTCGCCGATGCGGCGCGCTCGCGCGGCTACAAGCCGTTTCCGCAGCCCTCGTCGAACGCATCGCGGCCGTACACCAACCCGCACGGCGTACGCCTCGGGCCGTGCAACCTGTGTGGCTACTGCGAGCGCTTCGGCTGCTTCATGTACTCGAAGGCTTCGCCACAGACCACGATCCTGCCGGTGCTGATGCGCAAGCCGAACTTCACGCTGCGCACGCAGAGCCATGTCACCCGGATCAATCTCGACAACACCGGCAAGCGCGCCACCGGCGTCACCTATATCGACGCGCAGGGACAGCAAGTGGAGCAGCCGGCGGACCTGGTGATCGTCGCCGCGTTCCAGATGCACAACGTGCGCCTGATGCTGCTGTCGGGCATCGGCACGCCCTATGACCCGAACACCGGCAAGGGCGTGATCGGCAAGAACTACGCGTACCAGATGATGAGCAACGTCACCGTCTTCTACGACAAGGACGTGGCGATCAATCCCTTCATCGGCGCGGGCTCGGGCGGCAACCAGATCATCGACGAGTTCAATTCCGATCATTTCGACCACGGGCCGCACGGCTTTATCGGCGGTGGCTACATCCTTGGCGGACAGACCGGCGGCCGTCCGATCCAGCAATTGCTGCTGCCACCGGGCACGCCGGGCTGGGGCGAGAAGTGGAAGCGTGCGGCGAAGGACAGCTACCTGCACACCACAGGCGTGCAGTCGCACGGCTCGGTCATGGCGTATCGCGATCGCTATCTCGATCTCGACCCGACCTACAAGGACAGCTTCGGCCTGCCGCTGTTGCGCCTCACCTTCGACTGGCACGACAACGAATACAAGATGACGCGCTTCCTCACCGATCGCGCGCAGGAGATCGCCGATGCGATGAAGCCGCGCCAGACCTCGCAGACCATCCGCAAGGCTGGCGATCACTACGACGTGCGCCAGTACCAGACCACGCACACCACCGGCGGCGTGATCCAGGGCGCTTCGCCCGAGACCAGCGCACTCAACCGCTTCCAGCAGAGCTGGAACGTGCACAACGTGTTTGTCACCGGCGCGTCCGCGTTTCCGCAGAACCTCGGCTACAACCCCACCGGGCTCATCGGCGGCCTGACGTACATGTCGACCAAGGCCATTCGTGAGACCTACCTCAAGAATCCCGGCCCCCTGGTGCAGGCATGAACGCCCGCTCGCGTCGTCGCAAGGGTGGCGGCCTGATACGTGCCGTCGTGGTGATCGTCGTGCTGATCGCACTGGCGTGGCTGGCCACGCTGGTGTTTCGCGGCGGTGGCGGCAATGCCTCCGCCAGCGCACCGGCACCCAATGACGACCTGATCAAGCAGGGCGAATACGTCGCCCGCCTCGGCGATTGCGCGGCCTGCCACACCGCACCCGGCGGCAAGCCGTTCGCCGGCGGCCTGCCGATCGCCTCGCCGGTCGGCACCATCTACAGCACGAACATCACGCCCGATCCCACCACGGGCATCGGCCACTACACCTACGGCCAGTTCGAGCGCGCCGTGCGCCGTGGCATCGATGCGGAGGGCCACACGCTGTATCCGGCGATGCCCTACCCCTCGTACGCGAAGGCGAGTGACCAGGATATCCAGGCGCTGTACGCCTACCTGATGCACAAGGTGGCGCCGGTGGAGCAGGTCAATCACGCCGAAGGCATCCCGTGGCCGCTGTCGATGCGCTGGCCGCTCACCTATTGGCGCTGGTTGTTTGCCCCAAAGGTGTCCACCGTGGAAACCGCAGCGACCGGTGATGCGGCGCTGGCCCGGGGGCAATACCTGGTGGAAGGCCTGGGCCATTGCGGTGCCTGCCATACGCCGCGTGCCTTCACCCTGCAGGAGAAGGCGCTCACGCCCACCGACGGCACCGACTATCTCAGCGGCGGTGCCAACGACAACTGGGTCGCACCCAGCCTGCGCGGCGAACTGGCCAGCGGCCTGGGCAGCGTCAACGAGGAAGACATCGTGGCGCTGCTGAAGAACGGCCGCAGCGAGCGCAGCGCGGTATTCGGCGGCATGGGCGAAGTGATCGAGCACAGCACCCGCCACATGAGCGACGAGGATCTCGCCGCCATCGCGCACTTCCTCAAGACCCTGCCGCCCGCGCGGCAGGAGAACGCCATCACCTATGACGAGGCCACCCGCAAGGCGCTGACGAGTGGCAATGTCGGTGCGACGGGCGCGCAGCTGTACGTCGACAACTGCGCCACCTGCCATCGCACCGATGGACACGGCTACGGCGAGGTATTCCCCGCACTGGCCGGCAATCCCGTGCTCAATGGCCCTAGTGCGGATTCGGCCATCCGCCTCGTCTTGCACGGCGGCACCATGCCGGTGGGGCGTGACGCGCCCGCGCAGTTCAGCATGCCGGCGTTCCGCGACCGCCTGAGCGATCAGCAGATCGCCGAAATCCTCACCTTCGTGCGCGCCAGCTGGGGCAATCGCGGCGACGAGGTGCGGGCACCGGATGTGTCGCGGCTGCGCGACCTGCCACCCACGGGCCATCCGCTGATGACCGGCTACGATCCACGCGCCGCGATGCCCGCTGCCAAGCCATAACCCAACGGGCATCGGCGCACGTCGCTGCCGGTGCCTTGCGTGACGATGGCGATCGCTGCCTGCGCGGCCTGATAGACGGCCAAGCGGCGGCGTGGATGCATGGGCCCCGTGTGCCATTCGGTATCGAATGGTTAAAAAGCGGCGCGCGCTGCACCGCACCACTGGACGAATCCGCCCAAGGGAGTCACCCTTACTGTCTCCCCCGCTTCAGGATCGTCCATGAGAACGCCTTCCCGTGCCGCCGCCACGCTGCTCGCTGATCTTGGCGGCACCAACGTGCGATTCGCCCTGGCCGATCCGGGTCGCGCCGCGCCGCTGATGGACGACAGCGTGCGCCGTTACCGCGTGAAGGACCATTCCTCGCTGGCCGAAGCCATCCGCCAGTATTTCGAAGACACCGGCCACACCGTGTCGCGCGCCGTCATCGCGGCCGCTGGCCGTGTAAGCGAAGGCGAGACGGTCAAGGTCACCAACAATCCCTGGCTGGTCGCGGCGCATTCGCTGCAGGCAGAGCTGGGCATGGAGTCGGTGCACCTCGTCAACGATTTCGCCGCGCAGGCGATGGCGGTGCCGCTGCTTACGCACGACCAGCTTTCCTCGGTGGGTGGGCAGGCGATGCCCACGCTGGGCCAGCGCGAGCCGCAGACCTTCGTGGTGATGGGCCCGGGCACCGGCCTGGGCGTGGCGGGCCTGCTGCGCCGCGAAGGCAACTGGATCGTGCTCGAGACCGAGGGCGGTCACGCCGGCTTCGCCGCGCATACGGCGGAAGACGTGGAGATCCTGCATCGCCTCAACGATCGCTTCGGCCGCGTCTCCAACGAACGCATGATCTGCGGCAACGGCCTGGTGAACCTCTACCTCGCGCTCGCCGATATCGCCGGCCAGGTGGCCGAGGAATACTCGCCCGAGGACATCACGGCGCGCGCCGAGGCGGGCACCGATCCGCTGTGCGTGCGCACGGTGGAAACGCTGGCCGGCATCTTCGGCAGCGTCGCCGGTGATCTGGTGCTCAGCCTGGGTGGCTGGGACGGCGTGTACCTCACCGGCGGCGTGCTGCCCATCCTGTTGCCGTGGATCAAGCGTGGCGGTTTCCGCGAGCGTTTCGAGGCCAAGGGCCGTTTCCGCGAAACCATGGAACAGGTGCCCACGGTGGCGATGATGCATCCGGAACCCGGCCTGCTCGGCGCCGCCGCACTCGCGGTGCTCGACGCCGGCAAGCCGCTGGTCCCGGGCGGCTGACGCCACCGCCAGCCGCTGGCGCCAGTCACCGGTACTGGCGCGTCAGCGCGAACTTCGCATCACCTTGGCTGCGCTCGAGGAAGTAATCGAGCATGGCGCTGTCGGCGGCCTGCGCTGCCGGCAGCATGCGCTCCATGTCGATCGAACGCACGCCTTCCTGACCGCAACCAACACCTCGCTCCCTGCCGAGCTGCGGCTGCTCGACGTTGCAGGTCGATTGCACGATGCGGCCCTCGAACGTCAGCCGGCCACTCGCACCTTGTGCTCCCGCCGTGCCGATGCAGGCGGCCAATGCCACGAAAGCCAATACACGTTTGCGTGCCATGATCTTTCTCCGACTGAATGATCGTGTGTCGCGCGTGCCATTCGTCGAGTTCGCGGTCAGCGATGCGTCGTTTCCGGCGAATGAGCTCGGTCGACGCATGCAGCGTGCGCCTTGCGCATCACGCTGTCTGTCAGCTCGACCATGCGCCTACAGCGCGATGTGCTGCGAATCACATTGACGGGGAAGTGCCTGCGCGGGTGCTACTCTGTGGGCCCTTTTCGACCGGGCCCATTCGCCATGCCGCGCAGTGATACCGCCTTCCTGTTCGACCTCGACGGCACGCTGGTCGACAGCGTCTACCAGCACGTGCTGGCGTGGAAGGAAGCGCTGGATCGCGAAGGCGTGGAACTGTCGGTGTGGCGGATCCACCGCAAGATAGGCATGAGCGGCGGCCTGTTCGCCAACATGCTGCTGCGCGAAACCGGCATGGAGATCACCGAAGACCGCTTGATGCGCCTGCGCACCTGGCACGCCGAGGCATACAACCGGCAGGCCACGCAGGGCTCGGTGCGTCCGCTGCCCGGTGCGCGCGAATTGCTGGCGTTCCTCACCGAGGAAGAAATCCCCTGGGCGATCGCCACCAGCGGTCGCATGCAGACCGCCGCGCACAACCTCGAAGCGCTTGGTGTCGATCCATCGAAGGTGCCCGTGGTGACGCGCGACCAGGTGCGTTATGCCAAGCCCGATCCCGATCTGTTCATCACCGCCGCACAGCGACTTGGCGCGGACATCCACCACAGCCTGGTGGTGGGCGACAGCATCTGGGACATGCTCGCGGCACAGCGTGCACGCGCACTCGGCGTGGGCCTGTTGTCCGGCGGCTACGGCCAGGAAGAACTGGAAGATGCCGGCGCATTCCGTGTGTACGAAGATCCCGCCGATCTGCTCAAGCACATCGACGAAGTGGCTGCGCGACGTTAGCGCGAAGTAAAAACGCGAGCGATGCAGCGTCTTCATTCACGAAAGTGACACGCATGTCAGGCGCGATTCATCGCCACGCACGTGGTTGTTGTTAGTCTCGAGACTGATTCTGCAATCAGGAGGCCGACATGCGTCGATACCTCGCCCTGCTTCCTCTCGCGTTGCTCGCGGCATGCTCGCCGGCATCGCCGCCGCCCGATCAGAACCCGCCCAAGCCGCAGTCCGCGGAAAGCAGCAGCGCACCTGGCAACGCCACGTTGGGATCCATCCAATGGTACGCATGGGTGGATCAGCGCCTGCATGTGTCCGACGACGACGGTCACGGGCCGGATCGCGGTTCCGCCGAATGGAACCATGCCGTGCAGCGCAAGCTGGGGCAGGAAGCTCCGCAGTCGCCGCCGGGATCACCGCAATGGCAGCAGGCAGTGGATTCACTGCTGCGCACGCGACCGGCGATGTAAGACCCCTGCCCGGGCAATAGCAGCCACCGCCAGCAATTTCTTGCGCCAGGCTTGCGCGTCATTTATGTTGGCCCTGTCACTACGGGGGTAGCCTGATGATGCGCAATCGGAATGCCTGGGCGCTGTTGTCGCTGATCCTGCTGTCGACCGCTGGCCTCGCCAGCATCCGCACCGCCTCGGCGGCGGACGCCGACCAGGGACCGCCCATTTACTGCCCTGACGGGCTGGAGCGCCTGCTGCCAGGCGACTACTACGCCTGCCGCGCGCGCTACCACCTGCAGCGCAATAACCCGCAACAGGCGATCAGCATGCTGGAGCACGCCTCCTACTGGGCCAACAAGGACGCGCAGCACTCCCTGGGCCTGGCTTACAGCCAGGGTGACCTCCAGGGCACACCGATCGACAAGCCCTTGGGCCTCGCC
This sequence comes from Dyella amyloliquefaciens, assembly GCF_004296575.1. GTDB lineage: Bacteria > Pseudomonadota > Gammaproteobacteria > Xanthomonadales > Rhodanobacteraceae > Dyella > Dyella amyloliquefaciens. The sequence goes on along the minus strand of NZ_SAYT01000001.1, from coordinate 177,452 downwards.
TGGCTGGCACTGGCCGCCGAGCGCAAAAGCCGGGGCTTCATGCTCGACTACACCCGCGCACGTGCCAAATGCAGCGAGGACGAGATAGCCCGGGCCAACGAGCTGTACGTGCAACTGCTCGCCAAGTACGGCGACCACGTGGCCGGCAAGCGCGCCATGCGGCGCTTTGACCGTGAGGTTGAGCAGATCGACGTCGCCACCAACCACGGCGGCAGTGCCTATATCAGCGGATTTGCTCCCATGCCCCAGGCGGCCCTCACGCTTTCCAGGCAATTGCATGAGCAAGCCGACGACTACTTCCAGGGGCTGCATGGCACGGTGATGGTGGGCGAACTGACGCCGACGGCCGGACTGCCTGCTGGCGACGAACACAACTGAGTTGGTGAGCCGGGTCTGAGATTGCGCTGGCGATCGGGGCAGCGATTTGAGTGAGGCAGTGATGCGAGCGGATCGCTAGATTGACCCCTCACCCCAGCCCTCTCCCCAAGGGGGAGAGGGAGAAGTGTGGTGGTGACGCGATATCCAAGTGTTCGATCGAACTGTCTTAAGCCCTCTCCGCGACGGCGCGTTGCGGTGTAGCAGCTCCCTTCGAGGTAGCACGTTCCTGATTCGGCTTGCCGCAGTCACCCTACGCTTCTATCCCACATACCGCTATGAGCCCTGGCTCTCAAGGCCATTTTCTTTGGGTTACTTTTCTTTTGGGCCAGCAAAAGAAAAGTGACTCGAGCTCCGGCAGGAGATCGAAACGCCCGCCGCGTAGGCGGCACCCTGGCGGTAGCGCGTCAACCGAAGGCCGAGGCCCCAATTCGCGGTAACACCGAGCCTCAAGACCGAGGCGAAAGGCCGTCGCGCACAGGGTGCGCTCCCACAAAAACGCGGTGGACGTATGAAAACTGAGGTGCGGGGTTATCGCGCACTGGGTGCGCTCCTACAGGGGTAGGTTCGGCTTAGGAGCGGCGGCAACGTTTATCCAAACGTCCCTCGAACCGAAGGGCGAAGAGAAGCAGGACTCAACCCGGCGCCAACAACGCATCCAGGTCAGCCTGATCAAAGCTCAACCTCTCCCGCGTGCCACCACCCTCCAACACCGCCTCCGCCAGCTCCGCCTTGCGCGCCTTCAGCTCCTCGATGCGCTCCTCCACCGTGCCGCCGGTGATCAGGCGGAACACGAACACCGGCTTGTCCTGGCCGATGCGGTGCGCGCGATCGGAAGCCTGCGCTTCGGCGGCGGGGTTCCACCATGGGTCGTAGTGGATGACGGTGTCGGCGGCGGTGAGGTTGAGGCCCACGCCGCCGGCCTTCAGTGACAGCAGGAACAGCGGCGCTTCGCCTTCCTGGAACTGGCGCACCGGCTCGGCGCGGTCGCGCGTTTCACCGGTGAGCGTGACGTAGCGGATGCGGCGGCGATCCAGCTCGTGCGAGATGAGCTTGAGCATTTCGGTGAACTGCGAGAACAGCAGCACCTTGCGGCCTTCGGCGAGCAGCGCGGGCAACATGTCCATCAGCAATTCGAACTTGGCCGAATCGCGCACGCCACGGGCCGCTTCCAGTTTCACCAGGCGCGGATCGCAGCAGACCTGGCGCAGCTTCAGCAGCGCGTCGAGCACCACGATGCCGCTGTGCGCGATGCCGCGCTGCGCGATCACCTCGCGCAGTTCGTCCGCCAGCGACAGGCGCAGGCTTTCGTAGAGTTCGCGTTGGCGACCTTCCAGCACCACGCGGCGCGTGATCTCGGTCTTGGGCGGCAGCTCGTTCGCCACCTGCGACTTCGTGCGACGCAGGATGAACGGTGCGAGGCGACGGTTGAGGCGATCCTGGCAATCGGTGTCGCGATGACGCTCGATCGGAATGCGGTAGTGGCGGCGGAACGCGCCTTCGTCACCGAGCAGCCCGGGCACGGCGAGGTCGACCTGCGACCACAGCTCACCCAGATGGTTTTCCAGCGGCGTGCCGGTGAGGCAGACGCAGCGCGGTGCGCGCAGGCTCAGCACGGCACGACGTGCCTGCGTGCGCGGGTTCTTCACCTGCTGCGCTTCGTCCAGCACGATCAGCGCGAACGGCTGCTTGCGCAGCGTCACCACGTCGCGCGGCAGCAGCGCATAGCTGGTGAGCACAATGTCCTGTGCGCCCAGCTGGGAGAAATCGCCGCCGCGCTGCGGGCCGTGCAGCGCGAGCACACGCAGCGACGGCGCGAAGCGTGCGATTTCCGCCTGCCAGTTCGGAATCAGGCTGGTGGGCACCACGACCAGCGCCGGCTCGGTGAGCGCACCGCGCTCCTTCAGCGCCAGCAGGTGCGTGATGAGCTGCAGCGTCTTGCCCAGGCCCATGTCGTCGGCCAGCACGCCGCCGACACCGGCCTCCGCGAGCGCATTCAACCAGCGCAGGCCTTCACGCTGGTACGGGCGCAATTCGACAGTGAGGCCTTCGGGTACGGCATCGCTGGCGCGTTCGGCCGCATCGCGAAGACGCGCGGTGAAACCACGCAGTGCTTCCGGTGCGACCAGTTCGCCACCGCTGGGCAGTGCTTCGACCAGTTCTTCCAGTCGGCCGGCCTGCACGCGCGGCAGGTGCAGCTTGTGGCGCGGGCGTTCGAGGTATTCGGCCAGCGGCGCCAGCAGGCCGCGCAGCTCCTTCAGGCGCACGGGCACGCGGCGGCGCTCGTCCACCGGGGCGTACCACACGGCATCCTCGGGCTCGTTCGGCACCGGGCTCAGGTTCAACTGGTGATCGGCCAGCGCCTGCGCCACGGCGGGCAGCAGGTTGTGGCGCTTGCCTTCCAGTTCGATGCCGATTTCCAGGTCGAAGGCATGGTCGTCGGTGTCTTCCACCGCGTTGCCGTACCAGCGCACCGGGCCTTCCAGCACTTCGAACGGGAAGCTGGGCGCGTATTCGAGCAGGAAGCCTTCGCCCTCGAGCTTCGGACGCAGCGCGAGCCAGCGCGCCGGCGTGTTCACTTCGAGCGCACCCGCATAGCCCTTGCCCGGAAACAGCCAGGCGTCGTCGGGCAGCGTGTCGGCGAGATCCCAGGGCAGGCCTTCGGTATCCACGCCCGGCGTGAGGCCGGCGCGCTCGAGCTGCTCCATGGTGGACAGCTCTTCGGCGCGGCGACGGGTGATCTCCACCAGCTGGCCATTGCGCACACGCCGCACCAGCGGCTCGCCACCACGACCGGGCAGACGCTCGCCCGCGTAGTCGAAGGCGAGGCGCGCATAGGCCAGCGGCGGCGTACCAGCGGCGAGGCGCGCGTGACGGGTCAGCGCATGCAGGGTGAGCACGGGTTTGGGCGACAGTTCGGCGCGCCGCATCTCGCCGAGCACCTGCGGCAGCGGCAGGCGGTGCGAGAGGCGACTCTGCGGCAGCGCGGTGCGCAGGGTCTGGCTGTATTCGTGCTTCAGCGGCGGCAGGTCCAGCCACTGGGTCTCTTCCAGCGGCGCTTCCAGATGACCCATCTCGGCGCGCTCGGCGTCCAGGTACCACAGGGCATCGATGCGCAGCACGCGATGGTTGGTCGGCAGGCACGGCTGCAGGCGCTGGCTGCCGTCATTCTCCAGGTGCCACTGCCAGTTGAGCTGGTGCCCCTTGCCGCGCGACAGGCGCAGGCCGGCCAGGCCACCAAGGAAGCAGGGCGAGGTATCGAGGATTTCCGCCAGCAGCGCATCGCCGACATGGCCGGCGAGCCGCGCATAGCTGCGGCTCTTGCGCAGGCTCTGCGGCAGGCCGAGTACGGTGGCGGCCAGGCGCTGCTCGTGGGGTTCCAGCTGCTGCTGGCCGAGGTGCTTGCTGTCCAGCGGCGACGGACGCACGAAGCGCCCCTGTTCGGCCACGGTCAGCAGTACGGGCGCGACATCCACGTGTGCGTAGGACGCCCCCTCCTCCGGCACCACCTCGAGGAAGAAGCCGAGCACGCCGCGTTCCTGCGGCGCCGCGCCTGCCTGCGAGGCGAGCAGCTTCCGCCAGACACCGGGCAGCGCCGCATCGCCGCTGTCGCTGCGTGACTGGGTCTGACGATCGTGCCGTTTATCGTCCGGTGACTGCATGCGCGGTCCGCTAGGGCGACCAAAAGATTCAGCTTAGCAAGGCTATTGCACGTGTGCGCGTCTCAACGCCCGGTTTTTTCATACCGGGCGTTCAGAGTCGAAGGGCAACACGTTGGGACCGAACTTACGCGGCGGGCGTGAACAGGCCCTTGGGGTATTCCGGCTTCTGCTCGCGGCTCATGAGCATCTTGAGGCCTTCGCCCGGGGTGACCTCGCCATGCAGCACGGCGCGCACGCCACTGCTGATGGGCAGGTCCAGGCCGTGCTTGGTGGCCAGGCGCATCACTTCATCGGCGGTGAGCACGCTTTCGACCACCTGGCCGATCTCGCGCACTGCCTCATCGATGGCCTTGCCGCGACCCAGTGCGAGACCCAGGCGACGGTTGCGCGACAGGTCACCGGTACAGGTCAGCACCAGGTCGCCCAGGCCGGCGAGGCCCATCAGGGTCTCCGGTCGGGCGCCGAGGGCCACGCCCAGGCGCAGCATCTCGTTCATGCCGCGGGTGATCAGGCCGGCACGGGCATTGAGGCCCAGGTCCATGCCGTCAGCGACGCCAGTGGCGACCGCCAGCACGTTCTTCATCGCGCCACCAAGCTCGGCACCCAGCACATCGCTGCCGGAATACGCGCGGAAGTTCGGCGCGTGCAGCAACAGGGCCATCTCATGGGCGAAGGCAGCGTCGTCCGAATGCACGGTGACGGCGCTCGGCATGCCGGAGGCCACTTCCTTGGCGAACGACGGACCGGTGACCACCGCCGCCGCACGACCCGGGAAGCGTTCGGCCACCAGTTCGTGCAGGAAACGGCCGGTGCCCGGCTCGAAGCCCTTGGTGGCCCAGGCGATGCGCGCATTGGACTCCAGCCACGGGGCGATCTCCTCCAGGATGGAGGCGAACGCATGGCTGGGCACCACGATCAACACGACCTCGGCGCCACGCAGTGCGGCGGCGAGGTCAGGCTCGTAAGTCAGCTCGGAAGGCAGCTCGACGTCGGGCAGGTAGCGCTGGTTGCGACGGGTTTGCGCCATCGCTGCCAGCGCAGGGGCATCACGCCCCCACAGCCGGGTCGGTACTTGATTGCGGGCGGCCAAGGCCGCCAGCGCGGTGCCCCACGAGCCGGCACCCAGGACGGCAAGGGTCGGACGCTCAACCATGAGCTTGGCCCTTGCGGATCAGCTGTTGAGCGTCGGGGCGGCGCTGCCGCTGAGGATGCGGCGCTGCTGTTCGGCATACAGCGCATCGAAATTGATCGGCTGCAGCAGGAACGGCGGGAAGCCGCCCTCGAGCACCAGCGACGACAGCATCTGGCGCGCATACGGGAACAGCAGGTTCGGGCAGTAGCTGCTGAGGATGCCGGCCAGGTCTTCCTCGGCGAAACCGGCGATGCCGAATACGCCGGCCTGGTGCACTTCGGCCAGATAAGCCGTGCGCTCGCCCAGGGTGCAGGTCAGGGTCAGGCTGAGCACGACTTCATACATGTCGTTGCCCAGGTCCACCGACTTCTGGCCGAGGTTCAGCTGCACCTGCGGCTGCTGCTCGGTCTCGCCCACCTCCTGGAAGATCTGCGGCGCGTTGGGTGCCTCGAAGGAGACGTCCTTCACATAGATCTTCTGCAGCACGAGCTGCGGCGCGTTGGCCTGGCCGTTGGCGGCGACGTCTGCCATGGGGTATTCCTCTTCGAAAAGTGTGCTGTACGTGAAAACGCAAAGAGTTTGATTCTTTCACACATCCCCGCGGGCCGCCATGCGGACAGGTGCCCGATTGAGCAAAACTTGCGCACAGCGCTGTTTCTGGGGGAGAATACGCGGCTCGACCATGCCGACCCGACTCTTCGGGCACCCCCGCAACGCGATGCGGGCCTTACGGCAGACGCGAAAAGCTCCATCTCCAGCATCGCGTGGCGCTTGCGCCGCTGGGCCGATGCCGCCCTGGCTAACGGGGGGCAAACGCGCCCCAGGGCGCCCTACAGGAGGTCATCATGGCCCGTATTTGCCAAGTCACCGGAAAGGGTGTGCAGACTGGTAACAACGTCTCGCACGCTAACAACAAGACCCGCCGCCGCTGGTTGCCGAACCTGCACGAGCGCCGCTTCTGGGTCCCGAGCGAAAACCGCTGGGTGAAGCTGCGCGTTTCCAACCACGCCCTGCGCACGATCGACAAGAACGGCATCGAGTCCGTCCTCGCCGACCTGCGTGCCCGCGGCGAAAAGATCTGAGGATTGAGCCATGGCTAACAGCAAGCAAGACAAGATCCGCCTGATCTCTTCGGCCGGCACCGGCCACTTCTACACCACGCAGAAGAACAAGAAGAACACCCCGGAAAAGTTCGAGTTCAAGAAGTACGATCCGGTGGTTCGCAAGCACGTGATCTACAAGGAAGGCAAGATCAAGTGAACAACGGTCCACGCGCCTAGCGCGTGGCTTACCGTTGTTCACCCCTGCGAACGCAGGGGTCCAGCGACTTGTGCCTTACCAACAAAAAGCCCGCCGCAAGGCGGGTTTTTTGTTGCCCATGTTCTGCACCCCGTCATTCCGGCGCAGACCGGCGACGCCCTGATAACAGCCGGAGGCTGGTCATCCAGTTACCGCCACAACGTGCTCTTGGCGACAACGCCAGTCGCCGGCTGTCGTATCGCGAAATCCGGCCACCGTCGCACTGGATTCCGGCCTGCACCGGAATGACGAGCTGGCGCTTGCCGGACATCGCGAGCCCACCGCATGATGGCGACATGGCACCTGCCCTGTTTCCCTCCCTGCTGGACGCCACGGACTGGTCGAAGCTCGCGCCGACGGTGCAACGCATGCACGGCGAAGGCGAAGTGCTGGAGGCCAGCGGCACCGCGCAGGTCGACGGCGACACGCATCTGCTGGCGCGCCTGCTGCGCCGGATCCTGAGCTTGCCCGAACCCGGCGCCGACCAGGCCATCGCCCTCACCATCGAGCGCAACGGGCAGCGGGAAACCTGGACCCGTCGCTTTGCGCGCGGACAGATGCGCTCCACCTTGCAGCCCGGCGACGGGACCGCGCTGCGCGAGCGACTGGGACCGGTATCGCTGCACTTCTCCCTGCATCGCGACGGCCACGCCATCGACTGGCAGCTGCGGCGCGTCAGCATGCTGGGCCTGCCTTTGCCACGCGCACTTTGCGGCCATGTGCTGTCACGCAGCGGTGCGCACGAAGGTCGCTATGCCTTCGACATCGACACCCGCCTGCCGGGCATCGGTCGACTGATCGCCTATCGTGGCTGGCTGGAGATCGACCATGTCCGCTGACCTCAGTCATCCCGTCATCGTGTTTGATGGCGTCTGCATGCTGTGCAGCCGCTGGGTCGATTTCATCCTGCGCCACGATCGCGAAGGCCGTTTCCGGCTGGCCGCGATGCAAGGCGTGGAAGGACGCGCGCTGCTGATGGCGCACGGCCTGTCGCCGGATGATCCGTCATCGTTCCTGCTGGTTCAGGACGGCATCGGTTACAGCAATACCGACGCGATCGCCCGCGTGCTGCGGCAACTCGGCGGCCGCTGGCACGTCGCCGGCTCGCTGATGCGCACCGTGCCCACGGCGCTGCGCGATCCGCTCTACCGGTGGGTCGCACGCCACCGCTATCGCCTGTTCGGCAAGCGCGACCAGTGCCGGTTGCCAGCACCGGACGAGGCCTGGCGTTTCATCGACTGACCGTCTCCAGCCCCGTCCGCAACGCGAACCCGTCGAAGCCCTCGACGATCTGCTCCAGCGTCAGCAGGCCCATGCAGGGCATCGCGCCTTTCTTATCGATCAATCCATCGGCCAGGCGGCGCGCCAGCACGATCGCGGGCGTTACCGGCACCTGCGGACCATCGCCGGCGTCGGCATCGAGCCACCAGCGAAGATGCAGCGGCTCACCTGCCCGATCCTGGCCGCGCAACTCCACGGCCATGCCGCCCACATCCGAGCCGAAAGTCACGAAACGCTCGCTCAGGCGACGCAACGTCGGCGCGTGGCGCGAGAGATCGCGAACCACACCCATCCGCACCAGCACTGCCATGCTCCAGGTCGCCCATTGCAGCAGCGGCAACTCCAGGCCGGCACGGAACAACACGGTGCGCACCTGCGGGTAGCGCGCGGGGAACAGTTCCAGATCGGGGACATCACACACGCCCACGCGTCGCTGGCCGAAAGGGAACACCTGGCGCCGGCTGTCCATCCAGCCATGCGCTTCATCCCAACCACCGTTGCGCCACACGCGGATCGGACGACCGCAATAACCGAGGATCGAAGCCACGGTCGCATCGCCGCGCGGTGTGCGGTTGCCCGGATTGATGGCGTGCTCGATCGCTTCGAGCTTGGCGAAGCGCGGCAGCAAGGCGTCGACCACCGCGGCACTGAGCGCTGGCACGCTGGAAGCACCACTCACCAGCAGGCAGCCCGCACGCCACGCCTGCTTGTCGAGCCGATCAAAACCACTGACGAAACCGCGCCCGTCCGCGAGATCGATGTAGTGGCTGCCACATGCCATGCACGCTTCGGCGACGCCATAGTCCTGCCCCTGGAACGGGCCGGCGGTGTGGATCACCAGCTGCGGGCGCAGTGCCGCCAGCGCGTGGCGGAAGTTCGGATGCCCGGCATCGAGCGTGGCCACCTGCAGCCGCGAATCGCCGATGGATGCATACAGCGCTTCCAGCGACTCTGCGCGCCGCGCCGCCAGGATCAGTTCGAAGCGGGCATCGTGCGCGAGCCGCCGCGCGATGCGCGACCCGAATACGCCGGTTGCACCGATCACCACCACCCGCAAGCCCATCCGCGCACCCTTCCCGTCGCCGACTCACTCCCGATTAAAACCGAGCCGGGGGCCACATGGAAATGCCGCGCACAAAAAAGCCCGCCTTGCGGCGGGCTTTTCGATGCAACGCATCGCGTCGATCAGGCGTTGGCGACTGAATAACTCTTCAGGCGGCCAGCGAATTCCTGCAAGGCACGGATACCGCTCTGCTCGGCCTCGGCGATCCACTGCTGCAGGCCCTTGAGAGCCTGGTCGGCACCACGCTGCTCCATCAGGGCGGCGAGGCGGGCGCGGAAATCGCACACGGTGTTGAGCGTCGGACGCTTGGCCAGCACCGCCTGCATGCGATCGCGACCTTCGCTGTCCAGCCAGCGACCACCGTCGGCCAGCGCGCGACGCATGCGACGCGGTACCGCCTTGATGTTCTCGCCGGCGTGCTGCGCTTCATCGCGCAGGGTCGGCATGATCACGTTGCGGTAGAAGTCCGTCATCGCGGCGAAGCGGTGCGTCAGCACGCCCTTGAGCGTCTCGGCATCGGGCAGGTGCACGTTCGGGCGGACGTCGAGCGTCGGCGCCACGCGCAGCACCTTGGCCAGGCCAACGGCGCGCAGCGCGCAGATGGCAGCCCAGCCGATGTCGAACTCCCACTTGCGCAGGGCGAACTTGGCCGAGCTCGGGAAGGCGTGGTGGTTGTTGTGCAGCTCTTCGCCACCGATCCAGAAACCCCACGGAATGAGGTTGGTCGCGGTGTCGGCGCTCTCGAAGTTGCGGTAGCCCCACCAGTGGCCGACACCATTGACGAAACCGGCGGCCCAGAACGGGATCCAGATCATCTGCAGGGCCCACAGGGCAGCACCGATCACGCCGAACAGCGCGAGGCTGATGATCAGCATCAGGGTCGGGCCCCAATACGGATGGGCGCCATAGAGGTTGCGCTCGAGCCAGTCGTCCGGCGTGCCGCGGCCGTACTTCTCGAGGTCTTCCTTCACTTCGCTGGCGTCGCGGTACAGCGACACGCCGTCCCAGAACACCTTCTTGATGCCGTAGATCTGCGGGCTATGCGGATCTTCCTCGGTCTCGACCTTGGCGTGGTGCTTGCGATGCACCGCCACCCACTCCTTGGTGACCATGCCCGTGGTGAGCCAGCCCCAGAAGCGGAAGAAGTGCGACACCACCGGGTGCAGATCCACGCCGCGATGGGTCTGGCAGCGGTGCAGGTACAGCGTCACCGTGAAGATGGTGAGCTGGGTCATGATCAGCATGTAGATCGTCATGCTGAGCCAACCGGCGTGCGTCAGGCCGTTGGACAGGAAATTGAGGACTGCGTCGAGCATGGGAAAAGCACCCAGGTATATGAAATTTCAGTCTAAACGAGGGGTTTCCGTACCCGCCAGCATGGACAGCGCAAAATATTGTCGCACCTCAAGGAAGCGACGAAGTTAATGTGCTGTGTCACGCAAATGACGGCCTCACCCCGTTGTGTGAAGGTGGGGGCGCCATGACAATCATGCAATGAGCGCGCCTACTGCCGTATTGGAACTGGATCACATCACCCGTCATCGTGCGGGCCGACCGGCTGTTTCCGGTCTCACGCTACGCCTGGACTCCGGACAGGTACTGGGTTTGCTCGGCGTCAACGGCGCCGGCAAGTCCACTACGCTGGCCATGGTTGCCGGGGCCCTGGCACCCGACAGCGGTGCTATCCGGCTGAACGGCAAGGACTTCATGGAGCACCCGGAACTGGCGCGCAGCGTCATTGGGTGGCTGCCCGAACGTGCCCCTCTGTGGCCAGAACTGACCGTCAGCGAACATCTGGATGCGCATGGTCGCCTGCGCGGCCTCCGTGGCACCGGGCTCGCCCAGGCGCACCGACGGATTGTCGAACGGTTGGAACTCGGTTCGCTGTCGCGCCGCCTGGCCGGCGTGCTGTCGCAGGGACAGCGCCAGCGTCTCGGACTCGCCTGCGCCTTGCTGCACTCTCCACAACTGCTGGTGCTGGACGAGCCCGCCAACGCGCTCGATCCGGTGCAGGTGGCGGCGCTGCGCGAGGTGATCCGAGAGCAGGCTGCCGCGGGCACCGCCATCATTCTTTCCACCCATCTGCTGGCCGAAGTCACCGCCGCATGCGATCGCGTGGCGATCCTGCACGAAGGCCAGCTGCGCTACGACGGCGCGCTGGATGGCGCCGACCACAAGGCGCTCGAGCAGACCTTTTTCGACATCGCCATGCGCGGCAACGGGAGCAACGACAGGATGCAGGCTGCATGAGCGTGATCGCCGTGACGCGGCTGGAGCTGCGCCGCCTGTTCGTCCGCCCGCTGGCCTGGGTACTCGCCGCACTGACACTGGGTCAGCTCGCCTGGCGCTTCACGCTACTGCTGGGCGGTTTCCTCGCGGGACAGATCAAGCTGGCCGCGCTGCCGGGTGGCCCCGGCTACACGGACCTGGTCGGCGTGCCGATGCTCAGCAGCATCCTCACCGGCGGTGTGCTGCCGTTCGGCGTGGCGGAACTCGCACTGGTGATTGTGCCGCTGCTCACCATGTCGGTGATTGCCGGTGAACGCAGCAACGGCACGTTGCCGTTGTGGTTCGCCGCCGGCCTGCCCGCTTCGCGCATCGTGCTGGGCAAGTACCTCGCGCTGATGCTGTGGCTGGTGCTGTGGCTGGCACTCGCGCTGGCCATGCCGCTGAGCCTGGCGCACGGCGTCACGCTGGACTGGGGCAAGCTCGCCTCCGCTTCGCTGGGTCTGCTGCTGACCCTGGCCGCGCTCGCCGCGATCGGCGTGGCGTGCTCGGCCTATGCCTCGCATGCGTCCATCGCGGCCAGCGTGGCGCTCACCCTCGGCCTGGCCATGGCGGGCGTGAACCTCGCAGCGCAGAAGGCCGGCGCCACCAACGGTGTGTTCAACTGGGTCGCGCTGAGCAGCCATCTCGAATCCATGCTGCGCGGTCTGGTATCCACCGCCGACGTCGCCTGGTTCCTGATCGTGATCGTGGTGGCGCTCGCGCTCGCCACGCAGCGGCTCGCCGCCGAAAAGGAGCGTGGCTGATGACGCGCTTCTTCCGGCATCTGAATGGATGGCTGTTGGCGCTGGCGCTGTTGCTGGCGGCAGGCGCCGCCGGCTACCTCACCACGCGCTACGACCACGTGGCCGACTGGACCTACGGCGGTCGCGCCAGTCTCTCGGCGGAAAGCCGTGCCGTGCTGGCAACGCTGAAAGGCCCGGTGGAGATCGTCAGCTACGCCAACCCGCAGGGCGACCTGCGCAACACCGTCGCCAACTTCATGCAGCGCTACCAGCGTGTGAAGCCCGATCTCACCCTGCGCTTCGTTGACCCACAGCAGGATCCGGCCGCGATGCGCGAGCTGGGCATCACCGTGGACGGCGCGCTGATCCTGCATTACCAGGGCCGCGAGCAGCGCCTGGACGAGTTGTCCGAACGCAGCCTCACCAACGCACTGGAGCGACTCGCGCGTGGCGGCGAGCGCATCGTCGCGTTCGTGTCGGGCGACGGCGAGCGTCGTCCCAACGAAAAGGGCAACGCCGACCTCGGCATGTTCGTGGCGCAACTCGAAGGCCGCGGCATGCGCGCAGTGCCGCTCAACTTCGCGCAGGTCACCGCCGTGCCGCAGCACACCGACCTGGTGGTGCTGGCGAGCCCCGAACTGGCGCTGCCCGAAGGTGCGGTGAAGGCGCTGACCGATTACCTCGCCAACGGCGGCAACCTGCTGTGGCTGAGCGATCCGACCAACGATGACCTGCACCTGGAACCGCTGGCCAATGCACTCGGCATCCGCATCCTGCCGGGCGTACTGGTGGACGGCCAGGGCGCCGCGCTGGGCCTGAAGGATCCGCGCATGCTCGCCCTTGGCGACTATCCCAAGCATGCGATCACCCGCAACTTCACGCTCACCACGCTGTTCCCGCAGGCCTCCGCACTGGCGCTTGCCGCGCGCACCGACTGGCAGGTGGCACCGTTCCTGCGCTCCAGCGCGCAGAGCTGGACCGAGTTCAAGCCGATCGACAACGAGCAGGCCTCCACCATCGCCTACGACGCGAGCGCGGGCGAACTGAAGGGACCGCTCGACTTCGGCTTCTCGCTGAGCCGCCTGTCGCCCAGCCCCGACAAGGCCGAGCAGCGCGTGGTGGTGATCGGCGACGGCGACTTCCTCTCCAATACCTTCCTCGGCAACGGCGGCAATCGCGCGCTGGGCGAACGCATCTTCGACTGGTTGCTCGGTGACGATGCACTGGTGCAGCTGCCGCCGCGCGGCGCACCCGATCGCATCCTGCAGATTTCGCAGGCCCAGCTCAGCACGGCGACGCTGGGCTTCCTCGTGGTGCTGCCGCTGCTGCTGCTCGCCCTGGGCGGCTGGATCGCCTGGCGCCGTCGCCGCGCATGAAGCGAGCCGCGCGACAGCGACTGGTGATGCTGGCGATCGCGGTCGTGCTGGTCGCGCTCGCCACCTGGCAGTGGAAACGCGACAGCGACGAGGCCCCAGGCACGTTGCTGGGTGCGGCCCCCGAAACCGTGACGCAGATAGCCCTGCAGATCGGCAGCGGCCCTGAAGAACACTTTGCGCGTCGCGATGGCCATTGGTGGCGCACCGACGGCACGGCCGTGCGGACTGATGATGGCCGGCTGGCCGAGCTGGCTGATACCGCTGCCGCGAACGTACTCAGCTGGCGACCACTCAGCGATTTCGATCCCGCGCGCATCGGCCTCGCACCACCGGTGGCCGTGCTGACCCTCGACGGGCAACGCCTGGAGTTTGGCGAAACCTCGGTCACCGGCCCGCAGCGCTATGTGCGCGTGGGCGAGCGTGTCGCGCTGATTTCCGTGCGCTATACGCCGCGACCGGCCACGCAGGACGCCACCAAGGCCCGTTAGCCTCACGCCGACATCGCATCGCGCAGGTCAGGATCGAGGTTTGTGCCGATGGGAGCCACTTGCACCAGGCGTGGCCTTCCCCATATCAAGGCGCATCCCCAGTGTGGAGCGATGACATGACGAAGCAGGCGATCGGCGTAGTGGGCATGGCCGTGATGGGCAGCAACCTGGCGCTCAATATCGAGAGCCGTGGGCATGCGGTGTCCATCTTCAACCGCCACCGCGACCGTACCGACGAGGTGGTGGCCCAGAACCCGGGCAAGCGGCTCGTTCCCACCTACACCCTGCAGGAGTTCGTCGACTCGCTGGAAAAGCCGCGCCGCATCCTGCTGATGGTGAAGGCCGGCGAGCCCACCGATGACACGCTGGCGCAGCTCAAGCCGTTGCTCGACAAGGGCGACGTGGTCATCGACGGCGGCAACACCTTCTTCAAGGACACCATGCGCCGCGAGAGCGAGATGCATGCGGCCGGTTTGCATTTCATCGGCACCGGTGTTTCCGGTGGCGAGGAAGGCGCCCTGCACGGCCCCTCGATCATGCCGGGTGGCCCGCGCGATGCGTATGACCTGGTCGCGCCCATCCTCACCGAGATCGCGGCACGCGCGCCCGATGGCGATCCTTGCGTAGCCTACATGGGCCCGAACGGCGCCGGCCATTACGTGAAGATGGTGCACAACGGCATCGAGTACGGCGACATGCAGCTGATCGCCGAGAGCTACGCGGTGCTGCACCATGTGCTCGGCCTCACCAATGACGAACTGGCCGAGGTCTACGCCAACTGGAACAAGGGCGAGCTGGACAGCTACCTCATCAGCATCACTGCCGACATCTTCACCAAGAAAGATCCGGAAACGCGCAAGGCGATGGTCGACATCATCCTCGACCGCGCCGCGCAGAAGGGCACGGGCAAGTGGACCAGCCAGAGCGCGCTGGATCTTGGCGTGCCGCTGCCGCTCATCACCGAGTCGGTGTTCGCCCGTCTGCTGTCTGCACTGAAAGACGAACGCGTGGCCGCCAGCAAGGTGCTGCCCGGCCCGGGCCCGGTGAACTTCAGCGGTGACCGCAAGGCGTTTATCGAAGCGGTGCGGCGCGCACTGTACTTCAGCAAGATCGTTTCCTACGCGCAGGGCTTCGCGCAGTTGCGCTCGGCCTCCGATGAATACCAATGGGATCTGCCCTACGGCACCATCGCGAGCATCTTCCGTGCGGGCTGCATCATCCGCGCGCGCTTCCTGCAGAAGATCACCGATGCCTACGAGCGCGATGCGCAGCTGAAGAACCTGTTGCTCGATCCGTACTTCCGCGACATCGCCGCGCAATACCAGAGCGCGTTGCGCGAGGTGGTGGCCGCTGCGGTGAATGCCGGCGTGCCGGTGCCGTGCTTCTCTTCCGCCATCGCCTACTACGACGGCTATCGCGCCGAACATCTGCCCGCGAACCTGCTTCAGGCGCAGCGCGATTACTTTGGTGCGCATACGTTCGAGCGTGTGGACAAGCCCGGTAGTTTCCATAACGACTGGAGCTGATACGCCGGCAGTCTATCTGTGGGAGCGCACCCTGTGCGCGACTGCGGCGCATGGCGTCGCCGCTTCGTAAGGTTGTCGCGCACAGGGTGCGCTCCCACAGTGATTCGCTAAACCGAGACACCCCGTGCCCGAACTTCCCGAAGTCGAAACCACCCGTCGCGGCATCGCCCCGCACCTGATCGGACGCCACGTCACCGGCGTGACGCTGCGGCGTCCCGATTTGCGCTGGCCGATTCCGCCGGAGATCACGGACCTCCTGCCTGGCCAGCGCATACTCGACGTGGAGCGTCGTGCGAAATACCTGTTGCTGCACACCAAGGTAGGCAGCGCCCTGCTGCACCTGGGCATGACCGGCGTGCTGCGCGTGTTGCCGCCGGATGCCCTGGTCGGCAAGCACGACCACGTGGATATCGCACTCGAGGCCACCCGCACCGAAGGCCCGCGCATTCTGCGTTTCACCGACGCGCGCCGCTTCGGCTGCCTGCTGTGGCAGCCCGCGGGCGAAACACATGACTTGCTCTCCGCACTTGGGCCGGAGCCGCTCACCGATGACTTCGATGGCGACCTGCTCTGGCGCCTCTCGCGTGGACGCAGCGCGGCGGTGAAGTTGTTCTTGATGGACAACGCCATCGTGGTCGGCGTGGGCAACATCTATGCGAGCGAGGCGCTGTTCGCGGCGGGCATCGATCCGCGCAAGCCGGCCGGCACGGTGTCGCGGGTGCGTTACGCGCGTCTTGCGGCAGAGGTGAAACGCATCCTCGCGTGGGCGATCGAGCGCGGCGGCACCACGTTGCGCGATTTCATCAACCCGGACGGTGCGCCCGGATACTTCTTCCGCGAACTGCAGGCATACGGGCGCGAAGGCGAACCCTGCCTGACATGCGGGACGCCGATACGACAGGTCGTGCTGGGACAGCGCTCGACGTTCTGGTGTCCGCGCTGCCAACGGTGAGGTGCTCCGCTCTGCGCTCGTCATCCCCGCGAAAGCGGGGATCCAGTGACCTTCTGCTCTTAGCCTGATTCTGCCGCCAGCGAAAAGTGCTGGGTCGCTGGATCCCCGCTTTCGCGGGGATGACGAGCAAAAAGCGCGGCCAAGATTGGCGCGCACTGGATTCCGGCAGGGAGGGATGACGCTTCCGACTCAATCCGGCCAGCGGAATTCCACGAAGGTGTTGTTGAAATCCGGGTCTTCTTCACCACCACCAAGGTGCGCCACGAGGCCACCATGCAGTCCTTCGGCATCGAGCGACTGACCTTCGGTGAAGTGCGCACCCAGCGCTTCCAGTTCCACCAGCCGCTCGCACAGCACGCCCGCGCGATCGATGTCGCGCTCGGGCACGTTGCGGATGCTGATGTCGGGGCGACCGAACTTGCGCATGCCGCGCGTATGCACCCAATGGCGGCCCTCCTGCTCCTCGCCATCGCACAGGATCAGCAGGTGATTGCGGATCGGCGCGCCGTCGCGCACCAGGAAGCGCTGGCGCCAGCTGTTCGCATCGAACAAGGTGAGGATCTGCGGATCGAGGATGGCTGTGCCACCCACGTCCAGCAGGGCCGCCAGCACGCCCAGGGTGTCGCGCATATAGCCCGTGTCGCCT
Organism: Dyella amyloliquefaciens; assembly: GCF_004296575.1. Lineage (GTDB taxonomy): Bacteria > Pseudomonadota > Gammaproteobacteria > Xanthomonadales > Rhodanobacteraceae > Dyella > Dyella amyloliquefaciens. The sequence continues at coordinate 160,641 of NZ_SAYT01000001.1, read as the reverse complement.
GCATCCGGGAGACGGCCGCGCACGACCAGCACTTCCGGAGCGTCCAGCGCGAGTTTGTACGCCTCGGGGGCGTCCTCCTTGAACATGCGGCCCACGGAGCCCCTGAGCGGATAGCCCTCCCACTGGCGCAGCGCCGTGTGGTGATGGCTGGTCAGCTCCACGCTCTCGGGGAGGCCTTCGCTGCCGTATTCGACGGACGGTGCACGGCCGGCCTGGAACTTGCCGAACACGAAGAACTGCAGCAGGACTTCCTCGTCACTGGGCTGCCAGTGGGGGCGTTGCCAGGCGGGAAACTGGATCTTGGACATACCGTTCCTTAGATGGATGCGGGAGGCTCAATGCCCCTCGCCCAGCGGCAGCACCGTCTGCTGCAACTCTATCCTGCCGTGTCCTTCCGTAATGTTCTTGAACTCGGCGCGACTCACCGAGACATAGCGGTCGTTGCCGCCGATCTCAACCTGCGGGCCTTCGGTGACCGCACGCCCCTGCCCGTCCACGCGCACCACCATGGTGGCCTTGCGGCCGGTGTGGCAGATGGTCTTGATCTCTTCCAGGTTGTCCGCCCAGGCCAGCAGGTAACGGCTGCCCTCGAACAGCTCGCCGCGAAAATCCGTGCGCAGGCCATAGGCAAGCACCGGGATGTTCAACTTGTCCACCACGTCGCTGAGCTGCCACACCTGCGTCTTGTTGAGGAACTGCGCCTCGTCCACGAACACGCAGTGCAGCGCACCGCGCTCGGCGATGTCCGCCTGCACCAGGGCCAGCAGGTTCTCATCCGGCCCAAAGCGGCGGGCATTGGCCTTCAGGCCGATGCGTGAGGCCACCACGCCTTCGCCGAAGCGATTGTCCAGCGCCGGGGTAAGGATGAGCGTGCGCATGCCGCGCTCGTGGTAGTTGTAAGCGCTCTGCAGCAGGGTGGTGGTCTTGCCGGCATTCATTGCCGAGTAATAGAAGTAAAGCTTGGCCATGGATGGTCCCGGAAACGAGCGCACATAGTACTGCGGCACCCGTCCCCATGGCCCTTGGCTATTTGCCCGAGGATGGTTCCGATGGCTTCACATTCTGCAGGCCACCCACTTCCACCGTCGGCCTGGACTCGACCTGGACCTTCCACTGCAGGTCCTTCATCTTCGCGTAGTTGTCGACATTCCAGACCGAAGGGCGATAGAGCTCGGTCAAGTCCATCCAGGAGGTGGCGTTCGGGTTGTACGCGCTGGTCACGCCGGCGCCATAGACCTTGCCAGGGCCGACGAAACCCACGCGGCTCCCGGTGACGTTCCTCCGCACAAATTCAAGTTCCATCTGCAGGCGATGGAGCGACACCTTGTCGTCGTACTCGGCATAGATGTCCTGGCCAACACGCAATGCCTGCGCGCGCTCGGCTTCGGTCAGCTGGCCCCAGAAATACTCGCGCTGCGCAATGAAGCGGTTGTAGCCCCGACTGGCGGCAAGATCCATCCAGGCATAGGCACGTGGGCGATCGACGGGCGTACCCACGCCCTCCCAGTACATGTTGGCCACCGCGGCCTGCGAAGGTTTGTCCGCATAGCTGCTGGCGCGCATGAACATTCGGAGGGCTCGTTCCTTGTCGCCGTTCTTGTAGGCAGCCATCGCCAGGTCCCGGTAGCGCAGATCCGGGTGCTGGTTGACCACGCTCGGGATGGCCAGCATCGATTCAAACGACTGCAGTTCCTTCATCGCCTTGGGGTCGGTGGTCACACCATCGGGCACGGGCGACTGTTCGGGCCCGGCCTCCTGGGCAGGCACGGCTGAACTTGCGCCAAGCAACACACCCAGGATCACCACCATCGGCTTTCCGGCCACGACGCTCATCCCCCGTGGGTTGCTGCTTGAGGGAGCGCGTCGACGAAGCAGCTGGCGGCCATATCGGCCAGCACGGCGCCATTGTGCTTGAAGTCGCTCCTTGAGGAGGCCGCTTGTCGCGCCCAGTCGGCGCCACTGCAGACAGCGGCCACGGGCAACATCGAATGCTTCGCGAACCTGCGCATCTCACGCTCCTGTGAGGCGGACGGTCGCCGGTGTCGCCGGCATCTCTGGCCCGACCCGCCGACCATACTACGCCCCGGCGTGTCGGCCAGGTGGACGGCCTCTGTTACCATCGTCCGCCGCTCCAGCCTGCGCACACACCATGCTCAACCCGCAACAATTGGCCGCCGTCGAACACTGCGACGGTCCGCTGCTGGTATTGGCCGGCGCGGGCTCGGGCAAGACCAGCGTGATCACGCAGAAGATCGCGTACCTGATCGCCCGCAAGAAGCTCGCCCCGTCCAAGATCGCCGCGATCACCTTCACCAACAAGGCGGCGAAGGAAATGCGCGAGCGCGTGGCCAAGCTGATCACCAGCGAAGATGCCGCCGCGCTCACCGTGTGTACCTTCCACGCGCTGGGCCTGAAGTTCCTGCAGATGGAGCACCAGCGCGCGGGCCTGCGCAAAGGCTTTTCGGTGCTCGATGCGGACGACAGCGAAGGCATCATCAAGGAACTCGCACCCAAGGGCATCAAGCCCGATGTGCTGTTCGGCATCCGCAACCTGGTGAGCCGCGCGAAGAATGCAGGCTTGTCGCCTGAAGAAGCGCTGGCGGCTGCACGCAGTCCGCGTGAGCTGGATGCAGCCACGATCTACGATCTCTACCAGCAGCGACTCTCCGCGTTCAACGCGGTGGATTTCGACGACCTGATCCGCCTGCCGCTGCGCATCCTCGAATCCGACGAGGAATGCCGCATGGCCTGGCGCGAGCGCCTGCGCTACCTGCTGGTCGACGAATACCAGGACACCAACGACGCGCAGTACCGCCTGCTCAAGGCATTGGCCGGCGAGCGCGGCCGCTTCACCTGCGTGGGCGACGACGACCAGTCGATCTACGCGTGGCGTGGCGCCAACCCCGAGAACATCGACCAGCTCGGCAAGGACTGGCCGGCGCTGCGCGTGATCAAGCTCGAGCAGAACTACCGTTGCGGCAAGCGCATCCTGCGCGCCGCCAATAAGCTGATTGCGAACAACCCCCACCTGCACGAAAAGAAGCTGTGGAGCGAGCACCCCGAAGGTGCACAGATCCGCGTGCTTGAGTGCAAGGAAAACGAGCACGAAGCCGAACGCGTCGCCGCGATCGCCGTGACGCTGGCGGAAAAGCACAAGGCGCGCTGGCACGACATCGCCATCCTGTACCGCGGCAACTTCCAGGCGCGTCCGCTGGAAAAAGCACTGCGCCTCGCGCGCGTGCCGTACCACCTTACCGGCGCACTGAGCTTCCTCGATCGCGCGGAAGTGAAGGACCTGCTCTGCTACCTGCGCCTGCTCACCAACCCCAGCGACGACGCCGCCTTCCTGCGCGTGGTGAACGTGCCCAAGCGCGAGATCGGCTCGACCACGCTGGAGAAGCTCGGCCAGATCGCGCAGACGCGCCACGCCTCGCTGCTCGATGCCGCACGCAGCGATGCCGTGCTGCGCCAGCTCACGCCGCGCCCGGCCGCCGCGCTCGCCTCGTTCACCAACCTCATGGACGAATTGCGCAGCGCTTCACTGCACAACAGCGCCGCGGACCTCGTCGAGATGGTGCTCAAGCGCACCGGCTACGCCGAACAGATCGCCGCCAGCACCACCGATCCGGCTTTGCGCGAAAGGCGCCTGGGCAACCTGCGCGAACTGGCGGACTGGTTCCGCGCCATGCAGCGCGGCAACAACACCGCCGGCGACCTTGCCGCGCAGCTCGCCCTGCTCAGCCACGCCGATCGCGACGAACCCGGCAACGCGGTGCGCATGATGACCCTGCATGCGGCAAAGGGCCTGGAGTTCCGCTTCGTCTTCATCGTCGGCTGCGAGGAAGGCACGCTGCCGCACGATGGCGCCATCGACGAGGGGCGCATCGACGAGGAGCGCCGCCTCATGTACGTGGGCATCACCCGCGCCAAGGAAATGCTCACGCTGTCGTGGTCGTCCAAGACCAAGCGCTATGGCGAAATCAACAGCAACCAGCCCAGCCGCTTCCTGCACGAGCTGCCGCAGGACGACCTGCATTGGCAGGGCAAGGATCCGGAAGCGGACAAGGAAGTGGTGCGCGAGACGGCCGAATCGCACATGGCGAAGATCGCCGCGATGCTGGCGGGCTGATCAAGCAGCATGAGCGAACACGCGTTTTCCGAAGAACAGCGGGCCGGCCTGTACCGCGCCATCCACGAGCGTCGCGACGTTCGCTCGCAGTTCCTGCCTGACCCCATTGCACCGGAGGTGCTGGCCCGCCTGCTGCGTGCCGCCCATCACGCACCTTCGGTGGGCTTCATGCAGCCGTGGGATTTCATCGTCATCGACAGTCCCGCCACCAAGCAGGCGATGAAGGCGCTGTACGAGCGCGCCAATGCCGATGCCGCTGGACGTTTCGACGGCGACCGTGCCGCGCTGTATCGACGCCTGAAACTCGAAGGCATCGTCGACAGCCCGATCAACCTGTGCATCACCTGCGACCGCACGCGTGGCGGTCCGCATGTGCTGGGCCGCAACACCATGCTGGATGCCGACCTGTTCAGCACCTGCCTGGCGGTGCAGAACCTGTGGCTTGCAGCCCGCACGGAAGGTATCGGCGTGGGCTGGGTGAGCATCGTCGATCCCGCGGAGCTGGCCACCTTGCTGGGCCTGCCGGAACACGTCGTGCCGGTGGCGTACCTGTGCCTGGGTTATGTCAGCGAATTCCTGGCACGCCCCGAACTGGAGACGGCCGGCTGGCGCTCACGCCTCCCGCTGGAGAACCTGCTGCACGGCAATCGCTGGGGCGACCCGGTGGACGATGCCCCACTCGTGGATGCCGTGATCGACGGCGCCAACGGGAAGCCGGCCTGAATTCGCCGCCAGCGCTCAGATCAGTCGCTCGGCTTCCAGCTCGCTCTTGAGATAGGCGTAATAGATCGGCCCGGCGATCAGCCCCGGCAGGCCGAACGCTGCCTCCATCAGCAGCATCGCCACCAGCAGCTCCCACGCGCGGGCACGGATCTGGCCGCCCACGATGCGCGCGTTGAGGAAGTACTCGAGCTTGTGGATGAGTATCAGGAAACCCAGCGCGGCAACGCCGACGCCGAGCGAGATGGACAGGCCGGCGATGGTGATGGCGGTGTTGGAAATGAGGTTGCCGATCACCGGCAGCAGGCCAACGATGAAGGTGACCACCACCAGCGTCTTGGCCAACGGCACGTGGATGTCCAGCAGCGGCAAGACGCCGAGCAGGAAGATCGCGGTGAACACCGTGTTGATCAGCGAGATCTTGATCTGCGCGAACACGATGTTGTGGAACGCCTCGGCCAGGCGCTGGCAGCGCAGGCCCAGTGCCGCGGCGAGCGGGCCGACCTGGTGCGCAGGCCGCGTGCGGCTCAACGCGACGATGGCACCCAGCACCATGCCGATGAGGATGTGCACGAATACGCGCGCCGCTTCCTTGCCCACCGTCTGCAGGCTCACCGAGTGCTTGCGGGTGAGCTCCAGCGCCATCACGCGCAGGTCGTCCACGCTATCAGGCAGCCAGCCCACGATGGTCGCCGGCAGCTGCTCTCGCGCCTTCTCCACCAGCGGCATCAGCTGCTGCTGCCACAGCACTTCGGGGTTGCCGATCTCGTTGCGCAGGAAGCTCACCGCGCTGAGGATCAGCAGCACCAGCAGGCCGACCACGATGGTGCCCAGCAGGGCCACCACCAGCACGCGCGCGCGGTCACCCGGGATCCGCTTGCCCAGCAGCGGCGCGGTGGACTGCACCAGCTCGTAGACCAGCAGGCCGGCGAACAGGGCCGGCAACAGGCGCAACCCGAGCACCAGCACCAGGGCGGCAGCGGCCAGTACGTAGCTGGCCGTGCGGATCGCCGTCGAAGGAGGGCGCACGAGGGACGGGGCGGTTTCCATGCAAGTTCATGCGAAGGTGGGGAGCCCCGAGTCTGTCAGTCGGACGTTGCGACCGCCAGCCCTGAAGGTGGCGACATGTGGCTGTCGTAAACTTGCCCGATCCTGATCGTTCAGTCTCACAGGGAATCCCTTCATGTCCGTTCGTTTGCCGGCGGCGTTTGCCGCCTTGATCCTGCTTGCCGGTTGCTCCAGCACCCCAAACAAGGCGCCCGCCCCGGTCGCGCCTGTAGCGCCAGCACCCGCAGCGCCCGCTGCTCCGACCACGCCCGCCGATGACAATCTCAATGCGGTGGCCTGGAGCCAGACGGCGATCGAACACGACCTGATCTACCTGCAGACCTACCGCGACGCCCAGGCACGCCTGCTCATCGCCAAGGCCGACCCGAACTGGGACGCGCTGCCCAAGGGCGATCGCGCCGCGCCGGCCAAGGGCCTGCAACCGGCCGTGGTGCTCGACATCGACGAGACCGTGCTGGACAACTCGCCGTACCAGGCACGCCTGGTGAAGAGCGGCGGCGAATACAACGAGGCCGAATGGGCGGCCTGGTGCAAGGAACAGCACGCCCGCGCGCTGCCGGGCGTGGTCGAGTTCACCCAGTTCGCCGCCAAGCACGGCGTCGCGGTGATCTACATTTCCAATCGCGCCAAGGATCTGGACCAGGACACCCTGGCCAACCTGCGCAAGGAAGGCCTGCCGGTCTCGGGCCCCGAAGCGTTCCTGGGCCTGGGCACCTTCGTCGAAGACTGCGAGCAGGTGGGTACCGAGAAGGGTTGCCGCCGCCAGCTGGTCAGTCGCAAATACCGCGTATTGATGCAGTTTGGCGACCAGATCGGCGATTTTGTGACCGTTTTGGCCAACAACGCCGAGGGCCGCCAGAAAGCCATGGCGCCGTACATGGACTGGATCGGCACCCGCTGGTTCACCCTGCCCAATCCGACCTATGGCGCCTGGGAGCCTTCTTTGTTTAATAATGACTGGACGGCACCGCGCGACGAGCGCCGCCGCCAGAAGATCCAGTCGCTGCGTTTCGATTGACCATCAATCAAATAAAATCATCAAGTTACGCAGCATAATCTAAAGTATTGCTTTAACTTTAACGGGGAAGTAATATCTCCCCCGCCAACACCTGCTGACCTTGATAATTCCGCAGGCAAGGCCATTTCCCTTCCGGCTCTGCCGGATTACCCCGTGAGGCCCAACGCCCGCGGGGTTTTCTTTTTGGGCGCCTGAAAAGCTCTTGAACGAGCTCTCAGACCCGCGCTCCGGCTCTTGTTCGGGCGAAGCCCCCGCCCTTACCCTCCGCCGACAGCCCCGAGCCTCGTGCAGGTCGACGGGCACCACATACGCCGAGACACCATGCGTCGCTCATCCGTTTTCTATGCCGTTGGCGCGTTCGTCGCCCTGCTGGTGCTGGCCACCGTTGCCGCGCTGTTCTTCACCGCGCACAAGCCCGCCGGCACCGGGCCCGTGCCCGTGGTGGTCGGTGGCGACACGCCCGAAGCGTCCGTGCAGCAGTCCGTGGCCCTGATCAAGACGGGTGACTTCGCCGGCTTCTGGAAGCACGCCCTGCCGCCGGCGGACTACGACACGCTGCGCACCGACTGGACCCGCCCGCGCCCCGACGATCACCCGATCACGCCGGAAGACCGCGAGGACTTCATCAAGAACATGCAGATGCTCACGGAGCCGGACGCGGAGACCAAGCTGTATGCCCTCGCCCGGCCCAAGCTCGCCCAGCTGAAGGCGCAGTACAGCGACCAGGTGCCGGTGATGATCGGCATCGCCCAGGCCATTGCCGCCACCGGCGTAGCGCAGAGCAAGGAACTCACCAACCCGCAGAAGCAGCAGGCCACCGAGGTCATCAACGTGCTGGCGCCGTGGGCGCAGCAGGTGCCGTGGTTCGACCAGGCGCGCGCGAAGCAGACCATCTCGGTGGCAGTGGCGACGGCGCGCAAGCTGGACATCAAGACACCCGAGCAGCTGCGCACGATGGACTTCGACACCGCCATGCAGAAGTACAGCGCCGGCTTCCTCGGCATCAAGCAGGCCCTGGCCATCTATGGCCTGTCGATCGACGACGTGCTCGATTCGGTGAAGGTGACCACGCTGGAGAACCGCAACGGCCACGCCCACGTGCGCCTCGACTACGTGCTGCTGGGCAAGCCGCTGTCCACCGAGTCGGATCTGGTCCAGCAGGACGGCCGCTGGTACAGCGCCGACATGCTGCAGAACGTGCGCGAATCACATGACCGCCTGCTGGCCGCGCCCGCGTCGGGCAGCAGCGCGCCGGAACCGGCACCCGCAACCACCTCGGCGCTCCAGGTCAAGCCAGCGCCGGTAGCGCCCGCGCAGGCTTCCACCAACAAGCATTGATCCGTCGAACAGGTTTCTCCGCCTCACCGGTTACAATCAGGGGATGCTGAATATGTCGACCACGGACACTCCCGCCCGTAGCCGCGCGCCCTGGTGGTTCAACCTGGCCGGGCAACTGCTCGAACCCTGGGTGCGCATCCGCCGCGAACCTGCCGAACCCGCTGCCTTGCTGCAGGCGGGCGTGCCCGTTTGCTATGTGATCGAGCGCGATGGCTTTTCCGATGGGCTGATCCTCGAGCGCGCCTGCCGCGAGGCCGGCCTGCCCTCGCCGATGCAGCCGCTGACGGGTACCCGCCGCAGGCGCTCGGTGTTCGCCCTGGCCCGCCGTGACGGCTGGCTGTTCGGGCGCAGCCGCCAGCGCTCGCCGAACGAGCCGCTGGGCCAGCTGGTGCGCTCGCTCGAGGGCGACCCCGAGCGCGACATCCAGATCGTGCCGGTGTCCATCTATGTCGGGCGCGCGCCTACCCGCGAGTCGGGCTGGTTCAGCGTGCTGTTCTCCGAAAACTGGGTGGTGGTGGGCCGCTTCCGCCGCATGCTGGCGCTGCTGCTCAACGGCCGCGACACCGTGGTGCACTTCTCCACGCCGGTGTCGCTGCGCACGGTGGTGAACGAAGCCGCCGAGGTCCGCCCCGAACGCCTCACCCGCAAGATCGCCCGCGTGCTGCGCACGCACTTCCGCCGCATCCGTGCGGCGGTGATCGGCCCCGACCTGTCGCACCGCCGTACCGTGGTCGACGCGGTGCTCAACGCCGAGCCGGTGCGCACCGCCATCGCTGCCGTCGCCGCGAAGGAAAACATCAGCCACGCCAAGGCCTGGCGCCGCGCGCACGACATGGTGATGGAGATCGCCGCCGACTATTCGCACCCGGTGGTGCGCTCGGTGTCGTTCCTGCTCTCCAACTTCTGGAACAAGCTGTACGACGGCATCGCCATGCACCACTTCGAGAAGGCCCGCGCTGCCGCGCCGGGCCATGAAGTGGTGTACGTGCCCTGCCATCGCAGCCATGCCGACTACCTGCTGCTGTCCTACCAGCTGCACATGTCGGGCGTGGTCGTGCCGCACATCGCGGCTGGCGTGAACCTCAACCTGCCGGGCATCGGCCCGATCCTGCGTCGCGGCGGTGCGTTCTTCCTGCGCCGCAGCTTCAAGGGCAACGCGCTGTACTCGGTAGTGTTCAACGAATACCTGGCACAGCTGATCGATCGCGGCGTGCCGATCGAGTACTTCATCGAAGGCGGCCGTTCGCGTACCGGACGACTGCTGGCGCCGCGCGCCGGCATGCTGGTGATGACCGTGCGCGCCTTCCTGCGCGCGCCGCGCCGCCCGGTGATATTCCAGCCCGTGTACATCGGCTACGAGAAGCTGATGGAAGGCAAGAGCTACATCGGCGAACTCTCCGGCAAGCCCAAGGAGAAGGAATCGCTGCTCGGCCTGCTGCGTGGCCTGAAGGTGCTGCGCCAGCGCTACGGCCATGTCGCGCTCAACTTCGGCGAACCGATCGAGCTCAATCCGATGCTCGATGCCGCCAGCCCCGACTGGCGCGCCGCCATTGCCGCCGATCCCGATGCCAAGCCCGAGTGGCTGGGCCGCGTGGTGGATGACCTGGCCGAACGTATCCAGATCAATATCAACCGCGCGGCGGACGTGAACCCGATCAACCTGCTGGCGCTGGCCCTGCTGGCCACGCCCAAGCATGCGATGGCGGAGAACGACCTGCTGGCGCAGCTGGAACTGACCAAGGCGCTGCTGGAAGAACAACCCTTCTCGGACCGCGTGACGCTGACCTCGATGGATCCGGCCGGCATCATCGCCTACGGCGAGCAGATGGGCTGGATCCGCCGCGTGCGCCACTCGCTGGGCGACGTGCTGGTCACCGAGGATGAGCAGGCGGTACTGCTCAGCTACTTCCGCAACAACGTGTTGCACCTGACGGCGACCGCTGCGTGGGTGGCGTGCTGCTTCCTCAACAACCGCCGCATGTCGCGCGCCTCGGTGTTGCGCCTGGGCCGCATCATCTATCCGTTCATCCAGGGCGAGCTGTTCCTGCCGTGGGACGCGGAAGGCTTCTGCAACCAGCTGCAGGCAACCATCGACTTCTTCGTTCGCCGCGGCCTGCTCGAAGCGACCGGCGATGGCCGCGTGCTGGAGCGTGGCCCTGGCCAGGACGATGGTGCCTTCCAGCTGCGCATCATCGCGCGCAGCCTGATCCAGGCCTTCGAGCGCTACTACATCACCATCGCCGCGCTGGTGAAGAACGGCCCGCACACCATGACGGGCGCCGAGCTGGAGAACGCCTGCACGCTCACCGCGCAGCGCCTCAGCCTGCTCAACGAACTGTCGGCGCCGGAGTTCTTCGACAAGGCGCTGTTCCGCGGCTTCATCCAGAAGCTGCGCGAGAGCCGCATCGTGTGGACCGACGACGCCGGCAAGCTGGACTACGACCACGCGCTGGAGGACATGGTGCGCGATGCGCGCGTGATCCTGGCGCGCGAGGTGCGCCATTCGATCCTCAAGATCACCCCGGGCGGCGACAACGACAAGGATGCGGACGGCAAGCCGGTGCCGGCGGATGCGTCCAGCGAAGCGCTGCACGAGCGGCACGTGGCGGCGGAGCATCATGCCCACGCGCCCGAGGAGGTCACCCCGGTGGAGACCGTCCCGGCGACGGAAGAAGCAACGCCGGGCGACATCGCCGGCAAGCAGTGACGATCCAGAGGGGTGACTAAAGTCACCCCTCTTCGTATCGGCCGCTCCCCTAAGATGGCTGCTTCCACCCGGGGAGCACACCATGACCACACGCGTTGCCTTCGCGATCGCTGCCGCGCTCGCGCTACCCGCCGCCATCGCGGCCGAGGCGCCCACCGCCAACCACGACGTCACCGTGCTGCACTGCGCACGACTGGTCGATCCCGCGGCCGGCAAGCTGCTGGGCGAGAGCACGCTGGTGATCGAGGGCAACCGGGTCAAGGAGATCAAGAGCGGCCGTGCCGACGATGCACCGTACCGCGATGGCGCCAGCGCCGCGGGCGGCCGTTTCGCCGCCGTGGAACTCGCCAATGCGACCTGCATGCCCGGCCTGATCGACTCGCACACGCACCTGTCCTTCGAGACGAGCCCGAGCAGCTACTCCGACCAGTTCCGCTGGAACGTGGCCGACTACGCGGTGCGCTCCACCGTCTTCGCCCGCCGCACCCTGCTCGCCGGCTTCACCAGCGTGCGCAACCTCGGTGACGGCAACAACGAAACGATCGCCCTGCGCAACGCCATCAACGCCGGCATCGTGCCGGGCCCGCGCATCTTCACTGCAGGTCGGCCGATCGGCACCACCGGCGGCCACGCGGACCCGACGGATGGCTATCGCTCTGACCTGGCCGGCGACCCGGACGCGAAGGAAGGCGTCATCAACAGCGCCGATGACGCCTACAAGGCCGTGCGCCAGCACTACAAGGACGGCGTGGACGTCATCAAGATCATGCCCTCCGGCGGCGTGCTCGATGAGAGCGCCAGCGCGGATAACGCGCAGATGACCATCGATGAGATCAAGGCGGTGGTCACCGCCGCGCACGATTACGGCTTCACCGTGGCGGCTCATGCGCATGGCGCCGAAGCAATCCGCCGCGCGACGCTCGCCGGTGTGGACTCCATTGAACACGGCACCTTCATGAACGACGAGGACATGAAGCTGATGAAGGAACACGGCACCTGGTTCGTGCCCACCATCATCGCCGGCAAATACGTGCAGGAAATGGCCGCCAAGCCGGGCTACTACCCGCCGCAGGTCGCCGCCAAGGCCATGAAGGTTGGTCCGCTCATCCAGGCCACCGCCGGCAGGGCCTACAAGGCCGGCGTGAAGATCGCTTTCGGCACGGATGCGGCGGTTTACCCGCACGGCCAGAACGCCAAGGAATTCGAATACATGGTGCAGGCCGGCATGCCACCGATGTTCGTGCTGCAGGCTGCCACCACCCATGCGGCCGAACTGCTGCACAAACAGGACGACCTGGGCCAGATCGCCGTGGGCCGTCGCGCGGATGTAGTCGCGGTGCCGGGCAACCCGCTGGATGACATCACGCTGATGCAGAAGGTCAGCTTCGTGATGAAGGATGGCGTGGTCTACAAGCAGGACGGCAAGGCTACGATGTAAGGCTCCCGCTTCGCCCCCTCTCCCCTCCGGGGGGAGGGTTGGGGGAGGGGTGGATGCTCGCGATAACACCATCTATGGCACGCCGCTGTAGGAGCACTACCCAGTGCACAACCGCGGTGCCATGCATCACCTCTGCGGTCGCGCACAGGGTGCGCTCCCACAACGAACGATGCCCCCCAACCATCTCTGCAACGCGATGTGACGCGCAGCGGCACGAGCCTTCAAACATCCCCTGTGTGGCGGTGAGGGGTGGACGATCAGGCCCCGCAGGGGTGCCCGGCAAGGACGTCGGGCACTTTTCGTCCGGGCAGGAGCCCGGTCGAAAAGCCCGGCCGCCCCTCACGGACTGGCTGGGCCGTAGGCCCGGCCAGCGCCACGCGGGGTGCTCTTTCTTTTGGCATTGCCACCTTTACGGTGGTTACTTTTCTTTACTCCGGGCATCCTGCCCTCCGCCCTTCGGGCCGGCTTCGCCGTTCGCACGCGCTCCTGCGCGTGCGTGAGCAAGCAAAGAAAAGTGACCCGGCCTTCCCACGGGGACTAGCTTCGCGTCGCCGGCAGGAGGGCGGAAGCCCGCCGCAGGCGAGCCAGCTGGCGCCACGCAAGAACAGAAACGACAATCACTGGACTACTCGCGAAGCTCGCCCCTACGGGCGTTCTGCGCGCTTCGCGCTTGTCCTGCCTTCGCGGGAGTGACGGATCGGAAGGACCGAGGCGAAAGGCCATCGCGCACTGGGTGCGCTCCTACAAGAGCAAAAACGAAACGGGGCCCGCGACATCATCGCGAGCCCCGCTCCACGGACCTGTCTCTCAGAGGAGAGACAAACCCCTCATCAACGCGCCTTCAACAGATCCGCCAGACGATCCGGCTTGCCTGCGATGCGCTCCAGGTGCGGATACTTCAGGCCATCGTGGTAATCGATGCGGATCGTCTTGTACTCGTCGAAGTTCTTTACCAGCAGTTCCACCGGCTGGTTCTTGTCCTTCGCCGCGGCAGTCACCGCGTCCTTGATGGCGTCGCTGGAGTATTCCTTGCCGTTCACCGCAACCAGCTTCATGCCCGGCGACAGGCCGGCCTTGAAGGCGGGGCCGTCCCACAGCACGTCGGCGATGTCGCCGCCCTTGCCCACCGAAACGCCCAGCGAATAGGTGAGGTTGGCGCCGCCCATGCGCGCTTCGACGGCCTTGGACACGGCCGAGGGCTTGTCGTTGTAGACCAGCTTCCAGCCGTTGGCCTCGAAGCCGCCGATCAGCGGGCCGTGGCCGTCCAGACGCTCGCGCAGGTAGGTGGTCCAGTCGTACGGGGTGATGTCGTTGAGCGTCTTCACCACGTCTTCGAACGTATAGGTATTGACGTCCCACTCGCCGTTCTTCATGCCGAAGAAGGCCTTGGCGAAGTCGTCGATGGAGCGCTTGTTGCCGGTGAGGTCACGCAGCTTGCCGTCGACGTCCATCCAGATCATCTGGCCACCGGAATAGTAGTCCTCGCTCATCTGGTAGTTGCGATACGGCAGCGGGCGGCGCATCGCGATGATCGGGTCGTTGGTGGTGTCCTGGATGTTGCGCCACTGCTGCAGGCCCGGGCGGCCCTTGTCGTAGGTGGCGGCGACATTGGCCAGCATGTCCAGCGCATCTTCCTGCTTCCACAAGCCCGAGCGCGCGGCCATCACGTAGCCCCAGAACTGGGTCTGGCCTTCGTACACCCACAGCAGGCTGTCCTGCATGGGCACGTTGAAGTTCGGCGTGGTGAGGTCGGCGCCGCGACGGTACTTGCCGTCCCACGAGTGGTTGAACTCGTGCGAGAGCAGGTCGCGCATGACCACGCTCTTGTCCCACTCGGTGAAGTAGCCGGTGCCCACGCCGTTCTCGCTCGAACGGTGGTGCTCCAGGCCATTGCCCGACATCTTGTCGCTCAGCGAGAACAGGAAGTCGTAGTGGTTGTAGTGGTGCGCGCCATACAGCTTGTACATCTGCTGCACCAGGTTCTGGTGCACCTTCAGCTGCTCGGGCTTGATCTCGAGGAACTTCGGATCATCCGCCACGATGTTGAGGAAGACCGGCGTCTGTGCGCCCGGGTCCAGGTCCACGCGCTTGAAGTACTTGCCCGCATAGATCGGCGAGTCGACGAGGTCGTCGTAGTCGATCGGCTTGAAGTTCACCGTGTCGCCGCTGCGCGAGGCCATCTCCAGCGCGCTGCCGTACTGCCAGCCGGCCGGGAAGGTCACGCTGGTCTCGGCCTTGATGCGGCTGGCGAAGTAGCCGGCCGGGTACAGCGACACCGAATTCCACTGCACGTTGAGCATTTCCGGCGTCATCACCACGCGACCCTGGCGGGTGTCCTGCGCGGAGAGGAACTGGAACTCCACTTCCACGTTGCTCGCGCCTTCCGGCACATCCACGTGGAACGCGAACACGTTGAGCGGATCGCGCTTCCACGGGATCACCTTGCCGTTCGCCTTCACCACCAGGCCAGCCAGCTTGTCGATCGAGCCGGTCGGCGAGTGGTTGCCCGGCAGCCACTGCGGGTACAGCAGGGTGAGCGGGCCGGCCTTCGCCGGCACCACCTCGTGCACGCGGAACACGCGATGCGCGAGATCGGTGGCATCGACATTGATCTTCAACACGCCGTCGAACGGAATGTCTTGCGGCGCGGGCACGTCGGCGAGTGCGGCGAAGCTGCCCAGGCCAAAGGCTGAAGCGAGGATGGCGGAAGCGAGACGCGAGGCTTTCAAGAGGTTCTCCTGTGAAAATCCGTGCAACAAAATGCGAAGCTGCACGGAACATGAACCTCTGATGCTAGTGCGACAACGCACACCACACCCCCTGCCATTGGTCATGGCGGTGTCTGAACCTCGCCCGTCCCACAGAATGTCGCACCCGCTATGTGCGCGTTAAATGCCCGTATCCTTTCGTCACCGCGATCCCCACGCGGACCAATGCGACCTTCCCCCTTAGGCGCCGCATTGGAACCACAAGAAAATGATGGAGCACTCCATGAACAAGACTTTGTTTGCGGCCGTCTTGGCCGTCGCTGCCGTTTCGCCGTTTGCCGCCAAGGCCGACGAGAGCAACCAGCTCGACAACTTCTTCGTCGCCGGCAACCTCGGCCAGAGCAACTACCGCATCGGCGGCATCTCCGACAAGAGCGACGCGTTCTACAACGTGCGCTTCGGTTGGCGCTGGAACGGCATCGTCGGCGCCGAACTCGGCTACGCCGACCTTGGCAAGGCCAAGAACGATGCTGACTTCGTCAGCACCTGGGCCAAGCCGCGCGTCGCACAGCTTGGCGTGACCGCCAAGTACAACTTCTACAACAACTGGTACGTCACCGGTCACGGCGGCTACCTGCGTTCGCGCACCACCGCTGGCGTCACTGTGGGCGACGCGTCCGTCTCGCAGAAGAGCTGGAACAACGGCTGGTACGCCGGTGCAGGCGTGGGCTACGACGTCACCAAGAACGTCAGCCTGGCGCTGAACTACGACAACTACCACGTGAAGTACGGCCGCGCTGGCTCCAGCGAGTCGCAGCTCAACACCAACATCGCGGCCTACTCGGCTTCGGTGGAATACCGCTTCTAAGCATTGCGGTAGGTGAAACAAAAAAACGGCCGCGCAAGCGGCCGTTTTTCTTTGGAAGCGATTTTTGTGGGAGCGCACCCTGTGCGCGACGACCTACGAAGCAGTGATGCGGATTCCTTGTTTGCACCGAAGACCGCATGCATCGATACATCCAATCTCTGCGGTCGCGCACAGGGTGCGCTCCCACAGGGACGGCGCGCATGTCGCCTTACAGCTTCTCCAGCTTGCTGTTCCGCATGCCGTAGCCAAGGTAGATCACCATGCCCAGGCTCACCCAGATCAGGAACACCTTCCAGGTGATCGCCGGCAGCTCGGACAGCAACCAGATCGAGAAGCCAATACCGATCAGCGGCACCAGCGGCACCAGCGGGGTGCGGAACGCACGCGGCAGGTCCGGCTTGCGCTTGCGCAGGATCATGACCGAGCTGCAGATCACGATGAAGGCCGACAGCACGCCAATGTTGACCAGCTCGGCGACCTTCTGGATCGGCGTCGAGCCCGCCACCAGCGCGGTGAACACGCCAAGCGCGATGGTCGGGCGATGCGGCGTGCCATAGCGCGGATGCACGTGGGCGAACCAGCCTGGGATCAGGCCATCGCGTGCCAACGCATACCAGATGCGCGAGGCGCCGAGCATGAAGGCAAACAGCACGCTGATCAGGCCGAACACCGCCGATACCGACACGGTCAACGCCACCCAATGCAGGCCCAGGCCCTTGAAGGCATCGGACACCGGGGCGTCGGTATTGAGCGTGTCGTAGTGCGCAATGCCGGTCAGCACCAGCGACACCGCGAGATACATCGCCATCGAGATGCCGAGCGACAGCAGCACCGCGCGCGGCAGGTCGCGCTGCGGATTCTTCGATTCCTCCGCCGCCGTGGTGAGCGTGTCGTAGCCGAACACCGCAAAGAACACCACCGCCGCCGCCGTGGCGACGCCGGAGAAACCAAAGTGCGACACGCCATCGGCGCCGGTGATGCGCTCCGGAATGAACGGCACCCAGTTCGCCGGATTGACGTAGAACACGCCCACGCCGATCACCAGCGCCACCGCGGCAACCTTGATCGTCACCACCAGCGTATTGAAACGTGCACCCCACTCGGTGCGGAACGTGAGCAGCGCCGACACGCCCAAGGTCACCGCCGCGGCGATCACGTTGAACACATGGCCTTCGCCGGTGCCCATGGCGCCCTGCGCCCACACCGGCAAATGAATACCCATGCTGGTGAGCGCCGATTGCACGTAGCCGGACCAGCCGATCGCCACCACCGCCACGATCAGCGCGTATTCCAGCAACAGGTCCCAGCCGATCAGCCAGGCTGCGAGCTCGCCGAGCACTGCGTAGCCATAGGTATAGGCGCTGCCGGTGACCGGGATGAGGCCCGCGAACTCCGCGTAGCACAGGGCCGCGGCGGCGCTGGCGATGCCGGCGATCAGGAAGGAGAGGACCACGGCCGGGCCCGCATTGAGCGCCGCCTGCTGGCCGGCCAGCACGAACACGCCGACGCCGATGATGCCGCCGATGCCGATCGCAGTGAGCTGCCAGAGACCCAGCACACGACGGAAATCGCCACGCTTGCCGGCCTCGGCCTGCAGCATCTCCACCGGCTTGTGCCGCACCAGCTTGTTCAGGAAACCCATCCGCTCATCCCCGCAAAGTGAGCGGCGATCATAACGAATGCGCCCCGCCCTGCCACGCTGCAGCTGCGCGAAGGCAGGGGCTCAGCCGGGTATGGCGCGTCCGGAGTCCGCCTGCGCGGGCGTATGGATGGCCAGCCACCCAAGTACCAGGGCGCTCGCTGCGGGCACAGCGACCAGCGCGGCGACGATGCCGGTATCCAGCCCCGCGACACCGAACCAGCCGCCGGTGACCAGCGGAATGCCCGCAGTGATCAGCAGGCGCGCCAGCTCCATCACCACGCCACTGCGCCTGCCCTCGGTAAGCACGCCCAGCGCGGTGAGACTGAGCACGAGGAACACCGCATAGGCGGCCAGCGCAGCCGCCGGCAGATGCTTGGCCAGGTCGAGGAACTGCACCGCCATCACCAGCAGCAGCGTGAACTGCACCAGGCTATAGATCACGAGGCCGCGCGACAGCACCGGCTGGTAACGCGGACGCTGGATGTCGAAGTCGGATTTGGGAAAGCGCTCGGCCACATCGCCAGGCCGCCAGCCCGGCGGCTTGATCCACACCAGCAGCTTGTCGCGCCAGCGCCGCGCATGCCATGCATCCTTCAACGCGGCCCAATACACCTCGGCGTTCGCCCACAGCGGGTTCCAGCTGCGCAGCGGTGAGCGCGTGCCGTAGATCGGCGGATCCTTGTCGTCTTCCTCGACGAAGGTGCCGAACAGGCGATCCCACAGAATCAGGACGCCGCCGTAGTTCCTGTCGAGGTAGCGATCGTTCACCGCGTGATGCGCGCGATGGTTGGAGGGCGAGCAGAACACGCGGTCGAACCAGCCCAGCTTGCCGACCAGTTCGGTGTGCACCCAGAACTGGTACAGCAGGTCGATCAGCGCCACCACCGCGAACACTTCCAGCGGGTAGCCGGCGATCGCCATCGGCAGATAGAACAGCCAGCCCAGCAACACGCCGCTGCCGGTCTGGCGCAGCGCGGTGGAAAGGTTGTAGTCCTCGCTCTGGTGGTGCACGACGTGCGCGGCCCAGAAGATGTTGACCTTGTGGCCCGCCCGGTGCAGCCAGTAGTAGCAGAAGTCGTAGAACAGCAGCGCGCTGACCCACACCCAGAGGCTGGTAGGCGACAGCGAGAAGATCGCCACGTGCTCCACGCACCATGCATAGATGCCCAGCGTCAGCACTTTGCTGAAGACACCCACAACCTGCGAGATCACGCCGAGCCCGAGGCTGTTGATGGCATCGCTGGAGTGGTACACGCGGCGCTTGCGCAGCTTGCCCACCAGCAGTTCCAGTCCGATCAGGACGAAGAACACCGGTGTGGCCCACGTCATGATGATGGCTTGCACATTCACGTGAAATCACCCGTCTGCCGAACCGAACGCGCCAGGCACCAGAGCGCCGCGTAGTAGGTCGCCAGCACCCACAGCGACGACAGCGGAATGGCGAGGCGGAAGCGGTTCCAGGCCAGCAGTGTATCGCTGAGCATGAACAGCAGCGCGCCCGCCGCCGCCCACTGCGCCGGCCCTGCGAGCCGGTCGCCACCGTGCGCCCAGGCCCGTGCCACGGCCTGCCCGCCCATGGTGGTCAGCACCACCACATAGACCACGACGGGCACATGAAGTGCACCCGGCAGCGTGGGCCATAGCGCCCATAGATTGAGCAGCCCGTATGCCAGGCAACCCAGCAGGGCGAGGGGCCGGGCCGCGAAACGGGTGTCGCCGACCAGGGCCCGGATGAAGCACAGATGGCCCAGCAGGAAGGCCACGAGGCCGGCCACGAAGGCGTCCACAGGCAACATCAGGAAGATGTCACCGGCCAGTGAGAACAGCATGCCGATGGCGATCCAGCGCCGATAACCCATCGAAACCGGCGGCTGCGCGCGCCAGGCGGTCCACAGGATCAGCAGCGTGGCCAGCGGTTTCGTGACCCAATGCAATACGTGCCAGCTATCGGCCATGCCGGGCGCGCCAAAGGTGCCGCCGATGATCGCGGCCACCGCGGCCAACACGACCGCAACATCGATTCCGCGCAGCACAGAAGGCGCCATGGCGGCGTTTGAAACAGACATGCCTGGATTCCCCCAACCCCTGGTCGAATCCTGATCTTAGTGCCTGTCCAGCGCCTTTCGCTCGCCGCGCCACAGCAGCCGGGTGCCCCTCCCGGAGGAAGGACGCCCGGCCCGGCTTTCATCGATCTCAGAACTTCGCGTTGATGCTGAAGAACACCTGCCGCGGCGCGCCGGCCATCAGCGTCTGGTTCCAGCCCTGCGGGTCGGAGGCCACGTAGCCGTTGGTGCCGGTGGTGGCGAAGTATTTCTTGTCGAGCAGGTTGGTGACGTTGAGACCCAGGCTCAGGTCCTTCAGCACCGACACCGTGCCGATGTCATAGCTCACGCCCAGGTCGAACAGCCAGTACGAGGGCACCTCGGAATCGTTGAGGTAGGTGATGTAGCGACGACCGGTGTACTTGCCATCGATGCTCGCGCGCCAGCCGCCCCAGGAGTAGCTGAGGTCACTGCTGAACATCCAGCTCGGGATGCCGACCACGTACTTGCCGTCGGTCGCCACCACGCCGTTGTTGAGGTAGTCGTCCTGGTACTTGGAGTTGTTGTACGAGAGCGAGTTGAGCCAGCGCACTTGCTCGATCGGGCGCCAGATCACCGCCAGGTCCATACCGGTGCTCTTCACCGAACCGACGTTGTTGAGGATGGCGGAACAGGTCTGCACCGCGCTGCACGGCGATACCGCCAACAGGCGATTGGTGAAGCGCGTGTAGTACGCATCGGCCGATGCTTCGAACGTGTCGCCATGCACGCGATAACCCAGCTCGAAGGTCTGCGACTGCTCCGGACTCAACGAGCTCTTGCTCGCATCGAAGGCCGCCTGCGACTGGCTGAAGGGCAGGAAGCCGTAGGCCGCGAGATTCTTGCTGTAGGAGGCGTACACCTCCTGGTTGGCGTCGAGCTTGTAGTTGACGCCCACCTGCGGCAGGAAGCCGTCGCTGGCGCGGATGCGGCCCTGTGCCAGCGCGCTGCTCGGTACCAGCGACTCGGCACTGTTGGTTACTCCCAGCGCCTTCGCGCCGAAGTTCACCGTCAGGCGATCGTCCATGAAGCGGATCGTGTCCGACGCATAAGCCATGCGCGTCTTGCTGTCGTAGTGCTGGAGGAAGCCACGCAGGAACGGCTCTTCGTTCTCATAGAAGTTGCTGAGGTAGTTGTACGCACCCGTCAGATAGAAGTAGTTGCGCTCCTGGTTGGTGGTGGCGTCTTCCGCCCAGAAGCCCACTTCGATCTCGTTGCCGCCCAGCGTGAACTGCAGCGAGCCGGTGCCACCGAAGCGATCGAGGCCGTAGTCGGTGGTGCGCATCGCCAGCGGCACCGTCGGCGAGGAAGCGACATACGGCGTGGCCCACTGACCTTCGCCGCGATTGTCGTGGTAGTAGGTGCCGAGGTTGAGCGTGGTGTGTTCGGCCAGGTTGAAGGTGCCGCTCAGGCCCGTCAGCGTGTCGCGACGAATGCCGCCACCCGCGTAATAGGTGGAATCCACCAGGTCATAGCCGGCCGGCAGCGGCGACAGCACAGCGGGATAGCTGCCCTTGCCGTTGTATGCGTTGGCGATCTGCACCGCCGTGTTCCAGTCCGGCTGCAGGTAGTCCCACTTCCAGCCCAGCGCCTTCTGGCTCGTGAGGGAAAGGTCCATGTAGTCGTATTCCTTGCGGCGCGACTCGTCGTAGAACAGGCTCACGCTACCGCCGTCCCACTGGTACACGGACTTCAGGTTGATCTGGTTGGAGCGCTGGTCGCCGTAGCCCTTCCACTTGTCGGTGGAAGCGTGATCGTAGGACACGTACATCGAGAAGCCGTGGTAGTCACCCGTATCCAGGCGCACGAAGGTGCGCGTGGTGGAATCCGAGCCCAGCACCTGGTTGATTCGCGCGCCGGCCACCGCGTCCGGGTCGGCCGAGAAGAACTGGATGGTGCCGCCCAGGTTGGTGTTCGCCGGCGTGCCCAGTGCACCGGCGCCCTGCGCCAGTTCCACTGTGCTGATGTTGTCGCTGCTGATCGCACGCGTCACCTGCAGTCCGGTGGTGGTGCCGTAGGTCATGTTGCCGAGCGGGATATTGTCCAGCGTGAAGCCGAGTCGACTCTGGTCGAAGCCGTGCAGCGTGATCTGCGTGGACCACTCGTACGCGCCCCACGGATCGGCCGACTGGAAGTTCACGCCGGGCAGCTTGTCGAGAGCCTTGAGTGGGCTGGTGCCCGGCGCCAGCGCCTGGATGTCCTCGCTGGTGATCTTCTGCACCTGGCGGGTTTCGCCGGAGGCCACCACCGACACCGCGTCCATGGTCTTGGCCTTGTCGACGCTGGCCGCACCGTCGACGGCAGCGGGCACGGCATCGTCTGCGAAGGCGACGCCAGCGTGGAGGGCGGCCAGGGTTGCCAGCGCGATCGCGGTCCTGCGAAGGGAAAGCTTGGGCATGACGAATCCTCGCGCGCGGATTCACCCTGAATCCGCACGATCAAGTGATGGGTATACAGAGGGGAAATAGCCGTCCGAACCACTCGGATGGCATCAGGAAAGCGTGAAGTTTGCGTGTGTATCCGCGATGACACGCATATTTAAAACATCTGCGAAAACGCGGTAAAAACCGCGTTTTCGCGTTAGCACTTACGCTCAATGGAGCAGTGGCTTGCCCTGCGCTTGCGGCAGACTGACACCGAGCACGTGCGCGATCGTCGGTGCGATGTCGCGCATGTCGATCTCGCCCAGGTCATCGCCTGCAGGCACGCCCTTGCCGGCGATAAGGAAGGTGGAACGCATCTGCGCCAGCGATGGATCGTAGCCATGCATGCCGCGATAGTGGCTGGGCGACGGCAGCGGTGCATCGGGGCGAATGGCCATCTCGTAGCCCGGCTTGAACAGCACGAACCAGTCCGCCTTCGACGTGCCGCCATCCTTCGCGACTTCCGCATGATCGAGCACGCGCTCGATGCCGAACGCCGGATTCTTCTGCAGCTGCGCGAGCAGCGCCGCCACCTTGGCGTGCACGCCGGCGTTTGCCGGATCGCGCAGCACGATGGCCGCGGAGCCGCCGTCGTTCCACGGCATCGCCTGCCAGTCGGCGACATCGGCGCCCTTGAGCGTGATCAGGCCGGCCTGGATGAAAGGCGCATACAGGTTCACGTCGTTCTGTACCGGCAGAAATCCATGATCGGACACGATCGCCACCACGCCATCGGGATGGACGGTGCGCGCCGCCTTCACCAGATCGCCCACCAGTGCATCGATGTGCTGCAGCACGGCGCGCGCCTCCGGCGTATCCGGGCCACTGGCGTGCTGCTCGTGATCGAGCGCGGTGAGATACGCCGTCATGAAGTCGGGCTTGCGCGATTCCAGCAAGGCCACGGCGAAACGCGTGCGCGTCTGGTCACCCGCCAGGCTTTCGTCGATGCCGTCGGCATACGGTCCCAGTTGTTGCTCCAGCGACGGCAGCAGGCCGGGCGTGGCGAGCGCGGCCAGCAGCTTGCGATCGTCGGCCATGCCGGTGCGCCAGATCTGCGGCAGGTTCCAGTCCACCGTGGCGCCCACACTCACCGGCCAATGCACGTTGGCGGTGCGCAGGCCAGCTGCATGCGCCGCATCCCACAGCGTCGGCACCTTGATGTCGCTGGCGTACCAGGCCCAGCCCTGCTGGTTCTTGTTGGTGGGATCGAAGGTGAGATTGCCGCCGATGCCGTGAACCTCCGGCGTGACGCCGGTGATCAAGGTGGTATGGCTGGGATAGGTCAGCGTGGGCAGCACGCCACGCACGGCCTCGGCGTAACTGCCCTGCTTGAGGAACGCCTGCAGGTTCGGCAACGCCAGGCCCCGCTCCTGTGCATGCAGCACGTCGGCGGGACGCAGGCCATCGATGGAAATCATCAGCACGGGCGATGCCGAAACCACCGGCACCACCGCGCACGCCAGCACGCTGGCGAGCAAACGACAGGTCAGTCGACGCATGGGACACTCACTTCAGGGGGAAACGCGGTAACGCCCCGCGCACGAAAGGCGGGGCCGAACGAGGTCAGCGCCCGTCCACGGCCTTGCGGCCAAGGGCCGGATCGTCGGTGAAGAACGCATCGATGCCCGCGGCGAGATAGGCGCGTATCTCGGCCACCGAACCGGCTTCGTTGAACGTCTTCGGGTCGCTGCCCTGCCAGAAATTCTTCGCCTGGAAATGGTTTTCGGGGCGGAACGTATAGGGATGCAGCTCGAGTTTCACCGCATGCGCGTCATGCACCAGCGAAGTCGGCTTGCCCAGCGTGCCATCCGCTGCCAGCGGGATGATGGCGCGGATGTTCGGACCGATCGCGTCGGCGTAGCCGGCGATATCGCGCAGGCCCTTGGGCGTCATCATGTCGCCGTAGCTCAGCTTGCCGCCGGCAGCGACCACGTCGTACGGATGCTCGTCCACGCCGTCCAGCAACTGCAGCAGATGGATGTTCGGATGCGCCTTGCCGAGCTTGCCACGCAGATAGCGCAGGTTGGCGATCTCGAACGACTGGATTTCCACCGGCGCCGTCCGCGTATAGGCATGCGCGGCGAGGATGGCGAGCACACGGTCTTCCATCGGCAAACCAGCCTTCTGGAAATAGGTGCCGTGCTTGATCTCGGGAATGATGCCGATCACGCGGCCCTGCGTCGCCGATTCGGTGGCGACGAAATCGATGATCTCGTCCAGCGTGGGAATCTGGAACTGCCCGTCGTACGCGGTGCTGCGAAACTCCGGCAGGCGTTCGCGTGCACGCAGGGTCTTGAGTTCGTCGAGGGTGAAATCCTCGGTGAACCAGCCGCTCACCGGCTGGCCATCGATGGTCTTGGTGGTCTTGCGCGAGGCGAACTCGGGATGCTGCGCCACGTCGGTGGTGCCGCTGATCTCGTTCTCATGGCGCGCCACCGGTACGCCATCGCGCGTCATCACCAGGTCGGGTTCGATGAAGTCGGCGCCGTCGGCGATCGCCTTGCCATAGGAGGCGAGCGTGTGCTCCGGTCGCAGCGCGCTGGCGCCTCGATGCCCGATCACCAGCACCTTCGGCGCCAGCGGCGCCTCGTTGGCCTGCAGGTTGCCCATGGACAGCACACCAGCCGCGAAGACGGCCCAGCTTAAACGAACCACGGGCATTCCCTGCTCCCTTGTGATGCATCGGCACCATGAACGTTCATGGTGACCGGGCCGCATGTCGATTCCTTGACATCCACCTACGTGAGCCTGACGCCGGGCTCATGCATGATCAGGCATGACTGCCGGCAGGGGCGTGACTTGCGGCCAATGGCGCGAATCGCCCCGCTTGCTAGTTTGATGGCACTTCGCAAGGACCCGGATTCCATGTTCTCCCTCTTGTTTGCCGCCCTGCTCGCCAGCGCCCCTGCCGCCGCTGACTGCCACATCGGGGCCTACCGTCTCGCCGATGGCCAGTCGCTGGATATCGCCCCCAGCGACGAGGGTACGCTGCGCTGGCGTCGCATCGATGGCGCCAGCGGCCAGCTGCATCGCGATCACGACGATGCGTGGAAAAGCACGTTCGGCTGGACCGACCGTCCAGACGGCAAGGATGTGGTGTTCAGTAATTGCGCCAAGGGCGAGCTCACTTTCGGCGGCATGGCCGCCAGGCGCATTCCACTGGAAGTACACGATACGGTCTTCACCGGCGAGGGCGGCACGCGACTGGTGGGACGACTGATTCTTCCGCCGGGTTCGGGCAAGGTCCCCATCGTGGTGCTGGTGCATGGCTCGGAACACAATTCGGCACGCATCTGGGACGCCATGCAGCGCCAGCTGCCCGCCGAGGGCGTGGGTGCGTTCGTCTACGACAAGCGCGGCACCGGCGACTCGGCCGGCGAGTACACGCAGGACTACAGCGTGCTGGCGAACGATGCGGTGGCCGCCATGGACGAGGCCCGCAAATTGGCCGGCGCACGCGCGGTCCGCGTGGGTTTCCGCGGCGGATCTCAGGGCGGCTGGGTGGCACCGCTGGCGGCGGAGCGCACCAAAGCCGACTTCGCGATCATCGGCTACGGCCTCGCCATCTCGCCGCTGGAGGAGGATCGCGAAGCGGTGGCGTTCCAGCTGAAGCTCAAAGGCTATGACCAGTCGGTGATCGACAAGGCCTGGGAATTGTCCGACGCCATCGGCCTGATCCTCTCCAGCGGCCTCACCCAGGGCTTCGACCAGCTCGATGCCGCACGCGCCAAGTACAGCAAGGAGCCCTGGTACAAGGACGTGCGCGGCGACTTCAGCTACCTCGTGCTGCCGATGAGCGATGCGGATATCCGCGAGAAGGGCAAGGCGTACATGTTCCACACGCCGTGGCACTACGACTCGATGGCGGTGCTGAGCAAGCTGCATACGCCGCAGCTGTGGATGCTCGGTGGCCTGGACATCGACGCGCCGAGCGGTGAAACGTTGCGCCGGCTGACTTCGCTGCAGGCCGACGGGCTGCCCATCACCACCGCGGTATTTCCGAAGGCCGAGCACGGCATGACGGAGTTCGAGACGGACGCGAAAGGTGAGCGTGTCTCCACGCGTTATTCGGAAGGCTACATGCGCATGGCCATCGATTACGCGAAGGGCGCGCTGCATACGCCGTATGGCGAGAGCCGCATCGTCCTGCCCATGCGCCCTTCCCAACCTTCCCTGTAGGAGCGCACCCAGTGCGCGATCCAGTGTTCCGGATTACGCACGATTTGAAAGCGGCGATGTAGAGCGTGCGAATGACCAGGCGCGACCGTAACCATGCGATCGCGCACTGGGTGCGCTCCTACAACAGCGGGGCAGCGTCGAAGAGATTCTGTGGGAGCGCACCCTGTGCGCGACGCGCCGCCCCTCAGGCTGGCGCGGATTGAGCCCGTAGGAATCTGTCGACTGAGTTGTGATCAAGCGCTGCGGTCGCGCACAGGGTGCGCTCCCACAAGGTAGCGGGGCACTTCACCCTCCGCTTCAGCGCTTGCCCGCACTCACCTGCTTCAGCCACGCCTCGTAAGTCGGGCGATCCACCGGCATGCCGGCCGCATTGCAGCTACCCAGCTTGCACAGCTCCTCGCGGATGCGCGGCGTGTGCTGCACGATCACGTGGAAGATGGCGTTCTGTTCCAGCTCGCCATGGAACGCCGCCGCACCGGGTCCGTTGGCGAAGATCGCCACGTCCTCGCCGCCGTGCGTCTCACCCTTCATAGGCAAGATGGCTTCCTGCATGTAGTCGGGATCGTTGGTCTTCACCTGGGCGAGGTCGGGCCGGCCCTTGGTGCTGTACGAGTAGTCGTGCGGGTTGTGGGGGAAGCGCTTGGCGCCTTCCGGCTGCACGTCGCTGGCACCGGTGTAGCCCGGGCCGTTGGCGAAACCCAGCGTGGTGTACGGCTTGCCACCCGCATCGCGGGCGAGCCCGGCGCCACCTTCCTCATCGTAGCTGTCGGTATGGCCCTGCACCAGGCCCAGGATGTCATTGCCGCGCTTGGGATAGCCGGCAAAAGTCATGGTGTGGCTGTGGTCGGCGGTGACCACGATCAGCGTGTCGTTTGGATCGGTGTGCTGCAGCGCGGCCTCCACCGCTTCGCTCATGGCGATGGTTTCATCCAGTGCGCGGTAGGCGTTGCCACCGTGCAGCGCATGATCGATGCGGCCACCTTCCACCATCAGGAAGAAACCGTTCGGGTTCTGCTTCAGTACGTCGATGGCGCGCGTGGTCATCTCGGCGAGGCTGGGTTCGTCCAGCTTGCCGGTGACGCGCTCATGCTCGTAGCTGAGGTGTGAGGGATTGAACAGGCCCAGCAGGCGCGGCGTCTTCGCCGGGTCCAGTGCCTCGAGTTGCTCGCGGCCCCATACATAGGCGCCACCCGGGTTCCGCTGTTTCCACTCGGCGATCAGGTCGCGCCCGTCCAGTCGCTGGCCGACCATGCCGCGCTGGACCGGATCGTCCTCACCGGCGCGCATGAACTCGGTGCGCCCGCCACCCATCGCGACGGTGAGGCCACCGGCAGCAGGAAAGTCGATCAGCTGTGCGGCGAAATCCTTGCAACCCTGCGCCCTGGCATCGGCGGTGAGGTCGGCATCCACTTCCCAGTTGCGCTCCGGCAGATGGCCGTAGGTGGCCGCGGGCGTGGCGTGAGTGATGCGGGTGGTGGTGATCGCGCCCGTGCCCATGCCGGCGGCGGAGGCCAGTTCCAGCGTGC
Organism: Dyella amyloliquefaciens; assembly: GCF_004296575.1. Lineage (GTDB taxonomy): Bacteria > Pseudomonadota > Gammaproteobacteria > Xanthomonadales > Rhodanobacteraceae > Dyella > Dyella amyloliquefaciens. The sequence continues at coordinate 132,796 of NZ_SAYT01000001.1, read as the reverse complement.
TGACCAGCTCCTGGCCGCGCGTGGCGGCGCAGTCCTGGCGACGCGGCACCTGCGATACGCCGATGAAACCCGCGCGCGTCTTCACGCCACTCATGATGGCGGTCATGGTGCCGGCGGAGTCGGGCGTCTGCTGATCGGTTTCGTAGGTGCGGCTCAAGGCACTGAACGGAAAGCGCTCGAAGCTGAGGCGATAGCTTTCGCCATCCACGCCCTTCAGCTGGCCGGCGCGCACATGCGCCGCCGCGATGGTGGGAAGGCTCATGCCGTCACCCAGGAACACGATCACGTTCTTCGCGCGCTGCTTGCCGGTGTTGGCCTGCACGGACAGCTGCGCCGCCGCAGCCGCGCCGTTGCGGAACCACCATTGCGGCGTCTCGCCCTCCGGTCGCTGGATGGCAGGCACGTCGATCGATGCCGTCTTCGCGGCGGACGAATCGGCCTGGCTGCTGCAGGCGCCAAGCAACGGCAACAGGGCCAGCAACAGCGTGCGCGGCGACGGAAACGACATCAGCAATCCCTTGGATGAAAGACGAATCGGTCATCATAGCTACGTCGCAAGAACTTGCTGTGACACTTTCGGCGAGCTCTTCGATGCTAGCCTCGCGGCATGACCTGGCGTGCGCTGCTCTCGCCCATCCTCGCACTGGCCTCCTTCGTGGCCATCGCCGGCGATGCGCCGGACAGCAAGACCGGCCTGCAGCAGGATGTGGTCTTCGACCAGTACACCGATGCCGCCACCAGCTCGCAGCTGATCCATCGGCTGCTGAGCCCCTTGAACGCCCAGCGCATACGCCAACAGGCGAGCGCGACCGGCATCACCATCCGCGAGCAGCCGCTCGATCTCTCGCAGGAACGCTTCACGCTCTACGTGCCCACCCACGCGCCAGCCGAAGGCTATGCCCTGCTGGTGTTCGTGCCGCCCTGGGATGAAGCACAGGTGCCGCTGACCTGGATTCCCGTGCTGGAGCGACGCGGCATCCTGCTCGTCACCGCCGCACGCTCAGGCAATGACATGGACGTGCTCGACCGGCGCGAGCCGCTCGCGCTGCTGGCCGCGGGCAATGCGATGTCGCGCTATCACATCAATCCGCGACGGGTGTTCATCGGAGGATTTTCCGGTGGCTCGCGCGTGGCGCTACGCATCGCGCTTGGCTATGCGGACCTGTTCCACGGCGTGCTGCTCGATGCCGGCAGCGACATGCTCGGCGAACAGCTTCCGCTGCCACCGCGCGAACTGCTCGATCAGTTCCAGATGACGACTCGCGTGGTTTACCTCACGGGTGCGACCGATTCGGCGCGCCAGGTGGCCGACCGGGAGAGCCGCCAGTCGCTGAGGCACTGGTGCATCACTGACATAGACACGCGGACGATCCCCTGGACCGGGCACGAACTGGCCGATCCATCGGCGCTTGACCGCGCGCTCGCTTCGCTCGAGCGCCATGCTGCTGGCGACACTGCTGCACTGGACTCATGTCGCACGGACATCGACACAGACCTCAACCAACGACTGGATGCCGTCGATGCCTTGCTGAGCCACGGTGATAGCGAACAGGCGCGCATCCGGCTGCAAGCCATCGACGCGCGCTTTGGTGGACTGGCGGCGCCGCGCAGCATCGAACTGATGCAGCGGCTCGACGCCGCCGCAACCAGGTGATCCGGCCGATGCGCAGGGCCAGCCGTCGAAGACTGGCGTGCCCTGCGCGCTCACCAGACAAACGGCCCCTGGGGGCGCCTCGCGACGCCCTTGCGGCGACAACGTGTCGGGTCAGCGCGTGCCGTGCGACGGCGCGGTGGTGAACTCGTAAACGATCAGGTTGCGATAGGCATGGCCGGGCTCCAGCCTGGCCGAGCCGAAGGAAGGCTGGTTCGGCGTATCCGGGTAGAGCTGCGGTTCGAGCGCGAAGGCATCACCCTGACGGTAAACATGACCGCCCGTACCCACCGTCGTGCCATCGAGGAAATTGCCGGAATAGAACTGCAGGCCGGGCTGGGCCGACTTCAGCGTCATCACGCGACCCGAAGCCGGATCTTCCACGCGCGCGACGACGCGCGGCGCGGCAGCCTCGGTGCGACTGATCACCCAGTTGTGGTCGTAGCCGCGGCCGTTCAGCAGCTGCGTGTCATTCGTGCGGATGTCACGGCCGATCGGCTTGCCCTGGCGGAAATCGAACGGCGTGCCGTCCACCTTGCGCACTTCGCCGGTGGGAATGGAACCTGCGTCGACCGGGAGATAGGCATCGCCGGCGATGGTGAGGCGCTGGTCCATCACGCTGCCCGCGCCTTCGCCCGACAGGTTCCAGTAGGCGTGGTTGCTGAGGTTGACGATGGTCGTCTTGTCGGTGGTGGCGCCGTAATCGATGGACAGGCGGTTGCCGCTGTCCAGCGTATAGGTCACCGTGGCAGTGAGCTTGCCCGGATAGCCCATGTCGCCATCGGGGCTGACGTAGCTGAGCGTGACGCTGGCCTTGTCGGCATCGTGCTTGATGTCGCCGATGGTCCACAGCTCCTTGTCGAAGCCGCGCGTACCGCCATGCAGCGAGTTGACGCCGTCGTTCACCGGCACGGTGTACGCATGGCCATCCAGCGTGAAGTGGCCCTTGGCGATACGGTTGGCGTAGCGCCCGACCGTGGCGCCGAAGTACTGCGGCTTTTTCAGGTAACCATCGAGCGAGCCATAGCCAAGCACGATGTTCGCGCCCTTGCCGTTGCGGTCGGGCACCGTCAGCGACTGCAGGCTGGCCCCCAGCGCAAGAATGCGCGCCGTCATGCCATGACCGTTGTCGAGCACCACGGCCTCGACGTGCGTTCCGTCGGGCATGTTGCCGAACGTTTCGCGCTTCGCCTCCGTCGAGGCATGCGCGGCCATCGAGAGTGTTGCCAGCCCAAGAATCGAGCCCATCCATCCTGCACGCTGCATGTTCCCTGCCCCCTTTGCGTATCGCGGGATGAGGGCATGCAAGCACATTGTATGATTATCGTGCAACCACCCACCGGCCCCGAAAAACTCCTTTGTGCGCAGCAACATGGAGCATCCAGGCGGCCGCTCGCGGTCGCCGTCCTGCTGCCATGCCGCAGCTGCCGACCCATCCCGGCGGTGACGGCTTGTGCAGAAATCGCGTCAGAATTCTGCAACGCGTCATCGATTACCTATCTGCGCAAGGCAGACCTTGGCCGCCTGATGCCAAATATCGGCACGAACTACCTTGGCAGGACGCGGACAAAGTGCTTATAGTCAGTTTGTATGACAAACCGCGCGAAACGAGGGACACTCGCGCGGACGCGTCGATCAAAGAGGGCGGGGGCCAGAGGATTTCATGAGGAAGCCGATCGCAGTTCGCAGCCTGTACGGGCATGTCATGCACGAACTCGGGCAGCGCATCGTCAGCGGCAAGGTCAAGCCAGGCGAAGTGCTGCCGCGCGAAGAAACCTTGGCCGAGAGCCTGGAAGTGAGCCGCACCGCCTTGCGCGAAGCGCTGAAGGTGCTGTCCGCCAAGGGCCTGATCGAGTCGCGCACGGGCGTAGGCGCCCGCGTGCTCGAGGAGCGCTATTGGAACCAGCTCGACGCCGACGTGCTTGCCTGGCGTTGTGCCTCCATGCCCACCGACGACTTCGTCGACAAGCTGGTGGAGATGCGCGAAGTGATCGAGCCGGCCGCCGCAGCCGCTGCTGCGCGCCGGCGCACTCCGGAGCAACTGGCCGCCATCGAGAAGGCGTACGAGGCGATGGATGCGGCCCAGACGCTGGACGAGTGGACCGAGGCCGACCTGCAGTTCCACGACGCGGTGCTGCATGCCACCTGCAACGAACTGCTGCAGTCGCTGTTCTCCGTGGTGGAAACCGCGCTCGGCACCTTCTTTACCCTGTCCGCGCGCAACGCCACCAACTTCAAGTATTCGCTGCCGCATCACCAGAAGGTGCTGGAAGCGATCCGGCGCAAACAGCCGGAGGTCGCCCGCAAGGCAATGCAGGCGATGATTGTTGATTCGCAGGCCAACCTGCAGCGCAGCCGCAAGCGCGCACGAAAGAAGGCCGGCGCGTGACCTCAGCTTTGATCGGTCTGGACTGGGGCAGTACGCGGCTTCGCGCGTACCGCTTCGATGAGCAGGGCCAGGTAGTCGAGTCGCGAACACTGCCGCATGGCGTACGTCGGCTTCCCGAGGGCGGCTTCCTGAAAGCGTTCGCGTTGGCGGTCGATGGCTGGCCATCCTTGCCGGTGATCGCCTGCGGCATGGTCGGCAGCCGCAACGGCTGGCTGGAAGTGCCGTATCTCGACACGCCGGTGGCGGTGGACCGTCTGGCCGCCGCACTTACGCCGCTGGTTGCCGGCGGACACATCATCCATATCGTGCCCGGCCTGCGCGACGCATCGCGTCCGGACGTAATGCGCGGCGAGGAAACCCAGGTCGCCGGCGTACTGGCGCAGAGCCCGGCATCCGCGCGCGAAAGCCGCCTGTTGCTGCCCGGCACCCACAGCAAGTGGGTGAGCGTGCGCGATGGCGCCGTCACCAGTTTCGCCACCGTCATGACGGGCGAGTTGTACGGCCTGCTGCGCGACGATTCGGCGCTCAGCACGTCGCAGTCCGAGCAGGCTGACGACCCGCAGGCGTTCCACCGCGGCGTGGTCGCCGCACGCGAAAGCGGCGGCGCCGGCATGCTTTCGCGGGTGTTTTCCGCCCGCACGCTGGTACTCAACGGTGCGCTCGCCCCGTCCTCGGTGGCTGATTACCTCTCGGGTCTGCTGATCGGCGAAGAGCTGCGCATGGCCCTCGCCGCCGGCTGGGTCAAGCTGGGCGACATGGTGCAGATGGTTGGCGAGGACGCCCTGTGCGCCCGCTACCTGCGCGCTGCCGAAGTATTCGGCCTCGCGCTGGGCACCGCCCCCCAGGACACCACCGCACGCGGGCTGTGGCGTATCGCACGCGAAGCCGCCCTTGTTTCCCACCCCACAACGACCTGATTCCCATGGACGCCTGGCTTGCTTCGTTTCCGCTGATTGCCATCCTGCGCGGGCTGCGCCCCGAAGAGTCGCTGGACGTGGGCCATGCCCTGCTCGATGCCGGCTTCCGCGTGCTCGAGGTTCCGCTCAATTCGCCCGAGCCCTGTGAAAGCATCCGTCGCCTGGTGGACGCCTTCGGCGACCGCGCGCTGATCGGCGCCGGCACCGTGCTGTCGCCTGCGCGCGTCCACGAAGTGGCGGCCGCCGGCGGCAAGCTGATCGTGATGCCGCACGCCGACGTGGAAGTGATCCGCGCAGCGAAGCAGGCCGGCCTCTATTGCGTGCCTGGCGTCGCCACGCCGACCGAAGCCTTCGCCGCGCTCGGTGCAGGCGCGGACGCACTGAAACTGTTCCCGGCCGAACAGGCCAGCCCTGCCGTGCTCAAGGCATGGCGTGCCGTGCTGCCCGCCGGTACGGCGGTGATGCCCGTCGGCGGCATTGCACCGGACAACATGGGCCCATGGCTTGCCGCTGGCGCCGGCGGCTTCGGCATCGGCTCCTCGCTCTACGCTCCCGGCCGACCGGCCAGCGACGTCGCCGCGCGTGCGCGCGCCTTCGCCAGTGCCTGGCAGGCACATCTCGCTTCGAAAGGAACTGCTGCATGAAGATCACCCGCCTCTCCACCTTCCTCGTGCCGCCGCGCTGGCTGTTCCTGCGCATCGAAACCGATGCCGGCATCTGCGGTTGGGGCGAGCCGATCGTTGAAGGCCGCGCGCATACCGTGGCCGCCGCGGTGGAGGAACTGTCCGACTACCTGATCGGCAAGGATCCGCGCCGCATCGAAGACCTGTGGAACGTGATGTACCGCTCCGGCTTCTATCGTGGCGGCCCTGTGCTGATGAGCGCGATCGCCGGTATCGACCAGGCGCTGTGGGATATCAAGGGCAAGCACCTGGGCGTGCCGGTGCATGAACTGCTGGGTGGCCGCGTGCGCGACAGCATCCGCGTGTATTCGTGGATCGGCGGCGATCGTCCGGCCGATACCGCGCGTGCCGGGCAGGAAGCCGTGGCGCGCGGGTTCACCGCGGTGAAGATGAATGCCACCGAAGAGATGCAGTACGTCGATACCTACGACAAGGTCGAGCAGGTGCTGGCCAACGTGCAGGCGATCCGCGATGCGGTGGGACCGCACATCGGCATCGGCCTGGACTTCCACGGCCGCGTGCACAAGCCGATGGCCAAGGTGCTGATGCGCGAGCTGGCGCCGTTCAAGCTGATGTTCATCGAGGAACCGGTGCTGTCCGACCATCTCGAAGCGCTGCCGGAACTCGCCGCGCTGTCGCCCGCGCCGATCGCGCTGGGCGAGCGCCTGTACTCGCGCTACGACTTCAAGCGCGTGCTCAGCATGGGTGGCGTGGATATCCTGCAGCCCGACCCGTCGCATTCGGGCGGCATCACCGAGACGCGCAAGATCGCCGCCATGGCCGAAGCCTACGACGTCGCCATTGCGCTGCACTGCCCGCTGGGCCCGATCGCACTGGCCGCGAACCTGCAGCTGGATGCGGTGTGCCATAACGCCTTCATCCAGGAGCAGAGCCTGGGTATCCACTACAACGCTTCCAACGATCTGCTCGACTACGTCAACGATCGCAGCGTATTCGCCTACCAGGATGGCTTCGTGACGATTCCCGAAGGTCCGGGCCTGGGTATTTCGGTCAACGAGGACTACGTCGCCGAGCGCGCAGTCGTGGGTCACCGCTGGCGCAATCCGGTGTGGCGCCATCGCGATGGCAGCGTGGCGGAGTGGTAAGCATGTCCGCGTTTGCTACCTATCCCAGTCTCGCCGATCGCCACGTCTTCATTACCGGCGGAGCCACCGGTATCGGCGCCGCGTTCGTGGAGCACTTCGCGCGCCAGGGAAGCCGCGTCTCTTTCGTCGACATCGACCGCGCCAGTGCGGAAGCCCTGGTGGAGAGTCTCGGCGACGCTCGCCATCGCCCCTTGTTCAGCACGTGCGACGTCACGGATCTCAGCTCTCTGCAGTCGGCCATCGACGAGGCGCGCAAGGTGCATGGTCCCATCGGCGCACTGGTCAACAATGCCGCCAATGATGTGCGCCACACCTTCGGCCAGACGACGCCCGAAGAGTTCGACCGCAACATCGCCATCAATCTTCGCCACCAGTACTTCGCCACGCAGGCCGTGCGCGAGGACATGCGCGCACTGGGCGGTGGCTCGGTAATCTGCCTGGGCTCCACCGGCTGGATGAAGAAGAACGCCGGTTACCCGATGTACGCGATGGCCAAGGCCGCGGTGCACGGATTGGTGAACGGACTTGCGCGTGAGCTCGGCCATGACCGCATCCGCATCAATGCGCTGGTGCCCGGCTGGGTAATCACCGAGAAGCAGCGCCGCCTGTGGCTGGATGCCGACGGCGAGGCGGAAATCGCCCGTGTGCAGTGCCTGTCCGGTTACCTGATGGCCGACGATCTCGCGCGTGCCGCGCTGTTCCTCGCAGCCGACGACAGCCGCATGTGCACCGGCCAGGATTTCATCGTGGATGGTGGCTGGGTATGAACGCGCGCGCCACCGTCGCCATGCAGGTGCACAACACGCTGGGCGAGGGTGTGCTGTGGTGCGATCGTGGCCAGGTGCTGTACTGGACCGACATCCACGCCAGCACGCTGTGGCGCTACCGTCCGCATGACGGCGCACTGCACCAGTGGGACATGCCAGAGCGGCTGGCTTCATTCGCATTGTGCGAAGCGGACGGCTGGCTGTTGCTCGGACTGGCCTCGCAACTGGCGTTCTTCCAGCCGGCCAGCGGGCACCTGTCACCGATCATGGACGTGGAGGCCGAGCTGCCCACGCGCCTCAACGACGGTGCATGTGACCGCCAGGGCCGCTTCGTGTTCGGCACGCTGCACGAGCCGCCCGGTGGCGGGCCGAAGCAGCCGGTCGGCGGGTTCTATCGACTGAACCACGATCTCTCGCTGGAGCGCCTGCCGCTGCCGGGCGTGGCGATCAGCAACAGCGTCGCCTTCAGCCCTGATGGCGACACCATGTATTTCTGCGACTCGCTCACGCGCAGGATCCAGTGTTGCGACTACGGCGACCTCATCGGTTCGCCTCGCGTGTTCGTCGAACTCGACGGTCCGCATGGGGAACCGGACGGGTCGTCGGTCGACAGCGATGGTGGCCTGTGGAACGCCCAGTGGGGACTGGGCCGCGTGGTGCGCTACACCAGCGAGGGCAAGATGGATCGCTGTATCGACGTCGCCGCATCGCAGCCCACGCGTGTCGCCTTCGGTGGCACCGGGCTGTCGACGATTTACATCACCAGCGCGCGCGACGGTCTGGACGACGCCGCGCTCGCCAGTCAACCGTATGCGGGCGCCTTGTTCGCCGTGCATTCGGATATCGGTGGATTGCCCGAACCGCGTTTCCCCGGGCCGCCGCCACACGTCATCGCCGCCGCGTAGGGATCGCGGCCCACCCAATGCCCACAGAGGCAACACTCGCCAGCGGGGGAGCTTTACCCATGAATGCCCAAGCCATCGCGTCATCTTCGACGCAATCCAAGGCCACCGTCGTCTTCGTCTGCGTATTGGCAGCGTTGGCGGGCCTCATGTTCGGCCTCGACGTCGGCGTGATCTCGGGGGCCACCCAGTTCATCCAGGCCGAATACAAGGTCAGCGACCACACCATCGAGTGGATCGTGAGTTCCATGACGTTGGGCGCCGCCGTAGGCGCCCTGGCGGCCAGCTGGCTGTCGGGCCATCTCGGGCGCAAGCGTTCGCTGGTGCTCGGTGCCGTGCTGTTCGTCATCGGCTCGCTGCTGTCGGGCATGGCATGGTCGCCGGAGACGCTGATCGCCTCTCGCGTCGTGCTGGGCATTGCCATCGGCATTGCGTCCTTCACGGCGCCGCTGTACCTGGCCGAAGTTGCGCCGGAATACATTCGCGGCGCCATGATTTCCACCTACCAGCTGATGATCACCATCGGCATCCTGGTGGCGTTTCTTTCCGATACGGCCTTCAGTTACAGCGGCGCCTGGCGCTGGATGCTCGGCATCATCGCGGTTCCGGGCGTGTTGTTCCTGCTGGGCGTGCTGTTTCTACCCGACAGCCCGCGCTGGCTGCTGATGCGCGGTCGCCGACAGGAAGCCATCGACGTGCTGCAGCGCCTGCGCGGTGACAGCGACGTCGTGTCGAGCGAAGTCGCCGACATCGACGAACAGCTCAAGACGCCGCAGCGCGGCTGGCACATGTTCCTTGAGAACCGCAACTTCCGCCGCTCGGTGTGGCTGGGCGTGCTGCTGCAGCTGATGCAGCAGTTCACCGGCATGAACGTGGTGATGTACTACGCGCCGCGCATCTTCAAGGTGATGGGTTACGACACGGCCGCGCAGATGTGGTTCACCGCACTGGTGGGCCTGACCAACGTGCTTGCCACCTTCATCGCCATCGCGCTGATTGACCGTTGGGGCCGCAAGCCCATCCTTTACACCGGCTTTACCGTGATGGCCGTCGGCCTCGCCGTGGTCGGCCTGATGATGCACAACGGCATCCACGACCAGGGCACGCAGATCTTCACCGTGGCGATGCTGTTGATGTTCATCGTCGGCTTTGCGATGTCCGCCGGCCCGCTGATCTGGACGCTGTGCTCGGAAATCCAGCCGCTCAAGGGCCGCGACTTCGGCATCGGCTGCTCCACCTTCACCAACTGGGCCTGCAACTACCTGGTCGGCATCAGCTTCCTGAGCCTGCTCAACGGCATTGGCAACGCCAACACCTTCTGGCTCTACGCCGGCCTCAATGCCGTGTTCATCGTGCTCACCTTCTGGCTGGTGCCGGAAACCAAGGGCGTCACCCTGGAGCAGATCGAGCGGAACCTGATGGCCGGCAAGCGCCTGCGCGACATCGGCCAGTAAGCCTCGTTATGGCCACCGGGATACTCCGGTGGCCTGCTTTTCACGTGCGCAGTGGCGGCATAGCGCCTATATTGGGCCCACGTCGGGCCCCTTTCGCCGCGCCAGCCATGACCGCCAACTGCATCCACGTCTGGCTCCACCTCTCATCGGGCACCGCTCGCCCGATACCGTGCCGCGTCCCTCCGCGTCCTGTCACCCGCCATCGGGCCGGGTGACGACATGCAGACCGTGCTGCCCTCCTCGCTCACCAAGATCATGGACCTCCTGTGGGACGCGATCTGCGTGGTCGATGAGCAGGGCCGCTATGTGTTCGTCAGTGCCAGTTACGAACGCATCTTCGGATATGCGCCGCAGGAGGTCATCGGGCGGAGGATGATCGAGCTGGTGCATCCCGACGATCGCGACCTGACCCTGCGCACGGCGGCCGCGATCATGCAGGGGCAACCGCAACCGCACTTCCAGAACCGCTATGTCCGCAAGGACGGCAAGGTGGTTCACATCATGTGGTCGGCGCGCTGGTCGGAGACCGACCGCGTGCGCATCGCCGTTGCGCGCGACATCACGGAACTCAAGCAGGCCGAATCGATGACCTCGGCACTGCACGCCATTTCCGAGGCCGCGCATGCCACCGACAACCTGTCGTCGCTGTTCGAGCAGATCCATCGCATCATCGGCAAGCTGTTGCCGGCGGACAACTTCTTCGTGGCGCTGTACGACCATGCGCGCAACGAACTGAGCTTTCCCTATTGGGTGGACGAGATCGATGAGCGGCCCGCGCCGCGCCCCCTCGATTCGGGCACGCTGACGGCCGAGCTGATCCGCAGCGGCCAGCCGCTGCTGTTCACGCCCACTCATCCCTCCGATCCCTCGCTGCCGGTCATCGGCACGGATGCCGTGCATTGGCTCGGCGCGCCACTGACCTCGCGCGGCATCACCATCGGCGCCCTGGTGGTGCAAAGCTACTCCAACGCCACGCACTACACCGAGACGGACAAGGAGCTGCTGCAGTTCGTGTCCACGCAGGTGGCGGCGGCTGTCGAGCGCAAGCAAGCGGAAGCGCGATTGCACCACATCGCCCGCCATGACCCGCTAACGGATCTCGCCAACCGCGACCTGTTCTACCAGCAATTCGACGCGGCACTGGAACAGGCGCGACGGTTTGGCGGCTGCCTTGCCCTGCTCTACCTCGACCTGGACAAGTTCAAGGACGTCAACGATCGCCATGGCCACCATGTCGGCGACGTGTTGCTGTGCGAAGCCGCGCAGCGCATCCGGCATGCCGTGCGCGAAGGCGATGTCGTGGGCCGCGTGGGCGGCGACGAGTTTGTCGTGCTCCTGAATGGCCTGCAACACCCGGCGGACAGCCTGATCGTGGCGGAGAAGCTGCGTGTCGCACTCGACGAACCGTTCCAGCTCACCGTCGGATCGGCACAGGTCTGCGCCAGCATCGGCGTGGCCACCTACCCGGAACACGGCGACGAATCGCGCAGCCTGACCCGTGCCGCCGATGACGCGATGTACCGCGCGAAGAAGATCGGCGGCAACAGCGTCTGCATGGCCGACGAATCGGGCGACGAGGATGTATCCCTCGCCCGTGCACCGATCACAACTTGAGGTAGAGCTGCCGGCGATCCATGGCGTAGACGACGGCCCACCACAGGGCAACGAACGCCACCCCATAGGCGAGCGATGCCACGTAAGGGCCGGCCAGGGGTGTGATCCAGCTGGCGAATGCACGCCGGTAGAGCGGGTCCTGGATGCCCCATGCAGGCAGCAGGATCTGCATCAGCTCCGATCCTGCGTAGGCGACGACGGCATTCATGCCGAAGCGGCGACCCATGGCCGGCCAGCCGTGGCGATCCACCAGCGCGTGGAACAGCGCGAGCACAAGCATGGCCCAGCCACCGGTCCACAGCACGAACGAGGACGTCCACAGGTTCTTGTTGAAGGGCAACACCAGCGACCACGCATAACCCAGCAGCAGTGCAAGCACACCAGCCACGAGCAGCGATTTCGTGCTGCCGTCGCGCAGCCATTGGCCCGCGCGCAACCCGAGCAGGCTGGTGGCGAGCGCCGGAAAACTGCTGAGCAGGCCTTCCGGGTCATGCCCCCGGCCCGTTGCCGGGTCGATCAGGTAGACGAAGCGGCCGAAGATCGCCGAGTCCGTGCGACTGGCGATATTGACGAAGGGCTCGAGCGAGCCGCCGGCCAGCAGCAACACCCAGTAACCAGGCAGGATCACCGCAATGGCGATCCACTGCACGCGCGCCCTTGTGTAGATGGCAAACAGTGCGGCAACGGCAAAGCAGAACCCGATCCGCTGCAGCACGCCGGGGAAACGCATATGTCCCCCCGGATAGAGCAGCCAGCCCAGCACATGGATCGCCAGTCCCAGCAGCACGATACGTAGCGCACGCGTCATCGCCGCGCGTGCCAACGCGCCGCGATCATCGCCGCGTTCGATGCGCGGGCCGATCGTCAGCGCAATGGATACGCCGACCACGAACAGGAAGAACGGAAACACCAGGTCGGTCAGGGTGCAGCCATGCCACTGCGCATGCTCGAGCGGCGCATAGGTGTGCCCCCAGTCGCCCGCATCGTTGACCAGCAGCATCAGCGCGACGGTGCAGCCGCGCAGTGCGTCTACCGATGCGAGGCGCCGGGTCACATGGATGGCTTGGCGGCCGTCGCCGGCATCAGCGTGGCCGATCCGATGCCGTACAGCGGCCCGGTGATGGGTCCGGTGAACATCATGCACAGGTCGTGCACGCCGGCCTGCGCCGCCATCGCACCCTGCAAGGCGAAGGCGATCGGCCCACCCGCAGGCAACGGCAGCGTGGCCAGGGTCTTGCCCTTGCAGTCATCCATGCGCACCACCAGCTCGCCCTGGGGCGTGCTGCCCGGACGCGAGACGACCAGCTTGGCCTCATGCGCCAGCTGGTAGTTGCGCGGGAGGCGGGCGGTGTCCACGCGGATGCGGGTGATGCCGTCGAGCTTCGCCGCGCGATACATGCGGCAGTTGTCGAACACGTTGATCACGTAGCTGGGCGCCATGCTGGTGGCATCGGCGGTCGGCTGCACGCGCAGGCGGAAATCACTGCCCGCACAGTTGTCCATCTCCGCCGTACCGCGCGTGCGCAGCGCTTCGGTGTCGAGCACGCGCTCACGCGTTCCGGCCAGTGGCGTGCCGTCGTTGGTAAACGCCACCGCCTTCACCGTCGTGGGGAGCTTCACCGTGAATGGACCGACGTACGTCGGCGAGCTGGCCGTCGGCTGGCTCCCGTCGATGGTGTAGTGCAGGTTGCCGTAGTGCGTCTGGTTGCCAAGCGTCACCTTCGCCTGACCGGCGACGATGGCCGCATTGCGATCCACATCGATATCGGCCGCAAAGGCGCTGTCGGCGTAACCGATATCCTGGGCCCGGTAGCGCGCCAGCTGCGCCGGCATGCGATCGAGGAAACCGTGCCAGTCGCGCGACGACGCCGGCGACCACGCAGCTTCCGCCAGGGCCGCCATGCGCGGGAACACGGCATGCTCGACGTGATGGATCGTGGGCTGGTGCTCGTTCCACATGTTCGCCTGCAGGCCCAGCACATGCTTGGCCTGCGCCGCGTCCAGCTCCTTCGGCACGGCCTCGAAGTTGTAGTAGCTCTCCAGCGACATCACCGGCAGGCGGCCGGTGGTCTCGTCGTCGCGATTGCTCTGCATCTGGTCGAGGTACAACTGCGGCGCCGGCGAAAGCACTACGTCATGTCCCTGCCTGGCGGCATCGATCGCACCCTGCGTGCCGCGCCACGACATCACCGTCGCACTGGGAGGCACGCCGCCTTCGAGGATCTCGTCCCAGCCGATCGGCCGGCGGCCATGCGCCGTGAGGTACTTGCCCATCGTCTCGATCAGCCAGCTCTGCAGCGCATTCTCGTCCTTGAGCTTGAGCTCGCGGATGCGCGCCTGCACGGACGGCGAGGCTTCCCACTGGTCCTTGATCGCCTCGTCGCCACCGATGTGGATGTAGGTCGATGGGAACAACGCCGTCACCTCGTCCAGCACGTCCTGCAGGAAGTGCACGGTGTAGTCGTCGACGTTGTAGAGATAGGGATGCACGCCCCAGTCCACCGACACGGGCGGGCGCTTGCCGGTGACGCCAAGCGCGGGATACGAGGCAACCGCGGCCTGCGCATGGCCCGGCATATCGACCTCGGGCACGATCGTGATGTGCCGATCCGCCGCGTAGGCGACGATGGCGCGGATCTCGTCCTGCGTGTAGAACCCGCCGTAGCGCTGCGGCTCGCCGTTCTCACCGGCCCCGGGTGGCGTACGCCATGCGCCGATGCGGGTCAGCTCGGGATACTTCTTGATCTCGATGCGCCAGCCCTGGTCATCGGTGAGATGCCAATGCAGCACGTTGAGCTTGTGCTGCGCCATCTGGTCGATCATGGCGCGCACCTCGCCGGTCGTCTGGAAATGACGCACCGAATCGAGCATGAAGCCGCGCCATGCGAAGCGCGGCTGATCCTGGATATGCACGGCGTCCACCCGAACGTCGCCCTGGCCGCTGCCCGGCGTCAGCAGCTGCCACGCGGTGACGGCGCCATAGAACAGGCCAGCCTCGCCACGCGCAACGATGCGAATGCCCTGGGGCGTCACGTCGAGCACATAGCCTTCGTCGCTGGACACCGCCGCATGGGGATCACGCTGCAACACGATGGCCGGCCCCTTCACCGGTCCGTTGACCACCTTCAGCGAAAGATGCCGCGTACGCGCGGTGAGCTCGGCGAGGTAGTCGGCCGTGCGGTGCGCCGCGGCGTCATGGCCATCCACCACGATGGGCGTGGCGGCCGTTACGGTGAAATTGCCACTGGCGACGCTGACTTGTGCCGGCATCGGGAGCACGGGCAAGGTCGCGGCGTGGGTCACACCCACCATGGCAAGACAAAAGAGGAGGCCAATGGCTTTCACGAATGCATTTCCTGATAGCGGTGGTTGCCGGCGAACCGGCGGTTCCTTCATGACGGCATTGCGATGATCGACGCGTGGAGTCAGAGCTGGGCGCGCGCCCCTTGCTTCAGCAGCTCCACCGTCTCAGGCGTGAGCGGACCCAGTACGCCTCGACGATGCTCGGGGATATGCGATGCGGCATCCGCGTCGCTGAAGACATAGTGGTTGAACAGGTTGGCCCAGTTGGCGCGCTCGGCAGCCGGCAGGGCGCGGAAGGCAAGCAGGCAGTGGTACAGGGCCGCTCTTGCGTGGCCGGGGCTATAGCCCTCCACGTCGAGAGTGGCCCACCAGTAATTCACCAGCGCATTGAGCTGTTCCAGCGATTCGACGTTGTGCCACCACAGTGGCGGCATGTAGATCGCATCGCCTGGATGCAGTTCGGCCACCTGTGCGGCCGCCAGCGCGGTCTTCAGGCGTGGATAACGGGGATCATCCGGCTGGTCCAGTCGAGCCAGGCTGATGGCCGCGCCGGTCGGCGCGTAGTCCAGCGGGCCTACGTAGAGATTGGGCAGCTGTTCCGGCGGAAACAGCGTGAAACGGCGTACACCGCACACCACGCAGGCAATGTTGTGCTGCGAATCGAAATGCGTCGGCGTGGTGACCTTGTTGCCCATCCACAGGCGCGGCTCCACGCTCGCGTCCAGGAATGGCAGGGAATGCTCCGCCAGGAAACCCGGCAGGCAGTCGCGGATCACGGCACTCTGGATCACCAGGCCCGGTGCATCCGGACGCCGGCTGTATTTCGCGAGCCGTTGCAGGCCCAGCGTGATCGGCACCTTGAAGTGCTGGTAGCTGAAACCGTTCAAGTCGGGCGTGTAACCGACGATGCCTTCGGCTTCGGGTGCGACCATCAGCGTGCTGACGTCGCTGCCGTTGTCCCACTGGGCCATACCCTGCGCAAAGGCAGTGTCCGACTCCAGCGCCAGCTTCACCACTGGCCAGTCGCGCACGAGCCCGCGAATCACCAGCGGGCGATCGCGACCCATGAGGTCTTCCACCTTCAGGGGTCGACCGGGCTCCGCATGGTATTCCTCGATGGCCTTGGGCGCAGGTATCGCTTCGGAATGTTCGCTCACGACCTGTCCTCCACCACGCAATCGTCATGCACTATGCAACACCGGCGCGAAAATTGCGGGTGCTGACACAAAAACTGCGATGCCGGTGTCCCGACATCGCAGCGGATGGCATCCTGATGCTTTTCTTCGTCACCCTTTCCCGTCGTCCATGGGTCGGGAAAAAGCGGACCTGGCAATCGTGCCAGGTCCTTGGCGGGAAGAAACTTAGAACTTGAAGTTCGCCGTCAGGTAGTACTGGCGACCGTTCGTGTAGAACGCCTCCGGCACCTTGCCGAAGTCCAGACCGGCCTGGTGGCCATACACGTAGTAACGCAGCGTCGGGTTGTTGAGGTTCATTGCATCGAACGAGAAGCTCACGTGGTCGTTGAGCTTGTAGCCGATGGATGCCGACAGGTAACCCGCACCCGCCTGGTAGTACGGCAGCAGCGGCATGGTGTTGCCGAGCGTGCCCGCCTGGACCGGCATCATGCCGTCGTAGAACGACGAGCGGTACGTGTAGTTGATGCGTGCGTTCCAGTGGTCGTTCTCGAAGAACGCCGAGGCGTTGACCGTGTCACGCGACGTGCCGTACAGCGGACGGTTGCCGGCAGCCACGTTGTTGCCGTAGGTGCCGTCACCGTTGTACAGGTAGGTACCGCCGGAGGTGTGGCCATTGGCGTAGGTGTAGCTGAGCTGCGTACCGAAGTATTCGCCGATCGGCTGCACGTAGTTCAGTTCCACACCCTTCAGCGTGCCGTTGACGTTGGTCGGCTGGCTGATCAGGTACTGGCTGTACACCGGCGTGTGCGACGGATTGCTGATGCCGTAGGTGAGGTAGTTGTTGAGGTACGTCTGGGTGACCGTGCCGTAGTCGTAGTAGTTGTTGAGATCCATCATGTAGACGCTGGCCGATACCAGGCCACGCGGAGCGAAGTACCACTCCAGCGCTGCGTCGAAGTTGGTGGAGATCATCGGCTTCAGGCGCGGGTTCGGACCCAGACCACCGCCCAGTTCGCCTACCGCCTGCGGATCACTCAGCGACAGGAAGCCAGCCAGCTGGCCGTAATCCTGGCGGGTCATGGTCTGCGAGGCCGCGAAGCGCGTCAGCAGGCTGCCGTCTTCGTTGAGGTTGTACTTCAGGTTGATGCTGGGCAGCAGCTTGCCGTAGTGGTTCTTGTAGTAGTTCCAGTACCAGCCACCCGTGCCGTCTGGATTACACGGATACCAGGGCGAGTTGCAGTACTGGCCGCTGTGGTCGGTTTCCTGGATGGAGCCGGAGGTGTAGCCGATGTTCTCGTTGGTGGAGACGTAACGCAGACCCACGTTGCCGCTCCAGCGATCGCCAACGAAGTTGGCCTGGAAGTAGGCGGCCTTGTTGTCTTCCTTCATCGAATAGATGTCATTCGGATAGAAGCGCGAGTTCGGGCCGCTGCTGGCGCGGTTCGCGTAGAGCGCGTTCAGTTCCTTCAGCTGCGCGGGCGTCCAGTACCAGATGTTCGAGGGCATCTGGCCCACGCCGAGATCACCGGCAAAGCCGCTCGGATAGTTCTGGGTCGAGGCCGGCCACAGCGACGAGTTCGGGACGAAGTCGACCGCCGAAGCCCAGTTCGGGCCCTGGCTGATGGCGAACGGGCTGTCGTGGTTGTGGCGTGCAATGCGCCCGCCGAACTGCAGGTTGGACAGCGGGCCGGCGTCGTCGAAGTCATACTCGCCGTCGGCCTGGAACCAGCGTTCCTTGTCGACCACGTGGATGCCCTGGTCACCGAAGATCCAGTCGAGACCGACCTGTGCCGGGTTGTAGGCATTGTTGGTGCCGGTCATGCCCCAGTTGACCGGCTTGCCCAGACCATTCATCTGGTAAGCGGCGCCCTGGCCGTAACCCGTGTCCATCTCCATGATGTCCTGGGTCGGGGTGTTGCCGGTGCCCTTGGTCCAGCCCAGCTGGAACTTGAAGCTCAGGTGATCGGTGGTCTTCCAGTCCGCATCGATCGTGTAGTACTGGCTCGACTCGCTCTCGTCAGGACGCGAGATCATGTCGTAGATGCCCTGCGACACACCCGCCTGCGGCGCCAGAATGGCCGAGGTGAGGATGTTGTCGTTGATCGAGGTACCGGAGAGCGTGTCGGCCGGCAGACGATCACGCAGGCGCAGCATGTAGTTGCGGTTGTAGTCGGTGGCGTTGAGGTGCGAGTAGAAGCCACTGAAATCGAAGGTCAGGTTGTCGAGCGGCTTCCACTCGATGTCGACCAGGCCGCCCTTGCGCTTGCGCTCCTGCGTGAACAGCGCGGCACCCGGCAGGTTGGGATAGAACACGCCCGTGCTGCCATGGCCCTTGTCGGTCAGGCCCAGCTGCGTGGCAGCGGCCGAACCGGACGGGATGTACGAATAGCCCAGCATTTCCTGGCCATTGCGCTGCAGCTCGCGATCTTCGTAGAAGGCCTGCGCCATCACGCCGAAGGTGTTGTCGTTGTTCTTCCAGTTGACCAGGCCGCTGAACTGCGGCTTGGTGCTGCCCGGAAGGTCGGAGTACACGCCGCCCACCTGGCCTTCGGCCGAGAACGGCTTGTCGAACTCCAGCGGCTTGCGCGTGATGATGTCGATCGAGCCGGCCGAACCACCTTCGAGCTGGTTGGCTTCGGAAGTCTTGTGCACCACCACCTGGCTGACCACTTCCGACGGAAGCATGGCGTAACTGACGGAGCGGCTGCCGCCGCCACCGGTGATGAACCAGTCGCCCGAGGCGATGGCATGGCCATTGACGGTGGTCAGGGTAAGCGACGGGGCGCTGCCGCGCAGGCTGGCGCGGTCGGCTTCGTCGAAGCCACCTTCGGCACCAGCGGCGTCCGAAATGTTCACGCCCGGGATCTGCGCGATCGTGTCGGCCACGTTCTTGGCCGGCAGCTTGCCGATGTCTTCGGCCGAGATCACTTCAACGTGCGAGTCGGCCGCCTGCTTGGTGTCCAGCGACAATGCCTGGCTGTTGCGGATACCGGTCACCGTGACGGTGCTCAGTTCCTTCACCTTCTTGTCCGCCGCCTTCAGGCTGGTGTCCTGATCGGTGGTGGACGGCGACTGCGCGGCCTGGCCGTTGTCTGCGGCGAACACGGCGCCGGACAGACACAAGCCCGCGATGATGCTTGCTGCTAGCAGAGTCTTGCGATGTGACATGGTTTCCTCCCCTCGAAGGCGTTTCTGCAGCGGATGTATGTGGGTCGTCCGGCTGCGGCGTGGCTGTCTGGGCTTGCGCCCGGTTCAATGCAACAGTGCTGAAGCGTTACTGCGGTACTACGGTTTCCCCAGGTCTTGCGTTCTGGCCGTCCAGATACATGCCGGCCGCGCCGATGACCCCGAGCTGGCCGTGTTCCATCAGTCGTACGGGAACTTGCTGCAGGAAAGGGCGCATCACGCCCTTGTTGAAGAAGCGTTCGCGGAAGCGGCTCGTCAGCAGCACGTCGCGGATCTGCGGCAGGATGCCGCCGGCGAGGAACACGCCGCCGCGCGCGCCATACAGCAACGCGAGGTCGCCCACGAAACTGCCCAGCAAACCGCAGAACACATCCAGAGCCTCCACCGCCGCCGCGTCGCTGCGGGCGAGCGCCGCCTGCGTCACCTGGCTGGGCAGGGAAAGCACGGGGGCCTGATCGCGCATCACGCACAGCGCGCGATACAGGTTGATCAGGCCGGGACCAGACAGGGCATGCTCGAACGACACGTGGGTGCGTTCGCGCGACAGGTAACGCAGGATCTCGATCTCGCGCTCATTGCCCGGCGCCAGTGCGATCTGACCGGCTTCGGTGGGCAACACGGTGGCGTGAGGCTTGCCCGGCAACAGCACGGCCGATCCCAGCCCGGTGCCCGGCCCCATGACCAGCACCGGGCCGGCCACGTGTGGCACCTCGGTGTCGATCACCGGCGTGGTGTCGGCCTGGCTCAGGAACTGCGTGGCATACGCCACCGCCTCGAAGTCGTTGATGACCGCCAGCTGGTTGATACCCAGGCTGTCGCGGATGTCGCGGATGGACACCGGCCACGGAAGGTTGTCGTTGACGATGGCATCGCCCAGCACATAGCCGGCGCTGGCCACCGCGCAGGCATCCACGTGCACGCTGCGATCAAGCTGGCTGACGAAGTCCTTGAGTACGGCAGTGAGGCTCGGCCAGTCCGCGCACGCGTAGCGGTGGTACTGCAGCACCGTGACCGGGCGAATGCCGTCCGGCTCCTGGCTGACCAGACCAATGCGCGCGTGCGTACCGCCGACGTCGGCCGCGAGAAACATGCCATCCGCCGAAAATCCGCCCGTGCTGCGGCTAACCCCTTCGCCCACTGCGATCCCCTCGTCATCCCTTCGTCACGTTGTTGTGAAACGCGACCCGATTTTGGCCGGAGTCTGGTAACGACTGACAACGTTGTCAACAATCGGATGCAATCGGACAAGAAAGTGGGCTGCTGCCCCGCAGCAAGCCGTATAACCCCGGGGTTATAAGAGGGCGCCAGCAAGAACTTTTAATTTATTAAAATCATATGGATATGCTGAACCCAAGCATTGAACAGGGCGTCCTGCGCCGCGCCATCGCCGGCGGACTCCCCGACGACGGGAGGAGCCATTTCTAGCCGTGCCGAAGGTCACGGACGGCCATTCGGCCGGGTTCCTCGGGGCATATGACGCCCCCGAATTGACAACGTTGCTAGACCCTCATGTCGTGTGGACATCACGGCGCCTGTCGGCGCGACACCCCGCCCGGCCACACACGGACTTTCCGCATAGCGGGCGCGCTTCTACAGTGACGACATGTCCGATGAATGCATCTTCCGCATGCGAAAGTCCGCCCGATCACCGGCCCCCGCCATCGACTCGATTCCCGATGCCAGGGCGCTGCATTGAACAGCGACATCACCTGGGAAGCATTGGCCGAAGACGCACTGCTGCTGCGCTTCGGTGAAACGATCGATCCGGCGACCAATGCGCGCGTGCACGCGGCACGGCGACAAGTGCAGGCGCGATGGCCCGACATCGAATGCGTACCGGCGTATGCGAGCCTGTTGCTGCGCTTCGATCCGGCGCAATGGAGCGGCAGTTCTCCTCATCGGCAATTGCACGACGCCGTGCGCACGCTGCTCGACGACACCTCCGAATCGAACGACATCGGGCGCGAGGTTATCGTCCCTGTTCTCTATGGCGGTGAATTCGGGCCCGATCTTGCCGATGTCGCCCGACATGCCGGCATGTCGGAGCACGAAGCTATCGCACGACATGGCGCAGGCACTTATCGCGTCGCGATGCTCGGCTTTGCGCCCGGGTTTCCCTATCTGCTGGGGCTCGATCCGATGCTCGCCATGCCGCGCCGTGCCGATCCGCGACTCAGCGTCGCCGCGGGCAGCGTGGCCATCGGCGGCCTCCAGACCGGCATCTATCCGCAGACGCTGCCGGGCGGCTGGCAGTTGATCGGCCGCACGCCACTCTCCCTGTTCGCCTTGCGGGATGCATCGCCTTCCCTGCTGCAACCCGGCGATCGCGTGCGCTTTCGCGCCATCGAGCAGCGCGAGTACGAGCAACTCGCCATCACGGGCCAACGATGAGCGTCACCGTCCTCAAGCCCGGACTGCTGAGCAGCGTGCAGGATGGCGGTCGCCGCGAATATGCGGCGCTCGGCGTGGGACGTGCCGGCGCGATCGATGGGCCCGCCTGGCGGCTGGCCAATGCACTGGTAGGCAATAGCGGTGATGAAGCCGCACTCGAATTCACCCTGATGGGTCCGACGCTGCGCTTCGCCCAACCGGCGGTGATTGCAATGACGGGTGCCAGCACGGACGCGCACGCCGACCAGCACGCATTGCCGGGTTGGACCTGCTGTCTTCTGCCTGCCGGCAGCGTGTTGCGACTTGGCGGCATGCGCCAGGGTTGTCGCGGCTATCTCGCCGTGCGCGGTGGTTTCACATCGCCCGTCGTGCTGGGCAGTCGCAGCACCGACCTGCATGCGCGCATGGGTGCATTCGGTGGTCGCGCGCTGCAGGAAGGTGACGTGCTCACCATCGGCGAACACGAGCCATGGCCTTCGCAGCGTTCGATCGACATGCCGCGGGCGCTGCGCTGGAGCATCGATCCGCGCCCCTGGTTCGATGCCATGCCAAGGCCGCTCGCCCTGCTGCGCGGACACCACTATGACCAGCTCGATGCGGCATCCCAGCGCCAGCTGTTTGAGGCCACGTTCACCATCAGCAAGGACAGCAACCGCACGGCCAGCCGTCTCGATAGCCATCGCCTTGCCCTGCGCGAACCGCTGGAGCTGATTTCCGAAGCCACCCTGCCGGGCACCATGCAGCTGCCTCCCTCGGGCCAGCCGATCGTGCTGCAGGCCGAGGCACCCGTCACCGGCGGTTATCCGCGCATCGGCCAGCTCGCGGCAGTCGACCTGCCACGCCTGGCGCAGCGCCGCCCGGGCGATGCCGTATGCTTCCGCGAGACCTCACTGGACGAGTCGCTGCAACGGCTGGCACAACGCCAGGAGCGGTTGCAGCGACTGCTACTGCGCATCGCCCAACGCCTGGAATCCGCATGACTGCCGCCATCCGCAAGACCATCGACATCAACAGCGACCTGGGCGAGTCGTTCGGTGCCTGGCGCATGGGCGACGATGCCGCCCTGCTGGCCGTGGTCAGCTCGGCGAACATCGCCTGCGGCTTCCACGCGGGGGACCCGGACATCATGCGCCGCACGGTCGCACTCGCGGTGGAACACGGCGTCGCCATCGGTGCCCATGTCTCGCTGCCGGATCTGCAGGGTTTCGGCCGTCGCGAAATCGCGGTCACGCCTGCCGAAGCCCACGCCATGACGCTGTACCAGATCGGCGCGCTGCACGGCTTCGCCCACGCCGCCGGGTCCCGCCTGCGCCACGTGAAGCCGCATGGCGCGCTCTACAACATGGCGGCGCGCGACCGCCGTCTGGCGGATGCGATTGCGCAGGCGGTGCGCGATTTCGATCCCACGCTCTGCCTGTTCGGCCTGGCCCATTCCGAGCTCGTGGCAGCCGGTCGCGCAGCCGGCCTGCCCGTGGCCGCGGAAGCCTTCGCCGATCGACGCTATCGATCCGATAGCTCGCTGCAGCCACGTCGCGAAGCCGACGCCGTCATCACCGAAAGCGATGAAGCCATCGCGCAGGCCATGGCGATGGTGCGCGAGGGCCGCGTGCGCGCGGTCGACGGCGACATCGTCGAGCTGCAGGCCGACACCTTGTGCGTGCACGGCGACGGCGCGCATGCCGTAGCGTTTGCCCGCCTGCTCCGGGCGTCGCTGGAAGGCGCAGACATTGCCATCCGCGCGCCTCACGCCATGGATGAGCGCGCATGAATTACTGGCCGTTGCTGGGCGTAGCGGTGATCGTGATCGGCTTCGCCCTGCGCTTCAACGCGGTGCCGGTGGTGGTATGCGCGGCCCTGGCCAGCGGCCTGCTGGCCGGACTGCATGTGCCCGACCTGCTCGCCCTGCTGGGCAAGAGCTTTGTTTCCTCGCGCATGCTGCTGATGTTCGTGCTTACGTTGCCTGCGATTGGCCTGCTGGAACGTGCGGGATTGCGTGAGCACGCCCAGCAATGGATGGCGCGACTGCGGACCATGACCCTGGCACGATTGCTGATCGGCTACCTGCTGGTACGCGAAGTGCTCTCGATGCTGGGCCTGATGGGCGTGGCCGGACACGCGCAGACCGTGCGGCCGCTGCTGGCTCCCATGAGCGAAGCTGCCGCGGAAAAAATCCTGCCGACGCTCAGTGACGATGATCGCGACGAGCTGCGCGCCGTCGCCGCTGCCACGGACAATGTGGGCCGCTTCTTCGGCGAGGATGTATTCATCGCCCTCGGCGCGGTGCTGCTGATCCAGGGTTTCTACACGCAACACGGGATTGACCTGACGCCGCTGTCGATCGCACTGTGGGCTCTGCCGACCGCCATCGTCGCCTTCATCATCCAGTCGGTGCGCATCTGGCTCTACCAGCGCCGCCTGCAACGACGCGCATTGCAATTGCACGGCGAACAGGGCGGCTGAGCATGCTGCGCATCGAATACGCCTACTGGCTGATCGCCCTTTTCCTCATCTACGTGTCATGGCGCAACCTGCGCGACGGACACGGCAGCCGCGCGGCATTCTGGTTGTTGCTTGGCCTGT
Organism: Dyella amyloliquefaciens; assembly: GCF_004296575.1. Taxonomy (GTDB): domain Bacteria; phylum Pseudomonadota; class Gammaproteobacteria; order Xanthomonadales; family Rhodanobacteraceae; genus Dyella; species Dyella amyloliquefaciens. The sequence continues at coordinate 108,717 of NZ_SAYT01000001.1, read as the reverse complement.
TGTTTGCGGGTGGCGACTACGTGCTTGCCCAGCAGAAGGCCGGTCATCCGCTGCCAGCCCAGGCAGCCGGCGCGATGGTGATCGCGCTCGCCCTGCTCGCACCGCGACTCAAGCGGCATGCACATGCCGAGACTGCCAGCACAGAACAGCGGCTCGCCTCGGCGCTGCGCCTGGGCCACAAGCTGTTCGTGCCGGCGCTGCTGATACCACTGGTGACGCTGCTGGTCGCACTGTTCGGCGCCCATCTGTCGATCGCCGGGTACGCATTGTTCGCTACACCACAGATGACCTTGACGGGTCTCGCCCTCGCCTGCGTCATCGCCCTGCTCGCCGCCGCACGCGTGGCGCGTGCGCCGCTGCACCAGGGACTGTCGGAAGGCCGGCGCCTGCTCGATGCGATCGGCTGGGCCGCGCTGCTGCCGCTGCTGCTGGCCGCGCTCGGCGAGGTGTTCACCCAGAGTGGCGTGGGCGCCGCCATCGCCGCACTCGCCAATGCGATCCTGCCCGAAGGCAGCGCTTTCGCCTGCCTGCTGGTGTTCGCGCTGGGCATGGTGTTGTTCACCGTGATCATGGGCAACGCGTTCGCCGCGTTCCCGGTGATGATGGCTGGCATCGGCCTGCCCCTGCTGATCCACCAGTACGGTGCAAACCCGGCGATCCTCGGCGCCATGGGCATGCTGTGCGGCTATTGCGGCACCCTGCTGACGCCGATGGCGGCCGACTACAACCTGGTGCCGGCTGCACTGCTGGAGCTGCGCAGCCCGTACGGGGTGATCCGCGCGCAGTGCTGGAGCGCGATCGCCATCTTCATCGCCACCTTCATCATGATGTGGCTGCTGGTGTTCCGTTGAGTACCCTTCGATGAGCAAGCATCCCCGCATCCTGCTGACCGGCTTCACCCCGTTTGGCGACGAGACGATCAACCCCTCGTGGGAGGCCGTCCGCCAGCTGCACGACCGCGAGATCGCAGGGCATCGCGTGGTGGCGCGCCTGCTGCCAACCGTGTTCGAAGCGTCGCAACGGGAGCTGGAACAGGCGGTGCAGGGGATCCAGCCCAGCCTCCTGCTCGGCGTCGGACAGGCCGGCGGACGCAGCCGGCTGTCGATCGAGCGGGTGGCGATCAACGTCCAGGATGCGCGGCTGCCCGACAACGAAGGCGCCCAGCCCATCGACGAGCCCGTCGTGGCCGATGGCCCCGCCGCCTATTTCAGCACGCTGCCGATCAAGGCCATGCTCGGCGCCCTGCAAGCCCACGACCTGCCCGCCGAGATCTCCAATACCGCGGGGACTTATGTCTGCAACCACGTCGCCTACTTGATGCTGCACCTGGCGGCGAGGCGCCCGGGCGCGCGCGCCGGCTTCATCCATATTCCGTATCTGCCCGCCCAGGCGGCACGCTTTCCCAACACGCCGAGCATGGCGGCCGAAGACGTGGTGCGCGGGCTGGCCTTGGCGCTCGAAGTGGCGGCGACCCATCGGGAGGACCACCGGCTCGGGGCAGGTACGCTGGACTGAGCCGGCACGCGTCGGCGGCTTCCCTCCGGCGACCAAGGCGCGCATGCTGGGCGGGTCAGCCGGCCCATGACTATCCCCGAGACGCCCCATTTCGCCACCTGGCCGACGTTTTATGATAACGTTGTCATTCGAAGTTTCCCAAGCCATACAACAGCTTGGCAGGCTCGAAGCACAGGCATCAAGGCAGCCCGCTTGTGCAGTGCAACACCTTGTTATAAATGATTTTTTAAGCAATTCGCTGATCCTGCACGCGTTACCAGGCCACCCGTTCGCCATCTGCCCCGCCTGAAAAACCGCCGGGCAGGCCATGACCACCCCATGACTCGCACGCGTCAATATTTGACAACGTTGTTAGTTAGCTCGATAAAGGGCTCCTGGGGGAGTCGGGCCGCTAGAGCCCGCCAGTCATGAGGCCATCCGCGGGGAGTCCTAGATCCATGTCGTCCACTACGCTTGCCGCCGGCCAGGCGCGATCATCCAGTGTCGTACCGATGCTCATCATCGGCGTGCTGTTCTTCATCTTCGGCTTCGTCACCTGGCTCAACGGGCCGCTGATCACGTTCGTGAAGCTCGCCTTCAACGTGGATGACGTGTCCGCGTTCCTGGTGCCGCTGGTCTTCTATTTCTCGTACTTCTTCCTCGCCATTCCGTCGTCGAGCGTTTTGCGCCGCACCGGCATGAAGAAGGGCATGGGCCTGGGTCTGTTCGTGATGGCGATCGGTGCCGTGCTGTTCGGCCAGTTCGTCAGCATGCGCATCTTCTACCCGGCACTGGTCGGCCTGTTCGTGATCGGCGCGGGCCTCGCCCTGCTGCAGACAGCCTCCAATCCCTACATCAGCATCCTCGGCCCGATCGACAGCGCCGCTCAGCGCATCGCTTTCATGGGCATCTGCAACAAGGTGGCCGGCGCACTCGCTCCGTTCGTGTTCGGCGCGCTGGTGCTCAGCGGCATCGACAGCTTCGATGCGCAGGTGAAGGCCGCACCGACCGATGAGGCGCGCGAGGTGCTGCTCAACACCTTCGCCGCCAAGATCCACATGCCCTACATGATCATGGCCGCACTGCTGGTGCTGCTGGCGATCTGGGTGGTGCGTTCGCCGCTGCCGGAAATCAAGCCGGCCGGCGCCAATGCCGAATCGGATATCGGCCACGCCAAGGGCGGCATCTTCAGCTTCCCCCACCTGTGGCTGGGCGTGCTGTGCCTGTTCCTCTATGTCGGCGTGGAAGTGATGGCGGGCGACGCCATCGGCACCTACGGCCAGGGCTTCGGCCTCCCACTGGAAGAGACCAAGCACTTCACCTCCTACACGTTGATGGCGATGCTCGCCGGTTATCTCGCCGGCCTGGTGCTGATCCCGCGCTTCATCTCGCAGCAGAGCTACCTGGCGGTCTCGGCCGTGCTGGGCGTGCTGTTCACGCTGGGTGCGTACTTCACCACAGGCGGCGTGTCGGTGGGTTTCGTCGCCGCGCTGGGCTTTGCCAACGCCATGATGTGGCCGGCGATCTTCCCGCTCGCCATCCATGGCCTGGGCCGCCTCACCGAGCGCGGATCCGCGCTGCTGATCATGGCCATCGCCGGCGGTGCACTGGTGCCGCAGCTGTTCGTCCACCTGAAACAGCATTTCAACTTCCAACTGGTATTCATGGCGCTCATGGTGCCCTGCTACCTGTACATCCTTTACTACGGTGTGAGGGGCCATAGCGTCGGCCAGCGCGCACACTGAGTTCCGGCGGGCCCTGTGCCCGCCGAGCCTTGTCACGCTCGGCTACGATGCCCCTTCTTGTTCTGTCGGAGTCCCCACGTTGCGTAACCCCACCATCAAGGACGTCGCCAAGCGTTCGGGCGTTTCGCTCAAGACCGTCTCGCGCGTGATCAACCGCGAAACTTCGGTACGCGCCGATACGCGCGAGAAGGTCGAGCGCGCGATCGAGGCACTGGGTTACCAGCCCAATCCTTCCGCGCGCGGCCTGCGCAGCACGCACGCCTACGCCATCGGCCTTGTGTACGACAACCCGAACGCGCATTACGTGATCAGCATGCAGGACGGCGTGCTGTCGGCCTGCCGCGAGCGGGGCTACGGCCTGCTGATCCATCCGTGCGACTCGACCTCGCCCGATCTCGCCAACGAGCTGTGCTCGCTGGTCGAGCGCAATCGCCTCGCCGGCCTCGTACTGGCGCCGCCGATGTCGGAAGAGCCGGAGCTGATCGCCAAGCTCAGCGACAACGGCATCAGCTTCGTGCGCATCATTTCCTCGCGCGAGGATCCCCATGACGGCGCGCCCTGCGTCTACGTGGACGACCGCAGCGCCGCGTATGCGATCACCGAGCACCTGATCCAGATGGGCCACAAGCGCATCGGCTTCCTGTGGGGCGAACCGCACCACCGGTCCAGCCCGGAGCGCTACCAGGGCTACGCCGATGCATTGAAGGACTACGGCCTGCCGCTCGACAAGAAGCTGGTGCTGCCCGGCCGCTATGCCTTCGACGACGGCTTCCGCGGCGCCCGCAAGCTGCTCGCGCTGAAGGATCCGCCGACCGCGATCTTCGGCAGCAACGACGAAATCGCGGCCGGCGTACTCGCTGCCGCGCGTTCCAGCGGACTGGACGTGCCGTGGAATCTCTCCATCGCCGGCTTCGAGGACAGCCCGTTCTCCAAGCAGGCGTGGCCTGCGCTCACCACCGCGCGCCAGTCCACCAGCGACATCGGCCGCCATGCCGCCCTGCAGCTGATGGCCGAACTGCAGGGGAGCGCGGGTGCCGAGGTGGAGGTGCCGCACGCCGAGTGCTTTGTTCCCGAACTGGTCGTGCGCGGCTCCACCGCGCCACCGCAAACTCCCACGCCACGCAAGGGCTGACCCCCTGCGGTGTGCGCCCACACGCATGCCATTGAGATGACGATGAAGGAAGCCAGCTCCACCCTGATGTACCGCGAGGCCCACGAGACGGCCGCCGTGGTCGAGCGCCAGTTGCGCGAGAACGCGTCGATCCTGAAGGCCCTTGGCGAACACCTGCGGGCCCATCCGCCGCGCTTCATCGTCACCTGTGCACGCGGCAGCTCCGACCACGCCGCGGCCTATGCAAAGTATGTGTTCGAGACGCGACTGGGCCTGATCACTGCATCCGCGTCGCCATCCATCTCCTCCATCTACGACGCCGACCTGAGTCTGGACGGCGCGCTGTTCGTCGCCATCTCGCAGTCGGGCAAGAGCCCCGACCTGCTGCGCAGCGCGCAGGCCGCGAAGGATGCGGGCGCTCACGTGGTGGCGCTGGTCAACGTGGAAGATTCGCCGCTGGCGCAGATGGCCGACACCTTCGTGCCGCTGCGCGCGGGCCCGGAGCTGAGCGTCGCCGCCACCAAGAGCTACCTCGCCACGCTGGCTGCGATCCTGCAGCTCACCGCGCACTGGAGCGATGACGCGGAACTGCACGCCATCGTCGCGCGCCTGCCCGACGACCTGCGCCAGGGCTGGGACTGCAACTGGAACGCGATGGTCGAAGGCCTGCGCGACACGCACAACCTGTTCGTGGTGGGCCGCGGCTACGGATTCGGCGCCGCGCTGGAAGCAGCGCTCAAGCTCAAGGAAACCTGCGGCCTGCATGCAGAGGCCTTCAGCGCTGCGGAAGTGAAGCACGGCCCTATGGCGCTGGTAGGCGAAGGCTTCCCGGTGCTGTTCTTCGCCCAGGATGACGGCACGCTCGACAACACCATGGCGGTGGCACGCGAGTTCCGCGCCCGCGGCGCCCGCGTGTTCGTGGCCGCGCCCGGCAATCACGATCCCGACAAACTGCCGTTGCCCGAAGGCATCTCGCCCGTGGTGACGCCGCTGCTCGCCGTGCAGAGTTTCTATCGCGCCGCGAGCGCGCTCTCGCTGGCGCGCGGCTACGATCCGGACGTGCCGCCGCATCTGCGCAAGGTGACGGAGACGATGTGATGACCGACCAGCCCACCGCCCTCGTCAACGGACGCGTGCTCACCGATCACGGCCCGCAGGATGGCTTCGCGGTGCTGGTGCGCGGCGCGCATATCGACGCCATCGTGCGCGCGGACGACGCGCGCGCCGCAGCGGCCACGCAGCATGACCTCAAGGGTCGACTGCTGCTGCCAGGGTTCATCGATGTGCAGGTCAACGGCGGCGGCGGCGTGCTGTTCAACGCCGAACCCACGGTCGAGGCACTCGCCACCATCGGCGCCGCCCACCGCAAGTTCGGCACCACCGGCTTCCTGCCCACGCTGATCACCGATACCGCCGACGTGATGCGCCAGGCGCTGGACGCTGTCGATGCCGCCATCGAACAGCGCGTACCCGGCGTGCTCGGCATCCACCTGGAAGGCCCGTTCCTTGCCGCCGGCCGCAAGGGCATCCACGACGCCAGCCTGTTCCGCCTGCCGGATGCGGACGACATCGCCGCCATCACGCGCAACCGTCGCGGCGTGGTAATGCTCACGCTCGCCGTGGAAGAAGTACCACTCGACACCATCCGCCAGCTCAGCGAAGCCGGCGTGCTGGTGGTAGCCGGCCACACCGCTGCGAACTACGCCACCACGCGTGCCGCGCTTGATGCGGGCGTGTGCGGCTTCACCCATCTCTACAACGCGATGACCCCGCTGGGCACCCGCGAACCGGGCGTGGTCGGCGCCGCGCTGGATGATCCGCACAGCTGGTGCGGACTCATCGTCGACGGCCATCACGTGCATCCGGCTGCGCTGCGCATCGCCATCGCCGCCAAGGCGCGCGGCAAGAGCGTGCTGGTCACCGACGCGATGCCACCGGTGGGCGCCGACAGCGCGGAATACGTCCTCAACGGCCAGACCATCGTTGCGCGTGACGGCATCTGCCAGAGCGATGCAGGCGTGCTCGCCGGTTCTGCGTTGGACATGGCGACGGGCGTGCGCAACCTGGTGCACATGGTCGGCCTGCCGTTGGCGGAAGCGTCGCGCATGGCGAGTTCGTATCCGGCAGCATGGATCGGACTGGATCGCACACATGGTCGTCTCGTGGCCGGGCAGCGGGCGGACTTCGCGGTGCTCGATGACGCGTTGGTGGTGCATGAGACGTGGATCAACGGCGTGCGCTACGAGGCCTGATCTCCCGCGCCTCCCTCCATTGTAGGAGCGCACCCTGTGCGCGAGGCCTTTCGCCTCAATCTTCATGGCTATCGCTCTTGGGAAGTCGAGGGCTTGGCCTTCGGTAGCCCCGCTGCCGCCAGCGTGCCGCCTACGCGGCGGGCGTTTCGACGCCCTGCCAGCCGCCGAGTCACTTTTCTTTTGCTGGCCCAAAAGAAAAGTAACCCAAAGAAAATGGCCTAACGAGCTCTGAGCGATATGGGGATAGGAGCGTCGGCGGACAGCGGCAAGCCGAATTAGGGACGTTCTACCTCACGGGCTGCGGCTACACCGCCACGCGCCATGGCGAAGAGGGCTTAAAGCGGGTGGCCGGCTTGTCCTCACTTTTCCGCAAGATTGTCCCCTCACCCCAGCCCTCTCCCCGCAGGGGAGAGGGAGCGAAGCGGGCGCGGTTTTAAGTCCTCAGGGCTACGGCGCGTGGCGGTGTAGCCGCTCGTTATCGGCGGAGGCTGTCGCAATCAGGACTCCGGAATCTCTAGGGCTTTTCCTTGCATACCGCTGCCAGCTCTTGAGGTCGTTTTCTTTGGGTTACTTTTCTTTTGGACCAGCAAAAGAAAAGTGACTCGAGCTCCGGCAGGAGATCGAAACGCCCGCTGCGTAAGCGGCACCCTGGCGGCGGCACACCAGCCAGAGGCCGAGGCTCGGGTTACCTGCTTACAGTGGGGGGGCCTGGGGCGAAAACCGCACCCTCTCCCCAACCCTCTCCCGGAGGGAGAGGGAGTAACAGCTGGCACAGCCATGGGCGCATCGGAAGGCCCCATCGGGCGCAAGGCGCGCTCCCGCAAAAGAAAGGGAAGCGCACCGCGCGATTACTGATACACGTGCAACCGGTCAAAGATCCACGCGTGATACGACTTCACCAATCCCGGCTGCGCGCAATCCGTATACAACCCGTTGCACCGCGTACGCAGCGAGATTGCCGCCGAGAAATATGGATCCGTCGGCAGGTCCGCCGCCTGCAACACCATGCTCGGCAGCAACGCGATGTCGAGCAACGGATAACGTGGCAGCTGCGTTCCCTGGAAGTTGCTCTTGATCATGTAATAGGTGAGGTAGTCCTTGTAGCCGGCAATATCGTCCGGCCAGGTGCGCGGCATCTCGCGGATCAGTCCGCTGAAGGACGGCTGGTGGTCACCAAAGTGCACGATCACCGTCGGCTGCGCCCGATCGAGGAAGTCGTGCTCGAGGCCGCGCATCGCCACGTCGGAGTTGCGCAGGTTCGACAGGTAGGTATTGAAGTTCACCGACTCGCGCGCGGGCAGGCCCTTGAGCGGCGCCTTGTTGAACGGCGCGGGCAGCGAAGAGATCGGATCGGTGTCGTGCGGACCATGCTGGGCCAGCGTAAGGATCATGATGAAGACGGGCTGCCCCGGCTTCTTCACCTTGTCGTACATGCGCTTGGCCGCAGTGAACATCTGCGTGTCCGTTTCCTCCCACTCCTCCAGGCCCAGCTGGCCGGCATCGTAGAACTGGTCGAAACCATAGGCGGTGTACGCGTTGCGGCCGTTGAGGAAGCTGCCGTTGGTCGGATAGATCGCGATGGTGAGGTAACCCAGGCGCTGCAGCTGGCGCGGCAGGCTGTCCTGCACGTGCGGCGCCAGCACGTAGGGCGCATACATGCCGCCCGGCCCGAAGATGTCCTGCGGCATCCCGGTGAGCGTGGCGAACTCGCTCACCCAGGTGCCGCCGCCGAAGGTGTGCACGCGCAGCGGGCCGGTGGCGCGGGTACGCGCGTCGGCCTTGAACAGGCCCACGCGGCACTCGGGGATGTTGCACTGGGTGAAGTTGGACGGATTGAAGGTGCTTTCCTCCAACACCTGCACGATGTCCGGATAGTTCTCCGGCGTATGCGGGGTAGCGGCCGGGAAGCCTGCGGCCGTGGCACCCCAGTCCTGCTCGGCCTGGGCGTCGTCCGACATGTCGGGCATGCGGACGTCGGAGTCGCTGAAGTTGACGAAGAAATTGGTGATCTGCGCGTCGTCGGAGAGCTTCTCCCACACGTTCTTCGCATGTACCTCCGCAAACGGGCCGTTCGGCAACAGGCACACCCAGAACGCCAACGCCCACAGCGCCACGCCGCCAACGCGCGTGAAAAGCGCACGGCTCCGGCTGAGATGCGTGAGCAGGCGACGGTCGAAGCGCCACACCGCCCACAGGGCCAGCGGCGTCAACACGCCCACGGCCAGCGTCAGCATCCACAGATGCGGGTAATGGCCCAGCGTCTCCAGCAGGCTGCTGCGGGCGTAGTAGATGAAGTCCGCCGGCATCAGCGGCGAGTCCAGGTAGCGCAGCTTGAGCACGGACAGGAAGTTCAGCGCCAGGAACAGGCCGCCGCTCACCACCAGCGCCGTGGCCGGGCGCGCGAAGGCAAACAGCAGAATGCCGAACGCGCACACCATCAGGGCGATCACAAAGGCCTGCTGCAGCAACGCCGGCTCGCGCAGGGCCGTCATGCTGACGCAGAACACGAAAAAGCAGGCGGCAAACAGCCAGAGCCCACTCTTCCGCAGGAAGCGTAGCGATGATTGCGGCATATGGTTTCGGCCCCCTGTTCGGCCTGACTGTCATTCGGCCGCAATTCTACGGTCTCCGAACCGTCACATGCACAACGGCCGGCAACGGCAGAATGGCGCCACGAAGCGGTTCAGCGACTGTTTCGCCGCTCCCGGCCCGCCCGATCTGGTAGGTTTCGCAGTCCCCGACAGGAACAGGTCCCCTCATGCCCCTCCGCTTGCGCCCCATCGCCCTGCTCTGCGCCGCCGCCCTCGCCGGCTGCGCCAGCCAGTCGTCCAAGCCGGCCGCAGGCCTGCCGGATGGCAGTCACGCCCAGGTGGCGATCCTGGAAACCACGGACGTCCACTCCAACGTGCTGAGCTACGACTATTACAAGCAGCGCGAGGACGCCACGGTGGGCTACGAGCGCACTGCCACGCTGATCCGCCGCGCCCGCGCGCAGTACCCGAACAGCTTCCTGTTCGACAGCGGCGACACCATCCAGGGCAGCGTGCTGGCTGACTACCAGGCCCAGGTGAAGCCGGTGGGTTGCAACGAGGAGCTGGGCATCTACCGCGCCATGGACGCCATGGGCTACGACGGCGGTACCGCCGGCAACCACGAGTTCAACTACGGCCTGGGCTTCCTCTCGCAGGTCACCGGCACGCCGATGAACGTCGACGGCGGTCGCAGCGAGCGCTGCGCCGGCCCGCATTTCCCGCTGGTGCTGTCCAACGTGTTCAGCGCCCGCGACGGCGCCCCGATCTTCAAGCCGTGGACGGTGGTCGAGAAGGACATCACCGTCACCGCCCCGGACGGCAGCCAGCGCAAGGTGCCGCTGAAGGTGGGCATCATCGGCCTGACGCCGCCGCCGATCCTGGAATGGGACAAGCAGAACCTCGCCGGCAAGGTGACCGTCACCGGGGTGGTCGAGGCCACCCAGAAGTACCTGCCGGAGCTGCAGGCGCAGCATCCCGACCTGGTCGTCGCCGTGCTGCACGGCGGCCTCAATACCGCCCCCTACACGCCGGACATGGAGAACGGCGGCTGGTACGTCGCTGGCGTTCCCGGCGTCGATGTGGTGCTGATGGGCCACTCGCATACCGAATTCCCCGGCCCGCACTACAAGGGCATGAAGGACGTCGATGCCGACCGCGGCTTCGTGCGCGGCAAGCCGGCCGTGATGGGCGGCTTCTTCGGCAAGGACCTGGGCGTGATCGACCTCGCGCTGCAGCGCAAGGACGGCCGCTGGGTGATCGACGCCAGCCAGACGCACAGCGAAGTGCGCCCGATCTGTCCGAAGAAGAACGAGTGCGTGCCAGCCGATCCCGCTATCGCGCCGCTGGTACAGCAGGCGCACGAAGCTGCCGTGCAGTACGTGAACACGCCCATCGGCGAGACCCGCGTGCACATGAGCAGCTACTTCGCCGACGAAGGCAACATGACGGCGCTTGCGCCCATCAATGCGGCCATGCGCGATTACGTGCAGAGCGAATTGCCGAAGCTGCGACCGGAACTGGCCAAGTTGCCGGTGCTGTCGTCGGCAGCGGCGTTCCGCACCGGCTTCGGCGGTCCGGATGACTACACCGACGTCGAACCCGGTGCTCTCACCCTGCGCAGTGCTGCGGACCTGTACTTCTATCCCAACACGCTCTCGATCGTGCAGGTCGACGGCGCCGGCCTCAAGGCATGGCTGGAAAAGTCGGCCGAACGCTTCAACCAGATCGACCCGTCGAAGGAAGGCGAGCAGGAGCTGATCAACACGCGCATGCCTGGCTACAACTTCGACCAGATCCAGGGCGACCTGGCCTATGTGATCGACGTGTCCAAGCCAGCCGGCGAGCGCATCACCAAGCTCACCTACAAGGGCAAGGCGGTGACGCCGCAGCAGCAGTTCGTAGTGGCGACCAACAACTACCGCGCCAGCGGCGGCGGCAACTTCCCGGGCCTGGACGGCAAGAACATCGTGCTGGCCGCACCCGACGGCGCGCGCGAAATCCTCGCCAAGTGGCTGCAACGCGAAAAGACCATCGGCGCAAAGGCGCTACCTGCCGCCTCGTGGCACTTCGCTCCGCTGAAGACCCGCGGCGAGGTGGTGTTCAAGGGCGCCGCCGGCAAGCAGGACGTCGCACGATCCGTGGGCCTGAAGAACATCCGCCAGCTCAAGGACAACGGCGACGGCACGGCCACCTACGCCATCGACCTGTCGCACTGAGATTTTGGGGCGAGGCGGCGTTGTCGCCCCTCGCCCCCTCGATTCCCCTGTAGGAGCGCACCCAGTGCGCGAAAAGCCTACGGAGCGATAACGACGAGGCGCCGCGGTCGCGCACTGGGTGCGCTCCTACAGGAGATGGAAGATCCCGCGCCATTTGGCCGTCCATCGCGCAAAAGTTTCAAACGTACCTGTTGACTGCACTGCAACATCCGGCCTAAGGTCGGTCCCATGTCGCCGCTTATTTCGCCAGCCTGCATATCTATCTGCCCGGTCAAGACCGGCAGCATGCCGCTGTGCGCAGGCGCCATCACTCTCGTCACGACCACCACCACGACCACTATTACCACCAGGTCGGGGTGGGTTTCCGTGCGCGAATAAGTTCCTTAACGCAAACGGCCCCGCCCTCGATGAGGCGGGCCGGGATGCACCACTCCGATACCGCCAGCGAGCACGGGCCCCGAATGGAGGCCACCGTGAATCTTGCCGTATCGTCATCGCTAGAACAGCCGTCGCTACCGCCGCATGCCGCAGCGCTGCCGATGGTCACCGCACGCCAGCGCGTGCTCGCCGTGGGCCTGGTCGGTCCCGGCCGTGTCGGCAGCGCCCTGCTCGACCAGCTGCGCGCCGCGCAGCCGCGGCTCGCGCGGGCCGGCCTGGAACTCAAGCTCTGCGGCGTGGCGGCCAGCCGTCGCATGTGGCTCGATGCCGACGACCCCGAACTCAACGGCCGCTACGGCGGCGCGCAAACCTGGCGCCCCAGCAATCTCGACGAGTTTGCGGCGCACCTGCGTGGCGAGGACGGCCGGCATGCCCTGCTGATCGACTGCAGCGCCAGCGATGCCGTGGCATCGCGCTACGCCGAATGGCTGGCCTCGGGCCTGCACGTGGTGACGCCGAACAAGCTGGCCGGCAGCGGTTCCTTTCCGCGCCTGCAGGCGATCCGGGCAGCCTGCGTCAGCGGCGCGCGCTTTCGCTATGAGGCCACCGTGTGCGCTGGACTTCCGGTCGTGCAGACGTTGCGCGACCTGCTCGATACCGGCGACGAGCTGCTTGCCGTCGAAGGCATGTTCTCGGGCACCCTGGCGTGGCTGTGCCACCGGCACAATGGCAGCCGGCCGTTCTCTGCGTTGGTCCGCGAAGCCCATGCGCTGGGCTATACCGAGCCCGACCCGCGCGACGATCTCTCCGGCCTCGACGTGGCGCGCAAGCTGGTGATCCTGGCGCGAGAAGCCGGCTGGCCCCTGTCACTGGAGGACGTGAACGTGCAAAGCCTGGTGCCGCCGGAGCTGGCGGCCATGTCCGCCGAAGAGGCACTGGAGAACCTGCACCTGCTCGACCGCGCCATGGCTCGCGAAGTGGCCTGCGCGCAGACCCAGGGCAGCGTGCTGCGCCACGTGGCCAGCCTGGACGCAAAGGGGCACGCCAGCGTGCGCCTGGCCATGCTGCCGGCCGCCCATCCGTTCGCGCATTCGCGCCTCACCGACAACATCGTGCAGTTCACCACGCATCGCTATCGCGAGAACCCGATGCTGGTGCAGGGCCCCGGTGCCGGTCCGGAGGTGACGGCGGCGGGGGTTTTCGCCGATCTCCTGCGTATTGCAGAATCGCTGGAGGTGCGCTGATGAACGCGCTACTGGCTGATCCCATGTCCGCACAACAACGCGCCCTGAGCGCACAAGCCATGGCTTATGCCAGCGTCGGCAACGTCGGCGTCGGCTTCGACATCCTGGGCCATAGCGTGGCCGGCGCGGGCGACCGTGCCGTCGTGCGGCGTATCGATGAGCCCACCGTACGCATCGCGGCGATACACGGCCTGGTGCCCCAGCTGCCGCTGGAAGCCTCGCGCAATACCGCCGGCGCGGCGCTGCTTTCCCTGCGCCGCGCGCTGGGGCTGCGCCACGGCTTCGAAGTGGAACTGCACAAGGGCATCGCCCTGGGCTCGGGCATGGGTGGTTCGGCCGCATCGTGCGTCGCGGCCCTTGTGGCGGCCAATGCCCTGCTGGAACGCCCGCTGCCGCGCGAAGCGCTGTATGGCTTCGCGCTCGATGGCGAGGTCGTCGCCAGTGGCAGCCGCCACGGCGACAACCTGGGCCCGATGTTGCTGGGAGGTCTCGTGCTTGCCACCCGCGATCGCCTGCTGCGACTGCCGGTGCCCGACGCCTGGCATTGCGCCCTGGTGCATCCGCACGTGGTGCTGGAGACGCGTGAATCGCGCGCGGCGCTCGCCGGCGGCTTCGCCCTGGGCGATGTCGTAGCGCAGCACGCCAACCTCGCCCTGGTGCTGACCGGCTGCCATCGCGGCGACGCCACCCTGGTGCGCGAAGGCCTGAAGGACGTGCTGGTGGAACCACGGCGCGCGCCGCTGGTCCCAGGATTTGCGCGCGTGAAGCAGGCCGCACTGGATCATCACGCACTCGGCGCCAGCATTTCCGGCGGTGGTCCCAGCGTGTTTGGCTGGTACGAAAACCGCGAGGACGCCGAACGCGCCGCCGAAGCGATGGCCGCCGCCTTCGCCGAGGAAGGCATTGCCAGCGACCAGCTGGTCTCACCCATCAATGGTCCAGCCGCCGCGCTGCTGGACGAGGAAGCGGCATGAGCGAGCCGTTGCATTACCGAAGTACACGCAGTGCACGCCACGCGGCGCGCATCGACGAAGTGATCGCCGCGGGCCTCGCGCCTGACGGCGGGCTCTACGTGCCCGAAGTGCTGCCGCAGCTCGATGTGGCGGCCTTCGATCCGCACGGCTCGCTGGCGGACACGGCCGTTACGCTGCTCACGCCGTTCTTCCGCGCCACGCCCTTGGCCGCCGAATTGCCGGCGATCTGCCGCGAGGCTTTTGACTTCCCAGTGCCGCTGCGTCCGCTCGCGCATCCGGATGGCGCCTCGGTGCTCGAGCTCTTCCACGGACCCAGCGCGGCCTTCAAGGACATCGGCGCGCGCTTCCTTGCCGCGTGCTTCCGGCGGTTGCGCCGCCATGATCAGGCGCCACTGACCATTCTGGTGGCAACCTCCGGCGATACCGGTGCCGCCGTGGCCGCCGCGTTCCATCGCCAACCCGGCGTGCGCGTGGTGATCCTGTATCCCGATGGCCGCGTATCGCCGCGACAGGCCCACCAGCTGGGCTGCTTCGGCGACAACGTGCATGCGCTGCGCGTCGCCGGCAGCTTCGACGACTGCCAGCGCATGGTGAAGGCGGCACTCGGCGACGCCGGGCTGCAGTCGCGGGTGCCGATGTCCTCTGCCAACAGCATCAGCCTCGGCCGCCTCCTGCCGCAGATGAGCTACTACGCGCAGGCCTCGCTGGACTGGTGGCATCGCCATCGCACGCCACTCAACTTCATCGTGCCGACCGGCAACCTCGGCAACGCGCTGGCCTGCGTATGGGTGCGCGAGATGGGCCTGCCGGTGGGCGAAATCCATCTCGCATGCAACGCCAACGCGACGCTGCCCGATTATTTCGACGGTGACGCTTACACGCCACGCCCCGCGATTCCCACGCTGGCCAATGCGATGGACGTGGGCGCCCCGAGCAACTTCGAACGCCTGCGCTGGACCTTCCCGCACGACTACGAGTTACGCGTGCAGCTGCACGCCACCAGCGTGGACGACGACACCATCCGCGACACCATCGTGCAGCACGCGCGCGACCACGGTGAACTGTTCTGCCCCCATACGGCCACCGCCGTGCATCTGCTCGATGCCATGGGCACTACCGGCCTGCCGTGGGCCGTGGTGGCGACGGCGCATCCGGCGAAGTTCGACAGCGTGGTGGAACCCCTGATCGGGCGCACCGTGGAAGTGCCGCCGGCACTGGATGCGATGTTGCGGCGGCCGGCGTATGCCGAGCCATTGTTAGCCAGCGATGCAGTGTTGAAGGAGTGGCTGCTGCGACGGGTGGAGCGTGAGCAAGGGGTGCCGACCTGAGGCGCCACCACCTGTTCCTGTGGGAGCGCACCCTGTGCGCGACAAGCCGACGGAGCGGTGACGCCGTGCCTCTGCGGTCGCGCACAGGGTGCGCTCCCACAAGGGCCAGAACGACTATCAGTCGTCCAGCACCGCCCCGTTCGTCTCGATGACCTTGGCGTAGTACTTCGCCGTGGCCTTGGGCGTGCGCTTCTGCGTGGCGAAATCCACGTGGTACAGGCCGAAGCGCTTGGAGAAGCCAAGCGACCACTCCAGGTTGTCCATCAGCGACCAGGCGTAATAGCCCTTGAGGTTCACGCCAGCCTCGATCGCCCGGTGGATCGCCTTGAGATGCTTGCGCAGGTAGTTGGTGCGCAGCGGATCGTCGAGCACGTCGCCTTCGGCCACCGGCGGATCGTAGAACGCCGAACCGTTCTCGGTGATGTAGAGCGGGATATCGCCGTAGCGCTGCTTGAACCAGGTGAGCGTGTCGGTGAGACCCTGCTCGTACACCTCCCAACCGGTTTCCGTATACGTCTTGTTGGGCTGGCGCACCGGCGCCGCGCGCAGCGGATAGTGGTTGGGATCGTTCTTCACCACCGCACGCGTGTAGTAGTTGATGCCCACGAAGTCGACGGGCTGGCGGGTGAGCTTGAAGTCATCTTCCGGGAAGTCGGGCCATGCAGCACCAAACACTTCCTTGAGCTCCGGCGGATAGCTGCCCAGCAGCGCCGGGTCGGCGAACTGCTCGTTCATGTAGGCCTGCGCGCGACGCGTCGCGGCGAGGTCTTCCGGGCTGTCGGACGCCGGATACTTCGGCTCGATGTTGAACACCACGCCGACCTCGTGCTTGCCGATGGCGCGATACGCCTGGATGCCAGCGCCACTGGCGCGCATCAGGTTGTGCGCGGCGATCGGCGCTTCGTACAGGCTGCGATGGCCCGGCGCGAGCGCGCCATGCAGGTAGCCGCCATCGGTCACCACCCACGGCTCGTTGAGCGTGGACCAGCGCTTCACGCGGCCGTCCAGCGCCTTGTACATCACGCTGGCGTATTCGGCGAACCAGTTCGCGATGTCGCGATTCAACCAACCGCCGCGGTCGTCCAGCGCCGCGGGCAGATCCCAATGGAACAACGTGACGTTCGGTTCGATGCCGTTCTCGAGCAGCTCGTCGACCAGCCGCGAGTAGAAGTCCAGGCCCTTCTGGTTGATGCGCCCGGTGCCTTCCGGCAGCACGCGTGCCCACGCGATGCTGAAACGGTAGCCCTGCAGGCCCAGCGCGCGCATCAGCTGCACATCGTCCTTGTAGCGGCGATAGTGATCGCAGGCGATGTCGCCGGTATCACCGTTGGCCATCATGCCCGGCGTATGCGCGAAACGTTCCCAGATGCTGGGGCCTGCGCCATCGGCCAGGGGCGATCCCTCGATCTGATAAGCCGAGGTAGCGGCGCCCCAATGGAAATCGGCCGGGAAGCGATAGCTGTGCGTCATGGTGGAGGCGATTCCTTATGCCGCACTGCGGCTTGATGAAAACGTTTACATGGTGAGAATAGCGGAGCCCGAGCCGAATGTGCACGGGTCTTTTCGCCTATACATGCAGTGGCCGCCCACGGCCCGGACAGGGGAGTGACGCAACGTCGATGGCAACGGTGACTCTGGATCGGTTGCGCAAGGTCTATCCCAACGGACATGTCGGCGTCGACGAGGCGACCTTCGAAATCGCCGACGGCGAACTGCTGGTACTGGTGGGCCCTTCCGGCTGCGGAAAAACCACCCTGCTGCGCATGATCGCGGGCCTGGAATCGATCTCCTCGGGTGCGCTTAGCATTGGCGGACGCGTGGTCAACGAGGTGTCGCCAAAGGATCGCGACATCGCCATGGTGTTCCAGAATTACGCGCTGTACCCGCACATGACCGTGGCGCAGAACATGGCGTTTGGTTTGAGCCTGCGCGGCAAGCCCAAGGCCGAGATCGACGCGCGCGTTCGCGACGCGGCGAAGTTGCTGGAGCTGGAGCATCGCCTCGATGCCCTGCCCGCCGCGCTCTCCGGCGGACAGCGCCAGCGCGTGGCGCTGGGCCGTGCACTGGTACGCGAGCCCAAGGTGTTCCTGCTCGACGAGCCGCTGTCCAACCTCGACGCGAAGCTTCGCCTGTCGATGCGCGTGGAGATCGCGCGCCTGCACCGACGGCTCGGCACCACCATGATCTATGTGACGCACGACCAGGTGGAGGCCATGACGCTGGGCCAGCGCATCGTGGTGCTCAATGGCGGCAAGATCCAGCAGATCGACACGCCGATGCGCCTGTACGAAAAGCCCGCCAACCTGTTCGTGGCAGGCTTCCTCGGCTCGCCTGCGATGAACCTGCTGCGCGGCACGCTCCGCCACGGGCGTGGCTGGGCACTGGAAACGCTCGATGGCACGGTCCCGCTCGGTGAACTGGCCGCGCAAAGCCATGAGCTGTTGCCGTGGATCGATCGCGAGATCGTGCTCGGCGTACGCCCCGAGGATCTGCGCCTTACCGATGCCGATCACGCGGCCCTTAGCGCCGTACTCGAAGTCCCCGAGCCGGTCGGCAACGAGATCTTCCTCAACCTGCGCCATGGCTCGCAATCGTTGGTGTCCCGCGTGGCACCCGGCGCCCTGCCCGAGGCTGGCACCGTCATGCATTTCGCGTTGGCCCACGATCGTCTGCATATGTTCGAACCGAGCGGCGGCACCCGTATTGTCTGAGGAAGGTCAGCCCTTCACGCTGCCCAGCAGCAGGCCTTCGATGTAGTAGCGCTGCATGGCGAGGAACAGCGCCAGCACCGGAATCACCGTCACCACTGAACCGGCCATCATCAGCTCACTGTCCTGCGCGTGCTCGCGCGCCAGCGAGGCGAGGCCGATCGGCAGCGTGTAGTGCTCCTGGCCGGTGAGCGCGATCAACGGCCACATGAAGTCGTTCCATGCGGTGAGGAACGTATAGATCGCCAGCGTCACCATGATGGGCTTCAGCAACGGCAGCACGATCTGCGTGAAGATGCGCAACTCGCCCGCGCCATCGATGCGAGCGGCTTCCATCAGCTCATCCGGAATGCTGCGTGCGTACTGGCGCACCAGGAAGATGCCGAACGCCGTGGCCATCGCGGGTACGATCACCGCCGCATAGCTGTTCACCAGGCCCATGTACTTGAGCATCAGGAACAGCGGCAGCATCGCCACCTGCGCCGGAATCACCAGCATGCCGAGCAGACCCTGAAACAGCCGCTCGCGGCCGTGGAAACGCAGCTTGGCGAAGGCATAGCCTGCCATCAGGTTGCAGGCGAGCGAGAGCACGGTGATCGCTCCCGAAATCGCCAGGCTGTTCAGCAGGTAGCGCCCCATGCCGGCGCGGGTGAAAAGCTCCTCGTAGTTCCGCCACGTGGCATGCGCCGGCAACAAGGGTGGCGGCAGGGCACTGGCTTCGCCGGGATGCATGAACGACACCGACAGCATCCACAGCAGCGGAAACAACGCGACCACGGCGCCGCCAATCAGCAAGCCGTTGATGATGGCCTTGGCCATGCGTGGATTCATGCCGCCGCTCCACGACGCGCCACGCGCAGCATCAGCGCGGTGAAGGCAAACATGATGACGAACAGGAGGAAGGCCACCGCCGAAGCGGTACCGAAGTTCCACCATCTGAAGCCTTCGTTGTACATCAGGTACAGCACGCTGGTCGTGCTCTGCAGCGGTCCGCCCTCGGTCATCACGTAAGGCTCGGCGAACAGCTGGAAATAGCCCGACACGGTAAGAATGCTCACCATAAGCAACGTCGGTGTGAGCATCGGCAGCGTGATATGACGGAACTGCTGCAGCGGTGAAGCGCCATCGATGCGCGCCGCCTCGTAGAGATCACCGGGGATTGCCTGCAGGCCGGCGAGGAAGATGATCATGTTGTAGCCGAAGTTCTTCCACACCGCGAACAGGATGATGGTAGGCATCGCCCAGTGCGGGTCGCCCAGCCAGTCGACCGGATGGATGCCCACCGCGCCCAGCACGTAGTTCGCCATGCCGTACTTGGTGTTGAAGATATAGCGCCACACCAGTGCCACCGCTGCCACCGTGGTCACCACCGGCGCAAACAGCGCCGTGCGGAAAAACGGCTTGCAGCGCGCCAGCGGTGAATGGAGCAGCAGCGCCGCCCCCAGTGAGACCATGATCGACAGCGGCACGCCCACCAGGACGAAGTAGAACGTGTGCCCAAGCGCTGACCAGAATTTCGGCTGGTGCAACAGATCCCAGTAGTTGCCCAGCGCGACGAAACGCAGGTGACGGATATCGGCGAGCGCATAAAGGTCGTAATCGGTAAGGCTCAGGCCCAGCGCCGCCAGCACCGGCAGCAGGAAGAACACGCCCAGCACCAGCAACGCCGGCGCCAGGAACCACCAGGCGGCACGCTGTGCGTTCATGGTGCGTCTCCGGCGGCGTGGCGTTCATGGTCGAGTATCCAGCGTCGCTTCTCGAGGATGCGGTCGGCTCGACGATCCATCTCCGCTGCCGTCTCGTCGATGCTCAGCCTTCCAGCGACGGCCTGCGCGGCGACCAGCTGCATCTCGTTGACGATCTGCTCCCACTCCGGCACCGGCGGCGTCGGCTTCACGTGCTCCAGCTGCTCACGGAATGCCCGCACCTTGGGGTCATTGCGCAGGCCATCGCCGTCCCACGCGCTGCGTCGCGCCGGCATGTCGCCGAGCAGTTCGTAGAAGCGTTGCTGCACATCGGGGCGCGAAAGGTATTCGATCAGCGTCCAGGCTTCGGCCTTGTGCGCGGAGTCCCGGAAGATCACCAGGCTGGAGCCACCTGCCGCCCCGACGCCCGCACCGTCGGGACCCGGCAACGGTGCCGTGGCCCACGCATCCTGCTCGTTCGCCGGCAGCCGTTTGCGGAACTCGCCGATGTTCCAGGGGCCGGAAAAGTAGAACGCATACACGCCGCGGCCAAACTCGTCCCACGGGTTGCCGGCTTCGACGTTGGTGATCGGCGGCGCCTGGTGCAGGCGGAAGGTCTCCACGTAGAACGACAGCGCGCGCTTGAATCCCGCGCTGCGGAAATTGCCGTAGCGTCCGTCCTCGCGCAGCATCGGCTCCGGCTGCTGCAGCGCCATCGACATCAGCTGCTCGTATTCGTTGGTGGGCAGCAGGATGCCGTAGATCCCGTCCTGCGGCTTGCTGAGCGCGGCGAGCACCTTGCGCCATTCGTCCCAGGTGCGTGGCGGCGCATCGAAACCGGCGGCCCTGAGCAGGTCGCTTCGATAGAAGATCAGCCGTGTGTCCACGTACCACGGCACGCCCACCAGCTTGCCTTCGATGACGCTGGTGGCCCAGATATTGGCGAAGTAGTCGTCTGGCTTCACCACCGCGGAGTGGTCCACGCGCGGCTGCAGCGGCTCCAGCGCATTCAGCGCGGCGAACTCGGGCAACCAGGTATTGCCCAGCTGGCTGAGGTCCGGTGTGGAGCTGCCGGCGAACGCCGTCAGCAGCTTCTGGTGCGCCGCCGTCATAGGCAGCTGCTGCACCTTCACGTGGATGCCGGGATGCAGGCGCTCGAACTCGGGCAGCAACTGCACCACGGCTTCGCCTTCGCGGCCGATGGTCCAGAACGTCAGCGTCGTGCCGTCCTCATGGCGAGAGGCACAACCGGCCAACAGCAACAACGCGCTGCCCAGCAGCACCGCGTGGATGCGATGCAGGATGTGGCTGGCCCGGCGTTGCGTGTTTGAAAACATGTCTCAGCGTGGTTTCTGTTCCAGCCAGCCGCCGGTGAAGCCGGCGCGCTCGAGGCCCTTGCGGACATACGGATTCTTGCGCATCACGTTCCACACGAAGCCGCTGCGCCAGTTCTCGATCATCAGCACGATGGGGCCCTGGTCGATGCCGATCTGCTTGTCGTCCGCCCAGCCCATGCCGGGCACGGCGCGGCCTTCCTTCGGCACGATGCCGGTATCGTAGCTGGGATTGAACGCATCGACGAAGCCGTACCTGGTATAGATCGCATCACCATAACGCGCCTTCATCTCCATCAGCGCAGGCACCACGATCTCGGGCGCGAAGGCGATGGAGCCACCGGCGGCAGTCGGTGCGATGGTGCCGTCGTCGGATACGTAATCGAGGCCGGCACCGCGTGCCGTATAGCCATAGAACGCACGCGTGCTGCCGTCGTTGCGCTTCACCACCGCGTCGCCCGGACCGTTGCAGGCAGTCAGGCCCCAGATGTTTTCGCCATAGCCGGTCCAGTGATTCGGATTGGCGATGGCATAGGCACGCTGCGCATAGACGGCCTCGCGACTGTTCTGCGCATAGTCCGTGTCGTGCTCACGATTCCAGGTATCACGGATGCCACGGAAGTCGATCCAGGTCTGGCTGTACTGGTGGCCGAACATCGGCGCGAAGTTGAGGAACGTGCGTCCCTGGAATTCGCCCCAGTACTCGGGATAGGTCTTCGTCCATGCCGACCATGCGTCATCGGCCACCGGATGCGTCGGTGAACCCAGCGCCAGCACATAGACCAGCATGCCTTCGTTGTAGCCCTTCCAGTCCGCCGGGATGAACTTGCCGCCCGGCGTCCAGCCCATGCTGATCAGCGGCGAGTGTGGCTGCATCCAGGTCCAGTCGACGCGGCGGTAGATGGCGTCGGCGAGCTGACGGATTTCCTTTTCGTCCTTGTTGTTGCGGTCGAAGTACGACTGCGCAAACAGCACGCCGCCCAGCAGCAGCGTGGTATCCACGCTCGACAGCTCGACGCCGCGCGCATGGCGCTTGCCGGTCTGCATGTCGAGGAAGTGATAGAAGAAGCCGTGGTAGCCGGTGACATCGTCTTCGTCGTCACCCTGCCTGGCGTCATTGAAGAAGCGCAGCGTCGCCAGCGTGCGCTCGACGGCCTGCTTGCGCGTGATGTAACCGCGCTCCACGCCTACACCGTACGCCGTGAGTGCAAAACCGACCGAGGCGATGCTGGCGAAGGAGTCGCCGGGCCAGTGATCCGGCACCAGGCCGGTCTTCGGATCAGCGCTATCCCAGAACCACTGGAACGTGCGCTGCTCCAGGTCCTCGACCATCGCGCGCTGCGGCGCCGGCAAGCTGTTGAACTCGCGTGTCGCGGCGACTTGTCCGGCGGCACTGGCCGCGCCTGACGCGAACGCCAGCGCGGCGACGGCAGCCGCGGGCAACAGACGGAAGAGGCTGGCTCGAATCATCGCGGACCCTTGGAAAAAAAGCTGGAATGGCGGACTGCCCACAAACAGCCGCCATTCCATGGAAACACCGGGCCATCACACACGTGGGTGACGGCCCGGCCGGAGCAGGCCTGGGAGGGTTGACCTGCTCCCCTACGCCGGCCTCGCAGCCCAGGGGATGCGAAAGCCGGATGCCCGTTACCCGGGGGGAGGCAACGGGCGGCGACGAAGGAGCCTTAGAACTTCAGGCCCACTTCGAGCTTCACCGTGCGTGGCACGAAGGTGATATTGCCGGTCTGGTTGTAGCTCACCATGGTGTTACCCGGCACGAACGTTGCGATGTAGTCGGAGTAGTTGTGCCAGTTGAAGACGTTGAGCACATCGAAGCGGCCGTACAACGTCATGCCGTGACCCAGATCGAAATCCTTGGTGGCCTGCAGGTCGATGTCGCGGTAACCCCAGATCTTGCCGCCAACGAGGAACTTCGAACCCTGCGGCACCGCGGCCGACGGCACGCAGCTGCTGCCGTCGGGCAGCGTCACGCCCGGATAGCAGGCGGCGCCGTTGTACGGGAGCGGCGTGGCCAGCGTGAGCTTGGCCGACAGCACCGTACCCCACGGGCCGTCCATGTTGCCGGTCGCCACGAAGCGATGCTTGGCGGCGGCGTTCGAGGTGATGAACGGGTATTCCTGGATCGTGCCGTAATCGAACGAGTAGTGCTCGTTGATGTCGCGGTTCTGCTTGGCATGGGTGAACGTGTACGCAAACGTCGCGCCCCAGCCCGACGCCTTGTCATACGGCTTGGAGGCCGACAGCAGTACCTGCGTGCTGCGGGTGGCGATGCCGTTGTCGCCCAGGATCAGCGCGCCGAACCCCGGGATGCCATTGCCCCATGGCTGGCTGTTCTGCTGGTTGTCGTTGCTGTGCTGGAAGAACGCACCGTTCGGGTAGCGGTTGCCCAGCGTGAAGGCGAAGCCGTTGTAGCTGAGTGCGCGAACCACGGTGGCGTCGGTCTGCCATTCGCCGAGCTGGTTGGACATGCCCAGGCTGAACTGGTCCGAATACGGCGCCTTGAGGTTGTTGTTGAGCAGGTCCACCTCGGTACCGGCGTTGCTCGACGCGCCGAGCAGCGACTGCAGGGCCGGCAGGCCGCTGAGTAGATTCGGATCCCACTTGTAGCAGGGCGTGCTCTCGCGATGGCAGGTGCCGGTGGCCGGATCCTGGAAGAAGATCGTGTACTGCGGCAACGCGGACTTGGTGGTTTCCAGCTGCAGGTAATCGTACAGGTCGCGATCGTACGAGCGACCCGCGCCGCCGTGGATCACGTGCTGTTCGTCGCCGAACCAGTCGTACGAGAAGCCCAGGCGCGGCTGCCACTCGCCCTTGTAGGCGCTGCGGTTATGGCCGTTGCTGATGTAGTCGTTGATGTTGATGCCGCCCTTGGCCAGGGTCTCGGCATAGGTCTGGCCGGCAGGCGCACCGGCGTTGGTGTCCTGCGAGTAGATCGCGGCCACCACGTTGGCCGGCGTCACGAAGTCGGTGTACGACGGCGTGCGCTCGTAGTCCCAGCGCACGCCCAGGTTGAGCGTCAGCTTATCGTTGACCGCCCAGTCGTCCTGGATGTACGTGCCGAACTGGCGGCTCTTGGTCGACACCGACGGGGTCAGACCCAGGCCGTTCACCGGCTTGGTGAAGTAGGCCTTGTAGGGCGTGGCGGCGGTGCCGTCGGCGGTGACGTTGTAGTAGTACTGGGGATTGATGTCCGAGGCATCGGATGCATCCAGCGTTACCGCCTTGAGCTTCACGCCCATCTTCACGACATGGTCGCCGTGCCATTCCAGGTCGTTGAAGGTGAAGTCGTCCTGGATCGAGGGACCCTTCTGGCTCTTGTTCTGCGTGGACTGCGGGCTGGCGGCACCGGTGGCGATGATGGTCGGATCATCGATCGGGCGCTGCCAGGTGTACACGTAGCCGTTGCCGATGGTCACGGCGGTCGGCGAGTACTTGGCGTCCTCGTAGGCGAAGATCAGTTCGTTGAAGTACGACTGGCCGCTGTGCTGCCAGCGAGCCACATAGCGCTTGGCATCGTTCTTCACGTTGCGTGCGGCCGA
Source organism: Dyella amyloliquefaciens (assembly GCF_004296575.1). GTDB lineage: Bacteria > Pseudomonadota > Gammaproteobacteria > Xanthomonadales > Rhodanobacteraceae > Dyella > Dyella amyloliquefaciens. Next base: position 84,157 of record NZ_SAYT01000001.1, on the reverse strand, counting down.
CACCGCGTTCTGCTGGTCGGCACCGATGCCGTCGAGCTGGGTCTCGTTGCGGATCTGCGCGCTGGCTTCGAAACGGTCGCGGTCGGTCGGTTCCCAGTCGATCTTGCCGAAGTACAGGTCTTCCTGGAACGGCAGGTTCGCCGGCCCCATCTGCGCAGCCACGCTGGACGGCAGGTACGGCACGCCTGCCGCGCCATCGGCGCTCGGCGCCACCGTTACCGGCGTGTCGAAACGCTTGGCCTCATAGGCCATGAAGAAGTGCATCTGGTCCTTGATGATCGGACCACCCACGGCGAAGCCGTACTCCTTCTCCTGCGACGAGGCCTTGGTGCCGGCGGCGCTTTCGGCCGGCGTCATGGCACGGAAGGAATCGTCGGTGTAGCGGTAGTACGTCTCGCCGTGGAATTCGTTGGTGCCCGACTTGGTCTGTGCGGTCACGGCGGCGCTGGCGAGCTGGTCGAATTCCGCCTTGTAGTTGGAGGTGATGACCTTGTACTCGCCGATCGCCAGCTGCGGGAACGGATTGCCCTGGCTGTTGCTCTGCCCCGATACACCACCGGCGACCACATAGCTCTTCTGGCCCACACCGTCGATGTAAACGTTTACAGAACTATCGTTCATAGCACCGCCACGCAAGGACGTGTGCCCCGACGGATCGACCGAGAACACCATGCCCGGAACGGTGTCGGCAAACTCGAGGAAGTTGCGCGATACCTGCGGGATCGTGTCGATCTGGCGCAGCGAAATGGTGGCGCCGACCTCGGGCGTCTTCACTTCCTGCAGCGTGGTGGCGGAAACCGAAACGCTACCGAGGTTCTGCGCATTGGCGGCGTTGGCCGTCGTCGCAGGCGCGGCCGCGGTCAGGTCCAGCGACGCGGTGGAGGCCACCGTCAGCGTCACGGTGCGCTCGGTGCCAGGACCGGCATCGACCTGATAGGTGCCGGGCTGCAGGCCAACCAGCGCATAGCTGCCATCGGCTTCGGTGGTGGTGCGACGGACGGCGCCGGAGGCGACGTTCTTGGCGGTGACCTCGGTGTTGGCCGGGCCCTTGCCACGCAGCGTGGCGTTGGCCGTCTGCGACCAGGCCACCGTCGGAACGGCAACCGTGGCGACCACGGTGCTGGCGATCAGGCTGGCTAACAGCGTCTTCTTAAGGTGATGCGGCAACTTCATGACTCCCCTCCAAGATCGATCAGGGATCGAATGGGCGTGCAGGTTGATAGGTATTTTTGTGACTCATGCATCGCGGTTTGCACCGCAAGTTCCACGGACGGCGATCGCGCAACCAAGCGCGCCCGTGCTATTGGACTGTTCCCGCCCATCCATCAGAGCAGCCAGTCGTTCCAGTGCGTTTCGTCCCAACTCGGCGATGTGCACGCTCACGGTGCTCAACGGAGGGGTCAGGTAGCGCGCAATGGGAATATCGTCGAAGCCGGCCAGGGCGATGTCCGCAGGCACCTGCAGGCCGGCTTCCTTGAAGGCGTAGAGGCAGCCCACCGCCATCATGTCGTTGGCGGCGAACACGGCGCTGGGGCGACGCTCCTGCTTGAGCAGCTCGCGACCGGCCTGGTAACCGGACTCCTCGGTGAAGCTGCCCGCCACGATGTTGAGCGGCACCTTCGGCGCCAGCTTCCTCATCGCTTCGCGGTAACCCAGGGCGCGCTGTTCGGCGTCGAAGTTGCCCGCAGGGCCGGCGATGAAGGCGATGTCCTTGTGGCCCGCCACGCGCAGCAGGTGCTCGGTCATCGCGTAGGCGCCACCGCGATTGTCGATGTTCAACACGCTGCGCCCGCTGGCCTGTACCGAACTGTTGATCAGCACGGTAGGCAGGCCGTCCGTGAGGTTGGCATCGAGGAAAGCCTCGTCCACCCACGGCGACAGGATCAGCATGCCGTCGACGCGGCCGTGCATGGCGCGCAGCGCCGCGGCGGCTTCGTCGGCGCCGTCGTGCGAGCTCGACACCAGCAGGTGCAGGCCGCGCGATCGCGCGGCCAGGTCGATGCCCCGGATCAGTTCCGAGAAGAATTCACCGAACAGGTCCGGCAGCAACGCGCCGATGGTGTGCGTGCGCCGGGTAATGAGGCTGCGCGCCGCGTTGTCGGGCACGTAGTGCAGTTGCTTGGCCGCGACGCGGATGCGTTCGAGCGTTTCGGCGGTGACGCCGCCCTGCCCGTTCAATGCGCGCGACACGGAAGCCACCGATACCTTGGCCTCACGCGCTACATCTTTGATGGTCGCTTTCTTGGTCGTCACGGTGGCAACTTGAAGGTGACCCCCCGGTCACGGCGGCGCCAACGTAAACGTTTTCATGAAAGCTTGTAAAGAAGCTGCAACGACATCTTTCGCTGCAGCGCAATAAATCACGAAGGCACCGGGGCAGCCTTGATGCGTAAGGGCCGCATAACATCGACGTGACGAGAGCTGCACGGGCGTAAACGCAGCGCAACAAAAGCGGTTTAGGTGCGGGCCATGATTGTGCCCGCGCCGTGCTTTTTCCGACCGGGTTCCGTCAACGGACGGTGTGGTGGGACAGCATCCATGGCCACAGATCCGCCGTCGCATACGCGGGCACCCAGGAGCCATGGCCCACGCCGGGGAATTGGGTGTAGCGGACTTCGTCGCCGGATTTCAGCAGCGCGGCGTACATGTTGCGCGCCTCGCTGGGCGACACCTGGTCGTCCACTTCGCCATGGAAAATCCATACCGGCATGGGCTTTATGCGCTCCGCCACCCATTGGTACGGGTTGCCGCCCGTCGGCGGACCATGCACCACCAGCTCGGGCATGTCGTCCGGCGCACGGATGGCGCCGCAGATCACCGCGGCGGCCGCGAACAGCCCCGGATGATCCACCGCGAACTGCCATGCACCGTAGCCTCCCATCGAGAGGCCGGTGACATACAGGCGGGAGCGATCGCCGTGGTAGGCCTTGATGCTGTCTTCCATGGCCGCAAGCGCGGCCTGTTCCTGTGCACCGTCCCAGATGGTGTCGTCGGGCGCCTGCGGGGCGACCACCACGGCGGGGAAATCGTCGCCATGCGTCTTCAGCCAGGGTGGCAGGCCCTGCTTGAGCTGGGCCTGGTTGTCGCTGCCGCGCTCACCGCTGCCGTGCAGGAACAGCACCACCGGCCATTCGCGATCGGGCGACCAATGGCTGGGCACGAACACCTGGTAGGCCACGTCGTGACCGTTCACCTGCACATGGCGGGCGGTAAACCCGCCCTCCGCGGCCCAGGCCGACGAAGCCATTGCGCACGACAGCCAGGCCGCTGCCAAAACGTGTTTCACCTGCATGCCCCGCTCCCTCGCACCGATCTGTCGGGCGAGGGTAACCAAGCGCCGGGGTTTCAGGCCAGCATGGCCAGAACCTGCTCGGTGGAACGCACGCGACCCAGGCGGGGAAAGATGTTTTCCACCGCGAAACGGTGATGGTCGGCGCTGGACGAGCTCATGGCGTCCTCCACCAGCACCTGGTGGAAGCCCAGTTCGAACGCATTGCGCGCGGTGGATTCCACGCCGATGTTGGTGGACACGCCGCCGAGCACGATCTGCGTGATGCCGCGGCGGCGCAGCTGCAGCTCCAGCTCGGTGCCATGGAACGCACCCCACTGGCGCTTGGTGATGTGGATGTCGCCCTCGGCCGCGTTGAGCTCATCGGCGTAATCCAGCCAGTTGTCCGGCAGGGTCATCTTGCGCGGGGCTTCGTCGGTCAACGGGTGCAGCATGTCGCCGCCGTCGGCGGACCAGCCCACGCGCACCAGCACCACCGGGGCCTTCAGCTCACGGAAACGGGCGGCGAGACGGCCGGCGCGGCCGTTGACCTCGGCACTGGTATGGGGGCCGCCGGCAAACGGCGCGATGCCTTTCTGCAGGTCGATGAGGACGAGCGCGGTGGTGCGGGGGTCTAGCTTTTCCATCGTAAACTCCAGGGATATGCCGGGATTGGGCTGGCATCAGCGTAGAATCGGCCGCGTTCATGCCGCGCGACGATGCCTGCCGGGAAGTCTATTATGTGAGGACATCCTCACATTGGAGTTTATGAGGATGTCCTCACAAAACACAAGCCAGGCTGGCCGTACGCCCAGTCGCCGGCGCGGCCACGAGCGCGTGGCGGCCCTGCTGACGGCCGCCTCGGACTGCTTCGTCGAGAAAGGCTTCGACGCCACCACCATGACCGAGATCGCCGCCCGGGCCGGCGCCTCCATCGGCTCGCTCTACCAGTTCTTCCCGACCAAGGAATCGCTGGCCGAGGCGCTGATCACCAGCCACGCGAACGGGCTCAACGAGCACATGGAACAGCTGGTCGCGCAGACCGCCGGCTGGACGACGGACGAACTTGCGGCACGCCTGCTGCGCACCTTCGCCGACTACCGCAAGCGGCACCCGGCCTTTGTCGCGCTGGTGGAGGTTGCCGGCTCGCTGCCCTCCATGTTGGGTCGCACCATTCGCCAGCGCATGCGCGATTACCTCAGCCAGATCCTTGCGATCCACGCACCGGGCATCCCCGCGGGCGAACTGCGTCCGGCCGCGATGGTGGTGCAGCAGCTGATGAAGGCCGCCGTCGCGCTCGATAACGAGCAACCAGCGACGCTGCGAAAAGCCGCGCAAAACCAGCTGCAGCAGGCACTTTCGCTCTACCTTGGCGAACTCGCCTCGCGACGCTGATCGCGATGTCGCTCACGCGTGTGCGACGCACGCGCGAGGCGTTCGGCCATCTGGACGTCCGAATGTGCGTCGCGGCACGCGATTGCAAAATTTTCAAAAGAAACTGTTGACAACCCGTTGGAAGGCCCATTAGGGTCGGTTGCATGACGCAGCGCAACAGCCACGATCGCATTGCCGAACCGATTGGTCCCCCGACCATCGGCGGCGCGCTGCGCCTCCGCAACAACCTTCTTCTTGCCCTTGTACTCGTACTCCTTATTACCAACGGAGGTGCGGGCTGAGGGCGTGTGTCCAGGTAAAGCAAAACTAACCTAGATACCACCAACAAACCCCGCACCCGGAAACGGATGCGGGGTTTTTTGTTGCCCAACGGCGCGTGCCAGCGGAGCCAAAGATGACCCCCCAGGACAACCCGAACAGCGAGAACAGCGACGTGGGCGACGTAGCCGCCGAACGCGTGCGCATTTTCGACACCACCCTGCGCGACGGCGAGCAGGCGCCCGGCTTTTCGATGGACCGCCGCGCGAAACTTCGCATGGCGCATGCGCTCGAGGCGCTTGGCGTGGACATCCTGGAGGCGGGCTTCCCCAGCGCCTCGCCCGACGACTTCGCCTCGGTGTCGGAAATCGCCCGCGTGCTGCGCGGCCCTACCGTCGCCGGCCTGGCGCGCTGCCACGACGGCGACATCGACACCTGCGGGCGCGCCCTGCAGGCTGCGCGGCACTCGCGCATCCACCTGTTCCTGTCCACCAGCCCGCTGCATCGCGAGCACAAGCTCAACATGAGCAAGCAGCAGGTGATCGACACTGCCTGTGCCGCCATCGAACGTGCGAAGCAGCTGTGCCACGAAGTGGAATTTTCCGCCGAGGACGCGATGCGCACCGAGCCGGAGTACCTGGTCGAAGTGTTCAGCGCGGCGATCGCCGCCGGTGCCACCACGGTCAACGTGCCGGACACGGTGGGTTACACCACGCCGGTGGAGATGGCCGAGCGCATCGCCTACCTGCGCCAGCACGTGCGCGGCGCGGATCAGGTCATCTTCTCCACCCATTGCCATGACGACCTGGGCATGGCCGTCGCCAACAGCCTGGCCGGCGTCGCCGCCGGCGCGCGCCAGGTGGAATGCACCATCAACGGCATCGGCGAACGCGCCGGCAATGCCTCGATGGAGGAAGTGGTGATGGCGCTGCGCGTGCGCGGTGCCTATTTCGGCGTCAACACCGGCATCGACACGCGCAAGCTCTACCCCACATCGCGCCTGCTGACCCAGCTGACTGGCCAGGCCGTCGCGCGCAACAAGGCCGTGGTGGGTGACAACGCCTTCGCCCACGAGTCGGGCATCCACCAGCACGGCATGCTGAAGCATCGCGGTACCTACGAAATCATGCGTCCGCAGGACGTGGGCATGGGCGAGACGAAGCTGGTGCTCGGCAAGCATTCGGGACGCCACGCGCTGCGCCAGCGCCTGCAGACCCTGGGCCATGACGTGGAAGAAGCCGCGATGGACGGCATCTTCGCGCGCTTCAAGGCACTGGCCGACAAGAAGCGCGAAGTACACGACGAAGACCTGGAAGCCATCGCGCTGGGCATGGACCCGGAAGCGACCGGTCCGTGGCACATCGCGCAGCTCAACACCAATTCCCACCTGGGCGGCAGTGCCTCGGCGTCGGTGAAGCTCACCCACGACAACGGCCACGAAGTGGGCGAAGCCGCCATCGGCGACGGCCCGGTCGATGCCGTGCTGCGCGCGATCGAGCGCGCCACCGGCACCACGCTCGACGTCACCCAGTTCCAGGTGCGCGCCGTCAGCGAAGGCGGCGACGCGCAGGGCCACGCCCAGCTCACCGCACGCCATGCCGAACGTGACTGGCGCGGCGACGGCGTCAGCACCGACATCATCGAAGCGACCGCGCATGCGGCGCTCGCCATCGTCAACCGCATCGAACGACAACAACCCGCATCGCAACGGGCTGCCGTTGCCAGCCTGTGATCCAAGGAGTTACGCAATGACCACGCCATTCCTCTGGCACAACGGCCAGATCAAACCCTGGACCGAGGCCACGGTCCACGTCAGCACCCACGCCCTGCACTACGGCTCCTCGGTTTTCGAAGGCGAGCGCGTGTACGCCACGCCGCAGGGCCCCGCCTATTTCCGCCTCGCCGACCACACGCGCCGCCTGTTCGAGTCGGCCCGCGTGTACGAGATCGAGATCGGCTACAGCGAAGACGAGATCAACGCGGCGTGCCAGGAAGTGATCCGCGCCAACCGCATGAAGTCGGCCTACGTGCGCCCGATCGTGTTCCGCGGCGCGGGCGGCCTGGGCGTGCTGCCCAAGCCCGATGCGCCGGTGGACGTGGCAATCATGGCGCTGGAATGGGGCGCGTATCTGGGTGACGCGATCGAACACGGCGCCGACGTGTGCGTGTCCTCGTGGCACCGGCCCGCGCCGAATACGTTCCCGAGCTGGGCCAAGGCCGGCGGCAATTACCTGAGCAGCCAGCTGATCGCGCTCGAAGCGCGTCGCGGCGGCTACGCCGAAGGCATCGCACTGGGCCACAACGGCCTGTTGAGCGAAGGCGCCGGCGAGAACCTGTTCCTGGTGAAGAACGGCAAGCTGCTCACCCCGCCGACCAGCGCCGGCATCCTGGCCGGCATCACGCGCGAGTCGGTGATGACGCTGGCCGCCGAGATGGGCATCACGGTGGAAGAACGCGACCTGCCGCGCGAAGCGCTGTACACCGCCGACGAGATCTTCATGACCGGCACCGCCGCGGAGATCACCCCGGTGCGCTCGGTGGACCGCAAGCAGGTTGGCGCGGGCCGTCCGGGCGACGTGACGCGCGCGTTGCAGAAAGCCTTCTTCGGCCTGTTCGACGGCACTACGACCGACAAGTGGGGCTGGTTGACGCCCGTATCCGATGTGGTCGTCCCTGACCACGAAGATCAAACAGCGGCCATCCATGGCCGCACTCCTCAACAACAGCCCGCTTCGATGGGGGCAGTGGCATGACAGCGAAGACCCTGTTCGAGAAAGTGTGGGAAGCGCACGTCGTTGCGCCGGAATCGACCGATACGCCCGCGGTCCTCTACATCGACCTGCACCTGGTGCACGAAGTGACCTCCCCGCAGGCTTTCAGCGAACTGCGCGAGCGCGGCCTGAAGCTGCGCCGCCCGGATCGCACGCTGGCCACGCTGGATCACTCCACGCCGACCCTGCCTGCCGATGCGAGCGGTGAGCGCCCGTATGCCAACGCCGAGGCGAAGGCGCAGGTGGCCCAGCTGGAAACCAACTGCCGTGAGTTCGGCGTGGACCTGCACGGCTGGGACAGCGCCGATCGTGGCATCGTGCACGTGATCGGTCCCGAGCTGGGTGCAACCCAGCCGGGCATGACCATCGTGTGCGGCGACAGCCACACCTCCACCCACGGCGCGTTCGGCGCGCTGTCGTTCGGTATCGGCACCACCGAGGTCGGACATGTGATGGCGACGCAGTGCCTGCTGCAGCGCAAGCCGAAGACGCTGGCGATCCACGTCGACGGCAAGCTGCCGTCCGGCGTGGGCGCGAAGGACCTGATCCTGCACATCATCGGCGAGATCGGCGTGGACGGCGGTACCGGTTACGTTATCGAATACCGCGGCAACGCCATCGAAGCCTTGTCGATGGAAGAGCGCATGACGGTGTGCAACATGTCGATCGAAGCCGGCGCCCGCGCAGGCCTGATCGCACCGGACGACACCACCTTCGCCTGGTTGAAGGGTCGCCCGCGCCTGCCGCAAGGCGCTGCCTGGGAAGCCGCCGTGGCGAACTGGCGTTCGCTGCGCACCGATGCCGGCGCCACCTATGACCGCGAAGTGCATATCGACGCCAGCAAGGTGCGCCCGACCGTCACCTACGGCACGCACCCGGGCATGGCGATCGCCATGGACAAACCGGTGCCTGCCGCACGCAACGCGGTGGAGAAACGCGCGCTCGACTACATGAAGGCCGAAGCCGGCAAGCCCATGCAGGGCACGCCGGTGGACGTAGTGTTCGTCGGCAGCTGCACCAACTCGCGCCTGTCCGACCTGCGCGAAGCCGCCCATGTGCTGCGCGGCCGCCGCGTCGCCGATGGCGTGCGCATGCTGGTGGTGCCGGGCTCCGAAGCGGTGCGCCGCGATGCAGAGAACGAAGGCCTGCACCACGTGTTCACCGCCGCCGGCGCCGAGTGGCGCGTGCCAGGCTGCTCGATGTGCATCGCCATGAACGGTGACCTGGCACAGCCGGGACAACTCGTCGTCAGCACGTCCAACCGCAATTTCGAAGGCCGCCAGGGCAAGGGCGCGCGCACGGTGCTGGCGAGCCCCGCCACCGCCGCTGCTTCCGCCGTCGCGGGGCGCATCGCCGATCCGCGTGAATACATGACGGAGGTGGCGGCATGAAGAACGCACGCAGTCAGCCCCCTCTCCCCTCCGGGGAGAGGGTTGGGGTGAGGGGCCAGTCTTGCCTCACCGCCAATCAAGCGCGCGCTTCGTTCATCGTCGTCGCGAGCACCCGCCCCTCATCCGCCCCTTCGGGGCACCTTCTCCCCGGAGGGGAGAAGGGACTTTGCCCTTCGGAGGTTTGTTAATGCGCCCCGTCACCCGTCTCCACTCCCGCACCGCCGTCCTGGCGGACGAGAACATCGACACCGACCGCATCATCCCGGCGCGCTTCCTCACCACCACCGAGCGCGCCGGCCTGGGCAAGCTGTGCTTCAACGACTGGCGCTACCAGACCGACGGCAGCGACAACCCGGCGTTCCCGCTGAACCAGCCCAAGGCGAAGGGTTGTTCCATCCTGGTCGCCGGTCGCAACTTCGGTTGCGGCTCCTCGCGCGAGCACGCGCCGTGGGCGCTGCTGGATTACGGTATCCACGCCGTGCTGTGCAGCGAGATCGCTGACATCTTCCGCAACAACGCGCTGAAGAACGGCCTGCTCGCCATCGTGCTGGACGAGGCCGAACACCGCTGGCTGCTCGCCAACCCCGGCATCGAACTGACCATCGACGTGCGCGAGCAGGTCATCGCGCTGCCCGACGGCGGCCACATCCGCTTCCAGCTCGAACCCTTTGCCCGCCACTGCCTGCTCAATGGCGTCGACCAGCTCGGCTACCTGCAGCAGCACAACGACGCCATCACCGCCTACGAACAACGCGTGGAGATAGCAGCATGAGAGCGCAAATCGTCACCCTGCCCGGCGACGGCGTCGGCCCCGAAGTCACGGCGGCTGCGGTCGCCGTGCTCGACGCGGTCGCCGCGCATTTCGACCACCACTTCCATTTCGAGGAACAGCTGATCGGTGGCTGCGCCATCGATGCCACCGGCGAACCGCTGCCGACCGCCTCGCTGGAGGCGTGCAAGGCGGCCGATGCCGTGCTGCTTGGTGCGGTGGGTGGACCGAAGTGGTCCGACCCCAATGCGCCGGTGCGTCCGGAACAAGGTCTGCTGGCGCTGCGTGCCGCACTGGGCGTGTACGCCAACCTGCGTCCGCTGCAGGTGCATCCGGCGCTGGCCTCGCTGTCGCCGCTGAAAAACGAGAAGCTGAAGAACGTCGACGTGCTGTTCGTGCGCGAACTGACCGGCGGTGCGTACTTCGGTGCGAAGACGCGCACCATCGATACCGCCACTGACGAGTGCAAGTACACCGTGGCCGAAGTGGAACGCGTGACGCGTCGCGCCTTCCAGCTCGCGCGGGAGCGCCGCAAGCACGTCACCTCGGTGGACAAGGCCAACGTGCTGGAAACCTCGCGCCTGTGGCGCAGCACGGTGACCCGCATTGCCGCCGAGTTCCCGGACGTGAAGCTGGAACATCAGCTGGTCGACTCGATGGCGATGCTGCTGCTGACACAGCCGGGCAAGTACGACGTGGTGGTCACCGAGAACCTGTTCGGCGACATCCTCACCGACGAAGCCGCCGCGCTGGCCGGCTCGCTGGGCCTGCTGCCGTCCGCTTCGCTGGGTGAAGGCAAGGCCGGTCTGTACGAACCGATCCATGGTTCGGCACCGGATATCGCTGGTCAGGGCGCAGCCAATCCGATCGGCGCCATCCTGTCGGCCGCCATGCTGCTGCGTCACTCGCTGGGCCTGGAACAGGAAGCCGCGACCGTCGAGGCCGCCGTGGCCGACGTGGTCGAACACGGCCCGCGCACGCGCGACATCGGCGGCAGCGCCGGCACCAAGGACGTGCTGGAAGCCGTGCTCGCTGCCGTCGACGAACACGCCTGCAATGCGGCGGCGTTCCTGCGCTGGGGCCGGGCATGCGGTTAAACGTCCCGCGCCCTTTCCACTCGTCATCCCAGCGGAAGCTGGGATCCAGTGCCTCTGCGGCGAACGAAAGACGCTGGATCCCTGCTTTCGCAGGGATGACGGTGTCTTTCGCCGAGGCAGCAAATGCCACCTATCCCTGCTGTACGGAATCCACGCATGCGTAGTGATCTAATCAAGACCGGTCCCGACCGCGCACCTGCGCGCGCCATGCTGCGCGCCACCGGCCTGGACGACGCGGCCATCGCCAAGCCGCTGGTGGCCGTGGTGCACACGTGGTCCAACGTGAGCCCCTGCAACCTCAACCTGCGCGAACTCGCCGAGCATGTGGCCGACGGCATCCGTGCCGCCGGCGGCACGCCGATCGAGTTCAACACCATCGCGGTAACCGACGGCATCGCCATGGGCACGCCGGGCATGCGCGCCTCGCTGATCAGCCGCGAGGTGATCACCGATTCCATCGAGCTGGCCGTCGACGGCCACTGCCTCGATGCGATGGTGGTGCTGTGCGGTTGCGACAAGACCATTCCCGCCGCCGCGATGGCGATGGCGCGACTCAACATCCCCAGCGTCGCCCTGTACGGCGGCACCATCGCGCACGGCACGCACGACAACCATCCGATCACCATCCAGCAGGTGTTTGAAGCGGTTGGTGCGCATGGCGCGGGCAAGATCGGCGACGACGAGCTGACCTCGGTCGAACGCGATGCGTGCCCGGGCGCTGGTGCCTGCGGCGGCCAGTTCACCGCCAACACCTTGGCGATGGTGCTGACCACGCTGGGCCTGTCGCCGATGGGCTTCAATGATATTCCGGCCACGCATCCGGCCAAGGCCGCAGCAGCACGTCGCTGCGGCGAGCTGGTGATGGATTGCCTGCGGGAAAACCGCACGCCACGTGAGTTCCTCACCGAAGACGCGTTCCGCAACGCCACCCGCATGGTCGCCGCCACGGCGGGCTCCACCAACGCCGTGCTGCACCTGCTGGCCATCGCACGCGAAGCGGGCACGCGCTGGACGCTGGAAGATTTCGAACCTGCTTCCAAGCACACGCCGGTGATCGCCGACCTGCTGCCGGGCGGCCGCTATACCGCTGTCGAAATGTTCGGCGCCGGTGGCGCGGCACGCGTTGCGCAGGAGCTGATCAACGCCGGCATGCTGGTCGATGCACCCACCGTCACCGGCCGTAGCCTGTTCGAAGAGGCCAATGCCGCGCCGCGCGCCGAAACGCAGGACGTGGTGCATCCGGTCACGCAGCCGCTGAAGCCGCGCGGTGGCTATTCGATCCTCTACGGCAACCTCGCGCCGGAAGGCTGCATCCTCAAGCTCGCCGGCAAGGGCGCCAATCATTTCGAAGGCCGCGCACGCGTCTTCGAAAGCGAGGAGCAGGCCTTTGCCGCCGTACAGGGTGGCACCATCGAGAAGGGCGACGTGATCGTCATCCGTAACGAAGGCCCCGCCGGCGGCCCCGGCATGCGCGAAATGCTGGGCGTCACCGCGGCACTGATCGGTCGTGGCCTGGGCGACGATGTCGCCCTGATCACCGACGGCCGCTTCTCCGGTGCCACGCACGGCTACATGGTCGGCCACATCTCGCCGGAAGCGGCGCGCGGCGGCCCCATCGCGCTGCTGCACGACGGCGACCGCATCCGCATCGACGCCGACACGCGCGAGATCAGCACCACCGCCGACCTCGCCCCGCGTCGCGCCACCTGGCAACCGCCCGCACCGAAGGTCACGCGCGGCGCGCTGGCCAAGTACGTCTCGCTGGTGGGCTCCGCTTCCGAAGGCGCCACCACGCAACCCATCGCACCACGCAGTCCATCCGCTTCTTCCTCTGTTTCCCAACAAGTCAACGAAGACACGACCGCAGGAGTCACCGCATGAGCAACAACACCAACGACACGCTGGCCAAGGCCCGCATCGCCGTCCTCGGCTATGGCAGCCAGGGCCGCGCCCACGCCCTCAACCTGCGCGACTCCGGTCTCGACGTGGTGGTTGGCCTGCGCAAGAACGGCCCCTCGTGGGAGAAGGCCCGCGCCGAAGGCTTCACCGTCGCCGAGCCGGGCGATGCCGTGAAGGACGCCGACCTGATCGCCGTGCTCACGCCCGACATGGTGCAGCCGAAGCTGTACACCGAAAGCATCGCGCCGAACATCAAGCCGGGCGCGGCACTGCTGTTCGCGCATGGCTTCAACGTGCACTTCAAGCAGATCGATCCGCGCAAGGACATCGACGTGATCCTGGTCGCGCCGAAGGGCCCGGGCGCACTGGTGCGTCGCGAATATGAAATTGGCCGCGGCGTGCCGAGCATCTGGGCGATCCACCAGGACGTCAGCGGCCAGGCCGAAGCGAAGGCCAAGGCCTATGCCGACGGCATCGGCGGCGGTCGTGCACTGCTGATCAAGACCGACTTCAAGGAAGAGACCGAGACGGATCTGTTCGGCGAACAGGCCGTGCTGTGCGGCGGCGCCAGCTCACTGGTGCAGGCCGGCTTCGAGACGCTGGTGGAAGCTGGTTACCAGCCCGAGATCGCCTATTACGAAGTGCTGCACGAACTGAAGCTGATCGTGGACCTGTTCTATGAAGGCGGCATCAGCCGCATGCTGGAGTTCGTCTCCGAGACCGCCCAGTACGGCGACTACGTCAGCGGTCCGCGCGTGATCGATGCCGGCACCAAGGCGCGCATGAAGGACGTGCTGAAGGACATCCAGGACGGCACCTTCGCCAGGAACTGGATCGCCGAGTACAACGCCGGCCTGCCGAACTACAAGAAGTTCAAGCAGGCGGACCTGGAGCATCCGGTGGAACAGGTGGGCGCGCAGCTGCGTGCGCGCATGCCGTGGCTGCAGGCGAATGCGCCGAAGCCGGCTGCCGAGCCGCTCAAGAAAGTGGGTTGAGGTTTGGCGTCTCCCCGCACCCGCGCGGGGAGATCGGAAGGGGAGCCCTCCCGCTGGCTTTCACCCCTTCCTACCCTCGCCTGCGCAAGCCGCCCCTGTCGGGCCTGCGCAGGCGAGGGAGCTTCTTCACCGAAGACGACATTCCCAAGGAAAACCGACGACCGTGAACCTGCCATTGCAAATGGAGATGCCCACCCCGGCCACCACCCATCCGCTCGCCGGCCAGACCATGAGCGGCGCGGAAGTGGTGGTACAGGTGCTCGCCGACGAGGGCGTCAGCGTGCTGTTCGGCTACTCGGGTGGCGCGATCCTGCCGGTGTACGACGCGGTGTTCCGTTACAACGCCACGCATCTGTCGCCGATGGGCGGCGAGCCGATGCCGCTGATCGTGCCCGCCAACGAGCAGGGCGCAGGTTTCATGGCGGCCGGTTATGCACGTGCTTCGGGCAAGGTGGGCGTGGCCATCGTCACTTCCGGCCCGGGCGCTACCAACATGGTGACGCCGGTGCGCGACGCCATGTCCGATTCCGTGCCGATGGTGGTGATCTGCGGCCAGGTGCCGACCGGCGCGCTCGGCAGCGATGCGTTCCAGGAAGCGCCCGTCAGCAACATCATGAGCCCGTGCGCGAAGCACGTGTTCCTGCTCACCGATCCCTCCCGGCTGGAAGCCACGCTGCGTACCGCATTCGAGATCGCGCGCAGCGGCCGCCCCGGTCCGGTGGTGGTGGACATTCCCAAGGACGTGCAGAACACGCCGCTCAGCTTCGCCGGTGAAGGCACGCTGCCGATCCCGGGTTATCGCGCGCGCCAGCATGCGATCCAAAGTGCACGCGTGGATGACGCGCACTGCGAAGCTTTCTTCGAGGCGCTGGCGAAAGCAAAGCGTCCGCTGATCTATGCCGGTGGCGGCCTCATCGCCGGCGAGGCGTCCGCCACGCTGCGTGCCTTCGTGCAACAGTTCGGCCTGCCCGTCACCACCACGCTGATGGCGCTGGGCGCGATGGACACCACCGACCCGCTCGCCCTGCACATGCTGGGCATGCACGGCACCGCGTATGCGAACTACGCGGTGGAAGACTGTGACTTCCTGCTCGCCCTTGGCGCGCGCTTCGATGATCGCGTCGCCAGCGTGCCCAACAAGTTTGCGCCGAACGCGCGCTTCGTCGCGCAGATCGACATCGATCCGGCCGAAATCGGCAAGGTGAAGTCGGTCGACTGGCATCACCATGGCGACCTGGACCGCACGCTGTCGCGCCTGCAGCAGTACGGCGCGCGCCACGGCTTCCATTTCGCCAGCGATGGCCGCTATGCGGACTGGCACGCACACGTCGCCACGCTAAAGGCCACGCATGCGCTGAACTACGACCACGACAGCGAACTGATCCAGCCGCAGGCGGTGATCGAAGCGATCAATCATCGGACGCAGGGCCGCGCGATCATCAGTACCGGCGTGGGCCAGCACCAGATGTGGGCGGCGCAGTATTTCGATTTCCGCGAACCGCGCCATTGGCTCACGTCCGGCTCGATGGGCACGATGGGCTTCGGCCTGCCCGCGGCCATCGGCGCGCAGTTCGCGCGGCGCGACGCGGTGGTGATCGACATCGACGGCGACGCCAGCATCCGCATGAACCTCGGTGAGCTGGAAACCGTCACCACTTACGGCTTGCCGGTGAAGGTGGTGGTGCTCAACAACATCGGCGACGGCATGGTGCGCCAGTGGCAGAAGCTGTTCTTCCGTGGCCGCTTCGCCTCGTCCGACAAGAGCCTGCACAAGAAGGACTTCATCAAGGCCGCGCAGGCCGATGGCTTCGAGTGGGCGCGCCGACTGGAACGCAAGGAAGACATGGCGCAGACGGTCGATGAGTTCCTCGCCTTCGACGGCCCGGCCTTCCTGGAAGTGATGATCGATCCGGATGCCGGCGTCTACCCGATGGTGGGTCCGGGCGCGACGTATGCGCAGATGATTACCGGCGATTTCATTCCGTCGCGCATCGCCCCGGCGGTGTCGAAGGAGTCGAAGAGCGACATGTTCTAACCGCCGTCGTCCCAGCGGACGCTGGGACCCAGCGCCTTTCGGCCTACAAGGCGCTGGATTCCAGCCTCCGCTGGAATGACGAGTAGGAGGGGTTACGGAGTCTTGCCATGAAACACACGCTGTCCATCCTGCTGCAGAACGAATCCGGCGCCCTGATGCGCGTCGCCGGCCTGTTCGCCGCGCGCCACTGCAATATCGATTCGCTGACCGTGGCCGCCACGCGCGACCCGGCCGTGTCCCAGCTCACCCTGGTGATGCACGGCGCGGATGACACGGTGGAGCAGATCATCAAGCAGACGCGCAAGCTGGTCGACGTGATCGAAGTCAATCATCCGACCGCTGCCGCGCCGTGAATGCACTCGCCAAGCCCGCGCTGAATACCGCTCGCCTCAGCGAACACGAATTGCTGCGGCAGACCGTGGGCGCGCGCGTCTACGATGTGGCACGCGAAACCGCGCTCGACGCCGCGACCTTGCTTTCGGCACGTCTTGGCCAGCGCGTGCTGCTCAAGCGGGAAGACCAGCAGCCGGTGTTCTCGTTCAAGCTGCGCGGCGCCTACAACCGCATGGCTTCGCTCGACTCGGCCCAACGCGCGCGTGGCGTGATCGCCGCCTCGGCGGGAAACCACGCCCAGGGCGTGGCGCTGGCCGCGGCCCGGCTCGGCATCCGCGCGGTGATCGTGATGCCGGTGACGGCACCTCAGGTGAAGGTGGACGCGGTACGCCGCTTCGGCGGTGTGCAGGTTGAGGTAGTACTGGCCGGCGATTCGTACAGCGATGCGCAGGTCGCTGCCGCGCAACTGCAGTCCGAGCACGGCTACACCTTCGTGCATCCGTTCGACGATCCCGCCGTGATCGCCGGGCAGGCCACGGTGGGCATGGAGATCCTGCGCCAGCACCCCGGCCCGCTGCACGCGGTGTTCGTACCGGTCGGTGGTGGCGGACTGCTCGCGGGCGTTGCCGGCTATATCAAGGCACTGCGCCCCGACGTGAAGGTGATCGGCGTGCAGACCTGCGACTCCGACGCGATGGCGCAGTCGCTGGAGCGCGGCGCGCCGGTGACGTTATCGGAAGTCGGCCTGTTCGCCGACGGCACCGCGGTGAAGCGCGTGGGCGACCTCACCTTTGAGCTGTGCCAGCAGCATGTGGACGCCATGATCCGGGTGGACACCGATGCGATCTGCGCGGCGATCCGCGACGTGTTCCACGACACGCGCAGCGTGCCGGAGCCCTCCGGTGCTCTCGCCCTCGCCGGCCTCAAGCAATACGTGGCGACGCATGGACCATCGGAACACCCGATGGTCGCCATCGTCTCCGGTGCCAACCTCAATTTCGACCGCCTGCGGTTCGTGGCCGAGCGTGCCGAAGTGGGCGAGCAGCGCGAAGCGGTGTTCGCGGTGACCATCCCCGAGGAACGCGGCAGCTTCCGCCGCTTCTGCGCGGCGCTGGACCAGCGCAACATCACCGAATTCAACTACCGCATTGGCAGCACCGCCGAGGCACACATCTTTGTAGGCGTGCAGACCACGCATCGCGATGAACGCCATACCCTGATCGATGCGTTTCGCACGCACGGCTTCGGCGTGCTCGATCTCACCGACGACGAGCTGGCCAAGCTGCATCTGCGCCATATGATCGGTGGAAGCTCACCGCTGGCGCGGGACGAGTTGCTCTATCGCTTCGAGTTTCCCGAGCGACCGGGCGCGCTCACGCGTTTCCTGAGTCACATGCATCCGGACTGGAACATCAGCCTGTTCCATTACCGCAACCAAGGTGCGGACTATGGGCGCATCCTGGTCGGCATCCAGGTGCCGGAGGATGAGCGGGCGCTGTTCCAGGCGTTCCTGGAGACGCTGGGCTATCCGTTCCGCGACGAGAGTACGAATCCGGCGTATCGGTTGCTGTTGAGGGAATAAGGCAGGCTGGATCGCGCACTGGGTGCGCTCCTACAAGAGCGGCGCTTCTGTAGGAGCGCACCCAGTGCGCGATCGCCGCGCCTCAGCCTTCCACAACCTCCAACTCGAACACATGGTTGTCGTAGTCGCTGAAGTAAAGCGCCGTGTCCCCACGCGCCATCTGGTAATCCACCGCCAGCTCGTCCATGCGCCGCGCGCAGACCAGCTGCTCTTCCTTGGTCACTGCAAACGCGATGTGGTCGCCATTGCGCGAGGCCGGCCCTTGTCCGCGGATCAGGGCGAACTCCAGACCCGCCAGCTGGAGGATCACTTCCGGGTGCGAGTCAGTGGGGTCTTCCTCACGAAGGATGCGCACGTCCTCGAACACGCCGGCCAGCAGATGTGCCGTCCGCGTGGGATGGGTAACGATCAGTGCGATGTGACTGAGGGCATTGGGCATGGCGGCGATCCGGTCTTGAGATCCGCAGTGTAGTCAGCTTTATGACCGTCTTGCGACGAAGCGCGCCCTGCAGACCGGCGCTGCGTCACGCTACCCCGGGCGGTGGGGCACGCTACACTTCGGGGATGGCTCCCACTTCACGCAAGCGCCAGCCGCGCAACCTGCCGGCCAACAATACGCCCCGCCCCCGGCCCGGCGTGGCGCCCCGTTCGGCGCGCGGCAGTGCGCAGCCCTCGGACAGTTCCACCCGCGCGACGCGCGTGCTCGATTGGCTGTTGCAGCAGTTGCCCGCCCCCTATCGCAGCAAGGCGCGCGACTACCTGGTGCTCACGCGCATGGATCGCCCGATCGGTGCGCTGCTGCTGCTTTGGCCAACGTGGTGGGCACTGTGGCTGGCCGCGGCGGACTTCCCGCCGGTGAAGCTGCTGGTGATCTTCACGCTGGGCGTGTTTTCCATGCGCGCGGCCGGTTGCGCCATCAACGATTTCGCCGACCGCAAGCTGGACCCCCAGGTGGCCCGCACCGCCGGTCGCCCCATCGCGGCCGGTCGCGTGACGCCGCGTGAGGCGCTGATCGTGTTCGCCAGCCTGCTGGTGTTCTCGTTCATCCTGGTGCTGTTCACCAACAAGCTCACCATCGAGCTGTCCTTCGCGGGCGCGGCGCTGGCGGCCTTGTACCCGTTCACCAAGCGCTATACGCACCTGCCGCAGGTGGTGCTGGGTGCGGCGTTCGGCTGGTCGATCCCGATGGCCTTTGCCGCGGTGTCCAACACGGTGCCGGCGGTGGGCTGGCTGCTGTTCATCGCCAACATCGTCTGGTCGGTGGTGTATGACACGCAGTACGCCATGGTGGACCGCGACGACGACCTCAAGGCCGGCGCCAAGTCCACCGCCATCCTGTTTGGCGACGCGGACCTGCCGATCCTTGGCATCCTGATGGGCACGTTCCTGCTGGCCATGCTGTTCGTGGGTCAGCGTGCCGCGTTGGGCTGGCCTTACTGGCTGAGCCTGCTGGTCGCCGCCGGCCTGTTCGGCTGGCAGATGTGGCGTATCCAGGGCCGCGAACGCGACGCCTGCCTGTGGGCGTTCCGCAACAACAACTGGCTGGGCATGGCGCTGTGGATCGGCATCGTGCTGGCGCTGGCGGTGCGCTGACCAGCCGCCGTCCTTCCTGCGGGAGCGCACCCTGTGCGCGACCGCGACCTGGCAAGAAGCCTCTCCGTAGGCTTGTCGCGCACAGGGTGCGCTCCCACAAAAATGAAACAGTCACGCCTCCTGTCGATTTCGACGGGTATCGTTCGTCGTCTGGATAAGAGCCGCCCTCCGGTGGCCCGGCCAACCAACCAGGAGTGACGACAATGCGATTCATAGCCATGGTGCGCGCCACCCGCGCCTCCGAAGCCGGCGAGATGCCGAGTGAAAAACTGCTGACCGAAATGGGCCAGTTCAACGAGGAGCTGGTGAAGGCCGGCGTGATGCTGGCCGGCGAGGGGCTGCACCCCAGCGTGCGCGGCGCGCGCATCCGCTACGAAGGCGACAAGCGCACCGTCATCGACGGCCCCTTCACCGAGACCAAGGAACTGATCGCCGGCTTCTGGTTGCTGCAGTGCGCCTCGCTGGAAGAGGCCGTGGAATGGCTCAAGCGCGCCCCCAGCCCGTTCGACGACGGCGCGTCGGAAGTGGAGATCCGCCAGGTGTTCGACGTCGAGGATTTCGGTGCGGAGTTCACGCCCGAACTGCGCGAACAGGAAGCGCGCCAGCGCGCCCAGATGGCCGAGAAGCACTGATCCCTGGAGACCGCCATGCAGGTGCAACCCTATCTGTTCTTCGATGGCCGCTGCGAGGAAGCCCTCGCCTTCTACGGCAAAGCCGTGGGCGCCCAGGTGCAGCACCTGGTCCGCTTCAAGGAAAGCCCGCAACCCACGGAAGGCTGCGGCCCCGACCAGCCCAATGGCGAAAAGATCATGCATGCGTCGATGAAGATCGGCGATTCGCTGGTCAACGCGTCGGATGGCGAATGCCGCGGCCAGGTGGATTTCCGGGGCTTTTCACTCGTACTCAATGCCAAGGACGATGACGAAGCCGCGCGCTTGTTCAGCGCCCTGCTACACGACGGTGGCGAAGCGACCCTGCCGCTATCGGCGACCTTCTTTGCCTCCAGCTTCGGCATGTTGCGCGACCGCTTCGGCGTGAACTGGATGGTGATGTCGCCACCGAAATAGCCCTGCGCAACGGCAGGGTTGCGTCGCGGGAGGTGCGGTGCTGTGATCGGCGACCATGACGGCCACCGACATCCACCGCACCATCGACGCGCTGTGGCGCATGGAATCGCCCCGGCTGATCGCCGGCCTGGCCCGCATCGTGCGCGACGTGGGCCTCGCCGAGGAGCTGGCGCAGGACGCCCTGGTGACGGCGCTGGAACAGTGGCCGACCACCGGCGTGCCGCGCAATCCCGGCGCCTGGCTGATGACCACGGCCAAGCACCGCGCGATCGACCAGATGCGCCGCCATGCGCTGCATCGTCGCAAGGAAGGCGAACTCACCCGCGAAATCGAGGACCAGCTCGAACAGACCGTGGGGGACCCGGATGCCATGCTGGACGATCCGATCGGCGATGACTTGCTGAGCCTGGTATTCACGGCCTGTCATCCGGTGCTGTCCACCGAAGCGCGCGTGGCGATGACACTGCGCCTGCTTGGCGGGCTCACCACGCCCGAGATCGCACGCGCCTTCATGGTGCCCGAGCCCACGGTCGCACAGCGTATCGTGCGCGCCAAGCGCACCCTCAGCGAGGCACAAGTTCCATTCGAAGTGCCACGCGGTGACGCGCTGTCCGAACGACTCGCGTCTGTGCTCGAAGTGATCTACCTGATCTTCAACGAGGGCTACACCGCCACCTCGGGCGATGCGTGGATGCGCCCGGACCTGTGCGGCGAGGCCCTGCGCCTGGGCCGCGTGCTGGCCGGCCTCGCACCAGGCGAGCCTGAGGTGCACGGCCTGGTGGCGCTGATGGAAATCCAGGCATCGCGCATCGCGGCTCGCGTCGGCCCGAACGGCGAACCCATCCTGCTCAGCGAACAGAATCGCGGGCGCTGGGACCAGCTGCTGATCCGACGCGGGCTCGCCGCCTTGCAGCGAGTGGAAGCACTCGGCGGCGCGGAAGGTCCGTATGCGTTGCAGGCTGCCATTGCCGCATGCCATGCAAGGGCGCGCACCGCCGCGGACACCGACTGGCCACGCATCGCGTCGCTGTACGACACCTTGGCGCAACGCATGCCCTCTCCCGTGGTGTCACTCAACCGCGCCGTGGCACACGCGATGGCGTTTGGTCCACAAGCAGGGCTGGATCTGGTGGACGCGCTGCGCGACGAACCCTTGCTGCGCAACTATCACCTGCTACCGAGTGCGCGCGGCGACCTGCTCGGCAAGCTTGGCCGACACGCGGAAGCGCGCACGGAGTTCGAACGCGCCGCCTCCCTCACGCGCAATACGCGCGAGCGCGACCTGCTGTTGCAGCGGGCGGCGGCCAGTGCGAAGGCGGCCGACGCATGAGGTTTCAACGACGCTGCGTTAACCGGTCCATGCGATAAGCCGCCAGATCCGGCACATCGCCGCACATGTGCTCCACGAACGCGTTGCGCTCGTGCCACATCACCTCCATGTCCCACAGACAAAAGGAATATCGTCCCAGGTCTTCGATCCAACCCTCGGGCTGCGTCACCGCTACGGCTATGAACATCTCGTTGTCATTACCCCACCATCCGAGCGTCAGAAAACGCGCATTGGCGCCGTCATGACAGATGGCGAAGGCCGGCGTGTCATGCCACGGCACGGAGCGCATCGCCTTCATGATCTGCAGCCGCGCAAGATAAGGCGCGGGGTCGACCGGATCTCCGCTCGCGGAGATCGTGTAGATCTTCACACCGTCCACATCGGTGTCGACGGGTAGCGATTCGATGCGTCGCTCCGAAAACATGGCGCCTTCCTCCTTTCGCGCGCGTCTCTACCGTTGCACCGGACGCAGTGTCTCGCTCTAATGATGCCCGTTTGGCCTTCCATGCGGCCACTGCCGTCCCGTCGCCGCACTGTTCCATCGAGCTGAAGTTTCCCTGCCGCCTATCCTGAAGGGAGCAAGGTATGGATCGTTCGCAGCAAGCCATGGCCTCCTCTGTAACGTCGTTGCCGGTGCCCGACCGCGCTTATGCCGCGCCCCACCCCTCGCAGGTCGGCCTCGCCGCCAGCATGATCGGGCTGGGCGTACTGGGCCTGATCTACGGCGACGTCGCGCTGGTCTGGCAGCACTTGCCGATCGAGCACCTTCCCGGCGAAAAGTTGATCGCCTATGCGTTTGCATTGATCGAGCTGGTCGGCGGCATGGGCCTTCTGGTGAAGCCGCTGGCCAAGCCCGCCTCCGCCTTGCTTGCCGCGTTCCTGTTGATCTGGGCAGTCCTGCTGAAACTGCCCGCGGTCGTGTTCGTACCGCTGATGGAAGCGACCTGGCTCGGCTTCGGGGAAATCGCCGTGATCCTCGCGGGAGCCTGGGTGCTGCTAGCGCGCTATGCCGGGAATCACGAGCACGGCAAGCTGAGCTGGCTCTACGGTCGCCGCGGCGTCCGCGCTGCACGCGTGCTGTTCGCGGTATCGCTGCCCATGATCGGGCTGTCGCATTTCTTCTACAGCGAGCAAACCGCCGCACTGATTCCCGCCTGGCTCCCTTACCCGCTCGGCTGGGCCTATTTCACCGGCGCTTGCAGCATCCTCACCTGCGTCGCCGTGCTGTCCGGCGTGCTGTCGCGGGTCGCGGCCACCCTGGAGGCCGCGATGCTATGGATGATCACGCTACTGGTATGGGCACCCGCGATCATGGCCCATCCCTCCGATCGCACGGCATGGACGGCGTTCGTCATCTCCGCCGCCATTGCCTGCGGTGCCTGGGTGGTGGCGGATTCCTATCGCGAGCGGCGCTACGACGCCTCGTAGGCGCTGACCGCATCCATCACCCGTGCCGAATACACCAGCGCGGCACCGGCATTGAGCGCCACCGCCACACCCAGCGCCTCGGCGATTTCCTCGTGGCTGGCCCCGTGCTTGAGGGCCTCGGCCGTATGCACGGTGATGCAGCCATCGCAGCGCGTCGTGACGGCCACCGCCAGCGCGATCAGCTCGCGTGTCTTGGCATCGAGCTTGCCGGTCTTCTTTGCCGCATTGGAGAGCGTCTGGTAGCCGGCCACGGTGTCGGGACTCAGCTTGCCGACGTCACCGATGCGACCAACGAGTTCCTTGCGATATTCGGGCCAGTTGAGCATGGTGCTGTCTCCTCGGAAGATGGGCAGGCGCCGTCGCGCCGTGCGCCGTGCGCCGAGATGCTGCGCTACCCCTCGTATTCCCTGAGTGATAGCAGCCGGCGCAAAAGGCCACATGGGTCGGTTCCTTGGTTATGGCCGTGCATACAGCCTCCGCGTCGACGGCCTCATGGCGGAGTTGGGTACGTCTCCGTAGGCAGGTACCAGGTGGACCGCAAAATCAGGGGCCGCGGATCGACGTGTCCCGCCTTGCGTGCAGAGGGCAAGAACACCCAGCCGTATGCGTTGGCACATGTCCGCGTATTTCCGGTGATCTAGCCAAACGATCGTTCGCCACGTCTTCACCGCAATGGCCCGATCGTCGCTTGGAAAGAGCGATCCATGCGCCAGCAAGCCGAGCTGTATGGATCGTTCGACCACATAGGCAGCGATGGCAGCCGGACGCTCCACTCGGCGCGACCCGAGCGCCACGGCCTCTCCGCCGTAAGCTTCGAATACGCTGAAGGGAAAGGAGTGATTCCGGTCTTCATAGTCGAAGATAAGGTGATCGATACCGAACAACCTCGATGACCTGGTGATGCGGATGTGCCTGCGGGGTTCCACGACACTGAACGTCCGGTGGTCGTATTCGAAATGCATCGATGCCTCGCCCGATCTTGAATTTGTTGATGGGTGGCGCTGCCTTCCGAAGCGGCGAGAACGCGATGTCTCTCGCGCGTCCATCCGCATGTCGACCACCCAGCCAGCGAACCGGGCCTCACGCTAACCAACGGGCTGGCTCGAAGATCGTGCATAAACGGCTCCGTTATGCACATAAACGGCACGATTCAAGGCTTTGTGCCGTGCGTCTCTTCCCTATGCCGAAAATGTGCATCGTCGCGCCGTTTATGTGCATGGGCATGCCGCTCCCGTGCATCAGCGCTGCCCGGCGCCCGCTACGGTAAAAGCGTGCCCAACGCACTCGCACGGGCAACCCACACCAAGGAAATGACGGTGCTGTATACGGCTCTTCGACTTCTGACGGTTTCGTTTGTCCTGCTGGCTCTGGTGATTGGCACGGCGATCAACGACCAGTGAATAGCGATCGCGGCCTATAGCGGCGCCCCAGCCCTCACCCGATTCACTTCAAAACAGGCGACCCGGCATAGCGCAACGTTTCCGCGCCTCCCGACGCGCCATCACCATCGATACGGTTGAAGCGACCAAACGACTCATTCGCAAGAAACGGGTTGCAGGGCAGCTATCGATCCAACAACGAGGTTCGAGGCAACGCAGGCGTCTGCTTGCCGGCATCGGACACGGCGTCACGCAGCACAGGCCTACTTTTGCCCTTTATATGTCTTACGGAAAGAATTTCATGGCGGTGTGGATTACCAACAGGTTTGAGCGTTTGCGCCAACGGGTTTGTGGCGCGACAGGCCATCAATGGGTTCGCCTGGACGATGGCGAACGAACCTGCGCTCGCTGCGGTCAACGCGCCATCCGATCCTGGCGTCGTTACTGAAGCGTAGCGACGCGGCCGCGGTCGATAACCATAGCGACCGATTCCATGGATCTCGGGGAAGCCTGTCGGTTGGACGGCGGGCAATGCACAAAGGGTTGCAGCGACCATGATCAACGCACAAACCGCCCTCAGGGGAATTGCTTCGGAAGTAGCGCAGGCCAACGCGCTGAGGGACAAGATCACCCTAAGCTCCTTCATGGCGCTCGAGGATCTCTATCCCCAACTGGCAGACCTGCTGGTTCAGCAGATCGGGAGCCGGCGCCGTGCCGCGCAATGGATGTGCCGGCACCAATGGTCGTTTGCCGGCCGGACCGCCTACGAGGTGCTGGCCGAAGGCGATGAAAGCCGGCTTTGGGACGTCATCCATGACGCCAGCCCCAATCTCTACAGCCGCGATCTCGTGGGCGAATAAGACTTGACGGGATTGATTTTAAATCGATATAAATCGGCGTTTTACGTGTAGAATCACCGACATATCGCAGCGAATAGACCCGCGTCCGCAGTGACGCCGGTTTGACAAGGGGGTTGTCGCCGGCTGCTTCGGGGAAGCGTGGGGACATGATCAGGTTAGGCAGCGGCGAATTCGAGCTCTTTGCGAGCCATCTCGAGCCTCTCATCGGCAATTTCACGCTTACGAAGCGGTTCACCCACGACTGGTGTCTGGCGCGCCTGGCCTTGGACAGCCTGGGGATATTGAAAGGCCAGGCAGGTGGCGGCGTGCTTTTCAGCGGTGAATGCGCCGCTCCGTGCTACACGATGCTTATCCCGCTATCGATGCCGGAGTTCGTCGCCATCAATGGCTGTGAACTGGATGCGCTGACCGTTGCCTTTCTGGCCCCTCGCCTCGAGTTCCACTTGCCGACCAGTGGCATGATCCAGTGGTTCGGCGTGATATTGGACGAAGCCATCGTGAAACAGTGGATGGCACAGGAGCTCATCGAAGGGCGTCCTGACCAGCGATCCCACCGAATCGGTCGGGCGGACGCCAGCGTCGTCCGGCGCCTGTCGAGCATCGTGGTTCGCGCCTTGCAGAACCATGCAGAGCAGCCAGCCCTGTTCGAGGATCTCCGGGCCCGGGAAGCTCTGACCCAGCAGCTGCTGGATGCCAGCCTCGAATGCGTGCAGAGCATGGATGAGGAGCGTCGCCATCAGGTAGGTCGCCCCCGTCTCGGGCGTGAGCAGATCGTTCGCAGTGCACTGGACGTTGTGCAAGGCGCTGGCAGCGATATTCCCGACATCGACGAACTCTGCCGAGTCGCCGGTACGTCGCGTAAGACACTGCACACCGTATTTGTCGAGCAGTTCGGCGTCAGCCCGCACCGTTACCTGCTGCTCAGGCGCTTGAGCCAGATCCACGGGGCGCTTCAACAAGCCGACCGGTCCGAAACGATCGCCTCGATATGCGGCCGTTTTGGCGTATGGGATTTTGGGCGATTCTCCGGCTTCTACCGCTCCATTTTCGGCGTGCCACCGTCGATGGTGCTGAAGGCTGCGCAGCTTTCCTGATGGGCTGACGACCCAACGCTGCTCAGGCGGCCGCAGCGAGCCGTCGTCGCAACGTGTCGCTGGGATACTCGCCGAAGACCCGGTGATAACCGCCGGCAAATCGGGACAGGTCCCACATGCCGCGCTTGAGCGCGACGGACGCCACCGAGACCCGGTCCGGGCGTGACAGCATCAGGTCCCGGCAGGTGGAACCCAGGCGCAAGTAGAAAAGGTATCGCGTGGGCGACAGTCCCACTACATGCTCGAACGCGTAGCGCAGCGTGCGCTCGCTCACCTGTGCCGCATCGCACAATTCGCTGATGTAGATTTCCTTGTGCAGGTTGTCGAGCATGAACTCCAGGGCGCGCTTGAAAATGAAATAGCGACACCGATGGTCGATGGTCGGTAACGAACCGACTTCGTCGGTCACGCTGAGGTTCGCCGTCACCTGGCGGCAGACAAGTTCCTGAATCCGTCGATCGAACCCTTCATCCGGATGATCACCAGCATGCATCAATGCCGATCGCTGAACATCTTCATGTGCCTCGCCCAAGGACGCGTCAGCGAGCGCGTGGGATGCAGACCATGTGGGGCGACTTCCCAGCGATAAAGCGAGTCGCCGCGCATCGCCATGATCGATCCACGCATCGATCGAAGTAAGCACGATGCTCGCGCTCGTACCCTTCCCGAAAATGATGTCGCAGTCATGTTTCGGAAAGACGGTGAACGAAGAGCCTGTCGTCAATGCGGCGCCATCCAGACGGCTCCTCGACCCCGCTCGGTGCGTGTGCCCCACCAAGACATGCCCCTGGGGCAGGCGGAACCGGCACTGTATCGGCGCATGGGCTTTCAGGACGAGTGCAACGTGGCCCCCGCACCGGTGAAACCGGAGATCGATGCCGTGCTGGTCGGCACCCAGCGGGACCGCCACCATGTTGAAGTTGGGGAACGCCGTGTAGAGGCTGGGCAAGGGAGGCACTGGTAAGCGATCACGTGCGTGGATCGACCAGTGCGACGGTGGGACGCTTCGCCCCGCCGTTGAAACTGCCTAGCCTGTCGAGGCTTGCTTCCGCACTGACGATGGGTCTGAGGAATCGTCGGTTTGAGAAGCAGTGTTGGGTAGTAGACCGCCACCATCTACGTAAAACATGTAGAAACAGCGCAAACGGCCTGCAGACCCGCATCGCACGGCAACGATGGCTCGTCCAGACACTCGACTTGAAAGACTTGCGGCCGGCACCGGCGATGCCGGCCGCAACGTGTCAATGCGAAGGTGGCGGGTCGATGGGTGCCGGCGACTCCGTCGAGGTCGGTGCCGGCTTCGGCAGTACGAGATTGGGGTTGGACTCCATCGCCTCCAGTGCATGGATCTGCTGCTTCACAGCATCCAGCTGGGCCGTCGTGTTATGCAGATCACTAGTGAGCGATGCTGCCTGCTGGCGGGCCTGTTCCTGCTGCTCGGCCACCTGTTGGGCCTGTTGCTGCTGATTGCTGGCATCCTTCTGTAACGTGCGGAGGCGCTGCTCGTTCAACGCAATCATCTTCTCAGCATACTTCTTGCCCGCATTCAGGCGCATGGCGTCGATCTCGACTTCACCGAGCGTCTGCGTCTGCGCAACAAATGTGCGGTAAAGCGTCTCCGCCTGCTCGAACGAGTCCGTCTGGATCACACGCCAGAACTCCTTGCCGTGGAACAGGACCACGTAGTACCCGAGCGTGTCCGCACGGAACAGCAAGCTCGAGCCATACGTGCTGTTGTAAGTGGTACGCACCTCGGTGAGCTGGTGCGTATCAATCAGCTGCCTGAGGCTGTCCACCATGCTGGCGGGCACTTTGCTCTCGTTGCTGGACGACGCAGGTGATGGAATGTTGCCCGACAAGGGCGAGCTCGCGCATGCGGCTGTTGCCATCAGCACCATCGATCCCATCGCCAAAGACATCCGTCGCAGGCCCACTTTACGAATCATTGCCTTCATCCCATTCCCCCTAGGTTTTGCTTGGCGCCTCGGCATGTGTTGAAGCGATGCCGCGTTGCTTCTCGAAGGCCCTTGGCATGGCCACCGATCCGGCTTTTTTGCTTGTGATCAATAAGTGACATCGACTAGTAGACCAGCTGCGCTCGATGGCACTGCAGCCCGTGTAGTGTCACGGTGCTCACGCCGAGACTGAGCCCCAGCGTGTCCCTTAGCAGTGGTGTCAGCATTTGCGTGCCGACTGCGTTGAGTGGCCCCTGCAGCGTCTGCGCAACAAAACCGAGCAAGGCCACATAGGCATTGGATACCGTTCCACTGTTACCAGCCATGGCGCCCTGGATGGCGCTGACGCATGCAGTGTCGCTGACCGTGCACCCCAAAGTGCTGGCCACCTGTCCAAGGGCGCTGCCTGTATTGCCCAACAACCCGGCGACACCACCCAGCAGTGACGGCACGTTGAGACTGAGCGCGCTGCCAAGGATCGTGGCGACTGAACCGACATCGTTACCCAGCAACCCTTGCAGCCCCTGTGAGGCGCTCTGCAGCTGGGTGAGCGCCTGGCTAAGCCGCGTCAGGTTGAGTGGTGACGAACCCGCCGTGGCGTTCCACAAATCCTGCGCCAACGCGCCGGAGGTCTGTGAACTATTGCCTGGGGTTCCTTGCGTCGTGAGGGCAATCGTCAAGGCCGTCATGAGATTGTTGACGGCCGTACCCACGGCAAGTGATGTCCCGCCATCGGGAATGTTCTTGCTCTGGCCGGGATACAGGGCCCCGGTGCCACTCGATGTCAGTGGGGAAAGCGTCAGTGCGCTATTGAGAGTGAGCAACGGCTTGCCTGCGGCACTCACTGCGAGCAAGGAAGCCGGGCTGCTCGCTCCGGGAATCGAACTGCAGCTACCGCTGGTTGAGAATGCATTGGCCGCGGTGAAGTTGCCGACGCACATCTGAAGCACGCTGGAGTCCACTGCCAGCACGGCCTGCGGTCGTCCCTGGCTATCGAGTCCATCGCACAGGTCAGTGAGCGTGGCCTGTGCATTGACCAGGTCGATGGCAAGTGGCACATCGAGCGAGATTCGCGCCAGCGGGTTGAGCAGTGAGCCGACCACGGGAATCCCGCCGCTGTCGAACTTCAACTCAAGGAAAGTGCGCAGCTGTGCCGAGTAAGCCGTGGTGCCAATGCCGCCGATACCGATGGCCGGCGGCTCGATCACACGCGTTTTCGCAGTCACGTTGAGCGCACCGAAGATGCCACCCGACGGCGTCGCGACATCGACGCCGACGGCGTGATCGCCTGTGGCGACGCCAATGGCGGTGATGATGAGCTGCAGCGCATTGACTTGCGCATTGAGCGCCGACTGCGCCGCCGAATCGGGAGCCACAATCTGCGCGAACAGACCACCTGCACCGTTGGTGGAACCCAGCGCCACGTTGCCGGCATTCGTGCCCAGGCTGGCGTTGATGGCATTGACCAGCGACACGTCGGCGCCTAGCAGATCCTGGCGCCCTGCGGCCTTGACCGTGGCATCGAGCACATCGATCAATGCATGGGCCTGCAGTTGTGACGCGAGCAACGCATTGAGGCCACCGACCGTGATGTCGGCCGGCACGCTCACGCCCAGCTGCTGCAGCAGGCCTGCGGGCGTGATCGTCACATTGGCAAGTCCGTCATAGCTCACCAGTGATGTGCCGGTGAGTGGCAGGCCGATGCCCGTGAGCGCCTGGCTCAATAAGCCGCTGCCGTTGACCTGTGCGAGCGCGCCGCTTACGGAGAAAACAGCAATGGGCGGTTGTGCGGCGGACACCGCGGTCGCGCTGACACTGGGCAACAACGAGCCCGGGCCCTGACCGGCAGTCGCACGGGTGGCCACGACCTTCACGGCATTGGGCGCCTGCGCGCCGGGCGGCGCGGCGAAATGATCGGGAGTCCCCGCGTTGGCCACCGGATCCCAGGTGCCACAGCTGATCGCCAGTTGCTGGCTGAAGCCATTCTCGATTTGTGCGTTGCCGCGCGCAGCCGTATTGTCCTGATTGTTAGCAGCACACGCGGTGGGCATTTGCGCACCGGCCAGCGAGGCAAGGTCGGCGACCTTCTGCGCGTCGCGCCTTGCCCAATAGACATAGCCGACGCCGAGCAGGCCGAGCATGGTGACCAGGCCAAGCATCAGCAGCAGCATGGCGACCGCCATGCTGCCTCGCTGCGTCATGCGACGCCGGCCCCTGAAGACCATGCTGGCCGGCATATCCGTCACTGCGCGCCGGCCGTGCCCGATGCGTTCTTGTTGCCGGACACGTTCGTTGTGTAAAAGGCCGGGATGGGATGCTCGAAGCTCTTCAGGTAACGCGAGTAGCTCGCCGATGCCTCGGCTCCCGTAATGGGCAACGCTTTGCCCGCGTGCTGCCCTTCGGCCTGCATGCGCAGCAATTGCCGTGTGACGCTACGGTCCGCACTGTCCGTATCGGTCGGCGCGGCAGGGGTGGCGGGGACGGATGGCTCCTGTGCTGCAGCCGGCGCAGGCGCGGCATCAAGCATTCGTCCGGTGATCGGGCTCTGTTGGGCCGCTGCTGGCAGCGCGAGCAGCGCCGCAAACGCAGCAAACACACCGCGACGACTGAGGATACGTAGGGTCTGGCTCATGGCCGGGCCTCTTGGTTGGCAAGGGGAGTGAACCGCTGCAACATGCTGGCAGGCACCTCGCCAGCGCGCTGCGTGCCGCCGGTTGTGGTCGAAGTGCCGCTGACCGAACTGGTTGCTTGGCGATGACGATCACCGAGTTCGAGCGCAAGCTGGCGCACGCCCGCACGGCTCGAAGGCGGAAGCGATGCGCGCTGCATGATCGCGTCGGCGCGCGTCGAGTCGCCGGTGAGCAACGCCCACAGGGCAAGATTGGAAACTACCTTGGGATTGGACGGGTCCAGCTCGGCAGCCATCGCCAAGGGAGCCTGCGCCTCGTCGTAACGGCCCGCGCACAGGCGTGCAAAACCAAGGTCGCTGAGATAAGCCGCGTTGACCGGCTCCAGCTTGGAAGCCTTGAGGAGCGCCTCGTCGGCCGCCGCATCGTGACCGGCCTGCGCTTCGATCAGTCCCAGGCCATGCCATGCCGGCGCAGCCTGGTCGCCATGAAGCAGACCGTGATAGATCTCGCGTGCCGCGTCATGCTGGCCTGTCTCTCTCAGCGCATCGGCCTGACGCCTGCGCAGCTCAGGCGTATCGCCGTAGCGCTGCCGGTAAGCATCGATGTGCGCCAGCGATGCGTAGTACGCGCCCTGCTGCTGCATCTGCCGCACCAGATCCATGTACATCGCCTTGTCGTCGTGGCTCGCGGTTGCGGGCGCGACCAGCGAGGGCTCCGGGGCATGATTGGGATATCCGCCGATGGTCTTGCTGCAGCCGCCGAGCAACGCCGTCACGGCGATGACAAACGAGATCCAGGCTTGGCGCGTCACGAACATGGCCATCGTCAATGCACCTTGAGCTTGGTCATGGTGCCGATCAGGGAGATCACGGCGGGACCGGCCAGCACCAGCATCAGTGCTGGCAGCAGGGTGAGCATCATCACGATGGTCATCTTCACCGAGAGCTTGCCACTCTGTTCTTTCATGCGCAGCTTGCGCTGCTCACGCAGCCGATCCACGAACTGGCGCAGGGGCTCCTGCACCGCACCCCCGTGCTCATGCACCTGCACCAGGATCTGCACGAACCCCTGCAGGCCATCGCACCCGAACTCGCATAGCCGACGTAGCGACTGCATGCGATTGCGGCCGTGAGCGTAGGCGACGTTGGCTTCACGAATCTCGCGGGACAACAGCGGCAGCGGCGCCTGGAACCGATCGCTCACCACTTGAAGGCTCTGGTCCACGCTGAAGCCGACGCCCTGCAGCAGGCGCATGAGGTCGACCAGCAAGGGAAGCTCGTCCTCCGCACGCTTGCGCAGCCGCTTCGCCATGGCGTCCAGCAGCAGCTTGGGCGCGATCAATCCGAACGCCGCCGCACCAATGCAGACCACGATCACATTGAACCCACCCGGCCGGAACCACAGCAGTGCGGGCAGCGGGGTGGCTACAGCCAGTGCCAACCGCAGGCCGAGGAAGATGGCACGGCCTTGCGGCGTGTTGCGGTTGATCTGACCTAGCAGCAGGCGGTCTTCAGCAGTGAGCAGCGCCTGTCCCAGCCGCCCCTTGCCGAAACGCTCCCCCAAGGCCTGGATCGCCTCAAGCAGGCGTTGGCGCCAGTTGCCCTCTTCCTTCGCCACGCCCTCCCCGCGAACAGCCATCATCGGTCCGGCCAACGCGCGGTCGATCACACGCGATTCCCGGCGGCGACGTCCAAGACTCCGCCAGGCGCTGATGGCAAACAGCGCCAGCCCGGCCAGGAG
Organism: Dyella amyloliquefaciens; assembly: GCF_004296575.1. Lineage (GTDB taxonomy): Bacteria > Pseudomonadota > Gammaproteobacteria > Xanthomonadales > Rhodanobacteraceae > Dyella > Dyella amyloliquefaciens. The sequence goes on along the minus strand of NZ_SAYT01000001.1, from coordinate 51,288 downwards.
GCACGCAGCCGCGCATCCAAGGATCCAATCCTTGCTCATGGCGTGCTCCTCATGCGGAGTGTCTTTTCCATGGCGCTACAGCGACCTGGCCTGGCGATACAGCAGGACAGCGCCACCCGCTTCAAGGCCCAATGCAATCGCGAACAGCTTGTGACCCAACGGCTGCGTGAACATCGGCGAGAAAAATGCCGGATCCACCAGCATCATCAGCGCGGACACCGCCAGCGGAAGCAGACCCAGTACCCAGGCGGACATCCGCGTTTCCGATGTAATGGCGTGCAATTCGCTGCGGGCGTGTGCGTGATCGCGCATGAAGTCGCTCATGCGCTGCAGGATGTGATCGGCGCGACCGCCCACGCGGATGCCGACACCGAGCACGGAATGAAGCAACGACAGCTCCTCCAGTGCATACGGGCGGGACGCCGTCGCCAGTGCCTGGTCGAGATCGACGCCGGCATGCATGGACAGCAACGTACGGTCGAGCACGCCGCGAAGAGGGGCACTCATCGACTTCGCCGCACTCTGGAATGCCATGGGCAGGCTGTTGCCTACGCTCGTCAGGCGGATCATGCCGTCGAGAAAGTCGGGCAGCTGGCCAACCATCTGTCGCCGCTGCTGCTCGGCGCGGCGACGCAACCATAGCCACATCGCGGCCGTATAGACGCCACCGATCAGCGGCATCGCAAGGGCGCTGCCAATGCGCCACCACGCCAGCACGGTCAGCAACACGCCAGGCGAAACCAGCGCGACATAGATGCGTCGGCCTGCAGGTAGCGCCGCCTCCAACAGGAATTCATCCATGCGCTGACGCAGGCCCTGAGCGACCGGCACGGCCGGCGCAACGACCGGGCGTGCTTCGCTTATGGCGCGGCTGCCTAGCCTGGCATCGATATGGTCCATGCTCTTGCGCTGCTGCAGACGCAGCGCGCTTCCCCACCACAGGTCGATCGCGACCGCGAGCAGGATCAGGGCGAGGCTGGCGAGCGCCAACACCTGGGTCATAGCAGCGAGCCGCTCGCCTGGCGCAGGAACTGGCGGAACGGTTCGAGCTTGGTGGTATGCGGCTGCAAGCCCAGGCCCATCCAGCGATCCGTATCACGCCCGTCACGGTCGACGAAGGACTCGTGCCGATACATGTCCTGCGTGGTGATCACGTTGTCGCCAACGCCCGTCACCTCGCAGATGGATTGCACGACGCGCCTCCCATTGCCTAGTCGTCCGATCTGGATGATGAAATCCACCGCGCTCGCGATCTGTCGACGCAGGCTGCTCTCGCTGCCCTGGAAGCCGGCAAAGCCTGCCAGCATTTCCATTCGGTACAGCGCATCACGCGGCGAGTTCGCGTGGATGGTGGACATCGAACCATCGTGGCCAGTATTCATGGCCTGCAGCATTTCCAGCACTTCGTTGCCGCGCACCTCGCCGACGACAATGCGATCCGGGCGCATGCGAAGGCTGTTGCGCACGAGGTCGCGAATGCTCACCGCCCCTTCGCCGTCGAAGCTTCCCAGACGGCTTTCCAGCCGCACCACGTGCGGATGGTGAAGCGATAATTCGGCGGTGTCTTCCACCGTGATCACGCGCTCCGTTGCCGGGACGAAACTGGCCAGTGCGTTGAGCAACGAGGTCTTGCCGGAGCTGGTTCCGCCGGACACGATGATGTTGCATCGTCCCAGCACCGCCGCCTCAAGGAATGCGCGAATGGCGCGATCGAAGCTGCCCTTCGCGAGCAGCTCGTCGGGGGTAAACGGATCCTTGCGGAACTTTCGGATGGAGACGCATGGGCCACCGACGGCGAGCGGCTCGATGATCGCGTTCAGGCGCCCGCCATTAGGCAGGCGCGCGTCGACCATGGGATTGGAATCGTCCAATCGCCGTCCCAGCGGCGCCAGGATACGGCGCACGATGCGCAGGAGATGATGGTTGTCGGCGAAGCGAATGTTCTCGCGTCCGAGCACGCCGCCGCGGGACACATACACATCCTCGTGGCCATTGATGAGGATGTCCTCGACATCGGTCTCCTGCAGCAGGTCATCGAGCGGACCGAAGCCGGTCAGCTCGCGTACCAGCGCGCCCGCGACCTTCTGCATTTCCGCTTCGTTGACGGGGATGCGCCACTCCTGCACGAAGCTGGCGGTCTCCGTCTCCACATACTTGACGACGGTCTGGCGTGCCCAGGACGACAGGTCGATGCGCTGGTCTTCGATGCGATTGAGCAAGAACTCATGTGCGGCCGACAGCACGTCCTGGAACTGCTGCGTCTGCTCGAAGGGAACGTCCGAAGCATCCAGGCGCGCCGAAATGTCGGCGCGACGCAGCGCAGCGGCGAGTGACGCGTCTGAACTATTCAGTGGCGTTTCCATGATGATCCCTTGAACCGGTTGAACCAGACTTTCCAATGGGGCGCGCTGACAGCTTGCTTTACCGGCAGGCGTAGTCGCGACAGCAACGGCCGTAGCGCACGTATATAGGGGTCGGCGGGGACCGCTTCGTGAAGCAGAACGCCTTGATTGGCACTGGACCGCAACGGGCGCGAACGCTCGGGCAACGTGGCGAGTAATGGCAGGTTGAAGCGCTCGGCCATGTGCGCACCGCTGATGCCGCAGGCTTCGTCGTAGCGATTCACGACCAGCGATACGCGCATGTCGCGAGCAGCCGCCCGCTCAAGCTGCCGCAGGCAGCTATCCAGAGCCACCATCGAGCCGACGGCCTGGTCGCCGATCAGCCAGATCTCATCTGCAACCTGCACCAGCCCTGCGCCCGCCACGGCCAGCGCACGAACATCGAAGTCGCACAGCACCACGTCGTACATCGACAACAGCCGCTCCAGCAGCGGCAGGGCTTCGCTGCCACCGACATCCGCCGCATCGCGGTCCAGCGGAAGGCCAAGCACGGATGCGCCGCTACCGTGGCGGCCCACCGCGGTGCGCATCAGCGTGGCATCGAGGCGGTCTGCATGGCGCACGGCGTCATCGAAGTGGAACTCGCCATGCACGCCGAGATAGAGTCCGACGTCGCCGGAAGAATGCCCGAGGTCGAGCACCAGTATGTTGTTGGACATACCCGGGGATTCACTGGATGAGGCCGCAGATGCGGTGGCGGCGAGATGTGCCGACAGTGTGCTGGAGCCCAGTCCGGGCCTTACGCCGCACACCAGCACCAGCTGACCGCGCCTCGAAGACGCTGTCGGCATTTCGCTGCGCCGGTGTCTCGCCTGCTCCATGAGCTGCCGGAGCTGGCCAAGCACCACCTCATCCGCGGCATCGATATCGATGAATTCTTTCAGGCCCGCGCGCATGGCAGCCAACACACCGGCGCCACGGTTTGCGGTTGCCACACCCATACCCACCAGCAGCAGGGCGGGGTCGAGCGAGACCAGTTGACGGGCAAGCTGTATCGAGTTGTCCGCGTGTTCGGCGGAGAAGTCCAGCAGCACGAGGTTGGTGGTGCGTGCATCCAGGGCTTGCCTGCTGTTCGCGAAGCGCTGGCTGTCACACCACGACAGAGTCACCAGATGACGCAAACGTGCGGCATAGCGCTGTGCGCTGCTCTCCTGGGGAGAGAACAGCAGCAGCTGCGCCGTGTCCAGCGACAGCCTGGCCAGGTTGACTACGGTCGTGGCGTTCGGCTGCATTACCCGTGCCTCAACGCGAAAAACCCGGCAGCTGATCGCCACCGGCAGGGTGAAGCAGCCACGAACCCCACACCGGCAGGTTGTTGCGCTGCTCGCTCTCGCCCGGCAGCGGCAGGGTGACACCCTTGGCGATCGGCTTCACCAGGTGTGGCGTGACCACCAACACCAGTTCCTTGTCCTGGCGGCTGTAGCGCAGGTCGCGGAAAAACGCGCCCAGCACCGGGATATCGCCCAGCAACGGGATCTTGTCCACCTGACTGCTGATGCTGGAACTGACCAGGCCGCCGATGACAAAGGTTTCTCCGTCGCCGAGCTCAACGGTCGTATCCGCGCGCCGCGTTGCGATGGCCGGTACCGATACGCCGTTGAGGGTTACTGCATTGGCGTAATCCAGGTCGCTCGCCTCGGGTGCCACCTTGAGCGCGATGCGATCAGGCGCCAGCACGGTCGGCGTGAGCGTCAGGCCGATGCCGAACGACTTGTACGCGATGGTGGTCGTACCCAGGCCTTGCGGCTCCGGGATAGGCAACTCGCCACCCGAGAGAAAGCTTGCGCTCTGTCCCGACAACGCGACCAGCGTCGGCTCGGCAAGCACCCGTGCCATGCCGTTGCTCTGCAGGAGATTGATGTTGCTGCTCCAGCTGTGCGCGCCATCGGCACTGGTGTGGCTGAACACCAGATTGAAGGCGGAAGACAGCGCGCCACCAGACGAGTCGGATGCCCCGCTGCCCAGTGGCGAAATGAATCCGTAACTGAAGCCCTGGTTGGTCGCCTTGAAGTTGAGGCCAAGCTGGCTCATCACCGACTTGTCGAACTCCACGACCTTGACGTCCACCTGCACCACGCCGCCGTCGGCGACGGTCGATGAGTCGATCACCGAACCCTTCTCGCCGACCACACCCTGTGCCACAGCCACGGCACGATCGTGCTCGGCCATGCTGTCGGCATGGCCCAGGATGCGAGCCTCGCCGTCTCCAGCGGAGACCTTCAGATGGCCGTCCGCCTGCAAGCTCGCCTGTGCCTCGCTTTCTACCTCGACGGTCCACCGCTGCGGCGTGGCGTCACCGCGATGCCACAGCTGCAGCGTGGTCTGCCCTGCCCGTTTGCCGACCAGCAGCGCTTCGCGTTGCCCCTTCAGCATGACAAGGTCCACCACGGCGGGGTCAGCGATTGCCACGCGCTCCATGTCGGGTGCAAGCCGCCACGGACGCTGCTCATGCACCTGCAGCGACAGCAATGCCTCGCCGGCGCTAGCAGCTGCCTCCGGAGCGGTGGCCAACGCCGCCAGGGCAAGGAACAGACAAGATGTCACGTACTTCAGATCCATGCTCCTCATGGCGTCAACGCCGGCTGCTCGCGCGAAGGCGTAGCGCCACGGATGATCTCCAGACCGCTGCTGCGCGGTGCGGATGGCTTTGGCGCAGATGCCACCTTTAGCGAACGCCCAGCCAGCGCGCGCTCATCGAGTCCGGCGAAGGCACGGTTTTCCGGTGTCTGCAGCCATGCGCGCTGCTCGGCGCTCAGGTCGTTGCGCGGCCCAAGCACGGTTCCCGGCCGGGGAAACAACTGGCTTTCGGGTCGGTCCAGGTCGCCCGGGTTGCGTAGCGCAAGCGAGAGCTTTCCGCTCTGCACACCGAGCACGATCGCATCGACATCGCTCATCGGCGTGGCCAGCACGGCCATGCGCGGCGCAGCCTCGGCGGGCGCAGCCGGCGTACCTGTCGAGACCGGCCTGCCCGCCCCCACTCGCGGCAGGTCGCGATTGCCGAAAGCCATCACCCGGAGGCGGGAAGCAATGACGCGGCTTTGTGCCGGGTCCCTGCCAACACCCGCCAGGTTGAGGGTGTCGCTGCTCCTGAGGGTCAGCACCACATCCACGTAGTCGCCAGGCTGCACGCGCGCACCGACACCGCTGATCTCGTCCACCGGCACCGCCAGCGCCCGCTCACCGACTTGGATCTGCATGGCGAGGGGATTGGAAAGCAGCGACGAGGTGATCACCGTGCCCTCGGCAATCTCCACGCGTGGCACCTGCCCCACCAGCGGAGCGGCCTGCGCATAGCTGTCATCCGGCGCGGAAGTAACACCCGTGTCACGCAAGGAAGCGGCGGCAATCGGCAAACCTGCCGGCAATCGCTGCCCGGCGACCATGACATGGGCCGTCACACTGGGTGGCGCGGCCACTGCCGGCTGCGATGCTGCCACGGTTGCAGCGGGGCTTCGTTGCCCCATGCTGAAGGCAGCCATCGCCAGCAAGGTGGCGATGGCCACCAGCACGATGGCGGCTATGCGTGAAGCTTTGTGCATCCGGGCATGTCTCCGTGTCGCATTGGGGGGTTCAGTTGCCCGTGAGATCGATCTGCACGGTGGCGCTGCTGCTCAGGTTGGCGGCGAGCAACCAGCCGTAGACGGCGCTAGTCCCGGGAAGAAAGGGGTGCTTGTTGTAGTCAAAAGAAGCAACGACGGTGATGCACTGCATCGCGCTGTTGCTCGGGCAGGTACTCGGGCTTGAGACGGCGACAGGCATATAGGTAGTGCCGGGTGCCGAAGGCGTAGCGCAGCTGGTTGTTTCGCTGGAAAACGTAAGTAGCCACTGCATGGCCGCCTGCGCAGACTGGCACGCGTAGGTCTTCCGCTGAGCCGTCGTACCGTAATGCAACGCAGCGCGCGCACCTTCCGAAGCAGCAAGCGTCAGCGATTGCTTGGCTGCGAAGATGAGCACGCCTGATACCGTAAGCATCAACAGAGGCAGCACGCCAAGCATGAATACGAGAGCAAACTCCAGCGAGACCATGCCGCGCTGTCGTTCACGGGCTCCCTTTGGAAGCGGGGGGATCATGGAAAGCTCCACGACGCCAGACCTGGATGCGACACGGTGATGATCGTCGCTATGCCGAGGTAGGCCGCATACGGCTGACCTGCACGACCGCGCCGCGATCGCAACATGCGGCGCCACCATGGGAGATCACAGATGCGCATGCGCAGGAACATAGGCATCGACGCATTGGCGAGGCGCGGAACACGCAACAAGACCATCACTGCTGTATGCAGTGCGGTAAGCGCACTGGCGGCAAGCCAGATGGGCGGCAGGCAACGCACTCCGAGCAAGAGGCCGAGGACGGCAAACAGCTTCACATCGCCAGCCCCCATCCAGCCAACCGCATAGAATGGAAGCATCACGACCAAGCCGACTCCCAGCCCCCAAAGTGAAGGCCAGCAGGACGGCATCTTGCCGTGCGGCGCCTCAATGATCGGAACAATCACGGAAAGCAACATCGCCGCCATCAACCAGGCATTGGGAACACGACGCGCATACAGGTCACTCAGCACCACGAGGATGCTGAGCACCATAGCTAGCCTGGAGAGTTCATTCGGCACGTCTGAGCGAATTCTTAAGATGCAGTCCGATCGAGGCGACGCACAGCGCTCAGGACGTAACTGGCGGGGTGCTTCCGCTGCTCCCCGTGCCCGTAGCGCCACCTACGGCGTTCGAAAGCAAGGTGAATACGCTGCTGAAGAGGGTCTCAAGTTGCTTTCCAAACGTTGCGACGATCGCCGACACCACGATCGCCGCGAGAATGCCGTATTCCAGCGCGGTGATGCCGTCTTCCTCTGCCAGGAATTGCTTGATCTTGGCGTTCATCGTTTTCCTCCTGGGAGCACTAACGCTCCGTTGTCATTGACGAAGAGTGCCCGCGCCTCTCTGGCGTGAAGCCCTATGCGAGATGCCGCGTGACGCCCTTGCTCGGCCTTGCCAGGCTCTCTGGTTCTCGCACGCAGCTATCGCCGCGATAGCGCCAAGGAGGCGCTTCGCGACACGCAGAACCAGCTATGGATGTGCATGCTCTGGCGATTGTTCCGGCACCAAATCATCGGCCGCCAGTTTCCTCGTGCTCCATGGCCGACGCCTGTGGCATCGACACTCCCCTGTGCTCACCGATCCATCCGCGGGAGATGGATTTCCGGCTTGTGCACAAGTCTTCCCCACAGCGTCGATCGGGGTTGCACAAAATCGGCACTTTCGTGAGCTGCGCAACGGCGAATGCAAGGCGACCTCCCCAACCGCCGACTTGCCGAATTTGTGCATGACAACCGAGCAGACGCTTATCTAATGCACGTCGCATGCATAAGGCGTGGTTCGCGCATATCGACGAGCCGGCCTTGATGCCTCAGGGGGCACGCGATGGGAGTCGGTAACGCCGACGGGTTGCACTCGCCTGATCTCGTAACGCTTCGTGGAATTCTCAAGGTTTGCGAGCTGGAGATGATCCTGCTCGGAAAACAGGGGCCGAAAGCACTTGCAGATTGCGTGGCGACGGACGAGATGGTCTTCCTCAGCGGTGAGGTGGACTTCTCATTCCGTGGCCGATTCTCACTACCGCCGGCGTGGTGCATGCTCGGCTACGTGCACCGCACGGATGGGTCAAGCTGGTGCCATGGCACCCCGTTGGCGTCGGGTATGGCATTCACTGTCACTCCCGAAGGGATCAGCGAATTCGCGCTTGCTCCAGGAAGCAGCATCACCGCCCTGCTGTTTCCGTTCCAACGCTTGCTGGAAAAATTCACCGCTCTGAAGCCGCACCAGGGTGACTTTCCATCGCGCTCACTTGCGCTGCTTACCCTTTCAGACGACGAGCGTGGCGCAGCCGTCCGCGGACGCCTCGAAGCGTTGCGGGACCAGTTACTGGCCTGCGACGGTACAGTACTCAACGCCGATGATGTCGACGTGGATGGTCTGATCGAAGCCCATCTGCTGGCTGCATTGTCAACGCGACCTGAGCATCGCCCCCTGTGTTCCCGGCGCCGTCGCACCCATTACCTGATCGTGCAGCGCGCCGAAGACTTCATGCGCCAGCACCTGCGCCGCGACATCTACATGCAGGAGCTTTGCAACGCCGCGGGCGTCAGCGAGCGGGCGCTTCGCTACGCCTTCGAGGACTTGCTTGGGCTGTCGCCCAACCGCTACCTGTCCATGCTTCGACTGTGCATGGCCTGCAGGAACCTCACGCTCTCCGATGCCAGCCATCGATCGGTGAAATCGGTTGCCCTCAGTTGCGGGCTGTGGGATTTGTCACGGTTTGCCGACCACTACAAGCGCATATTCGGTGAACGGCCTAGCGACACCCTCATGCGCGCGCCGCCGCTCGAGATGGCCTGAACTTTTTTTCCAGGCACGCCCTCGCCGTTTTCCCCCTCGTTTTCCGCGATCTGCCGAATTTGCGCAGGGTCGTGCCGTATTTGTTCCGGTCCTTGCCGGATAGACATACACGGTTGCCGGATTGCGTCATCGGCGCGCTGATGCGCCCGCTGTAATAGCTCCCAGGTGTTGTACGACGCACATGACGTGCGCCCGCAGCACCCACCGACATCTGTTCGCGCGAACGCATATCCACTCGCGCAGGCCCATTAGGGGGGAGCCAATGAACCGTATTTTTCGTCTCGTCTGGTCGCAGTCCCGGCACGCATGGGTGCCTGCATCGGAGCTGGCCACACAGCGTGGCCGCGCATCCCGCACGATCCGTATCGCCCCTTCCGCACGCGCATGCCTGGTCGGTAGCCTGGCGCTGTGCGCGCTGGCCTATCACCCGCTGTCGCACGCATCCGCGCTTGATGACGCGAAACTGGACGACCTCAGCACGCTGGTGAGCAAGTACACGCCGGCGACGACCGCGGCAGCCCCGCTGACGTCGATCGGCGACACCGCCGTGCAGGCCGCGAATAAGACGGTGGGCACGGTTGCAGGCACTCTTCAGGGCGGCACGCCGACAAGCCTCGCCGGCAACGCCGTGGCGCCGGTGCGTCACCTCGCCAGCGCCGTCCCCGGTGCACTATCCAAGATCACCACCCATGCCTTGCCCGACGCGAAGCAGATCGCTTCCGGTGTCGCGCTGCCCAGTGACGTGAGTTCGCGCATCAAGCGCCTCTCGCCCACGACTGCGGTGGATGGGTTGCTCGGCCAGGGAGCGGAAGGCAAGCCAGTCGCCGCAATCGGTGAAGTGGCCGATCGGCTGCGCTCGGTCACGCGGGGCGTCCAGACGAGCACGCCGATCTCCCTGCCTGAGGGCAAAGACTTGCCGGTGTCACTGCTGGGATCCGACGGTCTCGTGCACAGTGTGGGCAGCAAGGTTGGCGTCATCGCCGCAAGCACGACCGGTACGCTTGACCAGATCGCCAAGCCGGTGACTGCCGGCAGCGGTGCATCCACCCTTCCTGTCGTGATCGGTGGACTGGCCGACGCGACAGGCAAGGTGCTGGATGCTGCAACCACCGGCACGCCGTTTTCCGGCGCGCAGCAAGGTGTGATCGCTCCTGTTGTCGCTACGGTCGACAAGGTCACTGGTGTACTGGGCAGCGCAGCCAGCTCGATCGCTGCGGGCAAGCTGTCCGCTGGCTCGCCGTCCGATGCACTGGCACCCGTAACGGGTGCGGTCCAGGCCGTGCAAGGGGCGCTGCATGGCGCTACCCACGGCGAGAGCCTGGGCAACAAGCTTAGCGATGGCGCACTCACCGCCGCTCTGGGCCACGCCGTTACCGGCGTGACTGCGGCGCTGGGCCATGCGATGCAGCCACCTGCCACCCACATGGTGGGCGACGTGGTGGCGTCGCTGCCTGCCGTCGTCAACACCGCGAGCAATAAGGCAGAAAGTGCTGTCACCAACGCCGTTTCCGGCACGCCGCTCGCCGCCCCGGTCTCGACGGTGACGCAGGCAGTATCAGGCGCCGTGAACCAGGCCACCGGCGCATTGGCCAGCGTCACATCAGACAGCAACCATGGCAAGCTTGCGGACGCGGTTCCCGTGGCACCGGTCAACACGCTGCTGGGTCATGTGGGCAATATCGTCGGCGATACCGGCTCAACAGTAGGCGCCATACTCGAACAGCCCAATGGCAACGGACTCAGCGCTGCACTCGGTCAGGCTGGCAGCACTCCGGCGCTGGTGGACGAAACCGTCAATACGGTCGCGGACGTAGTGAACAGCCTTCCCGCCACGCAGGTGGGCAGCACCGGCAACGGGCAATCGTCAGGGCAGAACCTGCTCAATGTCGTCCCGGGTCTGTCGGGCCTCGTCAACGGTACCGTCCCTGGCGCCGGCTCGGTGGTCGGCGTAACACCGGCGGCTACGTCGCAGGGTGCCCCCGTGGTACCGACGCCGTCTGCCACACCGACCGGCCTCGTCGTGGGCAATGGTGGCGTGGTGGGCACGACTTCGCAGCTGCTGGGCGGTACGACCAACGCCCTGTTCAACAACACGAACGGCTATGTCACCAACGGCGGTCTACGGGTCAACGCGGCGAACTTCACCCAGGGTTATGGCGTAGTCTCCGTGCTCGGCGTGCCCACGGTGAATGCGACGCCGGTCGGCAGCGTGCTCACCACCGCGGATGGCACTGTGCTCGGCGGAACCGGCAGCAATTCGCACCTCACGTTGGTGGGCGCCGTGACGTCCGACAGTTACATCACCAACGTCAACAACGGTGCTGCGGGTGGCCTTGCAGGCCTGGTGCTGCCCAATGGGGCCCCGGGGTGGGCCTCCACCTGCGCCAATGTTCTTGGCGTCGCGAAGGCGTCCTGCTGGGCAGTGAACGCGGCGCAGGACTACCAGGTGGTGATGGGCGATGGCGCCTCCGCCAACGGCTCGAAGGAAGTGGTGATCGGCAGCAACGCAAGCCACACGCTGCCGGCCGAAACCGCCGCCCAGGCCTTCCCGGGCAACGGCACGAATGATCCGAACAATCCGACGGGCGTGCCCGACGCCAACTATCAGGATCGTCTTGGTCACTCCGTCGTGATTGGCGACAGCGCATCGGGCACGGCCAACGCGCAAACCATCATCGGCGCGCAGGCAACCGCCAGCGTGGACAACAGCGTGGCTCTCGGCTTCGCCTCCAGCGCCAATCGTGGCGCACAGAGCAACTACAGCGCTTACGGGCTGGTTGCTCCGCAGAACTCTGCCGGCGAAGTGTCCGTCGGCGCGCCGGGCCAGGAGCGCCAGATCACCAACGTCGCCGCCGGCAGCGCACCAACCGACGCGGTGAACGTGGCGCAGTTGCAGGGCGTGGCGATTACCGCGGGCAATGCCGTGCAGTACGACGACAGCAGCCGTGCCACGGTCACGCTGAGCGGCGCCACCAGCACGGATGGCGGCGTCACCGGCGGCACCCTGATCGCCAACCTGCACCAGGGTGACATCAGCGCGGTCAGCTCGCAGGCCATCAACGGCGCGCAGATGTGGCACTGGACGCAGGACACCACCAATCAATACAGCAACTACAGCCTGTACAGCGACATTCAGAACATCAATCCGGGCAACAACGGCATCACCAATGCCGTGGAGTACGACGACAACAGCCACGCGACGGCATCGCTGGGCGGCACCACCAGCACGGATGGCGGCGTCACCGGCGGCACCTTGATCGCCAACCTGCACCAGGGTGATATCAGCGCATCGAGCACGCAGGCCATCAACGGTGCGCAGATGTGGCACTGGACGCAGGACACCACCAATCAGTACAGCAACTACAGCCTGTACAACGACATCCAGAACCTCAGCGCCGGCACGACCGTCGTCAACAACGGCGGGGCGACGAAATACTTCAACGTCAACTCGACGCTGGCCGACTCGTCGGCCACGGGCAGCAACAGTGTTGCCGCCGGTCCCGCCGCCGCCGCCAGTGGCACCAGCGCGGTAGCCCTGGGCAACGGCGCCAATGCAACGGCAGACAACTCCGTGGCGCTGGGTGCGGGCTCCGTGGCCGACCGGGCGAACACGGTGTCGGTCGGCAGCGCAGGCAACGAGCGGCAGATCACCAACGTGGCCGCCGGGACCGCATCGACCGATGCGGTAAACGTTGGCCAGATGCAGGCGAACATCACTTCGTCGCAGCAAGGCACCGTGCGCTACGACACCACCACCGATGGCAACGTCAACTACAGCAGCATCACCCTGGGCAACGGCAACACGGGCACGACGATCCACAACGTGGCGAACGGCGTGGCAACCAGCGATGCGGTGAACATGGGGCAGCTCAACTCCGGCGTGCAGCAGGCAGAAAACTGGGCGAGTGCCTACACCGACCAGCGGGTCAACCAGCTTAGTGGGCAGATCCAGGACGTTGGACATCGCTCGGACGCCGGTGTCGCCGCAGGCATGGCCATGGCCGGCCTGCCTCAGCCCTACGAGGCGGGGCGCAGCATGGCTGCGGTGGCGGTGGGCTCCTTCCGCGGTGAATCGAGCATCGCCATTGGCGTCTCGACCATCTCGCAGGGCGGGCGCTGGATCTACAAGCTCTCCGGCAGCGCCGACACGCGCGGCGACGCGGGCGTGTCGGTTGGCGCGGGCATGCAGTGGTAAGGCCATTCAGGCCGCACATCCGATCACGATCAAGGGGAATCGTCATGCGAACCATCCATGTGCGCAAACGCCTGTGGCCTGCCTTTGTCGCTGCCGCCATCGCGGCAACGACGGGCTGCAGTACGGCGCCAAGTCATAACTCCGTCGGCGGCCCGGTGTTTCCGGATCCGTCACACGCCATCAAGCCCGAGGGCACGTTCGTCAACGTGGAGAACCTTCGCAAGCTCGCTCCTGGCATGAGCAAGGATCAGCTCTATGAACTGGTCGGTACGCCGCACTTCGACGAGGGAGTGTTCCACGTCCGGGCATGGAACTACATCCTCGATTTCCGGCAGACCGATGGGCAGGCATTCCAATGCCAGCTCCAGGTGAAGTTCGGCAAGAACGATCTGAGCGAGGCTTACTACTGGAAGCCCGAGTCCTGCAAGGATCTGCTCGCCGTGCGCGAGCCAGTGGTAACGCCGTCATCCACACCCGCGCCAATGACCTTGACCGCGGTGCGGCTTGCCTCCGACGCGCTGTTTGCCTTTGACAGCTCGACACTCACGTCGCAAGGGAAGACCAATCTCGACGCCCTGCTTGCCCAGGTAAAAGAAGCCAGCCAGATCCAGAACATCATGATCACCGGCTACACCGATCGCATCGGCAGCCAGCCCTACAACCTGGATCTTTCGCGTCGGCGCGCCGAGGCCGTACGCAACTATCTCGCGGGGCAGGGCGTGCTGGCGTCGGCCATGCTCGTCGATGGCCGCGGTGAGGACGATCCACTCGTTCAGTGCACTGACAAGCAGCGCGAGAAGTTGATTGCCTGCCTGGCGCCAAATCGTCGGGTGGAGCTGAAAGGAACCATGAGAACGCCGACCTGAGCGTGCGTGAAGCCGGCCCTGTTCGGCACCGTGGTGGCACATGGAGAAACCCTGTGGTCTCTCGGCGCCCCCCTAGCGTCGCCCATCACGGTGCCGAACAGGGCCGGCTTCCGACCCGCAAGCGGCAAACAAATCGTTGATCTGCGGATCAAGAAAGCAATCAAGCAGGAGAACAAGCGATGAAATCCATCTACTCGATCTGCGAGCACAAGGGCCAACGCTGGTGTGTCTCGCTCGACCAGAAGCTGGTGGAGACGGAGCTGTCTCCGGCCATGGCCATCACCCTCGCCCGCCGCCTGGCCCGCGAATACCACGATGCCACTGGCGTACCCGCGCTGGTTGAATTCGTGGGTGGCGAGGAACCGATCGTGCTTGGCAGCTATGGCGTGCACTGAAGGCGCTCGCAGCGCTGCTGACGACACCGAGATACCCAAACCTTGAGCCTATTCCCCCCTTAGGCACAGCGGCCTCGTGAGAGGCCGTCTTTTTTGGGGTACCGCCGGACCGTCACATTAAGCCCGGCGCCCACTGTCCATCACTCGCGCAACGCGTCCATAGATCGGGTGCCCTGGCAATGACTACGACAGGTGCGACGTGATGACGCCTTGCCCGCCTTCCGGATCGCGCCCCGCCCAAGCGAAACACGACCCGGAACAGGCCAACTCACATGGCCAGCGCGGCCTCGACATCCAGCGTCTTGCGACGGGCCAGCGCCAGGTTGGAGCGGGCGCGGTCCAGCACGACGTAGAAGAACAATCCGGCCTTCGAGGAGACCGGACGGATGATGTGATACTGCTTGCCCAGCGTGATCAGGATGTCTTCGATATCATCCTTGAGTCCAAGCGCCTTCATGGTCTTCAGCTTCGAGCGCACGACCTCGGTGTTGCCTGCCGCGGCGATCTCCAGATCGAACACGGTGCCCGCCTGGGCCAGCGTCATGCCGCTGTTGCTGTCCACGAGCGCGGCGCCAAGCACGCCGTCAAAGGACATAAGTTCCTGCACAGATTCGTTCAACGTTGCCATTGCTCTTCTCCCACTATGTAAGCATCGCGTTCTTTTGCGGAAGGGTCGATGCACCCGCTCCCGCAAGTCATGTCCTGGAAAACACCCGGCCAAGCGACTCACGGCAGCTGCGCGCGGACCACAGCGCCTTGCCCATCGTCGTCTTGGCGCGGCACAGCACGGTAAGGATGAGCTTCTGTGCGGGATGAGGGACGTCCATCAACAGGATCCTTCCCTGCGATGCTTCCACCACCAGATCACGGCATTCGCCCATCGAGCTTTCACGGCAGACCGCTTCGTTGATCGCCAGCAGCGAGCTGGCCATGGCTGACAGCTTTTCGGCCGAGAGGGAGCCGGTGAGTCGCGCTGCAACGTGGAAACCATCGACAGTGGAAACCACTGCGCCACAGATCTCCTGTTCCTGCTGCATCAAGGCGTCCAGGTGATGGTTGATCACGGCCTCCTCGCTCCGACTCAAACATTGCTCGTGCACCGTCATCACGCAACTGCTCCCGACGAAACCGTTTCGGCGGCTTCGATCTGATAGAAAAGAATGTCAACCAAGGTGAGTACGTGCTCACGTTGCCTCACGTCGGCGGAGATCACTGGAACATTCACGCCGATCGCCTTCAGGGCGTCGTCGTACTCTTCCAGGGTTGGCGTGGGATACGCATCGCAGCGCCCGACACCGATGACAGCCCGGGTGCCAGCTATCACATTGCTGAAAGCCTGGACGTAATCACAGGCATCACGCACCGGGTCGGGTCGGCTGTTGTCCACCAACACCACGACTCCCAGGGCGCCCTTGCCCAGGATGTCCCACATGAACCGGAATCGCGTTTGCCCGGGTGTACCAAACAGACGCAGGACCTGGCCCCCAGGCAGGGTGACCTCGCCATAGTCCAGGCCGGTGGTTGTCGTCGCCTTGGCGAATTCAGAGTGATCCGTATTCTGCACGTCGGTGCATAGGGGCGCGACTTCGCTCACCGCCGCAATGGCGGTGGTTTTCCCGGCGCCCATGCTGCCCGTGAAGATCAGTTTGTACTCACGCTGGTCCATGTCCCTCAACCTCGTATGCCAAGCACGGCACGCAGCGACTGGAACAGATCGCTGTAACGCGATGCCCGCGTGACTGGCACGGCTAGCGTTGCTGCCTCCCGTGGTTCAACCACCTCGACCAGAAGCCCGAGCATCGAGCAACCAGCCAGGTAGGCGAGTGCGTCACTTGTTGGCCGCTTGACCGCCTCCGCGAGCTGCAGCGCCGTCATGGCGCCCCGCGTCAGCACTGCAGTCATGCGCAAATGAAATGACTCCATCGGCAAGCGACCGGCATCGGGCCAGCGGCGCAACTGATATCGACGATCTGCAGAAATCGTCGCTGCACCGGCGGCGGCCGAGTGCATGCCGGACAGCCACCACAGTCGATCGATGGACTGGATATGTCGAGTCTGCTGAAGCGCAGCACCACCATCCACCTCGTCGATGACCTGCAACTGGAACATCCGTTCCTGGCCGATCATCAGCAGTTCGTCGTCGTTCAACGCATGCGTGCTTCCCAAGCGCCTCGTCTTGAGATCGACGATGAGGGTGGCGCCACCGATACCGATTCGCACATGCGTTGCCGCAGCCTGCAACCTCAGGCGAAAAAGCGCGTGCGCCAATGGTTCGTCATTGCCGTCGGCCGATGGCGCGCGACGCAGCGAGGTAGCCTGCTGGAGCTGGGCCGAAGCCTGATTCAGCACCTCGATGAAATCACTGCTGCGAATGGGCGCGCGCAGGACCAAGGGAGCCGACTGCTCCTGCGCGACGTCGTGCACGACCGGAATGCACAACTGACCCGCTGAACCAGCCTTCTTCAGTGTCATCATCGACAGCGCGGAATCGGGGTTGCACAGCGCCACGTCGGCATCGATCTCCTCGTGGAACAACCAGGCTTCCGTCGTCCTCATGTTGACGACCTTGAGCAGCGACCGCACGAGCAGCTCATCACGCGCCGCAAGGCCAAGCGCAGTCAGGGTTCGGGTACGCGTCCCCATCATCCGCCTCGGCGCGCAACGGCAATGGCTCCGGGACGGAAGCGTGCTGATGCCAGCCGCAGCCACGTTTGCTCCGATACCGCAGAAAGGGCTTTCCCGTTCGGCAGGCAAAGCGATTCCGCGACCGCGTGTGCCACGCGGCCATTGATGATGCTGATCACCATGTCGAAGGCCCCCTAACGCCCTTCGCTTGGGACGGGCTCAGCCGCGGAACATCACAACCGCAGCCACTGCCAAGCCTCTAGAGCGAACAAACTGGACAGGCGTGTACGCGAGAACGTCGCCCCGGTCCGAGCCATATCCCGCATACGCCTACTACTCACTCCGCGATACTCGGCACGCTTTTCCGGCATCCTGGGAGCCATGCATCGAGTCTCTACGGCGCTGGGTACAAGGGTTACCCATCGACCCGACCATCGCATGTGCAAATTCGGCAAATCGCACGTAGCCGCAGCTTTCCAATGAAGCCGGTTTCGCCGTGAAGCTGAGCATGACCTTCCGGCCGGACATCGCCATCGCCGACTACCCACGCCATGCCGGCGCACGAGCCAACGCCCAGACGTCAATGCGCTTCACACCCGCCCGACGCAACACGCGGGCGCATTCGGCAAGCGTCGCACCCGTCGTCATCACGTCGTCGAGCAATGCGACGTGCTCGGGCCACGCGGCATCGGCTCGCGTCGTGAATGCACGACGCACGTTGCGATGCCGGGCAGCAGCGCCGAGCTCGGTCTGGGCGGTCGTTCCACGATCGCGCTGCAACCATGTGTAGTGAAGCGGCAGACGCATGGCACGCGCCAATGGCCGTGCAAGCTCGACGGACTGGTTGTATCCGCGCGCTCGTAGCCGATGACGATGCAAGGGTACGGGCACGATCACGTCGGGGCGTTCGATCTGTTGCGATTCGCGCAGCCACAACGCCGACAGCACGCGGCCTGCCGCCAGGTCGGCGCCGAACTTGAACCGCGACTCCAGCCGATCCAGCGGCCACGCATAACGAAACGGCACCCAGGCGGCGTCCCACGGTGGCGGTCGGCGCTGGCATTGGCCACATAAGGCGGCAGGTTCCGGCAGCGGCAAGGCACATCGCGCGCAGCAGCGGCGATTGCGTGGCAATTCGATCGCGCAGTCGCGGCACAGATCGAGACCGTCGGCGCCGGGTGCCCCGCACAGCAAACAACGGAAGGGCAGGACAAAGCGCTGCAGCGATGCCTTCGCCGCATGCCACCAGAGAAGCGCATCCATGCGCCGATACCTCGCTTCAGGTCTTGGGTTTGAACAGCGCCGCGTCGAGGATCGACCACAGGTGGATGATCCAGCCCAGCCACACGATCCACAGGATGGCCGCCAGCACGAACATCACCAGCGCTATCCAGAAGCGCCCCTGCACCAGCTGGCCCAGGCCGGGGATGAAGAAACTGCAGATGGCGGCGAGCACATTGCCCGAACTGCCCTGTCCTGCGCTCATGCCTGAAGGCTCCCATAGGGGTGGATGGGTCGATGGTAGCGCCAGCCATACGTCGGCGCATCGTCAACTCAATGATCACGTGAAAAGTTGACAGCTCGGGATGCCCTGCCAAACTGTCGCCGATTCCCCATCCCAGAGCTGTCGCCATGGCCCACCCGATCCGCCACGACTGGACCCGCGCCGAAGTGGCCGCGCTGTTCGCGCTGCCGTTCAACGAGCTGCTGCACCAGGCCCACTCCGTACACCGCGAGCACCACGATCCGAACGCCGTGCAGGTTTCCACGCTGCTGTCGATCAAGACTGGCGGCTGCCCGGAGGATTGCGCCTATTGCCCGCAGGCCGCGCGCTACGACACCGGCGTGGAAGCGCAGAAGCTGATGAGCGTGGAGGCCGTGGTGGCGCGTGCGCAGGCGGCCAAGGACGCCGGTGCCTCGCGCTTCTGCATGGGCGCCGCATGGCGTAGCCCCAAGGATCGCGACGTGGTGAAGGTTGCCGAGATCGTGCGCGCCGTGAAGGGCCTGGGCCTGGAAACCTGCGCCACGCTGGGCATGCTCAACAGCGACCAGGCCGGCGCGCTCAAGCAGGCGGGGCTGGACTACTACAACCACAATCTGGACACGGCGCCCGAGTTCTACAGCGAGGTCATCCACACCCGCCAGTACCAGGATCGCCTGGACACGCTGGGGCACGTGCGCGAAGCGGGCCTCAAGACCTGCTGCGGCGGCATCGTCGGCATGGGCGAGACGCGCGACCAGCGCGCAGGCCTGCTGGAGACGCTGGCCAACCTGCCCGAGCATCCCGAGTCGGTGCCGATCAACCAGCTGGTGCAGGTGGAAGGCACGCCGCTCAACGGCACGCAGGCGCTGGATCCGTTCGAATTCGTACGCACGATTGCCGTCGCACGCATCCTGATGCCGGCCTCGATGGTGCGCCTCTCCGCCGGCCGCCAGCAGATGGACGACGCCGTGCAGGCGCTGTGCTTCTTCGCCGGCGCCAACTCGATCTTCTACGGCGAAAAGCTGCTGACCACCGGCAACCCTGACGTGGAACACGACCGCCAGCTGTTCAAGCGCCTGGACCTGCACCCGATGGAAGTGGTGGAGACGTCGGGCACGGTGCACGCTGACATCCTCGAGCACTGCGTGGCGTAACGACGCCATCGCCGTTGTGGGAGCGCACCCTGTGCGCGACCGCAGTGTCATGGCGTTGCCGCTCCGCACGGTAGTCGCGCACAGGGTGCGCTCCCACAAAGAAGCCGCCGTTCGCATGACCCAGCGACCCGACCTCCTCGCCCGCCTGGCCCTGCACGCGCAACAGCGCGCGCAGGCGGGGTTGCGGCGACAATTGCACACCATCGACCGCGTCGACGGTGTGTGGCTGGAACGCGATGGCCGCCGGCTGCTCTCCTTCTGCAGCAACGACTATCTCGGGCTGGCGCAACACCCTTCCCTGATCGCTGCACTGAAGCGCGCGGCCGACGACGATGGGGTGGGCAGCGGCTCCGCCCACCTCATCAGTGGTCATCGCCTCGCGCATGCTGCGCTCGAGGAGGCATTGGCCGAATGGACGGGGCGCGAACGCGCGCTGCTGTTCTCCACCGGCTACATGGCCAACCTCGGCGTGATGCAGGCGCTGCTTGAGCGTGGCGACGTCTGCGTACAGGACAAGCTCAACCATGCCTGCCTGCTCGATGGCGCCCAACTGGCCGGCGCTGATCTGAAACGCTATCCGCACGCCGATGTCGACGCCGCCGCGCGCCAACTCGCGAACCGGGGCGACGCGCCCGTGCTGCTGGCCACCGACGGCGTGTTCAGCATGGATGGCGATATCGCACCGCTGCGCGAGCTGGCTGCGCTTTGCCAGCGCGAAGGAGCCACCTTCATGGTGGACGACGCCCACGGCCTCGGTGTCCTGGGCGCACGCGGCGAAGGCTGCGTGGCCGATGCCGGGCTCGATCAGAACGAGGTTCCGGTGCTGATGGCCACGCTCGGCAAGGCGCTGGGCTGCAGTGGAGCCTTTGTCGCCGGTTCTGCGGCGCTGATCGACGGCCTGGTGCAGGCCGCACGCACCTACATCTACACGACGGCCATGCCGCCCGCGCTCGCCGCGGCCACGCTGGCAGCCGTCCGACTGGCGCAATCGGAAACCTGGCGGCGCGAGCGGCTCCACACCTTGATCGCCCGTTTTCGCCAGGGCGCGGGCCAACTGGGGTTGCCGCTGATGCCCTCGCCCACCGCCATCCAGCCGCTTCTGCTGGGCGAGGCGCAGACGGCGCTGGAAGTCGCCCGGACGCTGGAGGACCAGGGGTTCCTGGTGACCGCCATCCGGCCTCCCACCGTGCCGCAGGGCAAGGCCAGGCTACGTATCACCCTGTCGGCCGCCCATACCGAAACCGACGTGGACCGGCTGCTGGAGGCACTGTCCCGGGTGCCCGCGGGCCACCCCGTATAATGGCGGCCTTGCCGTACCCGTCCCCCTCCATGTCCATCCTCAATCTCTCCGCCTATCGCTTCGTCAGCCTGGACGACCTGCCTGCGCTGCGCGAACGCGTGCTCGAGCGCTGCACCGCGCTGGAACTCATGGGCACCATCCTGCTTGCCCCTGAAGGCATCAACCTGTTCCTGGCCGGACCGCGTGAGCCGATCGATGCGTTCATGAACTGGCTACGGGAAGACCCGCGCTTCGCCGGGCTGGAACCCAAGGAGTCCATCTCCGACGAGGTGCCGTTCGGACGCATGCGCGTGAGGCTGAAGAAGGAAATCATCACCATGCGCATGCCGGCGATTCGTCCGGAAGGCGCGCGCGCGCCCTCGGTCGCGCCGGTGACACTGCAGCGCTGGCTGGCCCAAGGGCACGACGATGATGGCCGGGAGGTCATGCTGCTGGATACGCGCAACGATTACGAAACCGACGTCGGCCTGTTCGACAACGCCGTGGATTACCGCATCGGGAGCTTCACGGAGTTTCCGGAGGCCATCGCCGCCGATCGCGCGCGCTACGAAGGCAAGACCGTGGTGTCGTACTGCACCGGCGGCATCCGCTGCGAAAAGGCAGTGCTGCACATGCAGGACATCGGCATGGAGCACGTGTACCAGCTCGAAGGCGGCATCCTGAAGTACTTCGAGGAAACCGACGGCACGCACTGGAACGGCGGCTGCTTCGTGTTCGATGAGCGCGGCGCGGTGGACAAGGGCCTGGCGCCCGCCGCTTTGCTCCCTCTCCCCTTCGGGGAGAGGGCTGGGGTGAGGGGCCAATCCAGCGACACGCCCGCACCAAGCGATGCTTTCGCGAGCACCCGCCCCTCACCCCAACCCTCTCCCCAAAGTGGAGAGGGGGTCGATACGCCATGACGCTCCACATCGAAACCCACGGCCACGGCGAGATCCCCGCGGTGATCCTGCACGGCTGGGCCATGCACGGCGGCATGATGGAACCCTTGTGCGAGGTGCTGGCCGACCGCTGCACGCTGCACGTGGTGGATCTCCCCGGCCACGGCTACTCGCGCCACAGCGACCTGCCGCTGACGCCTTCGGCCTGCGTACAGGCCATCGCCGAACGCACGCCGCGCGCGATCTGGATCGGATGGTCGCTGGGCGGACTCATCGCGATGACGGCCGCGCTGGAGCGTCCGCAGCATGCCTGCGGCCTCGGCGTCATCTGCGGTACACCGAAATTCTCGCGCGACGAGAGCTGGCCCTACGGCAGCGATCCGAAGCTGGTGCGCCAGCTCGCTGAAGACCTGGAAACCGACTACCACGCCACGCTCGAACGTTTCATCGCGCTGGAGGCGATGGGCAGCCCCGATCCGCGCGCCGAACTGCGCCACCTGCGCAGTCTGATGTTTACGCGCGGCGAGCCGGACCTGCGCGTGCTGCAGGATGGCATCCGCATCCTGGAAACCTCCGACCGCCGCGCCGACCTCGCTTCGTTGTCGGTGCCCAACGTGTGGATCGCCGGTCATCGCGACCGACTGGTGCCGCCGCCCGCGATGGCGTGGTCCGCCGAACAGGCGCACGGCAGCTATGTCGAAGTCGCCCACGCCGGCCATGCGCCGTTCTTCGGCTACGCCGATGCCGTCAAGGCGGCGCTGATGCCCTTGCTGGATACGTTCCGATGAGTTCTTCGCATGTCGACCAGCGCCAGGTGCGGCGCAACTTCAGCCGCGCCGCCGCGACCTACGAACAGCACGACACGCTTCAGCAGGAAGTACAGACGCTGCTGATCGACCGCCTGGGCTTCTACCTGGAAACGCCCGAACGCGTGATCGATGTCGGCGCCGGCACCGGCCGCGGCACCTCGCTTTTGCGCAAGCGCTACCCCAAGGCACAGGTCATCGCGATGGATCTGGCGCTGCCGATGCTGCGTGCGGCGAAGAAGCATATGAGCTGGCTGAAGCCGTTCCAGCGCGTGTGCGCCGAAGCCACCTCGCTGCCGCTGCCCGACCACAGCGTGGACGTGCTGCATTCGAACCTCTGCTTCCAGTGGATCGACGACCTGCCCGCGCTGTTCGGCGAATGCGTGCGCGTGCTCAAGCCCGGCGGCTTGCTGGTGTATTCCACCTTCGGCCCCGACACGCTGAAAGAGCTGCGCGCCGCCTGGGCGCAAGCCGATGAGCAGCCGCACGTGAGCCGCTTCCTCGACATGCACGATCTCGGCGACGCGATGATCAATGCCGGCCTGCGCGACCCCGTGCTCGACGTCGACCGCTACACGCTCACCTACAGCGAGCCCCGCATGCTGCTGAAGGAGCTGCAGGGCCTGGGTGCCACCAATGCCGATCGCGAACGCGAACGCCACCTGCTCGGCAAGCGCCACTACCAGCGCATGCTCGCCGCCTACGAAACCATGCGCGTCGACGGCCGCATTCCCGCCACCTGGGAAGTGGTCACCGCGCATGCCTGGGGCCCGCCGCCGGGCCAGTCACGCCGGATGGCAGGCGGCGGTGAGATCGCCAGCTTCTCGATCGACAGCCTGCGCGGCTCACGTCGGCGTTGACGCCACGGTCACCGCACTCTTGTGGGAGCGCACCCTGTGCGCGACCGCGGCGCTGATATCGCCGAGAGGCAGCATCGACCCAGTGGTGTTGACCTGTACAGGAAGTCTGGCGAGACCACCGCAGCGACCTTGATCGTGATGGTTGCGCTTCGTCCCGTCGCGCACAGGGTGCGCTCCCACAAATGAGCCGACGGGTGGACCGCTAGACCTGCTTGTAGCGAAAACACCCCACCACATGGTCGTTGACCATGCCGGTAGCCTGCATGAAGGCATAGCAGATGGTGGTGCCCACGAAGCGGAAGCCGCGCTTCTTCAGGTCCTTGCTCATGCGGTCGGAAACCGGCGTGCTGGCTGGCACATCGCCCTGGCCGGTCCACCGATTGCGGAGCGGCTTGCCGTCCACGAATGACCACAGGTAGCCGTCGAGGCTGCCGAGTTCGTCAATCACCTTGAGCGAAGCCACAGCGTTGTCGCGCGCCGCGTAAACCTTGAGTCGGTTGCGCACGATGCCGGGATCGAGCAGGGCTTTTTCCAGCTCGCGATCCTTCATCGCCGCCACGCGTTCGATGTCGAAGTCGTGGAACACTCGGCGGTAGTTGTCTCGCTTCAGCAGGATGGTGCGCCAGGACAATCCCGCCTGCGCGCCTTCCAGGCACAGGAATTCGAACAGCATCTGGTCGTCATGCAGCGGCGCGCCCCACTCGGTGTCGTGGTAGTCGTGCATGTCTGCGCTGTCGCCCCAAGCGCAGCGCTTCATGGTCTTTGCCGAACTCGATGCCATGTCCTGATTCCTCTCACGCCGCGGGCGCGCCGCAGCTTCCACGAAAACCGATGACGATGCCGATCAACGCTGCCAACCTGGTGTGGGGCACGGGGGCAAGCCATGAACCCGGTCCGGCCACGCGCATCCCCTTGTAAGTTGGCAGGGGAGCAACGACGCTATCCCACCCATGCGTACGGAACAAGGGCACGACCTGCCGCACGCGTCCTCGCCTTCACGTGATCTCCATGACTGCAACTTCGCAATCGCGCGGCGCCGTGTTGGCGCTACTGGCCACCATCGTCATCTGGGCATACAGCTGGGTGGTGATGAAGCAGGTGTTGCAGCACGCGGGACCGTTCGACTTTGCCGCGATCCGTTACGTTCTCGGCGCGCTGGTGCTGTTCGGCGTGTTGCTGGCGACACGGCAATCACTGCGCCCACCGCCGCTGCTGCCCACCATCCTGATCGGCTTGTGCCAGACCGCGGCCTTCCAGGGCCTGGGCCAGTGGGCGCTGGTGAGTGGCGGCGCCGGCCGTGTCGCGCTGCTGGCCTACACCATGCCATTCTGGGCGGTGCTGCTCGCCTGGCTGATCCTGCAGGAGCGCCTCACGCCACGGCGATGGCTGGGCCTGGGCCTCGCCGCCATCGGTCTCATCTGCATCATCGAACCCTGGCATGGCCTCGGGAATACCGGCAGTACCGTGCTGGCCATCGGCGCGGGCGCCGCGTGGGCCATGGGCACGGTACTGAGCAAGCGGGTGTTCCTTCGTTACGCACCCTCGCCATTGAACCTCACGGCCTGGCAGATGCTGTTCGGCGCGCTGATGCTGGTGGTGATTGCGCTGTGCGTGCCGCAACGTTCCATCGAGTGGAACTGGCAGTTCATCGGTTGCCTCGCCTACAGCGTGGTGATGGCTTCGAGCATCGCCTGGGGCTTGTGGCTGATCGTGTTGCAACGCCTGCCCACGGCGGTGGCGAGCCTCGCCAGCCTGGGCGTGCCGATCATGAGCGTGCTGCTGGCATGGGTGATCCTGCACGAACAACCCAGTGCTATGGAATGGCTCGGCATCGCCTTCGTGCTGCTGGGGCTGTTCGCGGTGAGCGGACTGCGCCTGCGCAAGGCCTGATGCTGCCTGTAGGAGCGCTCCCAGTGCGCGATTGGCGCGCCCCGCAAGCCGCGATCGCGCACTGGGTGCGCTCCTACACCAGGTTTCGCTTTACCAGGGCAGCGCGTCGAGATCGACGTTACCACCGGTCAGGATCAAGCCCACGCGCTTGCCCTTGAATCGCTCCGGCCGCTTCAGCACCGCCGCCAGCACCGTCGCACTGGAAGGCTCCA
Organism: Dyella amyloliquefaciens; assembly: GCF_004296575.1. Classification (GTDB taxonomy): domain Bacteria; phylum Pseudomonadota; class Gammaproteobacteria; order Xanthomonadales; family Rhodanobacteraceae; genus Dyella; species Dyella amyloliquefaciens. Next base: position 25,832 of record NZ_SAYT01000001.1, on the reverse strand, counting down.
CCACGATCTTCAACTCATTCCACAGCAGTCGCATCGCAGCGACAACCTCGTCGTCGCTCACCGTGGTCACTTCCACGCGATGCATGCGCAGCGCCTCGAAGTTCGTTTCGCCGATCAACGTACGCAGGCCATCGCAAACGGTGTCCGGTACGAACGGACCCACGCGGTGGCCCTGGGCAAGCGAACGCGCCGCGTCATCGGCGCCGGTCGGTTCCGCGCCATGCACTTCCAGCTGCGGTGCCACGCCATGCGCCGCAATCGCCGTGCCGGCGATCAGCCCGCCGCCGCCGATCGGCGTGATCACGGCATCCAGGCCGCCGGACTGCTGCAGCAACTCAAGCACGGCCGTGCCCTGGCCCGCCATCACGCGGGTGTCGGAGAACGGGTGTACCAGCTCTGCACCGGTGGCACGCTGCACTTCGTCCGCCTTGGCTTCGCGTGCTGCCTGCGTCGGCTCACAGCGATGCAGGATCGCACCGGCGCGCTCGATCGCCTCGACCTTGGTGCGCACGGCGCCATCGGGAACGATCACGTGCGCCGGAATCCCGCGCGTAGCCGCCGCCAGCGCCAGCGCGTTGCCATGGTTGCCCGAGGAATGCGTGACCACGCCATTGGCGGCCAACGCATCGTCCATCGACCACACGGCATTGCAGGCGCCACGGAACTTGAAGGCCCCGCCGCGCTGCAAGTTCTCGCACTTGAAATACAGCTCCGCTCCCGCCAGCGCGTTCAGCGTGGCACTGCGCAGCACCGGCGTCTGCACGGCATACGGCGCAATGCGCTCGGCGGCTTCCTGCACCTGGGCGAAGGTCGGCAACGCGGCGCGATTCATCGTGGAACTCATGGGCTTTCGATCTCCACACCACAAAGGAAGCGCCGCTCGGCGCCGGGCTCCAGCCGGATGGCGTCTGCGCAATCGGGCCGGTTGAAGGCATCGGCCCAGCTTTCCATCGGCTCCAGCGCGACCGAGCGACGCACATCGCGCGTCACCGTATCGGCGGTGAAAGCAAGCATGACGCCCGTGGTTTGCCACACCGCAATGCTCAGGCCGGTGGCGGGATCGCGCAACCGGGTACGCGCACGACCGTCGGTGTCGCAGCGAAGGTCGGCGAAGGCGTGGTTGAGCTCGCGCGGACCGATCGCCTGCAACTGGCGGAAATCGACCTCCGGTGCGTGGTCCATCGGCAGGCGGGCGCCTTCGCCGGGCAGCGGGATGAAGTCGGCGTCGGTACGCACCACGCTGTCGGCGGGAATCTGCAGCTCCCAACCTTCAATGGGCTGCTCGCTAAGGCGGAAATACGGATGCCAACCGAAGAAACACGGCGCCGCATGTTCGCCCACGTTGCGCATGACGGCTTCGATCGTGAGACCACCGGCATCGAGCGTATAGGTGACGGCGAGATCGATGGCGAAGGGATATCCCGGATGCACACCCGGCCGGATCGCCTGCGTGGTGAAGGTCACCCGCGCCGCGTGAGCATCAGCGGATAGCTCCGCCAGCTCGAAGTCCACGCCACGCACGAAACCGTGCCGCGCGGCACGCGAGGCGCCCTCCACACCGGGCTGCAGGTCATGGGTTTCCCCGTCGAACGGATAGCGGGCATCGGCAATGCGGTTGGCAAACGGCACCATGACGGCAAAACGGGAGCTGGGGCGCGACTCCAGCTCATCGGCGTCGCGGTAGCCGTCCGCGATGTCCCAGGTGCCCTCCGACGACGGCACCTCGAAGCTCAGCAGGGTGGCGCCGCGTAGCGCGATACGCACACGCCATCCGTGGGCCACATCGGTCAGCACAGCCAGCTCGTGGCTCCCCAACCGGGCGCGTTCCGCCAGATACTCCGCCATCGCCTTGTCCTGCCTGGAAAGGCCCGCATGTTAGCCTGACTAGTCCCTTCCACCCCAGCAGCGCCGATGAACAACCGAAGCGACACCTCTCCTGCCCCGGTCCGACTCAGCGACTATCGTGCCCCTGCCTGGCGCGTATCGCAGGTGGAACTGACCTTCGACCTCGGCATCGACACCACCGAGGTGACCTCGCGCCTGCATCTGCAGGGCGACCCTGCGCAACAGGGGCCACTGCGTCTGGATGGCGAAGGAATGGAGCTGTTGTCGATCGAGCTCGACGGCCAGCCGCTCGCCGACCACGCCTGGCGCTACACAGACACCGTGCTGGAAGTGGATGGCGTGCGCGACGGCAGCGTGCTGGAAACGCGCGTCCGCCTGCAGCCGGCGGCCAATACGGCGCTGGAAGGCTTGTACCTCTCGGGCCCCCGTGAACGCGGCTTCCTGCTCACCCAGTGCGAGGCCGAAGGCTTCCGCCACATCACCTTCTTCCCGGACCGTCCCGACGTGCTGGCGAGCTACACCGTCACCCTGCGCGCCGATCGCGACCGCTTCCCGGTGCTGCTGGCCGGCGGCAATCCGGATGGCGAAGGCGCACTGGAAGGCGGCCGGCACTGGGCCCGCTTCGTCGACCCGCACCCCAAGCCCAGCTACCTGTTTGCCCTGGTGGCCGGACGGCTGCAGAAGCTTGAGCACGACTATGTGACCGGCAGCGGTCGATCGGTGAAGCTGGTGATCTGGGCCGAACCGGACGCCATCGGCCAGTGCGGATACGCGATGGATGCGCTGGAGCGCTCCATGCGCTGGGACGAGCAGGTCTACGGCCGTGAGTACGACCTCGATGTGTTCCATGTCGTCGCCACGCACGACTTCAACATGGGCGCGATGGAAAACAAGGGACTCAACATCTTCAATGCGAAGTACCTGCTGGCGGATCCCGACTCCAGCACGGACGACGAGTACCGCGCGGTGGAAGCCGTGGTGGCGCACGAGTACTTCCACAACTGGAGCGGCAATCGCGTCACCTGCCGCGACTGGTTCCAGCTATCGCTGAAGGAAGGCCTCACCGTGTTCCGCGAGCAGCAGTTCTCGGCGGACATGAATTCCCCGGCGCTCAAGCGCATCGAGGACGTGGCCCTGCTGCGCCGCGCGCAGTTTCCGGAAGATGCCGGTCCGCTGGCGCATCCGGTGCGTCCGGCGCAGTACAGCGAGATCAACAATTTCTACACCGCCACCGTCTACGAGAAGGGCTCGGAGCTGGTGCGCATGATCGCGGGGCGCCTGGGTCGCGAAGGCTTCCGTCGTGGCATGGATCTGTACTTCTCCCGCAACGACGGTCGCGCCGCCACGCTGGAGGATTTCCTCGGCGCCCTGAGCGAGGCCAACGGCATCGACCTCTCGCCGTACCTCGCGTGGTATTCGCAGGCCGGCACGCCGCGCCTGTCCGCGCGCGGCCATTACGACGCCGCGCATCGCAGCTACACGCTGACGCTGTCGCAACACACGCCGCCCACGCCCCAACAGTCACACAAGCAGGCGCTGCCGATACCGGTGAAGCTGGCCTTGTTCGATCGCGCGGGCCACATGATTCCGCTGCACCTGGCGGGCGACAAGGCGGATGCATCGGGTGCGACCGAGCGTGTCGTGGTGCTGGATCGCGCCGAACAGCAGTTCGTGTTCCAGCAGGTGAACGACGCGCCGGTGCCCTCTCTGCTGCGCGGTTTTTCCGCCCCGGTCATCCTTGAATGCGCTTATGCGCCCGCCGATCTCGCCTTGCTGCTGCGCCACGATCCTGATGGCTTCAATCGCTGGGAGGCCGGCCAACAGCTTGCCACTCGTGCCTATGACAACCTGCGCGACGGTGACGACACCCGCGCGCTCGACGCCTGGTGCGAAGCGCTGGCTGCGCTGTTCAACGACGGCTCGCTGGATGCGGCGCTGCTGGCCGACCTGCTCACGCCGCCCGGCGAGATCGAGCTTTCCGAGCGCGAACGTCAGGTCAACCCATCCCACGTGCACACGCTGCGCCAGCAGCTGCAGGAACACCTGGCCGTGCGGATCGGACAGGAAGCCTTGCAGCGTCGCTACGAATCCCTCGCCGCGCACACCAACCTGCAGCTCGATGCCGCCAGCCAGGCTCATCGCCGACTGAAGCGCCGCGTGCTGGAACTGCTGTCGCGCATCGATCCATGGACGGCGCATACGCTGGCCACGCTGCAGTACGACAACGCGCCAAGCATGACCGACCGCCTCGCTGCGCTCAGCGTGCTGGTGCGCGGCGACGCACCTCAAGCCCACGCCGCCTTGCTGCACTTCCGTGAACGCTACGCGGACAACCCGCTCGCCATGGACAAGTGGTTCTCGGTGCAGACGCAGCTGCCCGGCGAAGTCGTGCTTGAGCGCGTACGCGCGCTGGAAGCCGATGCCGCCTTCACGCTGAAGAATCCCAATCGCGTGAACTCGCTGTTTGGCGCCTGGGCGCGCGGCAATCCGAATGGTTTTCATCGGCCGGACGGCGGCGGCTATCAGTTGCTGGCCGAACGCCTGAAGCAGCTGGATGCATTGAACCCGCAGATCGCTGCACGCATGGCGACGGCGTTCAATGGCTGGCAGCGCCTCGAGCCGGGACGCCGCACGCTCGCGCGCAGCGCGATCGAATCGGTGGCTGCGCATCCGGGCCTTTCTCGCAATCTCAATGAAATCGTGCAGAGCATGCTGCACGGCTGAGAGCCCTGGCGGCCCGGCTGACGGGCCGCCCATAGAACAACGCCCGAGTGCTACCCGTCGAAGACGGGGCACCCGGGCGTAATCTCTGAAAACGGCAAGGAGACCGGCCTCGTCAGGCTCTCACGCTGGCGCGCAACCGCGCCCGGTGACTCTCCTCGAATGGCAGACGGACATCTGGACGTCCATATGCCGACAACCTGATACCACGCAGTGGTGCGTCAGACTTCCAGGCGCTGCAGTTCGTCGCGCAGGCGGCTGATGCGGGACAGCAGGCGCGGACGCAGCACCTGGCGCTCGTCTTCGCTGCGGGCGTCCAGATGGTCCATCGCCATTTCGACGCGACCCAGTTCAATCAGCAGGTCGTGATGCGGATAGACAGGCTGGAAATCGAAGTTGAAATCCATGAGCTAGCTCCTTCCAAACGATTCGCATTGATTGGCTTGGGAGGAAATGCAACGGCCATGCCAGCAATGTGATGCGGCTCACAAGAAAAATGGCCATGGATCACGGATTGACGCTGTACGTCAGCAGTTGCCAAGTGACGGCACAAACAGGCGTTTTAGTCACTCCACGTTCACGGTGCAGGCGTAAATATCCACCTCAACGCACAGCGACAAGCAGCGCTGCCAGCGACCCGCATTCTCGGTTTCTGGCGCCCGGCAACACGGTCATCCTGGATTCCCCCTGTTCCTGAGACCGCCGGGCGCCAGATCTTATCTAGGCTAGGAAACGCCCTCTGCTTGGGCAAGGCCTGAAAAAAACGACGGCGCCCCGAGGGGCGCCGTCTTGCTTCCTCTCCCCAGCACGCGATCAAGCCCCTGTCGCTCAATCTCGGCGCGCGTTGTCGCGCAGCTTCTGCCTGTGGAAAGTGCACGGAAGTCAAAGCAGGAAGCGTGCCAGCGGCCCGGAGGCCGTAGTGGCGCTACCATAGCGCCGTATTTGGTCCATTCCTGCGCATCCGGGGCAGGTTTTGTCGGGGCAGTCCATGTTTCATCCCACTTACTACGACGTCATCGTGATCGGCGGTGGCCATGCCGGCACCGAGGCAGCGCTTGCCTCGGCGCGTACCGGCGCGCGCACCCTGCTGCTCAGCCACAACATCGAAACGATCGGCCAGATGAGCTGCAACCCGGCCATCGGCGGCATCGGCAAGGGTCACCTGGTCAAGGAGATCGACGCCCTTGGCGGCGCCATGGCCCATGCGGCCGACCTCGCCGGCATCCAGTGGCGCACCCTGAACGCCTCCAAGGGCCCCGCTGTGCGCGCCACGCGCTGCCAGGCCGACCGCGCCCTCTACAAGGCCGCCATCCGCCGGATCGTCGAGACCCAGCCCAACCTGGAGCTGTTTCAGCAGGCCGTGGACGACCTGATCCTCGAAGGCGACCGCGTCACCGGCGTGGTGACCCAGATGGGCCTGAAGTTCCGGGCGCGGGCCGTCGTGCTGACCGCCGGCACCTTCCTGGCGGGCAAGATCCACATCGGTCCGGCGCAGTACGCCGGGGGCCGCGCCGGCGATCCGCCGGCCAGCACGCTGGCCCAGCGCCTGCGTGAACTGCCGGTGGCGGCCGAGCGCCTGAAGACCGGTACGCCGCCCCGCATCGACCTGCGCAGCATCGATTTCACCGGGCTGGAGGAACAGCCCGGTGACCATCCGGCGCCGGTGTTCTCCTACCTCGGCTCGCGCGACGAGCACCCACGCCAGGTGAGCTGCTGGATCACGCACACCAGCGAGCATACCCACGAGCTGATCCGGGGCTCGCTTGACCGCTCGCCGCTGTACAGCGGCCAGATCGAGGGCGTAGGCCCACGCTACTGCCCCTCGATCGAGGACAAGGTGGTGCGCTTCGCCGAGAAGACCTCGCACCAGATCTTCATCGAGCCGGAAGGCCTGGACACCTTCGAGGTCTATCCGAACGGCATCTCCACCTCGCTGCCCTATGACGTGCAGTTGGCGCTGGTGCGCTCGATCAAGGGCTTCGAACATGCCCACATCACGCGACCGGGTTATGCGATCGAGTACGACTACTTCGATCCGCGCGGCCTGCACCCGTGGCTGGAAACCAAGACGATCCCGGGCCTGTATTTCGCGGGCCAGATCAACGGCACCACCGGTTACGAGGAAGCAGGCGCACAGGGACTGATCGCCGGCCTCAACGCCGCACTCGCGGTGAAGGGCGAATCGCCCTGGTATCCGCGTCGCGACGAGGCCTATGTCGGCGTGTTGATCGACGATCTCACCAGCAACGGCACGATCGAGCCGTATCGCATGTTCACTTCGCGCGCCGAATATCGCCTGCACCTGCGCGAGGACAATGCGGATCTGCGTCTCACCGAATCCGGCCATCGGCTCGGCGTGGTGCCGCAGGCGCGCTACGACGCGCTGCGTGCCAAGCGCGATGCGGTGGAACGGGAGACGCAGCGCCTCGGCGCGCTCTGGGCCGCGCCCGCCAACGCCCTGGGCGCGAACATCCAGGAACAGCTCGGCGTCACGCTGAGTCGCGAGACGAATGCACTCGATCTGCTGCGTCGTCCGGAACTCGACTACGCGAAGCTGACGTCCGTCAACGGCATCGGGCCCGCCGTGGATGACGACGTCGTCGCCGAACAGGTGGAAGTGCAGACCAAGTACGCCGGCTACCTGGAACGACAGCGCGAAGAGATCGAGCGCCAGCGCCGCCATGAGCAGACAGCAATTCCCGGCAGCTTCGACTACGACAAGGTGCGCGGCCTGTCCGCCGAGGTGCTGCTCAAGTTGAAGCGCGTGCAACCGGAAACGATCGGCCAGGCTGCGCGCATCAGCGGCGTGACGCCGGCCGCGATCTCCCTGCTGCTGGTCCATTTGAAGCGTTCCGCCGCCTGATCACCCGCGAGCCGTTTTCCTGCACCCCGGCGCAAGGTCGTGTAACGCGGCACCAGTGGTCGTGCCTGCCATTCACGGGCCGGAGCGAGACGGAAATCACCGCCACCCATGGCATCATGCACACCATTGATCGGTGGAGCATGCATGTATGGAAGTCTGGATCGGTCGGGACGGTGAGCGACACGGCCCTTACAAGGAAGTCGATGTGCGTCAATGGCTGCGCAGCGGCCAGGTGAGCCCGCAGGATCTGGGCTGGCACGAAGGCATGACCGATTGGCAGCCGCTTTCCAGCCTGTTTCCCGATGAAGTCCGCGCGGCACCACCTGCCTTCACGCCGCCTCCCGCTCCGCCTTACGACGCAGGAACGCGCGCCGCCGATCCCACTGCAGCGCTCACCGATTACGCCGGATTCTGGAAGCGCGTTGCCGCCTACATCCTCGACGCACTCGTGCTGTGGATTCCCAACATGCTGCTGAGCAGCCTGTTTGGTGCGAACGAGGCCGCCGAGGCGTACCTGCAGGCCAAGCTCGCTGCCGGCAGCGATCCGCAGCTCGCCCTGCAGGCGTTCGATACCTATTTCCACGCGCTCGGCCCCGCGCTGATGGCACAGACCCTCCTCACCTGGCTGTATTTCGCCACATGCGAGAGCTCCGCATGGCAGGCCACGCTGGGCAAGCGCGCACTGGGCATCCGCGTCACTGACCTTGTTGGTGGCCGCATCAGCTTCCTGCGCGCCACCGGCCGTTACTTCGGCAAGCTGCTCAGCGCCTTCATGCTGTGCTTTGGCTTCCTGATGGTGGCGTGGACGCAGCGCAAGCAAGGTCTGCATGACATGCTTGCGCAGACACTGGTGCTCAACGGGCGTCCGGGCGATGCGCCGACGCAGCAGTCGCAGGCTCGCCGCGACCAGGGCTCGATCAGCGCCTGAGGCATCTGCTTGTCGCTATGACGTGCGCACTTCCTTGTGCTGCGGCATGCGCGCCCTATAGAACTTAAGCACGATGCGTCCGATGTCCGAGAAGTCTCGGACATCGGCGCGCGCTCTTCCGGCAATAGTGCTACCCGCGTGCAGAAGCCGGCTCATGTGCTGCCATCAGCACACGCAGTTCACGGCGCACTTCCGCTCACGCAACAACATGCACACGCCACGTGTACCTGCACGTGCGCCATCCGCACTCGGCGCGCACGACATGGTCGTCATCACGCACGCAGGGTGCGGTTTGTTATGACCTATGGCGGATGCGCTCGCCAGTACGAAGAGCGCATTCTCGCCGACACAGGGGGGCATACACCTGGCAAGGTCATGGCCCACTCCCAACCTGGCATCGACTGGATCTATCAGTTCGACGACATCGTGGTCGAGCCGCGTGCGCATCGGCTCGTACGTGCAGGCGTGTCGCTTTCGGTTGAACCCAAGGCTTTCTCCGTGCTGCTGGCGTTGTTGCAGCAGGCCGGCGAAGTGGTCGGCAAGGAAGCGCTGCTTGACGCTGCCTGGGGTCATCGGCACGTCACACCCGGAGTGCTGACGCGCGTCATCTCTCAACTGCGGCACACACTGGGGGATTGCGCCGGCAATCCGCGCTATATCGCGACGGTGCATACGCTGGGCTATCGCTTCATCGGTGACGTGCATCGGACGCCCGAGTCGCCCGTTGTGCCGGCGGCCTCTGAGCCGGATGCGCCACGCGACTCGCCGCTCCCTCCGTCCGATTCCACGGCAAAGCCGCCGGATCGCCCAACCTCCGCTCCGATGCCGTGGCTGGCCGCCGTGATCATGGTCGCCGCGATCGTGGCGATGCTGGCCGCGGCGAGCCTGTGGCATCCGCCGCGCGACCAGGTCAGGGCGCCACGCACGTCACCGCAGCCCGCCTTCGTGGTGCTCCCCTTCATCCATGCCAGCACCCATGCGCCGCGCCCCAGGCATTGGCCGCGCACCCGTCGCATCGCCACCCTGTATCCGTCTCATCAAGACGAAACCTCACCGCACCCGGGTGGCGCCGGTTACCTGCACACGCTTCCTGAAAGGGCCCCTGCCGCCCGGGAATGAGCGAGGCGGCGGTCTTGCTATCATCGAAGGTCCGGTACGCCCCGACAGGCGGCGTGTCGCATCGTCGAACGCACAGGAATCGTTTCAGCCTCATGCTCAGCATCGAACAACGTATTGCCCAGGACATCGCCGCCAAACCGGACCAGGTCCATGCCGCGGTGGATCTCCTCGACGGCGGCGCCACCGTGCCGTTCATCGCGCGCTACCGCAAGGAAGCCACCGGCGGCCTCGACGACACCCAGCTGCGCCTGCTGGAAGAACGCCTGCGCTACCTGCGCGAGCTTGAGGAGCGCCGCAGCGCGATCCTCGCCAGCGTCGAGGAACAGGGCAAGATGACCGATGCGCTGAAGGGCGACATCCTCAGCGCCGACACCAAGGCACGCCTGGAAGACCTGTACCTGCCGTACAAGCCCAAGCGTCGCACCAAGGCGCAGATTGCGCGCGAAGCCGGGCTCGAGCCGCTCGCCACCGGCCTGCGCGAGGATCCCACACAATCGCCTGAAGCCTTTGCTGCTTCGTTTGTCGATGCCGAGAAGGGGGTGGCCGACGTGCGCGCTGCTCTCGACGGCGCGCGCGCGATCCTGATGGAAAGCATCGCCGAAGACGCGACGCTGCTCGGCGAACTGCGCGACTGGATGTGGGACAAGGGCCAGATTCGCGCGAAGGTGGTGGAAGGCAAAGAGAACGAAGGCGCGAAGTTCCGCGACTACTTCGACCACGTCGAACCGATCGGCAAGATCCCCTCGCATCGCCTGCTCGCGCTGATGCGCGCGCGCAACGAAGGCGTGATCGAACTCGAGCTCGCTCCTGCGCTGGACATGGAGCAAGGCCATCTGGAAGGCGAAGGCCGCGTGGCCTCGCGCGCCAACATCCTCGATCGCGGCCGCGCCGCCGACGCATGGCTGCGCGAGACAGTGCGCCTCACCTGGCGCGTGAAGCTGCATCTGCATCTCACGCTGGATCTGTTCGGTCGTGTGCGCGAAGGCGCCGAGGACGAAGCGATCCGCGTGTTCGGCGACAACCTCAAGGACCTGATGCTGGCCGCACCGGCCGGCGCCAAGAGCGTGATGGGCCTGGACCCGGGCATCCGCACCGGCGTGAAGGTCGCCGTGGTCGATACGACCGGCAAGCTGGTCGCCACCGACACGATCTATCCGCACGAGCCGCGCAGGCAGTGGAACGAGTCGCTGGTGCAGCTGGCCAAGCTGTGCAAGCAGCACAACGTCGACCTCATCGCCATCGGCAACGGTACCGCGTCGCGCGAGACCGACAAGCTCGCCGGCGAGATGATCAAGAAGCTCGGCGAAGCGAAGCTGTCCAAGGTGGTGGTCAGCGAAGCCGGTGCCTCGGTGTATTCGGCTTCCGAAACCGCTGCGAAGGAATTCCCGGATCTCGACGTGAGCCTGCGTGGCGCCGTGTCGATCGCGCGCCGCCTGCAGGATCCGCTGGCCGAGCTGGTGAAGATCGAGCCCAAGGCCATCGGCGTGGGCCAGTACCAGCACGACGTGAACCAGGTGAAGCTGGCACGCGCGCTGGACGCCAAGGTCGAGGACTGCGTGAACGCCGTCGGCGTGGACGTGAACACTGCCTCGGCGGCCTTGCTCTCGCGCGTCGCCGGCCTGTCCGCCAGCGTGGCGGAGAATGTGGTGAAGCATCGCGACGCCAACGGCCCGTTCGCCAACCGCAAGGCACTGCTCAAGGTGCCGCGCCTGGGCGACAAAGCGTTCGAGCAGTGCGCGGGCTTCCTGCGCGTGCCCAATGGGGACAACCCGCTCGACACGAGCGCGGTGCACCCGGAAGCCTATCCGGTGGTCGAGCGCATCATCGCCCAGTGCGGCCGCGAGGTGCGCTCCATCATGGGCGACACCAGCTTCCTGCGCGGCCTCAAGGCCGAGCAGTTCACCGACGAAACGTTCGGCCTGCCGACCGTGCGCGACATCCTCAAGGAGCTGGAGAAGCCCGGCCGCGACCCGCGCCCGGAATTCGTCGCGCCCAGCTTCGCCGAAGGCGTGGAAGACCTGAAGGACCTGCGCGTCGGCATGGTGCTGGAAGGCCGTGTGACCAACGTGGCGGCCTTTGGCGCCTTCGTCGACATCGGCGTGCACCAGGACGGCCTCGTGCACGTCTCGGCGCTCTCGCACACCTTCGTGAAGGACCCGCGTGATGCGGTGAAGGCCGGCGACATCGTCAAGGTGAAGGTGATGGAGGTCGACATCCCGCGCCAGCGCATCGGCCTGTCCATGCGCCTGGACGACGAACCGGGCCAGCAGGCCCGTGGCGGTCGCCCGGCCGGCGGCAACGACGCTCCACGTGGCGGACAGCGCGACAACCGCGGTCCGCGCCCGGGTGGCGGCGCTCCGAAGCCTGCCGCTGCGCCGGCCAACAACGCTTTTGCCGATGCAATGGCGAAGGCGATGAAGCGCTAATCGCACGACCAGCGTTGCCCGCAGCGGGTGCTTTCCAAGCGCCTCTTCGGGCTTCTGGCTGGCGGCCAAATCTCCCCCCGCCTGCCCCACCTGGCGGCGAAATGCTGCGATGCACCGCAGCATGCGCTGACGTATGGGCATGCATTACCGTAACAACGGAATAACAAAGACCATCCCGGTCCCAGGAGCGTCATTCATGCCCCGTACTCGCCTTATCGCCGGCGCCATCACCGCCGCCCTGCTTTTCAGCTCGTCCGCCATGGCGGCCAGTTCGCAGTTCAGCAACGTCATCGCCTTCGGCGACAGCCTCAGCGACGCGGGCAATATCTCGCTGGCGCTTGACCCTTCCATCCAGCCGACGCTGAAGTTCACCACCAATCCGGGTACGGTGACCGTACAGAACGTGGCCAGCTACTACGGCTACAACCTGACCGCGTCGCAGGCGGGCGGCAGTGACTTCGCCTGGGGCGGCGCCGGTGTGCTCACCAACTCGCCGGGTACGCCCTCGGCCGTGCCGACCATTTCGACCCAGGTGAACTACTACCTGGCCACCAGCAAGGTGGACAGCAAGGCGCTCTATTCCATCTGGGGTGGCGCAAACGACATCTTCTACGCCGCCACCTCCGTCGGTGCGGGCGCGGCGGCGCAAACGCTGCTACAGCAGCCCGAAGCGGTGCAGATCGGGTTCCTGGTGTCCAACAAGGTCATTTCGGCCGCCCAGGCAGCTGTCATGACCCCTCAGCAGATCAGCGCCACGGTGATTCAGGCCGTGCAGGCCGGCGCCCAGGTCTCGGGCTTCATGACGGCGGACCAGGCACAGGCGGCGACCGCTGCCGCCGCCCAGCAGGAAGTCAAGCTCATCGGCCAGCTGCAGGCAGCCGGCGTCAAGAACATCCTGGTGTTCAACCTGCCGAACATCGGCCTGACGCCGTCCGCCCTTGAACAGGGCGCTTCGGCCGCATCCTCGCTCACCGGCCTCAGCCTGGTCTTCAATGGCCAGCTCAATGCGGGCATTGCTTCGCTGGGCAAGGGCATCGTTCCGATCGATACCTACAGCCTGCTCAACGAGGTGATTGCCAACCCGTCGCTCTATGGCTTCACCAATGTCACCAACGAAGCCTGCGGCGTGGGCTCCAGTTCGGTGCAGTGCGGTCCGCAGGGCTCGGGCTTGCCGTTCACCTACGCGGCGGGCACCAACCAGACCTACCTGTTCGCCGATGGCGTGCATCCCACTACCGCCGCCGACGTGATGCTGGGTCAGTATGTGGTCTCCATCCTGAGCGCGCCGGGCTATGCCTCGCTGCTCGCCGAGGCACCGCTGGCTTCGATCGCCGCGCAGAACCGCGCCATCCGCACTCAGATGCTGGCCGATGGCCAGGGCAGCGATACCCGCGTGTTCGCCAATGTGGATTACGGCGACCAGACTTTCGACGCCAGCAGCGGTTCGCCCAAGACCACCAGCAACAACGTCAATCTGACGGTAGGTGCCGACGCCCGCTTCAATGACAACCTGTCCGGCGGCGTGGCGATGAACTTCGGCCAGCACAATGCCGATTACCAGGGTGGCGGCGGCTACAAGCTGCAGGACATCTCGGGCCTGGGCTACCTGACCTATCACCAGGGTGGCGGCTACATCGGCGGCTATCTCGACTTCGGTCAGGACAACTTCTCCGACATCGAGCGCCGCATCCAGATCGGCGCCGCCCAGCGCACGGAAACCGCCAAGGCCGACGGCAACCACGTGGGCGCGGGTGTCACCGGCGGCTGGTGGTTCGATTTCTCGAGCCTGCGCACCGGCCCGTTCGCCACGTTCGAATGGCAGTCCATCAAGGTCAACGGCTACAACGAGAGCGGTAGCGACAGCAGCGCGATGTGGTTCGGCAGCCAGCAGCGAGACGCACTCATCTCCACGCTGGGCTGGCGCCTCGAGGGCCACTGGCAGGCGGGCAACACGATGCTCACTCCCTACGCCGAAGTAGCGTTCAACAACGACAGCAAGGCCGACCCGCGCGAAGTAACCGCCGGCCTCAATGGCATGCCGGGCAGCTTCTCGGTGGTGGGCTTCACCCCCGACAAGAACTGGGGCACTGCCGACGTGGGCCTGGGTGCACAGTTCAGCCAGGCACTCAGCGGCTGGCTGGGTTATAGCGGCCGTTTCAGCGACAACAGCCAGAAGTACAACAGCATCAACCTGGGCCTGAAGTACGCCTTCTAAGGCAACAGCATCGCCCTGGCGAAAAGGCCGCCCGCGAGCGTGGGCGGCCTTTTCTTTGCCTGGACGCCGCGCTTCGAGCATGCGCATGACAGGCGAGCATCCGCCCGTGGCCGTCTGGACGGCCAGACGGCGGGCACAAAAAAGCCGCCCCATCGGGCGGCTCTTTCGTTTCAACGGTGGCTGGGCTTACTTGCCCTTGCCGTTGGTCGCCAGCTTGAGGATCGCGTCGGCCTGCTTCTGCAGGTCCGCGGCAGCGTCATCGCTGAGCGGCGAAGTCTTGCCGCCGGCTTCCGCGGTCTTCAGCACCAGCTGACCATCCTGGCCCCAGGCGGCGCGATCGGTTTCGGTCGGCTTGGCGTCCTTGCTGGACTTCTTCTGCTGCACGACCACCCACGGCTTTCCGCCCTTGTAGGCGTAGTCGGTGCTGGTGAAGCCCTTGTCGCCGTAGTCGACCTGCTCGCGGATGAACTTCACTTCGCCAGCCTCACGGAACAGCTGCCAGCCGCGCGACACCTTGTCTTCCAGCTTGGTGCCGTTGCTGATCTTCATGCCGCCGATCTGCTTCTGCACGGCGGTGAAGGCAGCCAGTTCCTTTTCACCAGCGGTCTGCTCGGCCACCAGCTGGATGTTCACCTGCGTCGGCGCGCCCTTGGTCAGCACCTGGGTCTGCAGCGGCGGGGTGTAATGACGATCGCCGTCGACCAGGTCGACTTTCAGCACGTACAGACCGGCCGGGTTCACATCGTTCGGATTGAACTCCAGCTCGAACGAGAGCGGGAAGGTATTGGCCGGCTGCACGGTCTTGGTGGCCAGCGGCGCCGCGTCCTGGGTCGACACGTCGACCAGGGTCAGCTGCAGCTTGGCGTCGGCGGACACCTGCGCGGTGTCGCGCAGCGTCACCTGGCCGGTGATGGCGTTGGCCTTGGCGGGAGCGGCTGCCGGGGCAGTCGAGCCGGACGCGGCAGCGGTTTCACCGCCCTGCGTGGCGTTCTGGGAAGAATCGGAAGAATTGCCGCAACCGGCGAGAGCCAGTGCCGCGACCGACATCAGCGACCAAACCAACCTGCGCATGGGAAACCTCTATCGACTGTCAGGACTTTATAACGCGAGAACCAACAGGCGCCCAACACGCCTCGACTCTACACGGGGGAGTTTTGCAGGATAGCCCAAAATCAAGGGGTTGTAAAAGTTGGCCCATGCGCGACCGTATGCCGCGGGTTTAGGCGTCTAAATGTCTGATGAGCAAAAAGCGGCCCGCTCCCGGGCCACCTCTGTAACAGCCTCGATACGACCTGGAAACACGGCATGTACTCCATGGCAGGAGCGACCGATGTCGAAGCCACCGCTGTACGCGAAGGAGTTGTCCGGCTTCAAGTACATGTTGGGACCTTCCTCGTCGAACACCTTGATCGCGCCGACCGACGCGATGCCCTTCTACGGCATGTTCCAACGGAACTGCACGTCGTTGAACGCGGTGCTGGCGACATGGCGCATAAGCTGCGCACCGTAGAATGGATCGATGTGGTTCTCATCGTTGTACTCGGCCATGACCACGGCCACGCATTACTCGGTTGTGCCCGAGTTGTGGCGCGCCATCCAGGTCGCACCGAACATGCCATGGGTCCGGCCCAGCGTGACGTTGGTGAGCACGCGGAACTTGGCGCCGATGCCGGTGCACGGCTGCACCCTGGCCGCCGGATTGTCGCCGGCCTTGACGATCAGCTAGCCGACGAAAGTAGCGTTCCTGCGCGCCGCGAATTGGCCGATCTGGTGGTGGTTGAATCGATCGGTCGCACCGACGCCGTCAACAGCGCTCTTATGCCAGCCCTCGTTGGTCAGGCTGTGGCACATGCGGTCGATGCCCTAGTGGCCGGGTCGCGGCGCACGCACGTGCGAGAGGTGGGGATGCCAGCCTGGTGGCGGTCATCGGTCATCCAGAAGGTTCTGCATCGTGTCGGAGCTGATGACCTTCTTGCATCAGTCGATGCGAGACGTCGAAGCCGTCCACGTGGTGCGGACTGCGGTCGGCCCCGGTGGTCGTGTCGGTGCCGTGATGCTCGGGGAACCGACAGGACTGGAGATCCGCGTCGGTGAGCGGGCCTGTGCCGGCCTGGCCCTCCGGCGGCAGAGGGGGCCACCGCGCGCCGCCATTGAACGGGCTGGCAGCGCCGCCGCAGTGGACCTTGCCATCGGTGCCCATGTACGACGAGTTGGAAGGTTTCGGCATCCACGCGCGGGATGTGCGCCCTGCGGTCTCCAGCTTCCTGGTGCCGTCCTGGCAGGCCGTGCCAGTGACAGCCTGAGCGAAAGCGTGTCCGACGATGCCGAAAATACCTACGGACAGCGCCCTACGTACGGCAACCGTAAGTTTGTTGCCGAGTTTTTTGCGGAACTGCATGACTTCTCGCAGCAAAAAAGACTCCCGGCCCCAACCGGGAGTCGAAAAAACTCGCCTTTCCAGGGAGAGTCGCCGAGTCAGGGCCTTGCGCCCCCTCACAAACTGTCTGGCAGCTGAATGGACCGACACGTTCTTGATCACCAATCAAGGACAATTGCGTTGTTTGGAGTCGGCTCGCCTCTTCACCCAGGGGAAGCAGGCCTTACAAGAATTCACGGACCCGATAGAGAAATCTTGCGAGTGTAAACAGATTTCTAACGACTTCTTCGCATCTTCATTACACTTGATTCACGTTGATGTTTCAAAGTCGGGTTCACGCTCCCTACAACAGTCGCCATCCGTCAGGAAACTGCGATGAACATGCAGAAAATTTCGTCCAACGAACCCTCAAATACCTTCGCGGATCGCATCAAGGTGCTGATCCAGCGCGTGGGGAGCGTCACGGAGATCGCGCGTATGTGCGGTTTCTCCGAGGGCGTCGTGCGCAGCTGGCGCGACGGCAATACCGATCCTTCACGCGCGCGTTGCGTCACCCTGGCCAAGACCCTGGGCATTTCCCTGGTGTGGCTGGTCGCCGGCGAAGGCACCATCCAGGCGGATGCGATCGCATCGGGCGAGGAACTGCCGAATGCCGAAGCCGCGGCCAATCGCCACCGCTCCAAGCTGCGCACGGCGGCTGACACGCTGCACGCCAGCGGCATGGCGATGGATCCGGCGCGCCTGAACACCGCGCTGCGCATTCTGCAGTCGGAACTGGATCTGGCCGAGAGCCGCCTGACCCTGGCCGACAACGCCGACATGCTGGCCGATCTCTACGAGATCCTCGGCCCGGGCGGTGCGGATGTGGACGCCAGCGAGATGGTCGCCTTCAACCAGCGCCTGCATGAGCGCGTGAAGCGCGGCCGTCAGGTCGTCGCCTGAGGCCGGTTCCACTGCACACATAAAAAAACGGCAGCCCTTGGGCTGCCGTTTTGCGATGGACGATCGCCGCGCCGTTACAGGCGGGCGATGTCCGCGATCGCACCGAACTGCGCCTTGAGCTGGCCCAGCAGGGCCAGGCGGTTGGCACGCACCGCCGGATTTTCCGCATTGACCAGCACGCTGTCGAAGAATGCGTCGACCGGTGCCTGCAGTTGTGCGAGACGGGTCAGCACAGCCGCATAGTCGCCAGCGCCCAACGGCGCGGCGGTTTCGGCACGCGCGCTGTCGAGCGCAGCGGCCAGCGTCCGTTCGGCATCCGCCTCGAAATGCGCCGGATCCACGGCGGCACCGACCGGCGGCGCACCGGCCTCTTCCGCCTGCTTGCGCAGGATGTTGGCCACGCGCTTGTTGGCGGCGGCCAGGCTCAAGGCTTCCGGACGGCGCCCGAACTCAGCCACCGCGCGCAGGCGGCGGTCGAAATCGACCAGCGTCGCCGGCGCCACCGCGAGTACGGCCTCGAACTGCTCGCCGGTGAAGCCCTGCTCGGCGTAGTAACCACGCAGGCGCTCGAAGACGAACTCGACCAGCTCATCGACCAGGGCCGCACGACGCTTGCCCGCATCGAGCGCGGGCGCCTTGCCGTCCTTGCCGGGCTTGAGGCCCGCCGCGAGCGCGGCTTCGGGCAACAGCTCCAGCGCTTCGACGAAGCTGCCACGCAGGTCGAGATCCAGACCGCCTTCGACCAGCGTACGTGCCAGGCCCAAGGCTGCACGACGCAGCGCAAACGGGTCCTTGTTGCCGCTGGGCTTGAGGCCCACCGCGAAGATGCCGGCCAGCGTATCCATGCGATCGGCCACGGCGAGCACCCGGCCGACCTGGCCGGACGCGATCGCGTCGCCCGCAAAACGCGGCTGGTAATAGCTGTCCAGCGCGTCGGCTACTTCCTTGGCCTCGCCGTGATGGGCGGCGTAATAGCGGCCCATCACGCCCTGCAGTTCGGGGAATTCGCCCACCATGCGCGTCAGCAGGTCGCACTTGCTCAGTGCCGCAGCCCGAGTTGCTTCACCGGCGTCCACCTCGACGCGGTTGGCAATGATGCGCGCCAGTTCGGCCACGCGCACGCTCTTGTCCCACAGGCTGCCCAACGCCTGCTGGTAGGTCACGTTCTTCAGCTGGTCCTGGTAGCCGGCCAGCGGGGTCTTGAGATCTTCGTCCCAGAAGAACTTCGCATCGGCGAAACGCGGACGGATCACGCGCTCGTAGCCCTTGCGGATTTCCGACGGCTGCTTGCTCTCGATGTTGGCCACACCGATGAAATGCTCGGTGAGCTTGCCGTCTGCATCGAACACCGGCACGAACTTCTGGTTGGTCTCCATGGTGGTGACCAGCGCTTCGGGCGGCACGGCGAGGAACTCGCGATCAAACTGGCAGGCGATCGCCACCGGCCACTCGGTGAGGTTGGCGATCTCGTCCAGCAGCGCGTCGTCGAGCCGCGGCACGCCACCAGTTTCCTTGGCCGCGCGGGCAATCTCGTCGCGGATCTTCTGGCGACGTGCGGCTGGGTCAGCCAGCACCTTGGCGGCGAACATCGCGTCCGCCCAGCTGTCGGCATCGACCACATGCACGGGATGCGCATGCATGAAGCGGTGGCCGCGTGACTTGCGGCCGCTGGCCAGGCCCAGCACGGTGCCGTCGATGATCTCCGCACCGTGCAGCATCACCAGCCAGTGCACGGGACGCACGAAGCTGTAGTCGTGATCGCCCCAGCGCATCGGCTTGGGAATCGGCAGGCCCTTCAGCGCCTCGTCCACGATCTCCGGCAGCAACGCGGCTACCGGCTGACCCGGCTTCACCGCGCGGAACACGAACCACGAACCCTTGTCCGTTTCGAGCTTTTCCAGCTGCTCGACGGTGACGCCGCACGACTGCGCAAAGCCCTGCAGCGCCTTGCTCGGCTGGCCGTTGGCATCCAGCGCGGCATTGACCGCGGGGCCGCGACGCTCGATGTTCTGTTCGGGCTGGTTCAGCGCGACGGCCGGGATATGGACGGCCAAACGACGCGGCGACGCGTACAGCTTCGCCTGGTCCAGCGCCGCATCCACGCCACGCTTGGCGAGTCCGTCGCACACACCGCGCACGAACGCGGCGGCCAGTTCGTCCAGCGCCTTGGGGGGCAGTTCTTCCGTGCCCAGCTCGATCAACAGTGGCTTGGTGGCGGCGCTCATGCGGCCTGCTCCTTGAGATTCTTCTTCAGGCCCGGGAAGCCAAGCTTCTCGCGCTGCGCCACATAGGTTTCGGCTACGGCACGGGCCAGCGTTCGCACGCGCAGGATGTAGCGCTGGCGTTCGGTGACGCTGATGGCGCGGCGCGCATCCAGCAGGTTGAAGGTGTGGCTGGCCTTCATCACCTGCTCGTAGGCAGGCAATGGCAGGTTCGCGGCGATCAGCTTGTTGGCCTCGCCTTCGCACACGTCGAACCAGCGCAACAGCTCGGGCACATTGGCGTGCTCGAAGTTGTAGGTGCTCTGCTCCACTTCGTTCTGGTGGAACACGTCGCCATAGGTGACCGTGCCGTGCGGGCCTTCGGTCCACACCAGGTCGTAGACGTTGTCCACGTTCTGCAGGTACATCGCCAAGCGTTCGAGACCATAGGTGATCTCACCGGTGACGGGACGGCACTCCAGGCCGCCGGCCTGCTGGAAATAGGTGAACTGGGTCACCTCCATGCCGTTCAACCACACTTCCCAGCCGAGACCCCAGGCGCCGAGCGTCGGCGATTCCCAGTTGTCCTCGACGAAACGCAGGTCGTGCACCAGCGGATCCAGGCCCAGCTCCTTCAACGAACCGATGTACAGGTCGAGGATGTTGTCCGGGTTCGGCTTCATCACGACCTGGTACTGGTAGTAATGCTGCAGGCGATTGGGGTTTTCGCCGTAGCGACCGTCGGTGGGACGGCGCGAAGGCTGCACGTACGCCGCCGACCACGGCTCGGGACCGAGCGAACGCAGGAACGTCGCGGGGTGGAAGGTACCTGCGCCGACCTCGGTATCGAGGGGCTGCAGCAAGACACAACCCTGGGCCGCCCAGTAGCGGTTGAGGGTCTGGATCACATCCTGGAAGGTGCGCGCGGACATGGCTTTCCGTGGGCTTCAATAAAGCGGGTTAGTATAGCCGGGACCGCTTTCGCCGCTGGATTTTCGGGGCGAAGCCCGATCAGGAGAGATCGCTGCATGGCTGCTTCCGCGCAATCCGTGTCCTTGCTTGGCCGCCGCAACCGACTCGGCCTCGACGAGTTGCTCGCCACCCTGGTGGTGGACGGCTACCTGCTGGCCGAGGATGCCAAGCAGGTGCGCATGGGTTCGCGCAGCGGCCGCGCCACGGTAGAGCTGCATCCGCTGGTGCTGGTGGCCAACGCAAGGCTGCCCAACCAGCGCGATCCTGGCCGTCCGCTGGCCATGGAGACGCTGACCGAGTGGCTGGCCGGCCACGCGAAGCTGCCCTACCTCAAGATCGACCCGATGAAGATCAACGTGGCCGCGGTGACCCAGGTGGTCAGCCGCGCCTACGCCGAGCGCCATCGCATCCTGCCGGTAGCCGCCGCGACGGGCGAGGTCACCTTCGCCACCTGCGAGCCGTTCGACAACGCGTGGGCCGCCGATCTCTCGCACATGCTGCGCCGGGACGTGAAGCGGGTGGTGTCCAACCCGCTGGACATCAACCGCTACCTGCTGGAGTTCTACGGCGTCCAGCGCTCGATCCAGCTGGCACAGGACGCCAAGAACACCGGCTACGACTCCTCCGCCATCCTCAATTTCGAGCAGCTGGTGGAGCTGGGCAAGGGCGGCGAAGTCGGCGCGGACGACCGCCACGTTGTGCACATCGTCGACTGGCTGCTGCAGTACGCGTTCGAACAGCGTGCGTCGGACATCCACCTGGAGCCACGCCGCGACGCCGGCCAGATGCGCTTCCGCATCGATGGCGTGATGCACAAGGTGTTCGAACTGCCACCGCCGGTGATGACCGCGGTGACGGCGCGTATCAAGATCCTTTCGCGCATGGACGTGGCCGAGAAGCGCCGGCCCCAGGACGGCCGCATCAAGACACGCTCCGGCGGTGGTCGCGAAGTGGAGTTGCGTATTTCCACCATGCCGACCGCGTTTGGCGAAAAGGTGGTGATGCGTATTTTCGATCCCGACATCGTCGCCAAGGATTTCGCGCAGCTGGGCTTCTCCCCGGAGGAGGGCGCGATGTGGCGTTCGATGGTGGAGCGGCCGCACGGCATCGTGCTGGTCACCGGCCCCACGGGTTCAGGCAAGACCACCACGCTTTATTCCACGCTCAAGCATCTGGCCACGCCCGAATTGAACGTGTGCACGGTGGAAGACCCGATCGAAATGGTCAGCCCCGAATTCAACCAGATGCAGGTGCAGCCGGCGATCGACCTCGATTTCGCGGCCGGCGTGCGTACCCTGCTGCGCCAGGACCCGGACATCATCATGGTCGGCGAGATTCGCGACCTGAGCACGGCACAGATGGCCGTGCAGGCCTCGCTTACCGGCCACCTGGTGCTGTCCACGCTGCACACCAACGATGCGCCCAGTGCAGTCACGCGCCTGCTCGACCTCGGCGTGCCGCACTACCTGATCCAGTCGACGTTGACCGGCGTGGTGGCGCAGCGACTGGTTCGAACGCTGTGCCCCCACTGCAAGGCGGAAACCACGCAGGATCCGCACGAGTGGACCGCGCTCACGCATGGCTGGACGCTGCCCCTGCCAGAGAAGGTCTATACGCAGGTCGGATGCCTGGAATGTCGCAATACCGGCTTCATGGGGCGCACCGGCATCTATGAAATGATGATGCTGTCGCCGCGCTTGCGCGGCCTCATTTCTTCGCAGCTGGACCTGGGCCACTTCGGCCATGCGGCACTGGCCGAGGGCATGAGCCCACTGCGGATTTCCGCTGCGGCGCAGGTCGCACGTGGCGTGACCACGGTGCAGGAAGTGCTGACGGTGATCCCGCCCATCGAGCATGGTTCAGCCTGAAATCTGCATGATGTATTCCCGCACGTCACCACCGATGTCCGCCGCATGAAACCCGTCCTGATCATCCGCACCGGTCGCGCCCCGGCTCCCATCCGCGCGCGACATGGCGACTTCCCGCATTGGTTCCGCTTGGGAGCACAGCTGTCGACGCAGCGCATGTGCGTCGTCGACGTGGAGGCCGGTGAAACGCTGCCGCCCCCCAGTGAGGTCGCAGGTGCCCTGATTACCGGTTCCGCGGCGATGGTCACTGACCGCGCCGCCTGGAGCGAACGCACGGCGGGTTGGATCCGCGATGCGATGGACGAGCAGCTACCCTTGTTCGGTGTCTGCTACGGGCACCAGCTCATGGCGCATGCACTCGGTGGGCGTGTCGATTACCTGCCGGGTGGTCGCGAGATCGGCACGGTGACCATCCAGATGCTGGACGAGGCAAAGAGCGATCCGTTGACGGACAAACTCCCGTCCGAGTTCCGCGTCCACGCCACGCACGAGCAGAGCGTGCTCGAGTTGCCCAAGGATGCCACGGTACTCGCCAGCTCCGCGCGCGATCCGCACCATCTCGTGCGCTATGGCGCCAACGCGATGAGCGCGCAGTTCCACCCGGAATTCAACGCCGACGTGATGCGCGCCTATATCGATCGCAAGCACCACGACATGCGGCGCGAAGGTTTTGATCCACACAACGCCTTCCGCCAGGTGGCGCCCACGCCGTTGGCGCGACGACTGTTCAGGCAGTTCTCCCGGCACCACGGTCTCGCCTCGCGCTGACATTCGCGTCATCTCCGCTGCCTAGAATCTGATCCTGGATGCGGCCCACTGGTGGGCTAGGCGTCGCGGACGAGGATCGCCCCATGGGACAACGGCAGCCGCATGTACATCGTGCGTCAGTCATCGCGATGCGCCTGGTCGACATCGCGGACACCATCGACCTGACCGGGGTGGAAGCGTTATGGGCCCGGCATGCCAGGACCCTGGCGGCACGCAGTCGACTGATTACCACCTCGCCCAAGGCGATGACATTTGGCGTCCCTCCGGTGGAACTCGTGCTGGAGCCCGTGGAGGTCGTCGTCGGCAATCGCCCCATGCAAGCGGCCGCGATGGTGCGGTTCTACGAGTTCGGCGTGGCGGCGTTTTCCTTGCGCGTGCAGGCCGATGACCTTCCCTGGGTGGAGTTCAGCGCACGCGTCAATGCCATGGATGCCGCTTTGGGCATCGCTTCCGGCAGCGAAGTGTGGAATCGGCTGATTGCACAGATCAGCGAGGTACTCACCCCCGCATTCGTGCGGCCCAGCACCGCTCCACTGCATGAAGACTATCTGCTGGGGCTGGTGCACTCGCTTGAGGGCGTCAGCGGCACGGCGACGCTGCATAAGGATCTCGACCTGGTCCCGCTGCTTTCCGGCGAATCACGCGCGCTATCGGAGCAGGCTGCACAAGACCTGCTTCGCCAACGCTATGCGTACTACACCGACGACCTGGTGATCCTCACTTGGGATCGGGCTTTCATCGTGGAGCCTCGCGATGACTCGGACGTGTTGGACGTCCTCGAGGTGGCCAACGCCCAGTTGCTGGAACTGCGCTACTACGACGAGCTGCTCGACGCCGAGCTGCCGCGTATGTATGACCTGATCGAAGCCACGCGCAATGTCGCCAATCCGTTTGCGGCACGACGGTACGCGGATCTTGCGCGACGCCTGTACACGCTGGTGGCTGAAGTCACCGAGGTCACGGAGAAAGTCGACAACGCGCTGCAAGTCACCGAAGACGTGTATCTCGCCCGCGTCTATACGGCGGCGCTGGATCTCTTTCGCGTCCCCCACGTGAGCAAGGCGGTCGATCGCAAGCTCGCCATCATCCGCGGCAGTTATTCGGCCCTTTATGAGGAAGCATCAAGCAAACGCGGCGAACTGCTTGAGCTCGCCATCATCGCTTTGATCGTGGTGGAGATCGTGATTGCCGTCGTCCACCACGTTTAGTCGATGATTCAACGCCCTCGGGGCGGCATCGGAAATGGCGTGATTTTCTGCCCATCAGCCGCGTCGCGGATCACCAGCGCGCCCTTGCTCTCCACTTCTTCGATGCGTACGACCGATTGCATCGGGAGATGCAGCACGCGCGTGTCCTTGAACTCATCGCGCAATCGTTCTTCGGTGGGATCGACGAGGATCCCCTCGCCCACCGGTTCGAACACGAGATCACCGACTTCGGTGAAACCCCAGAGACTGCTTGACGCCACGTGCCGGGCATAGAGCTCGTAGCACTTGCCCAGGTGCAGGAAGGTGACTTTGTAGAGTTTCTTGTTGCGCATGGCGCTATGTTAGCCGCGCAGGCGACGGGCGATGTCATCGCGGGAAAACAGCGCGAAAACCACGCCAAACAAAAAGCCGGCAATGTGCGTCCACCACACCACCGCGCCGTAGCTCGGCCCGGCATAGCTGAAGAGCAGCTGCAACAATACCCAGATGCCTATCAGCAGGAACGCCGGCATGCGCACGAATTCCAGATACAGGCCGAGTGGCACCACCAGGCCAAGACGTGCACGCGGGAAAAGCGCGATATAGGTGCCAAGTACTGCGGACACCGCGCCACTGCAGCCGATGATGGGCGAGCGCACGCCGGCCAGCGACAATGCGCCGACCAGGTTGGCCACGATGCCGCCGAGCACGAACAGCAACAGGAAACGCAGCGAGCCAAGCGCCCGCTCGGCGGGAATGCCGAAGATCACCAGGAACAGGAGGTTGCCCAGCAGGTGCAACCAGGCCAGGTGAATGAACAACGCGGTGAACAGGCGCAGCAACGCGGGATCATGCAGCTGCGGAAGAATCGGTTGTTTCGCGTCGAAGATGTTGGCGGGCACGGTGCCCCATTCCAACCACATCGACATGCGCTGCGGCGCCGGCATCAAGGCCAGTCCAACGAAACTGATCACGGTGACGACCACCAGCAGCGCAGTAGCCCACTGCACATGCTGGCGCCGACGAGTTTCGACATGGACAAACACAGGATGGGTACTCCGCAAAATGGCGGCCGGATAGGCCCAGCATCATAGGCGATCCGGGGCTGTTGGCGCGGTGCAGAGGCTTGCGCATCGTGGCGGTCAGCCGTGAACGGGCTTTGTCGGCGAGTGCGCCCGGAACAGATCCGATGCACGAGCCGGCGCGGATCGCGCACTGGGTGCGCTCCTACAACGGCGGCGTGCGCTGCAGTTGTCGGCGCGGCCCCGGCGCGCGATCGACACTCGGTCACGCCGTATTGTTTTGGAAGCGCGCAAAGACAAACGCCTTCCCGGATGGGAAGGCGTTTGAGGGATAAAGCCCCTGGCGGTGACCTACTCTTGCATGAGGATTCACACTAC